>NZ_CM198050.1:0-5345722 GCF_040065055.2 Klebsiella sp. CN_Kp075 | reverse complement strand
GGCGGACTCCACTCGAACATAAAATCGATATAAAAGAAAAACTGAAACAATCGTGATTGTTGGCACACGTCGCAAGACCCTGCATAAGCCGAAAAAGCCCCTGCGCAAAAGGGGTGACGTGCGAACCGCTATTTGCGGTTTTACCCGGGTCGGATCCGTGGATCGCGATCGGGACCGGGGATCATAGCCTAAACTGAGAAAGAGATCTTGTGTTTCTCAACAGATTCTTCCCGATTTATCCACAGGAGGATCGAAACCGGGTAAGTGTAATCGATCCTGGCGAGAGTGCGGCACGATTTCGCCCGCATATTGGAAAAATTAATGAGCTATGCCGGTTTTGAACAGAATCGATCTAACAAAGATCCTTTACGATCCTTGCGCTTTACCCGCCAGGCCGTATAATCCCCCACCCGGCGCGTAACGCCCGTTTTCGCAACTCGTCTCAGCTTATTTTTTGTGCGGCAAGGTGCGAGAAATAAGGAAAGAGAATTGACTCCGGAGTGTACAATTATTACAATCCGGCCTCTTTAATCACCCACGCTGAGGCGTAAGTCGTTCGAAGTTCGTTCGGGTCTACGCAAAAGTCAGTGAATTTATTCAAGTTTAGGTAGAAATCGCCATGAAACGCACTTTTCAACCGTCTGTACTGAAGCGCAACCGTTCTCACGGCTTCCGTGCTCGTATGGCTAATAAAAATGGTCGTCAGGTTCTGGCACGTCGTCGTGCTAAAGGCCGCGCTCGTCTGACCGTTTCCAAGTAATAAAGCTAACCCTGCGTGGTTAAGCTAGCATTTCCCAGGGAGTTACGTTTGTTAACTCCCAGTCATTTCACTTTCGTCTTCCAGCAGCCACAACGGGCTGGCACGCCGCAAATCACCATCCTCGGCCGCCTGAATTCGCTGGGGCATCCCCGCATCGGTCTTACCGTCGCCAAGAAAAACGTTAAGCGCGCGCATGAACGCAATCGGATTAAACGTCTGACGCGTGAAAGCTTCCGTTTACGTCAACATGAACTCCCGCCAATGGATTTCGTGGTGGTGGCAAAGAAAGGGGTTGCCGACCTCGATAACCGTGCTCTCTCGGAAGCGTTGGAAAAATTATGGCGCCGCCATTGTCGCCTGGCTCGCGGGTCCTGATAGGCCTTATCAGGGTCTATCAGCGCCTGATTAGTCCGCTACTCGGGCCGCACTGTCGTTTCACGCCAACCTGTTCTCAATACGGAATTGAGGCATTGCGCAGGTTTGGAGTGATAAAAGGCAGTTGGTTGACGGTGAAACGCGTATTAAAATGCCACCCTTTACACCCTGGTGGTGACGACCCCGTCCCGCCTGGACCATTTGATACCAGAGAACACTAACGATGGATTCGCAACGCAATCTTCTTATCATCGCTTTGTTGTTCGTGTCTTTCATGATCTGGCAAGCCTGGGAGCAGGACAAAAATCCGCAAACCCAGCAGCAGACCACGCAGACTACGACCACAGCAGCGGGTAGCGCCGCAGACCAGGGCGTACCGGCCAGTGGCCAGGGGAAACTGATTACGGTTAAAACTGATGTGCTTGATCTGACCATCAACACCAGCGGTGGTGATGTTGAGCAAGCGCTGCTTCCGGCTTACCCGAAAGCGCTGAAATCTACTGAACCGTTCCAGTTACTGGAAACCACGCCACAGTTTATCTATCAGGCACAGAGCGGCTTAACCGGTCGTGACGGCCCGGATAACCCGGCTAACGGCCCGCGTCCGCTGTATAACGCTGATAAAGATGCGTATGTACTGGCTGACGGCCAGAACGAAATCGTTATTCCGCTGACTTACACCGACAAAGCGGGCAACGTCTTCACCAAAACTTTCACCCTGAAACGCGGTGATTATGCGGTGAACGTTGGCTACAACGTGAAAAACGTCGGCGAAAAACCGCTGGAGATCTCCTCCTTCGGTCAGCTGAAGCAAACGGCAGCGCTGCCATCAAGCCGCGATACACAAACCGGCGGTCTGTCTACCATGCACACCTTCCGTGGCGCGGCGTACTCCACTGCTGATTCGAAATACGAAAAATATAAATTCGATACTATCGTCGACAACGAAAACCTGAACGTCAGCACCAAAGACGGTTGGGTGGCGATGTTGCAGCAGTACTTCACCACCGCGTGGGTTCCGCATAACAACGGCACCAACAACTTCTATACCGCTAACCTCGGTAATGGCGTTGTCGCTATCGGCTATAAATCACAGCCGGTACTGGTGCAGCCTGGTCAAACCGACAAGCTGGAAAGCGTGCTGTGGGTCGGCCCGGCTCTGCAGGATAAAATGGCTGCCGTCGCGCCGCACCTGGATCTGACCGTCGACTACGGCTGGCTGTGGTTCATCTCCCAACCGCTGTTTAAGCTGCTGAAATTCATCCACGGCTTCCTCGGCAACTGGGGCTTCTCGATTATCGTCATCACCTTTATCGTTCGTGGCATCATGTACCCGCTGACTAAAGCGCAGTACACCTCCATGGCGAAGATGCGTATGCTGCAGCCGAAGATTCAGGCAATGCGCGAGCGTCTGGGCGACGATAAACAACGTCAAAGCCAGGAAATGATGGCGCTGTATAAAGCTGAAAAAGTTAACCCGCTGGGTGGCTGCTTCCCGCTGATTATTCAGATGCCTATCTTCCTTGCGCTGTACTACATGCTGAGCGCCTCGGTTGAACTGCGTCATGCGCCGTTTATCCTGTGGATCCACGACCTGTCCGCGCAAGACCCGTACTACATCCTGCCGATCATCATGGGCGCGACCATGTTCTTCATCCAAAAGATGTCGCCGACCACCGTGACCGACCCGATGCAGCAGAAGATCATGACCTTTATGCCGGTCATCTTCACGGTGTTCTTCCTGTGGTTCCCGTCTGGTCTGGTGGTGTACTACATCGTCAGCAACCTGGTAACCATTATTCAGCAGCAGCTGATTTACCGTGGTCTGGAGAAGCGTGGCCTGCATAGCCGCGAGAAGAAAAAATCCTGATTCGGTGTAGGCCGGATAAGGCGAAGCCGCCATCCGGCAATGCGCGCCGGGTTGCCTGATGGCGCTAACGCTTATCAGGCCTACAATCAAAAGGCGGTCGAATGACCGCCTTTTTTTATTGCGATTTGAAGAGACATATCATGAGCCATAACGACACTATCGTCGCCCAGGCAACCCCACCGGGACGCGGGGGTGTGGGCATCCTGCGTATCTCCGGCCTTAAGGCGCGCGACGTCGCGCAGGCGGTACTCGGCAAGCTGCCGAAGCCGCGCTATGCCGACTATCTGCCGTTCAAAGACGCCGACGGTACGCCGCTGGATCAGGGGATTGCGCTGTGGTTCCCGGGACCCAATTCCTTTACCGGCGAAGATGTCCTCGAACTGCAGGGCCACGGCGGCCCGGTCATTCTGGATCTGCTGCTCAAACGTATTCTGACGTTGCCCGGCGTTCGCATAGCCAATCCGGGCGAGTTTTCCGAGCGCGCGTTCCTCAACGACAAGCTCGACCTGGCGCAGGCAGAGGCCATCGCCGACCTTATCGACGCCAGCTCAGAGCAGGCGGCCCGTTCGGCGTTGAACTCCTTGCAAGGGGCCTTCTCCGCGCGTGTGAACCATCTTGTGGAAGCGCTCACTCACCTGCGCATCTACGTGGAAGCGGCGATTGATTTCCCGGATGAAGAAATTGATTTCCTCTCCGACGGTAAAATTGAAGCCCAACTGAACGACGTGATCGCCGATCTCGATGCCGTCCGCGCCGAAGCCCGTCAGGGCAGCCTGTTGCGTGAAGGGATGAAAGTGGTGATCGCTGGACGGCCTAACGCCGGTAAATCCAGCCTGCTAAACGCCCTGGCCGGCCGTGAAGCGGCGATCGTCACCGATATCGCCGGCACCACCCGCGACGTGCTGCGCGAGCATATTCATATCGACGGTATGCCGCTGCATATCATCGATACCGCAGGCCTACGTGACGCCAGCGATGAAGTGGAGCGCATCGGCATTGAACGCGCCTGGCAGGAAATTGAACAGGCGGATCGGGTGCTGTTTATGGTCGACGGCACCACCACCAGCGCCGTTGACCCGGCGGAGATCTGGCCGGACTTTATCGAACGCCTACCCGCTAAACTGCCGATTACCGTGGTGCGTAATAAAGCCGACGTCACCGGCGAAGCGCTGGGGCTCAGCGAAGTAAATGGCCACTCACTAATCCGCCTGTCGGCGCGTACCGGTGAAGGGGTCGAGGTGCTGCGCAACCACCTTAAGCAGAGCATGGGCTTCGATACCAACATGGAAGGCGGCTTCCTCGCCCGTCGTCGCCACCTGCAGGCGCTGGAAACGGCAGCGAACCATCTGCAGCAGGGAAAAGCCCAACTGCTGGGCGCCTGGGCCGGGGAACTGCTGGCGGAAGAGCTGCGTCTGTCGCAACAGGCATTAAGCGAAATCACCGGCGAATTTACCTCTGACGACCTGCTGGGCCGCATCTTCTCCAGTTTCTGTATTGGTAAGTAAGCATTACTGGTAAGCATCTACTAACCCGCCATAACGTTCTGTTATGGCGGGTTTTTTATTTAATGTCCCTAATCACATCAACTCTGTGAGGCAATCACCTGTTTTTCCTTTCAGGAAAAGAGTGTTGTCCAAATGGCAACTCGTACTCCCTGGCGCTAGCCACTATGCTGTACGCCATTCTTATTGCGAGGGTCCTATGGCACGCTTTCTTATCTGCAGTTTCGCTTTGGTACTGCTCTATCCATCCGGCATTGATATGTATCTGGTCGGCCTACCGCGCATCGCCCAGGATCTTGGCGCCAGCGAGGCGCAGCTGCATATCGCCTTTTCGGTCTATTTAGCCGGTATGGCTACCGCGATGCTTTTTGCCGGGCGCGCGGCGGATAAATCCGGGCGTAAACCGGTCGCGATTTTTGGCGCCATCACCTTCATACTGGCCTCGCTACTGTGCTCGCAGGCGCATAACAGCACGCATTTCCTGATCGGCCGCTTTATCCAGGGGATCGGCGCGGGAAGCTGCTACGTCGTCGCTTTTGCCGTTCTGCGCGATACGCTGGACGAGCGCCGCCGCGCCAAGGTACTGTCGCTGCTTAATGGCATTACCTGCATCATTCCCGTTCTCGCGCCGGTACTCGGCCATCTGATCATGTTGAAATATCCGTGGCAGAGCCTGTTCTACACCATGACAGGCATGGGGGTGATGGTAGGGTTATTGTCGGTGTTTATGCTGCGCGAGACGCGCCCGACAACGCATCCGCAGGCAGGCGCACAGCATAATGCCACTGCTGAATCGCTGCTAAACCGGTTTTTCCTTAGCCGCATAGTCATTACGACTCTCAGCGTCACCGCAATTCTGACCTACGTGAACGTCTCTCCGGTGCTGATGATGGAAGAGATGGGTTTCGACCGCGGAACTTATTCAATGGCGATGGCGCTGATGGCGATGGTCAGCATGGCCGTGTCGTTCTCCACGCCGTTCGCCCTGACGCTGTTTAAACCACGCACCCTGATGCTGACCTCGCAGACGTTGTTCCTTGTCGCTGGCGTGGTATTGAGCCTCGCCGTCAGCCAGCCCCTCACCATGCTGGGATTAGGCATGATCTGCGCGGGTTTCTCGGTCGGCTTTGGCGTCGCGATGAGCCAGGCGCTAGGGCCTTTCACGCTGCGCGCGGGCGTCGCCAGTTCCGCTCTCGGTATCGCTCAGGTCTGTGGTTCTTCGCTGTGGATTTGGCTGGCGGCTATCATCGGGCTGAGCGCCATGAATATGCTGATCGGGATACTCATTGCCTGTAGCATAGTCAGTATTGTTCTGATACTGGTCGTCTCGCCGGCGCGCGCGACGCAAGATAATGAAGAAATCCCTGTCGAGTCTCGATCTTAATCTCCTGCTGTGCCTGCAGCTTCTGACCCAGGAGCGCAGCGTCACCCGCACGGCGAAACGGATGAACGTTTCGCCGTCGGCGGTGAGTAAATCATTGGCCAAGCTACGCGCCTGGTTTGACGATCCGCTATTTGTTAAAACCCCACTAGGGCTGGCGCCAACGCCGTTAATGAGCAGCATGGAGCAGGATCTCGCCGACTGGATGCAGATGGGCAATCAGATCCTCGATAAACCGCACCACACCATGCCAAGCGGCCTGAAGTTTGAGCTGGCGGCAGAATCGCCGCTGCTGATGATCCTGTTCAACACCCTCTCCCAGCAAATTTATCAACGTTATCCACAGGCGCTGATCCGCTTACGCAACTGGGATTACGACTCGCTGGATGCGATCATTCGCGGCGAGGTCGATATCGGTTTTTGCGGCCGGGAAACCCATCCCCGTTCGCGCGAACAGCTGAGCCTGCTGCCGTGGTATATCGATTTTGATGTCCTGTTTAGCGACCTGCCGCAGGTGTGGCTGCGCGCCGATCATCCGGCGCTTAATGAAGAGTGGAATCTGGAAACATTCCTGCGCTATCCGCACATCAACATCTGCTGGGAACAGAGCGATACCTGGGCGCTGGATGATGTGTTACATGATCTGGGCTACAAGCGCACCGTCGCGCTGACCCTACCCGGCTTTGAGCAGTCATTATTTATGGCGGCGCAGCCGAATCACACCATGATAGCCACCGCGCCGCGCTATTGTCAGCACTATAATCAGCAACACCATCTGCCGCTGGTATCGCGCCCGCTGCCGCTGGAGCCGCAGCTACTGGAAAAAATGCGCGTGCCGTTCACCCTGCTGTGGCATAAGCGTAATAGCTATAATCCAAAGATCGTATGGCTCAGAGAGACCCTTAAACAGCTCTATTCCAATACGCTGTAGGGAATTTGCCCATCATCCTCACGTTGTTGCGCAAGAAATTGTAAAAGTCAGACATTATCCCTTCTCAAGGAAGAATTTCCGCATTAAAACCTGCTCATTGTGAGCGATAATATCATTCACAATTTTTATCTCTGACCATTAATCACGGAGCGACGAATGGCAACGCATTTTGCAAGAGGGATACTCAACACCAGGGAGCCGCTATCGACGCGTTTGTCGGCGGCATGTCATCAATCCGCACGTAACCTACCCGAATACCGACAGAGCCGCTATCGCGCCTCGCGTTCGCTGCTCGCTGAACTGCTTTTCATGCTTTATGGTATCGGCGAACTGCCGGAAATCATTAGCGAACCCAATGGACGGCCCGTATTTCGCGATCCCCACCTTCCCCGCTTTTCCATCTCTTATGCCGGGAATATCGTCGGCGTAGCGCTAACGACGGAAGGTGACTGCGGTCTCGATATGGAACTGCAGCACGCCTCGCGTGGCGTCCATCCGCTACATGCCGCCGATCGCTATGTCTTCAATAGCAATGAGAATTTATGGATTAACATCCAGCACGATCCGGATGAAGCCCGCGCCCAACTGGTCGCGCTGCGCCGCAGCGTGCTGAAGCTCACCGGTGAAGCCCCGGTACGAGTACAACTGCTGCCGGGGTCTGGTCGCCTGCGTACCGCTGGCACCCAATCGATTGAAGCCATCTGTGATGCCGAAACGCTGCTGGTGTGGTCAATTGCCGTCACCCCGAATATCGGGCCGCTGAAGGTCTGGGAATTCGATAGTAAAGAGGGCTGGCGCTGCCTGCCTGATGCGCAAACGCGCGCCAAAGAGACTGACGCGCGCCTGATGCGCTTTACCAGCTTACCGGTAGAAAAAGTATTCTCCCTCAACTGACCGGTTTAGCCGGCCATCATGATGCAAAGGAGCACTCATGTCTGATACGTTGAAAGTTGTTACGTTACTCGGAAGTCTGCGCAAAGGTTCTTTTAATGCCATGGTTGCGCGTACGCTGCCAGGCATTGCGCCTGCGGGCATGGAAATCTCCGCGCTGCCGTCGATCGGCGATATCCCGCTGTACGATGCCGATATCCAACAGGAAGAGGGGTTCCCGCAGAGCGTGCAGGAGATCGCGAAACAAATCCGCGAAGCGGACGGCGTGGTGATCGTTACCCCGGAATATAACTACTCGGTACCCGGCGGCCTGAAGAACGCCATCGACTGGCTCTCACGTCTACCGGAGCAGCCGCTGGCCGGTAAGCCGGTGCTGATCCAGACCAGCTCAATGGGCGCTATCGGCGGGGCTCGCTGCCAGTATCATCTGCGCCAGATTCTGGTCTTCCTCGATGCGATGGTCATGAACAAGCCGGAATTTATGGGCGGCGTGATTCAGAACAAAGTCGATCCGCAGGCGGGTGAAGTGGTCGATCAGAGCACGCTGGACCATCTGCGCGGCCAGCTGACCGCCTTTGGCGATTATATTCAGCGGGTAAAAGCATAAAAAAAGCCCGGCAGCGATGCCGGGCCATTTCATCATGCGTGCGGATCAATGCGCATCGATAAAGACAATTTTCAGCACGAACAGCAGCGAAACGATAATCACGCACGGGCTGAGTTCACGCAGACGGCCAGTGCCAATCTTCATCACGCAGTAGGAAATAAAGCCCAGGGCGATACCTTCGGTGATCGAGAAGCTGAACGGCATCATCACCGCGGTGATAAACGCCGGTACCGCTTCCGTCAGGTCATCCCACTTCACGCGCGCCAGGCTTGAGGTCATCAGCACGCCAACGTAAATCAGCGCCCCGGCGGCGGCATAGGCCGGAACCATCCCCGCCAGCGGCGACAGGAAGATGACCAGCAGGAACAGAATACCCACGACAACGGCGGTCAGGCCGGTACGCCCGCCAACGGAAACGCCGGAGGAGGATTCGATATAGGCCGTAACCGAAGAGGTGCCAATAAAGGAGCCGGCGACGGACGACACGCTATCGACGAACAGCGCCTGCTTCATGCGCGGGAATTTACCCTGCGCATCCGCCAGCCCGGCTTTATCGGTAACGCCAATCAGGGTGCCGGAGGAGTCGAACAGGTTAACCAGCATGAACGAGAAGATCACGCCCGCCAGGCCAAGGTTCAACGAACCGGCCAGATCGACCTGCCCCACAACCGAGGTTACGCTCGGCGGCGCGGAGACGATGCCGGTATAGTGCACATCGCCGAGCATCCAGCCCAACAGGGTGGTGACCACGATGGAGACCAGCACGGCAGCATGAATATTACGCGACGCCAGGATAGCGATAATAAAGAATCCGAGCACGCCCAGCAGCACGCTGTGGGAGGTCAGGTTACCGATGCTGACCAGCGTGTCCTGGTTCGCCACGATAACGCCAGCGTTCTTCAGGCCCATCATGCCGATAAACAACCCGATACCGCTGGTAATGCCCACGCGCAGGCTCACCGGGATATTGGCTATCATCCAGTAGCGTACGCGGAAGAGGGTCAGCAGCAGCAGGCCAACGGCGCCCCAGAAAATCGCGCCCATCCCCACCTGCCACGGCAGGCCCATCGCCTGAACCACCACGAAGGCAAAGAAGGCATTCAGACCCATCGCTGGCGCCAGCGCCACCGGCAGATTCGCGAACAGACCCATCAGGATGCTGCCGAAGGCCGCGATCAGACAGGTGGTCACAAAGACAGCGCTGGTATCCATACCCGCCACGCCAAGAATTTGTGGGTTCACGAAGACGATGTAGACCATCGTCAGGAACGTGGTGAAACCGGCGATCGCTTCAGTGCGCACCGTGGTGCCGTGCTCGCGCAGTTTAAATACGCGCTCCAGCAGACCCTGGCCAGAAGACTGGCTGGTTTGTTGTTGACTCATTATCGGTTTCCGAACGTAAAAGGAGGGAAAATTCGAGGCTATCCTATACCAAATTACGGCACCAGGCGCGGTTGTATGGTAATTTTTTTCATTTATTTTGCTTATACGGCAACGATTGCGTCGCGGCATTGAGCATTACGAAAACGTTAAACTTGTTAAATTGGAAATAGTATGACCCAACCACAAGCAGTATTTTTCGATTGTGACGGCACGCTGGTCGACAGCGAGGTGATTTGCTCACGCGCCTATGTTCACATGTTTCAAGAATTCGGTATTACGCTGGATTTAGCCGAAATTTTTAAGCGCTTCAAGGGCGTTAAGCTGTACGAGATTATCGACACCATCAACGCTGAATATGGCGTTAACCTGCAGAAAGAGACTCTGGAGCCGGTGTATCGCGCCGAAGTCGCCCGTCTGTTCGATAGCGAGCTGGAGGTCATCCCCGGCGCCGCTGCACTGCTGGACGCGGTGAAGATCCCGATGTGCGTGGTGTCGAATGGCCCGGTCAGTAAAATGCAGCATTCGCTCGGTAGAACGCAGATGCTGCACCACTTCCCCGACCGGCTGTACAGCGGTTACGACATTCAGCGCTGGAAACCCGACCCGGCGCTGATGTTCCATGCGGCAGAGGCCATGCAGGTACAAGTCGAAAACTGTATTCTGGTTGATGATTCCAGCGCAGGAGCCCAATCGGGGATCGCCGCAGGTATGGAAGTCTTTTACTTCTGCGCCGACCCGCACAACCAACCGATCGATCATCCAAAGGTAACGACCTTCACCGATTTAGCTGAGCTGCCGGCATTGTGGAGAGCGCGTGGCTGGGATATTACTCGTTAAGACCCGGCGTCGCTACGCTCGGCCGGGCTACGGTTGATCACAACGGTAGCCCCGCTGGCCAGCGGCTTTTTAGTGCTGCAATTCCGCCGCTGCTGCTTTATCCGCAATAATCACCAACGAAGGGTGCAATTTGAGCACCGATGCCGGCACCTGTTCGCTGACCGGGCCTTCCACCACCTGCTTTAGCGCTTGCGCTTTCGCCGCGCCGCTGACAATCAACAGCAGGTTTTTTGCCGCCATCACGCTTTTCGGCCCCATGGTGACATAGCTATCCGGCACCACGTTGAAATCGCCCCCCATCTCACCGTTCGCAACAATGCCAACCAGATCCCCCTGAATCGGTACTTCGACCGTCTCATCATGAAAGCGCGTGGTGTTCGGCAGGTTGCCGCAAAAATGGCCGTCGGCGCCCAGCCCCAGCACAATCAGGTCAAGACCGCCGACCTCTTCCAGGCGGCGATCGTGTTGAGCCGCGTTCTCCAGCGTCAATTTGTGAATATTCTCTTCTTTGATCTGCGCTGGGGTAAAAAACAGCTGGCGCAGGTTGGAAATCGTCACCCCTTCACGCTGCTGGCCGCGAAAAGGAATCTCATCAAAGTTGTAATAGTGCACCCGATCATAGAATGATTTCCCTTTGATGGCGGCCACCAAATGCTCATACATACGCTTCGGCGTACTCCCCGCCGTCACCGCCAGATTCATCCGTCGCAGCATTGTGATATAGCCTAAAAGATGATGGCAGGCGACCAGGCTCATCTCTTCATAATCTTCCGTCACAATCAATTTCATCTCATCTTCCTTTACTGGTTGAGACAGGGGGCGCCATGCCCCCTGACGGTTATTTAAAGAGCTTTTGCACAAACTCGGCATAGGCCGGACGCCAGACGTCCATTTCATGATTCAGGCCGGGATAAGAGTGGTAATCAAATTTGATCTTCTGCTTTTCCAGTTCGCTTTTCAGGCCTGCAATATCTTTGCCAGTGACGGAGTCTTTTTCGCCAACCGCCAGCGTAAAGTTACGCAGTTGCTTATTGATGGCGTCAGGGTTATTCAACTGCGCCTCCACGCCAGCATCGGGAACCGTGGTTGTCGTAACCCCGCTAAAGGTGGCAAGCCACCCGAAGCTATCAAGATGGTTCATCCCGGATACCAGCGCCTGGTAACCGCCCTGCGACAGCCCCGCCAGCGCCCGGCCGTCGGCATCTTTACGCACGTTAAATCGGGAATCGATCAGCGGAATGATGTCGTGCATCAGTTCGTTGTCTGCGGCTTTCGCATTGAGTGGATAGAAGTTTTTACGCCGCTCCTGCGGCGGGAAGTTTTCCGCGATCGCTTGAGGAATATCGGTTTCGGTATCCGGCACCACCACCAGCATCGGCTTGATTTTGCCCTCCGCCAGCAGATTATCCATCATTTGCGGGATGCGTCCCTGGTCGATGGCCGACAGACCGCTATCGCCAAAACCGTGGTAGAAATAGAGCACCGGCAAAGGCTCGCCGCTGCCGTTATAGCCCGGTGGCGTCCAGACGTAGACGCGACGCTCTGACTTAAGCGCCGTCGAATGGTAGGTGACGGTACGCAGATCGCCGTGCGGGACCGCCCGATCGTCAAGAATGCTGCCGGGCACCAGGATCAGGCTGGTATTCACCTGGCGTTGCGGTTTCTGGTAGCGGCTGCCGGTATCGACGGAACGAAAACCATCCACATCGAAATAGTACTCATAAAGATTGGCGGCCAGGCGATCGCTTTTCCACGTCCATACGCCCTGGGTGTCTTTGGTCATGTCATGAGAGACAAAGGTATCCGGCGTCGACCCCGTGACGACGGAAACGCGCCTGGCATCGGGGGCAAATAATCGGAAAGTCACGCTGTTATCCGTATTCACCTGAGTAATATATTGGCTGACAGGAATAGCGGCATCAGGCATCGTCGGCAGCGGTGCGGCGTGCGCCGTAAATGTGGCGCCAGCCAGCGCCAGGGCGAAGTAAATTGCATGTCGTTTCATTTTGATTCCTTTTTACGTTTTTATTAGCAGGCGCTTGCGGCCTTACCACCAAATTTCAGCCTGCGCGCCGACCGCGAACTGGTCGTTCTTGCCATCTTCAAAAACCGCGGTGGTATTGTTAGCAGCCTTATCCAGATCGATATCTTCGGCTTTAATATAAGTCGCATAAAAACGGATTTCCGGGCGCGAGGTCAGCATACTGGTATTAACTTTGAAGGTATGGATTAAGGTGGTCTTATAACCGGATTCGTTATATTTCTTGCCCGTCACATCTTTGTTCTGCTGTTTGAAGTAGCCCAATTCAACGCCGGTCTGATTATATTTATTCCAGATATATGCCGGACGGACCACGGCGCGAATAGATTCAAAGTCTGAATGGGCGCCGGTTTCATAGCTATAGATGTCATTACCAAATGAGTAGACGATTGCATTCGCCATAATGACATCATCGCGCAGATAGGTTTCCCCCTGCGAGGTTAAGCGCACGGCGGTGCCGTTGGTATGATCGCCATAATAACGCCCATTATTGGTGGTATATGGGCTCGAACCGGCATAGCGCGAGAAGCTGCTGGCGATGGAGTTGTTCGCCAGTAATAATGAGAACTCGTTAAAGCCGCCGTTATCAAATTTCTGCGTTAATGAGGTGCCCACCATCCAGGTATCTTTCCATTGGTAGTAACCTTCATTCCCCTCTTTATATTTCTCTGATGAGCTTTGATTGGCGGCGACATAGCGCCCGCTCACCATCAGCGAGGCTTTATCCCACAGCGGAATATCTTTGTAACGCACATCCAGGGTATTGGTATTAATTTGCTGCTTATTAGTCAAAGAGCGGTCATAGTCATCGATGTCTTCGCGCACCAGCGCGATATCAAATTTACCGGCGCCCACCTTCCAGTTTTCAAGCCCCACGCCAGCCGCCGCATCGGTTCTTTGCGTTTTCCAGTCCAGCATCTGGATCTCGATTTTCGGCGCGCCGTGCTTACCGACCCAGAAATCCGCTTCCGGGGCAAACGGCAGAAAGCCTTTGGTGTTGACGTACATATCCGAGAACTGAAGGTAGTTTTCGCCGCCGGCATTGTCGCCAAACCAGCCGGTAGAATACTGCTGACCCACATTGCCATCGAGCATCACGATGGCATCCACACGTTTGTCACCCTCCTGAAAAACGCGCTGTTTAAGCTGTAAATCAAACCAGCCGGAATACTCGTTACCCAAACGGCCAAGCGAGCCGATGGCCCACGATTTTGGCGAACCGTGCGAGGCGGTCCCCCAGCCAGAACGGTAATAGCCGTTATAGCTAAAGCCGATTTCATCTTTTACAAACTTGCTAAAATCTTTCAGCGTCATGGCGCTATAGGTTGGCTCACCGCCCTGCGCCGGCTGTTCATTTTTGACCAGTACCGCATCCGGCTTAGCGGCCGCTTGGGTCGCCGTGGGCGCTTTCGCACTCTGGCTCTTCTGGCTATTTTCCGGTTGCGACCAGGCGGCCCAGACCTGGTTCCTTTTTTTCTCCTGATCCTGATATTTCTTGAGTTCTTTTTGCGTGTCCTGAAGCGCTTTTTCCAGAAGCTCCAGCCGTTGTTCAACCGTAAGTTGCCCGGCAATAAGATTTGTTGAATAAGAAAGCGGCGCCAGCAAAACCATCGCCGAAGCGATCATATTTCTTCTAATCATAATAATCCCTTATATAAGCATTGGCGTAAATGAAACACGTAACAAATAAATAGCGTTATGTTTTTAATAAACTGCATTAATACCATTCCACGTAACTGCAGCTTTTATTTTCCTGCCGAATAAGTGGCAAAAAAAAACCTGAAGGAGACCATCTGCATTAACAGATAATCCTCTTCAGGTTTTGCCCGCTCATTGCGGTAACAACCCTTATCACCAAACCATTCAGCGTCTAAAACAAAAAAACCTGACATCGCCGCCTGGGGCAATATCAGGTTTTGCCTGCTGTCGCAGTAACAATCCATTTGACCTTCTGAGCAGCAACGCCCGGTCAGTGGGAAAGATTGTTACGCGATAAAATTTAAAACTCAAATAGCCAGAGTATTAATTGTGACGATAATCGCAGCAATATGTCAGCGATGCAGACAATCATTGTTGATTCTGATTATTCCCTTTACCAGAATCAACCATCATGATCTTTACTCTTTCGGATCTTTACCCGCGAGCAGTTTATCCAGTTCGTCGCCGCCTACGTGACGGAAATCCTGGCCTTTGACGAAGTAGAAAATATATTCGCAAATATTCTGACAGCGATCGCCGATACGCTCGATGGAACGCGCGCAGAACAGCGCGGTCAGGACGCTCGGAATGGTGCGTGAGTCTTCCATCATGTAGGTCATCAGCTGACGCACGATGCCTTCATATTCCTGGTCGACTTTCTTATCTTCACGATAGATGCGTACCGCCTCATCAAGATCCATACGCGCAAAGGCATCCAGCACGTCATGCAGCATCTGTACGGTATGGCGGCCCAGCGACTCAAGGCTCACCAGCAGCGGCTGGTGCTGCTGAGAAAACTTCTCCAGCGCGGTACGGCAGATTTTATCCGCCACGTCGCCAATACGTTCCAGCTCGGCGATAGTCTTGATGATCGCCATCACCAGGCGCAGGTCGCTGGCGGTCGGCTGACGTTTAGCGATGATGCGCACGCAGGCCTCGTCGATCGCCACTTCCATCATATTGACCTGCTTGTCGCCGTCGATTACGCGCTTCGCCAGATCGCTGTCCTGATTGTGCATCGCGGTGATCGCATCAGAAAGCTGCTGCTCCACCAGCCCACCCATGGTCATCACCTGGGTGCGAATGTACTCCAGCTCTGCGTTGAACTGGCCGGAAATATGTTTATTAAGATTTAAGTTATCCATGATGTCTCCTGATTGCCCATCGGGTTAGCACCTGAAAGCAGAAGGGCAATCAACCGTAGCGGCCAGTAATATAATCTTCAGTTTGCTTCTTAGCGGGCTTGGTAAACAGATCGTCCGTGTTGCTGAATTCAATCAGCTCGCCAAGATACATAAATGCCGTATGGTCGGAACAACGCGCAGCCTGCTGCATGTTGTGGGTAACGATAACGACGGTGTAATCCTGCTTCAGCTCGGTGATAAGTTCCTCGATGCGCCCGGTGGAGATCGGGTCCAGCGCTGAGCAAGGTTCATCGAGCAACAGCACTTCCGGGCGAATCGCGATACCGCGGGCGATACACAGACGCTGCTGCTGACCACCGGAGAGAGAATACCCGCTCTGGTGCAGTTTATCTTTGGTTTCATTCCATAATGCGGCTTTGGTCAACGCCCACTGCACGCGCTCGTCCATATCGGCTCGCGACAGCTTCTCAAACAGGCGCACGCCGAAGGCGATGTTGTCGTAGATGGACATCGGAAACGGCGTCGGCTTCTGGAATACCATCCCCACTTTCGCGCGCAGCAGCGCGATATCCTGGGTATTGGTGAGAATATTGTCGCCATCCAGCAGAATTTCGCCTTCCGCACGCTGCTCCGGGTACAGCTCAAACATCTTGTTGAACGTACGCAGCAGAGTGGATTTACCGCATCCTGACGGGCCGATAAACGCCGTCACCTGGTTCTTAGCGATATCCAGGTTGATGTTCTTCAGGGCATGGAATTTGCCGTAGTAGAAGTTCAGGTCACGAACTGAAATTTTACCCGGATTCGCGTTTACCATACTCATCTCAATCTCTTCCTCATTCGGCGCCGCTTAGGCCGCGCCGCAAAAATTAACCGTGTTTCTTCTTCGCGAAGACAACGCGCGCCAGAATATTCAGCAGCAAGACGCACAGGGTGATAATCAATACCCCGGCCCATGCCAGTTGCTGCCATTCCGCGAACGGACTCATGGCAAATTTAAAAATGGTCACCGGCAGGTTGGCGATCGGCTGCATCATATCGGTGCTCCAGAACTGGTTGGAGAGCGCGGTGAACAGCAGCGGCGCCGTCTCCCCGGCGATACGGGCAATGGCCAGCAGGATACCGGTCATAATGCCGGATACCGACGCCTTAAGGGTGATCGCGGAAATCATCTTCCATTTCGGCGTCCCCAGCGCATAGGCTGCTTCACGCAGGCTATCCGGCACCAGCTTTAGCATGTTTTCAGTGGTACGAATCACGATGGGCACCTGCAGCAGCGCCAGCGCGATAACGCCCGCCCAGCCGGAGAAATGCTGCATCTGCGCCACCACGATGGTGTAGACAAACAGACCCACGACGATAGACGGCGCGGAAAGCAGAATATCGTTGATAAAGCGGATGATTTCCGCCAGTACCGACTTACGGCCATATTCCGCCAGATAGATACCGGCCATGATACCCAGCGGCGTACCAAAGACGGTCGCCCACAGGATCAGCAGGCCGCTGCCCGCCAGGGCGTTCGCCAGACCGCCGCCCGCGGTATTCGGCGGTGGCGTCATTTCGGTGAACAGCGCCAGGCTCATGCCGTCGATGCCACGCGTGATGGTCGACATCAGGATCCAGATAAGCCAGAAGAGGCCGAATGCCATGGTCGCCATCGACAGGGTCAGGGCGATGCGGTTCTTCAGGCGGCGCTTAGCCTGCATCTTGCGACGGGATTCCGCCAGTTCGGCGGTGGTTTGCAATTCGATCGTTGCCATTAGCGTGCCCCCTCGTTCTTAGCGAGACGCATAATCATGAACTTCGACGCGGCCAGAACGATAAAGGTGATAACGAACAGGATCAGGCCCAGTTCCATCAGCGCCGCTACGTGCAGGCCGCTTTCCGCTTCCGCGAATTCATTGGCCAGCGCCGAGGTAATACTGTTGCCCGGCATATACAGCGAAGCGCTGTCGAGCTGATAGGTGTTACCGATAATAAAGGTGACGGCCATGGTTTCGCCCAGCGCGCGGCCCAGGCCGAGCATGACGCCGCCAATCACCCCGTTTTTGGTGAACGGCAGCACAATGCGCCAAATCACCTCCCACGTGGTGCAGCCGATCCCATATGCGGACTCTTTCATCATCACCGGCGTCTGCTCGAAGACATCACGCATTACCGCGGCGATATAAGGAATGATCATGATGGCCAGAATGACGCCGGCCGCCAGGATGCCGATACCGAACGCCGGGCCGGCAAACAGCGCGCCGACAAAGGGGATCGTCGAAAGGACGTTGCCGACTGGTTCCTGGAAGTAAGTCGCAAACAGCGGGGCAAAAATAAACAGGCCCCACATGCCGTATACGATACTCGGGATTGCCGCCAGCAGCTCAATAGCGATACCCAGCGGGCGTTTTAGCCAGGCCGGGGAGAGTTCAGTCAGGAACAGCGCGATGCCGAAGCTCACCGGAACGGCGATCAACAACGCGATAATTGAGGTAACCAGAGTCCCGTAAATCGGTACCAGCGCACCGAAGATCTCATTCGGCGCATCCCACTCTTTGGTCCACAAAAAGGAAAAGCCAAATTTCTGAATACTTGGCCATGAAGAGATGATGAGGGAAACGATGATGCCACCCAGCATCAATAGCACAATCAGCGCAGCCAGTTTTACCAGCGCGCTGAAGATCATGTCACCCTTTTTCCCCGGAGGGTTGAATGCCGGCTTGCTTGCAGCCATAGGTTACTCTTTAAGTTCGGGCCCAAAAAGCCAGCATTTTACTGAGCTTACGGGCAAAGGTAATGCTATACCCGAAATAATTCGAGCTGCAGGAAGCTAGCCGGCAGCTCGACATTCCGCGGGTATTAGTACAGCGCTTTACCGCTGCTGTCTTTCACGTTGGTTTTCCATGCGGCGCGAACCTGCTCAACCACGCTGTCCGGCAGGCTGGCGTAATCCAGCGCATTCGCTTCTTTGCCGCCGTTTTTATATGCCCAGTCGAAGAACTTCAGCACTTCCGCGGTATTCTCCGGCTTATTGGAGGCCTTGTGGACGAGGATGAAAGTGGTTGAGGTGATCGGCCATGCATTTTCACCTTTCTGGTTAGTCAGGTCCTGAGCGAAGGACTTGCTCCAGTCGATACCTTTCGCCGCATTAGCGAAGTTATCTTCCGTCGGGCTGACCGGCTTGCCGTCAGCGGACAGCAGTTTGGTGTAAGCCAGGTTATTCTGCTTAGCGTAAGCATACTCGACGTAGCCGATCGCGCCCGGCAGACGCTGAACGAAGGCCGCGATACCGTCGTTGCCTTTACCGCCCAGACCGGTCGGCCAGTTTACGGTAGAGCCTGCGCCAATTTTAGATTTCCACTCTTCGTTCACTTTCGCCAGATAGCTGGTGAAGACGAAGGAAGTACCGGAACCATCCGCGCGGCGAACCACAGCGATGTTCTGAGCCGGCAGCTTCAGGCCAGGGTTGAGTTTAGCGATCGCTTCGTCATCCCATTTTTTGATTTTGCCCAGGTAGATGTCGCCGAGGGTTTTACCATCCAGCACCAGCTCGCCGGATTTAACGCCCGGCAGGTTAACCGCCAGCACCACGCCGCCGATCACGGTCGGGAACTGGAACAGGCCTTCCTGCGCCAGTTTGTCATCAGCCAGAGGAGCATCAGAAGCACCGAAATCCACGGTGTTGGCAATAATCTGTTTAACGCCGCCAGAGGAACCAATACCCTGGTAGTTAACTTTATTGCCCGTTTCTTTCTGATAGGTATCAGCCCATTTGGCATACACCGGAGCAGGGAAAGTTGCACCTGCGCCAGTCAGGCTTGCTGCTGCGAAAGCAGAGAAAGCGCTCATCGATAAGGTCGCGGCGACAACTGTTGCGACGGTGGTACGCATAACGTTCATAATGTCTCCTGCTGGGATTCGTAAACCGTTGTTTCGAAGCTATGGTGAGCAAAATAGGACAAACAGGTGACAGTAAAATGTACGAATTATGACAGTTTTATGACACACCAGGGGAAAGTAAGAAAACCTAAAATAAAATTAATAATATCAATTAATTACATTTTTATCTTTTGGTCATATGACAGGAAGATTTTGCTTTTATTACATGATTATGGATAACGTAAAATCATCTGGCAACGTTGAGATGTTGGGCAACCATAGCAAGCCTGATCGTACGGCGATAAAGCGTAAACAGGGTAAAAGCCGTTCCATTCATCAATCTACGGCCTAACCAGAGTACGGCTATCTCACACATAAAAAGAATGACCTTATTGGCAGCAATAGCTTCATCTGCGATGACGGCAAGCGCCAGCACTATACAAAAAATAAACAAATTGGCGAGATATAGGTACATAAAAATACGTAATCCAACAGCATGACCTCGACCTACTAACCCTGCAGCTACGCTAGTTATAACAATAACCCCTAAGAGCAGCGGAAAGTAGAAAGCCAGAAAACGGGGCGGAGTAAGTTGGAGACTCTGCAATATAAAAGCCGCATTAACTGAAAAAATAACAATTAATATCAAATAAATACAAGCAGGAACTAGCGGAGAAGGTGATAAGCGTTGCCCATGAGACAAGCTCATCATATCTGTTGTTGTATGCTGCGCGATCTCATCTCTATCTCTTCGCTTGATAAGTTGATCGATTTCCACACCATGCTTGAGAAGCGCTAAGAAATTATTACCACATAAGTTTTTCATTTTAGAATCGCAAACGATTGAATTGTCCCTATTACGTAATCACCAGTTTTTTTAAGGCTCCCAGGTGAACCAATGACTCCACTCACCGCACTTCCCGAAAAAGCAGTCATACTCGATAATGCACTAATTAGTTGTTTTTTAAGCTCTTTCTGGATCGGCTCAATAGGGTAACGTTTAGGATAAACTCCAGCCCGAATCAATGCTTTTATTTCTTTATTAGAAATACCGGGATTTTGTGTTTTTATAATTAACTCGGTTAAACGAGCCCGATCCTGCCTCGGCCATGCTTTAAGCCACTTTTTTGCTTCTAAAGAAGAAATCGCTTTCATACTTTTATAAGTTTTTAAAACATCAAGCAATGCACCAGCAGCAGAAGCAAGAGAGATGACATCCAACGCCGTTGACGTTGATGTATACCAATCTTCCGAATCCAACCAACCTGTTAACGCAGAATTATTGAACTCAATATCCCATAGCCTTATCACACCATTGATACATTGCGCAGTTGTTGCCACCGCACCTGCATACCCTAATATCGCAAATGCGCTTGATGCTCCAGCAGTAACTGCAGTAGCACCAGTACCGATAATAAAAACACCCGCAGTTAACAGAGCACCGCCACAAGATAGTGCTGTTGACGATATTTCCGAACTTAATGACGGCTCAGATATAGCTTTCTTAATACTTTGCTCAGAAGAGTATGTATCTCTACGATTAAGTTTTGTGACTATTACATGGGTTATCTGATTTCGCGATGAGTTAGCATAACAACGGGAAGCCCGGACGAGATAACTCATTCTTCCATCATTAAATATGATACCTACTTGATTAAAATCACGGGTGCAATCTAATGCGGAACCTAGAGCGCGGAAATCAAAGTCAGAGCCAGATGTATTACCCATCCAGCGAGAAAAGTCATAATTTAATAACTTATTTTCTGAAATAGAGAAGAGAGAACTCATAGCATTCCTTGCATTGGCGTTTAGTATAAAAACTATACGACATACTCGTGTATGTAAACACTCCCTATAAGAAAACAGAGAAAAAACAAGAAAACAGGACAATTCCTATTTTGTGTATAGTATTAAAATAAAATCAAAAATAGACTGTGACAATATAAAAAATCCGGCATCCCTTTGCAGAAATACCGGATTATAGCGTCACTCAAAAGAGTGTCGGTCCGTACAGCCTGATTACTCTACGGTCACCGATTTCGCCAGGTTACGCGGCTGGTCAACGTCGGTGCCTTTGATCAGCGCAACGTGATAAGCCAGCAGCTGCAGCGGCACGGTGTAGAAGATCGGCGCAATCACCTCTTCGACATGCGGCATCTCGATGATGTGCATGTTGTCGCTGCCGCTGAAACCGGCGTCTCCATCGGCGAAGACGTACAGTTCACCGCCGCGGGCGCGAACTTCTTCAATATTGGATTTCAGTTTTTCCAACAGTTCGTTGTTCGGCGCCACCACGATAACCGGCATTTCGGCATCAATCAGCGCCAGCGGGCCGTGTTTCAGCTCGCCCGCCGCATAGGCTTCAGCATGAATGTAGGAGATCTCTTTCAGCTTCAGCGCCCCTTCCAGCGCGATCGGGTACTGATCGCCGCGGCCAAGGAACAGCGCGTGATGCTTATCGGAGAAACGTTCCGCCAGCTGTTCGATGCGCTTATCCTGCGATAGCATCTGCTCGATACGGTTCGGCAGCGCCTGCAGGCCATGCACGATATCCTGCTCGATAGCCGCATCCTGGCCCTTGAGACGCGCCAGTTTCGCCACCAGCATCAACAGCACGGTCAGCTGAGTGGTAAAGGCTTTGGTCGATGCCACGCCGATTTCGGTACCGGCTTTGGTCATCAACGCCAGGTCAGACTCGCGCACCAGCGAGGAGCCCGGAACGTTGCAGATAGCCAACGACCCCAGATAGCCAAGCTCTTTAGAGAGACGCAGCGCCGCCAGGGTATCCGCCGTCTCACCGGACTGGGAGAGGGTGATCATCAGGCTGTTGCGACGCACCGCGGATTTGCGGTAGCGGAATTCGGAAGCAATTTCGACATCGCACGGCACACCAGCTAACGCTTCGAACCAGTAACGGGAGACCATCCCGGAGTTATACGAGGTTCCGCAGGCAACAATCTGGATATGCTCAACCTGCGACAGCAGCGCGTTGGCATTCGGCCCCAGTTCGCTGAGATCGACCTCGCCATGGCTGATACGCCCGGTCAGGGTGTTCTTAATCGCGTTCGGCTGTTCGTAAATCTCTTTCTGCATATAGTGGCGATAAATCCCCTTATCACCGGCGTCATACTGCAGATTAGATTCGATCTCCTGGCGATTCACTTCCGCGCCGGATTTATCGAAAATAACCACCGTACGACGGGTAACTTCGGCAATATCGCCCTCTTCGAGGAAGATAAAGCGGCGGGTCACCGGCAGCAGCGCCAGCTGGTCAGAAGCGATAAAGTTTTCGCCCATGCCCAGGCCAATGACCAGCGGGCTACCGGAGCGTGCCGCCAGCAGCGTCCCCGGATCGCGGGTATCCATGATCACCGTACCATAGGCGCCGCGCAGCTGCGGGATTGCGCGCAGTACGGCTTCACGCAAGGTGCCGCCCTGTTCCAGCTCCCAGTGCACCAGATGCGCGATAACTTCGGTATCGGTTTCGGAGACGAAGACATAGCCACGAGACTGCAGCAGGGCGCGCAGCGGCTCATGGTTCTCGATGATCCCGTTATGGACCACCGCAATATGTTCAGAAACATGCGGATGCGCATTGCTCTCAGACGGCTCGCCGTGCGTCGCCCAGCGGGTATGGGCAATCCCGGTACCGCCGTGTAACGGTTGCTCTTCTACCGCCTGAGCCAGCATCTGAACTTTACCGAGACGACGAACGCGGGTCATATGACCTTCGTTATCGACCACTGCCAGACCGGCAGAGTCATAGCCCCGGTATTCCAGACGACGTAAACCTTCGAGAAGGATTTCAGCAATATCACGCTGCGCGACTGCGCCAACAATTCCACACATAGTTAAATTTCCTGATAATGGCGATATGCCATGCGTTGTCGCTGACCTGTATTTGCCCTTTACGGGCGCCCCGAGCCTTGTAGAGAGTGGGGTTATTTTTATGGTACTGCCTGCGGACGGGGACCTATATTGATCCTCTCATCCTGGTTTGCCGGGCGATCTCTCACCCGGCGACAATCTAAAAACTACTTTTTCTTTACCGGACGCTGCCAGCCCTGTTTGTGGACCTGCGGCACGCGACTTAACACTAGTTCGTTGTCAGCAATATTACGCGTGACGGTGGTGCCCGCGGCAATCGTCACGCCGTTACCGACGCTGACCGGCGCGACCAGTTGCGTATCAGAACCGACAAACACGTCATCGCCGATGATCGTTTTATGCTTATTTGCGCCATCATAGTTACAGGTGATGGTACCTGCGCCGATATTAACGTTGTCGCCAATTTCAGCGTCGCCGAGGTAGGAGAGGTGTCCTGCCTTCGAACCTTTGCCCAGACGGGCTTTCTTCATTTCGACAAAGTTGCCAACGTGAGCGCCTTCCAGCAGTTCAGCCCCCGGACGCAGACGCGCAAACGGGCCGATGGTGCAGGCAGCCTGCAGTTGCGCATCTTCAACCACGCTATACGGGCTGATTTCGCAGTCATCGCCGATGACGCTGTCTTTGATGACGCAGCCGGCGCCGATCTTCACGCGATCGCCCAGCACAACATGACCTTGCAGAATAACGTTAGTATCAATTTCGACATCGCGCCCGTGTTTCAGCACGCCGCGCAGATCGAAACGCGCCGGATCGCGCAGCATCACACCCGCCAGCAGCAGTTTTTCTGCCTGCTCTGACTGATATACTCGTTCCAGACGCGAAAGTTGCAGACGGTTGTTCACCCCTTCAACTTCGCTCAGACGCTGTGGATGCACCGCAACGATCTCATGACCTTCCTGATGAGCCATCGCGATAATATCAGTGATGTAGTATTCGCCCTGGGCGTTATTGTTAGTGAGCTTCGCCAACCAGCGTTTCAGGTCCGCGCCGTTAGCAACCAGAATCCCGGTATTGATCTCCTGAATCTGGCGCTGTGCTTCGCTGGCGTCTTTATGCTCAACGATGCCTGTTACCTGGCCATTTTCACGCGTGATGCGCCCATAACCGGTTGGATCATCCAGCTTCACCGTCAACAGGCCGATACCGCCCTGCGGTTTTGCGGCGCGCAGGCGCTGTAGCGTTTCAACCGAAATCAGCGGCACATCGCCATAGAGCATCAAGATATCTTCATCATCATTGAAGAACGGCGCCGCCTGCTGCATCGCATGGCCGGTACCGAGCTGCTCTGCTTGCAGCACCCAGTTGAGGTTATCTTCATGCAGCGTTTGACGCAGCAGATCGCCGCCGTGGCCGTACACCAGGTGTACCGCGGCAGCGCCTAAATCTTTAGCCGCATCAATGACGTGCTGAACCATTGGCTTCCCGGCCAGAGTATGCAGCACCTTAGGAAGATCGGAATACATGCGGGTCCCTTTGCCTGCGGCAAGGATAACCACGCTCATCGCACTGTTTGACATACGCATCCTGACAGCTGTTAGAACGAAAAGTAAAAGCCTTTCACGTTGAAATTGCTACATATTTTTCATCATGAAACGAGACGCGGAGAAAACGTCCAGGCTCAATGCTATACACCATTTTAGGGCGCTATTTTTCACCATCGCAAATCAGTTTAACGCTGAAAAACGATGATAGGGAGAGAAATAGTCGCCTATCTCACTGCTTTTGCTGTTTTTTTTATACATAAATAAAGCATGAGTAAATGGATACCATCTTATGATTAATATGCATTTTATCATTTATGTAAATGGATGGGCGAGTCTGTTTAGCCAGTGAAGCAGTGATGGTTTCATTTCAATAGTCTCTATGGGCATTTTGGTTTACGCTGAGCTAGCTCATTTTTATTTCACTATGCCGTTAGCCAGGAACAGGCTGCTGTTAATCCGCACAGGAAGCGTAATACAATGCATAAATTAAAATTCGGAATTATCCTTACTTTATTGTTATTTATTAATACTTCAGCATGCTATGCGAAATTTCATTCATGCACGGAATATTGGCACGACGATGGCAAAGTTGAAAAAATGTCATGCGGCAGCAATTACAAACCAATACCAGATAGCCCTTATGTATTAAAAAACAACAAAGCCTGGTATACTAATTACAATAGCAGGACATATAATCGGCACTCTGGTTGTGCTGGTGTCACCTGCATGGCACCTGACTTAAATATCCTTCCAGAAATTGAACGTGAAAAAAAACACTATTATTCACTCAATATTAATATCAATCGTATAAATGTAATAAAAGAAAGCGTTAATTATTGTGGACGTAGTAGAATTAATTACATCGCAGATGATAAAAATGTGTATTACAGAGGAACAAAAATAAAAAACGCCGACCCTCAATCATTCAAAGCATACGAAATGAAAGAGCATGACATATACTCTCTCGGATGTTATCTGGCATGGGATAAGAACAATATTTATTACTTAGAAAAACCTCTGGATGTGCCAGTTACCGGTGAAGTCAATCTGATCAATGAATCATTAATTAGCACCGGAAAGCAAATTTATAAAATAGAAAATCAACAAGGTAATTTAATTTTAACGCCTCGTAACGACATCTCTGCCAATCTCTATGCGCTGCCAAGTGGTCGGGGTTTATCCACAGATAACCAGCACCTTTTTTACTATGGAAAGGCTATTGAAACGCTAGCAGGTATCCCACCGACGCTCGTAACACCTGTGTGCCCGGTTCCTGGCTTTCCCCATCAGGAATGCTACCTTCCTGATAATAGTATTTATAATACGATGAAGAATGATGGTTACACTGTTATTCGTACAAAAAATAATATATGGGTGCAAATAAACAAACACTATCATAAAGACATATATAAAATAGGCATCACTCCACAGGACAAGATTTACTTTCTTGTTAAAGCAAAATATAGCGGAAGCGCGTACCTCATTATCAACAACACTTTATATAATCTTGAAAATCATAATAGAAGAGATAAATATGATAGACGTGGCCCCGTCGTTTTTTCGGATTTTCTGATGAGTTATGGTTATTCAAAATTTATTGATAGCCATGGGGTGATTTATGATGAAGCGAATCAAAGCATCGATAATCGTAAGACATTGTTTAAATGTGGTGAAAAAAACAAGAAAAGATTACATTGGGATAAAGATAAAAACACAACCCCAGGAACATTCGTTCTAAGCGATAAGGAATACCGTTACTTTATAGTTAAGGGTGAATTAGCCAAAGTTCAGGATAAAAAAACAAAGCAGTTCATCGACGATAACAAAGGTGATTGTTCAAAATGACCAGGCCTTTGTTCTACTGAAATGAAGAACGGAATTGAGGGGACAAATTCTCCCAGGGCACTCACCGCAGTGACGAACCATACCCTGACAAAAATGCCGATCGCCCTAAGTGACCAGCATCCCCCCTCATGCGACCTCTTGTCCGCGGATTCACATCACATATGTTGGCGTTTGAATGAGCGATAGTGTGTGAAAACAGGGTGGTAGCGCAGCGATTAGAAGCTCAGGGCGCTAAATTTGGCGATGATTTTGTGGAACAGTTTCATGATGATTTCCAGAGTGCAGGTGCGGGTTATGTTTTTTTGTGATACACATCACAAAACAGAGTCTACGCCTCATCATTTAACTAATCAATAACAAAGAAGGAGGGCCTCGCACTTTTTATGCTACGAACAGGAACCTGAAGGTCTCTCTATATTTAATTCTGATATTTAATTAGCCGAACCCACTTATTAAAAATAATAGCTAATTAAATAAATCCAGAAAATATATAACCTAGCTCAATAATAAAATCAAAAGCCAAGAGAAAATAAAAAGTGTAGACTCAAAAAATCATGCCACAATAATTAAGGACAATTAACCATGCATAAATACCTCACACCTGGCGAAAATTCGTCTTTAAACGCGCCAACTGGATTGGTCACCGTTTCCCATCGGACTGGCAATGGGCTGGATATCAACCTTACCGCTTTTCTACTGACTGCATCAGGAAAGACGGAAGATGATACCGGCATGGTGTTTTTTAACGCTCAAAAGCATAGCTCTGGTTGTGCTATGTTTATACCACCTGAACTACAAAATAATGTGATTTCCCATAGCATTCATTTTGATTTATCAAAGCTACCAGCTGGCATTACGAAAATAGCCATCACATTGACTCAAGACGGAAGCGCTGGGGGGTTTTCTACTGTTAACGATCTGCAGGCACAAATAAAAGCGGGCGAACAAATACTGGAACTAGCTCCCGGTTCATTTAATCAGGAGACTGGGATTATCGTGCTGGAATTATATGTGCATAACGGTCAATTTAAAGCCCGATCCGTATGGCAGGGATTTTCCTCAGGCCTGGTCGGGCTTTGTAATATGTATGGTGTCGAGGTAGAAAGTGAACCGGCGCCTGCAACTGCTGGCTTACAAAAACCTAATATAAACAATGCGGTAGTTTCGCTCAAAAAACCAGAAGATAAACACCGCGTTTCGCTTATAAAGGGAAGCGATGCGCCCCCAAAAATTACGATTAGCGCCACATGGGTAGATAACGGCGATGGTCGCGATAATGATGACCTGGATTTACGAGTAGGAATTCTGTGGCCTGACGGTAATATGTCCCTCATTCAGGCGCCGGATAAATCAGGTGCGTTTAATAAAAAACCCTGGGTTTACCATACGGGCGACGTCGTTAGCGCAAGTCTTTCTGCGCCTGGCGTTGAAAAGGTAGAAATTAACCCTGAAATATCCCGACTGGCGGGTGGGAAAATTGCGCTGGTATGTAGTGTCTATTCCGCCGTCAGTAACGGTGTGGTAGCCGTAGCGTCATTAAAACCGAAAATGCGCATGGAGTATGGTGACAAGATTGTAGAATGCTCTTTTGATTTCACGAAAAAGAAAGGTTTCTTCAGTAGCTGTATTTATACCTACGTTATTGGCCTGATTGAAATAGATCAGGATACTATCGAATTATATCCATCAGGTGTGACATCTAAACCGATGAGTGAATCCACTCCTTGGTTAACCCGCCGACAAGACAACAGCCTGGAACTCACGATGAATGGCCCTGCCGTCTTTAAAGGCAGACCTAACAACCGTAGCGGAAGTAAACAATACATCTGATTCTAAACTCAGGGTGGGTCATTAAGCATAAAAAAAGCCAGTCTGTTGCCAGACTGGCTTTTATCTTTCAAGCCGGTGTTACATCGCTTTTTTGGTCAATTCGATAACGCGCAGTTTAGCGATCGCTTTGGCCAGTTCCGCGGACGCCTGAGCGTAATCCACGTCGCCGTGAGAGCTCTTGATGTGCTCTTCCGCTTTACGTTTCGCTTCCAGGGCTCGTGCTTCGTCGAGGTCCTGACCGCGAATTGCCGTATCGGCCAGAACGATCACGTTGCCCGGTTGCACTTCAAGAATGCCGCCGGACAGATAGATAAACTCTTCGTGACCGAACTGTTTAACGATGCGAATCATACCAGGCTTAATGGCGGTGAGCAGCGGCGCATGACCCGGGAAAATACCCAGTTCACCTTCGCTACCCGTTACCTGGATTTTCTCGACCAGGCCAGAGAACATTTGTTTCTCTGCGCTGACGACATCCAGGTGGTAAGTCATTGCCATATCACCCTCCGATTAAGGCGTTAAAGTTTTTTGGCTTTTTCCACGGCTTCTTCGATGGAACCGACCATGTAGAACGCCTGCTCCGGCAGGTGATCGTATTCGCCTTCCATGATGCCTTTAAAGCCACGGATGGTGTCTTTCAGCGAAACGTATTTACCCGGAGAACCGGTAAATACTTCTGCTACGAAGAACGGCTGGGACAGGAAGCGCTGGATCTTACGAGCGCGAGCTACCACCAGTTTATCTTCTTCAGACAGTTCATCCATACCCAGGATGGCGATGATGTCTTTCAGTTCCTGATAACGCTGCAGCAGGGACTGTACGCCACGCGCGGTGTCGTAGTGTTCCTGACCAACAACCAGCGGATCCAGCTGACGGCTGGTGGAATCCAGCGGGTCAACGGCCGGGTAGATACCCAGAGACGCGATCTGACGGCTCAGTACCACGGTTGCGTCAAGGTGCGCAAAGGTGGTTGCTGGGGACGGGTCAGTCAAGTCATCCGCAGGTACGTATACCGCCTGAACGGAGGTGATAGAACCGGTTTTGGTGGAGGTGATACGTTCCTGCAGAACGCCCATCTCTTCCGCCAGAGTCGGCTGATAACCTACCGCTGAAGGCATACGACCCAGCAGTGCAGATACTTCAGTACCGGCCAGGGTGTAACGATAGATGTTATCGACGAACAGCAGAACGTCACGACCTTCGTCACGGAATTTCTCAGCCATGGTCAGGCCGGTCAGCGCAACGCGCAGACGGTTTCCCGGCGGCTCGTTCATCTGGCCGTAAACCAGGGATACTTTATCCAGAACGTTAGAGTCGGTCATTTCGTGGTAGAAGTCGTTACCCTCACGAGTACGCTCACCGACGCCCGCAAACACGGAGTAACCGGAGTGCTCGATCGCGATGTTACGGATCAGCTCCATCATGTTTACGGTTTTACCTACACCCGCACCACCGAACAGACCAACTTTACCGCCCTTAGCGAACGGACACATCAGGTCGATAACTTTGATGCCGGTTTCCAGCAGTTCCTGAGAGCTGGACAGCTCTTCATAGGAAGGCGCCGCGCGGTGGATAGCCCAACGCTCTTCTTCGCCGATGTCGCCTTTCATGTCGATCGGCTGACCCAGGACGTTCATGATACGGCCCAGAGTCGCTTTACCTACCGGGACTTCGATCGGATGCTCGAGGTCTTTAACTTCCAGACCACGACGCAGACCGTCGGAAGAACCCATGGCGATAGCACGAACTACGCCACCGCCGAGCTGCTGCTGAACTTCCAGCACCAGGCTCTCATTACCATTCTGTACCTCAAGGGCATCGTACACGCGTGGTACGGCATCCTGAGGGAACTCGACGTCGACCACGGCGCCGATTACCTGGACAATCTTTCCAGTAGCCATCTTAAATCCTCTACGAAATAACCTGGTTAAACCGCGGCGGCCCCCGAGACGATCTCGGTGAGTTCCTGAGTAATGCTGGCCTGACGAGCTTTGTTGTATACCAACTGCAGCTCTTTAATCAGGCTGCCGCCATTATCGGTCGCGGCTTTCATCGCCACCATACGGGCGGCCTGCTCGCTGGCCAGGTTTTCTACCACGCCCTGATAAACCTGAGATTCCACATAACGACGCAGGAGGGTATCCAGCAGCGCTTTCGGATCGGGCTCATACAGGTAATCCCAGGACTTACGTTTCAGATCATCATCTTCTGAAGCCGGTAATGGCAGCAGCTGAGTGATGGTCGGAGCCTGAGACATGGTGTTAATAAATTTGTTGCTGACAACGTAAAGCTTGTCCAGACGGCCTTCATCGTAGGCCTGCAACATCACTTTTACCGGGCCGATCAGTTCGGACAGGGACGGGTTATCACCCATACCGGTCACCTGGGCCACAATATTGCCGCCCACGGAGTTAAAGAAAGACACGCCTTTAGAGCCGATCATTGCGAGGTCGCACTGAACGCCTTTATCGGACCATGCTTTCATATCCGCCAGCAGTTTTTTGAACAGGTTAATGTTCAAGCCACCGCACAGACCACGGTCGGTCGACACCACCAGGTAGCCCACGCGTTTAACGTCGCGTTCTTCCAGGTACGGGTGCTTATATTCCAGATTACCGTTCGCAAGGTGACCAATCACTTTGCGCATAGTATCTGCATATGGACGGCTGGCCGCCATGCGATCCTGCGTTTTACGCATTTTGGAGGCGGCGACCATCTCCATCGCTTTGGTGATCTTTTGCGTGTTCTGGACGCTTGCGATCTTACTACGTATCTCTTTTGCGCCGGCCATGAGCTTCTCCTCAATGCCTTGCGGCCTGCCCTAAGGCAAGCCGCCAGACTTTACCAGGACTGGGTTGCTTTGAAGGAGTCGAGGATGCCTTTCAGCTTGCCTTCGATCTCGTCGTTATAGCCACCGGTCTGGTTAATCTCTTGCATCAGCGGAGCGTGGTCACGGTCAACGTAAGCCAGCAGAGCGGCTTCGAAGCTACCGATTTTCGCCAGTTCCACATCTTCGAGGTAACCGCGTTCAGCAGCGAACAGTACCAGGCCCTGCTGTGCTACAGACATAGGTGCATACTGTTTCTGTTTCAGCAGCTCGGTCACTTTCTGACCGTGGCTCAGCTGCTTACGAGTCGCTTCGTCCAGATCGGATGCGAACTGAGAGAACGCAGCCAGTTCACGATACTGCGCCAGCGCGGTACGGATACCACCGGACAGTTTCTTGATGATCTTGGTCTGAGCAGCACCACCAACACGGGATACGGAGATACCCGGGTTAACCGCCGGACGAATACCGGAGTTGAACAGGTTGGTTTCCAGGAAGATCTGACCATCGGTAATGGAAATTACGTTGGTCGGAACGAATGCGGAAACGTCACCCGCTTGCGTCTCGATAATCGGCAGCGCAGTCAGGGAGCCGGTTTTACCTTTAACTTCACCATTGGTGAATTTCTCAACGTATTCCGCGTTAACGCGGGATGCGCGCTCCAGCAGACGGGAGTGGAGGTAGAACACGTCGCCCGGGAATGCTTCACGTCCTGGCGGACGACGGAGCAGCAGGGAAACCTGACGGTAAGCAACAGCCTGTTTAGACAGGTCATCGTAAACGATCAGCGCATCTTCACCGCGGTCGCGGAAGTATTCGCCCATTGCGCAACCGGCATACGGCGCCAGGTATTGCAGCGCAGCAGATTCAGAAGCGGTCGCCACAACAACGATAGTGTTGGACAGCGCGCCGTGCTCTTCCAGTTTACGCACCACGTTAGAGATGGTGGACGCTTTCTGGCCGATAGCTACGTATACGCATTTGATGCCGGAATCACGCTGGTTGATGATCGCATCGATTGCCATCGCGGTTTTACCGGTCTGACGGTCACCGATGATCAGCTCACGCTGGCCACGGCCGATTGGAATCATGGCATCAACAGATTTGTAACCGGTCTGCACCGGCTGGTCTACGGATTGACGATCGATAACGCCCGGAGCGATAACTTCGATTGGCGAGAAGCCATCGTGCTCAACAGGACCTTTACCGTCAATCGGCGCACCCAGGGTGTTCACCACGCGGCCTAACAGACCACGACCGACCGGAACTTCCAGAATACGGCCTGTACACTTAACCTTCATGCCTTCGGCGAGGTCAGCATACGGACCCATCACAACCGCACCAACGGAGTCGCGCTCCAGGTTCAGTGCGATAGCGTAACGGTTACCCGGCAGGGAAATCATTTCACCCTGCATACAATCGGCCAGGCCGTGGATGCGGATAACACCGTCACTTACAGAAACAATAGTACCTTCGTTGTGAGCTTCACTCACAACATTGAACTGAGCAATGCGCTGCTTGATCAGTTCGCTGATTTCGGTGGAATTCAGTTGCATGCTCCAGTCCCCTTAAGACTGCAAGACGTCTGCCAGGCGATCAAGACGGCCGCGTACGCTACCATCAATGACCATATCACCCGAGCGGATGATAACTCCTGCCATAACAGACTTATCGATTTTGCAATTCAGCTTAACTTTGCGTGACAGACGCTTTTCCATCGCGCCGGAGATCTTCGCAAGCTGTTCTTCACTCAGTTGGTTGGCAGAAATAACATCTACCTCTGCGATGGCCTCGCTGGCCGCACGCAGGTGAATGAACTGCTCAAGAACATCCGGGAGCACCTTCAGACGACCATTTTCAGCCATCACCCGAATCAGGTTCTGACCATTTTCGTCGAGTTGCTCGCCGCAGATAGCGATAAACGCATCTGAGAGCGTTTCCGGCGCCAGGGCACCGGAGAGAAGCTCTGCCATTTGTTCGTTTTTAGTCACTTCAGCGGCAAACGCCAGCATATCCTGCCAGCGCTCAACACTTTTGTGTTCGACGGCAAAGTCAAAAGCTGCTTTGGCGTAGGGGCGAGCTACCGTTACAAATTCAGACATCAGCCCCTCCCTCCTTACAGTTCAGCGACAAGTTTATCCACGATGTCGCTGTTAGCAGCTTCATCCACGGAACGTTCGATGATCTTCTCGGCGCCAGCAACAGCCAGGATAGCAACCTGCTTACGCAGTTCTTCGCGAGCACGTTTACGTTCGGCATCGATTTCAGCCTGCGCCTGTGCGACGATTTTAGTGCGTTCCTGTTCTGCTTCAGCTTTAGCTTCGTCCAGAATCTGAGAGCGACGCTTGTTCGCTTGCTCGATGATTACCTGGGCTTCCGCTTTCGCTTTTTTCAGCTGGTCGGTCGCGTTGGCCTGTGCAAGGTCCAAATCTTTCTTAGCGCGTTCTGCAGAAGCTAAACCGTCAGAAATTTCTTTCTGGCGCTTTTCGATGGCAGCCATTAACGGCGGCCATACGTACTTCATGCAGAACCATACGAAGATAACAAACGCGATGGCCTGGCCGAGGATTGTTGCGTTCATGTTCACAGCACAATACCTCTTAAATTAACTCTGTGGCTTAGGTTTCTTTCGAACAACTTACTACGCGACAGCAAACATCACGTACAGACCCAGACCTACAGCGATCATCGGGATAGCATCCACCAGACCCATAACGATAAAGAACTGAGTACGCAGCAGAGGAATCAGATCCGGTTGACGCGCTGCGCCTTCCAGGAATTTACCCCCGAGGATGCCGATACCGATCGCAGCACCGATTGCCGCCAGACCCATCATCACAGCGGCAGCCATGTACAGCAGATCCATATTCAGGTTTTCCATGACAGTCTCCAGTTTGTTTCAGTTAAAACGTAGTAGTGTTGGTAAAAATCAATGCTCTTCGGATGCCATCGACAGATAGACAATCGTCAGAACCATGAAGATGAAGGCTTGCAGCGTAATAATCAGGATGTGGAAAATGGCCCAAGGCACATTCAGAATCCACTGTGACCACCACGGCAACAGACCAGCAATCAGAATGAAAATCAGCTCACCGGCATACATGTTGCCGAACAGTCGCAGACCGAGAGAAACCGGTTTGGACAGCAGGCTTACCCCTTCAAGGATTAAGTTGACAGGAATGAACGCCCAGTGATTGAACGGCTGCATGGTCAGTTCTTTAACGAACCCACCAACGCCTTTCATTTTGATGCTGTAGAAAATAATCAGGATGAACACGCCAAGCGCCATCGACAGGGTGATGTTCACGTCCGCAGACGGAACCACGCGCAGTGCAGGCAGGCCGAAAATGTGTTCGCCGATATAAGGAATCAGGTCGATTGGCAGCAGGTCCATCAGGTTCATCAGGAATACCCAGACGAACACAGTAAGCGCCAGCGGCGCGATGACCTTGCTCTTGCCATGGTACATGTCTTTGACGCTGCCATGGACGAAGCCGATGATCATTTCGATGAAGGTTTGGAATTTCCCTGGTACGCCGCTGGTCGCTCTCTTAGCAACGCTACGGAACATGGCAAGGAACAGCAGACCGAGAACCACCGAGAAAAACATGGAGTCAATATTGAGCGTCCAGAAGGTGGCTGGGGGGTTGTGCGGATCCACCAGCGAGAATGTACGTAGGTCCAACTGAAGGTTGTTCAGATGGTGTCCTATGTAATCCTGCGGCGTCATATTTTCTGAAGCCATGATGCCTTTTACCCTTTGTTGTTAATTACAGCTGGAGCCAGAATTTGTACCACCAGCACCAAAACCCACGTCACTATCAGCGGCAAAAATACCACTTCAAAAACCGCCAGCGCCATCGCCAGTAGGGCGAAGGTCAGCAACACCTTGAATGCTTCACCGAAAGCGAAGGTCCAGGCCACTCGGCCTTGTGCTGGTGTATGCGCCTGATGGCGCCAGGCAAAAATCATAAACAACGCGTTTGGCAAAACGACCGCCAAACCTCCGCATATGGCGGAGATGCCCCAGAAGGGGTCTTTGAGGCTGAACAGCAGTCCGCTTGCTATTACTGCCAGTAACTGAATAAACAGAAGCTTTCGAGCAACGTTTCGACTCACGAGCGACATAGACATCACGTTTTTACTCCTGCTCCCTTCGAGGTATGCCGCGTGTCGTATAAAACGTTCTTTAAGACCAAGAGTCAAGCGTCAAAAAGCGGACAAATTATACGGTGACAACACGTGATTTCAAACATTAAGTAGCAAAATAGTGAATAAATGTTTAATTATTTTCTGAGCGGCAATTTTTCATGCATTTCGTCAATCAGTGAGGGATCAACCAGAAGTGCAAATAATGAGAAAACGCGGCCATTAAAGCGTGCATTAGATCACATAATAAACATTTTCGGTGCAATCGAATTAAATCTGTACAGAATCAGTAAGTTTTCATCTTTTTGATATTCAAGATAAAAAGTGAGGTCTTTTTGCAAAACAACCCCACATACAATAAAAACCTTTTATTGACATTTATAATAAAAATTTAACATCAATATGAACTGACAGTTCATCGATTTTTAGCACCCTGATATTTTCAAAGTTGACTATTCTGCCAGTAAACCACCACGCTAAAGTTAAACGCTAGAAAAGCCATAGTAAAAACAAGGTTAAAAGTGGCCAGATAATACCCGCAGGTAACTTTGATTTTTGTAACATGCGCAGGCCACATTTTTTCCACATTTTTTGATAAAAATTATAAGGTGTTTGGCTTAATGACCACCAAATGTCTCTCCCCTTCCAGCTGGGGGACATGCAGTTCAATCACGTCACAAACCTGGTAACCTTCTGGCAGGTTTGCCATTTCACTTTCCTGCGCCTGTCCTTTCAACGCGTAGAAATGTCCGTGTGGCGCCGGCAGGTGGTGGCACCAGCTCACCATATCGTTCAGCGAGGCAAAAGCACGGCTAATGACGCCATCAAACGGCGGCTCTGCGGGAAATTCTTCCACACGGCTCTGCACAGGGGTGATGTTATCCAGTTTTAGCTCATGCTGGACCTGGCGCAGGAAGCGTACACGCTTGCCAAGGCTATCCAGTAATGTGAAATGAGATTCCGGGCGCACGATAGCCAGCGGAATCCCCGGCAGGCCAGGGCCGGTTCCCACATCGATAAAGCGGGAGCCCTGTAGATACGGCGCAACGATAATGCTATCGAGGATATGGCGAACCAGCATCTCGTTAGGATCGCGAACAGAGGTCAGGTTATAGGCTTTGTTCCACTTATCCAGCATCCCGACATACGCCACCAGCTGATTTTTCTGGTGATCGGTGAGCGAAATACCCGCTTCGTCCAGCAGACGAGAAAGTTTGTTGAGCACGGTGAGTACCTTCTAAAAATAATGAGCCCGGAGGCGCTAACGCTTACCGGGCTGTGAATTATAAAGGCGATCGCTGATTTTGCATCCGCCAAATTAACGCGCTCTGACGGCTATCAGGCGCTGCGGCGCAGCATCCCCTGCTTTTTCAGCCACACCAGCAAAATAGAAATTGCCGCCGGAGTAATCCCGGAAATACGCGATGCCTGACCGATAGATGATGGTTTATGGTCGTTTAGCTTGGCAATAACCTCGTTGGACAAGCCGGATACCTGACGGTAATCGAGCGTTGCCGGCAGCAAAGTATTCTCGTTGCGTTGCTGTTTTTCGATCTCGTCCTGCTGACGAGCGATATAGCCTTCGTACTTAACCTGAATCTCAACCTGCTCGGCCGCCTGTTGATCCTGCAGGCCCGGCGCGAACGGAGAAAGCTGAACCAGCTGTTCGTAGGTCATTTCCGGGCGACGCAGCAGATCTTCGCCGCTGGCTTCACGCGATAACGGCGCGGTCAGATGAGCGTTCACTTCGGCTGCGCTTTCCGCCAGCGGGTTAACCCAGCTGGTTTTCAGGCGTTGGCGTTCACGCTCAATGCTTTCCAGTTTCTCGTTGAAACGCGCCCAGCGCTCATCGTCCACCAGCCCCAGCTCTCGTCCCTGTTCGGTCAGGCGCAGATCGGCGTTGTCTTCACGCAGCATCAGGCGATATTCAGCACGGGAGGTAAACATACGGTACGGTTCTTTGGTGCCGAGGGTGCACAGATCGTCCACCAGAACGCCAAGATAGGCCTGATCGCGACGCGGCGCCCAACCTTCTTTTTCCGCTGAGAAGCGGGCGGCATTAAGACCGGCAAGCAGACCCTGCGCGGCGGCTTCTTCATAGCCGGTAGTGCCGTTGATCTGACCGGCGAAGAACAGACCCTGAATGTATTTGCTTTCCAGCGTCGGCTTCAGGTCACGCGGGTCAAAGAAATCGTACTCAATGGCGTAGCCAGGGCGAACGATCTTCGCGTTTTCCATCCCCTGCATTGAGCGGACGATTTGCATTTGCACATCAAACGGCAGGCTGGTGGAGATACCGTTTGGATAAATTTCGTTTGAAGTCAGCCCTTCCGGTTCAAGGAAGATCTGATGCTGGTTGCGATCGGCAAAGCGCATGACCTTGTCTTCGATCGACGGGCAGTAACGTGGGCCGATACCTTCAATCACCCCGGCGTACATTGGGCTGCGATCGAGGTTGCTGCGGATCACATCATGGGTTTTCTCGTTGGTGTGAGTGATATAGCACGGTACCTGGCGCGGATGTTGATCCGCGGATCCCATAAACGAGAAGACCGGCATCGGGTTATCGCCGTGCTGTTGCGCCAGCACGCTAAAATCGATGGTGCGCGCGTCAATTCGCGGCGGAGTACCGGTTTTCAGGCGGCTTACGCGAAGCGGCAGTTCACGCAGACGGCGAGACAGCGGGATTGACGGCGGATCGCCGGCACGGCCGCCGCTGTAGTTGTCCAGACCGATGTGGATTTTGCCATCCAGGAAGGTGCCGACGGTCAGCACCACCGACTTAGCCCGGAACTTGAGGCCCATTTGGGTCACGGCGCCGACGACGCGATCGTTTTCGACAATCAGATCTTCTACTGCCTGCTGGAAGATCATCAGGTTTGGCTGGTTCTCCAGCGCGGTGCGTACCGCCTGACGATACAACACCCGGTCGGCCTGGGCGCGAGTCGCACGGACAGCCGGGCCTTTGCTACCGTTTAGTATCCTAAACTGAATACCTGCCTGATCGATCGCCTTCGCCATCAGACCACCGAGCGCATCCACTTCTTTTACCAGGTGTCCCTTCCCAATACCGCCAATCGCCGGGTTGCAACTCATCTGCCCCAGCGTATCGATATTGTGTGTCAAAAGCAGGGTTTGTTGGCCCATTCGCGCTGCTGCCATCGCGGCCTCAGTGCCTGCATGACCCCCGCCAATGATGATGACGTCAAAAGGATCCTGATAAAACATGGTGATCTGCCTCGCATAACGCGGTTTGAAAATGGATTGAAGCCCGGGCCGTGGATTCTACTCAACTTTGCTCTTTCGAGAAAGGGGCCGGGATCCTGAGTATTAAAAAGAAGATCTTTTATTTAGAGATCTGTTCTATTGTGATCTCTTATTAGGATCGACTCTCTTTGTGGATAAGTCGGATCCACTATTTAAGATCAAACGCTTAAGAAGGATCACAATCTGTGAATGATCGGTGATCCTGTTCCGTATAAGCTGGGATCAGAATGAAGGGTTATGCACAGCTCAAAAAGCATACTCCGGTTATTCTTTGGATAACTACCGGTTGATCCAAGCTTTTGAGCAGGGTTATCCACAGAAGAAGCTGCGGATCTTTACAAAACTCAGAGTAAATTTTTCCAGGATCCCACCCAAACCTCGGCTGGATCTTCAGGAATCTCGTGTTCGAGGACATTAATTTTCAGCGTTTCGCCGATCTGTTTTGCCCCGTTGGCCTTTAATGCCGCTTCCAGTTTGTCGATTGCGCCGCAAAAAGTGTCATATTCGCGGCTACCGATACCCACCGCGCCAAAGCGAACGGCAGAAAGATCGGCCTGCTTCTCCAGCAACGCTTCATAGAAAGGGACCAGGTTGTCCGGAATATCGCCGGCGCCATGGGTAGAAGAGATAACTAACCAGATCCCTTCAGCCTGCAGATCGTCAACCAGCGGACCGTGCTGGATATCAGTGCTGTAGCCCGCTTCTTCCAGCTTTTCCGCCAGATGTTCTGCTACATATTCCGCACTGCCCAGGGTGCTGCCGCTGATAAGTGTAATGTCTGCCATGATCGCCGATCGCCCGCTCAACTATTCTGAGTGGCGTATTGTACGCTGTGAGCGAGCTGGGATCTACCTGTGGAAAAATGTGGGATTAAAAAAAACGATCAGGGCTTGATGGTGCGCATGATCGGGTTCTGCAGCACGATCAGGGTTTCAGTGGACTGAATTTCATCGATTGTTTGGATCTTGTTGATAAGTACCTGCTGCAGGGCATCGATAGATTTACACATTACCTTAATAAAGATGCTGTAGTGGCCGGTGGTGTAGTAAGCCTCGGTCACCTCTTCCAGGCTCTCCAGCCGGGCGAGAGCGGAAGGATAGTCTTTGGCGCTCTTAAGAATAATGCCGATGAAACAGCCGACGTCATAACCGAGCTGTTTCGGGCTGACGTCGATTCTTGCCCCCGTAATAATGCCCGCCTGTTTCATTTTCTCTACACGTACGTGAATCGTACCTGGGCTAACGCCGAACTGTTTGGCCAGTTCGGCGTAGGCGGTGCGCGCATTCGCCATTAAGGCATCAAGAATGCCGCGGTCCAGATTGTCGATCTGATAATTTTCCATTGTTTTTTCTTATGATGTTTGATGATTCTTACTATTTTAGCTTGTTAATTTAATGAATCAAAACTCAGGACGTCTTTTTATTGATTGATTATTGAATTCAGTGCCATTTCTGTTGCTTAATCAATATCAACAGGACGCAGGAGTGATAAAAAATGAAAACCGCATACATCGCAAAACAACGCCAGATTAGTTTCGTTAAATCCCATTTTTCCCGTCAGCTGGAAGAGAAGCTTGGCCTGATTGAAGTGCAGGCGCCGATCTTAAGCCGCGTAGGAGATGGGACGCAGGACAACTTGTCCGGCTGCGAGAAAGCGGTTCAGGTAAAAGTGAAAACACTGCCAGACGCCCAATTCGAAGTGGTTCATTCACTGGCGAAGTGGAAGCGTCAAACCCTGGGACAACACGACTTCAGCGCGGGCGAAGGGCTATACACGCACATGAAGGCCCTTCGCCCCGATGAAGACCGCCTCACCCCAATTCATTCCGTTTATGTTGACCAGTGGGACTGGGAACGCGTCATGGGCGACGGCGAACGCCATACCGGCACGCTGAAAGCGACGGTTGAGGCGATTTACGCTGGGATCAAAGCCACCGAGCTGGCGGTAAGTCAGGAATTTGGTCTGACGCCGTTCCTGCCGGAACAGATCCACTTTATTCACAGTCAGGAACTGTTGAGCCGTTATCCGGATCTGGATGCTAAAGGCCGCGAGAGGGCGATCGCTAAAGAGCTTGGCGCCGTCTTCTTAATCGGTATCGGCGGTAAACTGTCTGACGGTAAGCGCCACGATGTTCGCGCGCCGGATTATGATGACTGGAGCTCGCCATCGGCGGAAGGTTTTGCCGGCCTGAACGGCGATATCCTGGTGTGGAACCCGGTGCTGGAAGACGCTTTTGAGCTTTCCTCTATGGGGATCCGCGTTGACGCCGAGGCGCTGAAGCGCCAGTTGGCGGTGACCGGCGATGAAGACCGTCTGCAGCTTGAATGGCACCAGGCACTGCTGCGCGGCGAGATGCCGCAGACCATTGGCGGCGGTATTGGCCAGTCGCGTTTAACCATGCTGTTGCTGCAGCTTGACCATATCGGCCAGGTACAGTGCGGCGTATGGCCCGCGCAGGTGCGGGAAAGCGTCGCCGCTCTGCTGTAAAGATTAACGCCGCCAGCGACGCAGCAGGCGGCTACGCAATCCGGTATCAAAGCGCCAGATATGATCGAAGATGCGCATGATGCCGGGTTTGCCGTGTACCGACATCGCCACCGCGTGAAAACGATGCTGATGTTTATGCTGCAGCTCCCCCACCTTGTTGACCACCTCATCCGGCAACCGCTGGGCGATAAAATCGGAAATCACCACCGCATCGGCATCGACCCACTGAGGGCTTTGCAAACGTTCAACGATCGCGCGAAAACAGCTGGCCAGATCGGTGCCGCCGCGAAAGCGCTGGCTTAAAAAACGGATCGCCTGCTCCAGCCCCTGCGGGCCGGTTAGCTCGTAGTGCACCACTTCGCTGGAGAACAGCATGATGTAGCAGCGGCGGTTATCCGCCAGCGCGACGCGCATCAGCGCCAGACAAAAGGCTTTGGCGCATTGTTCGTTAAAACCGCCCATCGAACCTGAGGTATCTACGCAGACAATAAATGGCCCGCGCGGCTGCTCATCAAAATCCTGCCGGGTTACCGGGCGTTCGGTGATTTTCTCCCGCCAGGCGTCGCCGTGCAGGCGATAAGTTAATAGCTGTTTTTCCACCAGCTTACGGTAGAACTCGAACTCCAGTTCGGTGATGCCGAGCGTTGCCAGCTCTGGCGGCAACAGACGTAGAATATCGTCGCTTTGCTGCAGGCCATCGACCTGCTCTGGTACCGTTGCCGGTTCACGAACCATCGCGCGGAAGGCCTCCATCGGCGCATCCTTCTTCGGCACCAGTTTGGCTTCCCGCGATCTGCCCAACTGCTCAGCCAGCTGCATCAGTTCCGGCTGTTGGCTGAGAAAATCGCCATAGCGCACGATCAGCTGGTAATCGCCGCGTTTAAGCTCGCCGGCGCTCATATCCCACAGGCGGCCGGCGGCGTTGTCGTTTTCCACCAGCACCGGCTCTAGCTGCCCGCTCAGCGTCATTCGTTCCTGCACCTCGCTGAGCAGCTGATCGCGCTCATCGTCTAATAAGTGCTGGTTGAGGGTGGTGGTCTGTACCACCAGACTTAAGCGCCAGCGTTGTAAGAACAGAGTATGTAGCGCTGGGGTGAAGGTTGCGTTATCGTCCACCAGCTGCTGCGCCTGGGCGGCAAAGGGCGACTGGAGCTTATGCAGCTTGCCGAGGATCTGCGGCAGCTGCACGATAAATTGCGATGTTGAAAGCAGCTGGGCCTGCTGATAGATCTGCACTTCGGCGTCCAGCTCGGGAGGGATCTGCGTCTCTTTGAGCCGGGCGCGAACCGCTTCTCGCCAGCGCGGAATATCGGCGGCGATGATATTTTTCAGCCGCGGAAATTTTTCAAAGAACACCGCCAGTTGAGGCGAGGCCAGCAGCGCCAGCAGCATCTCCTCGATCATCCCTTCTTCGCTGACCGCCAGCATGACATTCAGCATGTCGAGCGTCATGGCTGGCGCGCCTGTTTAATTTGCGCGCCGACGTCCTGCAGGCTGGCTTCGATACGCCCCAGCCAGTCGCCGGGAATAAACAGGCATTTTTGCTGTTCGCTAAAGCGGTTATGTTGCTGGTGCCACTCGTCATCCAGCGCTTCCAGCTGCTGGCGGATCTCGGCAGGCATATTTTCCTGAGATTCGCTGCCGGGCAGCGACAGGCGCGAGCCTTGCAGGCTGACGTCGCGCACCACCAGGTGTTGGCTGGCATCGACATCCATCGTTAATGGCTGGGCAAAACCGATACCGTTGAGCTTGCCGCGGATCTCGCCGCCTTTCTCCAGCCAGTTGATCAGCGCCTGGCGTTCAAAGGCGATATGGATAACTTCGAGATCGTGCAGTTTCAGCGGTTGCTGGAGAAGCAGCGTCAACGTCTCGCCCTCAACACCGTCTGGCAGTTCGTAATGCGGCTTACGGCTGAACATGCCGCCAACGCGCGTGACTTTAAGCGCGGTTTTATCGCTGTGCTGCTGCTGGATTTGAATACGGCGTTGGATGATGGCGCCTAGTTTAGTCAGCATCGCCTGCTGACCCCAGGCATGGCTGGTCATCAGTGACTCCAACTGCTGCGACATCAGATTCATGCTTTCGATGTTATGCCACAGGCAATCTTTCAGCAGGATCAGGTCGATAGGCGCGATGGCGTCGCGGCCGCTAAAGAAGGCGCTGGCCTGCAGCAGACGGATGGCTTTTTTCCAGCGGCGATCGGAAACGTAAGGCGCATTAGGCAAGGCATCTAATTGTTGGCGCAGTTGGAAAACCAGCTCGAAGACGTTGTCCGGCAACTTCACGGTACCAATGTCATGCTGCCACTGGGTAAATTCATCGTTGCTGATTTGCAGGTTTTCAGGAACCGGATTGCTGTTTTCATCCTGCTGGCTGACCAGCATCGAGCGGAAGTTAGTTTTATCCTGTACTTTATCCAGCCACAGGCGGATCAGCATGCGGTCATATAAGGCTTCGAGGCTGTTGTCCGCTTCGGGCAGTTCGTTCGACGCCGCGACCAGCAGGCGCATTGGGATTTTCTCTTCATGGGCGCCGTTGCGGAAGTGGCGTTCGTTGATGGCCGTCAGCAGGGTATTTAGGATAGCTGGGCCGGCTTTCCAGATTTCATCCAGGAAGACGATTTCCGCCTCTGGCAGATAGCCTGCCGTTAAACGCTCATAGCGCCCTTCATCTTTGAGCGCCTGAATCGACAGCGGGCCGAAAACTTCTTCCGGCGTGGAGAAGCGGGTCATCAGATATTCAAAAGCGCGCGCCTGCCTGAAAGCGAACTTAAGGCGGCGGGCGATCAGGCTTTTCGCGATGCCGGGCGGCCCCAGCAGGAACACGCTCTCGCCGCTAAGCGCGGCCAACAGGCACAGGCGTATTGCGTGGCTGCGTTCAAAGAGCCCTTTTTCCAGGGCGGCGCTAAGTCGGGAAATTCTTTCTGCCAGTAAATGTGATTGAGCCATAATAGAGTTGCGTGCTTTGTCGTGTGTCGTTATTGCGTCGAGTATAGATGTTTGATTAGGGGTGGTAATAGCCTGAAGAATCGATTTATTTTCTTTGAGCTAAGTTAATATGGTGTCAGTTAGGGGTACGATTCAGCAAATAATCGTGCATACTGTGCGCTTTTTGTGGGCCAAGGGACTAGGCACACATTTGTTTTATAAACGAAAAGACTAGTCTATGAGCACTGATAATAAACAATCGCTGCCGGCAATAACGCTGGCGGCAATCGGCGTGGTTTACGGCGATATCGGTACCAGTCCACTGTATACCCTTCGCGAATGTCTGTCAGGCCAGTTTGGCTTTGGCGTTGAACGCGATGCGGTTTTTGGCTTTCTGTCGCTGATTTTCTGGCTGTTGATCTTTACCGTATCAATAAAATACATCACCTTCGTGATGCGGGCGGATAACGCCGGCGAGGGCGGGATCTTGACGCTGATGTCGCTGGCGGGGCGCAACACCTCGGCAAAGATGACCTCCGTATTGGTGATCCTCGGCCTGATTGGCGGTAGCTTCTTCTATGGTGAAGTGGTGATAACCCCGGCAATATCGGTGATGTCGGCGATAGAGGGGTTGGAAATTATCGCCCCACAGCTGGATACCTGGATTGTCCCCATCTCCATTATTGTGCTGACCCTGCTTTTTGCTATTCAAAAACACGGAACCGGGATGGTCGGCAAGCTGTTCGCGCCAATTATGCTGATCTGGTTCCTGTTGCTGGCGGTGCTTGGCGCGCGCAGTATCCTCGATAACCCGGAAGTTCTGCAGGCGCTGAACCCTTACTGGGCAGTGAACTTCTTCCTGCAGTACAAAACGGTATCCTTTATTGCGCTCGGCGCGGTGGTGCTGTCGATTACCGGTGTGGAAGCGCTGTATGCCGATATGGGTCACTTCGGCAAACTACCGATTCGCGTAGCGTGGTTCTCGGTAGTACTGCCATCACTGGTGCTTAACTATTTTGGCCAGGGCGCGCTGCTGTTGAAGCACCCGGAAGCCATTAAAAACCCGTTCTTCCTGTTGGCGCCGGAATGGGCGCTGATCCCGATGCTGATTATCGCGACCCTGGCGACGGTTATCGCCTCGCAGGCGGTGATTTCCGGGGTCTTCTCGCTGACTCGTCAGGCCGTGCGTCTGGGCTATCTGTCGCCAATGCGCATTATCCATACTTCGGAAATGGAGTCCGGGCAGATTTACATCCCGTTCATTAACTGGCTGCTGTACGTTTCTGTGGTCATCGTCATTGTCAGCTTCGAGCACTCTTCTAATCTGGCGGCGGCGTACGGTATTGCGGTAACGGGCACCATGGTGTTGACCTCCATTCTGTCGGCGACCGTGGCGCGCAAAAACTGGCACTGGAATAAGCTGTTTGTCGGCCTGATGCTGGTGGCCTTCCTGTGTATCGATATTCCGCTGTTCTCGGCGAACCTCGATAAAATCGTCTCCGGCGGTTGGTTGCCGTTATCACTGGGCCTGGTGATGTTTACGGTGATGACCACCTGGAAGAGCGAGCGTTTCCGCCTGCTGCGCCGGATGCATGAACATGGCAACTCGCTGGAAGCGATGATCTCCTCGCTGGAGAAATCACCGCCGGTGCGCGTGCCGGGTACCGCGGTCTATATGTCTCGCGCCCTGAACGTGATCCCTTTTGCGCTGCTGCATAACCTGAAACACAACAAGGTGCTGCATGAACGCGTGATCCTGCTGACCCTGCGCACCGAAGATGCCCCGTATGTGCATAACGTGCGCCGCGTGCAGATTGAGCAACTGTCGCCGTCGTTCTGGCGCGTTGTAGCAAGCTATGGCTGGCGTGAAACGCCGAACGTCGAAGAGGTGTTCCATCGCTGCGGCCTGGAAGGGCTGAGCTGCCGAATGATGGAAACGTCGTTCTTTATGTCCCACGAGTCGCTGATTATCGGCAAACGGCCATGGTATCTGCGCCTGCGCGGCAAACTATATCTGCTGTTGCAGCGTAACGCTCTGCGCGCGCCGGATCAGTTTGAAATCCCGCCGAACCGGGTTATCGAACTCGGTACTCAGGTAGAAATCTGATGTCAAAAAGCCCTTCAATAACGAAGGGCTTTTTTGTCTCTCACATCTCGATGCAATTTCCTGCCCACGCCTTGCGAAACGTTTCGATGGCGATCACATTTATCTCTTTTGATGATGGTTTTTTGCTCCTGCATTTACAATACTAATGTTAGCGAAACGTTTCGCTAGTGGAGCAAAAGAGAAAAAATGAAAAAAGGCACCGTACTTAACGCTGATATTTCTTCCGTTATCTCCCGCCTCGGTCATACCGATATGCTGGTTGTTTGCGACGCCGGATTGCCGGTTCCCCGCAGCAGCGCGCGAATCGATATGGCGCTTACTCAGGGCGTACCTTCATTTATGCAGGTTCTGGAGGTCGTAACGACGGAAATGCAGGTTGAGGCGGCGGTCATCGCGGAAGAGATTAAAACCCATAATCCGCAACTCCACGCGACGTTGCTCAATCATCTTGAGCAGCTGCAGCAGCACCAGGGAAATACGATTGAAATTCGTTACACCAGTCATGAGCAGTTCAAAAAACAAACCGCAGATAGTCAGGCGGTAATTCGCAGCGGGGAGTGTTCCCCGTATGCGAATATTATTCTCTGTGCCGGCGTCACTTTCTGAGGTCGCCGCCATGGAAGCTTTATTACAGCTGAAAGGGATCGATAAAGCGTTCCCTGGCGTCAAAGCGCTCTCCGGCGCGGCGCTGAATGTCTATGCTGGCCGGGTAATGGCGCTGGTAGGGGAAAATGGCGCCGGTAAATCGACAATGATGAAGGTACTCACCGGTATCTATACCCGTGATGCCGGTTCTTTGCTGTGGTTAGGTAAAGAAACGACCTTTAACGGCCCAAAATCCTCACAGGAAGCCGGTATCGGCATCATTCACCAAGAACTCAACCTGATCCCGCAATTAACGATTGCCGAGAACATCTTCCTTGGCCGCGAGTTCGTTAACCGCTTTGGCAAAATCGACTGGAAAAAGATGTATGCCGAAGCGGACAAGCTGCTGGCGAAGCTGAATTTACGTTTTAACAGCCAGAAGCTGGTGGGCGATCTGTCGATTGGCGATCAGCAAATGGTGGAAATCGCCAAAGTGCTGAGCTTCGAATCGAAGGTCATCATTATGGATGAGCCTACCGATGCCCTGACCGATACCGAGACCGAATCGCTGTTCCGCGTCATCCGCGAATTGAAATCGCAGGGGCGCGGCATTGTCTATATTTCCCACCGCATGAAAGAGATCTTCGAAATCTGCGATGACGTCACCGTATTTCGCGACGGGCAATTTATTGCCGAGCGTGAAGTGGCTTCGCTGGATGAAGACCGACTGATCGAGATGATGGTTGGCCGTAAGCTGGAAGATCAATATCCGCATCTCGATAAGGCGCCCGGCGCGGTACGTCTGAAGGTCGATAATCTCTGCGGTTCCGGGGTGGAAAACGTGACGTTTACCCTGCGTCAGGGCGAAATCCTCGGCGTTGCCGGGCTGATGGGCGCCGGGCGCACTGAACTGATGAAGGTGCTGTACGGCGCGCTGCCGCGCAGCAGCGGTTCCGTGACGCTGGACGGCCATGAAGTCGTCACCCGTTCGCCGCAGGATGGCCTGGCGAACGGCATTGTTTATATCTCCGAAGACCGTAAGCGTGATGGCCTGGTGCTCGGGATGTCGGTCAAAGAAAACATGTCATTAACCGCGCTGCGCTACTTCAGCAGGGCGGGCGGTAGCCTTAAGCATAAAGATGAACAGCAGGCGGTCAGCGATTTCATTCGGCTTTTTAATGTGAAGACGCCTTCAATGGAGCAGGCAATTGGCCTGCTTTCTGGGGGGAACCAGCAAAAAGTCGCTATCGCTCGCGGGCTGATGACCCGGCCGAAAGTGCTGATCCTCGACGAACCAACCCGTGGCGTCGACGTCGGGGCGAAGAAAGAGATCTACCAGCTGATTAACCAGTTTAAAGCCGATGGCCTGAGCATCATCCTTGTCTCTTCTGAGATGCCGGAAGTGCTGGGCATGAGCGATCGCATCATTGTGATGCATGAAGGGCATCTCGGCGGTGAATTCACACGCGAGCAGGCCACCCAGGAAGTATTGATGGCTGCCGCTGTGGGCAAGCTTAACCGTGTGAATCAGGAGTAAAAAAGATGACTACCCAGGCTGTTACTGGTCGCCGCTATTTCACTAAAGCGTGGCTGATGGAGCAAAAATCGCTGATCGCCCTGCTGGTGCTGATCGCGATCGTTTCGACCATGAGCCCTAACTTTTTTACCGTTAATAACCTGTTCAACATTCTGCAGCAGACTTCCGTTAACGCCATCATGGCGGTCGGGATGACGCTGGTCATTCTGACATCGGGGATCGACCTGTCCGTCGGTTCTCTGCTGGCATTGACCGGCGCCGTCGCGGCGTCTATCGTCGGTATCGAAGTGAATGCGCTGGTGGCCGTTGCCGCCGCGCTGGCGCTCGGTGCGGCTATTGGCGCGGTGACCGGGGTAATTGTCGCGAAAGGTCGCGTGCAGGCGTTTATCGCCACCCTGGTGATGATGCTGCTGCTGCGCGGCGTGACGATGGTTTATACCAACGGTAGCCCGATCAACACCGGCTTTAGCGATAACGCCGATCTGTTTGGCTGGTTCGGTATCGGACGCCCGCTTGGGATCCCGACGCCGGTATGGATTATGGCGATTGTCTTCCTGGCGGCCTGGTACATGCTGCACCATACTCGCCTGGGCCGTTATATTTATGCCCTGGGCGGTAACGAAGCGGCGACGCGGCTTTCCGGCATCAGCGTGAATAGAGTGAAAATCATCGTCTATGCGCTGTGCGGGATGTTGGCTTCACTGGCCGGCATCATCGAAGTGGCGCGTCTTTCCTCTGCGCAGCCGACGGCGGGGACGGGCTATGAATTAGACGCGATTGCTGCGGTCGTACTTGGCGGCACTAGCCTGGCCGGTGGTAAAGGTCGTATCGTCGGCACGCTGATTGGCGCGTTGATCCTGGGCTTCCTGAACAATGGTCTGAACCTTTTAGGCGTTTCTTCCTATTACCAGATGATCGTCAAAGCGGTGGTGATTTTGCTGGCGGTACTGGTAGATAACAAAAAGCAGTAACTGAGAACTCTACAGGACATCTTAACTATGAATATGAAAAAACTGGCGACCCTGGTCTCTGCTGTTGCTCTAAGCGCGACCGTTAGCGCAAACGCGATGGCGAAAGATACCATCGCACTGGTTATCTCTACCCTGAATAACCCCTTCTTCGTTTCTCTGAAAGACGGCGCGCAGAAAGAAGCCGATAAGCTGGGCTACAACCTGGTGGTGCTGGATTCCCAGAATAACCCGGCGAAAGAGCTGGCGAACGTACAGGACTTAACGGTTCGCGGCGCCAAACTGCTGCTGATTAACCCAACCGACTCCGATGCTGTCGGCAATGCGGTGAAGATGGCGAACCAGGCTAAAATCCCGGTTATTACCCTGGACCGCCAGGCTTCAAAAGGCGATGTGGTGAGTCATATTGCTTCCGATAACGTGCTGGGCGGTAAAATGGCCGGCGACTATATCGCGAAGAAAGTCGGGGAAAATGCGAAAGTCATTGAGCTGCAAGGCATTGCCGGTACCTCTGCGGCGCGCGAGCGCGGCGAAGGTTTCAAACAGGCCGTGGCGGCGCATAAGTTCAACGTACTGGCCAGCCAACCCGCTGACTTCGACCGTACCAAAGGTCTGAACGTGATGCAGAACCTGCTGACGGCGCATCCGGACGTGCAGGCGGTGTTTGCGCAGAACGACGAAATGGCGCTGGGCGCGCTGCGTGCGCTGCAGACTGCTGGAAAATCTGATGTGATGGTGGTTGGATTTGACGGCACTCCGGATGGCGAAAAAGCAGTAAATAGTGGCAAACTGGCAGCGACCATCGCCCAGTTGCCGGAGCAGATCGGCGTTAAAGGCGTCGAAACCGCTGATAAAGTGCTGAAGGGTGAAAAAGTGGATGCCAGCTATCCGGTTGAGCTGAAACTGGTCATTAAGCAGTAAAATGCGATTCGGGCCGGCAACGGTCCGAGGGACAACATAAAAAAGAAAAGCAGGGCATGCGCCACCGGAGTCCGGTGGCGCGCTTTCCCGGGAACAAAGATGATGAAAACCGCAGGCAAACTTGTCGTCCTTGGCAGCATCAATGCCGATCACATTCTTAACCTTGAATCCTTCCCTACTCCAGGTGAAACCGTTACCGGAAACCACTATCAAGTGGCTTTCGGCGGTAAAGGCGCCAATCAGGCTGTCGCTGCCGGGCGTAGCGGCGCGGATATTGCCTTCATTGCTTGTACTGGCGATGACGATATCGGCGAACGCGTTCGCCGCCAGCTGGCGAGCGATAACATCGACGTGGCGCCGGTGCGTGCCGTTGCTGGCGAATCAACCGGCGTCGCGTTAATTTTCGTTAACGCGGAAGGCGAGAATGTCATCGGTATTCATGCCGGCGCAAATGCTGCGCTTTCTGTTTCTCAGGTTGAGGCGGAAAAAGAACGAATTGCCAGCGCGCAGGCATTGTTAATGCAGCTGGAGTCGCCGCTGGAGAGCGTGATGGCCGCTGCGAAAATCGCTCATCAGCATCAGACTACCGTGGTGCTTAACCCTGCCCCGGCGCGCGAACTTTCAGATGAACTGCTGGCGCTGGTGGATGTCATTACGCCGAATGAAACCGAAGCGGAAAAGCTGACCGGTATTCGCGTTGAAAGCGACGACGATGCCGCGAAAGCTGCCAGTGCGCTTCATGCGAAAGGGATTGGTACGGTGATGATTACTCTCGGCAGCCGCGGCGTGTGGTTAAGCTGCGAGGGCGAAAGCCGCCGGGTCCCCGGATTTAAAGTTCAGGCCATCGATACGATCGCCGCTGGCGACACTTTTAATGGCGCATTTGTCACCGCGCTGCTGGAAGGCCGTGAAGTGGCAGACGCCATCCGTTTTGCCCATGCCGCCGCCGCGATTGCTGTCACCCGTAAGGGAGCGCAACCGTCTGTGCCGTGGCGCAAAGAGATCGACGAATTCTTGCGTCAACAGGGGTAATGCTTGGCTACCATGAAGGATGTGGCCCGCGTCGCGGGCGTTTCCACCTCGACCGTTTCTCACGTCATTAATAAAGACCGCTTTGTCAGCGAGGCGATTACCGCCAAAGTTGATGCGGCGATCAAAAGTCTTAACTACGCACCTTCGGCGCTGGCGCGTAGCCTCAAGTTAAATCAGACGCGAACCATCGGCATGTTGATCACCGCCAGTACTAACCCGTTTTATTCGGAGCTGGTGCGCGGCGTGGAACGCAGCTGTTTCGAGCGCGGCTACAGCCTGGTTTTATGTAATACCGAAGGCGATGAGCAGCGGATGAATCGCAATCTGGAAACGCTGATGCAAAAACGCGTCGATGGTCTGCTGCTGCTGTGCACCGAAACGCATCAACCTTCCCAGGAGATCATGCAGCGTTATCCGTCGGTGCCGACGGTGATGATGGACTGGGCGCCGTTCGACGGCGACAGCGATCTCATTCAGGATAATTCGTTGCTCGGTGGCGATATGGCGACCCAGTATCTGATCGATCGCGGTCATACCCGTATTGCCTGCATTGCCGGGCCGCTGGATAAGACGCCGTCGCGACTGCGCCTGGAAGGCTACCATGCGGCGATGGCGCGCGCCGGGCTGGATGTCGCCGAAGGTTATGTCATTACCAGCGATTTTGAATTTGGCGGCGGTTTTACCGCGATGCAGCAACTGCTGGCGTTAACGCCACGGCCGCAGGCGGTATTTGTCGGTAATGATGCGATGGCGGTCGGCGCGTATCAGGCGCTGTATCAGGCCGGGTTGCGTATTCCGCAGGATATGGCGCTGGTGGGGTATGACGATATTGAACTGGCGCGCTATATGACCCCGCCGCTCACCACTATTCATCAACCCAAAGATGAACTGGGAGAGCTGGCTATCGATGTGCTGATTCACCGCATGGCGGATCCCGGGCAAAAACAGCAGCGCGTGCAGCTTACCCCCGAACTGGTGGTTCGCGGTTCAGCTTAGTGCTTGTGCCGCTCCGTTATCAGGTTGCGGCCATCTTTAGCTCTGAGCAGCATAAACATCAGCGCTGATACCACGGTGATCGCACCCATCGTGATAAAGGTATAGTGGAATTGTTCGATGGTGCTGGCGTTATCAAATCCTTCATAAAAACGCAGGACTGCCGCGCTGATGGCCACGCCAAGGCTAATGGACAGCTGCTGGGTTACCGCGAGTAGGCTGTTGCCGCTACTGGCATTGTCATCGGTTAAATCAGCAAGCGTAATGGTGTTCATCGAGGTGAACTGCGTGGACATCGCCATCCCCAGCACAAATAGCGGCAGTAGTAGCAGCCACAGTGGCATTCCTGGCGACTGCAACGCAAACTGCGCGATCATCAAACCAATAAAGATAGTGACCCCCACCAACGTTTTGCGATAACCAAACCAGCGTAGTATCTGTGTGACGGTCGACTTGGCGATAATCGAGCCAATGGCCGTCGGCGCAATCATGCAGCCGGCGATAATGGCCGGGTAGCCGAAACCGACCTGTAGCATCAGAGGCATCAGGAACGGTACGCAGCCGGTTCCTAACCGTGTGGCCAGGTTGCCGGCGATCCCGACAGAGAAGGTATGGGTCTTAAATAAGGAGAGTGAAATCAGCGGCGTGGGATGGCGACGAGCATGGCGAATATAGGCCAGCATGAGCACGACGCTCAGGGCGATGACGGACAGCGCCATCCAGCTGGCAACGATTTTCTCGCCAAAGAGTTCAATACCGCTGGAGAACAGCACCAGACTTAACCCAAAAAGAACAAAGCCGCTGGTATCGAAACGACGGCGGGGCGTGGTGAAGTCCGGCATATATTTGCGGGCGTAGAGAATGCCGATGATACCAATCGGGATGTTAATCAAGAAAATCCAGTGCCAGCTGGCCCAGGTGACTAACACGCCGCCGAGTACAGGACCGAGAATGGGGCCGACCAGGCCAGGCATGGTAACGAAGTTGAGTACCGGCAGCAGTTCGCTACGCGGATAGGCGCGTAACAGCGCCAGACGCGCAACCGGCATCATCATTGCGCCGCCGATCCCCTGGATGACGCGGAAGACAACCAGTTCGGGTAGCGAAGTGGAAAGCGCGCAGGCAAGGGAACCTAAGGTAAACAGGCTGACGGCAATGATAAAGACTTTGCGGGTGCCGAAGCGGTCGGCCAACCAACCGCTCACCGGTATCAGCATCGCTACCGTCAGGGTGTAGCTGATAATGGCGGATTGCATCGCCAGCGGGGAGTGACCAAGGCTATGCGCAATAGCGGGAAGCGCGGTATTAAGAATAGTGGCGTCCAGCGCCTGCATAAAGAAAGCCATGGCCGCAATCCACGGCAGTCCGGCCATACTCCGCCCTTTCTTCCCGGTCATGCCTTTTCCTTCTTTATTTACCTGTGTGGTTTGGGGTATTCAACAATGTCTGGCAGGCAAGCTGCGCGCGCGGACCATCGCTTTCCTGAATGGCGTCAACAATAGCCTGGTGCAGATCCAGTTTAACGACTTCATTTTGCGTAATCGAGGTGAAATAGGTCTGATAGACCGAATGGAATAACGACGCGAAAGAGGTGAGAAACGGGTTGCCGCTCATCGCATAAATATGTTCATGCCAGGCCATATCGACTTCAATCCAGCGTTCGCGGATAAAATGTCTTTTCAGCTCGATCATTTCTTCCATTAACGTATTGAGCTGCGCTTTTTGCTCGGAGGTACCGGCAATCGCCGCCAGAAAACAGGCCTGAGGCTCCAGGCTGCTACGCATCACCAGGAAATGGCTAACCACTTCTTCGAAATTATCTTCCGTCAGCCACCAGGCGAGTAGTTCTTTATCCAGAAAGTTCCAGCTGCTGCGCGCCAGAACGCGAGTACCGATACGCGGACGCGGAAGCAGCATGCCTTTAGCCGCCAGCGTTTTTACCGCTTCTCGTACTGCCGTCCGGCTGACGCCAAACTGTTCGCCCAGCTCCATTTCACCGGGAAGGATGCTCTCTGGCGGATATTCGCCAGTGAGGATTTTTTGGGCGATCTTCTCCGCGATGACCCAGGAGATGTTTTTTTGTGCCGCCAGCTGCTGTGCGCTTATAGACATGAATGCCGTTCCTTTCTCTTTTCTACTTCATCAGTATGCCACCTGACGGCTTATTTCGGTGGTTAAAACAGCAAAAGGGCCATTTTTTACGATTTCAACATCCGCTTTGGCGAAAAAAGAGACGGTTGAAAAGTTTTTTGAAAACAGGGCTTGTCAACGTCTCAGAACTCCCTATAATGCGCCTCCACTGACACGGAACAACGGCAAGCAAGCCGCCGGGTCAGCAGGGTTTCAGCAGTAAAATACGACGCTGAAAACCGACAGAGAAAAGTGAAAATAAACGCTTGACTCTGAATGAGGAAAACGTAATATACGGGACCTCGCAACGGTGAGCTGAAAGCCGCGTTGCAACTGCTCTTTAACAATTTATCAGACAATCTGTGTGGGCACTCAAAGTGACATGGATTCTTAACGTCCTCGGACGAAAAATGAATACCAAGTCTCTGAGTGAACATGCGTAATTCATTACGAAGTTTAATTCACGAGCATCAAACTTAAATTGAAGAGTTTGATCATGGCTCAGATTGAACGCTGGCGGCAGGCCTAACACATGCAAGTCGAGCGGTAGCACAGAGAGCTTGCTCTCGGGTGACGAGCGGCGGACGGGTGAGTAATGTCTGGGAAACTGCCTGATGGAGGGGGATAACTACTGGAAACGGTAGCTAATACCGCATAACGTCGCAAGACCAAAGTGGGGGACCTTCGGGCCTCATGCCATCAGATGTGCCCAGATGGGATTAGCTAGTAGGTGGGGTAATGGCTCACCTAGGCGACGATCCCTAGCTGGTCTGAGAGGATGACCAGCCACACTGGAACTGAGACACGGTCCAGACTCCTACGGGAGGCAGCAGTGGGGAATATTGCACAATGGGCGCAAGCCTGATGCAGCCATGCCGCGTGTATGAAGAAGGCCTTCGGGTTGTAAAGTACTTTCAGCGAGGAGGAAGGCGTTAAGGTTAATAACCTTGGCGATTGACGTTACTCGCAGAAGAAGCACCGGCTAACTCCGTGCCAGCAGCCGCGGTAATACGGAGGGTGCAAGCGTTAATCGGAATTACTGGGCGTAAAGCGCACGCAGGCGGTCTGTCAAGTCGGATGTGAAATCCCCGGGCTCAACCTGGGAACTGCATTCGAAACTGGCAGGCTAGAGTCTTGTAGAGGGGGGTAGAATTCCAGGTGTAGCGGTGAAATGCGTAGAGATCTGGAGGAATACCGGTGGCGAAGGCGGCCCCCTGGACAAAGACTGACGCTCAGGTGCGAAAGCGTGGGGAGCAAACAGGATTAGATACCCTGGTAGTCCACGCCGTAAACGATGTCGACTTGGAGGTTGTGCCCTTGAGGCGTGGCTTCCGGAGCTAACGCGTTAAGTCGACCGCCTGGGGAGTACGGCCGCAAGGTTAAAACTCAAATGAATTGACGGGGGCCCGCACAAGCGGTGGAGCATGTGGTTTAATTCGATGCAACGCGAAGAACCTTACCTACTCTTGACATCCAGAGAACTTAGCAGAGATGCTTTGGTGCCTTCGGGAACTCTGAGACAGGTGCTGCATGGCTGTCGTCAGCTCGTGTTGTGAAATGTTGGGTTAAGTCCCGCAACGAGCGCAACCCTTATCCTTTGTTGCCAGCGGTTCGGCCGGGAACTCAAAGGAGACTGCCAGTGATAAACTGGAGGAAGGTGGGGATGACGTCAAGTCATCATGGCCCTTACGAGTAGGGCTACACACGTGCTACAATGGCATATACAAAGAGAAGCGACCTCGCGAGAGCAAGCGGACCTCATAAAGTATGTCGTAGTCCGGATTGGAGTCTGCAACTCGACTCCATGAAGTCGGAATCGCTAGTAATCGTAGATCAGAATGCTACGGTGAATACGTTCCCGGGCCTTGTACACACCGCCCGTCACACCATGGGAGTGGGTTGCAAAAGAAGTAGGTAGCTTAACCTTCGGGAGGGCGCTTACCACTTTGTGATTCATGACTGGGGTGAAGTCGTAACAAGGTAACCGTAGGGGAACCTGCGGTTGGATCACCTCCTTACCTTAAAGAACCTGCCTTTGTAGTGTCCACACAGATTGTCTGATGAAAATACAGCAGTAAGTAATCTCTGCAGGCTTGTAGCTCAGGTGGTTAGAGCGCACCCCTGATAAGGGTGAGGTCGGTGGTTCAAGTCCACTCAGGCCTACCAAATTCGCTCTCGTGCTTTGTTGTGGCAAAGCTCGCATACTTCAGTATGCTTCGCTTCACCACGCCGCGCCCGAAAACGAATTAAGGTTAAAAGAGATTCATTCGATGGGGCTATAGCTCAGCTGGGAGAGCGCCTGCTTTGCACGCAGGAGGTCTGCGGTTCGATCCCGCATAGCTCCACCATCATTACTGCAAAAAACAAGAAAACTTCAGAGTGTACCTGAAAAGGTTCACTGCGAAGTTTTGCTCTTTAAAAATCTGGATCAAGCTGAAAATTGAAACGACACACAGTCAATGTGTGTTCGAGTCTCTCAAATTTTCGCGACACGAAAATGTTTTACGAAACATCTTCGGGTTGTGAGGTTAAGCGACTAAGCGTACACGGTGGATGCCCTGGCAGTCAGAGGCGATGAAGGACGTGCTAATCTGCGAAAAGCGTCGGTAAGGTGATATGAACCGTTATAGCCGGCGATGTCCGAATGGGGAAACCCAGTGTGATTCGTCACACTATCGTTAACTGAATACATAGGTTAACGAGGCGAACCGGGGGAACTGAAACATCTAAGTACCCCGAGGAAAAGAAATCAACCGAGATTCCCCCAGTAGCGGCGAGCGAACGGGGAGCAGCCCAGAGTCTGAATCAGCTTGTGTGTTAGTGGAACGGTCTGGAAAGTCCGACGGTACAGGGTGATAGTCCCGTACACCAAAATGCACAGGTTGTGAACTCGAAGAGTAGGGCGGGACACGTGGTATCCTGTCTGAATATGGGGGGACCATCCTCCAAGGCTAAATACTCCTGACTGACCGATAGTGAACCAGTACCGTGAGGGAAAGGCGAAAAGAACCCCGGCGAGGGGAGTGAAAAAGAACCTGAAACCGTGTACGTACAAGCAGTGGGAGCACCTTCGGGTGTGACTGCGTACCTTTTGTATAATGGGTCAGCGACTTATATTCTGTAGCAAGGTTAACCGTATAGGGGAGCCGCAGGGAAACCGAGTCTTAACTGGGCGTTAAGTTGCAGGGTATAGACCCGAAACCCGGTGATCTAGCCATGGGCAGGTTGAAGGTTGGGTAACACTAACTGGAGGACCGAACCGACTAATGTTGAAAAATTAGCGGATGACTTGTGGCTGGGGGTGAAAGGCCAATCAAACCGGGAGATAGCTGGTTCTCCCCGAAAGCTATTTAGGTAGCGCCTCGTGAACTCATCTTCGGGGGTAGAGCACTGTTTCGGCTAGGGGGTCATCCCGACTTACCAACCCGATGCAAACTACGAATACCGAAGAATGTTATCACGGGAGACACACGGCGGGTGCTAACGTCCGTCGTGAAGAGGGAAACAACCCAGACCGCCAGCTAAGGTCCCAAAGTCACAGTTAAGTGGGAAACGATGTGGGAAGGCACAGACAGCCAGGATGTTGGCTTAGAAGCAGCCATCATTTAAAGAAAGCGTAATAGCTCACTGGTCGAGTCGGCCTGCGCGGAAGATGTAACGGGGCTAAACTGTGCACCGAAGCTGCGGCAGCGACACTATGTGTTGTTGGGTAGGGGAGCGTTCTGTAAGCCTGCGAAGGTGGCCTGTGAGGGTTGCTGGAGGTATCAGAAGTGCGAATGCTGACATAAGTAACGATAATGCGGGTGAAAAGCCCGCACGCCGGAAGACCAAGGGTTCCTGTCCAACGTTAATCGGGGCAGGGTGAGTCGACCCCTAAGGCGAGGCCGAAAGGCGTAGTCGATGGGAAACAGGTTAATATTCCTGTACTTGGTGTTACTGCGAAGGGGGGACGGAGAAGGCTATGTTAGCCGGGCGACGGTTGTCCCGGTTTAAGCATGTAGGCGGAGGTTCCAGGTAAATCCGGTACCTTTTTAACGCTGAGGTGTGATGACGAGGCACTACGGTGCTGAAGTAACAAATGCCCTGCTTCCAGGAAAAGCCTCTAAGCATCAGGTAACATCAAATCGTACCCCAAACCGACACAGGTGGTCAGGTAGAGAATACCAAGGCGCTTGAGAGAACTCGGGTGAAGGAACTAGGCAAAATGGTGCCGTAACTTCGGGAGAAGGCACGCTGATATGTAGGTGAAGCCCCTGCGGGTGGAGCTGAAATCAGTCGAAGATACCAGCTGGCTGCAACTGTTTATTAAAAACACAGCACTGTGCAAACACGAAAGTGGACGTATACGGTGTGACGCCTGCCCGGTGCCGGAAGGTTAATTGATGGGGTTATCCGTAAGGAGAAGCTCTTGATCGAAGCCCCGGTAAACGGCGGCCGTAACTATAACGGTCCTAAGGTAGCGAAATTCCTTGTCGGGTAAGTTCCGACCTGCACGAATGGCGTAATGATGGCCAGGCTGTCTCCACCCGAGACTCAGTGAAATTGAACTCGCTGTGAAGATGCAGTGTACCCGCGGCAAGACGGAAAGACCCCGTGAACCTTTACTATAGCTTGACACTGAACATTGAGCCTTGATGTGTAGGATAGGTGGGAGGCTTTGAAGCGTGGACGCCAGTCTGCGTGGAGCCAACCTTGAAATACCACCCTTTAATGTTTGATGTTCTAACGTTGGCCCCTAATCGGGGTTGCGGACAGTGTCTGGTGGGTAGTTTGACTGGGGCGGTCTCCTCCCAAAGAGTAACGGAGGAGCACGAAGGTTAGCTAATCCTGGTCGGACATCAGGAGGTTAGTGCAATGGCATAAGCTAGCTTGACTGCGAGCGTGACGGCGCGAGCAGGTGCGAAAGCAGGTCATAGTGATCCGGTGGTTCTGAATGGAAGGGCCATCGCTCAACGGATAAAAGGTACTCCGGGGATAACAGGCTGATACCGCCCAAGAGTTCATATCGACGGCGGTGTTTGGCACCTCGATGTCGGCTCATCACATCCTGGGGCTGAAGTAGGTCCCAAGGGTATGGCTGTTCGCCATTTAAAGTGGTACGCGAGCTGGGTTTAGAACGTCGTGAGACAGTTCGGTCCCTATCTGCCGTGGGCGCTGGAGAATTGAGGGGGGCTGCTCCTAGTACGAGAGGACCGGAGTGGACGCATCACTGGTGTTCGGGTTGTCATGCCAATGGCATTGCCCGGTAGCTAAATGCGGAAGAGATAAGTGCTGAAAGCATCTAAGCACGAAACTTGCCCCGAGATGAGTTCTCCCTGAGACTTTAAGTCTCCTGAAGGAACGTTAAAGACGATGACGTTGATAGGTCGGGTGTGTAAGCGTAGCGATACGTTGAGCTAACCGATACTAATGAACCGTGAGGCTTAACCTTACAACGCCGAAGCTGTTTTGGCGGATTTGAGATGATTTTCAGCTCTGATTCAGAGTCCGAAGGATTTTACGCTGAGACAAGGCGGCAAGCGAAGCGATGGAAGGAGCATACTAAAGTATGTGACTGACATTCGCGAGAGCAGCCAACGCAGTATGAGCGTAAAAGACACAGGACGAGCACAAAGAATTTGCCTGGCGGCGACAGCGCGGTGGTCCCACCTGACCCCATGCCGAACTCAGAAGTGAAACGCCGTAGCGCCGATGGTAGTGTGGGGTCTCCCCATGTGAGAGTAGGGAACTGCCAGGCATCAAATTTGCAGTAAAACCGGGGCATTAAACCGGTAGATGTAGAAAAAATTCGGTGGAGCGGTAGTTCAGTCGGTTAGAATACCTGCCTGTCACGCAGGGGGTCGCGGGTTCGAGTCCCGTCCGTTCCGCCACTTATTTATATTAAGCCTGCTATATTAGCGGGCTTAATAGCGAGAAAGATTTAGGGGCGTAGCTCAGTTGGTAGAGCACCGGTCTCCAAAACCGGGTGTCGCGAGTTCGAGTCTCTCCGCCCCTGCCATATATAATCCTTTGCTTCGGCAAAGGATTTTTTTTGTCTTTAATTTCTTCCCTCACACTGCCTTTCTTGCCTTTTGGTCACTCCATCCATGGAGTCAGATCGCTATTCCAGGATGCTGCTTTTCAGGATCTCGCGAATATGTGCCTGCTTATCGCTATTTTGTAGCCAGATGGCATACAGAGGACGTGAAAGCGTCGCGCTATCGGTCACCGTGTGCAGGCCGGTTTTCTGCTGTGCCCAACTAACGGGTAACCAGGTACAACCGTTCAGCGTACTGAGTTGCTGATAAGCCAGTTCGGCGGAGCTCGTTGTCAACAGCGGCACATCATCGCTACCGATCAAACCCGCTTCGTTTTGCTGGAAGTCTGGTCCCCATTCCAGGCGCAGGTAGTTCAAATCATTCTTATTTTTTCCCGGCGCGGCACAATAGAGCGCCAGGGTGAAATGACCCAATAACTGGCTGCTTAATTCATCCATCTTCGGTGATTCAGTGGTGATCAGGAGATCAAGCTGGCGTTCATGCAACTGCTTTACTAATGACTGGCGCTGGGCTATCCGCGCCTCAAATTGCAGGTTATAGGGATCGTTGTAGAGTGTCCCCAGCCAACCGTTCAACAGGCATTCCCACAGCGATGCGCTGGCGCCGATCGAAAATTCATTATGGCGAGAAGAGTGGGCGACCTCCTTACGCGCGGCCTGCCAGGTATTCATCAACGTTTCGGCATAGGGCAATAGTTTCTCGCCGGCTGACGTCAGGCGAATATTGTTACGATGACGGGTAAATAGATTCACGCCCAACTGGTTCTCCAGCTGACGAATGCGGAAGCTAACCGCTGATTGTGTTAAATAAAGCGCTTCCGCTGCCCGTCCAAAGTGGCGAGTTCTGCTCACTTCAAGGAAAGTTTTGAGCAATTCCGTGTCCACACTCTTCTCCGCAAAATTATTTGTCGTGATGATTTAAATGTTTTGTTTGACGCTCTGTCAAGCGTAACTAATACTCCGCGCCATAAATAGCTCGGCCAAAGAATCAGGAGCGTGTAGGATGGCGGAAAGCTTTACGACGACTAATCGTTTTTTCGACAATAAAAATTATCCACGCGGGTTCTCCCGTCACGGTGATTTCACCATCAAAGAGGCGCAACTGCTTGAACGTCATGGTTACGCCTTTAATGAGCTGGAATTGGGCAAACGCGAGCCTGTTACCGAAGATGAAAAACAGTTCGTTGCGGTATGTCACGGCGAACGTGAGCCAGTAACCGACGCGGAACGCGTTTGGATTAAGTATATGGCGCGAATCAAACGTCCGAAGCGTTTTCATACCTTATCTGGCGGCAAGCCGCAGGTTGAAGGCGCTGAAGACTACACTGAAAGCGACGATTAAAAAAAAGGGCGAAAGCCCTTTTTTTATGCCATCAGCGTCTGCAGGTGATTTAACATGCGGTCGATAGCCCGGTAGCTTAGCGCCTCCTGCAAATGATGACGTTCAATATCCCTATCCTCATTAAGATCGGCGATAGTACGCGCAACTTTCAGTAAACGTTGCCATGCGCGGATTGAAAGCCCTAATAGTGACAGCGTCTGTTCCAGCCATATCGCGTCGTCTTCTTTCAGCTTGCACCAGACTTTTATCTCCCCGCTATCCAGTTGCGCGTTCAGTTTATTCTGCCGTGCGAGCTGTCTGTCGCGCGCCGCTAATACCCGTAGTCGGATGGTGGCGCTTCGCTCTTCGCCGCCGCCACCCCGGCTTAATACGCCCGGCGGAGGGAGCGGAATTTCAAGCGAAAGATCGAAGCGGTCGAGAAATGGCCCTGATAATCGGCCCAGGTAGCGTAGGGTCTGTTCCGGCGTGGCCCGATTATGCTGACCCTGATAATGTCCTGTTGGGCTGGGGTTCATGGCGGCAATCAGCTGAAATCTTGCGGGATAATCAATCTTAGCCCGAGTGCGGGAAAGATGAATTTTTCCTGATTCGATGGGCTCTCGTAGTGCATCCAGAACCCGACGTTCGAATTCGGGTAGTTCATCAAGAAACAGAATACCGTTATGTGCAAGGGAGATCTCTCCAGGGGCCGGGATTGAGCCGCCGCCGACCATCGCCGCTAGCGAAGCGCTATGGTGAGGGGCGCGAAAAGGCCGCCGACGCCACTGGCGCGTGACGTAATGAGCATTGACGAGGCTGAGAATAGCCGCGCTTTCCAGCGCTTCCTGGTTGGTTAGCGGCGGTAAAAGCCCCGGTAAACGGCTGGCGAGCATCGTCTTTCCTGTCCCCGGCGGACCCATCAAGAGCAAATTGTGACCGCCAGCTGCGACTATCTCCAGCGCGCGTTTTCCCTGCTGTTGGCCAATGACATCGCCGAGATCGTCATAATCATTGTCGTCTGTCGCGATTTCGCCAGCTGGCGGCTGCAGAGTATGTTTCCCCTCCAGAAACGCGCAAACTTCCTGCAGGTGTCCGGCTATAAGGCACTCATTGCCGCCAATCAAACCGACCTCTTCGGCATTATCTCCGGCAACGATGATCTTCCTCCCGGCTTTTATTGCCTCCATAGCGCTGGATATAGCCCCTGGAACGCCGCGTAACGCGCCTGTAAGGGCTAATTCGCCAATAAACTCATACTGATTAAGTTTCGGTGCGGCAAGCTGCTGCGAAGCGACCAGGAGCGCGAGAGCAATAGGTAAATCATATCTCCCTCCTTCTTTGGGCAGATCGGCGGGTGCGAGATTGATGGTTATCTTCTTCGCTGGAAAGCTGTAGCCGCTGTTAATAATGGCGCTACGCACCCGATCGCGGGCTTCCTTTACCGTGGTTTCCGGTAGACCGACCATCGTCAAGCCGGGGAGTCCGTTGCTGATATGGACTTCGACAGTAATTAGCGGCGCGCTGACCCCGAGCGCCGCGCGGGTATAGACAATTGCGAGTGACATAACGCCTCCTGAGCGGAATGATTATGTCTATTCAAACGGTTTCATAAACCTGTGAATATTTAACTTTACGTTGCCTGTTCCAGACAATTACCTGCAAAGTTTTGCATTTTCATTGTCTTGGGAGTACGCGCGCAAATCCGTCATGAAGCCGTTTTAATGCCGTGAAACACTGCAGCAAACGCGAGAATAAGCTGAATTTTTTTCATTTTATTTTTTTCTTTTTAAAAACAACTGGTTTAATAAAAATCGTTAGCAAGATCAGAAAATGGAACATAAAAAAATCTTGTGCTTAATGTGATGTCTGTGGTAACTCTTTAGGTATTCCTTCGAACAAGAAGCCAGAAAGAACAGAAAATGACAGCCCTTCTACGAGTGATTAGCCTGGTCGTGATTAGCGTGGTGGTGATTATTATCCCACCGTGCGGGGCTGCACTTGGACGAGGAAAGGCTTAGAAATCAAGCCTTAACGAACTAAGACCCCCGCACCGAAAGGTCCGGGGGTTTTTTTATAACTTAAAAAACATAAGCGAGGAGCAGAAGATGGGTTTTAGCATAAAATTCTGTTTCTCCCGATCTATGACGGGGAAGTAACTATGAACGGGGCGCAGTGGGTGGTACATGCTTTGCGAACACAGGGTGTCGATACGGTATTTGGCTATCCGGGTGGCGCGATTATGCCGGTTTACGATGCATTGTATGACGGCGGCGTGGAACACCTGCTGTGTCGACACGAGCAGGGCGCCGCAATGGCCGCTATCGGTTATGCCCGCGCGACCGGCAATACCGGAGTTTGCATCGCCACTTCCGGCCCTGGCGCCACCAACCTGATCACCGGTTTGGCGGATGCGTTACTTGATTCCGTGCCTGTTGTTGCGATCACCGGCCAGGTGGCGGCGCCGTTTATCGGCACCGATGCTTTTCAGGAAGTGGACGTTCTCGGTTTGTCGCTGGCCTGCACCAAACACAGTTTCCTGGTGCAGTCGTTGGAAGAGCTGCCGCGCGTGATCGCGGAGGCTTTCCAGGTGGCAAACTCAGGCCGTCCTGGCCCGGTACTGGTTGATATCCCTAAGGATATCCAGCTGGCTAAAGGCGAATTAGATCCGCATTTCTCTACCGTTCCTGACGATGTTGAGTTTCCTCACGCAGAAGTCGAGCAGGCGTTAGCGATGCTTGCGAAGTCCCATAAGCCGATGCTGTACGTGGGCGGCGGCGTCGGAATGGCGCAAGCGGTACCGGCCGTGCGCGAATTTCTGGCGGTGACGCAGATGCCTGTCACCTGCACCCTGAAAGGGTTGGGCGCCGTTGCCGCGGATTATCCGTATTACCTTGGCATGCTCGGTATGCATGGCACCAAGGCGGCAAATCTGGCGGTGCAGGAGTGCGATTTACTGATTGCCGTCGGCGCCCGTTTTGATGACCGGGTGACCGGCAAGCTGAATACCTTTGCCCCGCACGCCAAAGTAATCCATATGGATATTGACCCGGCCGAGCTGAACAAACTGCGCCAGGCGCACGTCGCCTTAACTGGAGATTTAAACGCCATGCTGCCAGCGTTGCAGCAGCCGTTGGCCATCGATGCGTGGCGCGAGCACAACGCGCAGCTGCGCGCGGAGCACGCCTGGCGCTACGATCATCCCGGCGAAGCAATCTACGCGCCGCTGTTGCTCAAGCAGCTTTCCGATCGCAAACCGGCGGATTGCGTCGTGACGACCGATGTCGGCCAGCACCAAATGTGGTCGGCCCAGCACATGACCTATACCCGTCCGGAAAATTTCATCACTTCCAGCGGCCTGGGCACCATGGGCTTCGGCCTGCCGGCAGCCGTCGGCGCGCAGGTGGCCCGCCCGGACGATACGGTTATCTGTATCTCCGGCGATGGCTCTTTCATGATGAACGTGCAGGAGCTGGGCACCGTTAAGCGCAAGCAGTTACCGTTGAAAATCGTGCTGCTGGATAACCAACGTTTAGGTATGGTTCGCCAGTGGCAGCAGCTGTTCTTCCAGGAGCGTTACAGCGAAACCACGCTTACCGATAATCCTGATTTTCTTACGCTGGCCAGCGCTTTCGGCATTCCAGGCCAGCACATCACCCGTAAAGACCAGGTTGAAGCGGCACTCGACACCATGCTTTCGAGCCAGGGGCCATACCTGCTTCATGTCTCAATCGATGAACTTGAGAATGTCTGGCCGTTGGTGCCGCCCGGCGCCAGTAATGCAGAAATGCTGGAGAAATTATCATGATGCAACATCAGGTCGCTTTACAGGCTCGCTTCAACCCCGAAACCTTAGAACGCGTGCTGCGCGTGGTGCGCCATCGCGGTTTTCAAATCTGCTCAATGAATATGGAAACCGCGTCGGATGCGCAAAACATAAATATCGAACTGACCGTTGCCAGCCAGCGGCCCGTCGAATTACTGTTTAGTCAGTTACGCAAACTGGTCGACGTCGCCTGCGTCGAGATCCAGCAACCCACATCACAACAAATCCGCGCCTGAGCGCAGAGGAATAAAAAAAATGACGACGAAGAAAGCTGATTACATTTGGTTCAATGGCGAGATGACTCCATGGGGCGAGGCGAAAGTACACGTCATGTCCCACGCGCTGCACTACGGGACTTCGGTATTCGAAGGTATCCGCTGCTACGATTCTCACAAAGGGCCAGTGGTGTTCCGCCATCGTGAACACATGCAGCGTCTGCATGATTCAGCCAAAATCTACCGTTTCCCGGTTTCTCAGAGCGTTGACGAGCTGATGGAAGCCTGCCGCGAAGTTATCCGTACCAATAAACTGACCAGCGCTTATATCCGTCCGCTGGTGTTTGTTGGCGATGTTGGCATGGGCGTTAACCCGCCGGACGGTTACAAAACCGACGTTATCATCGCGGCGTTCCCGTGGGGTGCATACCTTGGCGCAGAAGCGCTGGAGCAGGGGATCGATGCGATGGTTTCTTCCTGGAACCGCGCGGCGCCTAACACCATCCCAACCGCAGCGAAAGCGGGCGGCAACTATCTCTCCTCTCTGCTGGTCGGCAGCGAAGCGCGTCGTCACGGTTATCAGGAAGGTATCGCGCTGGACGTTAACGGCTATATCTCCGAAGGCGCAGGCGAAAACCTGTTTGAGGTGAAAGATGGCGTGCTGTTTACTCCGCCGTTTACCTCTTCCGCGCTGCCGGGTATCACCCGCGACGCCATCATCAAGCTGGCGAAAGATCTCGGTATCGAAGTCCGCGAGCAGGTGCTGTCCCGCGAATCTCTGTACCTGGCGGATGAAGTGTTCATGTCCGGTACCGCTGCGGAAATCACGCCGGTACGCAGCGTTGACGGTATCCAGGTCGGCGCAGGCCGCCGCGGTCCGGTGACCAAACGCATTCAGGAAGCCTTCTTTGGCCTCTTCACCGGTGAAACGGAAGATAAATGGGGCTGGCTGGATCCGGTAAGTAAGTGATTAAAAATGGGACGGCACGCACCGTCCCATTGCATAAACAGAGATGGGAGTAAAAAGAGCATGCCTAAGTACCGTTCCGCCACCACCACACATGGCCGCAATATGGCGGGCGCCCGCGCGCTGTGGCGCGCAACCGGGATGACCGATGCCGATTTCGGCAAACCAATCATCGCCGTTGTTAACTCCTTTACCCAGTTTGTTCCAGGGCACGTGCATCTGCGCGATCTCGGCAAACTGGTTGCCGAGCAGATTGAAGCTGCGGGCGGCGTCGCTAAAGAATTCAACACCATCGCGGTGGATGATGGGATCGCCATGGGTCACGGGGGTATGCTCTATTCACTGCCATCCCGCGAGCTCATCGCCGATTCAGTCGAGTACATGGTTAACGCCCACTGCGCCGATGCCATGGTCTGTATCTCCAACTGTGACAAAATCACCCCGGGGATGCTGATGGCCTCCCTGCGGTTGAATATTCCGGTGATCTTTGTTTCCGGCGGCCCGATGGAGGCCGGGAAAACTAAGCTGTCTGACAAAATCATCAAGTTGGATCTGGTTGATGCCATGATTCAAGGGGCAGACCCGAAAGTCTCTGACGATCAGAGCGAACAGGTAGAGCGTTCCGCCTGTCCGACCTGCGGTTCGTGCTCGGGTATGTTCACCGCGAACTCAATGAACTGCCTGACCGAAGCATTAGGCCTGTCGCAGCCGGGTAATGGTTCTCTGCTGGCGACCCATGCCGACCGTAAAGCGCTGTTTCTCAACGCCGGTAAACGTATCGTTGAACTGACCAAACGCTACTACGAGCAGGACGACGCTTCCGCGCTACCGCGCAATATCGCCAGCAAGGCGGCATTTGAAAACGCCATGACTCTCGATATCGCAATGGGCGGCTCAACCAATACCGTACTGCACCTGCTGGCGGCGGCGCAGGAAGCCGAAATCGACTTCACCATGAGTGATATCGACAAGCTGTCCCGCAAAGTGCCGCAGCTGTGTAAGGTGGCGCCGAGTACGCAAAAATACCATATGGAAGACGTGCACCGCGCCGGTGGCGTGCTGGGTATCCTCGGCGAGCTGGATCGCGCGGGGTTACTCAACCGCGAGGTTAAAAACGTCCTTGGCCTGACGCTGCCGCAGACCCTGGAACAGTACGATGTGATGGTGACCCAGGACGACGCGGTGAAAAAAATGTTCCGCGCCGGTCCGGCGGGGATCCGTACTACCCAGGCGTTCTCGCAGGATTGCCGCTGGGATACGCTGGATGACGATCGCGCTGAGGGATGTATCCGTTCTCTGGAACATGCCTACAGTAAAGACGGTGGCCTGGCAGTACTGTACGGTAACTTTGCCGAAAACGGCTGTATCGTCAAAACCGCTGGCGTCGACGATAGCATCCTGAAATTTACCGGCCCGGCGAAAGTTTATGAAAGCCAGGACGAAGCGGTTGAGGCGATCCTCGGCGGCAAAGTCGTGGAAGGCGACGTCGTGGTTATTCGCTATGAAGGGCCTAAAGGCGGGCCGGGAATGCAGGAGATGCTCTATCCGACCACCTTCCTCAAGTCCATGGGTCTTGGCAAAGCGTGCGCGTTGATCACCGATGGCCGTTTCTCCGGTGGCACCTCCGGGCTTTCCATCGGCCACGTATCGCCGGAAGCCGCGAGCGGCGGCAACATCGCTATCATCGAAGATGGCGACATGATTGCTATCGATATTCCGAACCGCGGTATCCAACTGCAGCTCAGCGATGCCGAAATCGCCGCCCGTCGCGAAGCGCAAGAAGCGCGTGGCGATAAGGCGTGGACGCCGAAAGACCGCGAGCGCCAGGTCTCCTTCGCGCTGCGCGCTTACGCCAGCCTCGCGACCAGTGCCGACAAGGGCGCCGTGCGCGATAAATCAAAACTTGGGGGTTAATCATGGCCGAGTCGCAACCCCTATCCGCCGCCCCTGAGGGGGCGGAGTATCTCCGGGCGGTACTGCGCGCGCCGGTTTATGAAGCGGTGCAGAAAACCCCGCTGCAAAAAATGGACAAGCTCTCTTCGCGTCTCGATAACGTTATCCTGGTGAAACGCGAAGACCGCCAGCCGGTGCATAGCTTTAAGCTGCGCGGCGCCTACGCGATGATGTCCGGCCTGACGGCGGAACAAAAATCAAATGGTGTGATCACCGCTTCGGCGGGTAATCATGCGCAGGGTGTGGCGTTTTCCGCTTCCCGGCTGGGTGTTAAGGCGCTGATCGTGATGCCGGTAGCGACCGCCGATATCAAAGTCGATGCCGTTCGCGGCTTTGGCGGCGAAGTGCTACTGCACGGCGCCAACTTTGACGAAGCGAAAGCCCGCGCGATCGAGCTGGCGCAGCAGCAGGGTTTTACCTGGGTGCCGCCGTTCGATCACCCGATGGTTATCGCCGGTCAGGGAACGCTGGCGCTGGAGCTGCTGCAGCAGGATGCCCACATTGACCGCGTATTCGTCCCGGTTGGCGGCGGCGGTCTGGCGGCAGGCGTGGCGGTGCTGATCAAGCAGCTGATGCCGCAGATTAAAGTGATAGCGGTGGAAGCGGAAGACTCGGCGTGTCTGAAGGCGGCGCTGGATGCCGGCCACCCGGTGGATCTGCCGCGCGTCGGTTTGTTCGCTGAAGGCGTGGCGGTGAAGCGCATCGGCGATGAAACGTTCCGTGTATGCCAGGAGTATCTGGACGACATCATCACCGTCGATAGCGATGCTATCTGCGCGGCGATGAAAGATCTGTTCGAAGATGTGCGGGCGGTAGCGGAGCCCTCCGGCGCGCTGGCGCTGGCAGGGATGAAAAAGTATATCGCCCAGCATAATATCCGCGGTGAGCGTCTGGCTCACATCCTGTCCGGCGCCAACGTCAACTTCCACGGACTGCGCTACGTTTCGGAGCGTTGCGAGCTCGGGGAGCAGCGCGAAGCGCTGCTGGCGGTGACGATACCGGAAGAGAAAGGCAGCTTCCTTAAGTTCTGTCAGCTACTAGGCGGCCGTTCGGTTACCGAGTTCAACTACCGTTTTGCCGATGCCAAAGATGCCTGTATTTTCGTTGGCGTGCGGCTGAGCCGCGGGTTGGATGAGCGCAAAGAGATCCTCGATCTGCTAAGCGAAGGCGGCTACAGCGTGGTCGATCTTTCCGATGACGAAATGGCGAAACTGCACGTGCGCTATATGGTCGGCGGACGACCGTCTAAACCGCTGCAGGAGCGCCTGTTTAGCTTCGAGTTCCCGGAATCGCCTGGCGCGCTGCTCAAGTTTCTGCACACCCTGGGCACCCACTGGAATATTTCGTTGTTCCACTATCGCAGCCACGGCACCGATTTTGGCCGCGTTCTGGCGGCGTTTGAGCTTGGCGAGCATGAGCCGGACTTCGAAACCCGTCTTAATGAACTGGGCTACGAGTGTCATGACGAAACCCATAACCCGGCGTTCCGCTTTTTCCTCGCGGGCTAGTGGTTAGGCAGTATTTTCCAGAACGCATCAATAAGCGGCTCGTACAGCCGCTTTTTTTGTGCGCAGACGCCCAGCTCAAATGGCGTTTTCTCATCGCTGCGATCGAGGATCATCACGCGATTACGTACCGGCTCGGGGCTGTTTTCCAGCACCACTTCCGGCAGTAGCGCCACGCCGCAGCCGAGGGCGACCATAGATACCATGGCTTCATGGCCGCCGACGGTGGCGTAAATGGATGGATTGCTGATTTTATGGCGGCGGAACCACAGCTCGATGCGGCGGCGCACCGGCCCCTGATCGGCCATGATAAACGGCACCGTTGCCCAGTCGGGATGCTCGACTGTGACTTGATTGCGCACCGGGCAGGGTAACGCCGGGGCAATCAGCACCACCGCAAGATTTTCCAGCATCGAAAACGCCACCGAGCCCGGCAGCGTCTCCGGCTTACCAGCAATGGCCAGATCGGCTTCTCCAGTGACCACTTTTTCCATCGCATCAGCGGCGTCGCCGGTCGATAACTTTATCTCTACCGAAGGATGCGCGGCGCGAAAGCGGTCGAGAATCGGTGGCAGATGGCTGTAAGCGGCGGTCACGGAGCAGAAAATATGTAGCTCGCCGGAGAGTGACGGCCCCTGCTGGTCGATGGCGTGGCGCAGTTGCTGATACTGCAATAAAGTCTGCTGGGCAAAGGTGCGGAGTTCTTCGCCGGCCTCGGTTAGGGTCACGGTGCGATTATCGCGAACGAACAGCGGCTGGCCGAGGTCCTCTTCCAGGCGTTGAATCTGCCGCGAAAGCGTGGAGGGACTGACATGCATAGCCCGCGCGCTGCGGCCAAAATGGCGGCTTTCCGCCAGATGCAGAAAGGTTTTCAGATCGCGTAAATCCATGGCTCAATCCCCTGAGAATAACGTTGCAGTTATTGCAATGTGATGTTGTGAATATATCAATTTTCGCAACGAAATTCCTGTCATATAGTGGGTTCATTCTCGCAAAACGCGAACCGAACAATAAGCACGACAACACAACATCACGAGGTATCACCATGGCTAACTACTTCAACACACTGAATCTGCGCCAGCAGCTGGCTCAGCTGGGCAAATGCCGCTTTATGGGGCGCGATGAATTTGCCGATGGCGCAAGCTATCTTCAGGGTAAAAAAGTAGTCATCGTCGGCTGTGGCGCGCAGGGCTTGAACCAGGGTCTGAACATGCGTGACTCCGGCCTGGATATCTCCTATGCGCTGCGTAAAGAAGCGATCGCCGAGAAGCGCGCATCCTGGCGTAAAGCGACGGAAAACGGCTTCAAAGTGGGTACCTATGAAGAGCTGATCCCGCAGGCTGACCTGGTCGTCAACCTGACTCCGGACAAACAGCACTCTGACGTTGTGCGTTCCGTACAGCCGCTGATGAAAGACGGCGCGGCGCTGGGTTACTCCCACGGCTTCAACATCGTTGAAGTGGGCGAGCAGATCCGCAAAGACATCACCGTGGTGATGGTGGCGCCTAAGTGCCCGGGTACCGAAGTTCGTGAAGAGTACAAACGCGGTTTCGGCGTACCGACGCTTATCGCCGTCCACCCGGAAAACGATCCGAAAGGCGAAGGCATGGCGATTGCCAAAGCCTGGGCAGCGGCGACCGGCGGCCATCGTGCGGGCGTTCTGGAATCCTCCTTCGTGGCGGAAGTGAAATCTGACCTGATGGGCGAGCAGACCATCCTCTGCGGCATGCTGCAGGCGGGTTCTCTGCTGTGCTTCGATAAGCTGGTGGCTGAAGGTACCGATCCGGCCTACGCGGAAAAACTGATTCAGTTCGGTTGGGAAACCATCACCGAAGCGCTGAAGCAAGGCGGTATCACCCTGATGATGGATCGCCTGTCTAATCCGGCGAAACTGCGCGCTTACGCACTGTCCGAACAGCTGAAAGAGATCATGGCGCCGCTGTTCCAGAAACATATGGATGACATCATCTCCGGCGAATTCTCTTCCGGCATGATGGCTGACTGGGCGAACGACGACAAAAAACTGCTGACCTGGCGTGAAGAGACCGGTAAAACCGCGTTCGAAACCGCGCCGCAGTATGAAGGTAAAATCGGCGAGCAGGAGTACTTCGATAAAGGCGTACTGATGATTGCAATGGTGAAAGCGGGCGTTGAACTGGCCTTCGAAACCATGGTTGATTCCGGCATCATCGAAGAGTCCGCTTACTATGAATCGCTGCACGAGCTGCCGCTTATCGCCAACACAATCGCCCGTAAGCGTCTGTATGAAATGAACGTGGTTATCTCCGATACCGCAGAATACGGTAACTATCTGTTCTCTTATGCATGCGTACCGCTGCTGAAAGAGTTCATGACCACTCTGCAGACCGGCGACCTGGGCAAAGCGATTGCCGAAGGCGCGGTAGATAACGCTCAGCTGCGCGACGTGAATGAAGCGATTCGCAGCCACGCTATCGAAGCGGTGGGTAAAAAACTGCGCGGGTATATGACCGATATGAAGCGTATCGCGGTTGCCGGCTAATAAAACAAAAGGTGCGGGCGGATGCCCTCACCCCAACCCTCTCCCACAGGGAGAGGGGGCAAACATTAAAGGCCTTCTCTTTGAGAAGGCCTTGTTGTTTATTTCCGGTACAGCACTTTGATGATGTGGTAACCGAACTGGGTATGCAGCGGGCCGGTTGGCTCCAGTTCCGGGCAGGAGAAGACCACTTTATCGAATGCCGGAACCATCTGGCCCTGGCGGAATTCGCCCAGATCGCCGCCGCGTTTTCCTGACGGGCAGATAGAGTGTTTTTTTGCCAGCTTGCCGAAGTCGGCGCCGTTTTTGAGCTGCTCAAGCAGATCGAGAGCCAGTTTCTCTTCTTTTACCAGGATATGCAGTGCTGCCGCTGTTTTAGCCATGATTGCGCCTTGATTGAGTTGGGATAAATCAGGGCGCCATAGTAACACGCGCTAGCGGCGATACAGCACCTTGATGATATGGTAGCCAAATTTGGTTTGTACCGGGCCATAGGGTTTGAGCAGCGGACAGCTGAACACGGCTTTATCAAACGGAGCGACCATCGCGCCGTGCTGGAACTCCCCCAAATCGCCGCCATGGCGTCCGGACGGACATTTTGAGTAGCGCTTCGCCAGATGATCGAAGCTGACGCCCCGTTCCAGCTTGGCGAGGATCTCGTGTGCCAGTTTTTCTTCTTTGACCAGAATATGCAGGGCCGCTGCGCTTTTTGCCATTACCGGAGCCTCGGGATGAATTGCGTGGCTGACACTTTACCATCAGCCGGTAAATCTCGGCCTCGCTTTCTGCTACAATCCACACCCCGTTCGAAGATTGAGCAATATTCCCATGCGTTTAAACCCTGGCCAACAACAAGCCGTCGAATTCGTTACCGGACCGTGCCTGGTGCTGGCGGGCGCCGGTTCCGGTAAGACCCGCGTTATTACAAATAAAATCGCCCACCTGATCCGCGGCTGCGGCTATCAGGCGCGCCATATCGCGGCCGTCACCTTTACTAACAAGGCCGCGCGCGAAATGAAAGAGCGCGTCGGGCAAACGCTGGGGCGCAAAGAGGCGCGCGGGCTGATGATTTCCACCTTCCACACCCTGGGGCTGGATATCATCAAACGCGAATACGCCGCGCTGGGAATGAAATCCAACTTTTCTTTGTTCGATGATACCGACCAGGTCGCGCTGCTGAAAGAACTCACCGAAGGGTTGATCGAAGATGACAAAGTGGTGTTGCAGCAGCTGATCTCGACGATCTCCAACTGGAAAAACGATCTGAAAACGCCGGCGCAGGCGGCGGCTGGCGCGAAAGGCGAACGGGACCGCATCTTCGCCCACTGCTATGGGCTCTATGATGCGCATATGAAGGCCTGCAACGTCCTCGATTTTGACGACCTGATCCTGCTACCGACGCTGCTGCTGCAGCGTAATGAAGAGGTGCGCGAGCGCTGGCAGAACAAGATCCGTTACCTGCTGGTGGATGAGTATCAGGATACCAACACCAGCCAGTATGAGCTGGTGAAGCTGCTGGTGGGGCAGCGCGCGCGCTTTACCGTGGTGGGTGATGATGACCAGTCGATCTACTCATGGCGCGGCGCGCGGCCGCAGAACCTGGTGCTGCTAAGCCAGGATTTTCCGGCGCTGCAGGTGATCAAGCTTGAACAGAACTACCGTTCATCAGGGCGTATTCTGAAGGCCGCCAATATTTTGATCGCCAATAACCCACACGTCTTTGAAAAGCGGCTGTTCTCTGAACTTGGCTACGGCACCGAGCTGAAAGTGCTCTCCGCCAATAACGAAGATCATGAAGCGGAGCGCGTCGCTGGCGAACTGATAGCCCATCACTTTATTAATAAAACCAACTACAAAGATTACGCCATCCTTTATCGCGGTAATCACCAGTCGCGGGTTTTTGAAAAGATGCTGATGCAAAACCGCATCCCGTACAAAATCTCGGGCGGCACGTCGTTCTTTTCGCGCCCGGAAATTAAAGATTTGCTGGCCTATCTGCGCGTACTTACCAACCCGGATGACGACAGCGCCTTCCTGCGCATCGTCAATACGCCGAAACGCGAGATTGGCCCGGCGACCTTGCAAAAGCTGGGCGAATGGGCGATGAGCCGTAACAAAGGCTTATTCACCGCCAGCTTTGATATGGGGTTAAGCCAGACGCTGACCGGGCGCGGGTATGAATCTCTCACTCGTTTCACCCATTGGCTGCGGGAAATTCAGCAACTGGCCGAGCGTGAACCGGTCAATGCCGTGCGGGATTTAATTCGCGGGATTGATTATGAGTCCTGGCTATATGAAACCTCGCCGAGCCCGAAAGCCGCGGAAATGCGGATGAAAAACGTCAACCAGCTGTTCACCTGGATGACCGAGATGCTGGAAGGCAGTGAGATAGACGAGCCGATGACGCTGACGCAGGTGGTTACCCGCTTTACCCTGCGCGATATGATGGAACGCGGCGAATCGGATGAAGAGCTGGATCAGGTGCAGTTGATGACCCTGCATGCCTCAAAAGGGCTGGAGTTCCCGTATGTTTACCTGGTAGGAATGGAAGAGGGATTGCTGCCGCATCAGAGCAGTATTGATGAAGATAACGTCGATGAAGAACGGCGGCTGGCCTACGTCGGTATCACTCGCGCCCAGAAAGAGCTGACTTTCACGTTGTGCAAAGAGCGCCGACAGTATGGCGAGCTGGTGCGCCCGGAACCGAGCCGTTTCCTGCTCGAGCTCCCGCAAGACGATCTGATTTGGGAGCAGGAGCGAAAAGTCATCTCTGCGGAAGAACGCATGCATAAAGGCCAGGCCAACGTCGCGAATATCAAGGCGATGCTGGCGAAGGCGAAAAAGGGCTAACGCTTCAGGCGACAAACTGCTGCCAGGCGGTGGAAAATGGCATCACCAGCAGCAGTGACGGTAGCATGTTGGCGGTAGGGAAATGGCGCATACCGCAAAGCCGAAAACCGGTCGCCAGCATAATAATTCCGCCGCAAGCAGTAAAATCAGCGATCATCGATGGGCTTATCAACGTCATAATAAACGTGGCGGCGAAGAACAGAATCACGAAGATGATCAACTGGGGAATAAAAATCGCGGTGATAATGTAGCCCAGCGTGGACGCGAAAATAGCGGCGGTGAAAAAGTCGAGTATCGACTTGGTCAGCAGAATGGTCGGGTCGCCGGTCATCCCTTCGGTTAGGGCGCCAAAAATACCGGTACCGCTGGCGCAGAAGAGGATCAGCACCGCGATAAACTGGTTCATAAAATCCCCGGCTTCTACGCCTGCGTTGTTTTGAGCTGGAAAAATACGCTCGATGGGCGTGCGTAGTTTGGTGCCCGCCCGCTCAATCCACTTCTCAATATTCAACAGGCCGCCAATAATAGTGCCGATAATCATCGCCAGCGCAATGGGTGGCAGATTGATGAGTTTGTTAAGGAAGAACACGCCCATACTGATAGAGATTAAACCGGAAATAAGCGGTAGCGTTTTCTTAAAGTGATCCGGGATAAATCGGTTGAGTGAGGCGCCTGCAATCGCGCCGACGAGTAATGAACCGCTGCAAACAAAAATACCTACCGGCATAGTATATTCTCCCTGTAATAAAATCAGGGCCTGAGAACAGGCCCTGTCGATTTATTTTTTATTATTTGATATTAAATACGCGGCTGGCATTGCCCCAGGCTATTTTATCTTTCAGCCCCGCATCCATTTCTAACGGATCAAACCAGTCGCAGGCCTGATGAATATCTTCATAAGGGTAATCTACGGAGAACATCACGCGATCGGCACCCATTACTTCAATCGCATTATTTAGCGAGTGAGTATTAAAATGACCGCTGGTGGTGACAATAAAGTTATTTTGCAGATAGTGCATTAACGGTTTTTCCGCCTTACCCAAACCGCAGCCGAAACGCTGACGATAGAGGCGATGCTGAGTGCGCGGCAGCATGTGTACCAGCCCTTCACCGAGGTGTCCCAGCACCAGGTTAAGATTCGGATAACGGTCGAACAGGCCGCTCATCATCAGGCGAATAGCGTGAACGGCGGTTTCCTGCGCAAAGCCCCAGGCGGAACCGATCAGGCTTTCGTAACCGGTATAAATCCCGCGCGCCGGGCCTTCCAGCGGTTCACGCGGATGCAGGTACACCGGCACGTTTAGCTCGTTAACTTTATCCCAGAATACCAACATGGATTCATCATCAAGATACAGGCCATGTTCGCTGTCTTTGACGTTGGTATAGCCGTTAATCAGCGCGCCTTTCATGCCCAGTTTTTTCACCGCGCGCTCCAGCTCTTCCGCCGCTGCTTCCGGGTTTTGTAACGCCAGCGTGGCGAACGCGCTAAATTTATCTGGATTCGGTTTTACATAATTATCAACAATAAAATCATTAGTGTCGCGAGCGAAAGAGACCGCTTTAGCTTTATCTAAAATAGATTGCGCACCGGGCGAAGTCAGAGAAAGAATGACGTGGTCAATATTACGTTGCGCCATCTCTTCGAGCTGAATGCTGCGGTCAAGCAGACGGCGTTCAACGTCTTGCATATATTCGCTACCGTTACGATTAGCTTCGCCGGTCGAATCCCACAAACGATTATTTTCAGGAGTAGATACATGTTCTTCTAAAGCGATTTTTCCGCGCATGATAGGTTCCTCTATTTATTCTGTCGATATGAACTGATGCGAGGAGATTAAAATGTTTGACGTATTGACAGCAATAAACCAAATAGAATACGGCGTATCAGGAATACTAATACAGCCGATTCTTTGATGATTTAAATGTTAATAGAACCACCTGAGGCGGCAAGGGCTACAATCTGCGTGCGCAGCCAGATATGCCCGGGATCGCGGTGCAGGCGCTGGTGCCAGACCTGGCGAATCGCGATGTTAGCCAGTGAGAAAGGCAGTGGCCAGCTGCGGCAGGGGTAACGTCTGGTGATATGGCGCGCCAGCTGTTCTGGCACCACCGCCAGCATCTCGCTGCCGGCGACCAGCTCGCCCGCGCCTAAAAAGCTGGGCAGCGTCAATGCGATGCGCCGCGGCATACTGTGTTCCGCGAGCAGTTTATCAATATCACCGTGGGCGGTGCCGTTGACGCGAACCGCAAGATGCTTTTCCTGACGCCAGTCTTCGGCGCTGAACCGATGACGAATGCGCGGGTGATTTTCCGCTGCCAGACACACATACGATTGATCGAACAGATGCTGCTGATAGACGCTATCCGGCAACTGGGTAAGATACCCGATCGCCAAATCACATTTCCCGGATTCCAGCGCGCTAAGCGTTTGATCGTCAATATTCAGCACCGTAAAAGTGATGCCGCTGGCTTCCAGCCGCTGGAGCTGGCTTTGCAGCAAAGGAAGAAGCGTCATCTGGCTGATATCGGTCATGCCGATGGTGAAGTTACGGTTGCTCTCCTGCGGAATAAATTCCGGCTTAGCCGCCAAATCGGTATCGACCATTTGCAGCAGAGTAAAAATGGTGGGGGCGATAGCGTCCGCGCGCGGCGTTGGCGCCATTCGTTGACCAACGCGCACAAACAGCGGGTCGTCAAAGTGCTCGCGTAGCTTTTTTAGCAGCAGGCTACCGGTTGGCTGGCTGATATCGAGCGCTTCCGCCGCCGGAGAGACATTCCCCAATCGGTAGAGCGCGGAGAAAAAGCGTAGTGATTTGAAATCCAGTTCTTCCCGCATGCGCCCTCCTGGCCGGAAATTACCTCGCCGCGTCGTCGTCGATCAGCAGCGCCCAGTGGACATAACTTTGCCACTGGCACTCTTGCTCGACCATTTCCCGGCCCAGCGGGTGTTCTTCCAGCCAGTCATCCGGCAGCGTCAGCGTCAGTTTTTCGTCGTCGGCGGTAAGCTGGATGGTTGGCAGGAGATCGTCGCGCCGGCGGCTGGCAAACAGAATCGCCAGTCGCAGCAGGCGACACAGATGTTCGGCAACGCGCGGCGGTACCGCGTTTTGCTGATGGAGCGAAGAAAGATCGATGGCGTTAGTCTGGTTGAGCAGCAGCGTGGCGATGAGCTTCTTTTGCGCCGGGGTAAAACCGGGCAGGTCGAGGTTATTGACCAGATAGGCGGCGTGCTGCGGCGCGCGTTTGAAATCGACGCTCAGGCCAATTTCATGCAGCGCGCAGGCGCTGACGAGTAAATCGCGGCTTAGCGGATCCAGCTCCCAGCCGCTGTCCAGTTGATCCACCAGATGGGTGGCCAGATTCGCGACCCGTTGCGCCTGCTCGGTATCGATCATAAAACGTCGCTGAATATTACGCAGCGTGCGGCTACGAATATCCTGATCGACGGAAAGGTGCAGCATGCCGTAGACCAGCCCTTCGCGTAATGCGCCGCCTGCCAGCGTCATGCACTGAATATTCAGTTCGCTAAAGATAGCAATCAGAATGGCCAGGCCGCTCGGAAAAACCAGTGCGCGTTCGAGCGTCAGCCCTTCGATTTCCAGCTCTTCAAGCCGACCGCACTGGATAGCGCGCTGCCTAAGCTGCTGCAGTTTGCTGAGGGTGATGCGTTCATCCATTCCCTGCGCCATCATGATTTCCTGCAGCGCCTGCACGGTGCCTGAGGCGCCAACGCACACTTTCCAGCCGTGGTAGCGCAGGACATCAGCGATCGGACGCAGCACATCGCGCGCCGCCGCTTCAGCGAGATCGAAGTTTTCTTTAGTCAGGCTACGGTCGGCGAAGTAGCGTTCAAGCCAGGTGACGCAGCCCATCGACAGGCTGAACAGAGAAGTGGTTTGCGCGCCGGTGCCGGTCACCAGTTCGGTGCTGGCGCCGCCGATATCCACCACCAGGCGCTGATCGGCGCCGCCGGTGGTATGGGCTACACCCTGGTAGATCAGGCGGGCTTCTTCTTCACCGCTAATCACCTGGACGGGGCAACCGAGGATTTCCTGCGCTTTCGCCAGAAACTCGCCGGCGTTGACCGCCAGCCGCAGGGTGGCGGTAGCGACGACGCGAATTTGCGCTGAAGGAATATCCTGCAAACGCTCGGCAAACAGGCGTAAGCACTGCCAGCCGCGCTCCATCGCTTCCGCGGAGAGCGCATTATCGCTATTCAGGCCAGCGGCCAGACGCACCTTGCGCTTAATGCGGCTCAGCGTTTGAATACTGCCGGCCACCTCGCGCACCACCAACATATGAAAACTATTGGAGCCAAGGTCGATGGCGGCATACAGCGAGGTGGAACTCATACTCTTCATCTTTCAGGCCGCTCCTGTGTCGACTGGGCGTCGTTGCCCATTCCACTTACCTGAACGCATTGCCTGGGATTATCTCCATGGCGCATCCTGAAAGATTTCGCGTATGGCATAGATGTTAACCTGAACGACGACGATTACGTGGCGGGCCGTTACGGCGCGGGCCATTACCTGGGCGGGTGCGCGTCAAACGCAACGGCTTAGGTAAGTCGGTCATGAGCGCGTCCGGATTGTACTTGCTGACTGGGATCGAATGGCCGATATAGGTTTCGATTGCCGGCAGGTTCAGCGCGTACTCTTCGCAGGCCAGGCTAATAGAATGCCCGCTTGCGCCCGCGCGGCCGGTACGGCCGATACGGTGAACATAGTCTTCGCAGTCATCCGGCAGGTCATAGTTAAAGACATGGGTGACGGCTGGGATATGCAGGCCGCGAGCGGCTACGTCGGTCGCAACCAGAATATCGAGATCGCCGCGGGTGAACTCTTCGAGAATACGCAGGCGTTTTTTCTGCGCTACGTCGCCGGTCAGCAGGCCGACGCGATGTCCGTCTGCGGCCAGATGGCCCCAGATATCTTCGCAGCGATGCTTGGTGTTGGCGAAAACGATAGCGCGGTCGGGCCACTCTTCTTCCAGCAGCGTCTGCAGCAGGCGCATTTTTTCGTCGTTGGAAGGGTAGAACAGCTCTTCTTTAATACGGTGGCCGGTTTTCTGTTCCGGTTCGACTTCAACGTACTCGGCGTTGTTCATCTGTTCGAACGCCAGTTCGCGTACGCGATAAGACAGCGTAGCGGAGAACAGCATGTTCAGGCGCTGAGTGGCTGGCGGCATGCGGCGGAATAGCCAGCGGATATCTTTAATAAAGCCGAGATCGTACATGCGATCGGCTTCGTCCAGCACGACAACCTGAATGGCGCCGAGGTTAATATGGTTTTGTTTGGCGTAATCGATCAGGCGACCGGTGGTGCCGATCAGAATATCGACGCCGCTTTCCAGCACTTTCAGCTGTTTATCGTAGCCGTCGCCGCCATAAGCCAGGCCCAGTTTCAGGCCCGTTGCCTGCGCCAGCGGTTCGGCGTCTGCGTGAATCTGCACCGCCAGCTCGCGCGTCGGCGCCATGATCAGCGCGCGCGGTTGGTTAACCTGGCGGTCTGCGATGGCCGGGTGAGAGAGAAGATAATGAAACGTTGACGTCAGAAACGCCATCGTTTTACCGGTACCGGTTTGCGCCTGCCCGGCGACATCGCGACCTTCCAGCGTTAGCGGAAGGGCGAGAGCCTGAATGGGTGTGCAATTATGAAACCCTTTTTTTTCAAGGGCTTCGACAACTGCCGGGTGCAGGGCGAAGTCGGAAAACTTCTGTTCTGTCAAATGTGTTTTGCTCATAGTGTGGTAGAATATCAGCTAACTATTGCATTAAGAAAGCGTATCCGGTGAAATAACGTCAACCTTTCGTTGGCGATATACGAAATTATTCAAGGTGCGTCTCCGGCTACTGAACGGATCCCGGAAAGCTTAGACTACTAAGCGCAACGGGGGCGGTAAATCTGCCGCAGGTAGATTTGCAGACAGTGCGCTTAAGCATCGGCGGTGGTGGTCCATGGTGGATCCATTTCCGCAGGTAGCTTATAAAAGAGGCATCCTGAAGAATAGCGTGCATAACGTAGCATCAACACGTCGTTGATGACTGCGACACCAACACACCAGGCTTATTCCTGTGGAGTTATATATGAGCGATAAAATTATTCACCTGACTGACGACAGTTTTGACACGGACGTACTCAAGGCTGACGGGCTGACCCTCGTCGATTTCTGGGCAGAGTGGTGTGGTCCGTGCAAAATGATCGCCCCGATTCTGGATGAGATCGCTGAAGAGTATCAAGGCAAACTGACCGTGGCTAAACTGAACATCGATCAGAACCCGGGCACGGCGCCGAAGTACGGCATCCGCGGCATCCCGACGCTGCTGCTGTTCAAGAACGGCGAAGTCGCGGCGACCAAAGTCGGCGCGCTGTCCAAAGGCCAACTGAAAGAGTTCCTCGACGCCAACCTGGCGTAATCGGTTTGCCATTCCGGCGTCCGGATTCCTATTTTTTGTGGAACTCTGGACGCCCGGCCTGAGTCGTGCTAAGTTAATTCCAGACTTCGTTTTAAACATACCTATTGTTTGAATCTTGTTTTACCCAAAGCGTCCCGCAGACTATGCGCGTGAGGCTAATAATTCTGGGCTTATCACTCATTCCGTCTTGTCGTTTCAGTTCTGCGTTCTTTCCTGTGACCAGGCAACGTACAGACACGAGATGAAGCCGCTAACAGGCATGGATGTTCCTGCCATACCATTCACAACATTAAGTTCGAGATTTACCCCGAGTTTAAGAACCCACACCACTATGAATCTTACCGAATTAAAGAATACGCCGGTTTCTGAGCTGATTACTCTCGGCGAAAATATGGGGCTGGAAAACCTGGCTCGTATGCGTAAGCAGGATATTATTTTTGCCATCCTTAAGCAGCATTCAAAGAGTGGCGAAGATATCTTTGGCGATGGCGTACTGGAGATACTGCAGGATGGATTTGGATTCCTCCGCTCAGCAGACAGCTCCTACCTCGCCGGTCCAGACGACATCTACGTATCCCCCAGCCAAATCCGCCGCTTCAACCTCCGCACTGGTGACACCATCTCCGGTAAGATTCGTCCTCCTAAAGAGGGTGAACGTTACTTCGCGCTGCTGAAAGTTAACGAAGTTAACTACGACAAGCCGGAAAACGCGCGTAATAAGATTCTGTTCGAGAACTTAACGCCGCTGCACGCGAATTCGCGCCTGCGTATGGAGCGTGGTAATGGTTCTACCGAAGACTTAACCGCTCGCGTACTGGATCTGGCATCGCCGATTGGTCGCGGCCAGCGTGGCCTGATCGTCGCGCCGCCGAAAGCCGGTAAAACCATGCTGCTGCAGAACATCGCGCAGAGCATCGCGTACAACCATCCTGACTGCGTGCTGATGGTGTTGCTTATCGACGAACGTCCGGAAGAAGTAACCGAGATGCAGCGTCTGGTTAAAGGCGAAGTTGTTGCTTCTACCTTTGACGAACCCGCATCTCGCCACGTGCAGGTTGCCGAAATGGTTATCGAGAAAGCGAAACGTCTGGTTGAGCACAAAAAAGACGTTATCATCCTGCTCGACTCCATCACCCGTCTGGCCCGTGCCTACAACACCGTGGTTCCGGCTTCCGGTAAAGTACTGACCGGTGGTGTGGACGCCAACGCCCTGCATCGTCCGAAGCGCTTCTTCGGTGCGGCGCGTAACGTGGAAGAGGGCGGCAGCCTGACCATTATCGCTACCGCGCTTATCGATACCGGCTCTAAAATGGATGAAGTTATCTACGAAGAGTTCAAAGGCACCGGTAACATGGAACTGCACCTCTCCCGTAAGATTGCGGAAAAACGCGTCTTCCCGGCTATCGACTACAACCGTTCCGGTACCCGTAAAGAAGAGCTGCTGACCACCCAGGAAGAGCTGCAGAAAATGTGGATCCTGCGCAAAATCATCCATCCAATGGGTGAAATCGACGCAATGGAGTTCCTCATTAATAAGCTGGCGATGACCAAAACTAACGACGACTTCTTCGATATGATGAAGCGTTCGTAAGACGGAATACGCCGAAAAAACGCCACGCGATTGCGTGGCGTTTTGTTTTGTAGCTTTGTATGATCCAGGCGGGAAAAGCGCCGCTAGCGTTGCCGTATGATATGCGCGGCGGGTAAGGCAGAAAGGACTTTAACAGTCTAAAATATATACAATAAATTTGTAATGTTCTGCTTTTCCCCTTCAGGAGTGGAGACATCATCGTTATACTCCCCGGATTAACTATGCTGAGAGCACATGTGTTGTGAATTTACTCACTGCTATTACTGAATTAATCAGTGTTTTCTTATTCACGACCCTCTTTATATTTGTTGCCCGTAAAGCAGCGAAAAAAATTGGGTTAGTGGATAAGCCAAACTATCGGAAACGGCATCAAGGTTTGATTCCGTTAGTTGGTGGTATCTCAGTTTATGCCGGTATTTGTTTTACCTTTGCGATTGCCGATTATTATATCCCTCATGCCACGCTGTATCTGGCCTGCGCGGGCGTGCTGGTGTTGGTCGGCGCATTAGATGACCGATTTGATATCAGCGTAAAAATTCGTGCGGTTATTCAGGCCGCGATAGCCGTTATCATGATGACGGCGGGTAATCTGCATCTCAGCAGTCTCGGCTATATTTTCGGTTCGTGGGAGTTAGTCCTCGGCCCATTTGGTTTTTTCCTCACCCTTTTCGCCGTTTGGGCGGCAATCAACGCCTTCAATATGGTAGATGGCATTGACGGACTGCTCGGCGGGTTATCGTCCGTCTCCTTTGCCGCAACCGGCATCATCCTGTGGTTTGACGGCCAGTACAGCCTGGCAATGTGGTGTTTTGCGATGATTGCCGCCATTCTGCCCTATATTTTACTTAATCTCGGCGCGCTTGGACGTCGCTATAAAGTGTTTATGGGTGATGCCGGCAGCACCATGATTGGCTTCACCATTATCTGGATCCTGCTGGAAACGACGCAGGGCAAAACGCATCCCATCAGCCCGGTGACGGCGCTGTGGATTATTGCGATTCCATTGATGGATATGGTGGCGATTATGTATCGCCGCCTGAGAAAGGGGATGAGCCCATTCTCGCCAGACCGTCAGCATATTCATCATTTGATCATGCGTGCCGGGTTTACTTCCCGGCAGGCCTTTGTCCTGATTACGCTGGCTGCCGCTTTATTGGCGCTGGTCGGCGTAGTGGCGGAATACACCCGTATTGTTCCTGAATGGGTGATGTTAATACTCTTTTTGTTTGCTTTTTTACTTTATGGCTACTGCATTAAGCGCGCATGGAAAGTGGCGCGTCTGGTTAAGCGCATTAGACGCAGAATTCGGCGACACAGCGGCAATAATCCAAATTTAACCAAGTAAAACTGGGGACGTGATGACTCAACCATTACCGGGAGCACAAGCAGTGAACGTTGAGAACGAACTGGATATTCGCGGGCTGTTTCGCGCCTTATGGGCAGGAAAAGGCTGGATAGTCGGCATCGCCGTGCTATTCGCGCTGATCGTTCTTATTTATTCCTTTTTTGCTCGCCAGGAGTGGAGCGCGACGGCAATTACCGACCGGCCGACCGTCAATATGCTGGGTGGATACTATTCGCAACAGCAGTTCTTACGTAACCTGGATATCAAAGCCGATCTGGCTTCGGTAGACCAACCTTCCGCCATGGATGAGGCATACAAAGAGTTTATTATGCAACAGGCGTCATGGGATACCCGCCGTGACTTCTGGCTGCAGACCGACTACTACAAGCAGCGTCAGTCAGGCAACGCGCGCGCGGATGCCGCGATGCTTGACGATCTGATCAACGATATTCAGTTTATCCCGGGCGACCCGCTGAAAAGCGTCAATGACAGCATCAAGCTGACGGCGGAGACCGCGCCAGATGCCAATAATCTGCTGCGTCAGTACGTCGCTTTCGCCAGTCAGCGTGCCGCCGGTCATCTTAATGATGAGCTGAAGGGCGCCTGGGCGGCGCGTACCGTACAGATGAAAGCGCAGGTGAAGCGTCAGGAAGAGGTGGCGAGCGAGATCTACAACCGCCGCGTGCAGAGCGTCGAGCAGGCGTTGAAAATCGCCCAGCAGCATAACATTTCACGCAGCGAGACCGATGTTCCGGCGGAGCAGCTGCCGGCCTCCGAACTCTTCTTACTGGGCCGGCCGATGCTGCAGGCGCGCCTCGAAAATCTGCAGGCCGTAGGGCCGGAATACGATCTCGACTATGACCAGAACCGCGCCATGCTGAACACGCTAAACGTTGGCCCGACGCTGGATCCACGTTTTCAGACTTACAGATATTTGCGTACGCCGGAAGAACCTGTAAAACGCGATAGCCCGCGGCGCGTATTTCTGATGATCATGTGGGGGATTGTGGGCGCGCTCATCGGCGCAGGCGTGGCGTTAGCACGTCGTCGTGTCCAGTGAATGGGGCCTGTGATGAAGGCTCCGCGCCATCATCACCTAATCGAAGAGAATCGATGTGAAAGTACTAACTGTATTTGGCACGAGACCAGAAGCCATCAAGATGGCGCCGCTGGTCCATGCGCTGGCAAAGGATCCTCATTTTGAGGCAAAGGTTTGCGTAACCGCGCAGCATCGGGAGATGCTCGATCAGGTGTTGAAACTGTTTTCGATTACGCCGGACTACGATCTGAACATTATGCAGCCGGGGCAGGGATTAACCGAGATTACCTGCCGTATTCTGCAAGGTTTAAAGCCGGTACTGGAGTCGTTTAAGCCGGACGTGGTGCTGGTACATGGCGATACCACGACGACGATGGCGGCCAGTCTGGCGGCGTTTTATCAGCGTATCCCGGTGGGCCACGTAGAAGCGGGCCTGCGTACCGGCGATCTGAACTCGCCGTGGCCGGAAGAGGGCAACCGCACGCTGACCGGGCGCCTGGCGATGTACCATTTTGCCCCGACCGCCACCTCGCGCGATAACCTGCTGCGGGAAAATATTGACGCAGAACGTATTACCGTCACCGGTAATACGGTGATCGATGCGCTGTTTTGGGTTCGCGATCGTGTCCTTGGCGATGAGGCGCTGCGCAATGAACTGATGCAGCGCTACCCGTTCCTCGAAGCGGATAAGAAATTAATTCTGGTGACCGGCCACCGTCGCGAGAGCTTTGGTCTCGGCTTCGAGCACATTTGCCATGCGCTGGCGGATATCGCCAGCCATCATCCTGATGTGCAGATTGTTTACCCGGTTCACCTGAACCCGAATGTCAGTGAACCGGTTAATCGTATTCTCGGCCATGTCGCCAACGTGAAATTAATTGAACCGCAGGATTACCTGCCGTTCGTCTGGCTGATGAATCGCGCGTGGCTGATTCTGACCGATTCCGGCGGGATTCAGGAAGAGGCGCCGTCGCTGGGTAAACCGGTACTGGTGATGCGCGAAATGACGGAACGTCCGGAGGCGGTCGCCGCCGGCACCGTGCGGCTGGTCGGCACTGACAGACAGCGTATCGTTGATGAAGTCACCCGGCTGCTGCAGGATGATGCCGCCTGGCAGGCGATGAGCCGGGCCCATAATCCTTACGGCGATGGACAGGCATGCGATCGTATTTTATCCGCCCTTAAAAATAATCAGGTAACGCTATGAGTTTTTCTACCATTTCAGTGATTGGCCTTGGATACATTGGTCTGCCAACCGCTGCCGCATTTGCGTCCCGGCAACGGCGGGTGGTTGGCGTGGACATCAATCAACACGCCGTAGAGACCATTAACCGTGGTGAGATTCATATCGTCGAGCCGGATTTAGCGAGCGTCGTAAAAACGGCGGTTGAACAGGGATATTTAAGCGCCACCACCGTGCCGGTGGAGTCTGACGCCTACCTGATTGCCGTCCCGACGCCGTTTAAAGGCGGACATGAGCCAGATATGGCCTTTGTCGAATCCGCCGCTAAATCTATTGCGCCGACCCTGAAGAAAGGGGCATTGGTGATCCTGGAATCCACTTCGCCGGTCGGTTCGACCGAACAGATGGCCGAGTGGCTGGCGGCGATGCGCCCCGATCTCAGCTTCCCACAGCAGGTGGGCGAGGCGGCTGACGTTAATATCGCCTACTGTCCAGAGCGCGTGCTGCCGGGGCAGGTGATGGTTGAACTCATCAAAAACGACCGCGTAATTGGCGGTATGTCGCCGGTCTGTTCGGCGCGCGCCAGTGAGCTATATAAAATTTTCCTTGAAGGCGAATGCGTAGTGACTAACTCGCGCACTGCGGAAATGTGCAAGCTGACGGAAAACAGCTTCCGCGACGTCAACATCGCCTTTGCTAACGAACTATCGCTGATTTGCGCCGATCAGGGGATCAACGTCTGGGAACTGATCCGCCTGGCGAACCGCCATCCGCGCGTCAATATTCTGCAGCCGGGTCCGGGCGTCGGCGGCCACTGTATCGCCGTCGATCCGTGGTTTATCGTGGCGCAAAACCCGCAGCAGGCGCGTCTGATTCGCACCGCGCGCGAGGTAAACGACCACAAGCCGGAATGGGTTATCGAACGGGTGAAAGCACAGGTTGCCGAGTGCCTGAATGCCAGCAATAAACGCGCCAGCGAACTGACTATTGCCTGCTTCGGCCTGGCCTTTAAGCCTAACATTGATGATCTACGTGAAAGCCCGGCGATGGAAATTGCCGCGCAGATCGCCCGCTGGCACAGCGGCGCGACGCAGGTGGTTGAGCCCAACATTCACGCGCTGCCGAAGAAACTTGATGGCCTGTGTACGCTGGCGACACTTGATGACGCGCTGGCGAGCGCCGATGTGCTGGTGATGCTGGTCGATCACAACGAGTTTAAAGCCGTTAGCGGCGATAGCGTTGCTCAGGCCTATATCATCGACACCAAAGGAGTGTGGCGGTGAGAACGATTCTGGTCACCGGCGGCGCGGGCTTTATTGGCTCCGCGGTAGTGCGTGAAATCATCCAGCACACCGCCGATCGCGTCGTGGTCGTGGATAAGCTGACCTACGCCGGCAATTTGATGTCGCTGGCGCCGGTGGCGCAGGATGCGCGTTTTGCCTTTGAACAGGTGGATATCTGTAACCGGGCTGAGCTGGATCGCGTCTTTCGCCAGCATCAACCCGATACGGTGATGCATCTGGCGGCGGAAAGCCATGTCGATCGTTCCATCGATGGCCCGGCGGCGTTCATCGAAACCAATATCGTCGGTACCTATACGCTGCTGGAAGCCGCGCGCAGCTGGTGGAATACGCTGACGGCGGAGCAAAAATCGGCGTTTCGCTTCCATCATATCTCGACGGACGAAGTGTATGGCGATCTGCACGGCAGCGATGATTTCTTTACCGAGACCACGCCTTATGCGCCAAGCAGCCCCTATTCGGCCTCGAAAGCCAGTAGCGACCATCTGGTACGCGCCTGGCAGCGTACCTATGGCCTGCCGACGCTTATCACTAATTGCTCGAATAACTACGGCCCGTATCACTTCCCGGAGAAGCTGATCCCGTTGATTATTCTCAACGCGTTGGCGGGAAAACCGCTACCGGTTTACGGTAACGGCCAACAAATTCGCGACTGGCTGTATGTCGAAGACCACGCCAGAGCGCTGTATCTGGTGGCGACCCGCGGCGAACCGGGCGAAACTTACAATATCGGCGGCCATAACGAACGCAAAAACATCGAGGTGGTGGAAACCATTTGCGAATTGCTCGAAGAGCTGGCGCCGCAAAAGCCGCAGGGCGTGGCGCACTATCGCGATTTGATAACCTTCGTTGCTGACCGGCCGGGCCACGATCTGCGTTATGCGATTGATGCGGCGAAGATTGCACGCGAGCTGGGCTGGACGCCGGATGAGACCTTTACTTCCGGCATGCGCAAGACCGTCCAGTGGTATCTGGCAAATGAGGCATGGTGGCGGCAGGTTCAGGACGGTAGCTATCAGGGCGAGCGTCTTGGGCTGCACGGCTAACTGGCCCAGGAGGGCATGATGAAAGGTATTATTCTGGCAGGCGGTTCCGGTACGCGCCTGCATCCCATCACGCGCGGCGTGTCGAAACAGCTGCTGCCGATTTACGACAAGCCGATGATTTACTACCCGCTGTCGGTGTTAATGCTGGCCGGGATCCGTGAAATCCTTATCATCACCACGCCGGAAGATCAGCGCGATTTCCAACGCCTGCTCGGCGATGGCTCCGAGTTCGGTATCCAATTGCATTATGCCGTTCAGCCGACTCCTGATGGTTTAGCCCAGGCATTTATTATCGGGGAAGCGTTTCTCAACGGCGAACCGGCGTGCCTGGTGTTGGGCGATAATATCTTCTTTGGCCAGAGCTTTAGCCCTAAGCTGCGTAGCGTCGCAACCCGCACCGAAGGGGCGACGGTATTTGGCTATCAGGTGATGGATCCTGAGCGCTTCGGCGTAGTGGAGTTTGATGACAACTTCCGCGCCTTGTCGCTGGAGGAAAAGCCGAAACAACCCAAGTCGAACTGGGCGGTCACCGGGCTTTATTTCTACGATGGAAAAGTGGCCGAATACGCCAAACGGGTCAAACCATCCGAGCGCGGCGAGCTGGAAATTACCTCCATCAACCAGATGTATCTTGAGGATGGCGCGTTAACCGTCGAGCTGCTTGGGCGCGGCTTTGCGTGGCTGGATACCGGCACGCACGATAGCCTGATTGAAGCCAGCATGTTTGTGCAGACGGTAGAGAAGCGGCAGGGCTTTAAAATCGCCTGTCTGGAAGAAATAGCCTGGCGTAACGGCTGGCTTGATGATGACGGCGTCAAACGCGCCGCGAAGCGGCTGGAAAAAACCGGCTATGGCCAATACTTGCTGGATCTCCTCCGTGCCCGCCCGCGCCAATATTGAAGCGCTGGAGTGGGAAAACCGCTTCTTCGCCGTTAATAGCGGTATCGTTCGCTTTGACGAACGCGCGCCGCTGCTCACCGCTGAAGCCCTGGCAGGATGGTCGCGAGTGCAGGCGAAAGTCGCCGCCAGCGACACCGCCCGGCTGGATGCGCTACAGGAGATCGGTTTTCAACTGGTGGAAGGCGAGGTCGATCTGGCGTTGCCGGTAGGCGAGCCGGCTGATGCTGGCGCCGAATGGGCCGTTGAAGGCGATATTGCGCGACTGCGCGAACTGGCGGCGCAGGCCTTTGCCATGAGCCGTTTTCGCGCTCCCTGGTACGCCGCTGACGCCAGCGGCCGTTTCTACGCGCAATGGATTGAAAACGCGGTACTGGGAACCTTTGATCACCAGTGTCTGTTATTTCGCGCGTCCGATGGCGACATCCGCGCATTTGTTTCTTTGCGTCAGCTCAATGACACCGACGCGCGTATCGGCCTGTTGGCCGGGCGCGGCGCTGGCGCCGAGCTTATGCAGGCGGCGCGCCACTGGGCGGCGCAACGCGGGCTTTCTACACTGCGGGTGGCGACCCAAATGGGCAACACCGCCGCGCTTAAACGTTATATTCTCAGCGGTGCGAATGTGGAAAGCACCGCGTACTGGTTATACAGGTGACACGATGATTCCATTTAACGCACCGCCGGTGGTGGGAACCGAGCTCGATTACATGCAATCGGCGATGAACAGCGGCAAGCTTTGCGGCGACGGCGGTTTTACCCGTCGCTGCCAGCAGTGGTTTGAACAGCGCTTCGGCACCGCGAAGGCGCTGCTGACGCCATCCTGCACCGCGTCTCTGGAAATGGCGGCGCTGCTGCTGGATATTCAGCCGGGCGATGAAGTCATCATGCCCAGCTATACCTTCGTTTCCACCGCCAACGCCTTTGTGCTGCGCGGGGCGAAAATCGTCTTCGTCGATATCCGTCGCGATACGATGAATATTGATGAGTCGTTGATAGAAGCGGCGATCACCGATAAAACCCGGGCGATCGTGCCGGTGCATTATGCGGGCGTGGCCTGTGAGATGGACACCATCATGGCGCTCGCCGCCAAATATAACCTGTACGTGGTGGAAGACGCCGCGCAGGGCGTGATGTCCACCTATAAGGGCCGCGCGCTGGGCACTATCGGCCATATTGGTTGCTTTAGTTTCCATGAGACGAAAAACTACACCGCTGGTGGTGAAGGTGGCGCAACGCTTATCAACGATCCTAAATTGGTGGAACGCGCGGAGATCATTCGCGAAAAAGGCACTAACCGTAGCCAGTTCTTCCGCGGTCTGGTGGATAAGTACACCTGGCGCGATATCGGTTCCAGCTATTTGATGTCCGATCTGCAGGCCGCCTATCTCTGGGCGCAGCTGGAAGCCGCTGAGCGGATTAACCAGCAGCGCCTGATGCTGTGGCAAAATTATTATGACGCGCTGCTGCCGCTGGCGCGCGCGGGCCGTATCGATCTGCCGGCGGTGCCGGCGGATTGCGGGCAAAACGCGCATATGTTCTACATTAAGCTGCGGGATAACGATGACCGGGCGGCGCTGATTAACTGGCTGAAAGAAGCAGAAATTCTGGCGGTGTTCCATTACATTCCACTACATAGCTGCCCGGCTGGCGAACAGTTCGGCGAGTTCTGTGGCGAAGATCGTTATACCACCCAGGAGAGCGAACGCCTGCTGCGTTTACCGCTGTTCTACAACCTGTCTGCGGTAAACCAACGGACGGTGATTAACTCGCTGCTGAGCTACTTCTCCTGATATGTCGTTGGCAAAAGCGTCACTGTGGACCGCGGCGTCCACGTTAGTCAAAATAGGCGCCGGTCTGCTGGTGGTAAAGCTGCTGGCGGTCTCATTCGGCCCGGCGGGCGTAGGCCAGGCCGGTAACTTCCGGCAACTGGTCACCGTCCTTGGCGTACTGGCTGGCGCCGGGATTTTTAATGGCGTCACTAAGCTGGTTGCCCAACATCACGACGATCCGCTACGCCTGAAGCAGGTGGTCGGGACGTCGTCATCAATGGTGCTCGGTTTTTCCACCCTGCTGGCGCTGGTCTTTTTGCTGGCGGCGGCGCCGATAAGCCAGGCGCTGTTCGGCCATTCGCACTATCAGAATCTGGTACGTCTGGTGGCGCTGGTGCAGATGGGGATCGCGTGGGCCAACTATCTGCTGGCGCTGATGAAAGGGTTTCGCGATGCGGCGGGTAACGCTTTTTCGCTGATTGCCGGTAGCCTGATTGGCGTGGCGGCCTATTACGCCTGTTACTACTTCGGTGGTTATCAGGGGGCGCTGTTAGGGCTGGCGTTAGTCCCCGCGCTGGTGGTGGTTCCGGCCGCCATTATGCTATGGCGACGTGGCGCGATCCCGCTGAGCGCGCTACGTCCGCGTTGGGATAACGGCCTTGCAGGGCAGCTATCGAAATTTACCCTGATGGCGCTGATTACCTCGGTGACGCTGCCGGTGGCCTATGTGATGATGCGTAATCTGCTGGCGGCGCATTACGGCTGGGAGGCGGTCGGCATCTGGCAGGGGGTGAGCAGTATCTCGGATGCCTACCTGCAGTTTATTACCGCTTCCTTTAGCGTATATCTGCTGCCGACGTTGTCGCGGCTGAGCGCCAAAACGGACATCACGCGTGAAATAGTGAAGTCGTTGAAATTCGTCCTGCCGGCGGTGGCGGCGGCGAGCCTGACGGTCTGGCTGCTGCGCGATTTTGCCATCTGGTTACTGTTTTCCGCGCGCTTCACCGCGATGCGCGACCTGTTCGCCTGGCAGTTAGTGGGCGATGTTTTAAAAGTTGGCGCTTACGTTTACGGCTATCTGGTGATCGCCAAAGCGTCATTGCGTTTTTATATTCTGACGGAAATCAGCCAGTTCACGCTGCTGACCGCATTTTCACACTGGCTTATTCCGGCGCACGGCGCACTTGGCGCGGCGCAGGCGTATATGGCCACTTATATTGTTTATTTCGCCCTTTGTAGTGGCGTGTTTTTACTCTGGCGTAAACGGGCATGACAGCACTGATACACGTACTGGGATCGGATATCCCGCACCACAACCAGACCGTATTGCGGTTCTTTAACGACGAACTGGCCGCCGACGCGCGGGCCAGGACGTTTATGGTCGTGGGTGATGCGACAGGTATGCGCGAGGCGTATCCGGCGCTGGAAATTACCTGCTACCCGGGAAAAAAATCGCTGGCGCAGGCGGCGATCGCCAAAGCGAAAGCCGATCGCCAGCAGCGCTTTTTTTTCCACGGTCAGTTTAATACCGGTCTGTGGCTGGCGCTGTTGAGCGGCGGGATCCGCCCGTCGCAGTTTAACTGGCATATCTGGGGCGCGGATCTGTATGAAAACTCAGCCAGCCTGAAATTCCGTCTGTTTTATCCTCTGCGCCGCATGGCGCAAGGGCGGGTAGGACGCGTTTTCGCCACCCGCGGCGATCTCAGCTGGTTTGCGAACCGCCATCCGCGAGTGCCGGGCGAACTGCTGTATTTCCCGACCCGCATGGATCCATCGCTAAATTCTCTTGCCGATACCGCCCCGCGCGGTGACACCCTGACCATTCTGGTCGGAAATTCCGGCGATCGTAGTAATGAGCATATTGCAGCGTTAAAGGCGATTTATCAGCAATTTGGCGATACGGTGAATGTCATCGTACCGATGGGCTATCCGGCCAACAATGAAGCCTACATTGATGAAGTTCGTCAGGCGGGAGCGGCGCTGTTTAGTCGCGAGCATCTGCAGATCCTCAGCGAGAAGCTTGAGTTTGATGATTATCTGGCGCTGCTGCGCCGCTGCGATCTGGGTTATTTCCTGTTTGCGCGCCAGCAGGGTATCGGCACGCTGTGCCTGCTGGTTCAGGCGGGTATTCCCTGCGTGCTCAATCGCGAAAATCCGTTCTGGCAGGATATGACCGAACAACAGATCCCGGTGCTGTTTACCAGCGATACTCTGAATGTCGACGTGGTGCGTGAAGCACAGCGCCAGTTAGCGAGCGTTGATAAAACGCAAATCGCTTTCTTCCGCCCGAACTATCTGGCGGGCTGGCAGCGGGCGTTACAGCTGGCAGCGGAGGATCGGGTATGACGTTAATGCAATTTAGCGGGCTATTGGTGGTCTGGCTGCTGTCGACGCTGTTTATCGCCACCGCCACCTGGTTTGAGTTCCGCCGCGTGCGCTTTAACTTCAACGTCTTTTTCTCGTTGTTGTTCCTGCTCACCTTTTTCTTCGGCTTCCCGTTAACCAGTATCCTGGTGTTCCGCTTTGACGTCAGCGTGGCGCCGCCGGAGATTTTGCTGCAGACGCTGCTGGTTGCGGTGTGCTTCTACGCCATCTACTACGTGACCTACAAAACGCGACTGCGTCCGGCATCGCGTGATGTTCCACGTCGCCCGCTGTTCACCATGAACCGGGTTGAAACCCATCTGGCCTGGGGGATTTTGATGGGGCTGGCGCTGCTGTGCGTCGGTATCTTCTTCGCCCACAACGGTTTTCTGCTATTTAAGCTCAATTCATACAGCCAGATATTCTCTGCGGAAGTGTCCGGCGTGGCGTTGAAGCGCTTCTTCTACTTCTTTATTCCGGCGATGCTGGTGATCTATTTCCTGCGTCAGGATTACAAGGCGTGGATTTTCTTCCTGGTGAGCACCGTCGCCTTTGGCCTGCTGACCTACGCGATCGTCGGCGGCACCCGCGCCAATATCATTATCGCTTTCGCTATCTTCCTGTTTATCGGCATTATTCGCGGCTGGATCAGCCTGTGGATGCTGGCGGCGGCGGGCGTGCTGGGTATTGTCGGCATGTTCTGGTTGGCGTTGAAGCGCTACGGGATGAACGTTAGCGGCGATGAAGCGTTTTATACTTTCCTCTATCTCACGCGTGATACCTTCTCGCCGTGGGAGAACCTGGCGCTGCTGCTGCAGAACTACGACAAGATTGAGTTCCAGGGGCTGGCGCCGATGATCCGCGACTTCTACGTCTTTATCCCCAGCTGGATGTGGCACGGTCGCCCGACAATGGTGCTGAATACCGCCAATTACTTCACGTGGGAAGTATTAAACAACCATTCGGGGCTGGCGATATCGCCGACGCTGATTGGTTCGCTGGTGGTGATGGGCGGCGTATGGTTCGTACCGCTGGGCGCCGTCGCGGTAGGGCTTATCATTAAATGGTTTGACTGGTTGTACGAACTTGGCAATCGGGAGAGCAATCGCTACAAAGCGGCTATCCTGCACAGTTTCTGTTTCGGCGCTATCTTCAACATGATAGTGCTGGCACGCGAAGGGTTGGATTCGTTCGGCTCCCGCGTGGTGTTTTTCCTCGTGATCTTTGGTATCTGCTTGTTAGCGGCGAAATTGCTGTACTGGCTCCTGGACAGCGCAGGATTGATTCATAAGCGGGTGAAGCCGCTTTCGCAACCGCAGGTATGATAAGGATGAACATGACTGATAACACTTCCGCGCCGCAGTATGCGCTGCGAGGGCTGCAGCTTATTGGCTGGCGCGACATGCAGCATGCGCTCAACTATCTCTTCGCCGACGGCGAACTGCGTCAGGGAACGCTGGTCGCGATCAACGCCGAAAAAATGCTGGCGGTAGAAGATATCCCGGAAGTGCGTGCGCTGATTGAGGCCGCCGAGTTTAAATATGCCGACGGCATCAGCGTCGTGCGATCATTACGCAAAAAATATCCGCAGGCTGAGGTGTCGCGCGTTGCCGGCGCCGATCTGTGGGAAGCCTTAATGGAGCGCGCCGGGGCGCAGGGAACGCCGGTGTTTCTGATTGGCGGCAAGCCCGAGGTGCTGGCGGAGACGCAAGCGAAGCTACGTGAGCGCTGGAAGGTGAATATCGTCGGCAGCCAGGACGGCTATTTTTCCGCCGATCAGCGCCAGCAGTTGTTTGAACGGGTACGCGACAGCGGGGCGAAAATTGTCACCGTCGCGATGGGATCGCCGCGCCAGGAAATTCTGATGCGCGACTGTCGACTGGTGTATCCCGCCGCGTTGTATATGGGCGTTGGCGGCACTTATGACGTCTTTACCGGCCACGTTCACCGGGCGCCAAAATTCTGGCAGAACCTGGGGCTGGAGTGGTTCTATCGCCTGCTCCTGCAGCCGAGCCGCATCAAAAGACAGTTCCGTCTACTGCGCTATTTACGTTGGCATTATTCCGGCAAGCTCTGATATTCCACTGCAACCAGACGAGATTGCATACATATTCTGTGTAATCTCTTCACTCGCCTGATACTTTATTTGCCATTTCCGTAAAATTAATTAACCATTCGCATGCTTCAAACGCGTGGGGGAGACCTGCGCGTCGGCAAGGCTATGGTTTCAATGAATAACAATAACCGGGAGTACCCGGAGTACAGCAAACACAAGAGGCTTTATGACTGAGAAAAAAGCGGAACTCCAGCGTGGACTGGAGGCCCGGCATATTGAGCTAATCGCGCTAGGCGGGACGATTGGCGTAGGGTTATTCATGGGTGCGGCAAGTACGCTGAAGTGGGCCGGTCCATCCGTCCTGCTGGCGTATATTATCGCCGGTTTATTTGTCTTCTTTATCATGCGTTCGATGGGCGAGATGTTGTTCCTCGAACCAGTAACCGGCTCATTCGCCGTTTACGCACATCGCTACATGAGCCCGTTCTTCGGCTATCTCACGGCCTGGTCATACTGGTTTATGTGGATGGCGGTGGGGATATCTGAGATCACCGCCATCGGGGTATACGTGCAGTTCTGGTTCCCGGAGATGGCGCAGTGGATCCCGGCGCTAATTGCCGTCGGACTGGTGGCGTTGGCTAACCTGGCGGCAGTGCGTCTGTACGGCGAGATCGAGTTCTGGTTTGCGATGATTAAAGTCACCACCATTATCGTGATGATTGTCATCGGCCTGGGGGTCATCTTCTTTGGTTTCGGCAACGGCGGACAGTCGATCGGTTTTGGCAACCTTACCGAGCACGGCGGCTTCTTCGCCGGCGGCTGGAAAGGCTTCCTGACGGCGCTGTGTATTGTCGTCGCCTCTTATCAGGGCGTTGAACTTATCGGTATCACTGCCGGGGAAGCGAAAAACCCGCAGGTCACGTTGCGTAGCGCGGTAGGCAAGGTGCTGTGGCGTATCCTGATTTTCTACGTGGGGGCGATTTTCGTTATCGTGACTATCTTCCCGTGGAACCAGATTGGCTCGACCGGTAGCCCATTCGTTCTCACCTTCGCCAAAATCGGCATTACCGCGGCGGCGGGGATTATCAACTTCGTGGTGCTGACCGCCGCGCTGTCGGGCTGTAACAGCGGGATGTATAGCTGTGGACGCATGTTATATGCGCTGGCGCGTAATCGTCAGCTACCGGCGGCAATGGCCAAAGTGTCGCGTCAGGGCGTACCGGTAGCGGGCGTTGCGCTGTCGATCGTGATTCTGCTAATCGGTTCGTGCCTGAACTACATTATTCCTAACCCGCAGCGCGTGTTTGTCTATGTCTATAGCGCCAGCGTGTTGCCGGGGATGGTGCCGTGGTTTGTGATCCTGATAAGCCAGCTGCGTTTCCGCCGCGAGCATCAGCAGGCGATGGCCAGCCATCCGTTCCGTTCGCTGTTGTTCCCGTGGGCGAACTATTTGACGATGGCATTCCTCGTTTGTGTGCTGATCGGCATGGGAATCAACGATGAAACCCGGATGTCGCTCTTTGTCGGGATTATTTTCCTTGCCGCGGTGACCCTTATTTATAAGGTTTTCGGCCTCGGCAAGCGGGGAAATCTCGATAAAACGGCGGAATAAGCGCCAAAGCGCACAAACTGTGAGCAAATAGAAATTTTATTTAAAAAGGCACTAGACAGGGGTGGGGGAAGTCCGTATTATCCACCCCCGCAACGGCGCTAAGCGCCCGTAGCTCAGCTGGATAGAGCGCTGCCCTCCGGAGGCAGAGGTCTCAGGTTCGAATCCTGTCGGGCGCACCATTTACCCGGTGCTGGAGCTGCGGTGGTTTTAATACCGCGTAAAAGAATTGTTGTGGTGGCTATAGCTCAGTTGGTAGAGCCCTGGATTGTGATTCCAGTTGTCGTGGGTTCGAATCCCATTAGCCACCCCATTATTTGATAGAGTTGTGAATTGCGAAGGTGGCGGAATTGGTAGACGCGCTAGCTTCAGGTGTTAGTGTTCTTACGGACGTGGGGGTTCAAGTCCCCCCCCTCGCACCACGACTTTAAAGAATTGAACTAAAAATTCAAAAAGCAGTATTTCGGCGAGTAGCGCAGCTTGGTAGCGCAACTGGTTTGGGACCAGTGGGTCGGAGGTTCGAATCCTCTCTCGCCGACCAATTTTGAACCCCGCTTCGGCGGGGTTTTTTGTTTTCCGGTTTTCTCCAGTCGTCTTTTATCCCGCTGATCTTCCTCGTAAAAAATAGGTTCCACGTCTGCGAATTATTGTCCGGAATTGTCCCAAATGATTGCTGCGATAGATGCAATCTCGCTGGATCCTGTGCGATAATAACCGGGTAGATGCTCATTCCATCTCTTATGTTCGCCTTTGTGCCTCATAAACTCAGGAATGATGCAGAGCCGTACTTACGGTGCTTATCGTCCACTGATAGATGTCGCATTTCATATGTCTCATCAAACACCATGGACATAACGTTGAGTGAAGCACCCAATTTGTTGTCAAACAGACCTGTTTTAACGCCTGCCCTGATTTCAGCGCAGGCGTTTTTTTCTTTCAGGGGTAGGCTATCTTTTCGCGAGAGAAGGGCGCTATCGCCCCGAACGAGGCGATAGCGTTATCGTGAATTACTGCTGAGGGTTATTGTGTAGCGTCAACAGCAGGCCGTCACGGCGCATGGTCGCCGCTTCTTCCGGCTGGTGCAGGCGGTCCAGCGCATCGGCAAGCCACGCGTAATCAAAGGCATCCGGGCGCTGCTTAAGTGCGGCGCGGAAAGCGATACTGGCCTCCTGCCATTCACCGTGACGCATCAGCGACTGGCCCAGGGTGCTCCACAGCAGCGGACGGTCGCCGACGGCTTTGATCTGCTGGCGCAGCACTTTCTCCAGTTGTTCAGGATTATTGGTCTTCAGCCGCGGAATTGGCATAACCAGGCGGTCGTCGTACTGTTTCTTCAGACCATCGATAATAATCTGCTGTGCGGTGTCGTGATCGTCGCTCTCGATCAGGCGTTCGGCCATCGCCACCTGCAGCGGTATCAGGGCGCGCGTTTTACGGCTCTGGTTGCGCCACCACTCGCGTAGCCCTTCGCTACCGCCGTCGGCCAGCGCTTTGTCCATCAGGCCAATCCACGCCAGCTGTTCCAGCGCGGCGCGGTGCTCTTCATCCCCCACGTTGGCTTTCGCCATGGATGGAATGATGTCCAGCAGCGAATTCCACGCGCCGGTACGGGTATAAGCCTGCTCGGCAAGACGCAGCACCTCCGGATGACGCGGGGTCACTTCCAGTAGCTTATCGATGCCGTGACGGGCGGCGTGGTTTTCATTACGCGCCAGCTGTAGGCGCACGCGGGTGATTTCAACCGGGATCAGGTCATCGCCAGCCAGTTCGGCGGCGCGCTCAAGATGCTGATTGGCGCGAGCTTCATCACCGCGCTGTTGGGCCGCTTCCGCCGCTAACAGATAGTTCACTACCGGTTGTTCGGCGTGATCGGCATTTTTCGCCATCAGCTTTTCAACCTGTTGGTAATCGCCTTCCGCCAGTTTCAGCAGCGCTTGCTCGGTTTGCTTACGCGCGCGGCGGCGCTTACGGCCGACGAACCAGCCGCGCGTGTGCGCGCCGGTACGGAAAATGCGGCGCAACAGCCATTCAATGGCGAACAGCACCACCATTGCGAGGATCAGGATGATCACAAGGCCCGTCACGCTGGTTTCGATATTGTAGTTATCGGTCTGGATTAGAACGTAGCCCTGGTGGCCCGCGATCATCGGGCCGACGACGATCCCGGCGATCAGCAGTGCGAAAAGCAGGAGAATTTTCAGCATCGGTTATTCTCCTTGCGGCGCAGGGGCTGGCGCGGTCGGTGCTGGCGTCGGCGTCGGAGCGGCTGCCGCAGGCTGGGCCATTAAATTACGCACCCGAGTTTGCATCAGCTTTTCCAGCAGGCTCTGGCTCTGCAACGTTTCCGGTACGCTCATGGTGATACTTTGCTGACTGAGCTTATCCACCTCTTCAAGGAAAGCCTTGGTAGTGGCGTCTTCAGTATCGTAATAAGCGCGTACCCAGGTGGAGACGTTTTCCAGCGCCTGCTTATAGGTTTCTTCCTGATGACGCGGCACCGCCTGCGCGGCAACCAGCAGACGAGAGCGGATATTTTCGCGCAGATAGACATCCTGATTCGGCGCTAACAGCGGCACCGCCGTTTCGTCACGGCGACGTATGGTAATGAAGCTATCCATAAAGTTCTGCCAGCTTTTCTGCAGGTTAACGCGCCATTCGCCGATGGAGCTGGAGAGCTCGTCGCTGTCGGCATCCATCGGAGAATCATCGTCGTTATTATCAGCCAGACGCAGATTGTCGATTTGGTTCGCCAGCTGGTTAACCTTAAGGATAATGCCGTCGTAATCGACCTGACTTACCGCCGACAGCGAAGCGATGTCATCGGTGATGGCGCGGCGCGCGCCGATAAGGCTTGGGTCGTTCATGTCGGCGAGACTGGCATCGGCGCTTTTCAGCAGCGCGGCGGCGGTCGTCACATCCTGATCGCTCCACAGCTTACGTCCCGCCAGCTTAACCAGGAAATCAGCCTGCGCCAGCAGCCAGGTTTTGGCGTCGCTGCCGGAAATCACTGCAACTTTTTGCTGTAGCTCATCAAGCTGTTTCGTCAGGGTTTCCTGTTCGCGTTTGGCCTCGCTCAACCGATCGGCCTGCTGTTTGATAATGCCTTCCAGCTCGCTCTTCTGGCTATCCTGCGCTTTTTGCAGCGCTGCGATCTGGCTTGATAATTCCGAGCTGGTTTCATTTTGGCGCGTGGATTGCTGTTTATTCAAACCATACAGACCAATACCGGCGGCGAGGGCGATGGCGATAGCTATCGCGCTGAGCGCCAGGCTGGTTTTGTTGCCGGCCTTTTTCTTCTCGTTGTTTTCTGGCTGTGGCGTGGTTTCCACGGCCTCCCTGGTCTCTTCAACCACGGCGGATTGATTTTGTTGTTCCGTCATTATGGCTTCCAATGTTGAGAGTTATTGTAATGCGCGTAGCAGCGCATCGTTGTCGGCGTTATCGGCAACCTGAATATCCTGCCAGCCCAATTCCCGGGCCTGAAGGGCCAGACGTTCGCTGACAACGACAAGGCTACAGTGCAGCAGCCACCGTTCGCGATACCACTGGGGTATTAACGACCACAGCTGCTGCAGCATCTCGCCGCTGGTGACCACCAGCGTAGTGACTCCACGAGATTGCCAGCGCATAGCCTCTTCCGCACCATCATAGTACTTCGCACAACGTTGATAACATTCACAAAATGTTACTTCGGCGCCGCGTTCACGCAGCGTGTCGCCTAATAATTCCCGCCCGCCGTTGCCGCGCAGAATCAGGGCTTTCTTGCCCGCAATGTTTTGTAATTCAGGTAATTGTAGCAAGACTTCGCTGATTTCCCGATCTAACGGGTAACGGATATTTTTACCACTGACCGTATGCAGAGCCAGCGCGGTGGTGCGGCCTATCGAGAAATAGGCCGGATCGGAGGGCCAGCGTTGGCTCTCCTGCAGCAGACGGGCATGGGCGAATTCCACCGCATGCTGCGATAGCGCAAACAACAAATCGTCCGCGCCTAATGCCGCCAGCTGGCGCGGGAGCGCTGCCAGCTCCCGCCCCGGCGTGAATTCTATCAGCGGAAAGCTCCAGGCCACGCGTCCCAGCGCGCGCAGGCGGCTGACTAACTCTTCACCTTGCGGTAGCGGACGGGTGACCAAGATGCTCATCGTGGGGCTTCTCCATCATAGACCGCCGCGAGGATGTCGCGGGCGCCGTTATCCAGTAGCTCTTCCGCCAGCGAGACGCCGAGCGCCTCTGCCTCTTCCGGCCGGCCGCGGCGTTCACCGCGCACGACCAGCGACCCATCCGGCGCGCCCACCAGCGCCCGTAGCCACAGCTCGCCATCGCGCAGTTCGGCATAGCTGCCAATCGGCACCTGACAACCGCCTTCGAGACGGGTGTTCATCGCCCGCTCGGCGCGCACGCGCACGGCGGTTTCCGTATGGTTAAGCGGCGCTAACAGCGCTTTGGTCCATTCATCGTCAAGGCGGCATTCGATACCTACCGCGCCCTGGCCGACGGCCGGCAGAGATTGCTCAGGTGAGAGCGGCTGGCGAATACGCGCTTCCAGTTTCAGCCGCTTCAACCCGGCGGCGGCGAGGATAATAGCGTCATACTCGCCGTTATCGAGTTTGCCTAATCGCGTGCCAACGTTGCCGCGTAGCGAACGGATCACCAGATCGGGGCGCTCTGCCGCCAACTGGCATTGGCGACGTAAACTTGACGTGCCAACGATGCTGCCGGCCGGCAGATCGTCAATTGAGGCATAGTGATTGGAAACAAATGCGTCGCGCGGATCTTCACGCTCGCAGATGGTGACCAACCCCAGGCCTTCCGGGAATTCGACCGGGACATCTTTCATCGAATGGACGGCGATATCGGCGCGCCCTTCAATCATGGCGAGCTCTAACTCTTTCACAAATAAGCCCTTGCCGCCCACCTTTGCCAGCGGGGTATCAAGGAGCACGTCGCCGCGGGTGACCATGGGCACCAGCTCAACGGAAAGCCCCGGATGACACGACTCCAGGCGCTCTTTCACATAATGTGCCTGCCATAGCGCAAGCGGGCTTTGCCTTGTGGCAATTCTCAAAACTTTGTCTAACATGCTTGTTACCGTCATTGTCGACCACGAGCCATCCTAACATTGTTGCTTTAGGGATGTTAGTTTCACGGTTAATGTGGGATGCTGGCACGATGTCCTTTAGCGTTTCATGCGGCTGCGGTTGCCGCAAGCGTAGTGGGGAATTTACACCCGGCAAACGGTGCTACACTTGTATGTAGCGCATCTTTCTTTACGGTCAAACAGCAAGGTGTTAAATTGATCACGTTTTAAACCATTTGTCAGCCAGCAGTTCATCACAACCACACCGATGACGAATGGTGACGGTTCTTGTTGAAATACTGAAATCCTCCGTACTATTGTACGTCGGATTTTTGAACATCAGGCGATATGTCTTGTACCTCTATATTGAGACACTGAAACAGAGACTGGATGCCATCAACCAACTGCGCGTGGATCGCGCGCTTGCTGCCATGGGACCCGCTTTCCAGCAGGTTTACAGTCTTCTGCCGACATTACTACATTATCATCACCCGCTGATGCCGGGTTACCTTGACGGTAACGTTCCCCGCGGCATTTGCCTCTACACGCCTGATGAAACCCAACGCCACTACCTTGACGAACTCGAACTGCACCGTGGCCTGCTGACGCAGGAGCCGCCGAAAGGCGAACTGCCGATTACCGGCGTTTATTCGATGGGCAGTACCTCCTCCGTTGGGCAAAGCTGCTCTTCCGATCTGGATATCTGGGTATGCCATCAGGCCTGGCTGGATAACGAAGAACGCCAGCTGCTGCAGCGTAAATGCAGCCTGCTTGAAAGCTGGGCGGCGTCGCTCGGCGTCGAGGTTAGTTTCTTCCTGATCGACGAAAACCGCTTCCGCCATAACGAAAGCGGCAGCCTCGGCGGCGAAGACTGCGGTTCGACCCAGCATATTTTGTTGCTCGATGAATTTTACCGCACCGCCGTGCGTCTCGCCGGGAAGCGTATTCTGTGGAATATGGTGCCGGGTGATGAAGAAGACCATTACGATGACTACGTGATGGGGCTGTATGCCCAGGGCGTGCTGACGCCAAACGAATGGCTCGATCTCGGCGGCCTCAGTTCGCTGTCGGCGGAAGAGTACTTCGGCGCCAGCCTGTGGCAGCTGTATAAGAGTATCGACTCCCCGTATAAAGCGGTGCTGAAAACGCTGCTGCTGGAAGCCTACTCCTGGGAATACCCCAACAACCGCCTGTTGGCGAAAGATATTAAACAGCGCCTGCACGATGGCGAGATTGTCTCGTTCGGTCTCGACCCCTACTGCATGATGCTGGAGCGCGTTACCGCCTATCTGCAGGCTATCGAAGACGACACCCGTCTCGATCTGGTACGCCGCTGCTTCTACCTGAAAGTCTGTGAAAAACTCAGCCGCGAGCGCGCCTGCGTGGGCTGGCGTCGTGAAGTCGTCAGCCAGTTGGTGAAAGAGTGGGGCTGGGATGAAAAGCGTCTGATGATGCTTGATAACCGCGCTAACTGGAAAATCGATGAAGTGCGCAAAGCGCACAACGAACTGCTCGACGCGATGATGCAGAGCTATCGTAATCTGATCCGTTTTGCCCGGCGCAATAACCTCAGCGTCTCCGCCAGCCCGCAGGATATCGGCGTGCTGACGCGTAAGCTGTATGCCGCCTTTGAAGCCCTGCCGGGCAAAGTTACCCTGGTAAACCCGCAAATTTCACCGGACCTGTCGGAACCGAATCTGACCTTTATCCACGTGCCGCCGGGCCGCGCTAACCGTACCGGTTGGTATCTGTATAACCGCGCGCCGGATATGGAATCGATCATCAGCCATCAGCCGCTGGAATATAACCGTTATCTTAATAAGCTGGTGGCCTGGGCCTGGTTTAACGGCCTGCTGACCTCACGCACCCGTCTGTTTATTAAGGGCAACGGTATCGTCGATTTGCCGAAGCTGCAGGAGATGGTGGCCGACGTGTCGCACCACTTCCCGCTGCGCCTGCCGGCGCCGACGCCAAAAGCGCTGTACAGCCCGTGCGAAATTCGCCACCTGGCGATTATCGTCAACCTCGAATATGACCCGACGGCGGCATTCCGTAATCAGGTGGTGCATTTCGACTTCCGTAAGCTCGATGTTTTCAGCTTTGGCGAAGAGCAAAAATGCCTGATTGGCAGCGTCGACCTGCTGTATCGCAACTCGTGGAACGAAGTGCGCACGCTGCACTTTAACGGTGAGCAGGCGATGATCGAAGCGCTGAAAACTATTCTCGGCAAAATGCATCAGGACGCCGCGCCGCCGGATAGCGTGGAGGTGTTCTGCTATAGCCAGCACCTGCGCGGCCTTATCCGCACCCGCGTGCAGCAGATGGTCTCCGAGTGCATCGAACTGCGTCTCTCCAGTACCCGTCAGGATACCGGGCGCTTCAAAGCGCTGCGCGTCTCCGGCCAGACCTGGGGCCTGTTCTTCGAGCGCCTGAACGTGTCGGTGCAGAAGCTGGAAAACGCCATTGAGTTCTACGGCGCTATCTCGCACAACAAGCTCCACGGCCTGTCGGTACAGGTAGAAACCAATCACGTTAAGCTGCCGGCGGTGGTGGATGGCTTCGCCAGTGAAGGGATAATTCAATTCTTCTTTGAAGATGCGGATAACAATGACAGCGGCTTTAACATCTACATTCTCGACGAAAGCAACCGCGCAGAGGTTTATCACCACTGCGAGGGCAGCAAAGAAGAGCTGGTGCGCGACGTCAGCCGCTTCTACTCGTCATCGCACGATCGCTTCACCTACGGCTCAAGCTTCATTAACTTCAACCTGCCGCAGTTCTATCAGATAGTCGAAGTTGACGGACGCACGCAGGTGATTCCGTTCCGCAGTCAGGCGATTGCCGCCGCGGTGCCGCCGGGCCAGGAAGCGGTCGCCTCACCGGTGCTGCAGCAGCGCTACTCGTAGATTTGGCCTGGATAAGGTGCTAGCCGCTATCCGGAGATATTCCCTGCTGGCGCTGCGCTTAGCAGGGCTACGGTTCTATGTCGTCGGGTAGCCCGGATAAGGCGCGATGCGCCGCCATCCGGGAAAGACGCCATTAACGGAAGCTCACCGTCTCGCCGGCCTGATTGCTCGCCGCCTGCTCCAGCAGATCCCAGAAGCGTTCGCCGCTACGATCGCAGATCCACTCGTCGCCTTGCAGATCGAAGTGATAGCCGCCTTGCTTGGTCGCCAGCCAGACCTGATGCAGCGGTTCCTGACGGTTGATGATGATTTTACTGCCATTTTCGAAGCTGATGGTCAGCACGCCGCCGTTGATTTCGCAGTCGATATCGCTGTCGCCGTCCCAGTCGTCCAGACGTTCTTCGATGGTCATCCACAGGCTATCGGCCAGGCGATGGAATTCACTGTCGTTCATAGTTATATTCTGCTTTTTTGATTTTTGAAGATGGCCGCAGTATAGCGCGAAACAAAAGCGCGCGCAGTCAGATGCTAAACGCTTGCTTTTACGTCTTCTCCTGCGATGATAGAAAGCAGTAACGAATGAATCATGGGCAACTATCAATGAAAAACGTTTTACCCACGCTTGCCGTTCTGTTTGCAATCTTCAGCCTGACCGGCTGCGGTTTGAAAGGGCCGCTGTATTTCCCGCCGGCAGACAAAACCGCGCCGCCGCCGACCAAGCCGGTTAACCCAGGCATTCAGAGCGCGACGCCGGATCGTAACGATCGCGGCGATAATGGCGGTCCGACCCAGGTTAACTATTAACGATAACGTTCTGTTCCGCGCAATTGGAGTAGATAATGCAGTTCTCTAAAATGCATGGCCTCGGCAACGACTTCATGGTTGTTGATGCGGTAACGCAGAATGTTTTCTTCTCACCGGAGCTGATTCGTCGCCTTGCGGATCGGCATCTTGGCGTTGGCTTCGACCAGCTGTTGGTTGTCGAGCCGCCGTACGATCCCGATCTGGACTTCCACTACCGTATCTTCAATGCTGACGGTAGCGAAGTCTCGCAGTGCGGCAACGGCGCGCGCTGCTTCGCCCGCTTTGTCCGTTTAAAAGGCCTGACCAATAAACGTGATATCCGCGTGAGCACCGCCAACGGGCGTATGGTATTAAGCGTAACGGAAGATGATCTGGTGCGCGTTAACATGGGCGAGCCGAATTTCGAGCCGTCTCAGGTCCCGTTCCGCGCTAACAAAGCGGAAAAGACCTATATTATGCGCGCGGCTGAACAGACAATATTGTGCGGCGTCGTCTCAATGGGCAACCCGCACTGCGTGATTCAGGTCGATAACGTGGACACAGCCGCGGTTGAAACCCTCGGTCCGGTAATGGAAAGCCACGAACGTTTTCCGGAACGCGCCAATATCGGCTTTATGCAGGTAGTGGAACGCTCCCATATTCGTCTGCGCGTCTATGAACGCGGCGCAGGCGAAACGCAGGCCTGCGGCAGCGGCGCCTGTGCGGCGGTGGCGGTCGGTATCCAACAGGGGTTACTCGCCGAAGAGGTACGCGTGGAATTGCCAGGCGGGCGTCTCGACATCGCCTGGAAAGGTCCGGGTCAACCGTTGTATATGACTGGCCCGGCGGCACACGTCTACGACGGATTTATTCATCTATGAAACAGATCGGGGAAGAACAGCAGGAACTCGCCACAGCGCTCGACGACAGCGCGGTAGTAGAATATCTGCTGCAAAATCCTGAGTTCTTTATTCGTAATGCGGCGCAGGTAGAGCATATCCGCGTCCCGCATCCGGTGCGCGGCACCATCTCGCTGGTAGAGTGGCATATGCTGCGGGCGCGTAACCATATCAACGTGCTGGAAGAGAATATGACGCTGCTGATGGAACAGGCGACGGCCAATCAAAGCCTGTTTCAGCGCCTGTTCCATCTGCAGACGCGGCTGGCGTCCGCCGATAGCCTGGATGAAATGCTCAACCGCTTTCATCGTTGGGCGCGCGAGCTTGGCCTGGCAGGCGCAACGGTGCGCCTGTTTCCGGACAGCTGGCATCTCGGCGCGCCGTCTAAATTCACCCATCTGGCGTTGAGCCGGCAGGCGTTCGAACCCATTCGTATTCAGCGGCTGGGCCAGGCACGTCACTATCTTGGTCCGCTGAACGGGCCAGAGCTGCTGGTGGTGCTGCCGGATGCGAAAGCTATCGGCTCGGTGGCGATGTCGCTACTGGGCGATGATGACGCGCCGGGGGTGATGTTCTTCAGCAGCCGCGATCCACAACATTATCAGCAAGGCCAGGGAACACAGCTACTGCAGGAGATTGCGCGCATGCTGCCCGGCCTGCTGGAGCGCTGGATTGAACGCGCATGACCGACTCCCCGCTATTCGCCTGCGTCGACCGCTTCCTGCGCTATCTCGGCGTTGAGCGCCAGCTTAGCCCGATTACGCTCACTAACTACCAGCGTCAGCTGGAAGCGCTGATCGCGCTGGCGGATGATGCCGGGTTAAAAAGCTGGCAGCAGTGTGACGCCGCTCAGGTACGTAGCTTTGCGGTGCGTAGCCGCCGCGCGGGCTTAGGCCCGGCGAGCCTGGCGCTGCGGCTTTCCGCCCTGCGCAGCTTTTTCGACTGGATGGTCAGCCAGGGCGAGCTGGCCGCTAACCCGGCGAAAGGGATTGCGGCGCCGAAGATCCCCCGCCATTTGCCGAAAAATATCGACGTTGATGATGTGAATCGGCTACTGGATATCGACCTCAACGACCCGCTCGCGGTGCGCGACCGGGCGATGCTGGAAGTGATGTACGGCGCGGGGCTGCGTCTTTCTGAGTTAGTTAACCTTGATATTAAGCACCTTGACCTGGAGTCAGGGGAAGTGTGGGTGATGGGGAAAGGCAGCAAAGAGCGCCGCCTGCCAATTGGGCGCAATGCGGTGGCATGGATCGAACACTGGCTGGATTTGCGCGGCCTGTTCGGCGGCGATGACGATGCGCTGTTTTTGTCGAAGCTGGGTAAGCGCATTTCAGCGCGCAACGTGCAGAAGCGGTTTGCCGAGTGGGGCATAAAGCAGGGGCTCAATAGCCACGTGCATCCGCATAAGCTGCGGCACTCCTTCGCGACGCATATGCTGGAGTCGAGCGGCGATCTGCGCGGCGTGCAGGAGCTGCTGGGGCATGCCAATCTCTCCACCACCCAAATCTATACCCATCTCGATTTTCAACACCTTGCCTCGGTGTACGATGCCGCGCATCCGCGCGCTAAACGGGGGAAATAATGCGTTTTTACCGACCTCTGGGCCCGATCTCCGCGCTGACGTTCGACCTGGATGACACCCTTTACGATAACCGCCCGGTGATTGACCGGACGATGCAGGAATCGCTGACATTTGTGCGTAATTACCATCCGGCGCTGAGCCAGTTTAATGCAAGCGATCTCAACCGCCTGCGCCAAACGTTATTGACCTCAGAACCCGAGATTTATCACGATGTCACCGTCTGGCGCCACCGCGCGCTGGAGTTAGGGATGCGTAATGCCGGGCTCTCCGCCGCCGAGGCGAAAGCCGGCGCCGATGCGGCGATGGAAAATTTCGCCCACTGGCGCAGCCGCGTTGATGTGCCGCAGGAGACGCACGATACGCTGGCGAAGCTGGCGCAGAAATGGCCGCTGGTGGCTATCACCAACGGTAACGCTCAGCCGGAACTGTTCGGGCTGAATGACTATTTCCGTTTCGTGCTGCGCGCGGGTCCGGATGGCCGCTCCAAACCGTTTGCCGATATGTACCATCTGGCGGCGGAGCGTCTGGATTTGCCGCTCGGGCAGATTCTGCATGTCGGCGATGATCTGACCACCGACGTGGCGGGCGCTATTCGCTGTGGAATGCAGGCCTGCTGGATCAAGCCGCAGGACGCCTCGTTGATGAAAACCGCCGATAGCCGCCTGCTGCCGCATATTGAAATTTCACGGTTGGCATCTCTGACCTCGCTGATATAATCACCAGTAACTCTGTATATATTAACAGGGGTTCGTGGAACCCCTTCTCTTCCGGCGGTGCCAATGGACGTTTCTTACCTGCTCGACAGCCTTAATGACAAACAGCGTGAAGCCGTAGCGGCCTCGCGCACCAATATGCTGGTTCTGGCAGGGGCGGGCAGTGGTAAGACGCGCGTACTGGTGCACCGTATCGCCTGGCTGCTGAGCGTGGAAAACTGCTCGCCGTATTCCATTATGGCGGTGACCTTTACCAACAAAGCGGCGGCGGAGATGCGCCACCGCATCGGCCAACTGATGGGCACCACCCAGGGCGGTATGTGGGTCGGCACCTTCCACGGCCTGGCCCATCGCCTGCTACGCGCCCATCATCTGGATGCCAACCTGCCGCAGGATTTCCAAATCCTCGATAGCGAAGATCAGCTGCGCCTGCTGAAGCGCCTGATTAAGGCGATGAACCTGGATGAGAAGCAATGGCCGCCGCGTCAGGCGATGTGGTACATCAACAGCCAAAAAGATGAAGGGCTGCGCCCGCACCATATTCAGAGCTACGGCAACCCGGTCGAACAGACCTGGCAGAAGGTGTATCAGGCCTATCAGGAAGCCTGCGATCGCGCCGGGCTGGTGGACTTCGCCGAGCTGTTGCTGCGCGCGCACGAACTGTGGCTGAACAAACCGCATATCCTGCAGCACTACCGCGAGCGCTTCACCAATATTCTCGTCGACGAATTCCAGGATACCAACAACATTCAGTATGCCTGGATCCGCCTGCTGGCGGGCGATACCGGCAAAGTTATGATTGTCGGCGATGATGACCAGTCGATTTACGGCTGGCGCGGCGCGCAGGTCGAAAACATTCAGCGCTTCCTGAATGACTTCCCGGGCGCGGAAACTATTCGTCTGGAGCAGAACTATCGTTCAACCAGCAATATTCTCAGCGCCGCCAACGCCCTGATTGAAAACAACAACGGGCGGCTGGGCAAAAAACTGTGGACCGACGGCGCCGACGGCGAGCCCATTTCGCTGTACTGCGCCTTCAACGATCTTGATGAAGCGCGTTTCGTGGTTAACCGAATTAAAACCTGGCAGGAGAACGGCGGGGCGCTGGAGCAGTGCGCCATTCTCTACCGTAGCAACGCCCAGTCGCGCGTGCTGGAAGAGGCGCTGCTGCAGGCCAGCATGCCTTACCGTATCTACGGCGGCATGCGCTTCTTCGAACGTCAGGAAATCAAAGATGCGCTCTCTTATCTGCGCCTGATTGCCAACCGCAACGACGACGCGGCGTTTGAGCGTGTGGTCAATACGCCTACCCGCGGCATCGGCGATCGGACCCTGGATGTGGTGCGCCAGACCTCGCGCGATCGTCAGCTGACGCTGTGGCAGGCCTGCCGCGAGCTGCTGAAAGAGAAAGTGCTGGCAGGCCGCGCTGCCAGCGCTCTGCAGCGCTTTATGGAGCTTATCGACGCGCTGGCGCAGGAAACCGCCGATATGCCGCTACATGTCCAGACTGACAGGGTCATTAAAGATTCCGGCCTGCGTATGATGTACGAGCAGGAAAAAGGCGAGAAGGGCCAGACCCGTATCGAAAACTTAGAGGAACTGGTGACGGCGACGCGCCAGTTCAGCTACAACGAAGAAGATGAAGATCTGATGCCGCTGCAGGCGTTCCTCTCCCACGCCGCGCTGGAAGCGGGCGAAGGGCAGGCGGATACCTGGCAGGATGCGGTACAGCTGATGACTCTGCACTCGGCGAAAGGGCTGGAGTTCCCGCAGGTGTTTATTGTCGGCGTTGAAGAAGGGATGTTCCCGAGCCAGATGGCGCTTGATGAGGGCGGTCGTCTGGAGGAAGAGCGTCGTCTGGCCTACGTCGGCGTGACGCGCGCGATGCAAAAACTGACGCTGACCTACGCCGAAACCCGCCGTTTGTACGGTAAAGAGGTTTACCATCGCCCATCGCGCTTTATCGGCGAGCTGCCGGAAGAGTGCGTGGAAGAGGTGCGGCTGCGAGCGACGGTGAGCCGCCCGGTTAACCATCAGCGTCTCGGTACCCCGGTGGCGGAGAACGATACCGGCTATAAGCTGGGCCAACGAGTGCGGCATCCGAAGTTCGGTGAAGGCACCATCGTCAACCTTGAGGGCAGCGGTGAGCATAGCCGGCTGCAGGTGGCTTTTCAGGGGCAGGGAATTAAATGGCTGGTCGCCGCCTACGCCCGCCTGGAAACGGTGTAACTTTAAGAAAAATATAATTTTTTTGTAATAATCTGCTAGCCTTATATGCTAAAGGGCAGGATTTGCTCTTTAGCGTTCCCTTGCGTGTTGACGCCGTTTTGGCGCTGGCGTAACATGCGCGCACGATTACGCTAAGAGGACATTCGCCTTGGACACACCCAGTAGATGCTGGCTCAACTTCCTGTCATTCAGGAACAACTCCTAAGGCTATCCCCTTATGCCGATAGCCTTAGCGGTTGTCGGCGACCCGTCCTATTCCCGTCGCTCTGAGTCAGGCTTAATGGTCTGAAACCCAAATAGTTTCTGTGTGCCCATCGAACTGTCCGATAAATTTTTTGTATTGGGAGTCCCGGTCATGCTGAGCGCATTTCAACTGGAAAATAATCGTTTAACGCGCCTTGAGGCCGATGAGATCAAGCATCTTGCCAGCTCGGTGTGGGTCGACCTGGTCGAGCCTGACGATGATGAACGTAGCCGTGTGCAAACGGAGTTAGGCCAGAACCTGGCGACGCGCCCGGAACTGGAAGACATCGAAGCGTCAGCGCGTTTCTTTGAAGACGAAGATGGTTTACACATCCACTCCTTTTTCTTTTTCGAAGATGCTGACGATCACGCCGGTAACTCAACCGTGGCGTTTACTATCCGCGAAGGCCGCCTGTTTACCCTGCGCGAGCGTGAACTGCCCGCTTTCCGCCTGTACCGCATGCGCGTGCGTAATCAGACGCTGATTGATGGCAACGCCTACGAGCTGCTGTTAGATCTGTTCGAGACCAAAATCGAACAGTTAGCGGATGAGATAGAAAACATCTACAGCGACCTGGAAAAGCTGAGCCGCGTCATTATGGAAGGCCATCAGGGCGATGAGTATGACGAAGCGCTGTCGACGCTGGCGGAACTGGAAGATATCGGCTGGAAAGTACGTCTCTGTCTGATGGATACCCAGCGCGCGCTCAACTTCCTCGTGCGCAAGGCGCGTCTGCCGGCAGGCCAGCTGGAACAGGCGCGAGAGATCCTGCGAGATATCGAATCCCTGCTACCGCACAACGAATCGCTGTTCCAGAAGGTGAACTTCCTGATGCAGGCGGCGATGGGTTTCATCAATATCGAGCAGAACCGCATTATCAAGATCTTCTCGGTGGTTTCGGTCGTGTTCCTGCCGCCGACGCTGGTGGCGTCCAGCTACGGGATGAACTTTGAGTTTATGCCGGAACTCCACTGGAGCTTTGGTTATCCGGGAGCCATCGTGTTTATGATGTTGGCCGGCCTGGCGCCGTATCTCTACTTCAAGCGTAAAAACTGGCTGTAGTTGTTGTACCGGATGCGCTTCGCTTATCCGGGCCTACGTGTTGTGCTTTTGTAGGCCGGATAAGGCGTAGCCGACATCGGGTAATATCCTATCCCCGACGCCCCCTTCTTTGTGTATATACCGCATCCATCACGAATATCGCCAGCGCCACCCAGATAAAGGCGAAGGTGACCATTTTATCCGTGCCCGGCACTTCACCGTAGAACGTTACCGCCAGCAGGAACATCAGCGTCGGGCCGATGTACTGGAAAAAGCCCAACGTCGACAAGCGCAGGCGGGTCGCCGCGCCGGTGAAGCAAAGCAGGGGGATGGTGGTTACCACACCCGCTGCCATTAGCAGTAAATTGAGCGACCAGGGGTTATCTCCCATATGGCTGGTTGGGCTATCGGTGATGCCGAAAAGCCAGATCGCCGCCACTGGCAGCAGCCATAGCGTTTCCACCAGCATACCGGTCTGCGCATCGACGGCGATTTTCTTACGTACCAGTCCGTAGAAGGCAAAGCTGAAGGCTAGCCCAAGGCCGATTACCGGCAGTGAACCGAAGGTCCAAAGTTGCACCAGCACGCCGCAAAAAGCGAGGATCACCGCCAACCACTGTAGACGGCGAAAGCGTTCGCCGAGGAAAATCATTCCCAACAGAATATTCACCAGCGGGTTAATGAAGTAGCCGAGGCTAGCTTCCAGCATATGGTGGTTATTGACTGCCCAGATAAAGAGCAACCAGTTGCCGCCGACCAGCACCGCAGAGAGCGCCAGCAGGAAGATCTTGCGCGGGGTTTTTAGCAGTTTTTTTACCTGCGGCCACTGGCGGCTGACGCTGATGAGCGCCACCATGAAAAAGAAAGACCAGATCACGCGATGCGTCAGGATTTCATCGGCGGGAACGTAGTAAATAAGTTTGAAGTACGCCGGCGCGATACCCCAGATAAAATAGGCGGCCAGCGCCAGCATAACGCCCAGCCGCGTTTGTTTTGCGTCCATTGGTAGAATCCATTGCCAAAAAGAGTGATGTTACTCGATCTGCGGCAATCAACCCACCATATAGGTAGCCGTGGCGCTGGCGATATAAACCTGCTCTTCGTTATGCAACTCGACGCGGGCCACGGCGACTTTGTTTCCGGCGCGCAGCAGGCTGCTGGTGGCGGTAAAACGCTCGCCGCGGCCAGGGCGTAAGTAATCGACGCGCAAATCGATAGTTCCCATCCGCGAGAGGCGCTGGCGCAGCTCTTCTTCATTGATAGTGTCATGGCGAGTCAGGGTGCTGCCGACGCAGACCAGCCCAGCGGCGACATCCAGCGCAGAGGCGATAACGCCGCCGTGCAGAATACTCTGCGCCCAGTTGCCAACCATCATCGGCTGATTATTAAAGCTGAGCTGGGCAAACTCTTTTTCATAACGTTCCAGCTCAAGCCCCAGCGCACGGTTAAAAGGCATGTGATAAACAAAAATCTCTCCCACCAGCTTTAGCGCGGCGGCGGCGGTCAGTTCAGACATAGCAGAGGTCCATTTCGTTAATGAAATGTTGATTTTATGCTTCAAAAATATTGATTTCCACTTTCGGAGGCGATAACGCAGCGGGAGGCAGATAAACAGGTAGAATGGCAGCAGGACAAAACATTAATAAGAACCCTTTTCAGGAGAACAGTAATGCGTATCTCTTTGACCTGGCTGCTGGCGCTTAGCGCGCTGCCGGCCAGCGTTCTGGCGCAGGACGCGCCGCTTAATCAAGCCGTTCATGACAAACCCGCGGTGCGGGGCAGCATTATCGCCAACCTGCTGCAGGACCATGATAATCCGTTCCTGCTTTATCCTTATGAGAGCAACTATCTGCTCTATACGTGGACCAGCGATCTCAATAAAGAGGCCATCCGCAGTTACGACTGGGCCGATGACGCGCGTAAGGATGAGGTGAAGTTCCAGCTCAGCCTGGCATTCCCGTTATGGCGCGGCATCCTTGGCGATAATTCGCTGCTTGGCGCCTCCTATACGCAAAAATCCTGGTGGCAGCTCTCTAACAGTAAAGGCTCGGCGCCGTTTCGCGAAACCAACTACGAGCCTCAGCTCTTCCTTGGCTTCGCGACGGATTATGAGTTTGCCGGCTGGACTTTGCGCGATATCGAAGTCGGCTATAACCACGATTCCAATGGCCGTTCCGATCCAACGTCACGTAGCTGGAACCGCCTGTATACTCGCCTGATGGCGCAAAACGGTAACTGGCTGGTTGAAGTGAAGCCGTGGTATGTGGTCGGCAGTACCGATGATAACCCCGATATCACCAAATACATGGGTTACTACCGCCTGAAGATTGGCTACCAGCTGGGGGAGGCTATTTTTAGCGCTCAGGGGCAATATAACTGGAATACCGGCTACGGCGGCGCGGAAATCGGGGTCAGTTACCCTATTACCAAGCACGTGCGCGCCTATACTCAGGTGTACAGCGGTTATGGCGAGTCGCTTATCGACTATAACTTCAATCAGACGCGCGTCGGCGTCGGCGTGATGCTCAACGATCTGTTTTAATCGTTGCACTCTGGCTCGCAGGCGCTGAAAATAGCGCCTGTTTTCTTTTCAGGCGAATGGGGTCAACGTGGCACAGGCGGAAGTATTAAATCAGGAATCGCTGGCTAAGCAGGTTTTACAAGAGACCTTCGGCTACCAGCAGTTCCGCCCGGGCCAGGAATCGATTATCGCCACGGCGCTGGAAGGCCGCGATTGCCTGGTGGTGATGCCGACCGGCGGCGGTAAATCGCTGTGCTACCAGGTACCTGCATTGGTCCTCGGCGGCCTGACGGTTGTCGTGTCGCCGCTGATTTCGCTGATGAAAGACCAGGTCGATCAACTGCTGGCAAACGGCGTCGCCGCGGCCTGTCTTAACTCGACGCAAAGCCGCGAGCAGCAGCAAGAGGTGATGGCGGGCTGCCGCAGCGGGCAGATTCGTCTGCTGTATATCGCGCCGGAACGCCTGATGCTGGATAACTTCCTGGAGCATCTGAGCCACTGGAACTTAGCGATGCTGGCGGTGGATGAGGCGCACTGTATCTCGCAATGGGGCCATGATTTCCGCCCGGAATATGCCGCGTTGGGCCAGCTGCGCCAGCGGATGCCGCATATTCCGTTTATGGCGCTCACCGCCACCGCTGATGACACCACCCGTCGCGATATTGTTCGCCTGCTGGGGCTTAACGATCCGCTGATTCAGGTTAGTAGCTTCGATCGCCCCAATATCCGCTATATGCTGATGGAGAAATTTAAGCCACTCGATCAGTTGATGCGATACGTCCAGGATCAGCGCGGTAAATCAGGGATTATCTACTGCAACAGCCGTTCTAAGGTTGAAGACACCGCCGCCAGGCTGCAAAGCCGCGGCATCAGCGCGGCGGCCTACCATGCTGGTCTGGAAAATGATATTCGAGCCGATGTGCAGGAGAAATTCCAGCGCGACGATCTGCAGATCGTGGTGGCGACGGTGGCTTTCGGTATGGGCATTAACAAGCCGAACGTCCGCTTTGTGGTGCACTTTGATATCCCGCGCAATATTGAATCCTATTATCAGGAAACCGGGCGCGCCGGGCGTGACGGGCTGCCGGCGGAAGCGATGCTGTTTTACGATCCGGCGGATATGGCGTGGCTGCGCCGTTGCCTGGAGGAGAAGCCCGCCGGGCCGCTGCAGGATATTGAACGTCATAAGCTGAATGCGATGGGTGCCTTTGCCGAAGCGCAGACCTGTCGCCGTCTGGTGCTGCTGAACTATTTTGGCGAAGGGCGTCAGGAGCCGTGCGGCAACTGTGATATCTGTCTTGATCCGCCAAAGCAGTACGATGGTTTAATGGACGCGCGTAAGGCGCTTTCAACTATTTACCGGGTGAATCAACGCTTCGGGATGGGCTACGTGGTTGAAGTACTCCGCGGCGCCAACAATCAGCGTATCCGCGACCTGAACCACGATAAACTGCCGGTGTACGGCATTGGTCGCGAGCAGAGCCACGAGCACTGGGTGAGCGTAATTCGCCAGTTAATCCACCTCGGACTGGTGACGCAGAATATTGCCCAGCACTCCGCGCTGCAGCTCACCGAGGCCGCGCGTCCTGTACTGCGTGGTGAAGTCCCGCTGCAGCTCGCCGTGCCGCGTATCGTGGCGCTAAAACCGAAAGCGATGCAGAAATCCTTCGGCGGCAATTACGACCGCAAGCTGTTCGCCAAGCTGCGTAAATTACGTAAAGCGATCGCCGACGAGGAGAATATCCCGCCATATGTCGTGTTTAACGACGCGACGCTTATTGAGATGGCCGAACAGTCGCCGCTTACCGCCGGGGAGATGCTTAGCGTCAACGGCGTGGGGACCCGTAAGCTTGAGCGCTTCGGTAAAGAATTCATGGCGCTGATACGTGCTCATGTCGATGGCGATGATGAGTAGTCAGCCGCGGGAAAAGGTGCCAGAATAGTTTCCTTCTTCACTATTTCCCTGCGAGTTAAACATGTTGATGCTTTTCCTCACCGTGGCGCTGGTGCACATCATTGCGCTAATGAGCCCGGGGCCGGATTTTTTCTTCGTTTCGCAAACCGCAGTGAGCCGTTCGCGCAAAGAGGCGATGATGGGCGTGCTGGGGATCACCGGCGGCGTGATGGTTTGGGCGGGCGTCGCGCTGCTCGGCTTGCACCTGATTATCGAGAAAATGGCCTGGCTGCATACGTTGATTATGGTCGGCGGCGGTCTCTATCTGTGCTGGATGGGCTATCAAATGCTGCGCGGCGCGTTAAAGAAAACCGACGTTGTCGCGGCGGAACCGCAGGTTGAGCTGGCGCGTAGCGGGCGCAGTTTCCTGAAGGGCCTGCTGACTAACCTCGCCAACCCGAAAGCGATTATCTACTTTGGTTCGGTCTTCTCGCTGTTCGTTGGCGATAACATTGGCGCCGGCGCGCGCTGGGGGATTTTCCTGCTGATCGTTCTTGAAACGCTGGCGTGGTTCACCATCGTGGCCAGCCTGTTCGCACTGCCGCAAATGCGCCGCGGCTATCAGCGGATGGCTAAGTGGATAGACGGCATCGCGGGAACCCTGTTTGCCGGTTTCGGCATCCATCTGATTATTTCGCGTTAACGTGTTATGCGATTCCCCGCCCGGTTTGTTGCCGGGTGGGGTTGATATTAGTGACGAAGACGCTGTAGCTCATCGCTGGTCAAACCGGTCATTTCCAGGATCGCATCGTCATCAATGCCGCGATTGAGCATCGCTGCGGCGACCTGTAAAAGGGCCTGTAGTTTTCCTTCTTTGATGCCTTCTTTAATGCCTTTCTCTCTGCCTTCTGCGAGCCACGTTTCTGCCAGAGTCATTAGCATTCCTCCATGCTGCGGCACACGCTGTGCCAGCCCATAAAATAGCGCCCTAATATCCTGTGCTTCCCCCGCCTGAGCCAGATATTTTATCAGCACGGCGATTTGTTGTCCGCTCATCTGCTCCAACATTAAGAGGTGGGTCAACTTGTCCAGTAGTTGTGCCATATCGCGTTGGCGAATGTGTTTTTGCACCAGCGTCAGGGCCGCCATGCTGCGGTGTCGCATGATTTCATCATCAGGAATCACAGTAATATCGACCAGCGGAAAAGCGCCAGAGTAGAGTTGATGAGCAAGGAGCGAGTCGTCAAAATTATCCAGCCAGTTTAACGACCAGGGATAGGGGCTGCGGCGTCCTTGATAAAAGAGAATGGGAATCACCAGTGGTAACGTTTTATGACCATTCTCCAGATGCCTCTGCATGGCGGCGATGGCGTAGCGCATTAGACGGAATGCCATCAGTTTATCGGGTGAACTTTGGTGTTCTATCAGAACATGGACATAACCCTGGCCGCGCGTTGTCTCCAGTGAATACAGAATGTCGCTGTAATAGGGCCGCAGGTCATCCTCCAGGAAACTCCCGGATTCCAGTCGTAGCGTATCCAGTTTGCAAACCTGAATTAACGCCGGCGGAAGGTGGATCTCGATAAAATCGCGCGCCGTTTCGACCCGCGACAAAAAGGTCTTAAAGACTGCATCATGAGGGGTTGCCGTTTCCGCCATTTTCGTTCATCCGTGAATAAACCCAATGGCGGCATTCTGGCACTGAAAAGGCGGGGCCGACAGCGCGCGGATAAAGTCTCTTTCATCTTTTCGCGCCAGCACGCGTGATAATACGACTACGGCCGCAAGTGGCCTCGCGCTGTGCGAGCGCCATTCCAGTTTCAGGCGTGACGGGCGGAAGCGAGCAGCGCTCCCACCAGCATAAACAGCGAACCAAACACTTTATTCAGCGCCTTCATTTGCTTCGGACCTTTAATCCAGGCCGCAATGCGCTGCGCCAGCGTCGCGTAACCGATCATCACAATGATATCGACCACAATGGTGGTGACGCCAAGTACCAGGTACTGCATCACCTGCGGCTGATGCGGGACGATGAACTGGGGAAACAGCGCGGCGAGGAAGACGATACTTTTGGGGTTGGTCAGATTGACGAACACCGCGCGTTTATAGAGCTTACCGCGGCTTTGAGTGCGCGCCAGCGTATTCAGATCGATTGAACCCGCCGCCCGCCATTGCTGGATCCCCAGCCAGATAAGATAAGCCGCGCCCGCCCATTTCAACACTTCAAATGCCAGTACCGAGCGTGAGAAGAGCGTGCCCAGACCGACGCCAACCAGCACGATATGAATGGCCAATCCGGTTTGCAGGCCGGCAATAGAGGCTGCCGCGCCGCGATAGCCGTGGTTGATGGATGTGGTCATGGTATTAATCGCGCCGGAACCCGGCGACAGGCTGAGAATGATTGATGTCAGCAGATAAGCGAACCACCACTCGAAGGTCATGAGAATCTCCCTGATTGTCTATTTTTATGCCACAATACGCTATTGCATCAGCATTGTGTGATGTGCGACAAAAAAACGATTTTCAGCGGTTAACAGGGGTGTAAACCCGATGTTTGGGCAGCAAAAGGACTGGGACACACGAGAAAACGCGTTTGCGGCCTTTACCATGGGGCCGCTGACGGATTTTTGGCATCAGCGGGAAGAAGCTGAATTTACGGGCGTCGATAAGGTTCCGGTACGCTTTGTGCGCTTTTGCGCCGCAAATAATGACCGGCTGGTGGTTATTTGCCCCGGCCGCATCGAAAGCTACGTGAAGTACGCCGAACTAGCCTACGATCTCTTCCACAGCGGCTTTGACGTAATGATTATCGATCACCGCGGTCAGGGGCGCTCCGGTAGGTTGCTGTCTGATACCCACCGCGGTCATGTTGTGCGCTTTAGCGACTATGTTGACGATCTGGCTGCGCTTTGGCAGCAGGAAGTGGTTCCCGGCCACTGGCGTAAACGTTTTATTCTCGCCCACTCGATGGGCGGCGCCATTGCCACGCTGTTCTTGCAGCGTCACCGGCAGCATTGCGACGCCATTGCCTTATGCGCGCCAATGTTTGGCATCATCATGCGCCTGCCGGACTGGATGGTGCGCCATATTCTCGACTGGGCTGAGGGCCATCAGCGTATTCGTGAAGAGTATGCCATCGGTACGGGCCGCTGGCGGGCGCTGCCGTTTTCGCTCAATGTATTGACTCATAGCCGTCAGCGCTATCGTCGTAATCTGCGTTTTTATGCCGACGATCCGCGGCTGCGCGTCGGCGGGCCGACCTATCACTGGGTGCGCGAAGGTATTCTGGCCGGTGAAGAGATATTGGCTGGCGTCGAGAAAGATACGACTCCGACGCTATTGATTCAGGCCGAGGATGAAAGGGTGGTCGATAACCTGATGCACGACCGCTATTGCGAACTCCGTTCCGCTGCCGGACACCCTTGTGAAGGCGATAAGCCGCTCGTTATTGAAGGGGCATATCACGAGATCCTTTTTGAAAAGGACGCTATGCGCTCAGTCGCGCTAAATGCCATCGTCGATTTTTTCAATCGACATACTTAATCCGACGATAGATCTCGTCGCCCTGCTTAGAGGTTAAATTTTTTATGTACCAGGTTGTTGCGTCTGATTTAGATGGCACGCTGCTTTCCCCCGACCATTTCCTCACTCCCTATGCCAAAGAAACGCTGAAGCTACTCACCGCGCGCGGGATAAATTTCGTTTTCGCCACTGGTCGCCACTATATCGATGTGGGACAGATCCGCGATAATCTCGGCATTAAGTCGTACATGATCACCTCTAACGGCGCCCGCGTACACGATAGCGAAGGAAAACAAATCTTCGCCCATAACCTCGACCGCGATATCGCCAGCGATCTGTTTGAGATGGTGCGTAACGATGTGAAGATTGTGACCAACGTCTATCGTGAAGATGAATGGTTTATGAATCGCCATCGCCCGGAAGAGATGCGCTTCTTCAAAGAGGCGGTGTTCAACTACAAGCTTTATGAACCGGGCGAGCTGGATGCGGATGGCATCAGCAAAGTTTTCTTCACCTGTGAAGATCATGAACATTTGCTGCCGCTTGAGCAGGCTATCAACGCGCGCTGGGGCGACCGCGTGAATGTGAGTTTCTCCACGTTGACCTGCCTTGAAGTGATGGCCGGCGGTGTATCGAAAGGGCATGCGCTGGAGGCCGTCGCGAAAATGCTTGGCTACAGCCTCAAAGAGTGTATCGCCTTTGGCGACGGCATGAACGACGCCGAGATGCTGTCGATGGCCGGTAAAGGCTGCATCATGGCGAACGCCCATCAGCGGTTGAAGGACTTGCATCCGGAGCTGGAAGTGATCGGCAGCAACGCCGATGATGCTGTACCGCATTACCTGCGCAAGCTGTACCTCGATTGATAAAGATTGACGATTGGCTAATAACTGGTCAGTCGTCAACCTCTCTCTCCGCTACAATGCCTGTTCTTTATTCAATGAGACGACCATTGTGGCGCTATTAATTATCACCACTATCCTGTGGGCCTTTTCGTTTAGCCTGATTGGCGAATACCTTGCCGGTAGCGTCGATAGCTATTTTTCCGTGCTGATGCGCGTGGGCCTGGCAGCGCTGGTGTTCCTGCCTTTCCTGCGTACGCGCGGCCAGTCTCCGCGTACCATCGTGCTCTACATGTTGGTAGGGGCGATGCAGCTTGGGATTATGTATTTGCTGGCTTTCCGCGCCTATCTCTATCTGACAGTCTCCGAATTTCTGTTGTTTACGGTCTTTACCCCGCTGTATATCACCCTGATTTACGATCTGATCAGCGGCCGTAAACTACGCTGGGGCTATCTGCTTAGCGCGGCGCTGGCGGTGTTAGGGGCGGCGATCATCCGCTATGACAAAGTCAGCGATCACTTCTGGACCGGGCTATTGCTGGTGCAGCTGTCGAATATCTGTTTCGCCATCGGTATGGTGGGCTACAAGCGTCTGATGGAAGTCCGTCCAATGCCGCAACACAATGCCTTTGCCTGGTTCTATGCCGGCGCCTTTATCGTGGCGGTAGCGGCGTGGTTTATGCTGGGCAATCCGCAGAGGTTGCCGTCCACCGGTCTGCAGTGGGGGGTTCTGGTATGGCTGGGCGTGGTCGCTTCCGGGTTGGGTTACTTCATGTGGAACTACGGCGCGACGCAGGTGGATGCCGGTACGTTGGGGATCATGAATAACGTTCACGTCCCCGCCGGGCTGCTGGTTAACCTTGCTATCTGGCAGGAGCAGCCTCACTGGCCGAGCTTTATCATTGGCGCGCTGGTAATCCTGGCTTCGCTATGGGTCCATCGCCGCTGGGTCGCTCCGCACTCCGTACAAACGGCAGATGATCGCAAGCGTGATTCCGCGCTGAGCGAATAAACGCTTCTGTTACCGGCTGGCGTTGCTCGCCATCGCGCACCGCGGCGTACAGCCGGCTCCACAGTCCTTCTCCCAGGGTTTTGGTGACAATCAAACCCTGGCGTTCAAAACTTTCCACCACCCAGTGCGGCAGGGCGGCAATACCCATTCGCGCGGCGACCATCTGAATCAGCAGCAGCGTGTTATCGACGCTTTTCAACTGCGGGCTGATCCCCGCCGGTTGCAGGAAGTGGCGCCAGATATCCAGTCGCCCGCGCTGTACCGGATAAATCAGTAACGTTTCCGCAGCCAGATCTTCCGGCGAGATGCGCGTTTTCGCCGCCAGCGGATGCTCCGGAGCTAATACCAGACGAACTTCATAATCAAACATCGGTGAATAGTGCAGGCCGCTACGCGGCAAAATATCTGAGGTCATCACCAGATCGAGTTCGCCCTGCTGCAGGGCTGGCTGCGGGTCAAAAGTGACGCCGGACTGAAAATCAACTTCCACCAGCGGCCAGCGGGCGCGGAAGCTTTCCAGCGCCGGGGTGAGCCACTGAATGCAGCTATGGCACTCGATCGCCAGCCGCAGACGGGTCTGCTGAGGTTCGTTGCAGTCCTGCAACGCGCGGGCGATCTGCGGCAGCACCTGATTGGCTAACTGTAGCAGAATTTCCCCTTGCGGCGTAAAGCGCAGCGGCTGGCTTTTACGCACAAATAAACGGAAGCCAAGGCGCTGTTCCAGATCGCTAAACTGGTGGGACAGGGCCGACTGGGTTTGGTGCAGGGCTGCCGCCGCGCCCGCCAGCGAACCGCTGTTCCGCAACGCCTGTAGCGTTTTCAGGTGTTTAATCTCGATCATGAATGTCCTTCACTTCGGCATGAATAATTTGCGCTTGAGGAATATACAGTACCTTTACATTATGGATGTGTAAACATCTGGATGGCTAAAATCCTTCGTCTTTTGAATTTATGGTGCGTTGGCTGCGTTCGCTCACCCCAGTCACTTGGGGATGAGCAAACTTGCCGCCTTCCCTGAATACAAAATCCTTTGGATTAATAATTAATTAGAGGAAGAACACATGACCATTATTAATCACACCCTCGGTTTTCCTCGCGTTGGCCTTCGCCGCGAGCTGAAAAAAGCGCAAGAGAGCTACTGGGCGGGCAACGCCACGCGTGAAGAGCTGCTGGCGGTAGGTCGCGAGCTGCGCGCTCGTCACTGGGAGCAGCAGAAACAGGCGGGCATTGATCTGCTGCCGGTGGGCGATTTTGCCTGGTACGACCATGTTCTGACCACCAGCCTGCTGCTGGGCAACGTGCCGGCTCGTCATCAGAACAAAGACGGCACCGTCGATATCGATACCCTGTTCCGCATTGGTCGCGGCCGCGCGCCGACCGGTGAACCCGCTGCCGCCGCGGAAATGACCAAGTGGTTCAACACCAACTATCACTACATGGTGCCGGAATTTGTCCAGGGCCAACAGTTCAAGCTGAGCTGGACCCAACTGCTGGATGAAGTGGACGAAGCGCTGGCGCTGGGCCACAAGATTAAGCCTGTACTGCTGGGGCCGGTAACCTATCTGTGGCTGGGCAAAGTAAAAGGCGAACAGTTTGATCGTCTAAGCCTGTTGAACGATATCCTTCCGGTTTACCAGCAGGTACTGGGCGAGCTGGCGAAACGCGGCATTGAGTGGGTGCAGATTGATGAACCGGCGCTGGTTCTGGAGCTGCCGCAAGCATGGCTGGATGCCTTTAAACCAGCTTATGAAGCCCTGCAGGGGCAGGTAAAACTACTGCTGACTACCTATTTTGAAGGGATCACCGACAACCTTGATGTTATCACCGCGCTGCCGGTACAGGGGCTACACGTCGATCTGGTGCACGGCAAAGATGAGGTGGCTGAACTACATAAACGCCTGCCGGCCGACTGGCTGTTATCCGCCGGGCTGATCAATGGTCGTAACGTCTGGCGCGCCGATCTCACGGAAAAATATGCGCAAATTAAGTCGCTTGTCGGTCAACGTGAGCTATGGGTCGCCTCTTCCTGCTCCTTGCTGCATAGCCCGCTCGATCTGAGCGTAGAGACCCGTCTTGATGCCGAAGTAAAAAGTTGGTTTGCTTTCGCCCTGCAGAAGTGCGGCGAACTGGCGCTGCTACGCGACGCGCTGAACAGCGGTGATACGACGGCGATCGAGGCGTGGAGCGCGCCAATTCAGGCTCGTCGCCATTCGACTCGCGTACACAACGCGGCAGTGGAAAAACGGCTGGCGGCAATCACTGCTCAGGACAGCCAGCGCACCAGCCCTTATGCCGAGCGCGCACAGGCGCAGCGCAAACGCTTTAACCTGCCAGCATGGCCGACGACGACGATCGGTTCATTCCCGCAGACAACCGAAATTCGTACCCTACGTCTGGACTTCAAAAAGGGCAATCTTGACGCCAGCCATTATCGGACGGGTATTGCCGAACATATTAAGCAGGCGATCGTCGAACAAGAACGTCTGGGTTTAGACGTGCTGGTGCACGGAGAAGCCGAGCGAAACGACATGGTGGAGTATTTCGGTGAGCATCTGGACGGTTTCATCTTCACGCAAAACGGTTGGGTGCAAAGCTATGGCTCTCGCTGCGTGAAGCCGCCGGTGGTTATCGGCGATGTCAGCCGTCCGCAAGCGATCACCGTCGAATGGGCGAAGTACGCGCAGTCTCTTACCGACAAGCCGGTCAAAGGCATGTTGACCGGTCCGGTAACCATTCTGTGCTGGTCCTTCCCGCGCGAGGATGTCAGCCGCGAAACCATCGCGAAGCAGATTGCGCTGGCGCTGCGCGATGAAGTGGCGGATCTGGAGGCGGCCGGTATCGGTATTATCCAGATTGATGAACCGGCACTGCGCGAAGGTCTGCCGCTGAAGCGCAGCGATTGGGATGCTTATCTACAGTGGGGCGTCGAAGCTTTCCGCATCAACGCCGCGGTTGCTAAGGATGACACCCAGATTCATACCCACATGTGTTATTGCGAGTTCAATGACATCATGGACTCTATCGCCGCGCTGGATGCCGATGTGATCACCATTGAAACCTCGCGTTCCGACATGGAACTGCTGGAATCGTTTGAAGAGTTTGAATATCCAAACGAAATCGGCCCGGGAGTTTATGATATCCACTCGCCAAACGTACCGAGCGTGGAGTGGATTGAAGGGTTGCTGGAGAAAGCCGCGCAGCGTATCCCGGCGGATCGCTTGTGGGTTAATCCGGACTGCGGCCTGAAAACCCGCGGCTGGCCGGAAACCCGCGCCGCGCTGGCGAACATGGTGCAAGCGGCGCAAAATCTGCGCGAATCAGCCTGATAGATACGCGGAAAACAACAGAGGAGGCCACGGCCTCCTCTTTTCATGTATCAGGCGAGTTACCCTTTTTTGCCGCCATATTGAGCAAACCAGGCCAGCATCCGCTGCCAGCCGTCTTTGGCTGACTCTTCGTGATAGCTGGCGCGATAGTCGGCGTTAAAGGCGTGATCGGCCTCGGGATAGACCACGATCTCGGCGTTCGCATTGGCCGCCCTCAGCGCCTGGCGCATGGTCTCGACGGTATCCTGCGGAATACTGGCGTCTTTAGCGCCGTACAGGCCAAGCACCGGCGCGTTGAGATCGACCGCGATATCCACCGGGTGTTTTGGCGAATTCAGCGATTTTTCTCCCACCAGTTTGCCATACCAGGCGACGCCTGCCTTCAACTGCGGGTTATGCGCGGCATACAGCCAGGTAATGCGCCCGCCCCAGCAAAAACCGGTGATCAGCAGACGATGGGCATCGCCGCCGTGGCGCGCCGCCCAACTGGCGACGTGGTCGAGATCCGCCAGCACCTGTGCGTCAGGCACCTTAGTGACCAGTTCTTTGAACAGGGTAGGGATATCGTTGTACTCATTCGGATCGCCCTGGCGGAAGTAGAGTTCTGGCGCAATCGCCAGATAGCCTTCCTGCGCCAGGCGGCGGCACAGATCGCGAATATGTTCATGTACGCCGAAAATCTCCTGCACCACGATAACGATCGGCAGCGGGCCGTCGGCGTTTTTCGGGCGGGCGTGATAGGCTGGCATATTCTCGCCCTGCGATGGGATCGAGGTTTCTCCGGCGACAATATGCTCATCCGACGTATGGACGGCGGTCGAGGCGTGCGGCGAGGCTGCAGGTGCGAATCCAGGTTGCTTGGTGGTGGTCATGGTATTCTCCGTACCCTTATTTATTAGCGCAACACTAACTATAGACCCTTTAGTTCGGGCGGTAATAAAGCACAGTGCCTGAAAGCGGCTATCTTTTGTTCTATGACCGTGAATATAACTTGTTAATGTGATGTAAATCACTATTTGTTGAAAAACAAATGCAATCATTGTTATGCATGGTGACCATCATCACAAAAATAAGCGAGTGGCTTCTGTAAAGTACCCTTTTGCTTCTGCTGATACTTCGACCCACAGAGGAGTTTTTTATGTCCAAGTCTGATGTTTTTCATCTCGGCCTCACTAAGAACGATTTACAAGGGGCTACGCTGGCTATCGTCCCTGGCGATCCGGAGCGTGTGGAAAAGATCGCCGCGCTGATGGATAAGCCGGTTAAGCTGGCATCACATCGTGAATTTACCTCCTGGCGCGCTGAGCTGGATGGCAAACCGGTGATTGTTTGCTCCACCGGTATCGGCGGCCCGTCGACCTCTATCGCCGTGGAAGAGCTGGCGCAACTGGGGGTTCGTACCTTCCTGCGTATCGGCACCACCGGGGCGATTCAGCCGCACATCAACGTTGGTGATGTGCTGGTGACGACCGGTTCTGTCCGTCTGGACGGCGCCAGCCTGCACTTTGCGCCGATGGAGTTTCCGGCCGTTGCTGACTTCGCCTGCACCACCGCGCTGGTGGAAGCGGCGAAATCAATTGGTGCGACCACCCATATCGGTGTAACTGCCTCCTCTGATACCTTCTATCCAGGCCAGGAGCGTTACGACACCTTCTCCGGCCGTGTCGTGAGCCGCTTTAGAGGCTCGATGGAAGAGTGGCAGGCAATGGGCGTCATGAACTATGAAATGGAATCCGCTACGCTGCTGACCATGTGCGCCAGCCAGGGCCTGCGCGCCGGGATGGTGGCAGGGGTTATCGTCAACCGTACCCAGCAAGAGATCCCTAACGCCGAAACCATGAAGCAAACCGAAAGCCACGCGGTGAAAATCGTTGTGGAAGCTGCGCGCCGCCTGCTGTAGTTCTTCACTTTTTCTCGCAAGGCCGGACCCTCCGGCCTTTCTTTTTTGCGTAGCGCCTCGCAGGAAAATCCTTTTCAACTGGACGTTTGTACAGCACAATTCTATTTTGTGTCGTAAGTGGTTGCCGGGGAGGCGTTGTGGATATCTCTATTGTGATAAGCGCCGTGGTGGCGCTGGCGGCAGGGTTAATCGTTGGCTGGCTGGCGACAAAAGCCCGCGCCGATCAAATCCGTGCCGATCTCATTGAAGAGCGCCGCGAGCTGGATATCGAACTTAGCGCCGCACGTCAGCAGCTGGTGCAGGAATCGCACTGGCGCGATGAGTGCGAACTTCTCAACAACGAGCTGCGCAGCCTGCGTGATATCAACACCTCGCTGGAGGCCGACCTGCGGGAAGTGACCACTCGTCTGGAATCCACGCAGCTACACGCCGAAGATAAAATCCGCCAGATGGTCAACAGCGAGCAGCGCCTGAGCGAGCAGTTTGAAAACCTGGCGAACCGCATATTCGAACACAGCAACCGCCGGGTTGATGAACAAAATCGCCAGAGCCTGCATGGCCTGTTGACGCCGCTGCGGGAACAGCTCGACGGCTTTCGTCGCCAGGTGCAGGACAGCTTCGGCCAGGAGGCGCGTGAGCGCCACACGCTGGCGCACGAAATCCGCAACCTGCAACAGCTGAACGCACAGATGGCGCAAGAGGCGTTAAACCTGACGAAAGCGCTGAAGGGCGATAACAAAACCCAGGGCAACTGGGGAGAAGTGGTGCTAACCCGCGTGCTGGAGGCCTCCGGCCTGCGCGAAGGCTATGAGTATCAAACACAGGTCAGCATCGAAACCGATAACCGCTCGCGGATGCAGCCGGATGTTATCGTGCGCCTGCCGCAGGGCAAAGACGTGGTTATCGACGCCAAAATGACGCTGGTCGCCTATGAGCGTTATTTCAACGCTGACGACGACTACACCCGCGAAGCGGCGCTACAGGAGCATATTGCCTCGGTACGTAACCATATTCGCCTGCTGGGCCGCAAAGATTATCAACAACTGCCGGGGTTACGTTCGCTCGACTATGTATTGATGTTTATCCCCGTCGAGCCGGCGTTCCTGCTGGCTATCGACCGTCAGCCTGAGCTTATCAGCGAGGCGCTGAAGAACAATATTATGTTAGTTAGCCCAACAACCCTGTTAGTGGCGCTGCGCACCATCGCGAATTTGTGGCGCTATGAGCATCAAAGCCGTAACGCGCAGAAAATCGCCGAGCGCGCCGGGCGCCTGTACGACAAGATGCGGCTGTTTGTCGACGATATGTCGGCCATCGGCCAAAGCCTTGATAAAGCGCAGGATAACTATCGCCAGGCGATGAAAAAGCTCGCCTCGGGGCGCGGCAACCTGCTGGTACAGGCCGAGTCATTCCGTGGCCTGGGGGTCGAGGTTAAGCGCGGGATTAATCCTGATTTAGTCGAACAAGCCACGGCGCAGGATGACGAATACCGCCTTGAGGAAGATGAAAATTCACCGCAGGAAGATGTGTTTAGCGCCGATTCCGCGCCTGCAGCGAGAGCAAACGAGCACGTCAGGCCAAGCTGAAACGTATGGGAAATGGCCTGAATCTGTTACACTCGCTGAACATTTTCTTGATAAGTAAGCGGGCATAGAGATGGTTGAGGATTCACAAGAAACGACGCATTTTGGCTTTCAAACGGTAGCCAAAGAGCAGAAGGCGGACATGGTGGCGCATGTATTCCATTCTGTCGCTGCAAAATATGATGTGATGAACGACTTAATGTCGTTCGGGATTCATCGCTTGTGGAAGCGCTTCACCATCGACTGCAGCGGCGTGCGTCGTGGGCAAACCGTGCTGGACTTAGCGGGCGGTACCGGCGACCTGACGGCGAAGTTTTCCCGTCTGGTGGGCGAAACCGGTCGCGTGATGCTCGCCGATATCAACGATTCGATGCTCAAAATGGGCCGCGAAAAACTGCGTAACATCGGTATTGTCGGTAACGTCGAATACGTTCAGGCCAACGCCGAAGCGCTGCCGTTTGCGGATAACACCTTTGACTGCATCACCATCTCCTTTGGCCTGCGTAACGTTACCGATAAAGACAAAGCGCTGCGTTCAATGTACCGCGTGCTGAAACCGGGCGGACGTTTGCTGGTTCTGGAGTTCTCCAAACCGATTCTCGAACCACTGAGCAAAGCCTACGACGCTTATTCCTTCCACGTGCTGCCGAAAGTCGGCGAACTGGTGGCAAACGATGCGGAAAGCTATCGCTATCTGGCGGAATCCATCCGCATGCATCCCGATCAGGAGACCCTGAAAGGCATGATGCAGGAGGCGGGTTTTGAAAGCGTCGACTACTACAACCTGACGGCAGGTATTGTCGCGCTACACCGCGGCTATAAGTTCTGACAGGAGGGACGCTATGCCTTTCGCACCACTGGTTACCGCTGGCATCGAAACGGTTCTTAATACTTTTCTCTGGCGCGACCGCGCGCTTAAACCGGCGCGTCAACGCCTGCTGGGGAAAGTGCTGCGCGTAGAGCTCAAAGAGCTGTCGGCGCCTGTCGTGCTGGCCTATAGCGAGCAGCAAATCGACGTGCTCGGCGCATGGGAAGGCGAAGCTGACTGTACCGTAATTACCCGCCTGAGCGTGCTGCCGCAGCTGCGTAACCGCCAGCAGTTGACCGCGCTGATTCGCAGCGGCGATCTGGAAGTGCAGGGCGACCTGCAGGTTGTGCAGAACATGGTCGCGCTTTGCGATCTGGCGGAGTTCGATCCGGCAGAGCTACTGGCGCCGTATACCGGCGATATCGTCGCTGAAGGGGTTGGCAAGGTACTTCGCGGCGGCGCGCGCTTCCTGCTGCAGGGCGCGCAAAGCCAGCAGCGCTACGTCGCTGAAGCGATTACCGAAGAGTGGCGACTGGCGCCGGGCCCGTTAGAGATGGCCTGGTTTGCTGAAGAATCCGCCGCCGTGGAACGCGCGCTGGCCGCACTGGAAAAACGGCTGGAAACGCTGGAGGGCAAATGACGCCAGGAGAATTACGGCGCCTGTATTTTATCATCCGCACCTTTTTGAGTTACGGGCTTGATGAGCTCATTCCCAAAATGCGTATCACGTTGCCGCTGCGCGTCTGGCGGCGAATGTTGTTCTGGATGCCGAATCGCCACAAAGATAAACCGCTGGGTCAACGCTTACGCCTGGCGCTGCAGGAGCTGGGCCCGGTGTGGATTAAGTTCGGCCAGATGCTCTCCACCCGCCGCGACCTGTTCCCGCCGCAAATCGCCGATCAGCTGGCGCTGCTGCAAGATCGCGTCGCGCCTTTCGATGGCAAATTGGCAAAACAACAGATCGAACAAGCGATGGGCGGGCTGCCCATTGAAGCCTGGTTCGATGATTTCGCCATTGAGCCGCTTGCCTCCGCCTCTATCGCTCAGGTCCATACCGCGCGTCTGAAAGACAACGGCAAAGAGGTTGTCATCAAGGTCATCCGCCCGGATATCCTGCCGGTGATCAAAGCGGACATGAAATTAATCTACCGCCTGGCGCGCTGGGTGCCTCGTCTGCTGCCGGATGGCCGCCGTCTGCGTCCGCAGGAAGTCGTCCGCGAATATGAAAAAACGCTGATGGACGAGCTGAACCTTCTACGCGAGTCGGCTAATGCTATTCAGCTACGGCGCAATTTCGAAGACAGCCCAATGCTATACGTGCCGGAAGTCTATTCCGATTACTGTAGCGAAGGCATGATGGTGATGGAGCGGATCTACGGTATTCCGGTTTCCGATGTCGCCGCGCTGGAAGCCCAGGGCACCAACATGCAGTTGCTGGCGGAGCGTGGGGTGCAGGTCTTCTTTACCCAGGTGTTCCGCGACAGCTTTTTCCATGCGGATATGCATCCGGGTAATATTTTCGTTAGCTACGATCATCCGCATGACCCGCAATATATCGGTATCGACTGCGGTATCGTCGGCTCGCTGAACAAAGACGATAAGCGTTATCTGGCGGAAAACTTTATTGCTTTCTTCAACCGTGATTATCGTAAGGTTGCCGAGCTGCACGTCGATTCCGGCTGGGTGCCGCCTGACACCAACGTTGAAGAGTTTGAGTTTGCGATTCGCACCGTGTGCGAGCCCATCTTTGAAAAGCCGCTGGCGGAAATCTCCTTCGGCCACGTATTGCTGAATCTGTTTAATACCGCGCGGCGTTTCAACATGGAAGTCCAGCCGCAGCTGGTTTTGCTTCAGAAGACATTACTTTACGTAGAAGGGGTAGGTCGTCAGCTCTATCCTCAGTTAGACTTGTGGAAAACGGCGAAGCCTTTTCTCGAGTCGTGGATTAAGGATCAGGTCGGTATTCCCGCGCTGGTGCGTGCGTTTAAAGAAAAAGCGCCGTTCTGGATTGAACGAATGCCGGAAATTCCTGAGCTGGTGTACCAAAGCCTGCAGCAGAGCAAACAGCTACAGACCAGCGTCGATACCATCGTGCGCGACTTCCAGGTGCGCCACGTGCGCCAGGGGCAGTCCCGTTATCTGTTTGGTATAGGTGCCGTTTTGCTTTTAAGCGGTACGCTGTTATTTATCCACCGCCCGGAGTGGGGCATGATGCCTGGCTGGCTGATGGCCGGCGGCGTCGTAACCTGGCTTATTGGTTGGCGAAAAACGCGCTAACAGGTTTCGCGTTTATTCTGGCGCATTGATTCTTGCGCGAAGTCATGTGAGCGGCCTGACAAAGAGGCGTCTCACCGGATGACGTGTATAATGCGCTCTCATCATTCATCATCTGTCATAGGGGAACGTGTATGGGTGGTATCAGTATTTGGCAGTTGTTAATTGTTGTCGTCATCGTAGTTCTGCTTTTCGGGACGAAGAAGCTGAGCTCGCTGGGTTCGGATTTAGGCGCATCGATCAAGGGCTTTAAAAAAGCGATGAGCGATGACGAAAAATCTGATAAGTCCTCAGCCGATGCAGATTTTGCAGCGAAAACTATCGCTGATAAACAAGATGATGCGAAAAAAGACGAGACAAAACGCCACGACAAAGAGCAGGTGTAATTCGTGTTCGATATCGGTTTTAGTGAACTATTGCTGGTGTTCGTGATTGGCCTCATCGTATTGGGGCCACAGCGACTACCTGTCGCCGTCAAAACGGTGGCCAGCTGGATCCGTACGTTGCGCTCGCTGGCGACCACCGTACAAAATGAGCTTGCCCAGGAGCTAAAACTGCAGGAGTTTCAGGAGAGCCTGAAGAAGGTGGAAAAGGCCAGCCTGGATAATCTGACTCCGGAGCTCAAAGCCTCGATGGATGAACTGCGCGAAGCGGCTGAATCCATGAAGCGTTCCTATACCGCCCACGATCCTGAAAAGGCCAGCGACGAAGCGAACACCATTCATAATCCGGTCGTCAAAGGTAGCGAAGCGCAGCGCCAGGATGTCACGCCGGCGACGGCGGAACACCAGGTCAGCGCTCCGGCACATGCGCCGGAACCCGTTGTCGATGAGCTATCCGCTTCGTCGGCTGAAGCCCCGGCAGCTAAGGAAAAAGCCGCCGCGGCAGTGCCAGATTCTTCCCCCGCATCGAGTGATAAAGCGTAAAAAATGGGCGTAGACGAGACTCAACCGTTAATTTCTCATCTGATTGAGCTGCGTAAGCGCCTGCTCAACAGCATTATTGCCATCCTGGTGATCTTCCTGGCGTTGGTTTACTTCGCCAATGATATCTATCAACTGGTATCCGCTCCGCTTATCAGCAAAATGCCGGTAGGCGCGACGATGATCGCCACCGATGTCGCTTCTCCTTTCTTCACGCCGATCAAACTGACCTTTATGGTCTCGGTGATCCTGTCGGTACCGGTCATTCTTTATCAGGTATGGGCGTTCGTCGCGCCGGCGTTGTATAAGCATGAACGTCGGCTGGTCATGCCGCTGCTGGTTTCCAGTACGCTGCTGTTCTATATCGGCATGGCTTTCGCTTATTTCGTCGTGTTCCCGCTGGCATTCGGCTTCCTGACCCACGCCGCGCCGGAAGGGGTATTAGTTTCGACCGATATCCGTAGCTACCTCGATTTTGTCATGGCGCTGTTTATGGCTTTCGGCGTGTCGTTTGAAGTGCCGGTCGCCATCGTCCTGCTCTGCTGGATGGGCGTCACGACGCCGGAAGATTTACGTAAAAAACGCCCCTACGTGCTGGTGGGCGCCTTCGTGGTCGGTATGCTGCTGACGCCGCCGGATGTGTTCTCGCAAACGCTGTTGGCCATCCCCATGTATTGCCTGTTTGAAGTCGGGGTGTTCTTTGCCCGTTTCTACACCGGTAAACGCCTGACGCGTGACGAAGATGCCGCCGCCGAAGAGGCGGAGAGCAAAGAAGAGTAACAACGCCAACCGCCCGTCAGGGCGGTTGTCATATGGGAGTTATGATGTTTGATATTGGCGTAAATCTGACCAGCTCGCAGTTTTCCCGCGATCACGACGAGGTGGTTGCGCGCGCGCAGGCGGCGGGTGTCCAGGGGATGTTGCTGACCGGCACCAATCTGCATGAAAGCCAGCAGGCGCAGCAGATGGCTGGCCGTTACGCCAACTGCTGGTCTACCGCGGGTGTACATCCGCACGATAGCAGCACCTGGACGGAGTCGGTGGCCGAAGAAATCCACGCGCTGGCCCGCCAGCCGCAGGTGGCGGCGATTGGCGAATGCGGTCTTGATTTCAACCGTAATTTCTCAACGCCGCAGGAGCAAGAGAAGGCGTTCAGCGCCCAACTGGCGCTGGCGGCCGAGCTCTCAATGCCGGTATTTTTACACTGCCGCGACGCCCATGAACGGTTCCTTGCGCTGCTGGAGCCGTGGCTCAATAAACTACCCGGCGCCGTGTTGCACTGCTTTACCGGTAGCCGCGCGGAAGTGCTTCAGTGTCTTGATAGAGGTTTATTTATCGGTATCACCGGTTGGGTGTGCGATGAGCGGCGGGGACTGGAGCTTCGCGAACTGTTGCCGGCGATCCCGGCGGAACGTTTGCTGCTGGAGACCGACGCGCCATATCTGTTGCCGCGCGACATGAAGCCGAAGCCCTCCTCGCGGCGCAACGAGCCCGCTTATCTGCCGCATATTCTGGCAAGCGTAGCGGGCTGGCGAGGCGAGGAAGCGCAATGGCTGGAGGAGGTTACGGATGCGAACGTCAGGAAGCTGTTTGGCGTGCGCTTTTAACCGCGCCGTCAGATTTTATAGAAGTCGGTATTTTTAACGCTTTGCAGGACCTGTTTATTCAACAGATTGAGGAGCAGCATGGAGCGTGCTTCGCCGTCGGGCTCGGTGAAGATAGCCTGCAGTCCTTCAAAAGCGCCGTCGGTGATTAACACGCTGTCGCCTTCATGAGGCGTTTCCGGGTCGGTAATGCCTTCCGGTTTATAGATGGAAAGCTGGTGAATCACGTCTGAAGGCACCACTGCCGGTTGGGCGCCAAAACGGACGAAACTGTTCACTCCGCGGGTGGCGCTGATGGTGGTGGTATGGATAACCTCGGGGTCGAATTCGACGAACAGATAGTTTGGGAACAGGGGCTCGCTGACCGTAGTACGTTTACCACGGATGATTTTTTCCAGCGCGATCGTCGGCATCAGGCAATTGACTGCCTGACGTTCAAGGTGTTCCTGGGCGCGCTGAAGCTGCCCACGTTTGCAATAAAGTAAGTACCAGGCTTGCATAATGACTCTTTCCGCTTTACTACCTGCAAGCATAACAAAAGCCCGGAACAATCGCGAAAACCATTATAAGCGAAAGCGTAAATAGCCTGTTCATTTACGCTTATTTAACAAAAGTACAGCATCGTTGCGGCGAAAATCGTATAATCAGCCGCTAGTATAGAGGTCAATAATAACTCCATGAAATACCACGATCTACGCGACTTTCTGACATTACTTGAGCAGCAGGGCGAGCTAAAACGGATAGCCCTGCCGGTCGACCCGCACCTGGAAATTACCGAAATTGCCGACCGCACTTTGCGTGCTGGCGGCCCGGCGCTGCTGTTTGAAAACCCGAAAGGCTACTCAATGCCGGTGCTGTGCAACCTGTTTGGCACGCCGCGCCGCGTGGCGCTGGGGATGGGCCAGGAAGACGTCAGTTCGCTACGGGAAGTCGGGAAGCTATTGGCCTTTCTGAAAGAGCCGGAGCCGCCAAAAGGCTTCCGCGATCTGTTTGATAAGCTGCCGCAGTTCAAGCAAGTGCTGAATATGCCGACCAAACGTCTGCGCGGCGCGCCTTGTCAGCAAAAAATCATCCAGGGCGATGACGTCGATCTCAACAAAATACCGATTATGACCTGCTGGCCGGAAGATGCCGCGCCGTTGATTACCTGGGGGCTGACGGTGACCCGAGGCCCGCATAAAGAGCGGCAAAATCTGGGTATTTATCGCCAGCAGCTGATCGGCAAAAATAAACTCATCATGCGGTGGTTGTCCCACCGCGGCGGCGCCCTGGATTTCCAGGAGTGGTGCGCGGCGCATCCCGGCGAGCGTTTCCCGGTATCCGTGGCGCTTGGCGCCGATCCGGCGACCATTCTGGGCGCGGTGACGCCGGTGCCCGATACCCTGTCGGAATATGCTTTCGCAGGCCTGCTGCGCGGCACCAAGACCGAAGTGGTGAAGTGCGTTTCCAATGACCTTGAAGTGCCGGCCAGCGCGGAAATTGTGCTTGAAGGCTATATTGAGGCCGGCGAGATGGCGCCGGAAGGGCCGTACGGCGATCATACCGGCTACTACAATGAAGTGGACAGCTTCCCGGTATTTACGGTGACCCATATTACCCAGCGCGAAGACGCGATTTATCATTCGACCTATACCGGTCGCCCGCCGGATGAACCTGCGGTGCTGGGCGTGGCGCTGAACGAAGTCTTTGTGCCGATTCTGCAAAAGCAGTTCCCGGAAATCGTCGACTTCTATCTGCCGCCGGAAGGATGTTCCTATCGCCTGGCGGTGGTCACCATGAAAAAACAGTACGCCGGTCATGCCAAGCGCGTGATGATGGGCGTCTGGTCGTTCCTGCGCCAGTTCATGTATACCAAGTTCGTGATTGTTTGCGACGATGACGTGAACGCGCGCGACTGGAACGACGTGATTTGGGCGATTACTACCCGTATGGACCCGGCTCGTGATACGGTACTGGTAGAAAATACGCCAATAGATTATCTGGATTTTGCCTCGCCGGTTTCCGGCCTGGGTTCAAAAATGGGGCTGGATGCCACAAATAAATGGCCTGGCGAAACCCAGCGTGAATGGGGTCGTCCAATCAAAAAAGATCCTGAGGTGACGGCGCGCATCGACGCCATCTGGGATGAACTGGCCATCTTTAAATAACAGTAAGCGGGGCTAACGCCGCTGTTTTGCTCTATAGACCCGACAGAGGGGACGCATGACAACCTTAAGCTGTAAAGTGACCTCGGTGGAGGCGATTACCGATACCGTGTATCGCGTTCGATTAGTACCGGAAGCGGCATTCTCTTTCCGCGCCGGCCAGTATCTGATGGTGGTGATGGACGAGCGCGACAAGCGTCCGTTTTCTATGGCTTCCACGCCGTCAGAGCATGAGTTTATCGAGCTGCATATCGGTGCTTCTGAACTCAATCTGTATGCGATGGCGGTGATGGATCGCATTCTGAAAGAGCGTGAAATTGAGGTTGATATTCCGCATGGCGAAGCGTGGCTGCGCGATGACGAAGATCGTCCGCTGATTCTGATCGCCGGTGGTACCGGATTCTCTTATGTGCGTTCTATTCTGTTAACCGCGCTGGCGCGTAACCCGGATCGCGATATCGCCATTTATTGGGGCGGCCGCGAGGCTAAACATCTGTACGATCTGGCCGAGCTGGAAGCGTTAAGCATCAAGCATCCGAATCTGCGCATCGAGCCGGTGGTCGAGCAGCCGGAAGAAGGATGGCGCGGCCGTTCCGGTACGGTACTGACTGCGGTGCTGCAGGATTACGGTACGCTGGCCGAGCATGATATTTACATTGCCGGTCGCTTTGAGATGGCCAAGATTGCCCGCGACCTGTTCTGTAATGAACGCGGCGCGCGCGAAGACCGCCTGTTTGGCGATGCGTTTGCCTTTATCTGAAAATAAAAAACCCGCCCCTGACAGGCGGGAAGAACGGCAACTAAACCCCCTCTAATCCATTATTGCCTGTTGGCTGGCAGGCAATAATGGCATCGAGTTTTTTACCTACATCCGCTCAAATACGGTGGCGATCCCCTGGCCTAAACCGATGCACATGGTTGCCAGACCGAACTGCGCGTCTTTACGTTCCATCTGATTGATCAAGGTGGTGCTAATACGCGCCCCGGAACAGCCCAACGGGTGGCCGAGCGCGATCGCGCCGCCGTTAAGGTTGATCTTCTCGTCAATCTGCTCCATTAACCCCAGATCTTTAATACACGGCAGGATCTGCGCGGCAAACGCTTCATTCATTTCAAAGACGTCGATATCGCTGGTGGATAATCCCGCTTTTTTCAGCGCCAGCTTTGAGGCCGGAACCGGGCCATAACCCATAATGGACGGATCGCAGCCGACCACCGCCATTGAACGGACGCGAGCGCGCGGCTTCAGCCCCAGCTCGCGGGCGCGGCTTTCGCTCATCAGCAGCATCGCCGCCGCGCCGTCGGAAAGCGCGGAAGAGGTGCCCGCCGTTACCGTGCCGGTCACCGGATCGAAAGCCGGTCTCAGCGCCGCCAGCGCTTCGACGGTGGTTTCCGGGCGGATGACTTCGTCATAATTAAAGGATTTCAGCACGCCGTCGGCATCGTGGCCGCCGGTCGGGATAATCTCCGCCTTGAATGCTCCGGATTGCGTCGCCGCCCAGGCGCGAGCGTGGGAGCGTGCGGCGAATTGATCCTGCATTTCACGGCTAATGCCGTGCAGACGCGCCAGCATTTCCGCGGTCAGCCCCATCATACCGGCGGCTTTCGCCACATTACGGCTAAGGCCCGGATGGAAATCGACACCGTGGCTCATTGGTACATGGCCCATGTGCTCAACGCCGCCAATCAGGCAGACGCTGGCGTCGCCGGTCATGATCATACGGGCGGCATCATGCAGCGCCTGCATGGAGGAACCGCACAGGCGGTTAACCGTTGTCGCCGGTACCGAGTGCGGGATTTCCGCCAGCAGCGCGGCGTTACGGGCAATGTTGAAACCCTGCTCCAGCGTTTGTTGCACGCAGCCCCAGTAAATATCGTCAATCGCGCTCGCCTCAAGGGACGGGTTACGCGAAAGCAGGCTTCGCATCAGGTGTGCGGAGAGGTCTTCCGCGCGCACGTTGCGAAAGGCGCCGCCCTTTGAACGGCCCATCGGGGTGCGAATTGCATCGACAATGACAACCTGTTCCATTGTGACTCCTTAAGCCGTTTTCAGTTCGCCAACCGGACGGGCTGGTTCTACTGGAGGATAATACGCTTCGTTATGACGGGCCTTGTTACGCAGACCCTCCGGCACGGTATAAAGCGGGCCGAGGTGCTGGTATTGCTGCGCCATATCGAGATATTTTGCGCTGCCGATGGTGTCCAGCCAGCGGAATGCGCCGCCGTGGAACGGAGGGAAGCCCAGGCCGTATACCAGTGCCATATCCGCTTCCGCCGGGCTGGCGATGATGCCTTCTTCCAGGCAACGAACAACTTCGTTAACCATTGGGATCATCATACGGGCGATAATCTCTTCATCGCTGAAATCGCGCTTCGGCTGGCTGACTTCGGCCAGCAGACTATCGACCGCGGCGTCTTCTTCTTTTTTCGGTTTGCCTTTACTGTCTTCTTTATAACGCCAGAAACCGAGGCCGTTCTTTTGGCCGAAACGGTTGGCGTCAAACAGCGCGTCGATCGCATCGCGATAATCTTTCTGCATTCGCTGTGGGAACCCCGCCGCCATTACCGCCTGGGCATGGTGCGCGGTATCGATGCCGACAACATCCAGCAGATAGGCCGGGCCCATCGGCCAGCCAAACTGTTTTTCCATTACTTTATCGACTTTGCGGAAGTCCGCGCCGTCGCGCAGCAGCTGGCTGAAGCCTGCGAAGTAGGGGAACAGGACGCGGTTGACGAAGAAGCCGGGACAATCATTCACCACGATCGGCGTTTTGCCCATTTTGCTGGCCCAGGCCACGACTTTGGCAATGGTCTTATCCGAAGTTTTCTCACCGCGGATCACTTCAACCAGCGGCATGCGATGTACCGGGTTAAAGAAATGCATACCACAGAAATTCTCCGGGCGCTGCAGAACGCTGGCCAGCTCGCTGATAGGAATCGTTGAGGTGTTGGAAGCCAGCACGGTGTCCGGACGCACTTTCTCTTCGGTTTCCGCCAGTACCGCTTTCTTCACTTTCGGGTTTTCCACCACCGCTTCAACGACGACGTCCACGCGGTCAAAACCGCTATATTCCAGCGTTGGCTGAATGGTGCTAATCACTCCGGCCAGCTTCAGGCCGTCGATTTTTCCGCGTTCCAGCTGTTTATTCAGCAGCTTCGCCGCTTCGGTCATGCCAAGGGTCAGCGATTTGTCGCTGATGTCTTTCATCACCACCGGCACGCCTTTCCAGGCTGACTGATAAGCAATGCCACCACCCATAATGCCGGCGCCTAATACGGCGGCGTGCTTCGGTGTTTCGACATCTTTAGTGAGTTTTTTCGCTTTCGCTTTGACGTACTGGTCGTTAAGGAAGATGCCGACCAGCGCGCGCGCTTCATTAGTGTGCGCTAGCGGAACAAAACTTTGGTTTTCCAGCTTCAGCGCGTCGTCACGACCAAGACGCGCGGCGGCTTCGATGGTTTTTACCGCGGTGATCGGCGCCGGATAATGTTTTCCAGCGGTTTGCGCGACCATGCCTTTGGCAATAGTAAAGCTCATGGCGGCTTCAATTTTGCTGAGCTTCAGCGGTTCCAGTTTCGGCTGACGTTTGGCTTTCCAGTCCAAATCGCCATTAATCGCCTGACGCAGAATCGCCAGCGCGCCGTGATGCAGTTTTTCCGCGGCAACAATGCCGTCAACGAGGCCAATTTTCAGCGCTTGATCGGCGCCGACGTCTTTACCGGCGGCAATAATTTCCAGCGCGCTATCGGCGCCGAGCAGGCGCGGCAGACGTACGGAACCGCCGAAGCCAGGCATAATGCCCAACTTGGTTTCCGGCAGGCCGATGCGCAGATCCGGCGTCGCGAGGCGATAGTCGGTCGCCAGCACGCATTCGCAGCCGCCGCCCAGCGCATAGCCGTTAACCGCCGACAACGTAGGAACCGGTAAATCTTCCAGGCGATTGAAGACGCTATTGGCAAAGTGCAGCCACTGGCTCAACTGTTCTTCCGGCACCAGGAATAGCGAAAGGAATTCGGTGATATCGGCGCCGACGATAAAGGCCGCTTTTTCAGAGCGCAGCAGCAGCCCTTTGAGATCTTGTTGTTTTTCGAGTACGTCCAGCGCGTGACCGAGGCTGGCAACGGTTGCAGTATCAAGCTTGTTAACCGAGCCGGGGGCGTCGAAAACCAGTTCGGCAATGCCATCTTCCAGCCAGTCGAGGTACAGGGTGTCGCCTTTGTAGAGCATGTCAGTCTCCTGAATCCAGCAATATGATCTGGTCATACCAGATGACTCGGAGTGTGGAATTTATGTTAAGAAAATGCAAATTACTCTTTAAATAATTGCTGGTCGGATCACATCCGGTAGAAATCACCCGGCCTGGAACCAATGTGCTAAGATGCGGAGAATCACGATCCAATAAAAGCAAAGGATAAAAGATGGAATCACTGGCCGCGCTTTATAAAAATCATATCGTTACCCTACAAGAACGTACCCGCAAAGTATTAGACCGCTTCAAGCTGGATGCTCTGCTGATCCACTCCGGCGAGCTGATTAATGTCTTCCTCGACGATCATCCGTATCCGTTTAAAGTAAACCCGCAATTTAAGGCGTGGGTGCCGGTGACCCAGGTGCCAAACTGCTGGCTGCTGGTGGATGGCGTGAATAAACCGAAGCTGTGGTTCTATCTGCCGGTCGATTACTGGCACAACGTTGAGCCGCTGCCGACCTCTTTCTGGACCGAAGAAGTGGACGTGATTGCGTTGCCGAAAGCCGACGGCATTGGTGGTCAACTGCCCGCGGCGCGTGGCAATATTGCGTATATCGGCCCGGTGCCGGAGCGTGCTATCGGTCTGGAGATCGCGGCAGACAAAATCAACCCGAAAGGCGTTATCGACTATCTGCATTATTATCGCGCTTACAAAACCGACTATGAGCTGGCTTGTATGCGTGAAGCGCAGAAATCGGCGGTCAACGGCCATCGCGCGGCCCACGAAGCTTTCCAGTCGGGGATGAGCGAGTTCGATATTAATCAGGCTTACCTGACGGCGACCGGTCATCGCGATACCGATGTTCCTTACAGCAACATCGTGGCGCTGAATGAGCATGCGGCCGTATTGCATTACACCAAGCTGGATCACCGTGCGCCAACCGAGATGCGCAGCTTCCTGTTGGATGCAGGCGCAGAGTACAACGGCTATGCCGCGGACCTGACGCGTACCTGGGCAGGTCACAGCGACAACGACTTCGCGCAGCTGATTAAAGACGTTAACGACGAACAGCTGGCGTTGATCAGCACCATGAAGGCCGGCACCAGCTACGTGGATTACCATATTCAGTTCCATCAGCGCATCGCAAAGCTGCTGCGTAAACACCAGCTAGTGACCGGCATGAGCGAAGAGGCGATGGTGGAAAACGATCTGACCGGGCCGTTTATGCCGCACGGGATTGGTCATCCGCTGGGCCTGCAGGTTCATGATGTCGCCGGTTTCATGCAGGACGATACCGGTACGCATCTGGCGGCGCCGTCGAAGTATCCTTACCTGCGCTGCACCCGTATTCTTGAACCGCGTATGGTGTTGACCATCGAACCAGGCATCTACTTTATTGAGTCGCTGTTGGCGCCATGGCGTGAAGGGCAGTTCAGCAAGCACTTCAACTGGCAGAAAATTGAAGCCATGAAGCCGTTTGGCGGGATCCGTATCGAAGATAACGTGGTGGTTCACGAAAACAGTATCGAAAATATGACGCGCGACCTGAAACTGGCGTAATGGAAAGTTGGTTGGTGCCGGCCGCGCCGGTGAGCGTTGTTGAAGAGATCAAAAAGAGCCGTTTCATCACGCTGTTGGCGCATACCGACGGCGTGGCGGCGGCGAAAGCGTTTGTCGAATCGGTCAGGGCTGAGCACCCGGACGCTCGTCACCACTGTGTGGCATGGGTTGCCGGGCCTCCTGATGATTCACAGCAGCTGGGTTTCTCTGACGATGGCGAACCGGCGGGAACGGCAGGTAAACCCATGCTGGCGCAGCTGATGGGCAGCGGCGTCGGCGAGATAACCGCTGTGGTGGTGCGCTACTACGGTGGTATTCTGCTGGGTACCGGCGGCCTGGTGAAGGCCTATGGCGGCGGCGTCCATCAGGCGCTTGCGCAGTTGAAAACGCAGCGCAAGACGCCGTTAACCGCATATACTTTGCAATGTGAATACGGACAGCTAGCCGGGGTAGAAGCGCTGCTGGCGCAGTTCTCGGGCATTATTGTGGAAAGCGATTATCAGGCGTCTGTGCAACTGCGCGTCGCGCTTCCGCAAGCTGAAGTGGCCTCTTTTTCAACAAAACTGGCTGATTTTAGTCGTGGTTCATTGCAATTACTGAAGATTGACGAATAATCCCCACCTGATTTTTTTGTAACCCAAAGGAAGCGCCAGAGATGCATTTTCGCGCGATAACCCGAATCGTTGGACTGTTGGTCATCTTATTTTCGGGGACGATGATTGTCCCAGGATTAGTGGCCCTGATATATCGCGATGGCGCGGGGCGAGCTTTCACCCAAACCTTCTTTGTTGCCCTGGCGATCGGCTCCATGCTGTGGTGGCCGAACCGTAAGCAAAAAGGCGAACTGAAATCCCGCGAAGGGTTTCTCATTGTTGTGCTGTTCTGGACCGTGTTGGGCAGCGTCGGTGCGTTACCGTTTATCTTTGCTGAACAGCCTAATCTGACGGTGACGGATGCCTTTTTTGAATCCTTCTCCGGCTTAACCACTACCGGTGCGACGACGCTGGTGGGGCTGGACTCACTGCCTCATGCCATCCTGTTCTATCGCCAGATGCTGCAGTGGTTCGGCGGTATGGGGATCATCGTGCTGGCGGTGGCGATTTTACCTATCCTCGGCGTCGGGGGGATGCAGCTCTACCGGGCGGAAATGCCGGGCCCGTTGAAAGACAATAAGATGCGCCCGCGTATCGCCGAGACGGCAAAAACGCTGTGGCTTATTTATGTCTTATTAACCGTCGCCTGCGCATTGGCGCTGTGGTTTGCCGGAATGCCGGCATTCGACGCGATTGGCCATAGCTTTGCGACCATCGCTATCGGCGGCTTCTCAACTCACGATGCCAGCGTCGGCTACTTTAATAGCCCGATGATTAACTCCATCATCGCCATCTTCCTGCTGATCTCCGGCTGTAACTATGGCCTGCACTTTTCGCTATTAAGTGGACGCAGTTTGCGGGTTTACTGGCGTGACCCGGAATTCAGAATGTTTATCGGTGTTCAGCTAACCCTGGTTATCGTCTGTACACTGGTATTGTGGCTACATAATGTCTACGGCTCGGTGTTAACGACGCTGAACCAGGCGTTCTTCCAGGTGGTGTCGATGGCGACGACCGCTGGGTTTACCACCGACAGTATTGCGCGCTGGCCGTTGTTCCTGCCTGTGCTGTTACTTTGCTCTGCGTTTATCGGCGGCTGCGCCGGGTCAACGGGCGGTGGTTTAAAGGTCATTCGTATTCTGTTGCTGTTTAAACAGGGGAATCGTGAGCTTAAGCGCCTGGTGCACCCGAATGCGGTCTATAGCATTAAGTTAGGCAACCGCGCGCTACCGGAACGTATTCTGGAAGCCGTGTGGGGATTCTTCTCCGCCTATGCGCTGGTCTTTATCATTAGTATGCTGGCTATTATTGCGACTGGGGTTGATGACTTCTCTGCCTTTGCTTCAGTTGTGGCGACATTGAACAACCTGGGGCCTGGTCTTGGGGTCGTTGCTGATAACTTTGCGACAATGAACCCGGTCGCGAAATGGATCCTGATTGCTAACATGCTGTTTGGTCGTCTGGAAGTGTTCACCTTATTGGTGCTCTTTACTCCCACTTTCTGGCGCGAATAACAGGAGTGCTCGTGAAAACTTTAATTCTTTTCTCCACCCGTGACGGGCAGACCCGTGAAATTGCCTCCTACCTGGCTTCTGAACTCAAAGAGCTGGGGATTGATGCGGATACTGTGAACCTGAACCGTACCGAGACGGTTGAGTGGCATCATTACGATCGGGTGGTGATTGGCGCTTCTATTCGCTACGGGCACTTTCATCCAGCGCTGGACCGCTTTGTGAAAAAGCACCTGGCATCACTGCAGGCGTTGCCGGGGGCGTTCTTCTCGGTAAACCTGGTGGCGCGCAAAGCGGAAAAGCGGACGCCGCAAACTAACAGCTATACGCGCAAGTTTCTCCTTAATTCGCCGTGGCAGCCGCAGAGCTGCGCGGTATTTGCCGGCGCGCTGCGTTATCCGCGCTATCGCTGGTACGATCGCTTTATGATTCGTTTAATTATGAAGATGACCGGCGGCGAAACGGACACCAGTAAAGAAGTGGTTTATACGGATTGGCCGCAGGTGGCCAGATTCGCTCAAGAAATCGCGCAAATGACGAGCAAATAGCGCGTAAAACTCGCGTTATGGTGGAAAATCGAGCGAACGAAAAGTTTTTTTGAATTTCCTCTTGTCACTTCAGAATTACCCCCTATAATGCGCCACCACTGACACGGAACAACGGCAAACAAGCCGCCGGGTCAGCGGGGTTCCGGTGAGAACCTCGCGGAGAAAAGCAAAAATAAATGCTTGACTCTGAGGCGGGAAAGCGTAATATGCACACCCCGCGCCGCAGCGAAAAACGAAGCGGCACTGCTCTTTAACAATTTATCAGACAATCTGTGTGGGCACTCAAAGTGACATGGATTCTTAACGTCCTCGGACGAAAAATGAATACCAAGTCTCTGAGTGAACATACGTAATTCATTACGAAGTTTAATTCACGAGCATCAAACTTAAATTGAAGAGTTTGATCATGGCTCAGATTGAACGCTGGCGGCAGGCCTAACACATGCAAGTCGAGCGGTAGCACAGAGAGCTTGCTCTCGGGTGACGAGCGGCGGACGGGTGAGTAATGTCTGGGAAACTGCCTGATGGAGGGGGATAACTACTGGAAACGGTAGCTAATACCGCATAACGTCGCAAGACCAAAGTGGGGGACCTTCGGGCCTCATGCCATCAGATGTGCCCAGATGGGATTAGCTAGTAGGTGGGGTAATGGCTCACCTAGGCGACGATCCCTAGCTGGTCTGAGAGGATGACCAGCCACACTGGAACTGAGACACGGTCCAGACTCCTACGGGAGGCAGCAGTGGGGAATATTGCACAATGGGCGCAAGCCTGATGCAGCCATGCCGCGTGTATGAAGAAGGCCTTCGGGTTGTAAAGTACTTTCAGCGAGGAGGAAGGCATTAAGGTTAATAACCTTGGTGATTGACGTTACTCGCAGAAGAAGCACCGGCTAACTCCGTGCCAGCAGCCGCGGTAATACGGAGGGTGCAAGCGTTAATCGGAATTACTGGGCGTAAAGCGCACGCAGGCGGTCTGTCAAGTCGGATGTGAAATCCCCGGGCTCAACCTGGGAACTGCATTCGAAACTGGCAGGCTAGAGTCTTGTAGAGGGGGGTAGAATTCCAGGTGTAGCGGTGAAATGCGTAGAGATCTGGAGGAATACCGGTGGCGAAGGCGGCCCCCTGGACAAAGACTGACGCTCAGGTGCGAAAGCGTGGGGAGCAAACAGGATTAGATACCCTGGTAGTCCACGCCGTAAACGATGTCGACTTGGAGGTTGTGCCCTTGAGGCGTGGCTTCCGGAGCTAACGCGTTAAGTCGACCGCCTGGGGAGTACGGCCGCAAGGTTAAAACTCAAATGAATTGACGGGGGCCCGCACAAGCGGTGGAGCATGTGGTTTAATTCGATGCAACGCGAAGAACCTTACCTACTCTTGACATCCAGAGAACTTAGCAGAGATGCTTTGGTGCCTTCGGGAACTCTGAGACAGGTGCTGCATGGCTGTCGTCAGCTCGTGTTGTGAAATGTTGGGTTAAGTCCCGCAACGAGCGCAACCCTTATCCTTTGTTGCCAGCGGTTCGGCCGGGAACTCAAAGGAGACTGCCAGTGATAAACTGGAGGAAGGTGGGGATGACGTCAAGTCATCATGGCCCTTACGAGTAGGGCTACACACGTGCTACAATGGCATATACAAAGAGAAGCGACCTCGCGAGAGCAAGCGGACCTCATAAAGTATGTCGTAGTCCGGATTGGAGTCTGCAACTCGACTCCATGAAGTCGGAATCGCTAGTAATCGTAGATCAGAATGCTACGGTGAATACGTTCCCGGGCCTTGTACACACCGCCCGTCACACCATGGGAGTGGGTTGCAAAAGAAGTAGGTAGCTTAACCTTCGGGAGGGCGCTTACCACTTTGTGATTCATGACTGGGGTGAAGTCGTAACAAGGTAACCGTAGGGGAACCTGCGGTTGGATCACCTCCTTACCTTAAAGAACCTGCCTTTGTAGTGCTCACACAGATTGTCTGATGAAAGTAAAGAAGCAAGGCGTCTTGCGATTGAGACTTCAGTGTCCCCTTCGTCTAGAGGCCCAGGACACCGCCCTTTCACGGCGGTAACAGGGGTTCGAATCCCCTAGGGGACGCCACTTGCTGGTTCGTGAGTGAAAGACGCGCGCCGACATATCTCAAAACTCATCTTCGGGTGACGTTTGAGATATTTGCTCTTTAAAAATCTGGATCAAGCTGAAAATTGAAACGACACACAGTCAATGTGTGTTCGAGTCTCTCAAATTTTCGCAATCAGAAGTGAAACATCTTCGGGTTGTGAGGTTAAGCGACTAAGCGTACACGGTGGATGCCCTGGCAGTCAGAGGCGATGAAGGACGTGCTAATCTGCGAAAAGCGTCGGTAAGGTGATATGAACCGTTATAGCCGGCGATGTCCGAATGGGGAAACCCAGTGTGATTCGTCACACTATCGTTAACTGAATACATAGGTTAACGAGGCGAACCGGGGGAACTGAAACATCTAAGTACCCCGAGGAAAAGAAATCAACCGAGATTCCCCCAGTAGCGGCGAGCGAACGGGGAGCAGCCCAGAGTCTGAATCAGCTTGTGTGTTAGTGGAACGGTCTGGAAAGTCCGACGGTACAGGGTGATAGTCCCGTACACCAAAATGCACAGGCTGTGAACTCGAAGAGTAGGGCGGGACACGTGGTATCCTGTCTGAATATGGGGGGACCATCCTCCAAGGCTAAATACTCCTGACTGACCGATAGTGAACCAGTACCGTGAGGGAAAGGCGAAAAGAACCCCGGCGAGGGGAGTGAAAAAGAACCTGAAACCGTGTACGTACAAGCAGTGGGAGCACCTTCGGGTGTGACTGCGTACCTTTTGTATAATGGGTCAGCGACTTATATTCTGTAGCAAGGTTAACCGTATAGGGGAGCCGCAGGGAAACCGAGTCTTAACTGGGCGTTAAGTTGCAGGGTATAGACCCGAAACCCGGTGATCTAGCCATGGGCAGGTTGAAGGTTGGGTAACACTAACTGGAGGACCGAACCGACTAATGTTGAAAAATTAGCGGATGACTTGTGGCTGGGGGTGAAAGGCCAATCAAACCGGGAGATAGCTGGTTCTCCCCGAAAGCTATTTAGGTAGCGCCTCGTGAACTCATCTTCGGGGGTAGAGCACTGTTTCGGCTAGGGGGTCATCCCGACTTACCAACCCGATGCAAACTACGAATACCGAAGAATGTTATCACGGGAGACACACGGCGGGTGCTAACGTCCGTCGTGAAGAGGGAAACAACCCAGACCGCCAGCTAAGGTCCCAAAGTCACAGTTAAGTGGGAAACGATGTGGGAAGGCACAGACAGCCAGGATGTTGGCTTAGAAGCAGCCATCATTTAAAGAAAGCGTAATAGCTCACTGGTCGAGTCGGCCTGCGCGGAAGATGTAACGGGGCTAAACTGTGCACCGAAGCTGCGGCAGCGACACTATGTGTTGTTGGGTAGGGGAGCGTTCTGTAAGCCTGCGAAGGTGGCCTGTGAGGGTTGCTGGAGGTATCAGAAGTGCGAATGCTGACATAAGTAACGATAATGCGGGTGAAAAGCCCGCACGCCGGAAGACCAAGGGTTCCTGTCCAACGTTAATCGGGGCAGGGTGAGTCGACCCCTAAGGCGAGGCCGAAAGGCGTAGTCGATGGGAAACAGGTTAATATTCCTGTACTTGGTGTTACTGCGAAGGGGGGACGGAGAAGGCTATGTTAGCCGGGCGACGGTTGTCCCGGTTTAAGCATGTAGGCGGAGGTTCCAGGTAAATCCGGTACCTTATTAACGCTGAGGTGTGATGACGAGGCACTACGGTGCTGAAGTAACAAATGCCCTGCTTCCAGGAAAAGCCTCTAAGCATCAGGTAACATCAAATCGTACCCCAAACCGACACAGGTGGTCAGGTAGAGAATACCAAGGCGCTTGAGAGAACTCGGGTGAAGGAACTAGGCAAAATGGTGCCGTAACTTCGGGAGAAGGCACGCTGATATGTAGGTGAAGCCCCTGCGGGTGGAGCTGAAATCAGTCGAAGATACCAGCTGGCTGCAACTGTTTATTAAAAACACAGCACTGTGCAAACACGAAAGTGGACGTATACGGTGTGACGCCTGCCCGGTGCCGGAAGGTTAATTGATGGGGTTATCCGTAAGGAGAAGCTCTTGATCGAAGCCCCGGTAAACGGCGGCCGTAACTATAACGGTCCTAAGGTAGCGAAATTCCTTGTCGGGTAAGTTCCGACCTGCACGAATGGCGTAATGATGGCCAGGCTGTCTCCACCCGAGACTCAGTGAAATTGAACTCGCTGTGAAGATGCAGTGTACCCGCGGCAAGACGGAAAGACCCCGTGAACCTTTACTATAGCTTGACACTGAACATTGAGCCTTGATGTGTAGGATAGGTGGGAGGCTTTGAAGCGTGGACGCCAGTCTGCGTGGAGCCAACCTTGAAATACCACCCTTTAATGTTTGATGTTCTAACGTTGGCCCCTAATCGGGGTTGCGGACAGTGTCTGGTGGGTAGTTTGACTGGGGCGGTCTCCTCCCAAAGAGTAACGGAGGAGCACGAAGGTTAGCTAATCCTGGTCGGACATCAGGAGGTTAGTGCAATGGCATAAGCTAGCTTGACTGCGAGCGTGACGGCGCGAGCAGGTGCGAAAGCAGGTCATAGTGATCCGGTGGTTCTGAATGGAAGGGCCATCGCTCAACGGATAAAAGGTACTCCGGGGATAACAGGCTGATACCGCCCAAGAGTTCATATCGACGGCGGTGTTTGGCACCTCGATGTCGGCTCATCACATCCTGGGGCTGAAGTAGGTCCCAAGGGTATGGCTGTTCGCCATTTAAAGTGGTACGCGAGCTGGGTTTAGAACGTCGTGAGACAGTTCGGTCCCTATCTGCCGTGGGCGCTGGAGAATTGAGGGGGGCTGCTCCTAGTACGAGAGGACCGGAGTGGACGCATCACTGGTGTTCGGGTTGTCATGCCAATGGCATTGCCCGGTAGCTAAATGCGGAAGAGATAAGTGCTGAAAGCATCTAAGCACGAAACTTGCCCCGAGATGAGTTCTCCCTGAGACTTTAAGTCTCCTGAAGGAACGTTAAAGACGATGACGTTGATAGGTCGGGTGTGTAAGCGTAGCGATACGTTGAGCTAACCGATACTAATGAACCGTGAGGCTTAACCTTACAACGCCGAAGGTGTTTTGGCGGATTTGAGATGATTTTCAGCGTGATACAGATTAATCAGTGCGTCGTAATGACGGGCTGGTAAAACAGAATTTGCCTGGCGGCGATAGCGCGGTGGTCCCACCTGACCCCATGCCGAACTCAGAAGTGAAACGCCGTAGCGCCGATGGTAGTGTGGGGTCTCCCCATGTGAGAGTAGGGAACTGCCAGGCATCAAATAAAACGAAAGGCTCAGTCGCAAGACTGGGCCTTTTGTTTTATCTGTTGTTTGTCGGTGAGCGCTCTCCGGAGCAGGACAAATCCGCCGGGAGCGGATTTGAACGTTGCGCAGCAACGGCCCGGAGGGTGGCGGGCAGGACGCCCGCCATAAACTGCCAGGCATCAAATAAGAAGAACCCCGTACCGGAAGGTGCGGGGTTTTTTGCTGTGTGGCGTATAGCTCCCCCGGTGGCGCTGCGCTTACCGGGGCTACGCAACCCGTAGCCCGGAAAAGGTGCGCAGCACCGCCTCCGGGGAAAGCCGCTGCCATAGCAACGTAAACAGAAAGGCTCCGTCGGAAGACCGGGCTTTCTGCTTTTGTCTTTTGCGGCCAGACGCGCCGCCATCTCCCCCGGTGGCGCTGCGCTTACCGGGGCTACCAACCCGTAGCCCGGAAAAGGTGCGCAGCACCGCCTCCGGGGAAAGCCGCTGTCATATCAACGTAAACGAAAGGCTCAGTCGAAAGACCGGGCCTTTTGTTTTGGTGTTTTGTGGCCAGACCGTCGCCACTCCCCCGGTGGCGCCGCGCTTACCGCTCCTTCCCCGGGCTACACCGCCTCCGGGAAAACATCCTATCTCTAAACTACGATTGCTTTTCTAACCAACTCGCAATAAACGTCGCGATCTGTGGGATATTATTTAAATCCAACAGCGGAAGTGACGTCGCGATGGGCACATCGCTGGCCACGGCGATCGTATGTTCATCAATCACCAACTCTTCTACACGATGTCCGCTGTTTTGCCGGAAAAGAAGGATCTTCGGCACAGGTTCATGCTTAAAACCCTCCACCAAAACAAAATCCAACTTGTTCGAATCCATTCTACTTACCAGCCATTGAAGGTCTAATTCAGCCTCATCTGGGGTTTCTGTCATCAGCGCCCAGCGCTGCTTACTGGCGACAATGGTTTGTGAAGCGCCAGCTTTACGCAACTCATAACTATCCTTGCCCGGCTTATCGACATCCATATCGTGATGAGTGTGTTTAATCAGCCCCGGGCGTAACCCTTTGGCGCAGAGTTCAGGAATAAGACGCTTTAATAATGTTGTTTTCCCGGTACCGCTCCATGCGGCGATCGCCAGTAAGGGGATCATGATGGCTCCTGCATTTGCTGCAACTCATCCAACGTATTCACATTGATGAATGCTGATTTCACATCGCTGAAATTCACCGGGCGCCCACCCACCTGGCGCATAAAGACCATCACCCGGCGTTCTCCATGAGCAAGATAAGTCTCCAGTTCCGGTATGATTTGACGATGAACTAATGCAACGGCGGGATGATCGCGCTCGCCATCGTGTGCCCAAACCACCGGTGACGAGGCTTTCTGTTGTAAAAAACGCTCGACCAGAAAAGAGGGGATGAACGGCGTGTCGCAGGGGCAAAAAACAAACCAGGGGCTATCTACCTGCTGCATAACGGCAAGCATTCCGGCCAGTGGACCTGGGTAATCATTCTGCGTATCGCGATATACCGGATATCCGCTGGCATGCCAGCGCTCAAGATGACGGTTAGCGCTAATCACTAACCTTGCTACCTGCGGCTCTAATGTATCCGCAACGTGACGCCAGAGAGGACGACCATTCAGCAGCTGCAATCCCTTATCAACACCGCCCATGCGCGTAGCTCTTCCACCCGCCAGCACGACGCCGGTTATTGCCTCGCTTTGCATATTAATATCGCCTCTTTCATTGTGGGATTGACCCTGTTAACTTGTCCCTATCAAGAGTAAGGAGCATGACTATGAAATGTAAACGCCTGAATGAAGTAATTGAGCTTCTCCAGCCTGCCTGGCAAAAAGAACCTGAACTGAACCTGATGCAATTCTTGCAGAAACTGGCGGCTGAAGCAGGTTACAAAGGTGAACTGGCCGATCTTTCTGATGATATTCTGATTTATCACCTGAAGATGCGTGATTCATCGAAAGAGGCCGTCATCCCGGGTATACAGAAAGATTATGAAGAGGATTTCAAAACCGCACTACTACGCGCGCGCGGTGTTATTAAAGAGTAAAAGGTTGTAAGTGCTGCCGCGAAACCGGCTACGAGATGATATCCTGAAGCATTCGTACGATTATCGGATGTCAGGATGCACGATAAGGCTTTTACTTTTCAGACGCTTCACCCGGATACCATCATTGATGGATTATTCGATCTGGGAATGCGGGTCGACTCCGGTCTGACTCCGCTTAATAGCTATGAGAACCGTGTTTACCAGTTTCAGGACGAAGATCGCCGCCGCTACGTGGTGAAGTTCTATCGTCCTGAACGCTGGTCTGCAGAACAGATCCTCGAAGAACACCAGTTTGCGCTTCAGCTCGTAGAGGATGAAGTGCCCGTTGCCGCGCCGCTCTTATTTAACGACAGCACGCTACATCAACATCAGGGATTCTTCTTTGCCGTCTTCCCAAGCCTCGGCGGCCGCCAGTTCGAAGCAGATAATCTTGACCAAATAGAATGGGTCGGGCGCTATCTTGGCCGCCTGCACCAGACCGGTCGTAAGCAGCGTTTTAATGCGCGTCCGGAAATTGGCGTACAAGAATATCTGTTGGAACCACGCCAGGTATTTGAACAGGCGACGCTTATTCCATCTGGCCTGAAGGCTGATTTCCTGGGTGCGGCTGATAAACTCATCGATGCCGTCAGGTCGCAGTGGCACGGGCGTGCGGATACGCTTCGTCTGCATGGCGACTGCCACGCCGGCAATATCCTGTGGCGCGATGGGCCGCTGTTTGTTGATTTAGATGATGCCCGCACCGGCCCGGCAGTACAGGATCTCTGGATGCTGCTGAATGGCGATAAAGCCGAACAGCGCATGCAGCTGGAGACCATCATTGAGGCCTATGAAGAATTCAGTCCCTTCAACACGGACGAAATCGCTCTCATCGAACCTTTACGCGCCATGCGTTTAGTTTATTATCTGGCGTGGCTGCTCAGGCGTTGGGACGATCCTGCTTTCCCTATAAATTTCCCATGGTTAACCGGGGAAGATTATTGGCGCGGGCAGACTGCAACATTTCTTGAGCAGGTGAAGGTTCTGCAGGAACCCCCTCTTCAGTTAACGCCAATGTATTAATGTGATATATCAGGAGAGAAATAATCATGAAAAAAATTTGGCTGGCGCTGGCTGGTATGATTCTGGCTTTCAGTGCATCCGCTGCCCAGATCACCGACGGCAAGCAGTACACCACCCTTGATAAGCCGGTTGCAGGCGAACCTCAGGTCCTTGAGTTCTTCTCATTCTACTGCCCGCACTGCTATCAGTTTGAAGAAGTGCTGCACGTTTCCGACAACGTACGTCAGAAACTGCCGGAAGGCACCAAAATGACCAAGTATCACGTTGAATTCCTGGGCCCGTTGGGTAAAGACCTGACCCAGGCATGGGCTGTGGCGATCGCGCTGGGCGTTGAAGATAAAATTACCGCGCCGATGTTTGAAGCGGTACAGAAAACTCAAACCGTTCAGTCCACTGCTGACATCCGTAAAGTCTTCGTTGATGCGGGCGTTAAAGGTGAAGATTACGACGCGGCATGGAACAGCTTTGTGGTGAAGTCTCTGGTCGCACAGCAAGAGAAAGCCGCAGCCGATTTACAGCTGCAGGGCGTTCCGGCGATGTTTGTTAATGGTAAATACCAGCTGAACCCGCAGGGTATGGATACCAGCAACATGGACGCGTTTGTTTCTCAGTACGCAGATACTGTGAAACAACTGGTTGAAAAGAAATAAAAAAAATGCCGGTCACTGACCGGCTTTTTTTATCGACTAAATAGTTACGACTTTTCGTTACCCTGCATAATGTCAGTGAGCTGACGATCTTTTTCTTCCCAAAGCCCATTCAGCCAGCGCTGGAAACCACGCTTAAAGTTTTTATCATTGACGTAATCACCGTGTAATTCCTCGCCAATCGGCACCAGATTAATACGTACCACGATACGCGTCAGGCGACCGCTTAACATATCGTAAAACGGCCTGGTATTATTGTCCGGATAGCACAGCGTAACGTTCAGTAGCTTATCGAACTGTGCGCCGAGGACGTTTAACGCCATTGCTATGCCCGCAGCTTTAGGCGGCAGTAGGTTGTGGTAAGGCGAGCGCGTCTCGCGCTTCTTTTCTGCGGTAAACCTTGAGCCTTCGACGAAATTGACGATGGTAGTCGGATGAGAACGGAATTTTTCACATGAGCGGCGAGTCGTTTCGACGTCTTTACCGCGGCGTTCCGGGTGGCGCAGTAAGTAGCCGCGCGAATAACGGCGCATAAAAGGCATATCAAGCGCCCAGCAGGCCAGGCCGATAAACGGTACCCAGGCCAACTGCTGCTTGAGAAAATACTTATTCATTGGGATATGTTTGCGAAACAGGACGCAAAGTACCACGATATCCGCCCAGCTGTGATGATTGCTGATAAGCAGATACCAGTTCTTTTTATTCAGCCCTTCCAGCCCCTGAACATCCCATTTCAACCATGGGTTGAGATGCAGCAGCAGCGCCAGTCCTTCGCACCAGCAATACATCATGAAATTGCAAAAAACAGAAATAGAACGCCAAACCGCCGGGATAGGTACCAGCAGTTTAATCAGCCCGGCGATGATAATCGGCACGGAACAGATAATGGTGACTAAGATGGTAAGGGCGATACTCAGCGGGAGTGTTATCGCAGCGAGTAATCTCGACATAGTTAGTTTATTCAGAAAGTTAGGCCGGCAAAGAACGTTCTTAAACCGCGCAAGGGGCTGATTTTACCAGAAAACGCGGCAAATAACGGGTCTTACCAGAACAGAAAAAAACGCGAATCTTATATCCACATGGAACATTGAGTCATCATGAAGCATATATAGCCTTGGGTGCATGATTAATGCATTGATATATAATGATTTATAAGATTCTTTGTTACATGGTTTAGGCTTTTTTGGCTGAGGCGATAAAACTATGCACAAAGTTATCCACAGATAATATTGTGCAGCGATTCACCTCTGCGATGAATCTTTTCGGCTAAATGCGGGAAAAATTCAGGATTTCATGCCCGTCTGTGGCATCCTTTACCCATAATCTGATAAACAGGCACGGAAATTATGGTTCAGATCCCAGAAAACCCTCTCATCCTCGTCGACGGCTCCTCTTATCTATACCGGGCTTACCACGCCTTCCCGCCGCTAACCAATAGCGCAGGGGAGCCTACCGGCGCAATGTACGGCGTGCTGAATATGCTGCGTAGCCTGATCCTGCAGTATCAGCCGACGCATGCCGTCGTGGTATTTGATGCCAAAGGGAAAACCTTCCGTGACGAATTGTTTGAGCACTACAAATCACATCGTCCGCCGATGCCGGACGATCTACGCGCGCAGATCGAACCTCTGCACAAGATGGTGAAGGCGATGGGGCTGCCGCTGATGGCGGTGCCTGGCGTTGAAGCGGATGACGTTATCGGCACGCTGGCTCGCGAAGCGGAAAAAGTGGGCCGTCCGGTACTGATCAGCACCGGCGATAAAGATATGGCTCAGCTGGTGACGCCGGGCATTACCTTAATCAACACCATGACCAACACTATTCTCGGCCCGGAAGAGGTCGTGAATAAGTACGGCGTACCGCCGGAACTGATTATTGATTTCCTGGCGCTGATGGGCGACTCCTCAGATAACATACCTGGCGTCCCGGGCGTTGGGGAAAAAACGGCGCAGGCGCTACTGCAGGGATTGGGCGGTCTGGATGCGCTCTATGCGGAACCAGAAAAAATCGCCGGGCTGACCTTCCGCGGCGCGAAAACGATGGCGGCGAAGCTGGAGCAGAACAAAGAGGTGGCCTACCTCTCTTATCAACTCGCCACAATAAAAACCGATGTGGAGCTGGATCTCGGCTGCGAAGAGCTGTTAGTTGCGCAGCCGGCGGCAGATGAGCTGCTGGCGTTGTTTAAGCAATATGAATTCAAACGTTGGATCACCGATGTCGAATCCGGCAAATGGCTACAGGGGAAAGGCGCTAAACCAGCGGCGAAACCAGCTGAAGCTGCGGTGATTGTGGAAGAAGAGGTCGCCGCGACGCTCTCTGCCGAGCACTATGTGACGATCCTGGATGAAGCGACGCTGGTTGAATGGATTGCCAAACTGAAGAAAGCGCCGCTATTCGCTTTTGATACCGAAACGGATAGCCTCGATAACATTTCCGCCAATATGGTTGGTCTGTCATTCGCGATTGAGCCTGGCGTCGCGGCTTATGTGCCGGTGGCCCATGATTATCTCGACGCGCCGGATCAGATCCCACGTGAACGCGTGCTGGAGCTGCTCAAGCCGCTGCTGGAAGATGACAAGGTGCTAAAAGTAGGGCAAAACCTGAAGTACGATCGCGGCATCCTGGCCAACTACGACATTGAACTGCGTGGTATTGCTTTCGACACCATGCTGGAATCCTACACCCTCGACAGCGTCGCGGGTCGACATGATATGGATAGCCTGTCCGATCGCTGGTTGAAACACAAAACCATCACCTTTGAAGAGATTGCCGGTAAGGGAAAAAATCAGCTTACCTTCAATCAGATCGCCCTGGAAGAGGCCGGTCGTTACGCCGCGGAGGATGCTGACGTGACGCTGCAACTGCATCTGAAGATGTGGCCGCAGCTGCAGCAGCATGAAGGCCCGCTGAATATCTTTAAAAATATCGAGATGCCGCTGGTGCCGGTGCTGTCGCGGGTTGAGCGCAACGGCGTGAAGATCGATCCGGCGGTGCTACATGCGCATTCGCAGGAGATCGCGAAGCGTCTGGTTGAGCTGGAACAACGCGCCCATGAGATTGCCGGTGAGGAGTTCAACCTCTCTTCTACCAAACAGTTACAAACCATCCTGTTTGAAAAGCAGGGCATCAAGCCGCTGAAGAAAACGCCAGGCGGCGCGCCGTCGACTTCTGAAGAGGTGCTGGAGGAACTGGCGCTGGATTATCCGCTGCCGAAGGTGATCCTCGAGTATCGCGGGCTGGCGAAGCTGAAATCGACTTATACCGATAAGCTGCCGCTGATGATTAACCCAAAAACCGGCCGTGTTCATACCTCGTATCATCAGGCGGTAACGGCGACCGGGCGGCTCTCTTCGACCGATCCTAACCTGCAGAACATTCCGGTGCGTAATGACGAAGGTCGCCGCATTCGTCAGGCGTTTATTGCGCCTGAGGATTACCTGATTGTGTCTGCCGACTATTCGCAGATTGAGCTGCGCATCATGGCGCACCTGTCGCGCGATGAAGGGCTGCTGAAGGCTTTTGCGGAAGGTAAGGATATTCACCGCGCCACCGCGGCAGAGGTGTTTGGCCTACCGCTGGAAAGCGTCAGTAATGAACAGCGCCGTAGCGCGAAGGCGATTAACTTCGGCCTGATTTACGGCATGAGCGCATTTGGGCTGGCGCGTCAGCTGAATATTCCGCGTAAAGAAGCGCAGAAGTATATGGACCTCTATTTCGAGCGCTATCCGGGCGTACTGGACTATATGGAACGTACCCGCGCGCAGGCGAAAGAGCAGGGCTATGTCGAAACGCTGGAAGGGCGCCGTCTGTACCTGCCGGATATCAAATCCAGCAATGGCGCCCGCCGCGCGGGCGCGGAACGAGCGGCTATCAACGCTCCGATGCAGGGAACGGCGGCGGATATTATTAAGCGGGCGATGATTGCCGTTGATGACTGGCTGCTGAGCGAAAAACCGCGCGTGCGGATGATCATGCAGGTGCACGATGAACTGGTGTTTGAAGTGCACAAAGACGATCTGGACAGCGTATCGAAGAAGGTGCATGAGTTAATGGAAAACAGTACCACCCTGGCCGTGCCGTTATTAGTGGAAGTCGGTAGCGGCGAAAACTGGGATCAAGCGCACTAAGTGGGCAATCTGTAAGGCTCTTTTTTGTAAGTAAGCAACATAACTTATAGATTTTTGTGATGGTCATTTGAATTTGTTATGTAAATAGTGAAAAAAAACTACAAAAAGTGCTTTATCCATAACCGAAAGAAGAGTAAAGTTATTCGCGTAGGGTACAGAGGTAAGATGTTCTATCTTTCAGACCTTTTACTTCACGTAATCGGATTTGGCTGAATATTTTAGCCGCCCCGGTCATTTATGACCGGGGCGTTTTTTATTGCGCGAAAGAAAAGTTTTACGTGCTGACAACAGCGCAAAATGAACGTCCGGATAGGGCGCTGGGCGCCATTATCCGGAAAAAGCGGGGGTTACTCTGCGTCTTCGGCGGCTTCTTGCGGCGGGATTTCGTTAAACCAGCTATCCAGCTTCTGACGCAACTTATCCACGCCAGATTTTTTCAGCGAAGAGAAAGGTTCAACCTGGATATCGCCATTGAAGGCCAGTACCGCTTCACGCACCATATTGACCTGCGCTTTACGCGCGCCGCTGGCGAGCTTATCGGCTTTGGTTAGCAGCACCAGCACCTGAATATCGCTTTCTACCGCCCACTCGATCATCTGCTGATCGAGATCTTTCAGCGGATGACGAATATCCATCAATACCACCAGGCCTTTCAGGCACAGACGTTTTTCAAGATACTCACCCAGCGCTTTCTGCCATTTGATTTTCATCTCTTCCGGCACCTGCGCGTAGCCATAACCCGGCAAGTCGACCAGGCGTTTACCTTCCGCAACCTCAAACAGGTTGATAAGCTGGGTACGACCCGGCGTTTTTGACGTACGCGCCAGGCTTTTCTGGTTAGTCAGCGTATTAAGGGCGCTGGATTTGCCCGCATTTGAGCGGCCAGCGAATGCCACTTCGATTCCGGTATCGGATGGAAGATGGCGGATATCAGGCGCGCTCGTAACAAAATGCGTCTGTTGATAATTCCAGTTGGTCAAGACTGTCGTCTCCGTAAAATCAGGCTATGGCGGGGATTATACCTGAAAGGCAGAAAAAGGCTGTTTTTACCGCACGCCGTTACTGTAAGTAAAAACCATACGCTTTGTGAGACATTGCCCATAAGGACTATACGAAATTTGTGAGAAAAACCTGACGTCAAATTCATAGATCACCGTTAAATCATGCTGTTACAGGAAACTCCATATCCTTAAGCTATCTTTTCATCCTACAGGTGGTTGTCGATTTCCGGCAAAACGGTAAAGTAGTGGGCAAAGGCGAGGAAGCCAGAGGATTACGACTCAGGACGAGGGGTCAGGAGCGCCAGGAGGCGAAGACCAGGATTGTCAGGATGACAAACGTCTGGAGACGTTTTAAAAGGGAAAGGGATAGAACAAGGACCGTTGGAAGCTAAGGGAAAGACAGGGTAAGTCGATAGCTGACATGGAAAGTGGAAACCCGTTAAGGGTTGTGAGTGCGGAAAAAGGCGACAGATTAATCTGTCGCCTTTTTTCTTTGCTTGCTTTCTGCTAGATTCCGCCTCAATTCTATACTGAAGAAAACTGTCTGAAGATCACACATCATGAAAAAACCGGCATCCGCATCGCGCGGTAAAGCACGTGGTAAGTCGCGTGAAGAGTTGAACCAGGAAGCACGCGACCGTAAACGTCAGAAAAAACACCGCGGCCATGCCGCAGGCAGCCGCGCCAGCGGCGGCGATGCTGCTTCAGCAAGCAAAGGTCGCAGCCAGCAGCAGGACCCACGTATTGGCAGCAAGAAACCGATCCCGCTGGGCGTGACTGAAAGCACCCCGGCCGTTAAGCAGCACAAACCGAAGAGCGAGAAACCTATGCTTTCACCGCAGGCTGAGCTGGATTTGCTGGAGAATGATGAGCGCCTGGACGCGCTGCTGGAACGTCTGGAAGAGGGCGGTACCCTGAATGCTGAAGAGCAGGCCTGGGTCGATGCCAAACTGGATCGTATTGACGCGCTGATGCAGCAGCTTGGCCTCTCCTATGATGACGACGAGGACGAGGAAGAAGAAGAGCGTCAGGAAGATATGATGCGTCTGCTGAAGGGTGGAAACTAACGTTTGCATCCCATCGGATTCCCGGTCCTGCTTATAACCCTTCTGGTTATATGTTATCTGCTGTGGTTATTCGTTAAACTAAGACGGTTGTCGCGGCGTCAAAAATGGCTGCGCAACCGGCTCATGACCCGAGGTGCGGTTGGGCCGGCACGACGTACCCGTCGGCGGCATCATCGGAAGGAGTGAGCATGTCTGAGCAGTTAATCGACTGGGATCTGGCCCTTATCCAGAAATATAACTATTCCGGGCCGCGATATACCTCGTATCCCACCGCGCTGGAGTTTTCTCCGGCGTTCGGCGCTGCTGATTTTGCCGCCGCCGTCGCCCGCTACCCGCAGCGCCCGCTGTCGCTGTACGTCCATATCCCGTTCTGCCATAAGCTCTGCTATTTCTGCGGCTGTAATAAGATTGTCACCCGTCAGCAGCATAAGGCCGATCAGTATCTTGATGTCCTTGAGCAGGAAATTATTCACCGCGCGCCGCTTTTTGCCGGCCGTCAGGTTAGCCAGCTGCACTGGGGCGGCGGTACGCCAACCTATCTCAACAAAGCGCAAATCAGCCGCTTGATGAATCTGCTGCGCGACCACTTTAACTTCAACGCCGATGCGGAAATCTCAATTGAGGTTGATCCGCGTGAAATCGAACTGGATGTACTGGATCATTTACGATCCGCAGGGTTCAACCGTCTGAGCATGGGGGTGCAGGATTTCAATAAAGAAGTACAGCGCCTGGTGAACCGTGAACAAGATGAAGAATTCATCTTTGCGCTGCTGCGTCATGCGCGTGAGATTGGCTTCACATCGACCAACATCGATTTGATTTACGGTCTGCCGAAGCAAACGCCGGAAAGCTTTGCCTTCACGCTGCAGAAAGTGGCTGAACTCAACCCGGACCGTCTGAGCGTCTTTAACTACGCGCATCTGCCAACGTTATTCGCTGCGCAGCGCAAAATTAAAGACGCGGATTTACCGAGCGCAGAGCAGAAACTGGATATCCTGCAGGAAACCATCGCTTCGCTTACCGACGCTGGCTATCAGTTTATCGGCATGGACCACTTTGCCCGGCCGGACGATGAACTGGCGATTGCCCAGCGCGAAGGCGTGCTGCACCGCAACTTCCAGGGATACACCACCCAGGGCGATACCGACCTGCTTGGAATGGGCGTGTCGGCGATCAGTATGATTGGCGACTGCTACGCGCAGAACCAGAAAGAGCTGAAACAGTATTACCAACAGGTCGATGAAAGCGGTACCGCGCTGTGGCGGGGCATTGCGTTAACCCGCGATGATTGTATCCGCCGGGATGTCATTAAGGCCCTGATTTGCAACTTCCGTCTTGAGTTCGCGGCGGTTGAAACGCAGTGGGATCTTATCTTCAACGATTACTTTGCCGAAGATATGAAATTGCTGGCGCCGTTGGCGAAAGACGGGCTGGTGGATGTGGATGAAAAAGGAATACAGGTCACGGCAAAAGGCCGTCTGTTGATTCGTAACATCTGTATGTGCTTCGATGCCTATCTGCGGCAGAAAGCGCGCCTGCAGCAGTTCTCTCGCGTTATTTAAGCGAATCCCGGTGAGCCAGCTCACCGGGCGTTCATTTCGCCACTAAGACCGGTGTTATTCCATTCCCAGCTCTTTTAGCTTCCGCGTTAACGTATTTCGCCCCCAGCCCAGCAGGCGAGCGGCTTCCTGCTTATGCCCTTGCGTATGACGCAGCGCGGTGGTGAGCAATGCACGCTCCATCTCCGGCTGCGCTTCTGATAGCAGGTTTTGATGACCGGAACGCAGGGCGCGGTCAGCCCATTGCCCCAGCAGCGTCGCCCAGCTATCCGGTTGGATCTGCGTTGGGCTATCGGGAATCGACGTTTCGAACAGCTCGGACGGCAGATCCTGGGTCAATACCTCCTGGCCTGCTGCCATCACCGTTAGCCAGCGACAGGTGTTCTCCAGCTGGCGTACGTTACCGGGCCAGGCCAACCGCGTCAGCGCCGCTTCCGTTTCCGGATGCAGCTGCTTGGCTTCGACGCCCAGTTCGCGGGCGGCAATCTGCAGGAAGTGGCGCGCCAGGCGCGGAATATCTTCCCGGCGTTCGCGCAGCGGCGGCAAATGTACGCGAATCACGTTCAGGCGATGGAACAAATCTTCACGGAATTTTCCTTCCTGCACGCGTAGCTCAAGGTTCTGGTGGGTCGCGGCAATAATCCGCACATCGACTTTCACCGGTGCATAACCGCCAACGCGATAAAATTGACCGTCAGCCAGCACGCGCAGCAGTCGCGTCTGAACATCCAGCGGCATATCGCCAATTTCATCAAGGAACAGCGTACCGCCATCGGCCTGCTCAAAACGCCCCTGACGGACGGTATTGGCGCCGGTAAAAGCTCCTTTTTCATGGCCGAACAGTTCCGATTCAATCAAATCTTTCGGAATGGCCGCCATGTTAAGGGCGATAAACGGCGATTTGGCGCGTGGACTGTGACGATGCAGCGCGTGGGCGACCAGCTCTTTACCGGTACCTGATTCGCCGTTGATCAGTACGCTGATTGAGGAGCGTGACAGTCGGCCAATGATGCGAAACACATCCTGCATCGCCGGCGCTTCGCCAATAATATCGGCCGTCGGGCTGCTGACCGGCGTATTACGCGGCTGCTGCTGCTCCTGATAATGGCTAATCGCACGGTCAACCAGCGCGACAGCCTCATCGATATCAAAAGGTTTCGGCAGGTAATCAAAGGCCCCCTGCTGATAGGCGCTGACGGCGGCATCGAGATCCGAGTGCGCGGTCATAATGATGACCGGAAGCATCGGATGGCGTTGTTTAATCTGCTTTAACAGCGCCAGGCCGTCCATCCCAGGCATGCGAATGTCGGAAAGTAAAACGTCCGGCGTTTTGGTAGTGAGGGCATCAAGCACCTCATTGCCGCTCTCAAACGTGGTGCAGCTTAAACCCGCTCCGGTGAGTGCGCGTTCAAGCACCCAACGGATGGAGCTATCGTCATCGACTACCCAGGCTATCCCTCGTTGCATAAACACCTCTATTTCCGAATAGGCAGGTATACCGAGAACTCGGTATGGCCTGGCCAACTGGTAAATTCAATTTTGCCGGAGTGCTGATCGATAAGACTGCGGGCGATGGAAAGCCCAAGACCGGTACCGCCTTCGCGGCCGCTAACCATGGGGTAAAACAGCGTATCCTGCAGATGGGGCGGGATACCGGGCCCGTTATCTTCCACGTCGATACGCGCCGCCAGACGGTAACGTACGCCGTGGAGCGTGAGCTGAAAGGCGGTTCGGGTGCGCAGGATGATTTCACCGCCCTCGGGCCCCAGGGCCTGCAGCGCGTTGCGCACGATATTCAGCAGCACTTGCTCGATTTGTTCCGGGTCGTGGGCCAGCTCAGGCAGGCTCGGGTCGTAATCGCGGATCAATTTGACGTTATCCGGCAGCTCCATGGAGACCAGCGCCACCACGCGCTCCGCGACTTTATGAATGCTTTCCGTGATGTGCATACCGGGATGCTGCGGCCCCAGCAGGCGATCGACCAGATTACGTAACCTGTCGGCCTGTTCAATAATCACCTGGGTATATTCCATCAGCGCGGGGTCCGGTAGCGCTTTACTCAATAGCTGCGCCGCGCCGCGCAGGCCGCCGAGCGGGTTTTTAATCTCATGCGCCAGACCGCGCACTAAATCGCGCGCCGCCACCTGCTGAGCATGCTGCAGCTGTTCCTGGCTCAAACGACGCTGATTATCCATCGGCGACATCTCAAGCAGGATATAGCCTTCAGGCAGGCGCTGAGCGGTGAGGGAGAGAATGTGCGAGCGGCCGTCAATCACCAGCGTCACTTCGTTATCCGTGAAGCCCTGACCCGCCTGCAGGCTCTCCTGCATCAGGCCAATGTTTAACGAAAAGTAGCTCAGCAATTCTGGCAGTGGCGTACCGAATAATTTACGCGAGCTTTGCGCCAGTAACTGCTGGGCTGCCGGGTTGGCATAATGCACCGCGAGGTCGTCATCGACTAATAAGATACTGTGGATCAGCGAGTTGAGGATCTGCCCAGCATCGGGCTGTGTGCCTGTTGCCATCTGACAGTCTCCTGAAATGGTTGCACTATTTTAGTGCAGTATAGCTTTTTATTGGTAAAAAGCGCGAGAGATCAGCGTGTTGCTGGTGAAAAAAGCCCATCCTGAGATGGGCTGAAAGTTTCCACGGCAACAAAACATCCCTGGTATCCCGTGCCACAACACGGGAACACCATGGATTTACAGCAAAATCAGACGCTGTAGTACAGTTCGAACTCAACCGGGTGCGGAGTCATACGTACGCGGTCGTTTTCTTCAATGCGCAGGGCGATGTAAGCATCGATAGCTTCGTCAGTGAAGACGCCGCCTGCGGTCAGGAACTCGCGGTCTGCATCCAGAGCCTGCAGGGCTTCTTCCAGAGAACCTGCAACCTGCGGGATTTCTTTCGCTTCTTCCGGCGGCAGATCGTACAGGTTTTTGTCCATCGCATCGCCAGGATGGATTTTGTTTTTAATACCGTCGAGGCCGGCCATCAGCAGCGCGGCAAAGCACAGGTACGGGTTGGCTGCCGGGTCCGGGAAGCGCACTTCGATACGACGCGCTTTCGGAGAGGCGACCACTGGAATACGGATGGAAGCAGAGCGGTTACGGGCGGAGTAAGCCAGCATGACCGGCGCTTCGTAACCCGGGACCAGACGCTTGTAGGAGTTGGTGGTCGGGTTCGCCAGGGCGTTGATCGCTTTAGCGTGCTTAATAACACCGCCGATGTAGTGCAGCGCTTGCTCAGACAGGCCCGCGTATTTGTCGCCGGAGAACAGGTTTACGCCGTTCTTGGACAGGGACATGTGGCAGTGCATGCCGGAACCGTTATCGCCAAACATTGGTTTTGGCATGAAGGTCGCGGTTTTACCGAAACGGTGAGCGACGTTGTGTACAACGTATTTGTAGATCTGAATTTCGTCCGCTTTTTTGGTCATGGTGTTGAAGCGGGTGGCGATTTCGTTCTGACCTGCAGTTGCCACTTCGTGGTGGTGAGCTTCAACAACCAGGCCCATCTCTTCCATGATCATACACATGGTAGAACGGATGTCCTGAGAGGAGTCTACCGGCGGAACCGGGAAGTAACCACCTTTCACGCCCGGACGGTGGCCTTTGTTGCCGCCTTCGTATTTGGTAGAAGAGTTCCATGCGCCTTCGATATCGTCAATGGCCACGTGGGAACCAGAGATGGATGCGCCAAAGCGGATGTCGTCGAACAGGAAGAATTCTGGTTCTGGCCCGAACAGAACGGTGTCGGCGATGCCGGTGGCGCGCAGGTACTCTTCAGCGCGCTTGGCGATAGAGCGCGGGTCGCGGTCGTAGCCTTGCAGGGTGCCGGGTTCCAGGATATCGCAGCGGATGATCAGCGTAGGTTCTTCGTAGAACGGGTCGATCAGCGCCGTGGTGGCATCCGGCATCAGGACCATGTCGGATTCGTTAATACCTTTCCAACCGCCAATCGAGGAGCCATCAAACATTTTGCCTTCTTCAAAGAATTCGGCATTTACCTGATGGGAAGGAATCGTGACGTGCTGTTCTTTACCTTTGGTATCGGTGAAGCGCAGATCGACAAACTTCACTTCGTGCTCGTTCAGCATCGTCAAAACGTGTTCAGCGGACATACTTAAACTCTCCCGGATTGGTCATTGTCGTCGTGGTAACGAACTTCTTACTACTTAAAAGTGGCGTTGTTGCCTTAAAAAATATAAAGCGAAATCTGTGCCAACTTTTAAAAGTACGGTAAAACGCTGTATCATGCGCACCATAGTGCAAAAGGACTGCACCATGATGGAGATAATGCACCAAAATAGTGCCTCGATGTGAACATTGAGCACCATTTTGGTGCAATTTTTATTACGGTGCCCTTTTATCGCTCCGTGAAAGCGATCACAAACAAACTCTGCAATACTTGTTTGCGGAGGATCTTTGTGATCCTGTTCAGTCCTTCGCTTAATACGTGTACAATAACGCGCTATTTCTAATGCCTGAGGCAAAGTTGTGATCGAAAATCTGCGTAATATCGCCATCATCGCGCACGTCGACCATGGTAAAACTACCCTGGTTGATAAGCTGCTACAGCAATCCGGTACGTTCGACGCACGTACTGAAGCACAAGAACGTGTGATGGACTCCAACGATTTGGAGAAAGAGCGTGGGATTACCATCCTCGCTAAAAACACTGCAATCAAATGGAATGATTACCGTATCAACATCGTTGATACCCCAGGGCACGCCGACTTCGGAGGTGAAGTTGAGCGTGTTATGTCCATGGTTGACTCTGTGCTGCTGGTGGTTGATGCCTTTGATGGCCCGATGCCGCAGACGCGCTTTGTTACCAAAAAAGCGTTTGCTCACGGTCTGAAGCCGATCGTGGTCATCAACAAAGTTGACCGTCCGGGTGCGCGTCCGGATTGGGTTGTCGACCAGGTATTCGACCTGTTCGTTAACCTCGACGCGACCGACGAACAGCTGGACTTCCCGATCGTTTACGCTTCCGCGCTGAACGGTATCGCGGGTCTGGACCACGAAGACATGGCTGACGACATGACCCCGCTGTACCAGGCGATTGTTGACCGTGTACCGGCGCCGGACGTTGACCTTGACGGTCCGCTGCAGATGCAAATCTCCCAGCTCGACTACAACAACTACGTTGGCGTAATCGGCATTGGTCGCATCAAGCGCGGTAAAGTGAAGCCGAACCAGCAGATCACTATCATCGATAGCGAAGGGAAAACCCGTAACGGTAAAGTCGGTAAAGTACTGACTCACCTGGGTCTCGAGCGTATCGAGAGCGACGTAGCCGAAGCCGGCGACATCATCGCGATCACCGGTCTGGGCGAGCTGAACATCTCCGACACCATCTGCGACCCGCAGAACGTCGAAGCGCTGCCGGCACTGTCTGTTGATGAGCCGACCGTATCTATGTTCTTCAACGTCAACACCTCTCCGTTCTGCGGTAAAGAAGGTAAGTTCGTTACCTCTCGCCAGATCCTGGACCGTCTGAACAAAGAGCTGGTGCACAACGTTGCGCTGCGCGTTGAAGAAACCGAAGACGCCGATGCGTTCCGCGTTTCTGGTCGTGGTGAACTGCACCTGTCCGTTCTGATTGAAAACATGCGTCGTGAAGGTTTCGAGATGGCGGTTTCCCGTCCGAAAGTTATCTTCCGCGAAATCGATGGCCGTAAACAAGAGCCGTTCGAGAACGTGACGCTGGACGTCGAAGAGCAGCACCAGGGTTCTGTCATGCAGGCGCTGGGTGAGCGTAAAGGCGACCTGAAAAACATGAATCCAGACGGTAAGGGCCGCGTACGTCTCGACTACGTGATCCCAAGCCGTGGTCTGATCGGCTTCCGTTCAGAGTTCATGACCATGACTTCCGGTACCGGTCTGCTGTACTCCACCTTCAGCCACTACGACGATGTTCGTCCGGGCGAAGTTGGCCAGCGTAACAACGGCGTACTGATCTCTAACGGTCAGGGTAAAGCGGTTGCGTTCGCACTGTTCGGCCTGCAGGATCGCGGTAAGCTGTTCCTCGGCCACGGCGCTGAAGTTTACGAAGGTCAAATTATCGGTATTCACAGCCGTTCTAATGACCTGACGGTAAACTGCCTGACCGGTAAGAAACTGACTAACATGCGTGCGTCCGGTACTGACGAAGCAACGGTTCTGGTTCCGCCGGTTAAGATGACCCTGGAGCAAGCTCTGGAGTTCATCGATGACGACGAACTGGTAGAAGTTACTCCGACGTCTATCCGTATCCGTAAACGTCACCTGACCGAGAACGATCGTAAACGCGCTATGCGCGGTGCAAAAGAAGAGTAATTACCCTTCTTGCTACCCTTCAAACCTCGCCTCTCCGGCGGGGTTTTTTTATGCCTGTTCCTCATGCTTATCTTCTGGCGGCGCCAGTGTCGCTCCGGGAGAGAGCTCGGTCACAATTATTCTTAAAGCTTGCGACAGCAATTGCTTTCTTTTTTTGCTCAAGAGTAAGATGAGTTATCTGGTTTAAACCAAATGGATTAAACAATGACGAATAACCCATCCACTGTGGAAAATGCGAAAGAGAAACTGGACCTGTGGTTAAAGCAGGGGCTGACGGTATCGGGTGGAAAATTGCCGTCCGAGCGCGAGCTGGGCGAGTTGCTCGGTATCAAGCGTATGACCCTGCGCCAGGCGCTGCTCAGCCTGGAGGCGGAATCAAGAATATTTCGTAAAGACCGTAAAGGCTGGTTTGTCGCCCAGCCGCGTTTTAACTATAGCCCGGAGCTTTCCGCCAGCTTTCAGCGGGCAGCGATTGAACAGGGCAGAGAACCGTCGTGGGGTTTTATCGAAAAGGTACGGACGACGGAGTATCCCGACGTCGCAGAAGCTCTTGTTGCCATCTGTCCTGCGCATGATTTATATCTGATAACCGGCTGGGGGGCATTAGAAGGACATAAAGTTTTTTATCATGAAACGTTTATCAACCCGAATGTTGCGCCAGAGTTTATTACCAGGCTAAAGAACCAATCTTTTTCTTCCGTTTGGGAGAAGAATTATCATAAAAATGTTGTTATTAAAAAATTAGCCTTCAGGCCAGTAAGAATGCCCGGCGATGTAAGTAAATTCATTGGCGGCTCTGCTGGTATGCCCGCTATTCTGATAGAAAAACATCGTGCCGATAGTGCAGGTAATATCGTGCAAATAGATCTCGAGTATTGGCGATTTGAGGCTGTGGATCTCTTTATTAACTTGTAGGTATTTTATGCTCACTAAAGATAACGCTGAGAAGATCCTTTCTCGCATTGATAATATTCCTCTTTATCTTCATGCTTATGCATATCACCTGAATATGCGGCTGGAGAGAATTTTACCGGCTGATTTACTGAAAATTGCGAATAGCCATCATTTAAAAGGTGTGAAAATTCATGTCCTCGATGGCGAGCGTTACTCTCTTAGCTGTATGGATAATATGCAATTGGCCGCTTTTGGCGAGCAGGCAAAAGCGTTACGGTTGGATATCCATATAGAAACCAGCGCCTCCGATAAAGAGACCATCGATCAAGCCGTCGCTATCGCATTAAAGACCGGGGCAACCTCCGTTCGTTTTTATCCCCGTTACGAAGGGCCTTTACAAGAAGTTTTAGCAAGAATTACGGCTGATATTCAATATATTAAAGAGGCGTATAGCCAATCTGGACTCACTTTTACCATTGAACAACATGAAGATTTAAAAAGCGCCGAGTTGGTCAGTCTGATTAAACAAAGCGAGATGCCGTCGCTATCGCTGCTGTTTGATTTTGCCAATATGATCAATGCTAATGAGCGACCGCTTGAGGCGTTGGCAGTGATGTCACCCTATGTCACTCAGGTTCACATTAAAGATGCCTGTATTATTGCGGAAAATGGCGGGCTGGGGCACCGGGCCTGTAACTCAGGTCTGGGTGATATGCCGTTTAAGGCGCTGCTGACTGAGTTAATTTGTCTGGGCCAGGAGCAACCACAGGTGATGGCGTACGGACTGGAAGAAGAAGTTGATTATTACGCGCCACCTTTCCGCTTTGCGACTGAAGGCGATAACCCGTGGATCCCGTGGCGACAAATGAGCGAAACGCCTCTGCCTGATACAACGCAACTTGAAACCCGGCTGGATAAAGAAAAACAGGATGCGATCGCCCAGTTAAATTTTGTCATGGACACTTTACGCGATATAAAAAATGATGCACTGAAAATTCTTGCACGCTAACTTTTAATTACATTTGGTATTTATGATCGCTATTTTTTAGAATGGCGAAATGTTCCATGTCCTTAAATAAAATGATGTTAAGTCATCAGGGGATCTTATGCTCACAAGAAAGAAATGGGCTATATTTAGCCTGTTAACGCTTTGTGGTGGTACCATTTATAAACTGCCTTCATTAAAAGACGCATTTTATATACCGATGCAGGATTATTTTCATTTGACCAACGGTCAGATTGGTAATGCCATGTCGGTAAACTCAGTAGTGACAACCATCGGTTTTTTCTTGTCAATTTACTTTGCTGATAAACTTCCGCGTCGCTACACCATGTCATTTTCACTGATAGCGACGGGATTATTAGGTATCTATCTGACAACGATGCCTGGCTATTGGGGCATTCTATTTGTCTGGGCATTATTTGGCGTCACCTGCGACATGATGAACTGGCCGGTATTGTTAAAATCGGTGAGTCGGTTAGGAAATAGCGAACAGCAGGGGCGCTTATTTGGCTTCTTCGAAACGGGGCGCGGAATTGTCGATACCGTTATCGCATTTTCCGCATTAGCTATTTTCACCTGGTTTGGCAGTGGCTTACTGGGTTTTAAAGCCGGGATTTGGTTCTATGCCATTATTGTCATTGTTGTAGGCGTCTTGCTGTTTTTCATGCTTAAGCAGAAGGATGAGCCGACGCCCGCCGCGGATGAAGGCACCACCAGGCAACAAACCAGTATCTCTTCGGTGCTGAAAGACAAAACTATCTGGCTGATTGCCTTCAATGTGTTCTTTGTTTACGCCGTTTACTGTGGACTCACCTTCTTTATCCCGTTCCTGAAGAACATCTACATGCTGCCGGTAGCCCTGGTTGGCGCCTACGGCATTATTAACCAGTACTGTTTAAAAATGATCGGTGGTCCAATTGGCGGTTTAATTGCCGATAAGATCCTCAAATCGCCAAGTAAATATCTCTTTTATACCTTCTGTATCAGTACGATGGCTTTAGTCGCGTTAATTCTGTTACCGCACGAAAGTATGCCGGTCTATCTGGGTATGGTGTGTACTCTCGGGTTCGGTGCGATTGTTTTTACGCAACGAGCCGTGTTTTTTGCCCCGATTGGGGAAGCGAAAATCGCTGAAAACCAGACGGGCGCGGCGATGGCGCTGGGGAGCTTCATTGGCTATGCACCGGCGATGTTTTGCTACAGCCTGTACGGCTACATTCTCGATCTCAATCCGGGTCTGGTGGGGTACAAGATAGTCTTTGGCATCATGGCCTGCTTCGCTTGCGCCGGCGCGTTCGTTTCGGTGATGCTGGTTAAACGCATCAACCGCAGAAAGAATATGTTGGAAACCGCATTGGTCTGATTTTAAGGGATCTGCCATTTCACCAAAGCCGCAGATATGCGGCTTTGGTCGTTTTTGCGCCTGAGATGTCTTGAATCGTTTCCGGTTTGTTCATAGTCAAACCTCTTCTTTCCCGCTACAGTTAATCTTCAACGGCGCGGAAGGAGACAAAAATGCTCTATATCTTTGATTTAGGTAATGTGATTGTCGACATTGACTTCAACCGGGTGCTCGGAACGTGGAGCGATTTGACCCGCATCCCGCTGGCGACGCTAAAGCAAGACTTTGTCATGGGCGATGCCTTCCACCAGCATGAACGCGGGGAGATCAGCGACGAAGAGTTTGCCGCCGCGATGTGCCACGAAATGAACATGCCGCTGAGCTATGAACAGTTCGCCCACGGCTGGCAGGCCGTTTTTGTCGCCTTACGTCCAGAAGTTACCGACATCATGCAAAAACTTCGCGACCAGGGGCATCGCGTGGTAGTGCTCTCGAACACCAACCGATTACATACCACTTTCTGGCCAAGTGAATATCCGCAAGTGCGTGCTGCCGCCGATCATGTGTACCTCTCACAAGAGATGGGGATGCGCAAACCCGAAACGCGTATCTATCAAAGCGTGCTGCAGGCAGAAGGATTTTCGCCGCAAGAAGCGGTCTTTTTTGACGATAACGCCGATAATATAGCTGGGGCTAATCAGTTGGGGATCACCAGTATTCTGGTCACGGGTAAGGAGACCATCCCCAATTACTTTGCGAAGCAGCTATGCTAAAAAGCGTTCATCAAAAAACCAAATACCATACCAGGCCGCTGGTGGCCTGGCTTAAGCTGCTGTGGCGGCGAATTGAAGAAGACAACATGACGACGTTGGCGGGGAATCTGGCCTACGTGTCTTTACTTGCGCTGGTGCCGCTGATCGCCGTGGTTTTTGCCCTGTTTGCCGCCTTCCCGATGTTCTCCGACGTCAGCGTGCAGATCCGCCATTTTATCTTTGCCAACTTCATTCCGGCGACCGGCGATGTCATTCAGGGGTATATAGAACAGTTTGTGGCGAACTCCAGCAGGATGACGGCCGTCGGCGCCTTCGGGTTAATCGTCACCTCATTACTGCTGATGTACTCGATTGATAGCGCGTTGAACACCATCTGGCGCAGCAGTCGGACGCGGCCAAAAATCTATTCATTTGCGGTCTACTGGATGATCCTGACTCTTGGTCCGCTGTTGGCCGGCGCCAGTCTGGCAATCAGTTCCTATCTTCTCTCGCTACGCTGGGCCAGCGATCTCAATAGCGTCATTGACGATGTACTACGTATATTCCCGCTAATCTTATCGTGGGCGGCGTTCTGGATGCTTTATAGCATCGTGCCCACCACCCAGGTGCGCAATCGCGATGCGGTAATCGGTTCGCTGGTGGCGGCACTGCTTTTTGAAGCCGGTAAAAAGGCTTTTGCTTTATATATCACCATGTTTCCGTCATACCAGTTGATTTATGGCGTGATAGCGGTAGTACCCATTTTGTTTGTCTGGGTTTACTGGACCTGGTGTATCGTCTTGCTTGGCGCTGAAATAACTGTCACTCTCGGTGAATACCGCAAACTCAAAAAAGAAGAAACAGAACAACCATGATTGCATTAATTCAACGCGTATCCCGTGCAAGCGTTACCGTGGAGGGTGAAGTGACGGGTGAAATCGGTCCGGGATTGCTGGTGCTGCTGGGCGTCGAGAAAGACGATGACGAACAGAAGGCCAATCGTCTGTGTGAACGGGTGCTCGGCTATCGCATTTTCAGCGACGCCGAAGGCAAAATGAATCTTAATGTCCAGCAGGCGGGCGGCAGCGTGCTGGTGGTTTCGCAATTTACGCTGGCGGCCGATACCGAGCGCGGCATGCGCCCGAGTTTTTCCAAAGGCGCGGCGCCGGACAGAGCGGAAGCGCTGTATGAATACTTTGTTGAGCGCTGCCGTCAGCAAGAGATGAATACTCAGACCGGGAGATTCGCTGCGGATATGCAGGTCTCGCTGGTAAACGATGGTCCCGTGACCTTTTGGTTGCAGGTATGAGTCAGCTTCCGGGCAGGCTGCGGGTAACAAAAGAGAGTACAGCTATGTATCACCTTCGTGTACCGCAAACAGAAGAAGAGTTAGAAAGCTATTATCAGTTCCGCTGGGAGATGCTGCGTAAGCCGCTGCATCAGCCTAAAGGGTCGGAACGCGACGCCTGGGATGCCATGGCGCATCACCAGATGGTCGTCGATGAAGAGGGCAATCTGGTTGCCGTCGGTCGGCTGTATATCAATGCGGAGAATGAAGCCTCGATCCGTTTTATGGCCGTTCATCCTTCCGTTCAGGATAAAGGTTTAGGCACCCTTATGGCGATGACCCTTGAGTCAGTCGCCCGTCAGGAAGGGGTGAAGCGGGTGACCTGTAGCGCCCGTGAAGACGCGATGGAGTTTTTCTCTAAGCTGGGCTTTGTGAACCAGGGAGAAATCACCACGCCGACAACCACGCCGATTCGCCACTTTTTGATGATTAAACCCATTGCTTCACTGGATGATATCCTGCACCGCGGTGACTGGTGCGGCCAGCTGCAGCAGGCCTGGTATCAGCACATTCCGCTGAGCGAAAAGATGGGCGTGCGCATTCAGCAGTACACCGGGCAAAAATTTATCACCACCATGCCCGAAGCGGGGAATCAGAATCCGCACCATACGTTGTTTGCCGGCAGCCTGTTTTCGCTCGCCACCTTAACCGGCTGGGGGCTTATTTGGTTAATGCTGCGCGAGCGGCACCTTGGCGGCACGATTATCCTTGCCGATGCGCATATCCGTTACAGCAAGCCTATTAGCGGACGCCCGAATGCGGTGGCCGATTTGGGCTCGCTAAGCGGCGATCTCGATCGCCTGGCGCGAGGGCGCAAGGCTCGCGTACAGCTTCAGGTCGAACTGTTCGGTAACGATAAGCTGGGCGCTGTTTTTGAGGGTACCTATATCGTATTGCCCGCGAAGCCGTTCGGTTCGTATGAAGAGGGCGGGAACGAGGAAGAGTAACCCGCCTCCGGCATTATTATTGGCCTGGCGTTTGCGTACGCCAGGCGATATCGCGCATCGCCTGTCTTGCCGCGAGGCTTATCCCGCCTAACTGAAAGAAACCGTGAATGACGCCCAGATAGCGCTGGCAGGTGCTTTCTACCCCCTGTGCTATTAGCCGCCGGTACAGCGCTTCTCCCTCATCGCGCAAAGGGTCAAATTCGGCCGTCAGGATATGAACCGGCGGCAGCCCGTTAAAATCTTCCCGCCACAGCGGACTGGCTTCCGGATGGGTAGCGGGTGTGGCCGCTAAATACATTTCGTAGCCGCTAAGCAGCGTACCCCGGGTAATGATGTAATCCTCGCCGTTGCTGGCGTAGCTTGCCATGCTGGCGGTAGCGTCGAGCATAGGGTAAATCAGGATAACCTGCGCAGGTTGCCATGCTCCCGCCGCTTTCAGGCGCAGAGCCGTGACCAGGGCGAGGTGGCCGCCGGCGCTGTCGCCGGCCAGCGTGATGCGCGCGGCGTCAACGCCAAGCCGCCGCGCATACCGATGGATAATGTTGGCGCCTCGTTCCGCATCATCGTGCGCCGTCGGAAAAGGGTACTCCGGGGCCAGGCGATACTGCACGGCGATCACCCGGCACCCACTGAACCAGGCAAGCTGGCGCAATTGGTTGTCATGGGTGGCAAAGCCGCCGCTCACAAAACAGCCGCCGTGGTAATACACCATGGTGGGTAGCAAGCCGTTGCTTTTTGGCGGCGAGACGACGCGAAAGGTTATGCCATCGAGCGTGATGTCTTCAACCTGCACACGCGTTTCCGTTTCCCCTGCGAGAACGGCGCTGGCGAGATAGCCGTTTCTCCGGTCATCAATACTCTGTTCTCGTGCTGATGGCCGCCCCGCAGCAATAAACTCTTCAACCAGCGAAGCAATACCTTTTTCCAACGTCATGGCAAGTCCCTTTTACTGGATTAATATCCAGTGTTATAGCCTGGTTTTTGCGAAAAAGATATACCGAATAAAGCCGCGATCGCATTGTGGAAAGCGGCTCGCAAAAGCGTATTTCTCAGCAAAGATCTGCTTCTTCTGTTGAACAATATCTGGAGAAGCAGGATCGGGATAAGGAGAGCATTTCCGGCGTGGTCACGCCGTATGAATGATAACGAGCGACCTGAGTCGCCCGTTACAGGAGCGCAGAACTTACTCCCCTTCGCCGGGGAACATGAACGGGTTAATTGAGCTTCTGGCGAAGCCTTCCTGTTCCATGCGAGCATCGAGTACCAGCGAGGCTAAATCGTCGGCAACGGCTTCGACTTTCGGGTCTTTCTCCTGATACATAATCTTCAGGTAGCTCCCGCAGTCGCCGCAGCTTTCGGCTTTCACCGCCGCCTGCTCGTTATCCAGCGACCAGTAGTGCAGGTCGCGGCTCTGTTCGCAGTTGCTGCATTTTACGCGCACCACATGCCATTCGGTTTCACACAAGTTGCAGTGCAGATAGCGCAGCCCCTGAGTGGTGCCGATTTGCACGATGCTGGAGACCGGCATCGAGCCGCAAACCGGGCAGAACTGGCGATGCTCGCCGTATTCGGCGCGCGCTTTCCCCGGGATCAGGCTGGCCATTTGCGCCCAGTACAGCGACAGCGCGGCCCAGATAAACGGCGCTTTGTCGCTGCTGACCGAGGCGAAATCGGAAGCAAACAGCGCGCTGGCCATCTCTTCCAGTTCCGGCCCGGAAGCTTTTTCCAGGTTCTCGATAACCGACAGCGCCGGGCCGCTCATCTCCGGTTTCAGCTCGGCGATCAGCGAATGCAGCAGTTTGTGCCAGTGTTTATCACGCGGCAATACGTGAATATCCAGCGGCGGCTTGCCCTGATCGTTGGCCTCTTTAATGCGGGCAGTCAGATCCATCTGCAACGGATGGTCGTACAGCACCACTTCCTGCGCATGAGCGATCAGCGCGGCAAAGCGCAGGTAATCGCCCAGTGGGTTATTGGCGGCCAGCTCGCGCAGGCGCTCCGCGCGGCGGTTATACAGATTCTTCAGTCTGGGGAACAGTAGCGGCGGAATTGCTTCCGCCGTGCGTTTCTCGCTCGAACCCAGCTCGTCTTGCGGGATTATGCGAATACTCATGCAGTCTATTTTTCCTGTTTCTGGCGGACTTCACGGTACCAGCGCGGGTGATGTTTCTTCGCCCACGTTTTGGTAACCCAGCCTTCCACCATCGCGGTAATGGTGCCTTTCACCCAGAGGGCGGCGTAGATATGCACCATGATAACCACAATTAACGCGACTGCGGCAAAAGAATGCAGCATCAGCGCGAATCGGATCACCGGGATTGAGAATGCAGGCGCAAAGTACGGACGCCAGATGATCACGCCGCTTACCAGCAGCAGCACCAGGAAAATAATTGCCGCCCAGAATACGCATTTCTGGCCGAAGTTATAACGCCCGGTATCGCCTACCTCCTCGTTGACGACGATCTTACGAATATTCTTCGCCCAAAAGATATCATCCCGATTGATTAGGTTATGGTGCCAGTAACGGAAAAACATGATGATAAACGACGCGAACATCACCACCCCGACGAACGGGTGGAGAATACGCGCCAGCTGCGGCGTACCGAGAATATGCATCAGCCAGTTAAACGACGGGAAGAAAAAGCCTAACCCGCTTACCGCCGCCAGAATAAAGCAGAAGGCGGTTATCCAGTGGTTGATGCGTTCCGGCGCCGTGTAGCGCACGATGGTGTCACGTTTTCTCATTTGCGCACCTCGTCTTTCTCTTCATGCAGGTTGTCTTCTTCCTCATCTGCACGGTTTGGACCGACGCCGACGTAGTGGAAGATGCTGGCTGCGAAGGTCGCAGCAAAGCCGACCGCCGCCAGCGGTTTCCAGATACCTTTCCAGAATTTCACCGTTTGGCTGATTTCCGGATTCTCCGGCAGACCGTGGTACAGATTCGGTTTATCGGCATGGTGCAACACGTACATCACGTGGGTGCCGCCGACGCCAGCCGGATCGTACAGGCCCGCCTTGTCGTAACCGCGGGTTTTCAGCTCTGCGACGCGCTCGCCGGCCAGCGTTTTCATATCCTCTTTCGAACCAAAGTGGATAGCGCCGGTCGGACAGGTTTTCACGCAGGCCGGTTCCTGGCCGACGGTCACACGGTCTACGCACAGCGTACATTTGTAGACGCGGTTGTCTTCCGGGTTCAGGCGCGGTACATCGAACGGGCAACCTGCGATGCAGTAGCCGCAGCCGATACACTGCTCAGACTGGAAGTCGACGATGCCGTTAGCGTACTGAATGATCGCGCCTTCTGACGGACAGGCCTTCAGGCAGCCCGGGTCAGCGCAGTGCATGCAGCCATCTTTACGAATAAGCCATTCCAGCTTGTCGTTTTGTTCCACTTCCGAGAAGCGCATGACCGTCCATGACTTGGCGGTCAGGTCCGCCGGGTTGTCATACACCCCGACGTTGTTACCCACTTCGTCACGAAGGTCGTTCCATTCGGAACAGGCCACCTGACAGGCTTTACAGCCGATACAGGTGGTCACGTCGATAAGCTTCGCCACTTCCTGCTGGTGGTCCCGCGCCTGAGGCGCGGGAGTGAAACCGTTAGTCGCGGAACGACGAATAATATCTTGCGATTGATAAGCCATAAGTCGTCTCCGTTACACCTTTTCCACGTTCACGAGGAAGGCCTTAAACTCCGGCGTCTGCGTGTTGGCGTCGCCGACGAACGGCGTCAGCGTATTGGCGATAAAGCCTTTTTTCGCCACGCCTTCGTAGCCCCAGTGAATAGGAATACCGATGGTATCCACCTCTTTACCATGAACCTGCAGCGTACGAATACGCTTGGTCACCACCGCCTTGGCTTTGATATAGCCGCGGTTAGAGGAGACCTTCACGGTATCGCCGTGGCCGATGCCGAGCTTATTCGCCAGTTTTTCGCCGATCTCCACAAACTGTTCCGGCTGCGCGATGGCGTTAAGCAGCGCGTGTTTGGTCCAGTAGTGGAAGTGTTCGGTCAGGCGGTAAGTGGTGCCGACGTACGGGAACTTTTCGGCCTTGCCCATCTGCTCGAGATCGCCTTTAAAGACGCGAGCGGCCGGGTTAGAGACCACGTTTGGATGCAGTGGGTTCGTCCCCAGCGGCGTTTCAAACGGTTCGTAGTGTTCCGGGAACGGCCCTTCAGCCATCTTATCGATAGCGAACAGACGCCCCATCCCTTCAGGCTGCATGATAAACGGACCAACGTCGCTACCAGGGGCGGCGGCGCTGTAATCCGGAATATCCACACCGCCCCATTTCGCGCCGTCCCATTTCAGCAACTGACGCTTCGGATCCCACGGTTTACCCTGCGGGTCTGCGGAGGCGCGGTTATACAGAATGCGGCGGTTCAGCGGCCATGCCCAGGCCCAGCCCAGCGTATTGCCGAGGCCTGACGGGTCGGCGTTATCGCGGCGCGCCATCTGGTTGCCTTCCGGCGTCCAGCTTCCGGCGAAGATCCAGCAGCCGCTGGAAGTCGTGCCGTCATCGCGTAGCTGTGCGAAGGAGCTCAGTTGCTGCCCTTTCTTAACGATTACCGCGCCGGTTGCCGGATCGGTAATATCCGCCAGCGCTTTACCGTTACTTTCCATCGCCACTTCTTCAGATGCCGGCTCGTGCGGCGTGGAGTAGTTCCACGTCATGTTGAGCACCGGCTCCGGCGTCGGGCCGCCTTCTTCGGCATACATCTTACGCAGACGCGAGAAGATACCGGCGAGGATTTCGCCATCGGTCACGGCGATCCCCGGGGCATCCGCGCCTTTCCAGTGCCACTGCAGCCAGCGGCCGGAGTTCACGATAGAACCGTTTTCTTCGGCGAAGCAGGTGGACGGCAGACGGAATACTTCGGTCTGGATTTTTGACGGGTCAACATCGTTGGACTCACCGTGGTTTTGCCAGAAGGTGGACGTTTCGGTGTTGAGCGGGTCGATGGTTACAAGGAACTTCAGCTTCGACAGGGAAGCCACTACCTTATTTTTGTTCGGGAACGAGGCGACCGGGTTAAAGCCCTGGCAAATATAGCCATTCACTTTGCCCTGATTCATCATCTCGAAATACTGCAGAACGTCGTAGCTCTTATCCCACTTCGGCAACCAGTCAAAGCCCCAGCTATTCTCGGCCGTAGCTTTATCGCCGAAGAAGGCTTTCATCATGGAGACGAAGAACTTCGGATAGTTGCCCCAGTAGTTCACCTGGTCTTTCAACAGCGGTTTCGGCGTGTTGGCGCTCAGGTAGGTCTGCAGGTCGGCCTGTTTTTCATTAGGCAGCGACATGTATCCCGGCAGGCTGGTTGAGAGCAGGCCGAGGTCGGTCAGACCCTGGATGTTGGAGTGACCGCGCAGGGCATTGACGCCGCCGCCTGCCATCCCCATGTTGCCAAGCAGCAGCTGGATCATCGCCATGGTGCGAATGTTCTGCGCGCCGATGGAGTGCTGGGTCCAGCCGAGGGCATACAGGAACGACGCGGTTTTATCGTGCGCGCTGGTTTCTGCAATATATTCGCAAACTTTAAGGAAATCGGCCTTCGGCGTACCACAGATGTTTTCAACCACATCCGGCGTATAGCGGGAAACGTGCTGTTTTAGCAGATTCCAGACGCAGCGTGGATGCATTAGCGTGGTATCGCGTTTGGCGAAGCCGTTTTCATCCAGCTCGTAGTTCCAGCTGGTTTTGTCATACTGGCGTTTTTCCGCATCGTAGCCGCTGAACAGACCATCATCAAAGCTGTAGTCCTCACGCACGATCAGGCTGGCGTTGGTATAGGCTTCGGTGTATTCACGGTTGAATTTTTCGTTATTCAGCAGGTACAGGATGACGCCCGACAGGAAGGTTATGTCGGTACCGGAACGAATCGGGGTATAGAAATCAGCCACCGACGCCGTACGCGTAAAGCGCGGATCGATAACGATGAGCTTGGCGCCGTTATGAATTTTGGCTTCCATCGCCCAGCGGAACCCCACCGGATGCGCTTCTGCGGCGTTACCGCCCATCACCACGATCAGGTTGGCGTTTTTAATATCAACCCAGTGGTTGGTCATCGCACCGCGACCAAATGTTGGAGCAAGACTTGCTACCGTTGGTCCGTGTCAGACACGCGCCTGGTTATCCACCGCCAGCATCCCGAGGGCGCGGGTGAATTTCTGTGTTAAATAGCCGGTTTCGTTACTGGAAGCGGAGGCGCACAGCATACCGGTGGTCAGCCAACGGTTAACGGTGGTGCCGGCGCTGTTTTGGGCGATAAAGTTGGCGTCACGGTCCTCTTTCATCAGCTTCGCGATGCGATCGAACGCTTCATCCCAGCTGATTTGTTGCCATTTATCAGAACCTGGCGCACGATATTCCGGGAATTTCAGGCGGCTTTCAGAATGGATAAAGTCCACCAGACCGGCCCCTTTCGGGCAGAGCGCACCACGGTTTACCGGATGGTCCGGATCGCCTTCGATATGAAAAATGGATGCTTTGGCGTTTTTCGCACCGTCGCCGAGGCTATACATCAATAGCCCGCAGCCAACGGAACAGTACGTACAGGTGTTGCGGGTTTCGCGAGTACGCAGCAGTTTGTACTGCCGTGTTTCCGCGAGCGCAGTAGCCGGGGCAAAGCCCAGCGCTGCTGCCGTCGTGCCTGCCATACCGCCAGCGCAGATCTTAAAGAACTGCCTTCTGCTGACCTGCATGGTTCGCTCCTTGTTTCGACATTGTCACATGTAGTTATTTACTTTGCGGTGAAGGCCGCAAAGGTTCAGAATTGAGTTAATTTCCCTCGGTCCTGGAGGGATATAAAAACAGAATACCACATTGTGTGTATGCCTGTTCCAATACGGTTAAATGAAAGTGAATAAGAACCTTCCTGAACAAATCAAAAATGTGACAGATGTCACAGGTTATCGCCAGGTTACCCTCTGGAAACGCGAGGATTTACAACATCCTCAGCCAGACGAGGTAGCTGAAGAGGTACCCGTCGCTCTGGTCTATAACGGCATCTCGCACGTTGTCATGATGGCGACGCCACGTGACCTGGAACATTTCGCCGTCGGTTTTTCCCTGTCGGAAGGGATTATTCAAAGTCGACAAGAGATCTACGGGATGGACGTGGTGCAGGCCTGTAACGGGGTAGAAGTGCAAATCGAACTCTCCAGCCGCCGGTTTATGGGGCTGAAAGAGCGCCGCCGGGCGCTCGCCGGGCGTACCGGCTGTGGAGTATGTGGCGTCGAGCAGCTAAATGATATCGGTAAGCCCGTCGAGCCGCTGCCCTTTAGACAGACCTTTGCGCTCTCTCATCTCGATCGCGCGCTCAAACAGTTAAATGAGGTTCAGCCTATCGGCCGTCTGACCGGCTGTACGCACGCCGCCGCGTGGGTGCGCCCTGATGGCGAACTGGCGGGCGGGCATGAAGATGTAGGCCGTCACGTTGCGCTGGATAAACTGCTGGGGCGCCGTAGTGAAGAAGGCGAGGGCTGGCAGCAGGGCGCGGCCTTAGTCTCCAGCCGCGCCAGTTATGAGATGGTACAGAAGGCCGCAATGTGTGGGGTGGAAATTCTGTTTGCCGTTTCCGCGGCGACGACCCTGGCGGTTGAAGTCGCCGAGCGTTGTAATCTGACGCTGGTGGGCTTCTGCAGGCCAGGCAGAGCGACGATTTATACTCATCCGCAGCGCCTGATTGCAGGTTAATTGTTGGTCAGTTTTTTTGAAAGATGACAGCAAATCCTTCCGCTTTTAGTTACGGGATGTGAAGACTATTATTTATCACATCAAGGCACGGCGCCTTATCCAAACAACTAAATGAAAGGGTTTATATCATGAAAAGCATCAAAACTTTTGTCGCTGTTATCGCTCTGGCCGCTTCTTTCGGTTCTTTCGCCGCGCAATCTGTGACCGCCACCGCTTCCACCATGGACGCCGCGGAAGCGCAAATCGCCGCTCAGGCGCAGGCTGCTGGCGCATCTTCTTACACCATTACCGAAGCATTTAACGGTAACCGCGTGCATATGACCGCTGAGCTGAACAAATAAGCTAGCAACCCACTACCGTCGAAAGAGCGCCTCAGGGCGCTTTTTTAGTTTATACCCGCCAGGCGCAGCAGCGCCGTCACCACCGCCGCGGCGATAATCACCACGATAAGCGGCATCTTGCGCCAGGCAAGGAACACGGCAAAACCGACGCCCAGTACCCGCGCCATGCCGGAAAAATGCTCGCTTTCATAAAAGGTGGTCGCCAGTGCCACGGAAAAAAGCAATACCGTCGCGGCATCAGAAAGCAGCGCCTGCGAGCGCTCGGAAAACGCTAAACGGCTGCCAAGCTTTGCCCCGCCCAAACGCATCAGATATGTGCCGATCGACAGAATCGCGATCCCGGCGATAAACAGCGTCATATTAGCCATTATTTTTTCCTCGCCAGTAAACCAAACAATGAGAGCAGAACCGGTAATCCAACCGGCGCGAAGGGCACGGCGGCAAGCGAAATAACCGCGCCGCTACAGGCACGAATCAGTGTGGTACGTTTTTTAAAAGCCGGTACCACCAGCGCCAGCAGGATAGCCGGGAATACCGCATCCAGGCCGATGGTTTCCGGTGCGGGTAATAATTTACCGACGCCGGCGCCCAGCAGGGTACCGAGCGGCCAGATGAGCGCCACGCCCAGCCCGCAGAGCCAGTAGGCGGCTTTACGCTGCTCCGGGGTTTTCTGCGACAGGCCGAACACCACGCTCTCATCATTCATAATATGGCAGCCGAGCAGGCTGGCGGCGCGGGCGCCGACCAGATCGCGCACGGTGACGCCAAAAGGAACGTGGCGGGCGTTCACCAGTAAACCTGCCGCCGCCGCGGCGAGCGGGTTACCGCCGCTGGCGACAATACCGATAAACATAAACTCAGAGGCGCCGGCCAGCACCGTAATGGAAAGGACAAACGGCACCCACAGTGGAAAACCGTAAGCCATCGCTAATGAACCGTAAGACATGCCAACCACGCCGACCGCCAGGCATACCAGAATGATTGCTTTAATGGTGTCTCCACTGAGACAGGAAAATTTGTAACGCATACGCTTTAGCCATATCGAACGAATTTCCATTATAATGAACGCAACAGAATGGTTTTTCAAGACGAACGATTCGTTCGATATAAAATACGAGGAGCGGTGTATGACACAGCCCATCAGCGTAATTGCTAAAAGCCTGACGCGCGAGCGCTCGCGCCCCGGGCTCTCACTGGCGGAGGTGGCGCGCCGCGCCGGGATAGCCAAATCGACCCTGTCACAGCTGGAATCCGGCAATGGCAACCCTAGCCTGGAAACATTGTGGGCGCTGTGCGTGGCGCTGGACATTCCCTTCGCCCGCTTACTGGAGCCGCAGGCCAACCAGACCCAGGTGATTCGCCGCGGCGAAGGAACCAAAGTGGTTGCTGAGCAGGCCAACTATCAGGCCATTTTGCTGGCGGCTTGTCCCCCCGGCGCGCGTCGCGACATCTATCTGCTGTTGACGCAGCCCGGCGCCGATCGGATCTCGCACCCGCACCCGCCCGGGTCGGTCGAACATATTATTATCACTCAGGGGCGCGCGCGCGTTGGTCTTACCGAAGCGCCGGAAGAGCTGGGAGAAGGGGATTACATCTGCTACCCGGCCGATCGGGAACACCTCTTTCAGGCGCTGGAGCCGGATACCCAGGCGCTGCTGGTGGCAGAGCAAAATTAGTCAGAATCTGCGCATTTTATTCTGATGCGCAGAAGATTATTTCATTTCCCATTAATGATTGAGTGAATTATTTATTCACTCAATTTCTTCATTGTTTTTCCATTTTTGTTTCCTTCCGTTTTGCCTGAAAACATGGGATTGATGTCACTCTTCCTTCCGGAAGGGGTTCGTATACTTAATTCGTGACATTGGGGCCTATTATGTTTTTAGAAGAACGTAGAAAGCATATCCTGAAATATTTAAACGATCATGAGCGTGGTTTTGTTAATTATTTTGCTGCTTATTTTAGTGTTTCAAAAGAAACCATTCGCAGTGATTTAAATATTCTTGCAGAAATGGGGTTGGTGCAACGTTGTTATGGCGGAGCGATTATTTCCCGGCACAATTTAAAGGCTGAACTTATTTCTGAAACCGGTGATAGTTTCGGCGTGCTGCTGCAGCCGATTAACCATCGGAAACCTACGGCGAGCGGTCAGCAGAAAGGAAAATCGATGAACGGCAAAGTGTGTGTATTCGGCTCATTTAATGTGGATATCGTGGCTCGAGTGGAGCGTTTTCCGCGCGGCGGAGAATCGCTACTGGCGCTCGCCAGCAGCCTTGGGCCCGGTGGCAAGGGGGCGAATCAGGCGACGGCGGCCAGTAAAGCCGGCGCGCAGGTCCATTTTGTCGCTAAGGTGGGCAAGGATCAGTTTAGCCACCTGGCGGCCGATCATCTCACTCGTTCAGAAATACACTCCTATACGCTTTATCAATCTGAGAGCGAACCTACCGGCAATGCCATTATTTATGTTTCGCAGGAAAATGGCGAAAATATGATTGCTATTTACTCTGGCGCCAATACTACAATAACGCATAATGAGATTGAGGCGATTATTCCAGAGTTGTCCGCCTCCGACGTTTTACTTGTTCAGCTTGAGAATAATTTTGACGCCACCCATTCGCTAATAAAAATCGCCAGGGAACTCGGTAAGACAGTCATTCTCAATCCGGCGCCATACTCGGCGGAAATAATCAAAAGCATCCCTTATATCGATGTGATTACACCGAATGAAACCGAGGCTTCATTATTATCCGGTATCGACATTCACGATGTTGATACTGCCAAAGAAGCCGCGCTGCGCATCGCTGAATTAGGTGTAAAGAAAGTTCTGATTACCATGGGGTCGCGCGGAGCGCTGCTGCTGGATAATCGCCAGTTTAGCCAAATTCGCGCCTTTCCGGCGGTCACCGTCGATACCACCGGCGCTGGCGATGCGTTTAATGGCGCGCTCGCCGCCTCGCTGGCTGCCGGCAACACCCTGGTTCAGGCCGCGACCTGGGCCTCTGCTTTCGCCTCTCTGGCCGTCGAGCTGGAGGGGGCTTCCAACATGCCTGACTTTGCGCAGGCAAGTGCCCGACTCCGTACCCTCTAATCCAGGAAAAATAAGATGAAAACGATTAACGGTGTTGTACCCGTCATGCTGACCCCTTTTACCGCTGACGACCAGATTGATTATCCGGCGCTGGCGAAGCTGATTGATTGGTATCTGGCAAAGGGCGTGGATGCGCTTTTTGCCGTCTGCCAGTCCAGCGAAATGCAATATCTCAGCCTACAGGAGCGTGTCGAGCTGGCGCGTTTCGTGGTGCAACGCGTGGCGGGACGCATTCCAGTCATTGCCTCGGGCCATATCAGCGATGATCTGGCGGCGCAAAAAGAGGAGTTGCTGGCAATGGCGCAGACCGGCATTGATGCGCTGGTGCTGGTCACTAATCATCTCGATCCGCGTAATGAGGGCAGTGAAGTCTTTTTCGCTACCCTGCAATCGCTGTTAGCGGCTTTGCCTTCTTCCATGCCGCTGGGGCTGTACGAGTGCCCGGCGCCGTATCGCCGCCTGCTTAGCGACGACGAGTTCGCCTGGTGCGCCAACAGCGGTCGTTTCGTGGTGCTGAAAGATGTGAGCTGCGATCTGCCAACCGTTGAGCGCCGCGTGCGTCTGGCGCAGGGAACCCCGCTGAAGGTCATTAACGCCAATGCCGCGATTGCCTGGCCGGCGATGCTGGCGGGCGCCGAAGGTTTCAGCGGCGTGTTCACCAACTTCCATCCCGAACTGTACGGCTGGCTGTGGCGGGAAGGCAAAAATCAGCGGGCGCTGGCCGATGAACTGGCGATATTTCTGTCGCTGGGTGCGGTAACCGAAACGCTGGGCTACCCGAAAAACGCCAAAATTTACCATCAACGGCTGGGGACCTTCGACAGCGATGCCTGCCGGGTTAATAAAGACGATGTGCTGAGCAAATTCTGGGGGCTGACGGTGATCCTCGACCAGATCCGCGCCGGGACTGAACTGTGGCAGCAGCGGATCGCCGGCTAAGGGAGGGATCGTTATGATCGTATCGAGTCTGCAGGCGTGGTCTGCGCAACAGGCCGCGTTTCATCCGGCGATCCGCCAGGCGCTGGCGTTTATCGCCAGCCAGGATTTCCAGCGCTTCGCGCCGGGGAAAATCGACCTGATCCCGGGGAAACTTTTCTGCCTGCTACAGGAGATGGAGAGCGTGCCTTTCGCGCAGGCGCGGCCGGAGTCGCACAAGCAGTTCATTGATATTCAGTATCTGATTTCCGGCGAGGAGCGGATGGGTGTCAGCCGCGCTGAAAGCGGCAGTCATTGCGTTACCGAGGATCGGACGCCGCAGCAGGACATCCTGTTCTGGCAGGTTGAAGAAGAGGAGACGCAGATAACCCTGAAGCCTGGCATGTTCGCCATTTTCTTTCCCCAGGACATCCATCGTCCGTGCTGCCATCCGCGCGATGGCGAGCGGCAACATATCCGTAAAGCAGTGATGAAAATCGATCGCGCCTTGCTGGAGGAGGGTTTATGAGTTCGCTTAATCAAACGGCGGCTGAAGCGATTGCGGCGCCGAAACTCTCGCGTCGACGTTGGGGCATTATTTTAATCCTGCTGCTGGCCGCGGTGGTCAATTACCTCGATCGCGCCAACCTGAGTATCGCGAACACCACCATCGCCAGGGAGTTTGGCTTCTCTGGTACTGAAATGGGGCTGTTATTGTCAGCGTTTCTCTGGCCCTATGCGCTGGCGAATTTACCCGCCGGCTGGCTGGTAGACCGCTTTGGCGCGAAGAAAATGTTCAGCGGCGCGCTGGGGTTATGGTCAGCGGTGACGTTCTTAATGGGCTTCGTGAACACCTATAGCTTCTTCTACGGCTTACGCATGCTGCTGGGCGTGGCGGAGTCACCGTTCTTCACTTCCGGTATCAAGATCACCCAGAGCTGGTTTGCGGAGAAAGAACGCGGTTTGCCAACGTCAATTATCAATACCGGTTCGCAAATCGCCAATGCGATAGCGCCTCCGGTGCTGACTATTTTGCTGTTATGGATCGGCTGGCGCGGCATGTTCATGGTTGTCGGCCTGCTCGGACTGCCATTGTTGCTGGCGTGGCTTAAGTTTTATCGCGACCCGGACGCGCGCGAGGCGATGCTGATACATACCGGGAAAGTCATACGTCCCGAAGGTGAGCAGCCGAAGGTCAGCTGGGGAGAACTGTTTCGCCGGAAAACCACCTGGTTCATGATTGCCGGTAACTTCTGCATCATGTTTACCATTTGGGTTTATCTGACATGGCTGCCGGGATATCTGGAAACCTCGCTGGGCTTTAGCCTCAAGCAGACCGGTTTTATCGCCTCGATACCTTTCTTTGCCGGTATTATCGGCGTGCTGTGCGGCGGGATGCTTTCTGACAGACTGGTGCGTAGAGGAATGAACGCTGTTACCGCGCGTAAAGTGCCGATTGTGGCGGGCGCCGCGCTGGCGGCCTGCTTCGTGATGCCGATTCCGTTTGTTGATAATAGCGGCGTTGCGATCGCGCTACTGACGCTGGGCTACTTCTGTTCACAAATGCCTTCCGGCGTGATCTGGACGTTAGCGACCGATATGGCGCCGAAAGAACAGGTCGCCTCATTGGGTGCTATCCAGAACTTTGGCGGCTTTCTCGGCGCGGCGCTGGCGCCGATTATCACCGGCATTATTCTTGATGCTACCGGGCACTTTACCAACGTATTTATTCTCGGCGGGATACTGCTGTTTATGGGGGCCTGCTGCTACGGTTTCTTTGTGCGCAAAAATGCCTAATCCCTCTGATACCAAAAACGCCTGATTGCTCAGGCGTTTTCTTTATTACGCAAGGTAAAACACTTCACTCAGTTCAGCGCTTAGCGGGCTGTTATCCGGATTCGTCGGCATCACCTCGCGCATATAGCGCCACCAGCGTTGGCAGACCTCGGTTTCCGCCACCGCATTCCAGCGGGCTTCCGATTCAATTTCCACTGTGGCGAATAGCAGATGGCGCTGTTTATCGAGATAGATCGCATAGTGGTGGGCGCCATGCGCTTTCAGCGTCGCTTCCAGTTCCGGCCAGATGGGATTATGACGGCGCTCATACTCCTCGTGGGCGTCGGGATTAACCTGCATCACGAAGGCTTTGCGGATCATAACGCCTCCAGGTATAACTCGCGCACCTCGTCGCGGCTGGCGCTACGCGGGTTACAGGGCGCGCAGGGGTCGGCCAGCGCTTTATCCAGCCAGCCTTCAATATCGGCCTTACTGACGCCAAGCTGGCTAAAGCCTTCAGGAATACCGACTCGTTTGCTCAACGCGCGAATCGCATTAATCGCCGCCATGCTGGCGGTTTCGTCGCTCATACCACCCGTATCGACGCCCATCGCCTGGGCGATGCGGGCAAAACGCGCTACCGCGTTCGGGCGGTTAAAGTTTTCGATGATCGGCAGCAGGATGGCATTACAAACGCCGTGCGGCAGATTGTGGGTCGCGCCCGGCTGGTGCGCCAGCGCGTGCACCAGACCAAGACCTGCGCTGTTGAACGCCATGCCTGCCAGATACTGACCGTATGCCATCTGCTCGCGTGCCTGCAGATTGTGCCCGTTATCAACGGCCAGCGGCAGCCACTGGTGAATTAAGCGAATCGCTTCCAGCGCGTTGGCGTCGGTCAGCGGATGGGCGCCGACGGAGACAAACGCCTCAATGGCATGAGTTAACGCATCCATACCGGTCGCGGCGGTAACCGACGGCGGAATATCCAGCATGACGCTAGCGTCGTCGACGGCAATATCCGGGATGATGTTAGGGTCGATGATGACCTCTTTCACCTGACGTTCGCTATCGATAATCACCGCGTTGCTGGTCATTTCGGCGGCGGTTCCGGCGGTGGTGTTAATTGCCACCAGCGGCACGCCGGCATTTTTCACTTTGCCCACGCCGGAATAGGCCGTCGATGGCGCCGGGTTGGCGCTGAGGATTTTCACCGCCTTAGCGGTATCGATCGGGCTGCCGCCGCCAAAGGCGATGATATAGTCACACTGCGCCGCACGGAATGCGGCGATACCTTGCTGAACCAGCGCCTCGGTTGGGTTCGGAAAGACCTTATCGAACAGATGATAAGACAGTTGATGCGCTTCCAGCGCCTGAAACAGGCTATCGAGCAGGCCCATTTCTACCAGATGCCCGTCGGTGACAATCAGCGCTTTTCCCCACTGCTTGTCTGCGACCAGGTTTACCATATCGCCGATCGCGCCCGCGCCATGCAGGCTGATTTTCGGTAGTGCCAACATAAAGCTCATGATGATTCTCCTTACAAGGCGGCTCGCTTTCTTAGAGCGCCAGCGCGCTGGCCAGCGGCGTGACGCCAAAGCGTTGGCCTAACGCAATCAATTCTTCGCGGCTTATCGTCTGTTTCATGCCGCCCATCGAATAGACTTTCACCAATACCTCGGCGGATTTTTCGGCGGTATCGATCAGGCCGAAAGTTTCATCCAGCGTCGGTCCGCTGCCGAAAACGCCGTGGAATGGCCACAGCACCAGAGAGTGTTTCTGCATTTCGCCGGCGGTCGCCTGGCCAATCTCGTCGGTGCCCGGCACCATCCACGGCAGAATGCCGACGCCGTCCGGGAACACCACCAGGCATTCGGTGCTGCCTTCCCATAGCTTGCGGGTGAACAGATCGCTGTTGTTCTCCAGCACGTAGGTCAGGGCGATCAGGTTGGTGGCATGGCAGTGCATGATCACGCGGTCTTTGCCACCGGTGGCTTTGATGCGCTCGCAGTGCGACAGGAAATGCGCCGGCAGTTCCGAGGTCGGCACGGCTTCTTCCGTCAACCCCCACAGAATGAAGTAGCCCGCGCCGTCGCTGTCCACTTTCACCACCCCAAGGTTGGCGGCGGGAGCGAGCTGCACGTTACGGAAGAATTTACCGGAACCGGTGACGATAAACGGCTGATTAGCCAGTTCCGGCATCGGCTGGCTTAAGGCGATATAACGCGGCTGGGGGTGAAAATCGGCTTTGAAGGGCGCGATATCCGCTTCATCCAGGCGCAGCGTCAGATTGCCGCCGTTACGTTCGTCCCAGCCTTTAAGCCAGGCGTCGGAGGTGGCTTTGATCATGCCCTGAACGAACCATGAATTGATGATGTTGTGCATAGTCTTGTCTTTCCTGTTGATTCGTAATAGGTGTGACTCCCCGAATAAACCCCATACGGCGCAATCCGGGGAAAGTCAGGCATTAGCCGCGCTGGCTCAGCACGTCTTTTTCATAGGCCCGCACGTTTTCCAGCCACTGGCTGCCTGCCGGCGTATCGTGACGCTGGCAGTACATTTCCCAGATAGCCTGCCACGGCAGCGATTTCTGCTCTTCGAGCAGCGCCAGGCGGGCGGTGTAATCCCCGTCGTTTTCCAGCTGGCGCAGCAGTGCCGTCGGCTCCAGCAGCGCGCGCAGCAGGGCTTTTTTCATGTTGCGGGTGCCGATAACCCACGCCGCGATGCGGTTGATGGAGGCATCAAAGAAGTCGAGGCCGATATGCACGCGGTCGAACAGGTTGTGGCGGATAATTTCGCTGGCGATGGCCTGGGTTTCGTCATCCAGCAGCACCACGTGATCGCTGTCCCAGCGTACCGGGCGGCTGACGTGCAGCAGCAGGCGCGGGATATAGAGCATGGCGGCGGAGATTTTGTCGGAGATGACTTCCGTCGGATGGAAGTGGCCGGCATCCAGGCACAACGCGGTCTGACGGCTGGCGGCGTAGCCCATATAGAATTCATTGGAGCCAACGGTATAGCTTTCGGCGCCGATACCGAACAGCTTGCTCTCAACGGCGTCGATATGGTGCGCCGGATCGAGCTTTTCGCTGATGATCTCATCCAGCGCGTTCAGCAGACGCTGGCGCGGGGCGAAGCGGTCGACGGTAATATCTTTCATGCCGTCCGGCACCCAGATATTCATTACCGATGGCGTCCCAAGCTGCTCGCCGAAATAAGCGGAGATGCGGCGGCTGGCTTTACAGTGATCGATCCAGAACTGACGAATCTCCGGGTTGGCGTGCGACAGCGTAAAGCCGTCGGCGCTGAGCGGATGCGAGAAGCAGGAAGGGTTAAAATCGAGCCCCAACTGGTGGCGTTTGGCCCATTCCACCCAGTGCTTAAAGTGTTCCGGCCTGATTTCATTACGCGCTACCGGCGTGGCGGATTCGAGATAAATCGCGTGCAGATTAAGGCGCTTCGGCCCCGGTATCAGGCTGAGCGCCTGTTCGAGATCGGCGCGTAGTTCCTGGGCATTGCGCGCTTTGCCGGGATAGTTGCCGGTGGCCTGAATGCCGCCGGTTAAGTTGCCTTCCGGGTTTTCAAAGCCCGCCACGTCATCGCCCTGCCAGCAGTGCATTGATACCGGCAGGCGGTCCAGCTGACGCAGAGCTTCCTCGGCATCTACGCCGACGGCGGCATAGCGCTGCTTAGCAATTTCCCAGGCTTGTTCAAGTTGAGTGGTCATGCGCAAAGCTCCTTTGTAGGTTGTGGCTGAAATTGCGCGACGAAGCGGGCAATTTCGCTATCTGAATGTGGGGTGAACGTGGTGAGCGACGCGTTGTCGCCTACCACCTGACGGAATTCATCGACGTTGTGAAGTTCATCCAGCGTCATCAGCTGGATGCCGATATTGCCAAGCGTGGAGGCTTCAATGGGGCCGGCCACCACCGGCAGGCCGCAGGCATCGGCGCATAGCTGGTTAAGCAGCGCGTTCTGGCAGCCGCCGCCGACGATATGCAGCTGGCTGAAAGGGTGGCCGCGGAGTGCCGCCAGTTCGCCCAATACCCGGGCATACAGCAGCGCCAGGCTGTCGAAAATGCAGCGCGCCAGTTCGGCGGGAGTGACCGGGATCGGCAGAGCGGACTCCGCGCAGGCGGCCTGGATTTCGGCGCTCATATTGGCCGGGTTGATAAAGCGATCGTTATTGCAATCAATCAGATAACGACAGGCCGGTAGCTGCGATGTGTCGACAATCAGCGCCTGCAGATCGCTAATGTTCTGCTCCTGCAGTACCTGCTGCAGCAGCCACAGGCCCATGATGTTTTTCAGTACCCGATAGCGCCCCTCGGCGCCGCCTTCATTGGTGATATTTGCTTTCAGCGCCTGCTGGCTGGTGTAAGGCGTTTTACTTTCAAAGCCCATCAGCGACCAGGTGCCCGATGAGAGATAGGCGGCATTTTTATCCGCCAGCGGCGAGGCGATGACGGCGCTGGCCGTATCGTGGCTGGCGACGGCAACCACCGGGATGCGGTTACCCTGCGGGCAGATCCAGTGGCCGATAACATTGCCCGGATGCGTCGGCGTACCGAACCAGCCCGGCTGCGCGCCGCTCCAGCGGAGCAGCTCGTCATCCCAGTTATCGCTATTGATATTAACCAGTTGCGTGGTGGTGGCGTTGGTGTATTCCCAGTTCATTGCGCCGGTCAGGCGGTAGCTGAAGTAGTCCGGGATCAGCAGCGCGTGGGCGACCTGTTCCGCCAGCGCCGGCTGCTGGTTGACCAGCGCCCGCAGCTGATAAAGGGTGTTAAACGGCAGAAACTGGATGCCGCTGCGGCAATAGATACTGGCGCGGCCGAGGTGTTCGATTGCCTGCGCCATCAGGCCGTGAGTGCGGCTATCGCGATAGGAAACCGGCAGGCCGACGCGCTGGCCGTGCTTATCCAGCAAGACGAAATCGACGCCCCAGGTGTCGATACCGATGCTGTCGATCAGGATCCCCTGTTCGCACACCTTCACCAGCCCGCGGCGGATTTCCGCTTCCAGGCTATCGATATCCCAGCAATCGTAGCCATCCACTTTCTGCAGGCGGTTAGTGAAACGATGAACCTCGCGCAGCGTCAGCGATCGCGTCGCGGTTGCATAATTCGCGAGCATGACCCGACCGCTGGAAGCGCCTAAATCAACGGCGACACAATGACGAATACTCATGGCACGACCCTTCTTAAAATCATTACAGGCAGTCTAAAAAAGGCGTCTCTGCGTCACCTTCTCGCTACTGACAGCGAAAGCGGGCGGCTGGCAACAAAGCAAAGGTGACCGTGAGAAGCGTCACAGTTTCGTTTTATAGGCGGCGTGAGGCGGGGTGTGATGCTGGCCGCAGTTCCGGATATTTCCGGCTGGTTCTTGAAAAAACGGCAGGCTTTACGCGGTTTGCGGTCAAAAATTGAAGGCCGGATTGCCAGCCCTTAATTACTATTTGCGACGACGGTTGATAATTTTTCTCATTCGTGGAGGCTGCTATGACCGTGTTGCACTGTACGGATTTTTTTAAGGCCGGCGTCTCGGCGGTGGCGATTGAACCGCGCCTTCCACAAGCGGCCTTTCCAGAGCATCATCATGATTTTCATGAAATTGTTATCGTTGAGCAGGGGACGGGCATCCACGTTTTCAACGGCCAGCCCTATACCATCAGCGGCGGTTCGGTCTGCTTTATTCGCGATCACGATCGCCATCTTTACGAACACACCAATAACCTGTGTCTGACCAACGTGCTTTACCGCGCGCCGGATGCTTTTCGTTTTCTGACCGGCGTGAACCAGCTGCTGCCGCAAGAGCAGGACGGTAACTATCTTTCACACTGGCGGGTCAACCAAACGGTGCTACAGCAGGTGCGGCAAATCGTCGGTCAGATGGAAAAGGTCGGTCCGGGCGTCGAGCCGCATACCATCGCCAGCCGTGAGATCCTTTTTATGCAGCTACTGGTGCTGCTGCACAGCAACAGCCTGGCGGAAGGCGCCGGCAACCACGAGGCGCGGCTGAATCAACTAATGGCCTGGCTGGAAGACCATTTTGCCGAAGAGATATGCTGGGAGGAGGTGGCGGCGCAGTTTTCGCTCTCTTTACGCACCCTGCATCGTCAGTTAAAGCTGCAAACCGGGCTGACGCCCCAGCGCTATCTCAACCGGGTGCGCCTGATGAAAGCGCGGCACCTGCTGCGCCACAGCGATGATAGCGTGACAGAAATCGCTTATCGCTGCGGTTTCGGCGACAGTAACCATTTTTCGACGCTATTTCGCCGTGAATTCGACTGGTCGCCGCGCGATATTCGCCAGGGGCGCGACGCTATTCTTCAGTAACGCGAGAAGAGTCAACGTATTGCCTCAGCAAAATGCGAATAATGGTTGGTTTCCGCGTCGGGAGTGAGAGTTGTGGCAGGTCAGCTGGTGCTTCGCAAAGATGAGTTTTTTGCCTCCCCCACGCAGGCGGTGGCGGTGGCTGACCGTTACCCGCAAAACGTCTTCGCCGAGCATACCCATGAATTTTGCGAGCTGGTGCTGGTGTGGCGCGGCAACGGTCTGCATATCCTCAACGATCGCCCGTGGCGGATTACCCGCGGCGATCTCTTTTATATCCGCGCGGAAGATAAACACTCTTATGCGTCGGTCAACGACCTGGTGCTGCAGAATATTATTTATTGTCCGGATCGGCTGCGGCTCAATTTTGACTGGGCGGCGCATATTCCGGGATTATTCGGCACGCCGTGGCAGCCGCACTGGCGGATCGGCAGCAGCGGCATGGCGCAGGTCAGGCAGGTGATTAACCAGCTGGAGCACGAAAGCGCGCGGCAGGATGCGCAGGCGGATAGCATGGCGGAACTGCTGTTTGCCCAACTGGCGCTAACGCTCCAGCGCTATCGCTACGCCACTGATAATCTGGCGGCGACGCAAAGCGAAACTCAGCTCGATAAACTGCTAACTGAGCTGGCCGGAAGTCTGAATCGCCCCTTTAATCTGGAGCATTTTTGTCTGCGTGAAGCCTGCAGCGAACGCGCGTTACGCCAGCAGTTTCGCCAGCAAACGGGGATGACGATAACCCACTATTTGCGCCAGCTGCGGATCTGCCATGCGCAGTATTTGCTGCAGCATACCGAGCGGCTAATTGGTGAGATCGCTATGCAGTGCGGGTTTGAGGACAGTAACTACTTTTCGGTGGTGTTTAACCGGGAAACCGGTATGACGCCGGGACAGTGGCGGCAGCGCAGTCGCGCCGCCGCGTGAAGGGGAAATCAGTTAGCCATTCCCAGGCCGACGATATTCGCGGCAATGATGATTACCACACAGCCGAGGCTGAGCACGCTGACCGGGCGGCGTCCGGCGTTGTTCCACTCTTTCAGCACCAGCCCGACCAGCCCGCCGCACAGTACGTAGAAGCTCATATGCAGCATCCAGCTCATGTAGTCATACTGTGCCGGGATACTGGCGTGACCCCAGGCATAGAAGAAGAACTGCAGGTACCACATGAGTCCGCCCAATGCGGAAAGCAGAATGTTGCTGATGATAAGCGGTTTTTCCAGCGAGAAGTCGGCTTTTAGCGACAGATCCTTCACTTTGGCGAGGCGAATAAAGCAGAAGCCGAGGTTGACCAGCGCGCCGCCGCCCATGATCACCACGTAGCTTGGCAGCGCGGTATACAGCGGGTCGACGCCCAGCGCCGCGGCGGCTTCATGCATTGGTTTAGCGGCATTCATCGCGAATGACATGCCGGCGGAGAAAATACCGCACATTACCGCCAGCATCAGCCCTTTTTTCAGGTTGAACTCTTCCGCTTTGATGCCCATTTTGCGCTCTTTAAGCTGGCCGGCGCGGGTAACGATACCCACGCCAATCACCGCCACCAGCACGCCGAGCAGGGTCATTTGTCCGCCTTTGGTGTGAATCAACACATCGAAGTGGCCGTTGAGGATCGGCGTCATTAAGGTACCGACGATAAGCGTAATGCCGATAGCGATACCGATACCCATCGACATCCCCAGATAGCGCATGGTCAGGCCATAGTTGATGTTACCGATGCCCCACATCGCGCCGAACAAAAACACCGGCAGCAGCGTGGAAGCGCTAAACGAGCGGTAGTAGGCCCAGAAATCGGGCAGCAGCATGGCGCTTATCGCCCACGGCAGAATCAGCCAGGAGACAATCCCGCCGATCGACCACATGGTCTCCCACGACCAGTGTTTCACCTTCTTGAAAGGGGCATAAAAACAGGCGGCACTGGCAGCGCCGATTAAATGCCAAAAAATTCCCATCGTAATCGCATGATTCATTGCCTTTACCCTCATCTGTTTTTGGGTTGGATAGACTCTCTCCGATGCGATGAGTGTAAAAATTGCGCAGTTTTTTCGCCTTTGAGCTGTTGCCACACCAGGCGAAACTCTGGCAATCAGGGGCTTAATGAGTTGTTTTGGCTCACAAACTGGGGTGTATCTATTTTGGGTATAACCTTAGTAAAACTACGGCATTGATAATCATTTTCAATATCATTTAATTAACTATAATGAACCGACTGCTTACGCGGCGTTAACACCCTCTGCCGCCCGATAATAATGGAGATGATTATGAGTTATACACTGCCATCCCTGCCGTACGCTTACGATGCTCTGGAACCGCATTTCGACAAGCAGACGATGGAGATCCATCATACTAAGCATCACCAGACCTACGTTAACAACGCTAACGCAGCGCTGGAAAGCCTGCCGGAATTCGCTAACCTGTCCGCGGAAGAGCTGATCACCAAACTGGATCAACTGCCGGCTGACAAAAAAACCGTACTGCGTAACAACGCGGGCGGCCACGCTAACCACAGCCTGTTCTGGAAAGGCCTGAAAACCGGCACCACCCTGCAGGGCGACCTGAAAGCCGCTATCGAGCGTGATTTCGGTTCCGTGGACAATTTCAAAGCTGAATTCGAAAAAGCGGCAGCAACCCGCTTTGGTTCCGGCTGGGCGTGGCTGGTGCTGAAAGGCGACAAACTGGCCGTCGTTTCTACCGCTAACCAGGACTCCCCGCTGATGGGCGAAGCCATTTCCGGCGCTTCCGGTTTCCCGATTATCGGCCTGGATGTGTGGGAACACGCTTACTACCTGAAATTCCAGAACCGCCGCCCGGACTACATCAAAGCCTTCTGGGACGTGGTTAACTGGGACGAAGCAGCAGCGCGTTTTGCCGCCAAAAAATAAGGTTGCATTGTGCTAAGAGAGAAGCGAGTCTGATGACTCGCTTTTTTTATATCCGTAGCAAGGAGAGCAGCAATGCATTATCCGGTGAATGTCTTTGTCGGCAAAATCAGGGACTACGACGGTAGCCGCCCCAGCGCAATTGGTAAAATCCAGGTCGATGGCGAATTACAGCTCGGCGAGCTCGGACTGGAAGGGGACGAGCAGGCGGAAAAGAAAATTCACGGCGGGCCGGATCGCGCGTTGTGCCACTATCCCCGCGAGCATTATCTCGACTGGATCCGCGAATTCCCGCAGCAGGCCAATCTGTTCTGCGCACCCGCATTCGGCGAAAACCTTTCTACCGAAGGGCTAACGGAAAAAAACGTCTATATCGGCGATATCTTTCGTTGGGGCGAGGCGCTGATTCAGGTCACTCAACCGCGCTCTCCCTGCTTCAAACTGAATTACCATTTCGGTATTAGCGACATGGCGCAACTGATGCAAAACAGCGGCAAGGTTGGCTGGCTCTACCGCATTATCGCCGGCGGCCAGGTCTCCAGCGATGCGCCGCTGGAGCTGGTATCGCGACTAAGCGATGTGAGCGTACATGAGGCCGGAGCGATTGCCTGGCATATGCCGTTTGACGACGATCAGTATCACCGTCTGTTATCGGCGGCGGGTCTGTCGGTGAGCTGGAGCAGAACGATGCAGAAGCGGCGTTTAAGCGGGCAGATCGAGGATAATTCGCGGAGATTATGGGGGAAATAATTCCCCCATATTGAACGTTGCAACCCGTAGCCCGGCTCAGCGTAGCGCAAGCCGGGACAGACTCAGGTGCGTTTATACAGCGGCAGCCAGATTGTTAATCGCAGGCCACCCAGCGGGCTATCGTCGGCTTTAACCCAGCCGCGATGTTGCTGAATCGCCGTTTCGACAATCGCCAGCCCCAGACCGGTGCCGCCGGACTCGCGATCGCGAGCTTCGTCGGTACGATAGAACGGACGGAAAATCTGTTCGCGATCTTCCGGGCTGACGCCCGGGCCGTCATCATCGACGTTGACCGTGATTCCGTCTTTATCCACCGAGAAGCTGACCGAAATTTTCGTGTGCGAGTAGCGCAGCGCGTTGCGCACGATATTTTCCAGCGCGCTTTCCAGCGCATTGGGGTTACCGTACAGCGGCCAGGGGCCCGGCGGATACTCAACGGTAAAGGATTTCCCCATCTGCTCGGCTTCAAATGCCGCGTTGTCCAGCACTTCGCCCCACAGCTGATTCGCTTTCACCGTCTCGCTGACCAGCGCGTTTTTCGCCTGATTACGCGACATCACCAGCAGGTCGTTGATCATGCTGTCCAGCCGATGCGCTTCGGTTTCGATCCGCTCCAGCTCTTTGCTTTCACCGCTGCGGCGGCGCAGCAGCGCGGTGCCTAACTGCAGACGGGTTAACGGCGTGCGTAGCTCGTGCGAGATATCCGACAGCAGCCGCTGCTGGCTGGTCATCATTCGCTCAAGCGCGGTCACCATCTGGTTAAAGCTGGCCCCGGCGGCCAGAAACTCCTGCGGACCGGCTTCCAGCTCCGGATGCTGCCGCAGGTTACCCTGGGCCACTTCATCGGCGGCGTTTTTCAGCTTGCGCGCCGGTTTCGCCAGGCTCCACGCCAGCCATAGCAGCAGCGGGGCGCTGACCAGCATCGTCACGATAAGCAGTAATAGCGGACGGTCAAACAGCAGGTTGATGAAGTCGGATTGTGAAGTGCTGGCAGGGCGGATGAGATAAAGTTGATAATTATCTTCACCATCCCTGACGGAAAACGGCCCGACCATCTCCAGGCGTCCGTAACGCTTCTTCTGCGGATGATCGGCGTTATCGGCCTGGCCGATAAAGTTACGAATGATCTGCATTTCGTTGCGTTCTGCGCCGATCACGCGACCTTCGCTGGTGACCAACAACAGCCGCTGCCCCGGCGGCGCCCACTTATCGATGGCGCGAAAAAGGCGTCGCCACCACATCAGGTCGTTAGGTGGGTCGTTCGCCAGTTCGGCCTCGACGTGTTGCTCAATCATGATGCCCTGACGTTGCTCGCTTTCCAGCAGCTCGGTCATCTGGCGCGAGTCCAGCTTGGGCAACATCAGTACCAGCATCAACACCAGCGCCAGCGTGAGCCAGAAGATGGCGAAGATGCGTGCGGTTAAACTTCCAATCATGAAGCAGAAACCATCAGATAGCCGCGTCCGCGCAATGTTTTAAACCACGGATGGCCGTCTTTACGCTCCGGCAGCTTACGCCGCAGATTGGAAATATGCATATCGATAGCGCGGTCGAACGGCGTCAGCCGCTTGCCCAACACTTCCTGGCTTAAGTGTTCACGTGACACCACCTGACCAAGATGCTGCGCCAGCAGATACAGCAGAGTGAACTCGGTGCCGGTCAGCTCCAGCGTTTGCCCATCAAAATTGGCCTCCTGACGGCCCGGATTGAGGCTTAACGCATCCACTTCCAGGGTCGGAGAACCGGATTCGGTGGTCTGCTGCTGCTCGCTCCAGTGAGAACGACGCAGAATCGCGCGTATACGCGCCACCAGCTCGCGATCGTTAAACGGCTTAGGCAAATAGTCATCCGCCCCGAGTTCGAGGCCGAGAACGCGATCCAGCTCGCTTCCGCGCGCCGTTAGCATGATAACCGGGGTCTGGTGTGTCTGACGTAATTCTTTAAGCGTGTCGATACCGTTTTTCTTCGGCATCATCACATCAAGCAAAAGGAGATCAATGCTGTCGTCAAGAAGCGCCAGCGCCTGTTCACCGTCATGGGCAACGAGCACATTAAAACCTTCCATATCGAGCAGCTCTTTTAACAGGGAGGTGAGCTCCCGGTCATCATCAACTAACAGGATTTTATTCATTGTTTAAATACCTCCGAGGCAGAAATTACGTCATCAAGGCTCGCTAATCCATGACTTTACGTTGTTTTACACCCCCTGACGCATGTTTGCAGCCTGAATCGTAAACTGTCTCTCGTTGAATCGCGACACAAACGTTTTGGGAGTATGTGATGCGCAATGTTATCGCTGCCGTCATGGCCTCAACGCTGGCGCTAAGTGCTACTAGCCAAGCCGCTGAAGTCGTTACCGGCGTTAACTGGCTCCACGGTGAAGAAGGAGCCCAGCGCAGCGGCCAGAGCCATATGTTTGACGGCATAAGTCTAACCGAACAGCAACGACAGCAGTTACGGGATCTTATGCAACGGGCGCGCCATGACCGGCTCCCTGTTAATGTTAGCGAACTGGAGACAATGCATAGCCTTGTCACCGCAGATAAATTTGATGAAAGCGCTGTGCGCGCTCAGGCAGAAAAGATGGCGCAGGAACAGGTTGCCCGCCAGGTAGAAATGGCGAAAGTTCGCAACCAGATGTATCACCTGCTAACCCCTGAGCAGCAAGCGGTTTTAAATGCTAAGCACCAGCAGCGTATGGATCAGTTGCGTGAGGTTGCAAGGATGCAGAAAGGCTCAGCCATGATGCTTTCCAGTAGTAGCAGTACCGTGCAACCCAAGTAACAAACCCTGTTTTCCTTGCCATAGACACCATCCCTGTCTTCCCCCACATGATGTGGGGGTTTTTTTTATCAATCACTTACCTCTCAATCTAAGCAAATACAGCCACTTAGAAAAAGCTGTAACGGTGTGGAACGGTTTTAAAATTCTCTGAGTGTGGACACTATGTGGACACTCAGAGAGGTAATTTATATCGTCACTCCACCGTTAAGAGGATTCAGTGCGACGGCGTTCTGCAGGTAGTCAGGCGCAAGGTGCGCGTAGGCCATTGTCTGCTGAATGCTCGCATGCCCGAGAATCTGCTGCAGCGCAATTATGTTGCCTCCGTTCATCATGAAATGGCTTGCGAATGTATGCCGCAGGATATGGGTTGCCTGATTGGGTGGTATATCAGGTTTAACTCTGCGTAAAATCCCGCAAAACTTCTCATAATCGACTTTGAACAATTTACCGCTGGCCTCCTTTTTAACTTTTTTCTCCAGCTCCTCAGAAATCGGCACGGTTCGCTTTTTGCCGTTTTTGGTTTTCAAAAAAGTAACCCTGCAACTTGCTATCTGCGCTGGTTTCAGCGTGGCAACTTCCGTCCATCTTCCGCCAGTGCTCAGGCATAAAAGCGCGACAAGTAAGTCATCCCCAACCAAAACATTTAACAGTGCTTCGATTTCTGATTTTTCCAGAAATGTCATTTCCGGGTTGGCCTCCGCCAACGGCGGCAGTCCGTGAATTGGGTGCTGCCCGGAAAACTCATCCAACTGAATTAACTTGGTGAACATACCTGATAATCGGTACACGTCACGGTTTATCGTCGCGGCGCTGATGCCATCGCGCAAGCGCGTAGAACGATAATCCATCAGAGCCCTTTTGCTCATCCGGCTCACTGGCATATCGCCTATACCGCTGATTGTCTTGAGCAGGTGGTTAAATTCTTTTGTTCCATGCTCGTGATTTTGCCCGTGATACTTCCACCAAACGTCCAGCAATTCCGTTAAAGTTCGACGGTCTGCTCGCTGGACTGTCCATTCTTTCTGACTAGCATTCGCGATTGTGTATCGCTCAAAAGCAATGGCCTCAGCCTTTCTTTCAAACTTCCGGCGGATGCGTTTTCCATCGCGACCGCGCGGTCTTATGTCCACTTCATAGCGACCATCATCGAGCTTCTTAATTGCCATAAGAAAGCCCTCCGGCGCTGTAATCACCATTTTGGTAACAAATAGTGAAAATGTAATGTTTATATACTGTTAACCAATCTGTTTCTCGGAGTGGTCTGATTCTGTTGGTTCTTGCCCAATGTGCGCGAAAGCCGGTGCTATCTGACCAGCTTGCGGGGCAGTTTTATCTGTCATTAGCCAAAGCGTGTATTTCTGAAATCTGGCGGTGTTTGTTACCTGCATAAGCACTTGTATGCCCGGAGATTTATACCCGCCTTCATAGTTTTTAACGGTTCCTAATGCAAGACCGCAAGCCTCACAGAAACTCTTCTGTGTTAGCCCTTCTGCTTTACGCAGAGCTTTAAGTTTTTGACCTAACTCCATTGACAAGGACTCCTATTGGTGACTATATTCACCGCAAAAGGTAACCCATTGGAAACCTTTTGAGGCATGGCTCCAGACTGTCAGGAACGTTCCTGAGCGGTTTTAAAGGGTCTGGATCCAGCAAGGTTAGCATGAGAGGTGTGTTTTATGGATGCAAATAACTATGTGATTCAGTACCCGATTGACGCGGTACACCCTGATAAATTCGCAGAATTGCTTGGAAAGCCGCGCACAGCAGTGGTTGAAATGCTCAAAGCTAACAAGCTGCCGGTCGTCGAATTTCGTGATCCAACTAAACCAAATGCCCGCGCTGGCGACAAATTGGTTTTTATTCCTGAGTTCAATCGCGGTGTACGTGAGGCGTTCTACAACCGCCCGGTAGAACAACGTGACGCGTGGCTGCTTTGGATGGGACTTTGATTATGAATGAGCCTCGCTGCATTGCTCAGTTATTGCGTAACGAGAGTCCGAGGGCGATGGATTTCACTATTACCCACGGCAGAGGGCGCAAGGGCATCATCATCCGCACCAAAAAACCAAGCGCTATTAGCGCCGTTTTTGCTTTTCTGAAATCCCGGAGGTTCTGGAAATGCCTGTAATGACACTTGGTATCGTGGAGAAACAGCCTGCAGCTCTGCGCGGTCTGATTGGTAAATATCTGGCCGCGCCTCGCTGGCAGGATAGTTGCGATTTTTACAATCAGATGATGGAACGTGAGCGCCTGACCGTTTGTTTTCATGCTCAGTTAAAGCAGCGTCACGCGACGATGCGTTTTGAAGAAATGAACGATGTAGACCGTGAGCGATTAGTTTGCGCTATTGATGAGCTGCGTGCTGCATTTAGCAGACGTCGACAGGTTGGCGCGAGCGAGTATGCGTATATTAGTTTTTTGACGGTCAGCCAGCGCCGCACTTTGTTTATGCATGCCGGATTAACTGAAAAAGAATTTAATCAGCCTTACTGGCGTATTAATGAAGACTCCTGTTATTGGCGTGATGCTTTATTTCGTGCGTTGCGGGAGCTTTTTAATCTATTTGAGTATGCACCAACAATATTAACCTCGGTAAAGCCTGAGCAATACCTACATTAAATAAATAACAGTGGTTTTTACGCACTTAACTGTGTGTGGGTTCTTTTTGTCTGGAGTTAATCATGATTGAGTTGATTAAATTGGTTAAAGGTACAAATGTAAATGACTCGTTTTTGTGCTGGGAGGAATTGAAGAAACAAAACAAAGAGCACGTATTTAATGTGGATGTTAATTCCATCATTCGCGCATTACACAATCAGTACTTCGTTCCATCAGAAATGGGATATTTGTTTTATCTCGCTTCTAATCCAACAAGCCGTGTGCCTGTGCAAGGTGCTGTTTCTCTCACGGCTCGTGGCATCGACAAAATCATAAGACGCATTTGGCGTGACCAGATGCGAGAGCATCGCGAGCGCATGCGCTCAGGTTATTTCGATGATGGAATTATATTCTGAGGGGGTATCAATGAATACGCTTATGAGTAGACGTTTTGGAAAGTCAACAATGGCGGAGTTATTGCGACAGGCAAGAAACGAGGAGAGAGCTCATGCTGCAACGCGCTTTTCATCTCACATCGACGCCTTAATTCGTCATATCGCTGATACTGAATTGTCGCGAGTTGAAATTGTTGAATTGCTCAGTCAGGAATCAATCAAGTTTCATAATATCGGCCTTTCTCGTGAGGAGACTCTTTAATGTCTCTGATGCAATCCGTATTACTTAATAACTGGCTAAAGATTGCGGTTATGAAAAACGGTGAATTATCGCTTGCCGATATTAAACGCGATAAAGAAACCGGAATGATGACGGAATCAACTATCGCTATTTATTCGAGTGAATTAAATCTCCTGACGGATGTGGTTAATTTGCTTGTGAAACGCGCCGTTTTTCATAAGCGAATCACCACTGTTGATGAATTATCGAAATTAACCATTGAGCTGACCGGTTACTGCACTGGTGAGCTTAAAAAACTGAACAAAGAGAGGAGCTAAATCAATGCCGGATTATATGGATCACATTCAGGAGCGACAGACGGAATCACTAACTCGCCAGATTAACGCCGCTCGGGTGAAACCGTGCGGCGCTGCTGCATTGGTTTGCGAAGAATGTGACGCACCAATCCCTGCTGACCGCCGTGCGGCATATCCGTCGGCGACACGCTGTGTCTACTGTCAGTCAGAGTTTGAATCAAAAGCTAAACACTTTCGGGGGCAGGCATGAGCATTCGTATTGAGATTGGCGAGCGCTATGTCGTCACAAGTGACCGTTTTCAGTTCATTTTGCAGGAGAAAAAAACCGCCGAAACAGGGAAGAATGCCGGTAAAGAGTGGCTGGATGTTGTCGGCTATTACCCCAAATTAAACCAGCTCGTTTCCGGTTTGATTCAGCACGATATTTTGAGCGGTAGTGTTGGCTCTTTTGAAGCGTTGAGCGCTCAGGTTGAGCGACTTGGTCAGCAGTGTTTAAAGGCATTTGACACAAATGGCTATTGAGACGCGGGGGCGCGTTGCCCCCTCACCACCTCCGCCGTTTTCAAAAAGCACCGGTGATAATTTCGTCGGTGCATATCCGTGGAATAAATCCAGAGAGGCCATTGGCCGCGACAGACCCCTTACACGTGCCGAACTCCGTCAGGTGCAAGGTGTTTTAAATCGGATTGACCGCCTGCCGTTTTTCCTGCAAACAATGTTTACTTCGCGTTATAACTTCATCCGCCGCACAAAGAGCCCTTTGGGTGGGCTTTATTTCCTCAAAAATACATTTGAGCGCAAGCTGCTCCCGCGTCTTGAGCGTGTTAATGAGTTGTGCGGGATGAACGAAGCCGCTTCGATTGGGTTTATATCTGAGCGTGACCAGTTTGCGCGCCTGCCTGACATGAATGACAAGGAACTCAGAAAATTTGCGGCCAGAATAGCATCACAGCTCTGGAGCAAATACGAGGAGTTAAGCGACGCATGGGCAGAGGCACACGGCGGAAAAGATACGCTATTCACAGATGAGGCGCAGGCGCATTTATACGGTCAGGTGGCCGGTATTGCTCGCGCTTTTAATCTTACCCCGATGTACTGGAAAAAATACCGCAAGGGTCAGATGACGATCCGAATGGCATTTTCCGCAATTTCCCGACTTATTAAAGACGAGTGGTGGGTCAATCAGCTCAAAGCACAGCGTATGCGCTGGCGCGAGGCGCTGCTCATCGCTGCCGGTGAGGTCAATAAAGACCGTTCACCTTATGCGAGCAAAATGGCGGTTCGTGATGTTCACGCGCGCCGCCTGGCTAATCTCGAATACCTGAAATCTTGCGAACTGGAAAACAAAGTCACCGGCGAACGTATCGACCTTATCAGTAAGGTCATGGGGAGTATTTCAAACCCTGAAATTCGTCGCATGGAGCTGATGAATACTATCGCAGGGATTGAGCGTTATGCCGCTGCTGAGGGTGATGTCGGTATGTTTATCACGCTGACAGCACCCTCAAAGTACCACCCAACGCGTCAGGTCGGAAAAGGTAAAGATAAAACCGTACAGCTTAATCATGGCTGGAATGGTGCGGCTTATACCCCTAAAGATGCGCAGCGTTACCTTTGCCGTATCTGGAGCCTGATGCGTACAGCTTTCAAAGATAACGATTTGCAGGTTTACGGAATGCGTGTCGTCGAGCCACACCATGACGGGACGCCGCACTGGCACATGATGCTGTTTTGCAAGCGTCGGCAGCGTAAAGAAATTACCGAAATTATGCGTCGTTATGCTCTCAAAGAGGATGGCGAGGAGCGCGGTGCTGCTCGTAACAGATTTCAGGCTAAACACCTGAACAAAGGCGGTGCGGCAGGGTACATCGCGAAATACATTGCAAAAAATATCGACGGTTATGCGCTCGATGGTGAGCTCGATAACGATACCGGCAAGCCGCTCAAAGATACCGCCGCCGCTGTTACTGCATGGGCGTCAACGTGGCGAATACCTCAGTTTAAGCCGATTGGACTGCCGACAATGGGCGCTTACCGTGAGCTGCGTAAGCTGCCTCGCGGGGTCAGTATTGCTGACGAGTTTGATGAGCGTGTGGAAGCTGCGCGCGCTGCTGCCGATGGCGGTGATTTCGACCTGTATATCACTGCACAAGGTGGCGCAAATGTCCCGCGCGACGGGCAGACGGTCAGGGTAGCCCGTAGCGTTAGTGACGAGGTTAACGACTACGAGGAAGAAATCGAGAGAGTTGTCGGTATATACGCACCTCACCTCGGCGCGCGTCACGTTCACATTACCCGGTCATCGGAATGGCGCATTGTTCCAAAGATTTTGGCCGTTGAGCCTTTGACCTTAAAAAGCGGCATCGCCGCGCCTCGGAGTCCTGTCAATAACTGTGGAAAGCTCACCGCCGGTGGCGATCCAGTTATGACCCATACGCCGTCTGAGCATGTCGCAGCGGTGCTAAATCTCGTTGAGGGTGGGGTTATCGCATGGGATGACCCAGAAGTTATGGCAGTGCTCAGGGGCGCTTTAAAACGCGATACGCCGCAGAAAAATCGCCAGCAAAGAAGCGGCGAAACATTAAAACCGCATGATATTGCGCCATCGGGCAGGATGACAAAATCCGAACGCGCTCAAATACCGCGCATCCGCTTTGACCTTGCGCAACATGGCATCACCCCGAAACGCTGGGAGCTTGAGGCGTTGGCACGTGGTGCGACCGTGATTTACGAGGGGCAGAAATTCACATATCCGGTTGCTGATGAGTGGCCGGGATATTCAACAGAAAAAGAGTGGGGCTAATGTAATGACGACTAAGTTAATTCAGTCAGGCGATTATATGATTGGTTGCGACCCGGCTTATTCAGCAGAGGAAAAAGCCGTCGGTATTATTTGCAGAGTTGATAAAAAATCAGGAGTGGTTACGGTTTTATCAAAACTGGATGAACACGGTGTCAGGGTGGTTGAGTCTTTAGCTGAAGAAATTCGGGCTTGTAAAAAGGCTCTTGTCAAACGCGAGCCAACGGTCGTGATTCCTAGCATATGGAAGCACTATTCCGGTTCGAAAGTGGCGGGGATTTACGAAGCGGCAATGGATAAAGCGGGTGTGAAATGGCTCAGTGTTGATGATATCCGTCGGGAGGGTTGTTAAATGGGCAATCTGCAACTGGCTGTGAAAGGTGAATATTTCGACGCCATGAAGTGCGGAGAGAAAACCGAAGAATACCGGCTGTATAACGAGTATTGGCGCTCTCGCCTTATCTGCGGCGCGTGGGCAGACTTTCCGCGTAAATACGACCGCCTGATTATCACCAAAGGCTATCCGCGCAAAGACGATACCAGTCGACGCATCGACGTGAAGTACAACGGCTTTGAAATCAAAACCATAACTCATCCTCATTTCGGCGATAAACCGGTGAAAGTGTTCGCGATTAAGGTGATTTTAAATAATAAATAATAACGCCGTCAGCGCTGAAACTCGCTTTCAGTGCTGGCGGGGTTGAACAACGAGCCCGGCGAGGCGTTAGCATTAACCCCGGATATCTGCTAAAACACTGTATGTGTATACAGTATTTTTTTGTGGTGGTTATATGGGCGTCAAAGACTCAAATTTTCAAGTTGTCTATCGTGGTGAGGCTTTAGAGAACTTTAAGCCGGGTGGATGGGTGTTTTTTCAGCGTCCCAAAGAGTGCGGCGGTGGGTACTGGTTAGGCCGTACTTATCACGATGTTTTCATGATTGAATATGAGCGGCCGGTTTCGCTAAACGAGGGAATGCAATACTTGCTCTTGGTGGATGAGGTCGAGTCAAAAAGCGATGAATTTATCACTAATTTACCGCTTTTTTAGTGGCGCATGCATAAGGTGCATGAGTTTGCATTCGTTTTTAATTTCAGTGTTTGCCAGCCAGCGCCAGTGCTCGCGCGCCTCGGGGCTCCTGATGCAACTGCATTAAAAATGCCCCATAAAGCGGGCAGGCGTGGCGGGGAAAGCATTGCGCGCCAGCGGTGGTGCGCATTATTAAAAATTATCGTCTGAGCGCGTCGTGACGGCGCTGTCGTGGTTGCTGTCGGCTCGTTGGTGGTCGATGGTGGTCGTGCGCGTGTGGCGCGTCTGAGGCGTGATGATGGCGGGATATGAAAAAGCCGCCATCGCGGCGGCTTGGGGGGTGTTATTCCGGGTTATCGAGGGTGTAATTTTTAAACCTGATGACTTCCGTGCCGAGCCAGTCGTTTACCTCCCTGAATCTGTCCTGTAGTGGCGACAACTCGTTACGCACAAAGACTTTTGCCACCTTCTCAACGTCACCTAGTGAACCGATATTCTCGGGCTTGCCGCCCATGAGCTGGAACGGTACGCGGTGCGCGTCCATCAGGTCAGCGGCGCTGGCTTTCTTGATGTTAAAAAAATCATCCTTTGTGGCGACTTCGCTCAGTGGCACGATTTTGATGCCGTCCGGTTTCCCGCCGGGAGCGTAGAAAAACAGGTTTTTAAAGTTGCCGAGCCCCTTTGAGTTACGCATCGCCTCGCGCAGCGATTCGACGTCGGTCGCGCTCTGCGCCGGGTCGGTCACATACATGATGTAACCCGCGTGCGCACCGTTCTGGTAATATTTGCGGCGAAATAGGGTCGCGGACTCATTCAGCCAGGCGGAATTAAGCGCGCTAAGATATTCCGGCAGGCCGTAAATCTCCTGATTAATGTCGGGCTCCAGCAGGTGAAAAACCGTATCAGGGGCGAATTCGTGAGGCTGGGTGAAATTTTCCACAAACCAGAAAATCGAGTCGTCGACCCCGCGTCGGGTGTATTTGGCCGGTGAGGCCAGCAGTTTGATTAACTGGCCGGTGACGCTGTGACGCTGCTCAAGAAAGGCATTGCCGAAAACGAGATAGTCGAGCGCAAAGCGGCTGAAATCCTGACGAGACAGCAACGGGTGCGGGATATAGGTACTGGCGAGCACATTGCGCTTAACATAAATCGGTGAGCTGTGATGTACGGCAGAGCGCAGGCTCTTTGCCAGCCCGGAGAAACTGACCGGCGGCTCGTACCATTTGCCATTACTGATGCACTCGACATAATCCAGAATGTCGCGTTTATCGAGTACCGGCACCGGCTCGCCGAAGGTGAACGCCTCCATTTTTTGCGAGGCGCTGGCGGTCATGGCGACTGCTTTACGTGGCTTGCGCTTGCTCATGCTGCCACCTCACCCGCTGCAACAGCAAAAGACCAGTCGCAGCCAAACAGTCTGCGATAATCGTCATCGCGGTATTCGCGTTTTATTTCCTCTGGCGTAAAGAGATTGCACCCGCGCAGGCATGCTGCATCGAGCGTGACCGACTGACGCCAGACACCATCTTTGCAGAATACGCTGTCGCCGGTAGTGATTAACGGTGACGGTCGGTGCCTGCGTAACGTGCCGTTCCACACCTGAAAAGCGTCAAAATTATCAGAGGGTGAGGTGAACATCGTCAGGCTGTAGCGTTTATGGCAGGCGATAGCCGCCGAGACTTTGGCCGCTCTTATCGGATTATTGAACCATCCGAACTCATCAAGATAGACATTACCCGCCAGCGCGGCGCAATGGGATTCCTCACCGACAAAGCTGATAACCGCACCGTCGTTGAGCTGCAGGCTGTGGCCGTTGCTTGCCAGACGGACACCAACACGCGCCGAAAGGTCATTCATGTACATCAGCGCCACGCGCGCATGCTCAATGGTGTGAGCAAACCAGATTTGATTATCGCCCGTTGTCAGAGCATCAAGCAGAGCCTCGCGGCTAAAAAGCTGCGTTGCGCCAATCTGGCGCGATTTGGTGATACTGCGATCGATATTGAGTTTACCGACCCGCAACCATGTTGCCTGATAGTCAAAACTGTCAGAGTGCAGAATGTCGGCCATTGCCTGAATCTGGCTTTGTGAGAAAACGTTATTTTTCATTAATTAAACTCCAGAATAGATTTTGGCTGCATGCCGCTACCGGCGGAAAGCGGTTCGTTTAACAGGGCGTGCATGGTCGCCCATGCGATATCGGCGTGACTGGCTTCCTCGGTGCGGCTGGCCTCATAGGTGGCGCTGCGCCCGCTGCTGGTCATGGTTTTGCGGATGGACATAAACGACTGCGTGACGTCGGTTGCCCCGGCGTCATATTCCAGACAGCCGCGGCGAATGGTGTCTTTTGCCTTGAGCACCATTGCGGTTTTCATTTCAGGTGTGTAACGGATACCGCGCGCTGCCGGGAAGAATGAGCGCACCAACTGATAAACGCCGAGGCCGAGGCCGGTCGCGTCAATGCCGATGTATTCAACGTTATATTTCTCGGTCAGCTTGCGGATCCCCTCTGCCTGTGCGGCAAAGTCCATGCCTTTCCACTGATGACGCTCCAGCATGCGGAACTTGCCACCCGAGACCACCGGCGGCGCGAGTACGACGCACCCGGCGCTGTCGCCAGTGTGTGACGGGTCGTAGCCAATCCAGACCGGGCGGGATCCGAATGGATAATCGGCGAACGGGGCAAAGTCTTCCCATGATTCCATCACGTCGACCATGCAGCGCTGCAGCTCCTCGAACGGGAACACCGACGCTTTGTCGTCGACAAATTCGCACATAAACAGGTTTTTAAAGTCTTCTGCGCTGTTTTCGCGTTTGAGCTGGTCAAGGTCAAACAACGTGCAGCCACCGGCAAGCGCGTCCTCAATGGTGACAATCTGCCGCCACTGTCCATCGTCGCAGAGCTGACCACCGGCGAGCGCGGTATGGCTGATATCGATATCGATACGCTCGGCGATACTGCTGCGCCCCTTGTTGAACAGTTCGCCAGACCAGAAGGGGTAAGCGCCATGCGCCAGCGTGGAGGGCGTCGAAAAATAGGTTGAGCGCAGGTGTTTTTGCGAGGCCATGCCCGAGGCGACTTTGCGCAGCCGCTGAAAGTTCGGGATCCAGAAAATTTCGTCGACATACAGGTCGCCGTTATGGCTCTGCGCCGTGTTGGAATTGGTACCGAGAAAAATCAGTTTTGCGCCGTTGTTGCCGATGACAATCGGGTCGCCGGTCAGGTCGACGTCGACCAGTCGCGCAAACTGGATGATGTACTCGCGGAACACGTAAGCCTGCGTTTTACTGGCTGACAGGAAAATCTGGTTATGGCCGGTTTTGAGTGCGCGCAGCAGTGCCTCGCGGGAGAAATAGAACGTCGCGCCAATCTGGCGGGATTTGAGAATATCGCGAATACGGTGCGCCAGCCCTGCGCGGTACCACTGCAGCTGATACTCGAAAGACTGGTCGAAGAATATTTCTTCCAGCTTTGCGATAGCCTCGTCGCTGAAAAAGTTCTTTTTCGGTTTCTTACGCTCGCCTTTGTTGCGGTTGGCAACGTTGGGGTTAAGGTCGACCTCGTTGCCGGTCTGGCTGTAGCGGTTAACGCGCGCCAGTCGCTCAATCTGCCGCCCGAGCAGGTCAATCTCTTTGAAGTCGCCGCCTGACTTTTGTGGCTTAACGATGAGCTGAATCAGACGCGCCTCAAGGCTGCTTTCGACGCGGGAAATCGGTGCAATACCGTCCCAGCCGTCGCGCTGCTTCCAGCTCTGCACGGTCGGGCGTTTGACCTGCAGCATTTCGGCAATCTGTGGCACGGAAAAGCCCTGCCAGTAAAGCAGCGATGCCTGTCGTCGCGGGTCATGCAACAAGGTTGTATCGGTGGAAATGGTCATTGATGCCTCGCCGTAATGGATTCAGGGCAAGGCTACTTAATGGCCGTCAGTGATTCGCTAAGGTGCTGTTGTGTGGGAGGTTGTCCAGTCGTGACTGGTGGCTGAGGGTGGTCTGAGTCTGGAAACTGGCGGTGACCCGTAACCACAACCTCAGGACTCCTGACAATGGCAAAAAAAGTCTCAAAATTCTTTCGCATCGGCGTCGAGGGTGATACCTGCGACGGGCGCATTATCAGCGCCAGTGATATTCAGGAAATGGCCGACACCTTTGACCCGCGTGTCTACGGTTGCCGCATTAACCTTGAGCACATTAAAGGTCTGCTGCCTGATAGCCCGTTCAAACGCTATGGCGATGTGGTCGAACTGAAAGCGGAAAAAATCGATGACGATTCCGCGCTTAAAGGAAAGCTGGCACTGTTCGCCAAAATCAGCCCATCCGACGAATTAGTCGCGATGAATAAGGCGCTTCAGAAGGTTTATACCTCAATGGAAATTGCGCCGAATTTCAGTAACAGCGGGAAATGCTACCTCGTTGGTCTGGCTGTGACCGATGACCCGGCGAGCCTCGGCACCGAATATCTCGAATTCTGCCGCACCGCGAAATACAACCCGCTGCAGCGCTTTAAGGCCAATCCTGAAAACGTCTTTTCTGTTGCCACACTGGCGGAACTGGAATTTGAAGACGTTCCCGGCACGGTACTCAACAGCCTGGTCGATAAGGTGAGCGCCATTTTCAGCCGCAAACAGGTCAGCGACGATGCGCGCCTGAATGATGTGCATGAAGCGGTGACCACCGTCAGCGAGCATGTGCAGACCAATCTGACCGCACAGGATAAGCGTATTTCCGATATGGAAACCGCATTTGCGACCTTCAAACAGGAACTGACCGGCAAGGTTGAAGAAACCAGCCAGGCATTTTCCGTCCTGAAAACCACCCTCGATAAAACCGAAAGTTTCAGCCAGCCGCGACGCGCAAAAGCCAGCGGTGGCGGTGGCGATGAGCTGCTGACCGACTGCTGATAACCCGCAGGTCTGAAACCGGGCGGCGACCCCGCCCGATGCTGTGACTAACCAATTAATTCAAACAGGAAATACTATGCGTCAGGAAACCCGTTTTAAATTCAATGCCTATCTGAGCCAGCTCGCCAAACTGAACGGCATCAGCGTTGATGACATCAGTAAAAAATTCACCGTCGAGCCGTCCGTTACGCAAACCCTGATGAACACCGTGCAGGCGTCATCCGCGTTTCTGCAGATGATTAACATTCTGCCGGTCGCAGAAATGAAGGGCGAGAAAATCGGCGTCGGTGTGACCGGCACTATCGCCAGCACGACCGACACCTCGGGCGACAAAGAACGCCAGACCGCAGATTTCACCGCGCTTGAGTCCAACAAGTACGAGTGCAATCAGATTAACTTTGACTTCCACCTGACCTATAAGCGCCTCGACCTGTGGGCGCGTTTTCAGGATTTCCAGCGCCGCATTCGCGACGCCATTGTCCAGCGTCAGGCACTGGATTTCATCATGGCCGGTTTTAATGGCATCACCCGTGCTGATACTTCAGACCGCATTAAATACCCGATGCTGCAGGATGTGGCTGTCGGCTGGCTGCAGAAGTACCGCAATGAAGCCCCGGCGCGCGTGATGAGCAAAATCACCGATGCTGAGGGTAAGGTCGTATCTGATGTGATTCGTGTCGGTAAAAACGGCGACTATGAAAACCTCGATGCGCTGGTGATGGATGGTACCAACACCCTGATTGACGAGATTTATCAGGATGACCCGAAACTCGTCGCTATCGTTGGCCGTAAGCTGCTGGCCGACAAATATTTCCCGCTGGTTAACAAACAGCAGGAAAACAGCGAATCGCTCGCGGCCGATATCATCATCAGCCAGAAGCGCATCGGCAACCTGCCAGCCGTGCGCGTGCCTTACTTCCCGGCAAATGCGGTATTCGTGACCACGCTGGAAAACCTCTCTATCTATTTCATGGATGAGAGCCACCGTCGCAGCATTGATGAGAACCCGAAAAAAGACCGCGTGGAAAACTACGAATCGATGAACATCGATTATGTGATTGAAGCGTATGCCGCCGGGTGCCTGCTGGAAAATATCACCCTGGGCGATTTCACCGCGCCTGCAGCACCGGAAAGCGGAGAGTAAACCCATGACGAGCCCCGCACAGCGTCACATGATGCGGGTCTCGGCCTCAGAAGCCGCGCAGCGGGAAAAAGCCCCGCTGCGCCATGCAACCGCCTACGAGCAGATGCTGGTAAAGCTGGCCGAAGACCGCCGCACGTTAAAAAACATCCGTTCAAATGAGCGCAAAGCCGAGAAAAAGCGCGAGCTGTTGCCGTTCTATGCGCCGTGGGTCGCCGGTGTGCTGGCTGATGGCCGTGGTGCACAGGATGACATTGTAATGACCGTCATGCTGTGGCGTCTCGATGCCGGTGATATCGCTGGCGCGCTGGAAATAGCCCCTTATGCGCTGAAATACGGCCTCACCTCTGACCATCGCCGCACGACGCCTTACATGCTGGTTGAAGAGGTGGCACTTGCCGCACAGCGCCTGCGCGATGCCGGTGAGCCTGTCGACCTCGCATTACTGCTGACCACCATCGACCTGACCGACGGTGCCGACGTTCCCGATATGGTGCGCGCCCGTCTGCATAAAGTGACCGGCCTGACCCTGCGCGATGCCGGTCAGAGCGCGGAGGCGCTGGCACAGTTTCAGCGCGCTATGCAGCTCGACCGCAACGGCGGTGTACGTAAAGCGATTGAGCAACTGGAACGCGCATTAAAGCCAAAACCAGAAACGGCACACCGTAAAACGACTAAACCGCGCACGCGCAAACCTGCCACCAAACCGGCGGCAAAGCGCGGGCGCCCACCAAAGGCGGTTAAAACCGCCGGTTAACTGAACGCTCCCCGAGCCGGGCGGCACGCCGGTCAAAGCGGGTATTAACCCAGACGGAGACCGGCGTCCACCGCCCAACCTAACGAGGTTGTCATGACGACAGTGATACTGAATCAGCCCGATGAACTGCAGGACATTCCGGGCGTGGTGATTCCCGCCCCCGAGACGGGCGACGCAGTGATTAAAAACACGTTCTTTTTTCCTGATGTGGATCCGAAGCGGGTGCGCGAGCTGATGCGCCTTGAGCAGACGGTGTCCGATGCGCGCCTGCGTAATGCCATCAAGACCGGCATGGCGGAAACCAATGCGGAGCTTTACGACTACCGGCTGCGCCAGCTTGCAGCAGGGTTTAAGCGGCTGGCCGACGTGCCTGACGCCGAGGAAATCGACGGCGAGAATGTGCGCGTTTTCCACTACCTGAGCGCCGTAACGGCGATGACAACCGCCACCCTCTATGAGCGTTATCGCGGCGTTGAGGCTACCGGCAAGGGTGACAAAAAAGCCGACAGCGTCGAAACCACCATTGATGACCTGTGGCGGGATATGCGCTGGTCGGTTGCGCGCCTGCAGGATAAGCCACGCTGCATCGTGGGTCAGCTCTGATGAAAGCCTATGCGATGCAGGGCGATACCCTCGACGCGCTTTGCGCCAGGTATTACGGGCGCACTGAGGGCGTTGTCGAGACGGTGCTGCAGGCTAATCCGGGTCTGTCTGAGCTGGGCGTCATTCTGCCGCATGGCACGGCGATTGACCTGCCCGACGTGGCATCGTCACCCGTAACTGAAACTATCAATCTTTGGGAGTAACCATGACAGAAGGGGAAAAAGGCGTCCTGTCGTTGTTTTTGATTGGCGCGATGATTGTTGTCGGAAAAGTGCTGGCCGGTGGTGAGCCTATCACCCCGCGCCTGTTTATCGGTCGCATGTTGCTCGGTGGTTTTGTCTCGATGGTCGCCGGTGTCGTTCTGGTGCAATTTCCTGATATGTCACTGCCTGCTATTTGCGGACTTGGATCCATGCTTGGCATCGCCGGTTATCAGGTCGTGGAAATCGCCATTCAGCGCCGCTTTAAATCGCAAAAGGGGGGAGAGTGATGCCGGTCATTAATACTCATCAGAATATCGCCGCGTTTCTGGACATGCTGGCGTATTCAGAGGGAACGGCGACGCATCCGCTGACAAAAAATCGTGGTTACGACGTCATTGTCACTGGCCTTGATGGCAAGCCGGAGATTTTCAGCGACTACAGCGACCACCCTTTCGCGCATGGCCGACCCGCGAAAGTGTTTAACCGTCTGGGCGAAAAGTCCACGGCATCCGGGCGTTATCAACAGCTTTATCGATACTGGCCGCACTATCAGAAACAGCTCGCATTACCGGATTTCAGCCCACTGTCGCAGGACAAACTTGCGATTCAGTTAATCCGGGAGCGTGGCGCGATTGATGATATTAAGGCGGGGCGTATTGAACGTGCAATTTCCCGCTGCCGCAATATCTGGGCGTCATTACCGGGTGCCGGTTATGGCCAGCGTGAGCACAGTCTCGAAAAACTGGTGACTGTCTGGCGCACGGCTGGCGGGGTGATGGCATGAAAATCCTGATAACGCTCCTTGTACTGGCCGTGCTTGGTCTGCTGTGGTTACGCCATGAGAACGGCAATTTATCCCGCTCCTTTGAGACGGCAAACCGCGTCGCGAGCGAGCAAAAGACGACGATTGGCATGCTGAAAAATCAGCTCAGTGTCGCCGGTCAGCTCGCCAGACGTAATGAATCCGCGCAGGTAGCACTGCGCGAACAGCTCGCAGAGGCCAGTGCAGAAGCCAGTCGTCGTGAGCAGACAATTACGAGGTTACTCAATGAAAATGAAGCCTTTCGCCGCTGGTATAACGCTGCTCTGCCTGATGCTGTGCGTCGGCTGCACACCCGCGCCGCCTGCGCCAGCGCCGGTGATTGTGGTCAACGGATGCCCGAGGGTGAGCCTTTGCCCGATGCCGGGAAGTGACCCGAAAACAAATGGCGACCTGAGCGCGGATATACGCCGCCTTGAGGGGGCGCTGACCGCCTGCGCGCTGCAGGTCAAAACCGTCAAACACTGTCAGGATGAACTCGATGCAGAAGCACAAAAGCCTGCGCAAAGCGCTGATTAACGCCGTGCCGCAGCTCCGAAATAACCCCGATATGCTGCGCCTTTTCGCCGATAACGGGCATACCGATTCCCGACTGGCGAGCTCGCTGTCGTTTGAAAAGGTGTACGTGCTTAACGTAGTGGTGACCGACTTCACCGGCGACCTCGATTTGATTTTCGTCCCGGTGCAGGCATGGCTGCGCGAACATCAGCCAGACATCATGACCACCGACGAGGGGCGGGAAAAGGGATTCACCTGGATTATTGATATCAATAACGACGATTCGCTCGATATCAGTATCAGCCTGAGGCTCACCGAGCGCACGCTCGTCAAAGAGGTCGATGGTGCGCTGCATGTCAGTTATGCCCCTGAGCCGCCGCTGCCTGAGCCGGTGACGCGCCCGGTCGAGCTGTACGTTAATGGCGAACTGGTGAGTAAGTGGGATGAGTGAGTTAACCGCGCTGCAGGAACGTCTTGCCGGTCTGATTGCCAGCCTCTCACCGGCGGCGCGTCGGCAAATGGCGGCTGACATTGCGAAAAAGCTGCGCGCCAGTCAGCAACAACGTATTAAGCGACAGCAGGCACCCGACGGCACCCCGTATGCCGCGCGAAAGCGCCAGCCGGTGCGGAGCAAGAAAGGTCGCATTAAGCGCGAAATGTTCGCCAAACTGCGCACTAACCGCTTTATGAAAGCCAAAGGCAGTGACAGTGCGGCGGTGGTGGAGTTTACCGGCAAAGTGCAGCGCATGGCGCGGGTGCATCACTACGGCCTCAAAGACCGGCCAAACCCTCACAGCCGCGACGTGCAGTACGAGGCGCGCACGTTGCTCGGCTTTACCCGTGATGATGAGCAGATGATAGAGGACGTCATTATCAGCCACCTCGGCAAATAAATATTGTGCCATCCCCCATCAAATCCGCCCCGATTGGCGCGGATTCAGACCCGAGGCATCCTTGCGATATGAATACGTTATCCACGATACAGGAACTCGCGCGCGCAATTCGCAACCTCATTCGCTCAGGTGTGGTGACTGAGGTCGACACCGCACAGGGGCTTTGCCGGGTGCAGAGTGGCGGGATCCAGACTACATGGCTGAACTGGCTGACCACCCGCGCCGGTCGTTCGCGCACGTGGTGGGCGCCCTCGGTGGGTGAGCAGGTGCTGCTGCTGGCCATTGGCGGCGAGCTCGATACCGCTTTCGTGCTGCCGGGTATTTTCTCCGATGATAACCCCGCCCCGTCTGCCTCGGCGGATGCGTGGCACGTAACTTTCCCTGATGGCGCGGTGATTGAATATGAGCCAGAGACCGGCGCGCTGACGGTCAGCGGCATCAAAACGGCTGACGTGACGGCATCGGATTCCATCACTGCGACCGTGCCGGTCGTGCTGGTGAAAGCGGAGACCCGCATCACCCTCGATACCCCCGAGGTTGTGTGTACCAACAAGCTGACCACCGGCACGATTGAGGTGCAGAAAGGCGGCACCATGCGCGGCAACATTGAGCACACCGACGGGACATTTAAATCAAATGGCGTGCAGGTGGATGACCACGGTCACGGCGGCGTGCAAAAAGGCGGTAGCTGGACGGAGGGCACCAAATGACGGCGCGCTATCAGGGTATGAACCGCAATACCGGCCTTGCTATCAGTGACACTGAGCACATCAGCCAGAGCATGCGCGACATTCTGCTGACGCCGGTCGGCTCGCGGGTGATGCGCCGTGAATATGGCTCGCTCCTGTCGGCGCTGATTGATATGCCGCAAACCCCCGCGCTCAGGCTGCAAATCATGGTGGCATGCTATTCGGCGATCCAGAAGTGGGAGCCACGCATACGCCTGACCGCCATCAGCTTTGAGAGCGGCGAGGCTGGCGAAATGTATGTCGATATTACCGGGGCGCGAACCGATACCGGCGCGTCAGTTTCTACCACCCTTTCACTGAGTTAAATCACTATGGCAACTGTTGACCTGAGTCAGTTACCTGTCCCCGATGTGGTTGAGGTGCTGGATTATGAAACCATCCTTGCGGAACGCATTGCGACGCTGATTTCACTTTATCCCGAAGACCAGCAGGAGGCCATCGCCCGGACGCTGACGCTTGAGTCAGAGCCGATTGTTAAGCTGCTGCAGGAAAACGCCTACCGTGAGGTTATCTGGCGTCAGCGGGTGAACGAAGCCGCGCAGGCGGTGACGCTGGCGTATTCAACCGGTAACGACCTCGACGTCGTGGCCGGAAACAATAATACCGAGCGCCTCACCATCACACCGGCAGATGACACCACCATCCCGCCGACGCCTGCCGTTATGGAATCCGACACCGACCTGCGCCTGCGCACGCAACAGGCATTTGAGGGATTGAGCGTGGCGGGTCCGGTCGGCGCATATGAATATCATGGCCGCAGCGCCGACGGGCGGGTCGCTGACGTCTCGGTCGAAAGCCCGTCGCCAGCCTGCGTGACGATTACCGTGTTATCCCGCGAGGGCGACGGTACCGCCAGGGCTGACCTGCTGGCGATTGTTGATAAGGCGCTGAACGCTGAGGATGTTCGCCCGGTGGCCGACCGGGTGACCGTCCAGTCAGCCGAGATTGTGCCGTACCAGATTGACGCGACGCTCTACGTTTACCCCGGTCCAGAATCTGAGCCCATCAGGCAGGCATCAGAGCAGAAGCTGCAGAGCTACATCAGCGCGCAGCACCGTCTCGGGCGCGATATCCGGCTGTCAGCCATTTATGCCGCGCTGCATGTCGAAGGGGTGCAGCGTGTCGAACTGGCATCACCGCAGGCCGATATCGTGCTGAGTAAGTCGCAGGCGTCGAACTGTACCGAGCACCGGATAACTATCGGGGGCTCAGATGAGTGACCGGTTGTTACCCGTCGGCTCGTCGCCGCTGGAAGTTGCCGCCGCTGCCGCGCTCGCTGAGATTCAGCGCGTGCCGGTACCGTTGCGCACGTTATGGAACTGGCGCACCTGCCCGGTCAGTCTGCTGCCTTATTTGGCGTGGGCGCTGTCGGTCGACCGGTGGGATGAGACGTGGCCGGAGGCGACAAAGCGCAGTGTTTGTGCCTCCTCGTTTTTTGTCCATCAGCACAAAGGCACCATCAGCGCATTGCGCCGGGTGGTTGAGCCGCTCGGCTATCTGATTGAGGTGCGCGAGTGGTGGAAGCTCAACGAGGAGCCAGGCACATTCCGCCTCGTTGTTGGTGTGCTCGATAGCGGTATCACTGAGGAAATGTATCAGGAGCTTGAGCGCCTGATTGAAGACGCCAAACCGGCAAGCCGCCACCTGACCGGGCTGGCTATCAGTCTGAGCTCAACCGGCGAGCTGTATGTCGGCGCGGCCTGCTATCACGGTGATGCGCTGACGGTTTACCCCTATTTGCCCGAAGAAATTATTGTCGGTGGCGGTATTTATCCGGCCTCGGCTATTCATTTGATTGATAACCTGAGAGTGAACGCATGACAGCAAAATATTATGCCATTCTGACCAATCAGGGCGCGGCACGGCTGGCGAACGCGACCGCACTCGGCACTAAGCTGAACCTGACGCAAATGGCCGTGGGCGATGCCAACGGCAAATTACCCACGCCAGACCCGGCACAAACAGCGCTTATTAACCAGCAGCGCATCGCGCCGCTGAATATGCTGACCGTTGACCCGGCCAATGCCAGCCAGATTATCGCGGAACAAATTATTCCCGAAAATGAGGGCGGTTTCTGGATCCGCGAGATTGGTCTCTATGATGATGATGGCGTGTTGATTGCCGTGGCGAACTGCCCCGAAACCTACAAGCCGAAACTGGCGGAGGGGAGCGGCCGCACGCAGACCATTCGCATGATTCTGATTGTCTCCAGTACGACGGCCATCACGCTAAAAATCGACCCGTCGGTCGTGCTGGCAACCCGTCAGTATGTCGACGATAAAGCCATTGAGGTTAAGGGTTATGCCGATGAGCTGATGAAAAATCACCTTGCGGCTGCTAACCCGCATGCTCAGTATTTGCAGGCAAAAAATAACCTGTCAGAACTGACCGACAAATCAAAAGCGCGTGGCTCGCTGGGGTTAGGAAGCGCAGCGACAAAGGACGTCGGAACAGGTACGGGTCAGGTGATTGGCGTCGGCGGATTTGGTCTGGGTGCTGAGAAAATCAGCACCACTACGATTGATTTTAAAACCCGTATTTTTCGCGCAGGTGAGTCTCTGCTTATCAAAATGGAGGGCAGTACCAACGTACCGACCGGACTGCCAACCGGGCCGGGTCAGTACATGTATGCGCATTGTCTGGGCGTCAGGGATAACAGCTATGGTTGCACGGTTGTTTTTGTTATGCACAACAATGCAGCACTCTCTTTTTTAGGTACCCGCTTTGATAACGTCAGCAGCGGCTGGATATTGATGCGGGTAGGTAATCAGGCCGAGTTGTCGAAATACCTCTCTTTAGCCGGTGGCGATATTACCGGTCGCCTCGGTGTCAGTGGTGTACTTGAGGTCGGTAAAACGGGAACGGAATCCCTTATCACTCTCGGTGCATCAACGGTGCTCAGAGATAACGCGAATAACGCACTGGTTATCAGCAGCGAGTCGGGGGCGGGAAGTAAGGCAGGAGTATTTTTACGCCCCATTGCCAGCACTGACAGCACCATGCAAATGCAGGGTAATGCTGATGGCTGGTTTACTGATAAGTTCACCCCAAAAATTCTCAAAGTAACCGGACAAGACGCCCTTATCAAAAGTGGCGCGTATTCCTACACCGACGGAAGCCAGACATTCAATCAGGTTGATGGTCTGTTTATGCAGAGCGTCGGCGGCCAGTACGGAAATATCAGATTCACTGAAATGGTGGGCAAAAGGTCATATATCGGCTTTGAAATCAAAGGAGGCGATAAAACGGCATGGCTGGAGTTCCGACATAACGGGAGCTTTGTGATAAATGGCACTGACATTGCGCCTGTCGGCATTCCTCAACCGTGGCCTTTGGCAACTGCACCTTTGGGGTGGCTTATCTGTAATGGTGCCACTTTTGACAAGGCAATGTATCCATTTTTGGCAGCGGCATATCCCTCCGGCAAATTACCTGACCTGCGCGGTGAATTTATTCGCGGGTGGGACAACGGACGCGGCGTGGATCCTGGCAGGTCTTTACTGGCATGGCAGGACGACATGATAAAAAAACATAGCCACACGCTCGGTACATATAAATCCGTTGACGCCGGAATCAAGATGCCAGTGACTGCCGGTGCTGAGCTTTCTAATTCCGGCGTGGGCGGCGCTATGTATACCGGTGAAGCTGGTAGCTCAGAAACCCGCCCACGCAACATTGCATTTAACTACATTGTGAGAGCAGCATAATGAACAAATACAACACTGATTTACCTACGGCAAAACTGAATAAAAGCGGCATTGCCACCGTTGCTGGCTGGCTCACGGTGTACAACGTGGAGCCTCAGCAGCGCGAATTTCAGGCGGTGACGATGGAATATTTAGCCGCGGGTGTGGGCTTGCCTGCTTTCAGTTATGCCGATAAGCCAGCATTACCGGGTGATGGCTTTGCACTGGTGCGCAGCGCGGATGAAAAACAATGGGAAACTATTGCGGATTATCGCGGTTTAACGGCTTACAGCACTGAGACCGGGCAACCGGAAATCATCGCTTTTCTCGGCGAATTGCCGGATACGCTGACGTTACTGGCACCTGTCACGGCGTATGATAAATGGGACGGTAACCAGTGGGTGACCGACACGGCGGCGCAACATGCTGATGAAATTGCCGTCGCAGAACAGCAAAAGCAGGCTCTGCTTTCTGAGGCGCAGCAGCAAATCACCGGGTGGCAAACAGAGCTGCAGCTCGGCATCATCAGTGATGATGATAAGGCCAGCCTGATTCTCTGGATGAATTACATTAAGGACATTCAGGCGGTAAGCACCGAGGGTGCGCCGGATATCGAGTGGCCGGTCAAGCCGGAATAATGCAAGGCGGGCTGATGCCCGTCTTTTTTATGCCCTTCTTTTGTACCATCAGCCAGCCATCGCCATTACATAGCCCGCCCCCACCACACAACAGAAAATATTACTCACCCACTAACCACGGAGTTACCCGGATGAGTGATTTTCACCACGGCGTGCAGGTGCTTGAAATTAACGACGGCACCCGCGTCATTTCCACCGTTGCGACCGCTGTCGTCGGTATGGTCTGCACGGCCAGCGATGCGGATAGCGCAACATTCCCCCTCAACGAGCCGGTGCTGATTACCAATGTGCAGAGCGCTATTGCGAAAGCCGGTAAACAAGGCACGCTGGCAACCTCACTGCAGGCCATCGCCGACCAGTCAAAACCCGTCACCGTCGTCGTGCGTGTTGCCGAAGGTACCGGAGAGGACGCCGAAGCGCAGACCATTTCAAACATCATCGGCGGCACGGATGAGAACGGTAAATACACCGGCATCAAGGCACTGTTAACCGCCGAGGCGGTCACCGGCGTCAAGCCACGTATTCTCGGCGTGCCGGGTCTCGATACGCAGGAGGTCGCAACCGCACTCGCCTCGGTGTGTATCAGCCTGCGTGCGTTTGGTTACGTCAGTGCATGGGGCTGTAAAACCCTATCTGATGCCATCAAATACCGCGAAAATTTCAGTCAGCGCGAGCTGATGGTTATCTGGCCTGACTTCCTTGCGTGGGACACCACCACGAACGCCACCGCAACCGCCTACGCCACCGCGCGCGCACTCGGCCTGCGCGCCTATATCGACCAGACAATCGGCTGGCACAAAACCCTGTCTAACGTGGGCGTGCAGGGCGTCACCGGCATCAGCGCCTCTGTCTTCTGGGATTTGCAGGCATCCGGCACCGATGCTGACCTGCTCAACGAGGCCGGGGTCACGACACTGGTGCGCAAAGATGGTTTCCGCTTCTGGGGTAACCGCACCTGCTCTGATGACCCGCTTTTCCTGTTTGAGAACTACACCCGCACCGCGCAGGTACTGGCCGACACGATGGCCGAGGCGCACCTGTGGGCGGTCGATAAACCCATCACCGCATCGCTTATCCGCGACATTGTTGACGGCATTAACGCCAAATTCCGCGAGCTGAAATCGAATGGCTACATCGTGGATGGTGAATGCTGGTTCGATGAGGAATCGAACGATAAAGAGAGCCTGAAAGGCGGGAAACTGTATATCGATTACGACTATACGCCGGTTCCCCCGCTGGAAAGCCTGACCCTGCGCCAGCGTATTACCGATAAATATCTGGTCAATCTGGCCGAATCGGTCAACAGCTAAGGAGCCTGAAACGACATGGCACTACCCCGCAAACTTAAATATCTGAACATGTTCAATGACGGCCTGAGCTACATGGGCGTTGTTGAATCCGTGACGCTGCCGAAGCTGACCCGCAAGCTCGAAAACTATCGCGGCGGCGGTATGAACGGCGCGGCGGCGATTGACCTCGGTCTCGATGACGATGCGCTCACCGTCGAGTGGTCTGTCGGTGGCCTGCCTGATGTGGCGCTCTTTGCGCAGTATGCCGCGCCGGGTGCCGATGCTGTGCCGCTGCGTTTTGCTGGCTCTTACCAGCGCGACGACACCGGCGAAATCGTGGCCGTTGAGGTGGTCATGCGCGGCCGTCACAAAGAAATCGACGGCGGCGAGAATAAACAGGGTGAAAACACCTCGACCAAACTGTCGACCGTCTGCACCTACTACCGCCTCACGATTGATGGTAGCGACGTTATCGAAATCGACACCGTCAACATGGTCGAGAAGGTGAACGGCGTAGACCGTCTGGAACAGCACCGCCGCGCAATCGGGCTGTAATCTCCTGACCGGTCAGCACTGCTGGCCGGTTATTAATCCCTTTCTGAGCAGAGAAAAACATCATGGCAAAAGCACCACGTAAAACCCCTGAATTTGTTGATACGGCTGGCAATGAAATTGACACCGTAAACCCGAATGTCGTGACCCTCGACAAGCCAATCAAGCGCGCCGGTCAGACAATTGAGAAAGTCACCCTGATTGAGCCGAACGCCGGTACCCTGCGCGGTGTCAGTCTGGCGGCGGTGGCGCAGTCTGAAGTCGATGCGCTGATTAAAGTCCTGCCCCGCATGACCTATCCCGCACTTACGGCGCAGGAGCTTACCGCAATGAATCTGCCCGATATGCTGCAGCTTGCCGGTAAGGTGATTGGTTTTTTGTCACCGGCTTCGGTGGGATAGATTTTCCACCCGACCTGTCGACCGATGACCTGATGGCGGATATCGCTGTGATATTCCACTGGTCGAAAACAGACCTCTACTCACTGAGCCTGAATGAGCTCATCACATTTCGCGAAAAGGCATTACAGCGGAGCGGAAACCACAATGAGTAATAACCTGAGGCTTGAGGTGTTGCTGAAAGCGGTCGACCAGGCGACCCGACCGCTTAAATCTATCCAGACCGCGAGTAAAACCCTCTCGGGCGATATTCGCGATACACAAAAAGACCTGCGCACCCTGAACGCGCAGGCGTCGAAAATCGACGGATTTCGCAAGGCCAGTGCGCAACTGGCCGTGACCAGTCAGTCACTTGAAAAAGCCAAACGCGAAGCCGGTGAGCTGGCCGTGCAGTTTAAAAACACGACCAGTCCGACCCGCGCGCAGGCGCAGGCGCTCGAAGCGGCGAAACGCGCCGCCTCTGAGCTGCAGACGAAATACAACAGCCTGAGAACATCGGTACAGCGACAGCGCTCAGAGCTGATGCAGGCCGGTATCAATACCCGCACCCTGTCTGCTGATGAGCGTCGGCTCAAAACCTCCATTAGCGAAACGACGGCGCAGCTTAACCGCCAGCGTGAGGCACTGGCGCGCGTCAGTGCGCAGCAGGCAAAACTAAGTCGTATCAAAGCCCGATACCAGTTAGGTAAGGAGCTTGCTGGTAATGCTGCATCGGTTGGCGCGGCAGGTGTCGGCATTGCAGCGGCGGGAACGATGGCCGGTGTTAAATTGCTGATGCCCGGTTATGACTTTGCGCAGAAAAATTCCGAGCTGCAGGCCGTACTCGGGGTTGATAAGCAGTCGCCAGAAATGCAGGCGCTACGCAAACAGGCGCGCCAGCTCGGCGACAACACTGCCGCCTCTGCAGATGATGCCGCCAGCGCGCAGATTATTATCGCAAAAGGTGGCGGTGATGCCGAAGCTATAGCAGCTATGACGCCTGTGACTCTCAACCTGTCACTTGCAAACAGAAAAACAATGGAGGAAAACGCGCAACTATTGATGGGGACAAAAGCTGCCTTTCAGCTCTCTAATGACGCGGCTGCACATATCGGTGACGTTCTTTCAACCACGATGAACAAAACCACTGCTGATTTTCAGGGGTTAAGTGATTCATTAAGTTACCTTGCCCCTGTAGCGAAAAATGCTGGGGTGAGCCTTGAGCAGGCAGCGGCGATTACAGGCACACTTCATGATAATAACATCAGAGGGTCAATGGCCGGGACGGGCTCCGCGGCTGTTATTACGAGATTACAAGCACCTACAGGCAAAGCATATGATGCACTCAAAGAGTTAGGCGTCAAAACCTCGGATAGCAAAGGTAATACGCGCCCGTTATTTACCATCCTAAAAGAAATACAGGGCAGCTTTGAACGCAATAAGCTCGGCACTGGTCAGAAAGCTGAATACGTAAAAACCATATTCGGCGAGGAGGCTATGAAATCAGCAAGTGTGCTGATGACGGCAGCGGCCAGCGGAAAACTAGATAAACTAACCGCTACGATAAAAGCCTCGGACGGTAAAACCGAGGAACTGGTCAAGGTAATGCAGGATAACCTAGGCGGCGACTTCAAGGAGTTCCAGTCTGCTTATGAGGCAGTCGGTATCGACCTTTTTGACCAGCAAGAGGGCTCTCTGCGCAAACTCACTCAGACCGCCACAAAATACGTGTTAAAGCTCGACGGCTGGATCCAGAAAAACAAAGGGCTGGCGAAAACCATCGGCATTGTTGCCGGTGGCGCGCTGGCTCTTATTGGTGTCATCGGCGGCATTGGTCTCGTTGCGTGGCCGGTTGTCATGGGGATTAACGCCATTATCGCTGCTGCTGGCTTTCTTGGTACAACTCTCGCGGCAATGGGTACTGCTGTTGTCTCTGTTCTTGGGGCTATTACCTGGCCGATTGTGGCAATCGGAGCGGCGATTGTGGCCGGGGCGCTACTTATCCGTAAATATTGGGAGCCCATCAGCGCATTTTTCTCAGGTGTGATAGAGGGCATCATGAGTGCCTTTGCGCCGGTCGGGGAAATGTTCGCCCCACTGGCACCCATTTTTGACGGTCTCGGTGAGAAACTGCGCGGCGTCTGGCAATGGTTTAAAGACCTGATTGCACCGGTCAAAGCTACGCAGGAGACGCTCGATAGCTGTAAAAATGCTGGCGTTATTTTCGGTCAGGCGCTGGCCTCAGCGCTGATGGCACCGCTGAACGTTTTCAATAAGCTACGCAGCGGTGTCGACTGGCTTCTCGAAAAGCTCGGCATCATCAACAAAGAATCGGACAGCCTCGACCAGACCGCCGCCAAAACCAACGCCGCCACGCAGGGGAATTCCTACATACCGGCGACCAGCACCTATGGCGGGTATCAGGCTTATCAGCCCGTTACCGCACCGGCGGGACGCTCTTACATCGACCAGAGCAAAAGCGAATACAACATTACGCTACCGGGCGGTGTCGCGCCGGGGCATCAACTCGACCGCCAGCTACGCGACACGCTCGAACAAATTGAGCGCGAAAAACGTGCGCGTCAGCGCGCCAGCATGAGCCACGACTAAGGGAGAATTAAACGATGATGCTTGCTCTCGGCATGTTTGTATTTGAACGCCGCACCCTGCCTTATCAGTCGATGCAGCACTCGAAGGATTATCGCTGGGCGTCTAACGACCGGGTAGGCAAACCGCCTGCGTATCAGTTTCTCGGCGAGGGTGAAACCTCGATCCAACTTGCCGGCACGCTTTACCCCGCTATTACCGGCGGTCGTATTTCACTGCAGGCCGTCGAGTTGATGGCCGACGAGGGCAGAGCGTGGCCGCTGATTGAGGGAACCGGCAATATCCTCGGAATGTATATTGTCGACAAGGTATCAACCACACACGCCGAGTTTTTCAGCGATGGTGCGGCCAGAAAGATTGATTTCACGCTTTCACTGAAGCGGGTCGATGAGTCACTGACGGCAATGTTTGGCGACCTGAATAAACAGGCCGGTGAGCTTCTCGGCTCTGCCGGTAATCTGGCCGATAAGCTGCAGGGTACACTCGGAGGGCTGGCCGTATGATGACGGGCATGACCATTGATGCCGGTACCAGTCTCGCACCGGCATTTATGCTGACGCTGAACAGTCAGGACATTACCAGCAATTTTAGCGACCGACTGATATCTCTCACCATGACAGATAATCGGGGATTTGAGGCCGACCAGCTCGACATCGAGCTCGACGATACTGACGGCAAAGTCGAGTTACCCCTGCGCGGGGCGGTGCTGACGCTGTGGCTTGGCTGGGAGGGCTCGGCATTGCTGAATAAAGGCGATTTTACGGTCGATGAGATTGAGCACCGAGGGGCGCCAGATACCCTGACCATCCGGGCGCGTAGCGCAGACTTTCGCGGAACGCTCAATTCACGGCGTGAGGAATCCTGGCACGATACCACCCTCGGCGAGCTGGTCAGCACCATCGCAAAGCGTAACAAACTGACGGCCAGTGTCGCGGAGCCGCTGAAAAAAATCCCGGTACCGCATATCGACCAGTCGCAGGAATCCGACGCGGTATTTCTGACAAGGCTGGCCGACCGCAACGGGGCGGCAGTGTCAGTGAAAGCGGGGAAATTGCTGTTTCTGAAAGCCGGTAGCGCGGTGACGGCCAGTGGTAAGCCCGTCCCACAAATGACGCTGACCCGCAGCGATGGTGACCGTCATCAGTTTGCCATTGCCGACCGAGGGGCATACACCGGCGTAACCGCGAAATGGTTGCACACCAAAGATCCGAAGCCGCAAAAGCAAAAAGTGACATTGAAGCGCAAGCCAAAAGAGAAGCACCTGCGTGCGCTGGAGCACCCGAAAGCAAAGCCGGTCAGCAAAAAGACAAAGGCCAAAAAAGAGCAGGAAGCCCGCGAGGGTGAGTATATGGCCGGTGAGGCCGATAACGTGCTGGCGCTGACGACGGTCTACGCATCAAAAGCGCAGGCGATGCGCGCCGCTCAGGCTAAGTGGGATAAGCTGCAGCGAGGTGTTGCTGAGTTTTCAATTACGCTGGCGCTCGGTCGGGCTGATTTATTCCCTGAGACGCCGGTGCGCGTGTCAGGCTTTAAGCGCGTCATAGATGAGCAGTCATGGCTAATCAGTAAGGTAACTCACAATCTGAATAATAATGGCTACACGACGGGCTTAGAGCTTGAGGTTAAGCTTTCTGATGTGGAGTACAGTGAAGAAAGTGACGAATAAATAAAAAACATATCTATTTGTTATATAAGGATTTATTGGATAAAATTAACGCATCAGCCAAACCGTCGAGGTGCTTAATATGTTTCATTGTCCGTTATGCCAACATGCCGCTCATGCACGCACTAGTCGTTACATGACCGATACGACAAAAGAGCGTTATCATCAGTGTCAGAACGTGAATTGTAGTGCGACGTTTATCACTTATGAGTCGGTACAACGTTACATTGTTAAGCCGGGTGAGGTTAATGCCGTCAGGCCTCATCCGTTGCCATCAGGACAACAAACCATGTGGATGTAACCAAAATAAAAAACCCCGCGATTGCGGGGTTTTGTTTATTTTAACTTTGGCATTCCAAACATATGCGTTTTTGAGAGCATCACCACTTTAGCTTTGTCGTCCGGCTCTTTACCCATCTCGTTACAGGTTGCGAGAGGATTTTCGAGCACATAACCAAACGCCTTATGTTTATTCAGTATTTGCAATTCTTTAGTCGTTTTCATGTAGGAATTGGGTACGTCTTTTGTCCAAACATCCATACAAACACCTGAACTAATGACCGCATCATAAATTTCAGATGTAACTTGGTTTGTGTCCAAAACGACAGTGACGATATTATTACTTTCATTAATTTCAGTTGGTTGCCATAGCCTTAACTGCTTTTGCAAGGTTTTTACGTTATTCGTTTGAGCTTGGGCTGTGGTACACAAAAGAATGGTGACGACTGCAATTGTCGATTTGAGGTTAAGCATGGAACATCCCTATTAAACATCGGGTTAAAAGACAGTTTATAACTCCTGCAGGATGAAAAAACAAAGCCCCTCAATTGAGGGGCTTTTTAGTCAATGTGGACGCTATGTGGACAGCGTATAATATAAGTCCTTTTATATCATTAGGTTGGGTGATGTTTTTGGACACCATCCCTGTCTTCCCCCACATGATGTGGGGGTTTTTTTTGTCTTTTTTTCGCCTCAGCCGCCGCATGCCCGTTCATCTTCCGGGTAAAAGTTCAGGTTATACTAAGCGCATCGCCGGAAAAGGAGCGTTTATGAATCAATCTTATGGGCGGCTGGTAAGTCGCGCGGCTATTGCCGCGACGGCGATGGCCTCCGTGTTACTTTTGATCAAAATTTTTGCGTGGTGGTATACCGGTTCGGTGAGTATTCTGGCGGCGCTGGTGGATTCGCTGGTGGATATTGCCGCCTCGCTGACCAACCTGCTGGTGGTGCGTTACTCGCTACAACCCGCTGATGAAGAACATACTTTTGGCCATGGGAAAGCGGAATCGCTGGCGGCGTTGGCGCAGAGCATGTTTATCTCCGGTTCGGCATTGTTTCTGTTCCTGACCGGGATCCAGCATCTGATTCGCCCTGAACCGATGCAGGCGGCAGGCGTCGGGATGGTGGTAACGCTAATTGCCTTGATAAGCACCCTGATGCTGGTGACCTTTCAGCGCTGGGTGGTCAGAAAAACCCAGAGCCAGGCCGTGCGTGCGGATATGCTTCATTATCAGTCTGATGTTATGATGAACGGCGCTATTCTTATCGCCCTCGGCCTCTCCTGGTATGGCTGGCACCGTGCCGATGCGCTGTTTGCATTAGGGATTGGCATCTATATTTTATATAGCGCGCTGCGTATGGGTTACGACGCGGTGCAATCGTTATTAGACCGCGCGCTTCCGGATGAGGAACGTCAGGAAATCATCAGTATCGTGAACAGCTGGCCCGGCGTCAGCGGCGCGCACGATCTACGAACGCGGCAGTCAGGGCCGACTCGCTTTATTCAAATACATTTGGAAATGGAAGATAACCTCCCGCTGGTGCAGGCGCACGTGATCGCCGACCAGGTGGAGCAGGCTATTTTGCGCCGTTTCCCGGGATCGGATGTGATTATCCATCAGGATCCCTGTTCTGTGGTGCCGCCGGCGCAGCAGGGCGTTTTTTGAGCTTTCGGTTATAGTCTGTAAACTCGATGTAAAAATGTGGGGCGGGTAGGCATTTTTTGTATAAATTACCGCCATTTGGTCTGACCTGAATCAATTCAGCCAGAAGCGTTTGATATACTATTGCAATTATCGTCGTGCACTCCTGGTATGGGAGCGCTTCAGGCAACAGGATTATTTTTTGCTTCCTAAGTTCAGAGGTAGTCATGATTAAGAAAATCGGTGTGTTGACAAGTGGCGGTGATGCGCCGGGCATGAACGCAGCAATTCGCGGCGTTGTGCGCGCGGCATTAACGGAAGGTCTGGAAGTTTTTGGAATCTATGACGGTTACCTCGGCCTGTATGAAGATCGTATGGTTCAGCTTGACCGTTACAGCGTGTCAGACATGATCAACCGTGGCGGTACCTTCCTCGGCTCCGCTCGCTTCCCGGAATTCCGCGAAGAGCATATTCGCGCAGTCGCCATTGAAAATATGAAAAAGCGCGGCCTGGACGCGCTGGTTGTTATCGGCGGCGACGGTTCCTATATGGGTGCGATGCGTCTGACCGAGATGGGTTTCCCTTGCATCGGCCTGCCGGGCACCATCGACAACGACATCAAAGGTACTGACTACACCATCGGTTTCTTTACCGCGCTGAGTACCGTTGTTGAAGCTATTGACCGCCTGCGTGACACCTCCTCTTCGCACCAGCGTATCTCTGTGGTGGAAGTGATGGGCCGCTACTGTGGCGATCTGACGCTGGCGGCGGCGATTGCCGGCGGCTGTGAGTTCATCATGGTGCCGGAAGTAGAATATACCCGCGACGATCTGGTGGCTGAAATCAAAGCCGGCATCGCAAAAGGTAAGAAACACGCGATCGTGGCCATCACCGAGCACATGTGCGACGTTGACGAACTGGCTAGCTTCATTGAGAAAGAAACGGGCCGTGAAACCCGTGCGACCGTGCTGGGTCACATTCAGCGCGGCGGCTCTCCGGTTCCTTACGACCGTATTCTGGCTTCCCGCATGGGCGCATATGCTATTGAACTGCTGCTGCAGGGCTTTGGCGGCCGCTGTGTCGGTATCCAGAACGAGAAGCTGGTTCACCACGACATCATCGATGCTATCGAAAATATGAAGCGTCCGTTCAAGTCTGACTGGATGGATTGCGCGAAGAAACTGTACTAAGTTTCGCGGCATAACAAAAAGGCCTTCTCAGTGAGAAGGCCTTTTTTCGTAGCGTATAAAACCGAGCGATCCATGCTCGGTATGCTGGCTATCGACAAGCGTGGGATTCGATTTCAAGGGCGAAATTGAACCTTGCGTTGCAGATGATAATTTTCTAGCGATTGGCTTAACAGCTCAGAAAAAACAGAATGATTTTCTTGTGCGATTGTTAATCTTAACACCGCTTCTAAAGTATCTATTTCTTCATCTTCAAGTGGTCTGCCGGTGGCTATCTCCAGCCGATTTTCTTGCCAGCGGTAGCGCGTAGGGATCGTATCGTGCCAGGTTCTGTAGTTTTTCTCGGGAGTTCTATACCATAAATTTGGGCCTTTTCCTGTCGCCTTCTTTTGCGTCACTTTCAGCATTTTTTCTGAATCAGAAAAGTAATCAGCCATTTCTTGCAAAATTTGTTGTTTTTGCGAGTTGTCCAGCGTTGCAAATTGCAGTGTTACTTGGGTCGATGGATAGCCAACGATTTCTTTGTATTCCTTTTCAAAGGTCGCTGCGTTACGTGGAAGAGATACCGCACCGATAAATATAACGAAAGCTGCTCCTAAGCGTAATGACGCAGCAAGGACATAGGGCGGTTGGGCTAAAATCAGGATGCGAAATCCTCGATATAGTAGCCATGGTATCGAAATAAAGCTGAGGAAATAGAGTATTTCACGCAAGTCATGCACTCCTTTGCACTTGTGTGAGCGATTAACCATCCTGGTTATAAAGAAAAGGCAGGCTGCGCCTGCCTTTCAATGCTAGTGCTATTCGATATCCAGCGCATCCTCGGAAAGGATGATACCGGTATTGTCGGCATACAGATGATCGCCGGAGAAGAAGGTGACGCCGCCGAAATTGACGCGCACGTCGCTTTCGCCGATACCTTCCCCTGCAGCGGCCACTGGAATGGCGGCTAATGCCTGGATACCGATATCTAAATCTTCCAGGTCGTCAACCTGGCGCACCGCGCCATAGACCACCAGCCCTTCCCATTCGTTTTGTACCGCCAGACGCGCCAGGTCTGCGTCAATTAACGCGCGTCGCACGGAACCGCCGCCGTCGATGAGGAGAATATGACCACGGCCATTCTGCTCGAGCAGATCGTAGAGCAACCCGTTATCCTCGAAACATTTTACCGTAATGATCTGTCCACCAAACGACGACCGCCCTCCAAAGTTGGAAAACAGCGGTTCCACGACATTGACATCTTCCTGGTAGATGTCGCAAAGCTCGGAAGTATCGTATTTCATAGGCTTAACGTTCAGTTGCTGCGAGAATTTTTAGTATATCCCGTGAACTGCATTGTTTGCAAAATCATCAATTGTTAATTGATATTTGTCAGTTATGCCGCCAGCTTACTGCCGATAATCCCGATGACAAACAGCAGGTTGGTTAATAATGCCGCTTTGACCGTGCGTTCGAGCATCGGACGCATCGCCACCGGTTCGCGCTCACGCATGACGAAACGCGCCTGTTTCACCAGTAGCGGAATGGCGAGAATAAACAGCCAGCCCCACAGGCTGCGCAGCGCCAGCAGGTTAAACAGCGCCAGGCACAGCGGAGCGCCGAGCAGCAGGACGCTGTGATAACGGCGAGCGTTAATTGGCCCCAGACGGACCGCCAACGTATTTTTACCGTTCGAACGGTCGCTATCGATATCGCGCAGGTTATTGATATTCAGCACCGCGGCGGCCAGCAGGCCACAGGCGGTAGCGGGCAGGAAAATAACCGCGTCGATGCTGTGCGCCTGCAGATACCAACTGCCGACGACGCTCAGCCAGCCGAAGAAAACCAGCACCGAGATATCGCCAAGGCCAATATAGCCGTAAGGACGCGTGCCAACGGTATAAGTGATAGCCGCAATAATCGACAACCCGCCGAGCACCATAAAGCCGATGAAGTCCGCCATTGTCTGCCAGGCGGAGAACAGCAACGCCAGGCCGGAAAGGCAAATCAGCGCTACCGTTACGATCAGCGCGCGTTTCATCTGCGATTGGGTGATGGCGCCTTTTTGCATTCCGCGCAGCGGCCCAATACGGTCAGGTTTATCGCTGCCTTTAACGGCGTCGCCATAATCATTGGCGAGATTAGATAAAATTTGCAGCAAACCGGCGGTGATGAGCGCCAGCAGCGCGACCAGCGGATCGAAGTGGCCTTGCTGCCACGCCAACGCGGTGCCGACGACGATAGCGGCGAACGCCAGAGGTAATGTTTTGGGACGCAGGCTTTCAAGCCAGGCCCTGGTGCGTGTTATCGGTTGTTCAGTCATTTCTTTCAGCCAAAAAAATGGGGCTATCATAGCCCCATCGTGTGTGATGAAAATGCATTGAACCGGATTATAGGATAAAACGGCTCAGATCTTCATCTGCCACCAGAACATCCAGGTGTTTACCGACATAATCACCGTCGATGGTCACCGTCTGGCCGTTCATTTCGCTGGCATCATAAGAGATATCTTCGATCAGACGTTCCAGCACCGTGTGCAGGCGACGCGCGCCGATGTTTTCGGTGGTTTCGTTAACCTGCCATGCGGCCTGAGCGATACGCTTGATACCATCTTCGGTGAATTCGATATTCACGCCTTCGGTGGCCATCAGCGCTTTGTACTGCACGGTGATGGAGGCATTCGGCTCGGTCAGAATACGTTCGAAATCATGGGTGGTCAGCGCTTTCAGCTCAACGCGGATCGGCAGACGGCCCTGCAGTTCCGGGATCAGATCGGATGGGCTGGCGACCTGGAACGCGCCGGAGGCGATAAACAGAATGTGATCGGTTTTCACCATCCCGTGTTTAGTGGAGACGGTGCAGCCTTCAACCAGCGGCAGCAGGTCGCGCTGAACGCCTTCACGAGACACATCCGGGCCGGAGGAGTTGCCGCCGCGCTTACAGATTTTGTCGATTTCGTCGATAAACACGATACCGTGCTGTTCAACGGCGTCGATAGCTTCTTGCTTCAGCTCTTCCGGGTTCACCAGCTTCGCCGCTTCTTCTTCGATAAGCAGCTTCATCGCGTCTTTGATTTTCAGCTTACGCGGTTTCTGTTTCTGGCCGCCCAGGTTCTGGAACATGGACTGCAGCTGGCTGGTCATCTCTTCCATGCCCGGAGGGGACATGATTTCAACGCCCATTGGCGCCGCGGCGAGGTCGATTTCGATCTCTTTGTCGTCAAGCTGGCCTTCGCGCAATTTCTTGCGGAATGCCTGACGCGCAGCTGAAGGTTCCTGCGGCTGTTCAGCCTGGCCCCAGTTGTTTTTCGCCGGCGGGATCAACACGTCGAGGATACGCTCTTCGGCCATTTCTTCGGCGCGATAGCGGTTTTTATCGATGGACTGCATGCGAACCATTTTGATCGCGGCGTCGGTCAGATCGCGGATGATAGAGTCCACTTCTTTACCAACATAGCCCACTTCGGTGAACTTGGTCGCTTCAACTTTGATGAACGGCGCGTTGGCCAGTTTCGCCAGACGACGGGCGATTTCGGTTTTACCGACGCCGGTCGGGCCAATCATCAGAATGTTTTTCGGTGTGACTTCATGACGCAGCTCTTCATTAAGCTGCATACGGCGCCAGCGGTTACGCAGGGCGATAGCAACAGAACGCTTGGCTGCGTCCTGGCCGATAATATGTTTGTCCAGTTCGCTGACAATTTCGCGTGGGGTCATTTCAGACATGGGAGATCCTTACGCTTTAGAAGGTAATTCTTCGATGGTGTGGAAGTGGTTGGTATAGATGCAGATATCCCCTGCAATATCCAACGCTTTCTCGGCGATGTCGCGAGCGCCCATTTCGGTGTTTTCCAGCAGCGCGCGAGCGGCGGCCTGGGCATATGGCCCGCCGGAGCCAATCGCAATCAAATCGTTTTCTGGCTGAACCACGTCACCGTTACCGGTAATGATAAGCGACGCGTTTTCGTCAGCGACGGCGAGCAGCGCTTCCAGCTTGCGCAGCATGCGGTCGGTACGCCAGTCTTTCGCCAGCTCAACGGCGGCTTTCACCAGATGGCCCTGATGCATCTCCAGCTTACGTTCGAAAAGTTCGAACAGGGTGAAGGCGTCAGCGGTGCCGCCAGCGAAACCAGCGATCACTTTGTCGTTGTACAGACGACGCACTTTCTTCACGTTGCCTTTCATCACGGTGTTGCCCAGCGTGGCCTGGCCATCACCGGCGATAACGACATGGCCGTTACGGCGAACACTAACTATTGTTGTCACGAGCAGACCCCTTGGTTGCAAAAGCGGAATAGGGGCCCCGCGCGTTACGCGGGGCAGAATGCAATTATAGATGGGGGGGATTTTTGGGGTTTCAACCCCTGGCGGCGAGACGGATGCAGTTTGCGTGTCCGGCCATCTTGAGACGGTTGATCATATCGTTGGCGTTCTCTTTGCCTTTCAGCGGCCCAATCACCACCCGATTCCAGCCGTTATTGGTGGTGATGTGCGAAGCAAAGCCCTCAAAGGCCAACTGAGCGCGCACGGTTTCGGCCTGCTCGGCGCCTTTAAAGGAACCACACTGAACCATCCAGCTGCGATCGTCTTTCTTCTCGGCGGCTGCGGCTTTCGGCGCTTCTTCCACGCGGGCGACCGGCGCGGCGGCCTGGGTTTTCGGCTGCGTGGTGGTGTTATGCGCCGGCGTCTGCAGCAGATCCTGATACGGCTGCTGGTTAGACGCGGTTTGCTTCGGTTGCTGTTGCTGCACCGGCTTCGGCTGCTGGACGCGCGGCAGTTGCTGCGTGGTCTGCTGCTGAGTCTGCGCCCACTGTTGCTGCTGCGCCTGCTGCTGTTGTTGTGCCAGACGTTGACGCTGCAGCGTTTGCTGACGTTGCGCCGGCGTTTGTTCGTTCCACGGCACTTCGGTCAGCTGCGTGGGCTGCTGACGCATATCCGCCTGCATCTGCGCCAACAGTTGGCGCTGCTCGTCGGTTAGCTGCTCGGGTTTCATCACTTCGCCGCCGGCGGTAGGCTCAGTCGGCGCGCGAACGCCCGGCTGGCGGCTTTCCAGCTCTTTAATATAGCGCCAGCGCTCTTCCGGCTTCGGCGGAAGACCGTTGCCTGCCGCCTGGCGGTTTTGCAGCGCTTCCGCTTCTTCTTTCTTGTGATGGGTAATGAAATACAGACCACCGATAAAGGCCACCAGCACGGCCGCCGCGATTGCAACCATAGTCGGTGAAATCGCCGGAAGGCTACTTTGCTTGTTCCTTGAGCTTCGGGGGCTGCTCTTTTTGCGCCGCGAAGGAGCCGGTTGGCTGCGGCGTACATAATCTCGTTGTGCCACTATCGTTTCGCTGTCTTATATTCGTTCGTCAGCCCGCCATGTTACTTAAGCGGCGGGCCTTTGACCAGAAGAGCAGGCCCGAAAGCCTGATGGTTATCGTCTGATTTTTTGCGTACTGCCGCGAACGATCAGTTCGCAATCGAGCAGACGCGAGCCGCTGTTGACGTTACGGCCCTGCATTTGCTCGAGTAAAAGCAGCATTCCTTCACGGCCGATATCAAAACGCGGCTGTGAAACGGTGGTTAACGGCGGATCGCAAAATTCAGACAACGCGATGTTATCAAACCCAACAATCGATAAATCCTCCGGCACCCTCAGGCCGCGGCGTTTGGCCAGCGACAACGCGCCCAGCGCCATGACGTCGCTATGGCAAAAGACCGCGGTCGGCGGCACCGGCTGCGCCAGCAGTTGCTCCAGCGCGTTGGCACCGGCTTCAAAGGTAAAGTTGCCGCGGGCGATGTAGTGCGGATCGACGGTGATACCGCTGCGGCGCAGCGCCTGAACGTATCCCTGCAGCCGGTAATGGCACAGCGGCATATCCTCCGGCCCGGCGATACAGCCGATACGTTGATGCCCCAGTTCGTGGAGATAATTGACGGCATTAAACGCGGCAGTCAGGTTATCGATATGCACGGTAGGGAGCTCCAGCTCCGGCGCGAACTCGTTCGACATGACCATCGGCGGCAAATTACGCTGCTCTTCGACGCTGGCGTCGAACGGCAGGCGCGAGCTCAGCAGCACCATACCGTCAATTTGTTTGGTGATAATGAGATCAATAAAGGTTTTTTCTTTCTGATTCTGATGGGCGCAATCGCCGATCAGCACCAGATAGCCTTCGTCGGCGGCAGTCACTTCAATACCGCGAATCACCTCACTGAAGAAGGGATCGCAAATATCCGGCACGATCACAAGGATCGTCCGCGACTCATTGCGTTTCATGTTACGCCCGAGCGACTGCGGTAAATAGCCGACTTCCTGCGCCGCCTGCTCCACCCGACTACGGGTTGCCTGCGACACTTTGTCGGGATTCATTAGCGCACGGGATACGGTTGCCGTTGAAACGTTTGCCTTCAGGGCGACGTCTTTCATGGTGGCGGCAACCATTTGTTTTTTGGGCTTCACCTGGTTTCTCCTCGCTGACTGCGCAGACACATCCCTTGCGTGCTGACATCAGCAACATTTTTAACAGATAGTACAGCCTGAGAGTTACAGAATTTTCATGAAAAACGTGACGGTTGTTGAATTTTTCGATCCGCCTCGCAAGAGAAGACTTAGCCTTCAATAGGATCGACATCCAGTACCCACTTCACTTTACGCGCTTCCGGCAGGGTGTTTATCAACGCCAGCGTACCGCTGACGATATGCTGTAGACGTATGCGGGAAGGGTGCTGGAGTAGAATTTGCCAGCGCCAGCGTCCGCCGCGCTTCGGCGCCAGCGCGGGAACCGGGCCGAGTACCCACAGTTTATCATCAGCCAGCGGGCTGGCCTGCAGCAGGTTACGTAGCTGCTGTAAAAACAGCGGCGCCTGCTGGTTATTATGGTCTTCGGCGCGGATCAGAACGTGGCTGGTCCACGGCGGTAGCTGCATGGTTTGCCGCTCCGCCAGCGCCTGCTCGGCAAACGCATCGTAGCCTTTATAGAGCAGGGTCTGCAGCAGCGGGTGTTCCGGATGGTGGGTTTGCAGGATCACTTCACCTTGTTTGCCCGCGCGTCCGGCGCGGCCGGAGACCTGGGTATAGAGCTGGGCAAAACGCTCCGCCGAGCGGAAGTCGGCGGAAAACAGCGCGCCATCGACATCCAGCAGCGACACCAGGGTGACGTCCGGGAAATGATGTCCCTTAGCCAGCATTTGGGTACCAATCAGAATGCGCGCGCCGCCGCGATGGACGTCGGCAAGATATTGCTCCAGCGCCCCTTTACGGCTGGTGGTATCGCGGTCGATGCGTGAGATTGGTACATCAGGAAACATCGGCGCCAGCGCTTGCTCCAGCTGTTCGGTCCCCAGACCGACTGGCACCAGGTGCGTCGACCCGCAGGAAGGACATTGGCGCGGAATGGGGCGCTGGCTGTCGCAGTGGTGGCAGCGCAGATGGTGTTGCGCCTGATGCAGGGTGTAGTAACTATCGCAGCGCGGGCACTCCGCTATCCAGCCGCAGTCGTGGCACAGCAGCGCCGGGGCGAAACCGCGGCGGTTCAAAAACAGGATCACCTGATTATCGGCCTGCAGATGCTGGCGCATGCGATTAATCAGCGCAGGCGAAAGCCCCGCCTGTAGCTGTTGGCCTTTTAAATCGAGCACGTGCTGCTGCGCCGGGCGGGCGTTGCCCGCGCGTTTGGTCAGCTTTAACTCACGGTACTTGCGCTGGCGCACGTTGTAGAGCGTCTCCAGCGCCGGGGTCGCCGAGCCGAGGATAATCGGGATCTGTTCGCTATGGGCGCGCCATACCGCCAGGTCGCGAGCGTGATAACGCCAGCCTTCCTGCTGTTTATAGGAGCTATCGTGTTCTTCGTCGATGACAATAACGCCGAGGTCTTTAAACGGCGTAAACAGCGACGAGCGGGTACCGATAACGATCGCCGCTTCGCCATTTTTCGCCTTTAGCCATGATGCGAGGCGCTCGCTGTCGTTCAGACCCGAATGCAGCACCTCCACCGGGGCGTTAAAACGCTGGCGGAAGCGGGCGATGGTCTGCGGCGTCAGGCCGATTTCCGGTACCATCACCAGCGCCTGTCGACCCTGCGCCAGCACGTTCTCCAGTACGCTAAGATAGACTTCCGTTTTCCCTGAGCCGGTAATACCCGCCAGCAGCCAGGCGGAAAAACGGTCCGAGGCGCTATGAATTGCCCCGACGGCGGTCGCCTGCTCGGTATTCAGACGCAGCCGTTCGCCGGGCACCGAGAAGCTGGTCCGCCAATCGCTAATGGCTGGGGATTCGCTGGCCAATTCCGCCAGCCCTTTGCCGCGCAGCGCCTGTAGCGCCGCGTCATTGAATTCAAGCTCTGCGACCTGATAGCGCCAGATCTTGCCCTGGCGCAGCGCCGCCAGCGCCTGCTGCTGTTTCGGCGAGCGTTTAAGGCTGTTGATATCCAGCGCTTGTCCCTGTTCCGTCGCAAACCAGTACCACATTGGCGCGGCGCTGGCCGGTTTGCCCTGGCGCAGCATAATCGGCAGCGCGTGGAACAGCACATCGCCGATGGGATGATGATAGTAATCCGCGGCCCATAGCAGCATGCGCCAGACGGTAGAGGAGAATACCGGTTCGCTATCCAGCGCTTCGGCGACCGGTTTGAGTTCCGCGAGCGGGAGTTCGCTACGCTCGCTGACCGACACCACGATACCGATCCGCTCCTGTTTGCCGAACGGCACGCGTACGCGACAGCCCGCCTTGACCGGGATGCCTTCAGGCAACAAATAGTCAAAGGTGCGGGGCAGCGGAACGGGCAGGGCGACATGAGCGACGGACATGGAATCTTCCTGACTTGAAATCTGGCGGGTTAGTATACACATTACCGAAGGCGGCGCGGATAAGTTTGCATCTGCTGGTCAAATTCTGTATGATTCGCCGTCTTTGGTGCGCTTTATGCCGCATCAAACTCCCAAAACCCGGGAAATTCGTTAAGCCGGTATGCGCCAGCTGTGCGAAGGTCGTCGGGAAATTATTAATATCGCGTGGTGTCTGGCGTTAGGGCTGGAAGAGCGACGCGGCCTTAACTGAGGTTCTCCCATGAAAAAAGGTATTCACCCAAATTACGACGAAATTACTGCTACCTGTTCTTGCGGTAATGTCATGAAAATCCGTTCCACCGTTGGTCACGACCTGAACCTCGACGTGTGCGGTAAATGCCACCCGTTCTACACCGGCAAACAGCGTGATGTTGCTACCGGTGGCCGTGTTGACCGCTTCAACAAGCGCTTCAGCATCCCGGGCAGCAAGTAAGTTGCCAGAAAGAGCCGCCTCAGGGCGGCTTTTTTGTATCCTTCGTCTGGCAACGCGAGGAATAAAAAAGCGGAAGATATCTTCCGCTTTTTTTATGTCTTAGTATTCCCACGTATCCGGGTCGATGCCCAGTTCACGCATAATCTCTTTCGCCGCTTCCGGGATTTCATCGCTGCGCTCTTTACGCAGGTCTTCATCGTTAGGTAACGGTTGACCGGTAAAGGCATGCAGGAACGCCTCGCACAGCAGTTCGCTATTCGTGGCGTGACGCAGGTTGTTCACCTGACGACGCGTGCGTTCATCGGTGAGGATCTTTAACACCTTCAGAGGAATGGAAACCGTAATTTTTTTTACTTGCTCACTCTTCTTACCGTGCTCAGCGTATGGGCTGATATATTCGCCGCTCCATTCAGCCATGAGATACCTTAATCCTCTGTTTATTAGTTAAGGGCCAGAACATTACGCCCGGCCATAATTGCGCGTAGTTTACCGTATGAGCGTGCTTTCTGACATGAGATAAGCCGCCGCCGACGTGCGCTAATGCATATAATTTTAACGGCTATTTGTCTTTTGCTCAATCTATACGCAAAGAAGTTTAGATGTCCAGATGTATTGACGTCTATTGTGACAATGATTACTCTGAGGCCTGACTTCTCACCGAACAGCCCAGGAACTGTCCAACATGACGCGTAAACAGGCCACCATTGCAGTGCGTAGCGGTTTAAATGACGACGAACAGTACGGTTGCGTTGTCCCGCCGATCCATCTCTCCAGCACCTATAATTTCACCGGTTTCAATGAACCCCGCGCCCACGATTATTCCCGACGCGGCAACCCGACTCGCGATGTCGTACAGCGCGCGCTGGCGGAACTGGAAGGCGGCGCCGGCGCGGTACTGACCAATACCGGAATGTCGGCTATTCTGCTGGTGACCACGGTGTTCCTGAAGCCGGGCGATCTGCTGGTGGCGCCGCACGACTGTTATGGCGGCAGCTATCGTCTGTTTGACAGCCTGGCGAAACGCGGCTGCTATCGCGTGCGCTTTGTCGATCAAAGCGATGAACAGGCATTACGTGAAGCGTTAGCGGAACAACCGAAGCTGGTGCTGGTCGAAAGCCCGAGCAACCCATTGCTGCGGGTGGTCGATATTGCGAAAATCTGCGGGCTGGCGCGTGAAGCCGGCGCGGTGAGCGTGGTGGATAACACCTTCCTCAGCCCGGCGTTGCAAAATCCGCTGGCGCTGGGCGCCGATCTGGTGTTGCATTCGTGCACCAAATATCTCAACGGCCACTCTGACGTGGTCGCCGGGGTGGTGATTGCCAAAGATCCTGAGACTGTCACCGAACTGGCATGGTGGGCGAATAATATCGGCGTCACCGGCGGGGCGTTTGATAGCTATCTGTTATTGCGTGGTTTGCGTACCCTTTCTCCACGAATGGAAGTGGCGCAGCGCAACGCGCAGGCGATAGTCGACTATCTGAAAACCCAGCCGCTGGTGAAAAAGCTGTATCATCCGTCCCTGCCGGAAAACCAGGGGCATGAGATTGCGGCGCGTCAGCAAAAAGGTTTTGGGGCGATGCTAAGCTTCGAGCTCGATGGCGATGAGCAGACGCTGCGTCGCTTCTTGAGCGGTTTATCGCTATTTACGCTGGCGGAATCGTTGGGGGGCGTTGAGAGCCTGATTTCCCATGCGGCGACGATGACGCATGCGGGCATGGCGCCGGAAGCGCGTGCGGCGGCAGGGATCTCGGAAACGCTCCTGCGTATTTCGACCGGTATTGAAGATGGTGAAGATTTAATTGCCGACCTGGAAAATGGCTTCCGGGCAGCAAACGAGGAATAAAGATGAGTGTGATTGCGCAGGCAGGGGCGAAGGGTCGTCAGCTGCACAAATTTGGTGGGAGTAGTTTAGCGGATGCGAAATGTTACCTGCGCGTCGCCGGGATCATGACCGACTACGCGCAGGCAGGCGATATGATGGTCGTCTCTGCCGCCGGTAGCACCACCAACCAGCTGATTAGCTGGCTGCAGCTAAGCCAGACCGATCGTCTTTCTGCGCATCAGGTGCAACAAGCGCTGCGTCGCTATCAAATGGACCTGATCGCCGGCCTGCTGCCGGCGGACGCCGCCGACGCGCTGATCGCGACGTTTATTCACGATCTTGAGCGTCTGGCGGGCCTGCTGGATAGCGGCGTCACCGATGCGGTATATGCCGAAGTCGTCGGCCACGGCGAAGTGTGGTCCGCGCGCCTGATGGCGGCGGTACTAAACCACCTTGGCGTTGAAGCCGCCTGGCTGGACGCGCGCGCTTTCCTGCGCGCGGAACGCGCCGCGCAGCCGCAGGTTGATGAAGGCTTATCCTACCCGCTGTTACAACAGTTGATGGCGCAGCACCCCAACAAACGGCTGGTGGTGACCGGCTTTATCGCCCGTAACAATGCCGGGGAAACCGTACTGCTGGGCCGTAACGGTTCCGACTACTCCGCCACCCAAATCGGCGCGTTGGCCGGTGTTTCCCGCGTCACCATCTGGAGCGACGTGGCCGGGGTTTATAGCGCCGACCCGCGTAAAGTGAAAGATGCGTGCCTGCTGCCGCTGCTGCGTCTTGATGAAGCCAGCGAGCTGGCTCGCCTGGCGGCGCCGGTGCTGCACGCGCGTACGCTACAGCCGGTTTCTGGTAGCGATATCGATTTACAGCTGCGCTGTAGCTACACTCCGGACCAGGGTTCGACGCGCATTGAGCGCGTGCTGGCATCCGGCACCGGCGCGCGTATCGTCACCAGTCACGACGACGTCTGCCTGATTGAATTCCAGGTGCCGGCCGGTCAGGATTTCAAACTGGCGCATAAAGAGCTGGATCAGATTTTCAAACGCGCGCAGCTGCGCCCGCTGGCGGTGGGCGTGCATGCCGACCGTAAGCTGCTGCAGTTCTGCTACACCTCTGAAGTGGCCGACAGCGCGCTGAAGCTGCTGGACGAGGCGGGTCTGCCGGGCGAGCTGCGTCTGCGTCAGAAGCTGGCGCTGGTGGCGATGGTCGGCGCGGGCGTGACCCGCAATCCGCTGCATTGCCACCGTTTCTGGCAGCAGTTGAAAGGGCAGCCGGTAGAGTTTACCTGGCAATCGGAAGAGGGCATCAGCCTGGTGGCGGTGCTGCGCGCCGGCCCAACCGAGAGCCTGATTCAGGGACTACATCACTCCGTGTTCCGCGCTGAAAAACGCATCGGCCTGGTGCTGTTCGGCAAAGGCAATATCGGCTCCCGCTGGCTGGAGTTGTTCGCGCGCGAGCAGAGCACGCTTTCCGCCCGCACCGGCTTTGAGTTCCTGCTGGCCGGGGTGGTGGATAGCCGCCGTAGCCTGCTGAATTACGAAGGTCTGGATGCCAGCCGCGCATTGGCATTCTTTGAAGATGAAGCGGTCGAGCAGGATGAAGAGTCGCTATTCCTGTGGATGCGCGCGCACCCTTATGATGATTTAGTGGTGCTGGACGTGACCGCCAGCGAACAGCTGGCCGATCAGTATCTGGATTTCGCCAGCCACGGTTTCCATGTGATCAGCGCCAATAAGCTGGCGGGCGCCAGCAGCAGCGATAAATATCGCCAGATCCACGACGCCTTCGAAAAGACCGGCCGTCACTGGCTGTATAACGCCACCGTCGGCGCAGGCTTGCCGGTTAACCATACGGTGCGCGATCTTATCGACAGCGGCGATACCATCCTGGGGCTGAGCGGTATCTTCTCCGGTACGCTCTCCTGGCTGTTCCTGCAGTTTGACGGCACGGTGCCATTTACCGAACTGGTGGATCAGGCCTGGCAGCAAGGGCTGACCGAACCGGACCCGCGCGTTGACCTGTCGGGTAAAGACGTGATGCGCAAGCTGGTGATCCTGGCGCGCGAAGCTGGTTACAATATCGAGCCGGATCAGGTGCGCGTGGAATCGCTGGTTCCGGCGCATTGCGAAGAGGGCTCGGTTGACCACTTCTTTGAGAACGGCGAAGAGCTGAATGAACAGATGCTGCAGCGCCTTGAAGCCGCCCGTGAAATGGGGCTGGTGTTGCGTTACGTGGCGCGTTTTGATGCCAACGGTAAAGCGCGCGTCGGAGTAGAAGCAGTGCGTCAGGAACATCCGCTGGCGGCGCTTTTGCCGTGTGATAACGTCTTTGCCATCGAGAGTCGCTGGTACCGCGATAACCCAATGGTGATTCGTGGGCCAGGCGCAGGCCGCGATGTTACCGCCGGGGCCATTCAGTCAGATATCAATCGTCTGGCGCAGCTGCTGTAATCTGTCAGGCCGGCCCGCTGGGCCGGCCTTCATTATGCTGACTCCCGCGTCACCAGTTGTCCGGAAAGGGTAATACGCTGGGTAGGGAGAGCCGGTTCTTTGATCTTGCGGATAATTAACGCGGCGGCCTGACGGCCGGTCTCTTCGCTGGCGGAAGAGACATAGGTAAAAGATGGCGAAGTCAAATTCACATGCATCATATCTTCGAAGCCCACCAGCGCCACTTGTTGGGTAAGAAAGACGTCTTTTCCCACCGTTCGTCCTACCTGATGAATACCATTGAGGCAGCCAATCATCGCATCCGGTGAATGGCAGAGCAGCGCGGTAATGGCATTATTCTTTTCCAGTAACTGACGAGTGGCGATACTGGCGGCTTGGGTATTGTCGTGACAGGCGGGCGCAAACTCTTCGCGTACCGTCATGCCGTTTTTCTCCAGCGTGCTGTAAAAGCCGAGCAACCGCTGCTGACGAATAAGATCGTCTTCCTGACCGCCGATGTAGGCAATATAGCGATGACCACGCTCTATCAGATAACGCGCGGCGATGCTGGCGGCCTGACGATTATCGCGGACCACCTGATCGCGGTTGCCGGTTAACGGCCTTTGCGAGACCGTCACCAGAGGCAGGGGACATTGCAGCAGCGCTGCAGGCAGCGTATCGCGGGTGGTATCGGCATCAAGATAAATCACGCCGGCGACGCCCTGTTGTTTAAACGACAGCAGGCAGCGATCCAGATAGTCGCTATCGTTAAGCGGCTGGCCGAGAAATACCATATAGCCCTGTTTCTCCAGTTCCTGCACGATGTTGGCCATCACTTTGATGGAAAAACTGTCGTTGAAGTCGCGAAGAATCAGGCCGATTAGATTGGTGGTGTTGGCGCGAAGGTTGGCGGCGGCGACGTTATGCACATAGCCGAGCTTCTGGATGGCAGCATTGACTTTTTCGATGGTGGCGTCGGAAATTTTTCCCTTCTGACGTAATACCAGCGAGACCGTAGAAACGGAAACGCCGGCCAGTTTCGCCACATCTATAATGCTGACTTTCTTCAAAATCGCTCCATGAAAACTGTTGTATGACAGTCAGATAGCAGAAGATCGCTTCTCTGAGACAAGCGATCTTCCACACCATAACATCTTCTGGTTATTTGCCAATCATCCCCGACATGGTTTGAGCGATAAATTGCGCCCTGGCGCCAAAAATTATCTGGATACCGTTATCACCGACGAAGACTACGCCGCGCGCGCCGATACTGTTGAGGCCGTCTTTATCTACCGCCTCGCGTTCGGCAACCTCCAGACGCAGACGGGTGATGCAGGCGCCCACGGAGTCAATATTCTGTGAACCGCCGAGTAAGCTGACAATTTCAGTTGCCAGTTCGGCGTCGGTTTTATCATTGGCCGTTACGGTGATATCGGTACGTCCCGGCGTTTTCACATCGAAGCGGCGGATCACGAAACGGAAGGTGAAATAATAAATCAGCGCCATCGGCACGCCAACAATCACCGCGCTGAGGAAGTTTGTCTGATAGCCGTTCATGGAAGGCAGAATACCGAAGGAGATATAGTCGATAAGTCCGGCGGAGAACGACTTGGCAATATGCGCGTGCAGCAGGTACATAGTCATGTACGAGAGCCCCGCCATAATGGCGTTAAAGACGTACAGAATCGGCGCCACGAAGATAAAGGTGAATTCGACGGGTTCGGTGATGCCGGTCAGGAAGCAGGTCAGCGCGGCGGAGAACAGAATACCGGCCGCGATTTTTTTATTTTTAGTGTGCGCTTCGTGATACATCGCCAGACAGGCGGCCGGCAGAGCGAACAACATCAGCGGGAATTCACCCTGCATAAATTTGCCCGCGTTTTGATAGCTATCGGTGCTAAAAGATTTCACCCCTTCTTCCAGCATTTTAAACCAGATGGTCTGGTCGCCGTGGATCATCTGGCCCGCCTGAGTGGTGTAATCGCCGAAGGAGTACCAGAAGGAAGGGTACCAGATGTGGTGCAGGCCAAGCGGGATTAGCGCGCGTTCAACGAGGCCGAAAATGAAGGTGGAGGCGGCCTGGTTATCGCCGTTAATCACCATCGACAAGGAATCAATACCGGCCTGGATATGCTGCCAGACGTAAGGTAGCAACAGGCCGAGGATGAACGACAGGAAGGCGGTGGCGATCGCCACAAAACGCTTACCGGAAAAGAAACCGAGGAATTCCGGCAATTGCAGCGTGTGAAAGCGGTTGTAGCACCAGGCGGCGAGTATCCCGCAGATAAGCCCGCCAAAAACCCCCATCTGTAACGTCGGGATGCCGACCACCATCGCATATTTCCCGCCCTGTGCGGCCATTTCCGGCGTGATACCGAGTACGGTACCGATGGTAATGTTGGTGACGAAGACCGAGACCGCTGCCGATAGCGCGGCGATGCCGGATTCCGACGCGAGGCCGACCGCGGAGCCGATAGCGAAGAGCATCGGTAGGTTATCGAAAATAATACCGCCGGCATTCATCATCAGCGGTAAATGGAATTTATCCCCGAAGGCCAACAACAGGCCGGCGGCCGGGAGGAGCGAAATCGGCAGCATCAAGGCGCGGCCGATCATCGACAGTTTTGATAATGATTTTATGAACCCTGACCACAGACTCATGCTGATTACCCCGAATAGATATTATTGGCGATGATATGTTGAGTAGAACGTTCTAGTAGAACGTTCTACTCAATGTGGATCAAGGTTGACGTTGCTGCAATAGTAATCGTTATGCCAGGGGGGGGAGATGTGCGATTTTTTGAACTACTTCAAATTACGCTGCGGACAAAATCTGAAAACAACGCCAGGGCGCGCCTGGCCTGACGCGAGATGAACTTTTTTCACTTTGACTGAAAATTCCTCACTGTTTACGCAGATTTTTCTATTGACGCCCGCACGCTTTTCCGTCATTTTTACATCTGGACGTCTAAACGTATAGAAGTTCGCAACACGACTGATAAATATAATGCGATTGATGAGGTAAGGTATGAGCTTTTTTCACGCCAATCAGCGGGAAGCCCTGAATCAGAGCCTGGCGGAAGTCCAGGGCCAGATTAATGTGTCCTTTGAATTCTTTCCGCCGCGGACCAGTGAAATGGAGCAAACCCTGTGGAAATCCATCGATCGCTTAAGCAGCCTGAAACCGAAGTTTGTTTCCGTCACCTACGGGGCGAACTCCGGCGAGCGCGACCGCACTCATAGCATTATCAAGGGCATTAAAGACCGCACCGGTCTGGAAGCGGCACCGCACCTGACCTGTATCGACGCCAGCCGCGATGAACTGCGCGCGATTGCCCAGGATTACTGGAACAACGGTATCCGCCATATCGTCGCGCTGCGCGGCGACCTGCCGCCGGGTAGCGGCAAGCCGGAGATGTACGCCGCCGACCTGGTGACGCTGCTAAAAGACGTCGGTGATTTTGACATCTCCGTCGCCGCCTATCCGGAAGTGCATCCGGAAGCCAAAAGCGCGCAGGCCGACTTATTGAACCTGAAACGTAAAGTAGAAGCGGGCGCTAATCGCGCGATCACTCAGTTCTTTTTTGATGTCGAAAGCTACCTGCGTTTTCGCGACCGCTGCGTCTCCGCCGGTATCGACGTGGAAATCATTCCGGGCATTCTGCCTGTCTCCAACTTTAAACAGGCGAAGAAATTTGCCGATATGACGAACGTGCGTATCCCAACCTGGATGTCGAAAATGTTCGAAGGGCTGGATAACGATGCCGAAACGCGCCAGCTAGTAGGGGCGAATATCGCCATGGACATGGTGAAAATTTTAAGCCGGGAAGGGGTAAAAGATTTCCACTTCTATACCCTGAATCGCGCCGAAATGAGCTACGCCATCTGTCATACCCTGGGCGTGCGTCCGGCGTAATCACCTGCTTTACCTCTTGTTTCATCCTTATCGGGGCGGTGAACTGCAATTCACCGCCCCCTTTTTTAGCACGAAAAGTGCGCTCTGCCTTTAAGCAACCTTCCGCCAAAGCGAGTATAGTGCCCGCAAAAATCATGACGGTGGAGAAGTTATGACGGTTGCAAGGAACAGCAATCTCCTGGCCGGTTGCGGCCTCGTCCTGCTGACGCTTATCTGGAGCTACAGCTGGATTGCGATGAAACAGGTAACGCTCTATATCGGCGCCTTCGATTTTACCGCGCTGCGCTGTATCTTCGGCGCGATTGTACTGATGGCGGTGCTGGCGCTGCGCGGGCGCGGCATGCGGCCGACGCCGTTTGGCTATACCCTGGCGATTGCGCTGCTGCAAACCTGCGGCATGGTCGGCCTGGCGCAGTGGGCGCTGATGAGCGGCGGCGCCGGTAAAGTCGCTATTCTCAGCTACACCATGCCGTTCTGGGTAGTGATCATGGCGGCGCTGTTTTTAGGCGAGCGCATGCGGCGGCTGCAGTATGCCGCTATCGTCCTGGCGGCGTGTGGTCTACTGCTGGTGCTGCAGCCGTGGCAGTTGGATTTCTCCTCGATGAAAAGCGCGCTGCTGGCGATCCTCTCCGGCATCAGTTGGGGGGCGAGCGCGATTGTCGCCAAACGCATGTATCGCCGCTATCCGCGCCTCGATTTACTGTCGTTAACCGCCTGGCAGATGCTGTATGCCGCGCTGGTGATGAGCGTGGTGGCGTGGCTGGTGCCGCAGCGCAGTATTGACTGGCAGCCTGGGGTTTTCTGGGCATTGGGCTATAGCGCGATTCTGGCCACGGCGGTGGCCTGGAGTCTGTGGCTGTATGTCCTGCGTAATCTGCCTGCCAGCGTCGCCGGCCTGAGTACGCTGGCGGTGCCGGTCTGCGGCGTGCTGTTTTCCTGGTGGCTGCTGGGTGAAAATCCGGGGCTGGTGGAAGGCGGCGGCATTGTGCTGATTGTCGCGGCGCTGGCGATTATCAGCCTTAAAAAGCGCCACGCTCATGGGCAACACGTTGATCGGCCGGCGACGGCGGCAAAATAATCGTCACATGTGGCCGCATGGCGCGGCCACACCGTTTATCAATCTTATCCCTTAATGTGGTACAGCGGTTCACCCGCTTTCACCTGACCGTGCGCTTTGATTTCCAGCTGCGCGAACTCCTCTATATTGCTACAGAGCACCGGGCTAACCATCGAACGCACGTTAGCTTCGAGGTACACGAGATCCATTTCGAGAATCGGCTGACCTGCGACAACAGTAGCGCCTTCTTCCGCCAGACGGGTAAAGCCCTGACCCGCCAGCGCAACGGTATCAATCCCCATATGTACCACGATCTCAGCGCCGTCTTCGGTCTCAAGACAGAAGGCATGATCGGTGTTGAAAATCTTGATGAGAGTACCCGCCGCGGGTGAAACCACAATGTTGCTGGCCGGCAGGATGGCGACACCACCGCCAACGGCGCCGCTGGCGAAAGCTTCGTCAGGGACTTGCTCCAGCGCGACCAGCTCGCCGCTCACCGGGGCGACGAGCTCGATAATCCGCAATGCATTCGCTGCCTTGCGTGGATTATTGTGGGCCTGCGCGGTGACGCTGGGGAGCGTCTGCGCGGCATCGACGTGACCCGCGGTTTTCATGGCGGTGGCGATTTTTTCCGCCACGAAGCCAACGATTATCTGCACGTTGCTGGCGTTGAGGCGAATGACCCCGCTGGCTCCCAGGCGGCGGGCCAGCGCTTCATCGACCAGCGTTGCATCCTTAACGCCAAGGCGCAGGCGGGTGATGCAGGCGTCGATATTGGTGAGATTATCGGAACCACCGATAGCGGCAATGTACTGGCGCGCCAGCGCGCTGATATCCTGCTGTTTCGCGGCGCTCAGGTTCACATCTTCGCCATCGGCGGCGCTGCCGGCAACGGACAGCTCGCGGCCCGGCGTCAGCAGGTTGAAGCGGGTGATGGTGAAGCGGAAGACCAGATAATAAATCGCGAAGTACACCAGCCCCATGGGAATGAGCAGATACCAGTGGGTGGCCAGCGGGTTGCGCGATGCCAGTACCATATCGACCAGACCGGCGCTGAAGCCGAATCCGGCGATCCAGTGCATGCTGGCGGCGATGAAGACGGACACGCCGGTTAAAAAGGCGTGGATGACGTATAGCGCCGGCGCGACGAACATGAAGGAAAATTCCAGCGGTTCGGTAATGCCGGTGAAGAAGGCAGCAAATGCGCCAGCCATCATAATCCCCATCACCTTCGCTTTATTTTCCGCGCGGGCGCATTGGTACATCGCTAATGCCGCGCCCGGCAAGCCGAACATCATGACCGGGAAAAAGCCCGCCTGGTAACGACCGGTGATGCCAACCACCGCTTTACCGGAGGCGATGGACTGCGCGCCGCCAAGGAAATTCGGGATGTCGTTAATCCCGGCGACGTCGAACCAGAATACCGAGTTCAGGGCGTGATGCAGGCCGACCGGAATGAGCATACGGTTGAAAAAAGCATAGATACCCGCACCCAGTGAGCCCAGTTTTTGGATATGTTCACCGAAGCTGACCAGCCCGCTAAAGACCACCGGCCAGATAAACATCAGGACAAACGCCACCACAATCATGGTGAATGAAGTGAGGATCGGCACCAGTCGGCGTCCGCTGAAGAACGAGAGCGCTTTCGGTAACTCCGTGCTGCTAAAGCGGTTATAGAGTTCCGCTGAAATAATGCCGACCATGATGCCGATAAACTGATTTTTAATCTTCGCAAAGGCCGCAGGCACCTGCTCGATTGGGATCTGCTGGATCATGGCGACAGCTGCCGGCGAACAGAGCGTGGTTAATACCAGAAAGCCGACAAACCCGGCCAGCGCGGCGGCGCCATCTTTATCTTTCGACATGCCGTAAGCTACCCCGACGGCAAACAGGACGCCCATATTATCGATAATGGCCGCACCGGACTGAATACATAGTGCGGCCAGCGCGTTAGAACTACCCCAGCCGTTGGGATCGATCCAGTAACCGATGCCCATTAAAATGGCGGCGGCAGGTAAAGTAGCGACGGGCACCATCAATGCCCGGCCGACTTTTTGTAGATAACCCAAAATATTCATATGAATTCCCTTAAAATAATAAATCCTGAAGCCGCATGTAATAAAGCGACTGACTTGTATAACGATGGGCAGTTAAAATTAAGCAGTCTTATTTTTATTGTGGGTTATTTTTAAGGGATTTCAGGAGGTGTTTAATGTTAGCCAGGTCGCATTTTAATAAATATTAAAAAGGACTTGGGGTATTAATAAATAGAAGAAATAACAAAGCAGCGGTTATTTTTCAATAACCGCCATTGTTAAATGATACGGAGGTGAATTAATTAACTTATTGACCAGGCTACCGTACCGCGACAATAGGTTGTATTCACCTGATAATTATCTTCAAGGACAACAATATCGGCATCGTATCCGCGCTGTAATTTCCCTTTTCGACTATCAAAACCTAATAACCGTGCCGGGTTAATGGTGCAGGATTTTAATGCCGCGCTAAACGGCACCATTGCTCTTTCGACCATATTATATAAGCCGCGATTGAGCTGTAGCGTGCTGCCGACCAGGACGCCGTTATCCCGTCTGGTTGCGCCATCGTCGCCAAGTACCATTGGCTCTCCGCCGAACATATATCGCCCCGGAGGACAACCTTTCGCCTTCATCGAGTCGCTTATCATGATGATGTCATTATCATTTTTGCTGCGATAAAGGTGGGCGGCGGAAACCAGGCTGACAAAGATACCGTCGGCAATCACCTCGCCGTACAGGCCATCAAGATTCAGGGCGGCGCCAAGCAGGCCGGGCTCGCGATTGACGTATTTCGCCATGCCGTTATAGACATGGGTGACATTTTTAGCGCCGTTGGCGACCGCCGCCAGCGCCTGCTCGAAAGAAGCATCCGAATGGCCCATATTGACCACAATCCCTTTCTGCGCGCAGTAGCGGGTCAGCGCAAATTGATGGTCTTCTTCCGGGGCAAGGGTAATGGCGATAATGTGGTCGCGCGCCGCCTTTTCGAAAGCCTGAAACTGGGTGACGTCGGCAGGGCGAATCTGTTTTTCCGGCTGCGCGCCGCGGTAAAGTTGGCTCAGGAACGGGCCTTCGAGATGGATGCCCAGAATTTCCGCGCCGCTATATCCTTCGTCCATGACGCGGGAAATATTGTCCAGCGCCGCCAGTAGCGTCGCGTTTTCATCGGTAACGGTAGTCGGGCAAAAGGCGGTGACGCCTTCTTCCGGCAGTCGGGAGGCCCAGCGGCGTAGCCCCTGTGGGTCGTTTTCGTTGGTATCGTAATCCCAGGCGCCGTGCGCATGGCTATCGATAAGGCCTGGTATAATGCGCCGCGCCCCGAAATCCTTATCCACGCGGGAGCTAAGACCGGGCGTGATCGCGCCGATAAGCCCATTTTCAATGGTTATTTGCGCCGGGTAAAAACCCCCGGCAAGCCACACTCGTTCGCTCTGGATTATCATATCTCACCTTTAAGCGCTGATAAGCGATGCCGCGTCACGGTCGCATATGATGGTGACGTCCGCATGCATCAGTAAGAAGGAGGCGGGGAATTGCGGATCGATGCGTGTGCATTGGTGCAACTGCTTGATAATTTCCGCTTTTGATTTACCGTTGGCAATCAGCACGATCTTTTTGCTGCGCAAGATGGTGCCCATGCCCAAAGTGATAGCCTGCCGGGGGACTTCGTCCTGGCTGGCGAAGAAGCGGGCGTTCGCCGCAATGGTCTCTTCGTTAAGGTCGATGATATGGCATACCGGGCTATGGGTAGCATGGGGTTCATTGAAACCAATATGACCATCGTGACCAATGCCGAGAACGGTAATATCGAAATCGCCATGGCTTTGAATCAGGCGTTCGTAGCGAGCGCATTCGGCCTGCAGGTCGAGCGCCAGAATATCCGGTACGAAGGTATTTTCTTCAGCCATGTTGGCATGCTGATAAAAGTGCTGTTGCAGGAAGTAATAATAACTTTGCGGATCGTTTTTGGCCAGCGGGATATATTCGTCGATATTAAACGAGAGGGCGCAGGAGAAATCGGCTTCGCCATCTTTCGCCATTCGGCTCATTTCGGCCAGGAGGCCGACGGGGGTTCCGCCAGTCGGTAAGGCCATTACTAAATCCGGTTTTTTATTCAGCTCCTGGGCAATATGTTGTGCTGCCAGGGCGCTCATTTTTTCGTAGGTGTCGGTAATAATAAAGTTCAACATGTTAATCCTTAACCGCCAATGGTGGCTTTTAATCCAATATCTTCAGCGTATTGTTTAATTTGTTCTGTTACTTCGCGTTGGCATGTCGGAATGTTGTGTAGAAAATAGGGCATACCAAGCTTTTGATATTTCCCGATGCCATAAATATGGTATTCGAGAATATCAACCTGTAAAACCGCCGGACCGAGTTTACGAATAAAGTCGAGACGCTGGCGAATATCCTCCGGATCGTCGTTACGCGTCGGCACGATCACCATTCGCGCGAGGATCGGCTTGCCCATAGCGGCGATCGCTTTGGCATTATCGAGGATCCGCCGATTGTCTACGCCGGTACAGGCAAGATGAGTCTCGGGGTTGAAAGCTTTAAAGTCGTAAGAGACCAGATCGACCGTTTCAATCAGCGGGCGCAGCTTTTCCCAGCGGATATTGCCTGCAGTATCGAGACATACGTGTACGCCCTGCGCTTTCAATATTTGCGCTGTTTCTTTGACGAACTCCGCCTGCAGCGCCGGCTCGCCGCCGGAAAAGGTCACGCCGCCAGTGCTTGAGTCGTAAAATGTCTTGTCGCGCAGTAGTAATTCCGCCAACTGGTGCGAGGTCATCTCTTTAGCGACTTTTTCATAACCGTCGTAGGGGCAGAGATCGACCATATCCAGGAGATTGCTGCAATTTCTACGGTCTATATTGACGCCATTGCCAGGTTCAGCAAGGGTAATGGCGTGGTTGTTCGCCGCCTGTACGCAGGTACCGCACTGGCGGCAGCGTTCTTTAAACCAGAAAACGTTATGGCCTGGCCCGATGGTTTCCGGATTCGCGCACCACTGGCAGCGCAGGTTGCACTGCTGCATAAAGACGGTGCTGCGTATTCCTGGACCATCTTTGGTGGAATAACGTTGAATTCGGGAAATCAGGCCAGTTCTCATCGCGTTTCTCTCTTACCAGCTCAGTTCGGTGCGCGCGATAATCGCATCCTGCGCTTCCGGCATCAGCGTTGAGAACAGCGCGCAATACCCGGCAACGCGCACCATCAGATTCGGGTAATCCTGCGGATTGGCCTTTGCGGCGCGCAGAATATTGGAATCAATGATGTTGAACTGATTATGGAAGATGTTTTTCTCACGGCTGGCTTCCATAAAGGCGGTAAATTTCTCCAGATTGTCGTCGCCTTCCAGCGCGCTTGGCGTGAACTTCATATTCAGCAGCTGGCCGCCGGCGATTTTCTGGTTCGGCAGTTTCGCAACCGAGTTAATGACCGCCGTCGGGCCTTCTTTATCCGCGCCGAGGCACGGAGAGGCGCCTTCGTTCAGCGGCAGCGTCGCCAGGCGACCATCCGGCGTGGCGCCGACGTCAAAACCATTCGGCACGTATGAAGTAATATTAGAGGTCGACATGGTATAACCGCAGCCTTTTGGCCCCTTACCATAGCGATCGGTTTTGTATTTCGGCAACAGTTTGAGATAGGACTCGAAGACATCGGCGACGATATGGTCGACATAGTCGATATCGTTACCAAACTTCGGCGCATTGCGGCACAGTTTGCGTACGCGCGCGCCTTCCAGACCTTCAAAGTTGCTATCCATGGCGTCGCGTAGCTGTTGAAGCGTCAGGACTTTATCGTCGAAGACCAGTTTTTTCACTGCCGCCAGGCTATCGCCGACCACGGAAGGGCCAATGTTGGAGGAACTCACGAAGTCATATTCCGCGCCGCCGTTTTTCAACGTTTTACCGCGTTCCAGCGAGCAGTTAATCGTGGCGGAGGCAAAGGCATCGGCATCGTGGTATTTCAGCGCCCGGTCGCAGACCAGATCGCAATCTACCGCCAGATCGGAGTAGAACTCCAGCAGCTGGTTCCACGCCGCCCATACTTCATCGTAAGACTGGTAGTTTATTTCGCGGCCTTCTTTACCGTTGATTTTCACTAACTGCACGCCGGTCGCCGGATCGCAGCCGTTGTTCATCACCAGCTCAAGGATCTTGCCGAAATTCACATAGGTCATGCCGGTGGCGCGGTGCCCCCAGCGGCCTGGGATCGCGGTTTCTACGCAACCCATTGAAGCATATTCGCGGGCGACTTCTTCCGTCAGGCCCAGCGTCATCATGGCAGGGATAACCACTTCGTCGCAGAAGATCGACGGCATACCGAAGCCTTTACGAATGAGCTTTGCGGCATCCTGCATCAGCGAATGCGGGGTATCTTTTGAGAAACGAACGCTGAGGTTTGGTTCCGGCAGGCCGGTTAGCGCCATGGCTTCCAGCGACAGATAGGAAAGATCGTTGGTACCGTCGCTGCCGTCAGGCTTCATGCCGCCAACCATCAGGTTGGAATAGAGCGGATAGCCCCCGCTGTACTGAGTATGGCCCCACGGGCGTACTTTGTTCAGGCTGTTGGTCATGATGAAGAAGTGGGTCAGGATCTCCAGCGCCTTTTCTTTGCTGATTTTCCCGGCTTTGATATCGGCTTCGTAATACGGCCAGACGTACTGGTCGAAGCGGCCGAAGGAGAAAGAGTGGCCGTTGCTTTCAATCATCATCAGCAAATGGGTAAGGTAGACGGTTTCCACGGCTTCATAGAAGCTACGGGCTTTGCCTTCCATCAGATGGGCGAACATGTCGCTCATGGCCAGCAGTTCGTCGCGGCGTTTAGCATCGGACACTCTTGCCGCTTCGGTTTTAGCAAGCGCGGAGAAGCGTTTGCAGTATTTAAGCGCGGCCTCCATGGTAATAATGACCGCCTGATAGAAATCTTTTTGCTCGTCGGTCAGGTTGTCGTCATTTTCCAGGTGCTGTTTGGCGATATCGCGCATACCGCCATAGCCAACTTCCAGTACGAAATCATGGTTCGGAATGATATGGCCGTCGCCGGACATGCTAATGCCGCCGCGGTGCAGCACGCCCTGTTTTTCCGCCAGACGGTTAATTTGCGGTAGGTTGGCAAGCACTTCATCCTGATGGGTTTTTCCTTGCCAGTAATCCTGCAGGGTACGCAAGCGGGCTTTGGTGGATTCGGACACGCGGAAGCTATCACCGGAACGCTTATCAAATTCGTCCAGTTCATCGATAACCCAGTTAAAGGAGTATTCCGGGAACACCGGCGCGGCAAAATTGGCGCTCGCCTGGTTGCCGACAATCAGCATATCCGGTTCGATATAGATGGTCATTTTCTCCAGAATATCGGCTAACGCCAAAGCCCGGCGAATCACAATGGACTGGCCTTCGGAGCGTTTAAACGACTCGGTGATGATCTCTGCTCGTTCCGGGCATAGCGTCGCCACGCGATGGAACATCTGATCCTGTTTTTTAGCGATACGCGCGAAGTCGCAATCGTCGTTGGTAGGTTTGAAGCTCAGTAATCCGTTCATAAAGACCTCAATTCTGGAGGGGGTATCCCTATTCCACGCTTGAGGTGTTCTTTTGTCAATTTATTTATGATCTTTTGTGTTCTATTTATCATTAATAAATCTAAAAAGAACATTTAGAAAAAACGGAAAAGCACAGACGCCCGTTGCCGGGCGTGAAGTTATGCTGCGCTGTCGGCCAGCAACAGTTCGGTTTTTTGCGCAGTAAGCAGGGAGAGGATATCGGCTGGGAGGCCATCCTGACTGATAACGATGTCAAAATCGTCCAGTCGGGCATGGCCGGCAAGGAAAGTTTGCTCGAATTTACTTTTATCGGCGAGGAGGATTTTTTGCCGTCCGGCGCGCAGCAGCGCTCGCTTGACGTGGGCATCGGTCATTTTAGGGACCGTTAGCTCGCCGTGGTGGTTAATACCCTGGGTGCTGATAAAGACCTTATCGGCATGAATGGTGCTAAAAAACTCTGCGGTACTGAAAGAGATCATCCCCTGGGTATCATCTTCATATTCTCCCGGAGCGACGATTAACTTGATGTTTTTTCTTCCTTTTAGCAGGTTCACTACCGGTACTGAGTTAGTGATCACCATGATTTTTTTATCGAAAATTGATTGCGCTAGCGCCAGCAGCGTGGTCCCGCAGTCAATGATGATAGTGTCGCCGTCCTCAACCAGCTCTGCCGCTTTACGGCCAATCAGGTGTTTATCGTCAACCATCTGCACGGATTTAAGCTGAAAACTTGGCTCGACGCTGGCGCCGCTGGTCAGGTAGGCGCCGCCATAGGTCGTTTTGACGATTCCCTGTTTTTCGAAGAATGACAGATCCCGGCGGATAGTCATTTTGGTGACGCCGAACTTCTCGGCCAGTTCGTTTACAACGACTTTTTTGTCCTGTTGCAGAATGGCGTAAATGCTCATTCTTCTGTCTGATGATTGCATAACAACGATTTGCCCAAAGGAAAAACGCACTATAAAACACATCCCGTGTGCTGGCAATCGGCGATCAAAGGAACATAAAAGAACACGCCCGGCTGACGCCGGGCGTAACGGGAAAGGTTATTCCCACTCTTGCAGGAAACGCTGTCCATATTGGTCGGCCACCAACAGCGCGGCATACACCTGGTCGGCGCTAGCGCCGCCCGGCATATTGTGGATAGTTTCGCCTTCGGCGCAGGCGGCCTCCGCGACCGTGCGCATTTTGGCCGGGATATCGCCTTTAATATCGAGCTGCGCCAGCGTGATGGGCAGACCGACGCTGTGACAAAGCGCCGCAGCGGTCTCAATTTCTTCCACCGGCGCGTTTTCCAGCACCAGCTGCGTCAGGGTACCAAATGCGACCTTTTCTCCGTGGTAGAAGTGATGGGCGTCCGGGATGGCGGTCAGGCCATTGTGAATCGCGTGCGCCGCCGCCAGCCCGCCGCTCTCAAAGCCGACGCCGCTCAGGTAGGTGTTGGCTTCGATCACCCGCTCAAGCGCTGGGGTAACCACATGCTGCTCGGCGGCAAGCATCGCCTTTTCGCCTTCTTCAACCAGCGTGTTGTAGCATAGCTCCGCCAGCGCCAGCGCCGCCTGGGTGCATTTACCACCCGCCATTGTAGTCGCGCCGCTGCGCGAGCAGGCGCGGGCTTCAAACCAGGTCGCCAGCGCATCGCCAATCCCGGCGGCCAGCAGGCGAGCTGGCGCGCCTGCGACGATCTGCGTATCGACAACCACCATGTTCGGGTTGTGCGGCAGCATCAGATAGCTTTCGAATTCGCCATCGTCGGTATAGATAACAGACAACGCGCTGCACGGCGCATCGGTGGAGGCGATGGTCGGTGCCACGACCACCGGCAGGTGCATATAGTGAGCCAGCGCTTTCGCGGTATCCAGCGTCTTGCCGCCGCCGATGCCGAGCACTGCATGGCATTGGGCGCTGCTGGCGATATCGCGCAGGCGGTTGATTTCATTTTGCGAACATTCACCGCCGAACGGGGCGATTTCGGCCACCAGACCAGCGCCGCTCAGGCTGGTACGCAGCTGCTCTTCGGCAAAGCCGAGAACGAACTTGTCGCCGATGATTAGCCAGCGTTCAGCCAGCGGTTTGAGATATTCGCCGAGGCGCTTGATGGCGCCAGCGCCCTGGATGTATTTACCGGGTGATTGAATAATGCGATCCATTTCGATTCCTCCGCGATGACCGTGCAAGCCGCCTGTTGGCGGCCGACGATCGGATTACAGGTTCAACGTGCCAAATGCGTTATTCCAGTCCTGCTCAAACTTCTCTATGGCTGACTCTACCGCAGGGGTGCCGAGCATTTGTTGCGCTACGTCTAAGGGGAGGGTGATAGCTTCACAGCCGGCTAACAGGCAATCCAGCGCCTGGCGCGGGGTTTTGAAGCTCGCGGCCAGGACTTTGCTTTCCGGGGCGTGCATTTCCAGCAGGGATTGCAGTTCTTGCACCATGCGAATGCCGTCACCGCCCTGGGCGTCGACGCGGTTGACGTACGGCGCGACGTATTTCGCGCCGGCCAGCGCCGCGAGCAGCCCCTGGGAAGCGCTATAGACGGCGGTGCCAAGCGTAGGGATGCCTTCTTTTTTCAGCAGTTTGATGGCGGCAAGTCCTTCGGCGGTAACCGGGATCTTAACCACGATTCCTGGTACGGCGTTACTCAGGCGTTTGGCTTCTGCCACCATACCTTGCGCATCGCGACTCATGGTCTGCGCGAACAGAATACCTTCCGGGCCGACGGCTTTTTGCAGGCGAGGCAGCACATCCCAGACCGGGGTTTTGCCGGCGGCGATGATGCTCGGGTTGGTGGTGACGCCAGCCAGCGGATAAATGCGGGCCAGACGTTCAACTTCAGCGACGTTCGCGGTGTCCAGATAGAGTTCCATAACCATTCCTCGATGTGTAATTCAATGATGTTGAGGTAAGGATACGGCTTCCGTTTGCCTGCCCGCCAGATGACAATTTTGCCAAAAACTGGATAAATGTACGCATTACGATTAAGAGTGATTTAGATCACATTTGTCCACGTAATAGTGCATCCAGGCTGAAATAGCCTGCAGGTGGAAATCAGTAACTTACAAAAATCTAGTTTTACAGCGCAGAGGGGTTTTCCGTCAGTTGGCTATGGTACTGGCGGCGATACTCGGAAGGAGAACGTTCAGTATTCTTGCGGAACAGGCGGCAGAAGTAATTGCTGTCGGCGAAGCCGCAGGCGTGGGCGATATCTTTTACTTTCATATCATGACCCTTCAGCAGCATGCGCGCCTGTTCGAGGCGGATATGATTGAGGTATTCGTTAAAGCCCATGGGTCCGCACTTCTGAAACAGATGTGAGAGATAGTTGGGAGAGAGATAAAACTCCTGGGCTACGGATTCCCGGCTCAGCGGCTCAGCGAAATGGACATCGATATACTGGCGGATCGCCTCGAACAGCGCCTGGCTGCGCGATGAGGTTTGCGCCTGGCTACCCAGCAGATCGGTACAGTGGCTGAGCAGACTAATCACGATACAGCGGGCGGTTTGCTGCTCCTGCGGTTGCATGCGTATCTCATTTAGCGCCTGTAGCAGGAATGAACCCACGCGCGGCCCGCGGCGTGGTACCTGGATCTTCTGGACAAGAGTTAGCGCTTCTCCGTTCCAGCGCTGCAGCGTAAATTCCAACTGCTGTTTGCCAAACAGGATGCTTAAGAGCAGACAGGGCGTCTGCCACTGCGGCCAGTTCCAGCCATCGCCGGCAATATACAGTACGTCGCGCGCCTGCAGCGGCGCGGCGTTTTCCCCTAAGGCGAGATCGCGCAACTGCCCCTCAATGACGATATTCAGACGGGGGAAATCGAGCTGTATCACGGCTTCAGCAGGCGGTCGCATTGCGCCGGCAAAATGCACCTCCGCAATGTTATTCGTTTTTTTTATCAATGAATCAATGAGTTGATTGATGCTGTTGTCCATCATTGCCCCGTCAAATACGTCACGCGGTTCATCATACCGGACATTTTTCCAGCGGTAAAAGCACGAACTCGTCGTTATTGCTTCTCGGTTGTGAAATGTTATATCGTAACATTTTGTCGCAATCAATATTCAACTCAGGAGAGAGTAATGACCCGAAAGATCCCCATGCTCGCGTTTGGCTTCGGCATGGCGCTTGCCAGCGTTCAGGCATTCGCCCACGGTAGCCATCATCATGGCCCGGCGTTAACTGAAACGGAACGCCGGGCCAGCGAAGGCATTTTTGCCGATAAAGATGTGAAGGATCGCGCGTTGAGCGATTGGGATGGCGTCTGGCAGTCAGTCAATCCGTACCTGCTGAATGGCGACCTTGACCCGGTTCTGGAGCAAAAAGCGAAAAAGCCCGGCGGCAAGAGCGTGGAAGAGTATCGCGCCTATTATAAGAAGGGCTATGCCACCGACGTAGAGCAGATTGGCATTGAAGATAACGTGATAGAGTTCCACGTCGGCAAGACCGTTAATAGCTGCAAATACCGCTACTCAGGCTACAAAATCCTGCAATATGCCTCCGGCAAGAAGGGCGTTCGCTACCTGTTTGAGTGCCAACAGGGCGATGGCAAAGCGCCGAAATTCGTCCAGTTCAGCGACCATATTATTGGCCCGCGCAAATCGCAGCATTTCCATATTTTCATGGGGAATGAATCTCAGGAAGCCTTGCTGAAAGAGATGGATAACTGGCCGACCTATTATCCGTATGCGCTGCATAAAGAGCAGATCGTCGATGAGATGTTGCATCACTAAAATGAATGGAAAATTCCCCCGACCGGGCGGCCGGGGGAAACGATGATTAGCCGGTATTACGCATCCCAGCCGCGACGCCGGCAATGGTGACCATTAGCGCTTGCTCAACGCGCGCATCCGGTTCCTCGCCAGCCTCTTCGGCCTGACGCGAACGGTGCAGCAGTTCGGCCTGCAGGACGTTCAGCGGGTCGGTATAGATGTTACGCAACTGGATGGATTCGGCAATCCACGGCAGGTCGGCCATCAGGTGGGAGTCGTTAGCGATGGCCAGCACCACTTTGATATCGGCGGTTAACAGCTGACGCAGCTCTTCGCCGAGTTTCCACAGTTCCGGTTTCACCAGCCGCTGATCGTAGTACTCCGCCAGCCACAGGTCGGCTTTTGAATAGACCATCTCCAGCATGCCCAGGCGGGTTGAGAAGAACGGCCAGTCGCGGCACATGCTTTCCAGCTCGCTCTGCTTGCCTCCCTCGACTACTTTCTGCAGCGCGGCGCCGGCGCCCAGCCAGGCCGGCAGCATCAGGCGGTTCTGGGTCCAGGCGAAGATCCACGGGATAGCGCGCAGTGACTCGACGCCGCCGGTCGGGCGACGTTTTGCCGGGCGCGAGCCAAGCGGCAGTTTGCCCAGTTCCTGTTCCGGGGTCGCGGAGCGGAAATAAGGGACGAAGTCTTTGTTCTCACGCACATAGCCGCGATACATCTTACAGGAGACGTCGGAAAGCTCGGCCATGATCTCGCGCCACTGCGGTTTTGGTTCCGGCGGCGGCAGCAGGTTGGCTTCCAGAATCGCGCTGGTGTACAACGACAGGCTGCTGATGGTCACTTCCGGCAGGCCGTACTTAAAGCGGATCATCTCGCCCTGTTCGGTGACGCGCAGGCCGCCTTTCAGACTACCCGGCGGCTGCGAGAGCAGCGCGGCATGGGCCGGAGCGCCGCCGCGACCGATGGAGCCGCCGCGACCGTGGAACAGCGTCAGTTCAATACCGGCTTTTTCGCAGGTTTTGATCAGCGCGTCCTGGGCCTGATACTGAGCCCAGGAGGCGGCCATCACGCCGGCATCTTTGGCCGAGTCGGAGTAGCCGATCATGACCATCTGTTTGCCCTGAATAAAGCCGCGATACCAGTCAATATTCAGCAACTGAGTCATGACGTCGTTGGCGTTGTTCAGGTCGTCGAGCGTTTCAAACAGCGGCGCGACTGGCAGGGCAAAGCCGATACCGGCTTCCTTCAGCAGCAGATGAACCGCCAGCACGTCGGACGGCGTTTTGGCCATCGAGATAACATAGGCGGCGATCGAGCCGCGCGGCGCTTCGGCGATCACCTTGCAGGTGTCGAGGACTTCGCGAGTCTCTTCGCTTGGTTCCCACTGGCGTGGCAGCAGCGGGCGTTTGGAGTTCAGTTCACGGATCAGGAAGGCCTGCTTGTCGGCTTCCGACCAGCTTTCATAATCGCCGATCCCGAGGTAGCGGGTCATTTCGCCCAGCGCTTCGGTGTGGCGAGTGCTTTCCTGACGGATATCGATACGCACCAGCGGTACACCGAAAGATTTCACCCGGCGCAGGGTATCGAGCAGTTCGCCGTTGGCGATGATGCCCATGCCGCAGGCCTGCAGCGATTTATAGCAGGCGTACAGCGGTTCCCACAGCTGTTCGTTTTGCGTGATAAGACCCGCTGGTTTCGGCAGTTTTTGCCCTTTCAGACGCGCTTCCAGCCAGGCCTGGGTCTCCATCAACTGGCTACGCAGTTTTTTCATCAGATAACGATACGGCTCTTGCGCGCCTTCCGCGCCGGCCAAATCGCGGAGCTCGTCGGTGCATTCGACCATCGACAGCTCGGAGATAAGCACCTGGATATCTTTCAGGAACAGATCGGTCGCTTTCCAGCGGCTGAGCAACAGCACGTGGCGGGTGATATCGGCGGTGACGTTCGGGTTGCCGTCGCGGTCGCCGCCCATCCAGGAGGTGAAGCGCACCGGGACGAAATCAACCGGTAGCTGGTAGCCGAGGTTGGCTTCCAGCTGTTCGTTCAGCTCGCGCAGATAGTTCGGCACGCCTTCCCACAGGCTGTTTTCAACTACCGCGAAACCCCATTTGGCTTCATCGACCGGAGAAGGGCGGTATTTACGAATTTCATCGGTATGCCAGGATTGGGCGATCAGCTGGCGCAGGCGGCGCATCAGCTGATTGTGCTCATAGTCGGCGATATCTTTGTTATCCAACTGCTTAAGGCAGTTGTTGACTTCCACCATTTTGTGGATCAGCGTCCGGCGGGTGATCTCGGTCGGGTGAGCGGTTAACACCAGCTCCAGCGACAGGGATTCCACCGCTTTTTTAATGGTGTCTTCGTTGAGATTGGGTTGGTCTTTGAGTTTTCTCAGGGTACGCGCAATAACTTCCGGATTACTGGCGGCTTCGCCGTTGGGCGAAATGCTGTGATATTGCTCAGCGGTATTGGCCAGATTCAAAAACTGGCTAAAGGCGCGCGCCACCGGCAGCAGCTCGTCGTTGGACAAGTTTTGCAGCGTGGTGAGCAGCTCCTGGCGATTGGCTTCATTGCCCGCGCGAGAAGATTTGGACAACTTACGGATAGTTTCGACTCGATCAAGAATGTTTTCTCCTAACGCATCCTTGATGGTGTCGCCCAGCACCTTACCGAGCATACTGACATTACTACGCAAAGCGGAATATTGTTCGTTCATGTTACCCCAGACACCCCATCTCATTTTATTTTGTTATATCCGGCGCTCCGTGAATTGAGCAGTGGATAAGCAACCCGTCTTTTATAAAGCCACGTAAATACCCCCGCGTCAATTGCTGCGAAATCGCTTCAGCAAACGAATAAATAGCGATAATTTGCGAAAGTTAACTCAGCGGTCGGCGGATAAGCATTACTTATGGAAGTGTGACGATCGTCACTCTCCCGCCTCCGGGCGTGAAGGCGGGAAAACGGCGGCAATTAATGCCAGCAGAAGTGATGGACAACCTGGGTGATGAGCTCGCGCGTTGGCTTAATAAACCGCGTCTCCAGATATTCATCCGGCTGGTGGGCCTGGTTGATAGAGCCCGGTCCTAACACCAGCGTAGGACACAGCGTCTGGATAAACGGCGCTTCGGTGCAGTAGTTCACCACTTCGGTCTGCGCGCCGAGCAGTTTTTCAACCACTTCGACCAGCTTGTGGTCCGGCGGGCATTCATAGCCTGGGATCGGCGGATGCAGCTCAGAGACCGTCAGACGCCCTGGCCAGCGCTCGCTAACCGGCGCCAGCGCTTCATCCAGCAGACCGTTCAGGTCGTTAAGCGTCATACCCGGCAATGGACGAATATCCATGTGCAGCTCGCAGCAGGCGCAGATGCGGTTGGATGCATCGCCGCCGTGAATGGCGCCCAGGTTGAGCGTCGGATAAGGCACGGTGAAGGCAGCGTAGTGGTAACGCTCTTTTAAGTCATCGCGCAGTTGCATGATGCGGCCAATCGCATCGTGCATCAGTTCGATAGCGTTCACGCCGCGCGCCGGGTCGCTGGAGTGGCCTGACTGGCCCAGTACGCGTACCGCTGTTGAAATGTGGCCTTTATGCGCCCGCACCGGCTGCAGCGAGGTCGGCTCGCCGATGATGGCGCAGTCCGGGCGCAGCTGTGTGGTTTCAGCGAAATAGCGCGCGCCCGCCATGCTGGTTTCTTCGTCAGCGGTGGCCAGAATATACAGCGGTTTTTTCAATTTACTGACGTCAACGTCGCGCAGGGCATCGAGGATAAACGCGAAGAAGCCTTTCATATCGGCGGTGCCGAGGCCGTAGAGTTTGTTGTCGTGCTCGGTAAGCGTAAACGGGTCGCGAGTCCAGCGACCATCGTCGAAAGGCACGGTATCGGTATGCCCGGCGAGCAGCAGGCCGCCAGCGCCGTGGCCGGTACTGGCCAACATATTGAATTTATTACGCGTCTCCGGTACCGGCTGGATCTCGACGTTAAAGCCCAGATCGCGGAACCAGCCGCCGAGTAAATTGATTAAAGACTCATTGCTTTGATCCAGCGCTTCTTCGGTCGCGCTGATGGAGGGTGTGGCGATCAATGCGCGGTAAATCTCGATAAAGGGCGGTAAATTGTTTTTCATTGTTGACACACCTCTGGTCATGATAGTATCAATATTCATGCAGTATTTGTGAATAAAAATACAATATCGTTGAGCGCAATAAAACCCATCGAATGTAAGGAGATGCTCTTCCAATGCTAAATACGCTGATCGTGGGAGCTAGCGGCTATGCCGGCGCAGAGCTGGTGGCCTATGTAAATCGCCACCCTCATATGAACATAACCGCTTTGACCGTCTCCGCGCAAAGTAATGATGCTGGAAAGTTAATTTCCGATATACATCCGCAGTTGAAAGGCATTGTCGATTTGCCGCTGCAGGCAATGTCCGATATCAGCGAATTTAGCGCCGGCGCGGATGTGGTGTTCCTCGCCACCGCGCATGAAGTCAGCCACGATCTGGCGCCGCAGTTTTTGGCCGCGGGCTGCGTGGTGTTCGATTTATCCGGCGCGTTTCGCGTCAACGATGGGGCGTTCTACGAAAAATACTACGGTTTCACTCATCAGCATCCGGACCTGCTCAAACAGGCGGTATACGGCCTGGCGGAGTGGAACGTCGAAGCATTGAAAGAGGCGAATTTGATCGCGGTGCCAGGCTGCTACCCGACGGCGGCGCAGCTGGCGTTAAAACCGCTGATCGATGCCGGTCTGTTGGATCTGAAGCAATGGCCGGTGATCAACGCCACCAGCGGCGTTAGCGGCGCCGGGCGTAAGGCGGCGATGAGCAATAGCTTCTGCGAAGTCAGCCTGCAGCCGTACGGCGTTTTCAATCATCGCCATCATCCGGAAATTTCTACCCATCTGGGCGCAGAGGTGATCTTCACTCCCCACTTGGGCAATTTTAAACGCGGTATTCTGGAAACCATTACCTGCCGTCTGAAGCCGGGCGTCGGTAAAGAGCAGGTTGCTGAGGTCTTCCAGCAGGCCTATGCCAATAAGCCGTTGGTCCGTTTATACGATAAAGGCGTACCGGCGCTGAAAAATGTGGTTGGGCTGCCATTCTGTGATATCGGTTTTGCCGTCCAGGATGAACATATTATCGTCGTGGCCGCAGAAGATAACCTGCTGAAAGGCGCGGCAGCGCAGGCCGTGCAGTGCGCTAACATTCGTTTCGGCTTCGCTGAGACGCAGTCTTTAATTTAAGGTGTGATGATGAACAATCCATTGATTATCAAACTTGGCGGCGTGTTATTGGATAGCGAAGAAGCGCTGGAACGTCTGTTTACCGCCTTGGTGCACTACCGCGAAACACACCAGCGTCCGCTGGTTATCGTCCACGGCGGCGGCTGCGTGGTGGATGAGCTGATGAAACAGCTTAATCTGCCGGTGAAAAAGAAAAATGGCCTGCGCGTAACGCCTGCCGATCAGATTGACATTATTACCGGCGCGCTGGCGGGAACCGCCAACAAAACGCTGCTGGCATGGGCGAAAAAGCATGGTCTTTCCTCGGTAGGGCTGTTCCTTGGCGATGGCGATAGCGTGAAGGTGACTCAGTTGGATGAAGAACTGGGCCACGTTGGTAAAGCGCAGGCAGGCTCGCCGACGCTTATCAATACGCTGCTGGCGGGCGGCTACCTGCCTGTGGTGAGCTCGATTGGCGTCACCGACGAAGGACAGCTGATGAACGTCAACGCCGATCAGGCGGCGACGGCGCTGGCGGCGACGCTGGGCGCGGATCTTATCCTGCTGTCCGATGTGAGCGGCATTCTCGACGGCAAAGGTCAGCGGATTGCGGAAATGACCGCCTCCAGGGCCGAGCAACTGATTGAACAGGGCATCATTACCGACGGTATGATTGTGAAAGTAAACGCGGCGCTGGACGCGGCGCGCGAGCTGGGTCGCCCGGTGGATATCGCCTCCTGGCGTCATGCCGAGCAGCTGCCGGCATTATTTAACGGTACGCCGATCGGTACGCGTATTTTGGCTTAAGATTGAATGCCCGGCGGCGCGTTGCTTGCCGGGGCAACAAGACCGTAGGCCGGGTAAGCGCAGCGCGGCCCGGCAGAACTCACGAATAAAGGAAGCATGTTATGGCACTTTGGGGCGGGCGTTTTACACAGGCAGCAGACCAGCGGTTCAAACAATTCAACGACTCTTTACGCTTTGACTATCGTCTGGCGGAACAGGATATCGTGGGATCCGTCGCCTGGTCCAAAGCGCTGGTAACCGTAGGCGTACTGACCGCCGATGAGCAGCTGCAGCTGGAAGAGGCGCTGAACGTTCTGCTGGAAGAGGTACGCGCCAACCCGCAGCAAATCCTTGAAAGCGATGCCGAAGATATCCATAGCTGGGTCGAAGGAAAACTGATCGATAAAGTCGGCCAGTTGGGCAAAAAACTACATACCGGACGCAGCCGTAACGACCAGGTCGCCACCGATCTCAAGCTGTGGTGCAAAGAGACCGTCACCGAGCTGCTGTCCGCGACCCGCCAACTGCAAAGCGCGCTGGTGGAAACCGCTGGCAACAATCAGGATGCGGTGATGCCGGGCTATACCCATCTGCAGCGCGCCCAGCCGGTGACCTTCGCGCACTGGTGTCTGGCTTACGTTGAAATGCTGGCCCGTGATGAAAGCCGCCTGCAGGACGCGCTCAAGCGCCTTGATGTCAGCCCGCTGGGCTGCGGCGCGCTGGCGGGAACCGCTTATGAAATCGACCGTGAGCAGCTGGCCGGTTGGTTGGGTTTCGCATCGGCGACCCGTAACAGCCTCGATAGCGTCTCCGATCGCGATCATGTGCTGGAGCTGCTTTCCGATGCCTCAATCGGCATGGTGCACCTGTCGCGTTTTGCCGAAGATCTGATTTTCTTCAATACCGGCGAAGCGGGTTTTGTTGAACTGTCTGACCGCGTTACTTCCGGTTCGTCGCTGATGCCGCAGAAGAAAAACCCGGATGCGCTGGAACTGATCCGCGGTAAATGCGGCCGCGTGCAGGGTGCGCTGACCGGCATGATGATGACCCTGAAAGGGCTACCGCTGGCCTACAACAAAGATATGCAGGAAGACAAAGAAGGGCTGTTCGATGCGCTGGACACCTGGCTCGACTGCCTGCACATGGCGGCGCTGGTACTGGACGGTATTCAGGTGAAACGTCCGCGCTGTGCGGAAGCGGCGCAGCAGGGCTACGCCAACGCTACCGAGCTGGCGGATTACCTGGTGGCAAAAGGCGTTCCGTTCCGCGAAGCGCACCATATCGTCGGTGAAGCGGTGGTTGAAGCGATTGCTCAGGGCAAAGCGTTGGAAGATTTGCCATTAAGCGACCTGCAAAAGTTCAGCAGCGTTATCGGCGATGACGTCTACCCGATCCTGTCGTTGCAGTCCTGCCTTGATAAACGTGCGGCCAAAGGCGGCGTTTCGCCGCAGCAGGTGGCGCAGGCGATTGCCGACGCCAGACAGCGCCTGGTGTAAGAGATTGCGCGCGAGTGAATGAGCCTGGGTAACTCCCGGGCTTTTTTACGCAAAAAAAAGCGGACACAAGGTCCGCAAAAGTTCACGTTGGCTTTAGTTGTTCGGGTAGGGAAACTGTGAGGCGACTCAATGATTTTCAGATGTTCTCCTCGTTTCTGTGGTTATTATTGAACAGAAAACTTGATAGGGATAATCGTTCGTTGCTATTCTATCTATCGCCATGGACTATCGTGGCGATGGAGGATGAATAATGAATATTCGCGATCTTGAATACCTGGTAGCGCTGGCTGAACATCGCCACTTCCGACGTGCGGCAGATTCCTGCCACGTCAGTCAGCCCACGCTCAGCGGACAAATTCGCAAGCTGGAAGATGAACTTGGGGTGATGTTACTGGAGCGCACCAGCCGTAAGGTTCTGTTCACTCAGGCGGGTTTGCTGCTGGTGGATCAGGCGCGTACCGTGCTACGCGAAGTAAAAGTGCTCAAGGAGATGGCAAGCCAGCAAGGGGAAACCATGTCCGGGCCGCTGCATATCGGCCTGATCCCGACGGTGGGGCCATATTTGCTGCCGCACATAATCCCGATGCTGCATCAGACTTTCCCGAAGCTGGAAATGTATCTGCATGAGGCGCAAACCCATCAGCTGCTGGCGCAGCTCGATAGCGGTAAGCTCGACTGCGCGATCCTCGCGCTGGTCAAAGAGAGTGAAGCCTTTATCGAAGTGCCGCTGTTCGATGAGCCGATGATGCTGGCTATCTACGAAGACCATCCGTGGGCGGAGCGCGATCGCGTGCCGATGTCGGATTTAGCCGGTGAAAAGCTGCTGATGTTGGAAGACGGACACTGTCTGCGCGACCAGGCGATGGGCTTCTGCTTTGAAGCGGGGGCGGATGAAGATACCCACTTCCGGGCGACCAGCCTTGAAACGCTGCGCAACATGGTTGCCGCCGGAAGTGGTATTACGCTGCTGCCGGCGCTGGCGGTACCGCAGGAGAGAAAACGCGATGGCGTGGTCTATATTCCGTGCATTAAGCCGGAACCAAGACGCACCATCGGGCTGGTTTATCGTCCTGGTTCGCCGCTGCGTAGCCGCTATGAGCATCTGGCGGAGGCCATCCGTAGTACTATGGATGGCCACTTCGATAAGGCGTTAAAAGAGGCGGTTTAAGCCGTTTAACGCCGCTACCCGATAGGCTTCGGCCATGGTCGGGTAGTTAAAGGTGGTGTTAACGAAGTACTCAATGGTGTTACCGCCACCTTTCTGCTCCATAATCGCCTGGCCGATATGAATAATTTCGGCCGCGCGCTCGCCAAAACAGTGGATACCGAGGATCTCTTTCGTCTCGCGATGGAACAGAATCTTCAGCGTACCTACGCTCATACCGACGATTTGCGCCCGCGCCAGATGTTTAAACTGCGCGCGACCGACCTCATAAGGCACCTTCATGGCGGTTAGCTGCTGCTCGGTTTTACCCACTGAGCTGATTTCCGGAATGGTGTAGATCCCGGTCGGGATATCTTCAATCAGATGCGCGGAGGCTTCGCCTTTGATCAGCGCCTGCGCGGCGATGCGCCCCTGATCGTAAGCCGCTGATGCCAGGCTCGGATAACCGATAACGTCGCCGACGGCATAGATGTGCGGCAGAGCAGTCTGATACATGCTGTTCACTTTCAGCTGGCCGCGGCTGTCGGTTTGCAGACCGATATTTTCCAGCGCCAGGGTGTCGGTGTTACCGGTACGGCCGTTGGCGTACAGCAGGCAGTCAGCTTTCAGCTTCTTACCGGATTTCAGATGCATGATCACGCCATCATCGACGCCTTCGATTTTCTCGTACTCTTCGTTGTGGCGGATAACCACGCCGCTGTTCCAGAAGTGATAGGAGAGCGAATCGGACATCTCCTGATCGAGGAACGCCAGTAGACGATCGCGGGTGTTGATCAGATCGACCTTAACTTCCATACCGCGGAAGATCGATGCGTACTCGCAGCCGATCACCCCGGCGCCGTAAATGATCACGTGGCGCGGTTCGTGGTGCAGGCTAAGAATGGAATCGCTGTCGTAAATGCGCGGGTGGTGGAAATCGACGTCGGCCGGATGATACGGGCGCGAGCCGCAGGCGATAACGAATTTCTCGGCGGTGACCGTTTCTACGGTGCCATCGTGACACTCCAGCGCCAGCGTGTGCTCATCAACAAAGTGGGCGTTGCCCTGCAGAATTTCGCAGTGGTTGCGCTCATAGAAACCCTGACGCATATGGGTTTGCTGGTTAATGACGCTGTCGGCATGGTTGAGGATGTCGGCGAAGGAAGAACGGAGAAGACGGGAATGGTCGCTGTAGAGGGGGTTTTGGTTAAACTCGATAATACGGCTGACGGCATGGCGAAGCGCTTTTGACGGGATGGTTCCCCAGTGGGTACAACCACCGCCGACGTTATGGTAGCGCTCGATAACGGCAACACGAGCTCCCTGTTTCACCAGTCCCATAGCGGCGCCTTCGCCGCCAGGACCGGAACCAATCACTATTGCATCATAATCCCAAGAGTGTGACATGGCATTACTCACCTGTTTTATACACAAAATAAACACGATGATAACATTTGGCGAGCTTTAACCCAATTATCGTTGTGCTTTTTTGCGGCATAAAAGCAGAAACGGCTCATAAACAATCATTCACAATCCAGTACAAACCGATTAGTTTTAATCTCTGGTATAGTGCCGACAGGGCTATTGGAAGGATTCATACATCGTGATGGGCGTAAGAGCACAACAAAAAGAAAAAACCCGCCGCTCGCTGGTGGAAGCGGCATTTAGCCAACTTAGCGCTGAGCGAAGCTTTGCCAGCCTGAGCTTGCGCGAGGTTGCGCGGGAAGCAGGGATCGCGCCGACGTCCTTTTATCGTCATTTTCGCGATGTCGATGAGTTAGGCCTGACGATGGTAGACGAAAGCGGGCTAATGCTGCGCCAGCTGATGCGCCAGGCGCGCCAGCGCATTGCCAAAGGCGGCAGCGTGATCCGCACCTCCGTCTCTACCTTTATGGAGTTTATTGGTAACAACCCGAACGCCTTTCGCCTGCTGTTGCGTGAGCGTTCTGGCACATCCGCGGCGTTTCGAGCCGCTGTAGCGCGCGAGATCCAGCATTTCATCGCGGAACTTGCCGACTATTTAGAACTCGAAAATCATATGCCGCGCGCCTTTACCGAAGCGCAGGCTGAAGCTATGGTCACCATCGTATTCAACGCCGGTGCGGAAGCGCTGGACGTCAGTCCGGAACAGCGCCGACAGCTGGAAGAGCGGCTGGTACTGCAGCTCAGAATGATTTCAAAAGGCGCGTATTACTGGTATCGCCGTGAACAAGAAAAAATGTCACATCATTCCGAATAACGTGAAGGACGAGCAATGAAACACTCAGTTCAAGATAAAGGTACGCTACTGCTGGCGCTGATCGCGGGTCTGTCCATTAATGGCACCTTCGCCGCGCTGTTCAGCTCAATCGTTCCCTTTTCCATCTTCCCGGTTCTGTCGCTGCTGCTGACGGTGTACTGCCTGCACCAGCGCTATCAGAACCGCAGTATGCCGGTCGGGCTGCCGGGGCTTTCCGCCGCCTGTTTTATTCTCGGCGTATTGCTGTATAGCACCGTGGTGCGCGCAGAATATCCGGATATCGGCTCTAACTTCTTCCCGGCCGTACTGTCCGTCGTGATGGTGTTCTGGATCGGTTACAAGATGCGCAACCGCAAAGATACCGCGGCGGAGTAATCCGCCAGGCAATAACCCGGCAACGTTGCGTTCGCCGGGTTTTTTTATGCGTTTATTTCTTCGTTAACAGCACGCCGCATTCCATATGGTGGGTATACGGGAACTGATCGAATAGCGCCAGGCGGGTGACATTGTGCGTCTGGCTGAGGGTTTCCAGGTTCTGGCACAGTGTTTCCGGGTTGCAGGAGATATACAGAATTCGCGGATAGGCCTGAACCATTTTTTCGGTCTCGCTATCCAGCCCGCTGCGCGGCGGATCGACAAAAATGGTTTCGCACTGATAGCTTTGCAGATCGATACCCTGTAGACGGTTAAACTCTCGCACGCCGTTCATCGCCTGAGTAAACTCTTCTGCCGCCATGCGGATAATCTGCACGTTATCGATATGGTTGGCGGCAATATTGTATTGCGCGGAGGCGACTGACGGTTTAGCGATTTCCGTCGCCAGCACGCGATCGAAGTTACGCGCCAGCGCCAGCGAGAAGTTGCCGTTGCCGCAGTAGAGCTCCAGCAGATCGCCGGTGGAGCCTTTGGTGACGTCCAGCGCCCACTCCAGCATCTGAATATTCATCGCCGCGTTTGGCTGGGTAAAGCTGTTTTCTACCTGACGATAAATCATTTCGCGCCCGCCAACCGGTAGACGTTCATCGACATAATCCCTATCGAGCTCGATTTTGGTTTTAGTGGCGCGGCCAATCAGCTGCACGTTGAGATTTTGCGCGCGCAGGGCATCGCGCAGCGCTTCCGCGTGCTGGCGCCATTCGTCGTCGAGCTTCTTGTGATAGAGCAGCGAGACGATGGCCTGGTTGCTCATGGTTGTCAGATAATCAATCTGGAAAAGCTTATGGCGCAGGACCGGGTTATGGCGCACGCCGTCGAGCATCGCCGGCATCAGCTGGTTGATGAGCTCGCTGGCGGCCGGGAAGGTATCGACGCGAATACGCGACTTGGTCTGCTGATCGAAGATGATGTGATAGAGGTCGTCGCCGTCGTGCCACAGGCGAAATTCAGCGCGCATCCGGTAGTGGCTGACCGGCGAACGAAATACCTCCGGAACCGGCGCGGCAAAAGGGGCCATCATTTTCTGCAAACGGACGACTTTTTCTGCCAGTTGCGCTTCGTATTGCTCGGTAGGGAGGTGTTCGGGGGTCATGATGCATCCTGAATAAAATAAGTACGCGGGGATTGTAGGGAAAGCATTGGGGATGTCCAGCCCTGGTTGCGGATGAAATATCGTTATAGCAGTCTGGACATCTATATGTTTCTAATTGTAGCATCTTGCAACCGGTCCTCTGAGTTAATAGGGAATCCAGTGCGAATCTGGAGCTGACGCGCAGCGGTAAGGAAAGGCGAGAAATAAGCGCACTCGGTGCAGACACTGCGGTTAGCCGTGGGAAGTCATTATTTCTTGAAACCGCCTCCAAGCCCGAAGACCTGCCGGATACGTCGCATTTGGTTTCTATCATCGCGAGCTACTGATAGAGCCGGCGGCATCCTCTCTATATTATGGATGCTTTTACAATGATTAAAAAAGCTTCGCTGATGACGGCTTTATCCGTCACGGCATTTTCCGGCTGGGCGCAGGACAGCAATTCAAATACGTTAGTGGTGACGGCAAACCGTGTGGCGCAACCTATCGAGACCGTGCTGGCGCCGGTGAGCGTGGTGACGCGGCAGGATATCGATCGCTGGCAGTCAACCTCTCTCACCGATGTGATGCGCCGCCTGCCGGGCGTGGACATCGCGCAAAACGGCGGCATGGGGCAGCAGAGCTCTCTTTTCGTACGCGGTACCAACTCCAGCCATGTCTTAATCCTGGTGGATGGCGTACGTCTGAATCAGGCGGGCGTCAGCGGCTCTTCCGACTTAAGCCAGTTCCCTATCGCTCTGGTACAGCGCATTGAATACGTTCGCGGCCCGCGCTCGGCGGTCTACGGTTCAGACGCGATTGGCGGGGTGGTGAACATTATTACCACTCGCGACCAGGACGGCACCACGCTCAATGCCGGCGTGGGTTCAAATGGCTACCAGAACTACGGCGGCAGCACGCAGCAGACTTTCGGCGGTCATACCCGCGTCACCCTGGCGGGCGACTATACCTATACCAAAGGCTTTGATGTTGTCGCGGAAGGCAATACCGGCGGCGTTCGCCAGCCGGATCGCGATGGCTTTATGAGCAAAACGATCTACGGCGCGCTGGAGCATAGCTTCTCCAATGAGTGGAGCGGCTTTGTGCGCGGATATGGCTATGACAACCGGACGGCCTATGATGGCTCTCCTTATGGCGGCGTATTAGTCGACACTCGCCAGCTGTATAGCCAGACCTGGGATGCCGGCCTGCGTTTTAATCAGGATATCTTCCACTCGCAGCTAACTTCCAGCTATAGCCACAGCAAGGACTACAATTACGATCCGCGACTGGGGCGCTATGACACCTCGGCGACGCTGGATGAAGTGAAACAGTACAACGTGCAGTGGGCGAACACGGTCGATGTTGGCCACGGCAACGTGGGCGCCGGAATAGACTGGCAGAAACAAACCACCGAGCCTGGCACGAACTATGTGACCGATGGCTATGAAATCCGTAATACCGGCCTGTTTATCACCGGCTTGCAAAAGTTGGGCGATTTCACCCTGGAAGGGGCGGCGCGTAGCGATGATAACTCGCAGTTTGGCCAGCACGGTACCTGGCAGAGCAGCGCCGCGTGGGAGTTTATCGACGGCTACCGCTTTATCGCCTCTTATGGCACCGCCTACAAAGCGCCGAATCTCGGCCAGCTTTACGGCTTCTATGGTAATCAGAATCTCGACCCGGAAGAGAGCAAGCAGTGGGAAGGGGCCTTTGAAGGCCTGACGTCTGGGGTGACATGGCGCCTGTCCGGATATCGTAACGACATCGACAATCTGATCGACTACGACTCGCAGCTGATGAAATATTACAACGTCGGCAAGGCGCGTATTAAAGGTATTGAAGCGACGGCGTCGTTTGATACCGGGCCGCTGGCGCACAGCATCAGCTATGACTATGTCGATGCGCGTGATGCGAAAACCAACGAGCTGCTGGTGCGCCGGGCAAAACAACAGGTGAAATACCAGCTGGACTGGCAGGTTTATGATTTCGACTGGGGTGTGACCTATCACTATCTTGGCACCCGTTATGACAACACTTACGACCCGGTAACCTATGCGCCTGAGAGCGTTAAGTTGGGCGGCGTAAGCTTGTGGGATCTCGCAGTTTCGTATCCAGTCACCTCACATCTCACAGTTCGTGGTAAAATAGCCAACCTGTTCGATAAAGATTACGAGACAGTATATGGCTACCAAACTGCAGGACGGGAATACACCTTGTCTGGCAGCTACACCTTCTGATCCACGTCCCACCGTGCTGGTGTTTGATTCCGGCGTCGGTGGGTTGTCGGTATATAACGAGATTCGGCAGCTGCTGCCGGATCTACATTACATTTATGCTTTCGATAACGTTGCTTTCCCGTATGGCGAGAAGAGCGAAGAGTTTATCGTTGAGCGTGTTGTTGAGATCGTGACTGCCGTTCAGCAACGCTATCCTCTGGCGCTGGCGGTCATCGCCTGTAATACCGCCAGTACCGTTTCCCTGCCAGCCCTACGTGAAAAGTTCGCTTTCCCGGTGGTCGGCGTGGTGCCGGCAATTAAGCCTGCCGCGCGCTTAACGGCAAACGGCATTGTTGGCCTGCTGGCGACGCGCGGTACCGTCAAGCGTCCTTATACCCGTGAACTCATTGACCGCTTTGCCAATGAATGCCGCATCGAAATGCTGGGTTCCGCTGAACTGGTGGAACTGGCAGAGGCGAAGCTGCACGGCGAAGCGGTACCGTTGGAAGAGCTGCGTCGAATTCTGCGCCCGTGGTTACGGATGCAGGAACCGCCCGATACGGTCGTATTAGGTTGTACGCACTTCCCACTACTGGCGGAAGAACTGCAACAGGTTATGCCGGAAGGAACGCGGTTTATCGATTCCGGCGCGGCGATTGCTCGACGCACCGCCTGGCTGCTGGAGCATGAAGCGCCGGATGCCAAATCGAATGATGCCAATAAGGCTTTTTGCATGGCGATTACCCCGGATACTGAACAGCTTTTACCCGTTTTACAGCGTTACGGCTTTGAAACGCTGGAAAAACTACCGCTTTAATGGCGTTTTGCGCAAAAAAAAGACGGTTGAAAAGTTTTTTGAAAACAGGGCTTGTCAACGTCTCAGAACTCCCTATAATGCGCCTCCACTGACACGGAACAACGGCAAGCAAGCCGCCGGGTCAGCGGGGTTCCGGTGAGAACCTCGCGGAGAAAAGCAAAATAAATGCTTGACTCTGAGGCGGGAAAGCGTAATATGCACACCCCGCGCCGCAGCGAAAAACGAAGCGGCACTGCTCTTTAACAATTTATCAGACAATCTGTGTGGGCACTCAAAGTGACATGGATTCTTAACGTCCTCGGACGAAAAATGAATACCAAGTCTCTGAGTGAACATGCGTAATTCATTACGAAGTTTAATTCACGAGCATCAAACTTAAATTGAAGAGTTTGATCATGGCTCAGATTGAACGCTGGCGGCAGGCCTAACACATGCAAGTCGAGCGGTAGCACAGAGAGCTTGCTCTCGGGTGACGAGCGGCGGACGGGTGAGTAATGTCTGGGAAACTGCCTGATGGAGGGGGATAACTACTGGAAACGGTAGCTAATACCGCATAACGTCGCAAGACCAAAGTGGGGGACCTTCGGGCCTCATGCCATCAGATGTGCCCAGATGGGATTAGCTAGTAGGTGGGGTAATGGCTCACCTAGGCGACGATCCCTAGCTGGTCTGAGAGGATGACCAGCCACACTGGAACTGAGACACGGTCCAGACTCCTACGGGAGGCAGCAGTGGGGAATATTGCACAATGGGCGCAAGCCTGATGCAGCCATGCCGCGTGTATGAAGAAGGCCTTCGGGTTGTAAAGTACTTTCAGCGAGGAGGAAGGCGTTAAGGTTAATAACCTTAGCGATTGACGTTACTCGCAGAAGAAGCACCGGCTAACTCCGTGCCAGCAGCCGCGGTAATACGGAGGGTGCAAGCGTTAATCGGAATTACTGGGCGTAAAGCGCACGCAGGCGGTCTGTCAAGTCGGATGTGAAATCCCCGGGCTCAACCTGGGAACTGCATTCGAAACTGGCAGGCTAGAGTCTTGTAGAGGGGGGTAGAATTCCAGGTGTAGCGGTGAAATGCGTAGAGATCTGGAGGAATACCGGTGGCGAAGGCGGCCCCCTGGACAAAGACTGACGCTCAGGTGCGAAAGCGTGGGGAGCAAACAGGATTAGATACCCTGGTAGTCCACGCCGTAAACGATGTCGACTTGGAGGTTGTGCCCTTGAGGCGTGGCTTCCGGAGCTAACGCGTTAAGTCGACCGCCTGGGGAGTACGGCCGCAAGGTTAAAACTCAAATGAATTGACGGGGGCCCGCACAAGCGGTGGAGCATGTGGTTTAATTCGATGCAACGCGAAGAACCTTACCTACTCTTGACATCCAGAGAACTTAGCAGAGATGCTTTGGTGCCTTCGGGAACTCTGAGACAGGTGCTGCATGGCTGTCGTCAGCTCGTGTTGTGAAATGTTGGGTTAAGTCCCGCAACGAGCGCAACCCTTATCCTTTGTTGCCAGCGGTTCGGCCGGGAACTCAAAGGAGACTGCCAGTGATAAACTGGAGGAAGGTGGGGATGACGTCAAGTCATCATGGCCCTTACGAGTAGGGCTACACACGTGCTACAATGGCATATACAAAGAGAAGCGACCTCGCGAGAGCAAGCGGACCTCATAAAGTATGTCGTAGTCCGGATTGGAGTCTGCAACTCGACTCCATGAAGTCGGAATCGCTAGTAATCGTAGATCAGAATGCTACGGTGAATACGTTCCCGGGCCTTGTACACACCGCCCGTCACACCATGGGAGTGGGTTGCAAAAGAAGTAGGTAGCTTAACCTTCGGGAGGGCGCTTACCACTTTGTGATTCATGACTGGGGTGAAGTCGTAACAAGGTAACCGTAGGGGAACCTGCGGTTGGATCACCTCCTTACCTTAAAGAACCTGCCTTTGTAGTGCTCACACAGATTGTCTGATGAAAATACAGCAGTAAGTAATCTCTGCAGGCTTGTAGCTCAGGTGGTTAGAGCGCACCCCTGATAAGGGTGAGGTCGGTGGTTCAAGTCCACTCAGGCCTACCAAATTCGCTCTCGTGCTTTGTTGTGGCAAAGCTCGCATACTTCAGTATGCTTCGCTTCACCACGCCGCGCCCGAAAACGAATTAAGGTTAAAAGAGATTCATTCGATGGGGCTATAGCTCAGCTGGGAGAGCGCCTGCTTTGCACGCAGGAGGTCTGCGGTTCGATCCCGCATAGCTCCACCATCATTACTGCAAAAAACAAGAAAACTTCAGAGTGTACCTGAAAAGGTTCACTGCGAAGTTTTGCTCTTTAAAAATCTGGATCAAGCTGAAAATTGAAACGACACACAGTTAATGTGTGTTCGAGTCTCTCAAATTTTCGCAATCTGAAGACATCTTCGGGTTGTGAGGTTAAGCGACTAAGCGTACACGGTGGATGCCCTGGCAGTCAGAGGCGATGAAGGACGTGCTAATCTGCGAAAAGCGTCGGTAAGGTGATATGAACCGTTACAGCCGGCGATGTCCGAATGGGGAAACCCAGTGTGATTCGTCACACTATCGTTAACTGAATACATAGGTTAACGAGGCGAACCGGGGGAACTGAAACATCTAAGTACCCCGAGGAAAAGAAATCAACCGAGATTCCCCCAGTAGCGGCGAGCGAACGGGGAGCAGCCCAGAGTCTGAATCAGCTTGTGTGTTAGTGGAACGGTCTGGAAAGTCCGACGGTACAGGGTGATAGTCCCGTACACCAAAATGCACAGGTTGTGAACTCGAAGAGTAGGGCGGGACACGTGGTATCCTGTCTGAATATGGGGGGACCATCCTCCAAGGCTAAATACTCCTGACTGACCGATAGTGAACCAGTACCGTGAGGGAAAGGCGAAAAGAACCCCGGCGAGGGGAGTGAAAAAGAACCTGAAACCGTGTACGTACAAGCAGTGGGAGCACCTTCGGGTGTGACTGCGTACCTTTTGTATAATGGGTCAGCGACTTATATTCTGTAGCAAGGTTAACCGTATAGGGGAGCCGCAGGGAAACCGAGTCTTAACTGGGCGTTAAGTTGCAGGGTATAGACCCGAAACCCGGTGATCTAGCCATGGGCAGGTTGAAGGTTGGGTAACACTAACTGGAGGACCGAACCGACTAATGTTGAAAAATTAGCGGATGACTTGTGGCTGGGGGTGAAAGGCCAATCAAACCGGGAGATAGCTGGTTCTCCCCGAAAGCTATTTAGGTAGCGCCTCGTGAACTCATCTTCGGGGGTAGAGCACTGTTTCGGCTAGGGGGTCATCCCGACTTACCAACCCGATGCAAACTACGAATACCGAAGAATGTTATCACGGGAGACACACGGCGGGTGCTAACGTCCGTCGTGAAGAGGGAAACAACCCAGACCGCCAGCTAAGGTCCCAAAGTCACAGTTAAGTGGGAAACGATGTGGGAAGGCACAGACAGCCAGGATGTTGGCTTAGAAGCAGCCATCATTTAAAGAAAGCGTAATAGCTCACTGGTCGAGTCGGCCTGCGCGGAAGATGTAACGGGGCTAAACTGTGCACCGAAGCTGCGGCAGCGACACTATGTGTTGTTGGGTAGGGGAGCGTTCTGTAAGCCTGCGAAGGTGGCCTGTGAGGGTTGCTGGAGGTATCAGAAGTGCGAATGCTGACATAAGTAACGATAATGCGGGTGAAAAGCCCGCACGCCGGAAGACCAAGGGTTCCTGTCCAACGTTAATCGGGGCAGGGTGAGTCGACCCCTAAGGCGAGGCCGAAAGGCGTAGTCGATGGGAAACAGGTTAATATTCCTGTACTTGGTGTTACTGCGAAGGGGGGACGGAGAAGGCTATGTTAGCCGGGCGACGGTTGTCCCGGTTTAAGCATGTAGGCGGAGGTTCCAGGTAAATCCGGTACCTTTTTAACGCTGAGGTGTGATGACGAGGCACTACGGTGCTGAAGTAACAAATGCCCTGCTTCCAGGAAAAGCCTCTAAGCATCAGGTAACATCAAATCGTACCCCAAACCGACACAGGTGGTCAGGTAGAGAATACCAAGGCGCTTGAGAGAACTCGGGTGAAGGAACTAGGCAAAATGGTGCCGTAACTTCGGGAGAAGGCACGCTGATATGTAGGTGAAGCCCCTGCGGGTGGAGCTGAAATCAGTCGAAGATACCAGCTGGCTGCAACTGTTTATTAAAAACACAGCACTGTGCAAACACGAAAGTGGACGTATACGGTGTGACGCCTGCCCGGTGCCGGAAGGTTAATTGATGGGGTTATCCGTAAGGAGAAGCTCTTGATCGAAGCCCCGGTAAACGGCGGCCGTAACTATAACGGTCCTAAGGTAGCGAAATTCCTTGTCGGGTAAGTTCCGACCTGCACGAATGGCGTAATGATGGCCAGGCTGTCTCCACCCGAGACTCAGTGAAATTGAACTCGCTGTGAAGATGCAGTGTACCCGCGGCAAGACGGAAAGACCCCGTGAACCTTTACTATAGCTTGACACTGAACATTGAGCCTTGATGTGTAGGATAGGTGGGAGGCTTTGAAGCGTGGACGCCAGTCTGCGTGGAGCCAACCTTGAAATACCACCCTTTAATGTTTGATGTTCTAACGTTGGCCCCTAATCGGGGTTGCGGACAGTGTCTGGTGGGTAGTTTGACTGGGGCGGTCTCCTCCCAAAGAGTAACGGAGGAGCACGAAGGTTAGCTAATCCTGGTCGGACATCAGGAGGTTAGTGCAATGGCATAAGCTAGCTTGACTGCGAGCGTGACGGCGCGAGCAGGTGCGAAAGCAGGTCATAGTGATCCGGTGGTTCTGAATGGAAGGGCCATCGCTCAACGGATAAAAGGTACTCCGGGGATAACAGGCTGATACCGCCCAAGAGTTCATATCGACGGCGGTGTTTGGCACCTCGATGTCGGCTCATCACATCCTGGGGCTGAAGTAGGTCCCAAGGGTATGGCTGTTCGCCATTTAAAGTGGTACGCGAGCTGGGTTTAGAACGTCGTGAGACAGTTCGGTCCCTATCTGCCGTGGGCGCTGGAGAATTGAGGGGGGCTGCTCCTAGTACGAGAGGACCGGAGTGGACGCATCACTGGTGTTCGGGTTGTCATGCCAATGGCATTGCCCGGTAGCTAAATGCGGAAGAGATAAGTGCTGAAAGCATCTAAGCACGAAACTTGCCCCGAGATGAGTTCTCCCTGAGACTTTAAGTCTCCTGAAGGAACGTTAAAGACGATGACGTTGATAGGTCGGGTGTGTAAGCGTAGCGATACGTTGAGCTAACCGATACTAATGAACCGTGAGGCTTAACCTTACAACGCCGAAGCTGTTTTGGCGGATTTGAGATGATTTTCAGCGTGATACAGATTAATCAGTGCGTCGTAATGACGGGCTGGTAAAACAGAATTTGCCTGGCGGCGATAGCGCGGTGGTCCCACCTGACCCCATGCCGAACTCAGAAGTGAAACGCCGTAGCGCCGATGGTAGTGTGGGGTCTCCCCATGTGAGAGTAGGGAACTGCCAGGCATCAAATAAAACGAAAGGCTCAGTCGGAAGACTGGGCCTTTTGTTTTTGTGTTTTGCGGCCAGACGCGCCGCCGTCTCCCCCGGTGGCGCTGCGCTTACCGGGGCTACAGACCCTGTAGCCCGGAAAAGGTGCGCAGCACCGCCTCCGGGGAAAGCCGCTGCCATATCAACGTAAACGAAAGGCTCAGTCGGAAGACCTGGCTTTCTGCTTTTGTCTTTTGCGGCCAGACGCGCCGCTATCTTCCCCGGTGGCGCTGCGCTTACCGGGGCTACAGACCGGCGTAGCAACCCGTAGCCCGGAAAAGGTGCGCAGCACCGCCTCCGGGGAAAGCCGCTGTCATAGCAACGTAAACGAAAGGCTCAGTCGGAAGACCTGGCTTTCTGCTTTTGTCTTTTGCGGCCAGACGCGCCGCTATCTTCCCCGGTGGCGCTGCGCTTACCGGGGCTACAGACCGGCGTAGCAACCCGTAGCCCGGATAAGGTGCGCAGCACCGCCTCCGGGGAAACATCCTCCCTGCCAGCGCCATTCATTAACGCCCATCATGAGTAGAACCCGGCCCTGAACCGGTATTATTCAGGCAAGCCTTCCCTCGCTATATACGGTAAACTAATGCTGATTTTGCATCAGGAAGCCACTATGAACCTCTCCCTCAAACCCTGGAATACCTTTGGCATTAACCATTCTGCCAAAGCAATTGTACTTGCTGAAAATGAACAACAGTTGCTGACTGCCTGGCAAGCCGCCGCTGCAGAACACCAACCTTGTCTGATCCTTGGAGAAGGAAGCAACGTTCTGTTCCTGAAAGACTATTCCGGCACGGTGATTATCAACCGCATCATGGGGATCGAGGTAAGCGAAACGTCTGAAGCCTGGCGTTTGCACGTTGGCGCCGGCGAAAACTGGCATCAACTGGTGCAATTTGCGCTGGAAAATGGAATGCCTGGGCTGGAAAACCTGGCCTTAATTCCTGGCTGCGCGGGGTCTTCACCAATTCAAAATATTGGTGCCTATGGCGTCGAACTGCAGCGAGTATGTGAATACGTAGACTGTATCGAACTCGAAACAGGTCGCAAGCAGCGCCTTTCTGCCGCAGAGTGCCGTTTCGGCTATCGTGACAGTATTTTCAAACATGAATATCAGGATCGTTACGCGATAGTGGCTGTTGGGCTATGGCTGAAAAAAGCGTGGCAGCCTGTCCTGACCTACGGGGATTTAACTCGTCTCGATGCGCAAACTGTTACCCCCCGCCAGGTGTTTGATGCGGTTTGCCATATGCGTATGACCAAGTTACCGGATCCGAAAGTAAATGGTAATGCCGGCAGCTTCTTTAAGAACCCGGTCGTCAGCGCTCAGGTTGCTCAGGAATTGCTGGCTGCATTCCCTGGCGCGCCACATTATCCACAGGCTGACGGCAGCGTTAAGCTGGCGGCCGGTTGGCTTATCGATCAGTGCCAGCTAAAAGGTAAAACTATCGGCGGGGCGGCAGTTCACCGTCAGCAGGCGTTGGTACTGATCAACGATAACCAGGCGACCAGCGATGATGTCGTAGGGTTAGCCCACTATGTCCGCCAGCAGGTTGGCGAGAAATTTAACGTTTGGCTACAGCCTGAAGTGCGCTTCATCGGAGAGCAGGGTGAAGTGAACGCGGAAGAGGTGATTGCATGAAAGACAATACCGTACCCCTGATGCTTATCTCTATTCTGGCGGATGGCGAGTTTCACTCTGGCGAACAGCTCGGCGAACGCCTGGGGATGAGCCGCGCGGCAATTAACAAGCATATGCAGACGCTCCGCGACTGGGGTGTTGATGTGTTTACCGTACCAGGGAAGGGCTATAGCCTCCCTGAGCCGATTGAATTGCTGGATGAGCAAAAGATTGCCGGCCAGATTGAACAAGGTCGTATTACCGTGCTGCCGGTAATTGACTCCACCAACCAGTATTTGCTGGATCGTCTGGACGAACTGGAGTCAGGTGATGCCTGTGTCGCTGAATATCAGCAGGCTGGTCGTGGCCGCCGCGGGCGTAAGTGGTTCTCACCGTTTGGGGCCAATCTTTATCTCTCCATGTACTGGCGTCTGGAGCAAGGCCCTGCTGCCGCTATCGGTCTGAGCCTGGTGATCGGTATTGTGATTGCGGAAGTACTGCAGAGCCTGGGAGCGGATAACGTTCGGGTCAAATGGCCGAATGATATCTATCTGCAGGACCGCAAGTTGTCCGGTATCCTGGTAGAACTGACAGGCAAAACCGGTGATGCCGCGCAGATCGTCAGCGGTGCTGGTATCAATCTCGTGATGCGCCGGGTTGAGTCTGATGTTGTCAATCAGGGGTGGATCAGCCTTCAGGAGGCGGGAGTCTTCATTGACCGTAACACCCTGACGGCGCGTCTGGTGAAAGCATTACGTAGCGGTTTGCAACTATTCGAGCAGGAAGGTTTAACACCTTACCTGCCACGTTGGGAAAAACTGGATAACTTTATCAATCGGCCGGTGAAGTTGATTATTGGAGATAAGGAAATATTTGGTATTTCTCGCGGAATTGATGTGCAAGGGGCATTATTACTCGAGCAGGACGGGGTAATTAAACCATGGGTTGGAGGCGAGATATCGCTGCGTAGCGCTGAATAAACAGAAGGGAGCTTGCGCTCCCTTTTTTATTTCCGTAGGCGAACTTGATCGACCGAGTGATTTGCGCTCTTCGTCATAATCAAGCTGGCGCGCTCTCTGGTTGGTAATATATTTTCTTTTAAGTTCAGTAGGTTGATCTCATTCCATAATGAAGTGGCAATATTAACCGCTTCGTCTTTTGAAAGTTTGGCGTAATTATGGAAATAAGAATCCGGATCGGTAAAAGCTCCTTCACGGAATTTCAGGAAGCGATTGATATACCAGTTCTTTAATAAGTCTTCCGGCGCATCGACGTAAATAGAGAAATCGACAAAGTCAGAAACAAATACATGATGGGGATCGTGTGGATAATCCATTCCGCTCTGCAGAACGTTCAAACCTTCCAGAATAAGAATATCCGGTTGAGCAACGGTTTTATCGCCATCAGGAATAACATCATAAATCAGATGGGAATAGACCGGCGCGGTTGCGCTGGGTACGCCAGATTTCAGGTCAGAAACAAACTTCACCAGCCGATGCATATCATACGACTGCGGGAAGCCCTTTTTCTTCATCAGGCCGCGTTCCTTTAACACCGAGTTAGGATGTAAGAAGCCATCGGTAGTAATCAGTTCTACATGGCGATGTTCCGGCCAGCGGCTAAGCAGCGCCTGTAAAACACGCGCTGTAGTACTTTTACCAACCGCAACGCTACCTGCAATACTGATGATGTAAGGAATACGCTGGCCATTGGTGCCAAGAAATTGCTCAAGCACCGCCTGGCGACGGAGGTTGGAACTGATATAGAAATTGAGCAAACGTGACAGCGGCAAATAGATCTCGGCGACTTCTTCCAGCGAAAGATCTTCGTTGATGCCTTTTAACCGCGCGATTTCTTCCTCTGTCAGCGTCATCGGAACGGAATCACGAAGTGCAGCCCATTGGTTGCGGTTAAATTGTAGATAGGGTGTCATTAACGTCTGCTCTTTTTTGCTCATAAGCATGTTCTTACTATCACCGAAAAAGAGGTAGCGGTGATGCTTCACACTAGTTAATCAGGACAATGGGCAGGAGGGTAACACCAGAATGCCGGGAATAATAAGAAAAAAACTCATCGAAGGGCGCTTTCTCATAGCAGCATCACAAGTGATGAATAAGTAGAAAGAGGGGAGAAAGCGAGTCTGCTATCTTTGCAGGTTAGCGATCGCGCCTGCCACCAGGATTTCCAGGTGAAAAAACCGTCATTCTTGTATCTGACAGGCGCAGCGAAACAAATTCTGCGTTGAGGAATGCGCTTTTTTTGCACTCCATTGTTTGAAATTACACCGTTTTTTCGCGTAAGAGCACAAAATGTGAGCAAGAGAACGTTTTATGCAAATTTTTAGTTGCATGAACTCGCAGGTCTCCCTAGAATGCGCGCTACTTGATGCCGACTTAGCTCAGTAGGTAGAGCAACTGACTTGTAATCAGTAGGTCACCAGTTCGATTCCGGTAGTCGGCACCATAACAATTTGGGTGGGGTTCCCGAGCGGCCAAAGGGAGCAGACTGTAAATCTGCCGTCATCGACTTCGAAGGTTCGAATCCTTCCCCCACCACCACTTTCGGGCGACGCTTTGCGTAGCCGGAGTTGGTTGGGTAAACTAATCAGCTCAACATTAAAGAGAGCAATCTCTTTTTTGTTACAGAAAGAACTGGGTAGCCGAGTTTCAGGATGCGGGCATCGTATAATGGCTATTACCTCAGCCTTCCAAGCTGATGATGCGGGTTCGATTCCCGCTGCCCGCTCCAGACGTGCTGATATGGCTCAGTTGGTAGAGCGCACCCTTGGTAAGGGTGAGGTCCCCAGTTCGACTCTGGGTATCAGCACCACTTCTTTATCTCTCCTTCCCTGTTTCTCTCTGTTTATTGCATTCAACAAGTCGGGCATGTTGCCTGGTTGATGTGGTGATATCACCGATTTATCCGTGTCTTAGAGGGACAATCGATGTCTAAAGAAAAGTTTGAACGTACAAAACCGCACGTTAACGTCGGTACTATCGGCCACGTTGACCATGGTAAAACAACGCTGACCGCTGCAATCACTACCGTACTGGCTAAAACCTACGGCGGTGCTGCTCGCGCATTCGACCAGATCGATAACGCGCCGGAAGAAAAAGCTCGTGGTATCACCATCAACACTTCCCACGTTGAATATGACACCCCGACTCGCCACTACGCGCACGTAGACTGCCCGGGCCACGCAGACTATGTTAAAAACATGATCACCGGTGCTGCTCAGATGGACGGCGCGATCCTGGTTGTTGCTGCAACTGACGGCCCGATGCCGCAGACTCGTGAGCACATCCTGCTGGGTCGCCAGGTAGGCGTTCCGTACATCATCGTGTTCCTGAACAAATGCGACATGGTTGATGACGAAGAGCTGCTGGAACTGGTTGAGATGGAAGTTCGTGAACTGTTGTCTCAGTACGATTTCCCGGGCGACGACACTCCGATCGTTCGTGGTTCTGCTCTGAAAGCGCTGGAAGGCGACGCAGAGTGGGAAGCGAAAATCATCGAACTGGCTGGCTTCCTGGATTCTTACATCCCGGAACCAGAGCGTGCGATTGACAAGCCGTTCCTGCTGCCGATCGAAGACGTATTCTCCATCTCCGGTCGTGGTACCGTTGTTACCGGTCGTGTAGAGCGCGGTATCATCAAAGTTGGTGAAGAAGTTGAAATCGTTGGTATCAAAGACACCGCGAAAACCACCTGTACTGGCGTTGAAATGTTCCGCAAACTGCTGGACGAAGGCCGTGCTGGTGAGAACGTAGGCGTTCTGCTGCGTGGTATCAAACGTGAAGAAATCGAACGTGGTCAGGTACTGGCTAAGCCGGGCAGCATCAAGCCGCACACCAAGTTCGAATCTGAAGTGTACATCCTGTCCAAAGACGAAGGCGGCCGTCATACTCCGTTCTTCAAAGGCTACCGTCCGCAGTTCTACTTCCGTACTACTGACGTGACTGGTACCATCGAACTGCCGGAAGGCGTAGAGATGGTAATGCCGGGCGACAACATCAAAATGGTTGTTACCCTGATCCACCCGATCGCGATGGACGACGGTCTGCGTTTCGCAATCCGTGAAGGCGGCCGTACCGTTGGCGCGGGCGTGGTTGCTAAAGTTCTCGGCTAATCGCTGATAACATTTGACGCAATGCGCAATAAAAGGGCATCATTTGATGCCCTTTTTGCACGCTTTCACACCAGAACCTGGCTCATCAGTGATTTTTTTTGTCATAATCATTGCTGAGACAGGCTCTGAAGAGGGCGTAAAGTCCGAAACGCAGCAGAGCATTTCGGTTTGGTCGCCTCGCATTTAACGCGGGGCGAAGATGTTTGTCTGAATTCTTGTGACAGGTTGGTTTATGAGTGCGAATACCGAAGCTCAAGGGAGCGGGCGCGGCCTGGAAGCGTTGAAGTGGGTTATCGTTGCCGTGCTGCTGATCGTAGCCATCGTAGGCAACTTCCTTTATCGCGACATTATGCTGGCGATCCGTGCGCTGGCCGTGGTGATTCTTATCGCTGCTGCCGGTGGCGTCGCTCTGTTAACGACAAAAGGTAAGGCGACTGTCGCCTTCGCCCGCGAAGCGAGAACCGAAGTCCGCAAAGTGATCTGGCCGACCCGCCAGGAAACGCTGCACACCACGCTGATTGTTGCTGCCGTAACTGCAGTAATGTCACTGATCCTGTGGGGACTGGATGGTATTCTGGTTCGCCTGGTATCCTTTATCACTGGCCTGAGGTTCTGAGATGTCTGAAGCTCCTAAAAAGCGCTGGTACGTCGTTCAGGCGTTTTCCGGTTTTGAAGGTCGCGTAGCTACTTCGCTGCGTGAACATATCAAATTACACAACATGGAAGAGTTGTTTGGCGAAGTCATGGTTCCGACCGAAGAAGTGGTTGAAATCCGTGGCGGCCAGCGTCGCAAAAGCGAACGCAAATTCTTCCCAGGCTACGTTCTGGTTCAGATGGTCATGAACGACGCGAGCTGGCACCTGGTGCGCAGCGTCCCGCGCGTGATGGGCTTCATCGGCGGTACTTCCGACCGTCCGGCGCCGATCAGCGACAAAGAAGTCGATGCCATCATGAACCGTCTGCAGCAGGTTGGCGATAAGCCACGTCCGAAAACGCTGTTTGAACCGGGCGAAATGGTTCGCGTTAACGACGGTCCGTTTGCTGACTTTAACGGCGTTGTTGAAGAAGTGGACTACGAGAAGTCCCGTCTGAAAGTTTCCGTTTCTATCTTCGGTCGTGCGACTCCGGTAGAGCTGGACTTCGGTCAGGTTGAGAAGGCGTAAGCTGGCGATCAAAAAAGCAGCGATTTAATCGTTGCATAGGGCGCGAAATTGGAATACAATTTCGCGCCTTTTGTTTTTATGGGCCTGGCCCGTAAAACGATGTTTAATCACGGGGAGCTTCTCTGAAGCGTTAATACCCAATTCGAGGATTTAAGAATGGCTAAGAAAGTACAAGCCTACGTCAAGCTGCAGGTTGCAGCTGGTATGGCAAACCCGAGTCCGCCGGTTGGTCCAGCACTGGGTCAGCAGGGCGTTAACATCATGGAATTCTGCAAAGCGTTCAACGCAAAAACTGAATCCATGGAAAAAGGTCTGCCAATCCCGGTTGTTATCACCGTTTACGCTGACCGTTCTTTCACTTTCGTTACCAAAACTCCGCCGGCAGCAGTTCTGCTGAAAAAAGCGGCTGGTATCAAGTCCGGCTCCGGTAAGCCGAACAAAGAGAAAGTTGGTAAAATTTCCCGCGCTCAGCTGCAGGAAATCGCGCAGACCAAAGCTGCCGACATGACTGGTGCCGACATTGAAGCGATGACTCGCTCCATCGAAGGTACTGCACGTTCCATGGGCCTGGTAGTGGAGGACTAAGAAATGGCTAAACTGACCAAGCGCATGTCCGTGATTCGTGAGAAAGTTGATGCAACTAAACAGTACGACATCAACGAAGCCATCTCTCTGCTGAAAGAACTGGCGACCGCTAAGTTCGTTGAAAGCGTTGACGTTGCTGTAAACCTGGGCATCGATGCTCGTAAATCTGACCAGAACGTACGTGGTGCAACTGTACTGCCGCACGGTACTGGCCGTTCTGTTCGCGTTGCCGTATTTGCACAGGGCCCGAACGCTGAAGCTGCTAAAGCTGCAGGCGCCGAGCTGGTAGGTATGGAAGATCTGGCTGACCAGATCAAGAAAGGCGAAATGAACTTTGACGTTGTTATTGCTTCCCCGGATGCAATGCGCGTTGTTGGCCAGCTGGGCCAGGTTCTGGGCCCGCGCGGCCTGATGCCAAACCCGAAAGTTGGTACCGTAACTCCTAACGTTGCTGAAGCGGTTAAGAACGCTAAAGCAGGTCAGGTTCGTTATCGTAACGACAAAAACGGCATCATCCACACCACCATCGGTAAAGTGGACTTTGACGCTGACAAACTGAAAGAAAACCTGGAAGCTCTGCTGGTTGCGCTGAAAAAAGCAAAACCGACTCAGGCTAAAGGCGTGTACATCAAGAAAGTTAGCATCTCCACCACCATGGGTGCAGGTGTTGCAGTAGATCAGGCTGGCCTGAACGCTTCTGCAAACTAATGCCTTTACGTGGGCGGTGATTTTGTCTACAATCTTACCCCCACGATTCTGTCAATAAGACAGACGCTATGCGAGTCATTTGAATTGCAGCTAACGCCGCTGCGGTTCGAAGGACCAAGTCATAGGAAGAATTTGTTCGTTGGAGCCTGGCCTATCCAGGCCTCCGTCGAAGACCGCAGGTGTTTCGTAAGAAACTTAATCCCCTGCGTAGACGGTGACAGAACGCTAAGATTATTTTTTTGGATACTCTGGCTTGTTTCTGCTCACCGTATTAAGACGCTCTATTCGTTGAATAGAGTGAAGTGAGTTCCAGAGCATAAGCTCTGGCAAACATCCAGGAGCAAAGCTAATGGCTTTAAATCTTCAAGACAAACAAGCGATTGTTGCTGAAGTCAGCGAAGTAGCCAAAGGCGCGCTGTCTGCAGTAGTTGCGGATTCCCGTGGCGTAACTGTAGATAAAATGACTGAACTGCGTAAAGCAGGTCGTGAAGCTGGCGTTTACATGCGTGTTGTTCGTAACACCCTGCTGCGCCGCGTCGTTGAAGGTACTCCGTTCGAGTGCCTGAAAGACACGTTTGTTGGTCCGACCCTGATTGCATACTCTATGGAACACCCGGGCGCTGCTGCTCGTCTGTTCAAAGAGTTCGCGAAAGCGAATGCAAAATTTGAGGTCAAAGCCGCTGCCTTTGAAGGTGAGCTGATCCCGGCGTCGCAAATCGACCGCCTGGCAACTCTGCCGACCTACGAAGAAGCAATTGCACGCCTGATGGCAACCATGAAAGAAGCTTCGGCTGGCAAACTGGTTCGTACTCTGGCTGCTGTACGCGATGCGAAAGAAGCTGCTTAATCGCAGTTATCTTTGTAAAGCACTCGCTTACGTATAAACTTATTCTGATATTCAGGAACAATTTAAATGTCTATCACTAAAGATCAAATCATTGAAGCAGTATCCGCTATGTCCGTAATGGACGTTGTTGAGCTGATCTCTGCAATGGAAGAAAAATTCGGTGTTTCCGCTGCTGCTGCTGTAGCTGTAGCTGCTGGCCCGGCTGAAGCTGCTGAAGAAAAAACTGAATTCGACGTAATTCTGAAAGCTGCTGGCGCTAACAAAGTTGCTGTTATCAAAGCAGTACGTGGCGCGACTGGCCTGGGTCTGAAAGAAGCTAAAGACCTGGTAGAATCTGCACCGGCTGCACTGAAAGAAGGCATCAGCAAAGACGACGCTGAAGCTCTGAAAAAATCTCTGGAAGAAGCTGGCGCTGAAGTTGAAGTTAAATAAGCCAACCCTTCCGGTTGCAGCCTGAGAAATTAGGCTGAGGCTGGTGACTTTTTAGTCACCAGCCTTTTTGCGCTGTAAGGCGCCAGTAGCATTTCACACTGTTTGACTGCTGGTTTGCCTCACAATGCTTGTTTCTATCGACGACTTAATATACTGCGACAGGTTAGGGTTCCTGGGCTGTGTAAATCGCAATGAAATGGTTTAAGCGTGATAGCAACAGGCATTGCGGAAAGTGTTCCATTTTCCGGTCAACAAAATAGTGTTGCATAAAAAACTGCCCTTTCCGGGCAGATGGGTCGACTTGTCAGCGAGCTGAGGAACCCTATGGTTTACTCCTATACCGAGAAAAAACGTATTCGTAAGGATTTTGGTAAACGTCCACAAGTTCTGGATGTGCCTTATCTCCTTTCTATCCAGCTTGACTCGTTCCAGAAGTTTATCGAGCAAGATCCTGAAGGGCAGTATGGTCTGGAAGCAGCCTTCCGTTCCGTATTCCCGATTCAGAGCTACAGCGGTAATTCAGAGCTGCAATACGTCAGCTACCGTCTGGGCGAACCTGTTTTTGATGTTAAAGAATGTCAGATCCGTGGCGTGACGTATTCCGCACCGCTGCGCGTGAAACTGCGTCTGGTGATCTACGAGCGCGAAGCGCCGGAAGGCACCGTTAAAGACATTAAAGAACAAGAAGTCTACATGGGCGAAATCCCGCTCATGACCGACAACGGTACCTTCGTTATCAACGGTACCGAGCGTGTTATCGTTTCTCAGCTGCACCGTAGCCCGGGCGTCTTCTTTGACAGTGACAAAGGTAAGACTCACTCTTCCGGTAAGGTCCTGTATAACGCACGTATCATTCCTTACCGTGGTTCCTGGCTGGACTTCGAATTCGACCCGAAAGACAACCTGTTCGTTCGTATCGACCGTCGTCGTAAACTGCCTGCAACCATCATTCTGCGCGCGCTGAATTACACCACTGAGCAGATCCTTGACCTGTTCTTCGAGAAAGTGGTCTTTGAAATTCGCGACAACAAGCTGCAGATGGAGCTGGTACCGGAGCGTCTGCGCGGTGAAACCGCCTCCTTCGATATCGAAGCCAACGGTAAAGTGTACGTTGAGAAAGGCCGTCGTATTACCGCGCGCCATATTCGCCAGCTGGAAAAAGACGATATCAAACATATCGAAGTTCCGGTTGAGTACATCGCGGGTAAAGTTGCTTCTAAAGACTACATCGACGAAGCGACCGGCGAACTGATCTGCCCGGCGAACATGGAGCTGAGCCTGGATCTGCTGGCTAAACTGAGCCAGTCCGGCCACAAGCGTATCGAAACGCTGTTCACCAACGATCTGGACCACGGTCCGTACATTTCTGAAACTGTACGCGTCGACCCAACCAACGATCGTCTGAGCGCGCTGGTAGAAATCTACCGCATGATGCGCCCGGGTGAGCCGCCGACTCGTGAAGCGGCTGAAAGCCTGTTTGAGAACCTGTTCTTCTCCGAAGACCGCTACGATCTGTCCGCGGTTGGTCGTATGAAGTTCAACCGTTCTCTGCTGCGCGACGAAATCGAAGGTTCCGGTATCCTGAGCAAAGACGACATCATCGAAGTGATGAAGAAGCTCATCGATATCCGTAACGGTAAAGGCGAAGTCGATGATATCGACCACCTCGGCAACCGTCGTATCCGTTCCGTTGGCGAAATGGCGGAAAACCAGTTCCGCGTTGGCCTGGTGCGTGTAGAGCGTGCGGTTAAAGAGCGTCTGTCTCTGGGCGATCTGGATACCCTGATGCCTCAGGATATGATCAACGCCAAGCCGATTTCCGCAGCAGTGAAAGAGTTCTTTGGTTCCAGCCAGCTGTCCCAGTTTATGGACCAGAACAACCCGCTGTCTGAGATTACGCACAAACGTCGTATCTCCGCACTCGGCCCAGGCGGTCTGACCCGTGAACGCGCAGGCTTCGAAGTTCGAGACGTACACCCGACTCACTATGGTCGCGTATGTCCAATCGAAACGCCTGAAGGTCCGAACATCGGTCTGATCAACTCCCTGTCCGTGTACGCACAGACTAACGAATACGGTTTCCTTGAGACCCCGTATCGTAAAGTGACCGACGGTGTTGTTACCGACGAAATTCATTACCTGTCTGCTATCGAAGAAGGTAACTACGTCATCGCTCAGGCGAACTCCAACCTGGATGACGAAGGCCACTTTGTTGAAGATCTGGTTACCTGCCGTAGTAAAGGCGAATCCAGCTTGTTCAGCCGCGACCAGGTTGACTACATGGACGTATCCACCCAGCAGGTGGTATCCGTCGGTGCGTCCCTGATCCCGTTCCTGGAACACGATGACGCCAACCGTGCATTGATGGGTGCGAACATGCAACGTCAGGCGGTTCCGACTCTGCGCGCTGATAAGCCGCTGGTTGGTACCGGTATGGAACGTGCTGTTGCCGTTGACTCCGGTGTTACTGCGGTGGCTAAACGTGGCGGTACCGTTCAGTACGTGGATGCTTCCCGTATCGTTATCAAAGTTAACGAAGACGAGATGTACCCGGGCGAAGCAGGTATCGACATCTATAACCTGACCAAGTACACCCGTTCTAACCAGAACACCTGCATCAACCAGATGCCTTGCGTGTCCCTGGGTGAACCAATTGAACGCGGCGACGTCCTGGCCGACGGCCCGTCCACCGACCTCGGTGAACTGGCGCTGGGTCAGAACATGCGCGTAGCGTTCATGCCGTGGAACGGCTACAACTTCGAAGACTCCATCCTCGTATCCGAGCGTGTTGTCCAGGAAGACCGTTTCACCACCATCCACATTCAGGAACTGGCATGCGTGTCCCGTGACACCAAGCTGGGGCCGGAAGAGATCACCGCTGACATCCCGAACGTGGGTGAAGCCGCGCTCTCTAAACTGGATGAATCCGGTATCGTTTATATCGGTGCGGAAGTGACCGGCGGCGACATTCTGGTTGGTAAGGTAACCCCGAAAGGTGAAACCCAGCTGACTCCGGAAGAGAAACTGCTGCGCGCGATCTTCGGTGAGAAAGCGTCTGACGTTAAAGACTCTTCTCTGCGCGTACCGAACGGTGTCTCTGGTACCGTTATCGACGTTCAGGTGTTTACCCGTGACGGCGTAGAAAAAGACAAGCGTGCTCTTGAGATCGAAGAGATGCAGCTGAAGCAGGCTAAAAAAGACCTGTCTGAAGAACTGCAGATCCTCGAAGCTGGTCTGTTCAGCCGTATCTACGCTGTGCTGGTTGCCGGTGGCGTTGAAGCTGACAAGCTCGACAAACTGCCGCGCGATCGCTGGCTGGAACTGGGCCTGACCGACGAAGAGAAACAAAATCAGCTGGAGCAACTGGCTGAGCAGTATGACGAACTGAAACACGAGTTCGAGAAAAAACTCGAAGCGAAACGCCGTAAAATCACCCAAGGCGACGATCTGGCACCGGGCGTGCTGAAGATTGTTAAGGTATACCTGGCCGTTAAACGCCGTATCCAGCCTGGTGATAAGATGGCGGGTCGTCACGGTAACAAGGGTGTTATCTCTAAGATCAACCCGATCGAAGATATGCCGCACGATGCTAACGGTACGCCGGTAGATATCGTACTGAACCCGCTGGGCGTACCGTCTCGTATGAACATCGGTCAGATCCTGGAAACTCACCTGGGTATGGCTGCGAAAGGTATCGGCGATAAGATCAACGCCATGCTGAAACAGCAGCAAGAAGTCGCGAAACTGCGCGAATTCATCCAGCGTGCTTACGATCTGGGCGCTGACGTTCGCCAGAAAGTTGACCTGAATACCTTCAGCGATGAAGAAGTTCTGCGTCTGGCTGAAAACCTGCGTAAAGGCATGCCGATCGCAACGCCGGTATTCGACGGTGCGAAAGAAGCTGAAATCAAAGAGCTGCTGCAGCTGGGCGACCTGCCGACTTCCGGTCAGATCACTCTGTTTGACGGCCGCACCGGTGAACAGTTCGAACGTCCGGTAACCGTAGGTTACATGTACATGCTGAAACTGAACCACCTGGTCGACGACAAAATGCACGCTCGTTCCACCGGTTCTTACAGCCTGGTTACTCAGCAGCCGCTGGGTGGTAAGGCGCAGTTCGGTGGTCAGCGCTTCGGTGAGATGGAAGTGTGGGCGCTGGAAGCATACGGCGCGGCCTACACCCTGCAGGAAATGCTCACCGTTAAGTCTGATGACGTGAACGGTCGTACCAAGATGTATAAAAACATCGTGGACGGCAACCACCAGATGGAACCGGGCATGCCGGAATCCTTCAACGTACTGTTGAAAGAAATCCGCTCGCTGGGCATCAACATCGAACTGGAAGACGAGTAACTCTCGCTCAAACAGGTCACTGGTGCCGGGGTAAAACCCGGCGCCAGATTGTGCTAACTCCGACGGGAGCAAATCCGTGAAAGACTTATTAAAGTTTCTGAAAGCGCAAACTAAAACCGAAGAGTTTGATGCGATCAAAATTGCTCTGGCATCGCCAGACATGATCCGTTCATGGTCTTTCGGTGAAGTTAAAAAGCCGGAAACCATTAACTACCGTACGTTCAAGCCAGAACGTGACGGTCTGTTCTGCGCTCGTATTTTCGGGCCAGTAAAAGACTATGAGTGCCTGTGCGGTAAGTACAAGCGCCTGAAACACCGTGGTGTTATCTGTGAGAAGTGCGGCGTTGAAGTGACCCAGACCAAAGTGCGTCGTGAGCGCATGGGCCACATCGAGCTGGCGTCTCCGACTGCCCACATCTGGTTCCTGAAGTCTCTGCCGTCCCGTATCGGTCTGCTGCTGGATATGCCGCTGCGTGATATCGAACGCGTACTGTACTTTGAATCTTATGTTGTTATCGAAGGTGGCATGACCAACCTCGAACGCAACCAGATTCTGACTGAAGAGCAGTACCTGGACGCGCTGGAAGAGTTCGGTGATGAATTCGACGCGAAGATGGGCGCCGAAGCTATTCAGGCCCTGCTGAAAAGCATGGACCTGGAGCAAGAGTGCGAGCAGCTGCGTGAAGAGCTGAACGAAACCAACTCCGAAACCAAGCGTAAAAAGCTGACCAAGCGCATTAAGCTGCTGGAAGCGTTCGTTCAATCTGGCAACAAGCCGGAGTGGATGATCCTGACCGTTCTGCCGGTTCTGCCGCCAGATCTGCGTCCGCTGGTTCCGCTGGATGGCGGTCGTTTTGCGACTTCTGACCTGAACGATCTGTATCGTCGCGTCATTAACCGTAACAACCGTCTGAAACGTCTGCTGGATCTGGCTGCGCCGGATATCATCGTACGCAACGAAAAACGTATGCTGCAGGAAGCGGTCGACGCCCTGCTGGATAACGGTCGTCGCGGTCGTGCGATCACCGGTTCTAATAAACGTCCTCTGAAATCTTTGGCCGATATGATCAAAGGTAAACAGGGTCGTTTCCGTCAGAACCTGCTCGGTAAGCGTGTTGACTACTCCGGTCGTTCTGTAATCACCGTAGGTCCATACCTGCGTCTGCATCAGTGCGGTCTGCCGAAGAAAATGGCGCTGGAGCTGTTCAAACCGTTCATCTACGGCAAGCTGGAACTGCGTGGCCTGGCCACCACCATCAAAGCCGCTAAGAAAATGGTTGAGCGCGAAGAAGCCGTCGTTTGGGATATCCTGGACGAAGTTATCCGCGAACACCCGGTACTGCTGAACCGTGCGCCAACACTGCACCGTTTGGGTATCCAGGCGTTCGAACCGGTTCTGATCGAAGGTAAAGCTATTCAGCTGCACCCGCTGGTTTGTGCGGCATATAACGCCGACTTCGATGGTGACCAGATGGCTGTTCACGTACCGCTGACGCTGGAAGCCCAGCTGGAAGCGCGTGCGCTGATGATGTCTACCAACAACATCCTGTCCCCGGCGAACGGCGAACCAATCATCGTTCCGTCTCAGGACGTTGTACTGGGTCTGTACTACATGACCCGTGACTGTGTTAACGCCAAAGGCGAAGGCATGGTGCTGACTGGCCCGAAAGAAGCGGAGCGTATTTATCGCGCCGGTCTGGCCTCTCTGCATGCGCGCGTTAAAGTGCGTATCACCGAATACGAAAAAGACGACAATGGTGAATTCGTCGCGAAGACCAGCCTGAAAGACACGACCATTGGCCGTGCCATTCTGTGGATGATCGTACCGAAAGGTCTGCCGTTCTCTATCGTGAACCAGGCGCTCGGTAAGAAAGCGATCTCCAAGATGCTGAACACCTGTTACCGTATTCTGGGTCTGAAACCGACCGTTATTTTTGCGGACCAGACGATGTACACCGGCTTTGCTTATGCAGCGCGTTCAGGTGCGTCCGTTGGTATCGATGACATGGTCATCCCGGAGAAAAAATACGAAATCATCAGCGAAGCGGAAGCTGAAGTTGCTGAGATTCAGGAACAGTTCCAGTCTGGTTTGGTTACTGCGGGCGAACGCTACAACAAAGTTATCGATATCTGGGCTGCGGCGAACGATCGTGTATCCAAAGCGATGATGGATAATCTGCAAACCGAAACCGTTATTAACCGTGACGGCCAAGAAGAACAGCAGGTTTCCTTCAACAGCATCTACATGATGGCCGACTCCGGTGCGCGTGGTTCTGCGGCACAGATTCGTCAGCTGGCTGGTATGCGTGGTCTGATGGCGAAGCCGGATGGCTCCATCATCGAAACGCCGATCACCGCGAACTTCCGTGAAGGTCTGAACGTACTCCAGTACTTCATCTCCACCCACGGTGCTCGTAAAGGTCTGGCGGATACCGCACTGAAGACAGCGAACTCCGGTTACCTGACTCGTCGTCTGGTTGACGTTGCGCAGGACCTGGTTGTTACTGAAGACGACTGTGGCACCCTGGAAGGCATCACCATGACGCCGGTTATCGAAGGTGGCGACGTTAAAGAGCCGCTGCGCGATCGCGTACTGGGTCGTGTGACTGCTGAAGACGTTCTGAAGCCGGGTACCGCGGACATTCTGGTTCCACGCAACACGCTGCTGCACGAGCACTGGTGTGACCTGCTGGAAGAGAACTCCGTTGACTCCGTCAAAGTTCGTTCCGTTGTATCCTGTGACACCGACTTTGGTGTATGTGCGCACTGCTACGGTCGTGACCTGGCGCGTGGCCACATCATCAACAAAGGTGAGGCTATCGGCGTTATCGCGGCACAGTCCATCGGTGAGCCGGGTACACAGCTGACGATGCGTACGTTCCACATCGGTGGTGCGGCATCTCGTGCGGCTGCTGAATCCAGCATCCAGGTGAAAAACAAAGGTAGCATCCGTCTGAGCAACGCGAAGTCGGTTGTGAACTCCAGCGGTAAACTGGTTATCACCTCTCGTAACACCGAACTGAAGCTGATCGACGAATTCGGTCGTACGAAAGAAAGCTATAAAGTGCCTTACGGTTCCGTTATGGCGAAAGGCGACGGCGAACAGGTTGCTGGCGGTGAAACCGTTGCAAACTGGGATCCGCATACCATGCCGGTTATCACCGAAGTGAGTGGTTTCGTCCGCTTCACTGACATGATCGACGGCCAGACCATTACTCGTCAGACCGACGAGCTGACCGGTCTGTCTTCGCTGGTGGTTCTGGATTCCGCAGAACGTACCTCCGGTGGTAAAGATCTGCGTCCGGCGCTGAAAATTGTTGATGCTCAGGGCAACGACGTTCTGATCCCAGGCACCGATATGCCTGCTCAGTACTTCCTGCCGGGTAAAGCGATTGTTCAGCTGGAAGATGGCGTACAGATCAGCTCTGGTGACACCCTGGCCCGTGTTCCGCAGGAATCTGGCGGTACCAAGGACATCACCGGTGGTCTGCCGCGCGTTGCGGATCTGTTCGAAGCACGTCGTCCGAAAGAGCCGGCAATCCTGGCTGAAATCAGCGGCATCATTTCCTTCGGTAAAGAAACCAAAGGGAAACGTCGTCTGGTTATCACCCCGGTAGACGGTAGCGAACCGTACGAAGAGATGATTCCGAAATGGCGTCAGCTGAACGTGTTCGAAGGTGAACGTGTAGAACGTGGTGACGTGGTTTCCGACGGTCCGGAAGCGCCGCACGACATTCTGCGTCTTCGTGGCGTACACGCGGTAACGCGTTACATCACCAACGAAGTGCAGGACGTTTATCGTCTGCAAGGCGTTAAGATTAACGATAAGCACATTGAAGTTATCGTTCGTCAGATGCTGCGTAAAGCGACCATCGAAAGTGCTGGTAGCTCCGACTTCCTCGAAGGCGAGCAGGTTGAATACTCCCGCGTTAAGATCGCTAACCGCGAGCTTGAAGCGAATGGCAAAGTTGCGGCAACCTATTCCCGCGACCTGCTGGGTATCACCAAAGCGTCTCTGGCAACCGAGTCCTTCATCTCCGCGGCCTCGTTCCAGGAGACCACTCGCGTGCTGACCGAAGCAGCCGTTGCGGGCAAACGCGACGAACTGCGCGGTCTGAAAGAGAACGTCATCGTGGGTCGTCTGATCCCGGCGGGTACCGGTTATGCGTACCACCAGGATCGTATGCGCCGTCGCGCAGCGGGCGAACAGCCAGCTGCGCCGCAGGTGAGCGTAGAAGAAGCGTCTGCCAACCTGGCAGAACTGCTGAACGCAGGCCTGGGCGGTTCTGACAACGATTAATCGTTGATGCGCTAAGCGCTTAAAAGCCAGTCAGGAAACCTGACTGGCTTTTTTATTACCTGTCGATTTATCTCACCTAAAATAAATTACATTTATTTAATGTAATTGCCGCAATTAATTAGCAAATTAAACATGCCTGGTAATTATCAATTTGCTATTTCTTTATGCCATCACTAATCGATGGATAAAAATTCTACATGTATCAAAAAATAAGCGACGTAAACGCTATATAGTCAAAACACTCAAAGAATCATGTGATTACTTTTCCCCATCCTTTTCGGTTTACCGCAACTGAGGGGTTCGCTGCGCCTGTTAAAAGGCAATGGAGGAGGTGAGCAAAAATAAAAATAAGGCGGAGAGTATTGTCGTTATTTAATGGATAGCTTCTGGGGGATACATGGAATTTGCTATACAGCTCATCATTATCTTAATTTGTCTGTTCTACGGCGCGAAAAAGGGTGGTATTGCGCTCGGCCTTTTAGGCGGCATTGGGTTAGTTATCTTAGTTTTTGTCTTTCATCTTAAACCGGGAAAGCCGCCGGTTGATGTCATGCTGGTGATTATCGCGGTGGTGGCCGCCTCGGCGACGCTACAGGCATCTGGCGGTTTAGACGTGATGCTGCAGATTGCCGAGAAGCTCCTGCGGCGCAATCCCAAATACGTTTCTATCGTCGCGCCATTCGTCACCTGTACGCTGACGATCCTGTGCGGTACCGGCCATGTGGTGTATACGATCCTGCCAATTATTTACGACGTGGCTATCAAAAATAATATTCGCCCGGAGCGGCCGATGGCGGCGAGCTCAATTGGCGCCCAGATGGGGATCATTGCCAGCCCGGTTTCGGTGGCGGTGGTCTCGCTGGTGGCGATGCTCGGGAATTTTACCTTTAACGGTAAGCACCTTGAGTTTCTCGATTTGCTGGCGATAACCATTCCGTCAACGCTGCTAGGGATCCTGGCGATTGGTATCTTCAGCTGGTTCCGCGGTAAAGATCTTGATAAAGACGAGACCTTCCAGGCGTTTATTGCGATACCGGAAAACCGTCATTATGTTTATGGCGACACGGCCACGCTATTGGATAAAAAGCTGCCGACCAGCAACTGGATTGCGATGTGGATCTTCCTTGCCTCAATTGCCGTGGTGGCGCTGCTTGGCGCGTTTTCTGAATTGCGTCCGGCGTTCGACGGAAAGCCTCTCTCTATGGTTCTGGTGATCCAGATGTTCATGCTGCTCTCCGGGGCGCTCATCATTATTATTACCAAAACCAATCCGGCTTCGATTTCTAAAAATGAGGTTTTCCGCTCGGGGATGATCGCTATCGTCGCGGTGTATGGTATCGCGTGGATGGCGGAAACCATGTTCGGCGCGCATATGACCGAGATTAAAGGTGTACTCGGAGAAATGGTGAAGGAGTACCCGTGGGCCTACGCTATCGTGCTGTTATTGGTATCGAAGTTTGTCAACTCTCAGGCGGCGGCGCTGGCGGCGATTGTCCCGGTGGCGCTGGCGATCGGCGTTGACCCGGCCTATATCGTCGCTTCCGCGCCCGCCTGCTATGGCTATTACATCCTGCCGACTTACCCAAGCGATCTGGCGGCGATTCAGTTTGACCGTTCAGGCACAACCCATATTGGCCGCTTTGTCATTAACCATAGCTTTATCCTGCCAGGATTAATTGGCGTGAGCGTTTCTTGCGTCTTCGGCTGGGTGTTCGCGGCGATGTACGGTTTTCTGTAAGTGAGACAGGCGCCGCTGGCGGCGCCTGCTAGCTCATTGGGATTATTGTGCGGGCGGCAGGCGGCGATACAGTTCGATCATATCGGTCGCTAAATCCTGAATCACCATCGCGTTCATCAGATGATCCTGGGAGTGCACGGTAATCAGGTTCACCGGCAGCTTGCCGCTGCCTTCATCCATGCCGATAAGCTGGGTCTGGATTTTATGCGCATGCTTTACAAATTCGTGGGAGTCGGCCATAGCCTGCTCGGCGGCGGCGAAATCCCCTTTACGCGCCTGCTGCAGGGCAGTGAGGGCAGAACTGCGCGCGGAGCCGGCGTTGACCAGCAGCTCCATGATAATCGTCTCTAAATCTTCCATGCCTTACTCCATCAGCTTCAGGGCTTTATCAAGAACGGCATCGCCTTTCATCATGCCGTAATCCATCATATCGATAACGGCGACCTTTTTACCAACCGGGTCGGCTAGCGCCTGTAGTTTTGCCTGTTCATACTTCACCTGTGGGCCGAGCAGGATAATATCCGCCGTGGCCAGGTTATCTTTGAACTCCGCTACCGGCACGGCTTTAATAGACACTTCGACGCCTTTCTTCTGCGCGGCGTCTTTCATACGTTGCACCAGCATGCTGGTGGACATTCCTGCGGCACAGCATAAAACGATATTCTTCATTGTTTCATCGCCCTTATGTATGTTCCTTGATATACCATCTTTATCGCGGGCGGCGGCGTGGCACAACCGCTTCACCATGATTGTGTGTAAAACATCACAAAAAATGAAACCGGTTTCAATTTTGCAGCGGCAGAGATAAAAAAGCCCGCAAAAGCGGGCTATCAGAGGGTTACGCTCAGGCGCGAACGATTCGGTTCTTGCCCTGCTGTTTGGCCTTATACAACGCTTCATCCACGCTAACGACCAGTTTTTCCAGCGGCTCCATATTCCACTCTCCGAGGCCGGCGCTAAAGGTGACGGTTAATCCTTCTTCGCGCCAGGTTCGGCTGGCAACGTTAAGGCGCCAGCTCTCCAGAATGGTGAGCGCGTTGTCGATATGTTCGGCAGGGAAGATTACGGCAAACTCTTCGCCGCCGTAGCGGTAAAGCGAGATCTCCTGAGGCTGCAGGATCTGTAACCCTTCACGCGCGACGTTGCGCAGCACGATGTCGCCATTGAGATGGCCCCAGGTATCATTAATCGATTTGAAGTTGTCGATATCGACCAACGCGAGGGCGAAAGGCTGGTGATCGTTCATCAGCGCGGCGATATCGCTGTCGAAGGCGCGGCGGTTTTTGCAGCCGGTCAGGGCATCGATGGTGGCCTGGCGGACATAGGTGAGCTCACGCTGTTTATTGCTCTCGATCGCTTTGCTGAGCATGGCTTCCAGCCGCGGCGCGCGTTTGACGTCGCCGGTCTTGATGGCGTTAATGATGTTCATCAGTACGGTACGCGAAGCGTGACGCAGATAAAGCCCGAACAGAACAATGACGATAGCGGCAAGAGCGAAGCCCCAGGCGACAATATCGGTTTCATAGCGCGTCAGGTCGTCAAGGGTGGCATCGGTAACGCGGAAAATAACGAACCAGTCAGGATTGGTAAAGGAATAGTAGTAGTACCAGGCCTTATGCTCCTCATCATAAAGCTGGCCTTCCGCACTGGTCATTTTGTCCATGAGTTCCGCGCTAATGTAGGTTTTAAATAGCGCGCCGGTATCGGGATGGATCACCACTTTGCCGTCGCGTTGCACGACAAAAAACTCGCCCTGCACCGGTGAGACAATCTGCCGTAACGCGTAGCCCATCGACGTTAGATCCATATGAAACGCCAGGCTACCTTTGAGCCGCCCCTGCGGCGAAATGACAGGCCGGTAGACGGTGACGGTAGGATGGTGAGTGAAGTAGTCAAGGTAAGGAGTGGTATAGAGACTGAAGGTACTGGCTTCCGCCTGGCGAATAAACCAGGGACGCGTTTTAGGATCAAACGAGCGGCTCTCATCGCCTTCCATCACCTCGGGAGCGCGCAGATAATGGCCGAGAGTATCGGCAAGCGAAATGGAGGAGACCGTCGGCATCAGCTCCTGCAAACGCATCAGATCGTCCAGACCCTTTTGCGGATTGACATTTACGGCGATATTGAGCGCATCGTCGCGGGCGAAGTATTTCGTCGCGCGCGCCAGAATGTAGTCATTCTCGCGCAGCAGAGATTCGGTGTAGTTCACCGCAAGATTATGGGTAAAGTTGCGGTTAATATGATGATAATCTTCGAGAAAATTTTTCTTCTGCGTCGCGGTAACAAAGATTGCGATCAGTAAAAAGCTGAGCAAAATCCCCGCAAAGCCCACTACGATCGGCGTAGTAAAAGAAAGCTTTCTGTTGTGGCGTGCCATAAGTTGTTAATCGTCCAGAATCAATATACCCGTCATACTTCAAGTTGCATGTGCGTTGGCAATAACTCGGCCCATCCTTGGGCCTCGCCTTTACGGGGCCAGCGCAAGCGCTGTTCAAAACGGCTAGCCGTTTTGTTCTGCAACTCGAATTATTTAGGGTATAAACCGTGGGTTTAGACGCAGGTTAAGCCAGCATGCCTGCTTAGCGAATCAGGTAACTATCGCTAAATTATAACGCTGAGTGCGCTCAGCATCGTGATTAATATTCGATAGTAATATGTTTGCGGCAGTGCGGACGGTAGAGGCAGGGCGAAGAGAGGAAAGAAAAACTCGCCCTGGTCAGCGTCCGCTGCTGACCCTGGCAGAATAGAAAAATGGCGGCAGTTGGGCGAGCCTCCGTTTTCCATCTCTCGTGCAGGCACGCAAAATAATCAGCGGCTTGCATCATACTTCATGATGATTGCGAGGCGCGTCCCAGCCAGCTATCCCAGTCTTTCCATACCGGCTGTAGGCCACGGGCGGCCAGCGCGCTGGCAACCTCTTCAGGGCGGCGATCGTCGTGGGGAGCAAATTGCTCAAGTTCCGGATGATCGTCGGCGTAGCCGCCGGGTTGGGTTTTGGAGAACGCGCTGACGTTGTTAATCGCCAGCGGGATCACCCGGTCGCGGAACCACGGTGATTCACGGGTCGAGAGCGACAGCTCAACCTCCGGCGCCAGCAGGCGGAAGGCGCAAATGGTCTGCACCAGCTGACGCTCGTCCATCAGCGAAGCTGGCGTAATACCGCCGGCGCAAGGGCGTAAACGCGGAAAGGAGATAGAGTAGCGGCTGCGCCAGTAGCGCTGCTGTAGCCATAACAGATGCTCGGCGACCATAAAGCAGTCCACTCGCCAGCTGTCGGAAAGGCCAATGAGCGCGCCGAGGCCGATCTTATCGATCCCCGCTTCGCCTAAACGATCCGGTGTATCAAGGCGCCAGAAGAAATCCTGCTTTTTACCCTTCAGATGGTGCTGGGCATACATACTTTCATGGTAGGTCTCCTGATAGACCATCACCCCATCGAGCCCCAGGGTTTTCAGTTCGGCATATTCTTCGGTCGCCAGCGGCTGTACCTCCATGTGCAGCGAGGCAAACTGGCGGCGAATGGCTGGCAGGTGCTGGCGGAAATAATCCATTCCGACCTTACTCTGATGTTCGCCGGTGACCAGCAGGAGATGTTCAAAGCCTAAATTGCGGATTGCGGCGCATTCGCGGGCAATCTCCGCTTCATCCAGCGTCTTGCGCTTGATGCGGTTACTCATTGAGAAGCCGCAGTAGGTACAGTCGTTGGCGCACAGGTTGGACAAATACAAAGGTACGTAAAAGCTGACGGTGTTGCCGAAGCGCTGCCGGGTGAGGCGCTGCGCGCGCTGGGCCAGCGGTTCAAGATAATCGGCCGCGGCAGGTGAGAGCAGGGCCATCATGTCATCGCGGGTGAGTTGTTTTGCCGCCAGCGCCCGTTCGACGTCGGCGGCGGTTTTGCTGTTGATACGCAGGCGGATGTCATCCCACTCCAGCTGCCGCCAGCGATCGCTGAAAGTTTTCATGCCAATGCCTCCAGAAAGCCGGTCAGCGGGCTGGTGGCCTGCGCCTGAGTACTGCGCGCCCCCGGTCCGGCCTGACGCGCCAGTAATCCGGCATCGACCGCCATGCGGAAGGCGCGAGCCATGGCGACAGGATCGTCGGCGACGGCAATGGCGGTGTTGACCAGTACCGCATCAGCGCCCATTTCCAGCGCCTGCGCCGCGTGGCTCGGCACGCCAATTCCGGCATCAACCACCACCGGTACCGTCGCCTGTTCGATAATAATCTCCAGCATGGCCCTGGTTTCCAGCCCCTGATTGGAGCCTATCGGCGCGCCCAGCGGCATCACCGCCGCGCAGCCAGCCTCTTCCAGCCGTTTGCACAGGACCGGGTCGGCGCCGCAATAGGGCAAGACGACAAACCCTTCGCGCACCAGTAGCTCCGCCGCCTTCAGGGTTTCAATGGGGTCAGGCAGCAGCCAGCGGGCGTCCGGGTGGATCTCCAGTTTCAGCCAGTGGGTACCTAAGGCTTCCCGCGCCAGGCGGGCGGCAAAAACCGCTTCTTCCGCCGTCTTGGCGCCTGAGGTATTCGGCAGCAGGTTAACGCCCGCCGCCAGCAGCGGCGCGAGAATCGCGTCATTATGCTGGCGTAAATCGACGCGCTTCATCGCTAGCGTCACCAGCTGACTTCCCGAGGCGCGAATCGCCTCGACCATTACCTCCGGGGCGGCGAATTTGCCGGTTCCGGTAAAAAGGTGGGATTCAAATGTCTTATCAGCAATACGTAACATGTCAGCCTCCGGCGATAACCTGAAAAAGCAGGACCCGATCGCCTTCCTGCAAGAGATGATCTTCCCACCGTTCGCGCGGCAGGATGTGTTGATTGAGCGCCAGCGCAACGCCCGGCTGGAGCTGTTCCAGTTGGCTGAGCAGGGCGCTTACGCTGAGGTTGTCTGCGCACTCCAGCGGTTCGTCGTTAAACCAGACTTGCATCATGTCCTCCGCAAACCGGACAGCCCCGGGCCTTTTGCAGCGCAAGGTTGCGCCAGTTGCTGGTGCGGGCGTCAAACAGCCGTAGCGTGTTGCGCGGCGTCACCATGCCGCTAAGGAGCTTAATGGCTTCCAGCGCCTGCAGCGTCCCCATCATGCCGACGACCGGGCCGACGATCCCCGCGGTACGACAGTTACGCTGTGGTTCGGCGGTGTCCGGCCACAGGCAGCGGTAGCAGCCCTGCGCCCAGGGCGGCGTCAGCACCATCAACTGGCCGCCGAAGCCGACGGCGCTGGCGGTTACCAGCGGCGTCTCAAGGGCGACGCAGGCGGCGTTAATCGCCTGGCGGGCAATCATGTTATCGGTACAGTCCAGCACCACGTCGGCTTTTGCCACTTCGGCGCGCAGCGCCTCGCCGCTTAATCGCTGCTGTAGCGCCACGAGGCGGATTTGCGGATTGAGTTGGTTGAGCCGCGTCTTTGCCGCCGCGGCTTTTGGCTGGTCGATATCGTCGCTGGTGAACAGAATTTGCCGCTGCAGGTTGCTGAGATGTACCGCGTCGTCATCGGCCAGGGTCAGCGTCCCGACGCCGGCCCCCGCCAGATATAGCGCCGCCGGCGAACCTAAGCCGCCCAGGCCGATAATCAGCGCCCGGCTGGCTAACAGTTTCTGCTGTCCCTCGATGGCGATATCTTCCAGCAATAGCTGGCGGCTATAGCGCATGAAGTCGTGATCATTCATCGCCTGCTCCCGCCAGTGCTAACAGTTGTGCTGTGGCAGCCCGCCAGTCTGTTGCCTGGGTAATGGCGCTGACGACCGCGATGCTGCCGACGCCGGTCGCCAGTACGCCCGGCGCTTTTTCCAGACTGATGCCGCCTATCGCTACCGTCGGATAATCGGCCAGACGATGAATATGCCCGGCAAGCTGTTCGAGGCCCTGCGGCGCCGAAGGCATCTGTTTGGTTTGTGTCGGGAAGACGTGGCCCAGCGCGATGTAGGAAGGGCGCGCCGCCAGCGCGAGGTCAATTTCCATGTCGTCGTGAGTGGAGACGCCAAGGCGCAGTCTGGCTTTACGGATGGCGCTCAGATCGGTGGTTTCCAGGTCCTCTTGACCCAGATGTACGCCGTACGCCCGGTGCTTAATCGCCAGTTGCCAGTAATCATTGATAAACAGCCGTGCGTGATAGCGGCGGCCAAGTGCGATGGCGGCGATGACATCATCCTCTACGTCGCTGTCGCGCTGGTCCTTGATCCGTAACTGAATGGTGCGCACGCCGGCTTCCAGCAGGCGCTCAATCCACGCCACGCTATCGACAACCGGATAAAGCCCGAGACGAAACGGTACGGGCGGAAAGTCAGGCTGGTACATCAGGCATTTTCCTTTTTCAGGTAGATTTCACCGCCGCGGGCGCGGAAGTTATTTGACATATCGGCCATGCCGGCCTCGATACTTTGCTTCGCGGCGTAGTCGCGGACCTCCTGGGTGATTTTCATCGAACAGAATTTTGGCCCGCACATGGAGCAGAAGTGGGCGACTTTGCCGGACTCCTGCGGCAGGGTTTCATCGTGATAGGCCCGCGCGGTAAAGGGATCGAGCGCGAGGTTGAACTGGTCTTCCCAGCGGAATTCGAAACGCGCTTTGGACATCGCGTTGTCGCGGATCTGCGCCCCGGGGTGGCCTTTAGCGAGGTCGGCGGCGTGGGCGGCGATTTTGTAGGTAATGAGTCCCTGTTTCACATCCTCTTTGTTGGGCAAGCCGAGATGTTCTTTTGGCGTGACGTAGCACAGCATGGCGCAGCCAAACCAGCCAATCATTGCCGCGCCGATACCGGAAGTGAAATGGTCATAGCCCGGTGCGATGTCGGTGGTGAGCGGCCCCAGCGTGTAGAACGGCGCTTCGTGGCAGTGCTCCAGTTCTTCGGTCATATTGCGGCGAATCATCTGCATCGGCACGTGGCCGGGGCCTTCAATCATCACCTGAACGTCATACTCCCAGGCGATTTTAGTCAGCTCGCCCAGCGTATGCAGCTCGGCGAACTGCGCCTCGTCGTTGGCATCCTGAATCGAGCCGGGGCGCAGACCATCGCCGAGGGACAGCGACACGTCATAGGCGGCGCAGATTTCACAGATTTCGCGGAAGTGCTGGTAGAGGAAGTTTTCCTGATGATGCGACAGGCACCACTTGGCCATGATAGAACCGCCGCGCGAGACGATACCGGTCAACCGCTTCGCGGTCATCGGCACATAGCGCAGCAGCACCCCGGCATGAATCGTGAAGTAGTCGACGCCCTGTTCGGCCTGTTCCAGCAGGGTATCGCGGAAGGCTTCCCAGGTCAGGTTCTCGGCAATGCCGTTAACTTTCTCCAGCGCCTGGTAAATCGGGACGGTACCAATCGGCACCGGGCTGTTGCGCAGGATCCATTCGCGGGTCTCGTGGATATAGCGGCCGGTGGAGAGGTCCATTACCGTGTCGGCGCCCCAGCGGGTTGACCAGACCAGCTTCTCGACCTCTTCCTCGATGGAAGAGGTCACCGCCGAGTTGCCGATATTGGCATTCACTTTCACCAGGAAGTTGCGGCCGATAATCATCGGTTCGGATTCCGGGTGATTGATATTGGCCGGGATGATGGCTCGCCCGGCAGCGACTTCATCGCGGACGAACTCGGCGGTAATGTTGTCCGGCAGGCGGGCGCCAAAGCCTTCTCCGGCATGCTGCTGGCGCAGCACCTCGCTGCGGATACGCTCGCGGCCCATGTTTTCGCGAATGGCGATGAATTCCATCTCCGGGGTGACGATCCCCTGGCGGGCGTAGTGTAGTTGCGTTACGCATTTGCCGGCGACGGCGCGTTTAGGCGTCAGCAGGCCGCCGAAGCGCAGTTCATCGAGGCCATCGTCGGCCAGCCGCGCTTTAGTGTATGCCGAGCTGCGTTCGCTGAGCGGCGCGCAGTCGTTACGTGCGTCGATCCACCGCTGGCGTAGTTTTGTCAGACCCTGGCGGACATCGATGTTGATCTCCGGGTCGCCGTAAGGCCCGGAGGTGTCGTACACCGGTATTGGTTCGTTGGCTTCGTATTGGGGGTTATCGTTATCACCGCCGATGAGCGTCGGGCTGAGCTGGATTTCACGCATCGGGACGCGGATATCAGCCTGTGAGCCTTGAATGTAGATACGGCGTGAATTGGGAAAAGCGGTACCTTCCAGCGTATCAATGAATCGCTGCGCGTGTTCGCGTTGTTCCCGGCGGGTCAGTTTGGTAGTAGACATAGCGCATTCCAGTTACAAAAAAAGGAGATGGCTTGTCAGACGACGGATGGAGTAACAGATGCGACCAACCCGTAACGGGCAGGTGCGACCAGCAGTTTACTCTTGTTCCCTTCGCAGGTATTAGCCTGATCAGGTTCCGCGGATCCCGAATAAACGGTCTCAGCCTTTTCCACTTCAGCTTTCGTGTGGAAAATAGGCACTCCGACAAGATGAAATCCCTCCGCAGAGGGATAATGTATGTAAATTACTCGTTAACGGTTCACAACTCAAGCGGTCGGCGCGATATTGTCGCCAACGCTGTCTTTCCGATCGTGAGCGACGACCAGCGCCAGCAGCTTGTCCTCAAGCGCGAAGCGCGCCTCCAGCGACTCGCCGATATCCGACAGCGCCTGCTGAAATTCGAGATAGTTATCATGATCGATGGCGTTTTCGAGGCAGGTATCGTAGTAGTCCATCATCTGCTGGGTATTGGCTTCCAGCTGCGGGTAGATTTTGGTGGCGGCTAAAAGAGGGGTACTCCCTTCCATTTCTCCGATAATACGTTCATAAATATTAAAATGACCGGATGAGAGGTAATCCACCAGGCTTTGGCAAAAGTCATCCAGCGCCTTTTCATTAAGCCGCATAAAGGACTCTTTGCCGGGTTTCAGGCCAACCAGGTTGTAGTAAGCCACGAGCAAATGCTTACGCACAAGCAGCCAGCGATCGACCAGTTTGTTATTGCCTCCAACACGTTCCGTCAGGTTTTCCAGCTGGTTTAACATGATTGACTCCGCAAGATTAAAAATAACGTTGCTCAGCAAATGTAAATATAATGTTAAAAGTGCCAGTAAAACGAAGGTAGCGCAATAGATATGGATCGTATTATTGAAAAATTAGATCGCGGCTGGTGGATCGTCAGTCACGAACAAAAATTATGGCTTCCCGCAGGGGAATTACCACATGGCGAAGCGGTAAATTTTGATCTTGTCGGTGAACGCGCGCTACATCTCGGCGAGTGGCAAGGCGAAGCGGTGTGGCTGGTGCGTCAGGATCGTCGCCATGATATGGGATCGCTGCGCCAGGTGTTGGATCAGGATCCTGGGCTTTTCCAGTTAGCAGGGCGCGGGATCCAGTTGGCCGAGTTTTATCGATCGCATAAATTCTGCGGCTACTGCGGCCACCCGATGCATGTCAGTAAAACCGAGTGGGCGATGCTCTGCGGCCACTGCCGCGAGCGCTATTATCCGCAAATTGCCCCCTGCATTATCGTCGCCATTCGTCGCGACGATTCGATCCTACTGGCTCAGCATACCCGTCATCGTAATGGTGTCCATACCGTGTTGGCCGGGTTTGTCGAAGTGGGCGAAACCCTTGAGCAGGCGGTCGCACGCGAAGTCATGGAAGAGAGCGGCATTAAGGTGAAAAACCTACGCTATGTGACCTCCCAGCCGTGGCCTTTCCCGCAATCACTGATGACCGCCTTTATGGCTGAATATGATAGCGGCGATATTGTCGTGGATAAAAAAGAGCTGCTGAGCGCAGAGTGGTATCGCTATGACGACTTGCCGCTACTGCCGCCGCCGGGCACCGTGGCGCGACGCCTGATCGAAGATACGGTGGCGATGTGTCGGGCAGAGTACGAGTGACATGTTACACTGGGCGCATCAACGCTAAAGGAATGTAAAAATGACCGAACTGAAAAACGATCGTTACCTGCGTGCGCTGCTGCGCCAGCCGGTTGATGTCACCCCGGTGTGGATGATGCGCCAGGCAGGCCGCTATCTCCCGGAATACAAAGCCACCCGCGCGCAAGCGGGCGATTTCATGTCGCTGTGTAAAAATGCCGAGCTGGCCTGCGAAGTGACGCTACAGCCGCTGCGCCGTTACCCGCTGGATGCGGCGATCCTCTTTTCGGACATCCTGACGATTCCGGACGCGATGGGGCTGGGACTGTACTTTGAAGCTGGCGAAGGCCCGCGCTTCACCTCGCCGGTGAAATGCAAAGCCGACGTCGACAAGTTGCCGGTGCCGGACCCGGAACAAGAATTAGGCTACGTGATGAACGCCGTGCGCACCATTCGCCGTGAACTGAAAGGCGAAGTGCCGCTGATTGGTTTTTCCGGCAGCCCATGGACGCTGGCGACCTACATGGTTGAAGGCGGCAGCAGCAAAGCCTTTACCGTCATCAAAAAGATGATGTACGCCGAACCGCAGGCGCTGCACGCGCTGCTGGACAAGCTGGCGAAAAGCGTCACCCTGTATCTGAACGCGCAGATCAAAGCGGGCGCGCAGTCGGTGATGATTTTCGACACCTGGGGCGGCGTGTTGACCGGCCGCGACTATCAGCAGTTCTCGCTCTACTACATGCATAAAATCGTCGATGGCCTGCTGCGGGAAAACGAAGGTCGTCGCGTACCGGTGACGCTGTTCACCAAAGGCGGCGGACAATGGCTGGAAGCGATGGCGGAGACCGGCTGCGATGCGCTGGGTCTCGACTGGACTACCGATATTGCCGACGCTCGCCGTCGCGTAGGCCACAAAGTGGCGCTGCAGGGCAATATGGACCCGTCGATGCTTTATGCACCTGCCGCCCGTATTGAAGACGAAGTGGCGAACATTCTCGCCGGCTTCGGCCAGGGCGAAGGCCATGTCTTTAACCTTGGTCACGGCATCCATCAGGACGTCGACCCACAGCATGCAGGAGTCTTTGTTGAGGCGGTGCATCGTCTCTCCGCGCAATATCACCAATAGGAGATAAGCATGATGGATTTAGCTGCGCTGCGAACCCAACAGCAATCTTTAGCCGCGTCGGTAGAACGTGCGGACCGATTGGATCGCGATCCGCCGGTACTGATCGGCGGCGCCGATGTGGGGTTTGAGCAGGAAGGGGAAATTACCCGCGCTGCGATGGTGCTGCTAACTTATCCGGGGCTTGAGCTGGTGGAGTATCAGGTGGCGCGCGTCGCCACCACGATGCCGTACATCCCCGGCTTTCTCTCCTTTCGCGAGACGCCCGCGCTGCTGGCGGCGTGGCAACAGCTATCGCAAAAGCCCGATCTGTTGTTCGTCGACGGCCACGGTATTTCACATCCCCGGCGGCTTGGCGTCGCCAGCCATTTTGGCCTGATGGTTGATGTGCCAACGATTGGCGTAGCGAAAAAACGCTTATGCGGGAAGTTTGAACCGCTCGGCGCCGAGCCCGGCGCGCTGGCGCCATTAATCGACAAGGGCGATCAGCTGGCCTGGGTCTGGCGCAGCAAAGCACGCTGCAACCCACTGTTTATCAGTACCGGCCACCGCGTGGGTATGGATAGCGCGTTAATGTGGGTGGAACGCTGCATGCAGGGCTACCGGCTACCCGAACCCACGCGTTGGGCCGATGCCGTGGCATCCCGTCGGCCTTCCTTTGTGCGTTGGCAAGCAAATCACGGCTGATTCAGGTACACTGCGCCTAATTTCTGACTTCGAGAATTCATCATGTTACAAAACCCGATTCATCTGCGCCTGGAGAAACTGGAGAGCTGGCAGCACGTCACCTTTATGGCCTGCCTGTGCGAGCGTATGTACCCCAACTACGCCATGTTCTGCAAGCAAACCGAGTTTGGCGACGGCCAGTTATATCGTCGTATCCTTGACCTGATCTGGGAAACGCTGACGGTAAAAGATGCGAAGGTGAATTTCGATAGTCAGCTGGAAAAGCTGGAAGAGGCGATTCCGTCCGCGGATGACTACGACATGTACGGCGTCTATCCGGCTATCGATGCCTGCGTCGCGCTGAGCGAATTAATCCACTCACGCCTGAGCGGTGAAACGCTGGAGCATGCTATCGAGGTCAGTAAGACTTCCATTACTACCGTCGCGATGCTGGAAATGACCCAGGAAGGTCGCGAAATGACCGATGAAGAGCTCAAAGCTAACCCGGCGGTAGAACAAGAATGGGACATTCAGTGGGAGATTTTCCGCCTGTTGGCCGACTGCGAAGAACGCGACATTGAACTGATTAAAGGGCTGCGCGCAGACCTGCGAGAGGCCGGCGAAAGCAATATTGGTATAAATTTTCAGCAATGAGACCACAAAACGTGATTTACCGCCTGAATTGTAGCGTCTGAAGACTTCCATTCCGCCCCCTGTCTGGTCTACATTTGGGGGGCGAAAAAAAGTGGCTATCGGTGCGTGTATGCAGGAGAGTGCTTTTCTGGCATTTCCGTCGCACTCGATGCTTAGCAAGCGATAAACACATTGTAAGGATAACTTATGAACAAGACTCAACTGATTGATGTAATTGCGGACAAAGCTGACCTGTCTAAAGCACAGGCAAAAGCTGCCCTGGAATCCACCCTGGCTGCAATTACCGAGTCTCTGAAAGAAGGTGATGCTGTTCAACTGGTTGGTTTCGGTACCTTCAAAGTGAACCACCGTGCTGAGCGTACTGGCCGCAACCCGCAGACCGGTAAAGAAATCAAAATCGCTGCAGCTAACGTGCCAGCATTTGTTTCTGGCAAAGCGCTGAAAGACGCAGTCAAGTAAGACCGCGTGGCAGTGTCCAGTTTTAACGAAGGGGCTTTTAAGCCCCTTTTGTCTAACTGGCGTCGCACGCTGACGCTGGCAGGCGCGCTATTGCTCACTGCCTGCAGTCACGATTCTTCTCTTCCTCCTTTCACCGCCAGCGGCTACGCCGATAACCAGGGCGCGATGCGCATCTGGCGCAAAGATGCCGGCGATGAAGTTCACCTGCTTGCCGCTTTTAGTCCATGGCACCGCGGCGACACCTCAACCAGCGAGTACCGCTGGCAGGATGGCCAGCTAACGCTTATTGAGCTCAACGTGTACGGCAAACCGCCGGAACATATTCGCGCCCGCTTTGACGCCCAGGGCGAGCTGAGTTTTATGCAGCGTGAAGTAGATGGTGAAAAACAGCAGCTTTCAAACGACCAGGTCGCGCTGTACCGCTATCGGGCGCAGCAAATCCGCGAAACCAGCGACGCCTTGCGTCAAGGACGAGTGGTATTACGCCAGGGGCGCTGGCATGCCGATCGTACCGTGACCACCTGTGAAGGCCAGACCGTGAAGCCTGACCTTGATGAGCGGGCATTAGCGCATATTGAACGCCGCCAGAATCACTCCTCCGTAGAGGTGAGCGTGGCGTGGCTGGAAGCACCGGAAGGCTCGCAACTGCTGCTGGTGGCTAATGAAAACTTCTGTACCTGGCAGCCGAACGAAAAATCGTTCTGAGTTTTACCAGTGGTTCATGCCCATATGACCACCGCCATTACCGCGGCAGCCGCCGTAACCCATACCCGCGCCGCGAGGAACGCCTGCTTCCGCAAGGGCGATATCAAATTTTACCCGCTGCTGATCCAGCTGCTGGCTTAATGTTTCCATTTCCTTCGCCACGGCCTCAATTTTTCCGCTTTCTGGTTTTGGCGCAGTAAGCAGCGCATTGTACTCGTAGCGTTTGGACTGTAACTGCTGGCGCAGGGCGCTGGTTTGCGCATAGTAATTGTCATGTAGCTTCTGCACGGTCGCTTGCTGTTCCTGGGTGAGCTGGCTGTAACCCTGCGCGCCCATCCCGTTGTTATAACCCCAGTGATGTCCGGCCCAGGCCGCGTGACTGCCAAAGGTCAGTGCGGCAAGCGCCACGAGGACGAGAGATAAAGTCGGTTTCCGTTTCATAGCGTGATCTCCTGTGTGGTTTCCCTCGGTATTGCATCTTCCATGCCAGCCTGAAAAAGCGCGTGAATACAGGCCTGCCCGCGGCGAACATTATCCTGGCGAGTAAAAATGACCCGTTCTGGCTGGGGCCTGCGAGTCATTTTTACTCGCTAAATCACCGGCGATATGTCTGAGGACAGGTTTCACGGTGTGGAAAAATGGCATGATTCCTGCTAATGGATCCTGGTGATAGCGAATAAGGACACGATAAGGACCCGCCCATGCCGCGCATTACCTCATTTTCCCGGGACACCCTGAGCTGGTTACTGACCGGCACGGTTGTCCTGTTGGTTATTCTGTTTTCCGCGATGATTGTCCGCGATTATGGCCGGGAAACCGCCACCGCCCGGCAAACCATCGAAGAAAAAGGGGAGGTGCTGATCCGCGCGCTGGAGTCCGGCACGCGTGTCGGCATGGGGATGCGAATGCATCACGCGCAGCTGCAGGCGCTGCTGGAGGAGATGGCCTGGCAGCCCGGTGTGCTGTGGTTCGCGGTGACCGATGAAAACGGTAAAATTATCGCCCACAGCGATCCGCAGCAGGTGGATAAGGCGCTGTACAGTCCCGCGCAAATGCGTGAACTCAAGGTTGGCGAGCAGGAGCGCTGGCGCCGGCTTGCCGAGCCGCAACCGGCGCTGGAAATTTATCGCCAGTTTCGCCCGCTCAACCCTGCTCGTGGTCACCATATGGGCATGATGAAGCGCTGCAACAGCGCGCTGGCTCAGCCCAATGTTCCACAGGTGATATTTATCGCCTTTGATAGCCGCGAGCTGGATGCGGCGCAGGCTCGCGGCTTGCGTAATATGATGATCATGCTGGCGGCCGCGGCGCTGGTCATCGTCGCGACGATCCTCGCTCAGTTCTGGTTCCGCCGCTACCGTCTCTCACGCCAGCAGCTTCAGGAGGCGATGGCCCGCAAAGAAAAACTGCTGGCTCTTGGGCATCTGGCGGCGGGAGTCGCGCATGAGATCCGCAATCCGCTTTCTTCGATTAAAGGACTGGCGAAGTATTTTGCCGAGCGTACGCCGCCGGGCGGCGAGGCGCAGGAGTTAGCGCTGGTGATGGCCAAAGAGGCCGATCGCCTGAACCGGGTCGTCAGCGAGCTGCTGGAGCTGGTTCGTCCAGCCCATTTAAACTACCAGCCCGTCGATATCAACGCGCTTATCCACCACTCATTGCAGCTGGTAAGCCAGGATGCGCAGAGTCGCGGGATCGCGCTGCAATTTACTCCGCGCCCTGAATTAACCTCGATTAAAGCCGACCCCGACCGTCTGAACCAGGTGCTGTTGAATCTGTATCTGAACGCGATGCAGGCTATTGGCCGCGGCGGCGTCATTCACGTATCGGCAAGCGAAGCCGATCGGCAACGTGTGAAAATTGTCGTCAAGGATAGCGGTAAGGGGATGAGCGATGAAGAACTGCAGGCCATCTTTACCCCTTATTTCACCACCAAGGCGGACGGCACGGGGCTGGGGCTGGCGGTAGTACAGAATATTATCGAACAACATGGCGGGACAATCCGCGCCGAAAGTCAGCCGGGGGCCGGAGCGGTATTTACGCTTTGGTTACCGGTGGATGCTCAACGGAGGGAAGATGAGCAGCGATAAAATACAGATTCTGGTCGTCGATGATGACGTTAGCCACTGCACGATTTTGCAGGCGCTGCTGCGTGGCTGGGGCTATCAAGTGGCGTTAGCCCACAACGGCCTGCAGGCGCTGGAACAGATCCATCGGCAGGTCTTCGACCTGGTGCTATGCGATATCCGCATGGCGGAGATGGACGGTATCGCGACATTAAAAGAGATCAAAGCCTATAACCCGGCGATTCCGGTATTAATCATGACGGCGTTCTCCAGCGTCGGCACGGCGGTTGAGGCTATTAAGTCCGGCGCGTTGGATTATCTGGTCAAGCCGCTGGATTTTGACACTCTACAGCAGACGCTGGTCCAGGCGCTGGCGCATACCCGGCAGAGTGAAGGCGATTCCAGCGCCGCGACGGATTCGCAATGGGGCATGATTGGCGATAGCCCGGCAATGCAGGCGCTTATCAACAATATTACGCTGGTGGCGCCCTCGGATGCGACGGTGCTGATCTGCGGCGAATCGGGAACCGGTAAAGAACTGGTGGCGCGCGCCATCCACGCTTGCAGCGAGCGCCGCGAGAAGCCGCTGGTGACGCTAAACTGCGCGGCGCTCAATGAGTCGCTGCTGGAGTCCGAGCTGTTCGGTCATGAAAAAGGGGCTTTTACCGGCGCGGAGCGGCGACGGGAAGGGCGTTTTGTCGAGGCGGATGGCGGCACGCTGTTTCTTGATGAAATTGGCGATATCTCGCCGCTGATGCAGGTGCGTCTGCTGCGGGCGATTCAGGAACGCGAAGTGCAGCGCGTTGGCAGTAATCAGACGCTTTCTGTCGATGTGCGGCTAATTGCCGCCACCCATCGTAATCTGGCGGAGGAGGTGAGCGCCGGGCGCTTTCGCCAGGATCTCTATTATCGCCTGAACGTCGTAACCATTGATATGCCGCCGCTGCGTCAGCGGCGTGAAGATATTCCACCGCTGGCGCAGCACTTTCTTAAGCGCTATGCCGAACGCAATCGTAAAACGGTGCAGGGATTTACGCCGCAGGCGATGGACCTGTTGATTCACTACGGCTGGCCGGGGAATATCCGCGAACTGGAAAATGCGGTGGAGCGGGCGGTGGTGCTACTGACCGGAGAATACATTTCCGAGCGTGAACTGCCGTTGGCGATAGCGGGTACGACGCTGCCGGTTACTGGCAACGATGAGGCGTTGATTCAGCCGTTAGTGGAAGTCGAAAAAGAAGTCATACTGTCGGCGCTGGAAAAAACGGGCGGCAACAAAACTGAAGCCGCCCGTCAGTTAGGCATTACGCGTAAAACGCTGCTGGCAAAACTCAGCCGTTAGTTTTTTCACGCGCGATGGCGCGCCAGCCGATATCGTTACGGCTGAAGCTGCCGTTCCAGCGAATATCGGTCAGCAGTTCATAGGCGCGCTGTTGCGCCTGCGCCACGGTGTCACCCAGCGCGGTTACGCACAGCACGCGTCCGCCGTTGGTGACTACGCGCTGGTCGTCAGACAGCCTGGTGCCGGCGTGGAAGACTTTACCGTCTACAGCTTCCTGCTGCGGCAGACCGTGGATCTCATCGCCCGTGTTGTAGTTGCCCGGATAGCCGCCGGCGGCCACCACAACGCCCAGCGAGGCGCGGTCATCCCACTCGGAAGTTTTCTCGTCCAGCTTGCCCGCGCAGGCGGCGAGGCACAGCTCTACCAGATCGGATTTCATGCGCAGCATGATCGGCTGAGTTTCCGGATCGCCAAAGCGGCAGTTGAACTCAATAACCTTCGGGTTGCCCTGCTTATCGATCATCAAACCGGCATACAGGAAACCGGTATAGGTGTTGCCTTCAGCGGCCATACCTTTAACTGTTGGCCAGATAATCCGCTCCATGGTGCGCTGATGGACTTCATCGGTCACTACCGGCGCCGGGGAGTAAGCGCCCATACCGCCGGTGTTCGGGCCGGTATCGCCGTTGCCGACGCGCTTGTGATCCTGGCTGGTGGCCATCGGCAGGACATGCTCGCCGTCGACCATGACAATAAAGCTGGCTTCTTCGCCATCGAGGAACTCCTCAATCACGATGCGGTGGCCTGCATCGCCGAAAGCGTTACCGGCCAGCATATCTTTCACCGCCGCTTCGGCTTCCTCAAGGGTCATCGCCACGATAACGCCTTTACCCGCCGCCAGACCGTCGGCTTTGATGACGATCGGCGCGCCTTTCTCGCGCAGGTAAGCCAGCGCAGGCTCAACTTCGGTGAAATTCTGGTATTCCGCCGTCGGGATATGATGACGAGCGAGGAAATCTTTGGTGAAGGCTTTTGAACCTTCCAGCTGCGCGGCGCCTTCGGTTGGCCCGAAGATGGCGAGCCCTGCGGCACGAAACGCGTCCACTACGCCAATGACCAGCGGCGCTTCCGGGCCAACGATCGTCAGGTCGATTTTTTCATCCTGCGCGAAACGTAGCAGCGCCGGAATATCGGTAACGCCGATAGCGACGTTTTGCAGCGCCGGCTCCAGCGCGGTGCCCGCGTTGCCCGGCGCGACGTAGACGGTATCAACCAGCGGCGATTGGGCCGCTTTCCAGGCCAGCGCGTGTTCGCGCCCGCCGTTGCCGATTACTAATACTTTCATCTGCTGCTCCGTGAATTAATGGCGGAAGTGGCGCATGTCGGTGAAGATCATGGCGATACCATGTTCGTCCGCGGCGGCAATTACTTCTTCATCGCGGATAGAGCCGCCCGGCTGGATAACGCAGGTGATGCCGACGGCCGCGGCGGCATCAATACCATCGCGGAACGGGAAGAAGGCGTCAGAAGCCATGGCGGAGCCTTTCACTTCCAGACCTTCGTCACCGGCTTTAATCCCGGCAATTTTCGCCGAGTAGACGCGGCTCATCTGACCGGCGCCGATACCGATGGTCATATTATTTTTGGCATAAACGATGGCGTTGGATTTGACGAATTTCGCCACTTTCCAGCAGAACAGCGCATCGCGTAGCTCTTGCTCGCTCGGCTGACGTTTGCTGACCACGCGCAGTTCGCCCGCGGTGACCATACCAAGATCGCGGTCCTGAACCAGCAGGCCGCCATTGACACGTTTGAAATCGAGACCCGCGACGCGAGCATCCCACTGGCCGCAGACCAGCACGCGGACGTTCTGCTTAGCGGCGGTGATTTTCAGCGCTTCTTCGCTGGCGGATGGCGCGATGATCACTTCGACGAACTGGCGAGAGATGATCGCCTGGGCGGTTTCAGCATCCAGCTCGCGGTTAAAGGCGATGATACCGCCGAAGGCGGAGGTTGGATCGGTTTTGTAAGCGCGATCGTAGGCGTCGAGGATCGAGTCGCTGACGGCAACGCCGCACGGGTTGGCATGCTTAACGATAACGCAGGCCGGTTCGTTGAACTCTTTCACGCATTCCAGCGCCGCATCGGTATCGGCAATGTTGTTATAGGAGAGCGCTTTGCCCTGCAGCTGGGTGGCGGTCGCCACGGAGGCTTCTTTTACATTCTCTTCTATATAGAAGGCAGCCTGCTGGTGGCTGTTTTCGCCGTAGCGCATATCCTGCTTCTTAATGAAGTTTAGATTCAGGGTACGCGGGAAGCGGCCAGCGGCTTCTTTGCTTTCGCCGTGATAGGCCGGAACCATACTGCCGAAGTAGTTAGCGATCATGCTGTCGTAAGCGGCGGTGTGTTCGAAGGCTTTAATCGCGAGGTCGAAACGGGTGTCCAGCGTGAGAGAACCTTCGTTGGCGTCCATCTCATTAATGATGGCGTCGTAGTCGCTGCTCTTAACCACGATGGCGACATCTTTATGGTTCTTCGCCGCGGAGCGCACCATAGTCGGGCCGCCGATATCGATGTTTTCCACCGCGTCTTCCAGCGAGCATCCTTCACGAGCGACGGTCTGGGCGAACGGGTAGAGGTTAACGACAACCATATCGATAGGCGCGATACCGTGTTGCTGCATGATACCGTCATCCTGACCGCGACGACCGAGGATGCCGCCGTGTACTTTCGGATGCAGGGTCTTCACGCGTCCATCCATCATTTCCGGGAAACCGGTGTAGTCAGAGACTTCGGTAACCGGCAGGCCTTTATCTGCCAGCAGGCGAGCGGTGCCGCCGGTGGACAGCAGCTCGACACCACGAGCGGAAAGCGCCTGCGCGAATTCGACGATACCTGCCTTGTCAGAAACACTGAGCAGGGCGCGGCGGACTGGACGACGTTGTTGCATGGTATTAAATCCCCAGGATTTGAACATTACAGAGAGCGTTAGGTGAGTTTTTGCCTAAAAACTCACCTAACGCACCCAACCGGGCATCCGTGTCATAGCGCGGCATTGTAACGAAAACGTTTGCGCAACGCTCGCGAATTTTTATCTTTCTCTTTAAGCCGATGGTTCTCTCCTTATATGGCAATGGATGTACCGGGGTTTAAGCCGTGTTTTGCCGTGTGCCTGTGGATAATTCTGTGTGTAAAAGGGTATAAAGCGGGGTTTTGCTGGGGAATGCAGCAGTCAGTCATTTTTCTGCAATTTTTCTATTGCAGGTGCTCGAGAACTCCCTATAATGCGCCTCCATCGACACGGCGGATGTGAATCACTTCACACAAACAGCCGGTTCGGTTGAAGAGAAAAATTCTGAAATTCAGGGTTGACTCTGAAAGAGGAAAGCGTAATATACGCCACCTCGCGACAGAGCGCTAAAGCGCGTCGCAACTGCTCTTTAACAATTTATCAGACAATCTGTGTGGGCACTCAAAGTGACATGGATTCTTAACGTCCTCGGACGAAAAATGAATACCAAGTCTCTGAGTGAACATACGTAATTCATTACGAAGTTTAATTCACGAGCATCAAACTTAAATTGAAGAGTTTGATCATGGCTCAGATTGAACGCTGGCGGCAGGCCTAACACATGCAAGTCGAGCGGTAGCACAGAGAGCTTGCTCTCGGGTGACGAGCGGCGGACGGGTGAGTAATGTCTGGGAAACTGCCTGATGGAGGGGGATAACTACTGGAAACGGTAGCTAATACCGCATAACGTCGCAAGACCAAAGTGGGGGACCTTCGGGCCTCATGCCATCAGATGTGCCCAGATGGGATTAGCTAGTAGGTGGGGTAATGGCTCACCTAGGCGACGATCCCTAGCTGGTCTGAGAGGATGACCAGCCACACTGGAACTGAGACACGGTCCAGACTCCTACGGGAGGCAGCAGTGGGGAATATTGCACAATGGGCGCAAGCCTGATGCAGCCATGCCGCGTGTATGAAGAAGGCCTTCGGGTTGTAAAGTACTTTCAGCGAGGAGGAAGGCGTTAAGGTTAATAACCTTGGCGATTGACGTTACTCGCAGAAGAAGCACCGGCTAACTCCGTGCCAGCAGCCGCGGTAATACGGAGGGTGCAAGCGTTAATCGGAATTACTGGGCGTAAAGCGCACGCAGGCGGTCTGTCAAGTCGGATGTGAAATCCCCGGGCTCAACCTGGGAACTGCATTCGAAACTGGCAGGCTAGAGTCTTGTAGAGGGGGGTAGAATTCCAGGTGTAGCGGTGAAATGCGTAGAGATCTGGAGGAATACCGGTGGCGAAGGCGGCCCCCTGGACAAAGACTGACGCTCAGGTGCGAAAGCGTGGGGAGCAAACAGGATTAGATACCCTGGTAGTCCACGCCGTAAACGATGTCGACTTGGAGGTTGTGCCCTTGAGGCGTGGCTTCCGGAGCTAACGCGTTAAGTCGACCGCCTGGGGAGTACGGCCGCAAGGTTAAAACTCAAATGAATTGACGGGGGCCCGCACAAGCGGTGGAGCATGTGGTTTAATTCGATGCAACGCGAAGAACCTTACCTACTCTTGACATCCAGAGAACTTAGCAGAGATGCTTTGGTGCCTTCGGGAACTCTGAGACAGGTGCTGCATGGCTGTCGTCAGCTCGTGTTGTGAAATGTTGGGTTAAGTCCCGCAACGAGCGCAACCCTTATCCTTTGTTGCCAGCGGTTCGGCCGGGAACTCAAAGGAGACTGCCAGTGATAAACTGGAGGAAGGTGGGGATGACGTCAAGTCATCATGGCCCTTACGAGTAGGGCTACACACGTGCTACAATGGCATATACAAAGAGAAGCGACCTCGCGAGAGCAAGCGGACCTCATAAAGTATGTCGTAGTCCGGATTGGAGTCTGCAACTCGACTCCATGAAGTCGGAATCGCTAGTAATCGTAGATCAGAATGCTACGGTGAATACGTTCCCGGGCCTTGTACACACCGCCCGTCACACCATGGGAGTGGGTTGCAAAAGAAGTAGGTAGCTTAACCTTCGGGAGGGCGCTTACCACTTTGTGATTCATGACTGGGGTGAAGTCGTAACAAGGTAACCGTAGGGGAACCTGCGGTTGGATCACCTCCTTACCTTAAAGAACCTGCCTTTGTAGTGTCCACACAGATTGTTTGATAAATGATAAATTTCAAAATGTACTGTTAAGTGCATTGTGAAATTTTGCTCTTTAAAAATCTGGATCAAGCTGAAAATTGAAACGACACACAGTCAATGTGTGTTCGAGTCTCTCAAATTTTCGCAATCAGAAGTGAAACATCTTCGGGTTGTGAGGTTAAGCGACTAAGCGTACACGGTGGATGCCCTGGCAGTCAGAGGCGATGAAGGACGTGCTAATCTGCGAAAAGCGTCGGTAAGGTGATATGAACCGTTATAGCCGGCGATGTCCGAATGGGGAAACCCAGTGTGATTCGTCACACTATCGTTAACTGAATACATAGGTTAACGAGGCGAACCGGGGGAACTGAAACATCTAAGTACCCCGAGGAAAAGAAATCAACCGAGATTCCCCCAGTAGCGGCGAGCGAACGGGGAGCAGCCCAGAGTCTGAATCAGCTTGTGTGTTAGTGGAACGGTCTGGAAAGTCCGACGGTACAGGGTGATAGTCCCGTACACCAAAATGCACAGGCTGTGAACTCGAAGAGTAGGGCGGGACACGTGGTATCCTGTCTGAATATGGGGGGACCATCCTCCAAGGCTAAATACTCCTGACTGACCGATAGTGAACCAGTACCGTGAGGGAAAGGCGAAAAGAACCCCGGCGAGGGGAGTGAAAAAGAACCTGAAACCGTGTACGTACAAGCAGTGGGAGCACCTTCGGGTGTGACTGCGTACCTTTTGTATAATGGGTCAGCGACTTATATTCTGTAGCAAGGTTAACCGTATAGGGGAGCCGCAGGGAAACCGAGTCTTAACTGGGCGTTAAGTTGCAGGGTATAGACCCGAAACCCGGTGATCTAGCCATGGGCAGGTTGAAGGTTGGGTAACACTAACTGGAGGACCGAACCGACTAATGTTGAAAAATTAGCGGATGACTTGTGGCTGGGGGTGAAAGGCCAATCAAACCGGGAGATAGCTGGTTCTCCCCGAAAGCTATTTAGGTAGCGCCTCGTGAACTCATCTTCGGGGGTAGAGCACTGTTTCGGCTAGGGGGTCATCCCGACTTACCAACCCGATGCAAACTACGAATACCGAAGAATGTTATCACGGGAGACACACGGCGGGTGCTAACGTCCGTCGTGAAGAGGGAAACAACCCAGACCGCCAGCTAAGGTCCCAAAGTCACAGTTAAGTGGGAAACGATGTGGGAAGGCACAGACAGCCAGGATGTTGGCTTAGAAGCAGCCATCATTTAAAGAAAGCGTAATAGCTCACTGGTCGAGTCGGCCTGCGCGGAAGATGTAACGGGGCTAAACTGTGCACCGAAGCTGCGGCAGCGACACTATGTGTTGTTGGGTAGGGGAGCGTTCTGTAAGCCTGCGAAGGTGGCCTGTGAGGGTTGCTGGAGGTATCAGAAGTGCGAATGCTGACATAAGTAACGATAATGCGGGTGAAAAGCCCGCACGCCGGAAGACCAAGGGTTCCTGTCCAACGTTAATCGGGGCAGGGTGAGTCGACCCCTAAGGCGAGGCCGAAAGGCGTAGTCGATGGGAAACAGGTTAATATTCCTGTACTTGGTGTTACTGCGAAGGGGGGACGGAGAAGGCTATGTTAGCCGGGCGACGGTTGTCCCGGTTTAAGCATGTAGGCGGAGGTTCCAGGTAAATCCGGTACCTTTTAACGCTGAGGTGTGATGACGAGGCACTACGGTGCTGAAGTAACAAATGCCCTGCTTCCAGGAAAAGCCTCTAAGCATCAGGTAACATCAAATCGTACCCCAAACCGACACAGGTGGTCAGGTAGAGAATACCAAGGCGCTTGAGAGAACTCGGGTGAAGGAACTAGGCAAAATGGTGCCGTAACTTCGGGAGAAGGCACGCTGATATGTAGGTGAAGCCCCTGCGGGTGGAGCTGAAATCAGTCGAAGATACCAGCTGGCTGCAACTGTTTATTAAAAACACAGCACTGTGCAAACACGAAAGTGGACGTATACGGTGTGACGCCTGCCCGGTGCCGGAAGGTTAATTGATGGGGTTATCCGTAAGGAGAAGCTCTTGATCGAAGCCCCGGTAAACGGCGGCCGTAACTATAACGGTCCTAAGGTAGCGAAATTCCTTGTCGGGTAAGTTCCGACCTGCACGAATGGCGTAATGATGGCCAGGCTGTCTCCACCCGAGACTCAGTGAAATTGAACTCGCTGTGAAGATGCAGTGTACCCGCGGCAAGACGGAAAGACCCCGTGAACCTTTACTATAGCTTGACACTGAACATTGAGCCTTGATGTGTAGGATAGGTGGGAGGCTTTGAAGCGTGGACGCCAGTCTGCGTGGAGCCAACCTTGAAATACCACCCTTTAATGTTTGATGTTCTAACGTTGGCCCCTAATCGGGGTTGCGGACAGTGTCTGGTGGGTAGTTTGACTGGGGCGGTCTCCTCCCAAAGAGTAACGGAGGAGCACGAAGGTTAGCTAATCCTGGTCGGACATCAGGAGGTTAGTGCAATGGCATAAGCTAGCTTGACTGCGAGCGTGACGGCGCGAGCAGGTGCGAAAGCAGGTCATAGTGATCCGGTGGTTCTGAATGGAAGGGCCATCGCTCAACGGATAAAAGGTACTCCGGGGATAACAGGCTGATACCGCCCAAGAGTTCATATCGACGGCGGTGTTTGGCACCTCGATGTCGGCTCATCACATCCTGGGGCTGAAGTAGGTCCCAAGGGTATGGCTGTTCGCCATTTAAAGTGGTACGCGAGCTGGGTTTAGAACGTCGTGAGACAGTTCGGTCCCTATCTGCCGTGGGCGCTGGAGAATTGAGGGGGGCTGCTCCTAGTACGAGAGGACCGGAGTGGACGCATCACTGGTGTTCGGGTTGTCATGCCAATGGCATTGCCCGGTAGCTAAATGCGGAAGAGATAAGTGCTGAAAGCATCTAAGCACGAAACTTGCCCCGAGATGAGTTCTCCCTGAGACTTTAAGTCTCCTGAAGGAACGTTAAAGACGATGACGTTGATAGGTCGGGTGTGTAAGCGTAGCGATACGTTGAGCTAACCGATACTAATGAACCGTGAGGCTTAACCTTACAACGCCGAAGGTGTTTTGGCGGATTTGAGATGATTTTCAGCGTGATACAGATTAATCAGTGCGTCGTAATGACGGGCTGGTAAAACAGAATTTGCCTGGCGGCGATAGCGCGGTGGTCCCACCTGACCCCATGCCGAACTCAGAAGTGAAACGCCGTAGCGCCGATGGTAGTGTGGGGTCTCCCCATGTGAGAGTAGGGAACTGCCAGGCATCAAATAAAACGAAAGGCTCAGTCGCAAGACTGGGCCTTTTGTTTTTGTGTTTTGCGGCCAGACGCGCCGCCGTCTCCCCCGGTGGCGCTGCGCTTACCGGGGCTACAGTCCTGTAGCCCGGAAAAGGTGCGCAGCACCGCCTCCGGGGAAAGCTGCTGCCATAGCAACGTAAACGAAAGGCTCAGTCGGAAGACCGGGCCTTTTGTTTTTGTGTTTTGCGGCCAGACGCGCCGCCATCTCCCCCGGTGGCGCTGCGCTTACCGGGGCTACCGCTCCTTCCCCGGGCTATACCGCCTGCGGGAAAATCCCACCTCTTAAATCCTCCTTGAAACTTTCTCACCTTACGCTTGCAGACTCGACATTTTGCTTATTCCTGGTTATTGTCAGCTATCTGGATGTCTAAACGTTTATACGTATGTAATGAGGTGATACAGCTATGCCAATTCGGGTGCAGGACGAGCTACCGGCCGTCAATTTCTTGCGCGATGAAAACGTCTTCGTGATGACCACATCGCGTGCTACAACTCAGGAAATCCGCCCGCTGAAGGTGTTAATTCTCAATCTGATGCCAAAGAAGATCGAGACGGAGAATCAGTTTCTGCGGTTGCTGTCGAACTCGCCGCTGCAGGTTGATATCCAGCTGCTACGCATCGATGCGCGTGAATCACGTAATACGCCGACGGAGCACCTGAATAACTTTTACTGCAACTTCGACGATATTCGCGAACAGAATTTCGATGGTTTGATTGTTACCGGCGCGCCGTTAGGGCTGGTCGAGTTTAACGATGTTGCCTACTGGCCGCAGATTAAACAGGTACTGGAGTGGGCAAAGGATCACGTCACGTCAACGTTATTTGTCTGTTGGGCGGTACAGGCCGCGTTAAATATTCTGTATGGCATCCCCAAGCAAACTCGTACCGAAAAGATCTCTGGCGTTTATGAACACCATATTTTGCACCCGCATGCGCTGCTGACTCGCGGGTTTGATGACACCTTCCTTGCGCCTCATTCGCGCTATGCCGACTTCCCGGCCGGGCTGATTCGGGACTACACCGACCTCGATATTCTCGCCGAAACCGAAGATGGCGATGCCTATCTGTTCGCCAGCAAAGATAAGCGCATCGCTTTTGTTACCGGTCATCCTGAATACGATCCGCATACCCTGGCAAGTGAATACTTCCGCGATCTGGAGGCAGGTTTAGCGCCACAGCTTCCGGACAACTACTTCCCGAATAATGATCCAAACAATAAACCGCGGGCGACCTGGCGCAGCCATGGCAATCTCCTGTTTGCTAACTGGCTTAACTATTACGTCTACCAAATCACACCATACGATCTGCGTCATATGAATCCAACGCTGGATTAATCTACCAGCGCGTACGATCCTAAAGCGTTTCAGCATCTCGCCTCAGGCACCTTCGGGTGCCTTTTTTATTTCCGAAAACAACTTCCCCTTCTATTTTAACTTTAATTCCTTTGTTATCAGTATGTTGATGCAATATTAAATTAAAAATGGAAATTGTTTTTGATTTTGAAAAATTCTTGAGTAGTCTTAATTGTGCTGAGCGAAAAGCAAACAACGATCTTTCGCTCGCGCTATCAGGATCAACCAAGAGGAGCTGCACAATGACGCAACAGGCGACAATGACCGATGAACTGGCATTCAGCCAGCCTTATGGCGAGCAGGAGAAGCAAATTCTGACTGCGGAAGCGGTGGAGTTCCTGACGGAACTAGTGAGCCGTTTTACGCCTGAGCGTAATCAACTGTTGGCAGCACGCGTCCAGCAACAGCAGGCCATTGATGGCGGCAAGCTTCCTGATTTTATTTCGGAAACAGCTTCCATTCGTAATGGCGACTGGAAAATACGCGGTATTCCGACCGATTTACAGGATCGCCGCGTTGAAATCACCGGTCCTGTTGAACGCAAGATGGTGATTAATGCCCTGAATGCTAACGTCAAAGTCTTTATGGCCGATTTCGAAGACTCGCTGGCGCCGGATTGGCACAAAGTGATTGATGGCCAAATCAACCTGCGCGATGCGGTCAACGGCACCATCAGCTACACCAACGAAGCAGGGAAAATTTATCAGCTACAGCCCGACCCGGCGGTACTGGTCTGCCGCGTTCGCGGCCTGCATCTGCCGGAAAAGCACGTCACCTGGCAGGGTGAGGCGATACCCGGCAGTCTGTTCGATTTTGCGCTCTATTTCTTCCACAACTACCAGGCGCTGCTAGCGAAAGGGAGCGGCCCCTATTTCTATCTGCCGAAGACCCAGGCCTGGCAGGAAGCGGCATGGTGGAGCAAAGTCTTCAGCTTTACCGAGGATCGCTTTGAACTGCCGCGCGGCACCATTAAGGCCACGCTGCTGATTGAAACGCTGCCAGCGGTGTTCCAGATGGATGAAATCCTGCATGCGCTGCGCGACCACATTGTTGGCCTGAACTGCGGGCGCTGGGACTATATCTTCAGCTATATCAAGACGCTGAAAAACCACCCAGACCGCGTCCTGCCGGATCGCCAGGTGGTGACGATGGATAAGCCCTTCCTCAGCGCCTATTCACGCCTGCTGATTAAGACCTGCCATAAACGCGGCGCCTTCGCGATGGGCGGTATGGCGGCCTTTATCCCGAGCAAAGACGCCGAGCGCAATCGTCAGGTGCTGAATAAAGTCACCGCCGATAAAGAGCTGGAGGCCAACAATGGCCACGATGGCACCTGGATTGCGCATCCGGGACTGGCGGATACGGCGATGGGCGTCTTTAACCGCGTACTGGGCGAACATCCTAACCAGCTGTTTGTTACCCGCAATGACGACGCGCCGATTACCGCCGAGCAGCTGCTGGCTCCCTGCGAGGGCGAGCGCACCGAAGCCGGCATGCGCGCTAATATCCGCGTGGCGGTGCAGTACATCGAGGCCTGGATCTCCGGCAACGGCTGCGTACCGATTTACGGCCTGATGGAAGATGCGGCGACGGCTGAGATTTCGCGTACCTCTATCTGGCAGTGGATCCATCACCAGAAAACCCTGAACGACGGCACACCGGTTACCAAGGCGCTGTTCCGCCAGTGGCTGGCTGAAGAGCTGATGGTGATTCAGGAAGAGTTGGGAGAACACCGCTTCAGCCACGGTCGCTTTGACGATGCGGCGCGACTGATGGAGCAAATCACCACTTCCGACGAACTGATCGACTTCCTGACTCTGCCAGGTTACCGCCTGCTGGCGTAATTCACCCCATCACTATATGGAGCATCTGCACATGAAAACCCGTACCCAACAAATCGAAGAATTAAACAAAGAGTGGACGAACCCGCGCTGGGAAGGCATTACCCGCCCATACAGCGCGGAAGAGGTGGTGAAGTTACGCGGCTCGGTGAACCCGGAATGCACGCTGGCGCAGCTTGGCGCGGCGAAAATGTGGCGTCTGCTGCATGGTGAAGCGAAAAAGGGTTATATCAACAGCCTTGGCGCGTTAACCGGCGGCCAGGCGCTGCAGCAGGCGAAGGCGGGCATTGAAGCCATCTACTTGTCTGGCTGGCAGGTCGCCGCCGACGCCAACCTGGCCTCCAGTATGTACCCGGATCAATCGTTATACCCGGCTAACTCGGTGCCATCGGTAGTTGATCGGATCAACAACACCTTCCGTCGCGCCGATCAGATCCAGTGGGCGGCGGGGATTGAGCCGAACGATCCGCGTTTTATCGACTATTTCCTGCCGATCGTCGCCGATGCGGAAGCCGGTTTTGGCGGCGTGCTGAACGCCTTTGAGCTGATGAAATCGATGATTGCGGCCGGTGCAGCGGCCGTGCATTTCGAAGACCAGCTGGCGTCGGTGAAGAAGTGCGGACATATGGGCGGCAAGGTGCTGGTGCCGACGCAAGAGGCGATTCAGAAGCTGGTCGCCGCGCGCCTGGCGGCGGATGTGATGGGGGTACCGACGCTGCTTATCGCTCGTACCGACGCCGATGCCGCTGACCTGATTACCTCGGATTGCGATCCATACGATCGCGAGTTTATCTCCGGCGATCGCACCAGCGAAGGTTTCTATCGCACCCATGCCGGAATCGAACAGGCAATCAGCCGCGGCCTTGCCTACGCGCCTTATGCCGATCTGGTATGGTGTGAAACCTCTAAACCGGACATTGAACAGGCACGCCGTTTCGCCGAGGCGATCCACGCCCGCTTCCCGGGCAAGCTGCTGGCCTATAACTGCTCGCCATCCTTTAACTGGAAGAAAAATCTCGACGATAAAACCATCGCCAGCTTCCAGCAGCAGCTGTCGGATATGGGCTATAAATTCCAGTTCATTACCCTGGCGGGTATCCACAGCATGTGGTTCAACATGTTCGACCTGGCTCACGCCTACGCGCAGGGCGAAGGCATGCGTCACTACGTCGAAAAGGTACAGCAGCCGGAGTTTGCCGCCGGGCCGGAAGGCTACACCTTCGTCTCGCATCAGCAGGAGGTGGGCACCGGGTACTTCGACAAAGTGACCACCATTATCCAGGGGGGGACCTCGTCGGTAACGGCGCTGACCGGCTCGACCGAAGAATCGCAGTTTTAAGCAATGCCCGGTGGCGCTGCGCTTACCGGGCCTACAAAGGTGTAGGCCGGATAAGCTAACGCGCCATCCGGCATGATGTTGTGCCGGATGGGGGAAAGCGATGACGCGTGGCCTGGAACTACTGATTGCCCAAACCATTTTACAGGGATTCGACGCCCAGTACGGGCGTTTTCTGGAAGTCACTTCCGGCGCACAGCAGCGCTTCGAACAAGCGGACTGGCACGCCGTGCAGCAGGCGATGAAGCAGCGTATCCACCTCTACGATCACCACGTGGGTCTGGTGGTAGAACAGCTGCGCTGTATTACCGAAGGGAAAAGTACCGACGTCGATTTTCTTCTGCGGGTGAAACAGCAGTACACCCAACTTTTGCCGGATTACCCTCGCTTTGAAATTGCGGAGAGCTTTTTCAACTCGGTCTACTGCAGACTGTTTGACCACCGCTCGCTGACCCCCGAGCGGCTCTTTATTTTTAGCTCCCAGCCGGAACGTCGTTTTCGCACGATTTCGCGACCGCTGGCGAAGGATTTTTATCCCGAACGCGGCTGGGAATACCTGATGCATAACCTGCTTGCCGATTTGCCGCTGCGCCTGCCGTGGCAAAACAAAGGGCGTGATATCGGTTATATCGTCAGCCATTTACGTGAAGCTCTCGGTGGAGAACTGTTGTCGCAGTCGCATCTGCAGGTGGCGAATGAGCTGTTTTATCGTAATAAAGCCGCCTGGCTGGTAGGTAAACTGGTTACACCGATGGCGACGCTGCCGTTCCTGCTGCCGATACATCGTAGCGATGACGGAGAGCTATTTGTTGATACCTGCCTGACGACCCACGCCGAGGCGAGTATCGTCTTTGGTTTCGCCCGCTCCTATTTCATGGTCTACGCGCCGCTGCCCGCGGCGCTGGTTGAATGGCTGCGCGAGATTCTGCCGGGAAAAACTACCGCCGAGCTGTATATGGCGATTGGCTGTCAGAAGCATGCTAAAACGGAAAGTTATCGCGAGTACCTGCACTATGTTACCCGCAGCGATGAGCAGTTTATCGAAGCGCCGGGCATCCGTGGGATGGTGATGTTGGTATTTACCCTGCCGGGATTCGACCGGGTATTTAAGGTGATTAAAGACCGCTTTGCGCCGCAAAAAGAGATGACCGCCGCCCACGTCCGCGCCTGCTATCAGCTGGTCAAAGAACACGACCGCGTCGGGCGGATGGCGGATACCCAGGAGTTTGAAAACTTCGTGCTCGATAAGCGGCAAATCGCGCCCGAGCTGATGGCGCTGTTGCAGGCGGAAGCGGGGAATAAGTTGACCGACCTCGGCGATCGCATTGCCATCAGCCATCTTTATATTGAACGAAGGATGGTGCCGCTTAATATCTGGCTGGAGCAGGTGGAAGGCCAGGCGCTACGCGACGCGGTAGAAGAGTACGGGAATGCTATTCGCCAACTGGCGGCCGCCAATATCTTCCCCGGCGACATGCTGTTTAAAAACTTCGGCGTCACGCGCCACGGGCGGGTGGTATTCTACGATTATGATGAAATTTGCTACATGACCGAGGTGAATTTCCGCGATATTCCGCCGCCGCGCTATCCGGAAGATGAGTTGGCCAGTGAACCCTGGTATAGCGTGTCCCCGGGCGATGTCTTCCCGGAAGAGTTCCGCCACTGGCTGTGCGCCGATCCGCGGATCGGACCGCTACTGGAGGAGATGCACGCCGATTTACTGCGTGCCGATTACTGGCGTGAACTGCAGACGCGCATTAAAAACGGGCACGTGGAAGATGTGTACGCTTACCGGCGTAAGCAGCGTTTTAGCGTGCGCTATGGCGCCGACAGTAGGGCGGATAAGGCGTTTACGCCGCCATCCGGCAAGGTGCGCCGATCTGCCTGATGGCGCTACGCTTATCAGGCTTACTCAAAATGCCCCTTTGGGGCATTTTTATTATTTAACCCCGCCGTACGCCAGCGTGACTTCTTTTGCAGCCTTAATAACCAATGCGCCAAGCTCGGTCACCCGATCGTCGGTCATGCGTGAAATTGGCCCGGAGATGGAGATAGCGGCGAACGGCTCGCGGTGTTCGTCGTAAATACAGGAGGCGATACAGCGCAGCCCCAGCGCATGTTCTTCATCATCAAATGAATAGCCGCGTTTACGCGTCTGGGCCAAATCCTCTTTCAAATGTACCGGAGAAACCAGGGTGGCGTGAGTGTAAGCATGCAGCCCTTTCCGATGTAGCAGCGTGGTGACTTCTTCTTCACTCAACTGCGCCAGAAACGCTTTTCCGGCGCCTGACGCGTGCATCGGCAATTTGCCGCCAATCGGCGCCGACATGCGCATCAGCTGCGTACATTGCACCTGGTCGATAATAATCGCCTGATGATCGCTTTTATCCAGCACCGCCAGGTTGACCGTTTCGCCGGAATCTTCCATCAGCTGGCGCAGGATAGGATGGACAATGGCCAGCAGATTGCGGCTTTGCAGGAAGCTGCTGCCGACGACAAACGCATGCGCGCCGATCGCCCAGTGCCCCAGCTCGCCGACCTGGCGCACAAAACCGAGCTGCTGCATGGTGGTGAGCAGACGATGGGTCGTGGAGTTAGGTAGCCCCGCCTGCTGCGCCAGTTCGGTGAGCGCGACGCTGCTATGCGATTCAGAAATCCATTCAAGCAGTTTCAGACCGCGGGTAAGCGACTGAACTTGCCCGCCAGCCTGCGCGGCAGGGGCGGCAGCAGCGGGTTTTCTGCCGCGTTTGGCGGGAACCGGGGTAGCCATGATGAACTCCTTTTTTCTGTATCGTGGAAATGATTTTCGTTTTATTTGGCGATAATGCAATCACAACCAGACTGATCGGAGGAGTGAAGTTGAACTTGTCTCATGTTGCTGCAGGTTTCCTTTTCCAGCAGGGTGGTTTATGCCAGTATGGTTTGTTGGCTTTTTGGTCTGAGTTGAGCGCTGTCGGGAGTCTGTGTGAGTAACAAAGTAGAACAATTACATCAGCAGTTAAAAGAACGCATTCTGGTTCTGGACGGGGGCATGGGCACCATGATCCAGGGCTATCGTCTGAGTGAGCAGGATTTCCGCGGCGAGCGCTTTGCCGATTGGCCGTGCGACCTGAAAGGCAATAACGACCTGCTGGTCCTCAGCAAGCCTGAGGTTATTCGCGAGATCCACGACGCTTATTTCGCCGCCGGCGCGGACATTATCGAGACCAACACCTTCAACTCGACAACCATCGCGATGGCGGATTACCAGATGGAATCCCTGTCGGCGGAAATCAACTTTGCCGCCGCAAAGCTGGCCCGCGCCAGCGCCGACGCGTGGACCGCGCGTACGCCTGAAAAACCGCGCTATGTGGCGGGGGTGCTTGGGCCGACCAACCGCACCGCTTCTATTTCTCCGGACGTCAACGATCCGGCCTTTCGGAATATCACGTTCGATCAGCTGGTGGCCGCCTATCGTGAATCCACCAAAGCGCTGGTGGAAGGCGGCTCGGACCTGATTCTGATTGAAACGGTCTTTGACACCCTGAACGCCAAAGCGGCGATTTTCGCGGTAAAAGAAGAATTTGAGGCGCTCGGCGTCGAGCTGCCGATTATGATTTCCGGCACTATCACCGATGCCTCCGGACGTACACTGTCCGGGCAGACGACCGAAGCGTTCTATAATTCGCTGCGCCACGCCGATGCCCTGACCTTCGGCTTAAACTGCGCGCTGGGGCCGGATGAGCTGCGCCAGTACGTGCAGGAGCTTTCGCGGATCGCCGAGTGTTACGTTACCGCGCACCCGAACGCCGGCCTGCCGAACGCCTTCGGCGAATACGATCTGGATGCCGATACCATGGCGGCGCAAATTCGCGAATGGGCGCAGGCCGGTTTCCTTAATATCGTCGGCGGCTGCTGCGGCACCACCCCCGAGCATATCGCCGCCATGAGCCGGGCGGTAGAGGGCTTGCCGCCTCGCCAGCTGCCGGAACTGCCGGTCGCCTGCCGTCTGTCTGGCCTGGAGCCGCTGAACATCGGCGACGATAGCCTGTTCGTCAACGTGGGCGAGCGTACCAACGTTACCGGCTCCGCTAAATTTAAGCGCTTAATCAAAGAAGAGAAATACAGTGAAGCGCTGGACGTGGCGCGCCAGCAGGTAGAAAGCGGCGCGCAGATTATCGATATCAACATGGATGAGGGGATGCTCGATGCCGAAGCGGCGATGGTGCGTTTCCTCAACCTGATAGCGGGTGAACCGGATATTGCCCGCGTGCCGATTATGATCGACTCCTCCAAGTGGGAAGTCATCGAAAAAGGGCTCAAGTGCATTCAGGGCAAGGGCATCGTTAACTCGATCTCGATGAAAGAGGGCGTCGAACCCTTTATTCATCACGCTAAGCTGGTTCGCCGCTACGGCGCGGCAATGGTAGTCATGGCCTTTGATGAAGTGGGCCAGGCCGATACCCGTGAGCGCAAAATCGAAATTTGCCGTCGCGCCTACAAAATCCTCACCGAAGAGGTCGGCTTCCCGCCGGAAGATATCATCTTCGACCCCAACATTTTTGCCGTCGCCACCGGTATTGAAGAGCACAATAACTACGCTCAGGACTTTATCGGCGCCTGTGAAGACATCAAACGCGAGCTGCCGCATGCGCTGATTTCCGGCGGCGTCTCTAACGTGTCGTTCTCGTTCCGCGGTAACGATCCGGTACGTGAAGCGATCCACGCCGTCTTCCTCTACTACGCTATCCGCAACGGTATGGATATGGGCATCGTCAATGCCGGCCAGCTGGCAATATACGACGATCTGCCTGGCGAGCTGCGCGATGCGGTCGAAGATGTAATTCTTAACCGCCGCGATGACAGTACCGAAAGATTACTTGAGCTGGCGGAAAAATATCGCGGCAGCAAAGCGGACGATAGCGCGAACGCTCAGCAGGCGGAATGGCGCAGCTGGGACGTGAAAAAGCGTCTTGAATACTCGCTGGTCAAAGGCATTACCGAATTTATCGAGCAGGATACTGAAGAGGCGCGCCAGCAGGCCGAACGCCCAATCGAGGTGATTGAAGGGCCGCTGATGGATGGCATGAACGTCGTCGGCGACCTGTTCGGTGAAGGCAAAATGTTCCTGCCGCAGGTGGTAAAATCCGCACGGGTGATGAAACAGGCGGTGGCCTACCTCGAACCTTACATCGAAGCCAGCAAAGAACAGGGCTCCAGCAACGGTAAGATGGTGATCGCCACCGTGAAAGGCGATGTGCACGATATTGGTAAAAACATCGTCGGTGTAGTGCTGCAGTGCAACAACTACGAAATTATCGATCTCGGCGTGATGGTGCCGGCAGAGAAAATCCTGCGTACCGCGCGCGAAGAAAACGCCGATCTGATTGGCCTCTCAGGGCTTATCACGCCGTCGCTGGACGAAATGGTCAACGTGGCTAAAGAGATGGAGCGTCAGGGCTTCACTATCCCGCTGCTAATTGGCGGAGCGACGACCTCGAAAGCCCATACCGCGGTGAAAATCGAGCAGAACTACAGTGGCCCGACGGTTTACGTGCAGAACGCCTCGCGTACCGTAGGAGTGGTTTCAGCCCTGCTGTCGGCAACCCAGCGCGATGATTTTGTCGCCCGTACCCGTAAAGAGTATGAAACCGTGCGAATCCAGCACGGGCGTAAAAAGCCGCGCACGCCGCCGGTGACTCTGCAGGCGGCGCGGGAAAACGATCTGGCGTTTGACTGGGAGAGCTACACTCCTCCGGTGGCCCATCGTCTGGGCGTGCAGGAGGTGGAAGCCAGCATCGAAACGCTGCGTAACTACATCGACTGGACGCCGTTCTTTATGACCTGGTCGCTGGCGGGCAAATATCCGCGTATCCTGGAAGATGAAGTGGTGGGTGAAGAGGCACAGCGCCTGTTTAAAGACGCCAACGATTTGTTGGATAAACTCAGCGCCGAAAAAACGCTGAACCCGCGCGGCGTGGTCGGGCTGTTCCCGGCTAACCGCGTTGGCGACGATGTGGAAATCTATCGTGATGAAACCCGTACCCACGTGCTAACGGTCAGCCATCACCTGCGCCAGCAAACCGAAAAGGTTGGCTTCGCGAACTACTGCCTCGCCGATTTTGTCGCGCCGAAGCTGAGCGGTAAAGCGGACTACATCGGGGCTTTCGCGGTAACCGGCGGGCTGGAAGAAGACGCGCTGGCGGAAGCCTATGAAGCGCAGCACGACGACTATAACAAGATCATGGTTAAGGCCATCGCCGACCGTCTGGCGGAAGCCTTCGCCGAGTATCTGCATGAGAAAGTGCGTAAGGTTTACTGGGGCTATGCGGCCAATGAGAACCTCAGCAATGAAGAGCTGATCCGCGAAAATTACCAGGGGATCCGCCCGGCGCCCGGTTATCCGGCCTGCCCGGAACACACCGAGAAAGCGACCATCTGGGAACTGTTGGATGTGGAAGCGCATACCGGTATGAAGCTCACCGAGTCCTTCGCCATGTGGCCTGGCGCATCGGTTTCCGGCTGGTACTTCAGTCATCCGGACAGTAAGTACTTCGCCGTGGCGCAGATCCAGCGCGACCAGGTGGAAGATTACGCCCTGCGTAAGGGGATGACGGCGGCCGAAGTTGAGCGTTGGCTCGCCCCTAACCTCGGCTATGATGCCGACTAACGAAATATGTTTCGTTACAACAAACAGGGCGCTCTTTGAGCGCCTTGTCTCTTTATTGAAGTTAACCCCTTATACTGAAGGGAGGTTTAAACCTCAGGAACACTTATAACGATAAGGAGAAGCTGATTCTGTGTTAACGCTGTTACACCTACTTTCCGCCGTAGCCCTACTGGTGTGGGGTACCCATATTGTGCGCACCGGCGTGATGCGAGTCTTTGGCGCGCGCCTGCGTACCGTGCTCAGCAGCAGCGTGGAGAAAAAACCGCTCGCCTTCTGCGCGGGGATTGGCGTCACCGCGCTGGTGCAGAGCAGCAATGCCACCACCATGCTGGTGACGTCGTTTGTAGCCCAGGATCTGGTCGCGCTGGCGCCAGCGCTGGTTATGGTGCTGGGTGCGGATGTGGGGACGGCGCTGATGGCGAGGGTACTGACCTTCGACCTCTCCTGGCTATCGCCGCTGCTGATATTTATCGGCGTTATTTTCTTCCTCGGCCGTAAACAGACCCGCGCGGGTCAGCTTGGGCGGGTCGGTATCGGCCTTGGACTTATCCTGCTGGCGCTGGAGCTCATCGTCCAGGCGGTGCATCCGATTACCCAGGCCAACGGTGTACAGGTGATTTTCGCCTCGCTGACCGGCGATATCATGCTGGATGCGCTGATTGGCGCCGTGTTCGCCATTATCAGTTACTCCAGCCTGGCGGCCGTGCTGCTGACCGCAACGTTAACCGGCACCGGGGTGATCTCTTTCCCGGTGGCGCTATGCCTGGTCATCGGCGCTAACCTCGGCTCCGGGCTGCTGGCGATGCTCAACAACAGCGGCGCCAATGCGGCGGCGCGGCGCGTGGCGCTCGGCAGCCTGCTGTTCAAGCTGGTGGGGAGCTTGATAATTTTGCCATTTGTGCACGTACTGGCGGATGTCATGCACAAATTGCCGCTGGAAGAGTCGGAGCTGGTTATCTACTTCCACGTCTTCTACAACCTGATCCGCTGCGTGGCGATGGTGCCGTTCGCCGGGCCGATGGCGAACCTGTGTAAGCGCCTGATCCGCGATGAGCCGGAGCTGGATAACCATCTCAAGCCGAAGCATCTGGATCCCTCGGCGCTGGATACGCCGGCGCTGGCGTTGGCCAATGCCGCCCGTGAGACCTTGCGTATCGGCGACGCCATGGAGCAGATGCTGGAAAGCCTGCGCAAGGTGATGCACGGCGAGCCGCGCGAAGAGAAAGAGCTGCGGCGGATGGCGGACGATATCAACGTGCTGTATACGGCGATTAAGCTTTATCTGGCGCGGATGCCGAAGGACGAGTTGGCGGAAGAGGAGTCTCGCCGCTGGGCGGAAATTATCGAGATGTCGCTCAACCTGGAACAGGCGTCTGACATCGTCGAGCGAATGGGCAGCGAGATCGCCGATAAATCACTGGCGGCGCGGCGCGCATTTTCCGTCGAGGGGCTAAAAGAGCTGGATGCGTTATACGAGCTGCTGCTCAGTAACCTGCAGCTGGCAATGTCGGTCTTCTTTTCCGGCGACGTGCCGAGCGCCCGTCGGTTGCGCCGCAGTAAGCACCGTTTTCGTATTCTTAACCGCCGTTACTCGCATGCGCATGTTGACCGCCTGCATCAGCAAAACGTGCAGAGTATCGAAACCAGTACGTTGCATCTGGCGCTGTTGGGCGATATGAAGCGTCTGAACTCGTTGTTCTGTGCTGTTGCCTATAGCGTGATGGAGCAGCCGGATGAAGACGACGAGCGGGATGATTATTAGCAGGATTTACGCTGGGTAGCCCGGATAAGGCGCAACGCGCCGCTATCCGGGTAATGTTCGTCAAACTAGTCTAGAAACGGTGGCCCGCGGCCAGGGTTACCGCTTCTTCTCCCGCTTTGAACAACAGCGTCGGGTTCGGGCCGCCGAGCGTGGCGTGTCCGTCGCTGACCTGAATCCAGTTCCCCTCCGGCAGGCCAATCACCGTTAATTCCGGCGCCACGACCAGCAATTCGCGAATACGGTGCTCACGGGTCTCACCCTGATGCCCGGTCGGCAGCGCGTTAGTGAAGTGCGGGTTAATCTGCAGCGGGAACAGCCCTAACGCGTCAAACCCCTGAGGATCGACAATCGGCATATCGTTGGTGGTACGAATGGTCGGGCAGGCGAGGTTAGAACCCGCGCTCCAGCCGATATACAACGCCCCGCGTTTGACGACATCGACAATCGGCGCCAGCAGCCCGCGGCTGCGACACTCTTTCAGAAGCTGGAAGGTGTTCCCGCCGCCGACGATGACCATCTCGGTACTTTCAATGGCGGCGATAGGGTCGGCGACGCTGTGAATACCGGTCACGCTGACGCCCATCGGCGCCATGACTGCGGCGGCTTTGGCGGTGTAATCATCCCAGCTTTGCGTCACCCCGGCGAAGGGAATAAATACCGCCGAGCGGCGGCCTTTGACCTGGCCGGCAATCAGCGGCAGCGCATGTTCCATCCAGGCTTTGCCCGGTAGCGTTGAGTTACTCAGTAACAGCAGTTCCATCTTTTCATCCTGTGTAAGCATGTCATTTGACGCAGATTCTATCATTGGCCCGGCCTTGAGGCGCTGATATGGCTCACGGTGCAGGCAAGCTGAATGTTATTATCGGGGCCGAAAGCGCAGATGCTAACCACCCCGGAGACGACCTATGAACAATGAAATACCGCTGAAATATTATGACATCGTGGATGAGTACTCGACGGAGTGCGCGGAAGCGGTAAAAGAGTCCGAGCGCGATTGTCTGGCGCATTACTTCCAACTGCTGATTACGCGCTTAATGAATAATGAGGAGATCAGCGAGGAAGCGCAGCAGGAGATGGCCCGTGAAGCAGGCATTGCCGAACAGCGTATCGACGATATCGCCAATTTCCTCAATCAATGGGGTAATGAATAACGTCATCCCTGTTTTTTATCGCCAGTAAGGTGAGGTATATTTCGCTGTCAAAGGAGAAACTATGCTGACCGACTCATCTACTCGATTAAATAAATACATCAGCGAAAGCGGGATTTGCTCGCGTCGCGAAGCGGACCGCTTTATTGAACAAGGCAACGTCTTTATCAACGGTAAGCGCGCCGCCATTGGCGATCAGGTGAAGCCGGGCGATGTGGTGAAAGTCAACGGTCAGCTGATTGAGCCGCGAGAAGCCGATGATTTGGTGTTGATTGCGCTGAATAAGCCGGTGGGTATCGTCAGCACTACCGAAGATGGCGAGCGCGATAATATCGTCGACTTCGTGAACCACAGTAAACGCGTGTTCCCGATTGGCCGTCTCGATAAAGACTCTCAGGGGTTAATTTTCCTGACCAACCATGGCGATCTGGTGAACAAAATCCTGCGCGCCGGCAACGATCATGAAAAAGAGTATCTGGTCACCGTCGATAAGCCGGTTACCGATGAGTTTATTCGTGGAATGGGCGCGGGAGTGCCGATTCTCGGTACCGTGACCAAGAAATGTAAGGTCAAGAAAGAAGCGCCTTTCGTGTTCCGCATCACGCTGGTTCAGGGATTAAACCGCCAGATCCGTCGCATGTGCGAGCATTTCGGCTATGAAGTCATGAAGCTGGAGCGGACGCGCATTATGAACGTTAGCCTGACGGGCATTCCGCTGGGCGAGTGGCGCGATTTAACCGATGATGAGCTGATCGATCTTTTCAAGCTGATTGAAAACTCCTCTTCCGAAGCGAAGCCAAAAGCTAAACCGAAGGCCAAAGCGGCGACCGCCGGCATCAAGCGCCCGGTGGTGAAGATGGAAAAAACCAACGAGAAAGGCCGCCCGGCCTCGAACGGTAAACGTTTCGCTCAGCCGGGACGTAAAAAGAAAGGCCGCTAACGCCTGCCGCGGGTCGGCGTATTCGCCGACCACGAAAATGTCGCTTCTTTGTCTACTTTGTAAGCCTGCTGCTTTTTCACCTGGCGGGCTTTCTTCGCTTCCGCTTCGCGCAGCGCCATCAGCTTATCGATATATTCCTTTTTCACGCTGTTCGTTTCCGCATTGCTCAGCGGGCGGCCGTGCGCGATACGCGCGCGGTCCAGCAGCGTCTTCAATTCGCGCTGTTCGCGCTCGGTCATCTCTTTTTGTGTAATGCGGGGGAGTGCCATGGTGGTGCCCTCAATCAGACCAGAGAGTCCAGTGTACGGCAATCGGCGCAAAATAGAACTAATCCGGAAAATGCCTCGCAGAATATTTGCTGAGTGGGTGACCGATGACGTTGTCTGGATTAGCGTAGCAGCATGGTTTATGTGGTCATCCGCAAACTTATTTTTGCGCGATTTGTGTATAAAATTTTATACAAGGATGTGGTATGTTGAATCAGGGGCAAAGTTTACGAAGTATTGTCTGGATGGGGTCTTCCTTTGATGATTTGCGCCAATTTCCTGAGGAGGTCCGCCGGGATGCCGGTTTCCAGCTTTACCGTTTACAGGCGGGGTTAGAAGCTGCTGATTGGAAAGCGATGCCTCAGTTGGGGAGAGGCGTGGAGGAAATACGGTTACGCCATTATTCCGGCGCTTATCGGGTGATTTACCTGGCTCGTTTTGAGGCAGAGGTTTATGTCCTGCACTGTTTTAACAAAAAAACTCGACGTACCGCCGAACATGAAAAACAAATTGTCAGAAGCCGTTTGCAGCTTATACCGCAGGAACACAGGAGTCGTAAATGAATCGTAAGACAGTGGATGGCATCCGTCACGTGACGACAGCAGAGACGAATATTTTCAGTGAACTCGGCTTTGATGACTGTGAAGCGGAGCGGTTAAGGACGCAAGCGGAACAAGAAGTCGAACAACTGATGCTCCTGAAGCGGCAACTCATGCAGGAAATTGCTGAGTGGATAGATGAAAATCAATTGAAGCAAGCGGATGCCGCAGCGAAGTTGAATATTTCACGCCCGCGTATTTCAGATGTGGTAAACCAGAAAACTAGTAAGTTTACCCTTGATGCATTGGTCATGATGTTAATGAAGTTAGGCAAGCCGGTGAGTTTACTGGTGGGATAAACCAAACGTCCGGGCATATGGCCCGGACGTATACCGATTAGCGCTGGTTGCCTTTTTTGGTCGTCGGCTTACCGGACCAGTAACCTGCCAGCAGCGAGCCGGAAAGGTTATGCCATACCGAGAACAGCGCGCCGGGCAGGGCGGCCAGCGGGCCGAAGTAGATTTTCCCGAGGGCCGCGGCGAGGCCGGAGTTCTGCATGCCCACTTCGATCGCCAGGGTGCGGCAGGTGGATTCATCAAAACCGAACAGGCGCCCGCCCCAGTAGCCGCCGAGCAGGCCAATAGCGTTATGCAGGATCACCGCCACGATAACCACCAGCCCCACCGAAGCGATATGCGATGCGGAACCGGCGACCACGGCGCTGATAATCGCCAGGATGCACAGCATGGAGAAGGCGGGAAGGAAGGGTTCCACCGCCTTTACCACTTTTGGCAACAGGTGATGAACAATCAGACCGAGGCCGATTGGGATCACCACGATTTGCAGGATGCTCAGCAGCATGCCCATCACATCGACCTGAATGTGCGCATCAACGTACAGGCGCGTCAGCAGCGGCGTGGCGACCACGCCAACCAGTGTCGAAACGGAAGAGATGGTTACCGACAGTGCGACATCGCCTTTCGCCAGATAGATCATGACGTTGGAAGCGGTTCCGCTGGCAACGCTGCCGACCAGCACCATTCCGGCGGAGAGCTCTGGCGGCATGTGGAATAGCAGCGCCAGTACCCAGGCGGCGAGCGGCATCACCAGGTAATGCAGAAAAATTCCCGCTGCGACCGGCGCAGGTCGTGACAGCACGCGCTTGAAATCGTCCAGCTTCAAATGGACGCCCATGCCAAACATAATCAGCATCAGCAGCGTGGTGACCCACGGGCCGATAGGGGTAAAAGTGGTTGGCGTGTAATAAGCCAATACGGAGAGCAGCAGCGCCCATAACGGGAACAGCCGCGTAAGCGTGGCGAGCATAGTGTATTCCTTGCGACAGTGTTTGTTGTGTTGATGTTGTTATAAAAAAGCCGGGTTCGAGCCCGGCTATAGGTATTTTTTATCGCGCAAAAGAATATTATTCAAACAAATTATGATGCAGCTTCTGCACCACTTTCTCCGCGTCGTCGCCAGGCACCAGGAAGCACAGGTTGTGGCTGGAGGCGCCGTAACAGATCATGCGGATATTGAACGGTTCCAGTACGCCGAATACCTCTTTACCGACGCCGCAGGCTTTCGATAATTCATTGCCGATCAGGGCGACCAGCGCCAGGTTTTCTTCCACTTCGACGCGGCACAGCGAAGAGAGCTCGGTCAGCAGCGCCTGGGTCAGCAGGGTATCGCCAGCGGAGGTTGAACCGGTGGTGTCCATGGTCAGCGCAATACTCACTTCCGAAGTGGTGATCAGATCGACGGAAATATTATGCCGCGCCAGAATACCGAACACTTCGGCCAGGAAGCCGCGGGAGTGCAGCATATGCAGGCTGTGCAGTGTCAGCAGCGTTTGACGACGACGCAGCGCCAGCGCGCGGAACAGCGGTGGATTTTCGGTTTTATGACAGACCATCGTGCCGCCGGCTTTAGGTTCTTTGCTGGAGCCGACGAATACCGGGATATCGCTGCGTACGGCGGGCAGCAGGGTGGCCGGATGCAATACCTTGGCCCCGAACGTGGCCATCTCCGCGGCTTCAGCGAAAGCGATCACATCGATGCGCTTCGCCGCTGGCGCAACACGCGGATCGGTTGTGTAGATGCCAGGGACATCGGTCCAGATATCCACACGACTGGCGTTTAAGGCCTCGCCGAGTAGCGCTGCGGTGTAATCGCTGCCGCCGCGGCCAAGGGTGGTGGTACGGCCTTTGGCTTCGCTGCCGATAAAGCCCTGGGTAATAACCAGGCCTTCTTCCAGGCGCGGCGCCAGTTGTTGTTGCGTCAGTTCCGCCAGCGCGGCGATATCCGGTTCGGCGCGGCCGAAACGATCGTTGGTACGCATCACTTTGCGTACGTCGAACCACTGCGCCGCGATACCGCGTTCGCGCAGGATCTCAACGAACAGTAAGGTGGACATCAGCTCGCCGTGGCTCACCAGTTCATCGGTCAAGGCTTCCGAGCTGGCCAGCGAGGCGGCTTCCGCCAGGGTAGTAATGTTTTCCAGCAGACGCTCGATCTCTTCGCGAATAACGTTGGGATAACGTAAACGCTCCAGAATATTGAACTGGATTTGGCGCATTTCATCGAGCTTAGCGAAGCGTTCGGTGGGTTCCAGCCCTGCCGCTAAAGCAACTAAGATATTGGTAACGCCAGCCGATGCGGATAACACCACTACGCGGGTATTCGCATCCAGCAGCGCGACGTCGACGCTACGGTTCATCGCGTCGAAATCGGCCACGCTGGTGCCGCCGAACTTAGCAACAACTAAATCTGTCATAACAACCTCGTGTCAGGGGGCCTGACTTATTAAAACGATTCCTGAGCAACCGCTCCTGGTTCGGGCTGGAAATAACCGGAGCGCTACAAAATGTCTTAATAAGCCAGGCCAAATTAACTCAGCCATGGCACAAGGGAAGAGCGAAAAGTAGGGTGGGCGCAGAGCGATAAACAAACTACGATGTCACCCAGAAGTGCTCCACCTTGTAGACCCGTTCGCCGATGACGCGCATCGGTTCGCGAGTATGAAACGCCCGACTGCGAACGCTTCTGGTGACAACCCAGGGGATTCAGCCCCTGTGGCCGGCGACAGACTTAACCAGATGCCTGTGCGCCTCGGCGTTGCTCCCCCTCACGTATTTTCCCCGGACTGGTTCCTCCAATACGGTTACCTGGGCAACGCACCTCTTCTGGCAATTACTGACGTCTTTCACTATGCCTGGGGAGAGACTGGTCATTATACCCCCCAACGATACTCTTCGCTGTAGCGTGAAATGCGCGAGCAATACATACCTACGGTTCCGTAGGCAGTTCAGCTATATAAAGGCTTCCGGACGGGTATGTCAACGACAGGGTTATGCGGATTTTTCATGCATCGGCGGATAACAGAAAAATGCCTAATGATCGCTATAATATGGGGGCTCTTTACCCTATTTCTGACCCCCGTCAACGGCATAACACAAAAATCATCACAATTTTCCGCCGCTGAGGCTACAATCGACCGAAGTCACATTTTTCAAATCAGAAGAGTATTGCTAATGAAAAATATCAACCCAACGCAGACCGCTGCATGGCAGGCATTACAGAAACACTTCGATGAAATGAAAGACGTCACTATCAGCGAGCTTTTCGCCAAAGATAGCGATCGTTTCTCTAAATTCTCCGCCACTTTTGACGATCTGATGCTGGTGGATTTCTCCAAGAACCGCATCACTGAAGAGACGCTGTCTAAGCTGCAGGATCTGGCGAAAGAGACCGATCTGGCCGGTGCTATCAAGTCGATGTTCTCCGGCGAAAAAATTAACCGTACCGAGGACCGCGCGGTACTGCACGTTGCGCTGCGTAACCGCAGCAATACGCCGATTGTGGTTGATGGCAAAGATGTGATGCCGGAAGTCAACGCGGTGCTGGAGAAGATGAAAGCCTTCTCTGAAGCAATTATCTCCGGTAGCTGGAAAGGCTACACCGGCAAACCGATCACCGACGTGGTGAACATCGGTATCGGCGGTTCAGACCTCGGCCCGTTCATGGTGACCGAAGCGCTGCGCCCGTATAAAAACCATCTCAACATGCACTTCGTTTCCAACGTAGACGGCACCCATATCGCCGAAGTGTTGAAAGCGGTGAATCCGGAAACCACGCTGTTCCTGGTGGCTTCCAAAACCTTCACTACTCAGGAAACCATGACCAACGCCCACAGCGCGCGTGACTGGTTCCTGGCGACCGCGGGCGATGAGAAACACGTAGCGAAACACTTCGCGGCGCTCTCCACCAACGGTAAAGCGGTTGGCGAGTTCGGTATCGATACGGCTAACATGTTTGAATTCTGGGACTGGGTTGGCGGTCGTTACTCCCTGTGGTCCGCCATCGGCCTGTCTATCATTCTGTCCGTTGGCTTCGATAACTTCGTCCAGCTGCTGTCCGGCGCCCACGCCATGGACAAACACTTCTCCACCACCCCGGCTGAGAAAAACCTGCCGGTACTGCTGGCGCTGATCGGTATCTGGTACAACAATTTCTTCGGCGCCGAAACCGAAGCGATTCTGCCGTACGATCAGTACATGCACCGCTTTGCCGCTTACTTCCAGCAGGGCAACATGGAATCCAACGGTAAGTACGTTGACCGTAACGGCAACGTCGTGGATTACCAGACTGGCCCAATCATCTGGGGCGAGCCGGGGACTAACGGTCAGCACGCGTTCTATCAGCTGATCCACCAGGGCACCAAAATGGTACCGTGCGATTTCATCGCCCCGGCTATCACCCATAACCCGCTGTCTGACCACCATCAGAAACTGCTGTCTAACTTCTTCGCCCAGACCGAAGCGCTGGCCTTTGGTAAATCCCGCGAAGTGGTTGAGCAGGAATATCGCGACCAGGGTAAAGACCCGGCTCAGCTTGAGCACGTGGTGCCGTTCAAAGTGTTCGAAGGCAACCGTCCGACCAACTCCATCCTGCTGCGTGAGATCACCCCGTTCAGCCTGGGCGCATTGATTGCGCTGTATGAGCACAAAATCTTCACCCAGGGCGCGATCCTCAATATCTTCACCTTCGATCAGTGGGGCGTTGAGCTGGGTAAACAGCTGGCTAACCGTATCCTGCCGGAACTGAAAGATGGCGCAGACGTTAGCAGCCACGACAGCTCTACCAACGGCCTGATTAACCGTTATAAAGCCTGGCGCGCGTAAGTGTTGCGCAATTAAGCCTGAATGCCGACCCTCGGGTCGGCATTTTTATTTATAGCCGCCGCAGCAGCCTCGCGGGATTGCCCGCCCAAACGCCTTTCTCGGTGATGGATTTTGTCACCACGCTCCCGGCGCCGATGACCACGCCATCGCAGATACTCACCGCCAGAATGGTGGCGCCGCTGCCGATAGACACGTCATTGCCGATTTCAATGCGCCCCCAACTGTCGCGGTCGGCATTCGGTTTACCATCGCGGAACATGTCGTTGGCGAACATCACGCCGTGGCCGATAAAACAACGTTGGCCGATGGTTACGTACTCGCAGATAAAACTGTGGGACTGGATTTTGCTGTCCGCGCCGATGCGCGTGTGTCCCTGAATCTCGACGAACGGCCCGACGAAGACGTTATCGCCGAGCTGGCAACCATAGAGGTTGGCGGGCTGGTATATGACCACGTTTTCGCCGCAGATGACGTTGCGAACGCCGGTATCGCGAAGCTCAGGCATAATTTCTCTCATATCGGTTTGGCCAGAATATGTAAGGTGCTTTGTTGGCTGGCGGAATGGAAAATGGTGTCTTTTACATGCTGCATTCCCTGGCGTTCGTAAAAACGACGCGCGCCAGGATTATCGGCAAGGACCTCAAGCCACAGCCACACTTCACCATTTTCTTGTGCCAGAGCCTCTATGGCGCTAAACAACCGCTCGCCGTAGCGGTGTCCGGTTTCGTCAGGCATGAGATAGAGCTTATGCAGCAATGTGCCGATACGTCCGTCGCCATCAATTCTCTGCTGGCAGCTGTATTTAGCAAAGCCAACGGGGTGCGCGGATTCGGCGATGAGCCAATGCTGTTCCGCCGCGGCAAGACTTTGACGCAGCGATTCCACGGAATACTCCTGCTGGAGAAATAATGCCAGCTCATCGGCGTTGCGCCAAAGGTGGGCGAAGTGGTGGCGATAGCTGGCATAGCCCATATTACTGAGCTGCGGCGCATCTTCTGGTACAGCCTTACGGATAGTTAACATGCTGCGTTCCTCATTCAGATCTCATCGTATAGTGCCTGTAAAATGAGCAAGGAGGAACGGCGAAAAACGGTGGGGAAGGAGGCTGGAGGTTTCCCCCCAGCCGGGTGATTAACGAGCGAAGGCGATGGCTTCGATTTCGATGCCGGCGTCTTTCGGCAGTCTGGCGACCTCTACGCAGGAACGCGCCGGAAAAGCGGCCTGATGTTCGGTAAAGAAGGCCTCATAGGCGGCGTTGATGGCGGCAAAATCCTGCAGGTCTTTGACAAACACCGTGGTTTTAACGATCTGCCCGACCGTGAGTCCGGCAGCTTCAACGATGGCTTTCACATTTTCCAGCGATTGCCGCGCCTGTTCGGCGATATCGCCTGGCATGGTGCCGTCCAGCGGATTAATCGGCAGCTGACCGGAGGTGATGGTCATCGCGCCGAGATTGACGCCCTGCACGTACGGGCCGATAGCGGCAGGCGCGTCAGCGGTGGTAATAATCATATGGTTTATCCTTCAAACGGTTACATAAAATAATTTAACAACACCAGCGAGCCGACGCCGCTCACTACCACCCATACCAGGCCTAAACGGAAGCTGGCGAGCGTGCAGATAATGGCGGCGATCACCTTCGGATTCTTTAAGTCAAACTCCATACTGGAATTCACGCTCAGGATCTGAATGGTGATAATGGCCGGCAGGACGGTGACCGGGACAAAGCGCAGCGTTTTGGTCACCCGCTCGGACATCTGGATTTTTCCGGCCAGGCCGATAAACGAAAATCGGATCAGAAAGGTCACGGCGGCCATCCCCAAAGTCAGGGCGATAAAGTAGCTATTATTCATGTTCCAGCGCCTCCACGAGCGGCATTCCGGATTTGGCAATTGCTGCCTGTTTACGTTCTTCAGCCAGGTCGACGCACAGTCCGGCGAGCACGCCAAGCACTGACGCGACGACAATGCCCAGCGAGTAGGGCAGGATGACCAACAGCACGCCGGAGACGGCGGCCACCACGGCGGCGACGGTGCAGGCCTGGCTTTTTATTTGCGGCACCACGATAGCGATAAAAGCGGCGACCATGGCGAAATCCAGACCGTACTTTTCAATGTTCGGGAAGGAAGCGCCGACCAGCGCGCCGAGGAAATCCGCCAGTACCCAAATTGCCCAGAAGGTGATCATCGCCGAACCATAAAACAGATACTTATCCTGCTTATTGCCTTCCATCTCTTTGACGGTGGTGGCGTACACTTCGTCGGTCAGCGCGTAGGACATAAAGCATTTTTTAAAGAATGATGCTTCACGGACGGTACCGGAAATAGAGGCGCTGTACAGTACATGACGTAGATTAATTATTAATGTGGTGAATATAATAACCCCGAGCGTGGCGCCGGTTTTAAGCATATTTAATGCCAGCATTTGCGCCGAACCGGCAATAACAATCGCCGACCACGCCGTGCTCTGCCAGACGCTCATGCCCGCGCTAACGCTTAATGCGCCGACAATAAATGAAAATGGAAAGTCGCCGATGCACAGCGGCATAATAGCGCTGGCGCCGCGTAAGATGACTTTTTTATTCATCTGCTATACCTGCTAATTTATAAATAATAGTGTGGGTAGGGTAGGTTAATCGGGGCCTGAATGTTCAGGCCCGTTAAATATTGTTATTTAGCGACCATGATACTGATAATTTCTTTATCTGTGAGGGTCATTGGTTTAATCACCAGGCGGCACAGATTATTAATAGTCTGCTCGACATCAGCGCAGACAATACCGTCATTGGCGCCAGCGCAGCTATTTTGCATTGCCATCAGTACCGCCTTAAAGGCGCTGGATACCACAGATGAGACTTTCATCGCACAGCTATTAGAGGCGCCATCACAAATCATGCCGGTAATATCGCTGACCATATTAATAATCGCGGTATTAATGGTGTTGATGTCGCGAGTAAATAGCCAGGCCATCCCGGCGGCGGCGCCCATGGCGGCGGTTGAGGCCGCGCATAGCGCAGATAAGCGCGTATAACGAGAATGAATTGAGATGGCGGTGAGATGAGATAGAGACAAAGCGCGCGCCAGGGTCTCTTCATCGGCGCCGAGATGCTCAGCAACCACCACTACCGGCATGGTTGCCGTAATGCCCTGATTGCCTGAGCCGAAGTTAGACATTGCGACCACCGGCGCGCCGCCCATGCGGGCATCTGAAGCGGCGACGGTGTTGATGATCACCTTGCTTAACAGATCGTTGCTCATCAGGCCGTTTTTCACTGCGTCAGAAAAGGTACCGTTAATGTTCAGGCCATATTTTTTGGTTTTGCCTTCTGCCGCCAGCGCGGAGTTTAAGCGCGCGGCTTCGAGAATAAAGCGAATATCATTAAAGTCGACGCTATTAATAAAGCCGTAAGCCTGTTGTAGCGAAAAATTGGACAGCGTTTCGTGCCGGGCGCTTGCATTCTGTTTTTCGCTTAGTGGCTGCGGCTGGTCATTAATATAAAGTTCGACCACGTTAGTGTGGGTTCCTTTTACTACGACACGACAGGTGTTTTCGCCATCAGAGAGAGTTAGATCCAGATGAATAAAGTCCGGGGTCTCTTTGACGGTAATATCAACGGCATGATTGGCGATCAGCTTCTGTGCCATTTCGACGTGTAGCGGGGTGATATCTTCCAGCGTTTTTAATCCCTTTTGCGGATCGCCGCCAAATGCGCCAATTGCGGCGGCCAGCGCTACACCGCAAACGGTGGTGCCGGGAATAGTAACACCCATCGCGTTTTTATAGAGATTGGCGGAAATAAAACCGCTAATTCTGGTGCAAGGCTGATCCAGATATTGTGCGGCGTAGGCGGCAGCGAAGGAAATAGCGACGGGTTCAGTACAACCTAACGCTGGGGCAACTTCTTGTTTGAGCCATTTGATATACAGGGATGCGTTATCGGTTTTCATAATGATTTAATGTCCAAAATTAAATTTTATTCAACTGCGATAATGCTAAGACAATGGATAAGAAAAATCTTACCCTAATAACCATGTAAATAATGCGGATTTTAGAAAATTTTTATCTTGTGAGAATTTTTAAGATATAACTGTTTCAAATGGTAAATGTTTTAATTTTCAATAAGTTGGTTGGTTTTGTTTTAAGCGTAACGGATGATTTGGTTAACTTGCTCACAGCATTGCAGGAAGTAAAATTTTCTCTTAGTTGCATTTACCGCGTTGAAGGACCGATGCTGCTCGCAAAGCGAAGTAGATCTGGATCACACTTTTGCGCTATACAGATCAATAACGTTCATGCATTTGAGGTGTCACTATGCCGTCGGTATATCGTCCGCTGGTTAATTTTGTTGCGAAGGCCATGCAGGCCGTATTGAACCTGGCGCTATTGTGCCTGGGAATTATTCTGGTGGTGTTCCTGGGAAAGGAGACCCTGCATCTGGCGCACGTGCTGTTTACGCCGGAGCCGGTGAGTAAGTACAAGCTGGTCGAAGGGCTGGTGGTCTATTTTCTCTACTTCGAATTTATCGCGTTGATTGTGAAATACTTTGAGTCCGGTTTTCACTTCCCGCTGCGTTATTTCGTCTATATCGGTATTACGGCGATTGTGCGGCTTATTATCGTCGACCATGAGTCGCCGATGGCGGTGCTGATTTACTCTGCGGCGATCCTTATCCTGGTGATTACCCTGTGGTTGTGTAATTCCAACCGCCTGAAACGGGAATAAAAAAAGCGGCCTCCAGGGCCGCTTGACCGACAATCACAAATGAAATTTATGTAGGGTCCAGTAGAGGATTGCAGTGGCATTTGCCCTACTTTTTCAGGGAGAGGTGGGCTGCCGTACCCGGTTGGGGTCGGGTACCACATCCCACCCTCGCTGAAATTTGGGGCGGTAAAACAAGGGTCTAACATGATGAAACTTAACCTTTCACCCCGCCCGCCGTCAGGCCGTTAACCAACCAACGCTGAGCCAGCAGGAAGACGACGGTAATCGGAATCGCCGACAGTACCGCCGCCGCGGCGAAGTCGCCCCACAGGTAGTTCTGCGGATTGAGATACTGCTGCATCCCCACCGCCAGGGTATAGCTGTTCACATCGCGCAGCAGCAACGAGGCCACCGGCACTTCGGTAATCGCGGCGATGAACGACAGAATAAACACGACCGCCAGAATCGGCACCGACAGCGGCAGCAGCACCAGGCGGAAGGCCTGCCACGGAGTGGCGCCATCCAGTGCGGCCGCTTCTTCCAGTGAACCATCGATAGTTTCGAAGTAGCCCTTAATCGTCCAGACGTGCAGCGCGATACCGCCCATATAGGCGAAGATCACCCCGCCGTGAGTGTTGAGGCCGACGAAAGGCAGATACTGACCGAGGCGGTCGAACAACGCATACAGCGCCACCAACGACAGTACCGCCGGGAACATCTGGAAAATCAGCATCCCTTTGAGCAGCGTCGCTTTGCCCGGGAAGCGCATACGGGCGAAAGCATAAGCGCAGGTGGTGGAGAGGGCGACGATGCCGATCGCGGTAATCCCGGCGACCTTAATTGAGTTCCACAGCCACAGCAGCACCGGGAACGGCGGCGGCGTTACCCGGCCATCGGCGTGTTCGACGCTGAAGCCTAATGCCAGACGCCAGTGCTCCCAGGAGATGGTATCCGGGATCAGGCTGCCGGTCGCGAAATTGCCTTCGCGCAGTGAGATAGCGATAACCATCAGCAGCGGGAACATAATCGCGGCGATAAAAATCAGTAACAGAAGATGCGTAGTGAAGAGACGCAGTTTTTGAGATTTAGGTTGGACCATAGCCATTATCGTTATCTCCCTTAATCAAACTTCATGCGCGTGGCTTTTAGATTCACAATCGCTAACGCCCCAACCAGCAGGAAGATAAGCGTGGCGATAGCCGCCGCCAGGCCGAAGTCCTGACCGCCGCCGCCTTCAAAGGCGATGCGATAGGTGTAGCTCACCAGCAGGTCGGTATAACCGGCCGGGGTGGTGGTGCCGAGACGGTCCGGGCCACCGTTGGTCAACAGTTGAATCAGTACGAAGTTGTTAAAGTTAAAGGCGAAGCTGGCAATCATCAGCGGCGTGAGCGGCTTGATCAGCAGCGGTAGCGTAATTTTAAAGAAGTTCTGGAACGGACCCGCGCCATCCATCGCCGACGCCTCGTACAGATCGTCCGGAATCGCCTTCAGCAGCCCCATGCACAGGATCATCATGTACGGGTAGCCCAGCCAGGTGTTGACGATGATAATCATCGTGCGCGCGGTGGTTGGATCGCTAAACCAGGCCGGTTTAATGCCGAACAGCGCGCTCAGCATCATGTTGATTTCACCAAAGCTCTGGTTAAACAGCCCTTTGAAAATCAGGATTGAGATAAATGACGGCACCGCATACGGCAGAATCAACAGCACGCGGTAAATCGCTTTGCCCTTCAACGCTTCCCACTGCACCAGACAGGCCAGCACCATTCCCACGGCGACGGTCAAAATCACCGTCAGCACCGAGAACACCACGGTCCAGACGAAAATGGCGAAGAACGGTTTCTGGATCCCTTCGTCCTGGAAAACGCGGGTGAAGTTATCCCAGCCGATGGTGACGGTATAACCCGGGCTCAGCTTTTCATTGCCCCAGCTGCCGTCAGCATTGATGGATTGATAAAAGCCGATGTTGTCGTTGGGGCGATATTTCACGCCGCTTTGGTTGTTAGTGAGCGTCCCGTCGTTGGCCAGCGCGTACAGCGGCTGGGTACCGGAGAACTGGCGCAGCGAACTCATAATCACTTTGCTTTCATCCGGCAGCACGGCGGTCAGTTGGTTCAGCGCGGCGCGGTTCTGGGTGATTACGCGTAAATTCGCGCGTTCGCCTTGCGGCAGGACATCGGCTTCTTTTAACGTCAGCTTCTGCTCGCCGCCGAATTTAAAGGCTTCGGAGAGATAATTTTTACCGCTTTCACCGTCCGTCAGCGCCAGCTGCCACTCGTCACCCGCCGGGTAGAGTGAGAAGTTATAGGCTTTGCCGGCCTCGAAAGAACGGTCCATCAGCACCTGCTGGGCACGTTCGAAGGTGAGCTGGTTGGTGCTGCTGTAGTTGGTGAAGGCGATGGCAATAGTACAGATCAGCGGGAACAGAACAAACAGCCCCATCCCGGCGAGACCCGGATAAACATAGCGCCAGGCATAGGCCTTGCGATTGGAAAAGATATACAGGCCAACCGAGCTTAAAATCAGCGTCATGATGGCGAACAGGTACTCCCCCTGGGCGTACATTAAAACAACAAGGTAACCCACCAGCAGGCACAGCAAACCAATCACAGACCATGTGAGTTGCGGGCTTTGCCACCAGTGTTTCTTTTTAACGGCATCCATGGGGATCATCCTCTACAACGTTAAATATCTGTCGACAAAAGTGCCTGATGGCGCTGCACTTATCCGGCCTACAAGGCGTGTAGGCCGGATAAGGCATTTATGCCGCCATCCGGCACGTGTGCGACGGTATTACTTGGTGATACGGCCCTGTGCATCCTTCAGCGCGGCATCGACGGTTTGACGGCCGCTTGCGGCGTTAATAACCGCGGTACGGACGGCATACCAGAATGCGGACATCTGCGGAATGTTCGGCATGATTTCGCCTTTCTGGGCGTTAGCCATGGTGGCGGCGATACGCGGGTCTTTCTCCAGCTTCTCCTGGAAGGATTTCAGCGCCACGGCGCCCAGCGGTTTATCGTTGTTCACCGCTTCCAGGCCCTGATCGGTCATCAGGTAGTTTTCGAGGAACTCTTTCGCCAGTTCTTTATTCGGGCTGGCGGCGTTAATCCCGGCGCTCAGGACGCCAACGAACGGTTTAGACGGTTTGCCTTTGAAGGTTGGCAGCAGAGTGACGCCGTAGTTAACCTTACCTTTGTCGATGTTCGACCACGCCCACGGACCGTTGATGGTCATCGCGGTTTCGCCTTTGTTGAACGCCGCTTCCGCGATGGAGTAGTCGGTATCGGCGTTCATGTGTTTATTTTTGATAAGGTCGACCAGGAAGGTCAGGCCCGCTTTTGCTCCGGCGCTATCGACGCCGACGTTTTTCACGTCGTATTTGCCGTTTTCAAACTTAAACGCGTATCCGCCATCGGCGGCAATCAGCGGCCAGGTGAAGTACGGTTCTTGCAGGTTGAACATCAGCGCGCTCTTACCCTTCGCCTTCAGCTCTTTATCCAGCGCCGGAATCTCTTCCCAGGTTTTCGGCGGGTTCGGGACCAGGTCTTTGTTATAAATCAGCGACAGGGCTTCAACCGCTACCGGGTATGCGATCAGCTTGCCGTTGTAGCGTACGGCGTCCCAGGTGAAGGGATAGAGTTTGTCCTGGAAGGCCTTATCCGGGGTGATTTCCGCCAGCAGGCCGGACTGCGCGTAGCCGCCAAAACGGTCATGCGCCCAGAAAATGATATCCGGGCCGTCGCCGGTGGCAGCAACCTGCGGGAACTTCTCTTCCAGCTTATCCGGATGTTCTACGGAAACTTTAATGCCGGTATCTTTTTCGAACTTTTTACCCACTTCAGCGAGGCCGTTATAGCCTTTATCGCCGTTAATCCAGATAACCAGCTTACCTTCTTCAATTTTTGCGAGGGCAGAGGCGGAAAACATCATCGTCGTCAATGCAGACAGCGCGAGGATGCGAGCGCCAGTTTTGATTTTCATATACCCGTCCTATTTGGTGATGTGCTCGTGGATACACTTGAGTGGTTTAACGCTGATGAGTTTCCTTTTTTAACAACCTCTTTCCATCCTCCCTATGTCTACGCCCCGCCCGCCGTTTATGTGATCCGCATTGCAGAAATGCCGGTAATGGGCCCTGGAGCACATAAAAAAGCCACCGTTTTTGTCGCTTCGATCACGAAATGACGTTGTGCCGGGAACTTCCGGCGGCGAGAGGCGGTTTCTCATCCTCCCGTCTCCTCCCCCATCAAAAACCCGGGGGGTGGAGGATTTGCCAACGTAATGAATGCCGCATAGTCAGCCCATCTTGAATGTGTCTTTAAGTGACAGGTTGTAACGAAGGGAGAAGGGCATGGCGAGCGTACAGCTACGAAATGTAACGAAAGCCTGGGGCGACGTGGTGGTATCTAAAGATATCAATCTCGAGATCCAGGATGGGGAGTTCGTCGTGTTTGTAGGACCGTCGGGCTGCGGCAAATCCACCCTGCTGCGTATGATCGCCGGACTGGAAACGGTCACCAGCGGCGATCTGTTTATTGGCGATACCCGAATGAACGACGTGCCGCCCGCCGAGCGCGGCATCGGCATGGTATTCCAGTCATATGCGCTCTATCCCCACCTTTCCGTTGCCGAAAATATGTCTTTTGGCCTGAAGCTGGCCGGGGCGAAAAAAGAGGTGATTAACCAGCGCGTAACTCAAGTCGCTGAGGTCTTACAGCTGGCGCACCTGCTGGAGCGTAAGCCGAAAGCGCTCTCCGGCGGCCAGCGTCAGCGCGTGGCCATCGGCCGTACCCTGGTCGCCGAGCCGCGGGTTTTCCTGCTTGATGAACCCCTGTCCAACCTCGATGCCGCGCTGCGCGTGCAGATGCGTATCGAAATCTCCCGTCTGCATAAGCGCCTCGGTCGCACGATGATTTACGTCACCCACGATCAGGTGGAAGCCATGACCCTGGCCGACAAAATCGTGGTGCTGGACGCCGGCCGCGTCGCGCAGGTCGGAAAACCGCTGGAACTTTATCACTATCCGGCAGACCGCTTTGTCGCGGGCTTTATCGGTTCGCCGAAGATGAACTTCCTACCGGTCAAAGTCACCGCGACCGCCATCGAACAGGTACAAGTCGAACTACCGAACCGCCAGCAGGTCTGGCTGCCGGTAGACAGCGCTCACGTTCAGGTCGGCGCCAATATGTCTTTGGGCATCCGCCCGGAACACCTGCTGCCGAGCGACATCGCCGATGTCACCCTTGAGGGCGAAGTGCAGGTGGTCGAACAGCTTGGTCACGAAACGCAAATTCATATCCAGATCCCCGCCATCCGTCAGAACCTGGTGTACCGCCAGAATGACGTGGTGTTGGTAGAAGAGGGAGCCACATTCGCCATCGGTTTGCCGCCGGAGCGCTGCCATTTATTCCGTGAGGATGGCACCGCTTGTCGTCGGTTGCATAAAGAGCCGGGCGTATAAGGTTCCCCATTAAAAGAAGACGCGAACCCAGCGCGCAGCCAACCATGCGGCGGCCGACGGGGAAGTGTTCAAAGAAAAGCAATGATCTCAGGAGATAGAATGATGATTACTCTGCGCAAACTTCCACTGGCGGTAGCCGTTGCGGCGGGCGTGATGTCTGCCCAGGCGCTGGCTGTCGATTTCCATGGTTACGCTCGTTCCGGTATTGGCTGGACCGGCAGCGGCGGCGAACAGCAGTGCTTCCAGGCCACCGGCGCTCAAAGTAAATACCGTCTCGGTAACGAATGTGAAACTTACGCTGAACTGAAACTGGGCCAGGAAGTGTGGAAAGAGGGCGATAAGAGCTTCTACTTCGATACCAACGTTGCCTACTCGGTATCGCAGCAGAACGACTGGGAATCTACCAGCCCGGCCTTCCGTGAAGTTAACGTGCAGGGTAAAAACCTGATCGACTGGCTGCCGGGTTCAACCCTGTGGGCTGGTAAGCGCTTCTATCAGCGTCATGACGTTCACATGATCGACTTCTACTACTGGGATATTTCCGGTCCTGGCGCCGGTATCGAAAACATCGATCTGGGCTTCGGTAAACTCTCTCTGGCCGCCACTCGTTCTTCTGAATCCGGCGGCTCGGCAACCTATGCTGACCGCGATCCGCTGACTGGCGAACGCGTTTATGATCATCTGGTACCGAACGACGTCTTCGACGTGCGTTTAGCGCAGATGGAAACCAACCCGGGCGGTACGCTGGAGCTGGGCGTGGACTATGGTCACACCAACGTGCCGGATGACTACTACCTGCAGCCGGATGCATCGAAAGATGGCTGGATGTTCACCGCTGAACATACCCAGAGCATCCTGAAAGGCTACAACAAATTTGTTCTGCAGTACGCGACCGATGCCATGACCTCCAACGGTAAAGGCGTACCGCAGGGCGGCAGCATTAATAACGATGGTTCCATGTGGCGTGTGCTTGACCACGGCGCGGTCTCTCTGGCGGACGATTGGGACATGATGTACGTCGCCATGTACCAGGACGTCAACCTGGACAACAACAACGGTACCAAATGGTGGACCGTCGGCGTACGTCCTATGTACAAATGGACGCCGATCATGAGCACCCTGCTGGAAGTCGGCTACGACAACGTCAAATCGCAGAAAACCGGCGACAGCAACAACCAGTACAAAATCACCCTGGCGCAACAGTGGCAGGCGGGCGACAGCATCTGGTCCCGTCCGGCAATTCGTCTGTTCGCCACCTACGCGAAGTGGGATGAGAAGTGGGGTTACACCGATAGCGGCGTCGCCATGCGCGATACCTCTGGTACCGGTATCAACACTTCCAGCCGCGGCGACGACGATGAGTGGACCTTCGGCGCCCAGATGGAAATCTGGTGGTAATGCTATCCGCATCATGATGAGTAAAAGAGGGGCATCAGCCCCTCTATTTTCGGCCCAGCGCGCTATTGCCTGGCTAACGCTCGGCCATAGGAATTGAGGTGATAACAATGAATATGAAGAAAAGTCTCGTTGCCCTCTGCCTGTCCGCCGGCCTGCTGGCCAGCGTACCCGCAGTCAGTTTTGCTGATGTCAATTTCGTGCCGCAGAATACCTCTGCCGCGCCGTCCATCCCGGCCTCCTCGCTGCAGCAGTTGACCTGGACGCCGGTCGATCAATCGAAAACCCAAACCTCTAAAGTGGCGATCGCCGGTCAAACGTTGAATGTTCCCGGTATCGCCGGGCCGGTGGTGGCCTATAGCGTACCGGCCAATATCGGCGAGTTAACCCTGACGCTGACCAGCGAAGTCGACAAACAGACCAGCGTCTATGCGCCAAACGTGCTGATCCTCGATCAGAGCATGACGCCGTCCGCCTTCTTCCCGAGCAGCTATTTCACTTATCTGGAGCCGGGCGTGATGAGCGCCGACCGCCTGGAAGGGGTAATGCGCCTGACGCCGGCGCTGGGACAGCAGAAAATTTATGTGCTGGTGTTTACCACTCCGCAGGATCTGCAGCAGACCACCAAATTAATCGACCCGGCGAAAGCCTACGCGAAAGGCACCGGTAACGCGGTGCCGGACATTCCGGATCCGATCGCTAAACATACCACTGACGGCACCTTGAGCCTGAAGGTGAAAACGTCTTCGAGTTCCAGCGTGCTGGTGGGGCCGCTGTTTGGGTCTTCCGGCCCGGGCCCGGTGACCGTCGGCAATACCGCGGCGCCGGTCTATAACGCCCCGGCCGCTGCGCCTGTTGTCGCGCCGGTCGCTGCCGCCCCAGCGGCGAAAAGCGAACCGATGCTTGACGATACCGAAACCTACTTCAACAACGGTATCAAGAAAGCGGTTAAACAAGGCGATATCGATAAAGCCCTTAAATTGATGAACGAAGCTGAACGTCTCGGCTCGAAATCTGCTCGTTCCACCTTTATCAGCAGTGTAAAAGGCAAGGGGTGACCGTCTCCCCACAATGCTGATGTTTAGGCACAGCCTTTAGGTGCGTCCGCCTGGACGCACTTTTTTTTCTCGCGCAGCGGCAACTGTTGCATGCCTGTTGCGCGGATGATCGTATATTGACGTTTGCCCGCCCTCAAAACGCTATTCTGCGATACAATGCCTGCACGTTTTGTACCGGAGAATCAGGCATGCCACATCCTGCGCTTACGCAACTGCGTGCGCTGCGCTATTTTGCCGCCATACCCGAGCTGGACGCGCCGCTGCGCGACTGGCTGTTGCTGGAAGACTCAATGACTAAGCGCTTTGAGCAACAAGGGAAAAAGGTCACCGTGACCATGATTAACGAAGGTTTCGTCGGACGCGACGCGCTGGCGGGCGAAGAAGCCCTATTGCCGGAAGAAGCGCGTTATTGGCTACGGGAAATCATTCTTTGCGCCGATGGCGAACCCTGGCTTGCCGGTCGTACCCTCGTGCCGGAATCGACGCTATGCGGCCCGGAATTAGCCCTGCAGCAGTTGGGGCAGACGCCGCTGGGCCGGTATCTGTTTACGTCGTCGACGTTAACCCGTGATTTTATTGAGATTGGCCGTAGTGCACAGCTGTGGGGGCGACGTTCCCGTCTCCGGCTGAGCGGCAAACCGCTGCTGCTGACAGAGCTTTTTCTGCCTGCATCGCCATTGTATTAAGAGGAAGAGAAAATGGAGTGGAGTCTGACGCAGAATAAGCTGTTGGCGTTTCACCGCCTGATGCGTACTGACAAACCAATCGGCGCGCTATTGCTGCTGTGGCCGACGCTGTGGGCGCTATGGGTGGCATCACCCGGGGTGCCACCGCTGTGGATACTGGCGGTATTTGTCGCTGGCGTCTGGTTGATGCGCGCCGCCGGCTGCGTGGTGAATGACTATGCCGACCGTAAATTTGATGGTCACGTTAAGCGTACGGCTCGTCGCCCGCTACCAAGCGGCGAGGTCACCGAAAAAGAAGCGCGCATATTGTTCGCGGTACTGGTGGGGCTCTCCTTCTTGCTGGTGTTGACGCTCAATACCATGACCATCCTGCTGTCGGTTGCGGCGCTGGCGCTAGCCTGGGTCTACCCCTTTATGAAGCGCTATACCCATCTGCCGCAGGTAGTGCTGGGCGCGGCCTTTGGCTGGTCGATCCCGATGGCTTTCTCGGCGGTAAGTGAAGCGCTGCCGCTCAGCTGCTGGCTGATGTTCCTCGCCAATATTTTGTGGGCGGTAGCCTACGATACCCAGTATGCGATGGTCGATCGCGACGATGATGTCAAAATTGGCATTAAGTCGACGGCGATTTTGTTCGGTGAAAACGATCGTTTGATTATCGGTATTCTGCAGGTTGCCGTGCTGGTATTGATGGGCGCGGTGGGCTGGCTGAATGGGCTGAACTGGGAATTCTACTGGTCGCTGTTTATCGCGGCGGGATTGTTTGTCTGGCAGCAGAAGCTTATCTTCAAGCGCGAACGCGATAACTGCTTCAAAGCGTTTATGAATAATAACTACGTTGGGCTGGTGCTGTTTCTCGGTCTGGCGATGAGTTATCTGCAGTAAATCCTTCTTTCCCCGACTCGCGTCGCGAGCCGGGGAACAGAAGCCGCAACGTTATGCGTCGTCCTGAGCGGCGCTTTCAATCGTCAAACGTACATCCGACGTAATCAAATCCGCCAGCATCTGGTAGACCTTCAGGGTCTCTGCCGGCTCGGCATCGCCGGTATCGCTGATGTAGCCTTCGTCACGCAGGGTCAGCACCAGAGTACTGAACACCGCCTTATCGAAGAACTCCGGCGCGTTGATACCGTGCAGTACCGATAGACGCTGCGCCATGGTGCGGCTTTCTTTCTCAAGCGTACTGCGGTTGATGGACGGGTTGGCGCTCAACAGCCAGAAGGTGATCGCGTAGCGCTGTAACGTCTCGCGCGCGCCGGCGGCCAACAGCTGCAGGGAACGAGAGTGCGCCGGGTTGACGCTCATCTCATCGCCATTCAGCACCACCAGGCCCTGACGCTGCATCTCTGCCATCAGCGCATCGATAACGCCCGCCAGCTCCTCTTTTTCCCAGCGCAGGAACAGCTCGGCTTTCAGGAACGGATAGAACATCTCGACATGACGCAGCACTTCGCTACGGGTGATGCGGCGATGTTGGGTCACGATAGCGGCCAGCAGCGACGGCATCACCAGCATATGGGCGATGTTGTTGCGATAGTAGGTCATCAGCACCGCCTGCTCGCGCGGCAGGATGATGATATCGCCGATGGTGTCTTTCTCGACTTCGAACTTGTTCATCTGCAGCGCGTGGTCGATAAGCTCGCCGGCGGAAGCCGTCGGCGCGGTCGAATCGGTGGAGTACGGCACGTTACGCAGCAGGTCGAGGTAGCAATCTAACTGCTGGGTCAGTTGCTCACGGGTCAAAGAACGCTGACGCGACGCCAGAAGCGCCGTACAGCACAGGTTCATGGCGTTGGCCGCCCCGGCATTGTTGATGCGCACCATCAGATCGGCGGCGATATTATTCACCGTCGGCGTCAGCCAGGAAGGGCGGACAGCTTCGATAGGATCGATGGCTTCGCGCCATTCCGGCACGTGCTGATTGAGGTAGGTCATCAGCGGCAGCGGTTCGCCGAAGTTAACGTAGCCCTGGCCGAGATTACGCAGTTTGCTGAGGCCGCGCACCATCTGCGGCAGGCTCTCTTTTTCTTTTGTCGCGCCGCGCAGCTCTTTGGCGTAGGTACCGACTTCCATCACGTGCTCGTAGCCGATATAAATCGGCACCAGGGTGATGGGGCGGCTACCGCCGCGCAGCATTGCCTGAATAGTCATCGACAGGGTGCCGGTTTTTGGATCCAGCAGACGGCCGGTACGGGAACGTCCGCCTTCGACGAAGTATTCCACCGAATAGCCACGGCTGAACAGCTCGCCAAGATATTCGCGGAATACCGTGGAGTAGAGCTTGTTGCCCTTAAAGGTACGGCGAATAAAGAAAGCGCCCAGACGGCGGAAAATCGGCCCGGCCGGCCAGAAGTTGAGGTTTATGCCGGCGGCGATATGCGGCGGCACCAGCCCCTGATGATAAAGCACATAAGAGAGCAGCAGGTAGTCCATGTGGCTACGGTGACAGGGCACATAGACAATCTCATGGCCGTCATGCGCCAGCTGGCGTACGCGCTCGGCGTTATGCACGTTAATCCCCTGATACAGACGGTTCCAGGTGAAGCCGAGAATACGGTCAGTCAGGCGGATCATTTCATAAGAGAAGTTAGCGGCAATCTCTTCCATCAGCGCGATGGCGTTCTGCTGGGCCTTCTCGTGAGAAATCTTCTTGCTGCGTGCTTCATCTTCTACCGCGCGGGCGATAGCTTTCGATGCCAGCAGCTTATTGAACAGATCCTGGCGGGCAGGGAGACGCGGGCCGACGGCGGCCAGACGTTGACGGGCGAAGTGCATACGCGCCACGCGGGCCAGCTTCTGGGCGATGATTTTATCGGTACCGTGCTCATCCGCCATGCGGCGCAGAGAGACAGAAGGCGAGAAACGCACGAAGCTATCGCGGCCAAGCCAGGAGACGGCGAAGAATTTCTGAATACCGTTAAGCATGCGTAGCGGCGGATTCTCTTCGCCTTTTTCGCGACCCGGGGCGCGGCCGAACATCACCGAGACCGGCACCATTTGCACGTCAAGATCGGGATGATTACGGTGCAGATCCAGGTAGTCGTGGAACAGCTTAATGGACTCTTCTTTCGGCGTGTAGTAGGTAAACACGCGCGGGCCGCCGTGGATGAAAACGTAGCGCGGCAGCAGGGTGCCGTCGATTTCCAGCGGTTCAAAAGGGTCGGGTAAGTCATGCGCCAGGCACTGGGCGCGCAGGGTCAGCAGGTCCGCCTTGGAGTTATAAGGCAAGACGTACATTATCGGACGCGAGGTATCGAGCCCTAATTCCTGAGCAGGTTCTGCCGGAATAGACTTGCTTTTTACCAGCACCCGTAATGGTAAATTCAGTAATTTATAGTAAATTCGTTGCCAGCCGGACATAAACGATGTGAAGCCTCTGGTTAATCATGCAAATGCGCGGCAAGAATAACAGAAAGCGTACAAAATTTCCGTTGTCACACGGCAAACACGTACACTCAGCGACGTCATTTACATTAAAAGGTTCTTTTTGATGGCCAATAATACCACTGGGTTAACCAGAATCATTAAAGCAGCAGGTTATTCCTGGAAAGGTTTCCGCGCGGCGTGGGTGAACGAAGCCGCTTTCCGGCAGGAAGGCGTCGCCGCCATTGTGGCCGTGGCGATAGCCTGCTGGCTGGATGTCGATATCATTACGCGAGTCCTGCTCATTGGCTCGGTCCTGTTAGTGATGATAGTCGAAATTCTTAACAGCGCGATTGAAGCGGTGGTTGACCGTATCGGGCCTGAGCATCATGAGCTTTCCGGGCGCGCCAAGGATATGGGCTCGGCGGCGGTACTGCTGGCGATAATCATCGCGTTGATCACCTGGACTATGCTGTTGTGGTCGCATTACCGCTAAGTCTTGTCGGCAACGCTCGCAAAACGCAAAGAATCTCCTGATTTTTATATGATATGTGGTTCCAAAATCACCATTAGCTGTATATACTCACAGCATAACTGTATATACACCCAGGGGGCGGAATGAAAGCGTTAACGACCAGGCAGCAAGAGGTGTTTGATCTCATCCGGGATCACATCAGCCAAACGGGCATGCCGCCGACGCGTGCGGAAATTGCTCAGCGCTTGGGGTTCCGTTCCCCAAACGCGGCGGAAGAACACCTCAAAGCGCTGGCGCGTAAAGGCGCGATTGAAATCGTCTCCGGCGCTTCACGCGGCATTCGTCTGCTGACGGAAGAAGAACACGGACTGCCGCTGATCGGCCGCGTCGCCGCAGGCGAACCGCTGCTGGCGCAGCAGCATATTGAAGGTCACTACCAGGTTGACCCGGCGATGTTTAAACCAAATGCCGACTTCCTGCTGCGCGTTAGCGGGATGTCGATGAAAGACATCGGTATCCTCGACGGCGATCTGCTGGCGGTGCACAAAACTCAGGACGTGCGTAACGGCCAGGTCGTCGTCGCGCGTATCGATGAAGAAGTCACCGTAAAACGTCTGAAAAAGCAGGGCAACGTCGTTGAACTGCTGCCGGAAAACAGCGAGTTTTCCCCGATCGTCGTCGATCTGCGCCAGCAGAGCTTCACCATTGAAGGTCTGGCCGTCGGCGTGATCCGTAACGGTGAGTGGCTGTAACTCCCGTCCTAACGCAGCGTCATCATGATGCATGACGCTGCGATGTTCCTCCTCTGTCTGGTCCCTCTTCATGCTGCTCAACGCCGCCGATAAAGCACTGTGGCGCCTTGCGCTACCGATGATTTTCTCGAACATTACCGTTCCGCTGTTGGGGCTGGTCGATACCGCCGTTGTCGGCCATCTTGATAGCCCCGTATACCTTGGCGGCGTCGCCGTCGGCGCGACGGCCACTAGTTTCCTGTTTATGCTGCTGTTGTTCCTGCGAATGAGCACCACTGGCTTAACCGCTCAGGCCTACGGCGCCAAAGATCCGCAGCGGCTGGCGCGCGCTCTGGTGCAACCGCTGATCCTGGCGCTGGCCGCCGGGCTGCTCATTGTTCTGTTCCGCATGCCGCTCATTGACCTCGCGCTACATATTGTCGGCGGCAGCGAGGCGGTACTGGAGCAGGCCAGACGGTTCCTCGAAATCCGCTGGCTTAGCGCCCCGGCGTCGTTGGCCAACCTGGTGCTGTTGGGGTGGCTGCTTGGCGTGCAGTACGCCCGCGCCCCGGTGATCCTGCTGGTGGTCGGCAACTTGCTGAATATCGTGCTCGATCTGTGGCTGGTGATGGGGCTGCATATGAACGTGCAGGGGGCGGCACTGGCGACGGCGCTGTCGGAATACGCTACCTTTATCATCGGCCTGCTGATGGCGAAACGGGTGCTGGCGCTGCGCGGCGTGACGCTTGCCATGTTGAAGGAAGCCTGGCGCGGCAATATGCGGCGCCTGCTGGCGCTTAATCGCGACATCATGCTGCGTTCGCTGCTACTGCAGCTCTGTTTTGGCGCCATCACCGTCTTCGGCGCCCGTCTTGGCAGCGACGTGGTGGCGGTCAATGCGGTACTGATGACCATGCTGACCTTTACCGCTTACGCGCTGGACGGTTTTGCCTATGCCGTCGAAGCCCATTCCGGACAGGCTTACGGCGCGCGTGACGGTAGCCAACTGCTGGAAGTCTGGCGCGCGGCCTGTCGGCAGTCGGGAATGGTCGCGCTGGCGTTCGCGTTAATCTACAGCGTGGCCGGTGAGCATATCATCGCGCTATTGACCTCTATCCCATCATTGCAGCAGCTGGCCGACCGCTATCTGTTCTGGCAGATGATCCTGCCGGTGATTGGCGTCTGGTGTTATCTGCTGGATGGCATGTTTATCGGCGCGACGCGCGGCGCGGAGATGCGTAATAGCATGGCGGTGGCCGCTGCGGGATTTGCGGTGACGCTGCTCTCTGTGCCCGTACTCGGCAACCACGGCCTGTGGCTGGCGCTGGCCGTGTTCCTGGCTTTGCGTGGGCTTTCGCTGGCGCTCATCTGGCGCCGCCACTGGCAGCGTGGCACCTGGTTTAATTCACCCTCCTGAATGCAAATAGCCCGGCCGAGCGCAGCGCGAGCCGGGAAAATTCTCCCTGCGTGTTCAATTGGCCTGATGGTTAAAAATTCCGAATAACGAATCGGTGTCAGCATTGTCATCTATAGTTATTACCATGTCCGGAACAAAACGGGCTGTTAACCCACCGAATCATGAGGACGTAATGATGAATAAAGACGAAATCAGCGGTAACTGGAAACAGTTGAAAGGTAAAGCCAAGGAACAGTGGGGTAAACTGACCGATGACGATATGACGGTCATTGAAGGGAAGCGCGATCAGCTAGTCGGTAAAATTCAGGAGCGTTACGGCTACGCGAAAGATCAGGCCGAAAAAGAGGTGTCTGACTGGGAGCGTAAGAACGATACGCGCTGGTAGCGAATGCGGTTTTGACCCCCTGTTTATGCCTGTCTAACGGCATAGTGATATGCCGTAGCTTCCCGCTGATGTCGCCCGACTCAGCGGGCTTTCTTTTTAATCTGGATGGTATGATCGTGATGACAGTGTTCGCGGGCGCTGCACGCTTCGACTTCCACGCAGGCCGCGCACAGGCCGTGCGCTTCAATCACATTATGCCGTAGAGCGAAGCCCATTCTGGCCGCCAGCGTATGCATAATATCTTCTACGCCTTCCGCACACTCTTCTTTGACCACGCCGCAGCGATCGCAGATAAACATCGCCGAACTGTGGGTCGGCTGATCGAAAAGGTGGCACAGTACATAGCTGTTGGTCGATTCCACTTTGTGCACAAAACCTTGCTCCAGCAGAAACTCCAGCGCGCGATAGACCGTGGGCGGCTTCGCCTGCGGCTCTTTTTCTCGCAGCAGATCCAGCAGATCGTAGGCGCTAATCGCCCCTTGCTGCAGGCTCATCAGACGCAACACTTCCAGACGCTGCGGGGTCAGGCGTACGCCACGTTGCACGCAAAGCTTTTCAGCCTGCGCTAACATTTCTTGCGAAGTGGTGTTATCCATGAGCATCCTCTGGTTGCGTGATGTTGAAACTGTTACTTTATCACGAACCAGGTAAAACGCCGAGATCCTGCAAGCTTTGCTATACCTGATGTATCTCATTTTCGGGAGAAAACGATGAAACGACCTGATTGCATTCGACATTGGCGCGAACTGGAAGGTGCGGATGATTCCACCTACCCCGATAGTCACGAGCTGTTTTCTATTGGCGCGCCTCTTGCCCGCGGCCTGCGGCTAAATCGGCTGGGCATCCATCATGAACGCTTACCGCCGGGACGCAGAACCTCTTATCCACATGCGGAAAGCGATGAAGAAGAGTTCATCTACGTGCTGGAAGGCTTTCCGGAAGTCTGGATCAATGGCTACCTATGGAAGCTAGAGCCGGGCGATAGCGTCGGCTTTCCGGCGGGGACTGGCGTGTGTCATACCTTCCTGAATAATACCGAGCAGGAGGTGCGGCTGCTGGTCGTTGGCGAGGCGAATAAAAAACACAACCGCATCTACTATCCGTTGAACCCAGGCTATGCCGCGACTCGCCAGGATCGCTGGGTGGATCACCCTCCGCAGTTCTTTGGCCCGCACGACGGCAAACCGCGGAAAATATAGGCCGCATTTTGACCATGGCGCGTGGCGTTCGACGTTATGCGCCGTGGTTGGTGTTTGTGCTATAGTAGCGCCCCTTTTTACCCGGATGCTTATTTATTCGCCATGATGCCAGAATCCACGTCTACCGCTTTTGCCGCCCACCGTTTTTCTATCGCGCCCATGCTCGATTGGACCGACAGACATTGCCGCTACTTCCTGCGTCTGCTGTCGCGCCATACTCTGCTGTACACCGAAATGGTCACCACCGGCGCGATAATTCACGGTAAAGGCGACTACCTGGCCTATAGCGAAGAAGAACATCCGGTAGCGCTGCAGTTGGGCGGTAGCGATCCTGCGGCGTTGGCGTACTGCGCGAAGCTCGCCGAGGCGCGCGGCTACGACGAGATTAACCTCAACGTCGGCTGCCCCTCTGACCGCGTGCAGAACGGGATGTTTGGCGCTTGTCTGATGGGTAACGCCGCGCTGGTGGCGGACTGCATCAAAGCGATGCGCGACGTGGTGTCGATCCCGGTAACGGTAAAAACCCGTATTGGCATTGACGATCGGGATAGCTATGAATTCCTGTGTGATTTCATTGAGACCGTCTCCGGCAAAGGGGAGTGTGAAATGTTCATCATTCACGCTCGTAAAGCCTGGCTTTCCGGCCTGAGTCCGAAAGAGAACCGCGAAATTCCGCCGCTGGATTATCCGCGCGTCTGGCAACTGAAACGTGATTTTCCGCATCTGACGATGGCGATTAACGGCGGAATTAAATCTCTGGGAGAGGCTAAACAGCAGCTTGAGCATATGGACGGCGTGATGGTGGGGCGTGAAGCCTATCAAAACCCGGGTATTCTGGCTTCTGTGGATCGCGAGATTTTCGGCGTCGACGGCGCGGATGCCGATCCGGTGGCGGTGGTGCGCGCAATGTACCCCTATATCGAGCGCGAGCTCAGCAACGGTACCTATCTGGGCCATATCACCCGCCATATGCTGGGATTGTTCCAGGGGATCCCCGGCGCGCGTCAGTGGCGTCGCTATCTGAGTGAAAATGCCCACAAAGCGGGCGCCGATATCAACGTGCTGGAACACGCGCTGAAGCTGGTTGCCGATAAGCGTTAAACTTTTCGCTAAAAACTGGTCTATTTCGCCACGCCCTACAGCACTGCTGCGGGGTGTTGTGTTTTAATTCAATGAGTTATACCTGGCATGATTCTTGAAATAACCAATCAGCTATCTGGTTATTTATTTCGGGAGAAGACCATGCTGGAACTCTTATTTGTTATTGGCTTTTTTGTCATGTTGCTGGTCACCGGCATCTCGCTGCTTGGCATTATTGCCGCGCTGGTCGTCGCCACCGCGCTGATGTTCTTCGGCGGCCTGTTCGCATTAATGTTTAAGCTGCTACCCTGGTTGCTGCTGGCGGTGGCCGTCGTATGGGTTATTCGGGCGATAAAATCGCCGACCACAACCCGCTATCGCCGCGAAGATCGTTGGCGCTACTAAGCCATCATTTTGGGGATTGAGCGGTGTGTCACAACCTGAGTAATTTTGCATAAAACAGCGTAGGCATTGCGTATTAAATCTGTCACTATTAGCGCGATAACGAATTCATCGTGCTGTACCCTACATACAGCCGAACAAAAAAAGTCAGGGCCTCCGTCAGGAGGCCCTAAACTTTTCTGGCGATCTCATCCGGTTACGGTAACAGCAGGCTCGAGCCTTCGGTCACCCGGCTTTCCAGGATCTCATGCGCGCGTCTGGCGTCACGCAGGGCGTATTTCTGATTATCCGCCACATCGACTTTGATCACGCCGCTGGCGATCAGCGAAAATAGCTCGTTGCTGGCTTCCGTCAGCTCTTCCCGGTTGGTGATGTAGCCTTGCAGAGAAGGGCGGGTCACATACAGCGATCCTTTCTGATTGAGGATACCCAAATTCACGCCGGTTACCGGGCCAGATGAATTGCCGAAGCTGACCATCAGCCCACGCCGCTGAAGACAATCGAGCGAGGCCTCCCAGGTATCTTTACCCACGGAATCGTAAACCACGGCGACTTTTTTGCCGCCGGTTAGCGCCTTGACGCGCTCGGCAATATTCTCTTCGCGATAGTTAATGGTTTCCCAGGCGCCGGCCTGCCGGGCGCGCTGCGCTTTTTGCTCGCTGCCGACGGTACCGATAAGTTTCGCCCCCAGCGCTTTCGCCCACTGGCAGGCAATCAGCCCCACGCCGCCCGCCGCCGCGTGGAACAAGAAGGTTTCATTGGCTTGTATTTCATAGGTTTTGCGCAGCAGATACCAGACGGTCAGCCCTTTAAGAAACGAGGCGGCGGCCTGCTCAAAGGAAATCGCATCCGGCAAAATTGCCGCTTTGTCGGCATGCACGTTATGCACCGAACTATAAGCGCCAAGCGCGGACTGGGCGTATACCACGCGGTCGCCAACGTTGATATGTTTAACCCCGTTGCCGATTTTACTCACGATACCGGCGGCTTCGGTTCCCAGTCCGCTCGGCAGCGAGGGCGGTGGATACAGGCCGCTGCGGATGTAGGTGTCGATATAGTTGATACCGATAGCTTTGTTTTCTACCTGGATTTCGTGTTCGGCAGGATCGTTGGGGGTAAACTCAACTGCATGCAGAACCTCGGGGCCTCCATGCGCGGGAAATTCAATTCGTGTTGCCATGTGAACTCCTTTATAATTTTGTGTCTCTCATTTACAGGTAACTCCATTCACTATGGCAGGAAATAAACCCTTCAACAAACCACAGACAGAACCTCGCGAACGCGATCCGCAGCTCGCAGGGTTGAAAGTCCCGCCGCACTCGATTGAAGCGGAACAGTCGGTGTTGGGCGGTTTAATGCTGGATAACGAGCGCTGGGACGACGTCGCCGAAAGGGTGGTGTCGGAAGATTTCTATACCCGTCCGCATCGTCATATCTTTACCGAGATGGCGCGCCTGCAAGAGTCAGGCAGCCCGATTGACCTGATCACCCTCGCGGAGTCGCTGGAGCGTCAGGGGCAACTGGATAGCGTCGGCGGCTTCGCCTACCTGGCCGAACTCTCCAAAAATACGCCAAGCGCGGCGAACATCAGCGCGTATGCCGACATCGTGCGCGAACGCGCGGTAGTGCGTGAAATGATTTCGGTGGCCAACGAGATCGCCGAAGCCGGTTTCGACCCCCAGGGGCGCACCAGCGAGGACCTGCTGGATCTGGCGGAATCCCGGGTATTTAAAATTGCCGAAAGCCGGGCCAATAAAGACGAAGGGCCGAAGAACATCGCCGATGTGCTCGATGCCACCGTCGCCCGTATTGAACAGCTGTTCCAACAGCCGCATGATGGCGTCACCGGGGTGAATACCGGCTATGACGACCTCAACAAAAAGACCGCCGGGCTACAGCCTTCGGATCTGATTATCGTCGCCGCGCGTCCATCGATGGGTAAGACGACATTTGCGATGAACCTCGTGGAAAACGCAGCGATGCTGCAGGATAAACCGGTATTGATCTTCAGTCTGGAGATGCCATCCGAGCAGATCATGATGCGTTCTCTGGCCTCGCTATCGCGCGTCGATCAGACCCGTATCCGTACCGGCCAACTGGACGATGAAGACTGGGCGCGGATCTCCGGCACGATGGGTATTTTGCTGGAAAAACGTAACATCTATATTGATGACTCCTCCGGCCTAACGCCGACGGAAGTGCGTTCGCGCGCCCGGCGTATCGCCCGCGAGCACGGCGGTATTGGCCTTATCATGATCGACTACCTGCAGCTGATGCGCGTACCGTCGCTCTCCGACAACCGTACTCTGGAGATCGCCGAAATCTCCCGCTCGCTGAAGGCGCTGGCAAAAGAGTTGCAGGTGCCGGTGGTGGCGCTGTCGCAGTTGAACCGCTCTCTGGAACAGCGCGCCGATAAACGTCCGGTCAACTCCGACCTGCGTGAATCCGGCTCTATTGAACAGGATGCCGACTTAATCATGTTCATCTACCGTGATGAGGTTTATCACGAGAACAGTGATTTAAAAGGTATTGCTGAAATTATCATTGGTAAACAACGTAACGGCCCGATCGGTACGGTACGACTGACCTTTAACGGCCAGTGGTCGCGTTTCGATAATTATGCCGGTCCTCAGTATGACGATGAGTAAACCTCCGTCTGTCTTTTTTTAAGGAATTCAAATGCAAGCGGCAACTGTAGTTATTAACCGCCGCGCTCTGCGACACAACCTGCAACGCCTGCGTGAACTGGCTCCTGCCAGCAAACTGGTTGCGGTGGTGAAAGCGAACGCCTACGGACACGGCCTCCTTGAGACCGCGCGAACGCTGACCGACGCCGATGCCTTCGGCGTCGCCCGCCTGGAAGAGGCGCTGCGCCTGCGTGAAGGGGGCATTACCCAACCGATATTGCTGCTGGAAGGCTTCTTTGAAGCGGCGGATCTGGCGCTGATTTCCGCGCAGCAACTGCATACCGTGGTACATAGCCCGGAACAGCTGGCGGCGCTCGAACAAGCGGAACTGACCGAACCGGTTACCGTCTGGATGAAGCTGGATACCGGTATGCATCGCCTTGGTGTACTGCCGGAACAGGCAGAAGCGTTTTATCAGCGGCTAAGCCGGTGCAAAAATGTTCGCCAGCCGGTGAATATCGTCAGCCATTTCGCCCGTGCCGATGAGCCGGAATGCGGCGCGACCGAGCGTCAGCTGGATATTTTCACCACCTTTACCGAAGGGAAACCGGGGCTGCGTTCTATTGCCGCCTCTGGCGGGATCCTGCTGTGGCCGCAGTCGCATTTCGACTGGGCGCGGCCGGGCATCATTCTCTACGGCGTTTCGCCGCTGGAAAATCACTCTATCGGAGAGGATTTTGGTTGCCTGCCGGTGATGTCGCTGACCTCCAGCCTGATTGCGGTGCGCGAACATAAAGCCGGGGAGCCGGTGGGCTATGGCGGCACCTGGATTAGTGAGCGCGATACTCGCCTCGGCGTAGTGGCGATGGGCTACGGCGACGGTTATCCGCGCGCCGCGCCCTCCGGCACGCCGGTGCTGGTCAACGGCCGCGAAGCGCCGATTGTCGGTCGCGTGGCGATGGATATGATTTGCGTCGACCTCGGTCCTGAAGCGCAGGATAAAGCCGGCGATCCGGTTGTGTTATGGGGAGAAGGGCTCCCCGTTGAGCGCATCGCGGAAATAACGAAAGTGAGTGCTTACGAACTTATTACCCGACTGACTTCCAGGCTGGCTATCCGCTACCTCGACTAACGGCTCTCAGTGGCATATTTCCCCGATTACGCTACGCTTATCGGGGTAATGAGCAGGGGCGGCGCGCGGCGTCGCCCATGTTTGCAGCGATCTTTGTCGATAACTTACCAACATCCCCTCGACCTTCCCCAACTTCCGGTTTATTGTGTAAATACCTGCTTTCGTAAACCTGGAGATACATCTCGTGTTTCAAAAAGTTGACGCCTACGCCGGCGACCCCATTCTTTCCTTGATGGAGCGTTTCAAAGACGATCCGCGTAGTGACAAAGTGAACCTCAGCATTGGTCTTTACTACAACGAAGACGGCATTATTCCGCAACTACAGGCGGTGGCGGAAGCCGAAGCGCGCCTCAATGCCCAGCCGCATGGCGCTTCGCTGTATTTACCGATGGAAGGGCTCAATAGCTACCGCCACGCCATTGCGCCGCTGTTATTTGGCGCCGACCATCCGGTGCTGAAACAAAACCGCGTAGCGTCAATTCAAACCCTGGGTGGCTCCGGCGCGCTGAAGGTTGGCGCCGATTTCCTCAAGCGCTACTTCCCGCAGTCGCGCGTATGGGTTAGCGACCCGACCTGGGAAAACCACATCGCCATATTTGAAGGGGCTGGATTCGAAGTAAGTACTTACCCCTGGTTCGATGATGAGACCAACGGCGTGCGTTTTGAAGCCTTCCTCGCCAAACTACAGACGCTCCCTGAGCGCGATATCGTGCTGCTGCATCCGTGTTGCCACAACCCGACGGGCGCCGATCTGAGCAACTCGCAGTGGGATGAAGTCGTTAAGGTCTTGAAAGCACGCAATTTAATTCCTTTCCTCGATATCGCCTATCAGGGCTTTGGCGCCGGTATGGAAGACGATGCCTACGCTATTCGTGCGATTGCCAGCGCCGGCCTGCCGATGCTGGTCAGCAACTCATTTTCCAAAATCTTCTCACTGTACGGCGAACGCGTCGGTGGGTTGTCGATTGTCTGCGATGATGCGGAAACCGCAGGCCGCGTGCTGGGTCAGTTGAAAGCGACGGTGCGCCGCAACTACTCAAGCCCGCCGAATTTTGGCGCGCAGGTGGTCGCGGCGGTGCTGAACGACGCGGCGCTGAAAGCCTCATGGCTGGCGGAAGTGGAAGCGATGCGTACCCGCATTCTGGCGATGCGTCAGACGCTGGTTGATGCGCTGAAAGAGGCCGTTCCCGGCAAGAACTTTGACTACCTGCTGAAGCAGCGCGGCATGTTTAGCTACACCGGATTGAGCGCGGCACAGGTGGATCGTCTACGCGAAGAGTTTGGCGTTTACCTGATTGCCAGCGGCCGGATGTGCGTAGCAGGACTTAACTCGCGTAACGTCCAGCGCGTCGCTCAGGCGTTTGCCGCTGTAATGTAAGTGCTTACTTACTAATTTACCCTCGTCAGCGTTAAGGCGAGGGTAATATTACCCCCGAAGTGTGATCATGCTCTTTTTATATGATATCTGAGCAGAAAATCCTTTCTATCTGTATGGTCAGGCGTTAAGGTCTTGCTACATTAATGAGCTCACTCATTATTAAAAATAATAACGAATCGATTATTTAGACCCAAAATAACTCAGGTTGCCGCTAAGCGGCCTGGCGCATGAGGGGCATAGGGATAAATATGCGTAAGTTAACTTTGGCCATTAGCGCCACCTGTCTGTTGTTCGCTCTGAATAGCTCCGTTGTCGCTCGCGCTTCTACTCCGCAGCCCATTTGGGAGGGGACGAATGTTGCGATACTTGCCGAACAGGCGCCGATCCATTGGGTATCGGTAGCGCAAATCGAAAATAGCCTGCTGGGCCGCGCGCCGATGGCGGTGGGTTTCGATATCGATGACACCGTGTTGTTTTCCAGCCCCGGTTTCTGGCGCGGGCAAAAAACCTATTCTCCCGGCAGCGAAGCCTATCTAAAGAACCCGGAGTTTTGGGAAAAGATGAATAACGGCTGGGACGAGTTCAGCATGCCGAAAGAAGTGGGCCGCCAGCTGATTGCGATGCATATAAAGCGCGGCGACAGCATCTACTTCGTGACCGGCCGCAGCCAGACCAAAACTGAGACCGTCTCCAAAACCCTGCAGGATGATTTCCTGATCCCCGGCGCTAATATGAACCCGGTGATTTTTGCCGGCGATAAGCCAGGCCAGAACACGAAAACTCAGTGGTTACGGGAGAAGAATATCAAAGTCTTCTACGGTGACTCGGACAACGACATCTCGGCGGCTCGCGATGCCGATGCGCGCGGAATTCGCGTGCTGCGCGCGGCAAACTCCTCCTACAAACCGCTGCCGATGGCCGGATCGCAAGGGGAAGAGGTGATTGTGAATTCAGAATATTAAGGCGCGCGAAACTCGACGCATCTGAACATGAGAAGGCAGCCGCAGGCTGTCTTTTTTTTATACGAATTTCAGCGTTTGAGGTTTTACCTTTTCGCTTCTTGCTGCAAACTTAGAAGGATTCACACATTACAGGAGTCGTTTATGTGGCATCAGCAAACCCTGACATTAGGGCCGAAATCTCGTGGTTTCCATCTGGTGACTAACGAAATTATTGGCCAAATCCGCGAGCTCTCGCATATCAAGGTTGGCCTGCTGCATCTGTTACTCCAGCATACTTCCGCTTCCCTGACGTTAAATGAGAACTGCGATCCCACGGTTCGTTTTGATATGGAACAGCATTTTCTCAACGCCGTACCAGACAACGCGCCGTATGAACACGATTATGAAGGTCCTGATGATATGCCCTCGCACATTAAATCCTCGCTGCTGGGCGTTTCACTGATGCTGCCGGTGCAGAACGGCAACGTCATGTTGGGGACCTGGCAGGGGATCTGGCTGGGGGAGCATCGCATTCACGGCGGCTCGCGGCATATCGTCGCCACGCTCACGGGAGAATAAAAAATGACTATATCGGATCTACTGCAGTACTGCATGGCGAAGCCGGGCGCGGAACAAAGCGTTCATAGCGACTGGAAAGCAACGCAAATCAAGGTCGCGGACGTGCTATTCGCCATGGTAAAAGAAGTGGAGGATAAGCGGCCGGCCGTTGCGTTAAAGACCAGCCCGGAGCTTGCCGAGCTGCTGCGGGAACAACATCGCGATGTACGCCCCAGCAGGCACCTGAATAAAGCTCACTGGAGCACGGTCTTCCTTGATGGCTCCTTGCCAGACTCGCAGATTTACTACCTCGTGGATGCCTCCTACCAGCAGGCGGTCGACCTGCTGTCGGAGGATAAGCGGCGGCAGTTAGCCTAGCTTATAACCCCCCTGCCAGCGCCAGCAACGTGATATCGAACAGACGTAATAATGTCGACTGCAGCTGCGCCTGGCGTGCGATACTCTGGTTGTTAGCGCGAATGCGGGCAATATCGCGCTGACCTTCCAGCAGTAGCCGTAGATCGTCTTCGGTCAGCCAGCCCTGGGCTTTTTGCTGCAATGCCTGCAGTAAAAAGAGTCCGCTATCGCGTACTTCACGGTACTCATCGCCAAGTACTTTATTCAGTAATGGCATCCATTCGGCGCTATCAATCGCGCAAGCGGACAACAGCGCGCGAATCTCCATGGTTGTCGGCATTATTCCCTCCCTGTTCGCTGACATTCGCCAGCGATAGCCTGTTGATAAAGATAAAGGGTCTGCCGCGATAAATATTGCGCTTCGGCAGGAGTAAAGGGCGCGCCCAGCATCTGGCGATGGGCGTAAACGCGCAGATAGTTACCTTCAAGTATCCTGAAATTTTCCTGGCGCAACGCATCGCTGTGATCCATCGCCTGCGCGAACTGCTGGCGAATCTGTTCATCTTCTGCGTTCAGTTGTTGATCGTCCTCCGTCGCTGCGGTGGTGATGAACTGCAAATGCAATTGCTTGAGTGTGAGCAATTGCTGATAGGCCGTATCGCTGTAGCGGCCAACCCATGAGCAGGCGCTTACCGCACATAGCGCGGCGGCGATAACAAATAACGGAATGAGGCGTGGTACTCGCATAGTTTTCCCGACATCGGTGGGCGATAGCGACTATCAGACGCCAGAGTGTGCGCACCGGGCAAATCACGAAGTATCAGCGTAAAAAAATGAGATGAAATGAGATGAAATGAGGCCTCTTCCGCGAAGGAAGAGGCCTGAGAGGTTACTTCAGCAGGGGCTTCAGGAAGCGCGCCGTGTGCGAGGCTTCACATTCGGCAACGGTTTCCGGCGTGCCGGAAACGAGAATCTCCCCGCCGCCGCTACCGCCTTCCGGGCCGAGGTCGACAATCCAGTCAGCGGTTTTAATCACGTCGAGGTTGTGCTCAATGACCACGATGGTATTACCCTGATCGCGTAGCTGATGCAGCACGTCCAGCAGCTGCTGAATATCGGCGAAATGCAGACCGGTGGTCGGTTCATCAAGGATATACAGCGTCTGGCCGGTACCGCGCTTGGAAAGTTCGCGCGCCAGCTTCACGCGCTGGGCTTCACCGCCGGAGAGCGTGGTTGCCGACTGGCCGAGACGAATATAGGTCAGGCCGACATCCATCAGGGTTTGCAGCTTACGCGCCAGCGCCGGCACGGCATCAAAGAATTCGCGCGCTTCTTCGATGGTCATATCCAGCACTTCGTGGATGGTTTTGCCCTTGTACTTAATCTCCAGCGTTTCGCGGTTATAGCGTTTGCCTTTGCACTGGTCGCACGGTACGTAGATGTCCGGCAGGAAGTGCATCTCAACCTTGATCACCCCGTCGCCCTGACAGGCTTCGCAGCGACCGCCGCGCACGTTAAAGCTGAAGCGGCCCGGCGTATAGCCGCGTGAACGTGATTCCGGTACTCCGGCGAACAGTTCGCGCACCGGCGTGAACACGCCGGTATAGGTTGCCGGGTTTGAGCGCGGCGTGCGGCCAATCGGGCTCTGGTCGATATCAATGACTTTATCGAAGTGTTCCAGCCCCTGGACATCGCGGTACGGCGCCGGTTCGGCAATCGTCGCGCCGTTCAACTGACGCTGGGCGATGGGAAACAGGGTATCGTTAATCAGCGTTGATTTGCCGGAACCGGAAACGCCGGTAATGCAGGTAAACAGGCCGACGGGCAGCGTCAGCGTCACATCCTTGAGGTTGTTGCCGCGCGCGCCGGTCAGTTTCAGCACTTTTTCCGGATCGGCGGCGACGCGCTGTTTCGGCACTTCGATTTTGCGTTTGCCGCTCATGTACTGCCCGGTCAGGGATTCTGGTACCGCCATAATGGCGTCCAGCGGCCCTTCGGCCACCACCTGGCCGCCGTGAACGCCAGCGCCGGGGCCGATATCGATCACGTGGTCGGCGGCGCGAATGGCGTCTTCGTCATGTTCAACGACAATGACCGTGTTACCCAGGTTACGCAGGTGGATGAGCGTACCGAGCAGGCGTTCGTTATCACGCTGGTGCAGGCCGATAGAGGGCTCATCCAGCACGTACATCACGCCAACCAGCCCCGCGCCAATCTGGCTCGCCAGACGAATACGCTGCGCTTCACCGCCGGAGAGGGTCTCCGCCGAACGAGAGAGCGTTAGATAGTTCAGGCCGACGTTGACGAGGAACTTCAGACGATCGCCAATCTCTTTCAGCACTTTCTCGGCGATTTGCGCCCGCTGTCCGGACAGCTTCAGGTTGTTGAAGAAGTCCATCGCATGACCGATGCTCATGTCGGAAATGGTCGGTAGCGGCGTGTTTTCCACAAACACGTGGCGCGCTTCGCGACGCAGACGCGTGCCTTCACAGCTGGCGCACGGACGGTTGCTGATGAATTTCGCCAGCTCTTCGCGCACCGCGCTGGATTCCGTCTCTTTGTAACGGCGCTCCATGTTGTGCAGCACGCCTTCGAACGGATGGCGGCGTACTGATGTGTCGCCGCGGTCGTTCATGTATTTGAATTCAATATTCTCTTTACCTGAACCGTACAGCACGACTTTATGCACATTAGCGCTGAGGGTGCCCCATGGCGCTTCGACATCAAACTTATAGTGATCCGCCAGCGACTTGAGCATCTGGAAGTAGTAGAAGTTGCGGCGATCCCAACCGCGGATGGCGCCGCCAGCCAGCGATAGCTCAGGATTCTGAATTACCCGATCGGGATCGAAATACTGTTGAACGCCAAGGCCGTCGCAGGTTGGGCAAGCGCCTGCCGGGTTGTTGAAGGAGAACAGGCGCGGCTCCAGCTCGCGCATGCTATAGCCACAAATCGGGCAAGCGAAGTTTGCCGAGAACAGCAGCTCTTCCGCCTTACTGTCATCCATATTGGAAACAATGGCGGTGCCGCCTGAGAGCTCCAGCGCGGTTTCGAAAGACTCCGCTAGACGCTGCGCCAGATCGTCGCGCACTTTAAAGCGGTCGATAACCACTTCGATCGTGTGTTTCTTTTGCAGCTCTAATTTCGGCGGATCCGAAAGATCGCAGACTTCGCCATCGATCCGCGCGCGGATATAGCCCTGACTGGCAAGGTTCTCCAGCGTTTTGGTGTGCTCGCCCTTACGCTCTTTAATGATGGGCGCCAGCAGCATCAGGCGCTGACCTTCCGGCTGAGAGAGCACGTTATCGACCATCTGGCTGACGGTCTGTGCGGCCAGCGGCACGTCGTGATCCGGACAGCGCGGTTCGCCGACGCGGGCGTACAGTAGGCGCAGATAGTCGTGGATTTCAGTAATCGTACCTACCGTCGAACGCGGGTTGTGGGAGGTCGATTTCTGCTCGATAGAAATCGCCGGCGACAGCCCTTCGATATGATCGACGTCTGGTTTCTCCATCAGCGACAGGAACTGTCGCGCATAGGCGGAGAGCGATTCGACGTAGCGACGCTGGCCTTCGGCGTACAGGGTGTCGAAAGCGAGTGAGGATTTGCCAGACCCAGAAAGCCCGGTGACGACAATGAGTTTGTCGCGCGGGATGACGAGGTTGATGTTTTTGAGATTATGGGTGCGGGCGCCCCGAACTTCGATCTTATCCATTCACCTTTCCCGGTAGGTAGATACACGGATTGCCTGGTTTGTTTGAAGGACAAACGGCAGAAACGGCTAATTATGACACAACTTGACCTGTCTGGATATACAGTATTGGAATGGCGCTGCAGTAAGAGAGTGAAAAATTGCATAGCGGCGGGATGTTTTCTGGAATTGGCTTCGCAGCTATCAAATTGCCCCTTTGTGATGTTAGAATTCCCGGTTTACACTTATACAAAACGTATTATTCAGGAGATTCGATCATGGCCAGCAGAGGCGTAAACAAGGTGATTCTCGTCGGTAATCTGGGGCAGGACCCGGAAGTACGCTACATGCCAAGTGGCGGCGCTGTCGCCAACTTCACGCTGGCAACTTCCGAATCCTGGCGCGATAAGCAAACCGGCGAAATGAAAGAGCAGACTGAATGGCACCGCGTTGTGCTGTTCGGCAAACTGGCGGAAGTCGCTGGCGAATACCTGCGTAAAGGTTCTCAGGTTTATATCGAAGGTCAGCTGCGTACCCGCAAATGGACCGATCAGTCCGGTCAGGACAAGTACACCACTGAAATCGTGGTAAACGTCGGCGGCACCATGCAGATGCTGGGCGGCCGTCAGGGCGGCGGCGCACCGGCAGGCGGCGGCCAGCAGCAGGGCGGTTGGGGTCAGCCTCAGCAGCCGCAGGGCGGCAACCAGTTCAGCGGCGGCGCGCAGTCTCGTCCGCAGCAGCAGGCTCCGGCAGCGCCATCTAACGAACCGCCGATGGACTTCGACGACGATATCCCGTTCTAAGGTTTTCCTTATTACGTGCTGCCTGTGCGGTAAGCCAACAAAAAGCCCCGATTGTTCGGGGCTTTTTCATTTCAGGTTCTCAGGCCGCCGGCGTCGGAATTTGAGGCGCTGTGGGCGTAGCCGCGTCGGGCTGCGGCTTGCCCGTTCCTGGCTCGGGTAGCGGCGCGGCAGTCGCTTTTTGTTTACGGGCGATATCATCCATTATCAGCCGATAGGCAATATAGTATTTATAGATATTGCTGACGTAGGTTACCGTCTCAGCGCCGATTTTTTCCGCGGCGAGATTCTCAACGTTGCCAAACCAGATGTTCGGATCAAAACCGCGTTTTTGGGTTTCCGTACGTAGACGCGCGATGCGCGCCGGGCCCGCATTGTAGGACGCGAACGAAAATAGCGCTTTATTCAGCGGCGTCATTGGCTGATCGCCATAGTAATGATCAATCATCCAGCGCATATACTTCACGCCGGCATGAATGTTGGGATCGATTTTCTTAATATCGCCAACTTTCAGCTCCTTGCCGGTGGCGGGCATGACCTGCATTACGCCGATTGCGCCGACGTGGCTACGTACCGATTGATTGAGCCGCGACTCCTGATATCCCTGGGCTGCCATCAGCAGCCAGTCGACATCATAGCGTTCGCCATATTTTCTAAAGATGTCGACCATCTGCAAAAATTTAGCTCGTTCTCTGTTGGCTGCGGCATTTTTAACGTAGGTCGCGCTTTTCAGGTAGCGCAGCAGAATCGTGTTTCCCAGGGTGCTGCCTTGACGATTATTCTTCACGAAGGTATTCAGCACCGCGAGAAGCTGTGGGTTATCTTTGCGGACCGCCCAGGCGATGCTACCGCCATCTCGTAACACAATGTCTTCATGCACCTGAATTTTGGGAAACACCTGTTTCCAGAAAATCGCTTTATGGCGATCCACCACGATCAGAGGAATCAGGCCGGCATTAAGCATTTCGAGAAGATCCTCATCTTCGAGCGCCTCCGGCGCCTCCTGCAGAATGACCGGCGGCAGCGACGCTTTGGCAAAGCGGGCGTTAAGCGCCTGCAAACTTTCGTAATAGCTGGAGGAGCGTCGAACAAACACGGTTTTACCGGAAAGCTGCTCCAGGCTTTTCACGTTGGGCGATGATGGCCCAGAAACTAATAGCTCTTTGACATCGCTATAGAGCGGGGTGGTAAAGGCGACCTGCTCCTGACGCGATGAAGTGATGGTGAGATTGGCGGCGGCGATATCCCCCTTACCTTCATTCAACGCCTTGAACAGGTTATCCCGCGTCACCGGGATGAAAACGATCCGCATTTTGAGGTGTTTCTGCTTCAGCTTCTTCTCTTTTGCCAGTCTGCTATTGAGATCTTTTTCTAAAGCGATGAAAAGATCGTGGGTGGCGCCGCGCTGGGTACCCTTATCGATAAAAAAGAAGGTCTTGCTGTAGGTCGTTAATACCCGGATCGCCCGCCGGTTGATCATATCGGGAAGATCGCCTTTTTGCGGCTGCATGATGTGATCCATATTGATGGCCAGCTCCGCTTTGTCCTTTTGGGCCGGCGGCGATTTATTCGTCGAAGCCGCTGAAGCGGAGAAGGCAAACATGATGGCCAGAAGGCAGCCGGAAACCATCGCCAGGTGACGTTGAAAACCGAAGATGTTCATGATGCGGCACTCTGCAGGGAGATGGTTATATTTTAGTCAATGCAAACGCGCCCCTGTGCCTTTTTCTACTTACCTCTCCCGGGTTCAGCGCGACGTAGGTGGTATTGTCCTGATTGCGAGAATACAAAAGAAAGAGATGCTTCTCCTACCATAGAATATTTTCGCTTTGCGATCGCTAATTGCTTATCCCATCCAGGTGAATATCAAAATGATATTTTTGTCTGCTATTTAAAATATATTGTAAGGTTATTTATAACCTTTGCATGGTTATGTTTTTTTAGTATTAATACATAATTCGTAGAATGCCCGGATTAGCTTACTTCAAGAGTGGTATGGCCGATGTGTGTCAGGGTTGGTCTATATCACACTATTAATAACCTGCCTTGCAGATAACGGCCTGGAGTGCTATCACTAAATTCTCTCTCAGATTTTACTTACAAGGATGGAAGATGAAATGGACGATTCTTAACACCCTTATCTGCCCGCATACTGGCGTTGCCTTTTCGTCAATATCTGGGCTGCGGTTTCTCAAGTTTATTATCTGGTATGAGGCTGAGCTTTTATTAATTCCCGGCGAAACCATGAAACTTTATTCATCTAAAGTTTTAATTAATGATCGATATCATTCATTAAAAATTTATAACATCACGCGTTACGACGATAAACAGTGGGAAACCTTAAGAGAGCGGCCAACCTGCCCGTACAATTTCGAGGTCGCGGAGCAGGAATCTTGTCTTTATCAATCGTATTGTGCGGTTAAGCGCTGCCCAAACGAGCGTCTACGACCGATGTTATGCGAACAATATTAGCAGGAGCCGGGAAGAACATCGCTGTTGCTGAAAATAAAAAAGCTTCCCGCAGGAAGCTTTTTTATCAGGTCATCATCATTGGCCATTCTGGCGGCGTCTGGCTCATGACTTCAACCATGACATCTTTAATGTTGCCCCAGATTTTAGCAACATCCACCATGGTGATGCCTAACAAGCCGGTAGCAAACCAACAGGCGGCAGCCAGGCCCAGGCAGCTACAAATAATCGCTAAGCCGGCATAGTCGCTTTTACGTAATTGAATATTCAGCGAACTGGCCAGGAACATCAATACCGCGCTCACCAGGGGCCAGCGCAAAAGTACGACACTGGTAGTAATGGAAGCCATTAACTTATCCTATCTCTCAAAGAAAGTCGGGAGCCTTAGACAACCTGGCGCGATTATCAATAATGAGACGCTCTGGCTATCGGCGGGCACTTCAGGGAGTGATGAAACGACGATTTTGTTTCATCAACTTGTGTGAACTATATCACATTTGCTGATTTATTCGCCAGACAAAAAATGACCTTTTTTGACATTTTAAACCACGTTATTAATAGGGTTAATGGCGGCGGAATGCGCGCCAGCATGTCTGGTGTCTGTTTTTCGACACCGTTAAGGACTGGGCCTGGACTGCCGATAATTGTTCAACGGGTTTTGTTACTTATTACGAGTAATTGTACGGAGAAACCGAATTAGTAAGTGGCTAGTGTCTTAATTATTACGAGAATGTTTCTCGATCCATCTATAAGTAAGTATGATTCATCATTATTAGGTGTGAGGTTTTTACATAAACGTGTTCGTTGCTGAAATTCGCTGTTTTTTATAACAGTCGGTAATGCCTGGTTTTTGTCCTTATACCGTGATTGAGGCGTATCGCATGGATAAAAAGCGGAAATGAGTCGTAACGCGCCGCATAAGGCGTTAAGAATATTCTTCATCATACTGGTGGTTGTGCTGCCGGTGGTGTTGGCGTTGTGGTTTGCGCAAATCAGAGCCCGGGAAGAAATCTCAGATAGACTGCAATCGTTTTCGCAGCTGGCGCTGCAAAAAACGGAAATGGTCATTCATGAATCCGAGCAGGCGCGCGAAAAAGCCATGCACTTTACCGGGGCAATGTGTTCCCCGCAGCATCAGCAGTACATGTTAAATATCGTGCGCGGGCTACTGTATGTTGATGACCTGATTTATGCGAGCGGTAACACTTTCCTCTGTTCCACCGCGGTCCATCCCGAAGAGGGCTGGAGAATAGCTGCCGCGAATTATACTCGAAAGCCCGACGTCTCCATTTACTACTATCGTGATACGCCGTTTTATCCCGGCTATGATATGAATTATATGCAGCGCGGGCATTATGCCGTGGTGGTTAACCCTCTCTCTTATAGTTCGGTTATTTCCAGCGATAAAGATTTAGCTTACGGCGTCTTCGACACCAAAACGAACATGTTTTTCTCCGTGAGTAAAAACGTTGATGCCAGGGAATTACATCGTCTTATTCGCCACGAAGACGCTTTTTTCAACCAGGATGGCCGGGTTTATACCGTCGCCCATTCGTCGATTCGGCCGATTGCGGTCATCATGTCCACCTCGCGCGCCAGCTATTATGCCAGCCTCTACGACCAGATTACCTTGACCCTGCCGTTAGGCATTATTTGCAGCATTTTGATTCTGATGGTCTGGTCGCGAAGCCGTCAGCAGTATCATTCACCGCGCAATAAACTGCAGCGAGCGTTAAGCCACCGACAACTGTGCCTGCATTACCAACCTATTATCGACATCAAGAATAACCGCTGCGTCGGCGCCGAGGCGCTGTTACGCTGGCCGGGGTTTGACGGTCCGGTGATGAGCCCGGCGGAGTTTATTCCGTTGGCGGAAAACTCAGGCATGATTGCTCAGGTGACGGATTATGTGGTCGACGAGTTGTTCAACGATCTTGGCGAATATCTGGCCAGACATCCACAGCTCTATATCGCGATTAATCTTTCGGCATCGGACTTCCACTCCGCGCGATTAATTGCGCAGATCACTGAGAAGGCCCGCAGCTATGCGGTTTGCGTGAAGCAAATTAAAATTGAAGTCACCGAAAGAGGATTTATCGATGTGCCGAAAACCACACCGGTGATTCAGGCCTTCCGCGAAGCGGGCTACGAAATAGCCATTGATGATTTCGGTACCGGTTATTCCAACCTGCATAACCTCTATTCGCTCAATGTCGATATTCTGAAGATTGATAAATCCTTTATCGATACGCTGACCACCAACAGTACCAGCCATCTGATTGCCGAGCATATCATCGATATGGCGCGTAGCCTGCGTTTAAAAACCATCGCCGAAGGGGTAGAAACGCTGGATCAGGTGGATTGGTTGCTTAAGCGCGGCGTGCAGTTTTGTCAGGGATGGCATTTTGCCAGGGCTATGCCGCCACAGGAGTTTATGCAGTGGCTCGCCAAGTCCCCAATCTTACTGCGTACGCCGCACGACGGTCGTCAGGCGGAAATCTGATGACGGTAATCGCTGGGAGTGCGATCGAACTCCCGGCGGAATACCCGCGAGAACGTCTGCTGCGAGACGTATCCCAAATCCATCGCAATATCAAAAATAGGACGTTGCGTGGTTCTCAGCGCTTCAGCGGCGAGCAGTAGCCGGCGCTGGCGAATGTAATCACCCAGCGTCTGGTGGGTAACGGTACGGAACATTCGCTGCAGATACCATTTCGAGTATCCCGATTTTTTAGCGACTACATCAATGTTAAGTGGTTGATCGATATGTTCATCAATCCATTCAATAAGCGTTTGGATAATATCCTGATGGGACATAAAGCGGCCTCTCTCAATTCTCGATTCGTCGTTTTGTCTGTCGGCGAGTATAATTCCTCAAGTTAACTTGAGGTAAAGAGCTTTATGGAAAATAAACCAGCACGCATCAAAATGCTGCTCTCCCCTGGGGAGGTGGCGAAACGAACCGGCGTCGCCGTCTCGGCGCTACACTTTTATGAAAGCAAAGGGCTTATCCGCAGCCAGCGCAACGCGGGCAATCAGCGGCGATATCGCCGCGATGTGCTGCGTGCGGTCGCTATCATCAAGATTGCGCAACGTATTGGTATTCCGCTGGCGACCATCGGCGAGGCATTCGGCGTCCTGCCGGAAGGGCATAATCTGAGCGCCAAAGAGTGGAAACAGCTGTCGTCGCAATGGCGGGAGGAGCTGGATCGGCGTATTCACACCCTGACCGCGTTGCGCGACCAGCTCGACGGCTGCATCGGTTGCGGCTGTTTATCGCGCCGCGATTGTCCGTTACGCAACCCTGGAGATAAGTTGGGTGAAGAGGGGACCGGCGCACGCCTGCTGGAAGAGGATTAATGGTGATACCTGCAAAAAACTAAAGCGCCACAACAGGGCGCTTTAGTTGTTTTCCGGTCTTTGTCTTTCGCATTATCCCGCTGGCTCACGGGAGGGTTTCCCCCGACGTCGACTCCCCTCAGGTATTGCGCAATGTGTTGAAGGAGGTTCCGGATTGCGTCGACAATGTAATTGTGGCACAGCCTGCTGATTTTGCCTGTTGACGTTGCCGAAATTTTTCCGTCATTGGCCGCCTGTTTCTATAGTTAATTTGAACGAACAACAGGAGAGCGCCATGTTGACGGTCCATCACCTCAACCAATCCCGCTCGCAGCGCGTGCTGTGGGCGTTGGAAGAACTGCAATTGTCCTATCAGGTAGTCTGCTACCAGCGTGAAAAAAACATGCAGGCGCCAGCGGAACTGAAAAAAATTCACCCGTTGGGTAAATCGCCGGTGCTTGAGGATCAGGGCGTGGTGCTGGCAGAGTCCGGCGCGATTCTGGAATATCTGCAGGAAACCTACGATAGCGCCCAGCAGCTGAGGCCGCAGGGGAGGGAAGATAAACTGCAATATCGCTTCTGGCTCCATTATGCCGAGGGATCGTTAATGCCCTTGCTGTTGATGAAGCTTATCTTCGCCAGCCTCGGCAAGCCGCCGGTGCCGCTTGGTATGCGCACCCTGGGCGGGGCGTTGGGCAAAGGGGTACAAAAAGCGTGGCTGGATAGACAGTTGGCGACCCATGCGGCATATATTGAACAGCATCTGGCTCGTCAGCCGTGGTTTGCCGGCGGCACGCTGAGCATGGCGGATATTCAGATGAGCTTCCCGGTGATGGCCTTACTGGCGCGCGGCGGCATTCAAGACCTGCCGCACACCCGGCGTTGGCAGCAGCAGGTGGAGTCACGTCCGGGGTGGATTAACGCTATTGAGCGCGGCGGGCCATTTACCCTGCCAGGTGGTTAATACGCCAGAAAGAGGATTAAAACATATAAAAATGTTAATGCATTGCGCACTGACGATAACGTTTGCGCATCGTTTGTCTATTTCCTGAGCTTTGGCGGCGAAATTTGGCAAAATACGACAAACTTCAGTTGAAAAGGGCCAGCTAAAGACAGGATAATCGTTTGCCTTTTTACTTTGCTCGTTTTTTCCCCTGCCGACAGGGGGAGCAAAGACATTCCATATACCGCATTGTATGCGCGGAGTTAAACGTTTGCTTTTTCTCAGCCTCCCTCCTGGCGCCGGGAAACAGCACAAGGAGATGGCGTTTAACTGGCAGTGGACGGTCCATCACGCATGCAAGCGAACGATCAAAATTTTCAGGGGAAGTTTTCTATGTCTACGCCTTCAGCGCGTACCGGTGGTTCATTAGACGCCTGGTTTAAAATTTCAGCTCGCGGCAGCTCCGTACGTCAGGAAATTGTTGCCGGATTAACGACCTTCCTGGCGATGGTGTACTCCGTCATCGTGGTGCCGGGAATGTTAGGTAAAGCTGGCTTTCCGCCTGCGGCGGTGTTCGTCTCGACCTGCCTGGTAGCGGGCGTCGGTTCATTAGTGATGGGCCTGTGGGCTAACCTGCCGCTGGCTATCGGCTGCGCGATTTCGCTGACCGCCTTTACCGCTTTTAGCCTGGTGCTGGGGCAGCACATTAGTATTCCGGTGGCATTAGGCGCCGTGTTCCTGATGGGGGTGTTGTTCACCATTATCTCCGCTACCGGTATTCGTAGCTGGATCCTGCGCAACCTGCCGCAGGGCGTGGCGCACGGCACCGGCATCGGTATCGGCCTGTTCCTGCTGCTGATCGCCGCCAACGGCGTCGGTCTGGTAATAAAAAACCCGCTGGACGGCCTGCCGGTTGCGCTGGGCAATTTCGATAGCTTCCCGGTGATGATGTCGCTGATTGGCCTGGCGGTCATTATCGGTCTGGAAAAACTGAAAGTGCCTGGCGGCATTCTGCTGACCATCATCGGTATTTCCATTATCGGACTGATTTTCGATCCGAACGTCCATTTCTCCGGGATTTTCGCCATGCCGTCGCTGAGCGACGACAAAGGCAATTCGCTGATTGGCAGCCTTGATATCATCGGCGCGCTGAACCCGGTGGTGCTGCCAAGCGTGCTGGCGCTGGTCATGACTGCGGTATTCGACGCCACCGGTACCATTCGCGCGGTGGCCGGCCAGGCTAACCTGCTGGATAAAGACGGGCAGATCATCAACGGCGGCAAAGCGCTGACTACCGACTCCCTGAGCAGCGTGTTCTCCGGCGTGGTGGGCGCAGCCCCTGCGGCGGTGTATATCGAATCGGCAGCCGGTACGGCGGCGGGCGGCAAAACTGGCCTGACGGCAGTCACCGTTGGCGTGCTGTTCCTGCTGATCCTGTTCCTTTCTCCGCTCTCCTATCTGGTACCGGCCTACGCGACCGCGCCAGCGCTAATGTACGTTGGCCTGCTGATGCTGAGCAACGTGGCGAAAATCGACTTCAATGACTTCGTTGATGCGATGGCGGGGCTGATTACCGCGGTGTTCATCGTGCTGACCTGCAACATCGTGACCGGCATCATGATCGGTTTTGCATCGCTGGTGATTGGCCGCGTGGTATCCGGCGAATGGCGCAAGCTCAATGCGGGCACCGTGATCATCGCGGCGGCGCTGGTCATCTTCTACGCCGGCGGATGGGCGATTTAACTTTTCCTGCTAACGACGGGCGGCTTTGGCCGCCCGTTTAATTTTTAAGCCACATCCTGTTTCCTTTTGCGTTAATCTGAGTAGCGTATCATTTCGAGACATGACGCCTCAGATGTAAAAAAAGAAAACGCAGCAAACAGGGAACACATGGAAATATTCTTCACCATACTCATCATGACCCTCGTGGTCTCTCTCTCCGGGGTGGTTACACGCGTACTGCCCTTTCAGGTCCCACTACCGTTAATGCAAATCGCCATCGGCGCGCTGTTGGCCTGGCCGACCTTTGGTTTGCACGTTGAGTTCGACCCTGAACTCTTCCTCGTTCTGTTTATCCCGCCGCTGCTGTTTGCCGATGGCTGGAAAACGCCGACCCGCGAGTTTATCGAGCACGGCCGGGAAATCTTCGGCCTGGCGCTGGCGCTGGTGGTGGTCACCGTGGTCGGTATCGGCTTCCTGATTTACTGGATTGTGCCGGGGATCCCGCTGGTTCCGGCATTCGCCCTTGCGGCGGTGCTGTCGCCGACCGATGCCGTGGCGCTGTCCGGTATTGTCGGCGAAGGGCGGATACCGAAGAAAATCATGGGTATCCTGCAGGGTGAAGCGCTGATGAATGACGCTTCTGGCCTGGTGTCGTTAAAATTTGCCGTTGCCGTGGCGATGGGCACGATGGTGTTCACCATTGGCGGCGCCACCGTTGAGTTTCTGAAGGTGGCGATTGGCGGCATCCTGGCCGGTTTCGTGGTCAGCTGGCTGTATGGCCGCTCAATGCGTTTCCTCAGCCGCTGGGGCGGCGATGAACCGGCAACGCAAATTGTGCTGCTGTTCCTGCTGCCGTTCGCTTCTTACCTGATTGCCGAACATATCGGTTTCTCGGGGATCCTGGCGGCGGTGGCCGCGGGGATGACCATCACCCGTTCCGGGGTGATGCGTACCGCGCCGCTGGCTATGCGCCTGCGCGCCAACAGTACCTGGGCCATGCTGGAGTTCGTGTTTAACGGCATGGTGTTCCTGCTGTTGGGGCTGCAGCTGCCGGATATCCTGTCGAGCTCGCTGGTGGCGGCGGAAGCCGATCCGAACGTTGAAACCTGGATGCTGTTCACCGATATCGTGCTGATTTACGCCGCGCTGATGCTGGTGCGTTTCGGCTGGCTGTGGACGATGCGTAAGCTCAGCCAGCGCTTCCTGAAGAAGAAACCGATGGAGTTTGGCTCCTGGACCACCCGCGAGCTGCTGATCTCCTCCGTCGCCGGGGTGCGCGGGGCGATTACTCTCGCCGGTGTGCTGTCGATTCCGCTACTCTTACCGGACGGCAACGTCTTCCCGGCGCGTTACGAGCTTATCTTCCTGGCCGCCGGGGTGATTCTTTTCTCCCTGTTCGTCGGGGTGATCGCGTTGCCGATTCTGTTGCGGCGTATTGAGTCCACCGACCACGTACAGCAGCGCAAAGAAGAGCGTCTGGCGCGCGCCGCGACGGCGGATGTGGCGATTGTCGCGATTCAGAAAATGGAAGAACGCCTGGCGGCGGATACCAAAGAAAATATCGACAACCAGCTGCTGACCGAGGTGAGTTCGCGCGTCATCGGTAACCTGCGTCGCCGTGTGGATGGGCGTAACGATGTCGAAACCTCGATGCTGGAAGAGAGCCTTGAGCGCCGTTTCCGTCTGGCGGCGCTACGTTCGGAACGCGGTGAGCTGTACCACCTGCGCGCGACGCGGCAAATCAGCAACGAGACGTTGCAGAAGCTGCTACACGATCTCGACCTGTTAGAAGCGTTGTTAATCGAAGATCAGTAACCTTAAGTCCCGGTAAGCGCGACGCTTATCGGGGCTACTCGCGGCGCCGTTTTTTGTCGGGTGGCGGCTAACGCCTTACCCGACCTACGGTCCGTGCGACCTGCCTTTAATTTATTCACTATGCTGGCTGACACTACTGGTGCTGGCGATCTCAAAATCCCCCGGTGGCGCTAACGCTTACCGGGGCTACAGCACTGCGCGATTTGGTAGCCCGGAGAAGGCGCAACGCGCCGCGTCCGGGAAAAATCCTTAAAAAGTTGCCAGCCGATAACAGTATCTACGGTCCGTGCGGCCTGCCTTTAATTTATTCACTATGCTGGCTGACACTACTGGTGTTGGCGATCTCAAAATCCCCCGGTGGCGCTGCCGCTTACCGGGGCTACAGCACGATGCGATTTGGTAGCCCGGAGAAGGCGCAACGCGCCGCGTCCGGGAAAAACCCTTAAAAAGTTGCCAACCGATAACAGTATCGACAGTCTATATGTAGCCCCGGTAAGCGTTAGCGCGACCGGGGAGTTACTCCAGCCAGAACGCTTTACTGCATTCCAGCCACGCCTCGGCGCTGCGCGACATATACACCCCTTCCCGCCAGATCATCCCTAATTCCCAACGTAATTCGCTCTCCAGCGGGATCCAATAAAAATCCTCGGCATCCAGCCGCTGGCAAATCGGCTCCGGCAAAATCGCCACGCCAATGCCCGCCTGCACCATTGCTGCCAGAAAATCCCACTGACCGCTGCGCACGGCGATACGCGGCTTGACATCACGCTCGGCAAACAGGCGCATCAGCTGTTGGCTGAGGGCGAAATCTTCGTTGTAGATAACCAATGGATGCTGCGCCAGCTTTTGCGGCGAGATCGAGGTGATATCCTGCCACTGCGCTGTCTTCGGCACGAGGACGCAGAGCGGGTGGCTAAAGAGTGACAGCGTGGTCAGGCCGCTGGACTCATCGACCGGTAGCGCGGTCATCGCCAGGTCGAGTTCGCCGTTGCTAACCGCCTGCTGCACCGTCAACCCGCCGAACTCGGAAATTTTCAGCTCCACGCCGGGATAACGCAGGCGAAAGCGGCTGATGGGCTCAGCCATCAACATGCCGACCATCGGCGGGATCCCCAGGCGCAGTACGCCTTTATTCAGATGGTTAATATCGCTGAGTTCGGCTTTTAACTGGCTGAATTCGCCGAGTATCGCCTGCCCGCGTTCGAAGACTACCCGGCCGGTATCGGTTAATAACAGCTTGCGGCCATCACGGATAAGCAGGGTGCAGTTGAGCTCATCTTCCAGATTTTTGAGCATCTTGCTGATGGTGGGTTGCGTGACGAAGAGTTTCTCCGCCGCGCGGGTAAAGCTTTGCTGGCGGACGACTTCGACAAAATACCGCAACGTACGTATATCCATGATTATTCCCTGAGACTATACCTGTGATGATTTTAATTCATTTCTGTCCGCAAGGGCGGCTCTCTATACTGCACCCCTGACTTATTTTTAGGGAATTCCGCTCATGGCCTTCGCGCCAGCACGTGTTGCGCCTTTCGTGATGCAACGTCTTCAGGTACCGGTTCAGGTACTGCTCTATGCCGGGTTGTTTGTCTGCGCTGAATATCTGGTGAATTGGCTACATCTCCCGCTTCCTGCCAATCTTGTCGGCATGTTGATGCTGCTGATGCTTATCGTCTGCCGGGTGATACCGCTCAACTGGGTGCGCGCAGGCGCGCGCTGGCTACTGGCGGAAATGCTGCTGTTTTTCGTCCCGGCGGTGGTTGCCGTCGTTAACTATGCGCAACTGCTGATGGTGGACGGCTGGCGCATCTTCCTCGTCATCGCGTTAAGCACCACTATGGTACTGGGCGCCACGGCGTGGGTAGTGGATAAGGTGTATCGCTACGAAGTGAGCAGGCTGAAAAATGAGTGATTTTACCCTGAGCATGCTGTGCCTGGCGGTCACCCTCGGGCTCTATTTCGCCAATAAGCGTCTCTATCGCCGCTTCCATAAACTGCCGTTGATGCCGCTGGTGCTGACGCCGGTACTGTTGGTGCTGATCCTCGTCTTTGGTCATATCTCCTATCAGAGCTATATGGGCGAGTCGCACTGGCTATTGTGGTTATTGGGGCCGGCCACCATCGCCTTCGCCGTACCGGTCTATGACAACCTGGCGATTATTAAGCGTCACTGGATGTCGTTGACCGCGGGAGTGGTGACGGCGTCGGTGGTCGCCGTTACCACTTCCGTTTGGCTGGCGCGTCTCTTCACTCTGCCTGACGAAATTCAGCGTAGCCTGGCGGTACGCTCGGTGACCACGCCGTTTGCGCTGGCGGCGGCGAAACCGCTCGGTGGCCAGCCTGACCTGGTAGCGCTTTTTGTGGTGGTCACCGGGGTATTTGGTATGGCGATTGGCGATGTGCTGTTCTTACGCCTGTCAATCCGCGCCGGTATGGCTAAAGGGGCGGGGTTCGGCGCGGCGTCGCACGGCGCCGGAACAGCCCGCTCCTATGAACTGGGCCAGCAGGAGGGCGTGGTCGCCAGCCTGGTGATGATGCTTTCCGGCGTAGTCATGGTGCTGGCGGCGCCGCTAGTTCGTTGGGCGATATTTTAAGATTCCGCAGTCTTACCTCAAAGGACAACGGGTAAGACTGCTGAGTTCACCCCGGTAAAATATTACGTATCCATAGGCTATTTATCTTAATTAGTATGAAATGTGTTTAGGTTATATTCTTAATTTCATTGTGGGATGTTTTTGTTGAATGCTGTTTGGAAAGATCTTATGTCATTTAATTTGTAAAAAGATATTTCTAAATGATGGGTTATTTAATGAATTTAATAATGATTAAACAATTACTAATTTGCGCTGTGAATTATATGAATGCATAACATGCTGATAATATGTGTATTTGGTTTGTTTTTATAATAGGTGATTAATTCATTCTAATGGATGATGTTAGCAATACTTATTGAAAAATATTTTTCTCAAGATATTATTTTTATGCGGGATGCTATTATTGAATGGATTCAATAAGCGATTACCTGGTCAATTTTAAATTATTTATAAAATATTGCATGTTGTTTTTATAAAAATCTGACGGCGCTAATTTTGAATTCCATTCTTTAATATACCTGCATCAAGCAATTGACGGATTGATTGTCGTTTACAATGGATATGGGAATTCATATGAAAATCAGTAAGAAATATGTGTTCAGCGCGCTGGCAATTTCTGCCTCCTGCATGCTGTCGACCTATGCGCAAGCTGCATCGAATACGATTACTTTCAACGGTACCGTTTCTGATACCACCTGTACCGCAACAATTGATGGTGGGGTGACGTCTATCGAAATGGGTACCACTTCAGTGGCGGATTTGAAAGCGAATACCTATGGTGCTGCGAAGAATTTTTCATTTTCCCTGGCTAACTGTCCTGGCACTGAAGAGGGGGGCAACGCTATCGCCCGCGTTACCTTCGGTGGCGAGGCAGATGCTGCGAACAGTGATTACTTCAAAAACCAGGCTTCAACTTCTGCAGCTTCTGGCGTAGCGGTCGCCATCTTTGATAACGCAGGTAAGTTGCTGAAAAATAATGAAGAAGGCGCCGATGTGGATATTTCATCAGGGGCTGCGACTATTCCATTTACCGTGAAAATGGTCAAGTCAGGCGCTTCTGATCCAACGAAAGGGGCAGTAAAAACGACCGTGACTTATAACGTGACTTACTATTAATTAATTTTGTATGGAGAAAGGGGAGCGGTATGTAGATTCCCCTTTATTATGGGTATATGAGATATCGTTTATTTTTTATTAGCTTATTGCTAACCCTTTCGAATGCGCAAGCGAGCGTAGTGGTCGGTGCGACTCGGGTGATATTTGATGGCGCCAAAGAGAGTACGGTAGTGGCTGTTGATAATAGAGATAATACCACTAATATTGTCCAGTCCTGGCTTTCTGTCGTTGATACTTCATCACCTGAAAAAGACTCATTTATTATAACACCACCGCTATTTCGTTTAAATTCTGGTGAGAAAGGTTTTGTCCGGATAGTGCGTTCAGGGAAGCCATTACCAACCAGTCGGGAGTCCATGCTTTGGCTAAATGTTAAAGGCATACCCGCAATGGATAATGTGCCAGATAAGAACACGGTGCAGTTCGCTATTAATTCTAAAATTAAACTTATTTATCGTCCCAAAGAGCTGCAGGGACAAATCCCAGAAAATTATGCTGCTAAATTACAATGGAGTCACGATAGCAACTTTTATAGCGTAACAAATAATTCACCGTTATATATGAATTTTTCACAAATAAAGATTAACGGTAAGAATGTATCTGGAATATGGTTCGCGGCACCATTTTCTACGTTAAAGATACCGGCAAAAGATGTTTTATCCTCTGCGAGGAACAAAGAAATCACATGGAGCGTGATTAATGATTATGGTATGGCAGGGAAAAAATATTCCGCAATCATACAGTAGCGTTACTCTATTTCATACTCCAGGGTATATCGGAGCAGCATTCTTGCTATACGCCACTACCCTAAGTTCTGGCGCGCAGGCCGGAGAATACTTCAACCCGCATTTACTGGAAGTGACTGAAAGTAGCGCTACCGCCGTGGACTTATCCTGGTTATCTCAGGATACGATTCCACCCGGTAGCTATAATCTGGATATTTATATTAATGATAAATATATATCTACCGAGGTGATTGAATTTAAAGAAAACACGGATAAACAAGAGACCAGGGTTCAACCCTGCATTGGCGTTGGACTGCTAAAATCATGGTCAATTAATACCGCGCGCTATCCGCAGCTTGCGGATATGGCAACGCAGTGCGCCTCTCTGTCAGCGATCCCTGGTCTTGAATACTCAGTGTCGTTGTCGCAGCAGCGCCTGGTACTTTCCGTGCCCCAGGCGGCGCTGCTCAATCGCCCTGGAGACTATGTTCCGGAGGAGCAGTGGCAACAAGGAATCAACGCGGGTTTGCTTAACTATAGTTTGTCGGGGCAATGGAATACGCCGCGGCATGGCGGTAGCGCTACCGAAAGCCAGTTTGCGAGTTTGCAGCCTGGTATAAATCTGGGACCGTGGCGTCTTCGCAACTATAGTACGTTTGATCACGGCGATGACGGTAGTCACTGGCAATCGGTGTATAGCTATCTGGCGCGCGATATCCATATCCTGAAAAGCCAATTCATTCTGGGTAATACCTATACCTCGTCGGGTATTTATGACAGCATAAATTTTACTGGCCTGCAGTTGAGCTCGGATGAGGAAATGCTGCCGGACAGTCTTCACGGCTTCGCGCCAACGATTAAAGGTATCGCGCGCACCACCGCCGAGGTCACCGTTTATCAGAATGGCTACAGTATCTATAAAACAACGGTTGCTCCCGGGGCTTTCGAGATTAAGGATCTTTATTCAACCGGGAGCGCCGGCGATCTCAACGTTAATATTAAAGAGTCCGACGGTAGCGAGCAAAATTTTGTCGTGCCTTATGCCTCGTTGGCTATTTTGCAACGCGAGGGGCAGTTGGACTATGCTTTTAGTAGCGGAAAAACGCGTGCCTCCAGTTCCGGTGATAAAGAATATAATTTTGTCCAGTCGACGGTGGCATACGGCGTTTCAAGTAATATTACGTTATATGCGGGACTACAGCAGGCTGAAGATAAATATACTAATATATTAATGGGTTCTGGTTTTAACTTAGGAAGCATTGGTGCGTTGTCGTTTGATGCTTCTCAATCATTGGCCAATATTAAGCAAAACGAAGCCCGCTCTACGTTATCGCAAAAAAAGGGACAATCCTTACGCCTGCGTTTTAGTAAAAGCTTTTTGCAGACGGGAACTAATTTTTCGGTGGCTGGTTATCGCTATTCTACTGCGGGATATTATTCCTTTCAGGATTTTATCGATAAGACCTCAGATGACCAGGATTGTTGTACATTAACTGGTCGGAAAAAAGGGCGCTTTGATGCCTCAATATCGCAATCGCTGTTTGGGTATGGTTCTCTGTCGCTTTCCTTAGTGAATGAAACTTACTGGGATAGTTCGCGAATGGATTCATTGGGCATTGGCTATAGCGGTTCGCTGGGAAAAGTTTCTTATTTCATTAACTATTCATATAACCGTAACGTACAAAGTAGTGAAAGTCATGGAGAGACGAAACCTGGCAGCGATACTATTGTGTCGTTAACGCTGTCTATACCGATAGGCGAAAGGCTCTCGTCTAATTACAGCATGAGTTCTGGCCGTGCAAGCGACACCACCCACAGCGTAGGATTGAACGGCATGATGCTGGCGGATCGATCGCTTAACTGGAATGTTCAGCAAGGTTATAACGCCAGTAATAAAAGCACTTCCGGAAATATTGGTGTGGATTATCAGAGTTCCAAAGGGGATATTTCCGCCGGCTACGGCTATGACCATTATAGCAATCACTATAACTATTCATTACGCGGAGGCATGATCGCCCATGCGGGCGGACTCACCTTTTCCCGATTCCTCGGTGAGAGTTCCGCCCTGATTGAAACACCCGGTGTGAGCGATGTGGCGGTCCGCGGACAAACCAATGTCACAACCGATTCCTCAGGTTACGCTATCGTGCCATATATTCGGCCATATCATGTCAATAGCCTGTCATTGGATGAACAACGGATTGCGGGTGCGGAGGTTGATAATGTGGTGAGAAACGTGGTACCGACGCGTAACGCGATAGTCAGAGTGCAATACGATACCTATATTGGAGCAAAGGCCATGGTCACGTTAAAGACGGCGACCGGCGTCGCGCCATTTGGCGCTATTGTGACTTTAGAAAAACAACCACAACGGCGCCAGGATATTCGCAGCAATATCGTTGGCGATGACGGGCAGGTTTATATGACGGGTCTTCAGCAAAAAGGAACCATGCTGGTGAAATGGGGCGAGGGGCGAAATGAACAATGCCGTGCAGATTATGATTTGACCGTGAAGGAAAAAAATCAGGAGATTATTTTCTATCAAGCACTGTGTCATTAACTTAGATGGTTGCTCAAAGGAATGAGGTTTGAATATGGGTGATGTTAAATGTATCGGCGGTATCTTAATCTGTTTATTTGGCTATTTAATCTGTGCGCTTTTTGTTATTTCGACGCCAGCATTGGCCTATGAGGATTCAAGCACGATCAATTTTAACGTTTCTGGCAATATTGAGGAACCATCCTGTGACGTTGCAATAAAACCCTCTGCCACCATTGATTTAGGCACAGTGTCGTATCAAACGCTAACAGGTAAAGCAGGATCCAGTGGGGAAAGCACGCCGGTCAAGCTTGAGTTTAGCAACTGCTCCGCGGGAACCTCTACGGTCACCTTATCCTTCAGTGGCTCCTATTTTGATGATACCCATACTTCAATTTATAAAAATTATCAAACCGGCAGCGCCGGGGCCAGCGGCGTCGGAATGCAGTTATTTAGCCTGGCGGATAATCAGCCATTAGGCCCTAATGACCGATATGTTTATACATTTGATGCCAGCACTGATATTCATACATTTAATATGATTGCCAGAATGTATTCACCTTACGGAAAAATTAGCGCTGGCATTGTGGGATTTACCGCAACCTTTGATGTCATCTATAAATAATTCGATGTACAAGGAATGGTATGAGTAAATATATATTAATGTTACTGCTGATTTTCCCTGTGTTGAGTTGGGCTTGTGAGGGGGTGAATTCTGGCGATGTATCGATGACTAATTTGCCTGAGAAGATTTTACTTAGTGCCGGGAATTACTCGGCCGGAACAGTATTATATGACTCAGGTAAGATAACTCGTTCGCAGGCCGCGCTACTCAACTGTCAAGGTGATATATATGCTAACTTTCAGTGGGCATCAAATAACACAGGAGATTTAATCGGCGATAATATCTATACCACCTCGTTACAAGGCGTAGGGTTGAGAGTCAAAGTTTGGTTAAACGTTACCGGCGAATATAATGGCGATAGCGACGATTTCAATAGCGACTATCAGCAGCATTTTATTGGTGATGTTAATTACTACCTCGGCAAACCTTCCGGCGTACTGGATTATTATGCTTCAACCAATTACTCACCGGCTTACCAGCTACAGCTGGTGGCGACCGGTGGCCCAATAGCGACAAATAGTAAATTGTCGTTGAACGATCCGGTCGCGACGGTCTCTGCGAAAGACAGTTCAGGTACTATCGTAATTTCCCAGCTGCATATTAGCGGCACCACGACTATTCAGCTCACCCCGATGGGTTGCATGGTCAGTAGCTCAGGATTGAATTTCGCGATGGGGACGGTAAGCGCTTCGGCATTCAATTCCTCGGGGAAAGCTGGCTCTGCAACTCAATCGGTGACGCTCTCCTGTGAGCCGGGGACTAACGTTGTAATGCGGGTGACGGCCGCGGAAGCGAGCGGCGATAACCCGAACCATACGGTGATGGCCTTAACAGCGGATGGTAATGCTGCCACCGGCGTTGGCGTACAGCTCAATCTGAAGGACAATGCGCTGCCGCTGAATACGGATATCAGCTTATATTATTCAAGCCGCACGACGGTGACCAATAACGGCGCGGATGCCGGCTATACCATTTTTACCAATCCTGATTTCCCCGGCGGCGCATATGCTATGCAGTCGCTCATGTTTACCACCAATTATTACAAAACAGCGGAGACGGTGACGGCGGGATCGGCAAATGCGAGCGGGGTGATAACCTTTACCTATAACTAAAATATAGCCTCTTCCTCAGCGCGAGGAAGAGGCCGATACCATTAGTGCGCCTGGCCGCGTTCGATACCGATACCGGTTTGTGAACGGATAAACTGGGCGCGGAACTGCTCGCGCTCGCGCATCCCTTCTGCGGAGTTATCGGTAATCGAGAATAGCCAGATGCCGATGAACGCGATGGCGATGGAGAACAGCGCCGGGTATTCATACGGGAAGACGGCTTTCTCGTGACCGAGGATCTGTACCCAAATGGTCGGGCCAAGGATCATTAAAATCACCGCGGTCAGCAGGCCGAGCCAGCCGCCGATCATCGCGCCGCGGGTGGTCAGCTTCGACCAGTACATCGACAGCAGGATAATCGGGAAGTTACAGCTGGCGGCGATAGAGAACGCCAGGCCGACCATGAAGGCAATATTCTGGTTTTCGAACAAAATCCCCAGCAGAATCGCTACCACGCCGAGGATCAGCACGGTAATTTTCGATACCTTCAGCTCCTGACGTTCGGTCGCGCCTTTGCGGAACACGTTAGCGTAAAGATCGTGAGAGACCGCCGATGCCCCTGCCAGCGTCAGCCCGGCGACCACCGCCAGAATCGTGGCGAAAGCTACGGCTGAGATAAAGCCGAGGAACAGGTTACCGCCGACGGCATCCGCCAGATGCACCGCCGCCATGTTGTTGCCGCCGATGAGCTGTCCGGCCGCATCTTTAAACGCCGGATTCGCCCCCACCAGCATGATCGCCCCAAAGCCGATGATAAAGGTCAAGATATAGAAGTAACCCATAAAACCGGTAGCGTAGAACACGCTCTTACGGGCTTCTTTGGCGTCGCTGACGGTGAAGAAACGCATCAGAATATGCGGCAGACCCGCGGTACCGAACATCAAGCCGAGGCCGAGCGATAGCGCCGATATCGGGTCTTTCACCAGCCCGCCGGGGCTCATGATCGCCGCCCCTTTCGGGTGCACCGCCATCGCTTCAGTGAACAGATTATTGAAGCTGAAACCGACGTGCTTCATCACCATAAAGGCCATAAAGCTGGCGCCGAACAGTAGCAGGACCGCTTTAATAATCTGCACCCAGGTGGTGGCGAGCATGCCGCCAAACAGCACGTACAACACCATCAGCACGCCGACCAGCACCACCGCAACGTGGTAGTTGAGGCCGAACAGCAACTGGATGAGTTTGCCGGCGCCAACCATCTGCGCAATCAGATACAGCGCCACCACCACCAGCGAACCGCAGGCGGAGAGAGTGCGAATCGGCCCCTGCTTCAGGCGATAAGACGCTACGTCGGCAAAGGTGTAGCGACCGAGGTTACGCAGGCGTTCGGCGATCAGGAACAGGATAATCGGCCAGCCGACGAGGAAGCCGAGCGAGTAGATCAAACCGTCGTAGCCGGAAGTGTACACCAGCGCGGAAATGCCGAGAAACGAGGCTGCGGACATAAAGTCGCCGGCGATCGCCAGACCGTTCTGGAAACCGGTGATATTGCCGCCCGCGGTGTAGTAATCGCTGCGCGAACGCACGCGTTTTGACGCCCAGTAAGTGATATACAGCGTCAGGGCGACGAAAATCACGAACATGATAATCGCCTGCCAGTTGGTCGGCTGCCGCTGCACCGCGCCGGTAATGGCATCGGCGGCGTTGGCCGCGAAAGGGAGCGTGGCGGCAAGCGCCGTCAGGACTTTTTTCATGATGCTTGCACCTCGCTAATCACGCTTTTGGTCAACTTGTCGTATTCGCCGTTTGCCCGCCAGACGTAAATGCCGGTCAGAACGAAGGAGATGATAATGACGCCGATACCAATAGGGATGCCGCGGGTAACGCTGGTGCCTTCATGCAGCGGCGTCCCAAGCCAGCCGGGCGCGAAGGCGATAAGCAAAATAAAGCCTACGTAAATGACCAACATAATGACTGACAGAATGGCGGCAAACCGTTGCCGTGATGCAACTAACTCCCTGAAATGCGCACTATTTTCTATCCGCTGACAAATTTGTTCATTCATCTTAGCGTCTCCAGAGGTAACCCTTATGTCATCCATCGGCTATCCGTCGGCAACAGTGACCCGCCCGACGTTATTACGTCGAGTAGCCGCTGGTTTACCGCTTTCCTGCTGAACAGAATCCTTGGGGGGAGTTTATGTTTTTAACCTCTCCCTCCAGAGAGGGAGAGGGGGGTAGGTATCGTGTTAAGAAGGCATCGCAATGGCCTGCTTCTCTTCGAGCAGTTTGTCCACTACGCCCGGATCGGCCAGCGTCGAGGTATCCCCGAGATTACTGGTATCGCCAGCGGCAATCTTACGCAGAATTCGGCGCATGATTTTGCCGGAGCGGGTTTTCGGCAACGAGTCGGTCCAGTGCAGTACATCCGGCGTCGCCAGCGGGCCAATCTCTTTGCGCACCCAGTTACGCACTTCGGCATACAGCTCCGGCGTCGGCTCTTCGCCGTGATTCAGCGTCACGTAAGCGTAGATGGCCTGGCCTTTGATGTTATGCGGAATACCAACCACCGCCGCTTCGGCGATTTTCGGATGCGAGACCAGCGCGGATTCAATTTCCGCGGTGCCCAGACGGTGGCCGGAGACGTTCAGCACGTCATCGACGCGACCGGTGATCCAGTAGTAACCATCTTCGTCGCGACGGGCGCCGTCGCCGCTAAAGTACATATTTTTAAAGGTTGAGAAATAGGTCTGCTCGAAGCGCTCATGATCGCCAAACAGGGTACGCGCCTGGCCAGGCCAGGAGTCGGCGATCGCCAGATTGCCCTCGGTCGCGCCTTCCAGCGGCGTCCCTTCGTTGTCCACCAGTACCGGCTGGACGCCAAAGAATGGACGCGTGGCGGAACCGGCTTTCAGTTCGGTGGCGCCCGGCAGCGGGGTAATCATGAAGCCGCCGGTTTCTGTCTGCCACCAGGTGTCCATCACCGGGCACTTCTCGTTGCCGATCTTCTTCCAGTACCACTCCCAGGCTTCCGGGTTAATCGGCTCGCCGACCGAGCCGAGAATGCGCAGTGAGGAACGATCGGTACCTTCGATAGCTTTGTCGCCTTCCGCCATCAGCGCGCGGATCGCCGTCGGCGCGGTGTAGAGAATATTGACCTGATGTTTGTCCACCACCTGGCACATGCGCGCCGGGGTCGGCCAGTTTGGCACGCCTTCAAACATCAGCGTGGTGGCGCCGCAGGCCAGCGGGCCGTACAGCAGGTAGCTGTGACCGGTGACCCAGCCCACATCGGCGGTGCACCAGTAGATATCGCCCGGATGATAATCAAAGACGTATTTGAAGGTGGTCGCCGCATACACCAGGTAGCCGCCGGTGGTGTGCAGCACGCCTTTCGGTTTGCCGGTCGAGCCGGAGGTATAGAGGATAAAGAGCGGGTCTTCGGCGTTCATTTCCACCGCTTCATGCTGTTCATCCGCTTTTTCAATCAGATCGCTCCACCACAGATCGCGACCTTCCTGCCAGTCGATTTTGCCGCCGGTGCGCTTGAGGACCACCACGTGCTCGATGCTGGTGACGTGCGGATTTTTCAGCGCATCGTCGACGTTTTTCTTCAGCGGGATGGCGCGACCGGCGCGTAACCCTTCGTCAGAGGTGATCACCAGGCGAGCGCTGGAGTCGATAATGCGTCCGGCAACCGCTTCCGGCGAAAAGCCGCCGAAGATTACCGAGTGGATGGCGCCGATGCGCGCGCAGGCCAGCATGGCCACGGCGGCTTCCGGCACCATCGGCATATAGATAGCAACGACATCGCCTTTTTTAATGCCCAGATCGAGCAATACGTTGGCAAAACGGCAAACATCGCGATGGAGCTGGCGATAAGTGATGTTTTTACTCTGGCTGGCATCGTCGCCCTCCCAGATGATCGCGGTCTGGTCGCCGCGCTCGTGCAGGTGGCGGTCGAGACAGTTGGCCGCGAGGTTCAGAGTGCCATCTTCATACCATTTGATGGAGATGTTTCCCGGCGCGAAAGAGGTATTTTTTACCTGCGTATAGGGCTTAATCCAGTCGAGGATTTTGCCCTGCTCGCCCCAGAAGGCATCTGGGTTGGTGATGGATTGTTGGTAGTTCACCTGGTACTGTTGCGGATTCATCAGGCAATGTTCCGCAATCTCTGCGGGAATAGGGTGTTTATGTATTTGGCTCATGGCTTTTTTTCTCCTTTAACTTGTTAAATATATGTCAAATAACCGTTAAGAATAGGGGCTTTATGAGCTTTGTTTACTATTTGGGGGGCAGATCACGCATTGATTAAACTGAATGAAATTCAATCAAATGAAACTTTGAAATGAAATAATTCATTTGCTGTATTTATAGAAACTGAATGTGTTAAATATTTTTTATAACAAATACTTATGCAATGTAATGCGCTGAAATGGGCGGATTTATGCAGAAAACCAGAGGAAAGCGCTGTTCTTAAAGGCTTGCGCAGCATGCCGTGCAAATGATACTGATATTGCGCGTTAAATAACCCCATAAAGCAACGCAACACAATTCATACCCCTTTCAGTGGGTGCCATTACCTCCCGGAATGGTGCCTTTCATTGAGGAAGTCAGTAGTGATGAAAAAAACAAAAGTCAGCCTGGCCTGGCAGATTTTGCTAGCCCTGGTGCTTGGCATACTTCTGGGCAGCTACCTGCATTACCACGCCGAAAGCCGTGATTGGTTAATCTCAAACCTCCTGACCCCGGCGGGCGATATCTTTATCCACCTGATTAAAATGATTGTCGTCCCGATTGTCATCTCGACGCTGGTGGTGGGCATTGCGGGCGTAGGCGACGCTAAGCAACTGGGCCGCATCGGCGCCAAGACCATCATCTATTTTGAAGTGATCACTACGGTGGCGATTGTACTGGGGATCACCCTGGCGAACGTCTTCCAGCCGGGCAGCGGCATTGATATGTCGCAGCTGGCGGCGGTCGATATCTCGAAATATCAGAACACCACCGCGGAAGTGCAGAGTCACGCGCATGGCCTGATGGGAACCATCCTGTCGCTGGTGCCGACCAACATCGTCGCCTCGATGGCGAAAGGCGATATGTTGCCGATTATCTTCTTCTCGGTGCTGTTCGGCCTGGGGCTTTCTTCCCTGCCGTCTACTCACCGCGAGCCGCTGGTGACCGTGTTCCGCTCTATCTCCGAAACCATGTTTAAAGTGACGCACATGGTAATGCGCTATGCGCCGGTCGGGGTCTTTGCCCTGATCTCGGTGACCGTCGCCACCTTCGGCTTCGCTTCGCTGTGGCCGCTGGCTAAGCTGGTTATCCTGGTCTACTTTGCGATTCTGTTCTTCGCGCTGGTGGTGCTGGGTATCGTGGCGCGGGTATGTGGGCTGAGCATCTGGATCCTGATTCGTATCCTCAAAGACGAGCTGATTCTGGCTTACTCCACCGCGAGCTCCGAGAGCGTACTGCCGCGTATCATTGAGAAAATGGAAGCCTACGGCGCGCCGGCCTCAATCACCAGCTTTGTGGTGCCGACCGGCTACTCCTTTAACCTCGATGGTTCGACGCTATATCAAAGCATCGCGGCGATCTTCATCGCCCAGCTGTACGGTATCGAACTCTCCCTGTGGCAGGAAATCACTCTCGTGTTGACGCTGATGGTGACCTCAAAAGGCATCGCGGGCGTACCGGGCGTCTCCTTCGTGGTGCTGCTGGCGACCCTGGGTAGCGTGGGGATCCCGCTGGAAGGGCTGGCGTTTATTGCCGGCGTCGACCGTATCCTCGATATGGCGCGTACCGCGCTGAACGTGGTCGGCAACGCGCTGGCGGTGCTGGTTATCGCCAAGTGGGAACACAAGTTTGACCGTAAGAAAGCGCTGGCGTATGAACGCGAAGTGCTGGGCAAGTTTGATAAAACCGCCCAATAAGATGTCAGAGCCCGGCCATTCGCGCCGGGCTTTTTTTAGCCTTTGGTTATCCTGTCGAACTCTTCACATCCGGTATCAAACCCCTCCTGACAGCTGACGTTAAGCCAGTGCAGCGCTTTTTGCGGGTTTGGTTCGATAAAACCTTTCTCTCCCTGCTGAAACATCATCCCTGCCCAGTATTCGGCATAGCCGGTGCGTGAAAGCGCCGAGCTGCCTTTGAAGTACTGCGCGGCCTTGAGGTCATCTTCCGGCGGCAGCACGCCGCTGGCGTAGATAAGCCCCAGTAGCATCTGCGCATCGACGGCGGAGTCGCTCTCTTCATCTTTGGCCGCATCCTGCAGCAGCCTGATGGCGTGCGCATAATCGGTGGGTCCGGCCTGCTGATTGACCAGCACCCGGGCGAGGATAATCTCGCCGGCCTTGCTGCCGGCCTGCACGGATTTTTCCGCTAGCTGTCGCGCCTGTTGATAGTCGGCCTGCTGCGGGTTACGGATTTTAAGCTGAGCCAGCAGCGCCATTGCGTCGCCATCGCCCTGCGCCGCCGCTTTCTGCGCCCAGTATTCGGCCTGTTGGTAGTTGCCGGAGCTAACCCAGGTATCCGCCAGATAAAACTGCGCGCGCGGGTCGCCGGCTTCGGCCTGCTGTTGGTATTGGCTGCCCGGATCCGCAGCGTCTGCGGCGAAGCTTGTCAGCGCCAGCAGTAAATAGAGGTATTTCATTTTTTTATTATCAGTAAGGAAGACCCCCGCAGTATAAAGGGCGGCGGAAAAGAAGAAAATGGCGGGAATTAGCGGGGTGAATACCCGGATAGCGGCGCATAGCGCCTTATCCGGGCTACGGTTCGGTAGTCGGTTGGTAGCCCCGGTAAGCGTAAGCGCTACCGGCGGAGGATTCCCGGATAGTGGCACATGGCGCCTTATCCGGGCTACGGTTCGGTAGTCGGTTGGTAGCCCCGGTAAGCGTAAGCGCTACCGGGGAGGGTTCCCGGATAGCGGCGCACAGCGCCTTATCCGGGCTACGGTTCGGTAGTCGGTTGGTAGCCCCGGTAAGCGCAAGCGCCACCGGGGAGGGTTCCCGGATAGCGGCGCACAGCGCCTTATCCGGGCTACGGTTCGGTAGTCGGTCGGTAGCCCCGGTAAGCGCAAGCGCTACCGGGGAGGGTTTCCGGATATCGGGTATGGCCGCCGAACCTTAACCCATCGCGCTTTCGCGCAGGCGGGCTTTCAGCTTGTTGTACTCGTCGATCACGTACTGCTCCGCCGCGCGCTGATCGGCAATCCGCTCAACGTTAACCGCGCAGTACTTGTACTCCGGCGTTTTGGTTATCGGGCTCAGGTTCTCCGACACCAGCTCGTTACAGGCGCCAATCCACCACTGGTAGGTCATGTATACCGCGCCTTTATTCGGCCGATCGCTGACCTGCGCGCGGGTGATGATGCGGCCTTTACGCGAATTGACCCACACCAGCGCTTCATCCTCGATGCCTAACCGTTCGGCGTCGGCGGTGTTGATTTGCGCATAGCCCGGTTCATCCGCCAGCGCCGCCAGCGCCGCGCAGTTGCCGGTCATCGAACGGCAGGAGTAGTGACCGACTTCGCGCACCGTTGAGAGCACCATCGGGTACTCGTCGGTGAGCTTATCGATCGGCGCGACCCAGTCGCAGGTGAAGAACTGCGCCAGCCCGTTGGGGGTATCGAACTTCTCTTTAAACAGATACGACGTCCCCTGGTCGGCGTCGGACTCATCGCGGCATGGCCACATGACGTAGCCGAGCTCGCCCATTTTTTCATAGGTGGCGCCGTAGAAGTCCGGGCACAGATGCCGCAACTCATCCCAGATCTCCTGGGTGTTGTTGTAGTGCATCGGATAGCCCATCCGGGTGGCGATTTCGCTGATGATCTGCCAGTCGGTTTTCAGGTCCCACTTTGGCTCCACCGCTTTAAAGAAGCGCTGGAAGCCGCGGTCCGCTGCGGTATACACGCCTTCGTGCTCGCCCCACGAGGTGGACGGCAGGATGACGTCGGCCGCGGCGGCGGTTTTGGTCATGAAAATATCCTGGACGATAACCAGTTCCAGCTGTTCAAACGCCTTGCGCACCGCGGAAAGCTCGGCATCGGTCTGCAGCGGATCCTCGCCCATAATGTAGGCGGCGCGAACTTCGCCGTGTTCGGCGCGGTGCGGCAGCTCGCTGATGCGGTAGCCGGTATGCTCCGGCAGGCTGTCGACGCCCCACGCTCTGGCAAACTTCTCGCGGTTTTCCGGGAACTTAACGTACTGGTAGCCCGGATAGGTATCCGGCAGCGCGCCCATATCGCAGGCGCCCTGAACGTTGTTCTGTCCGCGTACCGGGTTGACGCCGACGCTCGGCTTGCCGAGGTTGCCGGTGAGGATCGCGAGGCTGGTCAGCGACCGCACGGTCTCCACGCCCTGGTAGAACTGGGTGACGCCCATGCCCCACAGGATGGCGGCGGATTTGGCGCTGGCGTACATCCGGGCGCAGGCGCGGATCTCCTGAGCGCTGACGCCGGTTATCTCTTCCACCGACTCCGGCGTGTAGCCTTCGACGATTTTGCGATACTCCTCGAAGCCCTCGGAACGGCTGGCGACGAAGGATTTATCGTACAGATCCTCTTCAATAATAACGTGGCCAATGGCGTTGAGCAGCGCGATATTCGAGCCGTTCTTCAGCGCGATGTGCATGTCGGCGATGCGCGCGGTTTCAATCTTGCGCGGGTCGCAGACGATGATTTTTGCCCCGTTGCGTTTGGCGTTAATGACGTGATTCGCCACGATAGGGTGGGAATCCGCCGGGTTGTAACCGAAGATAAACACCAGATCGGTGTTATCAATCTCCGTGATGGCATTACTCATGGCGCCGTTACCGACCGACTGGTGCAGACCTGCAACCGAAGGGCCGTGTCAGACGCGAGCGCAGCAGTCGACGTTATTGGTACCAATAACGGCGCGCGCGAATTTTTGCATCACGTAGTTGGTTTCATTACCGGTCCCGCGGGAGGAGCCGGTGGTCTGGATCGCGTCCGGGCCATATTTTTCTTTAATGGCGCCAAGGCGGGTGGCGACGTAATCGAGCGCCTCGTCCCAGGAGACGGCTTCCAGTTTGCCGCCACGCTGGCGACGGATCATGGGGGTTTTGAGACGCGGGGTCAGGATCTGGGTATCGTTAATGAAGTCCCAGCCATAATAGCCTTTCAGACACAGGGTTCCCTGATTGGTTTTCCCCTGCGCCGCCTCAGCCCGGACGATTTTGCCGTTATCGACCACCAGGTTGATTTTGCAACCTGATGCGCAATACGGGCAAACCGTGACGACTTTTTTCATCGGTTTTGCTCCAGTTAATCAATTAGCGCTGACGCGCAATCGACCGTCACTATGCATCTTCTATGCCATGTTTTCATTGTGGGTATTAACGGATAGTACGCGGCTTTTTTGGGCGAAATGCTGACGAAAAACAGGTCATCGTCAGTTTTGACGTGACGAAAAGCCCGGAGATGTGACGCCGATTATAAAAACGGCAGCGAAAAATGGATTTGTCGTCGCCCGCTTGCACAATCGACCAGACTGACACTATTCCCGCCAGGCAGAGGTAAACCATGAAACCGGTCATTTTAGTGATTGATGATGACACCGCGATCTGCGAGCTGCTGGGCGACGTGCTCGGCGCCCACGCGTTCGAGGTGGTGGCCTGCCAGAACGGCGGCGAAGCGCTGGCGACGGTCGCCCGGCGCGCAGATATCGCGCTGGTGCTGCTGGATATGATCCTGCCGGATACCAATGGTTTGCTGGTGTTACAACAGCTGCAGCGCACGCGGCCTGAGCTACCGGTGATCATGCTTTCCGGCCTGGGAAGCGAATCGGATGTGGTGGTCGGGCTGGAAATGGGCGCCGACGATTACATCGCCAAACCGTTTAATGCCCGGGTAGTGGTGGCGCGCGTAAAGGCGGTGCTGCGGCGCAGCGGGGCGATCGGCGCGGAAAGCCTCGTGCCGGGCGGGGAGCATGGGCTGTTGTTTAACGGCTGGCGACTGGATACCCGCCGCTGTGAGCTGTTTAATCCCCAGCAGCAGAGCGTGGCGTTAACCCAGGGGGAATATGGATTGTTGCTGGCGCTGGCGCAAAACGCCCGCCGGGTTCTGAACCGTGAACAGCTGCTGGCGCTGACCCATAATGAGAGCATGGAAGTATTCGACCGCACGATCGATGTGCTGATCATGCGCCTGCGGCGTAAAGTTGAGGTCAATCCGCATCAGCCCACGTTGATTAAAACCCTGCGCGGGCTGGGCTACGTTTTCGCCGCTGACGTTATCCATAACGACAAAGCGGCGTAGGGCGAAAAGAGGCCCGTCAGCCGCTTTGCTGCGTTATTTCACCGTCCAGCCCTTGTAGCTGCTGACGTTATTTTTATCGATCATCTTCACCGGGATCAGCACCGGCGCGGCTGGCGCGGGCTTGCCCTGCAGAATGTCATAACCGATTTCCACCGCCTTCGCCGCCATGACCTGCGGGTCCTGCGCCGGCGTGGCGACGAACAGCGAATTCTTACGCTTCAGCGCCTCTTCGCCGTCCGGGCTGCCGTCGACGCCCACGATAAAGAACTCATTACGTTGCGCCTGTTTCGCCGCCAGATCGGCGCCAATCGCCGTTGGATCGTTAATCGCGAACACGCCGTCAATCTTCGGATTCGCCGCCAGCAGCGACGTCATCACTTCCAGCCCGCCTTCGCGGCTGCCTTTAGCGTTCTGGTTGGCGGAGAGGATTTTGATATCCGGATGTTTTTTGAATTCGGTTTCGCAGCCTTCGACGCGGTTCTGCACCGCGGAAACCGGCGGTCCGTTGATAATCACCACGTTGCCTTTGTTGTTCAGGCGATCGCTAATATATTTACAGGCCATCGCGCCGGCCTGGGTGTTATCGGAGGTGATGGTGGCATCTGCGCCTTCGGCGGCGACGTCAACCGCCACCACCACGATCCCGGCCTCTTTCGCCCGCTTCACCGCCGGGCCGATACCTTTTGAATCAGCGGCGTTGAGGATGATCATATCGACTTTGGCGGCGATAAAATTATCGATCTGCGCTACCTGCTGTCCCAGGTCGTAGCCGCTGGACACCAGCGTGACCTTCACTTTGTCCCCCGCCAGCTTGCGCGCTTCCAGCTCGGCCCCCTTGGTGATTTGCACGAAAAACGGGTTGGCGAGGTCGCCCACCGTCACGCCTATCGCTTGTAGATCTTTGGCCGACGCAAAAGGGGAGGCGGCCAGCAGCGCGCCGGCACATAGCGCGGTCACTATCGGTTTTAAACGCATTCGCTTTTCCTCGCAGGTAAGATGTTGTTATGCACTTTGATGGTGTCGGGTACGGTATTTGTCGATCAGCACCGCTATGATGATCACCGCCCCTTTGATCACCAATTGCCAGAAGTAGGAGACGCCCATCAGCGTCATACCATTGTTAAGAGTGGCGATAATCAGCGCTCCTACCAGCGTACCGGTGATGGTGCCGATACCGCCGACGAAACTGGTGCCGCCGAGGATCACCGCGGCAATGGCGTCCAGCTCATAGCCGACGCCGAGGTTGCCGTTGGCGCTGTATAGCCGCGAGGCGCTCATCACCCCGCCGAGCCCGGAAAGCAGCCCGCTCATGCCGTAGACGAACAGCAGCACCAGCCAGACTTTAATCCCCGTCAGCCGCGCCGCCTGCATATTGCCGCCGACGGCGTAGATATGAATACCGAGGGTGGTGCGGCGCAGGATAAACCAGCACACCGCCACGACCGCCAGCGCTATCACCACCAGCCACGGCACCGGGCCGAGATAGTTATTGCCGATCCATTCAAAACTAATATCGGAGTTAATCACCGTGGTGCCGTCGGCCAGCAGATAGGCGGCGCCGCGCAGCGCGGTGTAAGTGCCAAGGGTGACAATAAACGGCGGTAGCCCGGCGAAGGCCACCAGCGCGCCGTTGAACAGCCCGAGCAGCAGACCAAGCATCAGGGCCGCCGGAATCGACAGCATCGCGAATTGCGGGATGAGCGATACCACCATCGCCGCAACCGCGGTGGTGCCGAGAATTGACCCCACCGACAGATCGATACCGCCGGTAAGAATAATAAAGGTCATCCCCGCCGCCAGCACGATGTTGATAGAGGACTGGCGGGTAATATTCAGCAGGTTGCTTTCGGTAAAGAAATTCGGCGCGACGAAGCCGAACACCGCGACGATCAGGATTAAAATCGGCAGGATGCCGACGGTTTGCATCAGGTCGCCCATCAGCATTTTTTTTGCCGAGGCGGATTTCGCCGCCGGCGCGGAGGTCTCTTTCGGTATGCTCATGCTTGTCCTGCCTTAAGGTGAGAATCGTTCACGCCGGTCGCCAGCGTCATAATGCTTTCCTGACTAATCTCGCCAACCTGCAACTCGCCGGCGATAGCGCCTTCGCGCATCACGTATACCCGGTCGCTCATGCCTACGATTTCCGGCAATTCGCTGGAGATCATTAAAATGGCGACGCCCTGGCGGGCCATCTGATTCATGATGCGGTAAATCTCGCTTTTGGCGCCGACGTCAACGCCGCGGGTCGGTTCATCCAGGATGAGAATGCGCGGGCCGATCGCCACCCAGCGTGAAATCAGCAGCTTTTGCTGATTGCCGCCGGAAAGCCCGCCGGCGCGCACCTGAGCATGCGGGACGCGGATGTTCAGCAACTGGATGGCGTCATCGGAGATAGTTTGCGCTTTCTTACGGTCTAGCATTCCCCAATTGGCGTCGCGCTCAAGCGTCGCCATGGTGATGTTCTCCTGCGCCGCCAGTTCGAGAAACAGCCCCTGTTCCTTACGGTTTTCGGTCAGAAAGCCGATCCCGAGGTCGATAGCTTCGCGCGGCGAGTGAATAACCACCGGTTCGCCGTCGATTTCAATCACCCCGGCGGTGGCTTTGCGGACGCCGAAAATCAGTTGCGCCAGTTCGGAACGTCCGGCGCCGACCAGCCCGGCGAGGCCAACGATTTCCCCGGCGTGCACCACCAGGCTGCTGGGATGCACTTTGCCGCCGTCGCTGAGATCCTGCACCCGCAGGCGCGGCTGGCCGCGAGGGATATCGCGCTCTTTATTGAACAGATCGCTAAGCGGACGGCCAACCATCATGCGCACTAATTCGGGGGCGCTAAGGTGGTCGCGGGTGAGGCTGCCGACATACTGGCCATCGCGCAGCACGCTGACCCGGTCGGAGAGTTCATACACTTCGGCCATGCGGTGGCTGATATAGATGATTGCCATCCCTTCATCGCGCAGGCGCAAAATCAGCTCAAACAGGCGCTGCGTTTCTCGCGAGGAGAGGGCGGCGGTAGGTTCATCCATCACCAGAATGCGGCTGTTGCGATGCAGCGCGCGGGCGATTTCCACCTGCTGCTGTTCAGCGATAGTCAGCTTCATCACCCGGTCGCTGGCTTTGAACTGCGCGCCGAGCCGGTCGATAACCGCCTGCGCCTGGGACTCCATCTCTTTGCGTTGTACCAGACCGCCGCGGGAAAGCTCGCTGCCGAGGAAAATGTTTTCCGCGACGGTGAGGTTCGGCGCCAGCTGCATCTCCTGATAGATCAAGGTGATCCCCGCCGCCAGCGCATCTTTCGGGCCTCTGATCGTCTGCGGTTGTCCGTCGATCAGGATCTCGCCGCTGGAGGCGGTATAGGCGCCGGCGAGGATCTTCATCAACGTACTTTTTCCCGCACCGTTTTCGCCCATCAGCGCGTGGATCTCGCCGGGCCAGACCGTCAGATCCACCCCTTTCAGCGCATAAAACTTGCCGAAAACTTTGGCGATGTTGCGCATGGATAGCACCGGTGTTCCCTGCATGCCTGCTCTCCTGGCTGCGTTGTCGATATCGGCACTTCATCACCGCAACGTAAATGGGTGATGTCATCGGCCATTCATAATTGTCATATTTTTGAATAGTTAATGCAGATCACAATTACGCAGTGAAATTTTCTTCACCTTCGGCGACAGTCCGGGAATGATGGGAGAAAACGCCAGACCGGAGCCGCTATGTCTTCCCATCACCCGCATTTTTTCGTTAGCGCCCGCGGTCGCCTGCTGTCATTTAACTTGTTGATGGTGGCGGTGACGTTAATGGTCGCCGGGGTGGCGATATTTGGTTTTCGCCATGCCAGCCAGTTGCAGGAGCAGGTACAGCAGCAAACGCTTAGCGACATGAGCGGCAGTATGAATCTGGCGCGCGATACTGCGAACGTCGCTACCGCGGCGGTGCGACTGTCGCAGGTAGTAGGCGCGCTGGAGTATAAAAGCGAAGCGGAACGTCTGCTGGAAACCCAACAGGCGCTGAAGCATTCGCTGAGCCAACTGGCTTCGGCGCCGCTGGCGCGGCAGGAACAGACGCTGGTGGCGAGCATTATCCGCCGCAGCAACGAGCTGCAGCAGAGCGTCGCCGGCATGCTGGAGCGCGGGCAACGCCGCCATCTGCAGCGTAATGAACTGCTGAGCGCGCTGTATCAAAACCAGAGCTATTTGCGCCATTTGCAGGATCTCAACGATCGCGAGGGTAAACCGGCGATCGATCCTCAGCGTTTAAACGAAATGGACCGGCTGATCGTCGCCGCGATACACACCGCCACGCCGCGCTCGATCGTTCTGCAGCTCGATGACATCAGACGCTTTTTACCGCGTAATGATAGCGATTCTGAGCGGGCGTTTATCCTGCCGGATTTCAACGCCGAGCTGGCGCGGCTGGCGCCGCTATCGGCGCAGCTTGAAGAGAGCGATCTGGCGATCGGCTGGTATATGTTTCATATCAAAGCGCTGGTTGCGCTGCTTAATGATGATATTAATCAGTATGTTGCCAGAGTTGCCCAGGCATCTGAGGCGCGAGCGGCGCAAAGCCACCAGCAGTTGCGCTCCATCAGCGCGTTTATCCTGCTGGCGGCGCTGCTGGCGCTGGCGATTACCGGCTGCGCGGGCTGGTATATCTATCGTAATCTCGGCCTTAATCTGAACGCGATATCCGGCGCGATGTCGCGGCTGGCGCACGGCGAGCAGAATGTGACGGTGCCGGCTCTGCAGCGGCGCGATGAGCTTGGCGAACTGGCGCGCGCCTTTAACGTTTTCGCCCGCAATACTGCTTCCCTTGAACACACCACCCGCCTGCTGCGGGAGAAAACCACCCAGATGGAGATTGACCGCCTTGAGCGACAGGGGCTGGAGGAGGCGCTGCTGCATAGCCAAAAAATGAAAGCCGTCGGCCAGCTTACCGGTGGCCTGGCGCACGATTTTAACAACCTGCTGGCGGTTATTATCGGTAGTCTCGAACTGGTTCAGCCTGATGAGCGCGATGCGCCGCGGATATCGCGAGCGCTGAAGGCTGCCGAACGCGGCGCCTTACTTACCCAGCGGCTGCTGGCCTTTTCGCGTAAACAGGCGCTGAACCCGCAGGCGGTGGCGCTACAGCCATTGCTGGAGAACGTCTGCGAGCTGATGCGCCATTCGCTGCCTGCCTCTTTGCGTCTCGAAATTGAAGCGCAGTCGCCTGCCTGGCCGGCATGGATCGATGTCGGACAACTGGAAAACGCCATCATCAACCTGGTGATGAACGCCCGCGACGCCATGGATGGGCGGTCAGGCATTATCGCGCTACGCACCTGGAACCAGCGGGTCACCCGTAGCGATGGACGACGTCAGGATATGGTGGCGCTGGAGGTGATTGACCACGGCAGCGGCATGTCGCAGGAAATTAAAGCGCAGGTCTTCGAGCCCTTTTTTACTACCAAACAGACCGGCAGCGGCAGCGGGCTTGGGCTGTCGATGGTGTACGGTTTTGTGCGCCAGTCGGGCGGGCGCGTAGCGATTGAAAGCGCGCCGGGGCAGGGCACCACCGTACGTTTACAGCTACCGCGAGCCACGTCAGCGGTGGAGGAGGAGCGACCGCCGTTGGATAGCGAACCGATGGCGACCGGTGAGCGGCTAGCGCTGGTGCTGGAGGATGAAGCCGATGTGCGCCAGACGTTATGCGAGCAGCTGCATCAGCTGGGCTGGCTGACGCTGGAGGCGCAAAGCGGCGAGCAGGCGCTGCAGATGCTGGCGGCCTCCGGGGATATCGCGTTGTTGATTAGCGATTTAATGCTCCCCGGCGGGCTGAGCGGCGCCGAGGTTATTCACGAAGCGCAACGCCGTTTCCCGGCGGTGGCGCTGCTATTGATTAGCGGCCAGGATTTGCGCCCGGCGCATAACCCGGCGTTGCCGGAGGTGGAACGGCTGCGCAAGCCTTTTACCCGTACGCAGCTGGCGCAGGCGTTGCGTGCGGCGATGGCGCGGATTTGAGATTCCTCCGCTACACGCGGCAAATAGGGTTGATTAAGGTATCGCCAGTACCCTGATGAGACCGGCCCCGATGAAACGTTACGCAACCGCTCTGTTTTTTTGCACGCTGGCGCTGAGCAGCCAATTGGCCCACGCCGATATTATTGATGACGCTATTGGCAATATTCAGCAAGCCATCAACGATGCCTACAATCCGGGCAGCAGCCGTTCCGACGACGATGACGGGCGCTATGACGACGGACGCTACGATGACGGCAGCTATCAGGGCAGCCGCCAGCAGCGTAGGGATAATCAGCAGCAATATAACGATCGCCAGCGCCAGCTTGACGACCGCCGTCGCCAGCTGGATGAGCGCCAGCGCCAGCTCGATAGCGATCGCCGCCAGTTGGAAAGCGATCAGCGCCGCCTCGACAACGATTATTGATTTTCCCGGTCACGCTGCCGGCTAATCGAGCACGATCTCCATGCCGTCGTATCCCGCCTCGAAACCTTTCGGCAGCGGGTTATCCATCATCCACTGGTCGAACTGATGGCTGATATGAGTGAGGATCACCCGCGGGCAGCCAAGTACTTGGTTCAGCGCGCGCACGGTATTCAGGTCGCTGTGGTTGCGCGGCGCCTGTGCTCTGGGCTCGTAGCTGCAATCGATGACAATCACCTGCGGCTGATTATTAAGTAAAAACTTCAGCGTCTTCTCCGGCAGCCCGGCGGTATCCGCAAGCCAGGCCACCCGGCTGTGCGCCGACTCCAGCAGATAGCCGTAGGTCAGCTTTGAGTGGATTAACGGCAGCGGCGTGACCTGTAGCCCCTGTAGTTCAAATACCGTGAAGGGGGTAACGGTGTGGCTAAAATCGAGGATGCCGGGATGCTTAAACAGATCGTCGCAGCCCACATCATCAGGCGGTCCGTACACCACAATCGGATCGCCCACGCCCCAGCGCAGGGGGAACAGCCCCTGTACGTGGTCCATATGGTAATGCGTCAATAAAATCTGCTGGAAGCTACCCGCGGGCTGGCGTTCCGCCAAATCTGCCAGCCCGGCGTCGAGCAGCGTGACCGCATGGTTAAAGCGCACCACCGCGCTGCAGGGGCGGCGGCGATAGCGCGCATCGGCGCGGGCGCGCTGGCAGGCGGCGCAGTCGCAGCCGAAGACCGGCACCTGCTGGGCGCCGCCGGTGCCGGTCAGGCGGATCGTCAGGCTCATCGTATTACCTTATCCTCAGGCATGCTGATTCTCTTCACGCCCGGCGTGCTGGCGCAACAGCTGGAAGAAACGCTCTACCGATTGCCCAAGGCTGCCGTCGTTATTCAACGTCAGGCAATCGGCCGGTTTATAACGCGCGGCGCGTTGCAGTCGCTGGTCGATTTCCACGGCATTTTCCCGGCCGCGCTGTTCAAGCCGCTGGCGCAACACCTGTGGTGAGACTTCGAGACAAATCGGTACCAGTACGTCATCGTAACGTTCTCGCGCCTGCGCCAGATGCGCGCGCGAGCCGTTGGCGACGACATCAAAACCGGCATGCAGCCAGAGGTCGATCTCCACGCCGACGCCATAATAATTATTGTTGGCATGCCAGCTTAGCGCGAAAAGATTACGCTCGGCGCGGGTGAAAAACTCATGCTCGCTCAGCGCAATATGGTTCTCGCAGCCCGCCTGGTGCGGGCGGGTGATGTAGCGATGCGCGACCAGCAGTTGCGGATGCTCACGCTGGCGCAGCGCGGCCAGCAGACTATCTTTTCCCGACCCGGAAGGGCCGACCAGCCAAATCAGTTTTCCAGGCATTAAAAGACCCTCTTTCCCTGACGCCAGACGTGATCGATATGGACGTGCTCGCCGCGGCGGTGCGCCAGTACCAGATCGGCGCGTTTGCCTTCGGCGATGACGCCGCGGTCATGCAGACCCAGCGCCTGCGCCGGATGTTTGCTGACCAGACGGATAGCCTGCGCCAGCGTGAAAGCGTTGTCGTCGCTATCGGCGATACGGAAAGCGGCATCAAGCAGGCTGGCGGGGTAGTAGTCGGAAGAGAGAATATCTAACAGGCCGCTGGCGGCTAGTTGATGCGCGGCGACATTGCCGGAATGCGAGCCGCCGCGCACGATATTCGGCGCCCCCATCAACACATTCATTCCATGCTGGCGCGAAGCCTGCGCGGCGGCCAACGTGGTAGGAAATTCGGCGATCACGCTGCCAAGCTGGTGGGATTCGGCGACATGTTCATGAGTGGCGTCGTCGTGGCTGGCGAGAGCGATTTGGCGTTCCCGGCACATCGCGGCGATAGCCTGGCGATTAGGCTGCGACCAGGCCGCCGCCAGCGCCATTTGCTCCTCTTCGAAGCGTTCCATCTGCTCGCCGCTGAGCTGATATTTGCCCTGATAATATTCGCGATATTTTTCGCGGTTGGCGAACTGGCGTTGACCCGGCGAATGGTCCATCAGCGACACCAGAGTGACCGGCTCGCGGTCGACCAGCTTTTCAAACAGCGGCAGAGTGGTGTGGTGCGGCAGTTCACAGCGCAGATGCAGGCGGTGCTCGGCGCGGTTAAGCCCGCGTTTTTGCGTCTCTTCCACCGCGTTGATCATCTTTTCCAGATTCTCAAGGCGGTCGCCGCCGTCGCGCACGTCGCCAATCGCCACGGCGTCGAGTACGGTGGTGATGCCGCTGGCGACCATTAAAGCATCGTGGCTGCTCATCGCCGAGTGTGCAGGCCAGTCAACCTTTGGCCGCGGGGTGAAGAATTTATCCAGGTTATCGGTATGGAGTTCGATAAGCCCCGGCAGCAGCCAGCCGCCTTCGCCATCGAGGGCGCCGGGCAGCCGGCTCTGGCTTTCGGCAAAGGCGTAAATCCGCCCCTCCTGCACTTCCAGCGAACCGTCGATGGTTTCGTCTTCCAGTACCAGCTTTACGTTATTGATTATCATACTGTGATACCCATTGGGTGCAGGCGGTCGGCGACCTGACCGCGTACCGTTTCATCATGGAAAATACCGACGATGGCCGCGCCGCGGGCTTTAGCCTGCTGGATCAGCGCCACCACCGCGGCGCTGTTGTTGGCATCCAGCGAGGCGGTGGGTTCATCAAGGAGTAAAATCGGATAGTCGACCGCAAAACCGCGGGCGATGTTGACCCGCTGCTGTTCGCCGCCGGAAAAGGTGGATGGCGCCAGATGCCACAAACGCTCCGGCACGTTGAGATGGCTCAGCAGACGGGCGGCTTTAGCGGCGCTCTCTTCGCGCGGCGTCCCGAGCTCAAGCAGCGGCTGCATGACGACTTCCAGCGCGGATATCCGCGGGATCACCCGCAGAAACTGGCTGACCCAACCGATGGTGGTTTTACGCACTTCCAGCACCTTGCGCGGCGTGGCGGTCACCAGATCCACCCATTCGTCGCCGTGGCGGATATGAATATGACCGCTGTCCGGCAGATAGTTAGCGTACAGCGAGCGCAGCAGCGTCGATTTGCCGCTGCCGGAATGGCCGTGCAGCACCACGCACTCCCCGGCGTTAACGGAGAGCGAAGCGTCGGCGAGCACCGGCAGACGTACGCCGTGCTGTTGGTGCAGAACAAAGGTTTTATGGATGTTTTCAACGCGGATCATTTTAGCCCTCTCGGGGTTGGAGTGCCGGGTGGCGCTTCGCTTACCCGGCCTACGAATAACGCACCTGTAGGCCGGATAAGGCGCAGCCGCCATCCGGCAAAACAGCATCAATTCTGCAACACCGACGACACCAGCAGTTGGGTGTAAGGATGGTGCGGATCGTCGAGCACCCGGTCGGTTAAGCCACTTTCCACCACCTGTCCTTGTTTCATCACCAGCAGACGGTTCGCCAGCAGGCGAGCGACGCCGAGATCGTGGGTGACGATCACCACCGCCAGACCCAGCTCCACCACCAGCCCGCGCAGGAGATCGAGCAGGCGCGCCTGTACCGAGACGTCCAGCCCGCCGGTGGGTTCATCCATAAACACCAGTTTCGGCTGCGTCACGAGATTGCGGGCGATTTGCAAGCGCTGCTGCATACCGCCGGAAAAGGTGGTCGGCAGGTCGTCGATGCGGGAAGGCGGGATCTCCACCTCCTGCATCCAGCGTTCGGCGGTGGCGCGAATGTCGCCGTAGTGGCGGGCGCCGGTCGCCATCAGCCGTTCGCCGATGTTGCCGCCCGCCGAGACCTGGCGACGCAGGCCGTCCATCGGGTGCTGATGCACAACGCCCCATTCGGTGCGTAGCAGGCGGCGGCGTTCGGCTTTGCTCATGGCGTACAGCGAGCGCTGTTGATACCGCACTTCACCCTGTTGCGGCGCCAGACGAGCGGAAATCGCTTTCAGCAGCGTGGTTTTACCGGAGCCGGATTCGCCGACGATACCGAGCACTTCGCCCGGCCACAGCTCGAAAGAGACATCGCTAAAACCTTTGCCCGGCGCATAGAGATGGGTCAGGTGATTGACTGCAAGTAACGGCTGGCTCATTTTTTCTGCGCCTCGCTCTGTTGGCGGCAATAATCGGTATCGGAGCAGACAAACATCCGCTGGCCGCTGTCATCCAGCACCACTTCGTCAAGATAGCTGTGACGCGAACCGCAAATGGCGCAGGGTTCATCCCACTCCTGCACGCTAAATGGGTGATCGTCGAAATCGAGGCTTTCGACTGCGGTATAGGGCGGCACCGCGTAGATACGCTTTTCGCGCCCGGCGCCGAACAGCTGCAGCGCCGGCATCATGTGCATTTTGGGGTTATCGAATTTCGGGATCGGCGAAGGGTCCATCACGTAGCGGCCGTTCACCTTCACCGGATAGGCGTAGGTGGTGGCGATGTGGCCGAAGCGGGCGATATCCTCATACAGCTTCACCTGCATTACGCCGTACTCTTCCAGCGCGTGCATGGTGCGGGTTTCGGTTTCACGCGGTTCGATAAAGCGCAGCGGTTCCGGGATCGGCACCTGATAGATCAGGATCTGATCTTCCACCAGCGGCGTTTCCGGGATCCGGTGGCGGGTCTGGATCAGGGTGGCGTCTTCGGTGCGTTCGGTGGTGGCGACACCGGTTACGCGTTTAAAGAACTGGCGGATCGACACCGCGTTGGTGGTGTCATCGGCGCCCTGATCGATGACCTTCAGTACGTCGTTCTCGCCGATAACGCTGGCGGTCAGTTGGATCCCGCCGGTACCCCAACCATAGGGCATCGGCATTTCGCGGCCGCCGAAGGGCACCTGATAGCCGGGAATGGCCACCGCTTTCAGTATCGCCCGGCGGATCATGCGCTTGGTTTGCTCATCAAGATAAGCAAAGTTATAGCCAGTCAGTGGGTTAGCCACGTTCGTTCTCCCGTTGCAGGCGTTTCAACAGCGCCAGTTCGGCCTGGAAATCGACATAGTGCGGCAGTTTCAGATGCGAGACGAAACCGGCGGCTTCAACGTTATCGGCGTGCGCCAGCACGAACTCTTCGTCCTGGGCCGGTCCGCTTATCTCTTCGCCGTATTCCGGCGCCTGAAGGGCACGGTCGACCAGCGCCATGGCCATCGCTTTACGCTCGCTCATGCCAAACGTCAGGCCGTAGCCGCGGGTGAAGTGTGGCGGCTCATCCTCTGGATCGACAAAGCCGTTGACCATTTCGCATTCGGTCAGCAGCAGCTCGCCAATATTGACGCTAAAACCCAACTCTTCCGGCACGATTTCCACCTGCACGTAGCCGCTGCGGATCTCGCCGGCAAACGGGTGATTGCGGCCATAGCCGCGCTGGGTCGAGTAGGCCAGCGCCAGCAGATAGCCTTCATCGCCGCGTACCAGCTGCTGCAGCCGCGAGGAGCGCGAGCAGGGATAGACCGGCGGGGTGCGGGTGATATCGTCAGGCGCCGCGCCGCAGTCCGCTTCCGCTTTGGCCAGCCCCTGTTGCGCCAGCAGGTTGAAGACGTGCGGCGTCGGCGGCGTTTCGCTACCGGCTTTCTGCACCGACGGCGGTTCGCCGTTGGCCAGCAGGGTAAAATCGAGCAGGCGGTGGGTATAGTCGTAAGTGGGGCCCAGCAGCTGGCCGCCTGGGATATCTTTGTACACCGCGGAGATGCGGCGCTCGAGGCGCATTCCAGCGGTATCAACCGGTTCGCTGACCGCCAGCCGCGGCAGGGTGGTGCGGTAGGCGCGCAGCAGGAAAATGGCTTCGACGTTATCGCCGCTGGCCTGCTTCAGCGCCAGCGCCGCCAGTTCGCGGTCGGCAATACCGCCTTCGGTCATCACCCGGTCCACCGCCAGGCTGAGCTGTTCGCTTATCTGGTCAACGCTCAGTTCGGGAAGCCGTCCATCGCCCCGTCGTTTCTGCTCTTGCAAGGCGTGAGCGGCGCTAATCGCCTTCTCGCCGCCTTTGACGGCAACATACATTTAGCACACCTCCACGTGGGTGGTACGCGGGATAGCCAGCAGGCGCTCGCCGCAGGTCAGGATCAGGTCAATGCCCAGCGGGAACGGGTGCGGGCGTTCGGTTAATTCGTCGATGATGCAGTCCGGCAGCTGTGGGGCGATCATTCGCTCCTCGGCAATGCCCGCGCCGGTCAGGCGCAGCATGCGTCCGCCGCTCAGGCTGGCTAGTTGAACAATCAGCGTGACGCCGGTTTCCGGCGCCGCCACGGTACCGGCGGAAAGTACATTAAGCTGTTCGGCGCTGATGGTGTCGCAGGCGACGGCAAATACCGCCTGCTGCGGCTGTTCCACCAGCGTCGCGCCGGTATGGAAGCGCAGATTTTGGCTGACCAGATCGTTATGCAGCGCGGCGGCCATCCATACCGGGGTGTCGTGATCGGCCAGGGTCAGCAGCAAGCTGGTGGAGGCGATATTCAATGGCTGCCAGCCGTGCTGAAGCTGCTGCAGAGAGACAATCACTCCCGGCTCGCTCATTGCTTTCAGCAGGCGGCGGAAACTGTGTTGGGCATCCTGCACCGGTAGGGTAAAGGCGGTTTGTAATGTCATGCGTTATCTCCGCGAACCAGAGTAAAGAAGTCGACCCGGCTGGCGTTGACTTCGGCGCGACGAGCATCGAGGCGCGCGCTGCGTTGTGCTTCCAGCGGGGTAATGAGGGTTTCCATTAAGGTGTGAAAATAGTGAGGCGATTGCAGCAGGCCGTCGATCGCCGCGCAGCGCTCGGCGTGTGGGCGATTGCGGCCTAAAATCCAGCTGTAGCCGAGGGTGCCATCGGCCAGGCGCACGGCGGCGCGGGTCAGGGTGGCGTCACCGGCAAAGAAACGATCGCCGATGCCGCCCATACGCGCCTGGAGCTGTACCAGCCCGGTTTCCGGGGCGCGAATTAATTCATACTCCGGCGCCAGCCGCAGCGATTGCATGCGCGCCAGAAGGTCCTGCGGTTCACTGTGGGCCAGCACGGACATCCAACGCTGGCGGGTGGCGGTATCGAAGTGCATTCAGTGCTCCATGGTGAATTCAATCATGTCGGCGCGGGTCAGGCTAACGGAGTACTCCGTCGTGACTGTCTCGCCCTCGCGGCTATTGAGCGTGCGTACGCACAGCAGTGGCGCCATATTGGGGATTTCCAGCAGCTTGCTCTCTTTCGCCTGCGCGCGGCGAGCGCTGATTTTGGTGCGTACGCGGGTCAGTTCGATAGCGAGCTGGTCGCGCAGCAGGTCGTGTAGCGAACCGTGGGTGAAGGTTTGCAGCACCGGCCAGAAGCGCAGGTCGGCGAAGTAGTGGTCAATCAAACACAACGCCACGCCGTTGACCCGGCGCAGGGTGCGCAGATGAATGACGGTTTCGCCTTCGGCAATGCCAAAGGCTTCGGCGACATGGCTGCTGGCTGGGCGCAGCACCGACAGCAGCTTCTCGCTGGTCGGGTGGCTGCCTTGTTCCAGCAGGTTTTGGCTGAAGCGTGCCTGGGCGTTGAGCGGGTAGTCGATGGGGCGCATCAGTACCAGCACGCCGACGCCCTGGCGGCGCTGGACCCAGCCGCGTTCCACCAGTTGATCGATGGCGCGACGTAGGGTGTGGCGGTTGACTTCAAAGCGCGCCGCCAACTGCTGTTCCGCAGGCAAATAATCGCCGCAGCGATAGTGATGGCGCAGCTCCTGTTCAAGCCTGGCGGCAATTTCCTGATACCGGGTGGGGTAACTGGTCGGATGTCTGGATAAGTACATGGTTATCGAGCCTCACTAAGCACCTTGGGGATCCCCGTTGAGCGTGGGCCGATACTGACGCGTTTTTGTTACATTCCTGTTAAGTCACGATGACCGCAGGATGAAGAGTTAATGCCGGTGAGATGACAGGGCGGAGAAGCCGCCCTGGAGAGAAGATTAGGGTTGTTTGACGACGTTAACCATCCACGGCACGCCGAAGCGATCGACGACTTTGCCGAAACCGTGGGCCCAGAAGGTCTCCTGCCACGCCATTTCGATGCGCCCGCCATCGGCCAGCGCCTCAAACCAGTGTTTGCCTTCAGCAATATCTTTCGGCTCCAGCACGAGGACGAATCCCGCGTAATGTTCCATGTCGCTACTGGGGCTATCGCTCAGCATCAGAATACTGTCGGCGACCTGCAGGCTGGCATGGGCGATGCAGTCGGCGGCAAGATGCTGCCCGGAGGCGCAGCCATCGTCGGCATCCTGGGCGCTCTGCGGCATTTCGCCGTAGGTGATTTGGTGGATAAGCTGCGCCCCCAGCGCCTGCTGATAGAAGGCGATGGCGGCAGCGCAGTTGCCGCTAAAAGCAATGTAAGGACTCAGGGACATAACCATGACCTCAGATAACCAATGACCCATAAAGCGTAGTTGGTGACGAGCAAAAGAAGCCAGGCGGCAAAGCGGGGTGAATTTTTCTGAAAATGCGTCGCCGCGTGGCGGGAAGGCAGAGACGAAATGAGAATTGATCGCGCGGTTTGGCTGGAAGGTTCCGGGAATAATTTTGGCGAAATGAGCGATATAATTTGGCGACGTTCCGCCGCTGATATTCGGACGCGCCGACAAGGTTGCCGCCAGCGCCGGAAAAATAATAGCGCTGGCGTGAAAAAATTTAATTAGTTCTTTTTGACGAATTCAGATTTCAGCTTCATCGGGCCAAAACCGTCAATTTTGCAGTCGATGTTGTGATCGCCTTCGACCAGACGGATATTCTTCACTTTGGTGCCGATTTTCAGCATGGAAGAGCTGCCTTTTACCTTCAGATCTTTCACCACGGTCACGCTGTCGCCATCGGCAAGTAAGTTGCCGTTAGCGTCTTTTACGATCAGCGCGTCGGCGTCGTCGGCCGGCTCGGCATTGTTCCACTCGTGGGCGCATTCCGGGCAGATGTACATGCCGTTATCTTCATATGTGTATTCAGAATGGCATTTTGGGCAGTGTGGAAGTTGCATGGCGTTCCTCGTGATTACTGGGAAAAACAGGACGTTGGTCCGTTAAACAGCGGCTGTGAGCCGAAAGTGCGGCTGATTATAGCGCAATCCCGCACTTTTGTCGGGTATTTTTTCCAGGAAATAACGCAGGGTAATTATTTTGGCTTTACGGAGAATATGCTGAAAAACAGACGTTAATAAAGTCCATAAATAAACATCGGCGGCGAAACAGAGATTGAACTTATTCATTTTATTTGGCTCTGTAATTAAGCTGGGCGAATTTTTCGTGAAGTTGATCCCAAATTTAAACGCTGGTAGGGTAAAAAGGGATGTAAGTAAATTCGTCACTGCTTATTTGGTAAGTGAATTATTAATTTAAGGCCAGAGCAGGCGTCAACAGGTTCGGTTGTACACTCTGTCAGAAAGACAGTGCAGGCAAACCTGCTACGCTTGAAATGTGGAGCACAGCACTTCGCCGCTCCCAACGTACGTCGCGAATGACCTCGTCATTTGGCGAGGAGTCGTGCGCTCAAGGCGATAGCACAGAGGAAAAGTATGCTTAAAAGGAAAAAAATAAAGCCGATTACGCTTAGGGATGTCACCATCATCGATGATGGTAAGTTGCGAAAAGCCATCACCGCGGCCTCGCTCGGTAATGCGATGGAGTGGTTCGATTTCGGTGTGTATGGTTTTGTGGCTTATGCCCTTGGTAAAGTCTTCTTCCCCGATGCCGATCCCAGCGTGCAGATGATTGCCGCGCTCGGTACTTTCTCGGTTCCCTTCTTGATTCGTCCGCTCGGCGGCCTGTTCTTCGGGATGCTCGGCGATAAATACGGTCGACAAAAAATCTTAGCGATCACCATCGTTATTATGTCGATAAGTACATTCTGTATCGGTCTTATTCCGTCGTATGCCACCATTGGTATCTGGGCGCCGATTCTGCTGCTGCTGTGTAAAATGGCGCAGGGCTTCTCGGTGGGCGGCGAATATACCGGGGCGTCGATCTTCGTAGCCGAATACTCGCCTGACCGTAAACGCGGGTTTATGGGCAGCTGGCTGGACTTCGGTTCGATTGCCGGCTTCGTAATGGGCGCAGGCGTGGTGGTACTGATTTCCAGCGTGGTGGGTGAAGAGAACTTCCTCGACTGGGGCTGGCGTATCCCGTTCTTCCTGGCGCTGCCGCTAGGGATTATCGGCTTGTACCTGCGTCACGCGCTGGAAGAGACGCCGGCGTTCCAGCAGCACGTGGATACCCTTGAACAGGGCGACCGCGAAGGTCTGCAGGAAGGTCCGAAGGTCTCCTTTAAAGAGATTGCCACCAAGCACTGGCGCAGCCTGCTGACCTGTATTGGTCTGGTGATTTCCACCAACGTGACCTATTACATGCTGTTGACCTACATGCCGAGCTACCTGTCGCATAACCTGCACTACTCGGAAGATCACGGCGTACTGATTATTATCGCCATCATGGTCGGCATGCTGTTTGTCCAGCCGGTTATCGGCATGCTGAGCGACCGTTTTGGCCGCCGTCCGTTTATCCTGGTGGGTAGCGTCGCGCTGTTCACGCTGTCTATCCCGGCCTTTATCATGATTAACAGCAACGTGATTGGCCTGATCTTCGCCGGTCTGCTGCTGCTGGCGGTGGTGCTGAACTGCTTTATCGGCGTGATGGCCTCATCGCTGCCGGCGATGTTCCCGACCCACATCCGCTTCAGCGCTCTGGCCAGCGCCTTTAACATCTCGGTGCTGATCGCCGGTCTGACGCCGACGCTGGCGGCATGGCTGGTGGAAACCACCCAGAACCTGATGATGCCGGCTTACTATCTGATGGTGATTGCGGTGATTGGCCTGATTACCGGCCTGTCGATGAAAGAGACCGCTAACCGTCCGCTGAAAGGGGCGACGCCGGCGGCGTCCGATATCCAGGAAGCGAAAGAAATTCTGGGCGAGCACTACGATAACATCGAGCATAAAATCGAAGATATCGATCAGGAAATCGCCGACCTGCAGGAAAAACGCGCCCGTCTGGTACAGCAGCATCCGCGTATCAACGACTAACCGTTTTTCACTGTTCACGATGCCGCCAGGGGAGACCCCGGCGGCATTTTTTATGGCTGCGGCGACGCAAGGCTGTGGCGGCGCTGTTGGCTCAATTTACGGTACTGCTGCGGCGGCATGCCGACGTAGCGGGTAAAGGTGCTGTAGAAGCGGCTGCTGGACCGGAACCCGGCGGTGAGGGCGATATCAAGGATGGTCTTATCGGTGTCGCTCAGCAGCGCGCGCACGTGATTGATGCGCATGGCGGTGATGTACTGCTTCATGGTCTGCTGCATTACCCGCTGAAAAACGCCCATCGCGTAGTTTGGGTTGAGTTTAACGTGCTCGGCGACGGCATCGACGGTCAGCGCCTGGTCATAATGGGCGGCGATAAATTCCAGCATCTGGCTGACATAAAATTGCGCGTGGCGCGAGACGCTGTTCTTGTGGGTGCGCGAGGTCTTATTGACCAGAATCGGCTGCCAGCCGGCGAGGCTCAGCCGCTTGAGCATCAGGGCGATTTCATCGATCGCCAACTGGCGAATCTGTTCATTCTCGTGATTCAACTCCTGCTGCCAACGCCGTACTTCAAAAGCGCTTAACTGCTGGGCGGCGAGAGATTTAATCACCATCCCGTGGGTGACGTGATTTATCAGTTCGCGATCCAGCGGCCACGACAGAAACAGATGCATCGGCAGGTTGAATATCGCCATCTGCTGGCAGTCGCCCGGGCGGGTCAGTTGATGCGGCGTACAGGCCCAAAACAGGGTGATATAGCCTTTCTCAATGCGCACCACTTCATTGTTAATCAAATACTCCACGTCGCCGTCGAACGGCACGTTGACCTCTACCTGGCCGTGCCAGTGGCTGGTGGCCATGGCGTGCGGCGGGCGCAGTTCGATATCCATGCGCTGATACTCGGAATAGAGCGCCAGCGGGCTGCGGCTCTGCTTTTCATCGCTGCTGCACATGTGCGGGTCGGGGGGCAGGGAAGTGAAGCGGTGTTCCATCATGGGCGGATTCCTGGATCGTCAGAGTGGCTGCGTTTTTAGCCTGAACTGATTACAGCTTAGCGGAATCATCGGCCCGTTTTCTCTCCTTTTAAGCCGATCTATTCCCAAAAACTCAGATTTTGTGGCGTTCAATGGCCGATCTGAGTTTCCGGGAATGCTCCGGCGGGAACGGGGCAGCGCAGCGGAGAGCGGCATGCCACTCTGAAAGTGTTCAATGACCTGATGGAGAGAGCGCGATGTCTGCCCCCAAAATTACCTTTATCGGCGCCGGTTCGACGGTGTTCGTCAAAAATATTCTCGGTGATGTGTTCCAGCGCCCGGCGCTGAAGTCGGCGCATATCGCACTGATGGATATCGATGAAACCCGGCTGGAAGAGTCGCATACCGTGGTGCGAAAGCTGATGGATTCCGTCGGCGCGAATGGCGAAATTAGCTGCCATCGCGATCGTAAAACCGCCTTGCGGGACGCCGATTTTGTCGTCGTCGCCTTCCAGATTGGCGGCTATGAGCCCTGCACCGTGACTGACTTTGAAGTCTGTAAACGCCATGGCCTTGAGCAGACCATTGCCGATACGCTGGGGCCGGGAGGCATTATGCGCGCGCTGCGCACCATCCCGCATCTGTGGGCTATCTGCGACGATATGAGCGAGGTCTGCCCGGACGCCACCATGCTTAACTACGTTAATCCGATGGCGATGAACACCTGGGCGATGTACGCCCGCTACCCGCATATCAAGCAGGTGGGTCTGTGCCATTCGGTGCAAGGCACAGCGGAAGAGCTGGCGCGCGACCTTAACCTCGACCCGGCGGATTTACGTTACCGCTGCGCGGGCATTAACCATATGGCGTTCTATCTGTCGCTGGAGAAAAAGCTCGCGGACGGCAGCTACGTCAGTATCTACCCCGACCTGCTGCAGGCCTACGCCGAAGGACTGGCGCCGAAGCCGAACCTGCATGGCAATCCGCGCTGCGAAAACATCGTCCGCTATGAGATGTTCAAAAAGCTGGGCTACTTTGTCACCGAATCGTCGGAACATTTCGCCGAATACACGCCATGGTTTATCAAGCCGGGGCGCGACGATCTTATCGCCCGTTATAAAGTGCCGCTGGATGAGTACCCTAAACGCTGCGTCGAGCAGCTGGCCAACTGGCATAAAGAGCTGGAGAGCTATAAGAGCGGCGAGCGTATCGAGGTTAAACCTTCACGCGAGTATGCCAGCACTATCATGAACGCTATCTGGACCGGCGAGCCGAGCGTCGTGTATGGCAACGTACGCAACGATGATCTCATCGACAATCTGCCGCAGGGCTGTTGCGTCGAAGTCCCTTGTCTGGTGGACGCTAACGGTATCCAGCCGACGAAAATCGGCGTGCTACCGGCGCATCTGGCGGCGCTGATGCAGACCAACATCAACGTGCAGACGCTGCTAACGGAGGCCATCCTGACGGAAAATCGCGATTACGTTTATTACGCCACGATGATGGATCCGCACACCGCCGCGGTGCTGGGGATCGAAGAGATCTACGCGCTGGTGGACGATCTGATCGCCAGCCACGGCGACTGGCTGCCGGCCTGGCTGCACCGTTAATTTTCTCATGCCGCCGGGGGATCTGGCCCGGCGGCGCCTGCCATGCTCTATCAAACGCTAAAGGAGGCGCTGGCGACAGCGACCTGTACCCTATGAGTATTTCAATGACAACAAAGCTCAGCTACGGATTTGGTGCCTTTGGTAAAGATTTCGCTATCGGTATCGTTTACATGTATCTGATGTATTACTACACCGATATTGTTGGCTTATCGGTTGGGGTGGTTGGCACCTTGTTCCTGGTGGCGAGGATCCTCGATGCGATAGCCGATCCGATCATGGGATGGATCGTCAACTGCACGCGATCGCGATGGGGGAAGTTCAAGCCGTGGATCCTGATCGGGACTATCACCAACTCGGTGGTGCTGTATATGCTGTTCAGCGCCCATCACTTCAGCGGCGGAGCGCTACTGGCGTGGGTGTGGCTGACCTACCTGCTGTGGGGCTTCACCTATACCATCATGGATGTGCCGTTCTGGTCGCTGGTGCCGACCATTACCCTTGATAAACGCGAACGTGAACAACTGGTGCCTTACCCGCGCTTTTTCGCCAGCCTTGCCGGGTTTGTGACCGCCGGCGTCACGCTGCCGTTTGTCAGCGCCGTCGGCGGCGCCGATCGCGGCTTCGGTTTCCAGATGTTTACCCTGGTGCTGATTGCCTTCTTCGTGGTCTCCACCCTCGTTACCTTACGCAACGTCCATGAGGTTTACTCGTCGGATAGCGGCGTGAGCGAGGATTCCAGCCATCTTTCACTGCGCCAGATGGTGGCGCTCATCTATAAAAACGATCAGCTGGCCTGCCTGTTGGGCATGGCGCTGGCCTATAACACGGCGGCGAATATTATCGCCGGCTTCGCGATTTATTACTTTACCTACGTTATCGGCAGCGCGGAGATGTTCCCGTATTACATGTCCTACGCGGGGGCGGCGAATTTGCTGACGCTGATCCTGTTCCCACGGCTGGTGAAAGGGCTGTCGCGGCGCATTCTGTGGGCGGGAGCATCTATCATGCCGGTGCTGGGCTGCGGCGTGCTGTTGCTGATGGCGCTGAGCGGCGTTTACAACATCGCGCTGATTTCGCTGGCCGGGGTGCTGTTGAATATCGGCACCGCGCTGTTCTGGGTGCTACAGGTCATTATGGTGGCCGATACCGTTGATTACGGCGAATATACGATGAATATCCGCTGCGAAAGCATCGCCTACTCGGTGCAGACGCTGGTGGTCAAAGCCGGTTCGGCGTTTGCGGCCTGGTTTATCGCCATCGTGCTCGGTATCATTGGCTACGTGCCGAATACGGCGCAATCGCCTCACACGCTGCTGGGGATGCAGGCGATTATGATTGCGCTGCCGACGCTCTTTTTTGCCCTGACGCTGTTTCTTTATTTCCGTTATTACAAGCTGAATGGCGATATGTTGCGACGTATTCAGATTCACCTGCTGGATAAATATCGTCGGGTACCGGAAAATGTCGTCGAGCCGGAACGGCCGATTGTGGTACCCAATCAGGTGTAAAAAGCGTGCGAAAACCGCTGGCGAAAGAGGGGAGGGATGCTCTCTTTTTGCGCAAAAATAGCGTTTAAAACAGACAGAAATGAAAATCTTAAGTTCTCTGATTTGTCTCTTATAGTTCTCTCTTTGAGCTCAATGGGTTAATTGAAATATCCATTGTTTCTCAAATAAAACTCAGAATTGTCTCTTTTTCGTGCTCTTGCGCTGCTTTTTAACTCTTGCTACTCTTTTTGGGTCTTACATTTTCTCTTATTTGTCTCAGTGATGGAGCAATGCGATGCGCATTTTTATCGATGATGGTTCAACCAATATCAAAATGCTGTGGGAGCAAGATGGCGAAACTTTCACCCATATCAGTCCCAATAGTTTCAAGCGCGGCTGGTCTGCCACTTTCGGCGCCGGGAAGCCATTTAACTACACCGTGGATGATGAAAAGTACTCTTTCGACCTGATCACCCCCGATGCGTTACCCACCAACAATATTGATTGGCAATACAGCCCATTGAACTCCATCGCTGTCCATCATGCGCTGCTGACCAGTGGTCTGGAACCGCAGGATGTCGAGATTGTGGTCACCCTGCCGCTGACCGAATTTTATGATGAAGATGCGCAATATCGTCTTGATAACATTGAGCGTAAGAAAAAGAGCCTGCTGCGCGAAGTTAAACTGAATAAAGGCGTGGTGTTCAATATCACCAAAGTCACCGTGCGTCCGGAATCCATTCCGGCGGGTATTAGCCTGTGCGATGAGCTTAAACCATCTCATTCGGTGCTGATTGTCGACCTCGGCGGCACCACGCTGGATATTTCGATGGTGGCCGGGCAGATGACCTCGGTTTCGCGCATTTACGGCGACCCGAAGCTGGGCGTGTCGCTGGTGACCGACGCCGTTAAGCTGGCGCTGGCCCGGGCGAATACCGATACCTCGAGCTATAACGTTGACCAGATAATCATCAACCGCCACGACGAAGAGTATTTGACCGATAACATCAACGATCCGGATGCGGTATCGGAGGTGAAAAAGGTTATCTCTAATAGCATCGAACGCCTGACGACTCGCGTTCTGACGGCGATTGATAGTTTTAAAGGCTATTCGCACGCCATCGTGATTGGCGGCGGCGCGCCGCTGGTTGCCGATGCGATTCGCGAACGCATGGGTCTGCGCGAAGATCGCTTTGTGGTGGCCGACGAGCCGCAGTTCGCCCTCGTGCGTGGTCTGAAAATTATTGGTTAAGGAGCGTCTATGACTCTGGACCGCAGAAAGGTTCTGATTTACCTGCGCCCGGATATCAGCGCCAGCGAGCGCTTTGCGGACGCGAAAATTGAGGCCCATCATCGCGGCGATCGCGGGGATATGTCGCGTACGGCGCTGTTGGCGGGGTTAGCGTTGGGTGAAGTTGATAGCCGGCTACCGTCAATGCTGGCGGCGCTGCTGGCGGAAGATACGCCGCCGGAGACGTTGCGTAGAATGCTGGCCTCGTTTCTTGAGATTCAGCCAGCGTCTTCCGCTCCGGCATCCGCGCCAGCGGCTGCGCCGGTTAAGGCGCCCGAGCCGCCAGCCCCGGTGAGCGAGAGCGTCTCCGCGCGTAATCTCGCCGGCTCGCTGCCGGATTAGGCGCTTATCCCGGCTTTCGCTACGCTCAGCCGGGCTACGGTTTGCGCCGTGAGCGACCTGTAGCCCGGGTAAGGCGGAACGCCGCGACCCGGGAACTTCGCTTAGCTGTGGGTCAAAAAGCGGGCCAGTCGCTGCTGCAGCAGGCGATTCTCGCGGGTTAGGCGCGCATTTTCATCCAGCAGCGTCAGCGCCACCGCAATCCCCGGCCAGTCCAGCTCCAGCTCGTTACGCAGGCGCACCGCGCGATGCACAATCGTCACCGCGCTGTCGTCAAACAGCCAGGCTTCAGCCTGCGGCTGGTGTGGCTCAATCATCCCTAAGCCGACGATCTCCGTCAGCTCCTCTTCCGACACCCCGGTGCGCAGGCACAACTCGGTGATGGTAAACGTCACTGTTACTTTAGCCATCAGGCTTTCCCCCATGTCTTACGCGGATCGAAGCTGGCTTCGCTTTCGGCGAGCTGCTGCCAGAGCTCACGCGCTTTTTCATCTGGTTTTGGCGGCATGACAATTTTGATGACGGCGAACAAATCGCCGGTGTGGGTTTTGCTCACCAACCCTTTGCCCTTGATGCGTAGCCGTTGCCCCGCCTGGCTGCCCGCCGGTATTGTCAGCAGAATGCTCTCTTTTAGCGTCGGTACGGTGACTTTCGTCCCCAGCGCGGCTTCCCACGGCGCCAGCGGCAGTACGATCTCCAGGTTATGACCGTTGATGTCGAACAGCGGATGCGGCGCGATGTGAATCACCAGCCACAGATCGCCATTTGGGCCGCCGTTTTCGCCCGGTGTCCCCTGGCCTTTCAGGCGAATACGCTGGCCATCGCTGACCCCGGCCGGAATTTTCACATTCAGCGTTTTCGGCGTTTCACTCTCAACCATGCCGAAGACGTTATAGACCGGCAGCTTGTAGCTGATGGTACGAGTCTGTTCGGTGAGGGTTTCTTCGAGGAACACCGCCACTTCGATTTCGACATCGTGGCCGCGCTCGGCGCGCTGGCGGCGGGCGTGATGCGCCTGCTGGCCGAACATCGAGGAGAAGATATCGTCGAAGTCCTGCTGGCTGTAGCTTTGTTCGTGGGCGTGCTGCTGGCGGTTGAACTGCGGATCGTTGCGGTGCTGCCAAAGTTGGTCATATTCGGCGCGACGCTGATCGTCTTTGAGGACTTCCCATGCTTCGGCGAGATCTTTGAATTTTGCTTCGGCATCGGGTTCTTTGCTGACGTCGGGGTGATATTTACGCGCCAAACGGCGATAGGCGGTCTTGATGGTTTTCAGATCGTCCGTTGGCTTAACCCCTAGAATGGTATAATAATCCTTTAATTCCATGGTGTTATCTCATTTATGCTCAAAAATCTGGTCACAGAATCCCTGGATCAGGCGGCTCTATTAAGAGTAGGGCAAATGAGAAAGGGTGGCGGAGAAAAGTGGCGAAAACTTGACGCCGTCGGGGGTGACGGCGTCCAGTGATTATTCAGGGGTGCCGGAGCGGTAGTTGCGGCGCCATCCTTCCAGCAGCACCAACGCCGCGCCAATGGCCCCGGCAACAAAATGTAGATAATTCGGGGAATTGGGGAACAGCTGAACCAGGGTCGGGTCGGTTATCATCATTGAACCGGCAATCCAGCCAATCAGCGCGCCGCCCAGTAATACGACCGAGGGAAAGCGAGTCAGGATTGCCAACACCAGCTTACTACCGGCGACAATAATCGGAATGCTGATTAATACCCCCAGCGCCACCAGTAACAGATGGCCTTTACCGGCGGCGGCCACGGCCAGTACGTTATCCAGCGACATGATGACATCGGCGACGGTGATGGTGACGGCGGTGCGCCACAGGCTGCTTGAGCTGCTGATATCGCTCTCTTCTTCTTCGTTGGCGACCAGCTTAACGCCAATCCACAGTAGCAGTAACGCGCCGACGATTTTTAGCCACGGCAACGACAACAAATAAATCGCCACCGCCAGCAGCGCGACCCGGGCGATAATCGCGCCGAGAGTACCGATAACAATGGCTTTGGTGCGCAGATGCGCCGGCAGCTTGCGGCAGGCCATGGCGATGACCACCGCGTTATCGCCGCCTAATAACAAATCGATGGCGATGATTTGTAGCAAAATAACGGCGAAGTCCCACTGACTCAATATTTCGTTCATGCCTGGCTCGTATTGCAAATAATGTCGATCAAAAAAAGATGGGCGCAGGGTACTCCCGTTCTTCGCCCCTGACCACCCTTCAAGCCGTAGGGAGAATAGTGGCGTCTGACAAATAAAGTTACGAATCAATGCATAGACTGACAATGATTCGCCGCCAAAGGATGATATTTTGTCCGATTAGGCTCACCTGCCGTCTACTTTTTCGTAAGGACTTTTCAATATGTCTGGCATCAAGAATTTACTTATTCTCGCCCTGGCGGGCGCTTCCCTGCTGCCGGCGCTGGCCAGCGCCGCTGACGCGCCGGCCGCGACTTTCACCGCGGAGCAGGAAGCGCGCATCGGCAAAATCGCCGCTGACTACCTGGTCGCCCATCCGGAAGTGCTATTGCAGGCCAGCCAAAAGCTGCAGCAAATTCAGGCGGAGCAGCAGGCCAGCGCCGCTACTCAGGCGGTAATCAAGAATGCCGACAAGCTGACGCAGGATAAGGCCACGCCAACCTACGGCCCGGCTAACGGTAAAGTCACCGTTATCGAGTTCTTCGATTATCAATGCATCTACTGTAGCCGCCTTGCACCGGTTATGGAGCAGGTGATTAAAGATCATCCGCAAACCCGTTTTGCCTTTAAAGAGTGGCCGATTTTCGGCAGCCGCTGGGCAACCTCGCTGGACGCGGCGAAAACCGGCCTGCAGATTTATCAGCAGAAAGGGGCTGAGGCCTATCTGACTTACCACAACGGCGTTTACGCTACCGGGCATAACGAAGGCAAACTGACGGCGGCGGACATCCAGCAGCAGGCGAAAAAGGTGAACTTTGACGCCAAAAAAGCGGCGGATGTCGAACCGGCGCTGGAAAACATTAACCAGCTGGCGCAGGAGATTGGCTTAAGCGGTACGCCTGGCGTGATTGTCATGCCGACTACCGGCGCGACCGAAGCGACCATTACCGTCTTCCCGGGACTGGCCGACAAAGCCTCGCTGGATGCGGCGATTAAGAAAGCCGGCGGTCAGTAATCTCACCGGGCTGAAAGAGGAAAGGCCGCGCGTGATGCGGCCTTTTTTGGGGGGCCGTTACCGTTCGATCTCCTCGTTCTGATTGATTTTCAAATCAATAATTCTGCCAATCTGATCATGGTATACCGTCAGCAGGTTATATTGGCTCATCTCGGAAATGATCTGCGGCGCGATATTAAAGCTCTCCGCCAGCTCTTCATGGCGCAGCGAGGCCATGCTGCCGTGCCGCCGGGCGTTATAACGGCGCAGATTGTACTGATACCACAAAATAAGCAGCCAGCCGTTAATTGCCGCCACCAATAAATAGACCAGCACGGTATTAAACGACGCCATAATTGCGTCCCAGCTGTCGTTACCGCGCTCGGTAAACTGCATCAGCAGGTTGGCATACAGAAAAAAGGCGAAGCCGGCCCACGCGATGGCAGTTAACACGCCGTCAAAGATCCGCGGCAACATGCGATGCTCGGTTAATATCAGAGTTTGTTCGTTCATGACATTCTTCCTTTACCTCTATCAGGGCTGACCCAGCGAGCCCTGGCGCGTTTACGTTTCAACATGACTTTGGGGAAGGCGACGATGGTGGTTAACAGGCCGATCATCCAGTACACCATCGGAAACCAGATCACCCAGAACAGCGAGCCGGCGACGCCGCGTTCATAGCGCCTTTCGATGTACAGGCTGGCGATAAACTGCAGCAGACACATCACCCCCAGCAGTAGCCCGGTAAATTCCGGCGGAAAAAGGCTGCGGACGGTCAGGTTCTCCGGCAGCGGGGCAAAATGGCTGGCGATGAACAGAAAAATGGTGACCGCATAGGCGAAGGCCCACAGCGTGGAGAGCGCATATTCGAGGAACAGCGGCCACATTCGGTGGTGTTCCCAGCGAAACACGCGGCGCAGATTGACCAGGAAAACCTCGGCGCCGCCCTGCGCCCAGCGTAAACGCTGTTTCCACAGTCCCTTCAGCGTTTCCGGCATCAGGATCCAGCACAGCGCCCGCGGCTCGAAGAAAATCGCCCAATGACGTAGCTGCAGCTTCCAGCTGATATCGATATCTTCGGTGATCATATCCGGGCTCCAGTAGCCGACGTCCGCCAGCGCCTGGCGACGAAAAGCGGCAATCACCCCGGAGACGGTAAACACCCGGCCATAAATACGCTGGGTGCGCTTGATCAGCCCGATTATCGAAGAGAACTCGCCGACCTGAATGCGGCCAATCAGCGTCGAGCGGGTACGAATACGCGGATTACCGGTCACCGCGCCGACGTGGGGGTATTGGATCAGCGGCGCCACGAGGTAGGCGGCGGTATCGCGGTCGAGCAGGGCATCGCCGTCGATACACACCAGTAAGTCCCCGCGCGCGGCGGCAGCGCCGGCTTTCAGCGCTACCGCTTTCCCCTGATTTTCAGCCAGGTGAATCACCCGCAGCAGAGCGTACTCTTCCGCCAGTTGATTAAGCACCCTGGCGGTATCGTCGGAGGAACCGTCGTTGATGGCGATCACCTCAATGTTGCGATAGCGCTGCGCCAGCGCGGCTTCGATGGTCTCGCGGGCATTTTTCTCCTCGTTAAAACAGGGAATCAAAATGGAGATCAACGGATCGCCCGCAAGCTCCGGCGGCGGCGTCTCTTTACCCCATGGCCAGTGGCGCTCCAGTTGAAACCAGAAGTAGAGCCCGCCGGTTATCCATAGCACCGACATAAACAGCGGCCAGAAGAAGACGAAATCCAGTATCAACTCGCCGGTGAAAACGGCGGCCACGCCCAGCGGTAGCCCGAAAACCAGGCATAAAATCGAAAATGCGATAATGCGATCAGTCATTGTTGGGATACCAGTACGATGAAAACAGGGGCCTGATTTTTGAGATATCAGGCTGATTATTAAGAAAATCGTCGGGGTAGTAACCGTAATTATTGACGCCGTTGAGCTGTAACGTCCGCATCCAGTCAACCAGCTGTTGGTCAGGGATGGCGTTCTGCTGCGGGAGAGTCCAGTCTTTAGCCTGCAGCTCAAAAATGGTTTTCTTCAATGCGCCCGGTCTGGCGCTGACGGCGCGCACCAGACGCGCCAGCCACGCATCGCTTTCCGCAACCGGAACCGATTCCATCAGCGGCATCGCCATCGGCACCGTCCAGTCGTAGGCCGTCAGAAAATCATCGAGATTCTGCGCGAACCAGGCCTCGCTTTCCGGCTGCAGGATCGGCAGGGCAAAGATATTGCGCGCGGTTCTCACCTGCGGGCCGCGGATCTCTTTTACGCTCTGGCTGAGCGTGCGGGTGAAGTCGATAAGCGCCTGGCTTTTAAACCGCGTCCAGGCATGCAGCGTGGCGGGATTTTGGCGGATCTGCGCGATATCCTCCCAATGGCCCGCCGCCCGCCAGGCGGCCATCGCCCCGGCGCCGGCATCTTCATAATCCGTCAGCACCGCGTCGTCGTGGAACAGCACGCCGTCAAAGGTCGCGTAGCGGGCAAGGTCTTGATAAATATCGCGGATCTGATCGCGCACCTGGCTATTCCATGGCGATAGCCGTACATAGGGGCGAGTGGCCTGGCGCAGCGTGTTGCTCTGCGCATCCCAGCGCTGTACGCGCGGTAGCGAACCGTTCAGATCGAACGCCAGCACCGGCATCCACGCATACACTTTGGCGCCGCCGCGCGTTTGTAATTGCCAGGCGACGAAGTTGAAGAGATCGGCGCGCATCGGCAGGCGGCGGTTGGGGAAGTAGAGCGCTTTCACCGTGCCGTCGCCGAGCGGATCGGAAAAGGCCTGCAGGAAAACGTGAGTGATTTTCATGTCGTAGACACGCTGGATCAGCTTATCGATATTTTTGCGCTGCTGAACCGGGTCTTTATCGTAGACATAATCGAGATCGACGTGCATCACCCGAACCGGCTCACGCTCCTGGATTTGCGTCACCTGGCTGGCGAAGGCCTTGATCGACGGATTGCCGGAGATAAGCAGACGGGGAATGTTATCCAAATCCCGCACATCGCCCAGACCATCGCCGAGGGTAAACGCCAGTTGATAGCCGCGGCTTTTCGCGATAGCCAGCGATGTGCCGTTGGCGGCGCCGTAGGGCCATACCCAGGCGCGCGGCGCTTTGCCGGTGACGTCGGCGATTTTGTCGCTCACTTTGCGCACGTCGGTATCGATGCGCTGGTGAAACTGCTGGTCGCTTTCGTAGCGTCCGCTCGCCTTATCATAAAAACGGTTGGCAACCGCCGGTTCGCGGCTACCTTGCGGATTGGCCTGAATACCGTAGTGCGAAGCCCAGGTATGCGCGCCGATTTCAACCAGCGGCGATTGCGCGAGCTCGCGCACCATCTCCCAGGTGGCGAAACGTTCGCGCGGAGTCATCAGACCGCCGAAATCGACTTTTTTCTGCTCCGGCGTATCGACCCAACTGCCTACCGGCGCCCATAGTGCCGGGACGTTCCAGGCTTTTAACAGCGGCCAGACCCGGGTGTAAAAACTGCTGTAGCCATCATCGAAACTCAGCAGAAATGCCTTTGGCGGCAGGGTGATTAACCCCGCGTTGGCGTCGAGAATATTTTGCACGCTGACGGCCTTATAACCATTGTGCAGCAGCCAGCCGATTTGATCGTTGAGCGCGCTGGTACGCACCGCCAGATAACGCTGATCGGCGGCATCGTCTTCTACATCGTGATAGGCCAATACCAGAAACTTATTCTGCGGCCAGGGCTTATTCGCCTCTGGCTGCGGCCGCGCGTCCGGCGGCAGAAAAGGAATCGTTTCTGCGCGAAGCGCGCAGGTCATCAGGAGCCAGCCGATAACCATCAGGCTGATGCGGATACTTTTGTTGACCATGTTTATCCTTAAAACCGTAAATTCGCATCAAGGGCAATGGAGAGATTGCTTTCGCGTTTGCCGTCGTAGGGACGCTTGTCCCAGTTCAGCATCACGCCGGTGTCGATCACGTTGTTCCAGCGAATACGCTGGCCGTAGCCGAGCATGGCGATAGCGCCGGTCGAATACGCTTTTTGCCAGTAGGCGCCGCCGCCTGCCGCAAGCTGCTGGCTCCAGACGGTATCGTAGTGCTGATACATGACGTGATCGGCGACCAGCGCCGAGGTGGCGGCGAAGTCGCGTTTCGGGTTGTAGTACAGGGTATCCGCCCGGCTGTTGACGCTGGCGGAGAGCCCAGGTTCCAGATCGAGCGTGATGGTTGGCGATTGCCAGAGCCGCTCTTTGCCGGAGAATGTATATTCCTGACGACGGTTGTGGTCGGAGAAGCGGGTGGCGGCGGCGCTGAAGCGATATTCGCGTCGTTCGTTTTGATACCAGCGAACCCAGCCCTCGCCGCGGTTGGCGCTGATACCGTTACGCAGCGCGCGCAGCGGCGTCTGCCGCGACAGACGTTCGACCTCGCCGCCAATTTGCCAGTTGTCGTTGAAGCTTTGCCAGGCGGAAAGTCGGGCGCCGGGTTTGTTGTCGCCGGCGAAATTGTTGTTGGAGATTTCCAGTTCAGCCCAGGCATCGCGCGGGCGCCATTCGATGCCGCCAAATAGCTGGCGGCTGGAGCCTTTTCCTTCATCAAAATTCCCTTTGGCGAAGCGATTACCGGCGAAAAGTCGCCACTTATCGGCGATTGGCGGGCCGTAAATCGCCGCATCCCAGCTAAAGTCGTGGCTACCGCTGACCGGGTTATCCGAGTGGATCCCTTGCGTGCTGTTAAGGCGCAGTTCCGACATATGGTGCACCTCGCGAGCGCGAGCTAATTTTTGCGTGCTCAGGTCTTCGGGGCTGCGCGCCAGCAGGTCATCGGTTAATAGCTCCATCTGCCGCCACTCCTGAAGATCCATCGCCACGTAGGCCTGCTGACGTTCGAGGGGGATGTTCGAAGGCTCCAACGCTTCCGCCGCTTTCAGTTCCCGTTCGGCGGCGCGGGGTAAACCACGCGCCTGTAGTATCGCCGCGTAGTCAATGCGCAGCCCCTGATTACCGGGCGCGGTGGTGGCCAGTCGGTCGGAGAGCCGTTCGGCTTCCGGCAGCGCGTTAGTACTCAGTAGATACTGTACCTTCAGCGATTGAGCGTTCAGCCACGGGTCGTTTGGCTGCGGCGTCGGCGAGCCGTAAAGGCGGCGGGTGTAGGGAACGCCATTCGTCACTTTAGCGAGATACTCGCGGGCGGCCTGATACTGGCCGCTATCCAGCAGCGCATAAAATAATTCATGCTGATCATCTTGCGGGTCCGGCCGGTAAAGTGGATGTTGGCGGGCGATCGCCAGCGCGGCCTCGACGTTTTGTTGTGCAAGATAAGAGGAGATAACCCAGCCGATGGCCCAGTCAGGGACGGGCTGTTGAGCGGCGGTCAGCGACTGATATTCCTTAATGACCTGGGCGTAATAGCCGCGGGTGTATAGCGCGCCGAGGCGGTCAATACGCGCGCGGGCAAGATCCTCTACGGCCTGCGGATCCTGACGCCAACGGGCGAACAGCGCGTCGTAGCGGTTGAGCGCCGTTTGCGCGAGGCGAAAGCGCTCCTGTTCACCGCGGGCCGGGGTGTGCGCCAGCCGTACCCACTCCGCCGCCGCGTCCATTTCTAGCTTTCGCTGCTGCGCGGGCGTTAAGGTGGTTTTCGCTGACCATTGCAGCGCAGGCGAATTGATGCGATTGCTGCTCAGGCTATCAATCAGGCTATTGAGCGTTTCTCTGTTTTGCGGCGCGAGTTCCTGCGCGCGCATATCGGTGAGCAGCTGGTCCCAGCTTTTTCCCTGACGTAAATAGACGTAGGAGAGCGTCTGCAGGTGAGCGGCGCTGGGCGTGGTGGCGACCAAGCGGCGGGCTTCACTTAGCGCCTGCCCGTCATGGCGCGCATCGGCCAGCGTTTTAATCCGACCAATAAGATAATCGTCGTTCATCGGCTGCTGGCCAATTGCCTGATCCCAGAGCGCCAGCGCTGAAGACCACCGTTTTTGATTACGGAAAGCCTGTGCCGCTGCCGCCGTACCGCGTGCCGGTAGCGCCATATAAACCTGATAACGCTGCCAGACCTGGATTACTTCCTCATCACGTCCAGCCCAGGAGGCAATTTGAAGCCAGTCGGCGACTTGCTCAGGCGTCAAAGCATGTTGTTGTTGATATTGCTGAAGATAATCGAGAAAAGGGGAGTAATTACCTTCACGCGCCTGTAGCACATGCCGATCATATATCGACTCAGCCCCCTGAGCCAGAATAGGCGTTAACAACAATAAACTAATTGAAAGCGAGAATGTCGTGCGGCGATAAAAGAATAACTTATTGAAACGAGTTGATCTTCCCATAACTATTTACCATATGTCCATCAAGAATCCATTGCACAACACGTCGGCCTTTTAGCTGAATGCAAAAGGATGGGGTAATGAGTTTTTACCTGACGGTACGCGACTGCGATTACTTATTTAAGGTAATAAAATATCTCCTCGCGATAACGGGGTGGCGATTAATGTACACCTGATATGTTTGCCTGAAAATATGCCAAATAATAGGCCTGTAGTTTTAAGATAAATCTGGAAATTGACCTTTAATGAATTAATTAATTGTCTTATGTTACGCATAACTTACTGAATTGAAAAAAGTTAAATGGTGTCCGAAATTCTGTTTTAATGTTTTTGGTTGGCTTTTTCATGCATAATGTCAGGCGGTTGCTGTAGATATTTAAGACGATTTTTGACAAAAATTCTCAATAGTAGAAAAGCTTCTTTTTTGTGCGAGTTTTTTATTTATAATTAGCCTGAGCACAGATAATTAAGAAATGACGTAAGGATAGTGGAGTGGAGCGTTCACTATAGATGGAGAGATTGGGGGATTACTAAAAGACAATCACATGCTTTATTTGGCTCGCCATAGTCAGCACGCTACCAGGCGCTGTGCATATTCTCCCTGGAGGGGTTTTGTTGCTTTATTGTTAAAGGGATGATTTGTGGCAACGACAATGTTTTTAGTAACTCAGGATCACTATCTCTTTGAAGGGGTGAGGATTTTCTTTCCAGATATCATCCAGTTACATTCGATAGAGCGTAAGCTTTTTGAGAGTGATGCCGAGGAGTTTTCGGTGCTGGTGGATAGTCGGGCGCCGCTTTGTTTTTACGATTATCTTATTCCTGGCGCAGCGGAAGCGGGTAAACGTATCTGCTGTATTATGCTTGATATGCGCCATCGGGAAGAGCATTTGCTGAGCTTAAAGTGGTTTCTCAACATGTCTTTGACGCCGACGGATATGGCTAATTTATTTAGCCTGTTTCTTGACGTGAAGAGTAAGCGATTGACCCGAGAATGGCTCAAGAATTTCAGCCTGAAACCGCAGGAACATATGACGTTGACTTTACTCAGAGCGGGGATGACCATGGAGCAAATAGCTGGGGTACTTAATACTTCGGTGAAAAGCCTGTATCGCAAGCGCATTGAGCTTTATGAACGTCTGGGGCTGGCTAACTTTAATGAAGCCTGTCTGTTTATTTTTAAAAATAGACTGCTCGAGTGTCCCGCGCCGAAGCGATAAAAAGGGAAATGAATGCAGAGTAAGCTATCTACATACAAGCCACTAAACAACGGTATTATTTTAATTTAATCAATCATTGATAGGTATAACCGTAGTTCAGGAATGACTCAGATGATAACCCGCGGTATATGATAAAAATGCTCTTTGGAAGTACTTACTGCTTCGGCAGTTTTAATGCACACAGCAATTAATATTATAAATGCTCTCAATATTGAGTTGGCATAGATTTATCGTGGATCAAATTACCGGGGTTTTCTTTCATTATTTCTTCGAATGGCGTGGTTATATTTATATACGCAAATTAGCTAGCATATGTGAGAGAAATTATCGAATGATCAAGGACAGTATCGCCGAATCTCTGGAAGCTCGCGGATTGTATCGCCGGGCTGCTTCGCGCTGGGTGGATGTGATGCAGACGTGCGTCGATGACAACGATCGCGAATGGATAAGGATGCACCGCAATAAATGCCTGAAAAAAGCGAAGCTGCCGCCGGCGCGTAAAGAGGAGTTTGCTGATATCCATAAGGCTGCCAGAGAGACGCAGTACCGTATGGGGATTGCCAAGCCGAATGGCGAAGTGTTCCGCCTTCCTGCTAAAAAGAAAGCGACGCGGCGCTAGCGTTTTCAGCGACATCTCGCTGAATCAGGCCAAACCGATAGTGTGGTGAGGAAGCCGCGGGTTACTGATGGCCTGTCGGCTCCGCCTCATTCAGGGAATGAATAATTCTATCTCTTACCCGTTTCAGGAAGCTAAGGGCATCTGTTTCCCACAGGTGAGGATCAAAGTCTGAACCATAGCGCATCCTGAATTCCTCTTCCGGGTTATCTGTTTCCTTCAGCAGAAGGTCAATGTCTGCGATAAGACCATGCTTCATGGCGAGATGACTATCGGCGATAAATGCGTCAATTTTGGGGTCGATCTCATCACTATCATCGATAAGGTCATAATCCTGCCCGAAGTAAACCGTGATAAAGCCGTTAAGTTCATTCAGGTTCATTTTTGTCATGTACAAACCGTGTTCAGGGTAGAGGAAAGGCTGTCAATACAAAATAGGGTTTTCCATGCCAGTGCGCAAACTCGATGACCACCCGGACTTTGTAGCAAGTAGTTACTTCTTTCGCACCTTTGAATAATAATATTCCCGTCTGGTTCGCAAATATGCGATCCAACTGCATTTTTGCATTCATCCCAGGTGGTAGATGTCTTACCCACATCTCTATCTGAGTTTTATTGTCCTGAATAACGGCTGATACTAAGCGCTCAGCTTCACTGGTACTTTTGAAACTACTGACAGACTTTAATCGGGGAGTAGTATCTAGTCTCATTCTCAGCCCTTCTGGCGTTTTGCCAACATGATTTTGGAGAGTATGGCCACCTGATGAGCGACTCCTCAAAAATTCATGTTCAGCCAGTTTTATCCGTCCTCCACGTATAGAAGCAACGCGGATAGCACCCATCGTCAGCGCAAATCCCATAGGAATCGCAAGATCCAGAGTCATTCCAACGTTCACGGCAGTTTGGTGATCGGAACCCAGACTTTCGGCCAGAGATACTACAGAATTGTATGTATCGGTACTGACCTGCCTACCGCTCCATACCTGACGAAAGGAAGCCTGTATCGTATCCAGGCTGTGGGTTCCTACGATGACACACCCGATTTTAGTGAGCATTGTTGGTTCGGGGGCTATGCACATGACTCCGGCACCAAACATTTCAACCAGACCGTTGGCCAATCCTAGACCACCCCAGAGGCGATTACTAAGTGTTTCCCCCTCACTGACGGATTTATCGGCCAGAACGGCGGCAAGTTGTACGGGAGAAAGAGCCAATCTTATTCCGTTATTCTCTTGCATATCACAGACTTCCTGTTGTGATTAAATATTCGACACTATCATAACAGTCATTAGCATGAATTTTTATTACCGGATAAGCTGCTATTGCTCTTATTTTTCTCAGATACGTTCTGATTAGAGTGGGTTGAAGATAAATTGGCACTATTATTTTGCGTAAGTGGCTTATAAAGAGGGGCGGCTGAAACGAAGATTCATCTTAACGTTTTTATGTGACTCAATGCAGTATGTCACATCCGAACTGAAGGCCTGCGTTAGTGATGAATAACCGATGGCTGAAGTTAAAGGTAAAAACGATGGGCATTGAATGCCTAATGGCGCTGTGCTTATCAGGCATACGGTTCGCGGTAGGCCGTAGAAAAGCAAAAACCCAGCCATAGGCTGGGTTCTCTGAATAAGTGGTGCCCGGACTCGGAATCGAACCAAGGACACGGGGATTTTCAATCCCCTGCTCTACCGACTGAGCTATCCGGGCAACGGGGCGCATTAAACCGTAATCCGCCCACTGCGTCAATGAAATTTCTCTATTTATTGTTTGATTGCTTATCTTTGCGGCAATTCTGCGCCAAAAGGCGCGTTTTGCTTAAAATCACATCACCCCGTTATCGCCTTCGCGAACTTTCCAGCCGCTGGTGATGGCGATGGCATGGCGTTTTCCGGAGATATCGTAATCGCCAACGATCTCTTCATCATCTCGTGGCGAACTGATGGTTAGGATGGCATCCACTCCGTGGCGATAGGCGCCATGATGGCTGAAGATCGTGCCGATAAAGCATTTATCGTTGAGCCACACCGGGATCCACGCCACCGTTTCAACGGTGTAGTGCCCCGCAACGCCGCCATAGTAGCTGTCCGCATCATCTTTAGCGGTACCGGGGGGAACAGGACAAATCGGCTCATCGTTATCGTCAGCAGGTTTATCCTTTAGCAGGCTACCTTGCATGACGTCCAATGACTTCAATAAGCCCGCTTTATCTTTATCGTTTAAGGCTGGGGTGGGTGACTGCCCGTTTTCCGCAGCGCTAATGATATTGAGGTTATAACGGTAGCGGATGGTGATGGCCGGCGTCAGGTCGCTCTGGTTAAACGGACGCAGCAGATAGAGGTTATCTTCCCCAAACACGCCGTTAAACCACAGGGCGTAAACCTGGCCGTTGATTCTGACCCAGCGGCCCCACTGGTTCGCTCCGCGATCGTTAATAGAGTAAAGGGCGCCGGGCACGCCGGCATCGAAGTTATCGTCGTCATTGCTGTCGGCATCGTTCACCGATTCAAAGGCGCTATCGCCGCGTTTCAGCACGCCGGTATAGCTGAACAGGCCGGTACCGCCAACATAGCTATCGATGATGAGGTCGCGTTTGCCGTCGCCGTCGAGGTCGATAAGCGTGAAGCTGACTTTGCCGTTTTCCGAATCGGCGCTGATATCGGAATGTAAAAACGCCTGCCACTCATCGTCGCTGATATCCGCCGCTGGCTTGGTGGTTGAGACCGGCGCGTCGTCGGCATAGGTGAGGGTAAAGTGGCTGATGTGTCCGCTGAGCGGAAACTGTTCCGCAATGTTCTCTAATGCGAGTTCCGGATTGCGTTTTTGCTCTTTTAGGAGCGCGTCGTGCAACGTCTTCAGCGCGAGTATATCGGCCTCTCGTTGCTTGCGGGGAATAACCTTGCTGACGAAGGTGGGAAGCTGCCAGGTTCCGCCAGGGGTGATTTCCCGACACATGCCGGTGCTGTACTTGAGACTTTGCACAAAGGTTTTGCCATCCCACACACGTTCTTCCCCATTAACGCAGTCGGCGACGCTGCGCCCTTTGTTGAAGAAGGTCATTACGCCATCGTTATAGCTGGAGGCATCAGTGGTTATCAGCTGTGGCCTGGCGGCCTGTGTGTTATCGACAACCCACATCGCGTAGCCGTCGTTATAGGCGGCGCGCCAGCACAGAGTCTGCAGCAGCGAGTGATTTTTATCCAGCGGGGTGACGGTGATCTGCCGTTCGCTGGCCGGAATATCGGCGTTTTGCCAGTCATCACAACGGCTGTTGAGCGCGCTTTCCAATTGCGGCAGCCATTTCTGCTGTTGTTTAGCTGTTAACGCAACGGGCTGGGCGTTGTGAATAAACGGCGCGCTAAGGATCTCCGGCGCGGGAATGGCGTGCAGGACGGCACTCTCATCGCTGTCGCCTTTACGTAACAGGGCATCGGCGGTGCCAATCCGCTGCTGGAATTCATCGACCTTAAGGAATACCGCGCTGCTGCCCGCGTTAGATAGGCGTTTGCGCTGGCCATTGAGCGCCAGTTCGATTTTCGCGTTTTGCTCCAGGGCGGTAATAAGCGCGCTGGTTTGCGTACTGTCAAAGTGAAAATGGTTATCGTCGATAGCCTCAAGCGTCCCGCGATCGCTATCGTTGATAAACAGATTTACGCTGGCATCTGGCGGAATATCGTGCTCGGTCTGCGCAAACGTGACCTGCGCAGTTGCCTGCCGCCCTGCGCCTGCACTGCGGGTCAGCAGAACGCTGACCTCGCCCATTGTCGCGCCATAGCCCGCAGCCCGGCAGGTGCCGGTATTATCGCAGGCGACTTCCCAGTCTTTGTAGGCGAAAGAGAAACCGCGAGGAGGGGCGGCCATCAGCGAGGTCGAACAAAGCCCCAGTACGGCGGCCCAGAGAAGTGGACGCATAGAAATCCCTGCCACAGAAAGTGTCAGGGAATTATATGCGCCTTGCAGGGGTTCGGAAATCCGAATTACGTGAGCGCGCCGCCCATCCGGCAGCGGGCAAAGCGCAGAATATCTTCCGCCAGACGCTGGGCGGTATCGACGTCGGCCTGGCTGCGCTTGATCAGCATGCGGCTCAGGCAGCCTTCGACGATTAATTCCATCTGCCTGGCGACCATTTCCGGATCATCCACCTCAAGCAGGGTCAGCAGCTCATGTGTGTAGGCCAGTGACGCCTGCTTCTGCTGTTCCGCTAACTGGTGAATCGGATGCTGAGCATCCGGATAGAAAGTACAGGCGGCGATAAACAGGCAGCCCGGATAGCGGTGGTTGCTGACGCATTTGGTCAGCGCGCTATAGCGCGCCAGCAGCTTTTGTTCTGCGCTCAGCGTCTCATCCAGCAACAGTTGGCGACGCCAGGCGTCTACCTGCTGGCTTAAATAACGCAGGGCGTCATAGAGCAACGCTTCGCGATCGGGCCAAAAGCGCTTGAGGTCATCAAGCGGATATGCGACGCGGTCGGCGACCATTTCCAGCGTGGTGTTGGCGATACCCTCGATTTCGAGAATTTGTATGGCTTCACCCAGGACATCTTCACGTTGCACGGTAGTCTCCTCCATTTATCCTCCTCAAGTGTCGTTCACGGTTGCCAATCGCGCAAATGGGCGCTGAATGCCGCAGCATCCATAAACCCGGTGACGCGCTGCGCGGGCTGCTCTTCTCCCTGCGCGTTGAAGAACAGAATCGTCGGCAAGCCGAGCACCTGTAAATGCTTCAGCAGGGCCGCGTCTTGCGCGCTGTTCTTAGTGACATCCACTTGCAACAGAACGGTCTCTTTTAGGGCCTGTCGCACTTCAGGAGCGCTAAAGGTATATTTTTCGAACTCTTTACAGGCCACGCACCAGTCAGCATACAGATCGAGCATGACCGGTTTCCCTTTGGCCTGCGCTAACGCCTGGTTGAGTTCATCCACGGTACTGACACGGGTAAACTCCAGATGCGCCTGCTGCTGGGCGGTTGGTGCGCCAAAGGCCCAATCCTGCAGCGGACGCGCGCTAACCAGCGCGGCGCCCAGCATGACGATTTGCACCAGCCGTAGCCACGGTTTGCTCGCGCCAAGCGAGGTGATAAATGCCCAGCTAAAGAAGGCGACGCCAAGCAGAGACCACAGGCGTAAACCCCAGGCTTCGCCGATCACGCGCTCCAGTAAAAAGACCGGCAGCGCGAGGATCACGAAGCCAAACGCGGTCTTGACGTGAGCCATCCACGGCCCGCTCTTCGGTAGCAGACGGTTACCGAACACGGTCACCAGGATCAGCGGCAGCCCCATTCCCAGCGCGTACAGATATAGGGTGCCGCCGCCAAGCCACAGATTACCGCTTTGAGCGATATACAACAGAATGGCGCTAAGCGGGGCCGTAGTGCAAGGGGAACAGATAAGCCCGGCGATGGCGCCCATTGCAAACACGCCGCCAGGCGAGCCCCCCTGGCGCTTGTTGCTCATTAGCGTCAGTCGGGTTTGCAGCGATGAAGGCAGCTGCAGCGTAAACAGGCCGAACATCGACAGCGCCAGCGCGATAAATACCACTGACAGCCCAATTAATACGTAAGGATGCTGCAGCGCGGCCTGAAACTGCAGACCGGCGGCGGCCACGACCAACCCCAGCGCGGTATAGGTAACCGCCATCCCCTGGACATAAATAAAGGCCAACAGCAGGGCGCGTGCCGTTGATAAGCGCTGCTTACCGCCGAGGACAATCCCGGAAATCAGTGGATACATTGGCAAGACACAAGGCGTAAAGGCGATACCGATACCAATCAGCAGCGCCCATAACGCCGAAAATGGCAGCGACGCGGGCTCCGCGCCGGTTTGGCTGCCGCTGGCCGGGAGCGCGGCGGGCGCTGATGGTTTGGCCGCTTGCGCCTTGTCGGAATCGGCGAGCACCGCGCTGAGCGGCACGACTTTGGTCTCCGGCGGATAGCAGAACCCGGCGTCGGCACAGCCCTGATAGGTGACGGTCAGCGTGGCTGCTTTGCTGGCTTCCGCAAGGGTAATCGGCAAGGTCAGGCGCTGACGATAAATTTCGCTTTTGCCGTAAAACTCGTCTTCATGCCATTCGCCAGGCGGTAGCGAAGGTTCGACGATCGCCGCATCTTTTGCCGTCAGCGTGATCTGCTTACGGTAGAGGTAGTAACCATCCTTGATGCGCCAGCTCAGGTTGAGGTCGTGTTGATTCTGCTGAAAGTCAAAGGCGAAAGCCCGATCGGCAGGCACGAAGTTTGAGCGCCCGGGGGCGTCAAACAACCCGGCGCTGGCCGATGCGCTGCACAGTAGCAGGATCAGCGTAATGATGCGTTGAGCCATGAGAGGTAATCGTTGTCTCCGTGAGTAACCGGCAGGACCAGTAGTTCGGGGGTTTGATACGGGTGATGGGACTTCAGGCAGTCCAGTAACGCCTGCTGATGGGTCTGATTGGTTTTGAGCAGCATCTGGACTTCATACTCCTGCTCAAGCTTCCCTTCCCAGTAGTAGAGCGACGTCGCTCCCGGCAGGATGGTGGCGCAGGCGGCGAGTTTTTCTCCGAGCACTTTGGCCGCCAGATCCTGGGCGGTCGCTTCATCCGGCGCGGTACAGAGTACAACAACAGCATCAGGCGTAGTCATCGTGAACCTCGTATCAGCGAAAAGAGGCACTATAGCATGCATGATGCGGAGAGATTAACCAAAGGGGCCAGTTACTTCACTGGCCCCTTTTTAACGATCTTACAGCATGAGGCCGCCGAAGATGAATCCGAGGATCACGCAAAGCGTAATGGCGATGACGCCCGGGATCAGGAAGGCGTGGTTAAAGACATATTTGCCGATACGCGTGGAACCGGTGTCGTCCATTTCGACCGCGGCCAGCAGGGTCGGATAGGTTGGCAGCACGAACAGCGCTGAGACCGCGGCGAATGAGGCAATTGCCGTCAGCGGGGTGACGCCGAGCAGCAGTGCGGCGGGCATTAACGCCTTGGTCGTGGCGGCCTGTGAATAGAGCAGCGTAGCCGCGAAGAACAGCACCACCGCCAGCAGCCACGGATAGTTGTGCAGCAGATCGCCCGCCACCGTCTGGATATCGGCAATATGTGCTTTGACGAAGGTATCCCCAAGCCAGGCGACGCCGAGCACGCAGACGCAGGCGCTCATCCCGGACTTGAAGGTGCTGGCGTTCAGCACTTCGCCGGTATCGATCTTACAGGTGATGCTAATCAGCGTGGCGATGGTCAGCATGAAGACCACGATCGCTTCGTTACGCGGCAGCACCGGGTTCTGGATCAGGCCGACGGTGTCGCTGATGGCGGTAGCGTAGAACATGACCGCGACAATGCCCACCAGGAACAGCAGAACGGAGCGTTTAGCATGCGGCTTCAGCTCGAAGACCTGACTGCCGCGCAGGCTCACTTCCCCTTTTGCCAGTCGCTCCTGGTATACCGGGTCGTCTTTCAGCTCGCAGCCGAGGAAGTTACAGACGACGGCGGTCAGCATGACGGCAATCAGGGTAACCGGCAGGCAGATCGCCAGCAGCGTCAGGTAGCTGACGCCAAGCGGTTCGAGAATACCGGCAAAGAAGACCACTGCCGCGGAGATCGGCGAGGCGGTAATCGCAATCTGCGAAGCGACAACGGCGATGGAGAGCGGGCGGGAAGGGCGAATACCCTGCTCTTTCGCCACTTCGGTAATCACTGGCAGGGTAGAGAACGCGGTATGACCGGTGCCTGCCAGCACGGTCATAAACCAGGTGACCAGCGGCGCAAGGAAGGTAATGTACTTGGGATGGCGGCGTAGCATACGTTCGGCGAGGCTGACCAGATAGTCCATCCCTCCGGCGACCTGCATCGCGGCGATAGCGGCGATAACCGCCATGATAATTTCAATGACGTCAAAGGGGATTGCCCCGGGTGGAATTTGAAAAATTAAGGTTAAGACGAGGACGCCGAGGCCACCGGCAAAGCCGATACCAATGCCTCCCAGACGGGCCCCCAAATAGATTGCCAGCAAGACAACCACGAGCTCTGCACCAAACATATATGCCTTCCTTGTTTTTTAACAAGTTGATATTGAATTGTTGTCGTTTCGTAAACCCAAAAAAGCAAAAAGGCATGTCATTACTGACATGCCTTTGGTTAGTTTACCCTGAAAGCTTACTGTTCGCTTTCATCGGTATACCGTTTTGCTTTATAAGCCGGATGCATCAGGTTTTGCGGAGAGAAAATGTCGTCCAGCTCGGCTTCGGTCAGCAGCCCGCGCTCCAGTACCACTTCACGTACGCTCTTACCGGTTTCGGCGCAGATCTTGCCGACGATATCGCCATTGTGGTGGCCGATAAACGGGTTGAGGTAGGTCACGATACCGATGGAGTTGTAGACGTAGCTTTCGCATACCGCTTTGTTGGCGGTAATGCCGTTCACGCATTTTTCCAGCAGGTTGTAGCAGGCGTTGGTCAGGATGTGGATAGATTCAAACATCGCCTGGCCAATCACCGGCTCCATAACGTTCAACTGCAGCTGACCGGCTTCGGAGGCCATGGTTACGGTGGTATCGTTGCCGATAACTTTGAAGCACACCTGGTTAACCACTTCCGGCACCACCGGGTTAACTTTTGCCGGCATGATAGAGGAACCGGCCTGCAGTTCTGGCAGGTTGATTTCGTTGAGGCCAGCGCGCGGGCCGGAAGAGAGCAGGCGCAGGTCGTTACAAATCTTGGACAGTTTGACCGCCAGGCGTTTCAGCGAACTGTGAACCATCACGTACGCGCCACAGTCAGAAGTCGCTTCAATCAGGTCTTCCGCCGGAACGACCGGCAGGTTGCTGACTTCCGCCAGTTTCTGTACCGCCAGCTGCTGATAGCCGTCAGGGGTGTTCAGGCGAGTCCCGATAGCGGTCGCGCCGAGGTTCACTTCCAGCAGCAGTTCTGCGGTACGCAGAATACTTTTGGTTTCTTCGTTCAGCAGAACGTTAAAAGCGTGGAATTCCTGGCCGAGGGTCATCGGCACCGCATCCTGCAACTGCGTGCGGCCCATTTTCAGGACATCCTGGAACTCGACGGCTTTTGCCTGGAAACCTTCGCCCAGCTGTTTGATGGCGTCGATCAGTTTGAGAATCGAAGCATAGACCGCGATGCGGAAACCGGTTGGGTAGGCGTCGTTAGTGGACTGGCATTTGTTGACGTGATCATTAGGGTTGAGGAACTGGTATTCACCTTTCTGGTGGCCCATCAGTTCCAGACCGATATTCGCCAGCACTTCGTTGGTGTTCATGTTGACGGAGGTGCCCGCGCCGCCCTGGAACACATCAACCGGGAACTGGTCCATGCATTTACCGTTGTTCAGCACCTCATCGCATGCGGCGACAATAGTGTTCGCTACGCTTTTAGGAATGGTTTGCAGTTCCTTGTTAGCCAGCGCGGCGGCCTTCTTCACCATCACCATGCCCCGAACAAACTCAGGGATGTCGCTAATCTTGTTGTTGCTGATGTAGAAGTTTTCAATCGCTCTCAGAGTATGAACGCCATAGTATGCGTCAGCTGGAACTTCCCTGGTGCCCAACAGATCTTCTTCGATACGAATGTTGTTTAACATGTGAACCTTCTTTTTCAAGCTGCCAATGAATTCACCAAATACACAGAATTTATAGGATTTAGCGTATTTTCAGACCGAAGATTATTTCCTTAACCGGCCCGGTGCCCACGATCATATGCTGATGATAGCGAAGTTCAGTAACCTTGATCACTTATTATATAGCGCGGCGGATAAGAATTATTAATCTGTGAAATGAGTCACCGCTTTACTATTTTTGAAAAAAATGCCGTTGCCGTTGATTGAAAAATGGCGCGCCAACCCCACATTCCTATGACGCGAATAGCAAATTTATCACTACGGGCGTCTGCGACGACGGCCGATTGAAGGAGACGCCGGTGCGTTGGATCCCATTTATTGCCTTTTTCTTATACGTTTACGTCGAGATCTCGATCTTTATCCAGGTCGCGCACGTGCTCGGCGTGCTGCTGACGCTGATCCTGGTTATCTTTAGCTCGGTGGTGGGAATGTCGCTGGTGCGCAACCAGGGCTTCAAAAACCTGATGCTGATGCAGCAGAAAATGGCGGCTGGCGAAAGCCCTGCCGCAGAAATGATTAAAAGCGTGTCGCTGATTATCGCCGGGCTTCTGCTGCTGATCCCGGGCTTCTTTACCGACTTCCTCGGCCTGCTGCTGCTGTTGCCGCCGGTGCAAAAGCTGATGACCTTAAAACTGATGCCGTATCTGCGCTTTAGCCGGATGCCGGGCGGCGGTTTTAGCGCCGGCGCCGGCAACGGAGACACCTTCGAAGGGGAGTTCCAGCGCAAAGACGACGAACGCGACCGTCTGGATCACAAAGACGACCGCTAAAACGACAAAACCGGCCTGCGCCGGTTTTTTGTTATCTGTTTGCTGAAGGTGAGCGTGCTGGCAAGGCGAACCACAGCACCGCCAACATGATGATGGCGTACAAACTCTTCCAGCCGACCATGGCCAACAGCAGCAGGCATAGCACGCTTCCCACCGTGGCCAGCACACGGTATTTACCGTGCAGGAGTCGGCATCCCGCCAGCATGCACAGCAGATAAATCATGATGAAAATGCCGTTGGCATAGACGATAAGCGCATCGAGATTAATGTTCAGCCAGTAAATGCACAGCGTACTGAGTACGCAGCAGCCTAAGACCGCATTCAGCGCGTTGCGCGGTACCTGGCGCGGCGACAGGCGGGCCAGATAGCTCTCCGGTTTGAACTGCGCCTGCGACCAGACCAGGCGGGCAAAACTTTGGATATAGATATTAAGGCTGGCGAAGCAGGCGAGGTAGCCGATTACGCAGGCAACCCACAGCGCCTGCACGCCGAACAGTCGCACTACGATGTTTGGCAGCGAAGCCGCCGCCGCCATTTCCTCACCGAAGGCGCGAAAATGTAGAACGACCACCGTACAGCCCCAATAAACGGTGCCAGCCAGCAACAGGCCAATCATCAGCGCTCGGGGGAAGTCCCGCTCCGGACGTTTAAACTCTGATGCCAGATGAGCAAAGGCTTCCAGGCCGACGAAGCACCAGAACATCACCGATAGGGCCGCAAACAGCTGCGACGTGTCGACATCTTTAGGCTGCGGGAAAGGGATCTGCGCCGGGTTTATGCCGCCGCGCCACCAGATGGCGACGATCAGCGCGACAATCATTACCGCAACCAGCGTCTGTAGATTGGCGCTGGAACTGGCGCCGCGTGAACCCACCCACCAGACGATCGCCAGCGTGCCGAGCTCGGCAAGCAGCAGTTGAGTATCGTGCCAGCCGAACAGCGCCTGGCCAAAACCGGTGGCGATATGCAGGGCGGCGGGTAAGCCCACCGGGATCACCGATAAAAACAGCCAACCGGTTACCCGCGCCAGACGCGGGCCGAACGCCATATCCACAAAATGAGCCACGCCGCCAGCGCTGGGAAAGTGGCGCCCAAGCACGGCAAACACGATAGCGATGGGAAAAACCAGCAGAATCAGCGCCGGCCACGCCCACAGGCTATTATCGCCTGCGACCAGCGCCGCCAGCGCCGGTACGGCGAATACGCCGGTTCCCAGTAGTGATGTTGAAAGTAACCCGACTCCCTGACCTAACCCCAGCTCCTGTTTTAAACCACTCATGACTCAATCCTGCGCGCGGCAAAAAAACGATGTTATCACAACCCCTTGCGCCAGAAAGCGCGGCCGACACGCGAATATTTTTGCGCGTCAGCGCACAGGCGGAAATTTTTTTTTAATTTTCCCCTTGAAGCGGTAAATGGCCATCCCCATCTCTCTCTGCACTAGTCGGAAACCGTTTACGGCCCGGCGCCATCCATAACTGATAATGACTTTCTCGAAGGAGAGCTATCAATGAGTATTCGTCCGTTACATGATCGTGTGATCGTCAAACGTAAAGAAGTTGAAACCAAATCTGCAGGCGGCATCGTTCTGACCGGTTCTGCGGCAGCTAAATCAACTCGTGGCGAAATCATCGCTGTCGGTAAAGGCCGCATCCTGGAAAACGGAACTGTGCAGCCGCTGGACGTTAAAGTTGGTGACATCGTGATTTTCAACGATGGTTACGGCGTGAAGTCTGAGAAGATCGACAACGAAGAAGTGCTGATCATGTCCGAAAGCGACATCCTGGCAATTGTTGAAGCGTAATTCGCACGACCCTGAACGAATTTGAGGAATAAAAGAAATGGCAGCAAAAGACGTAAAATTCGGTAACGACGCTCGTGTAAAAATGCTGCGCGGCGTAAACGTACTGGCAGATGCAGTTAAAGTGACCCTGGGCCCGAAAGGCCGTAACGTTGTTCTGGACAAATCCTTCGGCGCGCCGACCATCACTAAAGATGGCGTATCCGTTGCTCGTGAAATCGAACTGGAAGACAAATTCGAAAACATGGGCGCGCAGATGGTGAAAGAAGTTGCCTCTAAAGCGAACGACGCTGCAGGCGACGGTACCACCACCGCAACCGTACTGGCTCAGGCTATCGTTAACGAAGGCCTGAAAGCCGTTGCTGCGGGCATGAACCCGATGGATCTGAAACGTGGTATCGACAAAGCTGTCGTTGCCGCCGTTGAAGAACTGAAAGCGCTGTCCGTACCGTGCTCCGATTCTAAAGCGATTGCTCAGGTTGGTACTATCTCCGCTAACTCCGACGAAACCGTAGGTAAACTGATCGCTGAAGCGATGGATAAAGTCGGTAAAGAAGGCGTTATCACCGTTGAAGACGGTACCGGTCTGGAAGACGAACTGGACGTGGTTGAAGGTATGCAGTTCGACCGCGGCTACCTGTCCCCATACTTCATCAACAAGCCGGACACCGGCGCCGTTGAACTGGAAAGCCCGTTCATCCTGCTGGCTGACAAAAAAATCTCCAACATCCGCGAAATGCTGCCGGTTCTGGAAGCCGTAGCGAAAGCCGGCAAACCGCTGGTTATCATCGCTGAAGACGTTGAAGGCGAAGCGCTGGCGACCCTGGTGGTTAACACCATGCGCGGCATCGTGAAAGTTGCTGCGGTTAAAGCTCCGGGCTTCGGTGACCGTCGTAAAGCTATGCTGCAGGACATCGCAACTCTGACTGGCGGTACCGTTATCTCTGAAGAGATCGGTATGGAGCTGGAAAAAGCGACTCTGGAAGACCTGGGTCAGGCGAAACGCGTTGTTATCAACAAAGACACCACCACCATCATCGATGGCGTTGGCGAAGAAGCGGCGATTCAGGGCCGCGTTGCTCAGATCCGTAAGCAGATCGAAGAAGCGACCTCTGATTACGACCGTGAAAAACTGCAGGAGCGCGTGGCTAAACTGGCCGGCGGCGTTGCGGTAATCAAAGTCGGTGCTGCTACCGAAGTTGAAATGAAAGAGAAAAAAGCGCGCGTTGACGATGCCCTGCACGCGACCCGTGCTGCGGTTGAAGAAGGCGTGGTAGCTGGCGGCGGTGTAGCGCTGGTTCGCGTTGCGGCGAAAATCGCTGGCCTGACCGGTCAGAACGAAGATCAGAACGTCGGTATCAAAGTTGCGCTGCGCGCAATGGAAGCGCCGCTGCGTCAGATCGTTTCCAACGCTGGCGAAGAGCCGTCTGTTGTTGCTAACAACGTGAAAGCTGGTGACGGTAACTACGGTTACAACGCGGCAACCGAAGAGTACGGCAATATGATCGACTTCGGTATCCTTGACCCAACAAAAGTCACCCGTTCTGCGCTGCAGTACGCGGCATCCGTTGCTGGTCTGATGATCACCACCGAGTGCATGGTGACCGACCTGCCGAAAGGCGATGCGCCTGACTTAGGTGCTGCTGGTGGTATGGGCGGCATGGGCGGTATGGGCGGCATGATGTAATCGTGCGCTATACGGCATAAAAACGCAGAAACCCCCGGTCAGAAATGGCTGGGGGTTTTTCTTTTTGCTGGCTTTTTAGTATAAGGTTTACATCCGGGCCAGTGCGTCCAGCTCATTGGGGAATAACATGCAGGTAAAATATTTAGCAGGGATTGTCGGCGCAGCATTATTGTTAGCGGGTTGCAGTTCCAGCAACGAATTAACCGCAGGCGGCCAGAGCGTGCGTTTTGTTGAAGATAAACCAGGAACGGAATGTCAGCTGTTAGGGACGGCTACCGGCACGCAAAGCAACTGGCTGTCAGGCCAGAATGGCGATGAAGGCGGCTCTATGCGCGGCGCGGCGAATGCTCTACGTAACCAGGCGGCGGCTATGGGCGGTAACGTCATTTATGGCGTGAGCAGCCCGACGCAGAACCTGCTGTCGAGCTTTGTCCCGACCGATAGCCAGATGAACGGCCAGGTTTATAAGTGCCCGAACTGATGCGTTAAGCACTCTCTGCCTGCGCAGAGAGTGCTTAACAATTTATGCCTCAAGCGATGCTCTGGTCGCCACGTAGAATTCACGCAGCGAAAGCATACATTCATCTCTGGTTAGCATTTGTCCCGGGGCGGATGGAATCACCTTACTGAAGATTTGATACGGCGTATGCTGGCTGTGGACCTGTTTTAGCTTCTGACTCTTTTCAAGCAGACGCAGCACGATACTTTTTTCAAAATCTGACTGATGCGCGGCGCTGGTTTTAATCACCGCGCCAGAGAGTACTTTTTTACCTTCTTCCTGCTCGTAGCTGTATAACACGGCCAGATGGTGGCTAAACAAATTCAGCTTCCACTCTTCCTGAGCATATTGCTGGTACTCAATGTTTGGTTGGGTCGTTAAATCGACGGTATACAGCAGCACATAATCCAGAGCCAGCGCCAGATACTCATTTAATTTCGTATCAGCAACCATTTTTATAGATTGATTGATACCCAGAATCAATGCCTCTACCTGTCGGTCTTCAATGCGTAATGTCGCGATTTGCTCGTTCTGCAGCATCAGGATCAGCGTTGACTCATTTACCCCCGGTTTCAATGTGATCGACATGATCCGCAGCTCCGGATTCGGGTTTTGTACCTCTGCCATATCGACTGCTGGGGTATTGGCGATGAGCTCATTATTGTAGGCAATAAGTTCCTCTTTCAGCGTGTCGTCGCTTTGCTGCAAGCGTTGTAAGAAAACAGACATTCGAGTTGTCAGGACCATAAGCAGGTCAGCCAGCGCCGGCGCCTGTAAATAGAATGTCCGACACAGGCCATTCTGGTTTTGTACTTTCAGCAGCAGCGCCATGAAATGGTCTTCATAGGTAATTCCGGCGGTGTTAAAACCAATAAACGTTCCTTGCATGTTCTTCTCCTTACGCTGGCATTGGTATTTTTGATTGCGACAAATCAATAACCCGATCGGCAGAGGCGATGGTTGACGGGCGGTGGGCAACGATGACGCGGGTAATACTGAGCCCTGAAATCGATTGGTTGATAACAGACTCATTTCTTAAATCGAGATGGCTGGTGGCCTCATCCATAAATAGAATGCTCGGCTTACGATAAAGCGCGCGGGCAATCAAAATACGTTGCTTTTGGCCCCCGGAAATCCCTAAACCTAGCTCACCGACGATGGTTTCATAGCCCATCGGCATTTTCATGATTTCGTCATGGATGTTGCAGCGTTTGGCGCATTCGACGACAAAATCCAGATCGGCGTTGTCTTCAAAGCCGCTGATATTATCAATAAGCGAACCGGAAAAGAGCCTGTCCTCCTGCAATACGCAGGCGGTTCCCTGGCGATAGTTATTTAAACCTATTTTCTGGATATCGAGATTATCGGCAAACACATCGCCGCTGGTGGGGGAGAGCAGCCCGCACATCACTTTCAATAGCGTGGTCTTACCGACGCCGGACGGGCCGACCAGCGCGACGGATTCACCGGGCTCAACGGTGATGTTCAGGTTTGAGAAAATCGGCTGTGAAAATGGATCGTACTGATAGCTAAGATTTTTGACTTCAAGCCTGGCGCCGGCATCTTTCGAAAAGACGTCCCGTGATGGCAACTCTTGCTCGGGTTCGCTGAAGACGATTTCAGAAAGACGTTCGTTATGCAGCGAGAGCATGCGCAGCTGCATGGTCAGGTCAACCAGGCTGGATGCGCGCTGGGAGAACTGGCCTCGGTAGGCGTTAAAGGCCATAAACATACCGAGGGTCATTTCATTATCAATGACCATAATGGCGCCCAGCCACAGTACCGCTACCTGATCGATAGCGGTAATGAAGGTATTGATACCGCTAAACATCATGTCGAAACGGGTCTGTTTGATCCCCGCATTACAGGCGTCGATGTTGATATTCAGCCAGTGCTGAGAGCGGCGTTCTTTCAGGTTCAGCGCTTTGATGGTCGAAATACCGTACAGCGACTCCATAAAATGTGAACTGGAGCGCGCGCCTTTGATTACCTGTTCTTCAGCAACGCGGCGATAGAAGCGATAAGTTCCCAGACGCATAAGGGCGTAACATAAGGTAAAGCCAACGACGACCCATGTTAGCCAACCGCCGTACAGGGTGAGCATAATCAGAAGGCCGATCGTCATGATCGAGTCGATAATGCCGCTGACGATGCTATTAGTGAACGTGGAGCGAATGGTATCCAGCGATGAGAAACGGGACTGAATATCCCCCAGATGACGCTTTTCGAAAAATGCCAGCGGCAGGCTGGCCAAATGATCGAAGAGAGTGGTTTTCCACTGAATGTTGGTCAACGTGTTGAGCGTCAGTGAGGTCCATGCGCGCAGCATGCTGATAAAGGTGCGAAAGAGGGTAAAGAAAACCAGGCCAATACAGATCACCGAGAGCAGGCTCTGATCGTGGGCCATGATCACGTGGTCAGTGACTAACTGTGTGCCTATCGGCAGCAGTAAGCCGATGGCTTCAACGACGACGGAAAAAGCGAAAATCTTCAGCAGCGCAGATTTTAAGCCAACGATATTGCGCATCAGGTCTAACAAACGCAGGCGAGATTTGGCTTTTTCCTGCTGGAAGTTCTGATCGGGCCATAGCTCTAACGCGATGCCGGTAAAATTATTCGACATTTCCTGGATGCCGATAATACGTTTACCCAGGGCTGGATCGTGGACGATAAAGCTGGATTTACGCACTTTGGTCAAAACGACATAGTGGTTCATTCCCCAGTGGATAACACAGGGCAGCTTTAATTGTCTGATCTCATCCAGATCGAGCGATAGCGCCCGGCTCTTTAAACCTGCATGCTCTGCCGTTTTGCTTAATGACATCAGCGTGACCCCCTGAGAGGGGCTGCCAAAGCGCTGGCGGAAATTGAAGAGATCGATATCGAGACCATAATGGCCGCAAATCATCGCCAGGCAGGCAATGCCGCACTCGGCGGCTTCAGATTGCAATATTACCGGCGTCTTTTTCAAGATTGAAAAATTAACTTTCGCCGTAATTTTTTCAAACAGTTCATTAGTCATGAATCGGGCCGCTCACGCTTTGAGTAATCTTATAAACCGGAGTAAACATCCACATGTAGAGAGGGCGTTCTTCAAGGAAGACGACTGCCTGTGCTTTAAGCCCGTTGGACAGACTTAGCGTTTTTCCGTCATATTCGAACTGTTTATCTTTAATTTTGACAATCGCTTTATACAATGCCAGTTCTTGCTGCTGAGGTGTTCCATTATTGACGTTGGTATACTCAGACATTTCCTGTCGTGATGCCGGCATAGAAGATATTGATATTATTTTCCCTGGGAACTGACCAAACTTATCCGATGGGAACGCATCATAGCGAATATTAATAGTATCCCCGGGTTTTAAATACGGGATGGTATTATTTGGCAGCCATAGCACAAGATAATACTCAACATTACCAGTCGGCTTGATCTGAGCCAGGCTGCTACCGTTATCAACCGTCTGACCCAGTGTCGCTGAGAGCGATTCAATTCTGCCATCACTGGTCGATTTGATAATAATATTGCCGTTGGCATTGGATTCAACGAGTTGATTTTTAAAATCATTGGACTGGTTGTATTGACTGGATATTTGGTTGTCAAAGTCGGCTGCTTTAGTGATTTTATCACTGTTCAGCTGCGTGATTTGCGATTCCAGTTGCATCTTTTGACTCACCAGCGACTGATAGGCGCTCTGTTGCTGGAAATATAGAGAGTGCTGATAGTTATATTGGTCTTTAGTTATCAGACCATTGTTAAGGTATTTATCATAGCTGGAAAGATTGTCGTGCATTTTTTTTAGACCTACCTGGGTATTGACCAGCATACGGTTGGTCTCCTTCAGAGAGGCTGTGGTGGTTTTTAACTGCGCATTTAACGCATTTAATGTCTGATTTTTGTTATCTTCTAGTTTTTTAATGATGTCATCAGAGTTAGCAATCTTTTCATTGATGACTTCAATTTGCGCTGCACTGACATTGCCGCTGGTGGTGCTGCGTGAAATATCAATTTCGTAAAGAGGTTGGTTTTTTTTAACAATATCGCCTATTTTAACATGTTGTTTAACGATAAAGCCTTGCTGAGGTGCAAAAACATTTATAGAGTGAGGAAGGGTAATGACTTCGCCCTGAACATCGACACGTTGAGTAAATTTGCAAAATATCAATGCGCAAATAAGTGCGATAAGAAATAATGCCGATAACAAAGTGATTAACCAGGCAGGTAAACCGGCGAGCAACAAGGCTTTCCCTTTCCAGTGATTTCTTTTGTATTCGATCGCTTCCTTGCGATATAGACTATTAGCCATGATTTTTCATATTAGTGATAAGTGAAATAAAAAGGCTCAGTAATTTTGAGCCTTTAGGTCTTACCTCGTCTAAGGTTAAATAGACTATTAGGACTGGCCCCACGGAATAAAAGTACCCTTAACTACCGCCTCGAATGCTGCATTTGAGTATTCTACAGATTTTTCCCATCCCAGAGCGGCGTAAGTTACTGCGCCACCTACGGCGCCGACAATTAATCCCCAGACCATCCCTACAGCGTTGCCGATCAGACCGAGGCCAAGGATGCCCCCATTATTCCCGGATTGGGTGCCGCCTAATAAAGTCCCAAACGCTCCCCAGGTAACAGCGCCAAGAACTGCTGAGGCGACAGCCTCAGCGCCATTGCTTACCAGGCTAGTGATGCTTGACTGTATAGAAGAAAAGTCCCAGCTATAGCCCCCGGATACCGCTTCCATTTCGAAAACTGTAAGTTCTTTCACAAATCATTTCCTTTGATTAAAAATATTATTGCAGGCTGTTAAATGCATCTTGCATATCAATAATTAGCTTTTCCAGGGCATGAAGGTGCCAGCCAGCAGGCCTTGAATACCCTCTTCAACCAGAGCGACAGAGGCATCCCATCCCATAACAGCACCATTAACTGCCCCGGTGACTCCACCCACGATTAATCCCCATACCATCCCGACGGCATTGCCTAGCAAACCAAAACCGAGAATGCCGCCATTTGCTCCAGATTGGGTACCGCCAATAAGCGTTCCCATTGCCGCCATGCCAGTCCCCAGTAAAACGGCTGAAGCGACAGCCTCAACGCCATTACAAACTATACTGGTAATACTGGATTGAAATGAGGAAAAATCCCATGAGTAACCACCGGAAATACTCTCCATTTCAAAGATAGTTAGTTGTTTCATTTATATATCCTTTTTGTTGTATTATGAGTCCATTGATACTCGAACGGTTCTGATTAGCAGCAAGAATATAAAAATAACTGTTCGACTATTTCAATGTGATGCATTGTGATTATTTTATGAATTATTATTTCATATTCGTTGTTTTTATATGTAAGCGGCACGCATAGTAAAGTTTTATTTTCCTGTGCGTGTCGCGCTGTGTTTATTGTTCCTGGATTACTACTTCTAACATCGCTTTAACTTTACCGTTTGTGATACTATCGACGCTATTGCTCTGACGATAATAATCAGCGGTCAGGTTGATTATTTGTGATGCGGCAGCGCTATTGAAACTATAGCTATCCATATCATAAAATACCAGCGGAGTTCCTGTCTGTTTGAATATGATGCCGACATTTTTAGCGCCAGAGCTATCGGTTATCATATTATCAATGATACCATCGCCAGATGTGCTGGCCGTTCCTACCGGGTTAAACCAGTACATTAATGTATTACCGATGGAACCCGCTGGGCAGCTAATCGTTAATAAAATGTTTTTCTGCTCGGGGGTGACTCCACCGCGGGAGACAGACATTAAGGTGCTTTTCTTTATCCTGTTCAATGTTATTTGTGAACTGGATGGCGATATGTCACAAGAGGTCACCTGGTATTTGGTGCTTTTGAGTTTTATATTCGTCGTATATAAGAGTTTTTCGGTAGTTCCGGGGTTAGTTGTGGGGTTGCCGACAGAAAAACTGATTGACGGATTTGAATCCGAACCTGAAGTGTCGATGATCTGTTTGGTTTTGATAAACCACACGGTGATGAATTTATAGTAATTATCTGAAGTATTCTCAAACGGTACCAGAACTGAGCCTGCCACGGCAGGAACTAATGCGCCATTTCTACTTTCCAGCAGATCGGAAACCTGAAAGCCTATACCATCGATACCTGTCTCATAAACCGGTTTTCCCTGTATTCCCGTGACTCCAGAAACGACAGGTGTACTAATTTCGGTGATGTATTGATCGTTAGTATTCTGATTGCATGAAAAATTTTTATAAGTTTGAGTACCATACTTTGTTGAATATAACACGCTCCCTACGGGAATTGAGTCATCGGTAGGGATCTTCGCGTTGATGGTAAAAGCTTGTCGACGAATACTCCCTGTATAGGTACATTTTGCAGCCGCCTCGCTGCAAATTAATAGAAGCGCGAAGAGAAAAAATATTCTTTTCATCAATATCTGTCCTTAAATGATGATTAGCGGCAAACCGCTTCAACCTGACTTAAACCAGCGGTTTTGCCTTCCCGCGGTGGCAGCGTGAATGGAGCGTTACATTGTTGGTTAGAACTTTTTCCCCACTGCACGTTGAGCGTTCCGGTTGGTTGCAGCCCGGACATATAGACCATCCCGGCATCGCTGACGATACTGGCCTGGCTTTTCGTATCACCAGCCAGTAAGACCATAGCGCCATAAGGAACATCATTGCCGCTGACAGTTTTCAGGTGAATAAAGGCGCGCTGCCCAATCTTGCCGTCGTAGTTGGCCCGCACGATAGCGCCGCGAGTCGGCACCACGGTTTGCGTTGTTTCCGGTAGTTCCATATCATCGCCAAGCGTGGCGGTGTCGAGTGTGATATCGGTGCGACGATAAGGGGTAACATAAGGCACAATGGCATAGCCGCGATAGTCGGTTGAAATGGTGTTATCGGTGCTCAGTTTGACGTCATCCAGCCCTGGAGCCTTAACCAGTACGGCTGCATCGGTAATGTCCTGACCTAAAGTGATGCCGTCGGTGTGCGCGACAATACTGCCGTTGGCACCATAATCAATACGTTGGCTATCGCGATCGTAGCTATAACCGGCGTTAACACTTCCTTGAGAACTGTTATAAGTGGCGCGCATGTCGCCGCTGTAATATTCGCGGTTGCTGTATCCTTGCTGAATACTCCAGTCCAGACTATCGTTTTCCAGTCCGACGCCGCCGATTGCAACCGATTGATCCGTTGAGCCTGGATTGCTATTTGTGAGCTGGTAGCTGGTATAGGTGCCAGGAAGCCAGTTGCTGATCGGTAGGGTAACGGTCAGGGTTATACGCTGATCGTCCTGGGCATCTTTATTAGAGCTATTGCCGCCCCAGGTGTAGCGGCTATAGCTATAACCCAGGTAGAAGTTCACGTTTTTAAACCCACCGTTATAGCCAACGCTGATAGATTTATTGGTGCGTTTATCATCCCAATAATCCTCTACCAGACCACTAATAGAGAGGCTTCCGAGCCCTTTACCCAGGCTTTGGTTGAGTGTCAGGTTGGTTCGATTGCGTAATGAACGGGTGGTATAGCTACCGTCATTAGCATAGCTATCCAGCACCTCGGATAAAGTGTTAAATCCCTCAGTAGAGTACCGGTAGCCAGCGATGGTAATGTTGGTTCCGGTATCAAGGATGTTTTTACCGTAGCGGATTCGCCAGGACTGTCCCGAAGTCTTTTCCCGATCCTGCATTTTTGACCAGGCCTGGGTGACATCCGCTGACGCGGCGCCGAAATCGCCGAGGTTATAGCCGAGACCGGATGACAATGCCTGATAATGTGAGGCCATTTGCATCCCGCCGTAGGCCGTCAGGCTACTGGATACACCGTAGCTTATCGTTGCTTGGGTGAATGGCGTTTCATGGACACCGTCATCATATGGACGATATTTACCTGAAGTGATTTCATATTGCAGCTGGCCTTCGCGTACCATCACCGGCAGCGTGGCGAACGGCACGATGAATTCTTGCTTTGAGCCATCCGATTCTTCTACCGTAACGTATAGATCGCCGCTACCGCCGCTTGGGTACATATCGGTGATTTCAAAGGCGCCGGGCGCGACGTAGGTCTGATATACCTGGTAGCCATTCTGTTTAACGATCACCCTGGCGTTGGTTTTTGCAATCCCACGGATAATTGGCGCATAGCCGCGAAGGCTCTCCGGCAGCATGGAAGTATCCGTTGCCATTTGAATCCCGGTAAACGGCACGCTATCAAAGATACTGGAAAGCGAGGAGCTTTCACCCATTACCAGATTACTATTAAGAGGGCGAATGCTGCGCTGCATGTACAGGTAAGCTGATTCCCAGTTGCTGGATTCACCTTTCGTTTTATTCCATGTGCTCAAATTTCGGATACGCCATGGACCAAGATTTAAACCGGACTGGAGGTTAAGGCTATAGTATTCATCTTCTGATTCGAAATCATTCGAGCCGCTGAACTGGTAATTCATTAACAGCGCGTTAATACCTTCATCAAATTGATCTTCCGGAATAAAGCCTTGCACGACGGTGGATAATGCCGCCTGTGGTATAGAGATATTTAACCGTTGTGCAGTAAAATCGAAATCCGCTTTTGTATCCGGTATTGCTGTTAGATTAACGCAGTTATTGGCATCTTCTTTCAGCGCTGGGAAGGATTTCACTCTGACACCATATTCCGCCAGGTCTTTAAGAGTGAAACAGGGGGCTAATTTGATATCATCACTCTTGTCGGTAGTATGACTATCAATAACAAACTTGATGGTACGGGTATCCAGATATTGGCCATTGAAGACAATATCCACCCGATAATCCCCGGGTGCCTGAGCGTTCCTGGCTTCAAAAATAGATAAATCTGGGGCGTTTGAAGGATCGCTACCATTCAATGAATTGATGAATGAGGGATCGAAGAAATCACGTGCTTGCGCTTTGTTATCCAAACCACAAAAAAACGCTGGCAACAAAGTGATGCAGAGCGTTGATAGTTTGAATAGCTCTTTATTTTTATTTTGCATAAACACATCCCTATAACGTTAATAAAAGTTCCCAATTACAACGGTGATGAATAGAGCGATCCAGCCCCACCATAATCATTAACTATTTTCCATGTCACGCTTGATGCGTTTATATTTCCCTTTAACGTTACTTCTTTTGTTTCCATCGGTGGGACCGTGTTTACTTCATTTTTTATTTCGGCACTGCCAATTTTTATTGTGTTGAAGTAATAGAAGAAAGGTGTCGGGTTTTTAATGAACAATTTATTGCCTGATTTACTCCATTGGAGTTTTGCCGCTTCCTCATTCGGTTTCATATCAAACAGCGATTTTGGCCGATACACCAGACGCATACGGTGGCGAACAGCCAGCTGAATCGTATTGTTTTTGGCGTTGGTCTCATCAGCAGGCGGGATAGCCATAACGTTGAAATAAAATACAGATTCACGATCGGTTGGCGCTGTGACATTATTGGTTGAAAACAAACGCACGGTATTTTGCTGTTTTGCTTCAAGTCGGAATAGCGGCGGAGTAGCCGTGAAAGATGGTGTTTGCCCTTTTGGGGTCTCAATCCAGGACTTAATTAAGTAAGGAATACCGTCTTTGTTCTCTATCTGGGCGGTGATTTCGCGGGCACCCTCTTTGTAGAGATAGCGAGTTGACTCGATGACGATGCCAGCATGTGCAAAACCGCTAATCAATAAAAAAAAGGGAATGAAAAGTTTAAATACGGTGCTTAACATAGCATTTCTCTAAACGGAAAAAAGGGCTCGCCAGACGGCGAGCCCTTTAAAATAGAATTAGATGGTGTAATCGATAGTAAAGGTTGCAACGCCTTTAACTGGACCTTCGGTTACAGCAGTTGTGGCATTTACTTTCACATAACCAGCATAGTAGTTCAGGGAAGTGACGGAACCATCAGTGTAGGTTTCAGACATGGTGCTGGAACCATCGAACTTAACACGAGAACCGTCGCTTACTTTCGCGATACCGATACCGATACCAGCTGCGCCGTCGTCAGCGGTGTTGTCCAGAATGGCCGCATCGCTGCTGGTTGTACCAGTAACAGCAACAGTCAGGCCAGTTGCCGGATCGCTGCTGCCTTTGGCGCAATCAGAAACATCAAAACCAAACTTCTGGCTTTTGAAAAGGGTGTTTGCAGCCTGCGCGTTCGCTTCGCTGGTGGTAACAGAAGTCAGACGAACGATGCCGTTGTTCAGAGTACCTGTCGGGGTGACTACGCAAGAAGAGGAGGAGTCATTGACTTCACCCAGAACGGTCACTTCAGCAGTGTTAGCTGCCATTGCCTGAGCGCTCAGAACTGCAGATGCAGCAACCATAACAGCTACGATTGTTTTTTTCATTTATTTGTCCATGTATAAATACGTAATCCTTGAAATAGATATCGCTCTAATTGCTAATTATTGGTTTGTCTAATTATCCGATAATTGCCCAAGAACTACACTATCCCATCTCTGTACTCCTTGTTGTCCCTTAGGCTAATAAGCAGATGGTGGCCTGCATTTAGCTTAAGACGGGAGCACTGAGGAATCTAATTCGCCGTTAGGGAAAATGCATGTGAATTTTAATTGAATAAATTTTTTAATGTTCAAAGGAACGATTCACATTTTTATTTGAACTATAAGTGATAGCGTTGATTCGATGAATGTTGTGCGGTGTCTCTGGCTTCCATTCAGTTTAAATATCATGTTAGTCTTATCTTGGATGCAAAATCGAGACTCAATGATTGATATGTGAAGCCATCTAATAGCAGGCCTGTTCAAGGCTATTCGCTCAACATTAAAGATGGAATTTCATTAATTTCATGTTTATTTCACATAGCTAATGAAAAAGGGAAGACATTATGGCATTTAGTGAATTTATCATTAACGATGAAGTTATTTTTGATGTGAATATGAGTGAGTTGCGAACTGTTAATGAAAATGGCACTACCGTTAACTTAAATGGGCCGACCGCTCGTTGTTTATTGTTGCTAATAGAAAGTAATGGAAGGATCATTTCACGTGAGGAATTTCTGGAAACAGTCTGGAAAACAAGGGGGGTAATAGTTGCGCAAAACACCTTTTACCAAAATATATCATTGCTCAGAAAATCACTGGTAAAGGCTGGATTATCTCAGGATATCATTATTACCGTCAGACAACGCGGATTTATCCTTGCTACGGATGCTGTGATCACACCAGTGACCAAAGCGGAAGAGGTGAAAGCGAATCTATCAGCGAATGTAGAGGATCCTGTAAGTGATAGAGAGTGCGAGGAGAGTGAAAGGTACGAAGTTATAGATACTGTAAGTGATAATCGAATCGAAAGTCGCAGAGGGACAGCATTTAAATTACCCAGATGGATTGTGGTGATGTTTATTGTTATGGTTGCAACCAATATACTTTCACTGCTTTTTTAGATGTCTTATTAGCGCATCATTTAATAGATACGCGTATATATAATTATAAATGTTAAGCAAACACTGCCTTCTGGATAACGCTGGTGAAAAATTTTATATCTATTATTTGCCAGGCAAACGCATTTGTCATTTAGGTATCTGCCGGACAGGGCCGGCAGAAAAACTTAGTTTTGTTGCTTTAAACCTAAATCCAGCGGCGTTTTACTCGGTTCGCCGCCTATTTCACGTGCCAATCTTGGCACCATATATCCGGATACCAGCGTTAATAGCTCACGCATGATGGCACGAGCTTCCTCGTCTTCTACCATGAAATGAGCCGCGCCCTGGACTTTATCGAGCACGTGCAGGTAGTAGGGCATTACCCCGGCATCGAACAGCGCATTACTGAGATTCGCCAGGGTTTGTGCATTGTCGTTAACACCGCGCAGCAGGACGCTTTGGTTGAGCAGCGTCACGCGCGCTTGCCGTAGCAGCGCCATTGCCGCCCGGAATTCCGGGCCGATCTCGTTGGCATGATTGATATGGTTAACTAACAATATCTGCAGCGAGGAGGCGCTAAAGCGAGCCGTCAGCCCTTCGGTGATCCGCGCCGGAATGACAATCGGCAAGCGGCTATGGATGCGTAACCGTTTAATATGCGGGATAGCTTCCAGTTGCGTCAGCAGCCAATCCAGTTCGTGGTCTTTCGCCATCAACGGATCGCCGCCGGAGAAAATAATCTCATCTAATTGCGGATTGGCGGCAATGTACTCCAGCGCCGCCTGCCAGTTGCGTTTATTACCCTGGTTCTCGGCATAGGGGAAGTGACGGCGGAAGCAGTAGCGGCAGTTGACCGCGCAGCCGCCTTTCACCAGCAATAGCGCCCGGTTGCTATATTTATGCAGTAGGCCGGGCACCACGCTGTGTTGCTCTTCCAGCGGATCGGTGGAAAAACCAGGAGCGGCAATAAACTCTTCTTGCGCGGTAAGTACCTGACGAAGAAGAGGATCGTGGGGATTTCCTTTCTCCATTCGTGCAATAAACGCGCGCGGCACGCGCAGCGCGAAGAGACGCTTCGCATTACGTCCCGCCAATAGGTTTGCATCTGTTTCCAGATCTAAAAGATGCAATAGTTCATCGGGACTGGTCACAACATCGGCAAGTTGCGTGATCCAATCTTCTCTGGATGGGGTATTTAGGGTTACAATATGCGCCATTTTGTGGCTTAGCTACCAAGTTAAACAATTTCAGAGGGCCTTATGGCGACTTACTATAGCAACGATTTTCGTGCTGGTCTTAAAATCATGATGGATGGCGAACCGTATGCGGTTGAAGCCAGCGAATTCGTTAAACCAGGTAAAGGTCAGGCATTCGCACGCGTTAAGCTGCGTCGCCTGCTGACCGGCACCCGTGTAGAAAAAACTTTCAAGTCCACCGACTCTGCAGAAGGCGCGGACGTTGTCGATATGAACCTGACTTACCTGTACAACGACGGTGAGTTCTGGCACTTCATGAACAACGAAACCTTCGAACAGCTGTCTGCTGATGCTAAAGCTATCGGCGACAATGCTAAATGGCTGCTGGATCAGGCTGAGTGCATCGTAACCCTGTGGAACGGTCAGCCTATCGCTGTGACCCCGCCTAACTTCGTTGAACTGGAAATCGTTGAAACCGATCCGGGTCTGAAAGGCGACACCGCAGGTACTGGCGGCAAGCCGGCGACTCTGTCCACTGGCGCTGTGGTTAAAGTTCCGCTGTTCGTTCAGATTGGCGAAGTCATCAAAGTAGATACCCGCTCCGGCGAATACGTATCTCGCGTGAAGTAATTCATGCTTTGAGACGGTGGGCGCAGCCTTGCTGCTGCGCCTTCAGTTTCGCGCCAGAACTAACATGAACCAGATGCTCAAACTTCTTGCCTTGCTGCTGCTCAGCGGCGCGCTGCTTACTGGATGCAATACCGCCCGCGGTATTGGCGAGGATATCCAGGGGCTGGGGCACGCGATTTCTCACGCCGTTAGCTAGTCTCATTTCATCTGCCTTCCCTGCAATTCATTTTGCTCAGTTCACCCTGAACCTCTTTTTCTCTTAAAAAACGCGACTATCCCTTCATTCTGAATCAGTTTGGCTATGCTTATAGGGCAAGAAAACAAAAACTGTTTATAAGGATGATATTATGGTGAAAAAAACGATTGCGGCGTTCTTTACTGTTTTGGTCCTTTCCTCTGTGCTCACCGCATGTAACACCACGCGTGGTATCGGTGAAGACATCTCTGACGGCGGCAGCGCTATCTCTGGCGCGGCGACCAAAGCTCAGAATTAAACATTACCGGTACGGCCTTGCGCCGTACCGGTCTTCACATTCACGGCGCCGTTGTTTATAATCCCGGCGTTTTCAACCACCTTGCGGGACGACCCGTGAGCGTATCTCATTCGGGGACGGCCCCATTACTGGAGCCTTATGTCCTGGATCATTCTCTTTATCGCCGGTTTGCTGGAAGTCGTGTGGGCCGTCGGCCTCAAATATACCCATGGATTTAGCCGTCTGCTGCCAAGCGTGATTACTATTGCTGCTATGGTCGTCAGTATGGCGCTGCTATCGTGGGCGATGAAATCACTGCCGGTGGGTACCGCTTATGCGGTGTGGACCGGGATCGGCGCCGTTGGCGCAGCGATAACCGGCATTGTGCTGCTGGGCGAATCCGCAAGCCCGATGCGTATCGCGAGCCTGGCCTGTATTGTGATCGGCATTATCGGGCTGAAAATGAGCGCGCATTAATAGCGCTGATTAACCCAAATCAGTTTGCTTACGTCGAAGCCCTGTCGGGTGGCGATATCCAGCATCTGCTGTTTCACCTGCGGCGAAATCTTCGGCGTGCGCGCCAGTAGCCACAGGTAATCACGATCCGGCCCGCAAACCAGCGCATGGCGGTACTCTTTATCCAGCGCAATGACGTTGTAGCCGCCATAGAAGGGGCCGAAGAAAGAGACCTTCAGCGCCGCGCGGTTGGGATCGCCGGTGAACCAGGCAACGCCGTCTGTTTTCTGCCAGATGCCGCGGTCAGGGTTATAACCTTTATTGACCACATCAATGCCGCCATCGCCGCGCAGGCTGTAAGTCGCCGTAACCTTTTCCAGCCCGCTTTCGAAATGATGATCGAAGCGGGCGATTTCATACCAGGTGCCGAGGAAGCGTTGGCTTTCAAATGGGCTGACGACGGTCACGCCAGCGGGAGGAACGGGATTGCTGCACGCAACGCTCAGCAATGACGCGATAACCACGGTTAACACTGGCAGCAGACGCATAGGTATTTTCCTTACCGCTTTTTCTCTAAGTGTAGATAGCGGCAGGAAAAAAGTAGGGTGATTTTGTCGATAAGCGAGCCCGGTAACAGATTGCTACCGGGCGAGATGTTGCATCAGATAAATAACACGCCGACCAGGGTGACGACGGTTAAAATCGCCGCCAGGCCATAGAAGACCCATTTGCCGTTCGGCACGTGGATTTTCAGGTCATGCATCGCATGGTGGATACGGTGCAGGCCGCACCACAGCGGCAGAACAATCATCAGGAAGATAAAGAGGCGACCGATGAAGCTATGGGCGAAGGCGTAAACGCGTTCGTAGCTGAAAGCATCGCCAGGCGCGAGCCCCAGCGGCAGTAGAATGCCGACCAGCAGCACCATCACCGGCGCGATAATCGCCCCCCACATACCGCCTGCGCCAAATAGCCCCCAGAACACCGGTTCATCGGAACGTTTTGGATTGGGATTAATCATATCAGCCTCCTTACCAGAACAACGCGACAAACAGGATCACGATGCTGACCAGCGCCGTAACCGCCCACAGCCCTTTAATCAGCGGCTCAGGCCCCATTTTCTCGCCTTTAACAATGATGTTGGCGGCTTTCGGCGCCAGCTCAAACCAGGTTTTGGTGTGCAGCAGCGCGGCTGCGAGGGTGATCAGGTTGAGGATCACCACAATCGGGTTTTGCAGGAAGGCCACATAGCCATCCCAGCTTTCGGCGCCGTGCTTGAGGGCGAACAAGCCGTAAATTAGCACGATGCTGAACCAGACCGTCGGCACCGCCGTCCCTTCACGCAGCATATAGAAGCGATAAAACGGCAGCTTCTTCCACCAGGTGGAGGTCATGGGCCGCACGTAGGGTTTGCGTTTAGTCGTCATAGTGCACTCCTTAGCGTGGTTTCAGGGTGGCGATCAGGAAGTCTTTCGAACTTTCTACCTTACCCTGCTGAATGGCGGCCGCCGGGTCGACATGCTTCGGACAAACTTCGGAGCAGAAGCCGACAAACGTACAGCTCCACACGCCGTTCTGGCCGTTGAGCTGCGCCATACGTTCCTTTTTGCCGTGGTCGCGGCTGTCTTCGTTGTAACGATGGGCGAGGGTGATCGCCGCCGGGCCAATGAACTCCGGATTCAGACCAAACTGCGGACAGGCGGCATAGCACAGACCGCAGTTGATGCAGCCGGAGAACTGATGGTATTTCGCCATCTGCGCCGGAGTTTGTTTATTTGGCCCCTGATCCGGCGTGCGGTTATTTCCGATGATATAAGGCTTAATCGCTTCCAGGCTTTCGATAAAGTGGGTCATATCGACCACCAGATCGCGCTCAATCGGGAAGTTGGCCAGCGCTTCGACCTTCAACCCTTTGGTATAATCGCGCAGGAAGGTTTTACAGGCCAGTTTGGGCACCTTGTTGACCATCATGCCGCAGGAGCCGCAGATCGCCATGCGGCACGACCAACGGTAGCTTAAATCCGGCGCGAGGTTATCTTTGATATAGCCCAGCGCGTCGAGCAGCGAGGTTTGTTCGTCGTAGGGGACTTCATAGAAAGCGCTGTGCGGCGCGGTGTCGACTTCCGGGTTGTAGCGCACCACTTCAACTTTCAGTTTGTTCATCTCAGCCATGGGTCGTCTCCTTCTTCTCAGCGGCTTCCGCTTCGGCGCCATAGACGCGTTTAGCAGGCGGCAGAGTGGTAATCTTCACATCGCCATACTCCAGGCGCGTGCTGCCGTCGGCCTCACGGAAGGCGAGCGTATGCTTGAGGAAATTGACGTCGTCGCGTTCAGTGCAGCCTTCATCGAGGCGCTGGTGGGCGCCGCGTGACTCTTTACGCGCGATAGCGGAGTGCGCCATACATTCGGCGACGTTGAGACCATGGCCCAGCTCAATGGTGTAGAGCAGGTCGGTATTAAACACGCTGGAGGTGTCGGTGATACGCACGCGCTTAAAGCGCTCCTGCAGCTCGGCCAGCTTATCGATGGTTTTCTGCATCAGCTCCGGCGTGCGATAAATACCGCAGCCTTCTTCCATCGACATACCCATTTCATCGCGGATTTTGGCCCAGTTTTCATTGCCTTGCTGGTTAACGAGGTCTTTAAGACGGTTTTCAACGTCGTTGACCTGCGCATCCAGCGCCGCGTTGTTAGCTTCGCCCGCTGCCATTGCGCGCTGCATGGCTTGCTCACCGGCAAGGCGGCCAAAGACCACCAGCTCGGCGAGCGAGTTGGATCCCAGACGGTTGGCGCCATGGAGACCGACGGAGGAACATTCTCCGACGGCGAACAGGCCCTTGATGCGGGTTTCGCACTGTTGGTCAGTTTCGATGCCTCCCATCGTGTAGTGGGCGGTCGGGCGCACCGGAATGGGCTCTTTCACCGGATCGACGCCAACATAGGCTTTCGCCAGTTCGCAGATGAACGGTAGGCGTTCAAGCAGTTTCTTCTCGCCGAGATGACGCAGGTCGAGATAAACCACGTCGCCGCGCGGCGTCGGAATGGTGTTGCCTTTGCGCCACTCGTGCCAGAAGGCTTGAGAAACTTTATCGCGCGGGCCGAGTTCCATGTATTTGTTTTTCGGCTCGCCGAGCGGCGTTTCCGGCCCCATGCCGTAATCCTGCAGGTAGCGATAGCCGTTCTTATTCACCAGAATACCGCCTTCGCCGCGGCAGCCTTCGGTCATCAGGATCCCCGAGCCCGGCAGGCCGGTTGGGTGATACTGGACGAACTCCATGTCGCGCAGCGGGACGCCGTGGCCCAGCGCCATGCCCATGCCATCGCCGGTGACGATGCCGCCGTTGGTGTTATAGCGATAGACGCGGCCAGCGCCGCCGGTAGCCATGACGACCGCATTGGCGCGAATTTGCACCAGCGTGCCTTCCATCATATTCATTGCCACCAGGCCGCGGGCCTGGCCGTCATCGACCAGAATATCCAGCACGAAGTGCTCGTCGAAACGTTGAATTTGCGGGAACTGGAGGGAGGTCTGGAAGAGGGTATGCAGCATATGGAAGCCGGTTTTATCGGCGGCGAACCATGTACGTTCGATTTTCATCCCGCCGAAGCGGCGAACGTTGACGCTGCCGTCCGGGCGGCGGCTCCACGGGCAGCCCCACAGCTCAAGCTGGGTCATTTCCGTGGGGCAGTGGTGTACGAAATAGTCTACGACATCCTGTTCACAGAGCCAGTCGCCGCCGGCGACGGTGTCGTGAAAATGGTATTCAAAGCTATCGTGATCCTGCGCGACCGCCGCAGAACCGCCTTCAGCGGCGACGGTATGGCTACGCATTGGATAGACTTTTGAAATCAGTGCGATTTTGGCTTTTGGATTAGCCTGCGCAGCGGCGATGGCTGCGCGAAGACCTGCTCCGCCTGCGCCAATGACGACAAGATCGGCTTGAAAAGTTTGCACGACATTCCTCCAGTTTTTGTGTATTTCGCCGCCGGGCTGGCGAAAAAGTATCACTGCTCCTTTATAGGTAAATGAGTATAGCCATAGGGATGTTGGGGAAAATTGACGCGTTCGATTTTTTTATCAATCCGTGCGCTGATTTATCAATTTTATTTATGCAATTAAGTTAGCAATAAATTATCAGGATGTAATATCGCCGCCGGATTGCACAAAATTTGTTTCACTCGACGGTTGCGAGTAGACTTCGTGCCCTTGTATGAAATCGGAGAAAAGTACCATGAGCGAGACGGCAACCTGGCAGCCGAGCGCATCCATTCCAAATCTGTTAAAACGTGCGGCTGTAATGGCGGAAATTCGCCGTTTCTTTACCGACCGCGGCGTGCTGGAGGTGGAAACGCCTTGTATGAGTCAGGCAACGGTGACCGATATCCACATGTTCCCGTTTGAAACCCGTTTCGTCGGCCCCGGCCACTCTCAGGGTCTGAATCTGTATCTGATGACCAGCCCGGAATACCACATGAAGCGGCTGCTGGCCGCCGGGTGCGGGCCGGTATTTCAGCTGTGCCGAAGCTTTCGCAATGAAGAGATGGGCCGCCACCACAATCCAGAGTTCACCATGCTGGAGTGGTACCGTCCGTGCTACGACATGTACCGTCTGATTAACGAAGTTGACGATTTACTGCAGCAGGTGCTCGAGTGCCAACCCGCGGAAAGCCTCTCTTATCAACAGGCCTTCCAGCGCTATCTGGAGATCGATCCGCTGTCGGCGGACAAAACCCAGCTGCGTGAAGTGGCGGCAAAACTCGATCTCAGTAATATCGCTGATACGGAAGAAGATCGCGATACGCTGCTGCAGCTGCTGTTCACCATGGGCGTAGAGCCGCACATCGGTAAAGAACGTCCGACTTTCGTCTATCACTTCCCGGCAAGCCAGGCTTCGTTGGCGCAGATCAGCACCGAAGATCACCGCGTCGCCGAACGCTTTGAGGTCTACTACAAGGGGATGGAGCTGGCGAACGGTTTCCATGAACTAACCGACGCGCGCGAACAACAGCAGCGTTTTGAGCAGGACAACCGCAAACGTGCGGCCCGCGGCCTGCCGGAGCAGCCCATCGACTATAACCTGTTGGCCGCGCTGGAAGCCGGCCTGCCGGATTGTTCCGGCGTCGCGCTGGGCGTAGACCGCCTGGTGATGCTGGCACTGGGGGTAGAGACCATCGGCGAAGTGATCTCGTTCACCGTCGATCGCGCCTGATTAACTGCGCTTCCCTTTCATGAGGAGAGGGAAGCCGTTTCCCGTCGTTAGCGTTATCCCCTTCATTCAAAGATTTTTACAGTTCTCCCGACTGCATTAGCCCTAATAACCACAATTTCAAACTGGAATATTGCTAGGATCCGCGTTCTATTTCTGCTTACCTGGCGACGTCGTTCGGCGACGCTCACGTTTGGATCGGTTTATGCCTCAACAAATCAAGAAGATGAGCCTGATTGGGCTGATATTAATGATCTTCACTTCGGTGTTTGGCTTTGCCAATAGCCCTTCGGCGTTTTATCTGATGGGTTATAGCGCGATGCCGTTTTATCTTTTCTCGGCGCTGTTTTTCTTTATTCCTTTCGCCTTAATGATGGCGGAGATGGGCTCGGCCTATCGTAAGGAAGAGGGCGGGATCTATTCGTGGATGAATCGTAGCGTCGGGCCGCGCTTTGCATTTATTGGCACCTTTATGTGGTTTTCATCCTATGTGGTGTGGATGGTCAGCACCGCGGCGAAAATTTGGGTCCCGTTTTCGACCTTTCTGTTCGGCGCGGATAAAACTCAGAGCTGGGCTTTTGCCGGCTTAACCTCGACGCAAACCGTCGGCGTACTGGCCGCCTGTTGGATGGTGCTGGTGACGCTGGTGGCGGCGAAAGGGATAAATAAGATTGCCAAAATTACCGCCGTCGGCGGTATCGCGGTGATGTGCCTGAATCTGGTACTGCTGCTGGTGAGCGGGGCGATTCTGCTACTGAACGGCGGTCATTTCGCCCAGCCGCTGGATTTCACCGCATCGCCGAATCCAGGATATCAATCGGGTCTGGCGATGCTGTCTTTCGTGGTGTTCGCCATTTTCGCCTATGGCGGGATTGAAGCGGTCGGCGGGCTGGTGGATAAAACCGAGAAGCCGGAAAGGAACTTTGCCAAAGGCATTATTATCGCCGCGCTGGTGATTTCGATCGGCTACTCGCTGGCCATCGTGCTGTGGGGCGTCAGCGCCAACTGGCAGCAGGTATTGAGCAACCACAGTACCAACCTCGGCAATATCACCTACGTGTTGATGACCAGCCTTGGCGCAACGCTTGGACAAGCGCTGCATCTGTCGCCGCAGGCGGCGGCGCTGACCGGCGTATGGTTTGCGCGCATTACCGGGTTGTCGATGTTCCTCGCCTATACCGGCGCATTCTTCACCCTGAGCTATTCACCGCTGAAGGCGATCATTCAGGGGACGCCGAAAGCGCTGTGGCCGACGATGATGACCAAAGTCAACGCCAACGGTATGCCGGCTAACGCCATGTGGCTGCAATGCCTGCTGGTGAGTCTGTTTATTCTGCTGGTCTCTTTCGGCGGCGATACCGCCTCGGCGTTTTATAACAAGCTAACGCTGATGGCTAACGTCTCGATGACCTTGCCGTATCTGTTCCTGGCGATCGCGTTCCCGTTCTTTAAGGCCAAAGCCGAGCTCGATCGTCCATTTGTGATGTTCAAAAGCCGCATAAGTACGCTGCTGGCAACGACGATAGTGGTACTGGTGGTAGCGTTCGCCAATATCTTCACCGTTATTCAGCCGGTGATGGATTCCGGTGACTGGAACAGTACGCTATGGATGGTCGGCGGGCCGATTTTCTTCTCGCTGTTGGCATTAGGGATCTACGAGAACTATCGTCAGAGAACGGCGGTACAGGTAGCCCTGGCGGAGGGTTAAGAAAGAGAATGCCCGGTGAATCGCTCACCGGGCTAGTTAGTGCTTACAAACTTCCTGGGGTACGGCTGCTTTTACCCGCTGAGTTCAGCGGCTGACTGCTGCGCAGACCATCCAGGCTTTCCAGACGCATCTGGAACGGTGGGAACGGCATGTCGATGCCGTGCGCGCGGTAACCGGCAAGAATCAGTTGATGCAGCTCATGACGCAGCGGCATACGGTGGCCCATCTCGGCGGCGTAAATACGCAGCTCGAAAATCTGAATCCCCTGCTGCAGGTCAACGAGAAACGCTTCCGGCGCCGGGGTATCAATCACCAGCGAGCAGCGATGAGCGGCGGTCAACAGAATCTGTGTAACCTCTTCCGTATTGGCCTCCGCGGGCGCCGGGATAGTCAACACCACACGGGTGACCGAATCCGACAGCGACCAGTTGATGAACTGTTCGGTGATGAACGCTTTGTTCGGCACGATGATTTCTTTACGGTCCCAGTCGCTGATGGTGGTGGCGCGGGTATTTATTTTCGTCACGCTACCGGTCAGGCTACGGATAGTGACCGTATCGCCGATACGGATCGGTTTCTCAAACAGGATAATCAGGCCGGAGATAAAGTTGGCGAAGATCTCCTGTAGACCAAAACCTAGACCGACGCTGAGCGCCGCCACCAGCCACTGCAGTTTCGACCACTCAATACCAATCATCGAGAAGCCAACCAGTCCGCCGATCAGCATCAACAGATATTTGGTGATGGTGGTGATGGCGTAGCCGGTACCCGGCGTCAAATCCAGATGTTGCAGAATCGCCAGTTCCAGCAGCGCCGGGAGATTGCGCACCAGCTGGGTGGTGATAATCAGCACCAGAATGGCGATCAATACCGCGCCGAGGGTAATGGGCTCAAGACTTTCGACGCCCTGTACCGTGGAGGTCACGTCCCACAGCGAGATATTTTCGAGGAAGCCGAATGCCGAGTGAATTTCCGACCACAGGATAATCACCGACAGCAGGGCTATCAGCATCAGCAGCGAACGGACCAGGCGCAGGGACTGGGTACTGATGGCGTCGAGGTCGACTTCGCTGACTTCCGCTTCGACCGAGCCTTCGGTGCTGGTGGAGTGGGCGGTATCTTCTTCGCCGCGGGCGCGCTGGGCGAGGATTTCTGCCCGGCGGTGTTTGGCGCGATCGAAGGCCAGACGCCGACGCTGAATCAGCATCCAACGGCGGATGATATGGTAGACCACCAACAGCAGGAACCAGATGGCGACCGAGGTTTCCAGTCGCGCCAGTAGCGCCTGCGAGGTGGCAAGATAGCCCACTGCCGCCGCCAGCATCGCGATCAGCGGCGCGCCTAGCAGCAGGTTCCACAGCAGACGGTTCACCATGTTCTCGCCGTCGCCCGCTTTATCAAGATACAGCGGGATCCCGGCGTGCTTCAGGCTCAAGGTAACCAGCGCCAGCGCGCCGCATATCAGCATGAAGCACAGGCGGCCCAGAGAGGCCGAGAATTCACGGTCGTTGAGATTATCGAACATGATCAGCGCCATAATCAGCGGTACGATCAACCCGATGCTCATCAGGTAGTAACGCATGGCTTTGGCGACGCGGTTGCGCGGCCAGCCGAAGTGGGCGATGAACAATCCATTCGGCCGGGCAAAGGTGGCGCAAATCATCACCACCCATAGTAGCGGCACGGTGGCGGTCACGCCGTCGCCAATGGCGACCGCCAGCGGGAAGGGCCAGGCCGCCTGCAATCCATAGCCGAGCGTCATCCACAATACCGGCAGCGGAGATGCCACCAGAATTGACCAAAACACGGTACGCAGCGTCAGCCAGAAGTGATCCTGAGTCACCTTGCCGATCCGCGCGCTGGAGCGCTCAAGGAAGCGGGTAAAGTGGCGGCGCGAATAGATACTGAAGCCCACCAGCACCAGCGCGCCAAACAGCGGGAACAGCGTCTCTTTGCTGGTCAGCATCATGACGCTGGCCTTGCCGAGCTGGTTGATGGTATCAAGCGAGATCAGACGACGCAGATCCTGCACTACTTCCAGCGGCCAGGAGAAGCCAATCGGGCTGACGTCCGAGGTCCAGAACAGATAGCGGTGGGTTGCTTCGTTAATCTCTTTCAGCGCGTCTTCTAACTGGCCGTTGGCGACTTTCAGTTTCGTCAGTTCGAGCAGCAGGGTATCGCCGCCGCGCAGCAACGAGTTAAGCAGTTCGCTCTGGGTGCGTAGTTGCGCCTGCAGGATGCGGTTTTGTTCCGCGGTAAGCGGTTCGCCGTCGGCCTGGCGAATCAGCCGTAGCTGCGCCTGTTTGCTGAGCAGGTCTTCGTAATGCAAGCGCTGCACGCGCAACTGGGCCGTTTCAGTATCCAGTTGCTGCGGGCGCGGGCGCTCCGGCAGACGGGCGACCTGGGCGCGAAGCGCTTCGCCGAGTAGATTCGATGATCCCAGCCACTGCGACTGTTCGCGTAGGGTGTTCAGCGCCTGGCGCACCTGAAGCGTTTGATTGGTTGCCTGCCGCTGCTGCGAGGCAACCAGATCAAGGCGCTGGACCTGCTGGTTGAGCGCCTGCGACAGCTCGCGGTTAATTTTGAACTGGTCAATGATCCCCGGCGGCAGGTTTTCGCTGTTTTCCGCCAACAGCTCGGTACTCTCCAGCGCCTTTTCCGCTTCGCGTTGGCGCTGGCTGTTCTGCTGATTGCGCAGCGCCTGCAGGTAGGCATCGAGTTGTTCGCTCTGTTTCTGCGCCAGCTCAGAGCGGATGCGCGACAGCTCCTGGCGGTTGTTAGCGGAGAGTTGGGCCAGATCCAGCTCGTCGACCAGCGCTTTCAGACGCGCGGATTCCGCCTGCAGGCCGAGATTTTGCGCCTGCGCCAGCGGCGTATTGCCGGGCTGCGCGCCGACGCGGCGTTCAATTTCGTTAAGCTTGCGGCGGGCGTCGGTTTGCTGTTGAGGCAATTGGTTGAGAGAGTCGGCAATTTCCCGCGCCCGATCCTGCTCCTGCTGCGCCTGGCGGCTGGCTTCCAGAAGCTGGCTGCTGACCTGCAGGATCTCCTGATTCAGCGCGTCGGCGGTGAGGGCGGTAGGTACCTGGTGCGGCGTTTCGCTGACATTCGCTAACTGGGTGCGGAGAGTTTGAAACAGTTTGGGGAAATTATCGATGACATCCTGGTACTGGCGAGCACGCTCAACGGAGGCATTGCGCTCTTCCAGCGCATTCAACGCGGCTTGCAGGACCTCAACGGTTTCAGGCTGGGCGGGTTTCGCCGCCTTCGCCTGTTCCAGTTCCTGGGTGATTTGTTTGACGTCCGGGGCCGTCGCTGCGTACGTCCCGAAGCTGAGGCTCAAGGCCAACAGAAAAGTGTATATCAGGCGCACGGCGTAACCCTTTGTCGTCAGGAATTAACCTTCGTCTTGTTTGTCGTCAACCAGCGGGCTGGCGCGATGTTCGGCGCGGATTTCTTCTTCCGGCAACGGCGCAGGTTCCGCGGATATGTCCGCTTCTACGGCCGTCGCCAGCGGTTCGCCGATTTTGGTGACTGACAGGCTTTGCAGCTGTTCAACCAGCTTCACCTGGCCTGGCGCAAACAGGTTAATCACCGTTGAGCCCAGCTTAAAGCGCCCCATCTCCTGCCCCTTCAACAGCGCAACGGAGCCTTCGCTTTCGCCCGCAGGCCAGGTCCAGCGCTTGATAATGCCTTCGCGTGGCGGCGTCACGGTGCCGGACCAGACGGTCTCGATGCTGCCAACAATCGTTGCGCCCACCAGAATCTGCGCCATTGGACCGAATTCAGTATCGAACAGGCAGATGACGCGCTCGTTGCGGGCAAACAGGTTCGGTACGTTTTGCGCCGTCAGGTGGTTGACCGAGAACAGATCGCCCGGAACGTAGATCATTTCGCGCAGGATGCCGTTGCACGGCATATGCACGCGGTGATAATCGCGCGGTGACAGGTAGGTGGTGGCGAAGCTACCGTTACGGAACAGGTCGGCCATCTGGTAGTTACCTGCCAGCAGGGCCTCCAGGGTGTAATTGTGGCCTTTGGCCTGCAGAATTTTGTCATCTTCGATAGCGCCAAGCTGGCTGATAACGCCGTCAGCCGGCATCACCAGTACGTTGGGATCGGTGTTGAGCGGGCGAACGTCATCACGCAGCGGGCGGACGAAGAAGTCGTTGAAGGTGCGGTAAGCGGCGGTATCCGGCTTCTGCGCCTCTTTCATATCGACCTTGTAGTATTTGACGAACAGATCGATAACCAGTTTAGTCAGCCAGCCTGCTCGTTTACTTGCCCCCCAGCCTGCGAGGCGGGTGAGCCACAGTTTAGGCAGAATGTATTGCAGTGAGAGTTTAAACGAGTTTAACAAGGTAGCCTCCAGGCCGTTAATTGTCGTTCCTGACCCCGCTTTGGCGCGGGGTACTGAAAAGGGGGACGATTCTATACGTAAACTTCAGCGAATTGTATCCGCGCCGTCTTGCTGGCAAAGCGAGTACGTATAGCGACGACAGCTTAAATGTCAGTCGTCGGTTGATGAAAAGCTTTTACGCGTTTTTACCTGCACCTGTTCCATACTTTCCAGGATGCGGTGATAGTTGGCGAAACGGCTTTCAGCGATAGCGCCTTTTTCTACCGCTTCGCGAATGGCGCAACCTGGGTCGGTGTCGTGCTTGCAGTCGCGATACTTGCAATGGCCTAAATAATCATGGAATTCGACAAAGCCGTTGGTGATTTGTTCCGCATCAAGATGCCACAGCCCGAACTCGCGCACGCCCGGAGAGTCAATCACATCGCCGCCGTGCGGGAAGTGATAAAGACGCGCGGCGGTGGTGGTGTGCTGGCCGAGCCCTGACACATCGGAGACGTCGTTCGTCAGGATTTGCTCATCCCGCAGTCCCAGCAGCGTGTTCAGCAGGCTGGATTTACCCACCCCGGACTGGCCGGCAAAGATGCTGATGCGCCCGGTCAGCGCCTCTTCAAGCGGCTTCAGGCCGTCCTGAGTATGGCTGGACACCATCAATACCGGATAACCGATCTGGCGATAGATATCCATCTGCTCGTTGACGAAGGCCATGCCGTCATCGTCCAGCAGGTCTATCTTATTCAGTACCAGTAGCGGTTCGATATTCTGCGCTTCGCAGGCCACCAGATAGCGATCGATAATATTGAGCGACAGTTCGGGTAAAATGGCCGAAACCACGACGATTTGGTCGATATTTGCCGCGATAGGCTTCACGCCGTCGTAAAAGTCCGGGCGCGTTAACACCGAGGCGCGTTCATGTACCGCTTCGACGATACCTTTGACGTTGACCCCGTCGGCGGCGTCTTTACCTGGCCGCCAGACCACGCGGTCGCCGGTCACCAGGGAACGAATGGTCCGGCGAATGTTGCAGCGGTGGGTCGTGCCATCCGCGGATTCGACATCGGCATGCATACCAAAACGGCTGATGACGATACCTTCAGAAGGCTCGCCAAACAGGTTGTCATCGTAGTCGGCCTTCTCCGAAGTCGTTTTCAGGCGGCGCTGGTGGTTGGCCTTGACGCGGCGCTGCTGGCCTTTGGAGAGCTTATTTTTACTCAATCGAACTGGCTCCTGGTCGCCCTGATGGGGCAAAACCTCTATGATACACGCTATTTTAGATGAATATAGTCACGCAAGAAGGGTGGAAAATAGCATGAGTGCAGATGAAAACAACCTGATTTGGATCGATCTTGAGATGACGGGGCTGGATCCCGAGCGCGATCGCATTATCGAAATCGCCACCCTGGTCACCGACGCGAATCTTAATATTCTGGCAGAAGGCCCGACCATTGCCGTGCACCAGTCTGATGCTCAGCTGGCGCTAATGGACGAATGGAACGTGCGCACTCATACCGGCAGCGGGCTGGTCGATCGCGTGAAGGCCAGTACCGTGGGCGACCGCGAAGCGGAACTGGCCACTATTGAGTTTCTCAAGCAGTGGGTGCCGGCGGGAAAATCGCCAATTTGCGGCAACAGCATCGGTCAGGACCGCCGCTTCCTGTTCAAATATATGCCGGAACTGGAAGCTTACTTCCATTATCGCTATCTCGACGTCAGCACCCTGAAAGAGCTGGCGCGCCGCTGGAAGCCGGAAATCCTCGATGGCTTTAAAAAGCAGGGCACTCACCAGGCGATGGACGATATCCGCGAATCCGTCGCCGAACTGGCTTACTATCGCGAGCATTTTATTAAGCTCTGAAGCGTAAACGGGGCCGACATGGCCCCGTTCTTTTTGCTGCCTTACTTAAACCATTTCTGTTCCATCTGCTGGAACTCCGGCGACGCCTTCACTGCCTCCAGCGCGTCGTTAATCTGCTTAAGCAATTCCGGGTCGTCTTTGCGTACCGCGATCGCATATTGTTTGCCGTAGTAGGCCGGGTCGGTGGCGCGCTCTTTCATCTCGGCGTAATCAGGATTATCCGCCAGCCACTGGTCCATCGTCGCTAAATCGCCGATCGCGCCGTCGACTTCGCCGCTTTTCAACGCCGCCAGCGCGTCGCTATCGTTGCCAAAGGCGACGGTTTGAATGCCTTTTTGTTTATCGCGTAGATAACGCTGGTGGACGCTACCTTTGACGACGGCGAGCTTTTTACCCTGCAGGTCGGCAAACCCGTGGGCGGCGTCTTTTGCCGTGACTACCACTCCGGAGAGCTCCTGGCGATAAGGTTGGCTGAAGGCAACCTGCTTTTCACGCATCGGCAATACTTCAACGCCGGCAATAATAGCGTCGAACTTTTTAAAGCGTAGCGCCGGGATGAGGGTATCAAAGCGCTGCGGCGTGAATTTGCATTCCGCCTGCATCTGTTTACACAGCGCATTGGCCAAATCAATGTCAAAACCCGTAGGTTGACCTTTGCCTTTGACGGTCTCAAACGGCGGATTGGCGGTTGTGGTGCCAAAATGGAGCGTCTCGGCGGAAGCCGTTCCGATAATCGATGTGGTCAGCAGCAGGACGGAAAGCGCTTTTTTCATTCTGAATCCCTGATAGTCGTCATGGTGGACCTTTTCGCGGATAGCCACCGCGGTGTCATGCGGGCGATTTTGCGCCATTCGCGCGGGGGGAAAAAGATATTTTGCTAATTATGGCGGTTATTTATACAATTCAGTGGGCTGTGTGGCGAGAAAATGTCCATTCAAACAAAAAACGAAAAAAAGTGCTCGCCAGGGGGTTGCAGGTGAATCGAATTCTCGTATAATGCGCCTCCCGTAACGACGCAGAAATGCAAATTACGACGCCATCGAAATATGGCAAAAAAGCAGTAACGCGGGAATAGCTCAGTTGGTAGAGCACGACCTTGCCAAGGTCGGGGTCGCGAGTTCGAGTCTCGTTTCCCGCTCCAAAATTTGAAAGCAGCACCATACCAAAACATAGTTTTCAGGCTACCGGCAGGTAGATTGAAAGCCGATGTAAGCGGGAATAGCTCAGTTGGTAGAGCACGACCTTGCCAAGGTCGGGGTCGCGAGTTCGAGTCTCGTTTCCCGCTCCAAAATTTGAAAGACACACCATACCAAAGCATAGTTTTCAGGTTACCAGCAGGTAAATTGGAAACCGATGTAAGCGGGAATAGCTCAGTTGGTAGAGCACGACCTTGCCAAGGTCGGGGTCGCGAGTTCGAGTCTCGTTTCCCGCTCCAAATTTCTTCCTTTATCCAATTTATCCACAGTGCGAAATCGCGCCGGGGATGATTTTCATTGCCTATCCCAAAATACTGTAAACAGAGTTATCCACAGGCTGTCGTTTGGCTGACTGCGCGACAAATGCTTCACTTTGTAAATAGTATTGTTGTATCTGATTGAAATTTAACATTTAAATTTCATTTCAAACTGTTAATTCGATCACTTGACGTACGTCTGCCCGTTGAAACGCAATGTGTTTTTGTTTTTATTCACAGCCTGTGAATGAATCAGGCGTCGCGCGGCAATCCTTTCTCGACCACCCGGACCAGGCGTAGTTTCTGCGGCAACTGCACTTCGACAACGTTGGCATTTCGCTTTTCGATCTGCTGCGCAACCGCCCATTCAATGTGTTCATCGAGAAGTGGGTGCTCACCTCGGCGACTTTCCAGCGCCGCCAGATTGGCTTCATTCCACGGGGCATTACCGATCGCGACGGCGATATTGCGTAGCCAGCGTAAGTGGCCGATACGACGTATCGCCGACCCCTCGGTGACTTTCAGGAACCAGGCTTCGCTCCAGGCGAACAGCTCAATCAGCTGCGGCGCATGTAGCGCTTTACGCGGGCTGAAGTCCTCTTCATCGGTAAGCTGCGAAAAACGGTTCCACGGACAAATCAACTGGCAATCATCGCAGCCGTAAATACGGTTGCCGATCAGCGGACGAAATTCTTCCGGGATGGCGCCTTCCAGCTCGATGGTCAGATAAGAGATGCAGCGCCGCGCGTCGACGGTATAGGGCTCGACGATGGCGCCGGTCGGGCAGATAGTCATACAGGCGACACAGCGCCCGCACTCTTCGGCAACCGGCTGGTCTACCGGCAGCGGAAGATCGATGAGCAATTCGCCGAGGAAGAAAAACGATCCGGCGTCGCGGCTTAAGATAAGTGAGTGCTTACCTGTCCAGCCAAGCCCCGCTTTTTCAGCGATGGGCCGCTCCAGGATAGGCGCGGAATCGACAAACGGTCTAAAATTGAGCGAAGCACACTGTTCCTGAATCATCTCGCCAAGTTTTTTCAGGCGGTTACGTAGCAGCTTATGATAATCACGCCCCAGGGCATAACGGCTAACGTAACCCAGCGCGGGATCTTTCAGGGTGCTGGCGAAAGCAGCATTGGCGGGCAGATAGTTCATACGCACGCTAATCACGCGTAGCGTACCGGGCAGCAGTTCATGCGGCCGGGCGCGCATCATGCCGTGGCGAGCCATCCATTCCATTTCGCCATGGTATTGTTTATCCAGCCATGCCTGTAACTTAGGTTCGCTGGCGCTGAGATCGGTATCGGTAATACCAACCTGCTGGAAGCCAAGCTCGGTGCCCCATTGTTTGATTTGTTGCGCTAACTGATTGAGATCGAGGGGCTGTGACATGATGGACCATACAATGACGAAAAACCCTGACAGTATACCACACATCGTATGGTCAGCGGAGACGCTGCGCCAGGCGGAAAGAGAGGCGGCGGATAGTCTCGGGCTGACGCTTTTTGAACTGATGCGCCGCGCCGGCGAGGCGGCGTTCCAGCTGGCCCGCAGCCTTTATCCCGCCAGCCAGCGCTGGTTAATCCTCTGCGGCCACGGCAATAACGGCGGCGACGGCTACGTGGTCGCGCGGCTGGCGCAGGCGCAGGGCATCGTGGTAACGCTACTGGCGTTGGAAAGCGATAAGCCGCTGCCGGAAGAGGCGCAGGCCGCACGGGAAGAGTGGCTCAATGCCGGCGGCGTCATCCACGCCGCCGATAGCGCCTGGCCGGATGATATCTCATTGATTATTGACGGGCTGCTCGGCACCGGCCTGCATAGCGCGCCGCGCGCTAATGTCGCCGGGCTGATTGAACTGGCGAACGCCTACCCCGCGCCGGTTATTGCGCTTGATATTCCCTCCGGGCTGAACGCGCAAACCGGCGCGACGCCTGGCGCGGCGATCCACGCCGCCCATACCCTGACGTTTATCGCGCTAAAACCCGGTCTGCTGACCGGTAATGCCCGCGACGTTGTCGGGCGCTTACATCATCATGCGCTCGGCCTGGAGCGCTGGCTTGCCGGGCAAAACACCGCTATTCGCCGTTTTTCCGCGGCGCAGCTGGCAGGCTGGCTGCCGCCGCGTCGTCCGACGTCGCATAAAGGTTCGCATGGTCGGCTGGTGATTATTGGCGGCGATCGCGGCACCGCTGGCGCCATTCGTATGGCGGGTGAGGCCGCTCTACGTGCCGGCGCGGGTTTAGTACGTGTGCTGACCAGGGCGGAAAATATCGCGGGCATTGTGACTGCCAGGCCGGAATTGATGGTCCATGAGCTGAACGGTGACTCTCTTACCGAAAGCCTGGAGTGGGCGGATGTCGTAGCGATTGGTCCCGGTCTTGGGCTAAGCGAGTGGGGTAAAGCGGCGCTGCGACAGGTAGAGAATTTTCGCAAACCGATGGTCTGGGATGCCGACGCGTTGAACCTGCTGGCAATCAATCCCGATAAACGTCACAATCGCGTGTTAACCCCGCATCCTGGCGAAGCCGCCCGTTTATTGAATATCAGCGTGGCAGAAGTTGAAAGCGATCGCTTACATTCTGTACAGCGTCTGGTAAAACGGTATGGCGGCGTGGTGGTGCTAAAAGGCGCAGGAACCGTAGTGGCGAATGACGCGGGCGAAATCGGTATCATTGATGCCGGTAATCCCGGAATGGCCAGCGGCGGGATGGGCGATGTGCTCACCGGCATTATCGCCGCGCTGTTGGGACAGGGGCTGACCCAGTATGATGCCGCTTGCGCAGGCTGCGTGGCGCACGGCGAAGCCGCAGACCGGCTGGCCGCCAGAGATGGTGCCCGCGGGATGCTGGCGACCGATCTTTTTTGCACGCTAAGGCGTGTTGTTAACCCGGATGTGATTGACCTAGACCATGATTAACCGTGTGATTCCTTTACCCGACGAGCAGGCGACATTAGACCTTGGCAACCGCGTAGCGCAGGCCTGTAGCGGCGCGACGGTTATCTATCTGTATGGCGATTTAGGCGCGGGTAAAACCACCTTCAGCCGCGGTTTTCTACAGGCCCTTGGCCACCGCGGCAATGTCAAAAGCCCAACGTATACGCTGGTAGAGCCTTACACCCTCGAAAATCTGATGGTGTATCACTTCGACCTGTACCGCCTGGCGGATCCTGAGGAGCTCGAATTTATGGGGATCCGCGATTACTTCGCTAACGATGCCATCTGCCTGGTGGAATGGCCACAACAAGGCGCGGGTGTACTGCCTGACCCGGATGTCGAAATTCACCTGGATTACCAGGCGCAAGGGCGTGAGGCGCGCGTAACGGCGGTCTCTTCATTGGGTGAGTCTTTATTGGCGCGTTTAGCCATTTAGCCTATAGGATGACGGGATGAAGTATCGTATAACCAGTTGGCTGGCCGCCGCTCTGATGCTGTTCGGCACTCAGGCATCCGCGGCAAGTTTATCCGATATCCAGGTCTCAAACGGCGATCGGCAGGCCCGCATAACGCTAAGTTTTGTCGGCGATCCCGAATATTCCTTCACCCCGCAAGGTAAGCGCGTGGTGGCGTTGGATATCAAACAAACCGGGGTGCTTCAGGGGCTGCCGTTGCAGTTTAGCGGTAATAACCTGGTCAAAAGCATTCGCTCCGGCTCGCCTCAGGATACGCAATCTCTGCGTCTGTTGGTCGATCTGACGGAAGATGGTAAAACGCGGGCGGTGAAGCAGCAAAACGGCGCTAACTATACCGTCGTCTTTACCATTAATGCCGATGTGCCGCCGCCACCTCCGCCGCCGCCAGTGGTAGCGAAGCGGGTCGAAGCGCCGGTAGTGTCGCCGCGTCCGAGCGAGCCGCCGCGCAATCCGTTTAAAAGCTCAGGCAGCGACAGAACCACGGTGGTGACCAGCAGTCAGCCGGCGATGACCAACAACCAGACTATTACCCGTCCGGCGGCGCGTACCGTCTCTTCTGACGATAAGATTATTATCGCTATTGATGCCGGGCACGGCGGCCAGGATCCTGGCGCTATCGGGCCTGGCGGCACCAAAGAGAAAAACGTCACGATTGCTATCGCCCATAAACTGCGAGCGTTGCTTAACGACGATCCGCAGTTTAAACCGGTGTTGACCCGTAATGGCGACTACTTCATCTCGGTCATGGGGCGTTCGGACGTGGCGCGGAAACAAAACGCTAATTTCCTGGTCTCTATCCATGCTGATGCGGCTCCGAATCGCGACGCGACCGGCGCATCGGTGTGGGTGCTCTCTAACCGCCGCGCTAACAGCGAAATGGCCGGCTGGCTTGAACAGCATGAGAAACAATCGGAACTCCTGGGCGGCGCGGGCGACGTGCTGGCGAATAGCCAGTCGGATCCTTATCTGAGCCAGGCGGTACTGGATTTACAGTTCGGCCATTCCCAGCGCGTCGGTTATGATGTGGCAACCGATGTACTGAGCCAGCTGCAGCGGATCGGCAATCTGCATAAACGCCGTCCGGAGCACGCCAGCCTTGGCGTTCTGCGCTCGCCGGATATTCCGTCGATCCTTGTCGAAACCGGCTTTATCAGTAATAACGGCGAAGAGCGCCTGCTGGGTAGCGATGATTACCAACAGCAGATTGCAGAGGCGATTTATAAAGGGCTGCGTAACTATTATATGCAGCACCCGCTGCAATCAGCGCCGCGCGGCACGGCTGCGCAAACCGCCAGCGCCAGTTCGCCTGGCGGGTCGTTGATTAACTAAGGAGAAGGTCATGCCGATTCAGGTCCTGCCGCCGCAACTCGCCAACCAGATTGCCGCTGGCGAGGTGGTGGAACGTCCGGCGTCGGTAGTGAAAGAGCTGGTCGAAAACAGCCTTGATGCCGGCGCGACCCGTATCGACATTGATATTGAACGCGGCGGCGCGAAGCTTATCCGTATTCGCGATAACGGCTGCGGGATTAAAAAAGACGAACTGGCGCTGGCGCTGGCTCGTCACGCCACCAGTAAAATCGCTTCGCTGGATGACCTTGAGGCGATCATCAGTCTTGGCTTTCGCGGCGAAGCGCTGGCCAGTATCAGTTCCGTCGCTCGCCTGACGCTGACATCGCGTACCGCGGAGCAGCAGGAAGCCTGGCAGGCCTATGCTGAAGGTCGAGACCAGGCGGTAACGGTGAAACCAGCGGCGCATCCGATTGGCACCACGCTGGAAGTGCTGGATCTGTTTTACAACACCCCCGCGCGGCGTAAGTTCATGCGCACCGAAAAAACCGAGTTTAATCATATTGATGAAATCGTCCGCCGCATCGCGCTGGCGCGTTTTGATGTGACGATTAATCTCAGCCATAACGGCAAAATGATGCGCCAGTATCGTGCCGTGGCGGAAGGCGGCCCGCGCGAGCGCCGCCTCGGCTCGATTTGCGGCGCGGCGTTTCTGGAGCACGCGTTGGCCATTGAGTGGCAGCATGGCGATCTGACGCTGCGTGGCTGGGTTGCCGACCCGTTGCATACTAATCCGGCGTTAGCGGAAATCCAGTACTGTTACGTTAACGGGCGTATGATGCGCGACCGGCTGATCAACCATGCTATTCGCCAGGCCTGTGAAGATAAACTGGGCGCTGACCAGCAGCCGGCGTTTGTGCTGTATCTGGAGATTGACCCGCATCAGGTTGATGTCAACGTGCATCCGGCGAAGCACGAAGTGCGTTTCCATCAATCACGGCTGGTTCATGACTTTATCTATCAGGGCGTACTGAGCGTGCTTCAGCAGCAGCTTGATGCGCCGCTGGCGGAAGAAGACGAAGCGCCCGCGCCGCGGCAGGTGCCGGAGAACCGCGTAGCGGCGGGCGCGAACCATTTCGCTCGCCCATCGCCTGCCCGGGAACCGGCGGCGCCTGGTTATGATACTCGCGCGCCGCGGGAACCTGCCGCCGCCGGCGGCGGCTATAGCTCAGGCGGCGCCAGCTGGCCGCACGCCCAGCCTGGCTATCAGAAACAGCAGGGAGCGCTTTATCGTCAACTGCTGCAAACCCCGGCGGCGGAAAAAAAACAACCTGCGCCGACGCCTGCGGAAAGTCTGGCAGCCCACAGCCAAAGCTTTGGCCGGGTGCTAACTATTATCGGCGGCGATTGCGCGCTGCTTGAGCGCGGCGGCACATTGGCGTTGCTGGCGCTGCCGGTGGCGGAACGCTGGCTACGTCAGGCGCAACTTACGCCGGGCGCGGAAGCGGTTTGCGCGCAGCCGCTGCTTATCCCGCTGCGTCTTAAAGTGAGTGAAGCAGAACGCAAAGCGTTGGAAAAGGCGCAGCCGGCGCTGGCGGAATTGGGTATCGATTTACAAGCAGATTCCCAGCACGTGACGGTCCGCGCGGTGCCTTTACCCTTAAGACAACAAAATTTACAAATCTTGATTCCTGAACTGATAGGCTACCTGGCGCAGCTAACGGCATTCGACGTCGGCGACATCGCCCAATGGACAGCGCGTAATCTGGCGAGCGAGCACGCGCAGTGGAGCATGGCGCAGGCGATTTCGGTTCTGGCGGACGTTGAGCGTTTATGTCCGCAGCTGATTAAAGCGCCGCCGGGTGGTCTGTTACAACCTGTTGATTTACATTCGGCAATGACAGCCCTGAAAGATGAGTGATGTAACTGAGGCGAGCCTGCCTAAGGCAATTTTTTTAATGGGGCCGACGGCCTCCGGTAAAACCGCATTAGCTATCGCCTTGCGTAAAGTTTTGCCCGTAGAGTTGATTAGCGTCGATTCCGCCCTCATCTATCGAGGAATGGATATCGGCACGGCCAAACCCGATGCCGCGGAGCTTAGCGCTGCGCCGCATCGGTTGCTGGATATTCTTGATCCGGCAGAGTCGTATTCGGCGGCGGATTTTCGTCGCGATGCGTTGGCGGAAATGGCGGATATCGTCGCCGCCGGACGCATCCCGCTGTTGGTCGGCGGGACGATGTTGTACTTCAAAGCGTTGTTGGAAGGGTTATCGCCGCTGCCTTCGGCGGATCCCGCAGTCAGGGCCAGAATTGAGCAACAAGCGGCAGAGCAGGGGTGGCACGCATTGCACCGGCAGTTACAGGAGATCGATCCCGTGGCCGCCGCGCGTATTCATCCAAATGATCCGCAAAGACTTTCCCGAGCACTGGAAGTTTTTTTCATTTCGGGTAAAACTTTAACTGAACTGACGCAAACGTCAGGAGAGGCTCTGCCGTATCAGGTGCATCAGTTCGCCATCGCCCCGGCGAGCCGTGAACTGCTACATCAACGCATTGAGCAGCGTTTTCATCAGATGTTGGCTTCAGGTTTTGAAGCAGAAGTGCGGGCGCTATTTGCCCGTGGAGATTTGCATACGGATATGCCTTCCATTCGTTGTGTCGGATACCGCCAGATGTGGTCATACCTTGAAGGCGAGGTCCCGTATGATGAAATGGTTTATCGAGGTGTTTGCGCGACGAGACAGTTAGCTAAACGTCAGGTCACCTGGCTGCGCGGTTGGGAAGATGTTCACTGGTTAGACAGTGAGCAACCTGAACAAGCGCTCAACAAAGTATTACAGGTTGTTGGTGCTAGCCAGAACTGAACGTGTACAATTGAACGGTATCGTGCGTAATTTTTTTAAGAATCGTAAGGTTCTGAGTACAAAACAAGCATACATATAAGGAAAAGAGAGAATGGCTAAGGGGCAATCTTTACAAGATCCGTTCCTGAACGCTTTGCGTCGGGAACGTGTTCCGGTTTCTATTTATTTGGTGAATGGTATTAAGCTGCAAGGGCAAATTGAGTCTTTCGATCAGTTCGTGATCCTGTTGAAGAACACGGTCAGTCAGATGGTCTATAAGCACGCAATTTCTACTGTTGTCCCGTCCCGCCCGGTGTCTCACCACAGCAATAATGCTGGCGGCGGTGCAAGCAACTATCACCACGGTGGTAGCGCGCAAGGTTCTTCTGCGCCGCAGCAAGACAGCGACGACGCCGAATAAGGCTAATGCTGTTTTTCCACGTCGGGGAGCCAGGTTTTCTGCGTTCCCCGCTGGTATTTTATAAGGGGTTTACGCTTGTTTGACCGTTATGATGCCGGTGAGCAGGCGGTACTGGTACACATCTATTTTTCGCAAGACAAAGATATGGAGGATCTCCAGGAGTTTGAATCCCTGGTCTCTTCCGCCGGTGTCGAAGCAATGCAGGTGATTACCGGTAGCCGTAAAGCACCGCACCCGAAGTATTTTGTAGGTGAAGGTAAGGCTGTTGAAATTGCGGAAGCCGTAAAAGCGACCGGCGCCTCGGTCGTGCTGTTCGATCATGCCTTGAGTCCGGCCCAGGAACGTAACCTGGAGCAGCTATGCGAATGCCGGGTTATCGATCGCACCGGTCTGATTTTAGATATTTTTGCCCAGCGAGCGCGTACCCACGAAGGGAAACTGCAGGTTGAGCTGGCGCAGCTGCGCCATCTGGCCACGCGTCTGGTACGCGGCTGGACCCACCTTGAAAGGCAGAAGGGCGGGATTGGTTTGCGCGGACCGGGTGAAACCCAGCTCGAAACCGACCGTCGATTGCTGCGTAACCGTATTATGCAGATCCTGTCGCGACTGGAAAAAGTAGAAAAACAGCGCGAGCAAGGTCGGCGGTCACGCGCCAAGGCCGATATCCCTACCGTCTCGCTGGTGGGATATACCAACGCCGGAAAATCAACGCTGTTCAACCAGATAACCGAAGCGGAAGTCTATGCCGCGGACCAACTGTTCGCCACCCTGGACCCGACGCTGCGCCGTATTAACGTCACCGACGTCGGCGAAACGGTACTGGCAGACACCGTAGGCTTTATTCGTCATCTGCCGCACGATCTGGTGGCGGCGTTTAAAGCGACGCTGCAGGAGACGCGTCAGGCGACGCTGCTGCTGCACGTCATTGATGCCGCGGATGTCCGCGTGCAGGAAAATATTGATGCAGTAAATACGGTCCTTGCTGAAATCGAGGCCGATGAAATTCCGTCATTGCTGGTGATGAACAAAATCGATGTGCTTGACGATTTTGAACCGCGCATCGATCGGGATGAAGAGAATAAACCGATTCGGGTCTGGCTCTCCGCCCAGACCGGGATTGGCGTACCACTGCTTTTTCAGGCGTTAACAGAGCGTCTTTCCGGCGAAGTGGCGCAGCATACGCTGCGCTTACCGCCGCAGGAAGGTCGCCTGAGAAGCCGTTTCTATCAGCTTCAGGCGATAGAAAAAGAGTGGATGGAGGATGACGGCAGCGTAAGCCTGCAAGTGCGCATGCCCATCGTGGACTGGCGTCGCCTCTGCAAACAAGAGCCTGCGTTGGTCGACTACGTGGTTTGACCTGGCCTGAAGATATTAACCCCTGTGGGGATATCAAAAACAAATATGGAGCATATACATGGCGTGGAATCAGCCCGGTAATAACGGACAGGACCGCGACCCGTGGGGAAGCAGCAAAAATGGCGGCAACTCTGAGGGAAATGGCAACAAAGGCGGTCGCGATCAGGGGCCGCCCGATCTGGATGATATCTTCCGCAAGTTAAGCAAAAAACTTGGCGGTCTCGGCGGCGGTAAAGGCGGCCAGGGTGGCGGTAATGTGACTCAGGGCCCGCGCGGTCCAATGGGTGGGCGCATTGTCGGCATCGTTGCTGCAGCGGCGGTGATTATCTGGGCAGCCAGCGGTTTCTATACCATCAAGGAAGCGGAACGTGGTGTGGTGACACGCTTTGGCAAGTTCAGTCATCTGGTTGAGCCAGGTCTGAACTGGAAGCCAACCTTTGTCGATAATGTGCAAGCGGTGAACGTCGAGTCGGTTCGTGAACTGGCAGCATCCGGCGTCATGCTGACTTCCGATGAGAACGTCGTGCGCGTTGAGATGAACGTACAGTACCGGGTGACCGATCCGGAGCGCTACCTGTTTAGCGTGACCAGCGCCGACGATAGTCTGCGTCAGGCCACCGACAGCGCCCTGCGCGGCGTCATTGGTAAGTACACCATGGACCGTATCCTGACCGAAGGTCGTACCGTTATCCGTAGCGATACCCAGCGCGAGTTGGAAGAGACCATTCGTCCGTACAACATGGGTATCACCCTGCTGGACGTCAACTTCCAGACGGCGCGTCCGCCGGAAGAGGTGAAGGCCGCGTTTGATGATGCCATTGCCGCGCGTGAGAACGAGCAGCAGTACATCCGCGAAGCGGAAGCCTATACCAACGAAGTTCAGCCGCGTGCTAACGGTCAGGCGCAGCGTATCCTCGAAGAGGCGCGTGCGTATAAAACCCAGACCGTACTGGAAGCGCAGGGTGAAGTCGCTCGCTTTGCGAAGATCCTGCCGGAATATAAAGCCGCGCCGGAAATTACCCGCGAGCGTCTGTATATCGAAACCATGGAAAAAGTGCTGAGCCATACCCGCAAAGTGCTGGTTAATGACAGCAAGGGCGGCAACCTGATGGTTCTGCCATTGGATCAGATGCTGAAAGGCGCCACCGGCGCGCCGGCAAAGAGCGATAGCAGTGGCGCAAGCGATCTGCTGCGCCTGCCGCCTGCGTCCAGCTCAAGCAGCGCCAGCACCTCATCAACCTCGAGTTCAACCGGGGGTACCATTATGGACCAACGCCGCGCCAACGCGCAGCGTAACGACTACCAGCGTCAGGGGGAATAACGATGCGTAAATCTGTTATCGCGATCATTGTCGTCGTGCTGGTAGTGCTCTACATGTCTGTCTTCGTGGTGAAAGAAGGCGAGCGCGGCATTACGCTGCGCTTCGGCAAAGTTCTGCGCGACGATGAGAACAAGCCGCTGGTGTATGCGCCGGGTCTGCACTTCAAGATCCCGTTTATTGAATCCGTGAAAATGCTGGATGCGCGTATCCAGACCATGGACAACCAGGCTGACCGCTTTGTTACCAAAGAGAAGAAAGATCTGATCGTCGACTCCTATATCAAGTGGCGCATCAGTGACTTCAGTCGTTACTATCTGGCGACCGGCGGCGGCGACGTCTCCCAGGCCGAAGTTCTGCTGAAGCGTAAGTTCTCTGACCGTCTGCGCTCTGAGATTGGTCGTCTGGACGTGAAAGACATCGTGACTGATTCCCGCGGTCGTTTGACCCTGGAGGTGCGTGATGCGCTGAACTCCGGTTCTGCTGGTACAGAAGATGAAGTCTCGACGCCGGCAGCCGATGACGCTATCGCTAAAGCGGCAGAGCGTGTAGAAGCTGAAACTAACGGTAAGGTTCAGGTGATCAACCCGAACAGTATGGCGGCGCTGGGTATTGAAGTCGTTGACGTACGTATCAAGCAGATCAACCTGCCGGCTGAAGTGTCTGAAGCGATCTACAACCGTATGCGCGCCGAGCGTGAAGCGGTTGCTCGTCGCCATCGTTCACAAGGTCAGGAAGAAGCGGAAAAACTGCGCGCTACCGCGGACTATGAAGTGACCAAGACCCTTGCGGAAGCCGAGCGTCAAGGGCGTATTCTGCGCGGTGAAGGCGATGCCGAGTCGGCAAAACTGTTTGCCGATGCATTCAGTCAGGATCCGGGCTTCTATGCCTTTATCCGTAGCTTGCGCGCTTATGAGAAGAGCTTCCAGAGCAACCAGGACGTGATGGTCCTCAGCCCGGATAGCGATTTCTTCCGTTACATGAAGTCACCGGATTCCGTGCGTAAATAAGCCGGGTCAGTGTGAAATCAGAAGGCGCCTTGCAAGAGGCGCCTTTTTTCATGCCATAGATTGTGATTTTTCTCTCAGCTAGTGGTTTCATATTGCCTTTGAAATGCCGGAGAATGTGAAGAAAGAAAAAGGGTTTGCGGTAATACTCACCGGCGCCAACTGGCGGCGGTTTTGTTTTTCTATAAGGGTCATCAATAATGAATGCAACAATTTGGCTGGCACTGGCGCTGGTTTTAGTTCTCGAAGGTCTTGGCCCACTGCTTTATCCCCGCGCCTGGCGCAAGATGGTAGCGACAATGAGCCAACTGCCGGATAATTTATTGCGTCGCTTTGGCGGCGGTCTTGTGGTGGCTGGCATTGTCATCTACTACATGTTGAGGAAATCGATTGGCTGATCAAAAAATAATCGGATTAACCTCATTTTGAGTGCAAAAAGTGCTGTAACTCTGAAAAAGCGATGGTAGAATCCATTTTTAAGCAAACGGTGATTTTGAAAAAATGGGTAACAACGTCGTCGTACTGGGCACCCAATGGGGTGACGAAGGTAAAGGGAAGATCGTCGATCTCCTGACAGAACGGGCTAAATATGTTGTGCGCTACCAGGGTGGCCATAACGCAGGCCATACTCTCGTAATCAACGGTGAAAAAACCGTCCTCCATCTTATTCCATCAGGTATTCTCCGTGAGAATGTAACCAGCATCATCGGAAACGGTGTTGTGCTGTCTCCGGCTGCGCTGATGAAAGAGATGAAAGGTCTGGAAGACCGTGGTATCCCTGTTCGTGAGCGTCTGCTGCTCTCTGAAGCCTGCCCGCTTATTCTCGATTATCACGTCGCGCTGGACGTAGCGCGTGAAAAAGCGCGTGGCGCGAAAGCTATCGGTACGACCGGTCGCGGTATCGGCCCGGCTTACGAAGATAAAGTCGCCCGTCGCGGCCTGCGCGTTGGCGACCTGTTTGATAAAGCCACCTTCGCTGACAAACTGAAAGAAGTGATGGAATATCACAACTTCCAGTTGGTGAACTTCTATAAAGCAGAAGCGGTTGACTACCAGAAAGTGCTGGACGATGTGATGGCGATTGCCGACATCCTCACCAGCATGGTCGTTGACGTTTCCGATCTACTCGATCAGGCGCGTCAGCGCGGCGACTTCGTGATGTTCGAAGGCGCGCAGGGCACGCTGCTGGATATCGACCACGGTACCTATCCGTACGTAACTTCCTCCAACACCACCGCGGGTGGCGTGGCGACCGGTTCCGGCCTGGGCCCGCGTTATGTGGATTACGTTCTGGGTATCATCAAAGCTTACTCGACTCGCGTAGGCGCGGGCCCGTTCCCGACCGAGCTGTTTGATGAAACCGGCGAGTTCCTGTGCAAGCAGGGTAACGAATTCGGCGCCACTACCGGCCGTCGTCGTCGTACCGGCTGGCTGGACGCTGTCGCGGTACGCCGTGCGGTGCAGATTAACTCCCTGTCCGGCTTCTGCCTGACCAAACTGGACGTCCTTGACGGCCTGAAAGAAGTGAAAATCTGCGTCGGTTACCGTATGCCGGACGGCCGTGAAGTGACCACCACTCCGCTGGCTGCCGACAACTGGGAAGGTATCGAGCCTATCTACGAAACCATGCCGGGCTGGTCCGAAACCACCTTCGGCGTGAAAGAGCGTAGCGGCCTGCCGCAGGCAGCGCTGAACTACATCGCGCGTATTGAAGAGCTGACCGGCGTGCCGGTTGATATCATCTCTACCGGTCCTGACCGTACTGAGACTATGATTCTGCGCGATCCGTTCGACGCGTAATCATCATCCAGGGGCGCCGTTCGGGCGCCCTTGTTTTTGCAGTTCGCCCGCCCCATTTCAAATAAATTAGCGGCCTGAGCGCTGGCTGGTTTATCATCAATAGAGTTAATACCCGCGGATTCACCGCTTTCCCCTTACCCTGAGGTTGATGTGCAGTTAACGAGTTTCACCGATTACGGATTACGCGCGCTGATTTACATGGCGTCGTTGCCGGATGACCGAATGACCAGTATTTCCGAGGTGACGGATGTCTATGGCGTTTCCCGTAATCATATGGTCAAAATAATCAATCAGTTAAGCCGTGTTGGCTATGTGACGGCCGTGCGGGGAAAGAATGGGGGGATTCGCCTTGGCAAGCCGGCTAAAATGATTCGCGTGGGTGATGTTGTGCGCGATCTGGAGCCGCTATCGCTGGTGAATTGCAGCAGCGAATTTTGCCACATTACTCCCGCTTGTCGCCTGAAACAGGCACTTGCCGAAGCCGCGCAAAGTTTCCTGAAGGAACTGGATAACTACACGCTGGCCGATTTGGTTGAAAAGAATCAACCGCTATATAAATTATTACTGGTGGAAGAAAAGCGCTGAATGATTTGCGCCGCAGCGTAAAGAGAACCCACAAAGCGGCGGCGTAAAACGCAGTCAGACTTTCATCGGAGATGACAACGGAGGAACCGATATGTCACAAGACCCATTCCAGGAACGCGAAGCTGAGAAGTACGCGAATCCCATCCCGAGCCGGGAATTTATCCTCGAACATTTAACCAAACGTGAAAAACCGGCCAGCCGTGACGAGCTGGCGATTGAGTTAAATATTGAGGGCGAAGAACAAACTGAAGCGCTGCGTCGCCGCCTGCGGGCAATGGAACGCGATGGCCAGCTGGTCTTCACTCGCCGTCAGTGCTATGCCCTGCCGGAACGTCTCGATTTAGTCAAAGGCGTCGTTATTGGCCACCGCGACGGCTACGGCTTTTTACGCGTCGAAGGGCGCAAAGACGACCTGTATCTTTCATCTGAGCAGATGAAAATGTGTATTCATGGCGACCAGGTGTTGGCCCAGCCGCTGGGCGCGGACCGTAAGGGCCGTCGCGAAGCGCGCATCGTTCGCGTGCTGGTGCCGAAAACCAGCCAGATCGTCGGCCGTTACTTCACCGATGCCGGCGTGGGCTTCGTGGTGCCGGACGACAGCCGTCTAAGCTTCGATATCCTGATCCCGCCTGAAGAGATCATGGGCGCCCGCATGGGTTACGTGGTGGTGGTCGAACTGACCCAGCGTCCAACCCGTCGTACCAAGGCGGTCGGCAAAATAGTTGAAGTGCTGGGCGACAACATGGGCACCGGCATGGCCGTTGATATGGCGCTGCGTACCCATGAGATCCCTTACGTCTGGCCGCCGGCGGTGGAAAAACAGGTCTCCGGCCTCAAAGAGCAGGTGCCGGAAGAGGCGAAAGCCGGGCGCGTTGATTTGCGCTCTCTACCGCTGGTTACTATTGACGGCGAAGATGCCCGCGACTTTGATGACGCGGTGTACTGCGAGAAAAAACGCGGCGGCGGCTGGCGTCTGTGGGTGGCTATCGCCGACGTGAGTTACTACGTGCGCCCCGGTACGCCGCTGGACGGCGAAGCGCGCAGCCGCGGGACGTCAGTCTACTTCCCTTCGCAGGTCGTACCGATGCTGCCGGAAGTGCTGTCCAACGGCCTGTGCTCGCTGAATCCACAGGTCGATCGCCTGTGTATGGTCTGCGAAATGACGATCTCGTCAAAAGGTCGCCTGACCGGCTTTAAATTCTATGAAGCGGTGATGAGCTCTCACGCCCGTCTCACCTACACCAAGGTTTGGCATATGCTGCAGGGCGATCAAGAGCTGCGCGAACACTACGCGCCGCTGGTGAAGCATATTGAAGAGCTGCATAACCTCTATAAGGTGCTGGATGGCGCCCGTGAAGAGCGCGGCGGTATCTCATTTGAAAGTGAAGAAGCTAAATTCATCTTCAACGCCGAGCGTCGTATCGAGCGTATCGAACAGACTCAGCGTAACGATGCGCACAAGCTGATCGAAGAGTGCATGATTCTGGCGAACATCTCCGCGGCGCGTTTCGTTGAGAAAGCGCAGGAGCCAGCGCTGTTCCGTATTCACGATAAGCCAAGCACCGAAGCGATTACCGCCTTCCGCACCGTGCTGGCGGAGCTGGGGCTGGAGCTGCCGGGCGGCAACAAACCGGAGCCGCGCGATTACGCCGAGCTGCTGACTTCCATCGCCGATCGCCCGGATGCGGAAATGCTGCAGACGATGCTGCTGCGTTCCATGAAGCAGGCGGTCTACGATCCGGAAAACCGCGGCCACTTCGGCCTGGCGCTGCAGTCATACGCGCACTTCACCTCGCCGATCCGTCGTTATCCTGACCTGTCGCTGCATCGCGCTATTAAGTATTTACTGGCGAAAGAGCAGGGACATAAAGGCAATAGCACCGAGACCGGCGGTTGGCACTACAGCATGGAAGAGATGCTGCAGCTGGGCGAGCACTGCTCGATGACCGAGCGCCGCGCCGATGAAGCGACGCGCGAAGTGTCAGACTGGCTGAAGTGCGACTTCATGCAGGATCAGGTGGGCAACACCTTCTCCGGCGTGATCGCAAGCGTCACCGGCTTTGGCTTCTTCGTCCGCCTGAACGATCTGTTTATCGATGGTCTGGTACATGTCTCCTCGTTGGATAATGACTACTATCGCTTCGACCAGGTCGGGCAGCGGCTGATTGGCGAGTCCGGCGGCCAGACTTACCGCCTGGGCGACCGCGTGGAAGTGCGCGTCGAAGCGGTCAATATGGATGAGCGTAAGATTGATTTCAGCCTGATTTCCAGCGAACGCGGTCCGCGTAATGTTGGCAAAACCGCACGCGAAAAAGCGAAGAAGGGCGCGCCGGGTAAAAACGGCGGCGGCCGTCGTCGTCAGGTAGGCAAGCAGGTAAACTTCGAGCCAGATAGCGCCTTCCGTAAGGAAAAAGAGAAAGCTAAAGCCAAACCGAAAGGCGAAAAGAAAGCGAAAAAACCGTCGGCGAAAACGCAGAAAATCGCCGCGGCAACCAAAGCCAAGCGCGCGGCGAAAAAGAAGATCGCCGAGTGATTGACGTCCCTTCGCCCTGAAGTCTGCTGGCGCAGAACGGGGTGAAGGGAACGGATAACAGAACCTAAAACGAGTACATCAATGAGTGAAATGATTTACGGCATCCATGCGGTGCAGGCACTGCTGGAACGCGCCCCTGAGCGTTTTCAGGAAGTTTTTATTCTGAAAGGCCGTGAGGATAAGCGTCTGCTGCCGCTGATCCATGCCCTTGAAGCGCAGGGCGTGGTGATTCAGGTTGCCAGCCGCCAGTTCCTCGATGAGAAAAGCGAAGGCGCGGTGCATCAGGGCATCATTGCCCGCGTGAAGCCGGGACGTCAGTATCAGGAAAACGATCTGCCGGATCTGCTGGCGCAGTTCGATCAACCGTTCCTGCTGATCCTCGACGGCGTCACCGATCCGCACAACCTCGGCGCCTGCCTGCGTAGCGCCGACGCCGCAGGCGTGCATGCGGTGATCGTGCCGCGCGATCGTTCCGCTCAGCTCAACGCTACGGCGAAAAAAGTCGCCTGCGGCGCGGCGGAAAGCGTGCCGCTGATCCGCGTCACCAATCTGGCGCGTACTATGCGTCTGCTGCAGGAAGAAAACGTGTGGATTGTCGGTACTGCCGGCGAAGCCGACCATACGCTGTTCCAGAGCAAAATGACCGGCCCGATGGCGCTGGTGATGGGCGCGGAAGGTGAAGGTATGCGTCGTTTGACCCGCGAGCATTGTGATGAACTGATCAGCATCCCGATGGCGGGTAGCGTCTCTTCGCTGAACGTCTCTGTCGCCACCGGTATCTGCCTGTTTGAAGCGGTGCGCCAGCGCAGCTAAGCCGCCGCTGGCGCGGCGGGTTAGTCGTCCAGCGCGCGCAGATGGTCGTTCTTATTGAGCGTCATTAGCGCGGCTATACTGACGACGGCCGTCGCCATCACGTAGTACGCCGGAATATCCAGATTACCGGTCTGTTTAATCAGGCCGGTAATGATCAATCCGGCGCAGCCGGAAAACACGGCATTTGATAGCGAATAGGCTAACCCCAGCCCGGTATAACGCACCCTGGTAGGGAACATCTCCGCCAGCATCGCCGGCCCAGGCCCGGCCAGAATCCCCACCAGTCCACCCGCAATCAGCACCACGATACCTTTCACCAGCAGCGTGCTGCTTTCCGCCTGCAATATTTTCAGCAGCGGCAGCGCCAGTACCAGCAGCAATACCGCAGCCGCGACCATCACCCGCCGACGTCCCCACTGATCGCTGAGCATCCCGGCAGGCAAGATGGTGATGGCGAAGCCAATGTTGGAGATCACCGCAATCAGCAGCGCCTGATTAAAACCGGTGTGCAGCGCGGACTGGAGGTACGAGGGCATGATCACCAGGTAGGTATAACCCGCCGCCGACCATACCATCAGCCGGCCAATGCCGGTGAAAATCGCTTTGAGCGTCTGGCGCCAACTGGCGCGGGTTTCCGCAGGCGGCGTAGTCTGCTGCTGGCGTAAAAAGCCCGGCGTCTCTTCCATTTTAACGCGTAGCCATAGCGCAACGATGCCCATCGGTATGGCGAGGAAAAAGGGAATTCGCCAGCCCCAGTCATGCAGCGCTTCGGGGCTCAGTACGGCGGAAATCAGCGCGACCACGCCTGCGCCTGCCAGCAACCCTAATGCCACGGTAAAAGATTGCCATGCGCCATACAGACCGCGTTTACCTTTAGGGGCGAACTCGGTCATCAGCGATACCGCTCCTCCATACTCGCCGCCGGCAAACAACCCCTGCAGAATACGTAATCCGGTCAGCAGGAGTGGCGCCGCAATACCGATGCTGGCGTAAACCGGTACCAGCCCGATTGCCGTGGTGGCGAGCGTCATCAGTACCAACACGATAATCAGCGTCGGCTTGCGACCAATACGATCGCCAAGACGGCCAAAAACGATGGCGCCCAGCGGGCGAAAGAAGAACGCAATCGCGAAAGAGGCGTAAGTCAGAATCAGCCCGGTCAGCGGCGCTTCCCCGTTCAACTGGAAGAAGTTTTTTGCAATTACGGTCGCCAGAAAGCCATAGACCGCAAACTCGTACCATTCAATAAAGTTACCGATAGAACCGGCGATCAGCGCGCGTTTTTGCGCCGCTGATGTTGTGCTGGCGGTGTGCATAGGAAGCCCCGACTGATACAAAACAGTAACGAATGAATAAATTATTCCATACATTTTTTCTGAGGAAATTTTAAATTCTTATGCCTGTGATGGGCTTCACGAAGGCGTAGCGGTTTTTTTGTGACCGTCTATGCGGGCGACCATACTTACTGTCAGAGCCATTGACGGAGGGAGACATCATGCACTGGCAAACGCATACCGTATTCAATCAACCGACGCCGCTGTGTAACAGCAATCTGTTTTTGTCCGATACCGCGCTTTGTGAGGCGGTAGTGCGTGAAGGCGCCGGTTGGGATGGCGATCTGCTCGCCAGCATCGGCCAACAGTTGGGCACGGCGGAATCGCTGGAGCTGGGGCGACTGGCGAATAGCAACCCGCCAGAACTATTACGCTATGACGCCACCGGCGCCCGGCTGGATGACGTGCGGTTTCATCCCGCCTGGCATTTGCTGATGCAGGGACTGTGCGCCAACCGGGTGCATAATCTCGCCTGGCAGGAAGACGCCCGCGCGGGTTCATTTGTTGCCCGTACCGCCCGCTTTATGCTGCATGCCCAGGTGGAGGCGGGAACGTTATGCCCGATAACCATGACCTTCGCCGCAACGCCGCTGCTGCAGCGCGCGTTACCTGCTGTGTTCAGCGATTGGTTACCGCCATTACTCAGCGATCGCTATGACCCGCATCTCGCACCGGGCGATCAGAAACGTGGATTGCTGATTGGCATGGGAATGACCGAAAAACAGGGCGGTTCGGATGTGCTCAGCAATACCACCCGAGCGGAAAAAACGGCGGAAGGATTCTATCGGCTGGTGGGCCATAAATGGTTCTTCTCGGTGCCGCAGAGCGATGCGCATCTGGTATTAGGCCAGACGCCGGGCGGGCTCTCCTGCTTCTTTGTGCCGCGCTTTTTACCCGATGGCCAACGCAATGGCGTGCGCCTGGAGAGGTTGAAAGATAAATTAGGTAACCGCTCTAACGCCAGTAGCGAAGCCGAATTCTTTGACGCCTGCGGGTGGCTGATAGGCGAAGAGGGCGACGGCGTGCGGCAAATTCTCAAGATGGGCGCGCTGACCCGCTTCGACTGCGCGGCCGGCAGCCATGCCCTGATGCGCCGCGCATACTCGGTGGCGCTGTACCATGCGCTGCAGCGTCAGGCGTTCGGCAAGAATCTGGCCGATCAGCCGATGATGCGTCAGGTGCTGGGCCAGATGGCGCTGCGTCTTGAAGGACAAACCGCTTTTCTGTTCCGTCTGGCTCGCGCCTGGGATCGGCGCGACGATGCGCATGAAGTGCTATGGGCTCGTTTATTTACCCCGGCCGCCAAGTTTGCTATCTGTCGCGCCGGTATACCGTTTGTCGCCGAGGCGATGGAAGTGCTGGGCGGTATCGGTTATTGCGAAGAGAGCGAACTCCCGCGCTTATACCGTGAGATGCCGGTGAATAGTATCTGGGAAGGTTCCGGCAATATTATGTGCCTCGACGTAATGCGGGTGCTTGGCAAGCAGCCGGCGGCGTTAGAAATGCTGGCGGCGGAGTGTGCTGAGGTCAAGGGGCAGAACCGGCATTATGACCGCGCGTGGCGACAGCTTCAGCAACTCTTGCGGCGGCCGGTTGAGGCGCAGGGACGAGAAATAGCGCGTCTGGTGTATTGCCTGGGGGCGGGGGCGCAGATGCTGCGCTTTGCATCGCCGCCGCTGGCCCAGGCGTGGTGCCGGATGATGCTGGATCCGCGAGGAGGTATCCGCCTGGACGCTCAACTGCTGGACGATGCGCTGCTACGGGCGATGGGGCGCGGACGACAGCCGTCTCAGGCGTAGAGAATGGCCTGCACTCGCCAGCTATCCGGCTGCGGCTCTTCATACATCTGAACGATACGATACCAGGAAGCGCCCTGCTCATCGGCTTTTACGGCAATGGCATGCTCGACATCCTGCTGACTGCCGGAGATATTATTGACGGAAATCAGACCAATTTCGTTCAGGCCAGTGACGCAATCCGCACTGGCGAATTCGGCTGACTGAGCGGAAGTATTGGCCGTCGCGGTAGTCAGCAACAGGCTGGGTAAGGTCAGTGATCGTTTCATCGTCAGCTCCATTTCACGTAATCCCGAGGGCAGTCCGTTTGCTAACGTTCTGCCAAAAAGGCTGGCCGAACGTTATTATGCGCAGGAGAACGTGAATGGACGCAAAGCAGTGTAAAGCTGGTTAAAAACGCATCACACCGCTATTTTTGATACAGAATCGCTTGCGAATACCACTGGCCGGGAACCATGGTGTCATCGATCATAACGATGACGTAGTAATCCGCTTTTGCGGCTTCTGCTTTGGCTTTCAACGCGGTCTCGACATCCATCGGCGAACCGTACATCAGCACGCTGACGGTACCTATCTTTTGCAGGCCCTCAGTCTGATTGCGACGAATTTCCTGCGGATGATCGCTTGCCGGCGGCGGCGCCTCCGGCGTACCCTGCAGGACGCTACATCCGCTTAAGGCGAGAGCCAGTAACCACGGTGTAAACCTACGCATGACCATATCTCGTTTCCTGATAGTGATAGTGTAGTGGTAGCCTGAACATCATTTCTGGGGAATGTTCCCGAATTGTTATCTATCGCGCGATTTTCGAATGAAAATGTTATGAAAGCGTAACCGAGCTCTCAACATTATAAATCGTGCTCAACGCAAAGCTTTGACGAATGTTTTGGTGCGAGACGCCGTGCCACTATAAAGAAGGAGACGATAGTTGATTACACTCGAAATGCGCAATCTGGCAGGCGGTGAAGCGATCCATGCCTGTCCGGCTGGGATGGCGGATAAGCCTCTGCCGGTTATCGTCTTCTATCACGGTTTTACCTCTTCCAGGCTGGTCTACAGCTACTTCGCCGTCGCGCTGGCCGAAGCCGGGTTCCGGGTGATTATGCCGGATGCCGCCGAACATGGCGCGCGTTTTCGCGGCGACGAGGAGGGGCGAATGCAGCGTTTTTGGCCGATCCTGCGACAGAATTTTCTTGAATTTCCCGCCCTGCGAGACGCGATTATCGCAGAGGGATGGCTTGAAGATGAACGGCTGGCGGTGGCCGGCGCATCAATGGGCGGCATGACTGCGCTCGGTATCATGACCCATCATCCGGAGCTAAAATGCGTGGCCTGCCTGATGGGCTCAGGCTATTTCAGCAGCCTCGCGCAGACGCTGTTTCCGTCGCCCGGATTCGATACGGCAAGCCTGGCGGAGTGGGACGTGACTCATCAGTTAGCGGCGCTAGCCGACAAGCCGCTGCTGCTGTGGCACGGCGACGCAGACGACGTGGTTCCGCCCGGCGACACATTTCGCCTGCAGCAGGCGTTAACGCAGAGCGGCCTGGCAACTAACCTGACCTGCCAGTGGCAAAAGGGCGTACGCCACCGCATTACCCCGGAAGCGCTGGACGCGACCACCGCCTTTTTCCGGCAGCATCTTTAAACGCGGATAACCTGCACGCCCTGATCCTCAAGCTGCTTGAGGATCGTTTCATCGGCCTGCTTGCCGGTGATAACCAGGTCGATTTGGCTGGCCTGGCTGAACAGCATCCCGGCGCGTTCGCCGACTTTGCTGCTATCGACCAGTACCGCCAGTTTGCCAACGACGTTAAGCATTTTCTGCTCGGCCATCGCGGTCAACATATCGGTTTTATACAATCCCTCGGCGGTTAACCCTTTGCCGCTGGTGAACATCCAGTGCCCGGCATACAGGCTGTTTTCGCTACCCTGCGGGCTGAGGGTGATGAAGTGGCTGTGGTTATATTGCCCCCCCATAATGATCACGCTGTCATGCTCCTGGTCAATCAGATAGTTGGCCAGCGGCAGGTAGTTGGTAATGATCTGCACCGGTTTGCCGCATAATTCACGGCCAAGCAGGAAGGCGGTGGAGCCGCAGTTGATAACGATGCTTTCGCCCGGAGAAACCAGCTGCGAGGCGGCGCGGGCAATCCGCACTTTCTCATCGTGGTTTTGCGCCTGATGAATGTTCATTGGCGACCAACGTGGGCGCTGTTCGCTGATGGCTTCCGCGCCATTACGGACCTTTTTCAGTTTGCCGTTTTCATCCAGCTTATTGATATCGCGTCTTGCCGTCGCCGGAGAGATGCCGAGGCGGGAGATTACCTGTTCAACGGTGACAAATCCCGTTTGCGCCAGCAAATCCAGTAAAATTTGATGTCTTTGCGCTTCAGTCATGAGCGAATCCGATTAAAAGTGACAAGCAAAGATGATATTTGAAATTAACGCTAAATACTAATGTGGAAAGGGAATTCCGGCGGGCGCGCCCGCCGGAATAGGATTACAAAAAGGATTTGAACGGCAGGTCTGGCTCAATGGTAAAGCAGTCATCGAATCCGCGTGGGTAGTGGTATTCGAAATTGTCTTTATCCAGCGGCCAGGTAAATTTACCGCCGACCTGCCAGATAAACGGCTTGAAGCCGTATTTCAGACGATCCTTTTTCATCTCCCACAGTACGCGGATCTCCTGTGGGTCGGCCTGGAAGTTGGACCAGATATCATGGTGGAACGGAATGACCACTTTGGCATTTAGCGATTCCGCCATGCGCAGGATATCGGCGCTGGTCATTTTGTCGGTGATACCGCGCGGGTTTTCCCCATAGGAACCGAGGGCGACGTCAATCTGATGCTCGTTACCGTGCTTTGCATAGTAGTTGGAATAGTGTGAGTCGCCGCTGTGGTACAGGTTGCCGCCCGGCGTTTTGAACAGATAGTTGACCGCGCGCTGGTCCATGCCGTCCGGCAGCACGCCGGCGGCTTTTTGATCGGCTGGCAGGGTAATGAGCGCAGTACGATCGAATGCGTCGAGCGCGTGGATCTCAATGTCTTTGATCTTCACCACATCGCCCGGCTTCATGACGATGCAGCGTTCTGCCGGCACGCCCCAGCCAATCCACAGATCAACGCAGGTTTTTGGTCCGATAAACGGCACATCGGCGGCGCAGTTTTGCATCACCGCGGCGGCGACGTTAACGTCGATATGATCGTTGTGATCGTGCGTCGCCAGCACGGCGTCAATTTGGCGGATGGCGAAAGGATCGAGCACGAATGGCGTAGTGCGCAGGTTCGGCTGTAGTTTTTTCACCCCGGCCATGCGCTGCATCTGGTGGCCGGTTTTCATCAGCGGATTACCGTGGCTCTGCTTACCGGTACCGCACCAAAAATCGACGCAAATATTAGCGCCGCCTTCCGATTTTAGCCAAATGCCGGTGCATCCCAGCCACCACATGGCAAAGGTGCCCGGCGCAACCTGCTCTTGTTCGATCTCTTCATTCAGCCAGCTACCCCATTCCGGGAAAGTGCTCAAAATCCAGGATTCACGGGTGATGGTTTGCACTTTACTCATCGATCTCTTCCTCTTTTATTTCAAAAGTAATCAATTGGTGATTTGTTTTGATTGATACTGGCACTGTTTTTTCAGGAATGCAATCGGCTATTTTCAAGAAAAAGCGGTGAGAGCGTTGCGCTAACGCGCTGATAAACCCTGAATTTAATATCAAGCATGTATGTATATTGTTGATATTAGTGGTTTGTTTGGTTATGTCGTGACGTAATGGAAAATACACGCACAAAAAATATGATTATTTGCGTGATGCGTCACATTTAATCAAATTCAATCTTGTTGTGATTGTTTTTGATTATTAGAGTGAGGGCGACGACAACTGCTGAGCGTCATGCGCGTTCAAAGCCTTCCTCTTCTGGAGTGTGTTATGGAGATCCTCTACAACATCTTTACCGTCTTCTTTAATCAGGTAATGACTAATGCCCCGCTGCTGCTGGGTATCGTGACCTGCCTTGGCTATATCTTGTTGCGTAAAAGCGTCAGCGTGATTATCAAAGGCACGATCAAAACCATCATTGGTTTCATGCTGTTACAAGCCGGCTCCGGCATTCTTACCAGCACCTTTAAGCCGGTGGTGGCGAAAATGTCAGAGGTTTATGGCATCAATGGCGCGATTTCCGATACCTACGCCTCAATGATGGCGACCATCGACCGGATGGGCGAGGCCTATAGCTGGGTGGGGTATGCGGTGCTGTTGGCCCTGGCGCTAAATATCTGTTACGTCCTGCTGCGCCGCATTACCGGCATCCGCACTATCATGCTGACTGGCCATATTATGTTTCAGCAGGCGGGGCTGATTGCGGTCTCTTTCTTCATCTTCGGCTACTCCATGTGGACGACCATTATCTGCACCGCGGTGCTGGTCTCCCTGTACTGGGGTATCACCTCCAACATGATGTTTAAGCCGACTCAACTGGTTACCGACGGCTGCGGCTTCTCTATCGGTCACCAACAGCAGTTTGCCTCGTGGATTGCCTATAAAGTGGCGCCGTATCTGGGGAAAAAAGAGGAGAGCGTCGAAGACCTCAAGCTGCCGGGCTGGCTCAATATTTTCCACGACAACATCGTCTCTACCGCGATTGTGATGACCATTTTCTTTGGCGCCATTCTGCTCTCCTTTGGCATCGATGTTGTACAGGCGATGGCGGGCAAAACCCACTGGACGGTCTATATCCTGCAGACCGGTTTCTCCTTCGCCGTGGCCATTTTCATCATTACCCAGGGCGTGCGTATGTTCGTCGCCGAGCTGTCCGAAGCCTTCAACGGTATCTCACAGCGCCTGATCCCCGGCGCCGTGCTGGCGATCGACTGCGCCGCTATCTATAGCTTCGCGCCGAATGCCGTGGTCTGGGGCTTTATGTGGGGCACCATCGGCCAACTGATTGCCGTTGGTATTCTCGTCGGCGTTGGCTCCTCCATTCTGATCATCCCGGGCTTTATCCCAATGTTCTTCTCTAACGCGACGATTGGCGTCTTTGCTAATCACTTCGGCGGCTGGCGCGCGGCGCTCAAGATCTGTCTGGTGATGGGCATGATTGAAATCTTCGGCTGCGTGTGGGCGGTGAAGTTGACCGGAATGAGCGCCTGGATGGGCATGGCGGATTGGTCAATCCTGGCGCCGCCGATGATGCAGGGTTTCGCCTCGATAGGGCTGGCGTTTATGGCCGTCATTATTCTGATTTCACTGGCTTATATGTTCTTCGCCGGCCGCGCGCTGCGCGCCGAGGAAGACGCGGAAAAACAACTGGCAGAAGCCTCTGCTCAATAAGGAGTTCTGATTATGACCGTACGTATTCTGGCTGTGTGTGGCAACGGGCAAGGTAGTTCCATGATCATGAAAATGAAGGTGGACCAGTTCCTGACGCAATCAAACATCGACCACACGGTGAACAGCTGCGCGGTAGGTGAATATAAAAGCGAGCTAAACGGCGCGGATATCATTATTGCCTCGACCCACATCGCCGGCGAAATCACCGTCACTGGCAATAAATACGTGGTTGGCGTGCGCAATATGCTGTCCCCTGCGGATTTCGGCCCAAAACTGCTTGAAGTGATCAAAGCCCACTTCCCGCAGGATGTGAAATAAGGAGCCGCCATGAAACTTCATGATTCTCTGGCGCAGAACCACTCCATACGCCTGCAGGCGGAGGCGGAAAGCTGGCAGGAGGCGGTGAAAATCGGCGTCGATCTGCTGGTGGCCGCCGACGTAGTGGAACCGCGTTACTACCAGGCGATCCTCGATGGCGTCGCGCAGCATGGTCCCTATTTTGTTATCGCGCCGGGCCTGGCGATGCCTCATGGGCGTCCGGAAGAGGGCGTTAAGAAAACCGGCTTTGCGCTGGTGACGCTAAAAAAACCGCTGATTTTCAATCACGAAGATAACGACCCGGTCGACATTCTGATCACCATGGCGGCAGTTGACGCCACCACCCACCAGGAGGTGGGCATCATGCAGATCGTTAACCTGTTTGATGATGAAGCCAATTTCGACCGTTTACGCGCCTGCCGCACCGAGCAGGAAGTGCTGGATTTAATTGAAAACGCCACTGCGGCGGCTGTTTAAGAGGGAGTTGATACGATGTCTCAGTTACCAATGTTGCAGGTTGCGCTGGATAACCAAACCCTGTCTCACGCCTATGAGACCACCCGCCTGATCGCCGAAGAGGTGGATATCATTGAAGTGGGCACGATTCTCTGCGTCGGCGAAGGGGTGCGCGCGGTGCGCGATCTGAAAGCGCTGTACCCGCATAAAATCGTACTGGCGGATGCCAAAATCGCCGATGCCGGAAAAATCCTGTCGCGGATGTGCTTTGAAGCTAACGCCGACTGGGTGACCGTGATCTGCTGCGCCGATATCAACACCGCCAAGGGTGCGCTGGATGTCGCCAAAGAGTTCAACGGCGACGTGCAAATTGAGCTGACCGGCTTCTGGACCTGGGAGCAGGCGCAGGCGTGGCGCGATGCGGGCATTCAGCAGGTGGTCTATCACCGCAGCCGCGACGCGCAGGCCGCGGGCGTGGCGTGGAGCGAGGCGGATATCAGTGCGATTAAGCGTCTTTCCGATATGGGCTTCAAAGTCACCGTGACCGGCGGATTGGCGCTGGAAGACCTGCCGCTGTTCGCCGGTATTCCTATTCACGTCTTTATTGCCGGTCGCAGCATCCGCGATGCCGCCTCGCCGGTGGAAGCGGCTCGCCAGTTTAAACGCTCTATCGCCCAGCTGTGGGGATAAGGAGCGGCTATGTTGTCGAAACACATTCCGCTCGGTATCTATGAAAAAGCGCTCCCCGCCGGGGAGTGCTGGCTGGAGCGGTTACAGCTGGCGAAAACGCTGGGTTTTGATTTTGTTGAAATGTCGCTTGATGAAACCGATGCCCGCCTTGCGCGGCTGGACTGGAGCCAGGAGCAGCGCCTGGCGCTGGTCAAGGCGGTAGCCGAAACCGGCGTCCGGGTGCCATCGATGTGCCTCAGCGCCCATCGTCGTTTTCCGCTCGGCAGCGAAGATGACGCGGTGCGTAATCAGGGGCTGGAAATTATGCGTAAAGCCATCCAGCTGGCGCAGGATGTGGGGATTCGGGTGATCCAGCTGGCGGGCTACGACGTTTATTATCAGCAGGCGAACGATGAAACGCGCCGCCGTTTTCGCGAGGGCCTGAAAGAGAGCGTCGAGATGGCCAGCCGGGCCCAGGTGACGCTGGCGATGGAGATCATGGACTATCCGCTGATGAACTCGATCAGCAAGGCGCTGGGTTATGCCCACTACCTGAATAATCCATGGTTTCAGCTTTATCCGGACATTGGCAATTTGTCGGCGTGGGATAACGACGTACAGATGGAGCTGCAGGCCGGTATGGGGCATATCGTGGCGGTGCACGTCAAAGATACGAAGCCCGGCGTCTTTAAAAACGTACCGTTCGGTGAAGGCGTCGTCGATTTTGAACGTTGCTTCGAAACGCTCAAGCAGACGGGCTACTGCGGCCCGTATCTGATTGAGATGTGGAGTGAAACCACCGATGACCCGGCGGCGGAAGTCGCAAAGGCTCGCGACTGGGTGAAAGCGCGGATGGCGCGCGCGGGCCTGACGGAGGCGGCATAATGCAGCAACTTAAACAGCAGGTATTTGCAGCTAATATGGATCTGCCGCGCTACGGGCTGGTGACCTTTACCTGGGGCAACGTCAGCGCAATCGACCGGCAGCGTGGGCTGGTGGTGATCAAGCCCAGCGGCGTAGCCTACGAGTCAATGACCGTCGATGATATGGTGGTGGTCGATTTGCAGGGCAACGTGGTGGAAGGGCGCTGGCGTCCCTCTTCCGATACCGCGACCCATCTTGCGCTCTATCGTCGCTATTCCGGCCTCGGCGGGGTGGTGCATACCCACTCGACGCACGCTACCGCCTGGGCGCAGGCGGGGCTGGCAATCCCGGCGCTCGGCACCACCCACGCGGACTACTTCTTCGGCGATATCCCCTGTACCCGGGCGCTCAGCGCACAGGAGGTGGAAGAGGCCTATGAGCTGAACACCGGAAAGGTGATTATCGAAACGCTGGGCGAGGCCAACCCGTTACATACGCCAGGGATTGTGGTCTATCAGCATGGGCCGTTCTCCTGGGGGAAAGATGCCCATGAGGCGGTGCACAATGCGGTGGTGATGGAAGAAGTGGCGCGAATGGCGTGGATCGCCCGCGGCATTAATCCGCAGCTACAGCCCATCGACAGTTGGCTAATGGAGAAACATTTTCTGCGTAAACACGGGCCTGACGCCTACTACGGGCAGAAGTAAGCTACGCGCTCCGGGGCTTTCACCTCAGGGTGAAGTAACTGGTCTGGCCCCGGAGCCGTTTTTAACCCTGACGATAGGCCGATGGCATACAGCGCATGCCGATGAGCGTGACCACGCAAATCATCGCGCCGGCGTAAAACGTCGATGCGGCGCCGAAGGTTTCCCACAGTACTCCTGCGCCGGTACTGGCCAGCAGCAGCGCCAGGCCGCTCATCAGGTTAAACATGCCGAATGCCGTACCGCGTAGTTCCGGCGGCGCGGTATGCGCAACCATCGCCGCCAGTAGCCCCTGCGTCATCCCCATATGAATCCCCCACAGCGCGACGCCGATCAGCAGCGTGCTCCAGTGGCCGCTGAGCGCCAGCACGATATCGGCGAGGATCAGCACCAGCAGCCCCCATTGCAGCAGTTTGCTGTGGCTCATCCTGTCAGAGAGCTTACCGAACGGGTAAGCCGTGAGGCTGTAGACCAGGTTCATCGCGACCATCACCAGCGGAATAGTAAACAGCGGGATCTCCATCTGCTGGGCGCGCAGTACCAAAAAGGCTTCGCTGAAGCGGGCGAGGGTGAAAATGCTGCCAATCGCCACCACCCACCAGTAGGCGGCGGAGAGCTTTTTCAGGTTTTCGCGCTTCAGCGGATTGCTACGTTTGTGTGCGATGGCGGATTTCGGCTCCTGCAGACCAAAGCCCAGTAGAGCAATGGATAGTACGGCGGGAATGACCGCCACCCAGAAGATAGCGTGAAAATCGTTATGCCATATAAACATCAGCAGCACCGCCAGCAGCGGGCCGAGGAAGGCGCCGACGGTATCCAGCGCCTGGCGTAGCCCGTAGGCCGCGCCACGGATCTCCGGCGGCGTTACGTCGGCGACCAGCGCATCGCGCGGCGCACCGCGGATACCTTTTCCGACGCGGTCGATCATGCGGGCGCTAAATACCACCCCGGCGCTCGGCGCGAGGGCAAACAGCGGTTTACTCAGCGCCCCCAGCCCGTAGCCAAGCAGCGCCAGCCCTTTGCGTTTGCCCACGTAGTCGCTAATGACGCCGGAGAAGACTTTGAGGATTAAGGCGGTGGCTTCGGCCAGCCCTTCGATAAGACCGATAATAATGACGCTGGCGCCGAGCGTAGTGGCCATAAACAACGGGAGCAGGCTGTGGATCATCTCTGACGAGACATCCATTAGCAGGCTGACGCCGCCGAGCACCCAAACTCCTTTCGGGATACGACCTAAGGTCGCGAAACGCGGGACCATCAATCACTCCTGATTATCAAACGGTGAATTGATGATTAAATCAGGTTGCGATGACGCTGGTGAGTCAGTTGGGAAAATAATTCTCAATTGCGTTTACATCGGTTATTCGCTTCGCCCCTCGTGAGGAGAGGCGAAGCATCGACCTGGGCTAGCGGTAAATAGCGGCGCTGGCATGAATAAGGCCATTGCTCTGCGGTTCGTGAATCAGGATTGGCTGGAAGTACTTCGCTCCCAGGGCATCGCTTTCCTGGTTCAGGGCCTGTTCGGCCTCTTGTTCGCTAGCCATATTATGATTGATATAAATTACGCCCAGACTCTGCACATCGTCCATGTTGCGAGCCTGACGCCCATCGATTTTGATGGCTGCCAGCGCGTTGGCGCTAAGGAGTAGCGCAGCCATTACGGCGATGATAATGCTTTTCATAGAACGCTCCTTACTGACAGTACGGGTAAAACGCTGGACTCCTCTTGCTGGTGTCTGGCTATTGATTAAATTGTAATCGCTGGCGTGCCGCCTGATAGCGACCTTTTCTGATGCAGTTGTTCAAAAAAATGCCGCGTTCCTTATTGGTTAATTTTAAATCACCCACTTAGCCCAGCTTGGCGCTTAGTGCGAATTATTTGTGCAAATGCGCTTGTGTTCCTGGGGGGGCGCAATTAGAATGACGCGTCAATTTTTCAGCCGCCCTTTAACACGTTCCTTGCCTCCATGGGCCGCGGCTGACCCAGACAGGAGGCTGAATAATCCGTAAGGAGCAATTCGATGCGTCATTACGAAATCGTTTTTATGGTCCATCCTGACCAGAGCGAACAGGTTCCGGGCATGATCGAACGTTACACTGGTGCAATCACTGCAGCAGAAGGTACGATCCACCGTCTGGAAGACTGGGGCCGCCGTCAGCTGGCTTATCCGATCAACAAACTGCACAAAGCTCACTACGTTCTGCTGAACGTTGAAGCGCCGCAGGAAGCGATCGATGAGCTGGAAACTAACTTCCGCTTCAACGACGCCGTTATCCGCAGCATGGTAATGCGTACTAAGCACGCTGTTACCGAAGCATCTCCGATGGTTAAAGCGAAAGACGAGCGCCGTGAGCGTCGTGAAGATTTCGCTAACGAAACCGCAGATGATTCTGAAGCTGGGGATTCTGAAGAGTAATCCTGATGACCAACCGTCTGGTGTTGTCCGGCACCGTGTGCAGGATGCCCCTTCGAAAGGTCAGCCCGTCAGGAATTCCTCATTGCCAGTTCGTGCTTGAGCATCGTTCTGTGCAGGAGGAAGCCGGTTTTCACCGGCAGGCGTGGTGCCAAATGCCCGTTATTATTAGCGGACACGAGAACCAGGCCATTACTCACAGTATAACGGTCGGTAGCGCAGTCACCGTTCAAGGGTTCATTAGTTGCCATAAGGCAAAGAACGGCTTGAGTAAAATGGTTCTGCATGCCGAGCAGATTGAATTGATAGATTCTGGAGACTAGCCATATGGCACGTTATTTCCGTCGTCGCAAGTTCTGCCGTTTCACCGCGGAAGGCGTTCAAGAGATCGACTATAAAGATATCGCTACGCTGAAAAACTACATCACCGAAAGCGGTAAGATTGTCCCAAGCCGTATCACCGGTACCCGTGCAAAATATCAGCGTCAGCTGGCTCGCGCTATCAAACGCGCACGCTACCTGTCCCTGCTGCCGTACACTGATCGTCATCAGTAATCGGTCACGGTCCATTAATACGACTTTGAGAGGATAAGGTAATGCAAGTTATTCTGCTTGATAAAGTAGCAAACCTGGGTAGCCTGGGTGATCAGGTAAACGTTAAAGCGGGCTATGCTCGTAACTTCCTGGTACCACAGGGTAAAGCTGTTCCAGCTACCAAGAAAAACGTTGAGTTCTTCGAAGCGCGCCGCGCTGAACTGGAAGCCAAACTGGCTGACGTTCTGGCCGCTGCTAACGCACGTGCTGAAGCAATCAACGCACTGGGCACCGTTACCATCGCGTCCAAATCTGGCGACGAAGGTAAACTGTTCGGTTCCATCGGTACTCGCGACATCGCTGACGCTGTTTCTGCAGCTGGCGTTGCCGTTGCGAAGAGCGAAGTTCGCCTGCCGAACGGCGTTCTGCGCACCACCGGTGAGCACGAAGTAGACTTCCAGGTTCACAGCGAAGTCTTCGCTAAACTGGTTGTTAACGTTGTAGCTGAGTAATTTTTTACTCAACTCACGTCGATGCGCCGGCCTTGTGCCGGCGTTTTGCTTTTTAGCGCCTGCCTGATTTTTATCTGGTATGGTAGCTATTCTCGCCGCTTTCTGGATAATAAAATAAAACACGATTTTATTTCCGGTAAAGTTAATGGACGCTTCCTCTCCAACCCCTTCGATTTTTGCCAATAAAAAAGTAGCTTATGTCTGCGCGACGCTATGCTGTCTGCTGTGGGGCAGTTCTTATCCCGCGATAAAAAACGGCTATGAGCTTCTGCACATCGCCACCGATGATGTTCCCTCAAAAATTGTTTTTGCCGGATATCGCTTTCTGTTTGCGGGCTTATTGTTGCTGCTGTTTGCGCTGGCGCAGCGCAAACCCATCGCCCGGCTCAATGGCCGCCAGTGCGGGCAGCTGGCGATGCTGGGGCTAACGCAGACCGCTATCCAGTACGCCTTCTTCTACGTCGGCCTGGCGTTCACCACCGGAGTGAAGGGATCGATTATGAATGCCACCGGGACGTTCTTCAGCGTTCTGCTGGCGCATTTTATCTACCAGAATGACCGGCTTAGCTACAACAAAACTATCGGCTGCGTGCTTGGCTTCGTCGGCGTGATGTTGGTGAACTTCAACGCCTCATTGGGCGATTTTAATTTTGTCTGGCAGGGCGATGGCTTTGTCGTGCTGGCGGCGTTCATTCTCTCGGCGGCGACGCTCTACGGCAAACGCATCTCGCAAACCGTCGACCCAACGGTGATGACCGGCTGGCAACTGGCCTTCGGCGGTCTGGTGCTGGTGGCGGGCGGGTATCTGACCGGCGGGGAACTACGGATGCACAGCCTGACCGCAGCGATGATCCTTGGCTATTTAACTTTGCTGTCGTCGATAGCTTTTGCGCTATGGAGCGTGCTGCTCAAGCACAATCGCGTCAGTATGATTGCGCCGTTTAACTTTGTTATCCCGGTGGCCGGGACGGTGCTGTCGGCGATCTTTCTTGGCGAGAATATCTTTGAGTGGAAGTACGCGATCGCGCTGGTCCTGGTGTGTGTAGGGATCCGCTGGGTGAACAAAAGCCAGGCGCGTTAGGCCGGGCGTACAACCCGGCCTAAGCGAAGCGTTTATCGCGCACGCACGAAGCTGCCGTTCGACTGGCGGGTGAACAGCACCTGCTGGCCGTTGCCGGTATCAATAGTGAGGCCGGTGACGACGCCGTTGGCGTTCTGGCGAATTTGCACCGTCTGTCCACTCTGCAAGGTGCTTAATGGTTTGCCGGCGCCTTCGACCTGCGCCATGGCGTAGACGTCAGTGGCTGGCAGACCGTGGTCGCGGAACAGTTGCGCCAGCGTTTTGCCCGATTCAATCCGGTAGGTGCGCCACTGCTGTTCAATACCCGGCGCAGACTGCTGCTGCGCCGGTTGTTGATACGGCTGAGAAGAGGAAGACGTTTGCGGCTGGTCAGGCTGTTCATCCTGAATGGCTTCAGGCGCCACAGGCGCAACCTGATCGGCATCGCTGACCGTCGGCGTATTGGTGATTGGCGGAAGCGGCACGGCCTGATTCCCCGAACCTTGCGGCTGAGACTGGGACTGCAAATCGAGACTGGCTTCACGGCTTGCCTGGGTCGGCGTGCTGTTATCGCCGGAGGGGAGCAGGAAACCAATAATCACCAGCAGGAAGCCGGCGATGATGCCGCGGCGATGCATGGGCGGTAGCGGATCCATGAGACGAAGTTGATCCGGGGCGTGCCAGATCTTCGCCAGGGTAGATGTCAGTTCAAAGCGCCCGGGCATGGCTTTCCTCCTGCTCCGCATATTTTTATCCTGCTTATGAGTATAGACGGCTAACGTCCTGAAGGTAGAGGTTAACCTGATATCGCCTATTGTTTCTGTTTCGCTGAGATTTGTCATCATCCGCCAACAAAGTTTTACCCATTCCTCTATGGCTGTTATGCTTTCGAACGCTTTTCTCAAGATGTTTATCACCCAAAAAAGGAACAAAGATGGCAACCCCGACTTTTGACACTATCGAAGCGCAGGCAAGTTACGGTATCGGCTTGCAGGTTGGACAACAACTGAGCGAATCCGGCCTGCAGGGGCTGCTGCCGGAAGCGCTGGTTGCCGGCATTGCCGATGCGCTGGAAGGCAATCAGCCGCAGGTGCCGGTTGAAGCCGTACACCGCGCGCTGCGTGAAATCCATGAACGCGCTGACGCCGTGCGTCGCGAGCGCTTCCAGGCGATGGCCGCCGATGGCCAGAAATACCTCGATGAAAACCGTGAAAAAGAAGGCGTGAACAGCACTGAATCCGGTCTGCAGTTCCGCGTACTGACGCAGGGCGAAGGCCCGATCCCGGCGCGCACCGACCGCGTACGCGTTCACTACACCGGTAAGCTTATCGACGGTACCGTGTTCGATAGCTCCGTAGCCCGCGGCGAACCGGCTGAATTCCCGGTGACCGGCGTGATCGGTGGCTGGATCGAAGCGCTGACCCTGATGCCGGTAGGTTCCAAATGGGAACTGACCATTCCGCACAACCTGGCTTACGGCGAGCGCGGCGCGGGCGCTTCTATCCCGCCATTCAGCACTCTTATCTTTGAAGTTGAGCTGCTGGACATTATTTAAGCACCAGGGGCTTCCTCTCCCGCAGAGGGGAGGAAGCCAATAAAAATAGTGCAAAATCCTTAAGTTATAAATTTATTGGAATTTTATATTGCATATAAGTTTGTTGAGTGTATTTTTGTGAGCTGTTTCGCGTTACATTGGTGATATAACACTCACTTTAAACATAAAATTAACATTATATCTAAATCATAGTATTCATCCCTCCGATTCTTACCTAATATCGATAAACCCTCTTGCCAGGGTTGCGACAAATGACAGGCCAACAGAGCCTGAACAACACAGACAGGTACAACAGGAAGAAAATCACATGGTAGATCAGGTCAAAGTCGTTGCCGACGAGCAGGAGACGACTGAACAATCGCTACGGCGAAATCTCACTAACCGGCATATTCAGCTTATTGCTATCGGCGGGGCGATCGGCACCGGGCTGTTTATGGGGTCAGGCAAGACCATCAGTCTCGCCGGGCCATCCATTATTTTTGTTTATATGATCATCGGTTTTATGCTGTTCTTCGTCATGCGCGCCATGGGCGAATTACTGCTGTCGAACCTCGAATATAAATCATTCAGTGACTTCGCCTCCGACCTGTTAGGGCCGTGGGCGGGGTATTTTACCGGCTGGACCTACTGGTTCTGCTGGGTGGTCACCGGGATGGCGGACGTTGTCGCCATCACCGCCTACGCGCAGTTCTGGTTCCCCGGACTTTCTGACTGGGTCGCTTCGTTAGCGGTTATCCTGCTGCTGCTGGGCCTGAACCTCGCAACCGTGAAGATGTTTGGCGAAATGGAGTTCTGGTTCGCGATGATCAAAATCGTCGCCATTGTGGCGCTGATTGTGGTCGGCCTGGTGATGGTGATGATGCACTTTAAATCGCCGACCGGCGTCGAAGCCTCATTCGCGCATCTGTGGAATGACGGCGGCTGGTTCCCGAAAGGCCTCAGCGGTTTCTTTGCCGGCTTCCAGATAGCGGTATTCGCCTTCGTGGGTATTGAGCTGGTTGGTACCACCGCGGCGGAAACCAAGGATCCGGAAAAATCGCTGCCGCGGGCGATTAACTCCATCCCGCTGCGTATCATTATGTTCTACGTCTTCGCGCTGATTGTGATTATGTCGGTGACGCCGTGGAGCTCCGTCGTGCCGAGCAAGAGTCCGTTCGTTGAACTGTTTGTTCTGGTTGGTCTGCCGGCTGCCGCCAGCCTGATCAACTTCGTGGTACTGACTTCCGCCGCCTCTTCCGCTAACAGCGGAGTGTTCTCCACTAGCCGTATGCTATTCGGTCTGGCGCAGGAAGGTCAGGCGCCGAAAATGTTCGCCAAGCTGTCGAAGCGCGCGGTGCCGGCGAAGGGCTTAACCTTCTCCTGCATGTGTCTGCTGGGCGGCGTGGTAATGCTGATGGTCAACCCGAGCGTGATTGCCGCGTTCACCATGATCACCACGGTGTCGGCGATTCTGTTCATGTTCGTCTGGACTATTATCCTCTGCTCTTATCTGGTCTATCGTAAAAAGCGTCCGCAGCTGCACGAGAAGTCCATCTATAAGATGCCGCTGGGTAAAGTGATGTGCTGGGTGTGCATGGCCTTCTTCGTCTTCGTACTGGTGCTGTTGACGCTGGAAGATGATACCCGCGAAGCGCTGATGGTTACCCCGTTGTGGTTTGTTCTGCTGGGCGCGGGCTGGCTGTTTGCCGGTAAAAAACGTCTGGCGAAATAAAAAAGGCCACCCGGAGTGGCCAATAAACTGACAATGTCGAGAGGGCGCCTGCGGGCGCCTTTTTTTATGATTTTCCGGCGAGGGCACGCGGGAACAGCACGTTATTTTCCAGACTGATGTGCTCCATCAGGTCGTCAATCATCTCGTTAATGCCGTTGTACATCGCTTTCCAGGTAGTGCAGGCTTCCGGCGGCGGCGTCACGTTATGGGTGATGTGCTTGATCACTTCCAGCAGTTCGCCCGCTTCGTCATGCTCGCTTTCCATTACGCTGATAGGACCACCGGCCTGAGCGCCCATGCCCTGCTTGATCATCGGGAACAGGATCTGCTCCTCTTTCATCATGTGGCTGGAGAGTTCCTGGTGCAGCATGGTCAGATATTTGGTTAGCCCTTTTGGCACGTTCTGTTTATCGGCGTGGACGCGTTCAACCTTGGTTGCCTGCAAGATCAGTTCCGGCAGCTGTTCGCGGTGGCGATCATGATAGCGAACGATGATGTGGTCGATGATGTCGGCGAACGGCGCGGCGCGCCAGTCGCGCTCGACCGGCTGCTCGGCCAGTTTCGCCAGCTCGGCTTCAATCACCGCAACATCCAGCGCTTTGCGCGTCGCCGCGCGCTCCAGGGTTTGTTTGCCGCCGCAGCAGTAATCCATATCGTATTGACGGAACAGCGCGGAGGCGCGCGGGATGCTCAGCGCCAGCTCGCCCAAAGGTTGGTCACGGAAAGCCATAGCAATTACCTCGTCATCAAAAATATAAGATGCATATTAAATGCATCTTATATCGATGGGAATACCCCTTTGGGATACCAGGCTATTTTTTTGGCTCAACGCGCAGTTCCTGCAGGACCGGTTTCTCCGGGCGGGCGCGAACCGCCGACACCACGCCGAGCACCAGCAGCAGGATCCCGCTGAGCGTCAGCAGCGGCGGCAGGCTCTGGCGGAGCAGGAAGGTGTACAGCAGACCGGCCAGCGTCTCGAAGACGATCAGCGGCCCGAGGATCACCGTCGGCAGGCGCTGGCTGGCAATATTCCAGCACAGTGCGCCGACCCACGAACAGAGTACGGCGATCGCCAGCATCAGGACGATGAACACCGCCGGGCGCGGGCCGAAGGGGAGCGGGAAGTCGATATGCTGGTTCTGCAGCCACCCACAGGCGGCGATATAACCGACCAGCGAGACCGGAAGGGTGACCAACGCCTGCGCGGTAGCCCACATCATTGGCGGCTTATCCGGGTTTTCACGCAGCCAACGAGCGTTGCGCAGGGCATACCACGCCCAGCAGACGACGGAGATCAGCGCGAGAAGAATGCCCGAACCATAGCGCCACGGGCTGAAATCAGGAAGCCCGTGCTGCAGCTCCGCTACGTTGACGCATACCAGCCCCAGCGCAATACAGATTAGCGCCGGAAATAGCCGCCGCCACGGCAGCTTGCCATCGCGCTGGCTATAAAGCAGGTTGGCGCACACCGGCAGTACCACCGGCAGGGTGCCGATAATCATCGTCGATACCGGCGCGCCGGTGCGCTGAATGGCGCTGGCTAGACAGAAGTAATAGATCAGGTTCCCCATCATGGTCAGCGCCAGCGCGGTCCACCAGTCCTTACCCTTCAGCTGGCGTAGACGCGCGCGGCCGAGCCACGCCAGCGGCAGGGCGATAAGTCCCAACGCCAGATAGCGCCCCATCGACTGCAGCACCGCCGGATATTCCGGCACCAGCAACGGGCCGACGAAAATCAGCCCCCACATTAACCCCGCCAGCAGGGCATACAACACGCCGCTAATCATGATGACATCCATCTTCAGTTTGCTTGCGCCAAGTGTAGAAGGGCGTGGGGGAAAGAATATTGTATGAGATTGCGCTTTAGCGCCCGGCGACCTGCTTTTGATAACGCACCGGCGTAATGCCGTAGCGGCGGGTGAAGGCGCGGGTTAAGTGCGATTGGTCGGTTAACCCGGCGGCGATGGCCACTTCGGCGGCGGGCATGCCGTGGGTCAAAAACGCCTTGGCGCGCCACAGGCGAATCGCCATCAGCATCTGGTGCGGGGTAACGTGAAAGTGGGCTTTAAACTGGCGCTGGAAGTGATAGGGGCTGAGCGCCGCGACCTGCGCCAGTTCATCAAGGCTGACGGCGCGCATATAGTTATCGTGCAGGTAGTCGCGTACCCGATCGAAGCGATGCGCCGCTTCCGGCGCCATTGGCGAATGGTGAGCCAGCGGGCGGAAGGTATCAACCAGGTCGAGCAGTATCCCCTGCTGCGCCAGCGGATCGTCTGCGTGCCACAGGCCGTAAATCAGTTGGCCGATTTGCCGGGCGCGCTGCGGCTCCTGGCGCACGACCTCGCTGAACCACCAGTGGCGAACGCCGGTGAAGGCCTCCAGCCGATCCGGCTCCAGATAAATCATCCGGTAGCGCCAGCCTTCGGCGGTTTCCGCCTCGCCGGTATGGAGCTCATCCGGATTCATGGTGACGATGGAATTGGCTGAGGCGACGTGCTGACTACCGCGATAGCGAAAGCGTTCGGCGCCTTGCTCAATCACGCCGATGCCGAAGGCTTCGTGGGTATGCGGTTCAAAGGCATAACGAGAAATATGGGCGTGATAGAGCTCAACGCCGGGGAGTTGGTCGAGATGGCGAAAGCGCGCGTGGTCTTTTTCATCGCTAAATTGTGGTGGTACGCCCTGCATGCCGTGTCTCCCGACGATTCATCCCTTCAATATTAGAGATGAAGCGCCGGGAAGCAACCGCAAAAACTGACAGGGAGCGATTAGATGATGCCTTTCACGCTATCGGCAAGCGACGTGGTCGGGCGGCCAATCAGTTTGCTCAGGGTGCGGCTGTCGTCAAACAGTCCGCCTTTCGACGCGCCGGTATCGGAATCCGCCAGCATATCGGCAAGCCCGGCCGGTAGGCCGACGTTTTTCAGCGCGGCGGCGAAATCGGCTTCGCTGAGGTTTTGATAAACCACATTTTTCCCGCTTTGCTTGCTCAGCTCGGCAGCCAGTTCGCTCAGGGTCCAGGCGTTATCTCCCGCCAGTTCGTAAACTTTCCCGGCATGGCCCTCACCGGCGATAACGTGGGCGGCGGCGGCGGCATAATCGGCACGGGTGGCGGAAGCGATTTTACCCTCGCCGGCGGCGCCAATAAACACGCCGTGTTCCAGCGCTGGCGGCGCGCTGGCCAAATAGTTTTCGGTATACCAGCCGTTGCGCAGCAGCGCGTAAGGAATACCGGAATCGGCCAGCATTTGTTCGGTTTCGATATGTTCACCGGCCAGGCCCAGCGGTGAGGTATCGGCATGCAGCAGGCTGGTATAGGCGATAAATTTCACCCCAGCGGCTTTAGCGGCGTTAATGACGTTACGGTGCTGAACGGCGCGCTGGCCGACTTCGCTTGAAGAGATTAATAACAGTTTATCAACCCCTTGCAGCGCGGCGGTAAGCGCGGCTTCATCGCCGTACTCGGCCTGGCGCACGACGACGCCCTGCTGGCTGAGCGCTTGCGCCTTTGCCGGGTTGCGGACAATCGCCACAATCTGGCTGGCGGGGACGGTTTTTAACAGATCATGCAGTACGTGCTGGCCAAGCTGGCCGGTAGCGCCGGTAATCGCGATCATAGGTCTTCTCCTTCGTGTTCATTGGCAGTTGTGGTAAGCTAACACCTTAACTAACTTTTAGTAAGTACGCACAAAAAGGTAAGTATAAAATGGCCGAACCGACGCTGAGCGACAAACTGCGCAACGGGAATCTGTTTGCTGAACAGTGCCCGTCGCGTGATGTGCTAAAACACGTGACCAGCCGCTGGGGCGTGTTGATTCTGGTGGCGCTACGCGAGGGGACCCACCGCTTTAGCGATCTGCGGCGCAAAATGGGCGGCGTCAGTGAAAAGATGCTGGCTCAGTCCTTACAGGCGCTGGAACAGGATGGCTTTATCGACCGCGTTTCGTATCCGGTGGTGCCGCCGCATGTTGAATATAGTCTGACGCCGCTCGGCCTGCAGGTGAGCGAGAAGGTGGCCGCGCTGGCGGACTGGATCGAGCTGAATCTCCCCGCGGTGCTGGCTAACCACGGGGAGTGAAAATGTATCCCGGGCTACCAGCCAGCTTCGCTTTGTAGCCCCGGTAAGCGCAGCGTCACCGGGGAGCTGTACCCGGATAGCGGCTGGCGCCTTATCCGGGCTACCAGTCAGCTCCGCTTTGTAGCCCTGGTAAGCACAGCGCCACCGGGGTACCAGGTGTTATCGGTTTGCAACTGTTTTGGTCCGGGAAAAACCGTTGTTTTGTATTCATTCAGAGCACATTGCGCTCCCGAACTGTCTCCTGCGTTATGTTTCTCATGGCGCGGGGAGCGCACAGAGGGCGGCCAGTCGCCGCCGCCCTCTGTACTCCCGGGCTCTGGCCGCCAAAATCGCCACTTCGTGGTGCCTTCGACTTATCCCGGCAGGCTCCGGGTCGGGCCGAGGCAGCGTCCCTGCAAATCACGGCCCTCAGCCCGCATCCATGCGGGCTGCCCCGGCCTTCCGGGAACGTCTCAGCGATTTTGAGGCCACCAACACCGGCAGTTTCAGCCAGCATGGTGAATAAATTAACGGCAGGCCGTACGGGCTGTACCGGATAGCGGCTGGCGCCTTATCCGGGCTACCAGCCAGCTCCGCTTTGTAGCCCCGGTAAGCGCAGCGCCACCGGGGAGCTGTACCCGGATAGCGGCTGGCGCCTTATCCGGGCTACCGGCCAGCTTCGCTTTGTAGCCCCGGTAAGCGCAGCGCCACCGGGTAGCTATACCCGGATAGCGGCTTACGCCTTATCCGGGCTACCAGCCAGCTCCGCTTTGTAGCCCCGGTAAGCGCAGCGCCACCGGGGAGCAGGTATTACTGACTCAAATCCAGCTGATAAATAGCGAAGCCGATATCATCGGTCGCCACCTGCCGCATCGGATACTGCGCTTTCTCTTTGATAAACGCCGCGGCTTTGTCGCCTGGCGAGGTCTCAAAGCGAATATCCAACGGCGTTTTGCTGTGGATCGGCGCCAGACGCCAGTTGTTATCCGCCGCCGGATGGATCGCGCCATCTTTCTTCGACTGCGCGCCAATCCACGCCGCCAGCACCGAACGGTTTTCGTCCGGGGAGGCAAAAGCGATATGGCTGTCGCCGGTACCGGCGAATTTGCCGCCGTAGGCGCGATAGTTATTGGTGGCGACCAGGAAGGTGGCCTGCGGATCGATAGGCTTACCGTTAAAGGTCAGGTCTTTGATGCGCTCTGACTGCGGGTGAATCATCTGGCACTCGCCGTCGTAGCGCGCCGGTTGACTCACGTCGATCTGATAGTTTACGCCGTCAATCACGTCGAAGTTATAGGTGCGGAACCCGTCCCAGTTAATCAGCGACTGTGGTTTGCTGCTGGCGGTGTCAATCTGATTAAACTGCCCGGCGGAGCATTCGAGCCACTCCTTGACCTCTTTACCGCTTACCTTCATCACCACCAGCGTGTTCGGGTAGAGATAGAGGTCGGCGGCGTTACGGAAGGTGAGCTGGCCTTTTTCCACTTCGACAAAGCTTGCCGGATCGTTTTTACGTCCGCCGACTTTAAACGGCGCGGCGGCGGAAAGCACCGGCAACTTCGCCAGATCCGGATCGCCCTGGATGTAGTGTTCGACATAGGCCTTTTGCGCCATGTTGACCACCTGCACCGTTGGGTCGTCCTGCACCAGCGCCAGGTAGCTGTACATGTTGTCGGCGGACTTGCCGATAGGCTTGCTGACGAATTCGCGAGTGGCGTCGTGATCGGCTTTCAGCACCGCCACCATTTTACTATCTTCCGCCGCCAGCGACTTTTTCGCCACCGGGTCATAAATAGGCCGCGCTTCGGCTTTGGCCTGCGTTACTTGCCATTTGCCGCTGTCGTTATTCAGCACCAAATCGACCACCCCGAGATGATCGCCCCACATTCCCGGCATCACCGCCGGAATACCGTTTAGCGTACCTTTGGCGATATCCGCGCCTTTAATGGTAGCGAAGTCTTTACCGGGGAACACCGCGTGGGCGTGGCCGAACATAATGGCGTCAACGCCCGGCACCTGGCTTAAGTAGTAGACCGAGTTTTCCGCCATTGCCTGATAGGGGTCGGCGGAGAGGCCGGAATGCGCGACCACGACCACCACATCAGCGCCTTTCGCGCGCATCTCCGGCACGTACTTACGCGCGGTTTCAGTGATGTCGTTGACCTTCACCTTGCCGTTGAGGTTGGCTTTATCCCAGGTCATGATCTGCGGCGGCACAAAACCGATATAGCCGATGCGCAGGGTATGGGATTGACCATCGCTATCCTGAACCTGGGTATCCTGAATCAGGTAGGGCGTAAACATCGGTTTGCCGGTTTTGAGATCGATAATGTTGGCGTTAACGTAGGGGAATTTCGCTCCGGCCAGCGCCTTGTGCAGGAAGTCGAGACCGTAGTTGAATTCATGGTTGCCCAGGTTGCCGACGGCGTAATTCAGGGTGTTCATCGCCTTATAAACCGGGTGCACATCCCCCTCTTTGAGTCCTTTTGCCGCCATATAGTCGCCCAGTGGGCTACCCTGAATAACATCGCCGTTATCCACCAGCACGCTGTTTTTCGCTTCCGCGCGGGCTTTTTCAATCAGGCTGGCGGTTCTGACCAGGCCGAATTTTTCCGTCGCGGCATCTTTGTAGTAATCGAAATCCATCATATTGCTGTGCAGATCGGTGGTTTCCATGATCCGCAGGTCGACCGTCGCCGCGTTGACGCTGGCCGCCACCAGCGTGGCCAGCAGCGTTGCGCTAAACTTAATCATCAGAGGCGTCCTTTTTTATGAGCAATGGCACAAAAGAAAATGTATTTACATTCTGTTGCTTACAGAATTGTGAATTCTGCCAGAAAAGCGTGAATGGAAACCGCTAGTGTTATCACAGATAGCGGAACTGGTGATGATGCGATATAAATAAAACAACGAGTTAACGCCACTGTAACCAGAAGAGGTGGAGAATGTTAGAACAAGTATGTCAGCTTGCACGGACCGCGGGCGATGCCATCATGGATGTCTACGATGGGAACCAGCCGATGGATGTGAGCAGCAAAAAGGATGATTCTCCCGTTACCGCGGCGGATATCGCCGCGCATAAAGTCATTGTCAGCGGCCTGCAGGCGCTGGATGCAGCAATCCCCATCCTGTCGGAAGAGGATCCGCCGGCGTGGGAAGTGCGGCAGCACTGGCAGCGCTACTGGCTGGTGGATCCGCTGGACGGCACCAAAGAATTTATCAAGCGCAACGGCGAATTCACCGTCAATATCGCGCTGATTGAAAACGGCAAACCAACGCTGGGCGTGGTGTACGCGCCGGTGATGAAAGTGATGTACAGCGCGCAAAATGGCAAGGCGTGGAAAGAAGAGTGCGGCGTGCGCAAGCAGATTCAGGTTCGCGATGCTCGCCCGCCGCTGGTGGTGATTAGCCGCTCCCACGGTAATGACCCGGAACTGCAGGAGTATCTGGAGCAACTGGGCGAGCACCAGACCACCTCAATCGGTTCGTCGCTGAAGTTCTGCCTGGTGGCGGAAGGTCAGGCGCAGCTCTATCCGCGCTTCGGGCCGACCAGCACCTGGGATACCGCCGCCGGTCATGCGGTCGCGGTAGCCGCCGGGGCGCACGTTCACGACTGGCAGGGTAAAACCCTCGACTATACGCCGCGTGAATCCTTCCTCAACCCCGGCTTCCGCGTCTCTATTTATTAAGCAGCTTATGCAGCAGGTCGACGACCTGCTGTACCTCTTGCTGGGTCAGCGCGCCGTCTTTTGCCCACTGAACACGTCCGTCTTTGTCTAACACCACAATCGCCGAACTGCCTTCATCGAGCTGCCAGGCTTTGCGTGCGAGACCGTTGCTGTCGACGATAAACTGCGACCACGGATAGAGCTGTTTATTGCTCTCAATGCTGCTGCGCACGAACATTCCGGAACCGGGGATCGCGTCATCGGTATTGACGATGGTGGTGGTCTGGTAGCGGTCGTGCGGCAGGCCAGCCGCCTTAATCGCCTCAATCAGATTGGCATTTTTCTCTTTTGCCGAGGTGCGCCCGGCAATATGCTGGATGACGCGCACTTTTCCCGCCAACTGCGAGCTATTCCAGTTTTTGTAGCTAAACTTATCGTTACTCAGTACCAGTTCTCCGCGGTCGGCGATGCCTACCGGCGCGACGCGTTGACCGTCGACAAAATTATGTGCCGAAGCCATTAACGGCAACAGGAGGGCGGAAACCGCCAGCAACTTACGTAGAGTCATGAGATATCCTTTTTTATATGCAGGTGATCCGACCACTTGGTCTTGTTTAATGATAAGTGCGAATTGTCGCCATTACCCGCAAGCGTGATGCCAGTTTGCGTGCCAACGCACACATTCAATAAAAAACGGAAACTTATACTAACAACTACGTATGCCTGAAACGAAAATTCTGAATTATTGTCATCAAAGGGTAAAAAAACTTCTACAGACTGGGTGACTTCGGAAATCTGGACTATAGTTTTAGGGCATTAAAATTTGCGCTCCCGATACGCGGGCTAACTGTGGCACCGCAGGAGCGTAACCCTGGCAGGAGACAACAATGAAAATTTTCCAACGCTACAATCCGCTGCAAGTGGCGAAGTACGTGAAGATCCTGTTTCGTGGACGGTTGTACATCAAGGACGTTGGCGCTTTTGAATTTGATAAGGGCAAAATCCTTATCCCGAAGGTTAAGGACAAGCTGCACTTCTCAGTGATGTCCGAGGTCAATCGTCAGGTTATGCGTCTGCAAACAGAGACCGCATAACGTGGTATGACGGCACGAAAAAAAACGGCTCCCGATGGGAGCCGTTGATGTTTTCAGGGCCGCTTACGCCGCACCTTTCTCTTTTTTCGCCGCGTCTTCGACATCAGGCAGTTTCGGTACCAGCACCGTTGGTTTGTTATCGATACGGGTGACCAGCAGCTGGTCGATACGGTAGTTATCGATATCCACCACTTCAAACTTGTAGCCGGAGAACTTCACCGCATCGGTGCGTTTCGGGATCTTGCGCAGCATAAACATCATAAAGCCGCCGATAGTCTCGTAATTATCGGACTGCGGGAACTCATCGATATCGAGCACGCGCATTACGTCATCGATTGGCGTACCGCCGTCAATCAGCCATGAGTTCTCATCGCGGGCGACAATTTGTTCTTCCAGCCCCTGGCCGACCAGGTCGCCCATCAGGGTGGTCATGACGTCGTTGAGGGTGATGATCCCTACCACCAGCGCGTATTCGTTCATGATCACCGCGAAGTCTTCGCCGGCGGTTTTAAAGCTTTCCAGCGCTTCAGAGAGCGTCAGGGTATCCGGCACGATCAGCGTATTGCGGATCTGCACGCCGCCGGTTAACACCAGGCTCTGGTTTGCCAGCACGCGGTTCAGCAGGTCTTTGGAATCGACGTAGCCGATGATGTGATCGATATCTTCGTTACACACCAGGAACTTGGAGTGCGGATGCTCCGCCACTTTATTCTTCAGGCTCTGCTCGTCTTCGTGCAGATCGAACCAGATCACGTTTTCGCGCGGCGTCATTGAAGAGGGAACGGTACGGGATTCCAGCTCAAAGACGTTTTCAATTAATTCGTGTTCTTGTTTACGCAGCACCCCGGCCAGCGCTCCGGCCTCCACCACCGCGTAGATATCATCGGAGGTGATGTCGTCTTTACGCACCATCGGGATTTTAAACAGACGGAAGATGTTGTTCGCCATGCCGTTAAACAGCCACACCAGCGGGCGGAAGACCAGTAAACAGAAGCGCATCGGGTTGATGATGCGCAAAGCCACGGCTTCTGGCGCAATCATACCGATGCGTTTCGGCGTCAGGTCAGCAAACAGGATGAACAAGCTGGTGACCAGGGTGAAGGAGAAAATAAAGCTCAGCTGCTCGGAAAGCTCCGGCGACATGTAGCGGCTCAGCACGCTGTGGAAAGCAGGGGAAAAGGCGGCGTCGCCGACGATACCACCCAGAATGGCCACGGCGTTGAGGCCGATCTGCACGACGGTGAAGAAGGTGCCGGGGTTTTCCTGCATTTTGAGAACGCGCTGCGCGTTCACATTGCCTTCATCAGCCAGCAATTTGAGTTTGATTTTACGCGATGCGGCCAGTGAGATTTCAGAGATCGAAAAAAACGCACTGACGGCAATAAGGAAAAGTATTACTAAAATACTGTTTAACATATCTTTTCTGACCGTTGAGGCCAGATCCTCGGAAGGGAAGTGGATAACTCTTTTAATGTGGAATACATAAAAAACCGGTCCGAAGGCGCTGGACCGGCTATGACACAGCGTAGTATAGCGTAAATGTCTGTAAAGCCACCAGAGCGATAATTATTCTCGCCAGCGGCCTTATTCTTCAGGATTACGCCTGCGGGGGGAGGCAAACGCCAATCCCGCCGATACCGCAGTAGCCGTACGGGTTTTTGTGCAGGTACTGCTGATGATCGTCCTCGGCGTAGTAGAACGGTTTTGCCGTGGCGATCTCGGTGGTGATCTCGCGGGTATCGTTGGCCTCGTGCATCGCCTTCTGGAAGCGCTCCAGGCTGGCCTGCGCCGCTTCAAGCTGCTCCGGCGTCAGCGGGTAGATAGCCGAACGGTACTGCGTGCCGTGGTCGTTACCCTGCTGCATCCCTTGCGCCGGATCGTGATTCTCCCAGAAAACCTGCAGCAGCTGCTCATAGCTGATGACCTGCGGGTCATATACCACGCGCACCGCTTCCGCGTGCCCGGTCTCGCCGCTGCACACTTCACGATAGGTCGGGTTTGGCGTGTAACCGCCGGTATAGCCCGCCGCGGTGCTGTAGACCCCCGGCAATTGCCAGAACAGACGCTCGACGCCCCAGAAGCAGCCCATCGCGAACAGCGCTACCTCCATTCCTTCAGGAACGTTGGTCATTGAGTGGCCGTTAACGGCGTGGAGCGTTGCTACCGGCATCGGCGTGTTGCGCCCCGGCAGCGCATCCGCCTGGGCGACAAGATGCGTTTTATCAAATAGACTCACGGTTGGCCTCGCAATTTGTGGTTAAGGTTGTAACGTCGCGTATCTTTTTAGACAATAAACACGCTCAATACGTCTAAATTTAAACATAAGAATTATTTGGGTTACCGTCACTTTTTCAACCCTTAGTTGTTAGGGTTTTGTTAAGCCGTGGAGCGGCACTTGCGTTTCCTTCGGGGGGAAACAAGGATATTCAGGAGAACACGTGCAACAAATCCGCCAGATATGCGTTACCAGCCTTTTGCTGGTCAGCGGGGTCGCCAGCGCAGCGAATGTGCGTTTGCAGGTTGAGGGGTTATCCGGGGAACTGGAAAAAAACGTCCGCGCCCAACTATCCACGATCCAGAGCGATGAAGTCACGCCGGACCGTCGTTTTCGCGCGCGCGTCGATGACGCCATCCGCGAGGGGCTGAAAGCGCTGGGTTACTATGAACCCACCATCGATTTCGATCTACGTCCGCCGCCCAAGAAAGGGCGCCAGGTACTGATTGCCAAAGTAACTCCCGGCGAGCCGGTGCGCATTGGCGGTACCGAGGTGATCCTGCGCGGCGGCGCGCGCACCGACCACGATTACCTGGATCTGCTGAAAACGCGTCCGGCAATTGGCACGGTGCTCAATCACAGCGACTATGACGGCTTCAAGAGCTCGCTCACCAAGGTGGCGCTGCGCAAAGGCTATTTCGATAGCGAGTTCAATAAAAGCCAGCTTGGCGTATCGCTCGATCGCCATCAGGCTTTCTGGGACATCGATTACAACAGCGGCGAGCGTTACCGCTTTGGCCCGGTAAGTTTTACCGGTTCGCAGATCCGCGAAGAGTACCTGCAAAACCTGGTGCCCTTTAAACAGGGTGATTATTACACCTCACAGGATTTGGCGGAGCTGAACCGCCGCCTGGCGGCGACCGGCTGGTTTAACTCGGTGGTCGTCGCGCCGCAGTTTGATAAATCACGTAAAACCAAGGTGCTGCCTCTGCAGGGCGTCGTTTCGCCACGCAAAGAGAACACCGTGGAAACCGGGATCGGTTATTCGACAGACGTCGGACCGCGCGTGAAAGCGACGTGGAAAAAGCCGTGGATGAACTCCTACGGCCACAGCCTGACCTCCAGCGTCAGCCTCTCCGCGCCGGAACAGCAGCTTGATTTCAGCTATAAAGTCCCGCTGTTAAAAAGCCCGCTTGAGCAGTATTACCTGATGCAGGGCGGTTTTAAGCGTACCGACCTTAACGATACCAAGGCCGACTCCACCACCCTGGCGCTGTCGCGCTATTGGGAGATGTCGAGCGGCTGGCAGCGCGCGATTAACCTGCGCTGGAGTCTGGACCACTTTACCCAGGCCAACGTCACCAATACCACCATGCTGCTTTATCCCGGCGTCTCGGTGAACCGCACCCGCTCCCGCGGCGGCCTGATGCCGACCTGGGGCGATTCCCAGCGCTATTCGGTGGACTACTCCAACACCATGTGGGGCTCGGACATTAACTTTATCGTCATGCAGGCGCAGGACGTGTGGATCCGCACCCTCTATGACCGCCACCGCTTCGTGGTGCGCGGCAACCTCGGCTGGATTGAAGCCGATGACTTCAGCAAAGTCCCGCCGGATCTGCGTTTCTTCGCCGGTGGCGACCGCAGCATTCGTGGTTATAAATACAAGTCGATCTCGCCGAAAGATGACGACGGCAAGCTGATCGGTGCGTCAAAGCTGGCGACAGGTTCGCTGGAGTATCAATACAACGTCACCGGGAAATGGTGGGGCGCGGCGTTTATCGACAGCGGCGAAGCGGTGAGCGATATCCGTAAAAGCGATTTTAAAACCGGCGCGGGCGTCGGCGTGCGCTGGCAGTCGCCGGTTGGGCCGATCAAGCTGGATATCGCCCGACCCATCGGCGACAAAGAAGAACACGGTTTACAGTTTTACATCGGTCTGGGGCCTGAATTATGAGTTTATGGAAGAAGATAAGCCTCGGCGTATTACTCTTTTTAGTGCTGCTGATTGGCGCGGTCGGCTTTTTAGTCGGCACCACTACCGGTTTGCATCTGGTACTGAAAGCGGCGGACCGCTGGGTGCCGGGACTGGAGATTGGCAAGGTCACCGGCGGCTGGCGCGACCTGACCTTACAGAACGTACGCTTCGAACAGCCGGGCGTGGCGGTGACGGCCGGCCAGTTCCATCTCGGCGTCAAGTTGCGCTGTCTGTGGGATAGCAGCCTGTGCGTTAATGATATCTCGCTGCGCGATATCTACGTCGCTATCGATACCAAAAAGATGCCGCCTTCGACGCCGGTAGAGGAAGAAGATTCCGGCCCGCTGAACCTGTCGACGCCATATCCTATTACCCTCAGCCGCGTGGCGCTGCATAACGTCAATGTCAAAATCGACGACACCGCCGTTTCGCTGCGCGATTTCTCCACCGGCCTGAACTGGCAGGAGAAAAACCTGACCCTGACGCCGACTTCGCTCCAGGGCTTGCTCATCGCCCTGCCGAAGGTGGCGAAAGTGGCGCAGGAGCAGGTGGTGGAGCCGAAAATTGACCATCCGAAACCGGAAGAGAAACCGCTCGGCGAGACGATGAAAGATCTGTTCTCGCAGCCGGTGCTGCCGGAAATGGTCGATGTGCATCTGCCGCTGAATCTTAATATTCAGGAGTTCCGCGGCGAACAGCTGCGCCTGACTGGCGACACCGATATGACCGTCTACAGCCTGCTGCTGAAGGTCAGCAGCATCGACGGGCAGATGAAGCTCGATGCGCTGGACGTCGATTCCGACCAGGGCAAGGTTACCGCTTCCGGCACCGCGCAACTGCAGGATAACTGGCCGGTTGATATCACCCTCGACAGCACGCTGAACATCGACCCGCTGAAAGGCGAGAAGGTGAAGCTGAAAGTAGGCGGCGAGCTGCGTAAAAAACTGCAGGTCGGCGTGGATTTAGCCGGCTCGGTGGCCATGACCCTGCGCGCCGAAGCGCAGCTGGCGGAAGCCGGTCTGCCGCTGAATATGGAAGTGAAAAGTAAACAGCTGTACTGGCCGTTTACCGGCGAGAAACAGTTCCAGGCGGATGATCTGCAGCTGAAATTCAGCGGCAAAATGACCGACTACACCATGGCGTTCAGTACCGCGGTCAAAGGGCAGTCGCTGCCGCCGGCTAAAATTACCCTTAATGCTAAAGGCAACGAACAGCAGGTAAATATCGATAAGCTGACCGTGGCGGCGCTGGAGGGGAAAACCGAACTGAAAGCGTTGCTCGACTGGCAGCAGGCGATCAGCTGGCGCGGTGAATTGACGCTCGATGGCATTAATACCGCCAAAGAGGTGCCGGACTGGCCGTCGAAGCTGAACGGGATTATCAAAACCCAGGGTAGCCTGTATGGCAGCAGCTGGCAGATGGCGGTTCCCGAGCTGAAAATTACCGGCAACGTGAAACAGAATAAAGTGGATGTCCACGGTTCGCTGCAGGGTAACAGCTATATGCAGTGGAAAGTGCCGGGACTGCATCTGGCGCTTGGCCCAAACAGCGCCGACGTAAAAGGCGAGCTGGGAGTGAAAGACCTCAACCTTGACGCCACCATCGACGCGCCGCATCTCGACAACGCGCTGCCGGGGCTTGGCGGCACGGCGAAAGGTCTGCTGAAGGTGCGCGGCACCATCGACGCGCCGCAGCTGCTGGCGGATATCACCGCTCGCGCCTTACGCTGGCAGGAACTGACGGTAGCCCAGGTCAACGTCAAAGGCGACGTGAAGTCCAGCGATCAGATTGGCGGTAATCTTGATGTACGCGTCGATCGCATCAGCCAGCCGGGCGTCAACATCAGCCTGGTGCAGCTGAATGCCAAAGGTACCGAGAAGCAGCATGATTTACAGCTGCGCGTACAGGGTGAGCCGGTGTCGGGCCAGTTGACGCTGGCGGGCAGCTTCGATCGTAAAGAGGAGCGCTGGAAGGGCACCCTGAGCAATACCCGTTTCCAGACGCCGGTCGGGCCGGTAACGCTGACGCGCAACATTGCGCTGGATTACCGTAATCAAGAACAGAAAATCAGCATCGGGCCGCACTGCTGGAGCAACCCGAATGCCGAGTTGTGCGTACCGCAGACCATCGATGCCGGCGCCAGCGGGCGCGCGGTGGTCAATCTCAACCGTTTCGATCTGGCGATGCTGAAGCCGTTTATGCCGGAGGCGACCCAGGCAAGCGGCGTGTTTAGCGGTAACGCCGATGTGAGCTGGGACACCACCAAAGAGGGGCTGCCGCAGGGCAAAGTCACCCTCAGCGGGCGCAACGTCAAAGTCACCCAGACGGTCAACGACGCACCGCTGCCGGTGGCTTTCGATACGCTTAACCTCAGCGCCGACCTGCATAACAACCGGGCGCAGTTGGGCTGGCTGATACGCCTGACCAACAACGGCCAGCTTGATGGCCAGGTGGAAGTGACCGACCCGCAGGGGCGGCGTAACCTGGGCGGCAACGTCAACATTAGCAACTTCTCGCTGGCGATGATTAACCCGATCTTCGCTCGCGGCGAGAAAGCAGAAGGCAAGCTTAATGCCCGTCTGCGTCTGGGCGGCAACTTACAGAGCCCGCAACTGTTTGGTCAGATGCAGTTGAGCGGCGTTGATATCGACGGCAACTTTATGCCGTTTGATATGCAGCCGAGCCAGCTGGCGATGAACTTCAACGGAACGCGTTCGACCCTGCAGGGGACGGTGAATACCAAACAGGGGCAGATTGCGCTGAGCGGCAACGCCGACTGGACGCAAATCGACAACTGGCGCGCGCAGATTGCGGCGAAGGGTAGCCGGGTGCGCATTACCGTGCCGCCGATGGTCCGCCTGGATGTTTCTCCGGATGTGGTGTTTACCGCGACGCCAAGCCTGTTTAACCTCGATGGCCGCGTCGACGTACCGTGGGCGCGCATCGTCGTGAACGAGGTGCCGGAGAGCGCGGTGGGCGTCTCTTCCGATGAGGTGATGCTGGATAAAGATCTGAAACCGATTAAGCCGCAGAGCGCCGGTATTCCGATCAACAGCAACCTGACGATTCACGTCGGCAACAACGTGCGTCTGGACGCTTTCGGCCTGAAAGCGCGTCTGACCGGCGATCTGAAAGTGGCGCAGGATAAGCAGGGGCTGGGGCTCAACGGCCAGATTAATATTCCGGAAGGCCGTTTCCACGCTTACGGTCAGGACCTGATCGTGCGTAAAGGCGAGCTGCTGTTCTCCGGGCCGCCGGATCAGCCGCTGCTTAATATCGAAGCGATTCGTAACCCGGAAGCCACCGAAGACGACGTGATCGCCGGCGTTCGCGTCACCGGTTCTGCCGATCAGCCGAAGGCTGAGATCTTCTCCGACCCGGCAATGTCCCAGCAGGAAGCGCTTTCATATCTGCTGCGCGGCCAGGGTTTAGGCAGCGAACAGAGCGATAGTGCGGCGATGACCTCAATGCTTATTGGAATGGGGGTTGCACAAAGTGGTCAGGTTGTGGGTAAAATCGGCGAGACGTTTGGCGTAAGCAATTTGGCGCTGGATACCCAGGGGGTAGGCGACTCCTCCCAGGTGGTGGTCAGCGGCTATGTGCTGCCGGGTCTTCAGGTAAAATACGGCGTCGGCATCTTCGACTCTTTGGCGACGCTTACCCTGCGTTATCGCCTGATGCCTAAGCTATATATGGAAGCGGTGTCTGGCGTAGACCAGGCTCTCGATTTGCTCTATCAGTTTGAGTTTTAGCAATGCGAATATTTGTTTACGGCAGTTTACGACGCAAACAAGGCAACAGCCACTGGATGACCAACGCCCAGTTGCTGGGCGCTCATAGTGTCGACGATTATCAGCTGTACAGCCTGGGCCACTATCCAGGCGCGGTGCCGGGCGAGGGCACAGTACATGGTGAAGTGTATCGTATCGACGCATCAACGCTGGCCGAGCTGGATGCGCTGCGCACCAAGGGCGGTGAATACGCGCGCCATCTGATCCAAACGCCTTACGGCAGCGCGTGGATGTATGTCTACCAGCGCTCCGTCGAGGGGTTTGCGCAGATTGAGAGCGGAAACTGGTTGGACAGAGACCAGTAATTGAAAACGGCAACGCCACCTTCGGGTGGCGTTGTTTTTTTACCTTGTGGCCATCAGCTGTCAGCGTATATTCCTCGTTTAATCGCTATACCATTACCACAAATGAAAATGACTCTTGCCAAGCAACAGGAGGGCCGCCAGCGTGGTGAGCGCGAGAAACAACAACCGCCGTGTTAGGGTGCTGAACATTATGTTATCTCCTGTAATGTGGTGTTGGCGGCGACTCGCCTGAGGTAACCTCTTACCGCCGTTCGCAGCGCCAGCCAGTCACGTACGCTTTGTGACAAACAGCGGGCAACTGGGCCGATAAGCTCCAGGATTACCAGCGTTCCGCTGAAGCAAAGTAGTAAGAGAGACAACATGTCCAGTGAATCGCGAAGCAACCACCAAAAATCCCTGCCTGACTTGTAGGGGTTATTTAACTCCATGCCAAGTACGAGTAAGTACAGCACCAGCGCGATGCCATAGGACAGGTTATAGAGTAGCGACATTTGCCGGTCGCCGGGATAACAGGAATGATTTTTCAGAAAAGCGCCCCCGTCGCTGACGTTGTATAACGCCTGGATGTCGTTATTTTCCCGTTGGTAGACGGCGACTATCCGATCGCCGATAGCGAGAAAGGGCGGTTGACGGCGGTAAAAAAGGGGATGCAGGCCGAAATTGGCGAAACCGATCTGCCAGAAGAAAGCCAGCGGCGCAGCATCGCATTGCATCCCAACACCGTGGTATTCCCGCGTTGGGGTTCCCGTGAACCACTTCTTAAAAATGATATTGCTAATTTTTCCCGTCCTGACGGCATAGCGTTGCGGAAGCGTTTCGGTAAAAGCCAGCGCCGCCTGACGATCGACCGGCGGCGTTGCCTGTATCGCCTGACAAAATGAGAAGTCGCCGCGGCGCGCCAAATTCATCTTCGCCAGCAGATCGCGCATATCGGGGAGGCGTTTTAACGCCGGGCGAAACAGTAGCTCGCAGAGGCCAGACAGCAGCGCGATTAACGCCAGTACCGCGATAATGCCGAAGCCCATCTTTCCCCATTCTGAATCGATGTAAAAGACGGGGATGAGCGTTGCGATGAGGACCAGTAGGCTAACCAACAGCAGCGGCCGGGCCCATGGCTTTGCTAATTGGTCAGGTTCAAGTAGCGTTGCGCCGTCGCTCAACCAGTGGATCCAGTAGCAACCGTTACGCAAGCGGCGGGCGCCGATGTGCAGGGGGTGGTTAAGCTGCAGGCGGTCAAAAAGCGTGGGATCGCTAAAATGGCGTTTATTGGTATAAAAGACATGCTCGCCAGCAATGAGGCGCAAATAGGTTTGCCCTTCAGAGGCTGCTGTGGTGAAACCGGAATAGTTCAGGGTGAAATAGCGAGTGCTTTTCACGGGGTACCCTCCATGGTGATATTGCGGCAATCCGTGCCGCAGTCAGGCAGGGGATGACCCTGCCTGAGACAGAATTACTTCTGTTTAGCGCGCTCGAAGGAAGCAACGATTTCAGCTTTCGCCGCTTCAGCGTTGTCCCAACCGTCGACTTTAACCCACTTGCCTTTTTCCAGATCTTTGTAGTGCTCGAAGAAGTGAGTGATCTGGGCTTTCAGCAGTTCCGGCAGGTCGTTCACATCTTTGATGTGATCGTATTCTTTGCTCAGCTTGGTGTGCGGTACCGCAACCAGCTTGGCATCTTCACCGGATTCGTCGGTCATTTTCAGTACGCCAACCGGACGGCAGCGGATAACTGAGCCTGGCTGCAGCGGGTACGGGGTCGGGACCAGCACGTCAACCGGGTCGCCGTCCAGAGACAGAGTGTGGTTGATGTAGCCGTAGTTGCACGGATAGAACATCGCAGTGGACATGAAACGGTCAACAAACAGCGCGCCGCTCTCTTTGTCAACTTCGTATTTGATTGGGTCTGCGTTAGCTGGGATTTCGATAACGACGTAGATGTCTTCCGGCAGCTCTTTGCCCGCAGGTACGTTGAGTAAGCTCATGTCTGTTTCCTTTAAAAATGTTTGGCAAACAAGTGCCCGGTATTATAGCCAACTCACATCGAATGTCTTCGCTTCTTTTTGCCCTGATGCAGGGGGAAGCGTCTGAATTTCTCCTCATCAGATAACCCTAAAATCCATAAAGATAGCTACATTCTGAATAAAATTGTGTAAACGCTTTCATTATCGCGAACGGCGGTTATCCAGAAGACAAATTTTCGCCATTGGCGCAGGCCATGCCGTTGGGCGGGAAGCCTTATCGCCGCTCAGCTCAAATAAATCGCAGTAATTAACATTTTATTTACTTTTTCGAAGTGTGATGTAACGCATTCAGTTACATAACGGATTGTCTATAGTTTGTTCGCAGGTGAGCATTTAACCAACAATAACCCTACGAGGATCATCTTATGTGGAAGCGCTTACTTCTTGTCACTGCGGTTTCGGCAGCTATGTCGTCTATGGCGATAGCCGCCAACCTGACCGTAGGATTTTCGCAGGTCGGCTCTGAGTCGGGCTGGCGCGCGGCCGAAACGAATGTTGCTAAGGAAGAAGCGGCGAAGCGTGGCATCACTCTGAAGATTGCCGACGGTCAGCAAAAACAGGAAAACCAGATTAAAGCCGTGCGCTCGTTCATTGCCCAGGGCGTGGACGCGATCTTTATCGCGCCGGTGGTGGCGACCGGTTGGGAGCCGGTACTGAAAGAAGCGAAAGAGGCCAATATCCCGGTGTTCCTCCTCGACCGTTCGATCGACGTTAAAGATAAGTCGCTGTATATGACCACGGTCACCGCCAACAACGTGCTGGAAGGCCAACTGATTGGCGACTGGTTGGTGAAAACCGTCGATGGTAAGCCGTGTAACGTCGTGGAGCTCCAGGGCACCGTGGGCGCCAGCGTCGCTATCGATCGTAAGAAAGGCTTCGCTGAGGCGATTGCCAAAGCCCCCAACATCAAGATTATCCGCTCGCAGTCCGGCGACTTCACCCGCAGTAAGGGGAAAGAGGTGATGGAGAGCTTTATCAAAGCGGAGAATAACGGCAAGAACATCTGCATGGTCTACGCCCATAACGATGACATGGTCATTGGCGCGATCCAGGCCATTAAAGAGGCCGGGCTGAAGCCGGGCAAAGATATCCTCACCGGCTCTATCGACGGCGTGCCGGATATCTATAAAGCCATGATCGCCGGCGAGGCGAATGCCAGCGTCGAGCTGACGCCGAATATGGCCGGTCCGGCGTTTGATGCGCTGGAAAAATACAAAAAAGACGGCACCCTGCCTGAGAAGCTGACCATTACCAAATCGACCCTCTACCTGCCGGATACGGCAAAAGAAGAGTTAGAGAAGAAGAAAAATATGGGTTACTAAGCCTTCATGAAAATGCCGGGGGCGCTACGCTTGCCCGGCCTACATTTCGCTCTTTTGTAGGCCGGATAAGCGCAGCGCCATCCGGCGTGATGCAGGGGGAACCATGACCAGCGACCAACACCAGGAGATCCTTCGTACCGAAGGACTCAGCAAATTCTTCCCCGGCGTGAAGGCGCTGGATAATGTCAATTTCAGCCTGCGGCGTGGCGAAATCATGGCCCTGCTGGGCGAAAACGGCGCCGGAAAATCGACGCTGATTAAAGCGCTCACCGGCGTGTACCATGCCGAACGCGGAGCGATTTGGCTGGAAGGCCAGCAAATTTCGCCGAAAAACACCGCCCACGCTCAGCAGTTGGGTATCGGTACCGTTTACCAGGAAGTTAACCTGCTGCCGAATATGTCGGTGGCGGATAATTTGTTTATTGGTCGCGAGCCGAAGCGTTTTGGCCTGCTGCGGCGCAAAGAGATGGAAAAGCGCGCCACCGCGCTGATGGCCTCTTACGGCTTCTCGCTCGACGTGCGCGAACCGCTAAACCGTTTTTCGGTGGCGATGCAGCAAATCGTCGCTATCTGCCGGGCCATCGACCTGTCGGCGAAAGTACTAATCCTCGATGAACCGACCGCCAGCCTCGACACTCAGGAAGTGGAAATGCTGTTCACCCTGATGCGCCAGCTGCGCGATAACGGCGTTAGCCTGATTTTCGTGACCCATTTTCTCGACCAGGTCTATGCCGTCAGCGACCGTATTACCGTGCTGCGCAACGGCAGCTTCGTCGGCTGTCGGGAGACCCGCGAGCTGCCGCAAATCGAACTGGTCAAAATGATGCTGGGGCGCGAGCTGGACCATCAGGCGCTGCAGCGCGCCGGGCGCACGCTGCTCAGCGATAAGCCGGTGGCGGCGTTTGAAGATTTTGGCAAGAAGGGCACGATTGCGCCGTTTACTCTGCAGGTGCGGCCGGGCGAGATCGTCGGCCTGGCCGGGCTGTTGGGATCCGGTCGCACTGAAACGGCGGAGGTCATCTTCGGCATCAAGCCCGCCGACAGCGGTAAAGCGTGGATCAAGGGCAAGCCGCAAACGCTGCGCTCGCCGCATCAGGCCTCCTGCCTCGGCATTGGCTTCTGCCCGGAAGACCGCAAAACCGACGGCATCATCGCCGCTGCTTCGGTGCGGGAAAATATCGTGCTGGCGCTACAGGCGCAGCGCGGCTGGCTGCGGCCGATCCCGCGCCGTGAACAGCATGAGATTGCCGAACGCTTTATTCGCCAGTTAGGTATCAGGACGCCCAGCGCTGAACAGCCAATCGAATTTCTCTCCGGCGGCAACCAGCAGAAGGTATTGCTGTCGCGCTGGCTGCTGACCAAACCCCAGTTCTTGATCCTCGATGAGCCGACGCGCGGTATCGACGTCGGCGCCCACGCCGAGATTATTCGCCTGATAGAAACCCTCTGCGCCGATGGCCTGGCGCTACTGGTTATCTCCTCGGAGCTTGAAGAACTGGTGGGCTACGCCGACCGGGTGATTATCATGCGCGATCGCCAGCAGGTAGCGGAAATCCCGCTCGCCGAGCTATCGGTCCCGGCGATCATGAACGCGATTGCGGCATAAGGAGCCCAGCATGATGCCCAGAACTGTTTCACAAAGCGGACAGCCAAAACGGCGCTTTAGCTGGCCGAAAGGAATGCCGCAAATTATCGCGCTATTGCTGGTACTGGCGGTGGATAGCCTGGTGGCGCCGCATTTCTTCCAGATTCTGCTGCAGGATGGGCGGCTGTTCGGCAGCCCGATTGACATTCTCAACCGCGCGGCGCCGGTGGCACTGCTGGCGATTGGTATGACGCTGGTCATCGCCACCGGCGGCATCGATCTGTCGGTCGGCGCGGTGATGGCCATCGCCGGGGCGACCGCCGCCTCGATGACCGTCGCCGGCCACAGCCTGCCGGTGGTGCTGCTCGCCGCGTTAGGCGCAGGCGCGCTGGCCGGCCTGTGGAACGGCATTCTGGTAGCGGTGCTGAAGATCCAGCCCTTCGTGGCCACGCTTATCCTGATGGTCGCCGGGCGCGGCGTCGCGCAGCTGATTACCTCCGGGCAGATAGTCACCTTTGATTCGCCGGCGCTTTCCTGGCTCGGCAGCGGCTCCCTGTTGCTACTGCCGACGCCGGTGATTATCGCCGTCGCAACGCTGCTGCTGTTCTGGCTGTTTACCCGCCGGACCGCGCTCGGCATGTTTATTGAAGCGGTGGGGATCAATATCCGCGCGGCGAAAAATGCCGGGGTGAACACCCGCATCGTGGTGATGCTGGCCTATGTGCTGAGCGGCATTTGCGCGGCGATTGCCGGCATTATCGTGGCGGCGGATATCCGCGGCGCCGACGCCAACAACGCCGGATTGTGGCTGGAGCTGGACGCCATCCTGGCGGTGGTGATCGGCGGCGGTTCGCTAATGGGCGGGCGCTTCAATCTGCTGCTGTCGGTGGTGGGGGCGTTGATTATCCAGGGGATGAACACCGGGATTTTACTCTCCGGTTTCCCGCCGGAGCTCAACCAGGTGGTGAAAGCGGTGGTGGTGCTGTGCGTACTGATCGTTCAGTCGCCGCGCTTTATCGGTCTACTGAAAGGGGGACGCGGCCGTGATAAAACGTAATTTACCTTTGATGATTACCCTCGCGGTATTCGTGCTGGGCTATCTCTACTGCCTGACCCAGTTTCCGGGGTTTGCTTCGACGCGGGTGATTTGCAATATCCTTACCGATAACGCTTTCCTTGGCATTATCGCCGTCGGCATGACCTTCGTGATCCTCAGCGGCGGTATCGATCTGTCGGTCGGGTCGGTGATTGCCTTCACCGGCGTGTTTCTCGCCAAAGCGATCGGCTTTTGGGGGATCTCGCCGCTGCTGGCCTTTCCGCTGGTACTGGCCATGGGCTGCGCCTTTGGCGCGTTTATGGGATTGCTGATCGATGCGCTGAAGATCCCGGCATTTATCATCACCCTCGCCGGTATGTTTTTCCTGCGCGGCGTGAGCTATCTGGTCTCGGAAGAGTCGATTCCCATTAACCACCCGCTGTATGACACTCTGTCCGGGCTGGCGTGGACCATCCCCGGCGGCGGCCGCCTGAGCGCGATGGGGCTGCTGATGCTGCTGGTGGTGGTCCTGGGCATTTTCCTCGCCCACCGTACCCGCTTTGGCAATCAGGTTTATGCTATCGGCGGCAACGCCACGTCGGCCAATTTGATGGGCATTTCCACGCGTAGCACCACTATTCGCATCTATATGCTGTCGACCGGCCTGGCGACGCTTGCCGGAATCGTCTTCTCTATCTACACCCAGGCGGGCTACGCGCTGGCGGGCGTCGGCGTGGAGCTGGACGCTATCGCCTCGGTGGTGATAGGCGGCACGCTGCTGAGCGGCGGCGTCGGAACGGTGCTGGGGACGCTGTTCGGCGTGGCGATTCAGGGGCTTATTCAGACCTACATCAACTTTGACGGTACGCTCAGTTCATGGTGGACGAAGATTGCCATCGGCATCCTGCTGTTTATCTTCATCGCGCTGCAGCGCGGGCTGACGGTGCTGTGGGAAAATCGCCAGAATGCGGCGGTGACTCGCGTGGGTGGGGCGGTGAATCGCTGACAGGGAACTCCCTTCCCGCAAGGCGGGAAGGGAAGGCAGAACTTAAGCGTCCGGGAACTCTTTAATGAAGTTCTCGACGTCTTCTACCATGTGGTCGTTGCCGACAAAGAACGAACGGCGCTGGTGCAGGCTTTCCGGGATGATATCGAGAATACGCTCTTTACCATCGCTGGCTTTGCCGCCCGCCTGTTCCGCCAGCATCGCCATCGGGTTGCATTCGTACAGTAAACGCAGTTTCCCTTGCGGGTGGCTGGCGGTGCTCGGATACAGGTAGATGCCGCCTTTCAGCAGGTTACGGTGGAAGTCGGCCACCAGAGAACCGATATAGCGCGAGGTGTACGGGCGCTGGGTCTCTTTATCTTCTTCCTGACAGTACTTGATGTACTTCTTCACGCCCATCGGGAACTTGATGTAGTTACCTTCGTTGATGGAGTAGGTTTTGCCTTTCTCCGGGAAGCGCATCCGCTCCTGGCTCAGGCAGAAGACGCCGAGTGACGGGTCGTAGGTAAAGGCGTGCACGCCGCAGCCGGTGGTGTAGACCAGCATGGTGGAGGAGCCGTAAACCACATAACCCGCGGCAACCTGTTTGTTACCCGGCTGCAGGAAGTCTTCTTCGGTGACCGGCGTACCGACCGGCGTGACGCGGCGGTAGATAGAGAAGATAGTCCCCACGGAGACGTTAACGTCAATGTTGGAGGAGCCATCCAGCGGATCCATCAGCACAACGTATTTGGCGTGTTCGCACCCTTCGAAGACCACGATTTCATCTTCTTCTTCCGAGGCGATACCGGCGACGATATCACGTGCGCGCAGTGCAGCTTTTAATTTTTCATTCGCGAACAGGTCCAGCTTCTGCTGAACTTCACCCTGAACGTTTTCCGCACCGCTGGCACCCAGGATATCGACCAGACCGGCCTTATTGATATCGCGGTGGATGATCTTGGCGCCCAGTTTTATTGCCGACAACAAAGCAGTCAGCTCACCGGTAGCGTGGGAGAACTCGTGCTGCTTTTCGACAATAAATTCACCTAACGTTTTCATAACTCGTTCCCTGCATTTTTATGTTGAGTAAAACGAACGCAACAATCTTAACAAATAATAAAAAAACTGCGCACAGGTGAATCGCGCCAGCAAATGCAGATTTGCCTGAAATGCATTTCTCAGGGGGCATACATATGGGTAAAATGCGGGTCAGATTAATGAGGGAAGTAACGAATGCGCATTCATATTTTAGGAATCTGTGGCACGTTTATGGGGGGGCTGGCAATGCTGGCACGTTCCCTCGGGCATCAAGTAACCGGCTCGGATGCTAACGTTTATCCGCCAATGAGCACCCTGCTGGAAAATCAGGGTATCGATCTGATTCAGGGCTACGACGCCAGCCAACTGGACCCGCAGCCGGATCTGGTGATTATCGGTAACGCCATGACCCGCGGTAATCCGTGCGTCGAAGCGGTGCTGGAAAACAACATTCCGTACATGTCCGGCCCGCAGTGGCTGCACGACTTCGTCCTGCGCGACCGCTGGGTGCTGGCCGTTGCCGGTACTCACGGTAAAACCACCACCGCCGGGATGGCGACGTGGATCCTCGAAGCCTGTGGCTATAAGCCGGGCTTCGTTATCGGCGGCGTACCGGGGAACTTCGATGTTTCCGCACGCCTGGGCGACAGCCCGTTCTTCGTGATTGAAGCCGACGAATATGACTGCGCCTTCTTCGACAAGCGTTCTAAGTTCGTTCACTACTGCCCGCGCACGCTGATCCTCAATAACCTTGAGTTTGACCACGCGGATATCTTTGACGACCTGAAAGCGATTCAGAAACAGTTCCACCACCTGGTGCGCATCGTGCCGGGCAAAGGCAAGATTATTCTGCCGGAGAGCGACATCAACCTGAAGCAGGTGATGGCGATGGGCTGCTGGAGCGAACAGGAGCTGGTGGGCGAGCAGGGGCACTGGCAGGCGAAGAAACTCAACGCCGATGCCTCGCAGTGGGAAGTCCTGCTCGACGGCGAAAAGGTCGGCGAGGTGAACTGGGCGCTGGTCGGCGAGCATAATATGCACAACGGCCTGATGGCGATTGCCGCGGCGCGTCATGTCGGCGTGGTGCCGGCGGATGCCGCTAACGCGCTGGGCAGCTTTATCAACGCCCGCCGCCGCCTTGAGCTGCGCGGCGAAGCCAACGGCGTGACCGTCTACGACGATTTTGCCCACCATCCGACGGCCATTCTCGCGACGCTGCAGGCGCTGCGCGGCAAAGTCGGCGGCACCGCGCGTATTCTGGCGGTGCTGGAGCCACGTTCCAACACCATGAAAATGGGCGTCTGTAAAGACGATCTGGCGCCGTCTCTCGGCCGCGCCGATGAAGTCTTCCTGCTGCAGCCGCAGCATATCCCGTGGCAGGTGGCGGAAGTGGCGGAAGCCTGCGTACAGCCGGCGCACTGGAGCGCCGACGTTGATACGCTGGTGGATATGATCGTGAAAACCGCGCATCCGGGCGACCATATTCTGGTGATGAGCAACGGCGGTTTCGGCGGTATTCATCAGAAGCTGCTGGATAAACTGGCGCAAAAAGCGGCCGCGGCAGAGTAAGCGCGAACGCCTCCGGTTACTGCCCTCCGCGTGAGGGCAGTTTTGTTTTCGCCACCAGGGATTGTGTGATGCTGACCTGTGAAAAAGTCATTTCTACCGACTCGCCCCATTTCGCCGCGCTTGACGCGCTGTACGCCCGTGCCTTTCCGTGGCACGAACAGCGTGAAAGCGACGCCAAACTTCAGGCGTTGAGCAACCCGCACTATGCGCTGGAAGCGTGGTTTGATAACGGGGTATTTATTGGCCTGAGCGGCTGCTGGCAGTTTGCCGGTTATAGCTATATCGAACATCTGGCGATTGACGACACCCTGCGTTCGCGCGGCTATGGCAAACAGCTGCTGGCGCAGATCCTGACGCGCGCGCCGCTGACTATTCTGGAAATCGATCCGCTCACCAGCGAAATCGCCCATAAACGGCTGCGCTTTTACCAGTCGATGGGATTCCATGCCAATGCCTGGGCGCACCGCCATCCAACCTATCATCAAGGGATCGACGATCATGAACTGCTGGTGTTGAGCTATCCGCAGCCGATCGATGTGGCGCGGTATCAGCAGTTTGCCGAGGATTTAGGGCACGAGGTCATGAGGTAAGGTTTGCGATGCGCTGACCGGAGCTTGCCACCGGATACCGATTCGTAGCCCGGATAAGGCGCAACGCGCCGCCATCCGGGAGATGGCGGTTAGCGTGGGAATTAGCCTTCGTTCTCGGCCAGTTCGCGCAGATACTGGAAGATCAGGCGCGCGGATTTCGGCGGCTTGTTGCCTTCTTTCTCTTTTTTGGCATTGCGGATCAGTGAGCGCAGCTGCTGACGATCAGCGTCTGGCCACAGGTTCAATACCTCTACGACCGCATCATCGCCATTATCAATCAGGCGATCGCGGATTTGTTCCAGCTTATGGAACAGCGCCACCTGCTGGTTGTGACGGTTCTTCAGCTTATCCAGCGCCTGGCGAATCGGATCGACGTCGCGATTACGCAGCATTTTACCAATCAGCTGCAGCTGGCGGCGGCGGCCTTCTTTCTTGATACGCTGGGCGAGTTCAATGGCGTCGCGCAGGTCGGTATCGAGCGGCAGCTTATCCAGCGCGTTCTTACCGAGGTCTACCATTTCCGCGCCAAGACGCTTCAGTTCTTCCGCGTCGCGCTTAATTTCACTCTTGCTGACCCAGATAATTTCATCATCTTCATCTTCAACGTCATCACCGGGCACGTCGTCGAGCCAGTCTTCGGGCTGCTTTGTCATCTCAGGCTCCTTAAAAAAGAGGCTAATGTTACCAGTTAAGGCGCGCACTGAAAAACGGTTCTCTGTTAGACTTCAGTTAACTCCTTCTTACATTATGGCATTAGCAATGAAAGTCATCTCTCAAGTTGCACAGCAGCGTAAGACGCTGGAAGAAGCCGTTAGTACGGCACTGGAACTGGCGGCAGGTAAATCCGACGGTGCGGAAGTCTCCGTTAGCAAGACCACCGGCATCGGCGTCAGCACCCGCTACGGTGAGGTGGAGAATGTTGAATTCAATAGCGACGGCGCGCTTGGCATCACCGTATATCATCAAAACCGTAAAGGCAGCGCCTCTTCGACCGACCTGAGCCCGGACGCTATCGCGCGTACCGTGCAGGCGGCGCTGGATATCGCGCGTTACACTTCGCCGGACCCGTTTGCCGGCGTGGCGGATAAAGAACTGCTGGCCTTTGACGCCCCGGATCTGGACCTGTTCCATCCGGCGGAGGTCTCCCCGGACGAAGCCATCGAGCTGGCCGCCCGCGCCGAGCAGGCCGCCCTGCAGGCCGACAAACGCATTACCAATACCGAAGGCGGCAGCTTCAACAGCCACTATGGAATTAAAGTGTTCGGTAACAGCTATGGCATGCTCCAGAGCTATTGCTCTACCCGCCACTCGCTCTCCAGCTGCGTGATTGCCGAAGAAAACGGCGATATGGAACGCGACTACGCCTACACCATTGGCCGCGCCCTTGGCGATTTACAGACCCCGGAGTGGGTCGGCAACGAATGCGCCCGCCGCACCTTGTCGCGCCTGGCGCCGCGTAAGCTGTCGACGATGAAAGCGCCGGTTATCTTCGCCAACGAAGTCGCGACCGGGCTGTTTGGCCATCTGGTCGGGGCGATTGCCGGCGGCGCGGTCTACCGTAAATCGACCTTCCTGCTCGACTCCCTCGGCAAACAGATCCTGCCGGAGTGGCTGACCATCGAAGAACATCCGCATCTGCTGAAGGGGCTGGCTTCCACGCCGTTCGACAGCGAAGGCGTGCGCACCGAACGTCGCGACATCATCAAAGACGGCGTGCTGACCCAGTGGCTACTGACCAACTATTCCGCGCGCAAGCTGGGTATGAAAAGCACCGGCCACGCCGGCGGCATCCATAACTGGCGCATCAACGGCCGCGGCCTGAGTTTTGCAAAGATGCTTAAAGAGATGGGCACCGGGCTTGTGGTCACCGAATTGATGGGGCAGGGTGTCAGTGGCGTGACCGGCGACTACTCGCGCGGCGCATCCGGTTTCTGGGTAGAAAACGGCGAGATTCAGTATCCGGTTAGTGAGATCACCATCGCCGGCAATCTGAAAGAAATGTGGCGTAATATTGTCACCGTCGGCGACGATATCGAAACGCGCAGCAATATTCAGTGTGGTTCCGTGCTGCTGCCGGAGATGAAAATCGCCGGTCAATGACCTGTGTGCCGGGCGCGTCCTGCCGCGCCCGCTTGATATCTTCATAATAAAAAGGAAGTGAGCAATGCGTAAAAAACTGTTAGCGATGCTGGCCGTCTCTGCTTTTGCGCTCGGTTCGGCATCGGCGTTTGCCGACCTTGGCGAAGACATGGACACCCTTGCGGAAAATCTGCAGGTGGTACAGAAAACCTCAGACATTGGCGAGCTGAAAGCGGCGCTGAATAAGATGCGTACTGCTGCGGTTGACGCGCAGAAAGAGACGCCGCCAAAACTGGAAGGCAAAGCGGCCGATAGCCCGGAGATGAAAGATTTCCGCCACGGTCTGGAAACGCTGGTCGGCCAGATCGACGGCGCGCTGAAGTTAGCTGACGCCGGTAAGCTGAAAGAGGCGCAGGCCGCCGCGGAGGACTTCAAAACTACCCGCAATACCTACCATAAGAAGTATCGCTAATCGCCGTTTTCGGGAGGCGTCAGCCGATGTCTCCCGCCTAAAAGCCTACCCGCATCACATTTTTCCCTTTTCTTTTTCCGGTTTTTCCATCGTCGTTTTCCGCTAAACCTCGCGCATTGTTGTGATGCGCATCACGCCATATCGCCTGTTTTTACATTTATCCGGTGAATATGTGGAGTCGATCACCTAAGCCTTCTCCCTTTCCACTTCGAAGTGGAAAACAACTCGCTACAAACTCCTGACCCCCGGCGCTACTTTGGATTCCAGAGACATCAGCGGGGTAACACAAGTGAATAACGGAGCGGTAATAAACGACGTAGGGGAGCAGGCGGCGCAGACCGAACGCCTGGCTGACAAGATGTTACAGCAGGTATTCGCCCTGTTAAGCCGTCACGACATCGTCCCTAACGACGTTCAGGAGCAAATGCTGACTTCCCACGTGCGGGCCATGGCCCACCGGTCAATCAGCGGCGAACCGCTACCGGAAGTGGATGCCAGTCTGTTCGAAGAAATTTCTGAAGATTCAATGATGCTGGCCCGCGAAGTGGTCGCGCAGTTCGGCAACCTGCCTGATGAAGAGGCCTGGTTGCTGTCCGTCCACTTCGAAGTCGCAAAAGAAAACCTGTAAGGAGCAAAACATGGAACAAATCACCGTAGTTATTGGCGACCGTCTGGGTAAAGGACAAAAAGTCGCGGCAGGCGCAGAAAAAGCCGGCGCACGTGCAGTGGTCGTCCCTGGCGTTGCTGCCGATATGAAACTTGGCGACATGATGAAAGCGGAAAACGCCTCTTTCGGCATCTCCTTCTGCGGCAGCGGCGGCGCAGGCGCTATCACCGCGCAGACCAAGTACGGCTACAAAGCAAAATACGGCATGCGTTCTATTGAAGAGGGCGTCACCGCCATCAACGAAGGTTGCAACGTGCTGGGCTTCGGCTTCATGGATAAAGAAGAGCTGGGCGAGCGCCTGGTTGAAGCCTGGAAAAAGAAATACGGCGCATAAGTATGAAAGAGCAATTCACCACCACGGTGAGGGTTGCAGGCAAAGGCGAAAGCAAATCACGGGCCTTCGCCGATGCCCTTAACCATGTGCAGGCTGCGGTGATGAAATCATCATCGCGCATCCTACTGCGTATTGAGCCACAGGACGTGACGGTTGTTCATGCGCGCGAAGCGGTACGAAAAGAGGCGTTTCTGTTCATCTTTTTGCGCCGTGAACGACGGACCTACAGCGTGGAGCTGGACGTCACCGTCAACGTGACCGCCATCGATCTCGATAAAGTGGATTTCGTCACGCAAACCTGATTGTTACCAAAGGGTCAGACTATGTTCCTGATAATTTTAATAAAATCGCTCATCATCGGCGGCCTGGTCGGCGTCGGCGTGGGCGCCGGAGCGGCACGCATGTTTCACGCGCCCACCACGCAAGGGATGGGGGCGTTTCGTACCTTGGGCGAGCTGAATTCCTGCGAAGGCGATCCGGCTTCTCACTTCTCTTTTGGCCTCGGCTTCTTCTTTAACGCCTGGGCCTCTTCCGTTGCAGCAGGCTCCTTCACCCAGGACGTTGACCACCGCATTATCCCGAACTGGGGCGCGGCGGCGTTGATGGTGAAAAATCGTAACGTTGGCGAAACGCTACACGATCCGAAAAAAATGGCCATTGCCTGCGGCATCATCGGCATGATCGTCGTCGCCTTCCTTAACCTGACCGCCTCTTCCGTGCCGGAAGCGCTGCAGGTCACCGCCGTTAAGGTACTGGTTCCGGCGGCAAACCTGCTGGTGAATACCGTGATGCCGGTGATTTTCTGGCTGGCGGCTATCGATGCCGGTAAGAAATCAGGCTTCTGGGCGACGATTTTCGGCGGCGCGGCGCAGCTGATTATGGGTAACGCCGTACCGGGTCTGGTACTGGGGATCCTGATCGGTAAAGGCGTAGAAGAGAGCGGCTGGAACCGGGTAACCAAAGTGATGATGATCGCCATTGTCGCGCTGTTCGTCCTCAGCGGCTTCTTCCGCGGCTTCGACATGAAGATGCTCGAATCCTTCCATCTGACCGTGCCGAACTGGCTGGACATGATCCACAACTCACTCAGCGGCAAGTAACGGGAGCCTGATAATGGAACAGAATAAAGGTTTTTGGTATGCCGACTGGTCGTTCCCGATCTTTGTTGGCCTGCTCTCCTCCGGCGTCTTCGCCGGGACGCACATGTACTACCTGTACGGCATCGGCGCATTTAACGAAGTGGCCTTCGTGGCGATGTTGAAGGCAGGGATTGATACCGGCGCGTACGGCGCGGTGGCGGCATTCGGCGCGAGCTTCCTGTTCGCCCGCATCATCGAAGGTTCGCTGGTGGGGATTCTGGATATCGGCGGCGCCATCCAGACCGGTATCGGCCTCGGCGTGCCGGCGCTACTGCTCGGCGCGGGCTTTGTCTTCCCGGTGGCGAACTTCGCCGCGTCGCTGGCAACCGGCCTGATCCTCGGCCTGGCGGTCGGCTACATCATCATTCTGGCGCGTAAGTTCACCATCAACCAGAGCGACTCCACCTACGGCGCCGACGTGATGATGGGGGCCGGTAATGCCTCCGGCCGCTTCCTCGGTCCATTGATCATCCTCAGCGCGATGACGGCGTCTATTCCTATCGGGATTGGTTCTTTGGTTGGCGCACTGCTGTTCTACATCTGGCAGAAACCGATCACCGGCGGCGCCATCCTCGGCGCGATGATCCTCGGTTCCATCTTCCCGATTGCGATTAGCTAATCGCCCGATGGCGCTGCGCTTATCCGGCCTACAAGTCAGCGCGATTTGTAGGCCGGATAAGGCGGTACGCCGCCATCCGGCAACAGATTCACTCTTTCATCAGGAGATAGCTATGTTTGATTTACTCCTGCGCCGTGCGCGCCTCGTCGACGATACCCTGACTGATATCGCCATCCAGGACGGGAAAATCGCGGCGCTGGGCGAGATTAGCGCGCCCTCCCGTAAGACCATCGAACTGAACGGCAAGGTTTACGTCAGCGCTGGCTGGATTGACTCTCACGTTCACTGCTACCCGAATTCACCGATTTATCATGATGAGCCGGATAGCGTCGGCATCGCCACCGGCGTCACTACCGTGATCGATGCCGGCAGCACCGGCGCCGACGACGTCGATGACTTCTATCAACTGACCCGTAAAGCGGCGACGGAAGTTTATGCGTTGCTCAACATCTCCCGCGTCGGGCTGATTGCGCAGAATGAGCTGGCGAATATGGCCAATATCGACGCCGCCGCGGTGAAGCAGGCGGTGCAGCGTCATCCTGACTTTATCGTCGGCCTGAAGGCGCGGATGAGCAGCAGCGTCGTCGGCGAAAACGGCATCACGCCGCTGGCGCGCGCCAAGGCCATTCAGCAGGAAAACGGCGATCTGCCGCTGATGGTGCACATCGGCAATAACCCGCCGAACCTCGATGAAATCGCCGATCTGCTGAGCAGCGGCGACATCATTACCCACTGCTATAACGGCAAGCCGAACCGCATTCTTAATCCTGCCGGCGAGCTGCGCAGCTCCATTACTCGCGCTCTGCAGCGCGGCGTGCGCCTCGATGTCGGCCACGGTACCGCCAGTTTCAGCTTTGAAGTGGCGCGGCGGGCGATTGCGATGGGTATTCTGCCGCACACCATTAGCTCCGATATTTACTGCCGTAACCGTATTGACGGCCCGGTGCGCTCGCTGGCGCTGGTGATGTCGAAATTCCTCGCCATCGGCATGACCCTGCCGCAGGTGATTGACTGCGTGACCGTCAGCGCCGCCGAGGGGCTGCGCCTGGCGCGTAAAGGGCGCCTGGAAGCGGGCTTCGATGCCGATTTAACGCTATTTAGCCTGCAGCATCAGCCCACGTTATTGGTGGATGCCGAAAAAGAGAGCCTGCAGGCTGACAACATTCTGGTGCCGCTGGCCGCGATTCGCGCGGGCAAGGGCTATCTGACCGAACAAGGGAGCGCGGAACATGCCTTCGATTTTTGAGAAATACCATTTAAAACAAGTTATTAATACTTCTGGCCGGATGACGGCGCTGGGCGTCTCCACGCCGCGCCCGGAAGTGGTTGAAGCCGCGATGGCCGGTATGAACCAGTACTTTGAAATGAAAGACCTGGTGAATAAAACCGGCGAGTACATCGCCAAACTGCTGGATGTGGAAGGGGCGACCGTTGTCTCCTGCGCGTCGGCGGGGATTGCCCAGTCGGTAGCGGCAGTGCTGGTGAAAGACAGCGACTGGCTGCTGGAGAACCTGCACGTTACCCCGATTGAAAATAACGAAATCGTGTTGCCGAAGGGCCACAACGTCAACTTTGGCGCGCCGGTAGGCACCATGGTGGCGTTGGGCGGCGGTAAGCTGGTGGAAGCGGGCTACGCCAACGAATGTTCTGCCCAACAGCTGGCGGCGGCGATCACTCCGCGCACCGCGGCGATTCTGTACATCAAATCCCACCACTGCGTGCAGAAAAGCATGCTCAACGTCGCGCAGGCCGCGGAAGTGGCGCGCCAGCATAACTTGCCGCTGATCGTCGATGCGGCGGCGGAAGAAGATCTGCAGTGCTACTACCGCATGGGCGCCGACCTGGTTATCTACAGCGGCGCGAAAGCGATTGAAGGGCCGACCAGCGGGCTGGTCATCGGCAAAACGCAGTACGTCGAGTGGGTTAAGCGCCAGTCGATGGGGATTGGCCGGGCGATGAAAGTGGGTAAAGAGGGCATTCTCGGCCTGACCTGCGCCATTGAACACTACCTGACGGCGACCAAAGAGAGCGGTCAGCAGATGGTGGACAAGATGACGCCGTTTATCGAACAGCTCAACACTCTCAACGGCGTGACCGCGCGGGTGGTGTGGGATAGCGCGGGCCGCGATATCGCCCGTGCCGAAATTAAATTTGATGAAGCGACCACTGGCGTGAATACCGGCGATCTGGTTAACGCGCTGAAGCAGGGCGAATACGCCATTTACTTCCGCGGCTATAAAGCTAACGAAGGCATTATCGAAGCCGATGTCCGCAGCGTGAACGCGCAGCAGCTGGAGGTGGTCGCTCGCCGCATCGCAGAAGTTCTGAATAAGGAGAAACAAGCATGAAACTGACCCCAAATTTTTACCGTGACCGCGTGTGCCTGAACGTACTGGCGGGCAGCAAAGACAACGCCCGTGAAATTTACGACGCGGCGGAAGGTCATGTACTGGTCGGCGTGCTCTCCAAAAACTATCCGGACGTCGCCAGCGCGGTGGCCGATATGCGTGAATACGCGAAGCTGATTGATAACGCGCTCTCCGTCGGGCTGGGCGCAGGCGATCCAAACCAGTCGGCGATGGTGAGCGAGATTTCTCGCCAGGTGCAGCCGCAGCACGTCAACCAGGTCTTCACCGGCGTGGCTACCAGCCGCGCGCTGCTCGGGCAGAACGAGACTGTGGTGAATGGTCTGGTCTCGCCGACCGGTACGCCGGGAATGGTGAAGATCTCAACCGGCCCGCTGAGCAGCGGCGCGGCGGATGGGATTGTTCCGCTGGAAACCGCCATCGCGCTGTTGAAAGATATGGGCGGCAGCTCTATCAAATACTTCCCGATGGGCGGCCTGAAGCACCGCGCCGAATTTGAAGCCGTCGCCAAAGCCTGCGCTGAACACGATTTCTGGCTGGAGCCGACCGGCGGTATCGATCTGGAAAACTACAGCGAGATCCTGAAAATCGCGCTGGATGCCGGCGTGAGTAAAATCATCCCGCATATTTACAGCTCGATTATCGATAAAGCCAGCGGCAACACCCGCCCGGCCGATGTTCGCCAGTTGCTGGAGATGACCAAACAGTTAGTGAAGTAGTGCCATTGTCCCTCACCCTAACCCTCTCCCAAAGGGAGAGGGGACCATCGGGTTTTCTCTCTCCTCTGGGAGAGGGGACCATCTGGTTTTCTCTCTCTCCCTTTGGGAGGGGGGACCATCTGGTTTTCTCTCTCTCCTTTGGGAGAGGGGACCATCTGGTTTTCTCTCTCTCCTTTGGGAGAGGGGACCATCTGGTTTTCTCTCTCTCCTTTGGGAGAGGGGACCATCTGGTTTTCTCCCTCTCCCTTTGGGAGAGGGCCGGGGTGAGGGGAAACTTATCCCACCGAACCATCAAGGAGTTACCATGCCAACCGCTCGTCACCTGCTTGTTGCTTCACTGTCTTTGCTTGCCGCCGGCGCCGCCGCGCAAACCCACTACGCCTGGATTGGCACCTATAATCCTAATGGCGAAGGTCTGTATCGCTTTACCGTCGATGCCAAAACCGGCGCCCTGCGCGATAAGGCGCTGGTGAGCTCGTTGCCGAACGTCGCGCAGCTGACCGTGTCGCGCGATGGCAAAACGCTGTATGCCGCCAGTGAAGTCGAAAAAGGCGTGGTGCAGGCGTGGCGAATTGACAAGAACGGCGAGCTGGCGGAACTCAACCAGGTTGCCTCCGGCGGCGCCGGGCCGGTGTATCTCTCCCTGACGCCGGATGGTAAATACCTGCTGGTCGCCAACTACGTTAGCGGCAGCACCGCTGTGCTACCGGTGAAAGAAGATGGTAGCCTGGGCGAGGCGGTGGATGTGCATCAGGATGAAGGTCCGGCCGGCGCCGAACGTCCGGCGGCGGCCGTCGAGGGCAGCTTTGCCATTAGCGATCACAATGGCCCGCACGCCCATATGATCGCCGCCGATCCCAGCGGGAAGTTTGTTTACTCCACCGATCTGGGGCTGGATCGGATCTATCAGTACCGTCTGGATAGCGCCAGCGGCAAACTGACGCCAAACGATCCGCCGTTTATCGCCGCCTCGTCGCCGGGCGCCGGCCCGCGGCACTTCGTCTTTACGCCAAAGGGCGACGGCCTGTGGCTGATTAACGAAGAAGCGTCGACGCTAACCTTCTATCATCTTGATAAGCAAAGCGGCCTGCTGCGCGAAGGCAAAACCGTCTCCGCGCTGCCAAAAGAGTATAAGGGCACCAGCTTTGCCGCCGGCCTTGTGCTGAGCAACGATGGCAAACAGCTATACGTCGCCAACCGCCTGCATAACAGCATTGCCCACTTTAGCGTGCTGGCTGACGGCAGCCTGAGCCACCAGGAGGATATCTGGACGCGCGGGGATTACCCCCGTACGCTGACCCTGGATAATCAGGGGCAGTGGCTGTACGTCATGAACCAGCGTAGCGATAATATTACCCGTTTTAGCGTGGCGCCGAAGGATGGCAAATTAACCTTTGCCTCAGACTACACGCCGGTCGGTAGCCCATCGCAGATGGTGATATCCGCCCAACCCTGAGCCGTAACAACAAGGAACTGACATGCGATTTCCCAACCAACGCTTAGCGCAACTCTTCACCCTGCTGCGAAATGAAACGCTGCCGCAGGATGAACTGGCGCAGCGGCTGTCGGTTTCTACCCGTACCGTGCGCGCCGATATTACCGCGCTGAATGCGCTGCTGGCGCAGTATGGCGCGCAGTTTACGCTCAACCGCGGTAGCGGTTATCAGCTGAAGATTGACGATCGATCGCGTTTTCAGGCGCTGGAGGAGACGGCGCCGAAGACGCAACACGTGCCGCGTACCGCCCAGGAGCGCATCCACTTTTTGCTGGTGCGTTTCCTGACCTCGGCATTCTCTATCAAGCTGGAAGATCTGGCCGATGAATGGTTCATCAGCCGCGCCACGCTGCAGAATGATATGGTCGAGGTGCGCGAGCGCTTCCAGCGCTATCAGCTTACCCTCGAAACCCGCCCGCGCCACGGCATGAAGCTGTTCGGCAGCGAGGTATCGATTCGCGCCTGCCTGACCGATCTACTGTGGGAGCTGACGCTGCAGGGCGGCATTAATCCGTTGATTAGCGCCGAGGCGCTGGAAGCGGATGTCCCGGCGCAACTGGAGCCGGTGCTGCAGGAGACGCTCACGCGGCATCATATTCGCCTCACCGATGTCGGCGAGCGTTTTATCTGCCTGTACGGCGCGGTCGTGGTGCGCCGCGTTAGTGAAGGCTATCCGCTGGCCGATTTTAGCGCTGAAGATGTGGCGCAAAACGTCCGCGACGCCGCGCGCGATTTGGCGGGAGAGCTACAGCGGTTGACCGGAAAACCCTTCTCGCCCGCCGAGGAAGAGTGGCTGTGCGTGCATATCGCCGCCCGCCAGGTACAGGATGTCGATCCGGAAACCATCAGCGCCGACGATGACGAAGCGCTGGTCAATTACATTCTGCGTTACATTAACAGCCAGTATAACTACAACCTGCTGGACGATGCCCAGCTGCACGCCGATCTGCTGACCCACATTAAGACCATGATCACCCGCGTGCGCTATCAGATAATGATCCCCAATCCGCTGCTCGATAACATCAAACAGCACTATCCGATGGCATGGGATATGACCCTCGCCGCGGTATCGAGCTGGGGCAAATACACGCCTTATACCATCAGCGAAAACGAAATCGGCTTTCTGGTGCTGCATATCGGCGTCGGGCTGGAACGCCACTACAACATCGGCTACCAGCGCCAGCCGCACGTGCTGCTGGTGTGCGATACCAGCAATGCGATGGTGCGGATGATCGAAGCGATCCTGCAGCGTAAATATCCGCAACTGGAGATCGCCGCCACCATTTCCCAGCGCGAGTACGAACAGCGAGAAGCGATCGATGAGGATTTTGTTATCTCAACGGTGCGGATCGGCGAAAAAGACAAACCGGTGGTGACCATCGCGCCGTTCCCCACCGATTACCAGTTAGATCAGATTGGCAAGCTGGTGCTGGTGGATCGCACCCGTCCGTGGATGTTGAATAAGTACTTCGATGCCGCCCACTTCCGGGTGATCGATAAGCCGATAGATCAGCAAACGCTGTTCGCCGAGCTGTGTCAGCAGCTGCAGCAGGAGGGTTTTGTCGATGCGGAGTTTCATGATTCGGTGGTCGAGCGTGAAGCGATCGTCAGTACCATGCTGGGCGATGGCATTGCGCTGCCGCACGCCCTCGGTCTGTTAGCGAAAAAGACGGTGGTCTATACCGTTATTGCTCCGCAGGGCATCGCCTGGGGCGACGAAATCGCCCATATCATCTTCCTGCTCGCTATCAGCAAGAGCGAGTATGAAGAGGCGATGGCGATCTACGATATTTTCGTGACGTTCCTGCGCGAGCGGGCCATGAGCCGCCTCGCCGCGACCCGCAGCTTCGATGAGTTTAAAACGGTGGCGATGGAGTGCGTCAGCCGGTTTTGAGAGGCGTTTTCCAGATTCGAATGTAATTCAAATGTAATGCTATACTGCATTACAAAATTCCCCTTTCTGGAGGCATAATGGCCACGCTCAATGTTCGACTGGACGATAAACTCAAAAAAGAGGCTTATGCCGTGCTGGAGAAACTCGATGTGACGCCAACGGAGGCGGTACGCTTGCTGTTTCAATACATTGCGGAAAATGGCCGCATGCCGGTGAAAAGTATGACCATCAGCGATGGCGAAGCGGCGTTGTTACGCACCGTTCGCGAGCGGCTGGAAAACCCACGGCCGGGGGTTAAGGTGAGTCTGGATGACCTATGAACTGGAGTTTGATCCACGAGCCTTGCGCGAATGGCAGAAGCTTGGCGAGACGGTCAAAAAACAGTTCAAAAATAAGCTCCAGCAGGTTGTGCAGAATCCGCGAATTGAGTCGGCCAGGCTGAGCGATTTACCGGATTGCTACAAAATCAAGCTTAAGGCGTCAGGTTATCGGCTGGTGTATCAAGTACGAGATAGTGTGGTGGTGGTTTACGTTATTGCCATTGGCAAAAGAGAGAAAGCGGCCGTTTATCATCAGGCGAATAAACGGCTCTAAACGCTATCGCAAATGATGCACGACCTGGTTGCTGCTGCCGCGCCAGATAAGCGCCGGGTCTTTTAAATCCTGCACAAACTTACCGTCGACCAGCACGTTAATCAGGTTCACGACTTCCATCTGCTCAGCGTTCAGTTCATCAATCTTATAGCCGGTCCAGACCCAGATATCTTTACCGGGGCATTCGGCGCGTACGCGCTGCACCAGTTTGAGGATCTCCGCGACGTTTTGCGGATGCAGCGGATCGCCACCGGAGAGTGAAAGCCCCTGGCGTTTGATGCGGGTATCGTTGAGGTCGGCAATGATGCGGTCGGCCATCCCGGTCGTGAACGGCATGCCGGAATTCACCCGCCAGGTGCTTTTGTTGTAGCAGCCGGGACACTCGTGGACGCAGCCGGAGACAAACAGGGTGCAGCGGGTGCCGGGGCCGTTGACGATGTCGACGGGGTAGTATTGGTGATAATTCATTTTCGCTTCTCAATTAACGTCATAGCGGCGTTGGCTGCGCTCACTCATCCCAGTCACGTACTGAATGTACGCTCCTGGAGATTCCTTCGTTTGCCGCCTTGCTCTGACGTTAATTGCTTTGCGAAAACGCAGGCGTGCGGCCATTTCCCGGCGTCGCTGCGCTCGGCCGGGCTACCAGGGGCTGATACCCTCACCCCGGCCCTCTCCCAAGGGGAGAGGGGGAAAACCAGCGCCGGGCTCAACGCCGTGCTCGAACGGTTCCCTCTCCCACGGGGAGAGGGGGAAAACCAGCGCCGTGCTTGAACGGTTCCCACTCCCACGGGGAGAGGGGGAAAACCAGCGCCGGGCTCAACGCCGTGCTTGAACGGTTCCCACTCCCAAGGGGAGAGGGGGGAAACCAGCGCCGTGCTTGAACGGTTCCCACTCCCACGGGGAGAGGGGGAAAACCAGCGCCGGGCTTAATGCCGGGTTTGAACGGTTCCCTCTCCCTTGAGGGAGAGGGTTAGGGTGAGGGTGAGAACCCTGTGCAGAACTTAACCGATCTGCCCATTGCCCAGGTGCTTCACGCGGCGCTTCACTTCTTCCTGCTTGCCGGCGTTGAACGGACGCGCGTCCGGGCTGCCGAGATAACCGCATACCCGGCGGGTCACCGATACGCGGGCGGCGTCGTGGTTGCCGCATTTCGGGCAGGTAAAGCCCTTGCTGGTGCACTCGAACTCGCCGGTATACCCGCACTCGTAGCATTCATCGATCGGCGTATTGGTGCCGTAATACGGTACGTGCTGATAGCTGTAATCCCACACGTCTTCCAGCGCCTTGAGGTTATGCTGGATATTCGGATATTCGCCGTAGCAAATGAAGCCGCCGTTGGCCAGCGGCGGATACGGCGCTTCAAAATCGATCTTGTCGTAAGGGTTCACCTTCTTCTCGACGTCGAGATGGAAGCTGTTGGTGTAGTAGCCTTTCTCGGTCACGCCCGGTACCACGCCGAATTCGGCGGTATCGAGGCGGCAGAAGCGATCGCACAGGTTTTCGCTCGGCGTGCTGTACAGGCTGAAGCCGTAGCCGGTCTCTTCCTTCCACTGTTCAACGGCGTCGCGCAGACGCTGCACGATGGCGATGCCTTTTTCACGCAGCGCTTCGCTATCGTACATATGCTGATTGTTGTACAGCGCGTTGATGGTCTCGTGAATCCCGATGTAGCCCAGGGAGATAGACGCGCGGCCGTTTTTGAAAATTTCCGCGACGTCGTCGTCGGCTTTCAGACGTACGCCGCAGGCGCCTTCCATATACAGAATTGGCGCGACGCGGGCTTTCACCCCTTCCAGACGAGCTATACGGGTCATCAGCGCTTTGCGCGCCAGCAGCAGGCGCTCGTCCAGCAGCGTCCAGAAGGCGGCTTCGTCGCCTTTCGCTTCCAGCGCGATACGCGGCAGGTTCAGGCTGATAACGCCGAGGTTGTTGCGCCCATCATGTACCTGTTCGCCGTTCTCGTTTTCCCACACGCCGAGGAAACTGCGGCAGCCCATCGGCGTTTTAAACGACCCGGTAACTTTCACTACCTGATCGTAGTTGAGAATATCCGGGTACATGCGCTTGCTGGCGCACTCTAACGCCAGCTGTTTGATGTCATAGTTCGCATCGCCGAATTTATGGTTCAGGCCGTCGCGAATGGCGAAGACCAGTTTCGGGAATACCGCCGTTTTGCGGTTTTTGCCGAGACCGGCGATGCGGTTGCGCAGAATCGACTGCTGGATCAGGCGCGACTCCCAGCTGGTGCCGAGGCCAAAACCAAAGGTGACGAATGGCGTCTGGCCGTTGGCGGTATGCAGCGTGTTGACCTCATACTCCAGCGACTGGAACGCGTCGTAGCACTCTTTTTCGGTCCGCGTACGGGCATAGCCTTCGGCATCCGGGATCTGCCACTCTTCGGCAATTTTACGATGCTTTTTGAAGCTCTCGGTGACGAACGGCGCCAGCACTTCATCGATACGGTTAATGGTGGTGCCGCCGTAAATATGGCTGGCGACCTGGGCGATAATCTGCGCCGTGACCGCGGTGGCGGTAGAGATAGACTTCGGCGGCTCAATTTCGGCATTGCCCATTTTAAAGCCGTGGGTCAGCATGCCTTTCAGGTCGATCAGCATGCAGTTGAACATCGGGAAGAACGGCGAATAGTCGAGATCGTGGTAGTGGATCTCGCCGCGCTCGTGCGCCTGTACGACATCGCGCGGCAGCAGATGCTGACGGGCATAGTGTTTGGCCACGATACCGGCCAGCAGATCGCGCTGGGTCGGGATCACTTTACTGTCTTTGTTGGCGTTCTCGTTGAGCAGCGATGAGTTGGTTTGCTCGACCAGACCACGAATTTCCTGGTTCAGGCGGCCGCGCTTTTCACGCTCGATATCGCGATCGTGGCGATATTCGATATAGGCGCGTGCCAGCTGTTTCCACGGGCCGGACATCAACTGGTTTTCCACGGCGGTCTGGATATCGTTGATATCGACCTGCGCGCGGCCCTGCATTTGCTGGCTAACGACTTCTGCGACGGTGGCGCAATAGTCTGCGTCATCGACTCCCGCTGCTTTAGCTGCACGCAGAATTGCTTCTTTAATGCGCTCTGACTTGAACGGCACTTTACAGCCATCACGTTTCATCACATGCGGTGTCATGATCACTCCATATATAGAACAGGTTATCCACAGAGGCGGAAGGTCTCCCAAAAGCGCGCCACGCTACGACTAGCGGCGTTTGCCTTCGGATCCGGCCCTTTTTATCCACATCTCATCACCGCCCAACAACGACAAGATATGGTGACATAATAGACGATTAATACAATATGTAGGGCCGGGGCGCATTTTAAGTTCTATATGTAGTGATTTGCATCAAAGATGTTTGCGATTTTATTGACCCAGAACAAGGTAAAAAGGTGAGAGTACGGATGATGGGCGCTGGCGTAAATGTAAATTTAGGCGCTTAAAATATAAGCAAAAATTGGGCCCGAACGCTAAAGGAACGGGCAAAACATTCAGGCTATCAATGTATCGTTAAGCAGATCGACCAGCAGTAGCAGGGCGTAGCGGGCATGTTGCGGGTTGGCGGGCAGCGGAAGCACGGCGCTGGCCATATCGGCCAGCGCATGCTGTTCCGGGGTCAGTGCGATAATCGTCACTCCCTGCGTACGCGCCTGCAGCGTCGCGCTCTGTAATACCGTACTGGCTTCGGCGGTGGCCAGCACCAGCAGTAGATGATCGTCGTTGAGGGTACTGGCGGTCATTCGCATCAGCGCCGCCTCCTGACAGAGATTAATCGCGATGCCGGATGGCAGCAGCTGGTGCTGCAGCAGCGCCGCCAGCGCCACGTCCTGGGCGCCGAGGGCGAAGCAATGCACCGCGCGAGCGCTCAGCAGGCGCGATTTGCACTTTTCCACCGCCGCTTCGGCGGTGTGCCCGAGCTGGCGGGTTAGCGTATCGCCGAGGCTGCTAAGTTTGTCGCGCCAGGCGACGGGCAGGGCGGCGCTATCCGGCGTGAGCCAGCTGGCGCGCCGTTCACTGGCCTGCGCCAGCTGTTTACGTAAATCACGAATATCATCACAGCCCACTGAACGGGCGAAGCGGGTGATGGTGGCCGGGCTGACCCCCGCGCTGGCGGCCAGTTCGTCAATGGAGGCGCTGGCGGTAAAGCTAAGATTTTCCAGAATAAAGGCGGCGACGCGCGACTCCTGAGCGCTAAAGCGGATCAATCCTTCCTGTAGCTGACCTACGATATCCATCCTGATGTTCCCTTTGGCAGTACCCGGAATTGAAAATATTTTTCACTTAGTGAATAGCCGTTTTTATAGCATCTGCGCAGGCGATTTCCTATATCTGGCGTCGATGTTTGGCAATGACATGAGGAAATAATGCGCAAAAATTGAGCCTCGATCACATCGGTGAAAATTATTTTCATATAGCCTTCACTATCACACAATATTAACAATATAGTCGCACAGGTCGTGAAGGCTGAAGCGATAAACACGCAAAGGGGAAGCGCAATGCCACGAATCGTACTCTGTTGTGCCGCAGGCATGTCGACCAGCATGCTGGTAAATAAAATGAAAGCGGAAGCCCAGCAGCGCGCGCTGGCGCTGGAAATCTACGCGGTGGCGGTGGCGGAATTTGAACGTGAACTGCCGAACGCCGATGTCATCCTCCTCGGACCGCAGGTCAAATACGAAGCCGGACGGCTAACCGCGCTGGCGGCGCCGCAGGGCAAAGCGGTAGCGGTGATCGATATGGCCGACTACGGCATGATGCGCGGCGCCGCGGTGCTGGATAAAGCGCTGGCCCTGCTCGAACGCTAATTTACTAATCCCGTTTTTTATCACCCTCACGTGCGGTCCTGGCGATCGCGCGCGGCGATCTGCATGCCGAAAAATGCGAATAGAGGTCACTATGCAAGCACTGAAAATCGCCGTTATCGGCGGCGGCAGCAGCTACACGCCGGAGCTTATTGAAGGGATTATCGTTCGTTATGAGCAGCTTCCGGTCACCGAACTGGCGCTGGTGGATGTCGAATCCGGCAGGGAAAAGGTTGAGATCATTGCCGCGCTGGCCCGGCGGATGTTGAAACATAAAGGGCTGGAGCAGGTGGCGGTCAGCGTCCACTTTACGCTCGATGAGGCGATCCGCGGCGCCAGCTTTGTGCTGACGCAGCTACGCGTCGGGCAACTGGCGGCGCGCGCCGCCGATGAACGGCTGGGTCTCAAATATCATCTATTGGGCCAGGAGACCACCGGCGTCGGCGGTTTCGCCAAGGCGCTGCGGACGATCCCGGTGATCCTCGATGTTGCGCGCAAAGTGGAACAACTGGCGCCGGAAGCGTTCATTCTTAACTTTACCAACCCGGCGGGGATCGTCACCGAGGCGGTCAGCCGCTACAGCAAGGCGAAGATCATCGGCCTGTGCAACGTACCGATCAACATGCAGCACATGATCGTCGGCATGTTGGGCGCGCAGGAGTCCGAAGTGAAACTGCGCTTTGCCGGGCTCAACCATATGGTCTGGGTGCATAAGGTGCTACAGGGGCGCGAGGATGTCACCGGTAAAGTGATCGATATGCTGTGCGACGGTAAGGCGCTGTCGATGAACAACATTAAAGAACTGCCGTGGCCGGCGGAATTCCTCCGCGCGCTGAAGGCGATTCCGTGCCCTTATCATCGTTATTTCTGGCTGACGCCGGCGATGCTGGCGGAAGAGATCGCCGCAGCGAAAACCAAAGGCACCCGCGCCGAGCAGGTGATGAAGGTCGAGCAGGAGCTGTTTGCGCTGTACGCCGACCCGCAGCTGGAAGAAAAACCAGAGCAGCTGAGCTTTCGCGGCGGCGCTTACTACTCGGAAGTGGCCGTTGAGCTTATCAATGCGATTCACAACAACCTGGGCGCGGAGATGGTGGTAAACACCCGCAACAACGGCGCGATTCACGGCCTGGATGATGATGCGGTGGTGGAAACCAACAGCATTATCGATGCGCAAGGGGCGCGGCCGCTGGCGTTCGGCCCGCTGCCGCCGGCGATGAACGGCCTGACGCAGCAGGTGAAAGCCTTTGAAAGGCTGACGATTGAAGCCGCGGTACACGGCTGCCGCGAGAGCGCGCTGCTGGCGCTGGTGGCTAACCCGTTGGTCGGTAACGTCACCGATGCCCAGGCGCTGCTGGATGAAGTGTTAACGATAAACCGTCAATGGCTGACGCAATTTAACTGACCGCTATTTCCCTCGGGAGCACACCATGTCGAATACAAGCTGGATTGAACGTTACGTCATGCCGGCGGCGCTAAAAATCGCCGGGCAAAAGCACGTCCTGTCGGTACGCGATGGCATCATTCTGAATATGCCGTTTATGCTGATTGGCTCGTTTTTCCTGATTTTCGCCTACCTGCCGATCCCCGGCTATGCCGACATGATGAGCGGCCTGTTTGGCGAGGTCTGGCGCGATAAAATGCTGTACCCGGTGAAAGCGACCTACGACATTATGGCGCTGATTTCCAGCTTCGGCATCGCTTATCGGCTGGCGGAGAAGTACCGCACCATCGACCCGCTGAGCGCCGGGGCGATGTCGCTGGTGGCCTTTGTGATGACTATCCCGCAAAACACCCTGTTTACCCCGGTACACGGCGCGGCGGAGGTGATTAAAGGAGTGATCCCGGTGAGCATGGTCGGCAGCCAGGGGCTGTTTGTCGCTATTGTCATTTCGCTGCTGTCGACGGAGATTTATCGTTTGGTCGCCAGTCGCAATCTCGTTATCAGCATGCCGGACGGCGTGCCGCCGGCAGTGGCGAAATCATTCCTCGCGCTGATCCCTGGTTTTTGCGTACTGGCGGTGGTGCTGGCGCTGCGCCTGGCGGTTGAGGCCTCGCCGTTCGGCGACATCAACAGCATGATCGCCACCCTGATCGGTATTCCGATGCATCACGTCGGCGGTACGCTGCCGGGGATGATTATTTCGGTGATTGTGATCGGTATTTTGTGGACGCTGGGCCTGCACGGCGACGCGATTGTGCTGGTATTTATCCAGCCGGTGTGGCTGTCGAATATGTCAGAGAACCTGACGGCCTTTCAGAACGGCCAGCCGATCCCGCATATTATTACCCAGCAATTTTACGACCTGTGGATTGCGCCCGGCGGCACCGGCGCGCTGCTGGGGCTGGTGATTTTTATGTTGCTGCGCAGCCGTAGTCAGCAGATGAAACAACTGGGGAAAATTGCCGCGCCGGGAGCATTGTTTAACATCAGCGAGCCGATGGTGTTCGGCATCCCGCTGGTGATGAACCCGTACTTCTTCCTGCCGTTTATTTTAACGCCGGTGCTGCTGGTGATCGTGTCCTATACCGCAATGGCGACCGGGCTGGTGGCGCCGCCGGCCGGAATCGCGCTGCCGTTCACCACGCCGATCTTCATCAGCGGCTATCTGGCGACCGGCGGCCATATTTCCGGCACCATACTGCAGGTCGTGAATTTAACTATTTCGCTGGTGGTTTACTATCCGTTCTTCCGCGCCTGGGATCGGCTGAAGGCCAAAGAGGAGCATGCCTCAGCGCAGCCGCAGGAGAGCGTTATCCTTCCTGACGCTGACCGCGCGTAATCTCCAGCCCCACGAACCGGTAGCCCCGGTGAGCGTAGCGCCACCGGGGAAAAGCTTTACGCCTGCACCCACCATACCGCTTCGAACGGCCGCAGCGTCATTGCCGCCGGACGGTTGGCCGTTTCCGCATAGTTGCCAATCAGCGCCCGCCAGTCGCCGGACATCTCCGGCGGCTGCCACGGCTGGAACTCACGGCTCAGATTGGCGGCCACCACCAGCGTCTGCCCCTGCCACTGGCGGCGATAACACCACAGCGACAGATGGTCCGGCAGCAGATCCTGATAATCCCCCCAGGTCAGCACCGGCGTGGTTTTTCGCAGCGCGATCAGCTGCTGATAGGTGTAAAACACCGATTCCGGATCCGCCAGCGCCGCCTCGACGTTAATCTCGCGATAGTTATCACCCAACGCGATCCAGGGTTCTCCATCGCTGAAGCCACCGTTCTCGCCGTCGTGCCACGGCATCGGTGTGCGGCTATTGTCGCGCGATTTGCTGGCCAGAATCGCCAGCAGTTCATCCGGGCTTTGCCCCTGCGCCGCGCGCTCGATAAACATATTATGGCTTTCCACGTCGCGATAATCGCTAATGTTGCTGAAATGCGGGTTGGTCATGCCAATCTCTTCGCCCTGATAGATATAGGGCGTGCCCTGCATGCCGTGCAGTACCATCGCCAGCATCTTCGCCGCCGGCACCCGGTACTCACCCTCGTCGCCGAAGCGCGACACGATGCGCGGCTGATCGTGGTTACACCAGAACAGCGCATTCCACGCCCGGTTATGCATCCCTTGCTGCCAGTGGCGGAATAGCGCTTTCAGCGCCACGTAGTCCGGACGGGCGAGGGTCCATTTTTCGCCGCCGGGATAATCGACTTTTAAGTGATGAAAATTAAACGTCATCGACAGTTCGCGTCCGTCCAGCGCGGCGTATTGCTGGCAGTGTTCAAGCGAAGTGGAAGACATTTCACCGACGGTCATCAGGCCACGAGGAGTAAAGACATCGCGGCTCATTTCCCGCAGGAACTCGTGAACCCGCGGGCCATCGGTGTAGAAGCGACGTCCATCGCCAACGGTATCGGACGGGAAGTTCTGATCCTTGGAGATAAGATTGATGACATCAAGGCGCAGGCCATCAACGCCGCGATCGGCCCAGAATTCGCAGACTTTTTTCAGCTCGGCGCGTACCGCCGGGTTTTCCCAGTTAAGATCCGCCTGCTCGGTGGCGAAAAGATGCAAATAATACTGTTCGCTTTCCGCATGCCACTGCCAGGCGTTACCGCCGAATTTCGAACGCCAGTTATTCGGTAATGTTCCCGGCTCGCCGTCGCGCCAGATATAGAACTGGCGATACGGGCTCGCCTTATTTAACGACTGGCGGAACCATTCGTGTTCCGTCGAGGTATGGTTAAACACCATATCCAGCACGATGCGGATACCGCGCGCTTTCGCTCCGGCGACCAGTTGGTCGAAATCTTCCAGCGTGCCGTATGAGGGATCGATAGCGGTATAGTTCGCCACGTCATAGCCGTTATCCACCTGCGGCGAGACGTAGAACGGCGTCAGCCAGATAGCGTCGACGCCGAGCTTTTGCAGGTAGTCGAGACGGGCGGTGACGCCGCGTAAATCGCCGGTACCGCTGCCGGTGGTGTCCTGAAAACTCTTCGGGTAGATTTGATAAATAACGCCGTTTTGCCACCAGCGGGGAAGGGTATTCATATTACGTTCCTGCGAATATAGGGGGCGCAAGCGGCGCCCCGAAAGAAGACGTTAGATAATCTGCAAGGTGCCCTGACGGTACTTGCGTTGATAAACCACGGTGGTGAGGATAATCGGCACTACCACGGCGATGGCCATCGCCGTGGCGTAGACCTGCCAGTAGCTTGGCTGAATCGACAGGATGCCCGGCAGGCCGCCGACGCCGATGCCGTTTGCCAGCACGCCGTTCAGGCCGCAGAGCAGGCCCGCAAGGCCGGATCCGACCATCGCGCACAGCATCGGGAAGCGGTACTTCAGGTTGATGCCGTACATCGCCGGTTCGGTGACCCCGAGATAGGCGGAGATCGCCGCGGGTACCGAGATTTCGCGTTCATTCTGTTTACGGCTGGCAATAATAATGCCGACCACCGCCGACGCCTGAGCAATATTCGACAGCGCAATCAGCGGCCATACCGGCGTGCCGCCCATGCTTTGAATCATCTGCATATCGATAGCGAGGGTGGTCTGATGTACGCCGGTTATCACCAGCGGCGCATACAGGAAGCCGAACAGCGCGGCGCCGATCGGCGCGAAGCTGCCGGTTAACAAGTGGCGTACCGCGAAGGCCACGCCGTCGCCAATCAGACGACCAAACGGGCCGATAAAAGCGTGAGCGAGGAACACCGCCAGAATCAACGAGCACACCGGCACCACCACCAGATAGAGGTAGTCAGGCACGATACGCTTGAGGCGCGTTTCGATAAAGCCCAGCGCCAGCCCCGCCAGCAGAGCCGGGATCACCTGCGCCTGATAGCCGACTTTCGCAATGGTAAACAGGCCGAAGTTCCACACTTCCGGCACCTGCTGGCCGAGCAGGTAAGCGTTCATCAACTGCGGAGAGACCAGCGTGACGCCAAGCACGATCCCGAGGATCGGCGTGCCGCCCATTTTCTTCACCGCTGACCAGCAGATCCCCACCGGCAGATAGAAGAAGATAGCCTCGCCAATCAGCCACAAGAAGTCATAAATCGTTTTCAACGACGGGTGCATTTGCGCCAGCGTCTGGCCGTTGCTCATCGGCAGATCGCCGATGACGTTACGGAAACCGAGGATAAGACCGCCGCTGATCAGCGCCGGCAGGAGCGGGAAAAAGATCTCGGCAAAGTGCGAGATCAACCGTTCGTGCCACTTCATGTTTTGCCGCGCGGCCTGTTTGGCCTGCTCTTTGTCGGCGGACGCCTGGCCGGTGGTGGCCAGCAGCGCCTTATAGTAATCGCCGACTTCGGTGCCGATGACCACCTGGAACTGCCCGGCGTTAGTGAAGCATCCCTTCACCATGCGCAACTGCTCAATGTCTTTCGGTTTGGCGATGGCCGGATCGTTCAGCACAAAGCGCAAACGGGTAATACAGTGGCTGACGGTGGCAATGTTGCCGCGCCCGCCCACCAGTTCGATCAGTTTATCGATGTCCTGCTGGTTTACTTTGCTCATGATGAAGCCTCAAAAACAGAGGGGAGAGATGCCGTTTTTACCTTGCATGCATCCTAACCGTTCCGTTGGGAATGCAAAATGGGAACGTTCCCGAAACTCGGCGAAGATCACATAAATCGCCCGAACGAGATTAATTCAGGGCAGCGGGAATGACGATTTGGCGGGGTTCTGCGTGGCCGGCGATCTGGTCGATCAGCTGCTGCGCCGCCTGGCGTCCGGCTTCGGCGTAGCCGGGATCGACGGTGAGGATCTCCGGATGCAGAAACTTCATCAGCGGCGTGCTGCCGACGCTGGCGAGTTGTAGCGTGTCGATACGCTGTTCCTGTAGATATTTACTGGCGCCGAGAGCGAGAGTATCGGTGGCGCAGACCAGCGCGCGGGTCTCGGGCGTCAGTACGCTGGCGACGCTTTCATAACCCTGCTTCATCGCCAGTCCCGGCAGGGCAGCGGTCGGCGTGAGCTTCTTTTGCGCGCAGAAATCGAGATAAGCCTGATGACGGCGTTCCCCGGTGGTAACGTCGCTGTGCGGCACGCCGAGGAAACTTATATGTCGGTGTCCGCGTTCATAGAGACGCTGCATCAGTAACTTGATCGCGCCATGATCGTCATAACACACCGAAGCGAAGCCGGGAGCGTCGCGCGCCAGCAGCACCAGCGTTTCGCGCCACGGCGCGAGCATCTCCTCGCGAATACCGGTAAAGCCGAACAGTACCACGCCGTCGATATTGCGACGGGCGAGCATGCCCAGATGTTCTTCCACCAGCGCCGGAGAAAACTGGCTCTCCATCATGATCGGATCGTAGCCCTGCTGATAAAAGGCGGGCAGCATGGTCTGCACCGCTAAATTTTCCGACAGCGAATCCAGACGGGTGACGATAATCGCCACCACCTTATCGCTCTGACCACGCATGGCGCGGGCGGAGCGGGAAGGGGAGAAACCGTGCTGCTGCATCACCGCTTCCACCCGTTCGCGGGTGCGCTCGCTGACGCCGCTTTCGTTATTCAGCACGCGCGACACCGTCGATTTTCCAACGCCGCTTAAACGCGCGATATCTTTGATTGTTAGCCGGTTTTGCATACGAGGTTCTCGCCGTCGTCCGATTTGAGTGAGTCTAATGCTACTCAACGAATCCTCAATGAGCAAAGACTGGTTGAGGTCCGGTTTAGTTGCCGGACGGTATGATAGCCATAATAGCCACAAATAGTTTCCTGGTCGCGGTATACTCCGCGCCGTCTTGAGTTACTTACCGGAGAATTTTATGGACCCCGATCCCACTCCTCATCCTCGATGGAGCAACCTTTCTTTCCGGTAAGCCTGTTTAGCACTGCTTTACCGGAAAGCGTAAAGCAGTGACGTCCACGATGTCCCTGCCCTATAAAAATAATGCCTGACAGGTAAGGCTTTGCCACGCCTGTTGGCAACGCTGCGTTCGCTCGCGCGAGCGCGGAGGGACTGTTTATGCTGAAAAATTTTACCCGGCAGCTGTTCGCGCAGCTTAGCCGTCATTTACCCCATCGTTTGATCCAGCGCGATCCGCTGCCCGACGCCCGTAACCTGGCCAGCGCGCCGATCCCGGATTCACTCGGCAAGCGCTGTCTGGACGTGGCGGCCATGGATGAGCATGAAATCTGGCGCGCGTTCGACAGCCACCCTGAAGGGCTGAACGACGTCGAAGTGGCGGCGAAAATCGCCCTGCACGGCGATAACCAAATCCCGGCGCAGAAGCCGTCGCCGTGGTGGGTTCATCTGTGGACCTGCTATCGCAACCCGTTCAACCTGCTGTTGACGGTGCTCGGCATCGTCTCCTATTCCACTGAAGATTTGTTCGCCGCGGGCGTTATCGCGCTGATGGTCGGCATCTCGACGCTGCTTAACTTCATCCAGGAAGCGCGCTCGACCAAAGCGGCGGATGCGCTGAAGGCGATGGTCAGCAATACCGCCACGGTGCTGCGGGTTATCAACGAGCAGGGCGAGAGCCGCTGGCTCGAACTGCCTATCGACCAACTGGTGCCGGGCGATATCGTCAGGCTGTCGGCGGGAGATATGATCCCGGCGGACCTGCGCATCATTGTGGCGCGCGACCTGTTTGTCGCTCAGGCCTCGCTGACCGGCGAATCGCTGCCGGTTGAAAAAGTCGCGCGCACCCGCGATCCGCTACAAACCAATCCGCTGGAATGCGACACCCTGTGCTTTATGGGGACCAACGTGGTGAGCGGCTCGGCGCAGGCCATCGTCTACGCCACCGGCGGCAACACCTGGTTCGGCCAGCTTGCCGGGCGCGTCAGCGAGCAGGAAAGCGAGCCGAACGCCTTTCAGAAAGGCATTAGCCGGGTCAGCATGCTGCTGATCCGCTTTATGCTGGTGATGGCGCCGGTGGTGCTGTTGATCAACGGCTACACCAAAGGCGACTGGTGGGAAGCGGCGCTGTTCGCGCTGTCGGTGGCGGTCGGCCTGACGCCGGAGATGCTGCCGATGATCGTCACCTCGACGCTGGCGCGCGGGGCGGTGAAGCTGTCAAAACAAAAGGTGATTGTCAAACACCTCGACGCCATTCAAAACTTTGGCGCGATGGATATCCTCTGCACCGATAAAACCGGCACCCTGACCCAGGACAAAATCGTGCTGGAGAACCACACCGATGTTTCCGGTAAATCCAGCGAGAGAGTCCTGCACACCGCCTGGCTCAATAGCCATTACCAGACGGGGCTTAAAAACCTGCTCGACACCGCGGTGCTGGAAGGCGTGGAGCTGGATGCCGCTCGCGGTCTCGCGGAGCGCTGGCAGAAGGTGGATGAGATCCCGTTTGATTTTGAACGTCGCCGCATGTCGGTGGTGGTGAAAGAGCAGGACGACGCGCATCAGCTGATCTGTAAAGGGGCGCTGCAGGAGATCCTCAACGTCTCGACCCAGGTGCGCTACAACGGCGAAATCGTACCACTGGACGAGACCATGCTGCGCCGTATTCGCCGGGTGACCGATACCCTGAACCGTCAGGGGCTGCGGGTGGTGGCGGTGGCGACCAAATACCTGCCGGCGCGGGAAGGTGACTATCAGCGTGCGGATGAGTCCGACCTGATCCTCGAAGGCTACATCGCCTTCCTCGATCCGCCGAAAGAGACTACCGCCCCGGCGCTGAAAGCGCTGAAGGCCAGCGGCATTACGGTAAAAATCCTCACCGGCGACAGCGAACTGGTGGCGGCGAAAGTGTGTCATGAAGTGGGGCTGGATGCGGGCGAAGTGGTGATTGGCAGCCAGATTGAAGCCATGAGCGACGACGAACTGGCGGCGCTGGCGAAACGCACCACGCTGTTCGCGCGCCTGGCGCCGCTGCATAAAGAGCGCATCGTGACGCTGCTGAAACGCGAAGGTCACGTGGTGGGCTTTATGGGCGACGGTATTAACGACGCCCCGGCGCTACGCGCGGCGGATATTGGCATTTCCGTTGACGGGGCGGTGGATATCGCCCGCGAGGCGGCGGATATCATTCTGCTGGAAAAAAGCCTGATGGTACTGGAAGAGGGGGTTATCGAAGGCCGCCGCACCTTCGCCAACATGCTCAAGTACATCAAAATGACCGCCAGCTCCAACTTCGGCAACGTCTTCAGCGTGCTGGTGGCCAGCGCCTTCCTGCCGTTCCTGCCGATGCTGCCGCTGCACCTGTTGATTCAGAACCTGCTGTACGATGTCTCCCAGGTGGCGATTCCGTTCGATAACGTCGACGATGAGCAGATCCGTAAACCGCAGCGCTGGAACCCGGCCGATCTCGGGCGTTTTATGGTCTTCTTCGGGCCGATCAGCTCGATTTTCGATATCCTCACCTTCAGCCTGATGTGGTGGGTGTTCCACGCCAACAGCGTCGAGATGCAGACCCTATTTCAGTCCGGCTGGTTTATTGAAGGGCTGCTGTCGCAGACGCTGATTGTGCATATGATCCGTACCCGCCGCATTCCGTTCGTCCAGAGCCGCGCCGCGTGGCCGCTGTTCGCGATGACGCTGCTGGTGATGGCGGTGGGTATCGCGCTGCCGTTCTCGCCGCTGGCGGGCTACCTGCAGCTGCAGGCGCTGCCGCTCAGCTATTTCCCATGGCTGGTGGCGATTCTGGCGGGTTACATGGTGTTGACCCAGACCGTTAAAGGCTTCTACAGCCGTCGTTACGGCTGGCAGTAGAGGTTTCGCCCCTTTGCCGCCGGGCAGAGGGGCTTACCGGTATTTCTCTTAAATCTCATCAAGTTGTGAAGCCCGTCATCGCCATGTATTGACGCAATTTTGTGCGCATGTTAACCCAATGTTTTGCTTTTTTTGGCCCGTCATAAAAAGGAACATTGATGATTAACACCGTGCGTTACAGTCTGCTGACCAGCGGAATATTACTGAGCAGCATGGCGCTTGCCGCCCCGGCGGGCGATCTGCCGCTGATGCCGTGGCCCGCCCATGTGAAGCGCCCGCAGGCGCAGGGGGCGTTGGCGCTAAATAATCAGCTGACGATCAACGTCAGCGGCGACGATCTTGGCGAAGCGGCGAACCGCTGGCGCGAACGTCTTGCGCGGCAAACCGGCTGGACGCTCCAGCCGCAGACGGCGCCGGCGAAAAGCCCAACCATTAACGTGATCGTCAGTAAAAAAGTGCCTTTCCTGCCACAGCCGGATAGCGACGAAAGCTATCAGCTAACCGTTAACGCAGACGGCGCGACCCTGAAAGCCAATACGCGTTTTGGCGCGCTGCGCGGCATGGAAACGCTGCTACAGCTGGTACAAAACGGTCCTGACGGCACCACCATTCCTTATGTCGCCATTGACGATGCGCCGCGCTTCCCGTGGCGTGGACTGCTGCTGGATTCCGCCCGTCACTTTATGCCGCTGTCGGCGATCAAGCGGCAGATTGATGGTATGGCGGCGGCGAAGCTTAATGTACTGCACTGGCATCTGACCGACGATCAGGGCTGGCGCTTCGCCTCCAGCCGCTATCCGAAGCTGCAGCAGCAGGCCAGCGACGGCCTGTTTTATACCCAGGCGCAGATGAAAGACATTGTGCGTTACGCGGCTGAACGCGGTATTCGCGTGGTGCCGGAAATCGATATGCCGGGCCACGCCTCGGCGATCGCCGTGGCTTATCCGGAACTGATGAGCGCGCCGGGGCCTTACGCGATGGAGCGCCACTGGGGCGTGCTGAAACCGGTACTCGACCCAACAAAAGAGGCCACCTACGCGTTTGCCGAGGCGATGGTCAGCGAACTGGCGGCTATCTTCCCCGATCCGTATCTGCATATCGGCGGTGATGAAGTCGATGACAGCCAGTGGCGCGCCAATCCGGCCATTCAGAAATTCCTCAAAGAGAAGGGGCTGGCGGACAGCCACGCGCTACAGGCGTACTTCAACCGGCGCCTGGAGAAGCTGCTCGAGAAACATCACCGGCAGATGGTCGGCTGGGATGAGATCTACCACCCTGATTTACCGAAGAGCATTCTGATCCAGTCCTGGCAGGGGCAGGACGCATTAGGCGACGTCGCCAAACACGGCTATCGCGGTATTCTCTCCACCGGTTTTTACCTCGACCAGCCGCAGTACACCGCCTATCACTATCGTAATGAAATTATCCCGCAGGGGCTTAACGGCGTGGATACGATTACCGATAGCGACAGCGCCCAGAGCTGGCAGTTTTCGATGCCGCGGCTGAAGGGCAGCGCGGTTGAGGGCAGCTTTACGCTGGTAAAAGGCGATAGCGGCTGGCGGGGATTTATTGATTTTAAAGGTAAATCACGGCGTGCCGTGCAGGAGATTGAATGGCTCGGCGACAATCAGGTCACGTTCCGCGTCGATACCTGGATGGGCGAAACCCGCCCGGTGCTGACCATTAACGATGACAAGCTCGCAGGTTACTTCCTGCTTGGCAACACCCGTTATCCCATTGACGGCAAGCGGCTGGATGCCGTGCCGCAGGGCATTCAGCCGACGCTGCCCGACGCGCAGCAACAGAAGAATCTGCTGGGCGGTGAGGCGGCGCTGTGGGCGGAGAACGTCGCCGCGCCGGTCATCGATATCAAGCTGTGGCCGCGCGCTTTTGCAGTAGCGGAGCGTCTGTGGTCGGCCGAGGACGTCAAAGACAGCGACAATATGTATCAGCGCCTGCAGGCGATGGACAGCTGGTCAACGGTCTCCGTCGGCCTGCAGCAGCACACTCAGCAGTTGGAGCAGTTCACCCGGCTGGCGAACAGCAGCCATACGCTGGCGTTGCAGATCCTCGCCGAGGCGCTGGAGCCGGCGCATTACTACACCCGTCAGCATCTCAAGTTCCAGGCGAACAATTACCATCAATTTGAACCGCTTAACCGGCTGGCCGATGCGTTACCGGCGGAGAGCGACACCGTACGCAGCCTGAACCAGTGGGCGGAGCGGCTGATCAGCGATGCCGAAGACACCGAGAGCGCCGATGCGCTGCGCCACGTCTTTACCCGCTGGCAGAACAACAGCGGCGATGCGCTGGCGCTGACCGACAATAACTATCAGCTGGCGGCGATTAAACCGGTGGTGCAGCAGGTTGATAAGCTGGCGAGCCTCGGGCTGCGCTTGACCGATCTGGTTGCGCGGCAGGGAACGCTGGACGATAAAGAGTACGCCTCAATCCAGGCGCAGCTGGATACGGCGGCGAAAACCCAGGATGAGCTGGTGATTGCGGCGGTCTATCCGCTGGAGAAACTGCTGCGGGCAACGAAGATAAAATAGGGCATTTCCCTCACCCCGCGGATGGCGCAAGCGCCTGGGGTGAGGGCAGAGAAGCGATTAGCGACGGATCGCGATAGCTTCAATCTCAATCTTCACGTCTTTCGGCAGACGCGCGACTTCTACGCAGGAACGCGCCGGGAAAGTGGCGTTATGCTCGGTGAAGAACGCTTCATACGCGGCATTCACGGTGGCGAAATCGTTCAGATCTTTCACGAAAACGGTGGTTTTCACGATATCGCCCACTTTCAGGCCAGCGGCTTCAACGATAGCTTTTACGTTGTCCAGGGACTGACGCGCCTGCGCGGCGACATCTTCCGGCACGCTGCCGGTTTTCGGGTCTACTGGGATCTGGCCGGAAGTGATGATCATGCTACCCAGATCAACACCTTGTACATATGGGCCGATAGCTGCTGGTGCCTTTTCCGTCGCAATAGTTTTGCTCATAATATCTCCAGATGAACTGCAGTAATTAGGTCGTAGCCATTATAGGGAGGGCCGGTATTAATACCAACCGCAATTAGTTGGCCAGCACCACATAATGGGAAAACTCTTTTTCACAGTATTTGCATTTGAGTGCAATGTCATCGGCGCGTTTTTTCACTGCGAAACTCGACGAAACCGGCTCAGCGTGACTGATGCAGTTGCTATTCGGACAGACCAGCACGCTATTGATGCGCTCCGGCAGGCTCGGGCGGGATTTGCCCACCACTTCGTAATCATCGATACGGTTAACCGTTGCGTCCGGCGCATACAGCGCCAGCTGATTGACCTGCTCATCGGTCAGAAAGGTGTTCTCGATTTTAATCAAATCTTTACGGCCCATCTCACCGGATGGCAGGTTCAGGCCGATGGTGATGCGCTGGTCGGTTTCGGTCAGCTTGAACAAGGTCAACAGTTTGAAGCCGACCTGGGCCGGGATATGGTCGATCACGGTGCCGCGCTTAATGGCTTCTACCTGCAGTTTATTGTCGTGTGTCATCTCTCATTCCCCCTTACTGTGCCAGCTCGCTATTCAATACCAGTGCCAGTAACGCCTGGCGGGCGAAGATGCCGTTGCCGGCCTGCTGGAAGTACCAGGCGTGCGGCGTTTTATCGACATCGGTGGTGATTTCATCAACGCGCGGCAGCGGGTGCAGCACTTTCATGTTGGCGCGCGCGCCTTCGAGATCCGCGGCGCGCAGTATGAACTGCGCCTTCACGTTGGCGTATTCCGATGGGTCAAGGCGCTCTTTCTGCACGCGCGTCATATACAGAATATCGACCTCTGCCATCACTTCGTCGATGGCGCTATGCAGGCTCCAGGCGATGCCTTTTTCATCCAGCATATCGAGAATATATTGCGGCATCGCCAGCGCGTCCGGGGCGATGAAGTAAAAGCGGTTGCCGTTGAATTTGGCCAGCGCCTGGGTCAGCGAGTGTACGGTACGGCCATATTTCAGGTCGCCGACCATCGCGACATTAAGATTCTCAAGGCGGCCCTGAGTTTCCTGAATGGTGAACAGGTCGAGCAGGGTTTGTGTCGGATGCTGATTGGCGCCGTCGCCGGCGTTGAGAATCGGCACGCAGCCGGAGAATTCGGTTGCCAGACGCGCGGCGCCTTCTTGCGGATGGCGCATCACGATAGCATCGACGTAGGTGCTGATAACCGAAATGGTGTCGGCCAGGGTTTCGCCTTTCTTACCGAGCGAGGTGTTGCTGCTGTCGGAGAAGCCGACCACGCTGGCGCCGAGGCGGTGCATGGAGGTTTCAAAAGAGAGACGAGTACGAGTGGAGGCTTCAAAGAAACAGCTGGCGATAACCTTATGCTTCAGCAGCTCGGGTTGCGGATTGGCTTTCAGCTTTGCGGCCGTCGCCAGCACCAGTTCGAGGTCTTCGCGGCTGAGATCGTTTATGGAAATGATATGTTTTTGATATAGCGGGTTAGCCATGCTTATCTCCTGACGCCTGAGCAAAAAAAAAGCCCCTTAAATAAGGGGCTTCGAGAATTCATTGAGCAACGGAAAGAAAAACGCCAGGCCAGCGCCTGCTTTCAGACGCGGTAAGACACAGCAATGTCGTACGCAATTGACCATATTTCCTCCCGGCAAAACGGCTGGCATTATACGCAGCTTTGATGAGCAATCAAGCGATTAATCCACAATCAGGGAAACGTTTGCCTGCGAAGGCTGCGCCAGCGCAAAAAACCGCGATAAAAATGTGGTCTGGCAGTGGTAAGCGGCGTATAAAACAAAAATGAAAAGCTGTTTTATATTTGAGGGCTCTTATGATTATCGGCAATATTCATCATCTGCAATCCTGGCTGCCGGACGCGCTGCGTCAGGCGATTGAGCATGTTAAGGCTCACGTCAACGAGGCGACGCCGCTCGGCAAGCACGATATCGACGGCAACAATCTGTTCTATCTGATTTCTGAAGACAGCACCGAACCGCAGGCCGAGCGTCGCGCCGAGTATCACGCCCGCTATCTGGATATCCAGATTGTGCTGCGCGGTCAGGAAGGGATGACTTTCAGCACCTTACCGGCAGGCGAGCCGCAGACTGACTGGCTGGCGGACAAAGACATCGCCTTCCTCGCCGAGGGAGCGCAGGAGAAAACCGTTATCCTTAACGAGGGGGATTTTGTGGTGTTTTATCCAGGCGAAGTGCATAAACCGCTCTGTGCCGTCGGGGCGCCGGCGAAGGTGCGCAAAGCGGTGGTAAAGGTATTGATGGCTTAAAACGGGTAGCCCGGATACGCCTGGCGCTATCCGGGAATCTACCGTGGTTAATGGCTATTTCCCAAGCGTCGCCACCATCACCGCTTTGATGGTGTGCATACGGTTTTCCGCCTGATCGAAGACGATGCTCGCCGGCGATTCAAAGACTTCATCGGTCACTTCCATGCCGCCGTGCAGTCCATACTCCGCCGCCATCTGTTTGCCGAGAATGGTCTGGTCATCGTGGAACGCGGGCAGACAATGCAGGAATTTCACCTGCGGGTTGCCGGTCAATTGCAGCATGGCTTTATTCACCTGGTAACCGCGCAGCAGGGCGATACGCTCCGCCCATTTCTCTTTCGCCTCGCCCATCGACACCCACACGTCGGTATAAATGAAATCGGCGCCTTTTACGCCCGCGGCGATATCTTCCGTCAGGGTAATATTGCCGCCGTGCTTTTTCGCCAGCGCAGTGCATTCCGCCACTAAACCTTCATCCGGCCAGCAGGCTTTCGGCGCCACCAGACGCAGATCCAGCCCGGTCAGCGCGGCGGCTTCCAGCATGGAGTTACCCATGTTGTTACGCGCGTCGCCGGCGTAGACCAGCGTCATTTCATTAAATGCCTTACCCGGCAGGTGCTCTTGCATGGTCAGCAGGTCAGCCAGGAGCTGCGTCGGGTGGAATTCATCGGTCAGGCCGTTCCACACCGGCACGCCGGCATACTCCGCCAGGGTTTCCACCAGCTCCTGGCCGTAGCCGCGATACTGAATACCGTCATACATGCGGCCCAGCACGCGGGCGGTATCTTTCATGGATTCTTTGTGGCCGATTTGGCTTCCGCTGGAACCGAGATAGGTCACGCGGGCGCCCTGGTCGTAAGCGGCAACTTCGAAAGAGCATCGTGTGCGGGTTGAGTCTTTTTCGAAGATGAGCGCGATGTTTTTGCCCTTCAGTTTCTGGGCCTCGATGCCGTTTTTCTTATCGGCTTTTAATTGCGCGGCCAGGTCGACAAGGCCGGTAATTTCTGCAGCAGTAAAATCCAGTAATCTCAAGAAATGCTTCTGATATAACGCGGACATAATTCCCTCACCTGGCAAACGCCACTATTGAATTAAAATTCACTTTATATGTATGAATATTCATTTTCAACCCCGAGTTAGAAATCTTTTACACAGAAGGTGGAGGCAATCACGGCGGTATGTGACAATAGGAGTATCTGCCGCACATTATGAGGAACGAGCCATGGCAAACCCGGAACTACTGGAAGAACAGCGTGAGGAAACGCGTCTGATTATCGAAGAGCTGCTGGAAGATGGCAGCGATCCGGACGCGCTGTATACCATTGAGCATCATCTCTCTGCCGATGATTTCGAAACGTTGGAAAAAGTGGCGGTAGAGGCCTTCAAGATGGGTTATGAAGTCACCGAGCCGGAAGAGCTGGAAGTCGAAGAAGGTGAAGTGGTGATCTGCTGCGATATCCTGAGCGAAAGCGCGCTTAACGCCGATCTGATCGACGCCCAGGTTGAACAGCTGATGAACCTGGCGGAAAAATTCAACGTTGAGTACGACGGTTGGGGTACCTACTACGAAGACCCGAACGGCGAAGACGATGACGGCGAAGATGACGAAGATTTAATTGACGAAGACGACAACGGCGTACGCCACTAAGTCGTCAACGGATACGGCGGCGTCTGCCGCCGTATATACCCGTCCTGATTAGGGTATAGCCTGGAGCTTCAATGGATTACCCGCAAATACTCTCCCCGATTTTAGCATTTCTTCACTGTCCTACGCCGCAGGCGTGGATTGACGAAGCCCGTAAACCGGAAAACCTGCCGCTGCTGCTGACCGACCATATGGTATGCGAGCTGAAAGCGGCGCAAAACGCCATGCTGCTGGTACGCCGCTACGTCGCCGATAAAGACGGCGCCGACGAGCTGCTGGAATGCCTGAAACCGTACGAAGACTTTACCTATCGCCGTGGGCCGGAGCCGGATTTTGTCGCTCTGCATAAACGGATCAACAAAAGCGCTATGCCGCGAACCAACGACCCGTGGGGCAGCCAGTTGCTCGACAGCATGATTCTGTTGATCAAAGAGGAGCTGCATCACTTCTGGCAGGTGCGTGAGATCATGCTGGCGCGGGATATCCCTTACGTCAAAATCACCGCCAGCAACTATGCCCGTGGTATGCGCCGGGAGGTGCGATCGCACGAGCCGGTGATGCTGATCGATAAGCTGATTTGCGGCGCTTATATCGAAGCGCGTTCCTGCGAGCGTTTTGCCGCGCTGGCGCCGTGGCTGGATGATGATTTACAGAAGTTTTATCTGTCGTTGCTGCGCTCCGAGGCCCGTCATTATCAGGACTACCTGGACCTGGCGCAGAAGATAGCGGGGGAAGATATCAGCGAGCGGGTGCGCCAGCTTGGCGAGGCGGAAGCGGCATTGATTCTCCGCCCGGAGCCTGAGTTCCGCTTTCACAGCGGCGTACCGACGGCGCCGTAGTCAGCGATTTTCGGACCCGGTAGCCACTAATACTGGCAGTTTCAGTAGTCATGGGGAGAGATAGCGTTGAGAGCTTCAGCTCGTAATGGTACGGGCCGTAGGTCGGGTAAGGCGTTAGCCGCCACCCGACAAAAAAAACGGCACCGCGAGCCCGGGACATCCCCCGGTAAGCGTAGCGCTACCGCGGACGCCTGCGCTATCGAGGCGTTACAGCGTTTTCAACATCCGCACTTCACAATCGACGTGGCCGGTGCAGCCCAGCGGCCCGTCGATGTGTTCAAATCCGAGATGTTCATAAAGGGCAATCGCCTCTTTCAAAAAAGCGGTGGTCTCCAGATAGCAGCGTTTAAAACCCTGCTCGCGGGCGTGATCCATCGCCATCAGCGCCAGCTTTTTCGCCAGCCCTTTGCCGCGCGCCGCGGTCATAAAGTACATTTTCTGCAGCTCACAGATATCGGACTCACTACACGAGAGCGGCGCCACGCCGCCGCCGCCAACCACTTCGCCATTTTGCTCCACAACCCAATAGGCGGAGCCCGATTGGCTATAAAGTTCATAGAGTTCATCCAGGTTGGGATCAGCGACCGTATAGCCTTTATCGGCGGTCAGGCCGTATTCCGCGGAGACCTGGCGGATAACCTGGGCGATGGCGGCATTATCTGCCGCCGTAATGCGGCGTAAAGTAAAGGTCTGTGGCGCAGCAAGATTCATAGAATCACTCAATTTTAGCTTAAATAACCATACATTGTTTTAATACCATTATTCTTTAACCGACGCAAGGCGTGCATAAATATATTGCCGAGTAATTTCAAAATAATATATTCTGCATATTTAATGATGGTTATTCTGACTTATTATTTATATATATAATTTAAAGTGCAAGGATGGCGGGGTTATGGATATTACTTTAGGGAAGAAACAGCGTGCCAGTCATTATTTTGTCTTTCACGGACGGGCTCGCGCCTATTTCTTTATTTGTTTGGTCAATATTATACTGTCAGTAATTACTTTAGGGATATTCATTCCCTGGGCATGGGTACGTAGTCGCCGTTACCTTTGTGAAAATATGGAGGTTAACGGTAACCGTTTTGCTTACCACGGGAAGGGTTTCACGATTTTACTTAGCTGGCTGCTAATGTTTATCGTGCTGGTTTTACTCAGTCTGGCGTTTGCCATTTTCTCTCACGGCAGCGAAGAATGGGTGACGTTAGCATATCTTATCCTACTGCCAGTCATGGTAATGAAGGGGTTAAGCTACCACGCGAATATGACCTCATTCGCTAATATTCGTTTCGGGTTTAAATGTAATCTACTGCGCGCATGGTGGATTATGCTTGGGTTACCTTTACTGATAATCGTACTAACGGTGGTTATCCTCGCTATTCCAGGAAGTCGTATTTGGTTAGGTTCAAGTATAAATGACATGCTAGTGGGTTTCGTTGCGCTGGTTTTACTGGCACTGTGTGTGATGGCCGTCGCCAGCGGGGTGGTTTACAGCCACTGGCTTGAACTGATCGGCAAAGGCGCAAGCTTAGGCAAAAATAAATTTAATATTTATATTAGCACTAAGCGTTGCGTCGTGGCTTTTTTATGGGCAATGGTAATTATATTGCCATTTATTATACTGTTTTTCGGGTTTTTCATTTCCGCATTCATGCAAATGATTACAGGATGTATGTTCGGCTTGTGTAATGAAAATACGGTTCTGTTTATGGCATTACGGCATCTTGGAACGGTGGCAGGAGGAAATTTATTTCTCGCCATCGGCATCGTGTTAGCCATGACGTATATCCAGGTAGCTTTACGTAATCACGCATGGAATAATTTGGTGCTTGGCGACAGCATTCGTTTTCGTTCTACCCTGACGTTTTTTGGCCTTGCTCCGCGTTTATTGGCTCTGACGTTTCTTTCTGTGCTGACATTGGGTCTGGCGTACCCCTGGTTAAAGATTAATTTGATGCGCTATATTGCCGCCAACACCGAGGTAATGGGTGACTTTGAAACGCTCGACCTGCAGCAAGATGAGGCCCATAAACCGCCAGTACCTGGCAAATTGTTCAGCGGTTTTTTACCTAACCTGCCGTTCTTATAATGTAAAAAAGCCGGAGCAAGCTCCGGCTTTTTATGCTTTGGCGAGTTATTACAGCGCGGCGATCACCGCCTGCTGTTCAATCAGTTTCGCTTTCGCTTCCGCGTAACCTTCCAGCTTCTCACGCTCTTTGGCGATAACCGCTTCCGGCGCGCGGGCCACAAAACCTTCATTGGACAGCTTGCTTTCGATACGGCCGATTTCCGCTTCGACTTTCGCCACTTCTTTCGCCAGACGCGCCAGCTCGGCTTCTTTGTCGATAAGGCCCGCCATCGGGATCAGCAACTCGGCGCCGTCGATAATCTTAGTCACGGAAACCGGACCTTTATCATCGGCAGGCAGAACGGTGATGCTTTCCAGACGCGCCAGGTTCAGCAGGAAGCTACGGTTGTCGTTAACACGGCGCTCGGCATCTTTGCTGCAGCCGCGCAGCAGCAGTTCCAGCGGCTTACCCGGAGCAATATTCATTTCCGCCCGGATGTTACGTACGGCAACGATCGCCTGCTTCAGCCATTCGGTATCCGCCAGCGCCGCTTCATCAACCTGAGAAGCCTCATACTGCGGGAACGGCTGCAGCATGATGGTGTCAGCGTTAATACCGCAAATGACCTTCACGCGCTGCCAGATGGTTTCCGTGATGAACGGGATGATCGGATGCGCCAGGCGCAGCAGACCTTCCAGCACGGTCACCAGCGTATGGCGAGTGCCGCGCAGTTCCGCTTCGCTGCCACCGTTCATGACCGGTTTGGTCAGTTCGAGGTACCAGTCGCAGAACTGGTTCCAGGTGAACTCATACAGGATGCCCGCGGCGATATCGAAGCGGAAGTTATCCAGCGCTTCGCGGTACGCTTTCACGGTCTGGTTGAATTCAGCCAGGATCCAGCGGTCGGCCAGGGACAGCACCATCTCGCCGCCGTTGAAACCGCAATCCTGATCTTCGGTATTCATCAGCACGAAGCGGCTGGCGTTCCACAGCTTGTTGCAGAAGTTACGGTAACCTTCCAGACGCTTCATATCCCAGTTGATGTCGCGGCCGGTAGAGGCCAGCGCCGCCAGGGTAAAGCGCAGGGCGTCAGTGCCGTGCGGCTCGATGCCGTTCGGGAACTGTTTCTCGGTACGCTTGCGGATTTTTTCCGCCAGTTGCGGCTGCATCATGTTGCCGGTACGTTTCTCCAGCAGCTCCGGCAAGGTGATGCCGTCAACCATATCCAGCGGGTCAATGACGTTACCCTTGGATTTGGACATCTTCTGGCCTTCGTCGTCGCGGATAAGGCCGGTCATGTAGACGGTCTTAAACGGAACCTGCGGCTTGCCGTTTTCATCTTTGATGAAGTGCATGGTCATCATGATCATGCGGGCAATCCAGAAGAAGATAATGTCGAAGCCGGACACCATCACGCTGGTCGGGTGGAACTGACGCAGCGCGTCGGTGTTTTCCGGCCAACCGAGGGTGGAGAAGGTCCATAGCGCGGAAGAGAACCAGGTATCCAGAACATCTTCGTCCTGACGCAGGGCAACGTCGGCGCTCAGGTTGTTTTCCTGACGCACTTCATCTTCGCTACGGCCAACGTAGACGTTGCCGTCGTTGTCATACCATGCCGGGATGCGGTGACCCCACCACAGCTGACGGGAAATACACCAATCCTGAATATCGCGCATCCAGGAGAAGTACATGTTTTCGTACTGCTTCGGCACGAACTGAATGTCGCCATTCTCAACGGCTTCAACTGCAGGCTTGGCCAGCACGTCGGCACGCACGTACCACTGGTCGGTCAGCATCGGTTCGATAACCACGCCGCCGCGGTCGCCGTAAGGCACGGTCAGGTCGTGCGGTTTGATTTCTTCCAGCAGGCCCAGCGCGTCGACGGCGGCAACCATCGCTTTACGCGCGGCAAAACGTTCCATCTTCTGGAATTCAGCCGGGATCTCGTTGGAATAAACGTCGGATTCATTGCCTTTGGTGTCATAGACTTCCGCGCTTTCGCGGATGTCGCCATCAAAGGTCAAAATATTAATCATCGGCAGCTGATGACGGCGGCCAACTTCGTAGTCGTTAAAGTCGTGCGCCGGGGTGATTTTCACGCAGCCGGTGCCTTTTTCCATATCGGCGTGTTCGTCGCCAACAATCGGAATGCGGCGGTTAACCAGCGGCAGCACCACGAATTTACCAATCAGGTCTTTGTAGCGCGGGTCTTCCGGGTTTACGGCCACGCCGGTATCGCCCAGCAGGGTTTCCGGACGAGTGGTGGCGACCACCAGGTAATCTTTACCGTCAGCGGTTTTCGCGCCATCGGCCAGCGGATAGCGGATGTGCCACATGGAACCTTTCGATTCGCGGTTCTCTACTTCGAGGTCGGAAATGGCGGTGCGCAGTTTCGGGTCCCAGTTCACCAGGCGCTTGCCGCGATAAATCAGGTCTTCTTTGTACAGGCGAACGAAGACCTCTTTCACCGCGTTGGACAGGCCTTCGTCCATTGTGAAGCGCTCGCGCTCCCAGTCTACGGAGTTGCCGAGGCGGCGCATCTGGCGGGTAATAGTGCCGCCGGATTCCGCTTTCCACTGCCAGATTTTATCGATGAAGGCATCGCGACCGTAGTCGTGGCGGGTTTTACCTTCTTCAGCGGCAATCTTACGCTCAACCACCATCTGGGTGGCGATACCCGCGTGGTCGGTACCGGCTTGCCACAGGGTGTTTTTACCCTGCATGCGCTGGTAGCGAATCATGGTATCCATGATGGTTTGCTGGAAGGCATGACCCATATGCAAACTGCCGGTGACGTTCGGCGGCGGGATCATGATGCAGAAGCTCTCCTGGCTTTCATCACCATTCGGTTTGAAATAGCCCTGCTTTTCCCAGTGCTCGTAAAGCGGCTGTTCGATATCTTGTGGGTTGTATGTCTTTTCCATTATTTCCAGGTTGCCGTGTTCAGGTTGAAACCAGCCATGCGGTACGCTTTATAGCGTTCGCGCGCCAGTTGTTTCAGAGAATCTTCGTAAGGGACAAAGTCTATCACTTCTGTGAAAGCGGTGGCAAAATCTGCAAAGTTTAGCCGCAGGCTGATAAGAATATCCCGCGGACTGCTGTTGCGCTTTTGCGGCCAGGCAATTTCTACCGGCGCGCCGCCTCTCGGACCTTCGCCCGCCAGGTTATGCGGCACAAAGCTCTCCGGCGGCCGCGTCCACAGCGCTTCGTCGAGGCGAATAGCCTGCTGTTCATCTTCACAGGCGATCAGTACGCGCTTGCCGTTGCGCCAACGTTCTGCGGCAATTTCACACACCAGCTGTTCGACGGCGCTGAGCTCGTCGATGGTGTCTTCGTTGTCCAGAAGATAGAACGTTGCGTTTTTCATATATGGGGCTTCTTGTTGTGGATTTAAATGCAAAGCCGGGTGGCGCTACGCTTACCCGGCCTACAAACGGCATCTTTCCGTAGGCCCGGTAAGCGTAGCGCCACCGGGCATCAGACGGCAATCACTCTTCGCCGTTAAAACCCGCACGATTGAGCAGGAACTGAGACAGCAGCGCCACCGGACGACCGGTTGCGCCTTTGGCCTTCCCGGAACGCCAGGCGGTACCGGCGATGTCGAGGTGTGCCCAGTTGTACTTGCGGGTGAAGCGTGACAGGAAGCAGCCAGCGGTAATCGCGCCACCAGGACGGCCGCCGATGTTGGCCATATCCGCAAAGTTGGACTCCAGCTGATCCTGGAACTCGTCGGCCAGCGGCAGACGCCATGCGCGGTCGCCGGCCAGTTCGGAGGCGCCGATCAGCTCATGAGCCAGCGGGTTATGGTTCGACATCAGGCCGGTGATGTGATGGCCGAGGGCAATCACGCAGGCGCCGGTCAGCGTTGCGACATCGATAACCGCTTCCGGTTCGAAGCGCTCAACGTAGGTCAATACGTCGCACAGCACCAGACGGCCTTCGGCATCGGTATTCAGCACTTCAACGGTCTGTCCGGACATGGTGGTCAGAACATCGCCCGGGCGATACGCGCGGCCGCCAGGCATGTTTTCACAGCCCGCCAGCACGCCGATGACGTTTAGCGGCAGCTGTAACTCGGCAACCATTCGCATTACGCCGTAAACCGCCGCCGCGCCGCACATGTCGTACTTCATCTCGTCCATGCCTTCGGCAGGCTTGATGGAGATACCGCCGGAGTCGAAGGTCAGGCCTTTACCGACCAGCACGATAGGGCGCGCGTCTTCAGACGGGTTGCCTTTATACTCGATGACCGACATCAGCGACTCGTTCTGCGAACCGTTACCGACGGCGAGATAGGAGTTCATCCCCAGCTCGCGCATCTGCTGCTCGCCGATTACGCGGGTGATGACGTTCTTGCTGTAGGTGTCGGCCAGCTGGCGCGCTTGGGAAGCAAGGTAAGCCGCGTTACAGATATTTGGCGGCATGTTGCCGAGGTCTTTTGCCGCTTTGATACCGGCTGCGATCGCCAGGCCATGTTGAATGGCGCGTTCGCCGCTGGTGAGCTCGCGGCGAGTCGGCACGTTGAAGACCATTTTACGCAGCGGACGACGCGGCTCGCTTTTGTTGGTCTTCAACTGATCGAAGCTGTACAGCGTCTCTTTGGCGGTTTCAACGGCCTGGCGAACTTTCCAGTAGTTGTTGCGACCTTTAACGTGCAGTTCGGTCAGGAAGCAGACGGCTTCCATCGAACCAGTGTCATTCAGAGTATTAATGGTTTTCTGAATAACTTGTTTATACTGACGTTCATCCAGTTCGCGCTCTTTACCACAGCCGATGAGCAGAATGCGCTCAGACAGGATGTTCGGCACATGGTGCAGTAACAAGGTCTGGCCAGGCTTGCCTTCGAGCTCGCCGCGACGCAGCAGGGCGCTGATGTAACCGTCGCTGATTTTATCGAGTTGTTCGGCGATGGGGGAGAGGCGACGTGGTTCGAAGACGCCGACCACGATACAGGCACTCCGCTGCTTCTCCGGGCTACCGCTTTTTACACTGAACTCCATGCACTATGCTCCTGAATCTTAAAGACAACAGTGGTGGCTACGGCTATACTCGTCGCCTTTCCAGTTGCAGATGCGTTGGCTACGCCTGCTTACCCCTGACGCTGGCTGATGCCGCACCGGGGCTTCACAGTCCTGCCGCCTTTCTACAACTCGAAATCCATTGAGTATATAATTGCAAGCTTTCGTAACTCATGTCCGCTGTTGCGGTGACTTCGTGTTAATCTTAACGTTATTACGGCTTTGGTTCGTCAGAAAAGATCCTGATACGCAGAACCGATGAGTCATTTAATCTTAGCGATGTTTTCGACGACAAAAGAGAATAAATGACGTTTAAGCCATGAAACAAGCAATTTTCCTGCAATAAGACGGGTTTTTACGGGCGTATTTATAGTGATAATCATAAGATATCTGGTTCGTGAGACGCTGAAAAGCCAGTTGGCGATCCTATTCATCCTGTTGCTGATTTTCTTCTGTCAGAAACTCGTCAGGATCCTCGGCGCCGCGGTAGATGGCGATATCCCGACCAACCTGGTGCTCTCACTGTTAGGGCTGGGCGTACCGGAAATGGCGCAGCTCATTCTGCCCCTGAGTCTTTTCCTCGGGCTGTTGATGACGCTCGGCAAACTGTATACCGAAAGTGAAATTACGGTGATGCACGCCTGCGGCTTAAGTAAAGCCGTATTGATTAAGGCGGCGATGATCCTCGCCCTGTTTACCGGCGCCGTCGCGGCGGTCAACGTGATGTGGGCGGGGCCGTGGTCGTCGCGCCATCAGGACGAAGTACTGGCGGAAGCCAAAGCTAACCCTGGAATGGCGGCGCTGGCTCAGGGCCAGTTCCAGCAGGCCAGCGACGGCAGCGCGGTGCTGTTTATCGAAAACGTCAACGGCAACCGCTTCAACGACGTGTTCCTGGCGCAACTGCGGCCTAAAGGCAACGCGCGTCCTTCCGTGGTGGTGGCGGACTCCGGCGAGCTGTCGCAGAAAAAAGACGGCTCCCAGGTGGTCACCATGACCCAGGGGACGCGTTTTGAAGGCACGGCGATGCTGCGCGATTTCCGTATTACCGACTTTAAAAATTACCAGGCGGTTATTGGCCATCAGGCGGTAGCGGCCGATCCCAGCGACACCGAACAGATGAATATGCGCACCCTGTGGCGTACCGACACCGATCGCGCCCGCGCCGAACTGCACTGGCGCTTCACGCTGGTGGCGGCGGTGTTCATGATGGCGCTGATGGTTGTCCCGCTCAGCGTGGTGAACCCGCGTCAGGGCCGCGTGCTGTCTATGCTGCCGGCGATGCTGCTGTATCTGGTGTTCTTCCTGCTGCAAACGTCGATCAAATCGAACGCGGGTAAAGGCAAAATGGACCCCGCCATCTGGATGTGGGGCGTGAACCTGCTCTACTTCGCGCTGGCGGTGCTGCTTAACCTGTGGGATACGGTGCCGATGCGTCGTTTCCGTGCCCGGTTTAATAAAGGAGCGGTGTGATGCAGGCGTTTGGCGTACTTGACCGCTATATCGGTAAAACCATTTTTAACACCATCATGATGACGCTGTTCATGCTGGTGTCGCTCTCCGGCATTATTAAGTTTGTCGACCAGCTGAAAAAAGCCGGGCAGGGCAGCTATGATGCGCTGGGAGCAGGACTCTATACTATTCTCAGCGTGCCAAAAGATGTGCAAATCTTCTTCCCAATGGCGGCCCTGCTTGGGGCTTTGCTGGGGCTGGGGATGCTGGCGCAGCGTAGCGAGCTGGTGGTGATGCAGGCTTCCGGCTTTACCCGTATGCAGGTGGCGCTGGCGGTGATGAAAACGGCGATCCCGCTGGTGTTGTTGACCATGGCGATGGGTGAATGGGTGGCGCCGCAGGGCGAACAGATGGCGCGCAACTACCGTGCGCAGCAGATGTACGGCGGTTCGCTGCTGTCGACCCAGCAGGGTTTGTGGGCGAAAGACGGGCATAATTTTGTCTACATTGAGCGGGTGAAGGGCAACGATGAGCTGGGCGGGGTGAGCATCTACCAGTTTAACGATAACCGTCGTCTGCAATCGGTTCGCTATGCCGCTTCCGCTAAGTTTGATAATGAAGCTAAGGTTTGGCGTCTGTCGCAGGTTGATGAGTCCGACCTGACCGATCCGAAGCAGGTAACCGGTACCCAGATGGTCAGCGGTACCTGGAAGACCAAACTAACGCCGGACAAACTCGGCGTGGTTGCGCTGGATCCGGATGCGCTGTCAATCAGCGGCCTGCATAACTACGTGACCTATCTGAAGTCCAGCGGTCAGGATCCGGGCCGTTACCAGCTCAACATGTGGAGCAAAATCTTCCAGCCGCTGTCGGTGGCCGTGATGATGCTGATGGCGCTGTCGTTTATTTTTGGTCCATTGCGGAGCGTGGCGATGGGGGTGAGGGTCGTAACCGGGATTAGCTTCGGCTTTATCTTCTACGTCCTCGACCAGATATTTGGCCCACTGACGTTGGTTTACGGCATACCGCCAATCATCGGCGCGCTGCTGCCAAGCGCAAGCTTCTTCCTGATAAGCCTTTGGCTGATGATGAGAAAAGCGTAGTTCGATAAATGACCCGGCCAAGCGCAAGCAACGCCGGGTTTTTTGTGCCTGCCGTTTGAGTGGCTATCCGCAGTGTAATGCCCTGTATTGTTGTCGCCCGGATCGGACGCAGCGCGCCGCAATCCGGGGCTCGACACTGACGTCAACGGCGCCTTCCGCCAAGCAGGCTGCCCAGCATGCCGCGGACAATCTGGTTGGTGACCTGACGTACGGCGCTTTTGGCCGCGGTCTGTACGATACCGTCTCGTTTACCGCCGCGCGGGCCGGTTGTGCCGAACAGAATATCTTTCAGTCCGCCGAGCAGCCCGTCGTCATCGCCGCTTTGTTGGCCTTTTGCCGGCGGCGCCGACTGCTGCTCTGTGGCGACCTGCACCCCTTTTTGCAACATTTCGAAGGCCGACTCGCGGTCAATCTCTTCTTCATACTTGCCGTATAGCGCCGAGTGGTTAATCAGGCCATTACGCTCATCATCGCTGACCGGCCCCATCCGTGAACATGGGGCGATGACCATCGCACGCTCAACTACCGACGGACTGCCTTTTTCGTCGAGGAAGGAGATCAGCGCTTCGCCGGTACCGAGCTCCTGAATGGCCTGCTCGGTACTGAACGCCGGATTGGCGCGCATGGTCTGGGCGGCGGTCTTCACAGCTTTTTGATCCTTCGGGGTAAAGGCTCGCAGGGCATGCTGCACGCGGTTGCCCAACTGGCCGAGCACGGCATCCGGGATATCCGACGGATTCTGCGAGACAAAATAGACGCCGACCCCTTTAGAACGGATAAGGCGAATCACCTGCTCGATTTTATCCAGCAGTACCTGCGGCGCATCGTTAAACAGCAGGTGGGCTTCGTCGAAGAAGAACACCAGCTTCGGTTTTTCGAGGTCGCCGGCTTCCGGCAGGCGCTCGTAGAGTTCGGAGAGCATCCACAGCAGGCTGGCGGCGTACAGCTTTGGCATCTGATAGAGCTTTTCGGCGCTGAGGATATTAATCACCCCTTTACCGCTGGCATCGACACGCATCCAGTCCTGAATATCCAGCATCGGTTCGCCGAAGAAGTGCTCTGCGCCTTGCTGCTCCAGGGTCAACAGACCACGTTGGATAGCGCCTACCGACGCGCTGCTGATGTTGCCGTACTGATTCTGGAAAGCTTTGGCGTTATCGCCAATAAACTGGGTAATGGCGCGAAGATCTTTAAAGTCGAGCAGCAGCAGACCGCGATCGTCAGCGATACGGAAAATAATGTTCAGCACGCCGCTTTGTACTTCATTCAGGTTGAGCAAGCGGGCGAGCAGCAGGGGGCCGAGGTCAGACACCGTGGCGCGCACCGGGTGGCCCTTTTCACCAAAGATATCCCAAACAACCACCGGGTTGGCGTGCGGCTCCCAGTCGGTAACGCCGATTTTTTCCAGACGCGCCTGAAGTTTCTCAGAGCTCTGGCCTGCCTCCGCGATACCGGTCAGGTCGCCTTTCACATCGGCCATAAAGACCGGCACGCCGATCTCAGAAAACGACTCCGCCAGCTTTTGCAGAGTAACGGTTTTACCGGTGCCGGTGGCGCCGGTAATTAAGCCGTGACGGTTGGCCATTGCCGGCAGCAGGTGGAGCTGTTTGTCCAGCGTGCGTGCAATTAGCAGGGGTGAGCTCATGATCGATTCCTCCATTTATCCTGCGTCGATTATAGGCAACCTGACAGCAAAAAGAGGGAGGAAATCGATAACTCTCAACGTTTAATCTCACGCGCAGTGGCGTTGAATCAGCGCAATGCTCTGTTCAATCTCGCGGCGAATATCCTCTTCACGCCATGACGCCAGCTGCGGGGCGAAAGGCTCGAAGGCGTAATCGCCACGATATCCGCGGGCTTCGAGATGTTTTACCTGCTGGCAGGTCAGCAGCCTATCTTGTGGTGTCAGCATGATGCGCTCGTCGTCGGTCAACTGTTCTCGCGGGCGGGGATCGTCAACGCCGGAGAGGTGAACCAGACCTATCTCAGCAACGTCCAGCTGGCTGAATTCCTCTTCAGCTTGTGGATAGAGGTGGTGGTGGAAAGTATCAATTAACAGTTTAAACGGTACCTGGGCGTCGCGAATAAGCGCCTGCGCCTGCGCCGCCGAGCGCAGCGAACTTTGTGGGAAGCCCAGCGGCTCGACCAGGCCCTGAATGCCATATTGTTCGAACAGCGGCGCCAGCTCGCGCATAGCGGCAAGCGTTTCTTGCGGCGCTACGGTGGCGCCATCGTTTAACGGGCACATCACCAGCGATTTGGCGCCAATAGCCTGCGCCTCTTTTAGCAGCGACTCCGTCAGTTGACGTACTTCAGCGCTGTGGCGGTTGAAGGGATAGACGGCGTTGATCGTCAGAATTTCAAGCTGGTAACGGTCGGCCAGCCTGCGCACCTGCTGGTAGGTGAGCGCGTCGGTGACTTTACCGCTGGGTAAATCATTTCGCAGCTCGACCTTACGCAGCCCGAGTTCGCTCACCAGACGGAAAAACGCCTCAATGCTGAGCGACGGCGCAATTTTACGATTGATACAGAAACGCTGCAGGGCAATGGCCATTTGACACTCCTGACAAGATGTTGACTGGTTTAGTTCGATTGTCAGGTAGTTAAAATGTTTATTTCATCATTGGCAATGGATGAAATGATGGTTATTTGAGCACGATCGCAAAATAGTTGCTGCGCCATTTCATGGTTTACATCAAAGCTAACCGCATAAAATCTCACCTTCTATACTGCTGTGATATGAAATCACATAGAGAGAGGCTTGCTGAAAAATGCGACAGCTATCACCAAAGTGGAATTTCATTTTATCTGTTTATTGAAATATAAATTTCATTTTACTACGGTTATAGCACAGCACAATCAGCGACGGGCCGTAACTTGAACGGCCTTCTACACTATGAGGCGAGAAGATGACTATCACAGGTAACTTTATTGGTGGGAAAACGGTAACCAGCAGCAGCCGCGAAACGATGCCGGTGTACGACCCGGCCACTGGCGATGTAGTTCGCGAAGTCACGCTTTCCACCGCGCAGGAGGTTTCCGACGCAATCCAGGTCGCTCGCGACGCTTTTGACAGCTGGTCCCGCACCACGCCGCTGCGCCGCGCCCGCGTGCTGTTCAATTTTAAAATGCTGCTCGAACAGCACGTCGATGAACTGGCGGGAATTATCGTTAGCGAGCACGGCAAAGTGTGGTCCGATGCGTTGGGCGAGCTGACCCGCGGCATGGAAGTGGTTGAGTTCGCCTGCGGTATTCCGCATCTCATTAAAGGTGAGTTTTCTTCCGACGTGGGTACCGGCGTCGACAGCTATTCGCTCATGCAGCCGCTGGGCGTGGTGGCGGGGATAACGCCGTTTAATTTCCCGGCGATGGTGCCGATGTGGATGTTCCCCATCGCGCTGGCCTGCGGCAACAGCTTCGTGCTGAAACCACCGGCGCTGGCGCCAACCGCGGCGGTACGCATGGCTGAGTTACTGAAAGAAGCCGGTCTGCCGGATGGCGTCTTTAACGTCATCCATTGCAGCAATGAAGATGCCGAGCAGCTTTATACCGACCCGCGTATTGCCGCCGTCAGCTTTGTCGGCTCCTCCGGCGTGGCGGAATATATCTATAAAACCGCCAGCGCTCACGGAAAACGCGTCCAGGCGTTTGGCGCGGCGAAAAACCATGCCATCGTGATGCCGGACGCCGATCTTGATGCGACCGTGAATGCCATTATGGGCGGCGCGTATGGTTCCGCTGGCGAGCGCTGTATGGCCCTGCCGGTAGTGGTGGCCGTCGGTGACGAGACCGCAGATAAGTTAATCGCCCGCCTGAAACCATTAGTTGAGTCGCTGAAAGTCGGTCCCGGCTGCCTGCGCGGCAAAGACGAAAACGAAATGGGGCCGGTGGTATCCGAAGCGCATCAGAAAAAAGTACTCGGCTATATTGATAAGGGCGTCAGCGAGGGGGCGTCGTTGGTGGTGGATGGCCGCAGGCTGCGCGTGGCTGGCCATGAGGACGGATATTACGTTGGCGGTACGCTGTTTGACCACGTCACTCCGGAAATGACCATCTGGCGCGAAGAGATATTTGGTCCGGTGCTGGGGATCGTTCGCGTCGCTGATTACCAAAGTGCGCTGGCGCTGGTTAACAGCCATGAATTTGGCAACGGCAGCGCCGTCTTTACCAGCAACGGCCATACCGCCCGCGAGTTCGTCCATGACGTACAGGCCGGCATGGTTGGCGTCAACGTACCGGTGCCGGTGCCGATGGCCTTCCATAGCTTCGGCGGCTGGAAGCGCTCGGTATTTGGCGCGCTGAACGTCCACGGGCCGGACGGCGTCCGCTTCTATACCCGTATGAAAACTGCCACCGTGCGCTGGCCGCAGGGGCAGCAAACCGTATCTGAATTCAGTATGCCGACGTTAGGTTAATCGGCGAAGGAGAACGCTATGTCGTTATTGGCTAAAGCGCAAAAAGAGGGACATATCCAGCACATCACCCCGCAGAGCGCGGGGTGGCAGTATATTGGCTTTGATGTCTGGATGTTAAAACAGGGGCAAACCGTGACCCTGGAGAGCGGCGAGCGTGAGCTATGTCTGGTACTGGTTTCCGGGCTGGCCTCGATCAAAACTCAGCACGCCGATTTTCCCGACCTTGGTAAACGCATGTCGCCATTCGAGCGTACGCCGCCGTGGTCGGTCTATGTGCCGCCGCACGATAAGGTCGAGGTCACTGCAGATTCCGATCTTGAGCTGGCGGTTTGCAGCGCGCCGGGCAAAGGCAGCTTCCCGGCGCGAGTGATACGGCCTGAGGATGTCGGCGTAGAGCATCGCGGTAAAGGGCGCAACCAGCGCCTGGTGCACAATATTCTGCCGGATAATGCGCAGGCGGATTGCCTGCTGGTGGTGGAAGTCTACACCGAAGAAGGGGCGACCAGCTCCTGGCCATCGCACAAGCACGATACCGCGCTGCCGGGGCAGGAAACCCAGCTGGAAGAGACCTACTACCACCGCTTCGATCCGCCGCAAGGCTTTGCCTTTCAGCGAGTGTACACCGATGACCGCAGCCTGGATGCCTGTATGGCGCCCTATAACCATGATGTGGTGATGGTGCCGCGCGGCTACCATCCGGTAGCGGCGATCGCCGGTTACAACAGCTACTATCTGAACGTAATGGCGGGGCCGGATCGTAAGTGGCTATTTACCTGGGAAGACGATCACGCCTGGATCAACAGCGATCGCTATTCATAGTGCGCGATAAACGAGAAAAGCCGGGGATGTCCCCGGCTTTTTTGTCTGTTGATTGCCGTTGTTTACAGCGTAGCGCAACGGGTAATCAGGCGCGGTGCTGCTGCGGCTCTTTGCTGCTATTCAATGCCAGCGATACCGCCAACGTCTGCGCCAGGCACAGCGAGGCCACCTGCGAACGGAAACCATCTACCTGCGCTTCACGCACCACAAAGCACACATCACTGAAGGCGGCAAGCGGGCTTACCTGGCTATCGGTAATGGCGATTTGTCGCGCCTTGCGCTGGGCGCCAAGCTCAACCAGCTCCACCACTTCACGGGCGTAGGGCGAGAAACTCACCGCCACAACCACATCCTTCGGCCCCACCAGACTGAGCTGCTCGGTGAACATCCCGCCGAGGCCGTCGATCAGGAAGGCTTTGCGATCCAGATGGCGCAGCGCGTAGGTCAGGTAAGAGGCGACGCTGAACGAGCGACGCAGGCCGATGACATAGATATTTTCCGCATCCGCCAGTAAATCTACCGCGCGGTTGAGGTCTTCGCCGGAGGTCTGCATTGCCAGTTGCTGCAGCGCCTGGGTATTGACCATGCTGAACATGTTGAGGATTTCCGTCGGCGTTTCCGGCGGCGTCGTTTCGTCGTTAGTGGTCTGGCGGAACAGACGCGCGCGCTCGGTGTAGTTGGCGGTCTCTTCCATCAGATGCTGCCTGAACATCTGCTTCATTTCGTTAAAGCCGCTAAAGCCAAAGGCGTTAGCGAAGCGAATCAGCGTTGAGGGCGGAACGTCAGCCTGTTGCGCAATGGAGGCTACGGTATCGAAAGCAACGCTATTACTGTTATCCAGTATATAGCGCGCCACCTGCTTCAGACGTTTGCTGAGCGTGTCGTAGCGCCGTCTGATTTCATCCTGCAGGATGGTCAGTTGGGTCGGATTATTAGCCATAAGTTGCGCTCTGAGAAAATGGAAGGAATATGGCTTCCAGTGTACCAAATGAAGCGAATTTTTCATTTTTTGCGATGAAATACGCGATTCATTTCACGAAGAAACCGCAGGCCCGCCATTTTCAAGGAAGAGGCGGGCCTGAAGGAGGTTAGCCGCGCGCTTCGCGCCAGTAGCCGATGAGCCGCAAATAGTTACGCTTCACTTCATCGATTAGCGTGGCGTCATCCAGTTCGCCCTGCATCCAGCGGCGCGAAGGCTGGCCAAAGATGGTGCGGCCGACGGCAAAACCCTTGATCATCGGGTATCCGGCCGCTTCGGCGAAACCTGAACGCAGGCGATCCGATGGGGCATCCAGCCCCAGGAGCAGGATGCCCCGGCACCATGGATCTTCGCGCTCGATAAGCGCTGAGATCCGCTCCCACTGGGCGCTGGCCAGCGGCGGCAGTTTCCACCAGTCCGGCTGGATCCCCAACTGATAGAAGTGCTCCAGCATAGTGTGGTAGTGGCGTTCGTCTTTGTCCGGTCCGTTCTCCGGCAGGATCACTTCCAATAGCAGCTCGTGTCCGGACTTATTACAGGCCTGCCAGACTTCAAGCAGCAGCGCGTCCTGCTCGGCGCGCAGCGCCGCCGGATCGTCCGGATGGTAAAAGACCAGACATTTGACGACGTGCTCAAGCGGCCAGTCGATCAGTTGTGAGCCAATATTACCGTGCTCAAGGCGCAGCGGACGCGAGCTGGGGAGCTCAATTGGCCGACCGATCCACCAGCCTTTACCGGTAATGGCGTTAAGCGCACGCTGGCCGTAGGTGCCGTCGGCCAGGATACCGCTACGCTGTTCAAGCCCGGCCTCAGCGGCTGCGGCTTCGGCGGCTGCCAACAGTAGCAGCTTGAGCCGGGGAATGCAGGCCGGATCGCGGCCGGTTTCTAACGCCAGGTCCGCCAGTTGTTTGCGGTGGTCAAAGGCGAAGATACATAGCTCTGGCCACGGCTGGCGGCGGCTGGTCACCCGGTGCAAGTGATTGAGCCGCGCATCGATATCCGGGCGCGGAACGGCATCTGCCCGCGATAGATAATCATCAAGTTCGACTTTCGTCGGCATCGCCGGCGCGCAGCCGTGGCGCGAAACCACCAGCGCGCCGCAGGCGTTGGCGTAGCGGCAGGCCTGTTCCCAGCCTTCATCATTCAGCCAGCCGCGCAGCAGGCCGGACATAAAGGCGTCGCCGGCGCCGAGCACGTTAAGCACCTCGACGCGAACGCCCTGCTGCAGCGGGACGCTATCCCAGCTATCCGGGATCGCGCCTTCCAGCACCACGCAACCCATCGGCCCGCGCTTGCAGACCAGCGTCGCGTTAGTGGCGTGGCGCACGTTTTTCAGCGCGGTGAGGGTGTCGGTACTGCCGCCGGCAATATGAAACTCCTCTTCGGTGCCCACGACTAAATCGAACAGATGCAGAACTTCCTGCAGCTGGCGGGTCACCGGTCCGGATTCAATGAAACGCGTTTCACCGTCGCCAAGTGAAGTCAGCCCCCACAGCACCGGGCGATAGTCGATATCCAGTGCGGTACGCAGACCGTGGCGGCGGGCGTATTCCAGCGCTTTCAGCACCGCTTCGCGGGTATTGGCATGTGAAAGATGCGTGCCGGTCACCGCCAGAGCGCGGGAAGAAGCGATGTACTGTTCATTAATATCGTCAGGCGTCAGCGCCATATCGGCGCAGTTGTCACGGTAGAAAATCAGCGGAAAGGTATCCTGATCCTTGATTCCCAGCATCACCAATGCGGTCAGCCGGTCTTTATCAGTGATCAGGTATTCGGTATCGACCCCTGCGCGGCTGAGGGTTTCACGCAGGAAGCGACCGTTGTGTTCATCGCCAACGCGGGCCAGCATTGCTGATTTCAACCCCTGAATCGCGGTGCCAAAGGCGACGTTGCCTGAGGAGCCGCCGAGATATTTGGCGAAACTCGCCACATCTTCCAACCTTGCCCCTATCTGCTGGGCGTAGAGATCGACGGCCACCCGGCCAATACAGATGACGTCGAGCCGCTTAACTGCTGCATTCATCGCTTGGGTTTCCTTTTGCATATTTGCTGCCAGGAGAAGGTCGCTCGAGTGACGGTCTGCCGTGAACAGCCTGATGGTTATTGGTTATCTCTAGTTTGAGAAATAAATATTTCATTTTCAAATCTAATCGAAATTAAAAAACCAAAAGTGTGAAGGATCTACCACTCTGCGCGGCTGAGCAGCTGCCTGCTCATACATGCTGTCTGCGTCCCGTTTACCCATGTTCCCCTTTTTTTAATATCAATATTATCCATAATTTTCATGTAGATAATTTTGTTTTTCCTCTTTTGTTTGGAAGCCTTCTCGCGAAGGAGATGTAAGTGAAACGTGTGAAATGGGTAGAGAGTTTGATCCTTCTCGCAAAATGAAACATTTCTTCTGTATTTGTGTTTAATGAAAAAAATGTTTGCCTATAATCCAAAAATATTCCAGTGGACGTTAACGGCTTTCCCGCACCTACGCCATCTTCTTTGGCGAGCAAAGCGCTAACTCACACGACAAATACTGAACGATAAGGATTAGGCAACATGGGCAAACTGAGACTGACAATGGCGCAGGCGCTGGTGAAGTTCCTTGATAACCAGTATCTGGAGGTGGACGGCGAAGCGCAGAAATTCGTGAAAGGGATTTTCGCTATTTTTGGTCACGGCAACGTGTTGGGCTTAGGCCAGGCGCTGGAAGAAAACCGCGGCGAGCTGCGGGTTTATCAGGGGCGTAATGAACAAGGAATGGCGCATGCGGCGACCGGCTTTGCTCGCCAGTCGCTGCGTCGGCAGATTATAGCCTGTACTTCATCCATCGGCCCCGGGGCGGCCAACATGATCACCGCCGCGGCGACGGCTACGGCCAACCGTATCCCGCTGTTATTACTGCCGGGCGATGTATTCGCCACCCGCCAGCCGGACCCGGTACTGCAGCAAATCGAACAGAGCTACGATCTGAGTATCACGACTAACGACGCATTTCGCGCGGTGAGTAAGTACTGGGATCGTATTACCCGCCCGGAACAGCTCATGAGCGCCTGCATTAATGCCATGCGCGTGCTGACGGATCCGGCGGAAACCGGCGCCGTCACCTTGTGTCTGCCGCAGGACGTGCAGGGTGAAGCCTGGGATTATCCCGAGTCCTTTTTTGCCCGCCGCGTCCACCGTCTGGATCGCCGTCCGCCAAGCGCGGCGCAGCTGGCGGATGCGGTAGCGGCAATAAAAGCCAGCCGTAAACCGCTCATCGTCTGCGGCGGCGGCGTGAAATATTCCGCGGCAGGCGATGCGCTGGTGAGCTTCGCCGAACGTTACGGCATTCCGTTTGCGGAAACGCAGGCCGGTAAGGGCACGGTGGTTTCATCGCATCCGCTGAACGTCGGTGGCGTTGGCGAAACTGGCTGTCTGGCTGCCAATCTGTTGGCGAAAGAGGCCGATCTGGTCATCGGTATCGGCACACGCTTTAGCGATTTCACCACCTCCTCGAAATGGATATTCCAATCCCCTGGCGTGCGCTTTCTTAACGTTAACGTCAGTAATTTTGATGCCTGGAAGCTGGACGGCATCCCAATGCTGGCGGACGCCCGCGAGGCGCTAAGCGCGCTCAGCGCTGCGCTGTCGAACGAGCCCTGGCAGGCAGAATGGGGCGCGCAGATTGCAAGCGTCCAGAGCCGGCAGATGAAAGAGACCCAGCGCGTCTATCAGGCGGTCTGGCAGGAAACGGATTTCGTACCAGAAATTGATGACCATATTGACCGTGAATCGGTATATCGCGAATTCCGTCAAATCACGGATTCTACCCTGACGCAAAGCAGCGTTCTTGGCCTGCTGAACGAGTCGCTGGCGGCGGATGCGGTCATTGTGGCGGCGGCGGGCAGCCTGCCGGGGGATTTACAACGCGTCTGGCGCAACCGGGCGCCGAACACCTATCACGTCGAGTACGGCTACTCATGCATGGGTTATGAAGTCAACGCCGCTCTCGGCGTGAAGCTGGCGCAGCCGCAGAGCGAGGTCTATTCGCTGGTCGGCGATGGCTCCTTCATGATGCTGCACTCTGAACTGGTTACCTCCTTGCAGGAGCGGGCGAAGATCAACGTCATTCTGCTCGACAACATGGCGAACGGCTGCATCAACAACCTGCAGCTGGAACACGGTATGGATAGCTTCGGCACCGAGTTCCGCTACCGCTCGGCGGAAAACGGCCAGCTGCAGGGCGGGCTGGTGCCGGTGGATTTCGCCACGATCGCTTCCGGCTACGGCTGCAAGACCTGGCGGGTCACCACCCTCGATGAGCTTCGCCATGCGCTGGATGCCGCTCGCCGTGAAACCGTCAGCACGCTTATCGACATTAAAGTGCTGCCGAAAACCATGGTCCACAAATACGGGAGCTGGTGGAACGTCGGCGTGGCGCAGACGGCGCTGTCGGAACGCATCCGTAAAGTCGCTGAAATGATTAATGAAAAACGCGCCCAGGCGCGGGATTACTAACAAAGAACACGAACCCTGAACCCTACAGAACTACGGAGAGAACCATCATGTCACTCAAATTAGGTGTCATCGGCGCAGGCGCCATCGGTAAAGAACATATCCGTCGCTGCACCCAGGTCTTACAGGGGGCGACCGTGGTCGCCGTATCCGATATCAATGCCGATAACGCGCGTGTGGCGGTGGCGCTGCCGGGTGTGCTGGCGGAAGTCTATGCCGACGGCCATGATGTGATTAAGGCCAGCGACGTCGATGCCGTGCTGGTCACCTCATGGGATCCAACCCATGAAGAGTATACCCTGGCAGCGATCGCTGCCGGTAAGCCGGTGTTCTGCGAGAAGCCGCTGGCGATGAGCGCGGAAGGCTGCCGCCGTATCGTTGATGCCGAAATGAAAGCCGGGCGTCGCCTGGTGCAGGTCGGCTTTATGCGTCCTTACGATGAAGGCTATCTGGCGCTGAAGAAAGTCATTGATGACGGCGATATCGGCGCGCCGCTGATGCTGCGCTGCGCCCACCGCAACCAGTCGGTCGGCGAGAACTACACCACCGATATGGCGATCACCAACACCCTGATCCACGAACTGGACGTACTGCGCTGGCTGCTGAACGATGATTATCGTTCGGTGCAAGTACGCTTCCCGCGTTCGACCTCGCATACCCATGCGCGGCTGAAAGACCCGCAGATCGTCTCGTTTGAAACCAAAAAAGGCATTCTGATTGACGTCGAAGTCTTCGTGAACTGCCAGTACGGCTACGACATCCAGTGTGAAGTGGTTGGCGAAATGGGCATTGCGCGCCTGCCGGAACCATCAGCGGTGGAGATGCGTAAAGCCGCCAGCCTGTCTACCGCCATCCTCACCGACTGGAAAGACCGTTTCATCAAAGCCTACGACGTCGAACTGCAGGCATTCATCAATGATGTTAAAGCCGGCAAGCTGCAGGGCCCTTCCGCCTGGGACGGCTATGCGGCATCGGTTGCCGCCGACGCCTGTCTGAAGGCGCAAGAGTGTAACGAACCGGTAGCAGTGTCGCTGCCTGAGTGCCCGGCATTCTACCAACGCTAAATCATCCTTCACCGACGTAACGTTTCAAACAGGTAACGACGATGAAAATTGCTTTTGATGTCGATGTGATTCGCGATCTCGGGATCACCAGAATGGTCCAGCAGGTGGCGGAGTGGGGCTACAAATACATTGAGCAGTCGCCGCACCCGCAGATTAACCCGTTCTACAAGCATCCGCGCGCCAGCCGGGAGATCATGGCCGAGTACAAGCGGGCACTGCGTGACAACGGCGTTGAACTCTCCTCGTTCATCTGCGTTTATCGTTGGTCTGGCCCGGATGAGCTGCGCCGACAGGCGGCGGTGAAGAACTGGAAGCGGCTAATCGAAGTGGCGGTGGAGATGGGCGTGCAGGTTATCAACACCGAATTTTCCGGCGATCCTAACCAGCCGGAAATTTGCGAAGAGATGTTCTACCGCTCGATGGAAGAGCTGCTGCCGATATTCGAACGTGAAGGTATCCGCCTCGAAATCCAGGCCCATCCGTGGGACTTCTGCGAAGAAAACAACGAGACGGTGGATATCGTTAAGTCCTTCCGCAGCGACAACGTGAAGTATGTCTACAGCGTACCGCACACCTTTTTCTACGACAAAGGCAAAGGTGAAGTTGAGAAGATGCTGCGCTATGCCGGGCAGGACCTGTCGCACGTGTTGATTGCCGATACCCGCAACCACACCAAACACTGCCGCTATATCGTTAATCCGCCGGGCGTTGACGCCGCCGTACACCAGCACGTCGGCGTCGGCGAGGGGGATGTCGATTTCAATGCTCTGTTTAGCACCCTGCGCGATATGCGCTTCGCTGAACAGACCTTCAAAGTTGGCGGTGAACCGATCGTCTGCACCTCGCTGTTTGGTTACCCGGAAAAGATGAAATACCAGGCCGTGGAAACGCGTGAACTTATCGAACGTGAACTGCTGCGCCGGTAAGGCGCGGCGGCAGGAGCATCAAAATGAACAAAGACAACGTCAAACTAGCTATCGCCCCTATCGGTTGGACTAACGACGATATGCCTGAGCTGGGAAGCGAAAACACCTTTCAGCAAACGGTCAGCGAAATGGCGCTGGCCGGGTTTACTGGCAGCGAAGTCGGCAGCAAATATCCGCGCGACCCGGCGGTGCTGAAGCCGATGCTGGATATTCGCGGCATGCAGATTTGCAACGCCTGGTTCAGCACCTTCTTCGCGAATGGCCAAAGAGAAAAAACCATCGATGAATTCGTTAACCACATGAATTTCCTCCATGCGATGGGCGCGAAGGTGATTGGCTGCTCTGAACAAAGCGGCAGTATCCAGGGGCTCGATAAACCGATCCTCGGCGATGTAAAACCGTGCTTTAGCGACGAAGAGTGGCAGCGGGTAGCCGAAGGTTATAACGCGCTTGGCAAACTGGCGGCAGAGAAGGGGATGCAGGTTTGTCTGCATCACCATATGGGCACCGGCATTCAGACTACCGCGGAGATCGACAAGTTTATGTCGCTGGTGGACGAACGCGTCTTCCTGCTCTATGACACCGGTCACGCCTGGTATTCAGAGGGCGGCGAGGCGCCGATGCTGGCGATCCTGAAAAAATATCTGCCGCGCATCAACCACGTGCATCTGAAAGACGTCCGCCCCGCGGTGATTGAGCAGGTGCGCCGCGAAGGGCTCTCATTCCTCGACGGCGTCAAGAAAGGCACCTTTACCGTACCGGGAGATGGCGCCATCGATTTCCGTCCGGTTTTCCAGTTGCTGGATGACTACGGCTACAAGGGCTGGATGGTGGTGGAAGCCGAACAAGACCCCGCGCTGGCGAACCCCTTCGAATACGCCGTAAAGGCGCGTAAGTACATCCGCGAAACGGCAGGAATCTGATCGTTGATGCATTTCGGGCCACACAGCTGCGTGGCCTGCTTTTTCTAAACCTCAAGAGAACCACACGAGAACGACACGTCCGTGAGGCAGGAGGCCTCTGTATTCAGACAAGAGCATATCTTCCCCCTACAAGGTAGGTTACTGGAGTCTTCTATGTCACAGGAACAATATCTCACACTCAATAAAGCGTCGGGGCCGAATAGCGACGCCCCGGCAACGCCGTTTGTTAAGATCGTTGCGTTGATTGCGACCTTAGGCGGTTTACTCTTTGGCTACGACACCGGGGTGATTTCCGGCGCCCTGCTGTTTATGGGTAAGGAACTGCACCTTACGCCGTTTACCACTGGGCTGGTGACCAGCTCGCTGCTGTTCGGCGCCGCATTCGGCGCACTGCTTTCTGGCCATCTGGCCAGCGCCGCAGGCAGAAAGAAAATCATCCTCTGGCTGGCGGTGATCTTCGCGATCGGCGCGGTGGGTACTGCCCTCGCGCCGGACGTCAACTGGATGATTTTCTTCCGCCTGGTTCTCGGCGTAGCGGTTGGCGGCGCGGCGGCAACGGTGCCGGTATATATCGCTGAGATGGCGCCCGCCAACAAACGCGGGCAACTGGTCACGCTGCAGGAACTGATGATCGTCTCCGGTCAACTGCTGGCCTATATCTCTAACGCCACCTTCCATGAGCTGTGGGGCGGAGAAAGCACCTGGCGCTGGATGCTGGCGGTGGCGACGCTGCCTGCCGTGCTGCTGTGGTTTGGCATGATGTTTATGCCGGATACCCCGCGCTGGTACGCGATGAAAGGCCGACTGGCGGAAGCGCGCCGGGTGCTGGAGCGTACGCGGCGTAAAGATGATGTCGAATGGGAGCTAATGGAGATTACGGAAACTCTCGACGAGCAGCGCAATCTCGGTAAGCCAAAAATTCGTGAAATCATGACTCCGTGGCTGTTTAAGCTGTTCATGATCGGTATCGGCGTGGCGGTTATTCAGCAGCTTACCGGCGTCAATACCATTATGTACTATGCGCCGACGGTGCTGACCTCGGTCGGTATGACCGATAACGCCGCGCTGTTCGCCACCATTGCCAACGGCGTGGTTTCGGTACTGATGACCTTTGTCGGCATCTGGATGCTGGGGAAGATAGGCCGTCGCCCGATGACCATGATCGGCCAGTTCGGCTGTACCGCCTGCCTGGTGTTTATCGGCGCGGTGAGCTACCTGCTGCCGGAAACGGTCAATGGTCAGCCGGATGCGCTGCGCGCCTATATGGTACTGGCGGGAATGCTGCTGTTCCTGAGCTTCCAGCAGGGGGCGCTGTCGCCGGTGACCTGGCTGCTGTTGTCGGAAATTTTCCCAACCCGGATGCGCGGGATGTTTATGGGCGGGGCGGTGTTCTCAATGTGGATTGCCAACTTCCTGATCTCGCTGTTCTTCCCGATGCTACTGTCGTGGGTCGGCCTGTCCGGAACCTTCTTTATCTTTGCGGCAATCGGCATCTTCGGCGCGATCTTCGTGATCAAATGCGTGCCGGAAACGCGCAACCGCAGCCTTGAGCAGATCGAGCACTACCTGCGCGAGAAGCTGGATACCAGCCCGGCGGGAAAAGCCTACGCGCGTAAATCCTGGGCTTCGTCGCAGGCGGATAAAATCTAAGGCTTCGCAAAATCTCCCCGGCGCATCCTGCGCTGGGGGCGGTTGGTCACCCGGCCTGGGCGTTTACGCCGTAAGCCGGGCGCCCCGCAACAGACCTGTGCTACTTCACTTCTCCCAGCGCGGTCTTATCAACATAAGGTTTCATTAGCGCGTCAGCTTCCTTCTGTGCCGCCTGTACCGCGGCTTCCGGCGTTACTTTGGCATCGTTGACCACCGCCGCCAGCTGGTTCTCCATCGCCTTACGCACGGCGACGGTCTCCCAGGTGGAGTACCACGGATGCGCGTACTTCAGCTGTTCAAGGGCGATCGCCGCCCGCGGATCCTGCTGCAGATATGCTTTCATCTCCGGCGTATCGTAAGAAGCCTTGCGCGGCGAGAAGTAGCCGGTAAAGCGGCTCCACGCCCCGTTCACCTGCGGGCTCACCAGATAAGTCAGGAACTGGTAGGCTGCTTTCTTCTGCGCGTCGTTGATGCCTTTAAAGCTTACCAGGCTGGCGCCGCCGATCGGCACCGCGCGCTGCTCCTTGGCTGGTAGCATGGCGACGCCGAGTTCAAAATCTTTACTGTTCTCGCGCATAAAGCCCAGCGCGCCGGTGCTGAGCATCGCCATGCCAAGTTTGCCGGAGAAGAATGAAGCGCTGATCTGCTTCGAATTCAGTACCCCGGAAGGCATCACTTTGTCTTTGTAGATCAGACCCTGCCAGAAGCGCAGAGCGCCGATAGCGGTCGGCGAGTTGTAATAAACCTCACCCGGATAGTCTTCATTGAAATATTTACCGCCGTTGGCCCGCACAAGCGCCGAGAAGATCCAGCCGCCGTAGTCGTCGTTGGTCGACGGCAGCATGATCCCCCACTGGCCTTTGCTCTCATCGGTCAGCTTTTTGGCATCAGACAGCAGCTCGGCCCAGGTCTGCGGTGGTTGCGTGATCCCGGCCCGATCGAACAGCGTCTTGTTGTAGTAGAGTATCGGCGTCGAGTTATGGAACGGGATCGCATAGGTGGTGCCCATCACCTGGGCGTTCTTATGCATCGCGGGCCAGAATTCCTTTTGCAGAAAATCGCCAGCCTTTTGATCGCCATATTTAAACAGTTCGTCCATCGGCAGGATCTCATCCTTCAGCGCCAGATCGGTAGTGAAGTTGGCGGACATGATCACCAGCGCCGGCGGTTGTCCGGCCTTCTGTGCGGATTCGGCTTTGATCTTGGTGGTGTCATAGTTGCCGGTGAAGATGCCGCGTACTTCGACATCCTGCTGCGAGTCGTTGAACGCTTTAATAACGCGGGTCATCTCCATCGTCAGCTTGCCGTCTACCGGAGCCGGGAACATGAAGTCTATTTTCTCTTTCGCCAGCGCCGCGCCGCTCAGGGCGAGGCTGAGCCCAACCGTCAGGGCGGTGAGGGGGTTAAACATGGTCTGTCTCCATCAGTAAATTATGCTGGGTCTCAGCATGAAAAAGATGCACATCGGCAGGCGAGAAGCCGAGGATCAGCGATTCGCCTTTTTCAGGTACCGTGCCGCGGTGGCGGCGGCTAAAGCGCAGGGTGCCGATCGGCGTGCTGACGTGGAGCAGATAATCGGCTCCCATCAGTTCTCGTTGCAGGACGGTGCCCGGCAGGCGCAGATGGCCTTGCTCCACGCGGTCGGTAATATGTTCCGGGCGAATGCCCAGCCAGACGCGGGTCTGGCTGCGGTGGCGCGGCGGTAGCGGATGGCGTAGTTCGCCAAGCTGAACGTTGCCGTCAACGCAGGGAAGTGATAGCAGGTTCATCGCTGGCGAACCGATAAATCCGGCCACGAACAGATTGGCCGGGTTGGCATACAGATATTCTGGCCGTCCTACCTGCTGCACGTGGCCGCCGTTCATCACCACGATGCGGTCGGCCATCGACATGGCCTCGGTCTGATCGTGGGTGACGTAGACGGTACTGGTTTTCAACTGCTGGTGGAGGTCCATAATGCTGTCACGGACTTCGCTGCGCAGGCGGGCGTCGAGGTTGGACAGCGGTTCATCCATTAAGAACAGCCGCGGATTACGCACGATCGCCCGCGCCATCGCTACCCGCTGCCGTTGGCCGCCGGAGAGCTTAGCCGGTTTGCGATCGAGCAGCGCCTCCAGCTGCAGCATCTGCGCGACTTTATCTACCCGCGGCTGCCAGCCGCTTTTCTCTTCCTTGCGTACCTTCATGCCGAAGGTGATGTTGTCGCGCACAGAGAGATGTGGAAACAGCGCATAGTTCTGGAAGATCATCGCAAAATTGCGTTCGCGCGGCGTGGTGTCGGTGATGTTCTCATCATGCAGCCAGATTTCGCCTTCGCTGACCTGATCCAACCCGGCAAGCAGGCGCAGTAGGGTGCTTTTACCACAGCCCGACGGGCCGACCAGCACCACAAATTCGCCTTCGTGGATATCAAGCGACAGCGCGCTGAGCGCTGGTTTACCGTCGAAATGTTTACTGATGTTTTGCAGACTGAGCATGGCGGTTAGCGCTCTTCCGTTGGACAACTAATGTTTTCGTCGTACAGCCACGGCCCGGCGTAGTGGGCCAGCGAGTGCTGGTAGCTCACCCATTGCTCGCCGACCTGGCGGTGCATCAGGCACGAAGCCGGCGAGAGATCGTAATACGGGCGAGTGTCTTCGTGGCAGTACGGTACCTGATGGACGGTGCCGGGGAGGGTGGAGATCAGCGCCTGGCGATACTGGGTCATGGTCAGGCTATGGTTATGGCCGCAGAAGATGCGCGTCAGCGACGGGAAACGCTCTACCAGCGCCAGCAGACGGTGGCCGTTTTCGCAGGCAATCGGGTCCATCTGCGCATTGCCCAGCGGCAGCGGCGGGTGGTGCATAAACACCGTTGCCGGTTTGTCGCCGCCCTCGAACAGCTGTGCCTCCAGCCAGCTGATGGTCTCGTCGGTCAGCCAGCCTTTTGAAGTGCCGGCGCGGCTGGAATCGATAAACAGCAGGCGGGTAGCGAAGTCGTCAACCGCATAGCGCATATTATTGGCATCGCTGCCGAGCTGCGGGCACAGCGGCTGCAGGTACTCCAGAAACAGCGCTTTATCATCGTGGTTGCCGGGGATCGGATACAGCGGATAATTCAGGCTGCCGAGGATCTGGCGGGCGACCTGATACTCCTCCGGGCGGCCGCAGTTGACGATATCGCCGCTCACCACCACCGCATCCGGGCGTTCGCGCAGCGCGTTAAGTTGAGAAACCACATCAGCATTGGCGGCATTGACGTCGATAAAACCGTACAGCTTTTCGCCGCGGCTGCGGAAATGGGTATCGGAAATGTGCGCTAACAGCATGAATAACTCCTTATTTGATCCCGGAGAAGCCGAAGCTTCGCAGGAACTGTTTCTGGAAAAGGATGAACGCCAGCATCAGCGGCAGGCAGACCATCAGCGTTCCGGCGCCGATGGTGCCCCACTGGCCGCCGGATTCAGCGCCCATGGCGAAAGAGACCAGCCCGACCGTCAGCACCTGCTTATCGGGATCGTTGAGCATCATCAGCGGCCACAGGTACTCGTTCCAGTGGTAGGTAATGCTGACGGTGGCGAAGGCCAGCACCGACGGCCAGGACATCGGCAGCAGTACGCGGAATAGCACCTGCCACCAGCGGCAGCCCTCCATCAGCGCCGCCTCTTCCAGCTCTTTCGGGATGGCGAGGAACGCCTGGCGCATCAGAAACACGCCAAACGCCGAGGTGAAGTAGGGCATCATTACGCCGGTCAGGGTGTTAAGCAGGCCGAAGGTTTTCAGGGTCAGCATGTTCGGCACCATCATCACCACCGGCATGATCATCAACTGGACGAGGAACAGCAGAAACAGCGTTTTCTTGCCGCGAAATTCGTGGCAGGCAAAGACGTAGCCGGCGGTGGTGATGGTGAGTAGCTGCACGAAGAAAGTGCCGAAGGTAAAGATAAGGGTGTTGGCGTACAGGCTCAGCCAGTCGGCGCTATTCCAGGCGTCGCGGAAGTTATCGAGAGTCAGCGGCAGACGGGGCAGCAATGAGGCCATATCTTCGCCGAAGGTGGTGGCGCTGAACGAGGTCGCCAGCATCCAGATAAACGGGCTCACCCATAGCAGCGCCAGGCAGCACATGATTACCGTCAGGGTAAAGGGCTGTGAGCGACGCAGGCGCAACCACAGCGGACGCGCAGCGGTGGGCGAGCGGACCATCAGCGGTGAGATTTCAGCGCTCATAGTGGGCTCCTTTTTCCAGCAATTTCAGGTTAATCAGCGAGAAGGCAAACAGCCCGGCCAGCGTCAGGAATGTGGCGGCGGAGGCTTTGCCGAGGTCGTGGGTATCCCAGGCGAGATTCTGGATGTAATAGAGCAGCACGGTCGTGGCGTTATCCGGCCCGCCGCGCGTCATCACCGCGACGTGATCAATCTGGGTAATGGAGTAAATCAGCGCGGTGGTGATAACAAAGCTCAGCGTCGGGCGCAGCAGCGGCAGCGTGACCTTAAAAAACACCTGGGTGCGGCTGGCCCCTTCCATCAGCGCTGCTTCCCGCGTTGAGGCCGGAATGCTCTGCAGCCCGGCGAGGAAAAACAGCATGTAGTAGCCAGCGAATTTCCACACGCCAATCAGCGCCAGCGCCAGCAGCGCGCTGTTGCTGCGCCCCAGCCAGTTGTTGTTCTGAGGGCCAAATAGCTTCGCCAGATAGTGATCGAGCAGGCCGAGGCCGGGCATAAAAATAAACAGCCACAGCGCGGCGGCGCTGACCATCGGGATAATCATCGGGAAGAAAAAGGCGGTGCGCAGCCAGCGGTTGACGCGGTGATTCTCGCTCAGCGCCACCGCCAGCAGCAGAGCGAGCGTCACGCCGGGTACCACCGTCAGCAGGATATAGAGCAGATTATTGACCAGCGATTGCCAGAAAACGCCGTCGGCAAACAGGCGGGCGAAGTTATCCAGTCCGACGTACTGCGCGCCGTCGCTGGCCATGCGGGTATCAAACAGGCTGTCATAGACCGAACGGCCAAGCGGAAACCAGGTAAACAGCAGTAAAAACAACAGGGAAGGCGACAGTATCAGCCAGGGGAGCCAGCGCTTATTCATGGTGACGGGCGTCTCGTTCAGGCGTTTATGGAAGCCCGGATTGTGGGAAGCGATGACTACAGGGGAATGGCGGGGAGATGACGGTTTGATGAAGCAAGGAGAAAAGCGCCGGGCGCATGGGACGCCCGGCGGTAAATACCAATCAGAAGTCGGCTTTTAGTACCGCGCGATAGCGGGCTTTGCCTTCGCGCACGTGCTTCAGGGCTTCGTTAATTTGCGACATCGGGAACAGTTCGGTGGTTGGCGCCACTTTGCTACGCCCGGCGAATTTCATCAGCTTACGCAGTTCGGACGGGTTACCTGTCGCCGAGCCGGAGATGCTGCGGTCGCCGCCGATCAGGGTAAAGGCCGGAACCGGGAATGGCTTCATTACCGCGCCGACGGTGTGGAAGTTGCCGCCGTAGGCCAGCGCCTGGAAGTACGGCTGCCAGTCAAGGTCCACCGCCACGGTGTTGATGATCAGATCGAACTGACCGGCCAGCGCGGTTAACGCCTGCGGATCGCGGCTGTTCACCACGCGGTCGGCCCCCATTGCCAGCACTTCCTGCTCTTTCGCCGGGTTGGAACTGAAAGCGGTCACTTCCGCCCCCATCGCCCGCAGCAGTTTAATCGCGATATGGCCGAGGCCGCCGATACCAATCACGCCGACGCGGCTGGTGGCGGTCACGTGGTGGGTCAGCAGCGGTTTGAAGACGGTGATGCCGCCGCACAGCATCGGGCCGGCGGAAGCCAGATCGATGCTCTCCGGCAGCGGGATCACCCATTGCCAGTCGGCGCGCAGCTTATCGGCGAAGCCGCCGCGGTTCATAATGGTCGGCACAGAGCCTTCCAGGCAGTTGATCTGATTGCCGCTGATACAGGCGTCGCAGTGGCCGCAACTGCGCGCCGTCCAGCCGATCCCGACCTTCTGACCAATCTTCAGCCCTTTATCCCGTGCCGCGCTGCCCAGCGCCGCCACCCGACCAATAACCTCGTGACCGGCGACCAGTGGGTAGCTCGACATGCCCCATTCGTTATCGATCATCGACAGGTCCGAATGACAAATCCCGCAGTACTCCACCTCGACTTCAACATCTTCCGGCAACAGTTCGCCGGCATCGTACTCCCACAGCGACAGATCGGCGCCCGCTTCTTTGGCGGCGTAACTTTTAATGATGCTCATGTTTGTTTCCTTGGGGTTGGCGTAGTAACGAAGAAAGTGTAGAGCATGGCAACAGGCGTCGCTTGACATTAGGAGGGGTGGATAACCGGGCGGACCAGCCGCCCGGGAGACGGTCAGCGGCTGGCAAGCGGCCACTGATTGAGGCGGATACCGCGCTGCGGCGCGCTCTCGGCAAAATCATCCAGCACCGCCTGCACATCCGGGTCAAGGTAGCCGACGTTATCGTGCTCGACGATCACCACGCTCTTTTCCGGAATTTTCGCCAGCAGCGCCAGCAGATGCGGATTGTGTAAAAAGGTCAGGTTCTGCTGGATGCGCAGCACGTAGTGATCGTCGTAGCGCGCCAGCTGCAGCGAATGGCGATGGCTACGCCAGATGCTGAACGCCACCTGGGTGGCGAGGCCAATGCCGATCCCCGCCAGCATGCCGAAGCCGATAATTCCGCCAATGGTGGCAAGGAAGGGGACGTACTGTGCGGCGCCCTGGCGGAACTGTTCAATGAACAGCCGCGGCGTCGCCAGCTTATAGCCGGTATACAGCAGCACGGCAGCGAGGCTGGCGAGAGGGATTAACGTCAGCAGGCCACTAAACCACAGTCCGCAGATCAGTAGCAGTACGCCGTGGATAAAGATCGACAGTTTGCTCTGTGCGCCGTTGCTGACGTTGACCGAGCTGCGGACGATGACCGCGGTGATCGGCATCGCCCCGAGTACGCCGGAGAGCAGGTTGCCGACGCCCTGGGCGACCATTTCGCGGTTCGGCGAAGGCGGCGGATTTTGCGGACGCAGTTTTTTCAGCGCCTCCTGGCTGAGCAAGGTTTCGAGGCTGGCGACCAGCGCGAGGGTCAGTGCCACCACCCACACCGACGGATTACGCCACGCGCTCCACGCAGGAGACTCCAGCTCGCCCAGCAGATCGCCGAGGCTGCCGAACTCCGGCAGGGTAATGCGCGGCAGGGAGGCAAGCTGCTGCGGTGCGGCCTGGGTCATTAATACGGTGGTGGCACAACCGAGCAGGACAGCGATCAGCGGGCCGGGGATCCAGCGCAGGCTCGTCACCCGGCGGATAAGCGGCGAACCCCACAGCCATAGCACCAGCAGGCCGCCCAGGGCGACGGCGATAGCGCTGAGGGAGAAGGTGGCGTTACCCTGTACGATATCGGCGAGCCCGGTCTCTTCTGCGCTGCCAAGCGCGACGGGGATCTGCTGCATAATCAGCAGGATGCCGATCGCCGCAAGCATACCTTTGATGACGCTGGCGGGAACCAGCGAAATAAAGCGCCCGGCCCGCAGGATGCCGAACAGCAGCTGCAGCACGCCGGCCAGCACCAGCGCCATCAGGAAGATGGAGAAGGAACCCAGGGATTCGATGGCGGCGACGACGATGGTGACCAGTCCGGCGGCGGGGCCGCTGACGGCGAAGCGGGAAGGGCTGAGGGCGGTGACGACCAGGCCGCCGATGATACCGGTCAGCAGACCGACAAAGGGCGGTAAGCCGCTGGCCTGGGCGATGCCGAGGCACAGCGGCAGGGCGACAAGGAAGACGACAATGCCTGCGAGAGAGTCCTGACGAAGAGTATTCATGGGGCATGCTCCTGAGGTGAGAGGTGTTCGACGAGAGTGGTCAGATGGCCGGATGCCAGATCGTAGACGCAGCCGTGCAGGCTGAGCGGCCGTCCGCTGGCGAGCAGCGTCTGTACGGGGTCACAGTCAAGCAGGCGGCTGAACTGGGCGCGAACGTTGGCCTCCACCAGGGCATTGAGCGCCGCGGCCGCATCGGCGTCAGGGTCAGTGAGCGTCAGAGTAGCGATATCACCCTGCAGGGTATCGCGCAGCGAGCCGATGCGGCGGGCCAGCGCCGAGGACTCGTGGGCCAGCGGCATCTCCGGCAACGACAGCGCCGCCTGCACGCCGCCGCAGCCGTAGTGGCCGCAGAGCACCACCCGTTCGACCTCGAGATAGTGGAGGGCATATTGCAATACGCTCATAAAGTTGTCGTCGGCGGGGTCAATCATGTTAGCGATATTACGGTGGACGAAGAGTTCGCCGGGATGGCTGCCGGTGAGCACTTCGGCGGGAACGCGGCTATCGGAGCAGCCAATCCACAGCGAATGTGGCCGCTGCCCGGCTACCAGTTTTTCAAAATATTCCGGGTCATGCTGGCACTTCTGCAGCGCCCAGCTGCGGTTACGCGCCAGTAAAGGTTTTAAGGTAGTCACAGTCTTTCTCCTGAGTAAATTCACCGAGTGAAGATGTCCATCGAGACTCGTACAGCGACTAGTAAAAATAGTATTTACTGGAACTTTCACGCCTGAGGAAAATCCTGGAATAAAGAGCGAAAACAAAACTTTTCATTAATGTAAAGTTATAAAAATATTGACGTAATTAATAAATGCTTAAGGATTGCGGTAATAAGAAAAAGCGATAGGGTAGTTTTTTATGGAATATATAAATTAATTACTTTAATTATTCTGGAATCTTATATTGAGTGTTTGAGGAAGCGTAAATGCTTATGGTTGGCGGCGATAAAACGTTGGCGCGATGAGGGTGTAATGTGAGATGGATTTGAGAAAAGTTGGGGCGAGATTGGTGATGTGTTGTTCGTAGGGGCAGGGAAGTGAAGGCCAGGAAGCCGGTTTGCTGCGCATTGATGACTGAAAAATGTGACGCCGCACCGCTCGTTTGTGGGATTGCGCTGTTTTTTTCAACACTTAGCACGACTGATGCACGCTGTCGCTTGCATGGCGGCTATCGACAGGTATAATCCAAAACGTTTTCCGTATCCCTTCAGTGCCGAAGTGGCGAAATCGGTAGACGCAGTTGATTCAAAATCAACCGTAGAAATACGTGCCGGTTCGAGTCCGGCCTTCGGCACCAAGTGATGCAATAATTAGCTGCCTAAGGGTGGCTTTTTTTGTGTCCATTTCCGTCCGAATTCGTCCATATCCGTCTGTAATTCAAAGATAATTTATTTTTCAGTAATAACCATTTTTATTTTGTGGTCTTTCCATGTTGGTCATTTTTCATCCATTGACATCCACACGATTTGGGGGCCAAATTGGGGGCTTAGACGTAGTTCGATAATAGTGAGGCCCCCAAATGGCATTAACAGATCGCGCTATAGTCCACGCCAAGCCTTGTGGCAAGCCGTATAAGCTCAGTGACTCGCATGGACTTTACCTGCTGGTTAACCCTAACGGTTCAAAACGCTGGTACATCAAGTACCGCTTTGTAAACAAAGAGAAAAAGCTCGCTTTAGGCCCTTATCCGCTTTTGACGCTTGCACAGGCAAGACGCATGCGTGAAGAGGCCCAATTACTGCTGATTTCCGGCATCGATCCGAGCGCACACCGAAAGGCTGAACGCCTTGCTATAACGCCGGAACACACGTTTGAGTCTGTGGCTCGCGAATGGGTCACCAGTAACGTGAACTGGTCGGCGGAACATAAGAAGCGGGTGCTGCGTTATTTCGAGCTTTACGTCTTTCCCACGAACGGCAGTTTCGACATCACCAAAATGAAGGTCAAAGATCTGCTGGTGCCCATCAAGGAGGTGGAGAAAGCGGGCAAACTGGATGTTGCTTCCCGGCTTCAGCAGCGCACTGCCTGCGTGATGCGCTATGCCGTCCAGAACGGCATTATCGATCATAATCCTGCATCAGATTTAACCGGTGCGGTCTCCACGCCCAAAGTACGTCACCACCCGGCGTTGGATCTGAATCTTATTCCTGATTTCCTGGAAAGAATCGACGATTACAAAGGCCGTCAACTGACTCAACTGGCGGTAAAGCTGGCGCTGCTGCTGTTTATCCGCTCCAGCGAACTGCGCTTTGCCCGCTGGGATGAAATTGACCTGCGTAACGCCATGTGGACAATCCCCTCCGAGCGTGAGCCGATCCCCGGCGTTAAATATTCAGTGCGTGGGGCGAAGATGCACTCCCCACACCTGGTCCCATTGTCACGTCAGGCCATCGAACTGGTGGAGTCAGGCCTGTGGGCAGCGACGCGGTAGAGCGCCAGATGAGCCATCAGGAGCGTAAGCGCGCGCGGGCGGCGTATATCCACAAGGCGCAGCATCTCGAAGAACGTCGGGAGATGATGCAGTCGTGGGCGGATTATCTGGATGCAAACCGGTTCAGGCATGTTGTGCCGTATGGCTTCAAAAAGTCGCCAGGAGGCGCACTCGATCATATGAGTTTCCAGGAGCGCAATGACCGGCAACTGGAGGAGCTGAAAGCCAGAATACTCGCTGACTCGGATTGGCTGACAGCGTCTGAATTATCGGCAAAAGCGGGTTTCCGTTCTGCCGATCCTGAGGCAGGCCCGAAAAACTGGAAAGCCGCCGGGATACTTACAGTTTAACCCCGGGTAGTAGTTGAAACAGTAAAAAAACGTCCCTGTTTCAGGGCTAATTAACCGCTAAATTCTGGCCATAGAGGAGATTTGGGGGATTTAACTGAATTAGAAATTAATAAATCATTATTTATAGGTGGAAGGCGTTTTATATTCCTGCATCATATCTCTGATACAGGAACAGTTACCGTAAATGGCTATAAATTATTAGTAAACAGAATGTCTATCTTTCACCTGCATGGCGGTACTTATGAATAGGCTCACCTGTTTGGGCGTGCACAGCTAGAACAGGGTAGACAAAGGGGCCGTGGCTGCTGGCGTCAGTAGCTTGTGCATATTCATCATCTGTTTTCGGCAGATTGTTTTCAGGGCATAAATAAAAAATCATTGGTGCACGAATGCTGAATTCAGATGGTTCAAGTATGTAATCCCGCTTAATTACCTCTTGTTGCGCTTTGTTTAGTGTTGGATTGGCGATAAAACGCACGGGGATTACGACCTCCCACGCGGAATCTTTGCGCGGAGGGGGGGGGGCAGGAATAATCAGTTCCGGTAAGTCCAGAAATCGCGCCAAAACAAAGTCCTTAAACGCCGAACTACCCCAGTCATAGGCTCGCACATGCTGGCGCCCGTTAACAGTGATAATTACCGTTGGGCTTAGTGTACGGGATATGCCTTCCGGGTTTTCCATTGACGCATAAGTCACTTTTACTTGTCCCTTCTGTTCGATTGCTGACAAAAAAATTGCCAGCGTGCGGCTATGTACTGCGCGATGGATGAGCGGAATTTCCTGCGCGTGGGCCGCTTGTGGCGGTTGAAATTCTACCGTCGCACGCCAGACCAGATCGTTGTCTCCAAGCAAAACAGGCGAAAACGTCATACTGGGGAAATACCCTTTTCGGCCGGCTCCCTTCTCAATAGCGTTGCCTGGAGCGACCTCCATATAGGTTCTTACATCAGTACGAGCTTGTTGCGCCGAGACGCCAAACTCTTCAGCAATCATGCGCGAAGTGACTTTTCGTTCCCACAGTAGCTGGCGCTCAATATAGCGCAAGCGCAACCATTGTGCGTGGCTGAGGGGGGATTTGTGTTTATCAAGAAACATTGAGTAGTACATATCAGTTTTATTCTTATTTGCAGGTTAATCAATTGCGGTTTGATATACGGACTAAGTATAGAAGGCGAATGTCATCAAAACAAATAACATTGTTACTAAAGAAAATTAAGCAAAGTTTCTTTGCTTAATTGGGCGGGGAGTACTATAGTGACTTCCGTCTCGGAGGGAGAATGTTATGTCACTAGGGTTTTTGGAGCAGGCTCGTAATGAATCTATGGCACGCCGCGAGCTGACGATTCAATCTCACGCGTTGCTTGTAGTGCGGACGCTGGATTCAATATACAGCGCCCTACAGCGCAATCCGTTTGATGGCTTCAAGCTTGATGCACTGGCGGCAATTATGTATCTCTTTGACGCCATGCTTTATTATGCTGACCGCGAGCGCCAGCCAGGTATGACGCGTAAAGAAGCGGAGCTATGTCTGGTTGGGCACCTCAATGAAGCCTATCCAGGGCAAGACGCGTCCGACTACGCGCAAGTTGCCAGCAAGATTTTTGCGGCGATCAAAGACCCTTTCCGTCTCAGTTATTACGACTTCTCGCAACGAACGCATTCCGAAGAGCAGATAGTCCGTCTGGTACGCTATGATCAGCTATCCGGCTCAGATGATATTCTCTGGTCGCTGACTGATGAAGGAATGCTTTTCTATACCCTCCGTTTGGATGAAACGCCGATAGAACGAGCTGCGATTCTGGCCTGGCGCACGCTTAAAACCATCCGTCGCGGTGAGATCGACAAGGCAGTACACCAGATCCAATCAACGCAGCGGCAACTGGAGCAATATCTCATTGGGATGCGGATGAAAGTACGCGCTGCCCAGTCTGGTGATTTGAGCGCATCTTATGCACACGATATCCGTCCCGTACTCAATGATTCCTTTGATAAAACCCGAGAGGTTTTGGAACATATCCAGAACTCAATGTCGGCCATTACCGAAATGCTGGTTGAAGGAAGTTCGAAATTAAATCCCGACAAATTAAATAAGCTACGTAAGGCACAAGAGATTTTTGCTGAGGTCTGCGCTTTTACGCAGCGCTATCAAGACTGCTTACTTGATGTTAACAAAGATTTTGAGCGTGCTCGTCTGAAACTCATTATTCCCAGAGATAATACCCTTTTCCGGGAAACGCTGGAAAAAGGTGTACTCAAGCCCTTACTGTCTCATTCCCCTGACACTGTCGAAAAGGAAATCGATGGCCTCACCGCACGCCTGTTGGCTCCCCGAAGACAGGATGATGATCGGCACATTCTGTTTGACCCTGAAGCGCTGCTGAACCTCTATCTCGATAGATTTGAACAGGCGCTTCCACATGAGATACGGGACCCCACCGAGCAGCCTGTAGCTATTGAAACCAACCTGCGAAATATCCCTGAATCCGTCATTAAAAAATGCAGCGATTGGGTTAGTGACCGATTGAAGAATTGGGGGCATGTGAGCTTTAGAGATGTTTTCGACGCCTATGAGTGCGAAGAATTATCCGAACAAGAACAACAGGTTTGTTTACTTCATATTGGCAGCCTGGCAGCTAACAGCGATCCCGCAATAGAAGTAGAGATAGACGACGCTATCGAAACAACGCTCTGGCGGGCTGACAATATCAAACTGTTAACGGTCGCTCCCTTACACCCCTTTGAGGAGTAGTTATGTACGACAACACGCATCACCAAGCTAAACGCTACGCCGAGATTGCCACGCAGGTAATTATGAATTCACTGGGATATAAAATGGGGGACGAGCTGATTCAACGTGCGCTTGATCTGCAAGGTGATGCCCTGTTCGCAGAGATTATCCGTGGCGTCGCGACAGGTATGAAATTGCGGTATCTCGGGATTCATGAGACCTACGGGGTATTACTGGCTGCAGATGGACGAGGTCCGTTTTCCCCATCTTTGGGTTGGCTGAACAAACGCTTGCTACCTGAAACAATGGCTGAGCAACAGGGTAAGGAACGGAAAGAACAGCGCCTGTTTGCAGGCTTAACACTGATTGCGTTGTTGGCTGATTTGTTTCCAACTCCAGACACCGTTCGTGTCGAGTTCGGTCAGAGTAACGCCATTAATGCCGCCTCGGTGGTAGCCAGGCTCAATAATGTTGCCGACCAGGTGATTGCCCAGCGCAAGGCCGAGGGTGACGATACCGTAGATGGCCTACTTATTACGGCCAGGTTTGTGCAGGAAGAACGTATTCCCCGTATTCACGACGAAAAGGTAGGGCGTGTCTCGAGTATTCGCTCGCAAACTGAAATGGCAACGCGCTGGATACAACTGCTGCAGGAGGAAGGCTTTCTGGCCGAAGACAGCAGTCTGTCGGGAGAGTCCGACTGGTATCCGACCCAAAAACTCAAACATTATCTGCGCCATACTGGCATTGAAGAGACGGTGCGTTTTGTCATGAGTATCAGCCCACCCGTAGAAGAACGGTCGTCCGTTTTAGCTGAAAGCGATATTGCAGCATTAGCTGATACCCTGGGGTTTCCTTCGCTCAATGAACGTCCAGTTACAACTGGAACCACAGAAACGCAACGCTTGACGGAGATTTAAGCATGTGGCTGATTAAACGGGTTTATATGGATGGCGCTGGCCATGAAGAAGCTTTCTACAAGGACCTCACACTTGACTATATTGGCCTGTCTCAAGCGGTCGGTAGCCCTGTTGTTGAAGGCCTGCGCTCGCCCGTCAGAAATGCGAAGGTGGTGACTAGTACTTATCAGCAGCTTGTAAATGGGGGCGGTAAGTCAACCTACATCGCGCTGCTGTTATCGATTTTTGAGCCGTCCGTTAGTGACTTCACCCAATATCTGGCAAATCATCGCCAGAGTGAATACCACTACCGCAATTACTTCTATAAAGAACTCTCTGTTGTTTTGGTTGAGATGGTCAATGAATCAGGACAAACGTTATTACTGGGACATGCTCATCAGCGTAATGGAGATGATGTTGACCGCACACTGTTTATTTGTGATGCGCCCGACTCCCTGATGGGCGCGCCGTTTGATGAAGTCCCTTCTTATTCCCGCGCGGAACGCAATTCTGAGCTGCGCCCCTATGCCAATAGCCTGCGCAGTTTTGATAGCTGGCTTAATCTCAAGGCCGATAGTGAAGGCGGCATGCATTGGCGTAAAACCACCAGACAGAACGAGTGGCGCGCATTTTTACTGGAACAACAAATTAACGTTGATCTTATTAAAACAATGGTGACCTTCAACTCCGAAGAAGGTGGCCTGACCCGTTTTATCGAATACAAAACTGAACATGATTTCCTTGGCGCGTTTTTCGCCTGCACCATGTCTAAAGATGCGGCTGAGCGGCTGCGGGAACTGGTAGCGCATGAAGTTGAACGTCAGGGAGAGTTAGAGGGGATCCGTCGTAACGAGTCCTTCCTGAAGGATGTACTGGCTAACTGGCTGGCGTTTCTTGATCCGGCTAAACAGCTGGAAAGCATCCAGGCGCAGCAGCAACTGCTGGATGATGGCTTCCGGGAAGCAATGCGCGATCTCGCAGCCTTTGTCGGGGATGTTCAGGTTGAACAGACGCAGCTTGAAGATAACATGGAGAGTTTGCAAACGCATATTTTCCAGACGATGTCTCTGCGTGAGCAGTTAGGTAAGCGCAGAGCACTGCTTGAATATGATCTTGCGCAGCATCAGTTCGACAAACAAAAAGCGATAGTCGATGCGCTTCAAGACGAAGCCGATATCAATCAGCGCCAGATTGAGATTACTCACGCTGCTATAGACTACAAAGCCTATGCTAAGGCCCTGAATGAGTATCGTCAGGCAGATGAAGATCTGAAGGTATTCCGAAGTGAAACGGAAAGGCCGCTACAGGTTATTTTCGAGCGTACTGCAGGCGAAGCCTTAGGCACATTAGAGTGGGCAATCGACAGACATCGCCAGCAGGAGGCTACGCTTGAGGAAGAATTAGGGCAGATGGATAGGGAAAGTAATACCCTTAAACAATCATACGACGAACTACAAAAGATGCTGGGTGGCCTGGAGGCGGATCGTGAGAGATATAAAAGAGACAAACAGCAGGGCGAATCGCAACGGGGCCAACTATGTGAAGCTGGGTTGATCCAGAAGGATGAAACACCAGTAGCAGCCCAATACCGACTGGAATTAACCTTACGCGATGCACAGCAGAGTGAAGAGCTGGCTAATACAATTCTTCATCAGAAAGAGCAGGCGTTGGAAGCACAGCTGAATGTTGTGCGGGAGGCATCAATTGAGAAAAGTGAGGCCCAGCAAAAACTCATTCTGGCTGAACAAAAACACCAGTCAGCTGTGGATAGTGCTTTAGTTTTAGCAAAAACCTATCAAAAACTGCCAACGTCAATGCAACATGATCTAGATATTGAAGACACGAGTTGGCACAGCGAGCTGTGTGGATTGCAGCTCGACAAGGTATTGAATGCGAACTCTCACACGCTGAATGGAATGAAAGAGCGTTTACTGCAAGCCCGGCACGAACTGGACGAGTTAAGGATGACGGGACATGAACTGGTCGCAAAGCAGGTCAATGAGGCACTTGAAGCGTTTTATGCGGCGGGTATTGCACGGGATAAGCTCTGGACATTTCCACACTATTTGGCCTCTGTTTACAACGATGATGCACAAAAGATTGCAGCGGTGATCGATCAAAACCCTGGCCGCTACCTGAGCCTGGTCGCACTCGACAATGTAACGTTTGAACAGGTCCATAAAATTAGTGAGATCTTGCCCTGGAAGAAGGCACCTATTGCTATTTACCTACTGGATGAAGCACAAGATCTCCGCCGAGAAACGTCTGAATTAGTACAGGTCGTCCTCTCAAACCACGATAAGCACGGATATAGCCAGGCCGCTTACGAAGCCCGGCTGCAAGACCTGGAGAATATCGTAGCGTCGCAGGAAGTCAGTGTGAAGGCGGCGAAGAGCGCATTCAAAGTACTGGAATCTTTCAGGAATGAATGGCGTCTACATTATGAACAGTATGGTAAGCATTGGGCGGGACTGCTTGACCAACGGGAGCAGGCTCTCTTAATACTGGAAAATGCTGATGCAGTACTTAAGCAAGCTGAGCATGATGAGCAAACACTGCGTGACGAGAAGACAGATGCCCAGCTGAGGTTAAACAACGCCCAACAGCAGAAAATTCGGGCAGAAAAAGCACATGATAAACTGAGTCTTTTTGTAGAAACAGAATGGGCGAAGCGTGAAACGGCGATAATGAAACTGGAGCAGTTAGCTGCACAGATTCAACGAAGCAAGGACACTATTTGCACCCAGAAAGAGAGACTGGAAAGGCTGAACGAAATCGAGAAGAACAAGCTCTCCGAGAAAACCCTTTTAAATATCCAAATGGGCAACTGGAGTAATCTGTGTAACGAGCCGTTCTATTCAGAGATTACGGCGACTGAAGGTATGGCCGGACGAAGCCCCGAAGATGCCCATGAGATGGCAGCTCAGGCGCACAAAAAATTGCTCGAAGCAGCCAACGGTGATCAAGTGACCGCTCTCAAGCAACAACTGAAAGATGCTGAACAGGCACAACGTTCTGCCTCTGAGCGTTTGACTGCTCAACCCACCTACAATACATATCCGGACGAGGTAAAAGCGGCGGCCATCAATGAGCTAACGGTCATTAATAACCGCATCGTACGCCTGAAGGAACAGCAAAAGCAATTCACGCAAAATCTAATTAATTCTCAGGTAACTCTGAAAAAATTTTCTCAAAGCTGTGAGGAGGCTAGTAAAGCAATTGACGAGGATTTTGTCTGGGAAGAGAAGCCCATTGAGATAGAGACAATCCAAACGTCTCTGGCTGAAATCGTCAACAGCCTCCATGAAATTGAATACAAGCTAAAACTTCAACTGGAGCAAAAGAAGCTGCAGTTGCAAAAGATGGAAAATGTGAAAGAACGGCTACAGAACGCCAAAACAGCTCAAGCGATGATCCAGCACATTACGTCGAGCTCTGCCGCGGGTTTACCTGGCAGGATCCTGAACATTACAGAATATGCTCAGGATCTGGCGACACAATGCCAAATGTATGCCGGTCTAAATGAAACACTAAAACAGCAAAATATACGCGTCTCTACGGTCTGGGGAAAATTCCGCAAACGGATCGAAGAAGAGTTGGCCAAGGATCCAAACGCCCGAGCCAGTCAGGAATACTTACGGCAGTTGGACTCAATCGCAACTTATCATGAAGTGCTGGGCGATTTGGACAGGGTCGGTACAGGGATCACGCAGGTATTCGAAGCTGTGCAGGATAGCCTGGAACAATTCCAGCGTTCGATTGATCTGACTGTCACCCATCTGACTGCTCATCTGGAGGGGGCTATTAAACTTCTCAAGCGCGCGATGTCGGTCAAAATTCCTGAGGATTGCCCCGTACTGCCTGGCCGGCCCATTATCAAAATGACCGACCGGCTGAATGATGTTGCCGCTGATCTCAGGGGTTTTGCCAGCAGCCGCTTGCAGCAGTGGATAGCCAAGGGACAGATACCCCGAGCGCCCAATCGGGACGCCTTGACAGCTGATTTGGTTCAGTCGGTATTTGGCGAAGGGGAGCTGGAGGTGCGTTTGCTGAAGACGAATGCCAGCCGTCCACAATGGACTCCTGTCACCCGACTTGAAGGTTCGGGTGGACAGCGCCTTACGTCTGCCTTTTTACTGTTTGTGACGGTTGGTAAAGTACGAGAGTACGATACGGGTATTTCAAGTGCAGGATTCTTGTTAGCCGATAACCCTCTGGGTAAATCGAATGCCGATGATCTAATGCGAATTCAAACCCAAATGGCCAAAGCCTATAAAATCCAGCTCATCTACCTGACTGGTATTTCGGATGAAAACGCCCAATCAATGTTTGATAACCATCTCTTCCTGAATAAAGTTCAAAAACTGAGGCGGCGCGATTTGGTCACCGTTGATAAAGAACGCCATGCCCTGTGGGCAGCTTCTCTGGCTGCTAAGCCACAGTTCGATCCCGTCATTTAAGGCTGATATGAGATGAGTAGCGTAATGATCTGGCTATCCCGACTGGAGTCGACAGCCAATAAACATCGTCTTGCCGCTGGTAAGGCCGCCCGTACAGTGAAAGCTAATGCGGTGCTGGATGAGGTATTACGCGCACACAATCAAGAGGCCTTGAGCCAGGAGGCGCCTGATTTGCTGAGCCAGGCTGTTACTCTATTGCTTGAGAGGGACTGGCGGGCTCAGCCTAAGCACAAAGCGAGTTGGCAGCGCTACTGGCGGGGTATGAGCCTGCCAAGTGCTTTTGTTTACGAAGGTGCCATCGTTCCTACGAAGACAACATCAGAAATAGCCTGGCATCCTTGGTTGGCCCGACGTATTACAGGACAACTGACCCAGCCAATCAAGGCACGCTTACAACAGCTGAATACATATCTTTTTCGCCAAACCGAGGGCGACAAGTCACTATTCCCGGGCTTGCTTGGGCATCGTGAGCGGTCTCTGCTTATATTTGGTGACGAAAAAGCGCTGGACTCCTTGCCACCTGATGGCTGGAAGCATGTCGCTCTGACTTTGGCTGATATGGGCGCGGTTCGATGTGCACCGCCTTTACCTTATGAGTCATCATGTTGCCATGATCTTCCGGCTATCATTGTTGAAAACTCCGATGTGTATTATCGACTATGTCAACTTAATCGAGTTCAGACTCGCTGGTCACTGGTCATTTACGGCGCAGGTAACAAAGTGTCCGGCCAGGCGGAGTGCGTGTCACAACTCCTTGAGGTCGAACAGGTAAAACAGCTACTTTATTTTGGCGATCTGGATGTAGCGGGCTTAAAAATCGCCCATCAGTTGCAGTGTAAGCTGCTTAGTGATTACGGTATCAGCTTGCATTTGGATGAATGGCTTTATAATGAACTGATCTTAAATGGTCTAATGACGCCAGAAGGGAACGCCAACAACGAACGGTTTGATTTTGAATTGCAGTGTAGGTGGATGCCACAGTTTGTTTTACGAGAAATGAAGACTCTTCTGGCGATCCATCGGCGTCTACCCCAAGAAGGCGTGGCTTCTTTAGGTTTAGTCATATAGTTCGAATCCTAACGTGTTTGATTGGTGAAAATGGTATGCCCGTATTTGCCTACTACTTCGCTAATGATTTTTTCGAGATCCGCGGTAAAGCATCCATGGATTATGTTATTGAGTCATATACTCACTTCAACGCGCTGATTGATATGGTGAACTGAACTTCGTCATATCGATTTCATACCATATTACAAACTCGTATAGTTAAATCGCATAAATATCAACGAGTTAATTCTTTTTGTTGCGCCGTATTGATGGGGGAAACTCCGCAAGTCAATCAATAACATATTATTATGGTTATTACGCTGTTGCGCGTAGAAATATGATGCGGTGGTATGCGATTTAAATCGGTGAGTTGGGGAAGGTAGAAAGTATGGGTCAGTGATGGAGGGAACGTTTGGGTGGGTTTTACAAATGACCACCCAGCGGTAAAGATGACTATTTATTATCATTATTCAGTGAGTTTTTTATAGTGATATATTTCATTGCAGCCAATAAGTAGGAGGCTTTGAATGTCACATCCTGATAGTCTTTAGCAGCCAAGCTTTCATTTTCTTCAAACCGCTCAACAAATGCTGCGACTTCTTTGGGGCCAATACGGCTGGTATTATCTTTTCCATTTCGAACAAATAGTTTTTGTTCTTCAACATAGAGAGTAAAAGGTACATTCCTTGACTCGGTGAAAAGCTCAACTGGTTGGGAAAAAGACTCCAACATCAAATGGTAAAAATCTTTATAAATCATGATTGCTGCTCCCTTGCTGTTTTAACGCTCAATAAACACATGGTTATTTGTTTAGCTGCTATGAGACTGTTACAGCCTTTTCACAGGGAAAACAGGGGAAAGAACCTTGCCAATCACCTTTCACTAATCTACCCGATTCAAGATCAAAGGGCACACACCATAAAGATAAATGTTCATCGAAACGAAACACCGGTAGCGGTACATCAAAGTACAGGTGATGTGGATAAATAAGCATCATATTTCCTTTCCCATGAATATACTTTTGTCCATAGGCGAACATCTGATACAGATCCGACTGGCTGATTTCATACTTCCTCAGACTGTCATCGGCTCTGCTATCTAATAGTTTCCATTTAGCATCAAGAACCAACGTCTGCCCGCCGGTTATAATAAAATCTGGCTTAAGCATGAACCATCGTTGAGATGACTTTTCACCAACAGGAACATGCTCTAACAAGTGCTGGCTCCTGGTCTGTCTTATGAGCTGATAATCGTGATGTAACGCACCAGCCAGGCCGTAGCCAACCCATCCCTCATATAACTTCTCCATAGGGAACAGCAGGGAAATACCCTGATGTGACCCATGTTGAAAATCTGGATTCATCTGTTCAAGAATGAGCTGGCACCACGGCTTTATAGCGCGATAGCCGAGGAGATATTTGCCGTCACTCCATTGCCTCATTGGTTGCGTTGTGCTGCCACAAATTGGGGCTATGTCATCCAGTTGATGGCTTAAAGAATTTGCCTGCCTCCAGTTTTGCCCTTGCCTGGTCATTTTAAGCGCCCAATCCAAAGCTGTCCGTAGCAGACGGTTCTCGATGCGCTGAGGGGAGAACTCGGCATAACGCACATGAAAATGAGTGCCTCTGCCCGGAGGCATTCTCATTTGCGCAGTGACATTCAGTTGACCACGGATAAACGCGCTATGTTCGTCCTCGATGAGGTGATAATCGAAACGCAGTCCTTTACGCACTAAATCAGCAAGATGCCGCAAGAACTCACTTATTATCCATTCATGTAGAGGCTGGTCACTATATTGCAATGCCGCCTGGTTCGCCTCACGGGGCGTAATACTTAAAGAAACGCTTAGCATTCGGCGCAAAAGCTGACGTAGAGGGACTACCTCAGTTGGCGCTTCAAATGTGGTTTTTGGCAGAATTTCAATTGACTCGCCATTCGGGGATTGTAGATAACCGACATAGCTTCCCAAACGCAAAAACCGCTTCCCTTCTCGGCTGAGAATGTGAGAAGTTCCACTCCACGTTTGTTGTAATTGCTCAAGCCAGGAAAACGTTGCCTCAGAGACAATCCCCAAATCCATACTGGCTGGTTGAGATTTATCACAGGTAAGCAGGGCATATTCCCGGACCTGGATCATCATGCGACAATACCCTGATAAGCTTCTGCCGACGCGAAAGCTTGTTCATTGATACGAAAACGCCTATCAGACAAACTATCAGCAATATCTTTCGGGAATAGTGCAGAAAAAGATGGCAGTTGTGCTGACTGTTGCAACAGGATAAAACGATATTCTTTCGCTTTCACCGAATCATTAAGCACCCATCCAATGCGTTCATAATCATCAAAGAAATACTCTCTCAGTAATGGAATGATTTTGTTCTGAAAGATGCTGGCAAGACAGGTTTCGCGGTCGGCGGAATTTTCTAATCTCATTAGCGGCATAAAGTAAGCATGGCCAATCATATGCTCACTATCTAGCAGCGCTTCGATACGCTGATTAATACGCGTTAGCAACAGTGCGGCATCAACGCCAAACGCAGTGACCCCGGCGAGCAACTCCGGTTGTGCAGGCATTTCGGTAAAGCTAAAGCGGCGTCTTAACGCCAGATCCATTTGAACTAACGACTTATCAGCCGTATTCATAGTGCCAATCACATAGACATTCCTGGGCACGGAAAACAGCTGTTTAGAATACGGTAACACTAAGGTACGGGCATCTTCGGCACCCGATCGTTTATCGGGTTCCAACAGAGTAATTAATTCACCGAAGATGCGGGCAATATTACCACGATTTATTTCATCGATGATGAGTACGTGCGGCAATGCTTGATTGTCAGTTGTTTCAACCGGAGCAAGTAGTTGTGACAGTTTTTCCCGATCAATTGAGGTGTCCCTCAACTCATACAGTGTCATCTGTGAAAGTGCTTTTAAAAACAGCTGTTCTTTCGGTAAGCTCGGCGAGTAGGTTCGTAGCCAGTTGACCTTACGCATTTGATGATAGCCTACGCGTTCATCATTGGGCAGATATTGATAATCGCCAGCGATCTCGGCAATGGCCCTAAATTTATGATTACCGTCGGAAATAATAACTAAATCACCATTTTTCATGATGTTTTTAAACATATTAACCGCAGTCAGCATGTATTCGCTTCGCTCAACCAGGCTATCACTCGCTCCATCTATGCGCAATCGGACATCAGCCGCTGTCGTGCAGTCACTAAAATCAAGATTATCTCCCCAACCTAATAGAATATAATTATTCGCAAGGCATTCATCGAAAATATAATCTTCACCGTCAAGCGTATTTCCAAGAGACATTTTCCAAATCCGTCTCCCATTCAAGGACAATGACTGGGTTGAACTACCACGCGTTTTAACTTCAGCATTCAGGCACAGCTGTTTAAAAATACCATCGACCACTTCGTAGCGAAGCGTGCCCGATTTTTCATCAGTAGTCGCGCGGATCCCTTCGATAAAGTCTTCATAGGAGAAGCTCTGGTGGAAGGTGGTAAACATAATGCGCTGCTTTTCTACCAACGCCCTATAGCGTTCTTTTACCAATTCCCGTAAGTCATTACCATGATGTTCCCGTGTAGCCTGTTGGTACCAGGTATCATCGGCAATTTTGACCGCCATTTCAGTGGTACTGTAGGTTTTACCCGTGCCGGGTGGCCCGAAGAGAATCTGGTTTAAGGGATACATGAACGATTGCTCCTTGTTTTCGTTGTCTCTTTTTAGTCCCGGTTGGGGAGTTATAGATGGTTGGCCTCCCAGCAAAGCTACCAGCGCCTGTAACGCTTCAATTGATTCAACATCTGCCGCAAAACCATATTGGGACGTACCATTATCTTTCGGGTAACGGCGGTAGCTGGTGCTTTTTACTTTTTCCCAAAGGCAGTGGATACCCGCAATGCGATCAATTTCCGCTTTTAAGGTAAGGGTTTCTGGTGCAAGAACCAATGGGCTCTCGTTAACTACGCCGTCCCGACCGCGTTTGACATACAGATACTTTCCATTCCCGAGCGGATGTTCAGAAGCATAGCTTGGCTCGAAGTTTCCAGCCTCAAGCCGGTAACCCAATTCATTCAATGCCTGGTATATCTCGAAAGAATTCAGCATTCCTACACCACTCCTTGATGAAAAAGCGCTAAGCCCCTTTCAACATATCAAACACCACGCGGGCAAAGCCTTTCGCTAGCTCAGGGTTAGAGAGATATTGCACCATCATCTCCTGCTGGGCGTCGTTGCTGTCCATCACGGCATCGTCAATGGCTTTCGGGAAATCACCCAGCATCGCCTGTTCACGCGTGTTGTTAGCAATCTGGGTCATCACAGCCTGGTTTTCTGACAGCTTGTCGCGCACCGCAAAGGCATAGTTGATCATGTCTTTATCGGTGAGATTATCGGTGACAAACAGCTCATTAAGGCGCGCCAGGATATTAGATAGAAACTCTTCTTTCTTATCCTTCGGCTTGGCCGTTCCAACATCATTCCCTGGGGTGATTTTGTATTCCGCTGCATCTTCCTGTAGCTTCAGGTGTTGTTCGTGAAGTTTCGACAGGCGATAATGGCTCATCTCCACGTTGCTTAAATCAATCTCATCTTCTTCAATGCGCTGTTCGTGCAGCAACGGACGCAGATGACGGGCAAACAGGCTCAGCTTTTCCAGGTTCTTGTCGTCGTAATCAACAATTTGCGACATAAACTCGTAAAAGCGGACAAAGCTGCCGAGATCTTTCTTGAAGATATCCAGCTTACTTTTTTCTTTCTCGCACGCTTTGAAGGTATTTTCCGCATTGGTGATCAGCACAATATCACCGGTCTTTTTGGTGCGTTCAAACATCTCTTTGGCCAGCACATACGCCTCAATTGCCGAGGCGTAACGCAGCTTCCAGCGATCTACCGCCGGTTTGCAGATATTGCTAATCGCCGCGTTGGACTTGTTTTTGCTGAAAAACGCCTCGCAGAACTGCTCCACTTCGTTCCACAGGAAAATGCCGCTGGTACGCAGCTTTTCAAACAGTTCAAAGACCTGTTGCGGGTCGCTGACATCCGTCAATTCTGCGGTCTGGTAGTATGGCTGGAAAGCACCCAAAATCTCATCGGGCTCGTTGTAGAAATCAAGCACAAATGTGCCGGACTGCGCCTTCCCAGGATAGGTACGGTTCAGGCGCGACAACGTCTGTACGCACTCCACACCACCCAGCTTTTTATCCACATACATGGCACACAGCTTGGGCTGGTCAAAACCGGTCTGGAATTTGTTGGCCACCAGCATCACCTGGTAGTCGTCGGTATCAAACGCTTTGCGCATATCCCGGCCTTTCAGCCCTGGGTTCATATTGATTTCGGTGAACTTCTGGTTAAGTAGCGCAAGGCTATTGTGGTCATCTTCATGGAATTCCACTTCCCCAGAGAATGCCACCATTGCGCTGATCTTGTCGTACTTGTGCTCGGCGATGTATTTATCGAACGCCAGTTTGTAACGCACCGCCGCTTTACGCGAACTGGTCACCACCATCGCTTTGGCCTGGCCGGCCAGTAAATGCATCACATGCTTACGGAAGTGCTCAACAATCACCTTCACCTTCTGCGACACGTTATGATCGTGCAGCGAGACCCACTGGTTCAGTTTGATTTTGGCTTTTTTGCTGTCCACTTCACGATCAGGATCGTCCAGCTTTTGCAGCAGCTTGTACGCCACCTTGTAGTTGGTGTAATTCTTCAGCACATCAAGAATAAAGCCCTCTTCGATGGCCTGACGCATGGAGTAAACGTGGAATGCTTCCGGCTTATTGGTTTTTGAAGCCGGTTCCTGCGGGTTAGGACGACGGCCAAACAGCTCCAGCGTTTTGGCTTTCGGCGTAGCGGTAAAGGCGTAATAGTTGAGGTTGTTGCTGCCTTTACGCGCGGCGACGGTGGCATCCAGAATATCTTCTGAAGACATCTCCACATCGTCATCCACTTCTTCGGTCATCAACACTTCTTTCAACTGGCGCGCCGTAGAACCGCTCTGCGAGGAGTGCGCTTCATCGGCAATCACCGCGTATTTACGCTGCTTGAGGCTGACGCTGTTTTCAATCGCCTTCAGGACGAACGGGAAGGTCTGAATGGTGACGATGATAATCGGCTGCGAGTTTTCCAGCGCGCTGGCAAGCTTCTCCGATTTTGAACCGTCGCCTTCTTTGTTATTGATCCGCCCGACCACGCCATCCTGGTGTTCAAACTGGTAGATGGTGTCCTGCAGCTGATCGTCAAGCACGGTGCGGTCCGTCACCACAATCACCGAGTGGAACTGCTTCTCGCCATTTTCATCGTACAGGCGGGAAAGCTGATGGGCCGTCCAGGCGATAGAGTTCGATTTGCCCGACCCGGCACTGTGCTGAATCAGGTATTTATTGCCGGTGCCTTCTACCGTGGCGGCGGTGATCAGTTTGTTCACCACATCCCACTGGTGATAGCGCGGGAAAATCAGGCTCTCGCTTTTGTACTTCAGGCCAATGGCATTTTCTTTTTCGACGATTTGCAGATGCACGAAGCTCGCGAGAATTTTCAGCAGATTATCCGGCAGCAGCACCTCGTTCCACAGATAGCTGGTGGCGTAGTCGTTGGCATCTTCCGGGATATCATTCCCCGCACCGCCATCATGGGTGCCTTTGTTAAACGGCAGGAAGAAAGTTTTATCGCCCTCGAGTTTGGTCGCCATAAACACTTCGTACTGGCTGACGGCAAAGTGCACCAGCGCGCCGCGTTTAAAAGTCAGCAGCGGTTCGGGTTTATTGGTGCCAGGGTCCTTTGGCAAACGCGTTTTCTTATACTGCGTGATGGCGTTTTGCACCGTCTGCTTAAATTCAGACTTCAGTTCGAGGGTCGCTATCGGCAGGCCATTGACGAATAACACCAGATCGATACGCCACTTCTTCGCTTTTATACCCGTTTCTTCAAATGCGGCGTTCGACGCATGCGGGCTGTAAACCAGCTCCGGCACAATGCGGCAGATATTCTGTTTGTAGTGGGCCAGGGTTTCCGGATTGAGGTTATGTTCCGGCTTGAACTGGCACAGGGAAAAACGCGCGTTATGGCTTTTGATACCATGACGCAGCACGCCCAGCGTGCCATAAGTGCGTGAAAGCATATCAGTAGCGTTGATATCCGCTTTTTTTAGCTGAGCCACCAGCGCATCGAGGAAATGCCGCTCGGTATCGGTCGGGTAAATTTTGGCAAACTTCTCCCACTCCTGCGGCTGCGTGGTTTGCACAAAGGTCAGTGCATCCTGGGAATACAGCGCACGTTCGCGATCGTAGCCGTCCGTTTTGCCACGAATCCAGCCTCGATCGATCATCTGAGCAATCATTTCATCCTGGAAAATCAGCTCTTTGGTGCTGTCCATGCTCATGCGGTAGCCTCCTGTGGCTCCTCAATGTCTTGCGTGTCCGGGGCAACCCAGTCGCGGACGTCGATTTTTCCGGTGACGGCAGCGGAGATAAGGGCGGTGCGGCGTTCCTCCAGTAATTGGATTTGGGCTACCGCTTTACTTTCTAAGACATCTAGTCTGTTCAACTGAGCGTAAATATAGTCTGATATCATCAGTTGTTCACTCAGTGTTGGAAATACTCCGAATACCTTTTCAAGGTTCTGAATAGATAGACGCCTTAAAGCTGCTCCTTTTACAAAACTTTCCACCTGCTCTTTTACTAGCGAACTTTGCAGAAGTAAGTCCATGAAGGCTGGTAAAGCTTTTTCTTTATCAGCCCGAATGATGATTAACGATGATGCAACAACAAAGTCAACGTCGTCTGGCACAATCGCTGTTTGGCCTATAGTCCCATCTTTACTAAAGAGTATGTCGCCACTAAATGGTTTGCAGCCAGTTTTTACTAAATACTTATAACTCGCCGAACTGGTAAGTAAGGAGTTATTAAAATCAATAATCCCTTTTTTAATATCCTTAATTGAAACAAAGTAATGCTCACCTTCATTAGTATCAGGAGATATATGAGCACCATCAGTTATTGCGGAGCATTTGAATTTCAATAAACAAATATCCCAATGAGCTGGCACTTCCCCCAGCCACTCAACACCGGAATCTTTCATCGGCGCATCTGGGTTTAGCCCTTTGGTGACGGTATGGCTAATCATTGCCTGACGTTTTTCTTTTAGCAGTTCAATCAGTATCTGTTGCTTCTCGATCAGGTTATCGATTTTTGCGGTTTCGTGCTCGATGAACAAAATTAAATTTTTTTGTTCATCGAGTTTAGGGATGGAAAATTCGAAATTCAAAAATTGTGGTAAGCGTAGAGAATCAACAGTGGATTTCGCATTACCCTCTAATGCCACTTTATAGAAGTTAGATGACAGATAGTAATAAACAAACTTACCTGTTATAGAATGAAATTCATTCAACATATAGACACGTTGATGAAAATCAAATTTGCCATTATAGTAATGGTAAACTTTACCGACGCCAACACCATCACCTGCAGTTAAAACTGCCTCGCATTCAGCACCAACAGAGTTTATACGTTCAATTGTCTGTGAACGCACAAAAAAAGGATACCTTCCATTTTCAACAGCGTTTACTGTATCTCTACTACCGGTTTGAACTTTGCATAAATATTTTAGTTTTTTAATTAACCAATGGGCTGGAATCTCCCCCAACCACTCAACCCCAGAATCCTTATACTCCGGATACGCCTTATACTTAGCCATCAGGAATGTACCTCCTGCAGCAGCTTCATAATCTCGGCGCTGATCGCATCCAGATCGGCATCAATCTCGGATAGCGGGCGCGGCGGCTGATAAACATAGAAATGACGGTTAAACGGAATTTCATAACCAACAATCCCCACCTCATTATCTTTCGCATCGCGCTTATCGGCGTTGATCCACGCGTCACTCACATGCGGCAATACTTCCGCTCTAAAGTAGTTTTCAATCAAATCGCTGGTGGATACCGCAGGGTTCAGCGGCACGTTTTCGTTATCTCGCAGCTCGCCGTCCTGCTCAAACTCAACAATCTTACCCTTGTATTCAAACGCCCCGTACAGCGGCTGAGCGGCTTCTTTCAGCGCTTTCTTCACCACCGGCTCGGCATCCGGGTTTTTGGTGGTGATGGCATCGATAAACTGCTTGTTCTCTTTCGCATCCAGCTTCACGCCAGCGGTTTTGATGGCCCCTTTCAGGGTCAGCTGGAACTGGTTGAAGTCATTGCTTACCCGCGTTTTGCCACCCGCCTGTGTACCCAGAGCCGTCTGAATCTGCTGCGCTTTTTCCATCAAGGCGCGCTGTGCCTCCCACAGTTTGCTGTCGAGCAGGTCTTTAATCTGCTTCTCTTTCAGCTCGGCAAACTCAGCTTTGATGATGGCGCGCGCCTCGGCTTCCAGTTCGGAGAAATCACCGTAGGTGTCCTCCTGCCATTGGGATGCGAACTCTTCATACAGACGTTCCATCGGAGCGTTAAACGGCTTCGGCGCAAAACGCAATGTCGCAATCGCCTCATCCGTCACCTGAGCGGATAACCGCAACGGGCGCTCAATGGTCAGGCGGCGATAGCCAAAGTCAGTGCTGTTGAAGATTTTGCTGGCAAAGGTTTTCGGCGCTTCGGTTTTGGCCGTTGCTGGCTGACGGCCACGGCTGGATTTTTGCTCTGCGGCTTTTTCCAGACCCAGTTCTTCCAGAGTTGTAGCATCCACCACTTCAAAGTTACCGAAGGTCTGGGTGATAAGCTTAATATCGTCTTCGCCCATCAGGTTGCGCTTGGAACCCAGCGATTTACGCATTTTGCCGTACAGGTTGGTGCCATCAATCAGCTGTACTTTGCCTTTACGCTCAGGCGCTTTCTTATTGGAAAGTATCCAGACGTAGGTGGCAATGCCGGTGTTGTAGAACATGTCCGTTGGCAGCGCGACGATGCCTTCCAGCAAATCGGCTTCCAGAATGTAGCGGCGGATTTCACTCTCACCGCTGCCCGCACCACCGGTAAACAGTGGCGAACCGTTAAGGATAATCCCGATACGCCCGCCGTTGCTCACGGTGCCATCCACATTGTGGCTGTCGCGCATTTTGCTGATCAGGTGCATCAGGAACAGCAGCGAACCGTCGGAAACTCGCGGCAGGCCCGGGCCAAAGCGACCGTTAAAGCCTTTTTGCGTATGTTCGTCGTTAATCTCGCCCTCAATCTTCTTCCAGTCCACGCCAAACGGCGGGTTAGAGAGCATGTAGTCGAACTGGTCCAGCGGCAGTTGGTCGTTAGAGAGGGTGTTACCCAGCTTAATGCAGCTGACGTCCTGACCTTTGATCAGCATGTCGGCTTTACAGATTGCGTAGGATTCCGGGTTCAGTTCCTGACCAAAGGCTCGCATCACCGCGTTAGGGTTCAATTCGTGCACATATTCCATGCCCGAAGAGAGGAATCCGCCGGTCCCGGCCGTCGGGTCGTAAATGGTGCGGATGATACCGTCCTGCGTCAGGGCTTCATCATCTTCCATAAATACTAGCGAGGTGGTCAGACGCACGATATCGCGCGGGGTGAAGTGCTCACCGGCGGTCTCGTTAGAGCTTTCCGCGAAACGGCGGATAAGCTCTTCGAACACCAGGCCCATTTCATAGTTGGAAATCGCTTTCGGGCTCAAATCAGTGGTGGCGAATTTCTTCACCACTTTAAACAGCAGGTTGGCATCTTCCAGCAGGCCGACAAACTCACTGAATTTGAAGTGTTCGAAGATCTCACGCGCGTCCGGAGAGAACGCCTGTACGTAGCTTTCCAGGTTGGCTTTGATGTCGTTCTGACCCATTTTGCCCAGATCCATCTTCGAGGTGTTGAAGAAGGAAAGCGTGCTTGCGCGCAGCAGAAACTTCTCTTTGGCATCTTCCGGCAGTGGGCTGGTTTTTAATTCATCATATTTCGCCACCACCGCATCTTTGGTCTCCGCCAACACACACTCAAGACGACGCAGCAGCGTAAAAGGCAGGATCACGCGCCCGTACTGAGACTGTTTGAAATCACCGCGCAATAGATCGGCCACCGACCAGATAAACGCAGCCGTTTGAGAAAAGTTAGTGTTAGTCATGAAGCCCTCGGAAGAGATTGCGGCCATGGAGCAAAATGCTCAGGCAAAAGTTCAGATTTGGAATGCTGTACGCAAAATAATACCTGCTACAGGGACTATCGCAACTGAATCGGCAGGAGCGGTCACTACAAGCCAATCAGTAAGGCAAGTATTAATCGGGTTATTTAGCCGTCATACGCTAAGAACTGTAGGAAGACAGTAAAAATAGACAAATAGCCATCTTTGCTGCTGGGTGGCTATTTGTTGTCAATTTTTACAATGCTTCCTTTTTAAAAAGCTCGGAATTACTAGCATAAGGAACCTTACCAGAAGGAATAACTTTTGCAGCAGCAACCAAATGTACATCCTGGTCATCAAAGAAAATATGCGGTTTAAAGGCCTTCAGGACTTTCGTTTTCTCTACACCACCAAGAAAAAAAGCCTCGTCGACATATACCCCCCAGCTTCTCAATGTCTTAATGACGCGCATTTCTGATGGGCTGTTTCTGGTCGTCACCAGCGCGATACGGACGGGAGAATACTCAACGCGGATCGGTAGTCGTTCCTGAAGCTTGGCTATTTTTTTAAGCAGGGTGCATAGGGTCCCTCCTCCATAGGGATATCCTGCTGCGCGTCTTCCCGAGCATGAAAAGTGGCCATCCCTTGAGTTTTATAAACTAGCTCGCTTTGATCGGAAAAAAGGACAGCATCGCCGTCAAAAGCAATACGCACTTGCTCTTCTGGGATATCAGAGGCATCTGCTGGAGGCTCTTTCAATATAGCGGCGGCGCAATATCGGGAGTCAATAACCTTTTGCGCGTCTTCGACATTAGTGGTTAAAAACAGATCAACATCAAAAGCATCAAGGTAATCGGCAACGGTTTCACCAGCGGTAAAAGCTGAACGTGTAATGTCGAGTTTGTCATGGCGAATGGTATTCAAAACGCGGATACCCGTATCAGGGCTGTTACGCGACATGACAACAACCTCAACCAACGGTGATTTATCATCGGGTTGGCGATACTGATTCAGCCCCAGAAGCGCTTTAACCAAGGGATAACCTGTCCCGGGCTGTAAAGGCTGGTTTTCGTGTTCCAGCATGTAGGCACGATACTTTTCAATGGCGCTATCGGGATCGGTCGCATAGGTTTCGCGAAACATACGATCAGATTCGCTCATGTCAAAAAGTGCCGTTGCGCTAATGCCAATAACCAACGTGTTACTTAAATCTAAAGGCATAGTTATTTCCCTTAAATAATCATAAGTATTCTAACGACTAAGTTCATAATTGCGTCTGTCAGAGTGTCAGTCCCGGATATTATCCGGGACTATTCTATATAACTAAATTCATTTACACTTCTCTATTGATTTGACAACAATATCCTTAATTTGATCCTTGAATACTTTAAATTGCTCAGCTTGAGAGACATCAATGACTGCATTGCTAAAAATGGTCGTTATATCCCGTTTCCTGCTAATAGTTGAACCGGTACCAGCTAGAAAATAGGATTCTTTCCATTTTTCATACGGTTCAGTAATTAACTTGTTGCGAATGAAACTAAGAATGAGCTTGTTGAATTCTCTCTTGATTTTATTAATGCTTTTTTGCTTCAAATTATCAATTGCTTCATATTTCCAACCTACTGGCGAAGTTAAAAATCCTCCAATATATTTGCTTACGGTTTCCTCAAAATCAGTAATAGGCATAAACATTCTAAATCCATCTATATTTGAATACATACGACGATTGAATGCTTCTATTGTTTTCCAATGTTCTCTGTCTAATAGTCTTTTATAATGTGTTTTAAAATCATTAGCAGTAGTATTGATATGCAGTGCTAATAACTCAAAGTCATACCTTGGCTCAATGAACACTTCGTCATTATTTATCGTGGAGACTGTGTTTTCAAATATGGAGTTGAAAGCCAATTCAAGCCGCTCGTTACGATCGGCTTTATCGAGATCCCCGATGAAATAAATATCACCAATATCAATGTTACACTTTACATCTTCTTTTTTTAATGCGTCCAGCACGTTATTGAGACCATCTTTTACATAATCGATCCGATCATCATCTGTTGGCTCGTCTGAATCATAAGGTATAACTTCATCCAGTTTAGTGAATATCAACTTTAATTTCTCGCCATACCCACGCTGGAAAATACTTTTCAATGCATTTTTACCTCCAGCAATAAAAGGTTTTTTTGATTCTTCGATAAGTAATATTGAATTGACATCATAAAAGAAATCATAATGTCTGGAGTCTAATTGCGCCGTTTCTTTTGTATTATGCCCAATGCCTTCACCATCAATGATAACTATTTCTGCACTATTGTTCACCCATTCAGATTTGAGTTCTCCACTCAACCTTGCATACTCGACAACAGGAGATATAGATTCTTTATCACTGGATAATGTTTTTTTGCATTTTTTGATGAAGTCTTCTTTTTCAGTTGAAGTAAATTTATATACTTGTGACTCATTGCTTAACCTACTTCCATCACAAATAGACATTACATTCTTCTGAATGAGATCCATAATGTTATTTTGAATGCATTCAATTTTATCATTTAGTTCATCAATAGCAAAACTGATATACTCATCTTGATCTGTTATATCGTCGTTGAAAATTTCTTTTAGCTCATTTATTTTCTCAGAAAGAAGTGGTGTAAGTGAAATCACTTCTGCCGAAAAGTTTGTAATATCACGGGTATCAAGAAGATAGTATAAACGAAATCGCTGATCATTTGTTTGACGTAAACTTCTGAGTACATCCTCACCTTTTAATGACTTTTCAAATGCCTCTTTTAAAATTTCTCTGACATATCCATTAATTTCATTAAAAGATTTTAACAAAATTGTTAATTCATAGCTGGATGAGTTACATATTACATACTCAGTAGGTGCAACGGTTGTTCTGCTTTGTCTGGTAGTCGGGAATTTGGTATTTTCAGTTCCTAATATTCTTCGAATAAACGTTGTTTTTCCTGCTCCAGTATCCCCTAAAAGGTATACTTTAGGAATTCCTTTTGGGATTGGACTTACTTCATCTAACTGACGCTGTATTTCATTGTATTTACTCATGATTGCACCTCTTGCATGATGATAATGTATATATGGCTGGCAACGTTTTAGCCAGCATAAAACTGACATCGTCCCATGATTTAAAATAATTTCCGTTTTTTAATTAACTCATTCGTCCCAGCGCTTTATGGGGGGCTTGTACCGACGTGGAGTCTGGCTAACCAGAATGTTCAATCCTGCGCGAATATTTTTACGTACCTGCCAATCCGGACGCAGGTTTCATGGCTAATAGCGGCAATCATTGCTCTACCGTCCATTACGGTGTCGCGCTTCTCAACGTGAGCGGCCTGTACGGCGGCAAGCTGTTGAAGCCGTGGTTTTCTTGATACCTCTTCAACAGATACCCGGCTTTGTTCCAGCCTATTCGGTGCCATGGTGTTGATATCTGTCGATGCTCGCGAAATCCATAATTCTACACGGGTTTCCTTCGTGCTGAATATTAGGCTATACGGCATATGACTTATGTCGTAATTTCCACATAATCAGTTAACCATAGAAGGATGGGTGTTGTTATGTAACGTATATGGAATGTCTTGGTTGAATAATACAATCATCCAAATATTTTTTTGAAAGCCTTAATTATTATGTCCGTCATAGATGTTTGCTGATTCGAAGTAACGGTCTTACTTGGAATATTTTGGTGTTGTGATATCTGTTGTGAAGTCGTTGGTCTGGTTCGTGCTGCATAATATGTCGAGGATTTAGCAGACGCTACAGGCTGCGTTTGCGCTCTCACCGTTGCTGAAGGTTGTACCGATGCTCTTATTTTATCAAGGACCGCCTGGTTCGTTGATGTAGCACTGATGCTTTTTGACTTAGGCGTTACGGTGATCCTCTTTCCCTTGATACGCTCCAGGGCTGCCTGATTGCTTTTTGTAGAATTTGGCATTTGTTGGATATAGCTCGGCCCTGCGAGACGCCAGTGGGCATCTTTTTCAGAAAGAACTGTGATTTGACCAACAGTCGTTACCGTAATTGAGAGATGTGAATAGTTGAATTTCTCATTGATGTAAGGCGGTTCCATAAGGCCGGTTACACTAATCCATTTCCCGATCCATGAAGGATTGGGTTTGGTAGGTAAAGCATCAATGCCTTCACTCCATATGGATATCTTAAAGATATTTCCCCGCCAGTCACCGAAATTAACGAAGATATATGGTTTTCCATTTTTAGCCCTATTAAGTTTAACCTCAATAATTCTACCGATAACTTCAACTTTATCTCCAACTCGTTGAAGACAAGCGCTGTAATCCAGGGCTGACAGGACGGTATAGGCGCTAATATAACCAGGTTTCAGTCTGCTTCTTGGAATATCCCCATTCATGCTAATAATCGCCAGGGATACGGGGATGTTTCTGCCTACAATAAAGTCAGCTAGTGAAGGCGTTTTATCCATCTCTGAAGCGCAGATCGCCGCGAAATTCTTTATAAAGGCGGAGAGTTGTGGAACACCCGCTAACATTCTTAAGATGGGTGATGAACCAGGATCAACGAAGTCATTAGCCCGAAAAACTATTGCGTCTAGCTCTGAATTTGATTTATCCCAAATGGATGGGGCGACTTGTAAGGTTTTAAGGGCCAGCCACAGTAATATCAGTGAAAAGCGATCCAGAGTATGATTAAACGGATTTGTCGCTTTACGCAAGGGGTGTTGAAAATTGACATGCCCTAGTTCTGCGCTGCCTAATGTCTTAATCTCATCAACATACATTCCATCATAGTCAATTAACTGAACGGTTGCCCCACCGTCAGATACCATCAGGTTTCCGGTCTGGAAATCACCATGCGCAATTTTTTCTTTTTCGAGATAGGCGGCGAGTGATTCTATCGACGCAGATAGTTTTGCCATTGTTTGTACTGAGTGCTTGTTGACCTCAAGAAACTCTCCTAGTGTTTCTCCCTTCGCCCATGCCATTTTAACAATAGGATACGATACACCTTCGACTTTGATACCTTGGGGTTGAAACTGGAAGTCGAGAAAATAAGGGGAATGAAGACTCTCAATTTTCCTTGAGATAGCCTCATAGCGACGTTCTAATGCTTTGGATTCCCTATGAAAACAACGAACGGCGTATTTCTTAGCACCCGAACTGATCGTATAGGTCAGCGCGAAACCACCACTGATTGCAAGAGGCATACCCAATCCTGTCGTAGCGACTGAGCCAGATTTTAATTCAGGATCGCTTAACAGCTTACTGTGTAGCTGAAATGCTTGGTTGTATTGTTCAAGAGATGGGTAAGGCATCTTTCTTTCCGCGTTAAAACGATAGTACTAGCAGTGTTGAGTCGTCGATACGCATACGTTTTGCTGCACGTTCCCTCAAGACTAATTCCACAAGCTGCTCTTCTGTTTGCAACGAAAGTAATTCAATAAAACCAGAACCCTTCGCCTGAGCTTGCGTCAGTGTCCATTCGCCGAGTGCATCGGTCATGCAGAGAAGTTTGGGCTGAATGAGTTTTTCGAGGTAAAAATTTTTCCCATGAATTGTCCAGAAGCAATTTCCGCCAACGAAATTATTATGAGTAGGGAGCGTGGCAAACAATGTTGGCCGTTCTTTAAATTTGATTGGGTTATCGAATGGCCATGCTCGAATCAATTTTTCGCCATCAACCAGCAACGTAATGCTATCTCCTACAGCAAGAATTTCTACCGACTGATGCTCTTCAAATTCCTTTATGCCTATTAGTGTCGCAAAACTGCCTCTTTCGAATGCGGCTTGCTTGGACCAGGACATAGATGGGAAGTCATGTGCGGCAGAATATTCCGCCATAGCAGATGTTATCCAATCAGGGTTGACCTCCGTGTCCGTAATGAATTTACGACTAAGAAGATCTGCCCATAACTTTGAATTGAAAGACTCGCTTGCTCCATCGCAGAGAGCGAGCCTTCTCCCGTCTCCGGAGAAGGCATATTTATCCTCGTTTGCCTCAGGGCATAGAGGATCTTTGGGAACGGTTCCTGAGAATTCCAGTTTCATTATGACTCAGCGTAACTGAGAAGCCCGGGTTCCGATGTCGAAGAAATCGACAAGCTCGGCAGCCTCAGCATTGAACATAAATCCACGAGATTCTATATCCACAGGATGGCCTTTTTCTTGCGCGAAATGTACCAGATGCTCTGGAAGAGGGCTGGACATGCGAAATAGCAACTTAGCATAGGCGTCTGGCAAACCGGCATCGGAGGAGGGGAATCTTATTGGATCATTACCGAGGGAACTGACGTGGATATTAAGAATCAGAACTTCACCGTCATTGGTGCGAATTTGCCGTAGATGATTGGCTATTTCTTCTGGATCTCCGTCGTTAGATTCACCGTCAGTGACATGTAAAATTGTAGGAGGATAGCAGTCCGGATGAGAGTCACACCAGGTCACCAATTCCTCGGCGGCTTTGGTAAGCGCTTCACGCATAGGTGTGCCGCCATTGGCGGTAGGATCAAACCATACTGGAAACTTAATTGTTGTTTCGATGATCCCGCCTGCTCCATCATCCATTTTCCGTTTACGATCTTCCACTCTGGCTGGATGTTGTTCCAGGGCCGAAATTGGATTGAGGACTTGCCCTCCCAATGGGCCGCTGAAACCATTAGAAACCCCTTGAGCACCGTAGCCTAAAACCCCAATCTCAAAATAGTCGCGCACCCCTTCAGATTTAGTACAGCGAGTGATGAGATTCATCAAAGTTCGATTGAGCGCATCGGAGACGAATTCCGCTTTACTACGACCTGAAGACATTTTATCGGACATTGAACCAGACTGATCGACAATGAAAAGAAATGCTGCAGGGTTATTACGGCTGATTTGAGCTTCGTAAGCCATGTGTCTTTTTCCTTTATGAGGATACTTTTATCGTATCAATTTATTAGACAATTGCGAGGAATGTCCAAAGAACAATTTAAATTATTCGTTGAGTTTTGACTAAAATCATAATACGACATTTCCTTAACGGTTAGTGATTAATGAAATATTCAGACTTCACTCGCTAAATAATTTAGCGTTGTTTATTAGATAGTTTAATTGAATGTATTGCTGGGGATTATTCACCTAATTTATTGAATTGATTTAAGGAGAACCTTTGAACAGAGGGGATAATATTTATTATGCGTCCATTTAAAATATTTTCCTTAAGCTCATTCCTTAAATACCGCCCTCCTGTGTCACTCCACAAACTATTCTTTCGGACAACCTTTCCCTGAATACTCTTAGGAAAATGGGCTTACAGGCTCTGATGCGTCAGGGAGGTAATCAGCCTCTTATTTTTACTCAGCAGCGTGGAGTGTGCTTCGTCAAAGCCTCTTGCTATGTGATAGGCCTTCAATTATTGGGGAGGGAAGCAGTTCCTGACACGCTTTTCTATGTCAGTAGCTATTGTAACGAATACACGCATCACCTTCCTACCAACGGTATAGCCTTGCAGCAGAATTTATTTCGGATAAAAATCTTTCCCTTGTCGATTGCATTGGCGTACGATAAATAAACAATACCGCTGCAATTCAGAGGGATTTTGAATGCCTGTAAACGAGAGGATTAACGCGACATCCGGGACACGTATTAAGCCCGGTGGAACGAGGCTTATAACCACTGGTGAGATTGGGTTAGCAAGAACGCTATTTAGCTACGGTCTCCGGTACAATACAGTGTGGATTCATCGGGAAAGTTATTTGCCGTTCAATCTGCAGCCTACTGATATTGCTATGAGTCCTAACGGAGAAATGTGGTTTAGGGAAGACACCTACTCCCATGATTTTTCAATGGAAGTTGATGTGCAGAAAAAACATAGATTCATGCATGAGTTAATGCATGTATGGCAAGCGCAGCACGGAATGTTTGTCAGAACCAGAGGGTTTTTCTCCCGATTTGCTGATTACAGTTATAGTTTAGACAAGGAAAACATACGACATTATAGCTTAGAACAGCAGGCTTCATTAGTTAGTGATTACTGGTTGTTGCAAGCTTACGGTTTTAAAAATTATCTGTATCTGCCTGCATTACGAGATTATGATCATAAAGAATCTGACTATACATTGCTTCAAAAATATAAATTAGTTATGAAGGGGTTTCCACAATGAAGAGATTCGCTATCTTATCTTTAACTTTTCTTATTTCCGGTTGTCCTGGTGGTAATCCTGCGCCACACCCAAGAGATACCATTATTAATGGAGAGCATCTTTGCTTTAGTTTGGATAAAAGGGATGTATTGAATTACTACACTATTGATTCAGGCGAAAACGGTAAGACGCAAACGGTAATGAGTTCTGGTTATGACAAGTTAATGTCATCATATCCTGACAATTGCATCGATATTGAATGGAAGAAGAATCATACTTATGTCATTAACTACGGTTTAAATAATAAAAAATATGTTCATGAATTCTTTATTGATAGTGCTGGGACGTTGACTAAATAGCGGAGGGGTGACTCCGTGACATATAGTCGCGTGCCTTACCTCACCCCCTAAATACCTCTCTCCTGTGCCACTCCACAAATCCCTCTTTCGGGTAACAATCCTTCCCCTGAGGCAATCCAATTTGCTTACCTTCAAAGTCCCAGAACAGCTTTCCGACAATCCCGCCGCCGTTAACCGCGGGAGAAATCTGTACCCGCATATGCTCATCCAGGCCAATCGAACCTTTATCAAACGCTTTGTGGTGAATGGCGCATAGCGCCAGACCGTTGGGAATTTCACATGGGCCGCCGTGCTGCTTCCATTTGATATGCGCAGCCTCCAGCGCGACGGAGGTGTTGTCATGGCGCATATTAAAGCCGCAGATAGCGCATTCATAGTTATAAGCGCGTAGCACCTGCTGGCGGAACAGCGGGTCGCGTTCTTTGCGAATTTGCTGGATATCAAACCCCATCTCATCGGCGATCTCTTCCTGAATACTCTCCGGGAAATGGGCCTGCAGGATCTGATGCGCCAAGGTGTTAATCAGCCTCTTATTCTTGCTCAGCAGCGCGAAGTGCTCTTCGTCAAAGCCGCCCGCGACGTGATAGGTTTCCAGTTCTTTAGAGGGTGGCTGTCTGCTGCCTTCAGTTGAACATTGCTCAGCGTTGCGTAATTCCCAGAAGCCGTCGCCTTTTAGACGCCAGAAGGGCATATCGGGGCGGTATTGCGCGCGCTGTGGACCAAAACGCTCCAGCAGGCTATGTAACTCATCACGAACCTCTGAGGCGTAATCGAACATCCGCGGATGTCCGTGCTGGTAATGCGACAGCACGTGCAACAACAGCAGAGGTTTATGCGGCGCGCGCTGTTCGCCTTTGCGCCAGATAGTGATATTGGCGATCGCTTGTTGCAGAGTTTTACTAGAAGGCATCGCGTTACGTATTTTGCTAAATAATTGCGATGATGCTCGCAAAACTGCTGTCGATCAAGCCACCGGGATTCGATATCCAACCCAGGTCTCTTTTCAACTATCACCATGATTTATCTATTCGAAATTTATTCCGCTTTCTATCTATAATGAGGTCACTCATCATCAAATAGCTCAGCCATATGAAACGGTTGCCAGATCATCTATCGCGAGAATGCATCATCGAAGCCATCCGCGCATACGACGAGGGTATAGCGCATCAGTTTAAAGACGCGCGTCTGTATGAAGTCGAATTCGAAGGACGTCGTTATCCCTCTAAAGCTATCGTTGGGATAGCGGCCACCATGGCGACGAAAACGGAGTTCACCCCGGCGGATTTCAGCGGTGGGATCAAATCCAAATGCGTCCGTCTGTTGCTGGAACAAGGATTCAAGATCGTTCAGGAGCGAGTAGATGATGCCGGCATTACCCTTTTTCCCGACGAGCTACAGCCGAAAAGTGAGTTTGTGGAAGGGGCTGCGGTTCAGGTTATGGTTAACCGCTATGAGCGCGATCGCCAGGCCCGCGAGGCTGCGTTGCGCTATCACGGTACCCGGTGTCAGGTGTGCGGCCTTGATATGGCTAAGCGCTACGGTGATATCGGCCAGGGCTTTATCCATATTCATCATCTGGTGCCGCTATCGGAGATTAAACAGGACTATCGTTTGGATCCGAAAACTGACCTGATCCCAGTTTGCCCCAACTGTCACGCGATGCTGCATCGGCGAAACCCGCCATATACGCCAGATGAATTAAAAACTCTGATACAATCATAGTAATACTTTCATAAACGGATTTGAAAAATGGCATTATATAATATTGCTGATAAAAATTTAGTTGCGCTGGAAAAAACTACCTACTCAATAGAGGGGCTTCAGGAACGTTACGATTTGCAAGAAGCTATAAAAAATAATATTGATATCCTTGCACCTGATTGTCTTGTCATTGCTGAGGAGTTTTCAGATTGGGAGGACAGCAGAAGACGGATTGACTTATTAGCGATTGATAAGCAGGCTAATCTTGTCGTAATAGAGTTAAAGCGAGATGAAATCGGCGCTCATATGGAATTACAAGCATTGCGTTATGCAGCTATGATTTCTACAATGAGTTTTACAAAAGCATGCGAATATTATCAGTCATATTTAGGTACTGATTCAGATGTTAATGCTAAAGCAAAAATATTAGAATTTATTGGTCTTGAGGAGAATGAGCTCTCTGACTTTGGTAAGGATGTTAGAATTGTTCTTGCTTCAGCTGATTTTGGGAAAGAACTGACCACTACAGCGATTTGGCTGAGAGATAAAGGTGTTGATATTCGTTGTGTTCGTCTTACACCTTACAAGTTTAACGATGATATACTAATAAATGCGGAGCAAATAATTCCGGTTCCAGAATTAGAAGAATATCAAGTTAAGTTCAGGGAAAAGCTGGTTGAGCAAAATATAAGTAGCCAGAAGTCTGAAAAAGATTACTCTGAATATAGGTATAATGGTGGTGTTTATAATAAGCGTAAGTTAGCCCTTGAACTATTTACTGATTGGATAAATAAGCATAATCCCCACAGCCTTGAGGACATTTATACTAAGCTGGGTGAAATTCTCAAAAATCGAACAATTGTTTTGGCTGATCAAGTTCCTGATGGGCGAAAGAATCGATATCATTTGAGTGAAGATGCGGTAATTGAGCTTCAATCTGGCGAAGTTATCGCAATATCGAACCAATGGGGGCTTGGTAATATCCAGCGTGTAATTGATTTTTTACGACGCGATGGTTTTATTATTGAAAAAGTAGAGCAATAGGTAGTAAAAAATATTGCTCAACGCTGCGTTTGCAGACCTGGTGTTGAGCATATTGAGCGTAAATGTAGTGATAATAAATTACACCAACCCTACACCCCATAATCCCGGTACAGCCAATATCCGCCAACCAGCACCACAACATTCAGCACGATGCTAATAATGAAATATGTCCTGAATGGCTGCTTCTGGGTCTTGTGGCGAAAACACTGCTGCCCGGCAATCGCGCCGGGCCATCCGCCAAGCAGGCCGAACGTCAGCAGGGTGGATTCCGGGATCCGGCTCCAGGCTTTACGGGCGGCTAATTTATCGATGCCGTAGATAAGCCAGGTTAGCACGTTCGCCAGCAGGAACCACATGGCGATGGAATAGGGCAGCAACAGGCTGCCGACGGCGGCGATGGCCAGCAGAAAGTAACAAAAATAACCGAGCTTCATACAATATCAACAGCGCTTAGCGGTGGCAGAGACGGCAACTATACCTGGTTTGCTAGCTGGCGGTAAGACGCCGATTGTTAATCGCGACAGGTCGACAATTTTAACCCTTGCTCCTTATTGGCAACCCATTTCCCGCGCCAACCTGCCCGGCTGCGTTTTTAGCGTTGTGGCAACGGCCGCCGGCAATGCTGACCACAGCGTCAAGTGCGGACTGGTTCGGCGCTCGATCTCCGCCACCGTCACCTGATGGTCGCAGAAATTAGCATCGCGCGGCGTCGCCTGGTCCAACACAAATGCCGCGTACTGGCCGCTCTGCGGGCCGCTCTCGAGGAAAATAATCTTCCAGTAACCGCTGGGGATCTCCACGTCCGGCGCGGCGGGCAGGGTGGCGATATGCCGCTCGAACAGCGGCCCGGTAACCGCATAAACCGCCGTCACCTCCGGGCGCTCGGCTAACGCGCGCTCCGCGTCTTCCAGCCGCGCCCACGCCCCCTGATTCAGCGCCGCTTCCTGCGGAGTGATATTCGACAAATAGTTCAGCGCAGGCCAGTCCTCCGCGCCTCCGAGGCTCGCCAGCGGCGCCTGATGGCCGCGATCGACCGCCAGTAAGGTGTTGGCCCGGCGATAGTCGGCGGGCGCCAGGGTATCGGCGGCAGGTAAATCGGGATCCTGTTTCCACACTCTCGCCCGGTTGCTGGCCTCGCTGGCGCGGGTGATTTTATACGCTACCCAGTTGGCCAGTTTACGACTGGGGTTATTGTTCAGCGTGTAGGCCGCGCGGAAAAGCGTCTGTTGGCTGCCGCCGGTTGGGCAGCCAACTTCACAATTATCCACCTTTACTGTCGCGGCATGGCTGGGTGCTATCGTGCTCAGGGCGGAAAGTAATAACAGCAAAAATAAACAGGGTGGAAAAGGATTCAGGTTCATCGATAGCGCTCATTAATTTAAGGCCCACCTTTTCTCCGCGTGATAAATACGCAGCCAGGGTGAGCAGGAAAATCAATGAAGCTAAAGAGAATAATGTGGCGTGAAGGCCGATTGGCGCAGAGGATGAGATAATATGAGAGCGGGTGGGGGTTAAATGAGGTAATTATTTGTTGGGCTAACAAAAAAAAGCCCGCCGGTGAAATACCAACGGGCCTGCCTTTATTTATTCTCCGCGCTTGCCCCGATGCCGATACAGCCACATCAGCTTATATGCCGCCGGAATGATAAATAGCGACAGCAGCGGCGCGGTGATCATCCCGCCAATCATCGGCGCGGCGATACGGCTCATCACTTCTGACCCGGCGCCGGTGCCCCATAAAATCGGCAGCAGGCCGGCGATAATCACCGCCACGGTCATCGCCTTTGGCCGCACGCGCAGCACCGCGCCCTGATACAGCGCCTCGTCGAGCTTATCGGCGCTGAAGGTTTGCGGGTTCTCCAGCGATGGCTCCGCCTCGATGGCGTGGCGCAGGTACATCAGCATCACCACGCCAAACTCCGCCGCCACCCCGGCGAGGGCGATAAAGCCGGTACCGGTGGCCACCGACAGATGGAATCCCATCCAGTAGAGGAACCAGATCCCGCCGACGAGGGCGAACGGCACGCTGGTGATAATCAGCAACGCCTCGCCGAAGCGGCGGAACGCCAGGTACAGCAGCACGAAGATAATCATTAGCGTCATCGGCACCATCAGCTTCAGCTTCTGATTGGCGCGCTCCAGCAGCTCAAACTGCCCGGAGTAGGAGACGCTGATGCCCGGCTTCAGCTTCACCTCTTTGCCGATGGCCTGCTGCAGATCGCGCACCACCGACACCATGTCGCGGTCGCGAGCGTCGATGTAGATCCAACTGGTCGGGCGGGCGTTCTCGGTCTTCAGCATCGATGGCCCGGTAACGACCTTAACCTCGGCGACGTCGCCGAGCACGATCTGCTGCTTCAGCGGCGTGAGGATCGGCAGCTGGCGCAGGGTCTCCGGGCTGTCGCGATAGCTCTGCGGGTAGCGGATGTTGATCGGATAGCGCTCGACGCCCTCTACCGTTTCGCCGACCATCGCGCCGCCGATGGCGGACGAAACAAACAACTGCACGTCGCCGACGGTCATGCCGTAACGGGCCGCCTTCTCACGATGAATATCAATGTTGAGGTAGCGCCCGCCGACCAGCCGCTCGGCTAGCGCCGAAGTGACTCCCGGCACGGTGCGCGCCACCACTTCAATTTGTTCGGCGATGGCGTCGATATCGGCCAGGTTGGTGCCGGAAACTTTAATGCCGATCGGGCTCTTGATGCCGGTGGAGAGCATGTCGATGCGGTTGCGGATCGGCGGCACCCACAGGTTCGCCAGCCCCGGCAGACGCACGGTTTTATCCAGCTCTTCGACGATCTTCTCCATGGTCATCCCCGATCGCCACTGATCCTGCGGCTTGAGCTGAATCGTAGTCTCTACCATCTCCAGCGGCGCCGAGTCGGTGGCGGTTTCGGCCTTGCCGGTTTTGCCGAACACCCGCGCCACTTCCGGCACCGTCATGATCAGCTTATCGGTTTTCTGCAGCATATCCGCCGCCTGCGCAGCGGAGATCCCCGGCAGCGTTGACGGCATATACAGCAGATCGCCTTCATTAATCTGCGGCAGAAACTCGCCGCCGACCCGGTTAAGCGGCCAGGCAATCGTCAGGATCGACAGAAGCGCGATCAGCAGGGTAGTCTTCGGCCAGTGCAGTACCTTCAGCAGCAGTGGGTGATAAATGCGGATCAAAAAGCGGTTCAGCGGGTTGCTGTTCTCCGCTGGGATCTTGCCGCGGATCCAGAAGCCCATCAGGATCGGGATCACCACGATCGCCAGCAGCGCCGCCCCGGCCATCGACCAGGTTTTGGTGAAGGCCAGCGGGCCGAACAGTTTGCCCTCCTGGCCTTCGAGGGTGAAAATCGGGATAAACGACAGAGTAATGATCAGCAGGCTGATAAACAGCGCGGGGCCGACCTCCACCGACGCATCGGTAATGATTTTCCAGCGGATGTCGTTGCTAAGTTTCTCTCCCGGGTGCTGATGTTCCCACTCCTCCAGCCGCTTATGGGCGTTCTCAATCATCACGATGGCGGCATCGACCATCGCCCCCACCGCAATGGCGATCCCGCCCAGCGACATGATGTTGGCGTTAAGCCCTTGGAAATGCATCATGATAAAGGCGAAGCACAGGCCGAGCGGCAGCGAAATAATCGCCACCAGCGCCGAGCGCACGTGCCACAGGAACAGGGCACAGACCAGCGCGACAACGATAAACTCTTCCAGCAGCTTGTGGCTGAGGTTGTCGATGGCGCGGTCGATAAGCTGGCTGCGGTCGTAGGTGGTGACCACTTCAACCCCTTCCGGCAGGCTGCTTTGCAGCGATGCCAGCTTCTCTTTGACCGCCGAGATCACCTCGCGGGCGTTCTTGCCGGAGCGCAGGATCACCACGCCGCCGGCGACTTCGCCCTCGCCGTTAAGCTCGGCGATACCGCGGCGCATCTCCGGGCCAATCTGCACCCGCGCGACGTCGCCGAGATAGACCGGCACGCCGTTGTCACCGGTTTTCAGCACGATATTTTTGAAGTCGTCGAGCGTCTGCAGGTAACCGCTGGCGCGCACCATATATTCGGCTTCCGCCAGTTCGACGGAAGAGCCGCCCGCCTCCTGGTTAGAGACGTCCAGCGCCGATTTCACCTCGCCGAGGCTGATGCCGTACTGGGTCAGCTTCATCGGGTCGACGACAATCTGATACTCCTTGACCACGCCGCCTACCGAAGCCACTTCCGAGACGTTAGGAATGGTTTTCAGCTCATATTTTAAGAACCAGTCTTGCAACGAGCGCAGTTCGGCGAGGTCATGTTTGCCGCTGCGGTCGACCAGCGCGTACTCGAAGACCCAGCCAACCCCGGTGGCGTCAGGGCCCATTTCGGCGCTGACCCCGGCGGGCAGTTTGCCCTGCACCTGGTTGAGATACTCCAGCACCCGCGAGCGCGCCCAGTAAGGATCGGTGCCGTCTTCAAATATTACATACACGTAGGAGTCGCCAAACTGCGAGAAGCCGCGCACCGTTTTGGCGCCAGGCACCGACAGCATAGTGGTGGTCAGCGGCCAGGTGACCTGGTTTTCGACGATCTGCGGCGCCTGTCCCGGGTAGCTGGTTTTGACGATTACCTGTACGTCGGAGAGGTCCGGCAGGGCGTCTACTGGGGTGTGGATGATGGTCCAGGTCCCCCAGATGCTGAGGAACAGCGCCGCCATCATCACCAGGAAGCGGTTGGCCACCGAGCGGCGGATAATCCATTCAATCATTGTTCCGTTCCTCAGTGCGCGTGGGCGGCAGGAGCCGTGACATCAGAAGCCTGCGCGCGCATGCGCTCCAGCGCGCCGGAGATATTGGCTTCCGAGTCGATCAGGAACAGGCCGCTGGCGACGACTTTTTCGCCCTCTTGTAGCCCGCTACGAATGGCCGTGACGCCGGCGGATTCATGGAATACCTGCACGCGTTTCGGCACGAAGCGGCCCTCGTTATCCACGGTAATCACCCGCTGCTCGCTGCCGCTGTCGATCAACGCTTTTGATGGGATCAGCAGCATCGGCGCGCTTTCGCTGGTCAGCTTCAGATAGGCGTTCATCCCCGGCTTCAGCGCTTCATCCGGGTTGTTGACCTGCAGGCGCAGCTGCAGGGTACGGGTGGTGCTATCGACGCTGGGGAGAATGGTCCATTTGTTGATGCTGAAGGTTTTTCCCGGCCAGGCGGGAACCTGAATGGCGAACTGCGAGGCGTCTTTAATTAGCCAGGCGATGGATTCCGGCACCGCCACGCTGACCCACACCGGGTCCATGCCCTGAATTTTCGCCACCACATTATCTTTGGCGATATTCATTCCGGCGCGCAGATCGAAGGCGGTAATAACGCCATCGATCGGCGCTTTGAGGGTAAAGCGGGTCTGGATTTTACGTGTGGTTTTCAGGCGGCGGATATCGTCATCCGGCATGCCGGCGAGGCGTAGGCGTTCGAGGATCCCCTCAACCTGCGTGGCGGTGCCCCCGGTCTCCTGCAACAACAGATATTCGCTCTGCGCTTCCACCCAGTCCGGGATGGTCAGCTCGAGTAACGGCGTGCCTTGCTTGACTTTGTCGCCGACGGTCAACGGATAGACTTTATTAATAAAGCCCGCCGCCCGCGCCTGCATAATCACGTACTGATACTCGTTATAGCTGATGTTGGCCGGGAAGGTCTGGGTGTAGCGCAGCGGCCCGCGTGTGACCGCGGCGGTTTTTACGCCGAGGTTTTGGGTCTGCGTCGGGTCGATACGCACCCCCGGCGCACCGGCGGCGGCACTCTCCTCATCAGCGTATTTCGGCACCAGATCCATATCCATAAACGGCGATTTACCCGGTTTATCAAAGCGAGTATTCGGGTACATCGGGTCGTACCAGAACAGAACTTTGTGCTGCTGCTCGGTCGCGGATGCGCTAGTCAGGGGCGGCGTCAGTCGGGTATACAGCGCCGCGGTAAGCGCGCCGCCAATTACCATGCTGCCGAGGATCAGCGCCGTATTTTTCAGTGTCAGGGATGCCATGTGTCGTCCATTCAGTTGTTGAGGTGCCTACCGTCGCCGGGCCGTTATTGGGCGCGGATATCCTGTAACAGCGACAGATTGCCCTGCTGAACGAAGGTGAAATCCACGCTGTCGCCGTTCTTCACATTGTTGAGCTGCGTCTGCGGGGTGATGGTGAAGCGCATGGTCATCGGCGGCCAGTTCACCGCCGGGATGGCGTCGTGGGCGATGGTGATTTTTTTACTATTCATGTCAATGGCTTTAATGACGCCTTTGCCAGTGATGCTTTGCGTTTGCGCGGTAGCGGGCTGTTCGTGCATTGCCATACCGGCGTGCGGGTCGGCGGCCTGGGCCGCGAACACTGCGCCAGAGAACAGGGTGAACAGGGCGATTTTAGACAGTGAATTCATAATCAAGACTCCTCGGGTTATTCCATCCAGCCGCCGCCGAGAGCGGTGAACAAGGTGATTTCATTAGCCTGACGGGAATAGTTGAGTTCCAGCAGGGTTTGTCGGGTGGTGAAAATGTCGCGCTGGGCGCTCAGGACTTCGATGTAGCTGACCGCGCCGTGACGATAGAGCGCAGTCGCGCGCTGCAGGGTGATATTTAGTGAAGCGAGATAACGTTCCTGGGCGGCAATCTGAGCGGCCAGGCTTTGGCGCAGGGCCAGCGCGTCGGCCACCTCTTTAAAGGCGGACTGTATTTTTTGCTCATAGTTGACCACCTGCTGCTGCTGGCGGATCTCCGCCAGATCGAGGTTGGCCTGATTACGCCCGGCGTTGAAAATCGGCAGTTCGATTTTTGGGATAAAGTTCCACATCGCGCTGCCGGCGTTAAACAGGCTGGAGAGCTCGCTGCTGCTGCCGGAGAGCGAGCTGGTCAGGGTAATCGACGGGAAGAAGGCCGCCCGCGCGGCGCCGATATTGGCGTTGGCTGCCAACAGGCTGTGTTCGGCCTCTAAAATATCCGGCCGCTGCAACAGGATCTCTGAAGAGAGGGACGGCGGCAGGGTTACGCCTTTCAGGTCCACCGCGCTGCTGGCGCTATCGTCCGGCAGGCGTTGATAGCTGCCGAGCAGTAGCTGCAGGGCGTTATTAGCCTGCGCCAGTTGGCCTTGCCGTTTGGCGATATCGGCGCGGGTGCTTTCGATCATGCCGCGCGCCTGTTCCAGCGCCAGAACGGTGGTGCTGCCGGTCAGCAGCTGTTTTTCGACGAAGGCGTAAGACTGCTGATAGTTCTGTAAGGTGTCGTTCGCCACCTGTAACTGCGCCGCCGCCAGCCGCTGGTTGAAGTAGCTTTGTGAAACGTTAGCAATCAACAGGATATGCACCGCGCGCCGCGCCTCTTCGCTGGCGAAGAAGTTCTGTCGGTCGGCCTCGCTAAGGTTTTTCAACCGGCCAAAGAAGTCGAGGTCGTAGCTGAGATTCAAGCCAGCGGCATAATCGCTGCTGGTGGTGGTGTCGCCTTTGAGCTTGCCGCCATAGGTGGTGCTGCCGTCGCCGTTAAGCTGCGGGTAGCGGTCGGCGTCGGTCACCCGGTACTGGGCGCGGGCCTCCTGCACTTTCAGCGTCGCCATCCGTAGATCGCGATTGTTGGTCAGCGCGGTACTAATCAGGCTTTTTACCTGTGGGTCGACGAAAAAGGTGCGCCAACCAGTCTCCTGGTAGCCCGCTGTCGCAGTAACCAGTTTGTTCTGGCTGAGAGAGAACTGCTGCGGCACCGGCGCTGCGGGGCGCTGATAGTCCGGAGCAAGTGACAGGCAGCCTGTTAAGGCGAATATCACGCTGAGAGAAAGAAGCTGAATTGGGCGCATGGCGACAGACGGTTTTCGGCGATTTATCAATGGCGGATACTTTACGCAGCGGGCTCTGTTCAACGCGTGACAGGAAAATGACAAAGCTGTCATTTTCCTGATATTTCATTGCTATCCGGAGGGGCTCCTCTAAAATTGAATACCCGCACAGAGCGCGCGTGAAGGAGCCAGCCGTGAAGATTTTGATTGTCGAAGATGAGAAGAAAACCGGGGAGTACCTAACCAAAGGTCTTACCGAAGCCGGATTCGTCGTCGACCTGGCCGACAACGGCCTTAACGGTTATCACCTGGCGATGACCAGCGATTACGATCTGCTGATCCTCGATATCATGCTGCCGGACGTCAACGGCTGGGATATCGTGCGCATGCTGCGCGCCGCCAATAAAGGGATGCCAATCCTGCTGCTCACCGCGCTTGGCACTATCGAGCATCGGGTGAAGGGGCTGGAGCTGGGCGCCGACGACTATCTGGTGAAGCCCTTTGCTTTTGCGGAACTGCTGGCGCGGGTACGTACTCTGCTGCGTCGCGGGGCGGCGGTAATAGTAGAAAGCCAGTTTCAGGCGGCCGATCTCAGCGTTGATTTGGTCAGCCGCAAGGTGATGCGCGGCGCGACTCGTATCACCCTGACCAGTAAAGAATTCACTCTGCTGGAGTTCTTCCTGCGCCATCAGGGCGAGGTGCTACCCCGCTCGCTGATCGCGTCGCAGGTGTGGGATATGAATTTCGACAGCGACACTAACGCCATCGACGTGGCGGTGAAGCGGCTGCGCGCCAAAATCGATAACGACTTCGAACCGAAGCTTATCCAGACCGTGCGCGGCGTCGGCTATATGCTTGAGGTGCCGGATGGCCGCTAAGCGCCCCTTTTCGTTGGCCACCCGGCTGACCTTCTTTATCAGCCTCGCCACCATCATTGCATTCTTTGCCTTCACCTGGATCATGATCCATTCGGTGAAGGCCCACTTTGAAGAGCGCGACGTTCACGACCTCAAGCAGCTCAGTACCACGCTTGAGACGGTGCTCAACCATGCCGACTATCCGCAGGAGCGGCGGCTGGAGATCTTAAAAAACGTGATTGGCGGCTACGCTAACGTCTTTATCTGTCTGGATGATGCCGAGGGCAATATTCTGTTTCAGTCGCCAGACGGCCCGGAACTCAGCCATATTATGAGCACGCCGGGGCTGGCGATGAAGTTGCGCGACGGTAATGTGATTTCATGGACCGACCCGCAGCCGCGGGAAATGGTTCATGATAATCATCAAATGGAGACCCGCTCCTGGCGGCTAATCATGTTGCCGCTGGGCAAGCAGGCAGATGGCAAACCGGCCTGGCATCTGCTGATGGCTTTATCGATCGACTTTCACCTGCACTATATTAATGAGCTCAAAGCAAAGCTGATTTCCGCGGCGTCGATAATCAGCCTGCTGATCATCGCCATCGTGCTGTTTGTGGTCTATCAGGGGCATAAGCCGATTCGCCAGATCAGCCGCCAGATCCAGAATATTACCTCCCGGGATCTCGATGTACGCCTTGACCCACAGGCGGTACCCATCGAGCTGGAGCGGCTGGCGCTGTCGTTTAACCATATGCTGGAGCGGATAGAGGATGTCTTTACCCGGCAGTCTAATTTCTCCGCCGATATCGCCCATGAAATCCGTACGCCGATTACCAACCTGGTGACGCAAACCGAAATCGCCTTAAGCCAGAGCCGCAGCCAGCAGGAGCTGGAAGAGGTGCTCTATTCCAACCTCGAAGAGTTTTCACGCATGTCGCGGATGGTCAGCGATATGTTGTTCCTCGCCCAGGCGGATAATAACCAGCTGATCCCTGAACAGCGGGCGCTGGATCTGGCCGAGGAAGTGAATAAGGTGTTTGAGTTCTTTGAAGCGTGGGCGGAAGAGAAAGAGGTGGCGCTGCGTTTTGTCGGTAGCCACTGCCGGGTGATTGGCGACCCGCTGATGCTGCGGCGGGCAATCAGCAACCTGCTGTCGAACGCGATTCGCTATACCCCTGCCGGCCAGGCGGTGACCATTCAGTTAAGCGAAAGCGCCGAGAAGATCCGCCTGGTGGTCGAGAACCCCGGCGCGCCGATTGCCGCTGAACATTTGCCGCGCCTGTTTGACCGTTTCTATCGCGTCGACCCCTCGCGCCAGCGCAAAGGCGAGGGCAGCGGCATCGGTCTGGCGATTGTAAAATCGATTGTCAGCGCCCATCACGGCAGCGTGACGGTGCAGTCCGATCAACGATCTACGCGTTTTATTGTGGTATTACCAAAATATGCGCAATAACGACCTCATCTGACGGCTTCGTCATAATGCGGTCACGCTGGCGACAGAGCCATTATTTTATCCTTCCTGTTGATGACTCACTATTTGTTAATCTGCAGGGAGTAATAGAATGAACACAGTACGCACTATCGTGGCTATCAGCGTTATTTTTGCAGCAAGTGTGGCGAATGCTGCGGAAATGACCCATCACAACGCGGCGTTGGCGCATGAGATGATAAATAACGGGCAGTCGCCGGCCCATCAGCAGATGGCGCAGGGGCATCTTGCGCAGGTGGGCGACAATCCTGCCTCCCCGAAACAGCCGCGTTCTTTTTCACAAATGAATGAACATGAACAGGCTGCGGTATTTCATGAATCGCTGAATAATGGCCAGGCGTTTGCCCATCAGGCGGAAGCAAAAGCGCATCGCCAACAAATTCCAGCTCTCTAATCAGTGGTGGAGGTGATGGGGGCGAGTTGTCTGGATAATGTCTGAGAGATAGCGGGCAGCGCCAGGCGGCTGCCCGCAGTATTGCCGTTCTCTTACTCTTCGAAGTACCAGTAGCCCTGATTAATCAGGCGCGTCAGTTCGCTAACGAATGCCGGATTTTTCAGGCCGCTGCCGAGCTCTTCTTGACCTAATGAGGTATAGCGGCACAATGCATCCAGCGCTCCGGCATCGGTGGTATCCAGCTGTTCGCTATGTACGAAGAAGCTGTCGCCGATATGCAGAACGCGCAGGCCGCTCAGGCGAGAAAGCTTTTCGCCGCCCAGCAGCGCATCGACCACTTCCGCTTCTTCATATGCCGGTTCCGCCGGAGCAATGTCCAGCTCGTGACGCGGCGTGGTGACGAAACTGCCGAACCACTGCTTGAAGTCTTCGGGTTGGCGAATCATGTCGATCATCATGTTGCGCAGACGTTCGAGTTCATACTCTTCAACCCGGCCCGGATGCTCGCGGCAGGTGAGATCAGGATCGCTGTAGTGTTCGCCGCCGAGGTCGTTTTCCAGCACATAGTCGGCGAAGCTGCTGATCAGGTCGCGGCCGTTTGGCCCGCGGAAGCCGACGGAGTAGTTCAGTGCCGTTTCGTGGGTCACGCCGTCGTGCGGGAATCCCGGTGGAATATAGAGGATGTCGCCCGGCTCCAGATCTTCATCAATGATCGGTGGGAACGGATCGACGTGCAGCAGTGCCGGATGCGGACAGAACTGACGCATCGGCAGCTTATCGCCCACGCGCCAGCGGCGGCTGCCCATGCCCTGAATAATAAAGACGTCATACTGATCGATATGCGGGCCCACACCGCCGCCGGGGACGGAGAAGGAGATCATCAGATCGTCTAAACGCCAGTCAGGCAGCACGCGGAACGGGCGCACCAGCTCAGCGGCAGGCATATGCCAGTGGTTAACCGCCTGGGCCAGCAATGACCAGCCGGTTTCGCCCAGGCCGTCGAAATGTTCAAAGGGACCGTTACTGGCCTGCCATTTTCCGTTAACCAGGCTGACCAGCCGGCTATCGACTTCCGGCTCCATGGCTAACCCGGCCAGCTCGTCTGGCGTGATGGGGTCGATGAAGTTCGGGAACGCCTTCTTTAATACGACCGGCTGCTTTTGCCAGTACTTCTCTAAAAACTCGGGCCAGTTAATGTTGAGTTGATAAGCCATAGATTATTACCAATAGGAAGAAACGGCTCTGATTATAGAAAGGAGAGGAAGTTGAGCGCTTTGTCATGGGTCAAGAGTGGTGCTTAATTCACCATTGGCGCGATAGCGGCGGTGGGTGAACGAGAAAAATCGCGTTTTCGCAAAAAAGTAGTTTCGGTAGAGAATGCGCTGCAGGCCGCATGAATACTGGGTTTTATCGGTTCTGTCTTAACGAGGATAAACGTGAAAAGTTTAATTAATGAGCGCTTGATAAGTTTTTTGTATTTTAAGGCTTGCTATATCTCAGCAGCTCCCTATAATGCGCACCCACTGACACGGCGGATGTGAATCACTTCACACAAACAGCCGGTTCGGTTGAAGAGAAAAATTCTGAAATTCAGGGTTGACTCTGAAAGAGGAAAGCGTAATATACGCCACCTCGCGACAGAGCGCTAAAGCGCGTCGCAACTGCTCTTTAACAATTTATCAGACAATCTGTGTGGGCACTCAAAGTGACATGGATTCTTAACGTCCTCGGACGAAAAATGAATACCAAGTCTCTGAGTGAACATACGTAATTCATTACGAAGTTTAATTCACGAGCATCAAACTTAAATTGAAGAGTTTGATCATGGCTCAGATTGAACGCTGGCGGCAGGCCTAACACATGCAAGTCGAGCGGTAGCACAGAGAGCTTGCTCTCGGGTGACGAGCGGCGGACGGGTGAGTAATGTCTGGGAAACTGCCTGATGGAGGGGGATAACTACTGGAAACGGTAGCTAATACCGCATAACGTCGCAAGACCAAAGTGGGGGACCTTCGGGCCTCATGCCATCAGATGTGCCCAGATGGGATTAGCTAGTAGGTGGGGTAATGGCTCACCTAGGCGACGATCCCTAGCTGGTCTGAGAGGATGACCAGCCACACTGGAACTGAGACACGGTCCAGACTCCTACGGGAGGCAGCAGTGGGGAATATTGCACAATGGGCGCAAGCCTGATGCAGCCATGCCGCGTGTATGAAGAAGGCCTTCGGGTTGTAAAGTACTTTCAGCGAGGAGGAAGGCGTTAAGGTTAATAACCTTGGCGATTGACGTTACTCGCAGAAGAAGCACCGGCTAACTCCGTGCCAGCAGCCGCGGTAATACGGAGGGTGCAAGCGTTAATCGGAATTACTGGGCGTAAAGCGCACGCAGGCGGTCTGTCAAGTCGGATGTGAAATCCCCGGGCTCAACCTGGGAACTGCATTCGAAACTGGCAGGCTAGAGTCTTGTAGAGGGGGGTAGAATTCCAGGTGTAGCGGTGAAATGCGTAGAGATCTGGAGGAATACCGGTGGCGAAGGCGGCCCCCTGGACAAAGACTGACGCTCAGGTGCGAAAGCGTGGGGAGCAAACAGGATTAGATACCCTGGTAGTCCACGCCGTAAACGATGTCGACTTGGAGGTTGTGCCCTTGAGGCGTGGCTTCCGGAGCTAACGCGTTAAGTCGACCGCCTGGGGAGTACGGCCGCAAGGTTAAAACTCAAATGAATTGACGGGGGCCCGCACAAGCGGTGGAGCATGTGGTTTAATTCGATGCAACGCGAAGAACCTTACCTACTCTTGACATCCAGAGAACTTAGCAGAGATGCTTTGGTGCCTTCGGGAACTCTGAGACAGGTGCTGCATGGCTGTCGTCAGCTCGTGTTGTGAAATGTTGGGTTAAGTCCCGCAACGAGCGCAACCCTTATCCTTTGTTGCCAGCGGTTCGGCCGGGAACTCAAAGGAGACTGCCAGTGATAAACTGGAGGAAGGTGGGGATGACGTCAAGTCATCATGGCCCTTACGAGTAGGGCTACACACGTGCTACAATGGCATATACAAAGAGAAGCGACCTCGCGAGAGCAAGCGGACCTCATAAAGTATGTCGTAGTCCGGATTGGAGTCTGCAACTCGACTCCATGAAGTCGGAATCGCTAGTAATCGTAGATCAGAATGCTACGGTGAATACGTTCCCGGGCCTTGTACACACCGCCCGTCACACCATGGGAGTGGGTTGCAAAAGAAGTAGGTAGCTTAACCTTCGGGAGGGCGCTTACCACTTTGTGATTCATGACTGGGGTGAAGTCGTAACAAGGTAACCGTAGGGGAACCTGCGGTTGGATCACCTCCTTACCTTAAAGAACCTGCCTTTGTAGTGCTCACACAGATTGTCTGATGAAAGTAAAGAAGCAAGGCGTCTTGCGATTGAGACTTCAGTGTCCCCTTCGTCTAGAGGCCCAGGACACCGCCCTTTCACGGCGGTAACAGGGGTTCGAATCCCCTAGGGGACGCCACTTGCTGGTTCGTGAGTGAAAGACGCGCGCCGACATATCTCAAAACTCATCTTCGGGTGACGTTTGAGATATTTGCTCTTTAAAAATCTGGATCAAGCTGAAAATTGAAACGACACACAGTCAATGTGTGTTCGAGTCTCTCAAATTTTCGCAATCAGAAGTGAAACATCTTCGGGTTGTGAGGTTAAGCGACTAAGCGTACACGGTGGATGCCCTGGCAGTCAGAGGCGATGAAGGACGTGCTAATCTGCGAAAAGCGTCGGTAAGGTGATATGAACCGTTATAGCCGGCGATGTCCGAATGGGGAAACCCAGTGTGATTCGTCACACTATCGTTAACTGAATACATAGGTTAACGAGGCGAACCGGGGGAACTGAAACATCTAAGTACCCCGAGGAAAAGAAATCAACCGAGATTCCCCCAGTAGCGGCGAGCGAACGGGGAGCAGCCCAGAGTCTGAATCAGCTTGTGTGTTAGTGGAACGGTCTGGAAAGTCCGACGGTACAGGGTGATAGTCCCGTACACCAAAATGCACAGGTTGTGAACTCGAAGAGTAGGGCGGGACACGTGGTATCCTGTCTGAATATGGGGGGACCATCCTCCAAGGCTAAATACTCCTGACTGACCGATAGTGAACCAGTACCGTGAGGGAAAGGCGAAAAGAACCCCGGCGAGGGGAGTGAAAAAGAACCTGAAACCGTGTACGTACAAGCAGTGGGAGCACCTTCGGGTGTGACTGCGTACCTTTTGTATAATGGGTCAGCGACTTATATTCTGTAGCAAGGTTAACCGTATAGGGGAGCCGCAGGGAAACCGAGTCTTAACTGGGCGTTAAGTTGCAGGGTATAGACCCGAAACCCGGTGATCTAGCCATGGGCAGGTTGAAGGTTGGGTAACACTAACTGGAGGACCGAACCGACTAATGTTGAAAAATTAGCGGATGACTTGTGGCTGGGGGTGAAAGGCCAATCAAACCGGGAGATAGCTGGTTCTCCCCGAAAGCTATTTAGGTAGCGCCTCGTGAACTCATCTTCGGGGGTAGAGCACTGTTTCGGCTAGGGGGTCATCCCGACTTACCAACCCGATGCAAACTACGAATACCGAAGAATGTTATCACGGGAGACACACGGCGGGTGCTAACGTCCGTCGTGAAGAGGGAAACAACCCAGACCGCCAGCTAAGGTCCCAAAGTCACAGTTAAGTGGGAAACGATGTGGGAAGGCACAGACAGCCAGGATGTTGGCTTAGAAGCAGCCATCATTTAAAGAAAGCGTAATAGCTCACTGGTCGAGTCGGCCTGCGCGGAAGATGTAACGGGGCTAAACTGTGCACCGAAGCTGCGGCAGCGACACTATGTGTTGTTGGGTAGGGGAGCGTTCTGTAAGCCTGCGAAGGTGGCCTGTGAGGGTTGCTGGAGGTATCAGAAGTGCGAATGCTGACATAAGTAACGATAATGCGGGTGAAAAGCCCGCACGCCGGAAGACCAAGGGTTCCTGTCCAACGTTAATCGGGGCAGGGTGAGTCGACCCCTAAGGCGAGGCCGAAAGGCGTAGTCGATGGGAAACAGGTTAATATTCCTGTACTTGGTGTTACTGCGAAGGGGGGACGGAGAAGGCTATGTTAGCCGGGCGACGGTTGTCCCGGTTTAAGCATGTAGGCGGAGGTTCCAGGTAAATCCGGTACCTTTTAACGCTGAGGTGTGATGACGAGGCACTACGGTGCTGAAGTAACAAATGCCCTGCTTCCAGGAAAAGCCTCTAAGCATCAGGTAACATCAAATCGTACCCCAAACCGACACAGGTGGTCAGGTAGAGAATACCAAGGCGCTTGAGAGAACTCGGGTGAAGGAACTAGGCAAAATGGTGCCGTAACTTCGGGAGAAGGCACGCTGATATGTAGGTGAAGCCCCTGCGGGTGGAGCTGAAATCAGTCGAAGATACCAGCTGGCTGCAACTGTTTATTAAAAACACAGCACTGTGCAAACACGAAAGTGGACGTATACGGTGTGACGCCTGCCCGGTGCCGGAAGGTTAATTGATGGGGTTATCCGTAAGGAGAAGCTCTTGATCGAAGCCCCGGTAAACGGCGGCCGTAACTATAACGGTCCTAAGGTAGCGAAATTCCTTGTCGGGTAAGTTCCGACCTGCACGAATGGCGTAATGATGGCCAGGCTGTCTCCACCCGAGACTCAGTGAAATTGAACTCGCTGTGAAGATGCAGTGTACCCGCGGCAAGACGGAAAGACCCCGTGAACCTTTACTATAGCTTGACACTGAACATTGAGCCTTGATGTGTAGGATAGGTGGGAGGCTTTGAAGCGTGGACGCCAGTCTGCGTGGAGCCAACCTTGAAATACCACCCTTTAATGTTTGATGTTCTAACGTTGGCCCCTAATCGGGGTTGCGGACAGTGTCTGGTGGGTAGTTTGACTGGGGCGGTCTCCTCCCAAAGAGTAACGGAGGAGCACGAAGGTTAGCTAATCCTGGTCGGACATCAGGAGGTTAGTGCAATGGCATAAGCTAGCTTGACTGCGAGCGTGACGGCGCGAGCAGGTGCGAAAGCAGGTCATAGTGATCCGGTGGTTCTGAATGGAAGGGCCATCGCTCAACGGATAAAAGGTACTCCGGGGATAACAGGCTGATACCGCCCAAGAGTTCATATCGACGGCGGTGTTTGGCACCTCGATGTCGGCTCATCACATCCTGGGGCTGAAGTAGGTCCCAAGGGTATGGCTGTTCGCCATTTAAAGTGGTACGCGAGCTGGGTTTAGAACGTCGTGAGACAGTTCGGTCCCTATCTGCCGTGGGCGCTGGAGAATTGAGGGGGGCTGCTCCTAGTACGAGAGGACCGGAGTGGACGCATCACTGGTGTTCGGGTTGTCATGCCAATGGCATTGCCCGGTAGCTAAATGCGGAAGAGATAAGTGCTGAAAGCATCTAAGCACGAAACTTGCCCCGAGATGAGTTCTCCCTGAGACTTTAAGTCTCCTGAAGGAACGTTAAAGACGATGACGTTGATAGGTCGGGTGTGTAAGCGTAGCGATACGTTGAGCTAACCGATACTAATGAACCGTGAGGCTTAACCTTACAACGCCGAAGCTGTTTTGGCGGATTTGAGATGATTTTCAGCCTGATACAGATTAATCAGTGCGTCGTAATGACGGGCTGATAAAACAGAATTTGCCTGGCGGCGATAGCGCGGTGGTCCCACCTGACCCCATGCCGAACTCAGAAGTGAAACGCCGTAGCGCCGATGGTAGTGTGGGGTCTCCCCATGTGAGAGTAGGGAACTGCCAGGCATCAAATAGAACGAAAGGCTCAGTCGGAAGACTGGGCCTTTTGTTTTATCTGTTGTTTGTCGGTGAGCGCTCTCCGGAGTAGGACAAATCCGCCGGGAGCGGATTTGAACGTTGCGCAGCAACGGCCCGGAGGGTGGCGGGCAGGACGCCCGCCATAAACTGCCAGGCATCAAACAAGAAGAACCCCGTACCGTAAGGTGCGGGGTTTTTTGCTGTGTGGCGTATAGCTCCCCCGGTGGCGCTGCGCTTACCGGGGCGACAGACCCCGTAGCCCGGAAAAGGTGCGCAGCACCGCCTCCGGGAAAAGCCGCTGCCATATCGACGTAAACGAAAGGCTCAGTCGGAAGACCGGGCCTTTTGTTTTGGTGTTTTATGGCCAGACACTCCGCCATCTCCCCCGGTGGCGCTGCGCTTACCGGGGCTACCGCTCCTTCCCCGGGCTACACCGCCTCCGGGGAAACATCCTGCCCAGCCGCCTGGTTCGTTAACATCAGTAATACCTATCGCACTAATAGCTCTCAGTATAATTGTCCTTATTAATTATATGGATTATCTTTCCTGCGTGATGACATCAACGCATCACTTCTCCTGAGGGAGAAAAATAGAAAGCAAATCGCTTATTTCTCATCCTGTTAACTGGTTATAAATTCAATGAAAAAACCGCTAATTGGGATTCTGACATTAGCTTATGGATTGAGCTTGCCTGCATTCGCTGCTGATACCGCTACATTAACCATCTCCGGGCGTGTGGCGACACCTACCTGCAGCACCAATATCATTAACGAAAAAGCTCAACAGCGTTGTGGGCAAAATACTTACCTCATTAACACGCAAAATATGGCAGTCCCTTCTCATGGGGTGGTTACCCAAACGGTGAATTTACCGAATAATGCGAACAGGAAAATAATTATCAGCAGCTACGATTAATCATTCACTTATATTTCCGCGCCATTATATTGCCCAGCGGCGAAATAATGGCGCACTGCTATCAGATATAAAAATCAGCCAGTTGTGGACTTGAAAATTTATTCTCGCCGCTTAATACTTCTCCCCCCGCTTATTTCCATGAACGACAGGGTTATCTACTCTTTTTGGGGTTGATACGATACATCATTAACACTTTGTTAACTTGATCTGGTTTAAGTGACGGTAAATTTGATATACAAATAGGGTAGATTGCCTGTACGGACGCTGCCCGGAATGCCTTGCGATGAATGTTGCAGGTCATCGGCTGGCAATATGAGAATATAAATGAAAATCCTGCTTAACTGGCCGCCGCTGCGCCAGATCGTTACTTACATTCAGGAGCGCTTTACCTTTCTGGTTCTGCTCTGCTGGCCGGCGATTATCTGGCTGTTCTGCCGGGTTGGCGTGTGGCTTACCGATAGCGCCTATCAACTGCTGGGAAAATCGCCTGCCCACTCTTTCACCGTTTATCTTCAGCCATTTATGACGCCTGGCACGTTGCTGCGCATTTCTATCAGCTGGATTGTGCTGTTATTCATCCTTTTCAGTATGGCTATGGCCTTCACCTGGGGTCTACGTCGCTTTATGAATCGTCAAAAATAAGCCATCGGCGCAGCGCCCGGTTCAGGTTTATGCCATCTCACCAATTGTCTTGCGAAAACGCAGCAGCGCAATGGTAAAGAAAGCGCTGCCGATAGCGAACAAAATTAAAAACTGCGGCCAGACGATGGCAAAGCTGGCGCCGCGGTACAGTATCGCCTGCGCGAGGCTGACGAAGTGGGTGGTTGGCATGGTCAACATAATGTCCTGAACCAGCTGCGGCATACTCTCCCGTGGCGTGGAGCCGCCGGAGAGCATCTGCAGCGGCAGCAGCACCAGGATCATCAGTAGCCCCAGTTGCGGCATAGAACGGGCGAGCGTGCCCATAAAAATGCCAATGGAGGTGGTGGCGAACAGGCTGAGCGCTACCCCCAGCATAAACAGCGGGATCGACCCCTCAATCGGTACCTGCAAAATTCCCTGCACCATCAGCAGTAGCGACAGCCCGGAGACAACCAGTACCACTAGCCCCATCGACCATATCTTGGCCATCATTATCTCAAACGGCGTTACCGGCATCACCAGTAGGTGCTCAATGGTGCCGTGCTCTCGCTCGCGGATAAGCGCCGAACCGGTGAGGACAATGGCCAGCATGGTGATGTTGTTGATAATCGCCATCACCGCGCCGAAGCGCTCTTGTTCAAGGTTAGGGTTAAAGCGCATCCTCACCGCCAGCTCCACCGGCAGCGTACTGTTGTCGCGATAGCGGGCAACAAAGCTGTTCACTTCACCGCTGATAATATTCTGGATATAGCCGTTGCCGGTAAAGGCCTGGCTCATTCGCGTGGCGTCGACGTTGACCTGCACCTCCGGCTGACGACCGGCTAGCACATCGCGCTGGAAGTTTGGCGGAATATTAATGGCGAATGTGTATCGTCCGGCATCCAGCCCGGCATCCATTTCATCGGCGCTGATCAACTCTGGCGTTAAAAACCATGGCCGATAAAAGCCGTTAATGATCCGCGATGAGAGCTGTGATTTATCCATATCGGCAATAGCGATAGGCGCCAGGTGTAGAGAGCCGGGCATTACCGTGGCCGAGGAGTAAACCGACACGGTAAAAGCAAACACGATCAGCGCCAGCATCGCTTTATCGCCGAGCAGGCTGCGCAGCTCTTTGATGCCGAGGTTATAAATATTGCGTAATCCGCGCATCATCCCTCCTGTTTCTTCAGCAGCAACACGCTCAGCCCGAGCACCAGCGGCACCGCAATCAATAGTGGAATGAACGAAACCCACAAATCGCTAATATTCAGTGCCTTGGAGAAGGTGCCGCGGGCGATGGTCAGGAAATGGCTGGTCGGGTAGATTTGTCCGATCCAGCGACCTGGCCCCTCCAGAGATGCCACCGGGTCGATCATCCCGGAGAATTGGGTGGCCGGAATCAGCGTAATAATCGCGGTACCGAAAATGGCGGCGATTTGGCTCTTCATAAATGTCGAGATCAGCAATCCCAGCCCGGTGGCGATGGTGACATACAGCAGCGCCGCCAGGGTGAGGGTCAGGAAACTCCCCTTATGCGCGACGCCAAACACGAAGACCGACAGCGCGCACAGCAGAAAAAAGTTAAACATCCCCAACACGATGTAAGGCAGCTGTTTGCCGAGCAGGAATTCGCTGCGGGTGGTCGGCGTCACGTACAGGTTGATGATCGAACCGAGCTCTTTTTCCCGCACCACGCTCAGCGCGCTGAGCATCGCCGGGATCATCATCAGCAGCAGCGGGATCACCGCCGGGACGATGGCCGGCAGGCTCTTCACGTCCGGGTTATAGCGATAGCGGGTCTCGATGGAAATGAGCGAAGTATCACGATTCGGGCTACTTTGCCGCCCGGCCATCTCCTGCAGCCAGGCCAGATGCATCGCCTGCACGTACCCGCGCACCGTTTCCGCGCGATTTGGCATTGCGCCGTCCACCCACACGCCAATCTGCACCGGCGTACCGCGAGCGATATCGCGGCCAAAGTTCGGCGGAATTTCTATCGCCACCGCTAGCTCGCCGTTACGCATTCGACGATCCAATTCGTCATAACTCTGCAGTGGCGCCTGCTCGATAAAGTAGCGTGAGCCAGCAATGTTCTGCGACCAGTTCTGGCTGCTGATCGTTTGATCGCGGTCGAGGACGGCAAAGCGCAGATCCTCGACATCCATGCTGATCCCATAGCCCATGATAAACATCAGGATCACCGTTCCCAGCAGCGCCAGCGTCGATCGCACCGGATCGCGGCGCAGTTCCAGCGCTTCGCGGCGGCTATAGCTAAACAGGCGGCGCAGGCTGAATGACTGGCGTGGGGACGCGTTCTTGTGGTGTGATGCGACAGCAGGCGGCGCGGGCGTTGTAGAGACAGAAACGGTCGGCTGTGTGGCATCCGCCGCCTCCTGCAGCCAGGCGATAAACGCCTCTTCGAGGCTGGCGGAGCCACGTTGCTCAACCAGCGCCTGCGGCGTATCGCTGGCCAGCACTTTGCCGGCGTGCATCAGCGAGATGCGATCGCAGCGTTCCGCCTCATTCATAAAGTGGGTAGAGATGAAGATGGTGACGCGATCCTGCCGCGCCAGGTCAACCATCAGTTGCCAGAACATATCGCGCGCCACCGGGTCAACGCCGGAGGTGGGTTCATCGAGGATCAGCATCTCCGGGCGATGAATTACCGCGACCGCTAATGAAAGTCGCTGGCGGATCCCCAGCGGCAAGTCGGCGGGAAGCGCGTCTTCAACCTCGGTCAACATAAAACGCTCGCTCATTTCAGCTACCCGGCCGGCTATTTCATGATCCGGAATGTGAAACAAGCGGGCGTGCAGCTCCAGGTTTTGCCGTACGCTCAGTTCGCTATAGAGCGAGAAAGCCTGCGACATATAACCCACTCGCTGGCGGGTGGCGATATCTTTCGGGTCGACCGGTTGGCCAAACAGCCAGGCCTCGCCTTCGCTGGCGGGCAACAGGCCGGTGAGCATCTTCATGGTGGTGGATTTGCCGCAGCCGTTAGAGCCGAGGAAGCCAAAAATTTCGCCACGGGCGATACGAAAGTTAACGTGGTCGACGGCGACAAAGTTGCCGAAGCGCATGGTCAGGCCGCGCGCTTCAATGGCGATCTCTTCCTCGCTGCCGTCGCGCGGCGAAATGACCACGTCTTTATGCGCCAGGCGCTGCGCTTCCGGCAGCAAGGCGATAAACGCCTGCTCCAGGGTCTGGCTGCCGGTTTGTTTTTTGAGCGCCGCCGCGCTACCGGTCGCCAGTATCTCGCCGGCGTTCATCGCCACCAGCCAGTCGAAGCGCTCGGCCTCTTCCATGTAGGCGGTAGCGACCAGCACGCTCATTTCCGGCTGGCGCTGACGAATGCTGTCTATCAGATCCCAGAACTGCGCGCGGGAGAGCGGGTCGACGCCGGTAGTCGGTTCATCAAGGATGAGTAGCTGCGGGTCGTGGATCAGCGCACAGCACAGCCCAAGCTTTTGTTTCATTCCACCGGAGAGTTTACCGGCAGGGCGATCGCGAAACGGCGCCAGCCCGGTGCTCTGCAGCAGTTCGTTGATGCGTAGTTCACGCTCGGCTTTATCATGACCAAACAGGCGGGCGAAGAAGTCGACGTTTTCATAGACCGATAACGTATGGTAGAGGTTTTTCCCCAGGCCCTGCGGCATCCAGGCGATTTTCGGGCATACCTGCTGGCGGTGATGAACGTCGCGCATATCGCCGCCGAGCACCATCACGTTACCCTGCTCGATGGCCCGCGCCCCGGCGATAAGCGAGAGCAGGCTTGATTTGCCGACCCCGTCCGGGCCAATCAGGCCAACCATACGCCGCGCCGGGATCGCCAGGTTGATATCGCGCAACGCGATGGTGGCGCCAAACTGCTGGCCAACGTTTTCCAGCAGGGCGACGGGAGGCGAAGTATCCTGCGGCGTGAGTTTCATTGCGGCAACCTCACCGTCAGCGCTTCAGGCCAGCTTTTCTGCTTATCCAGTCGTACCCAGGCCATCCCAGGCAGGCCGGTTTTGACATATTCCAGATGCTGTTCCAACAGCTCTGGCGGAATGCGCGCCTTGACGCGGAACATCAGCTTGAGCCGCTCGTCGCTGGTTTCTACCGTTTTTGGGGTGAATTGCGCGACGCTGGCGACAAAGCTGATATTTGCCGGGATCACTAGATCTGGCGCGGCATCCAGGATCAAGCGCGCTTCACTGCCGAGCGCCAGGAGACCCGCCTGTTCCGTTGGCAGGAAGAAGGTCATATAGACGTCTGCCAGGTCGACCATGTTTAATACCCGCCCCCCGGCGGCCAGCACTTCGCCTGGTTCGGCGACGCGGTACTGGATGCGGCCGTCGCGCGGCGCTTTCAGCTGGCTATCGTCAATATCGGCGAGGATCCGCCGCTCGGTGGCTTCGGCGGCTTCAACGCGGGTTTTAGCCTGGATGATGCTGGTGCGGGCAGCCTCGATGGCGGCGCGGGCGGCGGAGACCTGCGCTTTCGCCGATTCCAGCGCCGCGCGGGCGCTTTCAGCGGCCGCGCGATCGTCATCCAGCTGCTGAGCGGAGACGGCGCCGCGCTGTGAAAGAGTGCTGGAACGGACGTGACGTTTAGCGGTGGAGTCTAGCTCCGCCTGGCGCTGTTTCACCACCGCTTCGGTGGCGCGCATTTCGCTCTGCCGCTGGTCGAGTAACGCGTTGGCGGCGGCAACCGCGCTTTGCGCTTCTTTGATTTGCGCGGCGGCTTCGAGGCGCTGCTCATTGAGCACCCGCGTATCCATCCGCGCCAGCACATCGCCTTTATGGACGAACTGCCCCTCTTTGACCAGAATCGTCTCGATACGCCCGGCAATTTTGGTGGCGATATCGACTTCCGTCGCCTCGATGCGGCCATTACTGGCGGCGAAGCCCGGCGGTAGCCCAGCCGGGCGCAACATCCACCATGCGGCGGCGATGACCACCGCTGCAACTACGATATACCCGGTCCAACGTCGTTTGTTCTTGTCCATACGCGACTCGCTCTGTTCCATATTGCTGAGTGGTGCGCGTTTCGCTATTTCGCCCGGCGGGACGATAAAACAAAAGGGAGATAAGGCCGTCCGGCGCAAAATCCTGTTACGTTGCCAACCGGTGGGGAAGATGTGCTTTTAGAGTGGTCATCATCAGCAATCCTGGCCTTAAATGAAACACGCATATTTATAATCTGGATACTAACATCGGTAGCGTCAAAGTCCATATATAAACTATGGAATTGCGACCCCCTCGCTATAATGACTGAGAACTACGCTATCCCTATGATTTTCTTCGTCTGGTTGACCTGCGGCAACTCATGTATGATCGGCACCCCCGAAATAGACTAACGCCCGGCGAGCGCTTTATTCATGAACGATGAAAGCAAAAAATATATCTCTGTTATTTTTAAGGAGTGGCTACCGCTGTATGACAGCCTGACGCCAGCCGTTAAGGAGGTACTTAAAAATATCGCAGAGGAGCAATCGGAAGCGTTAGCGGCCCGGTTTTATGATTTTATTTTTCAGGATCCGGATATTGCCCGCCACCTGACTTATGATTTAGTTCAGGAACGACTGAGCCGCTCGCTGGCGCTATGGGTGAAGGAGATCCTGACCAGCGACAAAGCGCAGTTGCCGGCGCTGGCGGAACGGCAATATCAGATTGGCAGCATCCACGCGCGGATCGGCATCCCGGCGGAGGCGGTGCTGCGCGGCGCCCGGCAAATTAAGGCCGGGCTTATCGAGTATATCCGCAGCCACGTTAACGACCGCCAGATTGCCGTCGATGCCATCTATTACGCTATTATGGCGATTAATATGGCCGTTGAGATGATGTGCCATGCCTATACCTTATCGCACTATCGGGCGACCAAAAACGAAGAGGCTTATCGCCTGTATAGTTTGATGGACAATGTCCCGATGGAATATGGCAAACAGCAAGCGGCGCTTTCCGGTTGGGAAAATACGGCAATTTTTAATATTGTTAGCGAAAATAAAGCGCATACTAACGCTACGTTATTATCTGAATCGGAATTTGGTCTCTGGTTCCGACATAAATGCGTGCGCTATTTTAACAAAAATAGCCAGATGGACGAAATCGCCGCATTAATTTCGCAGGTCGACGACTTATTAATAGGATGGCGGGCATCCGCCTCTGCCATGGATTATAAAAATACACAAAACCTGATTCAGGGGATCCATATTCATTGCCAGCAAATCGGCAGCCAACTTGGCGTAATTTTTAGCAGCCTGTCGCAGATGCAAAACGGCAAAGATGCATTAACCAGCCTGCTTAACCGCCGCTATTTGCCGGTGGTGCTGAAGCATGAAGTGACGCTGGCGATGGAGCATGAGTTGCCGATGACGGTGGCGATCGTCGACATCGATCATTTCAAAGGCATTAACGATAACTGGGGCCATATGGTCGGCGACCGGGCGATTAAACATGTTGCCGAACTGCTCAGCGACAATATCCGTTCCAGCGACTATATCTTCCGCTACGGCGGGGAAGAGTTTCTGCTGGTGCTGGTGGAGACCGGCGTGTCAGAAGCGTTTACCATCCTCGACCGCCTGCGGAAGAAAATTAGCCAACTGGCGTTTAACGTTGGCGGCGATACGCAGATCCCGATCACCGCCAGCATTGGCTACGCCGTGCACTCCGGCCATCCCGATTACAACCTGCTGTTGCGCGATGCCGATAATGCGCTGTACGCCGCCAAACGCGAAGGGCGCAACTGCGTGAAGATGCATAAAGGCAGGGTGTAAAACGAGCCCCGGCAAGCGTAGCGCGACCGGGGCAGGGCTCTGAAGCTCAGAACAGCACCGGCAGCCCCAGCCCGCGCTTCACTTCATGCAGCGTCCGCTGCGTGAGCTGGTGGGCGCGTTCGCTGCCCTGGCGCAACAATTCCAGCAGCATTCCTTTATCCTGACTGTAAGTGGCCCGGCGTTCACGGATCGGCGCCAGTAGCTCCTGTAAGCAGGTTTCCAGTTCATTCTTACACTGGCGATCGCCCAGCCCGCCGCGCTGATAGTGGGCTTTCATCTCAGCAACCAGCGCCTTATCGCTATGGAAAGCGTCGAGATAGGTGAACACTACGTTGCCGTCGACATGCCCCGGATCGCTGACTCTCAGGTGTGTCGGGTCGGTATACATCGCGCTGACCGCGCGGTGAATCTCCTCTTCGCTGGCCGATAACGTCAGCGTATTGCCCAGCGATTTCGACATTTTGGCATTACCGTCGACGCCCGGCAGGCGGCTCACTTCGCTGAGTAGCGCTTTGCAGTGGCGCAGTACCGGTTCGCCGGTGAGGCTATTCATTTTGTGGACGATTTCGTTGGTCTGCTCAATCATCGGTAGCTGATCGTCGCCCACCGGCACCAGCTCGGCCTTGAAGGCGGTGATATCGGCGGCCTGGCTAATCGGATAGGCGAGAAAGCCAACCGGCAGCGAGCGGGCGAATCCCTTCTGGGCAATCTCATTTTTTACCGTCGGATTACGTTCCACGCGGGCGACGGTGACGATATTCATATACAGCGCGCTGAGCTCCGCCAGCGCGGGCAGAGCGGACTGCAGGCAAATAGTGGTGAGTCTGGGGTCGATGCCGACGGCCAGATAATCGGCCATGACTTCGAGGATATGGTGGCTGATTTTTTGCGGGTTGCTGCCGTTATCGGTGAGCCCTTGCAGGTCGGCGATCAGGATAAACTGCTGGTGGTCGTGCTGCAGCGCGACGCGCTGGCGCAGCGAGCCGACGTAGTGGCCAAGATGTAGTTGGCCGGTCGGGCGGTCGCCGGTGAGGATGGTTTGTGGATGGTTCATCAGGGACTCCTTATCAGACTGTTCAGCCGAAAGACGTCCTGAAAATAACAAAGCCGCCTTCCGGCGGCTTTGAAAATGGAAACGTGTATCGTGCCGCCTGTTATGCAGGCAGCCACCAACGACGGGGGTAGGTAACGATAACGTTTCTGTTCATCTTTTTATCCTGCCACGAAATCACGGCGGGGTAAACCTGTTGCGTACAAAGTATTACTCAGCAATCTGAAATCCTGCTCGTAAGCAGGTTTTGCTGAATTTGGTACCTCTGACTGGGAGGATCACATATGCTGTTCTTCAATTTTCAATTGCTTACGCCATACGCGGTTATGTAACGTCAAGACGATCGACTGGTAAAATGATGATGAATTCATCCACATGATATTCAGGCAGAAAAACATCAAACCTAAAGCAGATGTTATCTGTGGCGTATAATTGTCTACCGTGCCGAATAAAAATGAAAACCAGGAACCGATAAAGTAGATAATGCTAGTTATTCCTGTCATCGTGATAATAATCAGATGTAATTTATATCCGTTTAAAGAGCCTCGAGCAGTCAGTAACGTTGTAGTCATGATAACTACGCAATATACGATCGCTGCAAAAAAAACGCCCATCAGTACTTTGTATTCAGGTATTCCTAACCAGCGAAAGAGTAGCATCCATACATAAACCTGGGGCATCGCGTAGCAAAAGATAGCAAGTATCATGCTGATCGCGATAGGAATACCGGCCATGTGTATACCAGGCGCCGCGCCGAATCGGCTTTTTAACCGATCCTTTAGTTGTTCCAGGTGTTGCAGATCGCTGGTTGCCAGTTTTTTCTTGATGATAGCGCTCAACACGAGGCTCTTCTTAATATATTTCATCATTGTCGGATCAATGTGGTCCAGTGAATGAAAACGACTGAATTAAGCCAAAAATATACTTCCCAGATTGTGTCATATTCTGAGGGTTCCTGATGGTGCCCGAGATCGCGCTACCAAAAAATGCCGAGGAGTTGGCAATGGCATTCATTAATTCTCGTTGCAAGAGCATCTGTAAGGCTTCCGAAGGATAACGCTTGGGATAGATGCCAGCTTTCATTGCCACTTTGATACCAGAATTAGAGATTCCGGGGTTTCTAATTCGAATAATTTCCTCCGTCAATCGTGTTCGGTCGGCTCGGTTCATTTTTTTTAATAAAGAAAGTAAACTTTCCGACGTAGACCGATTAAGTAATCGATATGTTAGCATGGCGCTTTTTAAACCAGCACCAGCCCCGGCAAGTGAGATCATATCAAGTGCTGTATTGGTTGCCGTATACCACTCATGAGAGTCAAGCCATGCTACATAGTCATCATGGTTCATGGCAATTAATGAAAGGCGCCCGAGGCCATTTGCACATTGGATTCCTGTTGCTACGCCACCAGCGATAATTACAGCAGCAACTGCACTTGAGGTGCCTGCGGTGAGAGGAATCGCCATGCTTGCACCAACAGAAAGTATGATAGTGAGAATTGCTGCTCCGCAGGAAATGGCTGTTGAACCGATTTCAGTAACTAAGGAAGATGACTGAATTGCATTCGTCGTTAGCTGGGCTGGATTATTTGCTGAAGTGGTTACTTTCGTTACAACGACGTGGCTTACCGAGCTTTCATTTGGCGTTGCGATCCGTCTTGATGGCCTTACTAACCACTGACGAGAACCATCTGAATAAATTATCCCAACTTGGCTAAAGTTTCTATAACAATCCAACTGGTTAGCAAGAGCTATGAAATCAATTTCAGCGCCGCTGACAAGGCCTAAACTTCGGGCAAAGCCATAATCAGGTAGAGCTTTTGAAAATTGTCCTGGAAATGTCATCCTTTTTCTCCATGCACCTAATGCTCTTAAGATGAGGGATCAAGAGTAATGCTCTTAAGATAGTAATAAATTAGGAATATTCCGGATGACACCTACAAAATAACCTACCAGCGTAAGTAAGAAAAGAGTGGGTATAGTGCGGATTTCTTGCGAGAGCGTCTCAGCGATTTTGAGGTTACCAACACTGGCGGTTTCAGCCAGCATGGTGAATTTACGGTAGGCCGGGCAAGGCGTAGCCGCCGCCCGGCAAGATAAACAAACCGTTGTTACATGGTCGAGAAGACGTTCATGATCACGCCGCCGGAGATAATCAGCGCCATGGCGATAATGGCCGCCAGGTCCGGCTTCTGCTTATAGAGGATCATGGAGCAGATAGTCACGCCGACGATACCGAAGCCGCACCACAGCGAGTAGGCTACGCCCACCGGAATGGTGCTCATCGCGCGGGTGAGGGCGAAGTAGCACAGGCCGTAGGCGCAGACCACCAGCACTGAAGGCGCCAGCTTGCTGAAGCCGTTGGTCTTTTTGATCATCGAGGTGCCGGTGATTTCGGAGCCGATAGACAGCGCCAGCCATAAAAATCCGAGATTAAACATAGGGTATTCCTTTCCTGTTAGTTGGCGATTTTCTTATCCATGGAGGCGACTGGCGTGACGGGTGCTGCCTCTTCGCTCTCTTCGGAACCCATTTTCGAGAACAGGTTCATGATAACGATGCCGCTGGCGATCACCGCCATGCCGATGATGGCGGCGGTATCCGGGTGCTGGCCGTAGAATGCCATTCCCAGCGTCGAGACCACCAGGATACCGGTGCCGGACCAGGTGGCGTATGCCAGGCCGACCGGGATATCTTTCACCGCCCTTGAGAGCGAGTAATAGCAGGTGCAGTAGAGCGCAATCAGCAGGCCGAGCAGCAGCATTTTTGTGCTGCCTTCGCTGCTACCGAACATTTTTAACGTCGAGGTTGCCGAGGTTTCTGAGAGGATAACCAGCAGCATCCATAACCAGCATTTTGTTTTCGAAGACATCGTTAAGCTCCAGGTTCATAGTTGGGTAAGGTCATATCTTTCTGTTTTTTAAATAATCAATGGCCGCATCGGTCAGCTGCGCGTGCGGGGCCGCCGCCAGCGCCGGATTATTCACCACGTCTGTGACGGTGAGATAACGGCGCGGTTCGCTGCTGGTGGCGGCAGGCGCGGTGGGCGCGTCCAGCGTCGCCAGCAGCTCATTCATCGTGCCGAGGAAGACGCCGCAGGCTTCCAGACGAGCCAGCGTGGCCAGCAGATGCCCGGTATAGGCGCTGTCGGCCTGCGCGCCGCGTAGCTGGTTGAGTTCGCTAAGCGGATCGCAGTGATAGCGCAGCGCCAGCACGGGAATACCCTTCAGCAGCGCCTCGTGCGCGCAGCGGGCGAGCGGGCTGCTGCGCGTGCCGTTCAGCAGGTCTGAAGCCAGCGGGTAATCGAGAAACGGCAGCAGTACCGCCCGCCACGGCGCTGACGGCAGGGCATCCTGCCAGGTCGATGACGGGATAATCTCGCCCACCTCTCGCCACGCGGCGGCGTCGGCGAGACCATCCTCCAGCGCGAGGCGCAGCGGGTAGCCGCAGCTTGCCAGGCGCTGGCGGATTGCCGCGCGGTAGCCGTCAGCGGCGGTCACCATCACCAGTACCGGCGGTTGCAGGCGCTGTAAAATCCGCGCGACTAAACCTTCAATCTGTTCGTCGGTCATGGCGAGCCTCCGTTAGCCGATGAGCGTCACCTGCGCGCCGTTTTTCAACCCGGCGGCATTGGCTTCTTCGGTGTCAATGTGAAACTCCAGCGCGAAGTCATCGCGCACCCGCACCACCACTTCATCGAAAGTTAGCTGGCGCTCGCCGTTGCTGCGCACGCTGACCTTCTGGCCATTGCTAACGTTGAGTCGGCGCGCGTCCTGCGGCGACATATGAATATGGCGCCAGGCGCAGATCACCTGCGAATGGAGTTCAACGTGGCCTGCGGGGCCAATCAGCAGCGCGCTGCCGGCATTCTCCAGCTGGCCGGACTCACGAACAGGCGCCTTAATGCCCAGCGTGAAGCAGTCGGCGCGCGACACTTCCAGCTGCGATAGCGGGCGGGTTGGCCCCAGCACGCGGACGTTGGTCAGCGAGCCCTTCGGCCCGACAACGGTCACGCACTCCTGGGCGGCGAACTGCCCCGGCTGGCGCAGCGGTTTGAACGGCGTCAGGCTGTAGCCTTTGCCGAATAGCGCCTCGACGTCCTGTTGCGCGAGATGGACGTGGCGGTTGGAGATCCCCACCGGGATCGCCGGCGCCGTTGCGCTCAGGCGAACGGTGATTTTTTCGCGAAGCAAGGTGTCGATCATGACTTCTTCCCTTTCTTCAGCGCCGGGTGCTTATCTTCCGCTTCGTTCGGGGCGGCAGGCGGAACGATGGGTTCCGGGGCGGCGATAACCACAGGCTCGGCCGCTTTTTTCGCAGGCGGCGGGTTGCCTTTGAGGTTGCTTAACGCTTCAACCACGCAGCGCTCCGGGCGGGCAATGACCAGCGACTTCACGGTGTGCTCGGCGCCAGCCACCGCCACGCCGCGCTCGATAGCGGTGTGGATGGCGCTGATTTCCCCTTCAAAGCAGACGCTCACCAGCCCGGAGCCTGGTTTGCGATAGCCAATGCAGGTCACTCCCGCGGCTTTACAGGCGGCGTCGACGGCCTGAATGGCGGCGACCCATCCTCGCGTTTCAATTACGCCTAAACTTTTCATGGTCGGCTCCTGTTAATGGCGGACTAAGCGAATATCAAAATCAAATTGCTGGAAGAAGGTTTCCAGCCGGTCCAGTTCGTCCGGTGAATAAGACGGGTCCTGGGTAATCGGGTAGGGCATATCCAGGCGTTCGTATTTTTTGCGCCCCAACTGGTGGTACGGCAGCATGTCGATGCGGCGGATATTCCCGCGCTTCGCCAGCTTCTGTACGTAATCAATGGCGCCGGTAATGGCGTCGAATGAGTCGTTGTAGCCGCGAATGAGCGGCATGCGCACAATCACATTGGCGCCGGAATCCACCAGCCATTCGAGATTGCGGCGAATCCCTTCGTTGCCGATGCCGAGCAACGCCTTGTGGTGTTCGCTGTTAATCTGCTTTATGTCGAACAAGAAGGTGTCGGTGACCGGCGCCAGCTTCTGGTAGTTGGCAAGCGGAGTGGTGCCCTGGGTTTCGACGGCGGTGTTAATCATCATCTTTTTGCATTCGCTAAATAAGGCGACGGCAAAATCGGTCTGCAGACTCATCTCGCCGCCGCCGATGGTCACGCCGCCGCCGGAGGAGATGTAGAAGTCGTAGTCCTGCATGATGATCTCCATCAGCTCGCTGACGGTGACGTCCTTGCCCATAATATCCAGCGCGTTCTGGGTGCAAATCTCTTCGCATTTGCGACAGCCAATGCAGTCTTTGTTGCGGTCGACGAAGTGCTTCATTTCGCCGTTTTCTTCCGCCCGATAATGAATACCCGCCGGACAGACGCTGACGCAGTCGCCGCAGTTAATGCATTTGTCGTGCGAGAACATCACCTGGAACTGGCTGCTCAGCCCTTCCGGGTTAGCGCACCACGGGCAGCGAATGTTGCAGCCCTTAAAAAACACCAGCGTGCGAATGCCATCGCCGTCATAGATCGAATATTTCTGGATATTGAAAATTCGGCCCGTTAATTCTTGTTTTGCGATCACGCTTGCCTCCCGCTCCGTCCCGTTACGGGACGGAGAACTTCCGGTTATTTCTCAAATACAGCTCATTTAATTCTCTTTAAGAGAACTAGAACTTCTCAATCACCGTACGGCTGATGATCTCGTCCTGGACCTCTTTACACAGCTCAACGAAGTAGGCGCTGTAGCCGGCGACGCGAACGATCAGGTCGCGGTATTTCTCCGGCTCCTGCTGCGCCTTCTTCAGTACTTCGTTATCGACGTAGCTGAACTGCATCTGGCCGTTGCCGAGAATCGAGGCGGTACGCAGCAAGGTAATCAAGCCGTGGCGACCTTCCGGGGTATCCAGCAGCCCTTTGAGGAACTTGAAGTTGTGCACCATGCCGATGTTCATGGTTTCCACGTTCATCTTGCTGACCGACTTGATAATCGCCGTCGGGCCTTGTTTATCCGCGCCCTGAGTCGGGCTGATGCCGTCGGAGAGCGGCATCCACGCCAGGCGGCCGTTAGGCGTGGCGTTGGTCAGCTCGCCGATTGGCGTGTTGTTGGAGATAGACAGGGTGCCGTGGCTCAGGGTCGAGTAGAGCATTTTGTATTTACGGCACTCTTTCTCGGTCCATTCGGTAATATCCAGCGCGTACTGGTCGACGTAGTTATCGTCGTTACCGTATTTCGGCGCGTTCAGGCAGTCGCGGCGCAGCGCTTCGTAACCTTCAAAGTTGGCCAGCAGCGCATCGCGGATCTGCTCAAGGGTGTATTTCTTCTCTTCGAACACCAGCTTGCGGATCGCCGCCATCGAGTCGACGTAGGTCGCCAGGCCGGAGAAAATCAGCCCCGGACCGTGGTTGACCATCGCGCCGCCTGCGGCGACATCTTTGCCGCTCTCCATGCAGCCTTCGACCAGCAGCGACATCAGCGGCTTCGGCGCCACATCGCGGTGGACGCGCTGGCTGATGACGGTGCCGATGGCCGACAGGCGCACGATGTGGGCGATCTGCTGTTTCACCGCCGCGTCGAAATCTTCGAAGGTGCGCAGGTCGCGCAGGTCGCCGGTATCCAGCCCTTGATAGCTATCGAACAGCACCATCCGCCCGCGGTTGAGCACGAATTCGATAGCGATAGGCCACTGGGTGTAGCCGGTGGAGGTCCACTGGTAGATGCGCCCGGATTTTTGCGGCTCAACGCAGCCCATCAGGCAGTAGTCGCGGGCGTCTTCAAAATCGAAGCCTTTGCGCAGCATCATCTTGATGTGGGAGTCATCAAAGTGGCAGGCCGGGAAGCCCATTCCTGCTTTCACCACGTCGACGATTTTTTCCATGTATTTCTGCGGCGACTGGTTGTGGATACGGCAGGCCAGCGACGGCTGATAAACCTTCACAAAGCGCACCGCGTCCATAATCAGGTAGGTCAGATCGTTACAGGCATCGCCGCCGCTACGTTTCTGGCCGCCAACGGTGAGGTTGATAAACGGCTGATAACCTGCGAAATATTTCGCTCCCAGCTCGCTCGACATCCACATCAGTTCGGCACATTTGATGATGAACGCCTGCAGCAGCTCCAGCGCGCTGTCGTGGGTCAGGCGGCCTTCGCGTATATCGGCTTCGAACATCGGGTAGCAGTACTGGTCGACGCGCCCCAGCGACAGCCCGGTCTGGTTCTCTTCGATTTCAAACAGTGACTCGACGGTCCAGATACTCTGCAGCGCTTCCTGCAGGGTCTTCGGCGGATTGGCCGGCACGTTTTCGTTGACGTCGGCGATGGTCAGCAGTTCGGCGCGGCGCTGGGCGTTTTGCTCTTTAGCCGCCAGTTCGCGGGCGTGGGCGGCAATGCGGCGGGCGTAGTTGACCACCCCTTCACAGGTTTCAATCGCCGCTTTGTAGTAGTAGATACGGTCGATATCTTCCGGGTTCTCCATGCTCAGGTTGGCCAGATGCGCCTCGGCATCGGCTTTAATGCCGTTCATCCCTTTGGTGAACAGCAGCACGTCGTAGCCCGGACAGGTATCGCCGCCGCCGTTAATCTGGTGATAGGAGAGGTCGCTGACGAAGGTCTCGCCGCTGAAGGCCCAGACGCCGGCCTCACGGTATTGCGCTTCGCAAATCTCATCCAGCGAACGGCCTTCCCAGAACGGGACAATCTCTTCGCGAATGGTTTTTTTATCCGCTTCGCTGATTTCAAACGGATCCTGCGGGCGGGTGCTCATGGTGTCGAGCTCATCGCGCACCCAGCGCCAGGCGATATCCGGCGAGAAGGCGCCCGCGCGCGGCTTGCCGCACGGATGGCCGACGATCAGCTCATCGTCCTGAATCAGAATCGGCGCGGTTTCGCAGGCGTGGCGGAAAGCTTTGGCGCGCAGCAGAATGGTCGGCATGCCCGGGTTGGCTTTGACCACTTCGGTAAAGGCCAGCGCGCGGTAGATAGAGACGCTCGGGCGTACCGTCAGGTAGTGGTTACGCAGGCGCTGCATACGCGGAGTTAAGCCTTCCATCGCCGGCGTGTCGGCACAGGCGGCGAACGGCGCGTGGCTGACCTGTTGCGCGCCGCTAAACAGACGCACCGGCAGATTCAGCGCGCTGAGGTTGCGCTGGGCGCTGATAAACATCGCCGAGAGTTCGTTCACTTCGGCGTTATCAAAAGAGGCGCCGTGCAGCATGGCGTCGAGCATCGGATAGCCGTCAATGGCGCAGGCGGCGCGGACTTCGCTCAGTTCAGCCAGCTTGAACCACAGGCACTCCACGATTTCATAGGCCTGCTGGGTATTCAACGCGCCGCTGTTGATATCGCGTTGGAAGTAAGGCAGTAGCGCTTTATCCGCCCCGTGCGGGTTAACCGCATAGCTGCCGTTATCCAGCTGTAGCGCCAGCTGGAACAGATAGAACGCCTGGCAGGCTTCTTTGAAATTACGCGCCGGATGGGCCGGAACGTGGTGCAGAATGGCCGCGCTATCGAGCAGCTCGGCTTTGCGATAAGCATTGGTTTCTGCGGCCGCCAGCTGCTCGGCGCTGTTGGCCAGATTTTGCGCCAGCGCTAACAGGGCGTCGCAGGCGTAGATGGCGGCGCGGCAGCCGTTGACTTCATCCATACCGCTGCGGCTAACGGCGCTACCGAGGGCGCGGGTTTTCTCTTCCAACTGGTGCTTAATCGCCAGCACGCCTTTTTCGACGACCAGGTTGTAGTCCGGTGAATCGAGATCGCTGTTGAGGTTGAGGAACTGGAATACGGATGGCCGATGCGCGGCGCTTTCATCATGGAAAATCGCCCCGTGCGGTTTACGGGTCTGGTTACCGACGATCAGTTCGTCGGCGCTGATGGTCAGCGGCAGCTGGCGCATCAGTTCATAGAAACGGCGAGCCGGTTTGACGGCGGCGGGAATGCCTGCGATATCGCTATCCAGCGCGCTGAGGATCGCGGCGTGCTCGGTGCACAGGGTGCTTGCCTGTGAGCGTAAACGGTCTGCCAGCACTTTGACGCGCGGCGTTAAGCTGTAGTGTGCCATGTAGTATTCTCCAGATGTTCTTTTTCCGCGGCTGATGACAACCCGGTTGTGGATACAGTGTCCGTATTCCTGCCGGGTGGCGGCTGACGCCTTACCCGGCCTACAAATAACTCAGCGATCACCCGGTTATTTGTTACCCGTAGGCCCGTGCAAGCGGAGCGCCGTCGGGCGATTCCAGGCAACCGGACCAGGCCCGGCGATAAAGCTCGGTTAACGCGTTAGCGTCCGGCGCGCGTGGGTTGGTTGGGGTACAGCTGTCGCGCAGCGCCTGGCCGACCATCTCCGGCAAACGGCGTTCGAATTCAGCCGCCTCAATGCCGGTGTCGCTAATGCCGGAGGGCATGTTCATCTCTTCTTTTAAAGCCTGAATGGCGACCAGCAGGCTGGCGACGCCCTGGCGCGGCGAGGCGGCTGGCAGATCCAGCAGATGCGCCAGACGGGCATATTTCGTTGCTGCAAGGGTGTCGCACTGACCGTCGAAATCGGCGTTCCAGGCGACGACTTGCGCCATCAGCAGGGCGTTGGCGCGGCCATGGGGTACGCGGAAGACGCCGCCGAGGGCGTGGGCCAGGCTGTGGGTTATCCCAAGCGACGCGTTGGTGAAGGCCATCCCCGCCATGCAGGAGGCGTTATGCATCTTTTCGCGCGCCTGCAGGTTGTCGCCGCTGCGCCAGCAGGTCGGCAGATAGCGGAATACCTGCTGCACCACTTTCTCCGCCAGCGCGTCGGAAAAGTCGCTGGCGGCGCGAGAGACGTAGGCTTCCAGAGCGTGACACAGTACGTCCATGCCGGTGTCGGCGGTAATTGCCGGCGGCACCGAAGCCACCAGCGCCGGGTCAAGAATGGCGATATCCGGTAGCAGCGACGCATCCACCAGCACCAGCTTCTCCGCATTGGCTTTCACCACCGAAAAGGCGGTGACTTCCGAGCCGGTGCCGCTGGTGGTGGGGATGGCGACGAAGCACGGGCGGGGACGGTTGCCCTGCGGACGGGTCTGCGCCAGGGAGAAAATAACCGCTTTGGCGGCATCGATTACCGAACCGCCGCCGAGCGCGATAACCAGATCCGGATAGTGGTTATCCATCAGCTTCATGCCGCGCACCACGGTGGCGATATCCGGATCCGCCACTACGTCGTCCCACATCTGCCAGGCGATCCCGCGCTGGCGCAACAGGGCGGTGACGCGCTCGGCGAGGCCAAACTTCACCATCGCTTTATCGGTCACCAGCAGCACGCTGCGGGCGGAAAGTTCGTTCAGCACCGAGAGGGCGTCCTGACCGAAGCAAATCCGCGGTTTCAGTAAAAATTCACTCATTGGGCTATTCACTCCTGTTAGGCGTCCCGAAACACGTTCTCGACAATGGCGACCACCGACATCGCTTTGTAGCGGTCTTTATTGAGCGCGAAGTACTCTTCCGCCAGCACGATGTCGTGCATGCCGGCGCCGACGTTATCGACGGCGACCCAGGTCTGGTCTTTCATCGGCTGCTGTTTGTCATCTAAGCGGGTGATCAACAGCAGGTTGCTGCCGCGTAGCTCATCGCATTTTTGCGTGGCGACGACATGGCCGGTTACCTTTGCGAGAATCATCGTTTATCGCCTTATATCAGTGCGTTACTTAGCGAGGCGCTCCAGCACCTGGCGAATAACGCGTTCCACGTTTTGTTCGTTGATTTCACCTTCCATACTGGCGGCGCCTGCGCTGGCGAAACGGTCATCGTTGCCTGCGGAGCACGCTGGCGCGGCATTGGCCGGAGCGTTGAAACGCACGTCATCAAGAATGCTGCGCTGCGGATCGCTCGCCGGAGTAACGATGGTCGGCTGGGGCTCAGGGCGGCTGCCCGGCGCGCGAAGCTCGTCAATCGAACGCACGCCATAGCCGACTTTGCGGATATTGAGCAGGTTCATCGGGCCGACGTTGTCGGAGCTGGAGCCGCCGCCGACCGCGCCGCAGCCGAGGGTCAGCGCCGGAGAGATGTTGGTGGTCGCGCCGATACCGCCGAGCGCCGCTGGGGTGTTAATCAGAATGCGGTTGACCGGTTTTTCGAGGCAGAACTGGCGGATGACGTCCTGATTACGGGTGTGGATCACCAGCGTATGGCCGAGTCCTTCGTTGGTCAGCAGCTCCACCACGCGGTGGCAGGCGGCTTTCCAGTCCTCTTCCACATACAGGCCGAGCACCGGGCACAGTTTTTCGCGCGAGTAGGGGTTTTTCGGCGATACGGTGGTTTGCTCGGCGATCAGCACTTTAGTGCTGGCCGGTACGCAGAATCCCGCCATCTGGCTGAGGTATAGCGCGGTTTTGCCGACCACTTTCGGGTTGATGGTGCCGTTCGGGCGCAGCAGCAGCGCCGCCATTTTCGCCGCCTCATCTTCATTCATGAAGTAGACGCCCTGCGCTTCCAGCTCGCGGTGAACCTCGTCGTAAATGCAGCGTTCGACGATAATCGACTGCTCGGAGGCGCAGATCACGCCATTATCGAAGGTTTTACTGGTGACGATATCTTTCACCGCGTGGTGGATATCGGCGCTGCGTTCGATAAACGCCGGGCCGTTACCCGGGCCTCCGCTGATGGTCGGGGTGCCGGAAGCGTATGCCGCTCGCACCATGCCTTCGCCGCCGGTGGCGAGGATCAGTGACACGTCTTTGCTGTGCATCAGTTCGGAGGTGGCTTCGAGCGTTAACTGGGTGATGCCGTCAACGCTGCCTGCCGGGGCGCCGGCCGCTTCTGCCGCGCGTTTGACGATTTCAATCGCCTTCCAACTGCACTGACGCGCGCCCGGATGCGGGGAGAAGATAATGGCGTTGCCGGCCTTGAGGGCGATCAGCGCTTTGTAGATAACCGTAGAAGTTGGGTTAGTTGAGGGGACCAGCGCGCAAATCACGCCGAGCGGCACGCCCACGTCCATCACTTTTTTTACCGGGTCGTCATGAATGATGCCAACGGTCTTCATATCTTTGATGGCGTCGTAGACGCGCAGCGAGGCGAAACGGTTTTTCAGCACTTTGTCCTGCCAGTTGCCAAAACCGGTCTCTTCCGCGGCCATTTTCGCCAGCGCTTCGGCGTGGTGCGCTGCTTCCTGGGCCACGTTTTTCACGATGGCGTCGATTTGCTGTTGCGAAAAGGTGGCCAGAATCGCCTGCGCCTTTTTGGCGTTGCGCACCAGTTCCCGCGCGTTCTGCCGGGACTGCAAATCGTTATCCAGTTCAATCATGAGTCTATCCTTCATCAGACGAAAAGAGTGGAGACGGGGCGCGCCCTGTCAGGTCATGCTTTGTGCTGCGCCGCGATTTTTTCGATGTCGTTATGTGGACGCGCAATGACGCGAGAACTGACGACTTCGCCGATGCGTTTCGCCGCTTCCACGCCGGAGTCGACCGCCGCGTTGACCGCGCCGACGTCGCCTTTCACCATTGCGGTGACGAGGCCGGAACCGACGTTTTCATAGCCGATAAGCTCGACGTTGGCGGCTTTACACATCGCGTCCGCGGCTTCAATGCAGGCCACCAGACCTTTGGTTTCGATAAGACCAAGCGCTTCTTTCATCAGGATTCTCCGTTAGTCCGCAATCTTGTAATGCGAGACGATTTTGTTGATGTCGTTATGCGGACGGGCGATAACCAGCGAGGTCACCACTTCGCCGATGCGCTGCGCCGATTCCACACCGGAATCCACCGCCGCTTTCACCGCGCCGACGTCGCCTTTCACCATCGCGGTGACAAGGCCAGAGCCGACGTTTTCATAGCCGATAAGTTCGACGTTGGCGGCTTTACACATCGCATCCGCCGCTTCAATGCAGGCCACCAGACCTTTGGTTTCAATCAGACCTAATGCATCACCCATTTGCGTTCTCCTGGCCTTCAGGCCTTGTGTTTAATGACGATTTTGTTGATGTCGTTATGCGGACGCGCGATGACCAGCGAGGTCACCACTTCGCCGATGCGCTGCGCGGATTCCACACCGGAATCCACCGCCGCTTTCACCGCGCCGACGTCGCCTTTCACCATCACGGTGACAAGGCCAGAGCCGACGTTTTCATAGCCGATCAGTTCGACGTTGGCGGCTTTACACATCGCGTCCGCTGCTTCAATACAGGCCACCAGACCTTTGGTTTCGATAAGCCCCAATGCATCACCCATCGTGATTTCCTCCAGAACAGGTTTTGTTATTCGGGAAAACCGTCCGCGTAACGGCATCAACACGCGGAAGCGGCGTTCGGGGTTCACTATAGGGAATGGGGAAAGAAGTGAAATTTAAATCCGTGGAGATGAATATTTTAGGTTTTTACTCTGTGATTTAGCCTTATTTAGCCTTCCATTTATCTTTTCGTTCTGTTTTATGCGTGTTGATTTTTATGATGATATGGCGCTTTTTTAGGCTATTTATCGGCGAGAGGTGAATGTTAATAAGATGCTAATTACTTGCCAGCAGGCGGTAATATAGCCGCGAGATAATTGTGGGTATGCGCAAGTTTTGACGTCGAAGCTAAATGCAAAACGTGCGCTTTTAGCATCGTGGAAAGAGGGGGCAATAACGGAGCGTGAGCGAGGGCGCATTTTCCTCGCGGCGATACAGAGGGGACGGGTTAGTTAAGCGTGCTGCCGGACTTCAGCGTGCAGATGTAGAGCGGTGAGTTGATAGAGCTCAGCAGGATAGCTTTGTCGTTAAGCTTCTGCGCGTTGAGGAACAGGCCATCGTGGCTGTCGGACATCTCGCGCATGAAGTAGTCAAAGATGACATTCGGCGATTCGTCGATGGACGAGGCGCTGGATTCCCATTTTTTAATGCGGTAGTGGCGTTCGGTTGCCGAGATACGTTGGCTGGTGTAGCTGAATTTGACGTAGCGCTGCAGGTAGAGCCAGCCGGCGGCGGAGTCGGTATAGCCTTCCACAACCATCGAACCGTTACCGTTGGCGGCAAAATTAAAATGGATATTGCCGTTCACATTCTCTTTTTCCATGTTTTCAAAACGCATGATCGCTTTGGTGGAGCAGCTCATCACGCCGTCGTTGGCATCCGGCAGCAGACGCCAGGCGCTAAACCCGGCGGCGGCGATAAATGCGAGGGCGGAGAGGGCGAAAAAGGTGCGGGGCGCGAGTCTCATTGCGGCTTCCAGGAGTAGTAAAAGTAGTTATCGCAATAGCTAAATGGGTTGTCTTCGTGCATCGCGCAGTGGGCGAGAAATACCCGGCCCAGGCCGTTAGTCTCCAGCCGGTCGCCGTAGAAGAAAACGAAACGCTCCCCCGGCTTGCAGCTGAGCTTCAGCCGCTGACGCACCTCATCAAAATTCTTACCGTAGGCCGTGGCGGAAACCGAACGCAGCATTTCATCGCTGGCCAGCAGTTCGCACTGGCTGTGGCTCATCAGCGTCAGATTGATTGGCCGGGCGACGTGGGTGCCGGCGAGACTAAATGCCACCAGCAGCAGGGCGATGAGCAGCAGACAGCCGCCGGCCAGATACCAGCACATACCGCGCGCATGTAGAGAAGCGGTGGGCGGCGTTGGCGCCGCAGCGGGGGCGGCTTCATCAGGCGTATCGCACGTGAGAGCGGCATCGGCGGGCGGCGGCTCGGCGTCGAGCAGTTCGATGCTGAGATCCTGATTCAGCTGCAGCATGCCGCGCGACACGGTGACAATAATGTTATCGATATCGTAGTGGCGGAAGGTTTTGCGCAGCATGCTCAGGTATTGATTGAGATTGCTGTTGGATGAGGTTAAGCCGTTATCGTCCCAGACCTTTTTCAACACTTCATCGCGACTGACAACGCCGGTATGGCGAAGAAAGAAATAGAGCAGCGCGTTGGCGGTAATGGATAGCTGACTATCCGGCTCATTGCCGCCCGGTAATGTTAGGGTGCCGTCCGTTGCGTCATAAATGAGACGGGCATTGATGTTGTAGCGCATCGCGGCCTCACTCTACTCGCTTCACGCGGGAAGCGTCATTTTTGTCAGATCGTTTACCAGCGCCTGGCGGTGTTCGCTGCTCATGGTGCGCCCTTCGGTCAGTTCCGATAACCAGATGCCGTCGGCGGCGTAGCGCACCAGCGTGCCGGTCGGGCCGTTGTCGAGCGCATCGCCCTGCGCCAGATGATCCAGCATCCAGTCGCGCCAGCATTTTCGCAGCACCGGTTCGTCCGGCATCGCCAACGACAGCACCATCAGCTGGCGGCTCTCGTGGGTATCCGTCAGCTCCGGGTTGGACAGATAGCGCAAATAGGCGCGGGTAAAGCGTCCATAAGCGATGTTATCGGCGGCCATCAGCTCGCTAATCGCCTTTTCCATGATCGCCAACAGCCGGGCGAACAGGGCGAAAATCAGCGCCTGTTTATTGGGAAAATGGTGCATGAGCCCGCCTTTGCTGACACCAGCTTCGCGGGCGACGGCGTTTAGCGATAGGGCGGCAATACCATCCCGACCGGCGATCATCGCTGCGGATTCAAGCAGTTGACGATGCAGACGGACGGGGTCTTTTTTACGATGCTGGGCTTCCATGTTCATGGCCCGAATCATACCGACCAGACGGTATGATTATTCTTGATCGCTATCAATATGAGAGGGCGCTTCGGACGGCGGGATGTCGTTATTGCGTGGAGGCTCACAGATTGACAGTGACCTTCAGCAGATCAGGAAGTTAGCGCGTGCGGTAATAGTGGCCTACACCGCACGCGCGGGGGGATTAATCGACCAGTTCCTTGACGATGTTCATCAGAGCATGGACATCTTGCGGGCGGGTATTGCCGCTTTGCGGATCGATAATGGAACTATAAATATGCGGCATGACCTGCGCGACGCCGGCCTGCAGGCAGGTTTGTAGAATCAGCGCAAAGTTATCGAGATCGATGCCCCCGGTGGGCTCAATCAGCGTCATACCGTTTTCTACCGCGCTTTGGGCGAGCGCTTTCAGCTCCGCCAGCGACTTTTCGCCGCCCATCGGGAAAAATTTAGCCGCATGCGCGCCCATATCCTGCATCATTCTGACCGCCGCATCGCAGGATACCTGGGCCGGAATGCCCTGGGCGCTGCGCACGCCGGTGGAGATGCGTACTTCACCGGGCGTGCCGCTGGGGCTGACCAGCGCATTAATAAAGGTTTGCTGGCCGCCGGTCGCCGCCAGCGCCCCGGCGGCAAAGCCGCTGCCGGTGAAGGTCTGGTTGACGTGAGCGGGGTGGACCTGCGCGGCGATCATTGCCGCTTTGTAAAACTGCGCCGGATCGCCGGCGCCGAGACCGACGGAAATAGAAGGCACTTCCGCCATCCAGCGGCGCACTTCTGCAACGCCTTGTTCGACGCTGGTAAATTGCGCCGAGAGTACGCCAATCACCGCGTGCCCTTCAGCGGCGTCATAGATTTCCCGGGCGTTGGCGATGTCCTTCGCCAGCACGTTAATCGCCACCCGCTGGCGATAAAAGTTAATCCGCTGCATGCTGCGTAATCTCCTGTAAGCGCGTGACGATGAGCGACATTTCTCCTTCGCCGACGGTGCGAGGGTCAAGGCTAAAATGACCCTCATGCAGATAGTAGCGGCGGGCGTAAATAGCGATATCGCCGCCGCGTAGCTGGGCTTCAACCTCATGGGCGCTGAGTCCCAGTTCATTGGCGTCGACGCTGACCCGAATGCGCCAGATGGCGCGCCCGGCCTCATCCTGCTCGATATCGGCGCGCAGGCCGGGTAGCGCGGAGATCGCCTCGGCGAATGGACGCAGCGCGGCGGCGTCGGGCGCCGGTGCCGCCGTCCGGTAACGGTCCAGCGCGTAAACGAGACCGACCATATTCTCTTTGCCGATTTTCATCGCCCGCGCGATGCCGTGGTGCTGGGCTTTACAAGCGGCGATCCAGTTGCGCTTGCCGCTAATAAAGCCTGAGGTTGGGGCGTTAAAGGCTTTCGCCCCGCTGTAGATAACCATGTCCGCGCCGCTGGCGACCCACTGGCGCAAGTCTTCTTCGGCGGCGGCATCGACGATCAGCGGCAGATTATGCTGGCGGGCGACCTGCACGAAATCGTCAATACCGAGCATCCCTTTTTGCACGCAATGGTGGGATTTCACATACAGTAGCGCCGCCGTGCGTGCGTTCACCGCGCTCTCCAGCTGCCAGCGTGCCGCCAGATTGCTGGAGCCGACTTCGACAATGCGCCCGCCGCCGAGGCGGATAGCGCTGGTGATTGGCGCGCCGTAATCGACATTATGCCCGCGCAGTATCACTATCTCGTTCGGCCACTGGCTGCTGTCCGGCATCTGCGCCACCTTTTCCGGCTCGCCGCGGGTGATCGCCGCCGCGACGGCGATGGCGATACCGGCGGAGGCGCAGGAGGTGATATAGCTGTCTTCCGCGCCGGTGTGGGCGGAAACCAGTTCGCCCGCGCGGTCGGTTAATTTATCGATTTCGACGAAGGCTCCCGCCGCCTGCGCGGTGGCCTGCATCACTTGCGGGTCGACGGCGGACACGCCGAGGATGGTCATTTTGCCGCAGGCGTTAATCACCCGTTTTAAGCCCAGTTGCTGGTAGATATTGCCGTTCATGATTTACAGCACTCCCAACAGCGAGCAGACGATGCTGATAGCGACTATCGACAGTAAAATGGTGGTGTAGCGCGGCCCTTTTTTCAGTAAGTAGAAATAGATAGCGAACACCGCCGCCAGCGGCAGCAGGCCGGGGGCAATTGAGTCGAGGATCTGCTGGACCACCACTTCCGAGCCTTTAAGCGCGCTGATTTTCAGCGGGGTGGTGATTTTGACGTAGCTTGCCGACAGCGCGCCCATCATGATGAGACCCAGTACGTTGGCGCCGTAAATCAATTCTTTAATTCGCCCCCCTTGCAGCAGGCCGATAATGGAGTCACGGCCCAGGGTGTAGCCTTTATGCACCAGTCCGTAGCTTATCGCCATGGTGATCGCCGGGTAGAGGATCAGCGGGGCGATCCCGCCGAACGCGCTGCCGCTGGCGGCGAAGGGGATGAAAATCGCAATCAGCAACGGCATCACCGCGGCCCAGATAATCGAGTCGCCCATCCCGGCCAGCGGGCCCATCAGGCCGGTTTTTATCCCGGTGATTGAAGCGTCGCTGATCGGCTCGCCGCGGGTTTTCTGCTCTTCCATGGCGATGGAGATACCCTGGATAACCGAGCCGAAAGTCTGTTCCGAGTTAAAGAAGTTCAGGTGGCGTTTGAGCGCCTCGGTCTGCTCCTCTTTTTCCGGGTACAGCTTTTTGATGATGGGCGTCATTGAGGCGCAGAAAATCAGGCTCTGGAGACGTTCGTAGGAGCTGGATACTTCCGCCCCCAGCCAGTAAATCAGCCAGGCTTTGGTGATATCGGCTTTGCTCAGCGCCTGGGTTTCGCGGGCGCGTTCAACCAGTTCATGTTCCATTACATCGCTACTCATCATGCAGCTCCTTCATTTTTGGCCAGGCCTTTAATCAGGAAGGCGACGCAGGTACCGAAAATCGCCATCGCCATGATGTCCACCTTCAGGTAGAGCACCGCGAAAAATCCGCCGATAAACCACGGCAGCAGGCTCTTTTTGCCGATCACCATGATGGTGATGGCAAAGCCCAGCGCCGGCAGGATACCGCCCATAATTTCAAAGGAGTGGGTCAGCCAGTGCGGCATCAGTTTGAGGAATTTTTCCACTACGCTTTGGCCAAAGTAGTTGGCGGCGAAGACCACCGGGAAGCGCAGCACCAGCCCCAGCAGCGCCGGATAGATAAAGGCGCAGCGCATGATGCCCGCCATGTTGGCGCTTTCGGCGTGTTTGTCGGCCATGTGCACCCACGCGGCGTTGAGCGTGCGGCGCAGCTGATCGAGGAATACCCCGATGACGCCAAACGGGATCGCCAGCGCGATCGCCAGGTTGGGCTCCATCCCGGCCTTCACGGCGATCGGAATGGCGATACAGGCGGCCAGCGCCGGGTCCGACGGCACGTTGCCGCCCGGCGTGGAGGTCACTCCAAGATAGACCAGCTGCATACCCGCGCCGATGATCATCGCGGTTTTCATATCGCCCAGCAGCAGGCCGACGAATACGGCGATCACCACGGGTTGCAGCAACATGGCGGAGAAGGTATAGCCTAAACGTAATCGGGCGAACCAGTAATACAACCCCATCAGGCTCGCAAAAAGTAAGGTATCCATAGTTTTTTACCTTTTTATCAACTGGTTAGAATTTTTTCAGGATGTCGTCCAGTGACTGTGGTTTATCTTCCGGGATGGTCTGAAAGAACACCTGAATGCCGCTATCCTTCAGAGCGCCGAGGATGCCGACATCTTTTTCATCAAGGGTGATGTTCTGGAATACGGCCTTGCGGTTCGGCCCGCCGCCCAGCCCGCCAACCTGAATCGTCTGCACGTCAAAGCCCAACTGGACGGCTTCCTGAACGGCTGATAGCGACGGGAATAGCACCAGCACATTGCCATCGCCGAGCTGATTCTCTTTCCAGGCGGCGGCGAAGCTGGCGTTGCCGTAACAGTCGACTTTGATGTTCGGCGGCGCGGCCATTAAATAGATATTTTTCATAAACGGATCGGCATCCAGCTCGTCGCTGACCACGGCGATACGATTGGCCTGCGACTGGCCGACCCATTTGGTGACGACCTGACCGTGGATCAGACGGCTATCGATACGACATAAAACGATTTTTGCCATGATGGGCTCCTTAAGAGGTTAACTGGTTCACGTGGGCGACAACGTCGCGGCAGCTGCTGCGTCCTGCTTCGACCAGCGCATTAACGCAGCCGGTGAGCGGGCCCTGCTCGCGCAGATCCAACGCCTCCAGCAGCAGCGAGGCGTTGAGCCCGCAGACGACGGCGATGGGGTAATCCGCGCTCAAGCGCGCGGCGACGTTGGAGGTAGTGCCGCCGAGAAAATCGGTCAAAATCAGCGAGCCTGCCGGCATCGCCTGCACGGCCGCTTCGACGCGCTGATAAAACTCGCCGAGGGTATCGACAGGCATAAGCGCGATTTCGCTGACGCCGGCGATTTCGCCGGTCACCATGCGCAGACTGTCGCAAAGTTGCGTGCCCCAGCCGCCGTGCGTCAGCAGCAGAATTTGGGGTAACTGGGTGGTAGGTTCAGTGGATGACAAAGTGGCCTCCTGGCGCCGAATCGTTGACGCACTAATAAGAGCAAAGCGCGTGCCACAATTTGTGTCATCTACCGAAGAGGACAAGGCTGGCGGGCCGCAAAGCCGCGCCAGAACAGGCGTTAACTAAATAATAATTCGTAGATATAAATGTACTCGGCATCGGATAAACGGATGGCGTAGGCCTCTTCAACCGGATGGAAAGCCGATTTGATGACACTAAACGCCTGAGCGTCCATATCCGGCCGCGTTTCCAGCGCCATCTGTAACGGTTTACGGTTAATCACGATACGCTCGACCATACAGCAGCAGTGGATCAGGAATCGTAGTGTCACCTGGCGGTTAGGCGTAATGTCCAGCGAGCTCCTGAGCTGGTTCAGGATCCCTTCCATTTCTTTTAATATGCGCTGCGGATTGAGCACCGAAATATGGTTGATAATGCTTTCCATGGTCAGGGCGCAGATAAACCGTGAAGCGCTGCGCTCCATCTCCAGACGGCGCTCGCTGCTGGATAAATCCGGGGTCAGCAGGCTGAGCACCAGCTCCGGCCCCTGCTCGGAAAACAGCTCCTCCAGCGAGATAAACGGGATATCGGGCAGCCCCGGCTGGAATGTCCCGACAATACCCGCCAGCCGTTCATGCGCCCTGATTGCCTGCTGTAGGCGCTCCGGGCTGCGAACTTCGTTGTAATCGAGGATCACCATCCGGGTATCCTGCGACATCAGCTCGCCAAAGCTCTCCTCCAGCACCTTTTTGATTTTTTCCGCCGTGCCCATGCCGGTAATGCAGGAGATAACCAGCACCTTGCCGGCGTTCTCCTGCTGCGGCGTGCACAGCTGGCTGGCGATGCCTTTTTCCTGCATTAAGGCTGCCAACTGCGGCAGGTCGCCGGTTTCGTAGCTGAGATCGAGACCGATCTCCAGCAGGCTGGTCAGGGTGATATTCGGCATCAGCAGGACATCGATCTGGAACAGTTTGCTGATGGTGCTGCCGAAATGGACCAGCGATCCGATGTCGACCATCAGGATCAGCCGCTGCCAGCGTTTGCTGTGGATCAACTGGATCAGCTTTTCCAGCGTATCGTGCACCGATTGTTCGAACGGCATGTCGATAGCGTTGAACAATTCGCGTTCCAGCACCCGATTGACGTACTGCGCCATGCTGGTGGCCGTGGTGGCGCCATGGGCAATGAGGATCGCCCCGCAGTCCGGGCTGGCGGTGATGCGCTGGCGGTAATGGCGGCACTCTTTGAGGAACAGGCATAGCCAGACCACCTCGGTGGCTGGACACTGGATATGCAGCAGATCGTTGATCTTCTTGCATAACAGAGTGGCGTTATCGTATTCATCTTTGCAGCGATCGAGGATCAGGCTCGAAGAGTATAACTGCGGGATCAGGCCGCGTTGTACGTAGCTGATGAGAGCGAGAAAGTGTTTACGCAGCGGGTTGACCAGGTTTTCCGGCAGGGCGAAGCCGAGTACCTGCTCAACGTAGCCGATAAGCAGGGTCACGCGCTCCTCAATCCGATCGCCATAGCGTGGCGCGTGGCTGGCGTTATCGCGGCTGTAGAGGCCATATTCAAAAATCGAGCTGAGCTTATTTTTAAGAATCGCCAGCGTCTCGGCGGGCGGCACGTTGCTATTGCGCAGGTTAACGTATTCGCGGGTCAGGAAGCTGTAGAACAGATCGCTCTCCTCGACGCTGTCATCGGCCGCCGAACTTTTCAACTGCGGAAGAGTACGGGCATCGATGTTCAGCAGGGGACGGCCGTTAAACAGCGCATCGACCAGCTGTCGTTGCTCCGGCGTGGCATTGATCGGGCCGTCCGCCAGTTTGCTGTCCAGCAGCAGTATCTCGTTATTAGCCGCCATTCCCGACGCCCATGCCTGGGCGCACAAGAACTGGATGTCGCTTTTAAGCTGGCCGATGTTGCCTTCCAGCGGCTTGTTCAGCAGCCACAGCAGCAAGGTTTTATCGATACTCACCGTGCGCTCGATTTTGCGACTTTCGCGTTGTAAAAAACCGATGATCAGTTCGATCTGCTCTTCAACTGAACGCTGGCGGATGCCGGGTAAATCGATAGCGACCTGAATACGCCGCTGGAAGGTGCGTAATAGCGATGAACTGATGGGCTCGGTGGTGGCGCAGATCAGACGGACGGCGATATTGCGCGCCGGACCACTGGCGCCGAGCGGGCGATATTCGCCTTTATCCAGCAGCGAAAAGAGCTTTTCCTGCCCTTCATAGGGCAGGCGATGCACTTCATCCAGCAGCAGATAGCCGCCGTCGGCCTGTTCGATTAGCCCGCTTTTGTTTTCCATCGCCCCGGTAAAGGCGCCCTGACGGTGGCCAAAGAGATGCGATGACAGCAGCTCCGGGTTGTTGGCGTATTCAGCGCAGTTGAAGTAGACCAGCGGCGGCCGTTTTTCACCGCCATGCTCGCAGGCGTAGCGGTGCATCAGTTCGGCAAAAAAGGTTTTACCCACGCCGGAAGGGCCGGTCAGCAGGACGTGCAGCCCGTGGGGATACAATACCGCGGCTTTCCCTTTTTCCACGGCATCGTGCAGGCTGCGATCGTGGCCGATCAGCATGGCGAACGGATCGACAGCCTCATTGTGATCTTGCGGCTGCGGCAGGAGATCGGCGAGCGTTGCCGGCTCGCGTTCGCTTTCCGTCAGCGTACGGTCGAGCAGCGTTTCCGTCGTCCGGCGATGTAAAAAGAACACCGGGCGGCCGCGCGTTTTAATCACCAGCCCGTCGCTCCACAGCTGATTGAGATCTTTACTCACCGAGTTGCGCGCCAGCCCGAGGTTAAAGCCGATTTGCTCTGCGGTGAAGGCGTTCGAGCCCCTGGCTAAATCCTCCAGCGTCACGGCCTGGCTCAGCCTCTCCAGCTCCCGCAGTACTATCTCAATACGTCTCATCTCGTTACCGGGTTGTTCAATGTCGATAGTTGAGAACATACACTATTACGCGGCGTCAGAAAGAGACCGGGGGCGAAGTTGGCGGTCTTAACGATATCTACAGAGTGTCCTTTCACTGCCACAATGGTGGTTTAGGGTGGGATTGGATATGGTTAGCGCATCTCACCGGAGGAACAGATATGTTGAGCGGATTAAATCATCTGACCCTGGCGGTCAGCCAGCTGGCGCCGAGCGTGGCGTTTTATCATCAGCTACTTGGCATGACGCTGCACGCGCGCTGGGATAGCGGCGCGTATCTTTCCTGCGGCGATCTGTGGCTGTGCCTGTCGCTGGATCCGCAGCGGCGCGTCACTCCGCCGGAGGAGAGCGACTACACCCATTATGCGTTTAGCATCAGCGAGGCGGATTTCGCCAGTTTTGCCGCCCGCCTTGAGGTCGCTGGCGTAGCGGTATGGAAACTAAACCGTAGCGAAGGCGAGTCGTACTATTTCCTCGACCCTGACGGCCACAAGCTGGAGCTACATGTTGGCAGCCTCGCCCAGCGCCTGGCCGCCTGTCGCGAGCAGCCGTATAAGGGGATGGTGTTTTTTGACGAGTGATGGAGAGTCTCCCGGAGGCGGCGCATGCCGCGCCTTTTCCGGGCTACCGGCCCTGTAGCCCCGGTCAGCGTCAGCGCTACGGGGATAACAGACAAAGCCTCACTCCATCGCCACCTTCACCGCTTCCCCCAGCTTCACCATCACCTCTTTATGCTTCTCGATCGGCGGCAGGGCGCAGTTGATCCTTAAGCAGTTACGATATTTCCCCGATGCCGAAAACAGCGATCCCGGCGCGACCTGGATCTTCAGTCGACACAGCTGCTTGGCGACGCAGACCATATCCACCTGTTCCGGCAGCTCGACCCACAGCATAAAGCCGCCTTTTGGCCGGGTGACGCAGATGCCGCAGGGGAAAAACTCCCGCAGCCAGCAGGTGTAGATCTCCATATTACGCTGATAGATCTGCCGCATCCGCCGCACGTGGCGGTGGTAATGGCCTTCGCGAATAAAGTTACAGGCCGCCAGTTGGGTTGAAGGGACGTTAGTGCCGCTGGCGGCGTACTTCATCTGCAGCAGACGATCGTAGTAGCGCCCGGGGGCAATCCAGCCGATGCGCAGGCCGGGGGCGATGGTCTTGGTAAACGAGCTGCAAAGTATCACCCGACCGTCGATATCCCATGAATGAATCGTACGCGGGCGCGGGTATTCCGTCGCCAGCTCGCCGTAAATATCATCTTCGAAAATCACGATATCGTGGCGCTGGGCAAGGGACAGCACCGCGCGTTTGCGCGCGTCAGGCATGATGTATCCCAGCGGATTGTTGCAATTAGGCACCAGGATCACCCCTTTAATTGGCCACTGATCCAGCGCCAGCTCTAAGGCCTCGATGCTGATCCCGGATTCCGGATCGGTTGGGATCTCAATGGCTTTCAGCCCCAGGCCGCGAAGTATCTGCATGGTGCCGTAGTAGCAGGGGGATTCGACAGCGACGATATCGCCGGGGTGGCACACCGACAGCAGCGCCAGCGATAATGCGCTGTGGCAGCCGCTGGTGATCAGCAGATCGTCGGCGGTGACGACCGATCCGCCGTCGAGCATCAGGCGGGCGATCTGTTCGCGCAGTTCGCGACGCCCGGCCAGCTCGTCGTAGTTGAGCACTTCGCTGAGGTTATGCTGAATTGCCCGGCTCAGTTCGCGCCAGATAGGCTTAAGGCTCGGCTGGGTGACGTCCGGCGAACCGCCGCCGAAGGTAATGATCGATTTATCATTGCGCGCATCGAGCATGGTCAACACCTGGTCCCACTGGGTGATCTCCACCGGGCGCTGCACCGGGCGCGACATCGTCGGTACCGGCGCTTGAGCTTTACGCGGGGCGACGAAATAGCCGGAGCGCGGCTGCGGCACGATCAGCTGTTGCTGTTCCAGCGTCTGGTAGGCCTGCTGAACGGTACTGATGCTGACGCCATGCTCCTGGCTCAGGCTGCGCACCGACGGCAACTTTTCGCCCTGGCGATACAGCCCTTGTTCGATACGTTCTGCCAGCAGACTGGCCAGATGTTGATAACGGGTCATGCTGTATCCTTAGTAATTGCCATACAGATAGATAAACCAGTACAGATGGCGGTCAAAAATGGGGCATGGTGTACGTTTTAGCCAATCTGTATGTTAAAGAAAAGTGTTTTGTGAATCTGTATTGTTCAGGCCCGGATCCGTGAAGATAAAGCCTCTGGCAAGGCGAGGAGGTAGAGGATGGAATTTCACGAGAATCGGGCAAAACAGCCGTTTATCGGCTGGGTATTTCTGGCGCGAGCAATTAGAAAATGGTGGCTTCGTGGGCAAACGCGCAAAGTATTGCAGCGAATGAGCGACGAACAGCTGAAAGATGTCGGGTTGCGCCGGGATCAGATCAATTAAAAAGTGCTTTTTTGTAGCCCCGGTAAGCGTCAGCGCTACCGGGGAATTACATTCACAAAATTTATCAATTGATGCTTCTACTCCCATCGTTTCTTGATACTTACCATGATAAGTATTATTTTCCCCACAGCTAAGTGAGGAAAGTAACATGACCGAAGACGAACTGTTTGCCCGCCGCCCGATGGGGATGCGCATGGCGATGGTGGTGCGCCAGTGGCGCGCGATTATCGACAGCGCCATTACCGATACCGGCCTGACCCAGTCAAGCTGGACGGTGCTGATGCAGCTGCATCAGCTGGGGTGCAACGTCTCGGTAAGCGAACTGGCGGAAGTGCAGGGTATTGAACTGCCGCCGCTGATGCGCACTCTCACGCAGCTGGAAAAGCAGGGGTATCTACTGCGCTCAACATCGCCATACGACAAGCGCATTCGTCTGCTTACGCTGACGGTAGAAGGCCGTACAGTCCTGGAAAAGCTGAACCGCGTGATTGAAACCTATCAACGGCGCGTGACGGAAACCATCCCCGATGCGGACCTCGACACCTTCAGCGCCACGTTAAATCAAATCGCCTGCAACTTGCGGATTATCCGCGAAGAAGATAACAAGATCTAAAACACTATGATGACGCCAGAACAAAAATTTGCCCGCTGGGTAAGGGTAAGTATTGCCGCTTTCCTGGTGATATTCGCCTGGTTTATCGTTGCCGATATCTGGATCCCGTTGACCCCGGACTCCACCGTGATGCGCGTGGTGACTCCGGTCTCGTCGCGGGTCTCCGGCTACGTCTCGCACGTCTACGTGCATAACAATAGCCAGGTGAAAAAGGGCGAGCTGCTGTATGAGCTCGATCCCACGCCATTCATTAATAAAGTTGAAGCGGCGCAAATCGCCCTTGAACAGGCCAAACTGAGCAACCAGCAGCTGGATGCGCAAATCGCCGCCGCTCGCGCCAACCTGCGCACCGCGCAATATACCGCGCGTAATGACAAAGTCACCCTCGACCGCTACCAGCGCCTGAGCACCATGCAAAACGTGTCGCAATCGGATCTCGATAAGGTGCGCACGACATGGCAGACCAGCGAACAATCGGTCAGCGCCCTGAATGCGCAAATTCAGAACCTGTTGATCCAGCGCGGTGAGCGCGACGATAAGCGCAACGTAACGCTGCAGAAATACCGCAACGCGCTGGAAGAGGCGCAGCTCAATCTCGGCTGGACCCAGGTTCGCGCCGAGACCGACGGTATGGTCAGCAACCTGCAGCTTAATCCGGGAATTTACGCCACCGCCGCCACCGCCGTGCTGGCGCTGGTTAACAACAACACCGATATCGTCGCCGACTTCCGTGAAAAAAGCCTGCGCCACACGGCGGTGAATACCGATGCGGCGGTAGTGTTCGATGCCCTGCCGGGTAAAGTCTTCCCGGCGCACGTGACCAGCAGCGACGCCGGTATTCTTGCCGGTCAGGAAGCGGTGAATGGCCAACTGTCGCAGCCTGAGCAGTCCACCCGCTGGGTGCGCGATGCCCAGCGCATGCGGATCCACGTCGCGCTGGATCAACCGCTGGATAAGCCGCTGCCGACCGGCGCTCGCGCTACGGTGCAGTTGTACAATAGCGACGGCCCCTTCGCCCGCACCTTTGCCGGCCTGCAGATCCACCTGGTGAGCTGGTTGCACTATGTCTATTAACACCCTGGCGCACGTCTTTACCCCGCACGGCAATATCGTCTACACGGCCAATGATTTTCGTCAGACGGTACGCATTGCCGTCGCCGGGACCATCGCGCTGAGTATTTCGACCTTCTACGACGTGCAGTACGGCGTGTTTTTCGTCGTTTATCCACTGATGCTGATGTCGCTGGTGCCGGTGTTTAACCGTCACGTCGCCCGACAGTTTGTGTTCAGCGCGGCGGTGAATTGCGTCGAAATGGTGCTCATCGTTGGCTATCTGTCGCAGTGGCCGGTGATTATGACGTTAGTTGTGTTCGGCCTGTATGTGATGCGCTTTCGCTTTATGAGCCAGGGGCCGCTGTTCTTGCTGGGGTCGATGGGCGTGGTGTGCCAGAGCACGATGCTCAATTTTATGAGCTATCCCTCCAGCAACTGGCACACGCTGATGTTCTCCAATATGGAGGCCTGCGTGATGGCGGTGGCGCTGAGCGCATTGCTCCATTACCTGATCCCGGATGTCGAACCGCGTAAGCCGCCGCCGCGCATAGAGAAAGACGCCGCACGGATCCGCCATGAATCGCTGCTTTCCGGCACGGTCGCGACCATTATCTTTGTGATCTTTCAGATCTGCGATCTGAGCGATTCGCTATCGGCGCTGATGGCCGGGGTGCTGATCCTGTTTCCGATGCACTATCGCGGCGCGGTGATCAGCTCGATCTGGCGTGTGGCGGGGGTCGTGCTGGCTTGTCTGTACATTCTGGTGGTGCAGCTGATTATCTATGATTTCAGCAACCACATGATCCTGATGATGCCGCTGATTGGTCTTGGTCTGGCCTTTAGCGCCCGCCTGCACGTGATGGAAAAAGTGGGCGCGGGCGTGGGTTTCGCCAGCATTACTACTATCGGTATTATGTTTGGCCAGAACCTGCATCCGAATCAGGATCTGGTGTTCAGCGACCTGTACCGTATTACTTCGGTCACGGTCTCGCTGGTGGCGACGCTGACCATGGTATTTCTGGTCCATCGGGTGCTGAACTGCTTCGCGCCGACGCGTTTTGTAGTGAGTGAATGACGTCACATCGTCAGGCCCTGCTGCGCGTCGCGAAAGGCGTTATGGAGCAACCGCCACATATGGTGCGCGGCGGGGGAAAAGCGACGATTTGAGTTGCGTAGCAAGTGACATTGGGCGCTGCTGGCAATGGGATGAGCGATGGGAATAGCCCGCAAAATACCGTGGGCTATCGCTTCCCGAGCGGCAAACTCAGTCATAAAAGAGATCCCCAGACCCGCCTGGCTCAGGCTCATGGCGGTGGAGAAGAGGTTGCAGCGGTAGGCCGGGTGGAACTGCCGTCCGGCCGTTTTAAACATGGCGTTCATATGGCGCTGCAGGCCAAAGTTATCTGTTAGCGCGATCAGGCGATATTGCGTCAGTTCATCGATGGTCACCGTCGGCTGCCGCGCGATGGGATGCTGTGCAGCGACCACTGCGCAAATGGGCCCCCACTGGAAGCTATGCCGTTTAAGTTCCGGGTTGCCGATGGGGCCGAAGGCGACCGCCATATCCGCTTCGCCGTTGGCGATATCGTTAAGCATCTCCTGCATATTGCCAACGCTAATATCAACGAACACGTTTGGCCACGACTGCGCAAAGGTGCTCATGACCGACTCGATAAAAGTGGCGACCAGCCCCCCGCCGATCCTGACAGAGATGGTGCCGCCACGCATGTGACGTAAATCTTTTAGTTGGCTTTCCAGTTTTTCCCGTCGCTGACGGCTTTCGTAGTAATCCTCCGCCAGCAGGCGCCCGGCTTCGGTGAGCGCTACATTTCGCCCCTGTCGCTCAAGTAAGGGCAGTTCCAGCGTTCGCTCCAGCTGCGCTATCTGCCGGCTGATAACCGACGGATTGATCCCCAGAATATCGGCTGCCCGTCTAATACCTCCTTGAATACCGACTTCATACAGATAGCTCATGGGCCGTTCATGCAACATCTTTCACTCTCCTTTGTTGACCTCAGGTCAACAATAACACCCTTTACCAGGCATTTATCATCCCGGCTAGTTATAGATAATCATTATTCAGGAAGAAAATAGAAAAGGAGAAAATGCGGGGGTAAACCATCATGTTAATAAGGCCGTGGTCGCGGTGGTTACCAAAAATAAGATATCGATATACCACAAAAAAGATAAATAAGTAAGGAGCATGCTTCCTGGTGAATTTTCGGAAAAAAGGAACGTCGCTTATTTATTTCAGGCTGTCTTGCGTCAACATCATAAATGCCAAAAGCAATACATTAAAAAGCTGCCAAATTGCAAACAACTGAACAGATATTTCATGATGTGAGGATAGGGTATGAGTGAAAATAAAACGTTGGAACGTTCCTCCAACGACGCGACAAATGAGTGGCGGGTTGGGCCGGGAGCATGGGTCTCGCTGGTCGTGGTGTTATTAGTGTTCTCCGGGTTGCTTTTTAAAGTGGAAGGAATGGCCTGGCTGGGGGCCTTTGACTTCACCACCCTGGGGGGCGCGTTTGGCACGATGAAGACCCCGGAAACCAACACTTTCATCGGTAGCGGCGGCATCAGCGCTAAGGCCGGTTTCCTGTTTGCGCTATCGCTGGTTCCAACGGTGATGTTGGCGCTGGGTTTGTTGGAAATTTTTACCCACTATGGCGCAATACGCGCGGCGCATAAACTGTTGACGCCGCTATTACGTCCGTTACTGGGGATTCCGGGTTATACCGGTTTGGCGCTGATTACCGATCTACAAAGCACCGATGCCGGCGCCGCGTTGACCAAAGAACTGTATGACAGTAAAAAAATCAGTCGTAAAGATGTGGTGATCATGGGGGCATGGCAATATTCCGGCGCCGGTCTGATTAATAACTATTTCTCAATTGGTTCAGCGCTTTTTGCATCATTAACCATTCCTATTATTATTCCGCTGCTTTTAATGTTTGTCCTGAAATTCGTTGGTGCGGCAATCACCCGTTTGGTTTTAAATACCGCTTACAAAGGGGACTTTGATAATGAATAATTCGCCAAAAGTCGCCAGTAACCCGTTTGATATTTTTGTTATCGGCGCACGTAAAGGATTTAATATCGCCATCAATAACCTGATGCCGAATGTATTAATGGCGTATGTGATTGCCGAAATGCTTAATTTGCTCGGGGTGATGCAGTTAATCGGCCAGCTGTGCGCGCCGCTGATGGGGCTGTTTGGCCTGCCGGGCGAAGCGATTACCGTGTTGCTGACCTCCTGGCTTTCCGCCTCGGCGGGGACCGGAGTTGCTGTCAGCCTGTTGAGTAAAGGCACCCTCAACGTGGCGGACATCACCATCCTGATCCCGGCGATCTTTCTGATGGGATCGCAGCTACAGTATATGGGGCGGCTGCTTGGGGTGGCGGATGTACCGAAAAAGTATTGGCCGCTGCTGATGGCGGTGAGCATTATCAACGCCGTCATCGCCATGTTGGTCATGCGCGTGATTGCATAATAAAAGGCAAGGAGTCAGTCGTGTCGCGAACGTTAGAACATTTCAATTATCTGCATCAAATTCCTGAGCTGGGCTTTGAGGAGTACAAAACTTCGGCTTACATCGGCGATATCTTAGAAGCGGCGGGATTCAGAGTTCACCGCCATGTTGGCGGGACCACCGGGATTGTCGCCGAAATCGATAGCGGCGAACCAGGGCCTGTGGTGGCGCTGCGGGCAGATATGGATGCGCTGGGCCATATTATCGATGGGCGCTTAGAGGCCCGCCATACCTGCGGCCATGATGGTCACTCCTCGGTGGTATTAACCGCCGCTGAAGAGATCCTCGCCGAGAGGCTGGTAAAACGTGGCAAGTTAAAAGTGTTATTTCAGCCTGCCGAAGAGCTGGGTACGGGGGCGATTGCGTTAACGGAGGCCGGGGTACTGGATGACGTGGAAATGTTATTTGGCTTCCACCTCCGGCCACTGGAAGAGTGTCCGATGGGTAAGGCCGTTCCGGCGATGTACTACTCCGCCTCCGCGACGGTGATGGTTGATTTCCACGGCAAAGCCGCCCACGCCGCTCGCCCCCATCTGGGCATAAACGCGTTGGATGCCGCTTCGCATGCGGTACAGGCGGTGAATGGCATCCATCTGGCGCCTTCACTCACCTGGAGTGCGAAAGCGACGCGTTTTCTTTGCGATGCGGGCGTCACCAATTCTGTGCCGGAGAACGCGCACGTCTGTTGGGATCTACGCTGTGAGGAAAATGACGGCATGGCGACGCTCAAAGAGCGGGTGGTGAGAGCGATTGAGAGCAGCGCCGCAGCATATGGCGCCAGTGCGGATATCCGGATCGTCAAAGAGATGCCGGCGGCGATTATCGATGAAGACGCCACGGCTATCGTGAGCCAGGCAATTCGCGAAACCTTTGGCGAGGCGGGCTTAACGGCCGCGAAGAGTACGCCGGGTAGCGAGGACTTTTTTCACTACCTGCGTTTGCGCCCGGCGGTGAAAGGCGGCTTCTGGGGGCTGGGCTGCAACCTGCAGCCGGGCCTGCATCATCCGGAGATGCATTTCGATCGCGCCGCGCTGGCAGATGGCGTGCGGGTATTCAAATCCTGCGTTCGCCAGCTGTTGGGCTGAGGCTAAGCTGCCAGCCCCCCGGTAGCGCTTACGCCTTACCCGAGCTACGGTTGGGCATTTTGTCGGTAGCCCCGGTACGCGTAAGCGCTAGCGGGGAAGAGTCCCGGATGTCGGCTAACGCCTCATCCGGGCTACCGCGGTGCGCATAGGTCGCCAACAGGTGATAGTCATTTCCAGCGACGCGAAACAGGGCTGCCGTTTCGCCGGGTATAACCCATCGTTGCTCATCGCCCGGCATGCAGCTCAGGTAAATGCACAGGCCGCAGCCGCTGCGCAGCTGGCGGGGAATATCCTTTACCTCGAAGGTTATCCCTGCCGCCTGCAGGGCTTTGCGCATCCGCACGACGCCCACTGTTGAATGGAATAAGAATAGATATTTGCTCATCCGCGCCTCCGCTGGCGCTGGCCGATCAGCGCCGCGCCGATCGCCCCGGCAAATTGGGCGTCGGGATGGGTCGCGACCGGCATGCTGAGATGCGTCTCCAGCATGCGGGCGAAGGCGGCGCAGTGGCTGACGCCGCCGGTGAACAGCAGCGGTCCTTGCGCCGATAAACGACCAATAAAGTTCGCGCTGCGCCGCGCCATGGCGTTGATCACCCCGGCCAGAATCGCCTCCGGGGCAACCCCCGCGGAACGCAGGCTGATGACTTCCGATTCGGCAAAAACCGTACACATGCTGGTGATGGCGTGCGGTTCTACACCTTCGGTAATGGCGTCAAGCTGTTCGACGCTGGCGCCGAGGGTCCGTGAAATCACTTCCAGAAAGCGCCCGGTACCAGCGGCGCATTTGTCATTCATCAGAAAGTCGCTGAGATTGCCCTGCGCATCCAGTTGAATGACTTTGCTGTCCTGGCCGCCGATATCAATTACCGTGCGGGTTTTCGGCGCCAGCAGACGCGCGCCGAGCCCGTGACAGGAAATCTCGGTGACTTGTTTATCGGCGAAATCGACCAACTGGCGACCATAGCCGGTGAGGGTTAAAAAAGGCGTTGCCGCGAGGCCCGCGCGCAGCGTCTCCCAGGCCTCGTGAATGGCATCGGCTGGGCGAAAGGGCGTCGGGCCGAGGAAACGGCGCACGATGGCGCCGTCTGCCAGCAGGATACCTTTGGTAGCGGTGGAGCCGGAATCAATACCTACCGAGTAGATCACGCTTGCTCCTTATAGCATTTCAATAAAGGCGGCGACGCGGGTGCTGAGCTGGCCGAGATCCGCCGTCGAATAGTCGGTTTCAATCGCGATATAAGGAATGTCGTGCCGCTGGCGCACGTGACGCTTGATCGCCAGCGATTCCACGGCGTAGGTATGGCAAGCCTGCAGAATCACATCGACCACGCCGTCGGCCTGATACTCCTCAACCATCTGACTTAGCAATTGCAGGCGCTGGTCGTTAGGTGAAATACAGGAGCAGCCGATGGCGAGATATTTATCGGTTAAGGCATCGTAGACGTCGCCATCTTCCGCTACGCAGCGTTCGGTGGCCTTCGCGCCGGTACAGTTCTCGTAGCCCACCACCCAGCCGCCGTTTTCTTCGATAGCGCGGACGACTTTTTCCGCCGCGCCGCCGATCGGGCAGCCGGTGATCAGAATACGCGGACGAGACGCCAGCCGTTGGCCTCCTTGCCATTGCTGATGGATACGTTCCGCCATCGCGTTCAGTTCGTCAATCAGCGCGCTTTTGTCGAAGCGGAAGGTGGCGCCATAAACCACCTTTAGAATATCGCTGCCGCTAAGCGCCGGCGGATTGAGTTGCCCGAGGCGATAGAAGTTGGCCAGCGCCCGGCGTTCGCGATTTTTCAGTACGATGGCTTCACGCAACGCCGCTTCGCTAATGGGCGTGGCGAACCGGGTTTCAACGACCTGCTGCAGGCGTTTGATTTCCGCTTTCCACAACGCGCGGGAGGCGGCGTCGCTGGCGCTGTTCGGTAGTTGCATTACGTGTACCGCCTTGAATTCGGCCATGTACTCGTACATCTTCTTTTTGCCGTCGCAGGTGGTTTCGCCGACCACCAGATCGGAGAAATAAAAGTAGGGGCATTTATCGGTTTTGCCAAAGCCGTAGCTGCTTTTAATCAGCGGGCAGAGATTGCGCGGCAGGTCTTTCTCCGCCTCTTCGATGGTTTCATCAGAAGTGGAACACAGTGAGACGACCACGGCGCCCGCCGCCATGGCTATCTCCTGGGGCATAAAAGTGCAGTAGGTACCGACCAGCGGCACGTTCTGCTCTTTGAGTTCCATTACGCTGAGAAAGCCTTTCTGGCGAGCTTCTGAGAATTGATCGAAGAGGGCGGGTAGATCGGTGATGAGCGACATGATTTTCCTTCCCCGTACACGGGAGATGATGAAAGAGTCGCCATTATAACCTTGTTATTTGTGCGTGTTTATTGATCTCCCGCCCATCCTGACGGCGTTAATAGACCTTCTTCAAATCCATCTCTTCCTGAATGCGCTCGCTCCATGCCAGATGGGTGCGGATGGCTTCCTCAATACCGGCGTTGTAGAACAAAGGCCCCAGCTCTGTGGCGATAAAGTCGACAAAAAACTCGGCGTCGAACTGTTCCAGCTCCAGGTTAAAGGTCTCTTCGCAGTACTTGCTTAGCCGCTCGCGTAGCAGATCGCGCTGCGCCGGGCTGAGTTCAATATCGCTCATGCGTGGTTATTCTCTGTGGGTTATTCAGGATTGCCGGGCTTCGATGACCGCCTCTGAACGCTGGCGCAAATTACGGAGTAACCCCGCCAGACAGCAGGCGGCGACGATCCCGGCGGCTACCGCCAGCAGGTGGAACGGCAATCTGCCGCCATGGAACCATAACCAGCGCGCGCCTTCAATCGACAATGCGCTGACGCTAAGGATCACGATATTCAGCGAGGCGGAAACGGTCCCTTTCGGCAAGTCGTTGGAAAAAAGGGTAAAACGGAACAGCGTCGGGAAAATCAGCCCGATGCCGAAGGCGTAGAAGCAGGTGCCGAGCACCGACCACAGCCAGACGTGCGGCCACGTCAGATTACCGATAATCAGGATCGCCAGGCCAACCATCTGGATGGGCACGGCGCTTAACACAAAGCGCGGGCGAGTCGGGTCTTTCACCCAGCGCGCCACCGACAGGTTAGCGATAATCACCGCGCTGAAGACCGGCACCTGGCTCCAGGCAAACTCGCTGGAGGTGAGCCCGCCGGCGTCCATTAAAATCACCGGCGATACTGCCACCCAACTCATCAGCGGAATATAGCTCAGCGCCAGCGTGGCGGCGCCGAGTAAAAAGATGCGGTTGCGGAAGACGTCGCGAAAATCGCACATCACGCCGAGCGGGCTAAACGGCACGTCGCCGCGACGCACCGTCTCCGGCATGTTAAACAGTAAACCCAGCCAGGCCACCAGCCCCATCGCGGCGATAATGCCAAACAGCGCTTTCCAGTGGATAAAATGCATCAACGCCGCGCCGGAAAGCGGGCCGACGATCGGCGCCACCAGCACGATGGAGGTAATCACCGCCATCAGCTTGATTGACCGCTTTTCGTCAAAGGCCTCCTGCACGGTGACGTAGCCGACGGTGGCGATAAAACAGATACTGGTGCCCTGCACAAAGCGGGCAATCAGGAACTGGGTCATTGAGGTCGTCCACAGGGTGGCGAAGCAGGCGAGGGTAAAAATCAGCGCGCCGCTCAGCAGTACCGGTCGGCGGCCAATACGATCGGAAAGCGGTCCCAGCAGCCACTGTAGCGCCATCCCACCGGCCATATACAGGCTCACCGAGGCCGGAGCCAGCGCCACATCGGCGTTAAAATCCCGTACTACGTGCAGGATCCCCGGCTGGATGAGATCGGTGGTCAGGTAGGCGGAAAAGTCATACAGGATCAGCGCCATCGGAAAGAACAGCGATGCGCTGTAGCGGGCGCTCAATCGCGAAATCCATGACATAACCTTCTCCTTGCCGTCGGGTATTCATCGTTCGAATGGTTATGATGCTACCATTGTCAGCCGATATGCAGATGCAGCAGCGCCGGAATTTGCGATAACAGCCACAGGCCGAGGCCGATAGTGCCGCCGACCAGCGTGCCGTTGATGCGAATAAACTGCAGATCCTTGCCGATGTTGAGCTCGATCTGTCGCGACATATCGCGCGCGTCCCAGCTTTTGACCGTATCGCTGATATGGCGAGTGAGGAAAGCGGAGAATTCCGGTGCCACCCGATGCGCCGCCTGCTCCAGATGCTCATTCAGCGATTCACGCAGCGCGTCGTCGCGCACCAGCGTTTCGCCGAACCACTGACCGGCCTCGGCGATCCGCTGCTTGATGCGCGAATCGTCACTGCTGATATCGTTTTTCACCCAGCCGCGCAGATCCGCCCACACCTCGCCGAGATAGCGATTAAAGGTCTCATCGTTTTTCAGATACGCTTTGATGTTATCGGCTTTTTGCGCCATTTGCGGGTCGGATTTCAGATTGTCGATTAGCTTCTGCGCCGCGCGGTCGAAGGCCTGACGAATCTGGTGCGTGCGGTCCTGAGTGACCTCATCGAGCAGCGTATTCACCGCGTCAGTCACCATTTCGGCGCTGTGCTCGCCAAGCCACTCGGTGGGTAACAGTTTGGCCTTCAGCGGATGTTCGGTCTCCAGCCAGTGCACGATACCGCGGGCGATAAAGGCGCGTGAGCTGTCACGCTGTAGCAGGGCGATCAGCTGGCTTATTAGTGAATCCAACAGCTTTTGATGACGGTTATCGCGGGTTAGCCCCTCCAGCATCATGGCGCTGGTCTGCGTCAGGTCGACCTTATCGATAGCCTTGTGCACCGCGCGCCGCAGCAGACGCTGAATACGGGTGTCATCGGTGAGCTCGAGAAAACCGCTCATCACCTGTAGCAGATGTTGACCCACACGGCGGGCGTTTTCGGGCTGGCTGAACCAGTTGCCGAGCATCAGGGCCGGTTCATAGCGGCGGATCAGCGCCACCAGAGATGGGGTATCAAGAAACTTCTCCTGCACGAAATGGCCAAGATTATCGGCGATCCGGTCTTTATTACGCGGGATGATCGCCGTATGGCGGGCGACAAACGGCAGCGGAATGCGGCGAAACAGGGCCACCACCGCAAACCAGTCGGCCAGCGCCCCGACCATCGCCGCTTCGGAAATAGCCTTTAGCGCGCTGACCCACGGCGTCGGCGGTAGCAGCAGCGTAGTGATAAACAGCGCCGCCGCAATGAGCAGCAGCGACAGCGCCAGCAGTTTGGCGCGTTTTAATTCAGCGAGTTTTTCCATAGGTTTAAGCATATAACCTGACGGCGAGGTCATGCAAAAATTGGCAGCACTTCCTGTGCCTGCGGGTCAATTTGCGAGTGGGCTGCCAGGATTAGATAACGATTGCAGCACGCAGAAATTAGCTTTCGGCACGGCTCGTGAAAACGCTTTTTGCCAGGTGTCTGAGGAAAACCAGCAGCGTAAAGTCGCAGCAGAATTGGCTGGCAGGGGCGAACACATGGAAAAGTCCACAACGTCTACGCCGCATGATGCGGTTTTCAAAAAATTTCTCACGCACACTGATACCGCGCGTGATTTTTTGTCGATCCACCTACCGCCCTTGCTGCGTCAGATTTGCGATCTCAATTCGCTACAGCTGGAATCAGGTAGTTTTATCGAAGAGAATCTGCGAGCCTGGTATTCGGATGTGCTGTGGTCGGTAAAAACGACTTCTGGCGAGGGCTACATCTACGTGGTTATCGAGCATCAGAGTTCACCCGATGCGCAGATGGCGTTTCGCCTGATGCGCTATGCTATTGCCGCTATGCAACGTCATCTCGACGGCGGCCATAATACCTTGCCGCTGGTGGTGCCGATGCTGTTCTACCATGGCTGCGTGTCTCCGTATCCCGGGTCGCTTAATTGGCTCGATAGGTTTGCTGACCCGCAGCTGGCGAGGGCGCTTTATTCGTCACCCTTTCCGCTGGTAGATATCACCGTTATCCCGGACGATGAAATTGTGGGACATCGACGCGTGGCGCTATTAGAACTTATGCAAAAACATATTCGTCAGCGTGATTTAATGGGCATCGTCGAGCAGCTAACGTCAATTTTACTTAGCGGTTACGCTAATGACAGGCAGCTAAAAACGCTATTTAATTATTTGCTGCAAACTGGCAACGTGCGCCGCTTCGGCCGGTTTATTCGCGAAGTCGCGCATCGGGTTCCTCAGCATAGGGAGAGATTGATGACCATCGCCGAAAAATTACAGGAAGTTGGCCGCAGAAAAGGCAAACGTGAAGGGCGGCTTGAAGGATGGCAAGAAGGTAGACAAGAAGGTAGACAAGAAGGGCAGCACGCCGAAGCGCAGCGAATTGCGATGATGATGCTTGCCGACGGTATTGCACCTGAAACCGTACTGAAGATCACCGGTCTGGCCGCCGAAGAAATAGCCACGTTATCACATTAATGATGCCGTTATGCCGGGGCGCCCCCAGGGACGTCCCTGCTATCCACCCTCATGGAATATTCCGGATATACCTAACTTTACCCGCATCGTCAGCTATCTCGACTACCCTTAATATCCTTAGTGGCATTTTTGACTGCGTTAATAGCGATAACAAGGAGACATGCGATATGGCTTATCAGACAGTGAATCCTGCGAATAACCAGCTAATTAAGAGCTATCCCGCACACAGCGATGCGGACGTGGAGGCGGCGCTAAAACAGGCCAATGCGCTTTATCATTCTGCGTGGGCGAAAGGCGATATTGCGCAGCGTCTGCCGGTGTTGCATAAGCTTGCCGATCTTATCGACAGCCGGGCGGAGGAGCTGGCGAAAATCGCCAGCCAGGAGATGGGCAAGCTCATTAAACAGAGCCGCGGCGAGGTCAAACTCTGCGCGCAGATCGCCCGCTATTACGCCGACAACGCCGAACGGTTCCTGGCGCCGGTGAAGTATCCCTCCGAGTCTGGCGAAGCCTGGGTTGAGCATCATCCCATCGGCGTCTTAATGGCGGTGGAGCCGTGGAACTTCCCCTATTACCAGTTAATGCGCGTGCTGGCGCCAAATCTGGCGGCCGGTAACCCGGTGATTGCCAAACATGCCAGCATCGTTCCGCATTGCGCTGAGACCTTCGCGCATCTGGTGCGCGAGGCTGGCGCGCCGGAAGGGGCGTGGACCAATTTGTTTATCTCCCAGGATCAGGTGGCGAAAATCATCGCCGACGATCGGGTGCAGGGCGTGGCGCTGACCGGTTCGGAAAAAGCGGGCGGCATCGTAGCGGCGCAGGCGGCGAAACATATCAAGAAAGCGACGCTGGAGCTGGGTGGCAACGATGTGTTTGTAGTGCTCGACGATGCCGACCTGGAACGCGCGGTGAAAATTGGCATACAGGCGCGGCTGAACAACGCCGGGCAGGTTTGCACCGCCGCCAAGCGCTTTATTTTGCATGAAAAGATCGCCGAGTCGTTCCTGACCAAATTTAGCGATGCCTTCCGCCAGGTGAAGATCGGCGATCCGCTGGATGAAAGCACTACGCTTGGCCCACTTTCCTCGAAAGATGCGCTGGAAACCTTAAGCAAGCAGGTCGACGAGGCGGTGAAGCATGGGGCCAAATTACACCTTGGCGGCAAGCCGGTTTCGGGCGAAGGCAACTTCTATGAACCCACCATTCTGACGGGAATTACCCGTGATAACCCGGCGTACTTCGAGGAGTTCTTTGGCCCGGTGGCGCAGATTTACGTGGTGAAAGACGATGATGAGGCGATTGCGCTCGCCAACGACTCTCACTACGGCCTGGGCGGCGCGGTGTTCAGTCAGGACATTGAGCGGGCGAAGCGCATGGCTTCGGGGATTGAAACCGGCATGGTCTATATCAACTGGTTAACGGATACCGCGCCGGAGCTGCCTTTTGGCGGCGTGAAGCGATCCGGCTTTGGCCGCGAGCTCTCCGACCTCGGTATCAAAGAGTTTGTGAATCAGAAGCTGGTGGTCGTTCGCCGCTAAACCACCCTGCGCGCAATATCCCTCTCCCATCGGGAGAGGGTAACCTTTTTGCCGCGGCTATTTGAGTAGCCCGGCAAACGCGGCGCGGATTTCCTCTTCCGGCAGCTGAATGCCGATAAACACCAGCGTGCTGTGCGGCGTTTCATCGCCCCACGGGCGATCCCAGTCGGCGCTGTAGAGGCGCTGCACGCCCTGGAACAGCAGGCGATTTGGCTCGCCATCGATCCACAGCATGCCCTTATAGCGCATCAGTTGCTCGGCGAAGGAGAGCAGCAGGTTTTCCATCACCCGTGACACTTCACTGATATCCACCGGATAGTCGAGCTCGACCACAATCGACGAGACGTCGTTCTGTTTTTCCGCCACGAAGTGAAAGCGCGGTGTGGCGCTGACAACCTTCTCTTCCAGCATAAAACCGCTGGTATTAAAGAGCAGGCTTAAATCGATATCGCCGTGGATGACGGTATAAATTGGCGCCCGCGCGTTGATGCGCGCCAGCCGTTCGCGCAGCTTTTCGGTGTCGCCGGCGACATCGGTTTTGGTTAACAGAATCCGGTCCGCGTAGCCGACCTGCGACTGGGCAATGGTGAACTGATCCATCTGCTGGTCGGCATGGACGGCGTCGACCAGGGCGATCACGCCGTCCAGCAGATAGCGTTCGCAAAGCACCTCGTGGGAGAAAAAGGTCTGGATAATCGGCCCCGGGTCGGCCATGCCGGTGCACTCAATCACCAGTCGGTCGAAGGCAATCTCGCCGCGATCGCGGCTGTCGAGCAGATCGAGCAGGGCATTCTCCAGTTCGTTGGAGCGCGTACAGCAAATACAGCCGTTGGTCAGGGTTTTAATCTGCGTGGCGCGATCGCCGATCAGCTGGTCGTCAACGGACACTTCGCCAAATTCATTTTCAATCACGGCGATTTTGAAACCGTGCTGCTCATTAAGGATGTGGCGCAGCAGGGTGGTTTTTCCCGCGCCGAGAAAACCGGTGAGTAGGGTGACTGCAATCGGTGCCATTATTGCCTCCATTAACAGCAGCGTACGCCGCCTTTGCCGTCGCCGCCGTAGCGGGCCTGCTGGCGTTCGCGGAAGAATTCTTCATAAGTCATGTACGGCTGATCCGGATGGTTGGTTTGCATATGGGTGACGTAGTTGTCGTAATCCGGAATGCCGATCAGCATTTTTGCCGCCTGACCGAGATATTTTTTTGCCTGACCTAAGTTACCAAACATTGTGAGTTCCAGATAACGAATAAAGCCGGATGGCGGCTAGCGCCATATCCGGCCTACGTTAATGCGCTTTTGGTAGGCCGGATAAGCGTAGCGCTATCCGGCATCAGGGTTAATGATGTGACGAAGTTTTCACGCCGCCTTCCGGTACCGGCACGTACGGAGTCTCTTTGTCGGTGCGCACCTTATTGTTGCGGACATTGAGCCAGGTTTTGATGCCGTAGAAGATGATGCTGTACACCACCACCAGGAACAGGATGCTCAGGCCGGCGTTGGTGTAGTTGTTAACCACGATATGGTTCATGTTAGCGACCTGCTGCGCGGTCAGCTCGCCGCCGGCGGCAATCTTCTCTTTATACTGCTGAGCCATAAAGAAGAAGCCTTCCATCTGCGGGTTGGTGCTGAACAGTTTCAGACCCAGCGCCCAGGTGGTGCACAGCAGCAGCCACGCAGCCGGAATAACGGTAACCCAGATATATTTGGTGCGCTGCATTTTGATCAGCACCACCGTGCCTAGCACCAGCGCCACCGCGGCCAGCATCTGGTTAGAAATACCGAACAGCGGCCACAGGCTCTTCACGCCTCCCAGTGGGTCGACCACGCCCTGATACAGCAGGTAACCCCACAGGCCGACGCAGCCCGCGGTACCGATAATACCGGCGACCAGCGAGTCGGTTTTTTTCAGGAACGGCACGAAGTTACCCAACAGATCCTGCAGCATAAAGCGGCCTGCGCGGGTACCGGCATCCAGCGCGGTGAGGATAAACAGCGCTTCAAACAGGATACCGAAGTGGTACCAGAAGCCCATATCCGCCATCGGGATGATTTTGTGGAACACGTGAGCGATACCGACGGCCAGCGTCGGCGCGCCGCCGGCGCGGTTCAGTACTGAAGGTTCGCCGATATCTTTCGCCGTCTGCAGGATCTGCTCAGGTGAAATTACGAAGCCCCAGGAGCTGACGGTCGCCGCCGCGTGGACGGTCACTTCTTTCAGCTGCGCAGCGATCATCGCCGCGTTTTCACCGCCCATTTCGTGCAGGTTCGGCATGACGATGCCAAGGCCCGCCGGCGGGGTATTCATCGCGAAGTAGAGACCCGGTTCGATAATTGATGCCGCGACCAGCGCCATGATGGCGACGAACGACTCCATCAGCATCGCGCCGTAGCCGATAAAGCGGGCGTCGGTTTCGTTGGCCAGCAGCTTCGGCGTGGTACCGGAGGCGATCAGCGCGTGGAAGCCGGAGACCGCGCCGCAGGCGATGGTGATAAACAGGAACGGGAACAGCGCGCCTTTCCACAGCGGGCCGGTACCATCAATGTACTGGGTCACTGCCGGCATTTTCAGGTCCGGGTTGAGGATAACGATCCCCAGCGCCAGGCCGACGATCACGCCGATTTTCAGGAAGGTGGCCAGATAGTCACGCGGCGCCAGAATCAGCCATACCGGCAGCAGCGCGGAGATAAACGCGTAGCCAATCAGGGTAAAGGTGATGGTGGTGTCTTTAAAGGTCAGCGCCGGGCCCCAGTACGGGTCGTGAGCAATGATGCCGCCAAACCAGATAGACGCCACCAGCAGCACGATACCGATAACCGAGACTTCACCGACGCGGCCAGGGCGCAGGAAGCGCATATAAATACCCATAAACAGCGCGATAGGCACCGTCGAGCAGACGGTAAAGACGCCCCACGGGCTCTCCGCCAGCGCTTTCACCACGATGAGCGCCAGCACCGCGAGGATGATGATCATAATCAGGAAGCAGCCGAACAGGGCGATAGACCCCGGTACCGGCCCCATCTCCTGTTTAATCATCTCGCCCAGCGAGGCGCCGTTGCGCCGCGAGGAGATAAACAGCACCATGAAGTCCTGTACCGCGCCCGCCAGCACCACGCCGGCCAGCAGCCAGAGGGTGCCCGGCAGATAGCCCATCTGCGCGGCCAGTACCGGGCCGACCAGCGGGCCGGCGCCGGCAATAGCGGCGAAGTGGTGGCCGAACAGCACGTAGCGGTTGGTCGGCACGTAGTTCAGGCCATCGTTATTAATGACCGCCGGCGTCGCGCGCGTTGGGTCAAGCTTCATCACCTTCTGCGCGATATACAGGCTGTAATAACGGTAGGCGACGAGGTACACGGAAACCGACGCGACGACGATCCACAGCGCACTGACGTGCTCACCGCGGCGCAACGCGACGACTGAGAGGCAAAATGCCCCGATGATTCCAAGAATCACCCAGGGTATGTGCTTGAGTAGTTTTTTGGTATCCATAGTAAAACCTGGCGTTAATTAGATTAATAATTGGCCGAAGCCGTCTGGTTTTGTGTTTGGGTTGGTGGAGGTATTGATTAGCTAGGCTAGCGTCGATCTTGCCAGAACTGCGCGCGCGTAAAGTTGGGTAAATGAGTGAGTGGTTGTATGGGGGGTTAAGCGGTCGCTAGCTGGGGTAAGCGGTTGGCTATGAAGTGAACAGGAGATAAATATGTGATTGAGATCACAGGGTATTATGACCGGGAAGATGGTCATGAAAGATAAGGCTCCTCCCCGGGCGGAGAGGAGCAGACGAGGCCATTACACCGCGACTTCCATTTCCATCATCACCGGATGGAAACGGCGTTTAAAGTAAATCAGGCCGTGCCCTTGCGGGCTCAGGGTAATATTGCGGATTTCCACCAGATACACCAGGTGGGTACCAATGGTTTGCACCTGGCTTATCTCGCCTTCGAGGCTGGCCAGCGAGCCTTTCAGCACCGGCTGCCCGAGCGCGCCCTGCTGCCAGCCGCTGAGGGCAAACCGCTCTTCCATCGTCACCCCGGTCATCCCGGCGAAGTGACGGGCCATGATTTCCTGTTCGTGGTTCAGCACGTTGATGCACAACTTGCCGTTGCCCTGAAAGACCGGGTTCATCGCGCTGTTGGCGTTGATACAAACCATTACCGATGGCGGCGTATCCGTCACCGAGCAAACCGCCGTGGCGGTAATGCCGCAGCGGCCGGCTTCGCCTGCGGTGGTGACAACGTTAACCGCCGCCGACAGGCTGGCCATGGCATCGCGAAAACGCAGGCGTTGTTCATCTAATTGCATTATGACCTCCCGCTGTGAATTACTTCAGCAGCTTATCCAACATGTTGATATCAGCGTTATTGTGCAGATGCGGCACCGTCCAGCCGTTCTGGTCGTACTCGGACAGGCAGCGGTCAACCATCGCCATCATTTTGTCCATATTGCCGGAGCTCTGCGCCTGACGCAGACACTGCAGGCGAATTTCATCCTGGCTACCGGAGTAGTTGATTTCATACAGTTCATGACGGCCGCCGAATTCGCTGCCGATCGCGTCCCACATTAGTTTGAGGATCTTGATACGTTCAACGTGATCCATACCGTTGGAGCCGCGCACGTACTTCGCCAGATACTGGTCGATCTGCGGGTTGTTCAGATCGCGGGCGCTGGACGGCAGATAAATCAGGCCGCTGGTGACGTTACGCTCGATGATGTTCTTGATCTTGGCGTAGGCCATCGGCGCCATCACGCGATAGGTCTGCAGCGCGGCGTGATCCGGCAGCCATGCGCCGTTGACCCACGGCGTCGCTTCCGAGCACATAGAATCGCTTAACGCCCAGAACATGTTGCGCCACGCCACCACTTCGCCAAGGTCGGCCTGCACGCCGCGGAATTCGAGGGTGCCGGTACATTCCAGAGAACGCTTCAGCAGGGCGGTGATAAAGTCCAGTTTTACCGCCAGGCGCACGCAGGCCTGCAGCGGGTACATGCGGGCGAAACCGCCTTCCATGGTCCAGCGGCGGCAGCGGTCGAAGTCGCGATAAATCAGTACGTTCTCCCATGGGATCAGCACCTTATCCATCACCAGAATCGCGTCGTTCTCGTCGAAACGGCTGGAAAGCGGATAGTCGTACGGCGAGCCGGTCGCACCGGCGACCATCTCATAGGAGGCGCGGGAGATAAGCTTGACGCCTTCGGCATCCATCGGCGCGACGAACATCAGCGCGAAGTCCGGGTTCTCGCCCATCACCTGCGCGGAGCCGAAGCCGATCATGTTGTAGTGGGTCAGCGCCGAGTTGGTGGCGACCACTTTCGCGCCGCTGACGATGATCCCGGCATCGGTCTCTTTTTCCAGCTTGATGTAGACGTCCTTCACTTCATCGGCCGGCTTGTGGCGGTCGATCGGCGGGTTGACGATAGCGTGGTTAAAGTACAGGCCGGTTTCCTGAATGCGGGTGTACCAGTTGCGGGCGTTCTGCTCGAACTGGCCGTAAAACGCCGGGTTGGCGCCCAGCGCGCAGCCGAAGGCGGCTTTATAGTCCGGGGTGCGGCCCATCCAGCCGTAGCTTAAGCGCGACCACTCGGCGATGGCGTCGCGCTGCTGGCGCAGATCGTCGGCGCTTTTCGCCACGCGGAAGAATTTATGGGTGTAGCCGCCGCTACCGGTATCGGTGCCCCAGCACAGGGAATCCTGCATCTCCGGTTTGTGCAGCGCATCGTACAGCTGAGCGACAGAAGCCGCGGCATTACGGAAGGCCGGATGCGTGGTGACATCCTTCACGCGCTCGCCGTAGATATAAATTTCGCGGCCATCCTGCAGGCTTTTTAAATACTCTTCGCCAGTTAACGGGCGTTTCGCGTCGGCGCGGAAATCTTCAGGTTTCATAGGGGCCTCTTCAGTATTTATCGGAATAATGATGTTAAATATATGTTTTGTTTTTGTTGTTTAATTGAAGCGGTTATTGCGCTTGTCGTGAAGGGACGTTTGCGACAACGGCGGGTACTTTTCAGGCGGGAGTGAATTTTGTGATCTCTGCAGCTTTTGGCGGGCGGCGCGGCGCTGACCCGCCCTATGGACCGTAGCCCCGGCAAGCGCGGCGCCGCCGGGGTATTACGACACAGGTACTTTTTGCGCCCGGTAACTGCTTGGCGAGCAGCCGACCTGGCGGCTAAAAAAGCGCGCAAAATAAGCGGGATCTTTAAACCCAAGCTGCCAGGCTATCTCATTGACCGCGCTATCGGAAAACAGCAGCAGCCGCTTCGCCTCGCGTAGCTGGCGGTCGAATATCAGCCGCTTCGGCGGGCGGTTGGCGAAGCGGCGGCAGATGTCGGTCAACCGCGATTCGGTTAGATGCAGCTCGTTGGCGTAATCCGGTACCGTCCAGTGCTGATGAAAGTGGCTGTCGATCATCTGGTTAAAGCGCTGGAATAATTTCAGCTCGCCGCGCATGCCGCTGGCGGCATGATCGTCGAGCCTGGCGTTGCGCAGCAGCAGGGTAAATACCGCCTGCGCCAGCAGCGCCAGGGTATGCTCGCGCCCCGGCAGCTGAGCGGTGGATTCGCGGCGAATCAGCTGCCAGTAGTGCGCCAGCGCCGCCAGCTCGTCGGGTTTATCCGCCAGCGACAGGCAGATCCCCGGCAGGCCGAAGGTCTCCCGCGTGCCGGGATAAAGTACCTCCAGCAGCGGCCAGATGAGTTCTTCGTGTACCGTCAACACGTGACCATCGCTATCGGACTCGGTAATAAAGGCGTGCGGCACCGAAGGCGGCGTTATCACAAACAGCGGCGCCTGCACCGAGTAGCGATGGTCATCAAGCTGCAGCTCAATCTGCCCGGTATCAAGAAAGTGCATCTGAAAATAGCGGTCGTGGCGATGCGCCTGCATGTCCCGGCCAAAAAAGGCCGCCATACGGGCAAACGACTGATAGTGCACCTCTTCGGTACCCAGGCTCTCGTCGTAATCTTTATTGATATCAATGTTGGCGATTGAATGCTGACACATACCCGCTCCTTAGTGGCCTTTTTGCGCCGCTAAGCCCGGCGCGGCGGCGGCATCATCGCGCTGGCTCATCGGAATGCGGGTGAGCACCAGCGCGCCGACGATCAGCAGCCCGGCGACAAACCACAGCCCGGAGCTAAAGCTGCCGGTGGTATCGCGCAATATGCCGATCAACAGCGGGCTGACGGCAGAGCCGACGTTGCCGATGGCGTTGATCACCGCCAGTGCCACCGCGCGCGATTGCAGGCTGATCACCCGATCCGGGGTGGTCCAGAAAATGGCCATCGCGGTAAAGGATCCCACCGAGGCCATAACAATACCGATCAGTTGGATCAGGCTGTGGTGGGTTGCCGAAGCCAGCAGCCAACCCGCCGCGGCGAACAGGTAGGGCAGGATGGTATGCATCTTGCGCTCTTTGCGGCGGTCGGAGCGGCGACTCCACCAGATCATGCCGAAAATGGTGCAGAACTGCGGGATCGCCGCCAGCAGGCCAATCATGATGTTGCTGCTGCCGGTGTTAAAGCTCTGCAGGATCTGCGGCGTCCAGATATTAATGGCGCTGAGGGTATTGGTCAGGCAGAAGTAGGCGAGGGTATACATCAGCACCGCCGGCGTCAGTACTTCGCGCAGCGTGGAGCGCGGCGAGGCCGGGACGATCGCCGCATGTTCCCGTTCGCGATCGATCATCGCCTTCAGCGCCTGTTTCTCTTCGTTGTCCAGCCAGTTGGCTTTATCCGGCGTGTCGTTGAGGAAGAACCAGGTGACGACGCCGAGTACCACCGACGGCAGGCCTTCCAGCAGAAACAGCCACTGCCAGCCTTTCAGGTTCCACAGGCCGTCGAGCGCCAGAATATAGCCGGAAAGTATCGAGCCGAGCATCATGGTCACCGGCATGGCGATCATAAACAGGGCGTTGGCGCGGGCGCGATGGTAGGCCGGAAACCACCAGGTCAGATAGACGAGGATCCCCGGCAGAAAGCCGGCCTCGGCGATGCCGACCAGCATCCGCAGGATGTATAGCGTATGTGGATTGGTGGCGAACATGGTACAGGTCGAGGCGATCCCCCAGACCACCATGATCCCGGCGATCCAGCGGCGCGCGCCGACCTTCGCCAGCATAATATTGCTGGGGATCCCGCACAGCACGTAGGTGACGTAGAACAGCGTCGCCGCCAGGCCGAACATGGTGGAGGTCAGGCCGAGATCTTTGCCCATCGTCAGGCCGGCGAAGCCGATATTAATTCGGTCCAAAAATGAGAAAACAAAGAGAACAAACAGGAAGGTAATCAGGCGGCGGAACAGCTTTTTGATCACCCGGTTTTCTACTTCAACGGCTTTATTATCATTGTGTTGCAGGGTAGAGGTAGTCATGTTGCGCTCCACATTATCCGTTCAATAGACGGATTTATTGTTATCGGTTGTGGTGGTTGCGGTGTGGGTAAAACGGGCCGCCAGCGCTTCTGCGCCGCGGGCCAGCAGGGTGGTATCGACGCCGACGGCGACGAACAGCGCGCCCAGTTCAAGATAGCGTTTCGCCAGCTGTTCATTGGCCATCAGGATCCCCGGCGCCTTACCGGCCTGACGGATTTGCTGGATGGCATCTTCAATGGCGGCCTGCACTTCCGGGTGTTGTGGGTTGCCGCCGTGGCCCATATCAGCGCTCAGATCCGCCGGACCGATAAACACGCCGTCCACCCCGTCGACATCAAGGATCTGCGGCAGATTCTTCAGCGCTTCGCGGGTCTCAATCTGCACCAGTACGCACATAGCGTCATTGGCCCGATGGATATAATCCGGGACGCGATTCCAGCGCGAGGCGCGGGCCAGCGCGCTGCCTACGCCGCGGATGCCGGCAGGCGGGTAGCGAGTGGATCTGACCGCCAGCCGCGCTTCTTCGGCATTCTGCACCATCGGCACCAGCAGGGTTTGCGCGCCGACGTCCAGTAGCTGTTTAATTTGTACCGGATCGTTCCACGACGGACGCACCACCGGCTGGCTGGGGTAGGGCGCAATGGCCTGAAGCTGGGTCAGCACCGTTTGTACATTGTTGGGCGCGTGTTCGCCGTCGATCAGCAGCCAGTCGAAGCCCGCGCCGGCCAGCAGTTCGGCGCTGTAGCTGCTGCACAGCCCAAGCCACAGGCCGATTTGCGGACGCCCGGCCTTGAGCGCCTCTTTAAATGCGTTGTTCATGTTGCTCTCCTCAAACAAAGCGGCAGCTGATGGCGCCCATGTTGCCGTAGTCGACGTGGAAGGTATCGCCCTTGCGCGCCGGGACCGGGCGGGTGAACGAGCCGCCGAGGATAATCTGCCCGGCTTCGAGCTGGACATCGTACGGCGCCAGCTTGTTGGCCAGCCAGGCCACGCCGTTGGCCGGATGATTAAGCACGCCCGCGGCGACGCCGGTCTCTTCAATCACGCCGTTGCGATACAGCAGGGCGGAGATCCAGCGCAGGTCGAGCTCATCCGGTTTAATCGGCCGGCCGCCGAGGATCACCCCGGCGTTGGCGGCGTTATCGGAGATGGTGTCGAACACTTTGCGCGGACGCTGGGTTTCCGGGTCGATGTTGTGGCAACGCGCGTCGATAAGCTCAAGCGCCGGGATAACGTAGTCGGTGGCGTTGTAGACATCAAACAGCGTGCAGTTCGGGCCGCGCAGCGGTTTGGCCAGCACGAAAGCCAGCTCGACTTCGATACGCGGCACGATAAAGCGGTCGGTAGGAATATCGCTGCCGTCGTGGAAGAACATATCATCGAGCAGCGCGCCGTAGTCCGGCTCGCTGATCTGCGAACTGGCCTGCATCGCTTTAGAGGTCAGGCCGATCTTATGGCCTTTGAGCACGCGGCCTTCGGCGATCTTCATTTCGACCCATTCGCGCTGGACGGCGTAGGCGTCCTCAATGGTGATCGACGGATAATCCAGCGAGATCGCGCGGATCTGTTCACGCTGTTTTTCGGCCTGGTTCAGCCGCTGGGCAATCAGGGTTCGGGTCTGTTTATCGAGCATAGTGATTCCTGTGGCATTGTATTGCCGGATGGCGCTTCGCTTATCCGGCCTACAAATTTATGGCCGTTGTAGGCCCGGTAAGCGCAGCGCCACCGGGCAATTTGCACATTATTTAAATAACGCGTGCACGTTGTTCTGTTTGTAGTTCAGCGTCGGGTCGAGCTCTTCCATGGCGAACGACAGCGCCAGATAACGGCTCTCCATCAGCGCGGCAAAGTGGGCCTTGATCAGCGCGAACAACATTTCGCCCACCTCCTGACGGCTCTCCAGGCTACGGCCGGCGCCGATCTTCAGAGTCATATGCACGAAGGCGTAATCATGCTTGCCGTCGGCCATCTGCCAGGTATCCAGCCAGTGGGCGCGGCTGCGAATACCGCCAATCGGAAAGATGCCGGTGGCGGCCAGCGCCTCGTTGACTTTGGCGAACAGCCCCGGTAAATCGGCCTGTTCGCGGATATTGTCGCTACACTCGGCGATAAAATGCGGCATGGGGCCTCCTTACGCCTGCGCCGGCAGCGGGAACACGGCGTTAACCTGGCCGGTACCGGAGCTGGCGAATAGCTCGGTGATAAACTCCACCTTGCCGTCGTATTTATCCCAACCCAGCAGGCCGAGCAGCATCACCGTGTCGTGCATGTTGCCTTCGCCGTAGCAGTAGTCGGCGTACTCCGGCAGCATGGTGCAGAACTCTTTGAATTTGCCTTCGCGCCACAGCTTCACCACGCGCTCATCCATCTGATGGTCAAACTCGCGGGTATAGCTGTTCATGCCCTCTTCGGCGCGCTGGTCGTCGATAAAGCGATGCGACAGCGAACCGCTGGCCAGCACCGCCACGGTGCCGTCATATTTGTCGATGGCCTTGAGGATGGCCTCGCCCAGCTTGCGGCTGTCGGCAAAATCGTGAACGGTACAGAAGGCGGAAATGGACACCACTTTGAAATGCTTATCGCTATTCATGTAGCGCATTGGCACCAGGGTGCCGTATTCCAGTTTCAGGCTCGGAATATTGTGCGCTTTGGCGCGTACGCCAAGCTTGACGGCCTCGTCGGCAATCAGGTGGCCAAGCTCCGGGTTGCCGTCGTAGTCGTAGGTCATGTCACGAATGAAATGCGGCAGTTCGTTACTGGTGTAGACGCCCTGGAAATGGTCGGCACAGTTGATGTGGTAGGCGCTGTTGACCAGCCAGTGGGTGTCGAACACGATAATGGTATCGACGCCCATTTCACGGCAGCGCTTGCCAATTTCTTTATGCCCGTCGATCGCGCCCTGACGGCAGCCGTGGTTTTTCCCCGGCAGCTCAGACAGATACATCGACGGCACGTGAGTGATTTTTGCTGCTAACGCTAACTTACCCATATCAGACTCCCCATTTCGGGATCGGATGGTCGCCCATCGAGATGCAGACGTTCTTCATTTCGGCGAACACTTCAAAGCTGTACTCGCCGCCTTCGCGGCCGGTGCCGGAGGCCTTCACGCCGCCGAACGGCTGACGCAGGTCGCGCACGTTCTGGGTGTTGACGAACACCATTCCGGCTTCAATACCGCGCGCCAGGCGCAGCACTTTGCTGACGTCCTGGGTCCAGATGTATGACGCCAGACCGTATTCCACATCGTTGGCCAGACGCAGCCCTTCCGCTTCGTCTTTGAACGGCAGCAGGCAGGCGACCGGGCCAAAAATCTCTTCCTGGGCGACGCGCATGCGGTTGTCGACATCCGCCAGTACCGTCGGGCGTAGGAAGTTGCCGGATTTCAGATGCGCCGGCAGGTCGGACGGTTTATCCGCGCCGCCGGCCAGCAGGGTGGCGCCCTCTTCGATGCCGAGGCGAATGTAGCCGGACACTTTTTCCCAGTGCTGCTTGCTAATCAGCGCGCCGACCTGGGTATTCGGATCGGTCGGATCGCCTACGCGCAGGCGGTTGGCGCGCTCGGCGAAACGCTTAACGAACTCCGGATAAATACTCTGCTGAATGAAAATGCGCGAACCGGCGGTGCAGCGTTCGCCGTTGATCGAGAAGATAGTGAACAGCGCGGCGTCGAGCGCGCGCTCAATATCGGCGTCTTCAAAAATCAGCACCGGCGATTTTCCGCCGAGCTCCATGGAGTACTTTTTCAGACCGGCGTTCTTCATGATGTTGCGCCCGGTAGCGGTGCCGCCGGTGAAGGAGACGGCGCGCACATCATGATGGCGTACCAGCGCGTCGCCAGCGGTGGCGCCATAGCCCTGCACCACGTTGAGCACGCCTGCCGGGATCCCGGCCTCCAGCGCCAGCTCACCCAGACGATCGGCGGTCAGCGGCGACAGTTCGGACATTTTCAGCACCGCGGTATTCCCCAGCGCCAGGCATGGCGCCACCTTCCAGGTGGCGGTCATAAACGGCACGTTCCACGGCGACACCAGTGCGCAGACGCCAACCGGCTGCACGAGGGTGTAGTTAAGCATCTTGTCGTCGACCGGATAGGTCTTGCCGTTCATCTGCTGGCACACTTCGGCGAAAAATTCGAAGTTATGCGACGCCCGCGGGATCAGCACGTTTTTGGTCTGGTGGATAGGCAGGCCGGTATCGGCGGTTTCCATCGCCGCGATCTCCGGGACGTTCTGATCGATCAGATCGCCCAGGCGGCGCATCAGGCGCGCGCGCTCTTTCATCGGCAGGTTAGCCCACTTCGGGAAGGCCTCTTTCGCCGCCGCTACCGCCTGGTTGATTTCGGCTTCGCCGCCGGAGGCGACTTCAGCCAGTACCTCGCCGGTGGCCGGGTTGGTGGTATGAAAATAGTCTGCGCCGGCAACGTTTTTACCGTTGATCCAATGGTTAATCTTTTTCATGACAGTGTCTCCTCATACGCTTGCTGGCTGATGATATGGTTGACCAGGCGGCCCACGCCCTCGACTTCAACGATCACCTCATCGCCCGGCACCACATCGGATAGCCCTTTCGGCGTGCCGGTGGCGATCATGTCGCCCGGTTGCAGGGTCATAAATTCGCTTAAATAAGCGATGAGGAACGGGATGCTGAAGATCAGATCGGCGGTGGTGCCCTGCTGGCGCAGTTCGCCGTTGACCCAGGTACGCAGGGCCAGATTATGCGGATCCGGGATCGCCTCTTTGGCGACGATCCACGGGCCGATCGGCGTCAGGGTGTCGCGGCTTTTCACCCGCAGGTTCGGGCGGTAGTAGTTTTCCAGATAGTCGCGGATCGCGTAGTCGTTGCACACGGTATAGCCAGCGACATAGTCCATGGCCTCGGCTTCGCTGACGCGGCGCGCGGTTTTCCCAATCACCACCACCAGTTCGGCTTCGTAGTGCATGTATTCGACGTTATCCGGGCGTACCGACTGCTGCTGGTGGCCAATAAAAGTGTTCGGCGCTTTGATGAACACCAAAGGTTCGGTTGGCGGTTTAAACTCCAGCTCGCTGGCGTGGTCGGCGTAGTTGAGCCCCAGCGCGAACAGCGTGCCGTCGGCGGGCGGCAGCCAGCGGAATTCGCCTTCTTTCAATACCGTGCCATCGGGCAGGCGCACCTGGTCGCGTTCATCGACCAGCACGTCGCGTACCTGTCCCTGCCATTCAATACGTGCCTGTTTCATGCCAGCTCTCCTTCTGCGACAACCGGGTTTTCGAGCGCCGGGAAACCGTCGGCGAGAATACGTACGCGGTCGCCGGGGCGCAGCGTGACGCGGGAGTGGGGCGTGCCGATAAGGATCGCGTCGCCGGGATTGAGGGTGGCGAACTCGCTCAAGGCGCTCAGCAGCTGCGCGGCGTTACGCTGCAGATCGCCGGTATGCCAGCTATCCGCCTCGCGGCCGTTGATTTCGGTGATGATGGTCAGGTTATCGACGTTGCGCACCGCCGACAGCGCGCCGATGGGGCAGAAGCCATCACGGCATTTGGCCTTGATCGCCGGGCGATAAAAACTCTCTTCCGGCAGGCTAACGTCGTTAGCCAGCGCGTAGCCGGCGATATAGTTCGCTGCCTCTTCCGCCGCCACTTTACGCGCGGTTTTGCCGACAATCAGCGCCACCGTCGCGCCGCTTTGTACGGTCTCGCCCTGCGGATAGGGAATGGCTTCGCCATCGCCAATCACGGTATTACGGGGTTTGATGAACCAGACCGCGGTTTTCGGCGGCGTCTTGTAGGGGGCCTGTTGAAACGCTTCGCGCCAGGCGTCGAGCTGGCTGCGATGATTGAGCGCAACGGCGAAGATAGTACCTTTCATTCACCACTCCTCTGGTACAGATTTCGGATTCGAAGGGATTTCATTAATATGTTAATGATCATCTTTTATTCTTTGCGCGAAGGTTTGGCAAATAGAAGTGAATGTTTTGTGATCGGATTAACACAATATTTACATGTTTTTTATTTATATCTTATATATCAATTATATATATTTATTTTTGATAGCGACTGGTACTTTTCAGGTGCAGAAACCGGTTGTCCATGGCAGGATTAGGGCTAATTATTAAATTGTTAATAAGTTTTGGTGAGCGTTGTTGAGGGGATACCATGCATGATTCATTAACCATTGCGCTGCTGCAGGCGCGAGAAGCGGCGATGGGCCATTTCCGGCCGATCGTTAAACGCCACAACCTGACCGAACAGCAGTGGCGTATTGTGCGTATCCTTGCGGAAAACCCATCGATGGATTTTCACGACCTGGCCTGGCGCGCCTGCATTTTGCGCCCCAGCCTGACCGGGATTTTGACGCGCATGGAACGCGACGGTTTAGTGCTGCGCTTAAAACCGGTCAACGATCAGCGCAAGCTCTACCTGTCGTTAACGCCCGCCGGGCTGGCGCTGTATGAGAGCGCCCAGGCGCAGGTGGAAGAGGCCTACCGGCAGATAGAAGCGCAGTTTACGGCGGAAAAGATGCGCCAGCTGACCACGCTGTTGGAGGAGTTTATTGCGCTTGGCGTCCCTGCCGCGCGCGGTGATGAAGAAGAGTAGCGGTTACGGCTCGGCGCTCGGCCGGGCGAGGGCAATAAGCGTTTCCGCGCGGGCGGGGGCCAGCGGTTCTCTCGGCTGCGGCAGCGGCCAGCCGTACAACCAGCGGGCGCTGGCGGCGCAGGTGCGCCCCTGACAGGCACCCATTCCGCAGCGCTGGGTGAGTTTGGCCTGCGGCCAGCCCCCGGCGGTGTCAACATCGCCGCAGCGCACATCTTCGCAGCGGCACAGCAGGCTCTCCGGCGTTGCGGCGTTTTTCAAGGACTCCCTCAGCCGGAAGGTACGGTTGATTGCTGCGGCGAAACGCTGCCAGCGGGCGCGACGGGCAAATAACGCCTGCGCTTGACGGCTGGCCCCGGCGGCGGCAAAACCGGCGATTTCACCCTCCGCCAGCGCCAGTTCGCTACCGCCGAAACCGGTGCACTCGCCGGCGGCGTAGATATCCTCGATGCTGGTCTGCTGCCAGCGGTTAACCTGTATCGCCTCCTGCGCCGTGGCGCAGCCGAACAGCAGCGCCGTCTCGATATTGGGTATCAGCCCGTAGCCGATAGCCAGCCGATCGCAGGCGATAGTCCGCTCGATGCCGCGCTGGCGAAGCGTAACGGCTTCCAGCCGCGTTGTGCCGTGAGCGCGGATCGCCTGCGCGCCGCTAAGATAGCCTTTCGGGGCCAGCGTCGCTAACTGGCGCAGCTTGTGCGGCCAGCGCCACAGCCCGCTGGCGAAGCGCAGCAGCGCCGGGAGCGGCGCTTGCTCAATGATATTCGTCACTTCGCCTCCGGCCTTGTTCACCGTATCCGCCACCGCCAGCAGTAGCGGACCGCTGCCGGCAATCACCACCTTTTCACCTTTCAGCGACAGCCCATGTTTGATTTGCGCCTGTAGGCCGCCCGCGCCGGTCACGCCGGGTAAGGTCCAGCCGGGAAAGGGCAGCGACAGCTCGCGCGCGCCGCAGCAGAGGATCAGTTTCTGCCAGTAAACCACGCCGCCGCCGTCGGCGGTTTCAAACAGCACGCTGTGCGAGGAGGGGCGGGCAATCAGCCGCGCGCCGTTCACTACCCGGATGGCGGCAGACGCGGCGATGGCGTCGCGGTAGCGCCGGGCCAGGGCGGGCAGCGTCGCCTGCGGACCCGCGCGCCAGATTTGTCCGCCAGGGGCGGGGTTATCGTCGAGGATGATGACCTGTTTATCGCAGGCGGCGGCGGAGAGCGCGGCCGCCATGCCGGCGGGGCCGGCGCCGAGGATTAAAATGTCACAGCGCAGCGTGTTCATCGCGGCTCCTTTCTATTTGCATACCGGCCCGGCACAGGGTCTGGCAGGCCAGCACCCGACGGCCATCGACGGCGATCCGGCACTCCTGGCAGACGCCCATGCCGCAAAACGGCGCGCGGAGCTCGCCGTTAACCGCCTGGCGGGTGGTGGGGTCGCCGGTCAACGCCAGCGCCGCCGCCACGCTGATCCCTTCCGGCACCGTCAGAGGCAGGCCATCGACGGTGATGTTGAGAGTGGCCTTCATGCAATCGCCTCCTGTTGACACAAACGAGCCGGGAGCCAGGCGTCGGGCGCCAATGGGCAGCGTTCATCGAGGATCTGCGTCGCCAGCAGTTCGGCCGTGGCCGGAGCGGTGGTGACGCCCAGCCCTTCATGGCCCAGCGCTAACCATACGCCACGGCGAGCGGGGTGCGGGCCGATCAGCGGGTTGCCATCCTGCGAGGCGGCGCGCAGACCGCTCCAGCAGCGGATAATATTCAACGTCGCCAGCGCCGGCACGAAGTGGCGGGCGCGATCGAGCATCTGCGCCAGCAGGGGCAGATCCAACTCGCGCTCGCGGTTATCAAACTGACGCGAAGAGCCAATCAGCAGCTGGCCGGTCGGTCGCGGCTGAAGATTAAACGCCACCGAGGTGCCGCCGCCGTGGGCGCTGGCGCCGTAACCCAGCTCAACCAGCTGGTGATGCACCCGCGGCCCGTAGCGATCGGTAATCGCCAGTTGGCCTTTTTTCGGTCTCAGCCAGTTTTCCGCTAACAGCACATTGGCTTCAAGGCCGCAGGCCACCACGATCGCCCGTGCCTGTAGCCGTTGGCCGCTGGCGAGCAGCACCTGTGGCTCTTCAATCGTCTGTACGCTGTCGCGCAGGCAGGTAAGATGGTCTCCGGCATCGGTAATCAACCAGCGGGCGACGTTCGGCGCGTAGACGATGCCATCGCCCGGCACCCACAGCCCGCCGGCCAGCCCGCCGCGCAGCAGCGGCTCGCGCCCGGCGATCTGCTGTGGAGTCTGGAGTTCGCTGTGCACCTGATGGCCGGCCATCCGCCGCTGTTTTTCGTCGGCGACGGCCATCTCTTCTTCGCTTTCCGCCAGCCACAGCGTACCGCAGCCGCGCCAGGCGCAATTGTCGGGCATCCGCGGCGTGATAGCGCGCCAGCGTTCCAGCGACCACGCCGACAAGGCAAGCTCGGCGGGGTCATCATCCATGCACACCAGATGGCCCATACCGGCCGCCGTGGCGCCGGGCTGACCGTTATCGATAAGCGTCACGCTCTGCCCCCGCTTCGCCAGCTGCCACGCGCAGGCGGCGCCGATGATCCCGGCGCCGATCACGATGACATCGCTCTGCTTCACGGCGCGATCCCCCAGCAGAAGGGATCGTCAGGGGTGAGGATCAATTGGTTATCGCCGCAGACCCAGGCTTCGCCGCGGATCGTTGGGATGATGCCTTCAGCGGTGCGCTGGTAGCTGGCGGTAAACTGGCTGCCGATGATGCTGGCCTGACGCCATATTTCCCCTGGCTGCAGCTTGCCATCCTGCGCCAGACAGGCCAGCTTGGCGCTGGTGCCGGTACCGCACGGCGAGCGATCCCAGGCCTTTCCCGGGCAGAGTACGAAGCTGCGGCTGTCGGCGGTATCGTCATCGGCGAAGAGTTCGATATGGTCGATAACGCCGCCGTCGTCGCCGCGGATCCCCGCGGCTTCCAGCCCCTCGCGCACTGCCCAGGCGTAGTCGGTGAGCTGTGGAATTTGTTCGGGGGTAATGGCGAACGGGTGGTCGTTAATCAGGAAAAACCAGTTGCCGCCCCAGGCAATATCGCCGATGACGGGACCCAGCGCGGTTTCAACGCGGATCTGTTTTTTCCAGCGACGGGCCGGGACGTTTTGCACCGATACGCTGCCATCGTCGTGCAACGTGGCGCTTACGTCGCCGACCGGCGTTTCAATCAGATGTACGCCGGGCTTGATACGCCCAAGCCAGGCCAGCGAGGCGATAAGCCCGATAGTGCCGTGGCCGCACATATTCAGAAAACCGGCGTTGTTGAAGAAAATCACCCCAGCGGTAGCCGCCGCCGAGACCGGTTTGCACAGCAGCGCGCCGACCAGTACGTCATTGCCGCGCGGTTCGAGAATGGCCGCCTGACGCCAATGGTCGAAGTCGCGGGCGAAGCGGTCGCGGCGCTCCGCCATGCTGCCGTCGCCGAGGTCGGGGAAGCCGTCAACGATCAGGCGGGTCGGTTCGCCGCCGGTATGTGAATCGATAGCTCTCAGCGTAATAGGGGGGCGTGGCGCGGTCATCAGACTCTCCGGAAGTTAACAACATGTTTCATCATGCTGGCGCAACCTTTCCCGGCCTGCTTGAGCGCTTTCGTCAGAGAAAATGACGAAATCTGCATAGTACTGAGCGCGGTATATTTCTATTTCACATAGTTATTTCTTATTAATCATTTGTTTAATGCTGTGGTAAACCGAAAGTGACCATTGCGCCAGTGGCTAAATCAGGGGAAGGCGTAAAGCGGATCCAGGATCGCAAATCCAGCGCTTGCTGCTTGTGGTGTTAACGGAAAGTGAATAAATATCCCTCGGTCACTTACCATGAGGAGGCCTTATGATCGGTGTTTCTGATGCGGCGGCGCCGCGCGCGGTTAACCAACCTGAGCTGGCCGTCGATGAGCTGAGCCAGATCTGCGAAGGGCTGGCGCGCCAGCGGCCGGAAAATATGCCGGCGCTGCTGAATGCGCTGGCGCTGATTGCACCCCTGCTCAATGCCATTCCTAATGTGGTCTTTTTTATCAAAGATCGCCAGGCGCGTTATTTGTTGGCGAACCTGACGCTGGCCCGCCGCTGTGGTTTCAAAAGCGTCTCCTCGCTGCTGGGTAAAACCTCCGCCGATGTCTTTCCTTCCGCGCTGGGCCAGGGTTACACCGAGCAGGATCTTCGGGTACTACGGGAAGGCGTGACCCTGCGCGATCAGCTGGAAATGCATCTCTACAATGGCCGCGAGCGCGGCTGGTGCCTGACGCAGAAATTGGCGCTACGCGATATCAGCGGCCAGGTGATCGGCATGGCCGGGATCTCGCACGATCTGCAGGAGGCCCACGCCCGCCATCCGGCATGGCAGCGGCTGGCGATCGTCGACGATCATATCCGCCGCCACTATCACCGGCCGATCGCCATGGAAGAGTTAACCGCCTTAAGCGGGATGTCGATTGCGCAGATCGAACGCTACTGCAAGCGGATCTTTCATCTCACCCCGCGGCAGATGATCCACAAAGTGCGGCTGGAAAAAGCCACCGAACTGCTGGCTGGCGATACGCCGATTACCGATATCGCCCTGCAGTGCGGCTATACCGATCACAGCGCTTTTAGCCGCCAGTTCAAGGCGATGACCGGCTCGACGCCGCGCGATTTTCGCCTCACGCTGCTCGGATAAACGCTGGCTCACACTTTTGCCGACTGTGCTAATTTCGTCATCGTATTGAGGGAAAACCGACAAGCCGCCGGTTCCGCGACACGTCAATCTGTCAGTGAATATTCACCATTCATTCACTTTGACTTAACAAAATGACGACAAGGAACCGAGCATGAGCAAAAAAGCGATTCACTGGAGCGGCGTATTCCCGGCGGTCAGCACGCAGTTTCGTAGCGACTACTCCCTCGATTTAGACGCCACTCACGCGGTGATGAAAAACCTGGTGAAAGATGGCGTTTCCGGGCTGGTGGTGTGCGGCAGCGTAGGTGAAAACACCTCGCTGAGCACCGATGAAAAACTGCAGATTATCGAGGTGGCGAAGGATGCCGCCGGCGGCAAAATTCCGGTCATCGCCGGGGTGGCCGAGTTCACCACCGCCTTTGCCCAGAAAATGGCGAAAGAGGCGGAGCGCGTCGGCGTCGACGGGATCATGGTGATGCCGGCGCTGGTCTACTCCTCAAAACCGCATGAAACCGCGGCCCACTTCCGCAGCGTGGCGAGCGCTACCGACCTGCCGATTATGGTCTACAACAACCCGCCGATTTACAAAAACGACGTGACGCCGGACATTCTCGCCACCCTGACCGACTGCGACAACATCGTCTGCTTTAAAGACTCCTCCGGCGATACCCGCCGCTTTATCGACCTGCGTAACACCGTTGGCGACCGCTTCGTGCTGTTTGCCGGGCTGGATGACGTGGTGGTGGAAAGCATCGCCGTCGGCGCGGAAGGCTGGATCTCCGGGATGTCCAACGCCTTCCCGCGCGAAGGGGAAACGTTATTCCGTCTCGCCCGTCAGCAGCGTTACGAAGAGGCGATGGCGCTGTACCGCTGGTTCATGCCGCTTCTGCATCTCGATGCGCGTCCGGATCTGGTGCAGTGCATCAAGCTGTGTGAAGAGTTGCTGGGTCGCGGCAGCGCGATCACTCGTCCGCCGCGTCTGGCGCTGGAAGGCGAAACGCGCCAGCAGGTAGTGGCGATCGTTGAACAGGCGCTGGCGACTCGTCCGACGCTGCCGGATGTCGGCCTCTGAGCACAGGAGTCAATATGAATGCATCTCAGACCACGGCGGGACGGCAGTTTATTGCCGGACGCCGCATTGCCAGCGGTGAGGCGACGCTATTGAGCCTGCGGGCGGTGGACGGCGAAGCCACCGGCCACCGCTTTTATCCGGCTTCACGCGAGGAAGCCGCTCAGGCCGCAGAAGCCGCGCAGCAGGCCTTTGCCGTCTATTCACAAACCACGCCGCAGCAGCGGGCGCGCTTTCTCAACGCCATTGCTGATGAACTGGATGCGCTGGGCGAGGCGTTTTTTGCTATCGCCGGGCAGGAGACCGCGCTGCCGCTGGCGCGGCTGCAGGGTGAACGGGCGCGCACCAGCGGCCAGCTGAGAATGTTTGCTGGCGTGATCCAGCGCGGCGATACCTTCGCCGCCCGTATTGATACCGCCTTAGCCAACCGTCAGCCGCTGCCGCGACCGGACCTGCGCCAGTATCAGCAGGCGTTAGGGCCGGTGGCGGTGTTTGGCGCCAGCAACTTTCCGTTGGCCTTTTCCACCGCCGGCGGCGATACCGCCTCGGCGCTGGCGGCTGGCTGCCCGGTAGTGGTGAAGGCCCATCCGGGCCATATGGCCACCGCCGAGCTGACCGCTGAAGCGATCGTCCGGGCGGTGGTGCGGTGCGGTTTACCCGGCGGCGTATTCAATATGATTTTCGGGACCGATATCGGCGCCGAATTGGTCCGTCATCCGGCGATTCAGGCCGTTGGCTTTACCGGTTCGTTGGCCGGCGGTAAGGCGCTGTATCAGCTGGCGCAGCAGCGACCGCAGCCAATTCCGCTGTTTGCTGAAATGTCGGCGATTAACCCATTGATTATTCTGCCGCAGGCGCTGCAGACGCGGGCCGAGGCGCTGGCAAACGAGCTGGTGGCGTCATTCACCCTCGGCGGTGGCCAGTTCTGTACCCGTCCGGGGCTGATTCTGGCGCTGCGCGGCGCCGGGCTGGAACGCTTTAAGTCGGCGCTGTGCGCGGCGGTAGCGGGCTCCACGCCGCAGGTGTTGCTCAATGCGCCGACCCTTCAGCACTACCGTCAGGGCGTGGCGGCGCTTGCGGCGCACCCGCGTATCGAGAAGTTGGCGAGCGGCATCTCCGCCGGCGCCGGGCAGGCGCAGACCCTGCTGTGGCAGGCTCAGGTCGAGGATCTGCTGGCGCAGGATACGCTGCTGCAGACCGAAGTTTTCGGCCCGTTATCGCTACTGGTGGAAGTGGACGACGTGGCCCAGCTGCAGGCGGTGGTGAAAGCGCTGCAGGGTCAGCTCACCGCGACGCTGCATGCCGAGGCGGATGATGGCCCGCTGGCGGCGAGCCTTCTACCGCTGCTTTGTGAGAAGGCCGGACGGGTGCTGTTTAACGGTTATCCCACCGGCGTGGAAGTGTGCGATGCGATGGTCCACGGCGGCCCGTGGCCGGCGACCACCGACGCACGCGGGACTTCGGTCGGCAGCCGGGCGATTGAACGCTTTCTGCGCCCGGTCTGTCTGCAGAACGCGCCCGCCGCCCTGTTACCGCCGGCGCTGCAGGATGCGAACCCTTTGAACCTGCTGCGCCTGGTCAACGGCCAGTGGACCCGGGAAGCGATTTCCTCCTCTCATTGACGCAAGGGCATCACCATGACCATTCACTCTACGCATAACAGTCAAACCCGCGTTGCAGAGTCGGGTAAGTTTAAAAAACAGCTGACCCTAACGGATCTCACGTTTATCGGCCTGGGCGCGATTTTCGGCTCCGGATGGTTATTCGCCGCCAGCCACGTGGCCTCCATCGCCGGTCCGGCCGGGATCGCGTCGTGGGTGATCGGCGGCTTTGCGGTATTGCTGTTGGGGATTGTCTACTGCGAACTGGGGGCGGCGCTGCCCCGCGCCGGCGGCATTATTCGCTACCCGGTCTTTTCCCACGGTGAGCTGATGGGCTATCTGCTGGGGTTCATCACCTTGATCGCTTTCTCCAGCCTGATCTCAATTGAAATCGTCGCCGCCCGGCAATATGCCGCGGCCTGGTTTCCGGCGTTGACCCAGCCGGGTTCCAGTTCGCCGACGCTGCTGGGGTGGGTGGTGCAGTTCCTGCTGCTCTGTTTCTTCTTTGCGCTGAACTACTACAGTGTCAAGACCTTCGCCCGATCGAACAACTTCATCAGCGTGCTCAAGTTTCTGGTGCCGCTGCTGGTGGTGGTGACGCTATTCGCCTTCTTTAAACCGGAGAACCTGCACGCTCAGGGTATTGCGCCATTCGGCATGTCCGGGGTAGAAGCGGCGATCAGCGCGGGGGGAATTATCTTCGCTTATCTGGGATTGACGCCGATTATCTCGGTAGCCAGCGAAGTACAAAAGCCGCAGCGGACTATCCCTATTGCGTTGATTTTATCAGTGGTGCTGTCGACGATTATCTACGTGCTGCTGCAGCTGGCGTTCCTTGGCAGTATCCCCACCGAGATGCTGAACGGCGGCTGGGCCGAGGTGAGCAAACAGTTCTCGCTGCCGTATCGCGATATCGCCATTACCCTCGGCATGGGCTGGCTGGCCTTTATGGTGATAAGCGATGCGATCATCTCCCCGAGCGGCACCGGCAATATCTATATGAACGCGACGCCGAGGGTGATCTACGGCTGGGCGAAGGCGGGTACCTTCTTTAAAGCCTTTACCCATATTGATAAAGAGTCAGGTATTCCGCGCCCGGCGCTATGGCTGACTTTTGGACTGTCGATTTTCTGGACGCTGCCGTTCCCATCCTGGGAACAGCTGATTAGCGTGGTGTCGGCTGCCCTGGTGCTGAGCTACGCCATCGCCCCGGTAACCGCCGCCGGGCTGCGCCGCAACGCGCCGGATCTGCCGCGGCCGTTCCGCGTGCGCGCCTTCGGCATCATCGGCCCGGTATCGTTTATGATCTCGGCGCTGATTGTCTACTGGTCCGGCTGGAATACGCTCTCGTGGCTGTTGGGGCTGCAAATCGTGATGTTTGTCGTCTATGTGATGTGCAAAGGTAAGGTGCCGGAACATACCGTGAGCCTGGCGCAGCAGGTGAAATCGTCGCTGTGGCTGATCGTTTTTTATGCGTTGATTATCCTCTTTTCCTGGCTGGGCAGCTTCGGCGGGCTTAATGTCATAGGTCACCCCTGGGATACGGTGCTGGTGGCGGCGATGTCGTTGGGGATTTACTACTGGGGCGCGCGCAGCTGCCTGCCGCAGGCTAACTTTAGCGGAGACGAAGAAGAGTAAAGGAGAACAGTATGGAGTCGGTAACTCTATCGTTACCTGAAGCTTATGACCTGGCGCTGGAGGTACTCAGCGCCAATGGATTTAGCGCCGACCACGCGGCGGCCATTGCACGTAATGTGGCCGCCGGGGAGCGCGACGGCTGCGCTTCCCACGGCCTGTGGCGGCTGTTGGGCATTGTCGATACCTTGCGTAAAGGCAAGGTATCGCCTGATGCCGAGCCGCAAATCCACGATCAGGCGCCGGCGATTGCGCGGGCGGACGCCGGCGGCGCCTTTTCGCTGCTGGCCTACGAGCGCGCGCTGCCGTTACTGCTGGAGAAGGCGCGGCACAGCGGCATTGCGGCGTTGGCGATTAACCGCTGCGTCCATTTTTCCGCGCTGTTTGCCGATATTGAGCCGTTGACCGAGGCAGGGCTGGTGGGGCTGGCCTGCACGCCAAGCCACGCCTGGGTCGCCCCAGCGGGCGGCACGCGTCCGCTGTTCGGCACCAACCCTATCGCCTTTGGCTGGCCGCGGCGGGATAAGCTGCCGTTTATTGTTGATATGGCGACCAGCGCCGCGGCGCGCGGCGAGATCCAGCTGCATCAGCGCGCCGGCAAAGCGCTGCCGCAAGGGTGGGGAATCGACAGTCAGGGACAGCCGACGACCGATGCCGCGGAGGTGCTGAACGGCGCGATGTTAACCTTCGGCGGCCATAAGGGCTCGGCGCTGGCGGCAATGGTCGAGCTGCTGGCCGGACCGCTTATCGGCGATATGACCAGCGCCGAATCGCTGGCGTGGGATAACGGCGCGGGCGGTCTCCCCTACGGCGGCGAGCTTATCCTGGCGCTGGATCCGCAGCGCTTTCTCGGCGCGCAGGCACAAGAGCAGCTGGAGCGCGCCGAAACGCTGTTCAATGCGATGCAGGTTCAGGGCGCGCGGCTGCCGGGCGAGCGGCGTTTCGCCTGCCGCCAGCAGAGTGAGCGGCAGGGGGTAGTCATCAGCCGTTCATTGCATGATGAGATTTGCGCCTTGCGCCAGGGCGGGTAAGGCGCAGCCGCCACCCGGCGCGAAATTGGCTCTTTACCCGCGGTTATTGCCCGGCGGCGCTGCGCTTGCGCGGGCCTACAAATCACATGCCGGCGTAGCCCGGGTAAGGCGCGAAGCGCCGCCACCCGGGATGCCGGTCAAAACAGCGTGTCGAGCTCGTCCAGCACGTTGTAGTCGTCATCGACCAGCAGCAACGTCTTCCACTTATCAAAGGTCAGACACGGGTGCGAGGTGCCGAACAGCAGAATATCGCCGACCTGCACATCGCTGCCCGGCGCCAGGCGCAGCATGCAGTGCTGGTCCATGATGCCGGTGCTGACGATCGACTCCGCGCGCAGCGCTAACTGGAGGCCGTTACGATAATGGGCGATCGGCTGCGGCAGCCCGGCGTCGAAAGCGCAGTCGCGCTTGCCGAAATTCACCACCGCGCGATCCGCCTCCGGCACCGATTGCACCATCGCCATCAGCTCCAGCGCTGAAGTGAGATCGCCGGCGAGATCGCAGGCAATCGGATCGCGGGCGATCAGCTCTTGTTGTGCGAGATCGTAGATCCCGCGATCGTGGGTGATATAACAGCCAGGGCGAATAACGATACGGCAGCGGCGCGGTTTTGCCGCCGCCAGCCAGATGTTGCACACCACGTCATACCAGACTGTGCCCGCGCCGGTGAGAATAAATTCGCCGTCAACCAGCGGCTCCATGCGGCAGGCAAGCGCCGCGGCCTGCTGTAACAGCGCCTCTACCTGCGGCTGCGGATCGTCGCCGTGCAGCACTCCTTCATACAATTCCAGTCCGCGTAGCCGTAACCCCGGCAGGTCGCTTACCCGCTGCGCCAGCGCCAGCGCGTCATCGACGCTACGACAGCCGCAGCGCCCGCCCGGCACGCCAAGTTCAATCAGCACATCCAGCGTTTGCCCCTGGGCGGCGAAGAACTCGGAGAGGGCGCGCACATTGGCCTCGCTATCGACGCAACAGATAAAATCCACTGCCCGATAGTGGGCTTTTAGCTGCGCGACCACCTGCATATTGGCCTTGCCGACCAGTTGATTGACCATCAGGATGCGTTGGATGCCGCTGGCCATCGCCGCGCTGGCCTGCCAGGCGCTACCCACGCCGATCCCCCACGCTCCCGCTCGCTGCTGCGCCTGAAATATCCATGGCGTCATTGTCGTTTTACCATGCGGCGCCAGCGACACGCCGCGGGCGTCGGCATAGCGCTGCATCCATGAAATATTGTTTTCCAGCGCCGACTTTTTTAACAGCGCGGCGGGCAGACAGACCTCTTCCGCCAGCAGATTAGCCGGCGCGGACATGAGGGCGGATTTGTGCGGGATGAGCGGTGCTGAATGGTATTTCATAACACTATCCTTTCAGGGTTTATAATCGGTTAGTCGCTGGGTATCATTTATAACTATTTGATAAATATATTTTTAATATAAAAATGTTATTTGTTTTGAATAAAAGTATCACAAAATGATCTGGGTTTTGCGTAGTTTTCCACTGTTTTTTGCGCTTGTAAATGGTTAACTTATCGGCATGTCGAAAGGGAGTAATTGCTATGAAAGTTGACTGGCTTTTCAAAAACGTCACGGTGATCGACGGGAGCGGCGGGCCGCAATACCGTGCCGATGTGGCGGTGAAGGGCGACCGAATAATCGCTATCGCCCCGGCGCTGGACGTCGCGGCGGAGCAGGAAATTGATGGCCAGGGGCGGGTACTGGCGCCGGGCTTTATTGATGTGCATACCCATGATGATATCAACGTTATCCGCATGCCTGAGTACTTGCCGAAGCTCAGCCAGGGGGTGACGACGGTGATCGTCGGCAACTGCGGGATTAGCGCGGCGACCGCCACTATGCGCGGCGAAGTGCCGGACCCGATGAATCTCCTCGGCGAGCAGCAGCACTTTATCTATCCCACCGTGGAGGCTTATGCCCATGCGGTTGAAGCGGCGCGGCCGTCGCTGAATGTCGGCACGTTAATCGGTCACACCGCGCTGCGCAATAACCATATGGACGATCTGTTTCGGCCGGCGAACGAGACGGAAATCGCCGGCATGCGCGTACAGCTACGCGATGCGCTACGCCAGGGGGCATTAGGGCTCAGTACCGGGCTGGCCTATGCCAGCGCCTTCCAGTCGACCACCGAAGAGGTGATGGCGTTGGCGGAAGAGCTAGCCGCCGGGAAGGGTGTCTATACCACCCATTTACGTTCAGAGTTCGAGCCGATTCTTGAGGCGCTGGACGAAGCCTTCCGTATCGGCCGTCACGGCAACGTGCCGGTGGTGGTTTCTCACCACAAGTGCGCCGGGGCGAAAAACTGGGGGCGTACCAAAGAGACGCTGGCGTTTTTCGATGAGATGCGCCAGCAGCAGGATATCGCCTGCGACTGTTATCCCTACTCCGCCAGCTCGTCGACGCTGGATATGAAACAGGTGACCGATGAGTTTGATATCGTGATCACCTGGTCCGAAGCGCAGCCGGAGCAGGCGGGGAAAACGCTGCAGCAGATCGCCGATGAGTGGCAGGTGAGCCTGCACGAGGCCGCGGCGCGGCTGATGCCGGCGGGCGCTATCTACTACAACATGGATGAGCAGGATGTACGGCGGGTGATGCGCTATCCGGTCACCATGATTGGCTCTGACGGGCTACCGAACGATCCGATGCCGCATCCGCGCCTGTGGGGCGCCTTCCCGCGGGTACTTGGTCACTATAGCCGCGACGAGCAGCTATTCCCGCTGACTACCGCGGTACACAAGATGACCGGGCTGTCGGCGGCGCGTTTCCAGCTGGCGGATCGCGGGCTGGTGAAAATTGGCTACTTCGCCGACCTGGTGCTGTTTGACCCGCAGACGGTGCGCGATGTCGCCAGTTTCTCCGACCCGAAACGCCCGGCGGACGGCATTGAGGCGGTGATGGTCAACGGCGTGATGAGCTACGGCAGTGATAAGAAAATTACCGGGCGGGCAGGGCGTTTCCTGCGCCGTCGGATGGGCTAAGGAGTTGAGTATGAGTATCAAACGTTATGGCGTGGAAGGCGGTACCGGAACCGGCGGTCAGCATCTGCCGTTCGCCCGCGCGGTGGAAGCGGGCGGCTGGCTATATGTCTCCGGGCAGACGCCGATGAAAAATGGCGAAGTCGTGGAAGGCGGCATCGTCGAACAATCGCGGCTGGCGATCCAGAACTGCGTCGACATCATGAGCGAAGCAGGTTACGGCATGGCGGACGTGGTGCACGTGAAAGTGATCCTCACCGACGCGCGCTATTTTCAGTCGTTCAATAAGGTATTTCGCGAGTTCTTTGGCGATAATCCGCCAGCGCGCATTTGCTGCGTGGCGGACCTGGTGGTGGATTGCAAAGTTGAAGTAGACGTGACCTGTTTTAACGCTGCGCGACAATAACGCTCGAAACCTAAAAATAAATCCCTCCCTTTGCGGGAGGGAGCATCAAAAAAGTGTGATATCGGCACCAGAGTGAATAAATAAATCGGTGCCACTGGGTTCGCTATGCCTTTTTTCAGGCATGGTTCCTGTTAACTCATAATATTCAGCGGCACGAATATTATTTATTACGTCTGGATGTGAGCCATGAATAATATGTCATTTATGATTTGGTTTTCCGTTTATGCCTGCGCGATGATTACCTTAGGCTGGTACGTTTCGCGCAAACAGAAAACCGGCGAAGACTTTTTACTTGGCGGCCGTTCGCTGCCGATGATCCTCACTCTCGGTTCGACGGTCGGCACCATGGTGGGCACCGGCTCCAGCGTCGGCGCCGTCGGCTTTGGCTACAGCAACGGCTGGGCCGGGATGCTTTACGGCCTCGGCGGCGCGGTGGGGATTCTGCTGGTGGCATGGTTATTCGCTCCGGTACGTAAACTTCGCTTCATGACCATGAGTGAAGAAATGTCGTATTACACCGGCGGCAGTAAAATAATTAAAAACCTCGTCGCGATACTTATTTTTATTGCCTCTATCGGCTGGCTGGGAGCGCATATATTAGGTGGCGGATTATATCTGGCGTGGGCCAGCGGCATTGATATTAATGTCGCGAAAATTATTATCGCGCTGGCTTTTGTGGTTTATGTCGGTATTGGCGGCTATTCCGCGGTGGTGTGGATCGATACTATTCAATCGATCGTGCTGTTCGTCGGCTTTATTTTAATGGCGGTACTCGCAGTCCATCACGTTGGCGGCTGGAGCCATATTCAGCAGGCCGTCGATCCGGCGGCGCAAAGCCTGTTCGCGGTCGATAAATTAGGCGTGCTGCCGGCGCTATCGCTGGCGATGGTGATCGGCGTCGGCGTGCTGGCGACCCCTTCTTATCGCCAGCGTATTTACTCGGCGAAGACCGTCTCTTCGGTACGTCAGTCCTTCACGATTACCGGCCTGCTGTATTTGGGATTTTCCTTCCTGCCGGCGATCATCGGTATGGCGGTATGGACCATGAACCCGCAGTTGGAGAACAGCGGCTTCGCCTTCTTGTTTGCCACCCAGGTGCTGCCGCCGGTGCTGGCGATGGCGATCCTGATTGCCGGCATGTCGGCCAATATGTCTTCCGGCAGCTCTGATGCCATCGCCGCGGTGTCCATTATGCTGCGCGACCTCTACACCCTGGTGACCGGCCATATGCCCGCGCCGGAGAAAGCGATTCGCCTGTCGCGGATCTTCCTGGTTCTGGTGATTGCGCTGGCGCTGCTGTTTGCCCTGACCTCCAACGACATCATCAGCTATATCACCAAAATGATCTCGATGATTATGTCCGGGATGTTTATCTGCACCATGCTTGGCCGTTTCTGGACACGCTTTAACTGGCAGGGCGCGGTCGCTGCGCTGGCCGGCGGCGCCGGGGCATCGGTTGCGGTGCTGGTGGATAGCGACTGGCTGGCGTTCTGGGGCAACCCGTGTATTCCGGCGGTACTGACGAGCCTGGTGGCTTCGGTTGTGGTGACGTTAGTGACCCCGGCCAGCAGCCTGAGCCGCGAGCAGGCGCTGGAAATGATTACCCACGAACGTGAAAGCCGCCCAACGCCGCCGCCGCTGCCAATTGGCAAACGTCATACCTCACGCGGGTAAGGGGCCATCATGAACGAGTATATTGCCGTCGATTGGGGCTCTACGCAGCTGCGGGCATGGCGGATGCGCGATGGCGAATGCATCGACAAGCTGAAGCTGCCTTACGGCATCACGCGCCTGAACGGGCAGCGCGCCGAAGCGGTTTTTCAGCAGCAGCTGGCGCCATGGCGCGGCGACCCCGCGCTGCCGGTGGTGATGGCGGGCATGATCGGTAGCGATGCCGGTTGGCAACCGGTGCCTTATCTGGCCTGCCCGCTGGCGCTGGAGGCGCTCAACGGTCAGTTACATGAGGTGGCGGAAAAAGTGTGGATCGTGCCGGGGCTGAAAGTAGCGCAGGCCGCAGAGTACGACGTGATGCGCGGCGAGGAGACCCAGCTGCTGGGGGCCTGGCAACGGATGCCCGCGGAGTGTTACGTGATGCCCGGCACCCACTGCAAATGGGTGCAGGTGCAGAACGGCGTGGTGCGCCAGTTCGCCACCGCGATGACCGGCGAACTGCATCACCTGTTGCTTAACCATTCGCTGCTCGGCCAGCAACTGCCGGCACAACAACCTGATGACGCCGCTTTCGCCCTCGGTATGGAAAAAGGGCTAAATCAGCCGGCGCTGCTGGACGGGTTATTCAGCGCTCGCGCCGCGCGGGTGTTAGGGGCGCTGGCGGCAACTTCGGTGAGCGATTATCTCTCCGGGCTGTTGATTGGCGCGGAAGTGGCGACCTTTAGCGAACGCTACCGCGCCAGCCGCGTGGTGCTGGTTGGTGAGCACTCGCTCAGCGCACGTTATCAGCAGGCGATGGCGGCACGCGGATTGGCCGTTTCTTGTTGTTCCGGCGAGGCGGCGTTTCTTTCGGGTATGGCGAGGATGATAGATGGACAAGGTTAAACTGGTGGCGATTTTACGCGGTATTCAACCCGATGAGGCGGCGGAGCATATCGCCGCGCTAATCGATGCGGGTTTTCGCTATATTGAAATTCCGCTTAACTCGCCGGACTGGCAGCAGAGTATTCCAGCGATGGTGCGCCAGTTTGGCGAGCGGGCGGTGATTGGCGCAGGGACGGTGCTGAAGGTTGAACAGGTTGATTTTCTGGCTGAAGCCGGGGCGAAGCTTATCGTGACGCCCAATACGGCCCCGGCGGTGATCCGCCGCGCGGTAGATAAGGGGATGCTGGTGTGCGCCGGCTGCGCGACGGCCTCCGAGGCGTTTAGCGCGCTGGATGCCGGGGCGCAATGGCTGAAAATCTTTCCGTCATCGGCATTCGGCCCGGACTATATCCGCGCGCTGAAAGCGGTGTTGCCGCCGGAGGTGCCGGTGCTGGCGGTAGGCGGCGTGACGCCGGAAAATCTGCACAGCTGGCGTCAGGCGGGCTGCGCGGGGGCGGGATTAGGCAGCGACCTCTACCGCGCCGGGCAGCCGTTGGCGCGTACCCGCCAGCAGGCGCAACGCTTTATCGCCGCCTGCGGCGATTAATCGCCGAGCGGCAGTCGGTCGACGCCGTCACGGTGGTCGTCGAGCGCCAGCTTAATGCGGCGCAGACGGTCTTTCGCCTGCGGTTTATTGGCCATCGCCAGCTCGGTGGCCAACACATCTACCATCGCCAGCATCGCATAGCGTGAAGCGCTGGGCTTAAAGATATAGTCGTTTTCGCTCACCAGTAGCGGCAGCACGATATCGGCCTGCGCCGCCAGCGGCGTTTCCGGCGGGGTAATGGCAACAATTTTCGCCCCGTATTGCCGGGCGATGGCGGCGCTTTCGATCATCTCTTTGGTATAGCCGCCGAGCGACAGCACAATCACCACATCTTTCGCCGTCACCGCTGAACTCATCATGCGTACCAGCAGGCCATCGCTCTGGCTGACTACCGGTAACCCGAGGCGGAACAAGCGATACTGGATCTCCTGCGCGCAGATGGTCGAACCGCCGCCCATACCCAGCGCAAGCACCTGACGGGCGTCGCTAATCCATTCCACCGCGCGTTTCAGCGCCGCAAGATCCAGCGCCCGGCGGTTGGTTTCCAGCACGCTGATGATTGACTCATAAATTCCCTGTACGCCTTCCAGATCCGGCACATCGAGAATAAAGCGCTGACCAATGGCCAGCGACTGGGCGAGCTTCATTTTCAGTTCGCGCACGTCTTTACAGCCCAGCGCACGCGCAAAGCGCGTCACCGATGCCTGGCTGGTGTCGGTCAGGCGCGCCAGTTCGGCAATCGGCATTTCCGCCGCGGCGGCGACGTCGTCGAGAATAAACTGCGCAATGCGCTTTTCGGTCGCGGTCAGCGCCATAAAGCGGTCGGTGATGCAGGAGATGATATCGATCGAGTAGGCCATTCCGGGTATCAGGTTATGTATTGGGAATGGTACTTTGTACCATATACCGGTGACAAAATCAGCGCGGCGCCTCTCGCGGCGTTAAAAATCAAGGCGCATCGCGCAGCGGGTTTCCGCCGTCAGGCCGTGCTCTGCTTCCAGCGCGCGTTTCGCCGCCAGCCCTTCGGGTAGGTGCAGTTCATTGAGGATGGTGAAGCCCAGCCGGGTATAAAAGGGCGCGTTCCACGGCACCTCGCGAAAGGTGGTGAGCGTCACCGCCGGGAAGCCGTCGCGGCGGGCGGTGTCGATAGTTTGGCTAAGCAAGGCGCGGCCAATGCCCTGGCCCTGCCACTGCTGATGGACGGAGATTTCTACAATAAATAGCGCATCGTCCAGCGGCTCGCTCAGCAGGAAACCGACGGGCCTGTCGTCAGCGAGCGCCAGTAGACTGTGGCCGGTTTCCAGGTATTGCCGGTGCTGTTCAACGCTCATCACCGGGCTTTCCGCCAGCCAGGCGAAAGCGGGAATGCGCGCAAAGGACTGTGCCGCCGAACGTTCCAGCGCGGGCAGCAGCGGCAGATCGCGTTCTTCGGTCAGGCGAAAAGTGATGGTGGGGTTTATAGTGTTAGTTTTCATTGCCTCAGCATAGCAGCCTCAGGGAGAAATGCATGGAGTTCACCGCCGTTCCTGCCGTCCAGTTTAGCGGCGCGCAGTTGACTACGATTTTGAATGACTGCTTTGCCGATTATCTGGTGCCGGTGTCGATGTCGGTAGATCTGTTTGTACAGCGCTTTAGCGCCGAAGGGTTAAACCTGTTGCAGTCTAAAGTGTGGCTGGCAGGAGATGAACCGGCCGCTATCGGGCTCATCGCCCGCCGCGGGCGCGATGCGCGGCTGGCGGCTTTTGCTATTCATCCCGGCTTTCGCGGCAAAGGACGAGGGCGACAATTGATGGCTTCGCTTATCGCCGATTTACGCGCTCAGGGCGTACAGCGAATGTGGCTGGAAGTGATCCGCGATAATCACCGGGCGGTGGCGCTGTATCAGTCATTGGGTTTTACCGTGCGTCACGGGCTGTGCGGCTATCTCAGCTCGGTGCAAGCGGACCCGCGTGAGTCCACCCTGGAGGATTACGATTTGCTGAGCCTGCTGCGTCATGCAAGCCTGGAGCAGGAAGGGCAACTGCCGTGGCTGCTGGATCCGCTGACCTTTATTACCTTGCCCTGTCGGGCGTTGACGCTGCAGCAGCAGGCCTTCGCCGTGCTGGCAACCACCGCCAGCAAGCCCCAGCTACAGTTTTTATGGCTGACGCCGGCGGCGCGCGGACGCGGGCTGGGGCGAGAAATGCTGCTCGCGCTGGCTCAACAGTTTCCTGGACTAAGCACTTCGGTGACCATCCCGGAAACCTTCACGCCGCTGTTTAAATCGGCGGGCTATGCGCCGCTGGCGCTGCAGCAGTACGAGATGTGCCTGCCGTTGAACTAGCCCGGCGGCGGAGCCGGGCTACGGGTATTAGCCTTCGCGGCTGACGATTTTAATATCCACCATGCCAATGCCTAACTGGCGCGGCGCGTGACCGACAATGTTGCCTTCGTTGGTGGACTGCGGTTCCGGCGGAGTGATAGTTAAGGTGTTGCTGCGCGCCGGATTGTCGAAATGCAGCGTTGTGGTGGTCACTTCATTGGCTAAAGTAAGTACTTGCTCACTTTTCCCGACGCGTACCGGTATCGGCTGGTTGGCGTTCGGGCCGAAGGCTTTGGCGGTGATCACCAGGTCGAATTTTTCCGGCAGTGGCTCTTTGTACTCAATCTTCACTTCGTCTCCGAGCTGGGCGTTGGACCAGCGTCCCCATAGCTCAGGTCGCGAGATGCCGCTGAACTGTTTAACTTCTTCCGGCGCGCCGGCGACGTTAAACACGAAACTGTCGGCTTTGTAGCGAATATCGTTATCGACAATTTTCAACGTATCGACGTTGCCTTTATAGCGCTCCATATCGATGACGGTATCTTTGAAGGCGGTTTTGCCCTGCCACTGCGGCTTATCGACATGCTGTACTTTTTGTTCGCCGCCCAGTTGACCCTGAGAGACGCACCAGTCGGTGGACAGCGCCAGTTCCGGCCGCCACAGTTGGCCCATCTTGTAGCAGCGGTCGACCCATACGAAGTTGTCGCGCGGGGCGAAGTCCGCCAGCTGAAAGCGCAGCGGCGCCGAGTATTCGCTTTCCGGAATCGGCTCGACGCGCTGATCCGAGACCCGCAGCAGCAGCGGCAGACGGAAGTGGCTACCGGAGAATGCGATCATGTTCTTCTGCGAGTCGATACTGAAGCTCTTAATCTCCTTCGGGAAATTCCACAGACGAATGACATCTGGCTTCCAGGCCAGCACTTTCTCTTTCATATTCATGAAAATGGTTGAAAGCGATTCGGCGGAAAGGCTGCTGCGGCCGAGGCCGATATAGTTATCGCCGCCGAGAATATCCAGCACCGTTGCGCCGTTATCCATGGTATTACGCTTCACGGCCAGCACATCCTGTTGAGGCTGGTCGCCGCGCAGGATAAAGAACAGATTGCTGCGATCCTGTTTGTTCAGATAATCCCAGGCGCTGTTTTTCATCGCCAGATGATCGGACGAGACCACGATGACCGTATTTTTGAAGTACGGCGAGGCCTTAATCTTTTCAATCAGCGCGGCGATGTGCTCCTGGCTACAGGCCACGGCGCTGAAGGAGAGGTTCTTTTTGCCATCCATGTCATAGCGTTTGCGCTCGCAGGTGCGCGAGATAAAGCCGTCAGGGTGGTGGGTATCGACGGTGAGGGCGAACAGCGAGAAGCGTTTGCCGGATTGGGAGAGCTCTTCGAACTTTTTCCACGTTTCGTCGAGCACGGTGTCGTCGTAGAAGCCCCAGTCGTTGCGGTAGGAGGGGTCGGCCACCGTTGTTTTCAGCTCTTCCGCGCCGAACAAGTGATCGAAACCGTGAGATTTGAGGAAAACGTCTTTACCGGCAAAACGCAGGTTGGCGCCCTGCACAAAGTAGTTTTCGTAACCGGAGTTTTTCAGGATATCGCCAAGGCAGATATTTTGCGGGAAGAAGCTGGATACCGCCGCGGAAGCGTTGCCTTCGAACGGCGCGAACAGCGGAATACCGCACTGGGAAGCGACCATACCGGCGATGGTGTAATCGGTGCCGGGAAGCTGCGCGGTGTTGCTGAAATCCAGCCCTTCGCTTTTGATTTTACCCAGTTCCGGCGTCAGCTCCGGGAAAGCCTCGTTATTGAAGTAGGTGCGTTCCAGGCTCTCGCCGTAGATATAGACCAGATTCAGATGCGGATTGTTGATGCTTTTCGACGGCTCTTTGTAGTAAGCCGTGAAGTCCGGATCGCCGTCGCGGGACTGCGATTTCACGAGTTCGGTGATTTGGCGGAACGCCGGGCTGGCGTCGACGGAGGCCAGCGCCAGTACCAGCGCAATCAGGCTGTAGCCAAAGTGATGCGGATGATGGCGGCGACGGCGTAATATCCAGCCGAGAGCGCCAAATACGGCGACCAGCGCCAGCACCAGACCGATACCTGGCAGAATATATTTACTGACGCCCGCGCCGGTCAGGCTATTGGTCAGGGTATAAAGTACCGCGTCGTTAATACCGTCGCCGGTGAAGTAGTCGCTGGCGTAGAGGGTGATATTGAGCACAACAAACAGCCCCAGCACCGCAAGAGTGGCAGAAAACCACCAAGTATTGCGACCGGCTTTCCAGGCATAGATCACCACCGAGGCAAGAAACAAGGCGATGGATAACAACTCTGACACAGCTAACCCTCATGTGCGCCAGCGGCGGGCTGGCCGGATAGATCGATTTTCACGCTACACTGTAATGGCAGCGTCTTTCTGCTGCAATTGTAGTGTCATGAAAGTGTGCTGTGATTCAGAATTGGTTTAGAAAGCGTCTTTTTTGTACGATGTCTCATCCTGTCATAGCGCGGAAAACAGGAGCAGAAAAGTAAAAATAGCGATTGCGGCCGCGCTGGCAACGCTAAAGCGCCAAACGCGGCATCGGCGGGGAAATTTAAGACAGGAAATTAACGCCCTGTTTCAGCACCAGGTCACAGGCCTTGGTCTTCACTTTTTCAGCCAGCGGGCTGCTGCCGAGGGTGTTGAGATTCAACTGCTGGCCGTTATTGCTGCTCAGCAATCCCTGTAGCCCTTCCAGATAACCGGTATCTTGTTTCTGTTTCTCCGGCGTGCTCAGGCCAAGCTTATCCAGTACCTGGTTTTTCACGTTGTCGGCGTTGGTGACCGAGGTCAGTTTTTTTTGCGCGCAGTAAGAGAGAACGCCGGCGGCATTGTTCATGCTGCTGGAGGTGAGCGCCTGGTTGCCGCCGTTGAGCAGGCTGGTTAAGGACGACATCGACATACCGCCGCCGCTCTGTTGGGAACTGCTGCTGCTGAGCTGGCTGGCGGCGCTATTGAGTGAGTCCTGCCAGGAGGCGGCGTAGGTGGGGGCCGCCATCAACGCGCCGGCTGCGATAGCGGCGCAAAAAGCTGTCTGCAAAGATTTCATAAACGTACTCTTCGTCGTTACTTAAGAATCTCTTCAGTATAACGCCGCTTGAGCTCGGAAATCTCTCAATACTCTTTACCGGTAACGCGATCGCGGTAGCTATCCCAGGTGAAGTTCACCCACAGGCTATTGCCGAGGCGCATGCGATCCATGACGCGTTCGCCGAGCAGTTTGTTCATTTCGTCCATCGTACTGTTGGTCAGCATGCCGGTTGGGCGTTTCGAGGAGGAGCGACGATCGACAATCTGGTTGATTATCACTTTCTCGTAGCGCGATTCCGTTTGCATACCGATTTCGTCGATAACCAGCAGATCGACCCGGCTCAGGTCGCTTAGCAGTTGCTCTTCGCTGGTTTCCCGATTACCGAAGGTATCTTTCATTGCCGACATAATATCGGCGACGGTGATGATTAATACCGATTTACCGCGCAGCAGCAGCTCGTTGCAGATAGCGGCGGCAAGATGATTTTTACCGGTGCCCGGCTTGCCGGAGAAAATAAAGCTCGCGATGTTGCCGTCAAACTCTTCAACGTACTGACGAGCGCGGGACAAGGCGATCATCTGCCCGTCGTTTTCGACGCGGTAATTATCGAATGAACAATTTTGATGTAAGGGGCGGATCCCGGAGCGGTTAAAGGTGCGTTGCATTTTCATCGCCCGGTTTTCCCGCTCCAGCGCCTCCGAACGCAGCTTGCCTTGTTCTTTTTGCCAGGCCAACAGCTCTTCGCCGGTTTTAAACGCCGGTTGCACGTGGGCTGGCATCATTTTTTGCAGGCGCTTCATAAGATCGCCAACGTTTTTCATGCTCATCCTCGGAAACCTCGCGGGATCTGGTTATCGGGTTCGCTAATGGTGTTTACGTCGCGCTTCGGCTGCCCGCCGTTGCTGGCGCGGCCAATTTGCACGCTACGCGCCAGCTTTTGCTGCCACTGCACGTGGTGGAAAACTTTGCCTTCCGCTTGCCAGTAGGCGACGAAGGCGGCCAGTTCTTCCGGGGTGACCGGCTGCGTCAGGGCGATGCCCCATAACGCCGCCAGACGTTGAAAATCGGCATCCGGCTGCCAGCCGGCATACATGGCGAATTTACCCATCGGCACGGCGACGGGCGCGGCGCTCGGCTCGTCAAAGAACTGCGCATCCAGCGCGATATCGCTGGTGGGGCGCGCCAGTTTCGCTTCCAGCTCCAGCAACTGCGCCAGGCGCTCCGGCGTCAGCGCGTAAAACGCCGGGGCGTTATTGGCAAACACGGCGACGGCGCCGCTGGCTGATTTTTGCAGCCTGGCCGCGTGGTTCTCGACGAAATCGTCAAGACCGCAAAAGTCGGTGGTTAAAATTCGTGAAGACATAACGCTATCTCAACTCTGAACAGCAAAGAGTGGGGGAATTGCTGACATAGTAGCATAGTGCGAGGCCAGGAAGCAGCGCTGCCGGTTACACGCGCGGGCGTTTGCGGTACAGCCACAGCCCAGGGATAGAAAGCCCGATAGAGAGCGCCCCGACGATGGAGGAGGCTTTTAAAAAATTGCTCAGCAGCATAATCATCATCTCCTCGGAATAACCAAAATGGCTAATTTTGACGGCCGAGATCATCGCCGTATAGGCCGAAATACCCGGAAACATTGGGATCACCGCGGCGACGGTAAATATCTTCGGATGCGCCAGATACCAGCGCGACCACTGAATGCCGATACTGCCGACCAGTAACGCGGCGAGAAAGGTGGCCCATTCAATGTTGAAGCCTGCGCTCATCATTACCATCCGCGAGCCGTGGCCGATAGCGCCCAGTAATGCGCACCAGCGCAGCGCGCGCTGTGGGACGTTGAACACCATCGCAAAGCCGACAGCAGGGATGGCCGCCAGCGCCATATCCTGCGCCAGGTCGAAAAGAAAAGAGATTATGCCCATCCGCGTAGCCCCCACACGGTCATTGCCATCACCACCCCGATACAGGTCGCCAGCGTCAGCAGGCTGGCGATCGCCCAGCGGGCCAGCCCGGTATTGATATGGCCCTTGAACATATCGGCGACGGCGTTAATTAACGGAAAGCCGGGAACCAGCAACAGCACGCTGGCGGCCATGGCGATAGTCGGCGTGTCGCTAAATGCCGGCAGGCGCAGCATCAGCCCGGAAATCGTGGTGGCGACGAAGGCGGTAATGCAGAAATTAATCTGCGGATGCATGGAGCGATGGGTCAGCAACTGGCGAATATACATGGCGACGGTGCTGGCAAAGAAGGTGACCACCGCGCCATCCCAACCGCCGTTGTTCAATTTACAAAAGCAGGCGCAGGAAAGGCCAACCATCAACACCAGCAGCCAACGCGGGTAGCGTAGGGGTTTAATTTGCGCGAAGCGCTTCTCGACGTCTTTATAATCCAGCAGCTTATGTTCGGCCATGATCACGATATGCTGTACCTCCGTCACCACGTGCATGTTAATTCCGCGATCGCTGTTTTTGCGCGTGGACGTCAGGCATTCACCATCTTTAATCGTCGTTAGCACAATCGCGTTAGAAGAGATGGCGCTCTCAACGCTATCCATGCCTAATGCCCGCCCAAGGCGGGTAGAAAGCTCTTCCACCAGCGCGCTTTCCGCGCCGTGCTGGAGTAAATAAAGGGCACACTGAATACACAGCCGGGTGATGGCGCGCTGTTCTGATTTATCTACCTGCATAAGTACCTGCTGTCCGCGTCTCTATTGATACTTTTACCTGAACTCCACCCCGTTGTGCGGCGTGCGGGATCAAACAATGTGCAAAAATTGCTCCATCAATGGCGTTGGCTGAAATTTGAACCGCGCCACACTTTCGTCACTTCGTTGGAAAGTGCAATTTTTACCGCCATTCATCCCTTCTTTTTCCCGTTTGAGTTATCAAAAATGCATCTGTGAACTTTTAATAAACAAAAAACAAACAAATAATTAACTTTCGAGAGCGAGTACCCTATGAGAACACAGGTTGCCATTATTGGCGCGGGCCCGTCGGGGCTGCTGTTGGGCCAACTGCTGCATAACGCTGGTATTCATACCGTTATCCTTGAGCGTCAGAGTGCGGAATATGTGCTGGGGCGCATCCGCGCCGGGATACTGGAAAATGGTACCGTCGAGCTACTGCGCGAAGCAGGGGTGGCAAAGCGAATGGACGCGGAAGGGCTGGTTCATCATGGCGTAGAGTTTTTATTTGAAGGCCAACGAGTGCCGGTACCGCTCAGCGAGTTGACCGGCGGTAAAAGCGTGATGGTCTATGGTCAGACCGAAGTTACCCGTGACCTGATGGCGGCAAGACGCGACAGCGGCGCGCCGATTATTTATGGCGTTAGCGAGGTTGCACTCGAAGATGTTAAAAGCGATCGGCCGGCAGTCTCATACGTAAGCGGCGGCGAAAAATGTCGCCTGGAGTGCGATTTTATTGCAGGTTGCGATGGCTTCCACGGCGTTTCGCGGCAAAGCATTCCACGTGACATTCTCAAAGAGTATGAAAGCGTGTGGCCGTTTGGTTGGTTAGGTTTGCTGGCGGATACGCCGCCGGTGAATCCGGAACTGATTTACGCCCATCATGAACGCGGATTTGTATTGTGTAGTCAGCGCTCACTCACCCGCAGCCGCTATTACCTGCAGGTACCGCTAAGCGATAGCGTCTCGGCGTGGTCTGATGAACGCTTCTGGGATGAGCTAAAACGCCGTCTGCCGGAGGATCTGGCAAATAAGTTAGTGACTGGTCACTCACTTGAGAAAAGTATTGCGCCGCTGCGCAGTTACGTCGTTGAGCCGATGCAGTACGGCAGACTGTTTCTGGTCGGCGATGCCGCGCATATCGTGCCGCCAACCGGCGCAAAGGGGCTGAATCTGGCGGCGTCGGATGTCAATTATTTATGGCGGATCCTGCGCGAATATTATCACCATGGCCGCGAGGACCTGATCGCCAGCTATTCACGCTTTGCTCTCGATCGCGTGTGGAAAGGAGAAAGATTCAGCTGGTTTATGACTCGCCTGTTGCACGACTTTCCTGAACAGAATGAATTCGATAAAAAAATGCAGGCCGCCGACCGCCGCTACTATCTGGGTTCTCGCGCTGGGCTAACGACCATTGCCGAAAACTATGTGGGGTTGCCGATGGAGCGCGTCACGTAACGACAAACGAAAACTGGAGAGACCATGTTAACCGCGAACACGATTCCCGTTTTTACCTTGTATGGCGAAGAGCGCGGTTGGCCGACGCCGGATCTGCTGCATTGCGAATCCATTTTGCAGCGCAGCAGCCTTTATGAGTGGCATATCCGCGTACATCAACATGCCGAAATGGTACAGCTGTTATATCTGCATAAGGGGCGTGCTGAAATTGAAATTGAAGGCGTCACCAGGGTGATGACCGAAGCCTGTATTCAGGTCGTGCCGGCATTATGCATCCACGGCTTTCGTTTCTCGCCCGGTACCCAAGGGTTTGTCCTGTCGCTGTCGCAGCCGTTGCTGAGCCGCTTTGAAAACCAGTTTGGGCGTACGCTTGATGTGCTATCGCAGCCGCAGTGCGTGGCGGTGAAACGCTCCCGCGGCCATATTCGTTCACTGTTTACCGCCTTGCGTGAAGAGTATTGCGAGGAGCATGATGCGCGCGAAATGATGCTGCATTCGCTGCTGGGAGCACTATTGGTATGGTTAAATCGCCAGTGCCAGCCGACACCAATGACAGAGGACAAAGCAGAGCGTAAGCGCAGCGTCATGCGGCATTTTTCACGTCTGATTGAAAGCCACTATCGGGAACATCTGCCGCTGGCTGAATATGCAAGGCTAGTGGGGCTCTCCACAACGCATTTAAATTATTTGTGTCGTGAATTTCATGGCTGCAGCGCATTAGGCGTATTACATCAACGTTTAATGTTAGAAGCACGGCGTAACCTACAATATACCAGCATGACTATCACCCAACTTTCTGATTATTTAGGATTTACTGATGCTGCTTATTTTTCGAGATTCTTTAGGCGCTATAACGGGATCTCACCGAAAGCATTTAGGAAAGAAATTAAATAAGTTATTTATTTAATTTTAAAGGTAATTTTACTAATGAGGGTTTTAATTTTTTCTAATTTATTGATGACATCATTTTGTGTTAGGGTAAATCGCTGGTGAGAGTAATGCTAATATATCTCTCATGGTTATGGAATGAAGTTCAGGGCATACGTCATGCCCGCCAGGGACGATAAAGATTCAATTGGCAAATAATATTATTGTAGCCATTAATCCATTACTTATTTGGGTTTGAATCTTTGACAGGAGGTGGAGGTTTTATGTTGCCAGGACAAGGTAAGTTTGGCGTCATCATTAGTAGAATACCGGTTATGCAATCGGGTTTGAACGCTATTTTAAGGGAGCATCTCCCTGATTACGATTTGAGTTTCTGTGCTTCACAGGATGAACTCACGCTACTTCAGCTTCGGCGCGCCGTGCTGGTCCTCGTCGACCTCTCCGGTCACATTGAACACCCGCGAGATATTTGTGAGCATTATTATTCATTAATGAATCAATACCGGGACATTCACTGGATCTTTATGGTTGGTCACTCCTGCTTTCCACTGGCAGTTGAGTTTTTGATGCGGCCGGAAAGCTCTCTGATTTCTGATAGCGAGCCGGTTAAACGTTTCATCGAGGTCATCCGTGCTGGTAAAGCTTCTGCCGAAAGAATTAGTCAGACACTTTTTTCACCCGAGATGGACAACTTAGGTGATGATGCTAGTGATACGGTCATCTTAACCTTTTCAGAGCGTAAAGTTTTGCGGCTACTGGCAAAAGGGTGGGGAATTAACCAAATTGCTGCCTTGCTGAAAAAAAGCAATAAAACGATAAGCGCGCAGAAAAATAGCGCCATGCGCCGACTGTCGTTACGCAGTAATGCAGAAATGTATGCCTGGATCAATAGCGCTCAAGGAATGAAGGAACTGAATCTGTATTCAGCCTATGGAGATAACACGGAATGGAAAAAAATCTCACAACACGATGTGTCGCTATCGTAGAAAAATGCGCAATGACTGAAATGGCGCTTCGTTATATTTTAGATAACGAAGCAGGTAAAAAATATAGCATTCATTTTTATAAAAATACTCAGGCCTTAAAGCGTGAATTCGCTTCCAAAAACTTTATCGCCGTTATCTTTTCCCTTTCCGGTAGTCGACGTATTCGTCTGGAAAGCCTGCTTTTTTTACATGAAATAGCGCAAACACGCCCCGAAATACAGCGAATTGTACTGGCGGATAATACTGCGGAAATGCGTCTGATCAGTCATCTGACACCTTCAAGCCCGCAAACTATTTTGAATAAATCATCTTGTCTTACTCGTTTGCAGGAGCGTTTACTGCAGCTGATCGAGCAGGCGCCGCTGGATAAAGAAAGCATTCTGGAGCGTAGCAATAGCTCCTGCGGGCAAATTCTTAGCCCGACGGAGCATACGATACTTCGTTATATGACCTATGGTTATTCGTTGCCCGAAATCGCTACCCAGCTTGATAGAAATATCAAAACTATTCGCGCACATAAATTTAACGCGATGACCAAACTGGGCGTTAACTCTGATATTGGCCTGCTCAGCGCGGCGGACATTCTGCTGTGTCTGCCGGCGAATAACGACGATGGGCAGGGAATGTGCCTGGCGCAATAATTGGCAATTTACAGACAGACGTCAACCCAGTCGGCTTCTGTCAGTTGTGCCATGCGCTCAGGCGAAATTCGTACCGCGCTATGAATGGCACCTGCTGCCGGTAGAACTTCGGCATACTGCTTGAGTGAAACATCACAATAGACCGGCAGAGGGTTTTCCAGGCCAAACGGACAGACGCCGCCGACGGGGTGGCCGGTTAGCGTAACAACTTCATCACTGCTGAGCATCCGCGCTTTTGCGCCGAAGGCGTCTTTCAGCTTCTTGTTATCAAGGCGAGCATCGCCTTTAGCGACGATCAATATAACCCGATCTTTTACCTTTAAAGATAAAGTCTTAGCGATTTGCCCCGGCTCGACACGATGCGCGGCGGCGGCAAGCGCAACGGTCGCCGTACTTTGATTCAACTCGATGATTTCAATATCGGGGGCATGTTCAGCAAAAAACTGCCTCACGGACTGCAGACTCATGGGGTTCTCCTGGTAGTTATCCGCTTAAATCTGTCACAAGGCCGGAAATCTGTAAATATTGTCGATGGATAATCAGGAATTATTCCGATTTCTGGATCTTCTTCACAATCGCCGCAACCGGTTACTGTAACCGGTTGCAGGATCGCGCTCGTCGATGAATACTGACAGGGTAACTCCCTGTTCCAAAGATAACTAACAGCCGCGCATGAGATGTTCCTGCTGACAATATGGCGACCTGACATCCCGGTCAGCCACAGTCCGTAGGCAGTTAATTTCAGCATAGCGGCAAGATTACCGTTGTTGGGCCTGTTTCGATAGCCTGTCAGGAGGGCTGCTATGTCTGCAAACCATGCTGCGTTTAATCTGATATTTCGCTTTGTAGAGAACTATATAAGTCCCGTTGCCGGGCGCATTTCTTCGCAGCGCCACGTCATGGCTATTCGTGACGGATTTATCTCGGCCATGCCGTTTATGATCGTAGGTTCCTTTCTCTTAGTCTTCGCTTATCCGCCTTTTTCACCGGATACCACCTGGGGCTTCGCCCGTGCCTGGTTGGATTTAGCCAAAGAGTTCGAAGGACGCATTCTGACGCCTTTTGATATGACCATGGGCATCATGTCCATTTATATCTGCGCGGCGATTTCCTACAACCTGGGCAAACATTATGAAAAGGCGCACCAGCTCGATCCTTTCATGTGCGCCATGCTGTCGATCATGGCGTTCCTGCTGATCGCTGCGCCAAAAACCAATGGTAATCTGCCGGTTGATAGTTTGGGAGGCACCGGGATCTTTACCGCGATCCTGGTGGCGATTTACTGTGTAGAGATGATGCGTTTCTTAAAGGCGCACAACATCGGGATCCGTCTGCCGGATCAGGTGCCGCCGATGATCAAAAACTCATTTGATCTGTTGATCCCAGTTCTGGTGGTGGTACTGACGCTTTATCCGCTGAGCTTGTTTATCCAACATCATTTCGACATGCTGATCCCGCAGGCAATCATGGCTATCTTTAAGCCATTGGTCTCTGCCGCAGATTCATTACCGGCTATTTTACTGGCGGTTTTGATTGGCCACCTGCTATGGTTTGCCGGGATTCACGGGGCGGCGATAGTCTCCGGTATGCTGCAGATGTTCTGGCTCACTAATCTGGGGATGAACCAGCAAGCACTGGCGCAGGGCGCACCGCTGCCGCATATTTTTATGGAAGCGTTCTGGACGTTCTTTATTGTCGTTGGCGGTTCCGGCGCCACGATGGGGCTGGTGTTCTGTTATTTGCGCAGTCGTTCTGCGCATTTGCGCTCGATCGGCCGTTTAAGCGTGGTGCCAAGCCTGTTTAACATTAACGAACCGGTTATCTTCGGCACGCCCATCGTCATGAACCCGGTATTCTTTATTCCGTTCCTGTTGGCGCCGATGGTTAACGCAGTCATTGCCTGGGCGGCCATGAAGTTGGATCTGATCGGCCGTGTTATCTCCGTTGTGCCGTGGACGGCGCCAGCGCCGATTGGCGGCGCATGGGCTTTGGGATGGGATTTCCGTGCGGCGATCCTGGTCGTTATTCTCGCTTGCGTGTCGGCTATCATCTACTTCCCGTTTTTTAAGGTGTACGAAAAGCAGCTGCTGGCGCAGGAAGCTGAAGAGGCGCAGCGCGCGGCGCAGGAGAACGAGCAGACCGCGTAAAATAACAACGGGCGGCATATTGCCGCCCGTCAGATGATTACTTTAACGTGCAGTCGCCGCATTGCTGAACGTCCGGCAGGCGATAACGCTGACAGCAAGTTCGGCGTACCAGTAGACCTTCACGCAAGACCACCGTTCGCCACAGCGGGTTATCCTCGCCACTGGTCTGCTGCTTTGCAAAAAAACAGTGTTGACGTAACGCGTTCACCCGCTCGTCGCCAAGCAGATTTTTCATTTCACCGAGATACCAGTTAATCAGATAGCCGGTATTGCTCCAGATAAGCTTACCGTTAATGTCGCCGGTCGCTTCCAGCGCTTCCACCACCGGTTTCAGCGCTTTATTGACCAACATATCCATACGCGCTTGTGCGGAAAGCGTCAACGCATCATGGTTGGCATGCACGTCAATCCAGAAGCAGGCCGCGCGTCCGCTTTCATGGAATTCAACGCGGAAATGCTCCGGTTCAAGGCTAATAGCCTGTTCTTCAGTGAGTAACGCCAGCATCAGCGGCGGCACCAGCAGGCCGATATACCACTGCGCCCACAGTGAAAGCAGGGGTTTTTGTTCGCGCGGCTGGCTGGGTTGGTGACGGTAAATATGGTCGGAATAGGTAGCCAGCAGCGAAGTAAGGGTAGTAGGTTGCGACCATTGCGCGAGGGTTAGGGCACGCGGCGGCGCTTCTTCATCCAGACGCAGGAAATCCAGCAGATGCGGGCGTACCGCCGCGATCTTTTCCCGTACCGCATTCGCCAATGCATGCTCGACGGGCGCAAGCGGCGCACGCCAGATGATTTCATCGCTGAAGGAGAAGGTACGGTAAGCCATCAGATTTCCAGATACAAATCTAAATGATAATGATTGCTGATACTAGTTGTTCGTTGCAGGGAGCGCAAGCGATTTGTCAGCGCCGCATATCCCTCGCGGCGGGCTGGAGGGGTTAGTTGACGAGAATGATATTACGCCCCTGGTTTTTGGCTTCATATAGCGCGCTATCGGCGCGTTTTATCGCACTATCGATATCGCCATTCACCAACGGAGTCATACCGATACTGATGGTGACATTGGTGGCGACGCTTTCATTAAAACGGTGTGCGATTTTTAAATCGTAAACCCGCTGGCGAATACGCTCTGCTGTCTGGAATGCGGTTTCCGCCGTGCTACTGGTCAGTACCACCATAAACTCTTCACCGCCAAAGCGAGCGACGATATCGCGTGAGCGCACGGAATTACGAATCGCCGCCGAGACCTGAATTAGCGCCTGGTCGCCCATCATATGGCCATAGTTATCGTTGTAGGCTTTGAAGTGATCAATATCCAACAGCAGGATGAAATGTTCGCGCGAATCCACTGTCAGGATGTTATCCAGCCGGTTTTGCAGGCCACGACGGTTATACAGGCCGGTCAATGGATCAAGCATACTGAGATCGTTCAGGGTGTTACGCTCTTGCAGCAGTTTATCCATTAGCCCTTGGGTAAAATTATCGCTGCGCTTTTGCATAATGTTCTGCAACGTAATTCCGGCAACCGGCAGGACAAAGCAGTAAAACATCCGCATCCATTGTTCTCCGCCAGCCAGCGCCAGACACACAATAAAAGTGGGTAGGGAATGTAGAGTAAAGGCAATGATATTGTTAGAAAAAGCGATAGTTCCAATAAACAGAATGCTTAATAAGGCGATAACCAGGAAGTTAAAATGCGGTGGCGGTAACAATGAGGCTTTTATTACGATGTGCCAGGCCCATAGCATGCCAAATAACAGAGAAATAACAGGAATATTTATTTTCTGTTGTGGGAATTTCCAATTCCATAACAAGAGGCCCAGGCTGGCCGCGCATATCAGCGCACACGGTAGCGTGACGGTGACAATGGTAAACAGCGGGCTGAGCAGCGACAGAGCGGCAGAAACACAATTAAGTAATAAAAAAAGTCGTAAGGAATACTGATATTTTTGCTCGTAATGAGCCCGCCAGGTTTGTGCAGTCATATTGGTACTATCATTATTAGTAGTTAAGTTTCAAGATGATGGCTGCCAAAGGGGAAAAATATAAAACAACACGTAATATAAGGCTATCTGCGCAAATGATCAGACAATTTAATATATAGATTTAATTTGCTTAATTTATCATCCCAATGAATGTATGTCATTACTCCTGAGTGCAAGAGTAATAAAAGTTAAACGGCTCGGCATGACAAATGATAAAAATTATCATATGATATTGGTTATCATTATCATTGTGAGAGGCGAAACCATGTTGCAGCGAGCTTTAGGGAGTGGTTGGGGAATTCTGCTGCCGGGCGTACTGGTGATGGCGTTAGGCATAATTGGCCTGCCGGTAGAAGCCTGGCGCGTGATGATTGCTCTGGGATTACTACTATCGGCGGCAATGATCTGGCACCGTCAGTTGCGTCATTTCGTACTGTTGCCGTCAAGCGTAGCGCTGATCGGTGGAATGATGCTGATAATGTTGAATTTGAAGCTGATGGGATAAAACAGAGAAGGGTAAGAATATTGGTGCGAGGGGGGGGACTTGAACCCCCACGTCCGTAAGGACACTAACACCTGAAGCTAGCGCGTCTACCAATTCCGCCACCTTCGCACAGTATTCTTAATCTGATATCGCCTCGTTGGTGCGAGGGGGGGGACTTGAACCCCCACGTCCGTAAGAACACTAACACCTGAAGCTAGCGCGTCTACCAATTCCGCCACCTTCGCACAGTGCGAGCGATATCAACGTGGATTATGGTGCGAGGGGGGGGACTTGAACCCCCACGTCCGTAAGGACACTAACACCTGAAGCTAGCGCGTCTACCAATTCCGCCACCTTCGCATACCATCGACACTATAAAAGTATCGTTACCACGGAGGCGCATTCTAGTGGTTTTCGGCGACACGTCAATAGTTAATTATGCAGGTTTTCTCGATTGCTGCAAAAATGGGCTATTCAGAGCCCAGGGAAGTACCGGCGGCACGTCGAGCATGCCGCCGATGAGAAACGAAGATTATTTCTTCGCCTGGCGAGTCATCACCGTGCGGTAAACTTTGAAACGGCCGGTTTGGGCGATCACTTCATGAAAACCAAACGTCTCATCCAGCACCTGCGGATAGGGCAGGAAGGCGTTGGCCACGATACGCAGTTCGCCGCCGCTGTTCAGATGGCGGACCGCGCCGCGGATCAGCGCCTGCGCCGCTTCAAGGCTGGTTTGCAGGCCGTCGTGGAATGGCGGATTTGAGATGATCATGTCAAAACGGCCGTTGACCTCAGAGAAGACGTTGCTGGCAAAAACCTCGCCTTCAAAACCATTCGCGGCAAGCGTCGCGCGGCTGGCTTCGACCGCCGGAGCGCTGACGTCGCATAGCGTCAGGCGTACCTTCGGCGAATGGCTGGCCAGTACCGCGGCCAGCACCCCAGCGCCGCAGCCGACATCGAGCACTTTGCCTTTGGTATGCGGTTGTAGAGTCGACAGCAGCAGTTGGCTGCCAACATCAAGGCCGTCACGGCTGAACACGCCCGGCAGCGTTTTAATGGTCAGGTTATCGAGCGCGTACTCGTTCCAGTACTGTTCGGCGTTGAAGGAGGGCTGTTTTTCCAGACGGCCGTGGTAGAGACCGCAGCGGCGGGCGCTATCCACTTTATTCAGCGGCGCGTATTCGGCGAGCATTTGCTCGGCGCTACGCACGCCGCTGCGGTTTTCGCCGATCACGAAAATATCGATCCCCACCGGCAGCAGAGAGAGCAGGTTCATCAGTTGGAACTGTGCTTCCGGCTTGTTCTTCGGCCAGTAGTAGATCAGGGTGTCGCAATCGGCGACGTCGGCGGCCTCGGCTACTAAGCTAAAACGAACGTTATCGCCCATCTGGCGATTCAGGACCTGCCAGTGGTGGAATTGTTGGGTATGAGCGCGGCTGGCCGCGGTATCCAGACGTGCAGGCAGGTCATCCTGCAGGTCACCGGCAAACAGAACGCGGGCGGACTCGAAATCATCACTGTGGCGCAGCAAGACTTCACTTGCCGGGGTAAAAGCTGACATGAAACACTCCTTCAATAAGACTGGCGCCGATTATAGTAGTTTGTTGGCGCAGATACGACGGATTTGCTATATTGCGCGCTTGTTTAACAGGAGTGTTTCGCTATGACTTCCCGACGAGACTGGCAATTACAGCAACTGGGGATTACCCAGTGGTCGCTGCGTCGCCCGGGGGCGTTGCAGGGCGAAATCGCTATCTCGCTTCCTGAACATATTCGTCTGGTGATGGTGGCGGAAACCCCGCCGTCGCTGACTGAACCGCTAATTAGCGATATTCTGCGCGCGCTCTCGATTAATGCCGATCAGGTGCTGCAACTTACGCCGGACCGGGTAGCCATGCTGCCGCAAAATAGCCGCTGCAACAGCTGGCGACTGGGCTGCGAGACGCCGCTGTCGCTGGCGGGCGCCCAGGTCTCGACGCCCGTTTTTGATGAACTTCAGAGCAGCGTGCCGGCTCGCATCGCGCTCTGGCAACAAATCTGCGCACATGAACACGATTTCTACCCTCAGCACGGCTGATTTATCCAAAGCCTGGCAAATCGAAAAACGCGCCCACGCTTTTCCGTGGAGCGAACAAACCTTTGCCAGCAATCAGGGTGAACGTTATCTGAATTACCAACTAGCAGTTGATGGGGAAATGGCGGCCTTTGCCATCACCCAAATTGTCCTTGATGAAGCGACGCTTTTTAACATCGCCGTCGACCCCGCATACCAGCGCCGCGGCCTGGGACGGGAACTGCTGGAACATGTTATTGATGAAGTCGAAAAACTCGGCGTCGTTACGCTGTGGCTGGAGGTGCGGGCATCGAATGTCGCCGCCATCGCGCTCTACGAAAGCTTAGGCTTTAACGAGGCGACTATCCGCCGCAATTACTACCCTACGGCCGATGGGCGTGAGGACGCAATTATCATGGCTCTGCCAATCAGTATGTAAGACAAGGTGAAACGATGAAATGGGACTGGATTTTCTTTGATGCCGATGAAACGTTGTTTACGTTTGACTCTTTCAGCGGCTTACAGCGGATGTTTCTCGACTATAGCGTGACATTTACCGCCGAAGATTTTCAGGACTATCAGGCCGTTAATAAGCCGCTGTGGGTGGATTATCAAAACGGCGCCATCACCTCGCTACAATTACAGCATCAGCGTTTTGATAGCTGGGCGGAACGTTTGAACGTCCCCCCGGGCGAACTGAACGACGCTTTCATGAATGCGATGGCCGAAATCTGCGCGCCGCTGCCGGGCGCCGTATCGCTGCTGGATGCGCTGCAGGGCAAGGTAAAAATGGGCATCATCACCAACGGTTTTACCTCGTTGCAGCAGACTCGTCTGGAGCGTACCGGCCTGCGCGATCACTTTGATTTGCTGATTATTTCTGAGGAAGTCGGCGTCGCGAAGCCGGATGCGCGTATCTTCGATTATGCGCTGGCGCAGGCGGGTAATCCGTCGCGCGACAGGGTATTGATGGTCGGCGATACCGCCGAGTCGGATATCCGCGGCGGCGTCAACGCCGGGCTTGCCACCTGTTGGCTGAATGCGCACCAGCAAACGCTGCCGGCAGACCTGCAGCCTGACTGGACGGTGACCTCTTTAAGCGAACTGGAGCAACTCCTGTGTAAACACTAATTGCCTCCCCCCCATTGATGGGTAAAATAGCCGCAATTTTTCGTATTCCACATGCGCGGCCCATTGCCGCGTTTACTTAGAAGATTGAATTATGACGTTGTCTCCTTATCTGCAAGAGGTGGCCAAACGCCGCACTTTTGCCATTATTTCTCACCCGGATGCCGGTAAGACCACCATCACTGAAAAAGTGCTGCTGTTCGGACAGGCGATTCAGACCGCCGGTACCGTGAAGGGCCGTGGTTCCAGCCAGCATGCAAAATCCGACTGGATGGAAATGGAAAAGCAGCGTGGGATCTCGATTACCACCTCGGTGATGCAGTTCCCGTATCATGACTGCCTGGTTAACCTGCTGGATACCCCGGGGCACGAAGACTTCTCCGAGGATACCTACCGTACCCTGACGGCGGTTGACTGCTGTCTGATGGTTATCGATGCGGCGAAAGGCGTCGAAGATCGTACCCGCAAGCTGATGGAAGTTACCCGTCTGCGCGATACGCCGATCCTCACCTTTATGAACAAACTCGACCGTGATATCCGCGATCCGATGGAATTGCTGGATGAAGTCGAAAATGAGCTGAAAATCGGCTGCGCGCCGATTACCTGGCCTATCGGCTGCGGCAAGCTGTTTAAAGGGGTTTATCATCTTTATAAAGATGAAACTTACCTCTATCAGACCGGTAAAGGGCACACCATTCAGGAAGTGCGCGTGGTTAAGGGGCTGAATAACCCTGAACTCGATGCCGCGGTGGGCGACGATCTGGCGCAGCAGCTGCGCGATGAACTGGAACTGGTACAGGGCGCATCGAACGAGTTCGATAAGGATCTGTTCCTGGCGGGCGAAATTACTCCAGTGTTCTTCGGGACCGCATTAGGCAACTTCGGCGTGGATCATATGCTGGATGGCCTGGTGGAGTGGGCGCCGGCGCCGATGCCGCGTAATACTGATACCCGTGAAGTGACGTCCGCAGAAGAGAAATTCACCGGCTTCGTGTTTAAGATTCAGGCCAACATGGACCCGAAACACCGCGATCGCGTGGCGTTCATGCGCGTGGTTTCCGGCAAATACGAGAAAGGCATGAAGCTGCGTCAGGTGCGTATCGGCAAAGACGTGGTGATTTCCGACGCGCTGACCTTTATGGCGGGCGACCGTTCGCACGTTGAAGAAGCCTACCCGGGCGATATTATCGGCCTGCATAACCACGGCACCATTCAGATTGGCGACACCTTTACCCAGGGCGAAATGATGAAGTTCACCGGTATTCCGAACTTCGCGCCGGAACTGTTCCGTCGTATTCGCCTGAAAGATCCGCTGAAGCAGAAACAGCTGCTGAAAGGGCTGGTTCAGCTCTCTGAAGAGGGCGCGGTACAGGTCTTCCGTCCTATTGCTAATAACGATCTGATCGTCGGCGCCGTCGGCGTGCTGCAGTTCGATGTGGTAGTTGCGCGTCTGAAAAGCGAATATAACGTTGAAGCGATTTACGAATCCGTCAACGTGGCCACCGCGCGCTGGGTTGAATCAACTGACGTGAAGAAATTCGAAGAGTTCAAGCGTAAGAACGAAGTTCAGCTGGCGCTGGATGGCGGCGATAATCTGACCTATATCGCCCCGACGATGGTTAACCTGAACCTGACGCAAGAGCGTTATCCTGATGTGGTGTTCCGCAAAACGCGCGAGCACTAATATCTCTCTGGAGCGCGGCGATGCTGCGCTCCAGCCCGTTTTGTCCGCCTTCATCCTTACCATAGAAAGTTCTTAAATCTGCGCAAATCGTAGCTTTTTTATTCAAACCCTCCGCCGCATCTCCGCTCATCTACTATATTTATTAAGCACTTTTCAGAAACCTGGCTGAATAAATAGCCATTTGTTTTACCAAAGCAGACATCGTGAGGGCATACCAATGACCAGACTAAAGAGCGCCAGGCTATTGCTGCCTCTCTTCTTAGGCTCAGCGTTGATAAGCGCCTCGACCTATGCGGAAACCACCGCAACCGATAGCGCGAAGGCTGCCGCGACCAGCGCCGGAGAAAGCGTCGATAAATCGATCAACAAGGTTGGCGATTTTATGGATGACAGCACGATCACCGCCCGTGTTAAAGCGGCGCTGATTGATGACAAAAGTATCCGTAGCACCGATATCTCGGTGAAAACGGAAAACAAAGTCGTGACCTTAAGCGGGACCGTGGAGAGCGCTGAGCAAAAATCACAGGCCGTCAGCGCGGCGAAAGGCGTCGAAGGAGTGAGTTCGGTAAGCGATAAGCTGACCGTGGCGGGGGAAAAATCAGCCAGCCTGAAGGGCTATGCTGGCGACACCGCAATCACCAGCGAAGTCAAAGCCAAACTGCTGGCGGACGATATCGTTCCGTCGCGTAAGGTTACGGTGGAGACCAGCAACGGGGTAGTTCATCTCTCCGGGACGCTGGAATCCAGCAAGCAGGTCGATCGCGCGGCAGACATTGCCAAAGCGGTAACCGGTGTTAAGAGCGTGAAGAACGATCTTAAAGTGCAGTAAGGGTATTCATTAAAAGATATTCGCCAGCGGCGAGACCGCTGAGCGAGTTGTACGCAGGGTTGATGTATGCGCGGCCTGAGCGCGCAGAAAAGCGACCGTTAATCATATGGTAAGGAGAACAGTATGTTTAGATGGGGCATTATTTTTCTGATCATCGCGTTGATTGCCGCCGCATTGGGCTTTGGTGGTCTGGCGGGTACCGCGGCGTGGGCGGCTAAAATCGTCTTTGTTGTCGGTATTATCATTTTCCTGGTCAGCCTGTTTACCGGTCGAAAACGACCCTAGAGGCGATATGCCGAAAGGCGTGAATCAATAACCGCGCAGTGATGACATAACGTCTTACATAAAGCCAGTCAATGTGACTGGCTTTTGCGGTTTCAGGGGACGACAATTTGCGTTACTTTAATGACAGAAAATAAACAAACAGGAAAGCAGGGTGGGGCAGCGCATTCCCGTGACGTTGGGCAATATTGCCCCGTTAGCGGTAAAACCCTTCCGTCCAGGCAAACTTGCTCTGGTGTGCGAAGGCGGTGGTCAGCGAGGTATTTTCACAGCCGGGGTTCTGGACGAATTCATGCGCGCCGGATTTAACCCTTTCGACCTGATGCTTGGCACTTCCGCTGGCGCGCAAAACATCTCCGCTTATATCTGTAATCAGCAGGGCTACGCCCGCAAAGTCATTACGCGTTATACCACCTCAAGGCAGTTTTTCGACCCGATGCGCTTTGTTCGCGGCGGCAATCTTATCGATCTCGATTGGCTGGTCGATTCCACTTCGCAACAAATGCCGCTGGCGATGAACTATGCCGAGGAGCAGTTTGCGCTGGGTAAAGAGCTGTGGATGTGCGCCTGCCGCGGTGACGACTACACGGCAAACTATTTTTCCCCCACCCGCCAGACCTGGCTCGACCTGATCCGCGCCTCCAGCGCCATTCCCGGCTTCTACCGTAGCGGTGTCCTGCTGGATGGCGTGAATTATCTCGATGGCGGCGTCAGCGATGCGATCCCTGTGCAGGAGGCGGCGCGCCGCGGCGCACAGACTATCGTGGTGATCCGTACCGTCCCTTCGCAGATGTTCTACACCCCGCAGTGGTTTAAACGAATGGAACGCTGGCTGGGAGAAAGCAGCCTGCAGCCTTTTGTGAACCTGGTACAGCACCATGAAACCACCTATCGCGCGACGCAGCAGTTTATTGAAAAACCGCCGGGTAAACTGCGGATATTCGAAATTTATCCGCAGCGGCCGCTGCGCAGTATGGCGCTTGGCAGCCGTCTGCCGGCGCTGCTGGAAGATTATAAAACCGGGCGCCAGTGCGGCCGCTACTTCCTTGCCACGGTAGGGAAGCTGCTGACCGAACAACCGCCGCTGTTACGCCATGCGCCGCGTGTGGCAAGGCCGACGCCGCTGGTGGTGCCGCCGCTGCCGGTGGCGAATGAAGCGCCGCAACAGGCGATTATCACCGCGCCGCAGGCTAATGACCCCAGCTTTAATAACGAGGATCTGGCGTGACGTTACGCTTTATTGATACCCACTGTCACTTCGATTTTCCCCCGTTTACAGAGGATGAACCCGCGAGTATCACGAGGGCGGCGCAGGCCGGCGTTGGGCGTATTATCGTGCCGTCGATAGCCGCCGCGCGCTTTGCTCGCGTGCTGGCGCTGGCGGAGCAACACGAGCCGCTGTATGCCGCGCTAGGGATGCATCCTATTGTTATCGAACAGCATGATGACCACGGATTAGCGCAACTGGAAAGCTATCTTGCACAGCGTCATCCGAAACTCGTGGCCGTCGGAGAGATTGGCCTCGATCTCTACCGCGACGATCCGCAATTCGATCGCCAGCAGGCGCTGCTGGAAGCGCAGCTGCAGCTGGCGAAGCGTTACGATTTGCCGGTGATCCTGCATTCGCGGCGCACCCACGATAAGCTGGCGATGTTGCTAAAAAAACATAACCTGCCGCGCGCTGGGGTGGTGCATGGTTTTGCCGGCAGCCTGCAGCAGGCGGAACGTTTTGTACAGCTGGGCTATAAGATTGGCGTCGGCGGCACCATTACCTATCCCCGCGCCAGCAAAACTCGTGATGTCATGGCGTGCCTGCCGCTTTCTTCGCTGTTGCTGGAAACCGATGCTCCGGATATGCCGCTCAATGGTTTTCAGGGGCAGCCGAACCGCCCGGAACAGGCGGCCCGCGTCTTTGACGCGCTCTGTGAACTGCGCGCGGAACCGGCGCAGGAAATTGAAGCGGCGCTACTGGCGAATACCAAAAGCCTCTTTACCGCGCTAACCCTCTAACGCCCCCACATTCTGGACAAAATCGTCCCGGTTTTGACATATTGTGACAATCCCATCATTTTTGGTAAATATAAAATCTATTAAATTTCAATGCGAAAGTGTTTTTCTGTCCCGGTATTGCACAATTTGTGCGCCACAACGTCGAGATAATACGTTTCGTTATGTTAGAATAATAACATCAGCATGAGCTTCGATTTGCCAATTATGCTTAAACAGGACCTCACGATGAGGATCGAAGTAAATGGTAGGTAATTGTGAGTTGTATCACGTTACAGTAATGCAAATTAGTAACTAGTTTTCATTAACTGTGATGAATGTCGAAGTGTAATGGCGAGCGGATGTTACAATAGTAACAGGCTCGCATGGTGAACAAACTATTGAACCGGCAACACGCCGTCGGAGTATGAAATGACTGATTTAAAAGCAAGCAGCCTGCGCGCGTTGAAACTGATGGATCTGACCACCCTGAATGATGACGACACCAATGAGAAGGTGATCGCGCTGTGCCATCAGGCAAAAACCCCGGTGGGCAATACCGCTGCAGTCTGCATTTACCCGCGTTTTATCCCGATTGCCCGTAAGACGCTGAATGAGCAAGGAACCCCGGACATCCGTATCGCGACGGTGACCAACTTCCCGCATGGTAACGACGATATCGATATCGCGCTGGCGGAAACCCGCGCGGCAATCGCCTATGGCGCGGATGAAGTGGATGTGGTTTTCCCGTACCGCGCGCTGATCGCTGGTAACGAGCAGGTGGGTTTTGAGCTGGTGAAAGCCTGTAAAGACGCCTGTGCGGCGGCGAATGTGCTGCTGAAAGTGATCATCGAAACCGGCGAGCTGAAAGAAGAGGCGCTGATTCGTAAGGCATCTGAAATCTCTATTAAAGCGGGCGCGGATTTCATCAAAACTTCTACCGGTAAAGTGCCGGTGAATGCGACGCCGGAAAGCGCGCGCATCATGATGGAAGTCATCCGCGATATGGGCGTTGAGAAAACCGTTGGCTTCAAACCTGCCGGCGGCGTGCGCAGCGCGGAAGACGCGCAGCAGTTCCTGGCGATTGCCGATGAACTGTTCGGCGCCGACTGGGCTGATTCCCGTCACTACCGTTTTGGCGCATCAAGCCTGTTGGCTAGCCTGCTGAAAGCCCTGGGTCACGGCGACGGTAAGAGCGCCAGCAGCTACTAATCCCTTGATATGCCGGATGGTTATGCGCTTATCCGGCCTACGAATTGATGCCTGTAGGCCGGATGAGGCGTTCGCGTCGCCATCCGGCAATTGATACCATTTGGGAGGTTACCGTGTTTCTCGCACAAGAAATTATTCGTAAAAAACGTGATGGTCATGCATTAAGCGATGAAGAAATTCGCTTTTTCATCAACGGCATCCGCGATAATACTATCTCTGAAGGACAGATCGCCGCGCTGGCGATGACCATCTTCTTCCATGATATGTCTATGCCGGAACGTGTCTCGCTGACCATGGCGATGCGGGATTCAGGAACCGTTCTCGACTGGAAAAGCCTTAACCTCAACGGCCCGATCGTTGATAAACACTCGACCGGCGGCGTGGGTGACGTTACCTCGCTGATGCTGGGGCCAATGGTTGCCGCCTGCGGCGGTTACGTACCGATGATCTCCGGGCGCGGCCTCGGCCATACCGGCGGTACGCTTGATAAACTGGAAGCGATCCCGGGCTTCGATATCTTCCCGGACGACGCGCGATTCCGCGAAATTATTAAAGATGTCGGCGTGGCGATCATCGGGCAGACCAGCTCGCTCGCGCCGGCTGACAAACGTTTCTATGCCACCCGCGATATTACCGCGACGGTGGATTCCATCCCGCTGATTACCGCATCGATCCTGGCCAAGAAACTGGCGGAAGGTCTGGATGCGCTGGTGATGGACGTTAAAGTCGGCAGCGGCGCCTTTATGCCGACTTATGAGCTTTCAGAAGCGCTTGCCGAAGCGATCGTTGGCGTCTCCAACGGCGCCGGCGTGCGCACGACCGCACTGTTAACCGATATGAACCAGGTGCTGGCCTCCAGCGCAGGTAATGCCGTTGAAGTTCGCGAAGCGGTACAGTTCCTGACTGGTGAATACCGTAACCCGCGTCTGTACGATGTAACCATGGCGCTGTGCGTGGAAATGCTGATTTCCGGCAAGCTGGCGGCGGATGACGCCGAGGCGCGCGCGAAATTGCAGGCGGTGCTGGATAACGGTAAAGCGGCGGAAGTCTTTGGCCGCATGGTGGCGGCGCAGAAAGGGCCGAACGACTTTGTCGAAAACTATGCGAAATACCTGCCGACGGCAATGCTGAGCAAAGCGGTCTATGCTGAAGGCGCCGGATTTGTCTCTGATATGGATACCCGCGCGCTGGGGATGGCGGTGGTGTCGATGGGCGGCGGTCGTCGTCAGGCATCCGATACCATTGACTACAGCGTTGGTTTTACTGATATGGCGCGCCTTGGCGATAAAGTCGATGGCGAACGTCCGCTGGCGGTGATTCATGCGAAAGATGAATCCAGCTGGCAGGAGGCGGCCAAAGCCGTGAAAGCGGCAATTAAACTGGACGCTCAAGCCCCAGAAATTACACCGACGGTCTATCGCCGAATCACCAAGTAGCGATATACTGATCTGATCGCTTTTTTGCAGCGCATGATGTATGGAGAACAAGATGAAACGTGCATTTATTATGGTGCTGGACTCCTTTGGGATTGGCGCAACGGAAGACGCTGACCGCTTTGGCGATGTGGGCGCCGATACCATGGGCCACATTGCGGAAGCCTGCGCCAAAGGTGAAGCTGACAATGGTCGTAAAGGCCCGTTGAATTTACCTAACCTGACCCGCCTGGGCCTGGTGAAAGCGCATGAAGGTTCTACCGGTAAAATTGCCGCCGGTATGGACGGTAATGCTGAAGTCGTTGGCGCTTACGCCTGGGCGCATGAACTCTCTTCCGGTAAAGATACGCCGTCTGGCCACTGGGAAATCGCCGGCGTGCCGGTGTTGTTTGACTGGGGCTACTTCAGCGATCATGAAAACAGCTTCCCGCAGGAACTGCTGGATAAACTGGTTAAGCGCGCGAACCTGCCGGGCTACCTCGGCAACTGCCACTCTTCCGGTACCGTGATTCTGGACCAGCTGGGTGAAGAACATATGAAAACCGGGAAACCGATTTTCTATACCTCTGCTGACTCGGTATTCCAGATCGCCTGTCACGAAGAGACTTTCGGCCTCGACAAGCTGTATGAGCTGTGCGAAATCGCCCGTGAAGAACTGACCGAAGGCGGCTATAACATTGGCCGCGTGATTGCGCGTCCGTTTGTCGGCGACAAAGCCGGTAACTTCCAGCGTACCGGTAACCGTCACGACCTGGCGGTCGAGCCGCCGGCGCCGACCGTGCTGCAGAAGCTGGTCGACGAGAAAAACGGCCACGTGGTTTCCGTGGGTAAAATCGCCGACATTTACGCCAACTGCGGTATCACTAAGAAAGTGAAAGCCACCGGGCTGGACGCGCTGTTCGACGCGACCATCAAAGAGATGAAGGAAGCGGGCGACGAGACTATCGTCTTCACTAACTTCGTCGACTTTGACTCCTCCTGGGGTCACCGTCGTGACGTCGCGGGCTACGCGGCGGGTCTGGAACTGTTTGACCGCCGTCTGCCGGAGCTGATGGAGCTGGTTGGAGAAGACGACATTCTCATCCTCACCGCCGACCACGGCTGCGACCCGACCTGGACCGGTACCGACCACACCCGCGAGCACATTCCGGTGCTGGTATATGGCCCGAAAGTGAAACCAGGTTCGTTAGGCCACCGCGAAACCTTCGCCGATATCGGCCAGACCCTGGCGACATACTTTGGTACGTCGCCAATGGCGTACGGTAAAAACATGCTGTAATACCCGTTGTCTTTCGCGCTGTAGATGCGTTGACTTCATTCGCTCACCCCGGTCACATAGTTAATCTATGCTCCCGGGGATTCACGAATTCGTCGCCTTCCTACACCGCGAAATCTTTAGGGTATTTGAATACGTTTTGTAGGCCTGATAAGGCGTAGCCGCCATCAGGCACGAACAATTTATATAAGGATAAAACGATGGCTACCCCACACATTAACGCAGAAATGGGCGATTTCGCTGACGTAGTTTTGATGCCGGGCGACCCGCTGCGCGCGAAGCACATTGCCGAAACTTTCCTTGAAGACGTGCGTGAAGTAAACAACGTGCGCGGCATGTTGGGCTTCACCGGTACCTACAAAGGCCGCAAAATCTCCGTGATGGGCCACGGTATGGGTATCCCATCCTGCTCTATCTACACCAAAGAGCTGATCACCGATTTCGGCGTGAAAAAAATCATCCGCGTTGGATCCTGCGGCGCGGTACGTGAAGATGTCAAACTGCGTGATGTGGTTATCGGCATGGGCGCGTGCACCGACTCTAAAGTCAACCGTCTGCGCTTCAAAGACCATGATTTCGCGGCGATTGCCGATTTCGGCATGGTGCGTAACGCGGTAGACGCGGCGAAAGCGCTGGGCGTTGACGCGCGCGTCGGCAACATCTTCTCTGCTGACCTGTTCTATACGCCGGACCCGTCTATGTTCGACGTGATGGAAAAATACGGCATTCTGGGCGTGGAAATGGAAGCGGCCGGCATCTATGGCGTCGCGGCGGAGTTCGGCGCGAAAGCGCTGACCATCTGCACCGTTTCCGATCATATTCGTACCCACGAGCAGACCACTGCCGCTGAGCGTCAGACGACCTTCAACGATATGATCAAAATCGCGCTGGAATCCGTACTGCTGGGCGATAAAGAGTAAGACCTGTTGTGCCGGGTGGCGGCTTCGCCTGACCCGGCCTACGGTTTCCCAGGCCCGCTAAGCGCAGCGGGCTTTTTTATTAGCGCACCGCGCCAGCCATCCACGCCGACAGTTCTTTCAGTTCCGCTTCCTGCTCAGGGTAATCTCTAATCAACGCCTCACACTGCTGCTGCAGGACCTCCGCCCGATACTGACAGCCGACTAAGCGTGCCGCCAGCGCCTCCAGCGGCGCCGGATTCAGGCTATCGGTAAAAGCCTGGGCGCGGGTGATATGGCCTTTTTCCACGTCAAAATGCAGCTCGACGCCGCCCCAGCGAAAGCGCTCATCCAACAGGTGGGAGAAAGCGGGCGCCTGACCGAAGTTCCACTCCCAGCTGCTCTGGCGAGCGAAGGTCTCGGCAAAATTCGGCAGATCCGGCGTATTGTCCGGCGATATGACTTCCGCCTCTACCCGCTCGCCGTAATGGCTGAAGAATGCCGCCTGAATGGCTTCGCAAATTTGCTGATGGGTGATACCCGGCAGCAGCTCAACCAGGTTCGCTACGCGCCCGCGCACCGAGCTAATGCCTTTGGCCTGCAGCTTTTTCTTGTCCGGATTGAGGTAGTTAGCGAGACGGCTTAGGTCGGCGTTCAGTAGCAGGGTGCCGTGATGAAAACCGCGGTCCATCGTTTCGCGATAGGCGGATCCAGACACCTTGCGGTCGCCGTTGTCGGTTTTGACCACCAGATCGTTGCGCCCGGAGGCTTCAGCCGTTACGCCGAGCGAATTCAACGCCGCCAGCACGATAGCGGTGGAGACGGTTTTGTCGTATTCCGGTTTACCCGCCATAAAGGTAAAGCAGGTGTTGCCGAGGTCGTGGAATACCGCGCCGCCGCCGCTGCTGCGTCGGGCCAGCCGCACGTTATCTTCTTCCATGCGCCGGGTATTGCACTCCTTCCACGGATTCTGCGCGCGACCAATAACCACGGTGTCGGCGTTGCGCCACAGAAACAGCACCCGTTGGGTGGCCGGCATCTGGCGGAAAATACACTCTTCGACCGCGAGGTTAAACCAGGGGTCGTAGGAGTCGGAGAGCAGCAGGCGGAGCGTCGGCATAGGATATCCTTGTCTGGTTAATCTTTATCTTCGTCCTGGACGGGCTTATTCGCGGTGAGCAGGAAGGGCGATTGCTGCCAGCGGGTACGTTTGCCCTGCAGCAACGTGCGGGTCAGCACCACGCCGATGGCCAGCGACAACAGCAGCATCAGGCGTAAGATATTGGTGGTATTATCCACCTGTTTCGCCTCGGTCGCCAACGTGTGGGTATCCAGCGTCAGGCGCAGATAGCCGACCGGGCCGTTTTTGCCGAGGATCGGCTCGACGATTTGCTGGTTAAAGTAGCCGCCGGCTTTTTTGCCATCCAGCGCCAGGCGGTCGCGCACATCAACGCTTTCGCCGGAGCGAGCCACCAAATCGCCTTGTTCATCATATACCCCGGCATCGAGCACCCGACTTTTATCCGTCAGCTGTTCCAGCAAGCGGGTAATGCGCTTTTCGTCGGGCGTTTCGCTGCGCATCAGCGGCGCCAGGTTCAGCGTAACCTGCTGCGCCAGCGTCCGCGCCAGCTCTTCCAGCTGCGGATTACGCTGCTTTTGGCTATTCTGACTGAACCACGAGGCGCCCTGCATCAGCGCGACGAGAAGCGCGAGACAGATCAGAACAATGACGGCGCGATGCAGTCGGAATTTCAGTTTTGCTCGTACCATATTCCACCTTTGAAAATTTGCAGCTTAATGTTGCCAGAAGCGCTGGTTACAAGGTAGCCTCATGCGTTATTTTCCTCGCCTGAATGAAGAGATGTGGAGCCGTAATGCCTAACAGTTTGACCTGGTGCGACCTGCCCGAAGATGTTTCCTTGTGGCCTGGGTTGCCGCTTTCCCTGAGCGGCGACGAGGTCATGCCGCTGGATTATCACGCCGGGCGCAGCGGCTGGCTGCTGTATGGTCGCGGTCTCGATAAACGTCGGCTGACGGCGTGGCAGCGCGAACTCGGCGCAGCGCTGGTTATCGTCTCTTCCTGGGTCGTGGAAGACTATCAGGTGATTCGCCTGGCGGGCTCGCTGACGCAGCGCGCCACACGCCTGGCCCATGAAGCCGGGCTGGACGTCGCGCCGCTGGGCAAAATCCCGCATCTGCGCACGCCGGGCCTGTTGGTGATGGATATGGACTCCACGGCGATTCAGATCGAATGTATCGATGAAATTGCTAAGCTTGCCGGCACCGGCGAGCTGGTTTCGGAAGTGACCGAACGCGCGATGCGCGGCGAGCTCGACTTCACCGCCAGCCTGCGCCAGCGCGTCGCCACCCTGAAAGACGCCGACGCGAACATCCTGCTGCAGGTGCGGGAAGCGCTGCCGCTGATGCCGGGGCTGACGCAACTGGTGCTGAAGCTGGAAACGCTGGGCTGGAAGGTAGCCATCGCCTCCGGCGGCTTTACCTTCTTTGCCGAATACCTGCGCGATAAGCTGCATCTCGACGCGGTATTCGCCAACGAGCTGGAAATCATGGACGGCAAGCTCACCGGCAACGTTATCGGCGACATTGTCGATGCCAAATATAAAGCCAATACTCTGCGTAAACTGGCGGAAAAATATGAGATTCCGCCGGCGCAAACCGTGGCGATTGGCGATGGCGCCAACGATCTGCCGATGATTAAGGCGGCAGGTCTCGGCATTGCCTATCATGCGAAACCAAAAGTCAATGAACAGGCGGAAGTCACCATCCGCCACGCTGACCTGATGGGGGTATTCTGTATTCTCTCCGGCAGCATGAATCAAAAGTAAGAGGTTAACGTGGCGAAAGCTCCAAAACGCGCATTTGTCTGTAATGAATGTGGTGCGGATTATCCGCGCTGGCAGGGGCAGTGCAGCGCCTGCCATGCCTGGAATACCATCACCGAGATGCGCATCGCCGCCTCGCCGCAGGTGGCGAGAAACGAGCGTCTGTCAGGCTACGCCGGTAATGCCGGCGTGTCGAAGGTACAGAAGCTGTCGGAGATAAGCCTGGAGGCGCTGCCGCGTTTCTCCACCGGATTTAAAGAGTTCGACCGCGTGCTCGGCGGCGGCGTGGTACCGGGTAGCGCCATTCTAATCGGCGGCAACCCCGGCGCCGGGAAATCGACGCTGCTGCTGCAAACGCTCTGCAAGCTGGCGGAAGGAATGAAAACGCTGTACGTCACCGGGGAAGAATCCCTGCAGCAGGTCGCGATGCGCGCGCATCGTCTCGGGCTGCCGACGGCGAATCTGAATATGCTCTCGGAGACCAGCATCGAGCAAATCTGTCAGATCGCCGATGAAGAAAAGCCTCAGCTGATGGTCATCGACTCCATCCAGGTGATGCATATGGCTGATGTCCAGTCGTCGCCGGGGAGCGTGGCCCAGGTACGCGAAACCGCGGCCTATCTGACGCGCTTTGCCAAAACTCGCGGCGTGGCGATTGTGATGGTTGGCCACGTCACCAAAGACGGCTCGCTGGCCGGTCCGAAAGTACTGGAACACTGTATTGACTGCTCGGTGCTGCTGGACGGCGATGCGGATTCCCGTTTCCGCACGTTGCGCAGCCATAAAAACCGCTTTGGCGCGGTCAATGAACTCGGCGTCTTCGCGATGACCGAGCAGGGCCTGCGCGAAGTCAGCAACCCCTCCGCCATCTTCCTCAGCCGCGGCGATGAAGTCACCTCTGGCAGCTCGGTCATGGTGGTATGGGAAGGCACCCGTCCGCTGCTGGTTGAGATCCAGGCGCTGGTCGATCACTCGATGATGTCTAATCCGCGTCGCGTCGCGGTAGGCCTGGAGCAGAACCGTCTGGCGATCCTGCTGGCGGTGCTGCACCGTCATGGCGGCCTGCAGATGGCCGATCAGGACGTCTTCGTTAACGTGGTTGGCGGGGTCAAAGTCACTGAAACCAGCGCCGACCTGGCGCTGCTGCTGGCGATGGTTTCGAGCCTGCGCGATCGCCCGTTGCCGCAGGATCTGGTGGTCTTTGGCGAAGTCGGATTAGCCGGTGAAATTCGCCCGGTGCCAAGCGGCCAGGAACGTATTTCCGAGGCGGCGAAGCACGGGTTCCGTCGCGCCATCGTACCTGCGGCAAACGTGCCTAAAAAAGCGCCGGAAGGGATGCAAATCTTTGGCGTGAAAAAACTGGCCGATGCGCTGAGCGTTTTTGACGACTTATAATGATACCCGTCATACTTCAGGGTATGACGGGTATCAAACCCGAGTTTGCAGGAGGCACGCATAAACTATGTCGTCATTCGACTATCTGAAAAACGCCATTAAGCAAAAGGGTTGTACGCTGCAGCAGGTGGCGGAAGCCAGCGGGATGACCAAAGGTTATCTCAGTCAGCTATTAAACGCGAAAATCAAAAGCCCGAGCGCCCAGAAGCTCGAAGCCTTACACCGCTTCCTCGGCCTTGAATTCCCGCGCAAACAGAAAAGCGTCGGGGTGGTTTTTGGTAAATTTTATCCGCTGCATACCGGGCATATTTACCTGATTCAGCGCGCCTGTAGCCAGGTCGATGAGCTTCATATCATCATGGGCTATGACGACACTCGTGACCGCGAGCTGTTCGAGGAGAGCGCCATGTCGCAACAGCCGACGGTTCCCGATCGTCTGCGCTGGCTGCTGCAAACCTTTAAATATCAAAAAAACATTCGCATCCACGCCTTCAACGAAGAGGGGATGGAGCCGTACCCGCACGGCTGGGACGTCTGGAGCCGCGGGATCCGCGCCTTCATGAGCGAGAAAGGGATCGAACCTAACTGGATCTACACCTCGGAAGAGGCCGATGCGCCGCAGTATCTGGAGCATCTGGGGATCGAAACCGTGCTTATCGATCCGAAGCGAACCTTCATGAGTATCAGCGGCGGCCAGATCCGCGAAAACCCGTTCCGCTATTGGGAATATATTCCGACCGAAGTAAAACCGTTCTTTGTGCGTACGGTGGCGATCCTAGGCGGCGAGTCGAGCGGTAAATCGACGCTGGTGAATAAGCTCGCCAATATCTTCAATACTACCAGCGCCTGGGAATATGGCCGCGATTACGTCTTTTCACACCTCGGCGGCGATGAAATGGCGTTGCAGTATTCCGATTACGATAAAATCGCGCTGGGGCATGCACAGTACATTGATTTCGCGGTGAAGTATGCCAATAAGGTGGCGTTTATCGATACCGACTTCGTCAGCACTCAGGCCTTCTGCCTGAAGTACGAAGGCCGCGAGCATCCGTTCGTGCAGGCGTTAATCGATGAATACCGCTTTGATCTGGTGATCCTGCTGGAGAACAACACGCCTTGGGTGGCCGATGGGCTGCGTAGCCTCGGTAGTTCGGTAGATCGCAAAGAGTTTCAGACGTTGCTGGTGTCACTGCTGAAAGAAAACGGCATCGAGTTCGTCCACGTGGAAGAGTCGGACTACGACGCCCGGTTCCTGCGCTGCGTTGAGCTGGTGAAGCAGCTGATGGGCGAGCAGGGGTAGGGGCTCTGCGGGGTGAGGCCCTCACCCCGGCCCTCTCCCAATGGGAGAGGGAGCAAACATTAAAAAAGGCAACTTGCGTTGCCTTTTTGTATTTTATTTTGAGATACGTTTGTACTTGATACGCTTCGGCTCCAGCGCATCGGCGCCGAGGGTGCGTTTCTTGTACTCTTCGTACTCGGTAAAGTTACCTTCGAAGAACTCAACTTTACCTTCATCCTGGTAATCCAGAATGTGGGTCGCAATACGGTCAAGGAACCAGCGGTCGTGCGAGATAACCATGGCGCAGCCCGGGAACTCCAGCAGGGCGTTTTCCAGCGCGCGCAGGGTTTCGATATCCAGGTCGTTGGTCGGTTCATCGAGCAGCAGTACGTTACCGCCGACCTGCAGCAGCTTCGCCAGGTGCAGACGACCGCGTTCACCGCCGGACAGCTCGCCAACGCGTTTGCCCTGGTCGACGCCTTTGAAGTTAAAGCGGCCAACGTAGGCGCGGCTTGGCATCTCTGTGTTGCCGATCTTCATGATATCCAGGCCGCCGGACACTTCTTCCCAAACGGTCTTGCTGTTGTCCATCGCGTCACGGAACTGATCGACGGAGGCCAGCTTAACGGTTTCACCCAGCGTGATGGTGCCGGAATCAGGCTGTTCCTGGCCGGACATCATGCGGAACAGGGTAGATTTACCCGCGCCGTTCGGACCGATGATACCAACGATAGCGCCTTTCGGTACGGAGAAGCTCAGATCGTCAATCAGTACGCGGTCGCCGTAAGATTTGCGCAGATTGCTGACTTCCAGAACTTTATCGCCCAGACGCGCTCCTGGCGGAATGAACAGTTCGTTGGTCTCGTTACGTTTCTGGTATTCGACGTTGTTAAGCTCTTCAAAGCGCGCCAGACGGGCTTTGCCCTTAGACTGACGGCCTTTCGCGCCCTGGCGAACCCACTCTAGTTCTTTCTCGATAGATTTGCGGCGTGCGGCTTCCTGAGAAGCTTCCTGCGCCAGACGCTGATCTTTCTGCTCCAGCCAGGAGGAGTAGTTGCCTTCCCACGGAATACCTTCGCCGCGGTCAAGCTCGAGGATCCAGCCGGCGACGTTATCGAGGAAGTAACGGTCGTGGGTAATCGCCACTACGGTGCCTTCGAAATCGTGCAGGAAGCGCTCCAGCCAGGCGACGGACTCGGCGTCGAGGTGGTTGGTCGGTTCGTCGAGCAGCAGCATGTCTGGTTTTTCCAGCAGCAGGCGGCACAGTGCGACGCGGCGGCGTTCACCACCGGAAAGATTGGCGATTTTCGCATCCCAGTCCGGCAGGCGCAGGGCATCGGCCGCACGCTCCAGCTGCACGTTCAGGTTATGGCCGTCGTGCGCCTGGATGATCTCTTCGAACTTGCCCTGTTGCGCGGCAAGCTTATCGAAGTCGGCATCCGGCTCGGCGTATTTGGCATAAACTTCGTCCAGGCCTTTCAGCGCGTTAACCACTTCGGCGACCGCTTCTTCAACGGATTCGCGTACGGTGTGCTCCGGATTCAGCTGCGGCTCCTGCGGCAGGTAGCCGATTTTGATCCCGGGCTGCGGGCGCGCTTCACCTTCGATCTCGGTGTCGATACCGGCCATGATGCGCAGCAGGGTAGATTTACCGGCGCCGTTCAGACCGAGAACACCGATTTTCGCGCCAGGGAAGAAACTGAGGGAGATATTTTTCAAAATATGACGTTTCGGCGGAACCACTTTGCCGACACGATGCATGGTATAAACGAATTGAGCCACGTTGGACTTCGCCTCTTTCTATTCTGATAGATAGTTCAAAGGCGAAGTGTAGCCTTTTTCGCGCGGTAATCCCAGCGAGGCGACAGGATTCACAGAAGCGTAAAAAAATGTTCAGGACATGGCATGTTTTCAGTTGTCTGATTAGCATAACTAAGCAATACCTGATTTTTTTGAAGCGGCACGATGCCGCGGTGATGCACCAAACTAGAGGAAGAGCTTGTGGAAAAAGCCAAAACTACGGCATGGCGTCTTCTGGCTGCCGGCGTGAGTCTGCTGACGCTAAGCCAGCTGGCGCATGCGGATTCACTGGATGAACAGCGCAGCCGCTATGCTCAAATTAAACAGGCGTGGGACAACCGCCAGATGGATGTCGTCAACCAGTTGATGCCCACGCTCAGCAGCTATCCGCTGTATCCCTACCTGCAATATCGACAAATTACCGATGACCTGATGAACCAGCCGCCGCTGGTGGTCACTAATTTCATTGCGGCGAACCCGACGCTACCGGCGGCGCGTTCGCTGAAATCACGCTTTGTTAATGAGTTGGCGCGGCGTACCGACTGGCGAGGCTTACTGGCGTTCAGCCCGGATAAACCGGCGACAACCGAAGCGCAGTGTAACTACTACTACGCTAAACTCAGCGTCGGCCAATCGCAGGAAGCGTGGAGCGGGGCGAAAGAGCTGTGGCTGACCGGTAAGAGCCAGCCAAATGCCTGCGATCCGCTGTTTAGCGCATGGCGCGATTCCGGGCAGCAGGATCCGCTGGCTTATCTCGAACGAATCCGCCTGGCGATGAAGGCCGGCAATACCAGCCTGGTCCGCGTGCTTGCTCAGCAGATGCCGTCAAACTATCAGAGCATCTCTTCGGCAGTGGTGGCGTTGGCCAACGATCCTAATAGCGTGATGACCTTTGCCCGCACCACCGGGGCCACCGACTTTACCCGCCAGATGGCGGCGGTCGCTTTTGCCAGCGTCGCGCGTCAGGATGTGGAAAACGCCCGTCTGATGATCCCATCGCTGGTGCAGGCGCAGCAGTTGAATGAGGATCAAACCCAGGAGCTGCGCGATATCGTCGCCTGGCGCCTGATGGGCAGCGATGTGACCGAAGCGCAGGCGGAGTGGCGCGATGACGCGATCATGCGTTCGCAATCGACCCCGCTTGTGGAACGCCGGGTTCGTATGGCGCTCGGCAACGGCGATCGTCATGGGCTGAACACCTGGCTGGCGCGTCTGCCGATGGAGGCGAAAGAGAAAGACGAGTGGCGCTACTGGCAGGCGGATCTGCTGCTGGAGCGCGGGCGCGATGACGAAGCGAAAGCCATCTTGCATTCGCTGATGCAGCAGCGCGGCTTCTATCCGATGGTTGCCGCTCAGCGTCTGGGCGAAGAGTACACCTTCCGCATTGATAAAGCCTCCGGCACTATCGACCCGGCGCTGGCCTCTGGCCCTGAGATGGCGCGCGTTCGCGAGCTGATGTACTGGAACATGGACAACACCGCGCGCAGCGAATGGGCGAACCTGGTGAGCAGCCGGACCAAATCGCAGCAGGCGCAGCTGGCGCGTTACGCTTTTGATCAACACTGGTGGGATCTTAGCGTACAGGCGACGATCGCCGGTAAATTGTGGGATCAGCTGGAAGAGCGCTTCCCGCTGGCGTACAACGATCTGTTCGCGCGTTATATTAGCGGCAAAGATATTCCGCAGAGCTACGCGATGGCGATTGCGCGTCAGGAGAGCGCCTGGAACCCGAAAGTGCGTTCACCGGTCGGCGCCAGCGGCTTGATGCAGATTATGCCGGGCACCGCGACGCATACCGTTAGCATGTTCAGCATTCCTGGCTATAGCGGCCCGTCGCAGCTGCTGGATCCGGAAACCAATATCAACATTGGTACCAGCTATCTGCAGTACGTCTACCAGCAGTTCGGCAATAACCGTATTTACGCTTCCGCCGCCTATAACGCCGGGCCTGGACGCGTGCGAACCTGGCAGGGCAATAGCGCCGGGCGCATCGATGCGGTGGCATTTGTCGAGAGTATTCCGTTCTCGGAAACCCGCGGCTATGTAAAAAACGTCCTCTCTTACGATGCCTATTACCGCTACTTTATGGGCAAGCAGGATAACTTGCTGAGCGACGCCGAATGGCAACAGCGTTACTGATTGTTCGGAAGTATGTTATTCTTTGTACTCGTTGATGAGTACATTCGACGGGCAGCCTGGCTGCCCGTCTCAACATGGCGACGTAACATGACCCAACAATCTCCCTATTCAGCGGCCGTGGCCGAACAACGTCATCAGGAGTGGCTACGTTTCGTGGCGCTGCTGCAGCAAGCTTACGCCGAAGACCTTCACCTGCCGTTACTGCAGCTGATGCTGACGCCCGACGAGCGCGAAGCGCTGGGCACCCGGGTGCGTATTATTGAAGAGTTGCTGCGCGGCGAGATGAGCCAGCGCGAGTTGAAAAACGAACTCGGCGCCGGTATTGCCACCATTACCCGCGGTTCGAATAGCCTGAAATCGGCGCCGGTAGAGCTACGCCAGTGGCTGGAACAGACCCTGCTTAACGATAAATAGCGTTATGGAATGGGCTGAGTGCCAGCACGACCGCCTGATGGTAGACGCTGCTGCGCGTCAGCTTGCCGCCGGTAAAGACGCCAATAGCGCCCTCTTTGCGGCCTATCTCATCGATACCGGTATGCTGCGACATGACCGGCCCCAGCGCTTCCCCGGCGCGAACCTGCGCAAGAATGACTTCCGGCAGCGGCAGGGTTGCCGAGCGCGCTTCGCCGCGCTGCTGCTGGTTCTCAATTACCACCCAACTGAAGGTGCTGCCTTCATCGATCCCGGCTTCTATCGCCACCCAAAAATCGGCTTGCGGCTGCGCGATACGGGCATTAGCGACGCGATTTCGTGCGCCAGCCCGCGTTTCCTCGCTGCCGAAGGGCTGTTCCGGCACGCCGCTCTCGACGGCGACGGACTCAATGTGGCAGGATCCTTCGCCGAAGATCTCGTTAAAAGCCTGCAGAATTGCCTGAATTTTGGCGGGATTAGTGGTAGCTGAGACAACATGGTGCATAATCAAAACAACTCAGAATTAATTAACGTCATCGCAGTATACTCTAAATCACTCTGGCGGTAGCCGATAGCGCCGATCGTCGATTGATGAAGGGTTCAGAACGGAAAATAAGCATGTTACAGGTATACCTTGTTCGCCACGGTGAAACGCAGTGGAACGCCGAGCGACGTATTCAAGGCCAGTCCGATAGCCCACTGACCGCTCACGGCGAGCGCCAGGCATGGCAGGTGGGCGAGCGCGCCAGAACGCTGGGGATCACCCATATTATCGCCAGCGACCTCGGACGTACCCGCCGCACGGCAGAAATTATCGCTGAAGCCTGCGGCTGCGGCGTCGTTACCGATCCGCGCCTGCGCGAGCTGGATATGGGGGTGTTGGAGAAGCGCCATATCGACTCGCTTAGTGAGGAAGAAGAGGGCTGGCGCCGTCAGTTGGTCAACGGTACGCCGGATGGCCGCATACCGCAGGGCGAATCCATGCAGGAGCTGAGCGAGCGTATGCGCGCGGCGCTATCGTCCTGTCTGGAATTACCGCCAGGTAGCCGGCCGCTGCTGGTGAGTCATGGGATGGCTCTGGGCTGTCTGGTGAGCACAATCCTCGGGCTGCCTGCTTATGCGGAGCGCCGTCTGCGCCTGCGCAACTGTTCGATTTCACGCGTTGATTATCAGCAGAGCCCGTGGCTGGCGTCAGGATGGGTGGTGGAGACCGCGGGGGACGTTTCGCATCTCGATGCCCCCGCGATGGACGAACTACAGCGTTAACGACGAATCGGAATCAGGTATTCGCAGCGCAGCTGAATTGGCGTGGCCTGGTTCCGGTTATCATCTTCCGGATAGAAGCGCTCAATATCCAGGCCTTTGCGGCGGGTGAGGTTCAGCATCGGCATACAGGTGCCGTATACCGTCAGGATAAACTCCTGCAGCCCGGTGCCTAATCCTTCGTAAGTGAACATTACATACTCGCCGCCTTCCAGAATCACCGGATGAGAGTTATGCAGGTGCCCGTTCGCCATCTCCGGCGTTAGCGCGGTGGTGTAGAACACCTCCTGTTCGTCATCTTTTTCCAGACTTGGACGCGGTTCATGCAGGCCGTACAGCGTTGGCGGAATGCTGGGCGCATTGCCGAGGAATTCGCGCCAGAACTGAACGCGCATCTGGTTACGGAATTCAGAAATCTCTTCAAGCTTACAGGTATAGCTTTGGGTCACGCCGACCAGTTGCGTGGTGCTCAGGGTCACAAACTCATGCTTCGGCATGGTAAATTCGCCGAGCCGCAGCGGCGGACGCATACCGAACGAGCTCCAGTCCGGAGAACGGCGGTAGAGCGCTGGGGTCAAATTAAACTGTTTTTTAAAGGCGCGGGTGAACGTCTGTTGAGAATCGAAGCGATACTGCAGCGCGATGTCGAGAATCGGGCGTGCGGTCAGGCGTAGCGCCACGGCGGATTTGGAGAGACGGCGTGCGCGAATATAGGCACCGATAGCTTGACCCGTGACGTCTTTAAACATACGTTGCAAATGCCACTTGGAATAACCTGCCTTCGCCGCCACATTATCCAACGAGAGGGGCTGATCCAGGTGACCTTCCAGCCAGCTCAGGAGATCGCGAATAATCCCAGCTTGATCCATAAAATGTCCCCATCCTTTAAACTCAGGTACCTATATTAAGGTAGCGGATAATAGCATTTTTTGATGTTTTAGCATTCAGTGTTTTTTTTGCTTATAAATGCGATTATCTGGTGGATATCGTTGGTAATTTTGTAAAGCTGTGATCTTTAAACCTTTTCCACAGCGTTTGTGATTATCACGCAGCGGAATTTTAAGAAATGGTAACAATATGAAATACAAGAAGTTAGTGGCAGGTTTGTTCTTGCTGGCCGCAGGCCAACTGGCGCACGCCGAGCAAATCGGCTCCGTCGATACGGTATTTAAATGGCTGGGGCCGGATCATAAAATCGTGGTCGAAGCCTTCGACGATCCCGATGTACAAAACGTCACCTGCTATATTAGCCGGGCAAAAACAGGCGGCATTAAAGGCGGTCTGGGGCTGGCGGAAGATACCTCAGACGCCGCCATCTCCTGCCAGCAGGTCGGGCCGATTGAGTTGACGGATAAAATCAAAAACGGCAAAAGCCAGGGCGATGTGGTATTCCAGAAACGTACCTCGCTGGTGTTCAAAAAACTGCAGGTCGTACGCTTCTATGACGCTAAACGCAATGCGCTGGTGTACCTGACCTATTCGGATAAAGTGGTCGACGGCTCGCCGAAGAATGCCATCAGCGCCGTGCCGATCATGCCGTGGAATAAATAAACGGGAGTCACAATGCAACAGCCACGGATTTGGTTAGTTGAGGATGAACAGAGTATCGCCGATACCCTTGTTTACATGCTGCAGCAGGAAGGATTCGACGTGACCGTCTTCGAGCGCGGGTTGCCCGCGCTTGATGCGGCACTGCATCAGAGCCCGGATTTAGCGATCCTCGACGTCGGCTTGCCGGATATTAGCGGCTTTGAACTATGCCGACGACTGCTGGCGCGCCATCAGGCATTGCCAGTACTGTTTTTGACCGCACGCAGCGAAGAGGTTGATAAGCTGCTGGGGCTGGAAATTGGCGCTGACGACTACATCGCCAAACCGTTTTCGCCGCGCGAAGTCTGCGCGCGGGTGCGTACCGTTCTGCGTCGCCTGCAGAAATTTTCTACCCCTTCGCCGGTGGTGCGCGTTGGCGAGTTCGTGTTGGATGAGCTGGCGATGACAATTAGCTGGTATGGTCAACCGCTGAGCCTGACGCGTTACGAATTCCTGCTGTTGAAAACCCTCATTAACGCCCCCGGTCGCGTGTTCTCTCGCCAGCAGTTGATGGAGCGAGTGTGGAGCGATGCTTACGAGAGTATCGATCGTACCGTCGATACCCATATCAAAACCCTACGCGCCAAGCTGCGGGCGGTGAATCCTGATATTAACCCGATTAATACGCATCGCGGTCTGGGCTATAGCCTGGGGGGCTATTGATGCGTATCGGGATGCGCCTGTTACTGGGGTATTTCTTGATTGTCGGCATTGCCGCGTGGTTTGTGCTCTCTATCTTTGTGCAGGAAGTCAAACCGGGCGTGCGCCGGGCAACGGAAGGCACGCTTAACGATACCGCAACGCTATTGGCGGCGCTGGCCCGGGAGGATCTTCTTTCGGTAAATCCGCAGCAGGGGCGGCTGGCGCAGGCCTTTCAGTCGCTTAATCAGCAGCCCATCAACGCCAATATCAGCGGTATCAGGAAAATGCGCAATGAGTATCGCGTCTATCTGACGGATGCTCAGGGGAAAGTGGTGTTTGACTCCAGCGGGGAGGCGGTTGGCCAGGATTATTCGCGCTGGAATGACGTCTGGCTGACCCTGCGCGGCCAGTACGGCGCCCGCAGTTCGCGCAGTGACCCCAATGATGATAATAGCTCCGTCATGTACATTGCCGCGCCGGTGATGGATAACGGGCGTATCATCGGCGTGGTCAGCGTCGGTAAACCTAATCTGGCAATGACGCCGGTGATTAAACGCAGCGAGCGGCGGATATTGTGGGCCGGTGGCGCGCTGCTGGGGATTGCTTTACTGATCGGCGCCGGGATGGTCTGGTGGATTAACTTCTCTATTGGCAAACTGGTGCGTTACGCCGATTCGGTGACTGCCGAGCGTCCGTTGCCTCTGCCGAACGTCGGCAGTAGCGAGTTAAGCAAGCTGGCGCAGGCGCTGGAGAGCATGCGCGTGAAGCTAGAAGGCAAGAACGCGATCGAAAACTATGTCTACGATCTCACTCATGAACTCAAAAGCCCGCTGGCGGCGATCCGCGGTGCGGCAGAGATCTTGCGCGAGGGGCCGCCGCCTGAGGTCGCCGCGCGTTTCACGGCAAATATTCTTGCGCAGAATACCCGCATGCAGCTGTTGGTGGAAAAACTGCTGCAACAGGCGCGGCTGGAAAATCGGCTGGAGATAACGCCGCAGTTGGTTTCGGTTGATGCGCTTTTCCAACGTCTGGCGGATGAACGCGACATTGCTCTGGAGGCGAAAGCCATCACCCTGCGCTGGCAGAAGAGCGGGGTAACGGTGAATGGCGATAGCGAACTACTGGCGCAGGCGCTGGGCAATCTTATCGATAATGCGATTGACTTTACCCCCCGCGGCGGTGAAATCGCTCTGGCGGTGGAGACGTGCCACGAAGAGGCGCAGCTAAGCGTGACGGATAACGGTCGCGGTATTCCTGACTTTGCGCTGGCGCGCGTCTTTGAACGCTTTTACTCGCTGCCGCGGGAAGATGGCCATAAGAGCAGCGGTTTAGGACTGGCGTTTGTGCGTGAGGTGGCGCGTCTGCATCAGGGTGATATTAGCCTGCGTAATCGCCCTGAAGGCGGCGTTGTCGCGACGCTACAACTTCACCGTCCCTTCACATAGCTTCAAACACACTGCACATAGCCGCCCTACAGTGAGCCCATCACGATAGGGAGAAGGCTATGATGAAATCACCATTATTCTGGAAAATTAGTACGCTGTTGGGCTGTATTTTGCTGTTGTCCGTGCCGCTGATGATGGTCAGAGCGCTTATTAGCGAGCGTGCGGACTATCGCAGCGATGTAGTGGATGCGATAGAGCACAGTACCAGCGGTTCACAAAAGCTGACGGGGCCGCTGGTTGCTATCCCGGTGACCGAGACGCTATTTCGTATGGAGAATCAAAAAGAGGTCGAATATCAGCGTCGCTGGATCTACTACTGGCTACCGGAAACGCTGACGGTTAACGGTGTGCAAAATGTGGAGTCGAGAAAAGTCGGCATATACAGTGGGCAGGTCTGGCATAATGCCCTGCAAATTCAGGCGCAGTTCGATCCTTCGCGGCTGAAAGAGCTGCAAAAGGCAAATATCAATTTAGGAAAACCGTTTTTAGTGCTTAGCGTGAGCGATGCCCGCGGCATCGGCGTTATCAACGCGCCGGTAATTGACGGTACGGCACTGACCGTTGAACCGGGATTGGGATTGAACGGCGGCGGGGTAGGTATTCATATGCCGATGCCGGCGTTAAGCGCAGACAATAAACCGCTGGATATTGCTTTTACCCTCAATCTTAACGGTACCGGCGGCTTCTCCGTTGTACCGTTGGGCCGCAACAGCGAGCTTCAGCTAACCAGTAACTGGCCGCATCCAGGATTCCTTGGCAGATTCCTGCCTACGAAGCGCGAAGTGAGCGCCTCGGGTTATAGCGCGCATTGGCAGAGCAGTTGGTTTGCCAACAATATGGGCAACTATTTCGCCGATGACACCGATATTGAGTGGTCGCGTTTACCCGCCTTTAGCGTGGACGTGATGTCGCAGGCCGATCAATATCAGCTCACCGACCGGGCGACTAAATACGCCATCTTGTTAATCGCACTGACTTTTATGGCCTTCTTCGTTTTCGAGAGCCTGACGCATCGTCGTCTGCATCCGATGCAGTATCTGCTGGTCGGCTTATCGCTGGTGATGTTCTACCTCGTGTTGCTGGCGCTCTCTGAGCATATTGGCTTTACCCGAGCCTGGGCGATAGCCAGCCTGATTGGCGCGGTAATCAACGGTATTTATTTACAGGCGGTACTGAAAGGGTGGCGTAATAGTCTGTTATTCGTCGTGGCGCTGCTGCTGCTGGATGGCGTGATGTGGCTACTGCTGCGTTCTGAGGATAGCGCGCTGCTGCTCGGCACCGGAGTGCTACTGCTGGCGCTGTGCGCGTTGATGTTCCTGACCCGCCGCGTGGACTGGTATGCCTTATCTCTACCGCAGAGCAAACCGGAAAAACCGCAAAGCAAGGATGACGACACGCTACGTATCTGGAAGTAAAAGTAGCATAAAAAAACAGCGCCAGAAGGCGCTGTTTTTGCATTATAGCTGCGGGATAACCAGAATTATTCCTGCAGATCGCCGCAGAAACGGTAACCTTCACCGTGAATCGTGGCGATGATTTCCGGAGTATCCGGCGTGGATTCGAAATGCTTACGAATGCGACGAATGGTCACGTCCACGGTACGGTCATGCGGCTTCAGCTCGCGACCGGTCATTTTCTTCAGCAGCTCTGCGCGTGACTGGATTTTGCCCGGGTTTTCGCAGAAGTGCAGCATCGCGCGGAATTCGCTACGCGGCAGCTTGTACTGCTCGCCGTTTGGGCTCACCAATGAACGGCTGTTGATATCCAGTTCCCAACCGTTGAACTTGTAGCTCTCAACGCTGCGACGCTCTTCGCTCACGGTACCCAGGTTCATGGTACGGGAGAGCAGGTTACGCGCGCGGATAGTCAGTTCACGCGGGTTAAACGGTTTAGTGATATAGTCATCGGCGCCGATTTCGAGGCCAAGAATTTTATCAACTTCGTTGTCGCGGCCGGTAAGGAACATCAGCGCGACGTCAGCCTGCTCACGCAGTTCACGCGCGAGCAGAAGACCATTTTTACCTGGCAGGTTGATATCCATGATCACCAGGTTGATATCATTTTCAGACAGGATCTGATGCATTTCCGCGCCATCGGTCGCTTCGAATACATCATAACCTTCTGCTTCGAAAATACTTTTTAACGTGTTGCGTGTTACCAACTCGTCTTCAACGATAAGAATGTGCGGGGTCTGCATGTTTGCTACCTAAATTGCCAACTAAATCGAAACAGGAAGTACCAAAGTCCCTGACCTGCCTGGTACATGCCACAAATTAACATGTCCGGCGTAACATGACTAAAGTACGTAATTGCGTTCTTGATGCACTTTCCATCAACGTCAACAACATCATTAGCTTGGTCGTGGGTACTTTCCCTCTGGACCCGACGGTGTCAAAAACGGCTGTCATCCTAACCATTTTAACAGCAACATAACAGGCTAAGAGAGGCCGAACACCCAATAAAACTACGCTTCGTTGACATATATCAAGTTCAATTGTAGCACGTTAACAGTCTTGTGAAATCATTGCATCGATTTGCGATTTATCGTCACATTTCTTACACAGCTCAATTAGTTGCAGCTATGAATTAATAAATGCAATGAATCCAAAGCCCGTAGACAAATGAAAACTGAAATATCATTGCCAAACATATGGATAAATGCGTTCTGTTAACATACTCCGTATTGGTGTCCAATGTGAACAGTTTAGTTTTTTTTAAGAGTAATAAAGCTCATTTTTAGTGATTTTTGTTGCAAATTTGTAAATTTTCGCCGCGTAAAATGGGGGAGACCGCAGAGTCACGCCGCGTAAGTGGATAAGGGAAGCATAATGCGTTTATCGATCATTTTAGTGGCCCCCGCGAGGGCTGAAAACGTCGGCGCGGCGGCGCGAGCGATGAAAACCATGGGATTCAGCGAACTGCGGATTGTCGATAGCGAAGCGCATCTGCAGCCTGCCGCGCGCTGGGTTGCGCATGGTTCGGGAGATATTTTAGATAATATAAAAACCTATCCGACGCTTGAGCAGGCCCTGCACGATGTCGACTTTACCGTCGCCACTACCGCCCGCAGTCGCGCGCGTTTTCACTACTACACCACGCCGCAGCAGTTGCTACCGCTGCTGGAAGAAAAAGCGCAATGGATGAAACATACGGCGCTGGTCTTTGGCCGTGAAGATTCCGGATTAACTAACGATGAACTGGCGCTGGCCGATGTGCTTACCGGCGTGCCGATGGTCGCCGATTATCCCTCCTTGAATCTTGGGCAGTCGGTAATGGTGTATTGCTATCAGCTGAGCTCGCTGCAGCAGCAGACTGCGGTTCAGGCGCCTGAAACCGACGAAAAACAATTGCAGGCGCTACGTCAGCGGACGCTTTCGCTACTTGGACGCTTGGGTGTCGATGACGACATAAAACTGGCCGACTGGCTACAGCAGCGGATCGGCCTGTTACAACAGCGCGACACCGCCATGTTGCATCGATTGCTGCATGATATTGAAAAAAAACTATCTGAATAAAATCCTGTTATAAGTAATTTTTATGGTTGAATGTACTAATTTCAACAGCAACCGTCTGGCAATGCGGCGGAAATATCGGGGCGCTGTGGCGTAATGACGGTGTTGGTTGAAAAGTCGCCAATTTAGAAATTCGTTGACTTAAGCAGGCAGATACTTTAACCAATATAGGCAGGACACAAGACAGATAAAAATACAGAGTACACAACATCCATGAATCGCATCGGCATGATTACCACCATTATCACCACCACCATTACCACAGGTAACGGTGCGGGCTGACGCGTACAGGAAACAACAGAAAAAAGCCCGCACCTGAACAGTGCGGGCTTTTTTTTTGACAAGAGATCAAGGGGTAAGAACCATGCGAGTGTTGAAGTTCGGCGGTACATCAGTGGCAAATGCAGAACGTTTTCTGCGGGTTGCCGATATCCTGGAGAGCAATGCCAGGCAGGGGCAGGTTGCGACCGTGCTGTCTGCCCCGGCGAAAATCACCAACCATCTGGTCGCAATGATTGAAAAAACCATTAGCGGTCAGGACGCTCTTACCAATATCGCCGACGCTGAACGCATTTTTGCCGACCTGCTGCAGGGACTGGCCGACATTCAACCAGGCTTCCCGCTCGCACAGCTGAAAACTTTCGTAGACCAGGAATTCGCGCAGATTAAACACGTGTTGCACGGTATCAGCCTGCTGGGCCAGTGCCCGGACGGCGTTAATGCCTCGCTGATCTGCCGCGGTGAAAAGCTCTCTATCGCTATCATGGCGGCGCTGCTGGAAGCGCGCGGCCACAAGGTCAGCGTGATTAATCCGGTCGAAAAACTGTTGGCCGTCGGCCACTACCTTGAATCCACTGTTGATATTGCTGAATCTACCCGCCGTATCGCCGCCAGCCAAATCCCGGCAGACCACATGGTGCTGATGGCCGGCTTTACCGCCGGTAACGAAAAGGGTGAGCTGGTGGTTCTCGGGCGTAATGGTTCTGATTACTCCGCTGCCGTGCTGGCAGCCTGTATGCGCGCCGACTGCTGCGAAATCTGGACCGACGTTGATGGCGTTTATACCTGCGACCCGCGTCAGGTACCGGATGCGCGTCTGCTGAAATCCATGTCTTATCAGGAAGCGATGGAGCTCTCCTATTTCGGCGCTAAGGTACTGCATCCGCGCACTATTGCTCCCATTGCCCAGTTCCAGATCCCCTGCCTGATTAAAAATACCGGTAATCCGCAGGCGCCGGGTACGCTTATCGGCGCCAGCCTTGATGAAGACGGCCTGCCGGTAAAAGGGATCTCTAATCTTAACAATATGGCCATGTTCAACGTTTCCGGGCCGGGAATGAAAGGCATGGTCGGTATGGCGGCGCGCGTTTTCGCCACCATGTCCCGCGCCGGTATCTCCGTGGTGCTGATTACCCAGTCTTCTTCGGAATACAGCATCAGCTTCTGCGTGCCGCAAAGCGACAGCGCGCGGGCGAAGCGTGTGATGGAAGAGGAATTTTATCTCGAACTGAAAGAAGGGCTGCTGGAGCCGCTGTCAATCATGGAGCGGCTGGCGATCATCTCCGTCGTGGGCGATGGAATGCGCACGCTGCGCGGTATCTCGGCGAAATTCTTCGCCGCGCTGGCGCGCGCCAATATTAATATCGTGGCGATTGCCCAGGGCTCTTCCGAGCGTTCAATTTCGGTGGTCGTCAGCAACGACGACGCGACTACCGGCGTGCGCGTCACGCATCAGATGCTGTTTAACACCGACCAGGTCATCGAAGTCTTCGTGATTGGCGTCGGCGGCGTCGGCGGCGCGTTAATCGAACAGATTAAGCGCCAGCAGAGCTGGTTGAAGGGCAAGCATATCGATCTGCGCGTATGCGGCGTCGCCAATTCACAGGCGCTGCTGACGAACGTCCATGGCTTGAATCTGGAAAACTGGCGTAGCGAACTCGCGGAAGCGAAAGAGCCCTTTAATCTGGGCCGTTTAATCCGTCTGGTGAAAGAGTATCACCTGCTGAACCCGGTTATCGTCGATTGTACCTCCAGCCAGGCGGTGGCCGATCAGTACGCAGACTTCCTGCGTGAAGGTTTCCATGTGGTGACGCCGAATAAAAAGGCCAATACCTCTTCGCTGGATTACTATCACCAGTTGCGTCACGCCGCCAGCAGCTCGCGGCGCAAGTTCCTCTACGACACCAACGTCGGCGCGGGTCTGCCGGTCATCGAAAACCTGCAGAACCTGCTGAACGCTGGTGATGAGCTGGTGCATTTTTCCGGGATCCTCTCCGGCTCGCTTTCCTTTATTTTTGGTAAGCTGGATGAGGGCATGAGCCTTTCTGAAGCCACTAAACTGGCGCGCGAGATGGGCTATACCGAACCGGACCCGCGCGACGATCTTTCCGGCGTGGATGTGGCGCGCAAGCTGCTGATCCTTGCCCGCGAAACCGGGCGCGAGCTGGAGCTCTCGGATATTATCGTTGAGCCTGCGCTGCCTGCCGACTTCGACGCCAGCGGTGATGTCGAAAGCTTTATGGCGCGACTGCCGACGCTTGACGATCAATTCGCCTCGCGGGTTGCTAAAGCGCGCGACGAGGGTAAAGTCTTACGCTACGTCGGCAATATTGAAGAAGATGGCGTCTGCCGGGTGAAAATCGCCGAAGTCGACGGCAACGATCCGCTGTTCAAGGTGAAAAACGGCGAGAACGCGTTGGCATTTTACAGCCACTATTATCAGCCTCTGCCGCTGGTGCTGCGCGGCTATGGCGCGGGGAATGACGTGACGGCGGCTGGCGTGTTCGCCGACCTGCTACGCACCCTGTCATGGAAGTTAGGAGTTTAAGATGGTCAAAGTATACGCCCCGGCTTCCAGTGCCAATATGAGCGTCGGTTTTGATGTGCTGGGAGCCGCGGTGACGCCGGTTGACGGCACCTTGCTGGGGGATAACGTCTCGGTAGAGACGGCGGCGGAGTTTAGCCTACGTAATGTAGGCCGCTTCGCCGGCAAATTACCGTCGGCGCCGCAGGAAAATATCGTTTATCAATGCTGGGAAGCCTTTTGCCGCGAGATCGGTAAAACGGTTCCGGTGGCGATGACCCTGGAAAAAAATATGCCGATTGGCTCGGGCCTTGGCTCCAGCGCTTGTTCGGTGGTCGCCGCGCTGGTGGCAATGAATGAGTTTTGTGGTAAGCCGCTGAATGAAACCCGAATGCTGGCGCTGATGGGCGAGATGGAAGGGCGCATCTCCGGCAGCGTTCACTATGATAACGTGGCGCCGTGCTACCTTGGCGGTATGCAACTGATGATCGAAGAAAATGGCATCATCAGCCAGCAGATCCCGGGTTTTGATGAATGGTTGTGGGTGCTGGCCTATCCGGGGATTAAGGTCTCTACCGCCGAAGCGCGTGCGATTCTTCCGGCGCAGTATCGCCGCCAGGACTGTATCGCCCACGGTCGTCACCTGGCAGGGTTTATTCACGCCTGCTATAGCCGTCAGCCGCAGCTGGCGGCAAAGTTAATGAAAGATGTTATCGCCGAACCGTACCGTACCAAACTGCTGCCGGGCTTCAGTGAAGCGCGTCAGGCGGCGATGGAGATCGGCGCGCAGGCTTGCGGTATCTCCGGCTCCGGCCCGACGCTGTTCGCGTTGTGCGATAAACCGGACACCGCGCAGCGCGTCGCCGACTGGCTGGCCGCGCATTATCTGCAAAATCAGGAAGGCTTCGTTCATATTTGCCGGCTGGACACGGCGGGCGCTCGAGTAGTGGGATAAGTGATGAAACTGTATAACTTAAAAGATCATAACGAACAGGTCAGCTTCGCGCAGGCCGTGACGCAAGGGCTTGGCAAACAACAGGGGCTGTTCTTTCCGCACGATTTGCCGGAATTCAATCTGACCGAAATCGACGAAATGCTGGAGCAGGATTTCGTGACCCGCAGCGCGAAAATCCTGTCGGCCTTTATTGGCGATGAGATCCCGCAGAATGAACTGCAGGCCCGCGTAGCTTCGGCGTTCGCCTTCCCGGCGCCGGTCACTCAAGTACAGGATGATGTCGGCTGCCTGGAGCTGTTCCACGGCCCGACCCTGGCGTTTAAAGATTTTGGCGGCCGTTTTATGGCCCAGATGCTGACGCATATCGCAGGCGATAAGCCGGTGACGATCCTGACCGCGACCTCCGGCGACACCGGCGCGGCCGTGGCGCATGCCTTCTACGGCCTGCCGAACGTCAAAGTAGTTATCCTCTATCCGCGCGGTAAGATTAGCCCGCTGCAGGAGAAGCTGTTCTGCACCCTGGGCGGCAACATCGAAACCGTGGCGATTGACGGTGATTTCGACGCCTGTCAGGCGCTGGTTAAGCAGGCGTTTGACGATGAAGAGCTGAAGGTCGCGCTTGGCCTCAACTCCGCCAACTCTATTAACATCAGCCGCCTGCTGGCGCAGATCTGCTACTACTTCGAGGCGGTCGCGCAATTGCCGCAGGAAGCCCGCAATCAGCTGGTGGTGTCGGTGCCAAGCGGCAACTTCGGCGATCTTACTGCCGGCCTGCTGGCGAAATCGCTGGGGCTGCCGATTAAGCGTTTTATTGCCGCGACCAACGCCAATGACACCGTGCCGCGCTTCCTGCAGGATGGCAACTGGGCGCCGAAGGCGACGCAGGCGACCCTGTCTAACGCGATGGACGTCAGCCAACCGAACAACTGGCCGCGCGTGGAGGAGTTATTCCGCCGTAAAATATGGCGTCTGAATGAACTGGGCTATGCTGCGGTGGATGATGAAACCACTAAAGCGACCATGCGTGAATTGAAAGCCATCGGCTATACCTCGGAACCGCATGCGGCCATTGCCTATCGCGCGTTGCGCGACCAGCTGCAGCCGGGAGAGTATGGGTTATTCCTCGGAACGGCGCATCCGGCTAAATTCAAAGAGAGCGTAGAAGAGATCCTACAGGAGACGTTGCCGCTGCCGAAAGAACTGGCCGACCGCGCCGACCTGCCGCTGCTCTCGCACAATCTCCCAGCCGACTTCGCCGCGCTGCGTAAGCTGATGATGGGCTAGCATTGCCATTCCGCTGTTCGTTAAACCGGGCTCCGCGCCCGGTTTTTTTACGCCCGAAAATGGAGAGATTGTGTAAAACTGACCAATAAATGCGGAAGAGCATAAATTCAGATTGCGGAGAATAAACAGGGTAGTTTTGCAGGGTTAATATTTTGTTATCGACCCATAATGGGGGCGAATAGAAGGGGTTGCTTATGACAATGCTGAAACCTGTTTTGCTGGCGCTTTCTCTGCTGCTGGTCGCTCCTGCGTTGGTTCATGCAGATGAAATTACCCTGATCCCGGCGGTGAAGCTGCAAATCGGCGACCGTGATGATTATGGACGCTACTGGGACGGCGATCGCTGGCGCGATCATGACTGGTGGGCGAGCCATTATGACTGGCGTGACGACCGCTGGCGTCCGCATGATGATTATCGCCGCCACGATCGCGATGACGATGACGATCAAGGCCATCATGGTCATGGCCACGAGCGGCATCACCACGACGACTAATCGTTCCGCCCCCGGCGCCATACCGGGGGCATTCAGGCTTACTGCTCGTGGCGTTTAAACACCAGTTCGCCGTTCTCCGATGCCTGCGCATCAAAGAAATAACCTTCGCTATCAAACTCCTGCAGTTGATCCGGACGGGTTAAACGGTTCTCTATGATAAAGCGGCTCATCAGGCCGCGCGCTTTTTTGGCATAGAAGCTGATCACCTTGAATTTGCCGTTTTTCTCATCGAGGAATACCGGCTTAATCAACTGTCCCTGCAATTTTTTCGGTTTTACCGATTTAAAATACTCATCGGACGCCAGGTTGATAACGGTATCGTCGCCCTGCGCCTGCAGCGCCTGATTGAGCTTATCGGTAATGACATCGCCCCAGAAATGATACAAATCTTTGCCCTGCGGATTTTCCAACTTGATGCCCATCTCCAGACGATAAGGCTGCATCAAATCCAGCGGACGCAACACGCCGTAAAGCCCGGATAGCATACGCAGATGCTGCTGGGCGAAATCGAAATCCGCTTCGCTAAAGGTTTCAGCCTGCAGGCCGGTATAAACGTCGCCTTTGAAGGCCAGAATCGCTTGACGGGCATTCTGCGGGGTAAAGTCCGGATGCCAGTCGTGAAAACGGGTGGCGTTGAGGTCGGCAAGCTTATCGCTGATGCTCATCAGCTTACCGATTTGCGGCGCCGTCAGCTTACGGGCGATACCGATAAGCTGTTGAGAATACTCCAGGAGTTCGGGCTGGGTATAGCGCGTCGTTGCCAGCGGGCTTTGATAATCGAGCGTTTTAGCAGGTGAAATCAGAATCAGCATATCCAGTCCTTGCAGGGAATTTCGACGAATTTTAACAAAAAAAGAGTACGGTGGGAGCGATTGCTGCGATTACCGCGCTATTCACGCGGTATCTCATCCCAGGCGCCTGGCGCCAGATGTTGCTGAATTTCCGGATAGCGAGCGGGATCGAAGACCGGCTGTACGCCGAGTTTACGCTGGCGCAGATAATCGCTGGCGAGGATCCGTACCGTTGGCGACAGCAGCAAAATCGCCGTTAAGTTAGTGATAGCCATCAGCGCCATAATAATATCCGCCAGCTGCCAGACCACCGGCAGGCTTACCAGAGTGCCTGCCAGTACCATGAATACGGTAATGACCCGGAGCGTCCAGATATGCAGCGGCTTATTGAGTCGCAGAAAGATCAGATTATTTTCGGCATAAATATAATTGGCGACAATCGAACTAAAAGCGAAAAGCAGTAGCACGGCAGCCACCAGACCAGGCCCCCAGCTACCAATGAGATCGCCCATCGCGTGCTGCATGGTTTGAATTCCGCTGACCACACTATCGCGGTTTTCGCGCGGCGCCAGCAGGATAATCACCGCGCTGGCGGTACAGATAACAATGGTATCAATAAAGACGCCAATCATCTGGACGATGCCCTGCGCCGCGGGATGCGGTGGCCATGAGGCCGCGGCGGCGGCCGCGTTTGGCGTGGAGCCCATCCCCGCTTCATTGGAAAACATCCCGCGCTGGAAACCGCCGGTAAGCGCCTGGCTGATGGTATAGCCCACCGCGCCCGCCGCTGCTTCTTGCCAGCCGAAAGCGCAGCGGAAGATGGTTTCAAAGACCGCGGGTAGGGCGGAGAAGTGCCAGAGGCCAATCAACAGGCTGGCGCCGACCCACAGCAGGGCCATCAGCGGGACAAACCACTGCATCAATCGCGCCACGCCGCGTAAACCGCGGACGATAATCAACAGCGTCGCGGCAGCCAGCGCGGCGCCGACGGCGGCCATCGGAAAATCGAAGGCATAGGCCATGGCGTGCGCCACCGAGTTGGCCTGCACGGTATTGAAAATCACCCCGTAGGCAAGCAGAAGTAGAATCGAGAAGACCACGCCCATCCAGCGCATCTCAAGGCCGCGAGCCATATACCACGCCGGGCCGCCGCGGAACTGGCCTGCGCTATCGCGCTCTTTGTACAATTGGGCAAGCGAGCATTCAGCGAAGCTACTGGCCATACCGAGTAGCGCGGAGACCCACATCCAGAACACCGCGCCGGGGCCGCCGGCGGCAATCGCTAACGCCACGCCCGCCAGATTACCGCTGCCGACGCGCGCCGCCAGACTGGTGCACAGCGCCTGAAAAGACGTTAAGCCGCCGGGCTGCGGGCGGAGGCTTTTTTTAAGGCTTTTGCCAAACTGACGAATATAACGGAACTGCACAAATTGCGTTCGCCAGGTGAACCAAATACCGGCGCCCAGTAACAGATAAATCATTACCGAGCCCCAGAGTATTTCATTGATAAACGAGAGAAAATCAGGCATTAAACGTCCTCTTGTCCATGCCGGCGCGCGGTGTAAGCGCTACCACTCCGGTGACAATCCTTTAGCATTCAGATAATTAATATGTCGAGTTTATCACACTCTGCGCTCTTGCATTGTCGGCGGTTGCGCTGACCCTATGGCGTGTTATCATCTTGGCAGACCGGTTACATCCCCTTAACTGCTGTTTAAGAGAAACACTATCATGACGGATAAATTGACTTCTCTGCGTCAGTACACCACTGTCGTAGCTGACACCGGAGATATCGCGGCAATGAAGCTGTATCAGCCTCAGGATGCCACCACCAACCCTTCTTTGATCCTCGGCGCGGCTCAGATCCCTGAGTACCGTAAGCTGATTGACGACGCTGTTGCCTGGGCTCGCAGCCAGAGCAGCGATCGCGCACAGCAGATTATCGATGCTTCCGACAAACTGGCGGTGAACATCGGTCTCGAAATCCTTAAACTGATCCCGGGCCGTATTTCTACCGAAGTTGATGCCCGTCTGTCCTACGACACCGATGCTTCCATCGCTAAAGCGAAACGCCTGATCAAACTGTATAACGATGCCGGTATCGGCAACGATCGCATTCTGATCAAACTGGCTTCGACCTGGCAGGGTATTCGCGCCGCCGAGCAGCTGGAAAAAGAAGGCATCAACTGTAACCTGACCCTGCTGTTCTCCTTCGCTCAGGCTCGCGCTTGCGCCGAAGCGGGCGTCTTCCTGATTTCTCCGTTTGTTGGCCGTATCCTCGACTGGTACAAAGCGAACACGGATAAGAAAGAGTACGCGCCGGCAGAAGATCCGGGCGTGGTTTCCGTTAGCGAAATCTACGAGTACTACAAGCAGCACGGCTATGAAACCGTGGTAATGGGCGCAAGCTTCCGTAACGTTGGCGAAATCCTTGAGCTGGCCGGCTGCGACCGTCTGACCATCGCCCCTGCGCTGCTGAAAGAGCTGGCGGAAAGCGAAGGCGCTATCGAACGTAAACTGGCGTTCAGCGGCGAAGTGAAAGCGCGTCCGGAACGCATTACTGAATCCCAGTTCCTGTGGCAGCACAACCAGGATCCGATGGCGGTAGACAAACTGGCGGAAGGTATCCGTAAGTTTGCCATCGACCAGGAAAAACTGGAAAAAATGATCGGCGACCTGCTGTAATCATCCCAGCGTGACCGGGCTGCCGGTCACGCTACTTCTTTTGAATCCTGTCTGTAATTCTCTCCAGCGTGTATCATTCCGCTTAATTGCACTATTTGAACGGAATGAATATGAATAAATTACGCATCGGCTTAGTTTCTATTTCTGACCGCGCCTCCAGCGGCGTTTACCAGGACAAAGGTATTCCTGCGTTGGAAGAGTGGCTGTCGCGTGCGCTGACAACGCCCTTTGAACTGCAGACTCGCCTGATTCCTGATGAACAGCCCATCATTGAACAGACGCTGTGTGAGTTGGTTGACGAGATGGGCTGTCATCTGGTGTTAACCACCGGCGGCACCGGCCCGGCGCGTCGTGATGTGACCCCGGACGCAACTCTAGCCATTGCCGATCGTGTGATGCCCGGTTTCGGTGAGCAAATGCGCCAGGTTAGCCTACACTTTGTGCCGACGGCTATCCTATCCCGGCAGGTTGGCGTCATCCGCAAGCAGGCGCTGATCCTCAACCTGCCAGGCCAGCCGAAAGCCATTCAGGAAACCCTCGAAGGGGTGAAAGACGCTGAAGGTAACGTGCTGGTGCATGGTGTCTTTGCAAGTGTACCTTATTGTGTACAGTTGCTTGAGGGGCCGTATGTGGAGACGGAAGCGAGCGTTGTAGCAGCTTTTCGCCCGAAAAGCGCACGGCGTGAAACTTTATCCTGAATTTAATGCATTGCTGATATAACCTGCATCGCCGGTGGTGTGCTGTTTTATTTACGGTATAGTGTTTTTTACTTTACACATTGCGTAATATTACTGCGGACGAAGCGCCAGTTATGTCACAACACACCCGAGCACTGAATCGACAAGATTATAAAACTCTGACGCTGGCCGCCCTCGGCGGGGCGCTGGAGTTTTATGACTTCATCATTTTTGTCTTCTTCGCCGCGGTCGTCGGCGAACTATTCTTCCCGGCGGATATCCCGGAATGGCTACGTCAGGTACAGACCTTCGGTATTTTTGCCGCGGGTTATCTGGCGCGCCCTCTTGGCGGCATTATCATGGCCCACTTTGGCGACCTGGTCGGTCGCAAAAAAATGTTCACCCTCAGTATTCTGCTGATGGCGCTGCCGACGCTGGCGATCGGCCTGCTGCCGACCTATGCCTCAATGGGCATCGTTGCGCCGCTGCTATTACTGCTCATGCGTATTTTACAAGGGGCGGCGATTGGCGGTGAAGTGCCGGGTGCCTGGGTCTTTGTAGCCGAACATGTCCCGGAAAAACGCATCGGTATCGCCTGCGGCACCCTGACCGCGGGGTTGACCGTTGGGATCCTGTTGGGATCGGTAGTGGCGACGCTTATCAACACCAGCATGACGCCGCAGGGTATCCACGACGGCGGCTGGCGTATTCCTTTCCTGCTGGGTGGCGTGTTCGGTCTGGTAGCCATGTACCTGCGTCGTTGGCTGCAGGAGACGCCGATATTTCTTGAGATGCAACAGCGCAAAGCGCTGGCGCAGGAGCTGCCGGTGAAGGCGGTGGCGCTCAAGCACCAGAAGGCCGTTATCGTTTCGATGCTACTCACCTGGCTGCTTTCCGCCGGGGTGGTAGTGGTGATCCTGATGTCGCCGGTGTGGCTGCAAAAACATTATGGCTTTGCGCCGGCGATTACCCTGCAGGCCAATAGCATCGCCACGATTATGCTGTGTATTGGCTGTTTACTCGCCGGTCTGGCGGCAGACCGATTCGGCGCCAGCCGCACTTTTATCGTCGGTAGCCTGCTGTTAGCGGCGGCCAGTTGGGCCTTTTACCACCTTTCCGGCGCCAGCCCGCAGCGGCTGTTCCTGCTGTATGGCACGGTTGGGCTGTGCGTCGGCGTGGTGGGGGCGGTACCTTACGTAATGGTGCGCGCCTTCCCGGCGGAAGTGCGTTTTACCGGCATCTCGTTTTCCTACAATTTGTCATACGCCATTTTCGGCGGCCTGACGCCGATTGCCGTCACGATGCTGATGGGGGTTTCGCCGATGGCGCCGGCCTGGTACGTACTGGCGCTGTCGCTGATGGGGCTGGGTCTGGGTATTTGGCTGCGTCAGGGGTTGACGGCGCAGGCGGTTTTACCGCAAGGAGAACTGCAGCGTTAAATTTAACGCCGCCGCCCGCGTTGTGGGCGGCGGCAGGCCATTAGCGTGGCTCGCCAATCGGCAGGACGGTACGGCCGAACTGCTCGTTCAACACTTCACCCATCGCCAGGTAAATAGCGCTCGCGCCGCATACCAGGCCGATCCAGCCGGCAATTTTAACAATGCCTTCGTTATCAACCAGGTGGCCAATCGCCAGCAGCGCGAACAGCACCGTCAGGCTCAGGAACACGAACTGCAGCATGCGCGCGGCTTTCAGCGTGCCGAAGAACATGAACAACGTAAAGATACCCCACAGGCCAAGATACATGCCCAGGAAATGCGGATTCGGCGCATCAGCCAGGCCCATTTTCGGCATCAGGAGGATCGCGACCAACGTCAACCAGAAGGAGCCGTAGGACGTAAAAGCGGTTAAACCAAAGGTGTTGCCTTTTTTATACTCGAGCAGGCCGGCAAAAATTTGCGCAATGCCGCCGTAAAAAATGCCCATCGCCAGGATAGCTACATCGAATGCGAAAAGGCCGCTATTCGCCAGGTTAAGCAGAATAGTGGTCATGCCGAAACCCATAAGGCCCAGCGGTGCCGGATTAGCCAACTTAGTGTTGCCCATAATTCCTCAAAATAATGATTAGAAAGGGAAGCATTACCCCGCCACTTGCGGTGGGGCGCGGCATAATAATGAGGCGCGCAGAGGCTGTCTATGATCTGGCGGGGTATTTTTCAGCAATTTACCTTTCGCGGCGATAATGGCGAACTCTTTGGCGAACTCGTGCGATATCCAGTGAATATGTTCTTATTTACTATTTATTTTTTTGTATGGATTATGACGGCTATTTTGTCCGTCTGGCATGTTGTTCGCTCTCGCGCCTGCGCTCTGCCATAAAAATTTTTTTTGGCCTGCCCCTTGATGAAAACCAGCGCGACCCCATCTTGTAGTCAACCGCAGTGAAGAACCTGAAAAAAAATGATGTCAGGGTAGTTGAAACCGCACGTTTCGCCCTTATTACAGGTTCACAACCACATGTTGATCGAATTTTTAGTGGAGACGTTTAGATGGGTAAAATTATTGGTATCGACCTGGGTACTACCAACTCTTGTGTAGCGATTATGGATGGCACTACCGCTCGCGTGCTGGAGAACGCCGAAGGCGATCGCACCACGCCTTCTATCATTGCCTATACCCAGGATGGTGAAACTCTGGTTGGTCAGCCGGCTAAACGTCAGGCAGTGACAAACCCGCAAAACACCCTGTTTGCGATTAAACGCCTGATTGGTCGCCGCTTCCAGGATGAAGAAGTTCAGCGTGACGTTTCCATCATGCCGTACAAAATCGTTGCCGCAGATAATGGCGACGCATGGCTTGATGTGAAAGGCACCAAAACCGCGCCGCCGCAGATTTCTGCTGAAGTGCTGAAGAAAATGAAGAAAACCGCTGAAGATTACCTGGGTGAGCCGGTAACTGAAGCTGTTATCACCGTACCTGCGTACTTCAACGATGCTCAGCGTCAGGCAACCAAAGATGCCGGCCGTATCGCGGGTCTGGAAGTCAAACGTATCATCAACGAACCGACTGCCGCTGCGCTGGCATACGGTCTGGATAAAGAAGTCGGCAACCGTACTATCGCGGTATACGACCTCGGTGGTGGTACCTTCGATATTTCTATTATCGAAATCGACGAAGTTGACGGCGAAAAAACCTTCGAAGTTCTGGCAACCAATGGTGATACCCACCTGGGTGGTGAAGACTTCGATACTCGTCTGATCAACTACCTCGTTGACGAGTTTAAGAAAGAGCAGGGCATTGACCTGCGCAACGACCCGCTGGCGATGCAGCGTCTGAAAGAAGCTGCAGAAAAAGCGAAAATTGAGCTGTCTTCCGCTCAGCAGACCGACGTTAACCTGCCGTATATCACCGCAGACGCGACCGGTCCGAAACACATGAACATTAAAGTGACTCGCGCGAAACTGGAAAGCCTGGTTGAAGATCTGGTTAACCGTTCCATCGAGCCGCTGAAAGTTGCCCTGCAGGATGCCGGTCTGTCCGTTTCCGATATCAACGACGTGATCCTCGTTGGTGGTCAGACTCGTATGCCGATGGTGCAGAAGAAAGTTGCCGAGTTCTTTGGTAAAGAACCGCGTAAAGACGTTAACCCGGATGAAGCTGTGGCTATCGGCGCAGCGGTTCAGGGTGGTGTTCTGACTGGTGAAGTTAAAGACGTTCTGCTGCTGGACGTTACCCCGCTGTCGCTGGGTATCGAAACCATGGGCGGCGTGATGACCGCGCTTATCAGCAAAAACACCACTATCCCGACCAAGCACAGCCAGGTGTTCTCTACTGCGGAAGACAACCAGTCCGCGGTAACCATCCATGTGCTGCAGGGTGAGCGTAAACGCGCTTCTGATAACAAATCTCTGGGTCAGTTCAACCTGGATGGTATTAACCCAGCGCCGCGCGGTATGCCGCAGATCGAAGTAACCTTCGATATCGATGCTGACGGTATCCTGCACGTTTCCGCGAAAGATAAAAACAGCGGTAAAGAGCAGAAGATCACCATCAAGGCTTCTTCCGGTCTGAATGAAGAAGAAATTCAGAAAATGGTTCGCGAAGCGGAAGCTAACGCTGAATCTGACCGTAAGTTCGAAGAGCTGGTTCAGACCCGTAACCAGGGCGACCATCTGCTGCACAGCACCCGTAAGCAGGTTGAAGAAGCAGGCGACAAACTGCCGGCTGATGACAAAACTGCAATCGAGTCTGCGCTGACCGCGCTGGAAGCTTCCCTGAAAGGTGAAGATAAAGCGGACATCGAAGCGAAGATGCAGGCGCTGGCCCAGGCTTCCCAGAAGCTGATGGAAATCGCTCAGCAGCAGCATGCACAGCAGCAGGCTGGCGGTGCTGACGCTCAAGAGAACAGCGCGAAGGACGACGATGTTGTCGACGCTGAGTTCGAAGAAGTGAAAGACAAAAAATAATCGCCCTTTGAACGGGTAAAACACTGGCACGGGCGAAGAGGTTTCCTCTCCGCCCGTGCACGCATGTTAAGGGGCTGAAAAACACCAATGGCAAAGCAAGATTATTACGAGATTTTAGGCGTTTCCAAAACAGCGGAAGAGCGTGAAATCAAAAAGGCGTATAAGCGCCTGGCCATGAAGTATCACCCGGACCGTAACCAGGGTGACAAAGAGGCCGAAGCCAAATTTAAAGAAATCAAAGAAGCGTATGAAGTCCTGACTGATGCCCAGAAGCGTGCAGCCTACGATCAGTACGGCCACGCCGCGTTTGAACAAGGCGGCATGGGCGGCGGCGGTTTCGGCGGCGGCTTCGGCGGCGGCGCGGATTTCAGCGATATCTTTGGCGACGTGTTCGGCGATATCTTCGGCGGCGGTCGTGGCCGTCAACGCGCGGCGCGCGGCGCAGATCTACGTTACAACATGGAATTGACGCTGGAAGAAGCGGTCCGCGGCGTTACCAAAGAAATCCGCATTCCAACGTTGGAAGAGTGCGATGTCTGCCACGGCAGCGGCGCCAAATCCGGCACTCAGCCGCAGACCTGTCCAACCTGTCACGGTTCCGGTCAGGTCCAGATGCGTCAGGGCTTTTTTGCCGTTCAGCAAACCTGTCCACACTGTCAGGGACGCGGTACGCTGATTAAAGATCCGTGCAATAAATGTCACGGTCACGGTCGCGTTGAAAAAACCAAAACCTTGTCGGTGAAAATCCCGGCTGGCGTCGATACCGGCGATCGCATTCGTCTGGCTGGCGAAGGCGAAGCCGGCGAGCATGGCGCTCCGGCGGGCGATCTGTACGTTCAGGTTCAGGTCAAACAGCACGCGATCTTCGAGCGTGAGGGGAATAATCTGTACTGCGAAGTACCGATCAACTTCACCATGGCTGCGCTTGGCGGCGAGATTGAAGTACCGACGCTGGATGGCCGCGTTAACCTGAAAGTGCCTGGCGAAACGCAAACCGGCAAACTGTTCCGCATGCGCGGCAAGGGCGTTAAGTCCGTTCGCGGCGGTGCTCAGGGCGATCTGCTGTGTCGCGTGGTGGTTGAAACACCGGTCGGTCTTAACGATAAGCAGAAGCAATTGCTTAAAGAGCTGCAGGAAACTTTCGGTGGCCCGACGGGGGAGAAAAACAGCCCGCGTTCCAAAAGCTTCTTCGATGGCGTGAAAAAATTCTTCGATGATTTAACGCGTTAATTGCGTTTAATCACCTTATTAGCACAAGCCTGAACATCCTGTTCAGGCTTTTTTCTACCCTAACCTTAGCCTTGAATAGAAACGCTATACTTTGTTTAGCATGTCCGGATTTGATTTATTTTGAGTATTATCTATATTGCTTTTTTCGATAAAAGAGGCTGACAGTGGATGGGATCGAAAGGTGCCAATAAGGGCTTTGATTATAATTTAATCAAGGTTCTTGACGCTGTCATTTCGGCAGGTAATGCCGCGAAGGCGGCGAAAAAATTGGCCATTACACCCGCTGCGGTCTCTCTGGCATTAAGACGACTACAAAACTTCTATCACCAGGAGCTGTTTGTCAGAAGTAAAGATGGTTTACTGCCAACGGCGAAAGCGCTTGAGATCCACCATAGTTTTCGCCAGGCCATGTTGCTTGTCGATAATACCTTTCTGACAGAAAACAAGGATGATGATACCCGGATTACGATCCTTGGTAGCGACTTCATTGAAAGTTATTACCTTTCCCAACTGTACGGTAGCGCGCTTTTTGAACAGGGCGTTATCAATCATTTTTCATCCCGCAATATTAGCCGCGATAAAGCTAAAGAGCTTTTACTGACGGCGCAATGCGATTTATCGATCGGATCTGAGCCGCTGGTTGAGCCCGGGCTCGATAATCAAATGATTGATAGCTTCAGAAATTTCGTCTGTATTTGTGCCAAAAGTCACTTATTCAGCGAACTATCGCAGCTTTCTTTGCATCAGTTCTACTCTTCCCGCCATGCCATGTATCAACCCGGCATTTCCTCTCCTTCCATCATCACTGATAACGGATTATTTAAAGATGATGTTTATTATGACGGTTCACGTACCATGGGCTATTGCAGCGACTCTATCACCGGGCTGGTTGGCATGGTAGAAAGAACCGCGTTGATTGCGTTATTGCCTTTAAAGCTGGCGCTATTTTATAAAAATCAGCGTAAATACGATATAAATTTTATCCAACCGCCACCAGAGTTAATGTTCAAGTCCGTGCAGGTTTATGCTTCATGGAACAAAAATAGCAAAAATATATCAGCGATCAATGAAACGGTTTCCATGTTACATACGCTGTCATCATTCAGACGGTAAGTTCCATCATCTTACCGTCATTAAGATGATGTGGTTAGTCTTGATATTCTTTGATTACCTTTCCCCTATTGCGCCACTTACACTCCTGATGAATCTTTTTTAACTTTAGTGATGCAGGAGCGATTATGTCTATACCTAATCATTTAGAAACAACGGAAGTTGTATTACTGGAAGTAGAAATACTTCTAACCATTATTTCTATCGGCGCCTGGGGTGGATTCGTCAGTTTCCTTCTCCGTAAAAATAAGGAAGAGAGTAGCGAAACGCATCAGGGAATTATGAACTGCCTGACCCAGGTGGTGATATCTTGTTTTACCAGTTTTCTCCTTAGCGCTCTCGCAATCGAAAAAGGATTTAGCTTTAATATGGTACTGTTAGCCGCAGGATTAGGCGGCGTTTTTGCCGGTCCAATTTTAAAAATACTGGGCGAGAAAGTAAAAAATACGCTTGGTGGTACTAAGCTTAAGTAGTATTACTACGTAATAAAAGGCTCATCCTTGAGTCTTTTATTACCGATGCGCGCGCGTCAACTATGTCACCCGGTTTTTAATCCAGCCGTAAATGAACTCTTCATTTTGTCGATGCTTTTCGCCGATCTCCAGGTAATAAGCCCCCTGGCTGCAGTTCAGCGCTTTGACTAACACCTGTTCTCCTTCTTTACCTCGTCGCGTCAAATAGTCATTCAGCGCATTCAGGGTTAGCGGGCCGATGTTGCCATCTGTTTTTATATCCGGGTAGTATTGCTGCTCGCGATTCATCACGTTAAGCCAGCGCTGTAGCCACATGCAGGGATGGTGAGGACCAATATTCACCGCAGCGTCGCACAGCTCAAATGCCACCGACCATGAGAGTTGCGATACCTGCTCAAAGCCGGGTTTGATCCAGTAATCGGTCTCCAGAATCGTATAGGCCTCATTGTGAGAAAGCTCGCTCATCTTTCCCTGATAACCATGCGCTCGCGCCGTTGCTTCGGTGATACCCCAATTAGTTTCGCCGCCTTTGTCCTTTGGATTGGCGCTATAGCCGCCTTCCAGCCCCAGGATCCCATCAATAATTGGATTCATTTTATTCTCCCTGAATTAATGAATGTGCATGTACATCATTGTACCTAGCGTGACGGAAAAGACGGTGGTGAGAGCCGCCAGGGTTTTACGGAAAAACTGCTTTCTGACTTTCGGTTTCCTGGATTCGACTTTCTCAATGGCGATGTCTTTGTTTACCTGCAGCCCCTGGCGCGGGATAGTGATGAAAAGATCGTTTATACCGAGTGCTTTGAGATCTCGTCTGATTAAATACAGTATCTGCGTTAGATTGGCATCATTCACAAAATGACTTCTGCTACCCCATAACTCATTGGCGATTTTCTGCCGTTCGATAATCTCCAGATGAGCGTTTTCAATAATGAAGCTAAGACATTTAGAACGCATTGCTGTCATTCGAATAACTTGCGAATTTGAGCTCGTTCTTAGTTCATATTTCTGTTCGTTGTAGATGCAGTTGTTATTGATGAGATAAGTTTTCATAACGTCTTCCTTTAGATTTGCACATCCTGATTGTCGTCGATGAATATATTGCACAAGAAATGGCTTAATCCATTTTTTGTCATCGGTTTTATTGTAGTGTTGTTTGTTGGGGAGACCTTTGTCACATAATCTCATGTAAGTTAAATGACAGTTAATTACTACCTAAATCATACTTAATATGCTGTCTGTTTTTTACTCTTCAGGTGGGTTTGGTAGCCTGTTAGACCCGATGATGTCTGGCTGATGTTCCTCATCGATGTCTCAGTACGATAATTATCTGGCGTTGATGAATTACTGATGGTTTGTGATTAGCTAATTTTTAATGCGCAATGGATTATTGCTCTCGCAGAACGAACTGCGATAATTTTTAAACTTAAAAGGAAATTTAAAATGGCTACCAGCAAACTGATTAAAGGCGATACTCTTACCGAAACCAGCAACGCCGCTGATGGTTTTAATCCAGCAACTGAAGTCAGCAACTATAGCTATACTTCAGCGCGTGTCGCAAAGCCGGTCTATAACAAATATAAAGCAGCAACCACTAAGCCGAAGGTATTTGGCTATTATACCGACTGGTCTCAGTATGATGGTCGCCTGCAAGGAGACGACTCTAAAGATAACCGCGGTCGCGGCTACGACCTGACCAATATATCCCCGACTGCTTACGATAAAATCATCGTTGGCTTCGTCGGCGTAACCGGCTTCCATAAAGTGGATGGTCTGTATCGCGATGTGGTGGCCGAAGGGGCAGAGCAGTGCGGCAAAGTGAAGTACGAACCGACCTTCCTCGACCCGTGGGGCGACTTCCAGTCTTACGTCAACGTTGGACATAGCGTCAGCGGCTGGGACGTTGATCCGAAAACCGTAACCCAGGAGAACACCAAAGGCCTGCTCGGAGGTCTGCGTGACCTGCAGGCGAAAGCGAAACAGCAGGGCCACAACCTGGTACTGTCGATGAGCATCGGCGGCTGGACCATGAGCAACGGTTTCCATGAAACCGCAGCGTCTGATTCCGCCCGTAAAACCTTCGCCAAAGGCGTGGTGAAGCTGTTCAAACAGTTCCCGATGTTCAGCGAAGTGGATATCGACTGGGAATACCCGAATGCCGAAGGCGCCGGTAACCCTTGCGGTCCGGAAGATGGCGAAAACTACGCCCTGCTGATTGGCGAACTGCGTAAACAACTCGATTCCGCCAACCTGAGCAATGTGAAAATCTCCATCGCCAGCTCCGCGGTCGTGAAGACGTTTGATTACTCCAACGTGAAAGCGCTGATGAAAGCGGGCTTGTACGGCATCAACCTGATGACCTATGACTTCTTCGGCACCCCGTGGGCGGAAACCGTTGCCCATCATACTAACCTGAATGCGCTGGAAGCGGGCGGTTGGGGTGTAAACACTATTGTGGAGCATCTGCTGTCCGAAGGTTTCCCGGCTGAAAATATCAACATTGGTTATGCCGGCTATACCCGTAATGGCCGTAACGTTGAGCTGGAGTCGCTGTCTCCGCTGAAAGGCACCTATAACCCAGGTAACGGCGATACCACCGGTACTTTCGAGTCCGGTACCAATGAATGGTATGACGTGATCTACAACTACCTGGATCTGGAAAACCAGAAGGGTCGTAATGGCTTCAACGTTTATACCGATCGGGTGGCTGACGCTGACTATCTGTACAACCCGGAATCCAAACTGTTTATGTCGCTGGATACTCCGCGCAGCGTCAAAGCGAAAGGCGAATACGCGGCGAAACTGGGTCTGGGCGGCATGTTCACCTGGACTATCGACCAGGACAACGGCGTGTTGCTGAACGCGGCTCGTGAAGGTCTGGGTTATGAAATTGAGTCTGAAACTATCGATATGGACCCGTTCTACTTCGAAGGCATCAATGTTGAAAAAGATGAATCTGAAGAAGACGATCAGAAAACGGACGTCAATCATGCGCCGAAAGCGGCTATTGAGCTGCTGGTTGTGGGCGGCTCTACCGTTCAGTTGTCCGGCGCCGGTTCTTCCGATGAAGATAAAGACGAGTTGACCTTTAGCTGGGGTGTGCCGTCTGAAATTAGCGTCGCGGATAAAACGGCGGAAGTGATTGAGTTCGTCGTGCCTGAGGTCAGCGCGAAAACGGCGTTCCAGTTCACCTTATTCGTTCGTGACTGCTACAACGAACCGTCCACTCAGCAGCGTTTTGTGCTGACTGCGGTTCCGGCTGCTGCCCAGGTTGAACCAAAACCGGCTGATGAAGAAGATGAAACCGACGTTATTCCGGTTCCTGACGAAGACACCAAACCGGCTGAAGATGACTCCTCTTCTGATGATGCGGCAGGCCAGGATACGCCTCACGCGCTGTGGGATGCCAACACCGTGTACGGCGCAAGCTGGGGTACCTTCGAAACCGTGAGCTGGAAAGGTCACAACTACCAGGTGAAATGGTGGTCCCAGGGCGACCAGCCTGACCTGAACTGCGGTCAGAGCGGCGCATGGACTGACTTAGGCGCTTACTAATATTTCTGCGCTTAACGAGGTATGGGCTCCATGACAAAGCCCCGGTTTACCGGGGCTTTTTTCCACCAGGGAATGAGGAATCGAGTTGATGACCGTTGTAATTAAAAATAGCCGGATTGATGTGAATAGCTGGTATCAGAAAGTCACATTAACCTTCACAAACGAAAGTAACCGCCCGGTAGATCTGAACCAGGCTGCAATTAGCTTTACCGCCTCCGGGCATCCGGATCCGTGGGGAAATACAGGAGGTACGCTGAAAGGGGATCGTTCGCTAACGTTGCGTGATACCGCTCAGGGAACCCTGGAATTCAATGAAATCATTATAAACAACAGCAGTGAGCTGCTGCTGCAGGCTGGGGAAAGCGGTACCCTATACTTTAGCCTGGCGGCCACCCAGGTACCGGTAAAATTATCTACCTTCACCCTGACTCTGGCGGCTTCCGATAGCGCAGATGAGGTTCAACCAGAACCTGAAGAACCGGCGGATGACACCGCTGATGAAGTTGAACCAGAACCTGAAATACCCGCAGATGATTCTGCTGATGAAGTTGAACCTGAAGCGCCCGCCGATGAGGCGATTACCGGCGCAGGACTGACCCTGGTTTCCGGGGAGGTGAAAGCCGCCAGCTGGTATCAACGCATAGCCCTGACGCTGACGAATCAGTATTCGCAGTCCGTCGATATTAATCAGTTGAAATTAGGCTTCACGGCGACAGCGCATCCCGATCCGTACAGCCCATTTAGCGGCACCATGATGGGTAACCAGGCGGTAACGCTAGCCAGCGACGGTGGCTGGCCGACAGAAAAAAATACCATCACAATCAATAATGACGGCGAGTATCTGTTGGCTGCTGGTAAATCGGCGGTACTGGAGTTTTATCTTTCGGCCACGCAAACGCCCGTCGTGCTGAGTGACCTGACGGCGACGCTGGCTCACGACCCTGGACGCCAGGGACAAATTATTCTGCAATTCCCGACGCAGGCGCAGAGCACCTCGCTGAAGCCGGAAATTGAGCTGCAATACTCTGATGGCCGCCAGCAGCGCTTTACCGGAGAGTGGGGCGCGACGCTGACCATCGGCGATCTGAGCGCCGGTAGCTACGTTATTACGGTACTGGAACTGTGTAACGATGAGATGAGAATTTCGCCCGTTACAGAATGCTATACGCTGGCGCTTGCTGCAGGTAATGCCGTTGAGCGCTGTCAGATTGCTTATCAACCGCCGGTAATTTTTGCCGCGATCGATCTGCTGCTGGCGGACGATGATCTGGCGGGCGCGGAAGTCGTTGTTGAGCTATGGTCGGAAGCAGGCGTGTGTGAAAGAACGCTGACGCTGATGGCGAATCAACCACAGCGCGTTACCCGGCTGTTGGCCAATCATCAATATGCTATCTGTCTGCAGCCGACGACGATGAACAACCAGTTGCTCACCACCGCGGCGCAGGCCGCAACCATTGTGCCGAAGGTCGACACGACGGCGCAGGTTAACGTGGCATTACAAAAAACGCCCGTTGCGAGCGACAGCTTTGTTGAGGTCGCGGTGACGGTATTAGGCTTACCGCAGGGGACGGCCGCGCAGCGTTATCGTTTCTGCTGTGGCAGCTATCAGTATAGTTTCGTGCTGCAAAGCGACGCTCGCCAGCAGAAGCTGCCGCTGCGTTTGGCCGCCGGGGAATATAGCGTACAGGTAGCGGATGTGTATATTGCCGGTACGCCGTGGCGTTGCGACATCAGCTCGCCATTGCGTTTACTGCAAAGCGTTAATAGTGTCGCGCTTGAATTTGTCCAGGGCGTTCCGCTGCAGGTAAAAGGGTGGCCGAATTATCTGGCGCACGGCGGTGTGACGGTGAATGCGGCAGAGACGGTTGATTTGTATCGCAATGTGCCTTGCAGCGCGCTGTTTAAATATGATGGTTTTGATGGCGGCGGCGATCCGATCCCGGCGGCGGAAGTGGACAGCAATGGCGATGGTTTCCTGGATTATGCTTCGCTACCGATCCACAAAACGGTGCCGCTGGTTCGCCAGATCGAAGCCGAAGCGGGCCGCGCGGTAATGCCGGTAATGGTGGTCTATACCGCCAATGCCAGCGGCGGCAGCGCGGTATCGGATCTGCAGGATGAACAACGTTTACGCAATCACTTTGGTAACTTCATTACCCAGTGTCTGGCGGCGCAATCCTGGAAAGATGAGCAGCATCCGGTTCCGGCAACCTTCGTCCTCAATCCGGACTTCCTGGGCGCTATGCAGCAGGAGCCTTATGGCTATACCGCGCTGCGGAAAGCCAATAGCGTGCAGGTGAATGTACAACTGGCGGCGGCGATTAACGCGCTCCCTGCGACTCCTGGTTTCAGCGCGCCGGCACTGCCGACCTTCAGCAACGATTTGTATGGCTACGTGCAGGCGATTAACTATATCGTTCGCCAGTTCGCGCCTGATATCGCTTTTGGTTGGCAGACTAACGTCTGGGCGACGGGCACGGCAGATTGGCTGCTGCGCGCCAATGCCGCACCGATTGAACAAGGGGCGGCGATTGCTGAATTCATTAATGAATTGGGCGTGTACAGCGGCGACTATGCGCCAGACTTTATCGTATTTGATAAATTCGAACGCGACTGCTTCAGCCCGGATGCCTTAGCCCACTACGGTTGGAACGCCACCTGCTGGTTTAACTATCTGGGTATGGTGAAGGAGACGGCCAGAGCGTTGCAGAAACCAGCGATGTTGTGGCAGATCCCGGGCGGCCATATGCCGACAGTGGCTGAGGGGACCAGTAAAATCGCTGCGGCGCATTTTGCTTCCGGCGGGACTTTCTTCATGGGGGATTCGCGGATTGGCAGCGATATCAACGCCATTACTCCGGCGTTGTTAAATACCGCGGTGAACAGCACGACGTATGGTGTTGCGACGGTAGGTGATTTTCTGCGCCGGGATGGCGGATACGATTGGAGCCAGATGCAGGCGTTAAATCTGCAGGACTATAACGTCTTTGCCGTGCTGTGGGGCGGCGGTTCTACAGTCAGTATCACTACCATTCATTCCAACGGTGAAGATGGCGGTTGGTTAGCGGAGAAAATGGCGGAGTACTACGCGGCCCCGCGCTATTTTAATTAATTGAGCTTTATTCCATGTAGCGTAAAGGCGGTGATTCAGCATAGGTACTATTCTGGATCGCTGCCTTTTCACTTTCTTGTTATATCATAAAAAATAATTTCATTTGTCATGAACGGCTGATGTTAAAAATGATTAATGATATTTTGAGAACTTTGTTGGTTATTTGTTTGAGGATTATCTTATTTGATAAATGATTGATTATTTGTGCTTTCATCATACATTTATACTATATTTAATATTTATTTATTATTAATTGCAGGCTAACGAATGTGCGTATATCTTTATTTCTCATATGATTATGGATATTTAATGAAGATATAATGAAATTAAATGGTTTCGAAAATGATAATGAGAATGCCTTGCACTCATATATTTTCTCTCAGCAGGCTAAACCTCATGCTGCGATTGATGCCTTATTTTCTGCACTTCTGCCATTTGGTAAGCCTTTCATCGTGCAGCCGGGTGAAGAATTTTCGCTGTATACCGAGCAGAGCAGCCGCATTGTGTTGCTGGAGTCCGGCATCTTCTCTATTTGTCGCAGCGACAGAGGGTTGAATGTGTTATCGGTTTTTGCTCCGTCAATTGCAGGGCTGATTGATAGCTACGGCGTCACCTACGATGTTCCTACCCGCCCGGAACATTTTTTGATTGCTGAAACAGAATGCTGTGGTCGCGCGGTCCCGCTAGCGGATTTCATTAAGGTCACGGATGAGTGCAATCTTTGGCACGATGTCGCCCGTTTTCTCGCCTATCGTTTGATGGTGATGAACGTTCGCGATCGGGAACTGGTTGGCGTTGACTCTTATCTCAAGGTTCGTGCGTTATTAATCGAAATTGCCGCCTATAGCGACGAATATCGCCAGAGTATTAATGTTCTGAATTTTATTCAACGACGAACCGGAATATCGCGAAGTCGTACTATGAAGCTACTTTCTGAATTGCGCAAGGGCGGTTATATCAATATAGATGGCGGACGTTTGTTAGGGGTTAAGAAACTGCCTCTGGCCTACTAAAGACTGCATTAAATAACAGATTCAAGAAATTATTTCCTGGAAAAACATGTAGTTAAGAAAGGTCCTATAAAAACAGTCATTGTAGATTGCAACTCCCTGGCCAATTTATAATAATTAAATAACGGCAGAAATTTATTCTCTATTAGCGCTTATAAATCAGTGCAGGGCTTGCTATTCATTGAATATAGTATTTCTGTACGCTACAAGTTTTAACGTTTTTGCGCCCGGTACCAGCATGAGATCTCTGTGAAGAGGGCTCGGTACTAAAATTCGTTATTAATTTATTTTCGACTTGTGTATTTAAAAGGTTATTTATGAAAAAACATCTTTTAGCGATGGTAATAACTGCCATGGCGGCGAGCGGTATGACCTGCGCTGCGAATGCGGACACCACGACGGTCTCCGGCGGTACGGTGAATTTTACGGGGCAGGTTGTGAATGCCGCATGCTCCGTTTCCGCTGACTCTATCGATCAGACCGTAATCCTGAGCCAGGTTCGCACCAGCAAACTGACGGCATCTGGAATGGTTGCCAATCAGAAAGAAGATTTCTCAATCAAACTGGAGGACTGCGACACCACGGTCAGCCAGAATGCGGCGGTGATTTTTAATGGTCAGCAGGACAGCACGCTCGCGGGTTCGCTGGCGAATACCGCTGGCGCGGGTGCGGCGACTAACGTTGCGCTGCAGTTATATGGCCCGGATGGGCAGGTTCTGAATATCGGCGATACCTCCGGCACCATCACCCTGATTGATGGTGAAAACACCGTGCCGCTGAGCGTGGATTATGTCGCTACCGGCGCGGCCACGGCGGGTAACGTTGCGGCAACCGCGACCTTCAGTATGGTCTATTCCTGATTGGTATCCGCATCTCCTCCGTTGTTGTCAGCGGAGGGATGCATTTCATCTTCTCCCTGGTTATCAAATAATGAGTACGCGAATTACCCCGATTTTATTTTCGTTCTTGCTGCTGGCGGCGTTGGGAATGACTCAACTGGCCCATGCGGGTGGCATAGCGCTGGGTTCGACCCGAGTTATTTATCCGCAGGGCGATAAGCAGGTTTCTCTGCCGGTGATTAACTCTTCCAGCAATAATGTATTTTTAATCCAGTCGTGGGTGGCGAACGCCGATGGCGGCAGAAGCGCAGATTTTGTCGTTACCCCGCCGCTGTTCGTCATTCAGCCGGGAAAAGAAAATCTGCTGCGTATCATGTACGTTGGCCCCTCGTTGCCGACAGATCGCGAAAGCGTCTTTTATCTCAACAGTAAGGCCATCCCTTCGGTTAATAAAAGTAAGCTGGCGGCTAATTCACTGCAAATCGCCACGCAAAGCGTTATTAAACTGTTTATTCGCCCTAAACACTTGTCTGTTGCCTCGGTAGACGCGCCGGGAATGTTACGCTGTCAGCGTGCCGGTGACCGCCTGAGTATCGCCAATCCTTCCCCGTATTATGTCTCGCTGGTTGATATTCATGTGGGCGGGCAGAAATTAGCCAATGCGATGGTGCCGCCGAAAAGCGAGATAAACTTGCACGGCGGAACAGGGCAGGTGACTTTCCAGTCGATTAACGATTTCGGCGCCACCACGCCGCAGCAAACCTGTCTGAGCCAGTAAGATTGTGTTGAAACTCGATGTCGCCGCTCGCCAGTTGACGGTGGGTAGACTACCTGCGCTTATCAGCCTGGCTCTAATCTCGGCAAGCGTATGTACGCTGCCGCGCGGCTGGGCGGAAAACTATTTTAACCCTGCCTTTTTATCTGACGACCCGTCGAAAATCGCTGACCTGTCGCATTTTGAGGGTAACGGTCAGGCGCCGGGAGTTTATCGGGTCGATGTCTACCTTAATGGCGCATTGCTGACGACGCGCGATATCGCTTTTCGCGCGAACCCGCAAGCTACCGATGGCTCAGGTCTACGCGCCTGCCTGACGCCCGAAATGCTCAACGGCATGAACGTGAATATCAGCGCGTTTCCACCGTTGGCGAAGGCAAGCGTGGGGGACTGCGTCGATCTCGCGGCGGCGATCCCTGCCGCCTCCAGCGCTTTTGACTTTAATCAGCAGCGGCTGAATATCAGCGTTCCGCAGGCGGCGCTGAACACCCGGGCGCGGGGCTATATTCCGCCGCAAAACTGGGATGAAGGTATCAATGCATTGCTGCTCAACTATACGTTTACCGGCGCGAATAGCCGGGACCGTAGCGCTGGCGGCACCAATAGCGACAGCTACTTCCTGGGGCTTAACAGCGGCTTAAATCTTGGCGCCTGGCGTTTACGTGATTACTCGACATGGAACTACAACAGCGGTAATCAGCAGAATAAAAGCGACTTGCAGCACATCAGCACCTACGTTGAACGTGATGTAGCGAAGTTAAAAGGCGAACTGACGGCAGGCGACAGCTATACCCCTGCAGGCGTTTTCGATAGCCTGCCGTTTCGCGGGCTACAGCTGGCGTCTGATGACAATATGCTGCCGGACAGCATGAAAGGCTTCGCGCCGACTATCCACGGCATCGCGAAAAGCAATGCCCAGGTGACGATTCGCCAGAATGGCTACACCATCGACCAGCGCTATGTACCGCCTGGCGCCTTCACTATTGACGATCTCTATCCGACCTCCTCCAGCGGCGATCTCAACGTCGAGATCAAGGAGTCCGATGGCAGCATTTCCAGTTATAGCGTCCCTTATGCCGCCGTACCGGTTTTGCAACGCGAGGGGCGGGTGAAATACGCCGCCACCGCGGCGACCTATCGCGGCGATAGCAGCCAGAAGCGGGATGTGAGTTTCGGCCAGGCGACCCTGATGTGGGGGTTGCCCCACGGCTTTACGCTGTACGGCGGAACGCAGTTTGCCTCCGATTACCGCGCGCTGGCGCTGGGTACAGGGGCTAACTTCGGCGACTGGGGAGCGATTTCCGTCGATCTTACCCAGGCTTACAGCACTCTGGCGGATGAGAGCGAACATCAGGGACAATCGCTGCGCTTTTTATATGCCAAATCATTGAACGACCTGGGCACCCATTTTCAACTGTTGGGCTATCGCTACTCGACCTCTGGTTTTTATACGCTCGATGATACTGCGTGGAAGCGAATGTCAGGCTATAACGGCCAGCAGGACGACGACGGCGAGCGCGATGCCGGCGATGAATACAACCTCTACTACACCAAACGCGGCAAGGTGCAGGTCAATATCTCTCAGCAGTTCGGGCATTTTGGCTCGCTGTACATCACCGGCAGTCAACAGAGCTATTGGCACACCGATGAAAGCAATAAATTACTGCAAATTGGCTACAGCGACACGCTGGCCGGGGTCTCGTGGAGCCTGTCATATAGCAGCAGCCGCGCGCCCGGCGAGGAGGAACGCGACCAGGCTCTGGCGCTTAATATCTCGCTACCGCTCAGCCAGTGGCTTACCCACGGCGACGATATCACCCAGCGTCGTCATAACGTTTATGCGACGTTTTCCACCAGTAGCGATGGACACGGCGGCGTAACGCAAAATAGCGGTATCAGCGGCACGTTGTTGGATCAAAACAATCTGAGCTACAGCGTGCAGCAGGGCTACCAGAATCAGGGCGTTGGCGACAGCGGTTCCGCCAGCCTGGAATACGATGGCGCGAAGGGTAACCTGAATGTCGGCTACAACAACAGCAATCATGGCGATTATCGACAACTGAACTATGGCCTCAGCGGCGGCATGGTCGCGCATGCTCATGGTCTTACCCTCAGCCAGCCGTTGGGCGATACCAATGTTCTTATCGCCGTGCCGGGGGCTGGCAACGTTAATATCGAAGATCAGCCGGGGATCCACACCGATGGTCGCGGCTATGCGGTGGTGCCGTATGCCACGACCTATCGCCAGAACCGCATGGCGCTGGACGTTAATTCGCTAAAAGACGATGTCGATATTGATGATGCGGTGATCAATGTCGTTCCCACCCAAGGGGCGCTGGTGCTGGCGAACTTTACCGCTCGAATCGGCGAGCGCGCGCTGTTGACGCTAAACCATGAAGGAAAACCGCTACCGTTCGGCGCCACGGTCACTATTGCTGGCGCGCCTGAAGAAGGCATCGTTGGCGACGACGGTGAAGTGTATCTTTCCGGCCTTAGCCCGCAGGGCACGCTGAAAGCGCAGTGGGGGCCGCAGCCTGACCAACAATGCCTCACTCATTATCATCTCCCCGACGTGAGCCAACCGCTGGCGCGTCAGCATCTGGAATGTCGCTAAATGAAGCCTGTCTCTTTTCTTGTTCTGTTCATGGGGTTGCTGCTGGCCCGCGGTAGTCTGGCAGCCATTTGCCAGAATACCAATGGCTCGCCTGCGACGGTCGATTATGACCTGACGACGACGCTGACGGCAGCGCAAAATCAGGCCGGTTCGACCACTCAGCTGAGTAAAAACCAGGATGTAAACGTGCAGGCGATTTGCCCTGCGGGTTCTTCAGATTCCGGGCGGACGTTTCGTTCGTATGTCGCTTCTTCATCGATAGTGGAAACCAACGGCGACTGGAAATATATGCAGCTGGACGGCACCTATCTTGAAGGGGCGATGCGCATCGAAGACTCGGCGGCAGGGGAATTTTATCCGCCGATTGATTATGTCTATATGGGTTATGACGCCAACGTTAACAATGGCTCACCATTCCCGGTACATGATTCAAACCTGGTATTTCAGCTTAAGGTGGTTAAACCATTTATTGGCACGGTAAATATCGAACCGAAGACCATGTTTAACGTTTATGTCACCACCACCGGGGATGATCCGCTGAGTACCGTGGTATACAGCATTGTCTACAGCGGCAGCGTGACCGTGCCGCAAAGCTGCGAGATTAACGCTGGGCAAACCATCCTCGTTGATTTTGGCTCACTGTACAGCGGCGGTTTCAATCGCGTCGGAGAAAAACCAACCGGTGTCCGTAATAAAAGATTCACCGTGCCGGTGAAGTGCAGTGGGGTGGATTCACAGGTTAGCCTGAGTCTGCGGTTGATAGCCACCGCCGATAGCCACTTAAGCCAGGCTATCGCCACCGATAATCCTGATGTTGGCGTGGTGGTCGAAAGCAGCGATGGCACGGTATTAACACCCAATGACGCCAGCAGCGTCGAGCCTTTTACTACCGATGAAAACGGACAGGCGACCCTTTCCCTGCAAGCGTATCCGGTCAGCACCACCGGCCAGACGCCGGCGGAAGGCGCTTTTACCGCGTTGGCTAACTTACGGGTGGATTTCGATTAATGCGCCTGTTTCAGTACTTTATCTTACTTATCCTGCTGTGCGGTAACGGCTGCTACGCCGACGATAGCGGTTACAACCTGGAATTTACCGGCACGATTGTCGCGCAAACCTGCGATGTCGAAATTTCCAGCCTCAGCCAGAGTATCGATTTAGGTCAGTTCTCGGTGGAGGATTTCCCCTCTACCGGTACGACGACGAAGTTCAAGCCGTTCAACATCAATCTAAAAAACTGCTCGCGGGGCATTACCGGCAGCAAAATCTGGTTTACCGGCACTGCCGACAGCGACAACCCGGCGCTACTGGCGCTGAGTGACACCGGGATGGGTAGCGAAAAAATGCTGGCTGGCGGCGTTGGCGTGGAGATCCTTGATGAGGACCAGGATGCCGTCAGCATCAATAACACCAGCTCGGTAGTCTATCCGCTGAAAACGGGCCGCAACACCTTATCGTTTTATATCCGCTACAAATCTACCCGACCAACCGTGACCTCCGGCAATGCGACGGCGGTGATGTATTTCGATCTGCAATATGAATAGGCGCGCGGCAATGATCAAACAACTGTGCTTCTGCTGTGGGCTTCTTCTGGCGGTAAGCGGCGCGCTGGCGCATGACGGGAGGGTTTATGTGACGGGAACGATTACCGACAACACCTGCACGCTGTCGCCGGATTCCGAAAACATTCAGGTCGATATGGGAACCGTCAGCAACCGCCAGTTTTATCAAACGGGGGCCGGCGCGGAATGGCAGCCATTTTCAATCACGCTGCAAAATTGCGGTAGCACCGCCAGCGGCGTAACGCTGAGCTTTAACGGCGTCAGCGACTCGCAAAGCGGCGACCTTTTCGCATTGGATAGTGGAGCGAACGCGGCCTCTGGTATCGGGATTGCGTTATACGACAAGAACAAACAACAGATCGCGCCGGGGGCGCAAAGCGATGTGCAGGCGCTAAGCGCGGGCGCTGCGTCCCAACGTTTACAGTTTTATGCCCGCTATGTGGCTGATGGCGCCCCGGTGGCGCCGGGTGTAGCCGATGCTTCCGCGACTTTTGTGCTGAGTTATGAATAGACGACTTTTCTGCTGGTTTTGGCTCTGGCTGTTGCCCTTTGGAATAGGTCATGCGGGCGTGGTGATTGGCGGCACGCGTTTTATTTATCACGCTGAGCGGACGACGCTGAGCGTTCCGCTACGCAATACCTCTGAGAGCGACTGGCTGGTGGACAGCCACGTGCTGAGCGGTGGACGCTGGCCAGGCGCTGATAATTTGTCACCCCGTAAACAGCCATTCGTGGTCACGCCGCCGCTCTTCTTATTGCGCGCAGGGCAGGAGAACACGCTGCGTGTCGCGTGGAGCGGCGAGGCGCTGGCGCAGGATCATGAAACTTTGTTCACCCTGAGTATTGCCGCTATTCCATCGGGAAAAACCGGCGTCAATAGCGTGCAGATGGCCTTTCGCTCGGCGTTAAAGCTGATTTATCGGCCCGTAGGGCTAACCGGCGATCCGCAGCAGGCTTATCGCCAATTAGCCTGGAACTTAACGGCGGATGGTCTGACGGTACGCAATGCCGGGCCCTACTACGTCACCCTCTTTTCAACCCGCGTCAACGGTGCGCCTATAGACGACGCGGGGGTGGTCGCGCCCTTTTCTACCCGCCGCACGTCGTGGTGTCGACAGGTGACACGCTGCGTCGTGCGCTGGCAAAGTCTCAACGATGCGGGAGGGGTAATGCCGCCGGTTACGGTAACGGCGCAACGATGATGACGATTTTACTCAGCCCCTGTGGGCATCCCCTGAACTTAATAATGAGAGCTCAATAATGCGCAAACTTTCCTGTAAATTGGCGGTGTGCATGGCGCTTGGCGGCGTCATCTCTTTTTCCGTACTGGCGGCGAATACCACTCCAGCTGCCAGCGATATTGGACCGGCCGCGGAAGCCTATATCGCCAGCCATCCTGATAAAGTCGGCGAAGCGGTGGCGACGTATCTGGCGGATCATCCGGAATTCCTGATTGCCGCCAGCGAAACGCTACATCAGCGCCAGCAGGTCGCCCAGAAGCAGGCTTATGCGCAGCTGGCGCTGCAGTACCGCTCTGAACTGCTGAGCGATAGCTCTCCCTCCGTTGGCCCGGCGGATGCCAAAGCAGCGGTGGTGATGTTTTTTGATTACCAGTGTTCCTGGTGCAGCAAGATGTCGCCCGTGGTGGAGGAGCTCGTGAAATCCAATCCTGACACGCGTTTTATCTTTAAAGAGTTCCCGATTTTTTCATCCCGCTGGCCGGTGTCAGGTCTGGCGGCGAGGGTCGGTGAACAAGTGTGGTTGAAGGATGGCGGCACGAAATATTTGGCCTGGCATAATGCGCTGTACGCTACCGGCAAAGTGGAGGGGCAGTTAACCGAGCAGGATGTTTACGCGCTGGCGTCGCATTATCTCACCCAGCCGCAAATGACGGCGGTAAAAACCGCCGAGCAGAGCGGGGCGGTGCATGACGCGCTGATGAGCAATCAGGCGCTGGCTCAACATATGAACTTTTCCGGTACTCCGGCTTTTGTGGTCATGCCGCAGGCTGCCGCTCCGGACGCCGGTCGTATCTCGGTAGTGCCGGGCAGTACGTCGCAGGATGCGTTGCAGATGGCGATTCAGAAAGCTAAAGGCTAAGTCTCAGCGACCGGGGCGCGGTTCCCGGTTATCTGCTTCCTCCGACCGAGGATTTCGCGTATGCAATTCAAGAAACGCTGGTTAGGGCTGGCGGCCATTTCACTGTTCACGATCGGCGGCGTGCGGGCGCACACTGTCGGTAATATCCAATTTTTTGGCAACGTAGTTACTGAAAGCTGCTGGAACGAAACGGAAAGTAGCGAGATTTTTTGCCAGCGCGCCGATCGCATCGAACGCCACGTGATTGTGGAAAATATCACGACTTCGCTGGCCTCAGCTTACGCGACGGTGGAAAAAAGCTATCTCGATACCGACAAGCAGCTCACCCTGCTACGGGTGGTCTATGATTAACGAGAGGCGCTTATAGCTCGGAAAAAATGAGTGTAATGGCAACTTAAATCTGATTTTTTCGATGTGTTAGCGGTTGTATCATACTTTTATCGAGTTATTGACCAACAAGGTGAGAGTAAAAGTGAAACATCTGCAACGATTTTTCAGTAGCGATGCTTCCGGGGGCATTATCTTAATCTGCGCCGCTGCGCTGGCGATGATGATGGCCAATAGCGGCGTCACCAGCGGTCTGTATCATGCTTTTTTGGAAACGCCGGTACAGCTGCGCGTCGGTGCGCTGGAAATTAACAAAAACATGCTGTTGTGGATCAACGATGCGCTAATGGCGGTGTTTTTCCTGTTAATTGGTCTGGAGGTTAAGCGTGAGATGATCCAGGGGGCGCTTGCCAGTCGCCGTCAGGCGGTGTTCCCGGTGGTTGCCGCGATTGGCGGCATGGTGGTGCCTGCGCTTATCTACTTAGCCTTCAATGCCCAGGATCCCGTTGCGCGGGAAGGGTGGGCGATCCCGGCGGCGACAGATATCGCCTTCGCGCTTGGCGTTTTGGCGCTATTAGGCAACCGTGTACCAACGGCGCTGAAAATTTTCCTGATGGCGCTGGCTATCATCGATGACCTTGGGGCGATCGTTATTATTGCGCTGTTTTATACCAACGATCTATCGGTGCTATCGCTGGCCGTCGCCGCAGGCGCGATTGTGGTGCTGACGGCGCTTAATCTGAGCGGCGTGCGGCGCACCGGTATCTATATACTGGTAGGCGCGGTGCTGTGGACGGCGGTACTGAAATCCGGCGTACATGCGACCCTGGCGGGGGTTATCGTCGGTTTTATGATTCCGTTGAAGGAGCAGAATGGCAAATCGCCAGCGAAGCAGCTTGAACATGTGCTGCATCCGTGGGTCGCGTTTCTTATCCTGCCGCTGTTTGCTTTTGCCAATGCCGGGGTTTCGCTGCAGGGCGTCACATTCGCGGGGCTGACCTCACTGCTGCCGCTGGGGATTATCGCCGGGCTGTTTGTCGGTAAGCCGCTTGGCATCAGCCTGTTCTGCTGGCTGGCGCTGAAGTTTAAGTGGGCCTCGCTGCCGCCAGGAACCCGCTTCCCGCAGATTATGGCGGTCGGCGTACTGTGCGGAATCGGCTTCACCATGTCGATTTTCATCGCCACGCTCGCTTTTAGCAGCGTGGATCCCGGATTGATCAACTGGGCTAAGCTGGGCATTCTGATAGGGTCTATCCTGTCTGCCGTCATCGGCTACATGATTCTGCGTAAGCGCGAAACGGATCTTACTCACAGCGTGTAACTTCATCGGGAGGGCCTGTGGGCTCTCCCGGACATATCAGGGAGGGATGCATGTCGCATATCAATTACAACCATTTGTACTACTTTTGGCACGTCTACCGTGAAGGCTCGGTCGTCGGCGCCGCCGAGGCGCTCTATTTGACGCCGCAGACGATCACCGGGCAAATAAAAGCGCTGGAAGAGCGACTGCAGGGAAAGCTCTTTAAACGCAAAGGGCGAGGTCTGGAACCGAGCGAATTGGGTGAGCTGGTATTTCGCTACGCGGATCGCATGTTTACGCTGAGCCAGGAGATGCTCGATATCGTCAATTACCGCAAAGAGTCGAACCTGCTATTTGATGTCGGCGTCGCTGATGCGCTTTCCAAGCGGTTAGTGAGCGGCGTGCTGGATGCGGCAGTAGTGGAAGATGAGCAAATTCATCTGCGCTGTTTTGAATCCACCCACGAGATGCTGCTGGAGCAACTGAGCCAGCATAAGCTGGATATGATTATCTCCGATTGCCCAATTGACTCTACTCAGCAGGAAGGGCTGTTCTCGGTGAAAATCGGCGAGTGCGGGGTCAGCTTCTGGTGTATGAATCCGCCGCCGGAAAAAGCGTTTCCCGCCTGTCTTGAGGAGCGTCGCCTGCTTATTCCCGGCCGTCGTTCAATGCTCGGGCGCAAGCTGCTGAACTGGTTTAATTCGCAGGGGCTACAGGTGGAAATTCTCGGCGAGTTCGACGATGCGGCGCTCATGAAAGCCTTCGGCGCGGCGCACAACGCGATTTTTGTGGCGCCAACCCTCTATGCTCACGATTTTTATGCCGATGAGTCGATTGTGGAAATCGGGCGCATGGAGAACGTGATGGAGGAGTATCACGCTATTTTTGCCGAACGAATGATTCAGCATCCTGCGGTACAGCGTATCTGCAATCGCGATTATTCATCGCTGTTTGCGCAGCCGCAAAGTTAAGCGCGACTATGGCCGGCAGAGGTCGGCCCAGACGAACAACAGACATAAAAAAACCCGCTTTCGCGGGTTTCTTTAACAAAGTTCAGCAAGCGGGCGATTAAGCCAGTTTGTTGATCTGTGCAGTCAGGTTTGCTTTATGACGCGCAGCTTTGTTTTTGTGGATCAGACCTTTAGCAGCCTGACGGTCCACGATTGGTTGCATTTCGTTAAATGCTTTCAGTGCAGCAGCTTTGTCGCCAGCTTCGATAGCTGCGTATACTTTCTTGATGAAAGTACGCATCATAGAGCGACGGCTTGCGTTGTGCTTGCGAGCCTTTTCAGACTGAACGGCGCGCTTCTTAGCTGATTTGATATTAGCCAAGGTCCAACTCCCAAATGTGTTCTATATGGACAATTCAAAGGCCGAGGAATATGCCCGTTTAGCCTTCTTTTGTCAATGGATTTGTGCAAATAAGCGCCGTTTAAGATAACGAGGCTTCATTACGTAGTGATGGCGCAAGATTCTACCAGCTTGTTGTAGTCGAATACAGTCTTTCCACCATAAAAATCGACGGCCGCGTATAGTTTTTCCTGCATTCTTACGCTGAGTGAATGAATTAGCAGGATCTTTCGTAATCGAGGTGCAATCGCTGGTTAACGTCGCCTGTTGTACAAGGTATACTCGGACGATTTTCACTGTTTTGAGCCAGACATGAAGCTGATACGCGGCATACATAATCTCAGTCAGGCCCCGCACGGGTGCGTGCTGACCATTGGAAATTTCGACGGCGTGCATCGCGGGCATCAGGCGCTGCTGCAGCGCCTGCGCGCAGAGGGCCGCCAGCTCGGTCTGCCGGTTGTGGTGATGATTTTTGAGCCGCAGCCGCTGGAGCTGTTTGCCGCCGATAAAGCGCCGGCGCGGATCACGCGGCTGCGTGAAAAGCTGGGTTACCTGGCGGAAAGCGGCGTCGACTACGTGCTGTGTGTCCGTTTCGACCGGCGTTTCGCCGCGCTGACGGCGCAAGATTTTATCAGCGAACTGCTGGTGCGCCAGCTTGGCGTGCAGTTCCTTGCCGTGGGGGATGATTTCCGCTTTGGCGCTGGTCGTCAGGGGGATTTCTTGTTATTACAGAAGGCAGGGGCGGAGTACGGTTTTGACGTCACCAGCACTCAGACCTTCTGTGAAGGTGGCGTACGTATTAGCAGCACCGCGGTGCGTCAGGCGCTGGCCGACGATGACCTCGCGCAGGCGGAAAACCTGCTGGGGCATCCGTTTACCATCTCTGGTCGCGTCGTCCACGGCGATGAGCTGGGGCGCACCATAGGTTTCCCGACGGCGAACTTACCGCTGCGTCGTCAGGTTTCCCCGGTTAAAGGGGTCTTTGCGGTAGAAGTGGCAGGGCTCGGCGATAAGCCATTACCCGGCGTCGCCAACATTGGCACTCGTCCAACGGTCTCCGGCGTGCGGCAGCAGCTGGAAGTTCACCTTCTGGACGTTGTAATGGACCTCTACGGTCGCCATATAGATGTAATACTGCGTAAAAAAATACGTAACGAGCAGCGTTTTGCGTCGCTGGATGAGCTAAAAGCGCAAATCGCACGAGATGAGTTAACGGCCCGCGAGTACTTTGGGCTCACCAGGCAGGGATAATCCTACTGGTATTTATCAAACCGAAATAACGGAACCGAGAATCTGATGAGTGACTATAAATCCACCCTGAATTTGCCGGAAACAGGGTTCCCGATGCGTGGCGATCTCGCCAAACGCGAACCGGGAATGCTGGCGCGTTGGACCGATGATGACCTGTACGGCATCATCCGTGCGGCGAAAAAAGGCAAAAAAACCTTCATTCTGCATGATGGCCCTCCTTATGCGAATGGCAGCATTCATATTGGTCACTCGGTTAACAAGATTCTGAAAGACATTATCGTTAAGTCCAAAGGACTGACGGGTTTTGACTCGCCGTACGTTCCGGGTTGGGACTGCCACGGTCTGCCGATCGAACTGAAAGTCGAGCAGCAATACGGTAAGCCGGGCGAGAAATTCACCGCTGCAGAATTCCGCGCCAAGTGCCGTGAATATGCCGCCGAGCAGATCGACGGCCAGCGTAAAGACTTTATCCGCCTGGGCGTACTGGGCGACTGGTCGCGTCCGTACCTGACCATGGACTTCAAAACTGAAGCCAATATCATCCGCGCGCTGGGTAAAATCATCGGCAACGGTCACCTGCATAAAGGCGCTAAGCCGGTTCACTGGTGCGTTGACTGCCGTTCCGCGCTGGCGGAAGCGGAAGTGGAGTATTATGACAAAACGTCTCCGTCTATCGATGTGGCGTTCCACGCGGTAGATAAAGCCGCGGTACTGGCCAAATTCGGCGTAGCCGACGTCACTGGCCCGGTTTCGCTAGTTATCTGGACCACGACGCCGTGGACCCTGCCGGCTAACCGCGCCATCTCTCTGTCGCCTGAGTTCGACTATGCGCTGGTACAGGTTGACGGTCAGGCGCTGATCCTGGCGAAAGACCTGGTTGAAAGCGTGATGCAGCGCATTGGCGTGGCGGATTACACCATCCTGGCGGCGGTACAAGGTTCCGAACTTGAACTGATGCGCTTCAAGCATCCGTTCCTCGATTTTGACGTGCCGGCTATCCTTGGCGACCACGTGACGTTGGACGCGGGTACCGGTGCGGTGCATACCGCCGGCGGCCACGGTCCGGACGACTACACTATCAGCCAGAAATACGGTCTGGAAATCGCCAACCCGGTTGGCCCGGACGGTTCTTACCTGCCAGGTACTTACCCGTCTCTGGACGGTATCAACGTCTTCAAAGCCAACGACATCATCGTTGAGATGCTGCGTGACAGCGGCGCGCTGCTGCACGTGGAAAAAATGCAGCACAGCTATCCGTGCTGCTGGCGCCACAAATCGCCGATCATCTTCCGCGCCACCCCGCAGTGGTTCGTCAGCATGGATCAGAAAGGCCTGCGCGCGCAGTCTCTGAAAGAGATCAAAGGCGTGCAGTGGATCCCGGACTGGGGCCAGGCGCGTATCGAATCGATGGTAGCCAACCGTCCTGACTGGTGTATCTCCCGTCAGCGTACCTGGGGCGTGCCGATGTCGCTGTTCGTGCATAAAGAAACTCACGAGCTGCATCCGCGTACCCTCGAACTGATGGAAGAAGTGGCGAAACGCGTTGAAGTTGACGGCATCCAGGCATGGTGGGATCTCGATTCCCGCGACATCCTGGGCGATGACGCCGACAGCTACGAAAAAGTGCCGGATACCCTCGACGTGTGGTTTGACTCCGGGTCTACCCACTCTTCGGTGGTTGATGTGCGTCCGGAATTCGCCGGTCACGCCGCGGACATGTATCTGGAAGGCTCCGATCAGCATCGCGGCTGGTTCATGTCTTCGCTGATGATCTCCACGGCAATGAAAGGCAAAGCGCCATATCGTCAGGTACTGACCCACGGCTTCACCGTCGACGGTCAGGGCCGCAAAATGTCCAAGTCTATCGGTAACACCGTTAGCCCGCAGGACGTGATGAACAAACTGGGCGCCGATATTCTGCGTCTGTGGGTGGCTTCCACCGACTACACCGGCGAAATGGCGGTCTCCGATGAGATCCTCAAACGCGCCGCGGACAGCTATCGTCGTATCCGTAACACCGCGCGCTTCCTGCTGGCGAACCTTAACGGTTTCGATCCGGCAAAAGACATGGTCAAACCGGAAGAGATGGTCGTTCTGGATCGCTGGGCGGTCGGCTGCGCGCAGGCGGCTCAGGAAGATATCCTCAAAGCCTACGAATCCTACGATTTCCACGAAGTGGTGCAGCGCCTGATGCGCTTCTGCTCCATCGAGATGGGTTCGTTCTACCTCGATATTATCAAGGACCGCCAGTACACCGCGAAAGCGGACAGCGTGGCGCGCCGCAGCTGCCAGACCGCGCTGTTCCACATTGTGGAAGCGTTGGTGCGCTGGATGGCGCCGATCATGTCCTTCACCGCGGACGAAATCTGGGGCTACCTGCCGGGCGAGCGTGAAAAATACGTCTTTACCGGCGAGTGGTATGAAGGCCTGTTCGGCCTGGCCGACGACGAAGCGATGAACGACGGTTTCTGGGATGAACTGCTGAAAGTGCGCGGCGAAGTCAACAAGGTGATTGAGCAGGCGCGTGCGGACAAGAAAGTTGGCGGTTCTCTGGAAGCGGCGGTTACGCTGTATGCCGATGCCGAACTGGCGGCCAAGCTCAACGCGCTGGGCGAAGAATTGCGATTTGTCCTGTTGACCTCCGGCGCTAACGTTGCCGATTATGCACAGGCGCCGGCTGATGCCTGGCAGAGCGATCTGCTGAAAGGGCTGAAAGTGGTCCTGAGCAAAGCCGAAGGCGAGAAATGCCCACGCTGCTGGCATTACACCAGCGACGTCGGCAAGGTGGCGGAACACGCGGAAATCTGCGGTCGCTGTGTCAGTAACGTCGCCGGTGACGGCGAGCAACGTAAATTCGCCTGATGAGTAAATCGATCTGTTCAACGGGGCTACGCTGGCTGTGGGTCGTCGTAGCCGTGCTGATTATCGATCTGGGCAGCAAATTCCTGATCCTCCAGAACTTCGCTCTGGGGGAGACGGTATCGCTGTTTCCATCGCTTAATCTGCATTATGCGCGCAACTACGGCGCGGCTTTTAGCTTCCTCGCCGATAGCGGCGGCTGGCAGCGCTGGTTCTTCGCCGGGATTGCGGTCGGCATCTGTGTGGTGTTGACGGTGCTGATGTACCGTTCGAAGGCGACGCAAAAGCTGAACAACATTGCCTACGCGCTGATCATTGGCGGCGCGTTAGGGAATTTGTTCGACCGCCTGTGGCACGGCTTTGTGGTCGATATGATCGACTTTTACGTCGGCGACTGGCATTTCGCCACCTTCAACCTTGCCGATAGCGCCATCTGCATCGGCGCGGCGCTGATTGTGCTGGAAGGTTTCTTGCCTTCCAGTGATAAAAAAACAGCATAAAAAATTGCCGGATGGCGACGCTAAAGCGTCTTATCCGGCCTACAGTATACATCGGCCCTTATTGCCCGGTAAGCGCAGCGCCACCGGGCAACAAGTGGCGGTAATGTAAAAGAGCAAACCTGCATGTCTAACTCTGTACAGAGCAACAGCGCGGTGCTGGTGCACTTCACGCTAAAACTGGATGATGGCTCCACCGCCGAGTCCACGCGCGGCAACGGTAAACCGGCGCTGTTTCGTCTCGGCGACGCCTCGCTTTCCGAAGGGCTGGAACAGCATCTGCTGGGGTTGAAAGCCGGCGATAAAACCACTTTCTCGCTGGAACCTGACGCCGCATTCGGCGTACCGACTCCGGACCTGATCCAATATTTCTCTCGCCGCGAGTTTATCGACGCCGGCGAGCCGGAAATTGGCGCAATTATGCTCTTTACCGCAATGGATGGCAGCGAAATGCCCGGCGTGATCCGCGAAGTGAACGGCGACTCTATTACCGTTGATTTCAACCATCCGCTGGCCGGGCGCACCGTTCATTTTGATATTGAAGTGCTGGAAGTCGATCCGGCGCTGGAGGGGTAAGATGCAGATCCTGTTGGCTAACCCGCGCGGTTTTTGCGCCGGCGTTGACCGCGCTATCAGCATTGTCGAAAACGCGCTGACGCTGTACGGCGCGCCAATCTACGTACGTCACGAAGTCGTCCATAACCGCTACGTCGTCGATAGCCTGCGTCAGCGTGGAGCGATTTTTATCGAACAGATTAGCGAAGTGCCGGACGGCGCGATCCTGATTTTCTCTGCTCACGGCGTTTCACAGGCGGTACGCAATGAAGCGAAGAGTCGTGACCTGACGGTTTTCGACGCCACCTGTCCGCTGGTGACCAAAGTCCATATGGAAGTCGCCCGCGCCAGCCGCCGCGGCGAAGAGTCGATCCTGATCGGCCACGCCGGGCATCCGGAAGTTGAAGGCACCATGGGTCAGTACAATAACCCGGAAGGGGGCATGTACCTGGTTGAGTCGCCGGAAGATGTGCTGAAGCTGGAAGTGAAAAACGATGCCCGACTGTCGTTTATGACTCAGACCACGCTCTCCGTCGACGATACTTCTGACGTTATCGACGCGCTGCGCGAGCGCTTCCCGAAAATCGTCGGCCCGCGTAAAGACGATATTTGCTACGCCACGACTAACCGTCAGGAAGCCGTACGCGCGCTGGCGGAACAGGCTGACGTGGTGCTGGTAGTCGGTTCGAAAAACTCCTCTAACTCTAACCGTCTGGCCGAACTGGCGCAGCGGATGGGGAAAGCGGCTTATCTTATCGACGATGCCACCGATATTCAGGAACAGTGGGTGAAATCCGCTGCCTGCGTTGGAGTAACGGCGGGCGCGTCGGCCCCGGATATCCTGGTGCAGAACGTGATTGCCCGCCTGCAGGAGCTGGGCGGCGGTGAAGCGGTGCCGCTGGAAGGCCGTGAAGAGAATATCGTTTTTGAAGTGCCGAAAGAGCTGCGTGTGGATGTCCGTGAAGTAGAGTAAGTTCTTTCATCCATCAGTATGAGAAGATGCCAGACTTAACGTCTGGCATTTTTTTTGGGAGAAAACCATGCGCTTACCGATTATTCTCGACACCGATCCGGGTATTGACGACGCGGCGGCGATCGCCGCCGCGCTCTTCTCACCGCAGCTGGATTTGCAACTCATGACGACGGTCGCGGGTAATGTCTCGGTGGAGAAGACGACCCGCAATGCGCTGCAGTTGCTGCATTTCTGGAATGCTGATGTACCACTGGCGCAAGGGGCATCGATGCCGCTGGTGCGTCCGCTGCGCGATGCCGCCTCGGTGCACGGCGAATCCGGCATGGAGGGCTATGATTTCGTCGAGCATAACCGCCAGCCGCTGGCTAAACCGGCTTTTCAGGCAATTCGCGATGCGCTGATGCACGCGCCGGAACCCGTGACACTGGTGGCCATCGGCCCGCTAACCAATATTGCTCTGCTGATTACGCAGTATCCTGAGTGCCTGTTTAATATTCGTCGACTGGTGCTGATGGGCGGCTCGGCCGGTCGCGGCAACTTTACCCCTAACGCCGAGTTTAATATCGCCATCGATCCGGAAGCCGCCGCGAAAGTCTTCCAGAGTGGGTTGGACATTGTGATGTGCGGACTGGATGTCACCAATAAGGCGCTGCTGAGTGCGGACTATCTGGCAACCCTGCCGACGCTCAATCAAACCGGTAAAATGCTTCATGCGCTGTTTAGCCACTATCGCAGCGGCAGTATGAGCAGCGGCCTGAGAATGCACGATCTCTGCGCTATCGCGTGGTTGGTTCGCCCGGATCTATTTATGCTCAAACCCTGCTTTGTAGCGGTGGAGACGCAGGGGACCTGGACGGCCGGCACCACCGTGGTGGATATCGAAGGGCGTTTGGGACAACCGGCCAACGCCCAAGTGGCGCTGGATTTGGATATCACTGGTTTTCAACGTTGGGCGGCGGAGGTTTTCGCTCTCGCGCCGTGACAGGTAAAGCTAGTGTGAATCGACCACATTACACCATAACTCGCTCGCTTCATCCGTCCACATGAGTAGCAATAATGAAGCGAAGCGTTCAGCCGCCGCGGAAAGAGGACGGTTTTTAACGCGAATCATGCCAAGCGTGCGCCTGATGACCGGTTCAACCAGCGGCACGCTGACGACAGCGCTGTTAGCGTGATGCGGCATGGCCAGGCAGGGCAGAGCCGATATGCCAAGCCCCGCCTCGACCAGACCAAGAGAGGTGGATAAATGTCTGACTTCGTAAAACCAATCTAACCTCCACGGTTTATCCTGCAGGCAACTTTCAATAAGTTGCCGATTACCGCTTGAGCGTCTGACGCCAATTAATCTCTGCGAGACGAGCTCGCGCCATTCCACTAATTTTTTACTGGCGAGCGGATGATCCTGCCGGCAAGCCAGCACGAAGGGTTCGTTGACCAGCGGGCTAAATTCGATGTCGGGATGTGTGATGAAGTTCATATTTATTCCAAAATCGACTTCGCCTTTTCTCACCGAAGTCATGCAATTTTCTATACCTTGTTCATAAATTCGAACTTTGATGTGGGGATAGCGCTGATTAAATTGAACGATAGCACGTGGTAAAAAATAAAATACCGCCGTCGGGATACAAGAAAGCGTTACCGTATCATGCACATTCGAAGTCAGGTTGCTGATGTTGAAAATGGCGGCATCTAGGCTGGCAATCAGTGATTTCGCTTTAGGAAGAAGCATTTGTCCTGCCTGGGTGAGCATGATTTTTCGGGTGGTTCGTTCGAAAAGCGGGGTATTAAGATTACTTTCTATTTTCTGTATTTTTCGGGTTAGGGCGGGTTGCGTCAGGTTAAGAACTTCAGCGGCTTTGCTAAATGAACCCAGTTCGGCAACAGTGACAAAGGCTTTCATACCGGATAGTTCATTATTCATTGTTGCTCCGTAATCTGAGATGAATTATTGATATATAGAATGGCCTTGTTAATTATTACCGTGCCGATAGTTATTATTAATGTTTTGTAGGTATAAGTCTTATTTTCATATTTTATCAATCACTATCCGCCTTGCAAGTAGAATCAGATGGTGAACGGTTGTGCGATTAATGAATAATAAAGTAAATAAAAAACTTTAAATACATTAAGTTCATTAAATTCACGCCCCGTTTATTTATTCTTTTTCTTCTATATTTGTAAGGAGCGTGTTATGAAACAAATTCCGTGTGTTCTCATGCGTGGAGGAACGTCAAAAGGGGCTTTTCTTTTAGCGGATGATCTACCTGAAGATATTCAAAAACGTGATGAGGCGTTATTAACCATCATGGGTTCAGGCCATGAACTGGAAATTGATGGTATTGGCGGTGGTAGCCCGCAAACCAGTAAAGTGGCTATTGTCAGTCAATCGTCCAGCCCACAAGCAGACATTGACTATTTATTTGTGCAGGTCATTGTCAATGAACGGCGGGTCGATACCACGCCTAATTGCGGCAATATGCTGTGCGCGGTAGGTGGATTTGCTATCGAAAAAGGTCTCATCGCGGCGAATTCACCGGTAACGCGGGTGCGTATCAGAAACGTAAATACCAATACCTTTGTCGATGCTGACATTCAAACACCGAACGGCCTGGTCGTTTATGAAGGGAATACCCATATTGATGGCGTTCCCGGGCAGGCGGCTCCCGTTGCTCTGACATTTCTAAACGCCGCCGGGGCGAAGTCGGGCCAACTTTTCCCCACCGGTAACCGGGTCGATATTTTTGATGATATTCGCGTCACGTGTATTGATATGGCGATGCCGATGGTGATTATCCCTGCACACAGTCTCGGTAAAACCGGATATGAATCTGCTGCTGAATTAGACAAGGACAGTGCATTTTTCCAGCGTCTTGAATCTATACGTCAACAAGCTGGCGCGGCAATGGGGTTTGGCGATGTATCCAACATGGTTATACCTAAACCGGTACTGGTTGCTCCACCGCAACACGGCGGAACAATGAGCGTGCGTTATTTCATGCCCCACAGCTGCCATAAGTCTCTGGCGATTACGGGCGCTATCGGTCTGGCGAGTTCTTGTGTTATCGCCGACACCGTGGTTAATGAGCTTACGCGAATGTCTGGTGAAGGATTAATTAGCGTTGAACACCCTAGCGGCAGCATTGAGGTGAACTTAAGTAACGCGAATGGAAATCCTGAAAATATTCGCGCATCGGTTATTCGTACCGCACGTAAGATTCTTTCTGGCATGGTTTATCTCCCTGAATAACTTAATCAGTGTTCTTCTATAATTTTATTCAGGTAAGGGATCGAAATGGATAAAAAAACAGTATGCAAGCTATTAGTGCTTGTCGCCATCCCATTGCTTATTAGTCTATTTCCGGCTCCAGCGGGATTGACCAAACTGGCTTGGGTGCTATCAGGGATTTATCTGGCGGCGATTGTTGGTTTGGTTATTAAGCCGTTTTCTGAACCGGTAATATTGTTAGTCGCTGTCGCCACATCAATGGTCGTTATTGGTAATTTAGGTGATGGCGTAATAAAATCATCGAGTGTATTAAGTGGCTATGCATCGGGAACTACCTGGCTGGTTTTCTCAGCGTTTACCTTAAGTGCTGCCTTTGTTATTACTGGTTTAGGTAAGCGGATTGCTTATATTCTTATTGGCAAGATAGGGAGTACCACGCTTGGCTTAGGCTATGTTACCGCCTTTCTTGATCTCATCCTTTCCCCCGCAACACCGTCGAATACGGCTCGCGCCGGTGGTATCGTCTTACCTATCATCAATAGCGTGGCTGTTGCGTTAGGCTCGGAACCGGAGCATACGGCAAAACGCGTTGGCCATTATTTGATGATTAACGTCTATATGGTTACCAAAACGACCAGTTATATGTTCTTTACCGCAATGGCTGGGAATATACTGGCGCTCAAAATGATTGAAGATATTTGTCATATCAAATTGAGTTGGGGCGGATGGGCATTAGCCGGAATATTACCTGGCATTATTATGCTGTTATTAACACCGCTCATTACCTATAAGTTATATCCACCAGAGTTAAAGAAAGTGGATAATAAGGCAATTGCCAAAGAGGGTCTTGAGTCTTTAGGGCCGATGACCTTACGTGAAAAAATGCTCTCCTGCCTGTTTGTCATGGCATTAGCCGGTTGGGTATTTAGTAAGTCGCTTGGCGTTAACGAATCAACGGTAGCTATTTGTGTCATGGCATTGATGCTGGTGTTAAAAATCGTCACCTGGGATGATGTGATAAAAAATAAAGGGGGATGGAATACCCTGATTTGGTACGGCGGGATCATTGGCTTGAGTTCACTATTATCTAAAGTGGGCTTTTTCTTGTGGTTAGCTGAATTGCTGAAGGACAATATATCGTTTGGCACTCATAGCACGCTGGCTTTTGTCGTTATTGTAGCATTAAGTATATTAGTGCGTTATTTCTTCGCCTCCGGCAGCGCTTATATTGTGGCGATGGTCCCGGTCTTCGCTATGTTGGCGAATGTTTCCGGTGCGCCAGTTATGTTAACCGCATTAGCCCTGCTGTTTAGTAATTCGTATGGCGGTATGGTCACCCATTATGGCGGCGCCGCTGGCCCGGTGATATTTGGCGTTGGTTATAATGATATTAAATCGTGGTGGATTGTCGGCGGTATATTGGCGCTGCTGACGTTCATCCTGCATATCACCATCGGGGTATGGTGGTGGGAGTTATTAATGTACTGGAAGGTAATCTAATAAATTAAATCTTGATTTTGACCTTTTTTATAATCTGCGTTCATGGAACAAGGATATATTTTAAAAACGCTAAATGGAGTGTCGCATTTTTATGTCTCCAGTAACAATTACATTGTCACTATTGTTATTTTCAATTGTGATGTTTATTTGGGAGAAGATCCCGCTGGCGGCGACCGCGATGATCGTATGCATTGTCCTGGTCGTAACCGGCGTGTTTGATGTGAAAACGGCCTTCTCGGGGTTTATTAACCAGAATGTCATTTTATTTGTCGCCATGTTTGTGGTTGGCGGCGCCTTATTCGAAACTGGCGTCACAGATAAAATTGGAGGAATAGTTACCCGTTACGCACGCTCGGAGAAGCAACTCATCGTTATTATCATGTTGGTTTGCGGAATACTCTCCGGCTTTCTGTCTAACACGGGAACGGCCGCGGTACTGATCCCCGTAGTTATCGGCGCCGCGGTGAAGTCTGGCTATGCGCAATCTCGTTTGTTGATGCCATTAGCGTTTGCGTCGGCGCTGGGTGGAAACTTATCGCTTATTGGCTCGCCGGGTAATTTGATCGCCCAGTCGGCGCTGGAACAAGTCGGGCAACGCTTCGGTTTTTTCGAGTATGCCAAACTGGGTATCCCTATGCTGCTTTGCGGGATCATCTACTTTTTGACAATAGGTTATAAATTGTTACCGGCACAATCTGTGCGTACCGAGGAAAAAGCAGAAAAGAGCAGGAAAGTTGACTGTTCTAAATATAAGCAAGTTATTGCGGTTTTAGTGTTGGTATTTACCGTACTGGGCATGATTTTTGAGAGCGTCATTGGTTTGCCAATTGCAATTATTGGTTCAATTGGCGCCTTATTTTTGGTTATTACGCGAGTGATTACTGAAAAACAGGCCTACCAGTCAATTGACTCACAGACGATTTTTCTGTTTGGCGGTACTTTAGCTTTAGCGAAAGCACTCGAAACCACTGGCGCGGGTGAAATCATGGCCCGTTCTATTATCGATCTGCTGGGTCAACAGGCTTCGCCGTTCTTACTGTTAAGTGCTGTGTTAATCATATCCTGTGTATTAACGAACTTCATGTCGAATACCGCAACAGCGGCCTTGCTGATTCCTATTGGTCTGTCTATTGCGAATTCCATGGGGGCCGATCCGCGAGCGGTGCTAATGGCTATTGTCATTGGTTGTTCATGTGCTTATGCGACCCCGGTGGGGACGCCGGCGAATATGATGATTTTTTCCGCCGGAGGATATCGGTTTATGGATTATGTCAGGGTCGGATTACCGCTGATTATTATATCTGTGGTGGTGAGCTTTATTTTACTGCCGATATTTTTTCCTTTCTATTCGTAATAATACGGATAAAAGCATCGCCTAATTATTTAATCTATCTGAAGGACACAAGTCATGATTAAATTACATGATAGTGGGGTATATTTATCCCATCAGCATGGGATTATCCCAGAACAGGAATGCGCCAATCCTGTCGCCAAAGAGATTGCACGAAAGGGAACCATAACATGGTCAATTTTGTCATCTCATAGCCACTCGGGAGATGAACTGAAATTAAAAATTAAATTTGATTCTATGACCTCCCATGACCTTACCTTTGTTGGCATCATCCAGACGGCAAAAGCCTCCGGCATGACCCGCTTTCCATTGCCGTATGTTTTAACCAACTGCCACAATTCACTTTGTGCGGTGGGAGGAACCATTAACAGCGACGATCATATTTTTGGTCTCACTTCCGCGCAGAAATATGGCGGGATTTACGTTCCGCCACATATTTCGGTTATTCACCAGTATATGCGTGAAATGATGGCTGGTAGCGGCCAAATGATACTGGGATCGGATAGTCATACGCGTTATGGCGCGCTGGGGACGATGGCCGTCGGTGAAGGCGGCGGTGAGCTAGTTAAACAACTGCTGGGAAACACCTGGGATATTGATTATCCCGATGTCGTCGCGGTGTATTTAACTGGCAAACCTGCCGCTGGCGTTGGCCCTCAGGATATTGCGCTGGCATTAATCGGCGCGGTATTCAAAAACGGTTATGTGAAGAACAAAGTGATGGAATTCGTTGGTCCCGGCGTGGCCAGTATGTCGACCGACTATCGAAACAGTATTGATGTCATGACTACTGAGACGACCTGCTTATCCTCTATCTGGCAGACCGATGAAGAGACGCGGCATTTTTTACGCCTTCATGGTAGAGAGAAAGATTATCGTGCGCTGTCAGCAAAAGAGATGGCCTACTACGATGGTTGTATCGAAATCGATTTAAGTACCATCAAACCGATGATTGCGCTACCGTTTCACCCAGCCAATGTCTATGAAATTGATACACTTAATCAGAATTTACCGGACATTTTACGCCAGGTTGAAATTGAAGCTGAGAAAATCTCGCTGGGACGCGCGAAGCTTTCACTGCTGGACAAAATAGAGAACGGTAAATTACGCGTTCAGCAGGGCATTATTGCTGGTTGCGCCGGGGGAAACTATGTCAACGTCGTACAGGCGGCGAATGCCCTGAGGCATCACTCCTGTGGCGATAATATTTTCTCGCTTTCCGTTTACCCCTCCTCACAACCGGTGCTGATGGCGTTAACGAAGAAGGGAATGATCAATGACTTAATGAGTGCGGGCGCCATTATTCGTACCGCGTTCTGCGGTCCTTGCTTCGGCGCCGGTGATACCCCGATGCATAATGGCTTAAGTATCCGTCATACGACGCGTAACTTTCCGAACCGTGAAGGTTCCAAGCCGGGAAATGGGCAGATGTCGGCGGTGGCATTGATGGACGCGCGTTCAATTGCCGCGACGGCCGCTAACGGGGGATTGTTAACCTCGGCGGCGGAGCTCGATTGCTGGCATGATGCTCCGGAATATGAATTTGATGTTTCCCCCTATAAAAACCGGATTTATCAGGGATTCGTTAAAGGCGCTACACAGCAGCCGCTAATCTATGGCCCGAATATAAAAGATTGGCCGGAAATGAATGCATTAACGGATAATGTTCTGTTAGTGGTCGCCGCAAAGATAATGGATCCGGTAACGACTACCGACGAGCTGATACCGTCAGGGGAAACATCATCGTTTCGTTCGAACCCCCTGGGGCTGGCGGAATTTACGCTCTCCCGTCGCGATCCGCAGTATGTGGGGCGGGCTAAAAAAATTGCCGTTATGGAGCAACAACGCGTTAAGGGTGAAGATCTTTGCCGTTTAAATCCACAGCTGGAAAATATATTTTCCCAGATACGTCTGCTACCGGGTCAGGAAAATATTAGCGCGGCACAGACTGAGATAGGTAGCATGATCTATGCGGTCAAACCCGGTGATGGCTCAGCGCGAGAGCAGGCCGCTAGCTGCCAGCGCGTGCTTGGCGGGCTGGCCAATATTAGCCAGGAGTATGCGACCAAGCGCTATCGTTCCAATGTGATTAACTGGGGGATGCTGCCGCTGCAGATGAAAGAGGCGCCTGATTTCGAGGTCGGCGATTTTATCTATATCCCGGCAATAAAAAGCGCACTAACCGGTGAGTTTAGTGATATCACCGCTTTTGTAGTCAGCGATAATCGACCTGTGAAGCAGATAACGCTTTATATGGAGAAATTAACCTCGTCGGAGCAGGAGATTATTAAGGCCGGTGGTCTTATTAATTATAATAGAAATCAATTAATCCTCGCTAATTAATATCTGGTCATGCTGGCAGTGTTTCTCTGCCAGCAATCCTTTCAACATTAATATATCTTTTCTTGTGCCAGCACATTAATTTATGCTGAAGCGTTGTTTAGGCTAAGGAGTGTTTGGTTTGAAGGGGGCTCCGATGTGCCCCGCTGTCATTAATTCGTTCTCATGGAGAGAATATCATGACCTATGGACAGGCCTATCTTAAAGGCTGGAAACAGGCTTTTAATTTCGTTGGACGCTCTGACCGCCGTGAGTTCTGGTCATTTTTTCTTATCAACGCCCTGATTGTGGCAACCCCTTTACTCATCTGGTATCTGGCTACGCTTTATGACTACCGGTATGGCGTTTTGAGTCTGTTTCTCTTCCCGTTGGCTTTTGTGCTTCATTTACCGATGATTATCCCAATATTGGCGGTAGGTTTTCGCCGGATGCATGATATTGGCCGCTCTGGTTTCTGGTTTTTACCGGGGATCGTTTTCCCGGTATTTTTTATTTTATCTTTGGCAATGTGCTGCCTGCGTTCAGCGCCGGAACCGTCTCGCTAAGAAAATCAATCATTGCCCGCATTCTGGCGGGCATATGCTTATGCCCCGCCCATAACAGCCACAGATTGCCAGAGTAGCTGCTGATAAACTCCCACTCCGCCAGCACCTGCACGATTTCACCCTTTGCCAGCGCTTCACGGGCGGTAAACAGTGGCAGACTGCCAATCCCCAGATGCTGTTTAACCGCATCAAGACGCACCGCAGTGTGGTTAGCGGCGTAGCGTCCGTACGTCTGCACCGTTTCGTTTTTGCCTTCGCGGCGAAATTTCCAACGCGCGTCGGCGGGCGTTTCGCCAAGACTGATACAGCTATGCGCGCGCAGATCCTGCGGGGTACGCGGCATTCCGTGGCGCTGTAAGTACTCTTTAGTGGCGCAGATGACATGAACAATCGGCATCAGCGGTTTGCCATGCAGTCCAGGGGAAGGGGTATGGGTAATACGCAGCGCGAGATCGATGCCGTCATCAATAAAGTCGAGATCGCGATCTTCTAAACGTAAACAGACGTCAACCTGCGGATAACGGTTGAAAAAGTCGATCATTAGCGGATGAATGACAAAGCGCCCGACGGCTTTTGGTACGCTCAGCGTGAGTTTACCCTGCGCCACCGTCTGGGTACTTCCGGCGCAGTCCATAGCCTGGCGCGCCGCTTCCAGCATTTCCAGCGCATGTTCATACACCGCTTTCCCGGCATCGCTCAGCCGCAGCTTGCGGGTGGTTCGGTGCAACAGTTTGCAGCGCATCTCCTGTTCCAGCCGCGAGACGCTGCGACTGACGGCGGATGGCGTAATCCCGCTCTGACGGGCGACGGCGGAAAAGCTGCCTTGTTCGACAATCTGTACGAAGAGGGCGAGGTCGGGGAGAAGGTTCAGATTCATTTGTGCTCTCAAAGCAAAAGTGCATTGGTTGTGGAGGCCATTATCGCGGTCAATATTATCAATATACTGTGCTGACAGAGAGGAGAACAATCATGACTGAACGTATTTATTACGCCAGCGACGCCACCGAAGGGTGCGCACACATTATCAGCTGCAGCGCTGAAGCCGATGGTGGTTATGCCATTGAACTTGATCGCACGTTGTTCCATCCGCAGGGCGGCGGGCAGCCGTCCGATCGCGGCTGGATCGATGAGCAGCCCGTAATGGCGGTCACGACGCGCGGCGATAGTGTCCTGCATATCGTTGCCCAGCCGCTGCCGTTAGGCGAGGTGGAGCTACGAATTGATGCGCCTGTGCGGCAACGGCATGCCCGTTTGCACTCTGCTGGTCACTTGCTGGGACTGGCCGGCGAGCAGTTCGGCTGGCGACCGGTGAAGGCGCATCACTGGCCGGGAGAGGGACGGATTACGTTTGCTGCCGGCGCTGGCGCCGCGTTACCGGAAGCCAGCGCGCTGCTGGCGCAGGTGAGCGCGTGGCAGAAGCAGGATTTACCGCGCCGCATCACCTTCGCTAATGGTCTGCGCGCCGTAGGATTCGGCGAACTGGCAGCTTATCCCTGTGGCGGTACCCATGTCGTTAGTCTGGCGGCGTTGGGAAATATCGTCATCAGCCAGCTGAAAATGAAAAAAGGGCAGATGATCGTCAGCTATACCCTCGAATAAGCGTTTCAGACGTGCTCAGGGTAGGGATGTTTGCCGCGATAAATGCGTTCCGGCCGGCCGACTTTGCCATAACTGATTTCCGCTTCCAGAAAATCGTTTTTAACGCCTTGTTCGAGATAACGGCGGGCAGTGGTTTTACTGCTGCCGAGGATGCGGGCCAGAGAGTCGGCGGTATGCACGACTTCCGGGTCGGAGAACAGCTGCAGCACGCGGTGAAAGGTGCTTTCATCAATCCCGCGCAGCGGCGCGTCAGCAGGTTCAGTGTGCTCGCGAGCCTGGATATTAAACAGGGCGTCGACGTGGGTCTGGCTGGCCTGTTCGCTCGAACGCAATGAGCTGCGGTAGCGGGCGAAACGCTCGAGCGTATGTTGTAAACGTTGATAGTGTACGGGCTTAATCAGGTAATCGAATACTCCCAGTCGCAGGGCTTCGCTGATGGTCTCCATATGATTATCGGCGGTAATGAAAATGATTCGCCCTTTGTAGTTAGTGCTGACAGCGTGGCGAATCAGATCCAACCCCTTGCCGTCAGGGAGAAAGTTATCCAGCAGGATCAGCTGCGGCTGGTAGAGACGCATCAGCTTTTTCGCGCTTTCCAGTTTATCCGCGATGCCGATTACGTTGAACTGGGGGAACTGTTTGATGGTATCCACCAGGATTTCCGCCAGCATAGGTTCGTCTTCAACGATAAGAGTAGTAATGCTATCCATGATGTTCATCTCGGGTCAGGGGGATATAAAGGGTAAAGATGGTGCCAAAGGGAATGTTATTTTCGACGACGATAGTGCCGCCTGCTTGTTCTACGTAACTGCGCACCAGCCAGAGCCCAATACCGTGCTCGGCGCTGGCGCTACTGGTGACGCCACGCTCAAAGATGCGATCGCGTAGCGTCTCGTCAATACCGCATCCCTGGTCGGCGATCTCGACGATCAGTTCATGACCGTCGCTATTTATTAAACACTCGATCTGCTTCGATCCCAGCGGCTGGCGTAACGAGGCATTGTAGGCGTTATCGAGCAGATTCCCTACGATCGAGATCCATTCGCTGGGAGAAAGCGCGCTGGGAAGGATATCGACGAAGCAGGCGGGGTCGAATACCAGTTCAAGACCAAGCTCTTTGGCCCGATAATATTTACCGATCAGCAGCCCGGCAAGGTGGTTATCCTGGAAATTACGCGCAATAAAATCGAGTACCTTCTGGTGGCTTTCTGACTGTTGCTGAATCAGATCCAGCGCGTGATCGTAGCGTTTAAGAAACAACAGTCCGGCGATGGTCGAGATCAGGTTGCGGTGTTCATGCTGCACGGCGCGCAGATTATCGGCGTACTGCTGTACCTGGCTGAGCTGCAGACTGAGGGTGTTGATATCGTCTTTACTGCGAAAACTGATGACCCAACCCTGTGGGGCATTATTTAAGATCACCGCCATCCGGCTGGCGATCACTTTGATCTGATTAAAAGTGACGATCGCGTCTTTCTTATTCTCATGCGGCGCATCGTAGAAGAATGCCTCTTGCGCAATGACGCTACTGATCTTTTTACCGATCAGTACGGGCTCCGGCTGGCTTAGATTAAGCAGACGACGGGCGGTCTGATTAATGGCGGTTATCTTATAATTTGAGTCGATGGCGATGAGCCCTTCAAACACCGATTCAAAGAGCACGCTTTGCTGGATGAGCAGCTGCGAGAGCTGCTGGGGCTCCATATTGAGCATTTGCTTTTTGATATGCAGCGAGAAGCGGCGAGCGCAGTACAGCAGCAATAGCAGGATAATCGCCATCGGGATCAGTAGCGAGCTTATCTGCAGGCTGAGCCAGTTTTCTAACTGTTCAATGGTATAACCGACCGACACGATGCCGATGACTTTCCCGGTGGCGTCCTGCACCGGCGATTTACCCCGTAATGATGAACCTAGCGAACCTTTGCGTACCGAGACATAGCTTTTGGCGTTATACAGCGCCTCATCGCTATCGCCACCTTCCATTGATTTACCGATTTCGTCCGGGTTGACGTGATAAAGACGCTGTCCGTTGGCATCGCCGACGGTGATGTAGGTGGCGTCTGAGAAGGAACGCATGGGGTCGATAAGCTCTTTAATTCTGGCGAGATCGCGCTTCTGTACCGCTTCTACCAGCTCCGGCATTGCTGAAATCTGCATCGCCTGAATCAATGCCCGTTGCCCGACCTGGTAATGAAGACGTTCTTCGGTAATATCTGTTAGATACCAGGACATACCCAGCATGACGACAGTTGAGGTAAATAATATCAGCAGGAAGATGCGGTTCTGAAAGGACCGCCGCGCAAACCAGTGGGTTATTTTTCGGGTGTACATAGGGCCGATAGACATTAAATGGCTAGTTTCCTCGTTTGGCGGTCCGGGTACCTGCAGATGGCGCACAGATCCAAAAAATTCAGAAAAACGCCCGTTCAAAACCATTGAATCGGGCGCTGGTGTGGTAGCCCGGATAAGGCGCCAGCCGCCATCCGGGAACCTCTCCCCGGTGGCGCTGCGCTTACCCGGGTTACAAACCGGAGCGGACCGGTCGCCCGGATTAGGCGCAAGCCGCTATCCGGGAACCTCTCCCCGGTGGCGCTGCGCTTACCGGGGTTACAAACCGGAGCGGACGGGTAGCCCGGCTAAGGCGCCAGCCGCCATCCGGGAAGGATGCCGGCCTACATCGCCAGCACGTACTTGAGCATCACCCCGGCGGCGATCGCCGAGCCGATCACCCCGGCCACGTTCGGGCCCATCGCGTGCATCAGCAGGAAGTTCTGCCCGTCCGCTTCCAGACCCACCTTGTTGGACACCCTCGCCGCCATCGGCACCGCCGATACCCCGGCGGAACCAATCAGCGGGTTGATCTTGTGCTTACTGAACACGTTCATCAGCTTCGCCATGATCACCCCGGCGGCGGTGCCCACGCAGAAGGCGATCACGCCCAGCAGCAGGATCCCCAGCGTCTGCGGCTGCAGGAACTTGTCCGCCACCAGCTTGGCTCCCACCGACAGCCCGAGGAAGATGGTGACGATATTGATCAGCGCGTTCTGCACCGTATCGCTCAGCCTGTCCACCACCCCGCTTTCGCGCATCAGGTTGCCGAAGCAGAACATCCCCAGCAGCGGCGCGGCGTCCGGCAGCAGCAGCGCCACCAGCAGCAACAGCACCGCCGGGAAGAGGATCTTCTCGCGTTTGCTCACCGTACGCAGCTGCACCATGCGGATCTTCCGCTCTTTGTCGCTGGTCAGCGCCTTCATGATCGGCGGCTGGATCAGCGGCACCAGCGCCATGTAGGAGTAGGCGGCCACCGCGATGGCCCCCAGCAGCTCCGGCGCCAGCTTGCTCGACAGGTAGATGGCCGTCGGGCCGTCGGCGCCGCCGATGATGCCGATGGCCGCCGCCTGCGGCAGGGTGAAGGAGATGAAGCCGAAGTAGTTCAGCGTCAGCGCCCCGAGCACGGTGGCGAAGATCCCGAACTGCGCCGCCGCCCCCAGCAGCAGGGTGCGCGGGTTGGCCAGCAGCGGGCCGAAATCGGTCATCGCCCCGACGCCCATAAAGATCACCAGCGGCGCGATACCCGAGCCAATCGCCACCTTATAGAAGATGGCCAGCACCCCGGAGGAGTAGCCCATGTCCACCGCCAGCGTCTCCATCTGCCCCTGTACCGACGGCAGGGCCAGCGCCAGCGCCTCCTTGATGGCGTGGACGTCCGGCGCGCAGTTGAGCTTCGCGGCAATCACCGCCAGCTGGAGCGGGTCGTGGTGGGCCAGCAGGTTTTCCAGCGCGCTCAGCGCCAGCCCGGCCTCCGGGATATTGGAGAGCAGGCCGCCGAAGCCAATCGGCAGCAGCAGTAACGGCTCGAACTTTTTCGCAATCGCCAGCCACAGCAGCAGCAGGCTGACCAGCAGCATCACCGCCTGGCCGGCTCCCAGGTGCATCAGCCCCATGCCCTGAATCAGGGCGTTCAGACTTTCCATTTGCGCTCCTCGTCCTTACGCCAGCTGCAGCAGGGTGTCGCCGACCGCCACCGCATCGCCGGATTTCACCGCGATACCGCGTACGGTACCGGCCTGCGCGGCGCGGATTTCGGTTTCCATCTTCATGGCTTCCAGAATCAGCAGCACCTCGCCTTCCGCCACCGCCTGGCCTTCGCTGGCCAGCACCTTCCAGATGGTGCCCGCCAGCGGCGCGGTCACCGGGGTGCTGGCGCCTGCCGGGGCGGCTGCCTGAACCGGTGCGAAAGACGGAGTGGCCGCCGTCAGCTGGCTGACGTCGCCGCCGTCGCTGACTTTGACCACGAAGGCTTTGCCTTCCACTTCCACGGTGTAGACGCCGGAGGCGGCGGCTTTTGCCGGCGCGACAGATTTTGCTTCTTCCACCTGCGGCACGGGCTCAAAGGCCGCCGGGTTGTGGCGGTTTTCGAGGAACTTCAGGCCGATTTGCGGGAACAGCGCCACGGTGAGCACGTCGTCGATGGCGTTTTCGGCAAGCGTGATGCCCTTCTCCTGCGCCTGGCGTTTCACGTCGGCTTCAAGCTCCGCCAGTTCCGGCTTCAGCAGGTCCGCCGGGCGGCAGGTGACGGCGTCGGCGCCGTCGAGCACCCGCGCCTGCAGGGCGGCGTTAACCGGCGCCGGGGTGTGGCCGTATTCGCCTTTCAGGATACCGGCGGTCTCTTTCGCGATGGTTTTGTAGCGCTCGCCGCCCAGCACGTTAAGCACCGCCTGGGTGCCGACAATCTGCGAGGTCGGGGTCACCAGCGGGATGAAGCCGAGGTCCTCGCGCACGCGGGGGATTTCCGCCAGCACTTCATCCAGACGGTGGGCGGCGCTCTGCTGTTTAAGCTGGCCCTCAAGGTTGGTGAGCATCCCGCCCGGCACCTGGGCGACCAGGATACGGCTGTCGGTGCCTTTCAGCTGGCCTTCGAAGGCGTGGTATTTTTTGCGCACCTCGCGGAAGTACGCGGCGATGCTCTCCAGTTTGTGGATATCGAGGCCGGTGTCGTAGCGGGTCCCGGCGAGGGTGGCCACCAGCGCTTCGGTGGCCGGGTGGCCGTAGGTGGCGCTCATCGAGGAGATGGCGGTATCGACGCCGTCGACGCCGGCTTCAATGGCCTTCAGCAGCGCCATCTCCGCCATGCCGGTGGTGGCGTGGCAGTGCAGGTGCAGGGTGACGGCAAAGCGTTTTTTGATTTCGCTGACCAGCTCAAAGGCGGCATGCGGGGTGAGGATACCGGACATGTCCTTGATGGCGATGGAGTCGACGCCGGTCTCCAGCAGCTGTTCGGTGAGGTCGAGCCAGGTCTGCAGGGTGTGTGCCGGGCTGGTGGTGTAGCTGAGGGTGCCCTGGGCGTGGGCGCCGTGGCTGCGCACCGCCTGCAGGGCGGCTTTCATGTTGCGCGGGTCGTTCATGGCATCGAAAACGCGGAACACGTCCATGCCGTTTTTGACGGCGCGCTCGACAAAGCGCTCCACCACGTCGTCGGCGTAGTGGCGGTAGCCGAGCAGGTTCTGGCCGCGCAGCAGCATCTGCAGCGGGGTTTTCGGCATCGCTTTTTTCAGCTCGCGCAGGCGGACCCACGGGTCCTCTCCGAGGAAGCGGATGCAGGCGTCAAAGGTGGCGCCGCCCCAGCATTCCAGCGAGCGGTAGCCGACGTCATCCAGCTGAGCGGCGACGGGGAGCATATCGTCAAGGCGCAGACGGGTGGCGAACAGGGACTGGTGGGCGTCGCGCAGGACGACATCGGTAATGGCAACGGTCATGAATTCCTCCGTGAATTAAGAATTAAGGCGGCGATGGTGGTGAATAGCGGCGACAATCGCCGGTTTTAAGCGGGCGAAGTCGTCGGCGGGCGCGACGGCGGCCGGCGCCGCTTTGGACGCGGCAGGCGGCTCAGGGAACAGACGGGTAACGGCGAGAGACATCCCCCGGATGGCGAAAATGAGCAGCAGCAGAAACGCCAGCACGAAGCCCATGCCAAGAAACATCAGGGTGAAGCCCTCGCCTAACAGCGCAGCATCAGTCATACAAAATCTCGTATAAGGGCACGATGACGCGTTGGTTGGCGAGGTTGTCGACGCTTCCGGCTAAGGAGCAGGGTGGATTTCCCGCAGCCGCCCCCGGCGCTGGTCCCTGACTGGGTCAACTTCTTCGGCCGCTCAACGGCGCCATCGTGCGTGTGGGTTAAATCATCATGCCGAACACGATGCTGGCGATGACCAGCACAATACCGCCGCCCAAACGGGAGGAGATTTGTGCATAAGAGATAAGGCTCATACGGTTACAGGCGGAAAGGACTTCCAGGTCGCCGGAACCGCCGCGGTTAGCCATACACAGGCCTGCGGTGATCGCTGATTCAATCGGGAAGAAGCCCATCATCCAGCCGCCGATCGCCGCGCCGAGCACTGCGCCGATAACGATTACGGCGGCGATAACGACGTTATAGACAGTAATGGCATTGATGATTTCCTGCAGGTCGGTGTAGCAAACGCCGACGCCGACCATCAGTACCCACAGCAGCTGTTTAGAGAAGAAATCAGACAGACGCTTGGCGCCGGCTTTGATTTCCGGTGAGCACAGGCCGGAGGCGTTCAGCGCCGCAACGATCAGTACCATCCATGCGAAGTAGTGAATCGAAACGCCGCCAATGCTTGGCAGGATTTTCTTCGCGACGACGTATGCCAGCAGGAAACAGGTCGTGGAAAGCACCAGACCGACGGCGGTTTCACGATGCGTGATTTGTCCCGCTTTCTCGTCTTCTTCGACTTTGAACGAGGCTTTACGCACCAGTTCGCCTTCGCCGCTCAGCCAGGTGTATTTTTTGCCGATGATATCGAGGACTGCGGCGAAGACGATGGCGAAAATGTTAGCGATGGTCAGAATAGCGATGGCGGTTGAGTAGTACTCATCACGTGAACGACCGGTGACGGAGTGATAAATCTCCGACAGCGGAACCGCGCCCGCGCCGTTGCCGCCGCCCATGATCGGCAGGACGTACAGCATCATGATGCGATCTACCGGAATACCGAACACCAGGCCGATAGCGATGCCGAAAATCGACGCGCCGACAATGCCCATCAGGATGGTTGGAATATAGCCGAGCAGCGATTTCAGCAGCAGACGGCGGTTTACCGACAGAATCGCCCCGGTAATTAATACCGCGATGAATAAGTTAAGGAAGTTACTTTCATCCATAACGTTGCTGATAGCATCGATTTCTTTTTGCGTGAAAATACCGGCATAAACAAAATAAGCGGCGACCAGGAAAATCATTACCGGGGCGCCACCTATATATTTGTTGAATATTGGTAGACGTTTGCCAATTTCGCCGAATATGGCGCCGATAATAAACATGATGGCAAAGCCGCCAACGATGTCGGTGGGTAAAGCGTTATAAAAATGTGAAAGTAATAGCGTAATTAACGCAAACGCGTAAAGGGGGAGCGGCATGCCGAAGATTTTAAATCCCAGCAGGTCGCTAACGCCCTTTTTCTCCGTTGCCGGAGCCTGACTCATGTTGGTCATAAACGTTTTCCTGTTTATTGATGGAGTAGTAATACCGGCGCATAGTAATAAATAGACTTAGTGGTAAGGTGTGATTGCCTTCACTGAATACTCGTGTTTTTTATTAATTTAATTATTTTTATTATTCTGAATTAATTAACAACATAAAAACCATAAAGCTAATTAAGCCACGGGGAAAACTGTGACTTAAATACAAGTATCAATAGTCGAACGCTGGCGAAATACAGTTCGTTTTAGAATAACGAAGCGCTAAAAAATGACTCTGATATTAAAACGCGTTCAGCTATTAAAGGATCAACCGCGGCGAGAGGCGATCGATCGGTTTCTTCATCAGCATCAGTTGTCGTTAGAAACCGATTGCGAGATGGCAATCGTTGCGGAGTATCGGCAACGGCTGGTCGGCTGCGGCGCCATTGCCGGTAATGTACTGAAATGCATCGCCGTCGATCCCTCGCTACAGGGGGAGGGGCTGAGCCTTAAATTACTGACCGAACTCCTGACGCTGGCCTATGAACTTGGGCGTAGCGAACTGTTTTTATTTACTAAGCCGAGCAATGCCGCGCTGTTTTCCGGCGCCGGCTTCTGGCCGATAGCCCAGGCGGGCGATCGCGCCGTATTGATGGAAAACAGCCGCGAACGTCTGACTCGTTACTGCCGTCAGCTGGCAATGTACCGTCAACCGGGAAAAAAAATCGGCGCTATTGTGATGAACGCCAATCCCTTCACTCTTGGTCACCGCTGGCTGGTGGAACAGGCGGCACGGCAGTGCGACTGGCTGCATCTGTTTGTGGTCAAGGAAGATGCATCCTGCTTTTCCTATCACGATCGCTTCAAGCTGATCGAACAGGGGATTACCGGCATCGACAAAGTGACGCTGCACCCCGGTTCGGCGTATCTGATTTCGCGGGCGACGTTCCCCGGCTATTTCCTGAAAGAGCAGGGCGTGGTCGATGACTGTCACAGCCAGATTGACCTGCAGCTCTTTCGCGAACGTCTGGCCCCGGCGCTGCAGATTACCCATCGTTTTGTCGGCACCGAGCCGCTATGTCCCCTGACTCGTAATTACAACCAACGCATGAAGTCACTGCTGGAAGCGCCAGGCGAGGCGACGCCCATTGAAGTGGTTGAGCTGACGCGAATCGAAAAAAATGGCGGGCCCGTGTCGGCCTCCCGAGTGCGCGAACTTTATCGGCAGCGCAACTGGCAGGCGGTCGCGGCGCTGGTGCCGCCGGGAACCCTCTTTTTTCTGATGAAACTGGCGGAAAGCGAACATCAAACCGCCTGATTTTTATGCCCTAACTAAGGATTTTCCCCTATGGAAATGAAGATTGACGCCCTGGCCGGCACGCTGGAATCCAGCGATGTAATGGTCAGGATTGGACCGGCGGCGCAGCCGGGCATTCAGCTGGAAATCGACAGCATTGTGAAACAACAGTTTGGCGCCGCGATTGAGCAGGTGGTCAGAGAAACGCTGGCGCAGCTTGGCGTGAACCAGGCCAACGTGGTGGTCGATGATAAAGGCGCGCTGGAATGCGTACTGCGGGCCCGCGTACAGGCCGCAGCGCTGCGGGCGGCGCAACAGTCCCAATTACAATGGAGCCAGCTATGAAACCACGTCGCAGTATGCTGTTCATCCCTGGCGCCAATGCCGCCATGTTAAGCACTTCATTTGTTTACGGCGCTGATGCGGTGATGTTCGACCTTGAAGATGCCGTTTCGCTACGCGAAAAAGATACCGCTCGCCTATTGGTGCATCAGGCGCTGCAGCATCCGCTGTATCAGGATATCGAAACCGTGGTGCGTATTAACCCGTTAAATACGCCATTTGGTCTTGCCGACCTTGAAGCGGTGGTCCGCGCGGGCGTGGATATGGTGCGTCTGCCGAAAACCGACAGTAAAGAAGATATCCATGAGCTGGAAGCGCATGTTGAACGGATTGAGCGCGAATGCGGCCGGGAAGTAGGCAGCACCAAACTAATGGCGGCTATTGAGTCGGCGCTGGGCGTGGTGAATGCGGTAGAGATTGCCCGCGCCAGCCCGCGTCTGGCGGCGATCGCGCTGGCAGCTTTCGACTACGTCATGGATATGGGCACCTCCCGTGGTGACGGTACTGAACTGTTCTATGCCCGCTGCGCCGTGCTGCATGCCGCGCGCGTTGCCGGCATCGCAGCCTATGACGTGGTGTGGTCGGATATCAACAACGAAGAGGGCTTCCTGGCGGAAGCGAATCTGGCCAAAAATCTCGGCTTTAACGGCAAATCGTTGGTTAACCCGCGACAAATTGAACTCCTGCATCAGGTCTATGCCCCGACGCGCAAAGAGGTCGATCACGCGCTGGAGGTGATTGCCGCGGCGGAAGAAGCCGAAACGCGCGGTCTTGGCGTGGTATCGCTGAACGGCAAGATGATCGATGGACCGATTATCGACCATGCTCGCAAAGTGGTGGCGCTCTCGGCTTCCGGTATTCGTGATTAAGGGGAATAAGATGAAAGAGACAGTAACAATGCTTAATCAGCAGTACGTGATGCCGGAAGGGTTAGCGCCTTATGCGGGCGTGACGGCGAAAAGCCCGTGGCTGGCGAGCGAAAGCGAAAAACGTCAGCGTAAAATCTGCGATTCGCTGGAAACGGCGATCCGTCGCTCCGGTTTGCAAAACGGCATGACCATTTCGTTCCACCACGCGTTTCGCGGCGGTGACAAAGTCGTCAATATGGTGGTGGCGAAACTAGCTGAAATGGGCTTTCGCGATCTGACGCTGGCGTCCAGTTCGCTGATCGACGCCCACTGGCCGCTGATCGAGCATATTAAAAACGGCGTGATCCGCCAGATCTACACCTCCGGCCTGCGCGGCAAGCTGGGCGAGGAGATCTCCGCCGGGTTGATGGAAAACCCGGTGCAGATCCACTCCCACGGCGGTCGCGTACAGCTGATTCAAAGCGGCGAGCTGTCGATTGATGTTGCGTTTCTTGGCGTCCCCTGCTGCGATGAGTTTGGTAATGCCAACGGCTTTAGCGGTAAATCACGTTGTGGTTCGCTGGGCTATGCGCGCGTTGATGCGGAACATGCCAAATGCGTGGTGCTGCTGACCGAAGAGTGGGTGGGCTACCCTAACTACCCGGCCAGCATCGCTCAGGATCAGGTCGATCTGATTGTTCAGGTGGACGAAGTCGGCGATCCGGAAAAAATCACCGCTGGCGCGATCCGTCTGACCAGCAACCCGCGCGAGCTGCTGATCGCCCGTCAGGCGGCGAAAGTGGTTGAGCATTCTGGTTACTTTAAAGATGGTTTCTCGCTGCAGACCGGTACCGGCGGCGCCTCGCTGGCGGTGAGCCGCTTCCTCGAAGACAAAATGCGCCGTAACGGCATTACCGCCAGCTTCGGCCTCGGCGGCATCACCGGGACGATGGTTGACCTGCACGAAAAAGGGTTGATTAAAACGCTGCTGGATACCCAGTCGTTCGATGGCGACGCGGCGCGTTCATTAGCGCAGAACCCGAACCACGTAGAGATTTCCACCAATCAGTATGCCAGCCCGGGTTCTAAAGGCGCCTCCTGCGAGCGTTTAAATGTGGTGATGCTCAGCGCGCTGGAAATTGATACCGATTTTAACGTCAACGTGATGACCGGCTCCAATGGCGTGCTGCGCGGCGCATCCGGCGGCCATAGCGATACCGCCGCCGGCGCGGATTTGACCATCATTACCGCGCCGTTAGTTCGCGGCCGTATTCCCTGTGTCGTGGAAAAAGTGCTGACCCGCGTCACGCCGGGAGCCAGCGTAGATGTGCTGGTCACCGACCACGGCATTGCGGTAAACCCGGCCCGCCAGGATCTGATCGACAATTTGCGCAACGCGGGCATTCCGCTGATGACTATTGAGGAACTGCAGCAGCGTGCGGAACTGCTAACCGGCAAACCGCAGCCGATCGAGTTTACCGATCGCGTGGTGGCGGTGGTGCGCTATCGTGATGGCTCCGTTCTTGATGTCATTCGTCAGGTGAAAAACAGCGACTAAACGCAGAGGGGGAAGGGCAATGAGCGAAGTGTTAATCAATCCGCCGCGTTCACTGCGCGTGACATCGCTGAACGCTGAAGAGGTGGTCAGCGCGGTAGAACGCGCGCTTTTAACCGAAGTTCGCCTGACCCCAAAGCCCGGGTTGGTGGACATTCGTAACACAGGCGCCCATCACGATATGGACCTGGCCTCTTTTGAGGCCAGCACCGCGGTCGTGGCGCCGTGGATGGAGAAATTTTTCATCATGGGCCACGATACCGCGGCTATCGTACCGGAACAGGTGTTAATGATGCTGCGTCCGGTGGGGATGGCCTGCGAGAACGATATGCTGGAGGCCACCGGCGGAGTGAATACCCATCGCGGGGCAATCTTCGCTTTCGGTTTGCTGAGCGCGGCGGCGGGAAGGCTGGTATCGAAAGGCGAACCGATTGAACAGCATCGGCTTTGCGATCAGGTGGCGCGATTCTGTCGCGGCATGGTTATGCAAGAACTCTCTTCCGCCAGCGGCGAACAGTTAAGCAAAGGCGAGGCCCATTTTTTACGTTATGGACTCTCCGGCGCCCGCGGCGAGGCCGAGAGCGGCTTTCGTACCGTGCGTACCCAGGCGCTGCCGGTGTTCAATCGCATGATGGAAGAGACCGGCGACAGCAACCTGGCGCTGCTGCAAACCTTGCTGCATCTGATGGCGTGGAATGATGACACCAATCTGGTCTCGCGCGGCGGGCTTGCGGGCCTGAACTATGTGCAGCAGGAGGCGCAGCGGCTGTTGTGGCAGGGCGGCGTCATGGCTGACGGCGGGCTGGAGGCGCTACGCCAACTCGACGACGAGCTGATTGCTCGCCATCTCAGCCCTGGCGGCAGCGCCGATTTACTGGCGGTAACCTGGTTTTTATCCGCTTTCCCCGCAGGCGCGCTTTTCCCCCTTTGATTGAGTACACAACGCCTTAGCCCGCGTCGCGCGGGCGGGGCGCTACCGTGTCCCCTCCCAATTTTCACTACTTAAACGCCGAATCGCGGCACAATCATATAGTTTTTACTGATATCGACCGCCGTTTGTCATAAATTTCTAATTATCGGCGTTTTTGAGTAGCGGCTATGCAATGGGCTGGTTACTCTGAAAACAATTCACGTGAAGTTAACAAAAGAGAATAGCTATGCAAGATGCACAAATCCGCGTGGCCATCGCCGGCGCGGGCGGCCGGATGGGACGCCAGTTAATTCAGGCTGCGCTGCAGATGGAAGGCGTGGCGCTTGGCGCGGCGCTGGAGCGCGAAGGTTCAAGCCTGGTGGGCAGCGATGCGGGCGAGCTGGCGGGCGCAGGCAAATCAGGCGTTACCGTCCAAAGCAGCCTGGCGGCGGTAAGCAATGATTTCGATGTTTTAATCGATTTTACCCGCCCGGAAGGCACGCTTAACCATCTGGCTTTCTGCCGTCAGCACGGCAAAGGGATGGTGATCGGCACCACCGGTTTTGATGATGCCGGAAAGCAGGCGATTAGCGATGCCGCACAGGAAATCGCCATCGTCTTTGCCGCTAACTTTAGCGTTGGCGTCAACGTGTTGTTAAAGCTGCTGGAAAAGGCGGCAAAGGTAATGGGCGATTATACCGATATCGAAATCATCGAAGCGCACCATAGGCATAAAGTGGACGCGCCATCAGGTACCGCGTTGGCGATGGGCGAGGCGATCGCCGGGGCATTGAACAAAGATTTGAAGGACTGCGCCGTCTATAGCCGCGAAGGCCATACCGGCGAACGCGTTCCGGGTACTATTGGTTTTGCTACCGTTCGCGCGGGCGACATCGTCGGCGAACATACGGCGATGTTCGCTGATATCGGCGAACGTATCGAAATTACCCATAAGGCCTCCAGCCGGATGACGTTTGCCAATGGTGCTGTTCGTTCAGCTTTGTGGCTGAAAGATAAGAAAAGTGGTCTTTTCGATATGCGTGATGTGCTTGAACTGAATTCTTTATAATGATTATTACCCATCGTGATGTGGTTATTGCATTCAATATGTAATTGATTGCAAAGGGCAATATTTTATTGCCCTTTTTTATTTTGACTGCTTTTGTGTTTTTTTCTTCTGAAGACATTAAAAAACTATATCTTCCTGATGTTTTTGGTTATTGAATTGTAAATTTTGACCATCTGGTCCACTTTTTTACCCTCCGCTGGCTGATTTTACAGTTTTCCTCGCCCGCAAGCGTTTTCTCAACCAGGTTAGTTGATCTTTTTACCGTGAAAATAGCCCATTGCGTGCCAGTGGCGTAAAATAAGGTTAAAAATATCCGCTTTAAGTTGACTTTTACCTGACATCTCTCCAGAATGCCGCCGTTTGCCAAAATTCTGCGGGCAAAAATTTGCATTGATTCAGATCTATGTCTGAATTAATATGCAAATAAAGTGAGTGAATATTCTCTGGAGGGTGTTTTGATTAAGTCAGCGCTTTTGGTTCTGGAAGACGGAACCCAGTTTCACGGTCGGGCCATCGGGGCAACCGGCACGGCGGTTGGGGAAGTCGTTTTCAATACTTCAATGACCGGTTATCAAGAAATCCTCACTGATCCTTCCTATTCCCGCCAAATCGTCACTCTTACTTATCCCCATATTGGAAATGTCGGCACCAACGCCGCCGATGAAGAATCTTCTCAGGTACATGCACAAGGCCTGGTCATTCGCGACCTTCCGCTGATTGCCAGCAACTTTCGCAATACCGAGGACCTTTCTTCTTACCTGAAGCGCCATAACATTGTGGCCATTGCCGATATCGATACCCGTAAGCTGACGCGTTTACTGCGTGAGAAAGGCGCGCAGAATGGCTGCATCATCGCCGGCGATAATCTTGATGCCCAGCTGGCGCTGGAAAAAGCCCAGGCGTTCCCTGGCCTGAACGGTATGGATCTGGCGAAAGAGGTCACTACTGCAGAAACTTACGCCTGGACGCAGGGGAGCTGGACACTGGCGGGCGACCTGCCGGAAGCGAAGGCGGAAAGCGAGCTGCCATTCCACGTCGTGGCTTATGACTTCGGCGCCAAGCGCAACATCCTGCGGATGCTGGTCGATCGCGGTTGTCGCCTGACTATCGTACCGGCGCAAACGTCGGCAGAAGATGTGCTTAAGCTGAATCCGGACGGTATTTTCCTCTCCAACGGCCCTGGCGACCCGGCGCCGTGCGATTACGCCATCGCGGCAATAGAAAAATTCCTCACCACCGATATTCCGGTCTTTGGCATCTGTCTTGGTCATCAGCTGCTGGCGCTGGCGAGCGGCGCGAAGACCATTAAGATGAAATTCGGCCACCACGGCGGCAACCACCCGGTTAAAGATATCGATAACAATGTAGTGATGATTACCGCCCAGAACCACGGCTTTGCCGTTGACGAAGCGACGCTGCCTGCCAACCTGCGCGTGACCCACAAGTCACTGTTCGACGGCACCCTGCAGGGGATCCATCGTACCGACAAGCCGGCGTTTAGCTTCCAGGGTCACCCTGAAGCGAGCCCGGGCCCGCACGATGCCGCGCCGCTGTTCGACCACTTTATCGAGTTAATTGAGCAATACCGTCAGTCCGCGAAATAATCAGGAGTAAAAGAGCCATGCCAAAACGTACAGACATAAAAAGTATCCTGATTCTGGGCGCGGGCCCGATTGTTATCGGTCAGGCGTGTGAGTTTGACTACTCGGGCGCCCAGGCCTGTAAAGCCCTACGCGAAGAGGGTTACCGCGTTATTCTGGTGAACTCCAACCCGGCGACCATCATGACCGACCCGGAAATGGCCGATGCGACCTATATCGAGCCGATTCACTGGGAAGTGGTACGTAAAATTATCGAAAAAGAGCGCCCGGACGCGGTACTGCCGACTATGGGCGGCCAGACCGCGCTGAACTGCGCGCTGGAACTGGAGCGTCAGGGCGTGCTGGCAGAGTTCGGCGTCACCATGATTGGCGCGACCGCCGATGCGATCGATAAAGCGGAAGACCGTCGTCGCTTCGATGTGGCGATGAAGAAAATCGGCCTCGACACCGCGCGTTCCGGCATTGCGCACACCATGGAAGAAGCGCTGGCGGTGGCCGCTGACGTTGGCTTCCCATGCATCATCCGTCCGTCCTTCACCATGGGCGGCACCGGCGGCGGTATCGCCTATAACCGCGAAGAGTTCGAAGAAATCTGCGAACGCGGCCTGGATCTCTCTCCGACCAACGAACTGCTGATTGATGAATCGCTGATCGGCTGGAAAGAGTACGAGATGGAAGTGGTGCGCGATAAGAACGATAACTGCATCATCGTCTGCTCGATTGAAAACTTCGATGCCATGGGGATTCACACCGGCGACTCCATCACCGTCGCTCCGGCGCAGACCCTGACCGACAAAGAATACCAAATCATGCGTAACGCCTCGATGGCGGTGCTGCGTGAAATCGGCGTGGAAACCGGCGGTTCTAACGTACAGTTCTCGGTGAACCCGAAAGATGGTCGCCTGATCGTTATCGAAATGAACCCGCGCGTATCCCGCTCTTCGGCGCTGGCTTCGAAAGCGACCGGCTTCCCGATTGCCAAAGTGGCGGCGAAGCTGGCGGTGGGCTACACCCTTGACGAGCTGATGAACGACATCACCGGCGGCCGTACTCCGGCCTCCTTCGAACCGTCCATCGACTATGTTGTGACAAAAATTCCACGCTTTAACTTTGAAAAATTCGCTGGCGCTAACGACCGTCTGACAACGCAGATGAAATCCGTCGGCGAAGTGATGGCGATTGGCCGCACGCAGCAGGAATCGCTGCAGAAAGCGCTGCGCGGCCTGGAAGTGGGCGCCACCGGCTTCGACCCGAAAGTCAGCCTCGACGATCCGGAAGCGCTGACCAAAATCCGTCGCGAGCTGAAAGACGCGGGCGCCGAGCGTATCTGGTACATCGCTGATGCCTTCCGCGCCGGTCTCTCCGTCGACGGCGTCTTCAACCTGACCAACATCGACCGCTGGTTCCTGGTACAAATCGAAGAACTGGTGCGCCTGGAAGAGAAAGTGGCGGCAGTGGGCATCAACGGCCTCGACGCTGACTTCCTGCGCCACCTGAAGCGTAAAGGCTTTGCCGATGCGCGTCTGGCTAAGCTGGCGGGCGTGCGCGAAGCGGAAATCCGCAAGCTGCGCGACCAGTACAACCTGCACCCGGTCTACAAGCGCGTGGATACCTGCGCGGCGGAATTCGCCACCGATACCGCCTACATGTACTCCACCTATGAAGACGAGTGCGAATCCAACCCGTCCGTAGACCGCGATAAAATCATGGTTCTCGGCGGCGGCCCGAACCGTATCGGCCAGGGTATCGAGTTTGACTACTGCTGCGTACACGCCTCGCTGGCGCTGCGCGAAGACGGGTACGAGACCATCATGGTCAACTGTAACCCGGAAACCGTTTCGACCGACTACGACACCTCCGACCGTCTGTACTTCGAGCCGGTAACGCTTGAGGACGTACTGGAAATCGTGCGTATCGAGAAGCCAAAAGGCGTTATCGTGCAGTACGGCGGCCAGACCCCGCTGAAGCTGGCGCGTGAACTGGAAGCCGCGGGCGTACCGGTTATCGGCACCAGCCCGGACGCCATCGACCGCGCCGAAGACCGCGAGCGCTTCCAGCATGCGGTTGACCGCCTGAAGCTGAAGCAGCCGGCGAACGCCACCGTGACCGCGCTTGAGCAAGCGGTTGAGAAGGCAAAAGAGATCGGCTATCCGCTGGTGGTACGCCCGTCTTATGTGCTCGGCGGCCGCGCGATGGAAATCGTCTACGACGAAGCTGACCTGCGCCGTTACTTCCAGACCGCGGTGAGCGTCTCCAACGATGCGCCGGTACTGCTGGACCGCTTCCTCGACGACGCGGTTGAAGTTGACGTCGACGCTATCTGCGACGGCGAAATGGTGCTGATTGGCGGCATCATGGAGCACATCGAACAAGCGGGCGTGCACTCCGGCGACTCCGCCTGTTCTCTGCCTGCCTACACCCTGAGCCAGGAAATTCAGGATGTGATGCGCGAGCAGGTACAGAAGCTGGCCTTCGAACTGCAGGTTCGCGGCCTGATGAACGTACAGTTCGCGGTGAAGAACAACGAAGTGTACCTGATTGAAGTGAACCCGCGCGCGGCGCGTACCGTACCGTTCGTCTCGAAAGCCACCGGCGTACCGCTGGCGAAAGTGGCGGCGCGCGTGATGGCCGGTAAAACCCTGGCGCAGCAGGGCGTCACCAAAGAAATCATCCCGCCGTACTACTCGGTGAAAGAGGTGGTGCTGCCGTTCAACAAATTCCCGGGCGTTGACCCGCTGTTAGGGCCGGAAATGCGCTCTACCGGGGAAGTGATGGGCGTGGGCCGCACCTTCGCGGAAGCGTTCGCCAAAGCGCAGCTGGGCAGCAACTCCACGATGAAGAAACAGGGGCGCGCGCTGCTCTCCGTTCGCGAAGGCGACAAAGAGCGCGTTGTCGACCTGGCGGCAAAACTGCTGAAACAGGGCTTCGAGCTGGATGCAACCCACGGTACCGCGATTGTACTGGGTGAAGCCGGTATCAACCCGCGTCTGGTGAACAAGGTACATGAAGGTCGTCCGCACATTCAGGACCGTATCAAGAATGGCGAATATACCTACATCATCAATACCACCGCAGGTCGCCAGGCGATTGAGGATTCCAAGCTGATTCGCCGCAGCGCGCTGCAGTACAAGGTGCATTACGACACCACCCTGAACGGCGGTTTCGCCACCGCGATGGCGCTGAATGCCGATGCGACCGAGAAGGTCATTTCGGTGCAGGAAATGCACGCGCAAATCACCAAATAAGCGCACCGGCCGGGCCGGAAAGCGAAACAGAGGGGCTGACGATATCGTCAGCCCTTTTTTTTACGGCAACCATCTTCGGAGAGTTCTGCTTTTATCTGCCTGCCAGGTCAGGCTAACTATAGTTAGCACGATAACGATACCAATTGATGAAAAGACAGGAGGATACAATGCGGAACAAAATTCTGGTGGCATCCGCGCTGGCGGCAACGGCGATGGTATTTGTGGCAGGTTGCTCATCAAATCAGTCGCTCAAAACGACAGATGGCAAAACAATTGTGACCAGCGGTAAGCCGCAGGTTGATGATGATACTGGCCTGGTATCCTACAAAAATGCGGAAACCGGTCGCGTGGAGCAGATTAATCGCGACCAGGTGAAGTCAATGGACGAGCTGGATAACTAAAAAAAAGCAGTGGCTCCGGCCACTGCTTTTTACCTTTCATTGTACGGCGATTACCAGCGGTGATTCAGCAGAATGTGGCCGCCATAAGCGGCGTAGCTGTTTTCACCCCATTCGCCGCTGGCGCGCAGCGAGATTGTGGTCGTCTCGTTCACATTGCCGGTTACGCCCAGCTCTAGCTGACCGCGGTCGTCCGGCGTATCGTTGCTGACTTTTTCGCCATTGAACGCCAAATCGTTTTGACCCGCCCCTTTCAGCCAGTTCACCGCGACATACGGCTGCCAGGCTTTAACATCTTGCTGCTCAAAGTAGCTGGTCTTCACGCCGAGACGGCCAAACAGGCTGTTGTTGTCCAGGGTTGATACCCGCACGCCATCCGGGTCGGTGTGATTTTCCTGATCGAGATAGCTGTAGATCACCTGCGCCTGAGGTTCGATCTTCCACGTACGCGCGTTTTCTGAAGGGATTACCCACGCATGGCCAACTTCAACAGAGGCGGCAAAACCTTTACTGTCATACTTTTCATTATTGCGATTGCTGGTGACGGTGTTGTTATACCAGCTGTAAGAGGCCCAGGTATCGATGTAGCTGCCGAGACGCAATTTCGGATCTTCCTGCCAGGTGGCGTACAGGCCAACGTTGAAACCGTCGACTTTACCCTGCGCGGTACGCACATTGTGTTTTGCATCTGAATCCGTTTTCGCCTGACCTGCGCCAAACATGCCGCCCGCACGCAATATCCCGTTGTCCATTGGCTTGCTGATGACATCACTGCCCACCTGGAGTACGGTGGTGGTGGTGTCGTAGCTGATTTTATCGCCGCCGGCGTCATTCTCATGATAACGGCCCTTTACGTACATCCAGGTGTTCAGGTCGTCTGTATTGCGGAAGGTGAGCTGGTCACGATCGTCACGTTTATGCAGGAACATACTCTGCGCCGCGAGATAGTTACCCAGATAAGCGCCAACTTCCGGGGCCATGACTTCTGGCAGGGGTTGACCGCCATTATCGGTGCCGCTACCGCCATCGGTACCGCTACCGCCATCGGTGCTGCTACCGCCATCGGTGCTGCTACCGCCATCGGTGCCGCTGCCGCTATCGGTACCGCTGTCACCATCGTCAGTATCATCCGACGGATCGTCTGACGGGGTCGCTTTGGATTCCAGATACCAGTTACCGTTGTCGTGTTGATACAGACCATACTCATAAGCCCCGGCGACAACCGGTTTGGATAAAGTTAACTGTGCTTCTGAACTGCCGCCGACGCTGACAACCTCCATACCATTAACGGTTTGCGCGCCCAGCCCGCCGATATTGGCGATGCTGACGCCAGACTGACCGTAGCTGCTGCCGGTGATGGACAGATGGTCGGTCGGCGAGCTGTCTTCGCCAAGTTGGCTGTTCATCACGATTTGGCTGCCGGCGGAGCCGGTATAGTCGCCGTTAATCGTAAAATTGTTGCCAACGCTATTATCGGCGGCGCTGAGTAACAGCGTGCCGCTGTTGCTTACATTGCCATTAATGGTGTCGACGCCGGATGTTCTTAGCGTTGAGTTACCGTCAACCGCATTCCACGCCGCGAGGATACCGCCGCTGAGGACATCAATGTTGTTATTGACTTCGCCTGCGCTGGCAAATTGCGCGCCATTTTCGATGGTGAGGGTGGCGTCGCTGCCGGCGACGCCGAGAGTAGCGCCTTCCGCGACCAGAGTGGTGCCGCTTTTCAGAAGCGTATTGCCGGTATAACTATTGGCGCCGGTTAAGGTCAGGGTATTGGCATCGACTTTTTCCACGTTGCCGCTACCGATGATACCGGTGGCAAAAGTAGAGTCGCTTCCCTGATTGAAGATCAGCGTGCCGTTATTGGTCAGGCTGCCGGTGAGGGTCGCGGTTTTCTGCCCGTTGCCTAACTGTAGCGTGGCCGCTTCCGCTACCAGCGTGTTGCCGCTATTAGCGACAGCGCCCGCCAGCGTCAACTGGCCGCTATTAACCTGGAGGGAATCGCCGCTGCCGATGATGTCGAGGTTGCCGGTGAGCGTCCAGTCTTCACCGTTCATTTTCACGGAGGCAAAACCGTCGCCATCGTTAAGGCCGACAAAGTTGCTGTCTTCCGTACCAGAACCGACCAGCGAGAGTGCGTTACCCGTTGAGCCCGTGGAGATGACATCGCCGATGAGGGAAGAGCCGGTATTGAGTACCAGGCTGTTATTTTTGCTGCTGGCAAACATCACGGCCGCATCGCCGCCGCCGAGTAAACCGCTGTTGATGATATCGGCCTTCGCGTCATTAGCGACGTTGATACCGTTTTGGCTACCCTGCACGGTGCCGCTGTTGTTAATTTTGCTGTTGCCGTCGCTTAATGCAACACCATCGCCTGCGGTACCGGTGATGGCGCCGCTGTTATCTAACCCGAGGCCGATTTGCGAACTCAGGCCATTTTTCCCGCTAATCACGCCGGTATCAGTATTGGTGATACTAATTGCCGATGACTCTTCGCTAACGAAAATACCGTTGTTGGCGCCAGTAATGATTCCGCTATTATTAAAATCACCCGCCATTGATTGCACGTTAACGGCATTGTCAGTTGCAGATGAAATAATTGCATTTTCATTATTGTTAATTTCTACTGGTTGCGCATCGATATTAATATTCAGACCGATTCCCGAACCGGAAATATTGCCTTCATTGGTAACTTTTTCGACTTTCATCCCGCTAACGGATACTGCTGGGGTGTTATCTGCGGAGGAGACGGTGACGTCTCTATTAATGACGTACTCGGTATCAGCCGAGAAGTCTTGTGGCACGGAGGTTGACTCGGCAATCGTGCCTGCGCTGACAACAATTGGCGTAAACATTAATAAGGCGGGAAATATTCTCGCCAGCGTTTTGGTTGTTCTGTTTAGTTCAAAATGTTTGTTGCTCATATACACGTCCATTTGCGTAAATAGCGCTTCCGGTTAACGCTATATATTAGAGTTTTGTTTTTGATTTAAAATTTTGGGGCTCAAAATGAAGAGCGTAAAATTATTGGTTGTACATTGTGGGGTGTATAGATTTATTTATTAAAGAATGATTTAATCTCGCCTTAAAATATCCAGTGACTGTATCATTTCTAATGATAAATTCGTATGGGGAATTAAATGGGGCGCCAATTGTGCTCTGGGACGCCTGCATTTTTGTTGTGATGGGAGGATTATCATTAGCTGCGATCGACTTTTCCTCAGGCATTCCCCCCTTTCAGTGAGCGAGTTAACTGTCTACACTCACTGCTACAAGAATACAAAAGACAGGCCCATTCATGATTCTGATAATTTACTCGCATCCTTATCCGCATCACTCCCATGCGAATAAGCGGATGCTTGAGCAGGCAGGGACGCTTGATGGCGTAGAGATACGCTCCCTCTATGAGCTATATCCCGACTTCAATATTGATATCGCTGCCGAGCAGGCGGCGCTGGCGCGCGCCGATCTGGTTATCTGGCAGCATCCAATGCAGTGGTACAGCGTGCCACCGCTGTTAAAACTGTGGATGGATAAAGTCCTGTCCCACGGCTGGGCGTACGGCCACAACGGTATTGCGTTACACGGTAAATCGTTAATGTGGGCGGTTACTACCGGCGGCGGCGAAAGCCACTTCGATATTGGTTCATTCCCCGGCTTTGACGTGCTGGCGCAGCCTCTGCAGGCAACGGCGCTGTACTGTGGTATGAAATGGCTGCCGCCGTTTGCCATGCACTGTACCTTTATCTGCGATGACGAAACGCTGCAGGCGCAGGCCCGTCATTATCGTCAACGCTTAATCGAATGGCAGGAGGCGCATAACAATGGATAGCCATACGCTAATACAGGCGCTGATTTACCTCGGTTCCGCTGCGCTTATCGTGCCGATCGCCGTGCGTCTTGGGCTGGGATCGGTGCTCGGATATCTGATTGCCGGCTGCGTTATCGGCCCGTGGGGACTGCGGCTGGTTACTGACGCTGAGGCGATTCTGCATTTTGCCGAAATCGGCGTGGTGCTGATGCTGTTTGTTATAGGTCTTGAGCTGGATCCGCAGCGCCTATGGAAACTGCGCGCCTCGGTATTTGGCGGCGGTGCGCTGCAAATGGTGGTGTGCGGCGCGTTTATCGGCCTGTTCTGCATGCTGCTTGGCTTGCGCTGGCAGGTTGCGGAGCTGATCGGGATGACGCTGGCGCTGTCGTCGACGGCGATTGCGATGCAGGCGATGAACGAACGTAACCTGACGGTGACGCAGCTGGGACGCAGCGCCTTCGCCGTGCTGTTGTTCCAGGATATCGCCGCTATCCCTCTGGTCGCGATGATTCCGCTGCTGGCGGCCAGCGGCGGTTCAACCACGCTGGCCGCGTTTGCGCTGTCGGCGTTAAAAGTGGCCGGCGCGCTGGCGCTGGTGGTGCTGTTAGGGCGCTATTTGACCCGGCCGGTGCTGCGCTTTGTTGCCCGTTCCGGCCTGCGCGAAGTGTTCAGCGCCGTGGCCCTGTTCCTGGTCTTCGGCTTCGGATTGCTGCTGGAGGAAGTCGGGCTGTCGATGGCGATGGGCGCGTTTCTTGCCGGGGTGCTTCTGGCTAGTTCTGAATACCGCCATGCGCTGGAGAGCGATATCGAACCGTTTAAAGGGTTGCTGTTGGGGCTGTTCTTTATCGGCGTCGGTATGTCTATCGACTTTGGGACCCTGGTCACCCATCCGCTACGTATCCTGATCCTGCTGGTGGGTTTCCTGGCGATTAAGGCCTTGATGCTATGGTTGATTGCTAAACCACTGGGTGTACCGCGCGCGCAGCGCCGCTGGTTTGCCGTATTATTGGGGCAGGGGAGTGAGTTCGCTTTCGTGGTCTTCGGCGCCGCGCAGATGGCCGATGTGCTGGATAGCGAGTGGGCGAAGGCGCTGACGCTGGCGGTGGCGCTATCGATGGCGGCAACGCCTATCCTGCTGGTGCTGCTGACGCGAATGGAGAAATCCGCCAGTAACCAGGAGCGCGAAGCGGACGAGATTGATGAAGAGCAGCCGCGGGTAATTATCGCCGGTTTTGGCCGCTATGGGCAGATAGCCGGCCGTGTGCTGCTTTCCAGCGGGGTGAAAATGGTTATCCTCGATCACGATCCGGACCACGTTGATACCCTTCGCAAGTTCGATATGAAGGTGTTTTACGGCGATGCCACGCGGGTGGATCTGCTGGAATCGGCGGGGGCGGCTAAGGCGGAAGTGCTGATTAACGCCATCGACGATCCGCAGGCCAGCCTGCAACTGGTGGAGCTGGCGAAAGAACATTTCCCGCATCTGCAGATCATTTCACGCGCCCGCGATGTCGATCACTACATTCAGCTGCGCCAGGCCGGGGTAGAAGCGCCGGAGCGCGAGACCTTCGAATCGGCGCTGAAAAGCGGCCGCATGACGCTGGAAGCCTTAGGTCTGGGCGCTTATGAGGCCCGCGAGCGCGCCGATCTGTTCCGCCGCTTTAACCAGCAGATGGTGGAAGAGATGGTGGCGATGGCGGAAAATGACGCTGCCTCGCGGGTGGCGGTGTTCAAGCGTACCAGCGATATGCTTACCGGCATCATTAATGAGGACCGTAATCATCTGTCGCTAGTGCAGCGTCACGGCTGGCAAGGTACTGAAGAAGGACGGCACACCGGAGACGTCCGCGATGAGCCGGAGAATAAGCCTTCAACCTAAGGTGGTAAGCAAATGTTGCGTTAACTTTACAGCTAACATTTTGTTTTCAATTTAGTTCCTGATCTGGCGGCTCATGAGGCTTACGTGGGCTCGCCAGCAAATCTAAAAATTTTCTTATTCTTTACTCTTCGTTCAGTCGACGAAGTATTACGCTTTCCGTATAGTGGCGGCAATTTTTTGCATTCGGGATATTTTCAATGATTAGTCTGATTGCGGCGTTAGCTGTAGATCGCGTAATTGGCATGGAGAACGCTATGCCATGGGACTTGCCTGCCGATCTCGCCTGGTTTAAACGTAACACCTTAAACAAGCCGGTGGTAATGGGGCGTTTGACCTGGGAATCCATCGGTCGCCCGTTGCCAGGACGTAAAAATATCGTTATCAGCAGCAAGCCAGGCAGCGACGATCGCGTGCAGTGGGTGAAGTCTGTTGATGAAGCGATTGCCGCCTGCGGCGATGCGGAAGAGATTATGGTGATCGGCGGTGGCCGCGTTTACGAGCAGTTCCTGCCAAAAGCGCACAAACTCTACCTGACCCATATTGATGCGGAAGTGGAAGGAGATACCCATTTCCCGGATTACGATCCGGACGAGTGGGAATCGGTGTTCAGTGAGTTCCACGATGCCGACGCGCAAAACTCCCACAGCTACTGCTTCGAGATCCTCGAGCGTCGTTAAGCTAACATAGCGTGGATTGAAAAACCCCGGTCGCGTCAGGCGTGACCGGGGTTTTATTTTATCAGGAATCTCCCGTACCGGAGGTAGCCCGGATAAGGCGCAGCGCGCCGCCATCCGGGATCGACTCAGGAGGCGACCGCTTCGCCTTCGTCGAGGCTTTTCTGGCGGTTGGAACGCTGGGTGAAATACGTTTTATCTTCCCAGCGCAGGCAGGTCAGGTCGCCGCCCCAGCAGCAGCCGGTATCCAGCGCATAGATACCTTCCGGCGTACCGCGGCCTTCCAGCGACGCCCAGTGGCCAAAGGCGATACTGTACTCGCGAGCGACCGGGCCCGGAATGGCAAACCATGGTTTAAGCGGGGCTGGCGCGTCTTCCGGCGCCTCTTTGCTGTACATATCCAACTGGCCGTTCGGGAAGCAATAGCGCATGCGGGTGAAGGCGTTGGTGATAAAGCGCAGACGCGCCAGGCCGCTGAGCTCATTGCTCCAGTGGTTCGGCATATCGCCATACATCGCGTCGAGGAAGAACGGATAGGAGTCGCTCGCCAGCACGGCTTCGACATCGCGCGCGCACTGTTTGGCGGTTTCCAGATCCCACTGCGGCGTGATACCGGCATGAGCCATCACCAGCTTTTTCTCTTCATCGACCTGCATCAGCGGCTGGCGACGCAGCCAGTTGAGGAGCTCATCGGCATCCGGCGCTTCCAGCAGCGGCGTCAGACGGTCTTTGGGCTTGTTGCGGCTAATGCCGGCAAACACCGCCAGCAGGTGCAGGTCATGGTTGCCCAGCACGATGCGCACGCTATCGCCGAGCGTTTTCACGAACCGCAGCACTTCCAGAGAGCCGGGGCCGCGCGCGACCAGGTCGCCGGTGAGCCACAGGGTATCCGTATCAGGATTAAACTCCACCTGCTCCAGCAATGCGATCAGTTCATCGTAGCAACCATGAACGTCGCCAATAAGGTATGTAGCCATTGTTTTTAATGTATAAGCGTTGGAACTGCGAGACGGAAGACAGGGATCTCGATAGTGAACGGTGCGCCGTTGCTATCAATCATCTCATAATGACCCTGCATGGTGCCCAGCGGCGTTTCGATAACCGCGCCGCTGGTGTATTGATACTCTTCGCCGGCAGGGATGTGCGGCTGTTCGCCGACCACCCCTTCACCCTGGACTTCCGTCTCGCGACCGTGTCCATTGGTGATGAGCCAGTAGCGGCCGAGAAGCTGAACCTGACTCCGCCCCAGGTTGCGAATAGTGACGGTGTAAGCGAAGACGTAGCGCTCTTCTTCCGGAGAAGATTGCGATTCGATATAGACGCTTTGCACCTGGACGCAAACACGAGGCGAATTAATCATGGTTAGCTCTCCTTCGAAGGCAGATTGTTGGATAACCAGTTGGCCATCTTACAGTACTGCTCTACAGAAATATTTTCCGCACGTACCGCCGGGTCGACGCCCAGCTCCGTCAGCACCTCAACGCTAAACAGATTGCCGAGACTATTACGGATGGTCTTACGGCGCTGGTTGAAGGCTTCAGTGGTGATACGGCTCAGCACGCGGACATCCTTCACCGGGTACGGCATGGTGCGGTGCGGCACCAGGCGCACGACGGCGGAATCCACTTTTGGCGGCGGCGTAAAGGCGGTCGGCGGGACTTCAAGTACCGGGATCACCTGGCAGTAGTACTGCGCCATTACGCTTAATCGACCATACGCTTTACTATTCGGCCCGGCAACCAGACGATTAACCACTTCCTTCTGCAGCATAAAGTGCATATCGGCAATGGCATCAGTATAGCTGAAGAGGTGGAACATCAACGGCGTTGAGATGTTGTACGGCAGGTTGCCGAAGACGCGCAGCGGCTGACCCATTTTCTCCGACAGTTCGCCGAAGTTCATGGTCATCGCATCCTGCTGGTAAATGGTCAGCTTAGGGCCGAGGAACGGATGCGTCTGCAGGCGGGCCGCCAGATCGCGGTCCAGCTCGATAACGGTTAACTGGTCGAGGCGTTCGCCGACCGGTTCGGTCAGCGCGGCGAGACCCGGGCCGATTTCGACCATCGCCTGGCCTTTCTGAGGATTGATGGCCGAAACAATGCTGTCGATCACGAACTGATCGTTGAGAAAGTTTTGCCCGAAGCGTTTACGGGCTAAATGGCCCTGATGGACTCGATTATTCATTGGGTATTAACAATCATTTTGATGGCGAGATTAAGCGCCGTGATAAAACTGCCGACGTCCGCTTTCCCCTGACCGGCTAATTCCAGCGCGGTCCCGTGGTCAACGGAGGTACGAATAAAAGGTAAACCGAGCGTAATATTCACGCCGCGGCCAAAGCCCTGGTATTTTAGCACGGGCAGGCCCTGATCGTGGTACATCGCGAGTACCGCATCGGCATTATCGAGATATTTTGGCTGAAAAAGGGTATCCGCAGGCAGCGGACCGCTTAAATTCATGCCCTTTGCCCGCATCTCTTCCAGCACGGGAATAATGGTATCGATCTCTTCCGTCCCCATGTGGCCGCCTTCGCCGGCGTGGGGATTCAGGCCGCAAACCAGCACGTGCGGCTGAGCGATACCGAATTTATGCCGCAGATCGGCATCCAGAATGGTAATTACTTCGCGCAGCAGCTCTGGCGTAATTGCCTCGCTTATTGCTTTTAGCGGCAGATGGGTGGTGGCCAGCGCGACCCGCAGCTCTTCGGTCGCCAGCATCATCACCACTTTGCTGGCGTGAGCGCGTTCTTCAAAGAACTCGGTATGGCCGGTGAAGGCGATACCGGCGTCATTGATGTTGCCTTTGTGCACCGGCCCGGTAATCAACGCCGCGAATTCTCCCTTAAGGCAGCCATCGCAGGCGCGCGCCAGGGTTTCCACCACATAGTTGCCGTTAGCGACATTAAGCACGCCCGGCTGTACCGGCGCGTTGAGGGCAACGGGAAGTAGCGTGAGCGTGCCCGCCCGCTGCGGCTGTGGAGGAAGGGTTGGATCGTAAGGGAGGAGCGATAAAGGAAGACCGAGCTGGCGGGCTCGGTCAGTTAACAGTGCGCCATCGGCGCAGATAACCAGTTCAACCGGCCAGTCGCGCTGTGCAAGCTCGGCGACAAGATCGGGACCAATCCCCGCGGGCTCGCCGGGAGTGATAACAACACGTTGCATAGAAACGTTCCTTCGGGCCAGGGGGGCCCGGCTGCGCAGTCGACCCCAGCCGTTGCTGGGGCGACCGGTCTACCCTCCCGCTACGCTTTTAAGGCGTGGAGAGGGGAGAACTTTAGTTGCTCAGAATTTTGACGTAAGCGCTGGCGCGCTGTTCCTGCATCCAGGTTGCCGCTTCTTCAGAGAATTTGCGGTTCATCAGCATGCGGTAAGCACGATCTTTCTGCGCGGCGTCGGTTCTGTCGACGTTGCGGGTATCCATCAGTTGGATCAGGTGCCAGCCGAAGGAGGAGTGAACCGGGCCGCTGGTCTGGCCTTTGTTCAGACGCATCAGCGCATCGCGGAACGCGGGATCGAAGATATCCGGCGTCGCCCAGCCTAAGTCGCCGCCCTGATTGGCGGAACCCGGATCCTGGGAAAACTCTTTCGCCGCTTTATCGAAAGTGGTCTTACCGCTCTTAATGTCAGCGGCGATCTGTTCCAGTTTCGCCTGCGCCTGCGCGTCGTTCATGATCGGCGACGGCTTCAGCAGGATGTGGCGGGCATGGACTTCGGTGACGGAGATGTTCTGGCTGCCACCGCGCATATCGTTAACTTTCAGGATATGGAAGCCGACGCCGGAACGAATCGGACCGACAACATCGCCTTTCTTCGCGGTGCTCAGCGCCTGAGCGAAGATACCCGGCAGCTCCTGAATACGCCCCCAGCCCATCTGGCCGCCTTTCAGCGCCTGCTGGTCAGCAGAGTAGGTGATAGCCAGTTTGCCGAAGTTAGCGCCGTTACGGGCCTGTTCAACGACGGACTTCGCCTGCTCTTCCGCAGCCGCAACCTGATCGGAGGTCGGGTTCTCCGGCAGCGCGATCAGGATGTGGCTCAGGTTCAGCTCGGTGCTGGCATCGTTCTGATCGCCAATCTGCTTAGCCAGCGCTTCAACTTCCTGCGGCAGCACGGTGATACGGCGGCGCACTTCGTTGTTACGTACTTCCGAAATCAGCATCTCTTTACGGATCTGGTTACGGTAGGTGTTGTAGTTGATGCCTTCATAGGCCAGACGGCTACGCATCTGATCCATCGACATGTTGTTCTGTTTGGCGATGTTGGCGATGGCCTGGTCAAGCTGATCGTCGCTGACTTTCACGCCCATTTTCTGACCCATTTGCAGAACGATCTGGTCCATGATCAATCTTTCGAGGATCTGATGACGCAGGGTCGCGTCATCCGGCAGCTGCTGTCCCGCCTGACCAGCGTTGAGCTTCACCGACTGCATCAGACCATCGACGTCGCTTTCCAGAACAACGCCATTATTGACGACAGCCGCTACTTTATCGACCACCTGCGGGGCGGCGAAACTGGTATTCGCGATCATGGCGATACCGAGAAGCAGCGTTTTCCAGTTCTTCATACTTTTTCCATTTCAATTAACCGCAAATGCGGATTACGTTTTAAACCAGACGCCTTACAGCGAGCTCTGGTACGGCAAAATGTTCGAGCGCAGCATCTGCTGGGTGCCAAGACCGTAGTTGGAGCTCAGACCACGCAGTTCGATGTTGATACCGAAGGTGTTGTCGTATTTGCTCTCACCGCCGTTGTTGTTATCCCAGCCGTTGATCTTACGTTCGTAGCCAAGGCGGATAGCGTAGCAGCAAGAGTTATACTGTACCCCTAACATCTGGTTAGCCGCTTTTTTGGTATTGGTATCGAAGTAGTACGCGCCGACCACTGACCAACGATCGACAATCGGCCAGCTGGCGGTCATACCCACCTGAGAAATACCTTCTTTGTACTGCTGAGCGGTGGAATACGAAGGCAGCGTCGCCTGAATATATTCCGGACTCGCGTAACGGTAGTTCAGTTGCACTAAGCGGTTTTCGTCGCGGCGGTATTCAATGGTTCCGTTGCCGGTTGCGACGTTATCCAGACGCGTATCGTACTGGATCCCCCCGCGTAAACCCCAGTTATCGGTGATACGCCAGTAAGTATCGCCGGCCCAGACCAGTGAACCCGTGGTGTCGTTATTCTCCCAGTTGATGTTGTCCGCACCGGTGCGAGACTCGGTGAAATAGTAGATTTGACCAACGGAAATATTAAAACGTTCAACGGCCGCGTCATCATATACGCGAGATGTGACGCCGGTGGTGACCTGGTTGGCTGACGCGATACGGTCAAGGCCGCTGTAGGAGCGGTCGCGGAACAGGCCGCTATAGTCGGACTGCAGCAGTGTCGAGTCGTAGACGCCAATGTGGCTCTGGTCGCGATACGGGATGTACAGGTACTGCATGCGCGGTTCCAGGGTCTGGGTATACCCTTCCTGCATATCGCGTTCGAAGACCATTTTGCCGTCGATTTTGAATTGCGGCATCACGCGGTTAACCGAATCTTTGTAATCGGTACCGTTAGCGGTGTTGTACTGATCGAGATTACTCTGCTGATAGTGGGTCGCCAGCAGCTTCGCCTCGGTATTGATGCTTCCCCAGCCGTTAGACAGCGGCAGGTTGATCGTCGGCTCCATGTGCAGGCGCGTTGCTTCTGGCATATCGCCGTTGGTGTTGACGAAGTGCACCGCCTGCGCATACAGATGAGTATCGAACGGACCGACGTCATTCTGGTAGGCGTTAATATCGAGCTGAGGCTCAGCAGCGTAGGAGTTGCTTGAGCTACGGTCGAAGACCTGGAACTGCTTGGTCGACACGGTGGCGTCAAAGTTCTGGTTAACGTAACCGGCGCTGAATTTCTGCGTCGCGTAGCCGTCGGTACTGGAACCGTACTTAGAGCTAAAGTCGTTAAAGTAATCCGGGTCGCTGACTTTGGTGTAGTCGGCGTTCAGACGCCACACCTGATCGATAACCGCGTTGTGGTTCCAGTAGAACATCCAGCGGCGGCTATTGCTGTCGTTGGAGTGATCGTCTTCGTACACTTTATCGGAAGGCAGGTAATCGAATTCGAATAAACCTGCGCCCGCCTGGGTCAGATAACGGAATTCGTTTTCCCACATTACGCCGCCGCGTTTATTCATATAGTGCGGCGTAATGGTGGCGTCGAAGTTCGGCGCGATATTCCAGTAATAGGGCAGCGAGAACTCAACGCCATTTTTAGTGCTGTATTTGGCGTTGGGGATCAGGAAGCCGGAGCGGCGCTTATCGCCGACCGGCAGCTGCAGATATGGGCTATAAAAAATAGGGACGGAACCCAGCTTAAAGCGCGCGTTCCAGATTTCGGCAACCTGCTCTTCGCGGTCATGGATAACTTCGCTGCCGACGACGCTCCAGGTATCAGAACCCGGCAGACAGGAGGTGAAGCTGCCGTTTTCCAGAATGGTATAGCGGTTTTCGCCGCGCTGCTTCATCAGGTCGGCGGTACCGCGCCCTTGACGGCCAACCATCTGATAGTCGCCTTTCCAGACGTTAGTATCTTTGGTGTTCAGGTTCGACCACGCCTTCGGCCCCTTCAGAATAACCTGGTTATCGTCATAATGAACGTTGCCAAGCGCATCAACGGTACGCACCGGCTGCGGTTGCCCCGCCGGCTGCTGCTGATGCAACTGCACCTCGTCGGCCTGCAGGCGACTATTCCCCTGATTAATATCAACGTTGCCGGTAAACACGGCATTATCGGGGTAGTTGCCTTTCGCATGATCGGCGTCAATCGTTACCGGTTGATCGTTAGGCTTCCCTTCAACGAGAGGACGATTATAGCTTGGCACGCCAAGCATACATTGCGTGGCGAGATCGGCGGCCATGCCCTGTTGGCTATACAAGGCGCTGGCGATCATGGTGGCCAGGAGGCTGGGGATACGTTTTTTCATACGTTTTATTTGTTGTTCCGTCATCTTGTGGCAGCGGCTTGCAAACGGTCAGAGCCTAACGTACTCATCTTAATCGCGCTAGTCTTAATCCGCTCGTTTCGTTTCTGAGCGTTAGGCACCGTGTAGAATGGCGAGTATGATAAAGCAAATTATAGGCGATGTCCCACATGACCGTGGCGTCAACGCTTGGTAACGTGCGGTCAGATATAGCTTAACTGGTAGCAGAAAGATTGGGGAGTCTATGCAGTATTTGGGTAAAGTGATTGGTGTCGCGGTTGCATTATTGATGGGCGGCGGCTTCTGGGGCGTGGTGCTTGGCTTTTTAGTCGGACATATGTTTGACCGGGCCCGTAGCCGTCGGCTGAATTTATTTGCCAACCAGCAGGAGCGGCAGTCGCTGTTCTTTTCCACCACTTTTGAAGTGATGGGGCATCTGACTAAATCTAAAGGGCGCGTGACGGAAGCCGATATTCATGTGGCGAATGTGCTGATGGATCGTATGAATCTGCACGGCGAGTCGCGTACCGCGGCGCAGCAGGCTTTTCGCGCCGGCAAGGCCGATAATTACCCGCTGCGCGAAAAAATGCGTCAACTGCGCAGCGTCTGTTTTGGTCGCTTCGATTTAATTAGGATGTTTCTGGAAATTCAGCTGCAGGCGGCCTTCGCCGACGGCGAATTACACCCCAATGAACGCGAAGTGTTGTTTGTTATCGCCGACGAGCTTGGTATCTCGCGCGCGCAGTTTGAGCAGTTCCTGCGCATGATGCAGGGCGGCGCGCAGTTTGGCGGCGGCTCGCAGCAGCAATCCTATGGTCAGCGCGGCGGCAATGGCGGCTGGCAGCAGGCACAGCGCGGCCCGACGCTTGAAGACGCTTGTAACGTTCTCGGCGTCAAGCCGACCGATGATGCCGCCACCGTCAAACGCGCTTACCGTAAACTAATGAGCGAACATCACCCGGACAAGCTGGTGGCCAAAGGGCTGCCGCCGGAGATGATGGAAATGGCGAAACAGAAAGCGCAGGAAATCCAGAAAGCCTGGGAGCTCATCAAAGAGCAGCGCGGCTTCTGAATCCTGAAAGGCTTCTCCTGCGGGGAGAAGCCTTAGTTCGCTCCCTGCGCGCGGCGATACATCCGCCGCGGGTGGCCAATCTTTCCGTACAGCATTTCCACTTCCAGAAAACTCACTTCTACGCAATGCTCGAGATAACGACGGGCGGTGGTCTTGCTCAACCCGGTTTCGCTGACCACTTCGTCAACCGAAAAACAGTGCGTTTCGCGGCCATGAAATAAATTTTGTACCAGCGCCAGGGTCTTTTCTTCGATGCCCTTGCTGCCGTTATCGGCGCGAAAATTTTTAGCCTGCAGCTGATACAGAGAATCAACGTTTTGCTGATCGACGATTTTCCATTCCCGCTGCTGATCGTAAAACTGAATAAAGCGCTCCAGCGACTGGCTCAGCCGTTTCCACGAAACCGGCTTGAGAATGTAGTCGAAGGCGCCGTTGCGTATCGCCTGGCTGCAGGTTTCCATATCGCTGGCGGCGGTGATGAAAATGACCGAGCAATTGGCATTGGCCAGAATCGGGTCGGTCATCAGCGTAACGCCTTTGCCGTCCGGCAGATAATTATCCAGCAGGACCAGCTGCGGCGGCCTGGCGTTGAGCATCTGCCGCGCCTGGGAAAGCGAGGCGGCCATTCCCGCCAGCCGCATGCGCGGGTGTTTCTGTATCAGCTCGGCGTGCAGGCGGGCCAGCTCGTTTTCATCTTCGATGATCAGCACATCGACCAGATCATGATGCATCGTTGGCCTCCGGTTGCGGATGGGCTGGCGGGTCGGCGGGAATAAACAGGGTAAATATCGTTCCGCGCGGCGCGTTATCGGCGACTTCAATCGTGCCGCCAGCCTGAGTCACATAATGTTCAATAAGATACAGACCAATACCGTGATCGCCACGGGTTTTTGTCGTCACCCCGCGCTCAAAAATACGTTCGCGGATATCCGGGCGAATTCCGACGCCGCGATCGGCCACCTCAATCATCAGCTCGCGGGCGTTGAGTTGAATCAGTACCTCGACCGGCTCGTGAGGGAGTTCAGCGCGCTGCGTCGCTTCAATGGCGTTATCCAGCAGGTTGCCGATGATCGAGATAAGTTCCGACTCCATCAGCGACGACAGCGGGCGATCGATACGACAGGCCGGATCAAAGCTCAGTTCAACGCCTTTTTCATAAGCGCGGGTGGCTTTACCCAGCAGCAGGCCGCACAGCGTCGGCGAGCGGAAACGCGAGGAGATGAAGTCCAGTAGCTCCTGAGCATGTTCCGATTGCGCCTGTATATAGCGAATAGCTTCGTCGTAGTGGCCCATATGCAGCAGGCCGGAGAGCGTGGTCATGCGGTTGAGCTGCTCGTGGCGCATTATGCGCAGGTTATCGACATAGCGTTTCACCTGGCTGAGCTGGGCGGTGAGGGCGTTAATTTCATCGCGGTCGCGGAAGGTGATCACCCAGCCCTGCAGCGAGTTTTCCAGCATGATGCGCACCCGGCTGGCGAGTACCGTCAGCTGGTTGAAGCGACACAGTTCATCGTGCGTATCGTTCGCCAGCATCGCGCCGCTGGCGAAGAACGGCTGCGGGGCGATCACGCTATCAATCGATTTGCCGCGCAGCAGATGCGCGGGCTGCTTAAGCCCCAGCAGGCTGCGGGCGGCGTGGTTAATCACTTCAATCCGTCGCTGGCTGTCGATAACGATAACCCCTTCGAAAATCGATTCCATCATCGCTTTTTGCTGGCGAACCAGCAGGCCAATTTCGCGCGGCTCCAGCGAAAAAATCTGCTTTTTAATACTGCGGGTAAAATACCAGGAGAAGATAAACAGGGCGATCAGCAACAGGATGGCGGCGACAAAAATATTCACTACCTTTTGTACGGTGATGCTGTCGAGATAGCTGGTCAGATAGCCGACGGAGACGATGCCGATCACCCGCCCGTTGTCATCGACAATGGGCGTTTTACTGCGTAGCGAGATGCCCAAACCGCCTTTACGGATGGTAGTGATAGTTTTGCCTTCCAGCACCGCCTGGTTATCGCCGCCCACTAAGCGGGTGCCGACCCATTCCGGGTGCACGGAATGAAACAGATGTACGCCTTTATCATCGCCGATGACGATAAAGCTGGCATCGCTGTGGGCGGCGATTTGCCTCATGAAGGCGCCGATAGCCTGCGGGTCGTGCAGACTGACCTGCTGGCGTAGATTGGGCATCAGCGCAATCTCTTCGGCCTGAATTTTCGCCCTGGCGCTCATTTCCTGATACAGCTGGCGGCTGGCGTCGAGATAATAATAAACGCCAAGCAGAGCGAATAAGATGGAGAAAAAGGCCACCAGGGAGATGAACAGCTTAAATTGAAATGAAACTTTCATAGTTATGCGCACAGTATTTGAGATGCGGCAACGATATCGTCAGCGGCCAGAAGAACAATTTATCTACTGGCGCCTATTTATAAAGGGTAATTATCCGGTTAATAAAAAAACCATAAAAACCACGTTTAGAAATCAGATATGTATCACGCTGATTAATATACCCGTCATACTTCAAGTTGCATGGGCGTTGGCAATAACTCGGCCCATCCCTGGGCCTCGCCCTTACGGGCGCAGTGAACTGCGTTCAAATTCGTTCCTGACGAATTTGTCCTCACTCACCCCAGTCACTTACTGGAGTAAGCTCCTGGGGATTCCCTGCGTCGCCGCCTTCCTGCAACTCGAATTATTTAGGGTATAGAAACCATAAAAACCATAATGACCATTAAAACTTCTTTTTTAATCTGCCTTTTCTCACATTAACGCCGCGCCAGCCCCTCTACCCTGAACAGGAATAATAACTACAGGGCTGAATTTATGAGCACCACAGACAACGCATTCTCTGCAACCCTTGAACCTATTAACAAACCGAAAGCCTCGTTGAAGCAGCGCTGGTGGCACGTGATGGATAGCTGGAAAGTGGGGATTATCCCGCTGCCGCTATTTTTGCTGGGCGGTGGTCTTATCGCGCTGGACTGCCTCGGCGGCAAGCTGCCGAGCGATATCGTGGTGATGGTGGCGACGTTGGCCTTCTTCGGTTTTGCCTGCGGCGAGTTCGGCAAGCGTCTGCCGGTACTCGGTAAGCTTGGCGCGGCGGCGATTTGCGCCACCTTTATTCCTTCGGCGCTGGTCCATTACGGCCTGCTGCCGGATGTGGTGGTTGAATCCACCACCAAATTCTATAAATCGACCAATATTCTTTATCTCTACATCTGCTGCATTATCGTTGGCAGCATTATGAGCATGAACCGCACCACGCTGATTCAGGGGTTCCTGAAGATCTTCCTGCCGATGCTGTGCGGCGAAGTTGTCGGCATGCTGGTAGGCGTCGGCGTGGGTAGCCTGTTGGGAATGGATCCGTTCCAGGTCTTCTTCTTTATCGTGTTGCCGATTATGGCCGGCGGCGTGGGCGAAGGGGCGATCCCGCTGTCGATTGGCTATGCGGCGCTGATGCATATGGATCAGGGTGTTGCGCTGGGACGCGTGCTGCCGATGGTGATGCTGGGCAGCCTGACGGCGATCGTCATTGCCGGCTGTCTGAACCAGCTTGGCAAACGCTTCCCGCATCTGACCGGCGAAGGCCAGCTAATGCCGAACCGCAGTAATGAAACCCGCAGCCTGAGCGAAAGCGAAGGATTTGGCGGTAAAACTGATGTGGCGACGCTGGCCTCCGGCGCGCTGCTGGCGGTGCTGCTGTATATGATGGGCATGCTCGGACATAAATTGATTGGCCTGCCGGCGCCGGTTGGCATGCTGTTCCTCGCGGTGCTGCTGAAGCTGGCGAATGTGGTTTCGCCGCGCCTGCAGGAGGGCTCGCAGGTGGTGTATAAATTCTTCCGCACCGCGGTGACTTATCCGATTCTGTTTGCCGTCGGCGTGGCGATTACCCCGTGGCAGGAGCTGGTAAATGCCTTCACGCTCACCAACCTGCTGGTTATTGTCTGCACCGTCTCGGCGCTGGTGGCCACCGGGTTCTTCGTCGGTAAAAAAATGGGGATGCACCCGGTCGACGTGGCGATTGTCTCCTGTTGCCAGAGTGGGCAGGGCGGTACCGGCGACGTCGCCATCCTGACTTCCGGCAACCGTATGAACCTGATGCCCTTCGCCCAGATAGCTACCCGTATCGGCGGCGCGATTAATGTGTCGTTAGGGCTGCTGTTCTTAAGTCATTTCTTATCGTGATTTAGTTCTGCGCTAACAGCAAAAACTGCCATTTCCCTCCGCAGGACGAAGAAAATTTCTTTGTCCTGCGTCCTAAATTCTGTGCAATTAGCGATACAATAGGCGGCGTTATCCGCGATAGCGACGGCAGCCCCGAGCTGCCTTTTTGATCATTAAAGGAGAGGAAAGAATGTCAGTGCATACTCCCGCCCGGGCGGGCGTCAGCATGGAAAATCTGCTGGCGGCGAAAGAGCAGCGCGCAGCCCGTCAACAAGACTGGCTCAACCATTATCAACAACCGGTTATTTCTCTCACTCTGGTAACGCCAGGGGCGGTAAAAGACAGTATTCGCTATCGCAATATGATGGGTGTTGCGCTGCAGGCCTGTGACCAACTTTTGTGGCAGCAGCGTTGGAAAACGCTCGACCGCCAGGTGTTGTGGCTGCCTACCGGCCCGGAAGCGATGTGGTGCGTTGAGCACTCCGCGGAAGAGATCAAAGCGCTATGCAGCGAGCTGGAACAGAATCATCCGCTGGGACGTCTGTGGGATATCGACGTCATTTGTCCGCAAGCGGGGCTGATTAGCCGCCAGGCGCAGGGCGAAGCGATGCGCCGCTGCCTGCTGTGCGATGAGCCGGCCCACGCCTGCGCGCGCAGCCGTCGTCACGACACCGGGCTGGTGGTCGCTCGCGTTGAGCAGATGATCGATGCGTGGTTCGCCCGCGATTAATCGCGTCTGCGTTAGAGATTTCCCCGGCGGCGTAGCGCGACCGGGGGCGTCCGGATAAAAACTTAAAAGTCGATCGGCGCGCGGAAGGTCATCGCGTTGCCGTAGGCGGGATGGGTAATGGTTAACGTTTCTGCATGCAGTAGCAGGCGCGGGGCCATCGCCAGCGCCTCCGGCGTGGCGTAAAAGCGGTCGCCGAGGATCGGATGCCCTAACGCCAGCATATGCACGCGAAGCTGATGCGAGCGCCCGGTAATCGGCTTCAGGCGCACGCGGGCGGTGTTGTCCTCCGCGTACTCCAGCACTTCATATTCGGTTTGCGCCGCTTTGCCGGTTTCATAACACACCTTCTGCTTTGGCCGGTTCGGCCAGTCGCAAATTAGCGGTAAATCCACCAGACCTTCCGCAGGTTGCGGATGACCCCAGACGCGGGCGACGTACTGCTTTTTCGGCTCGCGCTCGCGGAACTGACGCTTCAGTTCACGCTCGGCGGCCTTATTCAGCGCCACCACAATCACGCCGCTGGTAGCCATATCCAGGCGATGCACCGATTCGGCCTGCGGGAAATCGCGCTGGATACGCGTCATCACGCTATCCTTATGCTCCTCCAGCCTGCCGGGCACGGACAACAAGCCGCTCGGCTTGTTGACCACCATAATGTGCTCATCCTGATACAGAATCACCAGCCAGGGATCCTGCGGCGGATTGTAGTTTTCCATCGCCATTTTCGCGTTCCGTTACTGGTGAGTGACGACGATCAGACGCAGCGCGTCCAGACGCCATCCGGCCTGCGCCAGTGCATCCATCACCTGCTGGCGGTTGCTTTCGATAGCCGCCAGTTCGTCGTCACGGATGTTCGGGTTCACCGCCTTCAGCGCTTCGAGACGCGACAGTTCCGCCGTCAGTTTATCATCGGCTTCGTTACGTGCCGCGTCGATCAGCGCCTGCGCCGCTTTGGCTATCTGCGCTTCGCCCTGCTGCAGAATCGCGTGAACGTCCTGCTGCACCGCGTTGACCAGTTTGCTACCAGTGTGGCGGTTGACCGCGCTCAGCTGACGGTTGAAGCTTTCGAACTCCACCTGCGCGGCGAGGTTGTTGCCGTTTTTATCCAGCAGCATGCGAACCGGGGTCGCCGGCAGGAAGCGGTTAAGCTGTAATTGCTTCGGCGCCTGCGCTTCGACGACGTAGATAAGCTCCAGCAGCAGCGTGCCGACCGGCAGCGCCTTGTTCTTCAGCAGCGAAATCGTGCTGCTGCCGGTATCGCCGGAGAGGATCAGATCCAGACCGTTGCGAATCAGCGGGTGTTCCCAGGTGATGAACTGCGCGTCTTCACGCGACAGCGCCACGTCACGCTCGAAGGTGATGGTGCAGCCATCTTCCGGCAGGCCCGGGAAATCCGGCACCAGCATATGATCGGACGGGGTCAGGACGATCAGGTTTTCGCCGCGGTCGTCCTGGTTGATGCCGACGATATCGAACAGGTTCATCGAGAAGGCGATCAGGCTGGTGTCGTCATCCTGCTCTTCGATGCTCTCCGCCAGAGCCTGCGCTTTTTCGCCGCCGTTGGAGTGGATCTCCAGCAGACGGTCGCGGCCCTGTTCCAGCTGCGCTTTCAGCGCTTCATGCTGCTGGCGGCAGGATTTGATCAGATCGTCGAAGCCATCGGTGGATTCCGGCGCGGCAAGGTAGTTAATCAGGTCGTCGTGGACGCTATCGTAGACGGTACGGCCGGTCGGGCAGGTATGTTCGAAGGCGTCGAGCCCTTCGTGATACCAGCGCACCAGCACCGACTGCGCGGTTTTCTCCAGATACGGCACGTGGATCTGGATATCGTGCGCCTGGCCGATACGGTCGAGACGGCCGATACGCTGCTCCAGCAGATCCGGGTTAAACGGCAGGTCGAACATCACCAGGTTGCTGGCGAACTGGAAGTTACGCCCTTCGGAGCCGATTTCGGAACACAGCAGCACCTGCGCGCCGGTGTCTTCTTCGGCAAACCACGCCGCGGCGCGGTCGCGTTCGATAATCGACATGCCTTCATGGAATACCGCGGCGCGAATACCTTCGCGCTCGCGCAGCACCTGCTCCAGCTGCAGCGCGGTGGCGGCCTTGGCGCAAATCACCAGCACCTTCTGCGAGCGATGGCTGGTCAGGTAGCCCATCAGCCATTCGACGCGCGGGTCGAAGTTCCACCAGGTGCCGGTATCGCCTTCAAATTCCTGATAGATCTGCTCCGGATAGAGCATGTCGCGCGCGCGCTCTTCAGCGGTTTTGCGCGCGCCCATAATACCGGAGACCTTGATAGCCGTCTGGTACTGGGTCGGCAGCGGCAGGCGAATAGTGTGCAGCTCGCGTTTCGGGAAACCTTTCACGCCGTTACGGGTGTTACGGAACAGCACCCGGCTGGTGCCGTGGCGGTCCATCAGCATCGAAACCAGCTCCTGACGCGCGGCCTGAGCATCTTCACGATCGCTGTTAGCGGCCTGCAGCAGCGGCTCGATATCCTGTTCGCCGATCAGATCGCCAAGGGTATTGAGTTCATTATCGTTGAGCTTGTTGCCTGCCAGCAGCAGGGCGACGGCGTCGGCGACCGGACGGTAATTTTGCTGTTCTTCAACAAACTGTTCAAAATCGTGGAAGCGGTTTGGATCCAGCAGACGCAGGCGCGCAAAGTGGCTCTCCATGCCCAGCTGTTCCGGCGTCGCGGTCAGCAACAGTATCCCCGGCACGCGTTCGGCGAGCTGTTCAATGGCCTGATATTCACGGCTCGGCGCCTCTTCGCTCCACACCAGGTGGTGCGCTTCATCGACCACCATCAGGTCCCATTCGGCGTCGCACAGGTGCTCCAGGCGCTGCTTGCTGCGGCGCACGAAGTCTAAGGAGCAGATAACCAGCTGTTCGGTTTCGAACGGGTTGTAGGCGTCGTGCTGCGCTTCGGCGTAGCGTTCGTCGTCGAACAGCGAGAAACGCAGGTTGAAGCGGCGCAGCATTTCCACCAGCCACTGGTGCTGGAGGGTTTCCGGGACCACGATCAGCACGCGCTCGGCGGCGCCGGAGAGCAGCTGCTGATGAAGGATCATCCCGGCTTCGATGGTTTTACCTAAGCCCACTTCATCGGCCAGCAGAACGCGCGGCGCGTGACGACGGCCCACGTCGTGGGCGATGTTCAACTGATGCGGGATCAGGCTGGTGCGCTGGCCGCGCAGGCCGCTCCACGGCATGCGGTACTGTTCGCTCTGGAACTTACGCGCGCGGTAGCGCAGGGCAAAGCGGTCCATCCGGTCGATTTGCCCGGCGAACAGGCGGTCCTGCGGCTTGCTGAAGGCCAGCTTGCTGTCGAGCAGGACTTCGCGCAGGGTAACATGTTCTTCTTGCGTATCCAGGCGGGTGCCGGTGTAGGACAGCAGCCCATTCTCTTCATTTACTTCGTCAACGTGGAGCTGCCAGCCTTCGTGGCTGGTAATGGTATCGCCCGGGTTAAACATCACGCGGGTGATCGGGGAATCGTTGCGAGAGTACAGACGGTTTTCGCCGATGGCGGGGAAAAGGAGAGTGACCATGCGCGCATCCAGCGCTACCACTGTCCCTAGTCCTAGTTCGCTCTCTGTATCGCTAATCCAGCGTTGACCAAGTGTAAAAGGCATATGTGTTCGGCTCTTTGTTCTTTAATTGCAGGCAATAGTGCATCCTCAGCATAGTTACGCTGAGGAATCAAAATTGGGTCCAGGAATGGAAAGGGCGCTATGGTACTGGATGCCGCGGTGTTAGTCACCTGTCAAAATAGCCCCAGTTGCCCTGTCACTATTGTAGCAAAGTCGTCGTTGACGAAGGGAAGGATTCCTTCCGCCACCGGCTGCAATTGCTTTGACAGATAGTGATCGTAATCGAGCGGCGACTGCTGGTAATCCACCGGCTCCGGGCCGCCGGTAGTCCAGACGTATTTAATGGTGCCGCGCTGCTGATACTGCTGCGCCCGCCCAAGCTTCGCGTTGTGTTCATCGGCAAGCCTCGCGGCGCGCACGTGCGGCGGCACGTTACGCTGGTACTCCGCCAGCGGTCGGCGCAGGCGCTTGCGATAAACCAGCTGCTCGTCGAGCTCACCGTTCATTAGTCTTGCGATAGTCTCCCGTACATAATCCTGATACGGCTGATGGCGGAAGATGCGCAGATACAGCTCCTGTTGAAACTGCTGGGCCAGCGGCGTCCAGTCGGTGCGTACCGTCTCCAGCCCCTTGAACACCATGCGCTGGGCATCGCCCTCCTGAATCATTCCGGCATAACGCTTTTTACTGCCGGTATCGGCGCCGCGGATCGTCGGCATTAAAAAGCGGCAAAAGTGGGTTTCATATTCCAGCTCCAGCGCGCTGGTCAGCTGGCTTTTGCCCAGTTCCTGCGCCCACCAGTCGTTAACATAGGCAACAAGTTTGCGGCCGATTTCCGCCGCCTGCGCTTCGCTATGCGGGCGTTTGAGCCAGACGAAGGTGGAGTCGGTATCGCCGTAGATAACGTCATAGCCCTGGGCTTCAATCAGCGCTTTGGTCTGGCGCATGATCGCGTGGCCGCGCATGGTGATCGACGACGCCAGCCGTGGATCGAAAAAGCGGCAGGCGCTGGTCCCCAGCACGCCGTAAAAGGCGTTCATGATGATCTTCAGCGCCTGCGACAGCGGCTTATTATGCTGACGCTTAGCTTCATCGCGGCCGTGCCAGATCTGCCCGACGATGCCTGGCAGGCAGTGCTTTTCGCGCGAGAAGCGGGCGCCGAGAAACCCTTCGGTGCTGTGGCGGTCATCGGGCTGTGCCAGCCCTTCAACCAGACCGACCGGATCGATTAAAAAGGTGCGGATGATCGACGGATACAGGCTTTTGTAGTCCAGCACCAGCACTGAGTCATACAGGCCGGGGCGGGAGTCCATGACGTAGCCGCCGGGACTGGCCTGCGGGGGAACTTCGCCGAGATTCGGCGCCACGTAGCCCAGCCGGTGCATGCGCGGGAAATAGAGATGGCTGAAGGCGGCGACCGATCCGCCGTGGCGATCGGCGGGCAGGCCGTTGACCGTCGCCCGTTCGAGCAGAAACGGCATGATCTCTGTCTTATGAAAGATCCGCGTCACCAGCTCGCAATCCTGTAGGTTATAGGTGGCCAGCGCCGGTTTATCTTCATGGAAACGGCGATCGATTTCGTCCATCCGATCCCACGGGTTGTCGATAGCTTTACCTTCGCCGAGCAGTTCGCGGGCGACGGCCTCGAGTGAAAATGAGGAGAAGTTCCAGAACGCCGATTTTAGCGCTTCAATGCCGTCGATAATCAGCCGGCCGTTGGCCTGGGCGAAAAAGACGCCGTTCTTAAAACCGTGCTCGCGCCACTCCAGCTCGCTATTGCCGCGGCCGAGCTGCAGCGGGATGCGGTAGCGCTCGGCGTGTTTTTGCAGGACCCGCAGATCGAACTGCACCACGTTCCAGCCGATCAGCACGTCGGGATCGTGTTCGGCAAACCAGGCGTTGAGCTTTTCCAGCAACAGCGGGCGGCTGGCGACATAGACCAGGCTGAAGCCCACATCCGGCGGCGTAGCGGGCTCGGGGCCTAACATGTAGACCACCCGCTGGCCGCAGCCTTCCAGGCCGATGCAGTAGAGCTCGCCGTGGCGGCTGGTTTCGATATCCAACGAGACCCATTTCAGCGGCGGGCGGTAATCCGGATTAGGTTTCATGCGCGCGTTAACCAACAGCGAACCGCGCGTTTCGCCTTCCACCCACACCGGGGCGGTGATAAAGCGCTCCATCAGGTAGCGCTCCGGCGGGCGGATATCGCCTTCGTAAACGGTGACGCCGTTTTCACGTAGCTTTTTTTCCAGCCGCATCAGCTGGCGATGGGCGCGGCAGTACAGGCCGAAAACCGGCTGGCGGTGGAAATCTTTTAACGCAAGCGGGGCCAGGCGATAGCCGTTTTCACCTTGCAATAGGCTTTCAGCCTGCTGCCGCTGCACTTCGGGGATAAACGCGACGGATTCCTGCGGCGGCAGCGTGACCTGCAGCGGGCCGTTATCGGTCGCCAGCCAGAAGGCCAGTTCCGTTCCCTGCGGGGTATCCCGCCAGTGACGGGTGAGTAAAAATCCTGCTTGCGGCTGCGTCACGCGTGCTCTCAACGATAAAAAACCAGGCCTGATTATAGCCTGGTTTCACGATAGGTGCTGGGGTTTTATACAGGGGTGATTACTGGCCGTAGTAGGCTTTGGCCCCGTGTTTACGCAGATAGTGTTTATCGAGCAGCGTCTGCTGCATAGCAGGCAGTTGCGGCGCCAGCTGGCGGCAGAAAATTCCCATATAGGCGATCTCCTCCAGCACGATGGCATTATGCACCGCGTCTTCGGCATTTTTTCCCCAGGCGAACGGGCCGTGGGAATGCACCAGCACGCCGGGCATTTGCGCCGGGTCGATGCCCTGCTGACGGAAGGTTTCGACAATCACGTTGCCGGTTTCCCACTCATATTCGCCGTTGATCTCCGCATCGGTCATCAACCGGGTGCAGGGGACCGGGCCATAAAAATAGTCAGCGTGGGTGGTGCCGGTCGCCGGGATAGATTGCCCGGCCTGCGCCCAGATGGTGGCGTGGCGCGAATGGGTATGCACAATCCCGCCAAGCGTCGGGAATGCCTGATACAGCAGGCGATGGGTCGGCGTATCGGAAGAGGGCTTCTTGTTGCCTTCCACCACTTCACCGGTCTCCAGACTGACGACGACCATGTCGTTAGCGGTCATCACTGCGTAATCCACGCCGGAGGGTTTAATAACCAATACCCCTTTGTCACGATCGACGGCGCTGACGTTGCCCCAGGTTAAGGTCACCAGATTATGCTGCGGTAGCGCTAAGTTGGCCTCCAGCACCTGGCGTTTGAGATCTTCTAACATAGTGTGCTCCGAATAGCAGGTGAGTTGGGTTCCCCTCACCCCGACCCTCTCCCAAAGGGAGAGGGAGAAAGATGACACCGCGCCGGTCGGTTCCCTCACCCCGACCCTCTCCCAAAGAGAGAGGGAGAAAGATGACACCGCGCTCGGTCGGTTCCCTCACCCCGACCCTCTCCCAAAGGGAGAGGGAGAAAGATGACACCGCGCCGGTCGGTTCCTTCTCCCCACTCCTCTCCCAAAGGGAGGGGGAAGGTGACACCGCGCCGGGTCGGTTCCCTCACCCCGACCCTCTCCCAAAGGGAGAGGGAGAAAGTTGACACCGCGCCGGTTGGTTCCTTCTCCCCACTCCTCTCCCAAAGGGAGGGGGAAGGTGACACCGCGCCGGGTCGGTTCCTTCTCCCAAAGGGAGTGGGATAAAGGCGACACCGCGCTCGGTCGGTTCCCTCTCCCCGCTGGGGAGAGGGTTAGGGTGAGGGGCGGCCTCTTAGCGTTTTGAACCGTAATAGACTTCATTCCAGCGCAGCGCGTCTTTGAACGACGGCAGGCGGGTATCGTTGTCGATGACGGTCAGCTCAATATCCTGCAGCTCGGCAAACTGGCGCATATCGTCGAGGGTTAGCGCATGGCTGAAGACGGTATGGTGCGCGCCGCCGGCGATGATCCAGGCTTCCGACGCGGTACGCAGATCCGGCTGTGCCTGCCACAGCGCGTTGGCCACCGGCAGCTTCGGCAGATCGTGCGGCGTCGCGACGGTTTCGATGGTGTTGACCAGCAGGCGGAAGCGATCGCCTAAATCAATCAGGCTGGCGACGATCGCCGGGCCGGTTTGGGTGTTGAAGATCAGACGCGCCGGATCGGCCTTACCGCCAATTCCCAGCGGCTGGACGTCGAGGATCGGCTTCTCGGCGGTAGCGATAGTCGGGCACACTTCCAGCATGTGCGAGCCCAGCACCAGATCGTTGCCGTTGTCGAAGTGATAGGTGTAATCCTCCATAAAAGAGGTGCCGCCCTGCAGACCGGTCGACATCACTTTCATGATGCGTAGCAGAGCGGCGGTTTTCCAATCGCCTTCGCCGGCAAAGCCGTAGCCCTGCTGCATCAGGCGCTGTACGGCGAGACCCGGCAGCTGCTTCAGGCCGTGAAGATCTTCAAAGGTGGTGGTAAAGGCGTGGAAACCGCCTTGCTCAAGGAAGCGCTTCATCCCCAGTTCGATGCGCGCGGCGTCCAGTACGTTCTGGCGTTTATCGCCGTGCACCTGCGCCGCTGGCGTCAGGCGGTAGCTGCTTTCATACTCATCGACCAGCGCGTTGATATCGCCGTCGCTGATGCTATTCACCACCTGCACCAGATCGCCGACCGCCCAGGTGTTGACCGAGAAGCCGAACTTAATCTGCGCCGCCACTTTATCGCCATCGGTTACCGCGACTTCGCGCATGTTATCGCCGAAGCGGCACACTTTCAGATGACGGGTATCCTGCTTCGAAACCGCCTGACGCATCCACGCGCCGATGCGCTGGTGCGCTTCTTTATCCTGCCAGTGGCCGGTGACGACGCTGTGCTGCTGGCGCATGCGCGCGCCGATAAAGCCGAATTCGCGGCCGCCGTGCGCGGTCTGGTTGAGGTTCATAAAGTCCATATCAATGCTGTCCCACGGCAGGGAGGCGTTGAACTGGGTATGGAATTGCAGCAGCGGCTTGTTGAGGAGCGTCAGGCCGTTAATCCACATTTTCGCCGGTGAGAAGGTATGCAGCCAGACCACTAATCCGGCGCATTTATCATCGTAGTTGGCGTCGCGGCAAATATGCGTGATTTCATCCGGCGTGGTGCCGAGCGGTTTCAGCACCAGCTTGCACGGCAGTTTTGCTTCCGCATTCAGGCTATTCACCACATGTTCGGCATGTTTCGTCACCTGGCGTAGGGTCTCCTGGCCATACAGGTGCTGGCTGCCAATTACGAACCACACTTCATAGTTATCAAAAATCGTCATTTTCGTATCCTTAATGGGTGAGCGCTGCCTGAGATTGCGGGGCGTTTTCCGCCTTTGCAGCCGAAGGGAGATAGTGTTGTTCCGCGCTGGCCGACCACTGCTGGTAGCGCTGATACAGTTGTTCGAAACGTTGCGCCTGCTGCGCGCGCGGCTGCAGGGTGTTTTCCACCTCGCTTGCCATGTTGCGTTGCGCGGCAGGGATATCCGGATAGACGCCAGCGGCGACGGCGGCGAAGATGGCGGCGCCCAACGCGCAGCACTGATCGGAGGCGACAATCTGCAGCGGGCGGTTCAGGACGTCGCAGCAGGCCTGCATGATGACCTGGTTCTTACGCGCAATGCCGCCGAGCGCCATCACGTTATTGACCGGAATGCCCTGATCGGTGAAGCACTCCATAATGGCGCGGGCGCCGAAGGCGGTGGCGGCAATGAGCCCGCCAAACAGCGCCGGGGCGTCGGTGGCCAGATTTAAATCGGTAATAACGCCTTTCAGCCGCTGGTTGGCGTTCGGCGTGCGGCGGCCGTTGAACCAGTCCAGCACCACCGGCAGGTGATCGAGGGACGGATTATTGGCCCAGGCTTCGGTGAGCGCAGGCAGCAGCTGTTTTTGACTGGCTTTGATTGGCTCGCGCAATTCAGGGTGCTGTTGGGCCAGCTGTTCCAGCGGCCAGCCGAGGATACGGCCAAACCAGGCATAGATATCGCCGAAGGCGGACTGACCGGCCTCCATACCGATGAAATCCGGCACCACGCTGCCGTCCACCTGGCCGCAGATACCTTTCACCGTGCGGTTGCCCACGCTCTGTTTATCGGCGATCAGGATGTCGCAGGTGGAGGTGCCGATAACTTTAACCAATGCGTTAGGCTGTGCGCCGGCGCCGACCGCGCCCATATGGCAGTCGAAAGCGCCGCCGGAAATCACCACCGTCTCCGGCAGGCCGAGGCGCTGCGCCCATTCGGCGGTCAGGTTGCCGACGGGGAGATCCGCAGTCCAGGTGTCGCGGAATAGCGGCCAGGCCAGGTGGCGGTTAATAATCGGGTCGAGTTCGTCGAAGAAGCTGGCGGGCGGCAGTCCGCCCCAGCTCTCGTGCCACAACGATTTGTGCCCGGCGCTGCAGCGACCGCGGCGGATATCCTGCGGGCGGGTGGTGCCGGAAAGCAGGGCGGGCACCCAGTCACAAAGCTCAATCCACGATGCCGCGGCCTGCGCGACGGCGCTATCTTCGCGAGTGACGTGGAGGATCTTGGCCCAGAACCATTCGCTGGAGTAGATGCCGCCGATATAGCGCGAGTAATCTTCTTTACCCGGCGTGTGGCACAGGCGGGTGATGGCTTCCGCCTCTTCCACCGCGGTATGGTCTTTCCACAGCACGAACATGGCGTTCGGGTTGTCGGCGAACTCTTCGCGCAGCGCCAGCACGTTACCGTCAGCATCAATCGGCGCCGGGGTTGAACCGGTGCTGTCGACGCCGATACCGACCACCATCGCTCGTTGTTCTGCGCTTAATGCCGCCAGGACGCTTTTCAGCGCCGATTCCATCGATTCAATATAATCGCGCGGGTGATGGCGGAAGCGGTTATTCGGCCCATCGCAGAACAGCCCTTCCTGCCAGCGTGGATACCACTCTACGCTCGCGGCCAGCTCCGCGCCGGTAGCGCATTCCACCGCCAGCGCGCGTACTGAGTCACTACCAAAATCGAGGCCAATCGCAATTGCCATCTTGTTACTCCATGCTGAAATCATTCATGCAGCAACAGTAGATATCCCCGGCCAAATCCGTCAGGCCGTATTCGCTAATCTTATGGACTATATTGCTGTCACCTCGCAAAGTGTGACGCCGTGCAAATATTCGATGTGGACTTTCCTGCCGTATTTATAGACACTTTTGTTATGCGCTGGATCAACGCGAAATGCGTGCTGGTAGCGCTTTTTTCGCTCACTGTGCGGGTTTTTGTCTAAATTCCCACCGGTATCGCAGTCGCAACGGCGCGGATGGCGATAAAATGATGAATATGGACAATTGGTGTCAAAAATACCTCGTGGAGAACGACGCTTATGGCCGAAACGCAAAACGATCCGCTGCTTCCGGGCTATTCCTTTAACGCTCATCTGGTCACCGGCCTGACGCCGATTGAGGCGCAGGGTTATCTCGATTTCTTTATCGACCGCCCGCTGGGCATGAAAGGCTATATTCTCAACCTGACGATCCGCGGCGAGGGGGTGATTAACAACCACGGCGAACAGTTCGTTTGTCGCCCCGGCGATATGCTGCTGTTTCCGCCGGGGGAGATTCATCACTATGGCCGCCATCCCGACGCCAGCGAGTGGTATCACCAGTGGGTCTATTTCCGCCCACGCGCCTACTGGCACGAATGGCTTAACTGGCCGACGATCTTCGCTCAGACCGGTTTCTTCCGTCCGGATGAACAGTGGCAGGCGCGGTTTGGCGAGCTGTTCGGGCAGATTGTCGATGCCGGTCAGGGGGCGGGACGTTATTCCGAACTGTTGGCGATTAACCTGCTGGAACAGTTGCTGCTGCGGCGCATGGAGGCGATTAACGAATCGCTGCATCCGCCGCTGGATAACCGGGTTCGCGATGCCTGCCAGTACATCAGCGACCATCTGGCGGACAGCCATTTCGATATCGCCAGCGTCGCCCAGCACGTCTGTCTGTCGCCTTCGCGTCTGTCGCACCTGTTTCGCCAGCAGTTGGGGATAAGCGTACTTGGCTGGCGCGAAGATCAGCGAATTAGCCAGGCCAAATTGTTGTTGAGTACCACCCGGATGCCGATTGCCAGCGTTGGCCGCAACGTTGGCTTCGAAGATCAGCTCTATTTTTCGCGTGTCTTTAAAAAATGCACCGGCGCCAGCCCCAGTGAATTTCGCGCAGGATGTGAATAAAAAGTAAAGAAAGTGAAATGATGACCCGCTTAAATGTCACAGCCAGTAAACTATTAAGACAATTGGTGGCTTGACGGCGACGTGACGGCTCCGGAGAATCCGGGCTTCGTTTTTTAACCGGGTACATTATGCAGGCATTGCTGGAACACTTTATCACCCAATCCACGGTCTACTCGTTGATAGCCGTGATGCTGGTGGCATTTCTTGAGTCGCTGGCGCTGGTGGGGCTTATTTTACCCGGCACGGTCATGATGGCTGGCCTGGGGGCGCTCATCGGCAGCGGCGAAGTTAACTTCTGGCAGGCGTGGCTGGCGGGGATTGTCGGCTGCCTGTTGGGAGACTGGATCTCATTCTGGCTCGGCTGGCGCTTTAAAAAGCCGTTACACCGCTGGTCGTTTATGAAAAAAAATCGCGCGCTGCTGGAGAAAACCGAACACGCGCTGCACCAGCACAGCATGGTGACGATTCTGATTGGCCGCTTTGTCGGGCCGACGCGGCCATTGGTGCCAATGGTCGCCGGGATGCTCGACCTGCCGGTGGCGAAGTTCGTGCTGCCGAATATTATTGGCTGCCTGCTCTGGCCACCGCTCTATTTCCTCCCCGGCATTCTGGCGGGGGCGGCGATTGATATTCCTGCCGATGAAAACAGCGCCAGCTTTAAGTGGCTGCTGCTGGGCGCGGCGCTGCTGGCGTGGCTGGCGGGCTGGCTGTGCTGGCGGCTGTGGCGGAGCGCGAAAACCTCCGGCGATCGTCTGACCCGTTGGTTACCGCGCGGACGCCTGCTGTGGCTGGCGCCGTTGATGGCGGCGCTGGCGGTAGCGGCGCTAACATTTGTTTTCCGCCATCCCCTGATGCCGGTCTACCTTGAGATCCTGCATAAGGTCATTTCGCGCTAATTCCCAACATCGCCGAGGCGCTGCTGTTGCCGCTTAACAGATCGTCAGTGGCGCCGTCCCATGCAATGCGCCCTTCGGCCACTACGATGGAGCGAGGCGCAATGCGCGCCGCATCCTCCACGCTGTGCGATACCATCAACAGCGTCAACTGTTGCCGCTGACAGACATCGGCGACCAGCGTCAGCATCTCCTGACGCAGCGCCGGATCGAGCGCCGAGAAGGGTTCATCAAGCAGCAGCACCGGCTGTTGGCGTATCAGACAGCGGGCCAGCGCCGCTCGCTGCCGCTGACCGCCGGAAAGCTCGCCCGGTAGACGATCCAGCAGCGTATCCATTCCCATCTGCCCGGCTATCGCCGTGACCTGCGCGTGCTGCTCGCGGTTCAGCTTCAGGCCGGGGTGGATGCCTAGGCCAATATTCTGCCGGACGGTGAGATGGTTAAACAGGTTGTTCTCCTGAAACAGCATGGAAACCGGACGCTGCGCCGGCGGCGTGGCGTTATGCTTCTCGCCGTCGATCAGCAGGCTGCCGCTGGCCGGCGGCAGAAAACCGGCGATCAGATTCAGCAGCGTGCTTTTGCCGGCGCCGCTGGGACCGAGCACGGCGATGCGTTCTCCGCGCTCGACGCTGAGCGTAAAGCGCATCGGCAAATGCTGATACAGCCAGGTGACATCATTGAGTTTTAGCATCGCGTCCCGGTAGTTTCTCGATCAAGGTAAAAAGGATAAAGCACAGCAACAGTAGCAGGAGCGCGGTGACCGCGCCGTCCTGGCTGCGATAGGAGCCTATTTGTTGATACAAATAGAAAGGCAGCGTGCGGAAGGATTCATTGCCGAACAGCGCCACCACGCCGAAGTCGCCGATAGACAGCACGCAGGCGAAAGCCAAAGCCTGCGCCAGCGGCCGTTTCAGCGCCCGCAGCTCCACTACCCGCAGCCGGTTAAAACCTTGTAACCCCAACGACTGACACAAAGCGCCGTAGCGGGCGGCAATATCGCGCATCGGGTTTTCCAGCACCTTCAGGGCATAGGGGATTGCCATCAGCGCGTTGGTAAAGATGACGATGCCGTCGGCGGATTCCGGCAGGCCGACACTGTTATTGAGCAGCAGGAAAAATCCGGTTGCCAGCACAATCCCCGGCATAGCGAGGATGAGCATGCCGCTGAGCTCCAGCGTCTGCCCGGCCAGCGGCAGATTGCGGGCCCGCAGTTCGCGGCTGCTCCATAGCAGCATCATGGTCAGGATAACGCTAAGCAGACCGGCGGCGAGGGCGATACGCAGCGAGGTCCACAGCGCCTGCCATAGCGCGGCTTGGCCGAGCACCTTCGGCAGATTGACGTTGAGGCCATCGACGATTACCGCTAACAGCGGCGGCAGCAACAACAATAGAGCAAGCGCGATCAGCGCGCAATCGCACAGGCGGCTATGCAGACGGTCATCGGGGTCGCGCCAGCCCTGCAGTTGGTTGGCGCCGATCGCCACGGCTTTGCTCAGGCGCTGGCTCAGCAGCACCAGCCCAAGACAGCAGACCATTTGAATAATCGCTAACAGCGCCGCCCGCGCCGGGTCGTAATCAAAGCTTAGCGCCTGATAGATAGCCAGCTCAATGGTGGTGGCCCGCGGCCCGCCGCCAAGTGACAGCACGGTGGCGAAGCTTGCGAAGCACAACATAAAAATCAGCGTAGCCACCGGCAGGATCTGCCGACGCAGCCACGGCCATTCCACCAGCCGGAAGAAGACGAAACCGCGCATCCCGAGCTGTGCGGCGATCTGCCGCTGTTCGCCGGGAATGTTTTCCAGCGCCTGCAGCAGCAGGCGGGTCGCCATCGGCATATTAAAGAACACATGGGCCAACAGGATGCCCTGTAAGCCGTATGGCGAGAAATCCCACTGCCAGCCGAGCGCGTGGAACAGCGCGGCGAGCCACCCCTGGCGGCCATAGACGCTGAGGATGCCGAACACCGCCACCAGAACCGGCAGGATCAACGTCATCGCGCACAGGCGCAGCAGCAACGTGCGCCCCGGAAAGCGGCGGCGATACAGGGCGCGGGCAAGGAATATCGCCGGCACCACCGAAAATAGCGCCGACAAAAAAGCCTGCCAGAAAGAGAAACGAACGACGTGCCAGAGATAGCTATCGCTGAGGATCGTCTGCCAGGGGGCCTGCGGCGCTTCCAGCCACAGCGCCAGAAACGCCGCCAGCGCCACGATGACCAGTAAGCAGGCCGCCGCGGCGCCGGGGATCAGCCAGCCGAAACTTAGCGGCTGACGGCGCGTTGCCATGAACCGATCCAGTTTTGACGTTCAGCGGCGACCTGCTGCGGGGAGAACTGCAGCGTGGTTTGCGGTTTGGTTAGCGTGTTGAAGCCGGCCGGCAGCGCCACCTGAGTTACCGGGTACATCCAGTTGCCGGTGGGGATCGCGTTCTGGAAGCCAGGCGAGACCATAAATTTCAGGAACTTCTCCGCCAGTTCCGGCTGCTTGCTGGCGGCGGTACGCGCGGCGACTTCAACCTGCAGATAGTGGCCTTCGGTAAAGTCCGCCGCCGCATAATTATCTTTTTTCTCTTCGATGAGGTGATAAGCCGGCGAGGTGGTATAGCTCAACACCAGGTCGCTTTCGCCTTTCAGGAACAGGCCGTAGGCTTCGCTCCAGCCCTTGGTGACGGTGACGGTTTTGGCCGCCAACTTCTGCCAGGCTTCCGGCGCCTTATCGCCATACACCTTTTGCATCCACAGCAGCAGGCCGAGCCCCGGCGTACTGGTGCGCGGGTCTTCATAAATCACGCGCCATTTCTGCGGGCTCTCGACCAGCTCTTTCAGGCTTTTCGGCGGGTTTTTCAGCTTGTTTTTGTCATACACGAAGGCGAAGTAGCCGTAGTCGTAAGGCACGAAGGTGTCGTTATCCCAGCCGCCAGGTACGGTGACCGCGCTGCCTGGAACGCTGCTTTTGGCAAACAGTTTGCTCTGCGCCGCGGCTGCCAGCAGATTGTTATCAAGGCCGAGCACGACATCAGCTTTGCTGTTTTTGCCTTCCATTCGCAACCGGTTAAGCAGCGATACGCCATCTTCGAGGGCGACGTATTTCAGCTCGCAGCCGCAGTCGGCCTCGAAGGCTTTTTTCACCGCCGGGCCAGGACCCCAATCGGCGGAGAACGAATCGTAGGTGTAAACGGTGAGGACCGGTTTAGCAAAGACCGGGGCGGCGACCAGCGCCAGCAGGGGAAGCAGTTTTTTCAACACTTTGCACCTCAGTATATGGGGAGGCAAAGGATTTTGAGTAGGCCTCAAATCCCTTCGCCGGCGTTATCCGGATCAGGTTCGACGGGTATTTTCTCAGCCCATACGCTTCATCCTTCAAGCCGCATCTGCGTTAGCTTCGCGCGTTCACCCCAGTCACATAGTTATCTATGCTCCAGGGGATTCACCCGCTTGCTGCCTTGATGCAACTTGAATGATATTGCGTATGTTTATTAGCACCCCGTTGAGAACGGCGATAGTGTAATGATTTTGTTAGTTGACGCAAAGCATTCAGGGCTCCGGCGGGGCGAACCAGGCCGATTTAAAGTCAAACCAGCCGAGGGTGTTCATGCGCACGCCGCGCATACTGCGCTGGCCCTGAATCATCAGCCAGTGGTGGATCAGCGGGACAATATGCTGCTTCTCCAGCAGTTGCTGGCTCCAGGTCGCCGGGTTGAACTCCCCTGCGCGCCAGCGGTTGGCGTCTGCCTCCCAGTCGATGGGAATGCAGTGATGCATCAGCGGCACTTCATATAAATAGGCGAACAGGGAAAAATCGATCGGCAACGTGAAATTGACGCTGTTGAGCCAGATATCGCTCACCGTTTCGCCGCGATGCCAGTCATCGTACTCCAGCTCCTGAATGTTCAGCTTTACCTGGTGTTCCGCCAGCAGCGCCCGCATGATCCCGCCAATGACCCGATGTTCCACATGATCGCGGTAGTAGGTGAGGGTGACTGACTCGAGGCCGGCTGGTTTTTCACAGGCATGGCTGCGGGCGTGGTGCCAGCGCGGCAGCAGACCGTAGGCCGGAAACCAGTTGCCTTGATAGTGTTCGCCGGCGTGATACAGCAGGTTGGCGGGCTGGAACAGATAACTTAACCAGCGGCGCACGTCATCATTGCCGCCCAGCGGGCTGCGGCTATCAAAGAGCAGGTAATAGCACCCCTCTTCCAGGCGGCTCTCTACGGCTTTTTCGCTTTCGGTATTCCCCTGCAGGGTTAAACCGCCGTTGGGTTCTTCGCTAATTTCCGGCAGCACCCAGACGTTAACCTCATCGATCAGCGCCCGGTAGCCGAAATATTCTTCGAAGGCATGGATTTTCAACTGATTTTGATTATTGCGCGCGACCGCGTAAGGGCCGGTACCGATGGGCATACTGGAAAAATTATCCATCGTGCGCCATTCCTGCGGCAGCACCATTGCCGGGACCTGCCCTAACAGCCAGGGCAGCCAGCGGTCCGGCTGGCTGAGGTGAATATCCAGCGTCCAGGCGGTCGGCGAGACGATGCGCTCAATATGGGAAAATAGCGGCAGTTCGCTGCTGCGCTGTAGCGAAGAGATAACGTCGGCCATCTCCAGTTCTCTGCCATGATGAAAATGAATGCCGGGACGCAGGAAAAAGCGCCAGTGGTTAGGCGAAATTTGCTGCCAGTGGTGGGCGATATCGGCCTCCAGTTCCCCATTTTCCTCATTTACCCGCGTCAAAGCGCTAAAAATTTGCCGCGCGATATGGGTCTCCGAACGGCGCAACGCGCTGCCGGGCAGCAGATTTTTCATCGGCCGATAGTAGAGCACGCGCAGGATGTGGCGCCCCTGGCGGAAGCTGCGTCCCAGATGGGAGATCAACATTTGCCTGACCGCCGTTTTATCACCTACCAGTTGTACCAGCTGATCGATGCGATCCTGCTCCAGCAGATCTTCGGCGCGCTGCTGCTGTAGCGCCAGACCGGTATAAAGGAAGGTCAACCTGGAGCGCTTGCCACGCCCGGCTTCAGATTCCCACGCCAGCCAGCCGCGCGCTTCCATCAGATTGAGCAAGGTGCGCATATGGCGGCGCGAACAGCTGAGCATTTCCGCCAGTTCGTTGAGGGTGGTCTGCTGCGACCTGCCATCGCAGCATTGCCACAGGCGGATGAACTGTTGTTGCAGACGGCTGGAAGGCATAAAAGAGGAACTCCTGACGAAAACTCAGCAATTTATGAGTTCCTATATTAAGCCAATAATGAACCTCGATGAAGTAAGGAGATGAATATGACGAGGTCAACCACTAAGCAGTTCTATCAACGGTACTTTTCTGCGACGCAGGGCGCGTCCTGGCTGGCCCGCCAGTTAGCAGGAAGGCAGCAGAAAATGCTGGAGGAATTGATGCAGTGGGGAGTTACGTCGCCGACCTCCGATCGTTGACTTGCCGACATCATGTGTGACTGAGTATTGGTGTTATACTCGCCGTCTTTCAGGCTGCAAGCGCATTGGCTGCAACTCGAAATCCACAGAGTATAGAATCACCCGCCAGCAGATTGCTTCTGCTGGCTTTTTTCGTTTACTTCGCGTGTGTTAAGGATATTTCATGCTGTGGTTGATGACGATGGGGCGACGGTTAAACGGCGTCTACGCCGCCTTTATGCTGGTGGCTTTTATGATGGGCGTGGCCGGGGCGCTGCAGGCGCCGACGCTCAGTCTATTTCTTAGTCGTGAAGTCGGCGCGCAGCCGTTCTGGGTCGGCCTGTTTTATACGGTGAATGCGATTGCCGGTATCCTGGTGAGCCTGGCGCTGGCCAAACGATCCGATAGCCGCGGCGATCGTCGGCGGTTAATTATGTTCTGCTGCCTGATGGCGGTGGGTAACGCGCTGCTGTTCGCTTTCAACCGCCATTATCTGACGCTTATCACCTGTGGCGTGATGCTGGCGTCGGTCGCCAATGCGGCAATGCCGCAACTGTTTGCTCTTGCCCGCGAATACGCTGATAGCTCTGCTCGCGAAGTGGTGATGTTCAGCTCGGTGATGCGCGCCCAGCTGTCGCTGGCGTGGGTCATTGGCCCGCCGCTGGCTTTTATGCTGGCGTTAAATTATGGCTTTACGACCATGTTTTCCATCGCCGCCGGGATTTTTGTCATCAGCCTGGCGCTGATTGCCTTTAAGCTGCCTTCGGTGGCGCGAGTGACGCAACTGCGGGAAGGCAGCAGCCTGCCGGAACTGGAAGGCGGCTGGCGCGATAAAAACGTCCGCATGCTATTTATCGCCTCAACGCTGATGTGGACCTGCAACACCATGTATATCATCGATATGCCGTTGTGGATCAGTAGCGATCTTGGCCTGCCGGATAGCCTGGCGGGGATACTGATGGGCACGGCCGCCGGTCTTGAAATTCCGGCGATGATCCTGGCCGGCTACTACGTTAAGCGTTGGGGTAAACGCAAAATGATGGTGGCGGCAGTCGCCGCCGGCGTGTTGTTCTATGTGGGGCTGATTATGTTCCATGGCCGCACGGCGCTGCTGGCGCTGCAGCTATTCAACGCCATCTTTATTGGTATCATCGCGGGGATCGGCATGTTGTGGTTCCAGGACCTGATGCCGGGGCGCGCCGGGGCGGCGACCACGCTGTTTACCAACAGTATCTCCACCGGGGTTATTCTGGCCGGGGTGATTCAGGGGGCGCTGTCGCAAAGCTATGGTCACGCCAGCGTCTACTGGACAATCGCGGCGATTTCGCTGCTGACGCTGTTTTTGACCAGCCGGGTGAAAGATATTTAAGTCAATCTCCCGCGCCGGCCATGCTGGCCCGGCGCGGAGAGAGCGTTACTTCAGTACGATTCGCTTGATGTCGCCGATGATAAAGATGTAGGCAATCACCCCGATCAGGGCGGTCACTCCAACGTAAATGAGGGCGTAAAAGAAGTTACCGGTGGCTGATATAATCACGCCAATGATGAGTGGCGCGATAATTGATGCCAGGTTGGCGCAGAAATTAAATATACCGCCGGTCAACCCAGCCATATTATCCGGGGCAATATCAGATATTAACGTCCAGCCCAGACCAACCATTCCCTGACCAAAGAAAGCGATCGACATAATAATAATTACCGTCGAATTCGCGCTCACCCAATTGGCGGCGATAATGCAACTGGAAAGCAATAATCCAGAAATTATTGGAAGTTTTCGGCTTATATTGGCCGAACCCGTACGCTTAAGTAGCCTATCGGAAAGCCAGCCGCCGAAGATGATGCCAACCGCGGCGGCCAGGAATGGCCAGGTGGCGAAAAAGCCCACGTGAAGCCACGGCAAGTGGCGTTCGTTGGCCAGATAAGTCGGGAACCAGGTAAGGAAAAAGACCAGCGTAGTGTTACCAGCAAACTGCCCCAGACTGGCGCCGATAATTTGCCGACAGCAGAGTAATCGTTTGGCATCACGCCAGTTAAATGGAATGTTTTCACTCTTATTGGCAACCTGGTCGGCGCCAATATAATCCAGTTCTGCTTTATTTGCCGTTTTCGATTCATGCGGCTCATGATAAAAACGCCACCATACGAAGGTGAATAAAATTCCTAGCCCGCCGGTTAGAAAAAATAAGGTGCGCCAGCCATGATGTTCCAGGATTAAAAATAACAATGGCGAGAAGGCGGCTAACCCAATGTATTCGCCTACTGTATAGGTAGCGGTGGCTCTGGCCCGTTCATGCTGGGGGAACCATTTGCTGACGATGCGGCTATTGGCCGGAAAGCAGGGTGCCTCGCTGACGCCTAGCCCCAGACGCAGAAGGAGCAATGATTTCAGCCCCAGCGAGAAGCTTTGCAGCAGGGTAAACAGCGACCAAAAGAAGATGGACAGGGCGTAGGTCAATTTATTACCGAAACGGTCTAAAAACATGCCGCCAGGAATTTGCGCCAGCGCATAAGTCCAGGCAAAAGCGGAAAAAACAATGCCCATCATCGCCGGGTCGATATGGATTTCAGTGGTTAATTTTGGAGCAACGATTCCAAGAATGGTACGATCGAGATAATTAATCATCGTACCCAGCGATAAGAGCGATAAAATAAAAATACGCGTTCTGCTTCTTTTTAGCGCGCCGGGCGATGACGCCAGGCTACCCTGAGAGTCAGGTATACACATATAGATTTCCTTTAAAGTTTAAAATATTTTTGCATGTATTAATGCATGCAGAAATATTCTAATGATTCATAGACTGTGTCTATGAATGGCAATGCCTTGTTACGCACAAAAGAAAATATCAAATAATATTTGATGGGAATCTGATATTGGCTCGTTGTAGCGTATTATCCACCTGCCGCATGGTATATTAAGCGCAGTGATTTTATTCTTATATTATACGGACAAAAATAATGAACCTGAAGCAACTTTATTATTTTAAGCGATTGAGCGAGACGGAACATTACACCGAGGCAGCATCCAGCCTGTTCATCACTCAACCCTCGTTAAGCCACGCCATATCTGAGCTGGAGAAGGAGTTGGGTGTGGCGCTGTTCGCCAGAAAAGGCCGCAACGTCAAAATTACGCAAAGCGGTAAACGTTTTTTACCCTATGTGGAAGATGCGCTCGCTTCTTTAGAGAATGGGCGCCTGACGCTGCAAAACAATGATAGTGAAAAGAAAGAGAATATTCGTATCGCCTTTATTTATACGATGGGTGAATTTGTTGTTCCGCAGTTAATTAATAAATACACTAATTCACCATCCAGTCACAAGGTGACTTTTTCCTTCACGCAAGGCACTTCACTTTCGTTATTACAAGCATTAAAGGCAGGAAAAACCGATCTGGCGATTTGCTCATATATTGCCGATGAACCAGACATCGATTTTATTCCCATCATTCAGCAGGAGCTGGTGGTGGTGACGGCGAAAGATCACCCGCTTGCCCGATTGTATGAAAATGAGGTCGATTTGGTTGAGACGATTCACTATCCCTATATCTACTTCTCAGAAAACAGCGGTCTGCGGCCTTTTATTGATAATGTCTTCATGCAGCAAAAACTGGTGCCGGATATCGCCTGCTACGTCGATGAAGATACCGCGATGGCGGGGTTAGTTAGCATCGATTATGGCATTGCGATTATGCCGAGGATCTCCGCGCTGGCAAATTATAACGTGCACATTCTGAAAATAAAAAATGAGATTCCCCCTCGTTATATCTACCTGGCAACGATGAAGGAAAGGGTACTTTCCTCAGCGATTCAATCATTTAAAAACGTCATTATTAATGATAGCCAGAGAATCAACTGAGTAAGCGCCCGGAGACTGGCTCCGGGCGGCATGGTTATCAGGACAGTATGTCCATCAGCTCTCGCAGCTTTGCAATGGCAATCTGGCCCGGCGCGGAGGCCTGGCCGACGGTGCCAAAGGTCATCGCTGAACCGAACAAGCGACCGGTTACCCGGCTCACGCCGCCGGATTTGCCCATCGACATGGTGATCAGCGGGCGCGTCGCATATTTCTCTTTCATGGTCAGCGTGGCGGAAAGCAGAGTGAGTACGTCCTGAGGCGACTGCGGCATCACCGCGATCTTCGGCAGATCGGCACCCAGATCCTGCATTCGACGCAGGCGATAGATAATATCTTCCTGTGCCGGCGTTTTATGGAAATCATGGTTGCTCATGATCACTTTTACGCCGGCCTGATGGGCGTCGTTCACCAGCGCGCGAATTTGCGCTTCATCGTTAAACAGCTCGATGTCGATAACATCGGCGAATCCGCTTAGCGCCGCCTGGCGGTTAAGTTCAAAGTACGCTTCGTCACTGATTTCCGTTTCGCCGCCTTCTTTCTTACTGCGGAAGGTGAACAGCAGCGGCAGAGCTTTCAGCGTATGGCGGATTTCCGCCAGCGCGGCCAGCACCTGGGGGATTTCCCGGACGTGGGTAAAATGGTCAACGCGCCATTCGATAATATCAGCGCCGGCGTCAACCAGGCCCTGAGCATTAGTCAGCAGCTCATCCAGCGTTTTTCCGATCAGCGGTACGCAAACTAAGGTTTCGCCTTCCTTGAAGGTGATGTTCTTTACGGTTACTGCAGTTGTCATGTAGGTATCCATTATTGTTGTCGTTGAACCTCAGGCGGTGACGGTGGTGCGGGACATTCTTTGCGCCGCGCGCGCCTGAAGTTGACGATAGCCGATGTACAGGGCGATCACAAAGCCAATGACGGCGATCAGGAAATCAAACCACATAATGCTGGCAATGCTAATCTGCGAAAGCCTGGCGGTGATAAGCGGGATCGTGAAGCTCGCGATGCTGCCAGCGGTGTAGAAGATCCCCGTCGCCTTGCCCTTGCCATTCGGAAAGCTCATCGCCATGATGGTCGCTCCCAACTGCAGTACCCCGCCGGCAGCGGCAAAGCCGATGACGAAGGCGAAGCCGGTCACCATCACCGGTGTCGGGAACAGGCACACTAACAGCAGCGAGACCATCGACAGACAGGTATAGATGATCATGGCCACCGCTGAGCTGAACACCTCTTTGACAAAGGCGGCGGTCACGAAGACGCAGACCAGCGAACCGACGGTGTAGATGCTCAGCAGCTTGATCGCCGAGGCATAAGGCATGCCGACCACGAACTGACCATATTGCGCCAGCCATTGACTGACCAGGTAAAAGGTTGCCATGCCGATATAGCCGTACAGGGTAAAGACAACCATATCCAGTTTGTTGGCTTGCGGCTTAGCGGAAGCTTCTGTCTGCGCCGTTGGAGTCTCTTCCTTTTTGGCCGCCTGGCTGTCGGGGAACGGCATCTTGAGCAGATAAATTGCGCTCAGTACAAACAGAGCCGCCGCGATCACAAACGACCAACCGAACCACAGATTCGCCCATATCAGCAGGCTGATAATGAACGGCAGCAGGAACTGCCCTGCGGAAACGAAGGCTTTGATGAGTACGTTAGCGCGGCTGGCGGAGTGCGGGAACGACTCCATCAGCGCCGGATAGGTTCCGGAGTCGAGGAAGCTGTTCGCCAGACCGGCCATGATGCCAAACACGTAGGCCAGATAGATATTTTTGGTCAGCAGAATGCCGACGAAAAAGATCAGGTAGCTGAGGATCCCAAGATAGATAAAGGGCTTACGACCAAAGCGATCCGACAAAAAGCCGGTCACGATCGTCGCCAGCTTACCGATACCTAATGAGGAGATAACGATCGATACGCCAGCGGCGTCTGTTCCCCACTGTTCCTGAAGATGGGCCATGTTGAGGGTGATTAAAAGCACCCCCATGCCGTGGATCAGGTAGTTGAGATACAGCCCTGCCGCAGTAGGGATGTATTTGTTTTTCATCTCTTGCCTCTTAGAACAGAATGCTCTTGACGTAGTCAACCGGCATCTCTTTGCCCGTCCAAATTTCGAACGCGCGCGCGCCTTGCCACAGCATCATTCCCAGGCCGTTGAGGGTCCGGCAGCCTTTTTTCTCCGCCACTTCCAGCAGATGGGTTTTACGCGGGTTATAGACGACGTCGGAGACAATCAGGTCCGGGCGCAGGAAGCTGTCGTTTGGCAGCAGCATCTGGCCTTCGAATGGTTTCATACCGACGCCGGTGGCGTTGGTGAGGATCACGCTGCTGTCGATTTCGGCGTGCAGCTTGTCATGATCGTCGAGATCGAAGAGATGGATCTCGCAGTCGGTGTTGTCGCGGATCTTGGCGACGGTCTGCTCGGCATTGGCGAAGAACTTGTCTTTACGGTTGAAGATCGAGATGGCCTTCACGCCGTCGAGCGCGGCCTGTACGCTGATGGCGGTAGCCGCGCCGCCTGCGCCGAGGATGGTCATCTTCTTGCCAATGATATCGATACCGGCTTCTGACAGCGCGCGCATATAGCCGGTGCCGTCGGTAATGTGGCCGGTTAACACGCCATTATCGTTGACGACGGTATTGACCGCGCCGACCAGCTGCGCCGCCGGCGAAAGCTTGTCGAGATACTGGCAAATTTCGGTTTTATTCGGCATCGAGACGTTGTAACCACGCAGTTTTAGCGCGCGGAAACCCTGCACGACATCTTTTAGCTCCTGGTTATCGACCTCGAATGCCAGGTAGGCGTAATCGAGGCCAAGATGGGCAAAGGCTTCGTTGTGCATGGTCGGCGACATGCTGTGACGAATCGGGGTAGCGATTAGGCCAATCAGTTCGGTATGACCGGTAAGACGTTCTGCCATGATAAATATCCTCAATATGTTAAAAATGGAATCTGTTGCGCTTCGCGATTGCCGAGTACGCCCATGTCTTCGAGTATCTCCAGCACGTTGCGGCCTTCGCGCACGCCGTCGATAATTCTCCGGGCCGACAGGCTGTCGCCGATATTCATGGTTTTTACGTTGTTGGCGGCGGCCCACTGGGCGATATCGTCGAGACCTGCGCGGTTGGCGCGCATTCCCAGGCATACAAAGCCATAGTCGAAGGGAATGTCGAACGTGCCGTTGACGGTATTAACGGTGAAATGGTCTGGAGCGACGGCGGTTAATCGGGTCTGCATGTGTTGCTCCACCTGGTGTTCTTCCAGCATGGTCAACATCGCGTTTTTGGTAATAATGTCGAGGTCCTGTCCCGGCGCGTCCTGCATTTCAATCAGCACCGTCTCGGCGCCGCGCGCTGAGAAGTATTCAATGACGTCCAGGCCGACGGCGCCGCCGCCAACCACGACGATGCGTTTACCTGCGGCATCGGCAAAGGCGTCAAGGTGTTCAATCATGCCGGTTATTGAAAACAGGCGGCCACCTTCGGCGTCAATGTTCTCGCGCAGGCCTTCGATAGGCGGCAGCAGAGGAACCGAGCCGGTGGCGTTGACGATGAGCTGTGGATGCAGCGCGGCGACTGAAGCGACATCGGCGCGTTTACCGACCTGCAGCATCAGATTACTGAGCCCGGAAAGGCGGTTTTTCATAAACTGCGGGAAATCGGCGATGCGCTTTTTCTCCGGCAGCAGCGCAATGGTGCTGGCCAGTCCGCCGACGTGGCTTTTCTCTTCCAGCAGCCAGGTGTTACAGCCGACTTCCGCGGCGGTGCAGGCGGCTTCCATTCCTGCAGTGCCGGCGCCGATTACCACGACGTTGGTTTCGCGCGAAACACGCTGCTGCTTGTAAGCGTCGCCGTGGATGATGTCCGGGTTGATCGAGCAGCGCAGCGGACGAGAACGGGCGATGCGGTGATCCGCGCAGCCGATATTGCAGGAGATGCATTTACGCATCAGACGCTCATTGCCGCTTTGTACTTTGTGTACCCATTCAGGCTCGGCAATCAAACCACGACCAATGGCGATCAGATCGGCATCGCCGCTGGCGAGGATATCTTCGGCGATTTTTGGCGAACGAATGTTGCCGGCGATGACCGTCGGCTTATGGAATTTATCGCGTACCGCGCGAGAGAGGTAGCGCTTCCAGCCATCTTCCAGCGACATCTGGTCGATTTGTAAATTCAGGTTATCGTTCTGCGCGGCAGAGACGTTAATAATGTCGACCTTATCCTGGCACAGCTCGAGGATGCGCAGCGAATCTTCCAGCGTGTTGCCGCCCTTTAAGAAATCGTCGGCGCTGATGCGCAGGCTTATCGGGAAACGTGGTCCGACGCAGGCGCGAACCTTATCGATAATCAGGCTTAATATGCGGGTGCGGTTTTCGATACTGCCGCCGAATTCGTCGGTACGTTTATTAAATAGCGGCGACAAAAACTGGCTAATTAAATAGGAATGGCCGCCATGAATTTCTACGCAGTCAAAACCGGCGCGGCGTACGCGCTCAGCGGCGTCGCCAAATTTGTCTACCGCGTGATAAATTTCCTCGTGAGTCATTGGCCGCGGAATATTACCGTGCTTTTTCGACGGCGTGCTGGATGCCGAAAGCGGCGTCTGCCCATTCAGGCGATAAGCATAAGCCGAAGCGCCCGCGTGATTCAGCTGAATCGCTACGCAGGCGCCGTGTTTATGGAGGGTTTCGGTTAATTTAAACAGGCGCGGAATATATTGATCGTTATCGATACGTAACTGCGTCGTGCCATTGGAGGCGAAGGGAAAATCAATGCAGATATTTTCCACGGTAATGAGCCCGGTGCCGCCTTTCGCCCGCAGTTCGTAGTATTCAAGCTGCTCCTGCGAGACTTCGCCATTCAGAGTGGCCATATTGGTACCCATCGGCGGCATGATAATGCGATTTTTTATGGTCATCCCGTTGATGGTTAGCGGGCTGAATAGATGAGGATAGTGGCTCATTTAGGCTCTCCACAAGAACGGCAGGCGGCCCACGATGTGAGGCAGGCGACGTGACGTATCTAAAGTTAATATTTCTCTGTCAGGAAAGATAACGAGCCGGGGAGGGGAAAAATAATGCTTTTTTTTGTGCTGAGCTATAGGGGTTTTCTATGGAGTTAACTGTTAATTCACATATTAGGCGGTTTGTTTTAAATACTTCTGCTGATTATTTACTTGTCATTGTGGATATAAACAAAAATAGCCCGCTTACGCCGGTATAAATGCATGATAAAGGACGGGAAGAATAAATTTATCTATAAATTATACGTAGTCATGTGCGCCAGAGAGGAGCACAAAGAGAAAGCCCGGCTTGCTCGCCGGGCTTAAAGGTTAGTTCATAAAGGCGGGCTGTTGACGCTCGTAGGCGGAAATCGCCTCTTCATGCTGCAGCGTCAGGCCGATGCTATCCAGACCGTTGAGCATGCAGTGGCGGCGGAAGTCGTCGATTTTAAAGCTGTAGGTTTTATCCCCGGCTTTAACCACCTGCGCTTCAAGATCTACTTCAAAGCTAATGCCCGGGCTCGCCTGTACCAGCTTGAACAGCTCGTCCACCTGCTCATCGCTGAGCGTCACCGGCAGCAGTTGGTTATTAAAGCTGTTGCCGTAAAAGATATCGGCAAAGCTTGGCGCAATCACCACTTTGAAACCGTAATCGGTCAACGCCCACGGCGCGTGCTCGCGCGAGGAGCCGCAGCCGAAGTTTTCACGCGCCAGCAGGATAGACGCCCCTTTATATTGCGGGAAGTTCAGCACGAACTCCGGGTTCGGTTGCTGCCCCTGGTCGTCGAGGAAACGCCAGTCGTTAAACAGATGCGCGCCAAAGCCGGTACGCGTCACTTTCTGCAGGAACTGCTTAGGAATGATCGCATCGGTATCGACGTTTGCGGCATCCAGCGGAACCACCAGGCCAGTATGTTGGGTAAATTTCTCTGCCATGATGGTCTCCTTATTTCAAGTTACGGATATCGGCGAAATGGCCGGTCACCGCTGCCGCCGCGGCCATCGCCGGGCTGACTAAATGGGTGCGTCCACCGCGGCCTTGACGGCCTTCAAAGTTACGGTTGCTGGTAGAGGCGCAACGTTCGCCGGGATTCAGGCGGTCGTTGTTCATCGCCAGGCACATGGAGCAGCCCGGTAAGCGCCATTCAAAACCGGCGTCGATGAAAATCTTATCCAGACCTTCGGCTTCTGCCTGCGCTTTCACCGGGCCGGAACCGGGAACCACCAGCGCCTGTACGCCCGGCGCCACTTTACGCCCTTTGGCGATTTCCGCCGCCGCGCGTAAATCTTCGATTCGCGAGTTAGTGCAGGAACCGATAAAGACTTTATCGATCGCGACCTCGGTCAACGGTACGCCGGATTTCAGCCCCATATAGGCCAGCGCTTTCTCGGCGCTGGCGCGTTCGACCGGATCGCTGAACGATGCCGGATCCGGGATAATATCGGTGACCGAGATGACCTGGCCTGGATTGGTGCCCCAGGTAACCTGCGGCGCAATCTCTTCCGCCTGCAGCGTGACTACGGTATCGAAGGTGGCCTCATCGTCGGTTTTCAGCGTTTTCCAGTATTCCACCGCGTCGGCGAAATCCTGGCCCTTCGGCGCGTGCAGGCGACCCTGCACGTAATTGAAGGTCGTCTCGTCCGGCGCGACCAGACCCGCTTTGGCGCCCATTTCGATTGCCATATTGCACAGAGTCATACGGCCTTCCATGCTCAGGTCGCGAATGGCTTCGCCGCAGAATTCGACCACGTGACCGGTACCGCCGGCGCTACCGGTTTTGCCGATGATCGCCAGCACAATGTCTTTGGCGGTAATGCCCGGCGCCGCTTTGCCACGAACTTCGATTTTCATGGTCTTCGCGCGACCCTGTTTCAGGGTCTGGGTCGCCAATACGTGTTCCACTTCGGAGGTGCCGATACCGAACGCCAGCGCGCCGAATGCGCCGTGGGTCGCGGTATGGGAATCGCCGCACACGATGGTCATCCCCGGCAGGGTGACGCCCTGTTCCGGGCCCATGACGTGTACGATGCCCTGGAACGGGTGATTTAAGTCATACAGCTCAACGCCAAACTCTTTGCAGTTCTTAATCAGCTCCTGCATCTGAATACGGGCCATTTCGCCGGAGGCGTTGATATCTTTGGTCTGCGTTGAGACGTTGTGATCCATGGTGGCGAACGTTTTGCCCGGCTGGCGCACCGGACGACCGTGCGCGCGCAGGCCGTCAAACGCCTGCGGAGAGGTGACTTCGTGCACCAGATGGCGGTCAATATACAGCAGCGGGGTTTCGTTCTGCGCTTCGTATACCACATGCGCATCAAACAATTTTTCGTATAACGTCTTCGCCATGATTACACCCCTTCCGCGACATAGCGGGCAATGATATCGCCCATTTCATCTGTACTGACCGCCGCCGTACCGCGCGCTAAGTCGCCGGTACGAATGCCTTCTTCTAACGCGCGGTTGATAGCGCGTTCAATGGCGCTCGCCGCGTCGCCGGCATCCAGGCTATAGCGCAGCAGCAGCGCCAGCGACAGGATTTGCGCAATCGGGTTGGCGATATTTTTGCCCGCGATGTCCGGCGCCGAGCCGCCCGCTGGTTCATACAGGCCAAAACCTTGCTCGTTGAGGCTGGCGGACGGCAACATGCCCATAGAGCCGGTGATCATCGCGCACTCGTCGGACAGGATGTCGCCAAACAGGTTCGAGCACAGCAGGACGTCGAACTGCGACGGATCTTTGATAAGCTGCATGGTGGCATTATCGATATACATATGCGCCAGCTCGACATCCGGATACTCTTTGCCAATCTCGTTGACGATTTCGCGCCACAAGATAGAAGACTGCAGGACGTTGGCTTTATCGATTGACGTCACTTTATGACGACGCTTGCGCGCTGATTCAAAGGCAATACGCGCGATACGCTCGATTTCAAAGCGGTGGTATACCTCAGTATCGAAAGCTTTTTCATGCTGGCCGCTGCCTTCGCGGCCCTTCGGCTGACCAAAGTAGATGCCGCCGGTCAGTTCGCGCACGCACAGAATGTCGAAGCCGTTGGCGGCGATATCGGCGCGCAGCGGGCAGAACGCTTCCAGCCCCTGATACAGTTTAGCCGGGCGCAGGTTGCTGAATAATTTGAAGTGCTTACGCAGCGGCAGCAGCGCGCCGCGTTCTGGCTGTTCGGCCGGCGGCAGATGTTCCCACTTCGGACCGCCGACGGAACCGAACAGAATCGCGTCTGCCTGCTCGCAGCCATCAACGGTGGCTTGCGGCAGCGGCATGCCCTGACGGTCGATGGCGATGCCGCCAACGTCGTACTGGCTGGTGGTGATACGCATTGAAAAACGGTTACGAACGGCTTCCAGTACTTTCATCGCCTGGTTCATCACTTCCGGGCCAATTCCATCACCCGGCAAAACGGCAATATGATAATTCTTCGACATTACACGGTTTCCTTGTTGTTTTCTTTATTCTGAGCTTGGCGTTGCAATTCTTTTTCGACTTCGGCGGCGCGCCAGATGTTGTTCAGCACGTGTACCATCGCTTTTGCTGACGATTCGACGATATCGGTCGCCAGGCCGACGCCGTGGAAGCGGCGACCGTTGTATTCCACGACGATATCAACCTGACCCAGCGCATCTTTGCCGTGACCTTTGGCGCTTAAGCCATACTTCACTAAGTCGATGTTGTAGTCCGTCACGCGGTTAATAGCCTGGTAGATAGCGTCAACCGGGCCGTTGCCGTTGGCGGCTTCGGTTTTGATGTCATCACCGCAGGCCAGCTTGATAGAGGCGGTAGCGATATCGCTCGAGCCAGACTGGACGCTGAAGTAGTCGAGACGGAAATGCTCTGGCTCTTCCTGCTGCTTATTGATGAACGCCAGCGCTTCCAGGTCGTAGTCGAAGACCTGGCCTTTTTTATCCGCCAGCTTCAGGAACGCGTCATACAGATGATCCAGGTTGTAGTCGCTCTCTTTATAGCCCATCTCTTCCATACGGTGTTTCACCGCCGCGCGACCGGAGCGTGAAGTCAGGTTCAGCTGTACCTGGTTCAGGCCGATGGATTCCGGGGTCATGATTTCGTAGTTTTCGCGGTTCTTCAGCACGCCATCCTGATGAATACCGGAAGAGTGGGCGAAGGCGCCGGTGCCGACGATGGCTTTGTTAGCCGGGATAGGCATATTGCAGATTTGGCTGACGGTCTGGCTGGTACGCCAGATTTCGTGGTGATTGATGTTGGTGTGCACGTTCATAATGTCTTTGCGCACTTTGATCGCCATGATCACCTCTTCCAGCGCGCAGTTACCGGCGCGTTCGCCGATACCGTTCATCGCGCCTTCTACCTGACGCGCGCCAGCGTGGACGGCGGCGAGGGCGTTACCGACGGCGATGCCTAAATCATCATGGGTGTGGACTGAAATAATCGCTTTATCAATGTTTGGTACGCGTTCATACAGACCGCTGATGATGTTGGCGTATTCGAAAGGCATGGTGTAGCCGACGGTATCCGGGATATTAATGGTCGTGGCGCCGGCGCGGATAGCCGCTTCGACGACGCGAGCCAGATCGTCGATCGGCGTACGACCTGCGTCTTCACAGGAAAATTCGACGTCATCGGTATAGTTACGTGCGCGTTTCACCATGTAAATAGCGCGCTCAATGACTTCATCCAGCGTACTGCGCAACTTGGTGGCGATATGCATCGGAGACGTTGCGATGAAGGTGTGGATGCGGAACGCTTCGGCCACTTTTAAGGATTCCGCCGCCACGTCGATATCTTTCTCAACGCAGCGAGCCAGCGCGCACACGCGGCTATTTTTGATAGTGCGCGCGATGGTCTGCACCGATTCAAAATCGCCTGGGGAAGAAACCGGGAAACCGACTTCCATCACATCGACGCCCATACGTTCGAGGGCCATGGCTATCTGCAGCTTCTCTTTCACGCTCAGGCTGGCCTGTAACGCTTGTTCCCCATCACGTAAGGTCGTATCGAAAATAATGACTTGCTGGCTCATGGTTTAGATCCTTAATCTGTTGCCTGGCGCCTTGCTTCGAGCATAAAAAAACCCGCGCAATGGCGCGGGTTTAGTGTCTTGCTGGAAGATGACTTAACGCTGAACGTCGCCCAACAGCCTACCGCGCACAATGGATGCGTTTAGTAGTAGTAGGCTGGTGAAACGAGTGGTGCGAATCATGCGTCATACTCCAGTTGAAATCGATATGCTTTTAGAGTTACTGGATAGCGGTTTTGATGTCAACCCCAGGCAAGATAAAAACTGTTTTTCACCAGCCTGGTGAATTAGCTAATTGTGCTGGATTATCCCTTGTTTTACCGACGATCCTATTTGAGACATTCATCTGCCCCTGGAAAAATAAAACAATTAGAAAAATTTTTTATCATAAAGGGGATGAAAAATATGAGAGAGGGTTCCATTGTTATCTTAATGAAAGATAAGAGATTAATGGTATTCTCATCGCTGATTTTGAGGGGTTTAGACAAAAGGAAGGATAACAAAGTGTTAATTAATCGCAGGGATAAACTAGATAGTTAATTGATACTTAAATTGTAATTAACTAATAGTGGTGTTGTTTATTCCTGTGATCTATGGGTACACTTTATATCATCAAGTAAATGATATGTTTTAGGCGGGTTCCGGTGATGTCCTGTGAGGTTTTTCGTCGCTACTCATAACCTTGATATATTCCTAAAATTCCATTTTGCCCTTTTGCAGATTTAATATGCATGATAAATGATATTGTCTTAATTAATTACTGCACTTTGGTAAAAGGAATTTAGCGTGACGGTGGAGTTAGATATGTTAATTGAAAATACTGAATATAAATCAGCCCCGGGACAGGAAGTCGTTAAACCACAACTGCGGATGGTGGATCTCAACCTGCTGACCGTGTTTGATGCGGTGATGCAGGAACAAAATATTACCCGTGCGGCCCATACTCTCGGGATGTCCCAACCGGCGGTGAGTAACGCGGTCTCTCGCCTTAAGGTGATGTTTAATGATGAACTGTTTGTTCGCTATGGGCGCGGCATTCAGCCAACGGCGCGGGCCTATCAGCTGTTCGGCTCGGTACGCCAGGCATTGCAACTGGTGCAAAATGAGCTGCCGGGTTCCGGCTTTGAACCACTGAGCAGCGAGCGCGTATTTAACCTCTGCGTTTGTAGCCCATTGGATAATTACTTAACCTCGCTAATATTTAATAAAGTTGGTGAAATCGCGCCAAATATTCATCTGGTCTTTAAATCAGCGCTACATCAAAACACCGAACATCAGCTGCGTTATCAGGAAATTGAATTTGTTATCGGCTATGAAGAGTTCCGTCGTCCGGAATTCGCCTGCATACCTTTATTCAAAGATGAAATGGTTCTGGTTGCCAGCCGTAAACATCCGCGTATTTCCGGGCCGTTAACGGAAGCGGATATTTATCAGGAAGAGCACGCGGTCGTCGCATTGGATCGTTATGCTTCATTTAGCCAGCCGTGGTATGACTCCGTGGATAAACAATCCTGCATTGCCTATCAGGGTAATGCCATGGTTAGCGTATTAAACGTGGTTTCGCAAACCCACATGGTGGCGATAGCGCCACGCTGGTTAGCCAATGAATTCGCGGATAAATTAGACCTGCAGATATTACCGCTGCCGCTGAAGGTAAATAGCCGCACCTGCTTCCTTTCATGGCACGAAGCGGCCGGTCGTGATAAAGGCCATCAATGGATGGAAGAGTTACTGGCGAATATCTGCCAGCGCTAATTGTCCTCATCCACAAAGGGGAGCGTAAGTTCCAGCTTATCTGAGTAAACATTAAAAAAGCAGAATATTATTCTGTTTATCACCGCGGGTTCTCGCAACCCGACGGTGAAAAATGGATGATTTTCTGCCGTAAGCCATTTTCCCCGAGTATTGGCTTTCTCATTTTTCTATTCCTGAAGCAATCCTCCATATATTTCTCCATATGCTTTCTTTTCTGCTTTTGAGACCCGCTCCAGGCGCCGCCAGGCGAATTGCCTGCCTGTTGGCGAGCAGTTATGGTAATGCACAGCAAGTTGTTCACTTCAATGCGCTGCCGATGGCGGCGCATCATACGACGCGCGCGGAAAATGACTTCCGCCGTCGTGAAAACAAAAAGCCTGGAGGCAAACCATGGAGATGTTGTCAGGAGCCGAGATGGTCGTCCAATCGCTTGTCGATCAGGGCGTCAAGCAAGTATTCGGCTATCCCGGAGGCGCGGTCCTCGATATCTACGATGCATTACATACCCTCGGCGGCATAGACCATGTGCTGGTGCGCCATGAGCAGGCGGCGGTGCATATGGCTGACGGGCTGGCGCGCGCGACCGGCGAAGTCGGGGTGGTGTTGGTGACCTCCGGCCCGGGAGCGACTAACGCTATTACCGGTATCGCAACGGCTTACATGGATTCTATTCCGCTGGTTATTCTTTCCGGGCAGGTCGCCACCTCGCTGATTGGCTACGATGCCTTCCAGGAGTGCGATATGGTCGGTATCTCGCGCCCGGTGGTCAAACACAGCTTCCTGGTGAAACAGACTGAAGATATTCCCGGCATTTTAAAGAAAGCGTTCTGGCTGGCGGCTAGCGGCCGACCGGGGCCGGTAGTGGTCGATTTGCCGAAGGATATTCTTAATCCGGCGAAAAAGCTGCCTTACGTTTGGCCGGATGCGGTCAGCATGCGTTCTTACAACCCGACAACCAGCGGGCATAAAGGTCAGATCAAACGTGCGTTGCAAACGCTGGTGGCGGCGAAAAAACCGGTCGTATACGTCGGTGGCGGGGCGATCAATTCGCAGTGCGAAGCACAGCTGCGTACCTTGGTCGAAAAGTTGAAGTTACCGGTTGTCTCTTCATTAATGGGCTTAGGCGCTTTTCCGGCGACTCATCAGCAGGCGCTTGGCATGCTGGGGATGCACGGCACCTATGAAGCCAACATGACCATGCATCATTCCGACGTTATTTTTGCAGTCGGCGTACGCTTTGACGATCGCACCACCAACAATTTGGCTAAGTATTGCCCGAACGCCACGGTGCTGCATATTGATATCGATCCTACGTCGATCTCCAAGACCGTCCCTGCGGATGTGCCGATCGTTGGCGACGCGCGGCAGGTGCTCGACCAGATGTTTGATCTGCTTGAGCAGGAAGAGAGCCAGCAGCCGCTGGATGAGATCCGCGACTGGTGGCAGCAGATCGAACAGTGGCGTTCCCGTCATTGTCTGCAATACGACACGCAAAGCGGCAAGATTAAACCACAGGCGGTAATCGAGGCTATCTGGCGCCTGACCAACGGTGATGCTTACGTGACCTCCGACGTTGGCCAGCATCAAATGTTCGCCGCGCTCTATTATCCATTCGATAAACCAAGACGTTGGATTAATTCCGGCGGCCTCGGCACGATGGGCTTTGGCCTGCCTGCGGCGCTGGGCGTGAAGATGGCGCTACCGCAAGAAACCGTCATCTGCGTGACCGGAGACGGCAGCATCCAGATGAACATTCAGGAGCTTTCCACCGCCCTGCAGTATGAACTACCTGTGCTGGTGTTGAACCTGAATAACCGTTACCTCGGGATGGTGAAGCAGTGGCAGGATATGCTCTATTCCGGCCGCCATTCGCAGTCCTACATGGAATCGCTGCCGGACTTCGTGCGCGTCGCCGAGGCGTATGGCCACGTCGGTATTCGCATCAGCGAGCCGCAAGAGCTGGAAGCTAAACTGGCGGAAGCGCTGGAGCAGGTGCGTAATAACCGTCTGGTGTTCGTTGATGTTACGGTTGATGGTAGCGAGCATGTTTACCCCATGCAGATCCGCGGCGGCGGCATGGACGAAATGTGGTTGAGCAAAACGGAGAGAACCTGATTATGCGCCGGATATTATCTGTATTACTGGAGAACGAATCGGGGGCATTATCCCGGGTGATCGGCCTCTTTTCGCAGCGCGGCTACAATATTGAAAGCCTGACGGTAGCGCCAACCGACGATCCGACGCTGTCCCGCATGACCATCCAGACGGTGGGCGACGAGAAAGCGATTGAGCAGATCGAAAAGCAGTTACATAAGCTGGTGGATGTGCTGCGGGTCAGCGAACTGGGCCAGGGCTCCCACGTCGAGCGTGAAATCATGCTGGTTAAAGTGCAGGCCAGCGGTTATGGCCGTGAAGAGGTGAAACGCAACACCGAGATATTTCGCGGGCAGATTATTGATGTGACGCCTTCTATCTATACCGTGCAGCTGGCAGGAACCAGCGATAAGCTGGATGCCTTCCTGGCCTCCTTGCGCGACGTCGCGCGCATTGTTGAAGTGGCGCGCTCCGGTGTCGTCGGCCTGTCGCGTGGCGATAAAATTATGCGCTAAACGCTGAAAAAATGACGTAAAAATAGCCCGACACAAACTGTCGGGTTATTTTTTTGCGAATTCCGTAGGAACTGTGGACGAAAGCGGTTGCCGCGCTAACTATTCTGCGTTTAGATGTTATAAAAATGGATCTCTATACTCTAATGAGTATATCTATTTAATGGTTGTTTTTTGTACTTCTTACCCAAGGGGCAATTGTGAAACTGGATGAAATCGCCCGGCTGGCCGGTGTTTCAAGAACCACCGCGAGCTATGTGATTAATGGCAAAGCGAAGCAGTATCGCGTCAGCGATAAAACGGTCGAGAAGGTGATGGCGGTGGTGCGCGAGCATAACTACCACCCGAATGCGGTCGCTGCTGGCCTGCGCGCAGGACGCACGCGTTCAATTGGTCTGGTAATCCCGGATCTCGAAAATACCAGTTATACCCGTATTGCGAACTACCTGGAGCGTCAGGCGCGTCAGCGCGGCTACCAGTTGCTGATCGCCTGCTCGGAAGATCAGCCGGACAACGAAATGCGCTGCATTGAGCATCTGTTGCAGCGTCAGGTGGACGCGATTATTGTATCGACTTCGCTGCCGCCGGAGCACCCGTTTTATCAGCGCTGGGCGAACGATCCCTTCCCAATTGTCGCGCTTGACCGCGCGCTCGATCGTGAACACTTTACCAGCGTCGTCGGTGCGGACCAGGACGACGCCGAAATGCTCGCTGCCGAGCTGCGCAAATTCCCCGGCGACAATGTGCTGTATCTGGGAGCGCTGCCGGAACTGTCGGTGAGTTTCCTGCGTGAGCAGGGGTTCCGTTCGGCGTGGAAGGATGATCCGCGGGAAGTGAACTTCCTGTATGCCAACAGCTACGAACGCGAAGCTGCGGCCCATCTTTTCGAGAAATGGCTGGAAACGCATCCGATGCCGCAACTGCTGTTCACCACCTCTTTCCCGCTGCTGCAGGGAGTGATGGACGTCACGCTGCGCCGTGAAGGCAAACTGCCATCCGAACTCGCCATCGCCACCTTCGGCGATAACGAACTGCTCGATTTCCTGCAGTGTCCGGTGCTGGCGGTCGCGCAGCGTCACCGCGACGTTGCCGAGCGTGTTTTAGAGATTGTACTGGCAAGCCTGGATGAACCGCGTAAGCCAAAACCAGGCTTAAGCCGTATTCGTCGTAACCTTTATCATCGCGGAAGTTTGAATCGCCGCTGATCCATTAGCGAAAAAAGGTTAAGATTCTTCGTAGGTTATTCGCCAGATGGATTAGCATCTGGCGATATTCCATACAATTTACGTAGAGATTCGTAAATCTATTCGCTTTCAGACAAATCCCTAAACTTCTTTACGCCTTATTTTGTTTTATTCCTGAGAAAGATTTTTTTGTATCCAAATGGTGCAAGAAAATGCGCAATACCCTTTGTTAGTATTATTTTGTTACATTCATCGGAATAATTGCTGAATTAACAATCGCTTTATCCTACCTTCATCGCATCTGAGAGCGTCAGGCCGCGGCACAAGTGCTTCTCCGTCCACAACAGGCACTGTTAACGGACATCAGAATGGCCTAAAATGCCGCTCGCGTCGCAAACTGACACTTTATATTTTCCCGCTGAAGATATTTTGTCGCTTTTAACTGTTACGAGTTTGTTGGTTATTTTCTTACACGTATTCATAACGTTAATTTGCCTCGTTTGTTGGTGATTTATTCATCAGGGCTAATATCGGCTGTAAATAATGGGTTTTTGCGCTCCGTTGGCATTAGTGCTGGCTTGACAAGCTTTTCCTCCGCTCCGTAAACTCCTTTAGGTGGGAATTTGTGGGGTAAAGTGGCGAAAAGGGGTGAGGCTGGCATGTTCCGTGGAGCAACGTTAGTCAATCTCGACAGTAAAGGCCGTTTGGCCGTACCGACGCGCTACCGCGACGGGCTGATCGAGGATGCTTCTGGTCAAATGGTGTGCACCATTGACATTCATCACCCGTGCCTGCTGCTTTATCCTTTGCCTGAATGGGAAATCATCGAGCAAAAATTGTCGCGTTTGTCGAGCATGAATCCCGTTGAGCGGCGCGTACAGCGCCTGCTTTTGGGGCATGCCAGCGAATGTCAGATGGATAGCGCCGGACGATTGCTAATCGCGCCGGTGCTGCGGCAACATGCCGGGCTGACAAAAGAAGTGATGCTGGTCGGACAGTTTAATAAATTTGAACTGTGGGATGAAACGACCTGGTATCAACGGGTCAAGGAAGATATCGACGCTGAGCAGTCCGCTACCGGTGAACTGTCGGAGCGCCTGCAGGATTTGTCTTTATAAAATGATGGAAAATTTTAAACACACTACGGTACTTCTGGATGAAGCCGTTAACGGCCTGAATATTCGTCCAAATGGTATCTACATTGATGGAACCTTTGGCCGCGGTGGTCACTCGCGTCTGATCCTCTCCCAACTGGGGGCGGAAGGGCGCCTGCTGGCAATCGATCGCGACCCGACGGCTATTGCCGTTGCGCAAACCATCGATGACCCACGCTTTTCCATCGTACATGGTCCTTTCTCGCAGCTGGCTGACTACGTCGCCGAGCGCAATCTTACCGGCAAGATCGACGGTATCCTTCTCGATCTTGGCGTTTCTTCACCGCAGCTGGACGACGCGGAACGCGGGTTCTCCTTTATGCGCGATGGTCCGCTGGACATGCGCATGGATCCGACTCGCGGTCAGTCCGCCGCCGAATGGTTACAGACCGCCGAAGAAGCCGACATCGCCTGGGTCATCAAAACCTTTGGCGAGGAGCGTTTCGGTAAACGTATCGCGCGCGCGATCGTTGAGCGTAACCGCATTGAGCCGATGACCCGTACCAAAGAGCTGGCGGAAGTTATCGCGGCGGCGACGCCGGTGAAAGATAAGCACAAACATCCCGCGACCCGTACCTTCCAGGCGGTGCGCATCTGGGTGAACAGTGAACTGGAGGAGATAGAGCAGGCGCTAAAAAGCTCGCTCGGCGTGCTGGCCCCCGGTGGTCGGCTGTCGATTATCAGTTTCCATTCGCTGGAAGACCGCATTGTGAAGCGCTTTATGCGTGAGCAAAGCCGCGGTCCGCAGGTTCCAGCAGGGATCCCGATGACTGAAGAGCAGCTCAGGAAACTGGGCGGCCGTCAGTTGCGAGCACTAGGCAAGTTGATGCCGGGCGAAGAAGAGGTGGCAGAGAATCCACGCGCCCGTAGTTCAGTGCTGCGTATCGCAGAGAGGACGAACGCATGATCGGCAGAGTGACAGTAGCCTTAAGCAAAGTTAAAGGATCGTTAGGAAGCAACGAGCGCCATGCCTTGCCTGGCGTCATCGGGGACGATCTTCTGCGGTTTGGGAAGCTGCCACTCTGCCTGTTCATTTGCATCATCATAACGGCAGTGACCGTGGTGACGACGGCGCACCATACCCGTCTGTTAACCGCGCAGCGTGAACAATTAGTTCTGGAGCGTGACGCTCTGGATATTGAATGGCGCAACCTGATCCTCGAAGAGAACGCCCTTGGCGATCACAGTCGGGTTGAACGGATCGCGACAGAGAAGTTGCAGATGCAACACGTTGATCCATCACAAGAAAATATAGTGGTACAGAAATAAGGATTATTGCGACGCATGAAAGCAGCGCCGAAAACGCCAAAAGCAAAACGTCAGGAAGAACAGGCCAACTTTATCAGTTGGCGTTTTGCGTTGCTGTGCGGATGTATTTTAATCGCTCTCGCCTTCCTGCTTGGCCGCGTCGCGTGGCTGCAGGTTGTCAGCCCGGACATGCTGGTGCGTCAGGGGGATATGCGTTCCCTGCGCGTACAGGAAGTCTCCACCGCGCGCGGCATGATTACCGACCGCTCCGGCCGCCCGCTGGCGGTCAGCGTTCCGGTAAAAGCGATTTGGGCCGACCCGAAAGAGCTGCATGATGCGGGCGGTGTGACGCTCGATAACCGCTGGAAAGCGCTAGCCGATGCGCTGAACATGCCGCTGGATCAGCTGGCATCGCGCATCAACAGCAACCCGCGGATGCGTTTTATCTATCTGGCGCGTCAGGTGAACCCTGACATGGCCGACTACATCAGAAAACTGAAGCTGCCGGGGATCCATCTGCGCGAGGAGTCTCGCCGTTATTATCCGTCAGGCGAAGTAACCGCTCACCTCATTGGCTTCACCAACGTCGATAGCCAGGGGATTGAAGGGGTTGAGAAAAGCTTTGATAAATGGCTGACCGGTCAGCCGGGCGAACGTATCGTGCGTAAAGACCGCTATGGCCGCGTGATTGAAGACATTTCTTCCACCGACAGCCAGGCGGCGCATAACCTCGCGTTGAGCATCGACGAGCGCCTGCAGGCGCTGGTATATCGCGAACTGAATAATGCGGTGGCGTTCAACAAAGCGGAATCAGGCACCGCCGTTTTGGTTGACGTCAACACCGGTGAAGTGCTGGCGATGGCGAATAGCCCGTCGTACAACCCAAATAATTTCGCGGGTACCTCCAAAGATACCATGCGTAACCGCGCCATCACCGACGTATTTGAACCGGGTTCAACGGTGAAGCCGATGGTGGTGATGACGGCGCTGCAGCGCGGCATCGTCAATGAAAATACCGTGCTGAATACCATTCCATATCGAATTAACGGCCACGAAATCAAAGACGTGGCGCGCTACAGCGAATTGACCCTGACCGGGGTGCTACAGAAGTCGAGTAACGTCGGCGTTTCTAAGCTGGCGTTAGCGATGCCGTCCTCAGCGTTAGTAGATACTTACTCACGTTTTGGGCTTGGAAAGGCGACCAATTTGGGGTTGGTCGGAGAACGCAGTGGCTTATATCCTCAAAAACAACGGTGGTCTGACATAGAGAGGGCCACCTTTTCTTTCGGCTACGGGCTAATGGTAACTCCGTTACAGTTAGCGCGAGTCTACGCAACGATTGGCAGCTATGGCATCTATCGCCCGCTGTCGATTACCAAAGTTGATCCACCGGTTCCGGGCGAGCGCGTGTTCCCGGACTCGCTCGTTCGTACCGTCGTTCACATGATGGAAAGCGTGGCGCTTCCCGGCGGCGGCGGCGTGAAAGCGGCGATTAAAGGCTATCGCATCGCCATTAAAACCGGTACGGCGAAAAAAGTGGGGCCGGATGGCCGCTACATCAACAAATATATTGCTTACACCGCAGGCGTTGCGCCCGCCAGCCACCCGCGTTTCGCGCTGGTGGTGGTGATCAACGACCCGCAGGCAGGTAAATACTACGGTGGCGCCGTTTCCGCGCCGGTATTCGGTGCCATCATGGGCGGCGTACTGCGCACCATGAACATCGAACCGGATGCGCTGGCAACGGGCGAAAAAAGTGAATTTGTGATTAATCAAGGCGAGGGAACAGGTGGCAGATCGTAATTTGCGCGACCTTCTCGCTCCGTGGGTGCCAAATGCGCCGGAGCGAATTCTGCGAGAGATGACGCTGGACAGCCGCGTGGCGGCGTCCGGCGACCTCTTTGTCGCGGTACAGGGTCATCAGGCGGACGGGCGTCGTTATATCCCGCAGGCGATAGCGCAAGGTGTTGCTGCCATTATTGCTGAGGCGCAGGGCGAGGCCGCAGACGGCGAAGTTCGCGAGATGCACGGCGTGCCGGTCATCTACCTTAGCCAACTGAACGAGCGGTTATCCGCGCTGGCCGGGCGTTTTTATCATCAACCTTCGCAGCAGATGCGCCTGGTGGGCGTCACCGGTACTAACGGTAAAACCACCACGACTCAACTGCTTGCGCAGTGGGCGAAACTGCTCGGCGAAACCAGCGCGGTGATGGGTACCGTCGGTAACGGCCTGCTGGATAAAGTGGTGCCAACCGAAAACACCACCGGCTCTGCGGTTGATGTTCAGCACGTGCTTTCCGGTCTGGTAGGGCAGGGGGCGACTTTCGGCGCGATGGAAGTCTCTTCTCACGGGCTGGTTCAGCACCGCGTGGCGGCGCTGCAGTTTGCCGCCTCGGTGTTTACCAACCTGAGCCGTGACCACCTCGACTACCATGGCGACATGGAACATTACGAAGCGGCGAAATGGCTGCTCTATTCCACCCACCATTGCGGCCAGGCCATCGTCAACGCCGACGATGAAGTGGGGCGTCGCTGGCTGGCGAAACTGCCGGATGCGGTGGCGGTGTCGATGGAAGATCATATCAATCCGAACTGCCACGGCCGCTGGCTGAAGGCGACCGCGGTCAACTATCACGACAGCGGCGCGACCATTCAGTTTGACTCGAGCTGGGGCAAGGGCGAAATCGAAAGCCGCCTGATGGGCGCCTTTAACGTCAGCAACCTGCTGCTGGCGCTGGCGACGCTGCTGGCGCTGGGCTATCCGCTGGCGGACCTATTGAAAACCTCTTCGCGTTTACAGCCGGTGTGCGGCCGCATGGAAGTGTTCAGCGCGCCGGGCAAACCGACCGTGGTGGTCGATTACGCCCATACGCCTGACGCGCTGGAAAAAGCGCTGCAGGCCGCGCGTCTGCACTGTAGCGGCAAGCTGTGGTGCGTCTTCGGCTGCGGCGGCGACCGCGACAAGGGCAAACGCCCGCTGATGGGCGCTATCGCGGAAGAGTTTGCCGATATCGTGGTCGTTACCGACGATAACCCGCGTACCGAAGAGCCGCGGGCGATTATTAACGACATTCTGGCCGGCATGCTTGATGCCGGGCAGGTGAAGGTGATGGAAGGCCGCGCGGAAGCGGTGACCAGCGCGGTGATGCAGGCGAAAGCGAACGACGTTGTGCTGGTCGCGGGCAAAGGCCACGAAGACTATCAGATAGTCGGCAACCGCCGTCTGGATTACTCCGACCGCGTTACCGTCGCGCGTCTGCTGGGAGCGGTAGCATGATTCGCTTTACATTAAGCCAGCTCGCCGATATCACCCGCGGCGAACTGCAGGGTAGCGATATCGCTATCGATGACGTGACGTCCGATACCCGCAAAGTCACGGCGGGTTGCCTGTTTGTGGCGCTGAAAGGCGAGCGTTTCGACGCGCATGATTTTGCCGAACAAGCGAAAGCGGCGGGCGCAGGCGCGCTGCTGGTTAGCCGCCAACTGGCCTGCGATTTACCGCAGGTGGTGGTGAAAGATACCCGTCTGGCTTTTGGCGAGTTAGCGGCCTGGGTGCGTCAGCAGGTGCCGACCCGCGTCGTTGCGCTCACCGGTTCGTCCGGTAAGACCTCGGTCAAAGAGATGACCGCGGTGATCCTCAGCCAGTGCGGTAATACGCTGTATACCGCCGGTAACCTGAATAACGATATCGGGGTACCGATGACGCTGCTGCGTCTGAACAAAGATCACCAGTATGCGGTGATTGAACTTGGCGCCAACCACCAGGGCGAAATCGCCTGGACCGTCAGCCTGACGCGTCCGGAAGCGGCGCTGGTCAACAACCTCGCCGCCGCGCACCTCGAAGGCTTCGGCTCGCTGGCGGGCGTGGCAAAAGCCAAGGGCGAAATCTTCACCGGCCTGCCGCAAAACGGCATCGCGATTTTGAATGCCGACAATAACGACTGGCTGAACTGGCAGAGCGTGATTGGCGATCGCAAAGTGTGGCGCTTCTCGCCGAACGCGGCGAACAGCGACTTCACGGCGACCAATGTTCATATCACCAGTCATGGCACCGAATTTACGCTGCGGACCCCGTTCGGCAACGTCGACGTACTGCTGCCGCTGCCGGGGCGCCATAACATCGCTAACGCGCTGGCGGCAACTTCGCTGGCGATGGCGGTAGGCGCCGATCTGGCCGCGGTGAAAGCTGGACTGGCGCAGCTGCAAGCGGTGCCGGGACGTCTGTTCCCGATCCAACTGGCGGAAAACCAGCTGCTGCTGGATGACTCCTACAACGCCAACGTCGGTTCGATGACCGCCGCGGTACAGGTGCTGGCGGAAATGCCGGGCTTCCGGGCGATGGTGGTCGGCGATATGGCTGAACTCGGCGCGGAAAGCGCGGCCTGTCATCGCGAAGTGGGCGAAGCGGCGAAAGCGGCGGGCCTGGATTGCGTACTCAGCGTCGGTTCACTGAGCGCGGATATCAGCAGCGCCAGCGGCGTGGGCGAACATTTTAACGATAAAGCCGCCGTGGTAGCTCGCCTGCGCGAGCTGCTGGCAGAGCATAAAATCATGACCATTTTAGTGAAGGGTTCACGTAGTGCCGCTATGGAAGAGGTAGTACGCGCATTACAGGAGATTGCGACATGTTAGTATGGCTGGCCGAACATCTGGTCAAATATTATTCCGGCTTTAACGTCTTTTCCTATCTGACGTTTCGCGCCATCGTCAGCCTGCTGACCGCGCTGTTCATCTCGTTGTGGATGGGCCCGCGTATGATCGCCCGTCTGCAAAAACTGTCTTTCGGTCAGGTCGTTCGTAACGACGGCCCGGAGTCCCACTTCAGCAAACGCGGGACCCCGACCATGGGCGGGATTATGATCCTCACCGCGATTACTGTTTCCGTCCTGCTGTGGGCTTATCCGTCCAATCCATACGTCTGGTGCGTGCTGACGGTATTAATCGGCTACGGCATCATCGGGTTTGTCGATGATTACCGTAAAGTCGTGCGTAAAGACACCAAGGGCCTGATTGCCCGCTGGAAGTATTTCTGGATGTCGGTAATCGCGCTGGGCGTGGCGTTCGCGCTGTATCTGGCGGGGAAAGACACCCCGGCGACCGAGCTGGTAGTGCCGTTCTTTAAAGACGTGATGCCGCAGCTGGGACTGTTCTACATCCTGCTGGCTTACTTCGTTATCGTCGGTACCGGCAATGCGGTCAACCTCACCGACGGCCTCGACGGCCTGGCGATTATGCCGACCGTCTTCGTCGCCGCCGGCTTTGCGCTGGTAGCGTGGGCCACCGGTAACATGAACTTCGCCAACTACCTGCATATTCCTTATCTGCGTCACGCCGGCGAGCTGGTTATCGTCTGCACGGCGATTGTCGGCGCGGGCCTGGGTTTCCTGTGGTTTAACACCTACCCGGCGCAGGTCTTTATGGGTGACGTCGGTTCGCTGGCGCTCGGCGGCGCGCTGGGCATTATCGCCGTACTGCTGCGTCAGGAGTTCCTGCTGGTGATTATGGGCGGCGTTTTCGTCGTGGAAACCTTGTCGGTTATCCTGCAGGTCGGCTCGTTCAAGCTGCGCGGCCAGCGCATCTTCCGTATGGCGCCGATTCACCACCACTATGAACTGAAAGGCTGGCCGGAACCGCGCGTTATCGTGCGCTTCTGGATTATTTCGCTGATGCTGGTGCTGATTGGCCTGGCGACGCTGAAGGTACGTTAATCATGGCAGATTATCAGGGTAAAAAAGTCGTCATTATTGGGCTGGGCATGACCGGCCTGTCATGCGTGGACTTTTTCATGGCGCGCGGCGTAACCCCGCGCGTGATGGATACCCGCGTCGCCCCTGCCGGGCTTGATAAGCTGCCGGAAGCCGTTGAGCGCCACGTGGGCGGCCTTAACGACGACTGGCTGCTGGCGGCGGATCTGATTGTCGCAAGCCCGGGGATTGCTCTGGCGCACCCTTCACTGAGCGCGGCGGCGGATGCCGGAGTGGAAATCGTCGGCGATATCGAGCTGTTTTGCCGCGAGGCGCAGGCGCCGATTATCGCCATTACCGGCTCTAACGGAAAAAGCACCGTCACTACCCTGGTGGGCGAGATGGCGAAGGCGGCGGGCGTGAACGTCGGCGTTGGCGGCAATATCGGCCTGCCGGCGCTGATGCTGCTGGATCCGGCGCGCGAACTGTACGTGCTTGAACTTTCCAGCTTCCAGCTGGAGACGACCTCCAGCCTGAAAGCCGTCGCGGCAACCATCCTCAACGTGACTGAGGACCATATGGACCGCTATCCGCTGGGGCTGCAGCAGTATCGCGCGGCGAAACTGCGGGTCTATGAAAATGCTAAAACCTGCGTGGTGAATGCCGATGACGCGCTGACCATGCCGGTACGCGGCGCTGACGAACGCTGCGTCAGCTTCGGCGTCGATGTCGGAGACTATCACCTTAACCGCCAGCAGGGCGAAACCTGGCTGCGGGTGAAGGGTGAGAAAGTGCTGAACGTGAAAGAAATGACCATCAGCGGCCAGCACAACTACAGCAATGCCCTGGCGGCGCTGGCGCTGGCGGATGCCGCGGGCTTGCCGCGCGCCAGTAGCCTGAAGGCGCTGACCACCTTCACCGGCCTGGCGCACCGCTTCCAGCTGGCGCTGGAGCATAACGGCGTGCGTTGGATCAATGACTCCAAGGCGACCAACGTCGGCAGTACCGAGGCGGCGCTGAACGGCCTGCATCTCGACGGTACGCTGTATCTGCTGTTGGGCGGCGACGGTAAATCCGCCGACTTCACGCCGCTGAAACGCTATCTTGGCGGCGAGAACGTTCGTCTGTACTGCTTCGGCCGCGACGGCGCTCAACTGGCGGCGCTGCGTCCGGAAATCGCGGTACAAACCGAAACCATGGAACAGGCGATGCGGCAAATCGCTTCGCAGGTTAAAACAGGCGATATGGTCTTACTGTCGCCGGCCTGCGCGAGCCTGGACCAGTTTAAAAACTTTGAACAACGGGGTGATGTCTTTACCCGTCTGGCGAAGGAGTTAGGTTGATGCGTTTCTCTCTCCCACGCCTGAGAATGCCACAGCTGGGCCTGCCCCGGTTGAAGCTGCCGCGACTGCCGGGGATGTTTATTTTCGCCTGGCTGTTCGCCGCTCTGAAAGGTTGGGTGATGGGCTCACGCCCGAAAGATAACGATAGCCTGGTCATGTATGACCGGATGCTGCTGTGGCTGACCTTCGGCCTGGCGGCTATCGGTTTTATCATGGTGACCTCGGCCTCGATGCCGGTCGGACAGCGCCTGGCGAACGATCCGTTCCTGTTTGCTAAGCGTGATGGTTTGTATATTGTGCTGGCTTTCGCGCTGGCGATGATTACGCTCCGTCTGCCGATGGAGTTCTGGCAGCGCCACAGTACCGCGATGCTGATCGCCTCGATTGTGATGCTGCTGATCGTACTGGTGGTGGGGAGCTCGGTTAACGGCGCCTCGCGTTGGATCGCGCTCGGGCCGCTGCGTATTCAGCCGGCGGAGTTTACCAAGCTATCGCTGTTCTGCTACATCGCCAACTATCTGGTGCGTAAAGCGGATGAGGTGCGTAACAACCTGCGCGGCTTCTTAAAGCCGATGGGCGTGATTTTCGTGCTGGCGATTCTGCTGCTGGCGCAGCCTGACCTCGGTACGGTAGTCGTACTGTTCGTCACCACGCTGGCGATGTTGTTCCTGGCCGGCGCGAAACTCTGGCAGTTCATCGCCATTATCGGCATGGGGATCTCGGCGGTGGTGCTGCTGATCCTCGCCGAACCGTATCGTATTCGCCGCGTCACCTCCTTCTGGAACCCGTGGGAAGACCCGTTTGGCAGCGGCTATCAGCTGACCCAATCGCTGATGGCCTTTGGCCGCGGCGAGATGTGGGGGCAGGGCCTCGGCAACTCGGTGCAGAAACTGGAGTATTTGCCGGAAGCGCACACCGACTTTATCTTCGCCATTATCGGCGAAGAACTCGGTTATATCGGTGTGGTACTCGCGCTTTTAATGGTATTCTTCGTCGCCTTTCGCGCCATGTCGATTGGCCGCAAAGCGCTGGAGATTGACCACCGCTTCTCCGGCTTTTTGGCCTGTGCTATCGGCGTGTGGTTTAGCTTCCAGGCGTTGGTTAACGTCGGAGCGGCGGCGGGGATGCTGCCGACCAAAGGTCTGACCCTGCCGTTGATTAGTTATGGTGGCTCCAGTCTGCTGATTATGTCGACGGCCATTATGTTTTTATTGCGAATAGATTATGAAACGCGCCTCGAGAAAGCGCAGGCGTTTACACGGGGTGTTCGATGAGCGGTCAGGAAAAGCGGTTAATGGTGATGGCGGGCGGCACTGGCGGACATGTGTTCCCGGGGCTGGCGGTCGCGCACCATTTAATGGACCAGGGCTGGCAGGTTCGCTGGCTCGGCACCGCCGATCGTATGGAAGCGGATTTAGTGCCGAAACACGGCATTGATATCGATTTTATTCGCATCTCCGGCCTGCGCGGCAAAGGGTTAAAAGCGCAACTGTTAGCGCCGGTGCGGATCTTCAACGCCTGGCGACAGGCGCGGGCGATCATGAAGCGTTTCCAGCCGGATGTGGTGCTGGGCATGGGCGGTTATGTTTCCGGGCCTGGCGGTCTGGCGGCATGGTCGCTCGGGATCCCTGTGGTGCTGCATGAACAAAACGGGATTGCCGGCCTGACCAATAAATGGCTGGCGAAGATTGCGAAGAAAGTGATGCAGGCGTTTCCCGGCGCCTTCCCGCACGCAGATGTCGTGGGGAATCCGGTGCGTACTGACGTTCTCGCGCTACCGCTGCCGGGACAGCGTCTGGTGGGGCGGCAGGGGCCGATTCGCGTGCTGGTGGTCGGCGGCTCTCAGGGCGCGCGCGTGCTGAACCAGACTATGCCGCAGGTGGCCGCGAAGCTCGGCGATGCGGTGACCATCTGGCATCAGAGCGGGAAAGGCGGCATGGATACCGTGCGCCAGGCGTACGCCGCCGCCGGTCAGTCGCAGCATAAAGTGACTGAGTTTATTGATGATATGGCGGCAGCCTATGCGTGGGCCGATGTGGTTGTTTGTCGTTCCGGCGCGCTGACGGTCAGCGAAATCGCTGCCGCAGGTTTACCGGCATTGTTCGTCCCGTTCCAGCACAAAGATCGTCAGCAGTACTGGAATGCGCTGCCGCTGGAAAAAGCCGGCGCGGCGAAAATTCTCGAACAACCCGAGTTCACGGCGGATGCCGTGGCGGCTACCCTGGCCGGTTGGGATCGGGAAACCCTGATGGATATGGCGGAACGAGCGCGTGGCGCTTCGATTCCGGATGCTACCGAGCGGGTAGCGGAAGAGGTCAGCGCCGTAGCTTTGGCGCGCTAATCGCGGTGATTTTCACCGCCCGAATAAAGAAGTTGATGGCGTAAAGAATGAATACACAAGATTTGGCAAAACTGCGTTCCATAGTGCCCGAGATGCGTCGCGTCCGGCACATTCACTTTGTCGGCATCGGCGGTGCCGGTATGGGCGGTATTGCCGAAGTGTTGGCGAATGAAGGCTACCAGATTAGCGGCTCCGATCTTGCGCCGAATCCGGTGACTCAGCAGCTGTCGCAGCTTGGCGCCACCATTTATTTCAACCATCGCCCGGAAAACGTGCGCGATGCCAGCGTTGTCGTGGTGTCCAGCGCGATCTCCGCGGATAACCCGGAAATCGTCGCCGCGCACGAAGCGCGCATTCCGGTGATCCGCCGCGCGGAAATGCTGGCGGAACTCATGCGTTTCCGTCACGGGATTGCGATTGCCGGTACGCACGGCAAAACCACCACCACCGCGATGGTATCCAGCATTTACGCCGAGGCCGGCCTCGATCCGACCTTCGTCAACGGCGGGCTGGTGAAGGCGGCGGGTGTGCATGCCCGTCTTGGCCATAGCCGCTATCTGATTGCGGAAGCGGATGAGAGCGATGCGTCGTTCCTGCATCTGCAGCCGATGGTCGCCATTGTGACCAACATTGAAGCTGACCATATGGATACCTATCATGGCGACTTCGAGAACCTGAAGCAGACCTTTATTAACTTCCTGCACAACCTGCCGTTCTACGGGCGCGCCGTGATGTGCGTGGATGACCCGGTGATTCGTGAACTGCTGCCGCGCGTCGGCCGCCAAATCACCACCTATGGTTTTAGCGATGACGCCGACGTACGCATTGAAGAGTATCGTCAGGTCGGCGCGCAGGGCCATTTCCGCCTGGTACGCCAGGACAAAGAGGTCATGCAGGTGACGCTGAACGCACCGGGTCGCCACAATGCGCTTAACGCTGCCGCGGCCGTTGCCGTCGCGACGGAAGAGGGCATTGAAGACGAGGCGATTCTGCGCGCGTTGGAAAGTTTCCAGGGCACCGGCCGCCGCTTCGACTTCCTTGGCGAATATCCGCTGGCGGAAGTCAACGGCAAGAGCGGTAGCGCGATGCTGATCGACGATTACGGTCATCACCCGACGGAAGTCGACGCCACTATCAAAGCGGCGCGTGCCGGCTGGCCGGATAAAAATCTGGTGATGGTATTCCAGCCGCACCGTTATACCCGTACTCGCGATCTGTATGATGATTTCGCCAACGTGCTGACCCAGGTCGATGCGCTGCTGATGCTGGATGTGTATCCGGCGGGTGAAGCGCCGATTCCAGGCGCCGATAGCCGCTCGCTGTGCCGTACGATCCGCGGTCGCGGCAAAGTTGACCCGATTCTGGTTTCCGATCCGGCGCAGGCCGCGGAGATGCTGGCGTCGGTATTGACCGGCGACGATCTGGTGCTGGTGCAGGGCGCCGGCAACATAGGAAAAATCGCACGTCACCTGGCTGAAATCAAACTGGTACCGCAAAAAACGGAGGAGGACCGCCATGGCTGATAAAATCGCGGTTCTCTTCGGCGGAACCTCCGCTGAACGTGAAGTCTCGCTGAATTCAGGCGCGGCGGTGTTGGCCGGGCTGCGTGAAGGCGGGGTGGATGCCCACCCGGTCGATCCGCGCGACGTTGATATCACCCAGCTAAAAAACATGGGCTTTCAGAAAGCGTTTATTGCCCTGCACGGGCGCGGCGGCGAAGATGGCACGCTGCAAGGCCTTCTTGAGCTCATTCAACTGCCGTACACCGGTAGTGGCGTAATGGCTTCCGCCATTTCGATGGATAAACTGCGCAGTAAATTACTGTGGCAGGGGGCGGGATTACCGGTCGCGCCATGGGTTGCATTGACCCGCGCCCAGTTCAACGCAGGACTTTCTGCTGGCGTTAGTGAGCAGATTGCGGCGCTGGGGCTGCCGGTTATCATCAAGCCGAGCCGCGAAGGGTCAAGCGTCGGGATGTCGAAAGTTAGCGAAAGTTGTGCAATGCAGGATGCATTGGCGCTGGCTTTTCAGCATGATGATGAAGTTCTGATTGAGAAATGGCTTAGTGGCCCGGAATTTACCGTCGCTATCGTCGGTGAAGAAATTTTACCGTCAATTCGTATCCAGGCGGCTGGAACCTTCTATGATTATGAGGCGAAGTATCTCTCTGATGAGACGCAATATTTCTGCCCTGGTTTTGAGGAACCTGCCCGCGAGACAGAAATCCAGAGCCTGGTGCTTAAAGCCTGGAATGTTCTGGGTTGCAAAGGATGGGGACGTATTGACGTGATGCTGGACAGCGATGGCCAGTTTTATCTGCTGGAAGCGAACACCTCACCGGGGATGACCAGCCATAGTCTGGTGCCGATGGCGGCCCGCCAGGCGGGGATGAGCTTCTCGCAGCTTGTTGTACGAATTCTGGACCTGGCGGGGTGATATGTCGCAGGCGGCGCTGAATACGCGGAACCAGGAAGAAGAGTCGATTGCTTCTTCGCGTCGGAATAATGGAACCCGGCTGGCAGGTATCGTTTTCCTGCTGGCGGTGTTGTGTACCGTGTTGGTCAGCGGATGGATGGTTCTTGGATGGATGGAAGATGCGCAGCGTCTGCCGTTGTCGAAAATGGTCGTCACCGGCGAACGTCACTACACGCGTAACGATGATATCCGTCAGGCTATTCTGGCGTTGGGCTCGCCGGGCACTTTTATGACTCAGGACGTCAATATCATCCAGAGTCAAATTGAGCGCCTGCCGTGGATTAAACAGGCGAGCGTAAGAAAACAATGGCCCGATGAATTGAAGATTCATCTGGTTGAATATGTGCCGATTGCGCGCTGGAATGATCAACATATGGTAGACGTCGAAGGAAATTCTTTCAGCGTGCCGGCGGATCGTACCAGCAAACAGAACTTACCGATGTTATACGGCCCTGAAGGCAGCGAAAATGAAGTGCTGCAGGGATACCGCGACATGGGGCAGGTGCTGGCAAAGAATAAGTTCACGTTGAAAGTGGCGGCAATGACCGCGCGTCGCTCCTGGCAGTTGACGCTTAATAACGATATTAAGCTCAACCTTGGCCGCGGCGACACCATGAAACGGCTTCAGCGCTTTATGGAACTCTACCCGGTTCTTCAGCAGCAGGCACAGACCGACGGCAAACGGATAAGCTACGTTGATTTGCGCTATGACTCGGGTGCGGCGGTAGGTTGGGTACCTGCTCCCGTAGAGGAAAATAATCAACAACAGAATCAGGCACAGGCAGAACAACGATGATCAAGGCGACGGACAGAAAACTGGTAGTTGGACTGGAGATTGGCACCGCGAAGGTTGCCGCTTTAGTAGGGGAAGTTCTGCCCGACGGTATGATTAATATCATTGGCGTGGGCAGTTGCCCATCGCGCGGCATGGATAAAGGCGGGGTGAATGACCTCGAGTCGGTAGTGAAATGCGTACAGCGCGCTATCGACCAGGCTGAACTGATGGCCGATTGCCAGATCTCATCAGTGTATCTGGCGCTTTCAGGCAAGCATATTAGCTGTCAAAATGAGATTGGCATGGTGCCTATCTCCGAAGAAGAGGTGACGCAGGATGACGTGGAGAACGTCGTTCATACCGCGAAATCGGTACGCGTACGCGACGAGCATCGCGTACTGCACGTCATCCCGCAGGAATACGCCATCGACTACCAGGAAGGTATTAAAAACCCGGTAGGGTTATCCGGCGTGCGTATGCAGGCGAAGGTACATCTGATTACCTGCCATAACGATATGGCGAAAAACATTGTTAAAGCGGTTGAACGTTGTGGTCTGAAAGTTGACCAACTTATTTTCGCCGGTTTAGCGGCCAGTTATTCCGTATTAACGGAAGACGAACGTGAGCTGGGTGTCTGCGTAGTGGACATCGGCGGTGGTACAATGGATATCGCCGTGTATACCGGCGGCGCGCTGCGTCACACCAAAGTGATCCCTTACGCGGGCAACGTGGTGACCAGCGACATCGCCTATGCCTTCGGTACGCCGCCGAGCGACGCCGAAGCCATCAAGGTTCGTCACGGTTGCGCATTAGGTTCAATCGTCGGTAAAGACGAAAACGTGGAAGTACCGAGCGTGGGCGGACGTCCGCCGCGTAGCCTGCAGCGTCAGACGCTGGCAGAGGTGATTGAACCGCGTTATACCGAACTGCTCAATCTGGTTAATGAAGAAATCCTGCAGCTGCAGGAACAGCTCCGTCAGCAAGGGGTCAAACACCATCTGGCGGCGGGGATTGTTTTAACCGGCGGCGCCGCGCAAATCGAAGGCCTGGCGGCCTGCGCGCAGCGCGTGTTCCATACGCAGGTACGCATTGGCGCGCCGCTGAACATTACCGGTTTAACGGATTACGCTCAGGAGCCGTATTATTCGACGGCGGTTGGGCTGCTGCACTACGGAAAAGAGTCACATCTCAGTGGTGAAGCAGAAGTCGAAAAACGCGTGACGGCGTCAGTGGGCTCGTGGATTAAGCGACTCAACAGCTGGCTGCGAAAAGAGTTTTAATTTTTTAAGAGAACGCAGACAATTAGCGTTCTCAGGCGACAGGCACAAGACGGAGAGAAACTATGTTTGAACCTATGGAACTGACCAACGACGCGGTGATTAAAGTCATCGGCGTCGGTGGCGGCGGCGGTAATGCCGTTGAACACATGGTGCGCGAGCGCATTGAGGGTGTTGAATTCTTCGCGGTGAACACCGATGCGCAGGCGCTGCGTAAAACGGCTGTTGGCCAGACTATCCAGATCGGTAGCGGTATTACCAAAGGTCTGGGTGCAGGCGCGAACCCGGAAGTTGGCCGTAATGCGGCTGACGAAGACCGTGAAGCGCTGCGCGCTGCGCTTGATGGCGCGGACATGGTCTTTATCGCGGCGGGTATGGGCGGCGGTACCGGTACCGGTGCGGCGCCAGTGGTCGCGGAAGTGGCGAAGGATCTGGGTATCCTGACCGTTGCGGTCGTCACTAAGCCATTTAATTTCGAAGGCAAGAAGCGCATGGCGTTTGCTGAGCAGGGGATCACCGAGCTGTCCAAGCACGTTGACTCACTGATCACCATCCCGAACGACAAGCTGCTGAAAGTACTGGGTCGCGGTATCTCTCTGCTTGACGCTTTCGGCGCGGCGAACGACGTACTGAAAGGCGCGGTGCAGGGTATTGCCGAACTGATTACCCGTCCGGGTCTGATGAACGTCGACTTCGCGGACGTTCGTACCGTGATGTCGGAAATGGGCTACGCAATGATGGGCTCCGGCGTGGCGAGCGGTGAAGACCGTGCGGAAGAAGCGGCTGAAATGGCTATCTCTTCTCCGCTGCTGGAAGATATCGATCTGTCCGGCGCGCGTGGCGTACTGGTCAACATCACCGCTGGCTTCGACCTGCGTCTGGATGAGTTCGAGACCGTCGGTAACACTATCCGCGCCTTTGCTTCGGATAACGCGACCGTGGTTATCGGTACCTCTCTGGACCCGGATATGAACGATGAACTGCGTGTGACCGTTGTTGCCACCGGTATCGGTATGGACAAGCGTCCGGAAATTACCCTGGTGACCAACAAACAGGTACAGCAGCCGGTAATGGATCGCTACCAGCAGCACGGTATGGCTCCATTAACTCAAGAGCAGAAACCGGTCGCGAAAGTGGTGAACGACAATACTCCGCAAACCGCGAAAGAGCCGGATTATCTGGATATTCCAGCTTTCCTGCGTAAGCAAGCCGATTAAGAATTGGCTGGAAGTTGGGCATCTGCGCTCTTTGTGCTAAACTGCCCTGCCGAATGTATAGTACACTTCGGTTGGATAGGTAACTTGGCGAGATTATACGATGATCAAACAAAGGACTCTTAAACGTATTGTTCAGGCGACTGGTGTCGGTTTGCATACCGGCAAGAAAGTCACGCTGACTTTACGCCCTGCGCCGGCAAATACCGGGGTCATCTATCGTCGCACCGACTTGAATCCACCGGTTGATTTTCCGGCTGATGCCAAATCTGTGCGTGATACCATGCTCTGTACTTGCCTGGTGAACGAGCATGACGTGCGGATTTCTACAGTCGAGCACTTAAATGCCGCACTGGCTGGCCTGGGCATCGACAACATTATTGTTGAAGTCGATGCGCCGGAAATCCCGATTATGGACGGTAGCGCCGCTCCGTTCGTTTATCTGTTGCTGGATGCCGGCATCGATGAACTGAACAGCGCCAAGAAATTTGTGCGTATCAAAGAGACGGTTCGCGTTGAAGATGGCGACAAATGGGCTGAGTTTAAGCCGTACAATGGTTTTTCGTTGGACTTTACCATCGACTTTAACCATCCGGCGATTGACTCAAGCACCCAACGCTATGCGCTGAACTTCTCGGCTGATGCGTTCATGCGTCAGATTAGCCGTGCTCGTACTTTCGGTTTCATGCGTGATATCGAATATCTGCAGTCCCGTGGCCTGTGCCTGGGCGGCAGCTTCGATTGTGCCATCGTTGTTGACGATTATCGCGTACTGAACGAAGACGGTCTGCGCTTTGAAGATGAGTTTGTACGCCACAAAATGCTGGATGCGATCGGTGACCTGTTTATGTGTGGTCACAACATTATCGGCGCATTCACGGCGTTCAAATCCGGTCACGCGTTAAATAACAAACTGCTGCAGGCTGTTCTGGCAAAACAGGAAGCCTGGGAGTATGTGACCTTCGAAGACGACGCAAAACTGCCGCTGGCATTCCGCGCACCGTCAATGGTTCTGGCGTAAGCCTGACCATTCAGTAAATTCGACTGGTAACCTGGTACTCTCTCCGTCCAGGGAACCAGTCGTTTTTCTTTTTAGCCTCCCCAAACCGCTTTTCACTGCGTTTCGCTGGCAATAACCTGTGCGCGTTCGCTGCTTTATTAAGCGTTTTACCGCAGCATTAGCGTTCATTCCTGCTGTCTCGGCGCGGTATTAATGTTAGTATTTGGGCGCAAAATTTTTCTCTGGGTTGCTTTATCCTGTCGATTTCAGGCTGTACTGCGAAGACCGCCAATAAAATGGACCGCCTGAAAGGACGCAGGAATACCAACTAAAGGTAAAGAAAGTGAGTGGATTGCTGACGCGTTGGCGACAGTTTGGCAGACGGTATTTTTGGCCGCATCTCCTGTTGGGGATGGTCGCGGCTAGCCTCGGCCTGCCTGCGCTTAACAACAGCCACGAAACCACTACGCCGGCGAAAGCCACGGCCAGCAACCATAACCCGAATAAAGTTAATTTCTCCCAGCTGGCGCTGCTGGAGGCCAACCGTCGGCCGAATTTTACCGTCGATTACTGGCATCAGCATGCGATTCGCACCGTCATTCGCCATCTGTCGTTCGCGATGGCGCCGCAGGCTTTGCCGGTGGCGGAAGAATCGTCGCCGCTTCAGGCTCAGCATCTGGCCCTGCTCGATACGCTCAGCGCGCTGCTGACCCAGGACAGCAGACCGCCGGTGGTTATCCGCCAGGCAGCTTATATCCCTTCCTCTTATTCTGTCTTCCGCGTCAGCGCCTGGATAAGCCAGGTAGCGGGGATCCGCGCAGGGCCTCAACGTCTCAGCTGAAAATAAACACGGACCATCCTATTTTTTTACTCCGCACTGCGGGGCGTTTGAGATTTTATTATGCTAATTAAAATGTTAACTAAGGTGTTCGGTAGCCGTAACGACCGTACGCTGCGTCGTATGCGCAAAGTCGTCAATATCATCAACGGTATGGAACCGGCGATGGAAAAGCTCTCTGATGATGAGCTGAAAGCCAAAACCGGAGAATTCCGCGCGCGTCTGGAGAAAGGTGAAAGTCTGGAAAGCCTGATCCCGGAAGCTTTTGCCGTGGTGCGCGAAGCGAGTAAACGCGTCTTCGGTATGCGCCACTTCGACGTGCAGCTGCTGGGCGGTATGGTATTGAACGACCGCTGCATCGCGGAAATGCGTACTGGTGAAGGTAAAACCCTGACCGCGACCCTGCCGGCCTACCTTAACGCGCTGACCGGTAAAGGCGTTCACGTCGTTACCGTCAACGACTATCTGGCGCAGCGTGACGCCGAAAACAACCGTCCGCTGTTCGAATTCCTCGGTATGAGCGTGGGCATCAATATGTCCGGCCTGCCTGCGCCGGCGAAGCGTGAAGCCTACGCGGCCGACATCACCTACGGTACCAACAACGAATACGGCTTCGATTATCTGCGCGATAACATGGCGTTCAGTCCGGAAGAGCGCGTACAGCGTAAGCTGCACTATGCGCTGGTGGATGAGGTGGACTCCATCCTGATCGACGAAGCGCGTACCCCGCTTATCATTTCCGGCCCGGCTGAAGACAGCTCCGAAATGTATCGCAAGGTGAACAAAATTATTCCGCACCTGATCCGCCAGGAAAAGGAAGACTCCGACACCTTTACCGGTGAAGGCCACTTCTCCGTGGACGAGAAAGCTCGCCAGGTTAACCTGACCGAACGCGGTCTGGTACTGATCGAAGAGCTGCTGGTGCAGGAAGGCATCATGGAGGAAGGCGAATCGCTGTATTCTCCGACCAACATTATGCTGATGCACCATGTTACCGCCGCGCTGCGCGCCCACGCGCTGTTTACCCGTGACGTTGACTACATCGTGAAAGATGGCGAAGTCATCATCGTCGATGAACACACCGGCCGTACGATGCAGGGGCGTCGCTGGTCCGATGGCCTGCACCAGGCGGTAGAAGCCAAAGAAGGCGTGGAGATCCAGAACGAGAACCAGACTCTGGCATCCATCACCTTCCAGAACTACTTCCGTCTGTACGAGAAGCTGGCGGGGATGACCGGTACCGCGGATACCGAAGCCTTTGAATTCAGCTCAATCTATAAACTGGATACCGTTGTCGTCCCGACTAACCGTCCGATGATCCGTAAGGATATGGCCGATCTGGTCTATATGACCGAAGCGGAAAAAATTCAGGCGATTATCGAAGATATTAAAGATCGTACCGCCGCCGGTCAGCCGGTGCTGGTCGGTACTATCTCAATCGAAAAATCTGAAGTGGTTTCCCGCGAACTGACGAAAGCCGGCATCAAGCACAACGTCCTGAACGCCAAGTTCCACGCCAGCGAAGCGGATATCGTCGCCCAGGCGGGTTATCCGGCTGCGGTCACCATCGCTACCAACATGGCGGGGCGTGGTACCGATATTATGCTCGGCGGTAGCTGGCAGGCAGAAGTCGCCGCGCTGGAAAATCCAACGCCGGAGCAGATTGAAAAGATCAAAGCTGACTGGCAGGTGCGCCACGATGCGGTACTGGCCGCAGGCGGTCTGCACATCATTGGTACCGAGCGTCATGAATCCCGCCGTATCGATAACCAGCTGCGTGGCCGTGCTGGCCGTCAGGGTGATGCCGGTTCTTCCCGCTTCTACCTGTCGATGGAAGATGCCCTGATGCGTATCTTCGCCTCCGATCGCGTATCCGGCATGATGCGTAAACTGGGGATGAAGCCGGGCGAAGCTATCGAGCACCCGTGGGTGACCAAAGCGATTGCTAACGCTCAGCGTAAAGTGGAAAGCCGCAACTTCGATATCCGTAAACAGCTGCTGGAATATGATGACGTCGCCAACGATCAGCGTCGCGCTATTTACACCCAGCGTAACGAGCTGCTGGATATCTCCGACGTGAGCGAAACCATCAACAGCATCCGCGAAGATGTCTTCAAAGCCACTATCGATGCGCACATTCCGCCGCAGTCGCTGGAAGAGATGTGGGATATCGAAGGCCTGCAGGAACGTCTGAAAAACGACTTCGACCTTGATCTGCCAATCAAAGAGTGGCTGGATAAAGAGCCGGAGCTGCACGAAGAGACCCTGCGCGAACGTATTCTGCAGAGCGCGGTAGAAACCTACCAGCGTAAAGAAGAAGTGGTTGGCGCCGAAATGATGCGTCACTTCGAGAAAGGCGTCATGCTGCAAACGCTGGATTCCCTGTGGAAAGAGCACCTGGCGGCGATGGACTACCTGCGCCAGGGTATTCATCTGCGCGGCTATGCGCAGAAAGATCCGAAGCAGGAGTACAAGCGCGAATCCTTCTCAATGTTCGCAGCCATGCTCGAATCGCTGAAGTATGAAGTCATCAGCACCCTGAGCAAGGTACAGGTGCGGATGCCGGAAGAAGTCGAAGAGATGGAACAGCAACGTCGCGAAGAGGCAGAGCGTCTCGCGCAGATGCAGCAGCTGAGCCACCAGGATGACGATACTCTGGCTGCCGCTTCGCTGGCGGAACAGACCGGCGACCGTAAAGTTGGGCGCAACGATCCGTGCCCGTGCGGTTCCGGTAAAAAATATAAACAGTGCCACGGCCGTCTGAGCTAAGGGCTGATAAAAAGCAAACCAGGGCGCAGATTTCTGCGCCTTTTTTATGGAGCTGATTTAATGAAAAAACTGCAAATCGCCGTCGGGATAATTCGCAATCCGCAAGGCGAAATTTTTATTACCCAGCGTGCCGCAGACGCGCATATGGCTAATAAACTGGAATTCCCCGGCGGCAAAATAGAATCAGGTGAGACGCCGGAACAGGCGCTGGTACGTGAACTGCAGGAAGAAGTCGGGATTACGGTGACGACGTCCACGTTGTTCGACAAACTGGATTATCAGTTCCCTGACCGCCATATCACGCTATGGTTCTTCCTGGTGGAAAACTGGCAAGGCGAGCCGTGGGGCAAAGAAGGGCAACCGGGGCAGTGGATGGCGCAGCAGGCGCTGGATCCGCAGGCATTTCCGCCGGCGAACGAGCCGATTATCAATAAACTTATTACGCTTGCCTGAGCGCCGTGCAACCCGGCGCCAGCCTGAAATGCTAATCCGGATCGTCCCGGATTAGCGATAGGGAAGGTTACTGCTGCGGCTCGCTCCAGTCATCGCTATCAGACAAGTCGCCGGAACTGGGTATACGTTTCTCTTCCGCCGCCCACTCGCCAAGATCGATAAGCTGGCAACGCTTCGAGCAAAACGGGCGAAAGGGGCTTTGTTCGCTCCAGACGACGTTTTTACCGCAGGTTGGGCAGTTAACGATAGTCTCTTCTGACATAGTATCTCCTTAGCAACAAGCCAGTTCAAAATCAAAGCGTTCCGGCACGATGCCATGCTCGCTGTCCAGCGGCAGGAAACGGATAGCGAAGCGGCTTTTATGGCCGGAAATTTGCGGATACAGCTGGCTTGCGAGATCCAGGCGCAGGCGCAGCAGATCGGCATCGTCGCCGTTATCCTGATAAAAGCCATTGAGGCTGGTTTGCTTACGGAAAGGCGCAGAGTTACGAATCAAATCAAGGATCAACTCCAGCGACTGCATCAGCGGCGTCAGGCTCGCTAACCATCTCGCCACCTGCTCATCACGATATTCCTGCGGCATATGCAGCCAGATATGTAGCGTTGGTAAATCAAAGCCGCAACAGCCGCCGGGGATGCTCAGACGCTGGCGCACCAGGCCAATCAGTCGATCTTCACGAAGAAACTGGCCAATGCGCGGAGCGGAAATCAAGGTGCTGCCGGACTGTTTAAGCTGCTGACGCAGAGCATCAATACGCTGCTGGTCGACACCGGGCACTTCGGCCCAGGTTTGTAATTTCCGCTGTTGTCGCTCCAGCTCTTTCAGCAGATCGGTACGCACTTCACCGCGTTCCAGCACATCCAGGAGATCGCCGGTATTGCGGAAAAAATGGAGGGCGTCCGCGTAGCTGGCGATGGTGGGGCGAGAAGAGAGCTGCTGAAATAAAAATTCAATGCGCAGCCAGGTGCGCATTTTCTCATTGAGCGGATGTTCGAAGAGAACAGGGGTATGCATTACGATTTTTCCTGTGAGGCGGCCTGCGATGCCAGCATTAAATACTTTTCGTGCAGGCGGGCGACGTGGGATGCGACGGCATCCGCGGAGCCCATGTTTTCAATAACATCATCCGCTGCGGCAAGACGCTGTTCGCGCGTCGCCTGGGCGGCAAGAATATGTTCAGCGTGTTCGCGACTGACCCCATCGCGGCGCATGGTGCGCTCGATTTGCGTCTCTTTCGGCACATCGACAACCAGCACGCGATCGGCTTTATCGGTCAGGCGGTTTTCGACCAGCAAGGGTACGACCCAGAGGAGATAAGGCGAGGTTGAGGCCTGCATCTGACGGCGCGTTTCTTGCTGAATCAGCGGATGCAGCAGCGCGTTAAGCCAGGCCTTGTCCTCGCTATGAGCAAAAATACGCTCGCGCAAGCGGCGGCGATTCAGGCAGCCATCGTCGTTGATCATCTGTGGACCAAATCTTTCGGCGATGGCGAGCAGGGCAGGTGTACCGGGTTCTACAACCTGGCGCGCAATAATATCGGCGTCGATAACGGTTACGCCCAGGTGAGCAAATTCGTCGGCAACGGTACTTTTACCGCTACCGATGCCGCCTGTTAACGCTACCGTATACCCCATACACTTCAATCCCGATGTCACATTATTGTTCAAAACCCTGGCGATTCACCACGCCCGTCAGGCGCCGGGGAAAGCTTAATCGAGATTTTGCTAAATCGAAAAAGTATCCATAATGTGAATCGTTACTTTCTTTATATATGAAAATCAATTGGTTAAAAATGATGCACTGGTAAGGAAAGCACACGAGCGTGTTTTTCGCTATTCACCAGGTAAATTTAAACGATTGTAGCGTAAAAAAAGTGAAAATCGCAGTCTTGCGCGGCTATGATTCGTGCGTATGATAGCGTCACTGGAGTTGTGCTCTCACATTAATGCAATTAACCCCAGGAATTCGCACATGCGTATTGAAGAAGATCTGAAGCTAGGTTTTAAAGACGTTCTTATCCGCCCGAAGCGCTCTACCCTCAAAAGCCGTTCTGATGTTCAGCTGGAACGTGAATTCACCTTTAAGCATTCAGGCCAGACCTGGTCCGGCGTACCGATTATCGCTGCTAACATGGATACCGTCGGCACCTTCAGCATGGCGAAAGCCCTGTCCGCTTTTGGAATTCTGACCGCCGTGCACAAGCACTACAGCGTTGAAGAATGGCAGGCGTTTGTGCAGAGCGAATCCGCAGAAGTGCTGCAGCATGTGATGGTGTCCACCGGCACCTCTGACGCGGACTTTGAAAAAACTCAGCAGATCCTGGCGCAGAATCCGCAACTGAACTTTGTGTGCATCGACGTGGCTAACGGCTACTCTGAGCACTTTGTTCAGTTCGTGGCGAAAGCCCGCGCCGCCTGGCCGCAAAAAACCATTATTGCCGGCAACGTAGTGACCGGTGAGATGTGTGAAGAACTGATTCTTTCCGGCGCTGATATCGTTAAAGTCGGCATCGGCCCTGGCTCCGTCTGTACTACCCGCGTGAAAACCGGCGTTGGCTACCCGCAGCTGTCTGCGGTGATTGAATGCGCCGATGCCGCGCACGGTCTCGGCGGCCAGATCATCAGCGATGGCGGCTGTACTATGCCGGGCGATGTCGCGAAAGCTTTTGGCGGCGGCGCCGATTTCGTGATGCTCGGCGGGATGCTGGCGGGCCACGAAGAGAGCGGCGGTACCGTGGTTGAAGAGAACGGCGAAAAATTCATGCTGTTTTACGGTATGAGCTCTGAATCGGCGATGACTCGCCACGTCGGCGGCGTCGCGAAGTACCGCGCGGCGGAAGGCAAAACCGTTAAGCTGCCGCTGCGCGGCCCGGTTGATAATACCGCGCGCGACATCCTCGGCGGCCTGCGTTCAGCATGCACCTATGTCGGCGCTTCCCGCCTGAAAGAGCTGACCAAACGCACAACCTTTATCCGCGTCCAGGAACAAGAGAACCGCGTGTTCAACAGCCTGTAAGGACGATGGCTGGCGCTTTAGCGCCAGCCATTAACTTCCCATCCCGCCGAGCGCGTCTCCCAAATGAAAAATGGGGAGATACATCGCTACCACCAGTACGCCAACGATCGTTCCGGTCACCGCCAGCAGTAATGGCTCCAGCAGCGTCGCCAGATTATCCGCCTGTTGATGAGTTTGCTCGCTATGATGGCGCGCCAGGTTATCGAGCATCGTATCCAGCGCTCCCGATGCCTCGCCGGTACGAATGAGCTGCAGACACAGTAAGGTGAATCCGCCGCAATTCGTTAGCGCCTGCCAGATTGGTTGGCCGTGGATGATATCTGCGCGCGCCTGTGCAATCCGCTGCCGCCACAGCGGGCACCCCATGGTTTCCTCCACGCTCTCCAGCCCTTGTACAAAGCTGATGCCCGCGCTTTGGGTCAGTGAAAGAATGGTAAATATCTGGCTCAGCTGTTGGCCGTTGATTAGCCGACCGGCAATCGGAATCGCGTGTAGTAACTTTTGCCTTAACAGCAGCCAGCGTGGCCGATGCCGGGCCAGTTGGTTGAGAAATAGCGGAATAGCAAAAAGCGGCGGCAGCAACGGCCAGTAGCGGGCCAACGCATCGCCGATGTGAATGACCATTTGCGTCAGCAAGGGGAGCGGTGTATTGAAGGTCCGATAGATAGCGGTGAATTCCGGCAGCACGAAAAACAACATTGCCATGACCACCGCCAGCGCCAAAGTCAGAATCACCATTGGGTAGCGCAGCGCCTTCTTTACCTTTTTTGTCAGACGCTGCTGTTCCTGCTGCTGTAGCGCGAGCTGAAAGCAGCAGCGTTCCAGCTTACCGGTGAGCTCGCCGGTGCGGATCATCGCCAGATAGAGCGGCGGAAAGACCCGCGGCCATTGCGTCAGGGCGCTGGAGAGAGAAACACCCTGCGCCAGTTCCTGCGCCAGCATTCGCAGCAGCGCCTGCCACTGTTTGTACGGCTGTTGTTGGGCCAGCAGCTCCAGCCCTTCGGCCAACGGTAAGCCAGCCTGCAGCAGCGTGGCAAGCTGGCGGATAATCTCGCAGCTATAGCGCGGACGCCACAGTGAACCCTGTACCGTTTGGCGCCGCAGCGCCAGCAGCAGTATCCGCTGCTGTTCCAGTGATGCCAGCGCCTGTGCGCGCGTCTCTTGCCAGAGTGCCCCTTCGCACGGCATTCCTTGCTTATCCATCCCGCGCCACTGCCAAAGCTGCTTAGTCGCCATGTGGGATCCCCAGAACGCGCACGACTTCTTCCAGGCTGGTCAACCCGCGCTCCACCGCGTCACAGCCGCTTTCAAACAGCGTCATCATGCCAGCTTCGCGGGCCAGCGTTTCGATTTCCGCCGCGCTGAGATCGCGATTAATGGCCTCGCGTAGCGCGCTATCCACCGGCAGCAGTTCGAATAAGGCCAGGCGGCCGTAGTAACCGTGGTAGCACTGCGGACAGCCAACCGCCAGCCAGCCGGGCAATGGGCGTGGCCAAAGACTGTGCGGCACTTCGGTAGGGCGGCCGCCATCGCGCCGGCAGTGGGGACACAGTTTTCGCACCAGCCGCTGGGCGACCACCAGCGAAAGCGCTGAGGAGATCATCCAGCGCGCCACGCCCATTTGTTGCAGGCGAATCAACGTTTCGCTGGTGGAGTTAGTATGTAATGTAGAGAGCACCAGATGCCCGGTTTGTGCGGCCTTAATGGCGATTTCCGCGGTCTCGGCATCGCGAATTTCTCCGACCATGACGATGTCCGGATCCTGACGCAGTAGCGCCCGCAGGACGCTCTGAAAGGTGAGGCCGGATCGCGGATTGATCTGCGTTTGGTTGAGACCGATTAGCGGGATCTCCAGCGGATCTTCCACGCTGCAGATATTAACCTCTTCGCGATTCCGCGCCTGCAGCGCGCTATACAGGGTGACGGTTTTGCCGCTACCTGTCGGCCCGGTAACCAGTAGCAACCCCTGCGGCTGGTTCAATGCGGCGCGGAAAAAAGCAAGCTGACGAGAGGAGAGCCCCAGAGCTTCCAGATCCAGCGCCTGCTCCACCTGGTGTAATAAACGCAGGACGATTTTCTCCCCGCCGCGGCAGGGGAGGGTTGCAATGCGAAAGGAGACCGTGCGCCCGGCCAGCGTCAGAGTGAACTGTCCATCCTGCGGTAGACGATGCTCGGCAATATCGAGGTTGCCCAGCACCTTAAGCCGTGCGGCCATTGGCGCAGCCAGCGCGGCCTCAAGTAACGGCAGGGCATGCAACACGCCATCGACACGCAGGCGTATCCGCAGCTGTTTTTCCGCCGGCTCAATATGAATATCAGAGGCACGCTGGCGCAGCGCCTGCTCCAGAATTTGATTCAGCAGATCGGTTACGCCCCGGGTGTTACCCGTGGCGGACTCTGATGCTGACTGTTGCGCCTCGTGCTGATGCTTATCCATTCGATCCTGGCTCCAGCATTCAATATCGATACGCTTTTGGGTAGCGAAGCGCAGCGCTTCCATCAGTTCTGGCGCCGGCGTATCCACGACGGCGATAACGATGGTCTGCTCATCGCTCTTCAATAAAATGGCGTGATGGCGCTGACAGAGTAAGAGTAGCTGTTCGCTTTTCATGGCTGTCACCTCAGTTAAAGCGGAAGACATCTTCGCAGGCCTGCTTTAGCGCGCTGTCATCGCCGATGGCGCAGACGCGCTGCCAGCCGGTGATGCCGTTGGCATTATCCCAGGAAGGGGTCAGGGTGACGGCCAGTCCGTTCAGACTCTCCTGCCCGGTCAGGGTGACCACGCCCTGGGCGACGCTCATCGCCGATACATAGCGGGTAGTCGACGGCGAGGGAATACCGTTGCTGCCGCCATCGCAGCTGGTTAGTCCGCCGTGGTCCAACGCGCACAGTTCTATTGCCGTACGGTAGGGCACAAAGGTTTGCAGCATATCGGTGAGGGCGGCTTTGCGTAGGTAGTTCTGGTAGGCGGGAATGCCGATGGCGCTGAGGATGGCGATAATGCCGATAACCACCATTAATTCGATCAGGGTAAAACCACGTTGCTTATCCATAAGTCACTCCTTGTTGGTTGTGGGGTGACTTTGGCGCGATTACGTTGCTGCGGCGAGGAGGAAAAATACGCTTAGGATGCAGGCATCCAGCTTTTCGGTAGTGCTTTCAAAGATGCACGCGAAGCGTGCGAGGCGTCTCGCAAAAATAGCCCCGATACCCGGTGGATATCGGGGAGATAATTAACGAAAACGCATGGACAGGTCGAGCGCCCGCACGTGCTTAGTGAGTGCGCCGACGGAAATATAGTCAACGCCGGTTTCCGCGAATTCGCGAATGGTATCGAAGGTGACGTTGCCGGAGACTTCCAGCGCCGCCTGGCCGTTGGTACGTTTCACCGCCTCGCGCATCAGGTCGGTGGTGAAATTGTCGAGCATGATGATATCAGCGCCGGCTTTTAACGCTTCGTCCAGCTCATCCAGCGTTTCGACTTCGACTTCCACCGGTACGTCCGGGTGCAGCCAGAAGGCTTTTTCCACCGCCTGGCGTACCGAACCGGAGGCGATGATGTGGTTTTCTTTGATCAGGAAGGCGTCAAAGAGGCCCAGACGGTGGTTCGCGCCGCCGCCGCACAGCACCGCATACTTCAGCGCGGTACGCAGGCCTGGTAACGTTTTACGCGTATCAAGTAGCTGCGTTTTGGTGCCTTTGAGCAGGTCGACGTAGCGGCGCACTTCGCTTGCTACCCCAGAGAGGGTCTGCACGAAATTTAGCGCGGTGCGCTCGCCGGTCAGCAGCACCCGCGACGGGCCGTCCAGTTCGAACAGCGGCTGATCGGCTTTTACCGTATCGCCGTCAGCCACGTGCCAGGTGATGCTGACATCGTCGCCGGCAAGCTGAATGAAAACTTCTTCTACCCAACGCTTACCGCAGAATACCCCATCTTCGCGGGTGATGACGACGGCGTGAGAGCGCGCGTCCGACGGCAATAATTGCGCGCTAATATCGTTGTTAGCGTCAACTTCGCCGCCCAGATCTTCGCGTAGTGATTGCGCGACGGCATCGGTAATATCGAGATTAATACGTTCCAGCAGCGCGTCACGGCGGCGGTCGGGGCTGTAGCGACGAGGCGTCATGATAAAGCTCCAGATAGATAAGATTCAGAAGTGGGAAACATGCTAACCTGAACCACGTTTCTGTACCACACATACCCAATGGATTTCGCGTCGCCTGTGGGGCCGCCGGGATCCACGTTTGCGAAAGGAGATTCCCCATGCAGTTGAATGGCGGATGGCTGGTGGGCGCGCGTCGGGTGCCTTCGCCGCATCACGATTGCCGTCCGGACGATGAAAACCCTTCTTTACTGGTGGTACACAATATCAGCCTGCCGCCGGGGGAGTTTGGCGGCCCGTGGATTGACGCGCTATTTACCGGTACGTTGGATGCCGACGCGCATCCTTACTTCGCCGGGATTGCCCATCTGCGCGTTTCGGCGCATTGTCTGATTCGCCGCGATGGCGAAATAGTCCAATATGTGCCCTTTGATAAGCGCGCATGGCATGCGGGCGTCTCAAGCTATCACGGCCGCGAGCGCTGCAATGATTTTTCGATCGGCATAGAGCTGGAAGGGACGGATACTCAGGCCTACACCGAGGCGCAGTACCAGCAGCTAGCGGCGATTACCCGGGCGCTTATCCAGCGTTATCCTGGTATTGCTGATAATATTACCGGCCATTGCGATATCGCGCCGGTACGCAAAACGGATCCCGGCCCGGCCTTTGATTGGGCAAAATACCGCGGTATGTTGGCCGCATCGTCACATAAGGAGATACCATGACGTTGTTTACTACGCTGCTGGTTCTCATCGCCGAGCGTCTGTTCAAGCTTGGCGAGCACTGGCAGCTCGATCATCGCCTGGAGGTACTGTTCCGCCGCGTGAAGCATTTCTCGCTGTTCGGCACCGTGCTGATGACCGTCGTCGCGGTGGCGGTGGTATATGTTATTCAACGCCTGCTACAAGGGCAGCTATTTAACGTACCGCTGCTGGTGTTCTGGATTTTGCTTGGCCTGCTGTGTATTGGCGCGGGTAAGGTGCGCCTGCATTATCATGCCTATCTGAAGGCGGCGGCGAACAACGATAGCCACGCCTGCGATTCGATGGCCAGCGAGCTAACGCTTATTCACGGCGTGCCGCCGGGCTGCGATCGCCAGGAGTATCTGCGTGAACTGCAGAACGCGCTGCTATGGATCAACTATCGCTACTATCTCGCGCCGCTGTTCTGGCTGGTGGTCGGCGGCCCGTGGGGGTTATTGACGCTGACGGCCTATAGCGTCCTGCGCGCCTGGCAGACCTGGCTTGCGCGCTATCAGACGCCGCGCCATCGTTTACAGTCCGGCATTGACGGTATTCTGCATATTGTCGATTGGGTGCCGGTGCGCCTGGTTGGCGTGGTATACGCGCTGCTGGGTCACGGCGAAAAAGCGCTGCCGGCGTGGTTTGCCTCGTTAGGCGACCGTCACTCTTCACAGTATCAGGTATTAACTCGTCTGGCCCAGTTCTCGCTGGCCCGCGAGCCGCACGTCGATGCGGTTGAGACGCCAAAAGCGGCGGTTTCCATGGCGAAGAAAACTTCGCTGGTGGTGGTGGTGATTATGGCGCTGCTGACCATCTACGGGACTTTGATTTAACAGCCTGAAGCCAGGCGCTGCCGGGCTTGGCGCACTTATATCGCCGGATGACGCTGCGCTTATCCGGCCTACGGTCCGCGGCCCGGTAAGCCAGAAGCGGTAGCCCTGCTAAGCGCAGCGTAAGCAGGGAAAATCCCAGCGCTGGCGTTGGATCCCGGACGGCTTGCTGTTCATTCTCTACAGCGTGTCAGCAGGCGGGATGCCGAAATCGGGCATCCCGTTTTCTTGCCAGCGTACCAGCTTTAGCCGGGTGTGACGGTTAGGATCGTACAGCGGGTCGCCTTCGATTTCGGTGTAGTTGCGCGCGTGGTATACCAGCACATCTTCCCCCTCCGGCGTTTGCGTAAAGCTATTATGGCCGGGACCATACTGGCGGTTTTCATAGCTGGTACGAAATACCGGCTGTGGGGATTTATGCCAGTTTTCAGCCACCAGCGGGTCGGCTTCACGGTCGATCCATAATAATCCCATGCAGTAGTTTTCATCGGTCGCGCTGGCGGAATAGCTGATAAACAGCTTATCGCCGTGTACCAGCACCGCAGGTCCCTCATTGACCATAAATCCCCGGCATTCCCAGGCGAACTCCGGCTTGCTCAGCATGAGCGGCGCGCCTTTTAGCGTCCACGGGTTTTCCAGCTCCGCCAGATAGAGATTGGTATTGCCGGCGATCTGCGGGTCTTTCTGCGCCCATAAATACCAGCGTTTCCCTTGATGGCAGAAAGTGGTGGCGTCGAGGGCGAAGGTATCGAACGGGGTGACGATTTGTCCTTTTTCCTGCCAGCGGCCGCTGAGCGGATCGCTGTCGGTACACTCAAGGGCGAACATCCGGTGCTGGAACATCCCCTCGGCGTCGAGGTCATGGGTCGGGGCGGCGGCGAAATAGATATACCACTTGCCGTCGATGTGGTGGAGCTCCGGTGCCCAGATCAGCTGGCTCATGGGCCCGCTTTGCGGCTTGCGCCAGACGGTCACCGGCTCGGCTTCACGCAGGCCTTCCAGCGTGGCGGCGCGGCGGATCTCCAGCCGATCGTATTCCGGTACGGAGGCAATAAAATAGTAGTGGTCTTTATGGCGCAGGATAAAAGGGTCCGCGCGTTGTTCAATAAAGGGGTTAGGCCAGTTGTTCATCAGGCTTTCCTTACGTGTTCACTGGTTTTCAATTCCTGGAGTTCATTCAGTTCGCTGTAGTTACTGCGGCGTTTTTCCAGATCGCTCTGGATTTGGCGCATCAGATTGCGGTCAACTTTCAGCAGGCGTACGACGCCTGCGGTAATCAGGTAGCCAACGCCGGGGATCACAGAGAACAGCAGCACGATACCATTCAGCGCCGAGGCGCTTTGCTGCTTCGCGCCGGCATCGTAGCCGTACCACGACAGCAGGAAACCCACCATGGCCCCGGCGACCGCCAGCCCCACTTTCAGGAAGAACAGATTGCCGGAGAAGCTGATGCCGGTGATCCGTTTACCGGTTTTCCACTCGCCGTAGTCATCAACGTCGGACATCAGCGACCAGTGCAGCGGCGACGGGATTTGATGCAGGATATTGAGCAGGAAGTAGAGTGCCAGAATCAGCGTCGTGGCATGCGGATTAAAGAAGTAGAATGCGCAGGAGAAGACCGCCAGTACAATGTTGGTCCAGAAAAAGACCTGCAGTTTACACCAGCGGTCAGTCAGCACTTTCGCCAGCATGCTGCCGATCATCATGCCGACGACGCCAAGGCTGATAAACAGGGTGGCGAAGTGGGTAGTTTGCCCCATCACCCAGGTGACGTAGTACATGGTGGCGGCCATGCGGATAAAGCCGGGGCAAACGTTGCACAGGGTTAAGAGCAAAATGCGAACCCACTGGTCGTTTTTCCACACGTCCTTGAGATCTTTTTTCAGCTCGTCGTTGGTTTGGACCGCCGGGCGGATGCGCTCGCGTACGGTGGCGAAGCAGAACAAAAACATACACATGCCGATGAACGCCAATACGGTCATCGCCATTTGATAACCTTTGGCTTTATCAGCGCCGCCGAACCACTCCGCCATAGGCAGCAGAGTCAGCGAGAGCAGAAGCGTCGCGATACCGACCAGCACAAAGCGGTATGACTGGCAGGCGACACGTTCTTGCGGGTCGGATGTCATCACCGTCCCCAAAGAGCAGTAGGGGATGTTAATCGCGGTATAGGTTATCGACAGCAGGAAGTAGGTGACGAAGGCATAGATAACCTTGCTGTTGTAGGTCCATTCCGGGGTGGTGAACATCAGCACGCTGAACAGGGCGTAGGGGAAGGCCATCCACAGCAGCCATGGGCGAAAGCGGCCATATTTACTGCGTGTGCGGTCGGCCATCGCCCCCATGATCGGGTCGGTGACGGCGTCGATGACGCGCACCGAAAGCAGCAACACCCCAACCAGCGCCGGGGCAAGACCAAAAATATCCGTATAAAAATAGTTAACGAACAACATGATGGCGCCAAAGATAATGTTACATCCGGCATCGCCCATCCCGTAGCCAATCTTTTCTTTCAGCGAAAGTTTATTGCCTGTCATCCTGGAACTCTCCATTGCAGTCTGGAGAGAATTATTGGTCTTAGCGTCGGGAATTACGTTGCAGTAATCCGTCATCGATATGGATAAAACTGTTACAGGAAGGAAAGTGTGAAGCAGATAACAATGCGCCGTGCCCGTCGCTAAAGGACGGACACGGCGTGACGAGATGTATTATTGTGCTTTTACGACGCCGGCGCTTTTCTGTTTAAACAGATAGCCAACGCCGAGAACGGCAATCCATACCGGTATCAGCCACACCGAAATCGCCATCCCCGGGGTCATCAGCATGATGGCCAGTACCGCGACCATAAAAAGCAGGCATACCCAGTTACCCAACGGGTAGAACAGCGCCGGGAAACGTGTTTTCACGCCTTCCTGCTGCTTGGCGCGACGGAATTTGATGTGCGCGAGGCTAATCATTGCCCAGTTAATCACTAGCGCGGAGACAACCAGCGCCATCAGCAGTCCGAACGCCGATTCCGGCGCCAGGTAGTTGATCAGCACGCACAGCGCGGTGACTACGGCGGATACCATAATGGTGTTGACCGGTACGCCGCGTTTATCGAGGGTCAGCAGCGCTTTCGGCGCATTACCCTGCTGCGCCAGGCCGAACAGCATACGGCTGTTACAGTATACGCAGCTGTTGTAAACCGAGAGCGCGGCGGTCAGCACTACGATGTTGAGGGCGTTTGCCACCAGCGTGTCGCCGAGTTCGTGGAAGATCAGGACGAACGGGCTGGTATCGGCGGTGACGCGCGTCCACGGCAGCAGTGAGAGCAGCACGGCCAGGGAGCCTACATAGAAAATAAGGATACGGTAGATAACCTGGTTGGTGGCTTTCGGGATGCTCTTTTCCGGGTTGTCCGCTTCCGCCGCGGTGATACCCACCAGTTCCAGGCCGCCGAAGGAGAACATAATGATCGCCATCATCATTACCAGCCCGGTGAAGCCGTGCGGCAGGAAACCGCCCTGATCCCACAGGTTACTGACCGTCGCCTGCGGGCCGCCGTTGCCGCTGAACAGCAGCCAGGCGCCGAACAGAATCATGGCCACTACCGCGACGACTTTAATAATCGCGAACCAGAATTCCATTTCGCCGAACACTTTTACGTTGGTCAGGTTAATGGCGTTAATGGCGATGAAGAAGACTGCTGCCGAAGCCCAGGTAGGGATTTCCGGCCACCAGAACTGGATATATTTGCCGACGGCGGTCAGCTCCGCCATGGCGACAAGCACATACAGCACCCAATAGTTCCAGCCGGAGGCAAAGCCTGCAAAGCCGCCCCAGTACTTATACGCAAAATGGCTGAATGAACCGGCTACCGGTTCTTCGACGACCATTTCGCCGAGTTGACGCATGATCAGGAAGGCGATAAACCCGGCGATAGCATAGCCGAGAATAATACCAGGACCTGCAGATTGAATCACTGACGCACTACCCAGGAATAAGCCCGTACCGATAGCGCCTCCTAGCGCAATGAGCTGTATATGGCGGTTCTTCAAGCCGCGCTTGAGTCGATCGCCATGCTGTTGACCTTCCATCATGAAACCTCGTGTGTGGTTATTATGTTTATACGCTTCATCCTTCAGGTTGCTGCTTTGCTGTCCGTCTCTGCCAAATAGCATAGTTAGCTAATTTCAAGGCGTTTGAGGCCAGTTTTTACCCGAGTGACGCAACGCACACATTGTTGTGTTTGTGTAATTATGAAATTCCATTTTTGTATTGATTTCTTTACGGAAAGAAAAGCGGAAATTCCCTCAAAGACCTTTCGCCTGATGAAGAATAATGGTAAGGGCGTGCGAATGCACCTGCTTTATGAAGGGATGATGACGGAACGAACAAAAAGACACCGTTTGTCATTTTTTCTTACCACCGCCGCCGCTACCCTTAATTGGTTATCTATTCACTTTATTGGTTTATAAATGCACTTTTTTGCTTCTTGAATCGGTTCAGAAAGCGTAATTTTTCGTTTATATAAAGTTAATGCTACCCCTTGCTGGGTAAATGTAAGTTTTGTGCAAGGTTACATTTCTGAAACGTTATTTCTGTAAGGTTGTTAAAAAAGGCCAGGTTTACTGATTTCAATCAAAACCTGTATGGACAGGAGGTGAATACTTTGTTACTTTAGCGCTACGAACTTTAAATTGGTAAGACCAATTGACTCCGGGCGAATGGCAGAGACAGGGAATATGGCCTACAGCAAGATCCGCCAACCAAAACTTTCTGATGTGATAGAGCAGCAGCTGGAGTTTCTGATTCTTGAGGGGACGTTGCGCCCCGGTGAAAAACTCCCGCCTGAACGCGAACTGGCAAAACAGTTCGACGTTTCCCGTCCCTCGCTCCGTGAGGCGATTCAACGCCTCGAAGCCAAGGGCCTGTTGCTTCGTCGCCAGGGCGGTGGAACCTTTGTACAAAGCAGCCTGTGGCAGAGCTTTAGCGACCCGTTGGTCGAGCTCCTGTCCGACCACCCTGAATCCCAATTCGATTTGCTGGAAACCCGTCACGCGCTGGAAGGCATCGCGGCTTATTACGCGGCGCTGCGCAGCAATGATGAAGATCGCGACCGTATTCGCGAACTGCATCAAGCCATTGAGCGGGCCCAACAGTCCGGCGACCTCGACGCCGAATCCGGCGCTGTCGTCCAGTACCAAATCGCCGTCACCGAAGCGGCGCACAATGTGGTGTTGCTCCATCTGCTAAGGTGTATGGAGCCGATGCTGGCACAGAACGTTCGTCAGAACTTTGAATTGCTGTATGCCCGCCGGGAAATGCTCCCGTTGGTCAGCAACCATCGTACTCGCATTTTCGAGGCGATAATGGCCGGGGAGCCGGAGCAGGCGCGTGAGGCGTCGCACCGTCACCTGGCGTTCATTGAGGAAATTTTGCTGGATCGTAGCCGTGAACAGAGTCGTAGAGAACGTTCATTGCGTCGTTTACAGCAACGAAAGGACGAGAACTCCGGTTCTTAAGCGCCATTTTTTAGAGCGCGGCAACTAAACGCAGAACCTGTCTTATTGAATTTTTGGTTGTTCATCAGAGTGAAACACTAAAGAGTTCAATGGGACAGGTTCCAGTTAAATCAACGATTAGATAGATAAGGAATACCCCCATGTCAGAACGTTTCCAGAATGACGTGGATCCGATCGAAACTCGCGACTGGCAACAGGCGATCGAATCGGTCATCCGTGAAGAAGGTGTTGAGCGTGCTCAGTATCTGATCGACCAGCTTCTTTCTGAGGCCCGCAAAGGCGGCGTGAAAGTAGCGGCCGGTGCGGCAGCGCATAATTACGTCAACACTATTGCCGTTGAAGATGAACCGGAATACCCGGGCAATCTGGAGCTGGAACGCCGTATTCGTTCAGCGATCCGTTGGAACGCCATCATGACCGTTCTGCGCGCATCGAAGAAAGATCTGGAACTGGGTGGCCACATGGCATCCTACCAGTCTTCCGCTACCTTCTACGAAGTCTGCTTCAACCACTTCTTCCGTGCGCGCACTGAGAAAGACGGCGGCGACCTGGTTTACTTCCAGGGCCACATCTCTCCGGGCGTATATGCACGTGCCTTCCTGGAAGGTCGTCTGACTGAAGAGCAGATGAACAACTTCCGTCAGGAAGTTCACGGTAATGGTCTGTCCTCTTATCCGCACCCGAAACTGATGCCGGAATTCTGGCAGTTCCCGACCGTATCGATGGGTCTGGGGCCGTTGGGCGCTATCTATCAGGCTAAATTCCTGAAATATCTGGAACACCGTGGTCTGAAAGACACCTCTGCGCAAACTGTTTACGCCTTCCTGGGCGATGGCGAGATGGATGAGCCGGAATCTAAAGGCGCTATCACCATCGCGACCCGTGAAAAACTGGATAACCTGGTCTTCGTCATCAACTGCAACCTGCAGCGTCTGGACGGCCCGGTCACCGGTAACGGTAAAATCATTAACGAACTGGAAGGCATCTTCGGTGGTGCTGGCTGGAACGTTATCAAGGTTATCTGGGGCGGTCGTTGGGATGAGCTGCTGCGTAAAGACACCAGCGGTAAGCTGATTCAGCTGATGAACGAAACCGTTGACGGCGACTACCAGACCTTCAAATCCAAAGACGGCGCCTACGTTCGTGAGCACTTCTTCGGTAAATATCCGGAAACCGCCGCACTGGTTGCCGACTGGACTGACGAGCAGATCTGGGCCCTGAACCGTGGCGGCCACGATCCGAAGAAAGTCTACGCTGCACTGAAAAAAGCGCAGGAAACCAAAGGCCAGCCGACCGTGATTCTGGCGCATACCATCAAAGGTTATGGTATGGGCGACACCGCGGAAGGTAAAAACATCGCGCACCAGGTTAAGAAAATGAACATGGACGGCGTTCGCTACGTCCGCGATCGTTTCAACGTGCCGGTGGCTGATGCCGATATCGAAAAACTGCCGTACGTAACCTTCCCGGAAGGTTCCGAAGAGCACACTTACCTGCACGCTCAACGTGAAAAGCTGAACGGCTACCTGCCGACTCGTCAGCCGAAATTCACTGAAAAACTGGAGCTGCCGACCCTGGCCGACTTCAGCGCGCTGCTGGAAGAGCAAAACAAAGAAATCTCTACCACTATCGCTTTCGTTCGCGCCCTGAACGTGATGCTGAAGAACAAGTCGATCAAAGATCGTCTGGTGCCGATCATCGCCGATGAAGCGCGTACTTTCGGTATGGAAGGTCTGTTCCGTCAAATCGGTATCTACAGCCCGAACGGCCAGCAGTACACCCCGCAGGACCGTGAGCAGGTTGCATACTACAAAGAAGACGAGAAAGGCCAGATTCTGCAGGAAGGTATTAACGAGCTGGGCGCAGGCGCATCCTGGCTGGCTGCTGCGACCTCCTACAGCACCAACGACCTGCCGATGATTCCGTTCTACATCTACTACTCGATGTTCGGCTTCCAGCGTATCGGCGATCTGTGCTGGGCGGCTGGCGATCAGCAGGCTCGCGGCTTCCTGATCGGCGGGACTTCCGGTCGTACTACGCTTAACGGCGAAGGTCTGCAGCACGAAGATGGTCACAGCCACATTCAGTCGCTGACTATCCCGAACTGCATTTCCTACGACCCGTCTTACGCGTACGAAGTCGCTGTCATCATGCATGACGGTCTGGTTCGTATGTACGGCGAAGCGCAAGAGAACGTTTACTACTACATCACTACGCTGAACGAAAACTACCACATGCCGGCCATGCCGGAAGGCGCCGAGGAAGGTATCCGTAAAGGTATCTACAAACTCGAAACCCTCGAAGGTAGCAAAGGTAAAGTTCAGCTGCTGGGCTCCGGTTCTATCCTGCGTCACGTTCGTGAAGCAGCGCAGATCCTGGCGAAAGACTACGGCGTGGGTTCTGACGTGTATAGCGTCACTTCCTTCACCGAACTGGCGCGTGATGGCCAGGATTGCGAACGCTGGAACATGCTGCACCCGCTGGAAACTCCGCGCGTACCGTACATCGCTCAGGTGATGAACGACGCTCCGGCTGTGGCATCCACTGACTATATGAAACTGTTCGCCGAGCAGGTTCGTACTTACGTACCGGCTGATGACTACCGCGTACTGGGTACCGATGGCTTCGGTCGTTCCGACAGCCGTGAAAACCTGCGTCACCACTTCGAAGTCGATGCTTCCTACGTGGTCGTTGCGGCGCTGGGCGAACTGGCTAAACGTGGTGAAATCGATAAGAAAGTTGTGGCTGACGCCATTGCTAAATTCGACATCGATGCAGAAAAAGTTAACCCGCGTCTGGCGTAAGAGGTAAGAGAATAATGGCTATCGAAATCAAAGTACCGGACATCGGGGCTGATGAAGTTGAAATCACCGAGATCCTGGTCAAAGTTGGCGACAAAGTGGAAGCTGAACAGTCGCTGATCACCGTAGAAGGCGACAAGGCCTCTATGGAAGTTCCGTCTCCGCAGGCTGGCGTCGTGAAAGAGATTAAAGTCTCCGTCGGCGACAAAACCGAGACTGGCAAACTGATCATGATTTTCGATTCCGCCGAGGGTGCAGCAGCCGCTGCACCTGCGCAGGAAGAGAAAGCAGCTGCTCCGGCACCGGCAGCAGCGCCGGCGGCAAGCGCAGCGAAAGAAGTTCACGTACCGGATATCGGCGGCGATGAAGTTGAAGTCACCGAGATCATGGTTAAAGTGGGCGACACCATCGCTGCTGAGCAATCCCTGATCACCGTCGAAGGCGACAAAGCTTCTATGGAAGTTCCGGCGCCGTTCGCGGGTACCGTTAAAGAGATCAAAATCAACACCGGCGACAAAGTGTCCACCGGCTCCTTGATCATGATCTTCGAAGTGGCGGGCGCTGCGCCTGCAGCCGCTCCGGCACAGGCTGCCGCTCCGGCTGCAGCGGCACCGGCTGCTGCGGCTGGCGTGAAAGATGTTAACGTACCGGATATCGGCGGCGACGAAGTTGAAGTCACCGAAGTGATGGTAAAAGTCGGCGATAAAGTTGCCGCTGAGCAGTCACTGATCACCGTCGAAGGCGACAAAGCTTCTATGGAAGTTCCGGCGCCGTTCGCGGGTACCGTTAAAGAGATCAAAATCAGCACCGGCGATAAAGTGTCTACCGGCTCTCTGATCATGGTCTTCGAAGTGGAAGGCGCTGCGCCTGCTGCTGCTCAGGCTGCGGCACCGGCACCGGCTGCTGCACCTGCACCGGCTCAGAAAGCTGCCGCGCCGGCTGCGAAAGCAGAAGGTAAAACCGAATTCGCTGAAAACGAAGCTTACGTTCACGCGACTCCGCTGATTCGCCGCCTGGCGCGCGAGTTCGGCGTAAACCTGGCGAAAGTGAAAGGGACCGGCCGTAAAGGTCGTATCCTGCGCGAAGACGTTCAGGCTTACGTGAAAGAAGCGGTTAAACGCGCTGAATCCGCACCGGCTGCTGCCGCAGGCGGCGGTCTGCCGGGCATGCTGCCATGGCCGAAAGTTGACTTCAGCAAGTTTGGCGAAATCGAAGAAGTGGAACTGGGTCGTATCCAGAAAATCTCTGGTGCTAACCTGAGCCGTAACTGGGTGATGATCCCGCACGTTACGCACTTCGACAAAACCGATATCACCGATCTGGAAGCGTTCCGTAAGCAGCAGAATGCCGAAGCTGAGAAGCGCAAACTGGATGTGAAATTCACCCCAGTGGTCTTCATCATGAAAGCCGTTGCCGCTGCGCTTGAGCAGATGCCGCGCTTCAACAGCTCGCTGTCCGAAGACGGTCAGCGCCTGACGCTGAAGAAATACATCAACATCGGTGTGGCGGTAGATACTCCGAACGGTCTGGTGGTTCCGGTCTTTAAAGACGTGAACAAGAAGAGCATCACCGAGCTGTCTCGCGAGCTGACCACCATCTCGAAGAAAGCGCGCGATGGCAAGCTGACTGCTGGCGAAATGCAGGGCGGTTGCTTCACCATCTCCAGCATCGGCGGCCTGGGTACTACCCACTTCGCGCCGATTGTTAACGCGCCGGAAGTGGCCATCCTGGGCGTGTCTAAGTCCGCGATGGAGCCGGTATGGAATGGTAAAGAGTTCGTTCCGCGTCTGATGATGCCGATCTCTCTGTCCTTCGACCACCGCGTCATCGACGGTGCTGATGGTGCCCGCTTCATTACCATCATTAACAACACCTTGAGCGACATTCGCCGCCTGGTGATGTAAGCGAAAAAGCCGGCCTGACGGCCGGCTTTTTTCTGATAACCTCAGGCTGTTGGGGATTATCAGCAACAAAGGACAAAATCGTTTGCCGTTTGTTGTTTAAAAATTGTTAACAATTTTGTAAAATACACGCGGATAGAACGTCCCGGTGGACTTGGGCGTAATAATAAAAGCGTCAGACCCGCCGGATATAAATTACAGAGGTCATGATGAGTACTGAAATCAAAACTCAGGTCGTGGTACTTGGGGCAGGTCCTGCAGGCTACTCTGCAGCCTTCCGTTGCGCTGATTTAGGTCTGGAAACCGTCATCGTAGAACGTTACAGCTCGCTGGGCGGCGTTTGCCTGAACGTGGGTTGTATCCCTTCTAAAGCACTGCTGCACGTTGCAAAAGTTATCGAAGAAGCGAAAGCGCTGGCCGAACACGGCATCGTTTTCGGCGAACCGAAAACCGACATTGACAAGATCCGCACCTGGAAAGAAAAAGTCATCACTCAGCTGACCGGTGGTCTGGCTGGCATGGCCAAAGGTCGTAAAGTGAAGGTGGTTAACGGTCTGGGTAAATTCACCGGCGCTAACACCCTGGAAGTTGAAGGCGAAAACGGCAAAACCGTGATTAACTTCGACAACGCGATCATCGCGGCGGGCTCCCGTCCGATTCAGCTGCCGTTTATCCCGCATGAAGATCCGCGCGTTTGGGATTCCACCGACGCTCTGGAACTGAAATCTGTACCGAAACGCATGCTGGTTATGGGCGGCGGTATCATCGGTCTGGAAATGGGTACCGTATACCATGCGCTGGGTTCAGAGATTGACGTGGTTGAAATGTTCGACCAGGTTATCCCGGCTGCCGACAAAGACGTGGTTAAAGTCTTCACCAAGCGTATCAGCAAGAAATTCAACCTGATGCTGGAAACCAAAGTGACTGCCGTTGAAGCAAAAGAAGACGGTATTTACGTTTCCATGGAAGGCAAAAAAGCCCCGGCGGAAGCGCAGCGTTACGACGCGGTGCTGGTAGCTATCGGCCGCGTGCCGAACGGTAAAAACCTCGACGCAGGCAAAGCCGGCGTGGAAGTTGACGATCGCGGCTTCATTCGCGTTGACAAACAAATGCGCACCAACGTGCCGCACATCTTTGCTATCGGCGATATCGTCGGTCAGCCGATGCTGGCGCACAAAGGTGTACACGAAGGTCACGTTGCCGCAGAAGTTATCTCCGGCCTGAAACACTACTTCGATCCGAAAGTGATCCCGTCCATCGCCTACACCGAGCCAGAAGTAGCATGGGTTGGCCTGACTGAGAAAGAAGCGAAAGAGAAAGGCATCAGCTACGAAACCGCCACCTTCCCGTGGGCTGCTTCCGGCCGTGCTATCGCTTCCGACTGCGCAGACGGTATGACCAAACTGATCTTCGACAAAGAGACCCACCGTGTTATCGGCGGCGCGATTGTCGGCACCAACGGCGGCGAGCTGCTGGGTGAAATCGGTCTGGCTATCGAAATGGGCTGCGACGCTGAAGACATCGCGCTGACTATCCACGCTCACCCGACTCTGCACGAGTCTGTTGGCCTGGCGGCAGAAGTCTTCGAAGGTAGCATTACCGACCTGCCAAACGCGAAAGCGAAGAAAAAGTAACTTTTTCTTTCAGCTAAAAATGCGTAAGCGGCTCTAAGAGCCGCTTTTTTTATCGCTAATGTTTAGAACTATGTCCCTGTTCACAAACCGCTACACCTCATACATACTTTGAAAATAGTCACTCAGTAAACTAATAGGCAGTTAATTATGTATCTGAGGTGTGAGATGAAACGCTTATTGACCACGGCGCTGTTAGCCACGACGTTAGTATCCGGTATGGCCTGCGCGGCTGATGCGACAATTCCATGGGCGGCGAACAGCGGCGGTACCGAAAGTACCCATATTGCGGCGATGGGCCAGGATCTGAATGCGCAGCATCAGTTGGTGACGAAGACCAATGAAGGGGTGTGGGCGGCGAATTCCGGGAGCATCAGCTCGGATGAAGCGGCGCTGACCAGTCAGAAACCTGCTTTTGCCGGTTATCCGGAGCTGATGCCGCACCAGGGCTAAGCACCAGAGAGTGCCCGGTTGCTATTGCGCAACCGGGCATTTTTTTATTGATTGACCGGCTGCCATCCCGCCGCTGAATCGGGGGCAAAATGCGTAATTGCCTGCGCTTTCGTCGCGCTCTCTTCGCCCAGGTTCGCCTGCCAGACCTTATCGTTCTGATCGATCATAAAGCTCATCACCCCGGTTTCTCCCCACTCTACCGGCCATGCCAGTAAGGCGACGCCTTGGCTATCGTTATCGGCGATAATGCGGAAACGGTAGCCATGATAACCGGCGCCGGGCTCCGTCGGGCTAAAGGCCGGCCCCAGCGGGCTTGGCGTTTCGCCCGGTGAGGTTGGCCAGTACAGACCATCTTTTTTGCCTTCGCTGCTGATGATTTTTTGCGCCCAGCGATGATTCATTTGATAGTAATCCTGCTGGGCATCAACGTAGGCGTGCATGGCGGCAATTGCCGACAGTTCATTGCGGCCGATGGCGCGTGTGAGAATTTCATCTTCCCCGGCCGCCATATCAAATCGCCAGCCCTGTTCATCTTTGACAATCGGAATTGGCAATCGCCACGCTTCACTGCCGACATCAAGCCAGGCGTTATTACCCTGCTGCACAATGACGTGTTTCACCTGCCAGTCGCGCTGAAAGCGGTCGACGGCATTGGGATCAATACCATCGGTGGGTAAAAACTGCTGCCAGTTATCGCCGAGCAGATTATTGAGCGCGGCTTTATCACGATGATTGAGCGCATCGGCCAGCGCGCTTGCGGCTTTCTCCGGCGTGGGAAACTGTTGCTGGGCGAAGGCGGCGAGCGGCGACAGCATTAATGTTAATAGGGCGATCTGTAATGGTTTTCTCATCTGCTCATCCTCAGCGACGACGCAATTCATGGTGTTCGGAAAGGCGCTCTCTGGCGGCGCCGCGCTGTTCGCTACTCAAGCCGGAAATATTACGGCTTTGCAGCCCGCGCGCCTGCTGCGATTGCCAGGAGGGGGAGCGACTTTCGTTGCCGCTTAAGGCATTGGCGCGGGCCGTGCTTACCGCTTGCTGACGCTGGGCCGGCGTCGCGGAGTGAATCTGCTGACGGCGCTGTTGTTGCTGAGGCGTAGGATTTTGCACGTGGCTCTTCACGGCCTCGCGATGCTGTTGCTGCTGCGGCGTTGGGTGTTGCAACTGCGTTTTCGCCGCTTCGCGACGCTGCTGTTTGGCAGGTGTCGGCGTGCTGTCGTAGCCACGGTAGCTGCTGCGCTGGGTGGCCTGCTTCAATTGTTGAGAGGCCGCCTGACGCTGCGCATCGCGCGAGGCGCTAGTGGCCGCCAGCGTGCCTGCGCTGGCGGCTGGCGCGTTGGGATGCTGAAGCTGCGTCATCGCCGCTTGCCGTTGAGCGTTGCGATCGACCGGCGCATGCTGGGTCGTGCTGAGTCCGCCGGGCATATTGGTCTGATGATAGCGCTGGGCGACATTATTATTCGGATAAGGCACGTTGCCGCGATAGGCGGGGTTATGCTGCCAGTTAACGCGGTTACCCGGTAGGTTCTGCCCGGTAATGTGGTTGAAATTATTCACATTAATATTGATGTTATCGCCATTGTGCTGGTAACCGCCGTGATGGTAATCGTCATCATGATGATGGTCATCATCATCCCAGTCGATGCTGCTGAAGAGCGCCCAGGTGGTGGCGACGCCAAGACTGTAGCCAAAACCTTTGACAAAGCTATCGGTGAACTGCTCTCCGGGAGGCGGCGGCAGATAGACCGGGGGATAGGCGCTATTCGGCCAACTGCCGTAGACGGTCGAAGGGTTATAGCTTGGAACGTATACCACTTGCGGGTTGGTCGGTTCAATTTTGATGATCTGCGAAGGCGCTGGAGAAGCCGTTGAGGTTGTCGAGGTTGATACCGCGCTGCTATTCGATGACCTCGAAGAGGCTGGCGCCGCGGCCGTGACGGTCACTTTCTGTTGCGGCGTGGATTTTAATGTCCCGGTTTGCTGGGCAATGGCGCGCAGGCGCTGTACGGAGTCCATGACGTCGTGGGGTTGGGCTAAAAATGCGTCGCCAAGGTTTTCCACCCACGGCGGATTTTCGCCCATCATTGCCAGCAGGGCGGGAAAGGCGACGAGGGATTTGACGCTCGGATCCCACGGCTGGCTGGCAACGGCCTGAACGGCCGCGTCGCCTTTCATCGACGGGTTATCCTGCGACCACTGTACCGCCTGCATAACGTTGTCCGGATAGGTGGAGGCCATCAGTACCTGCGAGAGTAAACTGTCCGGATAGAGCGCGATTGGCGCGACCCATTGGTCGATTTGCGCCTGTGTGTAGGTGGCTGTGACCGCTTGTCCCGCCGCCGGCGCAGTCGGGGACGCCGGCGCGGGTACCGTTGTGGGCTGTGCCGTCACCGGCGCTTCCGCGATAGTCTCTGGGGTACGACTTTTAACATAGAGCGTTCCTGCCGCTGCGAGTAAGCCTGCGCTGCAGAGCAGGGCGATAATATGGGGTTTGAACGGTAGTGACATGGAAGCTCCTGACACAGAAATGTTACCCATCTCGCTAAAGTATCGGCGAAAACGGTACGTTAGGGGAGTATATGAAGACGATATTGTTTTTTTTGATTTTTGTTGGGATCCTGACATTAAATCTGTAACAGAAATAAATTTATCTACCAGCATTTGAACAGAAAGCCTGCAATATCCTGCCCTTAACGATTCAGCTAAATTTTAATGTTGCTTTTTTGTAAACAGATTAACACCCTTCAAAAATCCTGCTATGCTGCCCTCGCGGTATCGGGCATTTACCCTACAAACTGCTGTCTCACAGGAGCGTGAAGAAAATCGCCTACCGCATTTTACAATGAGAGCGAGGAGAACCGTCGTGCTAGAAGAATACCGTAAGCACGTAGCTGAGCGTGCCGCCATGGGGATTGTTGCCAAACCCTTAGACGCAACCCAAATGGCCGCGCTGGTAGAACTGCTGAAAAACCCGCCAGCGGGTGAAGATGAATTCCTGTTAGATCTGCTTACCAACCGTGTACCGCCGGGCGTCGATGAAGCCGCCTATGTTAAAGCCGGATTCCTTGCCGCTATCGCCAAAGGCGAAGCGACCTCCCCACTGGTTACCCCTGAAAAGGCCGTTGAACTGCTGGGCACCATGCAGGGCGGTTACAATATTCACCCCCTGATTGAAGCGCTGGACGATGCCAAACTGGCGCCGATTGCCGCGAAAGCGCTGTCCCATACCCTGCTGATGTTCGATAACTTCTATGACGTAGAAGAGAAAGCCAAAGCGGGTAATGAGTACGCTAAACAGGTTATGCAATCCTGGGCTGATGCCGAGTGGTTCCTGAACCGTCCGCAACTGGCGGAAAAAATCACCGTTACCGTCTTCAAAGTTACCGGCGAAACCAATACCGATGACTTGTCTCCGGCACCTGATGCCTGGTCCCGTCCGGATATCCCACTGCACGCTCTGGCGATGCTGAAAAACGCTCGCGAAGGAATTGAGCCGGATCAGCCGGGCGCGGTCGGCCCGATTAAACAAATTGAAGCGCTGCAGCAGAAAGGCTTCCCGCTGGCCTACGTTGGCGACGTTGTTGGTACCGGTTCTTCGCGTAAATCCGCCACCAACTCGGTGCTGTGGTTCATGGGCGACGATATCCCGAACGTACCGAACAAGCGCGGCGGCGGCCTGTGCCTGGGCGGCAAAATTGCGCCTATCTTCTTCAATACCATGGAAGATGCGGGCGCGCTGCCTATTGAAGTGGACGTGAGCAACCTCAACATGGGCGACGTCATTGACGTTTACCCGTTCAAAGGTGAAGTGCGTAACCACGAAACCAACGAGCTGTTGGCAAGCTTTGAACTGAAAACCGATGTACTGATCGACGAAGTGCGCGCCGGCGGCCGTATTCCGCTGATCATCGGTCGCGGCCTGACGACCAAAGCGCGCGAAGCGCTGGGGCTGCCGCACAGCGACGTTTTCCGTCATGCGAAAGATGTGGCGGAAAGCAACCGCGGCTTCTCTCTGGCGCAGAAAATGGTTGGCCGCGCCTGCGGCGTTGCCGGTATCCGTCCGGGCGCTTATTGCGAGCCGAAAATGACCTCCGTCGGTTCTCAGGACACCACCGGTCCAATGACCCGCGATGAGCTGAAAGACCTGGCGTGCCTGGGCTTCTCCGCGGACCTGGTGATGCAGTCCTTCTGCCACACTGCGGCTTATCCGAAGCCGGTTGACGTCACCACGCACCACACTCTGCCGGACTTCATCATGAACCGCGGCGGTGTTTCACTGCGTCCGGGCGATGGCGTTATCCACTCCTGGCTGAACCGTATGCTGCTGCCTGATACCGTAGGTACCGGCGGCGACTCCCATACCCGTTTCCCAATCGGTATCTCCTTCCCGGCGGGTTCTGGTCTGGTGGCCTTCGCCGCCGCGACCGGCGTGATGCCGCTGGATATGCCGGAATCAGTACTGGTGCGCTTCAAAGGTAAAATGCAGCCGGGTATTACCCTGCGCGACCTGGTTCACGCCATCCCGCTGTATGCCATTAAGCAGGGCCTGCTGACCGTTGAGAAGAAAGGTAAGAAAAACATCTTCTCTGGCCGCATCCTTGAAATCGAAGGTCTGCCGGATCTGAAAGTCGAGCAGGCATTTGAACTGACCGATGCTTCCGCTGAGCGTTCTGCTGCTGGTTGTACCATCAAGCTGAACAAAGAGCCGATCGTTGAGTATCTGAACTCCAACATCGTCCTGCTGAAGTGGATGATCGCGGAAGGTTACGGCGATCGCCGTACGCTGGAGCGCCGTATCCAGGGCATGGAAAAATGGCTGGCGGATCCGCAGCTGCTGGAAGCCGACGCTGATGCGGAATACGCGGCAGTGATCGACATCGATCTGGCGGATATCAAAGAGCCTATTCTGTGCGCGCCGAACGATCCGGACGATGCGCGTCTGCTGTCGGACGTGCAGGGTGAGAAGATCGACGAAGTGTTTATCGGTTCCTGCATGACCAACATTGGCCACTTCCGTGCTGCCGGTAAACTGCTGGACAGCCACAAAGGCCAACTGCCGACTCGCCTGTGGGTGGCGCCGCCAACCCGTATGGATGCCGCGCAGTTGACTGAAGAAGGCTACTACAGCGTGTTTGGTAAGAGCGGCGCGCGTATCGAAATCCCTGGCTGTTCCCTGTGTATGGGCAACCAGGCGCGCGTGGCTGACGGCGCGACCGTCGTGTCGACCTCTACCCGTAACTTCCCGAACCGTTTAGGTACCGGCGCCAACGTTTATCTGGCCTCTGCCGAACTGGCGGCGGTCGCTTCTCTGCTGGGCAAACTGCCGACGCCGGAAGAGTACCAGACCTTCGTCGCTCAGGTTGATAAGACGGCGGAAGATACCTATCGCTATCTGAACTTTAACCAGCTGGATCAGTACACTGAAAAAGCTGACGGCGTGATTTTCCAGACCGCTGTGTAATCCGTTCGGTCAGCCTGGCTGACCGTTTGGCTACAAACTCTCCAATGCCCGCTGAACATTGCATCAGCGGGCATTTTTATTTTTAAACCTCCCACCCGTTGCGCTTTTTTTCTTCCTGTCTGCTGCGATAATTAGGTTATGGGTACAGTGCAGCGGTGACGCATTGCCCTTGCAGAGGAAAAGATTATGGATTACGAATTTCTGCGCGATATTACCGGTGTGGTAAAGGTGCGAATGTCGATGGACCACGAGGCGATTGGTCACTGGTTCAACGAAGAGGTGAAAGATAACCTGGCTCTTCTGGATGAAGTGGAACAGGCAGCGCGCACCGTGAAAGGCAGTGAACGTTCCTGGCAGCGAGCCGGCCATGAATATACGTTGTGGCTGGATGGCGAAGAAGTGATGATCCGCGCCAACCAACTGGAATTTTCCGGCGATGAAATGGAAGAGGGGATGAACTACTACGACGAAGAGAGCCTCTCTCTTTGCGGCGTGGAGGATTTCCTGCAGGTGGTTGCCGCATACCGTGAATTTATGCAGCAGCGTTAATGATTCGTTTTGTGCCGGGCGGCGCGGAACCGTAGGCCCGGCAGGCAAAAGCGCCGCCGGGCATTTCAGATGTTACACCGCAGGTATATTGCGGGCGTAATAAATTTCCCGCATCTCTTTCCACAACAGGTCGGTAATCACCTTGCGCTCTTGTTCGCTTAACTCTTCCGGTTTGGTATGGAACATGTAGTGCTTCAGATCGAACTCTTTCAGCATCATTTTGGTATGGAACATATTTTCCTGATAGACGTTCACGTCCACCATGTCATAGAGCGACTTCATATCTTCTGACATGAAGTTCTGAATTGAGTTGATTTCATGATCGATAAAATGCTTCATGCCGTTGATATCACGAGTGAACCCACGCACGCGATAATCAATGGTTACGATATCGGATTCCAGTTGGTGAATCAGGTAGTTCAGCGCCTTCAGCGGTGAAATCACCCCACAGGTGGAGACTTCAATATCGGCGCGGAAGGTGCACAGGCCGCCTTCCGGATGGCTTTCCGGATAGGTATGCACGCAGATGTGGCTTTTATCGAGATGTGCGACCACGGTCTCAGGCAGCGGGCCCGGATGCTCGCTCTGATCGATAAGCTGCGGGTCGATAGGCTCTTCGCTAACCAAAATGGTGACGCTTGCGCCCTGCGGTTCATAATCCTGGCGTGCAATGTTGAGTATGTTGGCGCCAATGATTGAACAGGTCTCGGAGAGGATTTCCGTCAGGCGATTGGCATTATAGAGTTCATCGATATAGGCGATATAGCCATCGCGCTCTTCGGCGGTTTTAGCGTAGCAGATATCGTAAATACAAAAACTCAGGCTTTTAGTCAGGTTGTTGAAGCCGTGCAGCTTAAGCTTTTTCAATTTGGTTCACCTCCTCGTTTCAGGTTAGCTGGCGGTCAGCGCATCCAGCAGGTACTGCGGTAGCGCGAAAGCCGCGGTATGAATTGCCGGATTGTAATAACGGCATTTCAGCCCGGCGCTATGGAAGCGGGCCTGAATAATTTCCGTCGACAAATGACGAAGTGCTTCATTATCGGTCGCCCAGGCAAAGGTCATGATGCCGCCATAGTAGGTCGGGATCGCCGCCTGGTAGAAGCTGACATCGGTGAAATAGTGGCTGAGCTTGCGATGGCTGCCGACCGCTTCATCCTGCTGCAGGAAGCTTACGCCGTTCTGGGCAACGAAAATTCCGCCGGGATTCAGGCAACGTTTACAACCGGCATAAAACGCCGAAGTAAAGAGGCTCTCACCGGGGCCGATCGGGTCGGTACAGTCGGAGATAATGACATCAAAGGTTTGTGACGTTTGGTTGACGAAGTTCACGCCGTCATCAATCACCAGCGTAAAGCGCGGGTCGTCATAGGCGCCGGCATTATGGTTTGGTAGATACTGACGGCAGAACGAGACCACCCCGGCGTCGATTTCCACCATGGTAATGGTTTCGATATGTTGGTGGCGGGAGACTTCACGCAGCATCGCGCCATCGCCGCCGCCGATGATCAGCACGTGCTTTGCGTGACCATGCGCCAGCAGCGGAACGTGGGTCATCATTTCATGATAAATAAACTCATCGCGCTCGGTGGTTTGCACCACGCCATCAAGCGCCATCACGCGGCCAAATGCCGCATTTTCGAAGATGATTAAATCCTGATGATCGGTCTTCTCATGGTACAGCACGTTATCAACGGTAAAATATTGACCAAAATGGTCGTGCAGCGTCTCATGCCAGTGATTACTCTCGGCCATGGCTTACTCCTCCTTTGTTAACTTCTGTCGCGCCCGCAACGCGGGCACCACATCATAGCCAACTATAGATAGAGATTGATATGGCGAATAGTAAACCTTCTATTGTTTAGATGAACTCTCGCTTAGCGTGAGGTTTTCGGCGCAGATGCTCTGGATTGTTGGTCGCTGTTGGGTCTGGCGTCAACAATTCGCACGCTATACACCATCGTCGCGCCAGGCGGAATTTTTCCAGGGATTCCTTTGCTGCCGTAGGCCCGCTCCGGCGGAACAACAATAGTGATGGCGCCATGGTTACTAAGACGTTTAAGCGGTTCACGGAAGGTTTCGGGATATTGACTTAGCGCCTGGGTCCAGACCTTATCTTCGGCTTCCATATCGTTTATCACGGTACCGTCGATCAAGCTTTCTTTGATAACGACGGTGACGATATCGTTATCAGCGACCTTACCTTTACCGGGGTAGTCTATACGGCTGTAAATACCTTCTTTAAGCACTGCGCCTTTCTGCGCGGCAAATTGCTGCTGATACTTTTTACCTTCACGGAGAGTTTGCTGCTCAAGCTTATCAATGTTTTTGTATAACCGCTGTGAGACGTCGAAAAGCGCCTTATTGCGTGCTTTGTCATCCAGCGCCGGCTTACCGGCAAAAACATCGTTAATCCCCTTAAGAACGGTTTCCTGTTGCAGGTTTAACCCTTTCGCTGCCTGACTGGACAGCGTTTTAAGCGCATCTTGCCCTATCGACACGCCAACCGAATATGCCTGCTGCTGTGGAGCGCTGCTGAGGTTTAGCGTGGGGGATTTGGCTGTCGTGGCGGCGGTGGTTTTTACGCCGGCGAGTTCGGTGCTCAGTTTCTGCTGCTCCGCCATTGCCGCAGCCAGCTTATCGCTCAGGGCCTGCTTGTCTCTCTCCAGCGCGTTGAGCTTTACCGTTTGCTCCTGCAAAGCGGCGACAGAGCGTTTGAGATTATCCGCGCCGTCGGCTTTTTCCTGCTGAACGGTACCGACTTGCTGCACAAGCCGCTTGTTTTCCGTGTCCAAAGCAGCGATCCGGCTCTGGAGTTGTGCGATGGTTTTATTTAATGCTGCATTATCTACCGGCGCTGGCATCGCGGCGGGAGGTGGCGATTTCAGCTGTTCCTGCAGTTGGCGGATGATCTTATCTTTGTCGGCGATGAGACTTTTTTGCGCGGCCAGCTTTTTGTGCAGCGCTGCAGTGTTGTTCTCGCGGGCTCTGGTTGGTTTACTGACCTCCGGCGCCGGAGGTATCTCTTTCTTCTCTTTTTTCTCCTGCTGCTGGACATAGTTGAGAAATGCAGGCGCATCGTCATCCGCTTGCGCATAAGCAATAAAAAGGGACGCCAGCAAAATGAAGGCCAGCGTCAATATATTAAGGCGATTTATCATGGCGCCTGTCACTTCACCGCATTATCGCCGCGCATGACCAGGCTATCGATCAGCGACTTTTCAATATCGGCGCAAAGCTTAATAGATTTAAATTGATACATAGAATCTATGCCCTGACGGGTGGGATCGGCGACTTTCATACGCACTGAGTTATATTGCGACGCCGCGCCTATCAGAGCGGTGAATTCACTACCCAGTCTTGAGGCTTCTTTCGGATTGACTTCTTTTAACGAATCCAACGCCTGGCGACAGGCATTAAGTCGCTCCTGCTCAGCGGCCAGTCGCAGCTTTTCATTCTGTTGCGCGTCGGTGGCAATGGCGATTGGTGGCGTTATGGGAGCGTTAGCCTGACGATGCGCCTGGCAGCCAGCTAACATGAGAACAGCGAACGGAAGTAAGCGAAAAACAGGTGAGATATTCAAAATGTCATTCCATTGCAATAAGAGAGATTGCAGGCGATTTTAATTAGCCAGCAGGTCTTTGCAATAAACGATGAGTTGAATTATTCTCTCCTGAATGTGATTTTTTTTGATAAATTAAGCCGTCGTCTAATTAATGAATATAAAGCATATTAGCTGCATGTGAAATAAAAGTATCGCGCAATGAATTCATAGTAAATGAATCACAGGGGAAAAGAATAATATAGCATTCTGCAACCGCATCGCGGCGGCTGCAGATACGTTTACTTCACATAGGCCAGCAGGCTAAGGGAGTCACGCGCCAGAGCTTTGCACTTTTTGGCGGTTGGGATTTTGATGCCGCTGAGATCGCGATAGCTGTCCTCACCTAATGCTTTCATATTAAAGCTATCGTAGTTGCTGAGGTCCCATTGGTTTTGCTGGGCAAAAAAGACCAGCGCGCGGCGAATTTGCGTATTTGGCAAATTTTGATAGCCGCAATCATTTTTCAGGAATACAAATACCGCCGTTAAATCAGCCATATCTTCCGCTTCGGACTCGCTTAATGCATAGCTATTGGCGGAGAGGGCGAGCAGGCTGCCAAACAGCATTGTTCTGAAAAACGTCTTCATTTTTTCTACCATTGAAACACGGACAATCAAAGTTAGCATACTTCTTTACACCACGCAGAGCTTTATTCACAAGCTTCTGCTTGACCTTCCCGTTGCGGGAGGGTTTAAGCTTAAATATTCACCAGCAGAATAAAAGGATGTGAAAATGCAACGTCGTGAGTTTATCAAATTAGGCGCCGCGCTTGGCGCGGTCAGCGCCTTACCGCTCTGGAGCCGTTCGGTATTCGCTGCCGGCCGTCCGGCTTTGCCGGTTCCGGATTTATTGACCGCTGACGCGCGCAATCGCATTACGCTGACGATTCAAGCCGGAAAGACGCAGTTTGGCCCGCATCTTGCGACGACCTGGGGCTATAACGGTAACCTCCTCGGGCCCGCGTTGAAGCTGAAGCAAGGTGAAGCGGTGACGGTAGATATTCACAACCGCCTGGCGGAGGAGACCACGGTCCACTGGCACGGGCTGGAAGTGCCTGGCGAAGTCGATGGCGGTCCGCAGGGCGTCATCGCCGCAGGAGCCTCAAGGACGGTGAGTTTTACGCCGACGCAGCGAGCTGCGACCTGCTGGTTCCATCCTCATCAGCATGGTAAAACCGGCCGTCAGGTTGCCATGGGGCTGGCGGGTTTGGTGCTGATTGAAGATGTCGAAAGCGGGCAATTACTGCTTCCGAAGCAGTGGGGAATCGATGATGTTCCGGTGATCGTGCAGGACAAAAGATTCAATGCCAATGGCGAAATAGATTATCAGCTCGATATCATGAGCGCCGCCGTTGGCTGGTTTGGCGATACCCTGTTGACGAACGGCGCGCTGTATCCCGAACACGCTCCGCCGCGCGGTTGGTTACGCCTGCGTCTACTTAATGGCTGTAATGCCCGCTCGTTGAATTTCGCTACCAGCGATCGCCGCCCAATGTACGTAATAGCAAGCGACGGCGGCCTGTTGGCGGAACCGGTCAAAGTGAGCGAACTGCCGGTGCTGATGGGCGAGCGTTTTGAGGTTTTAATTGATACCCGCGACGGGAAGGCATTTGATCTCCTGACGATGCCGGTGAGCCAAATGGGGATGACGATTGCGCCATTTGATAAGCCGCAGCCGGTGCTCCGTATACAGCCGCTATTGATCCCGGCCTCCGGTAAGTTACCCGATACTTTGGCCGCGATACCCGCGCTGCCGTCACTGGAGGGGCTGACGCAGCGCACGCTGCAGCTGTCGATGGATCCTATGCTCGACATGATGGGTATGCAGGCGCTAATGAAGAAATATGGCGACCAGGCGATGTCCGGTATGAATCATGGAATGATGGGGCATGGCGACATGAACAATATGGGAAATATGAATCATGGTGAAATGAAGAATATGAACCATGGCGGTGGCATGGGACATGGCGTTTCATCAGACAAGGGTTTTGATTTCCATAGCGCCAACCGCATCAATGGCAAGGCCTTTGATATGAATGTGCCGATGTTTGCCGCGGCCAGGGGGCAGTACGAGCGCTGGCTGATCTCCGGTAAGGGCGACATGATGCTGCATCCTTTCCATATTCATGGCACGCAATTCCGTATTCTGAGTGAAAATGGCCAGGCGCCGGCGGCGCATCGGCGCGGCTGGAAGGATACGGTAAGAGTGGAGGGCGGGGTGAGCGAAGTGCTGGTGAAGTTCGATCATCAGGCGCCAAAGGAGTTCGCCTATATGGCGCACTGTCATCTGCTGGAGCATGAAGATACCGGGATGATGTTGGGATTCACCGTGTAGGACTGTACAGCCTGCCGCCCACTCCCATGGGGAGAGGGGCAAAAAAAACGGCAACTTTCGTTGCCGTTTTGCGTTTTACTTCGCGTCATCCGGTAACGCGTAGGCAACGATGTAGTCGCCCATTTTCGTACCGAACGAGCCATGACCGCCGGCAGAGATGACAACGTACTGCTTGCCATTCACTTCATAGGTCATCGGCGTCGCCTGGCCACCTGCCGGCAGACGCGCCTGCCACAGTTTTTCACCATTGCTCATGTTGTAAGCGCGCAGATAGTTATCGGCGGTGGCGGCGATAAACAGCACGTTACCGGCGGTTGAGATCGGACCGCCCAGCATCGGCATACCCATATTGAACGGCAGCGGGACAGGCAGCGGGAACGGCAGACTATCCTGCGGCGTACCGATGCGTTTTTTCCACACCACTTCGTTGGTCTTCAGATCCAGCGCCGAGATATAACCCCATGCCGGTTGTTTACACGGCAGGCCAAACGGCGACAGGAACGGGTTCAGCGTAACGCCGAACGGCACGCCATACTGCGGCTGAACGCCAGACTCGGTACCGGAGCCTTTCGCGTCTTTTGGCGGTTCCATCGGGTTGCCCGGGCCGCGTGGGATCAGTTTAGAGACGAACGGTAGCGCCATCGGGTTGGCGATAGCCACCTGACGGTTAGGATCGACGGAGATGCCGCCCCACTCAAACATCCCCAGGTTACCCGGGAATACCAGCGTGCCCTGTTCGGACGGCGGCGTGAAGATACCTTCATAGCGCATCTGATGGAAGATAACGCGGCACACCAGCTGGTCAAACATGGTGGCGCCCCACATATCCGCGCCGGTCAGGTCTTTCTTCGGACGGAAACTCAGCTCGGAGAACGGCTGGGTTTTGGCAACATAGTCGCCCTTCGCCGCACCCTGCGGAACCGGTTTTTCCGGCGCCGGGACCACCAGTTCGCCATTACGACGATCCAGCACGAAGATGTTGCCGGTTTTGGCCGGAGCGTAAATCACCGGTACGGTTTTACCGTTCACATCAATGTCGGCCAATGTCGGCTGCGACGGCATATCCATATCCCACAGATCGTGGTGTACGGTTTGGTAGCTCCACGCCAGTTTACCGGTGGTTGCGTTCAGCGCCACGATAGAGCTGGCGTAACGTTCCTGTTCCGGCGTGCGGTTGCCGCCCCAGATATCCGGCGTGGTAACGCCCATCGGCAGATAGACTAAATCCAGCTTAGCGTCATAGGCGGCAGGCGCCCAGGAGTTAGGTGAATTGAGTGTGAAGTGATGCTCATCGCTCGGGATCGCATTAGGGTCTTTCGCGCCCGGGTCGAAGGCCCACAGCAGTTTACCGGTATTCACATCAAAGCCGCGGATCACGCCTGATGGCTCGCGGGTTGAGAAGTTATCGGTTACCGCGCCGGCAATGACGATAGTCTTGTCGGTGATAATCGGCGGCGACGTCGGTTCATACATGCCCGGCGTGGTCACCGGCATGTTGGTCTGCAGGTTGAGAATGCCTTTATTAGCAAAGGTTTCGCACAGCTTACCGTTGTCGGCGTTCACCGCGAACAGACGGCCATCGTTGACCGGCAGAATAATACGGCGCGGGCAGTCGGCGACGACGTCGGCAGGGGCGTTATCCGCTTTTGCTTCATGATAGGAGACGCCACGGCAGGTCACGTGCTGGAACGACGGATCGGCGTTCAGCTGCGGGTCAAAATGCCACTTCTCTTTACCGGTGGCCGCGTCGAGCGCGAACAGACGCTGGTGCGCGGTACACAGATACAGCGTGTCGCCAACTTTAATCGGCGTCACTTCGTTAGTGATTTCACCCGGATCGTTCGGCTGCTTCAGGTCGCCGGTGCGGAATACCCAGGCTTCCTTCAGGTTCTTCACGTTATCGGCGTTAATTTGCTTCAGCGGCGAATAACGCTGGCCTTCCTGGTTGCGGCCATAGGCCGGCCAGTCGCTATCGGCGACGGTAGAAATCGGCGCGGCCGGCGTCGCGTCAGCGCTCAACGTACCGTTCACCTCCTGCGGGTCGTTGAAACCGGCCCAGGTCAGGATCCCGCCGCTAATCAACAGGGCGATAACCAGACCGCCCACGGCGCCAGCGGAGGGTACCGGCAGGCGACGCCAGACAAATGGCAGAATCAGCCAAATGCCGAAGAAGACCAGGATGTCGCTGCGCGGCGTCAGCGCCCAGAAGTCGAAACCGACTTCCCATACCCCCCAAATCATGGTTGCCAGCAACAGGGCGGCATACAGCCACAGCGCTGCGCGCTTGCCGCGGAACAGCATGACGGTGACGGCCAGCATCACCAGGCCTGCGATAGGGTAGTACCAGGAACCGCCGATAGCGGCCAGCCATACCCCACCGATTAACAGATACAGGCCACAGAAGGCGGCAAACAGCGCCGTCAGCGTGACAAGTAACCGTGATTGTTGAGATTTTGTTTCTGCCATAGAAAGACACTCTTCAGTTGTTAATTTTTTAACTGCAATTAATTATAGGATTTAACAACTGTGATCGGAATCACAAATATGGCTTTATTATTCACTGCACCGAAGATTTCGTTTTGCTGGTATACTGTATCGCTTGCCGGTCAACGTCGGTGTGAAAGCAGCGGCTTTGAAGATTTATCCTAAGAATCAAATGGTTAGTTTAATGAAACATACTGTAGAAGTGATGATCCCGGAAGCCGAGATCAAAGCGCGTATCGCCGAACTGGGTCGTCAAATTAATGAACGCTACAAAGACAGCGGCAGCGAAATGGTGCTGGTGGGTCTGTTGCGCGGTTCATTTATGTTTATGGCTGACCTGTGCCGTGAGGTTCAGGTGCCGCATGAAGTCGACTTTATGACCGCCTCTAGCTATGGCAGCGGCATGTCCACCACCCGTGATGTCAAAATCCTTAAAGATCTTGATGAAGACATTCGCGGTAAGGACGTACTGATCGTCGAAGACATCATCGATTCCGGCAACACCCTGTCTAAAGTGCGCGAAATCCTCAGCCTGCGCGAGCCGAAATCGCTGGCTATCTGTACGCTGCTGGATAAACCAAGCCGTCGTGAAGTGAACGTCCCGGTTGAGTTTGTCGGTTTTGCCATTCCGGATGAGTTCGTGGTGGGCTACGGCATCGACTATGCTCAGCGCTATCGCCACCTGCCGTACGTCGGTAAAGTGATCCTGCTGGACGAGTAATTATTGTTGCGGTCCCGGATAGGGTGAACGCCTTATCCGGGGCGGTGAGCGCGGCGGCTATTTATGGTTGGCGTGCTTGCTCTTGAGATTGGAAATCCCGTGGCGATAGCGCTGCTCGAGGGTTTCCCGGCTGACGGCGGTGACATCAAGATCGCGCAGCAGTCCGTCGTGAATACCATAAGCCCAGCCGTGGATCGTCACCTTTTGGCCACGTTTCCACGCCGACTGCATGATCGTCGAGTGTCCCAGGTTGTATACCTGCTCCATCACGTTCAGTTCGCAAAGCGTATCCAGACGCCGATCTTCCGGCATCTCACCGAGCAGCGAGCTGTGTTTAAACCAGATATCGCGAATGTGCAGCAGCCAGTTATCAATGAGCCCCAGCTCCGGGTTCTCGACCGCCGCCTGTACGCCGCCACAGCCGTAGTGGCCGCAGATAATAATGTGTTCGACTTCCAGCACGTCAACGGCGTATTGCACCACCGACAGGCAGTTCAGGTCGGTATGGATCACCAGATTGGCGACGTTACGGTGTACGAATAATTCACCGGGTTCCAGGCCGGTTAAGCGCTCCGCGGGGACGCGGCTATCGGAGCAGCCAATCCACAGAAAGCGCGGTTTCTGCGCCTGCGACAATTTCGCAAAGAAGCCGGGGTCCTCTTCCACCAGCATTTTTGACCATAGTGCATTATTGCTGATGAGTGTATCTATATCATTCATGGACGTTTACGGCCTGTAACCAAGTAAGTGCGTTGCGCTAATATAGGGTAAGCTCACCTTTTTGAAAACAACCTTTACCCGTCATACTTCATGCTGCAGGTGCGTTGGCTGCACTCGTTCACCCCAGTCACTTACTTATGTAAGCTCCTGGGGATTCGCTCATTTGCCGCCTTCCTGCAACATGAATTATTTGGGTAAATTAGGTTTGAAGACACGAGAAGAGATATTTAATGACCATTGCTCTGGAATTAAAACAGCTCAAGAAAACCTATCCCGGCGGGGTTCAGGCGCTGAAAGGCATCGACCTGCAGGTTGAAGCCGGCGACTTTTATGCGCTGCTGGGCCCTAACGGCGCGGGGAAATCCACGACTATCGGCATCATTAGTTCGCTGGTTAATAAAACCTCCGGCCAGGTTAACGTATTTGGCTACGACCTGGAAAAAGATGTGGTGAACGCCAAGCGCCAGTTAGGGCTGGTGCCGCAGGAGTTCAACTTCAACCCATTCGAAACCGTACAGCAGATCGTGGTTAACCAGGCGGGTTACTATGGCGTTGAGCGTAAAGAAGCAATTTTGCGTAGCGAAAAGTATCTGAAACAGCTCGATCTGTGGGAAAAGCGCAATGAACGCGCGCGTATGCTCTCCGGCGGGATGAAGCGCCGCCTGATGATTGCCCGCGCGCTGATGCATGAGCCGAAGCTGCTCATTCTTGATGAGCCCACCGCTGGCGTTGATATCGAACTACGTCGCTCAATGTGGGGTTTCCTCAAAGATCTTAACGATAAAGGCACCACCATTATCCTCACGACCCACTATCTGGAAGAGGCGGAAATGCTGTGTCGTAATATCGGCATTATCCAGAGCGGCGAGCTGGTGGAAAACACCTCAATGAAGGCGCTGCTGGCTAAGCTGAAATCGGAAACCTTTATCCTCGATCTAGCGCCGAAAAGCCCGCTGCCAACCCTCGACGGGTATCAGTACCGGCTGGTTGATACCTCGACGCTGGAAGTTGAAGTGTTGCGCGAGCAGGGGATTAACAGCGTTTTCGCCCAGCTAAGCGCCCAGGGCGTGCAGGTATTAAGTATGCGTAACAAGGCCAACCGTCTGGAAGAGTTGTTTGTCACGCTGGTGCACGACAAAAAAGGAGAATCAGCATGATGCAGCTTTACTGGGTCGCGCTGAAAAGCATCTGGACCAAAGAGATCCACCGGTTTATGCGTATCTGGGTTCAGACGCTGGTACCGCCGGTGATCACCATGACCCTCTATTTCGTCATCTTTGGCAACCTGATCGGCTCGCGGATCGGCGAGATGCACGGTTTTACCTATATGCAGTTTATCGTGCCGGGGCTGATTATGATGGCGGTGATCACCAACGCCTACGCCAACGTCGCCTCGTCGTTCTTTAGCGCCAAGTTCCAGCGCAATATTGAGGAACTGCTGGTGGCGCCGGTGCCAACCCACGTGGTGATCGCCGGTTACGTCGGCGGCGGGGTGGCGCGCGGTCTGTGTGTCGGCATTCTGGTGACGGCTATCTCGCTGTTCTTCGTCCCGTTCCAGGTTCATTCCTGGCTGTTTGTCGCCCTGACGCTGATTTTGACGGCAATTCTGTTCTCGCTGGCGGGCCTGCTCAATGCGGTGTTTGCGAAAACCTTCGACGATATCAGCCTGATCCCGACTTTCGTGCTGACGCCGTTGACTTACCTTGGCGGGGTGTTCTATTCGTTGACGCTGCTGCCGCCGTTCTGGCAAGCGCTGTCGCATCTCAACCCCATCGTCTACATGATTAGCGGCTTCCGTTTTGGTTTCCTCGGCATTCATGACGTCCCGCTAGCGACCACCTTTGGCGTACTGGTGGTGTTCATCGTGGTCTTCTATATTCTGTGCTGGTACCTGATCCAGCGCGGGCGCGGCCTGCGTAGCTAACCTCTCTACAAGCGCCCCCGCTAATTTCACTTTGCCGGGGCGCTATGCGGTAATTTTTGATACCCATCACCCTACCTCAACGCTTGCCCTGCTAAATTGTTTGCCTGCTAAGGAGGTAGGCGATGTTAGGTTGGGTAATTACCTGCCATGATGAGCTGGCGCAGGAGATGCTGGATCGTCTGGAGAAAAAGTTTGGCCCGCTGGCGCAATGCCGGGCGGTGAATTACTGGCGTAATCTGAGCGTCAATATGCTGAGCCGCATGATGTGCGACGCGCTGCATGCCACAGACTGCGGCGATGGGGTGATTTTTCTCACCGATAAAACCGGTGCCGCGCCGTATCGCGCCGCCGCGCTGATGAGCCACAAGCATACTCACTGTGAAGTCATTTCCGGCATTCGCTATCCATTGCTGGAAGAAATGTATTTACAGCGCTATACCCTCAGCAGCGACGCCTTCCGTAATGCTATTGTTAGCGCTGGAGGCCCCACGGTGAGCAGCCTGTGGCATCAGCAGCAAAAAAATCCGCCTTTTCGTCTCCTGCATGACACGTTCGGAAATTAGGCATTAGCATTGATGCCGCTTTTGTTACAATGGCGGCATTCAGGTTTACCGGTTCGATGCGCATGTTTGCCCGAGTCATAACACTATTTCTTTTGCTGACGTCAGTCAGCGTTTCCGCCAGCCTGCTCAGCCAACAGGGCGTCCCCGCACGCTATATGCAAATCACGGAAGATGCCGATATCTGGGCGCAGGTCGGCAACCATGTAGTGAGCGTCGGCAACGTTCGCGCCGGGCAAATCCTTGCCGTGGTACCGACTACCGCAGACTATTACGAATTCAATTTTGGTTTCGGTACCGGCTTTATTGATAAAGGGCACCTGGGGCCGGTGCAGGGCGCAAAGCGGGTTGAGGATAACCTGGGCGATTTACACCAGCCATTGAGCAACCAGAACCTGCTGACCTGGAAAGATACGCCGGTTTACGATGCGCCGTCAGCGGGCAGCCCGCCGTTTGGCACATTAGCCAATAACCTGCGCTATCCCATTATCAGCAAGCTGAAAGACCGCCTTAATCAGACCTGGTATCAAATTCGTATCGGCAACCGGCTGGCGTGGGTAAGCAGCCTGGACGCGCAGGAAGATAACGGCATTCCGGTACTGACTTATCACCATATTCTGCGTGATGAAGAAAATAGCCGTTTCCGCCATACCTCGACCACCACCTCGGTGCGCGCTTTCAGTAACCAGATGACCTGGCTGCGTGACCAGGGCTATACCACGCTGACGATGTATCAACTGGAAGGGTATTTACGTAACAAGGTTAATCTGCCTGCGCGCTCGGTGGTGATTACCTTTGATGACGGCCTCAAGTCGGTGAATCGCTACGCTTATCCGATCCTCAAGCAGTACGGATTCCACGCTACGGCATTTATTATCTCGTCGCGGATCAAACGTCATCCGCAAAAGTGGGATCCGAAATCGCTGCAGTTTATGAGTATCTCTGAGCTCAGACAGATTCAGGACGTGTTTGATGTGCAGTCGCATACCCATTTTCTGCACCGGGTCGATGCCGCCCGTCACCCGATATTACTTAGCCGTAATTACCACAATATTCTCTTTGATTTCGAGCGTTCACGGCGGGCGCTGAGCCAGTTTAATCCACATGTGCTGTATCTTTCGTATCCATTCGGCGGCTATAACGCCACGGCGGTCAAAGCGGCGAACGATGCCGGTTTTCATCTGGCGGTAACGACGGTGAGAGGGAAGGTGAAACCGGGGGATAATCCGTTCTTGCTGAAGCGGTTGTATATCTTACGCACCGATTCGCTGGAGACGATGTCGCGGCTTATCAGCAACCAGCCGCAGGGATAAACCGGCGCTGCGGCTGAGCGCAGCGCCGTAAGAATCAGGCGACCTGCACCGGGATGGCTTTCGCCTGGCGCTTCATTTCGTTATCGCCTTCGAAATAGGCCACTTTCGGCTGCCAGGTGCGGGCTTCTTCGTCAGACATGGTCACGAAGCTGGCGATAATGAGGATATCGCCGACGCTTGCGCAGTGTGCCGCAGCGCCGTTGACGGAGATAATCTTCGAACCGCGCTCGGCGGCGATCGCATAAGTCGAGAAACGGTTTCCGTTGGTCACGTTCCACAGATGAATGGCTTCATTTTCCAGAATACCGGCCGCTTCGAGGAAATCCTGGTCAATGGCGCAGGAACCTTCGTAATGCAGGTCAGCCTGCGTGACTTTAACGCGGTGGAGCTTGCCCTGCAGCATATTACGCATCATAACTTCTACCTTCCAACCTTTAAGTAGCAAAGCGGACACGGCATCCGCTTTGAGAAAATAACCCGATTTTTCGTTCCGGACTACTGGCCCAGCTCGACGATTTTGTTATCAATCAGACGCGCCTGGCCCAGCCATGCCGCCATCAGGATCACCGCGCGTTTGCTGGCATCCGTGAGCTCCAGCAGGGTGTCGGCATCGCGGATCTGGATATCGTCGGCGCGAAAACCTGATTCGTTGAGCTCCTGCTCGGCGATGGCGATGATTTCCTCAAGATGACGTTCGCCCGCGGCAAGTTTTTCCGCCACCGAGCTCAGCACTTTATACAGACCCGGGGCGATTTTACGCTGCTCGGCGGTCAGATAACCATTACGCGAGCTCAGCGCCAGGCCGTCTTTCGCGCGGATAATCGGCACGCCGACGATCTCGATGTCATAACCCATATCGGCGACCATTTTGCGGATCAGCGCCAACTGCTGGAAATCTTTCTCGCCGAAGCAGGCGACATCCGGCTGCACCAGGTTGAACAGCTTGCTGACAATGGTCGAGACGCCGCGGAAGTGGCCAGGGCGGCTGGCGCCTTCCAGCATGGTCGACAGGCCCGGGACATCAACGAAGGTTTGCCCTTCGGTACCCTGCGGATAAATTTCCGCCGGCGCCGGAGCAAAGACAAAATCGACCTTGCGCTTGTTCAGCTTTTCGCAATCTTCCTGCAGGGTACGCGGATAGCGCGCCAGATCGTCCGGGCGGTCAAATTGCATGGGATTCACGAAGATACTGACCACCACGACATCCGCGCAGGCTTTGGCTTCATCAACCAGCTTCATATGACCATCGTGCAGGTTGCCCATGGTGGGAACCAGCGCAATGCGCTTGCCTTCCTGGCGTAAACGACGGATATGCTGGCGCAGCAGCGGCAGGGTTTCAATTATCAGCACAACAAGACTCCTTAATGGAAACTATGTTCTTCGCCCGGATAGGTCCCGGATTCGACTTCGGCAATATACTGCCGTACCGCGGCGCGGATGTCGCCCGCTTCTGCGAGGAAATTTTTCGCGAATTTAGGAATGTGGCCGCCGGTGATCCCGAAAGCGTCATGCATCACCAGGATTTGCCCATCGGTCACGTTGCCTGCGCCGATGCCGATAACCGGGATCGTCAGCGCTTCGGTAATGCGTTTTGCCAGCTCTACCGGCACGCACTCCAGCACCAGCAGCTGGGCGCCGGCGGCTTCCAGGGCTAATGCGTCATCAAACAGCGCCTGCGCTGCATCGCCGCGACCTTGTACTTTATAGCCGCCGAACACGTTCACCGATTGCGGCGTCAGACCGAGGTGACCGCAAACCGGTACCGCGCGCTCCGCCAGCATCCTGACGGTATCAGCCAGCCAGGCGCCGCCTTCGAGCTTGACCATATTGGCGCCGGCGCGCATCACGACGGCGGCATTTTCAAAGGTTTGTTCCGGCGTGGCGTAGGCCATGAACGGCAGGTCGGCGAGCAGCAGGCTGTTCGGCGCGCCGCGGCGCACCGCGCGGGTGTGGTAAGCGATATCGTCAACGGTCACCGGCAGCGTGGAGTCGTGGCCCTGTACCGTCATCCCTAGCGAATCGCCCACCAGCAGGACGTTAATGCCTTCGTCGGCAAAAAGCTTAGCGAAACTGTAGTCGTAGGCGGTGATAGTGGCGAAGCGCTTTTTCTCCTGTTTGCATTTCTGCAGCAGGGCAATGGTGGTCGGTTTCATAACGTTTCCTGATGATGAAAGTCATATTAACCGGCATTCTAACAGCAGCATTCAGGGGGGCAATGATTTTGGGCAACCGATTACCACTATCGCCGGAAATGCTAAAAAAGGGAGTAGGGGTTACCAGAGAGCGGGTTTTTCGGCGCCCAGATTTTCCAGCGCGGCGCGAAGGGCGAGGCCATCGGGGAAGTGGAGCTGTGGGGCGATTTCAAACAGCGGCCAGAGCATAAAACCGCGATTTTTCATATCGTAGTGCGGCACCGTCAGACGCTCGCTGTTAATGACCGCATCGCCGAATAGCATAATGTCGAGGTCCAGCGTTCGCGGTCCCCAGCGTTCGGCTTTCCGCTCCCGTCCCTGCTGCAGTTCGATGCGCTGAGTGTGATCGAGCAGCGCTTCCGGCGCGAGCGCGGTTTCAAGCGCGACGGCGGCATTGAGATAGTCGGGCTGATCCTGCGGCCCCAGCGGCGGCGTACGGTACAGCGAAGACACGCTCGCCACGCGGCTGTCCGGAATGTCGGCCAGCGCGCGGATAGCCGCATTCACCTGTTCGAGCGGCGAAGCGAGATTACTGCCAATGGCGATATAGACCAGGGTCATGCGTTACCCTGACGCGGCGCGCGTTTCCGCGGGCGGCGATGGCGGCGGCGCGGAGCCGGATCGTCGCCGAGGTCGTTGAGCATATCTTTCTGTTCCGGCGGCGCGGCTACCTGGAACTCGCCCCACCATTTGGTCAGGCGCTGCAGTTCGTGGTTGTTCTCGGCGCCTGCGCGCAGTTCAAGCAGATCATAGGCGGCGCGGAACTTCGGATGCTCCATGAGTTTCCACGCGCGTTTGCCCTGACGGCGGGACATACGAAGCTGCAGCTGCCAGATATCGCGCACCAGGGTGGTGATGCGTTTAGGAATCGCCAGCGTCCGGCAGGCTTCATCCAGCACGTCATTCATTGCCAGCGCGAAGGCGTCGTAATAGACCAGCCCGCTCTCCTGCGCGATTTTCTGCGCCATTTCCAGCAGCGGATACCAGAACATGACCGCGAACAGGAATGCCGGGTTAACGCGCATGTCGTTATGCAGGCGGTTATCGGTATTCTTCAGCACCTGAATGATGATGCGTTCCATCGGGCTATCGCCGCGCTCGGTGAAGTAGCGGGTGATCGTCGGGAACAGCGGCTGGAACAGGCTGTATTCGCGCAGCAGCTGGTAGGTTTCATAACCATAACCCGCCTGCAGTAGTTTCAGCACTTCTTCAAACAGACGCGCCGGGGGGACGTCGTGAAGAAGGGTGGCCAGACGCGGAATTGGCTCGGCGCTTTCGGCGCTGATGCGCATATGGAGTTTGGCGGCGAAACGTACCGCGCGCAGCATGCGCACCGGATCTTCACGGTAACGGGTTTCCGGGTCGCCAATCAGGCGAATCACCCCTTCCTGCAGATCGCGCATTCCACCAACGTAGTCGCGTACGGTGAAGTCCGCCACGCTGTAATAAAGGCTGTTGATGGTGAAGTCGCGGCGCTGGGCATCCTCTTCGATAGAACCGAAGATGTTATCGCGCAGCAGCATGCCGTTCTGGCCGCGCTGGGAGGTGACGCGGTCGTTAGTGTGGCCTTCGTGATGGCCGCGGAAGGTGGCGACCTCAATGATTTCCGGCCCGAACATCACGTGCGCCAGGCGGAAACGACGGCCAACCAGGCGGCAGTTGCGGAACAGTTTACGTACCTGGTCCGGGGTCGCGCTGGTGGTGACGTCAAAATCTTTTGGTTTCTTGCCCAGCAGCAGGTCGCGAACGCCGCCGCCGACCAGGTAAGCTTCGTAGCCCGCCTTGTTCAGTCGATAGAGCACCTTGAGCGCGTTTTCACTGATATCTTTGCGGGAAATTGCATGCTGTTCACGCGGGATCACCGTCATATGCGTTTGTTCGACGGCGGCAGCCTCTGCCTCGCGCTCTTCACGGCTTAGCACCTTGCGGCAAAAATTAGCGACTCGGGTAAAAATGGTGCACCTCGTAGTGTCAGACGAACTTCGGATAAAACATTACTCTATGGGCTTCAGGTTGCATTTAAACGGCAAATTCAGGGGCAACCTGAAGGGCGACGAGCAAAAATAGCGGCTAATCATAGCTCAGCGGGAGCCATTTGAGAATGCTGGATTTTTGCAGGTTGCCAGTTGGCTACCGCTTGTTTGAGTAAATCTTCAATACTCAGCGCTTGCCAATCCTCGATGACATCCTGATTCAAAAATGTTAATGCCCGCACAATTTCCGGGCGCGGATCGCCCTCCGGCAGGGACGGGGCGTGGTTTTGTTTTGAGAGCTTATTACCTTCGGCGTTCAGCGCCAGCGGCAGGTGCACGTAGTCTGGCACAGGCCAGCCAAAGTGCTGATACAATGAAATTTGTCGTACCGTTGGCTCGATGAGATCGGCGCCGCGGACGATTTCGCTGACCCCCTGAAAATGGTCGTCAACCACTACCGCCAGATTATAGGCGAACAGCCCGTCGCGACGATGGATGATGAAATCTTCCCGCGCCAGCGGTTCGTCGGCGACGATGGTTCCGCGCAACTGGTCATAAAATTCCAGTACCGGACGGGTCTGACGCAGGCGCAGCGCGGCGTTTTCGCCGGCAAGGCGCAAATCGCGACAGTGGCCGTCGTAGATCCCGCCGACGCTATGAATGCGCGTGCGGGTGCAGGTGCAGTAGTAGCAGAGATCCCGATCGCGCAGCCAGGCGAGGCGCTCGCGATAGGCTTCGTGCCGCTGGGATTGCCACAGTACCTCGCCGTCCCAGTGCAGACCGTAGCGATCGAGCTGTCGCAAAATAGTGTCGGCGGCGCCGGGAACTTCCCGCGGCGGGTCGATATCTTCAATGCGTACGCGCCAGATACCGCCTTTCGCCCGCGCCTGTAGATAGCTGCCGAGGGCGGCGATTAATGAGCCGAAGTGGAGTTCGCCGGAAGGTGAGGGAGCAAAGCGCCCGATATAGTCTGAGTCGGTCATGTTAAACACAAGGGGAATCAGGCGGGAGAAACTCCCGCCAGAGAGTGAGGTAGCTGGGAATTAACCCGCCATCTGTTTTTCGCGAATTTCCGCCAGCGTCTTGCAGTCGATGCACAGGTCAGCTGTTGGACGCGCTTCCAGACGGCGAATGCCAATCTCCACGCCACAGGATTCGCAGAAGCCGAAGTCTTCGTCTTCGACTTTTTTCAGTGTTTTCTCAATCTTCTTGATGAGTTTACGTTCGCGGTCGCGGTTACGCAGCTCCAGGCTGAACTCTTCTTCCTGCGCGGCACGGTCGACCGGGTCCGGGAAGTTAGCTGCTTCATCCTGCATATGCGTTACGGTGCGATCCACTTCATCCCTGAGTTGATTACGCCATGCTTCAAGAATGCGCTTGAAGTGCGCCAGCTGGGCTTCGTTCATATACTCTTCGCCCGGCTTCTCTTGGTACGGCTCCACCCCAGCGATGGCGAGAATACTCAGGGACGATGTTTTACGGTTTTGCCCTTCTTGCATGTTGCTTCTCCTTAACACGCACTATCGATCCCCATGTGGGGGAAAAATCAGGCCGCTATAAATAGCAGATGCTTTTCCGGATAGCAATTATCTAAACGTTACACTTGACAACGCTGTGAAGAAAAGCGTATTTGCGCTCGCGAACCGGACACAATTTAGCCTTTTAATTACCGGGGGTTAACGCCACGGCAATCGGCTTATTCAGAGTCATCATTTTGGTAGAAAGTTCCGCTTTCCAGGCGAGAATTTCTACCCCCTTTTCCTGCGCCTCTATCAACAGCTGTGCGTATTTGGCATCAATATGATGCGCGGGTGAGAAACGGTCTATCGCCGAATGCAGCACGGCGAATAAAATCACGGCCCGATGGCCCGCGGCCGCGACGCTCATGAGTTCCCGCAGGTGCTTCTGACCGCGTGCGGTAACGGCATCGGGAAAATAACCGTACTCTTTTTCCGCCAACGTAACCGATTTCACTTCAATATAGCAGTTACGGCGGCCTTCTGCCTGTAACATAAGGTCGATTCGGCTATTTTCTTCGCCATATTTTACTTCGCTTTTCAGAATGTTATACCCGGCAAGCTCAGGGATATTTCCGGCGAGTACCGCCTCTTTCGCGAGGGTATTGGCCCGCAGCGTGTTGACGCAGATGACCGCGCCCTGTTGGGTTTCAGTTAATTCCCAGGTATGCGCATATTTACGTTTAGGATTATCGGAAGTGGAATACCAGACGGTATCGCCCGGCGCGGCGCAGCCGGTCATGGCGCCAGTATTCGGGCAGTGCAGCGTCAGCTCCTGGCCCTCCGGCGTGACGACATCGGCCAGAAACCGTTTGTAACGTTTAATTAAAGTGGCGGACTGCAAAGGCGGAGTGAACAGCATCAGAGTTCCCTGGTAAATGGATAACGTTCCAGCACGTTGTAGCGGGTGCGTCCGCGGAGAAAGCTGGACTCATAAAGAACAAATTCGTTGATCGGCACCTGCCAGCAAAAACCCGGCGGCGGGATTGGCACCGCGTGGCGGGCGTCGCGCAGGAGGGTGATATGCGGATGAAACGGCTGCGGGCTTTGATAGCAGCCGCTGCGCGCTGCCTGAGCGCGCAGCATATTTGCCAGCTGCAGCATGCCGCGCGGCGGCTGGCGGGTACCGAGCCACACTACGCGCGAACGCAGCCACTGGCCGGCGTCGTCGAGCGTCAGGGTAAATGGCGGTTGTTGAATGCGTCCGGCCATTGCCGACAGCGCGCGCTGTTTTTCAGCGCTGACGTCGCCGAGAAACGCCAGCGTCAGATGTAGGTTATCGGCGGCGACCGGCCTTCCGGCATCGTCGGCAAAATGGGCGGCGCGCCAGTGAATAATCTGTTTCTGTATCGCTTTCGGCAGTTCAAGAGCGAAAAACAGCCGTTTCGGCTCGGACATGATAGAGACTCGGTAATGAATTACGGGGATGCTACAATGCTTGCCCTCGAATGTTAACCTCCGGAGCCTTTCGTGTCCTCATTGCCGGTTGCCGCAATTCTTCCCGAACTTCTTTCCGCCCTGCAGCAGGCGCCGCAGGTGCTGCTTAACGCGCCTACCGGCGCGGGTAAATCAACCTGGCTGCCGCTACAGATCCTCGCCGATGGCAACATTGATGGCCGGATTATTCTGCTGGAGCCGCGGCGGCTGGCGGCGCGTAACGTCGCTCAGCGTCTGGCGGAGCTGCTGGGAGAAAAACCGGGAGAAACGGTAGGCTACCGGATGCGCGCCGAAAGCTGCGTTGGGCCAAATACCCGTCTGGAAGTGGTTACTGAAGGGATCCTAACCCGCACTCTGCAGCACGATCCGGAACTTTCCGGCGTGGGGCTGGTGATCCTCGATGAATTTCATGAACGAAGCCTGCAGGCCGACCTGGCGCTGGCGTTGTTGTTGGACGTTCAGCAGGGGCTGCGTGACGATCTCAAGTTATTGATCATGTCGGCGACGTTGGATAACGATCGTCTGCAGCGCCTGTTGCCGGAAGCGCCGGTGGTAGTTTCCGAAGGGCGTGCATTCCCGGTTGAACGTCGCTTTACGCCGCTGGCGAGCCATCAGCATTTTGCCGAAGCGGTAGCGATCGCCGCCGCGGATCTGCTGCGTGAGGAGCAGGGCTCGATGCTGTTATTCCTGCCGGGCGTTGGCGAAATTCAGCGCGTACAGGAACAATTGAGCGAGCGCGTAGCCAGCGATGTGCTGTTATGCCCGCTGTACGGCGCGCTGCCGCTGAGCGAACAGCGCAAAGCGATTCTCCCGGCGCCCGCTGGGATGCGCAAAGTGGTGCTGGCGACCAATATCGCTGAAACTAGTTTGACGATCGAAGGCATTCGCCTGGTGGTCGACAGCGCTCAGGAGCGGGTCGCGCGCTTCGATCCGCGCACCGGCTTGACCCGGCTAATCACCCAGCGGATAAGCCAGGCGTCAATGACCCAGCGCGCCGGTCGCGCCGGGCGTCTGGAGCCGGGGATCTGCCTGCATCTGCTGGCGAAAGAGCAGGCGGAGCGCGCGGCGGCGCAGAGCGATCCGGAAATTCTGCAAAGCGATCTATCGGCTCTGCTGCTGGAGTTGCTGCAGTGGGGCTGCCGCGATCCGGCCGAGCTTCGCTGGCTGGACCTACCGCCGGCGATCAATCTGGCGGCGGCGCGGCGTCTGTTGACGGCGCTATCGGCGCTGGAGGGCGAACGCCTTTCGGCTCACGGGCGCCAAATGGCGGCGCTGGGTAACGACCCGCGTCTGGCGGCCATGCTGACGGCGGCCGATTCCGCGGATGACGCGGCGACGGCGGCGAAACTGGCGGCTATTCTTGAGGAGCCGCCGCGCGGCGGCAATAGTGACTTAGGCGCCGCGTTTGCGCGCCAGCAGGGCAACTGGCAGCAGCGGGCGCAGCAGTTATTGAAGCGGCTGGCCAGCCGCGGCGGTCAGCCTGATGCTGAGCGGATGGCGGCGTTGCTGGCCCCAGCGTTTGCCGACCGGATCGCCCGTCGACGCGGCCAGGAAGGGCGCTATCAGTTGGCTAACGGCATGGGGGCGATGCTGGATGCCGATGACGCGCTCGGCCGTCACGAATGGCTAATTGCGCCGCTGCTACTACAGGGCAGTTCGGCGCCCGATGCGCGAATTTTGCTGGCGCTGCCGCTGGATATTGACCAACTGGTGGCGCAGCGTCCTGAGCTGATACAACGCTCCGATACCGTGGAGTGGGATGAAGCGCAGGGGACGCTAAAAGCCTGGCGGCGTAGCTGCATTGGCCAGCTGGTGATAAAAACTCAGCCGTTGGCGAAACCGTCGGAGGCGGAGCTGCACCAGGCGATGCTCAACGGTATCCGCGATAAGGGGCTCGGGGTATTGAACTGGACGCCGGAGGCTGAACAACTGCGCCTGCGGCTGCACTGCGCCGCGCAGTGGCTGCCGGAAGCGGACTGGCCCGCCGTTGATGACGCATCGCTGTTAGCTTCGCTGGAGGCGTGGCTGTTGCCGCAGATGACCGGGGTGCATTCGCTTCGGGCGCTCAAGGCGGTAGACCTGCGACAGGCGCTGCAAAACTGGCTGCCGTGGACGTTACGCCAGAAGCTGGATAGCGAGCTGCCGACCCATTACACGGTGCCGACCGGCAGCCGTATCGCTATTCGCTATCATGAAGATAACCCGCCGGCGCTGGCGGTACGGATGCAGGAGATGTTTGGCGAGGCGACGACGCCGCGCATTGCCGAAGGGCGGGTTCCCCTGGTGCTGGAATTACTTTCGCCGGCGCAGCGACCGTTACAAATTACCCGCGATTTGAGCGCCTTCTGGCAAGGGGCGTACCGCGAGGTGCAAAAAGAGATGAAAGGACGCTATCCGAAACATGTCTGGCCGGATGACCCGGCGAATACCGCGCCGACCCGGCGGACGAAAAAATACTCCTGAGGCGCCGCGCCCTTGCTGTGGGCGCGGTTCTGAAAATCGGCGGCCTGAGTCACACGGCGCAATATTTATGTTATTAAAAAACATCATATTTTACCGTTTATCGCGTTTTGCGGTTGTAAAATGCTGGTTAAGAATGTCGCGGATTAGTGCTATTCTCTGTGGCCTGGACAATTCGTGCTATGTCCGGAGATATTCTTCAGCTTAAACAGATAATTATATGATTTGTTTAATGAATTATTCTTCGAAGATGATATGAAAGACGTCGGCCGCGGCAGCGCGGCGGGTGTTAAATTGAGAGATATCTTCTTCCTCCTTCAAGAGGAAGTATTGAGAATCAGGCCTTTACGCCTGAAAGTTGCGGAGAAAAAGCATGGCGGGAGATGACCGCGAGCCTATCGGACGTAAAGGGAGACCTTCACGCCCGGCAAAACAAAAAGTCACCCGTCGCCGGGTCCGGGAAGAGGACTACGACGATGATTACGATGACGATTATGAGGATGAACGACCGATGCCGAAGAAAGGAAAGGGCAAAGGCAATAAGCCTCGTCGTAAGCGCAGCTGGCTGTGGCTGCTGGTTAAGCTGGGGATTGTCTTTGCGGTAATTATCGCCGCCTATGGCGTCTACCTCGACCAGAAAATTCGCAGCCGCATTGACGGTAAAGTCTGGGAACTGCCGGCGGCAGTGTATGGCCGGATGGTCAACCTTGAGCCGGATATGCAGATCAGCAAAAACGAGATGGTGCGCCTGCTTAATGCGACCCAGTACCGTCAGGTCAGCGCAATGACGCGTCCTGGCGAATACACCGTACAGGCTAATAGCATCGAGATGATCCGTCGTCCGTTCGATTTCCCGGATAGTAAAGAGGGGCAGGTGCGCGCGCGTCTGACCTTCGATGGCGATCATCTGGATACCATCGAGAATATGGATAACAACCGTCAGTTCGGTTTCTTCCGTCTCGATCCGCGCCTGATCACCATGCTGCAGTCGGCGAACGGCGAGCAGCGCCTGTTCGTTAAGCGTAGCGGTTTCCCGGATCTGCTGGTGGATACGCTGCTGGCGACCGAAGACCGCCACTTCTATGAGCATGACGGTATCAGCCTGTACTCAATGGGCCGTGCGGTGCTGGCGAACCTGACGGCGGGGCGTACGGTGCAGGGGGCAAGTACCCTGACCCAGCAGCTGGTGAAGAACCTGTTCCTGTCCAGCGAGCGTTCCTACTGGCGTAAGGCCAACGAAGCCTATATGGCGCTGATCGTTGACGCCCGTTACAGCAAGGATCGTATCCTTGAGCTGTACATGAACGAAGTGTATCTCGGCCAGAGCGGCGACAACGAAATCCGCGGCTTCCCGCTGGCGAGCCTGTACTACTTTGGCCGCCCGGTAGAAGAGCTGAGCCTCGATCAGCAGGCGCTGCTGGTCGGGATGGTCAAAGGGGCGTCAATCTATAACCCGTGGCGTAACCCGAAACTGGCGCTGGAGCGGCGTAACCTGGTGCTGCGTCTGCTGCAGCAGCAGAACATTATCGACCAGGAGCTGTACGATATGCTGAGCGCCCGTCCGCTGGGCGTGCAGCCGCGCGGCGGGGTGATTTCTCCGCAGCCGGCGTTCATGCAGATGGTGCGCCAGGAGCTGCAGGCGAAACTGGGCGATAAAGTAAAAGATCTCTCTGGCGTGAAGATCTTCACCACCTTTGACCCGGTGGCTCAGGATGCGGCGGAAAAAGCGGCCATCGAAGGTATCCCGGCACTGAAGAAACAGCGTAAGCTGCCGGATCTGGAAACCGCCATGGTGGTGGTCGATCGCTTCACCGGCGAAGTCCGGGCGATGGTCGGCGGCGCGGAGCCGCAGTTTGCCGGCTACAACCGCGCGATGCAGGCGCGTCGTTCGATTGGTTCGTTGGCAAAACCGGCCACTTATCTGACCGCGCTGAGCCAGCCGAATCAGTATCGGTTGAATACGTGGATTGCCGATGCGCCGGTGACGATTCGCTTGTCGAACGGCCAGACCTGGTCGCCGCAGAACGACGATCGTCGCTTTAGCGGTCAGGTGATGCTGGTGGATGCCCTGACCCGTTCGATGAACGTGCCGACGGTTAACCTCGGGATGTCGCTGGGTCTGCCGGCGATCACCGATACCTGGCAGAAGCTGGGCGTGCCGAAAGACCAGTTGAATGCGGTTCCTGCGATGATCCTTGGCGCCCTTAACCTGACGCCAATTGAAGTCGCGCAGGCATTCCAGACCATCGCCAGCGGCGGTAACCGCGCAACGCTGTCGGCGCTGCGTTCCGTTATTGCTGAAGATGGTACGGTGCTGTACCAGAGCTACCCGCAGGCGGAACGCGCCGTTCCGGCGCAGGCGGCCTATATGACCCTGTGGACCATGCAGCAGGTGGTGCAGCGCGGTACCGGCCGTCAGCTTGGCGCCAAATATCCTGGCCTGCATCTGGCGGGTAAAACCGGGACCACCAACAACAATGTGGATACCTGGTTTGCCGGTATCGATGGCAGCCAGGTGACGATTACCTGGGTTGGCCGCGATAACAACCAGCCGACCAAGCTGTACGGGGCCAGCGGCGCGATGTCAATTTATCAGCGCTACCTGGCTAACCAAACCCCGACGCCGCTGGCGCTGACGCCGCCGGAAGATGTCGTGGACATGGGCGTGGACAGCAACGGTTACTTCCAGTGCAGCGGCGGTATGCGTACGCTGCCGGTGTGGACTACCTCGCCGGATGCGCTGTGCCGCCAGGGCGAAGCCCTGCAGCAACAGCAGCAACAGCAGCAGGAAGCCAATAACCCGTTCAACCAGTCCGGGCAGCAGCAGCCTGCTAACCAACCGCAGCAGCAACAGCAGCAACCTGCGAAGCAGGAAAAGAGCGATGGCGTGGCCGGTTGGATTAAAGATATGTTTGGCGGCAACTAAAACCGTTTAAGCTGAACGTCTGAACAGCCCCTTAATACGAAGGTATTAGGGGGCTTTTTTATTTAGGGGATCTGCGTAACACGGTGATAACTCCTTAATAACCGTCTGGTTATTTATTAATCCCTTGGCGCTTCCTGTTCGGCATAGCGCTTGCCTTGGATTCCGCGTTTCGCCTATTATGTCACCCGTCATAATAATAATTCTCGTTTACGTTATCATTCACTTTCATCAGAGATATACCAATGGCGCGTCTTAAAACTGCTCAGCCAAATCACTCGCTGCGTAAAATCGCAGTCGTAGTAGCCACGGCGGTTAGCGGCATGTCTGTTTATGCACAGGCTGCGGAACAACCGAAAGAAGAAACCCTCGTCGTTACCGCGGCGCCAGCCAGCCAAGAGAGCGCCTGGGGACCGGCACCGACTATCGCCGCGAAGCGTTCCGCCACGGCCACCAAAACCGATACTCCCATTGAAAAAACGCCGCAGTCTATCTCCGTGGTGACCCGCGAAGAGATGGACATGAAGCAGCCGACAACGGTCAAAGAAGCGCTCTCTTACACGCCGAGCGTTTTCTCCACTCGCGGTAGCTCGACCACTTATGATGTGGTCACCATTCGTGGATTCACCACCTCCAGCACGGTGAACACCAACCAGTATCTGGATGGCATGAAGCTGCAGGGTAACAACTACTCTGAAGTCTCGATGGACCCGTATTTCCTGGAACGCGTGGAAGTGATGCGCGGGCCAACCTCGGTGCTGTACGGCAACAGCAACCCGGGCGGTATCGTCAGCATGGTCAGCAAGCGTCCGACCACCGAGCCGCTGAAAGAAGTACAGTTTAAAATGGGCACCGATAACCTGTGGCAAACCGGTTTCGACTTCAGCGACGCCATTGATGATGACGGCGTGTGGTCATACCGTCTGACCGGTTTAGGCCGCAGCCAGGATGCGCAGCAGCAGATGGCGAAATCGACCCGTTACGCCGTCGCTCCGTCCTTCAGCTGGCGTCCGGATGATAAAACCGATTTCACCTTCCTGAGCAACTTCCAGAATGACCCGGATGCGGGTTACTACGGCTGGCTGCCGCGCGAAGGCACCGTGGTGCCGTATTACGATGCCAACGGCAAGGCCCACAAGCTGCCAACCGACTTCAACGAAGGCGAGTCCGATAACAAGATGTCGCGTCGCCAGCAGATGGTTGGCTATAGCTTCTCCCATCAGTTCGATGACACCTTTACCGTGCGTCAGAACCTGCGCTATGCCGATGTGCATACGCTGTATCGTTCGGTCTACGGCAATGGTTACCAGGAGCCGGGGAAAATCAATCGTGCCTACGTGCGTTCCGATGAGCACCTGAATACCTTTACCGTTGATACGCAACTGCAGTCTGATTTTGCTACCGGCGCGGTGAACCACACGCTGCTGACCGGCGTGGACTACTCGCGGATGCGTAACGACGTTGATGCGGACTACGGTACGGCCGATGCCATTAGCATGACCAATCCGCAGTACGGCAACCCGAACGTGAACGTCAACTTCCCGTACGCGGTCCTTAACCGTATGGAGCAGACGGGGCTGTACGCGCAGGATCAGATGGAGTGGGACAAATGGGTGATGACCTTAGGCGGCCGCTACGATTATGCCACCACGTCTACCTTCACCCGTTCCACCAGCAGCATGGCGGAAAATCACGACCAGCAGTTCAGCTGGCGCGGCGGGATCAACTATCTGTTCGATAACGGTATCTCCCCGTACTTCAGCTACAGCGAATCGTTCGAACCGGTATCGGGTTCCAATAGCACCGGCAAGCCGTTCGATCCGTCGCGCGGTAAGCAGTATGAAGCCGGCGTGAAATACGTGCCGAAAGATATGCCGGTGGTGGTGACCGCGGCGGTCTATCAGCTGACTAAAGATAAGAACCTGACGGCAGACCCGAACGATCCGACCGGACTGTTCAGCGTACAAACCGGCGAAATCCGCTCCCGCGGCTTTGAGCTGGAGGCGAAGGCGGCGGTCAATGCCAATATCAACCTGACCGCGGCATACAGCTATACCGATGCCGAATACACTCACGACACCGTCTTCGAAGGCAAGCGTCCGGCGGAAGTGCCGCGTAATATGGCCTCGCTGTGGGCGGATTACACCTTCCACGAAACCGCGCTTAGCGGGCTGACGATTGGCGCGGGCGCGCGTTATATCGGTTCGACGGTCAGCTACTACAAAAATGACACCAGCACCGGTAAGAAAAATGACTCCTTCAATGTGGCCGGTTATGCGCTGATGGATGCGACGGTGAAATACGATCTGGCGCGCTTTGGCCTGCCGGGGTCCTCGGTCGGCGTCAACGTCAACAACCTGTTTGACCGCGAATATGTCTCCAGCTGCTATAGCGAGTACGCATGCTACTGGGGAGCGGAACGTCAGGTTGTTGCTACCGCAACCTTCCGCTTCTAACTACTCACGGGCGCGGTTCGCCGCGCCCAATATCAGGTTGTTGCTATGCAGGAACAGACTCCGCACTCTGAGACGACGTTTGCGTTAAATCGCGTGACCTTTCGCGTGCCTGGCCGCACGCTGCTTCATCCCCTCTCGTTGACCTTCCCGGCAGGAAAAGTCACTGGCCTGATTGGCCATAACGGTTCCGGCAAATCCACGTTACTCAAAATGCTTGGCCGCCATCAGCCGCCTTCCGAGGGCGATGTGCTGCTTGACGGCCAGCCGCTGGACAGCTGGAGCAGCAAGGCGTTTGCCCGCAAAGTGGCCTATCTGCCGCAACAACTGCCGGCGGCGGAAGGGATGACGGTGCGCGAACTGGTGGCGATTGGCCGCTATCCGTGGCACGGCGCGCTGGGGCGCTTCGGCGTGGCGGATCGCGAAAAAGTAGAAGAGGCCATTGCGCTGGTGGGGCTGAAACCGCTGGCGCATCGGCTGGTGGACAGCCTTTCCGGCGGCGAACGCCAGCGCGCGTGGATCGCCATGCTGGTGGCGCAGGATAGCCGCTGTCTGCTGCTCGATGAACCGACGTCGGCGCTGGATATCGCCCATCAGGTCGATGTGCTGGCGCTGGTGCATCGTCTCAGCCAGCAGCGTGGCCTGACGGTGATCGCGGTCCTGCACGATATTAATATGGCCGCCCGCTATTGCGATTATCTGGTGGCGCTGCGCGGCGGCGAAATGATCGCCCAGGGGACGCCGGCGGAACTGATGCGCAGCGAAACGCTGGAACAAATCTACGGCATCCCGATGGGGATCCTGCCGCACCCGGCGGGCGCAGCGCCGGTAAGTTTTGTCTATTGATGGAAAATTCGAACTTCTTCTCACGCCGACGCCTGTTGATGGCAATGGCGCTGTCGCCGCTGCTGTGGCAGATGCGCGGCGCGCAGGCGGCGAACGTTGACCCGCAGCGCGTCGTCGCGCTGGAGTGGCTACCGGCCGAGCTGCTGCTGGCGCTCGGCGTTACGCCCTACGGCGTAGCCGATATTCCCAACTACAACCTGTGGGTCAATGAGCCGGCGTTACCCGCTTCGGTGATTGATGTCGGCCTGCGCACTGAACCCAATCTTGAATTACTGACGCAGATGAAACCGTCGTTTATCGTCTGGTCGGCAGGCTATGGCCCGTCGCCGGAAAAGCTGGCGCGCATTGCGCCCGGTCGCGGCTTCACCTTCAGCGACGGCAAACGGCCGCTGGCGATGGCCCAGCGTTCGCTGCTGGAAATGGCCGACCTGCTGGGTAAGCAACAGCAGGCGAAGCGTCATCTGGCGGAGTTCGACGCGTTGATGGAAAGCCTGCGTCCGCGATTTGCCGAGCGTGGCGATCGCCCGCTGCTGATGATTTCGCTACTTGATGCTCGCCATGTGCTGGTCTTCGGCGAGAACTGCCTGTTCCAGGAAGTGCTCGATCGTTTTGGCATCAAAAACGCCTGGCGCGGTGAAGCGGCATTCTGGGGCAGTATCACCGTAGGCATCGATCGGCTGGCGGAATTTAAAGAGGCCGATGTTATCTGTTTCGATCACGGCAACGATCGGGAGATGGCCCAGATGATGGCGACCCCGCTGTGGCAGGCGATGCCTTTCGTGCGCGCCGGGCGTTTCCAGCGCCTTCCGGCGGTATGGTTCTATGGCGCGACGCTGTCGGCGATGCATTTCGCCCGCGTACTGGCCGATGCGCAGGGGAGGGCGGTATGAACGCGCGTTTCTCGCCGTTAGCCATTATCCTGTTGGTCGTGTTGCTGGTTGCCGCTTTCGCGCTGAGCATCATCAACCTTCAGGTTGCTTTACCTTACGCGCAGTGGCGTCAGGCGCTGTGGCAGCCGGATAGCGATAATATCGCCCAGATGCTGTTCCATTACAGCTTGCTGCCGAGGCTGGCTGTATCGTTGCTGGTCGGTGCCGGACTGGGGCTCGTTGGCGTACTGTTCCAGCAGGTGCTGCGTAACCCGCTGGCGGAGCCGACCACGCTCGGCGTCGCCACCGGCGCGCAGCTTGGAATGACGGTGACGGCGTTATGGGCGATCCCCGGCGTGCTGGCGTCGCAGTTTGCCGCGCTGGCAGGCGCTTGTCTGGTCGGCGCGCTGGTGTTCGGCGTTTCGTGGGGCAAACGTCTGTCGCCGGTGACGCTGATTCTGGCCGGTCTGGTGGTGAGTCTCTATTGCGGCGCGGTCAATCAGCTGATGGTGATTTTCCATCACGACCAGCTGCAAAGCATGTTCCTGTGGAGTACCGGGACGTTGACGCAGACCGACTGGAGCGTGGCGCAGCGCCTGTGGCCGCAGCTGCTTGGCGGCGTAATATTGACGCTGTTGTTGCTACGCCCGTTAACGTTGATGGGGCTGGATGATGGCGTGGCGCGAAATCTCGGGCTGGCGCTTTCTCTGGCGCGCCTTGGCGTCTTGACTCTGGCGATAGTAATAAGCGCGCTGCTGGTCAACGCGGTCGGTATTATCGGCTTTATCGGTCTGTTCGCGCCGCTGCTGGCGAAAATGCTCGGCGCCCGCCGCCTGCTATCGCGGCTGGTACTGGCGGCGCTACTTGGCGCGCTGATCCTGTGGCTTTCCGACCAAATTATTCTCTGGCTCAGCCGGGTATGGCGGGAAGTGTCGACCGGGTCAGTCACCGCGCTGATTGGCGCGCCTTTATTACTGTGGCTACTGCCGCGGCTGCGTAGTATCAGCGCGCCGGTGATGAACGGCGGCGATAAGGCGTTGATTGAGCGCCGCAACGTGCAGTGGTTCGCGCTGGGCGGACTGGCGCTGATGTTGTTGGCGGTAACCGCCGCGCTGACCTTTGGCCGTGATGCGCAGGGGTGGCAATGGGCCAGCGGCGATCTGCTGGAGCAATTAATGCCATGGCGCTGGCCGCGGGTGCTCTCGGCGCTGTTCGCCGGGGTGATGCTGGCCGTCGCGGGTTGCATTATTCAACGCCTGACCGGTAATCCGATGGCCAGCCCGGAAGTGCTGGGTATCAGCTCTGGCGCGGCGTTCGGCGTGGTGTTGATGCTATTCTTCGTACCAGGCAACGCTTTTGTCTGGCTGCTGCCAGCCGGCAGTCTTGGCGCGGCGGCGACGCTGCTGGTCATCCTGCTCGCCGCCGGGCGCGGGGGGTTCTCGCCGCACCGGATGCTGCTGGCGGGGATGGCGCTGAGCACCGCTTTCACCATGCTATTGATGATGCTACAGGCCAGCGGCGATCCGCGAATGGCGCAGATCCTGACGTGGATGTCCGGTTCGACCTATAGCGCGACGCCGGAGATGGTGCTGCGTAGCGGGGTGGTAATGTTGGCGCTATTGGCGCTGGCGCCGCTCTGCCGCCGCTGGCTGACCATCCTGCCGCTCGGCGGCGAGGCGGCGCGGGCGGTGGGAATGGCATTAACGCCATCGCGTATCGGGTTGCTGCTGCTGGCGGCGAGCCTGACGGCAACGGCGACGCTAACCATTGGGCCGTTAAGTTTCGTTGGTTTAATGGCGCCGCATATTGCGAGGATGATGGGCTTTCGTCGGACGATGCCGCATATGGTCATTTCCGGACTAACTGGCGGGATGCTGCTGGTGTTCGCCGACTGGTGCGGGCGAATGATCATGTTCCCCTACCAAATCCCGGCGGGGCTGTTATCGACGTTTATCGGCGCGCCGTACTTTATCTATTTGCTGAGAAAGCAGAGCCGCTAACGATCCCGAATGGCCTCAACATCCCCGGTGGCGCTAGCGCTTACCGGGGCTACAAGGCTGCGCGATTTGCTAGCCCGGATAAAGCGCAATGCGCCGCCTCCGGGAAAATCCCCGGTGGCGCTAGCGCTTACCGGGGCTACAAGGCTGCGCGATTTGCTAGCCCGGACAAGGCGCAATGCGCCGCCTCCGGGAAAATCCCCGGTGGCGCCAGCGCTTACCGGGGCTACAGCGCCGCGCGATTTGGTAGACCGGACAAGGCGCAATGCGCCGCCTCCGGGAAAATCCCTGCGCCACCAGGCATTCAAGTATCTTACAGTTTGGCAAACACCCGGCGTGCGGCGTCGATAGTGTTGTTGATATCCTCTTCGCTATGGGCGACGGACATAAAGCCGGCTTCAAACGCCGACGGGGCGAGGTAAACCCCTTCTTCCAGCATCAGGTGGAAGAAACGCTTGAATCGCTCAACATCGCACTTCACCACGTCCTGATAGCAGGTGACGGTTTCGGCATCGGTAAAGAAGATACCGAACATGCCGCCGACATTATTCACCACCAGCGGGATCCCGGTTTCGCGCGCCGCGTTCAGCAGGCCATCCGCCAGTTGATTGGTCAGCGCGGTCAGGGTTTCATGCACGCCCGGCTGCGCCACTTCGCTTAAGCAGGCGAAGCCTGCGGCCATGGCGATAGGGTTGCCTGACAGCGTACCGGCCTGGTACACCGGACCGGTCGGCGCCAGCGCGTCCATGACCTCGCGGCGACCACCGAAAGCGCCCACCGGCATACCGCCGCCGATGATTTTACCCAGACAGGTCAGATCCGGCTCCACGCCGTAATAGGACTGAGCGCCCGCCAGCGCGACGCGGAAGCCGGTCATCACTTCGTCAATAATCAGCAGCGCGCCAAACTCGTCGCACAGCGCGCGCAGGCCCGGCAGGAACTCCGGCTGCGGCGGAATGCAGTTCATATTGCCGGCCACCGGTTCGACGATGATACAGGCGATATCCTGCGGATACTGTTCAAACGCCGCGCGTACCGAGGCAAGATCGTTATAGATGCAGGTCAGGGTATGCTTCGCGAAATCGGCCGGTACGCCCGGCGAGTTCGGCTGGCCGAGAGTCAGCGCGCCGGAACCGGCTTTCACCAGCAGGCAGTCGGCGTGACCGTGGTAGCATCCTTCGAACTTGATGATTTTGTCGCGGCCGGTGAAGCCGCGCGCCAGGCGAATGGCGCTCATGGTGGCTTCGGTGCCGGAGTTCACCATGCGCACCATATCCATGGTCGGTACCAGTTCAGTAACCAGTTCCGCCATTTTGACTTCCATTTCGGTTGGCGCGCCGAAGCTTAACCCGCGCTCTGCCGCTTCAATCACCGCGTTACGAATGGCCGGATGGTTGTGACCCAGCACCATTGGCCCCCAGGAACCGACATAATCGATATAAGCTTTACCATCGACATCGTACAGGTAGGCGCCATCCGCACGTTCAATAAACAGCGGGGTGCCGCCGACGCCCGTAAAGGCGCGGACCGGCGAGTTGACGCCGCCGGGGATAAGTTCGCGGGCGGCGTTATACAGATTTTCAGATTTGCTCATGGCCAGGATCCTGGTTCGTGAATAAAGTTATCGGGCTATTCTAAGTTATTCCATGAAGGTTATGAAAGTTTTGCCCAATTGAAACATTAAGCAGACGAAACAATTTTTTGACGACGCGCGGCGCGGAGGCGGCTAGAATGCCTCTCTTCTCATTTGTATTACCAATAAATGATAATGGCATGAAATCAGAAACTCCCTCTTTTGAAGCACATCAGTTCGTTCGCGTGCGCCGTAGCGATGCGGTCCGCCGGTTAATTCAACGCGATAAAACGCCGCTGGCGGTATTGTTGATGGCGGCGGTGGTCGGCACGCTGGCCGGGCTGGTGGGCGTGGCGTTTGAAAAGAGCGTGAACTGGGTGCAGAACCAGCGAATTGGCGCCCTGGTGCAGGTGGCGGACCACTGGTACCTCGTCTGGCCGCTGGCCTTCATCCTGTCGGCGCTGCTGGCGATGGTCGGCTATTTTCTGGTGCGCCGCTTTGCGCCGGAAGCCGGCGGTTCCGGGATCCCGGAAATCGAAGGCGCGCTGGAAGAGCTGCGTCCGGTACGCTGGTGGCGCGTGCTGCCGGTAAAATTCATCGGCGGCATGGGGACGCTGGGCGCCGGGATGGTGCTGGGGCGCGAAGGGCCGATGGTACAGCTTGGCGGTAATATCGGGCGCATGGTGGTGGATGTGTTTCGTCTGCGTAGCCCGGAAGCGCGGCATACGCTGTTGGCCACCGGTGCGGCATCGGGCCTCTCCGCTGCCTTCAACGCGCCGCTGGCGGGCATTCTGTTTATCATCGAAGAGATGCGCCCGCAGTTCCGCTACAACCTGATTTCGATTAAAGCCGTGTTTACCGGCGTGATCATGTCGAGCATCGTGTTCCGTATTTTTAACGGCGAAGGGGCGATTATCGAAGTCGGCAAGCTGAGCAATGCGCCGGTGAATACCCTGTGGTTGTACCTGGTGCTGGGCATGATTTTCGGCTGTTTCGGGCCATTGTTTAATACCCTGGTGCTGCGGACGCAGGATATGTTCCAGCGCCTCCACGGCGGCAATATCAAAAAATGGGTGTTGATTGGCGGGCTTATCGGCGGGCTGTGCGGCCTGCTGGGTCTGATGCAGCCGACCGCGGTGGGCGGCGGTTTTAACCTTATCCCGATCGCCGCTGCCGGCAACTTCTCGGTTGGGCTGCTGCTGTTCATTTTTATTGCCCGCGTCATCACCACGCTGCTGTGCTTCTCTTCCGGCGCGCCGGGGGGGATTTTTGCCCCGATGCTGGCGCTCGGCACGCTGCTGGGGACGGCATTCGGCATGGCTGCCATTCCGCTGTTTCCGTCCTATCATCTGGATGCCGGTACCTTCGCTATCGCCGGGATGGGGGCGCTGCTGGCGGCTTCGGTGCGCGCACCGCTCACCGGGATTGTGCTGGTGCTGGAGATGACCGATAACTATCAGCTCATTTTGCCAATGATTATTACCTGCCTTGGGGCAACACTATTGGCACAGTTCCTCGGCGGTAAACCTTTGTATTCGACCATTCTGCAGCGTACCCTGGCAAAACAGAAGGCCGAAGAGGCGGCGAAAGCGCAGCAGGTACCCCGGGAGAATACTTGAACGATTTACCAGGGTATTAGATAATGGCTCAAAAGGTCCGGTTATTCTTTAATCGGCCGGAAGTATCAATGGGAGCAAAAAATGAGTGATGACGTAGCGTTGCCGCTGGAGTTCACCGAAGCCGCAGCGAACAAAGTAAAACATCTGATTGCGGATGAAGACAATCCGAACCTGAAACTGCGCGTGTACATCACCGGCGGCGGTTGCAGCGGTTTCCAGTATGGCTTCACCTTTGACGATCAGGTTAACGAAGGCGATATGACCATCGAGAAACAGGGCGTCGGCCTGGTGGTTGACCCAATGAGCCTGCAGTATCTGGTTGGCGGCGCCGTCGATTATACCGAAGGCCTGGAAGGGTCACGTTTCATCGTGACTAACCCGAACGCGAAAAGCACCTGCGGCTGCGGCTCCTCGTTCAGCGTTTAACGCAAGCGACTCCAGCCCTCTCCCACAAAGAGAGCGGCAAACACGAAAAACGGTAACCTCAGGGTTACCGTTTTGCTTTTATGACCGTCCGTTATCATCCAATGCAAAGGTCGGCAGCTTCAGGTGCCAGCGAATCGCCGCCAGGCGTATCCCCAGCGTCACCACCATGCCTAACATCGCCGAGTTTTCCAGCGACAACTGAAAGGTGTAGTGCGCCGTTGCGTGCACGATACCGCCGACAATGCAGGCGGTGGCGTAGATTTCGGTGCGCAGAATCATCGGTACTTCTCGCGCCAGCACGTCGCGGATAATCCCGCCGCCGACGCCGGTGACCACGCCCATGCAAATAGCCACCAGCGGGCCGGTATGGGCAATAAAGGCTTTATTCACGCCGATGCCGACAAACACCGCCAGGCCGACGGCATCCAGTACCGGCAGTACCCATTTCGGCATGCGCCGCGGTTGGCGGACCAGCAGAATCGTTAACATACTGGTGACCATCGCCACGACCAGATCGGTAGGGTCCTTAACCCAGAACACCGGGCCGTTGGCCAGCGCCATATCGCGAATCGTCCCGCCGCCCACGGCGGTCACTACGCCTAATACCAGCACGCCGAAAGGGTCCATGCGTAATTTCCCCGCCAGCAATACGCCGGAGATAGCAAATACGGCTGTGCCAATAATATCCAGCCAATAGACAAGCATCGTCAGTTCCCGCTAAAAGCCTGCTGCCAGGCGGTTATTTTACCTGCTCAAGCGCAGTACAGAGTTGTTTTGCGGCAAGGATAATACGTGGGCCCGCGCGTTCAAACCAGTCGCTATGTAAGGCGATGAGCGAAATTGTGAGCTGATTTTGCCAATAGCGGTCCACGGCGGGAATTTTATCCGGATCGCCGGTGATGACGATTGCCTGCGGATGCCGTGACAGCACCTGTTCGCGGCTAACCTGCGGCCAGGGAACGCGGCTGGCGGCAAAAATATTCTCTCCGCCGCACAGGCGTAATACTTGATTCTGGATCGAGGCGCTGTTGCTGGTGAACAGCGGGTTGGCGCCAAACTGCAGAAATACGCGTTTTTTCGGCGCGTTGGCATAGCGGGCTTTTAGCGCCTCGTAATCGTCTTGCATCTTCTGGGTAGCCTGCCGGGCTGTTTCCGGCTGCGGGCTCCACGGCGCAAGCATCTGCAAAGCATGGATGATTTGCTCAATCGAACCGGTTTCAACCCAGATAACCTTGATTCCCAGCGAGCTGAGCTGATTCACCTGGCGTTCGGCATTGCCGCCGCGCCACGCCAGTACCAGATCGGGTTTCAGGGCGACGATACGTTCAAGGTTCATTCCCTGCCAGCTGGCGACTTGTTCGATTTTAGCCGCGGCGGGAGGGTAATCGGAATAACTGCTGACGCCGACCGGCGTAATGCCGGCAGCAAAGGCCAATTCAGTGTTGGCCGGGGAGAGCGTCACCACCCGCGGCGCGGCGAAAAGCCACGCCGGGGCGAGCAACAGCAGGGCGGTTAACGCCTTCTGTAACGACTTAGCCACGCGCCAGGTTCTGCACCAGATTTTCCACCATCAGGGTGGACTGCTTGGCGGCGACGGCGAGGAACTCGTCGAAGCTGAGATGCGACTGCTGGTCAGCGACGTCAGAGATTGCGCGCACCACCACAAAAGGAATGCTGAAGTTATGGCAGACGTGGGCGATGGCGGTGGCTTCCATTTCTACGGCAACGGCCTGCGGGAAGTTGTGGCGGATTTTCGCCAGTCCTACCGAGCCGTTGATGAAAGCGTCGCCGCTGACGATCAGCCCGCGAACGGCGTTAAGATTCAGCGCCTTGATGCAGGTTTCCGCGGCGGCAATCAGTTTGTCGTCAGCTTTGAAACCGGCCGGACAGCCCGGCAGTTGGCCGTATTCGTAGCCAAACGCGGTGACGTCGGCATCATGGTAGCGCGCTTCGTCAGAGACCACGATGTCGCCAACTTTCAGCGTCGGCGCCAGACCGCCGGCGGAACCGGTATTGATAATCACATCCGGCTTGCAGCGCTCCAGCAGCAGAGTAGCGCCCATGGCGGCGGCCACTTTACCAATGCCGGATTTCAGCAGAGCAACCTCGGTACCGTGAAGTTGGCCGGTATAGATTTCGCTACCGCCGATAGAGATAGTCTGGCGGTTCTCGATTTTGTCGCGCAGAAGGGTAACTTCTTCTTCCATGGCGCCAATAATGCCAATTTTCATAGATTTACTCGCGATGTGTCAGGATTAGCTGCATAGTCTATCATGCGCTTAAGGGGAAGCGTATTGCTCGCGCGGGAGAGGCTATGGCAAATATTGATTTTCGCAACAAGATTCACTGGCGTCGGCGCTACCGTTCGCCGCAGGGGGTAGAGACGGAACGCGAGATCCTGCGGGTGTTTGAAAGCGATCGCGGGCGCATTATCAATTCACCGGCCATCCGCCGCCTGCAGCAAAAAACCCAGGTCTTTCCACTTGAGCGCAACGCGGCGGTCCGCACCCGGCTCACCCATTCGCTCGAAGTCCAGCAGGTCGGGCGCTACATCGCCAAAGAGGTGTTAAGCCGCCTGAAGGAGCAAAAGCTGCTGGAACGCTACGGACTGGATGAACTGAGCGGCCCGTTTGAAAGCGTCGTGGAGATGGCCTGCCTGATGCACGATATCGGCAATCCGCCATTTGGCCATTTTGGCGAAGCGGCAATTAACGATTGGTTCAGCAAACGGCTGGCGCCGAAAGATGCCGCCAGCCAGCCGTTAAGTCAGGATCGCTGCCAGGTTGACGCGCTGCGTCTGCACGATGGCGAAGGGTTGCTCAACGAACTGCGGCGTAAAGTGCGTCAGGATTTGTGCTGCTTTGAAGGCAATGCGCAGGGGATCCGTCTGGTGCACACGCTGATGCGTATGAACCTGACCTGGACCCAGGTCGGCTGCATTCTGAAATATACGCGACCGGCGTGGTGGCGGGGAGAGACGCCAGCCAGCCATAGCTATTTAATGAAAAAGCCTGGTTATTATTTAGCCGAAGAAGAGTATATCGCGCGGCTGCGTAAAGAATTGGATCTGGCGTCTTACAATCGCTTTCCATTAACGTGGATTATGGAAGCTGCCGATGATATCTCATATTGCGTTGCTGACCTTGAAGATGCGGTAGAAAAACGGATATTCAGCGCGGAACAATTGTATCAGCATCTGTATGACGCATGGGGTGCTCATGAAAAAGGATCGTTGTTCGCTCAAGTCGTAGAAAATGCCTGGGAGAAATCGCGCGCTAATTCACTCAGCCGCAGCACTGAAGATCAGTTCTTTATGTATTTACGGGTCAATACGCTGAATAAACTGGTGCCTTATGCGGCGCATCGATTTATCGAAAACTTACCGGCCATTTTTAGCGGCGACTTTAATCACGCGCTGTTAGAGGATGATAGCGATTGTAGTCAGCTACTTGAACTTTATAAAAACGTCGCCATAAAACAGGTGTTTAGCCATCCTGATGTTGAACAGCTGGAATTACAGGGTTACCGCGTTATCAGCGGGCTGCTTGATATCTACGAGCCGCTACTGAAATTATCGCTGGAGGAGTTCAGCCAATTGGTGGAACAAGAGCGGGTACGCAGTTTACCTATTGCCTCGAGGTTGTTCCAGAAACTCTCGACCCGACATCGGTTGGCCTATGTGGAGGCGGTAAATAAGCTTTCGCGCGATACCGAAGAATATCCCGTGCTGGAGTATTATTACCGCTGTCGATTGATTCAGGACTATATCAGCGGAATGACGGATTTGTATGCGTGGGATGAATATCGCCGTCTGATGGCGGTGGAATAAGTCTGAGTTTTGTAAAGACGGACAATAAATTTTTACTTTTACCGAAACTTAACTCTGGAACTTCGCGCTATAAAATGACTCTGAGAGTGCGTACACAGCAACTTTTTCGTTATCCGAAATTTGAAATTGAGATTGAAACCTATGAAAAAAACCACGTTAGCAATGAGTGCTCTGGCTCTGAGTTTAGGTCTGGCGTTGTCCCCGCTCTCTGCGAGCGCGGCTGAAACGGCTTCCTCGGCGACCACTGCGCAGCAGATGCCGAGCCTGGCGCCGATGCTGGAAAAAGTGATGCCGTCGGTGGTGAGCATCAACGTTGAAGGCAGCACGACTGTTAACACGCCGCGGATGCCGCGTAACTTCCAGCAGTTCTTCGGTGACAACTCGCCGTTCTGCCAGGACGGTTCGCCATTCCAGAGCTCCCCATTCTGTCAGGGCGGCGGCCAGGGCGCGCCTGGCGATAATGCGCAGCAGCAGAAATTTATGGCGCTCGGTTCCGGGGTCATCATTGATGCGGCCAAAGGCTACGTAGTGACCAACAACCACGTGGTCGATAATGCCACCACGATTAAAGTTCAACTGAGCGATGGTCGTAAGTTTGACGCGAAAGTCGTAGGTAAAGATCCGCGCTCCGATATCGCGCTGATTCAAATTCAGGATCCGAAAAACCTGACGGCGATTAAGCTTGCCGACTCTGACGCGCTGCGCGTCGGCGACTACACCGTGGCGATCGGTAACCCGTTCGGCCTCGGCGAAACCGTGACTTCCGGTATCGTCTCCGCATTGGGCCGCAGCGGCCTGAACGTGGAAAACTATGAAAACTTTATCCAGACCGATGCGGCTATTAACCGCGGTAACTCCGGCGGCGCGCTGGTGAATCTCAACGGTGAGTTGATCGGTATCAACACCGCGATCCTTGCTCCGGACGGCGGCAACATCGGTATCGGTTTTGCTATTCCGAGCAATATGGTGAAAAACCTGACCGAGCAGATGGTCAAGTTTGGCCAGGTGAAACGCGGTGAACTGGGGATCATGGGTACCGAGCTGAACTCCGAGCTGGCGAAGGCGATGAAAGTCGATGCCCAGCGTGGCGCGTTCGTAAGCCAGGTGATGCCGGGCTCGGCGGCGGCGAAAGCGGGTATTAAAGCCGGCGACGTGATTACTACCCTCAACGGTAAGGCGATCAGCAGCTTTGCGGCGCTGCGTGCGCAGGTTGGTACGATGCCTATCGGCAGCAAAGTCGAGCTGGGACTGCTGCGCGACGGCAAGCCGGTTAACGTTACCGTTGAACTACAGCAGAGCAACCAGAACCAGGTTGACTCCAGCAGCATCTTTAACGGTATTGAAGGCGCGGAAATGAGCAATAAAGGCCAGGATAAAGGCGTCGTGGTGAGCAACGTGAAAGCGGGCACCCCGGCGGCGCAAATTGGTCTGAAGAAAGGCGACATTATTGTCGGCGCTAACCAGCAGCCGGTGAAAAACATCGCCGACCTGCGCAAAATCTTCGACGCGAAACCGTCCGTACTGGCGCTGAATATTCAGCGTGGTGATACTTCTATCTATCTGCTGATGCAGTAACTGATACTAGCGTGAATGCCCCTTTCCCGGTAAGGGAAGGGGGCTTTTTTATTCTGCCCGCCGGTTCTGTGATTCCCGCCACAACTCCATACTTCTTTGTCATGCTTTGTGCATATGCACAGTGCGTCCTCTTCGTCACTCTTTTATGCTGATGCCCTGCTCAGGGGAGGGGGTTATGGCTGGCTGGCATCTTGATACCAAAATGGCGCAGGATATCGTGGCGCGTACGATGCGCATCATTGATACCAATATTAACGTAATGGATGCCCGCGGGCGCATTATCGGCAGCGGCGATCGCGAGCGTATTGGTGAATTGCACGAAGGCGCGCTGCTGGTGCTGTCGCAGGGACGGGTGGTTGATATCGATGATGCGGTTGCTCGCCATCTGCACGGCGTGCGCCAGGGGATCAACCTGCCGCTGCGTCTCGAAGGGGAAATCGTCGGCGTAATCGGGTTAACCGGCGAGCCAGAATCGCTGCGCAAGTACGGTGAGCTGGTGTGTATGACCGCTGAGATGATGCTCGAACAGTCGCGGCTGATGCATTTGCTGGCCCAGGATAGCCGCCTGCGTGAAGAACTGGTTATGAACCTGATTCAGGCGGAAGAGAATACCCCGGCGCTGAACGAATGGGCGCAGCGACTGGGTATCGATCTCAATCAACCGCGGGTGGTGGCGATGATTGAGGTCGATAGCGGTCAGCTCGGCGTCGATAGCGCGATGGCGGAGCTGCAGCAGCTGCAGACGGCGCTGACCACGCCGGATCGCAACAACCTGGTGGCGATTGTCTCGTTGACCGAAATGGTGGTGCTGAAACCGGCGTTAAACGCCTTTGGTCGCTGGGATGCCGATGACCACTGCAGACGCGTTGAGCAACTGATTGCCCGTATGAAAGAGAATGGCCAACTGCAGTTCCGCGTTGCGTTAGGCAATTTCTTCACCGGCCCCGGCAGTATTGCGCGTTCTTACCGGACCGCGCGTACGACAATGATGGTTGGTAAGCAGCGGATGCCGGAGAGCCGCTGCTATTTTTATCAGGATCTGATGCTGCCTGTGCTGCTGGATAGTCTACGGGGCGGCTGGCAGGCTAACGAGCTGGCGCGCCCGCTGACGCGGCTAAAGGCGATGGATAACAATGGTCTGCTACGGCGTACTCTGCAGGCGTGGTTTCGCCATAACGTGCAGCCGCTGGCGACCTCAAAGGCGTTGTTTATTCATCGTAATACGCTGGAGTATCGGCTCAATCGGATTTCGGAACTGACCGGGTTAGACCTCGGTAGTTTTGACGACCGCTTGTTGCTGTACATTGCGCTGCAGCTGGATGAGCAACGCTAAAACTCCCGCCGCAGGCGGCGGGAGAGGAAATGGCGGGCTACAGGCGCTGTAGTCCGCGAGCGGTCACTTGCCAGGTAACAGTATTGGGCTGGTGCCAGCTATTGCCATTGAGCGGATTAATAATGACGGAGCGATTCCCCGCTTCGGCATGGAAGACTTCAATGGTATAGCCCTCATCCAGGATAGCGGTATCAATATAGTCGCCAAGCTGCGACGATCCTTTAATCGACTGGCGATACACCACCGAACCACGCGTATTGTAGACATTGACCGTGGCGTAAGTGGTCGTGAAGTGCTTGTTCGGCACCACTGGACTCGCGGTAAAGGTCAACGCGCCGCTGCCAATATCCATCTCCATCGCGGCAAAGCAAACATCACCATCGCCAAGCAGTTGCCAGCTGAAGCTATCGCCATACAGTGCGGTGGCATCCTGAGTGTCCTCTTCTGTATCAGCGGCTTCCTCATCCGGTTCATCAAGCGCGAGCGCAAAGGCTTCGAGGCCCGTTTTCACCACGCGCCAGCGGTTGTGCTGCTTAAGGGGAACGGCGTTTTGGCTCGTGCCATTCGTGGCGCTGGAGCGGAATGGTTCATCATGGAAAATATCGATGATCATTCCCTCTGCGAGGGCGATAGTTTCACTGTTTGCCAGATTACTGGTGGCGCCGGCGTAGCTGCGTTGATAAACAACAGTATCGTCCGCGCCGGTAACCATAATGCTGGCGTAGGTATGGGAGGTGTAATACGAGTGCGGCGTGCCGGCGCGCGTGGCGACCGTCATCGCACGTTGTTGATTATCAATAACGATCTGGCAAAACTCGTTATTGTCCTGACCGCGGAGATTGAGGGTTACGCTCTTGCCCGTCAACTCCCCCGGATCGCTATTATCCTGAGGCAGGACATCGGCATAGGTTTTCCGCAAGCTGCTGCGTTGGGGTTCTTCAATATGGGGGAGCATCAGCCAGAGGTCGTTTTTACAGACGCACTCTTCCTGCGCGAGCAGCGAGGGCTGAGTACGGATCGCCTGAGCGTTATGCTCGAAAATAGCCTGTAAATCAGCCGCCGGATTATTATTGAGGATAAAGTTATACACGCCATTATCATCAATGCGTATCAGCTGGTATTTCTCGCGAGCGACTAACGTTAAATATCCGAGAGAGGCTTTCAGCCGTCCAGGCTCCACGTGAGTGATGTATAGGTGATAGTGGGGGCTGAATGGAATGACCACTTTTCCGGTAGCGCAATTGGTGCCGGTCATTTTGCGTTCAAATACTTTTTCCCCACTGGCGGAAAGTACGTTTACTGCGGCATACAACGCGCCTGGGTAGTAGGTGTGCGGCGTGGCGCTGGTGACATTAAGAATAAGCTGCTGATTTTCGTAGTCGATATCAAGGCGCGCGAAAGGCGCATCATTCAGCCCTAAAAAGGTGATCGTCACGTTACGTTCGCTGGTATCGTTTTGCCGAGCGTAGTTAACGGCAACCGCATTGGCGCCTTCTTTTACGGTGATATAGTTGATATCCGGGCGATATTTTTGCGAACGACCTTTAGGCAGTACGAGCTGGTATACACCCATTGGCATGTTATTCAGGACAAAAGTGTCACCATCAACAATCAGTGAATAATGCGTACCGCAATTATCCTGAATAGTCAGCGTTTGTCCGTAAATTTGTTGCAGCTGATCGATATTCAACGTCAGGGTCAGGTTACCCGTTTTGTTCAATTTCGCCAGTTCGCTGTTATCCACCAGCCAGAAGAAGGAATCCAGCCCTAACTGCTGGCGCGCGCTATCCCATTCGCTTTGTGGCAGAAAGCGATACAGTGGATAGAGCGGTTTTGTCGTCAGCGAGACGATATTTTCCCGGGTGGCATGTTTCAGCGTTAAGCCGCAGAGCTCGATAAACGGCGTGACATCATATCCAGCGGTAGCGGCAATAGCGGTTGCCAGCATATCGGCAAGCTGATGATCGGTCGGCTGGAAGCCCTCGCTATTGGCGAGTTGGCGATAATTCTGGTTAAAGACGCGGAAGGATGCGACACCACCTTTCAATAACATCAGCATCAGGAATTGCAGGCGCGAACGCAGGCTCCAACTGGTGACCGGCGTCTTATCGGTAATATAGTTAACCAACTGTGCTTCCTGCGCGGCCAGCTTGCCATAGTTGTATAACCAGCCATCGGTATACAGATGATTATCCTGGCTTAGCGTGAGCTGCTGATAGAAAGAGGCGTAGATATTGTTCCACACTTCGCTGACCGACAGCGTGGAGTCCTGCATAAATTTACCCTGATAACCGTGGCCAATTTCATGCAGGATAACCCACTGCGTGGCAACGTTATCCAGCCAGCCTTCGCCAACCGTGGCGGCAGTTTGCGCGCACCAGGTGCTATTGTAATAAGCTGATCCGACGCCATGTTTATCCGGCCGTAGAAAATAACGGTTTGCAACATTCTGATTCCATTGCGAATCTGAATTATCGCTTAATCCGGCCCAATCGTTATAGCAGGTGAAAAGGTGGTTATAAAAACGGTGTAATGACGCTAATCCCGCTTTCATCGCATTGTCGCGGTCGGCATAAGGCAGCAGCAGGTTGATAACATCCAGATCCACCAGTGCGAACGACGATTTATTATTCTCCCAGTCGAGGAAAAACGTTTCTTCAGACTGTCCTGATTTCCAGCAGGGGAGCGGTTTCGTCGCCGCAGGTTGTTGGTAAATCACGGAGAACTCGCAGGGGCTGTCGGTAAACAACGTATCGACAAACGGCACAGAATCGACGGTGGTGCTAATCGTTGTCCAGGAGGTGGTCAGAGCGCTGGTTTTCTCCAGAGCGCTATCATCACACATCAGGCGCAGGGTCGAGATGCCGTTACTGAGGTCCGTTTGCCGAATTTTCAGCACCGTGTTGGCGGGCAGAATAAAGCCAAGCGCCTGACGATCGTGTTTTCGTCCTTTTTCAAAGCCTGCGTTATCCAGCCAGGTTGCGGATTGCAGGGTATAACATTTTTGTTCAATTTCCTGTGTCATAGAGCTATCTCCTTTTTCGCGGAAACTGAACATAAACGAAATAAAATAGTAAGTAATTCATATTGATAGGGTTGTGATGTGAAATGATATCAGTGAGGGATAACTGAGGTTTGCTGATGGCGAAGATGATCTATGGCTGAGGAAATAGAGGTTGAGGCAGGGGAAGAGGGCCAGTAGCTGGCCCGTAGCAGTCTGGGTTATTTACGCGTCAGTTTTTCCAGATCGGCTTCAATTTCGCTGATCTTATTGGTGACAACGCTTTCCAGATGGCGTAAATCGTCAAGGATCTTACGCTTGAGGTCGATTTCGGTACGGTCGCGCTGGCAGAGCTGGTCCAGCTCGTCGATCACATAGCGCAGGTTTGGGCTTATCTCCTGCACTTCTTTGTAACCCTGACCGACGCCGTCGGCGACCACGGTTTTACGCTGGCGTGGGTATTTAAACTTCACGCTTTTGGCGAAGAACTCGCCCTTATCTTTCTGGAAATAGATCTTCAGGATGTCGTTGTTAGCTTCCTGGCGCAGGCTATAGCGATCGATTTCATCAGGATTGGTAATGCCAAGACTTTTCAGATTATCGTACATAACGGTACCTTTGATATCATCATAACCATTGAATAATTAACGAAAAAATCCATCTTCGCCAGCGTCAGATATAAAAAAAGCGGGATATCTCCCGCTTTTTGTTCTGCTTAGTCGATGGTACGCAGCAGTTCGTTGATGCCGACCTTACCGCGGGTCTTCGCATCAACCTTTTTCACGATCACCGCACAGTACAGGCTGTATTTGCCATCTTTCGACGGCAGGTTGCCGGAAACGACAACCGAGCCCGCCGGCACGCGGCCGTAATGGACTTCGCCGGTTTCGCGATCGTAGATTTTGGTGCTCTGGCCGATGTACACGCCCATGGAGATCACCGCGCCTTCTTCAACGATAACGCCTTCAACGATTTCAGAACGCGCGCCGATGAAGCAGTTATCTTCGATGATGGTCGGGTTAGCCTGCAGCGGTTCGAGAACGCCGCCGATGCCGACGCCGCCGGACAGGTGAACGTTTTTACCGATCTGCGCGCAAGAGCCGACGGTGGCCCAGGTATCAACCATGGTGCCTTCATCAACGTAAGCGCCGATGTTGACGTAGGACGGCATCAGCACGGTATTGCGCGCGATGAACGCGCCCTGGCGAACGGCCGCCGGCGGCACTACGCGGAAGCCTTCTTTCTGGAAGCGCGCTTCGTCGTAGTCGGCGAATTTCATCGGAACTTTATCGAAGTAGCGGCTTTCCGCACCATCGATAACCTGGTTATCGTTAATACGGAAAGAGAGCAGTACCGCTTTCTTCAGCCATTGATGCGTCACCCATTGACCATCGATCTTCTCAGCGACGCGCAGCGCGCCGGAATCCAGCAGGGCAATAACCTGGTTCACCGCTTCGCGGGTGACGGTATCCACATTTGCCGGCGTGATGTCGGCGCGACGCTCAAAGGCGGACTCAATAACGTTCTGTAACTGCTGCATTGTTTCTTTCCATTCACTTAAAAAAAATACGTTACCCTTTATCGTTTGGATTGAGGGCCTCTGTCAACCGTTGTTGCACTTCTTGTTGCAGCTCATTATTAAGGGCACGCCGGTCGGCGGTGGCGATTATAAATAAATCTTCTACTCGCTCACCAATTGTCGTAATTCGCGCTCCGTGAAGCGATATTCCGAGGTCGGCGAACACCTGACCGACGCGGGCGAGCAGCCCCGGCTGATCGAGCGCAATGAGCTCAAGAAATGATTTCCGGTCGGTGTGGGTCGGCAGGAAATTCACCTCAGTAGCGACAGAAAAATGACGCAGTTTCGCCGCCTGACGACGCGGGGCCGGCGGCTCCCAGCTGCGCTGCGTTATCTTCTGCTCCAGACCGTGGCGAATCGCCTCGTGGCGATCGGCGGAAAGCGGGCTGCCGTCGGGTTCGAGGACGATAAAGGTATCCATCGCCATGCCGTCGCGGGTAGTGAATATCTGCGCATCATGAACGCTGAGGTTGCGGCGGTCCAGCTCGCCGCAAACGGCGGCGAACAGGTAAGGGCGGTCCGGGCTCCAGATGAAGATCTCGGTGCCGCCGCGGGTGGCCCGCGAACTCAGCAGGATCATCGGCTTACTGAGATCGTGCTTCAGCAGGTTGCGGGCGTGCCAGGCGAGCTGATTCGGGGTATGCCGCACAAAGTAGTTAGCCCGACAGCGGTTCCAGATCTGGTGCAGCGCCTCTTCATTGATATTGTCCATGCGCAACAGCGCCAGCGCCTGCAGCTGATGGTGGCGTACGCGTTCGCGCATATCCGGCGTGCTCTGCATACCGCGACGCAGCTGTTTTTCGGTGGCGAAATAGAGCTCGCGTAGCAGGCTTTGCTTCCAGCTATTCCACAGCGTTTCGTTGGTGGCGCAGATATCGGCGACGGTCAGGCATACCAGATAGCGCAGGCGATTTTCCGTCTGTACCTCTTCGGCGAACTGTTTAATTACCTCCGGGTCCTGAATGTCGCGGCGCTGGGCGGTTACCGACATCAATAGATGCTGGCGTACCAGCCAGGCGACCAGCTGCGTCTCACGCGAATTGAGCCCGTGGAGCTCGGCGAATTTCAGCACGTCTTCGGCGCCGAGAATCGAATGGTCGCCGCCGCGGCCTTTAGCGATATCGTGAAACAGGGCGGCGATGAGGATAAGTTCAGGATGGGCCAGCCGCGGCCACAGCTCAACGCACAACGGATGGCGGCTGCGGGTCTCTTCTTTCGCGAAGCTTTCCAGTTTTAACAAGACGCGTATGGTGTGTTCGTCGACGGTATAGGCGTGAAACAGGTCGAACTGCATCTGACCGACAATATGCGACCACTGCGGCATATAGGCCCACAGCACGCTGTGGCGATGCATCGGCAGCAGACCACGACTCACCGCGCCCTGATGACGGAGCATGCTGAGGAAGAGGGTTCGTGCCTCCGGGATATAGCACAGCGGCTGCGTCAGGTGGCGGCGCGCGTGGCGCAGGTGGCGCAGGGTGGTGGAGTAAATACCGGTGATGCTGCTGTTACGCACCATGATAAAGAACATCCGCAGAATCGCCTGCGGCTCGCGAATAAACAGGGTGTCGTCGCGCAGGTCTATCAGAGTACCGCGCAGTTGGAAATCATCATCAATAGGCCGCGGCTTTTCATTCTCGGTGAGAGCGAGGATCGCCTCATCAAACAGCTGCAGCAGCATATTGTTGAGTTCGCTTACCCGACGGGTAACGCGGAAGAAATCCTTCATCATATGTTCGATCGGCTGATTGCCTTCGCCTTCATAGCCGAGGCGATGGGCGACATTCAGCTGACGATCGAAAAGCAGGCGGTTATCGTAGCGATTCACTTCAAGATGCAGGGCAAAACGGATGCGCCAGAGCTGGTGCAGGCACTCGTTAAGCTCGTTGCGCTCGGCTTCGGTGAGGAAGCCGAAACCGACCATTTCATCAAGCGAGGTTGCGCCGAAGTGGCGGCGAGCCACCCACTGCAGGGTATGTATATCGCGCAGGCCGCCGGGGCTGCTTTTGACGTCCGGCTCCAGGTTGTAACTGGTGCCGTGGTAGCGCTGGTGGCGGACATTCTGCTCTTCAACCTTGGCGGCGAAGAACTTCTCCGACGGCCAGAAGCCGTCGCTAAAAATATGTTTTTGCAGTTCAAGGAACAGCGCGACGTCGCCGATCAGCAGGCGGGATTCGATTAAGTTGGTGGCGACGGTGAGATCCGAAAGCCCTTCTAGCAGACACTCTTCGAGGGTGCGCACGCTATGGCCCACCTCCAGCTTGACGTCCCACAATAGCGTCAGCAATTCGCCGACCTTTTGCGCCTGCTCGTCCGGCAGCTTTTTACGGCTCAGAATCAGCAGGTCGACGTCGGAGAGCGGGTGCAGCTCGCCGCGCCCATAGCCGCCGACGGCTACCAGCGCCATATCGCTCTGCGCGCCAAAACCGTAGTCGACCCACAGTCGCTGCAGCAACTGGTCGATAAACTCGGTGCGCGCCGCTATCAGTCGTTCCGCGGCGATACCGCGATCGAAAGCCTCGCCCAGCCAGCGTTGGAAGGTATCGAGATGCGTCTTGATGGCGGCACAGTTCAGATCGCCCTGCGGCCAGCTCACGGGATGTTCCGGCGGGATGGGCAGAAGAGGGGAGGCTGTGTCAGGTAAAGAGTTGCTCATCGCGTCACCATAAGAAAAAACTATCTAATAAAAAAGCCGGCGGGCGCCGGCTTTTCATTATGCTTCGTGCGAGATTATCGCCGGGATGGTGTCATCCTTGCGTAGCGTCAGAATTTCGCAGCCGTTATCAGTTACCACAATAGTATGCTCATACTGCGCAGACAAGCTACGGTCTTTGGTTTTCACCGTCCAGCCGTCCTTCATGCTGCGGATCTCTTTCTTACCGGCGTTGACCATCGGTTCGATAGTGAAGGTCATACCCGGCTTGAGCACCACGTCGGTTTCCGGCGAATCATAGTGCAGTACCTGTGGTTCCTCGTGGAAGCCGCGGCCGATACCGTGGCCACAGTATTCACGTACTACGGAAAAACCTTCCGCTTCGACGAATTTCTGGATCGCCGCGCCGATCGCGCGCAGGTTAATCCCCGGTTTGACCATCTTCAGCGCCAGATAGAGGCTTTCCTGGGTGATGCGGCACAGGCGCTCGCCGAGGATAGTCGGTTTGCCGACGATGAACATTTTTGAGGTATCGCCGTGGAATTCATCTTTAATGACGGTCACGTCGATATTGACGATGTCGCCGTCTTTCAGCAGTTTGCCGTCATCCGGGATGCCGTGGCACACCACTTCATTAATAGAGATACAGACCGATTTCGGGAAGCCGTGATAGCCGAGGCAGGCGGAGACCGCTTTCTGTTCATTAACAATGTAGTCGTTGCAGATGCGATCCAGTTCGCCGGTGCTGACGCCCGGTTTAACGTAGGGTTCGATCATTTCCAGCACTTCGGCGGCCAGGCGGCCGGCAACGCGCATTTTTTCGATGTCTTCAGATGTCTTGATAGAGATAGCCATGGAATATGTCCAGCAGTGTCGATTTTTTCGACAATAATAGATTAAGTCCTGTCAATGGTAACAGTCCGGGTACGCTGGTGCCAAATTGAGAATCATTAACAGCACGCGACGTCAACAAGAGTTGGTGTCTGACCAGGTTTTGTGGTATAAAGCGCGCCGGACTTCCGTTCCATCTCAGATACACAAGGATGGACGTAAGCGACATACTCATATTGTGTAAATAACACACACGTATCGGCACATATTCCGGGGTGCCCTTTGGGGTCGGTAATATGGGATACGTGGAGGCATAACCCCAATTTAATCTATAGAGGTTTTAAACATGGCAACTGTTTCCATGCGCGACATGCTCAAGGCTGGTGTTCACTTCGGTCACCAGACCCGTTACTGGAACCCGAAAATGAAGCCTTTCATCTTCGGCGCGCGTAACAAAGTTCACATCATCAACCTTGAGAAAACTGTACCGATGTTCAACGAAGCTCTGGCTGAGCTGAACAAAATCTCTGCCCGTAAAGGCAAGATCCTGTTCGTTGGTACTAAGCGCGCTGCAAGCGAAGCGGTAAAAGAAGCTGCTAACAGCTGCGACCAGTTCTTCGTGAACCATCGCTGGCTGGGCGGTATGCTGACTAACTGGAAAACCGTTCGTCAGTCGATCAAACGTCTGAAAGACCTGGAAACTCAGTCCCAGGACGGTACTTTCGAGAAGCTGACCAAGAAAGAAGCGCTGATGCGCACTCGTGAGCTGGACAAGCTGGAAAACAGCCTGGGCGGTATCAAAGACATGGGCGGCCTGCCGGACGCACTGTTCGTTATCGACGCTGACCACGAGCACATCGCTATCAAAGAAGCAAACAACCTGGGTATCCCGGTATTTGCTATCGTTGATACCAACTCTGATCCGGACGGCGTAGACTTCGTTATCCCGGGTAACGACGATGCAATCCGCGCAGTTAGCCTGTACCTGGGCGCTGTTGCTGCTACCGTTCGTGAAGGTCGCTCTCAGGACCTGGCTTCTCAGGCGGAAGAAAGCTTCGTAGAAGCTGAATAATAAGGTTTAAGCCCTTATTAGTACCGTGTATGAATAGGGGCCAATTTTAGGCCCCTTTTTTCAATTTATGCTGTTTGGCCGTTGGCCGGGCAGTTTCCACATCTCCCGAGGATTTTAGAATGGCTGAAATTACCGCTTCCCTGGTAAAAGAGCTGCGCGAACGTACTGGCGCAGGCATGATGGATTGCAAAAAAGCACTGACTGAAGCTAATGGCGACATCGAGCTGGCAATCGAAAACATGCGTAAATCCGGCGCGATCAAAGCGGCGAAAAAAGCAGGCAACGTTGCTGCTGACGGCGTGATCAAAACCAAAATCGACGGCAACTACGGTTACATCCTGGAAGTTAACTGCCAGACTGACTTCGTTGCTAAAGATGGTGGTTTCCAGGCATTTGCTGACAAAGTACTGGACGCCGCTGTTGCTGGTAAAATCTCCGACGTTGAAGTTCTGAAAGCGCAGTTCGAAGAAGAACGTGTTGCCCTGGTTGCTAAAATCGGCGAGAACATCAACATCCGTCGTATCGCTATCCTGGAAGGCGACGTTCTGGGCAGCTACCAGCACGGTGCTCGCATCGGCGTTCTGGTTGCCGCTAAAGGCGCTGACGAAGAGCTGGTTAAGCAGCTGGCAATGCACGTTGCTGCAAGCAAGCCGGAATTCGTTAAGCCGGAAGACGTTTCTGCTGAAGTAGTAGAAAAAGAGTACCAGGTTCAGCTGGACATCGCGATGCAGTCCGGTAAGCCGAAAGAAATCGCAGAGAAAATGGTTGAAGGCCGCATGAAGAAATTCACCGGCGAAGTTTCTCTGACTGGTCAGCCTTTCGTTATGGAACCGAGCAAATCTGTTGGTCAGCTGCTGAAAGAGCACAACGCCGACGTTACTGGCTTCATCCGCTTTGAAGTGGGCGAAGGCATCGAGAAAGTTGAGACTGACTTTGCAGCAGAAGTTGCTGCGATGTCCAAGCAGTCTTAATTTTTAAAAAAAGGAGCCGCCTGAGGGCGGCTTCTTTTTGCGCCTCTCTTGTAAAATCAGCCAATCGCTTATAGTGACTGCGCTGAACGATGACATACAATGTCGTCAGAATTAACTCATCTCAATCGTTGACAGTCTCAGGAAAGAAACATGGCTACCAATGCAAAACCCGTCTACAAACGTATTCTGCTGAAGTTAAGTGGCGAAGCTCTGCAGGGTTCAGAAGGCTTCGGTATTGATGCAAGCATACTTGACCGTATGGCTCAGGAAATCAAAGAACTGGTTGAACTGGGTATTCAGGTTGGCGTAGTGATTGGTGGCGGTAACCTGTTCCGTGGTGCTGGTCTGGCGAAAGCGGGTATGAACCGCGTTGTGGGCGACCACATGGGCATGCTGGCAACGGTCATGAACGGCCTGGCAATGCGTGATGCGCTCCATCGCGCCTATGTGAACGCTCGCCTGATGTCCGCAATCCCGCTGAACGGCGTGTGCGACAACTACAGCTGGGCGGAGGCGATTAGCCTGCTGCGTAACAATCGCGTGGTGATCCTCTCCGCGGGTACCGGCAACCCATTCTTTACCACCGACTCCGCAGCCTGCCTGCGCGGTATTGAAATCGAAGCCGACGTGGTACTGAAAGCGACCAAGGTTGACGGTGTGTTTACCGCTGACCCGGCGAAAGATCCTTCCGCTACCATGTACGATCAGCTCACCTACAGCGAAGTGCTGGATAAAGAGCTGAAAGTGATGGATCTTGCCGCCTTTACCCTGGCGCGCGACCACAAACTGCCGATTCGCGTATTTAACATGAACAAGCCAGGCGCGCTGCGTCGCGTGGTCATGGGCGAAAAAGAAGGCACATTGATTACGGAATAATTCCCGTCGGCGCTAATTCCGGGTAATATTCCGCTTTACTTTAGCGGGGAAGTTGCCCGGTTAATAGAATTAATCCGGACTATACTTAGCTCACTTTTGTAGTGGGCGACCGTGTGGTCTGTCTGAGACAAGTTTTCAAGGATTCGTAACGTGATTAGCGATATCAGAAAAGATGCTGAAGTACGCATGGAAAAATGCGTAGAAGCATTCAAAAACCAAATCAGCAAAATTCGCACGGGCCGTGCTTCTCCAAGCCTGCTGGATGGCATCATCGTGGAATACTACGGCACGCCGACCCCGCTGCGCCAGCTGGCAAGCGTTACGGTAGAAGATTCCCGTACGCTGAAAATCAACGTCTTCGACCGCTCCATGAGCCCGGCCGTTGAAAAAGCGATTATGGCGTCTGACCTGGGTCTGAACCCGAGCTCTGCGGGTAGCGATATCCGCGTTCCGCTGCCGCCGCTGACTGAAGAACGTCGTAAAGATCTGACTAAGATCGTGCGTGGCGAAGCTGAGCAGGCGCGTGTTGCCGTGCGTAACGTTCGTCGTGACGCGAACGACAAAGTTAAAGCTCTGCTCAAAGAGAAAGAGATCAGCGAAGATGACGATCGCCGTTCTCAGGACGACGTGCAGAAAATGACTGACGCCGCCATTAAGAAAGTTGATGCGGCGCTGGCAGAGAAAGAAGCGGAACTGATGCAGTTCTGATTTTCTGCCGCTACGCAGGCCCGGGGTATTCGGGGCTGCGTAAAGTCTGAAACGCCGTACAGAAGACCGTACGCTCAATATTTGGGATTGCGTTAAAATAGCTGGCCTTGTAGCCTTCCGGTTTAAACCGAAGGTCATTCGCCGCCGTTTTAGCCCCGAGAATTGATGCGTAAAGGGCTTGCTGGCGGCGTTTTGCTTTTTATCCTGTCACAATTCTTCTGGACGTCTCATGAAGCAATTAACCGTTCTCGGTTCGACCGGTTCAATCGGCTGCAGCACGCTGGACGTGGTGCGCCATAATCCCGAAAGCTTTTCCGTCGCCGCGCTGGTCGCGGGGAAAAATGTCGACCGTATGGTTGAACAATGTCTGGAATTTTCCCCCCGATTCGCGGTGATGGATGACGCGCAAAGCGCTGAGCGTTTACGTACGCTGCTGCGCGAACAGGGCTGCCGCACGGAAGTGCTGAGCGGCAAGCAGGCGGCGGCCGACGTCGCGGCGCTGGATGAGGTCGATCAGGTGATGGCGGCCATCGTTGGCGCGGCAGGCCTGGCGCCGACGCTGGCGGCAATTCGCGCCGGCAAAACGGTATTGCTGGCGAACAAAGAGTCTCTGGTGACCTGTGGCCGCCTGTTTATGGACGCGGTTCAGCAGTATGGCGCTCGCCTGTTGCCGGTTGATAGCGAACATAACGCGATTTTTCAGAGTATGCCGGAAACAATTCAAAATCATCTGGGATACGCTGACCTGACGCAGAACGGCGTCTCGTCGATTCTGCTGACCGGTTCCGGTGGTCCTTTCCGGGAAACGGCGATTTCTGAGCTGGCGGCAATGACGCCGGATCAGGCTTGCCGCCATCCGAACTGGTCAATGGGACGCAAAATTTCCGTTGATTCCGCCACGATGATGAATAAAGGGCTGGAGTACATCGAAGCCCGCTGGCTGTTTAATGCTTCTGCTCGGCAGATGGAAGTCATAATTCATCCGCAATCGGTGATTCACTCCATGGTTCGCTATCAAGACGGCAGCGTGCTGGCGCAATTGGGCGAGCCGGATATGCGCACGCCGATCGCCCATACCATGGGCTGGCCGCAGCGCCTGAACTCTGGCGTTAAACCGCTGGATTTCTGCCAGTTGAGCAACCTGAGCTTCTCGGCGCCGGATTACGACCGCTATCCGTGCCTCAAGCTGGCGATGGACGCTTTTGATGTCGGCCAGGCGGCGACGACGGCGTTGAATGCCGCTAACGAAGTCTCAGTGGCGGCGTTTCTGAATAGTGAAATCCGCTTTACCGATATTGCGGCGGTGAACCAGGCGGTGCTGGATAGTATGGCGCTCAATGAACCGCAAAGTATTGATGAAGTGGTTGCAATTGATGCCGAAGCGCGCGTCGCCGCACAGCGACAACTTCGATAACACATGGCGCAGGGGAGCCCCTACAACGCGTTGTGATATTTGTGGGCGCTGGGCTTCAGTGATATAGTCTGCGCCACCCGATCGTTGCATTTTGTTGTGAAAGATTACGGTGGCCGTGGCAAGACACGGCTTTTTTGCGTAAAGCTTTTGGTTGTTCTCTGCGATTGGCTGTAGCTCCGGCGCCGGATAAAAATGCGTATTCAGCGCTGCCCGGCGGCGTGTGTGATGTGGCTTAGCTAATCCTTATTATGGACTTAAAACGCGTTATGTTGTCTGCTAATCAAACTGTCAGCAAAATGTCGCCTGCACATGGTTGTCGCCATGTCGCCATTATCATGGACGGCAACGGTCGTTGGGCGAAACAACAAGGTAAAATTCGCGCCTTTGGCCATAAAGCTGGAGCGAAATCTGTTCGTCGCGCGGTCTCCTTCGCGGCGAATAATGGTATTGAAGCATTAACGCTTTACGCATTCAGTAGTGAAAACTGGAACCGTCCGGCGCAGGAAGTGAGCGCGCTGATGGAACTGTTTGTCTGGGCGCTGGATAGCGAAGTCAAAAGCCTGCATCGTCACAATGTCCGCCTGCGGATTATCGGCGAGACGACGCGCTTTAATGCCCGGCTGCAGGAGCGTATCCGTAAGGCGGAAGCGCTAACGGCAAACAATACCGGGTTAACGCTGAATATCGCCGCTAATTACGGCGGCCGCTGGGATATTGTCCAGGGCGCGCGTCAATTGGCCGAACAGGTACAAAACGGGTTGTTAAAACCTGAAGAGATCACGGAAGAGATGCTTAGCCAGCGGGTGTGTATGCATGAACTGGCTCCCGTTGATTTAGTTATTAGGACCGGGGGAGAGCACCGAATAAGTAACTTTTTGATTTGGCAAATTGCCTATGCCGAACTTTACTTTACGGATGTTCTTTGGCCCGATTTTGCTGAACAGGACTTTGAAGGTGCACTCCATGCATTCGTTAGTCGAGAGCGTCGTTTTGGCGGCACAGAAGAGCCGGGTGGCAGTCATGCCTGATGGGGGTCACTTTTGCTGAAGTATCGCCTGATTTCCGCTTTCGTTTTAATTCCCGTCGTTATTGCGGCGCTTTTTCTATTGCCGCCCGCGGGTTTTGCTATCGTCACCCTGGTCGTTTGTATGCTCGCCGCGTGGGAGTGGGGGCAATTAAGCGGTTTTACCTCAACGACGCAGCGCGTGTGGCTTGCGGTGCTTTGCGGCCTGCTGCTGGCGCTGATGCTCTTTATGTTGCCTGAATACCACTATGACGCGCATCAACCGATGGTTGAAGGATCGTTATGGGCCTCATTTGGCTGGTGGATTGTCGCGCTGGTGCTGGTGCTCTCTTATCCGGCCTCGGCGGCGCTGTGGCGTCATTCCAAAGCGTTACGTCTGATCTTCGGCCTGCTGACTATCGTCCCGTTTTTCTGGGGCATGCTGGCGCTGCGCGCATGGCATTATGCCGATAACCACTACAGCGGCGCGGTGTGGCTGCTGTACGTCATGATTCTGGTGTGGGGCGCGGATTCCGGCGCCTACATGTTTGGTAAAATGTTCGGTAAGCATAAGCTGGCGCCGAAGGTTTCTCCGGGTAAAACCTGGCAGGGCTTCTTCGGCGGCCTGTTGACGGCAGCTGTTATCTCCTGGGCTTATGGCGTGTGGGCTCATCTGGATGTCACCCCAACCGTGTTGCTGATCTGCTCGGTGGTGGCGGCGCTGGCTTCAGTGCTGGGTGATTTGACGGAAAGTATGTTTAAGCGTGAAGCCGGCATCAAGGATAGCGGGCATCTGATCCCTGGACATGGCGGTATTTTAGATCGCATTGATAGCCTGACGGCTGCGGTGCCGGTGTTCGCTTGTCTGCTGTTGTTAGTCTTCAGGACGATTTGACGGAAGGTTTTATGCTGAGCGTTCTCTGGAATTTGGCCGCTTTTATTATTGCGCTTGGCGTACTGATCACCGTGCACGAGTTCGGCCATTTCTGGGTGGCTCGTCGCTGCGGCGTGCGCGTTGAACGATTCTCCATTGGTTTTGGTAAAGCGCTGTGGCGCCGCGTGGATAAGCAGGGGACCGAGTTTGTTATCGCGCTAATCCCGCTCGGCGGTTATGTGAAGATGCTCGACGAACGCGTCGAACCGGTGGCGCCGGAAATGCGTCACTACGCTTTCAATAATAAAACCGTCGGTCAGCGCGCGGCCATCATCGCCGCAGGCCCTATTGCCAACTTTATTTTTGCCATCTTTGCCTACTGGCTGGTGTTTATCATCGGCGTCCCTGGCGTGCGTCCGGTTGTTGATGAAATATCGCCCAATTCCATCGCTGCGCAAGCACAAATTGCAAAAGGAATGGAACTTAAAGCGATAGATGGCATCGAAACGCCTGATTGGGATGCAGTACGTATGGCGTTAGTCGCGAAGATTGGCGACCAACAAACAATACTTACCGTCGCCCCTTTCGGGACGAACCAACGTCAGGATAAAATCCTCGATCTGCGGCACTGGGCGTTTGAGCCGGATAAGCAAGATCCGGTGGCCTCGTTAGGCATCAAGCCGCGTAGCGCGCAGATTGATACCGCGCTGGCTGAGGTTCAATCTCAGTCGGCCGCGCAGAAAGCAGGTTTGCAAGCGGGAGACAGGATCGTTAAAGTCGATGGTCAACCGTTAACGCAGTGGATGACGTTTGTTAATCTGGTGCGTGATAATCCGGGCAAGGCGCTGGCTCTGGAGGTCGACAGACAAGGTACGCCGCTGTCGTTGACCCTGACTCCGGATACGAAGTCGGTGAAAGGCAAGGCTGAAGGGTTTGCAGGGGTAGTGCCAAAAGTTATCCCGCTACCTGATGAATACAAGACAGTGCGTCAGTACGGGCCGTTTGCCGCCATCGCCGAAGCCACGGATAAAACCTGGCAACTGATGTCGTTAACGGTCAGGATGCTGGGCAAATTGATAACCGGTGATGTCAAACTGAACAACCTCAGTGGGCCGATTTCTATCGCTCAGGGGGCTGGAATGTCAGCGGAATTTGGGTTGATTTACTATCTGATGTTCCTTGCGCTGATTAGCGTGAACCTTGGAATAATCAACTTGTTCCCGTTACCCGTCCTCGACGGGGGGCATCTGCTGTTTTTGGCGATTGAAAAGCTGAAGGGCGGGCCGGTATCCGAGCGAGTTCAAGACTTTAGTTATCGCATTGGCTCAATACTGCTGGTGCTGTTAATGGGGCTTGCACTTTTCAATGATTTCTCTCGGTTGTAAGAGAGTTTGTTAGGAAGAACGCATAATAACGATGGCGATGAAAAAGTTGCTCATAGCGTCGCTGCTGTTTAGCAGCGCGACTGTATACGGTGCTGAAGGGTTCGTGGTGAAGGACATTCATTTCGAAGGCTTGCAGCGTGTCGCTGTTGGTGCGGCCCTCCTCAGCATGCCAGTGCGTCCTGGCGATACGGTGACCGATGATGATATCAGTAACACCATTCGCGCTCTGTTTGCCACTGGCAACTTTGAGGACGTCCGCGTCCTGCGCGATGGTGATACCCTGCTGGTGCAGGTGAAAGAGCGCCCAACAATTGCGAGCATTACCTTCTCCGGCAACAAGTCGGTGAAGGATGACATGCTCAAGCAAAACCTTGAGGCATCCGGCGTTCGCGTTGGGGAATCTCTCGATCGCACCAAGCTTGCCGATATCGAAAAAGGGCTGGAAGATTTCTACTACAGCGTCGGTAAATATAGCGCCAGCGTAAAAGCTGTCGTGACGCCGCTGCCGCGTAACCGCGTCGACCTGAAACTGGTTTTCCAGGAAGGCGTCTCGGCGAAAATCCAGCAGATTAACATTGTCGGTAACCACGCGTTCACCACTGACGAACTGATCTCTCACTTCCAACTGCGCGATGAAGTGCCGTGGTGGAACGTGGTCGGCGATCGCAAATACCAGAAACAGAAACTGGCGGGCGACCTTGAAACCCTGCGCAGCTACTATCTGGATCGCGGTTACGCGCGTTTCAACATCGATTCGACGCAGGTTAGCCTGACGCCGGACAAGAAAGGCATCTACATCACCGTTAACATCACCGAAGGCGAGCAGTACAAGCTCTCCGGCGTGCAGATAACGGGCGATCTGGCGGGCCATTCTGCGGAAATCGAATCGCTGACCAAAATTGAGCCGGGCGAGCTGTATAACGGCACCAAAGTGACCAAAATGGAGAATGACATTAAGAAACTCCTCGGTCGCTATGGTTACGCTTATCCGCGCGTCCAGTCGCAGCCGGAAATCAACGACACGGATAAAACCGTGAAGCTGCACATTAACGTTGATGCTGGTAACCGTTACTACGTGCGTAAAATTCGCTTCGAAGGTAACGACACCTCCAAAGATTCCGTTCTGCGCCGCGAAATGCGCCAGATGGAAGGGGCGTGGCTGGGCAGCGACCTGGTTGACCAGGGTAAAGACCGTCTTAACCGTTTAGGTTATTTCGAAACCGTCGATACCGATACCCAGCGCGTGCCGGGTAGCCCGGATCAGGTCGATGTCGTTTACAAGGTGAAAGAGCGTAACACCGGTAGCCTGAACTTCGGTATCGGTTACGGTACCGAAAGCGGCGTCAGCTTCCAGGCGGGCGTACAGCAGGATAACTGGTTAGGTACCGGCTACTCCGTCGGCATCAACGGGACCAAAAACGACTACCAGACCTACGCTGAACTGTCGGTCACTAACCCGTACTTCACCGTAGACGGCGTGAGCCTCGGCGGCCGCCTCTTCTATAACGACTTTGATGCGAATGACGCGGATCTGTCTGACTATACCAACAAAAGCTATGGTACAGACGTCACCCTCGGCTTCCCGATCAACGAATACAACTCGCTGCGCGCAGGCTTAGGTTACGTTCATAACTCCCTGTCCAACATGCAGCCGCAGGTGGCGATGGATCGTTACCTTGACTCTGTAGGTTCAGACAGCACCGGCAGCTTTACCGCGAATGACTTCACCTTTAACTACGGCTGGACCTATAACAAGCTGGACCGTGGTTACTTCCCGACGGAAGGTTCGCGCGTCAACCTGAACGGCAAAGTGACCATTCCGGGGTCTGACAACGAATACTACAAAGCGACGTTGGATACCGCGACGTACGTGCCGATCGATGACGATCACCAGTGGGTTGTGTTGGGACGTACCCGGCTGGGCTATGGAGACGGTATCGGCAGCAAAGAGATGCCGTTCTATGAGAACTTCTACGCCGGTGGTTCAAGTACCGTGCGTGGCTTCCAGTCGAACACCATCGGTCCGAAAGCGGTCTATAAATCCGGGGCTTATGCCGGAGATAATAACGACTACGAAGAATGTTCCAACTCTGACGGTTCATACTGTAAATCAGACGATGCGGTCGGCGGTAACGCCATGGCGGTCGCCAGTCTTGAGCTGATTACCCCGACGCCGTTTATCAGTGATAAATACGCGAACTCGGTACGTACCTCCATTTTCTGGGATATGGGTACCGTATGGGATACAAACTGGGAAAATACTGCGGCGACTCGAGCAGCAGGCGTGCCTGACTACAGCGATCCGAACAACATTCGTATGTCTGCGGGTATCGCGGTACAGTGGATGTCGCCGTTGGGGCCGTTGGTCTTCTCCTACGCCCAACCGTTTAAAAAGTACGATGGAGACAAAGCCGAGCAGTTCCAGTTTAACATTGGTAAAACCTGGTAATTGTTGGCAACAACGGAATGTAAGTGCAGTATAGCGCTGACTGTAGGCGATAGCGGATGCTATCGCCTGGCCACGCAAATAACGGTACCCCTGGGTACTCATGGGATGGTAAGGAGTCAATTGTGAAAAAGTGGTTATTAGCTGCAGGTCTGGGTTTAGCAATGGTAACTTCCGCTCAGGCGGCAGATAAAATTGCAATGGTTAACATGAACAACCTGTTCCAACAGGTAGCCCAGAAAACTGGCGTTTCCAACACGCTGGAAAACGAGTTCAAAGGCCGCGCTAGCGAACTGCAGCGTATGGAAGGCGATCTGCAGTCCAAAATGCAGCGTCTGCAGTCTATGAAACCGGGCGCAGATCGTAGCAAGCTGGAAAAAGACGTGATGTCTCAGCGTCAGTCCTTCGCGCAGAAAGCACAGGCTTTTGAGCAGGATCGCGCACGTCGTTCCAACGAAGAACGTGGCAAACTGGTTACCCGTATCCAGACCGCCGTTCAGAGCGTAGCGAAAGATCAGAGCATCGATCTGGTTGTTGACTCTAATGCCGTGGCATACAACAGCAGCGATGTTAAAGACATTACCGCTGATGTACTGAAACAGGTTAAATAAGTAATGCCTTCAATTCGACTGGCTGACTTAGCACAGCAGTTGGATGCAGAGTTACACGGTGATGGCGATATCGTCATCACCGGCGTTGCGTCCATGCAGAGCGCTAAAGCAGGCCAAATTACTTTCATGGTAAATCCTAAATACCGTGAACACCTGGCCGCTTGCCAGGCCTCCGCCGTTGTGATGACGCCGGACGATTTACCCTTTGCCCATAGCGCCGCGCTGGTAGTGCGTAATCCCTACCTGACCTACGCGCGCATGGCTCAAATTTTAGATACCACGCCGCAGCCGGCGAAAGACATCGCGCCAAGCGCGGTGATCGATCCCACGGCGAAGCTGGGTAACAACGTCTCCGTTGGCGCGAACGCCGTTATCGAATCCGGCGTGCTGCTGGGCGATAACGTGGTTATCGGCGCGGGCTGCTTCGTTGGCAAAAATAGTAAAATCGGCGCCGGCTCGCGTTTGTGGGCTAACGTTGCCGTTTACCATGAGATTGAGATCGGTGAAAATTGCCTGATCCAGTCCAGTACGGTGATCGGCGCGGACGGTTTCGGTTACGCTAACGATCGCGGTAACTGGGTGAAGATCCCGCAGCTTGGTCGCGTTATTATTGGCGATCGCGTGGAGATCGGCGCCTGTACCACTATCGATCGCGGCGCGCTGGACGATACCGTGATCGGTAACGGCGTTATCATTGATAACCAGTGTCAGATTGCGCATAACGTGGTGATTGGCGACAATACCGCCGTCGCTGGCGGCGTGATTATGGCCGGCAGCCTGAAAATTGGCCGTTACTGCATGATTGGCGGCGCCAGCGTGATTAACGGCCATATGGAAATCTGCGATAAAGTCACCGTTACCGGGATGGGGATGGTTATGCGTCCTATCTCTGAACCTGGCGTCTATTCCTCAGGTATTCCGCTACAGCCGAACAAGGCGTGGCGTAAAACCGCGGCGCTGGTGATGAATATTGACGAGATGAGCAAGCGCCTGAAAGCCGTTGAGCGCAAGGTTAATCAACAAGACTAATTTCTCATTTGGTCACGTACATTCCCGGCCTGTTGCATTCGTTAATAAGATTGCCGCAGGCCGTGTTATTATTGCCTTTTAGTATATTTAGACAGGAAGAGTATTTTGACTACTGACACTCATACTCTGCACATTGAAGAGATTCTGGAACTTCTGCCTCACCGTTACCCGTTCCTGCTGGTAGACCGCGTGCTGGATTTTGAAGAAGGTCGTTTTCTGCGCGCAGTAAAAAATGTTTCCGTAAACGAGCCGTTTTTCCAGGGGCATTTCCCTGGTAAGCCGATTTTACCTGGCGTTCTGATTCTGGAAGCGATGGCGCAGGCCACCGGTATTCTGGCATTTAAAAGCGTTGGAAAACTTGAGCCGGGCGAGCTGTACTACTTCGCGGGTATCGATGAAGCGCGTTTCAAACGTCCGGTAGTACCAGGCGATCAGATGATTATGGAAGTCACTTTCGAGAAAACCCGCCGCGGCCTGACCCGTTTCAAAGGCGTTGCGCTGGTTGACGGTAAAGTGGTTTGCGAAGCGACGATGATGTGTGCGCGTAGCCGGGAGGCCTGATACGTGATTGATAAAACCGCCTTTATTCATCCTACCGCCATTGTAGAAGAAGGCGCTGTTATTGGCGCTAACGTCCACATTGGTCCGTTTTGTATCGTGGGCGCCAACGTCGAAATTGGCGAGGGCACCGTACTGAAGTCTCATGTCGTTGTGAATGGCCACACTAAAATTGGTCGCGACAATGAGATCTATCAGTTCGCTTCTATCGGCGAAGTCAACCAGGATCTGAAATATGCTGGCGAGCCGACCCGAGTGGAAATTGGCGATCGCAACCGCATTCGCGAAAGCGTGACCATTCATCGCGGTACAGTACAGGGCGGTGGATTAACGAAGGTGGGCAGCGATAACCTGCTGATGATCAACGCCCACGTGGCGCATGATTGCACGCTTGGCGACCGCTGTATTCTGGCCAACAACGCGACGCTGGCCGGTCACGTATCTCTGGATGATTTCGTCATCATCGGCGGCATGACTGCAGTACATCAGTTCTGCATCATCGGCGCGCACGTAATGGTTGGCGGCTGCTCCGGCGTCGCTCAGGACGTTCCGCCGTTCGTGATTGCCCAGGGCAACCACGCCACGCCGTTTGGCGTCAACATCGAAGGGCTGAAACGCCGCGGCTTTAGCCGTGAAGCGATTACCGCGATTCGTAACGCCTATAAACTGCTGTACCGCAGCGGCAAAACGCTGGACGAAGCCAAACCGGAAATTGCCGAACTGGCGGCTCAGCACCCTGAAGTTCAGCCGTTTGTCGATTTCTTCGCCCGTTCAACTCGCGGCTTGATTCGTTAATGGCCGAACAGCGTCCCCTGACGATTGCCCTGGTCGCCGGAGAAACTTCCGGCGATATTCTTGGCGCTGGTCTCATTCGCGCCCTCAAAGCTCGCATCCCTGATGCGCGCTTTGTCGGCGTGGCGGGGCCGCTGATGCAGGCGGAAGGATGTGAAGCCTGGTACGAAATGGAAGAGCTGGCGGTGATGGGCATTGTTGAAGTGCTTGGTCGCCTGCGCCGCTTACTGCATATTCGCGCCGATTTAACGCGCCGCTTCGGCGAGCTGCGTCCCGATGTCTTCGTTGGCATCGACGCCCCTGATTTCAATATTACCCTCGAAGGTAATCTGAAAAAGAAGGGCATCAAAACCATTCATTACGTCAGCCCGTCCGTCTGGGCATGGCGACAAAAACGCGTTTTCAAAATTGGCAGATCCACCGATCTGGTCCTGGCATTCCTGCCTTTCGAAAAAGCGTTTTACGACAGATTTAACGTTCCCTGCCGCTTTATCGGCCATACCATGGCGGATGCGATGCCGCTGGATCCTGATAAAGGCGCGGCGCGCGATCGTCTGGGCATCCCGCATGATGTTCACTGTCTGGCTTTACTGCCCGGTAGCCGCGGCGCGGAGGTCGAAATGCTCAGCGCCGACTTCCTGAAAACCGCGCAGCTTCTGCGTAACACCTATCCCGACCTGCAGGTCGTGGTGCCGCTGGTCAACGCCAAACGGCGGGAACAGTTTGAGCGAATTAAAGCTGAAACGGCGCCCGACATGACGGTACATATGCTGGATGGTCAGGCGCGCGATGCGATGATCGCCAGCGATGCCGCGCTGCTGGCCTCTGGGACGGCGGCGCTGGAGTGCATGCTGGCGAAATGCCCGATGGTCGTTGGCTACCGCATGAAGCCGTTTACCTTCTGGCTGGCGAAGCGGCTGGTGAAAACCGATTATGTCTCCTTGCCAAATCTGCTGGCCGGGCGCGAGCTGGTGAAAGAGCTGCTGCAGGATGAATGCGAGCCGCAGGCGCTGGCCGCCGCGTTGAAGCCGCTGCTGGCCGACGGCAAAACCAGCCACGATATGCATGATACTTTCCGCGCGCTGCATCAGCAGATCCGCTGCAACGCGGATGAGCAGGCGGCGGACGCAGTACTGGAGTTAGCAAAATGATGGAGTTCGTCTATCCACATACCCATCTGGTCGCCGGCGTCGATGAGGTTGGCCGTGGGCCGCTGGTCGGCGCAGTGGTCACTGCGGCGGTGATCCTTGATCCGCGCAAGCCGATTGTTGGGCTGAATGACTCAAAGAAATTGAGCGAAAAGCGCCGCCTGGCGCTGTTCGATGAAATCAAAGACAAAGCGCTATGCTGGAGCCTGGGCCGCGCCGAGCCGCATGAAATCGACGAGCTGAACATCCTGCATGCCACGATGCTGGCAATGCAGCGCGCCGTCGCTGGCCTGAGTATTACCCCCGAGTTCGTGCTTATCGATGGCAATCGCTGTCCATCGCTACCGATGCCGTCGCAGGCGGTGGTGAAAGGCGATAGCCGGGTGGCGGAAATCAGCGCAGCGTCTATTCTGGCTAAAGTCACACGCGACGCCGAAATGGCTACGCTGGACATCGCATTTCCGCAATACGGCTTTGCCCAGCACAAAGGCTATCCTACCGTTGTACATCTGCAAAAGCTGCAGGAACACGGCGCAACAGAGCACCACCGGCGTAGCTTCGGCCCGGTGAAACGCGCGCTGGGTCTGGCGTCCAACTAAGTCACTGGGATCTAAAGATGTCTGAACCACGTTTCGTACACCTGCGGGTGCACAGCGACTATTCCATGATCGATGGGCTGGCGAAAACCGGGCCGCTGGTGAAAAAGGCGGCCGCTTTGGGCATGCCTGCGCTGGCGATCACCGATTTTACCAACCTCTGCGGTCTGGTTAAGTTCTACGGAACGGGCCATGGCGCCGGGATTAAGCCCATTGTCGGCGCTGACTTCCATGTTCAGTGCGATCTGCTGGGCGATGAATTCACCGAACTGACGGTTTTAGCGGCCAACAATACCGGCTATCAGAATCTGACTCTGCTCATTTCTCGTGCCTATCAGCGCGGCTATGGCGCGCTGGGGCCGTGGATCGATCGCGACTGGCTGGTTGAGCATCAGGAAGGGCTGATTCTGCTGTCCGGCGGCCGTAAAGGCGATGTTGGCGTCAGCCTGATCCGCGGAAATATGCCGCTGGTCGAACAGTGTCTCGCCTTCTATGAACAACATTTCCCGGATCGCTACTATCTGGAGCTGATCCGTACCGGTCGTCAGGACGAAGAAAGCTATCTTCACGCCGCGGTTCAACTGGCGGAGGAGCATGGTTTGCCGGTAGTGGCGACCAACGATGTGCGTTTCCTGGAAACCGGCGACTTCGACGCCCATGAAATTCGCGTCGCCATTCACGATGGCTTCACCCTCGACGATCCGAAGCGACCGCGCAACTATTCGCCGCAGCAATATATGCGTAGCGAAGAGGAGATGTGCGAGCTATTTGCCGATATCCCGGAAGCGCTGGAAAACACCGTTGAGATCGCCAAACGCTGCAACGTTACCGTGCGCCTTGGCGAATACTTCCTGCCGCAGTTCCCGACCGGCGACATGACCACCGAAGACTTCCTGGTAATGAAGTCGAAAGAGGGGCTGGAGGAACGTCTCGAATTCCTGTTCCCGGATCCCGAAGAGCGCGCTAAGCGTCGCCCGGAATATGACCAACGTCTGGATGTCGAACTGCAGGTTATCAACCAGATGGGGTTCCCGGGCTACTTCCTGATCGTCATGGAATTTATCCAGTGGTCGAAGGATAACGGCGTGCCGGTAGGGCCGGGACGTGGTTCCGGCGCCGGCTCGCTGGTGGCCTACGCGCTGAAAATTACCGACCTTGACCCGCTGGAGTTTGACCTGCTGTTCGAACGTTTCCTTAACCCGGAACGTGTTTCGATGCCCGACTTCGACGTCGACTTCTGCATGGAGAAACGCGACCAGGTTATTGAGCACGTTGCGGATATGTATGGCCGCGACGCGGTATCGCAGATCATCACCTTCGGTACCATGGCGGCGAAGGCGGTTATTCGCGACGTGGGCCGCGTGCTGGGTCACCCGTACGGCTTTGTTGACCGTATCTCCAAGCTGGTGCCGCCGGATCCTGGCATGACGCTGGCGAAAGCCTTTGAAGCGGAACCACAGCTGCCGGAAATCTACGAAGCGGACGAAGAAGTTAAAGCGCTGATTGATATGGCGCGTAAGCTGGAAGGCGTGACGCGTAACGCCGGTAAGCATGCGGGCGGCGTGGTTATCGCGCCGACCAAAATCACCGATTTCGCGCCGCTGTACTGCGATGAGCAGGGGCTACACCCGGTTACCCAGTTTGATAAGAACGACGTCGAATACGCCGGGCTGGTAAAATTCGACTTCCTCGGCCTGCGTACGCTGACCATCATCAACTGGGCGCTGGAGATGATCAACAAGCGGCGGGCGAAGAACGGCGAAGGGCCGCTGGACATCGCCGCGATCCCGCTGGATGACAAGAAAAGCTTCGACATGCTGCAGCGCTCGGAAACCACCGCGGTCTTCCAGCTTGAATCGCGCGGCATGAAAGATCTGATTAAGCGTCTGCAGCCTGACTGCTTCGAAGATATGATCGCGCTGGTGGCGCTGTTCCGTCCGGGCCCGCTGCAGTCGGGGATGGTAGATAACTTTATCGACCGTAAGCACGGCCGTGAAGAGATTTCCTACCCGGACGTCCAGTGGCAGCATGAATGTCTGAAACCTGTACTGGAGCCGACTTACGGCATCATCCTGTACCAGGAACAGGTCATGCAGATAGCCCAGGAGCTCTCCGGTTATACCCTCGGTGGCGCGGATATGCTGCGTCGTGCGATGGGTAAGAAAAAGCCGGAAGAGATGGCCAAGCAGCGCGGCACCTTCGAAGAAGGGGCGAAAAAGCGCGGCGTTGATGGCGAACTGGCGATGAAAATCTTTGACCTGGTGGAAAAATTCGCCGGTTACGGATTTAACAAGTCCCACTCCGCCGCCTATGCGCTGGTCTCCTACCAGACGCTGTGGCTGAAGGCGCACTATCCGGCCGAGTTTATGGCGGCGGTGATGACCGCCGATATGGACAACACCGAGAAGGTGGTGGGTCTGGTCGATGAATGCTGGCGCATGGGTTTGAAAATCCTGCCGCCGGACATTAACTCCGGCCTGTATCATTTCCACGTCAATGATGACGGGGAAATCGTGTATGGTATCGGCGCCATTAAAGGTGTCGGCGAAGGCCCGATTGAAGCGATCATTGAAGCACGTAACAATGGCGGCTATTTCCGCGAGCTGTTTGATCTGTGCGCCCGTACCGATATTAAAAAACTCAATCGCCGGGTACTGGAAAAGCTGATTATGTCCGGGGCGTTCGACCGCCTCGGCCCGCATCGCGCGGCGCTGATGAACTCGCTCAACGATGCGCTGAAAGCCGCCGATCAGCACGCCAAAGCCGAAGCCATCGGCCAGGCGGATATGTTCGGCGTGCTGGCGGAAGAGCCGGAACAAATTGAGCAATCCTACGCCAGCTGCCAGCCGTGGCCGGAGCAGGTGGTGCTGGATGGTGAAAGGGAAACGCTGGGGCTGTATCTGACCGGCCACCCGATTAACCAATACCTGAAAGAGATCGAACGCTACGTTGGCGGCGTGAGACTCAAAGACATGCACCCGACCGATCGTGGTAAAGTGACCACGGCGGCGGGTCTGGTTATTGCTGCGCGGGTAATGGTCACCAAGCGCGGCAATCGTATCGGCATCTGTACGCTGGATGACCGTTCCGGGCGTCTGGAGGTGATGTTATTCACCGACGCGCTGGATAAATACCAGCAGTTGCTGGAAAAAGACCGCATACTTATCGTCAGCGGACAGGTCAGCTTTGATGACTTCAGCGGGGGCCTTAAAATGACCGCCCGTGAAGTCATGGATATTGACGAAGCCCGGGAAAAATATGCTCGCGGGCTTGCTATCTCGCTGACGGACAGGCAAATTGATGACCAGCTTTTAAACCGACTCCGTCAGTCTCTGGAACCCCACCGTTCGGGAACCATTCCAGTACACCTCTATTATCAGAGGGCGGATGCGCGCGCGCGGTTGCGTTTTGGCGCAACATGGCGCGTCTCTCCGAGCGATCGTTTACTCAACGATCTGCGTGGCCTTATCGGCTCGGAGCAGGTGGAACTGGAGTTTGACTAATACAGGAATACTATGAGTCTGAATTTCCTAGATTTTGAACAGCCTATCGCAGAGCTGGAAGCGAAAATCGATTCCCTGACTGCAGTAAGCCGTCAGGATGAGAAACTGGATATTAACATCGATGAAGAAGTGCATCGTCTGCGCGAAAAAAGCGTAGAGCTGACGCGCAAAATCTTCGCCGATCTTGGCGCATGGCAGGTAGCCCAGTTGGCGCGCCATCCACGTCGTCCCTATACCCTGGATTATGTCCGCCTGGCTTTCGACGAGTTTGACGAGCTGGCAGGCGATCGCGCCTACGCTGACGATAAAGCTATCGTTGGCGGTATTGCGCGTCTTGATGGTCGCCCGGTGATGATCATCGGCCATCAGAAAGGCCGTGAGACCAAAGAGAAGATCCGTCGTAACTTTGGTATGCCGGCGCCGGAAGGCTACCGCAAAGCGCTGCGTCTGATGGAAATGGCTGAGCGTTTCAAAATGCCGATCATTACCTTCATCGACACCCCTGGCGCCTATCCGGGCGTTGGCGCGGAAGAGCGCGGCCAGTCGGAAGCGATTGCCCGCAACCTGCGTGAAATGTCGCGTCTGAGCGTGCCGGTTATCTGCACCGTCATCGGCGAAGGCGGCTCCGGCGGCGCGCTGGCGATTGGCGTAGGTGATAAGGTCAACATGCTGCAGTACAGCACCTATTCGGTTATCTCGCCGGAAGGCTGCGCGTCTATTCTGTGGAAAAGCGCGGATAAAGCGCCGCTGGCCGCGGAAGCGATGGGTATCGTTGCGCCGCGCCTCAAAGAGCTGAAGCTGATTGATTCCATCATTCCGGAACCGCTGGGCGGCGCCCACCGTAACCCGGAAGCGATGGCGGCGAGTCTGAAGGCACAGCTGTTGGCCGACCTGGCTGACCTGGATACTCTCAGCGAAGAAGAGCTGCGTAACCGCCGCTATCAGCGTCTGATGAGCTACGGCTACGCCTGATTATTCAGCATCATATTTTCTCTAAGGGGCCGGATTTCCGGCCCCTTTTTTTATCATTTTTTTACTGAGGCAAGATGATGCACCAATGAGGTGATGTGATTAGCCGATGATGTTCTTCTCCCGCGACACTGCGCTAACTGCCGGGGACAACGCCTGGGCAGACCGTTCACAAGGAAAAGGAGAATAATATTATGGCAATTCATAAAACTGTCGCCTTGAGCGCCGTGGCCGCAGGGATCATGTTAAGTCTGAGCGCCGCACAGGCCGCGCCGCTGCTCAGCGCTACTGAAGCCACCACCATGACAGCCAGCGAGCTGGCGGCAAAAGAAAAAGCATTAACCGATTTTCCATTAATGGATGCGGTGAAGTCTTCCATTCGTACCCTCGATAACGCTTCAGTCGAAAAGATTGAGCCTGGCAGGGCGGCTAACCCGGAAAACGTTAAACGCGTCGAAGGCATGCTCAGCGAGCAGGATTGGGATTATCTGTTCCCGATGCGCGCGCCGGAATATACCTACAGCAACTTCCTGAAGGCGATCGGTAAATTCCCGGCGGTCTGCGGCACCTACACCGATGGCCGTGACAGCGATGCTATCTGTCGTAAATCGCTGGCCACCATGTTTGCCCACTTCGCCCAGGAAACCGGCGGCCACGAAAGCTGGCGCGATATCCCGGAATGGCGCCAGGCGCTGGTCTATCTGCGCGAAGTTGGCTGGACCGAAGGACAAAAAGGCGGCTATAACGGCGAATGTAACCCGGATGTCTGGCAGGGACAGACCTGGCCTTGCGGTAAAGATGCCGATGGCGATTTCCTCAGCTACTTTGGTCGAGGGGCTAAACAGCTCTCCTATAACTACAACTACGGCCCGTTCTCCGAGGCAATGTATGGCGACGTCCGCCCGCTGCTGGATAAACCTGAGCTGGTGGCGGACTCATGGATGAACCTCGCCAGCGCGGTCTTTTTCTTTGTTTATCCGCAGCCGCCGAAACCTTCCATGCTGCACGTCATTGATGGCACCTGGCAGCCGAACGATCGTGATAAGAGCAATGGCCTGGTGCCGGGGTTTGGCGTGAGCATCCAGATCATCAACGGCGGCGTCGAGTGCGGCGGCGCTACGGAAAACGCCCAGTCGCTTAACCGTATTGCCTATTACAAAGAGTTCGCCAACTACCTAAAAGTGCCTATTGCCGATGATGAAGTGCTGGGTTGTAAGAACATGAAGCAGTTTGATGAAGGCGGAGCCGGCGCGCTGCCCATCTACTGGGAACAGGATTGGGGATGGGATCCGAACAGCGCAGACGGCAAAACCAATGCCTGCCAGCTGGTGAGCTATCAGACACCGTACAGCGCGTTCAAAGAGGGGGATTACAGCAAATGCGTTCAGCATTACTTCAACGTGACCGTGGTTGATGATGCGGGCAGCGATGGCGCGTCTGATAAGACAGATGACACGACACCAGCGCCTCAAGTGAACGTCGCGCCGGTGGCGCGTATTGCCGGCCCGGTGGGCGCTGTTGAAGCTGGCAGCCTGGTGTCGCTGAGCGGGGAAGGGTCTACCGATGCTAACGGCGACAAGCTGAACTATCTCTGGATGTCGCAGGATGGACAGACGTTAAGCGGCGCGGATAAAGCGGTGATCAATTTCAGCGCCCCACAGAGCGATAAAGATGCCCAGTATGTGGTTAGCCTGACCGTTAGCGATGGCAGTTTATCCAGTACGGCCACCTATACTCTCAATGTGAAGGCGAAGGCGGCGGATGAAGCGAAGGATGAGCCGGCTGGCGACAGCGGCGCCATCAGTTATCCGGCGTGGAGCGCCAGCCAGAGCTGGAAACCGGGTGATATCGTCAATAACCACGGCGCGCTTTTCCAGTGCAAGCCCTTCCCGGAAGGGGCATGGTGCAACGTGGCGCCAACCTACTACGAACCGGGCGCAGGTCTGGCCTGGGGGGATGCATGGAAGGCGCTGTAATTATCGTTTTACTCTGATTCAGGACTAAGATAAATCCGCCAGTGCTAAGCACTGGCGCGATTGATATTATGCTTACCTTAGGTAAATCCAGGAGGAAAGCGTGAATATCATCGCCATCATGGGGCCCCACGGCGTCTACCATAAAGACGAACCGATCAAAGAGCTGGAAGCCGCTCTGCAGAAGCAAGGATTCCAGACTATCTGGCCGCAAAACAGCGCCGACCTGCTGCAGTTTATCGAACACAACCCGCGCATCTGCGGCGTGATCTTCGACTGGGATGAGTACAGCGTTGATTTATGTAGCGATATCAATCGTCTGAACGAATACCTGCCGCTGTATGCTTTTATTAATACGCACTCGACGATGGACGTCAGCAGCCAGGACCTGCGCATGGCGCTATGGTTCTTTGAATATGCGCTGGGGCTGGCGGAAGATATCGCTACTCGTATTCGTCAGTATACCAACGAGTATCTGGACAACATCACGCCGCCATTTACCAAAGCGTTATTTAACTATGTGCAGGAGGGGAAATATACCTTTTGCACTCCCGGACACATGGCGGGAACCGCCTACCAGAAAAGCCCGGTCGGCTGCCTGTTTTATGATTTCTTCGGCGGTAATACGCTGAAGGCCGATGTTTCTATCTCCGTTACCGAACTGGGGTCGCTGCTGGACCATACCGGCCCGCATCTGGAAGCGGAAGAGTATATCGCCCGCGCCTTTGGCGCCGAGCAGAGCTACATGGTGACCAACGGTACCTCGACTTCAAATAAAATTGTCGGCATGTATTCGGCGCCTGCCGGCAGTACGCTGCTTATCGATCGTAACTGTCATAAATCGCTGGCGCATCTGCTGATGATGAGCGATATCGTGCCGCTATGGCTAAAACCGACGCGTAACGCGCTGGGGATCCTCGGCGGTATTCCGAAACGGGAATTTACCCGCGACAGCGTCCAGCGCAAAGTAGAGACAACTCGCGGCGCGCAGTGGCCGGTGCATGCGGTGATCACCAACTCCACCTATGACGGCCTGTTGTATAACACCACCTGGATTAAACAGACTCTCGACGTGCCGTCGATCCACTTTGATTCCGCCTGGGTGCCTTATACCCACTTCCACCCGATTTATCAGGGCAAAAGCGGCATGAGCGGCGACCGCGTACCGGGGAAAGTGATCTTCGAAACCCAGTCGACGCATAAAATGCTGGCGGCGCTGTCGCAGGCGTCGCTTATCCATATTAAAGGCAGCTACGATGAAGATACCTTCAACGAGGCCTTTATGATGCATACCTCTACCTCGCCAAGCTATCCGATCGTCGCCTCGATAGAAACCGCGGCGGCGATGCTGCGCGGTAACTCCGGAAAACGCCTGATTCAGCGCTCCATCGAGCGTGCGCTGCACTTCCGTAAGGAGGTGCAGCGCCTGCATGAAGAGGCCGACGGCTGGTTCTTTGATATCTGGCAACCGGAAGAGGTTGAGGAGGCGCAATGCTGGCCGGTTTCGCCGGGAGAAACGTGGCACGGTTTCCAGGACGCCGATGCCGACCATATGTTCCTCGATCCGGTCAAAGTTACCATTCTTACGCCGGGGATGGACGAGCAGGGCAATATGGCGGAAGAGGGGATCCCGGCGGCGCTGGTGGCGAAATTCCTCGACGAGCGCGGCGTGGTGGTGGAGAAAACCGGGCCGTACAATCTGCTGTTCTTGTTCAGTATCGGTATTGATAAAACCCGGGCGATGGGCCTGCTGCGCGGCCTGACCGAGTTTAAACGCGCCTACGATCTCAACCTGCGGGTGAAAAATATGTTGCCGGATCTCTATGCCGAGGATCCGGACTTCTACCGCAATATGCGCATCCAGGATCTGGCGCAGGGTATCCACCGCCTGATCCGCCAGCATCAGCTCTCACAACTGATGCTGCGGGCCTTTGACGTGCTGCCGGAGATGAAAATGACTCCGCATCAGGCCTGGCAGCGACAGATTAAGGGCGAAGTAGAAACCATCGAACTGGAGAATCTGGTGGGGCGTATTTCGGCAAACATGATCCTGCCGTATCCGCCTGGCGTGCCGCTGCTGATGCCGGGCGAGATGATCACCGAAGAGAGCCGCGCGGTGCTCGACTTCCTGTTGATGCTCTGTTCGATCGGTCGCCACTACCCAGGTTTTGAAACCGATATCCACGGGGCCAAACGCGACGAAGACGGCGTCTACCGTGTACGAGTCTTAAAAAATAATTAGGGGCTTGCGCGGCGGCGGGCGGCGCGAGTAACGTGTTGGGCTTCAACAGGAGGAGAGCAACCATGCTGGGTTTAAAACGAGTTCACCATATTGCCATCATCGCGACAGATTACGCGAAGAGCAAAGCGTTCTATTGCGACATCCTCGGGTTTACGCTGCAGAGCGAGTTCTACCGCGCCGAGCGTGATTCGTGGAAGGGCGACCTGGCGCTGAACGGCGAGTATGTCATCGAGCTGTTTTCGTTCCCGTTCCCTCCTGCGCGCCCCAGCCGTCCGGAGGCCTGTGGTCTGCGCCACCTGGCGTTTAGCGTCGACGATATTGATGCCGCGGTTGCGCATCTGCAGGCGCACGGCGTCGCCTGCGAGGCTATCCGCATCGATCCGTTTACCGATAAGCGCTTCACCTTCTTCAACGATCCCGACGGCCTGCCGCTGGAGATTTACCAACAGTAATACTTGCCAGAACCAGCCCTGGCGCGTAACGTGCCGGGCTATCTCTTCTTAGCTGCGTACGCACGATCATGACGCCGGATATTGCCTCATCGCTTCGACCACATCGTCAGTTTCTGCTGGCCTTCAGCGGCGGCCTGGACTCAACCGTCCTGCTGCACCGACTGGTACGCTGGCGCCAGCGCGAGCCAGCGATTCAGCTGCGCGCGATTCACATTCACCACGGCCTGAGCGCCAACGCTGACCATTGGGTTGAGCATTGCGAACAGATTTGCCAGCAATGGCAGGTACCGTTACAGGTGGTGCGCGTGACGCTGGCGGATGAGGGGTTGGGGATCGAAGCGCATGCTCGCCAGGCGCGCTATCAGGCTTTCCGTGAGGCGCTGTTGCCAGGCGAGGCGTTATTGACGGCACAACATCTCGACGACCAATGCGAGACCTTCCTGCTGGCGCTCAAACGCGGTAGCGGCCCGACCGGCTTGTCGGCGATGGCCGCCAGTAGCGAGTTCGCTGGCGGAAAATTGCTGCGTCCGCTGCTCAATGAGAGCCGTGAATCCCTGCATCAATGGGCGCTGACTCATCAACTGCGGTGGATTGAAGACGAGAGTAATCAGGACGATGCGTACGATCGTAACTTTCTGCGTCTGCGGGTGGTACCGCTGCTGAGCGAGCGCTGGCCGCATTTTGCCGAGGCTGTCGCCCGCAGTGCCAGCTTATGTGGCGAACAGGAACAGTTGCTCGATGAGATGCTGTCGGCAGAACTTGCCGCGCTGGTTGATGAGCGTGGTTCTCTGGCGATAGAACCGCTGAGCGCGATGAGCGCGCCGCGTCGCGCGGCGTTGCTGCGCCGCTGGCTGGCTTCCCAACAGGCGCCGATGCCGTCGCGCGAAATGCCGGAGCGCATCTGGCAGGAAGTGGCGCTGGCGCGTGAAGACGCCGCGCCTTGCCTGCGGTTAGGCGGTTTTGCCGTCCGGCGCTACCAGCAGCGCCTGTTTTGGGTCAAGCATCTGGCAAGCCTGGCGGAACGGGAAATACCCTGGGGCGATGCGGCTAAAGCGCTGACGCTACCGGAAGCGCTGGGAGAACTGGCATTGCAGTCCGGCGGGCCGATACGCGCGCCACGCGCGGATGAGCCGGTATCGATACGTTTTCGCGCCAGCGGTAATCTGCACATTGTTGGGCGTCAGGGCGGCCGTAAGCTTAAGAAAATCTGGCAGGAAATGGCGGTCGCGCCCTGGCGTCGCGACGCCACGCCGCTGCTGTTTTATGGCGAAACCTTGATTGCCGCAGCCGATGGGCTGTTTGTCACCAGAGAGGGGCAAGTACAGGAAGGCGAAGGGTTACAGCTGATATGGCGGAAAACGGGCGGCTAAGCCGCCCGGTGGGCTTCAGGATTCGCTGACCACCACGGTGCCGATTTCCGGGTGGCTGAAACTGGCGATTTTATCCAGGCGTAGCTCGCGGACGTTACCGGCAAGTTCTACCACCAGATACTCGACATTTTTACGCGAGATAAGATCGCTCGCTTTGGCCTGTAGCTGTTCACCATCTTTCAGGGCCAGCGCCAGCACCAGGTGATGCTGGCAGGCAAGTTCGAGGTTGTCATAATCATCGCAGTTAATGGGTTGATAAGTATCATTCATTGACATAATCGCTCACCAATAAGTTTGCCGCCGCATAAGCGGCCTTTTCCCTGACTGACTCCGAAAGGGCCTGATCCGCCGCAACCTCATTTAATACTTTCAACACGCAGCCCAGCGCATCCGGGATATACCCTAAGTCTCCGCTGGCTATTTCCGCATACCGCTTGCGTATTAACTCACAATATTGATCCACATGCCCTCCTGTCAGCGTTCTGACTTAACCGTGGGATGCAAGTTTAAGCCTACGAAGATAAACTCTGTTTAGCAAGGTGACTATACCATAGTCATCTAAGCAATATCAGCAGGATGAAAGGAGTACCTGCGATTGCCGACAGCCTTTTGTCGCCAGTTTCGCTACAATGTACGCCATTTTTTTCAGGAGTTTATTCATGGCGCTGAAAGCGACGATTTATAAAGCTGTGGTTAATGTTGCCGATTTAGATCGCAACCAGTTTCTGGATGCTAACCTGACGCTGGCGCAACATCCCTCAGAAACCCAGGAGCGTATGATGCTGCGTCTGCTGGCGTGGATTAAATATGCCAACGAACGTCTGCAGTTTACCCGCGGGTTGTCCTCGGATGATGAACCGGAGCTGTGGCAGTTGAACGACCATTTGGGTGTTGATCTGTGGATTGAGCTGGGGCTGCCGGACGAGAAGCGCCTCAAGAAAGCCTGCTCGCGGGCGCAGGAGGTGGCGCTGTTTGCCTATAATAGCCGGGCGGCTGAAATCTGGTGGCAGCAAAATCAGAACAAGCTTGCGGCGTATCCGAAGCTGACTATCTGGTATCTTGATGATACGCAGCTGGCGCAGCTAAGTGCTTTTGCCGATCGCACTATGACGCTGCAGGCAACCCTGCAGGACGGCGGTATCTGGTTATCCGACGATCGGAATAATCTGGAAATTCATTTAACGGCCTGGCAGCAGCCGGCATGATAACGATTAGCCGCAGCGTTTCCATCCCGGATGAGGAGATCTCGCTTACCGGGGTCCGCGCACAGGGGGCGGGCGGTCAGCATGTGAATAAGGCCTCGACGGCGATTCACTTACGTTTTGATATTAAAGCATCGAGCCTGCCTGAGTTTTATAAAGAACGCCTGCTCGCCGCCAGTCACCACTTAATTTCTGCTGACGGTGTGGTTATCATTAAGGCTCAGGAATATCGTAGCCAGGAGATGAACCGCGAAGCGGCGATCTCGCGACTGGTTACGCTGATAAAAGAATTAACCGCAGTGCAAAAAAGCCGCCGGGAGACGCGACCGACTCGGGCGTCAAAAGAGCGACGACTTGCCTCCAAGGCGCAAAAGTCCTCAGTCAAAGCGCTGCGTGGGAAGGTTCGCCATTGAGCGGCGTGGCGGACGGGTGGAATGGATTATAAGGAATTCACAGTGAAGAAAATTGTATTTTCGCTCGCAGCGGCCTGTTCGCTCTTTGCGCTATTTGGCTGCAATCATCGCGCTGAGGTGGAGACGGTTCAGCCGGCGGCGATGGAAGAGCTGAAACCGATGCAGCAAAGCTGGCGCGGTATTTTGCCTTGCGCGGATTGCGAAGGGATTGAGACCTCTTTGTTCCTTGAGAAAGATGGCACCTGGGTTATGAACGAACGTTATCAGGGCGTTAGTCGCGAGCCGTCATCTTTCGCTTCATATGGTACCTGGGCGCGTACCGCCGATAAACTGGTATTGACCAACAGCAAAGGCGAGAAATCTTACTATCGGGCGAAAGGCGACAAGCTGGAAATGCTCGATCGCGACGGCAACCCGATTAAATCAACGCTGAATTATACGCTTGAGCCTGTGAAGGCCAGCCTGCCGACGACGCCAATGGCGATGCGCGGGATGTATTTCTATATGGCGGATGCGGCAACCTTTACCGATTGCGTGACCGGTAAAACGATCGCGGTCGCGAATAACGCCCAGCTTGAGCGCGATTATGCCGCCGCGCGCGGAACCGATACTCGTCCGGTGCTGCTGGTGGTTGAAGGACATTTCACCCTTGAAGCAAACCCGGATACCGGCGAGATGATGAAAACGCTAATGACGGATAAAGACAGTAAATTTATTCCGGGTAAAGACTGCGGTAATTAATTCTTGCAGTTGCTATAAAAAAGGCCTCGCTATTGCGAGGCCTTTTAGCTTTTAAGGGGAAATTAACCCTTAATCTGCTGCACCAGGTAATTCACGATATCCCCGGTCTTAATCAGCTGCTTCTCGCCGTTGCGACGATGTTTGTATTCGATATCATCGTTGTCGAGGTTACGGTCGCCGAGCACGATGGTGTGAGGAATACCGATCAGCTCCATATCGGCGAACATCACGCCTGGACGCTCTTTACGGTCGTCCATCAGCACGTCGATGCCATGCGCACGCAGCTCGACGTACAGCTTCTCGGCCAGCTCCTGCACGCGATAGGACTTGTGCATGTTCATCGGCAGAATAGCGACCTGGAACGGCGCGATGGCGTCCGGCCAGATAATCCCGCGATCGTCAAAGTTCTGCTCAATAGCGGCGGCCACCACGCGGGTCACCCCAATACCGTAGCAACCCATGGTCAGAATCTGGTTACGGCCATCTTCGCCCTGCACCGCGGCATTCATTGCCTGAGAGTACTTGGTGCCCAGCTGGAAGATGTGGCCGACTTCGATACCGCGTTTGATAAGCAGGGTACCTTTGCCGTCCGGGCTCGGGTCGCCGGCAACGACATTACGAATATCAGCAACTTCCGGAGTCGCGACGTCGCGATCCCAGTTAATGCCGAAATAGTGTTTGCCATCGATGTTAGCGCCGGCGGCGAAATCGCTCATTGCCGCGACGGTACGGTCGATAACCACCGGAATCGGCATGTTAACCGGACCGAGAGAACCAGGTCCCGCGTTAACGATAGCGCGGATCTCTTCTTCGCTGGCGAAGGTCAGCGGGCTCGCGACCTGCGGCAGTTTTTCCGCTTTCACTTCGTTGAGCTCGTGATCGCCGCGTACCAGCAGGGCGACCAGCGGGTAGCTGCTATCTTCCACCGCTTTCACCAGCAGGGTCTTCACGGTTTTTTCGATTGGCAGATTGAACTGCTCAACCAGCTCGGCGATGGTTTTCGCGTTCGGCGTGTCTACCAGCGTCATTTCTTGCGTCGCGGCGGCGCGCGGCTCTTTCGGCGCGACGGCTTCGGCAAACTCAATGTTCGCCGCGTAGTCGGAGCTATCAGAGAAGATCACGTCATCTTCGCCGCTCTGCGCCAGCACCTGGAACTCATGAGAAGCGCTACCGCCGATCGAACCGGTGTCAGCCTGTACCGCGCGGAAATCCAGCCCCATACGGCTGAAGATTTTGCTGTAAGCGGTATACATCGCGTCGTAGGTTTCCTGCAGCGATTCCTGAGAGGTATGGAAAGAGTAAGCATCTTTCATCAGGAACTCACGGGAGCGCATCACGCCGAAACGCGGGCGGACTTCATCGCGGAACTTGGTCTGAATCTGATAGAAGTTCAGCGGCAGCTGTTTATAAGAGTTCAGCTCGTTGCGAATCAGGTCGGTAATGACCTCTTCGTGAGTCGGGCCGAGAACGAACGGGCGATCGCCACGATCGGCAATGCGCAGCAGCTCAGGGCCATATTGCTCCCAGCGACCGCTCTCCTGCCACAGTTCAGAAGGCTGAACTACCGGCATTAACACCTCGATAGCACCGGCGTTGTTCATCTCTTCACGCACGATGTTCTCGACTTTTTTCAGAACGCGCACGCCGGTCGGCAGCCAGGTGTACAACCCTGAGGCCAGCTTGCGGATCATCCCGGCGCGCAGCATCAGCTGATGGCTGATGACTTCGGCGTCGGCAGGTGTCTCCTTCAGAGTGGAGAGCAGATATTGGCTAGTACGCATGTTGTTACGGTTCCATTTGGACGATCGGAACAGGCTGGAGAGCCAGCCTGAAACAAAAAAAGTGGTTTAGTTTACCAGTGTGGCAAAGATGCCAAAAGAGAGGAAAATAAAATTAGCGCGGTTCGAGAGAAAAGACTTCAAAACCGTAGGGGATTACCCGCCAGCGCACGTTGAAATCGAGCAGCCAGACGGCGTAGGTTTTCCCTGCTTCTTCCTCTTTACGATAAGCCGGACGCGGATCCTGCGCCAGTACTTCACGGATAAACGCTTTGATATGCGGGTAGCGTTTTTCCAGCGTCAGTAACTGTGCTTCTATTTCCGGCGTAAAGCTGACATTCATGCCTGCCAGCGGCGCCTGCTGCGCATAGCTGGCGCTGGCGTCCGGCAGGGCTTCGGCAAAGGGAAGATAAGGTTTGATATCAACCACCGGCGTACCGTCCACGAGATCGAGGCTGCCAAGTTCCAGTATCACCTGATCCTTCTGGCAGCGAACGCCTTTTAGTTCAACCAGCGACATGCCGATAGGGTTGGGGCGAAACGTCGAGCGGGTTGCAAAGACGCCCATGCGTGCGTTGCCGCCAAGGCGGGGAGGGCGCACGGTCGGACGCCAGCCGCCAGCCATGGTCTGATGAAAGACAAACAGGACCCACAGATGGCTGAAGTTTTCCAGCCCACGCACGGCGTCAGCCTGGTTATAAGGCGCGAGCAGATGCAGCTCTCCGCTGCCGTGTTCAACCAGGCCTGGCTGGCGAGGAACGGCAAACTTCTCTTTATACGGCGAGCGGATGACGCCTATCTGCGCGAACTGAAATGCACTCATTGTGCCGAGACGTTAAGCGCTGAACCCAGGCAAACGGCCTGACGGTAGCAGCCTGGCGTACCGCTGGTCACTTCGCAGCTGTGCAGCAGCACGGCGTTGGCCTTCATTTTGGCCGCGTTGATTTGCATGCGTTTACGGGCGGTCGGGATATTCGGCGGGGAGTCCTGGTTTGAAGCCTGGCATGATTCGCCGCTCACTTCACCCAGATCGCGGAAGGGTTTGCCTACCAGCGCGGCGGCATCGGTATAGATTCTGACCGGCGCGGGACGTGAGACTTTTGGTTTAGCCGTTTCCGTCTGGACTGGCGTGGTTGCGGTGCTTTTAACAGGCTCAACGGGGGATCTGCTTAGCATAGAACAACCGCTTAACATGAGTGCTAACAAACAGACCGGTAAAGCACGCATAGTATTTCCTCAATGAATTATAAACAGGGCGCTATTGAATCAGGTGCTTGCATAAATGACAAGACGGGCATAAAGCCCGTCCTGAATGATATTACGCTGAAAGCAGATTACCAGCCTTTCACTGCGCCGCCGTTAAAGATTTTGTTAGCGGCTTCGTAAACTTCATCGCTTTGGTAAGCCTGAACAAATTTCTTAACATTTTCCGCGTCTTTATTATCTTCGCGGGCGACGATCAGGTTTACGTACGGCGAGTTTTTGTCTTCAACGAAGATACCGTCTTTCGCCGGCGTCAGGCCAATCTGGCTGGCGTAAGTGGTGTTGATGACCGCCAGAGCGATCTGCGCGTCGTCCAGAGAACGCGGCAGCTGCGGCGCTTCCAGCTCAACAATCTTCAGGTTTTTCGGGTTCTCAACCACGTCCAGAGACGTCGGCAGCAGACCTACGCCTTCTTTCAGTTTAATCAGGCCCACTTGCTGCAGCAGCAGCAGGGAACGGCCGAGGTTGGTCGGATCGTTCGGAACGGCAATCTGTGAGCCCGGCTGCAGTTCGTCCAGAGATTTGATTTTCTTCGAGTAGCCAGCGATCGGATAGACGAAGGTGTTGCCGACGGAAACCAGTTTATAACCGCGGTCTTTAATCTGCTGATCGAGATACGGTTTGTGCTGGAAGGCGTTAACGTCGATGTCGCCTTTGCTCAGCGCTTCGTTCGGCAACACGTAGTCGTTGAAGGTCACCAGCTCAACGTCGAGGCCATACTTCTCTTTTGCCACTTTCTGCGCGACTTCAGCAACCTGCTGTTCCGCGCCGACGATTACGCCGACTTTAATATGGTTAGGATCTTTTTCATCCTGACCGCAACCCACCAGAGCCAGAGAACCGATTAATGCGCCAACTGCCGCAAAGGTTTTGAAATTAAAGGCCATGTTATTTCCTTCCTGTAAGAATTAGTGTTGTGTGTCAATAACGTTATTTGTGAGTCACAGCCCGGACGATACGATCGCCTGAGAATTGAATTAAATAAACCAGAATAACCAGCAATACCAGCACGGTATTCATTACCGTCGCGTTATAGCCGATGTAGCCGTACTGATAGCCAATCTGACCCAGACCACCGGCACCCACCGCACCGCCCATCGCAGAATAGCCCACGAGGGTAATAAGCGTGATGGTAGCGGCGTTCACCAGACCCGGTAATGCTTCAGGTAGCAGGACCTTACGCACGATCTGCAGCGGCGTTGCGCCCATCGCGCGTGAGGCTTCGATAAGCCCGGTCGGGATCTCGAGCAGCGCGTTTTCCACCATACGTGCGATAAACGGCGCGGCGCCGACCGTTAACGGCACAATCGCTGCCTGCAGGCCGATTGAGGTACCAACGATCACGCGGGTAAACGGAATCATCCACACCAGCAGAATAATGAATGGAATCGAGCGGAAGATATTAACCAGCGCCGATAGCGTACGATACAGTCGGGCGTTGGCGGCAATCTGCCCCGGACGGGTAACGTACAGCAGTACCCCGACCGGCAAGCCGAGCACAAAGCCAAAGAAGCCGGAGACAAACGTCATAGCCAGCGTTTCCCACACGCCGCGAACCAGCAGCCAGATCATTGGTTCAGACATATCCCAGTACCTCTACTTTTACATGATGTTCCTGCAGCCAGGCGATCGCCGCCTGGGTATCTTCCGGTGTGCCGTGCATTTCGGTCAGCATGATGCCGAACTTCACTCCGCCGGCGTAATCCATCTGCGCGCTAATAATGTTGTTATTCACATTAAAGCGGCGGGCGGTTTCCGACAGCAGCGGCGCATCGACGGAATGGCCGGTGAACTCCATACGCAACATCGGCACGCTGTCAGGCAGCGGGGTGGGCTTCAGGCGTGCCTGATAGTCATCCGGAATATCCAGATGCAGGGTAGACTGAATGAACTGCTGAGCCAGCGGCGTCTTAGGATGCGAGAAGACTTCGCTCACGGTGTCCTGCTCGATCAGTTGACCATTACTAATGACCGCCACGCAGTCGCAGATACGTTTAACCACGTCCATTTCATGGGTGATCAACAGAATGGTCAGCCCCAGACGACGGTTGATGTCTTTTAACAGTTCGAGGATCGAACGGGTCGTTGCCGGGTCGAGCGCGCTGGTGGCTTCATCGCACAGCAGCACTTTTGGGTTACTGGCCAGCGCGCGGGCAATCGCCACGCGCTGTTTCTGGCCACCGGAGAGGTTTGCCGGATAGCTGTCGTGCTTATCGCCAAGACCAACCAGGTCCAGCAGTTCATTAACGCGGCGTTTGATTTCCGCCGGCGGCGTGTTGTCCAGCTCAAGCGGCAGCGCCACGTTGCCGAAAACGGTACGTGAAGCAAGCAAGTTAAAGTGCTGGAAGATCATGCCAATCTGACGGCGTGCGCGAGTCAGTTCTTTTTCAGTCAGCGCGGTGAGTTCCTGGTTATCAACCTGCACGCTGCCTTCGGTTGGGCGTTCCAGCAGGTTAACGCAGCGAATCAGCGTACTTTTACCTGCGCCGGAAGCGCCGATCACGCCGTAAATTTGCCCGGCAGGGACATGCAGGCTGACATTGTTCAGCGCCTGTATGGTGCGGTTCCCCTGCTGGAACACTTTGGTAATATTCGAAAGTTTAATCATCAGTTATTTATTATCGTTTAGCCGTTTGCCGTGGCATTTTCTTCTGCCGTGTGCAGGCGATGCCTGTCAATGAAATGGATGTTAAGGCATCCAGACGTCTAAATCAATCTGACTCTTTATAATGAGCACTTTCTTGCATGGCGAAACATGCGATACTAACGGCATTAGCCTTTATCAGGAGCAAACCGGTGGCAAAGTCTGTACCCGCAATTTTTCTCGACCGTGACGGCACGATTAATATCGATCATGGTTACGTCCACGAAATCGACAACTTTGAGTTTATCGACGGCGTCATTGATGCCATGCGTGAACTAAAGGCAATGGGATTTGCGTTAGTGCTGGTGACCAACCAGTCAGGCATCGCGCGCGGTAAATTCACGGAAGCGCAATTTGAGACCCTCACCGAATGGATGGACTGGTCGCTGGCAGACCGCGGCGTGGATCTCGACGGTATCTATTATTGTCCGCATCATCCGCAGGGGAGCGTTGAAGAGTTCCGCCAGACCTGCGATTGCCGCAAGCCGCATCCGGGGATGCTCATTTCCGCACGCGATTTCCTGCATATTGATATGGCTGCTTCTTATATGGTGGGTGATAAACTCGAAGACATGCAGGCGGCTACGGCGGCGAATGTCGGAACGAAAGTGCTGGTGCGTACCGGTAAGCCGGTTACCGCAGAAGCGGAAAGCGCCGCGGATTGGGTGCTAAATAGCCTGGCGGACCTGCCTGCGGCTATCAAAAAGCAGCAAAAATAAGCGTTACGTATAAAAGATGAGCGGTTGAAATAAAAATGTATTTTTCCGCTTGTCATTCCCGGCGGGCTCCCTATAATGCGCCTCCATCGACACGGCGGATGTGAATCACTTCACACAAACAGCCGGTTCGGTTGAAGAGAAAAATTCTGAAATTCAGGGTTGACTCTGAAAGAGGAAAGCGTAATATACGCCACCTCGCGACAGAGCGCTAAAGCGCGTCGCAACTGCTCTTTAACAATTTATCAGACAATCTGTGTGGGCACTCAAAGTGACATGGATTCTTAACGTCCTCGGACGAAAAATGAATACCAAGTCTCTGAGTGAACATGCGTAATTCATTACGAAGTTTAATTCACGAGCATCAAACTTAAATTGAAGAGTTTGATCATGGCTCAGATTGAACGCTGGCGGCAGGCCTAACACATGCAAGTCGAGCGGTAGCACAGAGAGCTTGCTCTCGGGTGACGAGCGGCGGACGGGTGAGTAATGTCTGGGAAACTGCCTGATGGAGGGGGATAACTACTGGAAACGGTAGCTAATACCGCATAACGTCGCAAGACCAAAGTGGGGGACCTTCGGGCCTCATGCCATCAGATGTGCCCAGATGGGATTAGCTAGTAGGTGGGGTAATGGCTCACCTAGGCGACGATCCCTAGCTGGTCTGAGAGGATGACCAGCCACACTGGAACTGAGACACGGTCCAGACTCCTACGGGAGGCAGCAGTGGGGAATATTGCACAATGGGCGCAAGCCTGATGCAGCCATGCCGCGTGTATGAAGAAGGCCTTCGGGTTGTAAAGTACTTTCAGCGAGGAGGAAGGCATTAAGGTTAATAACCTTGGTGATTGACGTTACTCGCAGAAGAAGCACCGGCTAACTCCGTGCCAGCAGCCGCGGTAATACGGAGGGTGCAAGCGTTAATCGGAATTACTGGGCGTAAAGCGCACGCAGGCGGTCTGTCAAGTCGGATGTGAAATCCCCGGGCTCAACCTGGGAACTGCATTCGAAACTGGCAGGCTAGAGTCTTGTAGAGGGGGGTAGAATTCCAGGTGTAGCGGTGAAATGCGTAGAGATCTGGAGGAATACCGGTGGCGAAGGCGGCCCCCTGGACAAAGACTGACGCTCAGGTGCGAAAGCGTGGGGAGCAAACAGGATTAGATACCCTGGTAGTCCACGCCGTAAACGATGTCGACTTGGAGGTTGTGCCCTTGAGGCGTGGCTTCCGGAGCTAACGCGTTAAGTCGACCGCCTGGGGAGTACGGCCGCAAGGTTAAAACTCAAATGAATTGACGGGGGCCCGCACAAGCGGTGGAGCATGTGGTTTAATTCGATGCAACGCGAAGAACCTTACCTACTCTTGACATCCAGAGAACTTAGCAGAGATGCTTTGGTGCCTTCGGGAACTCTGAGACAGGTGCTGCATGGCTGTCGTCAGCTCGTGTTGTGAAATGTTGGGTTAAGTCCCGCAACGAGCGCAACCCTTATCCTTTGTTGCCAGCGGTTCGGCCGGGAACTCAAAGGAGACTGCCAGTGATAAACTGGAGGAAGGTGGGGATGACGTCAAGTCATCATGGCCCTTACGAGTAGGGCTACACACGTGCTACAATGGCATATACAAAGAGAAGCGACCTCGCGAGAGCAAGCGGACCTCATAAAGTATGTCGTAGTCCGGATTGGAGTCTGCAACTCGACTCCATGAAGTCGGAATCGCTAGTAATCGTAGATCAGAATGCTACGGTGAATACGTTCCCGGGCCTTGTACACACCGCCCGTCACACCATGGGAGTGGGTTGCAAAAGAAGTAGGTAGCTTAACCTTCGGGAGGGCGCTTACCACTTTGTGATTCATGACTGGGGTGAAGTCGTAACAAGGTAACCGTAGGGGAACCTGCGGTTGGATCACCTCCTTACCTTAAAGAACCTGCCTTTGTAGTGCTCACACAGATTGTCTGATGAAAATACAGCAGTAAGTAATCTCTGCAGGCTTGTAGCTCAGGTGGTTAGAGCGCACCCCTGATAAGGGTGAGGTCGGTGGTTCAAGTCCACTCAGGCCTACCAAATTCGCTCTCGTGCTTTGTTGTGGCAAAGTTCGCATACTTCAGTATGCTTCGCTTCACCACGCCGCGCCCGAAAACGAATTAAGGTTAAAAGAGATTCATTCGATGGGGCTATAGCTCAGCTGGGAGAGCGCCTGCTTTGCACGCAGGAGGTCTGCGGTTCGATCCCGCATAGCTCCACCATCATTACTGCAAAAAACAAGAAAACTTCAGAGTGTACCTGAAAAGGTTCACTGCGAAGTTTTGCTCTTTAAAAATCTGGATCAAGCTGAAAATTGAAACGACACACAGTTAATGTGTGTTCGAGTCTCTCAAATTTTCGCAATCAGAAGATGACACTGTAAAAGGTGACGTGAGCAAAGTGAAGCCAAGGCGTACCGCACGCAGCGAGCGGAGTGGACTATATGTCCATGAGCATCGCGAGTACGGAACAACGCAGGATTCATGATGCGCAACGAACCGGACAGAACGAAACATCTTCGGGTTGTGAGGTTAAGCGACTAAGCGTACACGGTGGATGCCCTGGCAGTCAGAGGCGATGAAGGACGTGCTAATCTGCGAAAAGCGTCGGTAAGGTGATATGAACCGTTATAGCCGGCGATGTCCGAATGGGGAAACCCAGTGTGATTCGTCACACTATCGTTAACTGAATACATAGGTTAACGAGGCGAACCGGGGGAACTGAAACATCTAAGTACCCCGAGGAAAAGAAATCAACCGAGATTCCCCCAGTAGCGGCGAGCGAACGGGGAGCAGCCCAGAGTCTGAATCAGCTTGTGTGTTAGTGGAACGGTCTGGAAAGTCCGACGGTACAGGGTGATAGTCCCGTACACCAAAATGCACAGGTTGTGAACTCGAAGAGTAGGGCGGGACACGTGGTATCCTGTCTGAATATGGGGGGACCATCCTCCAAGGCTAAATACTCCTGACTGACCGATAGTGAACCAGTACCGTGAGGGAAAGGCGAAAAGAACCCCGGCGAGGGGAGTGAAAAAGAACCTGAAACCGTGTACGTACAAGCAGTGGGAGCACCTTCGGGTGTGACTGCGTACCTTTTGTATAATGGGTCAGCGACTTATATTCTGTAGCAAGGTTAACCGTATAGGGGAGCCGCAGGGAAACCGAGTCTTAACTGGGCGTTAAGTTGCAGGGTATAGACCCGAAACCCGGTGATCTAGCCATGGGCAGGTTGAAGGTTGGGTAACACTAACTGGAGGACCGAACCGACTAATGTTGAAAAATTAGCGGATGACTTGTGGCTGGGGGTGAAAGGCCAATCAAACCGGGAGATAGCTGGTTCTCCCCGAAAGCTATTTAGGTAGCGCCTCGTGAACTCATCTTCGGGGGTAGAGCACTGTTTCGGCTAGGGGGTCATCCCGACTTACCAACCCGATGCAAACTACGAATACCGAAGAATGTTATCACGGGAGACACACGGCGGGTGCTAACGTCCGTCGTGAAGAGGGAAACAACCCAGACCGCCAGCTAAGGTCCCAAAGTCACAGTTAAGTGGGAAACGATGTGGGAAGGCACAGACAGCCAGGATGTTGGCTTAGAAGCAGCCATCATTTAAAGAAAGCGTAATAGCTCACTGGTCGAGTCGGCCTGCGCGGAAGATGTAACGGGGCTAAACTGTGCACCGAAGCTGCGGCAGCGACACTATGTGTTGTTGGGTAGGGGAGCGTTCTGTAAGCCTGCGAAGGTGGCCTGTGAGGGTTGCTGGAGGTATCAGAAGTGCGAATGCTGACATAAGTAACGATAATGCGGGTGAAAAGCCCGCACGCCGGAAGACCAAGGGTTCCTGTCCAACGTTAATCGGGGCAGGGTGAGTCGACCCCTAAGGCGAGGCCGAAAGGCGTAGTCGATGGGAAACAGGTTAATATTCCTGTACTTGGTGTTACTGCGAAGGGGGGACGGAGAAGGCTATGTTAGCCGGGCGACGGTTGTCCCGGTTTAAGCATGTAGGCGGAGGTTCCAGGTAAATCCGGTACCTTATTAACGCTGAGGTGTGATGACGAGGCACTACGGTGCTGAAGTAACAAATGCCCTGCTTCCAGGAAAAGCCTCTAAGCATCAGGTAACATCAAATCGTACCCCAAACCGACACAGGTGGTCAGGTAGAGAATACCAAGGCGCTTGAGAGAACTCGGGTGAAGGAACTAGGCAAAATGGTGCCGTAACTTCGGGAGAAGGCACGCTGATATGTAGGTGAAGCCCCTGCGGGTGGAGCTGAAATCAGTCGAAGATACCAGCTGGCTGCAACTGTTTATTAAAAACACAGCACTGTGCAAACACGAAAGTGGACGTATACGGTGTGACGCCTGCCCGGTGCCGGAAGGTTAATTGATGGGGTTATCCGTAAGGAGAAGCTCTTGATCGAAGCCCCGGTAAACGGCGGCCGTAACTATAACGGTCCTAAGGTAGCGAAATTCCTTGTCGGGTAAGTTCCGACCTGCACGAATGGCGTAATGATGGCCAGGCTGTCTCCACCCGAGACTCAGTGAAATTGAACTCGCTGTGAAGATGCAGTGTACCCGCGGCAAGACGGAAAGACCCCGTGAACCTTTACTATAGCTTGACACTGAACATTGAGCCTTGATGTGTAGGATAGGTGGGAGGCTTTGAAGCGTGGACGCCAGTCTGCGTGGAGCCAACCTTGAAATACCACCCTTTAATGTTTGATGTTCTAACGTTGGCCCCTAATCGGGGTTGCGGACAGTGTCTGGTGGGTAGTTTGACTGGGGCGGTCTCCTCCCAAAGAGTAACGGAGGAGCACGAAGGTTAGCTAATCCTGGTCGGACATCAGGAGGTTAGTGCAATGGCATAAGCTAGCTTGACTGCGAGCGTGACGGCGCGAGCAGGTGCGAAAGCAGGTCATAGTGATCCGGTGGTTCTGAATGGAAGGGCCATCGCTCAACGGATAAAAGGTACTCCGGGGATAACAGGCTGATACCGCCCAAGAGTTCATATCGACGGCGGTGTTTGGCACCTCGATGTCGGCTCATCACATCCTGGGGCTGAAGTAGGTCCCAAGGGTATGGCTGTTCGCCATTTAAAGTGGTACGCGAGCTGGGTTTAGAACGTCGTGAGACAGTTCGGTCCCTATCTGCCGTGGGCGCTGGAGAATTGAGGGGGGCTGCTCCTAGTACGAGAGGACCGGAGTGGACGCATCACTGGTGTTCGGGTTGTCATGCCAATGGCATTGCCCGGTAGCTAAATGCGGAAGAGATAAGTGCTGAAAGCATCTAAGCACGAAACTTGCCCCGAGATGAGTTCTCCCTGAGACTTTAAGTCTCCTGAAGGAACGTTAAAGACGATGACGTTGATAGGTCGGGTGTGTAAGCGTAGCGATACGTTGAGCTAACCGATACTAATGAACCGTGAGGCTTAACCTTACAACGCCGAAGCTGTTTTGGCGGATTTGAGATGATTTTCAGCTCTGATTCAGAGTCCGAAGGATTTTACGCTGAGACAAGGCGGCAAGCGAAGCGATGGAAGGAGCATACTAAAGTATGTGACTGACATTCGCGAGAGCAGCCAACGCAGTATGAGCGTAAAAGACACAGGACGAGCACAAAGAATTTGCCTGGCGGCGACAGCGCGGTGGTCCCACCTGACCCCATGCCGAACTCAGAAGTGAAACGCCGTAGCGCCGATGGTAGTGTGGGGTCTCCCCATGTGAGAGTAGGGAACTGCCAGGCATCAAATTTGCAGTAAAACCGGGGCATTAAACCGGTAGATGTAGAAAAAATTCGGTGGAGCGGTAGTTCAGTCGGTTAGAATACCTGCCTGTCACGCAGGGGGTCGCGGGTTCGAGTCCCGTCCGTTCCGCCACTTATTAAAAGCCCTGAGCATTTGCTCAGGGCTTTTTTGTTTCTTCATCTCCAATTATTGCTAAATCAGCAAAAATCCTCTGCATTTATCGATCTTTTTCCCAACCCAACCTTCAACCATAATGGCCTCAGTTAAGCGAAACGAATAATTAACGAGGAACATCTATCATGGCAATCCCTGCATTTGGTCTTGGCACTTTCCGTCTGCAAGACGACGTAGTCATCAACTCTGTAAAAATGGCGCTGGAGCTGGGCTATCGTGCTATCGATACCGCACAGATCTATGAAAACGAAGCCGCTGTTGGTCAGGCTATCGCGGAAAGCGGCGTGCCGCGTGATGAACTGTTCATCACCACCAAAATCTGGATCGAAAACCTGAGCAAAGACAAGCTTATCGCCAGCCTTAAAGAAAGTCTGCAGAAGCTGCGCACCGATTATGTTGATCTGACGCTGATTCACTGGCCGTCGCCGAACGATGCGGTTGCTGTTGAAGAGTTTATGGCTGCGCTGATGGAAGCGAAGAAACTGGGTCTGACCCGTCAGATCGGTATCTCTAACTTCACCATTCCGCTGATGGAGCGTGCGATCGCCGCCGTTGGCGCTGAAAATATCGCGACTAATCAGGTTGAACTGTCTCCGTACCTGCAGAACCGTAAAGTGGTGGATTGGGCGCGTGAACACGGTATCCACATCACCTCTTATATGACGCTGGCCTACGGTAAGGCGCTGAAAGATGAAGTGATTGCCCGTATCGCGGCGAAACATAATGCGACCCCGGCACAGGTTATCCTGGCGTGGGCGATGGGCGAAGGTTATGCGGTTATTCCATCTTCCACCAAGCGTGAAAATCTGGCGAGCAACCTGAAAGCGCTGGATCTGAAGCTGGATGATGAAGATCGTAAAGCGATTGCCGCACTGGATTGCAATGACCGTCTGGTAAGTCCGGAAGGTCTGGCGCCGAAGTGGGATTAATCCACCGATTCCGGCAGGCGGTTGATGCCGCTGCCGGACGATAGTTATTTTACAGCTCCTTCGGGAGCTGTTTGACGTGCTCACTAAGAAAGTCAATAAATGCCCTGATGCGCGTGCTGACGGCTCTGTCGCTGTAATACACCGCACTGAAAGGCATCTCCACCGGCAAGCGCTTGTCGGCAAGTAGCTCCACAAACTCCCCGCTGGCAATCTCTTTATCCACCATATAATCCGATAGGCAGGCAATACCATTGCCGCTAAGACAGAGTTGTTTTAGCGTTTCACCACTGTTAGAGGTAAGTTCACAACCGACTTCCAGTAATTGGCCATCGCTGGCGGCGATAGGCCAGGTATTTAACGAGACGGGTTCGGTGAACCCCAGACAGAGGTGATCCGCAAGATCTTCCACATTCACCGGCGTGCCGTAGCGGGCGATATAATCAGGTGAGGCGATGATCTTGCGATAACTATTGAATAGCGGGCGGGCGCGCAGGCTGGAATCGGTTAGGGTACCTGCGCGGATCGCGACGTCGACTTTACGCTCTATAAGATTAATGAAGGTTTCCGAGGAAACCAGCGAGAGCGTCATTTCCGGATAACGTTCACGAAACGGTTTTACCAGCGGCATTAAAAAATGCAGCATCACCGGCGTAGCGGCATCCACGCGGAGCAAGCCGCGAGGGGTGGTACGGGTCTCTAAAAGCTCATTTTCAGCAGCCGCCATCTCCTGCAACACCACCTGCATGCGGCGGAAATAACGCTCGCCTTCTTCTGTCAGGCTCAGCTGGCGCGTGGTCCGGTTTAATAAACTAACGCCTAGCTTTGATTCTAGTTTTTTGACTGCCCGGCTGACGGCAGAGTTTGCCTGCCCGAGCTGCTCGGCCGCCCGGCTAAAACTGCCGCTTTCCACTACGGCGACGAAGATAGCGATCTCTTCTGACGTGGCTCTCATTGTTGCACCTATAGCAAAATTCTATTGAGATTTTGATGGTTTTTGTTATTTAAACATCCCTTCATACTACGTGTCATCTTAATCCTGATGCTACGGAGTAAATTATGCCACTGGCGCTACTTGCATTAACCATCGGTGCCTTTGCTATTGGCACTACCGAATTTGTGATCGTCGGTCTGGTACCGACCATTGCCGAACAACTGGCTATCTCGCTGCCGTCTGCGGGCCTGCTGGTTTCCATCTATGCACTGGGTGTGGCCGTTGGCGCGCCGGTACTGACTGCCCTGACCGGCCGTATGCCGCGTAAGCAACTCCTGCTGGCGCTAATGGTGTTGTTTACCGCCGGCAACCTGTTGGCGTGGCAGGCACCGGGTTATGGCACTTTAATTGTGGCCCGCCTGCTGACCGGCCTGGCGCACGGCGTGTTTTTCTCAATCGGCTCGACAATCGCCACTAGCCTGGTGCCAAAAGAGAAAGCCGCCTCGGCCATTGCTATCATGTTCGGCGGCCTGACGGTCGCGCTGGTAACCGGGGTGCCTTTCGGGACTTTCATCGGTCAGCATTTTGGCTGGCGGGAAACGTTCCTCGCGGTATCGATTCTTGGCGTCATTGCGCTTATCAGCAGCTTGATTCTGGTGCCAAATAATATTCCGGGCCGCGCCGGCGCCAGCCTGCGCGATCAGCTGAAAGTCTTGACCCATCCGCGCCTGTTGATGATCTACGCGATTACCGCGCTGGGCTATGGCGGCGTGTTTACCGCATTTACTTTCCTTGCGCCAATGATGCAGGAGTTGGCTGGTTTTAGCCCGTCGGCGGTCAGTTGGATCCTGCTGGGTTACGGTATCTCCGTCGCTATCGGTAACGTATGGGGCGGTAAACTGGCTGATAAACATGGCGCTGTCGCCGCGTTGAAATTTATCTTCGCTGCGTTGGTCGTGCTGCTGCTGGTCTTCCAGCTCACCGCCAGCCTGCACTACGCTGCTTTGGCAACGGTGCTGGTGATGGGGATTTTCGCCTTCGGCAACGTTCCGGGTCTGCAGGTCTATGTGGTGCAAAAGGCAGAACAGTACACGCCGGGCGCCGTTGATGTCGCCTCTGGGTTGAATATCGCCGCCTTCAATATCGGTATTGCCCTTGGGTCGGTCATTGGTGGACAGGCGGTTGAATGGTATGGTCTGGCCCAGACGCCGTGGATCGGCGCGCTGATTGTGCTGGTTGCTTTGCTGCTGGTCGTACTGAGCGGTCGTTTAGATAAATCTCCACGCCGTTCGGCAGCCGTTTCTGTCGAAGGATAAGGCTTTCTCGCAAATTGCATTGAAAGTGTATGGGAAAATCCCTATAACAGAAGAACCAGCCGCAGTCGGGCTGGTTTCCTGTTATCGAGGTTCAATGCCCAAATTGCGAAAGAATACCTATGCCATGCGCTATGTCGCCGGACAACCCGCGGAGAGAATCTTGCCTCCGGGGGCGTTTGCGGGCGTCAGTCCGGTTTATCCCGCCGGCGCGCCGTTAAGCAGCGATGAGAAAATTCGCGTGCTGGTGTGGAATATTTTTAAGCAGCAGCGTGCTGAATGGCAGTCGGTACTCAAAAATTTCGGCAAAGACGCGCATCTGGTCCTGTTGCAAGAGGCGCAAACTACCCCGGAACTGGTCAGGTTCGCGACTTCAAACTATCTGGCCGCCGATCAGGTGCCGGCCCTGGTATTGCCGCAGCATCCTTCCGGCGTGATGACGCTGGCCTCCGCTCACCCCATCTATTGCTGTCCGTTGCGCGAGCGCGAACCTATTTTACGTTTGCCTAAATCGGCGTTAGTGACCGTTTATCCGCTGCCCGATGCGCGGCTGTTGATGGTGGTGAATATTCACGCGGTTAATTTTAGTCTCGGCGTCGATGTTTATAGTAAACAGCTGCTGCCAATTGGCGATCAGATTGCCCATCACAGCGGGCCGGTAATCATGGCTGGTGATTTCAACGCCTGGAGCCGCCCGCGGATGAACGCGTTGTATCGCTTTGCGCGTGAGATGTCGTTACGCGAAGTTCGTTTCTCTGACGATCAGCGCCGCCGCGCGTTTGGTCGCCCGCTCGATTTTGTGTTCTACCGTGGATTAAGCGTGCACGATGCTTCCGTGCTGGTGACCCGCGCCTCCGATCACAACCCGCTACTAGTCGAATTCAGTCCCGGCAAGCCTGATTAATTAAGGTATGTCAGGCCTGCCATCGGGCAGGTCTGCGTTCAGCACGATGCTGCCCTTTATTACTCAAACCACCGAAGGACAACACAATGACAACACGCTCTCATCATGACAACGTCGAAAAGCAGTTTGGCTCACAGGCAAGCGCCTATCTGACCAGCGCCGTGCACGCCTCCGGGCGCGATCTGCAGCGTCTGGCGGAACGGCTGGCGGATTTCCCGCGGGCAACGTTGCTGGATATGGGATGCGGGGCAGGGCACGCCAGCTTTACCGCTGCCGGCCAGGTAGCGCAGGTTACCGCGTATGATTTATCGAGCCAGATGCTGGAGGTTGTCGCTCAGGCGGCAAAAGACAAAGGCTTTACCAACATTGTGACTCAGCAGGGGTATGCTGAAAAGCTGCCGTTTGCCGACGACAGTTTTGATGTGGTGATTAGCCGCTACTCCGCTCACCATTGGCATGATGTCGGCCAGGCGCTGCGCGAGGTGAAACGCGTGCTGAAGCCGGGCGGGGTGATGATCATCATGGACGTGATGTCTCCGGGGCATCCGGTACGTGATGTCTGGCTGCAGACCGTAGAAGCCCTGCGCGACACTTCGCACGTGCGTAATTACTCCAGCGGCGAGTGGCTGGCGCTGGCCAACGACGCAGGTCTGGCGATTAATCATTTATTGACCGACCGTCTGCCGCTGGAGTTTAGCTCCTGGGTCGCGCGGATGCGCACGCCCGAGGCGCTGGCGGAGGCGATTCGCTTATATCAGCAGAGCGCATCGGCGGAGGTTAAAGCCTACTTCGAATTACAGCAGGACGGATCGTTTACCAGCGATACCATCATGTTTGAAGCGCATAAAGCAGTGTAACGCTGGCAATAAAAAAGGCACCGGGGAATCGGTGCCTTTCTCATTATCCTGAAATCAGGATTCAGGTCTGTCGTTGTTCTTCACAAACAACGTCAGCTGATCCCCTGGCTTCAGGTTATCTGTATCGCTGTTCCAGCGCATAACGTCGCGGATATTGACGCCGTGGCGTTTTGCGATGCTCGACAGCGAGTCGCCCTTACGAACACGATAGGTGATGCTATCGCTGTTGTTCGCCAGACGTTGCGCGCTGCTGCCTGCGCCGACAACCAGATTTTGCCCGACTTTAAGCCCAGAACCGCGCAGGTTGTTCCACTGCTGTAGATCCCTGGTGGTGACGCCGAGACGCGAAGCAATCCCGGAAATCGTATCGCCAGAACGTACCTTATAACTACGGCTGGTCAGCGGCGTATTGTCAGCAAGCAGCGTCGGCTGTACGGCGGCAATGTCGCCAGAGGCCAGAGATTCACGCAGTTGAGCTGCGTGCTTCTGAGGCACCATGACGTACTTTGGCCCGCTAGCGCCAAGCGTTGACCCCTTTACCCCAGCGTTGAAGGTTTTCAGCTTGCTAACCGGCATTCCTGCCATGTCCGCGAGTTGAGAAATATCAACCGGACTATCGAGGCGAACGCGCGCCAGCGCCCGGCTTTCATCAGCCGTTGGCAGCTTCACGCCGTAACGCTTGCTGTTTTTGAGAATATCGCTCAAAGCCAGCATTTTTGGTACGTAGACCTTGGTTTCATGCGGCAGCGAGAGCGACCAGAAATCGGTGGGTTTACCACGCGAACGGTTCGCCTTCACGGCCTTCATCACCCGGCCTTCGCCGCTGTTATAGGCTGCGACGGTCAGTAACCAGTCGCCGTCGAACATTTTGTTCAGACGTTGCATCATGTCCAGCGCCGCGGTAGTAGACGCGACGACATCACGACGCGCATCGTAACTGCGGGTCTGTTTTAAACCATAATTGCGCCCTGTGCTCGGAATGATCTGCCAAATGCCTGCGGCATTGGCGCCAGACGTCGCGTGTGGGTCAAAAGCGCTCTCCACTATGGGTAGTAATACCAGTTCCATTGGCATGTTACGTTTCTTAACTTGCCCGGCTATCCAGTACATATACGGTTCAGCCCGTAAAGTTACATCGTGGAGATAGCTCTTATTACGTAAGTACTTCTGTTTCTGTTCGCGAATCCGGGGGTTTTCCGGAATTCCCATCTTTAGCTCGTCGCTTATGGAAGTCCACAGATCCTGGTCTTGCGCGTAGAGGGTTCCATCATCTAACCATCGCGCCTGACTTGTGAACTTGCCTGCTTCCCCTTGACCAGCTGCAGAAAGGCTCTGTGCTCGCTGTTCTACGGTGCCGTCGTGCTTCGACGCCTGGCACCCTACCAGCAGGACAGAGGCGAGTAATATCGCTCGTGCCTTCATGTGTGTGTCAATAGTTGCTTAAAAGACGAGCAAGGATAACGGTGAAGGCCGAGGATGACAAGCGTTAAATCTCAGAAGTCATCTTTCTTTGACCTTAACCATGCAAATCTCTGCGCAGAGTGTTGCAAATTTGTTTCTTTGGCTATTTCTTTAATTAAATCATTGTCATCCGTACGTAAAAATAAATTTATACGGCGTTCATTTTTCAGAGTAACGGGTAGTGTCTTTTGGTTTTTTGCGCGTAACTCATTAACTTTATGGTAGTAATCCTTTATATCCATATCATCTGGCAGGATACTCAATGCAAACTTCATGTTTGCTAAAGTGTACTCATGTGCGCAACAAATTAGTGTGTCAGCGGGAAGGGCGTTTATTTTCATAAATGATTGATACATTTGGTCTGCTGTACCTTCGAACAGTCTGCCACAGCCTCCGGAAAACATTGTATCGCCACAAAATAGATAAGGTTCGCTGTAGAAACAGATATGTCCTAATGTGTGACCGGGAGTGGAGAAAATAGAAAATTCGCGGCCCAAAACAGTAATGCTATCGCCATCAGATACAATATCCGTGCTTCCCTTATCCTGGGTTTCTGCCGGCCCGTAAACCACAAGTTGCGGGAACTTTTGCCGCAGTTCTTTCACGCCGCCAACATGATCGTGGTGGTGGTGGGTTAACAAAATCGCTTCTGGCTGCCAGTTGTTTTCTTCAATGGCCGCGAGTACCGGCGCGGCTTCGCCCGGGTCGACTATCACACAACGATGGCTATCGTCGCTAAGAACCCAGATGTAGTTGTCCTGAAATGCAGGAATACTGATAAGATTCATAAATTACCTCTCAAAGCGTTGCGGAAGGTTGCGATGAAGCCGGCAAGGATACCTCATACAATTACAGCTCCAGAGCATTGGTCCAGTATGCCGTGGGGTGAGTACTATCGCGAGTCGCTGGAACGGCATATGAAACCGTGGCTGGCTAAATTATATGGCTTTCATCTACTTAAGATTGGCAATCTGAGCGCGGAAATCAATACCGAAGCCTGCGCGATCTCCCATCAGGTGAACGTTTCGCTGGGGGGAAGTCCTATCCAGGTCAAAGCCGACCCGCTGTATCTTCCTTTCGCCGCCAAATCTGTGGATGCCTGTTTACTGGCGCATACTTTGCCATGGTGCAGCGATCCGCACCGGCTGTTGCGGGAAGCTGACCGCGTGCTGATTGACGATGGCTGGATGATTTTGACCGCCTTTAATCCGATGAGCCTCGTCGGATTGCGCAAGGTGACGCCGATTCTGCGAAAAACTATCCCCTATAACAGCCGCATGTTTACCATGACGCGACAGCTTGACTGGCTGGCGCTGCTCAATTTTGAAGTGCTGCACTACGGTCGCTATCAGGTGCTGCCCTGGTCGAAGCAGGGGGGAAAAATGTTAAGTACACATCTGCCGGCTTTGGGGTGTTTGCAGATGATCGTCGCGCGGAAAAGAACCATTCCGCTGACGCTAAATCCGATGAAGTCCGGGAAGGCGAAGACGCAGCTGCGTCCGGCCGTTGGCGCCACCAGGCAGTGGCGCGACGGGGGAAATTAGCTTTCCGGCTGGTAGCCGACGTCGTCCAGCGTGGGGTTAGACGCCGCAGCGCGCGCGAGTTCGTCACAGCGTTCGTTTTCTGGGTGCCCGGCATGGCCTTTGACCCATTCCCACTTAATTTGATGCTGGCCGAGAGCGGCATCAAGACGTTTCCACAGATCGACATTTTTAACCGGCTTTTTGTCCGCGGTTTTCCAGCCGCGTTTTTTCCAGTTATGGATCCACTGGGTTATCCCCTGGCGGACGTACTGGCTATCGGTGCTTAGCACCACTTCGCAATGCTCTTTAAGCGCTTCGAGAGCGACGATGGCAGCCATCAGTTCCATGCGGTTGTTAGTCGTCAGGCGGTAGCCCGCGCTGTAGGTTTTTTCATGCTGGCGATAGCGCATAATAGCGCCGTAGCCGCCAGGCCCTGGATTCCCCAGGCAAGAACCATCGGTGAAAATTTCTACCTGTTTGAGCATCTCTGGTAGACTTCCTGTAATTGAAATCGATATGTAAACGACAAGTCTGACATAAATGACCGCTATGAGCACTGCAATTACACGACAGATTGTTCTCGATACCGAAACCACCGGTATGAACCAGATCGGCGCCCATTATGAAGGGCATAAGATCATCGAGATCGGCGCCGTAGAGGTGATCAACCGTCGCCTCACCGGTAATAACTTCCATGTTTATCTGAAGCCCGATCGGCTGGTGGACCCGGAGGCCTTCGGCGTTCACGGTATTGCCGATGAGTTCCTCATGGATAAGCCGACATTTGCCGACGTTGCCGATGAGTTCATGGAGTATATCCGCGGCGCGGAGCTGGTCATCCATAACGCATCGTTCGATATCGGCTTTATGGATTATGAATTCAAAAAGCTGAACCGCGGCATTGAGAAAACGGAAACCTTTTGTAAGGTCACCGATAGCCTGGCGCTGGCGCGCAAGATGTTCCCCGGCAAGCGTAACAGCCTCGATGCGCTCTGTTCACGTTATGAAATAGACAACAGCAAGCGTACGCTGCACGGGGCGTTGCTCGATGCCCAGATTCTGGCTGACGTCTATCTGATGATGACCGGCGGGCAGACCAGCATGGCGTTTTCGATGGAAGGGGAAGGCCAACAGCAGGCCGGCGATATTGGAATACAGCGCGTTGTCCGCGCCGCCAGTAAATTACGCGTGGTTTATGCTTCTGACAGCGAGCTGGCGGACCATGAATCGCGTCTCGATCTGGTGCAGAAGAAGGGCGGAAGCTGCCTGTGGCGCGCCTGATTGCCGACAATATGCGCTAAAAATAGGCGGGTGGGCTAATTTTGCAGCAAACGATTCAAAAGTGAAGAAAAAGCGTTGACGACGATGTAGGGAAACCGTAATATTCGCCTCGTTCCCAACGGAACAACAACGCGGAGCGGTAGTTCAGTCGGTTAGAATACCTGCCTGTCACGCAGGGGGTCGCGGGTTCGAGTCCCGTCCGTTCCGCCACTATTCGAGGCCATGCTATTCATTAGCATGGCCTTTTTGCTTTCTAACGCTTTCTAATATGGCCTCCAGCAGAGCATTCAGTGTATCGACCCGCTTTGGCTGTTTAAGATAGGCCGCCTCATCTGAAAGCCGTTAATCACAACGTTCCCATTTTCATAGCACTTGCTTTACCTGATTTATGGAAGTGACCAGGTTGATATTTGCCGGTCGCTTCAGAAGTGACGACCTGTCGATATATTCATTCTGTTCATGCCCCTTCATTTCGGCTCTGTCCCGAATATATTCCGTTTTCAATAACCCGTTTTTATTTTTATTAAGAATAGTTCTGAGAAAAGACTGCAATATTCTGAAAATAGTACAAGTTTGCGCTCTTGCTGTTTTATTCATCCGCCATTGGGTGTAATGTGACCAGAAATGTAAGTTAATGTCACAAAATACAATCATAACGTAAATAACAAAGGCATACAGGAACAGGGATGAAGGTTTTATATCTGGCAGGGATATTGCTGGTTCTGAGTCAGCCAGTTTTCGCAGCCCCGTTATCGCCAGCAGACCGCAACAGCATCGAACAGCAGCAGCAGCAATTGCTTCTTCAGAACCAACAGCAGCGTGAATCGCTGGAGCGCACAGCGCCGCTGGCTCGCCCCTCTCCGGCTGAACCGCCTGTGCCAGCATCCGGGCCATGTTTCACCATCAATCGCATTGTGTTGGAAGGGACCACCCTTATTGATGATCGCAGGCAGCGGAAACTCCTTGCGCCCTGGGTGAACCAATGCCTGAATATGGCCCGTATTAATCAGCTTACTAATACAGTTTCGGACTGGTATATCAGCCGCGGATATATAACCAGCCGTGCTTTTCTGACGGAACAGAATTTACGTTCTGGTGAGCTGCATCTGGCTATTCTGGAAGGTCGGCTGGAGAAAATACACATGGATGGCGCGCCCGAGCGTGAGCTGAAAATGACCTTTCCAGGGCTGGAAGGGCGTATTCTAAATCTGCGTGATATTGAACAGGGTATGGAGCAAATTAACCGCACCCGTACCACGCCGGTGCAGATTGAAATATTACCGGGCGATAAGCAGGGATGGTCGATTGTTCATTTGACCGCCACGCCAGAATTTCCTCTTTCCGGCTCAGTCAGTTTTGATAATAGCGGCCAGAAGAATACGGGCGTCGGGCAAATTAACGCAGGGCTGAGCGGTAACAACCTGTTAGGTCTGGCCGATAACTGGTTTGTTTACGGTGGACGCAGCAGCGCGTTTTCGAATACAAAAGATGCACAAAATTTTGCTGCGGGCGTCAGCGTGCCCTACGGCTACAGCCTGCTGGACTATAGCTACAGCTGGAACAACTATCTCAGCACCATCGATAACAACGGCTACCGCTGGCGTTCGACCGGCGATACCGAAACACACCGGGTGAATCTGTCACACGTGCTGTTCCGCAACGGTAATATCAAGACGGGTATCTCCCTGGGCCTGAGCCATCGCATCAATCATAATTATCTGGACGATGTCCTGTTGCAAAGCAGCAGTCGCAAACTGACCAGCCTGCTGTTTGGCCTGAACCATACTCAGAAAATATTTGGTGGCATAGCCACGTTTAACCCTACCTTCAGCCGCGGTATGCCATGGCTGGATGCCGACAGCGACGGCAGTAAAAATGGTGATTTACCGAAAGCGCAGTTCCGTAAATGGAGCCTGAACGCCAGCTTCCAGCGCCCGGTAGCTGAAAACTTGTGGTGGCTGGCGAGCGCCTACGGGCAGTGGTCACCGGACCGCCTCTACGGTAGCGAACGCATGACCATCGGCGGCGAAAGCTCGGTGCGCGGGTTTAAAGAACAAAGTATCTCCGGCGATAACGGCGCGTACTGGCGAAATGAGCTCAACTACACCCTGTTCATACTGCCGGTGATAGGCCAGGTCAGCGCGCTGGCTGCTGTTGATGGCGGCTGGCTGCATTCCGACAAGCTGGATCGCTATTCAGCTGGCACTCTGTGGGGCACGGCTGTTGGGCTCAATACCGCCAATGGCCACGTTTCCACCGCGTTTACCGTCGGACTGCCCCTTGTTTACCCGGACTGGCTTGGCCCGGATCACGTCAATATTTACTATCGCGTTGCCGTCGCGTTTTAAGGGATTATCGCCATGAAACAGCCTCCCGTCCGCTTTGCCTACCGCGTGCTCAGCTATGTATTAAGCGTCCTGCTCGCCGGACAACCTTTGCTACCTGCGATTTCCGCCACGCTGACGCCAGCGGGCAATACCTCCACGGATAAAGCGGCGAATGGCGTGCCGGTCGTGAATATTGCCACACCGAACGGGGCCGGAATTTCGCACAACCGGTTTAAGGATTACAACGTCGGCAAAGAGGGACTGATCCTCAATAACGCCACGGGTAAGCTCAATCAGACGCAGCTTGGCGGGTTGATTAACGGTAACGCCAACCTGAAAGCGGGCAAAGAAGCAAAGGGCATCATCAACGAAGTGACCGGCGGCAACCGCTCACATCTGCAGGGGTATACGGAAGTTGCGGGCAAAGCGGCGAATGTCATGGTCGCTAACCCGTATGGCATCACCTGTAATGGCTGCGGGTTTATCAATACCCCCCAGGCAACGCTGACCACGGGAAAACCTGTTTTTGACGCCAGCGGCAATTTACAGGCGCTGGACGTGAAAAAAGGCAGCATCACCATTGAGGGGCAGGGGCTTGATGCCAGCGGCAGCGATGCGTTGTCGATCATTTCACGCGCAACCGAAGTGAATGCCGCCATTCATGCTAAGGATTTAAACGTGGTGGCCGGGGCCAACCGCGTTGGTACAGACGGCAGCGTACAGGCGCAGCTGGGAGAAGGTAAAGCGCCATCGGTGGCGGTCGATACCGGCGCACTTGGCGGTATGTACGCCAATCGGATCCGGATGGTGTCGAGTGAGAAAGGTGTCGGGGTTAACCTCGGCAATCTTAACGCGCGCCAGGGCGATATCACCCTGGATGCCAGCGGCAGTCTCAGCGTACACCAAAGCCTCGCCGGCGGTGCGCTGTCCGCTAAAGGTGAAAACCTGACCCTGACGGGCGATCACAAAGCCAGCGGCAATATGTCGCTGAGCAGCCAGGGCGACATTGCCCTGAGCAACGGTTCACTCAATAGCGACGGCGACCTGGTACTGACTGCCAATGGCGCGATTTCAAACGCTAATGAAAAGCTGACTGCCGGACGCGATACGACGCTTACCGCGAAAAATATTAGCCAGGATACCTCCAGCCAGATTAACGCCGCCCGCCATATCGAGGCTAAAGCCAGCGATACGCTGAAAACGCAAGGGCAGATGATAGCCGGGCAAAACCTGACGGTAAGCAGCAACACCCTGACGGTAGGGGGCAAGCTGCTGGCGCGTAACAGCGCTCAGCTGAATGCCAGCGCGCTGAATAATAGCGGTTCCGTTCAGGGCGCTTCCCTGAACGTGGGCAGCTCTACGCTCAGCAATGCCGGTTCGCTGCTGAGCGGTAGCGACCTGACCGTCAATACTCACGATTTTACCCAAAGCGGCAGTATCGGCGCGAAGGGAAAAGCGGACATCACCGCCAGCGGGAAGCTTATCAACACGGGCTCGCTGGTGAGCGATGCGGTGCTGGCATTGAAGGCGCAGGATGTGACGCAGAACGGCGTGCTGTCCGGTGCCCAGGGGCTGACGATCGCTACGCAGAATCTGACCTCCGGCAAAAATTCGCTGATCCACAGCGATGCCGCCATGACGCTGAATACCGCCACGGCGACGTTGGACGGTGAAACCAGCGCCGGAAGCGATCTTCTGCTGCAGGGCGACAGGCTTGCTACCGCGGCGGGCGGGCAACTTCAAAGCGGTAATAATCTCAGCCTCAGCGCGCGGGAAATGGTGCTTTCGGGCACGCAGGCGGCACAAAAAACCATGACGGTGAATGCCCGCGAAAAGCTCAACCACAGCGGCAAAAGCAGCGCGGCCGAAATCAACCTGAATGCGCCTGCGCTGACCAATAGCGGCGTACTCGTTGCTTCCAGCATGAACACGCAGTCGCAAACCCTGACCAACAGCGGGCTGATCCAGGGCGCCAGCGCACTGCTGATTAACACGCAAGCGCTGGACAACCAGCTGAACGGCACGCTGTACAGCGCGGCAAACCTGGCGCTGTCTGTGCCGGATATTCGCAACAGCGGACTTATTAGCAGTGACAGCGGTCTGATAATGACGGCGGACGTGCTAAGTCATTCAGGCAAAATCATCGCTGACACGCTGGATATTCAGGCGACCACGCTGAGCAGTGACGGCCTGCTTCAGGGCCGTCACGCACTGACCCTTTCCGGCGACAGCCTTTCGCAGGGGGCAAACGGACGCTGGCTGACGGCGGGTCATTTATCCCTTGATGGCAACACGCTGGTCACCGGCGGGATAACCCAGGGCAGGGATGTCTCGGTTGATGCAGACCGCTGGATCCACAGCGGATCGGCGTTGGCAACGGGCGAACTTGAAGGCACGCTCACCGCTTCCTTGAACAATAACGGCGACCTGATGAGTCAGGGGCGTTTCGCCCTGGCTGCGCCGGCGCTGACGAACCATGGTCGCCTGCTTGCATCCGGCGACATGGCGCTTAGCGGTAACCAGATCAGCAGCAATGGTACGCTTCAGGGGAAAACCCTGAGCCTGACCCAGGACGATATCAGTAACCAGGGGACCATTATCGGGCTGAACGCGCTGACGCTGAACAGCGCTGGCGCATTCGCTAATACTGGCGATTTACTGAGTCAAGGTGAGCTGACTCTCTCCGCCGGCGATATCACCAACGGCGGACGAATACAGGGGCAGAACATCATTCTTGATGGCGCCCGGCTGACTAACCACGGGGCCATCCAGAGCGCGATCGATTTAGCGCTGACCCTGAGCGATGACATCACTGCCGTTACCGGCAGTAAAATCACCGCCCTGGGCGATGCTCGCCTGACCGGTAAGGCGTTGAGCAACCAAGGGCTTATCAGTGCGAAAACGCTGGAGGTGGAAGGGAATTCGCTCAGCAACGACGGTGAAATCAGCGGTGTTAACGGCCTGAGCGTCACGCTGCATGGCGGCCTGCAGCAGCAGGGCAAACTGCTGACTGGCGGTAAGCTGGCGCTGAAAGCCGGTAACATCAGCAACAGCGGGCAGCTTCAGGGGGCTGATACCCAACTCAGCGCCAGTACACTGATCAACAGCGGTCGCATTCAGGGCGATAGCGCTCTGACGCTCACTCTGCTGAACGCACTCACCAACCAGACGAACGGCGTTATCCTCAGCCAGGACGCGCTCAGCATCACTGCGCCATCGCTCATGAATGACGGCACGATTCAGGGCAACGGTAAAACCACGCTCAGCGCGGCAACGCAGGCCCGCAACGACGGCAAAATTCTCTCCGGCGGTGGCCTGGTATTCACCACGCCGGACTACAGCGGCAGCGGCTGGCTACAGGCCACGAACCTGGTGCTGAACGTGGCGAAGTTTGCCAGCAGCGGTACCGTGCTGGCGGCGAACCAGGCGACGCTCACAGGTGACAGTTTGACCAACAGCGGTACCTTCCAGGCCGCACAGCTGAACGTAAACGCGCAATTCGTCAACAACGGCGGCACGCTGCTGGGTAATCAGGGGCTGAGCATCAACGCCAGCACCATCAATAATGAGAATGGCAAATTGTTCAGCGGCGGTGACCTGCTGGCCGAAACGGTCTCCCTCAGCGGCGCGGGCCAGATTGTGGCGCTCGGTAACCTGACGCTGAAGCTGGTCAACAGCTGGACGTCACAGGGGGTGGTGGCCTCGAACAAACAGCTTTCTGTCAGTACCCGGGGGGATATCACCAACAATGCCACCCTGCAGGGTGACGGCATTACCCTGGACGCGGCGGGTAAGCTGACGAATAACGGCCAGCTTACGGCAGGCGGTGGTACCGCTTCGCTTTCCGGCAGCCAGATTGCCATGAACGCCAGCGGCACTCTGCAGGCGGGCGGGGACGTCAGCCTGGCCAGCCGGGGCAGTATCATCCTCGACGGTTTTACCGGCACGGCGGGCAATCTGCTCCTGAACGCGACAGGTGCGATCGTCAACACCGCCCTGCTGTATGCGGGTAATAATCTCGCCCTTTACGCCAACAGCATCCAGAACCTGCATGGCGATATGCTGGCAGGCAATAACCTGGTGATGCAGAAAGACGCCAGCGGCGCGGCGAATGCCGAAGTGATTAATAGCTCCGGTAATATTGAGACTATTAACGGTGATATCACCATCAAGACCGGGCATTTGCTGAATACGCGGGATGGGCTAACGACAAAAACAACGCATATCGATGGTGGACAGAGTATTCCGGGGATGGGGAATTCGATGATTAACGTCGATATCAGCCAGCTTGCCGACGGTACTTATGGAATGACCAGCCGGGTGGCAGAAAGACAGGTGGGGCCATGTAACGGCCATGGAGCCTGTAACTATGTCCACTGGAATCAGTTTTACTATGCAATGTATGCCGGTTCGGCAGAGCAAAAGTTCATCAGTAGTCAGACGCGAACTGACGTTACCAGCAACGGCGGAGCATCCAGAATTGGCTCCGGCAAAAATCTCACGATCGATGCAGGCTCACTGGAGAATTTTGCCAGTAATATTTTGGCGAATGGTAATGTCAGTCTGACCGGGGGCACCCTTAATAACCAGAGTTGGCAGTCAGGTACAGTTACTGACTGGTTCGTCTATCAGTACGATTCACGCCGATATGGATACGCAGTCGAGCCGGGAGGGCGTTATCCGACGGACGGAAATAAATATCATGATGTTATGCCTGAAAGCACGTCCATTGCGTTTACGCTTAAAGGACATGACTCAAGTACAGAGCTCGGCGAAATTTACCGCGCGGTTATTCAGGCGGGCGGCAACGTTTCAGCCAACTTCAGCAGTGACATCAGCAATACCAATACGATGGCTAATGCCGACAAGATCAGCAACACCATCGTTGCCCCAAACCTGAATACGCCTTCAGCGCAAAGCATCGGTAGCGACGCGAGCCAGCAGGCGCTTGTGGAGGCTGCAACCCAGGCTATCACCGCTCCAGACTGGAAAGACAGTACCGCCAGCCAAACTATCGGCGAAGGTACCGTACTCGCCCCCGGCGGCATGGATGGCAACTACCCACTACCTTCCGGTAATAATGGCTACTTTGTGCCGTCGACCGATCCGGACAGTCCGTATCTCATCACCGTTAACCCAAAACTCGACGGTCTGGGTCAGCTCGATCCGTCGTTGTTTGGCGACCTGTACAACCTGCTCGGCATGAACCCGGGTACGGCCCCACGTGAGACGGGTAGCCAGTATACCGATATCAGTCAGTTCCTCGGTTCTTCGTACATGCTTGGTCGCCTCAACCTGAATCCGGACAAGGATTACCGCTTCCTTGGCGACGCGGCGTTTGATACCCGCTATGCGTCAAACTATGTACTGAACCAGACCGGGCAGCGCTACATCAATGGGCTGGGGTCAGACCTCGACCAGATGCGTTACCTGATGGACAACGCCGCCAGCGCGCAACGCTCGCTCGGTCTGACGTTTGGCGTGGCGTTGACCGCCGAACAGGTGGCGGCGCTCGACCACAGTATTCTCTGGTATGAAAGCGCCACGATTAACGGACAGACGGTGATGGTGCCAAAAGTCTATCTGTCGCCAAAAGATGTGACGGTGCAGAGCGGTAGCGTGATTAGCGGCAATAACGTGCAGTTAGCGGGCGGTAACGTTACCAACAGCGGCAGTGCTCTGCTGGCGCAGAATGGCCTTACCATCGACAGCAGCAACAGCATTAACAACCTCAACGCGGGTCTCATCCGGGCTGGCGGCGGGCTGGACCTGAGCGCGCTGGCCGATATTAATAATATCGGCTCCGTCATCAGCGGTAAGACGGTACAGCTGGAAAGCACCGATGGCAGCATCAACAACATCACCCGTACGCAGCTGTGGAGCGTGGGCGGTGACAGCCGTCGCGAAAGTGTCCACATAAGTGGCACCGATGTCGGACAAACCGCCTCCATCAGCGCCAGCGATGGTCTTTATATGGCAGCGGCGAACGACATCAATATCACCGGCGCGAAAGTAAACGCGGGCGGTGACCTCGCCATGGATGCCGGCAATAGCATCAATATCGCCGCTAACCAGATAACCGACAGCAGCAGCCGATCAGGTGTTTGGGGCCAGAAAAACACCAGTACATCCTCCACCTCAAATCAGGGCAGCAGCATTACGGCGGGCGGTAACGCGGTAATGCAGGCTGGCAACGATCTGAACGTGACGGCGAGCGCTATCAATGCGGGTAAAACCGCGCAGCTGGTGGCGGGAAATGATCTGAACCTGAACGCGGCTGACAGCGGGCAGACCAGCCGCACGGGCGGCAGTGAAAGTCATCAGGGCAGCGCCGACAGAACAACGATTTCAGCGGGCGACAACGTAACGCTGGTTGCCGGACGGGACGTGACCAGCCAGGCGGCAGGCATCGCGGCGGAAGGGAATGTCGGGATCCAGGCCGGGCGCGACGTTAATCTGCTGGCGGAAGAGTCTGTGACCGGCAGCAGCTCACACTCGAAAAAGAAAACCGTTATCGATGAATCCGTGCGCCAGCAGGGGACCGAAATCGCCAGCTCCGGCAACACCACCATCGTCGCCGGACGCGACGTCAACGCCGAAGCGGCGCAGGTGACCGCCAGCGGGGATATCGGCGTGGCGGCAGGCCGCGATGTGAACCTGACCACGGCGACGGAAAGTGATTACCACTACAGGGAAGAGACAAAGACCAAAAAAGGGTTCCTTAGCAAGAAAACGACTCACACCATAGAGGAAGACAGTGCGACCCGTGAAGCAGGTACCTTGCTTTCCGGCGACAGCGTCACCGTGCAGGCGGGCAACAACCTGCTGGTGAAAGGCTCCTCCGTAGTGGGCGATAACAGCGTGGCGCTCGACGCAGGTAATAACGTCGATATCGTGGCCGCGACCAACACGGATACCTCCTGGCGCTTTAAGGAAGAGAAAAAATCCGGCCTGATGGGCACCGGGGGGATCGGGATCAGTATCGGCAGTAGCAAGACTACCCACGATTTACGCGAGGCGGGCACCACGCAAAGCCAGAGCTTCAGCACCGTCGGATCTACGGGCGGTAACGTGGTTATCGCTGCCGGAAACCAGGCGCACATCGGCGGCGCAGACCTGATTGCCGGGAAGGACATGAGTCTCAGCGGCAGTAGCGTCATCATCGACCCGGGCCACGACAAACGTACCCGCGATGAAACTTTCGAGCAGAAGAAAAGTGGGCTGACGCTGGCGCTTTCGGGCACTGTCGGCAGCGCGATTAATAATGCGGTTACGGCGACACAGGATACCAAAGAGGAAAGTGACGGACGGCTCAAAGCGCTTCAGGCCACTAAAACTGTGCTCTCCGGTGTGCAGGCCGGACAGGCGGCTGAGGCGGCTGACCTGACGGCCGACCCGAACGCGATGGGCGTCAGCCTCTCGCTGACCACGCAGAAATCCAAATCGCAGCAGCACGCTGAGAGCGATACGATAACGGGCAGCACGCTGAATGCAGGCAACAATCTCTCCATTACCGCGAATGGAAAAGGTAAGGGCCCGAACAGCGGCGATATCGTTATTGCCGGAAGCCAGGTGAAAGCGGGCGGCGACACGCTGCTGGACGCCAGGCATGACGTCATTCTCAGCGGGGCTGCTAACACTCAACAGTCCAGCGGCAAGAACAGCAGCAGCGGAGGCGGTGTCGGCGTAAGTATTGGTGCAGGTAAAGGTGCCGGTATCAGCGTGTTTGCCAATGTCAACGCAGCCAATGGCAAAGATAAAGGTAACGGTACCGACTGGACTGAAACCACCATCGACAGCGGCAAGACCGTCACCATTAAGAGCGGGAATGACACCGTGCTCAATGGGGCACAGGTCAGCGGCAATAAAATTGTCGCCAAAGTGGGGCACGACCTGCTGATGAGCAGCCAGCAGGACAGCAACAAATACGACAGCAAGCAGAGCAGCGTGGCGGCGGGCGGCAGCTTCACCTTCGGCAGCATGACGGGCTCCGGCTATATCTCTGCCTCCCAGGACAAGATGAAGAGCCGCTTTGACTCTGTTGCCGAACAAACCGGGATGTTCGCCGGTGATGGCGGCTTTGATATCACCGCGGGCAACCATACCCAACTGGATGGCGCAGTGATTGCCTCCACGGCCACGGCGGACAAAAACAGCCTCGATACCGGTACGCTGGGCTTCAGCGACCTGCACAACGAAGCGGACTTCAAAACCCAGCACTCGGGCATCAGTATCAGCGGCGCGGGCAGCTTCGGCGACCAGTTCAAGGGCAATATGCCGGGTGGGATGATTGCGGCGGCGGGCAACAGTGGGCATGCCGAAGGCACGACTCAGGCCGCTGTGGCTGACGGCACCATCATCATTCGCGACAAGGATAATCAGAAGCAGGATGTGGCGAACCTGAGCCGCGACACCGAACATGCCAACGACAGCATCAGCCCGATCTTCGACAAGGAGAAGGAGCAGAACCGTCTGAAGGAAATCGGGATGATCAGCGATATCGGTGGTCAGGTGGCGGATATCGCACGGACGCAGGGGGAGCTGAATGCGCTGAAGGCTGCGCAGGATAAATACGGGCCTGTACCGGCGGATGCGACGGAAGAACAGCGGCAGGCATATCTGGCAAAACTGCGTGATACGCCGGAATACAAAAAGGAACAGGAAAAGTATGGCACCGGCAGCGACATTCAGCGCGGCATCCAGGCAGCAACTGCAGCGCTTCAGGGGCTCGCGGGCGGTAATTTAGCGGGTGCACTGGCGGGGGCTTCAGCACCGGAGCTGGCGCATCTGCTGAAATCGACAGAAGATAACCCTGCTGTCAATGCCATAGCACACGCGATCCTTGGAGGTGCGGTTGCTGCGCTTCAGGGAAATAGCGCAGCGGCAGGTGCGATTGGTGCAGGGGGCGGAGAGCTGGCGGCACGTGCTATTGCCAATATGCTCTACCCTAATGTAGATAAACTTTCTGAAGAACAGAAGCAGACAGTCAGTGCGCTGGCGAGCATATCTGCGGGTATGGCAGGAGGGATCGCTACAGGGAATACAGCTGGGGCCGCGACGGGTGCCGGTGCCGGGAAGAATGCGGTTGAGAATAATGCGCTCAGTGTTCCACAAATAGAAAGTTTTGCGGAGAAAGCCAGGGGCTGTGAAGCACGTGGTGACTGTTGTCAGATCGTGAAAGAAATGGAAGATCTGAGCCTCAATCAGCAGAAAGAAATGATTGCGGTCTGTTCCACCAATCCAAAGGCCTGTAAAGATAAGTACGGTGATATTCCGGCCAACGGAATGCTGGTTCGCAAGGCGCTTGATAGTCTGTTTGATGCCGATGTTCCGTCAGAAATGAAGAACGATATCTCTTCATTCTGGGCGCAGCAGATGGAAGCGGAAGGTGCCGTTACCAGTACCGAGTTTGCGAGCCAGCTGGAAAGCCGGTATGGCATGGATAAACAGCAGTCTGAAATCCTGGCAATGGCAGTACTGGGTGCCGTGACCGGCGGGATGGGTAAAGGCGGAAAACCGGGGGCGGGTACATCAGGTAAAAACATTGTTGTTGTGGACTCAGGTAAGAAAGGAGCCTGGAACAAGGCAATGAATAAGCCGGAACCGAACACCGTTTATAAGGTCGATGGGAATAAAACATTCCAGACTGATGCATTGGGAAGAACCAGTTCAGCAGAAGGAATACTGGTTGCTTCGAAAAGCGACAGAAACACTTATCAGCAATGCAAGGCCGGGAAATGTGGTAGCTCTGGTGATGAAGGTGGTCATTTAATTGCCAGTATTTTTAATGGTCCTGGCGAAAAACTCAATCTCGTTCCTATGGATGGCAACCTGAATAAAGGTGTATGGAAACAGATGGAAAACACATGGGCTAATGCTTTGAAAGATGGCAAACAAGTTAATGTTAAAATAGAACCTGTTTACACTGGGGAGAGTAAGCGTCCTGATAGCTTTAGTGTAACATACTCTATTGACGGAGGCCGTCCTGTTATCAAAGACATCAGCAACACCCCCGGAGGGGTAAAATGAACGAATTAGATGATCTGCATAATAAAATAGGTCAGTTATTAGTGGATGCCGGTCCTGCTAATGCGATGAAGATCATTGCTCGTGCTAAATTATCACTTGATGGTGAGTCATGTGAGTATGAGTATGATTATCTTGATCAAGAGGGAGATGAAGACTGGTTCGTTCCTGATAAGTTAGCTAGTCACGATCTTAGACTACTGTTAGTTAAAATGAGGGATTTTTACATCCAAAATAATATGACTAACGGGAAACCAGTATGGATAGGTTGTGAAATAATCGTTGATATACCAGAAGAAAAAATAAGCATAAACCTTCAATATGATGATTAACTGAGATCCCGGCCCCAGCGTCGGGATCCCCACAATGTCCGTACCGTGTACGGTCGAAAAAAGCGCGTCGGGGCAAAAATCGATGGGCAGCGAAAAGTAACAGGAAAAATCGGTTGTAACTCACGGAAAGGAAAGGGAAATCCTAGTTTATCGCAGCAACCTGCGTCGGAAAGAGTTGTTGTTGAGAATAACGGGCTGGGTAGTGTCCTTGCCGCAGCGAATAAGCAGAAGCCGGGAACTGTAGATAACTACGAGGCTGGTACTCAGGCCGCAATTAAAGAGGCTTGTAGTGGAAATACTCCAGTATCCTGTGAAACGGCAATGGCAGCGGTAGGAAGCGCTCTTGCCTGGCCGTTATTGCCCGAGATGGCTGCTACCACTAGTCTGATCGGTGCGAGTGCAAATGCTGGTGTAGGCTTACTGATTAATGGTGAAGTGAATCCGAATGATGTAATCCTTGGTTACTGGACAGGTGCATTCACGGCAGGAACTGGGTTATGGGGCACAATGGCAGTCAATACTGGTAGTGGAGCGACATCAAGTTACCTTAAAGGTGATGACCCGTGGAAAGGTGGAACAATCAGCGGCATAGCATCTGGGTTGGGTTATGGCGCAGGTAAATTGGTTGAATTGCCATTTGATAAAGTCCTTAATCCAATGAAACCATGGAAAGACTGGATCTGGACAGATGTCGGGATGGGAATATCAAAACCACTGCCGATTAATCCAGTGCCCGGCGTTGCTGGCAACATAACTGGTTCAGTCACAACAGAGTATGGCAATGATCAAGCAGGAAAAGCAACGGAGGGGCAGAAATGAAAGTTTCACTCTCAAAATGGCTTTTGATCCTACTCTACTTAGTAATTGCTTTACCTATTGGAATATTTATTGCAACGGTTGCCACTCAAGTTGTAATAAAATTGTTTTATTTTATTACTAGCGGATTGTCTATGGATTTATTATCCATCGATTATGTGAAAATTTTGAAAGGCAGCGTTGTTGGTGGCGTTATTGGAGCTATAGGTTGCTGGTTTGTGTACTACCAGCACTATAGGAAAAACAGACGCAAATAACGCTATCGAAGTGAGTTGTTGTGGAGAATAACTCACTGAGCAAAGATAAGATCTTTGACATAAACCCGATGCTGAAAGGCGGTGGTGGGATTGTAAGCACATCTGTTTAACTTCCACGCGCTTTTTTAGGTTTCCGATTTTTCAGCTATCAGCCGGTACCCTTCTATCCAGGTGCAGTTCAGGCATAGGATAGCGCTGCAGGACAGCGACCACTACGACAGTACGCAGAACAGCGTCAGCAGTGGTCTGACTTGCAGCTAACTTGCTGATATCTTTTTTACTCATGATATTACTTTCAGAAAATCCCGGTCATCGTGCCAGGATTTTACTTTATACACCCGTCAGTTACTGCTCTATCGCTGTGGCCTGTTGTTCCGCTTGATAATGCCTCCTCAACACACTGCATAAATACCCGCATTGCCGGGCTAACTACTTTACCGGCGTGATGAGCGCATATCGCGTTAATAGTGAGTGGAATATCGCTGAACGGGAGTTCAACCAGCGTACCGCGCTTAAGCTCTTCCTCAACGGTGAAACGTGGCAGATAGCTGACGCCAAGATTGCTCGCCACGCACTGCTTAATACTTTCGATACTCCAGAGCTCAATGGTATTTTCCAGGGTAATAGCGCGCTGGCGCAGCGTGCTTTCAAAAATTTGCCGAAATACGCACTGTGGCTCATTGATAACAAAGCTCAGCGGAATATGTTGCCCGCAGTGGGTAAAATCGACCGCCGGATGCTGCGGCGAGGCGACCAGCGTCAGCGACTGCTGGCCAAAGCTTTTCATGGTTAACGCGTCATCGTTGCCAACCCGATAAAACACGCCCAAATCGGCGCTATCGTTGAGTAGTGCGTCGCGGATGACATAACAGTTGAGCGACTGCAGCGATAAGCGTACCTGCGGGGCCCGTTGTTTAAAGCGCTGTAGCACCTGCGGCATTTTATAGGCCAGCAGGGTTTCCCCACAGGCAACGCGCAGCTCGCCAGCCGGTTCTCCATCTTCACGAGCCGCCTCACGAATAGTTTCCATCACCCTCGCCAGTTCATGGACGTGCGGCAGCACCTTTTTACCGGATTCGGTCAGGTACATGCGGCGGCCAATTTTTTCAAACAGCTGAACGGCAAGCTCTTGCTCAAGCTGTTGAATATGAAAGGTCACCGTGGATTGCGTACAGCATAGCTTTTGTGCCGCGCGTAAAAACGAGCCTTCTTCCACTACCGTTTTGAGAGTAATAAAACGCCGCAGATCCATATCGCCACCAACTATCGAAAACATCGAATTCAGAATCAAAAAACATTCATTTTTTTAAATGAATGGCATCGGGTACTGTCTGCCAAAACGAAGGAGAAGACAAGTGACCCCAGCTTTGATTAGTGCTTTTTTGACTTATACCCTGATAACCGCGCTGACTCCCGGCCCTAATAATATTCTTGCCCTCAGCAGCGTCACCTCCCATGGCTTACGCCGCAGCCTGCGGGTGCTGGCGGGGATGAGCGTCGGTTTTATTATCACCATGCTGATTTGCGCGGCGTTAACCTTTTCGCTGGTGGAACTCGACTCGCGATTTACCCGGATATTGGGATGGATTGGCGCGGCGTATATCCTGTGGCTGGCCTGGCAGATAGCCAAAAGCAAACCGGGGGCAGGCGCGCTGAGTACAGAGCCGGTGGGGTTCTGGGCGAGCCTGGGGCTGCAGTTCGTCAACGTAAAAATTATCCTCTATGGCATCACCGCGCTCTCTACCTTTGTCCTGCCTGTTACCCGCGAGCCGGTTTGGCTCATCAGCGTGAGTCTGCTGCTGGCGGCGATTGGCGCGCTGGGAAACCTGTGCTGGGCGCTGGCGGGGCATCTGTTTCAGCGCCTGTTTTTGCTGTACGGGCGCCAACTGAACTGGGGGCTGGCAGCGTTATTAGTCTACTGCGCTTTGCGGATCGTGGTGGAATAAAAAGGGAGCGCAGCGGCTCCCGAAAAGTGTTTAGCCGATCGTGAAAGGATCGGCATCCTGCCAGGCCGGAAATTTCTCGCGATACTCCTGCAGCGCGGCCAACGACAGATCGGCATCGAGCCGCGTCGCCTGATGCGGTTCGGCGGTAGCAATAATCTCTCCCTGCGGGCTGATGATACGGCTATCGCCCCGATAGTGATGGCCGTTTCCATCAGTGCCGACGCGGTTGCAGCCGGCGACGTAGGCCTGGTTTTCAATTGCTCTGGCGACCAGCAGCGATTGCCAGTGCAGCGAACGCGGGGCAGGCCAGTTAGCAACATACAGCGCCAGGTCGTAATCGTTGTGGTTACGCGACCATACGGGGAAGCGCAGGTCATAGCACACCAGCGGCAGAATCCGCCAGCCGCGCCATTCAAAGACCACTCGTTCAGTACCTGCCTCATAATGGTGGTGCTCATCCGCCATGCGGAACAGGTGACGCTTATCGTAAAAGTGCGTTTTACCGCCGGGCTCTACCAGCAGAAAACGGTTCACCGGGCCACGTTCGGTCTGCAAGGCCGCGCTACCGGCAATCAGCGCGTTGGTCTGCTCCGCTTTCGCCAGCATCCACTCAACGACCTCTCCCTGCGGCATCGATTGTTTCGCCGCTTCCATGGCAAATCCGGTAGTAAACATCTCAGGCAGCACAATAATGTCGCGCCCGCTCATTTCTTCCAGTTGACGATCGAAATGGCGCAGGTTGGCGGGACCATCCATCCACACCAGCGGTTGCTGCAACAGCGTAATTTTCAAGCCAGGCACAGTGGTGAACTCCATTATGAAGAGGGCATTAAGCTAATTTTAATACCATATCAGCAGCCGGAGGCGGCATGGAATATTTTGTTAAAAAAATGCTATCTACGGCGAGTAACGGCAAAAGAAAAGGCGGGGAAATTCCCCGCCTTTGTCGTGATGTGCAGTATTGCTTTTATTATGCCGCTTCAATCTTGCGGATTTTTTCCGGCAGCTTTACCGGTTTGGTCGCCAGTTCATCCGCCGCGAAATCATCAACGTTAATACTGCGCAGACGGCTGGTTTCCGCACGGGTCAGGATTGCGGCTTCTTCCTGATTAATTAACCCTTTCGCCAGCGCATTAGTGGCCAGCTCATCCAGGCGGGTGAACGGCAGATTTTTACCCAGCTCTTTGCAGATGCGCTGGTGGATTGGATCCGCCGCCATCACATCCAGCAGCGCCTCTTCCAGCAGGCCAACCGGGTTATGTTCGCTTGGCGTCAGATACTGACCGCGACCGATACGAGAGCGGGTCGCGCTCGGAACCTGCAGAATTTTCGCTACTTTATGATCCAGCTTGTCGGACGGCGCATCGTAGTGACGGCCGGTCGGGAAGATGGCGAGACGCAGCGCGCCGGCGACAAAGCGGTTCGGGAAGTTCTTCAGCAGGTCATCGATAGCCTGCTCCGCCTGATACAGCGCATCCTGCACGCCCCAATGGACCAGCGGCAGATCCGCTTCATTACGGCCTTCATCGTCATAACGTTTCAGCACCGCCGATGCCAGGTAAAGCTGGCTCAGCACGTCGCCGAGACGCGCGGAGATACGTTCGCGACGCTTCAGGCTGCCGCCCAGTACCGCCATTGATACATCCGACAGCAGGGCCAGGTTGGCGCTCAGGCGGTTCATGTGCTGATAGTAGCGGCGCGTGGTGTCACGGGTCGGCGCGCTGCTGGTGCGGCCGCGAGTCAGGCCCAGCCAGAAGCTGCGTACTTTGTTGCTACCAACGTGGCCGATATGTTTAAACAGCAGCTTGTCGAAGGCGTTAACGTCATTGTTCTGCGCGGCGGCCATTTCATCCAGGACATACGGATGGCAGCGAATCGCCCCCTGACCAAAGATCATCATGCTGCGGGTGAGGATATTCGCCCCTTCAACGGTAATGGCGATCGGCGCGCCCTGATAAGCGCGGGCAAGGAAGTTGCCTTCGCCCAGCATGATGCCTTTACCGCCGGTAATATCCATGGCGTCAATAATTGAACGCTGGCCGCGGTGGGTACAATGATATTTAACGATTGCCGACAGCACCGCCGGCTTCTCGCCAAGCATAATACCGTAGGTAATCAGCGAAGCGGCGGCGTCCATTACGTAGGCGTTGCCTGCGATACGCGCCAGCGGCTCTTCGATACCTTCCATTTTACCAATCGAAATTTTGAACTGACGGCGAATGTGGGCGTAGGCGCCGGTCGCCATAGCGACGGATTTCAGGCCGCCGGTGGCGTTGGACGGCAGAGTAATGCCGCGACCCACGGACAGGCACTCAACCAGCATACGCCAGCCCTGGCCGGCCATGCTTGGGCCGCCGATGATGTAATCGATCGGTACGAAAATATCTTTACCGCGAGTGGGGCCGTTCTGGAACGGTACGTTCAGCGGGAAGTGACGACGGCCAATTTCCACGCCCGGCGTTGAGGTGGGGATCAGCGCGCAGGTGATACCGAGCTCTTCCTCGCCGCCCAGCAGACGGTCCGGATCAGAGAGTTTGAAAGCCAGGCCCAGTACGGTGGCGATTGGCGCGAGAGTGATGTAGCGCTTGTTCCAGGTCAGGCGCATTCCCAGCACCTGCTGACCCTGCCAGTCGCCCATACAGACTACGCCGGTATCCGGGATCGCGCCGGCGTCGGAGCCCGCTTCCGGGCTGGTTAACGCGAAGCATGGGATCTCCTGACCGCGCGCCAGGCGCGGCAGGTAGTGATTTTTCTGCTCTTCGGTACCGTAATGTTGCAGCAGTTCGCCCGGCCCTAAGGAGTTAGGCACGCCGACGGTGATCGCCAGGATCCCGGAAACGCCGGACAGTTTTTGCAGTACGCGAGACTGGGCATAGGCGGAAAACTCCAGGCCGCCGTACTCTTTCTTAATGATCATCGCAAAGAAGCGGTGCTCTTTCAGGTACGCCCACAGCTCCGGCGGCAGATCCGCCATTTCATGGGTAATTTCGAAGTCGTTCGCCATGCGGCAGGCTTCTTCTACCGGGCCGTCGATGAAAGCCTGCTCTTCGGCGGTGAGGCGCGGCTGCGGGTAGTTATGCAGCTTGTGCCAGTCCGGGTTACCGCGGAACAGATCGCCTTCCCACCAGGTGGTGCCGGCATCGATGGCTTCTTTCTCCGTACGCGACATCGGCGGCATTACTTTACGGAAGGCGCGAAACGCCGGGGCGGAGAAAAGCGATTTACGCATCGGCGCAAAGTTGAACGGCAGCAGAATAATCGCCAGCGGCAGCAGCAGCCAGATATTCCACAGCCCCGCCACGCTGAGCGCCGCGGTCCAGGCGAGCAAAATCACGCTGCTGAGAAGCAGGCTGACTCGGTGATAGAAGAGCACGCCGAGTAACACTACGGTTGCAACAATACTCAAAATCATCATAGAGAAATGCTCCCTTATCTTGTAGGAGGTCTGACCACTTGTGATGTATTGGTTGTAGTGGATGTAATTTGTTTTAGCAATGTGTTTACAAAATAATTACAACCTTGCTCACATTGTTGGCTGGAAAAGCGGCACGTAAAATCAAAAGAACGGGGGATAACGTCGCCTGCTGCTTCTCGCTTCGGCGGCTATCCGGTACACTGCCAGGGTTATTCCAACCAATACTGAAGGATTATCCTCATGTACCAGGATCTTATTCGTAACGAACTGAACGAAGCCGCGGAAACGCTGGCCAACTTTCTGCAGGACGAGGCCAACATTCATGCTATCCAGCGCGCGGCGGTACTGCTGGCGGATAGCTTCAAAGCTGGCGGTAAAGTGCTTTCCTGCGGCAACGGCGGTTCTCATTGCGATGCGATGCATTTTGCGGAAGAGCTGACCGGGCGTTATCGCGAGAACCGCCCTGGTTATCCGGCGATCGCTATCTCTGACGTCAGCCATCTGTCCTGCGTGAGTAATGATTTTGGCTATGAGTATGTCTTCTCACGTTACGTTGAATCGGTTGGCCGCGCAGGCGATGTTCTGCTGGGGATCTCCACCTCCGGCAACTCCGGCAACGTGATCAAAGCGATTGAAGCCGCTCGCGCGCAGGGAATGAAAGTGATCACCCTGACCGGTAAAGACGGCGGCAAAATGGCGGGTTCCGCCGATGTGGAAATCCGTGTACCGCATTTCGGTTACGCCGATCGCATTCAGGAGATTCACATTAAGGTGATTCATATTCTGATTATGTTGATCGAAAAAGAGATGGTTAAAGCTTAAAAGGCTATTTTGTTAGCCATTTTGAACCCGGCCAGTGCTCAGACAAAACTCACCGAGTTTTGAACGCCCTTCAGGGCGGCCCGAAGGGGGAGCGTAGCGAATCATCCTCACGTACATGAAGTACGCTCCGGTTTTTGCGCGCTGGCCGTGTCCAAACTGACTGCACCAATAACGCCTTTTATGTTTCAGTAAGTTGTATGAGGTGATCTATGTGCGAATTGCTCGGGATGAGCGCCAATGTGCCGACCGATATCTGTTTTAGCTTCTCCGGGCTGGTTCAGCGCGGGGGCGGCACCGGGCCGCATAAAGACGGCTGGGGCATTACCTTTTACGAAGGGAAAGGGTGTCGCACATTTAAAGATCCGCAGCCGAGCTTTCAGTCGCCGATAGCCAAACTGGTACAGGATTATCCCATCAAATCCTGTTCCGTCATTGCCCATATCCGTCAGGCCAACCGTGGCGAGGTGGCGCTGGAGAACACCCATCCGTTCACCCGCGAACTGTGGGGCCGTCACTGGACCTACGCCCATAACGGCCAGCTCAAAGGCTATAAATCGCTGAAGACCGGAAATTTCCGCCCGGTGGGCGAGACCGACAGCGAAACGGCTTTCTGCTGGCTGCTGCACCGTTTAACCGAGCGCTATCCGCGCACGCCTGGCAATATGGTCGGCGTGTTTAAGTACATCGCGACGCTGGCGGGCGAAATGCGCGAGAAGGGCGTGTTTAATATGCTGTTATCGGACGGGCGCTATGTAATGGCGTACTGTTCAACCAACCTGTACTGGATCACCCGTCGGGCGCCGTTTGGCGTGGCGAAGCTGCTGGATCAGGATGTGGAAATTGATTTTCAACGTGAGACCACACCAAACGATGTGGTCTCCGTTATCGCCACTCAGCCGCTGACCGGCAATGAGGCCTGGAATAAAATCATGCCAGGCGAGTGGGCGTTATTTTGCCTCGGGGAGCGTATAGTTTGAGGCCAGCTGCGGCTGGATAACCTCGTGGCTGAGCGGCTTGCTGACGATATAGCGGCCATCCATCACCGAAACCACCGGCGGTTTGTGGGTCTGCTGGAAGTAGTCATAGCCTGGCTTCAGCTGCTTCCAGAAATCCGCATAGTACGAGAACTTATGTCGCGCCATGTTGGCGTCGGTCATCCGGAACGGATAGATGCTGACCTGCACGCTTGGCTGGCCAAATACCAGCGCGCCGGTGACAAACTGGAAGATCTCGTCAATGCCGGTATCGGTCATCGCGTAGCAGCCGACGGAAACGCAGGCGCCGTGGATCATCAGGTATTTACCTTCATAGCCGTGCGCGCGATCGTAGGCATTCGGGAAGCCGATATTGATCGCTTTATAAAAGCGGCTGTCTGGTTTTAGCTGACTGCGCGAGACGTTATAAAATCCTTCCGGACTTTTGAAATCGCCCTGGCGTTGCTTCGGCCCGAGGCCGCCGGAGTAGTTACAGATCCGGTAGCTATCGAGAAGCTGGTAGGTTTCGCCCATTTTGACGTAGAGATCGAGCATCCGCTCTTCTTTGAAGATCTCAATATAAACGGGGGAGCCCATTAACTGCTGTTTATATTCTTTGCTAACCGGCGTTGTCGGGCTGTTACTGCTGAGTAACCCAGCAAATGACACGCACGGCAACAGAAGCATCGCAATAAAGAATGCGATTTTGCGCATACTGCTTGTTCCTTGATAAAACAAAAAACCACATGCCAGGACGGCAAGAGATACCCGAAATCAGAGTTTTCTGGATTTAGAGCGCTCACATTAGCATCACGGCAGTTTTTCGCAAGCACGGTGTGGCTGCGTTTACAATTTAATGTTCCTTTATAGCGAATATTGCCGCAAAGCGCAGTGAGAACTTTGCGCAATAGCTCGCATTTTAGAAGCACTTATTGGCGCTTTTCCTACTTCTGCCACTCACAAAATGTTACACTCCCGCCGTTTATGACCAGGGTAAGAAAGGATGCTTCTCTCCCGTCTTGTGCCCCCGTGGCACCGCTATCCCTTTCTTATTCTGATATTCCATCAATAATGCTGGCCTCGGCTTGAGCCGGGGTTTAGGTTACGGATACCTGCTAACGATATGATTAAAATCACGAAAGGGCTGGATTTGCCCATAGCTGGCATGCCATTACAGCAGATCTCGTCCCGGCCTGCGGTAAAACGCGTCGCGCTGCTCGGCGAGGAGTACGTCGGCATGCGCCCCTCGATGGCGGTGAGCGAAGGCGATCGGGTGCAAAAAGGCCAGGTGCTGTTCGAAGATAAAAAGAACGCCGGGGTGCGTTTTACCGCGCCAGCCAGCGGGGTGGTCAGCGCCATTCATCGCGGCGAGCGCCGGGTGCTGCAATCGGTGGTGATTGATGTCGACGGCAGCAATGAGGCGGTGTCGTTTCCCCGCTATGCATTAGAAGATCTTAACGATTTAGCGCGGGAAGCGGTGCAGCAACAGTTGCTGGACTCCGGGCAGTGGACGGCGTTTCGTACCCGTCCTTTCAGTAAAATTCCCGCGCCGGGCAGCGTTCCGGCGGCTATCTTCGTCACCGCTATCGATACCAACCCGCTGGCGGCTGAACCGCAGCCGATTATCCTGGCCCAGCGTGAAGCCTTTGACGCCGGTCTGACGGTGCTGACGCGCCTGACGGACGGTAAAGTCCACGTCTGTCAGGCCAGCGGCGGCAAGCTGGGCGGCCATCCCGCCGGGCAGGTGACATTCAACCAGTTTAGCGGCCCGCATCCGGCAGGGCTTGCCGGTACGCACATTCACTTCCTTGAGCCGGTCAGCCTGACCAAACAGGTCTGGCATCTCAACTATCAGGAGGTCATCGCCATTGGCAAACTGTTCCTCGACGGCGAGCTGTACAGCGAACGCGTCATTGCCCTTGGCGGCCCGCAGGTAAAACAGCCGCGATTGCTGCAAACCTGTCTCGGCGCCAGCCTCGATGAACTGCTGGCGGGCGAGCTGGTAGATGATGAAAACCGGGTAATTTCCGGTTCTGTCTTGAGCGGCACCCACGCCTGCGGCCCTCACGCCTTCCTCGGGCGCTACCATTTGCAGGTCAGCGTGGTACGAGAAGGCCGTGAAAAAGAGCTGTTTGGCTGGGTGATGCCGGGCAAAGAGAAGTTCTCGATTACCCGCACCACCCTTGGTCATTTCTTTAAGCGCAAGCGCTTTAATTTTTCCACTGATACTAACGGCGGCGAGCGGGCGATGGTGCCGATCGGCAACTATGAGCGGGTAATGCCGCTGGATATTCTGCCGACCATATTGCTGCGCGATCTGCTTGCCGGCGATAGCGATAGCGCCCAGGCGCTGGGCTGTCTGGAGCTGGATGAAGAAGATCTGGCGCTCTGCACCTACGTTTGTCCGGGCAAATATGAATACGGCCCGGCGCTGCGCAGCGTGTTAACCCAGATTGAGCAGGAAGGATAAGAGATGGGCTTAAAGCACCTGATTGAGAAACTTGAGCCGCATTTCACGCACGGCGGCAAGTTAGCAAAATATTACCCGCTGTATGAAGCGGCGGCGACGATCTTCTACACCCCGGGTTTAGTCACCCGCGGCGCCGCGCACGTACGTGACGCCATTGACCTCAAGCGGATGATGATCCTCGTCTGGTTTGCAGTGTTCCCGGCGATGTTCTGGGGCATGTACAACGTCGGCTTGCAGACAATTCCGGCGCTGCACAAGCTATACGGCGCCGAACAGCTGCAGCAGGTCATTGCCAACAACTGGCACTATAGCGTTGCCCAGTGGTTAGGGGTGAGCTTCAGCGCCGATGCCGGGTGGCTTAGCATGATGACGCTGGGGGCGGTGTTTTTCCTGCCTATCTACCTCACCGTATTCATCGTCGGCGGTTTTTGGGAAGTACTTTTCGCGATTGTGCGCAAACATGAGATCAACGAAGGCTTTTTCGTTACCTCGATTCTCTTCGCGCTGATTGTGCCGCCAACGATGCCGCTATGGCAGGCGGCGCTGGGGATCTCCTTTGGCGTGGTGATTGCCAAAGAGATTTTCGGCGGCACCGGGCGCAATTTCCTCAACCCGGCGCTGGCGGGGCGCGCGTTCCTGTTCTTCGCCTACCCGGCGCAGATTTCCGGCGACCTGGTATGGACGGCGGCAGACGGTTTCTCCGGCGCGACGCCGCTCTCCCAGTGGGCCAGCGGCGGTGGTGAAGCGCTGGTTAACGTCGCCACCGGCATCCCGGTGAGTTGGATGGACGCCTTCCTCGGCAATATTCCCGGCTCGATTGGCGAAGTGTCGACGCTGATGATCCTCATTGGCGGCGCGTTCATTATCTTTGCCCGTATCGCTTCCTGGCGCATCGTCGCCGGGGTGATGGTCGGTATGATCGCTACCGCTACGCTGTTTAATTTCATTGGTTCCGATACCAACCCAATGTTCTCGATGCCGTGGTACTGGCATCTGGTGCTCGGCGGGTTCGCCTTTGGCATGATGTTTATGGCGACTGACCCGGTCTCGGCTTCCTTTACCGATAAAGGTAAATGGAGCTATGGCCTGCTGATTGGCGTGATGTGCGTACTGATTCGCGTCGTCAACCCGGCCTATCCGGAAGGGATGATGCTGGCGATTCTGTTCGCCAACCTGTTTGCGCCGCTGTTCGATTACCTGGTGGTGCAGGCCAATATCAAGCGGAGGAAGTCGCGTGGCTGAGAAGAAAAGTAACGATAGCATCGGCAAAACGCTGCTGGTGGTGCTGGTGCTTTGTCTGGTGTGCTCCATTGTGGTCGCCGGTTCCGCCGTGGGCCTCAAGTCGCGTCAGCAGGAACAACGCGCGCTGGATAAACAGCGCAATATCCTGGCGGTCGCCGGCCTGATGCCGCAGGGGATGGATGCTGACGCGGTGGCGGAAACCTTCGCCGCGCGCATTACCCCTCGGCTGGTCAATCTGGCGACCGGCGAACTGCTGGATAAAGACCCGGGTAAATTTAATCAGGCCCAGGCGCTGAAAGATCCGCAGCAGAGCATCGCGCTCGACGCCAGCCAGGATCCGGCCGGGATTAAACGCCGCAGCAACCTGGCGGAGATTTACCTGGTGCGCGACGCGCAGCAGCAGATTCAGGAAGTTGTGCTGCCTATCTATGGCAACGGTCTGTGGTCCATGATGTACGCCTTCGTGGCGCTGGACGTCGATGGGCGTACGGTGAAAGGCATTACTTACTACGACCAGGGCGAAACGCCGGGGCTGGGCGGCGAGGTGGAAAACCCGAACTGGCGTCAGCAGTTTGTCGGTAAACAGGTGCTGGATGACAACGGCATGCCGTCGCTGAAGGTGGTAAAAGGCGGCGCGCGCGCAGGCGATCTCCACGCGGTTGACGGTTTATCCGGCGCCACGCTGACGTCAAACGGCGTGCAGCATAGCTTTGATTTCTGGATGGGCGAACTGGGCTTTGGTCCGTTCCTGAAAAAGGTTCGTGAGGGAGAGCTGAATAATGGCTGAACAGAGCGATATGAAAGAGGTGAAGCGCGTGCTGGTGGGGCCGCTTATCGCCAATAACCCCATCGCCCTGCAGGTGCTCGGCGTCTGCTCCGCGCTGGCGGTGACTACCAAACTGGAAACCGCCTTCGTGATGACCATTGCGGTGACGCTGGTGACGGCGTTTTCCAGCATGTTTATCTCTATGATTCGCCACCATATTCCCAATAGCGTACGTATCATCGTGCAGATGGCGATCATCGCCTCGTTGGTTATCGTGGTGGATCAGCTGCTGCGGGCTTTCGCCTATGAGACCTCTAAGCAGCTGTCGGTGTTCGTCGGGCTTATTATCACGAACTGTATCGTGATGGGGCGTGCCGAAGCTTATGCCATGAAATCGCCGCCGTTGGCCAGCTTTATGGATGGTATCGGTAACGGTCTCGGTTACGGCGCGATCCTGATTATCGTCGGCTTCCTGCGCGAGCTTATCGGCAGCGGCAAGCTGTTCGGTATCACCGTACTGGAAACGGTGCAGAACGGCGGCTGGTATCAGCCGAACGGCCTGTTCCTGCTGGCGCCGAGTGCGTTCTTCATTATCGGTTTGCTGATTTGGGCCCTGCGTAGCTGGAAGCCTGAACAGCAGGAAAAGGAGTAACCGATTATGGCTCATTACATTAGCCTGTTTGTCCGCGCGGTGTTCGTTGAGAACATGGCGCTGGCCTTCTTCCTCGGGATGTGTACCTTCCTCGCGGTGTCGAAAAAGGTCTCCACCGCTTTTGGCCTGGGCGTTGCGGTCACGGTGGTGCTGGGTCTTGCCGTACCTATCAACAACCTGGTCTATAACCTGGTGCTGCGCGACGGCGCATTGATGGAAGGCGTAGACCTCAGCTTCCTTAACTTCATCACCTTTATCGGGGTAATTGCGGCGCTGGTGCAAATACTTGAGATGATCCTCGATAAGTACTTCCCGGCACTCTATAACGCGTTAGGGATCTTCCTGCCGCTTATCGCCGTTAACTGCGCCATTTTCGGCGGCGTGTCGTTTATGGTGCAGCGCGATTACAACTTCCCGGAATCGATTGTTTACGGCTTTGGTTCCGGCATCGGCTGGATGCTGGCGATTGTCGCGATGGCGGGGATCCGCGAAAAAATGAAGTACGCCAACGTGCCCGCCGGTCTGCGCGGGTTAGGGATCACCTTTATCACCACCGGACTGATGGCGCTGGGCTTTATGTCATTCTCCGGTGTGCAGCTATAAGGGCGGAAAAGTATGGAAATTATTCTTGGCGTGGTGATGTTCACGCTGATCGTGCTGGTCCTGTCGGGGCTCATCCTGGTGGCGCGCTCGAAGCTGGTGAACGCGGGCGACGTGGTTATTGAAATCAATAACGAAGCGGATAAACAGATCCGCACGCCGGCGGGCGACAAACTGCTGAACACGCTCTCCAGCAACGGTATCTTCGTCTCTTCCGCCTGCGGCGGCGGCGGCTCCTGCGGCCAGTGCCGGGTGACCATCAAAGAAGGCGGCGGCGATATTTTGCCGACCGAGCTTTCGCATATCACCAAACGCGAAGCCAAAGAAGGGTGCCGCCTGGCCTGCCAGGTGGCGGTGAAGCAGAATATGAAAATTGAGCTGCCGGAAGAGATTTTCGGCGTGAAAAAATGGGAGTGCGAGGTTATCTCTAATGATAACAAAGCGACCTTCATTAAAGAGCTCAAATTACGGGTGCCGGATGGTGAAGCGGTGCCGTTCCGCGCCGGCGGTTATATTCAGATCGAATGCCCGTCGCATAAAGTGGCCTATGCCGACTTTGATATTCCCGATGAATATCGCTCAGACTGGGACAAGTTCAACCTGTTCCGCTATGTCTCTGAGGTGAAAGAGCCGACCCTGCGCGCCTACTCGATGGCTAACTATCCGGAAGAGGAGGGCATCATTATGCTCAACGTGCGTATCGCCACGCCGCCGCCGAAGGTTCCGGATGCGCCGCCGGGGATAATGTCGTCCTATATCTGGTCGCTGAAGCCTGGCGATAAGGTGACGATTTCCGGGCCGTTTGGCGAGTTCTTTGCCAAAGAGACCGACGCCGAGATGGTGTTTATCGGCGGCGGTGCGGGCATGGCGCCGATGCGTTCGCACATCTTTGACCAGCTTAAGCGCCTGCACAGCACGCGTAAAATCAGCTTCTGGTACGGCGCGCGTTCGCTGCGTGAAATGTTCTATGACGATGAGTTTGAACAGCTGGCGCGCGAAAACCCCAATTTTACCTTCCACGTCGCGCTCTCCGATCCGCTGCCGGAAGATAACTGGACCGGGCATACGGGCTTTATCCATAATGTTCTGTATGAAAACTATCTGCGCGACCATCCGGCGCCGGAAGATTGCGAGTTCTATATGTGCGGGCCGCCGGTGATGAACGCCGCGGTGATTAAAATGCTCAAAGACCTGGGCGTCGAAGATGAGAACATCATGCTCGACGACTTTGGAGGCTGATGATGTGGACGGTATTTGTCGCGACCTTTGTGATTTTTGCGCTGGTGATCCTCGGCATGTCCCTGGGCTACCTGGTGAAGCGTAAGAGTATTCAAGGCAGCTGCGGCGGGATCTCCTCGCTGGGGCTGGAGAAAGTCTGCGACTGTCCGGAACCGTGCGACGCGCGTAAGAAACGTCTCGCCCGCGAGGCGCAGCGCCAGCAGCAGCGCATTCTCTAATGCGCCGACGGCGCTACGCTTGCGTTTTCAGGCCGCTTTCGCGGCCTTTTTTATCTTACTGCCAGTTTTTCGCCTGCGCCGGAGAGTCCACCATCACGCCGTCGGCGCCCAGCTCTTTCGCTGTACGATAATCTTCCGCGCTATTGATACCGAAGAAAATGATGTGGGCCGGACCCTGCGAGCGGAAGCAATCCATCGCCTCTTTATCCCAGGTGAGCGTCGCCGGAGAAACGCCTTCACCAAGGGTAAACTTCTCGACTACCTCCACCTTGCGCTTCAGTTCCAACCCGTACCACTTATCGCCATCGCGCTGGCTGTCTTGCTGACACTGGTGGCTGAGCGAAACGTTTGCAAGCCTGGTTCGGGTTTCGCTGCGGCTAACAAAGCGGGGGATTGGTTGCGGCAGAGCGGCGATATAGCGGTCTTCGGTGGAATAAACCCGCACCCGCTCGAGGCTATGGGTGTTTTTTAACACCTCCAGCAGGCGTTCGCCCATCACCGTTGGATCGGCATCCGGTGATTTTATATCGATGTAGAAGAAGGTCTGCGGCCACTGCTGCAGCACGCTTTGTAAGGTCGGGATCGTGGCCTGCTTGCCGCGCCACGGATGGCTGTCATCGCCCCATTTCCAGCCAGCATCGACTTTCGCCAGCTCGGCGGCGGTTAAGCTTGAGACCTTGCCCTCGGCGTTGGTCAGGGCGGAGAGATCGCTTGAGCGATAGAGCACCGGTACGCCGTCGCGGCTTAGCTGTACCGTGACCCAGATGGCCTGCGCGTGGTTTTCCAGCGCCAGTTTGATGGCCGGTAGGGTATTTTCCGGCGCATCGCCGGTACCGCCGCGGTGGGCAATCAACTGCGGGTTGGCAAAAGCGCTGCCGGTCGCCAGCAGGCAGAGTAGCGTGAGTATTTTCTTCATGATTGTATCTTCCTGATTCATTATTTAAATATATGAAAATAAAGGTGATTTGTTTCACTTTTATGTTGTAACAGCTTTTTTGGCGGTTGAATTAAAAAAAGATAAAATTTGCGCGTAGTTTTGCTATGCTGTATGGGTATACAGTGTTGGGCAAGGCGATGCGTAAAATTATCCATGTCGATATGGACTGCTTCTTCGCAGCGGTGGAAATGCGTGACAACCCGGCGTTGCGCGATATCCCCATTGCCATTGGCGGCAGTCGGGTACAGCGTGGCGTGATTAGTACCGCGAACTATCCTGCGCGTAAGTTTGGCGTGCGCAGCGCGATGCCGACGGCGACGGCGCTTAAACTGTGTCCGCACCTCACGCTGCTGCCGGGGCGCTTTGATGCCTATAAAGAAGCCTCGAACCACATCCGCGAAATTTTCTCCCGCTATACCTCGTTAATCGAGCCGCTGTCGCTGGATGAAGCCTACCTTGACGTGAGCGACAGCGTACACTGCCACGGCTCTGCCACGCTGATGGCCCAGGAGATCCGCCAGACCATCGAGCGTGAACTGAATCTCACCGCTTCGGCTGGCGTGGCGCCGGTAAAATTTCTCGCCAAAATCGCTTCAGATATGAACAAGCCGAATGGCCAGTTCGTCATTGCCCCGCACCAGGTGGCGGAATTTGTGCGGTCTCTGCCGCTGGCGAAAATCCCCGGCGTCGGGAAGGTGTCGGCGGCGAAGCTGGAAAATATGGGGCTGCGTACCTGTGGCGACGTGCAGAACAGCGATCTGGCGATGCTGCTTAAACGCTTTGGTAAGTTTGGCCGTATCCTGTGGGAGCGCAGCCACGGCATTGACGAGCGCGAAATCCATAACGATCGTCAGCGCAAATCGGTCGGCGTCGAGCGCACTCTGGCGGAAGATATTCATGAGTGGTCAGACTGCGAAGCGATTATCGAAAATCTCTATCCCGAGCTGGAACGTCGTCTGGCGAAGGTAAAACCGGATCTACTGATCGCGCGTCAGGGCATTAAACTGAAGTTTAACGATTTTCAGCTCACTACTCAGGAGCACGTCTGGCCGCGGTTAAACAAAGAGGATTTAATCGCGACCGCGCGCAACGCCTGGCTCGAACGTCGGGGCAGCCGCGGCGTGCGGCTGGTGGGGTTACACGTGACGCTGCTCGACCCACAGCTCGAACGACAACTGGTGCTTGGACTATAACGATGTTAACGATCAGGGCGTATTCAGAAGATGATTTTCCGGCGCTGTGCGCCATTTTTTTGCGCGCGGTGAGAGAGACCGCCAGCCGGGATTATTCTCCCGCGCAAATTGCCGCCTGGGCGCAGGTTGATGAATCCCGCTGGCGGCAGAAACTTGCCGATTCGCAAGTGCTGGTGGCGGTTATTGATAATCAGCCGGTTGGATTTATCACCGCCGTTAATGATTATATCGACCTTTTATTCGTCTCGCCGGATTATGCCCGTCGTGGAATCGGTCATGCGCTCATCGGCGCGGTCTGCGCCAGCCATCCGGGAAAGGTACTGTCGGTCGATGCGAGCATAACGGCACGATCCAGTTTTCTTCGTCAGGGATTTCGTGTCGTCGCTGAGCAGCGAGTGGAATCGCGTGGAGAGTGGTTCACCAACTATCGAATGGAAAAACGCGGTTCGGGGAAGGCTGAATAGATACTGTTATCGGTTTGCGGCTGTTTTAGCTTGAGAAAAGCTTTTATCTCATAACGCTGAGAGTCTGTTGTGGTCCAGTCGCCGGCAGGGATTTTCCCGGAGGCGGCGCATTGCGCCTTGTCCGGGCTACCAAACTGCACATTACTGTAGCCCCGGTAAGCGGTAGCGCCACCGGGGATTTTGAGGCTGCGTGGTGAACAAATTAACGGTAGGCCGGATAAGGCGTTAGCCACCACCAGACAATACAGGTCATCACCGGGGCCCGGAGGAACAACCGGCGGCATCACGCCGCCGGTGCATGGCTTACTTCGCCGGAATCGCTTTCAGCAGTTCGGTCAGCAGCGTCCAGTACTGGCCGACGCTCTCGATATGAACCTGCTCATCCGGGGAGTGCGGGCCGGTAATGGTTGGGCCGATGGAGACCATGTCCATATCCGGATACGGTTTTTTGAACAGACCGCATTCCAGACCAGCGTGGATAATCTGGATGTTCGGCGTCTTGTTGAACAGGCGCTGATAGGTCTCGCGCACCAGGTGCATAACCGGAGAGTTGGCATCCGGCTGCCAGCCTGGGTAAGCGCCTTTGGCTTCGGTTTTCGCCCCGGCCAGTTTGCCCAGTGAATCCAGCATGCTGACAACATAGTCTTTACCGCTATCGATCAGCGAGCGAATCAGGCAGTGGATCTGCACGTTGTCGTCGGTCATGGTGACGACGCCGACGTTCAGCGAAGTTTCAACCACGCCTTTGGCGACGTCGGAGTTGCGGATCACGCCGTTCGGCGTCGCGTTCAGCAGGCGCACGAAACCGTCGCGGGAAGCTTGAGTCAGCGCCGCTTTATCGTTCGCGACCGCTTCCAGCAGGACGACCAGATTCTTCTCTTTGGCCGCCAGTTCGTTTTTCAGGATATCCTGGTAAGTATTCACCAGCGCTTTCAGCGCATCCGCTTTGTCCGCGGCGACGGCGACGGTCGCGAAGGCTTCACGCGGGATAGCGTTACGCAGCGTACCGCCGTTGAAATCGACCAGACGCAGATCCAGCTCATCGGCGTGGCCGGCGAGGAAGCGCGCCAGCAGCTTGTTAGCGTTGCCCAGGCCGACGTGGATTTCACCGCCGGAGTGGCCGCCTTTTAAGCCTTTCAGGGTCAGTTTAAAGCTCTGGAAACCGGCAGGAATCGCTTCGCGAGTCAGCGCCAGGTTAGAGGTGAAATCGATACCGCCGGCGCAACCCATGTAGATTTCGCCTTCTTCTTCCGAATCGGTATTGATCAGGATATCCGCCTGCAGCCAGTTGGCCTGCAGACCGAACGCGCCATCCATGCCGGCTTCTTCGGTCATGGTCAGCAGCACTTCCAGCGGGCCGTGGGCAACGCTATCGTCGGCCAGCACCGCCAGCGCCGAGGCCATACCGATGCCGTTATCCGCGCCCAGGGTGGTGCCGCGCGCTTTGACCCACTCGCCGTCGATGTACGGCTGGATCGGGTCTTTGGTGAAATCGTGGACGGTATCGTTATTTTTCTGCGGCACCATATCGAGGTGCGCCTGCAGAACCACCTGCTTGCGGTTTTCCATACCGGCGGTCGCGCTTTTACGAATCAGAATGTTGCCAACCTGGTCGCGTTCCGCGTGTAAGCCTTTTTCTTTTGCCCAACCCATGATGTGCTCGGCGAGCTGTTCTTCGTGATAGGACGGGTGCGGGATGGAGCAAATTTTGGCAAAAATATCCCAAAGCGGTTGCGGGGATAATTGAGACAATTCAGACACGATGAGTCTCCTTACAGTCACCTGCAAAAGTCGTTTACAGGTCGAGGGTTAGCAATAAGATTCACTACAAGCTCGGGCTTGCGCGATGTGGTTGAGAATACCACTTTCCGCGCGCTCTGCTAGTGTAAAGCACGCAAAAAGCGTTGCCGGAGGCGCTTAATACTGGTTTTTAGTGCGTCAGGTCTCTATAATCTCGCGCAACCATTTTCCCCCTCGAACAATATTTAAGCCGTTATACACAGGCTGGGACAATTCACATGAGCGAAAAATACGTCGTCACCTGGGACATGTTGCAGATTCACGCCCGCAAACTGGCAAGCCGTCTGCTTCCGGTTGAACAATGGAAAGGCATCATTGCCGTTAGCCGTGGCGGTCTGGTACCGGGAGCTTTACTGGCGCGTGAACTGGGTATTCGTCATGTTGATACCGTATGTATCTCTAGCTACGATCACGACAACCAGCGCGAGCTGAAAGTACTGAAGCGCGCTGAAGGCGATGGCGAAGGTTTCATCGTTATTGATGACCTGGTCGATACCGGCGGCACCGCCGTCGCTATTCGCGAAATGTATCCTAAAGCGCACTTTGTCACCATTTTCGCCAAGCCGGCTGGCCGTCCGCTGGTTGATGATTATGTGGTTGATATCCCGCAGGATACCTGGATTGAACAGCCGTGGGATATGGGCGTCGTCTTCGTCCCGCCAATCGCTGGCCGTTAATTCCCGCCAATAGTGAATAATTACCACGCCCGGTTATGCCGGGCGTGGTTTTTTTTACCCTGACGCAGGTTACAATAGCGAAAGCAGCAACATGATGGAGGCGGCACATGTCACAGGCTAACCTTAGCGAAACGTTGTTTAAACCCCGATTCAAATACCCGGAAACCTCAACGCTGGTCCGTCGGTTTTCCTCCGGCCAGCATCAGGGCATGCAGACCGCGCTGAGCGGTAATCACGTCGATCACTGGTATCGCTTAATCAATCGCCTGATGTGGATCTGGCGCGGCGTCTCGCCGCAGGAGATATGGGATGTCCAGGCGCGCATCGTGATGAGCGATGCCGAGCGCTCCGACCCGGAGCTCTACGATACGGTGATCGGCTATCGCGGCGGCAACTGGGTGTATGAGTGGACTAAACAAGCGATGATGTGGCAGCAAAAGGCGACCCAGGAAACCGATCCTCTGGTGAGCGGTCGCCACTGGCTGCACGCCTCCAACCTCTATAGCATCGCCGCCTACCCGCATATCAAGGGCGATGGATTAGCCGATCAGGCGCAGACGCTGGCCAATCGCGCCTATGAAGAGGCGGCGCAACGCCTGCCGGGCGAGCTGCGTGAACTGGAGTTCGCTATCCCCGGCGGCGCCCCGGTGACGGGCTTCCTGCATATGCCGAAAGGCGAAGGCCCGTTCCCGACGGTGCTGATGTGCGGCGGTCTGGATTCGCTGCAAACCGATTATTACAGCCTGTATGAGAAGTATTTTGCCCCGCTGGGTATCGCCATGCTGACGCTGGACATGCCGTCCATCGGTTTCTCAACCAAGTGGACGCTGAGCCAGGACACCAGCATGCTGCATCAGTACGTGCTGCAGCATCTGCAGAATGTCCCCTGGGTTGACCATACCCGGGTGGCGGCATTTGGTTTCCGCTTCGGCGCCAATATTGCGGTTCGTCTGGGGTATCTGGAATCGCAGAGACTGAAGGCGGTGGCCTGTCTGGGGCCGGTGGTGCATAACCTGCTGGTGGATCCGCAGCTGATGGCGCGGGTGCCGGAGATGTTCCTCGATGTGCTGGCATCGCGTCTTGGTATGCACGATGCTTCTGACGAAGCGCTGCGTGTCGAACTTAACCGTTATTCATTAAAAACTCAGGGCTTGCTGGGCCGCCGTTGCCCTACGCCGATGCTCTCCGGCTACTGGAAAGACGATCCCTTTAGCCCCGAAGAGGAGTCGCGGTTAATCACCTCGTCTTCGTCGGATGGGAAGCTGCTTGAGGTACCGTTTAAGCCGGTTTACCGTAATTTCGATCACGCATTGCGTCAGATCGCCCGCTGGATCAATCATAGATTTAGTTAATATATTGCTAAATTTTATTGGTTTGGTAAAACAGTTGCATCACTAAAGGAGATCGCAATGACGTTACCGAGTGGACACCTGAAAAGTAAGCTGATTAAAAAATTCACGGCGCTAGGCCCCTATATCCGTGAAGGGCAGTGTGAAGAGAACCGCTTTTTTTTCGACTGCCTGGCAGTTTGCGTCAACGTTAAACCAGCGCCGGAGAAGCGGGAATTCTGGGGCTGGTGGATGGAAATGGAAGCACAGGAATCTCGTTTCACTTATAGCTACCAGTTCGGCCTGTTTGATAAAGAGGGCAACTGGCAAGCGGTCGCCATCGACGATCCTGAGGTTCGCGAAAGACTCGAAAAAACGCTGCGTGAGTTCCACGAGCGCGCCGCGGCGCTGCTGACGACGTTCAATCTGAAACTCGAACCGGCTGACGATTTCAGCGAACCGGTTCGCCTGCGCGCGTAAGCTCTACTTTTGGCATCCGCTTTCTGCTGTGGGAAGCGGATGACCGCCAACGATCATTCTGGTCATCAGGTCACGGCGCTTCAGCCGTTATTCCTGCGCTTCGCGATGAGTTGACAACACCCGGAACGGCTGGCCGACCACTACCTGACCGGCGGCCAGATCTTTCGTCACCACGGTCCCCGCGCCAATTTTAACATTATCACCCAACGTCACCGGGCCGATGACCACCACGTGGGCGCCGAACTCGACGTTATTGCCAATTACCGGGCTTGCCCCTTCGCGGCCTTCGCTATCCGTCAGGCTGCCGATGGTGGCCCCCTGACGCAGAATACAGTTTTCACCGATGACGGTGCCGCGGTTGAGAACAATGCAGTGCGGATGATATAGCTTCAACCCGTAGCCGATCCGCGTCTGCCAGGGGAGTTCGACGCAAAACAGACACTCGTTAATCAGTTTATTGAGAATAACGAATGGAATGCCGAGCAGCTTGTAAAACGGGTTGCGGCTGCGATACAGCGTCGCGAGGCGATAGAGCAGAATCGCGATTTTCGCCTTCATACTGCCGGTATGTTTGATCTCGCGGCGGACCTGACTGATGGCATTAGGCATGAATTCTCCGTTTACTTAAGGGAAAAGGTGGTCAGTTGATACCAGCCGTCGGCGGTTTTACCCTGGTTGGCCAGCAGCAGCCGCGGCTTGCCCTGGGCATCGGTGATGGCGGTCTGCAACGCGTAATCGCCGGCGGGCAGCGCGGCGGGTAGCGTCAGAGTGACAGTGCTTTGCATCTCCCCCGGCAGCCAGCGGCGCACGTCATCCTGGGTTTTTACCTGGGTAACCGTGGCGCCGGCGGCGTTGACCACCCGCCATTGTACCGGGTAGAACAGGTAGGCCGGGGCGACGCCATCATTACGCCAGGTAACACTGACCGCTAACGGCTTACCAGCCTTAACCGGCGTTTCGAAGGCGAGTTTGTTGACCCGGAAACGGTAGCCGATTCGCAGTAAGGCTTTATCGACAATATCGCGGTATTCCGTCGGAATCGGTCGCGATTTCAGATTCAGGCTGCTGGCGTGTTGCTGCAGCGCCCAGTCGAAGGTGGCCTGCACCTCTTCACGCGTGTAGTGCTGTACGCTCTGCCATTCGCTCATATAGCCGCAGATCTCAAGGCTGACGGGCGCCCGTTTCCAGCTATCGACAAATCCCGGCGCCGCTGCCTGAGCGGCAGCCAGACGCTGCGGATAATCATCGCGCATATGGCTCCACTCGCTGGAGAAGTTATGCCAGTCGCCCCAGCAGTCCGCCCGCCAGCCCGCGCCGCGGCGGCTGGCCCAGGCCAGCGAATCGCCGCCGCTAATCAGCATGACTTTCGGCGTTTTCGGGAAGCTATCGAAATGCATATCAACATAGCGATTGAGCTGCTCCGGCGTGTACTTCTCCATTAACGGTGGAATCTCGCTAAAGTTGGAGTTGTGCCATTCGCCCCAGGAGCCGACCATGCCGATATCGATAAAGGCCAGTTCCGGATTGCCGTCATAGCGCTGACCGAGGGCATTCAGCAGTTTCTGCGCATAGGCGATAAAAGTTGGATCGCTGAGATCCGGCACGAAGGTTTTGCCGTCGGCGACCCACTGTCCTTTGATCCCTTTGGCGATCAGCCAGTTGGGAATTTTCGATCCCGTTTGCGGATCGTCAAGCGCCATCACCCTCAGGCCGACGTTCATGGCTGGCTGATGGTTGGCGGCGACGCTAAAGGCGTTATCGATCGGGGCGAAATTGTAGACCCCTTCCTGTGGTTCCAGCTCGCTCCAGTAGAAGCGGTCGTACTCAAAACCAGTATCGGGATACTCGGCGCGGGTTGGTTTTTCACCATAGCCATCATGAAAGCTGGCGACGCCGATGCCCGGGTTGGTGAGCTGGCCGTCGAAAGGAGGCGGGGTGATGACCGTGGTTTGCGCGCCAACGGACGCTGACGCCAGCGTGCTGGCCAGCAGCAGGGCGCGAAACAGAGGAGCTCTACGCAAAGATGATATCGCCATACTCAATTCACTTTGTCATGTGGTCATGAAGATTAACAAACCACGTCCAGATACCGACGTGGAAATTTTTAAATACATCAATGCCTAATGCTGATTTCAGCATATAGAGCGCCAGCAGGATCGACAGCAGGGCGAATACCACGCCAAGCGTAATCAGCAGAGTCGCGAAGATGCGTCCGAATAGGGTGCTTTCACGCGAAACTTTGCGTAGATCGCGACCAAAAAGAATCACCACAAAATAGCGGCGATGCAGGAACGGAAAGCTGTGGCGAAAATCGATGCGATGGCGTGACGCCAGGTTGGCGCGCACCAGCGCCTGCTCGATTCCCCGTTTCTGCTCCGCGGTTAATGAGGTTTCCACCTCCTGGTCAAGCGCGGCATAAAAGCGCTCGACCACCAGTTCAGCTGTAGATTTCGGCACGAGTAACCTGCTTACGTTAAGCGCTGATAGACTTGCGCAGTTTGCGCGGCAATTTCCGGCCAGCGGTACTTCGGCATAAACTCACCGTAATCCGCTTTTTCTCCTGCGACCCACTGCTGCAGTTTCTGCGTCAGGGCCGGAACGTTGCCGACGGGAAAGTAGTCCGCTGGCGGCAGACCAATTTCAAGGTTGGCCGGAATGTCGCTGACCACCACCGGCAGCGACCACGACATGGCTTCCAGCAGCGCGATTGGTAATCCTTCATGATAAGAGGGCAGCACGAATAGCCCGGCCTGCGAGAACAGCGTATGCAGCGGCGCGCCGCTGATAAAGCCGGTGAGGATGACGTTTGGCGTGGCGGCCGCCTGTTGCTTCAGGCGCTCGCTATATTCATCGGCGTGGTCGGCATCGCCAATGAGCACCAGCGGTACCGAACACCCGGCGGCGGCATAGGCGGCAACGAGATCGTGCAGTCCTTTCTCTTCGACAAAACGGGCCACGGCAACGATATACTGGCCCGGTTTTAAACCGTATTTATCGAGGATCTCCGCCTGCCGATCCGCGGGCGGCAGTTCGACCTGGCGTACGCCGTTGTAGATAACGTGGGCGTTATGTCGTCCATGCTTGTGCTTAATCAGATTATTGATGACCTCGGAAATGACGATCACTTCATGGGCGTATTTCACCGCCCATTTTTCGCCAAGGCGCAGCATCTCTTTGGCCATCCGGCCCCATTTCTGCCGATCGTAATCCGGGCCATGATGGGTAAAGACGACGCGTTTTCCCAGCAGACGCAGCAATGGTACCACCAGGCCGGGGCCAACGGCGTGAACGTGAACCACGTTGGAGCCGTCGAATAAGGTACTGAACGCCGCCAGCGTCGAGTGAATAATAGCCTCGAATTTACGGCTTTTCGGCGCCCACAGGCTCTTGAGTTTAACGCCCTGATATTCGCTGCGGCGGTAGTTCACATACGGCGAGCGGGCGATCACGCAGACTTCCGCGCTGCCCTGGCGATAGATTTCCGGGTATAAATTCTGGCAGTGCGTTTCGACGCCGCCCTGCACATCGGGGATCCCGCGAGTGCCTAATACCGTGACGTTGATGGTCATTTTTTCTCCCCGACAAGTTGCTGATAAAGCGCCTGCAGCACCTGCATGTGGCGGGCGAGATCGTATTTTTCTTCCAGCCGCCGGCGGGCGTTAATTCCCATATTGCGGGCCAGCTCAGGGTCTGCAGCCAGTTTGTCCATCAGTTGCGCCAGCGCGTCGCTATTGCCGGGTTCAACCAGATAGCCGTCGACGCCGTCACGGATCTGTTCCGGGATACCGCCAATATTGCCGCCGATCACCGGGCGGCCAAAAGCCATGGCTTCGAGCACCGACATGGAGCAGTTTTCATAATATTCAGAGGGTACGACTACCGCGCGGGCCCCGCGAATAAGGTTATTCAGCTCCTCGCCGTGTTTCATATAGCCAAGGAACTGCGGGCCGCTGAAACGCGCGCGCAGGTCTGCGCCCAATGGGCCGTCGCCGACAATCTTAAGCGGCATCGCCTCCCGCATTTTTTGCTGCGCCTGCGCCAGCGTCGGCACGCCTTTTTCCCGGCTCAGGCGGCCAATATAGAGAAAATAGTCGCCTGCGGTGTCGCCGGGCACGGTGCTGTCGGCATCGATACCGTTGACGATCACTTCAATGCGGGCGTCGGGCAGCTTACGCAGCAGGGTCTGGCGCATAAACTCGCTCGGGGCGATGATACAGTCGAGCATGGCGTAATTCCTGGCGAACTTCTGCCAGTAGGCTTCCAGCGACAGTAGCAGGCTTTTAAAAGTATCGCCCTGCTGGCAGCGGTGACGAAAGGCGTTGATCACCGACCCGGTGAGACACTCTTCGCAGACATGACCATCTCGCAGCATGGTGTAGGAAGGACAGACGATTTTGTAATCGTGGGCGGTGAGTACCGTTTTGCAGCCAAAGCGTTTCGCCACGCCGATAACGGCAGGCGTAAGCTGATGATAAATATTATGAAAATGAACAATATCCGGCCGCTCACGCAACAAAAGCGTGTTGAGCTTCGCGCAGGCCTCGGCATTATAAATAAAGTCCACCCCGGCTTTGATTTTGCTCATCAGGCCGTGACTGTCGTGATAATCGACGTTATGGACGAAAAATTCCTCCCACGGCGACGGTTTATTTTCCGCGTGCTGCATGCTGAAGTCGACCACCTGGTAGCCGGCTTGCAGCATCGCGTCGCGCTCCTGAAAATAAACGGTTTCCGCGCCGCCTTTGATAAAGAAGAATTTGTTAACGAAGAGAATTTTCATTTTCAGTATCAATATGCTGTGGATTCGAGACGGTCACCGCCGGGCGTTTCATCGGATCGCGCACGGAATTAATCACCCCGCGCAGCAGCCCCGCTGAAAATAGCGATAAGTTAATGGCACTCTGCACGCCATCGCGCAGCGATTTATTTTTGATGGCCTTCAGAGCGATAAACGCCAGCAGCGGCAGCAGGGCAATGGCGATAACCTTGCCATTGAAGGTCAGCAGGCAGATCAGTAAGACCAGAAGATAGAGGGTGAAGATCAGCTCATTACGTACAATCCGCAGCGCCGCCGGGAAATGGGCTTTACCCCAGCAGTTTCGGAGCAACTCGCCCGGCGCCCACAGGAAACCGTTTTTCCAACGGTAGGCCAGCATTTTAAAGGTCGGCATGGTGTAAGAGGCGTGGCTAAAGTAGGGCGCCGCCAGGCGATGCAGCTTGTAACCTGCGGCCTGTAAACGAATGCCCAGCTCCGCTTCTTCGTAGCCGTGCAGGTTGAGGTTGGTCAGATAGCCGATTTTCTCGATCGCTTCACGACGATACAGGCCGCCTCCGCCCAGATGATCGGTGTCGCCCTGCGGATAGATCAGATGCAGGCGCTGCTTGCGCGATTTGAACTCGTAGTTCGAGGCATCATCCATCTCGACGCTGCCGGCGACTCCGGCGTACTCCGGATGCGTCTCCAGGAATTCGACCGCGGTATCGAGAAAACCCGGCTCCAGCTCCATATCGCCATCCAGCAGCAGCAGATAATCGCCTTCGCTATAGAGCCAGCCCAGCTGGTGGCCGATACCGCAGCAGCGGTCGGCGGCGTTATCCAGGCACACCACCATCGCGCCTTTCGCGATAGCCAGTTCGCGGGTGTTATCCGTTGATAAGCTGTCGGCGACGATGATTTGATGCGGGTACGGTTGCAGCTGTTTGCGCACGCTATCGATGGTTTTTTCGATGCCCTGCGCTTCATTCAGAGTCTTGATGCTGACGGTAATTGATGGCGTTTTATTCATAGTGGGTACCGGAGTTAAGACGGACAGCGCGGTGGATGACAATCAGCGCCCCGAGGGCTAACCATAATAAAAACTGTAGCATGGGAATGATCATCAGGATCTGGCTGTACGGCAGGCTGAGCAGACAGCCGATGACAAAAACGTAGAACGCCGGCGCCGAGCTAAGGAGTTGCAGATCCTCAAGCTTGAGATCGTGGCGCGAAAAGGTCTCTTTCGGCCGCATGGCGACCAGGATGGAGGCGATGGTGCCAATGAACAGAATGATGCCGATAATCCCCACTTCCCACAGCAGCATGCTTAAAGCGGTGGAGTCGAGGATCAGGTGATACCAGGCGCCGATATAGCCCGGCGAGACGGTACTGCCGCTGTTAGTGGCGTTAAGGCCGTAACCAAACAGCATGCCGCCCGGGCCGAACAGTTCGTTATGCTGCAGCCAGAAGAAGAGGGTGGTAAAACGCCCCAGTTCGCCGCTTGGCATAATGTAGTTAGTATCAAAAATATAGCCCAGCGAATCGATAAATACCGATAGCGCGCTTTTGGTCGGGTCGCCGCCGAAGGCCGAGGAATAGTTGGAGGCCAACACGGTAATGGCGACAAAAATTAATAGCGCCATGCCGGCGGCGATGATCAGCAGCGATCGCAGGCTAACTTTACTCACGCCACTCACGTAGCCTGGCAGGATCCACAGCAGGGCCAGCAGGAACGGCGACAGCAGAATGACGAATTTTACTTCCCCCACCACGCAGAGGAAGAAACCCAGCGCGATGTGGATCACCAGCGATTTAAATGAGCAGATGCCGTGCTTAAACTCTGACACTTTCATGAGCATGATCAGCAGACAGAACATCCCCATCGCCGCGGTGTTGCCGCCGCCCATCGGGTCGCCACCGAAAGTGCCGACCACCGAGTCCCACTTCTCATCTTCGCCGCGAAACGCCACCCGTTTAGGCACCACGAAAATCACCTGATAGATAGCGACCGGGATCTGCACATAGTAGATCCAGTAGAAAAGCCGCGTCAGACGATACAGTTGTGATTCACTAAACATCCCCAGCAGCATGCAAAACATCAGTAGCGACAGCGCCAGCTCGTTTTTAAAGCCGACGATGGCGGTGACGACCCCTGACTGCAGTACCGTTGAGACCAGCCCGAGTACGATAAAGGTGAGATACAGCGCCAGTATTAGCTTTTCCCGCCCGGTGAGCCCCAACGGCTGCGGGCGGCTCTGCATCAGGAGCAGCACCGCCATCACCAGCACCAGAAAAAATGGCAGCCACAGCACGGCCGCGATACCGGTGAAATACTGGACCGTACCGCAGAACACCAGCGTCATCAGGGCATAGGCTTCGAGATAGCGGCCGGTGTTTAGCTGCATATTTTCTGCTCCTGCAGCGAAAGCGTTTTCGCCCGCTGATTCATTTTGAGCAAAATGAATAAGTAACGCGCGAAGGTCAGGAACGAGAAGGCCAGCAGGGCGATTTCATAACTGACGCCAAAGTACGGTAAGGCGATGAAGGCGATGACGATAATCAGTAACTGCTCAATCTGAATACGTAGGAAGTAGCGTCGGGAGCCGAAGATCAGTTCGATCACCGTCAGCGGGCTGACCGCCAGCGCGGCGAACAGATAAGGCAGCATGTAGCGCGAGGTGGGGATCGAATTCAGCCACTCCTCGCTAAAGCCAAGGCGCATCACCAGCGGATAGAAAATCCAGATACCAAGGATGCACACCGCGGCGGCGCCCAGCAGCAGCAGGCGAACCTTTTTATATTCCGGATAGTTAAAGGTGTGGTTGCGAAAATCCATCGACCATTTAGAAAAGATGGAGTTGCGCACGGCGTTACCGATAATCATCACCGGCGACAGGCAGAAACGGCTGACCACTGAAAAGTAGCCGGCGACCAGCGGCGAGAACCAGATGTTAATCAGCATCGTCGGCAGATTATTACTGGCCATCGCCAGCACCTCGGCGCTGCCGACGCGGCTAATATGCTGCCAGTGCTCGCGTAAAAAACGCAGATTCGTGGCAATCGAAAAGTGGCGCAGCGTTAAGCTTTTGAAGTTAAACAGGCGAATCAGGCAGGCGATCAATAGCAGCAGGATCCCGACCATCCACGCCAGATAAAACAGCGTTGGGTTGGGCATCACCAGCAGCGCAATGGCCACTACCAGCGACACCGCAATGCGCTGGAAAGTCAGGAAAGGATAGTTGCCGCCGCGCAGGGAAAGGTTTTCCGCCACCAGCACCAGCGCATAGCCAAAAGTCAGCAAATAGAGAAACGCAATGTTAAGTTCGAAGATAAGCCCGGAAATGACCGCCCAGGGGAGGGCCATCACCAGGCTCTGCAGCAGGCAGAACACCACGTTTTGCCCAAGCTCGTGATCCTCCTGACGGGGGATTAGCAACTGTGAGGCAAAGGTACAAACCTGCGCGCCGATCAGCACATTGCTGTAGATCATCGCGTAATGGCCGACCTCGGCCATACCGTAGCGATGAGAGATAAGCCAGACCGAAAAGGCGCCGATCAGCTGCGAAAGCACCGATGAACTGGCGATGGATGAAATACTCTTAATCAGATTCATAGGCGCTATTTCGGAGCAATGAGTTCGCGCATCTGCCGCTCAAGCAGGCGTTTACCTTCCTGCGTTTCCAGATGTTCTTCGCGCACCTGGTTGAGCACGTTTGCCACCCGGCTATTGCCCGCGCTCTGCAGACGTTGTTCCGCTTTACGGATCCGCGGAGCCAGCTCGCCGGCCTTCACCACCAGCAGAGTCATATCGCTTTGTGCCGCCAGCAGCAGACTACCCTGCGCCTGATTGAGCGCCGGAGCGTCGATGATTAGCGTATCGTAAGTCTGATGCAACGTTGCCAGCAGCGCCGGCAGGCGTTCAGAGGTGAGCAACAGCAGCGAAGAGTCGCTGAGTTTGCCGCGAGGCATAAAGTCCAGCCGATCATCCAGTTTGACGACGGACTGCTCCGGCAAGCACTCGCCGTTCAACAGTTGGCTGAAGCCCGCTGTATGCAGAGGAAATTTCGCCGATAATCCCTGAGTGGCCAGGTAGTCGAGGTCAATCAGCAGCGTTTTACGCGATTTGCTGGCTGAGCAGGCCAGCAGTTCGGCAATAAACGAACTGCCGGAACGGGATTGCACCGAAGTCACCAGGATGGTGGCGGGTTTATCGCGCTGATTGAGCAACGCCAGCCGAAGGCTGTGGATCATATCGGCGTAGAGCACGTTATGGAAAATCTGCTGCGCGTTTTCCAGATGCGCCAGGAGCGGAAATTCGCCGCTGGCATCGAGGGCGGTTTTCGCTTTGAGCTCGCTGAGGCTATTCACCGTTTTATCCAGCGCGGTACTGACGATCAGGTACATGATATACAGCGCCAGCGCCATCAGGGTAATCATCACGATCAACAGGCCGCGCTGGGGTTTAGACGGACGGTCCGGCGGCACGGCGGCGTCGTAAATGACTTCATCCGCTACCGAGAAGGTCTCCGACAATTTCTGCTCGTTAGCGCGCTGGTACAGCGACTTATAAAGCTCTTCGGTTTTATTCAGCGCGGTGGTCATGGTGTTGTACTGGTCGCGCTTGGCGCCGAGCGCCTGGAAATCAGCCTTCTGATCGTTGAGCATTTTTTGGTATTGCTGCTCATCGTCGAGGGCAATTTGATACTGCTGGCGCAGGCCGTTAAACAGCTCGCCCAGCACCTGGCCAAGCTGGGCATTGACCGCCTGCAGCTGCGCCTGAGCCTGCAGATATTTCGGATGCTGCGGGCCGTAGTGTTTGGCCGCTTCGGAAAGATTGCGCCGCGTCTGGATGAGCGCAATGCGTAAATCCTGCACCTGCGGATGGCCAGAGATTTCCGGCAGCGAGATAATCTGTTCTACCGGTTTACCCTGCTGGCGACGGACCTTGTCCCAGACCGTCTGCGCTTTCAGACGACGCTGGGTGGCGTCGGCCAGATGGTTAATCACAATCCCCAGCCGCTCGGTCTCATAACCATCCATGCTGCGGAAGGTTAGTAATCCGTTCTGCTTGAGGAAGTTATCGATGTCCGCCTTCTGCTGATCCATTTTGGTTTTCAGGTCGTCCATCATTTTTTCGTTCCAGCCCTGCGCCTGAAGCAAGGTATTTTGCTTCTGCTGCAGGCTGTAATCGATGAAGGCCTGGGCGACGCCGTTGGCGATATCGGCGGCTTTCTGCGGTGATTTCGCTTCCATCGATACGGCAACCAACTGGGTGGTGCGCACGCCGGAAATGGTCAGGTTTTTTTGCAGCGCCTGAATGGCATTATTGATGCGCGCGGCTTCATCAAGATTATCGCCGCCGTTAAATTCGCTATCTTGCTCCAGCTTTAATTTACGCACCGCGGCATCGAGCACTACTCGTGACCCCATTAACGCATACTTGGTCTCGTAGTAATCGCTGCGCGTGGAGTCGTAATTTTCCAGCCGCGGTAGAGGAGAGACGTCCTGCGACTGCGCTTTGAACAGCACGGTAGCGGTCGCCGTGTAGCTGGAAGACATAAAGCGCGTCAGAATAAATGACGCCACGGCGGCGACAATCACCACCGCCAGGCACCAGATAAGCTTGTGCTTAATTTTGTTGAAATAAGGCGTGAAGTCGATAAAGCCTTCTTTCTTTTTCGCGTTTTCGACCAGTGAAATTGCCATATCAGAAGAAACTCATGCCAATAATGATGGTATCTCCTGCCTGCACGGAGGAGTCGGCGGCGACATTATCCAGCAGCCTTCCGCCGCGGGCCTGTCGAATTTGAATATCATGACGGTCGGCACGGTCGGTAAAACCGCCGGCCAGGGCGATGGCTTTTTCCGCCGTTAAACCCGGCTCCCAGGCATATCCATCCGGTTTTTTCACTTCACCGAGCAGATAAACTTTGCGGTATTCGGCGATGCTCACCGTGACCATCGGCGCCTGTAGGTAGTTACCGCGCAGTTTATCGGCGATTTCATTACTCACCTGTTCAGGCGTTTTGCCTTTTAACAGCAGCGATCCGATATAGGGGTAATCAATGCTGCCGCTATTATCGATTTTTACCCGCATCGTCAGATCCTGCTCCCCCGAGACCGCGATATTCACTTCATCGCCCTGGTCCAAAAGGTAGACGGCGTCCGGCGGCGTTTTAATGGTCTGCGGCGGCGTCGAACAGCCCGCCAGCAGTAGCGCCAGCAGTGGAAGCATCGCCAGGGTCCTGTTTAAAAAGGTCATAGTTGTACCTGCGTCATAAAAATAATGGCCGAATCGTCGTAGCCCAGGGTGCGGTCAACCGCATGCGAGTAGTCCGGGCCAATATAAAAAGTGTCCGTATCTTTATTTGAGTGCATGGTGTTCCATTGCAGCTTCAGCTTAAAGTTAACCGATGGTCGGAAATCATAGTTAAAGGTCAGCGACAGCAGATTGGACTTATCTTTGCGCTTATTACTCTGATGCTTATAGTCTTCGGTGATATATGAATAATCGACCAGAGTTGAGAAACGATCCACCAGCCAGTGATGTTCATAGCCGACGCCGAAATTCGACACCAGGATATAGCCGCCGGAGTCGGTGGGGTCTTTGATGCGCTGGGAGCTGTGTAGATTAACTTTCATTTGCTCCAGCGGTTTCCAGTCGGCGTTGATATCCCAGTTCAGGCCGTTAAAACCCTGCGAGTCCGGGTTATGGATAAAGTCTTTGTAGAGCCAGGCGACGTTACCGTTAATCTCCGTTTTACCCGACAGGCGATTCTTCATGCCGACTAGCAGATAATACTCATTGCTGTCTTTTAACGGGTTCAGCTCGTAGCGGCGCTGGTTGGTGATAAAGCTATAGCGATAGCGCAGCGTTTTGGCTTTCTGGTCGAACAGTTCGGCCACCAGGCTGTTTTCATGCCACTCCTGATCGTGCATGTAATAGTTAAAGTCATCGCTGGCGTCTTTGATGCTGTCGAGGTTGCGAAAGCGCAATTGTTTATGCAGTAGCGCGACTTCAACTTTACCGCGGCCTTCCGGCGCGCCGTAGCTGTAACGCAGCTCGCTGTTAAAGAAGCGGGTGCCGATCGGCTTGTTGATGCCAAACTCTTTAAACTGCTCGGGCAAAAAGCCTTCGGTGGTGTCGCGGCCGCGCTCTTCATGACCCAGCGTCTCATTGAGATCCAGCGACAGCCCGTGCATGCTGCCAAATCGCCATTTGCCGTTAAACATTAAAAAATGGTTGTTGCGATTATCCGCGCTATCGTTGCCATAGTTGCGGTAATCGCCGGAATACATCAACAGGTAGCGGTCTTCATAACGTTCGCCGATGGCTTTGACGATAGGTTTAATATTCTGGTAGCTGGAACTGATTTTATTTTGGTCGTAGCGCTGCCAGGTCACGTTGTCATCGTAACCGATGTCATAACCCAACTGGCTCTCGAAATCGATGCCGGCAACCCCGGTATGCGGTTTTGCCTGCAGGTCGGCGTGTGCGTAAGGCACAGACAGCAAACCGGCCAGAACGGCGAACCTAGAACGCATTTTTGCCAACAAAGCCCCGGAAGAAAGTCAAAAAGACGATTTTGAGATCGAGGAACAGCGACCACGACTGGATGTAGGCCAGATCGTACTGAATTCGCTTCTCCATTTTGTCCAGCGTGTCGGTCTCGCCGCGGAAGCCGTTAATCTGCGCAAGCCCCGTGATCCCTGGTTTAACCTTATGGCGAATCATGTAGTTCTCCACCAGCACGCGATACTGCTCGTTATGCGCCACCGCGTGCGGGCGCGGGCCGACGATCGACATCCGCCCCTGAAGCACGTTGAAAAACTGCGGCAGTTCATCCAGTGAGGTTTTACGCAAAAAAGCGCCGAATTTGGTGATGCGCGGATCGTTGCGGGTCGCCTGAGTGACCACGGCGCTATTTTCCATGACCCGCATGGTCCTGAATTTCCACACTTCTATTTGCTTGCCGTTGAGGCCATAACGATTCTGTTTAAATAAAATCGGCCCCGGCGAGGTGAGCTTGATACCAATCGCCACGAACAGCATCGCCGGCAGGCTAATTAAGGTAAAGAAAGAGCCGAGAATGATATCTTCGATACGCTTGATGATCGCCCCTTCGCCATCAAAAGGCGAAGTGAAGATACTGATAGTCTGCAGATTGCCGAACATGCGCAGCTGGGAAATATGCGAGCTGTAAGAGAATAGATCCGGTACCAGGAATACATCGACGGTCGTATCAGAGAATTCATTAAGAAACTGCTTAATACGCTGCTGTGCAACCATGGGGAGCGCGATATAAATTTCATCAACGCCGCCTGTCTTCGCCAGGGCCAGCAGATCGCGCGAGTTACCTTTTCTTTCAATACTCATCAACCGGCTATCGCGATGGTTGTTGCGGTCTTCAAAATAGCTGATGATGATACCGCGCTGTGAGTACTCTTTTTGTAAAGCCTGCTCGATGGCCAGGCCCGCGGGCGTAATACCAAGAATCGCCACCCGTAACACCGAGTTAAACAGATAATGGGCAGTGATTGCCCGCACCACGAAGACAATCAGAAATATAAATATTGAGCATTTCGCCAGACTGACGGCCAGCGGGATAAAATTAACCACTGGTTGCGTGTTAATTAACCACTCGGCAACGACGAAAAATAAAAATGAAACAATACTGCTTAGGCATACGCTTAATATGAGCGCGGCTGATTTTGCGAAATAGTGGCCTTTAAATTGCCCGGAGTACAATTGAAAATACTCATTAATTCTTATGAATACTAATGAATAGATAATTCCAACGAGCGCGGAAGCGGTAGAGGGTTCGGTGTAAAAATACTTTAAATAGATGAAAATCAAAATGTTGACGGTAAGGAAGTCCAGTAGTTTTATCAACTTGCTATAACGGGAGTGATAAATTTTTATATTGTTATCTGCCATTTTTTGCTCGTTTAAAATGAGTTATTTAAACATCGTTATGCTATTGTTTTTAACTAACTGGAAAGCCTGATAATCATTCACATTTGCAATAAATGGTTATCAATCATCATTGTAGACTATGAGTTGAGTAGTGTCGACAAATCTCAGTTTAAAAATAAAACTGCTTTTTAATGTTCTTTATGAGACTTATTTAAGCGGCAGAGAAAAGTATTACTACCGAAGTATTATGTGTTGTTGAGCGTAAAAGCAGAGAGAAATGCAGGGTGTAGGGTTAATTGCAGGTGAAACAATCGAAAGCGGGAGAGTGAGAATTCTTAGCCCCCGGCCAACTCAAAATGCTGAGTCGCCGGGGCTCTGAAGGGGACCCGACTTTACTTGTACAGTTCCGCGCTCATCGTCACCTTATTCCCCATATGGGCACTGGTGATTTTATAATCAGTCGCATTTAGCTCTTTCGCTTTTTTGGCAATCACCGCTTCAGCGGAGTCAAGCGTATTACCGGTCGCAGTGACGCTATGCGCGGAAGCAGTAAAGGCAAAAAGTGAAAGTGCGGCTGCGGAAAAAAGAGTCGATACGGTTTTCATGTTCATAATCCTGGTAAGTTGTTTCGTTAACGTTGCCCGTTGCAACGTGATGGCGTAAAGGATAGGCCCCGCCCGTTGTCTGAAAAAGACGGCAACGGGCAATAGACTTTTCTTCTTTTGTTCATAAAAGGAATGGCCTGGCCATTCCTGGCAACAATCAGGCGCTAAAGTTATTTTTCAACGCCTGCAGGCCGTCGCGATAAATACCGCTGAACAGCGCTTCGGCATCCGCGTCGCTGACGTTAACCGGCGTGAAGCTGCCGGACCACTCAACGCGGGTGATATTGCTATCGGCAGTTGCCACTACCGCGATCGTGGAGAGGTAATCCACTACCGGGAACGGCGCCTGGATTATCGAGTAGCTATAGCTGCGCTGGCGGTTATCAAACGCCTCCAGACGTTCAATGACCGTGCCGCCATCGGAAGTGGTCAGCGTACGCACGCGTCCTCCTTCGCTCACTACGCTTTTCGGGATGAACGGCAGCCAGTCGGGCAGCGAGTCAAAGCCGCCCATCAGTTGCCAGACCTGGTCGACAGAAGCCGGGATTTCGATAGATACAGTGGTATTAGCCATTTTATTTCTCTCTTTATTGCAGATGATTAGAATTACATTGCCAGGGTGTCGACGACGCCGCCATCGACGCGCAGCGCAGCGCCGGTGGTGGCCGACGAGAGCGGCGAGGCGAGATACACCGCCAGGTTCGCCACTTCGTCGACGTCCGCCGCCCGCTGGATAATCGAGCTTGGGCGCGCGATCTTCACAAATTCATCAGCCTGTTCACGCGGGCTGCGGCCAGACTGCGCGGCGGCCTCCGCCAGCATCTCCTGCAAACCTTCGGTGAAGGTGGGGCCGGGCAGAATGGCGTTAACGGTGACGCCGGTACCGGCCAGACGTTTCGCCAGACCGTGGGAGACCGCGAGATTGGCGCTTTTGGTCACGCCGTAGTTGATCATGTCGGCAGGAATCGCGACGCCGGATTCCGAGGAGACGAAAATAATGCGTCCCCAGCCGTTGTCGATCATCCCCCGGGCGTAGTGGCGCGACAGCCGCACGCCGGAAAGCACGTTGACGTTATAAAAGTGCATCCACTCGCTATCCGGTACGCTAAAGAAATCTTTATCGTTAAAGATGCCGAGGTTGTTAACCACCACATCAGCATGCGGCTCGGCGGCGAGCAGCGCGCTGACGCCCTCCTCGGTGCTGAGGTCGGCGACCACCCCGCGCAGCTGCGCATCCGGGAGTTCGGCATTAATCGCCGCCATGGCGGTATCAACACCGCGCCGTTGACGGCCGACGATGACCACGGTCGCGCCCGCCTGAGCAAGGCCTTTAGCGATGCCAAGCCCGATGCCGGAAGTGGAGCCGCTCACCACGGCGACTTTATGAGTTAGATCCAGTTTCATGGTGTCTCTCTTGTTTTAAGAGGGGCCCTGCGGCCCCGCTAAAATTAACGAATCGGCAGCGGCGCGTTATCCGCCACCAGATTCTGGCTGCGCATCTCTTCCCAGAAAGCGGCTGGAATGGTTGCTTTCAGCGCGGCCAGATCTTCCGCCATACGGCCCGGACGGCTGGAGCCTGGGATCACGGCGGCCACCGCCGGGTGAGCCAGGGCAAACTGCAGCGCCGCGGCTTTCACATCCACCTGATGACGAGCGGCAACGGCCTTGATCTGCGCCACCTGCTGGTGGATCGCCGCAGAGGCTTTCTGGTATTCGAAGTGTTCACCGCCGGCGAGAACGCCCGAGCTGTAAGGACCGCCGACAACGATATCGACATTCTGTTCCAGCGCTTCCGGCATCAGGCGCTGCAGGGCGCGTTTGTGGTCCAGCAGCGAGTAGCGGCCAGCCAGCAGGAACGCATCCGGCTTCGGCTCGTCGAGCGCTAAGGTCAGTTCGCAAGGTTCGACGCGGTTCACGCCCAGCCCCCATGCCTTAATTACCCCTTCTTCACGCAGGCGGGTCAGCGCGCGGAAGGCGCCGGTACGGGCGATGTTGAACTGCTCCAGCCAGCTGTCGCCGTAGAAATCCTGCGCTGGATCGTGGATCCATACGATGTCGAGATGGTCGGTTTTCAGCCGTTTTAAACTGTCTTCAATAGAACGCAGGGTGGCGTCTGCCGAGTAATCGTTGAGGATTTTGTTTTTCAGGCCGTATTCGAAAAGACCGCCTTTCTCACCGAAATCACGCGCGGCCGGGTCTTCCATTTCATCAAGCATGATGCGGCCGACTTTGCTGCTCAGAACGAACTGGTCGCGAGGGTACTGTGAGAGCGCTTCGCCCATCCGGATTTCAGAAAGACCGGACCCGTACAGCGGCGCGGTATCGAAGTAACGAACGCCCAGATCCCAGGCGGCGGCGACGGTGGCGTGCGCCTCGTCTCCCGGGATGTTGCGGAACATGTTGCCCAGCGGCGCGCCGCCTAAACCAATGTTGCCTGGCAGAATATGTTTGATGCTCATCTAAGATGTCCTCGATATAGGGTTCCCGTTTTGGGAAGGGTTCTTTGCGAGCGACTTGTGCTGTCGCCCTGTGACGGAGATCACAATACCTTGCGGTGTTATGACTTGATAGGACATAATTCGTCTGACTTAAGTCCTTTGAGGTCTCATATGATTGATTTACGCCAGTTGAAATATTTTGTGGTGGTGGCGGAAGAGGAGCACGTTGGCCGTGCCGCCGAACGCTTACATATTTCGCAGTCGCCGCTCAGCCGCCAGATAGCCCAGCTGGAGGAGCGCCTTGGGCTGATGTTGTTTGAACGTAACCAGCAGCGTATTCGCCTGACGGCGGACGGGCAGACGTTTCTGGCCGAAACGCGCTCGTTGCTGACCCACGCCAATCGTCTCGAATCATTAGGTAAACGACTGGGGCGCGGCGAAGATGGCGGGTTGTGTATCGGTTATATCGAAAACGCCATGCACTCCGGCGTGCTTTCTACCGCGCTGCGCACCCTGCGAACGTCGCGCCCGGACGTGCATATCGCGCTGTATAGCCAGCCGCCCGCTACGCAGATTGAGGGCCTGCGCCAGCGCAGCCTGGATTTCTCGCTGGTGGACATGCCGCCTTCGGCGGGCGAACAGGATCTGGAGTACACCCAGGTGCTTGATGACCGGATGCTGCTGGCATTACCGCAGAATCACCCGCTGGCCGCTGCGGAAAACTTGCAGCCGGCGCAGCTGGCCGATCAGCAGTGGATCGCGGTTATCCATAACGACGATGCCCATTCACGCGATGAGTTCGTCGCCGCCTGCGTACGTGCGGGCTTTAATCCGGATATTCGTCTGGAAGCCGGAGAGCCATTAACGGCTCTGGGGCTGGTGGCGGCGGGGCTGGGCGTGGCGCTGATCCAGCACAGCCTGCGGCATAACGCCCCTGAGGGGGTCGTGCTGCGGGAAATTCCGTGGATGAGCTATTCGACCCAGCTGTGGGCGGTATGGCACAAAGCTAACCAGCGCCCGCTGGTGATGCACTTTCGCGAGGTGTTACGCGGCGAGAATAATTAGGAATATTCCTGGAGTCGGGCGCGCTGGGAAGAAAATCCGCCGCGATCCCTGTTTGAACGGCCAATTCATGTTACCGTTAAATAATTGACCCTAAAATTATAAGACCTTCATGAAATTTGTATTATCTATCAGTTTATTAAGCTTCTTCCTTTCTCCGGCTTTCGCCGGCACAGCGGTAAAATTGTCCTGCTCTTTACGTAAAAACGTGACTATCTCACGTTTCCATTACCAGCTATCAACCATGAAGTGGGACGACCATTTCCAGGTGGCTTCCGGCATGCGTCAGGCGCACACTAAAAATAATATTCCCTATCGGGTGACCAGCTTTCGTAACGGCGACGATCTGGTCTTTTTCCCGGACAGTCAGGAGTACTTTTTCTTCTATTCGGGAATGGCGACGCCGGACCGCTGCGTGGTGGAGGAGCATTATGAGTATCCGGTCAAGCAGCTGCCGTATTATAAAAAGCCCGCCGCCTGAATCAGGATTGCTGCGCCTGCAGTTTGCCGGCCATCGCCTGTTGGATAATCGGGATGGGAGTCAGTAAGTGCTCGCGCATAAGCGCGCTGGCTCGCTCGGCGTCGCGCGCCAGAATGGCTTCCAGCAGCGTCTGGTGCTGGACATGTTTATCTTCCAGCATTTCTACCGACAGCACGGTGGTGCGCAGCCAGATGAAGCGGTAGCGCGCCGCCAGATCGAACAGCCGTTCGCGCATCTGCAGTAAATACTGCGAACCACAGCCAGCGACGATGGCGGTATGAAACGCCTGATGGCGCTGATCCCATTCATCGAGTAAGCGCTCACTTGCTTCGCTGGATTCCAGCTTATTAAGCAGATGGGCGCGAGCCAGCAGTTCGGCTTCCCACTCATCGCTGCCGCGCTCAATGGCGAGGCGCACCAGCATGGCTTCCATGTTGGCGCGGGCATCGAAGATATCGAGGAGTTCCGCCTCGGACATCGAGGCGACGCGATAGCCTTTTTGGTTGACCACCGTCACCAGCCGCTCGGCCACCAGCTGCGAGAGCGCTTCCCGCAGCGGGCCGACGCCAAGCTCATAGCGCGACGTCAGCAGGCTCATACGCAGTTTTTCATCAGGCTGATAAACGCCGCGGATGATGTCGTTTTTCAACCAGCGGTATCCATCAATGGCCGTCGCTTGGGGAATGGCGGTCATAGTCTTGCTCCTGAATACATTTCCCGGCTTGCGCCGGGAACAGGGTTAACGCGTATTTTGCAGCGGCAGTTTTTGCCACAATAGCAGCTTTTTCCAGCGTGACATAATCGGCACCGTGCAGATGATAGCGATCGCCAGCACGCCGGTGGAAATCACCTCCAGCTGCTGCGCCGGGCGGAACAGCATCACCACCAGTACGAAGGTGATAAAGGCGATAACCAGCCAGGTGAGCCACGGATAGAGCCACATCTTAAGGCGAATTTCTCCGCCTTTCGCCAGCAGGATTTTGCGCATCCGCAACTGAGATACGGCGATGACCAGATAGACCAGCAGGGCGATGGCGCCGGAGCTATCGATGAGGAATTTAAAGACCTTTGCCGGGGCATAGTAGTTCACCACCACGGTTAAGAAGGCCGCGCCGGTGGAGAGCAGCACTGCCACATACGGCGTTTTACTGCGGTTGGTTTTGCCCATTATGGCTGGCGCATCGCCGCGGCGGCTCAGGGAATAGAGCATTCGCGAAGCGGTATACAGCGCCGAGTTCAGGCAACTGGTCACCGACAGCAGGATCACGCCGTCCATAATCAGTTTGGCGTAGGGGATATGCAGTAACTCCAGTACCGAACGGTATGAACCGACGTTCTTCAGCCCCGGCATGTTCCACGGGATCAGCGAGACGACCACGAAAATGGAGCACAGATAGAAGATAGAGATGCGCCAGATTACGGAATTCGTGGCGCGAACAATATGTTTATCCGGGGTATCCGATTCGGCGGCGGCAATGGTGACAATCTCGGCGCCCATAAATGAGAACATGGTAATGAGCATTGCGCTGAGCACCGCGCCGAAGCCGTTAGGCATAAAGCCGCCGTGATCCCACAGGCGCGAAATCCCGCTCACTTCGGCATACGGATAGAAGCCGGTGATGGCCACCGCGCCCAGTACGATAAAGGCCAGAATGGCGATAACTTTACAGATAGCCAGCCAGAATTCGAATTCGCCGTAGTTCTTGACGCTCAGCAGATTACTGCCGGTGAGGGCGAGGGTGATGACCAGCGAGAATAGCCATACTGGTACGCCGGGGATCCATGAGTTGAGAATAATGGCCGCGATATTGGCTTCCAGGGGGATAACCAGTACCCAGAACCACCAGTACAGCCAGCCGATGGTATAACCCGCCCAGCGGCCGATCGCTTTGTCGGCGTAGGTCGAAAAGGAGCCCGTATCCGGGGTGGCGACGGCCATTTCGGCCAGCATACGCATAATCATCACCACCAATAACCCGGCGAACAGGTAGGAGAGCAGCACCGCCGGGCCCGCTTCGGCAATGGCGACGCTGGAACCGACAAACAAACTTGCGCCGATCACGCCGGCAATAGATAACATGGTGACGTGGCGTGATTTCAGCCCGCCCCCTAAATCATGTGATTGCGACAGTTGCCCCATCATTAACCCCTTTTATTGTTTTTTGGCGCCGTTTGCCGGATGGCGGTTGCGCCCCATCCGGCCGACAGGCAACCGGACGGGACGCGCGAGCGTCGCCATCCGGTGCAGGAGTGTTAGCGTTGTTTAGCTTCGTTAAAACAGTCGGCGATAATCTGCAGCCCCTGCGCGATCTGCGCATCTTCGATAGTCAGCGGCACCAGAATACGCAGCACGTTATAGTACGGCCCGCAGGAGAGCAGGATCAGGCCTTTATCCCGCGCGCGGGCGACGATATCCGCCGTTAGTTTGGCGTTGGGTTTGCGGTGATCGCCCTCTTCAAAGAGTTCAATGGCGATCATCGCTCCCAGGCCGCGGACGTCGCCGATTTCAGGATGCGTTTCGGCGATATTGAGCAGGCCCTTACGCAGCTTGTCGCCGAGCTGGTTGGCTTTTTCCAACAGGTTTTCCTGTTCGAAAACCTTGAGTACCGCCAGCGCGGCGGCGCAGGCAATCGGGTTGCCGGCATAGGTGCCGCCCAATCCGCCCGGCGCAATGGCGTCCATGACTTCCGCCCGTCCGGTGACGCCCGCCAGCGGGAAGCCGCCGGCGATGGATTTGGCAAAGGTGGTGATATCCGGCGCCACGCCCATCTGCTCCATCGCGAACAGCGTGCCGGTACGGCCCGCGCCGCTCTGGACTTCATCGGCGATCAGCATGATGCCGTGCTCGTCGCACAGCGCGCGCAGGCGCTGCATAAAGGCCGGGGAGGCGGCGTAGAATCCGCCTTCGCCCTGGACGGGTTCGATGACGATAGCGGCGATATCTTCCGGCGCGGCGTCATTTTTGAAGATGCGATGGATGCTGGCGATCGCGTCATCATCGCTGATGCCGTGCAGCGCGCACGGGTAGAGCGCGCGATAGACATGGCCCGGCATTAATCCCATGCCCGCGGAGTAAGGGTTCACTTTCCCGGTTAACGACAGGGTGTAATGGGTACGGCCATGATAGGCGCCGGTAAAGGCGATGGTGCCGCTACGCCCGGTCGCCGCGCGGGCGATTTTGACCGCGTTTTCCACCGCTTCCGAACCGGTGGTCACCAGCAGGGTTTTCTTGGCGAAATCGCCGGGCACTTTCTGGTTCATCATTTCGCACAGCTGCAGGTAGGGCTCGTAGGCCAGCACCTGGAAGCAGGTATGGGTCAGCTTCTTCAGCTGGCCTTCCACCGCGGCGATCACCTCAGGATGCAGGTGGCCGGTGTTCAGCACCGCGATACCGCCGGCGAAATCGAGATATTCACGGCCTTCAACGTCCCATACCCGGCAGTTCTCCGCACGGTCGGCAAAGATAGGGTGAATTTGTCCGACGCCGCGCGGCACCGCGTCGCTACGGCGCTGCATTAACGCTTTATTGCTGGTCATGTCCTGCTCTCCTGTTAAAGGCCGATACACATATATTTGATTTCTAGATAATCTTCGATGCCGTACTTCGAACCTTCGCGGCCCAGACCGGAGGCTTTAATGCCGCCGAACGGCGCGACTTCGTTGGAGATAATGCCGGTATTGATGCCAACGATGCCGTACTCCAGCGCTTCGCCGACGCGGAAGACGCGGCTCAGGTCGCGGGCGTAGAAATAGGCGGCGAGGCCGAATTCGGTATCGTTGGCCTGGGCAATCACATCGGCTTCATCTTTAAAGCGGAACAGCGGCGCCAGCGGGCCGAAGGTCTCTTCTTTCGCCACTTTGGCGCTGCTCGGGACGTTGACCAGGATGGTGGGCTGGAAGAAGTTGCCGCCCAGCGCGTGCGGTTTACCGCCGGTGACGATGCGCGCGCCTTTCGCAAGGGCGTCGGCAATATGTTCTTCGACTTTAGCTACCGCTTTATCATCGATCAGCGGGCCGGTGGTGACCCCGTCCTGCAGGCCGTCGCCGATGCGCAGCTTTTCCACCGCCTGCTGCAGTTTCTCGGCGAAACGGTCATAGACGCCGTCCTGTACATACAGACGGTTGGCGCAGACGCAGGTCTGTCCGGCGTTGCGGAACTTCGACGCCAGCGCCCCTTCGACGGCTTTATCAAGGTCGGCATCGTCAAAGACGATAAACGGCGCGTTGCCGCCGAGTTCTAACGACACTTTTTTGATGTCTTTCGCACACTGTTCCATCAGCTGGCGGCCAATTTCGGTCGAGCCGGTGAAGGAGAGCTTGCGTACCAGCGGGTTGCTGGTCAGTTCGTTGCCGACGGCCCCGGCGGAACCGGTGACCACGTTAAATACCCCGGCGGGAATACCGGCGCGATTCGCCAGTTCGGCCAGCGCCAGCGCGGAAAACGGCGTCTGGCTCGCCGGTTTCAGGACCATAGTACAGCCGGCGGCCAGCGCCGGGCCCGCTTTACGGGTGATCATCGCCGCCGGGAAGTTCCACGGGGTGATGGCGGCGGTAACGCCGATGGGCTGCTTGATGACGATCAGGCGCTTGTCGGCCTGATGACCGGGAATGGTATCGCCGTAAATGCGTTTACCTTCTTCGGCGAACCACTCAATAAAGGAGGCGGCGTAGCTGATTTCGCCTTTGGCTTCCGCCAGCGGTTTCCCCTGTTCGAGGGTCATCAGGCGGGCGAGATCGTCCTGGTTCTCCATCATGAGATCGAACCAGCGGCGCAGAAGGGTGGCGCGCTCTTTGGCGGTCAGGGCACGCCAGGCTGGCAGGGCGCGGTTGGCGGCTTCAATGGCTTCGCGGGTTTCGTCGGCGCCCATTTTCGGCACGCTACCCAGTTGCTGGCCGTTGGCGGGGTTGGTCACCGCAATCACGTCGCCGTTTTGCGCATCGCGCCACTGGCCATCAATTAGCGCCTGCTGGCGAAACAGAGTTGCATCTTTAAGTTGCATAATCGCTTCCTGTCTAAAGGGGTTAACGAGTAAAAGCGGCGTGTAGTGTCTCCACGCTACGTGCCGCACGCAGCGTGCGTCCGGGATTGCTCTGGCTTTCCTGCAGGGTTTGCACCTTGCTGACGATGTGCGCGCCGATCGGGATAGCCGACGTGGCCGCCGGCGACGGCGCGTTACAGGTGTGGATGGAACGCGCGGTAGTGACAAAAAGGAAATCGTCGATCAGCTTGCCCTGCGGCGATACCGCCTGTGCCCGCACGCCGGCAGGCCACGGGCGTAAATCGCTCAATGTCAGGCTGGGGCAGTATTTCTGCACCAGCCGCAGATAGCCGCTTCTGCACAGCGAATTCTTCATTTCGCCAAGCCCGGAGCGCAGGTTGTTTTGTAATACCCGGCGAATGCCGGGCGAGGTCAGGATCTCGAGGGTATCGGTCAGCGAGATATCGCGCTTACGATAGCCTTCGCGCTTCAGCGCCAGCACCGCGTTAGGGCCGACGGTGACGCTACCGTCAATCATGCGGGTCAGGTGGACGCCGAGGAACGGCATCGCCGGATCGGGGATCGGATAGATCAGATGATTAACGATCTGGTTGTGCTGCGGCGCCAGTTGGAAATATTCGCCGCGGAACGGGCAGATGATAAAGCCGGGATCGACGCCGATCATTTTCACCAACCGATCGGCCATCAGCCCGGAGCAGGTAATCAGCGTCGATGCCTCATATTCGCCGCCCTGACGGGTATGGACTACCACACCGCTGGCGTGTTCTTTCAGGGCGCTGACTTCGGCGTCGTAGACGATCGTTCCGCCTTTAGATTCGAAGATCTTCGCCATTGCCGCCGCCACGTCGCGATAGCTGACAATGCCGCTCGAAGGAACGAAGATCCCGCCCAGTCCGCTGATGTTCGGCTCGCGTTCGCGCAGCTCGCCGGCGCTAAGCCACTCGCGCTGCAGGCCGTTAGCGGCGGTGCGATCCCACAGCGCGCGCATCCGCTCCATTTCCAGCGGCGAGGTGGCAACCAGCATCTTGCCGCAGACGTTGTAGCGAATCGCATTCTGCTCGCAAAAGGCTTTGGTGGCGCGGTTGCCGGCGAGGCAAAACTGCGCCTTGAGGCTGCCGGGAGTATAGTAAACGCCGGCGTGGATCACCCCGCTGTTGTGGCCAGTTTGATGGCAGGCCGGACCGGACTCTTTTTCCAGCAGGGCAATGCGGGCGTCCGGGTAAATCTCAATTAACTGCATGGCGGTCGACATGCCGATAATGCCGCCGCCGATAATCACGAAATCATACATCCGCTCAATTCCTTCGCCTGAGAACCCTTATTGATGAGTCTGGTAATGATTCGTGGAATACGCAAAGTAGCCGCGCTGGCGCATCAGTTCGCGACGCAGATCGGGGTGCGGCGTAAAGCGGTCGCGACCGTGCAGCCAGAAGAGATTGTTTATCAACAGGAATTTCCCCACCGGCACCGGCACGGAAAGAATGTTTTTACTGGTTTCCAGCGCATCGGAGAGGCGGCTCAGCCAGGTGCCTTCTTCGAAATCTTTCGGCTGCACAAACTGGTCGATATAGCGCATTACCGGGCGGCCCTGCTGGTCGACATCGAAAACCGGATGATAGACATCTTTGCTGACGTTTTTGCTCGGCGGCGCGGCCCAGCGCATCGGACGGCGGGCGAGCGGGTCGCGGAAGAATTCGTCGAGATGTTCCCAGTCATCCAGATGCAACAGCAGTGAATTGCCGCCCTGCATGTTTTGCTCATCGATCTTCATCATCAGCACGTAGTCGGTAATTTCTTCGACATAGGTACCGTCATTGTGCAGCTCCATCACGCGGTGCGGCTGGCGCAGGTAGCTATCTGAGTTATCGACGTTTTTCACCACGAAGCGGGCGTAATACTGGCCGCTCATGGCATCAAAGTTGGAACGTCCGATCAAATGCGCCACGGCGGTAGCCAGCTTGACCATCTCATCGGCCTGGGCGACGTTGTCAATGCCGATACCGTTGATCAGCAGTGCGCCCTCCGCGCGATTGAGCAGCGTGTTGATCAGCAGCGGCTGCAGCTGGTTGCCGCACAGATCGTCGAGGATCTTGCCGACCTGAAAGCGCAAGAAGGATTTATATTCCAGCGCCTGCACCGGCCACTGCGCGACCTGTTGAAGAAATTGCGCGGTCGTTTCGGCGGTGAACGTTAGCTCCAGCAGACGCGGCGATTGCGCGGACGGAGCGAAGGAAAAACCGGTGTAGCTGTGGGCCAAATCATCAGCATGGGGTTTTACGGCGGTCAGTGCATTCATCAGAATCATTCCTCGGGTAGAGTCAGAGAGTCGGGGTGATGCTCATTTCGTAGCCATAAATTAAAAATATCTACATTTTTGAAAAATGCGTATGAAATAACCATATTGTTTAATTTTTGTGATCGCTAGCAACAATAAGTTAACAATATGAAAGGCGAGGACAGGCGAGGTGGAAAAAGAAAAATGCCAGAAAATGAATAAGTTGAAGAGAGGACGGACAGCCCGGATAGCGGGGGAGTGGATATCCGGGGAAAAGAGGGGTTATTTTTCGACGCTGGCCACTAAGGCTTCAATGGTTTGTTCCCGCCAGAGGAGCCCCTGCAGGGCAAACCACGGCATGTTTTCCAGCCACTGAAGATGGGCTTCGGTTTCAATACCTTCGACGATCACCTGATACTGGTTCGCCTGAAAATAGTGCAGCAGCGAGTCCATCAACTGCTGGCCGTTTTTCTTTTCCAGCAGGCTCCATAACAGGTTCTTGTCGGTCTTGATAAAACGAAAGGGTTGTGCCGTCAGGGCGGCGAACCCGGCGTAACCGGCGCCAAAATCATCCAGCCAGAAGGAGTATTTGTCCGTCAGGGCGTCGATGGTCGGGGTGCGTTTCACCAGCGTGTTGGAAAATTCATTAACCTCAAAATGCAGGCAGCCGATGGTTTTCACACACTCGGCGATAAAATCATCATGCAGCATATGCAGCGTCGACTCGTCGACGTTGAGGGTAACCATGACTTCGTTGTGGCGGAACCACTGCTGATGCTGCCTGACCAGCTCAATCTGTTCGAGCAGGATGCGGGCGCGCAGTGATTCCGATGCCTCACTGAAAAACCGTTCTATATCTTGCGGACTAGCAGGCTCGTGATGAGCAAACCGGGTCAAACATTCAACCGCGATCATTTTGCCTTCGCGGTTGAACATCGGCTGAAATACATAGCGTAACCCGGTCGGTTCGGTGTTGGTCAGCGGCATTTTGCTTCACTATTTAAAGGTAACGTCGATATTGGCCGTCGCATTAAAGGTGCCGATTTTTGGCTTAACGCTTAGCCATTTCAGGCTGGCCAGGAAGTTGCTTTCTACCACGCTGCCGTTAATCATGCCCAACTGCGTCGGGGTATTCATGGAAAGCCAGGTCGTCGGCGCATCGGCGCGCGAGAGCAGGATGCCAAAACCGCTATCGTTGGATGGCAGAATGGTATTGGTGTCCTGGGTCGGCTGCTGGGTGCTGAAGCTGGCCATTAAGGTCTGCCCCTGGCAATCCTGGCCGGCGCCGGTCAGGTCGGCGCGGACGCTGAACGGAACCTGTTTCTCAATGGCGCCGACGACCGCGTTGCGCGCCGGGATGCTGCCGAAGTTTACCGTTGAACCATTGTTCGCCGAGACGGTGATTTTCGGGTTGCAGGCGATAAAGCGGATGTTACCAAGCCCGGTGACCCACGCGCGGAAGTTACTATTCGGGCGGCTGTTGAGGCCGCCGACGCCGTCAACCTGGAAGATAGCGTAGCGGTTGGTGTCGTTAATCACGCCGTTTGACGGCGGCGGATTGCCGGTGGCTTTAATATAAACCGAGTAGGTCACCGTGACGGTCTGCGGGGTTGCCGGAGACTGGCATGCACCGCCGGGACGGTTGCGGCGGCAGAGCGTACCTGGCCCGATATCCGTTTTCTGACCTTTTACCGGTTTAATATCGGTGCTGAGATAGGTGACGCCGACTTCCAGTGAGTTGTGGATATTCTGCATCCGGGTTTCCGGATCCCAGTACAGATATGCATCTTCACCATTGGGCATGTGATCCGTATCGGTACAGGTAAAGGTAGAGGTAAACGTCGGCGAACGCCACAGCAGGGTACCCGGCTTCAAATTAGCGGTCGAAACGTTAATCTGATCGGTGAGCGCGATGGTCTGCGATACTTCGGTACCGTTCTTCTTACAGCTCAGCGCGAAGCTGCTGGTGGAGAACAGCGCGCTCGAGAGTACCAGCAGCGTCAGCCCGGTGCGGGATAAGAGGTTAAACTTCGACATAACTAATTGTCCTTTCATGTTATTTACAGGTCAGGGAGACGACCTGATAACCACCGGGTTGATCGGCTTGAATAGCAGGTAGTTCTGGCACCGTCAGGCTGCAGGAGGCGTCGGCATCGTCGCCCCATTTCATCTGCAGACGGTCGCCGCTCTGAACGCCGGAAACGTAGGCTTCGCCGCGGGTACCGACCACGCCGACATGTTCGCCGTTCTGGCCGAAGATGTTGGCGCCAATCACCGGCACGCTGCCGTCCGCCAGTTTGGCGTGGATAAGCAGGCTCTGGCCGAGATGCGTTTCAAAGGTCACGCGGCCGATGGCGCGCTCGGTCGGCACGATATCTTTCGCCGCCAGCGGGATTTCCAGGCCGTTGCCGATATCCGAAGTACGCAGCGCGACGCGGTTGTGGCGATACGGCATCGCAGAAGTGAGCACCGCGTAGCCGAAGCGGTCAATCGCTACCCCAGGCTGGTTCTCCAGACGTACGCCCTGCGCCCCTTTCGCTTTCACCACCACGAAGGTGTTCTGCAGCGGCTGCGACAGGGTGACGCCGCCGGAGTGCGCGACCACGCCGCCGGAGACGTTCAGCGAAGTCTGCTGATAGTTGTTGTTGTAGCTGTAGCCCAGATCGACGTTACCCATGCTGCCCAGATAACCCAGGTTGACCAGGCTGGTATCGCCGCCGTGCTGGGTGTGGCCGCTCTGCACGAAGTAATTCATGCGGTTGTCATCAAGCAGCGTACCGCTCATCCCGGCGCTGTAGCCGCTACCGCTCTGCTTGCTGTTAGAGGCGTTAAAGTTAACCGTGCTTTCGTGGTCCGGGCCAAAGATGTTGATTGGCACCGAGACGTTGAGGTTAACGCTGTTGTCGCTATAGCCGTAGTTACTGCGGCTGTTCTGGTAAAACACGCCGACGCTGACGCGATTCCAGGTGGTGTTAAAACCGGTCTGGATGGTGCGGTCGTAAGCGGAAGTGTTCCAGTAGTTCTGACGAATAAAGGTCGCGTACAACGAAGCGCCGGCGATGTGCTGGTTGACCGTCATCTCGACGCGCTGGCGTTTGTTGTTGTATTGCTGCGAGTCGTAGTAACGACGGCGCTGGTTTTGCGTCGCCCAATCCGGCGCGCCGGTTTTATCGTCGCTCTGATCGTAATACTGGGTGTGGTAGAAACCGTTCTGCCAGTTGTTACGTTCAGCTACCGCATCGGAGAAGTCATAGAAGCCCGATGTCGAATAACGGTAGCCGGCGATCTGCACATCGGTACCGAGAGTGTTGAGCGATTTGGAATAGAGGAAGCGCACGCTGGCGCCGCGCTTGTTCTCACCGGAAGCCAGATCGGTATCAGACCATGAGGCGTCAACGGAGGCCGCCCCGTATTCGCCCATGTTTTTACCCAGCCCGACCACGCCGGAGCGATAGTGCTCGGCCATGATAATCCCGCCATATGGCGTATAGTCGGAGCCAGCGCCATGTGCGACGGTACCCTGGATAAATTGCGGCTGATAATTATTGGTGCCGTCGTGATATTTACCCGCCGTCACCTGATACTCCCAGATCCCGTCGCGCAGCATATTCGGCACGGAGGAGTAAGGGAGTGTGAAGCTATGGCGTGAGCCATCCGCCTCGATAACCGTTACGGCTAAGTCGCCGCTGAGGGTGCTTGGCGAAATATCGGTCAGCGCGAACGGCCCCGGCGGCACCACGGTGCTGTATACGGTGTAGCCGTTCTGGCGCACTTCGACGCGGGCGTTGGTGTTGGCGACGCCACGTACGACCGGCGCGTAGCCGCGGCGGCTGTCCGGCAGCATTTCCGGGACGCTGGAAATCTGCGCGCCGCGGAACTGGAAGCTGTCGAAAACGTTATTATTGGTGTTGCTCTGGCCAATCTGAATACGGCTGCGCCAGGAGGCGATGTCGGTTTCCGCCCAGGTGGAAATCGGATTCCATTGCTCTTTTTGCCCGGTCTGTTTTGACAGGGAAGAGGTATTGCGAAAACGCCACGCGCCGACGTTTAGGCCGTTATTGAGGCTCAGGAAGTAGTAGTCGCTGTCCTGTTTGCCGCTACCGCTGGCAAAACGGGAATGACTGCCGCTGAAGGCATAGTTAACGAAACCGGCGTTGATACCGTCGTCATAGACCAGCGGCGAAATCTCGCCCTGCGGTCGCGCTTCGAGATCGGTTTGCGGTACGGAGATGTTCAGCTCCTGCAGCGCGGCATTCCAGCTCACGCTACTGCCAGGAATATTTTTTACCAGATCGTAACAGGCGCTGCTACCGGCAGTGTCCGGCACCAGAACGCCGTATGAACGATAGCTGTCGGCATCTAAACAGAAATAGCCCGGGGTGTTAGGCGAATCTTTTTTAAATTCTATTTCCCGGTGATCGACGCGATTTTTATTCAGGTAAATATCGAAGGCATATTTACCTGGTAAAATATCGTCGCCGGTAGAGAGGTTTTGCACCAGCGAGGCGTTATTCGCCCCGCGGATGAAAGAGGTATTGAATTGCTCTTCGGCATTGACAAATGGTGTCGCCAGTAATGACATTGTCGAGGCGTAAACAGCAAAGCGAACATGCTGCGCCAGACATCCAGGGATCGTCCTTATTTTGTTATGGCTAGCCATTGTATTGCTCTCTTACTGAATGCGGATATCTTTAATTTCCGTATGTCCGCCAAAATCATTGATAAAAGTGAATGACATCTGATCCGCTGCCGCCGCGCCGGCTGGCAATTTGATGTTCAGAGAGTCCATGGGATTAACCATGTCAGCATTCACTTTCCAGGTCTTCGCGCCGCTCTTTAGCGTGAGTACGCCGAAAGTCACGTGCAGCGGACCTTTGTTAGTCACGACCAACTCATTACCTTGCTTGCGCCAGGTCAGGGCCTGCGCTTCCTTTTGCAAGGTGGTTTTCAGCGTGGTAGGGCGATAGAACAACTTCACGCGGGTGCGGATCGCAATTTGCAGCACGTTTTCTTGCTTCGCCGAAGGCGGAATTTCCTGCACGTTGATCCAGTACACGGATTCGCGGTCGGTTGGTAGTCCGCTGCCGGAATAAACAAAGCGCAAAATAGCGTCTTTATTTCCCGCCAGTTTTAAAATTGGCGGAATAGCCTGCATCGGTAAATTAGTTGGCGTTGCGGTGGCGTCACCGGTATCAAGCCAGGTCTGAACCATCCATGTTTCATCGGTATCATTGTGAATGGATAACGCCGCAGATTTTTCCCCGCCGTTATAAATAACCCGAGTCTGATCGACCTGAATACCCGCAAAAGTATCCAGCGAGACAAATAACAATAAAGCGGTTAATAACTTTTTCATTTCACGTTCCAAATAATGTTACCAGCCATCCATGGCCAAAACGTCTACCCTAAAACGGGATTATCCGTATTATTTGTATTCGATGGTGAAGGTGGCGTTTGCGTTAGCAGAACCAGCAGTCACATCCTTCAGGAAGGATTTGTAGCGAGCTTTCAGGTTGAATACCGCGGTGCCGCTGTTGTCGTCAGACGCTGCAACGTTAACCCACGGGGAGTTGTCGTCTGCGCTCTGGTTGATTGGGACGATTTTTTCGTCGTTGGTCAGGATTTCGATACCTACGCCGCCAGCGTTATCAACGGACAGCAGGTTCGGGTTACCGGCAACGGTCGCACCGTCGAAGCGCAGGGAGTAATCACCGGCTTCACATTTTTCCAGGTTGATGGTGAACGCTTTAGAAGCGGTAACATCGCCAACAGCGTTGAACGCGGTAGTCGGGTATTTACCGATGAAAACGTCTTTGTTCTGGTCGGAAGAAGTCACAGTACAGGTTGACTGGATGATTTCACCGGTAAAGTTGACCTTGCCGTTAACTGCGTAAGCACTGGTGGCGGACGCGGACAGGATCAGTGCTACAACAGGCAGTAATTTCTTATTCATTTTAACTCCATGTACTTAAGGGGATAACCATTGTGGTAATCAAACACGGCAAGCGAATACCGTGCAGATGGGTATCCAGATAACCTATGTTGGCGTGTTGATCGCGATGAAATATACAGCAACAGTTTTCGCGGTTTGATTGCTTCGGTGACTTAATTACAGGAAATTAATAGACATAAACGATGCACTTGATCGGACTTATCTGATAATGGCAACGATAATAATTTTATAGCCAGCGGGGCGCTGGGGAGGATGCTATGGGGAAAGGTAAATAATTAAGGTGTTGTTTTTAAACTGTTTTATTGTTTTTGTTTCTCAGGGGGGTAAACGTTTCTGCGCAAGCCAGGGCAAATTAAAAACGCTGATTTATCCAGCGCTATGCATAATGTGTAAGCGTTATTTCCAAATATTTCCTGTTTCCTTCGGGAGCGCCTTCTGATGGCGGATTACTCCGCCGAATTAACCCCTTTTAAGGCCTCCGCCAGCCAGCGGGAAAAATGCAGCATCGCGGGCGTTTCCGTGCGTGATTGCAAACGTGTCAGCCAGTAGTTGCCGAGATCGATATGAATCTTAAACGGCTGCACAATGCGTTTTTCTTCCAGCAGATGGCTGAACATTTTTACCGGGGCGATAGCTACGCCTAAGCCTGCCTGCGCCGCCTCCAGCATGGTCACTGATGAGTCGAAGACAATAACCCGATGGGTTGGCGAAGGCGGAAGTTCTCCCGCTGCCTGCATCCACGCCGACCATTCGTCGCGGCGATAAGAGCGGAGCAGCGTGAACTGCAAAATATCCTTCGGTGTATTTAGCCGGGCAGCTAACGACGGAGCGCACAGCGCGGAGAGCGGGGCGGCGCACAGATACTGCGCGGCGGTATCGTGCCAGGCGCCGCCGCCGAAGCGAATCACATAATCCAACCCCTCGGCGGCGGGATCGACGCGATTATTATGGGTGGAGATCTGCAAATCGATATGCGGACACTCGCGCCAGAAGGCTGGCAGCAATGGGAACAGCAGGCCTGTAGCGAAAGTGCCGACTACGCCGATCTTGAGTTTCTCCTGCGCCTGGTGACCGGTAAAACGGTCGAGCATCCCGGCTATCCTTTCAAACGACTCATTGAGTACCGGTAACAGGCCTTCGCCTTCGGTGGTGAGCTTGAGGCCGCGCGACACGCGAACGAACAGCTGGCAGTTAAGGTGTTCCTCCAGCGTCTTCACGTGCTGGCTGATGGCGGAGTGGGTGACGTTGAGCTCAATCGCCGCGCGGGTAAAACTGAGATGCCGGGCGGCCGCTTCAAACGCCCGCAGTGAATTGAGAGGAAGATAGCTGCGTGTCATAACATTATCCGTTAGAAAAACTAAAGCCTGCTGCTAAATTTAACAGTTTGTCAGCGCTGTGCAAAACACCGACACTGAGCGCGTCTGAAGGGCCCGGACGAGAGTGGATATTGAGCGAGAACCGATAATGGAAAAATACTTCATGATGAAAAAATCCCTTACAGGCGTACTGCTGCTGGGCGCCTCATTTTCGACGTTTGCCGCGCCGCAAACGGCGGAGCAGCTGCGCGAACTGGTCAATCAGACCATCACCCCGTTAATGAAAGAACAGGCGATACCGGGGATGGCGGTGGCGGTGATCTATCACGGCAAACCCTACTATTTCACCTGGGGCCAGGCCGATGTCGCCGGGCAGCGTCCGGTGACGCGACAGACGTTGTTTGAGCTGGGCTCTGTTAGTAAGACTTTCACCGGCGTGCTTGGCGGCGATGCGGTGGCGCGCGGTGAAATTAAGCTCAGCGATCCGGCGCAGAAGTACTGGCCGCAGCTCACCGGCCAGCAGTGGCAGGGGATCACGCTGCTGCATCTCGCCACCTATACCGCAGGCGGCCTGCCGCTGCAGGTTCCGGACGAGGTGACGGATGAAGCGGCATTACTGCGTTACTATCAGAACTGGCAACCGCAGTGGGCGCCGGGGAGTAAGCGGCAGTACGCCAATACCAGCATTGGCCTGTTCGGCGCGCTGGCGGTAAAACCTTCCGGCATGAGCTTTGAACAGACGATGAGCCAGCGGGTATTGCAGCCGTTAAAACTGAGCCACACCTGGATTAACGTACCGTCCGCCCAGAGCAAGGATTACGCCTGGGGTTATCGCGACGGTAACGCGGTACACGTTTCGCCGGGGCAGCTGGACGCTGAGGCTTACGGCGTGAAGTCGAGCATTGAGGATATGGCGCACTGGGTGCTGGCGAATATGAACCGCGAGACGGTGCAGGATAAAAACCTGCGGCAGGGGATCCAGCTGGCGCAGTCGCGCTACTGGCGGGCTGGGGAGATGTATCAGGGCCTCGGCTGGGAGATGCTGAACTGGCCGGTGTCGGCCGAGGTGCTGATTAACGGCAGCGATAATAAGGTGGCGCTCGCCGCGACGCCGGTAACGGCGGTCAATCCACCCGCGCCGCCGGTGAAAGCCTCGTGGGTACATAAAACCGGCTCCACCGGCGGATTCGGCAGCTACGTGGCCTTTATCCCGCAACAGGATCTCGGCATCGTGATGTTGGCGAATAAAAGCTACCCCAACCCGGAGCGGGTGAAGGCGGCGTATCATATTCTTGAGGCGCTGCAGTAAGAACGGTTGCGCTGCGCTTAGCGGGGCCAAGGTTGGCGCTAACTGAGAAAAACCCCGGTCGCGCTTACGCTTACCGGGGCTACAAGTTGGCACTAACCGGTAGCCCGGATAAGGCGCAGCGCGCCGCTATCCGGGGGAGGGGCTCTTTATTTTCAAACAACTAACGATACAGCCATCTCCCAGCCTGTGCTGACGCAATGAGCATCGCGAGTGTTAGCGGCTCCGGTGTGCGCGGAGAAATGCGTTTGGATTTCGGTAATAGGAAATTAGGGAGGAAACCCTGTTCGGGAGGCCAATAATTAAATAAATCAAATGCATCTTGCTTTACATTAAACTGACGGAAATAGGATTTCATGATGTCATCGCCACTTTCTCTGGCCCAGGGATAATCGCCCATATTGAGTGATAAATCCGCATTCACCTGCTGCTTTTTGCCGGTAAGTGTCGGCTTGTTCCATTGCGTTTCATACCATGCCAGAACGGCTGCTGCAATATTGTCTTGATCTACCATAATTTATCGTCACCTCTGGCAATGGCGTTGTATCTAGTGGTTGCTTTTATTGATACATAAATTACATCCCCTGTCAGGTAAATAATCCCGAGAATGGGTATCCAGCGTCCAACGAATGCTCCCAGATTGGTGACATAGCTCCATCTAAGATTACGGATGGATTGGTTGGTTAACGTCGGGAGCCTGACTTTTAAATCATTGTGGAAAACCTTCCGTAACTCATGGCTCAAAATGCTCGTCCCTTTAGTCGCTCCGCCTGGTTTTGTCCGGGTATTTTTTATAGGTTGACCAAGCATGATTAACGCAATGGTCATGATGTCATCTACTCCAAAATGAATGGCTGCAGTATCGAGAAAAATCCAAAAAAGAAGTTCATGGGACGAGAGGTTTGACTTGCCATTGTAATAATATGTTCCATTAACTTGTTCTGTTGTGTCCATTTTTATATCCCAGTAATGCTATTTTTACGCAATGTAGCTGCCTGGTTTATTGGAAACAATAACTGTTGATATAAACGTTTTCTGAAAAATAGCTCTTATTAAATGTTCTGTTAAATCATTTAATCAATTAATAAAAATTTCTTTTCTCATCTATTTTTATTTGTTCAGCTAATATTCCCTGGTGAAGTTAGCACATGATGATTTAAAGCGAACTGCTACTTGCGAATAGACGCAATCTGCTGAAAACTATCAGCGAGATGGTGAACCACAGGGAACGGCAATGGCTGGACGTATTGACTATCAGATTGAAAAATTTCAGTTCATCGAGCGCAACGAATCCCCACGTATTACCCGCCAGTGGGCGGAAGTTATTGCTGAATGTCAGCAGGAAAAGGCGAACAGTGAAACGCGTTTGCGTACTGCATTGCTGAATGTCGACTACGCCACCAGCTTCGAACTGCCGTTTCGTTTATTGCTTATTCGCGCCCCGCAGCTGGTGGATCGCTTACGCCATGCGCTGGCGCTGAATCAAAAGAACGTGGTGATTAATGGTAAGAAGCGCGGCTGCGTTTACAGCCTGAAAGCCGATCTCAGCGCCGTTCCGGATGAGTTTCGTTATCGCTTTGTGAGCCGGATTATTCGCAGCGGGCCGGATGCGGTTTCCGCCGCGCCCTATCAGCAGCTGGCAAAAGAGATAAAGGCGCCGCGCGAGCGGTTACGTTTGGCGCTGGAAAGCGGCCTGCAGGTCAATGCGCTGGATGGGCTGTTCTGGTTTGGTATCCAGCGTATCGCCGCGGATATTTCGGCGCTGCGTTCTGCGGGAATGGCGATTACGACTGCGGAAGTGGAGGTGGCGGATAGCCTGACCAGAACGACGCGAATGATAGCGGCGTATCAGGTGGGGACCTGCTCCCGTTGATTAATACACACCGATGTTAGTAATGTCTTCATAAGCTCCATGAGGATATCCCCATGAAAAAACTAATAAAGGCTCTTGCCTTTATGCCAAAACCTTTAACACGGACGATCAGTCATAGAGCCAGCGCCCGGCTTTAGCACTTTCAATAAACATTTGTACCGTCAATGGTTCTGGTTTGTGGTGGTCTGTTTTGAGGTATTCAGGAAGAATGGCGTTTGGAAGAAACCAAATACCAGTATTGGGAAAATAGCGACGAAAGTTAAAACTTTGGATATCTACATTCAATGATTCAGAGTAGTCATTTAGAAATGAGTCCATATCCTCTGGAAGTACTACATGATCACCATCACTCAGTGATGTATCATTGTCCATCTTCCAAAAGTGCTTTTCGATCAGTCCGTGAACAGTAGCATCAATATCCATGCCTATTTCCCCGTAATTAATCGATAACGGTGAACAACATTAGTAGTAATGACACCAATATCATAAACAGTGACCACAACACCAATCCACGGTACCCAACGTCCAATGTAGCCGCCAATACTGGTAGTGTATGCCCAATCCTTGCGGAGTATCGACTTAATGGTAAGTGTCTTTTTACGTGTTTCAAAAGAGCCTGTGAACACCTTACGGAAAACAAGAGATAGAGGACTTGTGCCTTTGGTTGCACGGCGGTAATCAATCTTACCTCGTACAGGGACTAAAGGCAGACTAAGAATCATTGAGCCCCACGCAAAGTAATCCAGCAAATCACCAAACTGTTTATAACTCTCATCCATGAGTAACCAAAATAACAGTTCGCTTTCGCTTAAATTTGACTTCCCATCAAAATAATATCCGTTTACCTGTTCTGTAGTATCCATCCTACCCCCCCATAAACATTAGCCATTCGATGATATTAGAAACAGTTAATAGATGCTTGCGTGATTAATCCTAAATCATGGCTGGTTTTGGACAATACCAGCCATCAAGCCCCGTTAGATAAACTTCCTTGCATCAGAGACAAGTTTTAATACAGCCTCTTCAACCTTCTTCAGTTCTAACCATGCTTTGCAACGTCATCTTGTAAGCACACCTGTTTTAGTTCCACGCACTTTTTGAGAGTTCCGTTTTTTTGACCTTGGCCCAAATTCAGTGCAGTGCTAAATCAGAGATCTTCGTCTTTTTGCAGACTCCGGATAAATTCAGCCGGAGTCATGTCATTTAGTGATAAATGCGTCCTCTCATGATTATATTCCCTGCGCCACTTGTCGAGTTTGTCCTGCGCATCTTCCAGTGACAGGAACCAGTGAATGTTCAGACATTCGTCCCGCAGGCTGCCGTTAAATGACTCAATAAACGGGTTATCGGTCGGTTTCCCGGGACGGGAGAAGTCCATCGTGACACCGTGCTCATACGCCCATTTATCCAGACTTTTCGAGATGAACTCGCTGCCGTTATCCGTCTGGATACGCACCGGCAGGCGTTTATCCAGCACCCGTAATGCTTCCACTATGCTGACCACATCCTCGCCTTTCAGCGATTTTCCGGCATGGATCGCCAGACACTCCCGACTAAAATTATCCACTACGGTCAGCGCCCGAAAACGCCGCCCGTTAAACAGACTATCCGACACGAAATCCATACTCCAGCACTGATCGATATGCGTCAGGGCCGGGCGCTGCTGGCGGCGTGCGGCACTGACATGCCTGCGGGGGCGCTTTCTGCGCAAATTCAGGCCTTCCAGACAATAAATCCGGTGTGTTTTCTTGTGGTTAATCTGCCAGCCTTCCCGCCGCAACTGGATATGAATACGCGGGCAACCGTACCGTATCCGGGTTTCCGCTATTTCCCGGATACGCAGGGTTATCGCCCGATCGTCACGCCGGCTCTGCCAGTGGTAGACAGTTCTGCTCTGCATCAGCAACCCGCATCCCCGGCGGACACTGATATGATAGGCCTCCAGCAGAAAATGCACCGCCTGGCGCTTCTGAGCCGGCCTCAGAACTTTTGTTTCAGTACCTCCTGCAGCATCTCCTTGTCCAGACTCAGGTCTGCCACCAGTTTCTTCAGCCGCTGATTTTCATCCTCCAGTTGCCGCAGACGGCGCAGTTCCGTTACGCCCAGACCGGCGAATTTCTTCTTCCAGTTGTAAAACGTGGCCTCAGAAATGCCCATCTTTCTGCAGACTTCCCTGACGCGGGTGCCGGTTTCGGCCTGTTTCAGCGCAAACGCGATCTGTTCTTCGGTATAACGGGTCTTTTTCATGGCGATGTGCCTCTCTGTGAGATGGAAGAAAGACCGGATACTTCAGTTTAGACTGGTACTGTTTTCAGGGAGGAGATCAATGCAGCTAAGGAAAAAATCAACCCAATTTTATTTAAAATGAAGTTAACAACCCCTGATGTCAACTCAATCATTTCTTAATCTTCTTTTAATCCATGTAAAGAATTCTTAATTTTATTACGGATAAATAAGTTAGCATTTACTGGGGGCGGTGCGCCCCTTATTCGTACAACCATCTTCCGGCTTTAGCTGATTCGATCAGCATACCAACATTGAAATCTGGTACAGGAACAGGCTCTGTTTTCTTAAATGGATTCCATGAAACAGGCTGATCAGGATAGTAAGTTTCTATTTTAAAGTTTCCCCGTTCAACCTTGAACGCATCGAAAAACTTATCCATTAACTCACCAGCTTCAAGCTCATCAAGACTCAAATCAGTATCAAGATCCGTTTCAGGTGTTAGCTCTACTTTCTTGAACTTGAATAGGTACGTGCCAGCGTAAGGCCGTACAAGTTCATAAACGCGCTGCTCAACATTGTTTACCATAACTTATCGTTACCCCGCGCTATAGCGTTGTAGTCTCGGATAGTGCGATAGGTGATTTGAGAGATATCAGAAGCTAAGATAACCCACCCCACGACAGGAATAGCCCTGCCCGTAAATGTTCCAATGTTAGCTACCGCCCTGATTCTGATTGTAGAAGGTGGATAACCACCAATAACGGAAGGTAGTTTGATACCGAAAGGGAACTGCGCTTTTTTGAACACTTTTCGCGAGGCTTTAGACGCATATGATGTTCCCTTTTCAGCACCGTTTGGTTTTGCCCTTGTAGGGAGAGTATTACGCCCAGATACAATGGCAACTACAGCACCGAAATCAACAAGACCTAAACCAAGTTGATCAACAACATTTTCACAGAAGACCATGAAAAATAGCTCGGAGGCGGTGAGGTTTGAACGCCCCGCATAGAAGTATGTTCCGTTAAGTTCCTCGACTGTATCCACGTCCAAATCCTTTTGACTCTGAATGTATTGCAATCATAACGGCTGCTTTTCATACAGTCACCTCTAAAACATGTTGTTAGCCGCTCGTGCCAGCTTGATTTCCTCTCGCTTTCAAGCCAGGCTTTCCCCTCTGGTGCTGCCCGGAATTTACGAGCGTGAATCTTACGGTTGTTGCGCTTCGTAGCTGCTTTTTGGTTAGCTTTTGACATGATATCTCCTCCGCTGAATCTGCCAGCGCGCAACGTACAGCAGAGAGACAGTACAACGAAAGTTACAATGGTGCAGATAATAGATGACCATTACGTGCCGTGTTGGGCACATAAGAAAAGGCGGCGCGTAGCGTTTCCGCAGGTTGAATCCCTTCGCAGGGAGGATAAAGCCTTAGCATGTTCTCTTATCAGGTGATCGTTATACTCCGGTGATCGAAACCGTGGCAGAGCCGGATTCTTTCCCGATCCGGTTAGTCTTCCCAACATTACGCCTGTTTATTCTCTGCGACCTTTCACAAGGTGTAGCATCATTGAGCGCCCCACGAAGCGCGGAACGTATCGCTAAGGGTTCAAGTGACGTGTTTAGAGAGTCCGGCAACTCTTTCAGCTTCAAGGGATGGCAAAATTTCTAATGCTGTTCGGGCTTGAGCCTGGTAACTACCCGCCAGTACGTTGTACAATACTTGAGCCGATACAACGCAAAAGCATTTACCAAGAGTTATCAAGGATGATAATTGAAGATACAATCCGTTAGATTTTTTACGCTAAGTGATTGATTTTATTAGATGGTGCCGATAATAGGAGTCGAACCTACGACCTTCGCATTACGAATGCGCTGCTCTACCAACTGAGCTATATCGGCCCTGAAAGGACGCGTTCACCTGCGTGAAGCACGGGGTAGAAGGTTAAAACTAAGTGGGTGATGCGTCAATGCCCTTTCGAATCAAACGGCTACTTTTGCATCACCCGCTTAGCGTTAAGCACGAATGGTATCGTCGCCGAAGCCAATCCACTTATAGGTGGTCAGCGCTTCAAGACCCATCGGCCCGCGGGCGTGCAGCTTCTGGGTGCTGACCGCCACTTCCGCGCCGAGGCCGAACTGGCCGCCGTCGGTGAAGCGGGTAGAAGCGTTAACGTATACCGCCGACGAATCCACTTCATTAATAAAGCGATTCGCATGGCGCAGGGTACGCGTCAGAATGGCATCGGAATGCTGGGTGCCGTGCTCACGAATATGGGCAATCGCCTCATCGAGATCGGCAACAACTTTCACGTTCAGATCCAGCGATAAATACTCATCGTCGTACTGCTCCGCTTTCACCGGCTCCACCTTCGCCGGACCGTGCTGCAGAAGGGGCAGGGCGGCCGGATCGGCATGCAGCGTCACGCCGCTCTCCGCCATCTGTTTGCTCAGCGCAGGCAGGAAGGTATCGGCGATATTACGGTGTACCAGCAGCGTCTCAGCGGTATTGCAGGTGCTCGGGCGTTGGGTCTTGGCGTTAACGATGATCTTCAGCGCCGGTGCGATCTCGGCGGAATCGTCGACGAAAATATGGCACACGCCGATACCGCCGGTGATTACCGGGATGGTGGATTGCTCGCGGCACAGCTTATGCAGGCCTGCGCCGCCGCGCGGGATCAGCATATCGATGTATTTATCCATCTTCAGCATTTCGCCGACCAGCGCGCGATCCGGGCTCTCGATTGCCTGCACCGCGGCAGCCGGCAGGCCACACTCCTGCAGCGCCTGTTGAATCACTTTCACCGTCGCGGCGTTGGTGCGCCAGGTCTCTTTACCGCCGCGCAGAATAGCCGCGTTGCCGGTCTTCAGGCACAGAGAGGCGACATCGACGGTCACGTTCGGCCGCGCTTCATAAATCACGCCGATCACTCCCAGCGGCACGCGACGACGTTCGATACGCAGGCCGCTATCCAGCAGACCGCCGTCAATCACCTGGCCGACCGGATCCGCCAGGCTACACACCTGACGCACGTCATCGGCGATGCCGCGCAGGCGCGCCGGCGTCAGCGCCAGGCGATCGAGCATCGCGTCGCTCAGACCGTTGGCACGGGCGTCGCTGAGGTCTTCGGCGTTGGCGCGCAGGATCTCTTCGGTCTGCGCTTCCAGATAATCAGCAATCTTGTTCAGAACCTGATTTTTCTCGCGGCTGGATAGCAGCGCGAGTTGGTAAGAGGCCGCTTTGGCCGCAATGCCCATTTGTTCCAGCATTTTCAGCTCCTTAACGGGTAATCATATCGTCACGATGGACGGCCACCGGGCCGTATTCATAGCCGAGGATGGCATCGATTTGCTGCGAGTGCTGCCCGGCGATCAGGCGCAGGGCGTCACTGTTATAGCGGCTCACGCCGTGGGCGATATCGCGGCCTTCGCTACTGCGGATTCGGATAACTTCGCCGCGGGAGAAATTCCCGCTGACGGTTTTGATGCCTTTTGGCAGCAATGAGCTTCCTCTTTCCAGAATAGCCTGGGTCGCCCCGGCATCGACGGTGATTTCACCGGCCGGCGGCGCGCCGAAGATCCAGCGTTTGCGGTTCTCCAGCGGTGATTCCTGAGCGTGGAAACAGGTGCCCACCGGCAGGCCTTCCATCGCGTGGCCGATAACGTCCGGGCGGTTGCCGGCGGCGATAATAGTATCGATGCCAGCGCGACAGGCGACGTCCGCGGCCTGCAGTTTGGTGCCCATGCCGCCGGTGCCGAGGCCGGAAACGCTATCGCCTGCGATGGCGCGCAGCGCGTCATCGATGCCGTAGACATCTTTGATAAGCTCGGCCTGCGGATTGCTGCGCGGGTCGGCGGTAAAGAGCCCCGGCTGATCGGTCAACAGCAGCAGTTTATCGGCGCCGGCGAGAATGGCCGCCAGGGCGGAAAGATTATCGTTGTCGCCGACTTTGATTTCAGCGGTGGCGACGGCGTCATTCTCATTAATGACCGGCACAATATTGTTATCCAGCAGCGCGCGCAGGGTATCGCGGGCGTTGAGGAACCGCTCGCGATCTTCCATATCGGCACGGGTCAGCAGCATCTGGCCGACATGAATGCCGTAAATAGAGAAAAGCTGCTCCCACAGTTGGATAAGACGGCTTTGGCCGACTGCCGCCAACAGCTGTTTTGAGGCAATGGTGGCGGGCAGTTCAGGGTAGCCGAGGTGTTCACGTCCGGCGGCGATGGCCCCGGAAGTCACAATCACAATGCGGTGCCCCATGGCATGCAGCTGCGCGCACTGGCGCACTAACTCAACGATATGGGCGCGGTTCAGGCGGCGGGATCCGCCCGTTAAAACACTGGTGCCCAGTTTTACCACCAGCGTCTGGCTATCACTCATGATTTTCTGCCGTTCAAAAGGAATATCGAGATCGAGCTGATGTTGTAACAGGAGTCAGGCCGCTTGCCAACTGCTGGCGTATTGGTCAAGCCATTTTATTGCGCGGATCGGGCATTCTGCGCAGGCAAGGTGACATATTTATGACGGAAATATTTAAACATTCTTTTTTATAAAAAGTTCCATTTCGTCATAAATATTTAACACTACAGCGTTAAAAAACCTCCAGTTTTTGACGGGGCTTCGCCCGGAATTGATAAGCGCGTGTAAATAAATCACCAGGACCACATAATGAAAAAGCGTTCACTGGCATTAATGATGATGGGTTTTGTTGCTTCTTCGGCTTCACAGGCAGCGGAAGTATACAATAAAGACGGCAATAAACTGGACGTGTACGGCAAAGTGAAAGCCATGCACTACTTCAGCGATTATGACAGCAAGGATGGCGACCAGACCTACGTTCGCTTCGGTATCAAAGGCGAAACGCAGATCAACGATCAACTGACCGGTTATGGCCGCTGGGAATCCGAATTCTCCGGCAATAAAACCGAAAGCGATTCCTCGCAGAAAACCCGTCTGGCGTTTGCCGGCGTGAAGTTAAAAGAGTTTGGATCATTTGACTATGGTCGTAACCTCGGCGCGCTGTACGACGTTGAAGCCTGGACCGATATGTTCCCGGAGTTCGGCGGCGACTCTTCCGCGCAGACCGATAACTTCATGACCAAACGCGCCAGCGGCCTGGCGACCTACCGCAACACCGATTTCTTCGGCCTGGTCGATGGTCTGAATATGACCCTGCAATACCAGGGGAAAAACGAAGGCCGCGAAGCGAAAAAACAGAATGGCGACGGGTTCGGCACCTCTTTAAGCTATGATTTCGGCGGCAGTGATTTCGCCGTCAGCGCGGCTTATACCAGCTCTGACCGTACCAACGATCAGAACCTGCTGGCGCGCGGCCAGGGTTCCAAAGCGGAAGCCTGGGCTACCGGCCTGAAGTACGACGCCAACAATATCTACCTGGCGACAATGTACTCTGAGACCCGCAAAATGACCCCGATCAGCGGTGGTTTTGCGAATAAAGCGCAGAACTTTGAAGCGGTCGCCCAGTATCAGTTCGATTTCGGTCTGCGTCCGTCTCTGGGCTATGTACTGTCGAAAGGCAAGGATATTGAGGGTGTCGGCAGCGAAGACCTGGTCAACTATATTGACGTCGGCCTGACCTACTACTTCAACAAAAACATGAACGCCTTTGTGGATTACAAAATTAACCAGCTGAAGAGCGATAATAAGCTCGGTATTAACGATGATGACATCGTCGCGCTGGGGATGACCTATCAGTTCTGATAAAACTGAGCGCAAGAAAAATAAAAACCGCGGCCCTGAGCGCCGCGGTTTTTATTTGTCAGGATTAGCGGTTTTTCGCCAGATGCAGATTGTCGTTATTCATGGTGATCTGCGCGTTATATTCCTTCGGCAAGCGCCGCGCCTGATAAAATACGCGGTTCCAGTACGGATTATCCAGCGACGAACGCATGACGCCCTGGCTTGCGGAGGCGTGCAGGAAATTGTGGTTGGTATCGTAGAAACCGACGTGCATGCCGCCGTGAATGCGGAAGAAGACTAAATCGCCAGGCCGCAGCTGCTGCTTGCTAACGCGCACTCCCATATGCAGAAGATCGCCGGTGGTCACGCGGTCCATTGGCAGATTAAAGCGGTCCTTCAGCGTACGCCAGACAAAGCCGGAACAGTCGACGCCGCTCTGGTCGGTGCCGCCCCATTCGTAAGGGGTGCCGTCCCAGGTGTGCATCTGATCGTGCAGGGCTGCCAGCACCGGTATCAGATCGTCGGAGCCGCTGTCGATTGGCTCGTAATGATGCTGCGCCACCGCCTTGGGCGGTTTTTTTGGGGAAGATGAACATCCTGCCAAAATCAATAAAGGAACAAGTAATAAAGCGTGGGTGAGTTTGGGCTTCATGTCGTTATTTTCATGTTAGGGATCGACCGTCGCCATTTATAGCGTATTCAGGGAAACGTCAGAATGATGAAACGCAAAATTTACGAAAACTTACGTACTGCAGGCATAAATTCGCCGGTACCGTAATAAGCACATTTTTCAGATAGTAAACGCGGTGATTTTATTTATTAATAAATGTTTACTATCTAAATCAAAATATAACAGGCCAGAATCAGGATGTTCTTATTTATCTGGTGCGAGAGGCAGGCGTTCCTCCTTTAAGATGGCGGATAAAAGAGGCTGGCGCATAGCCCATCGCTTTGCGAAACATGGCAGTAAACGCCGCCGGATGCTCATAGCCAAGGCTTAACGCCACGTCGGTAATGCTACGGCCTTCTCGCAGGGCGGTGAGAGCGTACATCAGGCAGGCTTTATGACGCCAGTCGCGAAATGCCATCCCGGTCTCCTGCAAAAAGCGGCGGTTGAAGGTGCGCAGGCTTTGACTCATCTTTTTGGCCCACAGCTCCGGTGTACTGTGAATCTCCGGCTGAAGGAGAAACGCGCTGCATAGTTCAGCCAGCCGCGGATGTTGCGGTAGCGGCGTAAACATCGGCAGCGGCGGGGCGGCCTGCAGTTCAAACAGTAATAGGGCGATAAGCGCCGCATCATGTCCGCTCTCTTCATACAACAGCGGCAGCTGGCAGGCGGTCAGCAGCAGTTGATGCAGCAGCGGCGAAACCTGCAACACTTCGCAGCGCACGCCGGCGCGCGGCGCGTCCTGCGGTTCGATATACAGACTATGGGTGCTCACGCCCGGCATCCAGACGCGATGCGGTTTATTAGCGGGTATCCATACGCCGCTGAACGGCGGCACCAGCCACTGACCGTCATCGGTTTCGACTTTCATCAAGCCATTCACGGCATAAAGAAACTGCGCTCGCCGGTGATGATGGCGCGGTAAAAGGGTGTCAGGCGGATAATCGCTCCCCAGACCCAATACCCGGCGCGGCAGATGATCGACTTCGTTAATCGCGATATTACGCATGCATACTCCCCTGGCTGAAAATCGTAATATATTGGCCATTAATCGTAAGTCAGCCATTCCGCTATTCTATATCGTTACCTCCCTGAATGGAGGAACGGTAGATGATATTTGGGCTTTTTGTTTGCGGACTGTTGTCCGGGATAACCACCTGGCTGTTTGGTTTCGGCGGCGGCTTTGTTACCGTGCCGCTGCTTTACCTGTTGCTGAGTCATCAGGGCGCAGTAGGCGGTCAGGCGATGCAAATAGCGGTGGCGACGTCGGCGCTGGTGATGCTGTGCACGTCGCTGTTGGCAAGCGGCCGTCACCTGCGCGCCGGAACGGTTCACTGGCGCTCCCTGCTGCCGATACTTGGCGGCATCGCCATCGGCGGTATTGCCGGCGCGGCGCTGGCGCTGAGGGTCAACGGCGAGTGGATCCGCTGGCTGTTCATTTTGTACCTGGCGGTGACCATCGTGGATTGCTACGTTCGCCCCGGCTTTATGGCGCCGTCGACGGCTTGCGCACCGTCGAGTGCAGGGCGCGAGACTATCCTTGGCGGCGGGATTGGCCTGATTGCCGCCTTCCTTGGCGTTGGCGGCAGCGTGATGACCGTGCCGCTGATGCGCCGGCGTGGCGCGACGATGGCGCAGGCCGCGGCGATGGCCAACCTGCTGACGCTGCCGCTGGCGGCGACCGCCAGCTTGGCGTGGCTGCTGATGGCGCCGATGGCGACGCTGCCCTCCGGTTTCATCGGTAATATCTGGTGGCTGGCGGCCGGACTGCTGGTGGCCGGGAGCTGGCTGGGATTGCGGGGCGCATCGCGCTGGTTGGCAAAACTTCCCGATCGCTGGCACGTGCGGATCTACCCGCTACTATTGCTACTGGTGCTGCTGGCGATGGTTTTTGGCGGGGTAGGCTGAAACGCAGCCGGATCATGCTCCTGTCATCTTCTTTATACATGCTCTCGCAGGCTTATATTGCTGATTATGGAAAATGACCGATGTCTAATGCTGTGACGATTTTCGATCTGGATAACACCCTGATTAAAGGGGACAGTAGTACGCTGTGGAGCCAGTTTATGGTGCGCGAAGGCTGGGTGAGCGACCCGGAATATCTGGCGCGCGAAGCGCTGCTGATGGCGGATTACGACCGCGGGGAAATGAATATCGCCGATTATGTCGCGCTGATTCAGGCGCCGCTGATTGGCATCCCCCTGGCGCAGGTGGATACGCTGGTGGCGCGATTCGTGCGCGAAAAGGTGTTGCCGCGGGTCTACCCGCAGGCATGGGACGTTATTCGGACCCTACAGGCGCGAGGGGAAAAAATGTTGGTGATCTCCGCCTCGGTAACGCTGCTGGTGCAGGCGATAGCCGCCGAGCTGGGGATTGAACAGGCGTTGGGTATTGATGTTGAAATGGCGGATGGCGGCTACAGCGGTGTGATTGCCGGTACCCCGAGCTATCAGCAGGGTAAAGTGACGCGCCTGGCGCAGTGGCGCGAGGCGCATCCTGACTATGCTGGCGAAGTCACTTTTTATACCGATTCGATAAACGACCTGCCCCTGTGCCTGCATGCGGATCGCGTGCGGTTGGTCAACCCGTGTCCGCAGCTGCTGGCAGCCAACGCCCGACACGGCTGGCCGGTGCTGGCGTGGCGGCTCGAATAACGAGACGTTTTCCCTGATTCGTAGCCCCGGTAAGCGCAGCGCCACCGGGGGAGGGGGTTATTGCTGACTTTGATACAACGGCACCACGTTGCCGCCAATATAACGGCGGCGTAGCCAGGCGGAGAGGGTATCCATCACCATGACCACCGCCACCAGCAACAGGGTAATAAACATCACCACGTCCCAGTTCCACAAACGCATATTTTCCGCGTAGATAAGGCCAATCCCGCCTGCACCGACAAAACCTAACACCGCGGCGGAACGGGTATTGGATTCAATCTGATATAAACTCAGCGCCAGGAAAGTCGGGAACGACTGGGTGAAAATGCCGAAGCGGTGTTTCTGCAGACCATTAGCGCCGACGGCGGTGAGGCCGCGGCCAGGCGAACGGTCTACCGCCTCGTGGCCTTCAGCATACAGGCGGCCCAGCAGGCCGGTATCCTGCATAATAATCGCCAGTACCCCGGCCAGCGGCCCAAGCCCTACGGCGCGCACGAAAATGAGACCCCAGATAGCCATATCGATACCGCGCAGCATGTCGAACAAGCGGCGCATCAACATGGCGATAATGCCGGGAATCACGCCGCGCATAATATTGCGCGCGGCCAGGAATGACAGCAACAGCGCGATGACCGTCGCGGTAATCGTCCCGGCGAAGACGATAGCAAGCGTAATGGCGATTTGCGTGAAGTAATAGGCAAACGGCCAGTTCCAGAAGTCGTGCCAGACGAACATCCGTAGCAGATAGCGTCCCATCTGCTGTAGACCGGTCGCCAGTTGTTCGCTGCTAATACCGAACTGCATAAAGAACCAGGCGTAATAAAGTACGCTCGCCAGCGCCAGCAGGCCGACATAGCGCAGGTATCGCCCCTGGGTCTTATACAGCGTCTGATGCTGGCGGCGGCTGGCGGCGATATCCGGTTGATGTTGCCATTGACTCATTTTTTCCCCTCCAGAACCCACTGGCGCAGGCGGCCGGAAAGCATATCCAGCAGCGACACCACAATAATGATCAGCAGCAGCGTCATGCTGACCTGATCGTAACGATCGAGCTTAATGTTGGTCATCAGCTCCTGGCCAATCCCGCCGGCGCCCACCAGACCAAGAATGGTGGATGAGCGGAAGTTAATCTCAAGGCGCATGAAGCCGTAGGAGAGAAAAATCGGTTTCACCTGCGGCCACAGGGCAAAGCGCACCTTCTGCAGCGCCGATGCTCCGCAGGCCGCCAGCCCGCGCACCGGTTTATCCTGCGCGCTTTCCACCGCTTCATAGAACAGTTTGGTCAGGCTGCCAACCGTATGCAGCATCAGCGCCAGAAAACCGGGGATCGCCCCGATACCGAACGCCATGACGAAAATGACCGCCCAGGCAAGCTCTGGCATGGTGCGTAAAAAGGCTACCAGCACGCGAACGGCGAAGCGTAGCGGCGCGGGTGACCAGGCGTTATTGGCGGCGAGGAAAGCCAGTATGGTCGCTACCGCGACCGCCACCAGCGTGGAAGCCAGCGCCAGCTGCAGCGTCTCCCAAATCAGCGGTAGCTGAATCGGCAGGCGATAGCCCCAGTACGCCAGCGAACCTTTGGTATGAGAATCGGCTAACAGAACGCCCGGATGCAGCGTCGGCAGCGTCTCGAACATATAGTCGAGAAAGTTTGGCAGAGAACGCCAGATGGTGAACAGATTAAACTCGGCGGCGTGCCCGGCGGCAAAGTAGAGCGCCAGCAGCACCAGCGACCAGCCGAAGGTATCGCGCTTTTGCCGCGTCCTGACCTGCTGGTAGTAACGTTCGAATTCGGTATAGGTATTATTCATGCGGCGAAAAGGTCTTTAACGTAGCGTCGCCGTCCGCATTGACTTGCGGGCGGCGGCATCGGTGCGGGATTAACGCGCGCTAACCAGCTCGCGTTTCATATCAATGATCTGCTGGAAATCGGCCACGCTGCCCGGGCCGATGTGCTGGGTTCCGCCCATCGCTTTCACAAAACAGGCGTGATCGTCGGTATCCAGTTTTTTAAGCGCGGTGACGACTTTGGCTTTGAAGTCCGCCGGCAGCGCATTGCTCACGAGGATCGGGCCGTTCGGGATCAGCGGCGATTGCCAGATAATCCGGATTTGCTTCATCAGATCCGGATGATCCATACGAATCAGGCGATTAAAAGCGCCCACGCTGTAGCCGCTGTTGTAGTCGCCGACCATTGAGGTCCAGGTGACCGCGCCGGCAAACTGGCCGTTCAGTACGCCGAGAATGTCCTGCTCGTGGCCGCCGGAGAAGGTGACGCTGGAGAAGAAGTTATTGTATTTGTTGTCCGCGTCGCCGCCGAATTTCTGTTTAAAGGCGTGGTTCGGAATTAAATAACCGGAAGTGGAATCCGGGTCGGCGAAGCCAAAAGCTTTGCCTTTTAAATCGTCCAGCGTTTTATACGGGCTGTCAGCTTTGACGATGACCACCGAGTGGTAGCCGCGGGAATGATCTTTATCATCAACGGCGATACCGACAATATCGACGGCTTTCGGGTTATTGATATAGACCGAGGCATAAGAAGAAGGCGACATACTTAATACGACATCGACTTTACCGCCCAGCAGTCCCTGAATGACGCCGGAATAATCGGATGAGTTACGTAATTTGGTATCGACCTTCAGCTCTTTATCAAGAAACTGTTTAACGCATTGGTTATCGCCAATTTGCTGCGTGGCGTTTTGACCGCCGAGGATCCCCAGATTTAATTCCTTTGGCTGTTCAGCGGCGCTCGCTTGCCACGTCAGTAACAGAGCTGCGATTGCTGCGGATAAACGAACTGCGCCATTAATATGTTTGTTCATTATTTTGCCCGTGTGTTTTTAACTAAAGGAAATTAATGCAACTGGCTAATTTCATCGCCATACAGCTGATGCAGGACATCCTGAGTCAGCCGTGCGGGATGATCGTCGAAAATGATGCGGCCTTTGGCGACGCCAATCACCCGCGTGCAGTACTCTTTGACCAGTTCGACCGAATGCAGGTTGACCATCACGCTAATCCCCTGGCCGCTGATTTCCCGCAGTACGTTCATAATTCGCTGGGTGTTTTTGGGATCGAGCGAGGCGACGGGTTCATCCGCCAGCAGGATCCCGGGGTTTTGCATCAGGGCGCGGCAAATCGCTACGCGCTGCATCTGGCCGCCGGAGAGGTTTTCCGCCCGCTGTAGGGCGTGCGGCAACATATTCATCCACTCGAGAAGAGAGATGGCGCGTGCCCGGTCGGCGTCGGGGAAAACCTTAAACAGCGACTTCAGGGTTGAGGTCTGACTCAGGCGACCGAGCAGTACGTTAGTCAGCACATCAAGACGCGGTACGAGGCAGAAATCCTGGAAAATCATCCCGCACTCGCTGCGCCAGGCATTGAGCGCGCGTCCTTTCAGGCGTGAAACATCATGCGGCATACCAACTTCCGGAAAGCTGAGAATTTCACCGCCGGTGGCGCTGTGAGTGCCGTTCAGGACATGCAGCAGGGTGGATTTCCCGGCTCCCGAGCGGCCTATCACTCCCACCAGCTCGCCGGCATGGAGGTCAAAGCTGATGTTATCGAGAACGGTTTGCTGCGCATTATAAGATTTACTCAGGTTGCGCACGCTTAAGACTTTCCGCTGCCGGGTTGGGGCGATGGGCGTAATTAGCGAAAATTCGGTTTCCGCCACCGCGGCAAGAGAGCTGTTCATAAGAGTGTCCTGGTTCGTCATAAACTGGTCACTATTAATCGCGTTTTGTGTGAACTTTCGATGACGGTAAGGCGAAAAAATAATGAAAGCGTGATGAAACGCTTATCTGCAAGGTAAAAGAAACATGCCAGCGGCAAACATAGCGTGATGGGCTACACTAATGAAAATGAGAGCAAATAAGAAAGAAATATGAGAACTAATCTCATTCTCTTAGATATCATTCTTTCATGGGATTAATAGTCCTCTGCAAGCGGTTTTTTTGTTTATGTTTAGGCATTTTGTGCGGTGCTTAAAACCATTCATGCAGCTTATGAATGGGTTGATCGTCTTATAATTTGCTATTTTATGGTATTATATTCTTACTTTTGTGTGTTATTAAGATTTTTCGCAACGTCATTTATCTTATCTATTAAGAATATTCCTAATGAAATAGGGTTATGATCCTGGACTATATAATAACCGATTAGGATTGTAGGAATTTTCGATCAATAACCACATGAAATTAAATGTTTTTTGTTTTTGAGCAAAAAATAGGATTTCGCCAAAAAGCAAAAAATTGACATAAATGAGAATTAGCTTCACATCCTGCTTGTTGACACTTAATCAGAAAAAACCTAAATTTGAATCCAACAAAAAATATAAATCGATAAATAATTTCGGCATTATTAATGATTAAATAATGGCGCTGGTATTTTATTATAAATAATTTCAACAGGGGTTAATTGCAGGTTTAGCCTCTGCAGGCCTGGCTATCGGCAATGGGGTGAAAGGTAGTATTTCCAGGATGAAGAGGATAAACAGTATATGGACGATCAATGCTCCCTTGATAAGTGTATTTGGCCAGCACATGATACTTATTTTTTAAAAGGCTTATCGGAACTCATTTTAGACATTGAAGAGCTTCTTTATTTGTCATTGGATAAAATATGTAAGGACTTTTTGTTTATCAATCTGAGTACTAATGCATTAAATTACTTTATTCGCTATGACAACGACTGGTTAGCTAAGGCCAAGGGCAAACAAATCATTTTGATTGCCGCGAGAAAGTCAGAAGCGTTAGCCAATTATTGGTATTACAACGGTGATATTCGCGGCGTGGTGTATGTCGACCTCGCGCGCGATATAAGAAAAGAACTGGCCTATGTAATTAATGGACGGTTTCTGCGCAAAGATATTAAGAAAGAAAAAATTACTGACCGGGAAATGACGGTGATCAGAATGACGGCCCAGGGAATGCATCCGAAATCTATCGCCAGAATTGAAAATTGCAGTGTGAAAACTATTTACACCCATCGGCGAAATGCTGAGGCCAAGCTGTATTCGAAAATTTATAAATTAGTTATGTAACGTTTATTTAGTGGTACACCGGGACGACTTGTCCTTAATTAAACTCAGGATGAAAAAGCTATGAAAAAAAAGGTTATTGCTATTGCTCTGGTAACGGCGTTTGCTGGAATGGGTGTTGCTCAGGCTGCTGATGTTACTGCTCAGGCCGTGGCTACCTGGTCTGCAACCGCGAAAAAAGACACTTCAAGCAAACTGGTTGTTACCCCGCTTGGCAGCCTGGCTTTCCAGTATGCCGAAGGGATTAAGGGCTTTAACTCACAAAAAGGTCTGTTTGATGTTGCGGTTGAAGGCGATACCACGGCGACTGCCTTCAAACTGACTTCACGTCTTATCACTAACACGCTGACCCAGCTGGATACCTCCGGCTCAACGCTGAACGTGGGCGTGGATTATAACGGCGTCGCGGTAGAGAAGACTGCTGACACCATTATGATCGACACCGCTAACGGCGTGCTGGGCGGCAACCTCAGCGCGCTGTCTAACGGCTACAACACCGCAGGCCGCACCACCGCGCAGGACGGCTTTAACTTCTCCATCATCAGCGGTACCACCGACGGCGCCACCGCGGTAACCGATTACAGCACGCTGCCGGAAGGGATCTGGAGCGGTGACGTGAGCGTGCAGTTCGACGCCACCTGGACCAGCTGATTTTCTCGTAGCACCGGGCAGGGGGACTCCCCCTGCCTCTTCAAGGACTGAACGCTTATGAAAAAACATCTTCTGGCCATTGGCCTGCTGCTGGGGCTGGCGAATCCGGCGCTGGCGCTGGATGTCGGCGATATCTCTTCCTTTATGAACAGCGGCAGCAGCACGCTAAGTAAAGAGATCAAAAATACCACCGATAGCGGCCGCTTAATCAACATTCATCTGGAACGTCTCTCTTCACCGCTGGAAGGCGGCAAGGTTATCCCGATGGATAAACAGGACGAAATCCTGCTGACCCCCGCCAGTTTGTTGTTGCCTGCAAAGGCCAGTGAAGTGGTGCGCTTTTTCTACAAAGGCCCGGCGGATGATAAAGAGCGCTACTACCGCATTGTCTGGTTCGATCAGGCCTTAAGCGATGCCCAGCGCAATGGCTCCCAGCGCAGCGCCGTGGCCACCGCTTCAGCCCGCATCGGCACCATTCTGGTGGTGGCGCCGCGTCAGGCTAATTTTCGCTATCAGTTTGCCGGCGACACGCTGACCAATACCGGTAACGCCACCTTGCGCATTATCGCCTACGGCCCGTGTCTGAAAATCGCCGATGGCAAAGAGTGCAAAGAAAACTACTACCTGATGCCGGGGAAATCGCGTCGCTTCACGCGCGTCAATATTGCTGACAAAAAAGGACGGGTCGCGCTCTGGCAGGGCGAGCAGTTTGTTCCCGTGAAATAGACATGTGTGCTGATGGATTAAGACTATGCCTTTACGACGGATCACCCCTGGACTGAACGCGCTACTTGCCTCCGGCATGGTTCTTTTGCTGGCGCCTTATAGCGACAGCATGGCCGCCGAGCGCGTGCAGCAAATCGGCGGCGTGATTATCCCGCAGGCTTTCAGCCAGGCTTTGCAGGACGGCATGAGCATTCCTCTGTTTATTCATCTTGAAGGCAGCCGCGATAATCAAAACGATCAGCGTATCGGCGCCGCGTATATCTGGCTTGATGGCGATGTGCTGCGGGTCCGGCAAATCACCCTTGAAGAGGGCGATGACAACGCTCGCGTCAGCGACGAGACGCGTCAACAGCTCAGCCGTTTATCCAATGAGGCTTTCAACGACGCGCTGAAGATCCCCTTAACCGATGCCGCGCAGCTGCAACTTAGTCTGCGCCAGCTGCTGCTGCAACTGGTGGTGAAACGTGAGGCGCTGGGAACCGTGCTGCGGTCGCGCAGCGAGGATATTGGCCAGTCGAGCGTTAAAACTTTCAGTAATAACCTCACCTATAACCTCGGGGTCTACAACAACCAGATGCGTAGCGGCGGCAGCAATACCTCCAGCTATCTGTCACTCAATAGCGTTAGCGCGCTGCGCGAGCATCACGTGGTGCTCGACGGCTCGCTGTACGGTATCGGCACCAGCCACCAGGACAATGAACTGTATAAAGCGATGTACGAGCGCGACTTCGCCGGGCACCGTTTTGCCGGCGGGATGCTGGATACCTGGAACTTACAATCGCTGGGGCCGATGACCGCGATTTCGGCCGGTAAAATCTACGGCGCGTCGTGGGGAAACCAGGCCAGCTCTACGGTATTTGACAACAGCCAGTCGGCGACGCCGGTGGTGGCATTCTTACCGGCGGCAGGCGAGGTCCACCTGATGCGCGATGGGCGCCTGTTAAGCGTGCAGAACTTCGTCATGGGTAATCATGAAGTTGATACCCGAGGCCTGCCGTACGGTATTTACGACGTTGACGTCGAAGTTATCGTCAACGGAAGAGTGGTCAGCAAACGCACCCAACGCGTCAACAAGCTGTTTACTCGCGGACGCGGCGCGGGCGCGCCGCTGGCCTGGCAAATATGGGGCGGCAGTTTCCATATGGACCGCTGGTCGGAAAGCGGCAAAAAGACGCAGCCGGCGAAAGAGAGCTGGCTGGCGGGGGCGTCGGCTTCCGGATCGCTGAGTACGCTCAGTTGGGCGGCCACCGGCTACGGCTACGATAGTAACGCCGTCGGCGAAACGCGCATTACGCTGCCGCTAACCGAGGCGGTGAATATCAACCTGCAAAACATGCTGGCCAGCGACAGCTCCTGGAGCAGTATCGGCAGCGTTAGCGCCACCTTGCCCGGCGGCTTTAGCTCGCTGTGGATTAACCAGGAAAAGACCGTTATCGGCGATAAGCTGCGCCGCAGCGATGCCGATAACCGGGCGATCGGCGGCACGCTGAACCTGAACGCCCTGTGGTCAAAACTAGGCACTTTCAGCATCAGCTACAACGATGACCGCCGCTACAACAGCCATTACTACACGGCGGATTATTACCAGACGATTTATAGCGGCTCTTTTGGCTCGCTAGGCCTGCGCGCGGGCTTACAGCGCTATAACAACGGCGATAGCAACGCCAACACCGGGAAATATATCGCCCTCGATTTATCACTGCCGCTGGGCAACTGGTTCAGCGCCGGGATGACCCACCAGAACGGCTATACCATGGCCAACATTTCGGCGCGTAAGCAGTTTAATGAAGGGGCGATTCGAACCGTCGGCGCCAATATTTCGCGGGCGATTTCCGGCGATACCGGCGACGACAAAACCTTAAGCGGCGGCGCTTATACGCAGTTCGAAACGCGCTACACCAACGGCACACTGAACGTTAACAGCGGCGCCGACGGCTACGTGAACACCAACCTGACCGCCAGCGGCAGCGTCGGCTGGCAGGGGAAAAACATCGCCGCCAGCGGGCGAACCGACGGCAACGCCGGAGTGATCTTCAATACCGGCCTGGAAGACGACGGCAAGCTCAGCGCTAAGGTTAACGGGCGCATCGTGCAGCTCAGCGGTAAACGCAACTACCTGCCGCTGTCGCCGTACAGCCGCTATGAAGTCGAACTGCAGAACAGTAAAAACTCGATCGACAGCTACGACATTGTCAGCGGCCGTAAGAGCCACCTGACGCTTTATCCCGGTAACGTGGCGGTGATCGAGCCGGAAGTGAAGCAGATGGTCACCGTCTCCGGGCGCATCCGCGCCGAAGACGGCACGCTGTTGGCGAACGCGCGCATTAATAACCATATCGGACGCACCCGTACCGATGAGAACGGTGAATTTGTCATGGATGTCGATAAAAAATATCCCACCATCGATTTTAGCTACGGCGGAAATAAAACCTGTGAAGTGGCGCTGGAGCTCAGCCAGGCGCGCGGCGCGGTGTGGGTAGGGGACGTGGTATGCAGCGGTCTCTCTTCATGGGCGGCGGTGCAGCAGACAGGAGAAGGTAATGAAAGCTAAGTGGCTACTCGCTTTGGCGACGCTGACGATTGCGCCGCTGGCGATGAACGCTAAGGCGGCGGTGACAAAATATTCTGAAGCCGCTGCTCCGGCGCGCGAATTTGTCTTTGTCGAGAACAACTCTGATGACAACTTCTTTGTCACCCCTGGCGGCGCGCTGGATCCCCGCCTGACCGGCTCAAACCGCTGGACCGGGTTAAAATCAACCGGTTCTGGCGATACCGCGTACCGTCAGGTCAGTCTGGGTTATATCGATGATGGTCACAACCATGGGATCTCCGCTAATTACCGGTTTGATATGTGGCTGGATAATGCGCCGGTCTCTCACCCTTTACTGGGTTTACGGTGTATTAACTGGTACTCGGGATGCGATCTGGCAACCAGCCTGATTTTACCCCAGTCAACAGATGCTAATGGATTTTACGGCGTCTCAACGGGGAGCGGGACGAAATGGCGTCACGGGATGATGTCCGATGCCTTTTATCAATACCTGCAGCAGATGCCGATCGGCGGTAGTTTTACGATGACGATTAATTCCTGCCAGACATCGGTCGCTTACGATGCGAGCAAAGGCGAGCGTTGTAAAGATCAGGCGTCAGGTACCTGGTATATCCGCGACGTAACCCATACCAAAGCGGGGCACTTACGCCTGATAAACACCCACTCACTGGCGGAAGTGTTTATCAACAGCGACGGCGTGCCCACGCTGGGTGAAGGCAATGCCGATTGCCGTACACAAACGATTGGTTCTCGCTCCGGTTTAAGCTGCAAAATGGTTAACTATACGCTGCAAACTAATGGATTAAGCAACAGCTCGATTCACATTTTCCCGGCTATCAGTAACTCTGCGTTGGCATCGGCGGTAGGTAACTACGATATGCAGTTCAGTCTTGATGGTAACTCATGGAAACCAGTCAACGGCATTCTGCAGTATTACACTTTTAACGAGATGAAGAGCTCTGATTCTATCTATGTCTTCTTCTCCAGTAACTTTTTCAAGCAGATGGTGGCGTTGGGCATTAGCGACATTAACACCAAAGATCTGTTTAACTTCCGTTTTTATAACACCACTTCGCCGGAATCCGGCTGGTATGAATTCTCGACATCCAATAGCCTGATTATCAAACCGCGTGATTTCAGCATCAGCATTATCTCCGATGAGTACACCTCGGCGCCTACGCGTGAGGGTTACGTCGGCAGCGGCGAACCGGCGCTGGATTTCGGCTACATCGTCACCACCAGCGGCAAAACCGCCGCCGATGAGGTGTTGATTAAAGTGACCGGCCCGTCACAGGCGATTAGCGGGCGCTCGTATTGCCTGTTTAGCTCGACGGACGGTACCGCGCAGGTGCCGTTTCCGGCGTCGCTCTCTTTCATTACCCAAAGCGGGGCGACGAAAAGTTACGACGCCGGCTGCGACGATAGCTGGCACGACATGACCGATGCGCTATGGCTGACCACGCCGTGGACTGATATTTCCGGCGATGTGGGGCAGATGGATAAAACGACGGTGCGCTTCTCGATTGCTATGGACGATCCTATCTCGCTGCGCACCATCACCGACAACGGCTGGTTTGGCGAGGTCAGCGCTTCAGGAGAGATTCATGTCCAGGCGACGTGGCGTAACATTAATTAAGCTGACGCTGGCGAGCCTGTGGCTGCTGGCCGCGCCGCTGGTGCAGGCGATTTCTGTCGGTAATCTGACCTTTTCGCTGGCCTCTGACGCTGAGTTTGCGGCGAAGAGGGTTATCAACAACAATAAAAGCGCGCGGCTGTATCGGGTGTCGGTGGTGGGTATCGACCGGCCCGGCGGTCATGAGGTTCGTGCCCGCCCGGCGGACGGCGAACTGCTGTTCGCCCCGCGCCAGCTGACGCTGCAGGCGGGTGAAAGCGAATATTTTAAGTTCTATTATCACGGGCCGAAGGATAACCGCGAACGCTACTATCGGGTCTCGTTTCGCGAAATTCCCACCCGCAACCTGGTGATGCGCGCCCCGGCGGGCGGGCAGATCAGCATGGAGCCGGTGGTGGTGATGGATACCATTCTGGTGGTGCGTCCGCGGCAGGTTCAGTTTAAATGGGCGTTCGATAAAGCGGCGGGAAGCGTCAGTAATACCGGCAATACCTGGTTTAAGCTGCTGATCAAACCGGGATGCGACACCACGGAAGAGGAGGGGGACGCCTGGTATCTGCGCCCCGGCGATGTCGTTCGCCAGCCGTCGCTGCGTAAACCCGGCAACCACTACATCATCTATAACGAGAAATTTATTAAAATCAGCAATGATTGCCCGGTGAAATAGCCGGGCAATCGCCTGATTTATACCTCGTTCAGCAACTGACTCACCAGCGCGATATGGGTCTTAATGCCGACCGCCAGCGCATCTTCGTCGATGCGAAAATGCGGATTGTGCACGTTCCACGTCGCCCCTTTTTGCGCATTGCCGCAGCCGATAAACAGAAAGGTGCCCGGTACTTTTTCCTGATAGGAGGAGAAATCCTCGCTGCCGAATAGCGCCTTATCCTGCAGCTGTAGCGTGCCTGCCGGGAAATGGCGGGCTATAGCTTCACGGGCGATATGATTGGTGGCGTCGTGGTTGTTTCCCACCGCATAGCCCTGCTGCCATTTGATTTCGTAGCTGGCGCCGTGGGCGGCGGTGATGCCGTCGATAATCCGCGCCATCAGCGGCGGTACCGCCTCGCGCACCTGCTGGCTATGGGTACGCAGCGTCCCGGCCAGACGCGCGCTGTCGGGGATCACGTTATAGCTATCGCCGGCCTGAAAAGTGGCGATAGTCAGCACCGGCGCGTTGCCCGGGTCGATATTGCGGGCGACGATCTGCTGCAGCGCGCCGACCACTTCCGCGCCGATGGTCACCGGATCGATACAGTGCTGCGGCATAGAGCCGTGGCCGCCTTTGCCGCGAATGGTGATATCAAAGTTATCGCTGGAGGCGACGTACACTCCCTCTTTCAGGGTTATCACGCCAACCGGGCTGGTGGGGAAAACATGCAGGCCGAAAATATGTTCAACGTCGTCAACCACGCCCAGTTCAACCAGCTCACGCGCGCCGCCCGGCGGCACCTCTTCCGCTGGCTGGAAGATGAATTTAATGCTGCCGTGCAGCTGTTCGCGAAGCTGGCACAAGACTTTCGCCGCCCCCATCAGCATCGCGGTATGCGCGTCGTGACCGCAGGCGTGCATTACGCCGGGCTTCGTTGAGCAGAATGCTTCACCGCTCTCTTCCTGTAGCGGCAGGGCATCGATATCGGCGCGCAGCGCCCACATTGGCCCAGGATGCGCGCCGCGCAGCACGGCAATCACGCTATTTTCCAGCGGGCGGCTTATCTCGAGGCCGGAAAATAGCGCCAGCTCGCGGGCGATATAATCGGCGGTCGGCTTCTCGTTAAACGACAGATCCGGATGGGCGTGGATATGGCGACGCCAGCGCAGCGCTTCCTCGGCCGCGGCGGAAATGAATTGTTCAGTGGCGTGTTGCATCAGTGACTCCTTCAATCAATAACGGGCTGACTGACGACGGTTTTACGTTTCATGAGCGGCAGCACCGCCAGCGCGGAGCAAACCATCGCCAGTGAAAGAAACAGGAAAGCGCTGGCGTAACCGTGGGTTTTCTCCACCAGATAGCCAATGACGATCGGCGAGACAAAGCCGCCGAGGGTACCACCGGTATTAATCAGACCGATGGCCGAGCCCATCATATTTTCCGGCAGGCGCTTCATCGGCAGGGTAAAGGCGGTGACGAAGGTCGACATCAGGAAAATTTCGCCGATAAACAGCAGCAGGCTGGCGATAAGCGGCGTCCGGGCGTGGAAGATGGCGAAGATCGCCACGGCGCTGATTAGCGCGCTGATGGCAATCACCAGCGGTTCGCGATTAAGAAAATATTTGCCCACCAGCCAGCCGGTACCGAGCGATGAGATCCAGATCCCCAGCCCCCCCGCGGCCACCACGTAGCCGGATGCAGAAAGCGACATTCCCATACTCTGAACAAAAAACTTCGGCAGCCAGGCCATCAGGCCATAGCTGGGAATATTGACGCAAAAGATAGCCAGAAAGAGCAGGATAACCGTGGGGTTACGCCACAGGGCGGCGCCAGCGGCGCTCTGTTTCGCGACCACCGCCGTCGGCTGTCGGCGCGGCACGCGCAGGGCGATCAGTAGGGCGATAGCGCAGGCAACGATCCCCAGTACGGTGAACGACAGATGCCAGCCGAGCAGCGCCAGCGCGTTAACAGCGATAATCGGCCCAATGGTCATCGCCAGTCCCGCTGACGACAGCAATATCGATTGGGCGAAGGTACGTTGTTCAAGAGTGAAGTTGCTTACCACCGCCTTGGCGCAGGAGCAGGGATAGCCGGAGTGGCCGACGCCCGACAGAAAGCGGAATAGTAGCAACAGGCCGAAGCTCGCTCCCAGCAGGCCGAAGCACAGCGCGAAGATCCCCAGCGCCGCCAGCGACAGCACCAGCATGGTTTTGTAGCCAATGCGATCGTTAAGCCAGCCCGCCGGAACCTGAAACAGCGAATAGGCGAGAAAAAAGATGCCGGTAATGTAGCCCAACTGCTCGGCGTTAAGCCCGAACTCCTTTTCGATAGGCAGCAGCGCGAAGCCGGTGACGGTTTTGTCGATATAAACGACCACGTAGCCGATAAACAGTAAGAAGATCATCTGAGACTGACTTTTCATTTTTTTCCGCCCGGTGTCTCATGGTTGCATGTGTTGTCGTGGGAAATCCCCCCACTGCATCCTCAGGCTTTACCCGCGCGGCGGGAAGATATAATTTTTCTATAGGTGATGCTTTTTTCTGATAGGGGTGAGCGGTGAAATATCTTCCCAAATTGAACCAGCTGCAGGCGCTACGGCAGGTGGCGCGTAGCGGCAGCATCCGCTCAGCGGCGCGTGAACTGGGGCAATCGCAGCCAGCGCTGAGCCGGACATTACGTGAGCTGGAGCAAATCCTCGGCACGCAACTTTTTCTGCGCAGCAAAGAAGGCGTCGCCCTGACCGAAGCGGGAATCGCTTTCTTACAGCGCGCGGAGTGGGTGCTGGAGGAGCTGCGGCGCGCGGCGGATGAGGTGGAACAGATAAACCATGTCACCCACGGTAGGCTGACGGTCGGCTTTTCGTCGCTGATTGCCCTGACGGTGTTTCCGCAGGTGGCCGAAGGATTTAAGCAGGCGCTGCCGCAGGTACAGATGACGGTGAAAGAGGGGCAGCTTTCGTCGCTGCTGCCGGGCGTCCGCAGCGGAGAGATTGACCTGGCGATCGGATCGGTCGACCCGATGCATCCGCCGGAAGGGGTGATGCTGGAACCGCTGTTTACCGCGCCGTTCTGCGTTATCGCGCGCAAGGGGCATCCGCTGGCGCACGAAAGCGATCTGCTGGCGCTGCGTAAAGCCCGCTGGCTGCTGCCGGAGTCGCCGATGGGCTACTACCAGCAGCTACAAAACGAGCTGATTCATTTTTATCGCCAGGTGTCGATTACCCCGCTACGCACCGACTCGGTGATTGTCGGCTTGCAGATGGTACTGGAATCCGATTATCTGACCATCGTCGCGCGCGCCATGAGCCAGCCGCTGCAGCTTGGCGATAAGCTGGTCACGCTGCCGGTATCCACGCTCCCGGCGGCGCAGTATTGCGCGGTATGGTCGCAAAAATCGGCGCTCACCGCCAATGCCCGGCTGTTTCTCAATCGGCTGCGAAGCGCCTGTCAGCGCTACGCCTGGTAAAACGGCGGCTCGCCAGCTGGCTGAGGGCGCAGCACAGTAAATAGTAAACCGCGCCGGTAAAGACGAATATCGCCAGCGGGTAGATTTGCACCCGGTTATTGACCTGCCCGGCGACGGTGGTGAGTTCAGGCACGTTGACGATAAACGCCAGCGAGGTGTCTTTCAGCAGGCCGATAAAAATGCCGACCAGCGACGGCTGGACGTTGCGCAGCGCCTGCGGCAGCAGGATTAAGCGTAGCGTCTGGCCGGGGGCGAATCCCTGCGTCAGCGCCGCTTCATGCTGGCCGCCGGGCAGGGCGCGCAGCCCCGCCAGCACCGAGTGCATCACCGAGGCGGCGGTGAACCACGCCAGCGCCAGCGTGACCGTCACCGCGCCCGGCAGATCGCCGCCGGTCAGCATCGGCAGCAGATACCACAGCCAGAAAATAACGAAGATCAGCGGGATACCGCGAATAATTTCCGCCCACAGGAACAGCAGACGACGGACCGCTCCGCCATAGCGCCAGGCGGCGCAGGCCAGCAGAATACCACCCGGTAGCGCCAGCGCGGTCGCGCCGATGGCCATCAACAAGGTGAGCGCCACGCCGCCGGGCTGGCCTTCCGCCAGTCGTCCCCACAGCAGATAATCAAGGTTGTCGGCGATCACCGCGAGGTTAGCGTTCATGTTGTGCGCTCCGTGGCTGACGATATCCCGGACCGAAGCGCGTCAGCGCCAGTCCCATAACAATACCCAGCGCCAGATACAGCACTGTGCCGATAGCAAAGGCCTCCAGCGCGTGGGCGTTATAGCTCTCGATTTGCCGTACCTGGTAGGTGAGCTCGGCAAAACCAATACCGCTGGCCAGCGAAGAGAGTTTCATCAGGTTCAGGTACTGGCCGACAATCGGCTGCCAGGCGTTGGCCAGCCCCTGCGGCAGCAGAATAAAACGTAATTCACCCCACGGGCTAAATCCCTGCGACAGCGCCGCTTCGCGCTGGCCGTGGCTGACGGCGCGCAGTCCGGCGGCAATCTCTTCCACCAGAAATGCCGAGGTAAATACGCCGAGCCCCCACATTGAGCAGAGAAATTCCGGCGTCAGCCACCAGACGTCGCCCGGTAGAATCGACCAGCTATGGGAGTCGTTGATAAAATCGCGCGCCGCCAGCGGCAGCAGGTTCCAGGCGGCGAAGTACCAGAACAGCAGTTGAACCAGCAGCGGCGTATTGCGAAACAGCGATACCCACGCCGCCACCAGCCAGCGGCCGGGGCGTCCGCCGCCGAGACGCAGGGCCAGCAGCAGCACCGCCAGCGCGGTGGCCAGCAGCATCCCGGCGACGCTAACCCAGACGGTGGTCAGGAAGCCGGAGATTATCCACTGTAGCGGCTGCCCGCTGAGCACGCCATGCCAGTCGAGAATCGCCATCACTCAATGCTCTCCTGATGCAGCGGGTCGAGCACCTTCTGCAGAAAACGGCGGGTACGCGCATGCTGCGGGCGGGCGAAAAATTCCGCCGGCGGCGCGGTTTCGAGGATTTCGCCACCGTCGATAAACACCACCCGATCGGCGATTTCGCGGGCAAACTGCATCTCGTGAGTGACCACCACCATGGTGATACCGCTGTGGGCCAGGGCTTTCATCACCTGCAGCACTTCGCCGATCATCTCCGGATCCAGCGCCGAGGTCGGTTCATCGAACAGGATGATTTGCGGCGAGGAGGCAAGGGCGCGGGCGATGGCGACGCGCTGCTGCTGGCCGCCGGAGAGCTGAGCGGGCATCTGCCGCGCTTTATCCGTGAGGCCGACCTGGGTGAGTAATTCCAGCGCCCGCTTTTGGGCGGCATCGTGTTGCCAGCCGTGCACGCGCTCCAGCGCGAGGGTAATATTCTCCTGCGCCGTCAGGTGAGCGTAGAGATTGAACTGTTGAAAAACGAAGCCGATCCGGCTGCGCAATTGGCGCAGCGCGCTGCCGGTCAGGCGGCGGGTCGGTTTGCCATCGATGAGGATCTCGCCGCCGCTTAACGATTCAAGCTGGTTGATCAGGCGGATCAGCGTTGATTTACCCGATCCTGATGGCCCGAGGATCGCCACCACTTCGCCGGGATTGACCGTTAAATTAACGCCGTTAAGTACCTGATGATCGCCGTAGCGTTTAACCACGTCGCGAAAGGTAATACTGGCCTGCTGCAGATGCGAGAAATCCGCGGCCGAAGCCGCGGAGCGTGAAAATAAGGCGGAAAACATCAGGGTTATTTCGCTTCTATGGTAAAGGCGCGCGGTTGCGGAGAGGCGGTGCCAGGGCCAAACCAGGTGTCGTAGATTTTCGCCGCCTGGCCGGATTTTTCCAGCTTAACCAGCTCGTCGTTTACCGCTTTCAGCAGCGCCGGCTCGCCTTTTTTCACGCCGACGCCAATCTCTTCTTTGCTCAGCAGGTCCGGCAGAATTTTAAAGTTGGCTTTATCCGGCGCGCCCGCCAGCAGCCCGGCGAGAATGGTGCTGTCCTGGGTAATCGCCTGCACGTTGCCGTTTCGCAGGGCGGTCAGCGCCAATGGAATATCGTCATAGGAGAGCACCCGCGACTGCGGGAAGCGCTGGTGCAGCGCCTGTTCGCCGGTGGTGCCTTTTACCGCGCCGATGCGCGCTTTGCTGTAGTCATCCAGTTTATCCGGCGACTTAGCCGGAACCAGGAACTGCTGTCCGGTTACAAAGTAGGGCGTTGAGAAATCAATTACCTGCGCGCGCTCCGGGGTAATGGTGATATCGGCGACGATCAGGTCAGCCTTACCGGACTGCAGCAGCGGAATACGGTTAGCCGGGTTAGTGGCCACCAGCTCAAGCTTGACGCCAAGAGATTTCGCCAGCGCCTGCGCGAAATCGACGTCGTAACCCACCAGTTGATGGGTTTTGGCATCCACGGAACCAAACGGCGGGTTAGCGTCGAAGGTGGCGACCTTCACCACCCCGGCGGCTTTGATATCGGCTAACTGGTCGGCCTGAACCTGGGCGGTCAGCAGCAGCGCGCCCAGCGCAAAAGCGATTTTGGTATAAGTTTTATGCATCATCATTCCCCTGAATCCCTGTTTTGTTTTGTGTTTATCACGCTCCCACAAAAGCGCCTCGTCCGGCAAAGAAGAAAAAATTCTTATCTATAACCAAAATCTCTTAATAAAAATGGGGATATTGCTGTTAACCAAATCGCTTTTACAGGAAGGGGTTAGTCACCGAAGCGCAGCGGCGAATATGCATCTTCCAGGATTACAAATTCGGAATTGATATTTCCCGCCCGTCGGCGATTGTGGTTGAAATAACAACAACGCAAACCCGACCGATGGAGGAGAAATGAAAGTAGCGCTGTGGCAACGGATTACCGGCTGGCTGGCTTTTTTATCTAACGGAGAAGCCGGGCAGCAAGATGGTCAACGGATGATGGAGGCGATCTTGCCGGTCGCCAGCCTGTATGGCGTGGATCTCGGCAACGTGGAAACCCGGTGGTTTCGCCATGACAAAACATACTGAGCGGCGCTGGACGCGCGAAGCCTACTGGAACGAGGTGTGCTCTGTGTAGCAGAAGGCTGCTTGCGGTTGCGGTAAAAAGGAGAGGCTCCGCAGCCCAAGCAGCTTTAAACCCTGGCTCCTACTCCTGTTCTCCCTGTTTTTTTCCCTTCTCCGTTTTGCAATTTCCCCACCGTCACGGTATAAATGACCTTCATTTGGATGTTTAGACGTCCATACATAAAGAAGGCAATATGCAAACAACATCACAACAACAAGGTGGGCAACTTAAGCGCACCATGAAAACGCGCCACCTGATTATGCTCTCGCTGGGCGGCGTCATTGGCACAGGGTTATTCTTCAATACCGGCTATATTATCTCGACCACCGGCGCGGCGGGCACGCTGCTGGCGTATCTGATTGGCGCGCTGGTGGTCTGGCTGGTGATGCAGTGTCTTGGCGAACTGTCGGTGGCGATGCCGGAAACCGGAGCCTTTCACGTGTATGCCGCGCGTTATCTCGGCCCGGCGACCGGCTATACCGTGGCGTGGCTCTACTGGCTGACCTGGACCGTGGCGCTCGGCTCGAGCTTTACCGCCGCCGGGTTCTGTATGCAGTACTGGTTCCCGCAGGTGCCGGTGTGGGTCTGGTGCGTGATTTTCTGCGCGGTGATTTTCGCCCTGAATGTTATCTCTACTCGCTTCTTTGCCGAAGGCGAATTTTGGTTCTCGCTGGTCAAAGTGATCACCATCATTGCTTTTATTATTCTCGGCGGCGCGGCCATCTTCGGCTTTATTCCGCTGACCGACGGTTCACCGGCGCCGGGGCTGCATAACATCACCGCCGAAGGCTGGTTCCCTCATGGCGGCCTGCCGATCCTGATGACCATGGTGGCGGTGAACTTCGCTTTCTCGGGCACCGAACTTATCGGTATTGCCGCCGGTGAGACGCAAAACCCGCATCAGGTGATTCCGGTCGCGATCCGCACCACTATTGCCCGGCTGATTATTTTCTTTATCGGCACCGTTTTCGTGCTCGCCGCGCTAATCCCGATGCAGCAGGCGGGGGTGGAAAAAAGCCCGTTCGTACTGGTGTTTGAAAAGGTCGGTATTCCTTATGCGGCGGATATTTTTAACTTCGTGATCCTGACCGCGATTTTGTCGGCGGCCAACTCGGGCCTGTATGCCTCCGGGCGGATGCTGTGGTCGCTATCAAATGAGAAGACGTTGCCAGCCTGCTTTGCCAAAGTGAATAAACGCGGCGTGCCGCTAACCGCGCTGACGGTGAGCATGCTGGGCGGCGTGCTGGCGCTGTTTTCCAGCGTAGTCGCGCCGGATACGGTGTTTGTTGCGCTGTCGGCGATTTCCGGTTTTGCGGTGGTCGCGGTATGGCTGAGCATCTGCGCGTCGCATTTTGTTTTCCGCCGCCGCCATCTGCAACAGGGCAAAGCGTTAAGCGAGCTGCACTATCGCGCGCCATGGTATCCGCTGGTGCCGGCGCTGGGTTTTGTACTTTGCCTGGTGGCCTGCGTGGGGCTGGCCTTTGACCCAAGCCAGCGTATTGCGCTGTGGTGCGGGATCCCGTTCGTCGCGCTATGTTATGGTGCTTACTATCTGACTCGTACACGGAAATTAACTCAGGAGCCGCAACATGCCGCAGAATAATCCGCTAACCGCCATCCTTGAAACGCAACCGTTCGTGCTGCTGGATGGCGCGATGGCGACGGAACTGGAAGCGCGCGGCTGCAATCTGGCCGATAGTTTATGGTCGGCGAAGGTACTGCTGGAGAACCCGCAGCTGATCCGCGATGTGCATCTCGACTATTTCCGCGCTGGCGCACAGGTGGCGATCACCGCCAGCTATCAGGCAACACCGGCAGGCTTTGCCGCCCGCGGACTGGATGAGGCGCAGTCGAAGGCGTTGATAGGTAAAAGCGTCGAGCTGGCGCGTAAAGCCCGCGAGGCGTATCTGGCGGAAAACCCGCAGGCGGGAACGCTGCTGGTGGCCGGGTCGGTCGGGCCGTATGGCGCGTATCTGGCGGATGGCTCTGAGTATCGCGGCGATTATCAGCGCAGCGCGGAGGCGTTTCAGGCATTCCACCGTCCGCGCGTCGAAGCGCTACTGGATGCCGGGGCGGATCTGCTGGCCTGTGAAACGTTGCCGTCGTTTGCCGAAATCACGGCGCTGGCGGCGCTGCTGCGTGACTACCCGCGCGCCCGCGCCTGGTTCTCGTTGACCCTGCGCGACGCCGAACATCTCAGCGACGGTACGCCGCTGCGCGAGGTTGTTGCGGTATTGGCCGATAATCCGCAGGTGCTGGCGCTGGGGATTAACTGTATCGCGCTGGAAAATACCACCGCCGCGCTGCAGCACCTGCACAGCCTGACGTCGCTGCCGCTGGTGGTCTATCCTAACTCCGGCGAGCACTATGATGCGCTGACCAAGACCTGGCATCATCACGGCGAAGCCTGCGCGACGCTCGCGGCCTATCTGCCGCAGTGGCTGGCGGCTGGCGCCAGGCTGATTGGCGGCTGCTGTCGCACCACGCCGCAGGATATCGCCGCGCTGGCGGCGGGCCGCTAACACCTGCATTTCTTTCCCCCCGGATGGCGGCGCTCCGCGCCTGATCCGGGCTACAACGACAACATCCGCAACTTTTGGTAGCCCGGCTAAGCGCAGCGCGAGCCGGGGGAACCCATTTCTTTAATCCCTGTTTTTAACTATCTAATCCCGCTTTTCTTCTAAAAACGATTCGCTATTAGGCAGAATTTTTAATTACTTCATCTCCACGCTGATGCCGGAAATACTGCACCCATAACAACTAAGGGGAAGCAGACATTATGGCATTCACATCGCGAATTACTCTTCTGGCGGCGCTGGCTTTCGCTGCCTTCCAGGCGCAGGCGGTTAACGTCACCGTCGCCTATCAAACCTCCGCCGAACCGGCGAAAGTCGCCCAGGCGGACAACACCTTCGCCAAAGCCAGCGGCGCCACCGTTGACTGGCGTAAATTCGACAGCGGCTCCAGCATCGTACGCGCGCTGGCCTCAGGCGATGTACAAATCGGCAACCTCGGTTCCAGCCCGCTGGCGGTGGCCGCCACTCAGCAGGTACCGATTGAAGTGTTCCTGCTGGCCTCAAAGCTCGGTAATTCCGAAGCGCTGGTGGTGAAGAAAGATATCACTAAGCCGGAAGATCTGATTGGCAAACGCATTGCGGTACCGTTTATTTCGACCACCCACTACAGCCTGCTTTCCGCGCTGAAACATTGGGGAATCAAACCGGGCCAGGTGCAGATTATCAACCTGCAGCCGCCGGCGATTATCGCCGCCTGGCAGCGCGGCGATATCGATGGCGCTTACGTGTGGGCGCCAGCCGTTAACGAACTGGAAAAAGAGGGCAAGGTGCTGACCGACTCCGCGCAGGTGGGGCAATGGGGCGCGCCGACGCTGGATGTCTGGGTCGTGCGTAAAGACTTTGCCGAGCAGCATCCGGAAATCGTTAAAGCCTTCGCTAAAAGCGCCATCGACGCGCAGCAGCCCTATATCGCCAACCCGGAGGCGTGGCTGAAGCAGCCGGAAAATCTCAGCAAGCTGTCGCGACTGAGCGGCGTGCCGGAGGCGGATGTGCCGGTGTTAGTCAAAGGCAATACCTATCTTACCGCCGCCCAGCAGGCGCAGGAGCTTAACGGCCCGGTGAACCAGGCGATTATCGATACCGCGAAATTCCTCAAAGAGCAGGGCAAAGTGCCGGCGGCCGGAACCGACTATAGCCAGTTCGTTACCGACCGTTTCGTGAAATAAAAGGAGGCTCCGATGCTGCAAATCTCGCATCTCTCCGCTGATTATGGCGGTAAACCGGCGCTGGCGGATATCAACCTGACGTTGGACAGCGGCGAACTGCTGGTGGTGCTGGGCCCTTCCGGCTGCGGCAAAACCACGCTGCTGAACCTGATTGCCGGATTCGTGCCTTACCAGCACGGCAGCATCACTCTCGAAGGCCGTCGCATCGACGGGCCGGGCGCCGATCGCGGCGTGGTGTTTCAAAATGAAGGCCTGTTGCCGTGGCGCAACGTGCTGGATAACGTCGCGCTGGGATTACAGCTGGCGGGGGTTGAAAAGACCCAACGCCGGGAAATCGCCGCGCAGATGTTAAAAAAAGTCGGCCTGCAGGGGGCGGAAAAACGCTTTATCTGGCAGCTTTCCGGCGGCCAGCGTCAGCGTGTCGGTATTGCGCGCGCGCTGGCGGCGGATCCGCAGCTTTTGCTGCTGGATGAGCCCTTCGGCGCGCTGGATGCCTTTACTCGCGAGCAGATGCAAACTCTGCTGCTGCGACTGTGGCATGAAACCGGCAAGCAGGTGCTGTTGATTACCCACGATATCGAAGAGGCGGTATTTATGGCCAGCGAGCTGGTGCTGCTGTCGCCGGGGCCGGGGCGGGTGCAGGAACGCCTGCCGCTGGAGTTTGGCCGCCGTTTTGTCGCTGGTGAATCCTGCCGCAGCATTAAATCGGATCCGCAATTTATCGCCCAGCGCGAATATGTGCTTAGCCGGGTGTTCGAACAACGGGAGGCTTTCTCATGAGCGTGGTCCTCAATGATAAACCGCGCCAGCGCGTGCTGAAGTGGCGCTGGCCGCTCTCACGGCAGCTGACCCTTAGCGTGGCGACGCTGGCGGTGTTGCTGGCTATCTGGTGGGCGGTGACCGCGCTGCAGCTGATTAGCCCGCTGTTTTTACCCTCGCCGTGGCAGGTATTGCAGAAGCTACTGACCATTGCCGGGCCGCAAGGCTTTATGGACGCGACCCTGTGGCAGCATCTGGCGGCGAGCCTGACGCGTATCGCCATCGCGCTGGTACTGGCGGCGATCGTTGGCGTGCCGGTGGGGATCGCCATGGGATTGAGTCCAACGGTACGCGGGATCCTCGACCCGCTGATCGAACTGTATCGTCCGGTACCGCCGCTGGCGTGGCTGCCGCTGGTGATCATCTGGTTCGGTATTGGCGAAACGCCGAAAATCTTACTGATCTATCTGGCTATTTTCGCCCCGGTAGTGATGTCGACGCTGGCGGGGGTTAAAAGCGCGCAGCAGGTCCGTATTCGCGCCGCGCAGTCTTTAGGGGCCAGTCGCGCTCAGGTGCTGTGGCTGGTGATCCTGCCGGGCGCGCTGCCGGAAATTCTTACCGGCCTGCGCATTGGCCTTGGCGTCGGTTGGTCGACGCTGGTGGCGGCGGAGCTGATTGCCGCCACTCGCGGCTTAGGTTTTATGGTGCAATCCGCCGGTGAATTCCTGGCGACCGATGTGGTGTTAGCCGGGATCGCGGTGATTGCGATAATCGCATTTGTTCTGGAACTGGGACTGCGCGCGTTGCAGCGCCGCCTGACGCCCTGGCATGGAGAAGTACAATGAGTGAACGTCTGAGCATTACCCCGTTGGGGCCGTATATTGGCGCGCAGGTGGCCGGAGCCGATTTGACCCGTCCGTTAAGCGACAATCAGTTTGAGCAGCTATACCACGCGGTGCTGCGCCATCAGGTGGTGTTCCTGCGCGAGCAAAATATCACCCCGCAACAGCAGCGCGATCTGGCGTTACGGTTCGGCGATTTGCATATCCATCCGGTCTATCCGCATGCGCCGGGCGTGGATGAAATTATCGTGCTGGATACCCATAACGATAATCCGCCGGACAACGATAACTGGCATACCGACGTGACCTTTATCGATACGCCGCCGGCGGGGGCGATTCTGGCGGCGAAGGAGTTACCTTCTACCGGCGGCGATACCCTGTGGACCAGCGGTATTGCCGCCTGGGAAGCGTTATCCGAACCGTTCCGCCAGCTGTTGAGCGGGTTACGCGCGGAGCACGATTTCCGCAAATCGTTCCAGGAGTACAAGTACAACAAGACGCAAGCGGAGCATCAGCGCTGGCGCGAGGCGGTGGCGAAGAACCCGCCGCTGTTGCACCCGGTGGTACGTACCCATCCGGTAACCGGTAAGCAGGCGCTGTTCGTCAATGAAGGGTTTACCACCCGTATTGTGGATGTCAGCGAGAAAGAGAGCGAGGCGCTGCTGAATTTCCTTTTTGCTCACGTCACAAAACCGGAATTCCAGGTGCGCTGGCGCTGGCAGCCGAACGATGTGGCGATTTGGGATAACCGGGTGACGCAGCATTACGCCAACGCCGACTATCTGCCGCAGCGGCGCATCATGCACCGCGCGACAATTCTTGGCGATAAGCCGTTCTACCGGGCGGGATAAACGGCTAGAGATGCGCGCCGATGTAGCGCTGGTAGCGGTTGGCTTTCAGGTAGGTTAAATCCACCAGCACCAGCCCATCGACGCAGTGATTAAAGTCCGGGTCGCTGCCGAAATCGATAAACTGCACGCCTCCCGGCTCGCACACTTCCGAGTACTGTTTATACAGCGGCGGGATGCCGCAGCCGAGGTTGCCGAGCAGGGACTTCAGCCGCGTCAGGTCTTCGGTGTAATCCTCGCCGCCAAACTGCGCCAGCACCTCGGGTAGCGAAGCTGGGTAGGGGCGACGGGATTTGGCCAGCGGATGCGTCGCCGGAAACCATAAGCGGTAGAAGGCGACCAGCAAATCGCGGGCATCGGGCGGCAAGCCGCCGGAAATCGAGACCGGGCCAAAAAGATAGCGATAGTGCGGGTTTCGCGCCAGCCAGGCGCCGATGCCTGACCAGAGATAATCCAGCCCGCGGCGTCCCCAGTAGCGCGGCTGAATGAAGCTGCGCCCCAGTTCAATCCCGTGCTGCAGAATATCGTCCATCCGCGCGTCGTAGTGGAACAGGCTGTAGCTGTAGATGCCCTCCACTCCCCGTTTCTCCAGTTGCATGGCGGTAGGCATAAAACGATAGGCGCCGACGATCTCCAGATCCTCTTCATCCCATAAAATCAGGTGCAGGTAGTCATCATCGTAGCTATCAATATCGCGGCGTTTGCCGCTGCCTTCGCCGACCGCCCGGAAGGCTATCTCCCGCAGACGGCCCAGTTCGCGTAGCAGCGGTGCCTCTTCCTGGCCGTTGCGTTGCCACAGATAAATCAGTTTACCGTCCGTGGTTTTGCCTAAACATTCGGTTTTTGCCAGCTCGCGTTTGAGCAGCGCGCGGTCTTCCGGGCGGGCGATCGCGCTTTCGCTTTTAAACAGGCCGGGGTGTCCTTTACCGAGGCGCTCGACGTGGCGGTAGCACCGGTCCGCCAGTTCGCGGGCGGAAAGCGGCGGCTGATGCCACGATGACCACGCGATTTGCTGGCCAATGCGCAACGGCAAGCTGCTATCGCGGCGGCGAAACATCTGCTGCATTAACAGCAGCAGCGGCAGATTCTCGGAGAGCAGGGCGCTGGCGTAGAACAGCGGGCTGTTGTGGGCGCGGATCCAGGCCGGCAGCAGCGGCGCGCGGTATTTCGCCGCCAGCTTGATGAAGCCGGGATGCCATTTTTTATCACGGATGCCGCGGCGGGTCAGGCGCGAGACTTCCCCCGCCGGGAAGAAGATCAGCACGCCGCCCTGCAGCAGCTGCTGGTCCATCTGCTGCAGCGCCGCTTTGGCGGTACGGCCGTTGATATTATCCACCGGAATAAACAGCGAGCTTAGCGGTTCAAGATGGGTCAGCATACGGTTAGTGACGACTTTGACATCGCGCCGCACGCGGGAGACCGCATAAAGCAGGGCGAGCCCATCGAGCGTCCCGGTCGGATGGTTGGCGATAATCACCAGCGGGCCATGTTCGGGGATTTGTTCAAGGTCATGCGCCGGGATAGCGCAGCGGATATTGAGATGTTCGAGGACCTGTTCGACCGTATCCAGTCCTTTCAGGTGACGATGGCGGGCGGCAAATTGCTGGAACTCTGCTTCATGCAGAAGCTTTTTCAACACCTTTTTCTGCCAGGGGGCGGGCCTCGCCTGAGGCCACAGGTCATCGAGAACGTTGTCGAGACTAAACATAGTGACTCCTCCTCTGTCCTGACCAGACAGTAGAAGGCGCAGATGTCGTTCAGATTACAATTCGGTGAAGATTCGGTCTCAGCAGGCGAGGTTTCCCGGATAGCGGCTAACGCCTTATCCGGGCGACCCGCAGCGCCGTTTTTTTGTCGGGTGGCGGCTACGCCTTACCCGACCTACAGTCCGTGCCATTGCATGCTGCAGAGCTCTACCCTTGTATCCATGGCTACTGAAACTGCCGGTGTTGGTGGCCTCAAAATCGCTGAGACGTTCCCGGCAGGCCGGGGCAGCCCGCATGGATGCGGGCTGAGGGCCGTGTTTTGCACGGACGCTGCCTCGGCCCGACCCGAAGACTGCCGGGATAAGTCGAAGGAACCACGAAGTGGCGATTTTGGCGGCCAGAGCCCGGGGGTACAGGGGGCGGCGGCGACTGGCCGCCCCCTGTGCGCTCCCTATGCCATGAGAGACATAACGCAGAAGACATTTCGGGAGCGCAATGTGCCCGGAAACAGCATAGAACAACCGTTTCTCCAAGAATGAAACAGTTGCAAACTGATAATAATATCTACGATTTGGCATTTGGTTGGTAGCCCCGGTAAGCGTCAGCGCTACCGGGGAGAGGGCAGGTTTAACGCAGGATTTTTTTCTCGGCCAGATCGAGGGCGAAATAGCTGAAGATCAGGTCCGCGCCCGCGCGTTTAATTGCGCCAAGGCTTTCCAGCACCACTTTCTCTTCGTCGATTGCGCCAGCCTGCGCGGCAAATTTGATCATCGCGTACTCGCCGCTGACCTGATAAGCGCCGAGCGGCAGGTTGCTGCGCTCGCGGATATCACGCAGGATATCCAGATAGGCGCCGGCCGGTTTCACCATCAGGCAGTCCGCGCCCTGGGCTTCATCAAGCAATGACTCGCGAATTGCCTCGCGACGGTTCATCGGGCTCATCTGGTAAGTTTTACGATCGCCCTTCAGCGCGGTACCGGCGGCTTCGCGGAACGGGCCGTAGAACGATGACGCGAATTTAGTTGAGTAAGACATAATCGCGGTATTGGTAAAGCCTGCGGCATCCAGCGAACGGCGGATCGCCTGCACCTGTCCATCCATCGCGGCGGATGGCGCGATGAAATCAGCGCCGGCGGCCGCGGCGACCACCGCCTGCTTACCGAGGTTTTCCAGAGTCGCATCGTTATCGACGCCGTGCTCGCACAACACGCCGCAGTGGCCGTGCGAGGTGTATTCGCAGAAGCAGGTATCGGACATGACGATCATTTCCGGCACCGCCTGTTTGGCGATACGGGTCATGCGCGCCACCAGACCGTTTTCATTCCAGGTATCGCTACCGGTCGCGTCGGTATGGTGGGAAATACCAAAGGTCATCACTGAACGAATCCCGGCGTTGGCGATGCGCTCAATTTCGCGCGCCAGATGTTTTTCCGGAATACGCATGACGCCAGGCATCGCTTCGATGGCTTTGTAATCGTCAATTTCTTCTTCAACAAAGATCGGCAACACCAGGTCGTTCAAACTCAGTGTTGTCTCTTCAAACATGGCGCGCAGCGAGGCGGATTGACGCAGGCGGCGTGGGCGAGTGATTAAATCTGTCATGGTTTGCCTGATTTTGTGAAATGAAAGAAGGTAGTGTACCGCAAACGACAGCGGGATGTTTCGCCAAAACGATCCTTAACAATCAGTGGCAAAACATCCCGCAACGATTACTGGCTGGCGGTTTCCATATTCGGCTGCACGCCGCTTAAGGCGCTGACGAGGTCGTTGACGCCGTCGCTCATGGCGCTGAAACGGGTCAACGCGGAACGGGTCACCACCACGAAGACCCCGACGTTAGCCTGCGGGTTCATCGCCATATAGGTAATAAATCCGCCGCCGCCACCGGTTTTCTGAATAATGCCCGGATGGCCGTTTTTCGGCTTCATGTACACCCAGCCCAGACCCAGCGCATCGGCTTTACCGGGGACATCCATGCCGATCACTCGGGTGAGCTGGGTACGTTGATAAATCAGCGTCTGCATGCGATCGGCCTGCTGGCCGCGAGTATAGAAATCCGAAGAGAGGAACTGCTGCATCCAGCGCATCATATCGCCCGGGGTCGAATACACGCCGCCGCTGCCGATGGCCGCGAGGGTGTTATTACACGGGCTGGCGCCTTTCTCCGCCACCATCAAGCGCTGACACTGATCCGGCGATGGGGTGAAGGTGGTGTCCTTCATGCCGAGCGGGCGGGTGATTTGTTCTTCAAACAGCTGCGGGTAGGGCTTACCGGCGGCGGTCGATAGCGCATCGGCCAGCAGGTCGAAGGCCAGGTTGGAATAGGCCGCCTGCGAACCCGGCGTGGTTTTAAGCGTAGCCGTCGACAGCCAGTTCCAGCGCTGCTGGCGGGTCGGCCAGACGAATACCGGGCGATGCGCCGCGCCGCCGGGCTGCTCGCGCGGCAGGGCGCTGGTGTGGGTTGCGAGATTGACCAGCGTAATCGGTACGCCCTGGTAGGTTGGCACCCGCGCGCCAGGCGGCGCGTATTTACTCAGCGGATCGTCAAGCTTAACCACTCCCTGATCGAGCAGTTTCACCAGCATTTCACTGGTCATCAGCTTACTCAGAGAGGCGATGCGGATAACGGAATCCAATTGTGGATGCTGATTATTACCCGGACGGGTTTCGCCGAAGCTGCGGAATACGCGCTGGTTGCCGTCGATAACCACCATCGCCATGCCGGTGGCGCCGCTGCCGTAATAAATATGTTCGGCGAAGCGGTCGACCACATCAGAAGTAAATACCGGATCAACGCTCGGCTGAACCGCCTGGGCTGAGGTCCACGACGCCGCGCACAGCGCAGCAAAAATGAGCAAACTACGTTTCAACGGAGGCATCCATCGTTTATTAGGGGAATATACACCGTATTTATACTACGAAGTCGCGGCGAGCAAAGTGGGAATAACGACAATATTTCACAGAAAAGCGTAACGGTGCGTAAAAATGACTTTTTTCCGCTTTCAGATATCTGCTTTTCCGCCTGACGCGTATGATTAAGCTCTTATTCATCTTATAAAAGAGAGTGGTGATGGCATCTCAACGGGTTCTGATGGTAGTGGATATGCAAAACGGCGTATTCGAGACGCCGCGTGTCGATCGCGAACGCTGCGTAGCGCAAATCAATCGCCTGATTCACGCCGCCGATAGCGTTATTTTCATTCAGCACGCTGAAGCAGGCGGCCTGGAAGAAGGAAGCGAAGGATTCGCGCTGCTGCCTGAACTGGCGCAACCCGCCGGGGCGCGCTACGTCACCAAAACGGCCTGTGATGCGTTTTATAAAACCGATCTTGAACAGGTGCTGCGCGAGAACGGAACTCACGCTTTTGTTATCTGCGGCTGCGCGACCGATTATTGCGTCGATACCACCATCAAAAACGGCGCCAGCCGCGGCTACGCCATCACCATTGCCGAAGATGCCCATACCACCGCCAATCGCGCCGCCGCCGAGGCTAAAACGCTGATCGCTCACTATAACGAGGTGTGGCGGACTTTCACCCTTCCCGATAATCCTTTACGCGTGAAACCCGTAGAAACAATTCTTGCCGAATGGCAGACGAACTAAGTCGCTGATATCCGGTCTCATCATGGGTCCGCTTTACTTCGCCGCCGCGCGTTGCGGCGGGCGTACGTGTGGTACACAGCAAAAACAGAACGATAAGAAGTTAGCAGGAGAGTACGATGTTTAAAGCTTTTTTCCCCAAACCGGGGCCGTTTTTTATTTCTGCCTTTATCTGGTCGCTGCTGGCGGTGATCTTTTGGCAGGCGGGCGGCGGCGACTGGCTGCTGCGGATAACCGGCGCATCGCAGGATGTCGCCATCAGCGCGGCGCGGTTCTGGTCGCTCAACTATTTGGTGTTTTACGCGTATTACCTGTTCTGCGTCGGCGCCTTCGCGCTGTTCTGGTTTATCTATAGCCCGCATCGCTGGCAATACTGGTCTATTCTCGGCACCTCGTTGATTATTTTTGTCACCTGGTTTTTGGTGGAAGTTGGGGTGGCGATCAACGCCTGGTATGCGCCGTTCTATGACTTGATTCAGAGCGCGCTGGCCACGCCGCACAAGGTCAGCATCAATCAGTTCTACCACGAGATTGGCATTTTTCTTGGCATCGCGCTGATTGCGGTGGTGATTGGCGTGCTGAATAACTTCTTCGTAAGCCACTATGTGTTCCGCTGGCGTACCGCGATGAACGAACACTATATGGAACACTGGCAGCATCTGCGCCATATCGAAGGTGCCGCTCAGCGTGTGCAGGAAGACACCATGCGCTTCGCCGCGACGCTTGAAGATATGGGCGTAAGCTTTATTAATGCGGTAATGACGCTGATTGCCTTCCTGCCGGTGCTGGTTTCGCTGTCGGCGCATGTGCCGGACCTGCCGATCGTTGGCCATTTACCGTATGGGCTGGTGATTGCCGCTATCGTGTGGTCGCTGATGGGAACCGGGCTGCTGGCGGTGGTCGGGATCAAGCTGCCGGGCCTGCAATTTAAAAACCAGCGCGTAGAAGCCGCCTATCGTAAAGAGCTGGTGTATGGCGAGGATGACGCCAACCGCGCCACGCCGCCGACCGTGCGCGAGCTGTTCAGCGCGGTGCGCCGCAACTACTTCCGCCTCTATTTCCACTATATGTATTTCAATATTGCCCGTATTCTTTACCTGCAGGTGGATAACGTTTTCGGCTTGTTCCTGCTGTTTCCGTCGATTGTCGCCGGTACGATTACGCTCGGCCTGATGACCCAGATCACCAACGTGTTCGGCCAGGTTCGCGGCTCGTTCCAGTATCTGATTAGTTCGTGGACCACGCTGGTGGAACTGATGTCCATCTATAAACGTCTGCGCAGCTTTGAGCGCGAACTGGATAACAAAGGGCTGCAGGAAGTCTCTTCAACCGTTAATTAATGAATGAATGCAAGGAAGGTTTATGGCGCAGGTTTCTCGCGGTGTTTCACTCTCTTTTACGCTGCTGGCCGGGTTGGTGCTGAGCGCCTGTACCAGCCAGCAGGCGCCTAAGTTGAAAGAAGGCGAGAAGCCGGTGGATGTCGCCGCCGTGGTGCGGCAAAAAATGCCCGCCAGCGTCAAAGACCGCGAGGCCTGGGCGCAGGCGATTGCCAAAACCTTTGACAGCCAGAAGCTGGCGCCGACGGAAGAAAACGTCTGTTCGGTGCTGGCGGTCGCCCAGCAGGAATCAAACTATCAGGCCGATCCGGCGGTACCGGGCCTGAATAAAATCGCCTGGCAGGAAATTGACCGCCGGGCGGAAAAAATGCATATCCCGATATTTCTGGTGCATACCGCGCTGAAAATCACCTCGCCGAACGGTAAAAGTTACAGCGAGCGCCTCGATAACGTCAAAACGGAAAAACAGCTAAGCGCGATTTTTGATGACTTCATTGGCATGGTGCCGATGGGCCAGAAGCTGTTCGGCTCTCTCAACCCGGTGCATACCGGCGGGCCAATGCAGGTAAGCATCGCCTTTGCCCAGCAGCATACCGACGGCTATCCGTGGAAAATGGACGGCACCGTGCGCCAGGAAGTCTTCAGCCTGCGCGGCGGGTTGTGGTTCGGCACCTATCATCTGCTCAACTACCCGGCTAACTATAGCGTGCCGCTGTACCGCTTTGCTGATTTCAATGCCGGTTGGTATGCCAGCCGTAACGCCGCCTTCCAGAATGCGGTGGTTAAAGCCACCGGCGTTAAGCTGGCGCTGGATGGCGATCTTATTCGTTATGACAGCGATGAACCTGGAACGACTGAGCTGGCGGTGCGCCGTTTAGCCGGGCAGTTGGGGATGAGCGATGGCGATATCCATCGCCAACTGAAGAAGGGCGATAGCCTGGCGTTTGAAGAGAGCGATTTGTATAAGAAAATATTCAAAATCGCCGAGAAAAAGGCCGGGAAAACGCTTCCGCGCGAGATGTTGCCGGGGATCCAACTGGAAAGCCCGAAAATCACCCGCAATCTTACTACCGCGTGGTTTGCTAAGCGGGTCGACGATCGCCGCGCCAGCTGTATGGCGCGTCGTTAACGGTTATGGTACCAGCGTAGGATAAGCCCCAGCGCGCCGACCAGCAGGCTACCAAACAGGAACGGAATTAAACCGAACAGGGTACCGACGCCGAGCCCAATCTCAATGCGTGGGCGGTTGGTATCCTGAATCTGAATGAGATGTTCGAATACGCCTGGCGCGTGTACCAGCATGCTCAACATTTGCGCGCCGGCCCAGATGCACAGCAGAACAAAAAGCGCGTAGGCAATGTTACCGCTGGTGATCGATACCTTCTTTTTGTTGCTCCCCATCAGCGTTTTAGAAAACGTAAATTCAGCCATATAAACCTCCGCAACACCTGTTCCGCTGGTTTTTCCTCCAGCTCTATAGACAGGAATTCTGGCAGCGCCGGGCGTTTCCCTGTATCAGATTGCTGGTAATTTCTGCCAGGAATAATCCTGTTTTGACAAAACTGTCGGCGAGCCCGCATTGCACAAAAGGGAGAGCGGCTTCGCATTGTGCGAACAATCTTGTTGGCGCGGCGGGCGGCTATGCGATGATGTTTTTTTTCTGCAGGAGTCGTTATGAAGCTGACCGACAAAATCCGCCGTGACTGGCACTACTACGCGTTCGCGCTGGGGTTAATTTTTATTTTGAATGGCGTGGTGGGGCTGTTGGGGTTTGACGCGCAGGGGTGGCAATCATATGCCGTCGGTCTGGCGACGTGGGTCGTGAGCTTCTGGCTGGCGGGATTTGTTATTCGCCGCCGTCCGGCAGAAGAGGCGTAATATCCCCGGCAAGACGTGGTAGTTATTATTATCGGTTTGCGATCGTTTCGACCTGGAAAAACGGTTGTTCTGTGCTGTTTCCAGGCACATTGCGCTCCTGATAATTCTTCTGCGTTATGTCTCTCATGGCGCAGGGAGCGCACAGAGGGCGGCCAGTCGCCGCCGCCATCCGGCGCGAAAGTGGCTTTTTACCCGCGGTTATTGCCCGGCGGCGCTACGCTTGCGCGGGCCTACAGATCACATGCCGGCGTAGATACTGTTATCGGTTTGCGACTTTTTAAGGGTTTTTCCCGGACGCGGCGCGTTGCGCCTTCTCCGGGCTACCAAATCGCAAAGCGCTGTAGCAGCGCCACCGGGGGGGGGGAGAGCACCAGTAGTGTCAGCCAGCGTGGTGAAGAAATTAACAGCAGGCCGCACGGACCGTAGGTCGGATAAGGCGTTAGCCGCCATCCGACAAAATAACGGCACCGCGGTAGCCCGGGTAAGGCGGTACGCCGCTACCCGGGAAAAATGCTTAGTTCATTGAGGTTTTCAGCGCGCGGTCGGCTGCGTGGCGCTCCAGCGCCAGCTCGATCAGGCGGCTTATCAGGCTGGTGTAATCCAGGCCGCTGGCCTGCCACAGCTTCGGATACATACTGATGTTGGTGAAGCCCGGCAGCGTGTTGATTTCGTTGATCACCACCTCGTTATCTTCCGTCAGGAAGACGTCAACGCGGGCCATTCCGCTGCAGCCGAGCGTTTGATAAGCGCGGACGGCGATATCGCGGATTTTGTCGTTGATTTCCGGGGCGATGGCTGCCGGAACCACCACCTGCGCGCCTTTATCATCGATGTACTTGGTATCGTAGGCATAGAATTCGCTATTGAGTACGATCTCCCCGCAGGTGCTGGCCTGGGGATAATCATTGCCCAGCACCGCGCACTCGATTTCACGGCCCTTAATCCCTTGTTCAACCACCACTTTATGGTCGAATTCAAAGGCTAACGCGACGGCCTGCCGATACTCTTCTTCACTCTTCACTTTGCTGACGCCGACGGAAGACCCCTGGTTCGCGGGCTTCACGAACAGCGGTAACCCCAGCTTCGCTTTGACATCGGCAAAGCTGAACTGCTGGCGGTTGGCGCGAGTCAGGGTGATGAACGGCGCAATCGACAGACCGGCATCGCGTAGCAGGCGTTTAGTGACGTCTTTATCCATGCAGGCGGCGGAGCCCAGCACATCGGAGCCGACGAACGGCAAATTCGCCATCCGCAGCATCCCCTGCAGCGAACCATCTTCGCCAAGGGTGCCGTGAACAATCGGGAAGATGACGTCGATGGCCGCCAGCGGCTGGCCGCTATCGGCGTTGATCAACTGATGGGCATCGCGACCAGGAATTTGCGCCAGCGTCACGTCGGACGGGCGCAGCGCGATATGAGCGGGATCCTGCGGGTTCAGCAGATAGTTGCTGGCATCGTTGATATGCCAAAGCCCCTGTTTATCGATTCCCAGCAGCACAACATCAAAGCGTGTCTTATCAATTGCTTCGACGATATTTTTGGCTGACTGCAGCGACACTTCATGTTCTGCCGACTTACCGCCAAAAACGATCCCAACCCTCATTTTAGCCATTTCAACTTCCATCCTGATTACATCAAAACACATAACATAGCATGTGTTTTAGCGAGATGGCTGCCTGAATCTTTACCCTTTACAGCAGAGGGTTAAATGCTGCGCATTCGCCACTATCCGACGATGTGCCTCAGCACATCCCACTGACGACAATGCGGTTATCTTCGATTATGTTTGTCTACTCCGCGGTCAGGGCGATAAAACACCAAACTCGCGGCATGCGCATCTCTGGTGCTACGTGCGGAGACGGAAATTGCTAAGCTAGGTAATAATTAACGAAACACTAATGAATACGCGTAGTTATGGAATCCTGGAAGGTTAATCTCATTTCTGTCTGGTTCGGCTGTTTTTTCACCGGACTCGCCATCAGTCAAATTCTGCCCTTCTTACCGCTGTATGTCTCTCAGTTGGGCGTTACCTCACACGAAGCGCTGTCGATGTGGTCGGGCTTGACCTTTAGCGTCACCTTCCTGGTGTCGGCGATTGTCTCGCCGATGTGGGGGAGCCTGGCAGACCGCAAAGGGCGCAAACTCATGCTGCTGCGCGCCTCCCTTGGTATGGCGATTGCGATTTTGCTGCAGGCTTTTGCGAACAACGTCTGGCAGCTATTTATTTTGCGTGCGGTAATGGGGCTGACCTCCGGTTATATTCCCAACGCCATGGCGCTGGTGGCCTCGCAGGTGCCGCGTGAACGCAGCGGTTGGGCGCTCAGTACGCTGTCGACGGCGCAGATAAGCGGCGTGATCGGCGGCCCGTTGCTCGGCGGTTTTCTTGCTGACCACGTCGGCCTGCGGGCGGTGTTTTTCATTACCGCGATTTTACTGACGGTCAGTTTCCTCGTGACGTTGTTTCTGATTAAAGAGGGCGCCCGGCCGCAAGTGAGCAAAGCTGAACGCCTGAGCGGCAAAGCGGTCTTTGCTTCATTGACCCATCCGGGGCTGGTGATTAGCCTGTTTTTCACCACCCTGGTTATCCAGTTGTGTAACGGCTCTATCGGGCCAATTCTGGCGTTATTTATCAAGTCGATGGCGCCGGACAGCAACAATATCGCGTTTCTGGCGGGGATGATTGCCGCCGTACCGGGGATTTCGGCATTGATTTCCGCGCCTCGCCTGGGGAAACTCGGCGATCGCATCGGGACGTCGCGCATTTTGCTGGCGACGTTATGCTGCGCGGTGGTGATGTTCTTTGCGATGTCGTTCGTGACCTCGCCGCTGCAGCTCGGGGTATTGCGCTTCCTGCTGGGCTTTGCCGACGGCGCGATGTTACCGGCGGTTCAGACGCTGCTCTTGAAATACTGCAGCGATAACGTCACCGGGCGTATTTTCGGTTATAACCAGTCATTTATGTATCTGGGTAATGTCGCCGGGCCGCTTATTGGCGCTTCGGTCTCGGCAATGGCGGGGTTCCGCTGGGTGTTTATTGCCACTGCGTTGATTGTCCTGATTAATATCTGGCAACTGGCGATTATGTTACGCCGTAGCCGCCGCGCGGCCGTTTAAATAAAAATATTGGGCGCTCATAAGGGCGCCTTATATTAATCAGCTGATATAGCTATTAACCATTACCTTTGGTTATCCTTAAATAGTGCGACACATATTCCATTTTATTATTTACTATTAAATTTGGTTATAGAATTATCTTTTAGCTATTAATAATAGGGGCATTCCCTTTGTTGTCCGGCGGTAATAAAAACGTTTCGCTGAATATTATTGCAGGAATAACCCTATTATTTGAAAATAATTCTGGTATCGATATGCCGATGTATGACATAACTAGGCCATTATGGATGTTGCTTAAGGATAATGCGTAATGAAAAATCTCATTGCTGAGCTGTTGGTCAATCTGGCGCAAAAAGAAGAAGAGGCAAAAGAGCTGACGGTACAGGTTGAGGCGCTGGAAATTGTCGTCACCGCACTGCTGCGCCATATGGCTGAGGATGCGCAGCAACGTTTGATTCAGGATATCGAAACCGCCATGGAGCAGGTAAAGCCCGGACCGCTGGTGGACGACCGTGATACCCAGCTTCTGCAGCAATATATAAAAAAGCTGCTCCGGCATCCTCGTAACTAATCATGTGACCAGTAAGGATGCTGTCATTTTTCTGTCACACCACTTTTATAAAGTCTCCCTCGTTTTGTTTTTTAAGTATTTTTTACATGGAGACGACAAAGTGAAATTATCTGCCCTCTTTATTGCCCTGTTACCGCTGCTGGCTCCCCCGGTTATTCATGCACAAACAACTTCTTCGCCGGTGCTGGAAAATCGCGCGGCCCAGGGCGATATCACGACCCCAGGCGGCGCGCGCCGTTTAACGGGCGATCAGACCGAAGCGCTGCGCGCTTCTTTAATCAATAAGCCGGCGAAAAATATTATTTTGCTCATTGGCGATGGCATGGGAGATTCAGAAATTACCGCCGCACGAAATTATGCCGAAGGCGCCGGCGGTTTCTTTAAAGGTATTGATGCCCTGCCGCTGACCGGCCAGTACACTCATTATTCTCTGGATAAAAAAACCGGCAAACCGGATTACGTGACGGATTCCGCCGCTTCGGCAACCGCGTGGACCACCGGCGTGAAAAGCTATAACGGCGCGCTGGGCGTTGATATCCACGAAAAAGATCATCAGACCATCCTTGAGCTGGCGAAAGCCGCGGGTCTTGCCACCGGCAATGTCTCGACGGCTGAGCTGCAGGATGCGACGCCGGCGGCGCAGGTGGCCCATGTGACCTCGCGTAAATGCTATGGTCCCAGCGTGACCAGCGAAAAATGCGCCAGCAACGCGCTGGAAAAAGGCGGCAAGGGCTCTATCACCGAACAACTGCTGAATGCCCGTCCGGATGTCTCTTTAGGCGGCGGGGCGAAGACCTTTGCTGAAACGGCGACCGCAGGGGAGTGGCAGGGGAAAACCCTGCATGAGCAGGCGGTCGCTCGCGGCTATCAGATTGTGACCGACGCCGCCTCTCTCGCCGCTATCAGCGAAGCAAATCAGGGTAAACCGCTGCTCGGTCTGTTCTCCGACGGCAATATGCCGGTGCGGTGGGAAGGCCCGAAAGCCTCTTATCACGGCAATATCGACAAACCGCCGGTAACCTGTACCCCAAACCCGAAACGCGATGCTTCCGTCCCGACGCTGGCGCAGATGACCGAAAAAGCGATTGATCTCCTGAGCCGCAACGAGAAAGGTTTCTTCCTGCAGGTTGAGGGGGCGTCTATCGATAAACAGGACCACGCGGCAAACCCTTGCGGCCAGATTGGCGAAACCGTCGACCTCGATGAAGCGGTACAGAAAGCGCTGGAATTTGCCAAAAAAGAGGGTAATACCCTGGTGATCGTCACCGCCGATCACGCCCACTCCAGCCAGATTATCCCGGCCGACACGAAAGCGCCGGGCCTGACCCAGGCGCTGACGACCAAAGATGGCGCGGTAATGGTGATGAGCTATGGCAACTCTGAAGAAGAGTCGATGGAACACACCGGCACCCAACTGCGTATTGCCGCCTATGGCCCGCATGCGGGCAACGTGGTGGGTCTTACCGACCAGACCGATCTGTTTTACACCATGAAAGACGCGCTGGGTCTGAAATAACCCGCGGCCGGTAACGAATTTACGTTACCGGCTGGTTTTTTTGCTGATAGCGACCAGACTTACAGAGATCCACTAACAGAGGGATGGTGTGATGAAAATAACATTTCTGGTAACCCTACTTTTTGGTTTGGTCTTTGTTGCCGCGGTAAGTGCCGCAGATAAAACGTTAACGCCTCAGCAGCAGAAAATGAGCGTATGTAATACCGAAGCGGCGTCAAAGTCGCTGAAGGGTGATGAACGTAAAACCTTTATGAGCAATTGCCTGAAGAAAGATGCGCCAGCGGCCGGCAAGACGCTGACGCCTCAACAGCAGAAGATGAGCGCTTGTAGCAAAGAAGCGTCGTCGAAATCGCTGAAGGGTGACGATCGTAATAAGTTTATGAGTACCTGCCTGAAGAAATAAGATGACGGGTGGGGCGGTGGCGCCTCACCCGTAGTCTCTTTGAGGATTATCAGGAACGGCTCAGTTGCTCTGATTTTTCCATACACTTCGCCATTGCTTCGATAACGGCGGAACGGAAACCTTTTTCTTCCAGTACGCGAACCGCTTCAATGGTGGTGCCGCCCGGCGAGCAGACCATATCTTTCAGCGCGCCCGGATGTTCGCCGCTTTCCAGTACCATCTTCGCTGACCCCATAACCGCCTGCGCGGCGAATTTGTAGGCCTGCGCGCGCGGCATACCGCCGAGAACGGCGGCATCGGCCATGGCTTCGATAAACATAAAGACGTAAGCCGGCGCGGAACCGCTGACGCCAACCACCGGGTGAATCATCGGTTCGGCGATGGTTTCCGCCTGGCCGAAGCAGCGGAAAATGGTTAATACCTCGGCGATCTCTTCCGCGCTGACCAGCGCGTTTGGCGTCACGGAGGTCATCCCGGCGTTCACCAGCGACGGCGTGTTCGGCATGGCGCGAATAATTTTGCGATCGTGGCCCAGCGCGCGCGCCAGCTGATCCAGCGTGACGCCTGCGGCTATCGAGACCACCAGCGAATCTTTGTTCAGACTGGAAGCGATATCGCTTAATACCTTGGTCATGATCCCCGGTTTCACCGCGCCGAAGACGATATCGGCGACCTGAGCGACTTCCTGCGCGCTTTCCGCCGCATTAATACCGTACTGGTCATGCAGGGCGGCAACTTTGTCCGGCGATGGGGTATAGACCCAGATTTGCGCCGGTTGCACTTGTCCGCTGGCGATCAGGCCGCCGAGAATGGCTTTACCCATGTTGCCGCAGCCGATAAAGCCAATTTTCTTATCCATTACCTTTCCCCTCTGCATTTTTCGTTACGATCCCACTAGCTTATCATCCTGGCGCTTTTCTGGGGGAGAAAAGCAGGCGACAATGTCGCAACCTTTGCCGACGACAGGAGCCGAAATGGCGATTTGGGTAGATGCGGACGCGTGTCCGAATGTCATTAAAGAAATTTTGTTCCGCGCCGCCGAACGCACGCAGACGCCGCTGACGCTGGTCGCCAACCAGTCGCTGCGGGTTCCGCCGTCGCGCTACGTCCGCGCGCTAAGGGTGGCGCAGGGTTTTGATGTTGCCGATAACGAGATTGTCCGTCTCTGTGAACCGGGCGATTTGGTGATCACCGCTGACATCCCGCTGGCGGCGGAAGTGCTGGCGAAAGGAGGGGCGGCGCTGAATCCGCGCGGCGAGCGCTACAGTGAGGCGACCATTCGCGAGCGCCTGACGATGCGTGATTTTATGGAGACGATGCGGGCCAGCGGCGTACAGACCGGCGGCCCGGATAGTTTATCGCAGCGCGATCGGCAGTTATTCGCCGCCGAGCTGGAGAAGTGGCTGCTTGCGGTTAAACGTCAGCAGGATTAAACCCAGCTGTCATCATCGCTACCGAAATCATCGTCATTGCCGAAGCCGGCGTCGAAATCGGAGTCAAAGGTGTTGTTGTCCGCCAGGAAAGGATCGTCCTGCTGGCGGAACGGATCCTCGGCGGCGTTATTATCCAGCGCCGGGCTGACGTCTTGTTGCTGCTGCGGCTGCTGTTCATCGATGATGTTCACAATCTCCTGCGGGTGTGAACCACTGAACATATTGGTCAGCATATTGCCCAACACTACGCCGCCTGCCACCCCGGCCGCGGTTTGTAGCGCACCCGCCATAAAGCCACCGCCGCTGCGGCCTGCCGCCTGCGGGGCATAGTTTTGCTGCGGCGCATACTGCGGTTGCGCGTTATTGGCCTGCGGGCGGCCATATTGCTCGGCCCCAGGAATCGGATCGGAGCCGCGGGACTGGCCGCCGCCGAACAGGCCCGACAGGAACCCGCCGCTGCTCGGTTTTGCCGCCTGTAGCTGGCTAACCTGAGCCTCCAGCGCCTGAATGCGGTCGTTAAGTTGTTTGATAGCCGCTTCCTGAATCAGGATAGTTTGCGCCATATAGTACGGGGCCGCCGGCTGCTGGGTTACGTGCTGGGCAATCCGCTCCTCGGCGCTGGCGTCGCGCGATGCGCTGTGCGTCTCGGCCTCTTTTAAACGGGAAAACAGGCCATCAATAAGGCGTTGTTCTTCAGATTGCATGATACATTCCTCTGTCACACGGGTCATTTACCGTCAGAGTGCGACGGTCGGGCGGTGTTGTAAATATGTTGCAGCGTAAAGCTGTGCAGAAATGTGTTACCGTTTACGGCAAGGAATGGATAAAAAATAATCCGTCGCCTTTAAGTAAAGCTGGCATAACACTAAATGCAATGATAAGTTTACATGCGGAATCCATTCAAACTCTGTGGTAAATAGGGTTCCCTAAAAAATGTAACGATTATTTTACGGTTATCGTGGCAGGCATTTGCAGGTATCATGGCGTACTTTTCGCCTTTATTTCTCCGCGAAACGCGGAACCAGGGGGTCTTCGGTAATGACACAACCAATTTTTCTCATCGGGCCGCGAGGCTGCGGTAAAACGACGATCGGCCATGCCCTGGCGCGCGCGCTGCATTTCCAGTTTTCCGATACCGATCATCGTTTGCAGGCGCATGAGAAACGTACGGTAGCGGAAATCGTGCAGAAAGAGGGCTGGGAACGCTTTCGTGAACTGGAGACGCTGTCGCTGAAGGCTGTTACGCTGCCGGATACGGTGATTGCGACCGGCGGAGGAATTATTCTCGCTGAACGTAATCGTCTGTTTATGCGTGAAAACGGCATCGTGATTTATCTGCAGGCTTCAGTTAACGCCTTAATTGAGCGTCTGGAAGCATACCCACAGGCGGAACAGCGTCCAACGCTGACCGGTAAGCCCGTCCGCGAGGAAGTCGGCGAAGTGTTGGCGCAGCGGGAAGCCCTGTACCGCGAAACCGCCCATCATACCGTAGACGCCACCGCGACGCCGGATGCGGTGGTTGAACAGATTATGACCATGCTGTGCGATGTGACGGTAAGTTAGGATTTTACCTGGGTCAGGGGGGAAAGCGGAGCCTATACTTAATTGTTCTGACAGCCGAAAAAGGAAGAACAATGCCAAACAGACCCCCTTATCCGAGACAAGCACGCGTTGTCGCCGTCGAAAAAGGCGCCGCGGGTCAGACGGTCACCTGGTATCAGCTGCGTGCGGATTACCCGACACCCGATTCGCTGATCAGCGAACATCCCTCCGAGCAGGAAGCGTTAGACGCTAAACGGCGCTACGAAGATCCCGAAAAAACATAATCCCCCGGCCCGGTTTGTGCCATGAAGATGGCAATACCGGGCTCAGCTCACATTTTTAATTCATCAATGGTACTAATGAATACCTAACACACGGATTTTTCAGGAGCGACTCTGAAGCTTCTGGAATCTTTACATTCCGCAGCGCCGCTGAGCTGCTACGCTTCTCGACGGTTGATTTTTACTCACCAGGGGGGCGGATGTCGTGTGTGAAAAGCCTGTGTTGAAGCAGTGGTAGTGAAAAGGTACATGATATGAGTGCAACGATGGCAATTTTGACCATTGGCGTGGCGCCGGTGGCGGAAGTTTTGCCGCTGTTAACCGAACATATCAGGGAAGAGCAGATCACCCATATTAGCCTGTTAGGTAAAATGACGCGTGAAGACGTTATGGAAGATTATGCCGTGGAATCCGGTGACCAGGGGCTGCTGACCTTACTCAATGACAACCAACTGGTGGAAGTCTCCCGCCAAAAGGTGGAGCGCGATCTGCGCTGCGTTATCGAGATGCTGGATCGGCAGGAATATGATGTCATTCTTCTTCTCAGTTCCGAACAGTTGAGCGGCCTTGCGACGCACAACGCTATCCTTCTTGAGCCTGAACGGATTATTCCGCCGCTGGTGGCATCGATCGTCGATGGCCATCAGGTGGGTGTGATTGTACCCGTTGAAGAAGTCCTGCCCCTGCAGCGGCAAAAGTGGCTCACTTTAGAAAATACGCCTTACTATGCGCTGGCGAACCCGATGGGCGGCAGCGACAGCGATCTGCTGGATGCAGGAAGAGGTTTAGTCGAACAGGGGGCGGATGTACTGGTGCTCGACTGTCTTGGCTATCATCAGCATCACCGCGACGTATTACAAAAGGCGCTGGATGTCCCGGTATTATTGTCAAATGTGCTGGTTTCGCGACTGGCGGCAGAACTATTAGTTTAACCCGACGTTATCGATTAATTTTACGTGACAGGGGCAAGGAGCGCCCCCTATATTGAAGCTTCAACCAACGATGATAAGGTCTTGTTTATGCTTCAAAGCAATGAGTATTTTTCAGGGAAAGTGAAATCTATCGGCTTCACCAGCAGCAGTACCGGCCGCGCCAGCGTTGGGGTGATGGAAGAGGGTGAATACGCCTTTGGCACCGCCCAGCCGGAAGAGATGACCGTGGTCAGCGGCGCGTTGAACGTGCTGTTACCGGGGGAAACGGAATGGAAGGTGTACGCGGCAGGTGAAGTGTTTAACGTGCCGGGTAATAGCGAATTCCACCTGCAGGTGGCGGAACCGACTTCCTACCTGTGCCGTTATCTGTAATTTAAGCGCCTTCCTGCCGCGTCCACTTTCCGGGCCCGGCAGGAAGGTGATGCCTTAGCGCTGAGCTTCGCCGCCGAGGCCTTCTACCAGGCTTTGGATCAATGCCGCCAGCTCGCCGGTCATTAAAATAAAGTCGGCGTCAAAACGCTGCGCAAAATCTTCGCGGTCAATATCTTCATTCTGGTCACGTAATTCGTCGCAGAACTTCAGACGTTTGATCGATGCGTCGTCGCAGATCATAAACTGGATACGCTGCTGCCAGTCGAGCGCCAGTTTGGTGACCACTTTACCCGCTTCGATATGTACGGCGATCTCATCGCTCACCAGATCCTGTTTCTTCGCGCGGATCACGCCGCCATCTTCCAGCATCGCTTTCAATTCAGCTTCGTCAAGCAGCTGGAAGCCCTGAGCCACGCTACCGGAGCGCACCCATTCGGTCAGCGTCAGCTCGATCGGATTTTCCAGCGTCAGCGGTACCACCGGCAGCGAGCCCAGCGTTTTACGCAGCAGCGCCAGCGTATCTTCCGCTTTCTTGGCGCTGGCGCAGTCCACCATGATCAGGCCATTGACGGTATCGATCCACATCATCGTCTGGCTGAAGCGGCTAAAGGCGCGCGGCAGCAGCGAGTGCAGCACTTCATCTTTCAGCGAATCTTTTTCCGTTTTCTTCAGCTTGCGGCCTTGATCGGCTTCGAGCTTGAGGATCTTCGCTTCCAGCGCCTGTTTGATCACCGGCGACGGCAGGATCTTTTCTTCTTTACGGGCGCAGATAACGATCTGGCCGTTTGCCGTATGCGTCAGCGCGTCGCTGTGCGATCCCATCGGCGATACCCAACCGGTTTTCGCCATATCCTGGCTGCCACAAGGGGTAAATGTCAGCTCGGCCAGCTGTTTTTCCATCTCTTCGGCGCGCAATTCGATATCGCGGCTCAGACGGTAAACCATTAAATTTTTGAACCACAGCATGATAATTTCCACGGCTTTGTCGTTAAATCAGGCGGGCATGATAGCGAATTGTCGCTATGCTTGCATTGTTAATCGGGGTGAGGAGCAGACTGTGCGTATTGGTATTGATTTAGGTGGAACAAAAACAGAAGTCATCGCCCTGAGTGAGCAGGGCCAGCAGTTATTTCGCCACCGCTTGCCAACCCCGCGGGAGGATTATCGCCAGACCATCGAGACCATTGCCTCGCTGGTGGAGATGGCCGAGCAGGCGACCGGGCAGCGCGGCACCGTCGGTATGGGCATCCCCGGCTCGATTTCGCCATATAGTGGGGTGGTGAAAAACGCCAACTCGACCTGGCTGAACGGCCAGCCCTTCGATAAAGACCTCAGCCTGCGCCTCAATCGTGAGGTCCGGCTTGCCAACGATGCTAACTGCCTGGCGGTTTCGGAAGCGGTCGATGGCGCGGCCGCGGGGGCGCAAACCGTGTTTGCGGTCATTATCGGTACCGGCTGCGGCGCGGGGGTGGCGTTGAACGGGCGCGCGCATATCGGCGGCAATGGTACAGCCGGCGAATGGGGACACAACCCGCTGCCGTGGATGGATGAAGATGAGCTGCGCTATCGTCAGCAAGTGCCTTGTTATTGCGGCAAGCAGGGGTGTATTGAAACCTTTATTTCCGGCACCGGCTTCGCCACCGACTATCAGCGGCTAAGCGGAAAACCATTAACCGGCAGCGAGATTATGCGCCTGGTGGGGGAAGGTGACGAAAAGGCCGAACTGGCGCTGCGCCGCTACGAGCAGCGGCTGGCGAAATCGCTGGCGCACGTGGTGAATATCCTCGACCCGGATGTCATTGTGTTAGGCGGCGGGATGAGCAACGTCGAACGCCTGTATCAAACGGTACCGGGGCTGGTGAAGCAGTGGGTATTCGGCGGAGAATGCGAGACGCCGATTCGCCAGGCGATGCATGGCGATTCCAGCGGCGTACGCGGCGCGGCATGGCTGTGGCCGCTATAATCTCATTCCCTCTCCCCCCTGTGGGGAGAGGGTTAGGGTGAGGAGAAGACTTCACTCCACCGCAAACGCTTTCTCCAATCGGCTGTATCCCAGACCGTTTATCTTTTTCACTTTAATCTGCACCGGGATGCGTTCTTTCATCGCCTCGACGTGGCTAATCACGCCAATAACTTTGCCGCTGGCGTTAAGCGCGTCGAGCGCATCCAGCGCGGTATCCAGCGTTTCGCTATCCAGGGTGCCGAATCCTTCATCAAGGAAGAGCGAATCAATCCGCGTCTTATGGCTCACCAGGTCAGATAGCGCCAGCGCCAGCGCGAGGCTCACAAGGAAGCTTTCGCCGCCGGAAAGCGTGCGGGTATCGCGTATCGCGTCGGCCTGCCAGGTGTCTACCACTTCCAGCTCCAGCGCCTCGCTGGCTTTGCGTTGCAGCAAGTAGCGACCATGCAGGCGGTTGAGCTGCTGGTTAGCCAGCCACACCAGATTATCCAGCGTCAGCCCCTGGGCGAATTTACGGAACTTATCGCCCTCTTTTGAACCGATGAGCGCATTCAGCCAGGCCCAGTCTTCGACCTGCTGCGCGGCTTGTTCCATCTGCTGGCGTAATGATTGCTGGCGCTGTTGGTTATCGCTGTTTTGCTTCAACTGCTGGCGGATCTCACCCTGACGGGCGCTGTTTTCCCGCAACTGGCGCGCCAGTTGCTCCAGCCTATTCTCTCGCTGCTCCAGCGGCTGGTTAATATCAATATCGCCGGGCGGCTGTTGCTGATGGCGTTCAAGCGACGCCTGCGCCCGCAGGGCCAGCGTTTGGTTGTGCTGAACTTCTTTTTCCAGCGTCTGCTTGAGTTGTTCCAGCCGCTGGCGGCTAGCCTCGTCAAGCAAAGCGGCAAGAAAGGCCGTTTGGTCGGCAAACGGGCTGACGGCCAGCGCGGCGGTAAACTGCTTTTCGCTTTCCTTCACCTGCGCCTGCTGCTGGCTTTCCTGCTGGCCCAGCGTTTGCCACTGGCTCTGTAGCGCCAGGCAATCATCATGCACCTGCCGCCAGCCCTCCAGCGGCGCGGGATCAGCGGCCTCCGTTGACTCAGGCAGGGTTTCCAGCAGCGGCGTTAGCTGTTGGCGTTGCTCCTGCAGCGCGGCGGCTTCATTTTGTTTCGCCTGCCAGCTGTGGGTCTCGGCTTCGCGCTGGGCCAGCCAGTCGTTAGCCTCCGCGGCAGGCGGAAGCGCCAGGGAATAAACCTCCAGTTCCGCCTGCAGCGCGCGACGGCGCTGTTCGAGATCCTGCTGTAACTGCTGGAGCTGCTGCTGGCTCTCTTGCTGTTGCGCCTGCCAGGCCAGTCGTTGTTGATGCTGATACAGCTGCTGTTCATGCTGCTGTTGGCTATCAAGCCAGCCGGCAATATCATCCTGCGGCGTTAGCGCGATCGCTAATTCCGCGAGGGTGGCTTGCCACTGAGAGGTGAGCGCTTGCTCCTGCTGCAGAAGCGATGTTTTCTCGCCAGCGTCTTTTTGCTGTTGTTTAAGCAACGCTTCAAGCTGGCCGCGCAGCTGCGCGCCTTCTTCCGCCAGCTGTCGCACTTCCCGATCCAGCGCGTCGCGGCGGGTTTGGTTGATGCCAGGCACCAGCGCCTGGTATTCCGCCACCGCCGGATGATGTTCGGAACCGCATAATGGACAAGGCGCGCCTGGCTGCAGGCGGGCGCGCTCGGCTTCCAGACCGGCGATACGCGCTTCCAGTTCGCAGATGGCTTTTACATCGCTGAGCTGTTGATTTTTTTCCTTCCACGCCTGACGGCGCTGTTGTAGCGCGGCTTCAAGCTTCTCTTTTTCCTGCTGTGAGGCGTTTTCCGCGCTCTGTAGCTGCCGCAGACGCAGGAACAGCGGCTGCAGCTGGCGATGGAGGGTTGAGAGCTGCTGGCGCAGCGGGCGGGCGGCGGCATGCTGTGCCAGCTCGCGGCTGACCTGCTGCGCATCGAGGGTTAGCGCGGTGGCCGGCAATTCGCCGAGCTTACGGCTGGCATCCTGCAGGCGCTGCTGTAGCGTCAACTCTTGCTGAGCGTCGCGGTTAAGCTGCTGGAAGGTGGCTTTCCAGCCTGCCAGCGCCGTACTCCACTGCTGGAATCGCTCGTGCGCTTTAAGCCACTCATTTAACGATTGCTGGCTGGATTCTAGTTGAGCCAGGCGTTGTTGGGCTGCCAGGCGGATCCCGGCGCGACGGCGCAGGCTGTCCTGTAAGCGAGTATTTACTTCCTCAACCTGACGGCGGGTTTGCGCCAGCGCGGTACTGTGTTCCTGCAGCCGCGACCATAATGGGCGCAGTTGCTCTGCCGGCTGCGCGGTTTGTAGCGCCGCCAGCTGCGGCGCGGCGGCTTCCTGCGCCAGTAACGCCTGCTGTAAAGCGGCCTGCGCCTGGGTGGCTTCCGCGTTTAGCTCCTGACGGCGGCGCAGCCACTGTAGGGCATTTTGCTGGCGGGTCTGTTCGGCAAGCTGCTGCTGTTCTTCAGCAGTAAGTACTTGCAAACTTTGCTGTAACGCCTGCTGCTGCTCATCATTTAACAGTACGACGCCGGAGGCCTGCGCCTGCAGCTTTTCCAGCTCAATGCGGGCGAGTTTATGTTTTTCAAAGACCTGCGCGGAAATTTGCCCGTAAATTTCAGTCCCGGTCAGCTCTTCCAGCAGCTCGGCGCGCTCTTTCGGTTTGGCATTGAGGAAAGCGGCGAATTGTCCCTGCGAAAGCAGCATTGAACGGGTAAAGCGCCCATAGTCGAGGCCGGTAATTGATGCCGTCAGCTCCAGTTTGTCTTTGACCTTGTCGGCAAGAATTTTACCGTCGTCGCAGCGCGCCAGCTCAACGCGCGGCGCCTGTAGATTGCCATCCGGCTGGTTGCGGGCGCGGTTCTGGCTCCAGAAGGCGCGATAGGCGGTGCCCCGGACCTCAAATTCAACTTCCGCCAGGCACTCGGCGGTGTCGCGGGTCATCAGATCGTTTTGCGATTGCGATACGCTGCTCAGGCGCGGCGTTTCGTGGTAAAGCGCGAGACAGATGGCATCTAACAGGGTGGTTTTCCCGGCGCCGGTCGGCCCGGTAATCGCGAATAACCCATTGCTGGCGAACGGTTCAGCGGTAAAGTCGATTTTCCATTCGCCTTTCAGCGAGTTAAGGTTTTTCAGGCGTAGGCTCAGGATTCTCACAGGTGTTCCTCACCGTTCAGGCTATGCAGCGTTTCCGTAAACAGTTGCTCCAGCCGCTGTTGCTGTGGAGCATCAAGAGTTTCCAGCGCCAGGCGGCGGGCAAACACCTCTTCCACCTGCAGTTCGCTCAGCGTTTCTCGCTGAACGCCGGCCAGAATGCGTTCACGCTGGGCGCGACTGCGGCGCACCAGCAGCACTTCCACCGGCAGCGATTCGGTCTGCTGCTGAATTTTTCTTTGGATATCGTGCAGGTATTCATCGCTGGTGATTTCGATATCCAGCCAGACCGGCGGCTGCTGCGCGCTATCCTGCCACTGCTGAAGCTGTTCGGTGATGCTGGCGAAATCGCCTTTCAGTACCGCCAGCGGCTGGGTGATCGGCACCGGCAGCGGCGTCACCTCGCTGAGCTTGCCCTCGCTGAATGAGACCAGATTAACGCTTTTGTTTTTTCCGGTTTCATCAAAACTCAGCGGCAGCGGCGAACCGCTGTAGCGAATATGCTCGCAGCCGCCGACCATCTGGGCGCGATGAATATGACCGAGCGCGATGTAATCGGCGGGCGGGAAGCGGTTGGCCGGGAAGGCGTCGAGGGTACCGATATAGATTTCACGGACCGCGTCGCTTTTGCTGGCGCCGACGGTGGTGAGGTGGCCGCTGGCAATAATCGGTAATCCGCGTTCGCCGCGCAGATCGCAGGCCTGCTGATATTGCTGCTGATAGTAGTCGCTGATGGCGGTCAGTAACTGCTGCTGTTTTTCGCCGCTGGAGTGGCCAGCCTGACTGACCACCAGTTCGCGCGGGCGCAAAAACGGCACCGGGCAGAAGACCGCGCCGGGCGTGCCGTCGCGTCGCGGTAAGACAAAGGGCGCGTGACCGGCGTTGGCGACCACGGTGGTTTTCAGGAAGGCGAGAATTTCGCGCGACTCGTTTAACGTCGCCACCGAATCGTGGTTGCCCGCCAGCACCACCAACTGGCAGCCGGTTTGCTGCAGCTGAACGACAAAACGGTTATACAGTTCGCGGGCGTAGCTCGGCGGAGAGCCGGTATCAAAAATATCGCCGGCGACGATAATGGCATCCACCTCGTATTCCTGCGCGCGTTCCAGCAGCCAGTCGAGAAAGGCGGCGTGTTCGTCCGCGCGGCTTTTGCTGTAGAAGTTCTGGCCGAGGTGCCAGTCGGAGGTATGAAGGATGCGCATAAAAATTCCGTTGCGATAAAAGCCAGGCGGCCATTATAACGTTGATCCTGCCGCCCGTATTCCTTTTGCCCTATTACGGCGAGATAGGATGCGTTAAGTGCGTGTCATCATTCAAAATCCGCATTCATCAGACGGTCATTTTTTCATAAATCTGTCACAAATCTGACGCATAATGGCCGCGCACTTCTATACTGATGGCTAAAAAACACAGGGTAAATAATGGCGAGAAGAATTCTGGTCGTTGAAGATGAAGCTCCAATCCGCGAAATGGTCTGCTTTGTTCTGGAGCAAAACGGCTTTCAGCCCGTCGAGGCGGAAGATTTTGACAGTGCGGTGAATCAACTCAATGAACCCTGGCCCGATTTGATTCTCCTCGACTGGATGTTGCCGGGCGGATCGGGGCTACAGTTTATTAAACAGCTTAAGCGCGAAGCGATGACCCGCGATATTCCGGTGGTGATGCTGACGGCGCGCGGCGAAGAAGAAGATCGCGTTCGCGGTCTGGAAACCGGCGCGGATGATTATATTACCAAACCGTTTTCGCCGAAGGAGCTGGTGGCGCGAATTAAGGCGGTGATGCGCCGTATTTCGCCAATGGCGGTTGAAGAGGTGATTGAGATGCAGGGGCTGAGCCTGGATCCTTCCTCGCATCGCGTCATGACCGGTGAAAATCCGCTGGATATGGGGCCGACCGAGTTTAAATTATTACACTTCTTTATGACCCACCCGGAACGCGTATACAGCCGTGAACAGCTGCTGAATCACGTTTGGGGAACCAACGTTTACGTTGAAGACCGGACGGTGGATGTGCATATTCGCCGCCTGCGCAAAGCGCTGGAACATAGCGGCCATGACCGAATGGTACAGACGGTTCGCGGCACGGGATATCGTTTCTCCGCCCGTTTCTGAATTTTGACAGGAGTGTGACCCGTGCTGGAACGGCTGTCATGGAAAAGGCTGGCGCTTGAGCTTTTCTTATGTTGTATCCCGGCCCTGATCCTCGGGGCGTTTTTCGGTCATCTGCCGTGGTTTTTACTGGCGGCGGTGACCGGGTTGCTTATTTGGCATTTCTGGAATTTGTTACGTCTGTCATGGTGGTTGTGGGTCGATCGCAGTATGACGCCGCCGCCGGGAAGCGGCAGTTGGGAACCGCTGCTGTATGGTCTGCATCAAATGCAGATGCGTAATAAAAAACGTCGCCGCGAGCTGGGAAGCCTTATCAAGCGCTTTCGCAGCGGGGCGGAATCCTTACCCGATGCGGTGGTGCTGACCACCGAAGAGGGCGCCATCTTCTGGTGTAATGGCCTGGCGCAACAAATCCTTAATCTACGCTGGCCGGACGATAGCGGGCAGAATATCCTCAACCTGCTGCGCTACCCAGAGTTTGCTAACTATCTGAAAAACCGTGATTTCACCAAGCCCCTTAATCTGGTGCTCAATAACGCCCGTCATCTGGAAATTCGCGTGATGCCTTATAGCGATAAACAGTGGTTGATGGTGGCGCGCGATGTCACGCAAATGCACCAGTTGGAAGGCGCGCGGCGTAACTTTTTCGCCAACGTCAGCCACGAGCTGCGCACGCCGCTCACCGTACTGCAGGGTTATCTCGAGATGATGCAGGAGCAGGTGCTGGAAGGGCCGACGCGGGAAAAAGCCCTGCATACCATGCGTGAGCAAACGCAGCGGATGGAAGGGTTGGTGAAGCAGTTGCTGACGCTCTCGCGTATTGAAGCCGCGCCGGTGCTGGCGATGAACGATAAAATCGACGTCCCGATGATGCTGCGGGTGGTTGAGCGCGAGGCGCAAACGCTAAGCCAGGGTAAGCATCAGTTGCACTTTAGCGTCGACGAAACGCTCCAGGTGATGGGTAACGAAGAGCAGTTGCGCAGCGCGATTTCCAATCTGGTGTACAACGCCGTAAACCATACGCCAGCGGGAACCGAGATCCGCGTCGTCTGGCAGCGGGCGCCGCACGGCGCGCTGTTTAGCGTTGAGGATAACGGCCCGGGCATTGCGCCTGAGCATCTACCCCGGCTAACCGAGCGGTTCTACCGCGTCGACAAGGCGCGCTCCCGGCAAACCGGCGGCAGCGGTTTAGGGCTGGCTATCGTGAAACACGCGGTCAGCCATCACGAAAGCCGCCTGGAAATCGAAAGTACGGTCGGGAAGGGAACGCGCTTTAGCTTCCTGCTGCCGGAACGTTTAATTGCCAAAAATGTCGCCTGACGCGGCGTTTGTCAGCTTTCCTTGCCAATGACCAGCTTCGGCTGGTCATTTTCATTTGCAGTCAACTTTACGTTGCGTATTAAACGAACGCCTGGTTATTTATTGTTCGCATGATTAGCCACGCGTTTTGCGTCGTTATGGTCAATTAATCCAGGTTCAAAATCATAGTTAGCATAATCATCTGGTTTTACGATCCCACCTTGCTTTAAAACGTTATAAGCGTTTAAATTGCCCCCTATGCAGTCCCGGTAAGACTGCTTTTGCGTGGTAATTCAAAAAACAATTCTTTTCCACGCCGCTTCGAGAGCATATCTCGCTGAGTTTACAGGCAATGGCCGCTGTATCATCCCGAAAGGAAGGCACGGTATTTTTCCGTTTTTACAACACCACATCCACAGGCAGTAATGAATTTATGACCCATCAGTTAAAATCTCGCGACATCATCGCGCTGGGCTTTATGACCTTCGCGCTGTTCGTTGGCGCAGGCAACATTATCTTCCCTCCGATGGTTGGCTTACAGGCCGGCGAACACGTCTGGACCGCAGCCATTGGCTTCCTGATTACCGCCGTGGGTTTGCCGGTGCTAACGGTAGTCGCGCTGGCGAAAGTCGGCGGCGGCGTTGAGCGTCTGAGCTCGCCAATCGGCAAAGTTGCGGGCATTCTGCTGGCCGTGGTGTGCTACCTGGCGGTTGGGCCGCTGTTCGCGACCCCGCGTACCGCAACCGTTTCATTTGAAGTGGGGATTGCTCCACTGACCGGCGACGGCGCGCTGCCGCTGCTTATCTATAGCGTTATCTATTTCGCGCTGGTGATTCTGGTTTCCCTCTATCCGGGCAAACTGCTGGATACCGTCGGCAACTTCCTGGCGCCGCTGAAAATTATCGCCCTGGTCGTGCTCGCGGTGGCCGCGGTTATCTGGCCGGCTGGACCGATTAGCGACGCGATGGAAGCCTATCGTACCGCGCCGTTCTCTAATGGTTTCGTCAATGGTTATCTGACCATGGACACGCTGGGGGCGATGGTCTTCGGTATCGTTATCGTTAATGCCGCACGTTCCCGCGGCGTTAGCGAAGCCCGATTGCTGACTCGCTACACCGTCTGGGCTGGTCTGATGGCCGGCGTGGGCCTGACGCTGCTGTACCTGGCGCTGTTCCGCCTGGGTTCCGATAGCGCGACGCTGGTCGATCAGTCGGCAAACGGCGCGGCTATTCTGCACTCCTACGTGCAGCATACCTTCGGCGGCGCGGGCAGCTTCCTGCTGGCGGCATTGATATTTATCGCCTGTCTGGTCACCGCGGTTGGCCTGACCTGCGCCTGCGCTGAGTTCTTCGCGCAGTATCTGCCGCTGTCGTATCGTTCGCTGGTGTTTATTCTCGGCCTGTTCTCCATGGCGGTTTCTAACCTGGGGCTCAGCCATCTGATTCAGATTTCGATTCCGGTGTTAACCGCTATCTATCCGCCGTGTATCGCACTGGTGGTATTAAGCTTTACCCGCGGTTGGTGGCATAATTCCTCCCGCGTTATCGCGCCGGCAATGTTTATCAGCCTGATGTTTGGTATCATTGACGGTGTTAAAGCATCGGCGTTCGCAGATATCCTGCCGCAATGGACCGCGAGCCTGCCGCTGGCAGCGCAAGGTCTGGCATGGTTGCTGCCAACCGCGGTGATGGCTGTGCTGGCCGCGATCATCGATCGCGCAGCGGGTAGCCCGGTGGTCTCAAAAGCCCACTAACCGACGCTTTACGCAGGTGTTTAACCACGGGACTTAAGGTCCCGTGGTTTTTTGTTTTTTTGGTCATTCCCTTTTGCGTTTTGCCCCCGCAAAGCACAAACGAGAAAAACGGCATGGAACACGATGGAAAGTAGTAACAAGCTTAAGCGCGGGCTAAGTACCCGGCACATTCGCTTTATGGCCCTTGGTTCCGCTATTGGTACCGGCCTGTTCTATGGTTCGGCAGACGCCATTAAAATGGCGGGGCCGAGCGTATTGTTGGCATACATTATCGGCGGCGTGGCGGCGTATATCATCATGCGCGCGCTGGGCGAAATGTCGGTGCATAACCCTTCCGCCAGCTCTTTCTCGCGTTATGCGCAGGAGAACCTCGGCGGGCTGGCCGGCTATATCACCGGCTGGACCTATTGTTTTGAAATCCTGATCGTCGCGATTGCCGACGTGACCGCCTTCGGTATCTATATGGGCGTCTGGTTCCCGGCGGTGCCGCACTGGATATGGGTACTGAGCGTGGTGCTGATTATCTGCGCCGTCAATCTGATGAGCGTCAAGGTGTTCGGTGAACTGGAGTTCTGGTTCTCATTCTTTAAAGTCGCCACGATTATCATCATGATCCTCGCCGGTTTCGGCATCATCATCTGGGGTATCGGCAACGGCGGTCAGCCCACCGGTATTCATAACTTATGGAGTAACGGCGGCTTCTTCAGTAACGGCTGGCTGGGGATGGTGATGTCGCTGCAGATGGTGATGTTCGCCTACGGCGGGATTGAGATTATCGGTATCACCGCCGGTGAAGCGAAGGATCCGGAAAAATCGATTCCGCGGGCGATTAATTCGGTGCCGATGCGTATCCTGGTGTTCTACGTGGGGACGCTGTTCGTCATTATGTCTATCTATCCCTGGAACCTGGTGGGGACTAACGGCAGCCCGTTCGTGTTGACCTTCCAGCATATGGGAATTACCTTTGCCGCCGGCATCCTGAACTTCGTGGTGTTAACCGCCTCGTTGTCGGCGATTAACAGCGACGTATTCGGCGTTGGCCGTATGCTGCACGGAATGGCCGAACAGGGGAGCGCCCCGAAGGTGTTCGCTAAAACGTCGCGTCGCGGTACGCCGTGGGTGACGGTGTTGGTGATGACCGTGGCGCTGCTGTTTGCGGTCTATCTCAACTACATCATGCCGGAAAACGTCTTCCTGGTGATTGCCTCGCTGGCGACCTTCGCCACGGTGTGGGTGTGGATTATGATCCTGCTGTCGCAAATCGCTTTCCGTCGCCGCCTGTCGCCGGAAGAGGTTAAGGCGCTGAAGTTCAAAGTGCCGGGCGGCGTGGCCACCACCGTGGTCGGCCTGCTGTTCCTGGTCTTTATCATCGCGCTTATCGGCTACCATCCGGATACCCGCATATCGCTGTACGTCGGCTTTGCGTGGATCGCGCTGCTGCTCGTTGGCTGGAAAATTAAGACCCGCCGCGACCGTCAGTTAGCCCAGGCGCAGTAATTCTCCGCTCTTCCGGGTCCGGCTTTGCCGCGGCCCGGAAAAATCACATCCTCCTCCTTTCTCCTCCCCCAATTATTCTATTGATGATGAGTTATACGCCGGTTCACTGTGGCAAGGTGTGGCCATTACGCAAAAAGAGGAATGATGATGTTGAAGGCCTGGCACCTGCCGGTTGCTCCTTTTATTAAAGAGCAGCAGGAACGACTCGTTATCACATTGTGGCTAAGCGGCGAAACGATGCCGCAGCGCATTACGCTGCGCGCGGAAGAAGACAATGAAGAGCTGTCGTTGCCCATGCAGCGCCTGCGCCAATCCCCACACGCCGATGTCGTCGCCTGGCGTGGGGAGATCAACCTGACGAACGGCCAGCCGCGCCGCCGCTATAGCTTTAAGCTGCTGTGGGCGGACCGTCAGCTGTGGTTTACGCCGCAGGGTTTTCAGCGTTTTCCGCCCGCACGGCTGGAGCAGTTTGCGGTTGATGTGCCGGATAGCGGCCCGCAGTGGGTCGCCGATCAGGTCTTTTATCAAATTTTCCCCGACCGTTTCGCCCGTAGCGAGGCGCGAGAAGCCGGGCAGGACCAGGTTTATTACCACCATGCGGCCGGCCAGGATATTGTGCTAAAAGCGTGGGATGAGCCGTTAACCGGCGAGGCGGGCGGTTCGACCTTTTATGGCGGCGATCTCGACGGTATTAGCGAGAAGCTTCCTTATCTGAAGCAGCTTGGCGTGACCGCGCTGTATCTCAACCCAGTATTCGTCGCGCCCAGCGTACATAAATACGATACCGCTGATTACCGCCGTGTCGATCCGCAGTTCGGTGGCGATGCCGCGCTGCTGCGCCTGCGCCACAATACGCAGCGTGAAGGGATGCGGCTGATCCTCGACGGCGTGTTTAACCATACCGGTGACTCGCACCCGTGGTTCGATCGCCACCAGCAGACGAGTAACGGCGCCTGCCATCGGCCGGATTCACCGTGGCGTGAGTGGTTTAATTTTTCCCCGGACGGGGTAGCGCATAACTGGCTGGGTTACGCCAGTCTGCCAAAACTTGACTACCGTTCATCGAGCCTGGTTAATGAAATCTATGCGGGCGAAGACAGCGTGGTGCGCCACTGGTTAAAAGCGCCGTGGAGTATGGACGGCTGGCGGCTGGACGTGGTGCATATGCTGGGCGAAGATGGCGGCGCGCGCAACAACCTGCGCCATATTGCCGGTATCACCCAGGCGGCGAAGCGGGAGCAGGCGGAGGCTTTTGTATTCGGCGAACATTTCGGCGACGCGCGCCAGTGGCTGCAGGCTGATGCCGAAGATGCGGCGATGAACTATCGCGGTTTTACCTTCCCGCTGTGGGGTTTCCTCGCTAATACCGATATTTCCTACGATCCGCAGCACATCGATGCGCAGACCTGTATGGCGTGGATGGACAACTATCGCGCCGGACTGTCGCATCAGCAGCAATTGCGGATGTTTAACCAACTGGATAGCCACGATACCGCGCGTTTCAAATCCTTGCTGGGCAAAGATGTGGCGCGACTGCCGCTGGCGGTGGTCTGGCTGTTCTGCTGGCCGGGCGTTCCGTGTATTTACTATGGTGATGAAGTCGGCGTCGATGGCAACAACGATCCCTTCTGCCGTAAACCCTTCCCATGGGATCCGGCACTGCAGGATGAAACCTTGTTGGCGTTATATAAGCGTATGACCACCTTGCGTAAGGGGCATCAGGCGCTGCGCTATGGCGGCTGCCAGGTCATCTATGCGGAAGATAACGTGGTGGTCTTTGTTCGCGTTTACAAACAGCAGCGGGTGCTGGTGGCGATAAACCGCGGTCACGCCTGCGAGGTGGTAATCGACGCATCGCCGTTGCTGGAGGGGAAAACGTGGCAGCGTAAAGAAGGCGCGGGCGACATGCACGATGATGTGCTGAGTCTGCCCGCGATTTCCGCTAGCGTCTGGTGTAGCCGTTAACGGTAGAGCTGGCTCAGACAGCTGTCTTCGAGAATAGCTTCTCGCCACCAGCGCTGAGCCAGACCGTTATTGCCGCTACGCCAGGCCATATAGGTAATATCTTTCTCACGGCTCGAAATCACCGGTTTCTCCAGCAACTCACCGCTCTCCAGCCACGGGCGGGCGATGTGGCGGGGCAGGAATCCGCATCCCAAACCGGCGCGCAGGAGCGCGACTTTGGTGGCGAAATCATCGACCCGGATTTGCTCCTGCTCATCGAGCAGGTTGCTGTTCAATGGATGACAGTAGCGGGCGCTATCGCTAATAACCACCGCGCGATGCAGGCTAAGCTGTTTGTTGGTCAGCGGTTGGGTCGTTTCCGCCAGCGGGTGGCCGGGCGCGACAACGAACACGTTGTCCATCGCGCCGAGCATTTTCCACGACCATTCCGCTGAAGTCGGCGGTTCGTTAATCGCCCCAAGAATAATATCCGCGCCGTTGTGAGTCAGCTCTTCCCACGAGCCTGCCAGGGTATGGTGGGTAAAGTTGAGGCGGGTTTGCGGATATTGCGCGTAAAACTTTTCAATCAGCGGCAATAGGGCCTGGAAAGGAAAAGAGTCGTCCAGCGCAATCGCCAGATCCCGCTCCCAGCCGGAACTCAGTAGCTGCGCCTGTTTTTCCAGATCGTTGGCGGCATTGAGCAGCAGGCGCCCCTTTTCCAGCATCATTTTACCGGTATCGGTAAATTTCGCCCGGTGTCCGGAACGATCCAGCAGACTGATGTTTAGATCGCTTTCCAGTTTTTGGATCATGTAGCTCAGCGCGGCGGGGGTTTTAAATAGCGACTCGGCCGCCAGCGCGAACGAGCCATGTCTATCCAGAGCATCAAGAATCAAAAGTACATCAAGGTTTAAACGCATTAGTTTCGATCCGTCAGTCTAATAATAACGTTGTTTTACCGAAGGGCCATGTTCAATTCCAGTGAATAAATTAGAACAGTTTCCCGTAATTTTTTGATTAGCTTTATTTAAATATTCAAACGGTCATTATTTTTACTCAAGTGAATTAAAACGGAAAGAATTCTTTAATAACTCGTTAGAAATTACTGACTATACTCATCATGCGTTATTGGTCACAATCAGCACAGCACAACGGCAGTGAATTATCTTCCTAACCAATTGATTAATAGGATATGTTATGTCTATTCGTGAACTGATTGATCCGTCTAATTCCACTCTTATTTTTATTGACCACCAGCCGCAAATGGCTTTTGGCGTGGCCAATATCGATCGCCAGACGCTGAAAAATAACACCGTCGCGTTGGCCAAAGCGGGCAAGATTTTTAACGTTCCTGTTATTTATACCTCTGTCGAAACCAAAAGCTTCAGCGGCTATATCTGGCCAGAACTGCTGGCGGTTCATCCTGAAGTGAAACCGATTGAACGTACTTCTATGAACTCATGGGAAGACGCCGGTTTTGTTAATGCGGTAAAAGCCACTGGACGTAAAAAACTGATTATTTCCGCGTTGTGGACCGAAGTGTGCCTGACTTTCCCGGCGCTGATGGCGCTGGAAGCAGGTTATGAAGTGTACGTGGTAACCGATACCTCCGGTGGTACATCCGTTGACGCTCACGAGCGCGCCATCGACCGTATGGTGCAGGCCGGCGCCGTGCCGGTGACCTGGCAGCAGGTTCTGCTGGAGTACCAGCGCGACTGGTCACGTAAAGAGACTTACGACGCGGTGATGGATCTGGTTCGCGAACATAGCGGCGCCTACGGTATGGGCGTGGATTATGCTTATACCATGGTGCACGGCGCGCCGGAACGTAAAGCCTAAAACACTTCACCCTGCAAGCTGCCTCTTTGTTGGCTTCGTTTGCCCGCCCCGGTCACTGACTGATGTCAGCTCCCGGGGAAGGGCAATCTTGCCGCCTCAATGCGGCATGAATGATTTTGTGTATTGTCATTTATGGCTGATGGCGGGAGAAATCCCGCCATTCCCTGAAGCAAGGAATACTTAATGGCGCAACAGAAATCAGTGACGCTGGTCATCAGCCATCATCTCGATCCGCAAAACGGCCAGCGGTATGAAGCATGGTTGGGGAAAATCATGCCGGTTGCGGCGGAGTTTCCCGGCCATCTCGGCGCCAACGTGATCCGTCCGGCAGCCGGGCAAAATCTCTGGAGCGTGATTATTCGCTTCGACACCATTGAACATCTCTACGCCTGGACGCAGTCGGAAACCCGTCGTGAATTAGTCGCGGAAATCGCGCCGTATCTCAACGATGGCGATCGTACTGAAATCCGCACCGAACCGGCGTTCTGGTTTACCCCGCCTGCTGCCAACATTCGCCAGCCGCTGCGCTGGAAACAGTTTCTGATAACCCTGCTGGTCATCTTCCCGAGTACCAACCTGGTGCCGTGGTTGACCGGCATGGCGCTACCGGAGTTACGGGGAAGCTTGTTACTGCATCTGATTAACGATGCCCTGGTGGTCGCGTTGGTGGTCTGGCTGTGGATGCCAATCGTGACCCGTCTTTTTGCCGGCTGGTTGAAAAAAAACTAACTCAACCAGCTTAAAGGAGTGTGTTATGTCGCAAACTGCCACACTGATTCTGACCCACGGTCAGATTCATACGCTCGATCGCGCGAACCCACTGGCGGAAGCCGTGGCCATCGCCGAGGGAAAAATTCTCGCGACCGGAAGCCACGATCGAATAATGACGTTCGCCGCCGAGGGGACGCAAATTGTCGATCTTAAAGGCCATACGGTGATCCCGGGTCTTAACGACTCCCACCTGCATCTGATTCGCGGCGGCCTGAACTATAACCTCGAGCTGCGCTGGGAAGGCGTGCCATCGCTGGCGGATGCGCTGCGTATGCTAAAAGATCAGGCCGATCGCACCCCGTCGCCGCAGTGGGTGAGGGTAGTCGGCGGCTGGAGCGAATTCCAGTTTGCCGAACGCCGCATGCCGACGCTGGAAGAGCTGAATGAAGCGGCGCCTGACACGCCGGTATTCGTACTCCATCTGTACGATCGCGCGCTGCTTAACCGCGCGGCGCTGAAAGCCGTTGGTTATACCAAAGAGACGCCGGATCCGGCGGGCGGCGAGATCGTTCGCGATAACAACGGCAACCCGACCGGGATGCTGATCGCCAAACCGAATGCCATGATCCTGTATGCCACGCTGGCCAAAGGGCCGAAGCTGCCGCTCGATCTGCAGGTCAACTCAACGCGCCAGTTTATGCGTGAACTGAACCGTTTAGGATTAACCAGCGCCATCGATGCCGGCGGTGGTTTCCAGAACTACCCGGAAGATTACGAAATTATCGAGCAACTGCATGCCAAAGAGCAGATGACCGTTCGTATCGCCTACAACCTCTTTACCCAGCGGCCGAAGCAGGAGCTGGATGATTTCGAGCGCTGGACCGACATGCTGAAGCCGGGGCAGGGCACCGATTTCTATCGTGCCAACGGCGCTGGTGAAATGCTGGTCTTCTCGGCGGCGGATTTTGAAGACTTCCTGCAGCCGCGGCCGGATCTGCCGCAAGGCATGGAGGATGAGCTGGAGCGGGTGGTTCGTCATCTGGTGGAACATCGCTGGCCGTTCCGTCTGCATGCCACCTACGATGAGTCGATTAGCCGAATGCTGGATGTGTTCGAGAAGGTGAACCGCGATATTCCATTTAACGGCCTGCACTGGTTCTTCGACCACGCCGAGACCATCACCGAACGTAATATTGAACGCGTGAAGGCGTTAGGCGGCGGTATCGCGGTGCAGCACCGGATGGCCTTCCAGGGCGAGTATTTTGTCGACCGCTACGGCAAAGAGGCGGTGAAACATACGCCGCCGGTGGCGAAAATGCTGGAACTGGACGTACCGGTAGGGCTGGGTACCGATGCGACCCGCGTCGCCAGTTATAACCCGTGGACCGCGCTGTACTGGCTGGTTTCCGGGCGTACCGTCGGCGGCATGGCGATGTACGATGATAACAACCGTCTGCCGCGCGACGTCGCCCTTGAGCTATGGACCGCCGGTAGCGCGTGGTTCTCCAGCGAGCAGGGTAAAAAAGGACGTATTGAGAAAGGGCAACTGGCTGACCTGGTGGTGCTGTCAAAAGACTACTTCAGCGTTGCGGAAGAGGAAATCAAAGGCATTGAGTCGGTATTGACCATCGTTGATGGCAAGGTGGTGTACGCGGCCGGTCATTTCTCGCCGCTGGCGCCGCCGCCAATTCCGGTATTGCCGGAGTGGTCGCCGGTGGTAAAAGTGCCAGGGCATTATCGCTCGGCGCCGCCTGCGGCCGCGAAGATTGGCGCGGTGGTGCAGATGCACCAGTGCTGCGGCAGCTGCGGCGTGCATGGACATCAGCATGATATTGCGCGCAAGTCGTCGATTCCGGTGGCGGATGAGCAGGCTTTCTGGGGCGTATTAGGCTGTTCTTGCTTCGCGTTCTGATGCTTTTGCCCGGAGGCGCTGCGCTTACCGGACCTACAGCGAATATAACAGGCACAAAAAAGGCTCGCATTTGCGAGCCTTTTGACTAAAACGTCTAGCCGATTACAGGCTGGATACGTTCTCGGTCAGGTATTTAGCTACGCCTTCCGGAGAAGCGGCCATACCTTCTTTTCCTTTTTCCCACTGAGCCGGGCAAACTTCACCGTGCTCTTCGTGGAACTGCAGCGCGTCAACCATACGCAGCATTTCGTCGATGTTACGGCCCAGCGGCAGGTCGTTAACAACCTGGTGGCGAACGATGCCGTTAGCGTCGATCAGGAAGGAACCGCGCAGCGCAACGCCTTCGTCCGGATGCTCGATGCCGTATGCTTTCTGAATTTCACGTTTGATGTCGGCAACCATCGCGTATTTAACCGGGCCGATACCGCCCTGGTCTACCGGAGTGTTACGCCATGCGTTGTGAACGAACTCGGAGTCAAAGGAAACGCCAACCACTTCTACGCCGCGTTTCTGGAATTCTTCATAGCGCTTGTCGAAAGCGATCAGTTCAGACGGGCAAACGAAAGTGAAGTCCATTGGCCAGAAGAACAGGACGGTAGCTTTACCGTTGGTGTGCTGTTTGAAGTTGAATTTCTCAACGATTTCGCCGTTACCTAATACTGCTGCAGCGGTAAAGTCCGGAGCCTGACGAGTAACCAGAACCATATGATTCTCCTGTTATTACTAAGGTTAATTGGAACGCAACGCGGGCCAGTATAGGCAGAGGCGGGCAGGAACTCAATGCGGCGCTGACAATCGATGAGATAGATTTTGCCTATTGATAATTATTCAATAGCGCTTTCAGAATAATCGTTTTGTGAGAAAGCGCAAGGTTTTACAGCGTTCTCTTTTTCGCCTGCTCCATCATTCGCGGATAAAAACGCCAGAATTGCTCTTCCAGTTGCCCATAGTGGTTATCAAGGTCGTACCATGAATCACGCAGCGCATCGAGGCGCGGGCGGCGGCTGGCCATACCGTTCAGGACGCGCTGAATGAATTCCATATCCTGATAACGTTCCAGCCAGCGTTCGGACCACATATATTCGTTGAGATTAACAAAGCGCGGCGGCGAATCCGGCAGAATTTGCGCCACCTGCGCGTGGGCGTAGCGCACGAACTCGTTTAGCGGCAGATCCGGCGACAGCTGCGCCCAGTGATGCGACAGGAAATGGTCCCACATCACGTCGAGGGAAATCGGCGCGACCCGGCGGGTCTCGGGGCGAAACCAGTCGCGCGCCGTTTTGACTTCCGCCAGATTGTCGGTCATTACATCTATACGCCGATGCATATAAATGCCGTCAACCACATCCTCAGGATACTCGCCCTGCGGGTTACCGCGGACAAAATCGGCCAGCAGGTTGCCCGGCAGCGAGCTATCCGCAAGATGGGCGAGGTGTAAATGCGCGAGAAAATTCATATCAACTTCAATCCTTCACAGGGTCATGGCGTTCTTGCTGGTTAATCATGGTATTCCGCTATTATATCCAGCGTTGAATAGGGTAACGGTTGCAGGAAGACCCGCCCGGCACTAGACTACCCGCCTCTTTATTTAGTCTGAGTCATCGTCATGCGCGTTACCGATTTTTCCTTTGAATTACCTGAATCCCTGATTGCTCACTATCCGCAGCCGGAGCGCAGTAGTTGCCGCTTGCTGTCGCTGGACGGGCCGACGGGCGCGCTGACGCACGGTACTTTCACCGATCTGCTCGATAAGCTCAACCCTGGCGATTTGCTGGTCTTTAACAATACCCGGGTGATCCCGGCGCGTCTGTTTGGCCGTAAAGCCAGCGGCGGCAAGATTGAAGTGCTGGTCGAGCGCATGCTGGACGATAAACGTATTCTGGCACATATTCGCGCCTCTAAAGCGCCGAAGCCGGGGGCGGAGCTGCTGTTAGGCGATGACGAAAGCATTAACGCCACGATGCTGGCGCGCCACGGCGCGCTGTTTGAAGTTGAATTCAACGATGAGCGCCCGGTGCTCGATATCCTGAACAGCATCGGTCATATGCCGCTGCCGCCGTATATCGACCGCCCGGACGAAGACGCCGATCGCGAGCTGTACCAGACGGTTTATGGCACCAAGCCGGGCGCGGTCGCCGCGCCGACCGCCGGCCTGCATTTTGACGATCCGCTGCTGGAAAAACTACGCGCGAAAGGCATCGAGATGGCGTTTGTGACGCTGCACGTTGGCGCGGGGACCTTCCAGCCGGTGCGCGTTGACAGCATCGAAGAGCACATCATGCACTCTGAGTATGCGGAAGTGCCGCAGGATGTGGTTGATGCGGTTCTGGCGGCGAAAGCGCGCGGCAACCGCGTCATCGCCGTCGGCACCACTTCCGTGCGTTCGCTGGAAAGCGCGGCGCAGGCGGCTAAAAATGGCCTGATTGAGCCGTTCTTTGCCGATACGCAGATCTTTATCTATCCGGGATATCAGTACAAAGTCATCGATGCGCTGGTGACTAACTTCCATCTCCCTGAATCCACACTGATTATGCTGGTCTCCGCTTTCGCTGGCTATCAGCACACCATGAACGCCTATAAGGCTGCGGTAGAACAAAAATATCGCTTTTTTAGCTACGGGGACGCGATGTTTATCACGTACAATCCGCAGGCTATTTCTGAGCGTCCCTAAAAAGGCCGGCACGCCGGCTTTCTGACGCCTTGACGCATTTTTTAGCCACGGAATCATTCCGTGGCGAGTATTTAAACGTCGGACTGTTTTTCTGACGCAGGAGCAATGATGAAATTTGAACTTGATACCACCGATGGCCGCGCGCGTCGCGGCCGTTTGGTGTTTGATCGCGGCGTGGTTGAAACGCCAGCCTTCATGCCCGTTGGCACCTACGGCACCGTCAAAGGGATGACGCCGGAAGAAGTTGAAGCCACCGGCGCGCAAATCATCCTCGGCAACACCTTCCACCTGTGGCTGCGACCGGGCCAGGAAATCATGAAGCTGCACGGCGACCTGCATGATTTCATGCAGTGGAAAGGGCCGATCCTCACCGATTCCGGCGGCTTCCAGGTCTTCAGCCTTGGCGATATCCGTAAGATCACCGAACAGGGCGTGCATTTCCGCAATCCGATCAACGGCGATCCGATTTTCCTCGATCCGGAAAAATCGATGGAGATTCAGTACGATCTCGGTTCCGATATCGTGATGATCTTCGACGAATGTACGCCGTACCCGGCGGACTGGGATTACGCTAAGCGTTCGATGGAAATGTCTCTGCGCTGGGCCAAGCGCAGCCGCGACCGTTTCGATGGCCTCGGCAACAAAAACGCGCTCTTTGGCATCATTCAGGGCAGCGTTTACGAAGATTTACGAGATATCTCGGTGAAAGGTCTGGTAGAGATTGGCTTTGATGGCTACGCTGTCGGCGGTTTGGCTGTCGGCGAGCCGAAGGAAGACATGCACCGTATCCTGGAGCACGTTTGCCCGCAGATCCCGGCAGATAAACCGCGATACCTGATGGGCGTCGGGAAACCGGAAGACCTGGTGGAAGGGGTACGTCGCGGCATCGATATGTTTGACTGCGTTATGCCGACGCGCAACGCGCGTAACGGCCATCTGTTCGTGACCGATGGCGTAGTGAAAATCCGCAACGCGAAGCATAAAAGCGATACATCGCCGCTGGATGCCGAGTGCGATTGCTATACGTGTCGCAATTATTCACGTGCTTACTTGCATCATCTTGATCGTTGCAACGAAATATTGGGCGCGCGCCTCAATACCATTCATAACCTGCGCTACTATCAGCGTTTAATGGCTGGTTTACGCAAGGCTATCGAAGAGGGTAAATTAGAGAGCTTCGTGACCGATTTTTACCAACGTCAGGGGCGTTCCGTTCCTCCTTTGAACGTTGATTAATTTTAATAATGAGGGAATTTCAATGAGCTTTTTTATTTCTGATGCGGTAGCAGCAACCGGCGCGCCGGCGCAGGGCAGCCCAATGTCTCTGATTCTGATGCTGGTGGTGTTCGGTCTGATTTTTTACTTCATGATCCTGCGCCCACAGCAGAAACGTACTAAAGAGCACAAGAATCTGATGAACTCCATCGCCAAAGGTGATGAAGTCCTGACTAACGGCGGTCTGGTTGGTCGCGTGACTAAAGTCGCGGAAAACGGCTACATCGCTATCGCGCTGAACGATACCACCGAAGTGGTTATCAAACGTGACTTCGTAGCTGCCGTTCTGCCGAAAGGCACCATGAAGGCGCTGTAATTACCATTTTCCCTAAGGGAACTGCCGTGTTAAACCGTTATCCTTTGTGGAAGTACGTTATGCTGGTCGTCGTGATTATCGTCGGCCTGATTTACGCGCTTCCCAACCTGTATGGTGAGGATCCGGCTGTTCAAATCACTGGCGCGCGCGGCGTCGCCGCCAGTGAGCAAACGCTGATCCAGGTCCAGAAAACTTTACAAGAAGAAAAAATCACCGCGAAGTCTGTGGCACTGGAAGAGGGCGCAATTCTTGCGCGCTTCGACACCACCGATACTCAGCTGCGAGCGCGCGAAGCGCTGGTAAATCTGCTGGGTGACAAATACGTCGTGGCGCTAAACCTTGCTCCGGCGACCCCGCGCTGGCTGGCGGCGATGTATGCCGAGCCGATGAAGCTGGGTCTTGACCTGCGCGGCGGCGTGCACTTCCTGATGGAAGTGGACATGGACACCGCATTAGGCAAACTGCAGGAACAAAACATCGATAGCCTGCGCAGCGAGCTGCGTGACAAAGGCATTCCTTACTCTACCGTGCGTAAGGAAGACAACTACGGTCTGAGCATCGTCTTCCGCGACAGCGCGGCGCGCGATCAGGCTATCTCTTATCTCAGCCCGCGCCATCGCGATCTGGTTATTTCAAGCCAGGGTAACAATGCGCTGAAAGCGGTGATGACCGACGAACGTCTGAAAGAAGCCCGTGAATACGCCGTTCAGCAGAACATCAACATTCTGCGTAACCGCGTAAACCAGCTCGGCGTGGCCGAACCGCTGGTTCAGCGTCAGGGTTCCGACCGTATCGTGGTTGAACTGCCGGGTATCCAGGATACCGCGCGTGCGAAGGAAATCCTTGGCGCGACCGCGACGCTGGAATTCCGTCTGGTGAACACCAACGTCGATCAGTCCGCAGCCGCTTCTGGCCGCGTACCGGGCGATTCGGAAGTGAAAGACACCCGTGAAGGCCGTCCGGTGGTGCTGTATAAGCGCGTGATCCTGACCGGCGACCATATCACCGACTCCACTTCCAGCATGGACGAGTACAACCAGCCGCAGGTTAACATCTCGCTCGATAGCGCAGGTGGCAACATTATGTCTAACTTCACCAAGGACAACATCGGTAAACCGATGGCGACCCTGTTCGTGGAGTACAAAGACAGCGGTAAGAAAGATGCCAACGGTCGCGCTATCCTTGCGAAAGAGGAAGAGGTGATTAACATCGCCAACATCCAGTCTCGCCTTGGCAATAGCTTCCGTATCACCGGTATCAGCAACCCGACCGAAGCGCGTCAGCTTTCTCTGCTGCTGCGTGCGGGCGCCCTGATTGCGCCGATTCAGATCGTTGAAGAGCGTACTATCGGCCCAACTCTGGGTATGCAGAACATCAAGCAGGGCCTGGAAGCATGTCTGGCCGGTCTGGTGGTCTCTATCCTGTTCATGATCTTCTTCTATAAGAAGTTCGGTCTGATTGCGACCTCTGCGCTGATTGCTAACCTGGTGCTGATTGTCGGCATTATGTCCCTGATTCCTGGGGCGACGCTGACCATGCCGGGGATCGCGGGTATCGTCTTAACCCTTGCGGTGGCGGTCGATGCTAACGTACTGATTAACGAGCGTATCAAAGAAGAGCTGAGCAACGGACGTACCGTTCAGCAGGCGATTGACGAAGGTTATAAGGGCGCATTTAGCTCCATCTTTGACGCCAACGTGACGACGCTGATTAAGGTTATCATCCTGTACGCGGTCGGTACCGGTGCCATTAAAGGGTTTGCGATTACTACCGGTATCGGTATCGCGACCTCAATGTTTACCGCTATCGTCGGCACCCGTGCCATCGTGAACCTGCTGTACGGCGGCAAGCGCGTGAAAAAGCTGTCTATCTGAGGAGTGCGTTGTGGCACAGGAATATACTGTTGAACAATTGAACCACGGCCGTAAAGTCTGGGACTTTATGCGCTGGGACTACTGGGCCTTCGGCATTTCAGGTTTTCTGCTGATTGTGTCGATCGCCATCATCGGCGTCCGCGGGTTTAACTGGGGTCTTGATTTCACCGGCGGTACGGTGATTGAAATTACCCTCGAAAAACCGGTTGATATGGACCAGCTGCGCGATTCGCTGCAGAAAGCGGGCTTTGAAGAGCCGCAGTTGCAGAACTTCGGCAGCAGCCGCGACATCATGGTGCGTATGCCGCCGGTACACGATGCCAACGGCAGCCAGGAGCTGGGCAGTAAAGTCGTTAACGTGATTAACGAATCGACCAGCCAAAGCGCGACGGTGAAACGAATTGAGTTCGTTGGCCCGAGCGTGGGCGCGGACCTTGCGCAAACCGGCGCTCTGGCGCTGATTGCGGCGCTGGTGTGTATCCTTATCTATGTCGGCTTCCGCTTTGAATGGCGACTGGCGGCAGGGGTGGTTATCGCACTGGCGCACGACGTGGTCATTACCATGGGCGTACTGTCGTTGTTCCACATCGAGATTGACCTGACCATCGTCGCATCACTGATGTCGGTCATCGGTTACTCGTTGAACGATAGTATCGTGGTATCGGACCGTATCCGTGAAAACTTCCGTAAGATCCGTCGCGGTACGCCGTACGAAATCTTTAACGTGTCGTTGACCCAGACGCTGCACCGTACCTTGATCACCTCCGGTACCACCCTGATGGTGATCCTGATGCTGTTCCTCTTCGGCGGCCCGATTCTGGAAGGCTTCTCGCTGACCATGCTGATCGGTGTTTCCATCGGTACGGCTTCTTCTATCTACGTCGCGTCCGCGCTGGCGTTGAAACTGGGCATGAAGCGCGAGCATCTGATCCAGCAGAAGGTCGAAAAAGAAGGGGCGGATCAGCCGTCCATTCTGCCGTAATTTGGTTCAGTTGATATAAAGCAATCCCGGCCTCGATGGCCGGGATTTTTTTGCCCGCCAGAAACCTGCTGACAGTATGCTGTCAGGAGCCCTCTCGTACACTGCTTCTGAACTCACTAACGAGCTGGAGGAAGTATGAACAACGTGATTAACTGGTTTGAAATTCCGGTCGCTGATATGGATCGCGCCGTCGCGTTTTATGAGCCGGTAATGCAGGTGACGCTACGGCGTGAAACCATGGATTGCGCGGACCTGGCCGTCTTCCCGCATCAGGACCCGGCCCCCGGCGGCGCGTTGGCTAAATTTGACGGTATCGCGCCATCGCCGCAGGGCGCTATTATTTATCTGCACACCGACAACCTTGCCGCGACGCTGGATCGCGTCGCCTCGGCGGGTGGGGCGTGCGTATTTGGCCCGTTGACGCTGCCGAATGATATTGGCGCCATCGCCCTGTTTACCGACAGCGAAGGCAACCGCGTAGGCTTGCATCAACCGGCTTAACCTCACTATTTAGCGAAACGAGAAATGACCCGACGCGCCGACCGTTTATTTCAGATAGTGCAGATCCTGCGCGGCAGGCGGCTAACTACCGCGGCGTTGCTGGCTGAGCGGTTGGGCGTGTCGGAGCGTACCGTCTATCGCGATATTCGCGACCTTTCGCTCTCAGGCGTCCCGGTTGAGGGGGAGGCAGGGAGCGGTTATCGTCTGCTGGCGGGCTACGACCTGCCGCCACTCATGTTGACCGCTAAAGAATCCGAAGCGCTCATTGCGGCGATTCGACTGTTAAAAACCTGGGGCGGCGATGCGCTTTCGCAGTCGCTGGAGTCAGCCCAGGAAAAAATGCTGGCGATTTTGCCGGAGGAGAGGCGGCGCAAAGCGGAGCAGACCCGGCTGTTTGCCCCTGATCTTGGCGCGCATCGTTATGCTAAAACCCATTTTGACGTTATCCATCAGGCCGTCTCCAATCAGCAGGTATTACAGCTTCACTATCAGGATGAATCCGGTCAGGTGACGCGGCGTGAAGTGTTGCCGCTGGGGCTGTTTTTCTGGGGGGAGCGCTGGCTGCTGGTGGCCTGGTGCGAACTGCGCAGTGATTATCGTAACTTTCGTCTCGATCGTTGTCTGGAGGTAAGGGCGACCGAGCGTCGTTTCAGCGAGTGCGCCGATCGTTCATTGAGCGATTTCTTACGTAAGGTGAGATGTGAGGAGCAATAAAAAAACGCCCGGTTGGCGTAAAACGCGTCCCGGGCGCTGTCTTGCTGTATCAGCAATTAGAAGTTGTAACCGACAACGAAGTAACCACCCCAGCCGGTAGAGCGAACGCTGAAGTCGCCGTCGCCGAAGTTCAGCTTGGCATCATCAGCCCACTGGCCGCCGTTATGGAAGTAACGCGCGACGATAGAGTAGTGCCAGTGCGCGTAGTTCAGCGCCAGAATATGGCTGGACGCGATAGAGTTGCTGGTACGCGCGTGCTTACCGTTCATATCGTAGAAGTTATCGTCGCCGAGGTCAGAACCCCAGTCGAAGTTGGTGAAGCCGATATAGCTCAGCGAACCGCCCCACAGGTCGGTCAGCGGAACGAAGTATTTCACCTTGAAGCGGTAGCCGTCCCACTCGTTTTCGTTGGACGCGCCGTAGTTCTGCCACTGGTATTTGGCATAGATGTTCAGCGACAGGCTCATCGGCAGACCGGTATCGATGTCGGTACCCAGACCCATGTACCAGGTGCTCTGCTCCTGGGAGTCGTTACGGCCCATATCGTAGATATAGTTGTTCGCGAAGTACCACTCTTTGAACGGCCCGAAGCTCAGATCGGTGTTAGTCAGCTTGTCGATAGAGAAACGCGGTTCGATCTCCATAAACAGCGGGGAGCCTTTGTTCCAGATACCTTTCGCCGTGCTGTTGCCGCCGAAGAAGACCGGGGCATCAATATAGCCGTAGAAATCAAACCAATCTTTTTTAGCAAACGCTTCGTATTCCAGATAGGTATCGTTACGGATCTGCGGTCCAAAACGGGTGTGGTAGCTGCCGACCACGTTCACACTCTGGTGCCACCAATCAGACAGGTACTGCGGTTTTTCAGTTTCTGCCGCGCCAGCGGTGAAAGAAGCGGAAAGCGCCACAACAGCGCTCGCTGCCAGTAATGTTTTTTTCATGTTGATGCCACTGTTTAAATTAAGCCAAAAGGCGTTAAGAAAATTGCCGAAGCGTTGCTAAATATTTCGTCTTTCTGTGGGGGTCTATTATAGAAATCATTGCTCACAAAAATACGTGTTGTTTCACATAACCAGAACATGCGTAATCGATTGCGTTCACGATTCTATGCATTTCTTGACAAAATGCTACTGAAAATCGCCATCAGGAACGATTTCTAATGAACTCTTATGAAAAGTTGTAAATGGATAATATCGAGTGATGAAAGCGGGTCGCCGGGCCGTTTTGCCCGGCGTGAGCGCTTACTGCGCGCTGGCGGGTTGGATATCGTGGATACGAATAAAGCCGACTTTATCAGGCGTCACATTCAGGCGCAGCGGGATATCGACATCGCTGGGCGCCAGGATGCTGGCCGGGGCGCTAATCAATTGATCCTGGACGTTGACTTCCTGATAGCTGTGGGTAGTGCCGGTAATCTGTCCGGAAGCGACGGTTGCGGTAAAGGCCGGGAGCGGATCGTTAGACTCGCCCTGGATACGTAAGGTCAGGCGCGAACCGTCGCCATCTGGCGTAATGCTACCCACTGACATACGCAGGGTGCCGATCTGGCTCTCCAGCCGCGCTGGGGTTTTGGCCTCCGGCAGCAGATAAACGCCGCGGGTTGATTTAGCATTCAGTGCGTTTTGCTGGGTGATTTTTATTGTTTGCTGATTCAGCTGGGTCATCTCTTTGCTCAGCGTACTGACGCTCTCGTTCATCTGACGAACTTCGCTTTGCTGGGCGCAGGCGGTAAGGGTGAACAGGCTGCCGATGATAGCCAGTTGTAGGTAACGTCTTGTCATGGTCAGGATTCCGTTTACAGAGGATGATTAATGGTAGCTAAACTGAATTGACCTACCATAGATCCTTTGTCTCAAAAGCTCTTTCTTTGTAGTCCGCTGACTTCAGGGTAAACTACCCTTCAGATTAACTACCTGTCAGGACGCGCCATGCATTGCCCTTTCTGTTTCGCCGTGGATACCAAAGTCATCGATTCTCGCCTGGTCGGCGAAGGCTCCTCCGTGCGTCGTCGTCGGCAGTGCCTGGTCTGCAATGAACGCTTTACCACTTTTGAAGTGGCGGAACTGGTGATGCCGCGGGTGGTAAAAAGCAACGACGTGCGCGAACCTTTTAACGAAGACAAGCTGCGTAGCGGGATGTTGAAAGCGCTGGAAAAGCGCCCGGTCAGCGCCGATGACGTCGAAATGGCGGTAAATCATATTAAAACCCATCTGCGCGGCACCGGCGAGCGTGAAGTCGCGAGTAAAATGATCGGTAATCTGGTGATGGAACAACTGAAGAAGCTCGACAAGGTCGCCTATATTCGCTTCGCTTCCGTCTATCGCAGTTTCGAAGATATTAAAGAGTTCGGCGAAGAAATCGCCCGTTTACAGGACTAAGCCATGCAGGACGAAATGTACATGGCGCGAGCGCTGAAGCTTGCCGCGCGCGGACGCTTTACTACCCATCCTAATCCCAACGTCGGCTGCGTGATTGTAAAAGACGGCGAGATCGTCGGCGAGGGCTTCCATTATCGGGCCGGCGAGCCGCACGCGGAAGTGCACGCGCTGCGCATGGCCGGCGAGAAAGCCAAAGGCGCGACCGCCTACGTCACCCTGGAGCCCTGCAGCCACCATGGCCGCACGCCGCCGTGCTGCGACGCGCTGATCGCCGCGGGCGTGGCGCGCGTGGTAGCGGCAATGCAGGACCCGAATCCACAGGTGGCCGGTCGCGGCCTGTATCGCCTGCAGCAGGCAGGCATTGACGTCAGCCATGGGCTGATGATGAATGAAGCGGAAGCGCTGAATAAAGGTTTTCTGAAGCGCATGCGTACCGGTTTTCCGTGGATCCAGCTGAAGATGGGCGCTTCGCTCGATGGCCGTACGGCGATGGCCAGCGGTGAAAGCCAGTGGATCACCTCGCCGCAGGCGCGACGCGACGTGCAGCGCCTGCGCGCGCAGAGCCACGCTATTCTCACCAGCAGCGCGACGGTGCTGGCGGACGATCCGGCGCTGACCGTGCGCTGGCAGGAGCTGAGCGCCGATACGCAGGCGCTCTATCCGCAGGAGAACCTGCGACAGCCGCTGCGCATCGTCATCGATAGCCAAAACCGCGTCACGCCGGAGCATCGAATTGTTCAGCAGCAAGGTGAAACCCTCTTCGCCCGCACCCATGCCGATGAACGTGCCTGGCCTGACAACGTGCGTACCCTGCTGGTGCCGGAGCATAACGGCCATCTCGACCTCGTGCTGCTAATGATGCAGCTCGGTAAACAGCAGGTGAACAGCATTTGGGTGGAAGCGGGGCCGACGCTGGCCGGCGCTTTGCTACAGGCCGGGCTGGTGGATGAGCTTATCGTCTATATTGCGCCTAAACTGTTAGGCAGTGACGCGCGCGGTTTATGCGCGCTGCCGGGGCTTGAGAAACTGAGCCAGGCCCCCCATTTCAAATTCAACGAGATACGTCAGGTCGGCCCCGATGTCTGCCTGCATTTAACGACTGCGTGATGTATTCCTAATATTAGGAAGCAGCGCCCAGAATATTATGATAAAATCCGCCCCCCTTGCGGGGCACATGAACCCGAAGGAAGAGTATGAACATTATTGAAGCTAACGTTGCTACCCCGGACGCTCGCGTCGCCATCACCATTGCGCGTTTCAACAACTTTATCAATGACAGCCTACTGGAAGGCGCGATTGACGCCCTCAAGCGCATTGGTCAGGTAAAAGATGAAAACATCACCGTTGTTTGGGTTCCAGGCGCGTATGAGCTGCCGCTGGCGGCTGGCGCACTGGCCAAAACCGGTAAATATGACGCGGTGATCGCGCTGGGTACGGTGATTCGCGGCGGTACCGCCCACTTTGAATATGTGGCTGGCGGTGCAAGCAATGGCCTGGCGCACGTCGCTCAGGACAGTGAAATCCCGGTAGCCTTCGGTGTTCTGACTACTGAAAGTATTGAACAAGCCATCGAACGCGCTGGCACCAAAGCCGGTAACAAAGGCGCAGAAGCCGCGCTGACCGCGCTGGAAATGATTAACGTATTGAAAGCCATCAAGGCCTGATTTTTTGTAAGGGGAATTCCGTGAAACCTGCTGCTCGTCGCCGCGCCCGTGAGTGTGCCGTCCAGGCGCTCTACTCCTGGCAGTTGTCCCAGAACGACATCGCTGATGTTGAATACCAGTTCCTGGCGGAACAGGATGTAAAAGATGTCGACGTTCTGTATTTCCGCGAACTGCTGTCCGGAGTGGCGACTAACAGCGCGTATCTCGACGGTCTGATGAAGCCATACCTGTCGCGCCAGCTGGAAGAGCTGGGTCAGGTAGAAAAAGCGGTACTGCGTATCGCGCTGTTTGAGCTGTCGAAGCGTGACGACGTGCCGTACAAAGTGGCTATCAACGAAGCTATCGAGCTGGCGAAAACCTTCGGCGCTGAAGATAGCCACAAGTTTGTCAACGGCGTGCTGGATAAAGCGGCCCCGGTAATCCGTCCCCGCAAAAAGTAAACTGCAGGCCGGGCTTTGCAGGATCTGATCCTGCGAACCCGGCCTTATTCTTTTCTTTGCTGAGGCATAACGTATGGCATGCGGCGAATTTTCCCTGATTGCCCGTTATTTTGATCGCGTTAAAAGCGCCCGCCTTGATGTTGAAACCGGCATCGGCGATGACTGCGCGCTCCTGAATATCCCCGAGAAAAAAACGCTGGCAATCAGCACCGACACCCTGGTGGCGGGCAACCACTTTTTAGCCGACATCGACCCTGCCGACCTGGCGTATAAAGCGCTGGCGGTGAACCTGAGCGATTTGGCGGCGATGGGGGCGGAACCGGCATGGTTGACGCTGGCCCTCACTTTGCCGGAAGCAGACGAAGCGTGGCTTGAAGCCTTTAGCGACAGTCTGTTTGTCCAGCTTAACTATTACGATATGCAGTTGATCGGCGGCGACACCACCCGTGGGCCGCTGTCGATGACGCTGGGTATCCACGGCTTTGTGCCGCCGGGCCGCGCGATGAAGCGTTCCGGAGCCAAGCCTGGCGACTGGATTTATGTCACCGGCACGCCGGGCGACAGCGCCGCCGGGCTGGCGCTTTTACAGGACCGGTTAACGGTTGATTCGCCAGCGGATGCCGATTACCTGCTGGCGCGCCATTTGCGTCCGATGCCCCGCGTGCTGCAGGGGCAGGCGCTGCGCGACCTGGCTAATTCAGCGATCGATCTTTCCGACGGTCTGATCTCAGACCTTGGTCATATCCTGAAGGCCAGCGCCTGCGGCGCGCGTATCGATCTCAATGCGATGCCGTACTCCGATGCCATGCTGCGCCAGGTCGATCCTGAGCAGGCGCTGCGCTGGGCGCTCGCCGGCGGCGAAGATTATGAGCTGTGCTTTACCGTACCTGAGCTGAACCGCGGGGCGCTCGATGTCGCGATTGGTCAGTTAGGCGCGCGTTTTACCTGTATCGGCCAGATCGTGGCGGAAGCAGATGGACTGCAGTTTATCCGTGAGGGTAAGCCGATTAAATTGGATTTAAAGGGGTACGATCATTTTGGCACGCAGTAGAGACGAGGCGAAAAGCCGCCTCAATATGCGCAATCCCTGGCACCTGCTGGCGACCGGGTTCGGTAGCGGGCTGAGCCCGGTGGTTCCGGGAACCATGGGGTCGCTGGCGGCGATTCCGTTCTGGTATCTGATGACCTTTCTTCCCTGGCAGCTCTATTCGCTGGTGGTGATGATGAGCATCTGTATTGGCGTCTATCTTTGCCACCGTACGGCTAAAGATATGGGCACCCATGATCACGGCAGCATCGTTTGGGATGAGTTTGTCGGGATGTGGATCACCCTGATGGCGCTACCGACGATGGACTGGCAGTGGGTGGCCGCCGGCTTCGTTATTTTCCGTATCTTCGATATGTGGAAGCCATGGCCAATCCGCTGGTTCGATCGCAACATTCATGGCGGAATGGGGATTATGGTCGACGATATCGTCGCCGGGGTGATCTCCGCCGGTGTACTGTATCTGATTGGCCACCACTGGCCGATAGGTCTACTCTAAATCTGCACCCCGGCGTGGCCGGGGTCTAAATTGCGGCGTTATTTGAAGCCGACGATTGGATGGGGCCGATAGGGCGCCTCCAGCTTGTCGATCTGTTCTGGCGTCAGGGTTAAATCGACGGCATGAAGGAGCTCATCCAACTGTTCCTGCCGCGAGGCGCCAATAATCGGCGCTGCCACGCCGGGCTTGCTTAATAGCCAGGCCAGCGCCACCTGCGCGCGGTTGGCGTCTAACTCCTCAGCCACTTCCTCCAGCTTCTGTGCTATCTGCTCATCATTGGCGTCGGTGGCGCTATACAGCGATTTACCGAACTCATCGGAGACGAGGCGTGCGGTCGTTTCTCCCCATGGTCGTGTTAGTCGGCCGCGCGCCAACGGGCTCCACGGCATGACCGCAATCCCTTTGCGCTGGCATAGCGGCAGCATCTCGTTTTCTTCTTCGCGATAAATCAGGTTGTAGTGATCCTGCATGGTGACGAAGCGCGCCCAATTGTTCTGTTCCTGCAGGGCGAGCGCCTGGGCGAACTGGCGGGCATGCATTGATGATGCGCCGATATAGCGCGCTTTCCCGGCGCGTACGACATCGCTGAGCGCCTCCAGCGTCTCTTCGATGGGCGTGGCGTAATCCCAGCGGTGGATCTGCAACAGGTCGACATAGTCCATTCCCAGACGGCGCAGGCTATCGTCAATGGATCGCATGATTTGCGAGCGTGATAGTCCCTGCGGCAGATCGCCGACCTGGTGATAAACTTTGGTGGCGACGATCACCGAATCGCGGCGAGCGTACTCCCGCAGCGCGCGGCCAAGTATCTCTTCGCTGCTGCCATCGGAATAGTTGTTCGAGGTATCAAAGAAGTTAATTCCGCCTTCCAGCGCACGTTTAATCAGCGGACGGCTGCTCTCTTCAGGGAGCGTCCAGGCGTGATTGCCGCGGTCAGGTTCGCCGAAGGTCATACAACCGAGACAGAGTCGGGAAACACGAAGATGGGTATCGCCAAGAGGGATGTAGTGCATAAGACGCTCCTGCTACTTTAAAAGGTATCCTTTAAGCATAGCAGGAGCGGTATGGGCAATTATGCCAACCAGTCGCGGATTTTGGCTTCGATACCGGCGGCATCAAGGCCGAGATCGGCGCGAACTTCTTCCTGAGTCCCCTGTGGGATAAAGAAGTCCGGCAGACCGATATTCAGCACCGGCACCGGGCGACGGTGGGCCATCAACAGCTCGTTTACGCCGCTGCCAGCGCCGCCCATGATAGCGTTCTCTTCAAGGGTGACCAGCACTTCGTGATCGGCGGCAAGCTGCAGGATCAGCGCCTCATCAAGCGGTTTCACAAAACGCATATCGACCAGCGTCGCATTGAGTTTTTCCGCAACCTGAGCGGCTTCCGGCAGTAAAGTCCCGAAGTTAAGGATCGCCAGCTTCTCGCCGTTTCTTTTCACCACGCCTTTCCCGAGCGGCAGCGGCGCCAGTGGTTCCAGTTCCGCGCCGGTACCTGTGCCGCGCGGATAGCGTACCGCACTAGGGCCATCGTTATAGTGGTATCCGGTGTAGAGCATCTGGCGACATTCATTTTCGTCGCTCGGGGTCATGATCACCATTTCCGGAATGCAGCGCAGGAAGGAGAGATCGAACGCTCCCTGGTGTGTCTGACCGTCGGCGCCGACGATGCCCGCACGATCGATTGCAAACAGAACCGGCAGCTTTTGAATGGCGACGTCATGGATCACCTGATCGTAAGCGCGCTGCAGGAAGGTTGAGTAGATCGCCACGATCGGCTTATAGCCGCCAATCGCCATCCCGGCGGCAAAGGTGACCGCGTGCTGTTCGGCAATGGCGACATCAAAATATTGATCGGGGAATTTCTTCGAGAACTCGACCATGCCCGAACCTTCACGCATCGCCGGGGTGACGGCCATCAGTTTGTCATCCTTCGCCGCGGTTTCGCACAGCCAGTCGCCAAAGACTTTAGAATATGTTGGCAGGCCGCCGCTGCTTTTTGGCAGCACGCCGCTGGTGTGATCGAATTTTGGTACCGCATGGAAGGTGATGGGGTCTTTTTCGGCCGGTTCATATCCGCGGCCTTTTTTGGTCATGATGTGCAGGAACTGCGGTCCTTTCAGGTCGCGCATATTCTTCAGCGTATTAACCAGACCCAGCACATCGTGGCCATCTACCGGGCCGATGTAGTTAAAGCCCATCTCTTCGAACAGCGTGCCGGGCACCACCATACCTTTAATATGCTCTTCGGTACGTTTAAGCAGTTCTTTAATCGGCGGTACGCCGGAGAAGACTTTTTTGCCACCTTCACGCAGCGAGGAATACAGCTTGCCGGAGAGCAACTGCGCCAGATGGTTGTTCAACGCGCCGACATTCTCTGAGATCGACATTTCATTGTCGTTCAGCACGACCAGCATGTCTGGTTTGATATCGCCCGCGTGGTTCATCGCCTCAAATGCCATCCCGGCGGTGATAGCGCCATCGCCAATGACGCAAACGGTACGTCGCTGTTTGCCTTCTTTTTCGGCGGCAATAGCGACGCCGATCCCGGCGGAGATAGAGGTGGAGGAGTGACCGACGCTCAGTACGTCATATTCGCTTTCGCCGCGCCATGGGAACGGATGCAGCCCGCCTTTCTGCCGGATAGTGCCGATTTTGTCGCGACGACCGGTGAGAATTTTGTGCGGGTAGGCCTGATGACCGACGTCCCAGATTAAGCGGTCGAACGGCGTATTGTAGACATAGTGCAGCGCCACGGTCAGTTCAACCGTGCCAAGGCCAGAGGCAAAATGGCCGCTTGAGCGGCTCACGCTGTCCAGAAGATAGCGGCGCAGCTCATCGCAGAGCTTAGGCAGGCTATCTTTTGGCAGCAGGCGCAACTCCTGGGTGGAATCTACCAGCGCCAGGGTTGGGTATTTGGCAATATCAAAACTCATCAGAGACTCATTTATTGTTTATTTATCGCGCTGAATAATGTAATTCGCGAGCGCTTCCAGTGCCGTGGTATCCAGCGATTGCACAGCCAGTTCATCTAGCGCCTGGCGGGCATCGGCAACCAGATCGCGTGCTTTCTGCTGGGCTTGCTCAAGACCCAAAAGCGCCGGATAGGTACTTTTGCCTAACTGTTGGTCGGCACCCTGACGTTTGCCAAGAGTCGCAGTATCACCTACCACATCAAGAATGTCATCCTGCACCTGGAAGGCGAGACCGATATTCTCCGCAAAGCGATCGAGCGCCGGCAGCGCCTGACGGCCACGCTCGCCGGCGCTCAGCGCGCCAAGACGAACCGCCGCGCGAATAAGCGCTCCGGTCTTGTGACGGTGAATTCGCTCCAGCGTCTGCAGATCGACCTGTTTGCCTTCCGCCTCGAGATCCAGCGCCTGACCGCCGCACATTCCGGCGACGCCGCTGGCCTGGGCCAGTTCAGAAACCATCGCCAGACGGTCGCGATCCGGCACTTCCGGCATCGGCGTATCACTCAGTATAGAAAATGCCAGCGTTTGCAGGGCGTCACCGGCAAGAATAGCGTTCGCTTCGCCAAACTTGATGTGGCACGTGGGTTGACCGCGGCGCAGATCGTCGTCGTCCATCGCCGGCAGATCGTCATGCATCAGCGAGTAGGCATGAATGCATTCGACGGCGGCGGCTGGGGCATCCAGCGTGGAACGGCTAACGCCGAACATCTCGCCGGTGGCGTAAACCAGGAAAGGGCGCAGCCGTTTACCGCCTAATAATGCGCCATAGTGCATGGCTTCAACCAGCGGAGTGTTCTGAAACGGCTGCGGGGAGATAAAACGGCGCAGCGCGTCATTGGCCTGGGTGACACAGGCCTGTAATTGTTGCGGGAAGTCCATTTATTCAGCGTCCGGCGTAAAGGGAGTCAACGGCGCATCTTCGCTATCGGCCAGCAGGATTTGGACACGCTGCTCGGCCTGTTGCAGTTTCGTCTGGCCCTGGCGCGCGAGCTGCACCCCGCGTTCAAATTCGCTGAGCGCTTCTTCCAGCGGTAGTGCGCCGCTTTCCAGACGATTAACGATCTGCTCGAGTTCGCCTAAAGCGCTCTCAAAGCTGGCCGGGGCCTCATTTTTCTTTGGCATAGTGAATATAGACTCTTGTTATGTCTCGATGGCTATCAGTATGGTAACGGAGTCGGGCGGTTAAGCAAACTCGCGGCATTCACCCTACGGATACATTTTTGCGAAAATGCGCAATGCCAGGCGAAAAGCGAACAATGATGGTATACTCCGCGCCCTGGATGCAGACGCTGTATTGCGCCTGTACAACTTTTTTGCTTAAAGCCCCGTCGGGCTTGCCAACGAACTATTGTCGCCATGAAGTTTATCATTAAATTGTTCCCGGAAATCACCATCAAAAGCCAATCTGTGCGGTTGCGCTTTATTAAAATTTTAACCGGGAACATTCGTAACGTTCTCAAAAACTATGATGAGACGCTCGCCGTCGTTCGTCATTGGGATCATATCGAAGTTCGCGCGAAAGACGAAAATCAGCGTCCGGCTATTCGCGACGCGCTGACCCGTATCCCGGGCATTCACCATATTCTGGAGGTGGAAGATGTACCTTTCACCTCGCTGCACAACATTTTTGAGCAGACATTACCGCTGTGGCGCGAGCAGCTCGAAGGCAAAAGCTTCTGCGTGCGTGTGAAGCGCCGTGGTAAACATGAATTCACCTCAATTGAGGTTGAGCGCTACGTTGGCGGCGGCCTGAACCAGCATATCGAATCGGCGCGCGTGAAGCTCACCGACCCGGACGTGACGGTTAACCTCGAGATCGAAAACGATCGCCTGTTGCTGGTGAAAGGGCGCTATGAAGGTATTGGCGGCTTCCCCATTGGTACTCAGGAAGATGTGCTGTCGCTCATCTCCGGCGGTTTCGACTCCGGGGTTTCAAGCTATATGCTGATGCGCCGCGGCTGCCGCGTACACTACTGCTTCTTCAACCTCGGCGGCGCGGCGCATGAAATCGGCGTTCGTCAGGTGGCGCACTATCTGTGGAACCGCTTCGGCAGCTCCCATCGCGTTCGTTTCGTGGCAATCAATTTTGAGCCGGTCGTTGGCGAAATTCTTGAAAAAGTCGATGATGGTCAGATGGGGGTGGTGCTCAAACGTATGATGGTGCGTGCGGCATCGAAAGTCGCTGAGCGTTATGGCGTGCAGGCGCTGGTGACCGGCGAAGCGCTGGGCCAGGTCTCCAGCCAGACGCTGACCAACCTGCGTCTTATCGATAATGTCTCTGACACGCTGATCCTGCGTCCGCTGATTTCGCATGATAAAGAACACATCATCAATCTTGCGCGTGAAATCGGCACGGAAGATTTTGCCCGCACCATGCCGGAATACTGCGGCGTTATCTCGAAGAGCCCAACCGTAAAAGCGGTGAAAGCGAAGATCGAAGCGGAAGAAGAGAACTTCGACTTCAGCATTCTGGATAAAGTGGTTGAGGAAGCGAATAACATCGATATTCGCGATATCGCCCAGCAAACGCAGCAGGACGTGGTGGAAGTGGAAACCGTCAGCGGCTTCAGCGCCAATGACGTGATTCTCGATATTCGTTCTATCGATGAGCAGGATGACAAGCCATTAAAAGTGGAAGGCGTCGATGTTGTTTCGCTGCCGTTCTATAAACTGAGCACCCAATTTGGCAACCTCGATCAAAGCAAAACCTGGCTGTTGTGGTGTGAACGCGGCGTGATGAGCCGTCTGCAGGCGCTATACCTGCGCGAGCAGGGCTTTACTAACGTGAAAGTGTATCGTCCGTAATTCGCCTGTACTACTTATGAAAAGCCTTCCCTTAGGGAAGGCTTTTTTACATCTATTGGCTTGCGTATCAGCGTAGCGTCATCGCCAGCGCATTCAACTGATCGATAACGATATTCCATCCCTCAAAAAATCCCATCTTTTCATGCTGCTCGCGGGTTTCATCATCTGCATGCAGTACCGTAGCCGTATAGCGACAGCCGTCGTTTTCATCCGCAAAGGTAATAATAGCCGTCATAGCAAAAGGGGTAACGGCCGGCCGAAAGTTCTCGGTTAGCATTGAGGTCATGACTAATTTTTGCTGCGGAATGACTTCAAGAAAGCAGCCGGGGTTATCGCTACGTTCACCGTCAGGGCCGTGCATCACGGTGTGAAAAGCCCCACCTGGACGCAAATCAAAGGCCAGAACGTCGGTATACCACGGCTTAGGGCACCACCAGGTTTTGAGTAATGCCGGATCGGACCACGCGCGCCAGAGAGCTGAAGTGGGCGCGCTGAGCCAGCGGCTAATGACGAGGTCACGAGAATCGGTTGCGCTACGGGACATGCTACGGCTCCTCAAGATACAGGGGGGCCAGTCCGCTGCGCGGACCGGCTATCAGGATTCGTAGTAATTATAGATGCCAGCAGCCATGACCAACTGCGAAGCCACTTCATACGCTTTTTCGCGCCCGACCAGCAGGTCAATCATTTTGAGGGCGAAATCAATAGATGTTCCAGGCCCCTGGCTGGTCAACAAATTAACCCTGGGATCCCAGACGACGCGTTTATCCTGCCACTGTTCGGCGGGGATATGCTCTTTTAGCGCCGGGAAACCGGTCATGTTGCCGATAGGGAACAGATTATGTGGCACCAGAACGGTCGCTGGCGCGGCACAGATTGCCGCCACGATGCGCCCGGATAAATGAAATTGTCTTACGGTTTCTACCAGCAAAGGGCTGTCGCGGAAGCACTCGGCGCCTTTAATTCCGCCAGGCAAAACGATGATATCAAAATCGCCATCGGCGACTTCGACCAGCGGCGCATCCGCGAGGAGCTTCACGCCTCTTGAGCAGACAATCGTTAGATTGCCATCACTGGCGACGCTGGCGTTGGTCACTTTCACACCGCCGCGCGCTAATAAATCGATAGTGGTGACCGCTTCGGTCTCTTCGCTACCAGGGGCGAGGCAAATCAGTGCCGACGCGCTCATAAATATTCTCCTTTCGCTTTACCTGTTCAAATAAACGGGCATTTTCCGGCACTGACAGACCGTGGGCCCGGGCGCGATTAAGCAGAAAACCGGTGATATAGTCGATTTCCGTATGCCGCTGCGCGCGGATGTCCTGCAACATCGATGAAATATTATCTGCAGTACTTTCAATGACCTGATTCACATACAATAACAGGTTTTCTGCCGACGTATGAATGCCTTCACGTTGCATTACTGCGGCGACTTCCTGACAGATAACATTGATTTCATGCGGAAAATCACGCAGATCGCCATTTCTGCAATCTTTCAGCGCGGTCAGGGGGTTAATCACGCAGTTGACGGCCAGCTTACTCCACAACGCCGGGTGGATATTGTCGTGCCAGGCGACATCCGGTAGTACGTTTTGTAGGATGTCGGCGAGGTCGCTGTAATCTTCGCTATAGCTTTTAGCAGGGCCGATATGAGTGGTTCCCTGGGCGACGTGAATGATGACATTGCCATCGCGTCGGGCGGCGTGGGTGGTGGACGCCAGCAGCAGTGGTTGCTTAATGTTTTTTAATTCATTCAGGGTGCCCATGCCGTTATGAATAAGCAAAATAGGCGCCGAAGCCGGTAATATAGCGGCCAGATTTTTCACCGCCTGCGAAACCTGCCATGCTTTTAACGTCACCAGTAGCAAATCGCTGGAGGCGAGAAAATCAGGATCGTTAGCGGTCATTGATTCGTTAAAGGTGCTACCGTCAGTCTCAATGAGATTAACGCTACAAAATGGTTGCGGGACGCGTAACCAGCCCTGGACCTCATGTCCGTTTTTACACAGCGCGGTTAACCACAGTTGTCCCAGTGCACCGCATCCCAGTACGGTTACTTTCATTATTCCTCCTCACCTGCGACTCCCAGGCGCTTGTAGCTAAAGTATAGCGTTATCAGCTAAGCTTCCGGGATAACAAGTTGAGTTATGCCGCGTTGTGGGTATTATGCAACGCAAAAGAAACGGAAGGAGAGGAAAAGATGCCATCTTTCGATATTGTCTCTGAAGTCGATCTTCAGGAAGCGCGTAATGCGGTCGAAAACGCAAGCCGCGAAGTCGAGTCACGATTTGATTTTCGTAATGTTGAAGCCACCTTTGAGCTGAATGAAACCAGTAAAACCATCAAGGTGCTGAGTGAGTCTGATTTCCAGGTCAATCAGTTATTAGATATTTTACGCGCGAAGCTGCTCAAGCGCGGCATTGAGGGAAGTTCGCTCGACGTACCAGAAACCTTTGTACATAGCGGGAAAACCTGGTTTGTCGAAGCTAAGCTGAAACAGGGCATTGAGAGCGCAATACAGAAGAAAATCGTTAAATTGATTAAAGACAGCAAGCTAAAAGTACAAACGCAGATTCAGGGCGAAGAAATTCGTGTCACAGGTAAATCCCGTGACGATTTGCAGTCGGTAATGGCGTTGGTGCGTAGCGGCGATCTCGGCCAGCCATTCCAGTTCAAAAACTTCCGCGATTAACACGCAAAGCCCGATGGCGCAACGCCATTCGGGCATTGCGCTGATGTCGATGCCGGAGAAGGCTTAAGCCGCTCTCCGGCAAATCTAGATTTCATTACTGATCCCTTCCTTCCTGCTTTGTAATCCTTCAAAAAGTATTCAGCATATTTTTTCATGACCAACGCCAGGTTAGTTTTGCTAATTAATTTCTCAAATTGAACCTCAAAACGATGAATTCATACTTACATGATAAAACATGAGAGTGAATAAACCCCGGAAGAAGAGGGGCATACAGCGTTGATCTCAATCATGAAATAAGGAAAGTTGATTATGCACGGAACGAATTCACTTTTTGTTCATTATTTTAATCGGTGAAACTGTAACGGAGTAAGGATACGGCGTTGTGTGTGCCATTATTTATTACGCATCGCTAAAAAAATTTTGAATTGGTTTAGCAGGCGAGATGAGAACTGATGAACTAACAGCGTTGAAACGAGTCGTTACGCTCGATGCGTGGACAGGGGATGTCTCATATTTTGTATGAATTGAATCAATTTTCTTTGTTCCATGTAGGTATATGCATTCGGCGTAGGCGAGCGCAAAAATACATTTTTAATATATTTAAAAATAATTTATTGAATAGAACTGCATATAACATTTGATGAGTTTACGTGCTTTTCACAGGGATTTTGTATGCATGATGCGTACTTAAAATAGTCAGGGTGAATATTGCTGCATTAGCGCAGATTATTCCTTCTGGCTGCACTCAATCAATACTATCTTAGAAAGGTTCATATGAAATACCACGAAAACAAAAAAAGGTCAGTGAAATTAAACCCGATTGCAGCGTCATTATTACTGCTGATACCCGTAATGGCGCAGGCGGAAATTTCTATTAAAAATGGCAGCGTTACTGAAGCTTCCAATGGCGTGCCGGTTGTTAATATCGCCAAAGCGAACAGCAATGGCCTTTCGCATAACGTATATGACACGCTGAATGTTGGTGCCGAGGGCGTTATTTTTAATAACGCGACAAGCGCAGCACAGTCCGTGCTGGCAGGGCAGATTGCGGCCAACCCGAACCTTACGGATGGCAGCGCAATGGTTATTCTTAACGAAGTAACTTCAACAAATGCCAGTACCATTAATGGCATGATGGAAGTTGCAGGTGATTCCGCTCACTTAATCATTGCCAACCCTAATGGCATTACGACTCAGGGAGGCGGGTTCATCAACGCTGAAAAAGGGACATTGACGACTGGCACGCCAAAGATCGGTGATGATGGGCTGCTAAATGGCTATTCGGTTAATGGCGGAACGATTACGGTAAGTGGATTTCAGAGCGACTCGCCGACCGAAATCCTCGCGCGCAGTATCGTGGTGAATGGCGCTCTTTCTGCGAGTGAACTTAATGTCGTCGCTGGCAATAATGCCCTTAATACTGAGGGGGTGGTGACGGGTACCGTGACTGCTACTGGCAATGCTAGCAGCTATGGCGTGGATGTATCAAAGTTAGGCGGAATGTACGCGAATAAGATTAACCTCGTCAGTACTGAAACTGGGGTTGGCGTGCGAAACCAGGGAACGATTGCAGGTGGCGATAGCGGTATAAAGCTTACCAGCAATGGGAAGTTGGTTAATAAAAACGCAGCTATCCAGTCTAGTGGCGATATCACCCTGAACACCAACGGTGTTTTAGAAAATAGCGCAGGGAAAATCAACAGCGATAAAATGATCGCTATTGATACTTCGGGTAATAATGTTAGTAATATCAACGGTGGCAATATTTTAGCAACCACGAATAACTATATTACCAGCGGTAAATTCGATAATAGTAATGGTAAACTGGCTGCCGGACAAACGCTGGCTGTCAATACCAGTGGTAATACTTTTACCAATACCGGAAAAGCTAAAACGGCGGGTATTGAGGCGGGTGTCGTTGCAATAGAATCAGGTGATTTTAATAATAACAACGGTCAGATTCATGCTGGCTATGTTGGCCTGAAAAATACATCGTTAACCAATAATGGCGGAACTATTGATTCAACGGGCAATGTCGAAGTTGAAAGTACTGGAAACATTGAAAACGTAACTGGTTTGATCCGTTCCAGTGCTGGTGCTGTAAAATTAACGACAACGAAAGCAGTTAAAAACAACGACAACAAATCGGCCGATACCACGGGCGGTGAATCCTTGGGTATCGTCTCAGGTAATGGCATCGAGATTGCTGCTGACTACTTATTCAACTGGGCTGGCGAAATTGCCTCAGATGGTGATGTGAGCATCCAAACCACCAGTGATATTGATAACTATATGGGTAAAATTGAAAGCAGTAAGACTGTTTCAATTACTGGTCGCGACATCAATACCAGCCAATCCGGTATTAACGGAGGAGATGGTGTAAATATCGATCTCGACAATTACTACAGCCGCTTGGGGGTGATAACTTCAGTAAACGGTGATGTTACTATCAAAGCCAACACCGTGAGCACAGACAGTTCAGTCATTAAAGCTAAAAATATCAGTATCGATTCCGGAGCTGATATCGATGCTAAATATACTATGATGGTTGCTGATCAAAAACTAGCGCTTAATGCGGCAGGCAAAATCACCAGCACCGATAGCGACAAGTTCGGTTTCTATGTTGGTCAATATTTCGGTTATGGAAACCAACAAGGTGGTTTAATTGGTGGTGAGGGTGTTGATATTACGGCGAAAAGCCTGAATAACGAATCCGGTCGTATCATTGCGCAAACCGGTGATGTAAATATTAACCTGACTGGCGATCTTGCCAGTAACAAAGGGCAGATTGTTGCGAATTCCGGGAAAATGACGATTGCAGCGAAGAGAATTGCCGCTGATTATGCAACAATCTACAGTTCAGGCAACATGAAGATTGATGCCAGTGGATTATCGTCCAAAGCAAGTGGCTCTATCGCAAAAAACACGGCTACCGGTATCATCTCTTCTGATAGCGACGTATTGATTAATATCAATGGAGATTATAATAATACCGGCTGGGTGAACGCCAAAGGTAATATGACGGTAAATGCTTCTGGTTATCTGACTAATAACCATGCATTTAGTGCTGATGGTGATTTGAACCTGACGGGGAAAACCATTACTAATAACAGTGATATTGCTGCTGGAAATACGCTTAATATTTCTACAGCAAATGACCTGACCAATAACCTTGGCGCGAACATTTCGGCCAAAACAACTAACGTTACCGCTAAAAATATCTCTAACTGGGCTAACTTAGTTGCTGACAGCGAATTGAACGTCACGGCAAGTAATAACATTTATAATTACGGTAATCTGTATACCAATGGTAAAGCTGTTATCAATGCCAAAAAAATAGTCAATACTGGTTTTTGGGCTGTATTAGGTGGTGCGCAAGGATTTCAGACTACTGCTAATATTGTAAACATTTTTGGTACCGTGGTCGGTAAATAAATCAGGTAGCAGGTGAAAGCAGTAAGGGATTACTGCTTTCACATTATCAGGATAAGAAATGGATATTCGACATACATTAATTATTACTTCTCTTTTTTTGGTTGCGCTTCCTGTGACTGCTGCTGATGTTCAGTTAGGTCGTCTTATAAAAGAACAGCAAAGTAACGATAATGCGTCCTTACAAGACAGAAAAATAGAGCAGAAAGATGTATATTCTGATGCTACAACAAAGAAACATACTGATAGCACATTCCCGCAAGAAACACCTTGTTTTCAGATCAATGAATTGATTCTTAGTGATGATTTTTTAGATAATAATGAATTAAAGAAAATAAAAAATCAGGTAGTTGGTCAATGTCTCGGAATGAATGGGCTCAAAAAGGCTGCGGTGCTGTTCCAGGATTATTATATAAACGCAGGGTATATTACTACCAGAGTTGAAATTCCAACTCAGGATTTATCAACAAAAAAATTAAAACTGACGGTTGTGCCTGGAAGAATTTCAGAGATCGTTGTTGCTGGAAATGATATAAGCAAGTGGATTTTACCTTTTTCAGTTGGCGATATTCTGAACATCCGAGATCTAGAACAAGGCCTGGAAAACATACAGAGAACCCCTGAGGTGGATGTAAAGATCAACATTCTGCCAGGTTCCGAAAATGGTTCGAGCAAAGTAGTAATAAATACGCAGCGCAAAAAAAAATGGAGCTTAAGGGCTTCCTATAATAACTTCGGCGATCAGAGTACTGGTAGTGAACTTATCGGTGGAACAAGTTATTTATATAATGTCACAGGCTTGAGTGACCTTTTTTATCTTGCAGGGACAGGTAGCCAAACGGGTGGCTATAAGAACGTGAGTACTTATTATAGTGTGCCATTCGGTTATTATGATCTTAGTCTCTATTATAGTAAAAGTAAATCCCATCAAGGCATCGATATTGGTGCATATACTTTTGACTATATTGGCAAGACAGAATACTTCAGTCTTAAAGGCAATAGAATGCTATACCGCAATGTGAACTCAAAATTGTCTGCAAGCGCTGAACTGATCAGACGTAAGTATGACTACACATTGGGTGGGACAGAACTGGTATTGCAAAAGCGTGATATGGGTAATGTACGGTTAGGCGTAAATTATAAGAGAAACTTTACCGGGGCAGCACTGGACTCCACGGTAACCTGGCAGCGGTTTACCAAGGCGTTTGGCGGTACCGATACACCTGATATGCGCACTGGCACTGTTAGTAAAGAAAGTCAAATTGTGAACCTTAATGTGAATTACGTGAAATGGTTAACAATGTTGCCAGTTAACGCCTATTATGAACTTAATTTTGGCGCCCAGTATTCACCGGATAATTTGACGTTACAGGATCAGTTCACGATAGGCGATCGTTGGAGTGTGCGTGGTTTTCAAAATAGTGATGGGATCTATGGCAATAAAGGTTTCTTTTTACAGAACACGCTAAATGCTGTGACGGGTTATAAAGGTCTCATACCCTATATCGGTGCAGATTATGGTCAAATAATTGGTAAGTTACCTTCACAGAACCTTAGTGGCAAAAAAATAATGGGTGGTATTTTGGGTGTCAAAGGGGCTGTCAGAGCTCTGGAATATGATGCTTCGGTATCAGCCCCTTTTATCTATCCTAATAATTTGGATGTCGATGAATATAAATTAAATTTCAACTTTGCGTACCAGATTTAATTCATTGGGGGATGTGCAATGCGTATTGGTACAGATATTGTTGAAGTGGCAAGAATAGAAAAAGCCATTGCCAATGATAAGTCAGGATTTCTTCATCGAGTATTTACGGATAATGAGATCAAAGATATTGATTTTCCTTGCCCTAATTATGAGAGGGCATCAGGATTTTGGGCTGCTAAGGAGTCTCTGGTAAAAGCCATAGGGTATGGATTTAGTCACGGGATCCGTTTCCATGACATTGAGGTCGTTCATGATGAATATGGAAAACCTGAATTCATATTGTCAGGGAGTGTTAAGGAGATTCTAAATAATCAACAAATTATGAATATATCATTGAGTATTTCACACTGCCGGACATATGCGATAGCCGCAACCATAATCTATTAATAAAGGCATTCATGTAAAATGTATAGGTATAGCGATCTTGTAAGTAAAAAGGTGCTGATTACTGGTGCCAGCGGCGACATAGGTCTTGCAATTTGCGAGAAATTTCTTGAGCAAAAATGCACGGTATATGCGTTGTATAAATCAAATGTCGAGCCTTTGATTGCTCTGAAAGGAAACCATGCTAATGGCAACTTACTTAATATTTTGCCATGCGATCTCACAAGCCAGAAAGAAGTGACTGCGTTGTGTGAGCGCTTGACTGCCGAAGCCGGAAGACTGGACGTGCTGGTGAATAATACGGGGATTGTTAAGGATAGCCTCTTTGCATCAATGACCTTTGATGATTTTTATTCTGTCATTAGCATTAATTTACTTAGCTTGTTCCGGTTAACGAAGGAAGCATTAATGCTATTACGTTCAGCGGAAAATCCAGTTGTTATTAATGTCGCATCGGTGGCAGCTCTTGTACCAAGCGTTGGCCAGGCAAACTATAGCGCATCAAAAGGTGCAATATTAAGTTTTACCAGGACACTTGCCGCTGAGCTGGCGCCGCGGGGAGTACGCGTTAACGCGGTCGCGCCGGGGATGATTGAATCTAAAATGGCGAAGAAGGTTCCACGTACAGTTGTTCGTGAAGTGACTAACTCAATTCCATTAAAACGACTCGGAAAATGTGACGAGGTGGCCAACGTTATTGTTTATTTAAGTTCTTCAGCATCTAGCTATGTCATAGGGCAAACCATCGTCGTCGATGGTGGCATGGTAATGCGGTGATATATGTCTAAGTATTCAATACCACCAAAAATTTTTCTTGCTATGGGCGGCTGGCGTCAACCTTTACTCATGGTAGATAAAATAGTCGATTTTAAATACGGAGAGAATGGCTTCATCAAAGTTATAAAACATGTAACTTATAATGATCCTTATCTGCTTGGACATTTTCCGGAAGATCCCATTATGCCAGGAGCGATCATTTCTGAGATATTTGGCCAGGCAAGCGAGTATTATTCTTTTCTCACTGATATCTGTGATATTTATCAACAACACTCGGGTAAAGAACTTAGGTCATTGCGTGATATACATGCTTATATCAAGCATCCGGATATGTTGAGCATAATACATGCAAGGCGTGCTGCGGTGCGTGGAGTGTTAGCATCACAGAATTTGAAATTTAAAGAAACGGCTTACCCGGGAGATACGATTGAAGTGGTAAGCAAGCTGTCATTTTCTGATGATAGTGGGTTTAAACATTATTTAGTTACAGCTAATGTTGGCAAGAAAATTATTAGCCAGGGCGTCATTATTAACTTTAGAGAAATCATTTAATTATCCAAGGAGTTCGGTGTGACAAACATCCATGATGAAATTGATGAAAGAAAAAAAATAATCATCACGATTAAAAACGAAATTATTCAACGCCTGAATGTCCAGCGTGAGGCTCATCAAATAGATGATGATACGCCCTTGTTTGGCAATGGCTTGAAACTTGACTCTGTCGATGCAACGGAGATTATCGTTATGCTTGATAAAACCTTCAACATCCAGGTCTCAGAAGGCGATGATCCAGCCTATATGCGAAGCATAAATAATCTGGCATCTTTCATTCTAAAGAAAAAAACATCCTGAATTGATAAGGTTATATTGAAGGGTATTTTATGAAGTTACTTTCTGATCTCCATTTTAAAAACAATGCGGTTATGGGTATCTATAATCACCAATGCGTACCTTCTTCATATCATGATATTTATGAAGAGTATAAAGCTGTGCGTGAAAATGTCTTGCTGGTAGATTATTCTCATATGTCCATTACCAGTGTGATGGGGGAGGATGCATGGGCGCTTGTAAACTATTTGGTATCTGCTGATGTATCGATCATCCGTGATGAACAGGGTATTTACTCTTTGCTGCTTAACGCTGATGGAACTATCCGCGGTGATGCTTATGTTCTGTGCGCCGCTGAAGGCTATTATATTCTATCAGAGAATCTGACTGCACAAGAAGTTATAAATATCCTGAATGAAATCCTTGTTAAGGCGGATGATTTAGATATTCAGGAGATTCCAGAAATAAAATCGATGGGAGAGGATGACTGGGGCGTCATTATGCTGGAAGGGCCTTATGCCTGGGAAGTAATGGCAGAGGTTTATGGTTTTGATATCATTGGCCTACCTTATTATGAATATATGAATACCAATGATGGACTTATGGTTTTTCGTTGTGGGAAACATGGCGAATTCGCATATCAATTGATTGGTGCACAAGCAACGCTTGTCACCATGTGGATGAAGTTACAAGAAATAGGCGCCAGATATTCGCTGAAAACCGGTGGCTTAGAATATCAACGTCTGGTGAGAATTGAAAATACAGGATGGGATGAAAGTATTTACCCTCGCTATTCCACAAATCCGGTGGAACTGCAAATGCAGTGGGCTATCCAGTATGATAAAGAGGACTTTATTGGTAAGAGTGCAGTCGTGGAGTTATCGCGAAATGGCGCACAACGTAAGCTTATTGGGATCTCTCCATGCGATGAATGTTGTCAGATCGATTCAGATGATCTTGTGATGGTTAATGGACAACAGGTAGGGGTTATTATTAATGCAACATATTCGCCGGCCAGGCAAGCATGGATTGCGTTGGCCCTTATTGATGAATGTTATGCGTTAGCCGATATTTCAGGTTTTAGCCTTAAAACCGCAAATGGTGAAATCGCTGCGAAAACACAGAACTTACCCTTTATTTATAACTTGAGTTTGTTGGTTAATCCCACAACGCATAGCTTTGTTGATGCTTCGAAAGCAAAGAGCGCGTTTGCCACGGTATAACGTTTAGCGATGACAATATTATATCCAGCATCGGTCGGTAGATAATAACAATCGGGATAAAGCATAACATTATGAAAACTAGTAGAAAAAGAGTGGTTATTACCGGTATGGGGATTTTGTCGTCTCTGGCTGACAACATCGCAGACTTCAGGCAAGCGCTGCTGGAGAAAAAAAATGGCATCACTGATAGTGCGCGTTTCTCTAAATGGTTTGCGAACGCCCGTGCGGCTGAAATGCTGCATCAAATTCATTGTCCCGAATTATCGAAAGAGGTTGTCTCATCGCTAGATAATGCTGCACTTTGGGCCTACAAAGTTGGTAAGGAAGCACTAGAGCAGGCAGAACTGGCAACCCATCGGGAGTGCCTGGAACAGATGGGGCTGATTGTAGGCGTTTCTTCTGCAGGCACTGAAGCATTCCTTCCGCTATTTGAGCAGCATATTCAGGACTTTTCGTTACGGAAGGCTCTTTTTTCAGGCAGCTTTTCATCGTGTTGTTCCAGCGCATCTACGTTATTAGGCCTGAAAGGAGGCGTGGAACTCGTTGCAACGGCTTGTACGGCAAGCCCGAACGCCGTCGGCATGGCTTTTGATTACATCCAAAACGGCAAAAGCAAGGCTATGCTGGCTATTGGAACGGAACCTATTTATTTACCCACCTTTGCCGGTTTTTATGCCCTGAACGTTATGCACCCGCAATCGTGTTCGCCATTTTCGGGGCATTCAGGTATGTCTATTGGCGAAGGCGCAGGGGCAATAGTCCTGGAAGAGTATGAGCATGCGGTCGCGCGTGGTGCGACGATTCTCGGCGAAATTCTCTCGTACGCCACCTCGTGTGATGCATACCATGAAACGGGGCCCGACCCGCGCGCTAGCGGCGCAGTGCAGGTCATGCAGAAAGCCATGGCGAATGCAGGTATCAAACCTGAGCAAATTGATTACGTTAATGCGCATGGTACGGGAACGCAGGCTAATGACCAAATAGAAACTCTGGCGATGAAGAAAGTTTTCTCTGGCGCCGAAAATATATTGATCAGTTCTACTAAATCGTATTTTGGCCACAATATTGGCGCCGCCGGAATTGTCGAGCTCATCGCTTGTTTAGTTACCCTTCCGCAGAAGCATGTTCTGCCAACGTTGAATTTTTCGCAGCCGCGCCCTAACTGCGATCTGGACTACGTGGCGAATGAGTTTCGACACAAAGATATCAATATCTTTATGAAGAATAACTACGCATTCGGCGGTAATAATTGCTGCATGATTGTCAGTACCAAACCATGTTCAGTTCCTCTTACCGCCTATGATGCCAAACGTGTTGTTATAACTGGGATAGGTGCCGTATCGGCTATTGGACATACGCTTAATGAAATTCTTCGCTATATCCATGAAGATGCCAGGTCGCTGGAGTTGAGCGGCGTAGTATTTCCTGATGATACGCTTGAAGAGGCTAAAGCGCTGTTGGATGTTGTAGAGAAAACTAATCAGTTTGCGGAAATATTTGGCGAAGAATATCGAGAAGCGGCCTACCGACAGCCGGAGTCAGAAAAGCACTTTAAAACTTACCAGGTGAAAGGCCTCGAACCACGTAAGCATTTACGCCGCTATGACCCACGCAAGGCAACGCGCGGCGGTACGTTTGCGCTGATTGCACTTTCAGAAGCGCTGAATAGGGCGAAACGCAAGATTAAACGTGACGGAGAGGAGCTGGGCATGGTTCTGGGAATGGCCCGTGGACCGCAAGAAACTACCTATAAGTATTTACAAAGTTTAAAGCCCGATCCGCGCAAAGTACGTACTTCAGAGTTTCCTGGTTCGCTGATGAACTCGATGACGACATTTTGTGGGATTTCGGAAGGTATAAAGGGATATACGACTACGTTAGCGACCGGTGAAAACGCCGCGCTTGGCGCATTGACTTATGGCTATGAAATTGTTCGCCAGCAACTACAGCCACAGGTCATTGTTGGCGGGGCTGATGAATATTTTCCATCGATGTCCCTGTATATGGATGCGGTGACCAACAAGATTCATATGACGTCAAATGTCGCTGATTATCAGGTATATGCCAAAGAGGAACATGGCTATGTTCCTGGTGAAGGGGCCTGTATGCTGTTATTGGAAGACGCGCGTGCAGCAGCTACCCGTGGCGCTGAAATATTGGGAGAAATTGCAGGTTATGGTAAGTCATGCAGTAATTCCTACTTTGATGCGACGCAGATTGAGGAAAAATCTACCGCAATGTCGCTGGCGATCGCTCGCGCGCTTGCCGATGCGGGTATTACCGCAAAAGAGATTGATTTAGTGTGTGGAACTAGTAGTGGCAGCGAAGTTAGCTCAATCATAGAAATTAATGCAATCTATGATTCATTCCATAGCCATAATCCACATGTTCCAGTGGTGAATTATAACGCATTTTTTGGCTTTGTTGCTTCGTCTGCAGGGCTTTTAAACCTGGCGGTGATTCTTGATTGTATTCAAAGACAATCGGTTCCTGCTATTCCATATACACAAAACTTTTCCGACGCAAGAATTAACTTTGTAAAGAAAACACGAGAAATAGCTATCAAATACGCTCTTTTAATTGGCGCTACAGAAGGCGGGAATTATTACGCTATCGTGATTAAAGGATAACAAGGTGAGCGGGAGAGCTATTATTTCTGGCTTTAGTGTATCCTTGCCATATGCTGAGAATAGTTCGCTGTTAATTCGAAATCTGCAGCAAGGAAAACGGGTACATTTGTCGCCATGGTTTATATCAGATAACCAGGCTAGAGAATGTGGATTTGCAGAGAATATATTCATTGCGAAACTACAACGAGAAAACGATAGCGCTTTTGAACTGGTGTACAAACTCATTGATGACGCCTTACTACAGGCTGGTCTTAGTAATGACAGCCTGAAAGGCAACAGAGTTAGAGTATATATTACCGGAATAGGCCCTCGTGTTGATGTTATGGATTACAGGAATTTTTATAATTACAATGATATGGAAGATGTTTCGGTAACATCTTCAATTAAAAATCTTTCTGTAAAAAATATGTCGCAGGATAATGTCTCTTATACGCTGGGGCTAAAGTATGAGTTGCAATATTTGCCGCCAAATATGAACTGTACAAGTAACTCATCATTGACGGCTATTCATTTGGTTACCAGGGCAATAGAGAGTGGAGGTATTGACCTCGGGCTTGTTATTAATATTTCAAAAATTAAATATCAGGATCTTGTATTCCTTGCAAGCCAGGGAATGTTGGACAGTAAAATTGTCCAGCCCTTCGGGGTAAACAGCAATGGTGTGCATTTTGCCGAAGGCTATAGCGTTATGTTACTGGAAAGTCAACAACACCGAATGATGCGCGGAAAAAGTCCGGGAGTATGTATTACTTCGGCATATAAGCAAATTAATGCTAGTCGAAGTAATGATGCATCCTGGCAAAGCACCAGCATTTTGAAGTTAATTCATTCATTATTAAATGATGCTGGGGTGAGAAAAGAGGACCTTTGTGCATTCATCCCTCACGGTAATGGAACCTCATCCAGTGATAAAGTTGAAGCAAAAGCGATCGCTATGTTTGCTGGTGAAACCCCGCTTCCCGTATTGGCCTATAAAGGACAAGTTGGTTATACCGCAACGGGTTCTGGGGTGATAGACCTAATTATTGGCTATCATTTACTGCTCACGAATGAATTGATTTTTCCTGTTATCAATGACGAAATCATAGATGATGTCGCTTGCCATATCTCCGTAGAAGGAGGTGTGAGGAGGCATGAAAAAAACCATCTTCTGAAGACCGGGTTAGGCGTCGATGGTTCAGTTGTTGCGTTATTAATGACAAATTTGAATAAGAGTTGTGGTTGATATGAATAGTAAGATGTATTTGTCTTCATATTCATTTCTTGAACCTGAAGAACCGTTTCATTTATATTATCCAAACTGGTTAAATGTATGGGAGTCGCATTCATTCAATACCGCGCTCAAGGCAACGGGAGCGAATGGTTGGCGATTTAAACGCTTTGGCACACGTGCCGAAATATATAATCGTGAAATCACAAGGCGACCAGATCATATACCCTATATTAATGCCATGGAAAGAGTGTCGGACGATGCTCTACATAGCTTATCAGCAAAAGAACGGATGCTACTCCTGAAATCACGAACCGCCTTTATCTATATTGATTCATGGGGGGAGTCAGGCGTTTTTGAATACAATATAAGTAGCCTTAACTTATCAACTATTGATACTTTACCTAAGAATTTGATTAAGAAATTTTCTATCAACAACGTGACCTGTAAAATACGAGGTGAAAACTATGCTCTATTTCAAGCAATGGCATTGACACAGGATTATCTTGCTTGGGATGTATTTGATTTTGTCGTTATCTGCGGAGGTTACCGTGCGGTGCCGTTGTTGGCTTTTACCGCAGAAAGCCTTAGCCAAGGCGAAAGGAAAAAACATCATAAGCATGTTCCTGGCGTGAATGTGTCAATTGAAAGAGTGGGCTGCTTTATATTCAGTAGAAGAGAAAGTCATATGAGAGTGAACTGTGGTCCATATATATCTAATGGTGTAGACCGCTTGTTTGTATCACAATCAGAAAAAAATAATGATATTGACTTGGTTGCCTATGCCGGTGGTATCAATAAATTAATACCACCTTCTAACAAAGGAATCGATCTCATTACTCGTTATGGTTGTAGCGGCTGCATGACCCCTGCTTTGAGCTGGCAATACATTGCACACCACGCTTTGCATAATGGCTGTCTTCGAACCGTTATCCCTGGGGCAGTCGGTGGCTATGCTTATTTTGATACCTGGTACGAATAGAAGGCCCTATGCGCAGCAATATAACAGAATTACCTGATATATCTCTGTACGGTATACATAAATCTTATGGTCCTCAGGATAACATTACTATTGCACTGAATGATATTAATCTGGATATTGTAAAAGGTGAGTTCGTAGCATTATGTGGCCCTTCGGGAAGCGGTAAGAGTACCTTGCTTAATATACTTTCAGGTATTGATAAACCAACGGCAGGTAATGTTTTTTTCCTAGGCAAAAATCTAAATGCGCTGTCTGAAAAGAATTTAGCGCGACTCCGTAGTCATCATTTAGGGTTTATTTTTCAGTTTTTCAATTTAGTCCCGGTACTAAGTGTTTTTGATAATGTTTTTTATCCCCTGATGCTAAATGGACATTTCAATGCAAAAGAGGCGAAAGCACGGAGTCTACATTTCCTCGATAGTGTGGGCTTAGCCCACTTAGTCGGGCGAAAGCCAGGCCAATTATCAGGCGGACAACAACAGCGGGTCGCGATAGCAAGGGCGTTAGCGCATAGTCCTGAAGTCGTTGTTGCCGACGAACCGACCGGAAATTTGGATCTGGCCACTGGAGAAGCGATTCTTGACCTGCTGCTTGACATTAATCGGCGCACAGAGACGACGTTTATTATCTCCACTCATTCGACTCAGCTACAAGAGCGAGCTCGTCGGAGAGTGGAAATTAAAGATGGAGCAATAATATATGATTCAGCGAAGCAATCTTTGTAGAGTTTTGCTTCTGTGTTTAACCACGGTTATATTTTCAGCATTCGCTGAATCGATACCCACACCTGTTTCGGATCGTGTTTTACAGGATGGGTTACCAGGTGAGCCAAAAGCATTAGCATCGGTCACAGCAAATTTGCTTAAAGAATATGAACGCACTAATAACGTTGGTGTGCTGATCTTTTATTCATGGGGGATGCTGCGGCAAGCAGCTTATTACCTGAGTGTTAATGATCTGATTCACGCCTCTGAATATGCAAAGACAGGATTCTTCTATATGGATGAGTCGGTAGATGTCAATGAAGATAATTTGCTAATCAGATATTTGCGTGCGCGTGTTGATGCCTGGCTTCCAGGTAATTTGGGGCGCTGCGTGATTACGATTGAAGATACCGACTTGCTGATGAGGAATAGAGATAAATTCAGCGTCGAGATTGTTCGGAAGATTAACGAGATGCGTTTACGAGCTCTCCATCAGTGCCATAGCAAACCACAAGAAGAACAATTCCTTCAGTATCTGAGAAGCGTAGGGCAAAACCTTAAAATCGATTATGCAAATAACAATCCGCCTGCGTGGGAAATGGCTGAAGTCGTGCAGGTTATTGTTCCGGTTATTAAAGGTGATTAAATGTCAAGGGATGTGATATTCATTAATGGTATTGTGGCGTTGTTATTGCTATTTGTAGTTTATAATATCATCTTCAACTATGGTGATGCTAAATTTTCATTCCTTAATTTGCTACGGCATCAGCGTAGAACCCTTTCTACTATTTTTGCTATTGTTTTAGGTGGTGGCGCTATATTTCTATATGGCGGTTTTATCAAATACTCTTTTTGGATACTCAAGGAGCAGACGATACGAACTAATGTTGGCCATGTGCAAATTTATAATAAATCCTACTTTGAAACGGCTAATAAGAATAAAAGCCTTATTTCTGACTACATTTCACTAAAGCATAATATATTACAAAATGCCTATTTTTCTAATGCAATTTCGACAATTTCAGGTCAGCTAGAGTTTAGTGGGATTATATCTCACTACGAAAGCGAAACGTCAAATTATTTTTCGGCGCAAGGCATTGAACCATTACCATCTCTGAAGCTAGGAGCATTTGATAAGATAGTCTTTGGAAGCGATTTATCTCGCGTAAAACATAATGAAATTACCATCGGAAGCGGTTTGGCCAAAACACTTGATAGCCACTATGGTGACTGGCTCGATATCCTGGCGGTAAATGTGGCAGGAGGACAGGGCGCTATATCAGTCAAACTCCGTGGCATCTTTGAGTCGGGAATTAAGGATTATGATGATGTTGCACTAAAGATACCTCTTGATACCGCTCAGCGAATCATGGGTACGAATGGCGTCAGTAAAATAGTTATCTTATTAAAACATGATGATGTAGCGCCATTTGTTATTAAAATGAGAGAGTTTATCGCTCAACAGAATTTACCCCTTATCGTTAAGGACTGGAAGGAAAGCTCTATTTTTTACCAGCAAGTTGAAGGCATGCTTTCGGGTATCTATTTTTTTATTAAAGTCATAGTAGCACTTATTGTGATATTTATGATCGGTAATTCAATGACCATGAATATCGTTGAGCGGACTAAAGAGATCACGACACTACGAGCCATCGGTTTACAGTCCAGTCGTGTTACGCTTTTATTCTGGTTGGAAGGTATATATATAGGCATTTTGGGGGCAATCGGTAGCCTTGCTTTTGGTTATACCATTGCTGCGATTATTAATATTTCCGGCATTGCAATGCCTCCTTCTCCAGGGCAGTCAGTTGGATATACTGCATTTATTAAAAGCAATGACGCAGAGTTAATTTGGTTTACCTTGATGTTGCCAATTTTAACGTCAGCCCTGGCTTCTATCATTCCTGCATATCGTGCATCGCGGCTTAATATTACAGATGCATTTAAATCTTCATAGAGGGCAGTATGAGAATTGGCATGTGGTATTTATTATATTTGGCAGTATTACTGCATTCAGCTGCAGTGCAAGCGACAAAAATTGATCAGCAGGCTCTGGAGATTATTCGCAGGGCGGATGAAGTTCGTTCACCAAATGAACCTTTCCGCTATGAAGTGACCGTGTTGGAGTTTAAAGAGGGAGTGGATGAACCTGAAAATAAACAATCTCTCGATATTTCAATGCGATTTATTAAGCCGAGGAACGGTATTAAAGCTGACGCTCGTTCATTGATACGCTTTACTTATCCTCCGCGAGATAAAGGTAAAGTCATGTTATCTGATTGGTATGATTTATGGTTTTATACACCTGAGCTTCGAAGGCCAGTTCCCATTTCGCGTTCACAACGCTTAATAGGCCAGATCTCTAATGGTGATGTTATCGTAACGAACTTCGAATATGCCTATGATTCGACGCTGGAGGGTGAGGAGCCTTGTGGTGATAAAATCTGCTATCGGTTGTCTCTTATTCGTAAATCTGAGGCCGTTACTTATCCAAAAGTGATTTACCTGGTAGAAAAAAACGCCGAGTATCGACCATTTAAGGCATCATATTACTCACTTGATAATCAATTACTCAAGAGTGTTTTGTATAAAAACTATCAAATGGTATTGGGAATGTACCGGCCAACAGAAATTATTGTGCAGAATACTCGGTATGAAAAGGGATATTCTGTCATGAAGTATAGTAATGTTCGCCTTGAGTCCTTACCAGAATTTCACTTCACGAAGGAGTTCATTCAGAGGGAAGCAAAGTGAAATTGCTTCGGGCCGTATTACTATCAATTCTAACATTAATACCGTTGTTGGGGATGGCAGATTGTCTTACCGCGGATGAAATACAACAAAATGGTCAATTGGTTTTGATGGGGCAAACATCCTTTACACATAAAAATGAGTCTCTATGGCGCATCAGTGGATCTAACCCGTATACCACTGATAACGCCTATAATAATATTTCACTTAACGTCTCTAGCTCTTGTGACATTATTGATGATGTGTTGGCTGTGGATTTTTCATTATATGGCTTTGGATATCATCCGATGAACGAGGTGGGGCCATTCGAAGAAGATGATAGTCGCTCTAAAATATTAATCGATAGGCTAAAGCTGAACGCAACATTATCTGAAAACGTCAGTCTCGAAGGCGGAAAACTTAGACCGCATTCCGGCGCTTTTCATTTAAGATCGCCTGCAGCATTGTTGACGACTTATTATGCCGGATTTAAACCTACCAGAATATTCGACCCCGGATTTAACTCCACCTATAATGAGCCGTTTTGGGGAGGGCGGATCTCAGAAGAGTTCCGCGATTATGCATTCTCATTTACCATCATACCCAAATTGGCGAGTATTGATGAATATTATGAGTCATCCAGCAACTGGACAGCCAATCAACGGAGCAACAGCAGTGAGTATTATTTATTAAGTTACTCCGATTATCGACTTGCTAATCATCGACTGGCAGCAGATGTGATGCTTGGCGATTCACCTTCGTTGGCCCTGGCGGATAGCTACAATATAACTCCTCAGTTTGTTGTCAACGTAGAGGCGGCTTTACACAAAAATCAACAGTGGCGGCATTTTTCCCGTGAAAAACGAGATGCAGTATTATCTGGAAAATATCCTTCATCGCTTTATGCTCAGGATGATAAAAAAAACTATGAATTAGCCGTTGGCGGCCAGTATACCACTGACCTTTTTAGTGTATTAGGTATCGAATACTATTATCAGAGTGAAGGATACTCAAAAGCGGCATGGCGAGAGCAGACCGACTTTATTAAACTATTAAGTAATAAAACTGGCTTGTCCAGTTTAGACAAAGTATTTGATGATTATAAATATCTGATGGGGTCAGAAATAAGTAATACAGGAAATAAAGGGATGTTACAAGGACGACATTATATTAATTCGTGGCTAAGTTTACAGAATACAGATCATTCAACTTTTCAGCCCTATCTGGTGATGAACTTAGTTGATGGTAGTGCATTAATTGGCACCCATTATATCAAGCCGGTAAAAGGGTTGGGCGAACGGGTAGAGATTTATTCGGGGTTTTATAGCGCATTAGGTCATCGTGATTCTGAGTTCGCACTTTTTGGCGAGACCCTCGGAGTCTATATTGGATTTAAATACTATTTATAAGGATATATTGTCTATGACAAAGTTATCAGAGCAACCATTGGTGCTTATTTTCGCCGGTCAGGGAAATCCTGTAATTGGAATGGGATCAGATTTATGGGATCTAAACGCAACCACCAGACAAATCTGGGATTGCGCTAGTGATGTAACAGGGTTGGATCTTCGTCGGTTATGTCTGAAAGGGCCAATGAATCGTCTGGTGAGAACGACGACACAGCAGGCAGCGGTGACGGCTATCAACGTTACGCTCTATAGTCTTTATGCTGAGCAATTCTCTGACGCTCACATCGTGGGTTCATGTGGGCATAGTGTTGGTGAATATAGCGCACTCTACGCGGCCGGCGCTTTAACGCTGGAGAATGTGTTCAAACTAATATCAGCGCGCTCAACTATCATGGATGATTTAAGTCATATTCGTAAAGGCGCAATGCTAGCGGTGAGAGGTGCCGATTATCAAACGATAAGCCAGTTGATTAACGATTCCGCAAGCCCGGTTGTGGTGAGTTGTGATAATAGTCCCTATCAGCAGGTGGTTGGCGGAACGCTGCCAGATTTAAGCGAATTCGCCGGGGTACTTATGGGAGCTGGCCTGGAAACGGTAAAGTTGGGCGTTAGCGGTGCCTGGCACACGCCACTAATGGCTGATGGAGTTCAACTTATGCGAGATGCCCTGGAGGTGGTGGAAATGGTACGGCCAAATTATCCTGTACTAATGAATGTTACCGGGCGCGAAGAAGGTGACCCTGAGATAATTAAAAACAACTTATCGTTGCATTTGACCCATACCGTACAATGGACAGCATCTATGACTGCTTTTTTACAACACACTCCCGTCGTCAGGTTCGTTGAAATCAGCAATAAAGCGTATCTTGGACAATTACTAAATGATTTCGATGATTTCTCGGCAGAGTATTTTATTCATTGTCGAAAAATATTGGGGGCGTAACGAGGCTAGCATGATTCCGGATTATTTAACTTTTATTCGTCGACAGGATCGTTCGCTTTTACCCTATTTGTACTTTATTTGTACGATGCTGATTGCATTCTACGTGAAAAACAGAGGGTATCTTTTGACCGTGGAAGATGCATTCCCTGTCAGCGCCATTTTTTCGTTAACTATGTTTAGCTTTGTTTATGAACTTAAAGCGTATTGGGCTTACAAATATGCGATAAAAAATATCAACTTTTCTTGGTTTCAGGGAAAAAAGTATTCGCAATGTGAGGCCATACTATGGCATCCGCTTGTTGCTACAGCTTGCTGTTTACTAGGGTGCTATCTGGTTGTGAAGGGATTTCTACTCTTCTTTTCAAGCATTCTCGCGATGGTCTGTATTGTCATCTTTGTGCCGATAATAGTCTATATGATGTGCTGGTTCGCCAGGAATTGTTACGTCAAACAGTTACAGCAGGCAACTGTGTATACGCTTAGATACCGTAATCTCCATCATTATGCTTGCTTAAATGTTACCGTAACTTTTATGACCAGTTTTCTGGTTATCAGCCCCTTAGTCGCGGATGAAGATTTTTCCTTATCCAATGGTTTTTTTTCTGCAAAGTTGATAGTTGCTATGCTGATTCTTTGTTCAGCGATACTGGCAGTTAATTTGATTTTTGCTCACCCATCCAGGCGTTATACTTTTTTAGGACGGCTTTTTCAGAAAGAGTTTGATGTGAACCTGGCTAAAACTATCCCATTTACCGTAATGTATAGGAAATCGCTATGGTTGCGGTTAGTTATTTTATTTATTCTTCAACTGTTATGGATCGTAATTTTTAGCCTGTTGCTGAAATTATTAGGGTGGGAAATGTATTTTTATTTCTATTTTATTTTATGCATGATACCGGCGATGGGATACTTTTATTTACATGTTTACTGGCGCTGGCATGATGATTACATGACGGCATGTGATATGTATCTCAGATGTGGCGAAAATAATAATTAACATCAGAAAATATGGCCAGTCAGAAAACTGACTGGCCATATGCTATTTAGCTCTGCAGGGCCTCAACAACACCACCCCAGTCAGTAGCAGCATTATAAACAAAGTTTGACCAAACCCCTGATTCAGCATACAGCAGGGAGTTGATATGGTCAGTTATAATGCTTCCCAGGCTAGATGGCGAACCGCCAAGAATATTAGAAACCAGATCAATAGTGGTTTCCAGAGCGGAGGAGGCCAGAATCATACCTGCGTTAATACCTGCTGCTACCAGGCCCAGCGCTGATTGAACGGTGAAATCAACCAAAGCGCAAGGCAGGTCGATAATGCCTGCACCAGAGACATATTCCATTTCGTTTGCGGTTAATTCTTTCATTTTTAATTCCATCCTAGATTAATGAATTGTTAATGATGTGCCTATGCACACCGGGCAATATACTAATCAGAGGGTTTTTTATATAATAGTGAATATTTAAATGATCTATTAGTTTTAATGTGAATTAAACTTCACAAAACAGAATTAGAAAAGTATGGGGGCTTATTACGTCAATTCATGTTTGATAAGAGAAGATACCCGAAGGTATCTTCTGTGTTGCCGCGCGTTCAACTTATTGTTTAGAGCATAGAAATGGGGGGCGATTACGAAGTTGCGATAATAGCCTGTTCAACCTCGAAGCGGTTGGTCACTTTGCTGTCAATTTTTATGTAGGCTGAACGTTCTTCAGCGACAATCATGACCTGCTCAACGCCAGGTTTCGACAACAGACGGCGCTGTAGTTCATCATTAATGATGACTTCGTCCGGGATCTCAACTCGGAGACTGCTCACGTAAGGTGGTTCGCTCATCGTACTGGCAACCAGCAGCCATAACATTGCTAGCAGGGCCCCAAGCAGGAACACCGTTTGTGAATCAAAGAAACCATCGACCCAGCCGCCGAGGGCACCACCGATGGCCACGCCGATAAACTGGCTGGTAGAGTAAATACCCATTGCCGTGCCTTTATAACCTGCTGGTGATTCCTTGCTAATTAATGAAGGCAACAATGCCTCCAGCAGGTTAAAGGCGAGGAAGAACAGCTGCACGCCCGCGACCAGTTCCCAGAAATAGCCACCTGCTCCCCAGAGCACGATTTCAGCTATCAGTAGAAGAGCGACGCAGAACAGAAACACACGTTTCATCTTGCGCTTCACTTCCGCATAGATGATGAATGGCACCACGGCGACAAAGGAAATGACCATGGTCACCAGGTAAATTTTCCAGTGCTCGGCGGCCGGGAAACCCGCGGCCTCCAGTTGTCCTGGCAGCGCAACAAAAGTCGACATTAGCATGATGTGCAGACACATAATGCCGAAGTTCAGCTTGAGGAGTTTAGGTTCAGCAAGCACTTTGCTGAAGCAGCCCTTTACCATGCCAGATTCACGGTTCAGTACATGATTGTGGCTATTTGGTACTACCCATAGAGTCAGCAAAATACCGAGGCTGGCCAGAATAGCGATCATCCAGAATAGCGCATGCAACCCTAACTGGTGAGTGACAATAGGGCCGAGCACCATAGCGATAGCAAAGGTCACGCCAAAACTGACGCCAATGAAGGCCATGGCTTTGGTACGGTTCTGTTCGCGGGTTAAATCAGAAAGTAGTGCCATGACGGCGGCGGCGATAGCGCCAGAGCCCTGCAGCGCGCGGCCAAGAATAATGCCCCAGATAGAATCGGTCAGCGCGGCGATGATGCTGCCGATAACAAAAATCAGCAAACCACCAATAATTAACGGTTTACGGCCAATGCGGTCAGACAGGAGGCCAAACGGGATCTGGAAGACGGCCTGGGCGAGCCCGTAAATGCCAATAGCTAAACCAATCAGCGCTTCACTAGCCCCCTGCAGCGCCATGCCATATGTGGTCAAAACAGGCAGGACCATAAACATGCCGAGCATGCGCAGTGAGAATACGGTCCCTAAACCCCAGGTTGCGCGCAGTTCTCCTGGCGTCATTTTGTTATCGTTCATTACCACCTCAATATAAAAACTGTGACTAGTGTAGTGGGGGGATAAGGACGCGTAAATAAATGTTTGTTTAGCAGATATTACGACTGTGTTGCGTAATAGAAGAAGGGATGAGAACCAGAGGCTAAAAGGGGGCAGAGCGAAATAAAAGATTAAAAACAAAGGAAAGGGCAGAAATGAAATCTGCCCTGATCATTATACCGATTAGGATGCGGCCTGATCCAGGAAGCTATTCCAGTCGGTTGCGGCGTTATTCACGAAAGTGTTCCAGCTGCTTCCAGCAGTGGAAACGAAGTTTGCCCAGTTTTCCTGACCGGTGCTGACTACGCTTTCCCAGTTTGTCTGCCCAAGAAGGAACTTGCCAAATTCAATCGCACTATCGCCGACGAAAGAGGCAAACGCCAGACCGGAGGTCAGCGCAAATGAGGTAAACCCTGCCGCGGAATTAGCGACAAAGCTGGCGAAACCAGTTGCAGCGCTTACCAGGTTGAAACCACCTGAGACAGATTCCATTTCGTTGAATGTTAATTCTTTCATTGTTATTCCTTGCAGTTAAATCCATGTTTTATGTAGGCGTTTGCCTACGAGATAAGGCTAGCACTAACTTCAGTGATGGAGCGAGATAGGCGGCGGTTAGCGATGCTCATTTTTTTCTCAATTTTTAACAGCGTAATAGGTGAAGAAAATGAAGCAAAAGGGGAGGGGAGAGGGCAATTTCTCTAGATAAAAAAGCCCCCGCTTGCGGAGGCTTTTATCATTTCATATAAAGCGTAATCTTATCTGACGTAAGCCAGCAGATTATGTGAATCCGGGACCATGAAATCGACAGACATCATCACCGACAGGGCAGTGATGGCGACGATGGAAAAGACGAACAGCTTACGTGCCCAGACTTTATCATCCGCCACTTTATACCCACGTAATGCCATGCCAAGCCACCAGACGCTGACTGCGGCAGCTACGACCAGATATTTGTATCCGGCATAGCCCCCCAGAGAAAGCATCAGCGTTGCCACGGCAAAGGCCACGATGTACAGCGTGATATGGTTTTTTGCGACGGAGATACCTTTCACCACCGGCAGAACCGGAATATTCGCCGCCTGATAATCCTTAAAACGGAAGATCGCGATGGCGTAGGAGTGAGGCATCTGCCACAGGCTAAAGATCGCCAGTAGAATCGCCGCGCCGCTGTCAAAATCACCGGTAACCGCGCAGTAGCCAATCACCGGCGGCGCAGCGCCGGAGAGAGAGCCAATCAGCGTGCCGTAGACGGAGTGGCGTTTCATGTACAGGCTGTAGACGCCGACATAAACCACGAACCCCATCACGCCCAGCCAGCAAGCCAACGGGTTGGCGCCGAACCACAGCAGCATGAAGCCAGCAATACCCAGCAAGGTGGCGTATACCAGCGATGATTCTGGCGAGATCAGCCCTTTGACCAGCACCCGGTTTTTCGTCCGTTCCATCTTACGATCGATATCACGGTCGATGTAGTTGTTGAAAACACAACCCGAGGCGACCACCAGGGATACTCCGAGGAGCGTCCAGACGAACAGCGGATAGTCGATGTGGCCTTTGGAGGCCAGCAGGAAACCGCCGATCACGGAGATCAGGTTGCCAAAAATGATGCCTGGTTTCGTTACTTGCAGGTATTGCTTAAACATACTCGCCGCTCTTAGTGCATCATCATGTTGTAGTTGAGGTTCCACATAATCCAGATGGAGCCGACAACTACGATAGCAATGATGATTACGGTGAAGATAAACGCGGTCAGGTTCCAACCTTCGTCAGATTTACTGTTCATGTGCAGGAAGTACACCAGGTGTACCAGAATCTGCACCACAGCCGTGACCAGGATGGTTCCCAGAATCGCTGCATGCGAGGCGGAGCCACTCATAACCATTGCAAACGGGATTGCCGTCAGAATGATCGACAGGATGAATCCTGTCATGTAGCTCTTCACGCTGCCGTGAGAAGCGCCGCTATGATCGGTAGAATGACTCATTACATCGCCCCCATCAGATAAACAACAGAGAACACGCAGATCCACACCACGTCCAGGAAGTGCCAGAACAGGCTCAGGCACATAATACGGGTACGGTTAGTGCTGGTCAGGCCGCGACGGGATACCTGAACCATCAGCACCGCCATCCACAGCAGACCGGAGGTGACGTGCAGACCGTGGGTACCAACCAGCGCGAAGAACGCTGACAGGAAGCCGCTACGGTCCGGACCCATCCCTTCAACAATCAGGTGATGGAATTCATAGATTTCCATCCCAACGAACCCTGCACCGAAGAGGAAGGTGAGGGCAAGCCAGGAAACGACCTGGCTCTTGTTGTTTTTGTACATGGCGATAGCCGCCATGCCATAGGTGATGGAGCTGAATAACAGCAGTGCGGTTTCAACCAGAACGAACGGCAGTTCAAAAATATCTTTACCCGCCGGGCCGCCAGCCGTGCCGTTCACCAGAACGGCATAGGTTGCGAACAGCGTAGCGAAGATAATGCAGTCGCTCATCAGGTAGATCCAGAAACCGAAGACTTTCATCGGTCCTGTATCATGGTGCCCGTGTTCATGCGCGTGGGCATTATGCGCAAGAGTATCAGTTGCCATTTTTCAGCCCTGCTTTGTTAATCTCATCGAAATGCTGATTTTCCAGTTTTTCGACTTCCGCAACCGGTACGTAGTAATCCACGTCCTCGTCAAAGCTCTTGATAATCCAGGTCACAACGATGCCGGCGAAACCAACAATCGCCATCCACCAGATATGCCAGATCATCGCGAAGCCAAACACCGTTGCGAATGCAGCAATGATGATGCCCGCGCCGCTGTTTTTCGGCATATGAATTTCTTCATAATGCGCAGGTTGCTTGTACGCTTCGCCTTTTTCTTTCATTTCCCAGAACGCGTCACGTTCGTGAACGTTAGGAACGACTGCGAAGTTATAGAACGGCGGTGGAGAAGAGGTTGCCCACTCCAGAGTACGGCCGCCCCATGGGTCGCCGGTCAGGTCACGGTTCTGATCGCGATCGCGGATAGAAACGTAGAACTGAATCAGCTGGCACAGGATACCGCAAGCGATCAGCGCCGCGCCGCATGCTGCAACAACCAGCATGGAGTGGAACTGCGGGTCGATGTCCTGGCTCAGACGACGGGTCATACCCATGAAGCCCAGCACGTACAGCGGCATAAATGCCACGAAGAAGCCGATGATCCAGAACCAGAATGCGCGTTTACCCCAGGTTTCGTTCAGGGTGAAACCAAAGGCTTTCGGCCACCAGTAGGTCAGACCTGCGAAGCAACCGAATACCACACCGCCGATGATGACGTTATGGAAGTGCGCAATCAGGAACAGACTGTTGTGCAGTACGAAGTCCGCGCCCGGTACCGCCAGCAGAACACCGGTCATCCCACCAACGGAGAAGGTAACGATGAAGCCGATAGTCCACATCATCGCCGAGTTGAAGACGATGCGGCCCTGGTACATGGTGAACAGCCAGTTGAAGATCTTAACCCCGGTCGGGATCGCGATAATCATGGTGGTAATACCGAAGAAGGCGTTTACGTTCGCGCCGGCACCCATGGTGAAGAAGTGGTGCAGCCAAACGATGAACGACAGAACGGTAATACAGACGGTTGCCCACACCAGCGAGGTGTAACCAAACAGACGTTTACGCGAGAAGGTCGCTGCGACTTCGGAGAAGACCCCGAATACCGGCAGAACCAGAATGTACACTTCCGGGTGACCCCAGGCCCAAATCAGGTTGATGTACATCATCATGTTGCCACCCATATCGTTGGTAAAGAAATGGGTGCCCAGGTAGCGGTCCAGGGTCAGCAGCGCGACGGTGACGGTCAGAATTGGGAAGGAGGCGATAATCAGGATGTTGGCGCACAGAGATGCCCAGGAGAATACCGGCATCTTGAACATGGTCATGCCAGGGGCACGCATCTTGATAATGGTCACAAAGAAGTTGATACCGGTCAGGGTAGTACCGATACCGGAGAGCTGCAGCGCCCAAATCCAGTAATCGACCCCTACGCCAGGACTGTATTCAATTCCCGAAAGCGGCGGATACGCCAGCCAACCGGTCTGTGCGAACTCACCGACGCCCAGAGACAGGTTAACCAGAATAACGCCCACAACGGTGAACCAGAAGCTCAGGTTGTTGAGGAACGGGAACGCAACGTCGCGTGCGCCGAGCTGAAGCGGAACCACCAGGTTCATCAGGCCGATAACAAACGGCATTGCCACGAAGAAGATCATGATAACGCCGTGGGCGGTAAAGATCTGATCGTAGTGATGAGGCGGCAGGAATCCTGCTTCCCCGGCAGAGGCCAGCACCTGCTGGCTACGCATCATAACGGCGTCAGCAAAGCCACGCAGCAGCATGACGATTGCCACGATAACGTACATGATACCGAGACGTTTGTGGTCGACGGACGTCAGCCACTCGTTCCATAGGTAGGACCACTTACCGAAGTAAGTGATCGCTGCCAGTATCGCCAGTCCCCCGACGATGATTGCAGCAACCGTTACCACGATAATTGGTTCGTGGTAGGGCACTGCATCCAGTGTAAGTTTTCCGAACATCGTTTTCTTCCTCGGCCCCTTAGTGAGCGGTTTCCGCGTGGCTCATGTCCATGCCTTCCATCCCTTCGTGCGCAGCGTGCTCGCCTTCAGGTTTAGACATGTTCATGCTCTCGTGAGACATGAATTTGTTAACAACATCTTTGAACAAATCCGGTTTCACGTTAGAGAAGTATTCCACTTTGTTGTTTTCGCTAGGCACAGCCACTTTGTCGAATGCAGCCATGGAGTCCATGGAGTTCGGGGACTGTTTCGCTTTTGCTACCCACTGATCGAAGGTTGCACGATCTGGGGTGGCGATAGCCTTGAACTTCATACCAGAGAAGCCCGGGCCACTATAGCTTGCGGAGATACCGTCATAAGTGCCTGCTTCATCAGCAATGAGGTGCAGCTGAGTCTGCATCCCGGCCATCGCATAAATCTGGCTACCTAAGCGCGGAATAAAGAACGAGTTCATCACGGAGTTGGAAGTGACTTTAAAGTGTACCGGTACGTTCGCCGGGAAGGCGATTTCGTTGACGGTAGCGATACCCTGTTCCGGGTAAATAAAGAACCATTTCCAGTCCATCGATACAACTTCGATGGTGATTGCTTTCTCGTCGTGGACAAGCGGTTTGCTTGGCTCCAGAGCGTGAGTGGTTTTCCAGGTCAGAACGGCCAGGAACAGGATGATCAGAATAGGAACCGTCCAGACCACAGCTTCAACTTTGTTGGAGTGTGACCAGTTCGGGCTATACTTCGCATCTTTATTGCTCGCGCGATACTTCCAGGCAAATCCTACTGCCATTAAGACGGCGGGAATAACGACAATCATCATCAGGCCGAATGCCGTCAGAATCAAAGAGCGTTGCTCCAGTCCAATCTGTCCTTTTGGGTCGAGGAGCGCAGAATCACAACCACTGAGTAATACAGTACCTGCGATTAATGACATCCATCCCAAACTTTTATTGTATTTCCTGAGTCTCATTGAACGACCTCAATTCCACGGGATCTGGTGGCGTTTAAAGTGTACGGGCATTTTACGGTAAGGTTGCATTACTGTAAACACGATTGGATCTGTGTCAGTTCTGTGTTAGCGGGTTCTGCTTGGATTGTCACATATGTTACGGAATGTGACGTAATTGCTTGCAAAGCCTGATTTACGCTGGATCTATAACGAAAGGGATAAGAAAGGGAATGCTTATGGGGATACGGATATAAACATCGTAAAAATAACACAAATAATTAACAATTAATTATCAAATAAAAGACATAAAGAAAACGTTAAAATAAAGTAACGCTGCTGAATCGGTTAAATTAATTAAAGAATCGCGTAAAAATTGTCAATAATTTCCAGAAATCTAAAACGCACAAAACAACAAATCAGTTCTCAGGAAAAATAAAATCGCTAATAAGCCGTTATAATTACCTCAGGTAATTAAAACGGCTATTAACAGTTTGGCGAAAATTAAATCAGCTGCGTTTTGCGTAGCGCCATATAGTCCAGAATCGCGCCGAGCAAAATACCACCGATAGCGGTCAATGCGGCGACTTCCAGCAGGCCTGGCAGGAAGGAAAAAGAGGTGTAATCCAGCGCGTTCATCGCCAACAGCAGCAGCCATATCGCCAGCATCAAACAACCTACCGCCAGGATAACCAGCGCCAGAGCATAAGTTTGCGGGTATTGCGTGCGCGGCAAGAAGCTTTCCGTTCGCTGCGTATATTCCAGCGTACGCCGACACAGAAGCAGGAGCAAAATCCCCGGCACGGCGGCTACGACGGAGAAAAGATAAAACGTCGGCCAGCCGTTCGCTTCAACAAACCAGCCGGCAATCGGACCAACGTAAACGCGACCCACCGCCGACAGTGCCGACAGCAGCGCGAACTGAGTGGCGGAAAACGACTTGTTGCATAGTGTCATTAACAGCGCGACAAATGCCGCGGTGCCCATCCCGCCGCACAGGTTTTCAAAAAATACCGCCGCCGCCATCGAATAAAGATGTTTATCGGTTACCGAGAGGATCCAGTATCCGGCGTTGGAGGCTCCCTGCAGCAGGCCAAAGATCAGCAGGGCGCGGAACAGCGTCAGGCGCTGCATCAGTACGCCGCCGTAGAGTGCGCCGACGATGGTGGCGAACAGGCCCAACGTTTTATTCACCATTCCGACTTCGCCGGCATCAAAACCGACGCCGCGTATAAGGAAAGTGGTGGTCAGGCTCATGGCGAAGGCATCACCGAGCTTATAAAGGACAATTAACAGCAGGATAAGCCAGGCGTTGTTGCGACCGAAGAAATCGCGCAGCGGCGCGGCGACGGCCTGTTCAAGAGATTTGGGCACCGGAATGACGTCGCTGGGCTCCGGCGCTAACAGCGTGGCGATAATGCATGGAATAAGTAACGCGGCCATCAGCCAGTACATACCTTGCCAGCCCAGCCAACGGTCGGCCAGCCAGAGCGCTAACCCTCCGGATACCAGCATCCCCAGGCGATAGCCGAGCACGCTGATGGCCGCACCGGCGCCGCGCTCTTCCGCCGGGAGGACGTCGGTTTTCCAGGCATCAAAGACGATATCCTGCGAGGCGGAGCAAAAAGCGATAACCACAGCCAACGCCGCCATCCAGCGCAACTGCGTTGCGGGTTCAAGAAAGCCCATCGCGGCGATGGCGACGAGTAGCGCTATCTGCGTCGTCAGCAGCCAGCCGCGGCGACGGCCTAAAAACGGCGGCGTGTAGCGGTCCATTAATGGCGACCACAAAAATTTAAATACGTATGCCTGTCCGACGAGAGAAAAGAAGCCGATAGTTTTTAAATCGATATTTTCGACGGTCATCCACGCTTGCAGCGTGCCGGAAGTCAGCGCGAGAGGTAAACCAGAAGCAAAGCCGAGGATCAGCAAAATAGCTGATTTGGGCTGCTGAAAAATACGCAAATAGTGATTGGACATGGCATATAGAGCAGACCCGGCCTGATACCGGGCCTGCTATTTTATTAACGAGCGTTTTGTTTGATGAAGTCGTGAATGCTGGTGTCCTGCGCCATATCGGCGATGGTATCGGTCAGCACGCTATTAACCGCGTTTGCAATGTTCTCGTTGGAAGCCTGGAAAGCGCCCTCAACGGAGTAGCTGGAGCGGTAGTTTTTGGTCATCTTGTTGCCATTAGCGGCGGTGGCGATGATGGCGATATCCGCTTTAGTGGCGATGTTGTAACGCACGTTGCCCTGCGAGACGTCAGCATACAGTTTGTTAACAATGATCTGCAGATCGACGGCGCCATTCGGACCAATCATGTAGCCACGCGCGGTCATCTGCTTCTCAAGCACTTCCTGCAGCAGGAAGCGCAGATCGCGAGAGGCGGTCAGGGTGACCAACTGGTTGTTGCGGGTGACTTTCGCCAGCGCCTGATCGGTACGCTGGTCTGCGCCATTGATGCTGACGGTAACTCCCATCAGGCTCGGATCCTGCTGCGGCAGGGTGATTTTCGGCGATACTTCAATGGTCGTCGGCGGGGTGGCGCATCCTGCGAGTACAAACATCGCGACCAACGGGAATAGAATTTTCTTCAGCATGTTCAGGGTCTCAACGCACGGTGTTGTTATACCCGTCATAATTCAGGTTTCAGGCGCTACGGGGAATCGCGGGCGCTTTTTTCTGCAACTCGAAGTAGTTAGGGTGTTTAAGGAAAATTCCCGCCATCATAACATCGCCAACGGTGAGGGGAAGTGGCTACGAGTGGAAAATCATCGTGTTGTGCGTTTTATGACCTCGTCCCATTTCCGGTGGCGATTTGGCCGGGAGATTTAGCATTCATCATCAGTAAACCTGATACTTTTGCGTGAAAATATCAGAGGAATGCTAATTTTTTGTTGTTTTCTGCCAATGGAAGCGGTAAAAGCGGCTAACATTTAAAGGGAAAGGCGGCATCTCAGCGTTGTCGGAGGAGAAAATTCATGATGATACGTGAGCAGATCGAAGCAAAACTAAGAGCAGCGTTCGACCCGATGTATCTGGAAGTCGTGGATGAAAGCTATCGGCACAACGTCCCTGCGGGCTCTGAAAGTCATTTTAAAGTGGTGTTGGTGAGCGACCGCTTCACCGGCGAACGTTTCCTTAATCGTCATCGTATGATTTACGGTACGTTGACCGAGGAGCTGTCAAGCACCGTGCACGCCCTGGCGCTGCATACTTACACGATTAAAGAGTGGGAAGGGCTACAGGATACCGTCTTTGCCTCTCCGCCATGCCGCGGAGCGGGGAGCATCGCGTAAAAATCACATTTGCAACCGCTGGCGCTTTTCCAGTATGTTGCGTGAAGATTTAGCAAAAACGGCCTGCGGGCCGTTTTCTTTTGCCTGGAAAATGCGCAAAGTTCGCGCTTTTGCAGACAAATTTGAGCGGGAAATGTGAAAAACGCCGCAGCAGTAGGCGACAACCGTTCTCGACTCACAAAAGTGATGCCGCTATAATGCCGCGTCTTATATATGAATGTCTTCGGGATGATTCTGACGACAGGGAATGTGTTTCTGATTTGAAGAGGGCATCCCGGTTCTGCGAAGCCACCTACACGCGCTTCCAGAGTTGACCGAGCACTGTGATTTTTTTGAGGTAACAAGATGCAAGTTTCAGTTGAAACCACTCAGGGCCTTGGGCGCCGTGTAACGATTACTATCGCCGCTGACAGCATCGAGAATGCTGTCAAAAGCGAGCTGGTCAACGTAGCGAAAAAAGTTCGCATTGACGGCTTCCGTAAAGGCAAAGTGCCGATGAATGTTGTTGCTCAGCGTTATGGCGCTTCCGTTCGCCAGGACGTGCTGGGCGACCTGATGAGCCGTCATTTCGTTGACGCGATCATCAAAGAGAAAATTAATCCGGCTGGCGCGCCGAACTACGTTCCGGGCGAATACAAGCTGGGCGAAGACTTCACCTACGCGGTAGAGTTCGAAGTGTATCCGGAAGTTGAGCTGAAAGGTCTGGACGCAATCGAAGTTGAAAAACCGGTTGTTGAAGTTACCGACGCTGACGTTGACGGCATGCTCGACACCCTGCGTAAGCAGCAGGCGAACTGGAAAGAAAAAGAAGGCGCCGTTGACGCTGAAGATCGCGTTACCATCGACTTCACCGGTTCCGTAGACGGCGAAGAGTTCGAAGGCGGTAAAGCGTCTGACTTCGTACTGGCGATGGGCCAGGGCCGTATGATCCCGGGCTTCGAAGACGGTATTAAAGGCCACAAAGCTGGCGAAGAATTCACCATCGACGTGACCTTCCCGGAAGAGTACCACGCTGAAAACCTGAAAGGTAAAGCCGCTAAGTTCGTTATCAACCTGAAAAAAGTTGAAGAACGCGAACTGCCTGAACTGACTGCAGAATTCATCAAACGTTTCGGCGTTGAAGATGGTTCCGTAGAAGGTCTGCGCGCGGAAGTGCGTAAAAACATGGAACGCGAGCTGAAAGGCGCCGTGCGTAACCGCGTGAAATCTCAGGCTATCGAAGGCCTGGTGAAAGCGAACGACATCGACGTTCCTGCTGCCCTGATCGACAGCGAAATCGACGTACTGCGTCGTCAGGCTGCTCAGCGTTTCGGCGGTAACGAGAAACAGGCTCTGGAACTGCCTCGCGAACTGTTCGAAGAGCAGGCTAAACGCCGCGTAGTTGTTGGCCTGCTGCTGGGCGAAGTGATTCGCACCAACGAGCTGAAAGCTGACGAAGAGCGCGTGAAAGGCCTGATCGAAGAGATGGCTTCCGCGTACGAAGATCCGTCAGAAGTGGTTGAGTTCTACAGCAAGAACAAAGAGCTGATGGACAACATGCGCAACGTCGCGCTGGAAGAGCAGGCTGTTGAAGCCGTGCTGGCGAAAGCTAAAGTGTCTGAAAAAGCCACTTCCTTCAACGAACTGATGAACCAGCAGGCGTAATTCCGCCGGGCTGTTTAAAGTTCGCGCAAAAACCCGTTGCCGAAAGGCTGCGGGTTTTTTTATTGCAATGATAGGCTTAGGATGAGTGCTAAAACACATTTTCAGTGATAGCGTTACTCCAAAAGGTTGTTATGCTTGAATTATGGCTGCGCCATCCCCATAACCGGGTGACGTATCTGCATCCGCAGCGTCAGAAATAATGACCAGCTCAACGTATCAGTGCCCTGCGGATAGAAACTCTGGCTGATAATCCGTCCATAAGGTTACAATCAGTGCAGCAGGTTTTTTCAAAATTAATCCAGGAGACGGAAATGTCATACAGTGGCGAACGAGATAACTTTGCACCCCATATGGCCCTGGTGCCGATGGTCATTGAACAGACCTCACGCGGTGAACGTTCTTTTGATATCTATTCCCGTCTGCTCAAGGAACGCGTTATTTTCCTGACCGGCCAGGTGGAAGACCACATGGCTAATCTGATCGTGGCGCAGATGCTGTTTCTGGAAGCGGAAAATCCAGAAAAAGATATTTACCTGTACATTAACTCTCCGGGCGGCGTGATCACCGCCGGGATGTCAATTTACGACACCATGCAGTTCATCAAGCCGGACGTCAGCACTATCTGTATGGGGCAGGCGGCTTCGATGGGGGCCTTCCTGCTGACCGCTGGGGCGAAAGGCAAGCGTTTCTGCCTGCCGAACTCCCGCGTGATGATTCACCAGCCGCTGGGCGGCTATCAGGGTCAGGCGACGGACATCGAAATCCACGCCCGTGAAATTCTGAAAGTGAAAGGGCGCATGAATGAACTGATGGCGCATCACACGGGTCAATCCCTTGAGCAGATCGAGCGTGATACCGAGCGCGATCGCTTCCTGTCGGCGTCGGAAGCGGTGGAATACGGACTGGTAGATTCCATCTTGACCCATCGTAATTGATGCCCGTGGCGTAAGGGTGCCGCTATACTTGTTTTAACAACTGGGCGGCACAACGCGTCACCGCGACTTGCGCCTGAGAATGGCATTTGCGTCGTCATCTGCGGCACAAAGAACTTAAGAAGAGGTTTGGACTCATGACAGATAAACGCAAAGATGGTTCGGGCAAACTGTTGTACTGCTCTTTTTGCGGCAAAAGCCAGCATGAAGTGCGTAAGCTGATCGCCGGGCCGTCCGTGTATATCTGCGACGAATGCGTTGATTTATGTAACGACATCATTCGCGAAGAGATTAAAGAAGTCGCTCCGCATCGTGAGCGCAGCGCGCTGCCGACGCCGCACGAAATTCGCCATCACCTGGACGATTATGTTATCGGCCAGGAACAGGCGAAAAAAGTGCTGGCAGTGGCGGTATACAACCACTACAAACGTCTGCGTAATGGCGATACCAGCAACGGCGTAGAACTGGGTAAAAGCAACATTCTGCTGATCGGGCCGACCGGTTCCGGTAAAACCCTGTTGGCGGAAACGCTGGCGCGTCTGTTGGATGTTCCGTTTACCATGGCCGATGCCACCACCCTGACCGAAGCGGGTTACGTGGGTGAAGACGTAGAAAACATCATTCAGAAGCTGCTGCAGAAATGCGATTACGATGTGCAGAAAGCGCAGCGCGGCATCGTGTACATCGATGAAATCGACAAAATTTCCCGTAAATCGGATAACCCGTCGATTACCCGCGACGTGTCCGGCGAAGGCGTTCAGCAGGCGCTGTTGAAGCTTATCGAAGGCACCGTAGCCGCTGTTCCGCCGCAGGGCGGACGTAAACATCCGCAGCAGGAGTTCCTGCAGGTTGATACCTCCAAGATTCTGTTTATCTGCGGCGGCGCGTTCGCCGGCCTGGACAAAGTGATTTCCCACCGCGTAGAAACCGGCTCCGGCATTGGTTTTGGCGCGACGGTTAAAGCGAAATCTGACAAAGCCAGCGAAGGTGAACTGCTGGCGCAGGTCGAGCCGGAAGATCTGATCAAGTTTGGTCTGATCCCGGAATTTATCGGCCGTCTGCCGGTTGTTGCGACGCTGAATGAACTGAGTGAAGAAGCGCTGATTCAGATCCTGAAAGAGCCGAAAAACGCCCTGACTAAGCAGTATCAGGCGCTGTTTGGCCTCGAAGGCGCGGAGCTGGAATTCCGTGATGAAGCGTTGGATGCGATCGCGAAGAAAGCGATGGCGCGTAAAACCGGCGCCCGCGGCCTGCGTTCAATCGTTGAAGCCGCGCTGCTCGACACCATGTACGATCTGCCTTCCATGGAAGATGTCGAAAAAGTGGTGATTGACGAGTCGGTAATCGAAGGTCAGAGCAAACCGCTGCTGATCTACGGCAAGCCGGAAGCGCAGCAGGCATCTGGCGAATAATTCGCCAATCGACACAAGCAGTTAAGCAAAAAGGGGGGATTTTATCCCCCCTTTTATTTTTCCTGTGTTCCCGCCGTTGAATGTATGGAATACATCCCCATATACTGGATTACATATTAACGGCGACGCGTTAATGAAGGTGTCGTCGGCTACCTGGCGGACTTTAAACTAAGAGAGAGCTCTATGAATCCTGAGCGTTCTGAACGCATTGAAATCCCCGTATTGCCGTTGCGCGATGTGGTGGTTTATCCGCACATGGTCATACCCCTGTTTGTAGGGCGGGAAAAATCTATCCGTTGTCTGGAAGCGGCCATGGACCATGATAAAAAAATCATGCTGGTCGCACAGAAAGAAGCGTCGACGGATGAGCCGGGTGTAAACGATCTTTTCACCGTCGGGACCGTGGCGTCAATTTTGCAAATGCTGAAGCTGCCTGATGGCACCGTGAAAGTGCTGGTGGAAGGCTTGCAGCGTGCGCGTATTACTGCGCTGTCCGATAACGGCGAACACTTCTCCGCCAAAGCAGAGTACCTTGCTTCTCCGGTCATTGAAGAGCGTGAGCAGGAAGTGCTGGTGCGTACGGCTATCAGCCAGTTTGAAGGCTACATCAAGCTGAACAAAAAAATCCCACCGGAAGTGCTGACGTCGCTGAATAGCATCGACGATCCCGCACGTCTGGCGGATACCATCGCTGCGCATATGCCGCTTAAGCTGGCGGACAAACAGTCCGTGCTGGAGATGTCCGACGTGAACGAACGTCTGGAATATCTGATGGCGATGATGGAATCTGAAATCGATCTGCTGCAGGTTGAGAAACGCATTCGCAACCGCGTGAAAAAGCAGATGGAAAAATCTCAGCGTGAGTATTATCTGAATGAGCAAATGAAAGCCATCCAGAAAGAGCTCGGCGAGATGGATGACGCCCCGGACGAAAACGAAGCGCTGAAGCGTAAGATCGACGCGGCGAAGATGCCGAAAGAGGCGAAAGAAAAAACCGAAGCGGAACTGCAAAAGCTGAAGATGATGTCCCCGATGTCGGCGGAAGCCACCGTCGTGCGCGGCTACATCGACTGGATGGTGCAGGTGCCGTGGAATGCTCGCAGCAAGGTCAAAAAAGATCTGCGTCAGGCGCAGGAGATCCTCGATACCGACCACTATGGTCTGGAACGAGTCAAGGACCGCATCCTTGAGTATCTTGCGGTGCAGAGTCGCGTTAACAAGCTGAAAGGGCCGATCCTGTGCCTGGTTGGACCGCCGGGGGTAGGTAAAACCTCGCTGGGTCAATCTATTGCCAAAGCCACCGGGCGTAAGTACGTGCGCATGGCGTTGGGCGGCGTGCGTGATGAAGCGGAAATCCGTGGTCACCGCCGTACCTATATTGGCTCCATGCCGGGTAAACTGATCCAGAAAATGGCGAAAGTCGGGGTGAAAAACCCGCTGTTCCTGCTGGATGAGATCGACAAAATGTCCTCCGACATGCGCGGCGATCCGGCCTCAGCGTTGCTGGAAGTACTGGACCCGGAACAGAACGTGGCCTTTAACGACCACTATCTGGAAGTGGACTACGATCTCAGCGACGTCATGTTCGTGGCGACCTCCAACTCCATGAATATTCCGGCTCCGCTGTTGGACCGTATGGAAGTCATTCGTCTCTCCGGTTATACCGAAGATGAAAAACTGAACATTGCTAAGCGCCACCTGCTGCCGAAGCAGATCGAACGCAACGCGCTGAAAAAAGGCGAGCTGACGGTCGACGATAGCGCCATTATCGGCATTATTCGTTACTACACCCGTGAAGCGGGCGTTCGTAGCCTGGAGCGTGAAATCTCCAAACTGTGTCGTAAGGCCGTTAAACAGCTGTTGCTGGATAAATCGCTGAAACACATCGAGATTAACGGTGAAAATCTGCATGATTATCTTGGCGTGCAGCGCTTTGACTATGGCCGTGCGGATAGTGAAAACCGCGTAGGTCAGGTGACCGGTCTGGCGTGGACGGAAGTGGGCGGCGATCTGCTGACCATCGAAACCGCCTGCGTTCCGGGCAAAGGCAAGTTAACCTATACCGGTTCACTTGGCGAAGTCATGCAGGAGTCGATTCAGGCTGCGCTGACCGTGGTGCGCGCGCGTGCTGAGAAGCTCGGTATCAATCCGGACTTCTACGAAAAACGCGATATTCACGTGCACGTACCGGAAGGGGCAACGCCAAAAGATGGTCCGAGCGCCGGTACGGCGATGTGCACCGCGTTGGTTTCTTGTCTGACCGGTAACCCGGTACGCGCCGATGTGGCGATGACAGGGGAAATCACCCTGCGCGGCCAGGTGCTGCCGATCGGCGGTCTGAAGGAAAAACTGCTGGCGGCGCATCGTGGGGGCATTAAGACTGTTCTGATTCCTTACGAAAACAAGCGTGACCTTGAAGAAATTCCGGAAAACGTTATCGCCGATTTGGATATCCATCCGGTACAGCGAATCGAGGAAGTTCTGACACTTGCTCTGCAAAATGAACCGTTTGGCATGCAGGTTGTAAGCGCAAAATAGTGATATCGCGCAAATAGCGTTAAGAAAAGTGGGGCTGGTAAGTAAATTCGTACTTGCCAGCCTTTTTTTGTGTAGCTAACTTAGATCGCTGGCAGGGGTCATCGACAACTCTGTTGTAAGGGCATGACAGTCCTGATATAACTGCTGCGCGGTCGCGCCATGAAGGATTCTGGTGCGATATAAATTATAAAGAGAGGAAGAGAACAGTGAATAAATCTCAACTGATTGACAAAATTGCTGCGGGTGCGGACATTTCTAAAGCTGCAGCTGGACGTGCGTTAGATGCTTTGATCGCTTCTGTTACTGAATCTCTGCAAGCTGGGGATGACGTTGCGCTGGTAGGGTTCGGTACTTTTGCTGTTAAAGAGCGTGCTGCCCGTACTGGTCGCAACCCACAAACAGGTAAAGAAATTACCATTGCTGCCGCTAAAGTACCGGGCTTCCGTGCAGGTAAAGCGCTGAAAGACGCGGTAAACTAATCGGCTCTCCCGTCAGGGAATGTGACGAAGTACAAGGGCGCATCGCGAGATGTGCCTTTTTTATTTGTCCAGAACGCGACTTTATGTGTGTTTATGCGCACTTGTGGGCTGACAATTGCCCCGTTTTCTTGTCAAAATACGTCCTCACGCGCGGCAGCCATCACGTGCTATGCTGCGCGAGCAAAAGTCATCTACAGCGGAGCGTTGTTACACCATGATGGACAACCTACGCACGGCCGCCAACAGCGTCGTGCTCAAGATTATTTTCGGTATCATTATCGTCTCGTTCATTTTGACCGGGGTGAGTGGTTACCTGATTGGCGGCGGCAACAACTATGCCGCAAAAGTGAATGGTCAGGAGATTGGCCGCGCGCAGTTTGAAAATGCCGTTGCCAGCGAGCGTAACCGCATGCAGCAGCAGCTAGGCGATCAGTTCTCCGAACTGGCGGCCAACGAAAACTACATGAAGACCATGCGTCAGCAGGTGTTGAACCGCCTGATCGACGAATCGCTGCTGGACCAGTATGCTCGTCAACTGGGCCTTAGCATCAGTGACGACCAGGTGAAACAGGCCATCTTCCAGACCCAGGCCTTCCAGTCAAACGGCAAGTTTGATAACGAACGTTTCACCGGTATCGTGAATCAAATGGGCATGACCACCGATCAATACGCGCAAGCGCTGCGTAATCAGCTGACCACTCAGCAGCTGATCAACGCGGTAGCCGGTACCGATTTCATGTTGCCGGGCGAGTCCGATCAACTGGCGGCGCTGGTCTCCCAGCAGCGCGTGGTTCGTGAAGCGACTATCGATGTTAACGCTCTGGCGGCGAAACAGACCGTTAGCGATGAAGAGATTAACGCCTTCTGGCAGCAGAACCAGGCCCGTTTTATGGCGCCGGAGCAGTTCCGCGTGAGCTACATCAAGATGGATGCCGCCAGCATGCAGGAAAACGCCTCTGACGAAGAAATTCAGTCATGGTACGACCAGCATAAAGATCAATTCACTCAGCCGCAGCGTAATCGCTACAGCGTGATTCAGACTAAAACTGAAGCTGATGCGAAAGCGGTACTGGCCGAACTGCAAAAAGGCGCCGACTTCGCCACGCTGGCAAAAGAGAAATCGACCGACATCATCTCCGCGCGTAACGGCGGCGATATGGGCTGGATGGAAGAGGCTTCCACCGTGCCTGAGCTGAAAGATGCCGGCCTGAAAGACAAAGGCCAGCTTTCCGGGGTGATTAAATCTTCCGTAGGTTTCCTGGTGGCGCGCCTGGACGATGTTCAGCCGGCGCAGGTCAAACCGCTGGCCGACGTGCGTAACGACATCGCGGCGAAAGTGAAGCAGGAAAAAGCGCTGGATGCTTACTACGCGCTACAGCAGAAGGTTAGCGATGCGGCTAGCAACGATAACGAATCCCTGGCGGGGGCCGCGCAGGTCGCCGGCCTGAAAGTGGTTGAGACCGGCTGGTTCGGTCGTAACAACTTACCGGAAGATCTGAACTTCAAGCCGGTTGCCGATGCTATCTTTAATGGCGGTCTGGTGGGTGAAAACGGCGCGCCGGGCAGTAACTCCGATATCATTACCGTTGACGGCGACCGCGCCTTTGTCCTGCGCATTAGCGAACACAAAGCGGAAAGCGTCAAGCCGCTGGCGGAAGTGAAAGCGCAGGTGACTGATATCGTGAAGCGCAACAAAGCGGAACAGCAGGCGAAACTGGATGCCGATAAACTGTTGGCCGACCTGAAAGCGGGCAAAGGCGATGAAGCGATGAAAGCCGCCGGCCTGAGCTTCGGCGCGGCGCAGACGCTGTCCCGTACCGGCCAGGATCCGCTGAGCCAGGCAGCCTTCTCCCTGCCGCTGCCGCAGAAAGATAAAGCGAGCTACGGCGTGGGCAACGATGCCAAAGGCAACGTAGTATTGTTGGCGCTTGATGAAGTGAAAGCGGGTTCTATGCCAGAAGAGCAGAAGAAAGCGATGGTGCAGGGTATTACCCAGAATAATGCGCAAATCGCATTCGAAGCGCTGATGAGCAACCTGCGTAAAGACGCCAAAATCAAGCTTGGCGACCTCGTCGACCAGCAGCAATAATTTCGCGCCGCCTCGCAAAACGAGGTAACGCGATGCAATACTCAAAGGCCGCTTTCGCGGCCTTTTCCATTTCCGCAATCTGCCTTTTGTACTCCGTTTTCGCAGCCGCTATCGTGACCTTGCTGTCTACAAACAAGGAGATAACAGCATGAACAGAGGAATGAAAATGGTTATTGTCGCCGTGTTGCTGGCTTGTACGGCGGGTTCTCAGGGGGCGCTGGCGGCATCGGCGAGCGGCAAGGCGGCATCGGCAAAAGAGACTATTCAGGCGCCGCAGACGAAAATGCCGGAGGAAGGAAAAACGACCGATAACGTCGGCGCGCGGGTCAGCATCAATAATGCCAGCGCGGAGGAGCTCGCACAGGCCATGAACGGCGTTGGGCTCAAGAAAGCGCAGGCAATCGTCAGCTACCGCGAAGAGTATGGGCCGTTTAAGACTCTCGACGATCTTAAACAGGTTCCGGGGATGGGCAGTTCGCTGGTAGAGAGAAATCTGTCACATCTGACGCTCTAATTTCACCCGCTGGTTTGCACAGTGGTAAATCTTTGCCATGCTAAAGAGGTTACGCCATCTGGTGTGACCTCTTACCTGATTAACAACAATAATAGTAAGGCATGTGCGCTATGCAGACTCAAATTAAAGTTCGCGGTTATCATCTGGACGTTTACCAGCACGTTAACAATGCTCGTTATCTGGAGTTTCTCGAAGAGGCGCGCTGGGATGGGCTGGAGAGTAGCCCGGCGTTTCACTGGATGACCAGCCATAACATCGCTTTTGTAGTGGTCAATATCAATATCAATTATCGCCGCCCGGCGGTACTCGGGGATGTACTTACCGTGACCAGTAAGCTGGAGCAGTTGAACGGTAAAAGCGGCACCTTAAGTCAGGTGGTGACCCTTAATCCTAACGGTGAAGTGGTGGCCGATGCGCTGATTACCTTTGTTTGCATTGATCTGAAAACGCAGAAGGCGCAGCCGCTGGAAGGGGAATTGCGCGAAAAGCTCGACCAGATGAATTTACGCTAACAACAGCCGGACCGCGGAGAGCGGTGAACCTGTAGGTGAGGTTGAACTCAGGCTTCGTGCCAATCGATTCCCGCAGGCGGCGCCTGACGCGTCTTTTCCGGGCTACCGGCTGGTGGAATGCGGTGAATCCGTAGCCCCGGTAAGCGAAGCGCCACCGGGGAGGTTGAACTCAGGCTTCGTGCCAATTGTTTCCCGGAGGCGGCGCCTGACGCGCCTTTTCCGGGCTACCGGCTGGTGGGACGCGGTGAACCCGTAGCCCCGGTAAGCGAAGCGCCACCGGGGAGGTTGAACTCAGGCTTTGTGCTAATCGATTCCCGGAGGCGGCGCCTGACGCGCCTTTTCCGGGCTACCGGCTGGTGGAATGCGGTGAATCCGTAGCCCCGGTAAGCGAAGCGCCACCGGGGAGGTTGAACTCAGGCTTCGTGCTAATCGATTCCCGGAGGCGGCGCCTGACGCGCCTTTTCCGGGCTACCGGCTGGTGGGATGTTGTGAATCCGTAGCCCCGGTAAGCGAAGCGCCACCGGGGAGGTTGAACTCAGGCTTCGTGCCAATCGATTCCCGGAGGCGGCGCCTGACGCGCCTTTTCCGGGCTACCGGCTGGTGGGATGTTGTGAATCCGTAGCCCCGGTAAGCGAAGCGCCACCGGGGAGGTTGAACTTAAGCTTCGTGCCCCTGGCCCAGACCGGTTTTTTGCTTCATGACCGCCATCACGCCGGCCTTATCGCCCAGATATTGATTCAGGCCGTTGGCGCGCAGGTTGCAGGCCGCACACTGGCCGCAGCCGTCGCCCTTGATGCCGTTATAGCAGGTGAGCGTTTCGCGGCGAACCAGATCCAACTGGCCCCAATAATCGGCCAGCGCCCAGGTTTCGGCTTTGTTGAGCCACATCAGCGGCGTTTCAAAACGTATATCTTTTGCCATGCCAAGGCTAACCGCGTGGTGCAGCGCTTTAACAAATTCGTCGCGGCAGTCCGGGTAACCGGAGAAGTCGGTCTCGCAAACGCCGGTAATAATTGCTTCAGCCTTAACCTGATAGGCGTAGATCGCCGTCAGGGTTAAAAACAGAATATTGCGACCTGGAACGAAGGTATTCGGAATACCATCGGCATCCGGCTCGTAATCCGGTACCGGAATGCTATCGCGCGTCAGGCTGCTCACCGCCAGTTCGTTAAGCAGCGTAACGTCCAGCACTTTATGCGCCACCGCGCCCAGTTTTAGCGCCAGCTCGCGAGCCACGTCAATCTCGGCGCGGTGGCGTTGGCCATAATCAAAAGTGACGCAATGCACTTCGTCATACTGTTCCAGTGCCTGCACCAGGCAGGTTGTTGAGTCTTGTCCTCCGCTGAAGACCACTACGGCGCGTTTCATAGCAATTCCTGACTAAATAAGTGAGAGCGATATGGTACCGTCAGACGCTCGCGGCGACCAGCTCTCTCACGCCGATGATGCCGGTAGCCAGGCGCTGGCGAAGTCGAACCAGCCTCGGGCATTGAGGCGCAGGCCGTTAACACCCGGCGGTGCGCTGATGCGGTAATTGTATTTGAATAACGGCGTCATGATGGCGTCATCCATCAGCGTATTGAAGACGTTGCGCAGGGCATCGTTGCGGCTACGCGCTTCGGGCTGCGCCTGCACGGCATCTAATGTTGCCTGCAGGTGCGCATATTGCGCCCCGGTCAGCAAATTAGGCCATAGCGTGTCGCAGCGTAGCCACTGTTCAAGGGTATATTCCGGCGCTTCGCCAATCAGGCGATCGCCCATCATCATATCGGCCTGTGCCAGATATCGGCAGCCGTCCCAATTTTTGGCGTCGTGAAAAATGAGCGTCAGTTCGCAGCCGAGAGAGGCGAGGCGCCGTTTCAGCTGCTCAGCCATAGTGTGTAATTCGACCGGCAAATGATAGAGCAGGGTAAGCTGGCGAGGCAGCGGCACCTCATGGTTTTCCGGGCCCTGAGGAATGGACCAGCCGGGCAGTACCTCATGGCTCGGCGTGATCAGATCTTCGTCCAGCGGTAGCGTTTCCAGCAACGACGAGCGGTGGATAATCGAAATCAGCCGCTGGGCCTGCGCTTTACTGAGACGTGGACTCTGACGCAGGGTCAAATAGCAGAAACCGAGGCTGATGCTATTGCTCACCTGGCGCAGATTATTGAGCTCCTCAGGATCGCCGATGGTGATCTGTACCGGATGGCGACAGCTGGTGCCGAGATCGCTTTCGAATAGCTGCGGCGTGATCCAGTATTCTACCGCCTGGATCAGCGGATGCTGTAAATGGTAGCGGGGATGGTTTTCCAGACGAACCAGATCCGGGCCAAAAAGTTTCAATCGGAACGGGCCGCTGCCGATTGCCGGATCGTCAGGATGCGCCAGCACGCTGCAATAGCTGGCTAAACGGAACGGTAGCCAGTAGTCCGGGCGATGCAGCGTAATCGTCAAACACTGGGCGTGGGTGACATCGATGCGGCTAATGCTGGCAAAAAGGGTGCGGAGAGCCGGCAGTTCCAGTAGCAACAGTAGTCTTTGCCGCAGCTGTGAGGTTTCCACGGTATCGCCGTTATGCCAGCACAGGGTCGAGCGGATATAAAAGTGCCACCGTAATCCATCGGGTGATACCTGCCAGTGGTGCGCCAGATCGCCCACCGGCGTATTATCGCTATCGTCGAAACGCGTCAGGCCGGAATAGATCTGCCCGGCCAAATGTTGTTCCGCACGACCGGGAAGAAAACCGGGGCGCAGCGGTTCCAGCGGCCGATAATAAGGGATACGCAGCGTCGGGGTATTGTTTTGCCACTGGCCGCCGAGGAAGGGGTGCAGCAACGCTTTCAGCTCAACCGGCGCCAACTGCGCCAGCTCCAGCGCGTTTTGCTGCTGACCCTTATTCAGCGCCTGTTCCATCATCTCGTTACGCAGGCTTTCCGGAGTTTTGTGAAAACAGAGCATTCCGCGCTTGCCGCGCCCGGAGCTGGCCTGCCAGCTTAACCAACCGGCCTCCTGGGCCTGGCGTAACAGCGTACGGATATGGCGCTCGCTACAAAAACAGCGCTCCGCCAGTTCGCCGACGGTCACCTGCTGCGGCGCGCCGGACGACGGCTGCCATAGCCGCTGGTACTGATTTAAACGGTTTAATAATCTCATTTGCGGAAAACCCGGAACAATAAAAAATATCTATTCACTATTACTTCCGTATATCTCAGGCGATACTGCAACACAAGCGAAACCCATCACACATCGGGGAAAATACCATGGCAAAACTGGCGGCATTTGATATGGACGGCACCCTGCTGATGCCGGACCATCGTCTCGGAGAACTGACCCTCACGGCGCTGAGACGGTTGCGTGAACGCGATATCGCCCTGACTTTCGCCACCGGTCGCCATGCTCTGGAAATGCGCCATCTGATCGGCGAGTTTTCCCTTGATGCTTTTCTGATTACCGGCAACGGTACGCGCATCCATTCACTGGAAGGCGACGAGCTGTACCGTCAGGATTTGAACCCTGAAGTGGCGGAAGAGGTGCTGCATAGCGTGTGGGATACTCAGGCCAGCATGCACGTTTTTAACGACGGCGGCTGGTTTACCGGCCAGGCAAGGCCGGAACTGCTCCGAGCTCACGCCTTCAGCGGCTTTCATTATCAACTGCGCGATCCGAAACGGATGCCGGCGCACCACGTCACCAAGATCTGTTTCTGCGGCGATCATGACGATCTGCGCCGTCTGCGGATCCAGCTAAATGAAGCGTTAGGCGCTCGCGCGTTTATTTGCTTTTCGGCGATGGATTGTCTGGAGGTACTGCCGGTCGGCTGTAATAAAGGCACGGCGCTGGCGGTGCTGAGCCAGCACTTAGGTTTCTCGTTGCAGGACTGCATGGCATTTGGCGATGCAATGAACGATCGCGAGATGCTTGGTAGCGTAGGGCGAGGATTCATTATGGGTAACGCGATGCCGCAGCTCAAAGCTGAACTGCCGCATCTACCGATCATCGGCGACTGCCGTCATCAGGCGGTTTCCCACTTTTTAACACATTGGCTGGATAATCCTGATCTTCCTTATTCCCCCGAATAGAGAGACCCTACCAGCAAGCCGGATAGCGTTCTATCCGGCTTTTTTTATTGCGCGCCGCTCAGTTGCATAATCTGCGTCTGCCACGGGGTAATATCGCCGATATTCGCCGCGACCCACTGCGGGTTATAATAGCTTTCGAGGTAACGTTCGCCGCTGTCGCACAACAGGGTGACGATAGAGCCCGTACGTCCTTCATCGCGCATCCGTGCGGCCAGCTGCAGTACGCCCCACATATTGGTGCCGGTGGAGGCGCCGACTTTTCTTCCAAGCTGGGTTTCCAGCCACAGGGCAGTGGCGACGCTGGCGGCATCCGGCACGCGCAACATTTCATCGACGACGTCGGGAATAAACGAGGGTTCGACGCGCGGGCGGCCAATACCTTCAATTTTGCTACCGACCGGGCTACGCAGGCTGGCGTCGCGGCTCTGCCAGTAATCGAGGAACACCGAATTCTGCGGGTCGACCACCATCAGTTGCGTCTCGTAGCCCTGACAGCGAATATAGCGGCCAATGGTCGCAGAAGTCCCGCCGGTACCGGCGCTCATGACGATCCACGACGGCTGCGGGTGCGGCTCGTGGGTCATCTGGCGGAAAATGCTGTCGGCAATATTGTTATTGCCGCGCCAGTCGGTGGCGCGCTCGGCGAAAGTGAACTGATCCATATAGTGGCCATTCAACTCGCGCGCTAGCATTTCAGAAGCGGCGTAAATTTCGCAGGCGTTGTCGACGAAATGACAGCGTCCGCCATAAAATTCAATCTGTTCGATTTTACGTTTCGCGGTGCAGGAGGGCATCACGGCAATAAACGGCAGGCCCAGCAGGCGAGCGAAATAGGCTTCTGAGACCGCCGTCGAACCCGAAGACGATTCGATAATCGTGGTGCCTTCTTTGATCCATCCGTTGCACAGTCCGTAGAGAAACAGCGAACGCGCCAGACGATGCTTGAGGCTACCGGTTGGATGCGTACTTTCATCTTTCAGATAAATAGGGATATCCGGAAAACCAGGCAACGTCAGGCGGATCAGGTGTGTATCGGCGGAACGCTGGTAGTCGGCGTTAATTTCACTAATGGCATGTTTTACCCAGGCGCTGTTCATCTCGGATTCCTGTTTGTCATTTTGTGCCCAGCTTAGCGGATTGTGCGGGAAAAATTGTTGCTATTTGGCCTTTCAATTACAATTATGGGAGTAAATTATTCTCTCTGGTGGCCTTATGCTAGATAAAATTGACCGTAAGCTGCTGTCGTTACTGCAAACTGACTGCACCCTCTCTTTGCAGGCGCTGGCGGATGCCGTTAATCTGACCACCACGCCCTGCTGGAAACGGCTCAAGCGCCTTGAGGACGAAGGTATCCTGCGCGAGCGCGTGGCCATTCTGGATGCGGAAAAGCTGGGGCTCGGTCTAACCGCCTTCGTTTTGATAAAAACGCAGCATCACAGCAGTGACTGGTACTGCCGCTTTGTTAGCGAAGTGTCGCAAATGGCGGAAGTGCTGGGTTTCTGGCGTATGGCTGGCGAGTACGATTACCTGCTACGGGTGCAGGTCGCGGATATGAAGCGCTATGACGACTTTTATAAACGTCTGGTGAACAGCGTGCCGGGGCTGTCGGATGTCACTTCGAGTTTTGCCATGGAACAGATAAAATACACCACGGCCTTGCCTATTGATTAACGGCTTTTTGCCGCCACGAATTATACATTCAGGATTTTACCGTTTGCGATTATTTGCTCAACTTAGCTGGTACTTTCGCCGGGAGTGGCGCCGCTATCTCGGCGCCGTCGCTCTGCTTGCCGTTATTGCCGTACTCCAGCTAATCCCGCCGAAAGTAGTGGGGATTGTGGTCGACGGCGTGACTAAAGAACATTACACCGCAGAGCAGGTGTGGATGTGGATCGGCGCGCTGGTCATTATCGCGGTGATGATTTATCTGCTGCGCTATGTCTGGCGCGTGCTGCTATTCGGCGCCTCTTATCAACTGGCCGTTGAACTGCGTGAAGACTTCTACCGTCAGCTCAGCCGCCAGCATCCGGCCTTCTATCTGCGTCACCGTACCGGCGATCTTATTGCCCGCGCGACCAACGATGTTGACCGCGTCGTCTTCGCCGCCGGCGAGGGGGTCCTGACGCTGGTGGACTCACTGGTGATGGGTTGTGCGGTACTGATTGTGATGTCGACGCAAATCAGCTGGCAGCTAACGCTACTGGCGCTGGTGCCGATGCCGTTTATGGCGCTGGCTATCAAGCGTAATGGCGATGCCCTGCATGAGCGCTTTCGTGTGGCACAGGCGGCTTTTTCCAGCCTTAACGATCGCACGCAGGAAAGCCTGACCAGCATACGTATGATTAAAGCATTCGGCCTTGAGGATCGTCAGTCGGCGCAGTTTGCCGCCGATGCGGCGGATACCGGGGCGAAGAACATGCGGGTTGCGCGTATCGATGCCCGCTTCGACCCGACAATTTATATTGCCATTGGCGCGGCCAACCTGCTGGCAATCGGCGGCGGCAGTTGGCTGGTGTTGCAGGGCGAGCTGACCCTTGGCCAGTTAACCAGTTTTGTCATGTATCTCGGCCTGATGATTTGGCCAATGCTGGCGCTGGCGTGGATGTTTAATATCGTTGAGCGCGGTAGCGCCGCCTACGGACGTATTCGTTCGATGCTGGAAGAAGCGCCGGTGGTCAACGATGGCACCGAAACGGTGCCGGAGGGGCGCGGTTCGCTTAACGTGGCGGTGCGTGAATTTATCTATCCGCAGGCGGCGAAACCGTCGCTGGAGAAGGTTAACTTCACTCTGCGGCCGGGGCAGATGCTCGGTATCTGCGGTCCGACGGGGGCCGGGAAAAGCACCATTCTTTCCCTTATCCAGCGCCATTTTGATGTCACCGAGGGGGATATCCGTTTCCATGATATTCCGCTGACCCGCCTGCAGCTTGATAGCTGGCGTGGGCGACTGGCGGTGGTCAATCAAACCCCATTCCTGTTCTCCGATACCGTAGCGAATAACATTGCGTTAGGTAAACCGGACGCGACCCGGGAGCAAATCGAGCGCGTCGCGCGGCTGGCCAGCGTGCATGATGATATTCTGCGCCTGCCGCAGGGCTATGAAACGGAAGTCGGCGAGCGCGGGGTGATGCTCTCCGGCGGTCAGAAACAACGTATTTCCATTGCCCGCGCGCTGCTGCTGGAGGCGGAAATCCTGATCCTCGATGACGCGCTGTCGGCGGTTGATGGACGGACGGAGCATGATATTTTGCATAACCTGCGCCAGTGGGGGGAGGGGCGGACGGTGATCATCAGCGCCCATCGCCTCTCAGCATTAACCGAAGCCAGTGAAATTTTAGTTTTGCAACACGGCCATATCGCGCAGCGCGGCCGCCACGAGCAGCTTGTCGTCCAGACGGGATGGTATCGCGATATGTATCGCTATCAGCAACTGGAAGCGGCGCTTGACGATGCGCCGCAGGATGAGGAGGCGGTTGATGCGTAATTTCGCTCATCTCTGGCCGACCCTTAAACGTCTGCTGGCCTACGGTTCGCCGTGGCGTAAGCCGCTTATTATTGCGGTCATCATGATGTGGATAGCGGCGGCTGCGGAAGTCAGCGGCCCGCTGCTGATAAGCTATTTCATTGATAACATGGTGGCGAAACAGTCGCTACCGGTGAAGCTGGTCAGCGGCCTGGCGGCGGCCTATATCTGTCTGCAGATCCTTGCCGCTACGCTGCACTATAACCAGGCGCTGCTGTTTAACCGAGCGGCGGTCGGCGTGGTGCAGCAGTTGCGCAGCGATGTGATGGACGCCGCGCTGCGCCAACCGCTCAGCGAGTTTGATACGCAACCGGTCGGTCAACTGATTTCGCGTGTTACCAACGATACCGAAGTGATTCGCGACCTGTACGTGACGGTTGTGGCGACGGTGCTGCGCAGCGCGGCGCTGATTGGCGCGATGCTGGTGGCGATGTTTAGTCTCGACTGGCGAATGGCACTGGTGGCGGTGGCTATCTTCCCGGCGGTGCTGATCGTCATGGCTATCTATCAGCGTTACAGCACGCCGATCGTGCGTCGCATGCGCGCCTGGCTTGCCGATATCAATGATGGCTTCAACGAAGTCATCAACGGCATGGGCGTTATTCAGCAGTTCCGCCAGCAGGCGCGATTCGGCGAGCGGATGCGTGAAGCCAGCTACGGTCACTATCTGGCGCGCATGCAGACGCTGCGTCTGGATGGTTTTCTGCTGCGCCCGCTGTTAAGCCTGTTTTCATCGCTGATCCTCTGCGGCCTGCTAATGCTGTTTGGTTTTAGCGCTTCCGGAAGTATCGAAGTCGGGGTGTTATACGCCTTCATTAGCTACCTCGGACGCCTGAACGAACCACTGATCGAACTTACCACCCAGCAGTCGATGCTGCAGCAGGCGGTAGTGGCGGGCGAGCGCGTGTTTGAACTGATGGACCGTCCGCGCCAGAGCTGGGGTAGCGATAGCGCGCCGTTACGCAGCGGCGCGGTGGCGATTGATAACGTCTCTTTCGCCTATCGCGACGACCGGCTGGTGCTGCAGGATATCAATCTGGATATACCTTCGCGCGGTTTTGTGGCGCTGGTTGGCCATACCGGCAGCGGTAAGAGTACGTTGGCCAGCCTGATGATGGGCTACTACCCGTTGACCAAAGGCGAAATTCGCCTCGATGGCCGCCCGCTGTCGTCGTTAAGCCACAGCGCTTTACGTCGGGGCGTCGCGATGGTGCAACAGGATCCGGTGGTATTAGCCGATACCTTCTATGCCAACGTGACGCTGGGGCGCGATATCAGCGAGCAGCAGGTCTGGGAAGCGCTGGAGGCGGTGCAGCTCGCTGACCTTGCCCGTGAAATGAGCGACGGGATTTATACCCAACTGGGCGAGCAGGGCAACAACCTGTCGGTGGGCCAGAAACAGCTGCTGGCGCTGGCTCGCGTGCTGGTCGAAACGCCACAGGTGCTGATCCTCGATGAAGCGACAGCGAATATCGACTCCGGTACCGAGCAGGCTATCCAGCAGGCGCTGGCGAAAGTGCGCGAGCACACCACGCTGGTCGTCATCGCCCACCGTCTGTCGACTATCGTCGAGGCTGATACTATCCTGGTGTTGCACCGTGGCCAGGCCGTCGAGCGCGGAAACCATCAGCAATTGCTGGCGGCGAAGGGCCGCTACTGGCAGATGTACCAGCTACAGCTGGCTGGCGAAGAGTTAGCCGCCAGCGTTGAGGAGGAGTCGCTGAGCGCCTGATGCACCATCAGCAGGCATTGGTGCAGGGGTGACATGAAGTGGTGCAACTTGCTCACTAAGGGCGCACCGTATTGGTGCATTTTTGCGCATTAGCGGTTATTTGCCGTCTCGCCAGTAACATCCTCGCGTTTTTTTCTCCGTAAACGGGCCGATTCACGGCCCGTTTTCATTTTTGGCATATCCCTTGCTTTATCTCCTGTGTTAGCAGCGGCCACTATCAAATACTGACTGGAGGGGATTTATGAAGCTGGTTACCGTGGTAATCAAACCATTCAAACTGGAAGACGTTCGCGAAGCGTTGTCCTCCATCGGCATTCAGGGCCTGACGGTCACGGAAGTGAAAGGCTTCGGCCGCCAGAAAGGCCATGCTGAGCTCTATCGCGGCGCCGAATACAGCGTCAATTTCCTGCCAAAAGTAAAAATTGATATTGCGATTGCCGACGATCAGCTGGACGAGGTTGTCGAGGTGATAGGCAAGGCCGCCTGGACCGGAAAAATTGGCGACGGCAAAATTTTTGTCGCCGAACTGCAGCGCGTGATTCGTATTCGTACCGGCGAATCCGACGAAGCGGCACTGTAATTGCCTGACCACACAGCGATGGGGATGAAGAGATGATGAGAACGACGATGAAAACGGCTCTGGGAGCGCTGGCGCTGCTTCCGGGACTGGCGCTGGCGGCCGAACCGGCGGTGGCGGATAAAGCCGACAACGCTTTTATGATGATTTGCACCGCGCTGGTGCTGTTTATGACAATCCCCGGCATTGCGTTGTTCTACGGCGGCCTGATTCGCGGTAAAAACGTGCTCTCAATGCTGACTCAGGTCATTGTGACTTTTGGCCTGGTTTGCGTGCTGTGGGTTATCTATGGCTATACGCTTGCCTTCGGAAGCGGCGGTAGCTTCTTTGGCAGCTTCGACTGGGTCATGCTGAAAAATATTGAACTGAAAGCGTTAATGGGGTCGTTCTATCAGTATATCCATGTCGCTTTCCAGGGCTCTTTCGCCTGTATCACCGTGGGCCTGATCGTCGGCGCGCTGGCGGAACGTATTCGTTTCTCCGCGGTACTGATTTTTGTGGTGGTTTGGCTCACGCTCTCCTACGTGCCGATTGCGCATATGGTGTGGGGCGGCGGCCTGCTGGCGACCCATGGCGCGCTGGACTTCGCCGGCGGTACCGTCGTGCACATCAACGCCGCGGTGGCGGGGCTGGTGGGCGCGTATATGATGGGCAAACGCGTGGGCTTTGGCAAAGAAGCGTTTAAACCGCATAACCTGCCGATGGTCTTTACCGGTACGGCGATTCTGTATGTTGGCTGGTTCGGCTTTAACGCCGGTTCCGCAAGCGCGGCCAACGAAATTGCCGCGCTGGCCTTCGTGAATACCGTCGTGGCGACCGCTGGCGCGATTCTGGCCTGGACCTTCGGCGAATGGGCCACTCGCGGTAAACCGTCGCTGCTGGGTGCCTGCTCCGGCGCGATTGCCGGCCTGGTCGGCATTACTCCGGCGTGCGGCTACGTTGGCGTTGGCGGCTCGCTGATTATTGGTATCATCGCCGGCCTGGCCGGGCTGTGGGGCGTCACGGTGCTGAAACGCTGGCTGCGCGTCGATGACCCATGCGATGTGTTTGGCGTTCACGGCGTGTGCGGCATCATCGGTTGTATCCTGACCGGCATCTTCGCCTCTACCACCCTTGGCGGGGTCGGCTATGCGGAAGGCGTAACGATGGGGCATCAGTTACTGGTACAGCTGGAAAGTATCGGCATTACCGTGGTGTGGTCCGCCGTCGTCGCGTATATCGGCTTCAAAGTGGCGGCGATGACCGTCGGCCTGCGCGTGCCGGAAGAGCAGGAGCGCGAAGGGCTGGACGTCAACAGCCACGGCGAAAACGCCTACAACGCCTGATAAAGCGAGCAATCTCCATAAGCGTCAAAGCCTCCCGTCCGGGAGGCTTTTTCTTTGCGTGGAATTTATTTCTTACTGAAGCCAGGGATAAAGCGATCAACATCCACTTCCATAAATTGGCTGCGCTGGAAGTGGGCTTTCATATTCCACGGAACGGTGCAGTCGAAAATGGTTTTGCAGGCAATGCCGCTATCGCGAATCGATGGGCTGAAGGCCGGGTCGGATGATGGATCCAACGGATGGCAACGTACGCCGGGAATAAACACGGTGCTGACATCGCCCTGATAGCGGGTGGTCATCGCCCACATCACGTCGTTGATGTCGAATACATCGACGTCCTCATCGACCAGCATCACGTGCTTCAGCTCGGAGAAGGCGGAAAAGGCCAGTAGCGCGGCCTGGCGCTGACGGCCCTCATCGCTTGGCGTGCGTTTCTTCACCTGCAGCACGGCGAGATATTTACCCGTCCCCGGAGAGGGGCAGTGGACGTTTTGTACGAAGCCTGGAAGCGCGCGCTCTACCATTTGCAGAATGCTGGCTTCGGTCGGGATCCCGGCCAGATTGGTATGCTCATCGCTCGGCCCGATACAGGTTTGCAGAATCGGGTGGCGGCGGTGGGTAATCGCTTTAACTTTTATCACCGGCACTTCCGCCTGAGCGCTACCGGTGTAGCCGGGGAACTCCGGCATGGCTTTGCCGCTGTTGGTATTCTGGTCTTCGCGTACCCGCACGCCAGGCAGCAGTTCACCTTCAATAACGATTTCGGCATTGGCGATGGCGCGGGCGTTGACGCTCACGCATTCGCTGAGCTCGACCGCCTGATTACGCAGAGCGCCGGCGATAGAGAGTTCGTCAAACCCGAGAGGAGTGGTCGGTGGTTCAAAGCAGGCGCCAATTTCAATCGCCGGATCCACGCCGATGCTAATCGAGATGGGCAACGCTTTCCCGGCAGCCTCGGCTTTTTGCCTGAAGGTGTCGAGATGACGACCCGGTACGAAATACATTGAGATTTCGTCTTTGCTCTGTACGCACAGGCGGTGGATGGTGACGTCATGGTCGCCGGTTTCCGGATCCGCGGCATAGCACATACCGAGAGTAAAGTAAGGACCGGCGTCTTCCGGGGTGTTAGTCGGCGCGGGTAATATTTTGAGAATATCGAAATCAGGATCGCTTGCCAGATGCATCACTTCCTGGCAGGCCGCTCGTTCACGCGGGATAGTGATTGGCGCGATAGGATTCGCTACGGAGTCTTTGAGCATAAACGCCAGATTTTCCGGCGTGGTGCCAAACAGGCGCGCAACGCGCTGTCGCGAACACAGCAGGCCAATGAGCACCCTGACATCATCATAGCCTTTGACCTTGTTAAAGATCATCGCCGGGCCTACGCGGGTCGGGCGCTGAACGGTGCCGTGGGCGCCGACGTAGCGATATACGCCGGAGAGTTCGGCAATGGGGTCGACGGGTTCGTCGGTGTAGATCAGTTCATTATCGTACTGGCTTAATAGTGCCAAAGCAGAACGCAGATCGGTTACTTTTACATGTTGTTCAGACATCGTGCTTCCTTCAGTTTTCTGGCAATGGCTATTAATTCTCACCAGATACCGATAAGAGTCCAATCACATTTCCCCTTATTTTAATAAGATATTATTATCAGTGTTTTCGGGAGGGCGTGATGGATTATCGACAACTACAGGCATTTACGGTTCTGGCGGAAGAGTTGCACTTTGGCCGGGCGGCGCAGCGTCTGCATATCACGCAACCAGCGCTGACCCAGCAGATTAAAAGTTTCGAAAGCGCGCTGGAGCTACCGCTGTTCACTCGCGATCGACGCAACGTCGCCCTGACCGCCGAAGGGCAATTTTTGCTGGCCGAGGCGCGGATGATTCTCGGCCACTGCGATAAATTTCGCGAGAATGCGCGCAGTTTGCGACAGGGGCGTAAAGGGCAGTTGAAAATTGGCTACGTTGGCTCGGCTATTTTTGACCCGGCGCTGAGCGTGTTAATACGAAATTATCGTCAACGCCAACCCGAAGCCGATTTGTTAATTGAAGAGCATAACGTTAACGACCTGATAACCGGTTTATTAAGCGAAACGGTCGACCTGGCGTTTATCCGCTCGCCAGGCGCGCAATATGATGAACTGGAGTCGCTGGATATTGCGACCCGGCCGCTGGTGGCGGTGGTGCCTCGCCATCATTCGCTCGCCAGCAGGCGCGCAATTCCACTCGCGGCGCTGGCGGAAGAGACGTTTTTCATTCAGCAGGATCCCAGCGGCGTCGGATTGGGGTGGTCAGCCATCAGCGCCTGTCGGCAGGCGGGTTTTACACCCCGTAAGATTCAGTACACGCGTGATGTCTCCACGGCGATTGGCCAGGTATCGATGGGGATGGGGGTGACGTTGGTGCCCGAGACGCAAAGCGCCATGCTGGTGTCGGAAGTCAGTTATTGCCTGTTAGAAGAGACCTTTGCCGTAACGACGCTCACGTTATGCTGGCGGCGGCAGAGTCGCAACGGACTGCTGGGGGATTTTATTGCCGATGCGCGCGAATTGCTTGACCGTTAAAGGTAAGCGGGCCCGTTGTGGGCCCGTCGCGAATTAGTTATTGCGGTTACGCATGACGCCTTCCTGCACCGTCGAGGCGACCAGAATACCGTCCTGGGTATAGAATTCGCCGCGAACAAAGCCGCGGGCGCTGGAGGCAGAGGTGCTTTCGACGCTGTACAGCAGCCATTCGTTGATGTTGAACGGGCGGTGGAACCACATTGAGTGGTCAATGGTGGCGACCTGCATACCTGGTTCAAGGAAGCCGACGCCGTGCGGCTGCAGCGCAACCGGCAGGAAATTAAAATCAGATGCATAGCCCAGCAGCGACTGGTGGATACGAATATCATCCGGCACTACGCCGTTGGCGCGGATCCACACCTGGCGGGTGGGTTCGGCAACGTGGCCTTTCAGCGGGTTATGGAACTCTACCGGGCGAATTTCCAGCGGTTTGTCGCTGAGAAACTTCTCTTTCGCCTGCGGCGGCAACAAATGCGCCAGCTTACGGGCGATATCGGTTTCAGAGGGCAGACCTTCCGGCGAAGGCGCTGCCGGCATTGCTTTTTGATGTTCGTAGCCCGGTTCCGGCGCCTGGAACGAGGCGGTCATGTAAAAGATGGGTTTACCGTGCTGGATAGCCGCCACCCGGCGAGCGCTGAAGCTGTTGCCGTCTCGTAGTACTTCAACATCATAAACGATAGGTTTCTGGCTATCGCCAGGACGCAGGAAGTAACTATGAAAGGAGTGAATCAGGCGGCCCTCAGGCACGGTTTCTTTGGCGGCATACAGCGCCTGACCGACCACCTGACCGCCGAAGACCTGACGTAAGCCGAGATCTTCGCTCTGCCCGCGAAACAGCCCTTCTTCAATTTTTTCCAGATTTAATAATGCCAGCAGATTGGTTAGAGCCTGACTCATAGATACCCTCAATTAATGATAGCGGCGCTGATGCAGCGCATATTGAGGGCAAGTATAACCTGGAATCTCAAGTGGTCCGATGGGTGTAATAATCTGAATAAATGCCCCTTTCCGGGAATTATTCTGAGATCTGTGCCACACTTATTCACGATACTAATGTCTTAGCCATCGTGATGGCAGGACGTACTCCTGTGACTAAAGGGATGAAAAGGAGAACATAATGAAATTTGCCTATATGTTAAGTGCTATCGCCGTTGCTGCGGCCTTATCCGCCTGTGCGAATAATTCGAACAGCAACGCCGCTCATCAGACGACGGCACCCGATCCTTACGGCATTGCCTCACTGAGCTCCTCGCAGCAACAGCCTAATGTTTCCGGGACTATCAATATTCGCCAACGCGTAGCGTTACCGCCGGATGCGGTACTGACCGTGACGTTGTCTGATGCGTCGCTTGCCGATGCGCCAGCCCGCGTATTGTCGCAAAAAGCGGTCCGCACAGAAGGTAAGCAGGCGCCGTTCAACTTTGTTCTGCCGTATAACCAGGCGGATATCAAACCGAACGCGCGGATCCTGCTGAGTTCGGCGATCACCGTAAATGGCCAGCTGATGTTTATTACCGATACCGTACAGACCGTGATTACCCAGGGCGGTAACCGCGCCGATCTGGTGCTGGTACCGGTGCAGCATGCGCCAGTGCCGGTGGCTAATGATATGGCGCCGATGGCGCAATAAACGTCTTCATGCCCCTGTTCAGGGGCATTTTTTTGCCCTTAATAAACCCAGCGATAGTGTTGCAGGTCGATATGCCCGCTGCCGGAGACCTGGACGCCTTCCGCCAGCAGCGCCTGACGTTGGCGCTGCAGGTCGGGGCCGGTCAGCGAAATATCGCCGTGGCGATTCACCACCCGGTGCCATGGCAGGGTTGAGCCTTCCGGTAGGCGCTTTAACACGCCGCCCACCTGTCGCGCCGCGCGCGGCGAACCCGCCAGCAGAGCGACATCGCCGTAGGTGGTGACATACCCTTCCGGAATTGAGGCGACTATCTGCCAGACCCGCTGGGGAAAGCTGTCGTGGGCGTCCTCCATCATCACTCCTTCACGCGAGAAAAGCTCAGAATAAGCGCTTGATCGCGTGCTGTACAGCCGTCACAGGACGGTGAATTCCAGCGCCAGCCCGAGGATCTGCATACCGTGAATATTGTCATGCGGGCTGGTGGCGATCAGGCTTTCGAGGAATTTTAGCCGCTGCGATTGCGCATTGATAATGAGCTTGCCGCGCAGCGTCGGGTATTTGAGCGATGAGATGGGATAAACCACCCGGCCTTTGACCTCAACGGGCAGCTTACGCAACTCGACGTGTTGCAACACGCCCACCGTGGAAAAGAGCAGGGCAACGGGGGTCACCGACAACAGCGGCGCGCTACTGATGCTGACGAAATCCAACAGCAGCTCGGGGCGTAGAAAATTCATGCCGTGAAAGGGGACGGTTACGCCATCAATGGCGGGCATGGGCAAGGTGTTGGTGGGGCGTGGCGATTGAGTCATGCGATTACCGTAGCGACAACACGTTGAAAAGACACAGGACGAACAAGTATGGCGGGTTGCGGTAAACTGTGCCGCGATGGGGCTCGCAATCTCTCTCATTGCTGGGGCGTTAGGCCGGGTAAAGGCACTATTTGCCGGGAAATCCGACGTTTTGCATAATAAACCAGCAGCTGGACGCGAGTGGCTTGCAATTCAGGAGTGCTATAGGGATAATGCGCCAGCGCGTTGGTTATCAACGCTCTCAATGGGGGCTCTGTTGGTTCTCCCGCAACGCTACTCTGTTTACCAGGTCAGGTCCGGAAGGAAGCAGCCAGAGCAGACGACGTGTGTGCCGGGATGTAGCTGGCAGGGCCCCCACCCAATTCCGGGTACCCTGATTTAATCTCCCTTCATTTGCTGTGCTTTTATTCTCTGCTACTATTATAAGCAATCTCACTTCATTTATTGTTTTACGTTACTAAAACGACGCTTTTTCATTCCTTAATTTTGCATTGTCATAAATGTGAAATAATAATGACATACTAATGTCATCTTCATGTCATATATAATGGGCAAATTATTTCCTGGAATTACCAGATATTATTAAGGATAAATAATATCTCTGGATCAAGATGTTAACTTCGTGTATTAATTATGATGATTTTATTGCACGGGAAGCGTGATCATGACCACAGTAGTTCTGAATGTGAAAATTGACGCAGAGTTAAAAGATAAACTGCGTCATTATGCGGAAGTCAATAACGAGAATTTAGGCACGGCAACGGAGAAGCTGCTGCAATTGGCGCTGGCGGCCATTGATTCAGCAGACGAGGCGGGGGTTTCGCATGAGGATATTGATAACCAGCATACCGAAGAGGAAGCGTCGCCGTTAACCCCTAAAGAAATCAAAGCATTACGCAAACTTCTGAAGAAGAAAAGATGAAACAACAATTCTCTACAGCCAGCAGTTACAGTGAAGCCTGTGACCTGCTGCGTTCCGGGTACGTTAAGCACGTGCGCCTGAACTGGAATATCGGTAGTGATGAGTTTTTTCGCATTGCTTCCGACTGGTGTGAAACCGGCGCAAAAATAAAAAAAGATGACGATGGCTTTATTATTTCGCTAAAAGGTTTTCCAATTCCGCGCCAGCATTAATGAAATGATTACGCGGTTGTCATTTTAATGACATGCGGCGTAGGCAAGATGGCACTGCAATTTTATAAAACATCTCATATTCATCATGGATGGTGGTTTTTGACGGGCTGATTCCAGCCCGTCGATATTTTATTATATTATTTTACGCATTCGCGTCATTTCTTTCTGTTGCGTAAGGGACTGCCACAGCGGTTGTAAAATGCTGAAGGCATTGCGCAATTCCGTATCCGGCAGGGTGAAAGGCAAACGTAAATAACGATCGAAGGCCCCCTCCAGGCCGAAACGCGTACCGGTACCGATATGAATGCCGGCATTCTCCGCACGCACTGAGAACTGTGTCGCTAACATTTCCGGCAGCTCGACCCAAAATGACAGCCCGCCCTCGGGGACGCAAAAGCGCCAGTGGGGAAAATATTCCGCCATTAATGCGGCGCACATATCGCGACGCGCGGCCAGCATCGTACGCCGTTGCGGCAATAACGCCTTTTCGTTCTCCAGTAGCCAACGGCAAGCCAGCTGCTCCAGCAGCGGCGAGCCGAGATCGAGCGTATCCCGCGCCTGGATGAGCGAGGCGATAGTCGACGCGGGCGCGCGGATCCAGCCAACTCGCAGTCCACCCCAGAACGTTTTCCCCGCGGAACCAATAGTGATGATCGGCGCTTCAGGATTGAAAGCCGCCAGCGGCGGCGGCGGCGGGGCGTTGTACCATAAATCCACCATTGTCTCGTCGGCAACCAGCGTCGTTCGCGTGCTGGCGGCCAGATCGGCGACGCGCTGCCGGGTCTCGCTATCCATGCAGCGGCCGGTGGGATTATGAAAATCCGGCATCATAAAGGCCAGCCGCGGCGAGGTTTGCGCAATGGTTGCCGCCAGTCCGTCGCAGTCCCAGCCCTTTTCCGGTAACGCCACGCCTACTGGCCGGCAGGAGGCGCCGCGAATGGCGTTAATTGCCATCGGATAGGAGGGAGCATCAACCACCACCCGGTCGCCTGGCCCGGTTAACAAACGCAGTACCAGGGCAAATCCGCTCAGCGCGCCATTTACGATCATGATTTCATCTGCCTGCGTCGGCAGTGCGCGTTCGCTATAGCGGCGGGCAATCACCGTGCGTAAATCGACTAACCCCTGCTGATCGTACCCGGTATAGGACAAATACTGCGGCATCAGCGTCAGCGCGTGGCTGTAGGCTTGATGAATTTCCGGTCCGGCGCTGAGGGCGGCGGTGGCGAGATTGACCGAAGGCGCCGAAAGCGTCTGTTCACCGGGCAGCAGAGGGCCTGCAGGTAGCGCAATGCGTGAACCACTCCCCTGGCGACTTTGCAGATAGCCTTCTTCTCGCAATAACCCCAGCGCGCTGGCGATAGTGGTGCGGCTAACATTTAGCGCCGTCGCCAGTTCTCGTTCGCCGGGCAAACGGGTCTCCAGCGCCAGCCTTCCATCAAGGATCAACAGACGCAGCGCTTCCGCCAGCTGCCGCCACAGCGGCGCGCGCGAGGAAGGGGCCTGCCAGTTGCCGAGCAGGCGTACCAGCGATTGTGTTCCAAAACGACGTACTGACATAGCGATCCACTTTTCAAAAACTGGCCATTAATTACCAATCCATTTTTGATGATGATGGGGGAGTTCGCAATACATACTGAGGTGTTTATGGTCCGTCGTTTGCTACAACTTTATATCGGTCTGGTTCTCTATGGCGTGTCGACGGCGTTATTCGTCCATGCCAACCTCGGGGCCGATCCGTGGGATGTGTTTCATCTGGGGGTGGCGAAACAGCTTAATATCAGTTTCGGCACGGTGATTATTGTGACCGGCGCCGCGGTGCTGCTGCTGTGGATCCCGCTGCGCCAGATGCCGGGTCTCGGCACCATTAGCAATGTCATCGTGCTGGGCCTTGCGGCCGATGCCACTCTCGCGGTACTTCCGCCGCTGGAATCGCTGCCCGCGCGTAGCCTGCTGCTAGCCGGCGCGGTGGTGATGAATGCGATAGCGACCGGGATGTATATCGGCGCCGGTTTTGGCCCCGGACCGCGCGATGGCCTGATGACCGGATTGCACGCGCGGACCGGCTGGTCGCTGCGTGGTATCCGTACCGCCATCGAAGTCTCGGTGCTGCTAATTGGCTGGCTGCTGGGCGGTAAAGTCGGGGTTGGCACCGTGGTTTACGCCTTTGCTATCGGCCCGCTGATCCAGCTATTTTTGCCCTGGTTCCGTCAACCGCGGCCAGTCAGTGCGGCGGCTAAAAGCCGTGAACTGGCGTCCTGAAATCGCCGTTCGCAATAGCAGCGACTAAACTTATCACTCAGACGCCGACGGATATGCCGCCGGCGCTGTTCACTTCGGAGACTCACTCATGAAGTATGTTGATGGTTTTGTCGTTGCCGTCCCTGCGGAAAATAAGGAGGCATACCGCGAACTGGCAGCAAAATCGGCGCCGTTGTTTAAAGAGTTTGGCGCCACGCGCGTGGTGGAGTGTTGGTCGGATGATGTCCCGGAAGGGAAGCTGACGGATTTCCGCATGTCGGTTAAAGCGCAGGCGGATGAGGAAGTGGTATTCAGTTGGATCGAGTACCCGTCTAAAGAGATCAGGGACGCGGCCAATGCGAAAATGATGAGCGACCCGCGGATCAAAGCGCTTAGCGATAGCTTGCCCTTTGACGGCAAGCGCATGATCTTCGGCGGTTTTGCGCCGATTCTTGACGAGTAAATCCGGCGGCGCGACTGGTTGCCAGCGCGCCGCACATGATATTAATGCGCTTTAATATTATTTTCCGCCCACTGAATAAATTCCTCTTTCGGCAGCGCCTTACAGTACAGCCAGCCTTGTGCGTAATTGACGCCATGCGCGCGCAGCCAGTCGCGCTGAGCGGGGGTTTCCACCCCTTCGGCGACGATCGCCAGATTCAGCGCCTTCGCCATGTCAATGATATGTGGCGTGAGAGGTTTATATTCCAGCGTATCGACAAATGACTTATCGATCTTCAGCGTATCCACATCCAGCGTCTGCAGGTAGCTGAGGCTGGAATAACCGGTGCCGAAATCATCAATCGAGATCCGGTGTCCCGCCTGGCGATAGCCAATAATCACCGGCAGGGTGGTTTGCGGATCGACAAAGCCGCGTTCGGTAAGCTCAAGGGGGATCTGTTCCGCGTTGATTCCCCAGCGCGCCAGCTGCTCCTTGAGTAGTTTGGGTAGCGTGGGTGAGCGCAGGTCATCTACCGACAGATTAATAGAAATGTGCATCTGCGGATGATGGCGCAGCCAGGGACCGAGATCGGAAAAGATTTTACGCACGATATCCTCGGTCAACCGGGTGATAAGCCCGGTTTGCTCGGCTAGCGGGATGAAAATATCCGGTGATAAAAAGGTCCCATCCGGCTGCTGCCAGCGGGCCAGCGCTTCGGCGCCGGCGATTTTACCATCCTCCAGCGAGACGATCGGCTGATAGTAAACCTGGATGGCATCGGATTGCAGCGCATCCAGCATGCCATAACGCGGCGAGCGTAATCTGCGCAGCAGGCGCAGAAGTAAAAAAGAGGTCAACAGGCTGGTAAAGAGCCCAATCGGCAGCCATAGCAGCAGCTGCTGGCGAAGGCGCGCATCCAGTGGCTGCGTGGACGACCAACTGGCGACGCCAAGACCCAGTTCAGGGATGATATGCACGCGATAGACGGTGTCATTCAGCGTCAGCGTCTCGCTATGGAGGTTTTTAATTCGCGTCCAAACCGCGGGATCGATCGGTTGGCTACTGATCACCACCTGATCGTGCTCGGTGCCGAATAATATCGTGTGGATCTTTTCCTGACCGGTGGCGATAACATCAATAAACGACACCGGGTCGATCATCACAATATGATTTTTATTGCCGAAAGCGGTCATGCGATGCTGCAGGCCGAGGTCATTGATCGAGGTAAGCCAGGTGCTGTAACCGTCGGCAGTCACGTGGTCGGGGGGCGGAAACGTGACTGAGACCTGGTGATCCTCAAGCGATGAGCACATCGGCACCGAATTACGCAGCCAGAGTACTTCCTGCACATAGCGATGGGTGTAGGCAATGCGGCGCATATTCAACAGATGTTCTGGCGAACAGGCGGTGGCGGTGTGCGCATCGGCTTCTTGTAATGCTTCTTTGGCCTGAGCAGCGACCTGTTCCACGCGCATCACAATGCGTTTTGAGTAGTGGTCGAGCTCGCTATAAAACTGCGCCTGCGCCTGACGCATTGCCAGCCAGATACTTAAGGCGATGGGCAGCACGATCGCGAGAATAAGTACCCCTGTAACCAGACTCATTAAATGGCGAGTCGTCATGGGTATGTCCTTATTTTAACGGGGAATTGCTCTGAGTATACGCGAAAGCGAAAAAAAGACCCGGATCGCGAATGCCGCGATTTGGGAGAAGGGGGGCAAATCATCGCCTCCTGAGACATCGCGTGGTTCTTGCTGAAACCGTTAATTTCCTGTGGTTGATCTTTGGCGTTCAACGGTGTACCTTAATTGTTATGTTATAACATATTAATTGAGGTTCGCTATGAAAGCTAATATTCATCCGCACTACCGTACCGTCGTTTTCCACGATACGAGCGTGAACGAGTACTTCAAAGTGGGATCCACTATTAAAACCGAGCGTGAGATTGAACTGGATGGCGTGACCTATCCGTATGTCACCTTAGATGTTTCGTCTAAATCCCATCCGTATTACACCGGTAAGCAGAAAACGCATGCCACCGAAGGTAGCGCCGCTCGTTTCCGTCAGCGCTTCGGTGGTTTTATTGATGCCAAAAGGAGCTAAATATGCAGGTACTGAACTCATTGCGTAGCGCTAAACAGCGCCACCCGGATTGCCAGATAGTGAAACGCAAAGGGCGGCTGTACGTTATCTGCAAAAGCAATCCGCGTTTTAAAGCGGTGCAGGGACGTAAAAAACGGCGTTAATTCGTAGGCTTGCGGAAGCTCTCCAGCGTGCGATATTGCTGGCCGTTGGCATCAAAATTACCAGCGGCCAGCCACTGGCGCATCGCGCTATCCACCTGCGGCCACTCGCTATCGATAATGGAAAACCAGTCGGTATCGCGATTGTGGCCTTTTATCACCAGCGCTTGTCGAAAGCGCCCCTCGAACTGAAAGCCTAAGCGCAGCGCCGCGCGCCGCGATGGTTCATTCAGGCTATTGCATTTCCACTCATAGCGACGGTAGCCGAGCGACTCAAAGACATAACGCATCAGCAACCACTGTGCCTCGGTGGCCATCGCTTTGCGGCTCAGCAGCGGCGAAAAGTGAACATGGCCGACTTCAACGACGCCGTTTTTGGCGTCAATACGCATTAGCGCTAACGATCCGACCGGCTGCCCACTCTGTTCATCAATTACCGCGAAGTGAAGCGGGTCGTTAAGCTCGCTGATGCTGGCAATCCAGGCGCTGAACTCGGCAACGCTGTTTTCCGGTTCACGCAAAAGCCAGGTCCAGGCGCGGGTATCAGGCGCCTGTCTATAGGCGTTGAACAGCGCTTGCGCGTGTTTAACGGCAAGCGGTTCCAGGCGGCATGACTGTCCTTGTAAGGTCTGGCGCTGCGGCCATGGGCGTGGCTGCCAGTCAGGTAAAGCGTCGCCAACGAGTTGGTTAAATTGGTTGTATTGCGTCATCAGTCAAGTCCTGTTTGCGGGAAGAGTCCTGAGATTAAACGTCTGCTGGTTCCATAAAAAGTGCCATCCGGGTATCTTTTCATGGTGCCACGAGGAGCAATGATGAATATACCGGACGATGCTTTTTTTGCCTTGCTGACGCGCGGGATACAGCTGCGGGGAGACGCGACGCTACAGCGCGCGCTGTATCAGACGCTGCGCGAGGCCATTTTACAGGGCGAATTACTTAGCCATAGCCGGTTGCCGGGCGCCCGCGTTATTGCTCAACGTGCTGGCGTATCGCGCAATACCGTAAACAGCGCCCTGGAGCAGCTGGCGATAGAGGGATATCTGAACCGCAGTCGTCAGGGGACGTATGTCGCGGCGCTCAATATGCTGGCTGAAAGCGAGCCGACGCCGCCAACGTTTGTTTTACCTGAGCGCTTGCGCACGCTACCGCAGCCGGGTCGACGGGATTCTCCGGCACTGTTGTTGACTACCGGAATGCCCGCGGTGAACTACTTCCCGCTGGCTATCTGGCGTCGTTTGCTCGATCGGGTACTGCGCGAGAACGGCAGTACGATTCTTGGGTATGGGGAGGCGGCCGGTGAACCAGCGCTGCGCGAGGCGATTGCCCGTCATCTGACCTTATCCCGGGGCATACGCTGCACAGCGCGGCAAATTGTGATTACTGAAGGCGCGCTGGAGGGGGTTAATCTTTGCACGCATCTGCTGAGCGAGGCGGGGGATACCGCCTGGGTCGAAGAACCCGGTTATTTCGGCGCCAAAAGCGTGTTTATTAAAGCCGGATTGCAAATAAAAGGGATTGCGGTTGATAGCGATGGCATGCGGCCAGATATCGCGGACGAGCCGCCGCCACGGCTTATTTTTACCTCACCTTCGCACCAGTACCCGAGCGGGGCGGTGATGAGCGCCGGCCGCCGTCTGGCGTTGCTGGAGTATGCCCGCCAGCATAACGTATGGATTATTGAAGACGACTATGACAGCGAGTTTCGCTACAGCGGCGAACCCATTCAGGCGATGCTCGGCATGGTGACGCAGGCGCCGGTGGTTTATCTTGGCACCTTCAGTAAAACGCTTTTCCCGTCACTGAGAATAGGATTTGCGGTAATGCCTCCTGCGCTGGCCGAGGCGGCGCAGGAGGCGATCGGCGCGCTGTTGCGCGGCGGCCATCGACTGGAACAGCGCGCGCTGGCGCTGTTCATCGAAGAGGGGCATTATGCGCGCCATCTGGCTTCAATGCGCCGATTGTATCGTCGGCGTCAGCAGCTGTTACGCGAGGCGGTCGCAAGCGAATTCGAGCTGGCGAATGAGATTTGGGGCGGAGAGGGCGGGCTGCATTTAACCGTCGCCATTGATGGCATCGACGATGTGCAAATTGTCGAGCAGGCGCGACGGTATCAAATGGCGCCAGCGGCGCTAAGCCGCTTTTATCTTAACCCACAGACCGCGCGTAGCGGCCTGGTATTGGGTTACGGTAATACGTCCGCGGCGCATTTCGTCGCGTCGCTGCGGACGTTGAACCGGCTAATCAGGCAGCAACGCGGGTCAGGGTGAAGACATCGTAGAACGAGAGTTCCCCTTTGGTGGCGATCATTTTCTGCAACTGGGCTTTCTGTTCATGGCCGACCTGCGGCGATTGCAGAATGCCGTCAATTAGCTGCTCAGGCACGAAGCGGGTGTTATACCATTCACCGTTATAACAGACGCGAAAATCGAGCACGTCGATATCTTCATAACGGTAGCGCGGGTAGACATCGAAGAAGAAGAAGCCATTCAACAGGACAAACAGGACGACCAGTAGCCATACGGAATCAACCAGCGTCTCAGAGCGCAGCATGACGACGAGCGTGGCCAAAAAGGCGGCGTACATGGCGACAAATAGCCACGGGTGATTACGAATAAAACTGATACTAAAACGCGGGCGATTATCGCGTTTTTCTTTTTCGTTCAGTTCCTCAATGGTGTTGGTTAGCAGGCGCTGTATTTCTGTCATTTTAGTCCCCGAATTCTTCGTAGAGCCCGGCATTTCAGGCTCTACGGCTCAGTTTGGCGGTTATTTTATGTTGCCGGAGACTGGGGTTAAAGTAACAGATCAGTTACAGAAAAGCATAACAGTTACTATTATTCGGTTAATAGCAGCTTGATGATTTGTGCTGGATTACCGCCGACTACCGCATTGGCCGGCACATCTTTTACCACCACGGCACCGGATGCGATGACCGCGTTGTCACCGATGGTGACGCCGGGGTTGATGACCGCCCGGCCGCCAATCCATACGTTATTGCCGATAACCACCGGTTTTCCATACTCGATACCGCTATTACGTTCCGTCGGATCGAGCGGATGGGTCGCAGTATAGATGTTAACGCCCGGCGCCAGCATACAGTTATCACCAATCCGAATCGGGCAAACATCAAGCATTACGCAGTCAAAGTTAGCGTAAAAATTGGCGCCGAGGCTGATGTTATAGCCATAATCGCAGCGGAAAGTGGGCTCGATATACGCGTCGGTGGGCTTGCCAAATAGTTCGCTCAGCAGTGCCGCACGCGATTCGCGTTCATCCGGAGCAGAGTGGTTATAGCGGTGCAGTACCTGCCTTGCATACAGGCGGTCTGCTTTTAGCGTTGCGTCTCCAGCAAGGTAAGGTTCGCCGGCGATCATTTTCCTTTTTTCTTCGCTCATGGTCTTCTCCTGGTTAAAGAAGAAACAGTATAAAGCGAAACCGGTTTCATATGCAGCAATATGGGACTCAGGCGTTTAATATCCCGAGTGATCCCTGTTGACGCGCCGTGGTATTAATGACAGAAAATGAACTAGCGGATAAATTTCCATACTGAAGTTGGGATTTTGTCGTATAGCTTATTCATGGTCAATTCAGCAAGACGATGATCGGCTGCTGAGTAAAATACAGCCAATTCATTGTCGGAAAGTTCATATTTATTCTTTTCAATTACGCGCTCCAGCGTATCAATTGTCTGACAGCGGCGTAAACGCATCAAATAGTCTGTTTTAGTTAATGGTTTACCAGACATCATTTCACCTTTTGAATGTAATAATTCTAACAAGAAAGACTTACCGGGTTCTCCCGGCTGGCGTTCACAAAGCACCGGAATAAGCGATTGCCGGATTTACGCCATTTTTGGAGATCGCTTGTGTTTATGCCATAGCTACTGAACAGCATAAAAGTGTCATCCAGGTATTCGTCAAGCTGAGAAATCAGCTTATTATCCTCAGCATACTTAATTTTATAATTAAGCGCGTAAGTTGCTATGTGCTCGATCAATTCATTTAATTGAAGATTCACCGCCGAAGTGGGATCGTTAACCCAGCCGCGGTTGCTCTCTTCCAGGTTTGCAAGGCAGTCATGATACAGGGTTTCGCAGAGAAATCTAAGCTGCGCGATATCATGTCTTTTTGGCGAGTACTCGTCCATAACACATCCCCTTGTAAGTGGTTTAAACGACGACTAACAAACACCGTTGTGGGATGAAGACCAGGCTCAAACATTGTAATCCTGTGATTTAACTATAATCCAGTCTCAAAAACATTTCACCGTGCTATTACGAAAAATTACAATAAATACGGTTAATTTATCTTAAAAAAACAGATCCTATTATACGAATTCCTTTTATGTTTGGCGAAACTGGAACGTCAGCCTTATATATCATCAGGTTATCTGATTGACGCCTGCCTGCAGCGAAAAGGTTGTTGGGAGGTTGTTGGTAATTAAGAATATTCTGAATGAAGCCTGATGGTGAAGCCAATAACGGAAATCTTAATAAAGATAGAACAACGTTCATCAATGTATATTATATGTCAGAACGTAAAATAAACAATAACAATGTGTGCGTTTAAAAACCCCTAAAGAAAAAGGGCCGCAAATGCGGCCCTTAGCTTAAGCAAGATTAATGATGCTCAACCGGATGGTTATGCTCAATATCTTCAGTTTTCTTACTGAAGCGGCGACGAACCACCACGAAGAATACCGGCACGAAGAAGATGGCCAGAACCGTCGCGGTCACCATCCCGCCCATTACGCCAGTACCGACGGCGTTCTGCGCGCCGGAACCTGCGCCGGAGCTGATAACCAGCGGCATTACCCCAAGGATAAACGCCAGAGAGGTCATCAGGATTGGACGCAGACGCATACGTACTGCTTCCAGCGTCGCTTCAATCAGGCCTTTGCCTTCTTTTTCCATCAGGTCTTTGGCGAATTCAACGATAAGTATCGCGTTCTTCGCCGACAGACCGATGGTCGTCAGCAGGCCGACCTGGAAGTAAACGTCGTTAGTCAGCCCGCGGAAGGTTGCCGCTAACAGCGCGCCGACAACACCCAACGGTACCACCAGCATGACGGAGAACGGAATCGACCAGCTTTCGTACAACGCCGCCAGACACAGGAAGACGACGATAAGCGAAATGGCGTACAGCGCTGGGGCCTGGTTGCCGGACAGGCGTTCCTGATAGGACATACCGGTCCAGTCGTAGCCGACGCCAGAAGGCAGTTTGCTTGCCAACTGTTCCATCATCGCCATCGCTTCACCCGTACTGCGTCCCGGAGCGGCCTGACCGAGGATTTCCATCGATGGCAGACCGTTGTAACGCTCCAGACGCGGTGAACCATATTCCCAATGGGAAGTGGAGAAGGCGGAGAACGGCACCATCTGACCATCGCTGCCGCGTACATACCAGTTGCCGATGTCTTCTGGCAGCATACGGTATTTCGCTTCAGACATGACGTACACTTTCTTCACGCGACCGCGGTCGATGAAGTCGTTGACGTAGCTGCCGCCCCAGGCCGCGCCAAGGGTAGTGTTGATGTCGCTAATTGAAACGCCAAGCGCCTGCGCTTTTTCCTGATCGATATCGATCTTGAACTGCGGCGTATCTTCCAGGCCGTTAGGACGCACGCCAACCAGCAGGTCAGGATGCTGAGCGACCATACCAAACAGCTGGTTACGCGCCTGAGTTAATTTCTCATGCCCTAAACCACCCTGATCGATGAGCTGGAAGTCAAAGCCGGTAGCGGTACCCAGTTCGACGATCGCCGGCAGGTTAAAGGCGAAGACCATCGCATCTTTAATCTGCGAGAAACGGGCCATCGCGCGACCGGTAATCGCTTCAACTTTGTTTTCTGAACCCGGGCGTTGGCTCCAGTCTTTTAACGACACGAAGGCGATACCGGTGTTCTGACCGCGACCCGCAAAACCAAAGCCGTTAACCGCGAACACCGATTCAACGTTGTTCTTCTCTTTGGTCAGGTAGTAGTCAGTCATCTCATCAAGGACTTTCTGCGTACGTTCCTGACTCGCGCCCGCCGGAAGCTGCGCCATACTCAGGAATACGCCCTGGTCTTCATCCGGCAAGAAGGAGCTTGGCAGACGAACGAACAGGTAAGCCATACCGATGACGATAATCAGATACAGCACCAGGTAACGACCGGTACTACGCAGAATGTTGCCTACGCTGTCGGTGTAGTGGTGCGTGCTCTTATCGAACATGCGGTTAAACCAGCCAAAGAAGCCTTTGTGCTCGCCATGGCCGCCTTTCTGAATCGGTTTCAGCATGGTGGCGCACAGCGCTGGCGTCAGAATCAGGGCCACCAGTACCGACAGCGCCATCGCGGACACGATAGTAATCGAGAACTGGCGATAAATCGCGCCGGTTGAACCGCCGAAGAAGGCCATCGGGATAAATACCGCAGACAGCACCATCGCAATACCGACCAACGCGCCCTGAATCTGACCCATTGACTTACGGGTCGCTTCTTTCGGCGGCAATCCTTCCTCCGCCATCACGCGCTCGACGTTTTCTACCACCACGATGGCGTCATCCACCAGCAAGCCGATGGCGAGCACCATCCCGAACATCGTTAGGGTGTTTATCGAGAAGCCAAATACCGCCAGGATGGCGAATGTCCCGAGCAATACCACCGGTACCGCGATGGTCGGGATCAACGTGGCGCGGAAGTTCTGCAGGAACAGATACATGACCAGGAACACCAGGATGATCGCTTCCACCAGCGTTTTTACCACTTCATGAATAGAGATCTTCACGAACGGGGTAGTATCGTACGGGTAGACGATTTTCAGGCCTGACGGGAAGTACGGTTCCATCTTCGCCAGCTCGGCGCGGATGGCGTTGGCGGTATCCAGGGCGTTAGCGCCGGTCGCCAGTTTAATCCCCAGACCGGAAGCCGGTTGGCCGTTGAACTTCGCGATGATGTCGTAGTTTTCGCCGCCGAGCTCAACTTTCGCCACATCGCGCAGACGAACCTGTGAACCATCCTGATTGACTTTCAGCAGGATTTTGCTGAATTCATCTGCGGAGGTTAAACGAGTCTGGGCGATGATCGAGGCGTTCAACTGCTGGCCTTTCACCGGCGGCGTACCGCCTAACTGGCCCGCCGCGACCTGGGCGTTCTGCGCTTTAATGGCGTTGATGACATCTACCGGAGTCAACTGGAAGTTGTTCAGCTTCGTGGGGTCCATCCAGATACGCATCGCGTACTGGGAACCGAACAGCTGAACGTCGCCGACGCCGGAGGTACGGCTGATGGCATCCTTCATATTGGCGCCCACGTAGTCGGAAATATCCTCCTGCGTCATGGTGCCGTTAGTGTTGATAACCCCGACAACCATCAGGAAGCTACTGGAGGATTTCTCCACGCTCACGCCCTGTTGTTGTACTTCCTGCGGCAGCAGCGGCATCGCCAGTTGCAGCTTGTTCTGCACCTGTACCTGGGCGATGTCTGCGTCAGTACCGGACTGGAAGGTCAGGGTGATCTGCACCGTACCGGTGGAGTCACTGTTTGAGGACATGTACATCAGGTTATCGATACCGTTCATGTTCTGTTCGATAACCTGTGTCACGGTATCCTGCACCGTTTTCGCATCAGCCCCCGGGTAGGTGGCCGAGATCGTCACTGCTGGCGGCGCAATCGTTGGATATTGCGCCACGGGGAGTTTCATAATCGAAAGCCCCCCGGCCAACATGATGATTATGGCGATCACCCATGCAAATATGGGGCGATCGATAAAGAAATTAGGCATGTCTTAACGGCTCCTGTTTAAGTTAAGACTTGGTTTGTTCAGACTGAGCGTTCGCGTTGCCGGCGGTTTGCTGTTGGTTGTCTGAAGCTACTTCCTGCGCTTTTACCTGTACGCCTGGTTTGACTTTTTGCAGGCCAGCGACGATCACGCGATCGCCGGATTTCAGACCTTCGGTCACTAACCACTTGTCGCCGATAGCTTGAGTCGCGGTGACCTGGCGAACTTCAACTTTGTCGCCTTCGCCAACCACCATCACGCTGGCATCGCCGCGCGGGGTACGGGTAACGCCCTGTTGCGGAACCAGCAGCGCATCCGGGTTAATACCTTCTTCCAGGCGTGCGCGGACGAACATCCCTGGCAGCAGGGTGTGGTCCGGGTTCGGGAAGATCGCGCGCAGCGTGATAGAACCGGTGGTCTGGTCAACGGTGACATCAGAGAATTCCAGCGTGCCGTCTTGCGGGTATTTCAGACCGTCGTTGGTCACCAGTTCGACTTTCGCTTTACCGTTTTCTTGCTTCAGTTTACCGTTCGCCAGTTCCTGTTTCAGACGCAGGAAATCGTTGCTCGATTGGGTAACGTCAACATAAATAGGATCTAACTGTTGAACGGTCGCCAGCGCGGTAGCTTGCCCGTTTTGCACCAGCGCGCCCTCGGTGACCGCGGATTTACCAATGCGGCCGCTGATTGGCGAAGTCACTTTGGTATAAGCCAGGTTGATGCGCGCGGTTTCAACCGCGGCTTTTGCCGCGACGACGGCGGCGTTGCTTTGCTGAGCGTCGGCAACGGCGGTGTCGTAGTCTTGTTGACTGATGTATTTCGTGCCAAGCAGTTTCTGATAACGTTTGACCGTCAACTGAGCGATGTTTGCGGCGGCCTGGGCTTTCGCTAAGTCGCCTTTGGCGCTTTCATAGCTGGCCTGATAGGTTGCCGGATCGATCTGATAAAGAGACACCCCCGCCTGAATATCGCTGCCTTCAACGAAGTTACGTTTCAGAATAATGCCACTTACCTGAGGACGGACTTCTGCGACACGATAAGCATTGGTACGGCCAGGAAGTTCAGTGGTGATTTGTAGAGGTGCGGATTTGAGCGTGACAATGCCAACTTCCGGCATTTGCTGGGCTCCTTGTTGAGCCGGTTTATCGTCACATCCTGTTAGCGCTAAGCTGCCTGAGAGCATCAGAACGACCGCCAGAGGCGTTAACCCTCTGTTTTTGTTCATATGTAAACCTCGAGTGTCCAATTTCAAATTTTCAGTGGCTCAAACGTCCACAAACCCACTTCAGTCTTTCTATTATGGTCATGCTATGGTACATACATTCATAAATGTATGTAAACGCAACCTCTGTAAAGTCATCAACCTATGGCACGAAAAACCAAACAACAGGCACTTGAAACCCGGCAACTGATTCTTGACGTTGCCCTGCGTTTGTTTTCGCAGCAAGGCGTATCATCTACCTCGTTGGCCGCGATTGCAAAAGCTGCCGGAGTGACCAGGGGCGCGATTTACTGGCATTTCAAAAACAAATCCGATCTGTTTAATGAAATATGGAGTCTTTCGGACGCCAGCATTAGCGATCTCGAAGTTGAGTATCGGGCAAAATTCCCTAACGATCCACTGTCAGTTGTTCGCGAAATACTGGTCTATATCCTCGAAGCGACGGTAGTAGAGGAGCGTAGACGCCTGATGATGGAAATCATCTTCCATAAATGCGAATTTGTCGGAGAAATGGCCGTTGTCCAACAAGCACAGCGCAGTTTATGGCTTGAAAGCTACGATCGTATTGAGCAAACATTAAAAGAGTGTATCACTGCTCAACAATTACCTGCGAATTTACTCACTCGCCGTGCGGCAATTCTGATGCGTAGTTATCTTTCCGGATTAATGGAGAATTGGCTTTTCGCGCCTGAGACCTTTAATCTTCATGCGGAAGCTCGCGCTTATGTAGACACGCTCATTGAGATGTATCAAACCTGTCCATCGTTGCGTAGCCCGTCTGCAATTGTGGCCTGACGACCAGGAGTAAATAAAGGTAAATTTTACTTATCTCTGCCGCTATTCGCGCGCGGGGAGAAGTGCTATTCTGCGCGCTGCGACGACCCCCGGTATTCTCCGGCATTTGCAACCATTCATGTTAATACTATGCAGCATACAAATCGTTGGCCTCATGCTATTTCCACCATTGTCTTTGCACTGGTCCTTATAGTTGGCACTCTGAGCTTCAGCCAGGTTCAGGCTGCAGATTTACCTGACCGTTCTGACATTCAAAGCCAGCTCACTACGTTAAATAAGCAAAAAGAACTCACGCCGCAGGAAAAATTAGTTCAGCAGGACCTGACCCAGACTTTAGAAACGCTCGATAAGATTGAACGTATAAAGTCTGAAACTGTGCAACTGCGTCAGCAGGTTGAACAGGCGCCGGCGAAAATGCGTCAGGCGGTAGACAGCCTGAATGCGCTGAGCGACGTTCCTGATGATGAAGTCACCCGTAAAACCCTGAGCACATTGTCGCTGCGACAGCTAGAGTCGCGCGTGTCGCAGGCGCTCGACGACCTGCAAAGCGCGCAGAACGATCTGGCGACCTACAACAGCCAGTTGGTCTCGCTGCAGACGCAGCCGGAACGCGTGCAGAACGCGATGTATTCCGCCTCTCAGCAATTACAGCAAATTCGTAACCGTCTCAACGGCACCGCGCCGGGCGAAGAGACGCTGCGCCCGACGCAGCAGGGGCTGTTGCTGGCGCAGCAGGCGTTGCTGAACGCGGAAATCGAACAGCAGCGTAAGAGCCTGGAGGGCAATACCGTCCTGCAGGATACGCTGCAGAAACAGCGCGACTACGTCACCGCCCATAGCAACCGGCTGGAACATCAGCTGCAACTGTTGCAGGAAGCGGTGAACAGCAAGCGACTGACGCTCACCGAGAAAACCGCTCAGGAAGCGGTCTCGCCGGAGGAAACCTCGCGGATCCAAAATAACCCGCTGGTCAAGCAGGAGCTTGAAGTTAACCACCAGCTCAGCGAAAAGCTGATTCAGGCGACGGAAAACGGCAACCAGCTGGTGCAGCGTAATATCAGAGTGAAAAACTGGCTCGACCGCGCGCTGCAGTCCGAACGCGATATCAAAGAGCAGATTTCCGTATTGAAAGGCAGCCTGCTGCTGTCGCGTATCCTCTATCAGCAGCAGCAAACGTTGCCATCAGCAGACGAGCTGCAGGATATGACCAACCGCATTGCCGATCTGCGCCTGGAGCAGTTTGAGGTTAACCAGCAGCGCGATGCGTTATTCCAGAGCGATGCCTTTGTGGCAAAGCTGGAAGAAGGCCATAGCAGCGAAGTCACGCCGGAAGTTCACGACGCCCTGTTGGAAGTGGTGGACATGCGCCGTGAATTGCTCGACCAGTTTAACAAACAGCTGGGGAACCAGTTGATGATGGCCATCAACCTGCAGATTAACCAGCAGCAGTTGATGAGCGTCTCCAGCAATCTGAAATCGATCCTGACCCAGCAGATTTTCTGGGTGAACAGCAATAAGCCGATGGATTGGGAGTGGATTAAATCCTTCCCGGAAGCGCTGAAAGGCCAGTTCAAATCGATGAAAATCACCGTCAACTGGGAAAAAGCCTGGCCGGCGGTGTTTATCGCATTCCTTGCCGGGCTGCCGCTGCTACTGATTGCCGGTCTGATCCGCTGGCGCCTGCAGTGGCTGCGCGATTACCAGGCGAAGCTGGCCTCTCAGGTAGGTCAGTTACGCAACGATACCCAGCTCAACACGCCAAAAGCGATCCTGATTGATTTGATCAGAGCGCTGCCGGTGGTGCTGCTCATCCTCGCCGTCGGGCTTATCCTGCTGACCATGCAGCTGAATGTCAGCAACCTGCTGTGGGCTTACAGTAAGAAACTGGCAATGTTCTGGCTGGTGTTCGGCCTGTGCTGGAAGGTACTGGAAAAAGATGGCGTGGCGGTGAAGCATTTCAATATGCCCGCGCAGCTGACCAGCCACTGGCGGCGGCAGATCGTCCGCGTCAGCCTGGCGCTGCTGCCGCTGAATTTCTGGTCGGTCGTCTCTGAGCTCTCTCCGCTTAATTTGATGGACGACGTACTGGGGCAGTTCGTTATTTTCGTCAACCTGCTGCTGATTGCGGTGCTGGTGTGGCCGATGTGCCGCGAAAGCTGGCGTGACAAAGAGTCGCATAGCCTGCGCCTGCTAACGGTGACCGTGCTGTCGATTGTGCCCGTCGCGCTGATGGTCCTCACGGCGACCGGTTACTTCTATACCACGCTGCGTCTGGCTGGCCGCTGGATTGAGACCGTCTATCTGGTGATGATGTGGAACCTGCTGTACCAGACCGTGTTGCGCGGCCTGAGCGTGGCGGCGCGGCGTATTGCCTGGCGTCGGGCGCTGGCGCGTCGCCAGCATCTGGTGAAAGAAGGGGCGGAGGGCGCCGAACCGCAGGAAGAGCCGACGATCGCGCTCGAACAGGTTAACCAGCAAACGCTACGTATCACCATGCTGGTGATGGTGGCGCTGTTCGCGGTGATGTTCTGGGCGATTTGGTCCGATCTGATTACCGTGTTCGCCTATCTCGACAGCATTACGCTCTGGCACTACAACGGCACCGAGGCCGGGGCCAGCGTGGTGAAAAGCGTGACCATGGGCAGCCTGCTGTTTGCGATTGTCGCCTCGATGGTCGCCTGGGCACTGATTCGCAACTTGCCGGGCCTGCTGGAAGTGCTGGTGCTGTCGCGTCTTAATATGCGCCAGGGCGCCTCCTATGCCATAACGACGATCCTTAACTACGCGATTATCGCCATCGGCGCGATGACGGTATTCGGCTCGTTAGGCGTATCGTGGGATAAACTGCAGTGGCTGGCCGCAGCGCTGTCGGTTGGTTTAGGTTTCGGCTTACAGGAGATCTTCGGTAACTTCGTTTCCGGTCTGATCATTCTCTTCGAACGCCCGGTGCGTATCGGCGATACGGTGACTATCGGCACCTTCTCCGGCACCGTCAGTAAGATCCGCATTCGCGCGACGACCATCACCGACTTCGATCGCAAAGAGGTGATCATTCCGAACAAGGCCTTCGTGACCGAACGGCTGATCAACTGGTCGCTCTCCGATACCATCACCCGCGTGGTGATCCGCCTGGGTGTGGCCTACGGATCCGATCTCGATAAAGTGAAAGAGGTGCTGCTGCAGGCGGCGCATGAACATCCGAAAGTGATGCAGGAACCGGCGCCGTCGGTCTTCTTTACCACCTTCGGCGCCAGCACGCTGGATCATGAACTGCGCCTCTACGTGCGCGAACTGCGCGATCGCAGCTACGCGGTGGACGAACTGAACCGTTCGATCGATCGCCTGTGCCGTGAAAACAATATCGATATTGCCTTCAACCAGCTGGAAGTTCATCTGCGTAACGAGAAGGGAGATGAAGTGACGGAAGTGAAGCGCGATAATAAAGGGGATGATACGGCGCCAGACGTCGCATAATCGCTAATCGGGGCGGCATATGCCGCCCCGAATCGTTTTATTCTTCTGACAAAGGCGCGTCAGGTTGGGCGTTTTTCAGTTTGTTTTCATAGTCGCGCTTAATAATATCCAACGCTCCCAGCACCGTTTTTGCGCTGACCCGGTTTTCCTCCAGCAACATGATTAAATCGACGGCCAGTTTGACTTCGTCTGGTGCATTTTCCAGCGACATAATCCTCTCCTGTTAGCGCGTTAAACGCGCCAGTACGTTTTCAATATTTTCCAGCGCATCGCGACAGCGGGCCAGGCGCCCGGCATAGGCCTCGACCTCTTTGGTCAGCCGCTGCTGTTCGGCAAGGGTTGTTGCCGACGCCAGCTGACGTTGACGATCGTTGCGCATCGCCAGCAGGCGGCGCTCATACTCCTGGTGCTGCAGGCGGCGGCGTTGCCAGCGGTTTAGCGTCGGCGAGGCGCTATCCCAGTGGCGTAACGACCAGGTCGCCGTCTCGCGGCTAATGGCGGCAATCTGCGCTACCAGCCGTTCGGCAAGCCAGGCGACCTGGGGCAGATGTTGATGCTCGACGGCATGCTGGAGCTCGGTAAAATTATGCCGCGCTTCGTCAAGGTAAGCCTGCATCTGCGTGTCGCGGGTACGGAACAGCTGGCGGTCGAAACGCGGGCTCAGCGTGGCGTGATTGGCGAACGGCGCCACCTGAAGCGCCAGCTCGGCCAGCTGACTTTCCAGCGTTTGTAAAAGCCGGGTTGTTTTCAAATAACTCCTCCATTCCCTACTCAGCAACTGTGCTACAGTAGCGACATCTGCTTGATAACGATTCGCATTATGCCACGTATTATTTTAATCATCATTGGCTGGCTGGCGGTAGTGCTGGGGACGCTGGGCGTCTTCTTACCGCTGTTACCAACAACGCCATTTATTCTACTTGCAGCGTGGTGTTTTGCCCGCTCGTCGCCGCGCTTTCACCACTGGCTACTTTATCGCTCGTGGTTTGGCGGCTATCTTCGCCACTGGCAGCAGTACCGGGCGATGCCGCCGGGGGCCAAGCCGCGAGCCATTATCATGATTTTACTGACCTTTGCCATTTCTCTGTGGCTGGTTAAGCTTATGTGGGTGCGCATCCTGCTACTGGCGATCCTCGCCTGCCTGCTGATATTTATGTGGCGCATTCCGGTGGTTGACGCAAAGCAACAAAAGCACTGATGCGCAATAATGCCTGTTGCAATTGTTGGCGACAGCCAGTAAATTCTGGCGTTTTCGAGCGCGGGTAAGCCTGGTCAAAGGTTAAACAAATGTTTCTTTGGCCCATTTTGCACGCCCGTGGGTAACACCGTTTCAATCAGGCATAAACTTATGACCGCAACTGCACAGCAGCTTGAATATCTGAAGAACAGCATCCAAAGCGTCCAGGATTATCCGAAACCGGGCATCCTTTTCCGCGATGTCACCAGCTTGCTGGAAGACCCTAAAGCCTACGCGCTTAGCATTGAACTGCTAACCGAGCGTTATAAAGACGCCGGCATCACCAAAGTGGTGGGGACCGAAGCGCGTGGTTTTCTGTTCGGCGCCCCGGTTGCGTTGGCGCTGGGCGTTGGTTTTGTTCCGGTTCGTAAGCCGCGCAAGTTGCCGCGCGAAACCATCGCCGAAAGCTATGAGCTTGAATATGGCACCGATCAGCTGGAAATTCACGTTGATGCCATTAAAGAAGGCGATAAAGTGCTGGTCGTTGACGACCTGCTGGCGACCGGCGGCACCATTGACGCCACCGTGAAGCTGATTCGTCGCCTGGGCGGCGAAGTTCACGATGCCGCTTTTATTATCAATCTTTTCGATCTGGGCGGCGAACAGCGCCTGGAAAAACTGGGCATCAATTGCTTTAGCCTGGTGCCTTTCCCGGGCCACTAAGCAAATCCCGACACATAGCCTCGCCGATCCGGCGGGGCTGTGATAGCATTACCCCCTCGTGAATTCACCTTCCAGCGTTTCAGAGCCAGCCCATGAGTTATCAGGTCTTAGCCCGTAAATGGCGCCCACAAACCTTTGCTGACGTCGTCGGCCAGGAACATGTGCTGACCGCACTGGCGAACGGCTTATCGTTAGGGCGCATCCATCACGCATATCTCTTTTCCGGCACCCGCGGAGTAGGGAAAACCTCCATCGCCCGGCTGTTGGCGAAGGGGTTAAACTGCGAAAGCGGTATTACCGCGACGCCGTGCGGCGTCTGCGACAACTGTCGCGAAATAGAACAAGGCCGCTTTGTCGATCTGATCGAGATCGATGCCGCCTCGCGCACCAAAGTGGAAGACACCCGCGATCTGCTGGATAACGTTCAGTATGCGCCGGCCCGCGGCCGCTTCAAGGTCTACCTGATCGATGAAGTGCACATGCTGTCGCGCCACAGCTTCAACGCGTTATTAAAAACGCTGGAGGAGCCGCCCGCGCACGTCAAATTCCTGCTGGCGACTACCGATCCGCAAAAGCTGCCGGTGACGATTTTATCCCGCTGCCTGCAGTTCCACCTCAAGGCGCTGGATGTCGAACAGATCCGCCATCAGCTTGAACACATTCTTGGCGAAGAGCAGATCGCGTTTGAGCCGCGCGCGCTGCAGCTGCTGTCGCGCGCCGCGGATGGCAGCTTGCGCGATGCGTTAAGCCTGACCGATCAGGCGATCGCCAGCGGCGATGGCCGCTTAAGCGCACAGTCCGTCAGCGAAATGCTCGGCACCCTCGACGACGATCAGGCGCTATCCTTGATAGAAGCGCTGGTAGCCGCCGACGGCGAGCGCGTGATGGCAGGCGTCAGCGACGCCGCTGCGCGCGGCGTTGAGTGGGAAGCGCTGCTGGTGGAAATGCAAAGTCTGCTGCACCGTATCGCGATGGTCCAGCTCTCGCCATCGGCGCTGGGGGCGGATATGGCCGCCGTCGAGCTACGAATGCGCGAACTGGCGCGTACCGTGCCGCCGGCCGACGTTCAGCTTTACTATCAGACGCTGCTGATTGGCCGTAAAGAGCTGCCTTATGCGCCGGACCGGCGTATGGGCGTTGAGATGACGCTGCTGCGCGCGCTGGCGTTTCATCCTCGCCAGCCGCTGCCAGAGCCGGAAGTGAAGCCCGTTCAGGTTCCAACCTCTGCGCCGGTACAACAAGCGGCACCGCCCGTATCGTCGCCATCAGCGCCGCCGCAGAATCTGCCGCAAAGCACCAGCCAGGTGCTGGCGGCGCGCAGTCGGCTGCAGCGAACCCCGGGAGCGACCACCCCAAAAAAGAGTGAACCGGCAGCCGCATCCCGCGCGCGGCCGGTGAATAACGCTGCGCTGGAACGACTGAGTTCGATTACCGAGCGCGTACAGGCTCGTCCGGCGGCGGCCGCGCTTGAGCAGGCCCCGGCGAAGAAAGAAGCCTACCGCTGGAAATCGACGGCGCCGGTTGAAGAAACCTTAGTCGAGGTCGCCACGCCGAAAGCGCTGAAAAAGGCGCTGGAGCATGAAAAAACGCCAGAACTGGCGGCGAAACTGGCGGTTGAAGCGGTCGAGCGCGATAGCTGGGCGGCGGAAGTGAGCCAACTGGCGGTACCGAAATTGGTTGAGCAGGTCGCGCTGAACGCGTGGAAAGAGCAGGACGGCAATCGCATTTGCCTGCATCTGCGCCCCAGTCAGCGGCATCTTAATTCCGCCGGCGCACAGCAGAAACTGGCTGAAGCGCTGGGCGTGTTGTACGGCGCGCCGGTTGAATTGACCATCGTTGAAGACGATAATTTGGCGATGCGCACGCCGCTGGAGTGGCGGCAGGCAATTTATGAAGAGAAGCTCGCGCAGGCGCGCGAGGCGATTATTGCGGATAACAACATCCAGACCCTGCGGAGATTCTTCGATGCCGATCTGGATGAAGAGAGTATCCGACCCATTTGATCGCCAGTCGGACTGGCGATCGGTACCTTAACGATGACTTACTGAGAGAGAAGCCTATGTTTGGTGGAAAAGGCGGCCTGGGTAACCTGATGAAACAGGCCCAGCAGATGCAAGACAAAATGCAGAAAATGCAGGAAGAGATCGCGCAGCTGGAAGTGACCGGTGAGTCCGGCGCGGGTCTGGTAAAAGTGACCATCAACGGCGCGCACAACTGCCGTCGCGTGGAAATCGACCCAAGCCTGCTGGAAGACGACAAAGAGATGCTGGAAGATCTGGTGGCTGCCGCGTTCAATGATGCCGCGCGCCGCATTGAAGAGACCCAGAAAGAAAAAATGGCCTCCGTTTCTGCCGGCATGCAGCTGCCGCCAGGCTTCAAGATGCCGTTCTGATGCAAACCAGCCCGCTGTTAACTCAGCTTATGGAAGCGCTGCGCTGTCTGCCGGGCGTTGGCCCGAAGTCGGCGCAGCGCATGGCGTTTACGCTACTGCAGCGCGATCGCAGCGGCGGTATGCGTCTGGCGCAGGCGCTGACGCGCGCGATGTCGGAAATCGGCCACTGCGCCGATTGCCGCACCTTCACCGAGCAGGAGGTGTGCAATATTTGCAGCAATCCGCGTCGTCAGGAAAACGGTCAGATCTGCGTGGTGGAGAGTCCGGCGGACATTTACGCCATTGAGCAGACCGGGCAGTATTCCGGCCGCTACTTCGTGCTGATGGGCCACCTGTCGCCGCTTGACGGTATCGGGCCGGATGACATCGGGCTCGATCGCCTCGAACAGCGTCTTGAAGCGGAGTCGATAAGCGAGCTGATCCTCGCCACCAACCCAACCGTTGAAGGCGAGGCGACGGCCAACTACATCGCTGAGCTCTGCGCGCAGTATGGCGTTGACGCCAGCCGCATCGCCCACGGCGTACCGGTTGGCGGGGAGCTGGAAATGGTCGACGGCACCACGCTGTCGCACTCTCTCGCAGGCCGCCACAAGATTATTTTCTGAACAAATGGAGGCTGCGTTCGCCGCCTCCGCTTGAAAAATCCCACCTCTATCCCCATCTCCTCCCCAACACGTTATTTCCATTAATAATAAATGGCATTGTTGAGGTCGACTTACATGAAAGGACAAGAAACCCGTGGTTTCCAGTCAGAAGTGAAACAGCTTCTGCACCTGATGATCCATTCTCTTTATTCCAACAAAGAAATCTTCCTGCGCGAGCTCATTTCTAACGCCTCGGATGCGGCGGATAAGCTGCGTTTCCGCGCGCTGTCCCAGCCGGATCTGTATGAAGGTGACGGCGAGCTGCGCGTACGCGTATCGTTTGATAAAGACAACCGCACGCTGACCATCGCCGATAACGGTATTGGTATGAACCGCGATGAGGTTATTGACCATCTCGGCACCATCGCCAAATCCGGCACCAAGGCGTTCCTCGAATCGATGGGCTCCGATCAGGCGAAAGACAGCCAGCTGATCGGCCAGTTCGGCGTCGGCTTCTATTCGGCCTTTATCGTTGCCGACAAAGTCACCGTGCGCACCCGCGCCGCGGGCGACAAGCCGGAGAACGGCGTGTTCTGGGAATCCGCTGGCGAAGGCGAATATACCGTTGCCGATATCACCAAAGCCGATCGTGGAACTGAAATTACGCTGCATCTGCGTGAAGGCGAAGACGACTTCCTCAACGACTGGCGCGTGCGCTCGATCATCAGCAAATATTCTGATCATATCGCGCTGCCGGTTGAGATTGAAAAACGCGAAGAAGTGGACGGCGAAACCGTTATTTCGTGGGAGAAAATCAACAAGGCGCAGGCGCTGTGGACCCGCAGCAAGTCTGAAGTCAGCGATGACGAATACAAAGAATTCTATAAGCATATTGCCCATGATTTCAGCGATCCGCTGACCTGGAGCCACAACCGCGTCGAAGGTAAGCAGGAGTATACCAGCCTGCTGTATATTCCGTCGCAGGCGCCATGGGATATGTGGAACCGCGATCATAAGCACGGCCTGAAGCTGTACGTGCAGCGCGTCTTCATCATGGATGACGCCGAGCAGTTTATGCCGAACTACCTGCGTTTCGTGCGCGGCCTGATAGACTCCAACGACCTGCCGCTGAACGTGTCGCGTGAAATCCTGCAGGATAGCAACGTCACCCGCAACCTGCGTACCGCGCTGACCAAACGCGTGCTGCAGATGCTCGAAAAACTGGCGAAAGACGACGCCGAAAAATATCAGACCTTCTGGAAACAGTTCGGCCTGGTGCTGAAAGAAGGCCCGGCGGAAGATGCCTCCAACCAGCAAGCCATTGCTAAGCTGCTGCGCTTCGCCACTACTCATACCGATTCTTCCGCGCAGACCGTGTCGCTGGAAGAGTACGTCTCGCGCATGAAAGAAGGGCAGGAGAAGATCTACTACATCACTGCCGACAGCTATGCGGCGGCGAAGAGCAGCCCGCATCTCGAGCTGCTGCGTAAGAAAGGTATCGAAGTTCTGCTGCTGTCCGATCGCATTGACGAGTGGATGATGAGCTACCTGACCGAGTTCGACGGTAAAGCGTTCCAGTCGGTCGCTAAAGCCGACGAGTCGCTGGAGAAACTGGCGGACGAAGTTGACGAATCCGCCAAAGAAGCTGAAAAAGCGCTGGAGCCGTTCGTTGAGCGCGTGAAAGGCCTACTGGGCGAGCGCGTGAAAGAGGTGCGTCTGACGCATCGTCTGACCGACACTCCGGCGATTGTCACCACCGATGCCGACGAAATGAGCACCCAGATGGCGAAGCTGTTCGCCGCTGCCGGTCAGGCGGCGCCGGAAGTGAAATACATCTTCGAGCTGAACCCGGCGCATCCACTGGTCAAACGCGCCGCCGATACCCAGGACGACGCGCAGTTTGGCGAGTGGGTTGAGCTGCTGCTGGATCAGGCGCTGCTGGCGGAACGCGGCACGCTGGAGGATCCTAACCAGTTCATCCGTCGTATGAACCAGCTGCTGGCGTCCTAAGCTTTACCCTCACCCTAACCCTCTCCCTAAAGGGAGAGGGGACAGCTCGCAGCTGGGGGGCTTTTCTCCCTCTCCCTGCGGGAGAGGGCCGGGGTGAGGGCCTTAATCTTCCCCAACCGTAAAATATCTCACCATTAACCGTTTCAGCCGCACCGCCTTCCTTGAGCCATGGCCGTTCTGGTGGTATGGTTTAGCGTTTTTTGAAAAATTGAAACGACATTTGAGGGGATTTTCGTAATGCGTATTATTCTGCTTGGCGCTCCGGGCGCGGGTAAAGGAACTCAGGCTCAGTTCATCATGGAGAAATACGGTATTCCGCAAATCTCCACCGGCGACATGCTGCGCGCCGCGGTAAAATCCGGCTCCGAGCTCGGTAAACAAGCGAAAGACATTATGGATGCCGGCAAACTGGTGACCGATGAGCTGGTCATCGCGCTGGTGAAAGAGCGTATCGCCCAGGAAGATTGCCGTAACGGTTTCCTGCTGGACGGCTTCCCGCGCACTATCCCGCAGGCTGACGCTATGAAAGAAGCCGGCATCGCCGTTGACTACGTTCTGGAGTTCGCGGTACCGGACGAACTGATCGTCGATCGTATCGTGGGCCGCCGCGTACACGCCGCTTCCGGCCGCGTCTATCACATCAAATTCAACCCGCCGAAGGTTGAAGGTAAAGACGACGTGACCGGCGAAGAGCTGACCACCCGTAAAGACGATCAGGAAGAAACCGTACGCAAGCGTCTGGTGGAATACCATCAGATGACTGCGCCGCTGATCGGCTACTATCAGAAAGAAGCGCAGGCGGGTAACACCCAGTACGCGAAAGTCGACGGCACTAAAGCGGTGGCTGACGTGCGCGCCGATCTGGAAAAAATCCTCGGCTAATTAAGCCCTTTCTCATCCTGCTGCGGCAGGATGAGAACACCTCTCATTTCTACCTTTTGCTATGATTGGTTCCGTTTAACGCCATTTACGCTACAATTGTCAGCGATTCAAATGGTTAAGAGGCGGTAATGCATCAGACGAAAACAGGTATTTTGCTAGCCAATTTAGGCACTCCCGATGCGCCCACGCCCGATGCGGTGAAGCGCTATCTGCGACAATTTCTTAGCGACAAACGGGTAGTGGATACGCCTCGTCTGCTGTGGTGGCCGCTGCTGCGCGGCATCATACTGCCGATTCGCGCTCCCCGCGTGGCGAAGCTCTATCAGTCCGTATGGATGGCGGAAGGCTCGCCGTTGATGGTGTATAGCCGTCAGCAGCAGCAGGCGCTGGCGGCCAGATTACCGGATGTCCCGGTGGCCCTGGGGATGAGCTACGGCACGCCGTCACTGGCAAGCGCTGTCGATGAGCTACTGGCCCAGGATGTTGACCATATCGTGGTATTGCCGCTGTATCCGCAATATTCGTGTTCTACCGTGGCGGCGGTATGGGATGAGCTGGCGCGGATCCTCGCGAAAAAGCGCGCTATTCCGGGCGTTTCGTTTATCCGCGACTATGCCGATAACGCTGACTATATCCACGCCCTGGCGGCCAGCGTGCGCGCTTCGTTCGCCGTTCACGGCGAACCGGATGTGCTGCTGCTCTCCTATCACGGTATTCCGCAACGCTACGCCCATGAGGGCGATGATTACCCGCAGCGCTGCCGGGTAACCACTCGCGAGCTGGTCTCAGTGCTCGGGCTGCCGCCGGAGCGGGTGATGATGACCTTCCAGTCGCGCTTTGGCCGCGAACCCTGGTTGACGCCATACACCGACGAAACGCTAAAAATGCTTGGCGAAAAGGGCACACAGCACGTTCAGGTTATCTGTCCGGGCTTCTCCGCTGACTGTCTGGAAACGCTGGAAGAAATCGCGGTGCAGAACCGGGAAATTTTCCTTGAGGCTGGCGGTAAGCAATATGAGTATATTCCGGCGCTTAATGCCGATCCGGCGCATATTGAAATGATGGTGAACCTGACCGCGTCGTATCGCTGATCGCGCGCGTAGCGGGGAATATGCTACTATTCCCCGCTTGTTCCCTGTCATTAAATCGCCACTATGAAATTTCCCGGTAAACGCAAATCTAAACACTATTTCCCCGTTAGCGCTCGCGATCCGCTGCTGCAACAAATTCAGCCAGAAAATGAGTCCAACGTCTCCTGGGTGGTTGGCATCGACCAGACGTTGGTGGATATCGAAGCGAAAGTGGATGAGGCGTTTATCGTACGCTACGGCCTGAGCGCCGGTCATTCGCTGGTGATTGAAGATGATGTCGCTGAAGCGCTGTATCAGGAACTGGTGCGCGACGGCCTGATCACCCATCAATTTGCCGGAGGCACCATTGGCAATACCATGCACAATTATTCGGTGCTGGCGGACGACCGCTCGGTGCTGCTCGGCGTGATGTGCAGCAATATTGAGATCGGCGGCTACGCTTATCGCTACCTGTGCAATACCTCCAGCCGTACCGATCTCAACTACCTGCAGGGCGTCGATGGCGCTATTGGCCGCTGTTTTACGCTGATTAGCGATAGCGGCGAACGTACCTTTGCCATCAGCCCTGGCCACATGAACAAGCTGCGTCCGGAAAGCATTCCGGAAGAGGTGATTGCCGGCGCTTCCGCGCTGGTGCTGACCTCCTACCTGGTGCGCTGTAAACCGGGCGAGCCGATGCCGGACGCGACGATGAAAGCCATTGAGTATGCCAAAAAGCATGATGTGCCGGTGGTGCTGACGCTGGGCACGAAATACGTGATTGCCGACAACCCGCAATGGTGGCAGCAGTTCCTCAAGGAACACGTTTCGATTCTGGCGATGAATGAAGAGGAAGCGGAAGCGCTGACCGGTATCGCCGACCCGCTCACCGCGGCGGATAAAGCGCTGGACTGGGTCGACCTGGTGCTGTGCACCGCAGGTCCGGCGGGCCTGTATATGGCGAGCTTCACCGAAGAGGAAGCGAAGCGTAAAACGCAGCATCCGCTCCTGCCGGGGGCGATTGCCGAGTTCAACCAGTATGAATTCAGCCGTGCGATGCGCCACCAGGATTGCGTTAATCCGCTGCGTATCTATTCGCACATCGCGCCTTATATGGGCGGCCCGGAGAAGATCATGAACACCAATGGCGCAGGGGACGGCGCGCTGGCGGCGTTGTTACATGATATCACCGCCAATAACTACCATCGTAATAACGTGCCGAACTCCAGCAAACATAAGTGCAAATGGCTGACCTACTCATCGCTGGCGCAGGTGTGCAAATACGCCAACCGCGTCAGCTATCAGGTGCTGAATCAGCATTCGCCGCGTTTAACCCGCGGCCTGCCGGAGCGGGAAGATAGCCTGGAAGAGGCCTACTGGGACCGTTAATCCCGCGATAAGAGTACGCCCCGCGAGCGGGGCGTCGTATCAACCGGTAACAATCTCGCCAGCCGGCGGCGTTTCCAGCAGACGTAACATCGCCCGCGCGATTTCGCGTTCCCCCATCACCACCTGATTGGCTCCGCGTTCGGTAATATAATCGACCTCATCGTCGTAATGGGCGCGGGCGATAATCTCAATGTTCGGGCATTTTTCCCGCGCTGAGGCGACAATTTCACCGGCTTCATAGCCGTTAGGAATGGTCAGCAGCAGCCAGCGGGCGCAGTCGAGATGCGCCAGATTCATGATTTCTTCGTTGGCGGCATTGCCCAACACGGCGCTGATGCCGCGTTCGCGTAGCTCATCCACGCGGGTGCGGGAGGTTTCAATCACCACCAGCGGGATCCCCTGGGCCATTAGTTTCTCGCCAAGCAGGCTGCCGACGCGGCCAAAGCCGACCAGCAGCGCATGGTTGCAGATATCCACAGGCACCTGTTTTTCGTCTTCCAGCACCTCTTCCAGCGTCTGTTCGTCGAGGGTTTCGGTTTTATCGAGATATTTTTCCAGCAGGGTAAACAGCACCGGGTTGAGCATAATCGAAATTATCGCCCCGGCCAGCACCAGGTTCTGCCCGGCCTGCGGCAGCAGATCCAGCGCCATGCCGAGACCGGCAAGGATAAAGGCGAATTCCCCGATTTGCGCCAGGCTGGCGGCGATGGTCAGGGCGGTACGCGGCGAGTGGCCGAACATACGTACCAGGAAGAAGGCGGCGGCGGATTTACCAAAAATGATAATCGCCAGCGTTGCCAGCACCGCCAGCGGCTGTTCGACCAGAATCATCGGGTCAAACAGCATCCCGACGGAGACGAAGAATAGCACCGCGAAAGCGTCGCGTAGCGGCAGCGTATCGTGAGCGGCGCGGTGGCTGAGTTCGGATTCGTTAAGCACCATCCCGGCGAAGAATGCGCCGAGGGCGAAGGAGACGTCGAACAGCTCAACGGCGCCGAAGGCGATGCCGAGCGCCAGCGCCAGCACCGACAGGGTAAACAGTTCGCGGGAGCCGGTTGCCGCGCTGCGCGACATGATCCACGGCACCAGACGGCGTCCCACCAGCATCATAATGGCGATAAAGGCGACCACTTTACCGATGGTAATGCCCATGTCGAGCGCCAACGACGCCAGCCCGACATCGCCTTTTTCGACCATCCCGGCGATAGCGGGCAGCAGCACCAGCGTCAGTACCATCACTAAATCTTCAACGATCAGCCAGCCGATGGCGATTTGCCCACGCTGGCTATCAATAAGCTGCCGTTCCTCCAGCGCGCGCAGCAGCACCACGGTACTGGCGGTGGAAAGACACAGGCCAAAGACGATGCCGGTCATCAGCGACCAGCCGAGCAGGGAAGAGAGCGCCATCCCGAGCAGCGTCGCCACGGCTATCTGGGCGATGGCGCCGGGAATGGCTATCGACTTTACCGCCATGAGATCTTTCAGCGAAAAGTGCAGCCCGACGCCAAACATCAGCAAGATGACGCCGAGTTCGGCCAGTTCAGGCGCAAGTTTAGTATCAGCAACAAAACCAGGAGTAAATGGACCGGCCAGCACGCCCGCTAATAAATATCCTACCAGTGGTGAAATACGTAGCTTATTGGCAATCATGCCGAGGATAAAGGCGAGCACAAGGCCGCCGACAATGGTGGTGATTAGCGGTGTTGCGTGATGCATTCCGTCTCCTTGCGTGTGGTGAGCCGATCCATTTTCGCTACTTAAAGCAAAAAACCGATTAATAGTTTATGACACTTTTGCTCGTTTTGTTTATGAATAATTATTGAAATTTGCGAAAAATTGGAATTACGGCAGAAAAAAGCACAGACAGGAAAATGGCGGCAGGTCATGGTGAGGTAATGCTGATGAGATAAGGGATTGCGGCGGCCAAACTTTCACTTTGGCCGCCAGATACTCAGGCTTTTTGATGGTTATTAGGCAGGAATATCGTCAGAATGCCGAGAAGCGGCAGGAAAGCACAGATTTTATAGACCAGATCGATGCTGGTATGGTCGGCTAACAACCCCAACACCGCGGCGCCAAGGCCGCCCATGCCAAACGCGAATCCGAAGAACAGGCCGGAAACCATACCGATTCTCCCCGGCAACAGCTCCTGGGCATAGACCAGAATAGCGGAAAAGGCTGATGCGAGGATAAAACCAATTATCACGGTCAGGATCCCGGTCCATTCGAGCGATGCGTACGGTAAAATGAGGGTAAATGGCGCCACGCCGAGGATAGAGCCCCAAATTACATATTTACGACCAATTTTATCGCCAACTGGCCCGCCAATCACCGTTCCTGCGGCCACCGCGAACAGGAAGGCGAACAAGTGAAGCTGGGCGTTTTGCACCGATAATCCGAACTTGTGCATCAGATAAAAGGTGTAATAGCTGCTAATACTCGCCATGTAGAAGTATTTGGAGAAAATCAGCATTAACAGGATGCAGACGGCCAGGATAACCTTGTTACGCGGCAGAGGATTAACGATAACCGGCTTCGGCTTGCCTTTATTCATCCTATGTTGCGCGGCGTACCAGCGGCTGATTTGCGACAGCACGACGATCGCCAGCAGCGCGGCCAGCACGAACCAGGCGACGTTGCCTTTGCCGTAGGGGGCGATAATCACCGCCGCCAGCAGCGGCCCCAGCGAGCTGCCGAAGTTGCCGCCAACCTGGAATAGCGATTGCGCCAGACCGTGACGGCCGCCGGAGGCCATCCGCGCCACGCGCGAGGATTCCGGATGGAAGACCGAAGAGCCGGTGCCGACAAGCGCAGCGGCCAGCAGTACCATGCCGAAGCTACCGGCCAGCGCTAACAGAATTAAGCCGCAGAGGGTGAAACACATCCCTACCGGTAATGACCACGGCATCGAGCGTTTATCGGTGATGTAACCAATCACCGGCTGGAATAGCGATGACGTCAGCTGGAAGGTGAGGGTGATCATGCCGATCTGCACGAAGGTTAACGAGAACTCCGCCTGCAGTAGCGGATAAATCGCCAGGATGAGCGATTGGATCATATCGTTTAGCAGATGGGAGAGGCTGATTGCCCCCAGGATGCCAAATGAGGTGCGCGCTTTTTGCGGCGGCGCGCCGGTACCGGGTAAGGATTGAGCGGATTGGTTGGTTGTCATAGGTTCACTTCAGCGAGTTCTATTTGTTGTAGAGAATGCAGGTTGATACCCTAAATAATTCGAGTTGCAAGAAGGCGGCGACACAGAGAATCCCCAGGAGCTTACTCTAGTAAGTGACTGGGGTGAGCGAGGACAAATTCGTCAGGAACGAATTTGAACGCAGTTCACTGCGCCCGTAAGGGCGAGGCCCAGGGATGGGCCGAGTTATTGCCAACGCACATGCAACTTGAAGTATGACGGGTAGAATTATTATCAGACTAACATACCTGTCCCTAAGGTTTGAAGGAAGTCGCAATTCTGAAAACATATTTGTCAAAGCGGCTGACTCGCTATACTTTCGGCACTTGTTATTAAGTCAGGGAGTGAAACATGCATTATTTAAAACGCGGCGTGGCGCTGGCGTTATTCGCCGCCTTATCGCTGGGCAGCCTGTCAGCGCAGGCCTATGAGCAGGACAAAACCTATAAAATCACCATCCTGCACACCAACGACCACCACGGTCATTTCTGGCGCAACGACTACGGCGAATATGGCCTTGCGGCGCAGAAGACGCTGGTGGACGGTATTCGCAAAGAGGTGGCGGCCGAAGGCGGTAGCGTCCTGCTGCTGTCCGGCGGCGATATCAATACCGGGGTGCCAGAATCCGATTTACAGGATGCTGAACCCGATTTTCGCGGCATGAACCTGATTGGCTACGATGCCATGGCGGTGGGCAACCATGAGTTTGATAACCCGCTCAGCGTGCTGCGCCAGCAGGAGAAGTGGTCGAAGTTCCCGTTCCTGTCGGCCAATATCTATCAGAAAAGCACCGGCGAGCGCCTGTTTAAACCCTGGGCGCTGTTTAAGCGCGGCGGACTGAACATTGCGGTGATTGGCTTAACGACCGACGATACGGCGAAAATCGGCAACCCGGAATATTTCACCGATATCGAATTCCGTAATCCGGCGGCGGAAGCCAAGCTGGTGATTCAGGAACTGCAGCAAAATGAAAAGCCGGACGTGATTCTGGCGACCACCCACATGGGCCACTATGACAACGGTAATCACGGCTCTAACGCGCCGGGAGACGTTGAAATGGCGCGGAGTTTACCAGCGGGATCGCTGGCGATGATCGTCGGCGGCCATTCGCAGGATCCGGTCTGCATGGCGTCGGAGAATAAAAAGCAGGTCGATTATGTCCCCGGTACCCCGTGCGCGCCGGATCGCCAGAATGGCATCTGGATCGTGCAGGCGCACGAGTGGGGGAAATATGTCGGTCGTGCCGATTTTGAATTCCGCAACGGTGAGATGAAGCTGGTGCACTATCAGCTGATCCCGGTCAACCTGAAGAAGAAAGTCACCTGGGATAACGGTCAGAGCGAGCGCGTGTTGTATACGCCGCAGATTGCCGAAAACCCGCAGATGCTCTCGCTGTTAACGCCGTTCCAGAATAAAGGCAAGGCGCAGTTACAGGTGAAAATAGGCAGCGTCAACGGCCATCTTGAAGGCGATCGCAGCAAAGTTCGCTTCGTACAAACCAATATGGGGCGCCTGCTTCTGGCGGCGCAGATGGCGCGCAGCAATGCTGATTTCGCGGTGATGAGCGGCGGCGGTATTCGCGACTCCATCGAAGCGGGTGATATTACCTATAAAGACGTGATGAAAGTGCAGCCGTTCGGCAACGTGCTGACTTACGTCGATATGAGTGGTAAAGAGGTGATTGAGTACCTGACCGCCGTCGCGCAGATGAAGCCGGATTCCGGCGCTTATCCGCAGTTCGCCAACGTCAGTTTCGTTGCCAAAGATGGCAAGCTTAACGATCTGAAAATTAAAGGCGAACCGGTGGATCCGGCGAAAACTTACCGTATGGCGACGCTGAGCTTTAACGCCACCGGCGGTGACGGCTACCCGCACATCGATAATAAACCGGGATACGTAAATACCGGCTTTATCGATGCCGAGGTGCTGAAAGAGTACATCGAGAAGAACTCGCCTCTGGATGCGGCGGCCTACGAGCCAAAAGGCGAGGTCAGCTGGCAGTAAGCCTGGGCTTCAGGTTGGCTATTCATACCGTGGCTACCCGTTGGGTAGCCCGGATAAGGCGCGTGCGCCGCTATCCGGGATAGTGTGCTCAATCGCGGCGGGCGATATCGGCGAACTTCGCGTCCAGAAGCTTCGCCAGATCGCTTGCCGCCAGTTCGATATCGAGCCCGCGTTTACCGCCGGAAATATAGATGGTGGCAAACTCCTGCGCCGGGGCATCAATCACCGTCGGCAGGCGCTTTTTCTGCCCAAGCGGGCTGATGCCGCCGACCAGGTATCCGGTGATCCGCTGCGCGACCATTGGGTCGGCCATATCTACCTTCTTGGCGCCCAGTGCTTTGGCCACTTTCTTCAAATCCAACTGTCCGGCAACCGGGGTGACGGCGACCGCCAGATGTTTCATATCGCCGTTAACGGCCACTAATAGCGTCTTGTAAACCTGATCCGCATTGAGCCCCAGCTTGCGAACCACTTCATCGCCAAAATTGGTCTCTTGAGGATCGTGTTCGTAGCTGTGGATCTGAAAGGTAATTTTGTTTTTTTCGAGTAATTTAACGGCGGGAGTCATAGTAATCCTTCTTACCAACCGACCTAACGTATGACCAGCATACGCGTGAGGGTTGTATAAAAAATAGTACCATCTTGCGCAATAGTATTGGCAGTGATGGTCACTTTGAGCGACAATCAGACGATCCGGGATGTATATCCCGGGATAATAATAATGATGAAATTCCTCTTTGACGGGCCAATAGCAATATTGGCCATTTTTTTACGTCAACATATCCGGCAGGTTCCCTTCGCCATACAGATGCAGCGCGCCGACGGCGACCACGTAACGCCCCGGCGGCAGGGCAAGCAGCGTGTCGCGCCAGGCCACATTGCGCTGATGCATCAACACATCATATAAGGACTGGCTGAAGGTCGTCGGCAGCGTTTCCGCGCCGCGCGACGGCGGTTGCTCCAGCCACCAGCCAATCATGACCTGCAGTAAACGGGCGTTGGTGCGCCAGTGGGTCAGCGTATCTTCCAGCAGCGCCTTACCGCCGTCTGGCAGATTGCGCAGGAGCGCGATTTGGCTATCGGCGCCTTCCAGCTCCATCACCCTTATGTTGCTCTCGCGAGCGACCATCAGCAACTGGTAATCAATACCGTAATCGGGGCGTAACCCTAGCTTTTGCGCCTGAGTAGCTTGTAGCACCATCGCTACCTGCCATAGCGGCTGGCTATCGAAAAGATCGACCGATAAACCCAGCTCGCCGGCGCGTGAGCGTAATTCTGCTAATTGTGTTTCGCTCAGACGTTCAGCCAGCGGTGGATAAGAGGGGAGATTACTGAAAGGCGTTTCATTACCGGTGATGTCCGCTTCGACGATTAAGGCGTCGGCCTGACGTATTTTTTTCAGTAGCTTAGCCGGCGGCGGCGCCATGTCGCGGGTGCCCATATGGATGCTGCCTACGAGGTGTAAATAACGTTCGCCGGGCAGGACGATATCCATTGCAGGCCAGGAATAAGACGAGCCGACGGCGGCTCGCCACAGCATTTTTATTCGGTTTAACAGGCCCATACGCGCTCCGAAGTGTGAGGCATTCATGCTAGCGCATATGGTGGTGGCCGTCATCTTCCCCGCGGTTTTTTATTGTCGCCAGGAAATAAACGGGCGCTGAGTAACCTCAGCGCCCGTTTTCCGGTGACTGCGCTAATCTTTCGGTTTAAAGCGCAGCAGGCGGTTAGCGTTACTGACCACGGTGATTGACGACAGCGCCATTGCCGCGCCGGCGACTACCGGGTTCAGCAGGGTACCGGTCAGCGGCCAGAGGATCCCGGCGGCAATCGGGATGCCCAGTGAGTTGTAAACAAATGCGCCCAGCAGGTTCTGTTTCATGTTGCGTAACGTCGCTTTCGAAATCGCTAAAGCATCGGCCACGCCGTTAAGGCTATGGCGCATCAGGGTGATCGCCGCGGTCTCAATGGCGACATCGCTGCCGCCGCCCATGGCGATACCAACATCCGCCTGCGCCAGCGCCGGGGCGTCATTAATACCGTCGCCGACCATCGCCACTTTGTGTCCCTGACTCTGCAGGCGTTTAATGGCGTCGGCTTTACCGTCCGGCAGCACGCCGGCGATCACTTCATCAATGCCCGCTTCTTTGGCGATGGCATTGGCGGTGGTCGGGTTATCCCCGGTGAGCATTACCAGACGATAGCCCTGCCGATGCAGGCGCGCCAGCGCGTCGACGCTATCTTCACGTAGCGGGTCGCGGATGGCGAACAGCGCCGCGGCCTGACCATCGATCGCAAGCAGTACCGGCGTGGCGCCGCGCGAGGCCTGTGTCGTCATCTCGCTTTCCAGTTCCGCGGTGGCGATATGCTGCTCGTTAAGCAGCGCCTGGTTGCCGAGCAGCAGTCGATGACCTTCCGCTTCACCGCTGACGCCAAGCCCGCGCAGGGTACGGAAGCCGCTTACTTCCGGTAAAGTGCTGTCGGCGGCTTTATCGAGGATCGCCCGCGCCAGCGGATGGCTTGAGCCTTGCTCGAGCGCGGCGGCAAGACGCACCGCGGTTGTTTCATCAAACCCTGCGAAGGTTTTCACGGCCACCACCTGCGGCTTGCCTTCGGTCAGGGTACCGGTTTTATCGAACACCAGGGTGTCGAGTTCACTGGCGCGCTGCAGAGCATCGGCGTCACGCACCAGCACGCCGTATTCCGCCGCCCGGCCGACGCCGGAAATAATCGACATCGGCGTCGCCAGGCCCAATGCGCATGGACAGGCGATAATCAGTACCGTGGTGGCAATGACCAGGGTATAGACGATTTGCGGCGCCGGGCCGAAGAAGTACCAGATACCGGCGCTAATCAGCGCAATGGCTACCACTGCCGGAACAAATACCGCAGAGATTTTATCTGCTAGTTGGCCGATTTCCGGTTTGCTACTTTGCGCCTGGCGCACCATGCGAATAATCCGCGCCAGCGTGGTCTGGCTGCCGACGGCGCTGGCGGTAAACAGCACGCTGCCGTCCTGCACCACGGTACCGGCATGAATGGCGTCGCCATCGCCTTTTTGCTGCGGTACCGGTTCGCCGGTGAGCATGGCTTCATCAAACCAGGCTTCGCCCTGGCTTATCACGCCGTCAACCGGAACGCGATCGCCAGTGGTCAGACGCAGCGTCATCCCCGCCTCAACTTCCGCGAGCGGCAGATCTTTCTCGCCTTCAGCCGTCACGACGCGTGCCGAAGGCGGCGTCAGGTCGAGCAGTTTTTCCAGCGCTTTCGAGGATCGCTGGCGCGCGCGGGCTTCCAGCATATGGCCGAGGTTGATAAGACCAATGATCATCGCGCTGGCTTCGTAATACAGGTGGCGCGCTTCCATCGGGAACCACTGCGGCCACAGGTTGACGCTCATGGAGTACAGCCAGGCCACCCCGGTTCCCAGCGCCACCAGCGTATCCATGGTGGCGGTGCCGTTTTTCAGGCTTTTCCAGGCGCTGCGGTAGAAGTGACCGCCAGCGAAGACCATCACCGCGAGGGTGATGAGGCCGATGACCAGCCACAGCGATCGATTGTCGTCGCTGACCATCATGTTATCGCCAATCATGCCCCAGACCATGACCGGCACGCCGACCAGCAGGGCGACAATCGCCTGCCAGCGAAAACGTTTCATGGTGGCGATGGCGGTTTCCTGCTGCCGTTCGCGGCGTTTCAGATCGTCTTCGATAGCCTCCGCGCCGTAGCCGGCTTTTTCCACCGCCTGCACTAATTCTGCGGCGGACGCGCTGCCCATCACCAGCGCAGTGCGTTCCGCCAGGTTTACCCGCGCCTGTGAGACTCCCGGCACCGCGGCAAGCGCGTTTTGTACCCGGGAAACGCAGCTGGCGCAGCTCATGCCGTTGATCAGCAGCTGTTGACTGTCATCCTCGTCATGGGCTGCCGGAAGCTCGGGAGTGGCCGCTGTCAGTGCTTCCGACGGGATTGATGATTCTGCCAGCGGTTTAGCCTTTGGGTGGCTGAGCTCCGCGCCGTATCCGGCTTGTTTGATGGTCTCAATCAGGGCTTCAGCGCTGGCGCTGCCCGTGACGTGGGCTTCGGTAACAGTGACCTCCGCCTGTTCAACGTCGGGACGCTGTTCGAGGCTCTCTTTCACGCGTTTAACGCAGTGGCCGCAGGAGAGGCCATCAAGCGTCAGGTCGATAGTGTTAGACATAAATAACTCCTGAATAATTTCCGGTTAATGATTGACCGAACACACTCTTTCATCGAGTATTAAGAAGGTTAAACCTTCCAGCAAGGGGAAGGTCAAGGGGGAAAAATGAATATTAGCGATGTGGCGAAAAAAACCGGCTTAACCAGCAAAGCGATTCGTTTTTACGAAGAGAAAGGGCTGGTGACGGCGCCGCTGCGTAGCGATAACGGCTACCGTACCTATAGTCAAAAGCATCTGGATGAACTGACGCTGCTGCGCCAGGCGCGGCAGGTGGGATTTAATCTGGAGGAGTGCCGCGAGCTGGTGGCGTTATTCAACGATCCGTCGCGGCACAGCGCCGATGTGAAAAAAAGAACGCTGGAGAAAGTCGCGGATATTGAGAACCATATCCGCGAGTTGCAAAACATGCGCGCGCATCTGCTGGCGCTGGCGGACGCCTGCCCCGGCGATGAGAGCGCGGATTGCCCGATTATTGATAATCTTTCCGGCTGTTGTCACCGCAAAGCGCAGGCTTAGCGGACGGCGGCTCTTATCCGCAAGGTAATGCCTTCGACGGCGACCACTTCAACCTTGCTGCCCGCCGCAAGGTCTTCATCGGCAATCACCGGCCAGGAGCTATCGCCGACGCGGACGTGGCCGCGACCGTTTTCCAGCGCGTTGTCGAGTGTGAAACGACGGCCAACCAGCTGCTGGCCGCGCTGGTTAAGCTGCGCGTCGGCGGGGCGCTGCTGCCTCATGCGTTTACGCAGCCATTTTGACCACAGCCACGCCGCCAGCAGGGTAAGGACGGCAAACAGCGTCCCTTGCCATTCCCAACTAAATGGAATAACCCAGGTCAGCAGGCCGGTAACCACGCCAGCTACGCCGCTCCACAGCAGGTAGCCATTGCTGCCGAGCATCTCTGCCGCCAGCAACAGCCCGCCAAGGGTCAGCCAGAAAATATGCGGATGGGCGAGGATCAGGGCGATCATGATTTTTTCCGTTCGGCGCTGCTCTCTTTCAGCAGTTCGCCGATCCCGGCGATCGAGCCCATCAGACTGCTGGCATCCAGCGGCATCAGCACCACTTTACTGTTGTTGGCGGCGCCAATCTGCTGCAGCGCGTCGGTATATTTCTGCGCCACGAAGTAGTTAATCGCCTGAATGTCGCCTGACGCAATCGCCGATGAGACCATCTGGGTGGCGCGGGCTTCCGCTTCGGCGGAACGTTCGCGGGCTTCCGCCTGCAGGAAGGCCGACTGCCGTTCGCCTTCGGCTTTGAGGATCTGCGACTGCTTTTCACCTTCGGCTTTGAGGATTTCCGCCTGACGCACCCCTTCCGCCTCGAGGATATAAGCGCGTTTGGTTCGCTCAGCTTTCATCTGGGCGTTCATCGAGGAGATAAGCTCCGCCGGCGGGCGAACGTCGCGGATTTCGACACGGGTGATTTTCACCCCCCACGGATTGGTGGCATCGTCGACGATATGCAGCAGGCGAGTGTTAATGCTATCGCGCTGGGAGAGCATTTCATCCAGCTCCATCGAGCCGAGTACGGTACGAATGTTGGTCATCGTCAGATTGACGATCGCCAGCTCAAGATTACTGACTTCATAGGCGGCTTTTGGCGCATCGATCACCTGGATGAAGCAGACGGCGTCAATGGTGACGTTGGCGTTATCGCGGGAGATGACTTCCTGCGAAGGGATATCCAGTACCTGCTCCATCATGTTCACTTTGCGGCCGATGCGATCCATAAACGGTACCACTAAACTTAAGCCCGGCTGCAGCGTCTGCGTGTAGCGGCCAAAGCGTTCGACGGTCCATTGATAACCCTGCGGCACGATTTTTACTGCCGCCCCCACAATGACCAGTGCGACAAAAATAAGAACGGGGATAAAAATCAGCATCAAAAACCTCCTGTCTTGTTGCCTGATGGGCGCCGCAGCGAAATGGCGCAGATTTAAACAGAGTATAACTTTCTCCTTGTTCCGGTGAAAGAAAACTGGAGTAAACTGTCTGCGTTTTAGGAAATTAATTGGACATATAATGAAGGAAAATAACGCGATTTTGCGCCTCGAGGGTGTTGGTTTTAAAACCGACGACGCGGTCATCCTGAATAATATCGATCTCCGGATTAGGGCTGGAGAGTTTAAGTTAATTACCGGGCCATCCGGATGCGGCAAAAGTACGTTACTGAAAATCATCGCCTCTCTGCTGAGCCCGACCAGCGGAGAGATTTTTTTCAACGATACCGATATCACTACGCTGTCGCCGGAAAACTATCGCCAGCAGGTCTCTTATTGCGCGCAAACTCCGGCGCTATTCGGCGATTCGGTCTACGACAACCTGGTTTTCCCATGGCAGATCCGCAACAAACAGCCGGATCCTAAAGCGCTGATTGCCGATCTCGAACGCTTCGGGCTGGCGGATAATACGCTGGAGAAATCGATTAACGAATTGTCCGGCGGCGAAAAACAGCGGGTCTCGCTCATTCGTAATCTGCAGTTTCTGCCGCAGGTGCTGCTGCTGGATGAAATTACCAGCGCGCTGGATGAGAGCAATAAGCGCAACGTTAACGAGATTATTCATCGCTACGCGACGGAAAAAGGAATGGCCATTCTGTGGGTCACTCACGACCAGAACGAAATTGCCCACGCTGATGAAGTGATTACGCTACAGCCTGCTGGCGGGAAAATGCAGGAGGGGAAAAATGAACGGGCATAATATTACTAACGAATCGCTGGCGCTCTCGATGGTGCTGGTGCTGGTGGCGATCGTTGTGAGCTATCGGGAAAAGCTGGCGCTGGAAAAAGATATTATCTGGAGCATTTGCCGGGCGATAGTGCAACTCATCATCGTCGGCTACGTGCTGAAATATATCTTTAACGTTAACCATGCGGTGTTAACGCTATTGATGGTGCTGTTCATCTGCTTTAACGCGGCGTGGAATGCGAAGAAGCGCAGTAAATATATCGACAAAGCTTTTGTCTCATCGTTTATCGCTATTACCACCGGCGCCGGACTAACCCTGGCGGTGCTGGTCTTCTCGGGGTCGATCGCCTTTGTGCCGATGCAGGTTATTCCGATTGCCGGCATGGTGGCCGGTAACGCTATGGTGGCGGTAGGGCTGTGCTACAACAATATGGGCCAGCGTTTTAACAGTGAGCAGCAGCAGATTCAGGAGAAGCTAAGCCTCGGCGCGACGCCGAAGATGGCCTCCGCGCGGCTGATCCGCGACAGCATTCGCGCCTCGTTGATTCCCACGGTAGATTCAGCGAAAACGGTCGGACTGGTGAGTTTGCCGGGGATGATGTCGGGACTGATTTTCGCCGGGATTGACCCGGTGAAGGCGATTAAGTATCAGATTATGGTCACGTTTATGTTGCTGTCGACCGCCAGCCTGTCGACGATTATTGCCGGCTATCTGACTTACCGGAAGTTCTTCAATACCCGTCATCAACTGGTGGTGACGCAGTTGAAAAAGCGCCCGTAAGCATTCCCGGGTAGCGGCTTACGCCTTACCCGGGCTACCACGGCGTAATCTGTAGCCCGGATAAGCGTAGCGCTATCCGGGTCAGCGCCTCTGATTAGTACAGCAATGAATACAGCTGGCGGCGGTATTTCGCCGCCAGGGCGTCTCCGGTACCGAGCGCCGCGAGGATCTCCTGCAGCATTTTGCGAACCTGGCCATCGCCGGCGCCTAAATCTTTTTGCAGATGCGTGAACAGCAGCGCCAGCGCTTCTTCGTTGCGCCCGACCTGGTGCAACTGCAACGCCAGCTGAGACGCCAGCGCCGCGTCGTCCGGGTTCTGCTCGACCTGCTGCTGTAGTTGCTGGATTTCCGGGGTATCGGCGGCCTGCTTAAGCAGTTCAATCTGCGCCACCAGCCCCTGATAACGGGTGTCCTGATCCTGCAGCGGCACGGTTTTCAGCACGCTTTCAGCCTCATCGGAACGCTGCAGGGCAATTAGCGTTTCCGCCAGCAACAGGCCAATCTGGCTATCCTGGTTAGACAACTGCCAGGCGTCTTTCAGCAGCGGCAGCGCGTCGGCGTATTTTTCTTCCTGCATCAGCGCCAGCGCTTCTTGCGCTTTCAATTCTTCTTCGCGCGGCAGTACTTTATCCAGCAGGGCGCGGATGGCTTCTTCCGGCTGCGGGCCTTCAAAACCATCTACCGGCTGGCCGTTCTGGAACAGATACACCGTCGGAATCGCGCGCAGACCAAACTGCGAAGCCAGCATTTGCTCCGCGTCGCAATCTACCTTCGCCAGCGTAAACTGACCGTGGTATTGGGCGGCCAGGCGCTCAAGCACCGGCGTCAGCTGTTCGCAGTGCTGGCTGCGGGCGGACCAGAAATAAAACAGCACCGGCGCGTTCATGGATTGCTGCAGCGTCTGCTGCAGGTTGGCTTCGGTAATATTGACAATATTCTGTTCGGACATGGGCGTATCTCGTTAGTCGATTTCTGTTTTAGATGGGGGCGACATTCAGCGCTTCAACTCAGCCCTGGATAATTTTGTCCATCGCACGTGCCGGCAGCAGGCGTTTTAACCAGCCTACCGCGTGGGTGACCAGCGTCACCGGATAGCGCAGTTTCGGCTTGTCGCTGACGAAGGCGTGACGCACTTTTTCCACTACCGCCTCCGGGCCGAGCGTAAAGCGCGCGGCAATGCCTGGGTTCTCTACCGTCTTGTCGCCGGTCTGGTTAACGTTGTTGGTAAAGCGGGTACGGATTGGCCCAGGCTCAATCAGGCTGACTTTTATGCCGCTGTGGCGGAGCTCCATGCGCAGGGCATCGGACCACGCCTCCAGCGCGTATTTACTGGCGGCATAGGCGCCGCGGCCGGGGCTGGAAATCAGCCCCATCACCGAAGAGGTCATCACGATGCGGCCCTCGCCGTGCGGCTGCATAGCGGGCAGCAGCAGCATGGTGAGCTGGTGGGCGCCGAAAAAGTTGGCGGAAAACTGCTGTTCCATTTGCTGACGGCTGATGGTGGTGAGCGGACCGTAGACGCCGTAGCCAGCATTATTGAACAGGCCATACAGGCGGTTCCCGGTCAGCGCGATGACCTCGGCGGCGGCATTTTCGACGCTTTGCGGGTCATCGAGATCCAGCAAAATACCGGTCAGACCCAGTTCCTGCATACGGGCGACATCCTCCCCCTTACGGCAGGCGGCCAGTACCCGAAAGCCCTGGCGTTTTAAATCGAGCGCGCTTTCGAGGCCAATTCCGCTGGAACATCCTGTAACTAAAACCGATTTTTGCATAACTTTACCTGTGAATGACTCCCGGCGTTCAGGAGTCATGATTAACTAAGGGAGCCAACCGGGTTGCCATCCAGTCGGCAATAAACGGTTGCGCATCGCGATTAGGATGAATGCCGTCGTCCTGCATCCATTGTGGCTTGAGATAAACCTCTTCCATAAAAAAGGGCAGCAGAGGAATATCGAACTCTTTGGCCAGTTGCGGATATATCGCGCTAAAGGCTTCATTATAACGGCGCCCATAGTTGGCGGGCAGGCGTATTTGCATCAGCAGCGGCTGGGCCTTCGCCGCTTTGATATCCTGAATAACGGTACGCAGCGTCTGCTCCGTTTGCTGCGGCGGGAAACCACGCAGCCCGTCGTTGCCGCCCAGTTCCACCAGCACCCAGCGCGGCTGGTGCTGCTTCAGTAGCGCCGGCAGGCGCGCCAGTCCCTGCTGCGAGGTGTCGCCGCTGATACTGGCGTTGACCACCGTCGTTTTGGCCTGCCACTTCTCATTAAGCAGAGCAGGCCAGGCCGTATTGGCCGCCATTCGATAGCCGGCGCTCAGGCTATCGCCAAGCACTAACAGCGTATCCGCCGCCATTGCGCGGCAGGTAAACAGAACCATAAACAGGAAAGGCAAATGCCAGCGGAAAACATACTTGAAGTTCATCATCTTAAGAAATCCGTCGGTCAGGGAGAGCATCAGTTGTCCATCCTTACCGGAGTTGAGCTGGTTGTCAAACCGGGGCAAACCATCGCCCTGATTGGCGAGTCCGGTTCCGGGAAATCCACGCTGCTGGCCATTCTCGCCGGGCTCGACGACGGCAGCAGCGGCGAAGTGTCTCTTTTGGGGCAGCCGCTGCATCAGATGGATGAAGAGGCGAGGGCGACGTTACGCGCGAAGCACGTAGGCTTTGTCTTTCAATCGTTTATGTTGATTCCGACGCTAAATGCCCTGGAGAACGTCGAGCTGCCGGCCTTGCTGCGCGGCGCCAGCGATAGCCAAAGCCGCGGCGATGCGCGCGCGCTGCTTGAACAGCTAGGGCTTGGCAAACGCCTGCACCATTTACCGGCGCAGCTTTCCGGCGGCGAGCAGCAGCGAGTGGCGCTGGCTCGCGCCTTTAACGGCCGTCCGGCGCTGCTATTTGCCGATGAGCCGACCGGTAATCTCGACCGTCACACCGGCGATAAAATCGCCGATCTGCTGTTCTCACTCAACCGCGAACACGGCACCACCCTAATTCTGGTGACCCACGATCCGCTGCTGGCGGCGCGTTGCGATCGTCGCTTACGCCTGGTGGATGGCAAGTTGCAGGAGGAAGCATGATAGCCCGCTGGTTCTGGCGCGAATGGCGCTCGCCTTCACTGCTCATCGTCTGGCTGGCATTGAGCATGGCGGTGGCCTGCGTGCTGGCGCTGGGCTCAATCAGCGACCGTATGGAAAAAGGGTTGAGCCAGCAAAGCCGCGAATTTATGGCCGGGGATCGCACCTTGCGCAGTTCACGCGAAGTGCCCGCCGAGTGGATCGCCGAGGCGCGCGCGCTCGGGTTAACCGTGGGCGAACAGCTGAGCTTTGCCACCATGACTTTCGCTGTAGATACCCCGCAACTGGCGGATGTCAAAGCGGTTGATGATACTTATCCGCTGTACGGCACGCTGGAGACCTCTCCGGCGGGATTAAAACCGCAGCGCGGCAGCGTCCTGCTGGCGCCGAGGCTGATGGCGCTGCTGAATCTAAAAACCGGCGATAACATTGATGTTGGCGACGCTACCTTGCGCATCGCCGGCGAGGTCATTCAGGAGCCTGACGCCGGCTTCAACCCCTTCCAGATGGCGCCGCGGCTAATGATGAATATCGCCGATGTGGCGAAAACCGGCGCGGTACAGCCCGGCAGCCGCGTCTCCTGGCGCTATAAGTTTGCCGGTAGCGCGCAGCAGCTGGCGGCCTACGAGCGGTGGCTATTGCCGAAGCTTGGCGCGGAACATCGCTGGATTGGCCTGGAGCAGGATGATAGCGCGCTGGGTAAATCGCTGGAGCGCTCGCAGCAATTTTTACTGCTGTCCGCGTTATTAACGTTGCTGCTGGCAGTCGCCGCGGTGGCGGTCGCGATGGGGCATTACTGCCGCAGCCGCTACGATCTGGTCGCTATTCTCAAAACCTTAGGCGCCGGGCGGGCGCAGCTGCGTAAACTTATCGTCGGTCAGTGGCTAATGTTGCTGATGCTGGCGGTTGCGGCGGGGGGCGCGATGGGGCTGCTGCTGGAAAAAGCCCTGCTGCTGATGCTTAAACCGGTGCTGCCCGCCGCGCTGCCGCCCGCCAGCGGCTGGCCGTGGCTGTGGGCTATCGGCGCGATGGTGGTGATTTCGCTGCTGGTCGGCTGGCGGCCCTATCGGCTGCTGCTGGCGACTCTGCCGCTGCGGGTATTGCGGCAAGATGTGGTGGCTAACGTCTGGCCGTTAAAACACTATATTCCCGTGGTCTGCGCGGTGGTTGTCGGCGGACTGGCCTGGCTGATGGGCGGTAGCCCGCTACTGTGGTCGGTGCTGGTCGGGGCCTTGGTGCTGGCGCTGCTATGCGGGCTGGTAGGCTGGGCCTTGCTGTGGTTGCTCAAGCGCGTCACGCTAAAAGCGTTGCCGCTGCGCCTGGCGGTGAACCGTCTGTTGCGCCAGCCGTGGTCAACGCTGAGCCAACTGGCGGCGTTTTCACTGTCGTTTATGCTGCTGGCTCTGCTGTTGGTGTTACGCGGCGATTTGCTCGAACGCTGGCAGCAGCAGCTGCCGCCGGAAAGCCCGAACTACTTTCTGATTAATATCGCTCCCGAACAGGTAGTTCCGGTGAAGACATTCCTCGCCGAACACCAGACCCGGGCGGCGGAGTTTTATCCCATCGTGCGCGCGCGGCTGACGCAGATTAACGGTCAAACCACCGAGGGCAATAAAGACGAAGCGCTAAACCGCGAGCTTAATCTCACCTGGAGCGAGCAGCGCCCGGATCATAATCCGCTGGTGGCCGGCAGTTGGCCGCCGAAGTCTGGCGAGGTGTCGATTGAAGAGGGGCTGGCGCAGCGGTTAGGCGTCAGGATCGGTGATAGCGTCACCTTTACCGGCGATACCCAGCAATTTAGCGCTAAGGTGACCAGCGTGCGCAAAGTTGACTGGGAGAGCCTGCGGCCCAACTTCTTCTTTATTTTCCCGCCGGGGGCGCTGGATGGGCAGCCGCAAAGCTGGCTTACCAGCTTCCGTTGGGATAATGGCAACGCGATGCTGACCCAGCTTAACCGCGAGTTTCCTACCGTCAGCCTGCTGGATATCGGCGCCATCCTGCGCCAGGTCGGCCAGGTGTTGACGCAGGTCAGTCGGGCGCTGGAGGTCATGGTGGTGCTGGTCACCGCCTGTGGCGTGCTATTGCTGCTGGCCCAGGTGCAGGTCGGGATGCGCCAGCGGCATCAGGAGCTGGTCGTCTGGCGGACGCTGGGGGCCGGTAAAGTCTTGCTGCGCACCACGCTGTGGGCGGAGTTTGCCCTGCTTGGCGTGGTGTCGGGGCTGGTGGCGGCCATTGGCGCCGAGGTGGCGCTGGCGATGCTGCAAACCAAAGTGTTTGATTTTCCATGGACGCCGGACTGGCGGCTGTGGGTGATGCTGCCACTCTCAGGCGCTATTTTATTATCGTTGTGCGGCGGTTGGTTGGGATTACGCTTATTAAAAGGTAAAGCGTTATTCCGACAATTTAACCAGTAAATAGATTTCATTTTTATGAAGCGCCGCGCAATTTCGCGGCGCTTTTATTTTAACGGCACAAAATGATAATTCCTTGATTTTTAAGCGCACAAAACATTAAAAACCCAACAACACGTCGTGCTAATTCGCAGTTAATATTCAACTGGCAAATATAAGATTGCTTATTACTCAAGGAAAAAGCATGGCACATAAAATAAAAGCGCTGGCGATCTCGATCGGCGCAGCATTAGCGTTAACTTCTTTTGCATCCCAGGCTGAGATTACGCTGCTGAAACAAGATCCGCAGGCGGGCGATCCGTTAAGTCGCCTTAACTTTACCGTCGGCGGGAGTATTCGTCCGCAGTTCAATATGATGACCGGCGATGGCGATAAAGGTTCCTACAAGCGTAACGGTTTCGATGGCGGCACCCGTTTCCGTTTCGCGGCTGATTACTATCTCTTTGATGATATTAGCTGGATCAGCTACTACGAACTGGGCGTCAATATTCCGGCGCTGTTCGATTGGGACAATCACTACGCGGAAGGGGCGAATAATACCACCCGCCGTATGTTGTTCACCGGTCTGAAGAGCGATACCTGGGGTACCTTAACCTACGGTCAGCAAAACAGTATTTACTATGATGTCGTCGGCGTGAAAACCGATATCTGGGACTACGATATGATCGGTCAGGCTCCGGGTAACGGTATTAACGGCGATTACGATGGTTCTTATCGTTCACGCAATATGTTGAAATATAAGAAAACCGTCGGTGATGTCGATCTGTATGGCTCCTATCTGTTTGAAGATAGCGAATATCTGCCGGGCGATGGTCTGCGCTACAAGCGTAAAGGCGGCGGGTCTATCGGCGTGGATTACCACATCATGAAGGACCTGACCTGGGGTACCGCGTGGAACTACACCCGCGCCGAAATGCGCGACCCGTCAAGCTCCAATAGCAAAACCTACGACCAGAATATTGTCGGTACCGCGTTGAGCTGGACTCCGGATAACTGGACCTTCTCCTTCGGCGGCGGCTGGTATCAGAACTTCCTGACTACCAAGAAAACCGATGTTCATAACTATTTCGCCGGCGATGCCTGGGGTATTGAATACTTTGCCGGCTATAAATTCCCGATCAATCAATACGCTGTTAAATCTATTCAACCGTACTTTATGGGCGACCGCCTGGAGTACGTGAATGGCCGCAACTACCAGCGTATTGATAACGGTTTGGGTATTAGCTTCCAGCTGGATTACGGTTTCCGTGTTGATTACGAGCACGTGTTTACCTCCAGCACCGATGATCTGGGCGATATGAACCTGGTGCGTCTGCGCTACGACTTCTAACGATGAGTCGCCGCAAGCCGGGAATTTCCCCGGCTTGCGCTGCGCTAAGCCGGGCTACCAAATCGCACAGCGCTGTAGCCCCGGTAAGCGGCAGCGCCACCGGGGGTTTTGAGGCCATTGGTACCGGCAGTTTCAGCCAGCACGATGATTAAATTAAAGGCTGGCCGCACGGACCGTAGGTCGGGTAAGGCGCCAGCCGCTACCCGGGAAGCCGTCTGGTTGGGGAACTACTTCGCCAGCCAGGCGGCGACATCCTGCCAGTTACCGCGAAAGATAATCTTCCCGGCTTTTTTCCCCAACTGATAGCGATACATCGGATCGTAGTATTCATTTAACAGCGGAACCAGCCAGGCGAAGTGCGCCTCGGTACTGGCGGTACGCTGCTGCTGCGACAGCGCCGCGTCGAGCAGTTCGCTTAGCTGGGCAAAGCGCTGTAGCCCTAGCCGACGCCGGATGGCAAACAGCCCGTGATGCAGATACTCGCTATATTCCTGCCAGCCTTTCTCTTCGCCATAGGCGGCAATAAAGTCGCGATGCATACGATCGAAGTACTCTTCGCGCAGTCGCTCCAGACGAACGTCAAACGGATCTTCCACCACCGCCAGCGGCGATTGCGCCATGCGGATACGCAGGCACTCCGGCAGGTGGTTCGCGCCGATCATATGGCCTTCATCTTCCAGCACCCAGCGTGTCTGTTGTTCAGCTTTTTTAAGCAGGGTGACCGCCAGATGGTTTTCGAACGTCGCCTGCGGGTGTTGCTGCAGTAGCGTTCGGCCAAATGACGAACCGCGGTGGTGGGCGTGACCTTCAAGATCGATACCGTCCGGGCGCGAGCAAACCAGCTGGGTTTTGCCATTGCCGGTGCAGCCGCCAATCAGCACGATAGGGCGCTGTACCAGCTCCTCGGTAGTCTGTATTGCCGCCTGGCGTAGCGCTTTGTAGCCGCCGACAATCAGCGGATAATCGACGCCAGCTTCCCGCAGCCACTGCTGCACGATATGCGAGCGCTGGCCGCCGCGGGCGCAGCACAGATAGCCCTGCGGATAGCGGGCGCAGGCCTCCAGCCACGCCTTGAGACGGCTGGCTCGCAGGTCGCCATCGACCAGCTTATGGCCGAGGGCTAATGCCGCTTCCGGCCCCTGGCGCTTGTAACAGGTGCCGACGGCGGCGCGTTCGTCATCGTTCATCAGCGGTAGGTTAATCGCCGCGGGCATCGCGCTTTGCTGAAATTCCACCGGTGCGCGGACGTCGATAAGCGGCGTATCCGCGCTGAGGATGGCGCGATAGTGTCTCCCATTTTCCATGGGTCGTCCTTTTGAGTTAAAACCAGATGTGCTTACTGCGAGGTGGGGATTCTACGCGCCGAAGGGCGTGCCGGGGAAGGGGATAGATCAAATCCCCGGCACGAATGGCTTAATTAAGCTGCGATTGCGCCCAGAAAACACCGCTGGCGTATTCGGCTGGCAGGAGCGGTTTCAGCGCTTCCAGCGTGGCGCTCAGGCGATCGGTATCGCTGTCGGTCAGATTCAGGTGGCCGACTTTACGCCCCGGACGAACCTCTTTGTCGTACCAGTGCAGATGCACCAGCGGCAGTTTTAGCCAGTCGTAGTTCAGATCGCTGCCGATCAGATTGATCATCACCGACGGGCTGTTGACCACCGGTGGCGGCAGCGGTAGATCGGTAATGGCGCGCAGGTGCAGTTCAAACTGGCTAATGGAAGCGCCGTTCTGCGTCCAGTGGCCGCTATTATGTACGCGCGGCGCCAGCTCGTTGATCAGCAGTCCCTCGGCGGTGACGAAGCACTCCATGGCCATCACGCCCACGTAGTCGAGCTCGTTCATGATCGCCGTCAGCATGCTTTCCGCCTGCGCCTGCTGGCGGGCATTGGCCTGCGGGAAGGCGACGCTGGCGCGCAGAATGCCGTCCTGGTGCAGGTTGCGGGTCAGCGGATAAAACACCGTGCTGCCGTCGCGGCCGCGGGCGCCGACCAGCGACACCTCGCCGGAGAAGTTAATACCCTGCTCAACGATACACTCGCCGTAGTTATCATCGGGTAGTTGTGTGGTTTCGTTCTCGCGTAAACGCCACTGGCCGCGGCCATCGTAGCCGCCAACGCGGCGCTTGACGATAGCCAGTTCGCCCAGACGGGCAAACACGGCGGGCCACTCGCTTTTATCCGCCAGTAGCTGCCACGGCGCGGTGGCGAGGCCAAGTTTGTCGAACAACTGTTTCTGGGTCAGGCGGTCGGCGATGATCGGAAAAACGTCGCGGTTAACGAACGCCGAATGGCGCGCCAGCTCACGGGTTAAAGCGGTTTCCGGCCAGCGTTCGATTTCGGCGGTGATGACGCTTTGCTGGAACGGCACCGCTTCCGGGTCGGCTTCCAGGCCGACCGGCCAGACGGCGATGCCCAGCGGTTCACCGGCCTGACGCAGCATGCGGCCTAACTGTCCGTTACCGAGGACGCAAACCTGTTTCATGCCGCACCTCGCGGGTCCGGGTTATCCAGCACCTCATCGGTTTGCGCCTGACGCCAGGCGCTCAGGCGCTGATGCAGCTCAGCATCATGCTGGGCGAGAATTTGCGCGGCGAGCAGGGCGGCGTTAGCGGCGCCGGCTTTGCCGATGGCCAGCGTGCCGACCGGGATGCCGCGGGGCATTTGAACGATAGAGTAGAGGCTGTCAACGCCGCTTAACGCTGCGCTCTGAACCGGCACGCCAAGCACCGGCACCAGAGTTTTCGCTGCAATCATGCCCGGCAAATGCGCCGCGCCGCCCGCACCGGCGATGATCACCTGATAACCGTTGCTTTCGGCGCTTTCGGCGAAGCTAAACAGTTTATCGGGCGTACGGTGGGCGGAAACCACTTCAACATGGTGCGGAACGTTCAGGGTATCAAGGATTTCTGCGGCGAACTGCATGGTAGTCCAGTCGCTTTTGGACCCCATCACGATGGCGATACGCGCCGGATTATTGCGGGAAGACATGCGTCTGAAAACTCCTGTGGGTGTGCTTCACACTGCTTTAGAGGCCACAGAGAATAGCACGATATCCCGCCAAGGAAAACGGTTGCGTACGCGTGGTTAGCCGTCTTTTGTCTCGCTTGCCGACGATGAAGTACGTTGTTTATTTGCCTTTATCTCATTCATGATACAGGTGATAAGCAGCACTAACCCCCAAGGAAGCATCAGGGTACCCATGATCAGTAAATAGATTTGTACCAGCCGCCCATCGTGGGGCCGGGTACAGAGCAAATAAATAGCATAAAAATAAATTGCCCATGCCAGCATTGCACACCAGACAAATGCCAGTGTGTTGCCGATAGCGACGCCGATTAAGGCGATATAGCTTACCCCTAACGGATTGAGGATCGCGATGATCATTCCCCAGATTAGGGGCTGGTTCCATTTTTTCATACTCGTTCCTTGAGTGAGATTTAGCCAAAGGCTAGCATGCGGAGAACAGATAGCGTCAGTCATTCCCCCTTCAGAAGAAGGTTTTCGGAATTGTGCCTGGGAGATTAAAACGGGAAATAGATAAGTTCGACGCCGTCGGCGCTGACTTTCACCATTGACCCTTCGCTGTGCCACGCGCCGAGGACCACGCGCCACGCGGGCTGCCCGTTGGCCTGGAGTTCATGGACGGCCGGGCGATGGGTATGGCCGTGAATCAGCCACTGCACCTGATGCCGCTCCATCGCGTCGACGACCGCCTGCGGATTCACATCCATAATTTCCATCGATTTGCTGCTGTTGGCGGCTTGGCTATCGGCGCGCATTTTGGCGGCGATGCGGCGGCGGATAAACAGCGGCAGGGCGAGAAACAGACGTTGGATCCACGGGGTATGGACTTTAGCGCGAAACGCCAGGTAACCGGGGTCATCGGTACATAAGGTGTCGCCATGCATAATCAACACTTCACGGCCATAGAGGTCCAGCCGCTCTTCTTCAGCGAGCAGGATCATGCCGCTCTGGCGGGCGAAGCGCTGGCCGACGAGAAAATCGCGGTTGCCGTGGATGAAGTAGCAGGGAACGCCGGCGTCGACGACGGCTTTGATGGCCGAAGCGATTTGCTGATGCAGCGGGTTCGGATCGTCATCGCCGATCCAGGCCTCGAACAGGTCGCCGAGTATATACAGCGCGTCCGCTTCGCGGGCGCTGCCGGCTAAAAAGCGCAGAAAACCGGCGGTGATCGCCGGTTCTTCTGTTTGCAGATGCAGGTCTGCAATAAAAAGTGTCGCCACGAATTATTCGCTGACGGTGACGCTTTTGATTACAACATCTTCTTTCGGCACATCCTGGTGCATGCCGCTGCGGCCGGTGGCAACCGCTTTGATTTTGTCTACCACGTCCATACCTTCAACCACTTCGGCAAAGACGCAGTAGCCCCAACCCTGCAGGCTTTCGCCAGAGAAGTTCAGGAAGTCGTTGTCTACTACGTTGATGAAGAACTGCGCGGTGGCGGAGTGCGGGGCCTGAGTACGGGCCATCGCCAGCGTACCACGGGTGTTTTTCAGACCGTTGTTGGCTTCGTTCTGAATCGGAGATTTGGTCGCTTTCTGATTCATGCCCGGCTCAAAGCCGCCGCCCTGAATCATGAAGCCATTGATAACACGGTGGAAAATGGTGTTGTCGTAGAAACCTTCGCGGCAGTAGTCCAGGAAGTTTTTAACTGTTTCCGGCGCTTTGTCGTCAAACGTTTTGATTACGATATCGCCATGATTGGTGTGGAAAGTAACCATTTTTGCATCCTGTTCCGATGATTGTAGTGCTGAACCCAGGGTTGGGTATGACATAGGTGGCTGTTATAGCATAACCGCGGGGGTCGATGCACCTTGCAATGTGTGCTGCTTCCGGTTTGAATTAGGGTTAGAATAAGCGACTTATATCCACACACGTCTACACGGAATCTTCGATGTTAAAAATTTTTAATACACTGACGCGCCAAAAAGAAGAATTTAAACCTATTCATGCCGGGGAAGTTGGCATGTACGTGTGTGGAATTACCGTTTACGATCTCTGTCATATCGGCCATGGCCGCACCTTCGTCTCTTTCGACGTTGTCGCTCGTTACCTGCGCTTCCTTGGTTACAAGCTGAAGTACGTGCGCAACATTACCGATATCGACGATAAAATCATTAAGCGCGCTAATGAAAATGGCGAAAGCTTTGTCGCGCTGGTCGATCGCATGATCGCTGAAATGCACAAAGATTTTGACGCCCTGAACATTCTGCGCCCGGACAACGAGCCGCGCGCCACCCATCATATCGCCGAAATTATCGAAATCACCGAGCAGCTGATCGCCCGCGGTCACGCTTATGTGGCGGATAACGGCGACGTGATGTTCGACGTACCGACCGACCCGAACTACGGTCTGTTGTCGCGCCAGGATCTCGACCAGCTGCAGGCGGGCGCCCGCGTCGACGTGGTTGACGTTAAGCGTAACCCAATGGACTTCGTCCTGTGGAAGATGTCGAAAGAGGGCGAGCCGAGCTGGCCGTCGCCGTGGGGAGAAGGGCGTCCGGGCTGGCACATTGAGTGCTCGGCGATGAACTGCAAACAGCTGGGTAATCACTTTGATATTCACGGCGGCGGTTCGGATCTGATGTTCCCGCATCACGAAAACGAGATCGCGCAATCGACCTGCGCCCACGATGGCGAATACGTCAACTACTGGATGCACTCCGGAATGGTGATGGTCGATCGCGAGAAAATGTCGAAATCGCTGGGTAACTTCTTCACCGTCCGCGACGTGCTGAAGTACTACGATGCCGAAACCATCCGCTACTTCCTGATGTCCGGCCACTATCGCAGCCAGCTGAACTACAGCGAAGAGAACCTCAAGCAGGCGCGTTCGGCGCTGGAGCGTCTGTACACCGCGCTGCGCGGAACCGATAAATCCGCGCAGCCTGCCGGCGGCGAAGCCTTCGAAGCGCGCTTTATCGAAGCGATGGATGACGACTTCAATACCCCGGAAGCCTACTCGGTGCTGTTCGATATGGCGCGTGAAGTAAACCGTCTGAAAACGGAAGACGCGGCAGCCGCGAACGCGCTGGCGGCCCATATGCGTAAGCTCTCATCGGTGCTGGGTCTGCTTGAACAGGAACCGGATGCTTTCCTGCAGAGCGGCGCGCAGGCTGATGATGGCGAAGTAGCGGAAATCGAAGGGCTTATCCAACAGCGTCTGGATGCGCGTAAAGCGAAAGACTGGGCGGCGGCGGATGCGGCGCGCGATCGTCTTAACGAGATGGGTATCGTGCTGGAGGATGGTCCGCAGGGCACCACCTGGCGTCGTAAGTAAGCGCCATTGCTAATGAAAAGGCCACGCTTGCGTGGCCTTTTTGCGTTAGGGACTGACTTCCAGTGGTGTAGGCTGAAAAACGCATACGGATTCGGGCAGATTCAGATGCAGGCAGGAGGATATGTTGCGGCTGTAACGGGCAATAAACTGAATAACGCTATCGCCACTGTTTAAACCTACTTTGCCACTTGCCAATAGTTGTTCCGGCTGATCGTCGGTAAAAACATTGCTGGCAACTATTTTTGCCCCAAGGCGTTCGAAAATCGTGACCTTAACTAACGAGGGTTGATAACCCTGCTGTAAGAGCCAATGTCTGGCCTGCTCGCGTGACCAGATGTTGCTATCGCCCGCTCGGGCAAAGACTTCCAGCAGCCAGCCATTAGAGTTTTGATACGGCCCGGAGAAGGGCCAGGCGATCAGGTTATAGCGCGGGCTGTGAAACAGGTTCAGTTTGACAGGGTTGTGCAAAAGCGCTTGTAGCGCAGCGTTAAGTTCGCCGCGCGGACGTAAAATCGCAATCTGCTGGTTAACCAGTTCATCGGCGAGAAACTCATATAATCCCTGGACGTACAGCGCCGATCGCGCGGTGCCGCAGGTATTCAGATTATGATAAACCCGCCAGCTGTTATCGGCCTGCCGTAGGGCGTAGCCGGCATGTGACCAGGTTAACCCACGGCTGGACATATCTTGCCCCTGGCGGACCAAAATAACCACCGCTTCCGGTTCGCTATTTAATTGTTGTTTGAGCAACTGTGCCTGATGCATGGTTGCGGCAATGGTTTCCGCCGATGGCGACCCCGTGCCGCAATCGGTGCTGGCTGCAGTCGCGCTTACTGATGCCACGCTCAGGCACAAGGCGAGCGCCAGGCGCTTCATTTCGCCGACAGCGGTTGGTTAGCGGAGAGCGAGGCGTCCTCTTGATTCACCATATGGGTCAGGACCTTACCTTCTTTTTTCAGCAGTGCGCCGGTGCCTTCCGGGGCTTTCTCCAGCGTCAGCTTGTCCCCGGTTTTGAGATCCGCCTCTTCCACCACCTGCAGCGGCAGCACCATTTTGACGGTGTTCTGTTTAGGGTCTTTGGTGGTCAACAGCGCGGTTTTCTGCTCTTTATTTTTGTCGACAGAAGCGGTAATCAGTGCGGCGGGGAGCAGGACTGGCGAGAGAATGATGCCGCTCACCAGCGCCGAACTGCCGATACTGGTAATGGTCGAAGAGACGGCATAGGCGTTTGTATGATCCTCGGCGTGAATCGGGCACGAAACCGCCAGCAGTGCTGCAGCGGCAAGGATGGTCGTTTTATACATGTTAATCCCTAACGTTGAATAGATTGACGATATAGCCAGAGTAGTAGCGCCAGTGCGCTTCCCGGCAGCCAGACCCACTGCAGCTCGGAGAGGATCACCTGATGGCCATAAGGCGTGGCATAACGCGATAGCGCGAATGGCACCACTTTAATCACCTGCCAGGGCAGGAAGAAGCGTTGATCGGAGCAGGGCCACAGCCAGCCGACGCCTTTACCACCATCGGTGATGGCATCGAGCAGGCTATGGGATAAGAGGCAGATACTAAGAAATGCCCAACGCCACGCCAGCCAGCAGCAGGCGAGGGGGAATGATTTTGCATCCCAGCCCTAACCCCAGACACAGCGGAACGGCGGCATCAGTGATGATGGTTGGCATTGGCTTATATTCTACAAATAAAAGCCTATTATCAGTAGGGTATTTGAGGATTACATCCCCGCATTATTCTGATTTTCCTGCGGGAGAGCGCTGGCGCCGGGACCGGCGCCAGAAAGGATTAGGCGATAACGGTAATGCTTTGACCGTCAAAGGTCACCGTTTGCCCGGCGACGATTTTACAGCGTTTGCGGGTTTCCACCGCGCCGTCGACTTTCACCAGCCCTTCGGCGATGAAGATTTTGGCCTGCGCGCCGCTTTCGCTCCAGCCTTCCAGCTTCAGCAGGTCGCACAGTTCAACATGCGGGTGTTTGCCCAGAGAAAAATTCGCCATCTTAGGCCTCCTGAATGTCGTGATACTCTTCGCACGCCTGCAGCGTATTCTGAATGAGGGTCGCTACGGTCATCGGGCCGACGCCGCCCGGCACGGGCGTAATGTAGGAGGCGCGTTCCGCCGCGTCTTCAAACACCACGTCGCCGACCACTTTGCCGCTTTCCAGACGGTTAATGCCGACGTCCACCACGATGGCGCCTTCTTTAATCCATTCACCCGGAATAAAGCCCGGTTTACCGACCGCGACAATCAGCAGATCGGCATTTTCGACGTGGTGGCGCAGGTTTTTGGTAAAGCGGTGGGTGACGGTAGTAGTGCAGCCCGCCAGCAGCAGCTCCATGCTCATCGGACGGCCGACGATGTTAGAAGCGCCAATCACCACCGCGTTGAGGCCATAAGTATCGATATTGTAGCGCTCAAGCAGGGTAACAATGCCGCGCGGCGTACAAGGACGCAGACGCGGCGCACGTTGACACAGGCGACCAACGTTGTACGGATGGAAGCCGTCGACGTCTTTGTCCGGGGCAATGCGCTCAAGGACTTTAACATTGTCGATGCCGGCAGGCAGCGGCAGCTGCACCAGAATGCCGTCGATAGTGTTATCGGCATTAAGCGTGTCGATAAGTTCCAGCAGCTCAGCTTCGCTGGTGGTTTCCGGGAGATCGTAAGAGCGGGAGACGAAGCCCACCTCTTCACATGCCTTGCGTTTGCTGCCGACATAAATCTGCGATGCAGGGTTGCTGCCGACCAGCACAACGGCGAGCCCGGGGGCGCGTTTTCCGGCCGCTACGCGCGCCTTCACTTTTTCCGCGACCTCAGAGCGCACCTGCTGCGCAATCGTTTTACCGTCAATAATTTTTGCTGCCATCAGAGAGAGGATTCCATCTGTCACTTTACGAAAGGGGGATGTGGATATTTTGTCAGAAGCCAGCCCCGCTGTCAGTTATCGTTTGCGTTTTTATCGGTTTTCCGCCGCGGGGCGGAGGAAAACAGGCTATTTTCCCGCGCTATAGCGACGTAATGGACGAGTCGCCAACGAGTTGGGCGAACAATCCTTAACCAGACATCGCGTTAATAATCGACAAGCTCGCTATGCTACTGTCTTTTCCCGGCAAAATGCATTGACTCACCGGAGGTTGACCGTATAATTTCACGCGATTGCACCTCCCGAAGCTCCCGCTTCTCAGTGCGCCCTTAGCTCAGCTGGATAGAGCAACGGCCTTCTAAGCCGTAGGTCACAGGTTCGAATCCTGTAGGGCGTGCCATTATCGCTTCTCTTACGTTCTATTCCTCCATCCAACACAAGACTTTGGCGTAGATCCGCGCGGCTATTACCCGTTAATTAATAACGAAAAGTTTAATTTTATTTCCCAGCGCGCTGACTATAGTGATGACACATTCACTTGCTTAATAAGGTCATCGCTCATGAAGTTAATTATCGCTTCCGTTATTTCATTGTTGAGCTTCAGCGCGCTTGCGGCGCCGGAAGGGACACTAAGCGTACATATTCTCAATCAGCAGACCGGTCTGCCTTCTCAAGGGGTGCAGATTGAGCTCGATAAGCAGCAGGGCAGCGGCTGGCAGCATATCGCCAGCGGTAAAACGGATGCCGATGGCCGTATCAAGTCGCTCTATCCGCAGGCCGATAATATGGAACCTGGGGTGTATAAAGTGACCTTCAAAACCGGTGACTACTTTAAAAGTCATAATATGAGCACCTTCTTTCCCGTCATTCCGGTTATTTTCAGCGTAACCGAACAGAACCAAAAGCTACATATCCCGCTGTTGTTGAGCCAGTTTGGCTACTCAACCTACCGCGGTAGTTGATCCACGCACTTTTCCTGGCCGGGCAAAGCGAAGACCGTCGTGTCTTGCTTTGCCCGGCGCATGTCACCGAATTCACTAAAACATCTATCTAACATTTCATCCCGCCCTTGATTGCCGCAACGTCGTGGCTACACCTCCCTTTTGTTTTCAATAAACGATCCTTCGTTCGATTTCTTTTTGATATGTGATGACGGTAACTAAAACACTGTTTTGTTTTCGTTGAATCATTATTTCACATGATCAATGATAACGGCATGGTATCAGTGTGGTGCGCACAACCCTGAGACTCCTGACTTTTCTCATCTGTTCGTAATGCAATGAACAGAAAGAATTTTTTCAAACGCTATTGAAAGAATAAGTCACATCCTTGCCGTTCAGGTGGGGTGGAGATGAGGATAAAACATGAAAATCAAAGCAACCATTGAACGTATCCCTGGCGGCATGATGCTGGTCCCATTGCTGCTTGGCGCGGTGCTTAATACCCTGGCGCCGGATACCGGTAATTACTTTGGTTCATTCACTAAAGGCATGATTGGTGGGACGGTGCCAATCCTGGCGGTGTGGTTTTTCTGTATCGGCGCATCAATCGATTTGCGCGCCACCGGTACCGTATTACGTAAGTCCGGCACGTTAGTGATCACCAAAATTGCCGTCGCCTGGATTGTGGCCTTTATCGCCGCGATGGTCATTCCGGAAAATGGCGTCCAGACCGGTTTCTTTGCCGGACTGTCGGTGCTGGCTATTGTCTCGGCAATGGATATGACCAACGGCGGTCTGTATGCCAGCCTGATGAATCAGTACGGCAGTAAAGAAGAGTCCGGCGCGTTTGTGCTGATGTCGCTGGAGTCCGGGCCGTTGATGACCATGGTGATCCTTGGCTCCGCCGGGCTGGCTTCCTTCGAGCCGCACCATTTTATCGGCGCGGTGCTGCCATTCCTGGTGGGCTTTGCCTTAGGCAACCTCGACCACGACTTCCGGGCTTTCTTTAGCAAAGCCACCCCGGTGCTGATTCCGTTCTTTGGTTTTGCGCTGGGCAACACTATCAACCTGAGCGTGATTCTGGATACCGGACTGCTGGGAATCGTGCTTGGCGTGGCGGTCATCATCATTACCGGTATCCCACTGATTATTGCTGACCGGGTTATCGGCGGCGGCAACGGGACGGCTGGCGTCGCGGCCTCTTCCGCAGCGGGCGCGGCGGTCGCGAACCCGGTGATCATCGCGCAGATTAATCCGGCCTTTGAACCGGTGGCAGCTTCGGCGACGGCGCTGGTCGCGGCAAGCGTCATCGTCACCGCGATTTTAGTGCCCATTATTACCGCCCTGTACGCCAGACGTTTTGGCAACGCGCAGGTGGTGAAAACGCCTGGCGCCAGCGTGGCGCCATCGGCGAATCACTAATCTATTCTCGCCCTCCGCAGGAGGGCTCAGACTGCTGACAAAGAAGGAAAAAGCGTGGTTTTTCCTTCTTTGTGGTTATCAGCCGAAAATCAATAAATTGATTTTCCTTGTTATTTGCCTGATGCAATTTGCAAGCTCAATGATTGCATGAGGTTTGTCATTAATCTCTGCCCTCCGCAGGAGGGCTTTATCATTCAAGTATCTGCCTGGAGGCTAACGTGGACGTAAGACAAAGTATCCACAGCGCGCATGCGAAAACTCTGGATACCCAGGGGCTGCGTAATGAATTTTTAGTTGAAAAAGTGTTTGTGGCTGACGAATACACCATGGTGTACAGCCATATTGACCGCATTATTGTTGGCGGCGTCATGCCGGTGCAGCGCGGCGTGTCGGTGGGCGGCGAAGTCGGCAAACAGCTCGGGGTAAGCTATTTCCTCGAACGCCGTGAGTTAGGGGTGATTAATATCGGCGGCCCGGGCTGTATTACCGTTGATGGCCAATGCTATGAAATCGGCCACCGTGAGGCGCTGTACGTCGGTAAGGGGGCGAAAGAGGTGGTATTTACCAGCGTCGACCATGCAAAACCGGCGAAGTTTTACTACAACTGCGCCCCGGCGCATACCACTTATCCGACGAAAAAAGTCACCCCTGCCGATGTAGCGCCGGTGACGTTGGGTGACAACCTGACCAGCAACCGCCGCACCATCAATAAGTATTTCGTGCCGGATGTACTGGAAACCTGTCAGCTCAGCATGGGCCTGACCGAACTGGCGCCGGGCAACCTGTGGAACACCATGCCTTGCCATACCCATGAGCGGCGGATGGAGGTCTATTTCTATTTCAACATGGATGAGGACGCCTGCGTCTTCCACATGATGGGGCAGCCGCAGGAGACCCGTCATATTGTGATGCATAACGAGCAGGCGGTGATTTCGCCAAGCTGGTCGATTCACTCAGGGGTGGGTACCCGCGCTTATACCTTCATCTGGGGGATGGTCGGCGAGAACCAGGTCTTCGACGATATGGATCACGTCGCCGTACGCGATCTTCGTTAAAACTCCCCCTCAAGCCGGATTGCCTTGGGGGGAAATGCAGCGGAGTTCACACTATCAGCGTATAGAGGCGGGGCGGAGGGGGAGACCCATCGCCCCGTCATTGTTGATGTCGCTTAACTCGCAGGCTTTATTAATGTGTCAGACGCATCAATAGATGCGCAAAATGCGCTTATTCCTGGCTACAACTTCCCGCACTCTTACGGTTACCTAAATGTTAATGAGAGTTAACTATTCAGTTAATCAGGGAGAGTGTGATGTCCGCAACTGCCGCTACTTCAGTGTTTCGCGCCAGGGCCAAAGTGATCCTGCAGGTGACCTCAGGGAATTTTCTTGAGCAGTTTGACTTCTTTTTATTTGGTTTTTACGCCACCTATATCGCCCATACTTTTTTTCCTTCCGAAAATGAATTCGCCTCATTAATGATGACCTTCGCCGTTTTCGGCGCCGGGTTCTTGATGCGGCCCGTTGGCGCGGTGGTGTTAGGCGCCTGGATTGACAAGGTTGGCAGACGTAAAGGTTTAATCGGCACGCTGTCGATTATGGCGATGGGGACCATCCTGATCGTGCTGGTGCCAGGTTATCAGACTATCGGTTTGTGGGCGCCGGCGCTGGTGCTGTGCGGCCGACTGTTGCAGGGCTTTTCTGCCGGTGCGGAACTGGGCGGCGTCTCGGTTTACCTCGCTGAAATGGCGACGCCGGGGCGTAAAGGGTTTTATACCAGCTGGCAATCCGCCAGTCAGCAGGTGTCCATTATGGTGGCCGCTTCACTGGGCTATCTGCTCAATATGCTGCTCAGTGAGTCGAGTCTGCATCAGTGGGGATGGCGTATTCCGTTCGCGATTGGCTGCCTGATCGTGCCTTTTATCTTCTTTTTACGCCGCAACCTGAATGAAACCGCGGAGTATACGGAGCGTAAGGAACATCCGACCCTGGGACAATCGCTGACTATTCTGCTGGCAAACTGGCGGGTGGTGATTGCGGGGATGTTAATGGTGGCGATGACCACTACCGCGTTCTATTTGATCACGGTCTACGCGCCAACCTTTGGCAAAAACGTGCTGTTATTAAGCGCCTCGGATAGCCTGCTGGTCACGCTGTTGGTGGCGATCTCTAATTTCATCTGGCTGCCTATCGGCGGCATGCTTTCCGATAGGTTTGGTCGTAAACCGGTATTGGTCAGCATGACGCTGCTGGCCATTTTCACCAGTTGGCCTGCGTTATCGCTGCTGGCCCGCATGCCGGACTTCGCCATGATGTTGTCCGTGCTGCTGTGGCTCTCCTTCATTTACGGCATCTATAACGGCGCGATGATCCCGGCGCTGACGGAAATTATGCCTAAGTCGGTCAGGGTTGCTGGTTTTTCTCTGGCTTACAGCCTGGCTACCGCGCTGTTTGGCGGTTTCACGCCGGCGATGTCCACCGCGTTAATTAAAGTTACCGGGGATAAGGCGGCGCCCGGCTACTGGATGAGTTTTGCGGCAATCTGCGCGCTATTAGCGACGCTGTATCTCTATCAACGCGTTTCCCGGCAGGCATTGAAAACGCAAAATTCTTTGGGTTAAGAGGTGAATATGCAACGTAAATCATGGGTTTTCTCGTTACTGGTATTTACCTGCGGCTATGCGCAAGTTGCCGCCGCGCAGGAGATCACGGTGATGATCTCCGGCGGCTTCTCCGCGGCGTTGGATAAACTGGCGCCCGACTATCAGCAAAAAAGCGGCAATACCTTGCATATCATTCATGGGCCCTCGATGGGGAAATCCGCGGAGGCGATACCGAAGCGCCTGGCGGCAGGGCAAAAGGCGGATGTGGTGATCATGGTGGGATACGCCCTGGATGATTTGCAGAAGCAGGGCAAAGTGATGCCGGGGTCGCGTATTGAACTGGCGGACTCACGAATTGGCGCCGTTGTGCCAAAGGGCGCCCCGGTGCCGGATATCAGTAGCGTCGCCGCGTTGAAACAGACATTGCTGCAGGCGAAATCCATCGCCTATTCGGATAGCGCCAGCGGGCGCTATGTTGAAAAGGAGCTGTTCAGAAAACTGGATATTGCCGCGCAGGCAAGCCCCAAAGCAAAAATGATCGAAAAAATCCCCGTTGCTTCGCTGGTAGCGAAAGGGGACTATGCGATAGGGTTTCAGCAGGTTAGCGAGTTGTTGCCGGTCAGCGGCGTGACGTTCGTTGGTCGTCTGCCGGATGAAGTGCAATACGTTACTCGCTTCGCGGGCGCCGTGGTTGCCGATTCATCCGCGCAGTCCCAGGCGAAGCAACTGCTGTGCTATCTGGCTTCAGTCCCGGCGCAGGCGGAAATTCGTCGCACAGGCATGGATCCTTTACCCTCTAACGCCTGTGAATTACCGGAAGAGGGCTAATCATACGGTGGGATGGTAAAAATCGGTAATGGCTTTTTCGAGCTCGGCGGCCAGAGGGGGTAACGCTCTGCCCGCTTTTTTTATCAGTCCCACCTGCCTTTTCACTTCAGGTTCCACTAGCGGAATACTCACTAACGCGTGGTGCGCATAGGCCGGTAGCGCCATCGCCGGTATTGCCGCGATACCAAGGCCGGCATCCACCATGCCCAGCATCGTTGTGACATGGCGGGTTTCACAAACCGCAGTGCGTCGCGGCCCTACGTTGCTCAGGGCGCCGTCCAGCAGATGACGATTGCCGGAGATCTTATCGAGCCAGATGTAATCCCGATTAAAAAACTCCTGCCAGCTGAGGCTATGACGTTGTGCCAGCGGATCGTCGCGTCGGCAAACCGCCAGGTAGCGTTCATGAACCAGCGGCGTAAACACCACCTCGGACGCGATTTCGGAGAGAAAACTCAGGCCGAAGTCCGCCTGGTGATTCTGCACGGCGTTATAAACATTTCCGGCGCTGGTATCAATGACCTTGATCCGCGCCTTAGGAAAACGTTGACGGAATTGGGTGATAACCTGCGGCATAAAAAAGTTGGCGGCAGAGGGGACACAGGCAACCGTCACCATTCCGTTGCCGAAAGCGGCGCGGTCGCTAATACCGTCCAGAGCATCTTCAAATTCGGAAAGCAGATGCTGAGCCTTTGGGGCAAAGGCTCTCCCGGTTTGCGTGAGCGTCACCCGGCGAGTGGTTCTGTCAAACAATCTCACCCCCAAAGCGGTTTCCAGCTTTTCAATTCGCCTGCTTAACGCCGATTGCGAAATGCAAATCGCCTCGGCGGCGTAGCGAAAGCTGCCGTGCTCGCTGAGGGCTAAAAAGGCGTAGAGATCCTGCAGGTCAAAAAGGGGCAAGTGGCGCTTCTCCTGGATTTAACAAAAAAACAACAATCGATTGTACTTTTTATTTTGTTTTCCAGGAAGAAACAACGCTGACCAGCCGCAGGTTAAATAGATAGCCTGCGGCCCGGCATCAGGCGTGCGCCAGCAGCGGGAACATCAATTTGTTGTCGTGGAAAATGTTCTCTTTGTTGGAATAGATAAATAACATATCGTCGCCGTCTATTTTTTCGTACTCGCCAAGGCGCGCTTCCTTCGGCGTAAAACCAAGCACCGCCTGCTGCGATTGCGGCTGGGCGAGTTCATTGATAATGGTCGCCATGGATTGTCCGGCATCGCAAAAAATATCAAAGCAGATCAGCTCATGGGCGCTTTGCATCGCAATGGCGACGGCCTGGTTTTTCTCCGAGTAGTACACGAAATGCTTCATAAACGCCGAACAGTAAAACATCAGCAGACCGAAGTTATTCTCCACTCGTAGCTGTGAAAAGGGGTTGGATTTCTGGTAGTAGTGCTTAAGCAGGGCAATATCTTGCGCACTATCCATATCCAGTTTACGGAAGTCGCCGGGAGTCGGCGAAACGGGCGCAACATATTGATATTCGTCGGTCCGCGTAAAGCCAAATTTGGGGTAGAAATCGACGGTGGTGGAGTTGGCAAACAGGAAAAAAGCATCCGCTTTGTCACGCCAGTCATCAAGGATATGTTGTATCAACTGTCCGGCAAGCCCTTTATTACGGTAATCAATGTTGGTCATTACCGTACCTATTTGAATATAGCGTCGAGGTTGGCCTTGCCAGACCAGATCAATAATATTCGCGGAGGCGTTGGCGATAACTTTATTCTTATCAACGAAAGCGTAGGGGATATAGGATTCACTCCAGTACCCTTGCTGATACCAGGCGTCAAAGGATAGATCGAACGTTTTGATGGCTAAATCAATAAAGCTTTTTCTTAATGTATTATCATCTTTGAGTTGCTTAACCAATTTGTAGTGCATCGCAGTCATTCCTTTCTTATTCGTTTTGCTATCCGGGATTGCTACAGGCAAATTTTACCCCTTGAAAATCACAGGCTTTGCGCCTGAGTATGGCGGTTTTCTGTGGTTTGTACAGCATTGACAGAAGGGCATCGCTCAGGACGTTGCCTGGCTCACAATTAACGGCGAACATTCTGCGTGGATTAGGTCAGTGAGGAACAACCGCTTCGGTTTAAAAATGAGCACGTGGATCATTTGGTTTATTCTTTTTTCTCGGAGAATAATCTGAAGAAATCTATTTGAGAGAAATTTACAGCAGAGCGTAAGTATAAGATAAAAATATTTTAATTATTTATTTTTGGCATAACGCGCTGATATTTATCTATAAAATAAAAGATATCGAAAAGGCATATTTAATCAATAGGTAATATGAGCTAACTCTCAACGGCACAAGGCGTATTTTAGCTTCTGCGATGATATTAAATTGCTGAGGGATGAGCTAAATGAGCCATCATCTTCTACACTTTGTGGCACCGTTGCCATTGAGGTTTTTCGCAAACAAAGGGAAAACATCATATCAGCGCTGAATGTAACCAATTGAATGTTAATGAGAAGTTGTCATATTTTCAATAGAGGAGTTCGTGATATGGCATTCGTAACAACTAAAGATGGCGTTAATATTTATTTTAAAGACTGGGGGCCGAAAGAGGCTCAGCCTATTGTGTTCCACCATGGCTGGCCGTTAAGCGCTGATGACTGGGATAACCAGATGCTGTTTTTCCTCGCGCAAGGGTTTCGCGTCATCGCTATCGACCGCCGTGGCCATGGGCGTTCCGACCAGGTAAGCGAAGGCCATGATATGGATCACTATGCGGCCGATGCTTCTGCTGTGGTCGAAAGTCTGGATTTGCATAACGCTGTTCACGTTGGTCATTCAACCGGTGGCGGTCAGGTCGCGCGCTATGTGGCTAAATATGGCCAGCCGCAGGGCAGGGTAGCCAAAGCGGTATTAATCAGTTCCGTACCGCCGTTAATGGTGAAAACCGACAATAACCCAGGCGGTACGCCCATCGAAGTGTTTGACGGTTTCCGCAAGGCGCTTGCTGCTAATCGCTCACAGTTCTATCTCGATGTTGCCAGTGGACCGTTCTACGGTTTTAACCGCGATGGCGCAGAGGTTTCGCAAGGCACCATCCAGAACTGGTGGCGTCAGGGGATGACCGGTAGCGCGAAAGCCCATTATGAAGGGATTAAGGCCTTCTCTGAAACCGACCAGACAGAAGATCTGAAAGCGATTACGGTGCCGGTGTTGGTAATGCAGGGTGACGACGACCAGGTCGTTCCTTATAAAAATGCCGCCATTCTGCAGGATAAACTGCTAGCGAATAGCGAGCTTAAAATTTATCCGGGCTTACCGCATGGCATGCACACGTCACATGCGGATGTGATTAACGCCGATCTGCTGGCCTTCATTCGTTCATAACGATATTTAGCCTTCGGGGACGTGTCTTCGGAGGCTATTTATTTATTGTTGAAGATGAATAACGCAAACTTTAGCTTGCGTGCCACTGTACGAAAAAATTAATAATAAATTTGTTACACAGTTGGTTTAATACCAGGGCAGCGTACAGGTTATAGTCTACGCTTGAATGCGTATTACAGCACGAATAGGAAAAAACTAAATGTTGTGGATCGGGTACCTTATCCGCAAATTCGGACTGAGGCCTCCCGCAGGCATGTAAATCAAGGATCCTGAAGAGCAATAGTCAGATGTCGCATTTACCCAAATTCTCTCTTTCATTATTACACCCGCGTTACTGGCCGGCATGGCTGGGCATTGGCTTATTGTGGCTGGTGGTACAACTTCCTTATCCGCTGATCTATCGTCTGGGCCATGGTCTGGGGCGTTTATCTATGCATTTTTTGCGCGGAAGAGTACGTATTGCGCAGCGCAATCTTGAGCTCTGCTTTCCTCACCTCAGCCCGGCGCAGCGTCATGAAATGTTGGTTAAGAATTTTGAATCTTTGGGCATGGGGTTGATGGAAACCGGCATGGCATGGTTCTGGCCAACCCATCGCGTCGAGCGCTGGACCGAGACCAGCGGCGTCAATGAAGTCGTTGAACTGCAGGAACAGAAGCAGGGTATTTTGCTGATTGGCATTCACTTTCTGACCCTGGAACTCGGCGCGCGGATGTTTGGCATGTTCACGCCGGGGATTGGCGTTTACCGGCCAAACGATAATCCGCTGATCGACTGGCTGCAAACCTGGGGACGACTGCGTTCTAACAAGACGATGCTGGATCGTAAAAACTTGAAAGGCATGGTTAAGTCACTGAAAGAGGGCGAGATCATCTGGTACGCTCCGGATCATGATTATGGTCGCGCCAGCAGCGTATTTGTTCCCTTTTTCAATGTTGATAATGCTGCGACCACCACCGGCACCTGGATGCTGGCGAGAATGTCAAAAGCCACTATCGTTCCCTTTGTTCCGCGAAGAAAGCCCAACGGCGCCGGGTATGAGCTGATTGCGCTGCAGCCTGAGGCGACACCGCCGCTGGATTCTCCGGAAACCACCGCCAGATGGATGAACAAAATTATTGAGCAATGTATCCTGATGGCGCCGGAACAGTACATGTGGCTGCACCGTCGTTTTAAGACCCGTCCGGAAGGGGTACCGTCGCGTTACTAAGCGTGGCAGATGGTAAAAAAATAATCTGATAAATAGCGCGCTTATTAATCTTGTGTCTATACTGAAAGAGCCTCAATTAAGGCTCTAATCCAAGGAGAATGTAGGATGAAAAAGGTATTAGTCGCTTTAGCTCTTTCAGCAGTTGCCTTTGGCGCCTCGGCAGCGCAATTAATTACTAAAGAAGAAGCCTCGCATTTCAAACTGACTCACGTGGGCAGTATTTCTGTGGGACCGTCTGGCGGGCAATTCTCTTCACCTTCTGATCTTCACGATCAGCTTTCTAAGCTGGCAGATGAGAAGGGCGGTAAATATTATATTATTACCGCGGCGCGCGAACACGGGCCGAACTTTGAAGCAACGGCGGAAGTGTATAAATAATTAATCACATTGATTAATTATACATAAACGTCGAGAGTCTTATTTTTAACCCGGCACGCCACAGCGCTGCCGGGTTTTTTATTTAAGTTCCAGGAAGCGATTTGCTCCGTTTACTTCGCATCGACGGTGGGATAGTCGAGGTAGCCCTCTTTACCACCGCCGAAAAACTGCTCTCTGATTGGCTGGTTCAGCGGCAGGTTGTGCTGCAGGCGATAGGGCAGATCCGGGTTGGCGATAAACGGACGGCCAAAACCAATCAGGTCGGCCCAGCCTTTGGCCAGCGCCTCTTCGGCTCGTTCTACGGTGTATTTCCCTGAATAAATCATCGTGCCTCGGAACACCTGACGCAGCGCTTCTTTAAAGGCGGCGGGCATCACCGGCGCATCATCCCAGTCGGCTTCGGCGATATGAATATAGGCGATGCCGATATTATTAAGGACGCTGGCCGCCGCCAGATAAGTGGCTTCCGGCGTATCGTCTTTCGACCCCATTAAGGTGGTCAGCGGCGCCAGGCGGATACCCAGTTTCTCTTTACCAATCGCATCGGCAACGGCCTGCGCCACTTCTTTCAGGAAACGCAGGCGATTGGTTAACGAACCGCCATACTCATCGGTGCGCTGGTTTTCTCGAGAATCAATAAACTGATTAATCAGATAGCCATTTGCACCGTGGAGCTCAACGCCATCGAAGCCGGCGGCAATAGCGTTGCGCGCGGCCTGCGCATATTGTTCGATAATCGCCGGGATCTCTGCGCGAGTCAGGGCGCGCGGCATTGAGTGCTGCACCATTTCACCGACGCCATTTTCCGGACCGCGGCCTTCGACATCGACAAAGACCTTCACCCCTTCAGCCTGAATAGCAGATGAGGAAACCGGTGCGGCATTACCCGGCTGCAGGACGGTATGGGAGACACGCCCTACGTGCCAGAGCTGGGCAAAAATTTTGCCTCCCGCCTGGTGTACCGCAGCGGTGACTTTTTTCCAGCCGGCGATCTGCGCTTCATTATAGATGCCCGGCGTCCAGGCATAACCCTGTCCCTGTTGGCTAATCTGTGTGCCTTCGCTGATAATTAAACCGGCGCTGGCGCGTTGGGCGTAATACTCCGCCATCTGTTCGGTAGCGACATCGCCGGCCCCGGCGCGGGAACGCGTCATCGGCGGCATCACGATACGGTTGTTTAACGGCAGGGCCTGCAAGGAATAGTGGTCGAATAACATAATGCGTCTCCTTAACGACTTGATGGACGCAGCATAGACCCTGGCTATTTTGGATTAAATGACAACGATGTTCATAGACTGTTAACTAATTTGTATATAAAGGGAGTAGCTTATGCCAAACGTGTGGGGTATTGACCACCCGCATAATTAGGTAGGCGAAATGTGGTATTATCGCGCCTTTCCCTTTTCGTCCTGGGGTTTTTTTTATGCAACAACCTGTTGTTCGCGTTGGGGAATGGCTCGTTACTCCTTCTGTAAACCAAATTAGCCGGAACGGACGTCAGCTTACTCTCGAACCGCGTTTAATCGATCTTCTGGTCTACTTTGCTCAACATCCTGGCGAGGTACTCAGCCGGGACGAGCTTATCGATAACGTCTGGACGCGCAACGTGGTGACCAGCCATGTCGTCACCCAGAGTATTTCCGAATTGCGTAAATCGCTGAAAGACGGCGATGACGGCAGCATGGAATATATTGCGACGGTGCCAAAACGCGGTTACAAGCTAACGGTCCCGGTAATTTGGTGTACGGAAGAGGGCGAAGAGTTGGCGCCGGTCGTACCGCCAGCGGCCCCTGTCTCCGTTCCTGAAACGTCGCCACCGACTATCTCTTCTCCATCTGTCGCGCCAGCGGCGCCGGCAGTGCCGGAAAAACGTAAACGGATCACCACCTTCTGGGTGTGGACGCTGTTTCTGCTGGCGTTGGGCAGTTGCGTCGCGTTAGTCGCCTTGTCGTCGATAGAATCGCGGCCGCCGGAAACCAAAACTCGCCTGCTGCTAAACCCGCGCGATATCGACATACACCTGGTAAACGGCAGTTCATGCAACAACTGGGCGTCGCAGCATGCTTATGCCGTTGGGCTGGGCAGCCTGATTACTACTTCGCTCAATACCTTCTCGACCTTTATGGTCCATGATAAAACCAACTACAACATCAACGAACCCAGCAGTTCGGGTAAAACGTTGACCATCGAATTCGTTAATCAGCGCCACTATCGCGCCCAGCAGTGCTTTATGTCGGTGAAACTGGTCGATAACGCCGACGGCTCGACGATGCTCGATAAACGCTACTTTATTACCATGGATAACCAGCTCACCATCCAGAATGACCTGCTGGATAGTCTATCAACCGCGCTAATGCAGCCGTGGCCGGATCGCATGAAAGCGATGCTGAAACAGTATCAACCCGCGCAAAGCCCTTCGTTAACCCGTCTTTATCAGGCCCATCAGCTATTAATGAAAGGCGATGTCGATTCACTCGGTAAAGCCAGCGATATACTTGATGACGTCATTAAACAATCGCCGGACTTTATTTATGCTTACGCCGAAAAAGCGCTGGTGGATGTATTACGTCATTCGCAGCAGCCGTTGGATGAAAAACAATTAGCGACGCTGTATGCCGAGGTTGGGAAAGTAGGTGAAATGCCCGGCATTAAAGATATGGCGATCTTCTACCAGATAAAAACGGTAGATATGTTAGGCAAAGGGAAAATAGATGAAGCGTACAGCGCTATCAACACGGGCATTGATTTAGAAATGTCGTGGATGAATTATGTGCTGCTCGGTAAAGTCTATGAGATGAAAGGACAGAACCGCGAAGCTGCCGATGCCTACCTGACGGCGTTTAATTTACGCCCTGGCGAAAACACCTTGTACTGGATTGAAAACGGAGTATTCCAGACCTCCGTCACCCGCGTAGTACCGTATCTCGATAATTTCCTCGCTTCAGAATAAGTAAACCCTCATCATGCTCATGGTTTTGAGTATGATGAGGTTAAATTTATGTATCTCATGAGCACTCTGATTGTTACCTGAAATAAGCGTTATTTTCCTGCCTGGTAACACAATTTCAACACCGAAGTGTCTATCTAACTCTTTGTAAGTAGGGGGTGTTTATCTTTTTTTGATATCAACATGTCATGTTTATATGTTAATGGAAAAAGGTCAAAATATCATTTGTCTGATGTTTGTAGTTATTTCACTTTATCTTTAGGATTTATCTCGTACGAATCAGTAATCTTGTTGGCAGTTGGTCGGGTCAATAAATGGTTCTATATCATGATCTGTACCTCCCAAATAAACTTAGGAGAAAAACAACCATGAGTTCTGCCAAGAAGATCGGGCTATTTGCCTGTACCGGCGTAGTCGCCGGTAATATGATGGGGAGCGGTATTGCACTATTACCTGCGAACCTCGCCAGCATCGGTGGTATTGCCATTTGGGGTTGGGTGATTTCTATTATTGGCGCGATGTCTTTGGCTTATGTTTATGCCCGACTGGCGACCAAGAACCCGCAGCAGGGTGGTCCAATTGCTTATGCAGGGGAAATTTCTCCGGCCTTCGGTTTCCAGACCGGCGTCCTTTATTATCATGCAAACTGGATTGGTAACCTGGCAATCGGTATTACCGCCGTCTCTTATCTCTCTACGTTCTTCCCAATTTTAAATAACCCGGTGCCAGCAGGTATTGCCTGTATTGCCATCGTGTGGATCTTTACTTTCGTTAATATGCTCGGCGGGACCTGGGTAAGCCGTCTGACCACCATTGGTCTGGTACTGGTGCTTATTCCGGTGGTGATGACTGCGGTCGTCGGCTGGCATTGGTTTGACGCGGCAACCTATCAGGCGAACTGGAACACCTCCAGCACTACCGATAGCCACGCGGTCATTAAAAGTATCCTGCTCTGCCTGTGGGCCTTCGTTGGCGTAGAATCCGCCGCAGTGAGTACCGGGATGGTGAAAAACCCGAAACGTACCGTACCGCTGGCAACCATGCTGGGTACTGCGATGGCCGGTATCGTCTATATCGCCGCGACTCAGGTTATCGCCGGTATGTATCCTGCTTCTCAGATGGCCGCGTCCGGCGCGCCGTTCGCAATTAGCGCCTCTACCATTCTCGGCGGCTGGGCTGCTCCGATGGTTTCCGCTTTCACCGCCTTCGCTTGCCTGACTTCTCTGGGCTCGTGGATGATGCTGGTTGGCCAGGCCGGTGTACGTGCCGCCAACGACGGTAACTTCCCGAAAGTGTATGGCGAAGTCGATAGCAACGGTATCCCGAAAAAAGGCCTGCTGCTGGCGGCGGTGAAAATGACCGCGCTGATGGTACTGATTACCCTGATGAACTCCGCCGGTGGTAAAGCATCTGACCTGTTCGGCGAGCTGACCGGTATCGCGGTACTGCTGACCATGCTGCCTTACTTCTACTCCTGTGTTGACCTGATTCGTTTCGAAGGCATCAACATCCGCAACTTTGTTAGCCTGATTTGCTCGGTACTGGGTTGCGTGTTCTGCTTCATCGCGCTGATGGGCGCAAGCTCCTTCGAACTGGCCGGCACCTTCATCGTTAGCCTGATTATCCTGATGTTCTACGGTCGCAAAATGCACCAGCGCCAGCAGAACAACGCAGCGGATAACAACAGCCCCGCTAACGCGCACTAATCAGTAAACCGTTTTCCTGAGGCTCCTTCCATCACCTGTCACATCGTGACGGGAGGGGCTTTCTACATCTGGAGATTTGACTATGAACGTTATTGCAATCATGAATCACATGGGTGTTTACTTCAAAGAAGAACCCATCCGTGAACTGCATCGTGCTCTCGAACGCCTGGACTTCCGTATTGTCTACCCGAACGACCGTGACGACTTATTAAAACTTATCGAAAACAACTCTCGTCTGTGCGGCGTGATCTTCGACTGGGATAAATACAATCTCGAACTGTGCGAAGAAATCAGCAAAATGAACGAGTACATGCCGCTGTACGCTTTCGCTAACACCTACTCCACCCTGGACGTTAGCCTGAACGATCTGCGCATGCAGGTTCGCTTCTTCGAATATGCGCTGGGCGCCGCTGAAGATATCGCGAACAAAATCAAACAGAACACTGACGAATACATCGACACCATTCTGCCGCCGCTGACCAAAGCGCTGTTCAAATATGTACGTGAAGGCAAATACACCTTCTGTACCCCAGGCCACATGGGCGGTACCGCGTTCCAGAAAAGCCCGGTAGGCAGCATTTTCTATGATTTCTTTGGTTCCAACACCATGAAATCCGATATCTCCATTTCGGTTTCTGAACTGGGTTCACTGCTCGACCACAGCGGCCCGCACAAAGAAGCGGAAGAGTATATCGCTCGCGTTTTCAACGCCGAACGCAGCTACATGGTGACCAACGGTACATCTACCGCTAACAAAATCGTCGGTATGTACTCCGCGCCTGCCGGCAGCACCGTACTGATTGACCGTAACTGCCACAAATCGCTGACTCACCTGATGATGATGAGCGACATTACGCCGATCTACTTCCGTCCGACCCGTAACGCCTACGGTATCCTCGGCGGTATCCCGCAGAGCGAGTTCCAGCACGCGACTATCGCTAAGCGTGTGAAAGAGACGCCGAATGCGACCTGGCCGGTACACGCGGTTATCACCAACTCAACCTATGATGGTCTGCTGTATAACACCGACTTCATCAAGAAAACCCTGGATGTGAAATCCATCCACTTTGACTCCGCATGGGTCCCTTACACCAACTTCTCGCCGATCTATGAAGGCAAATGCGGGATGAGCGGCGGTCGCGTTGAAGGGAAAGTGATCTACGAAACCCAGTCCACGCATAAACTGCTGGCGGCATTCTCTCAGGCTTCGATGATCCACGTGAAAGGCGACGTTAACGAAGAAACCTTCAACGAAGCCTACATGATGCACACCACCACTTCTCCGCACTACGGTATCGTGGCTTCCACCGAAACCGCGGCAGCGATGATGCGCGGTAACGCCGGTAAACGCCTGATCGACGGTTCTATCGAACGTTCTATCAAGTTCCGTAAAGAGATCAAACGTCTGAAAGGCGAGTCTGAAGGCTGGTTCTTCGATGTATGGCAGCCGGAACATATCGATGGCGCTGAATGCTGGCCGCTGCGTTCCGATAGCGCATGGCACGGTTTCAAAAACATCGATAACGAGCACATGTACCTCGACCCGATCAAAGTCACGCTGCTGACTCCGGGGATGAAGAAAGACGGCACCATGGATGATTTCGGTATTCCGGCAAGCATCGTGGCGAAATATCTCGACGAACACGGCATCGTGGTTGAGAAAACCGGTCCGTACAACCTGCTGTTCCTGTTCAGCATCGGTATCGATAAGACAAAAGCGCTGAGCCTGCTGCGCGCGCTGACCGACTTCAAACGCGCGTTCGACCTGAACCTGCGGGTGAAAAACATGCTGCCGTCTCTGTACCGTGAAGATCCTGAATTCTATGAAAACATGCGTATTCAGGACCTGGCGCAGAACATTCATAAACTGGTTGAGCATCACAACCTGCCGGACCTGATGTTCCGCGCATTCGAAGTGCTGCCATCCATGGTGATGACCCCGTATGCCGCGTTCCAGAAAGAGCTGCATGGTCAGACTGAAGAGGTTTACCTCGAAGAGATGGTAGGCCGCGTCAACGCCAACATGATCCTGCCGTATCCTCCGGGAGTTCCGCTGGTCATGCCTGGTGAAATGATCACCGAAGAAAGCCGCCCGGTACTGGAGTTCCTGCAGATGCTGTGCGAAATCGGCGCTCACTACCCGGGCTTCGAAACCGATATCCACGGCGCATACCGTCAGGCGGATGGTCGTTACACCGTTAAAGTGCTGAAAGAAGAAAACAACAAGTAATAGACGCACACAAGGGAAGTGGCTTGCCACTTCCCTTTTTTCACGCTGCAAGGAGAACCTATGAAAACACCCTCACAGCCGCGCGCGATTTACTACATCGTAGCGATCCAGATCTGGGAGTACTTCAGCTTTTACGGCATGCGCGCCTTACTCATCCTTTATCTCACCCACCAACTTGGCTTTGACGATAGCCACGCCATCAGTCTGTTCAGCGCCTACGCATCTTTAGTTTACGTAACCCCCATTCTCGGCGGCTGGCTTGCCGACCGCCTGCTCGGCAACCGCACGGCGGTGATTGCCGGGGCGTTGTTAATGACCCTCGGCCACGTGGTGCTGGGCGTCGAATCTGATTCCACCTGGAGCCTCTATCTGGCGCTGGCGATCATTATCTGCGGCTATGGCCTGTTCAAATCCAATATCAGCTGCCTGCTCGGCGAACTGTACGCCGCTGACGACCATCGTCGCGATGGCGGTTTCTCGCTGCTGTATGCCGCCGGTAACGTCGGTTCGATCGCCGCGCCGATTGCCTGCGGGCTGGCGGCGCAGTGGTACGGCTGGCATATCGGCTTTGCGCTGGCGGGGATCGGCATGTTCATCGGCCTGATGATTTTCTTAAGCGGTAGCCGCTATTTCCGCGACACCCGCGGCGTCGATAAACAGGCGCTGTGCGCGGTGAAATTCGCGCTGCCGACCTGGGGCTGGCTGGTGGTGATGCTGTGCCTGGCGCCGGTGTTCTTCACCTTGCTGTTGGAAAACAACTGGTCCGGTTATCTGCTGGCGATTGTCTGCCTGTTCGCCGCGCAAATGGTGGCGCGGATCATGATCAAATCACCGCAGCATCGCCGCGCGCTGTGGCAAATCGTTCTGCTGATGTTGACCGGGACACTGTTCTGGGTGCTGGCGCAGCAGGGCGGAAGCTCAATTAGCCTGTTTATCGACCACTTTGTTGATCGTCGACTGTTCAATATTGAAGTGCCGACCGCGCTGTTCCAGTCGGTTAATGCGGTAGCGGTGATGGCGGCAGGCGTGATCCTGGCGTGGCTGATCCGCCCGGAAGGGCGAACCCGCTCGGTGTTAAAAGTGTGGCTGAAATTCGCATTCGGCCTGCTGCTGATGGGCGGCGGATTTATGCTGCTGGCGCTGAATGCCCGCCACGGCGCGGCTGACGGTCAGGCCTCGATGGGCATGATGGTCGCCGGGCTGGCGATGATGGGCTTTGCCGAGCTGTTTATTGATCCGGTGGCGATGGCGCAGATAACCCGTCTGAACATGCCCGGCGTCACCGGCGTATTGACCGGCATTTATATGCTGGCCACCGGCGCGGTCGCCAACTGGCTGGCCGGGGTGGTGGCGCAGCAAACTACCGAGTCGCAAATCAGCGACACGGCGATTGCCGCCTATCAGCATTTCTTCTCGCAGATGGGCGAATGGACCATCGGCTGCGTGGCGGTGATTGTCGTTATCGCCTTTGCCGCGGCCTGTAGCGTGGGCAAACGCCGTGCGGCTGCGGGTGAAGTTCCCGGCGGCGGCGCCTGATGCTCATCCTGGCTCGTGGCGTAAACGCCTTATCCGGGCCTCGATTCGTAGCCCCGGTAAGCGCAGCGCGACCGGGGGGATTACATCAACAGCGGAGCGCGAAGTCGTTCCTTGCAAAGCCAAGTGAACAGGAGGTGGATATTCTGGCAGGCGCGGAAGCCAACGATAAAAAATACCGTTAGTGAAGCCATAGCTGAGTGAGATCAGCTTGTAGTGAATCCAGAGTCGTTAAGATTGTTCTCTGGTGTGTTACCAGAGACAGGCCGCGCTGAATGGTGACCTGGTTCAATTTATCGAAGCTAGTTTGAAAGCAGGGTTATGAGGAACCAACATGTCTGAACAACAAGCACAAGGTGCCGATGAGGCAATTGACCTTAATAATGAACTGAAAACTCGTCGCGAAAAATTGGCTGCGCTGCGTGAGCAGGGCGTCGCTTTCCCGAACGATTTCCGTCGCGATCATACCTCTGACCAATTGCACGCTGAATTCGATGCGAAGGATAACGATGAACTCGCTTCCCTGAACGTTGAAGTCTCTGTTGCTGGCCGTATGATGACCCGCCGCATCATGGGTAAAGCCTCTTTCGTTACCCTTCAGGACGTCGGCGGCCGCATTCAGCTGTACGTCGCGCGCGATGACCTGCCGGAAGGCGTCTATAACGAACAGTTTAAAAAATGGGATCTCGGCGACATCATCGCCGCCCGCGGCAAGCTGTTCAAAACGCAAACCGGCGAACTCTCCATTCACTGCACCGAGCTGCGTCTGCTGACCAAAGCCCTGCGCCCGCTGCCGGATAAATTCCACGGCCTGCAGGATCAGGAAGTCCGCTATCGCCAGCGTTATCTGGATCTGATCGCCAACGAAGAGTCGCGTCATACGTTCCGTATCCGTTCGCAGATCCTTGCCACCATGCGTCAGTTCATGGTTGCCCGCGGCTTTATGGAAGTCGAAACCCCGATGATGCAGGTGATCCCAGGCGGCGCTTCCGCCCGTCCGTTCATCACCCATCACAACGCGCTGGATCTGGATATGTACCTGCGCATCGCGCCGGAACTGTATCTGAAACGTCTGGTAGTCGGCGGCTTCGAACGCGTGTTCGAAATCAACCGTAACTTCCGTAACGAAGGGATCTCCGTACGCCATAACCCAGAGTTCACCATGATGGAACTCTATATGGCGTATGCGGATTACAAAGACCTGATCGAACTGACCGAGTCGCTGTTCCGCACTCTGGCGCAGACGGTGCTGGGCAAAACCGAAGTGCCGTATGGCGACCAGGTGTTTGACTTCGGCAAGCCGTTTGAAAAACTGACCATGCGCGAAGCGATTAAGAAACACCGCCCGGAAACCAATATGGCGGATCTGGATAACTTCGACGCGGCGAAAGCGCTGGCGGAATCTATCGGCATTCAGGTAGAGAAAAGCTGGGGTCTGGGACGTATCGTCACGGAGATCTTCGATGAAGTGGCGGAAGCGCATCTGATTCAGCCAACCTTCATCACCGAATATCCGGCGGAAGTTTCTCCGCTGGCGCGCCGCAACGACGTGAACCCGGAAATTACCGACCGCTTCGAGTTCTTCATCGGCGGCCGTGAAATAGGTAACGGTTTCAGCGAGCTGAACGATGCGGAAGATCAGGCGCAGCGTTTCCAGGATCAGGTCAACGCCAAAGCGGCGGGCGACGACGAAGCGATGTTCTATGACGAAGACTACGTTACCGCGCTGGAGTACGGCCTGCCGCCGACCGCCGGTCTGGGTATCGGTATCGACCGCATGGTGATGCTGTTCACCAACAGCCACACCATCCGCGACGTTATTCTGTTCCCGGCCATGCGTCCGCAGAAGTAATCGCGTCTGGTAAATGACAAAACCCCGGCTTGCCGGGGTTTTTTACATGACGCTGGCTTCAGGCGCCGACGCTGCCCCAGACCATCTTACCGTTATGGAAGGTGGCGGTGCGCGGCGAAATTCGCGCCACGGCTTCGGCGGAGCAGGAGGCATCGACCAGCACAAAGCTGGCGTCGTCCTGCGCTTTTGGCCATACGCGCTCGCCTTTGTCATTCAGCGGCAGCACGTCGCCGGTGGCGATGGCCAGCGCGCGCGACAGGGTCTGCTCATTGGGGCGGATATACAGCTGCGCGTAGAGATTGGCTTTCTCCAGCATGTCGCCCAGACCGTAAGGCGACCAGTGGTCAATCACGCTATCGGTACCGGTCATCACGAAGACGCCATTTTCGCGCAGTTGCTTGAGCGGCATGTGCAGAGTGCCGATCGGCACGGTGGAGGCGATGGTGATCTGCTGCGCCGCCATGCGGCTCGCGATGGCATCTACCTGCTGTTCATTGAGCGTCGCCAGCGCGAAAGCATGGCTGATGGTCAGCTTGCCTTTCAGCGCCGGCGTCTTCTCCACGGTTTCCACCATATAGTTCACCGCCGCCACGCCCGCCGGGCTGGTTTCATGCAGATGAATATCCACCCCTTTTTCGTAATCCAGCGCAATCTGGAACATGGTATCGAGCGATTTCTCCATCGCGCCATCGACGTTAGTCGGGTCGAGGCCGCCTACGTAGTGGGCGCCGGCCTGCATCGCTTCGCGTACCAGCGATTCCGATTTCGACAGCAGCAGCCCGTGCTGCGGAAAAGCGACGATTTCGCAATCGAAGCCTGGTTTACGCCGCGCCAGCACTTCCTGCAGATTCTCCAGGTTCTTCAGCCCGGACACCGGCTCAATATTGCAGTGGCTTCGGGCGATAGTGGAGCCTTTGGACTGGATCAGGTCGATAAGCTTCTCGGCGTGCGCCTGCGTATAAGGCTGGAGTTCAGGCAGCAGTTTCTGCTCAAGCTTGATCATATCCTGAATGGTGGTGCCCGCCGGACGGTTTAGCGAGCGCCACGGGCCGCCATAAAACGTTTTGTCCAGATGGATATGCATGTCGCGCATGGCAGGCAACATCAGTTTACCGCCCGCATCGTAGCGCGGCAGCGTGGCGTCCGGGTGGCTCAGATTGCTGCGCAGGGCGACGATTTTGCCGTCTTTTATTTCCAGCGTTTGCAGCTCGGTCCGGGTGTGAACCACTACGCCGTTTTCATATTCGAAGCCGCTTTCCAGCAGGACGTTATCAAGGTAGTAGTGCTTATCGGCGACCCTGGCCGCGCCTTTATTATCGCAGGCGGCCGCGGACGGCTGGCCTCCGACGGCATACGCCGCAGGCGCGCCCGCCGCCAGCAGGGCGGCGGCTGTGACCATTTTGCCGCTTTGGGTAAGAAATTCGCGACGGCTGTTGTCTTTATTCATCCTTTTTTCCTTTTGTGTCAGTCATGCACAATATGGGTTCCCGTTTCGCCGCGTAGCGCGGCTGGCAGACATTCCGGCGTAGTGATGATCACCCGCTTGCCGCCGTGTTGCAGGAACGCGAGGCTGGCGACGATTTTTGGCAGCATGCTGCCAGCCGGGAAATGTCCTTCTTGCATATAGCGGCTCATCTCGCTGATGCCGACGCGACCCAATGCCTGCTGATCAGGCTTGCCGAAATTAACGCACACTTTCTCCACCCCGGTGGTGATAACCAGAATATCAGCATCAATTTCGCGGGCCAGCAGGGCGGTTGAGAGATCTTTGTCGATCACCGCATCCACGCTCTGGTAGTCGCCCTGCGGGCTGCGCACCACCGGGATCCCGCCGCCGCCGGCGCCGATCACCACAAAGCCTTGCCGGGTCAGCGCCTTGATGGCTTCTGCTTCGACAATGCGTTTCGGCTCCGGCGAGGCGACTACCCGGCGATAGCCACGGCCCGAATCTTCCACAAAGCGCCACTCAGGATGCGCCTGCTGCAGTTCATCGCGCTGGTTTTCGCTGAAGAACGCGCCTATAGGCTTAGTCGGATGGGTAAAGCCGGGATCGTTTTTATCGACTTCAACCTGCGTGACGACGGTAACCGCCTTTTGCTCGCCGCGCTGGGCGAGGCGGTTATTCAGCGCCTGCTGAATGAGGTAGCCGATGCCGCCCTGGGTATCGGCGACGCAGTTGGCCAGCGGCGTCAGCGGCAGACCTTCACGCTCGTGGGCTATCTCCGAGCGGCGTAAATCCAGCCCAACCTGCGGGCCGTTACCGTGGGTTAGTACCACGTTATAGTCCGATGCCAGCATCTCCAGCACCGTACTGGCCACCGCTTTGACCGCCTCGGCCTGATGCTCGATCGACTGGCTGGCGTTATCTTTGATAATGCTGTTGCCGCCAATGGCAACGACGATGAGTTCTTTCATATCTGACTTCCGCTACAGAAGGTGATGTAGTTATTGTTATTGTGTGGTCGTGGTAGTCGCCCGGCCAGGCGTAGGGCTGCCGGGGATTTCCCGGGGTCGGCGCAAACGCCTCGCCCGGGCTACAACGTTAAACGTCGTAACGATCGCACCAGCTGAGGACCGCTTTTTCGAAACAGGCGAACGGCGGGTGGACAATCCCGGCGCCGATCATGCCGATCCCGGCGTCTTTATGGGCGATAGCGGTGTTGATCACCGGTAAAATACCGCTGCTGCCGACGCGGGTGATGTCGATAGCGGTCGGGATCCCCATAAAGCCGAGCAGCGGAATGGTGACGTTCGGATTTTCGCCAAGGGTGATTTCACGCATCTGGCGCGAGAAATCGACCGCTTCTTCTACCGTTCCGCCGACCAGCGCGACGATAGCCGGCGCCGTCGCCATGGCGAAACCGCCGATGCCATAGGTTTCGGTAATTGCGCTGTCGCCGATATCAAGGCCGGAGTCTTCCGGTTTAAAACCGGCAAACATCGGACCTATCACCTGCTGCGCCGGGCCGGTAAACCACTGTCCCGGCAGGCCGCTGACCCGCAGTCCGAACTCGACGCCGTTGCGCGCCATGGTGGTGACCACGGTGCTGTATTCTATGCCGTGGGCCGCATCCATCGCCGCTTTACACATCGCCATCCACGTCGGGCCGGAGAAGTAATCGCTGCTGGCGACAAATTCGAACAACTCGCGCTGCTGCGCTACCGGATAACCGGCCTGAATAATCCCCGGCGTAAGCGCCTGAATCAGTAGGGTGGTACCGGCGTTGTTGCGGTTATGGCACTCATCGCCCATGTGCAGCGCCTGCGCCAGCATTAAGCGCAGATCGATTTCGCCGATGATCTTCATGGCGTCGCGCAGCATGGGGCCCTGGACGTCGCGCATCCAGTTCAGACGATCGATCACGCTCTTATCGTTAGCCCCCATGCGCAGGATCTTCGCCATCTGCTCGCTCATGTTGGTATAAGCGATATTGCCGTAGGTTTTGTTCTCGACGATATGCATGAACATCGACGCCGACGTCACGCCCGCCATTGAGCCCACGCAGTCGTGTTCGTGACAGGGTGAGAAGGTAATTTCACCGGAGGCGGCAAGCTCGGCCGCTTCATCCAGATCTTTCGCCAGCCCTTCAAAGACCAGCGCGCCGGTGACCGCGCCTTTCATGGCGCCGCACATGTTTTGCCATTCCACCGGCGGGCCGGCATGCAGAATGGTTTTTGGCGTCATGCCCGGCACGACGTTAATGGCCTGATCAAAACCGATCAGCACCGGGTGCGACTGAATAATACGCTCCAGCGCCTGCTGGTTGGCGGCGGCGATTTTATCCGCCAGCGGCGAGCCGGCGATGCGATCCAGCGCCTCAACCAGCTGCAAATTGCCCTGGCCTGGCGGCGTCCAGTCGAGCTGGGTGACGGCGGTATGCTGCTTTTTCAAATCGTCGCTGAACATGGCGATACCGACGTTAATCACGTTCAACGGCTGGTTAAATAGCGACTGGCTCATCAGGCTTGCTCCCCTTTGCAGATAAATTCACGCGCCAGCAAACCGGTATTGGTGCTGCTGCTGGCCAGAATGACGCCAGCGTCAAGCAGCATCTGGCGCTGTTGCTCCAGCGATGGCGTATCGAGATCGGTGCCTAACACGTAAGCGAGGATCGTCAATGGGCGGCCATCGGCGGCGGCAATGGCTTTGGCCTCTTCGATCGCCGCGATCGTCGAACCCACCGGATCTTCATGCGCCCCGAAGCCCAGCACGAAGTCCATGACGATGACCGCCACTTCGGGATCGCGCGCTTCCTGCAGCAGGCGGCTGATACGGTTGGTCGGGTCGATCATCGGGTGCGGCTTACCGTTGGTGAAATCGTCATCGCCGAAATCGAGGAAGGTGTGTTTGATGCTGCGATTGATATCGCTCAGGCGATAAGCCGGATCCGGCTGAATGTTGCTATAAACATCCGCGTGTTTTTCCAGTACCGCGAACATGGTTTCATCGCACAGGGTACCGCCGCAGAACAGGCCGCGAATGTATTTCTGCTGCGGCGTGAGCTGCGTGCGCACTTCGGCGATAAGCGCTTGATTTAGCGGATGCAGATCGAGGTTCTCTTGCTTAATACCGCTCAGCAGAACGGCCTTCAGCGCCGCTTCTTTGGTGCCGCGGGCGAACTGCAGACCTTGCTCATCGGCGGGGGGCTCGGCGCGGCCGAGGAAGCACGCCACCACCGGTTTACGGCAGGCGCGGGCGCGTTCGAGCACTTTTTTCGCCACCGTCGGTGCCGGCGGTTTGGAAACAAGGACGATAATTTCCGTTTGCGGATCCGCTTCCAGCATCTGAATGGCGTCGAGCATCATCAGGCCGCCGATTTTCTCACTCAGATCGCGACCGCCGGTACCGATTAGCTGCGAGATCCCGCCGCCGAAATCGTGGATACGGACGCTCAGCTCCTGGCTACCGGTGCCGGAGGCGCCGATAATGCCGATGTTGCCGCGGCGAACCGCGTTACCGAAGCACAGCGCCGCGCCGTTAATAATGGCGGTGCCGCAGTCTGGCCCCATCATCAACAATCCCTTTTCGTGGGCCAGCTGTTTCAGCGCCAGTTCGTCGTCAATAGAGACGTTATCGGAAAACAACATCACGTTAAGATCGTTTTGCAGCGCCTGACGCGCTTCGCGAGCGGCAAACAGACCGTTGACCGAAATAATCGCGAGGTTACTTTGCGGAAGATGTTTTTTGGCGCTGGCGAGGGTGGCGTAGCGCGCTTTGTGCTGGCCGCTTTCGGCCTTTTTGCTGAACAGCGCTTCTATTTCACTGAGTATCTGTTCGCTATCGGCGCCGTCTTTGCCCTTGATGACGATCATCAGGTCGCCGTTTTTCGCCGCTTCCAGCTCCGGCGTCAGCAGCCCCAGGTTATTCAGCACCCCTTTGTTCATTTCCGTCGCCATCGCCACAAATGCCTGCTCTACGCCATCGAGCTTATTAGCGCGGGTGGAAATCGACATTAATGAGACCGAATCAAAATAGGTATTCTTCTTCACCACTATTTTAACTGACATTATTCCCTCCATACGTTTGGCTCAGCGCGCAGGCATCCGCCATACCCAATAGCATGTCGCTGCCGGAACTTGAGCCAATATTTTTAATATTGGCAATAGCCTCAATAGAAAAGGTTGTCGGTTGATTAACCATCAGGTTAATCATCACGGCGATACTTTCTCGATAATGCTGGTTAATCGCCGCCTCCAGCGTAATCGCGCTGAGCGGCGTAGTATTTTGTCTGGCGCTCTGCAGCGCGGTTATAAAGGCTTCCCGGTAATGGTTAGCCGGGTGTCCCTTTATGAATAAAATAACGCTTAGACCTAGCAAATAATCATCCGCCGATGGCGTCAGGCCAATGCCTAATCCGATCATGTTCGCCACAGCGGCGCCGATATTTTTATTTTCGTGAAGTGCTTTAAATAATATTTCCCGTCGCTGCTGTAATTCACGACTCATTGCGTGATAAAAGGGATTGTCGCCGCGATAGAGAAATAACGTATCATCCTCATGTAACTGCGTAACGATAATGTTGTGCCATCGTCGCCAGGCTATCAGGTTAAATGTTGCCGCGTTTAATACCGCTCGCGGCGTTTGCCAGCGCTTACACCGGTGGATCTCTATCCATTTATTATCGCCAATGTAAATTCCTGAATCGGTAAACCGGACGCTTTCCCCTGGCCGGAACAGGTTGTCAAAGTGGGTGAGTGCTAACCTACAGCTATTGGGCGCATTGTCAGAGGTTTCGCACAGCAGCGTCAGAAGCCCTGGTTTGCCCGGGGTAAGCAGGTTTACCGCATGGGTGAAAACCTGCCCGACCCGTCCACCGCCGCGCTGTGCGAGAAAGCGGGTATCCGCAGTTAGCGCTTGCACACACCACCGCGAGGAGGTGTTAATGGCGATTCTCCTTCCTCAGGCTCCGGCGGCGACCAGCAGGTGGGCGATTTCACTGAATCCCTTATCCCATGCCAGCTCCAGCGGCGATTTACCATACTTATCGGTCATATGCGGGTTGGCGCCGTGATCCAACAGCAGTTTGACGATCTCCTGCTGCGTCGCGCCGCCGTCGTTTAAAACAATCGCTTCCAGCAGCGGCGTCCAGCCAACGAAATTGGTGTGATTGACATTAATATCCGTTTCCGTCAGCAATATTTTCACGATTTCAAGATGGCCTTTTTCACAGGCCGGCGTCAGACCAACGCCGCCGAAACGCGTTAATCGTTCGAGGTCGGGATTTGCCGGCAAAATTAAGCGCAGTAGTTCGACGTCGTTATTCAGACAGCTGATTAAAAACGGGTTAAAACAGGTCTGGTCCTGCTTATTAATATCTACGCCAGCGGCAATAAGAATAGAAACACAAGCATAATGTTTATTCAGGCTGGCGAGGGTAATGGCGGTTCGCCCCTGGCGATTACTGGCATTAATATCGATGCCGCTTGCTAAGCAGGCTTTTAATTTCGCGATATTTCCCTGCTCTGCAGCCAAAAGATAGTCAGCAATAATATTTTCCGTCGCCATCACCTTGCTCCTGTTGTTGCGGCTGAGACTTTCTTGATGGCTTGAGCATAGCAACCAGAAATAGATAAAAGAACCCGCTTAAATTTTATTCGCCATAATCCGGGGGATTATTGAATAAATTTCAATAATTGATGCAGACTGTGCGGCAGAGCAATGTTTACTTCTTTTATGCCTTTGTCCTTTAACGCAATCGGGTTTTCTTTCGATATAGTTGCCGTCAGAAAGCAATATCATCGATCTTTTTTCAGAGGGGAAAGAGATGAACGGACTCACCGCTACGGGGATCACCGTCGGTATTTGCGCAGGCGTTTGGCAGCTAATTTCCTCGCACGTCGGGCTGCAGCACGGTTGGGAATTATTGGGAACCATCGGCTTCGTCGCGTTCTGTAGTTTCTATGCGGCAGGGGGCGGTAAAAGCGGTTTTGTGAAAAGCCTGTGCGTTAACTATTCCGGGGCGGTGTGGGCGTGGCTGGCGGCGCTGGCCGCCGGCGCTCTCGCCTCGGCCAGCGGTATGTCGGGGTTCTGGGCAAGCGTCATTACCACGGTGCCATTTTCGGCAGTCATCGTCTGGCAGGGGCGTTTCACGCTAACCTCGTTTATTCCCGGCGGCTTCCTCGGCATGACGCTCTTTTTCGCCACCGGTCTGAACTGGACGGTGACTCTGTTGGGATTTCTGGCGGGCAACTGCGTCGGCTTTATTTCAGAATATAGCGGGCGCAAACTCAGCGAGGCGACCAGTAAGGAGCGAGCCTGAATTCACTACGGGTGTTAAGCATTGTTCAAAAATGATTGCCCCTCGCCACAGTAACCAATACATTCAGCTTACGTATGGTTTAGCGGAAGCGGGAAGGGCGCATGAACTCGATTTTTACTGAAGAAAATCTGCTGGCATTCACCACCGCGGCGCGTTTTGGCAGCTTCAGCAAGGCGGCCGACGAGCTGGGGTTAACCACCTCAGCCATCAGCTATACCATCAAACGGATGGAAGCCGGGCTGGACGTAGTGCTGTTTACCCGCAACACCCGCAGCATTGAACTGACGGAATCCGGCTACTATCTGTTTCGCAAGGCCACCGATCTGCTTAATGATTTCCACGCGATAAAGCGCAGCATAGATACTATCTCGCAAGGCATCGAAGCGCGGGTGCGGATCTGCATTAACCAACTGCTATACACGCCTCGCCATACCGCCCGCCTGCTGCAGGTGCTGAAAAAACAGTTTCCCACCTGTCAGATAACCGTCACCACCGAGGTGTACAACGGCGTCTGGGATTCGATCATCAATAACCAGGCGAATATTGCCATCGGCGCGCCGGACACGCTGCTCGACGGCGGCGGTATCGATTATACCGAGATCGGCGCGATCCGCTGGGTGTTTGCTATTGCCCCGGATCATCCGCTGGCGTTTATGCCCGAGCCTATCTCGGAAAGCCAGCTGCGCCTTTACCCCAATATCATGGTTGAGGACACCGCCAGCACGATCAATAAAAAGGTTGGTTGGCTGCTGCATGGCCAGGAAGCGATCCTGGTTCCTGACTTCAATACTAAATGCCAGTGTCAGATCCTCGGTGAGGGGATCGGTTTTTTACCGGACTATATGGTGAACGAAGCGATAGCCGAGAAACTGCTGGTGATTCGTCAGATCCACAACCCGCGTCAGGATTCCGGCATGTTGCTGGCCACCCAGCACGCGGCTACCGGCCAGGTGACGCAGTGGATTAAAAAGCAATTTCGCCCTGGCGGGATTTTAACGGCGATATATGCTGATTTATTGCATCGCGGAGAGGCGAAATAGTCTTGCTGCACAGATCGTTACGCCAAAACTCCAGCTGTGGACTTTTCCCCTCGCTTTGCCTTATATATATTTGATGACGTCGGTGATACGGGAAAGTACGGCAATGGATACGGGGAAGTTGAACAGCAGTTTTGGTCGTATTCATGCCTGCTACCAGAAGCTGCAGTTAAATGCGCATCTCCCGGATGTGACCGCCTGTAGCGAAAGCATCGAATTGGCCCCTGGCGAGCGTTTTCAGCCGCAGGCTGGGTTTATTTACTTTCTGCTTTCCGGGAAAATCACTCTCGCCGTAAGCGAGCCTGATAATCTGCTAGGGATCGTGATCGAACATATGCCGGTTGGCCTGCTTGAGCACTATTGCCCGGCGGTAGAACTGCTGTACCAATGCCTCGATCGCTGCCGTTTCGCCAGAATCAGCGTGGAGGATTTCGAGCGTATCTTCTTTTACTCTTCGCCGGAGTATATGAAAGAGCTGACGACCATTCTGGCCTACATGGGCATTTTTGCCCTCGATGCGCACAACGAGCGCGGTAACCTGTCCGGTTTTCAGACCATAAAATCGATGCTATCGCGTTATCTGTACCGTAACGAGATCGATTATGGAAAACGTGAAAGCCTGTCCGCTTTTATTATTAAACGGACCAATCTTTCGCGCAGCTATGTTTATCAGGTCTTAGCCGCGTTAAAAGAAGGCGGCTATATTACGGTGAAAAAAGGTCAACTGATTTCTATCAACCGAAAAATACCGGATAAATTCTGATTAATATGGTCAGTTGTCAGGGCGATCATGCCGGGCTTGCTGACGCCTGTATAAAGTGAATGTGAAATACGTCACACATTCTGGAGTTATTTTATGACCCTGGATTATATTGCTTTAGCCATCCTGATTGCGGTGGTGCTGATTTTATTTTATGGAATTATCGTGATCCACGATATTCCCTATGAAATTGCCAAAAAAAGAAATCATCCGCACCAGGATGCGATTCATTACGCCGGCTGGGTGAGCCTGTTTACACTGCATGTGCTGTGGCCGTTTTTGTGGATCTGGGCCACGCTGTGGCGGGAAGACCGTGGTTGGGGAATGCAACAGTTAAACGCCGAACAACACGATTTACATCAGCGTCTGGATGCGATGCAGGCGGAATTAAATCGTCTGAAAAATAGCGCCGTCAATCAGGAGGGTAAATAATGGAAACGTTATTACTGCTGTGTTATGCCGCCTTGTGTATCGTGATATTTAAAGTATTCCGTATTCCATTAAATAAATGGACGGTTCCCACTGCGGTATTAGGTGGCGTGATACTGATTGGCATGTTAATCCTCGGTATGAATTATAACTTCCCCTATAGCGAAGTCGGGAAGCAGGTTTATCGCACGGTGCCCATTGTTTCGCAAACCCGCGGTCGAGTCACCAGCGTGCCGGTGAAACCAAATCAGATGCTGCATGAAGGCGACATCTTGTTCACCATCGACCCAACCCCGTTCCAGGCGAAGGTGGACGACCTGACCGCACAGGTGAAAGCGGCCAGCCAGGATGCGTTGTCGCTGGATGCGGGGTTAACCAGCGCGCAGGCTGATTTAAGCAAAGCGGTCGCCGAGCGCGACCGGGCCCAGCGTGAATACGCCCGCTTCCAGGCAGGTCATGATAAAGGGGCCTTTTCCGATCAGATGGTCGATACCCGTCGCCAGAACTGGAAAGCCTCGCAGGCGGCGGTTGACGCCGCCCGGGCAAAGGTCGCACAGGCGCGTAACGATCTCAATTCGGTGGTGCACGGCGAGAACACTAGAGTCGCTTCGCTGCTGGCGCAGCTGCGCGAGGCGCAATTTAAGCTCGATAACACGGTGGTACGCGCGCCGTCTGACGGCTATGTCAGTACCGTCGGCCTGCGTCCTGGGACCATGTCCACCGCGTTGGGGCTGAAGCCGGTAATGACGTTTGTGCCAACGGATAATGCGAATTCACGTGAATACGTCGCCGCATTCCGTCAGAACGCGCTGCAGCGTTTGCAAAAAGGTGAACAGGCTGAATTACTGTTCCCCTCTATTCCGGGAACCGTATTTAAAGCGCAGGTCGCGGAAGTGCTGCCGGCGATTGGCGAAAGCCAGTTTCAGGGTCAGGGGACGTTGCTGACGGCCAACGATCTGGCGGCGCGCGGCCGAGCGCTGGTGGTATTAAAAGTGACCGACGATCGTCTGGCAAATTATCAGCTGCCGCAGGGCGCGGATGTCGAAGCCGCCGTCTATTCGGAACATTTTGAGCACCTGTCGCTGATAAGAAAGATCCTCATCCGTATGAAAAGCTGGGAAAGCTATCTCTATCTCGATCACTAAAACGACGGAATAGCGGTCAGGCAGTTTTAAGAACTTTTCCTAATGCCAAGCGCAGAAGCTTATGCCATGCTGAATGTGACTCGTAACATAAAGCACGCGTTAAGAGAGGAAAAATATGAAAAAAGCAATGATTGCACTATCCGCTATTCTGGTCGCTTCTCCGGTATTCGCGGCAACCACTACACATGCAACCGATGATACCGTGGCCGCAGCCCACGAAAATGCCAACACGGCAAAAGAAAAACTGCACCAGGCGCAGAATCAGGGCGAAGAGATGAAGCTCAAGTCCAAACATGCTGCTGAAGGGAAAAGCGATAGCGTCGGCAGCCAGATAAGCGAAGGCACGCAGAAAACCTGGAATAAAACCAAAGAAGGCGCCGAGAAGGGCTGGGATAAGACCAAAGAAGGTACTGAGAAAGGCTGGAACGCCACTAAAGAAGGCGCCAGCAAAGGTTGGGATAAAACCAAAGAAGTCAGCGAGAAAGGCTGGGATAAAACCAAGCAAGGCGCTGAAGAGTTAAAGAATAAAGTCTCTGAGTAATACTGACTCGCTGAGAACAAAAAAGGTCGCGTTAGCGGCCTTTTTTACGTCTGGCGCTCGCTGAAATTATTGTTTGCTGTCCTCCTGAATTAGCCAGGAATAGTCCTGGATAGGTTGCTAATCACTATTTCTCCACATTTGCAGGGTAAAAAAGAGATATATCAGGAGGTGTACTATGAAAAAGATGATTTCTCTGGCGGTTATTTTATCCTGTGTGCTGAGCGCTCAGGCTTTTGCCGATGGTCCAAATGACGGTCATCGTCCGGGGCAACAGCAGGTATGGCAGAATGGCCCGAAGCAGGGTGACCAGAATGGACACCACCAGCCGGGCGGTCCTGGCGATAACCATCAGGGCAACAATGATAGCCGCGGCCCGGACCGAAGAGGTCATGACGATCGTCGCCAGGAACGCCATGAACAGGACCATTTCGCCTGGAGGGGTAACGATTTCCGTAAAGGCCATCCGGCGCCGGAGCATTATCGCGGTGATGAATATCGCGTCAGTAACTGGAACGAACGTGGTCTGCCGCGCCCGCCGGAGGGGCATCACTGGTCTTATATCGATGGCAATTACGTGCTGATAGCCGCAGCGACCGGAATTATTACTTCAATTCTGGTAAGCGGCGCCCTCGGTCATTAAATAATGATACTTGCGGCATGGCATTCGCGCCGGGTCAGGCTAACGTCTGACCCGGCTTATTGATGCTAACTTGTACGGACCGCAGTGGATCACCTTTTATTCAGCTCGTCATCCGGCCAGTATTTATAACCGTTGACCATTGCCTGAGCCGCCAAACCTTTCTCGGTGATTTCATAAACGTTGACTTTTGACGGCAGCGAAGAGGTATCTTTCGCCACGCCGTTGGCTGACGCGCCTATCGGGGCGATGCCGTTGTCGTCATATTTCGCTGCCGCGTTGGCATCCGCGCCGACCATATAGCCTTTAGTAATGAAAGTATTCAAGGCGTCTTTATCGTGGAATACCAGTACGGTGCGCAGCTGTTTCACGCCCATACCCACACCGGCGCCGCCCTGGGCCATTTTCATATAAGTATCTTTGCCCGTGGCGCTATTTTTCACCACGCCGTAACCGCTGCCGAAGCCAAAGACTAATATCTTGCTACTGTTGCTGGCGAAGACCGCGTAGCCCTTTGAATGCTGGATATCGCTACGCGCTTCCGGGTACAGGCTATAGAGTTTACTGAGCGTGTTGGTACGCATCTTTTGGATGCTGGCGCGTTGCTGGCTGGCGGTGTCGCCCTCAGCGCTGCAGCCTGTTAGCGTCAGCGCGCAGGCAAGTAAAAGTAAATGATATTTCATGGCTGTTTATTTTTATTTAAAACTGAATTAAAGCGGGGATAGTAGAGTAAGTGTTGGTGTGTAACCCATAAAATAAACGTTTATATTTAAATTTTGCCAGTTTTAATGGTTATTGTTCTGCGATTTGTCTGTATTAAAAATATGATGGATGGTGTTCCAGCAATTAGAAATGCTACTTGCATAAACTTTGAGCCAGGATAACGTGTTAACTTCTTAATCTATTCCCGGAGAACGGCATGTCTGATTGTGTAATTCCAGAAATTAAAGCCACGGAACAAGAAATGATTTCTATCCGTCATTATTTACATGCCAATCCGGAATTAAGTCTGGAAGAGTTTAATACCAGCGAGCTGGTTGCCGGCAAACTGGCGGAATGGGGCTATCAGGTGACCCGCGGCCTCGGTAAAACCGGCGTCGTCGGCAGCCTGAGCAAAGGCGACTCGCCGCGCACTATTGGCCTGCGCGCCGATATGGACGCATTACCGATTTATGAAACCACCGATTTACCCTGGGCCAGTACGGTACCTGGAAAAATGCACGCCTGCGGCCACGATGGCCACACCACGATTTTACTGGCGGCGGCGAAGTATATCGCTTCGCCGGCCTGCCAGTTTAACGGCACGGTGCATCTGATTTTCCAGCCCGCGGAAGAAGCCATCGGCGGCGCGGATCTGATGATTAAAGATGGCCTGTTTGAGCAGTTCCCCTGCGAACGCATCTTCGGTCTGCACAATATGCCGGGATTACCGGTTGGCAAGCTGGGCTTCTATGCCGGCAATTTTATGGCCTCGGCGGACACGGTCAAAATCACGATTACCGGCTACGGCGGCCACGGCGCCCATCCGGAACGCACCGTCGATCCTATCGTCGCCGGCGCGGCGCTGGTGATGGCGTTGCAGAGCATCGTCGCGCGCAACGTGCCGCCGGGTGAAACGGCGGTCGTCAGCGTGGGGACTTTCCAGGCCGGCATCGCCTCGAACGTGATTCCGGAGAGCGTGGTGATGGAGCTCAGCGTGCGGGCGATGAAGCCGGAAATTCGCGACCTGCTGATCAAGCGTATTCAAGAGCTGACCGAATTTACCGCCAAAAGCTATGGCGCCAGCAGCGACGTCGAGATTTACGACTCCTATCCGGTATTAACCAACAGTAATGAAGAGACCGATTTCGCCCAGGCGCTGGCGCTGGAAGTCTTTGGCCGCGAAGGGGTGCTGGAGTCGGTATCGCCAATGAACGCCAGCGAAGATTTCGCTTTTATGCTGCGCGAGCGTCCGGGCTGCTACTTCCTGCTGGGCAACGGTGAAAAAGGCGAGAAGGGCGGCTGTATGGTGCATAACCCCGGTTATGACTTTAACGATGACATTATCAGCACCGGCGCGACGCTGTTCGCGCGTTTAGTGCAAGCGCACTGCCGTTAATCCCTGGAGAAAATCTCGAATGAAAAAATCACTGTTGTTATGTTTGGCATTAATGGCGTCGACGTCGGCGCTGGCCGCCGGGGCGAAAGAGATCCGTTTTGGCGTTGATCCGACCTTTGCGCCGTTTGAATGGAAAGATCCGCAGGGCAAGCTGGCGGGATTTGATATCGATTTAGGCAACGCGATTTGCCAGCAGCTGCAGGCGAAGTGCGTGTGGGTGGAAAGCAACTTTGACGGCATTATCCCGGCGCTAAAAGCGCGTAAGTTCGATGCGATTCTTTCGGGGATGTATATGACCGAGAAGCGTAAAGAGCAGATTGCCTTTAGCGATAAGCTCTACAACGGGCCGGTATTTCTGGTGGCGCGTAAAAATACCCTCAAAGGCAATACGCCGGAGCAGCTGAAGGGGAAAACCATCGGCGTCGAGCAGGGGTCGGCACAGGAAACTTATGTGAACCAGTACTGGCGACCGCAGGGTATCAACATTGTCGCCTATCAGGGCGCCGATAGCGTGGTGCGCGACCTTGAATCAGGCCGCCTCGATGGCGCGGTGCTCTCCGGCATGATGGCCGATTACAGTTTCCTGCAGCAGCCGCAGGGCAAGGATTTCGCCTTTGTTGGCGGACAGCTGCAGGATAATAAACTGTTCGGCGCCGGGGCGGCGATTGGCCTGCGTCAAGGCGACGATGCGCTGCGCGAAGAGATAAATGGCGCGATTGCGAAAATGCTTGCCGACGGCACCTACAAAAAACTGGCCGGGAAATATTTTAGCTTTGACGTTTATTCCGGGACATAATGTCAGAGTGTACCCTGCGGGCATGGACTGCCCGCCGCAAGATTCCTTTTCTGATTATCCACTCGACATCCTCTTCAGACCCCCTGCGGTTATCTGAGGGAAACAGAATATAAGCTAAGGAGTAATCGGCATGATGACACGTCCATTGGGCAAAAGCGGATTTTCCATCGCCCCATTAGTATTTGGCGGCAACGTCTTTGGCTGGACCATCGATGAGAAAACCAGTTTTGCCATTCTTGATGCTTTTGTTGACCACGGTTTTGATGCTATCGATACGGCGGATGTGTACTCCCGCTGGGCGGAAGGCAATCAGGGCGGTGAATCCGAAACCATTATTGGCCGCTGGCTACAGGCGCGCCCCGGCATACGCGATAAAGTCAAAATCTTTACCAAAGTCGGTTCTGATATGGGGCTACCCGGCCATAAAGGATTGAAAAAAGCCTGGATCCAGCAGGCGATTGACGACTCGTTGCGCCGCCTGAATACGGATTACGTCGACCTCTATTTCGCCCACTGGCCGGATCCTGAAACGCCGATCGATGAAACGTTAGAAGCTTTCCAGGCGCTGCAGCAGGCCGGCAAGGTGCGGGCGATTGGCGCTTCAAACCTCGACGCCGGACAGCTGTCATCGGCGCTGGAAGTGGCGCGTAAAGGCGGCCTTCCGGCCTGGCAGGTGCTGCAGCCGGAATACAACCTCTATCACCGCTCCGCCTTTGAAGGAGCGCTTCGCGATCTCTGCGTAAGCCGCGATATAGGCGTGGTGACCTACTACAGCCTGGCTTCCGGCTTCCTGAGCGGTAAGTATCGCCAGCCGTCCGATTTAGCGCAAAGCCAGCGCGGCAGCGGCATCGCTAAATATCTCAATCCACGCGGAATGCGGATTATTGACACGCTGGTCGCGGTGGCGGAAGAACAGGGCGCGAAGCCTGCCGAAGTGGCGTTGGCGTGGCTGATGAGCCGGGAAGGCGTTACCGCGCCGATTGCCAGCGCCACCAGCCTGGCGCAGGTGGAAAGTTTTGCCCACGCGGCGGCGCTGAGCCTCAGCAGCGAACAATTGGCGCGGCTCGACAGCGCCAGCGCCTGAGTCAGTCCCTCACCCCGGAGGCGGCGCGTTGCGCCTTGTCCGGGCTACCAAATCGCACAGTGCGTAGCCCCGGTAAGCGGTAGCGCCACCGGGGATTTTGCGGCACCCAACCTCGGCAGTTTCAGCCAGCGTGGTGAATAATTAACGGCGGGCCGCACGAACGGTAGGCCGGATAAGGCGCAGCCGCCATCCGGCGCAAAGGTGCTCCATATCCGCGGATGTTGCCCGGCGTAGCGACACATGACCCCCTTTACTCATCAGGCTCACCCGCCGTTTCTGCTCCTGAACATGCATTTCCGTCAGCGCCTGATGCCGAAGCACCCGCGCCCGCAGGGCCCGTTCAACCGGATGGGGCGCTTCCCATATCGCCGGGCGCTTCTCCCGGCCACGCAATATTATTCCTGATGGCGGGTGACGTTGAGGATCTTCGCGCTCGCGCCGACCGGGAAATTACTCAAGGCGCCAAAATCACTGCCCTGATAACCCATGATCTTACCATCGGTGCGCATCTGCTGAAGATCGATCAAGATAGCCCCCAGCGTGGGAATGATTTTCTCCCGCCAGACGAACAAATAGAGATCCTCCGCCACCTGTACGTAATGGCAGCGGTCGACATCCGCCAGCCCCTTTTCCACGCCGTCCAGACACTGCCAGGCGTAAAAATTATAATTGAGATAGATGTGTTCATAACGCTCGGTCGGGCTATAGGTGTACTGATTGCGCATGCCGACCAGCGCGGTGGTAAAGTCCGGCAGCGGCCCCGGCTGGGCATCCAGGCGGGCGAAGACAAATCGCGCCTCGACGGCGGTCAGCGGCAACCCTTGCTCTACCCGGCTGAAGGCGTCCAGCCGCGCGGCGGCTTCGTCCGGTAGCTGGCCGTATACCAGCGTGGCGTTGCGCTGCGTCAGGTTGCATACCGCGCTGATACTGGCGTTATCGCGCTCCGGGTCAAGAAAATCGATAAACAGAATATCGGGGCGCAGGGCGGTTGCCCGCCAGGGCGCGCGTTTGCCGTTCCAGAGCAGAGTCTGGTCATTTTCGATAATCAGCTGCTGCGGCTCGCTCCCGGCGGCATAAAAGGTAAAGCGTTCGCCTGCGGGCAGACTGGCGGTGGCCAGCAGGTTGCCGTGCGGGGCAAAACCATCGGCCAGCGCGCCGACCTGGATAAATACGGCTTCTGAAGTCATGTGAGCTCCTGAGTAGAGTGGGGCGTTAAGTAAACGCCAGCGTTGGAACATCGACGATGCTGGAACCGCCGTCGGCGACCAGCGTCGCACCGCTGATAATGGCGGCCTGCGGCGAGCAGAGAAATTGGCAGGCCTGCGCTATTTCATCGGGGCTGGCGGGGCGGCGTAGCGGAACGTCGCGGCACACCCGTTGATAGGCCTCGGTAAGCGACAACCCTTCCTCCCGCATCAGCGGAATCATCTCTTCATCCGCCATCGGGGTGGTGACCCAGCCGGGGCAGATGGCATTGGCGCGGACGCCCTGTGGGCCGTAATCGCGGGCGACGGAGCGCATCAGGCCGATTAACGCGTGTTTGGCGGTGACGTAGCCACAGGCCTGCGGCCCGGCGGCAAGGGAAGCGATGGAGGCGACGAACAGTACATTGCCGCGGCTGGCGATAAGCGAAGGCAGGCAGGCGCGCACGCTGACGAAAGCGCTGTTCAGGTTCGCTTCCAGCGCCTCGCGCCATTGGCGATCGCTGGTGTCGGCGGCGGCGCTATTGCCCATGCCGCCGGCGCTGCAGATGAGCACATCGATACCGCCGGTTTGGTCGAGAATTGCCGGTAGCAGCCGTTCCCGCCAGACATTGCCGTCGGCGGCATCGCCCACCAGCGCCGTCGCGCCGGTTTCATCGGCGATCTTCTGTAACGTTGCTTCGCGTCTGCCGGTAATAAACACCCGCTCGCCCGCTGCCGTCATCAGCCGCGCGCAGGCGGCGCCAATCCCGCTTCCGCCGCCGGTAATCACCACGACTCTCGCCATCCGCTCTCTCCTGTAATGGGTTCAGGATTACCTTAGAAAGCGAGTCAACTTCCGGCTATCGTCCAGAAGAACGATAGCCGGGTTTGTTTATTGGCCCTCGTTCACAGGAATCGCCTGCGGCGCAGGCACCGGCTTCATGGTTGCCGGATCGACCGCCAGATAACGCCCGGTTTTGTTATCGATACCGACATAATCGATCATCTTGCCCTGCGCTTTGGTAACCATGGTGCGCTTAGCAAATGCCTCGTAGGCGTCGCTCATGGCTTTGACCCGGTCGGCATGTTGGGCCGCGACGTCATGCGTCTCCAGCGGATCGTCATGCAGATTAAACAACTGCCATGGCGCGTCGCCGGCGCTGAGGTCGAGCTTCACTAAGCGCCGCAGCTTCCAGTCGCCATCGACCCAGGCGGCCTGATTATGCAATTCGACGCCGTACTTTGAGCGCGGTGGCGTCTGCGTTTCCCCGGTCAGATAGCGCTTAAAGCTGACGCCAATCATCGGCAATACGGGTTTCTTCGCCAGTGATTTGTTGGGATCGATGCCGGCAAATTCGTATAGCGTCGGCGCCACGTCGTACACCGCCATGGTTGAGGCGTCGATTTTACCGCGCCGGGTAATGCCGGGACCGGAGATCATAAAGTCGGTATTGATGCCGCCCTGGGCGCTGGTGGTTTTGTGATAATTGGCGTAGGGGGCGTTGCTGACGTTGGCCCAGTGGGGGCCGTAGGAGACAAAGGATCCTTTGCGGCCCACGTTGTCATAGCTGTTATCGAACTGCTTCCAGAATTCGGGGGTAGATTCGTAATAAAAACCCTGTGCCGGGTTGGCGCCGTTATCGGTTAAAAATACCAGCAGGGTATTTTTATCGCGCCCGGTTTGTTTCAGCGTCTCCATCAGCGTGCCGATTTGCGCGTCCATATTGGCGATCATCGCCGCATACACCTGCATGACTTTCGCCGTATATTTCTGCTGTTCTGGCGTTAGCGCTTCCCACTCTTTATCCAGCTCCAGATGTGGCAGCGGGGTGTCGTCATGAATGATTCCCAGCGCTTTCAGACGGGCGATGCGCTGGCGATAGACCTCGGCGTAACCCTGCTCATACTGGCCTTTAAAACGTTTGATCCACTCATCCGGCGCCTGCAGGGGGTCATGAGGGGCGGTGAAGGCGAGCCAGGCGAAGACCGGCTGCTCCTTCGGCGTCGCTTTAATCCAGCTATTCATCTGGCGGGCGTAAGCTTCGCTGGAGTAAAAATCATCCGGCAGGGAGATGCGCTCGCCATCGCGGGTATAGTAAGTGTGGAACGCCTCGACGGTTCCGAGCGGTATCGCATCGTTAAAGTGGCTGGTGCCGCCGCCCATAAAGGCGAAGGAGTGGTTAAAACCGCGGTCCTTCGGCGTGGCGCCGGGAACAAAACCGAGATGCCATTTGCCGGCCATCAGCGTGTTATAGCCGGCATCTTTAAAGCGTTCGGCCATGGTGGTGACGCGGTCGGTCAGCCGCAGTTCGTAACCCTCTTTGCCAATGGTGCTGTCGTACCACCACATGCCGCCCATCCCGGCCTGCTGGTTACTGTTGCCGGTCAACAGCATCGAACGCGCCGGGGCCGACATCGGTGAGGTGTAATACTGGCTCATGCGGATACTTTGCTCCGCCATGGCCTGCAGGTTGGGGGTGGGGATCTCACCGCCGAAGGGGCTAATATCGGAATAACCCATATCATCGGCGATAATCACGATGACGTTTGGATGCTCATTCTGTGCGCCGTGCGCGCCGCCGGCGAGGATCATGCTGACCGCCGCGGCCATGGCTTTTTTGTTCACGACTGACTCTCCTGTTCATAGTGGGACAACCATCAGGGCAAAGGGCTACGCGGGATGCGCGGCCCCAACAAACGCGGCCCGCCAGGCTTTCAGGCCGTTAAGGTCGCGGGAAAAGGGACGTAATGGCGCGAGGATTTCGCTAAAGAAACGGTAATAACCGCCGCATAGACGATTGTTGCCAGCGGCGTTGAGATGCGCGGGGCAGCCGCCCTGGCAGACCATTTTTACGGAGCAAGTCTGACATTCGCGGCGCAGGCTTTTTTGCTGGCCGAAAGGGAGCTGAACGGATGCGTCGACCGCGGCGGCGAGCGTCTGCTCGTCAAGGCGGCCCAGACGGTGTTCGGCGTTGATCAGATGATCGCAGGCGTAAAGCTGGCCGTCAGACTCCATCACCAGATTGCTGCCGCAGCGGGCGCTATGCACGCAGCTGCCGCTGGTATGGGTAAAGTACTGCGCCCACGCCTGTTCGATATTGATGACGAACACCCGCCCCATATCGCAGCGCTTTTGCCACTGTCGCCAGATACCGACCATAAAACGCCCCCAGTTATCGGCGCTGAGCTGATAACCCTCGCGCAGCGCCGCGCCTTCGCTCATTAGCGGCTGGAACTGCAGATAGCGCGCGCCAAGCGTGACCACCCGGTCATAAATCGCCGCCGCGTGGGCGGCCATCTCGTTATGCACCACCACCAGCAGATTAAACTCCACCTGATGCTGGTGGAGCAGGGCGATACCGCGTAGCGCCGCCGGCCAGGAAGCCTGCCCGCGTTTATCCGGTCGATGGTGGTTTTGAAGCGCTTCGCTACCTTCGAGGCTGACGCCGATAATAAAGCGATGTTCGCGAAACAGCCGGCACCAGGCGTCGTTGATAAGCGTCCCGTTGGTCTGCAGGCTATTGCTGATGGTTACGCCGTCAGGGGCGTAGCGCTGCTGCAGGGCGAGCGCTTTTTTATAAAAACTTAACCCGGCCAGTAGCGGCTCGCCGCCCTGCCAGACAAAGTTGATTTCCCGCGCGCTGGCGGGCTGGGCGGCAATATAGCGGCGGATAAACTGTTCCAGTCGCGCCTCGTCCATCTTCCTGACCGGCGTTTCATCCTGCGGGTAGTAGCAGTAGCGGCAGGCGAGGTTGCAGGCGGGGCCAATCGGTTTCATCAGAATATGAAACGGCAGCGATGAGCGCGGTTCGACGGCCAGCGGAATTTGCTGCTGGCGTAAGGCGGCGATATTCAGCATCGGCTTATCCTCTATTAATTGCTGGCCTGGGGCGGCATATTTGGGCAATAGCAAGTCAGGCGTAATCCGTTGATTAAGCCGCGGCGTTAAATTATCGACATCCTTTTTAGGGTATAAATGAAAAAATGCAAAAAACTATCGTTCTTAAGGATGAGATCGGACCTGCCAATATAAGGGTTTTTAATCCTCACGAGAAAATAACGCGTGATGTTAATAACTTTTGTTTATGTTTTAACGCCGCTACGTTAACAGATAGCAGGGCGATTTTTAAATGCTTTAAATAACAATGTATTGATGAAAAGTTTGTAATGGATATCACATTGTTAACATGTTAATGATTGTGTTACTTAAATGTGAAATGTATGCTTCATCTTACTCTGGTAATCCGCGTGTTACGCACCACCACCTTGACGGGGGGAAATATCATGTCTGCTTTATTAAAAGCCAGTCGTAATGATGCGATAATAGCCCGTTGTTTACAGACTATTTCACAGTTAATTCCACTGTCTTCAGCGGTTTTTTATCGAGTAAATAATCGTTTAAAACCTGAAAACTATATATTGCATAATATTTCGGATAATACACACCAACAATATCTGGAAAGCTTCCAGCCGTTGGATCCGCACCTGCCGGCGCACTTTAGTCACCAGAGTACGACCATGGCAGCGATGACGCCGCGACTCTGTGACCGCAACCGCCACTACTATCATGAATTTATGTTGCCGAATAACGTACGCGACATGACCGAAATCTTTATTCGCCGCGAACGGCGGATCGTTGCCGGTATCTCGCTGATGCGCGACGTGCCTTTTTCCAGCGAGGAACGCCTCCGGGCCCAGGCGGTACTGCCGCTGGTGGAGCTGGCTATTCGCGATTTCCTGCAGGAAGAGGATCAACTCCCTGCCATCCTGACGGCCAAAGAGCGCGAAATCGTCGGCATGGTGCGTGAAGGCGCCAGCAATAAGCTGATTGCCCGCCAGCTGGATATCTCGCTCTCGACGGTGAAAACCCATCTGCGCAATATTTTCGCCAAGACCGAAGTCGTCAACCGGACTGAACTCGTTTCCCGAACCTGGATGCCTGCCGCTCAGCGTACGCTGCATCTGTAATCTGACTATCGCATCCCGCGCGCGCCGTGGCAGCACGGCGTTTTCCTGATGCCTGAGGGTATCACTCCCTGGATAACCGTCCGGGGGGAGGCTTTTTTGACTGGAGCACGCCCTACGATGTCGAGTACACCTCTTTCTGAAAATAGCCTTTCCCGGCCTGGCGGGCTGGTGGTGTCGCTGCGTTTGCTGGCGGCGATTGTCATTTTCGCCGCCATTGCGCCGGGGATTTTAATGACCGCGCCGGCGGTGGCGGCGCAACTGGCCAGCGAATGGCACCTTAAACCCGGACAGATCGGCTGGCTATTTTCGGCGGAGCTCGGCGCGATGAGCCTGGCGACGCTCCCGGCGTGGTGGTGGATGAACCGCCTGGACTGGCGGCGGGTGGCACTCGTCGCCTGCGCGGTATTTCTGCTCGCTAACCTTGCTTCGGCGGTAGTCACCCAGTATGCGTCGCTGCTGGCGGTACGCTTTATTGCTTCCCTGGCGGGCGGAACGCTAATGATTTTGTGCATCAGCTGCGCGGCGGGAACGCCGAATCCATCGCGGGTGTACGCATTTTGGGTACTGGGGCAGCTGCTGTTAGGCATGCTTGGCCTGCTGGTGTTGCCCGGCCTGTTCGTGACCTTTGGCCTGAAGGTCGTTTATCTGCTCCTCGCCGCCATCATGCTCTGCTGTTTGCCGCTGGTTTCCGCCTTCCCGTCGCGTTTTCAAGCGCAATCGGCTTCCCATCGCCAGCCACCTGCGGCGTCGTGGCGTAAGGCGCTGGCGGTACTGGCGGTTCTCACCTTCTATATCAGCCTCAGCGCGGTATGGACCTTTATCGGCACCATCGGCAGCGGGGCAGGGTTGAGTCCGACAGAGGTCGGTCTGGTGCTAGCGGCGGCGACGGTGTTCGGCATTATCGGCGCCGGCGGCGCGGCTCTACGCGGTACCCAACGTCCGGACCGGCTGGCGGTGTGGCTGGGATACGCGCTGCTGATCGCCAGCGTGCTGTTACTGACGGGCCATCCGCTGCTGGTGCGTTACGCCATCGCGGCGTTGCTGTTTAAGTTCACCTGGACTTTCGTGCTGCCCTTTATCCTCGCTCGCGTGGCCGCGCTTGATAACAGCGGCCGGTTGATGAACAGCATCAATCTGGTGATCGGCGGCGGAATGGCAGCCGGCCCGGCGCTCGCGGGGGCCTTACTGCAACACTTCGCCAGCGCCAATCCGTTGCTGGCGGCGGCAGGCGCCTGCGCGCTGCTGTCTCTGATTTTGATTGCGGCGGCGTCGTCCGCCGGAAAAGGTTTAGCCAACGGGAGGATAGAGTGAAAAGAAAAACCGGTTTCTTCTTTGATGAACGTTGTTTCTGGCACAGTACCGGCCTGCATGCGGTAACGCTGCCGGTCGGTGGCTGGGTACAGCCGCCCGCCGGCGGCGGCCATGCCGAGTCGCCGGAGACCAAACGGCGGATGAAAAACCTGATGGACGTCTCCGGGCTGACGCCGCAGCTGGAACTACGCAGCGCGGCGGCGGCGAGCCTTGAGGACCTGCGGCGGATCCATCCTGATAGCTATCTTGAGCGTTTTAAGGCAATCAGCGATAACGGCGGCGGCATGCTCGGCAAAGAGGCGCCGCTGGGACCGGGGAGTTATGAAATCGCCTGCCTTTCCGCCGGACTGGCCTGTGCCGCCGTGGAAGCGGTGCTTAAAGGGGAACTGGATAACGCCTATTCGCTGTCGCGGCCGCCCGGACACCACTGCCTGCCGGACCAGTCGATGGGGTTTTGTTTCCTCGCCAATATTCCCATTGCCGTTGAACGGGCGAAAGCGTCGCTGGGGCTCGGCAAGGTGGCGATTATTGACTGGGACGTTCACCACGGTAACGGTACGCAGCATATCTATCTGCAGCGCGATGACGTGCTGACTATCTCATTGCATCAGGACGGCTGCTTCCCGCCGGGCTACTCCGGCGAGGACGATCGCGGCGTTGGCGCGGGCGAAGGTTACAACATCAATATTCCGTTGCTGGCCGGGGCGGGCGACGACAGCTGGCGCTATGCGCTGGAAACTATCGTCATTCCCGCGCTGGCGCGTTTTGAGCCGGAACTGATTATTATCGCCTGCGGCTATGATGCCAACGCGATGGATCCATTAGCGCGGATGCAGCTACATAGCGACAGCTTCCGGGCGATGACCGAACAGGTCCAGCAGGCGGCGGATCGCCTGTGCGGCGGGAAACTGGTGATGGTGCACGAAGGCGGCTACGCCGAGTCCTACGTGCCGTTCTGCGGCCTGGCGGTGATGGAAACGCTGAGCGGCGTGCGCACCGAGGTTCAGGATCCGCTGCTGGAATTTATTCAGCAGCAGCAGCCGCGCGCCGCATTCGCGCAGTTCCAGCGCCAGGCCATCGATCGGCTGGCGCAGCAGTTCGGTCTGCTATAAAACGCCTCAGCTTCCCCGCTGTGATGGCGGGGAAGGGCAAGACGCAATGTGACTCAAAAGTCCCGTTTTGGGACTTTTTTCTTTACCTGGTCCCGAATTGGGACTAATATCCGTCCATGAAGATAATCTCAGTGAAAGTACTCAGGGATTTCTGGGCGGAGAATCCCGACGCGGAACAACCGCTAAAGGCTTGGGTGGACGAGGCAATAAAGGCTGACTGGAAAACCCCGGCGGAGATTAAGGACCAATACCGCAGCGCAAGCATATTGAAAAATAAGCGGGTGGTATTCAACATAAAGGGAAATGATTATCGGTTAATTGTAGCTGTTGCTTATCTGCGGGGATGGATGTTCGTTAAGTTTATCGGAACGCATAAGGAATATGACGTGATAAACGCTGAGACGATAGAGAGGAAGTAAATGATGAATGTTAAGCCTATCCGCACTGAACAAGATTACGAAGCCGCGTTAAGCGCGGTTGAACCTTTTTTTGATAATGAACCAGCGCCTGATACGCCAGAGGGCGATTTTTTTGAGGTGATGTGCTTGCTCATTGAAGAGTATGAGAAAAGGCACTATCCCATCGAGCCGCCCACCCCCATTGAAGCCATAAAATTTCGCATGGAGCAGCAGGGGCTTACCGTAAAAGATCTGGAACCAGCGATTGGTAAATCTAATCGCGTTTATGAAATTCTCAATGGCACGCGTAACCTGACGCTCCCGATGATTCGCCGGCTTCATGCACAGTTCGGCATTCCTCTGGAGAGTCTGATCGGCGCGTGATGTCATGGCAATATGGTCTTAATCATTGGTTTTCTCAGCCATCCACTGACTTACCGCCTGGTTAATCATCGCCAGCACGCTGAGCAGCAGCATCCGCTGCTGCGCTTCGAGCTTCAGATAACGGCGCAGCGGCGGCATTTTACAGACCACTTCGCTGGCGGCCCAGGGTTCAATGCAACAGCGCCAGCCGCTATCGTCAAAGGTCAACGAAAAGCGGCGGTAGTCCAGCTCGCTTAAGGTGTGCTGGAGATTAGGAAAACCGTTGAGATAGCCGGCGAGCTCCGCGCTCTCTTTACTACCGATAAAGCGGATGGGCTGACGTTTCAGCCAGCCGGATTGGTGGGCGCGGATCTTGCCGCGAGCGGGCCGGGTAACCGGCCCCTCGACGACAAACTCGCAGCTGTGAATGCTGGCCATAAATAGCCGCTTCTGGCGCACGCTGAAGATGACGGCGGTGGCGTCGTTCAACCGCAACATCGCGCTGCGTTCGCTGAGTTTTTCGCTCGGCCAGCCCGCTAAGTCGCGCTGCACCGCGTTCATTAATGGCGTTTCAAACCAGGGGACGGAGGGCATCAGGCGTCATCTCCCCGCGGGTCTGTTTCTCATAATTGCCGATAGCGCGCTCGACCACCTCTTCCACCTCCAGCGGCTTGAACGGATTAACGCGCTGTACGCATAGCGTCCAGAACAGAGCATAGGCGGCGGTCAGGCCGAGCATAATCCCGAACGGCACCAGCACCTCGCGGCTGTCCATCCCCGGTGGGGTAATATTCACAATCGCGATGATAATCCCGACGCTGGAGATAATCTGCGGTAGCGGGAACCACGGCGAGCGGTAGGCGCGCGGCAGGTCAGGGCGGCGAATGCGCAGCATCACCACCGACAGCGTGACCAGCAGATAGGCCACGCCCCAGGCGCATACCGCGGCGAGGATCAGCGGTACGATACGGTCCAGATCGCCGTTCAGGTACCAGGCGTGCAGGCAGGGGATGGCCACCCCGATGGCAATCGCGATCACCGGTGTTTTGAAGCGCGGATGCAGCCAGGTAAGAAAACGCGGCAGCGCGCCGTCCAGCGCCATACCGTAAATAATACGCGGCACCGCGGCCATCAAAGTATTAATCGTGGCGCAGCCCGCCAGCAGCAGGCCGACCCCGAGCCAGTACTGGCCGGCGTGGCCCATCACCCGCTCGGCGAAGGCCGGGATCGCCATCGGCGTGTCCAGCAAATGGACGTTATTCGCCGCATCGATCACCACGTTTTCCACCTGGCGGTTAATCGCCGCGCCATAGATAAACATGCAGCTGGCGACCCCCAGCAGACCCAGCGCCATCGCCCGCGGAATGGTGCGGTGGGCTTTTTTGATTTCCGGCGCCATCGGCGTCACCAGTTCGCAGCCGACGAACATAAACATCGCCATGCCGATATAGCCGAACAGGCCGGAGATATCGCTAACGTTCAGCGGCGTGCCGAACCAGCCGGAAAGATGAGTCACCGGCGCCATAAAAATGCCGCACAGGCCGAAAATGGTCAGCGTTGTCCACATGCCAAAGGTAAGCACCACTTCGACCTTGCCGAAAATTTCCACGCCAATGGCGTTGAGCAGGCCGAAAATGACCACCATACCGACGCCCACCATCCAGGTGTTTTGATGGGCGGCCATCTGCGCGTTGACCGATTCGAAGTTCACCAGCGCCATAATGCCGGCGAGAATGGTCTCCGCGGTGCCGGCGAAGATATGGACGATAAGATAGGCGCACAGCGCGCCGGTAATGGCGAAGAAGCGGCCCATACCGCAGGATATATAGTCGTACACCGAGCCGGTGGTAGGGATTAACGTTGCGGCTTCGGCGAAGGTAGTGACCTGTGCTTGCATCATAATAAAAGCCAGCAGTACCGCCAGCGCGAAGGTGTCGCCGCCCATGCCGAATCCGCTGGTGACCGTCAGGATCACCGGGCTTGCCATAATCAGCCCAACCGAGCTGGCGAGGGTCGTCGGAAAGCCGACGACGCCGCGTTCAAGATGGCTGGCGAGTCTGTTACTAAACATAGTCAACCTCTGCACAATGTAGGGGAGGGCAGGGAATAGCCAGCGCCACTCCCGGATAGTCATAATTTAGGCGGGCATCCTGCTCAACGAATATCGTCCGGAAGGTGGAGAGCAACGGGTGAATCTGTGACGTAGTCCATGAATGTGGCGGTTGATAAACAAGATGGCCCCGGAAAGCGGGGCCATCTGTCTTGCCACGTTGCGCGTATTTCTACCGGGTGGCGGCTAGCGCCTTACCCGGCCTACGGTCCGTGCGGCTTGCCTTTAATTTGGCCTCAAAACCCCGGTAGCGCCGACGCTTATCGGGGCGACAGCGCTGTGCGATTTGGTAGCCCGGAGAAGGCGTAATGCGCCGCCGGGCATTATCAGCGTGTTAGCGCGTCTCGACGTTCGCCAGATAGTGTTTGACGAAACGTGGGGTGAGGATTTTCCACTCCACTTCGGTGCCCTGTTTGACAAACCAGCTGTCCCCCGGCGCGAAGCGCTGCGGCTCGCCGCCGGCGACGGTCAGTTCAACTTCGCCCTCCAGCACGGTGGCGTGTTCGGTAAACGGGTAGGTCATGGTGAAGCTCCCTTCGGTGGACGAAAACAGTCCGCAGGTAAAGGCGTCCTGCGGCTCGCCGTATATCATCGCGCCCGCTACCTGCGGGTCGCCGGCGGTCGGCGTCGCGCCGAGCAGGCTGACGCTGCCGATCGGCTGTAGTTCAGGTACCGGGTGTTTGAGTTTAAAAGCGTGCATAGCGTTCTCCTGATTAACTCCGGCCTTTCCAGAAACCGGCGGTTTGATGCATCAGTTTTCCGGCGGTGACTAATAGCAAGCGCAGGCTGTCACGGCCGTGGATGGTCGCGTGGGGAATGCTGCTTAGCAGACGATAGCGGTCGGAACCGCCATTGATCCCTTCGGCGAGGATTTTGCACACGATGTGCGAGGGGGTGACGCCGAAGCCGGAGTACCCCTGGACGTAAAAGACGTTGTTATGGTCGCGTAAGGTGCCAATCTGCGGGAACAGGTTGGCGCTACAGGCCATCGGCCCGCCCCAGGCGAAATCGATCTTCACATCTTTCAGGTATGGGAAGACCTCCGCCAGCAGCGTACGGTTCCAGGCGGCGAAATCGTTCGGCGTATACTCCACGAAGCGGGTAGCGCTGCCGAACAGCAGGCGGTTTTCACGAGTGACGCGGTAGTAGTTAATCACCGGGCGAATATCGCTGAAGGCGCCGCGCAGCGGGCTGATGCGCTCGATCAGTTCATCGGAGAGCGGCTCGGTCGACACCTGATAGGAGTAGGTGACCAGCGTTTTGTTGTAGATCTCCGGCTCCATATTGTTGAGGAAGCTGTCGCAGGCCCACAGTAGTTTGGCGGCTTTAACGCTGCCCATCGCGGTGCGCACCCGTACCTGTTTGCCGTAATTCACCTCCACCACCGGCGAGGATTCGAAAATCTTCACCCCCAGCGAATGCGCGGCCTGCGCCGAACCAAGCAGCATATTGAGTGAATGGATCTGCCCGCCGCCCATATGTTTCAGCGCGCCGCAGTAGACCTCGGAACCGACCACCTGCTGCACCTCTTTCCCGGTATACAGTTCGATTTCTTCATCGGGGGTGGCGGCTTTAAACTCCTTCTCCCACTGGCGTAGCGTTTTAAGCTGCCGCTGGTTATAGGCCAGGTAGCCGTAGCCGGGGACGAAATCGGCGTCGATATTATATTTGCGGATGCGTTCGCGAATGATACCCGCGCCGAGGTTGGCGATTTTAAATAGCGTCTCCAGCCCCTCTTTGCCGACGTGTTTTTTCACCGCTTCGATATCGTGGCCGATTCCAGCCATCACCTGACCGCCGTTGCGCCCGGTGCCGCCATAGCCAAGATGGCGCGCTTCCAGCACCACCACGTTGGTGATCCCCTGTTCCGCGAGTTCGAGCGCGGTGTTAATGCCGGAAAAGCCGCCGCCGATAATTACCACATCGGCTTCGATATCTTCCCGCAGCGCCGGAAAATGGAGCTGGTATTTCTTCGTCGCGCCGTAGTAGTTCAGCGCATCGATTTTAATATTCATCGCGTTACCCTGTCGTATTGCCTGGCTCAATGTCCTCATCACAGCACGCCGCGCGGGCGCTGAATATCGTCCGGAAGAATGACGTTCTTTAGAACGATGGGCGGTGCGGCGCAACCGTGCTGTGATGGGCTAACTTTGCTAAAAAACGGGTGCTGACGATGAGCGAGATAACCTTACTGGCGGAAGTGACCGCCTTTTTACGCCAGCCGCACGGGCAGTTTATTGCCGGTCATCGGGAGGCGGGCCACGGCGCGCCGTTCGCGGTGATAAACCCAGCGACCGGACAGGCGATTGCCGAGGTCACGGCGGCGGATGTCGGCCAGGCGGACCGCGCGATGGAGAGCGCCCGCCTGGCGTTTAATCAGTGGCGCGAGATACCGACGCTGGCGCGCGGCGCGCTGCTGCTGAAACTGGCGGACACGCTGGCAGAGCATCGCGAAGAGCTGGCGCAGCTGGAAAGCCTCTGCTCCGGTAAGACCATCACCCTGGCGCGGATGCTGGAACTGGATCAATCGGTAGCGTTTTTGCGCTACTTCGCCGGCTGGGCGGGAAAAATCACCGGGGAAACCCTGGATGTGTCGCTGCCGTCGATGGCCGGGGAGAAATATACCGCCTTTACCCGCCGCCAGCCGTTGGGCGTGGTGGTCGGCATCGTACCGTGGAACTTCTCGATTATGATTGCCATCTGGAAGATGGCGGCGGCGCTGGTCTGCGGCTGCACTATCGTCCTCAAGCCGAGCGAGTATACGCCGCTGACGCTGCTGCGGGTGGCGGAACTGGCGAAAGCGGCGGGTATCCCGGATGGCGTCATTAACGTGGTCAACGGCGCCGGCGGCGAAATCGCCCAACGGCTCATCACGCATCCGGCCTGCGCCAAAGTGAGCTTCACCGGCTCGGTGGCGACCGGGGAAAAAGTCCAGCAGTCGGCCAGCGGGTCAGGTAAACGGGTTACGCTGGAGCTGGGCGGTAAAAACGCCGCGCTGTTCCTCGATGATCTGACGGCGGAGGCCATGGTGAACGGCATCATTGAAGCCGGTTACCTCAACCAGGGGCAGATTTGCGCCGCCGCTGAGCGCTTTTATCTGCCGCAGGGCAAGCTGGATGCGGTACTGGCGCTGCTGAAAGACAAGTTCAGCGCTTTCGCGCCGGGGTCGCCGCTGGATGAACAAACGCTGATGGGGCCGCTGGCCAACCGCCAGCAGTATGACAAAGTCTTGCGGCTCATTCAGACCGCGCGCGATGAGGGCGATACCATCGTTTGCGGCGGCGAAGCGCTGCCCGGCGAGGGCTATTTCCTGCAGCCGACGGCGGTTAAAGTGCGCAGCGAAGAGAGCACCCTGATGCGCGAAGAGACCTTCGGCCCGGTATGCAGCTTTATTGGCTATCGCAGCGAAGAAGAGGCGCTGGCCCGAATTAATGCTTCGCCGTATGGGCTGGCGGCCAGCGTCTGGTCGGATAATATCCGCCAGGCGCTGCGCTACTCGCAGGCCATTGATGCCGGGATCGTGTGGGTCAACATGCATACCTTCCTCGACCCGGCGGTACCGTTCGGCGGCATGAAAGGATCGGGTATTGGCCGTGAGTTTGGTAGCGCGTTTATTGATGATTATACTGAACTTAAATCGGTGATGATGCGTTATTAAACCGCGGTAATACGTTGCTGCCGCTAATCACCCTTCATTAAATATAAGACTTAATAGTTATTATTATCTAATCCTTACCCTGGCCGCTAAATAATAATTTAGTGGCCTTTTTGTTTACCTCGAATATGCGTGCAAGGAAATTGCCTGAAAACTTGTACAATAATATCCCGATTAAAAATTGCCGCCAATTAAATTTGCGATTACCAATATGCATCCCGTAATCATCTAATGGATGACTGGCATTTTATTGTTTGAATTATTGTTAACTAAAAATTATCTGAGAGTTTTTAATTAACATTTAATTAATTATTTTGGAGTTCACCTTGACTACGCCATTAAAAGAGATCGTTATTGTCGGCGGCGGCGCCGGCGGACTGGAGTTGGCTACCCAACTGGGGCGTAAATTAGGACGCCGGCGTAAAGCGAATATCACGCTTGTCGATCGCAGCCAGAGCCATCTGTGGAAACCGCTATTGCATGAAGTGGCTACCGGTTCGCTGGATGAAGGCGTCGATGCGCTGAGCTTTCTCGCGCATGCCAGCAAGCATCATTTTTCCTTTCAGCACGGTTCGGTGATGGATATCGATCGGCAGAATAAAACCATTACTATCGCCGCACTGCTGGATGAGCAGGGTGAAGTGCTGGTGCCGGAGCGTAAGCTGAGCTGGGATACGCTGGTGATGGCGTTGGGCAGTACGTCGAACGATTTCAATACGCCGGGCGTTAAAGAGCACTGTATTTTCCTCGATAGCTCCGAGCAGGCAAAATTATTCCATCAGCAAATGCTTAACCAATTCCTGCGTTATTCAGCCGATCCAGATGCCACCGGTAAAGTTAATATTGCTATCGTCGGCGGCGGCGCGACCGGCGTTGAATTATCTGCCGAATTGCATAATGCGGTGAAAGAACTGCACAGCTATGGCTATAAAGATCTGACTAACGATGCGTTAAATGTCAGCCTGATTGAAGCCGGCGATGGTATTTTACCCGCGCTACCAAAACGAATTTCCAGCGCCGTCCACGATAAGTTGAGCAAGCTTGGCGTTAATGTAATGACCAACACCACGATCACCGGCGTTGAGGAGCGTGGATTGCATACTAAAGATGGCCAGTTTATCGAGGCGAGTTTAATTGTCTGGGCGGCGGGGATCAAAGCGCCGGACTTCATGAAGGATATTGCCGGGCTGGAGACCAACCGTATCAATCAGCTGGTGGTGACCCCGACGCTGCAAACCACGCGCGACGCTGATATTTTTGCTTTCGGCGACTGTGCGGCGTGCCCGCGTCCGGAAGGCGGATTTATCCCGCCGCGCGGCCAGGCGGCCCATCAGATGGCGCTGTTCACCGCCGATAATATTATCGCCCGCATGAAGGGGCATAAGCTGAAAGCGTTCTCCTATCGCGATCGCGGTTCGCTGGTTTCACTGTCCAGCTATACCACCTTCGGTAGCATTATGGGGCATCTGCCGATCGGCCCGCTGATGGTCGAAGGCCGTATTGCGCGCATGGTTTACGATTCGCTGTATCGGATGCATCAGGTGACGCTGCACGGTTATTTCAAAACCGGCCTGATGATGCTGTCCGGCGGGATTAACCGTATTATTCGCCCGCGCCTGAAATTGCATTAAACGTGCTAAGCCGCCCTTCGCCAGAAGCGTGCGGCTTAGCCTCCTGTCGCCCGGATAAGGCGTAATGCGCCGCTATCCGGGTATGTATCGATCCCGCAGTTCTTTTCTCCCCCTATCAATCCGCCATCCCACGTTAAAAAATCAGCAGATAATCTTTTTTGCCCGCCGAGGCTTGTTTGACATTCGATAATGAGTATAGTTCTCATTCTCTTTTTTGTTCGCAGACTAAGCAGGGATCGATCTGCGCCAGTGAGTCGTTCACAAGGAACAGCGAAGGCGTAGGGTGACGCAAAGACAGCAGGCCGGAAACACACAATATCGGCCGCTGCGCGACCACCGGGTCATTGATTTTTTATAGGGTTGTTCCAATGAAATACACTCTTCCGGCGTTGGCGCTGGCCATCAGCGCGACGTTAGGCGGCTGCGCGACCCACCATTCCGCTGCCGTTGCTCAACCGGTTGTTAACTCTCCTGCGGCTAACGTGGCGCAACCTCTGCAGCGCCAGCTAGCGGAAGGGTTGTACGAGATGGCGCTAAGCCCGCAGGGCGATGCGCTGTACGTCGCCAGCGCTGAGGGCTTTAAAGATGTGCAGGGCGGAGCGGTTTACAAGCTGGATCCGCAAACCCTTAATACCATCGGCCTGACGCATACCGATCTGAAAAACTTCGCTTTACAGCTCTCTGCGGATGGTAAAACGCTATACGTCAGCAATTCGCTCGACGGCGGCATCAGCGCTATTGACACCGCCACCGGCAAGGTAAAAAACCGCCTGCTGTTCAGCGAGCGCAATGAAAAAGGGCTCCCCTATGGGGCGCGTCAGTTGCTGCTGTTAAATAATACCCTCTACGTTGGCGCGGTCGCCGACCCGGCGCAAATCTGGGTGGTTGACGCCACTACCCTGAAGCTGAAAACGCGGATTAAAAACACCGGTAAATGGATGACCGGCCTGCACTATTCTGCACAAACCGGGCGCGTATACGCCGCCAACGGCAGCGGTGAAATTCTGGTGATCAACCCGCGCAACCAACGCATTGAACAGCGCTGGAAGCCGCTGGGCGACAAGCCGGCGCTGCTGCTTAATATGGCCGAAGATAGCGAAACCGGTCGTCTGTTCGTGACCGATAACTCGAAAGCGAAAACCACCCTGGTGTTGGATATCCACAGCGGCAAACTGCTTAAACAGCTCGATGTCGGCGATTCGCTGGCGGTGCAGTTCAATGGGAAACGCCACGAGATTTATATTTCACAGCGTGAATCCGGCAAGGTTATCAGCCTTGACGCCAGCCACTACACGCTGAAGAAAAGCTGGGCGCTGCCGGCCAATCCCAACAGCCTGCTGCTTTCCGCCGATGGTCAGACGCTGTTTGTCACCGTCAAACAGCCCTTCAATAAAGACCACTCCACTAAAGGCCCGGACAGCATCGTACGTATCGACCTGAACGCGCAATAAAAATAACTGGCCCGGCGACGGGCCCTTTGATCCATTTATCCTCATCCATGGGGCAAATTATGCACACCACGCACTATTCATCCTTCCCGCTGCGTAAAACGCTGCTGGCCTTAGCCATCAGCGCCGCCAGTCAAACGGCGATGGCCGCGGACGCTGCCGCCGCGAAGCAGCCTGGCGAAGAGACCATCATCGTCGAGGCTAACGAAAACAGCGATTTTAAATCCGGCGGCGACCTGGTAGTTCCGGCATTCCTCGACGGCCAGATCGCCCACGGCGGCCGTCTGGGAATGCTTGGCGAACAAAAAGCGATGGACGTCCCGTTTAACGTCATCGGCTATACCTCGAAGCTGATTCAGGACCAGCAGGCGAAAACTATCGCCGATGTCGTCAGCAACGACGCTGGCGTGCAGGCCGTACAGGGCTACGGCAACTTCGCCGAGACCTATCGAATCCGCGGGTTTAAGCTCGATGGCGATGACATGACCATGGGCGGACTGGCGGGCGTGGTGCCGCGTCAGGTGATGGATACCCAGATGCTGGAGCGCGTTGAAATTTTCAAAGGGGCTAACAGCCTGCTTAACGGCGCGGCCAGCAGCGGCGTCGGCGGGATGATTAACCTCGAGCCGAAGCGGGCGGAAGATCTGCCGACCGCACGCGTTGGCGTCGACTATACCTCTGATTCCCAGGTTGGCGGTACCCTCGACCTGGGGCGCCGTTTCGGCGATAACAACCAGTTCGGCGCCCGGGTCAACCTGGTGCATCGCGAGGGCGAAGGCGCTATCGATAACGATAAACGCCGTACCACGCTGGCTTCGCTGGGGCTTGATTACCGCGGCGATCGTTTCCGCTCCTCGCTCGATTTCGGCTATCAGAAGAAAACGTTCCACGGCGGTACGATGGGCGTCAATATCAGCGGCGTGGATTTCGTCCCGGCGCTGCCGGACAACAGCAAAAATTACAGCCAGAAGTGGGGCTATAGCGATATCGAAAGCGAGTTCGGCATGGCGAAGGCGGAATATGACCTGACCGATAGCTGGACGGTATACAGCGCCCTCGGCGGTCAGCATTCGCATGAAATCGGCACCTACAGCGCGCCGAAGCTGCTCAATAAAAACGGCGATGCGACGGTTGGCCGCCTTGATACTAACCGCATCATCGACGCGATCAGCGGCATGGGCGGGGTACGCGGCGATTTCAATACCGGCGCGATTTCGCATAAGGTGAATCTCGGCTATGCGGCGCAGGTGCATACCGATGCGACCGCCTGGCGGATGTCGGCGAAGAACCCGACCACCAATATCTATGACAACCGCGATGTGGCAATGCCGGATAACGCCTATTTAGGCGGCAACTACCACGATCCGCTGGTCACCTCGCGCAGCCGTACGCAGGGCTGGCTGCTGAGCGATACCCTCGGCTTCTTTAACGATAAGGTGCTGTTTACCGCGGCTGCTCGTCATCAGAAAGTGGTCGTGCGCAACTACAGCAACGCCACCGGGCTGGAAGATACCTCGTCGCGTTATACCCAAAGCCGCTGGATGCCGACGTTTGGCCTGGTGTACAAGCCGTGGGAGCAGCTGTCGCTGTATGCTAACCATACCGAAGCGCTGCAGCCGGGCTCTGTGGCGCCGACTACGGCGGCCAATGCCGGGCAGAGTACCGGGATCGCGCACTCGAAGCAGGACGAAGTGGGCGTCAAGATCGACTACGGTACGATCGGCGGATCGCTGGCGCTGTTTGAAATCAAAAAACCGAACGCCATTTCCGATACCGCTGGCAATTACGGCCTCGACGGCGAGCAGCGTAACCGCGGCGTAGAGATGAACGTCTTCGGCGAGCCGATGCTGGGGCTGCGTCTTAACGCCAGTACGGTGTGGCTGGATGCCAAACAGACTAAAACCGCTAAAGGCGCAACCGACGGTAAAGATGCCATCGGGGTGGCTAACTTCTACGCGGTGCTTGGCGCCGAGTATGATATCAAGCCGGTGGAAGGCCTGACCGCGACAGCGCGTGTCAATCATAGCGGCTCGCAGTATGCCGATGCGGCCAACACCAAGAAGCTGGATAGCTACACCACCCTGGATTTAGGCCTGCGCTATCGTATGCGCCTGAACGCCGACCAGAACGAAATGACCTGGCGCATCGGGGTGACCAACGTGACCAACGAGAAGTACTGGTCCGGCATTGACGATACCGGAACCTATCTGTTCGAAGGCGATCCGCGTACCGTTCGCGTCTCAATGAGCTACGACTTCTAACGCTAAAAAAGCGGGGCGGGCGGCTGATGCTTGCCCCGCGCAACTTGCGACAATCCCCCCTAAGTGATAAAAGGTGCCCCTTCACAAAAACACACAGGGGAACGACGTGAAAGACGCGTCAACGTCGTCGGATGCCGTGGAAGAGAGCGGCCCGACGCTTCATCGCGGTTTACAAAACCGACATATTCAACTTATCGCCCTTGGCGGCGCGATTGGTACCGGCCTGTTTCTCGGCATTGGTCCCGCGATTCAAATGGCTGGCCCGGCGGTATTACTGGGTTACGCCGTGGCCGGTATTGTCGCTTTTTTGATTATGCGCCAGCTTGGCGAGATGGTGGTGGAAGAGCCGGTATCCGGTTCCTTTGCCCACTTTGCCTATAAATACTGGGGCCCGTTCGCCGGCTTTCTCTCCGGCTGGAACTACTGGGTCATGTTCGTGCTGGTAGGGATGGCGGAACTGACCGCCGCCGGGATTTATATGCAGTACTGGCTCCCGGACGTGCCCACCTGGGTTTGGGCGGCGGCCTTCTTCATCATTATTAACGCCGTCAACCTGGTCAACGTACGCCTGTATGGAGAAGCAGAATTCTGGTTCGCGCTGATTAAAGTGCTGGCGATTATCGGCATGATCGCCTTTGGCCTGTGGATGCTGTTTGGCGGCCACGGCGGCAGCAAAGCCGGTTTTGATAACCTGTGGAAGCATGGCGGTTTCCTTGCCACCGGCTGGCATGGCCTGGTGCTGTCGCTGGCGGTGATTATGTTTTCTTTCGGCGGGCTGGAGCTTATCGGCATTACCGCCGCGGAAGCGCAAAATCCGGAAAAGAGCATTCCGAAAGCGGTCAACCAGGTGGTTTACCGTATCCTGCTGTTTTACATCGGCTCGCTGGTGGTGCTGCTGGCGCTCTATCCGTGGGTGGAGATCAAATCCGATAGCAGCCCGTTTGTGATGATTTTCCATAATCTTGACAGCAACGTGGTGGCTTCCGCGCTGAATTTCGTCATTCTGGTGGCATCGCTGTCGGTCTATAACAGCGGCGTCTATTCCAATAGCCGGATGCTGTTCGGCCTGTCGGTACAGGGCAATGCGCCGAAGTTTCTCGCCCGCGTCAGCAAACGCGGCGTGCCGGTGAATTCGCTGCTGCTGTCAGGCGTCATTACCTCGCTGGTGGTGGTGCTGAACTATCTCCTGCCGCATGAAGCGCTGGGGCTGCTGATGGCGCTGGTAGTGGCGACGCTGCTGCTGAACTGGATAATGATCTGTATGGCGCACCTGAAGTTTCGCGCCGCGCAGCGTCGTAAAGGCCGCGAATCGAAGTTCAAAGCGTTACTGGCGCCAGCCAGCAACTACTTCTGCATCGCTTTTCTCGGTTTGATTCTGGTACTGATGTGCACCATTGACGGGATGCGTCTGTCGGCGATATTGCTGCCGGTGTGGATTATCTTCCTGTTTGCCGCCTTCAAACTGCTGCGCCGCCCGGCGTAAGGCTTATCGCCCCGCGGACTGGCGGGGCGACACAACTTATTTTATCCCGTGGAAGCCGTCCAGATAGGCGCCAGCCAGCTCATTACCAAACAGACGAGCATCTTTCGCTTCCATCGTTTCGCTCCACCGATCGCTCGCATTACCGTTGAAGGAGTGTTGTGACTTCACCCCTTCCAGCGCCTGTTGCTTAATGGCGTCGGCAACCCGCTGCGCATCGCTTTCACTCACCCCTTTTTTCCGATCTTCTTGCCCGCGGGCATAAATATCGCGGAAGTTAGGCAGGTTCATCTGATAATTTTGCTGACGGTTAACGGTGAAATTACCGCCGACGAAATCTGAACGGTGAGACACGAAGCTATAAGCATGGCGTTCTGGCGAGGTCTTCGATGAGGTGCAACCGGAAAGGAGTGCTAAAGCGCAGCCAAGCGCGACAAACGTTGTGGTTAATTTCATTATGCAGAGCGTCCTTTGGCGATAATCCATGTTGGTGAAAAGATCATCTGCTTAAACTGTGTCGACGGCTAGCCCTGAGAAATGATAGTGGAGTGAGAGTACGCTGGCGCGCAATGCGCGCCAGCCGGGAATCAGGACGACAGCGCGCCCGACAGTGAACGAATGTCGTTGCCGGTTGGCGTCTGGTGTATACGCAGGCCGAACTCGTCAACCACGGCAAAGATATGGTCGAAGATATCCGCCTGAATGCCTTCATACTCCGCCCACACCACGGTATTGGTAAAGCAGTAGATCTCAATCGGCAGGCCGTTAGCGTCCGGCGCTAACTGGCGCACCATCATGGTCATATCCTTGCGTAGCCGCGGATGGTTACGCAGATACTCCTGCAGATAGGCGCGGAAGGTGCCGATATTGGTCATTTTGCGCAGGTTGAGCACCGATGGCGCATTGGCGTGCTGTTGGTTCCACTCGTTAATTTCCTGATGGCGCGAGTCCATATAGGGCTTCAGCAATTTGGCCTGAATCAGGCGCTGTTGCTCCTGCTCGTCAAGAAAATGGATGCTGGTGGTATCGATGTTCAGGCTGCGCTTAATGCGACGACCGCCGGAGGCCGACATCCCGCTCCAGTTTTTAAACGAATCCGAGACCAGCGACCAGGTGGGGATTGTAGTGATGGTGTTATCCCAGTTGCGCACTTTTACCGTGGTCAGACCGATATCAATAACCGCGCCATCGGCGCCATATTTCGGCATCTCCAGCCAGTCGCCGAGTTTGAGCATGTCGTTGGCGGAAAGCTGGATCCCGGCCACCAGGCCAAGAATCGGGTCTTTAAATACTAACATCAGCACGGCGGCCATCGCGCCAAGGCCGCTAATCAGAATCGCCGGCGACTGGCCAATTAGCAGCGATATGATCAGAATGCCGATAATAATCGCCGTAACCAGCTTAATGCCCTGGAAGATGCCTTTTAACGGCAGCTGCGAGGCGGTGGGGAATTTTTGCGCCAGATTGAAAATCACGTCCAGCAGTGAGAAGAAGGAAAGCATGGCGTAAACCATTACCCACAGCTGCGCGCAGGTGGATAAAATTTCCGCCGCTTCGCTGCCTTTCTGCAGCCAGAGCACGGCCTGAACGTTGACGATAATTCCCTGTAGGGTGAACGCCAGGCGGTGAAAGAGTTTATTTTGCGTGATGATTTGCAGCCATAAATGGCTGCTGGCCTGCGCCCGCTTTTCGAAGGTGCGCAGTACCACTTTGTGCAGAATGAGATGAACGACAATCGCCGTCAGAAAAATAATGCCAAAGGTAATGATGAGCGAGGTGGTAGGGGTGATTTTGATGCCTAATGCGGCGATTTGCGATATTAATTCCTGCATAACGTCTCCTGTACATCCAGCGGTTATGATGACCGCTGGATGACTATTATGCAAATCAGAGGTTACACAGTTGTGAATCAGGACGCCGTCGCCGCCGGCTGCAGGTTCAGGTGATGGCGCAGCCAGAGGGCTATAGCGCCCAGCAGCAGCATCATCGCCACCTCGACCAGCAGGAAGACGATCAGCGCCTGCGCATAGTCGCCACCGCCGCGCTGGGCCAGGGTCAAGAACAGCGAGCCAAGAATGGCCGGCCCCAGGCCCAGCGTCGCCTGCTGCAGGGTACTGAGGATGGCGCTACCGGCTCCGGCGTCGCAGGCGCGAATGTCCCGCATCCCGATACGATAGAAACTGTTGACGATTAACGCCTGACCATAGCCGACTAGCGCGGTGGAGGGCACCAGCGCCAGCGTCGTGGTCCGCAGGCCAAGTTGATAAAAGGTGGCGCTCAGCAGCAGCAGGCCGCTAATCTGTACCGCCAGGCCTATCAGCAAAATGCGCCCCATGCTGTAGCGGGCGATAAGCTTCGGCGCGTACAACGCGGAGATAAAATAGGCCACCCCGAGAGCGATAAAACTGTTGCCGGACTGCCACGGCGCCATCCCAAGCCCGGCCTGCATGGTCAGCGCCATACAGAACATAAAGCCGGACCAGGCGCTGAAGAACAGCAGCGCGATCGCCATCCCAAAGCGGATACTGGTGAGCTTTAACAGCCGCGGCGGTAGCAGCGGTTGCTCGCCGCGCTGCTGTTTACGCAGCGCGCTCAGGCGCATCCAGCCGAGCAGGGGGAGTACGGCCAGCAAAAGCAGCTGTAGCTCCCATGGCCAGTGCAGTTCCGGCCCCAGCGCCATCGGGAACAGCAGGCAGCAGAGGATTAACGCCAGGCTGAAAGTTCCCTGCCAGTCGATGCTGGAATGGCTTTCGCGGCGGGTTTCCGGCACATAGCGGCGGCTAAAGGCCAACACCAGCAGGCAGATAGGCACGTTGATAAAGAAGGCGTTGCGCCAGCCGAGCCCGGCGATATCGGCGGAGACCAGCCAGCCGCCGCCCATCTGGCCGACGATAAACGCGATGCCGCCGATACCGCCGTAGAGGCTGATCGCCCTGGCGTGAGCGGTGCCTTTCAGGGTGACGTGCAGGGTGGCGAGGATCTGCGGCACGATCAGCGCCGCGCCGGCGCCTTGCAACGTTCGTGCGGCGAGTAGGGCGTTAATGGAGTTAGCCATTCCGCATAGCAGCGAGGCGATGCCGAATACCGCCACGCCCCAAAGAAACAGGCGGCGGCGCCCATAGTTATCGCCCAGTTTGCTGCCCATCGCCAGGCAGACGGCAAAGGCCACGCCGTACAGCGCGACGATAAGCTCCAGTTGGGTGGCGCTGGCGTCGAGGGAGTGGGTGATCGAATCCAGCGCCACGTTGGTTATCGAGGTATCAATTAACGGCAGCATCTGGCCGGTCAGTAACAGCAGTAAGCCGGCGCGGCCGGGTGAAACAGCAGACGAATTCATCGGATCTCTCCATTGCGTCATTCAGCGGATGGCCGTAGCATCTCCGATTAATTAAACGGGTACCAGTTCCTGTCTATACTGGTATTGGTACTACCATGTTGGAGGAATAATGACGCTAATACTGCAACGTGAGGCGCTGAATCTCGCGCCCGATGATAGCCGTAAACAGCTGGGGGCATTTCTGCGCGCCCGCCGCGAAAGCCTTGACCCGCAGCGTCTCGGCCTGCCGCGCGTCGGGCGGCGGCGGACGCCGGGGCTGCGCCGGGAGGAAGTGGCGATGCTGGCGGACGTCGGAGTGACCTGGTACACCTGGCTTGAGCAGGGGCGGGAAGTGAATCCGTCGGCGGCGGTATTAAGCGGCGTGGCCAGCGCGCTTCAGTGCAGCCCGCTGGAGACCCGTCATCTGTTCGTTCTGGCAGGCTTAACGCCCCCAGAGAATACGCAGGCCACGGTCTGCGAGGGGATAAGCCCCGGAACCCGACGCATGCTTGATAGCCTGATGCCGCAGCCCGCCAGCATTCAGAAACCGAACTTTGATATCGTCGCCTGGAATGACAGCTTTTGCCGTCTGATGGGCGTTGATTTCGCGACGATTGCCGAAGAAGACCGCAATTGTATCTATCTCTATCTCACCTGCGAAGCCTGGCGTAGCCGCATTGAAAATCGCGACGTGTTGCCGACTTTTGTTTCCTATTTTCGCGCGGCGATGGCTGAGCATCGTGGTTCGCCAGAGTGGGAAGACAAGCTGGCGCGCTTTTTCGCCGCCTCAGCGGAGTTCGAAGCGCTATGGCACCAGCGCTATGAGGTGCGCGGTGTCGAAAATCAGGTGAAAAATTTCAACCATCCGCAGCTCGGACGCTTTAGCCTGCAGCAAATGTACTGGTATTCCGCGCCGCGCAACGGTTCGCGTCTGCTGGTCTATTTACCGCTGGATGAAACCGGAGAACAGGCGCTGGCCTGGCTGGATCAACAGGGCTAAGCCCGCAATGGACAAGAAACGCTTATGAACGTCACCCGCAAACAACAGCGGATTATTCAACGCGCAATCGAGCAATGGCAGCAGGAGGGGGTCCTGAACAGCAGCGACGGCCAACGGCTATCAGCGTCGCTATCTGTCCGTGCTTTCGACTGGCAGCGCCTGAGCCGCTACGCCTTCTGGACCGCGATAGCCTGCGTACTGATTGCGCTGGGGAGTCTGTTCGCCGATGCCGAATTGATTGCGGCGATTATCAATCTGTTCAGCGACTCCGCTATCGCGCGCATTATCCTGCCGACGCTGCTGGCCATCGCATTTTATTATTGGGGGTTCCGCCGTCAGCGTCGCGAAGCGCAGTGGCACTATAGCACCGAGGCGATTTTGTTCCTCGGCGTGATTTGCACCGCCATTGCCCTGTGGCAGCTAGGCGATCGGCTGGACGACGGCAGCGGCCACGTGGCGCCGCTGATACTGCTCGGCTGCGCGATTTACGGCCTGATAGGGTATTTCGCCCGTTCCGGGCTGGTGTGGCTTTTCTTTCTGCTGGCGCTGGGGAACTGGTTTGGCGCGGAAACCGGCTATGTATCAGGTTGGGGTGCCTACTGGCTGGGGATGAGCTTCCCGATTCGTTTCGTGCTTTTCGGCGGCGTGCTGCTGGCGCTGTGCTACTTGATGCAAAATGTATTACGCCAGCGGCAGTTGTTTACCGTCACTAAGGCGATGGGGCTGACCTGGCTGTTTGTCGCGTTGTGGATCCTGTCGATATTCGGCAACTACGATTCCGAGAGCTGGTATGGGGTCAGTCAGGCGCAACTGCTGCCGTGGGGGCTGCTGTTTGCGCTGGCGGCGGTGATCTGTATTTATATCAGCCTGAAAACCGACGATGGCATGCTGCGTGGGTTTGGCCTGACGTTTCTCGCCATCAACCTCTATACCCGCTTTTTCGAATTCTTCTGGTACAGCCTGCACAAGGTGGTGTTTTTCCTGATCCTGGCGGCATCGCTGGCGATGATTGGCCGCTACGCCGAGCGGATCTGGCACGCCGGCGAGGGGGAGAAAAAGTAACGGTTTTTCCCTGCTAAGCGTAAGCGATCGCCGCCGCCCTCCCCGGATGGCGGCGCGTTGCGCCTTATCCGGGCTACGATCCGGCACTCGGTTGGTAGCCCCGGTAAGCGTCAGCGCCACCGGGGAGGGCAGCGCGCGGAGATTAGATCTCGGTGATGGTAGTGGACTGCGGCAGGCGGGATTTCGGCAGCGTGGCGTTGAAGTCCTCCACGCTGTGATGACCGACCGGCACCACAACTACGCTGGTATAACCTTGCGCTTTCAGGCCAAACTCTTCGTCGAGGATGGCGAAATCGACGCCTTCGATCGGCACCGCATCCAGCCCCATTGCCGCCACGCCGAGCAGGAAGTTGCCCACGTTAAGATAAACCTGTTTCGCCATCCACTGATCGTCATCTTTCAGCTCTTTGCGGTGCATATCAGCAAAGAAGGTGCGGCCTTTGTGGTTGCCGGCTTTGGCTTCCGGAGTGGCAAAACGGCCATCAGCGTCTTCCTGATCAACGACTTTTTCCAGCCACGCATCGTCCATCGCGGTTTTCGCACAGAACACGACAACGTGGGAAGCGTCGAGGATTTTACGTTCGTTGAACACGTAGGTGCCGCTGGCCGCTTTCGCGACGCGGGCTTTGCCTTCATCGCTGCTGGCGACGATAAAGTGCCACGGCTGGGAGTTGGTGCTCGACGGGCTATATTGCAGCAGCGTTTTCAGGTTTTCCGCCTGTTCGGCCGTCAGCTTTTTCGCCGGATCAAAGGCCTTAGTGGAGTAACGTTTTAAGGCAACTGAGATAATATCCATGACTCTTCCTCACAATTTTCAGCCCCTTACGGGCACATTTCGTGGGAGGAAGAGTACAGCGATGCGCGGGAAATGATAAGAGTGAAAAATGCGATAACACTTATCGCATTTATTTGAAAATCAGCCGGGACGCAGCCGACGTTGGTCTTTTTTCGCCAGCTTATCCACCACCAGATTCCACGAGTCGTCAATAAGCTCGGCAAGTAAATCCTCGCTGATATCCTCGCCCGGCACCACGGTGATCCAGTGCTTTTTGTTCATGTGATAGCCCGGCTCGATACTGCGGTAAATTTGCTGATTGAGCAGCGATTTTTGCGGATCGGCCTTCAGGTTGACGATTGCCCGCCCGCGAAGGGTCATGGTTAGCATGAAGATACGCCCGCCGACTTTAAACACGTCATACTCCGGGCCAAACGGCCAGCAGTGCTCGGTGAAAGGGTAGGTCAGCGCGATACGCTGCGCGTGATGGTGTAGCGCTTCGTTATCCATTAATGCTCACTCTCATGCAGCGCATTCCACATCGCCTCAAAACCGAGGGCGATAAGCTCACGGGCGCGCTGCGGATCGTGGCTGGCGAACTCGATGGTGGTCTCGGCCAGCGACAGGAACAGGGCATCGCCGAAAGCGCGATAGGCGTCGCTAAGGAAAACCGCTTTCACCGATAGTTGGCACATCTCGTTAAGCTCGGGAAAACTCTCTTTGACCAGGCTGCGGGTTTCATCGGTGATGCGTTCGCTCAATGCCATACGGCGAATGGCGCGATATTCCATAGGGTTACGCATCCCCCAGTCGATATAGCTGTTCCAGATATTGCGCGCGTTTTCCTTTGGGCGTTTTTCGTCAGGGTTGAGCCCGGCGATCATGGTCTGCACCAGGCGCAGCTTAATAGCGAGGTATAACTCGTTGAGCAACTCATCTTTGGTGGCGAAATAGCGAAACAGCGTCCCCTCGGCAACCCCCGCGCTGCGGGCTATCGCCGATGTTGAAGCGGCAATGCCGGACTGGGCGAAAGCGGCCGTGGCGGCTTCCAGTAACGCTTGTTTTTTATCTTCACTCTTAGGACGAGCCACTACATTTTACCTCGCTGAAAGTTAAACCCCGATCTAATCACGGCGGACCGCGCAACTGCAACGGCAGATGTCAAAAATTGAAAATAGGCTTGACGATTTTCTACTCCTTCCTAATAATGAGTGCTTACTCACTCATAATCAAGTTATATCATAAAGTCCCCTGGATGGGGCTTTTGTCTGGTCAGGATATGAACCGTGTCACCTTTAGCGTGGTCGCCATTATGTTATTAGCAGCAACAACGACATTGCCGTTTGTTCTCAATGCCGGTTTTGGCAAAGCGCCAAAGGGTGCGCAGCTTAGTCTTGTCGAACAGTCGCCGAATTACCGTGACGGCCAGTTCCATAATCAACTGCCGACGCCAGGATTCACCGGCCAGAAAAACATGCTGGCCGCGTGGTGGGATTTCCTGGTGACTAAGCGAGAAAACGCACGCCCGCTGCAGCCGTTGCCGCTGGTGAATACCGATCTTGCCAGCCTGCCGTCTGGCGAAGACGTGATGGTCTGGCTTGGCCACTCATCGTGGTATCTGCAGCTGGCGGGGAAACGTATCCTGATCGATCCGGTATTTAGCGATTACGCCGCGCCGTTCTCTTTCATCAATAAGGCCTTCCCCGGCGACTACCCGTGGAACGCGCAGCGGATGCCTGAGATCGATGTGCTGATAATTTCCCACGATCACTATGACCATCTCGACTACGCCACCATCAAAGCGCTGATGCCGAAAGTTAAACGCGTGGTGACGCCGCTCGGCGTCGGCTCGCATCTGCGCTACTGGGGAATGGATGCGGCGATCATTGATGAAATGGACTGGAACCAGGCGGTAAAAATCAGCGATGAACTGACCGTACACGCGCTGCCGGCTCGCCATTTTTCCGGCCGCGGGCTGAAACGCAACCAGACCTTGTGGGCCAGCTTCCTGTTCGTCACCCCGCAGCAAAAGATTTATTACAGCGGCGATAGCGGCTATGGCCCGCATTTTAAGGCGATTGGCGAGCAGTTTGGTCCTATCGACCTGGCGATCATGGAAAACGGTCAATATGACCAGGACTGGAAGTACATCCACATGATGCCGGAAGAAACGGCGCAGGCCGCCGATGATTTACGCGCCCGGTCGGTATTACCGGGGCATGCCGGACGCTTTGTGCTGGCAAAACACAGCTGGGACGATCCGTACCAGCGGCTGGCGGCAGCCAGTGAAGGACGTGAGTGGCGTTTAGTCACGCCAATGCTGGGCGAACCGGTGTGGGTCGCTGATAAGACACAATCATTTAACGCCTGGTGGCGCTAACCGCCAGAGTGGTTCAGGAGGAGAGAAGAGATATGAATATATCCGCTCAGGTGATTGACACTATCGTGGAATGGATTGATGACAATCTGCATCAACCGCTGCGAATTGATGATATTGCGCGCCATGCCGGGTATTCGAAATGGCATCTGCAACGGCTGTTTTTACAGTACAAAGGGGAAAGTCTCGGGCGCTACATTCGCGAGCGTAAACTGCTGCTGGCGGCGCGCGACCTGCGAGATACCGACCAGCGGGTTTATGATATCTGCCTGAAATACGGCTTTGATTCGCAGCAAACCTTCACCCGTATCTTTACCCGTACCTTCAATCAGCCGCCGGGCGCGTATCGCAAAGAGAACCACAGCCGTGCGCACTGAGCGCCGGCCGCATACCAGTCCGCCTTTATCGGCGGGCTTTTTTTTCTCTCTTACTGCTTAATCTGCCAGTGAGAACCAGCGGCGCCATACCCAGCGTAATACCAGGTACTCGACGACTCCCAGCGCTAAGAACCACAGGCAGAAGATCAAGGTATAGAGCTGGTTGAGATCCATCAGGTGGAAGGATGTGACTAGCTTTTGCGCCAGCGTCAGGCCGAGCGAGGGCGCCGGCAATAGCAAGCAAGAAATCAGGGCTAACAGCAAAATGCCGGCGGCGGATAATAGCGTTTCCAGCGGGTGTTTCATTATGATGTTAATCTTCAGTTAAAAAACATATTGTCCGGTAAAAAGTCCGTTAACGCAATATGCTTTATCCGCTGATTAATTTACGTCATTCATATTATTTCTAATACTATTAATTAAAACCCCTCTGTTAATTTATTGAGTAATATTTGTGATTAAGTTAATTGCATCGTGATGTAAATTACCGTCATTTATTACCCCAGCATTTTTACAAAAGTATAAGTACTATATCCCACAATTGTGGCGATAATGATTGCCAGTACGACATACAGCGCCAGACGGCGCCCGCGGTAGATTCCAAACATGTTTTACCTCGTTTAGAAATGGTTTAGAAATACTCTGTAATATTTGTTTTTCAGAACCAACTTACCATGTATTTTTAAATTTGCGAGTAAATAAATGTTGTGGCTGGATAATTTGATCTTGCTCGCAAAACGCATTAATTCATTGGCCAGAAATGATTTCAGGCTTTCCGATTCACGGAATTTAAAAGGAAACTTTATTTTGACCAGCATGATTAATCCCCACAACATCACGCCCTCGGGCGACGTCGCGCCGCAGCAGGCTTATCAGCAAACAGTCGAGGCGGTACTGGCGCAAAAAAAGAGCCATGCCGACGGTCTCAGCACCGCTGAAGCCGCCGGTCGTCTGAAATTATACGGCCCTAACGCGCTGCCGGAAAAGAAAGGCAAACCGGCATGGCTGCGTTTTCTCGCCCACTTCAACGATGTCCTGATTTACGTCCTGCTGGCCGCTGCCGCGCTCACCGCGGTGATGGGCCACTGGGTCGATACTCTGGTTATTCTCGGCGTTACCGTCATTAATGCGTTGATCGGTCATATTCAGGAGAGCAATGCCGAAAAATCGCTGCAGGGGATCCGCAACATACTCTCCAACGATGCCCGCGTGCTGCGCAACGGCAAGCATGAAACCATCCCTACTTGTGACCTGGTGCCGGGCGATATTGTTATTTTGCGCGCCGGCGACCGCGTTCCGGCGGATCTGCGCCTGATTGAAAGCCACAATCTACGGGTTGAAGAGGCGATCCTCACCGGCGAGTCGACGGTGGTGGATAAAACCACCGTGACGCTACAGGGCGAACTGCCGTTGGGCGACCGCACCAATATGGTCTTCTCCGGCACCACTATCAGCGCCGGCAGCGGCGTCGGTGTGGTTACCGCTACTGGTCAAGAGACCGAGCTAGGCCACATCAATCAGATGATGGCGACTATTGAAAAGCACCGTACTCCGCTGCTGGTGCAAATGGATAAGCTGGGGAAAGCGATTTTTGTCATCATCCTCGCGATGATGGTGGCGCTGTTCTTCTTCAGCCTCGCGCTGCGCGATATCCCGCTGGGAGAGCTGCTGCTGTCGCTGATTAGCCTCGCGGTGGCGGCGGTACCGGAAGGACTGCCGGCAATTATCTCGATTATCCTGTCGCTCGGCGTACAGACGATGGCGCGTAAGCGGGCGATTATCCGCAAGCTGCCGACGGTTGAAACGCTTGGCGCGATGACCGTGGTGTGTTCGGATAAGACCGGCACCCTGACCATGAACGAGATGACGGTGAAAGCGATCATCACCGCCGACTGCTGCTACCGCGTTGAAGGCGACAGCTATGAGCCGCAGGGGCGCATTTTCCAGGAGGGCAGCGACGAGCCGGTGGTGGTCCAGCCGGGCAGCGTGCTGGAAACCTACCTGCGCACCATCGATCTGTGCAATGACAGCCAGATCGTTCAGGACGAACGTGGTCTGTGGAGCATCACCGGCGGCCCGACCGAAGGGGCGCTGAAGGTATTAGCGGCGAAAGCCCAGTTAGCGCCGGTCGTCACCCGGCTGGTGGCGAAAATTCCGTTCGACTCGCAGTACAAATACATGGCCACCCATCAGCAGATTGGCGATGAGGAGCGGGTACTGATTACCGGCGCGCCGGATGTCATCTTCGCCCTGTGCGGCCAGCAGATGAGCAAGCAGGGGCCAATGCCGTTTGACCGTCAGTACTGGGAAGACGAAATGGCGCGCTTTGCCCGCCAGGGGTTACGGATGGTTGCCGCCGCCTGCAAACCGGCAGCCGTCGGCAGCGCCGCGTTGACCCACGATGACCTGAGGGAAGGGCTGGTGTTCCTCGGCATCGCCGGAATGATGGATCCGCCGCGTCCGGAGGCGATTGACGCGATCCACGCCTGCCAGGCCGCCGGGATCCGCGTGAAGATGATCACCGGCGACCACCCGCAGACGGCGATGAGCATCGGTCAGATGCTGGGGATCGCCAACAGCCGCCAGGCGATGACCGGCTATCAGCTTGAGCATATGGATGATGCCGAGCTAGCGAAGGCGGCGGTGGAGTTTGATATTTTCGCCCGTACCAGTCCGGAGCATAAGCTGCGTCTGGTAAAGGCGCTGCAGGATAGCGGCGAAGTGGTCGGCATGACCGGTGACGGCGTTAACGACGCCCCGGCGCTGCGCCAGGCCGACGTGGGCATCGCCATGGGCATTAAAGGGACCGAGGTGACCAAAGAGGCCGCCGATATGGTGCTCACCGACGACAACTTCGCCACCATCGCCAGTTCGGTGAAGGAGGGGCGTCGCGTCTACGACAACTTGAAAAAGACCATCCTGTTCATCATGCCGACCAACCTCGCGCAGGGGCTGTTGATCATCATCGCGCTGCTGGCGGGCAATATTATTCCGCTGACGCCGGTGCTGATTTTGTGGATGAACATGGCGACCTCGGCCACGCTCTCCTTCGGCCTGGCCTTTGAAGCCGCCGAGCGCAACGTGATGAACCGTCCGCCGCGTAAGACCGGCCAGCACGTGATGGATGGGTTCGCCGTCTGGCGCGTCGCTTTTGTCGGTTCGATGATTGCCGTCGCTGTTTTTATTCTCGAAGCCTGGCTGGCGCCGCGCGGCCACAGCGCCGAGTTCATCCGCACCGTGCTGCTGCAGATGCTGGTGACCGCGCAGTGGGTCTATATGATTAACTGCCGCAGCAGCGACAGTTTCTCCCTGAACAAAGGGTTGCTGCGCAACAAAGGTATCTGGCTGGTGACCGGCGTCCTGTTGCTGATGCAGCTGGTTATCATCTATGTACCGCTGATGCAGAACATGTTCGGCACCGAAGCACTACCGCTGCGCTACTGGTTCGTGACCCTGGCGATTGGCGTGGCCATGTTCCTGGTGGTCGAAGTCGAGAAGCGGCTAACCCGCCGTTTCCGTAAACCTACCTGATACCGAATGGCGCCCCTTCAGGATTGAGCGGGCGCCATTTTCCTTTAGCCTGGTTTTTTGATTTCCACCGCGATCATGGTGACGAACGGATGGTACTGCCACGGTATGCTGCCGCCCTTTTGATACATTTTTGAGATGGTGCCGTCGAGGTAGAGCATCTGGCGCACGTGGAGTTTGGACTGCGCGTAACAGGCGAAATCGTAGAAATTGGTTTCACGCTCGCTAAGCATAAATACCACCCGTCCCTGCTTATCAATGCCGACGCCGTTGCGCAGTTTGCGCGAGCTGGCGGAGGGCTTCAGCCGCCAGTTGATGGCGCCGTTTTCAATCAGCATTGGCCCGGACTGCACGGCGTAGGTTATCTCAGGCGATGGCTTAAAGTTGTTGATAGGCGTTATTCCCGCCCGCTGGCCCTTCAGCCAGAATACGCCGCCGGGGCGGATGAAAAAGTTGCCGCCGCCGGAGGCGCGGTTGAGCGGCTTTAGCAGCTCGCCGTTTTCGATATACAAGCCCAGCGGTTCGTAGGCCTTATCGTATATCCCGCCGTTCATCGCCATCTGGACGCTGCCGTCTTTATCGATATCGGACAGCAGCGAGCGCAACGATCCCCAGGCTTTACCATTTTGCTTTTGCCAGTACATCACGATGCGCTCCTGCTGCGGATTAACCGTATAGCTTTGCAAGGTCAGCGTCGGGTCGGTGAGCGTACAGGCAGCATGGGTAAAGGCGGTGAAGGGAAGAAGCGCAAGAGGGATCAGGCGGCGTAATAACATGAACATTCCTTTTAAATATCCTGCGCCGAGTATACCCGTTTCGCTTCCTTATGCCGCCCAAATCTCGCAATGCTTTTGTACCAGACCAATCAGCGAACCGCCGTTGGCGATGAATTCGCGCATCTGCTGCGCTTCGCTGATGGGGGACCTGGCCTGGCGCACAACCGACTCCAGCGCCGCGCTGGCATGCACCTTGTGGGCAAAAGGCGCCAATCGGTCGGCCAGCTGCAGAATGTTCGCGCGGATGCTCTGCTGTTCGCCGGACCAGACATCGGTTATCACCCCGTCGAGGCCGTAGCGACAGGCCTGATAGCGGTTGAAAGGGTAGAGGAGGTAATCCTCCGGCTGATGTTTAAACGGCCGTTCGCTTAACAGCCAGCAGGCCAGCGTCTGGATAAATCCGGCGATATTCACCGCCTGGCCTATCGTCAGCGGCGTATCCATTACCCGCACCTCGACGGTACCGAACACCGGGCTCGGGCGGATATCCCAGTGCAGATCCTTCATGCTGTCGATCATGCTGGTGTAGCTCAGGCGGCGGAATAAACGCTGAAAGGCCTGCCAGTTCTCAACCCACGGCATTGGCCCGTTATCGGGATAGGAAGAGAAACGATTCAGACGCGAACAGGCAAAGCGGCTGTCGGTGCTGTCGAACCACGGCGAGGCGGCGTTGAGGGCAATAAAGTGAGGTACAAAGCGTGACAGCCCGTGCAGCAAATAGATGGCGTCATCGCCGTTCTGACAGCCGACGTGAACGTGCTGGCCAAATACCGTCGCCTGCTTTGCCAGATAGCCGAAGTGCTCGACGGTTTTCACATAGCGCGGATTATCGCTGATTTGCTGGCGCTGCCAGGCGTGGAAAGGGTGCGATCCGCCGCCGCAGATCTGCAGATGGTGACGGAGAGCGGCGCGCTGTACCGCCTGATGGATGGCGCCGAGCTGTGCGGTGGCATGGCTAATATCGCGACAGATGCCGGTGGCTATCTCCAGCATGCTTTCGGTGATGTCGTGTTTAGCCTCTCCCGTCGTTAGTTCACTTTGCACATCGGCAATCAGCGTGGAGGCATCCTGGCTGAGGTCGTATCCCGGCGGGTTGACGACCTGTAGCTCCAGCTCAATACCAAGCGTAAAAGGCGCTGAGACGTGAAAATCGGGTAGCGTCATCGTCTTTCTCCTGTCCCCGCTTAAACTGCAAGTATAGGTGAAGCGCAGAGAGTGCGGGCGGGATGAGAAAACCCCGGTGGCGCTGTCGCTTACCGGGGCTACAGCGCTGTGCGATTTGGTAGCCCGGATGAGCGTAGCGCAATCCGGGGAGGGCGAGTGGCGTATCGCTGACACCGGTGCTGGCGGCTTCAAAATCCCCGGTGGCGCAGTCGCTTACCGGGGCTACAGCGCTGTGCGATTTGGTAGCCAGGATGAGCGTAGCGCAATCCGGGAAGGCCGGGTGGCATATCGCTGACACCGGTGCGGGCGGCTTCAAAATCCCCGGTGGCGCTGTCGCTTACCGGGGCTACAGAGTTGTGCGATTTGGTAGCCCGGATGAGCGCAGCGCAATCCGGGGAGGGCGAGTGGCGTATCGCTGACACCGGTGCTGGTGGCTTCAAAATCCCCGGTGGCGCTGTCGCTTACCGGGGCTACAGCGCTGTGCGATTTGGTAGCCCGGATGAGCGTAGCGCAATCCGGGAAGGCCGGGTGGCATATCGCTGACACCGGCGCAGGCGGCTTCAAAATCCCCGGTGGCGCTGTCGCTTACCGGGGCTACAGAGTTGTGCGATTTGGTAGCCCGGATGAGCGTAGCGCAATCCGGGAAGGCCGGGTGGCATATCGCTGACACCGGTGCGGGCGGCTTCAAAAACTCCGGTGGCGCAGTCGCTTACCGGGGCTACAGCGCTGTGCGATTTGGTAGCCCGGATGAGCGTAGCGCAATCCGGGAAGGCCGGGTGGCATATTGCTGACACCGGTGCTGGCGGCTTCAAAATCCCCGGTGGCGCTGTCGCTTACCGGGGCTACAGCGCTGTGCGATTTGGTAGCCCGGATGAGCGTAGCGCAATCCGGGGACCTGCTCGTTTAGCGGCGAACCGGCGCGTCGCCGGCGACATAGTAGGCCGCGGTGCTGCGCGGTAACGGCTGACGCCCGCGAATGGCATCGGCCATCTTCTCGCCAATCATGATCGTGGTGGCGTTCAGGTTGCCGGTAATAATCTGCGGCATAATCGACGCATCGACCACCCGTAACCCTTCCAGACCGTGGACGCGGCCTTCTCCGTCGACCACCGCCATGTCGTCGTACCCCATCTTACAGGTGCCGCACGGGTGGAACGCGGTTTCGGCGTGATTACGCACAAACTCATCTAACTCCGCATCGCTCTGGCACTCAACGCCAGGGCTGATTTCGCGCCCGCGATACTTATCCAGCGCCGGCTGGTTCATGATTTCGCGGGTAATACGGATGGCGTCGCGGAACTCCTGCCAGTCCTGTTCGCTCGACATATAGTTAAACAGGATTGCCGGATGGGCATGCGGGTCGCGCGATTTCAGGCGCACATGGCCGCGGCTTGGTGAACGCATCGAGCCAACGTGGCACTGGAAACCATGCTCTTTAACGGCATTGGAGCCATTGTAATTAATCGCCACCGGCAGGAAGTGGTACTGAATATTCGGCCAGGCGAACTCCTCGCGGCTGCGGATAAATCCGCCTGCTTCGAATTGATTGCTGGCGCCGATCCCGGTGCCGCCGAACAGCCATTCCGCGCCGATTTTCGGCTGGTTCCACCACTGTAGCGCCGGATACAGCGACACTGGCTCTTTGCACTCGTACTGCAGATACATCTCAAGATGATCCTGCAGATTTTCACCCACGCCGGGCAGGGCGTGGACCAGCGGAATATCAAACTGGCGCAGTAGCTCCGGGTCGCCGACGCCGGAACGCTGCAGAATTTGCGGCGAGGCGATGGCGCCGGCGCACAGCAGCACTTCCTTATTGGCTGTCGCTTTTGACGGCGCGCTGCTATCGCCTTCCAGCCACTCGACGCCGACCGCGCGTTTGCCGTCAAAAATAATGTGATCGGTCATGGCGTGGGTGCGGATGGTCAGGTTTGCGCGGCTGCGGGCCTGATCGAGATAGCCGCGGGCGGTGCTGGCGCGACGCCCCTGCGGCGTCACGGTGCGATCCATCGGGCCAAACCCTTCCTGCTGATAACCGTTGAGATCGTCAGTGCGCGGATAGCCTGCCTGCACGCCGGCTTCCACCATCGCATGGAACAGCGGATTATTATTCTGTTTCGGCGTAGCGACGCTCACCGGGCCGTCGCCGCCGTGATAGTCGTTAGGGCCGATATCGCGGGTTTCCGCTTTTCGGTAATAGGGCAGGCAGTCGAGGTAGCTCCAGTGTTCCAGCCCCGGCGCGGCGGCCCAGTTATCAAGGTCCATGGCGTTGCCGCGGATATAACACATGCCGTTAATCAGCGAGGAGCCGCCGAGACCTTTACCGCGTCCGCACTCCATGCGGCGGTGGTTCATATAGGGTTCCGGTTCGGTCTCATAGGCCCAGTTGTAGCGTTTGCCCTGCAGCGGGAAAGCCAGCGCGGCGGGCATCTGGGTGCGGAAATCAAAGCGGTAATCCGGACCGCCCGCTTCCAGCAGCAGGACGGTGGTGTTGGGATCTTCCGTTAAACGCGTCGCGAGGACGTTGCCGGCGGAGCCGGCGCCAATAATGATGTAGTCAAACTGCAAAAATGACCTCCTGGTTAAAATATGGATTGAAACTGACCCATCTCAACCTGGATGGATTTCACTTGGGTATAGCTCTGTAGCGTCATCACGCCGTTTTCTCGGCCAATGCCGGAGTGCTTATAGCCGCCGACCGGCATTTCCGCCGGCGATTCGCCCCAGCTGTTGATCCAGCAAATGCCCGCTTCCAGCTGGTGGATGATGCGGTGAGCGCGGTTCAGATCCGGCGTGACGACGCCAGCGGCAAGGCCGTACTCGGTGGCGTTGGCGCGGCGAATCACTTCCGCTTCGTCGTCATAGCTGAGAATCGACATCACCGGTCCGAAGATCTCTTCGCGCACGATAGTCATGTCGTCGGTACAGTCGGTGAAGACCGTCGGAGCGACCCATGCGCCATTATCGAAGCCTTCGCCTTTGAGCACATCGCCGCCGCACAGCAGGCGAGCGCCTTCGCTTTTGCCGCTCTCGATATAGCGCAGGACATTCTGGCGATGCGGGAAGCTGACCAGCGGGCCGAAGTTGGTATCGTCAGCAAACAGGTCTCCGGCGCGGATACGGCCCACGCGCTCCAGGATCTTGTGCTCAAATTCGGCTTTAAATTTCGCGGGCACAAACACGCGGGTGCCGTTGGTGCAGACCTGACCGGAGCTGTAGAAATTGGCCATCATGGCGATATCGGCGGCGAGGTCGAGGTTGGCATCTTCCGCGATAATCAGCGGTGATTTACCGCCCAGCTCCATGGTCACCTCTTTTAAAGAAGAGGCGGCGGAGTTGGCCATGACTTTTTTGCCGCTGGCGACACCGCCGGTGAAGGAGATTTTGGCGATGTCCGGATGCTCGGTCAGGTACTGGCCGGTTTCGGCGCCGATCCCCGGCAGGACGTTGAAGACCCCATCCGGCAGACCCGCTTCGCGGTAGATTTCCGCCAGCTTCAGCGCGGTGAGCGGAGTGACTTCGCTTGGTTTAAAGATCATCGCGTTACCGGCGGCCAGCGCCGGGGCCGATTTCCACAGCGCTATCTGGATCGGGTAGTTCCAGGCGCCGATACCGGCGACCACGCCAAGCGGTTCACGGCGGGTGTAGACAAAAGAACTGTCGCGCAGCGGGATCTGGCTGCCTTCCAGCGCCGGGATCAATCCGGCGTAGTACTCCAGTACATCGGCGCCGGTCACGATATCGACGGCGGCGGTTTCGCTCAGCGGTTTGCCGGTATCAAGCGTCTCCAGACGCGCCAGCTCATCGTTACGTTCGCGCAGAATATCAACCGCTTTACGCAGGATCCGCGAGCGCGCCATCGCGCTCATCGCCGCCCAGACTTTTTGCCCCTGTTGGGCGCTTTTTACCGCACGGTCGACGTCTTCACGCCCGGCGGCCTGGACGGTTGCCAGCACTTCCCCAGTGGCAGGGTTGATGGTCTCGAAAGTTTTACCGCTGGTGGCGGCGACAAACTTGCCGTGAATATAAAGCTGCTGTTCGGCCATTCGGGACATGGTTTCCTCCATTATTGCGAAGTCGGTGGCAGATACTGCCTGATGAAATGGTCCGCGAGCGCCTCAGCGCGGGCTTTGTCGAGCGGTTTACCGCTTAACGCCGCACGCAGCCACAGGCCATCGATCAGCGCCGCCAGGCCATAGCCCGCTTCCTGCGCCTGCTCGCGCGGCAGCTGGCGCTGAAACTCATAGACGATATTCGATAACAAACGCTTACTGCTGACCTGCTGCAGGCGGTAGAGCATCGGCTGGTGCATACTGCTGGCCCAGAAGGCAAGCCAGGCCTTCATCGCCGCGCCGCTTATCTGGCTGTCGTCGAAATTGCCGGCGACGATGGCCCGCAGACGCCGTTCAGCGCTGGCGCCGGGTAGCGCCCGCAGCCGCTGTAACACCGCATGACGTAGCTGGCCGGTGATGTCGCGCATCGTCGCCTCCAGCAGGCCGTTTTTGTCCTTGAAATAGTGGCTGATGATGCCCGTCGATACGCCCGCCCGGCGGGCGATCTGCGCGATGGTGGCGTCATGCATGCCGACCTCATTAATCGCCGCCAGCGTAGCGTCAATCAGCTGTCGCTGACGTATCGATTGCATCCCCAGTTTTGGCATTTCCCGGACTCCATTCATCAGATTTGTTTATCTATTAAAGCGGTTTTTGATTGGACGTTCAATATAAAATGTGTCTTAATTGTTACCGATTTGCTTTTTAATAGTTGCAATAAATGTAAGGAGAATGGATGACAGACCTTTCGCCGAGCAGAGAAAAGGACAAAATCAATCCGGTGGTTTTTTACACTTCCGCAGGACTGATTTTGTTGTTTTCCCTGATGACTATCTTCTTCAGCGATTTTTCCGCGGCCTGGATTGGCCGTACCCTGAACTGGGTTTCTAAAACCTTCGGCTGGTATTATTTACTCGCCGCCACGCTGTATATCGTGTTCGTCGTCTGTATTGCCTGTTCCCGCTTTGGCTCGGTGAAACTGGGGCCGGAGCACTCGAAGCCGGAGTTTAGCGTGCTGAGCTGGGCGGCGATGCTGTTTGCCGCCGGGATCGGCATCGACCTGATGTTCTTCTCGGTCGCCGAACCGGTCACGCAGTATATGCAGCCGCCGGAAGGGGCGGGGCAGACCATGGAAGCCGCCCGCCAGGCGATGGTGTGGACGCTATTCCACTACGGGCTCACCGGCTGGTCGATGTACGCCCTGATGGGAATGGCGCTGGGATACTTTAGCTATCGTTATAATTTGCCGCTTACCATCCGCTCCGCGCTCTATCCTATCTTCGGGAAAAAGATTAATGGCCCCATCGGCCACAGCGTCGATATCGCCGCGGTGATCGGTACGATTTTCGGTATCGCCACCACCCTCGGTATCGGCGTGGTGCAGCTCAATTATGGCCTGAGCGTGCTGTTCCATATTCCTGATTCATTGGGGGCAAAGGCGGCGCTGATTGTATTGTCGGTGATTATCGCCACCATTTCGGTGACCTCCGGCGTGGATAAGGGCATTCGTATCCTTTCCGAGCTCAACGTGGTACTGGCGCTGGGGCTGATCTTATTCATTCTGTTTATGGGCGATACCGAGTTCCTGCTCAATGCGCTGGTGTTGAACGTCGGGGATTACGTCAATCGCTTTATGGGAATGACGCTGAACAGCTTCGCCTTCGACCGCCCGGTGGAATGGATGAATAACTGGACGTTATTCTTCTGGGCCTGGTGGGTGGCATGGTCGCCGTTTGTCGGCTTGTTCCTGGCGCGTATTTCGCGCGGGCGCACCATTCGCCAGTTTGTGGTAGGTACGCTGATTATTCCGTTCACTTTCACCCTGCTGTGGCTGTCGGTATTCGGCAATAGCGCGCTGTATGAAATTATTCACGGCAATGCAGATTTTGCCGCCGAAGCCATCGCTCACCCGGAGCGCGGTTTCTATAACCTGCTGGCGCAGTATCCGGCGTTTACCTTTAGCGCCTCGGTCGCCACCATTACCGGCCTGCTGTTTTATGTCACCTCAGCGGACTCCGGCGCGCTGGTGCTCGGCAACTTCACTTCGAAGCTGAAGGATATTAATAGCGATGCGCCGAACTGGCTGCGCATCTTCTGGTCGGTGGTGATTGGCCTGTTGACCCTCGGTATGCTGATGACTAACGGCATCTCCGCCCTACAGAACGCGACGGTGATCATGGGGCTACCGTTCAGCTTTGTGATTTTCTTCGTGATGGCGGGGTTATATAAGTCATTGAAGGTGGAGGATTATCGCCGTGAAAGCGCCAATCGTGATACCGCGCCGCGCCCGCTTGGCGTGCAGGATCGTCTGAGCTGGAAAAAGCGCCTGTCACGCCTGATGAACTATCCCGGCACGCGCTATACCCGCCAGATGATGGAGACGGTATGCTTCCCGGCGATGGAAGAGGTGGCGCAGGAGCTGAAGCTGCGCGGCGCTTACGTTGAGCTGAAAAGCCTGCCGCCGGAAGAGGGGGATAACCTTGGTCACCTCGATCTGCTGGTGCATATGGGCGACGAACAGAACTTCGTCTACCAGATTTGGCCGCAGCAGTACTCGATTCCCGGTTTTACCTACCGGGCGCGCAGCGGCAAATCGACCTACTACCGTCTTGAGACTTTCCTGCTGGAAGGAAGCCAGGGTAACGACCTGATGGATTACAGCAAAGAGCAGGTGATCACCGATATTCTCGACCAGTACGAGCGGCACCTGAACTTTATTCATCTACACAGGGAAGCGCCGGGGAATAGCGTCACCTTCCCTGGAATGTAAACCCGCTTTTACCAGGGCGTCATGTAATAAATGACGCCCTTTTCTTGCAATCTAATACATTGTCAATTTACAGCTTTAATTATTAAATAGCTATTTAATGTACTATTTGTGCTTAATTAAAATGTTTTATTTGTGTTATTACTGGTTGTCATATAGTCATGGGGGGATATCTACGCTTAAATATCATTATTTGCAAATAATGGAATGAAATAATGAGTCCTCCAGGATTGCTTCCAGGGGCGACAACGATATTTAACCGTATATCTGTTGAGCTTCCGATTGACGGACTTTCTTTCTGGAAATTGTCTGGAGATGCAGCAATTTCAACGCCATTTTCTTTTGAAGCCGTGTTGCTGGCGACGGATGCGCGTATCGATCGTAGCACCTTGCTGGGAGAGTCGGTTACGGTTGCTGTTCCAGTAAAAAACGCGTTAGAACCGCGATATTTTAATGGCAAAGTCACTGGGATTGGCGTGGGGGCGATAGAGCTGTCAGGGAAACGATATGCGGCTTATTCGCTGACGCTTGAATCAGATTTATGGCCGATGCAGCGCGATCGTAATTCGCGCATCTTTCAGGAAAAAACAGTTCCGCAGATTGTGGTCATGCTATTGGCTGAACACCAGGTAAATGTTGAAGATGCGCTGCTGGAACAATATCGTGTCTGGGATTACTGTGTTCAATATCAGGAAAGTAGTTTTGATTTTATCAGCCGCTTAATGGAGCACGAAGGTATTGCTTATTATTTTCGCCACGATCGTGATAAGCATACGCTGGTTCTGGTTGATGCCGCTGAAAGTTATCATTCGATTACTGGTTATGAAGACATTCCCTACCAGTACACATCATTGCGTGGAAGTACGCCGGCCGAGGGCATCTCACGCTGGGCGATGCAGGATAACGTCACTCCGGGGCTATATAGCCTTGATGATTATGATTTTCGTAAACCGAATGCCTGGTTGCTGCAGGCGCGACAAAATCCGCTCTCCCCACGGCCGGGAAAAATTGATGTTTATGACAGGCCTGGTCGCTTTGTGGAGCATGAACAGGGGGCAAACTACGCCCGTCTTCGTCAACAGCGCTGGCAGGTGGAACAGCATAAAATTAACGCTACCTCGACGGCGCCGGGCATTGTGCCTGGCGCGCGATTTCAATTAAGCAACGCGCCGTTCTTTGGCGACAATGGCGAATATCTTACCATCCAGGCGCATTATGAATTCGAGGAAAATCGTTACGCCAGTGGTGCTGATAATCAGGCCATTCAGCGCATTGATTTTGTCGTGATCCCGTCGTCTACCGTCTTCCGTCCGCCACTGGCGACACCCTGGCCGCGTACCTATGGTCCGCAGACAGCAAGAGTGGTGGGCCCTCGGGCTGAGAGTATCTGGACCGATAAATATGGGCGCGTCAAAATGAAATTCCACTGGGATCGAGAAGGAAATAACGACGATAGCAGTTCCTGTTGGGTACGCGTATCGAGCGTCTGGGCAGGACAGGGGTTTGGCGGGATACAGATCCCGAGGGTCAATGATGAAGTGATCGTTGACTTTATTAACGGCGATCCCGACCGCCCAATAATTATCGGGCGCGTTTATAACGAATCTAGTTTACCGCCGTGGGCGCTACCGAACGAGGCCACGCGGATGGGGTTTATGACCCGTAGCAAAGATGGGCATAAAGATAATGCGAGCTATCTTTTCTTCGAAGATCGGGCGGGCAGCGAATCGGTTGATTTACACGCTGAAAGAGATATGAATATTTCAGTAGAGAACGATAAAACTGCGGCTATTGATGGCCACTATCTCACAAAAATAGGCAAAACGCAGACCCATGAAGTGATGGATGACGCCGTTTTTACTTATCTGTCCAGGCGTACCACCAGGGTTGAAAAAGCAGAAGAATCCATTTTTAACCAGGGTGAAACCAAGACAATCGCGAAGGGGAGAAAACTGGCCATCACCGACGGTGGCGATTTTTCACAGATTAACGGTGATGTGACGACCACCATTAATGGTACTGCCTGCACGACAATAAACATCGGCGATCGGTACCTGACCCTGGAAGATGGCAGCATGTGGCTGAAGGTTTCCGCGGGAGGACGGCACGTTGAAATCCACGACGGCGATGAATTAATAGTCCGTAGCGGCGGGCGTAAAAATACCATCATCGGCGGATTAACAACAACCGTAGCTGGAGGTTGGGCCCAAAAAGTGACTACCGGTGATATCGAGATATCGACCCCTGATACCATGATATTGCGAGGAGAAAAGAAAATTGACCTCCAGTGCCCGGATTATTTTGAATATAAAGCGGCGGCGATGTCGGTCAAACTTAATGATACCGCGCTGGCCCTAACAGAAATTAGCGTCAAAGGATTAAAATACGAAACTAATCCCGTGGTGTTTAAGTTTCGCGGCGGCGGGGCGCATTTTGAGATCAATGGTAATAGGCTGGAGTATAATTTATTGTCTTTGCAGACCGCACTATTAACAATCATTACATGAGAAATATAATGGAAAAATATTCAGGGATCATCATTCGTGGGCCCTTCTATGCCTTGATGGCTGCGGTTGTCTTCTGCTTTGCCCGAGGTTTTTTCTTCTACTGGCTGATTAAAAGGGATCCCGTAGCGACTCGCGCTAGTATCGTCTCTTATTATCCTAAAACACCGAACGATCGTGGCGAGGTGAGTATTGTATTAACGTATAGCTTTAGTGTCGGAGGTAAAATTTATAGCAAGGCCAATCAGTTTATGACTATTAATTCGGTGGATCTCGATAAGGTTTATGTGGGAAAAGAGGTGCCCGTGATCTACTATCGGGCTAATCCGAAGTACAGTAAGTTAGATTATTATCATCAGGAGTTAAGACAGAGATGATAACCTTGTGGGGATAAATAACAGCAACCGGGTAGACCCGGCTACTATTTTAGTATCAGAGAGTAGAAATCGGTGAATACTATTTCGCCGCCAGCTCCCGGCGAATGATTTCCGCCCCGGCGCTTAGCGCATGCAGCTTACCGCTGGCGACCTGACGCGATAACGGCGCCATGCCGCAGTTGGTTGATGGATAGAGCTTGTCGGCGTCGACGAACTGCAGGGCTTTACGCAGCGTGCTGGCCACCTCTTCTGGCGTCTCAATGGCGTTGGTCGCCACATCGATTGCTCCGACCATCACTTTCTTACCGCGGATGAGCTCCAGCAGGTCCATCGGTACGCGGGAGTTGTGGCACTCCAGCGAAATAATATCGATAGAAGAGGTCTGCAGTTTCGGGAACGCCTCTTCATACTGGCGCCATTCGGAGCCGAGCGTTTTTTTCCAGTCGGTATTGGCCTTAATGCCGTAGCCATAGCAGATATGTACGGCGGTTTCGCATTTCAGCCCTTCAACGGCTTTTTCCAGCGCGGCGATCCCCCATTCATTGACTTCATCAAAGAAGACGTTAAAGGCGGGTTCATCAAACTGAATAATATCTACCCCGGCGGCTTCTAATTCCCGGGCTTCCTGGTTGAGAATTTTGGCAAATTCCCATGCCAGCTTTTCACGGCTTTTATAGTGATCGTCATACAGCGTATCGATCATGGTCATTGGCCCCGGCAGGGCCCATTTAATCGGTTTGTTGGTGAGTTGACGCAGATATTTCGCATCTTCGACAAACACCGGCTGCTGGCGCTCGACGGCGCTGACGACGGTCGGCACGCTGGCGTCATAGCGGTTGCGAATTCTCACCGTTTGCCGTTTCTCAAAATCGACGCCGCTGAGATGTTCAATAAAGGTGGTGACAAAGTGCTGACGCGTCTGCTCGCCATCGCTGACGATATCAATGCCTGCGCGCAGCTGATCGTCGAGCGATAAACGCAGCGCATCGCGTTTGCCCAATACTAACTCTTCATTCTGTAATTTCCACGGCGACCACAGCGTTTCGGGCTGCGCCAGCCAGGTCGGTTTCGGTAAACTGCCTGCGGTGGATGTCGGGAGCAATGTTTTCATACAGGTGACCTTTATTTTTTATGATTTAGAGAGCGTAATGAGCTGACCATTGCTCAAGAATATGCTGGTACGGCTTAATAAACTGTTGTTCGGTAAATTTGCCCTGTTCAATCGCCAGGCGGCTGCGCTCTTCGCGGTCATAGACAATCCGGGTAAACGAATGATCCTGATTATTCAGGTTCGGCTGATAGCACTGCCCGGCCGCGGAGTTGGCGTTGTAAATTTCCGGGCGATAAATCTTCTGGAACGTTTCCATGGTGCTAATGGTACTAGCAAGCTCAAGGTTGCTGTAATCGCTAAGCAGATCCCCCGCGCAGAAGAAGGCCAGCGGCGCTACGCTATTGGCCGGCATAAAGTAACGCACCTGCAGGCCCATCTTATTGAAATAGGCTTCGGTGAGGGCCACGCCATCCTGCTGGTATTCGACGCCGAGAATAGGGTGCTGATTACCGGTCCGGCGGTAAGTATGCTTATTGGATACGCTCAGGCAGATGACCGGCGATTTTTTAAAACATTCATGGTATTCGGCAGAGTGCGTGAAGTGCTTGAAGATATTGCCATGCAGAACGCCATAATCTTCCGGCACGCTGAAGGTTGCCTTGTCTTTATTATATTCCGGCAGTAATACGCTAAAATCATAATCGCGCACATAAGAGGAAAAGTTATTTCCTACAATGCCTTCGCTACGCGTATTGGTGGCTTTATCGATAATATTGGTTTGCAGAATCTCAATCACCGGGAATGCCGCATTCTGGCCGTTAGCGGTAATATTCATCTCGACTGAGATAATATCGAGTTCGACGGAATAACGGTCGCCGTGCGGATTATCCCACTGCACCAGGTTATTAAAGCGATTATCAATCATCGTCAGCGTGTTGCGCAGGTTCTGCTGACGGTTTTCGCCCCGCGCCAGGTTGGCAAAATTGGTGGTAATACGCGTATTTTTCGCCGGGTTATAGTGTTCATCAAAACGACTGCGTTTAATCGTAAAGGTAAAGTCTGTCATCGTCTCTTTCCACCCTGGGTTCTGATATAAAAATGCAGGTATTTCACATTCCCAGAATGACCTTGCGATTTATCTGGATTTATTATTCAGTAGCATTCATATTGTCTGCAGTTGCTGAAGACTATTTTTGCCAGAGTCATTGAGTGAGTGAAAGAGAGTTAATTTCAATACGGCATGAGCCATCTTCATGATCCGTCATGTGCTCTGCGTAGACGTGCAAGAGTGGAATGAAATAGCCCCGGCTTAGGCATCGTTAGCCGGGGCAAGACCGGTTTTACCAGCAGATAAACCCGCCATCGACCACCAGATCGACGCCGGTGCAGAATGAGGCGGCGTCGCTGGCGAGGAATAGCGCCGGGCCGGCCATCTCTTCAACCTTCGCCATGCGCTGCATCGGGGTCTGGCTTTCAAACTCGCGGGTCTGATGCACCATCTCCGGGCGGGTATTCATCGGCGTGGCGGTATAGCCGGGGCTGATGGCGTTGACGCGGATCCCTTTATCAACCCACTCCATGGCCAGGCTTTTCGACAGGTGGATAACGCCGGCTTTCGAACAGTTGTAATGCGCCTGATCGAGGCCACGGTTAACGATAATCCCCGACATCGAGGCGATATTAATAATCGACCCGCCGCCAGACTCGAGCATCAATTCCGCTTCTGCTTTGCAGGAGTTCCATACGCCGGTGAGGTTGATGTCGATAACCCGCTGCCACTGCTCGCTTTCCATCTCCAGGGCCGGATTGGCGTTGGCGATACCGGCGGCGTTAACGGCGATATCGAGGCGGCCAAAGCGGCTTTTGGCCAGCGCAACGGCGGCGCGCAGGTCGGCAAGCTGGCGGACATCGCCGGTATAAGAACAGGCCTGGCCGCCGATGGATTCAATATGGCCGACCGTTTCCGCCAGGCCGCCGTCGTCGCGAAGATCAAAACAGACCACCCGCGCGCCGGCGCTGGCGAGCGCGCAGGCGATGGTTTGGCCGATGCCGCTGCCGGCGCCGGTCACGAAAGCGACGCGCTCCTGCAGGTTAAACAGCTGTTGTGCAAAGTCTTTGCCGATCATAGTGATTACTCTCTTCAGTATAGTGTCGAACGTCAGGGTCCCGGTTTCCCGGATGGCGGAGCGTAGCGCCTTATCCGGGCTACCCTTCGGCGGTATTACGTAGCCCCGGTAAGCAAAGCGCCACCGGGGGCCGTCCCGGAGTGGTGGCGCCAATGCGGGATGCCTTATTCGGGCGATAGGGCCCGCTAACCTCGGGGGATTACGACATAATTAAACCGCCATCGATATTAATGGTCTGCCCGGTGAGGTAGCGTGCGTCGTCGGAGGCGAGGAAGGCCACCAGCCCGGCCACGTCTTCCGGCTTACCGGCACGCTTCATCGGGATCCCTTCGACCCATTCCGCCATCAGTTCGCCCTTGCCGTAGCGCTTCTGCTCGGTGCTGAGAATTTCTCCCCACACGCGATCGTTGTAATCCCACATTTCACTCTCAATGATGCCGGGGCAGAAGGCGTTGACGGTGATGTTCCACGGCGCCAGTTCGTGCGCCAGGCTTTGGGTAATACCGATCACGCCCATTTTGCTGGCGGCGTAGTGCGGCGTGTAGATAAAGCCCTGACGCCCCTGGCCGGAAGAGGTATTAATCAGGCTGCCGTGGTTCTGTTTCACCATATATTTAGCGGCCTCGCGGCAGCACAGCCACACGCCGGTGGTGTTAACCGCGAGCACTTTTTCAAAATCGGCCTTTGGCATCCGATCGTAGTAATCGATGGTGATCACCCCGGCGTTCTGAATGGAGACGTCAATGGCGCCGAAGCGCGCGGCGGCCTGCTCATACAGCGACTGTACCTGCGCTTCGTCGGTCACATCGACCTGCAGCGATAAAATATCCGCCTGATAGCGCTGACGCAGGGTTTCGGCGGTCTCGTGAACGCGCTCGGCGTTGGAGACCATCACCAGATTAGCGCCGTCGCGGGCAAAGCGCTCCGCAATACCTGCGCCGATGCCGCGGCAAGCGCCGGTGATAACTACCGTTTTATTATGGAAATCTCGTTGCATATTTTTTCCCTTTCGATAAGCCGGGCGCCGGGCCCGGCGGAATACGTGAATACGGTTGCGATTAGCTGGAGGTGGCGCCGTTCGGCGGGATCGCGGCCAGCTTCTCTTCGTGGCGGCGCATCAGAATGACTTTGTTCTGCAGCTTCTGCTGGAACTGGTCGACGACAACGGCGGTGACGATCACCAGGCCCTTAATGACCATCTGCCAGAAGTCGCTAACTCCCATCATCACCATGCCGTCGGCGAGGAAGACGATCACGAAGGCGCCGATAATCGAGCCGGTCACCCGACCGCGGCCTCCTGCCAGCGCGGTTCCGCCGAGCACGGTGGCGCCGATGGCGTCCATCTCAAACATGTTGCCGGTCATCGGGTGGGCGGTTTGTAGCTGAGAGGCGACGATCAAGCCGACGAAGGCGGCGCACAGGCCGGAGAAGGCGTAGACGAAAATTTTGGCTTTGACGATCGGTACGCCGGCGAGGCGAGCGGCGGATTCGTTGCCGCCGATAGCGTAGATGTAGCGACCAAGCGGCGTTTTGGTCGTCAGCCAGTAGCCCAGTACCAGGAAGCCGATCATCAACCAGATCGGCAGATAAACGCCAAGCAGCGTACCGGAGCCCAGCGTGGCGAAACCGGTATTGCCCAGCGCTTCCATGCCGTTGAGGTTCGGGTAGGTGCTGCCGTTGTTAAACAGCAGGGCCGAGCCGCGGGCGACGTACATCATCCCTAAGGTGCAGATGAACGGCGCGACGCCGAAGCGGGTAATCACCGCGCCGTTAACCAGCCCTACCAGCACGCCGAAGACCGCGACGCAAAGGATGACCTCCGGGACGTTAAAGAAGATGATATCGCCGTTCCATAGCGGTAGCCCGTTGGTCAGCAGCGCGCCCGCGACCATCCCGCAGATACCTGCCACCGCGCCGACGGACAGGTCAATGCCGCCGGTGAGGATCACCAGCGTCATACCGATGGCCAACAGGCCGGTAATCGCCACGTGCTGGGTCATGATCAGCAGGTTAGAGGCGGTCAGGAAGTTCGGTACCATCACGCTGAAGAATGCGATCACCAGCAGCAGGGCGATGAAGGTTCTGGCCTTCAGCAGGTACATATAAATCATATATTTCTGGTTCATGATGGATTCCAGCCTGATTAATCTTGAGGTGTTGAAGCCGCGATTAACTTTTCGCGGGTCACCGCATGGCGCGGTAAATCGGCGGTAATGCGGCCATCGGCCATCACCAGGATGCGGTCGGCCAGCGCCATCACTTCATCCAGCTCCGAAGAGGAGAACATGACCGCCAGCCCCTGCTGGGCCATTTTGCCGATCAGGTGATAGACGTCGGTTTTCGCGCCGACGTCGATGCCGCGCGTCGGTTCATCAAGGAACACCACCTGCGGCTGGGTCATCAGCGCCTTACCCAGCACCACTTTTTGTTGGTTGCCGCCGCTCAGCGAGGTGATGGGTAAATTGGCGTCGCTTACTTTGATCGCCAGTTGCTGAATCATCTCTTTTACGCAGGACTCTTCTTTCTGCGGATTCAGCCACCGCCAGGCGCGGCGGAAACCCTGCAGGCTAAAATCAGAGAGCGTCATGTTGGATTGAATCGACATCATCTGCACCACGCCTTCGCCCTGGCGGTCTTCCGGCACCAGCGCCAGCCCCTTTTTCAGGCGATGTTGAAAGCGAGATTTACCGATGCTTTCGCCGTTAAGATGTACCTCGCCGCTCTGGCAGGGCATCAGGCCGACCAGCCCTTTAAACAGCTCGGTGCGCCCGGCGCCCAGCAGGCCGTAAATACCGATCACTTCGCCCCTGCTGAGGGTGAAGGTGACATCATTGAGTTTGTAGCCGCCGCTCGGATGCAGCGCGGTCAGCCCCTTGACCTCAAGCACCGCGTTGCCTTTTGGCGCGGGCTGATAATCAAAGTGCTTTTTCTTGTCGCCGACCATCTGCTCGATGATCCACGGCACGCTGGCGTCGCTGACGTTACGCTCGCTGATAAAGCGGCCGTCGCGGAAAATGGTGATGTTGTCGCCAATCTCCATCAGCTCTTCGAGGCGATGCGAAATGTAGATAATGGTGACGCCGCGGCGCTTAAGCTGCTCGATAACCTTAAACAGCACTTTGACTTCTGACTGGCTCAGCGCCGAGGTGGGTTCATCCATAATCAGCACGCGGGTGTCTTTCGATAGCGCGCGGGCGATTTCAACCAGCTGTTGATGGCCAATCCCCAGTTCGCCCAGCTGCGTGTAGGGATCGACGTCGAGCTCCAGCCGCTCCAGTAGCGATTTGGCTAACGCATATTGATATTTTTCGTTGATGCGTCCTTTCTGAAAGAATTCATTAGCCATGAATATGTTGTCCATCACATTCATATTGGGGAATAAATTCAGTTCCTGGAAAATAATGCTGATGCCTAATTTCTCTGCCTGGTGGGTAGAGTTTAAAGTCACCGCTTCGCCATCGAGAATAATTTGACCGGAGGAGGGCGTTTCCACGCCGGCAAGCATTTTCATCATGGTGGATTTACCCGCACCATTTTCTCCGATCAGAACGTTAACCTTATTTCGATAGACCCGGTAATTCACGTTATCCAGCGCGGTCACGCCGGGATAAATGCGCGAAAGGCCGCGGGTTTCGATAATCACTTCAGATTCGACTGGTTGGGGAGCGACGATATCTTGCGGCGTCATATTATTGTCCCCCCGGATGAACGATTTTCGCCGGGGTGATTTCCGGAATAGTTTGTGGAATATCCCAGGCTGAGAAGACGCCATACACTTCTACGTTGTCGCCGGTTTTCAGGTTGGCCGCCTGAATCATTTTGACCGCCTGACTATTAATATTTTTGCTGTATTCGCCAAACAGCACCTGGTCGTTAAAGTCCTGGTAGCTGGCGCCGCGGTAACCGTCGCGCAGCAGGGTGCCGCGCAGAGTAGGGCCAATCTGCACCACTACATTACCGATGCTGCCATCGGCAAGGGTCATCTTGCCGCTGCGCGAGGCGCTATCCAGCTTGCTGACGGCGCCCGCCACCTTGACGTAAAAGATGCACGGGTTTTCGTCCTGGGCGCGGTAGCCCAGCGCTTTGCAGGCGCTATCGATATCTTTTTGCGCCTTCAGCGCGCTCATCAACTCCGCCGCCGGGCGGGCGTTGGCGACCACCTGCGGCACGATGCTCTGCTGCCAGGTTTTATCGATGTTCGCCATATGCGGATTGGGCGGGGATTTCAGGTCTGCCAGCTCCTGCTGCGAGACGATGCGGCAGCCGCCAAGCGCCAGAACGGCCAGCGCCAGACAGGTTTTCTTATACATAATGCTCTCCTCTGCGCCCCCGCAGGGGCGCAACCACCCGAACTCAGGACTTGATATTGAAGTCCTGAACTTTATCTGCGTTATCCTGGGTAATCAGAATGCCGCGGAACATCACGCGCTGCTTCGCCGGCTTTTCGCCTTTTTGCAGGTAGTTATCGAGATCGGTAACGCCCTGGGCGGCGATGGCCTGCGCCTGGAGCATCACGGTCGCCTGTAGCGTGCCTGCCTTCACCGCATCGCGTTCGTCGTTGCTACCGTCGATGCCGACGACAATCACATCGTTACGATTGGCCGCTTTCAGCGCCGCGATGGCGCCAAGAGCCACCGGGCCGTTACCGCAGATCACCCCTTTGACATCCGGGTGAGCCTGCAGAATGCTATCCATAATGCGTTTGCCGTCGATCAGGGTGCCTTTGGCATCCTGTTTTGCCACGCTGACCATATCCGGGTACTGGTCAATCACCTGGTGGAAGGATTTAGAACGGGTGACGCAGTTATTATCGGCGAGGTTGCAGGTCAGTTCGGCGTATTTGCCTTTTTCCGCCATTTTCTCAACAAATACGTTGGCGACTTCTGAACCGGCCTGGAAGTTATTGTGGGTAATTTGTTCCAGCGCGACATCATCAACCGGAATTTCACGGTTAATTAAGACCACCGGAATACCCGCTTTTTTGGCTTTTTCAATGGCGGCGACGCTGGCGGTGGAGTCGGCATTATCGAGAATAATTCCCTGCACCTTTTTACCAATGGCGGTATCAATCAGCTCATTTTGCTTTTTGACATCTTCGCCATGCGAAAGCACGGTCGTTTTATAGCCGAGGGCTTGCGCTTTTTCGCTGGCGCCTTTGGCTTCCGAGGCGTAATAAGGGTTATCCAGCGAGTTAACCATTATCATAATGGTGCCTTTTTCGGCGCTATGCGCGGCAAAGGAAAAGGCGGTCAGGGTCGCAGCGGTTAAAAGAGTTAAACGTAATTTCATGACTCTGTTCCTGTATTTTTATATTCGAACAAATGATCCCTGAGCGGGCAGGGTTTACGGTCTGAAATTTCCCCAGAATAAATTCGGGGGTTGCGATACATCGTTATGGGCCGGGGTTCTCCTGTAGTGGGTTAATAAGGTTCGTCGCCCAATCTGACGCCGATGGGCATCAGGCCGGCGAATCCGGTTTCCATAATGTTCTGTTTACCGCATGGCGCCACTCCTGCCAGCGCTGCTGTAGGCGCTGGTGGCGGGCCATGTCGGGTTGAAAAGCGCTGTGTTCGGTTAAGAAGGCTTGCAGGTCGGCGGTTTCACCCGGAGTGAGGGCTTTTCGCGCCAGCAGCGCCGCGCCGATGGCGGACAGTTCCGGGATATCGCTGCGCATCACCGGGCAGCCGAGCAGGTCGGCCTGGTATTGCATCAGCCAGTCGTTGTTGGTTGGACCGCCGTCGACCATTAATGCCGTCAGGGTGAATTCAGCGTGCTGGCGCATCGCCGCCACCACGTCGGCGATTTGATAGGTAATGGATTCCAGCGCCGCGCGGATCAGGTGCGCGCGCTTGACCCCGCGGCTAAGGCCGCAGATTACCCCGCGGGCGCTGTCGTCCCACCAGGGGGCGCCGAGCCCGGTCAGCGCCGGTACGAAGTAGACCCCTAAAGTCGAATCGACGGAGGCGGGCAGGGTATTCAGCTCATGGGCCAGGTCGGCTGCGGAGAGTTCGCTCAGTCCGGTGCTGTCCGCCATCCATGCTACCGCATCGCCGGTATGGGGGATGTTGCCTTCCAGTCCCCACACCAGCTGGTCGCCATCGTGCCAGGCGACGGTGGTCGCCAGGGCGGCAATATCGCACTGGGCCGATTGGACCGGCGCCATCACCGAGGAGCCGGTACCGTAGGTGGCTTTCACACAGCCAGCTTCGCCAAGGGCGTGGCCGAATAGCGCGGCGTGGGAGTCGCCAATCATCGCCATCACCGGGATACCGTCGGGGATCGCCGCCAGCCCTTTGGTGTAGCCGAACAGCCCGCTCGACGGTTTAATCTCCGGCAGCGCCGCGCGCGGAATACCAAACAGCGTCAGCATCTCCTCATCCCACTCGCCGCGGTGCAGATTCAGCAATTGGGTGCGGGCAGCGTTGGAGTAATCGCAGAAGAAAGATTGTCCGCCGGTTAAATTCCACAGCAGCCAGCTGTCGATAGTGCCGAGGCAAATCTCGCCGCGCGCGGCAAGCTGATAACCATCGGGAGTGGCATCCAGCAGCCAGCGCATTTTGGAGGCGGAAAACAGCGGTGCAATCGGCAGGCCGGTGGCGTGCTTAATGCGCTGCTCCTGACGATCGCGACGCAGCGTGTCGCAGAAAGCGGCGCTGCGGGTACATTGCCATGTGATGGCGGCGTTAATCGGTTCGCCGCTGGCGCGATACCAGCCGATAGCGGTTTCTCGTTGATTACTGATAGCCAGCGCCGCGACGTTTTCCGCGCCGACGTGCGCCACCGCTTTGGCGATCACCGCAATCGAGGCCGCCATCAGCGCCTCGCCGGATTGTTCCACCCAACCTTCGCGCGGGGTTTGGATCGCCAGCGGCTGCGAGAACTTGACGCTGACCTTGCCTTTGCCGTCCAGCACCACGGCTTTCGCGTTGGTGGTGCCTTCATCCAGCGCAATGATGAACTCTTTGGCTGTCGCCTGCATATGATGCTCTCCTCGGTCACACATTGTCCTGGAACGGCGGAAACAGAGATGGTCTCCGGCCATTGCATGCGTCTATGCAGGCCATGATGTGACATATCGTTATCGTTTTTTTAATCACTGAATATATATTCGATAGTGATTATTTATTTGATACCTTAAGCCACAAACCCGGTGATGGGCTACCTGAAAAATCATCAATTGTGCTGGCAATCACATTTCGCAGATTGGGAATATGACACGACGGTGGGGAAGTGAGTGGTTTAATTTGTTGAATTATAATGGGTTATTTTGCAATCCCTGTTGCTGAAAAAACAGCCTCAGGGATTGACGAGGCATAAAACTGCGGAGGATTAGTCGCTAACCAGCAGTCTGGCGGTGGGGTAATCGGTGATTAAAACATCGATATAGCCGCCGGTAAGCGCGCCTTTTATTGCCGCGACTTTGTCGGTGCCGCCGGCCAGCGCGACCACGTTCGGACATTTTTTGACTTTCTCCAGCGCCATGCCGATCACCGGATCTTCATCTTCGCGTAACACCGGCTGGCCGTATTTGTCGTAGTAGTGCAGGCAGATATCGCCAACCGCGCCCCGCGCCGCCAGCACCTGCAGCATATCTTCGTGATAATAGTTGCCCGACGTTTTCAGCAACTGGGAAGGTTCGAGAATGCCAATGCCGACAATGGCGATATCGACCTCGTCAAAGCGTGAAACCACGTCGGCGACATCTTTGCTGGCCAGCAGGCGGTTGCGCTCTTCCATGGAACCTTCGATGCTCTGCGACGGCAGCAGCCAGGCATCGCAATTAAGACGCTGGGCCAGCGTCTGGGTGAGGATCGTCGCCTGCACGTTGCCGTTGGGCCCGACGCCGCCAAGCAGTTGGATGACGCCGCTGGCCTTCAGGTTTTGCGCGTGAACCTCATCAACCATCGCGCGGATGGTGGAACTCCATGAAGAAACGCCAATCAGATCTTTTGGCCGCAGGCGGGTTTCCAGGTAGTGCGCGGCGGCTGAGCCAATCGCCCGCTTGATGGTATGGTCGCTGGCCTCTTCTTCGGTATCGACCACCACCGCCTGTTTAAGCCCGTAGCGATCCTCAAGCCCCTTTTCGAGATTGAGGAAGATATTTGATGGCTGTACGACGCTGATTTTGACAACGCCCTCTTTTTGGCAGCGGGTAATCGCGCGAGAGACAAATGACTGAGACAGCGAGAGAAGTTGGGCGATATCAGACTGCTTTCGTCCTTCCAGATAGTAAAGCGTGGCAATCTTCACCAATAGCCGTTGTTCATCCTGCTTAGCCATATTAATCCTCGAAAATCATTTATCGCCTTTCTTCAGGCGTTTAGCTGCAGCCATTATCGTAGTGACTTTTATCATACGCGAAAAAAAATCACACTTAAGTGTGATGATGGTCAAATTTTTACCACTCATCAAAATCGGCTATGGACAAAAACAAAACAGCCAGGCCATAATCGAATAAAGAATCATCATTGAATATATATTCAAGGCGGTTTTGAGTCAACGAGTTTATCCGGGCTTCGCCTGGAGCGGGAGGCAGAATGTTCCTGAGTATGGCGCTGGGGTGGAAGGCTAACCACCGGCATGGGGATATCTGGTTTTTTTAGTCCCTGACGGAATAAATATTCCATATTGAAAATAAATTCAGAGGTATTAAATGAATCCCTACAGATTTGATGTCCAGACGCTTGAGCGCAAAGCGCGCGCCGTGCGCCGCCACATTGTCCGCTTAAACGCCAATAGTCCGGCTGGCGGGCACACCGGGGCCGACCTGTCGCAGGTCGAGCTGTTAACCGCGCTCTACTTCCGTGTGCTCAATGCGGCGCCCGATCGCCTGGACGACCCGCAGCGCGATATCTATATCCAGTCGAAAGGCCATGCGGTGGGCTGCTACTACTGCGTCCTGGCGGAAGCCGGTTTCTTCCCGATCGATTGGCTGGAGACCTACCAGCATGCGAACTCGCATCTTCCCGGCCATCCGGTGCGGCAGAAAACGCCGGGCATTGAGCTCAACACCGGCGCGCTGGGCCACGGTTTGCCCGTTGCGGTGGGGCTGGCGCTGGCCGCGAAGAAAAGCAACAGCTCACGCCGCATCTTTTTAATCACCGGCGACGGCGAACTGGCGGAAGGCAGTAACTGGGAGGCGGCGCTGGCGGCGGCCCATTACGGCCTCGATAACCTGGTCATTATTAATGATAAGAACAATCTTCAGCTGGCCGGGCCAACCCGCGAAATTATGAATACCGATCCGCTGGCCGATAAATGGCGCGCCTTCGGCATGGAGGTCAGCGAATGCGAGGGCAACGATATGGCCTCGGTGGTCGCGACTCTCGAAGGGCTACAGCAGAACGGTAAACCTAACGTCATTATTGCCAACACCACGAAGGGCGCGGGCATCTCCTTTATCCAGGGGCGCCCGGAGTGGCACCACCGGGTGCCGAAAGGCGAGGAAATCGCACTGGCGCTGGAGGAACTGAAAGATGAGTAATGCAGAACACCTGGCGAACGTGATGGTCGAGGCGTTTATCGCCGCGGTGGAAAAGGGCGTCGATCTGGTGCCGGTGGTCGCGGACTCCACCTCAACGGCCAAGATCGCTCCCTTTATTAAGCAGTTCCCCGGACGGCTGGTTAACGTCGGTATCGCCGAGCAGAGCATGGTCGGCACCGCCGCGGGTCTGGCGCTCGGCGGTAAAGTGGCGGTGACCTGTAACGCCGCGCCGTTCCTTGTCTCTCGCGCCAACGAGCAGATTAAAGTTGATGTCTGCTACAACAACACCAACGTCAAGCTCTTTGGCCTCAACGCCGGCGCCAGCTATGGCCCATTGGCCAGTACCCACCATGCCATTGACGATCTGGCGGTAATGCGCGGTTTCGGCAATATCCAGATTTTCGCCCCCTCCACGCCGCGCGAATGTCGGCAGATTATCGACTACGCCCTGGCGTATCAGGGGCCGGTTTATATTCGTCTGGATGGCAAGGCGCTGCCGGAGTTGCATGACGAAGCGTACCGTTTTGTGCCCGGCGCGGTGCTGACCCTGCGCGAAGGCGCAGCGGTGGCGCTGGTGGCGACCGGCTCGACGGTGCACGAAGTGGTGGAGGCGGCGCAGCAGCTTGCCGACCTTGGTATTGAGGCTAAAGTGGTTAGCGTGCCGTCGATTCGACCCTGCGATACCGCGGCGCTGCTGGCGGCGCTGCGGTCATGTCGTTCAGTCATTACCGTCGAAGAGCATAATGTCAACGGCGGGTTGGGGAGCCTGGTCGCCGAAGTGCTGGCGGAAGCGGGGACAGGGATTGCCTTGCAGCGTCTGGGGATCCCGGATGGCGAATATGCGGCGGCCGCCGATCGCGGCTGGCTGCGTCAACATCACGGTTTTGACGCGGCGTCGATTGTCGCGCGAGTACAGAAGTCAGTACGGGGTTGAAGCACAACGCCCTCCATGGGGAGGGCGTCAGACTGCTGACAAACGTGCTTAAAAGTGAATGAGGGTTCTTTTTCTCCCTCTCCCTCCCAGGGAGAGGGCCGGGGTGAGGGGGATAACGAGCTGACTAATCAGCAGATTTACCCTCTTCCTAACCCCCACCCGAAGGGGCGAGGGGAGCGTCCGTGCTCTTTGAGGGGGGCATCAGAAGTGGGTGTTGACGCTCATATACCAGGTACGGCCGGATTCGTTATAGGTTTCAGCGCCAGCGCCGTACATACTCCCTTTGTCGCCGCCGGTGGTTTGGGCGTTCCCCGCGCGCCAGTGGCGCTTGTCGAAGACGTTATCCACGCCGCCGGTCAGGCTGACGTTTTTGGTCACGTCCCAGGTCGCGCTCAGGCCGAGAATGCTATACGGGCTGACCTCGTTCTTCTCGCTGCCGGTGACTGGCTGGCCTTTGTAGTTGTACTTCTTCGGTTCCTGCTTGCCGTACCAGGTGAAGGTCGATTGCACAGAAACGTCCTGATAAACCTGCCAGCTCAGCGTCGAGTTCAGCGTGTATTCCGGAATAATCGACAGGCGATCGCCGGTCTCTTTGTTCTTACTCTGCAGCATGTAGGTGATGTTGTTGGTCCAGTTCACCGTCTCGCTGACCGGCACGTTCAACGTGCCTTCCAGCCCTTCAACTACCGCTTTCGGCACGTTTTCCCATTTGTACAGATCGGTGCCTTTGCCGTTGGTATAGACCGGAGCATAGCCTGCTTCAATCTTGTTGCGGTAGTCGTTACGGAACCAGGTGACGCCCGCCAGCCAGCCGTCGCGTTTGAACTCGAGGCCAATCTCTTTGTTGATGCTGGTCTCGGCTTTTAAGTCGTCATTCCCTTGCAGATAGCAGCCTTCTTTACTGGCGTAGCAGCCCTGACCTTTACTGTAGAGAATATAGTTGGGGTTGGTCTGATACAGGCTCGGCGCTTTATAGGCGCGGGCGATACCCATTTTCAGGGTAAAGTCGTCGCCCAGACCCTGCGACAGGTTCAACGACGGGCTCCAGTTATTACCGACAATACTGTGGTGATCGAAACGCAGCGCCGGCGTCAGCATGGTGGTATCGGTCACTTCCATGTTGTTCTCGGCGAACAGGGAGAAGATTTCCGCTTTCGAATACGGGCTGCGGCCGGTGCTGTCGTAGCCCGGAATTTCGCCGCCAGACAGAGCCTGAGTATTGGAGGCGTTGTCCTTCATGCGCTGCTGGTTCCATTCGGTACCCAGCGTCAGGTTCTGGTTAACCCACAGGTCGAACGGAATATTGACTTCGCTGTGCAGCATCACGTCCGACAGGTCGATATCGGTAAACTGGTTGCTGCTGAAGATCCCCTCGGTGCCGCCCGCCAGACCTTCGCCTTTACGCGAGTTGCGGGTGTGTTCGTACTGCGCCCAGTTGCTGGTGGTCACGCCGTTATCCCAGCCGCCGTTCCAGGTCACGGAGTAAGTATTGCGATAGAGACGGTTGGTCTCTTTACCGTAGTTCTCTTTCACCAGATCGTTGCTGTTGGTGTTTTGCGTATCACCGGCATACAGGTTGCCCTGGCGGCTATAGCCGGCTTCAAACTCCAGCGACTGCATCGGCGCGAAGTCCCAGCGCACCACGCCGTTGATGTTTTTATTTTCGACGCCTTCACGCCCGGCGGGCAGGGTATCGGCGTAAATGCCGGTGCGTTCAGACTGATGGCCCTGGTTGATATCCCAGGCATCAGCCTGGGTTTTATCGAGGTTGCCGTACATGCGGAAGCTGAAATCGCCGCCCAGCGGGCCGCTGAGGCTAAAGTCGGTACGCTTGGTCGCGCCTTCGTCTTTATGCTCCGGCATGTTCATGTAGGCGTTCCACGAACCATGCCACTGGTTGTCGAATTTTTTAGTAATGATGTTGACCACGCCGCCTGCCGCGCCGTTGCCGTAGCGCGCTGCCGCCGGGCCGCGGATAACGTCAATACGTTCGATCATTTCCGGCGGTACCCAGCTGGTATCGCCGCGGGTGTCGCGCTCGCCGCGCCAGCCGAGACGAATGGAGTTACGGCTGGTCACGGGCTTACCGTCAATCAGGATTAAGGTGTTTTCCGGGCCCATACCGCGAATATCAATCTGGCGATTGTTGCCGCGCTGGCCGCTGGTGGAGTTGCCGGTCAGGTTGACGCCCGGCATGGTACGGATGATTTCAGAGACGTCGCGCGCCGGCGGACGTTTGCGAATTTCATCGGCGGTAATGGTCGAAACGCCCGGCGCCTGCAGGTTTTGCACCTCGGCGGTGACGACCATCGTTTCTTCACCGGCGGCTTGTTTACTGTCGGTGGTTTCTTCTGCCGCGCACAGCGGGAATGCCACCCCGTAGATACCCAGATTGACCATTAAGGCCAGGGACTTAATCCTGTTATTCATTGTAAGTCAGTTCCGCTTTTCTTTGCCGCTTTCCCCAGAAGCCCCTTCCCACCGGGAGGGGAGACGGCATAAATGTAGCCAGTAGAAGGTGAACGCTTTCCGTAGCCCACCGAGCCAAACGCTCAGAAAAGACCCTCTCTGACCTTGATTTAATGTAATGAGAAGACGCGCTACCCATAGGCGCGTTAATACGCTATTGCAAATGCAAATAGTTATCAATAATATTATCAATAAATATTACCTTTGTTGATAAAAATCACGGTAAACATAGGGTTACTGACGGAATGCAAATAACGGGAAGTGATGACTGGTGGCGGGGGATCGCCGGCCCGCAGACTGAGGCGCTGGGCGACGCATATCGGGTGACCTTCTGGTGGCGCGATCCGGCAGGCAGCGAAACCACGTCGCCGATTCGGCGGGTGTGGATTTACATTACCGGCGTCACCGATCATCACCACAACGCGGCGCCGCAAACCCTGCAGCGCATCCCCGGTACCGATGCCTGGCGCTGGCAAACCACGCTCCCCGCCAGCTGGCGCGGCAGCTACTGTTTTATTCCCTCCGAACGCGACGACGATTTTTCCCCGCAGCTTTTTAACGGTGAAGCGCCGGACCGCGCGCTGCTGCGCGAAGGCTGGCGCAAACTGCTGCCACGGGCGATTGCCGATCCCCGCAATCCGCAAAGCTGGAAGGGGGGACGCGGCCACGCGGTCTCGGCGCTGGAACTGCCGCAGGCGCCGGAACAGCCGGGTTGGCATTATCGCGCGCCGGTTTCGCCTGCGCCGCGCTGTATTGAATGGCGCAGCCAGCGATTAGGTAACCAGCGACGAGTGTGGATTTACACCACCGGCAGTGGGACGGAACGCCCGCTGGCGGTCCTGCTTGACGGCCAGTTCTGGGCCGAAAGCATGCCGATTTTTGCGCCGTTGGCGGGACTGACGCGGGAAGGCCGCCTACCGCCGGCGGTCTATGTGCTGATCGACGTTATCGACAATCAACACCGCAGCGTCGAGCTGCCCTGCAACCGTGATTTCTGGCTGGCGGTACAGGAAGAACTGCTGCCGCAGGTGCACGCCGTGGCGCCATTCAGCGATCGCGCCGACCGGACGGTGGTGGCGGGGCAGAGCTTTGGCGGTCTGGCGGCGATGTATGCCGCGCTCCACTGGCCGCAGCGTTTTGGCTGCGTCCTGAGCCAGTCGGGGTCGTACTGGTGGCCGCAGCGCGGCAGTAGCCAGCCGGGGGTGATACTTGAACAACTGCAGCGCGGCGAACTTCGGCCGCAGGGGCTGCGTATCTGGCTGGAAGCCGGCGTGCGCGAACCGATTATTTTTCGCGCCAACCAGGCGCTTTTCGCGCAGCTGCGGCAGACCACGCCGTCCATTTTCTGGCGCCAGGTTGACGGCGGGCATGACGCGCTATGCTGGCGCGGCGGGCTGACGTCCGGGCTTATCCAGCTGTGGCAGTCTTTGCGCCGCGGGCAACAACACGCGCTTAACGAGGAGTGAGAGATGCAATTCAGCAACCCCTTCGATAATCCCCAAGGGCAGTTTTACATTCTGCGCAACGCACAGGGGCAATTTAGCCTGTGGCCGCATCACTGCGCGCTGCCGACAGGCTGGACGGTGGAGTGTCCGCCGCAGTCATTAGAGGCCTGTAACGCCTGGCTTGCCGCCAACTGGTCAACCCTTATTCCAGCGCACTACGCCTCCTGAGGAGCTTTCGATGAGTACACGTTTACCGCTGGTTGCGGCGCAGCCGGGGATTTGGATGGCTGAACGCCTCTCTACGCTACCCGGCGCCTGGAGCGTTGCCCACTATGTTGAACTGCGCGGCAATCTCGATCCGGCGCTGTTGAGCAAGGCTATCGTCGCCGGGCTTAAGCAGGCCGATACCCTGAGCATGCGCTTTTGCGAAGATAACGGCGAAGCGTGGCATTGGGTTGATGACGCGCGCGAGTTTGCCGAACCGCAAAACGTCGACCTGCGCCAGCAGGCCGATCCGCACATGGCCGCGCTGGCCCTGATGCAAAGCGATCTCGGGCAGAATCTGCGTGTCGATAGCGGTAATCCGCTGGTCTGCCATCAGCTCATGCGCGTTGGCGACGATTGCTGGTACTGGTATCAGCGCTATCACCATTTGCTGGTTGATGGCTTTAGCTTCCCGGCCATTACCCGCCAGATCGCCACGATTTATCGCGCCTGGCAACGCGGGGAAGAGACGCCGGATTCACCGTTTACCCCGTTCGCCGAGGTGGTGGAAGAGTATCAGCGCTACTACGGCAGCGAGGCGTGGCAGCGCGATAAAGCCTTCTGGCAGGCGCAGCGTCAGGCGTTGCCGTCTCCGGCTTCGCTATCTGACGCGCCGCTGGCCGGGCGGGCGACCAGCAGTGATATCTGGCGCCTGAAACTGGAGGCCGATCCGGCTGTCTTCAGCCAGCTCGCCGCCAGCGCGCCGCAGTGCCAGCGCGCCGATTTGGCGCTGGCGCTGACGACGTTGTGGCTGGGGCGGTTGTGCGGCCGCATGGATTACGCGGCGGGCTTTATCTTTATGCGCCGCATGGGATCGGCGGCGCTGACCGCCACCGGCCCGGTACTCAACGTACTGCCGCTGGCGGTGAATATCGACGCGCAGGAGACGCTGGCGCAGCTGGCGACGCGTCTCTCCGGGCAGCTGAAAAAAATGCGCCGCCATCAGCGCTACGATGCTGAGCAAATTGTCCGCGATAGCGGCAAAGCGGCGGGCGACGAACCGCTGTTCGGTCCGGTGCTGAACATCAAAGTCTTTGATTACCAGTTGGATATCGACGGCGTGCAGGCGCAGACGCATACCCTCGCCACCGGCCCGGTGAATGACCTCGAGCTGGCACTGTTCCCGGACGAACGCGGCGGCCTGTCGCTGGAGATCCTCGCCAACAAAGCACGCTACGATGAGGCGACGCTGAACCGCCACGTATCGCGTCTGACATCGTTACTGGCGCAGTTTGCCGCCAATCCGGCGCTGCGCTGCGGCGAAGCGGAGATGCTGTCGGCGGAAGAAGGCGCGCAGCTGGCATTGATCAACAATACCGCGATGCCGCTGCCGACCACCACCCTCAGCGCGCTGGTGGCGGAACAGGCGCGGAAAACGCCGGATGCCCCGGCGCTGGCGGATGCCAACTGGCGCTTTAGCTACCGCGAAATGCGCCAGCAGGTGGTGGCGCTGGCCAACCTGCTGCGGCAACGCGGCGTGAAGCCGGGGGATAGCGTGGCGGTTGCCTTACCGCGTTCGGTGTTCCTGACGCTGGCGCTGCACGGCATTGTCGAAGCCGGCGCCGCCTGGCTGCCGCTGGACACCGGCTACCCGGATGACCGTCTGCGGATGATGCTGGAAGATGCGCGGCCTTCGCTGCTGATTACCTCTGACGATCAACTGGCCCGTTTTAGCGATATTCCTGGGCTGAGCAGCTTGTGTTATCAGCAGCCGCTGGCCGCTGAAGATGATACGCCGCTGGCGCTGTCAAAACCGGAACATACCGCCTATATCATCTTCACCTCCGGTTCCACCGGGCGGCCGAAAGGGGTGATGGTCGGCCAGACCGCCATCGTGAACCGCCTGCTGTGGATGCAAAATCACTATCCGTTAACCGCCGCCGATGTGGTGGCGCAGAAGACGCCGTGCAGCTTTGATGTCTCGGTATGGGAGTTCTGGTGGCCGTTTATGACCGGCGCGCAGCTGGTGATGGCGGCGCCGGAGGCGCATCGCGATCCGCAGGCGATGCAGCGGTTCTTCGCGCAGTACGGCGTGACCACCACCCACTTTGTTCCGTCGATGCTGGCGGCGTTTGTCGCCTCGCTGGATAGCGATAATGTGTCGTCCTGCCGGACGCTAAAACGCGTTTTCTGCAGCGGCGAAGCGTTGCCGACGGAACTGTGTCGCGAATGGGAACGCTTAACCGGCGCGCCGCTGCATAACCTGTACGGGCCGACGGAAGCGGCGGTGGATGTCAGCTGGTATCCCGCCTGTGGGCCAGAGCTGGCGGCGGTCACCGGCAACAGCGTGCCCATCGGTTGGCCGGTATGGAACACTGGATTACGTATTCTTGATGCCGCCATGCGCCCGGTGCCGCCGGGCGTGGCGGGTGATTTGTACTTAACGGGCATTCAGCTGGCGCAGGGTTATATGGGGCGCCCGGATCTGACCGCCAGCCGCTTTATTGCCGACCCGTTTGCTCCCGGCGAGCGCATGTACCGCACCGGCGATGTGGCGCGCTGGCTGGATAACGGGGCGGTAGAGTATCTTGGCCGCAGCGACGATCAGTTGAAAATTCGCGGCCAGCGCATTGAGCTTGGCGAGATCGACCGGGTGATGGCGGCGCTGCCGGACGTCGCGCAGGCGGTGTGCCACGCCTGCGTCTTCAATCAGGCCGCGGCCACCGGCGGCGATGCCCGTCAGCTCGTCGGTTATCTGGTGAGCGAGTCCGGCCAGCCGTTGGACGTGGCGGCGCTGAAGGCGCGTCTTAGCGAACAGCTGCCGCCGCACATGGTGCCGGTGGTGCTGATCCAACTGGAATCCTTCCCGCTCAGCGCCAACGGTAAGCTGGACCGTAAAGCGCTACCGCTCCCCTCCTTAAGCAGCGAGCGCAGCGGTCGCCCGCCGCAATCGGCTACCGAAATGACCGTTGCCGCGGCGTTCAGCCAACTGCTGGGCTGCGAGGTAAATGATATCGACGCCGATTTCTTCGCCCTCGGCGGCCATTCGCTGCTGGCGATGCGGCTGGCGGCGCAGCTTAGCCGCGAGCTGGCGCGGCAGGTGACGCCGGGGCAGGTGATGGTCGCTTCGACGGTCGGCAAGCTGAGCGCATTGCTGGCTTCCGACCTGAGCGACGAGCAGGCGCAGCGTCTTGGCTTTGATGCGCTGTTGCCGCTGCGCGAGAGCGATGGTCCGACGCTGTTCTGCTTCCATCCGGCTTCCGGTTTTGCCTGGCAGTTCAGCGTGCTGGCGCGTTATCTTAGCCCGCGCTGGTCGATTACCGGAATTCAGTCGCCGCGTCCGACGGGGCCCATGGCCTCCGCCGCCAACCTCGACGAGGTCTGCGAGCATCATCTGCGCACGCTTTTAGCGCAGCAGCCGCATGGGCCTTACTATCTGTTTGGCTATTCGCTCGGCGGAACGCTGGCGCAGGGGATTGCCGCCCGTTTACGCCAGCGCGGCGAAGAGGTGGCGTTCCTTGGCCTGCTCGATACCTGGCCGCCGGAGACGCAAAACTGGGCGGAGAAAGAGGCGAACGGCCTGGATCCCGAGGTGCTGGCGGAAATCGCCCGCGAGCGCGAAGCGTTTCTCGCCGCGCAGCAGGGGCAGGCTTCCGGCGAGCTGTTCAGCGAGATTGAAGGTAACTACGCCGATGCGGTGCGCCTGTTGACGACCGCGCACAGCGCGAAGTTTGACGGTAAGGCAACGCTATTTGTGGCGGAGAAAACGCGCCAGAAAGGGATGGATCCGCAGGTCGCATGGGGGCCGTGGGTTGGCGAGCTGGAGGTGTTCAGCCAGAACTGCGCCCACGTCGAGATTATCTCGCCGCAGGCCTTTGAAGCGATAGGCCCGGTAGTGCGGGAGATTCTGGGGTAACGGTAGAGCTCGGGCTACCCGTTTTTGGTAGCCCGGCTCAGCGCAGCGCAAGCCGGGGATGCGATGGTAAAGAAAAGATTATCGGCGTCCCAGCGGCACCACCAGCGGCGTATGCGCTACCGGATCCTCGATGATCGTGCAGCGCAGGCCATAGATACGCTCAATCAGATCCGCCGTGACGATCTCTTTCGGCGCGCCTTCGGCGACGATCTTACCGTCGCGCAGGGCGATCAGATGGGTGGCGTAACGACAGGCCTGATTGAGATCGTGCAGTACCGCCGCCAGCGTATATCCCTTCTCGCGATTCAGCTCGCTTAACAGCTCCAGCAGGTCGATCTGATGGCTGATATCAAGCCAGGTCGTCGGCTCATCAAGCAGCATAATCGCCGTCTCCTGCGCCAGTACCATTGCAATCCACGCCCGCTGGCGCTGGCCGCCGGAGAGGGTATCCACGCTCTGCAGCGCGAGGTCGACAATACCCGTCGCCCGCATCGCGTTATTTACCGCTGCTTCGTCCTCTTTACGCCAACGGGTAAACATCGGCTGATGCGGATAGCGCCCGCGCGCCACCAGCTCCTGTACGGTGATATCGCCGGGCGTGGTGGCATTCTGCGCCAGCAGGCCGATCCGCTTCGCCACCTCTTTGCTGGCGTAGTGCTGGATCTGCTCGCCATCGAGATAAACGTGTCCGCTGGACGGCGTCATCAGACGGCTAAGGGTACGCAGCAGGGTTGATTTACCACAGCCGTTGGGGCCGATAATCGCCGTAAAATGGCCGTCAGGAATTGTGACGTTCAGCGATTCGGCGATGGTCTTTTTACCGTAGGCCAGGGTCAACTGGTCGCCGCGCAAACGGGAGGTGACAGCGGTCATTTTTTGCGGGACTCCTGAATTAATAACGCGATGAGGTAGATACCGCCAAGGCTGACGGTGACCACCCCGACCGGTAACTGATAAGGCATGAACAGGCGCTGAGCGCAGTAATCGGCCAGCGCCAGCAGCAGCGCGCCGCACAGCGCCGACTGGGTTAATCCCCAGCGCGCGGTGCCGCTTATCCGCCGGGCGATATGCGGCGCGACCAGCGCGACGAAAGAAATAGGCCCGGCCAGCGCGGTGGCGGAAGCGGTCAGCAACACCGCCACCAGCATCAGCAGCAGGCGCGAACGTTCGACTCGAACCCCCAGCGCGCAGGCGGTATCGTCGCCCATCTCCAGCAGCCGCATCCGCCGCGCCAGTAGGGCGCTGCACGCCAACATCAACAGGATAAGCGGCGCCGAAGGCCAGGTTTTGCCCCACGTCAGGCCGTTGAGCGAACCGGCATTCCACAATCCGGCGGAAAGGGCGGTCTCAAGCGACGCGCGCAGCAGCAGCCAGGTATTGAATGCCACCAGCATGGCGCGCACGCCGATGCCGATAATGATCAGGCGGAAGGTTTCTATGCCGTTGCGCCACGCCAGTAGCCACACCACCAGCGAGGTCAGCACGCCGCCGAGCATCGCCGCCAGCGCGATGGCGGTTAGGTTCTGGCCGAACATCACCATTGCTACCAGCACGCCGCTCCAGGCGCCGGTGTTGAAACCCATTACGTCCGGGCTACCCAGCGGATTACGCATCAATGACTGAAAAATGGCGCCGCTGACGCCAAGCCCGGCGCCGATCAGCAGCGCCATCAGCACGCGCGGCAGTCGCCATTCGGTGACCACCATACTGACGCTGCGCGGTGCGTCGCCGAGTAGCGCGGAAACCACCTGTTCAGTGCTGAGCGGCACCAGGCCATTACCCAGACCGAACAGGGACACCAGCAAGCTGGCGGAAATCAGCAGCAGGCAGCAGAAAATCAGGCGGCGGGAGGGAGCTATCACAGCGCACCTCCTCGCGGCTGACGGCGAACCAGCCAGATCAGCACCGGCGCGCCGATAAAGGCGCTGACCACCGAAACGCGCAGTTCACCAGGCACCAACAGGCGGCCAATCACGTCGGCAAACAGCAACAGGGCAGGGGTGGCGAGCAGCGTAACCGGCAATGACCAGCGGTGATCCGCCCCCACCAGCCAGCGCGCCATATGCGGCATCATCAGGCCGATAAAGGCGATAGGGCCGACCAGCGCCGTCGCGCTGCCGCACAGGACGGTGATCGCCAGCAGGCCGATCAATTGGGTACGCGCGACCCGGCTACCGAGCGCGGTGGCGGTGTCGGCGCCGAGGCTCAGGCTGTTCAGCGCCCGGCTAAGAAACAGGGTTACCACGGCGGCAATCAGCACCGGCAGCAGGACGATTTTCAGCGTTTGCAGGGTGCGAATATCCAGCGAGCCGGCCTGCCAGAAGCGCAGCTGGTCATACACGTCCGGGTTGAGCAGGGCGATGCCGTTAGATAAACCTTCCAGTACCGCCGCCAGCGCCACGCCCGCGAGGGTCAGGCGCACCGGGCTAAGCTGGCCGCCGCCCTGGCTGCCGGTAAACGCGACCAGTAGCGACGCGGCGAAGGCGCCGCAGAAGGCCATCAGCAACTGCTCCTGCGGCGATGTTATGCCGAACAGCGCCGCGCCGAGCACGATGGCGAAGCTGGCGCCGGAGTTGACGCCGAGCAGGCCCGGGTCGGCCAACGGGTTACGGGTGAGGGTTTGCATTAGCGCGCCGGCGAGGCCAAGCGCGCAGCCGGCCAGCAATCCGGCCAGCGTACGCGGCAGGCGGGCATCCAGTACGATGGTACAGTCGGCGCTCTGACAACTGCCGGAAAAGGCATCGATAATCACCGAAGGCGGCAACGGTTTGGCGCCGATAAGCAGGCTGAGCGCAATCGCAAGAGCCAAAAGTAACAAGAGACCCGGCACGGCGACGGCGCGCACCGTGGTCGTAGAAAACGACATAGTTCAAATCCCTGATATGATAATGATAGTAATTATCGTTATCGATTTTATTCAGGTATGTTACCATGAGAAACCATAAAAATGGTATGAAAAATAACGACAAGGCCCTTGCATGAATCGACCTTCCCGGCTGCTTGATGTCAGCCTCCTGCGCACCCATCCGGCGTTCCGCGCCGTCTTTATCGCTCGCTTTATCTCGATCCTGTCGCTTGGCCTGCTAGGCGTGGCGATCCCGGTTCAAATCCAGACAATGACCCACTCGACCTGGCAGGTCGGACTGTCGGTAATGCTGACCGGTTGTTCGATGTTCGTTGGGCTGATGGTTGGCGGCGTGCTGGCCGACCGTTATGAGCGTAAACACCTGATCCTGCTGGCGCGTGGCACCTGCGGCGTGGGCTTCGTCGGCCTGTGCCTGAACGCCATGCTGCCGGAACCGTCGCTGGCGGCCATTTACCTGCTGGGGATTTGGGATGGCTTCTTCGCCTCCTTAGGGGTGACCGCGCTGCTGGCGGCGACGCCGGCGTTGGTGGGCCGCGAAAACCTGATGCAAGCCGGGGCGATCACCATGTTGACCGTGCGTCTCGGTTCGGTGATATCGCCGATGATCGGCGGGTTGCTGCTGGCGACCGGCGGCGTGGCCTGGAACTACGGCCTGGCGGCGGCGGGGACGTTCATTACCACCCTGACGCTGCTGCGTCTGCCGCTGCTGCCTCCGCCGCCGCAGCCGCGCGAGCATCCGCTGAAATCTCTGCTGGCGGGGCTTAAATTTCTCTTTAATAGCCCGCTTATTGGCGGTATTGCGCTGCTCGGCGGCCTGTTGACGATGGCCAGCGCGGTGCGGGTGCTTTATCCGGCGCTGGCGGAGGGCTGGCAGATGTCAAATTCGCAGATTGGCCTGTTGTACGCCGCCATTCCGCTTGGCGCGGCGCTGGGGGCGTTAACCAGCGGACAACTGGCGCATACCGCGAAGCCGGGGGCGCTGATGCTGATAACGACGGTAGGGTCGTTTGTGGCGATTGCGCTGTTCAGCGTGATGCCGTTCTGGGCGCTGGGCGCGCTCTGTCTGGCGCTGTTTGGTTGGCTGAGCGCGATAAGCTCGCTGCTACAGTACACGCTTATCCAGACGCAAACGCCGGAGAATATGCTGGGGCGCATTAATGGCCTGTGGACCGCGCAGAACGTGACCGGCGATGCTATTGGCGCGGCGCTGCTGGGGGGGTTAGGGGCGGTAATGACCCCGGTGGCTTCGGCCAGCGCCAGCGGCTGGGCGCTGGTGATTGTGGGAATATTACTGGTTGGCTTATTGCGCGAGCTACGCCGTTTTCAGCGTCCGGAGATGGTCAGCGAAAGTTAAATGCAACAATAGCAAAAAGGCCCCGGATTACTCCGGGGCCTGGCTTCACTTATAACACTTAGTACGCGCCGAGATCTTTCCAGACGTCGAACTGGCCGCAGTTCAGGTCCGGCTGGTTGCCCTGAGACCACCATTTCACCTGGTAGTTATGGCCTTTCCAGCTCACGGTTTCAAAGGTACCCCAGTTGCCGCCATAAACAGTATTGGCATTCCACTGCGGGTAAGGCGCGGCGGCATCGTCAGAAGGAACAACGTCATCATCCTTTGCCGGCACGTCATCGGCATCTTTTTCGTCGTCAGCCGGTTCATCAGCCGGCTCATCGGCTGGCTTGTCATCGCTCTGGCCATTCTGGGAAGCCACGACCACGGAGAGGATAAAGCGCTGCTGGGTTGACGGTTCGCCCCAGGTATCGCGAACGAACAGCGTGAAAGTAAATTCAGTGTCCGCGGTGACTTCCGGTACGTCGAACTCAATGACCGCGGCGGTTTTATCAGCGACATCAATCGCTGCCGGCACGCCCCAGCTGTAGCTCAGCTCGTCGCTATCTTCATCAGATGATTTTTCACCGGACAGGCGAACGCGAGAGCCGCCTACGACCATCATTTCAATCGCCGCTTCCGGCGCATGGTTTACCGTTGGTTCGGTTGGCTCATCTTCTGACTTATCGTCATCCTGTTCATCAGCAGGCACAACGTTGATGCCTTCGAAATAGAACGGGTCCATATCGATAACTTCAGAAGCGATTTCATACCCCAGACCTTCACGGGCGGCGTTAACCAGCACGCCGTTATCATGGTCAATAGTCCAGGTAAACAGACCGCCCAGCCCCAGGCTGGCAGCGTATTCGCCTTTGGCTTTGACGGTGCGCGGGGTATCCAGCGACATGAAGAGTTTGGATTCCGGGTTGTAGAGGAAGTCAGCATCAGCTACCTGGTCGGTGTAGACGTTGAAGCCGTTACGGCCTTTCTGGTTTTCCAGGTCCAGGTAGTTATAAATGACGTCATACCATTCGTTGGTGCCGGATTCAAATGTACCGACAGTGGTACCGTTACCCGGGTTATAGGTGCCTTTCAGCGGCGACAGCGATTCCAGCTCGGCATTGCGGCCGTTACGGGTATAGCCGGCGTAACCGATGTTGATGCGCTCAGCCGGGAAACCTTCCGCCAGCAGGTGTTCAACAATGGTATTAATCGCCCAGTCGCCTTGCTCAATGGCTTTCAGGTTGGTGTGGTGTGTGATGCTTTCCGCCCACGGGGTGCCGAAGAAGTCATAGGTCATGACGTTGATGCCGTACAGACCGGCATTCATCAGCGCTTTGACGTTGGAATAACCAAACGTTTTTACTACCGCGGAGCTGGCAATGGAGATTTTGACATCGCTCAGGCCGGCGGAATCGAGCTGTTTACGCAGTTCGCCAATCAGCAGGGCGTAATTATCGCCATCTTCCGGGCCGTATGGGTTACCGGCGCCTTCGGCGTTCGGGTATTCCCAGTCGATATCCACTTCGCTGAACATCGGGAACTGTTTGAACAGTTTCACCACGCCTTTGGCGAAGGTTTTACGGGCGGAATCCGACGCCGCGGTTTCATGGAAACCGTTGCTCATGGTCCAGCCGCCGATGCTCATTGACAGCACCAGGTTGTGGCCCTGCTGTTTGGCTTTCGCCTGCAGGTCACGCAGACCGCCGAGCAGGCCTTTGGTGTTTGTCTGGGTTACGGTTTTCGGATCAACATCCCAGCCGCTGACGCTGTGGCCAACGTTAACGTAAGACTGGAAATCGCCCCACGGATCAAGGAAGGTCGGTTCATATTTCACTTTGCCGCACTGCTCTGCCCCTTCTGCCACCACATCACGCCACTGACCATCCACTTTATGGAAGCCGGTTACGCCGACGAAGCCAACGATGATTTTATCGTAAGCGGTAGGGGAGACGTTAGTCAGGTCGTAGCCGCGGCCGCGGTTATCTTTCGCATCGCTGCCCTGCAGGCGGCCATCGTACTGAGACCAGTCGGTGTAATAACCGAATACTTTAGGTTTGTTGGTTGCGCTTTTGTATTTGTTATACACCGGTTTGGCGACGCGGTCCGAAGTATAGCTGTAGTTGCTGACTTCCGTTGCCGGGTTAAAACCATCTGCAGCGTTACTGGTTTCGGTCAGGGTATCGCCTTTAATCAATTTGCTTGTCGTCACGGTAATTTCCTTATGAGTTGAATGTCCACCTCAAGTGGTGTGAGGCAGATATTCGAGGAACGCGGCGGCGATGGCTAATCACAAAACAACACCTCAAACGATGATGATTCGCGTGAGGCGCCGATGAGGTATCAAGTGGGGAAGGCAATAAAAAATTCTTTTATAACAAAAGGATGATGTAGTTGATGATGTGAAATGAGATCCCGGCCCCAGGGCCGGGAAGAGAATCAGGCAAAGAGCGCCGATAAACGTTGTAGCACCAGCATGGCGCTGTAGTAGTCAAGACGGAAGGTTTCCGTCCCCAGCGGATAAACGCGCTTTGCAGCAACGGCTGGCAAATGCGCCAGTAGCGGATTGGCGTAAATTGCCCCGGCGTCTTTCTCGTCGCCGGCGAACAGGAACAGGCTTTCGCCGTTAATTCCGGCGGCCAGGTTTTCGCCGCCCAACTGCACGATATCGTGACGCTTACCCTGGCTCTGGCTGGCGTGCAGACCACCCGGCAGCGTCGCCAGCTTAAAGCCTAACTGTTCCAGCATCTGACCCTGCGCTGATTCCGGCGTCCAGATATTGGCGCTATGCGCCGCGGCGGTATAAACCAGCGCGGTGACCGGCTGCGGCGGCAACTTCAGTTTCTCTTTTAACGAAACGAGCTGTTTATTGAACTCGGCAATGCGCGCGTCCGCCTGCTTTTCATGACCGGTAATATGTCCCAATTGGGTTAGAAGCGTCTGCCAGCTTTTATCGTCGTAGTTGATGATAAGGGTCGGCGCGATAGTCGAAAGCTGGTCGTACAGCGCCAGCGCGGAATCGCCGCCGGTGGCGCTAATCAGGATCAGATCCGGCATCTGCGCCGCTACCGCTTCGGCGCTGGGTTCGCCAATATACAGTCGCGCTAGTTTGCGCTTTTTAGCGATATCGCCCCACTGGCGCAGAAAGCCCTGTGCATCGGCCACGCGGTTATTCGGCGTGGTCGCGCCGCTGGCGACCACCGGCGCATCAATAGCCAGCAACGAACCGGTGAGGGTGACGCTGGTTGAGACTATGCGCAGCGGCTGGCTTTCCAGCGTATGGGTACCGCGACTGTCGGTGATCTGACGCGGCCAGTCCGCCGCCAGCGCTGAGGTAATTCCTAAAAGGCACAGCCCGCTGGCGAGTAAAGTACGACGGCAAAAAGTGGCAAAATTCACGAATTCGCATCCTGAGTCAGTTGTAGTAAATACGTCTCATTTTCAACTTTGTGTAACCCGGATGCAAGTTTAAGTCGCATAACCTGCTGTTTGTGCGGTTGACAAGGAGAGCAATACCTTTTAGGTTAGCCAACAAAAATATAAATGATAATTATTCTTAATATCTTTATCGTTTTTGGAGGATGATATGGAAACGTCACTGGCTGAGGATGTACAGGAAAAAACGCAGACCCTGTCGCCGCAAAGCTTCTTCTTTATGTCGCCGTACCGCAGCTTCAGTACCACCGGCTGTTTTAGCCGTTTTTCCCAACCTGCAGTCGGTGGTGATTCGCTGAACGGCGAGTTTCAGCAGAAAATGGCGGCCGCATTTGCCGAAGCCCGCGCGGCGGGGATCCGCAAGCCGGTCATGGTCGGGGCGATCCCGTTCGACACCAATCAGCCTTCCGAACTCTATATCCCCGAACGCTGGGAATCTTTCTCCCGTACCGACAAACAACAGTCCGCGCGTTACGCGGCGCCGCTCAAGGCTATGGATGTTGTCGATCGTCAGGAGATCCCGGAGCAGGACGAGTTTCTGGCGATGGTAGAACGTGCCGCCGCGCTGACGGCGACTCCCGAAGTCGACAAAGTGGTGCTCTCCAGGCTGATTGATATCACTACCCGCGACCGGGTCGATAGCGGCGCGCTGCTGGAACGGCTGATCGCCCAGAACCCGGCGAGCTTTAACTTCCATGTCCCGTTGTCAGACGGCGGGGTACTGCTGGGCGCCAGTCCGGAACTGCTGTTGCGTAAAGAAGGGCTGCACTTCAGTTCTCTGCCGCTGGCCGGCTCCGCCCGCCGCCAGCCTGACGATGTGCTGGATCGGGAAGCGGGCAACAAGCTGCTGGCGTCAGGCAAAGATCGCCATGAGCATGATCTGGTCACGCAGGCGATGAAGAGCGTGCTTGGCCCGCGCAGCAGTCAGCTGTCGCTACCGGAATCGCCGCAGCTGATTACCACCCCGACGCTCTGGCATCTGGCGACGCCGATCGAAGGTACGGCGCTGGCGGAAGAAAACGCCATGTCGCTGGCCTGTCTGCTGCATCCGACTCCGGCGCTGAGCGGCTTCCCGCATCAGGTGGCAAAGCGGCTGATAGCCGAGCTCGAACCGTTCGATCGCCAGCTGTTTGGCGGCATCGTCGGCTGGTGCGATGACGAAGGCAACGGCGAATGGGTGGTGACCATCCGCTGCGCGCGCCTGCATCAACGCTCGCTGCGCCTGTTTGCCGGCGCGGGTATCGTTCCGGCCTCCTCGCCGCTGGGCGAATGGCGCGAAACCGGCGTCAAACTGACCACCATGCTCAACGTATTTGGCTTGAATTAAGAGGCAAGGATGATTGCATTTACCCGTTGGCCGGCAGAGTTTGCGGCCCGCTATCGTCAAAAAGGTTATTGGCAGGATCTGCCGTTAACCAATCTGATTACCCGTCATGCGGAAAATGATGCCGTGGCGATTATCGACGGCGAGCGGCAGATTAGCTACCGCCAGTTTAACCAACTGGTGGATAACCTCGCGTCCTCCCTGCAGCATCAGGGACTCAAGCGCGGAGAAACCGCGCTGGTGCAGCTTGGCAACGTCGCTGAGTTTTACATTACCTTCTTTGCGCTGCTGCGTATCGGCGTCGCTCCGGTTAACGCCTTGTTTAGCCACCAGCGCAGCGAACTCAACGCCTATGCCGCGCAGATTAAACCGGTGTTGCTGATTGCCGATCGCGAGCACGCGCTGTTTGCTGACGATAGTTTCCTTAATGGTTTTATCGCCGAGCATCCTTCGCTGCGCGTCGCGCTGCTGCGTAACGACGGCGGCGAGCGCGATCTGGCAACGGAAATTAACCGTACGGCGGATAACTTTGTCGCCAATCCGACGCCGGCTGACGAAGTCGCCTTTTTTCAGCTCTCCGGCGGCAGTACCGGGACGCCGAAGCTTATCCCGCGTACCCACAACGATTACGACTACAGTATCCGCCGCAGCAACGAGATCTGCGGTATTAACGCCGATACGCGCTATCTCAACGCATTGCCAGCGGCGCACAACTATGCGATGAGCTCGCCGGGCTCACTGGGCGTCTTCCTCGCCGGCGGCCGGGTGATCCTCGCCGCTGACCCGAGCGCCACGCTCTGTTTCCCGCTAATCGAAAAACACCAGATTAACGTCGCGTCGCTGGTGCCGCCGGCGGTCAGCCTGTGGCTGCAGGCTATTCATGAATGGGGCGGTAACGCGCAACTGCAATCGCTGCAGCTGTTGCAGGTTGGCGGAGCGCGCCTGTCCGCGACGCTCGCCGCGCGTATCCCGGCGGAAATCGGCTGCCAGCTGCAGCAGGTGTTCGGCATGGCCGAGGGACTGGTTAACTACACCCGCCTCAACGATAGCCCGCAGCGAATTATCAACACCCAGGGTTGCCCGATGTGCCCGGACGACGAAGTGTGGGTAGCGGATGCCGATGGCAACCCGCTGCCGCGCGGCGAAGTGGGCCGTCTGATGACCCGCGGTCCTTATACCTTCCGCGGCTACTACAACAGCCCGCAACATAACGCGGAAGCCTTTGATGCCGATGGATTTTACTGCTCAGGCGATCTGATTTCGATCGATGAAGATGGCTATATCACCGTCCAGGGGCGGGAAAAAGATCAGATCAACCGCGGCGGCGAGAAGATCGCCGCTGAAGAGATCGAAAACCTGCTGCTGCGCCATGAGGCGGTGATCCACGCCGCGCTGGTCAGCATTGAAGACAATCTGCTCGGCGAGAAGAGCTGCGCTTATCTGGTGGTGACCTCGCCGCTGCGCGCCGTCGCGGTACGTCGCTTTCTGCGCGAGCAGGGCGTGGCCGAATTTAAATTGCCGGATCGCGTGGAGTGCGTTGCCGCGCTGCCGCTGACGCCGGTGGGCAAAGTCGATAAAAAACAATTACGTCAGTGGCTGGCCGAAGGCAAGCTGGGCTGAAGGAGAACAGAAAATGGCAATCCCTAAATTACAGGCTTACGCGCTGCCGGAAGCCAGCGATATCCCGGCGAACAAAGTTAACTGGGCCTTTGAGCCGTCGCGTGCCGCGCTGCTGATCCACGATATGCAGGAGTATTTCCTCAACTTCTGGGGCGAAAACAGCGCGATGATGGAGAAAGTGGTGGCTAATATCGCCGCCCTGCGCGACTTCTGCAAACAAAACGGTATTCCGGTGTACTACACCGCCCAGCCGAAAGAGCAGAGCGATGAAGACCGCGCCCTGCTGAATGATATGTGGGGGCCGGGGTTGACCCGCTCGCCGGAACAGCAGCAGGTGATTGCCGCGCTGGCGCCGGATGAACAGGATACGGTGCTGGTGAAATGGCGCTACAGCGCGTTTCATCGCTCGCCGCTTGAAGAGATGCTGAAAGAGACCGGCCGCGACCAGCTGATCATCACCGGCGTTTACGCCCATATCGGCTGCATGACTACCGCCACAGATGCTTTTATGCGCGATATCAAACCGTTCTTTGTCGCCGACGCGCTGGCGGATTTCAGCCGCGAAGAACACCTGATGGCGCTGAAATACGTCGCCGGCCGTTCCGGACGCGTGGTAATGACCGAAGAGCTGCTGCCGCTGCCGGCCTCCAAAGCGGCGCTGCGCGCGCTGATCCTACCGCTGCTCGACGAATCCGACGAACCGCTGGATGATGAAAACCTGATCGACTACGGCCTGGATTCGGTGCGCATGATGGCGCTGGCCGCCCGCTGGCGCAAAGTGCACGGCGATATCGACTTCGTGATGCTGGCGAAGAATCCGTCCATCGACGCCTGGTGGGCGCTGCTCTCCCGCGAGGTGAAATAATGGCGGCGCTGGATTTTCGCGGTCAGACCGTGTGGGTGACCGGCGCAGGTAAAGGCATTGGCTATGCCACCGCGTTGGCTTTCGTCGAGGCCGGAGCCAACGTCACCGGTTTCGACCTTGCCTTTGCCGGCGAAGGTTACCCGTTTGCCACCGAAACGCTGGACGTCGCCGATGCCGACCAGGTACGCGACGTATGCGCGCGTTTGCTCAACGACATCGAACGACTGGATGTACTGGTGAATGCAGCTGGGATCCTGCGCATGGGCGCGACCGATCAACTGAGCGCGGAGGACTGGCAGCAAACCTTCGCGGTGAACGTTGGCGGCGCGTTTAATCTGTTTCAGCAGACGATGGCGCAGTTCCGTCGTCAGCGTGGCGGGGCGATCGTCACCGTCGCTTCCGATGCCGCGCATACGCCGCGTATCGGCATGAGCGCCTATGGCGCCTCGAAAGCGGCGCTGAAAAGCCTGGCGTTAACCGTCGGGCTTGAGCTGGCAGGGAGCGGCGTACGCTGCAACCTGGTGTCGCCGGGCTCTACCGATACCGACATGCAACGTACCCTGTGGATCAATGACGATGCGGAACAGCAGCGGATCCGCGGATTTGGCGAGCAGTTTAAGCTTGGCATCCCGCTGGGCAAAATCGCCCGCCCGCAGGAGATCGCCAATACCATTTTGTTCCTCGCCTCTTCTCACGCCAGCCATATCACGCTGCAGGATATTGTGGTCGATGGCGGCTCGACGCTGGGGGCGTAAATGGCCTGGAAACGAGAGCTCACGCTTGCGGCATTGAACGCCAGCAGCGAAAACACCATGGTGGCGCATCTTGGCATCGTCTACACCCGGCTGGAAGAGGGGCTGCTGGAGGCGGAGATGCCGGTGGATGCGCGCACGCATCAGCCGTTTGGCCTGCTGCACGGCGGCGCTTCCGCGGCGCTGGCGGAGACGCTGGGCTCGATGGCCGGTTGGCTGATGACCGAGGATGGGCAGTGCGTGGTGGGCACCGAGCTTAACGCTAGCCACCATCGTCCGGTCTCCAGCGGGAAAGTACGAGGCGAATGCCGACCGCTGCATCTTGGCCGCCAGAGTCAGAGCTGGGAAATTGTGGTGTATGACGAAAGGGGGCGGCGCTGCTGCACCTGTCGTCTGGGTACCGCGGTGCTAGGCTAAGAAGCCGCTATTTCCCCGGCTTGCGCTGCGCTGAGCCGGGCTACCAAATCGCACAGCGCTGTAGCCCCGGTAAGCGGTAGCGCCACCGGGGGTTTTGAGGCCGCCACCCGACAAAAAAACGACACCGTTCACGGTAATCCTTTCATTTATTTTCCTGTCTTAAGTGATCCCGCTAGCAATGTGAGATAAATCTCCGCCGCGGTGCATCATCCGCGCTGTTTCGAAGTTGTTAAATTCTGCGTTGTGTTCTAGAAACAAACTGTAACATCCTGATTACCCTACCGGTGGACCACAACAATGAATAATTCAGGGAAATACCTCATCTGGACACTGCTCTCCGTGATCGGAGCCTTTGCCCTCGGCTATATCGCCTTAAACCGGGGTGAGCAGATAAACGCGCTGTGGATTGTCGTCGCGGCGGTCTGCGTTTATCTGATCGCGTATCGTTTCTACGGCCTGTATATCGCCAAAACCGTCCTCGGCGTTGACCCAACGCGAATGACCCCGGCGGTGCGTCATAATGACGGCCTCGATTATGTACCGACCGATAAAAAAGTGCTGTTCGGTCACCATTTTGCCGCGATTGCCGGCGCAGGGCCGCTGGTGGGGCCGGTGCTTGCCGCGCAGATGGGCTACCTGCCGGGGATGATCTGGATCCTCGCCGGCGTGGTGCTGGCCGGCGCCGTGCAGGACTTTATGGTGCTGTTTGTTTCGACCCGTCGCGATGGCCGTTCGCTTGGCGAACTGGTTAAAGAGGAGATGGGGCCGACCGCTGGCGTACTGGCGCTGGTGGCCTGTTTTATGATCATGGTGATCATCCTCGCGGTACTGGCGATGATCGTGGTGAAAGCATTGACCCACAGTCCGTGGGGGACATACACCGTCGCCTTTACCATCCCGCTGGCGATTTTTATGGGTATCTATATTCGCTACCTGCGCCCGGGGCGCATCGGCGAGGTGTCGGTGATAGGCCTGGTGATGCTGGTGTTCGCGATCATTTCCGGCGGCTGGGTGGCTGAAAGCCCGACCTGGGCGCCGTGGTTTGATTACACCGGCGTACAGCTGACGTGGATTCTGGTGGGTTACGGCTTTGTTGCTGCGGTACTGCCGGTCTGGCTGCTGCTGGCGCCGCGCGACTATCTCTCCACGTTCCTGAAAATCGGCACCATCGTTGGTCTGGCGATTGGCATCCTGATTATGCGCCCGACGCTGACCATGCCGGCGCTGACGAAGTTCGTTGACGGCACCGGCCCGGTATGGACCGGCAACCTGTTCCCGTTCCTGTTTATCACCATCGCCTGCGGCGCGGTTTCCGGCTTCCACGCTCTGATCTCCTCAGGCACCACGCCGAAAATGTTGGCCAACGAAGGGCAGGCCTGCTTTATCGGTTATGGCGGCATGTTGATGGAATCCTTCGTCGCGATTATGGCGCTGGTGGCGGCCTGTATTATCGATCCGGGCGTCTACTTCGCGATGAACAGCCCGATGGCGGTGCTGGCGCCGGCGGGGACGACTGACGTCGTGGCCTCGGCGGCGCAGGTAGTGAGCGGCTGGGGCTTTAGCATTACCCCGGATACGCTGAATCAAATAGCCAGTGAGGTCGGCGAACAGTCGATCATTTCACGCGCCGGCGGCGCGCCGACGCTGGCGGTGGGGATGGCTTACATTCTGCACGGCTCGCTGGGCGGGCTGATGGATGTCTCTTTCTGGTACCACTTCGCCATTCTGTTTGAGGCGCTGTTTATCCTGACGGCGGTTGATGCCGGCACCCGCGCGGCGCGATTCATGCTGCAGGATCTGCTGGGCGTGATTAGCCCCGGGTTGAAAAAAACCAGCTCGCTTCCGGCTAACCTGCTGGCGACCGCGCTGTGCGTCCTGGCGTGGGGCTACTTCCTGCATCAGGGGGTGGTTGACCCGCTGGGCGGTATTAATACCCTGTGGCCGCTGTTCGGTATCGCCAACCAGATGCTGGCGGGGATGGCGCTAATGCTGTGCGCGGTGGTACTGTTCAAGATGAAACGCCAGCGCTATGCGTGGGTGGCGCTGCTGCCGACAAGCTGGCTGCTGATTTGTACGCTGACCGCCGGCTGGCAGAAATCGTTTAGTCCGGATACCAAAGTCGGCTTCCTGGCCATCGCCAATAAATTCCAGGCGATGATCGACAGCGGTACCATTCCGCCGCAGTATACGGAATCGCAGCTGGCGCAGCTGGTGTTTAATAACCGTCTCGATGCCGGGCTGACTATCTTCTTTATGATTGTGGTGGTGGTTCTGGCGCTGTTCTCGATCAAAACCGCGCTGGCGGCGCTGAAAGAGGATAAACCGACGGCGAAAGAGACGCCGTATGAAGCGATGCCCGCGGATGCGCAGACCTTAACGGCGCAGGCGAAGCGCGCGCATTAACCTGTTTGCCGGGAGGCGCTAGCGCTGACCCGGCCTACCTTTCTTCTCCTCCCTCTCCCTGTGGGAGAGGGCTGGGGTGAGGGAAATAAGCGAGAAACTCATTATGTTCGACACCCTTTCCAAAGCAGGAAAATATTTAGGCCAGGCGGCGAAGATGATGATCGGCGTGCCGGATTACGATAACTACGTCGAGCATATGCGGCTGACCCATCCGGATCGGACGCCGATGACCTATGAAGAGTTCTTTCGCGAACGCCAGGACGCGCGCTACGGCGGTAAGGGCGGGGCGAAGTGCTGCTAGCCTTCTTTCGGTAAGTAGAGGCTGATTTTCTTTATGCATCACGTCGCATACTTCACCTGACAGCATTACGTCATCATAGCAATCGTGTTCGATTTCAATATCTTCCAGATCGTCGTCGGTTTCGTCGTCGATCTCTGCCATCTATAAACGCAGGTAAGAGGCAAAGCGTAACCCGTCGAGGCTGCGCGGGAAGGCCTCTGCCGGGCGACAGAGGCTTGCAGAAAATAGGCGATCAGGCGTTCAAGCCGCCATCCACGTCGAGCCCCGTACCGGAGATCTGCCCGGCGGCCGGGCTGGCCAGGAAGGTGACCGCCGCGGCAATGTCTTGCGGCTGGCCGTAGTGACCGACCGCAATCATCTGGCGCTGGGCTTCCGCCTGTTCCCCATCCTCCGGGTTCATATCGCTGTTAGTCGGCCCTGGATGGACAAGGTTAACGGTGATCCCGCGAGGGCCTAAATCACGCGCCAGCCCACGGGTCAGGGAGTTGAGGGCGGACTTGGTCATGGCGTAAACCGCGATACCCGGCATGGCTACGCGGTTGGCCAGACAGCTGCCGATGTTGATGATCCGTCCGCCATCGGACATATGCACCAGTGCTTCCTGGATGGCGATAACCACCCCACGAATATTGACGTTGATAAGGGCGTCAATGTCCGCCAGCGTCATGGATTCCAGTGGACCGCCGCGGGCGATGCCAGCGTTGTTGACCAGAATATCCAGTCCGCCGAGGGCCCGGGCCGCATGGGTGACGGCATCCTGAATGGCCTGCGCGCTGGCGCTGTCGGCCTGCACCGCTTCGCCGTACCGACCCAGGGCCTTTATTTCATCGGCAACCGCCTGGGCTTTATCGGCCGATTTTTCATACGTAATAACCACATCGGCGCCGGCGCGCGCCAGCGACAGCGCAATAGCGCGACCCAACCCACGGCTGGCGCCGGTAACCAGCGCCTTCTTACCTGTTAAATCGATCTGCATGATGACCTCGTTGCGAGAGTGGTGAGAATCATCATTAGGTATAGACGGTCGGGGTGATTAACGGCTGAAGTATTCCACCTTCTCGAACGCCGCGCGCAGAACGTCAGGGTTAACGTCATCGGCAGGCTAAAGCGCTACCCCGGTGGGAAGCAGTCCTTATAGGTGTTGGGCTAACCTGATGTTATGTCTGGACATCCAGATGGCTAATATTATTTGGTTTTATCTTATGCTTTTTACGCAGTTGTCAGGCATCGGCGGCTGTGAAAAATTCGTTAAATCAGAATATTAATTGCCCCGGGGAGGGTGATGAGCGTGAATCGCCTTGAGATGCATAACATTAGCCTGGCTTTTTCCGGTTTTCAGGCGCTGAGCAAGGTGGCGTTTACCCTTAAGGGCGGAACGGTGCATGCGTTGACCGGCGCCAACGGCGCTGGCAAATCGACGTTGATGGCGGTGTTGTGCGGGACGCATGCCGATTACGAAGGCGAAGTGGTGATCAATAACCAGCCGGTTAGCATTCGTTCGCCGCGCGATGCAAAGCAACTGGGAATTCATCTGGTACAGCAAGAGGTGGATGTTGCGCTGGTTCCGGGGTTGAGCATTGCCGAAAATATCATGCTGGACAGGCTGGCTGAGCCGGGTGCGGTTTTTCGCTGGTCGCATGTGCGTCAGCAGGCGCGCGATGCGCTGGCGCAGCTTGATATTGCGCTGGATGTTCGACGTTCAATCGATAGCTGTACCCTTGCCGAAAAGCAGCAAATTCTGCTGGCTCGCGCACTGTCGCACCATTGCCGTTTTTTGATTCTTGATGAACCCACCGCGCCCTTGGATCAGCACGAAAGCGAACGCTTATTTACGGTGGTTCGTCGTCTGCAGCAGCAGGGGATCGGCGTGGTCTTTATTTCGCACCGTATTCATGAACTCAAAGCGATTTGCGACACCCTGACGGTGCTGCGCGATGGCCGTTTAATCGAAAGCGGCCCGATGGCCGAGCTCAGCGGCGAGCAGATCGTCGAAAAAATGCTCGGTCACGAGCTGAGCGATATTTTCCCGCCTGCGCGTCCGCCGCACGGCGCAGAGGTGCTGTTGCAGGTTGAGGGTTTGCATGACGAGGCGCTGTTGCAGGATATCTCGCTACGCCTGCATAAGGGGGAAATTCTCGGTATCGCCGGCTTAGCGGGCGCGGGAAAAACTGAACTCTGCAAAGCCTTATTCGGCGCCAGTAAAAGCCGCCTGCGCCACGGCGAACTTAACGGCCGGCCGTGGCGGCCGCGCGACCCGGCTGATTCCGTCCTCCAGGGCCTGGCGCTGGTACCGGAAGAGCGGCGCAAAGAGGGGATATTCATCGATGAGGCGATCGCCATGAATCTGGCGGTCAGCGCCGATAACAGCTTTTCGCGCTGGAGCCTGTTCGGCCATCGGCAGGCGTGGCGGTGGGCGCAGGAAGTTATTGCCCGTATCGGCGTGCGCGCCACCGGGCCGGGGCAGACGCTGCGTCGGCTCTCCGGCGGTAATCAGCAAAAAGTGGCCATCGGCAAATGGCTGCGCGGCAGTGCAAACGTGCTGATTTTCGACGAACCGACGAAAGGGGTGGACGTTAAAGCGAAAACCGATCTGTTTCAGTTGATTGATGGCCTGGCGCGGGAAGGCCGGGGCGTGATTTACGCCTCCGGCGAATTTTCCGAGCTGGTAGGCCTGTGCGATCGCATCTGCGTGCTGTGGGATGGGCGCATTGTGGCGGAAATTCCCGGCGCCGAGGCGCGGGAAGAGACGATTCTTTATTACTCCACCGGAGGAGCGGCAGCGTGAGCAAGGCCCTGGCAGTCAACGCGACGGTATCGGGCCGTCAGCGGTTTTTCGATTTTCTCTATAAATGGGGCATGTTGCTGACAGTGGTGCTGCTGGTTGGCGTCTTTGGTTTAGCCTCGGATAACTTTCTTGACCCGTTTAACATCATCAACATTCTGCGCTCCATCGCTATTGTGACGGTGATTGCCATTGGGGTGTCGATTTCGCTCACCATCGGCGGCTTTGATCTGTCGGTGGGGTCGACGGCGTCGCTGGCGAATGCGTTAGTGATTTCGTTGTTTGTCTGGCACGGCCTGAACACCACTGAAGCCATTCTGATCACCCTCGCGCTCTGTACGCTGGTGGGGTTATTCAACGCGTTTCTGATCGTAGTGCTGCGCATTCCTGACATGCTCGCCACGCTTGCCAGCCTGTTTGTGATTCAGGGCGTGGCGATGACCTACAGCTACGGCGGCTCGATCACCGAAAATATGGTGCTGCCGAGCGGCGAAATGGCCGAAGGCACGATCCCGGCAGCATTTGGCGCGCTGGGGCAGGTGCCGACCATCGTCATTATCATGCTGGTGGTGACGTTAATCGCGCAGCTGGCGCTGTCGTTCACCACCCACGGGCGGCGGATGTACGCCATCGGTGGTAATCCGGAGGCGGCGCGGCTTTCCGGGTTGCGGATCACGCGCTATAAAGTAGCGGCCTACGTGATTGCTTCGCTACTGGCCGGATTGGGCGGCATTTTACTGGCATCAAGGATTGGCTCTTCCCAGGTGAACGCCGGCGGCGGTTACCTGATGGATGCGGTCGCGGCGGCGTGGATCGGCTTTTCGCTGGCGGGCTCCGGCAAACCGAATGCGCTGGGGACGCTGGTGGGAGCGGTGATCCTCGGCGTGCTTTCCAATGGCCTGGTGATGCTCTCGGTGCCGTATTACGCGATGGACATTATTAAAGGGCTGGTGCTGGCTGGCGCGCTGGCACTGACCTATTTTCAGCGCCGTACCTAACATTTTACAGGGTAAACAAAATGAAAAAGATAGCACTTTCTCTCATGGCGCTGGGCCTGCTGCAGTCGATGGCAGCGCTGGCGCAGACCCCGACGCCGGTTCCGGCGGCGATCGCTGAGCATAACGGCCCGATCCGCATCGCGGTGATTCGCAATCTCGGTTCTGACGATAACACCACCCAGTTTGTCGCCGGGGCGATTCAGGAAGGTAAAAAACTCGGTTTTAAAGTTAGCACCTTCCTGAGCAACGGCGATGACGCGAAATTCCAGGATTTCGTCAATCAGGCTATTAGCCAGAAATACGACGGTATTATTCTTTCCCAGGGGCGCGATCCCTACTCGACCGCACTGGTGAAAAAAGCGGTCGATGCCGGGATAAAAGTGGCGGTATTCGATACCGCGGTGCAGGGAACTATCCCCGGCGTGACGGTTAGCCAGCAGGATGACGCCTCGTTGACCGAGCTCTCTTTTGGCCAACTGGTAAAAGACTTCAACGGCAAGGCCAACATTATCAAGCTATGGGTGGCAGGATTCCCGCCAATGGAGCGCCGTCAGGCGGCCTACCAGACGCTGCTTAAACAAAATCCGGGGATTAAAGAGCTGGAGTCGCTCGGTGCCGTGTCATCCGACGTGCAGGGCGACACCGCCAACAAAGTCGGCGCGATTCTGGCCAAGTATCCCAAAGGTAAAATTGACGCCATCTGGGGCACGTGGGATGCCTTTAGCCAGGGAGCCTATAAAGCACTGAAAGAAAACGGCCGTAGTGAAATCAAACTCTACAGCATCGATATTTCCAATCAGGATTTACAGCTGATGCGGGAAGCTGGTAGTCCGTGGAAGGTTAGCGTGGCGGTCGACCCGAAACTCATCGGCGCCACCAACGTCCGCTTGATCGCCAATAAAATTGCCGGGGAAAGCACCCCGGCTACCTACGATTTCAAGGCGGCGGCGATTCCGCAGGCGCTGCTGGCGGCACAGCCGGGGGCGGTCAACGTGGCATCGCTGGGGAAAGTTATCCCTGGCTGGGGGCAAACCGAAGACTTTATCGCCCCGTGGTTTGCCACGCTGGAAGCCCAACATAAATAATCAAGCGATTAACTGTACTGGCGTACGCGGGCGATAAGTTCGTCCACGCTATCGATACGCTCGGCGATGACGATCAGCGCTTTGCCGAGCGTTATCGCGTGGCGCAGACATTCGTGGCGCATGGCCGAGTCCTGAATCGAATCGATATCGGCGACGTGTGAAAGCCCGACGCTGCGGCGTATCAGTTCGGTACCACAGAATCCAATGGCATCGCACCATACTTTTTTCAGGAATACTGAGGCGTAACCGGGGCAGGCCAGCGCCGCATCGCGGGTTTTCTCCGCCGCCAGCGCCTGGAAACGCTCGCTGAAGGTGTGCCATAAGGTCTGAATATCGTTGAGCCGCTGTTCGCGCGCGGCGGCGGCATCGCGAATGCCGAGATGGCCCGGCAGACCACAGTAGTTAAGCAGCAAGTTGCCAATGGCGGTGCCGACGTCAAAACCGATAGGGCCGAAATAGCCAAATTCGGCATCGATGGCTTTAAGGCTATTTTCAGCGACGAAGATGGAGCCGCTATGAATATCGCCGTGCAGCAGGGCTTCGGCCTGTGAGAAAAAGCGGTGCTTCAGCGCCGCCACCGCCAGCTTAAGCTGAGCGTCCTCACGTAGGGCGGCAACCTCTTCTTCCAGCTCCGCCGGGTAGTTATTGCGCTCGTGGATCTGATACGGATCGTTAAAAAACAGATCCTCGGTGATCTCGCACATTTCGGGATTGATAAACTGCGCCACCTGCGCTTTTTTCTCATGCGGATGGAGATAGAAATCGCTGGTGTGGAACAGCGCCTGCGCCAGGTATTCGCCCAACTGGCGCGCCGCCTGCGGATAGTAGACGTTGCCGATAAGCTCGCCGCGCCAGATACGGTGGTCGGACAGGTCTTCCATTACCATGACCGCCAGGACGGGATCGAAATGGAGAATTTGTACCGTATGTTGCGGGCTGTGTTGGTAGTGCGCGACCAGGGTCTGCGCTTCGAGGCGCGCGCGGTCAAGGGTCAGCGGCCAGGATTCGCCGACGCAGCGCACATAGGGCAGCGCCTGCTTAACAATAATTCGGCTCACGCCCTGAGCATCGAAAATTTTGAACACCAGATTGAGGTTGCCGTCGCCTACCTCCTGCGCCGACACCAGCTCAGACGGATCGTCGAGCCCGCCAAATTGTTGTGCGTAAGCCACCGCATCGCTGGCCGTGAAGGTATGGTATTGCGACATTGCCTCGATCCTCAAAAGTGCTGAATTAAGCCGTTCAGACGTCTATACATCTGGATTTCATCCTGACACAATGTGATACAACAACGCAACAGGGATTTAACGATATGCAGACACTACAGACCACCAGCCTGCGGGTAAGCGAAAATCAGCTTTTTATTCTCGATCAACAGGCATTGCCGCAGGAAAAACGCTGGCTGGCGGCGGATAACGTTGCGCTGCTGGTGGACCATATTCATGCCCTGCGGGTGCGCGGCGCGCCGTTGATCGGTCTTTCCGCCAGCCTGCTGTTGGCGCTGTTAGCCCAGCGCGGTCTTTCCCGCGACGAGCTTGCTCAGGCGCTGGAAACATTGCGTGCGGCGCGGCCGACGGCGGTCAATCTGATGAACAATCTCGATCGGATGAAGCAGGCGCTGGCGCAGGAAAACTATCCGCAGGCGTTGGAGAGCGAAGCGCTGCGCCTGATTGCCGAAGATAAACAGCTGTGCGCCAGTATTGCCGAAGCCGGTAATACACTGGTGACGCCGGGTAGTCGCTTGTTGACCCACTGTAATACCGGCGGTCTGGCGACGGCCGGCGTTGGCACTGCGCTGGGGGTTATCGCCCTGGCCCATGAACAGGGCAAAGTGGCTAACGTCTGGGTCGACGAGACGCGGCCGCTGCTGCAGGGCGGGCGACTGACCGCCTGGGAGCTGGGTGAACTGGGCGTGCCGTATCAGCTGATTACCGACTCCATGGCTGCCAGCCTGATGGCGCAGGGGCAGGTTGATGCGGTATGGGTCGGTGCAGATCGTATCGCCGCCAATGGCGACGTGGCGAACAAAATCGGGACCTATTCGCTGGCGGTGCTGGCTCACTATCATCGCATTCCTTTCTACGTGGCGGCGCCGCAAACCACTCTCGATCGCCACTGCCCGAACGGCGCGGCGATCCCGATTGAACAGCGTGCGGCGCAAGAGGTGACTGGCGTAAAAGGCAGCTTTGGCGCGGTGCAGTGGGCGCCAGAAAACGCGCCGGTTTACAATCCGGCCTTTGACGTGACGCCAGCGTCGTTAATCAGCGGTTGGGTGCTGGATAGCGGCGTGGTTACGCCACAGCAGGTAGCAGACGGTATCTTCGCGCCGGTGGCGTAACGGTTAACCTCGATAAGGAACAATTATGTGGCAAGAGCGACTCGCACAACTGGTGACCACCTGTCACTGGATTGGCGCGAAAGGGTGGGCGCCGGCAACCGGCGGCAATATGTCAGTACGCGAGGATGCGCGCTGGTGTTGGTTAAGTGAATCGGGGCGCGATAAGGGCAGCCTGACCTGCGACGATTTTCTTCAGGTAGATATCCTAAACAATAATGCGCCGTCGGGGCGGAAACCGTCGGCGGAGACCGGGTTGCATACGCTGGTCTATCGTCTGTTTCCGGAAGCGAACGTCGTGCTGCACGTGCATACCGTGCACGCTACGGTGCTTTCACGCCTTGAAACCGGCAATGCTCTTCAGCTGCAGGGCTATGAAATGCAAAAAACGCTGAGCGGGCAGCATAGCCATCTCGATAGCGTAGCGGTGGCGATTTTTGATAACGATCAGGATATCGAGGCGCTGGCGGCGCGGATTGAAGCGTATGCCCGTAGTCATCCTTTACGTTATGGATTTTTGATCCGCGGCCACGGTTTAACCTGTTGGGGCAGGGATGTTAGCGAGGCGCGGCGTCAGCTGGAAGGGCTCGAATTCCTTTTCGAATGCGAGCTGCTGCGCCGCCGCTATGCGTAAAGGCGATTAGGGTAAGCGCGGGTAGGCATCGGCGATAGCATCGCCGGTGAACTGCGCTATCCAGCCTTCCGGGTTGTCAAAAATGCGAATGGCGGTGAAATTCGGCTCCGACCCCATATCGAACCAGTGTGGGGTATTCGCCGGAACGGAGATCAGATCGTTCTTTTCGCACAGCACCTGAAAAACTTCATCGCCGAGATGCAGGCAAAATAGCCCGGCGCCTTCGACAAAGAAGCGCACTTCATCTTCGCCATGGGTATGCTCATTGAGGAATTTTGCCCGCAGCGCCTCTTTCTGTGGATTATCCGCTCGCAGGCTAATGACATCCCAACTTTGGTAACCCTTTTCAGCGACCAGTTTATCTATCGCGTGTTGATAGGCCGCAATAACGGTTTCAGCGGTTGGCGCCGGGCCCAGGTAGCGATCGGCCTGCCAGCGCTCGAAGCGCACCCCTTTTGCGCTCAATTGCTGCTGGATTTCATCGGCGTTGCTGCTGTGCCAGCGTGGATGGCTGGCGTCGTTAACGGAAAAAATAGTTAATGCGCTCATGAGGGAAGTTGCTCCGGGTCGATGTCGTCAAAACGCTGAACCTGTGGATGATGGCTGGCCGGGTCGCGGTCGCCGCGTACCAGCTGCAGGGTGCGGAAACCTGCCGCTTCGGCGGCGTCCAGCTCCTGATGAATATCTGAGAGGAACAGAATGCGCGCCGGGTTATGCCCCAGTTGCTCAGCGATAGTGCGATAGGATTGAACTTCGCGTTTGGCGCCGACCAGGGTATCGAAATATCCACTGAATAGATGAGTAATATCACCTTCGTCGCTGTAGCCAAATAACAATTTCTGCGCGGCAACCGAGCCTGAGGAATATACATATAAATCAATGCCCATTGCCTTCCATTTCTCCAGCGCCGGGAGAACATCGGGGTAAAGATGGCCGGTAAAATCACCGTTCAGATAGCCCTCGCGCCAGATAATGCCCTGCAGCGCTTTCAGCGCCGTCGATTTACGATCCTCGTCCATGAAGCGGAATAGCGTATCGATAAGCTGGGCGGTGCTGGCTTCGGGGGAGGCAATTTCCGTACGCAGATTGTCGAGAATGGTACTGACCGGCTCGACGTACTGCTGCGCGTTGACAAACGCGGCCAGCCGCTCGCGGGCGTAGGGGAATAAGACGTTATGGACGAAGCGAATGTCGCTGGTTGTGCCTTCAATATCGGTCACGATAGCGCGGATCATGGTATCTCCAGAGTGGATAGTGCGCCGTGCTGCCGGTGGCGTCGGTTTGCCGCCTGCCTGCGGCAAGCGAAATAACGTTAGCATTTAGACGTCTAAGCGTCTTGATTGCCAAATATTAACATCGTGTTATAGTGGCTTCAACAACAGCATTACAATCGGAACAAAGAGAATGAGCAATAAGCCACTGATTCCTGAGAGTAAACTCCCTGCATTAGGCACCACCATTTTTACCCAGATGAGCGCGCTGGCGCAGCAGCATCAGGCCATCAATCTATCACAAGGTTTCCCGGATTTTGACGGTCCGCGTTACCTACAGGAACGGTTGGCCTGGCACGTCGCCCAGGGGGCTAACCAGTACGCTCCGATGACCGGCGTAACGGCGCTGCGCGAAGCCATTGCCGATAAAACCGCTGAGCTGTATGGCTATCGCCCGGATGCGAATAGCGATGTCACCGTCACCGCGGGGGCGACCGAAGCGCTGTATGCGGCGATTACCGCGCTGGTGAGGGCGGGTGATGAAGCGATCTGCTTTGACCCGAGCTACGACAGCTACGCGCCGGCGGTAGAGCTTTCCGGCGGGGTGCTGAAACGGATTGCTCTGCAGCCGCCGCATTTCCGCGTTGACTGGCAGCAGTTTGCCGCCACGTTAAGCGACCGCACCCGTTTGGTCATTCTTAATACGCCGCATAACCCGTCCGCCACCGTCTGGCAGCGGGAAGACTTCGCCGCGCTGTGGCAGGCTATCGCCGGACGGGAAATTTACGTTATCAGCGACGAAGTATACGAGCATATCTGTTTTGCTGAGCAGGGACATGCCAGCGTACTGGCCCATCCGCAGCTGCGGGAGCGGGCTGTGGCGGTTTCTTCTTTCGGTAAAACCTTCCACATGACCGGCTGGAAAGTGGGGTATTGCGTGGCGCCTGCCGCCATCAGCGCCGAGCTGCGTAAAGTGCATCAGTATTTAACCTTTGCCGTTAACACGCCGGCTCAGCTGGCGCTGGCGGATATGCTGCGCGCGCAGCCGGAGCACTACCGCGAGCTGCCAGCGTTTTATCGGCAGCGTCGGGATCTGTTTATCGATGCGCTACGCGATAGCCGGCTGGAGATTTTGCCTTGTGAAGGGACCTACTTCCTGCTGGCCGACTATAGCGCAATCTCTGATCTTGATGACGTCAGCTTCTGTCGCTGGCTGACCACTGAAGTCGGCGTGGCGGCGATCCCGCTGTCGGTATTCTGCGCCGATCCTTTCCCGCATAAGTTGATTCGTCTGTGCTTCGCCAAGCAGCCGGAGACCCTGCTGGCGGCGGCAGACCGTCTGCGTCGGCTGTAGCTATTTTACCGTCCACGCCTGAGAAAATTGACGGTCGCCGAATATCTCGGCCAGACCGTTAATTTGCTTCAGGCGCAGCACTTCATCGGCGTCCATCCCCAGCTCTTTACTGATTTTGCTATTGCTCCAGCCGAGATTGGCCAGCTCGCGGACAATTTCCGACATCGCGTGGATCTGATGGCGTCCGCGGGCCCGGTTGTGGCGGATAGTGGCGGCCATCAGGGCATCGCGCGGGTGGCTGTTCGCCGTCAGACAGGTTACCGGCAAATACCCCTTGAGCTGCTTTTTCAGCGACACTTTATTACTGGCCAGTTCGTGGCGGTGAAAACCGTCAACGATGGTATAACGCTTTGGCTGCTGATGCTGCACTACAATAGGTTGCGTAAAGCCGTTGGCCTCCAGCGAGGTTAGTAACAGCCGCTTTTCCGGTGGTGCAAGATTGTTAGGGTTGTAATCATTGGGAACCACTTCTCCCTCTTTAACCCATAGCACGCAGTCAACCGGCTGGTTGCGAAAAGGACTATGGCGATGCAAAGCCTGGCGAAAGCGGTTTAGTGCGTCGATTTTCTCCTCTTCCGGCAGAGCGGCCAGATACTCTTCTATCTGGGTTATTAGTCGTTGTTGCATAACAGTCCCCATTGTTGGCGTTTTTTACTTATACGCTCACAGTAGTTTTTATAGCGGGTGGCTTTAGTTGGGCTAAAAGAAAGCTGGCGACACCAGTAATCATTATTCAATAACACCTTGCAGACGCGTCGCCACGAAGGGATATCCCGGGTGCCGATGTCGCCCTCCTGGCAATCGGGAATATCGTCCATTCCCTGTTTTTGATACCAATGCAGGTAGACCGCGATTTTGTTGCGATAGTGCTCGGCAGTTGGTCGCGGCATGCTATCCAGCAGAAACAGGGCATAACTCTTCCAGCTGTGGTGCCCGGGTTTATCGAGTTTACGGTGACCATAAAATTTGTTGTCATATCCGGCATAAATACCGCCGCTGTGCACGCCGTTTACGCGCTGGCAAATGGCTGCCCAACGCTCAGGTTCCAGCACGTGATACAGCCAGAGCCCCTGGCGCTGCTCGGGGCCAAAAGGTTCGCAAATCCGCATATAGCGTGGCGGCACCCCGGCCTGATACATCAGATCGTAGAGGGGGTTATAGGTATGGCCGCTTTTGCTAAACCACGTCCAGATATCGGCGGTTTTCCAGTCATAGATCGGATAGATGTACCAGGTATGACCGCCCGGCGCCGAAGTTGTCCATGGCTTGTCGTCGGCAAAGCGCAGTTTGCGCTGCGATGAGATGGTCATAAAACGATTAAGCGATTCATCTGCTCGGATACCCACCATCATCGCCGCCGGGCGGTTTTGCGAAAACCAGTCGGCGAAATCGCGAACGAACTCTTCAAAGCTCATTCCGCTACGATAAAACGGGAAATAGCCGGGATTGGTAATGGCGTCAGCGGGGGGCTGGCGTACCCAGTTGACGCCAGGTTCCCAGCATTGCCACTCCGGCGAAAACTGAGTCAGTGAATTTTGCGTGGTGAGCGGTAGGGCAACCCAATAAAATTTTTCAATAACATCCCGGTATTCGGCGCGGATATTTTCGCAATGCTGGATGGTACAGGAAAATTGCGCCTCCCAATCGATAAACAGCACGCTGAATTTTTTACCCATTTGCCGGGCGCAAAGCGCCGCCAGGTGCAGCATGGTGGTGGAGTCTTTTCCGCCGGAGAAAGAGATGCAGATGCGTGAAAAATTTTCTAATACCCACTGTATCCGCTGCTGGCTAGCCTGAAGAACGGACTCGGGTAATGGAATTTTTATTAATGACATTACCATTAATCCTTTAATGTGATAGGTACGCTTTTTCAGGTAGTGTAGAACACATTAATGGTAAGGTTAATATGAAATAGTAATGTTTTAAGCGAGGTCAATGTAATTCACACAAACATATTCACTTTGTGAATATGTTTGAAATGACAAATTAATTAGCTGCGGTACTTAGCGTAATAAATTCGGCGAATTTGGGGTTGTTCAATGATGAACGATTATAAATCATATAGGTTGTTATGGTAGGAATAGGGTGGGGAAGTGAAAGCTCACGAAAATTAAATGAAGCGCTAAAATAATCTATCGCATGCTTAGGTACAAATCCTAGCAGATCGCTCTGATTGATCATGGTTAAAATAGCTATCAGAGAGTTACTGCGAAACTCAATTCTTCTTTCAGGCATTCGTTCGTCGTTATTCTGTTGAAAGGCCTTTAATTTAGGATCTGAAGAAGCGTAAAGCGTAAATCCCTCACGTGAAATAGCTTCATATGAGTTAAGGTGGTCCGCACGGGGGTGACCTTCGCGGCAAACGAGCACAATCTGTAATTCCAGAAAAGGCTGGCAAATCGTACTATGATTTGACAGTGGGGTAACGCTATAGATTAAGTCTGCTTTACGGTAGGCCAGAAGATCTTCGACGCTTTCTGGCGACAGAAGAAGATCGCGGTGATCGATTTGCAAGTTAGGATCCATATTTAATCTATTTATTAAATCCATTGTTCCTGGTGATATAAGAAGTTGTGGGCTATAAATAACAAATTTTTTACTTAATTCAGAATGATTGGCAATATTAATCGTTTTTTCTAATTGGTTGAGATTCTGTTCCAAATGATGATGTAAATTCACACCAACGGTCGTCGGAGTTATCCCCTTCCCGGAACGGACAAATAGCGGATCGTTTAATTGATTGCGTAACCTTTGTAGCGACTGACTTACTGCAGAAGGCGTAATAAACAGCGTTTCTGCCGCTTTACTGATGCTAAGATGTTGATAAATACACTCAAAAATAACCAACAGGTTTAGGTCGAATTTTTTTAAGTCATAAAGGTTAGCCATGCTTAACGTCCTGTTTATGTTGCGTCGAGGCGAACGGATTACTATTACTTATCGTAATAAATTTGAAGTGATATCGTGAATTATCATTACTATAGCTAAATATACAATTAACCCCTACTTAATGTATACCAAGCGATCGCTTTCCGCCAGATCCTTTTATGTCCTTAAGCTTCTGGCGGAAATGCGTTATTTTTTACTGCTGCTTTTCACCCATCATCACCTGCAGTTTCTCTTTATCGGGTAATCCCACCACCTGCTGCAGCATGCTGTCTTTATTCATATAGTAAATAGCCGGGGTGGCGTTAGCGCCGAGGTCATCCATCAACTGCTGATTGATATTTAGCGTCCTCATCAAGTCCGCAGGGATATCTGCCGGGACGTTGAGCTTCATTTTGCCGTTGGACTGTTCGTAATCATGCCAGGTTTGCGCCGGGTTTTTGCTTGCCAGAATCGCTGCCGCGGTGGCCGGGCTCTCAGGTTTTATCACGCCGACCAATAAGGTACGCAGTTGCACCTTACCGGATTCAACCCACGGCCGCGCCTGTTGCCAGAACTGTTTACAATAAGGACAGAAAGGGTCGGCAAACACATAAAGGACGATGGGGGCCTCTTTTTTGCCTTCCAGCAGCCAGTTAGCGGACTCGAGTTTTTTCCACATCGCCTGTCCCGCCGGGGTATAGAGCTCTTTCTGGAAAAGCTGTTCGCTCAGATTGTTGCCGTTTTCGTCGTACATGTAGCCGGAAATGGCGTGTTTACCGTCGGGAGTGAGATAAATAGCAACGCCCATATCCTGATACTTCCCGAGCCAGCCTTTGACGCCGCCCGGCGCCTCAAAGGGCTTAATGATAGTAATACCCTGTTTCTCTATTGCTTTTACGGGGGCGGGGAGGTCTTCGGCATAGCTACATAACGGCAGCAGGCTCAGGAAAAGTAGTCGTTTTAACATGAGTATTCCTTTTAAATCAGAAGATAATGCGAAGTAGTGGTCAAACCTATCGCAGTCATAGATAAGACCTGCCGGGCGTTTGGTTGCCCTTTAGTTCGGCGAATGATGTAATCCCTCATGCTGTTACATTAAGGTGTAGAGCGCAACATATTGCCAGCCATTCTGGCGCTGAAGCTACCTGCGGGTATTTCAGGTAACGGGGCCGCCTGAGAGGGCGGCCTTTTTACTTTCAGCGAAATGAGGCGAAAAACGGAGAAAAACCGCGATCGCGAAGGCAGGTTCACAAAGTTGTCTTGTTACGGTTGTTAGATAACGCTTATTGATTTGATAATGCAAACGCATTGGTCGAGTCAGGAAAAATTCGTTAACTTAGACCTCAACAAAAACACGGAGGAAGTATCGATGTCTTTAATTAATACCAAAATCAAACCTTTCAAAAACCAGGCATTCAAAAACGGTGAATTCATCGAAGTTACCGAAAAAGATACTGAAGGCCGCTGGAGCGTCTTCTTCTTCTACCCGGCTGACTTCACTTTCGTTTGCCCGACCGAGCTGGGCGACGTGGCTGACCATTACGAAGAGCTGCAGAAACTGGGCGTAGACGTGTACTCTGTTTCTACCGACACCCACTTCACCCACAAAGCGTGGCACAGCAGCTCTGACACCATCGCTAAAATCAAATACGCGATGATCGGCGACCCGACTGGCGCCCTGACCCGTAACTTCGACAACATGCGTGAAGATGAAGGTCTGGCTGACCGCGCGACCTTCGTCGTTGACCCGCAGGGTATCATCCAGGCAATCGAAGTTACCGCTGAAGGTATCGGCCGTGATGCGTCTGACCTGCTGCGTAAAATCAAGGCTGCTCAGTACGTTGCTTCCCACCCAGGCGAAGTGTGCCCGGCTAAGTGGAAAGAAGGTGAAGCGACCCTGGCTCCTTCTTTAGATCTGGTTGGTAAGATCTAATTCGTTTTATTCCCGCTAATCAACGGGCGTACCCGCGCCCGTTTTATTCCAACACCATGATGCAAGCGCATTCAGGCTGCCTGATAAAGGCCGCTTGCATGATGATGTTTTAAGCCCAGGAGATAAAAATGCTCGACACCAACATGAAAACCCAGCTCAAGGCCTATCTTGAGAAGCTGACCAAACCTGTTGAGCTGATTGCCACGCTGGATGACAGCGCTAAATCGGCAGAGATCAAGGAACTGTTGGCTGAAATCGCTGAACTGTCAGACAAAGTCACCTTTAAAGAAGACAACACGCTGGCGGTACGTAAGCCATCGTTCCTGATTACTAATCCAGGTTCTAACCAGGGGCCGCGTTTCGCAGGTTCTCCTCTGGGACATGAATTCACCTCATTAGTGCTGGCGCTGCTGTGGACCGGCGGTCATCCGTCGAAAGAAGCCCAGTCGCTGCTCGAGCAGATCCGCAATCTTGACGGTGATTTTGAATTTGAGACCTACTACTCGCTCTCTTGCCACAACTGTCCGGACGTGGTGCAGGCGTTGAACCTGATGGCGGTGCTTAACCCACGCATCAAACACACGGCGATTGATGGCGGAACCTTCCAGAATGAAATCACTGAACGCAACGTGATGGGTGTTCCGGCGGTGTTTGTGAATGGTCAGGAATTTGGTCAAGGCCGTATGACGCTGACTGAAATCGTTGCCAAAGTGGATACCGGCGCGGAAAAACGTGCGGCGGAAGAGCTGAACAAACGTGATGCTTATGACGTTTTGATTGTTGGTTCCGGCCCGTCTGGCGCCGCGGCGGCTGTTTACTCCGCGCGTAAAGGCATTCGTACCGGCCTGATGGGCGAACGTTTCGGCGGTCAGGTGCTGGATACCGTAGATATCGAAAACTATATTTCCGTACCGAAAACCGAAGGTCAAAAGTTGGCCGGCGCGCTGAAAGCGCACGTCAGTGAATATGATGTTGATGTGATTGATTCACAAAGCGCGGCAAAACTGATCCCGGCAGCTGTCGAAGGCGGCCTGCATCAGATTGAAACCGCCTCCGGCGCGGTGCTGAAAGCGCGCAGCGTGATCATCGCAACCGGCGCTAAATGGCGTAACATGAACGTCCCGGGTGAAGACCAATACCGGACTAAAGGCGTAACCTACTGCCCGCACTGTGACGGCCCGCTGTTTAAAGGTAAACGCGTGGCGGTGATTGGCGGCGGTAACTCCGGCGTTGAAGCGGCGATCGATCTGGCGGGCGTCGTTGAACACGTAACGCTACTGGAATTCGCACCAGAAATGAAAGCCGACCAGGTGCTGCAGGACAAAGTACGCAGCCTGAAAAATGTCGATATTATTCTCAACGCCCAGACCACCGAAGTGGTTGGCGATGGCAGTAAGGTGACGGGGCTGCAGTACCGCGACCGCGTCAGCGGCGATGAGCATCATGTCGCGTTAGCCGGTATTTTTGTCCAGATCGGTCTGTTGCCGAATACCAACTGGCTGGAAGGTACGGTTGAGCGTAACCGCATGGGTGAAATCATCATTGATGCCAAATGTGAAACCAACGTGAAAGGCGTGTTTGCGGCCGGCGACTGTACTACCGTGCCGTACAAACAAATTATTATCGCCACTGGCGAAGGCGCGAAAGCTTCTTTGAGCTCATTCGATTATCTGATTCGCACCAAAACCGCATAATCATAAAAAGTTGTAAGACATTCCCTGCACACAGCAAAGAGGCGACCTTGTGGTCGCCTCTTTTTTTTGCTTATTTCACCGTTCCGTTATCTCACGACCATTACCGGAATATGCGCATGACGGATGACGCTTGACGCGTTTGAACCCAGCAAATGGGTGCTGATCGACGGATTGCGTGAGCCAATCACCACTACGTCAGCTTTTATTTCATTGGCCAGTTCATTAACCATATCGCGGACGTTGCCGAAACGCACATGGCTCTTAATACGAGAGGGGTCGATGCTAAAATGGCCGACCATGGTCTGTAAGCGGGTCTCCGCTTCATGCTGCAGATGCTCTTCAAAGCGGCGCAGATCGGCAGTAAAACGGCTCATGGTGAAACTCGATGAACCGGGTAACACGTGAAGCAAATGAATAATGCCGTCCTGTTGGGCGAGAAACTCTGCATGGCGGACAGCCTTGTCGCTCAGCTCCATTTCAAAGACATCAACCGGCATAATGATAGTTTTATACATATGCATTTCTCCTTGTTTGTCTGTTTCTATATCAACATATTATACAAGGATAATGTGGCATTCAGGTCGCAAAACTGTATGCCCCGTCACGGGATGAGGTAAAAATTTGTCATAGCGGGAGGGAAACAGAAAGAGGATGGCGAGGCATCCTCTGAATAAAGCGTCAAACGCCTCAGGCAGCGGGAAACTTAGCGATGGAATTCGCCTGCGGCTTCCGGCTGGTACAACAATTCCAGTACTTCCAGGTGTGCCGATGCGCCACCGGGTAACTCCCAGTGAATGGAGGTGCCGACTTTCAGCCCAAGCAGCGCCGCGCCAACCGGCGCCAGAACGGAAAGCTGAGTGGCGCTATCGGTCGCCTGAGCCGGGAAGACCAGGGTCCGCACGCGCTCTTCACCGCTGGTTAAATCGCGGAAGCGGACTTTGCTGTTCATGCTCACGACATCGTGCGGCATCGCTTCCGGCGCCAACATTTGCGCGCGATCCAGTTCGTCGTTCAGGGCATCGGCGACCGGCGAATTCGCGTAAGCCGGTTGCTCAAGCAGTCTATCGATACGTTCAGCATCGAATTCATTAATAATGATTGCGGGTCTGGTCATTGCATACTCCATGTTATCCAGGAACCTTTTCCGTAAAAGAAAACCCTCGCCGAAAGGGGCAAGGGTTAATGTCCCTTCATCATACTGAGACTTGCCTGATGTTTGAAGTGATTAAGCGCACATTCAGCGCATCGTGAGCAAAAGCAGATGAAGTGGACGATAAGATGGCTGGTCCTGCTATCAAGAACCCACTTTATCCAGCACAAACTGCTTCCCACAGTTGCCCGGATGCGGCTGAGGCAGGAACGAATCTGCGCCCAACGGGGCATTGATAGCGCCAGCTTTAATGGAAATTTGCATTTCCGTTAAATAAGCCGGGTTGCCGTCGCAGGTTAATTTAAAGGCTTTGACGTTTTGCGCGCCATACGCTTTGGCGACGGCGGCATCAAAATCGCTACGGCTAACGGTTTGTCCGTAGTGCTTCGCCAGGAAATCACCGATTGCGCTTTGCTTCACTTCGCCATTCAGGCGCACCATCGTGCCGAAGTAGTTATCCGGATCGAAGCCGAAACAGACGCCATGCTTGGCATACTCATAGCGTTCCAGACAAGAGTTCCCGCCGGAACCCGGCATCACGCTGTTCAGCTTATTCGCCATTTCCAGCGACAGCCCGGTTTCCGCCGCCTGGCATTTACGCCCGGCTTTGACTTCCGGCATATTGGGGATAGGGCGCGTCGCGCAGCCATAGCGCATCCAGCGGCGCTCGTCGACGCCGCGCGAGGCGATCGACTTCGGCAGGCCCGGCCACAGGCCATGTACCGTCAGAAAATCGGCTTTATTACGTTCGTCCTGCTGTAGCCGACACTCCTCAGGCTCATTACGGTTACTATCCAGCATGCTTTGACAAAAACCGGTTTGCCAGGACAGTGCCAGCACGTAACGATCGAAATCACCGTATTTCGTCGCGGTAAGCGGTTCTGCGCCAACCTGCGTTGCGCCGAGTAAAAGGGCAATGGCGACGACATCCTTCCTGAACATTTTTATTCCTGATAGTGGGAGATGATTAATTGCTGGGATTTATTAAAGCATAAAAAAGGCGCCTGCTGGCGCCTTTTCAGTGTGGTTTGTGGTTTATTGAATCGCGGCGCCGGGGACCAGAATCTCGGTGGCGATGATCACCACCAACAGACCGACGATAACGGGAACCGAGGTGCGTTTAACGACTTCGAACGGAGAAATCTTCGCCATTCCCGCCACCGCGACCACCACGCCGGAAACCGGTGAAATAGTGCGGCCCAGATTCGACGCCTGCAGCATAGGGATCGACAGGTAGGCCGGGTTGATGCCGGAAGAGTGGGCAAGTTTCGGGATCATCTCAACGAAGGCGTAAAACGGCGCGTTGCCGGAACCGGTGGTCATCGCTGCCAGCATGGTCAGGATCACCAGCACCAGCATCAGAATGATACTGGCGGAACCGAACGAGGTGGCTATGGAGATAAGACCGTCGATAAAACCGATAGTGCTCAGCCCCTGGGCAAATACGCCCGCCGCGACCAATAGCATGACGACGCTGGCGAAGGCGTCAGCCATGCCGCGATAGGCGGCCTCCAGCCCGGCGAAGACCTTTTTTGTATCGAAACTGCGCAGAAATTCCAGTATCGAAGCCAGTACCATACAGAGCACCAGAATAGTGATGATGTGTAGCTCTGGCCCCCATTTGCCGTCAAAAATCAGCACCCCGATAATTGGCGTGAAAGGCAAAATGGCGTACAGCGCCGGGGCGGTGGTGGTTATCTCATTGACGTCGAGCATCTCGTGTGAGGCGTTCTCTTTTTTATCGAGATAGCGCTGCCAGAAGAAGTGAGCGATAGCCATACAGACGATAGCGGCAATCGAGATAGGTAAAGTGGTTTTGAAAGCGAAATCTATCAGCGGCATTTCGGCAGCTTTGGCCGCCAGCACGACGTCACCGGAGGTCGGAGACAGGATCAACGCGGCAGGGGAGGCGCAAATCGCCGCCGCGGCGCCGCGGCTAATGCCGACGTTGACCATTACCGGGAACAGCGTCGCCATCAGCAGCACGCCGAGGCCGGTCGCCGAGGAGACCGCCAGCGACATCAGACAGGCGAGGAAGTAGGCGGCAATCATCAACAGATAAGGCGAGTTAATATATCGCAGCGGTTTAGAGGCCAGTTTAACCACCATATCGTTAGCGCCGATATGGGTCATGTAGGTGGCGAAACCGCAGAGCATCATAATCATCATGCCGAGGTCGCCGCCGCGGCTCATGAGCAGTATTTTAATATACTCAAAGATATCGGTCGCGGTATAACCCGTGCTGGCGGCGCTAGCCGGGAGAACCTTATGCCCCATGATGGCGCTGGCAATAAGCAAGATTAAACCGCCGACAAACAGCACGCCTGTCGCAGAATAGCCTTTTATAATGTAGCGGGCGACGCCCACAATAACCACGACCCCGATAAGGATCTCAACAAGCGTAAGCATACTTTACCCCTAAGCCATTAACCCAAAGAATCTGCTGATATCTAAAGCACTACAAAAATTAAGTGAGGGAATGTGCCCAAAAAACGGGCAGAACTTGCTGACCCAAATCAATAAAATACTGAGAATTGACTAATCGGAACCCGTGGCGCGGCTAACATCACAAAAGTCGTCTACCAGAGTGAAGTTTTTGCCACGGCGCAATTCAGGATTTTACCTTATTCCGTTAACAGTCTATTAAGATTACATTTGTTACTTTACTTCGTTTTTAAAATTGAAATCGGTAATAGAGAAGTGTTGAAACTACGCCAATTTGCATTGTTTATTGTCGCGCTGTCCGGCCTGTTGCTGTCGTCCGGCTATGCTAACGCTTCGTTCTCGTCAACGATCCGTGATGGCTACAATACGCTGACGGACAATGTCGCACAAACCTGGAACGAGCCTGAGCACTACGATCTGTACGTTCCGGCGATCACCTGGCACGCCCGCTTTGCCTATGACAAAGAGAAAACCGACAAGTATAACGAACGTCCGTGGGGCGCGGGTTTTGGCATGTCGCGTTGGGACGATAAAGGTAACTGGCACGGCCTGTATCTGATGGCGTTTAAAGATTCCTTTAATAAGTGGGAGCCGATTGGCGGCTATGGCTGGGAGAAAACCTGGCGTCCGCTAGCCGATGACAACTTCCACCTTGGCCTTGGTTACACCCTTGGCGTAACGGCGCGCGACAACTGGAACTATATCCCGATCCCGGTGGTGCTGCCCCTGGCCTCGATTGGCTACGGTCCGGCGACGTTCCAGATGACCTACATCCCCGGTACTTATAACAACGGCAACGTTTATTTTGCCTGGGCGCGCATACAGTTTTAATCGTTATAACGTAGTGACAAAAGTGATAAGTTCTTTGTCTTGTTGAAAAACAATGACTAACGTAACTGTCGGCTATAAAGATAGAGACTTTTATCACTTTTTAAGAAAGTTACGCTGGACAAAAGGCATCACAATTGATGTACTGGTATCCGACACAGCATTAGTGTCGTTTTTTAATTTAAAGGTAATTTTGATGTCTAAGATTAAAGGTAACGTTAAGTGGTTTAATGAGTCCAAAGGATTCGGTTTCATTACTCCGGAAGATGGCAGCAAAGATGTATTCGTACACTTCTCTGCAATCCAGTCCAACGGTTTCAAAACTCTGGCTGAAGGTCAGCGCGTAGAGTTCGAAATCACTAACGGTGCCAAAGGCCCTTCTGCTGCAAACGTAATGGCTATCTAACCAACACGTCAGTAGAATATAAAAACCCGCTCATAGCGGGTTTTTTTTTGCCTGACGTTAACGGGCGGCTGACTGTGAAAACAGCCAGAATGCCGTCGCGGTCATGGCGAAAGAACCAAGCAGGTTGACGAGAACGTTTAGCAACGCCCAGCTGAAACGTCCCTGCTGGAGCAGAAACACGACCTCCGCGGAAAAGGTGGAGAAGGTCGTCAGGCCACCGCAGAAGCCGGTGGTAATAAGCAGTTTCCACATCGGATCAACATGCGTCAGGCGATTGAACCACGCCAACCCGGCGCCGATTATAAATGCGCCCAGCAGGTTAGCGACTAGCGTGCCAATGGGAATTGCATGATGCATTGGGTTAAATTTCATGCCCAGCCACCAGCGCAACACGCTGCCGGTTCCGCCGCCAACAAAAACGGCTAAAAGGAGTTGTAACACGGTCATTTCCTGCTATTTGGTTAGGTAGAGGGTCGAGTGTAGCGCGACAAAGGCGTTTTTGGCTATGGATTCGCAAGTGGGAGAAAGAGATGCGGGTAGCAGCAGGGCAATTCGCCGTCACGGCGCAGTGGCAAACTAATGCGCAGATCTGCGTTGAGCTGATGCGTCAGGCGGCAGACTGCGGCGCTTCGTTACTGGTCTTGCCTGAGGCGTTACTGGCGCGGGCCGATAACGATCCGGATATGTCGGTAAAATCAGCGCAGGCGCTGGACGGCGGTTTCATGCAGCAACTGCTGGCCGAAAGCCGGCGTAATGACTTAACCACGATATTAACGCTGCACGTGCCCTCTGCTGAAGGGCGCGCGAGCAATACGCTGGTGGCGATATGCCGAGGGGCAATTTGCGCACAATACCAGAAGCTCCATTTGTACGATGCGTTTAATATGCAGGAGTCACGGCTGGTGGATGCCGGTGAGCAAATCCCTCCTTTAATAGAGGTAAATGGGATGCGAATCGGCTTAATGACCTGCTACGATTTACGCTTTCCCGAATTAGCGCTATCGTTAGCGTTACAGGGGGCCGATGTCCTGGTGCTGCCGACCGCCTGGGTTCGCGGGCCTATGAAGGAACATCACTGGGCGACGCTGCTGGCGGCAAGGGCGCTGGATACTACCTGCTATATTATTGCGGCAGGCGAGTGCGGAACGCGTAATATCGGCCAGAGCCGGATTATCGATCCGCTCGGTACCACTATTGCTGGCGCCGCCGCTCAACCGCAGCTGATTTTTGCTGAGATATCCGCAGATTATATTCGTCAGGTGCGTGAGAGTTTGCCGGTGCTGCGTAATCGCAGATTTGCGCCACCGCAATTATTGTGACGTTTTTTTAAACAAGGCTTGATTCACCTTGTTACAGATTGCTATTGTGTCGGCGCGTCAAATAGCCGTTAATTGTATGCGTATATGTGTATGATGGCGTATTCGCAGCTTGAGCTTGTATAGAGAAGAAGGTTAGCTATGGGTGAGATTAGTATTACCAAACTGCTGGTAGTCGCAGCGCTGATTATTTTAGTGTTTGGTACCAAAAAATTACGCACGCTGGGTGGAGACCTGGGTTCGGCTATCAAAGGCTTCAAGAAAGCCATGAATGATGACGATGACAGTGCCAAAAAGACCAGCGCTGAGGAAGAAGCGCCGGCACAGAAACTCTCTCATAAAGAGTAATTAATCACGGGCTCCCGATGAACGGGGGCGCGTCGCGGCCGGGTGTGAAGCTCTGGCGGCAAAGAGGCGGCAGCGTATTCGTTGTCGCCTTTTTTATTGCCGGTACTCTGGCGATGAAAAGATGAAACGAAGTGTGACAACGGGAAGTTGGAAGTTGGAAGTTGGGGGGAACTGGAGAAATCAGGCCGCCGCGAACGACGGCCAGAGAAAGGCAGAGGTTATTTTACTTCCATACCTTTTGCCTGCAGATCGGCATGATAGGAAGAGCGGACGAACGGGCCGCAGGCGGCATGGGTAAAGCCCATCGCCATGGCTTCAGCTTTCATCTCTTCAAACTCTTCCGGGCTGACGTAGCGCTGTACCGGCAGGTGGTGGCGGCTCGGCTGCAGATACTGACCCAGCGTCAACATGGTAACGCCATGACGGCGCAGATCGCGCATCACTTCGATGATCTCTTCATTGGTTTCGCCAAGACCGACCATCAGACCCGATTTGGTCGGGATTTCCGGATGCGCTTCTTTAAAGCGCTCCAGTAGCTTCAGCGACCAGTTATAATCTGCGCCCGGACGTACCTGACGATACAGGCGCGGTACGTTTTCCAGGTTGTGGTTAAACACATCCGGCGGCGTCACTTTCAGGATATCCAGCGCGCGATCCATACGACCACGGAAATCCGGTACCAGCGTTTCAATTTTGATATTCGGGCTCTTCTCGCGGATAGCGCTGATGCAGTCGGCGAAATGCTGCGCGCCGCCGTCACGAAGATCGTCGCGGTCAACGGAAGTCACCACCACATAGCGCAGCCCCATATCGGCGATGGTTTGCGCCAGTTTTTGCGGCTCGTTGGCATCAGGCGTCACCGGACGACCGTGGGCCACATCGCAGAATGGGCAACGGCGAGTACAGATAGCGCCGAGGATCATAAAGGTCGCGGTGCCGTGGTTGAAGCACTCGGCAAGGTTCGGGCAAGAGGCTTCTTCGCACACGGAGTGCAGGCCATTCTTACGCATCGCTGCCTTGATCCCCTGAATACGGGACGAGTCAGCCGGAAGTTTGATTTTCATCCATTCCGGTTTTCTGAGCAGAGCTTCACGCTCAGTTGCCACGTTTTTCACCGGGATAAGGGCCATTTTATCGGCGTCGCGGTACTTAACACCGCGTTCCATCACAATGGGTTTACTCATAGCGTGCGTGTTCCAGTTGCGAGTCACGAAGGAAAGCGAATTAATTCAATCAAATGTTGTATTTATCAACTATTTTTGAACTAAGGACAGGCAGTATATCATTGATACGGGGTTGAAAGCAGCCTGGTTGCCCGGCAAATTGTAAAATAGTTGTTGTTTTATCCTTTTCCCTCGCGTGCGGTTAGCGGGAATAAGTTTGCAGAATAGTGTCGATAATCTCTTTCAGTAACGGCTCCTGGGCGCTTTGCCGGTTGTAATGTAGCGAGAAATCAATGCGCTGGTCTTGTAACGGCGGGAAAGGCATCGCCTGTAGAGGCCAGATCTTCGCCACCAGCGCGAACATACTCTCAGGCGTCAGCCCCAGCAAATCGCTATTATTCATCATCGCCGCCTGAGTCAACAGGTTATAGCTGCTAAAACCGCACCTCCGTTCCCCGATGAATTCATCAAGTTGCCGATGCAGGGCAGGGTAGCGCTGTCCTTCCGGCAGCAGCAGCGCAAACTCAAACTGCTGTAGATTTTCCCGCGTCAGCGGAAGAGGCAAAATTGGGTGATTTTCGCGGCAAAACATAACAACCGGCTCGGAAAACAGCACCTGATGCGCAATGGCCAGCCCGCTATGGTTATAGGTATCGATTAGCAAATCAACCTGCCGCTGGTTGAGCTGGCTGGCGGCATCGGTAATCGCAATATTGTGCAGCAATACTTGAGGAAACCGCGCTTTTAACGCGTTGGCGATGGTTGGCATCACCAATGCGCCGATGGTCGGCGCGGTAGCGATGGTGAGCACGCGCTGCTGCTGCGAGCTGCTGCCCAAATCCAGCGCATTGAGAAAGGCTTCCATCCCCTGGCTGATATATTGATGCAGGTGAGTCGCAAAAGCCGTCGGCGTCACCCCCTGTCCTTTTCGAATAAAGAGAGGGTCGGGGAACAGAGCCCGTAGTTTATTGATCGACTGGCTAATGGCCGAAGGCGTGATATTGAGCACCTTCGCCGCATTGACGATGCCTTTATGCACGTACACGGCTTCGAAGATAGTTAACAGATTAAGATCGATATTACGCAGAATACGAAAGATCTGCCGATCTTCTGGCTGTTCGTTGTTTTCCAATGGGGGATGATTGTCGGCCACTCGCGGATCCGGTCGTTGGGTCATAGGCTTATTATAGCGGGCGATGATGTGGCGTTGCGTGACAATTGATTGCAAATATGAAGTATTAATAAGGAGTTGCGCTCTGAAGGTTCAGAGCGCGGTGCGCATCAAGCGGCGACATATTCATGCGGTGGGTTGTTCAGCAGCGCCAGCAGGTTGGCGACCAGCCGCGGCGCGACGTTTTCTGTAGCGGCCTGCGGCTGCCACTGGCGCATTTGCGTCATCTCCATGCCGGCATAGCCACACGGATTAATACGCAGGAACGGCGTCAAATCCATTGCCACATTCAGCGCCAGCCCGTGGAAAGAACAACCTTTACGAATACGCAGTCCCAGCGAGCAGATTTTCTGTTCACCAACGTAAACTCCCGGCGCATCGGCGCGAGGATGAGATTCAATCTGATACTCCGCCAGCGTATTGACCACGGTCTGCTCCAGCAGCGTCACTAATTCGCGCACGCCGAGTTTACGCCGTTTAAGATTCAGCAAGACATACATCACCTGTTGGCCTGGCCCGTGATAGGTCACCTGGCCGCCGCGGTCGCTCTGAATGACCGGGATATCACCGGGTACCAGTACGTGTTCGGCTTTGCCGGCCTGACCCTGAGTAAACACCGGGTGATGTTCTACCAGCCAGATTTCATCCAGCGTCGTGTCGTCACGACTGTCGGTAAATTCATGCATTGCCTGCGAGATGGGTTCGTAAGGTTGCAGGCCGAGTTGTCGAATAAGAATGGTATTGTGCTGCAAAACAACGTCTCCGCCGAGAGGGATGACTTAAGTGGGGAGAGTATATCACAGCGAAAGAAGGAGAATTACCCGGCGCTTGAGGCCGGGTAAGGCGAGGGATTACAGCACCATCCGCACGATTTCGATATTGCCCAACTCTTCGTACAGGGCTTCGACCTGTTCGATGTGGGTGGCGTTGATGGTGATGGAGACCGAGTGGTAGTTACCTTTGCTGCTCGGTTTTACTGACGGAGAGTAATCACCAGGCGCATGGCGCTGTACCACTTCCACCACCTGATCAACCAGCTCAGGCAACGCCTGCCCCATTACTTTGTAAGTAAATGGCGTAGGGAATTCAAGCAGTTCGTTAAGTTTGGTTTTCATGTCAGCTCCGGTGTGACGACTAAAATAATAACTCCCACGTGATGTGGGAGTTATCAGGTTTCTTTGATGAATAGTATATGGGGATAGAAATCACACTTTCAAGTGTTCAATTTTTAACCAAACCAGTGATGGAACATTAACTTAATGTAATCAATGATTTTGCCGAAGAAATTCCCTTCCGGAATTTCCTGCAGCACCACTAACGGACGCTGATCGATAGTTTTGCCATCCAGCTGGAAGTTAATGGTACCGACCACCTGGTTTTTCTGCAGCGGCGCGTGCAGTTCGGTGTTGTTCAGTACATAGCTGGCTTTCAGGTCTTTCATGCGCCCGCGCGGGATAGTCAGATAGACGTCTTTATCTACGCCCAGAGAAGCGCGATCGCTATCGCCGAACCAGGCCGGTTCAGAGGCGAACTCTTTACCTGCTTTAATGGGGTTCACGGTTTCGAAGAAGCGGAAGCCCCAGGTCAGCAGTTTCTTGCTTTCGGACTCACGACCTTTGTAAGTACGCCCGCCCATCACCGCGGAGATCAGGCGCATCTGGCCTTCGGTAGCAGAGGCAACCAGGTTGTAGCCGGCTTTGTCGGTATGCCCGGTTTTAATGCCATCGACGTTGAGGCTGTTATCCCACAGCAGGCCGTTACGGTTCAGCTGGCGAATACCGTTGAAGGTGAACTCTTTTTCGCGGTAGATGGAATACTCATTCGGTACGTCGCGGATCAGCGCCTGGCCGATCAGCGCCATGTCACGCGCGGAACTGTACTGGCCGTCGGCGTCCAGGCCGTGAACGGTCTGGAAATGGGTATTTTTCAGGCCCAACGCGTTCACGTAGTTGTTCATCAGGCTGACAAATGCGTCCTGGCTGCCGGCGACGTAGTCGGCCATCGCCACGCAGGCATCGTTACCGGATTGCAGGTTGATGCCGCGGATCAGCTGCGAAACCGGCACCTGCATGCCCGGCTTCAGGAACATCAGGGAAGAACCTTTAAACACCGGGTTACCGGTTGCCCACGCGTCGTTACCCACGGTGACCAGATCGGATTCTTTGAATTTGCCCGCCTTCATGGCCTGGCCTATGACATAGCTGGTCATCATTTTGGTCAGGCTCGCCGGATCGCGGCGGGCGTCGGCGTTGTTTTCCGCCAGCACTTTACCTGAGTTGTAATCGATAAGAACCCAGGATTCAGCATCGATCTGCGGAGCGCCTGGGATCATGGTTTTCATATTCAGGTCATCGGCGCGGGCAGCGGTAGACAGTGCCGCAACGGAGAGGGCCGTAACGAGTAAACGAGCGGTGAAAGAGGTCTTCATGGTTAGAACAACGGCATCCGTGATGAAATTAAAAAAAGTGCCTTACTATAACAAATGCGTTTCGCAGCGGCATCCGACATTGCATATGACTTTGTTAACGACTTTTACATATGCTGTGGCGGGAGATACCGCGGCGTCACGTTTAGTTGGCGCGAGTAATAAATGATTGTAGCTGCGCTTCGTTTTGCAGACGCTGTTGTACCGTCGTCGCTTGCGACTTACTGGCAAATGGACCCAGTTGAATCCGCCATACGGCGCCGTTTTGCATCACACGGCCGGGAACGGCGAACTGTTGGCTCAGGCGCTGCTGATATTGCTGGGCGCGAGCCTGGTCGCTAACGGCGCCGACCTGCACGACGAACTCGCCGCTGGTGCCGGCGTTTGGCGCGGCCACAGCGGCGGTTGCTGCTGTTGCGGTCGCGGCAGGCGCGACGCTACCTTGAATCGAGCCAGGCGCGGTAACCGGCGCGCTGGGCGTTGCAGGTGTTGCGGCGACGGCGGCAGGCGCAGCAGTAGCGGGTTCGCTACCTTCCAGTACGCCATTATTAAGCGGCGTCGGCGCGCCGAGGAATCCACTACCGTTAACCGGCGCGCCCACGTTATCTTCAGGCTTAAGCGTTGAGTTGCTAATGGCATGAACGTTTGATTGGTCGGCCGGTGAGATGGCCGCGGAACCATCGCCATCAAGGTTTGGACGCGAAGGCAAGGCATAGGTCTGTTTGGCGACGGTGGTGCACGCCATACCAGGGCCGGATAACGCGCCGTCCTGAGAGACAATAATCGGATCGATACGAACTTTAGTATTGTTAGAAGTGTTCAGGCGGTCGGCTGAGGCGCGGGACAGGGAAATGACCCGGTCATTGCCGTACGGGCCACGATCGTTAATGCGCACTACGATCATCCGGCCATTGGCCAGGTTAGTGATACGCGCATAGCTTGGGATAGGCAACGTAGGATGCGCGGCGGTAAGCTGTGTCGGATCGAACGCTTCGCCAGAGGCGGTCAGGTTGCTGTTCGGTTCGGCATCATAAATTGCCGCCAGACCGGTCTGGGTGAAGTTAGCCGGATCCTGGACGATTTTATAGCTTTTGCCGTCGCGCTCATAATCCTGATTGGCCGTGGCATTCAGCGTTTCGAAATGCGGATCGGCGCCGCTGATTTCTACCGTCGGACCATTACAGACAGCCGGCTGCGGGACGCTAACCGTCTTCTGCTGAACGTCTTCACCTGAACATGCCGCCAGCAGCCCTGCTGCTATGCAGATCCCCAGCCATTGCTTACGCATTGCGAACCCCTTAAACGCTTTTCGACAACATTTTTCTGTGGGTATGGATCGACATAACGATACCAAACCCGGCCATCAATACGATTAGGGCTGAGCCCCCGTAGCTGACCAGCGGCAAAGGTACCCCCACCACCGGCAAAATACCACTTACCATACCAATATTTACGAAGACATAAACGAATAAAATCAACATTAAACCGCCTGCCATGACGCGGCCAAAGGTGGTTTGCGCCTGGGCGGCGATCCATAGTCCGCGCATGATAAGCAAAATGTACAATGCCAGCAGGATCAACACCCCGATGAGCCCCAGCTCTTCCGCCAGTACGGCGAAGATAAAGTCGGTATGGCGCTCCGGCAGGAATTCGAGCTGCGACTGAGTACCATGCAACCAGCCTTTACCGCGTAATCCGCCGGAACCAATAGCGATTTTGGACTGAATAATATGATAGCCCGCGCCCAGCGGATCGGTCTCCGGATCGAGCAGCATCATTACGCGCTGACGCTGGTAGTCGTGCATCAGGAAGAACCATAAAATCGGAATAAAGGCGGCGACAAGTACCACCGCGATGCCGATTAAGCGCCAGCTCAGGCCGGAGAGGAACAGAACAAACAGGCCGGAGAGGGCGATCAAAATAGAAGTGCCGAGGTCTGGCTGCGCCGCAACCAGCAGGGTCGGCAGGAAGATCAGGACCAGCGCGATGGCGGTATTCTTCAGTGAAGGCGGACAGACATCGCGGTTTATGAACCGCGCCACCATCAGCGGCACCGCTATTTTAGCAATCTCCGAGGGCTGAAAACGCACAATACCGAGATCGAGCCAGCGCTGTGCGCCTTTGGAGATAGCGCCGAAGGCGTCTACGGCAACCAGCAAAATAATACAGAAAATATACAGGTAGGGCGCCCAGCCCTCATATACCCGCGGCGGGATCTGCGCCATCACGATCATAATCACCACGCCCATGGCGATTTGGCCGATTTTGCGCTCCATCATGCCTACGTCCTGGCCGCTGGCGCTCCAGATAACCAGCGCGCTGTAGGTGAGCAGCGCCAGCAGAATGAGCAGCATCGTTGGGTCAAGATGGATTTTATCCCATAGCGATTTTTTGTTCGGATTATCGGTCATTATTGATCCTCCCCCGCCGTCACCGCCGGGTTCTCACTCGGCAGATTGGTGTTGTTATCACCCAGCATGATGTGATCGAGGATCTGGCGCATAATGGTACCGACCGCCGGGCCGGCGCCGCCATTCTCCAGGATCATCGCCACCGCGACCTGGGGGTTGTTGTAAGGCGCAAACGCCGTCATGAGCTTGTGGTCACGCAGACGCTCGGAAATTCGGTGCGCGTTATAGGTTTCGTTGGCTTTCAGGCCGAATACCTGCGCGGTACCGGACTTCGCCGCAATCTTATACGGCGCGCTGGCAAAGTATTTGTGCGCGGTACCGTTGCCGCGGTTGGCAACGCCATACATCCCGTCTTTAGCGATTTCCCAATAGCCGGAATGAATATCGCCGACCGGCGGTTCATGCGGCTGAACCCACGGTACCTGTTTACCGTCTTCAAGCGTGCTTTGCAGCAGGTGAGGGACTTTAACCACACCATCATTTATCAGGATCATCAGCGCTTTGTTCATCTGAATCGGCGTAGCGGTCCAGTAGCCCTGGCCGATACCGACCGGGATGGTGTCGCCCTGGTACCAGGGTTTCTTAAAGCGCTTGAGCTTCCATTCGCGAGTGGGCATGTTACCGGAGCGCTCTTCCGCCAGGTCGACGCCGGTGTAGTCGCCGTAGCCGAATTTACTCATCCATTCGGAAAGGCGGTCGATGCCCATATCATAGGCGACCTGATAGAAATAGGTATCCGCGGACTCTTCCAGCGCTTTAGTGACGTTCAGGTGACCGTGGCCCCATTTTTTCCAGTCGCGATAGCGTTTTTCCGATCCAGGCAGCTGCCACCAGCCGGGGTCGAACAGACTGGTATTGCGGGTAATGACGCCGGCGCTCAAGGCCGAGACGGCGACGTAGGGTTTTACCGTCGAGGCGGGTGGATAGACCCCCTGCGTGGCGCGGTTAACCAGCGGGGTATTCGGATCGTTGAGGAGTCCGGAATAATCTTTGCTGGAGATACCATCGACAAACAGGTTGGGATCGTAGCTCGGGGTTGAAACCAGCGCCAGAATCGCGCCGCTGCGCGGGTCGGTGACCACTACCGCCGCGCGGCTGCCCGCCAGCAGCGTTTCGATATACTGCTGCAGCTTCAAATCAAGGGTTAAGTAGATATCGCGTCCGGCCTGCGGAGGCACTTCTTTTAACTGGCGAATAACGCGGCCGCGGTTGTTGACTTCAACCTCTTCATAACCGGTTTGCCCGTGCAGCACGTCTTCATAATAGCGCTCGATTCCCAGCTTACCGATGTCGTGGGTCGACGCGTAGTTAGCCAGCTTGCCCTCTTTATCCAGGCGATCGACGTCTTTATCGTTAATTTTAGAGACGTAGCCGATAACGTGGGTCAGGGCGGAGTTATAGGGATAGTAGCGGCGCTTGTAGCCTTTGACTTCGACGCCGGGGAAGCGGTACTGGTTTACGGCGAAGCGCGCCACCTGGACTTCATTAAGATTGACCTTCACCGGAATCGAGGTGAAGCGGTGAGAGCGCGCGCGCTCTTTTTTAAAGCCGGCGATGTCGTCGTCGGTCAGGTCGACGACGTCGCGCAGCGCATCCAGCGTCTGCTGCACGTTATCGACTTTTTCCGGCATCATCTCTAATTGATAGATGGTGCGGTTCAGCGCCAGCGGTGTGCCGTTGCGATCGTAGATAATGCCGCGGCTGGGCGGAATGGGGACCAGCTTAATACGGTTTTCATTGGAACGCGTTTGATAGTCGTTGAAACGGACAATCTGTACGTTGTAGAGGTTGGCAATCAGCACGCCGGTAAGCAACAAAATGCCCGTAAAAGCGACCAGCGCCCGGCGTACAAACAGCGAGGATTCAGCCGTATAGTCGCGGAAAGAATTCTGTAATTTCATTCGCTGCTTAGTCTACCCAGGTCATCATTACTCACGGTGGTAAGGGTGGTTAGTCGTAATGCTCCACGCACGATACAGGCTCTCAGCCACCAGCACGCGAACTAACGGGTGAGGCAACGTGAGCGTGGAAAGGGACCAACTCTGTTCCGCTGCCGCTTTGCAGGCCGGAGAGAGACCTTCCGGGCCGCCAATGAGTAAACTGACGTCCCGGCCATCCTGCTTCCAGCGTTCCAGTTCTCGCGCCAGCTGCGGCGTATCCCAGGGCTTACCGGGAATATCCAGGGTCACGATACGGTTCTTGCCTGCGGCCGCCAGCATCATTTCGCCCTCTTTTTCGAGGATGCGTTTGATATCGGCATTTTTTCCGCGCTTACCGGCAGGGATCTCTACCAGTTCGAACGGCATATCTTTTGGAAAACGGCGCAGATATTCGCTAAAGCCGGTCTGAACCCAGTCCGGCATTTTGGTGCCAACGGCCACCAATTGTAGCTTCACGCATTAACTCCAGAGTTTTTCCAGCTCGTACAAACGACGGCTCTCTTCCTGCATGACGTGAACCATTACGTCGCCCAGATCGACCACGATCCAGTCGGCGGCGGCTTCACCTTCAACGCCCAGCGGCAGCATTCCGGCGGCGCGGGATTCCTGCACCACATGGTCGGCGATGGACATCACGTGGCGCGTAGACGTGCCGGTGCAAATAATCATGCAATCGGTGATGCTGGATTTGCCATGTACATCAATGGCGACGATGTCCTGACCTTTCAGGTCATCAATTTTGTCGATAACAAAATCCTGGAGTGCTTTACCCTGCAAGTGTTCCCCCTGGGTGCGTGAAGAGTGATAACAATAACGAGCCTGACAGTATACCCGAAGTCATGGCAATGTCGGGAGAAAAGTCAGCTTTCAGCCCTTGAAAGCGGGCTATCATCCCATCCCTTGCCGACGAATGCATCGCCATTTTTGTAAAACAATTTCTGCAAGATGCGTATAGCGGGTGTAGCCTGGCTGCGGAGAATAGCAGCCTGCTCGGGGCTGTCAATGGGCGGTCATGAATTCTTATTCCGCGCGCCACTGCGCCTGGCTATTTAATACCCGCAGGGTTGTAAAATCGTCGCGTCGTTCGATAAGGCTCCAGCAGCCGTGGGCGAGGGGAAAATGCCACATTGCTGAGGCAGGCATCTGCAATAAGAGTGCGATTAACAGGCTTAAAGCGCCCTGGTGGCCGACGATCAGCAGGTTATCCCGCGGCTGATATTGCCCGAGGGTGGCGACAAAAGCCGCGATACGCTGCGCGAAGGCCTGGAAGCTTTCGCCGTTGGTCGGTGCGGCGTGTTGCCAGTCTTTGCACCATGCGGCGTAGTTCTGCGGATCTTCTTTTTGCAGATCGCGATGGTGGCGCATTTCCCAATCGCCAAAAAACATCTCATTCAACGAAGGAATCACTTGCCGTGGGATTAGCCGACCAGCGAGCACCAGGTCGGCGGTATGCTGGGTTCTCTCCAGCTCGCTGCACAATACCAGCTCGAAAGGTACCTCCCGCAGACAGTCACCCAGCGAGCACGCCTGCTGGATACCGCGTTCGGTGAGCGGGGTGGGAGCGTGACCGCTATACAGCCCGTCGACGTTAGCCTGCGTTTCGCCGTGGCGAACCAGCCATAATTTCATGATGCACTCCGTGGAAATCGCGTAGCGTAACGATATCCCCGCAGCGGGTTCTCAGCAATAGAGCTTCTGCTGGTGAATGTAGTCCAGCACGGCCTCGGGCAGCATATCGGCGCAGGAGACCCCCTGCTGCAGACGCTGACGAATCAGCGTGGCGGAAATATCGAACCACGGCGTTTCCGCAAGATAGATAGCTCCGGCGGGGCGGTTATGTAACAGCTCGATATCGTGGGTGAGATGTTTATCAAGCCATTGCTGATCTTCTTCGCGCTTCATCGCCAGTGGATATCCCGGACGACGGCAGACGATCAGATGGGCGTTATCGAGGATCGTGGCGTAGTTATGCCAGGTGGGGAAGGTCAACAGCGAATCCTGACCAATAATAAACGCCAGCGGCCGGTCGGGACCCTGTTCCTGTCGCCACTCCTGCAACGTTTGCGCCGTCCAGGAGAGGGTATCGCGCCGCAGCTCGCGCTCATCGAGGACAAACAGCGGTTTATCCGCTATCGCCAGCTCGAGCATATGTACGCGCTGGGCGCTGGTGGCCTCAGGCTGCGGACGATGCGGCGGGACGTTATTGGGGACGATGATCACCCGGTTAAGACCGATCTGGTTCGCCAGAATTTCTACCGGCTTCAGGTGGCCATAATGCACCGGATCGAAGGTGCCGCCGTACATCGCCTGCAACTGAGTCATATCAACCATCAATGAAAACGTCCGCCAGCGCTTTATGGCAGAGCAGTAACGAAAGACTTTCCAGCTCGGGCCATATTGACTGGCCATAATCTTGTTTGAAGGTGAGCTCGGCGCGGGTTAATAACGTGACGGCCTGGCGCAGTTGCTCGGCGCTGAGGCGCGTGAGCGCGTCACCCACCAGTTGACGGCGGTTCTGCCAGACCCGGTGTTTATCAAACAGCGTACGCAGCGGCGTATGCGCCGACTGGCGCTTCAGGTTCACCAGCAGCAGCAGTTCGCGCTGCAGCGTGCGCAGCAAAATGGCGGGTTCGCAGCCTTCAAGGCGCAGTTGCTGCAGGACGTGCAGTACGCGCTTGCTCTTGCCGGCCAGCAGGGCATCGACCCAGTGATATGGCGTGAAGTGGGCGGCATCATTCACCGCCTGTTCAACGCGAGGCAACGTCAGCTTGCCGTCAGGCCACAGCAGCGAGAGCCGCTCCAGCGCCTGCGCTAACGCCAGCAGATTACCTTCATAGCAGTAGCACAGCAGTTGGCTGGCGGCTTCATCTAATTGCAGCTTGTTCTGCTTAGCGCGGGCGGCCAGCCAGCGCGGTAGCTGCGCGTATTCCGGCGTCTGACAGCTGACCTGTACGGCGCGGCTGGCAAGCGCGGTCACCCATGCTGCGTTTTCCTGGGCTTTGGTAAGCTTATTGCCGCGGACAATCAGCAGCAGATCTTCATGCAGCATACCGACCAGCGTGGCTAGCTGTTCGTTAATCGCCGCATTCGGACCGTTTTCCGGCAGAATAAGCAGAAGCGTCTGGCGGCTGGAAAAGAGGCTCAGCGCCTGACTTAAGGAGAAAAGGGCGGGCCAGTCGGTGCTGGCATCGATGGTCGCGGTGTGATGTTCGGTAAAGCCCTGGGCGGCCGCGGCTTCGCGGATGGCATCCTGGCTTTCCTGTAACAACAGCGGATCGTTACCAAGCAATAAATACGCCGCGCGCAGCCCTTCAGTGAGCTGCGCGCGGAGTTGTTCCGGGTACAACCGAATCATCAGTTACCCAGCGTAGTGGAAACGCGGTTGCCGGAGGTAGAGGCGGCCGGGGTTCCAGACACCGGTTGCTCAGCCTCTTTGGTGGCTTCGACATCCGCAACATGCACGCTCGGCAATTTGCGGATCAGCTGCTCCGCGGCCTTGTCGTACATCTCACGAATAATCATGTCCTGCTCGGCATCTTTCGCCAGCGCCGCCTGCGGGTTATCGAAGAATGAACGATAAACCTTGGTATTGATTGGGTAAATGTCATGACCCGGGATCAATACGGTGGCGTTAACGGTCAGCACCATCTGGTATTCAGCAGTACGACCATCCTGGAAAATGGATGCCGTATCTTTCTGAATGGATGAGTTACCCAGACGCAGGGACGGAACGTCCTTACGCAGCGTATCGGCATCGATCAGCTCAACGCCATTCAAACGCAGCTGATTACGTACCGCACGGCTTAACGGACCGTTCGGATCGCTTGACTGGAAAATCATAGTTTTCATTGTGGTTGGAACCTGCGTATTGCTACGCAGATGCCAGCCGCAACCGGCGGTGATTAACACCGCCAGAGATAACAGCATTGTTGCCAGATATCGCACGCTTCCTCCCGCGCTTAGCCAACGACCAGATTGAGCAGTTTGCCCGGAACGTAAATCACTTTACGTACGGTCACGCCTTCAAGGTATTTTGCGACCAGATGTTCCTGGCCTGCACGTTCACGAACCTGCTCCTCGGTTGCATCTACCGCAACGGTAATTTTACCACGAACTTTACCGTTTACCTGGACGACGACCAGAGTCGTGTTTTCAACCATTGCACTTTCGTCCGCTACCGGCCACGGCGCGTTGTCGATATCGCCTTCGCCGCCCAGTTCTTGCCACAGGGTGAAGCAGGCATGCGGGGTGAACGGGTTGAGCATACGTACGACTGCCAGCAGAGCCTCACGCATCAGCGCGCGATCCTGCTCGCCTTCCTGCGGCGCTTTCGCCAGTTTGTTCATCAGCTCCATCACCGCGGCAATGGCGGTATTGAAGGTCTGACGACGGCCGATATCATCGGTCACTTTGGCAATCGTTTTATGCACGTCGCGACGCAGCGCTTGCTGATCTTCGCTGAGGCTTGCCACATCCAGAGCGACAGCCGGGCCCTGAGAGGTATGCTCGTAAACCAGTTTCCAGACGCGTTTCAGGAAGCGGTTCGCGCCTTCTACGCCGGATTCCTGCCACTCCAGGGTCATTTCCGCCGGAGACGCGAACATCATGAACAGACGTACGGTATCCGCGCCGTAGCGTTCAACCATCACCTGCGGGTCGATACCGTTGTTCTTCGACTTGGACATTTTGCTCATGCCGGTGTACACCAGCTCGCGGCCCTGCGGATCGAAGGCTTTAACGATGCGGCCTTTTTCATCACGCTCAACGGTAGCGTCAATCGGTGATACCCAGTTACGCTCGCCGTTTTCGCCGACGTAGTAGAACGCATCGGCCAGTACCATGCCCTGGCACAGCAGCTGTTTGGCTGGCTCATCGGAGTTCACCATACCGGCATCGCGCATCAGCTTGTGGAAGAAGCGGAAATAGAGCAGGTGCATAATGGCGTGTTCGATACCGCCGATATAGATATCCACCGGCAGCCAGTAGTTCGCGGCATTCGGGTCCAGCATGCCTTTATCGTACTGCGGGCAGGTATAGCGCGCGTAGTACCAGGAAGACTCCATAAAGGTGTCAAAGGTGTCGGTTTCACGCAGCGCCGGCATGCCGTTAACGGTGGTTTTCGCCCACTCCGGGTCGGCTTTGATCGGACTGGTGATGCCGTCCATGACCACGTCTTCCGGCAGAATAACCGGCAGCTGATCTTCCGGCGTCGGCATCACGGTACCGTCTTCCAGGGTCACCATCGGAATTGGCGCGCCCCAGTAACGCTGGCGGGAAACCCCCCAGTCGCGCAGGCGGTAGTTAACTTTGCGCTCGCCAACGCCCATCGCGGCCAATTTATCGGCGATGGCGTTGAAGCCCGCTTCGTAATCCAGGCCGCTAAATTCGCCGGAATTAAACAGCACGCCTTTTTCAGTCAGCGCCTGCTCGGAGAGATCCGGCTCGGAACCGTCGGCGGCGAGGATAACCGGCTTGATGTTCAGGCCGTATTTGCTGGCAAACTCGTAGTCGCGTTGGTCGTGACCCGGGACGGCCATCACCGCGCCGGTACCGTATTCCATCAGCACGAAGTTCGCCGCCCATACCGGAATCGCTTCGCCGGTCAGCGGGTGAATAGCTTTAAAGCCGGTGTCGACGCCTTTTTTCTCCATTGTCGCCATGTCGGCTTCGGCAACTTTGGTGTTACGGCATTCGTCAATAAAGGCGGCCAGCGCCGGATTGTTAGCCGCAGCCTGCTGGGCCAACGGGTGACCGGCAGCGACCGCCAGGTAGGTGCAGCCCATAAAGGTATCCGGGCGGGTGGTGTAGACGGTCAGCTTATCGGCGTAGTCGTTGACGTCAAAGGAGATTTCCACCCCTTCAGAGCGGCCGATCCAGTTGCGCTGCATGGTCTTAACGGTGTCTGGCCAGTGGTCCAGATTGTCCAGATCGTTGAGCAGTTCATCGGCGTAGGCGGTGATTTTAATAAACCACTGCGGGATTTCTTTACGCTCAACCTTGGTGTCGCAGCGCCAGCAGCAGCCGTCGATAACCTGTTCGTTAGCCAGCACGGTCTGGTCATTCGGACACCAGTTGACCGCGGAGGTTTTCTTGTACACCAGGCCTTTTTTATACAGCTCGGTGAAGAATTTTTGCTCCCAGCGGTAGTATTCCGGGGTGCAGGTCGCAATTTCACGGCTCCAGTCATAGCCGAAGCCCAGCTTTTTCAGCTGGTTTTTCATGTATGCGATGTTGTCGTAGGTCCACGGCGCCGGGGCGGTATTGTTTTTCACCGCCGCGCCTTCCGCAGGCAGACCAAACGCATCCCAACCGATCGGCTGCAGGACGTTTTTGCCCAGCATGCGCTGATAGCGCGCGATGACGTCGCCGATGGTGTAGTTACGCACGTGACCCATGTGTAGTCGACCAGAAGGATAAGGAAGCATCGACAGGCAGTAATACTTCTCTTTGCTCTCGTCTTCAGTTACTTCAAATGTACGATTTTCGTCCCAGTGAAGCTGGACTTTCGATTCTATCTCTTCCGGGCGGTATTGCTCTTGCATGGCAGCCAGTGGTCCTGTTTTCAATACAGCTACAAAATGTAGCCAATGGATGTGTTATTTCAGATCGGCATAGCATAGCCCAAACGTCCACGTCAAAACAGCCTTTCGCACATTAACATCGGCAAAAGCGAAGCAGAATTTTTCACGACTCTGTGGCGCGGCTGGCAAAGCAAACCGCAGATAACGTCTATTATTAGAAGCAGTTAATCACACCGGAGGCGAAATGATGAACAAGGTTGCTCAATATTACCGGGAACTGGTCTCCTCGCTCAGTGAACGGCTGCGCAATGGAGAGCGTGACATTGACGCGCTGGTGAAGCAGGCGAGGGAGAAAATCACCCAGGCAGGCGATCTGACGCAGAGCGAGGTCGAGTCGCTGATCGCGGCGGTAAAGCGCGATTTAGAAGAATTTGCCCGCAGCTACGAAGAGAGCCATGAAGACGATAGCGACAGCGTCTTCATGCGGGTCATCAAAGAGAGCCTGTGGCAGGAACTTGCGGATATTACGGATAAAACGCAGCTTGAATGGCGCGAAGTATTCCAGGACTTGAACCACCACGGGGTTTATCACAGTGGAGAGGTGGTGGGGCTGGGTAATCTGGTATGCGAAAAGTGTCATTACCATCTGGCGGTGTACACACCGGATGTGCTGCCGCGCTGCCCAAAATGTGGGCATGACCAGTTCCAGCGTCGACCCTTTGAACCGTAATCGGTAAAGCAGCGATGCGCATTGTGCTGCGCATCGCTGAGTTATTACAGAACGGTATTGATTTCCGCAATCTTAAAGTACTGATAACCGCCCATTTCATTGGTATAGTTATGCGATGAGTTTAGTATCAGCTTGTTAGTACGAATGGTGCCGATATCACAGGTACTCCACTTTAACCAGCCGCAGCCGCGACCGCTATTAACGATTTTTTTCGCGGTCAGGGTCAGGGTGTCATCCGCCTGTAGTAAATAATAGTTGTAGATATTCGCTTTGTTTTGCGTGTCCAGCAGCAAATCACCGGTGCTGTAGATAGTGCCTTCGTTAACAATATCTCCGGTGCTGGTGATCGAAATTGTATTTGCTATTATGGTGCCGGTATTGTTTACCGGGCCGTGGTCGGTTGTAATACTGCCGGCGTTCATCGCGCCATTATTATTCAGCCAATAGCTGTGAGCGGTAATGGCGTTAGTGGCCGTCATTGTTCCATTGGCGCTTTGCGCCAGAGTCCCATTCGTTAGCATATCGATATTTTCACCGGTCATGCTGCCCTGATTATAAATCTCACCGGTGTTGGTGGTGTTGTCCTGATTTAACGACTTGACGGTAACCTTACCTGTCGCGCTGATAGCGCCGGTATTTTTAAAGTTGCTGCCGACAAAGTTCAATACGGTATTTTTACCGCTGATGGTGCCGGCATTGGTGAAATTACCTATTGATGTGGCGGTAATCTGGGCGCCCGAAGTGATTTTAGCCCCGGCGTTGTTGGTTATCGCTCCGTTGCTGGCGGCGATCAGATTGGACGTAGCGCTAATCGTTCCACTATTTTGTAAATTGCCTACGGCACTCAGAACTAATTGTTTAGTGGAGCTGATAGTGCCCTTACTGCCGTTAGTGAGTGCGCCGTAGGTGGTGATTTTCGTCAAGTTTTTAGTTGTCAGCGTACCGTTATTGGTGAAGTTACCGGAGGCGGCGATGCTGGTGAGAAGGCCATTACTGGTGATGGACCCATCGTTGGTCAGTAATCCATTGTTGGTCATGGAAAGTGAAGAGTTGGCGGTGATAGAGCCTTTATTACGTACGCCGAAGCCTAGATTGTTTCCGACCATACTGATGCTGTTGGCTTTAATGCCACCAAGGCTGCTGATATCAATGCTGTATACCGGATTGAGCATTTGCAGCATGGTGGCGGTTTTTCCTGCGGATGTCATAACGCCCGTGCTGTTATCGAAGGTGAAATTACCGCCGCCGACCACGGAACTACCGGCGTTGACCATACCATTGATGGCGACGGCGTCTGCCAGCAATGCGGCATAGCTGGTGGAAGCATCCATACCCTTTTCACCGATAGTGACTTTGCCCTTGGTAATGGTATAGCTGCCGATAGCGCCTTCATCGGTCAGATTGACCTGGCCGGTGGTTAATACCGCCTTGTTGGTGTTAACGAAACTACACCCGGAGCAGGTAATGCCATTGGGGTTGGCAATGACGACGTCGGCTTTTAGACCGGCGACTTCAATAAAACCATTCAGTGAACTGGCTTTATTGGAGGTGACTTCATTGAGGATCACCGACGCCCCGCCGTTGGTCAGATTGTTGTTTTTAGCGATATTGCCAAAAGTCGCGTGATCAATATCACTGCTGCTGTTATTGAGTATTAAACCGTTGCCGTCAACGTTAAATTCACGATACAGGTTGTGCGAAACGCCTGCAGCATTTGGCGCTTCAATATCCACTACCTTTGCGCCTGATAGATGGGTATAAGTCGTCGGGTCGGCATACACTACCGTCGAGCTTAACGCTGCTGCTAAAGCAACATAGGTTAATTTAAACTTAAACATGAATTCATTCCTTTAAATATGATTGGCAATATGTTGGTTTTAATACTTCCATTTCAATGCGAAGCCCATATTGATCGAGTCGCTCTGAAAGTTATCCGGCTTACTTAGCGGCGTACCGATAAAAAGATCATATTGCGTGGAAAGCAGCTTGCCACGTAATCCGCTAACCGCACCTGAAATCACTTTCCCTTGCCGATATTGTTCGCTGCCAATAATACGACCAATATCTAATCCTAAATAAAATTGCTGTTCCGGGCCGGCAATATCCCAGATAAAATCATTACTCCAGTACCAGCCCTGATTGCCTGAGAGAGTATATTCGCCATCAAATCCGCGGACCGTCCAGCGGTTGCCAATATTAAATTGGTTATCCGAAGAGAGAATATCCGGGCTGTATTGCGCATTAAAATGCGGTGCATAACTAAATTTGTCGCCGGTTAAATCGAATTTCATCAAAGCCTGCAAGTCGGCGTGCACGACGCGTGAACGCTTGCTGAACAGGCCTGCTTTTTCTTCTGGCGTGGCGACGGAGCTTAGCCATGGAAGGCGGCGTTGTAGCCCCAGACTGGCGGCGACGACTTTTTTATCGAAATAACGTTGCTGGCGTAGCGTCAGCTCCCATGTCGGGTTTTGTTTGCGCATCACCCCGAGCTCCTCACCGCCAAAGTAGTAGCGTGAAGCGCTTTTTGCGATGCGTAAATCCAGCGATGTCTGTTGCTGACGAGTATGCGACAGGAGTCGCGACAGCGTAGCGCTGTAGTAGCGGTTTTTACTTTTATAGTCCGTTTGCGACCAGGCGCCTTTGAACAGCTGTCTATATTGACTCTGCGAACCGTAAAGACTTAATGACCAGTAGCCGAAGGGGATCGAGTAATAAAGACTGCCATTCTGGTTGCCGTCATTATGCTGATTAAATTCAATATCGCCGCCGCCGGAGACATAGAAAATATCGTTGAGCGTGGTGACATCATACAAATAGAGCGCGCCGCCGGCCTGATAGCGGCCGCTGGCGCGGCTGCCAGCATCATCAACCCAGGCGCCGACCTGCCACTTTTTATCCAGACGACGCGTAAGCATCAGATTGCTTTCCGCCTCCCGCTGTCCCGGCAAGATTTGCATATTCGCTGAACTTCCCGGCAGGCGAAGCAGGTTTTCCATCCCCTGTTCCAGGTCAGAGAGGCGCAGAATATCTCCCTCACTCGCGGGGATATTGTTCCAGATACTGGTGGGTTGCTCACTTGTCGTTGACCAGAGTATTTCACCGATTCTGCCATACGCCAGCTCGAGCTTTAGTGTCCCTTGCGTCAATGACTGTTCCGGGATAGTCACTAATGAAGTGATATAACCGCGGGCGATTAACTCATTTTGTAATGCCATGGCGAGGTACTGAATGCCGTTAATCCCAAGGCAACGATGCAGAGCTTGAGACGTGAGATTATCCAGTAGCTTATGTGTGAGCCCCGGCTCGGCGGAATCGATACGAATGGTGTTGATTAACCGACAGTTTTTTTCCTCGGGAAACGTTAGCGTTTGTCTGTCGGTATTAATTTGCGAAGCTTGAGTGCCCTGGTGCTGTGGCGTTAGCGCCGCCTGACGCGCTTTATCCTGCTCATTTTGATTCGTTGTGGCCGAGGCAATGGTGCTGGCAATAGCCTGCTGTTGACATAAAAATAAAATTAGCAGGGCGTGAATCAGGTTGTGTTTATTAAACATGAAGCAAGATCCATTTGTTTCATTGAATGGGGGTGTCGTGTTTTTAAGCGCGCAGGTGCATCTTTAGAAAAATTATTTTTATTTAAGCGTAATGTTATGTAGAGAAATTTTCCCTGAAGCCGTTTTTAACGGGGGGTATGTTAGCTGTGGCGGTAACGCTTAGCTATGCGAAGGAAACTGAATTTTATATGAATTAAACTAATTTAGAATGTGAATTATTGGGCGCGGCGGCTGATTCATTTACTGACTTAATAGAGATAGTCTTAAAATAAACCACTAATATATGTGTGCAATATTGCAGGGGGAAAGAAGGCGCGCACATGAGGTGCGCGCTGGGATTTTAGTGCAGGATTTTGGCGAGGAAATCTTTCGCGCGTTCTGATTGCGGGTTGGCGAAGAAGGCTTCTTTATCGACATCTTCGACAATTTTACCTTCATCCATAAAGATGACCCGGTTGGCTACTTTACGGGCAAAGCCCATTTCGTGCGTCACTACCATCATGGTCATGCCTTCGTTAGCCAGTTCGACCATGACATCCAGCACTTCGTTGATCATCTCCGGGTCAAGCGCTGAGGTCGGCTCATCGAACAGCATCGCAATCGGATCCATACACAGCGCGCGGGCGATCGCGACACGCTGCTGCTGACCGCCGGAGAGCTGCGCCGGATATTTTTCCGCATGAGCCGCCAGGCCCACGCGCTCCAATAATTTGAGACCCTTTTTACGGGAAGATTCTTTATCGCGATTAAGAACCTTAATTTGCGCCAGCGTCAGATTGTCGATGATCGACAGATGCGGGAACAGTTCAAAGTGCTGGAATACCATGCCGACGCGGGAACGCAATTTAGCAAGATTGGTTTTCTTATCGTTAACCTGGGTGCCATCAACGATAATTTCGCCTTGCTGGACCGGCTCCAGGCCGTTAACGGTTTTAATCAGCGTCGATTTACCGGAGCCAGACGGCCCGCAGACCACGACGACTTCGCCTTTTTTCACTTCGGTGGAGCAATCGGTCAGCACCTGAAAGTGACCATACCATTTTGAAATATTTTTCAGGGTAATCATTACACAGTCCTTTTCTTCAACCAGCTGACCAACAGCGATGCGCTGAGACTAAATACAAAATAAACGGCGCCTGCGAACAGGATCATTTCCACCTGGGTTCCGTCGCGCTCGCCAATAGTAGAGGCGGTACGGAAGAAATCGGCCAGACTCAGGACATACACCAGTGAGGTATCCTGGAACAGCACAATCCCCTGGGTTAATAGCAGCGGGACCATCGCGCGGAAGGCCTGCGGCAGGATCACCAGCTTCATCGATTGCCAGTGGGTCATTCCCAGCGCCAGCGCGGCGCTTGATTGACCGCGGGAAATGCTCTGGATACCGGCGCGAATAATTTCCGAATAGTAGGCCGCTTCAAACATCGAAAATGCCACCATTGCCGAAATCAGGCGAATATCGGTTTTCGGCGACAGCCCCAGCACGTTTTGCAGGAATCCGGGAACGATCAGATAGAACCACAGCAGCACCATCACCAGCGGAATCGAGCGGAAAACGTTAACGTAAGTTTTGGCAAACCACGCCAGCGGCAGGAAGCTTGACAGGCGCATCACCGCCAGAATGGTGCCCCAAACGATACCGAAAATAATCGCCGTGACGGTGATTTTCAGCGTAATGACCAATCCTGCCAGCAGGTAGGGCATGGAAGGAACAATTGAACTCCAGTCAAAATCGTACATTATTTGCCTCCCATATTGCCCGGCAGACGAACTTTACGTTCAACCACGTACATCACCAGCATAATGACGGCGTTGATGAAGACATAGGCGAGGGTGATCGCGGTAAACGATTCCCAGGCGTGGGCAGAGTAATCCAGTAACTTGCCGGCCTGCGCCGCCATATCCGCCAGGCCGATGGTGGAAGCGATGGCCGAGTTTTTTACCAGGTTCATCATTTCCGAGGTCATCGGCGGCACGATAACGCGATAAGCGTTCGGCAGCAGCACGTAGCGATAGGTTTGCGGCAGGGTCAGGCCCATCGCCAGGCCGGCATTTTTCTGCCCGCGAGGAAGGGACTGTATTGCGGCGCGAACCTGCTCGCAGACGCGGGCGGCGGTAAACAGCCCGAGGCACAGCATTGAGGAGACAAAGAACTGAATATTGGGATCCAGCTCGGATTTAAACCACATACCGACGTTTTCCGGCAGAAATTCCGGAATAACAAGGTACCAGGTAAAGAACTGCACGATCAGTGGAACGTTACGAAACAGTTCGACGTAACAGGTACCAATCCCGGCTAACCAGCGGTTAGGGACGGTACGCAGAATGCCGAACAGCGAGCCGACAAGGAAAGCGATAATCCAGGCGCTAATCGACAGTGCGACGGTAACCTGAAAGCCGCTCCATAACCAGCCTAAGTAAGTGGTGTTGCCGAACGGGGCGGGTTGCAGGAATATTCCCCAGTTCCAGTCTATTGACATAAATAAACTCCAGAAAAAAAAGGGTAGCAGCGCTACCCTCGAAGATTGTTGCCCTGCTTGTTTCGGTATTCGCGGCGGCTGGGGAACGACCAGCCGCCGTATAGTCTGTCCGTGCGAAGGCAACAATCGGGAGGGCTACTTTGTCGAGCCCCTGTTTTTTTAATTAGTTAAGAGCTTTATCATTCGGTGATTTGAACAGCGCCTTCATGTCGTCGGACAGTTCGAAGTTCAGGTTCAGATTTTTCGGCGGAATCGGGTTCTTGAACCAGGTGTCGAACCATTTTGCCGCTTCGCCGGAGGTCTGCGCCTGGGCGACGGTGTCATCGACCAGCGTTTTGAACGACGCGTCGTCTTTACGCAGCATGCAGCCATAGGCCTCTTTCGATTGCGGCGTACCGACGATTTCCCAGTTATCCGGTTTCTTCGCTTTTGCGCGCTCGCCGGCCAGCAGGGCATCATCCATCATAAAGGCCACCGCGCGGCCGCTTTCCAGAGTACGGAAGGAGTCACCGTGATCTTTCGCGCTGATGATGCGCATGTTCATTTTCTTCTCGTCGTTGAGCTTATGCAGCAGGACTTCCGAGGTGGTACCGGAGGTGACGACCACCGCTTTGTCTTTCAGATCCGGGAAGTCTTTAATCGGGCCGCCTTTTTTCACCAGCAGACGGGTGCCGACGACGAAGATCGTGTCAGAGAAGGCGGCCTGTTTCTGGCGCTCCAGGTTGTTGGTGGTGGAGCCGCACTCGAAATCATAGGTGCCGTTCTGCAGCAGCGGGATACGGTTCTGCGAGGTGACCGGAATCAGCTTCACCTGCAGATCGGGTTTGTTCAGTTTTTTCTTGATGGCTTCAACGATAGCGTTGGAGTAATCCTGAGAGTAACCCACCACTTTCTGTTGGTTATCGTAGTAGGAGAATGGTACGGACGATTCGCGGTGGCCGACGACGATCACCCCGTTTTTGGCGATTTTATCCAGCGTGCTCTGACCTGCGGCCGGGGCGGCATCTTCAGCGTGCGCCAGACCGGCGGTCACTCCCATGACCAGCATTGCGGCGGCCAGTTTACGTAATTGCATATCCAACTCCTTATCCTTAACGCCAGGGACGCTAGTGATACCCATTGTGATTGTGTGTATGTGTTGTTATTCCAGTTAGCTCTGCCGTAAGGCGGCGCTTTCGGGAATCGTCTGCAATCTTAAAGTGCAGTATTTGTATGAGCTTGTTAGCATTTAGTTTGGCTTAATGTAAAGATTTTGATGCGTTATTGTTTATTTTTGCGAAGCACTCCGCACCATTTATGGGCAAAAATGGTTTGTTGCACCAACATGGCGCGAAGTGCGAACGCTTTCGGTGCAACCCCGGTGCAACCGCGGTCAAAATCGTCTACAGGGGGAAATTAAGCAATGGGCGTGCCAGATTGGCGCAAGGGAGCGTAAAGCAGGGAAGAGTCACCGGCGACAAACGCCGCCGGGAGTTGGCCGGCGGAGAAGGTTAGCGACGACGCTGGCGCAGGCTCATCACCAGCGCGGCAAAGCCGAAGAGGGCGGTTAACGCCCACAGCGGCCAGTTGCCGGTACGGGCATACGGCGTCAGGCCGGTGGTTGGCGTGACCTTAGTGGTCAACACCGCGCGGGTAAACTGCGGGATCATGTCCTGAATTTCACCACGCGGGCCGATAACGGCGGTAATACCGTTGTTGGTGCTGCGCAGCAGCGGGCGCGCCAGCTCCAGCGCGCGCATCCGCGCCATCTGGAAGTGCTGCCACGGGCCGATCGATTTACCAAACCATGCATCGTTGGAGATGGTCAGCAGGTAATCGGTATCCGGGCGGAAATTATCGCGGACCTGTTCGCCGAGAATAATTTCGTAGCAAATTGCCGCCGTGAGTTTCAGGTTATGCGCCACCAGCTGCGGCTGCACGTAAGGACCGCGGCTGAACGAGGACATCGGCAAATCGAAGAACGGCGCCAGCGGGCGTAAAATCGACTCCAGCGGCACAAATTCGCCGAACGGCACCAGATGGTTCTTGTTGTAGCGGTTGGTCGAGTCGTAGCTGTACGGATTATCTTTACCCAGCGTAATGATGGTGTTGTAGGTATCGTAGCGGTTTTGTTTATTGAGCCGCGCATCGACAATACCGGTAATCAGCGAGCTATTTTTGGCCCGCATCAGGTCATCAACCATGCTGAGGAAATGCTGCTGATTGATTTCCAGATCCGGGATCGCAGATTCCGGCCAGATAATCAGCTGCGATTTACCCATATGCGGCTGGGTGAGATCGAGGTAGGTTTTCAGGGTATTAACCAGCTGGTTTTCATCCCATTTCATCGCCTGCGGGATATCGCCCTGCACCAGCGAGACTTCCGTCGCGCGTGCCGGCAGCAACTGGTACCACTGAATGTAACGCAGCGGGAAGGGCAGGGCAAACAGCACCGCGGCGATCAGCAGCGGTTTCCAGCTGCGTTGCACAATAGCCAGCGCCAGCAGACCGCTGACCACCATTAACAGAAAGTTTATCGCCTCAACGCCCATCACCGGCGCCAGACCTTTTAGCGGGCCGTCAATCTGGCTATAGCCGAACTGCAGCCACGGGAAACCGGTCAATACCCAGCCGCGGAGAAATTCGGTAATTTGCCAGACCGCAGGCGCGGCGATGGCCAGACGGATCCAGTTGGTTTTCGGCCACAGTTTCGCGAGGAGCCCGGCGAAAAGGCCGGTATACAGCGATAGATAGGCCGCCAGGAGGGCAACGAGGAAAACGTTAACCGGGCCCGGCATGCCGCCGAACTGCGCGATGCTAACGTAAACCCAGTTAATACCGGTGCCGAATAGCCCAAGCCCCCAGAAGTAGCCAATCCAGGCGCTCTGTAGCGGGCGACGGTTAAGAGTGAGCGCCTGCAGACCAAACAGCGAGACGATGGCCGCCGGCCAGAAGTCGTAAGGTGAAAAAGCCAGCGTTCCGCTGGCTCCGAATAATAGCGCCAGCAGCAGACGTACGCGCTGGCGTTCAAGTAAAGAGGCAAATACCATTTAGGTTAATCGTCCCGTTAAATTAGTCTTCCAGCTTCGGCTGCGGCGCATCATCAGGAAGCTTTACATGGACCTGAATAATACGTCTGCTGTCAGCCATTGCGACCTTGAATTGGTAACCATCAATGTCAATCGACTCGCCGCGGGCCGGCAGATGACCAAAGGCCTGCATCACCAGCCCGCCGATGGTATCGACCTCTTCATCGCTGAAGTGGGTGCCGTAGGCTTTATTGAAGTCTTCAATCGATGCCAGCGCGCGTACCGTCCAGGTATGACGGCTTAGCTGACGGAAATCGATATCTTCCTCTTCGTCATACTCGTCTTCGATTTCGCCGACGATAAGCTCAAGGATGTCTTCAATCGTCACCAGGCCGGAGACGCCGCCGAACTCGTCGATGACGATCGCCATATGATAACGTTGCGAGCGGAACTCTTTCAGCATGCGGTCAACCCGCTTGCTTTCAGGCACGACAACCGCCGGGCGTAACACTTTTTCCATGCTGAAAGCTTCGGCGTCGCTGCGCATAAACGGCAGCAGATCCTTAGCCATCAGAATCCCTTCAATGTGATCTTTATCTTCGCTAATGACCGGGAAACGCGAGTGGGCGGATTCGATGATCACATCGAGGCACTCGTCCAGCGTCTGGTTGCGTTTCAGGGTAATCATTTGCGAGCGCGGGATCATAATATCGCGGACGCGCTGGTCGGCGATATCCATTACCCCTTCGAGCATGTCGCGCGTATCTTCATCGATAAGCTCGTTCTGCCCGGAGTCACGGATCAGCGCCAATAATTCATCACGGTTTTTCGGTTCACCGTGAAAAAGTTGGCTGAGTAAGAGGGAGAAAAATCCCTTTTTGCTGTTTACTGTGTCACTACTGTGTGAATTGTCGTCGCTCATGGCGTCGTATGGGTTCTCGTGTTGATTTAATTGTCGCTCGTCGCGCGTAAACTCAGCGTCGTACGGCATGTTTAGCCTGATGGCGCTACGCCTGTCAGGCCTTCGATACGCATGAATGTAGGCCGGATAAGGCGCTCGCGCCGTCATCCGGCAAGTTACTATTCAGCAATCTTCTCGGCAATGTACGGATCCTCATAGCCCAGAGCAAGCATTATCTCTGTTTCGAGACCTTCCATTTCTTCCGCTTCGTCGTCTTCGATATGATCGTAGCCCAGCAGGTGCAGGCTACCGTGCACGACCATGTGCGCCCAGTGGGCCTCCAGCGGTTTTTCCTGCTCTTTGGCTTCCTGTTCAACCACCTGGCGGCAGATGATCAGATCGCCGAGCAGCGGCATCTCAATGCCCGGCGGGGCTTCGAAAGGGAAGGAGAGGACGTTAGTCGGCTTATCCTTGCCGCGATAGGTCAGGTTCAGCTCGTGGCTTTCGGCGACATCCACCAGGCGAATCGTTAACTCTGACTCTTCCTGGAATTGCGGGATGACGGCATCCACCCAGCGTTGAAAGAGGGCTTCGTCCGGTAGACCGCTGGTGTCTTCGCAGGCCAGCTGTAAATCGAGAATCACCTGACTCATTTTTGCTCCTGTTCCTGGGCTTCGCGTTTGCGCTCGGCGGCCAGTTCTGCTTTACGTTTTTGTTCGGCTTCTTCCCATGCCTCATAGGCATTGACGATGCGGGCGACCACCGGATGGCGAACCACATCTTCGCTGTGGAAGAAGTTGAAGCTGATTTCATCGACTTCCGCCAGCACTTCAACGGCGTGACGCAGGCCTGATTTGGTATTACGCGGCAGGTCAATCTGGGTAACGTCGCCGGTGATAACCGCTTTCGAGTTAAAGCCGATACGGGTCAGGAACATCTTCATCTGTTCGATGGTGGTGTTCTGGCTTTCGTCGAGAATGATAAAGGCGTCATTCAGCGTACGCCCGCGCATATAGGCCAGCGGCGCGACTTCAATCACGTTGCGCTCAATCAGCTTCTCGACTTTCTCAAAGCCGAGCATCTCGAACAGCGCGTCATACAGCGGGCGCAAATAGGGGTCAACCTTCTGGCTTAAGTCGCCCGGCAGGAAGCCAAGCTTCTCGCCCGCTTCGACCGCAGGACGAGTCAGCAGAATACGCCGAATCTCCTGGCGTTCCAGAGCATCGACCGCCGCGGCAACCGCGAGGTAGGTTTTACCGGTACCCGCCGGCCCGACGCCAAAGGTAATGTCGTGGTCGAGGATGTTGGCGATGTACTGCGCCTGGTTTGGCGTACGCGGTTTGATAACCCCGCGTTTGGTTTTGATATTGATGGCCTTACCGTATTCCGGCACGCTCTCGGCGCTCTGTTCGAGCACCCGAGCTTCTTTAATAGCCAGATGGATTTGTTCCGGTTCAATATCCTGAATCTGGCCGCGCATTGGCGCGGTATCGACATACAGGCTTGTCAGAATATCGGCCGCGGCGTGCACGCAGATCGCGCGGCCGGTCAGTTTAAAATGATTGTCGCGGCGGTTGATCTCAATCCCCAACCGGCGCTCCAGCTGTTTGATGTTGTCGTCAAACGGGCCGCACAGCGCTAACAGGCGGGTATTGTCCGCTGGCTCCAGGGTAATTTCACGGGTTTCTATGTTCAAACTGTTCCTCTTATTACGCGTGTTGCCGGAGGGCGTTCGTCATCCGGCCAATAAGGAAATTATTCACGTCACGGGAATATGGCGCAAGCATTGCTGTAGATATAGGGGCGAGGAGGGGAAATGCAAGGCCTGCCGGAACCGACAGGCCTGCGGGGATTACGGCTGATAGATGCCGACGCCCAGATCGTTTTCTTTACGCGTACGCGCAATGACCGACTCCGGCGACTCCACGACGCGTAGCCCCATCTCGTCTTCGGTGCGGACGATTTTGCCGCGTAATGAGTTAGTGTAGACATCGACGATTTCCACGTCGACGAATTTACCGACCATATCCGGCGTGCCTTCGAAGTTCACCACGCGGTTGTTCTCGGTGCGCCCGGAGAGCTCCATCAGGCTCTTACGCGACGTGCCTTCTACCAGAATACGCTGGGTGGTGCCGAGCATGCGGCGGCTCCACGCCATCGCTTGCTGATTAATACGCTCCTGCAGAATGTACAGGCGCTGTTTTTTATCGGCTTCAGAGACATCGTCGACCATATCCGCCGCCGGGGTGCCCGGGCGGGCAGAGAAGATAAAGCTGTAGCTGACGTCAAAGTTAACCTCGGCAATCAGCTTCATGGTTTTTTCGAAGTCTTCCGTCGTTTCGCCAGGGAAGCCGACGATAAAATCGGAGCTAATCTGGATATCCGGGCGCGCTTCGCGCAGCTTGCGGATAATCGCTTTATATTCCAGCACGGTGTGGGTACGGCCCATCAGGTTCAGTACGCGATCGGAACCGGCCTGTACCGGTAAATGCAGGAAGCTCACCAGTTCAGGAGTATCGCGATAGACCTCGATGATATCGTCAGTGAACTCAATCGGGTGGCTGGTGGTGAAGCGAATACGATCGATACCGTCGATGGCGGCGACCAGACGCAGCAGATCGGCAAAGTTGCCGGTCGTGCCGTCGTAGTTTTCACCGCGCCAGGCGTTAACGTTCTGCCCCAGCAGGTTCACTTCACGCACCCCTTGCGCCGCCAGTTGGGCGATTTCAAACAGAATATCGTCGCACGGACGGCTCACTTCTTCACCGCGGGTATAGGGCACCACGCAGTAAGTACAATATTTGTTGCAGCCTTCCATGATGGAAACGAAGGCGGTCGGCCCCTCGGCGCGCGGTTCCGGCAGGCGATCGAATTTTTCGATTTCCGGGAAGCTCACGTCGATAACCGGTTTATGGTTGTTGCGCACCGCGTCGATCATCTCCGGCAGGCGGTGCAGCGTCTGCGGGCCAAAAATAATGTCAACGTAATGGGCGCGCTGGCGAATCAGCTTGCCTTCCTGGGAGGCGACACAGCCGCCGACGCCGATAATGACTCCGGGTTTTTTCTCTTTTAGCAGTTTCCAGCGGCCAAGCTGATGGAACACTTTTTCCTGCGCCTTCTCGCGAATTGAGCAGGTGTTGAGCAGCAGCACGTCCGCTTCTTCGGCCACTTCTGTGAGTTGATACCCATGGGTGGCATCCAGCAGATCGGCCATCTTGGATGAATCGTATTCGTTCATCTGACAGCCCCAGGTTTTAATATGGAGTTTTTTTGTCATCGACTTGCTCATGCTCAATTATAAAGACGGGTATAAGTTAAGAATTAGAATTCGTTTGCAGGGTACGCATTGTAATGCTTTGGTTGCCACCTGACCAGTGCGACCACGATCCCCGCAAGGCGCAAAAAATCCGGTAAACTTAAGGAAATCAGCTTTAAGGATAATTGCCATGACAATTCATGCAACAGATATCGCCATCGTCGGCGGCGGAATGGTCGGCGGCGCGCTGGCGCTGGGGCTGGCGCAACACGGGTTTTCGGTAGCGGTGATAGAAAAACACGCGCCTCCGGCCTTTGATGCCGCTGCGGCGCCGGATGTGCGTATTTCGGCGATCAGCGCGTCGTCGGTCGGCCTGCTCAAAAGCCTCGGCGTCTGGGAGGCGGTGCGCGCTATGCGCGCGCATGCTTATCGGCGTCTTGAAACCTGGGAGTGGGAAAGCGCGCACGTTGACTTTAATGCCGCCGAACTGAAGCTGCCTGAGCTTGGCTATATGGTGGAAAATAACGTGCTACAGCTGGCGCTGTGGCAGGCGCTCGAAGCCCATCCGCAGGTGACCTTGCGGGTTGGCGTGACGTTAAGCGAGCTTAATCGTGAGCCGCAGGGCGTTTCGCTGCGCCTGAGCGATGAGAGCGTTTGCGCGGCGCAACTGGCGATCGGCGCCGACGGCGCGAATTCGCAGGTGCGCGAGCTGGCCGGCATTGGCGTGCAGGCGTGGCAATATCAGCAATCCTGTATGTTAATTAGCGTGCAGTGCGCCGACGATCCCGGCGATAGTACCTGGCAACAGTTTACCCCCAGCGGGCCGCGCGCGTTCCTGCCGCTATTTGATAACTGGGCGTCGCTGGTGTGGTACGACACCCCGGCGCGCATCCGCCAGCTGCAGGCGATGTCGATGGCCCAACTGCAGCAGGAAATTACCGCGCATTTCCCAAAACGTCTGGGCAGCGTGACGCCAATGAGCGCCGGCGCCTTCCCGTTAACCCGCCGTCATGCGTTGCAGTACGTGCAACCGGGACTGGCGTTGGTTGGGGATGCGGCGCATACCATTCATCCGTTGGCGGGGCAGGGGGTCAACCTTGGCTATCGCGACGTGGACGCGCTGCTGGATATTTTGGCGGAAGCCCGCGGGCGCGGTGAGGCCTGGTCCAGTTTGCCGGTGCTGAAGCGCTATCAGGCGCGGCGCCGGGCGGATAACTTTATTATGCAATCCGGCATGGATCTGTTCTATGCGGGCTTCAGCAACGATTTAGCGCCGGTACGCGTGCTGCGTAATATTGGCCTGATGGCAGCCGAACGTGCCGGAGTATTGAAACGCCAGGCATTGAAGTATGCATTAGGATTGTAGTAAGTCTATACCCATGGGACTGCGGGCAGGTTTTGCAGTCCCCGGCGGGGAAATAGCCATCAGCAGAAAGCAAAAAAGCTCACCGAAGTGAGCTTTTTTACTAATAAGTGGCTGGGGTACGAGGATTCGAACCTCGGAATGCCGGAATCAGAATCCGGTGCCTTACCGCTTGGCGATACCCCAATTGTCTGCTGGTGTTTCGTGTGCCGGACTCAGCCCGGTGGCCTTACAGCCTGGCGATACCCCAACAGGTTGCGTTCACAGAGGAACGTCTTTTGAATTTGGCTGGGGTACGAGGATTCGAACCTCGGAATGCCGGAATCAGAATCCGGTGCCTTACCGCTTGGCGATACCCCAACAAATTTTTACGGATTTACCGATGTTAACCGATAGTCCTGAATATGGTGGCTACGACGGGATTCGAACCTGTGACCCCATCATTATGAGTGATGTGCTCTAACCAGCTGAGCTACGTAGCCAAATTGTCATGCTGTTTCTTCGATGGCTGGGGTACCTGGATTCGAACCAGGGAATGCCGGTATCAAAAACCGGTGCCTTACCGCTTGGCGATACCCCAATACCGTCGCGGCTAACCGCAAATATCGAAGAAATATGGCTGGGGTACCTGGATTCGAACCAGGGAATGCCGGTATCAAAAACCGGTGCCTTACCGCTTGGCGATACCCCATCCGTGCAACGCTTTTTAGTGAATGGTGCGGGAGGCGAGACTTGAACTCGCACACCTTGCGGCGCCAGAACCTAAATCTGGTGCGTCTACCAATTTCGCCACTCCCGCAAAAAAAGATGGTGGCTACGACGGGATTCGAACCTGTGACCCCATCATTATGAGTGATGTGCTCTAACCAGCTGAGCTACGTAGCCATCTTTTTTTCGCGTTACCTTATCGGCGTTGCGGGGCGCATTATGCGTATTGGGCCTGCGAGCGTCAACCACTTTTTCAAGGAAAATCGTCGTAATGTGACTGTTTGGTTAGGTTGCGAACAGCATGCTGCAATAATCGGCAAGAATTGATTATTTATCGTTTTTATTTGCCAAATTCGGCATAAAAAAACGGACCCCGTAGGATCCGTTATTCGCCAGAATGGCTTACTTATAAGCCGACTGGTGGACGCCGACCGCGCGTCCTGATGGATCGTTCATGGTTTTGAACGCTTCATCCCACTCGATGGCTTTCGCCGAAGAGCAGGCGACGGACGGGCCGCCGGGGACGCATTCCGCCGCGCTTGGCAGCGGGAACAGCTCTTCGAAGATTTCGCGGTACAGGTAGCCTTCTTTAGAGGTCGGCGTGTTGTACGGGAAGCGGAAGCTTGCCGTCTCCAGCTGCTGGTCGCTAATCTGTTTTGCCGCCACCTCTTTCAGCGTATCAATCCAGCTATAGCCTACGCCGTCGGAGAACTGTTCTTTCTGGCGCCAGGCGACGCTGGCCGGCAGATAGGACTCAAAGCATTCGCGCAAAATATGTTTTTCCATTTTGCCGTTGCCGCACATTTTATCCTGCGGGTTGATGCGCATCGCCACATCGAGGAATTTCTTATCAAGGAACGGTACGCGGGCCTCTACCCCCCAGGCGGACATCGCTTTGTTGGCGCGGGCGCAGTCAAACATGTGCAGCGCCTGCAGTTTACGCACCGTTTCTTCATGCAGTTCTTTGGCATTCGGCGCTTTGTGGAAGTAGAGATACCCGCCGAATACTTCATCGGAGCCTTCGCCGGAGAGCACCATTTTGATGCCCATGGCTTTAATTTTACGCGACATCAGGTACATCGGCGTCGAGGCGCGAATGGTGGTCACGTCATACGTTTCGATGTGATAGATAACATCGCGGATCGCATCCAGCCCTTCCTGCACCGTAAAGTGAATTTCGTGATGCACGGTGCCGAGGTGGTTTGCGACTTCCTGTGCCGCTTTGAGGTCAGGGGAGCCTTCGAGGCCGACCGCGAATGAGTGCAGCTGCGGCCACCAGGCTTCGCTGCGCTCCTGATCTTCAACGCGGCGTGCGGCGTATTTTTTGGTAATGGCCGAAATCACCGAAGAGTCCAGGCCGCCGGAAAGCAGCACGCCGTAAGGAACATCGGACATCAGGTGGCTTTTCACCGACTCTTCCAGCGCCTGACGCAGTTCGTTTTTATCCGTGACGTTGTCTTTTACCGCGTCGTAGTCGAACCAGTCGCGCTGATAGTACTGGCGAATTTCACCATCCTGGCTCCACAGGTAGCTACCTGCAGGGAACTCTTTAATCGTACGGCAAACCGGCACCAGCGCTTTCATTTCGGAGGCGACGTAGAAGTTGCCGTGCTCATCATGGCCCATGTACAGCGGGATAATACCGATATGGTCGCGGCCAATCAGGTAAGCGTCTTTCTCGCTGTCATACAGCGCGAAGGCAAACATTCCCTGCAGTTCATCGAGGAACTCCGGCCCTTTTTCCTGGTACAGCGCGAGGATCACTTCACAGTCGGAACCGGTCTGGAACTGGTAGCGGTCGCCATATTCGGCGCGCAGCGCCTGGTGGTTGTAGATTTCACCGTTGACCGCCAGGGCATGGGTTTTTTGTTGGTTATAGAGCGGCTGGGCCCCGGCGTTGACGTCGACTATCGACAGACGTTCGTGGGCGAGAATCGCTTTATCGCTGGCATAAACGCCGGACCAGTCCGGTCCGCGGTGGCGCATCAGGCGGGAAAGTTCCAGTGCCTTTTTACGCAGTTCGCCTGCGTCAGTTTTAATATCCAGTACGCCAAAAATAGAACACATAGCCTTCTCCGTTACCCTGTCATGTGGTGATGTTGTGCAGACCTCGTCTCTTGCAAGGTCTTAGTGCGTGTTAAAGAAAATGCCGTAAAGGAGAGTGGGGCGCAAGAGATTTACCGGCGGAAAAGTAAAAAGTGCAATACTGATTGTCGAATGTTGAAAAATGCGTATGTTTAGCGCAGCTTTATTGATGAATGTTTAGCAATAAGCCGTTTTCATTAGATGAATCTATTTTTAGCAGCGCTATAAATAAAAAACCACGTCCTGGGACGTGGTTTCGGCTCAAAAAACGTCGATTTCGGCGACCGACGGATAAATCCACGACGGGCGGAACGGCATGCTATCGATATCGTCCAGCATGGAGACTCCGGAGAGCACCAGAATGGTCTCAAGGCCCGCCTGGAAACCGGCGAGGATATCGGTACGCAGGTTATCGCCGACGATCACCGTTTGCTCGGAGTGGGCCTGCATTTTGTTGAGCGCGGAACGGATAATCCACGGGCTTGGCTTACCGACATAAAACGGTTTCCGGCCGGAGATTTTTTCAATCCCCGCACAGAGCGCGCCGCAAGCAGGGTAGTAGCCGCGGCCGTGAGTATCCGGGTTGGTGGCGATAAAGCGCGCGCCGTTGGCGACAAAGAAAGCCGCTTTATGCATCATTTCCCAGTTAAAGGAGCGGGTCTCGCCAACGATGACGAAATCAGGATTAACGTCGGTGATGGTGAAGCCAGCCTTATACAGTTCGTGGATGAGCGCGCCTTCGCCAACTACGTAGGCCTTCTTACCTTCCTGGCGACGCAGGAAATCGGCGGTGGCCATGGCGGAAGTGTAGAACGCGGTATCCGGCACTTCGATACCGGCGGTGGCGAAGCGGTTGGCCAGGTCCTGCCCGGTTTGCGAAGGATAGTTGGTCAGCATCACCAGCGGCATACCTTTATCCAGGATGCGCTTGATAAATTCAGCGGCGCCGGGAACAGCCACGTTATCGTGCATCAGCACGCCGTCGATATCACAAATTACGTTTTGAATGGTCATGAACAGTCCAACATCATTAACGAAAGGCGAAACTATAAAGCTGGATTAACTTTCCAGCAAATGCTGTAACAGGATGCCGTTGAGCATCGCGCGCTTGACCAGCGCAAAGGCGCCGATGGCTGAGCGGTGATCGAGCGTCGAGCGTACCACCGGCAGATTGTGGCGAAACGCTTTCAACGCCTGGCCGTTGATACAGCTTTCAATGGCCGGTAGCAGCACCTTTTCCGCCTCGACGATTTCACCGGCAATCACCACTTTTTGCGGGTTAAACAGGTTGATAGCGATGGCGATGGTTTTGCCCAGATGACGGCCAACGTATTCGACCACTTCGCAGGCCAGCGCATCGCCTTTATTTGCCGCTTTGCAGATAGTTTTGATATTGCAGTCATCAAGCGTGATACGGCTTTGATAGCCCTGCTCAAGCAGATGGCGGACACGGTGCTCAATAGCGGCGTTCGCGGCGACGGTTTCCAGACAGCCGAAGTTGCCGCAGTGACAGCGCTCGCCTAACGGGTCGACCTGGATATGGCCAATTTCGCCAACGTTGCCGTTACGGCCGATAAAAATACGCCCGTTGGAAATAATGCCCGCGCCGGTACCGCGGTGTACGCGCACCAGAATAGAGTCTTCGCAATCCTGGCTTGCGCCAAAATAGTGCTCGGCCAGCGCCAGGCTGCGGATATCGTGGCCGACAAAACAGGTGACGTTAAAGCGTTTTTCCAGCGCTTCGACCAGCCCCCAGTTCTCCACCTGAATATGCGGCATATAGCGGATAACGCCGCTTTCAGGGTCGACCAGCCCCGGCAAAATGACCGAAATGGCGATAAGCTCGCGGATTTTGCGCTGACAATTTTCAATAAAGGTGGCGATGATATTCAGCAGCGCGTGCTCGAGCGTTTCCTGGGTACGCTCCGGTAGCGGGAAGTGCTCTTCTTCCAGCGTTTTACTGCTTAAATCATAAAGGGTCAGGGTGGCGTCATAGCGGCCTAGCCGCACGCCGATAGCGTTGAAATTGCGGGTTTCCGCGATGATAGAGATGGCGCGGCGCCCCCCGGTGGAGGCCTGCTGATCGACTTCTTTGATCAGGCCGCGCTCAATAAGCTGACGCGTAATTTTGGTTACGCTGGCAGGGGCAAGCTGACTTTGTTCCGCTATCTGAATGCGCGAGATGGGACCATGTTGGTCAATCAGCCGATAGACGGCCGCGCTGTTCAGCTGTTTTACCAGATCGACGTTACCAATTTGAGCTTGTCCGCCTGCTGTCATACTTTTACTTACTCAGTGACGACCTCGTTACCATTAACGATGGTCTTGATGATTTTATAATCGCGGCTGAAAGCGGTCAGGTTAGCGACCATACCCGGCGCAATGCTACCGAGCTGCTTGTCCACGCCAATCGCGCGCGCCGGGTAGAGCGTCGCCATACGCAACACTTCATCCAGCGCCACGCCGCAATGTTCAACGAGGTTACGTACCCCTTCAATCATGGTCAGCGAAGAACCGCTGAGAGTGCCGTTTTCATCCACGCACAGACCATTACGGTAGTATATTGTTTTACCAGCAAAAATGAACTGGTCAATATTAGCCCCTGCCGGCGCGGTGGCGTCGGTCACCAGGCATAGTTTATCGCCTTTCAGCCGTTTCGCATTACGCACGTTGGCGTAGTCGACGTGCATGCCGTCAACGATGATACCGCAGTAGACATCCGGCTCGTCGAAAATGGCGCCGGCCAGGCCCGGTTCACGGCCGGTAATATACGGCATGGCATTATAAAGGTGCGTCGCAAAAGTGATACCGGCGCGGAAACCGATTTTCGCTTCTTTCAGCGTAGCGTTAGAGTGGCCTGCCGAAACCACGATGCCGGCGGCGACCAGTTTACGGATCACTTCCGGCTCGACGCGCTCAGGGGCCAGCGTCACTTTGGTGATAACGTCGGCGTTGTCGCACAGGAAATCAACCAGCGCGGCGTCCGGTTTACGCACGTAGTCCGGGTTATGGGTGCCTTTCTTGACGATATTCAGCCACGGTCCTTCCAGATGCAGACCCAGCGCCTGGTTGGGGTGTTTTTGCAGGTATTCGCGCATCACGCGGATGCCTTGCTTCATCAGATCATCGCTGGAAGTAATCAGCGTCGGCAGGAAGTTGGTGCAGCCGGAACGTTCGTTCGCTTTCTGCATAATTTCCAGCGTTTCGACGGTGACCGCATCCGGACTATCGTTGAACTGCACGCCGCCGCAGCCGTTCAGCTGGACGTCGATGAAACCGGGGGCAATAATCGCGCCGTTGACCGAGCGTTGCTCAATTTCAGACGGCAAATCAGCCAGCGGACAGAGACGTTCGATACGGCCATTGGCGATAACAACCGCATGGTCATCGAGAATTTCATGACCGGTGTAAACCCGGCCCTGGGTTAATGCATACATTACGACCCCCGGTATATACGCCCCACCAGCTCAACTCGCATTGTTCTGGCGTTGCATACAAAGAAAAAGATGGTCCCACGCCAGGGCGCGGGACGGACTACATTACAGACCTTTAATATTTTCAGCTTCTAATTCGTTGAAATATTTCAGGGTCTTCACTTTCAGTTCCATCGTGGACGGCTCGTCGCAGACCACAACCGCTTTCGGATGCAGCTGCAGACAGGTGATGGTCCACATGTGGTTGACGTTACCTTCTACCGCCGCCTGCAGCGCCAGCGCTTTCTGATGGCCCAGCACCAGAATCATCACTTCTTCCGCATCCAGCAGGGTACCCACGCCCACGGTCAGCGCATATTTCGGCACCAGATCCACGTCGCCATCGAAGAAACGAGAGTTGGCCACGCGGGTGTCATGGGTCAGGGTTTTAATACGGGTACGGGATGCCAGAGAAGAGGCCGGTTCGTTAAACGCGATATGACCATCGTTACCTACGCCGCCCATGAACAGGTGGATTTTACCGTAGGAGCGAATTTTTTCTTCATAACGACGGCATTCTGCATCGATATCCGGCGCATTACCATTCAGCAGGTTGATATTTTCAGCTGGAATATCAACATGGTCAAAGAAATTGCGGTGCATGAAGCTATGATAGCTTTCCGGATGCTCTTTCGGCAGGCCAACATACTCATCCATGTTGAAGGTAACAACGTGCTTGAAGCTAACCTGGCCTGCTTTATGCATTTCAACCAGCGCTTTGTAAGCGGTAAGAGGCGTACCACCGGTAGGCAGACCCAGTACGAACGGACGGTCCGCGGTCGGTTTGAACGCGTTAATGCGGTTAACGATATGACGGGCAGCCCATTTACCTACTTGTTCAGCTGTTACCAGGGGGATCAGTCTCATTCTTCACCTCTATAGTTAAATTAGAACCTGGCGGATTGGCGCCAGCATACTATGAAGAGTATTGCAGCAACTGCGCCGACCGGGGTCAATCCGTGTTGATTTTTTGAATGATAAAATAAGTTTTCGATGTTAGCCAGTCAAAGGGAGGGGTGAATACGATATTTGGTGATTATAGTCACAAAAAATACCCGTTTAATTTGCGATACGAATTAATTTTTCACACACTTTGCCGGTAAGTGATAAATCCGACCTTGTTACACAATAAAAAAGTGGCTTTGAAATGAGCCTCATCGGGGTCTCATAGGGGGAATAAGATGAATATTTTAGGTTTCTTTCAGCGGCTGGGTAGGGCTTTACAGCTCCCTATCGCAGTGCTGCCGGTCGCGGCATTGCTGCTGCGATTCGGGCAACCAGATCTGCTGAACGTACCCTTCATCGCGCAAGCGGGTGGGGCAATCTTTGACAACTTAGCGTTGATCTTCGCCATCGGCGTGGCATCAAGCTGGTCCAAGGATAACGCGGGTTCTGCGGCGCTGGCCGGCGCGGTAGGTTATTTCGTGATGACCAAAGCGATGGTCACCATTAACCCGGAAATTAACATGGGCGTGCTGGCGGGTATCATTACCGGTCTGGTCGCGGGTGCTGTTTATAACCGCTGGGCCGGCATTAAACTGCCAGACTTCCTGAGCTTCTTCGGCGGCAAACGCTTCGTACCGATCGCTACCGGCTTCTTCTGTCTGGTGCTGGCTGCTATCTTCGGCTATGTCTGGCCGCCGGTACAGCACGCTATTCATGCGGGCGGCGAATGGATCGTCTCTGCGGGCGCGCTGGGCTCCGGTATCTTCGGTTTCATCAACCGTCTGCTGATCCCAACCGGTCTGCATCAGGTGCTGAACACCATTGCCTGGTTCCAGATTGGCGAGTTCACCAACGCCGCGGGCGCGGTCTTCCACGGCGACATCAACCGCTTCTACGCCGGTGACGGCACCGCGGGGATGTTCATGTCCGGCTTCTTCCCGATCATGATGTTCGGTCTGCCGGGCGCGGCGCTGGCGATGTATCTGGCTGCGCCGAAAGAGCGTCGTCCGATGGTCGGCGGTATGCTGCTGTCCGTCGCCATCACCGCGTTCCTGACCGGTGTGACCGAGCCGCTGGAATTCCTGTTCATGTTCCTGGCGCCATTGCTGTACCTCCTGCACGCAATCCTGACCGGTATCAGCCTGTTCATCGCAACGGCGCTGGGTATCCATGCGGGCTTCTCCTTCTCCGCGGGCGCTATCGACTACGTGTTGATGTACAGCCTGCCGGCAGCCAGCAAAAACGTCTGGATGCTGTTGGTGATGGGCGTGGTGTTCTTCTTCGTTTACTTCCTGTTGTTCAGCGCGGTTATCCGCATGTTCAACCTGAAAACGCCGGGTCGTGAAGATAAAACCGACGACGTCGTGACTGAAGAAGCTAACAGCAACACCGAAGAAGGTCTGACTCAGCTGGCGACCAACTACATCGCAGCCGTAGGCGGTACCGATAACCTGAAAGCTATTGATGCCTGTATCACCCGTCTGCGTCTGACCGTCGGCGACTCGGCGAAAGTCAACGATGCCGCCTGTAAACGTCTCGGCGCCTCCGGCGTGGTGAAACTGAACAAACAGACCATCCAGGTCATCGTTGGCGCGAAAGCGGAATCCGTGGGCGACGCGATGAAGAAAGTGGTGGCGCGTGGCCCGGTTGCCGCAGCGGCTGCCTCGACTGACAGCGCGCCAGCCGCCGCGCCTGTGGCCAAACCGCAGGCGGTTGCCAACGCTAAAACCGTCGAAGCGCTGGTTTCCCCGATTACCGGCGAAGTGGTGGCGCTTGAGCAGGTACCGGATGAAGCCTTCGCCAGCAAAGCCGTCGGTGACGGTGTCGCGGTGAAACCGACCGATAACATCGTTGTCGCGCCGGCGGCCGGTACGGTGGTGAAAATCTTCAACACCAACCACGCGTTCTGCCTGGAAACCGATAACGGTGCGGAAATCGTCGTCCATATGGGCATCGATACCGTCGCGCTGGAAGGGAAAGGCTTTAAACGTCTGGTTGAAGAGGGCGCACAGGTGAAAGCCGGCGAGCCGATTCTGGAAATGGATCTGGCGTTCCTCAACGCCAACGCTCGCTCGATGATTAGTCCGGTCGTCTGCAGCAACAGCGATGATTACAGCGCGCTGGTGATTCAGGCAACGGGTAACGTTGTCGCCGGCCAAACGCCGTTGTTCGAGATTAAAGGCAAGTAAGGCTCCTGAGTTGAGTTTTGCCTCAGCGGCGCAGCGAAACCTGCGCCGCTTTTTTTTGCAGCAAATACCCCCATATCCAACAACAGATACGTATTTTGCGTAACTAATAGTTGTCTCTGCGTCCTGCTTGTAAGATCATGTGCCGTTATACGTTGTTTACGCTTTGAGGAACCCGTGATGAGTGAGGCAGAAGCCCGCCCGACTAACTTTATCCGTCAGATCATCGATGAAGATCTGGCTACCGGTAAGCACACCACCGTTCATACCCGCTTCCCGCCGGAACCGAACGGCTATCTGCACATTGGCCATGCAAAATCCATTTGCCTGAACTTCGGCATCGCCCAGGATTATCAAGGTCAATGTAATCTGCGTTTCGATGACACCAACCCGGTTAAAGAAGATATCGAATACGTAGAGTCGATTAAAAACGACGTGCAGTGGTTAGGTTTCCACTGGTCCGGCGATGTCTGCTACTCCTCTGATTACTTCGATCAGCTGCATCAGTATGCGGTTGAACTGATCAACAAAGGTTTGGCTTACGTTGACGAGCTGTCCGCCGACGAGATCCGCGAATACCGCGGTACTCTGAAAGAGCCGGGTAAAAACAGCCCATACCGCGATCGTAGCGTGGAAGAGAACCTCGCGCTGTTCGAAAAAATGCGCACCGGCGGCTTCGAAGAGGGCAAAGCCTGCCTGCGCGCCAAGATCGACATGGCGTCGCCGTTCATCGTGATGCGTGACCCGGTGCTGTATCGCATTAAATTTGCGGAACACCATCAGACCGGCAACAAGTGGTGCATCTACCCGATGTACGACTTCACCCACTGCATTAGCGATGCGCTGGAAGGTATCACCCACTCGCTGTGTACCCTGGAGTTCCAGGACAACCGTCGTCTGTACGACTGGGTGCTCGACAACATCAGTATTCCGGTGCATCCGCGTCAGTATGAATTCTCGCGCCTGAATCTCGAATACACCGTGATGTCCAAGCGTAAGCTGAATCAGCTGGTGACCGAGAAGCACGTTGAAGGCTGGGATGACCCGCGTATGCCGACTATTTCCGGTCTGCGCCGTCGTGGTTATACCGCTGAATCCATCCGCGAGTTCTGCAAACGTATCGGCGTGACCAAGCAGGACAACACCATTGAGATGGCGTCGCTGGAGTCGTGCATTCGTGAAGATCTGAACGAAAACGCCCCGCGCGCGATGGCGGTGATCGATCCGGTTAAACTGGTTATCGAAAACTATCCGCAGGGCGCAAGTGAAATGGTGGCGATGCCGAACCATCCGAACAAGCCGGAAATGGGCAGCCGCGAGGTTCCGTTCAGCGCTGAGATCTGGATCGATCGCGCGGACTTCCGTGAAGAAGCCAACAAACAGTACAAGCGTCTGGTGCTGGGTAAAGAAGTGCGTCTGCGCAACGCCTACGTGATCAAAGCTGAGCGCGTTGAGAAAGATGCAGAAGGTAATATCACTACCATCTTCTGTACTTACGATGCCGATACCCTGAGCAAAGACCCGGCCGATGGCCGCAAGGTTAAAGGCGTTATCCACTGGGTGAGCGCGGCGCACGCGCTGCCGGTTGAAATCCGCCTTTACGATCGTCTGTTCAGCGTACCGAACCCGGGCGCGGCGGATGACTTCCTGGCGGTAATGAACCCGGAATCGCTGGTCATTAAGCAAGGTTTTGCGGAACCGAGCCTGTCGAAAGCGCAGGCGGGTAAAGCATACCAGTTCGAGCGCGAAGGTTACTTCTGCCTCGACAGCCGCTATGCCACCGAAAGCCATCTGGTCTTCAACCGCACCGTTGGCCTGCGTGACACCTGGGCTAAAATCGGCGAGTAATTCTCGCCGTATTCATGAAACGCCGCGCCCTGCGGCGTTTTTTTATTGCAGAATCAGTGGATTAAAAACTGATATTTTTTCGATGCGAATTAATTTTATTAAAACACAGTAATAATTACCCATCTCTTCCTGCCTGCATATTTACATTTAACCGTTTCAGCTTTCATCAATTATCAGTTTTTTTCCGATATAACCATGACTTATCGTTAAAAATACTGAGAAGTAAGTCTGTAACAAAACGACATAAATTATGTGCGCTTTGTCATAATCTTAAGCTTTGCTCTGCGAAAGAGATTGATAATTCGCGTCACGAAAAATAGTCTATCCATAGTGGTTTCGCGGCCTTTTAACCGCACCGCTTTTCAAATTTTTTTATTTTTTTAGCGAGCTGCCTTTGGCAATCGCAATTTTAAAACGTCAAAGAGGATATGCACATGCGTACGTTTAGTGGCAAACGTAGTACGCTGGCGCTGGCTATTGCCGCCGTCACCGCGATGTCGGGTTGGGTTGTGGCCCCACAGGCCAGCGCAGCAGGTTTTATCGATGATTCTACCTTAACCGGCGGTATCTATTACTGGCAGCGTGAGCGCGACCGTAAAAACGTAGAAACCGACAAATACGAAACTAACCTTTCTCATTCTACCTGGAACGCCAACCTGGATTTCCAGTCCGGCTACGCGGCCGACATGTTTGGTCTGGATATTGCTGCCTTCACCGCGATTGAAATGGCGGAAAACGGCGACAGCGGCCACCCGAACGAAATTGCTTTCTCCTCCAGCAACCGTGCCTACAGCGAAGATTATACCGGCGATAAGAGCGGGATAAGCCTGTATAAAGCGGCGGCTAAATTTAAATTCGGCCCGGCGTGGGCGCGCGCGGGCTACATTCAGCCGACCGGACAAACGCTGCTGGCGCCGCACTGGAGCTTTATGCCGGGTACCTATCAGGGGGCTGAAGCCGGGGCGAACTTCGACTACGGCGATAACGGCGCGCTGAGTTTCTCCTATATGTGGACGAACGAATATAAAGCGCCGTGGCATATCGAGATGGATGATTTTTACCAGAACGATAAGAAAACCAAAGTTGACTATCTGCACTCTCTTGGCGCGAAGTACGATTTTAAAAACGATCTGGTGCTGGAAGCCGCATTTGGTCAGGCCCAGGGCTATATCGATCAGTACTTTGCTAAAGCCAGCTACAAATTTGATATCGCGGGTTCGCCGTTGAGCACCAGCTATCAGTTCTACGGTACCCGCGATAAAGTCAGCAACGGCGGCGTCAACGATATCTACGACGGTACCGCGTGGCTGCAGGCGATCACTTTCGGCTATAAAGCGGCCGATGTGCTGGATCTGCGTCTGGAAGGGACCTGGGTGAAAGCCGATGGCCAGCAGGGCTACTTCCTGCAGCGTATGACGCCAACCTATGCCTCCTCTAACGGTCGTCTCGATATCTGGTGGGATAACCGCTCTGACTTTAACGCCAACGGCGAGAAAGCGGTGTTCTTCGGCGCGATGTACGACATGAAGAACTGGGATATGCCGGGCTGGGCGTTTGGCGCGTCCTATGTTTACGCCTGGGATGCGAAGCCTGGCAGAATGGCATCCCCGGATGCTTACTACGATCCTAACTATCGTCTGAAAGAATCCGCCTACAGCCTGGATGCCATCTACACCCTGCAGGAAGGCCGCGCGAAAGGAACGATGTTCAAACTGCACTTCACGCAATACGACAACCACTCCGACATCCCAAGCTGGAGCGGCGGTTACGGCAACATCTTCCAGGATGAGCGTGACGTGAAGTTTATGGTTATCGCGCCGTTCACCATTTTCTGATGCCTGCGCGGCGGGCGTGAGCCTGCCGCCCCTCCGGGAGAATAACTATGAAAAAACTGCTGCTCATCGCCATCATGGCATCGGGTCTGGTCGCCTGCGCGCAGTCGCCAGCGCCGAAAGAAGATTCCAAATTGAAAGATGCCTATAGCGCCTGTATCAACACGGCGGAAGGTAATCCGGACAAGATCGAAGCCTGCCAGAGCGTACTGAACGTATTGAAACAAGAGAAACCGCATCAGCAGTTTGCGACGCAGGAGAGCGTCAGAGTGCTGGATTATCAGGCCTGTATTCAGGCGACGCGCACCGGTAATGACCAGGCGGTCAAAGCGCGCTGCGATAAAATCTGGCAGGAGATTCGCAGTAACAACACCACGAAGTAAAGCAGACGGTTAAGCGAAAACGGGCGGAGCGCACACTCCGCCCGTGGCTATTTTAACGCGGTATTTCCGCCGGCTGATAGCCGCGGCTTAGACGCATGAACAGCATGGCGGTGGCGGCGAATCCGCATAGCGCCGCGCACATCAGCCACCAGCCCGGCGCGCTTTTATCACCGGTGATTTCGACCAGCGCGGTGGAAATAGCCGGCGTCAGCCCGCCAAAGATAGCGGTGGCGAGGCTAAATGCCAGCGAAAAGCCCACGGTGCGGACGTAAACGGGCATCACTTCCGTTAGCGCCGCCACCATCGCGCCGTTATACATACCGAAAAAGAACGAGAACCACAGCAGCACCAGCGTCATGCGGGTGAAATCCGGCGCGGCGGTGAGCCATTGCATCACCGGCCAGGTGGTCAACAGCGCCAGGATGGTAATTCCCATCAGCACCGGGCGGCGGCCTATCTTGTCTGAGAGCGCCCCGCCAATCGGTAACCAGATAAAGTTAGAAATACCGACCAGCATCGTGACCAGCAAGCTGTCGCGCGCGCTCAGATGCAGTACCGCTCTGCCGTAGGTTGGGGTATAGACGGTAATAAAATAAAAGGTGGTGGTGGTCATCGCCACCAGTAAGGTGCCCGCGCTGATGATGCGCCAGTTTTTAACAATAGTGGTCAGTATCTCTTTCGTATCGGGACGATGCTTACGCTGCAGAAACGCTTCGGTCTCCTGCAGCGAACGCCGGAGTACGAAAATCAGCGGGATAATCAGGCAGCCGATAAAGAAGGGGATGCGCCAGCCCCATTCTGCAATCTCGTCGTGACCCAGCGTTTCGTTCAGCGCGTAGCCAATCAGCGCCGCCATGACGATGGCCACCTGTTGGCTGGCGGACTGCCAACTGGTATAGAACCCTTTTTTCCCCGGTTTGGCGATTTCCGACAGGTAGACCGACACACCGCCGAGCTCGACCCCGGCCGAGAATCCTTGCAGCAAACGGCCAATTAAGACCAGCACCGGCGCCAGCACGCCGATGGTTTGGTAGCCCGGCACCAGCGCAATCAGTAACGTGCCACAGCCCATAATCGCCAGGGTGACCATCAGCCCTTTGCGGCGACCGATCCTGTCAATATAAGCCCCTAATACCACCGCGCCGATGGGGCGCATCAGGAAGCCGGAGCCAAACACGGCAAAGGTGAGCATCAACGCCGCGAACTCGCTCTCTGCCGGAAAGAAGGTTCTGGCGATATAGGTGGCGTAGAAACCAAACAGAAAGAAGTCGAATTGCTCGAGAAAATTACCGCTGGTTACGCGGAGAATTGCGCCGAAGGTACCGGCGCGCGAGGTTGGTTGGGTCATAGGGTTTGCTCTCCATTGTCTTTATCTTGTTGTTATAGAGGTAAGAGGGAGCGGGTTAGTCGCCTGCGACTGCCGCCTGTTTTCCGCGCCGCTTCTCAATCGCCCACTTGAGTAACGCCGCACAGCGATAAAATCCGTGGGCAAATTTTCCGTAAGGCAGCGTTAAAAACAGCGCCATCACCACCCCGAGATGGATAGCGAGCAGAATGCCCATCCACGAGGTGTCCCGGCCCGCCAGTAGCGCGAGCCCGGTAAAACTGGTCAGTAGCAACAGCAGGATAAAAGCGCGATCCATCGGTTTTTGCCGCGCGTCGCCGTGCAGCGGCGAGCGGCGCAGATTCAGCCATAGCAAACCCGCAGGGCCTACCAGCAGCCCGATGCCGCCGAGCGTGCCCAGCAGTACCGGTACGCTAAAGAACGGGTAGGGCGCCTCCCAACCGGCGAGATAGTGATAGCCCGTGGCCACAACCGTGGCGGCGAAACAGAGCATGAAACCGTAGAAAGTGAAGTGGTGAAAACGGCGGCGCATCAGGGTGAAGGCGTCATCGGCCTCGTTACAGCCTTTACCGTGTCCGCCGTCGAGATATTTCAACGTCAGCGCATCATGTGAGGCCCTGGCGAGATCGCCAGCCTGCGGTTGGCCCGGCGAGATCTCGCGCCAGAAACGAATCACCCCGCTCATCAGTAAACCGATGGCCGCAATGAAAACCGAACCGAACATCCACGCCAGCAGGTTATGCGGGAAAATCTGGTAGAAATCACCGGCCAGCGGCGGGTGCAACAGAGAGCCTTTGAGCCCCATCGCCAACAGCAGAAACAGGACAAGACCCGCGACCAGCGCCAGCACCGTGGCGATCCCCGCACGGCGATATAAACTGCCGAAAGCGGCGGGCCGGGCGTAATGTTGATAGGTTTCCAGCCGCACTTCCGCCATCGCTTTGGGAACATTAATCGCAAACTCGTGCGGCGGGGCATACTGGCAGGCGTGCAGGCAGGCGCCGCAGTTGTGGCACAGGTTCGCCAGATAGTTAATATCCGCCTTGCCAAATTCCAGACGCTGGGTCATGGCCGGAAATACGGCGCAAAAGCCTTCGCAATAGCGGCAGGCGTTACAGACCTGCATCACCCGTTCGACTTCCGCTTCCGGCTCGGTGATGATTTGCGCCTCGATGATCAGCTTTTCAAGCGACTTCATGATGTTTCTCCTGCTGTGCCGCCATGGCGGCTTGCTGACCGGCAATGCGGCCGAATGTGGTGCCAATCGACATGCCTACGCCGGCGGTATAGCCTTTGCCCAGTACGTTGCCGGCCATCATTTCGCCGGCGACAAACAGGTTGCGGCTCGGCTTACCGGCAAAGTGGACGGCGGCGTGTTGATTGACGTACAGCCCGAGGTAGGTGAAGGTGATCCCTGGACGCAGGGCATAACCATAATAAGGCGGCGTATCGATAGGCCGCGCCCAGTGGGTCTTCGGCGGCGTCAGGCCGGAAGTGGTGCAGTTATCAAGACGGGTATGGTCGAACTGGCCTGGCGTACAGGCGGCATTGTAGCTGGCGATGGTCTGTGACAAACGTTCGCCGTCCAGCCCCAATTGGCGCGCCAGTTCCGCGATGGTATTGGCCTGGGCGCCCGGAAATACCGGCGGCATAAATTGTCCAACGGCTTTGCTGTCGATGATCGAATAGCCGATTTGCCCCGGCTGGTGGGCGACCAGACGGCCCCAGATGGCGTAACGTTTGGGCCAGAAATCTTCCCCTTCATCATAAAAGCGCTCGGCATCGCGGTTCACCACCACCCCCAGCGACACGCAGTCGACGCGGGTACAGATGCCGCCGTCATAGAGCGGCGCCCGGGCGTCAATGGCGACGCAGTGCGACTGTGAAGGATCGCCGATGATATCGGCCCCGGCATCGATCATAAATTTGAGCAGCACTCCCTGATTAAAACGGGTGCCGCGGATGAGAAAGTTGTCTGCAGGCCATTCGCCGCGCTCATTTTGCCCCCAGGCTTCGCGCAGCCACTCGCGGTTAGATTCAAAACCGCCGGCGGCGAGCACGCAGGTTTTAGCGGCGATCCGCTCAGTGCCTGCCAGCGCGGCGACGAATTCGCCATCACGTAATTCAAGCGCCTGTACCGGGGTGTTATAGCGGATCTGTACGCCCATCTGTTCGGCGCTGCGGTAATAGGCATTGACCAGGGCTTTGCCGCCGCCCATAAAAAAGGCGTTAGTGCGGGCGACGTGCAGGGCGCCGGATAACGGCGGTTGAAAGTTAACGCCATGGCGGCGCATCCAGTCCCGACAGTGCGACGAGGTGCGGATCACCAGACGGGCCAGCGCTTCGTTGGTATTGCCGTCGGTAACGCGCAGCAGATCCTGCCAGTATTCTTCTTCCGGATAGCTGTCGACTAAGACATCCTGCGGCGCATTGTGCATACAACGCAGATTACGCGTGTGCTGAGAGTTACCGCCCCGCCATTCCCGCGGCGCGGCTTCCAGCAGCAGTACGGATGCGCCTGCTTCCCGGGCGGTTAAGGCGGCGCATAACGCGGCGTTGCCGCCGCCAATCACCAGTACATCCACCATTATCGGCTCCATTACGCTTTGACTAATTGTTAAATTTGTAATGGAAATGTAAGGTGCAGGGGCGGCAGGCGCTATGGCGTAAAGCTAAAGGGGGGTTTAGTGTGTGTAAAGACTGGCGCCCGGCCAGTTGCCGGATTCAACTAGCTGGCGCATGACTTTTGCCAGCATTACCCGTGCCGCAAGGCCTGCCGGGGTGAGTTCGTCATCGGAAAGACTGACCAGAAAATTCGGTCGGCTAAGTACCGGATTATCGACGCCGATCACTCTTAGCGCCTGGCTGTCGAGATGAGAAATCGCTGCGCCCGGCTGCAGCGTGGCGCCGAGCCCGTCACGAACGGCGCGCATCAGCAGGGCCAGGCCATCGATTTCAGCCACCACGTCAACGTTGATGGCGTGCTCCTGGCAAATAGCGTCCAGCCTGCCGCGCAGGCCATGCCCCTGGCTTGGCATAATCAGCGGGATGGCGGCCAGTTGGTTCGGGGAGATGCTATCGCCGGGCAGCGGCGCCAGCACGTCATGGGCGCCAATCAGGAACAGACGTTCCTCAAGAATGGGTCGGGCGCTCCAGCGCAGGATCTTCTCTTTCTGGAAAACGATGGCTAAATCGAGCTGGCGGGTGTTGATCATCCGTTCCAGATTGCCGGAGAGGCTCTCCACCAGGTGCAGGCGGACGTCGGCGTAGCTTTCGCGCATGGCGTTGATAAAAGGTACGCCCAGTACAGAAGCGGTGCTCGGCGCCATACCGACGCTGACGTGACCGGAAAGGCGCGCCTCGCGCGCGGCGAGAATAGCATCGTCAGCATGGCGCAGCGCCAGTTGCGCCTGCGAGTAAAAGGCAAGGCCGGCGCTGGTGGGCATTACGCCGCGCGAAGTCCGTTGCAGCAGGCGGATAGCGAGTTCATTTTCCAGACGCGCCATTTGCTGGCTGAGCGCAGAAACGCCAATATTCAGATCGAGCGCGGCGCGGCCCATACTGCCGGTTTCCACAATGCGGACAAAATAGCGTAGCTGGCGCAGCTCCATATTGACTCTCCGTACAAGGCGTTATGCACTGACAGAATACGCATGCCGGTGGATTTCGCCCATAAAAAAGCCAACCTTGAGGTTGGCTTTTTACGACAAACGAGACGGGAAATTATTTATTCACCGCATCGTGGGCATGTTCATCTTCGCGGCAGTCGCCTTCCGCACAGTGGCCGTACAGGTACAGGCTGTGGTTGGTTAAGCGGATGCCGTGTTGGGCAGCAATTTCACGTTGGCGGGATTCGATAGAATCATCGCTGAACTCGATCACTTTGCCGCAATCGAGGCAAATCAGGTGATCGTGGTGGTGCTGCTGAGTCAGCTCGAATACGGATTTACCGCCTTCGAAGTTGTGACGAGTCACGATGCCTGCATCGTCGAACTGGTTCAGCACGCGGTAAACGGTAGCCAGACCAATCTCTTCACCCATATCGATCAGGCGTTTATATAAATCTTCCGCACTGACGTGATGGTTATCCGGTTCCTGCAACACTTCCAGAATTTTCAGTCGGGGAAGTGTGACTTTCAGGCCAGCCTTCTTTAATGCGATATTGTTGTCAGTCATGCGGAATCTGTCCTGTTGCTAAAGATCGGCTTCCTTCAAAGGGAAGCAATACAGAGAATCACCCGATGTAATGCGTCTCATTATAGAGCTGCAACTCTGAAATGAAAACTGCAACCATCGCGCCTTGTAAGCTGTCAAAAACGAATTACCAGCTACAAACTGTGTCACGTGACCTCGTGGAATCAGAGGACATTGTACAGATATGTGATGAAAAGTTAAAAACTTGTAGCTATTAGTTTGATTGCTTTTATCTATTAATTCAGCGCAGCTTAATAGCTGCGCTGTTTGATTCTTAGGCGTTTTTGATTTCTTCCAGATGCAGCTCTTCGGAAATCTGCTTCACCCACTTCTCAACGCGCTCGTTGGTCAGTTCCGGCTGACGGTCTTCATCAATCGCCAGACCTACGAAGTGATCGTCGTCTGCCAGGCCTTTAGAAGCTTCAAAGTGGTAGCCCGCGGTCGGCCAGTGGCCAACGATGGTTGCGCCGCGCGGTTCAATGATGTCACGAATGGTGCCCAGCGCATCGCAGAAGTATTCTGCGTAATCTTCCTGGTCGCCGCAGCCAAACACGGCTACCAGCTTACCGTTGAAGTCGATCTCTTCCAGCGTCGGGAAGAAGTCGTCCCAGTCGCACTGCGCTTCGCCGTAGTACCAGGTTGGGATGCCGAGCAGCAGAATATCGTGGCTTTCCAGATCTTCTTTGCTGCTCTTGGCAATGTCGTGAACTTCAGCAACGTCTTTACCGAGCTGCTTTTGGATCATTTTTGCAATATTTTCGGTGTTGCCGGTGTCGCTGCCAAAAAAGATGCCGATGATTGCCATGAGTAAAATAACCTCTTGAAACTTAATGATGTGGTAGTGGCATTATGCCTACAGTTAACGGCAATCATAGCAGAACAGGGAAGGGCGCGGAAACAGCAATAACGTCCTGGTGCACACTCTGCTACATGAAAGCGATTTTTTTGCGTTTTTCAGACTTCGCCCTGGTTACGCAGGCAGGCCAGTTGGTGCATCAGCATCTCTTCGATAAGATCGCTGCGGCTCATGTTGCGGGCTTCCGCCAGCTCATTAAGCGCGTCGACCGCATCGGCGTTGAGCTTCAACTCAACGCGCTTCAAGCCGCGAACTTTATCGCGTTTGAGCTGATTGCGTTTGTTGATGCGCAGTTGTTCATCGCGCGAAAGCGGATTGGTTTTCGGTCTACCCGGGCGACGCTCATTTGCGAACAAATCTAATGTCGTTCGGTCCGTTTGTTCTTTTGCCATGATTCAGAGTGACTTCGGGGAAACAAGCTGCCGGGCTATAGCCGGCGCAGATAGCGCGCCATAATACATCAGGCGAACCGCTGCGCCAACGACCGCGGGCATTATGCCGCGCGGTCGGGCGTTTTTTAGCCACTCAGGCTTCAATTGTGCTCAGATAACGGCGAATTGCGCGTAAAACCGCCTCGGGTTTTTCCGCATGCACCCAGTGTCCGGCGCCGGCAATGACGTGAGCGCGGGCCTGCGGGAACTGCGCCAGCAGCGCGTCGCGGTATTCATCGGTAACATAAGGGGAGTTGCCGCCGGGAATAAATTGCGCCGGGTGCGGCCAGGCTGGCACCGTTTCCCAGCCGACAATATGCGGGTATTGATCCCACAGCGCCGGCACGTTGAAGCGCCACGCGCCGTCGACAAAGGATTTCAGCAGAAACTGAATGACGCCTTCTTCATTTATATGCTCGCGCATCACCTGCGCCGCCTGCTGGCGGGTGCTGGCGGCGGATTCGCTGACGGCGTTAATCGCCGCGAAGATCTCATCATGACGGCGGACGTGATAAGCCACCGGCGCAATATCAATCGCCACCAGCCCGGCGATGCGATCCGGCGCCAGCGCGGTCAGCGCCATCACCGCTTTGCCGCCCATTGAATGGCCGATAAAGGTCGCTTTCTCTATCTGATGATCGTCAAGAGTATCCAACAGATCCTGCGCCATCGCGCGGTAGGTCATCTCCGGCGAACGCGGCGATAAGCCGTGGTTGCGCATATCGACCTGCAATATATCGTAGTCGGCGACCAGATCGCGGGCGAGGATCCCAAGGTTGTCCAGGCTGCCGAACAGGCCGTGTACCAGGACGATTGGGGATTTATTGTGCGGGTTTTGTGCAGATTGCGCTCGGCTATTTAATTTCATGGCAAAGTTCTTTTTTTCGCTCCGTCGGGTTAGGGTATTATGTTGGACATTCTGCCATTAGGCTGCAAGACCCGGAAGCATTCTGAGTTTTACCGCCATCCTGGTTTGACGCTATTCGCGGTTGGGATTTGTCCTCTATCTGATGCCTTTTGCGCAGTAGTGTGAAAGACAAAGGATAGTTAATCCCGACGACTTGTATTCAGAAACAAAGAAATCGCACTGGATTAAGATGAAAACAATCGAAGTTGATGATGAGCTCTACCGCTATATTGCCAGCCACACTCTGCATATCGGCGAGAGCGCATCCGACATTTTACGGCGCATGCTGAAATTTACCGCCGTTTCTCAGCCTGCATCTGGCGCGCCTGCGGCGAAAGCCGCGCCGGCGGCTGCTCCTGCGTCGGCGCCAGTCGTCGAAGCGAAGCCGGCCAACCCGGTTAAAGATAAAGTCCGCGCCATGCGCGAACTGCTGTTATCTGACGAATACGCTGAACAAAAGCGCGCGGTTAACCGCTTCATGCTGGTATTGACTACGCTTTACTCGTTAGACAGTAAGGCTTTTTCAGAAGCCACTGAATCTCTGCACGGGCGCACCCGCGTATACTTCGCCGAAGATTCACGGACGCTGCTGAAAAGCGGTAATCAGACCAAACCGAAACAGGTTCCTGGTACGCCGTGGTGGGTTATCACCAATACTAATACCGGCCGTAAATGCAGCATGATCGAACACATCATGCAATCAATGCAGTTCCCTGCGGAGCTGATTGAAAAGGTTTGCGGCACGATCTAGTTAATTAAACTTTGCACCAGAAGGATCAGGCAATGGCAATCGATAAACGTGCGGGTCAGCCGGCACAACAGAGTGATTTGATTAACGTCGCCCAGCTGACCGCTCAGTACTATGTGCTGAAGCCGGAAGCGGGTAATGCGGAGCATGCGGTTAAGTTCGGCACCTCCGGCCATCGCGGTAGCGCAGGGCGCCACAATTTCAATGAGCAGCATATTCTGGCGATTGCGCAGGCGATTGCGGAAAACCGCGCGAAAAACGGCATCACCGGCCCGTGCTACGTGGGTAAGGATACCCACGCTTTATCCGAACCGGCATTCATTTCCGTGCTGGAAGTGCTGGCGGCGAACGGTGTTGATGTGATCGTTCAGGAAAACAACGGTTTCACTCCGACGCCGGCGGTCTCCAACGCGATTCTGGTGCATAACAAAAAAGGCGGCCCGCTGGCGGATGGTATTGTGATCACGCCATCGCACAACCCGCCGGAAGATGGCGGTATCAAATACAACCCGCCAAATGGCGGCCCGGCTGATACCAACGTGACGAAAGTAGTGGAGAACCGCGCTAATGAACTGCTGGCCGCCGGTCTGCAGGGTGTGAAGCGTATCTCTCTCGACGCCGCGCTGGCGTCCGGCCACGTAAAAGAGCAGGACCTGGTGCAGCCGTTTATTGAAGGGCTGGCGGATATCGTCGATATGGCGGCTATCCAGAAAGCGGGCCTGAAACTGGGCGTCGATCCGCTGGGCGGCTCGGGTATCGAATACTGGAAACGTATCGGCGAACACTACAAGCTGGATCTGACCATCGTCAACGATCAGGTCGATCAGACGTTCCGCTTTATGCACCTTGATAAAGATGGCGCGATCCGTATGGACTGCTCCTCCGAGTGTGCAATGGCGGGTCTGTTGGCGCTGCGCGATAAGTTCGATCTGGCCTTCGCCAACGATCCGGATTACGACCGTCACGGTATCGTGACTCCGGCTGGGCTGATGAACCCGAACCACTATCTGGCGGTGGCTATCAACTACCTGTTCCAGCATCGCCCACAGTGGGGCAAAGATGTTGCGGTTGGTAAAACGCTGGTTTCTTCGGCGATGATTGACCGCGTGGTTAACGATCTGGGCCGTAAGCTGGTGGAAGTGCCGGTAGGCTTCAAGTGGTTTGTTGACGGTCTGTTCGACGGCAGCTTCGGCTTCGGTGGTGAAGAGAGCGCCGGGGCATCGTTCCTGCGTTTCGACGGCACGCCGTGGTCCACAGATAAAGACGGTATCATCATGTGCCTGCTGGCGGCTGAAATCACCGCGGTCACCGGTAAGAACCCGCAGGAGCACTATAACGAGCTGGCGCAACGCTTTGGCGCCCCGAGCTACAACCGTCTGCAGGCCTCCGCCACTTCCGCGCAGAAAGCGGCGCTGTCTAAGCTTTCGCCGGAAATGGTGAGCGCCGATACGCTGGCGGGCGATCCGATCACCGCGCGTCTGACCGCGGCGCCGGGCAACGGCGCTTCTATCGGCGGGCTGAAAGTGATGACCGACAACGGCTGGTTTGCGGCCCGTCCGTCAGGCACCGAAGACGCCTACAAAATCTACTGCGAGAGCTTCCTTGGCGAAGAGCATCGCAAGCTAATTGAAAAAGAAGCGGTAGAGATTGTCAGCGAAGTGCTGAAAAACGCCTGATTGTCCTATCAGCATCAGGCCCCCCTGCGGGCCTGATTTTTTTCGCAAGGAATGCGATGAAATTACAACGGAAGTCCCTTTTTTTGTTCTGGGCGTGGATGGATCTCTTTTTCGTCCTGCAATTCTTATGGTGGAATATTTCCCACCGCCGTCTTCCTTTCTACGACGATCTACTGGCGTATCTTCAGCTGCTGCACACTTACGGCGCAGCGGCGGCCTGGCTGTACCCGCTGAATGTTCTGCTGATTATCAGCATTCCGCTGTCGATGATCCTATTTTTCCGTCAGAGCCGCTATGCGCTGTGGTTGGCCTGGGGGCAGGCGCCGCTCAGGCTGGTATTTATGCAGCCTTCGCTGTCGCTGGGTCTGTGGCTGATTCAAGCCGCCGGCGTCAGGAATTTAGCGATCCTGGCAGGCTTCCTGCTGCTCTCTGAAGGGCTGAAAATCGCCACTCTCTGGTACTGCAGAGGCGAATTTCAGGGCATAAAGCGATAGCCAATCCCGGTTTCGGTCAGCAGGTGCTGCGGCCGCGCCGGGTCAACCTCCAGTTTTTGCCGTAAGTGCCCCATATAAATCCGCAAATAGTGACTGTGTTCGACGGCGTTAGGCCCCCATACCTGATTCAGAAGCTGGCGCTGGGTGAGCACTTTGCCCGGATTGTTCAGCAGCGCCGCCAGCAGGCGAAACTCGATGGGCGTCAGGTGAATTTCTTCACTGCCGCGCACGATACGGCGGGCGGGGATATCGACGCTAATATCGGCAAAACGCACCACCGGCTCATCGGCCTGCGCGCTGCCGTGACGGCGCAGCGCGACGCGTAGCCGCGCCTGCAGTTCACCAATGCCGAACGGTTTACTGAGGTAGTCATCGGCGCCGGCGTCAAGGGCGGCGATTTTGTCATGCTCTTCGCTGCGCGCCGACAGCACGATAATCGGCATTTGGCTCCACTGGCGGACTTCGCGGATAAAATCATTACCATCCCCGTCCGGCAGGCCGAGATCGAGGATCGCTAAATCCGGTTTGCGGGTGGCGGCTTCGATTAGCCCGCGCTGCAGGGTTTCGGCTTCAAATACGCGCATGCCGTCAGCTTCCAGCGCAGTGCGCAGAAAGCGGCGGATAGCGTGTTCGTCTTCGATGATTAAAACGTTAATCACAATTCCTCGGTTAACTCTTCCAGTTCTGGGGGCGCTTCTCGCGGCAGTGTAACACGGAAACAGGCGCCGCCCTCCGGACGGTTGCTGGCGGTAATGCTACCGTCGTGCACCTCGACAATGGCCTGGCAAATGGCCAGCCCCAGGCCGACGCCGGGGATAGCAGACTCTTTATTACCACGGGCGAATTTATCAAAGATAGCCTGTTCCTGGCCTGCCGGGATCCCAGGACCATTATCCCAGACTTCAATGATCAACTGCTGCCTATCCGCTTCGGCGTGAATGCCAATCTGCGCCTGCGCGCCGGCGTATTTATGCGCGTTCTCCAGCAGATTGATCAGCACCCGTTCAAACAGCGGGCCGTCAACGTGGACCAGCAGCAGCGGGTCCGGCAGCGACAGCTGGATGCGCTGGCCGCCAAGCCCAGGCTCCAGCATACGCAGGGCGCTGCCAACAACCTCTTCGAGGGTTAACCACTCTTTGTGCAGATTAAAACCGCCGGACTGGATACGCGCCATATCCAGTAGATTATTCACCAGCCGGGTGGTGTTGAGCACGTGCTGGCGAATTTCGTTGGCCTGCGGCGCGTGCTTCGAACCTTCGCTGGCCAGATCGAGAGTGAGGATCTCCGCCTGGCCGAACAGGACCGTCAGCGGCGTCCGCAGATCGTGAGAGAGGGCGGCCAGCAGTGAGTTGCGCAGGCTTTCGCGTTCGCTGGTCAAGCGCGCCTGCTCTTCGCTGGCGGTCAGGGTCAGGCGCTCAAGGGCGCTGGCCACCAGCAGGGTAAAGGTTTCCAGCAGTCGCTGTTGTTCCGGGATCATCAGCTGACGCAGATTTTCCGGTTCGACCAGCAGCAGCCCCCAGGTGCGGGAGGCGCTTTGTAGCGGCAGAATTTGATATGGTACGCCGGGGAGAGTGTCGGTGCCGGCCCCGGCTGGCTGGCCTTTATCAAAACTCCAGCGGGCAATCGCATCATCCCACGAGAAAACGCCGGATTGCTGGGTCATCGGCTGCAGCTGCCCGTTCTCATCCGGCAGCAGTAGTTGGCTGCGGGCCTGAAAAGTGGAAGTAATAAAGCGTTCGCTGGTGGCGGCGATATCTTCGCGGCTGCGTCCGACCGCCAGCGCTTTCGACATTTCATACAGATGCCGGGTACGTCGCTCGCGATAACGCGCCACCCGCGCCTGGTAACGCATCCCGGCGGTCAGATTGCCGATCACCAGACCAACGGTCAGCATCACGCCGAACGTCAGCAGATACTGGACGTCGGAAACCGCCAGCGTACCGCGCGGAGCGACAAAAAAGAGATCGAAGCTAATGACGTTGATAAAGGTCGCCAGCACCGATGGCCAGCGGCCATACAGCAGAGCGATTATCACCACACCCAGTAGATACAGCATCACCAGGTTGGCGGCCTCAAAGGCCATCAGCCACTGCATGGCAACCACGGTGATAATGGCGCACAGCGCCACGGCCAGCAGACAGCCCTTCAACTGCTGGCGCCACTTATCGATCGCCGTGCGGTTGTCGTTCGCGCGGGCGGGCAGAGAAGCCGGTTTTTCATCCAGCGCGATCACCACCAGATCGAGGTCCGGGGCGCGGCGCGCCAGACGGTCGGCAAATCCGGCTCGTTCCCACCAGCGTCGCTCCCCCTGGCGACCAATCACAATTTTGCCGAGGTTATGTTCGCGAGCGTAATGCAGTACCGCTTTTTCTTCCGATGGATCGGAGAGGGTGGCGGTTTCGGCGCCTAACTCTTGCGCCAGCTTCAGCGCCGCGAGGATCGCCCGCCGTTTGGCCTCCGGTAGACGGTGCAGCGAGGGGGTTTCCACGTATACCGCGTGCCAGACGCTGCCGAGCCTGGCCGCCAGCCGGGCGGCGGCGCGAACCAGTTTTTCGCTGCCGGTGTTGTGGCCGATGCACAGCAGAATGGCGTCGCGGGTGTGCCAGACTTTTTCCTGCCCCTGGCGGTCGCGCCAGGCGCGCATTTGTTCGTCTACCCGGTCGGCGGTACGGCGCAGCGCCAGCTCGCGCAGGGCGATCAAATTACCTTTGCGGAAGAAGTTTTCGATGGCGCGTTCGGCCTGGCCGCCAATGTACACCTTGCCCTCATTCAGGCGCTGGCGCAGATCGTCCGGCGGCAAATCCACCAGAACTACATCATCAGCGGCGTCAAAGAAGGGGTCGGGGACGGTTTCGCGCACCTGCACGCCGGTAATACCGCTGACCACATCATTGAGACTTTCAAGATGCTGGACGTTGACGGTGGTGAAGACGTCGATACCGGCTTCGAGCAGTTCTTCGACGTCCTGCCAGCGTTTCGGGTGGCGCGAACCCGGCGCGTTGCTGTGCGCCAGTTCGTCCACCAGGATCAGCGCCGGACGGCGGGCCAGCGCGGCATCAAGGTCAAATTCATGGACGTAGCGTCCGCGATGGGAAATGCGTTTTTGCGGGAGGGTGCTGAGCCCCTCCAGCATGGCGGCGGTATCTTTGCGGCCGTGGGTTTCCGCCACGCCGATCAGAATATCCAGCCCCTGAGCGCGCAGCCGCTGCGCTTCCGCCAGCATTGCCCAGGTTTTGCCCACCCCGGCGCAGGCGCCGAAAAACACCTTCAGCTTGCCGCGATGCGGCGCAGCGGTTTGTTGCAGCAGACGGTCGGGGTCCGGACGCAGCGGCTCGTCACTCATTGATTAATCCTTTAGGGCATCCAGCGCCATATTCAGTTGCAGTATATTTACCACAGGTTGACCGAGAAAACTGAGCAACGGTTTTTGCGTCGCCTGATCCACTAGCTGTTTCACCTGCGCGTCGCTGAGATTGCGCGCTTTAGCGACGCGCGGTACCTGCCACAGCGCCGCGGCAGGGGTCAGGTTGTTATCCAGTCCGCTGGCCGATGCGGTAACCAGCTCGACCGGCACCGTTGGGTTCGCTTGCGGGTTCGCGGCGCGTAACGCCTGTACCCGTTCGCTAATCGCTTTATCCAGCGCCGGATTGCTGACCGCCAGATTACTGCCGCCAGAGGCCAGCGGATTATCCGCCACCTCGGCCGTCGCGGAAGGGCGGCCGTGGAAATAACCGGCTGCGGTAAAGTTCTGCCCGATCAGCGCGGAGCCGCGCACTTCGCCGTCGATCTGGATCAGCGAGCCGTTAGCCTGCTGCGGGAACCACCACTGCCCTAAGGCGGTAGTCAGCAACGGATACAGGCCGCCAGTGAGCAGGGTTAACAGAATAAATAGCACAAATGCCGGACGAATCAATGACATGGTAGTTTCCTCACACCAGACCGGTCAGGGTCAGCAACAGGTCGATGGCTTTAATACCAACGAAAGGCACAATCAGGCCGCCGAGGCCGTAAACCCACAGGTTGCGGCGCAGCATCGCCGATGCCGACAGCGGACGATAGCTCACGCCCTTCAGCGCTAAAGGGATCAGGCAGACGATAATCAGGGCGTTGAAAATAACCGCGCTCATGATCGCCGAAGAGGGCGAGTGCAGATGCATCACGTTCAGCATCGCCAGCTGCGGATAGGCGGCGGCGAAGGCGGCCGGAATAATCGCGAAATACTTGGCGACGTCGTTGGCGATACTGAATGTAGTTAACGACCCACGGGTCATCAGCATCTGTTTACCGATATGCACCACTTCAATCAGCTTGGTCGGGTTTGAGTCGAGATCCACCATATTGCCCGCCTCTTTCGCCGCCTGGGTGCCGGAGTTCATCGCGACCGCTACATCAGCCTGCGCCAGCGCCGGGGCGTCGTTGGTGCCGTCGCCGGTCATCGCCACCAGCCGTCCTTCCGACTGATACTGGCGAATCAGCGCCAGCTTGGCTTCCGGCGTCGCTTCGGCCAGAAAATCATCAACCCCCGCTTCGGCGGCGATGGCGGCGGCGGTCAGGCGGTTATCACCGGTGATCATCACCGTTTTAATGCCCATTTTGCGCAGCTGGGCGAAACGCTCTTTAATGCCGCCTTTGACGATATCTTTAAGCGAAATAATCCCCAGTACGCGCTCGCCTTCCGCGACGACTAGCGGCGTGGCCCCCTGGCGGGCGACCTCTTCTACCTGCTTATCGACATCGGCCGGGAAGTGGCCGCCGTTAGCTTCGATATGGCGGCGAATCGCGTCTACCGACCCTTTGCGGATCATACGTTGGTCGATGTTGATACCGCTCATACGGGTCTGGGCGGTAAAGGGGACAAATGTGGCGTGCAGCGACTGCAGGTCGCGTTCGCGCAGATTAAAGCGCTGTTTCGCCAGCACCACGATGCTGCGGCCTTCCGGCGTTTCATCCGCCAGCGAAGACAGCTGGGCGGCATCGGCCAGCACGCGCTCTTCGACGCCGCGCGCCGGCAGGAATGCCGAGGCCTGACGGTTACCAAGGGTGATGGTGCCGGTTTTATCCAGCAACAGTACGTCGACATCGCCCGCGGCTTCCACCGCGCGACCGCTGGTGGCGATAACGTTGGCGCCGAGCATTCTGCTCATCCCGGCGACGCCAATGGCGGAGAGCAGGCCGCCGATAGTGGTCGGGATCAAGCACACCAGCAGCGCGACCAGCACGGTAACGCTAACCGCATTACCGCTCCACGCCGAGAAGGGCCAGATGGTGGCGGTAGCCAGCAGGAATACCAGCGTCAGGGCGATCAGCAGGATCGTCAATGCGATTTCGTTCGGCGTTTTACGGCGCTGCGCCCCTTCAACCATGGCGATCATCCGGTCGAGGAAGGTTTCACCAGGGTTGACGCTGCAGCGGATCACCAGCCAGTCAGAAAGGATCCGGGTACCGCCAGTTACCGAGGCGAAATCGCCGCCGGACTCGCGGATCACCGGCGCGGATTCCCCGGTGATGGCGCTTTCATCTACCGAAGCGCCGCCTTCGATCACTTCGCCGTCGCAGGGGATAATGTCGCCGGCTTCCACCAGCACGATATCGCCTTTGCGTAACTCTTCCGCCGGGACGTGATCCATCGGGGCATCGTGCTGGGGCGCGCGCAGCTTACGGGCGAAAGCGGTTTTCTTCACTCCTTTCAGGCTATTGGCCTGCGCTTTGCTACGTCCTTCGGCCATGGCTTCGGCGAAGTTGGCGAACAGTACGGTAAACCATAGCCACAGGCTGACGGCGGCGGTAAAACCGGCGTGACCTGCGAGATACCCCCCGGCCATGGCCATCGCCAGCAGGGTGGTCAGCACGCTGCCGATCCAGACGATAAACATTACCGGGTTACGCCACTGCACCGAGGGGCTGAGTTTTTTCACCGCATCCAGCAGCGCCTGACGCACCAGCGTCGGCTCCAGCAGGGCTAATTGTTTGCGACTCATAACAGGCTGCTCCGCATCGCTTAAAGTAAAGAGAAGTGTTCCGCCACCGGGCCGAGCGCCAGTGCGGGGATAAAGGTCAGGGCGCCGACCAGCAGGACGGTGCCGATCAGCAGGCCGATAAACAGCGCATCGTGGGTGGCGAGCGTCCCGGAGCTGGCGGGCTGAATTTTCTTATTCACCAGCGATCCGGCAATCGCCATCACCGGGACGATCACCCCGAAGCGGCCCACCAGCATGCAGAACGCCAGCAGCAGGTTCCAGAAGGTCGTGCCGGCGCTTAAGCCGCCGAAGGCGCTGCCGTTGTTGTTGGCCGCCGAGGTGACCGCGTACAACACTTCGCTAAAGCCGTGCGGCCCAGGATTCAGCATGGCGCTGCGTCCGGCTTCGGTCATCATCGCCAGCGCGGTGCCGAGCAGTACCAGCGTCGGGGTCACCAGAATCGCCAGCGCGATCATTTTCATTTCGCGCACGTCGATTTTCTTGCCGAGATATTCCGGCGTGCGGCCAATCATCAGCCCGGCGATAAATACCGCCAGCATGACGAACAGCAGCATGCCGTACAGCCCGGAGCCCACGCCGCCGAAGACCACCTCGCCAATCTGCATCAGCCACATCGGCACCATGCCGCCCAGCGCGGTGAAGGAATCATGCATCGCGTTGACCGCGCCGCAGGAGGCCGCAGTAGTGACTACCGCAAACAGGCTGCTGGCGAGAATGCCAAAGCGGCTCTCTTTCCCTTCCATATTCAGGCTGCTGTCGGCGCCAAGGCTGAGCAGATGCGGATTTCCGCGGGTTTCCGCCCACATCACCACCGCCACGCAGACCACGAAAATCAGCGCCATCGCCCACAGGATGGCGCGCCCCTGACGGCGATCGCCGACCGCTTCGCCAAAGGCAAAACACAGCGCCGCCGGGATCAGGAAGATCGCCAGCATCTGCACCAGGTTGGTTAACGCCGTCGGGTTCTCAAACGGATGCGATGAGTTGGCATTAAAGAAACCGCCGCCGTTGGTACCGAGCATTTTGATTGCTTCCTGCGAGGCGACTGGCCCCATCGGCAGCCACTGGCGAACGCCTTCCAGGCTGGTGAATGGCTGATAAGCCTGCAGGTTCTGCGGCACGCCCTGTTGCACAAAGAACAGCGCGATCAGCAGAGAAAGAGGCAGTAGCAGCCACAGCGTAATGCGGGTCAGGTCGACCCAGGCGTTGCCGAGGGTGCTGACTTTTTGTCGCGCCCAGGCGCGGGTCAGTACGAAGATCACCGCAATACCGGTCGCGGCCGACAGGAAGTTTTGCACCGCCAGGCCCGCCATCTGGCTGAGATAGCTCATGGTGGTTTCCCCGGCGTAGGCCTGCCAGTTAGTGTTGCTGACGAAGCTTACCGCGGTATTCAACGCTAAATCCCATGACAGGTTGGGGAAGTGCTGCGGATTGAACGGCAGCCACCCCTGACACATCAGCAGCGCCATCAGCGCCGCGAGACCAATAGCGTTAAACAGCACAATGGCTATCAGGTACTGCCGCCAGTCCATCTCCTGGCTGCGAATCCCCGCCAGCCGCCAGATACCGCGCTCAACGCCGGCAAGTCCAGGAAGCGGAACATCGTTGATCATTCGCGCCAGCAGCGAACCGAGTGGCCGCGCCAGCACCAGCAGTACCAGCAGGAAGCTGGCGATAAGTAAGAACCCTTGCGCGGCCATCAGAACGCCTCCGCATGTATCAGGGCATAGACCAGATACGCCAGCAGCAGGAACACCAGCGTTACGCCGGCAATGATGCCTGTAGTCACTTTCCACCTCCGGGTGTGTCTCTTATTGATATACCGAGAGGGTAGGAATTTCGGCGCAAAGATTTCGCAAAAATCGCCGCGGGCGGTGTAAAAAAAGTATAAAAATGGCTAAAGGCACAATTTAACTAATGATTAGTATTAATTTAACTTTTTTGTAACTCAATTACGCCATGAATGTAAATTAAGTATAAATAAGTGCTTTTTAGTGGTCGGATGAGTAGTAAAATTACAACCAGCGCGGTACTATTTGTGCAGACAAACATTGTGACATTTACCGGCGTTGCTTGCCGGCCTGACAAAGGGGAGAGAAATTATGGCGTTGTACAAAGCTTATCCTGCTCACATTATCCTGATGCGTCGCGCTTTCGCCGTCGTGGCCGGGGTTGCTGCGCTGCCGGTGATGCTGTTCTGGAAAGATCGTGCCCGTTACTACAGCTGGCTGCATCGCGTATGGGCGAAAACCAGTGAGCAGCCGGTATGGATGGCGCAGGCAGAAAAAGCCGCGCACGATTTCTACTAATCCGCGCTGCTGCGACGAATATAGAAACCGCCGGTTGACGACCGGCGGTTTTTTTTCGTCTGCTGTCTACACTTAGCTTTCACGCGCCGTGGCAGAATTGGCAGGTGCTTATTTTGCCGCAGCGCGCTATTTTGCCGGCCTGAGTGATGAGTTTTGCTTACGGAGAGTGAGGAGTTTTATGGCCACCCATCTGGTCTGGTTTCGCATGGATTTACGCCTTCACGATAATCTGGCGCTGGCCGCCGCCTGCCGAGACCCGCAGGCGCAGGTGCTGGCGCTGTATATCGCCACGCCAGAGCAGTGGCGCCAGCATCATATGGCGCCGCGCCAGGCGGCCTTTATCGCCAGCCATTTACGCAGCCTGCACGCGGCATTAGCGGAACGCGGTATTCCGCTGCTGGTAGAAGAAGCGGAAGATTTCGCCGCCAGCATCGAGCTGCTGACGCGCTTCTGTAAACAGCACCAGGTGAGCCATCTATTTTATAACTATCAGTATGAGTTTAATGAGCGCCGGCGCGACGCCGGTGTTGAGAAAAGCCTGACAGAAGTTACCTGTCAGGGGTTTGACGACAGCGTGCTGTTGCCGCCGGGCAGCGTGATGACCGGCAACCGCGAGATGTATAAAGTCTTTACGCCGTTTAAAAATGCCTTTATCCGCCGCCTGCGTGAAGGGCTGCCGGAGTGCGTGGCGGCGCCTAAACCACGCCCGTCAGCCGCCCGTCAGGCGCCGCCGCTGCCTGAAATCAACTATCCGCAAACGGCATTTGACACCGATCTGTTCGCGGCGGATGAAAAAACAGCGCTCGCTCGATTGCGCGCGTTTTGCCAGCAGCCGGCGGCGGATTACGATCAGCAGCGCGATTTCCCGGCAATAGAAGGAACCAGCAGGCTATCGCCGTGTCTCGCGGTAGGCGTACTGTCGCCGCGCCAGTGCCTGCATCGCTTGCTACGGGAGCAGCCCGGCGCGCTGGATGGCGAAGCGGGCGCAAGCTGGCTGAACGAGCTTATCTGGCGCGAGTTCTATCGTCATCTGATGGTTTACTACCCGAAACTGTGTAAAGGCCGGCCCTTTGTCGCCTGGACCGACAAGGTCGCCTGGCGCAGCAATGAGGATGAACTGCGGGCCTGGCAACAGGGGCAAACCGGTTTCCCCATCGTCGATGCCGCCATGCGGCAGCTTAACGCCACCGGCTGGATGCACAACCGCCTGCGGATGATTGTCGCCAGCTTCCTGGCGAAAGACCTGCGCCTCGACTGGCGGCAAGGCGAGCGCTATTTCATGAGCCAACTGATCGACGGCGATTTGGCGGCCAACAACGGCGGCTGGCAGTGGGCGGCCTCGACCGGTACCGACGCAGCCCCTTACTTTCGTATTTTCAATCCGACGACCCAGGGGGAGAAATTTGATAAGCAGGGCGAGTTTATTCGCCGCTGGCTGCCGGAACTGGCGGAAGTACCAGAGAAAGCGCTGCATCAGCCGTGGCTGTGGGCGGATAAACAGGGGGTAGCGCTGAAGTATCCGCGCCCGCTGGTTGACCATAAGCAGGCGCGGCTGGAGACGCTGGCGGCCTGGGAAGCCGCCAGATAGTTTTTATTCTACCGCCAGTTGGCGGGTTTTGACCTTCACGGAGTGATACAGCCAGATGACCAGCACCAGGCCGACGCAGGCCAGCGCGCCCCAGGTGATCTGGCTGAAGACGTCGATATAGGCTTCAATCGAATAGTTAACCGCGCCGGCGGCATCAAACGACGCCTGCGACGTCTGGTCGGCGATGACGCCGGCCAGATAGTTGGCGATCGCCCCGGAAAGCAGCATATAGATACCGGTCAGCACTCCGGTGACGCCGGGGATTTCGATACGGGTGATTTGCGACATCGCTACCGGATCGATAAACAGTTCGGCGAAACCCATCACCGCCAGCCCCAGTACCATTAGCGGCATGGAGGAGTGGCCATACGCGGCCGACCAGCGGGCGCTTAAGGTCAGAATGCAGAACCCGGCGCTCATTAGCCCCAGACCGAGGGCGAATTTCCCCCAGATACGCACGGTGCGGTTGCCCTTGATGTTCTCTTTAACCAGCCATGCCAGCACCATACCGCAGAGCATCACCGCAAAGGCGTTAACCGACTGGAACATCGCGGTTGGTACTTCATAGCTCATGACGTGGCGGTTCACGAAACGGTCGATATAGAGGCTGATGGAGCTGCCGCCCTGCTGGGCGAAGGCCCAGAACAGCAGGCTAAAACCGGTGAGGACGATAATCAGGCGCAGCTCTTTACGCTGTTTGTCGTTCTCCGCGCGCAGATAAATGCGCGCCAGTACCGCCAGGCCAATCACCGTCGCGACGATCAGCGCATACACCGACCACTCCTGCCAGAACAAGACGGTAATCAGCAGCGGCGTCGCCACCAGCAAAACCAGCAGCCAGCCCCAGTTTGGCAGGACAAAGGTCCGCGCGCGCAGCGCCTCGCGGTTAACGCCGGTGGTATGGCGGAAGTGGCGACCGCCGCAGAGGAAAATCACCAGTCCGGCAATCATGCCGACTGCCGCCAGCGCAAAGCCCATCGCCCAGCTGTACTCTTCCTGCACGTAGCCGCAGGCGATAGGCGCGATGATCGAACCAATATTCCCCGCGGCGTACATCAGCGAGAAGCCGCCATCGCGGCGCGGATCGGTCGGCTCGTACAGTTCGCCAAGCAGGCAGCTAACGTTGGATTTAAACAGTCCGTAACCGCAAACGATAATCGCCAGCGATAGATACAGGAAGGTGGGAGCGACTTCGCTGGCGCCGAGCACCAGGTGACCGATAGCCATGAGTAGCGCGCCGAGCATCACCGCCATGCGGTTGCCGAGCAGTTTGTCGGCGAGGAAGCCGCCGAGAATAGGGGTGACGTAGACCAGGGAGCAGTAGGCGCTAAACAGGGTGTAGGCGTGGTTATCGTCGTACTTGAGCTGGTTGGTGAGGTACAGGATTAACAGCGCCCGCATGCCGTAAAAACTGAAGTATTCCCAAATTTGCAGCGCAACGACGTAATAAATCGCCCGTGGCTGTGAAGTTTGTCTGTTCATGTAACGTTCATTTCCTGGCCGTAAAACGAAAGTCGATCTTTCTGCATGAATAGCGTTTGTCTGGTGTTATTCATGGCCTAAATGGCTTTCTGGTTATTTAATATGCTTTATAAGTGCATAAATATACACTAATGCGCGGTGAGGGGAAGAGGCAATTTGGGCGATTACGCGAATGGCTGAAATGGACCCTTTGGCGTCGCTATCGACGACTCGGGCGGATGTGGTTATGTTATAGGTTTGTGCAAACTGATTTTCTGATGGAGCGGCAATGAAAAATAGCGAACTGGAACAATTAATTAACGAAAAACTGAATAGCGCGGCCATCAGTGATTACGCCCCGAACGGCCTGCAGGTGGAAGGGCGGGAGACGGTGCGGAAAATCGTCACCGGCGTGACCGCCAGCCAGGCGCTACTTGATGAAGCCGTTCGTCTGCAGGCGGATGCGGTGATTGTGCATCACGGTTACTTCTGGAAAGGCGAGTCGCCGGTGATCCGCGGCATGAAGCGCAATCGGCTGAAAACGCTGCTGGCCAACGATATCAACCTTTATGGCTGGCATTTACCGCTGGATGCGCATCCGGAACTGGGCAATAACGCCCAGCTGGCGCAGCTGCTGGGGATTAATGTAATGGGGGAAATCGAGCCATTGGTGCCGTGGGGCGAGCTGTCTATGCCGGTATCCGGGCTGGAACTGGCATCGTGGATTGAAGCGCGATTAGGGCGTAAACCGCTGTGGTGCGGCGATACCGGGCCGGACAAAGTTACCCGCGTCGCCTGGTGTACCGGCGGCGGCCAGAGCTTTATCGATAGCGCGGCCCGCTTTGGCGTCGATGCCTTTATTACCGGCGAAGTGTCTGAGCAGACGATTCATTCCGCCCGTGAGCAGGGGTTGCATTTTTATGCCGCCGGCCATCATGCCACCGAGCGCGGCGGTATTCGCGCCCTGAGCGAGTGGCTGACGGAAAATACCGACCTGGACGTCACCTTTATTGATATCCCTAACCCGGCCTGATGAGAGAGAAAAAAGTGCAGCGAGCGCGTTGTTATCTATTAGGTGAAACGGCGGTGGTCCTGGAGCTTGAGCCTCCGGTGACCCTGGAGAGCCAAAAACGTATCTGGGGCCTGACGCAGCGGTTGACCGATCGCGAAGAGGTGGTTGAAGTGATCCCGGGGATGAACAACATCACCGTTGTGCTGCGTCGTCCGCAGGAGATGGCGTGGGAGGCGATTGACAAGCTGCAGCGCTGGTGGGAAGAGAGCGATGCGCTGGAGCCGGAATCCCGTGAGATAAGTATCCCGGTTATCTACGGCGGCGAGGCGGGGCCAGACCTTGGCGACGTCGCGCGCCATAGCGGGTTGAGCGAAAAGCAGGTGGTGGAGCTGCACTCTTCGGTGGAGTACATGGTGTGGTTTCTGGGTTTCCAGCCGGGGTTTCCGTACTTTGGCGGCCTGCCGGAGCAGCTGGCGATGCCGCGTCGCGCCGAGCCGCGCGTACTGGTACCGGCGGGATCGGTAGGTATCGGCGGATCGCAAACCGGTATTTATCCGCTGGCGACGCCGGGCGGCTGGCAGCTGCTGGGTCGCACGCCGCTGGCATTATTCGATCCAAAACGTGAAGAGCCGGTGCTGCTGCGTTCTGGCGATCGCGTGCGCTTTGTGCCGCAGAAGGAGGGGGTATGTTGAAATTTATCCGCGCCGGCATGTACACCTCGGTCCAGGATGGCGGCCGGGAAGGCCAGCGCCAGTGGGGAATTAGCCGCTGCGGCGCGCTGGATAAACCGGCAATGACTATTGCCAATCTGCTGGTGGGCAATGCGCCGGAGACGGCGGCGCTGGAAATTACGCTGGGTCAGGTCGATGTACAGTTTACCCGCCATTGCTGGTTCGCGTTGACCGGAGCCGCCTGTGAAGCGACGCTCGACGGCGCGCCGGTCTGGTTGGGCTGGCGAATGGAAGCGAAGGCCGGGCAGCGGCTGGTGTTGAAAACTCCGCAGCATGGGATCCGCAGCTACCTGGCGGTGGCGGGCGGTATCGACGTGCCTGAAGTTTTAGGTTCCCGCTCTACCGATCTGAAAGTCGGTATCGGCGGAATCGAAGGGCGCCGGTTGCAGGATGGCGATCAATTGAAGATTGGGAAATCCTCCCGCCGCTTTAGCGCCTCGCGCGGCGTTAAACAGCTACCGACCGGTAATATCATTCGCGCGCTGCCGGGGCCGGAGTATCACGAATTCGACAGCGTGTCGCAGGAGTCTTTCTGGCGTTCGCCGTGGCGCCTTAGCCCGCAGAGCAACCGTATGGGCTACCGCCTGCAGGGCCAGCCGCTCAAACGCACAACCGACCGGGAAATGCTCTCCCATGGCCTGCTGCCCGGGGTGGTACAGGTGCCGCATAACGGCCAGCCGATTGTGTTGATGAACGATGCGCAGACCACCGGCGGCTATCCGCGTATAGCCTGCATTATTGAAGCCGATATGTACCAACTGGCGCAAATTCCGCTGGGTCAGCCGATCCATTTCGTCCCCTGTTCGCTGGAAGACGCGCTGAAAGCGCGCGCCGACCAGCAGCGTTACCTTGAACAACTGGCCTGGAGATTAAGCGATGAAAATTGATTTAAATGCCGACCTCGGCGAAGGCTGCGCCAGCGATAGCGCGCTGCTGCAGCTGGTCTCTTCCGCCAATATCGCCTGCGGCTTTCACGCCGGTGATGCGCTGCTCATGCAGCAGTGCGTGCGCGAGGCGCTGAAAAACGGCGTTGCTATTGGCGCGCACCCAAGCTTCCCGGACCGGGAAAATTTCGGCCGCACCGCGATGCAGTTACCGCCAGAGACGGTCTACGCCCAGGTGCTGTACCAAATTGGCGCGCTGGCGGCGATTGTACATGCCCAGGGCGGCGAGCTGCGGCACGTCAAACCGCACGGCATGTTGTACAACCAGGCGGCGAAAGAGCCACCGCTGGCCGATGCCATCGCTCGCGCGGTGCGCGATGCCGACGCCGGGCTGGTGCTGGTCGGGCTGGCGGGGAGCGAGCTTATCCGCGCCGGACAGCGCTATCAGCTGACGACGCGCCAGGAAGTCTTCGCCGATCGCGGTTATCTCGCTGACGGTAGCCTGGTGCCGCGCAGCCAGCCGGGCGCGCTGATTGAGAGCGAAGAACAGGCGTTGGCGCAAACGCTGGAAATGGTGCAGCACAACCGGGTGCGCAGCCTGAGCGGCGAATGGGCGCATGTGAAGGCGGAAACGGTCTGCCTGCATGGCGATGGCGCTCATGCGCTCGATTTCGCCCGACGCTTGCGCGCTGCTTTCGCAGGGCGCAATATCGACGTCAGCGCGGACATTGATTAATAGTCCGCCTTAGTATTATTAATAATAATTAAATCAAATAACTAACAACACTCACAACTCAACAGGACGTTATTATGCAAGAGGTGATATCCCTCTGGCCGCTGATCGGCATTGCCGTGATTGTGGTCGGTTTTCTATTACGCTTTAACCCGGTGCTGGTGGTGATTATCTCCGGGATCGTCACCGGCGTGGCGGCGCATATGCCAATAGCCACTATTCTGGAGAAACTGGGCGAGGGCTTCCTCAATACCCGTAATCTGCCGTTTATTCTGCTGTTGCCGCTGGCGGTGATCGGGCTGCTGGAGCGCCATGGTCTGAAAGAGCGGGCGCAGGCGTGGATCGCGAAGATCCATAGCGCGACCGCCGGACGTCTGCTGATCGTCTATCTGTTTGTGCGCGAAGCCACCGCCGCCCTGGGCTTGACCAGCCTCGGCGGACATCCGCAAATGGTGCGCCCGCTGCTGGCGCCAATGGCGGAGGGGGCGGCGGAAAAGCGCTTTGGCCCGCTGCCGGGTCATGTGCGCTACCGCCTGCGCGCGATGTCGGCGGCGACCGATAACGTCGGCCTGTTTTTCGGTGAAGATATTTTTGTCGCCTTTGGCGCGATCATCTTCATGCACAACTTTATGCTGGAGTCGGGCGGGATCCAGACGGAACCGTTGCATATTGCCCTGTGGGGGATCCCGACGGCGATCTGCGCCTTCCTGATCCACGCCGCGCGCCTGTGGCGCCTCGATCGCCATCTCCAGCGCGAGCTGGACCGGGTTAACGCCGGGCAGGCGAAAGGCGGTGCGGCATGAACTTCCAACAAACGTATTTATATTGGCTGGCCGGCGCGGTACTGCTGGTCGTGGCTATCATGTCCTGGCGCGACAAAAGCAATCCGCGGCGCCTGACAACCGGCCTGTTCTGGGGCCTGTACGGGCTGGTGTTCTTGCTCGGCGACTGGACGTATCAACTGGTGGGCGATAAGCGTACGGTGAATATCGCCGTCGGCGGGGTGGTGGTGGTACTGGCGCTGATCGCTGGCTTTGGCGGTGTGCGCCTCGGCAGCTACCATCAGCGTACCCAGGAAGAGAAAACCGCCAGCGCGAAACGCCTCGGCAACAAACTTTTCTATCCGGCGCTGGCGATTCCGGTCGTCACCGTCATTGGCGTACTGCTGTTTAACAATCTGCCTTCATGGCAGGTGGCGCTCTTCGGGCCGGGCAACCACGCGACGCTGATTACCCTGTTCTCGATGACCGTCGGTACGCTGATTGGCCTGGCGATGGCGATTCGTATGACCCATGAAACGGTGGCGCAGCCGATGCAGGAAGCGCGCCGTTTGCTGGATTCCGTCGGCTGGGCCTTTATCCTGCCGCAAATCCTCGCGGTGCTGGGGCTGCTATTTACCGCGGCGGGCGTCGGAACCAGCATTTCATGGCTGACCGAGCACTATCTGGCGGTAGATAACCGCTTTATCGCCGTGGCCGTGTACGCCATCGGCATGGCGGTGTTGACGATGGTGATGGGCAACGCCTTTGCCGCTTTCCCGATCGTGACCGCCGGGGTTGGCATTCCGATTTTAGTCCTGCAGCATGGCGGCAATCCGGCGGTAATGGCGGCGATTGGTATGTTTTCCGGCTACTGCGGCACGCTGATGACGCCGATGGCGGCGAACTTTAATATCGTACCGGCGGCGCTGCTGGAACTGCCGGATAAAAACGCGGTGATTAAAGCCCAGGTACCGACCGGTATCCTGCTGCTGATCGTCAACGTATTCTTACTCTATTTCCTGATGTTCCTGTAAGGAGGGATGATGGCTGGCGTATTAATTACCGGTTTTGAGCCGTTCGGCGGCGAAACGGTTAATCCTTCATGGGAAGTGGTTAAGCAGCTTAATGGCGTGATTATTCGCGGGCAGCAGGTGGTGGCTAAACAGTTACCCTGCGTGTTCGGCGAGGCGCTAACGGTGCTGAACGCCGCGCTTGAAACCTATCAACCGCAGCTGACGATTGCCGTCGGGCAGGCCGGCGGCCGTGTCGATATTACCGTCGAACGTGTGGCTATCAACGTCGATGATGCGCGGATCCCCGACAATAAAGGCCAGCAGCCGATCGATGAGCCGATCGTCGCAAACGGCCCCGCGGCCTTCTTCAGCACGCTACCGATCAAAGCGATCGTTAACACGCTGCGCCAGCAGGGGATCCCGGCCTCGGTGTCGCAAACCGCGGGCACTTTTGTCTGCAATCACGTGATGTATGGTTTGCTGCATCAGCTGCAGGGAAAAAGCGGGCAGAAGGGCGGTTTTATCCATATTCCGTATCTGCCTGAACAGGCGGCGGCCCACCCTGGCGAGGCGAGTATGTCGGTCGCGACGGTACGCGCGGCGCTGGAAACGGCAATTGCCGTCGCTCTTGAACAGAATGACGATGTCAAAATTGGCGGCGGCGCCACGCACTAACAAAAGGACGAAACTATGCCTGAAGGCCCGGAGATCCGCCGCGCGGCGGATAACCTGGAGGCGGCTATCAAAGGCGAACCGTTAACCGAAGCCTGGTTCGCCTTTCCACAGTTGCAACCCTATCAAAGCCAGTTGATTGGCCAGCGGGTGACCCATATCACCACCCGCGGCAAGGCCCTGTTAACCCACTTCTCCGGCGGATTGACGCTGTATAGCCATAACCAGCTATATGGCGTCTGGCGCGTGGTGGATGCCGGCGTTGAGCCGCAATCGAACCGCGTGCTGCGCGTCAGACTGCAGACCGCACGCAAGGCGATTTTGCTCTATAGCGCCTCGGAGATTGAGATATTGACGGCGCAACAGCTGGCCCATCATCCGTTTTTACAACGGGTCGGGCCGGATGTGCTGGATATGACGTTAACCGCCGGGCAGGTCAGAGAGCGGCTGTTATCGGCGAAATTTCGCAATCGCCAGTTTTCCGGCCTGTTGCTGGACCAGGCGTTTCTCGCCGGGCTCGGGAACTATCTGCGGGTAGAGATCCTGTGGCAGGTGGGGCTGACCGGGCAGCATAAAGCCGCCGAGCTCAATGAAACGCAGCTAGATGCGCTGGCGCACGCGCTGCTGGATATCCCGCGCCTTTCTTACCGTACCCGCGGCCAGGTGGATGAAAACAAACATCATGGCGCGCTGTTCCGCTTTAAGGTCTTTCATCGCGAGGGTGAGGCCTGCGAACGCTGCGGCAGCATCATTGAGAAAACGATGCTGTCATCGCGACCCTTTTACTGGTGCCCCGGCTGCCAGCACTAATGCCAGTTGTTGATCGATTAAAATTTATTTGCACGTTTAAATAAAAAAATCGGGGAAGATCCCCGATTTTTTTATTGCTAACCCCGACAGGGTTAAAATTACTTCTTGAGATCGGACTTGAAATCGCGCTTCTGGTAGCCGGTATACAGCTGACGCGGACGGGCAATTTTCATACCGTCGCTGTGCATTTCGTTCCAGTGGGCAATCCAGCCGACGGTGCGCGCCATCGCGAAGATGACGGTAAACATCGAGGATGGAATACCCATCGCTTTCAGGATGATGCCGGAGTAGAAATCGACGTTCGGATACAGTTTCTTCTCGATGAAGTACGGGTCGTTGAGCGCGATATGCTCAAGTTCCATCGCCACTTCCAGCAGATCGTCCTTGGTGCCCAGTTCTTTCAGCACTTCGTGGCAGGTTTCACGCATAACGGTGGCGCGCGGATCGTAGTTCTTGTACACGCGATGGCCGAAGCCCATCAGGCGGAAAGAGTCATTCTTGTCTTTCGCGCGGCGCACGAATTCCGGAATGTGTTCAACGGAGCTGATCTCTTCCAGCATTTTCAGCGCGGCTTCGTTGGCGCCGCCGTGCGCCGGTCCCCACAGGGAGGCGATACCCGCAGCGATACAGGCGAACGGGTTAGCCCCGGAAGAGCCTGCGGTACGGACGGTAGAGGTTGATGCGTTCTGTTCGTGGTCAGCGTGCAGGATCAGGATACGGTCCATCGCGCGTTCCAGCACCGGGTTAACCTCATAGGTTTCACACGGCGTGGAGAACATCATATTCAGGAAGTTACCCGCGTAGGAGAGATCGTTGCGCGGATACACGAAAGGCTGGCCGATAGAATACTTGTAACACATCGCTGCCATGGTCGGCATTTTGGACAGCAGACGATAGGCGGCGATTTCCCGGTGGCGCGGATTATTCACGTCCAGGGAGTCGTGATAGAACGCCGCCAGCGCGCCGGTAATACCGCACATCACCGCCATCGGGTGAGAGTCGCGGCGGAACGCGTGGAACAGACGGGTAATCTGTTCGTGGATCATGGTGTGGCGGGTAACGGTAGTTTTGAATTCGTCGTACTGCTGTTGAGTCGGTTTTTCGCCGTTCAACAGGATGTAGCACACTTCAAGATAATTTGACTCGGTAGCCAGCTGATCGATCGGGAAACCGCGGTGCAGCAGGATCCCCTCATCGCCGTCGATAAAAGTAATTTTAGATTCACACGAGGCTGTTGAAGTGAAACCGGGGTCGAAGGTGAAGACACCTTTTGAACCAAGACTACGAATATCAATAACATCCTGACCGAGCGTGCCTTTTAGCACATCAAGTTCAATAGCAGTGTCACCACCCAGGGTGATTTTTGCTTTAGCATCAGACATTTATGGTCTCCTTAGCGCCTTTTATTGCTTAAGACTGCCGGGTGGTGGATTTGCATTCGGCCCGAACCTGACTACGTTACCAGATTGTTATGTTGCTCACAGCTCTGTGTCGCGAAAATTGCAGGGTACAGAGCGCAGGCGCTTGATGGTACGTCTTCAGCCCGGGAGTGAAACGGCAGCAAATCAGCGTTTTAGCAGCCCGAATATTAAAACCTGTATACCACTAATAACTGTCCTGATTACATCGGTCAATACCATCACACTGTTACATAACTTATTCTCAGGTGAAAGAGTGACCCCATAACTTTTGGGCATTATTGCATTAATCTAGTAATGGTTGTAACAAGAATGTTTAATATTTGTCAAATCAGGTGATTAAAATTTAAAATAATGTTGTAATCGTGACCTTGATCACTGTTCCGGACAAAACCCGACAAACTATATGTAGGTTAATTGTAATGATTTTGTGAACGGCCTATACTGCCGCCAGGTCTCCGGAACACCCTGCAATCCCGAGCCACCCAGCGTTGTTTGGTCACGCTTTTACTCCTGGAAAGGGGTTTTAACATGACTTCTGGTTATAGAAAGGACGCTGTCTGACCCGCAAGCAGACCGGAGGAAGGAAACAATAAGAACAGCATGTGGGCGTTATTCATGGTAAGAAATGTGAAAAAACAAAGACCTGTCAATCTGGATCTACAAACGATTCGATTCCCAATCACGGCGATAGCGTCCATTCTCCATCGCGTATCCGGTGTGATCACTTTTGTGGCGGTCGGTATTCTGCTTTGGTTGCTGGGCACCAGCCTTTCCTCTCCGGAGGGCTTCCTGACGGCCGCTTCCATCATGAATAGCTTCTTCGTGAAGTTCATCATGTGGGGCATCCTCACCGCGCTGGCTTACCACGCCGTTGTCGGTATCCGCCATCTGCTGATGGACTTTGGCTATCTGGAAGAAACCCTCGAAGCAGGGACACGCTCCGCCAAAATTTCTTTTGTTATTACTGTCGTGCTTTCACTTCTCGCAGGAGTCCTCGTATGGTAAGCAACGCCTCAGCACTGGGACGCAACGGCGTACATGACTTTATTCTGGTCCGTGCTACCGCCATCGTTCTGACCCTCTACATCATCTACATGGTTGGCTTCTTCGCCACCTCCGGTGAGATCTCCTGGGAAATCTGGACCGGATTCTTCTCCTCCGCGTTCACCAAAGTCTTTACCCTGCTGGCTCTCGTTTCCATCCTGATTCACGCCTGGATCGGTATGTGGCAGGTGTTGACGGACTACGTTAAACCACTGGCCGTGCGCTTAGTTCTGCAACTGATTATCGTTGTGGCGCTGGTGGCTTACGTTCTTTATGGATTTGTTGTGGTGTGGGGTGTGTAATGAAATTGCCAGTCAGAGAATTTGATGCAGTTGTAATTGGTGCCGGCGGCGCAGGTATGCGCGCGGCGCTGCAGATTTCCCAGAGCGGACAGACCTGTGCGCTGCTCTCTAAAGTTTTCCCTACCCGTTCCCATACCGTTTCCGCGCAGGGTGGCATCACCGTCGCGCTCGGTAATACCCATGAAGATAACTGGGAATGGCACATGTACGACACCGTAAAAGGGTCGGACTATATCGGCGACCAGGACGCCATCGAATATATGTGTAAGACCGGCCCGGAAGCGATTCTTGAGCTGGAACATATGGGCCTGCCGTTCTCCCGTCTTGATGACGGCCGTATTTATCAGCGTCCGTTTGGCGGCCAGTCGAAAAACTTCGGCGGCGAGCAGGCGGCACGCACCGCGGCGGCGGCCGACCGTACCGGTCACGCGCTGCTGCACACCCTGTATCAACAGAACCTGAAAAACCACACCACTATCTTCTCCGAATGGTATGCCCTCGATCTGGTGAAAAACCAGGACGGCGCGGTGGTTGGTTGTACCGCACTGTGCATCGAAACCGGTGAAGTGGTGTACTTCAAAGCCCGCGCTACCGTGCTGGCGACCGGCGGCGCAGGCCGTATTTATCAATCCACCACCAACGCCCACATCAACACCGGCGACGGCGTCGGTATGGCTCTGCGCGCGGGCGTTCCGGTGCAGGATATGGAAATGTGGCAGTTCCACCCGACCGGTATCGCCGGGGCAGGGGTGCTGGTCACCGAAGGTTGCCGCGGCGAAGGCGGTTACCTGCTGAACAAACACGGCGAGCGCTTTATGGAGCGTTATGCGCCGAACGCGAAAGACCTGGCGGGTCGTGACGTGGTGGCGCGTTCCATCATGATCGAAATCCGCGAAGGCCGCGGCTGCGATGGTCCGTGGGGCCCGCACGCTAAACTGAAACTGGATCACCTGGGTAAAGAAGTGCTGGAATCCCGTCTGCCGGGCATTCTTGAACTGTCTCGTACCTTTGCCCACGTTGACCCGGTTAAAGAACCGATTCCGGTTATCCCAACCTGCCACTACATGATGGGCGGTATTCCGACCAAAGTGACTGGCCAGGCGCTGACCGTGAACGAGAAGGGCGAAGATGTGGTGATTCCGGGCCTGTTCGCCGTTGGCGAGATCGCCTGCGTATCGGTACATGGCGCCAACCGTCTGGGCGGCAACTCGCTGCTGGACCTGGTGGTCTTCGGTCGCGCGGCGGGTCTGCATCTGCAGGAATCCATCGCCGAGCAGGGCGCGCTGCGCGCTGCCAGCGAGTCCGATGTCGAAGCTTCCCTGGACCGCCTCAACCGTTGGAACAACACCCGTTCCGGCGAAGACCCGGTCGCTATCCGCAAAGCGCTGCAGGAATGTATGCAGCATAACTTCTCGGTCTTCCGTGAAGGCGACGCGATGCATAAAGGTCTGGAACAGCTGAAAGAGATCCGTGAGCGTCTGAAAAATGCGCGCCTGGACGACACTTCAAGCGAGTTCAATACCCAGCGCGTCGAGTGTCTGGAGCTGGATAACCTGATGGAAACCGCGTATTCCACGGCGGTATCCGCTAACTTCCGTACCGAAAGCCGCGGCGCGCATAGCCGCTTCGACTTCCCGGAACGTGATGATGAAAACTGGCTGTGCCATTCCCTGTATCTGCCAGAGTCGGAATCCATGACGCGTCGAGCGGTCAACATGGAACCGAAACTGCGTCCGGCATTCCCGCCGAAGATTCGTACTTATTAATGCGGAGACAGGAATATGAAACTCGAGTTTTCAATTTATCGCTATAACCCGGATGTTGACGACGCTCCGCATATGCAGGATTACACCCTCGACGCGGAAGAAGGTCGCGACATGATGCTGCTGGATGCGCTTATCCAGCTGAAAGAAAAAGATCCGTCGCTGTCGTTCCGCCGCTCCTGTCGTGAAGGGGTGTGCGGTTCCGATGGTCTGAACATGAACGGTAAAAATGGTCTGGCGTGCATCACGCCGATCTCCGCGCTGAATCAGCCGGGTAAGAAAATTGTTATCCGTCCGCTACCTGGATTGCCGGTTATCCGCGATTTGGTGGTAGACATGGGGCAATTCTACGCACAATATGAGAAGATCAAGCCTTACTTATTGAATAATGGGCAAAATCCTCCGGCTCGCGAGCATCTGCAGATGCCTGAGCAGCGCGAGAAACTCGATGGTCTGTACGAGTGTATTCTGTGCGCATGTTGTTCGACCTCTTGCCCGTCGTTCTGGTGGAACCCGGACAAGTTCATCGGCCCGGCAGGCCTTCTGGCCGCGTATCGCTTCCTGATCGACAGCCGCGATACCGAAACCAGCGAGCGTCTGGAAGGTCTGAGCGATGCTTTCAGCGTATTCCGCTGTCACAGCATTATGAACTGCGTCAGTGTTTGTCCTAAGGGATTGAACCCAACGCGCGCCATCGGCCATATTAAGTCGATGCTGTTGCAGCGCAGCGCGTAAGCAACACGGTCTGTCCCGGATGGCGCTTGCGCTTATCCGGGCTACCAAAGCAGTAGCCCCGGCAAGCGTTAGCGCCGCCGGGGGACAGATAGCAGGAAATCTTTAAAAACCGCCAAATATGTACCAGTAATGCGTAGGCCTGATAAGCGAAGCGCCATCAGGCAATAGAGATAGCAGGAAACCTCTAAAAACTGCCCCTGATAGTTAGACAGTTTTTAAAGGTTCCTTAGCGGATAGAAACCACAACTCGTCCGCAACAAGTGAACCCCGGCACGTGCACTCGGTGTGCGTGGTAGTTTCTACGGCGAAATAAGCATAAAAATGCTTAAGGGATCACGATGCAGAACGGCGCAATGAAAGCCTGGCTGGACTCTTCTTACCTCTCTGGTTCGAACCAGAGCTGGATAGAACAGCTCTATGAAGACTTCTTAACCGATCCTGACTCTGTTGACGCCAACTGGCGTTCGATGTTCCAGCAGTTACCTGGCACCGGAGTTAAACCGGATCAATTTCATTCGAAAACACGTGATTATTTCCGTCGACTGGCGAAGGATGCCTCACGTTACACTTCTTCGATATCCGACCCTGATACCAATGTGAAGCAGGTTAAAGTCCTGCAGCTCATCAACGCATACCGCTTCCGCGGTCACCAGCAGGCGAATCTCGATCCGCTGGGACTGTGGCAGCAAGAGAGAGTGGCGGATCTCGATCCGGCTTACCACGATCTCACCGAGGCCGATTTCCAGGAAAGCTATAACGTAGGTTCTTTCGCCATCGGAAAAGACACGATGAAGCTGGGCGACCTGATCGCGGCGCTTAAGCAAACCTACTGCGGCTCCATCGGCGCGGAATACATGCACATCACCTCTACTGAAGAAAAACGCTGGATCCAGCAGCGTATTGAGTCAGTAGCGGGCAAAGCGAGCTTCACCGCGGAAGAGAAAAAGCGCTTCCTGAGCGAACTGACCGCCGCGGAAGGCCTGGAGCGCTACCTCGGCGCCAAATTCCCGGGCGCGAAACGCTTCTCGCTGGAAGGCGGCGATGCGTTAATCCCGATGCTCAAAGAGATCATCCGTCACGCCGGTAAGAGCGGCACTCGTGAAGTGGTGCTGGGCATGGCGCACCGTGGTCGTCTGAACGTACTGGTCAACGTGCTGGGTAAAAAACCGCAGGATCTGTTTGACGAATTCGCGGGCAAACATAAAGAACACCTCGGCACCGGCGACGTGAAGTACCACATGGGCTTCTCTTCCGATATGGAAACCGAAGGCGGTCTGGTTCACCTGGCGCTGGCGTTTAACCCGTCGCACCTGGAAATCGTCAGCCCGGTGGTTATCGGCTCCGTACGCGCCCGTCTGGATCGTCTGGACGAGCCGAGCAGCAACAAAGTTCTGCCAATCACCATCCACGGCGACGCCGCGGTAGCCGGCCAGGGCGTAGTTCAGGAAACCCTGAACATGTCCAAAGCGCGTGGTTACGAAGTGGGCGGTACCGTGCGCATCGTTATCAACAACCAGGTTGGCTTCACCACGTCCAACCCGCTGGATGCGCGTTCTACGCCGTACTGCACCGATATCGGTAAGATGGTTCAGGCACCGATTTTCCACGTTAACGCGGATGACCCGGAAGCGGTCGCTTTCGTTACCCGTCTGGCGCTGGATTTCCGTAATACCTTCAAACGCGATGTCTTCATCGACCTGGTGTGCTACCGCCGTCACGGCCACAACGAAGCCGACGAGCCGAGCGCAACCCAGCCGCTGATGTACCAGAAAATCAAAAAGCATCCGACTCCGCGCAAAATCTACGCTGACAAGCTGGAGCAGGACAAAGTCGCGACGCTGGAAGACGCTACCGAACAGGTTAACCTCTACCGCGATGCGCTGGATGCCGGCGATTGCGTGGTAGAAGAGTGGCGTCCGATGAACATGCACTCCTTTACCTGGTCTCCGTACCTCAACCATGAGTGGGATGAGAGCTACCCGGATAAAGTTGAGCCAAAACGCCTGCAAGAGCTGGCCAAACGCATCAGTACGGTGCCGGAAACCGTTGAGATGCAGTCTCGCGTAGCGAAAATCTACGGCGACCGCCAGCTGATGGCCGCCGGTGAGAAGCCGTTCGACTGGGGCGCGGCGGAAAACCTGGCGTACGCCACCCTGGTTGACGAAGGGATTCCGGTACGTCTGTCCGGCGAAGACTCCGGTCGCGGTACCTTCTTCCACCGTCATGCGGTTATCCATAACCAGAGCAACGGCTCTACCTATACGCCGCTGCAGAACGTACACAACGGCCAGGGCCAGTTCCGCGTCTGGGACTCCGTGCTGTCTGAAGAAGCGGTGCTGGCGTTCGAATACGGTTACGCCACCGCGGAACCACGCACCCTGACCATCTGGGAAGCGCAGTTCGGCGACTTCGCCAACGGCGCGCAGGTCGTTATTGACCAGTTCATCAGCTCCGGCGAGCAGAAATGGGGCCGGATGTGCGGCCTGGTGATGCTGCTGCCGCACGGCTATGAAGGGCAGGGCCCGGAGCACTCCTCCGCGCGTCTGGAACGCTATCTGCAGCTGTGCGCTGAGCAGAACATGCAGGTTTGCGTACCGTCCACTCCGGCACAGGTTTATCACATGCTGCGTCGTCAGGCGCTGCGCGGTATGCGCCGTCCGCTGGTGGTGATGTCGCCGAAATCTCTGCTGCGCCACCCGCTGGCGGTTTCCAGCATGGATGAACTGGCGAACGGCACCTTTATGCCGGCTATCGGCGAAATCGACGAGCTCGATCCGCAAGCCGTGAAACGCGTCGTACTGTGCTCTGGTAAGGTTTACTACGACCTGCTGGAACAGCGCCGTAAAAACGAGCAAAAAGATGTCGCCATCGTGCGTATCGAACAGCTCTATCCGTTCCCGCATCAGGCGGTGCAGGAAGCGCTGAAAGCTTATTCGCACGTCCACGATTTTGTCTGGTGCCAGGAAGAGCCGCTCAACCAGGGCGCATGGTACTGCAGCCAGCACCACCTTCGTGAAGTAGTTCCATTTGGGGCCTCTCTGCGTTATGCAGGCCGCCCGGCCTCCGCCTCTCCGGCGGTAGGGTATATGTCCGTTCACCAGAAACAGCAACAAGATCTGGTCAATGACGCGCTGAACGTCGATTAATTAAAGGATACACAATGAGTAGCGTAGATATTCTGGTTCCCGACCTTCCTGAGTCCGTAGCTGACGCAACCGTCGCCACCTGGCACAAAAAACCGGGCGACGCGGTAGTCCGCGACGAAGTTCTGGTCGAAATCGAAACTGACAAAGTGGTACTGGAAGTACCGGCATCAGCGGACGGCATTCTGGATGCAGTACTGGAAGACGAAGGCGCCACCGTGCTGTCTCGTCAGATTCTGGGCCGCCTGCGTGAAGGCAACAGCGCCGGTAAAGCCGCTGATGCGAAAGCTGATACTAAAGAGTCCACCCCGGCTCAGCGTCAGCAAGCGTCTCTGGAAGAGCAAAGCAACGACGCGCTTAGCCCGGCTATCCGTCGCCTGTTGGCTGAACACAGCCTCGACGCGGCGGCGATTAAAGGCACCGGCGTTGGCGGCCGTCTGACCCGCGAAGACGTTGAGAAGCATCTGGCGAGCGCGCCGGCGAAAGCTGAAGCGAAAGCGCCAGCCGCTGCTGCGGCGCCGGTTGCGCAACTGGGCCACCGCTCTGAAAAACGCGTACCGATGACCCGTCTGCGCAAACGCGTTGCCGAGCGTCTGCTGGAAGCGAAAAACTCTACCGCCATGCTGACGACGTTCAACGAAGTCAACATGAAGCCGATTATGGATCTGCGTAAGCAGTACGGCGAAGCGTTCGAAAAACGTCACGGTATCCGTCTGGGCTTCATGTCCTTCTACGTGAAAGCGGTGGTTGAAGCGCTGAAACGCTACCCGGAAGTGAACGCTTCCATCGATGGCGATGACGTGGTTTATCACAACTACTTCGACGTGAGCATGGCGGTTTCTACGCCGCGCGGCCTGGTGACTCCGGTTCTGCGTGACGTTGACCTGCTGGGCATGGCGGATATCGAAAAGAATATTAAAGAGCTGGCAGTGAAAGGCCGTGACGGCAAGCTGACCGTAGATGACCTGACCGGCGGTAACTTCACCATTACCAACGGCGGCGTATTCGGTTCTCTGATGTCCACGCCGATCATCAACCCACCGCAGAGCGCCATCCTGGGTATGCATGCCATTAAAGACCGTCCGATGGCGGTGAATGGCAAGGTAGAAATTCTGCCGATGATGTACCTGGCGCTCTCCTACGACCACCGTCTGATCGATGGACGTGAATCGGTAGGCTTCCTGGTAGCGATTAAAGAGCTGCTGGAAGATCCGACTCGTCTGCTGCTGGACGTGTAGTCAGTAAGAGTATTACCTACCGTAGGCCGGATAAGGCGTTCGCGCCGCCATCCGGCGTTGATGAGATGCCTGATGGCGACGCTTGCGCGTCTTATCAGGCCTACAGGTTTAAAGATAATTATTACCTGAAGGATGGACTGAACACATGAACTTACATGAATATCAGGCAAAACAACTTTTTGCCCGCTATGGCTTACCGGCGCCGGTGGGTTATGCCTGTACTACTCCGCGTGAAGCAGAAGAAGCCGCTTCAAAAATCGGCGCGGGTCCGTGGGTAGTGAAATGTCAGGTTCACGCTGGTGGCCGCGGTAAAGCGGGCGGTGTGAAAGTAGTTAAGAGCAAAGAAGAGATTCGCGCTTTTGCTGAGCATTGGCTGGGCAAACGCCTGGTGACTTACCAAACAGATGCTAACGGCCAGCCGGTAAACCAGATTCTGGTTGAAGCGGCGACCGACATTGATAAAGAGCTGTATCTGGGCGCGGTTGTTGACCGTAGCTCCCGTCGCGTGGTGTTCATGGCGTCTACCGAAGGCGGCGTGGAAATCGAAAAAGTGGCGGAAGAAACCCCGCACCTGATCCACAAGATCGCTATCGATCCGCTGGCGGGCCCGATGCCTTACCAGGGTCGTGAACTGGCGTTCAAACTGGGTCTGGAAGGCAAACAGGTTCAGCAGTTCACCAAGATCTTCATGGGTCTGGCGACCATCTTCCTGGAGCGCGATCTGGCGCTGATCGAAATCAACCCGCTGGTTATCACCAAGCAGGGCGACCTGATCTGCCTCGACGGCAAACTGGGCGCTGACGGCAACGCGCTGTTCCGCCAGCCGGATCTGCGTGAAATGCGCGACCAGTCTCAGGAAGATCCGCGCGAAGCTCAGGCGGCGCAGTGGGAACTGAACTACGTTGCTCTCGACGGCAACATCGGTTGCATGGTTAACGGCGCAGGCCTGGCGATGGGCACCATGGACATCGTTAAGCTGCACGGCGGCGAACCGGCTAACTTCCTCGACGTTGGCGGCGGCGCCACCAAAGAGCGCGTAACCGAAGCGTTCAAAATCATCCTCTCTGACGACAACGTTAAAGCGGTTCTGGTTAACATCTTCGGCGGTATCGTTCGTTGCGACCTGATCGCTGACGGCATCATCGGCGCGGTTGAAGAAGTGGGTGTTAACGTACCGGTTGTTGTACGTCTGGAAGGTAACAACGCCGAACTGGGCGCGAAAAAACTGGCTGACAGCGGCCTGAATATTATTGCAGCGAAAAGTCTGACGGACGCAGCACAGCAGGTTGTTGCCGCAGTGGAGGGGAAATAATGTCAGTTTTAATTAATAAAGACACCAAGGTTATCTGCCAGGGCTTTACCGGTAGCCAGGGTACATTCCACTCTGAACAAGCGATCGCTTACGGCACTCAGATGGTTGGCGGCGTAACGCCAGGTAAAGGCGGCACCACTCACCTGGGCCTGCCGGTATTTAACACCGTGCGTGAAGCCGTGGAAGCCACCGGCGCCACCGCGACCGTCATCTACGTTCCGGCACCGTTCTGCAAAGACTCCATTCTGGAAGCTATCGACGCGGGCATTAAGCTGATTATCACTATCACTGAAGGTATCCCGACCCTGGATATGCTGACCGTGAAAGTGAAGCTGGACGAAGCTGGCGTTCGCATGATCGGCCCGAACTGCCCGGGCGTTATCACTCCGGGCGAATGCAAAATCGGCATCATGCCGGGTCACATCCACAAGCCGGGTAAAGTGGGCATCGTTTCCCGTTCCGGTACCCTGACCTATGAAGCGGTTAAGCAGACCACCGACTATGGCTTTGGCCAGTCTACCTGCGTCGGTATCGGCGGCGACCCGATCCCGGGCTCCAACTTCATCGATATCCTGAAAATGTTCCAGGAAGACCCGCAGACCGAAGCGATCGTCATGATCGGTGAAATCGGCGGCAGCGCGGAAGAAGAAGCGGCAGCTTACATTAAAGAGCACGTGACTAAGCCGGTTGTCGGCTACATCGCGGGCGTTACCGCGCCGAAAGGCAAGCGTATGGGCCACGCAGGCGCCATCATCGCTGGCGGTAAAGGTACTGCTGATGAGAAATTTGCTGCGCTGGAAGCGGCCGGTGTGAAAACCGTTCGCAGCCTGGCGGATATCGGCGAAGCGCTGAAAGCTATCATCAAGTAAACCCTCACTGCTCTCAGGAGCAGACTAATGTCCGATTTCGACATGGTTGGCCACCGTCAGGTGGCCTTTTTTTTGCCTTGTCGTCTGCCGCAGGCGCTCTCTTACGTTAAAAAACGCTATTCTATTGATTTGATGAATATTATTGGGAATAATCACTCGCCGCTTGTCCGGGGGAGGGGAGGTGGTTAATTTTATGTGAAAATAAACAGGAAAACGCAGACGTTATTTTTTTGCATTTCGATTGGGAAAAATAGTGTGACCGGTCTAACATTATTAGGATCGCATCATTTCTTGCCTTAAATTGGTTAAAGTTAAAATTATATTACCTATAATTCTCATTTCCCCCTTTTTAGTAACCGCTAGCGGCAGACTTTAAACACATTTTTAACATCAATTTCACCGTTATTCTTTATTGCGCCACATAATTAACATAAGAAGAAAAAATTGATTTATATCAATGCTTAATCCTTGGAAAAAATCACCAAAAAACGTTAAATTGTCGCAAATCAAATTGGCCTATTCCGGGCATTTTCGCTATATATTGATCACCGTCGAAAAATGTAAAGCTGGAACAATAAAATCCTATTTATTGTAAGGTTATTGCGGCGTAATATATTAGAGAATCATTTGGTTTTTTCGTTAACGTATTTGTAACCTTTGCGAGGGCACTGTTTCATCGCCAGATGAGCAGTAACGTACCAGGGAGCAAATAATTTTGTATTGGGGCATGCGTATGAACCTGAATTATTGGGTTCGTTCTCGGAGTCTTCATGCGATGAGCAAGGAGTCATGATGTTAGATATAGTCGAACTGTCGCGCTTACAGTTTGCCTTGACCGCGATGTACCACTTCCTTTTTGTGCCGCTAACGCTCGGTATGGCGTTCCTGCTGGCCATCATGGAAACGGTCTACGTCCTTTCCGGCAAACAGATTTATAAAGATATGACCAAGTTCTGGGGCAAGTTGTTTGGTATCAACTTCGCTCTGGGTGTCGCAACCGGTTTGACCATGGAGTTCCAGTTCGGGACTAACTGGTCTTACTACTCTCACTATGTGGGCGATATCTTCGGTGCGCCGCTGGCCATTGAAGGTCTGATGGCCTTCTTCCTCGAATCTACCTTTGTAGGTCTGTTCTTCTTCGGTTGGGATCGTCTGGGCAAAGTTCAGCACATGGCGGTGACCTGGCTGGTCGCTCTGGGGTCTAACCTCTCCGCGCTGTGGATCCTGGTGGCCAACGGCTGGATGCAGAACCCGATCGCATCGGATTTCAACTTTGAAACCATGCGTATGGAGATGGTCAGCTTCTCCGAGCTGGTCCTGAACCCGGTTGCTCAGGTTAAATTCGTCCACACCGTGGCTTCCGGCTATGTGACTGGCGCGATGTTCATCCTTGCCATCAGCTCCTGGTACATGCTTAAAGGCCGTGATTTCGCCTTTGCTAAACGCTCCTTCGCGATTGCTGCAAGCTTTGGTATGGCCGCTATCCTCTCCGTTATCGTCCTCGGCGATGAGTCCGGTTACGAAATGGGTGACGTGCAGAAAACCAAACTGGCGGCGATTGAAGCGGAATGGGAAACCCAGCCGGCGCCGGCTGCCTTTACCCTGTTTGGTATTCCCGACCAGGAAGCGCAAACCAACCACTTCTCCATCCAGATCCCATACGCGCTGGGTATCATCGCTACCCGCTCGGTGGATAAGCCGGTTATCGGCCTGAAAGATCTGATGGCGCAGCATGAAGAGCGTATTCGTAACGGGATGAAAGCCTATGCGCTGCTGGAACAGCTGCGCGCCGGTTCGACTGACCAGGCGGTTCGCGATCAGTTCAATAACGTTAAGAAAGACCTCGGTTATGGTCTGCTGCTCAAGCGCTATACCCCGAACGTCGCTGACGCCACGGAAGAGCAGATCGCCAAAGCGACCAAAGACTCTATTCCGAGCGTAGCGCCGCTGTACTTCGCCTTCCGTATCATGGTGGCGTGCGGCGTACTGATGCTGTTGATTATCGGCGCCTCTTTCTGGACCGTGATTCGCAACCGTATTGGCGAGAAAAAATGGCTGCTGCGCGCCGCGTTCTTCGGCCTGCCGCTGCCGTGGATTGCCGTTGAAGCGGGCTGGTTTGTTGCCGAGTATGGCCGTCAGCCGTGGGCGATTGGTGAAGTGCTGCCAACCGCGGTGGCGAACTCGTCGCTGACCGCGGGCGATCTGATCTTCTCGATGTTGCTGATCTGCGGTCTGTATACGCTGTTCCTGGTGGCTGAACTGTTCCTCATGTTCAAGTTTGCCCGCAAAGGACCGAGCAGCCTGAAAACGGGTCGCTATCACTTTGAACAGTCCTCCGCGGCTATTCAGTCGGCACGCTAAGACAGGAGTCGTCAAATGATCGATTATGAAGTATTGCGTTTAATCTGGTGGCTACTGATCGGCGTTCTGCTGATTGGCTTCGCCGTCGCCGACGGTTTCGACATGGGGGTGGGCATGCTCACCCGTTTCCTCGGTCGTAATGACACCGAGCGTCGAATCATGATCAACTCCATCGCCCCGCACTGGGACGGAAACCAGGTGTGGCTCATCACCGCCGGCGGCGCGCTGTTTGCTGCCTGGCCGATGGTGTACGCCGCCGCGTTCTCCGGCTTCTATGTGGCGATGATTCTGGTGCTGGCATCTTTATTCTTCCGTCCGGTGGGCTTTGACTACCGTTCTAAGATTGAAGATACCCGCTGGCGTAACATGTGGGACTGGGGCATCTTCGTGGGGAGCTTTGTGCCGCCGCTGGTAATCGGCGTGGCTTTCGGCAACCTGCTGCAGGGTGTACCGTTCCATATCGATGAGTATCTGCGTCTGTACTACACCGGCAACTTCTTCCAGCTGCTGAACCCGTTTGGTCTGCTGGCCGGTATCGTCAGCGTGGCGATGATCCTGACGCAGGGCGCGACCTACCTGCAGATGCGTACCGTAGGCGAACTGCACCTGCGCACCCGCACCGTCTCCACGGTGGCGGCGCTGGTGACGCTGGTCTGCTTCGCGCTGGCGGGCGTTTGGGTCTACTACGGCATCGACGGCTACGTGGTGAAATCGGTGCTGGATCATACCGGCCCGTCTAACCCGCTGACCAAAGAAGTGGCGCGTGAAGCCGGCGCGTGGATGGTGAACTTTAACAACATGCCAGCGCTGTGGGCCATTCCAGCCCTGGGCGTGGTGCTGCCGCTGCTGACCGTCGCGTCAACAAAAGCAGATAAAGGCGCCATGGCGTTCCTGTTCTCCTCGCTGACGCTGGCCTGCATCATCCTGACCGCGGGTATCGCGATGTTCCCGTTCATCATGCCGTCCAGCACGATGCTGAATGCGAGCCTGACGATGTGGGATGCCACCTCCAGCCAGCTGACGCTGAATGTGATGACCTACGTGGCTATCGTGTTTGTGCCGATTATCCTCGGCTACACCACCTGGTGTTACTGGAAGATGTTTGGCCGCATTACCCGCGAAGACATCGAAAAGAACACCCACTCGCTGTACTAAGGTAAGGAGCTATATATGTGGTACTTCGCATGGATTTTGGGAACGCTGCTTGCCTGTGCCTTTGGGGTGATTACCGCGCTGGCGCTTGAGCACGTGGAAGCAACCAAAGCAGGTAAAGAAGAGCATTGATGAAAATTATCGCGACCCTTTACGCGATGATGGACAAGCGCCCGTTAAGGGCGCTTTCCTTATTAATGGCGCTGCTGCTGGCAGGCTGCATCTTCTGGGATCCGTCGCGCTTTGCGGCGAAGACCAGTGGGCTTGAAATCTGGCATGGTTTCTTGCTGATGTGGGCGGTGTGCGCCGGCGTCATTCACGGTGTGGGCTTCCGTCCGAAAGCCGTGCACTGGCAGGGGATTTTCTGTCCGCTTATCGCTGATATTGTTCTCTTTGCAGGCCTGATCTTTTTCTTCTTTTGAAAGATAAGAGTATAAGAGAAGTCTGTTAACCGCATGGGCTTGCATAAGCCCATAAAAATTTACTCGCCGTTTACTTTCTCCCATTCCAAACCACGATTCCCGCGCGTATAGTAGCGAAGTTTGAAAGCACTACTCTTTTTTTGCATTACCGGGATGTAAAGTGAATACAACGCTGTTTCGATGGCCGGTCCGGGTCTACTACGAAGATACCGATGCCGGTGGTGTGGTTTACCACGCCAGTTACGTCGCTTTTTATGAAAGAGCACGCACAGAGATGCTGCGCCACCATCACTTCAGTCAGCAGGTTCTGTTGGCTGAACGAGTTGCCTTTGTCGTTCGCAAAATGACGCTGGAGTATTTTGCGCCCGCCAGACTCGACGACATGCTCGAAATCCAGACGGAAATTACCTCGATGCGAGGCACCTCTTTGGTTTTCACGCAGCGAATCGTCAACGCCGAGAATACAGTTTTGAACGAAGCTGAAGTTCTCATTGTGTGCGTTGATCCACTCTTAATGAAGCCTCGTGCGCTTCCCAAGTCTATTGTCGCGGAGTTTAAGCAGTGACTGACATGAATATCCTTGATTTGTTCCTGAAGGCGAGCCTTCTGGTTAAACTTATCATGTTGATTTTGATTGGTTTTTCTATCGCTTCCTGGGCTATTATTATTCAGAGAACGCGTATCCTCAATTCCGCCAGCCGCGAAGCCGAAGCGTTTGAAGATAAGTTCTGGTCCGGCATTGAACTGTCTCGCCTGTACCAGGAGAGCCAGGGCCGTCGCGATAGCCTCGCCGGTTCCGAGCAGATTTTTTACAGCGGCTTTAAAGAGTTCGCGCGTCTGCATCGCGCCAACAGCCATGCGCCGGAAGCGATTGTCGAAGGGGCGTCGCGCGCGATGCGTATCTCGATGAACCGCGAACTGGAAACGCTGGAAACGCATATTCCGTTCCTTGGCACCGTGGGTTCCATCAGTCCGTATATCGGCCTGTTCGGTACCGTCTGGGGGATCATGCACGCCTTTATCGCCCTCGGCGCGGTGAAGCAGGCGACGCTGCAGATGGTTGCGCCGGGGATCGCGGAAGCGCTGATCGCCACGGCAATCGGTCTTTTCGCCGCCATCCCGGCGGTTATGGCCTACAACCGTTTGAACCAGCGCGTGAACAAACTTGAACTGAACTACGACAACTTTATGGAAGAGTTCACCGCCATTCTGCACCGTCAGGCGTTTACCAGCAGCGAAAGCAATAAGGGGTAAGCCATGGCCAGAGCACGTGGACGCGGACGTCGCGAACTGAAGTCCGAGATTAACATCGTTCCGCTGCTGGATGTCCTGTTGGTGCTGTTGCTGATCTTCATGGCGACAGCGCCGATCATTACGCAGAGCGTGGAAGTCGATCTGCCGGACGCCACGGAGTCGCAAGCGGTGAAAAGCAACGATGAACCACCGGTTATCGTTGAAGTCTCCGGAGTAGGGCAGTACAGCGTGAAAGTCGGTCAGGAAACGTTGTCCCAACTGCCGCCGGAGCAGGTCATTGCTGAAGCGAAGCGCCGACTCGAAGCGAATGAGAAGACGGTGTTCCTTATCGGCGGCGCGAAAGATGTGCCTTACGATGAAATTATTAAAGCGCTTAACCTGTTGCATAGCGCAGGGGTTAAATCGGTTGGCTTAATGACCAAGCCTATTTAATCGGCCCGCGAAGCGAGCGGCGGTGGATATCGTAGCATTCCGCCGCTGCTTTTAAGCGGCAACAGGCGAACAGTTTTTGGGAACCGATAGTGTCAAAGGCAACCGAACAAAACGATAAGCTTAAACGAGCGATCATAGTTTCAGTGGTGCTGCACATCATTCTGATTGCGCTACTGATCTGGAGTTCGTTCGATGAGCATCTGGATACTTCCGGCGGCGGCGGAGGTTCGTCCATTGATGCGGTGATGGTCGATCCTGGCGCGGTAGTCAACAACTACAACCGCCAGCAGCAACAGCAGTCCAGCGCGCGTCGCGCGGCCGAGCAGCGTGAAAAGCAGGCTCAGCAGCAGGCCGAGGAACTGCGGGAAAAACAGGCTGCCGAGCAGGAACGCCTGAAGCAAATGGAACAAGAACGTCTGCAGGCGCAGGAAGCGGCGAAAGAAGCGAAAGAACAGCAGAAACAGGCTGAAGAGGCCGCAGCCAAGGCTGCCGCCGCGGCAAAAGCGAAAGCGGATGCCCAGGCGAAAGAGGCGCAGGAAGCTGCCGCCAAAGCCGCCGCCGATGCCAAAGCGAAGGCCGATGCCCAGGCGAAAGTCGCGGAAGCGGCTGCCGCTAAGGCGGCTGCCAAAGCGGCAGCCGACGCCAAGAAGCAGGCGGAAGCCGAAGCGGCGAAAGCCGCCGCGGATGCGCAGAAGAAAGCCGAAGCGGAAGCGGCGAAAAAAGCTCAGCAGGATGCAGAGAAGAAAGCGCAGCAGCAGGCCGAGAAGAAAGCTCAGCAGGAAGCGGCGAAACAGGCTGCGGCAGAAAAGGCCGCCGCTGAAAAAGCCGCTGCCCAGAAAGCTGCCGCGGAAAAAGCTGCAGCCGAGAAGGCCGCTGCTGAAAAAGCCGCAGCTGCCGAAAAAGCCGCTGCCGCCAAAGCAGCCGCCGCAGAAAAAGCGGCGGCTGATAAAGCGGCCAAAGCCGCAGCCGCGAAGGCCGCCGCGGCCAAGAAAGCCGCTGCAGCTAAAGAAGCAAGCGGTGTTGACGATCTGCTCGGTGACCTGAGCTCAGGTAAGAATGCGCCGAAAACCGGCGGTGGAGCTAAAGGCAATGGCCAGCCATCGAAAGATAGCGGCGCCTCTGGCGCCAACGGTGGGGCTACGGGCGCTGATATCAGCGCATACGCAAAGCAAATACAAATGGCTATTCAAAGCCGCCTGTATGATGCCAGCCTCTATCAAGGCAAGCGTTGCGTGTTGCATATCAATCTTAGGCCTGACGGTACATTGAAGGATATCACCTCTGAAGGAGGCGACCCTGCGCTGTGTCAGGCGGCATTAACGGCAGCACGTACTGCGAGTATTCCTAAACCGCCAAGTCAGGCTGTTTATGAGAAAATAAAAAATGCCACACTAGACTTTAAACTGTAATCGTTTTTCCCCGTGCAAGCGGGGAAAAACAATCTATGGTAGTCACAGGGTTTTGGTAGTTTTGTGTATTTGGGTTTGTTAACATTCTGCTAAATTATCGTGGGCTTTCCGCCCGGATAAGGGAGATATGATGAAGCAGGCATTACGAGTAGCATTTGGTTTTTTGATGCTGTGGGCGGCGGTGCTGCACGCAGAAGTACGCATCGAGATCACCCAAGGGGTGGACTCGGCGCGCCCCATCGGTGTGGTGCCATTCCAGTGGGCTGGCCCGGGCGCTGCGCCTGAAGATATTGGCGGCGTGGTAGCGGCTGACCTGCGCAATAGCGGCAAGTTTAATCCGCTGGATCGCTCGCGCCTGCCTCAGCAGCCGGGTAGCGCTCAGGAAGTGCAGCCTGCGGCATGGTCCGCGCTGGGCGTTGACGCCGTGGTCGTAGGCCAGGTGACGCCAAACCCTGACGGTTCTTACCAGGTTGCCTATCAGCTGGTGGATACCGGCGGTGCGCCGGGTACCATCCTGTCGCAAGGCTCTTTCAAAGTGACCAAGCAGTACCTGCGTTATGCCGGACATACTGCCAGCGACGCGGTATTCGAAAAGCTGACCGGGATTAAAGGCGCTTTCCGTACCCGTATCGCTTACGTGGTTCGCACCAACGGCGGCCAGTTCCCGTATGAGCTGCGCGTCTCTGACTACGATGGCTACAACCAGTTCCTGGTTCACCGTTCATCGCAGCCGCTGATGTCGCCGGCATGGTCTCCGGACGGTTCTAAACTGGCCTATGTGACCTTCGAAAGCGGCCGTTCCGCGCTGGTAGTCCAGACGCTGGCGAATGGCGCAGTCCGTCAGATTGCCTCCTTCCCGCAGCACAACGGCGCGCCGGCCTTCTCGCCGGATGGCAGCAAACTGGCATTCGCACTGTCGAAAACCGGTAGCCTGAACCTGTACGTGATGGACCTCGGATCCGGCCAGATTCGTCAGGTGACTAACGGTCGCAGCAATAACACCGAACCGAGCTGGTTCCCGGATAGCCAGAACCTGGCGTTTACTTCCGACCAGGCTGGCCGTCCTCAGGTGTATAAAGTCAACATCAACGGCGGTACGCCGCAGCGTATTACCTGGGAAGGTTCGCAGAACCAGGATGCTGACGTCAGCGCTGATGGTAAAATTATGGTAATGGTAAGCTCGGCCAACGGTCAGCAACACATTGCTAAGCAAGATCTGGAAGCGGGTGGTGTACAGGTTCTGTCATCAACGTTTTTAGATGAAACGCCAAGTCTGGCACCTAACGGCACTATGGTAATCTACAGCTCTTCTCAGGGGATGGGATCCGTGCTGAATCTGGTTTCTACAGATGGGCGTTTCAAAGCGCGTCTTCCGGCAACTGATGGACAGGTAAAATTCCCTGCCTGGTCGCCGTATCTGTGATAATAAATAATTGATTATTAAAGGAATCAAAGAAATGCAACTGAACAAAGTGCTGAAAGGGCTGATGATCGCTCTGCCGGTTATGGCAATCGCGGCGTGTTCTTCCAACAAGAACGCCAGCAACGACCAGAGCGGTGAAGGCATGCTGGGTGCCGGCACTGGTATGGACGCTAACGGTAACGGCGGCAACATGTCTTCCGAAGAGCAAGCGCGTCTGCAGATGCAGCAGCTGCAGCAGAACAACATCGTTTACTTCGATCTGGACAAGTACGATATCCGTTCTGACTTCGCTGCAATGCTGGATGCGCACGCTAACTTCCTGCGTAGCAACCCGTCCTACAAAGTGACCGTAGAAGGTCACGCGGATGAGCGCGGTACTCCGGAATACAACATCGCTCTGGGTGAGCGTCGTGCTAACGCCGTTAAGATGTATCTGCAGGGCAAAGGTGTTTCTGCTGACCAGATTTCCATCGTTTCTTACGGTAAAGAAAAACCTGCAGTACTGGGTCATGACGAAGCGGCATATGCCAAAAACCGTCGCGCCGTACTGGTTTACTAAGAGAATTGCATGAGCAGTAACTTCAGACATCATTTATTGAGTCTGTCGTTACTGGTTGGCATAGCGGCCCCCTGGGCCGCTTTTGCTCAGGCGCCAATCAGTAGTGTCGGCTCAGGCTCGGTCGAAGACCGCGTCACTCAACTTGAGCGTATTTCCAATGCTCACAGCCAGCTTTTAACCCAACTCCAGCAACAGCTCTCCGATAACCAAAGCGATATTGATTCCCTGCGCGGTCAGATTCAGGAAAATCAGTATCAGCTCAATCAGATTGTCGAACGCCAGAAGCAGATTCTGCAACAGATCGACGGACTGACGAGCGGTGGCGGAGCAGCGGCAGCAGGCGCGCAGGCGCAGGCTCAGTCATCTTCCGGCGATCAGAGTTCGGCTACCGCCAGTACAGCGCCAGCGGCCTCTGGGGCGCCAGCGATGACCGGGGATGCCAACACCGATTACAACGCGGCTATTGCGCTGGTAAAAGATTCGTCCCGCCAGGATGACGCGATGGTCGCGTTTCAGAACTTCGTCAAGAAGTACCCGGATTCAACTTATCAACCGAACGCCAACTACTGGCTCGGACAGTTGAACTACAATAAGGGGAAAAAAGACGATGCGGCATACTATTTTGCCTCGGTGGTGAAAAACTATCCGAAATCCCCGAAAGCGCCGGATGCGATGTTTAAAGTCGGCGTCATCATGCAGGACAAAGGCGACACCGCGAAAGCGAAAGCGGTTTACCAGCAGGTGGTCAGCAAATTCCCTGGCACCGATGGTGCGAAACAAGCGCAAAAACGTCTTAACGCCCTGGGTTGATTATGGCATGACCAGAAATCGCGTTATTTCTGGTCTTGTCGCGCGAATCCCAAGCAGTTAAGTGATCTTTATCGAAATTTTAGTTGCGCTGAAATCTGAAATCAGTAATATATGCCGCCGTTGCCAAGGGATATCGAACAAGCCCAAAGCGACGCCAGAGTGGGTCGTTAGCTCAGTTGGTAGAGCAGTTGACTTTTAATCAATTGGTCGCAGGTTCGAATCCTGCACGACCCACCAATCGTTCTGGTGGAACGCGATAGTAAAACGTGAAGGATAACGTTGCGTCAGCAACGGCCCGTAGGGCGAGGCAAAGCCGAGTCATCCTGCACGACCCACCACTTAGTAGAAGTATCCAGCGCAGTATCGGGTGATTAGCTCAGCTGGGAGAGCACCTCCCTTACAAGGAGGGGGTCGGCGGTTCGATCCCGTCATCACCCACCACCGGGTCGTTAGCTCAGTTGGTAGAGCAGTTGACTTTTAATCAATTGGTCGCAGGTTCGAATCCTGCACGACCCACCATCTTTAGCATCGAACTTCGATGTTAAACGTGAAGGATAACGTTGCTTCAGCAACGGCCCGTAGGGCGAGCGAAGCGAGTCATCCTGCACGACCCACCATCTTAATGATGGGGTCGGTGGAAGCAGTATCGGTAGTATCCAGCGCAGTTTCGGGTGATTAGCTCAGCTGGGAGAGCACCTCCCTTACAAGGAGGGGGTCGGCGGTTCGATCCCGTCATCACCCACCACTCGGGTCGTTAGCTCAGTTGGTAGAGCAGTTGACTTTTAATCAATTGGTCGCAGGTTCGAATCCTGCACGACCCACCATCTAAAATGATGGTGCCGAGTACAAAATCTTTCAGGTAACACCCTTAGGGTCGTTAGCTCAGTTGGTAGAGCAGTTGACTTTTAATCAATTGGTCGCAGGTTCGAATCCTGCACGACCCACCAATCTTTAACGGTGGTTTCTGGTAGAACGTGAAGGATAACGTTGCGATAGCAACGGCCCGTAGGGCGAGGCAAAGCCGAGTCATCCTGCACGACCCACCATCCTGAATGATTACAGCAGTAAAATCCCGCAAGGGGTCGTTAGCTCAGTTGGTAGAGCAGTTGACTTTTAATCAATTGGTCGCAGGTTCGAATCCTGCACGACCCACCATTCAACATTGAACTTTGATGTTGAACGTGAAGGATAACGTTGCGTCAGCAACGGCCCGTAGGGCGAGGCGAAGCCGAGTCATCCTGCACGACCCACCAATGTAAAAAGGCGCCCTAAAGGCGCCTTTTTGCTATGCGTCATTCTCTACAATCGACTCCATGTTCGCACTACGCTTGCCGTGGCTCAATAAGGCACGAACCGGTAGCCCGGGAAGATGCGCAGCATCGTCCCCGGGGAATACAAAATTCATCACGACATTTCGCTTGCGATCGGCTATCTTGTTTAGCATATAAAACACAGAAACCGTATTAAGGCGATACATAGCGATATTTACGGTTTCAAAGTTAAGCCAGTAAAACGAGATTGCATGATGAGCGTAATGTTTGATCCTGAAACGGCGATTTATCCTTTCCCGCCAAAACCACAACCGTTGAACCGTGACGAAAAAGCGTTTTACCGCGAGAAAATTAAACGCCTGCTGCGTGAACGCGACGCCGTGATGGTGGCGCATTACTACACCGATCCTGAAATTCAGCAACTGGCCGAAGAGACCGGCGGCTGTATTGCCGACTCGCTGGAAATGGCGCGTTTTGGCGCGCGTCACCCGGCCTCCACGCTGCTGGTTGCCGGAGTGCGTTTTATGGGCGAAACGGCCAAAATTCTTAGTCCGGAAAAGACCATCCTTATGCCGACGCTGAATGCGGAGTGCTCGCTGGATCTCGGCTGTCCCATTGATGACTTTAATGCGTTTTGCGATGCTCACCCGGATCGCACCGTGGTGGTCTATGCCAATACGTCAGCGGCGGTAAAAGCGCGCGCCGACTGGGTGGTGACCTCCAGCATCGCGGTGGAGTTGATTGAACATCTCGATAGCCTCGGACAAAAGATACTTTGGGCGCCGGACCGCCATCTTGGTCGCTATGTACAGCGCCAGACCGGGGCCGACGTGTTGTGCTGGCAGGGCGCCTGCATCGTCCATGATGAATTCAAAACCCAGGCGCTGGCGCGCATGAAGGGGCTCTACCCCGATGCGGCGATCCTGGTGCATCCGGAATCACCGCAGGCGATTGTCGACATGGCGGATGCGGTAGGATCAACCAGCCAATTAATTGCCGCGGCGAAAAGCCTGCCGCAGCGCCAGCTTATCGTGGCTACCGATCGCGGGATCTTCTATAAAATGCAGCAGGCGGTACCGGAAAAAGAGCTGCTGGAAGCGCCTACGGCAGGTGAGGGCGCAACCTGTCGCAGCTGCGCCCATTGTCCATGGATGGCGATGAACGGCCTGAAAGCGATAGCGCAAGGGTTAGAGCAGGGCGGCATTGAACACGAAATTCACGTCGACGCCAAACTGCGTGCCGGGGCATTAATTCCGCTTAACCGTATGCTGGAATTTGCGGCTACACTACGGGGATAACTCATTACCGCGTCGCGTTACGCTTAGGGGATAAAATGGATTTTTTCAGTACGCAGAATATTTTAGTGCATATACCGATCGGCGCCGGCGGCTACGATCTGTCGTGGATTGAGGCGGTGGGGACCATCGCCGGCCTGCTGTGCATCTGGCTGGCGAGCCTGGAAAAAATCAGCAACTATGCCTTCGGCCTGGTGAACGTAACGCTTTTTGCGATCATCTTCTTCCAGATCCAGCTGTACGCCAGCCTGCTGCTGCAGCTGTTTTTCTTCGCGGCGAACGTTTACGGCTGGTACGCGTGGTCAAGGCAGACCAGCGATAACGAAGCGGAACTGAAAATTCGCTGGCTGCCGCTGCCAAAAGCGCTGGCCTGGCTGGCAGGCTGCGTAGTGGCTATCGGCCTGATGACGGTGTTTATTAACCCGGTATTTGCCTTCCTGACCCGCATCGCCGTCAACCTGATGCAAATGCTCGGGCTACAGGTGGCGATGCCGACGCTGGAACCCGATGCTTTCCCATTCTGGGATTCCTGCATGATGGTGCTGTCGATTGCTGCGATGGTGTTGATGACGCGTAAATACGTGGAGAACTGGCTGCTGTGGGTGATCATCAACGTCATCAGCGTGGTGATTTTCGCTCTGCAGGGCGTGTACGCGATGTCGCTGGAGTATTTGCTGCTCACGTTCATTGCCCTGAACGGCAGCCGGATGTGGATTAACAGCGCGCGTGAGCGAGGTTCTCACGCGCTTTCACGTTAATGGTGATGATGATGCTCATGTCCGGAATGCGCCAGATTCAGGTGGCATTCCGGGCCGCTGCAGGGGCGATACTCCATCTGTACCGTCACATGCTCAATTTCATATTTATGCTCAATAAAATGCTGGATGCTATCAAGTAGCGCATCATGATCGTGTGGCGGCACGACCTGTACATGTAGCGTCATCACCGGTTTTTCCCCTACCAGCCAGACGTGAACGTGGTGAACGTCGCGGACTTCAGGTATCGAGCGGCGTAGATCGCGGCCTAATGCTTCGACATCCAGCGAGCGCGGCGCCCCTTCCAGCAGCTCATTCATACTCTCCTGCAGCAGCCGCCAGGCGCTACGCAGCACTAAACACGACACCAGCACCGAGAGGATCGGGTCAATCGGCGTCCAGCCGGTCATCAGAATCACGATAGCGGCCACGATGGCGCCGACGGAACCCAACAAATCGCCCAGTACATGTAGCGCCGCCGCGCGAACGTTAAGATTACTTTCGGCGCTGCCGCGGTGCAGGATCCAGAAGGCGAGAATATTGGCCAACATTCCGGCGACGGCGATAACCATCATGGTTTTTCCCGCGACAGGCTGCGGATGGTTAAAACGCTGTACCGCTTCCCAGAAGATGAAAATGGTAATGACTACCAGGGCGATGGCGTTGACGAAGGCGGCGAGAGTGGTTAAACGCAGCCAGCCAAAGGTGTGGCGGCTATTTGGCGGCCGGCTGGCGAAGCGTACCGCCAGCAGAGCGAACAGGAGGGCGGCGGAGTCGGTGAGCATATGTCCGGCATCGGCCAGCAGGGCCAGCGAACCGGAAATGACGCCGCCGATGGCCTCAATAATCATAAAACCGGCGGTTACGATAAAAGCCCAAAGCAGCCGGTTGGCGTTACTGTTTTCGCCAGCAGGGGTCGGTGAATGTGCATGCGCCATGATGTCATCCTTTAATAGTTATCATTATTACACTATGACATCTTACCGAAATTCAGCGAACAAAGGGATCGAGGTGAACGTTGGTCACCTCGATCCCTTTTCTTACCCGTTTCAATTACTGCGTAGTGCCATCCGTTTTGCTGGCATCGTGGTTCATACCATTGCCGCTTTCCATTTTTTTATCCGTATCCGGACAGCGTCCATCTTTGCACATGCTGTTTTTATGGACCTCGTCGCTCGACATTCCGTCATGATTCATCGTCGAACCATCAGGGTGAAGCATGGTGCCACCGGAGTTAATTTTGTCGTTATCGACATTATTAGGCGCCACGTTTTCACGGGCATCGGGCGCAACCTGTCCGGCATCAGCGGCGGAATTGGCCTGGCCGTTGTTCGATTGCGCGCCGCTATCGGCGGCCAGTGCGGCGCCGCTGGCTAAGCTTAAGGTGGCGGTGATAAGTAGGGCTGTGAGTTTATTCATATTCATCGGATACTCCTGCTTAGTCGATTTGTTGGCTAAACGCGGCCAACAGAGATGTGCCAGGGATCTGCGGTGCTATGGTTTAACACTCCGCCTTAGCGTGAGGATTTAAAATATAATACTGAAAATAAACATTTAATTGGATGTTGCAGTTAAAAATTGTAGTTGGCTGGCGGGATTTCGCTACTTTATGGCGTATTTTTCCCTAATTCCAGGATTATTCCATCGTCAGTGTAAAATCACGTTTACACTTTTTGACCGAAGAGATAGATTGGAAGGATTGCATTTCATTGTATAAGTATGGCAACGCCTGGAAAGAAGATGAATTATCAGAACGACGATTTACGCATTAAAGAGATCAACGAATTATTACCTCCCGTTGCGCTCCTGGAAAAATTCCCCGCTACCGAAAATGCTGCCAATACCGTTGCACATGCTCGCAAAGCGATCCACAACATCCTCAAAGGCAACGACGATCGTCTGCTGGTGGTAATTGGTCCGTGCTCTATTCACGACCCTGCCGCGGCGAAAGAGTACGCCAGCCGCCTGCTGACGCTGCGTGAAGCGCTCAAAGGCGAGTTGGAAATCGTTATGCGCGTCTATTTTGAAAAACCGCGCACCACCGTCGGTTGGAAGGGGCTAATTAACGATCCGCATATGGATAACAGCTTCCGCATCAACGACGGGCTGCGTATCGCGCGTAAGCTGCTGCTGGAAATCAACGACAGCGGTTTGCCTGCGGCGGGCGAGTTCCTTGATATGATCACCCCGCAATATGTGGCGGACCTGATGAGCTGGGGCGCAATCGGCGCGCGTACCACTGAATCCCAGGTGCACCGTGAACTCTCTTCCGGCCTCTCGTGCCCGGTTGGCTTCAAAAATGGCACCGATGGCACCATCAAGGTCGCTATCGATGCGATCAACGCAGCTGGCGCGCCGCACTGTTTCTTATCGGTAACGAAGTGGGGCCATTCCGCTATTGTGAACACCAGCGGCAACAGCGATTGCCATATCATTCTGCGCGGCGGTAAAGAGCCGAACTATAGCGCTCAGCACGTTGCCGAAGTGAAAGTGGGTCTGGCAAAAGCCGGTCTGCCGGCGCAAATCATGATCGACTTCAGCCACGCTAACTCCAGCAAGCAGTTTAAAAAGCAGATGGAAGTCGGCGCCGACGTGTGCCAGCAGATTGCCGGCGGTGAAAACGCGATTATGGGCGTGATGATTGAAAGCCACCTGGTGGAAGGCAATCAGAGCCTGGAAAGCGGCGAACCGCTGACCTACGGCAAGAGCGTGACCGACGCCTGCATCGGCTGGGAAGATACCGAGACCATCCTGCGCCAGCTGGCGGATGCGGTTAAAGCGCGCCGCGGCTAGCCTGTGCTTTACCATCGCTGGCTGCCTTCGCGTTGCGCCAGCGATAGCTAAAAATAAAAAAGCGTGGAAAATTCCACGCTTTTTTGTTGCCGAAATAATTCAGTTGCGTATTACTTCGCTTTACCCTGGTTGGCGACGGCCGCGGCCTTCGCAGCGATTTCGTCAGCATTGCCCAGGTAGTAGTGTTTGATCGGCTTGAAGTTTTCATCGAACTCATACACCAGCGGTACGCCGGTCGGGATGTTCAGTTCGAGGATTTCGTCTTCGCCCATGTTGTCGAGGTATTTCACCAGCGCACGCAGGGAGTTACCGTGAGCGGCGATAATGACGCGCTCGCCGCTTTTCAGGCGCGGCAGAATAGTTTCGTTCCAGTAAGGTACGACGCGGTCGATGGTCAGCGCCAGGCTCTCGGTGGTCGGCAGTTCCGCATCGGTCAGCTTCGCGTAACGCGGATCGTGGCCCGGATAACGTTCGTCATCTTTGGTCAGTTCCGGCGGGGTGACGGCAAAGCCGCGACGCCACTGTTTAACCTGCTCGTCGCCATACTTCTCAGCGGTCTCCGCTTTGTTCAGGCCCTGCAGCGCGCCGTAATGACGTTCGTTCAGTTTCCAGGATTTCTCAACCGGCAGCCAGGCCTGATCCAGTTCGTCCAGCACGTTCCACAGGGTGTGGATGGCACGTTTCAGCACGGAGGTATAAGCAAAATCAAAGCTGAAGCCTTCTTCCTTCAGCAGTTTACCCGCCGCTTTCGCTTCGCTAACGCCTTTTTCAGACAGGTCAACGTCGTACCAACCGGTGAAACGGTTTTCGTTGTTCCATTGGCTCTCGCCGTGACGGACTAGTACCAGCTTAGTTACAGCCATTCTCTTACTCCTCCTACACGCAACCCGACTACTGTGGTGTATGTGTTTATTGATTGATAACTATTCTCATTATATTGCCGTGATTTACCTCACGGCAATGCTTATCCCTAACCATAGCGAAAATAGTGACGCAGTGTAAGATGCTTGTAAAACACAGGTTAGCTTTTTGTCTTTTAGCGGTGCAAATTACAGCAAAAAGGCGAAAAAAAACCCTCCGCAGGGAGGGTTATGGCGTTATCTGGCGATCAACTGATATTCCGTCAGGCTAACGTACTCGGCGCCGGGTCGTAATACGCAATCTGGCTGCGGCCAATGCGGATGATTGGGGGAGTCCGGCAGGAACTCGCTCTCCAGCGCCAGCCCTTGCCAGTCGCCGTAAGGTTGACTGCCGCGCGATGGCGTGCCGCCGAGATAGTTACCGGAATAAAACTGCAGCGCCGGGGCCGAGGTATACACCGTCAGCTGTAGCTTTTCATCCTGCGACCAGACATGCGCCGCCGGCTGGCGGGCGTCGCCTTTGGCCTGCAGCAGAAAGGCGTGATCGTAACCTTTCACTTTTTGCTGGTCAGCATCGGCAAGAAACTCTCCGGCAAGCACTTTTGGCGCGCGGAAATCAAAACTGGTGTACTCCACGTCGCGCAAATCGCCATACGGAATACCGTCGCTCTCTACCGGCAGATACCGATCGGCGAAGATCTGCAGGCGGTGGTGGCGCACATCGCCCTGCACGCCGTCGAGATTAAAATAGACATGGTTAGTCATATTGACCGGGCAGGGCTTATCAACGGTGGCGCGGTACTCAATGGCGATACGATTATCGTCAGTCAGGCGATAGCGCGCGGTTGCCTGCAGATGGCCCGGGAAGCCCTGATCGCCATCGGCGGAGTCGAGCGCAAATAGCGCCTGGCTGTCGTCGTGGCTGACAATTTGCCAGCGGCGCTTGTCGAAGCCGTCCGGCCCGCCGTGGAGCTGGTGGCCGGCCTCGTTCGACGGGGTTAAATTCACGATTTCGCCATCGAGCGTGAAGCGGCTGTTGGCGATACGGTTAGCGTAGCGGCCGACGGACGCGCCCAGAAATGCCGCCTGCTGGCGATATTGCTGCGGCGTGGCGCAGCCAAGTAACGCTTCGCGCAGGCTGCCATCGGCAAGGGGCACTTGCGCGGAGAGTAGCGTCGCGCCCCAGTCCATCACCGTTACGGTCATCCCGGCGTTATTACGCAGCGTTATCACGTTCCACGGCTGTCCGTCGGGCGCGAGTTCGCGGGTTGGCGTTAGCATTGGCCGGCTCCCTGGGATGGTTTGCAGACGTAAAAAGTCTCTTTAATGCCGGTTTTCGCTTCATACTGAGCGGCTACCGCCTGCTGTACTTTTTCAACCAATGCTTCCGGCATCAGGGCAACGATACAGCCGCCAAAGCCGCCGCCGGTCATCCGCACGCCGCCCTTGTCGCCGATAACCTCTTTGACAATCTCAACCAGCGTATCAATTTGCGGTACGGTGATTTCAAAATCATCGCGCATGGAAGCGTGAGACTCCGCCATCAGTTCGCCCATACGCTGCAGGTCGCCGTTTGCCAGCGCCTTCGCCGCTTCAACGGTACGAGCGTTTTCGGTTAATACATGACGCACGCGTTTCGCCACAATCGGGTCCAGCTCGTGGGCCACGGCATTAAACTGCGCAAGCTCAACGTCACGTAGAGCGGGCTGCTGGAAGAAACGCGCGCCGGTTTCACACTGTTCGCGGCGGGTGTTGTATTCGCTGCCGACCAGCGTGCGTTTAAAGTTGCTGTTGATAATCACCACCGCGACGCCTTTCGGCATCGACACCGCTTTGGTGCCAAGGGTACGGCAGTCGATCAGCAGCGCATGATCTTTTTTACCCAGCGCCGAAATAAGCTGGTCCATAATGCCGCAATTACAGCCGACGAACTGGTTTTCCGCTTCCTGGCCGTTAAGGGCGATTTGCGCGCCGTCGAGCGGCAGATGATACAGCTGCTGGAACACGGTGCCGACGGCGACTTCCAGCGACGCCGAGGAGCTTAACCCCGCGCCCTGCGGTACGTTGCCGCTGATGACCAGATCGGCGCCGCCGAAGTGGCTATTGCGCTTTTGCAGATGTTTGACCACGCCGCGGACGTAGTTTGACCACTGTTGGGTGTCGTGGCTAACGATGGGCGCATCGAGGGAAAACTCGTCGCGCTGGTTGTCATAATCGGCGGCAATGACCCGCACGATACGGTCGGAACGCGGCGCGCAGCTGACTACGGTTTGATAGTCAATGGCGCACGGCAGCACGAAACCATCGTTGTAATCGGTATGTTCGCCAATCAGGTTGACGCGGCCCGGCGCCTGAATGACGTGACTGGCAGGGTAGCCAAACTGTTCAGCAAACAGCGCCTGGGTGTTCTCTTTCAGACTCATTGTTCAACTCCTGATTCACGAAAATGGATATCGCTAACGGCACGTAACTTTTCGGCGGCTTGTTCCGCCGTGAGATCGCGCTGGGTTTCGGCTAGCATTTCGTAACCGACCATAAATTTGCGCACCGTGGCGGAGCGCAACAGCGGCGGGTAAAAGTGAGCGTGCAGCTGCCAGTGTTGATTATCTTCGTTATTAAACGGCGCGCCGTGCCAGCCCATGGAGTAGGGGAAGGAGGTCTGGAACAGGTTGTCGTAACGGCTGGTCAGCTTTTTCAGCGCCAGCGCCAGGTCGTGGCGCTGGGCTGCGGTTAAATCGGTCAGGCGCTGAATATGCGCTTTTGGTAGCAGCAGCGTCTCAAAGGGCCAGGCTGCCCAATAGGGGACCACGGCCAGCCAGTGTTCGGTTTCTACAACGGTACGGCTGCCGTCGGCCAGTTCGCGTTGCACATAATCCACCAGCATCGGTGAACCCTGCTCAGCGAAATATTTTTTTTGCAGACGGTCTTCACGTTCCGCTTCATTAGGCAGGAAGCTGTTGGCCCAAACCTGGCCGTGAGGGTGCGGGTTGGAGCAGCCCATCGCCGCCCCTTTATTTTCGAAGACCTGGACCCAGGGATAACTTTTCCCAAGGTCCGCGGTCTGCTCTTGCCACGTTTTAACCACGCCTTCCAGTGCTTCAATGCTCAGTTCCGGCAGCGTTTTGCTGTGGTCTGGCGAGAAGCAGATAACCCGACTGGTGCCGCGCGCGCTTTGGCAGCGCATCAGCGGATCGTCGCTCTCCGGGGCGTCCGGCGTATCGGTCATCAATGCCGCAAAATCGTTGGTAAACACGTAAGTGCCGGTGTAATTCGGGTTAGTGTCGCCGGTGACGCGGGTATTACCCGGGCACAAGAAACAATCCGCATCGTGCGCGGGCAACGTTTGTTTTGCCGGCGTCTCCTGCGCCCCTTGCCAGGGGCGCTTGGCACGATGCGGTGAAACCAGAATCCACTGCCCGGTTAACGGGTTATAACGACGGTGCGGATGGTCGACGGGGTTAAATTGCGTCATGGTATTTCCTTAGAGCCTTTCCTTTAGGCGATTAGTCCGGATAACCCTGCGGATGACGGGACTGCCAGTGCCAGGTGTCCTGCGCCATTTCGTCAAGGTTGCGCGTCACGCGCCAGTTCAGCTCGCGGTCGGCTTTGGCGGCATCAGCCCAGTAGGCTGGGAGATCGCCATCGCGGCGCGGCGCGAAGTGATAATTAATCGGTTTACCGCAGGCTTTGCTGAAGGCGTTGACCACGTCCAGCACGCTGCTGCCGACGCCTGCGCCAAGGTTGTAGATATGCACGCCGGCTTTATTCGCCAGTTTTTCCATGGCGGCGACGTGGCCGTCGGCGAGGTCCATCACGTGGATGTAGTCGCGCACGCCGGTGCCGTCTTCGGTCGGGTAGTCGTTACCGAAAATCGCCAGTGATTCGCGACGGCCAACGGCAACCTGCGCGATATACGGCATCAGGTTGTTCGGGATACCCTGCGGATCTTCGCCCATATCGCCTGATGGATGCGCGCCGACCGGGTTGAAGTAGCGCAGCAGCGCGATGCTCCAGTCCGGTTGGGCTTTCTGCAGGTCGGCGAGGATCTGCTCAACCATCAGTTTGCTTTTACCGTAGGGGCTTTGCGGGGTACCGGTCGGGAAACTTTCAACATAAGGGATCTTTGGCTGGTCGCCGTAGACGGTCGCGGAGGAGCTAAAAATAAAGTTTTTAACGCCAGCCGCGCGCATAGCGGAAACTAATTTCAGTGTACCGGTGACGTTATTGTCGTAATATTCCAGCGGCTTGGCGACGGACTCGCCGACGGCTTTCAGGCCGGCAAAATGGATCACCGCTTCAATGGCGTGATCGTGCAGAATTTCCGTCATCAGCGCTTCATTACGAATATCGCCTTCGACAAAGGTGGCTTTCTTGCCGCCGAGACGTTCAATGACCGGCAATACGCTGCGTTTACTGTTGCAGAGATTGTCGAGAATAATCACATCATGTCCCTGCAGCAGCAGCTGTACGCAAGTATGACTTCCAATGTAACCGCTACCACCTGTGACCAGTACTTTCATGATTCGCTCCAATAGGCTTATCGTGTGAGAAGAAGATAGCATACCAAAGAAGGCAAAAGTGTGACACAGGCTAAAATAGTGGAATCGTTTACACTTGGTGCAGCATTAAGACTGATTTTATATAATCTTTTATAAAACAGTTAGTTGTTGTGATTTTTGGTTATTTCTCTGAAAAAATACAGGGATCCGCAGACCCCTGTATAGCGCTATTCTGCCAGCGTGCCGAGGTGGTAAGTGTAACCGTCTCCACTACGAATAAACTCCAGACGGTGGGTAATGCAGTCAGGGGCATCTTCGGCATGATGCGATACAAACAGCAGCTGCGTGGCCCCTTCGCCAATCAAAACATCAACGAAACGACGTACCAGTTGACGATTCAGCGGATCTAAACCCTGTAAAGGTTCATCGAGTATCAGTAAGGTCGGGTGTTTAACCAGCGCGCGAACGATCAGCGCCAGCCGCTGCTGTCCCCACGACAAACTATGGAACGGGGCGTCGGCGGTGCGTTTATCAATGCCCAGAATATCCAGCCAGCGCTGAACCAGCTTGTGCTGTTTATCAGAGACCGCCTGATAAATGCCGATCGAATCAAAATAGCCGGAAAGGATCACGTTACGCACGTTAGTGCTGACGCGGTATTCCAGATGCAGGCTGCTACTGACATAGCCAATATGTTTTTTGATATCCCAGATGGTCTCGCCGCTGCCGCGGCGGCGGCCAAACAGCGTCAGGTCGTTGCTGTAACCCTGCGGATGGTCGCCGGTGATCAGGCTCAGCAATGTGGATTTGCCCGCGCCGTTGGGACCGACAATTTGCCAGTGTTCGCCGGGATTCACCGTCCAGCTTAGCTGATTAATGATCGCTTTATCGTTATACGACACCGTGCCGTCGTTAAGAATGATAAGCGGAGCGTTCTCCGCTAAGTCGTGCCGCGCGGCGGGAGCATCCGGTTCCGGGAGCGTCATGCCAGTAAGCTTCTCGCTGTGCGCCAGTTGGGCAATCAGCGCCTGTTGCAGTAAGGCCTGTTTCTCGCCGATTTCGCTCAGCGTGCAATCCGCCAGCACGCCGGCATATTCAATAAATTCCGGGATCTCATCAAAGCGGTTGAGAACCAGTACCAGGGTGATGCCATCCTGATGCAGGCTGGCCAGCAGGTCGGCCAACTGTTGGCGAGAAGCGACATCCAGGCCATCAAACGGTTCGTCGAGGATCAGCAGGTCGGGATCGCTCATCAGCGCCTGACAGAGGAGCGTTTTGCGGGTTTCGCCCGTCGACAGATATTTAAAGCGCCGCGTCAGCAGGTGGCTAATACCAAACTGCTCCGCCAGCCGGGCACAGCGTTCCGGGTCGCGTTTTTCATCTTCGATGATTTCTGCGGTAGTGCGTCCGGTGTCTTCTTCGCCGGGGCTAAGCATATCGGTGTTGTTGCGTTGCCACTCGTCGCTGACCAGTTTCTGCAGCTGTTCGAAGGAGAGGCGAGTCGTACGCTGAAATGTGCTTTCGCGCTGCCCGTTGAGTAGAGTCAGTTCGCCGGCCAGCGCTCTGGCCAGCGCCGATTTACCGCTACCGTTACTGCCGACGAAAGCCCAGCTTTCGCCAGCACGTAGCGTGAGGCGATCGATATATAAGGTTTTTATATCGCTAAGGCGAAACGTGCCTTGCGAAATTTGCAATGATGACATTGTGTATCCCACTTTTTGCAGCGTTGTACTTCAGGGATACGTCTTCACGGCAATAAAGTCAATGCCATTAGCATAAGGTTGCCAGAATGATGCGATCGGCATTGAAGTAAGCGATCGCCTGCGCGCCCTCCTGCAAACCGTCAATTTGCGCCGTTGACAGCGTGGCGCACAGGTTTTGCCCATCCGGCAACGCCATGATGACTTCACACCGATCCGGGCCGCGTTCAATGCGGCTAATGCGCCCGGTAAGCTGGTTGTCCGCCTGCTGCGCCACGGCGTTATCCAGCGTGATGCCGACCCACGGCGCTTTCAGCAACACCAGCACTTCCTGGCCTTCATCGAGCCCGAGACGGTCGGCGCTTTGTGCGGTAATGGCGACTTTAAAACGGGTTTGGCCGTCCGCCAGCAGCACGTCGACATGTTGCTGTACCTGCTGGTGGTCGCGACCGGTGATGGTGCCGAACCACTGGTTGCGGGCGCTGGTTTGTAACGAGAAGCGGGAAATCGCCGCCAGCAAACTGTCGAGGGGCAGGGCGTCATCGTCGCTTAGTACGTCGAAGGCTTTTTGTTGAATCTGCGCCAACAGATCGTACAACTGAATCAACCGCTGGCCATAGCGGGTCAGCACCGCGCCGCCGCCGCCTTTACCGCCGGTGGCGCGGTCGACCAGCGACTGTTCGCTGAGCTGGTTCATTTCGTTGATCGCATCCCATGCGCTTTTATAGCTGATACCGGCGTTCTTCGCCCCCTGGCTAATTGAGCCAGTCCGATCGATCTGCTTGAGTAGGGCGATCCGGCGAGGATCGGCGAACAGGCGCTGCTGAAGTTTAAGCGTAAGAAGGATTTCGGCCTGCATAATCAATTCCTGACGTAAAAAGCGTATTGTGAACGATAGCGCCTATCTTGCAACAGCCATCTGCCGCGGCGGCGAGGCACCGCACAAATGGGGCGTGTTTTTCCGGCCAAAATGGTTACAATGAAATATTCGTACTATCTGGAGCCAACCATGTTAGAGCTGTTGAAAAGTCTGGTATTTGCTGTCGTCATGGTACCTGTGGTGATGGCGGTCATCCTCGGTCTGATTTACGGTCTCGGTGAAGTGTTCAACCTTTTCTCCGGCGCCGGTCATAAAGACAGCAGCCAGCAAAACCACTGATTTCCCCAACGCCCGGCCCGCCGGGCGTTTTCTTTTGTCCCCATCCTGATTACCCCTAATTGGCGCTGTGAAATTCTCACCATAGTCGTTATATTATTCATTACATAACGAATAAACAGGAGTTTCCAATGGCAGGTCAATGGTCGCGTTTACTTACCGGGGCGGTATTAACGCTCTGCGTTTCTGGTCATGCGCTGGCGCAGGACGGCAAAATAACCGTTTTTGCCGCGGCGTCGTTAACTAACGCTATGCAGGATATCGCCCAGGCGTATAAAAAAGAGCGTCATGTCGAGGTGGTTTCTTCCTTTGCCTCTTCCTCCACGCTGGCGCGCCAGATTGAAGCCGGCGCGCCTGCCGATCTATTTATTTCTGCGGATCAGAAATGGATGGACTATGCCGTAGACAAAAAATCAATCGATACGGCTTCCCGCACCACGCTGCTGGGCAATAGCCTGGTGGTGGTGGCGCCGAAAGCCAGCGATCGCGGCGATATCGCCATTAATGATAAAACCGACTGGGTCAGCCTGCTGCAAGGCGGGCGTCTGGCGGTCGGCGATCCGGATCACGTGCCGGCGGGGATCTACGCGAAAGAAGCGCTGCAGAAACTGGGGGCCTGGGAGACGTTGTCGCCGAAGCTCGCGCCGGCAGAAGACGTGCGCGGCGCGCTGGCGCTGGTGGAGCGCAACGAAGCGCCGCTGGGCATCGTCTACGGCTCTGATGCCGTCGCCAGCAAGGGGGTTAAAGTGGTGGGCACCTTCCCGGAGGATTCGCACAAAAAAGTCGAGTATCCGCTGGCTATCGTTGATGGGCATAAAAATGCTACCGTAACCGCGTTTTACGACTACCTCAAAGGCCCGGAAGCCTCGGCTATCTTTAAACGTTACGGATTCACCACACAGCAATGATTTTAAGCGATCCCGAATGGCAGGCGGTACTGCTGAGCCTGAAAGTTTCATCCCTGGCGGTGGTTTGCAGCTTACCTTTTGGGATCTTTTTTGCCTGGCTGCTGGTGCGCCGCCATTTTCCCGGCAAAGCGTTACTCGATAGTATTATACATCTACCGCTGGTGCTGCCGCCGGTGGTGGTCGGCTATCTGCTGCTGATTTCCATGGGGCGGCGCGGCTTTATTGGCAGTTGGTTATACGACTGGTTTGGTCTGACTTTCGCCTTCAGCTGGCGGGGGGCGGTACTGGCGGCGGCGGTGATGTCATTCCCGCTGATGGTGCGGGCGATTCGCCTCGCCCTTGAAGGGGTGGACGTAAAGCTTGAACAGGCGGCGCGCACCCTCGGGGCTAATCGCTGGCGGGTATTTTTCACCATCACGCTGCCGTTGACTCTGCCGGGCATTATTGTCGGTACGGTGCTGGCTTTCGCCCGTTCGCTGGGGGAGTTTGGCGCGACGATCACCTTTGTCTCAAACATTCCTGGCGAAACGCGCACCATTCCTTCCGCGATGTATACCCTGATTCAAACGCCAGGCAGCGAAGGCGCCGCCGCGCGGTTGTGCATCATCTCTATTGTCCTGGCGCTGGTATCGCTGCTGGTCTCCGAATGGCTGGCGCGCCTTAGCCGTAAGCGGATGGGAAAATAACTATGCTGGAGCTCGATTTTAGCCAGACGCTGGGCAACCACTGTCTTGAAGTACATGAAACCTTGCCCGCCAGCGGCATTACCGCAATTTTCGGCGTCTCGGGCGCGGGCAAAACCTCGCTGATTAATGCGATCGGCGGGCTGACGCAGCCGCAGCAGGGGCGCATTGTGCTCAATGGTCGGGTACTCAATGACGCGCGACAGCGCATCTGCCTGGCGCCGGAGAAGCGGCGCATCGGCTATGTGTTTCAGGACGCGCGGCTGTTTCCTCACTATAAAGTGCGCGGCAACCTGAAATATGGGATGGCCAAAAGCATGGCCGCGCAATTTGATAAGCTGGTGGCGTTGTTGGGCATTGAGCACCTGCTTGAACGACTGCCCGGTAGTTTGTCTGGCGGGGAAAAACAGCGGGTGGCGATTGGCCGCGCCCTGTTGACCGCGCCGGAATTGCTGCTGCTGGATGAGCCGCTGGCCTCGCTGGATATTCCGCGCAAGCGCGAATTACTCCCCTATTTACAGAGACTGGCGCGCGAGATCCATATCCCGATGCTATATGTCAGCCACTCGCTCGATGAAATTCAGCACCTGGCCGATAACGTGCTGGTGCTGGAGGCGGGGAAAGTGAAGGCGTTTGGCGATCTCGAAACGGTCTGGAGCAGCAGCGTGATGCATCCTTGGCTGCCGCAGGAGCAGCAGAGCACAATTCTTAACGTCTCGGTGATCGCGCAGCATCCGCAATATGCGATGACCGCGCTGGCGCTGGGCGATCAGCAACTATGGGTTAATCAACTGGCGCGGGAGCCGGGCGAAGCGGCGCGTATTCGTATTCAGGCGTCGGATGTGTCGCTGGTGCTGGAGCATCCGCGACAGACCAGTATCCGGAATATTCTGCGCGCACAGGTTGTTGGCTGCGTGGAAACCAACGGTCAGATTGAGGTACAGCTTACGGTCAGCGGCAAAACGCTATGGGCGCGAATTAGCCCGTGGGCGCGGGATGACCTGGGTGTCAGCCCAGGCCAGTGGCTGTATGCGCAAATTAAGAGCGTGTCGATCGCGGCCTGATTACAGCAAGTTACGATTGATAAAGTCGGCGATGCTGGTGGTTTCGTTTTCGCCGATCACCACCTTGGCCCGCGCTTTTACTTCCTCAACCGCGTTACCCATCGCCACGCCGGTCCCGGCGGCTTCCAGCATGCTGAGGTCGTTGTAGTTATCGCCAAAAGCGATAACGTCCTGCATGGATAATCCTTGCGCGGCGACCCACTGCGCCAGGCGTTTGCCTTTACTATTGCCGGCGCGGGCGATATCAACCTGATCGTGCCACGACCATTCGCATTCCAGGCCCAGTTTCTGGCCGACGGTCTGCGCGAAGGCCTGCAGTTTCGGGATATTTTCGTCGGTAAGGGCGAATTTCCATACCGCTTGTACTTCACGCGCCGCCTGCGCCAGAGAATCCACCTGGGTGAAAACCGGGCGTTGTTCAACCGGCAACGACTGCGCCCAGTTAGTGGTGCGGATCACGTGGCCGGTCGGACGTTCATAAAGCATGGCGTTATCGACGTACATCAGACCGTGAATATCGTGTTCGGCGAGCATGTTGGTCAGGCTGAGGGCTTTATCCACCGGCATCGGATCGGCCTCGAGAACCTTTTTTGCATGATAATCATACAAATAAGTACCATTACAACAAATTGCAGGTGTATCGAGAGCCAGTGCCTGATAAAAAGGATGGATAGCGACGTGATGTCGGCCGGTTACGACGATCACCTGATATCCAGCCTCCCGGGCGCGAGCCAGCGCATCGAGCGACGCCGGAAGAATCGTTTTTTTCGAGGTCAGTAGGGTGCCGTCTAAATCGAGGGCGATCACGCGTGAGGTCATGTGTTGGTTCCGGTAAATGATGAAAAGTTGTCTTCCATGATGGTACACGGCTTCGTCTCAGGGGCAAATTTTTCAGCATCTACCGTTAAAAACGTCTATACCATTCATCGTTGCGTCGCGCGCCGGATGAAATGTATAACGATGTCCACGAGCAGTTTCACGAGCAGTGAGGAAAGGAGTAGTCATGAAACAAACCGTATATACCGCCAGCCCGGAGAGCCATCAGATTCACGTCTGGAGCCTCAATGCTGAGGGAAATCTGACATTGGTTCAGGTTGTTGATGCCCCGGGCCAGGTGCAGCCGATGGTGGTAAGTCCGAACAAAGAGTATCTCTATGTCGGCGTTCGTCCGGAGTTTCGCGTCCTGGCTTACCGCATTGCGCCAGATAATGGCGCGCTGACTTTCGCCGGTGAAGCTGCGCTGCCGGGGAGCCCGACGCATATCTCCACCGACCATCAGGGCCGTTTTGTTTTTAGCGCTTCCTACAATCAGGGTTGCGTGAGCGTGACGCCATTGATTGACGGCCTGCCGGGCGAAACGGTCACCGTCGTCGAGGGGCTGGAAGGCTGTCACTCGGCCAATATTTCGCCGGACAACCGCACGCTATGGGTACCGGCGCTGAAGCAGGATCGTATTTGCCTGTTTAACCTGAGCGACGACGGCTATCTGGCCGCACAGGAGCCGGCGGAAGTCACTACCGTTGAAGGCGCCGGTCCGCGGCATATGGTGTTCCATCCGAACCAGCAGTATGGCTACTGTGTGAATGAACTGAACAGCTCCGTTGACGTGTGGGAGCTTAAAGATCCGCACGGGAAAATTGAGTGCGTGCAGACGCTGGATATGATGCCGCCAGATTTCACCGGCGTGCGCTGGGCTGCGGATATTCATATTACGCCGGATGGCCGTCATCTTTATGCCTGCGATCGTACCGCCAGCATTATCACCATCTTCAGCGTTTCTGAAGACGGTAGCGTACTGTCTATTGAAGGCTATCAGCCGACCGAAGCGCAGCCGCGCGGCTTTAATCTCGATCACAGCGGTAAGTATTTGATTGCCGCCGGGCAGAAATCGCATCATATCGCAGTATATGAAATTGCCGGCGAGCAGGGGCTGTTAAAAGAGAAAGGGCGTTATGCCGTTGGTCAGGGACCGATGTGGGTAGTGGTTAACGCGCATTAATGTGCTACTGATAGAATAAAAAACCTCGCGCCGCGAGGTTTTTTTATTCGGACTGACAGGCTTAAATATCATCCATCGTATAGCCGACGACAATTTCCAGCGTCTTGCGAATCACATCCGCGGTGACCACGTTATCGGTGGTTTCCAGGGCATTGATCAACCATAAAATAAGCGCCTTATTGCTCAGATGCCCATCTGAGCTGAGGATGCTGTCGATTGCCAGCGACATTACCGCAGATTCATCGACTAATTTATCTCCGGCGGCGCGGAAATATTCTGAGAGCGCTCTATCCTGCAGTCCTGCGTAAATATCTGATTGCTGATGCATAGTCTGTCTCATCATATTCTCACTTGTTTATTAAACTTGATTGGGGATCAGTGTATTTTTTTACCCGTCGGTTCGACGTTACCATCCACAACAACGGCTCTGTTTTCCCACTGGCCGTTAATCTTTTTAATGACCGGAGCGTGATTGCCGCGCGTCGTGAGTCTGACGCTAATTTCATCAATAACGGCAATAATTGCATTCCTTCGCTGGTGGTTCGTTTCCGCTGCCTGCATTAACCGAAGTTTGACTAGCAGCGTCGGAATATTAATTGGCCGGTTTGTTTTAAGAAGGGATAAAACCGCCTCGCCAATAATCTCATCGCTAACCCGTTCTGATTGACTGCTTTTCATCATCGTCCCTCTGCATGCCTCGTTGTTCCTGTAAGCCAGGTCAGGTGCAGGCCGACAGTCAGCGTTTACTCCTGACGCTCAAACAGCAGGCCAATCAACGTTTGATAATGATTTTCTTCTTCCGGAGCTCGTGCGACGTCAAGACGGCTCAGTAACTTGGTGCAGAGCGCTTTGCGGTTTAAATGCCGCCCTTCGGTGAGTATGTCCATCACGATTTCGCCCAGCGTCTCCTGCTGGGAAGGTAACGATGCTTTGTTGAAATACTGGGCTATCGCGTTCGCTGTATCTGGAATGTAACCATTCTGCTGCATATGCGCTCCTTTAATTTCACTCATCTGTTAACTGTGAGTAAACTTATACAATAATCTGTAACTTGTACATAGAGTGTTGCGCAATAAATTGTGATTTGAGTATAGTTTATTGAAAACTAACGATAAATTTGTTGTTTTTTTATTTTGTGTAAAATTGCGATGAGGATTCTAAGCGTGACAGTTTGTACAAGATTATACGGCCTGGCGGCGTTGTGTGTTCAATTTTTGTTAATATAAATACTTGTTTCGCAAGACGTATCGAACAGTAACTGCTACTGTGAATGCTTATACCTCTCATCTGGAATCGCTATGCTCACCACCATCATTTATCGCAGCCATATCTGCGACGATGTCTCATTCAAATCGCTCGAGTCGATGGTTGCTGCGGCTAACGAGAGAAATGGTCAGGCGGATGTCACCGGTATTTTACTTTTTAACGGTACGCATTTCTTCCAACTCATTGAGGGACCGGAAGAAAACGTACAGCAAATCTATCGGCATATTTGCGCGGACCCGCGTCATTACAATCTGGTGGAGCTTTTGTGCGATTACGCGCCGTCTCGCCGCTTTGGTAAGGTCGGCATGGAGCTGTTTGATTTAAGGGAACACGATCGCGACGCGGTATTACAGAACGTGCTGGATAAGGGGACGACAAAATATCAGCTGACTTACGACGACCGGGCGCTACATTTTTTCCGTACCTTTGTCGAAGCGACGGAAAAAGAGAATTATTATGAAATTCCGTCAGCTGATAGCTGGGATTTTACTGCTGATGAGAGCTCGTTTTACCCGGCCGCGCCCTGTATCGACCGCGCTGAATCATGTTGTTTTGCTTTTCAGCCGGTGGTTGACCCTTTTGCCTGTGAAATAGTCTCCTGGGAAGCGCTGCTACGCACCGTTGACGGAGAGCCGCCTGCGGCCTATTTTGCCGGTTTGTCCAGCGATGAGGTTTACGTCGCGGATTTGCAATGTAAACGGGTTGCGTTGGCCATTGCCGGTAAATTAGGCCTGCGTGAACGTACGCTGACCATCAACCTGCTGCCGATGACGCTGGTGAAAGTGGCGGATGCGGTGCCATTTCTGCTAACGGAAATTCAGCGCAACGATCTGATCCCGGAACAGATTATTGTTGAATTCACCGAGCGTGAAGTGATCTCGCGGATGGATGAGTTTACCGATGCCGTACGCAAATTGAAGGGGGCGGGAATTCGCGTCGCTATCGATCACTTTGGCGCCGGTTTTGCCGGGCTATCGCTGCTGGCGCACTATCAACCGGATCGAATTAAAATTGATCAGCAGCTGATCCGCAACATCCATCGTGACGGGCCGCGTCAGGCTATCGTGCAGGCGATTATTAAATGCTGTCACTCGCTGGAAATTTCCGTATCGGTGGTTGGCGTTGAGCAGGCGGAGGAGTGGATGTGGCTGGAGGCGGCGGGTATTTCTCATTTTCAGGGAAATCTGTTTGCCAGTCCGCGACTGGGTGGCCTGCCGGCTATCGCCTGGCCGGGGAAAATATGATCCATTCTGAGATAGCGTAAACGCACTTTCATCCTTTTTCCCGCAAGCTGTGAGCTGCAACCTGATATCTTTATCTGTACAAGAAAAGAGAGTTGTACAGTATGCCTAAATTCGTTAGTTTAGGCGCTAAAGTATCAGGTTGAGAAAAGGCGGCTTATGGCTTTTTACAGTATCGGTGAAGTAGCCGAGCGTTGCGGAATCAATCCGGTCACCCTTCGAGCCTGGCAGCGGCGTTATGGTTTGCTGAAACCGCAGCGTAGCGAAGGCGGGCACCGTCAGTTTGATGAAGAAGATATTCAGCGAATCGAAGAAATTAAGCGCTGGATAGAGCGTGGCGTTTCAGTGGGCAAAGTGAAGGCGCTGCTTGAAGGCCAGCTACCTGCCGCCCGTGACGAATCCGCACAGTTGCAGGAAGAGATGATGAGTATCCTGCGCTATATGCAGCCGGCAAAAATCCGCGCCAAAATCACCGCATTAAGCCATCAGCATCCCGTCGACACCCTGCTTGATAGCCTGTTCGCGCCGGTGCGCCAGCGGCTGAAACTCGATCAAAATACCTCAATGGTCATTAGTAGCATGTTGGATGGCATATTGATTGATTGCGTGGCGCTGTTTTTAGCGGAATCGCGTAAAAAAAATGGTAAGGAGACGCTGCTGGTGGGGTGGGGGAATGAAGACCGCACCGGCCTATGGCTGGAAGCCTGGCGCCTTTCTCAGCGTGGCTGGCACGTCAACGTGCTGGCGGAACCGTTAGAATCTCCTCGCCCGGAGCTGTTTCCTGGGCAACATATCTTCGTCTGGACCGGGCGCCCCGCTTCGCCGCTGCAACTGGAGCTGCTGGGCCACTGGCAGGAACAGGGTTTCAGTATTCACTTCCACGGTAACGAATAAAAAAACCTGCCTTTTAAGTGAGGCAGGTTTCTGTTTGCTCACGCCACGCGCGCTTACAGATGGATTTGACTCCAGGACTTAAATGTTTCGCTACGGCTGATATTAAAGAAATCTGTCCTGCCGCTGCAGCCAAGTTTTTTTATCAGATTCAAGCGGATTTGATAAATTGTCTTAATATGCAAATTTAGCGAGCGACCAATACTGGCAATGGCTTCGCCATTACTGATGAGCTGAATGACTTTCTTTTCTCGCTCGGTAAACTGTATCAGTTCGCCAGGAGAAGTATGCGATTTATAATATCGGGTCGGTTGATTGAGAAATGTTTTTAATTCAGCAGGGGTCGATCTGGCGGGGATGCGTAACATTGGCAGTTCGCTAAGGAAATTAAGATCGTTGCCTTCAGTTAATAAAACAAAAACCGTCTCCCGGCGATTGTATTTATGCTGTAATACCGAAAAATAACTGTCGCTGGTAAAAAAGACATGTTTTTTACTGAAGCATCTTTCTGGCAGCGTACGCAGAATGAGGCTGATGCCGCTCAGAAGATAGTGGTTGTCAATCCACAGGTCATAGCGTTCGGAACAAATGTGCGTGTGTTTACTGAACATTTTGGTCTCCACGAAGCGGATGGACGGATTAATGATGAACACCACAGCGCAGAATATCCAGCGCCTGTAAATAGAGGTCGGCAAGGATTTCATTACTTTCTATTTGTAACCGTTGATTAATCTCGCTAATTAATTGAAGGTCATCCACGGTTTTATTTTCCTGCAATAAGCTATTTTCAATGTTTTTCAGCAATGCGCAGTTAGCTATAAACTGCACAGGGATCGTATTTTTAATATGCATAACCCTGAATCTCCCACGCGATAAATAAAAGCCGCTGGCGTAAACGATTTGCACATCGTTTACGCCAAAACATTGCGGACAGGCAACGGTAAAGCAGGAACCACCTCAAAATAACCGCGGCGTTGGCGCAGAGTGCTGACCCGAGCGCGCGCGTAAAATCGAGCTACCCGTCAACTATAGACGCTCAGGGAAAAGTTGTACAAATTTCTGCGAATTAATTTGTACAAATTAGCGATGGGTTAATGTGTTTTTGTTTATATTGTTGATATGTATGATTTTTATTTTCTTCTTTCTTGTACAGGCCAGGCGGTAAATCTCTCTGAAAAACGACGAATGCTCTCTGCGCGGGGTTATACTTGTCTGCCAGGAAAGAGAAAAAGGAGGGAATGCGATGAAACTATGGCCAATTCTGACCGGGGTTGCGGTATCGCTGGCGTTAGTCGCCTGTAAGACTCCCACGCCGCCTCACGGAGTAAAACCGATAAACCACTTTGACGCCAGCCGCTATCTGGGGCGCTGGTATGAAGTCGCGCGCCTGGAAAACCGTTTCGAACGAGGTCTGCAGCAGGTAACGGCAACTTACAGCATGCGTGATGACGGCGGCATTCGCGTACTTAATCGAGGATTTGACCCGCGAAACAACCGCTGGCGCGAAAGCGAAGGCAAAGCCTATTTCACCGGCGCTTCCACCACGGCAGCGCTGAAAGTCTCGTTCTTCGGTCCCTTCTATGGCGGATATAACGTGATCGCGCTCGACGAGGATTATCAATACGCGCTGGTGAGCGGGCCAAACCGCGACTATTTATGGCTGCTTTCGCGCACCCCGGATATTCCGTCCCACATCCGACAGCAGTACCTTGCCCTGGCCGCTGAGCTCGGTTTTGCGGTTAACAAACTGGTCTGGGTGCGGCAGGCGAAGGCTTAAACTATCGCCTGCCGCAGGGTGTGCGCCGCATCGTTGAGCGCGGGTGTTGGCATACGGCCGATTAACGTAAACTGGTAGCCGCCGTGGTGCCACCAGCGCAGGTTCATGCCCTGACGCTGCTCATTTTGCGGCGGCGAGGCGGTTTGCCTGGCGGCGGGTGAAATACACAGCGCGACCGGGCCGTAACCGGTATGCAGCCAGAGAATTTGCGTGATCGAGGTACTTTCGTAGCGCAGCATACGGACCATTTTCAGCTCCGCCTCAGGTAAGGCGAGCTGACGTCGTTCTAGCAACAGTCCTGTATCCTGCGCCGAACGACGCAGGCCACGGTCGAGCATCTCAGGTGAATTATCAACATCGGCCACGGTTTCCGCGCTATATAGCGACATGTACTGGGCTTCAAGACGGCGAATATTCTCGTCATCGTCCTCCTGCGGCGCAGGCCGCCAGAAGTAACTTGTTGCGCTACCGATAACCAACAGGCCCAGTGAGGCGGCGATCAGCGCGCGGCGGCTGAAGCGCGCCTGATTTTGCGCTTCAATTTCCGGCGCGGCGAGATAGGGCGCCAGTTTCGCCTGCATCCGCGCCACGGGCGCTTCATCAAGCAGGGCGGCGAAAGCATGTTGATAAGGCTGATGATTATTCATCAACGTGGCGGTGCGGTTGGCGAGCTGCGGGTCGCGGGCAAAGGTTTCGCTAAAACGGCGGGCGTCCTCCGCGCACATTTCGCCATCAAGCCAGGCGACAATGGCCTCGTCCTGCCAGGGTGGGGAAAAGCGAATAGGGTTCATGAGCGTTTCTCCTGCGCCGGGGGGGAAATCGCCGGCGTTTTGGCCAGCGTTTCCCGCGCGGCGGCCAGCCGACTCATAATGGTGCCAATAGGTACCGATAGCGTCTCGGCGGCTTCCTGATAACTAAACCCCTCGACATACACCAAAAAGACGGCATTACGCTGCGCCTCGGGCAGTTGATTAACCCGCAGCATAAGTTGCCGATAGCGCCACCGCGTATCGTCCTGTTCGCCCGGCTCGGGGGCGGCCAGCTCCTCACACTCGACAAACCCCTGGCCGAGGCGGACCTGGCGGGCGCGCAGCTCTGAAATCCAGATTGAGTGCAAAATGGAAAATAGCCACCTGTCGATGCGGGTGCCGGGGGTAAACTGCGCGCTCTTTTCGAGCGCGCGAAGGCAGGTGGCCTGCACCAGTTCCTCGGCGACGTCGCGGTTGTGCGAGAGTACGAGGCCGTAGCGCCACAGGCGAGGAAGATGGGCGGCCAGTTGGCTATCAACGATACGGTTAGCGATGTTCTTATCCTTATTGATTCTGGCGAATCACGACTATCAGGATTCAGGATGTCCGTTTATTGCCGACTGAAGATCGCGGTACTCTTCGCAGCTTTGGCCGCAAATGCCGGCAATCGCCGCCAGCTGCTGCTTAGCCAGATCGGGGCGTCCTTTAACCATCCATGCTTCGCCAAGGTATTCGCGGGCTTTCGCGTAGTCCGGTTTCAGCGCCAGCGCCCGCTGATAATAGCCAATTCCTTCATCGGTTCTGCCGAGCTTACGCGTGGCGTAGCCGCGATAGTTCCACGCCTCAGGCGTATTGGCGTTGTGCAGCGTATCCAGCAGGTTAAGCGCGGCCTGATATTCCCCTTTTTTCGCCAGATGCCAGGCATAATTGGTTTTATCTTCATCGCTAAGGCTGCTGGTTTTTTGCGGAACGCATTTTTGGCTCACGCTGTCGTAGGCTTGACCGCTCGGGCAATCCGGGGTTTGTTTGCTCGGGCTGTTATCGCCCATGGCCAACGCCGCCGGGGTATATAACAAAAATAGCAGCGCCGGAACGACTAAGCGCCTGATGGGAGAAATTTGTGCGTTCATGGTGACCTCCAGGAGGGCGAGAGACGCGATAAAGCATCGCGTTGTCGGTTCTGAGGAGTAAACGCGCGAGCGGGAGGATTTATTCGCCGTTGGCGAAAATTATTAATTGGGGTTGTGGTGAGAGTATGCGTTAACAAGAAAAACCCGCGCCTGGGGAGAGCGCGGGCCGATAATATTACTGTTTCGGAGCGGCAACCACAAAGCTGCCCACGCCGCGGTTGTTATATTCCCACATGCGGTTGAAGCCGTTGTCGTTAAGGTTACGCTGCGGGTTGCCTTTATCATCCTGCGCGCCAACGTTACCGCTGAAAGCGCGGTTAGAACCGACCGCCGCCGCCCATGGTTGAGCAATATTAAAGCCTTCATTGATGACGCTATCGCGAATCACCACCTGGCCATTGCTGTTGCCGTCGACGTCCAGCGCGCGGCCAAGCTGCGCGACGTTATCGCCGGACGCGGTGAAGCGGCTGTTGGTCGCCAGGAAGCCGTAGGTCATGCTTTTCAGCGTTGCCGGCGCGAAAACGTAGGCTTCTTTCTGCGTACGCGAGTTCACGACGCGGAAATCGGTATTATCGAATACCACCGCGCCGCGACCGGAAACGATATCCACATCGCCTTCAATATAGCTATTGGTCACCAGCGTGCGGGTCTGACGGTTGTCCTGCAGACGGTTCTGCACGCCGCTATTGGTCACAAAGAAGGTGTTCTGGCGGCCAAGAATGTTGACCTTGTTGATCTGCACCTGGTCGCCATCGCTGCGCAACGCCACCGCCTGGTGGGTACCGGCATCGACGCTATCGCCGAGATTGTTGGCGATAGTCAGGTTCTGCAGCTGCAGGCCATTGTTCTGCGACCAGAAGACCGCGGAACACATCACGCCCACGGTGGCGGCGGATTTGCTCTGGCAGCTGTCGAACATATACCACGCGGGCTTGCCCGGCATGTATTTGCCGCCCGGATTGACCAGGTGACGCCAGCTATTGCGGTCCATTTCGGAATCAATCGCTTCGCTGATTTTGACGTCGGCAGGGTTTTCACCGGTACCATAAATGGTCAGCGCGCCTGGCGCGGCAGGCACATAGACGGTACCCGCATATTCGCCCGGCATAACGGCGATGAACAGGCGACGCGCGGAGTGACGGGCAATCGCCGCATCGACCGCGGCCTGAATAGTCGTGTGGGTCACGCCCTGGGCGCCCGCCGGGCCGACGATGAAATCAGGCTGCGCCGGCAGGCTGATCGCGGATGGCGTCCACGCGGCGGCATTCGGCGTCAGCGACTGGAAATAAGCTGCCTGAGTGAAGTTTTTCGCTTCATCGGCGCTAAGAATTGGCCGTGCGGTATTGCCCGGTGCAGTCTGCGTTGAGGGCTTTTGATCGGCAGGCGTCGAGCTACAGGCGGACAGCGTCACGCCGAAGGCCAGCGCCAGCGCCAGACGGGAAACGGAATATGTGTTCATGTTGCTCCGGGCGATAATATGCAAAGTTACATACCCTTTGTGCGCGACAGGGTATAAGTCCTTTAAAACCTGCTGTTTTATACTAACTTGAACGAAACGGGAAGATGCCAGTTCAAAAACTTCACTTCTTTACGCAATACCTGGTGACAGTGGAACGTTTGTAGTCACAAAAAAATAACATTTACCCGCGCTTTTATTGACATTACCGGCGTTATGAAAATAAATGTCTATACAACCCATGACAAGTTGAACGCTATGACTGAAGCCACCTCTGAACTCGTTATCTGGCGAAACGCGCGTCTCGCCACCCTGAACCCTGATTATTCCCAACCGTACGGCCTGCTGGAGCGCCATGCGCTGCTGGTGCGTAACGGCCGCATTGAGGCGATCGTCGACGATGCTGATGCCCCGGCGGGGCGTCGTATCGACCTCCAAGGCCGGCTACTGACGCCGGGCCTCATTGACTGCCACACTCACCTGATTTTTGGCGGTAGCCGGGCTCAGGAGTGGGAGCAGCGGCTGAACGGCGTGTCGTATCAAACCATCAGCGCCAACGGCGGCGGCATTAACTCCACCGTGCGCGCCACGCGCGAAAGCAGCGAAGCAGAACTACTGGCGCTGGCGCAGCCGCGTCTTGCTCGCCTGCTGCGTGAAGGGGTGACAACGCTGGAGATTAAATCAGGCTACGGTCTCGATCTGCAAAACGAACGCAAAATGCTGCGGGTCGCCCGACAACTGGCCGACGACAATGGCGTAGAACTGTCGGCGACGCTGCTCTCCGCCCACGCCACGCCGCCGGAATATCATGGCGACGCCGATGGCTATATCTCGCTGGTCTGCGAGACCATACTGCCGACGCTGTGGCAAGAGGGACTGTTTGAAAGCGTTGACGTCTTCTGTGAAAACGTCGGCTTCAGCCCACAGCAAACCGAGCGCGTCTTTCAGGCCGCGCAGGCGCTGGGCATTCCGGTAAAAGGCCACGTTGAGCAGCTCTCGTCGTTGGGCGGCGCTCAGCTGGTGAGCCGCTATCACGGGCTTTCCGCCGACCATATCGAGTATCTGACGGAAGAGGGCGTGGCGGCGATGCGCGAAAGCGGCACCGTGGCAGCGCTGCTCCCCGGCGCGTTTTACTTCCTTAACGAAACCCGCAAACCGCCGGTGGAACTGCTGCGCAAGTACCAGGTGCCGATGGCGGTGGCGACTGATTTCAACCCGGGCACCAGCCCCTTCGCTAGCCTGCATCTGGCGATGAACATGGCCTGCGTCAAGTTTGGTTTAACGCCGGAGGAGGCCTGGGCCGGGGTGACTCGCCATGCCGCGCGGGCGCTGGGGCGACAGGAGAGTCATGGTCAGCTGGCGGCGGGCTTTGTCGCAAACTTCGCTATCTGGGATGCCGAGCACCCGGTCGAGATGGTGTATGAGCCGGGGCGCGCGCCGCTCTGGGGGCGCGTGGTACGAGGAGAACTGCAATGATGCTGTGGCAAGCTACGCCCGCCAACCTTTGGCAGGGGCGTGATGATAGCGCGGAAGCGCCCAATGCGCTGCGCCTGTTCCAGACCATCGCCCGCGCGGAACGCTTCGCGCCGCAGGAGATGCCCGGCGATATCGCGCTGCTCGGCTTCGCCTGCGACGAAGGCGTACGGCGTAATAAAGGTCGTACCGGCGCCGGACATGGTCCGGAAACGCTACGCCGGGCGTTGGCCAATATGGCCAGCCATCAGGGCCATGACCGCTGCGTGGATATGGGCACGATTAGCGTCGACGGTGAACAGTTAGAAGCCGCGCATCAGGCGCTGCGGGAGGCGGTGGCCGCCTGTCAACGCGCCGGCAAACGCACGCTGGTGCTGGGCGGCGGCCACGAGACGGCCTTCGGCCACGGCGCTGGGGTACTGGATGCCTTCCCGGGCGAAAACGTGGGCATTATTAATCTCGACGCGCATCTGGATTTACGCTTTGCCGAATGCGCCAGCTCCGGGACGCCGTTCCGCCAGCTGGCGCTGGAGTGTGAGGCGCAGCAGCGAGGTTTTCACTATACCTGCATCGGCGTGAGCCGGGCGGCGAACACCCAGGCGCTGTGGGATGAAGCGGCGCGCCGCCAGGTGGCTATCGTTGAGGATCTGGAGGTGCTGGAGGCCTTCGAAACTCGCGTGTTGCCGGAGCTTGAGCGCAATATCGCGCAATTCGACCGTCTGTATCTGACTATCGATCTCGACGTGCTGCCGGCGCGCGAAATGCCGGCGGTTTCCGCGCCAGCGGCGCTGGGCGTGCCGCTGGCGACCCTGCTGCGGATCGTAGAGCCGTTGTGCCGCAGCGGTAAGCTACAGGCGGTGGATTTGGTCGAGTTTAATCCGCAATTTGACATCGACGGACAGGGCGCCCGCGCGGCGGCCCGTCTGGCATGGCAAATCGCCCATTGGTGGCGCTAGCGATCCGCGCTATTATTTTCGTTTCGCCGCTCCGCTTATTACGCATAAGGAAAGCCAGGCCATGTTTGCACAACAACCTCGTTCCGCGCCCGCGCCTTTCTATGAAAAGGTGAAGCAGGCGATCAGCGAAAAGATCCACCGCGGCGAGTGGCGTCCGCACGACCGAATTCCCTCGGAGGCTGAACTGGTCGCCCAGTTCGGCTTCAGCCGCATGACCATCAACCGCGCGCTGCGCGAACTGACGGATGAAGGCTTGCTGGTGAGGCTACAGGGAGTCGGTACCTTCGTCGCCGAGCCGAAAGGGCAGTCGGCGCTGTTTGAAGTGCGCAGCATAGCCGATGAGATTGCCTCCCGTCGCCACCAACACCGCTGCGAGGTGCTGCTTTTAGAGGAGACCGAAGCGGATGTTATCCAGGCGGAGGCGCTCAACGTCGCCGAAGGCACGCGCATTTTCCATTCGCTGATGGTGCATTTTGAAAACGAGGTCCCGGTACAAATCGAAGATCGCTGCGTCAATGCCGCGGTGGTGCCGGACTATCTATTACAGGATTACACCGCCACCACGCCGCATGATTATCTGTCGCTCATTGCGCCGTTAACCGAAGGCGAACATATCGTCGAGGCGGTGCAGGCGACGTCAGAAGAGTGCGCGCTGCTGCGCATCATGCCGCACGATCCCTGCCTGCTTATTCGCCGCCGCACCTGGTCGACGACGCATATTGTCTCACACGCTCGCCTGCTGTTCCCCGGCGCGCGCTACCGCCTGCAGGGCCATTTCAGCTCGTAATTTACCCTGGCGTCAGCAAAACGTGATTGCTGACGCAATATAACAAAATTGTATCATTTCTGTTAAATCCTGGCTTGCGTAGAGTTGTATAGACAAGTATATGTATCTACGTACACAACGTTAATTGTCAGGAGAAACCCCGATGTCGCAAAGCAAATATCGCCAGCTGGACGTACGTGCCCCGAGAGGCACGACGCTTACCGCCAAGAGCTGGTTGACCGAAGCGCCGCTGCGTATGTTAATGAATAACCTCGATCCCGATGTCGCCGAAAACCCGCATGAGCTGGTGGTCTATGGCGGTATTGGTCGCGCTGCGCGCAACTGGGAATGCTATGACGCTATCGTGAAGGCGCTGAAAAACCTGGAAAGCGATGAGACCCTACTGGTGCAGTCCGGTAAACCGGTCGGCGTATTTAAAACGCATGAAAACTCGCCGCGCGTGCTGATCGCTAACTCCAACCTGGTTCCGCACTGGGCCACCTGGGAACACTTCAACGAACTGGATGCCAAAGGGCTGGCGATGTACGGCCAGATGACCGCCGGCAGCTGGATCTACATCGGTAGCCAGGGCATCGTACAGGGCACCTACGAAACCTTCGTCGAAGCCGGTCGCCAGCACTATCAGGGCAGCCTGAAAGGCCGCTGGGTGTTAACCGCCGGTCTGGGCGGCATGGGCGGCGCGCAGCCGCTGGCCGCGACGCTGGCGGGCGCCTGCTCGCTGAACATTGAATGTCAGCAGAGCCGCATCGATTTCCGTCTGCGTACCCGCTACGTGGATGAACAGGCCACTTCTCTGGATGACGCCCTGGCGCGCATCAAAAAATATACCGCCGAAGGCCGCGCTATCTCCATCGCGCTGTGCGGCAACGCCGCGGATATCGTTCCGGAACTGGTGAAACGCGGCGTGCGCCCGGATATGGTCACCGACCAGACCAGCGCCCACGACCCGCTGCACGGCTATCTGCCGAAAGGCTGGAGCTGGGAAGAGTATCAGCAGAAAGCCGAATCCGATCCGCAGGGCACTATTCTGGCGGCCAAACGCTCGATGGCCGACCACGTTCAGGCGATGCTGGCCTTTAATGAAATGGGCGTACCGACCTTCGACTACGGCAACAACATCCGCCAGATGGCGCAGGAAATGGGCGTCAGCAACGCCTTCGATTTCCCGGGCTTCGTGCCGGCGTATATCCGCCCGCTGTTCTGCCGTGGTATCGGCCCGTTCCGTTGGGTGGCGCTGTCCGGCGATCCGCAGGATATCTACAAAACCGACGCGAAAGTGAAAGAGATCATTAAAGATGATAAGCATCTGCACCACTGGCTGGATATGGCGCGCGAGCGCATCAGCTTCCAGGGACTGCCTGCGCGTATCTGCTGGGTAGGTCTGGAGTGGCGGCAGAAGCTGGGGCTGGCCTTTAACGAAATGGTGCGTAGCGGCGAAGTCTCCGCGCCGATCGTGATTGGCCGCGATCACCTTGATTCCGGCTCCGTCGCCAGCCCGAACCGCGAAACCGAAGCCATGCGCGACGGCTCGGATGCGGTATCCGACTGGCCGCTGCTCAACGCACTGCTTAACACCGCCAGCGGCGCGACCTGGGTGTCGTTGCACCACGGCGGCGGCGTAGGCATGGGCTTCTCGCAGCACTCCGGGATGGTTATCGTCTGTGATGGTACCGATGAAGCGGCGGCGCGTATCGCTCGCGTCCTGCATAACGACCCGGCGACCGGTGTGATGCGTCATGCCGATGCGGGTTACGATATCGCCATTGAATGTGCGGCGGAACAGGGTCTGAATCTTCCGATGGTTGCGGCAACGCAGGGGAACGCTAAATGAAATCTTTAACGCTAATTCCGGGGCAACTGAGCCTGTCGCAGCTCCGCGACGTTTACAGCCACCCGCTGAACATTACCCTCGATAGCAGCGCGTTTGCGGCAATCGATGAGAGCGTGGCCTGCGTTAACGCCATCCTTGCCGAAGGGCGGACCGCCTACGGTATTAACACCGGTTTTGGCCTGCTGGCGCAGACCCGTATCTCGACGGAAGATCTGGAGAATCTGCAGCGTTCGCTGGTGTTATCCCATGCGGCGGGCGTTGGCGAGCCGCTGGACGATGACCTGGCGCGCCTGATTATGGTGCTGAAGATTAACAGCCTGTCCCGCGGCTTCTCCGGGATCCGCCTGAGCGTGATCCAGGCGCTGATTGGCCTGGTCAATGCCGGCGTGACGCCGTGGATCCCGGCGAAAGGTTCCGTCGGCGCCTCCGGCGACCTCGCGCCGCTGGCGCATATGTCGCTGACGCTGCTTGGCGAAGGCAAAGCGCGGGTACGCGGCGGCGAATGGCTGCCGGCGACGGAAGCGTTACGTCAGGCGGGGCTGGAGCCGATTACCCTGGCGGCGAAAGAAGGTCTGGCGCTGCTGAACGGCACCCAGGCGTCGACGGCTTTTGCGCTGCGCGGCCTGTTCGAAGCCGAAGATCTGTTCGCCTCCGCGGTCGTTTGCGGAGCGTTAACCACCGAAGCGGCGCTGGGTTCGCGTCGACCGTTCGATGCACGTATTCACGAGGTGCGCGGCCAGCGTGGCCAGATTGATGCGGCGGCGCTCTATCGCCATCTGTTGACCGATGACAGCGCGATTTCGCAGTCGCACCATAACTGCGCCAAGGTGCAGGATCCGTACTCTCTGCGCTGTCAGCCGCAGGTGATGGGCGCCTGCCTGACGCAGATTCGTCAGGCGGCTGAGGTGTTGTTAGCCGAAGCGAACGCGGTCTCCGATAACCCGCTGGTCTTTGCCGCCGAAAATGACGTCATCTCCGGCGGTAACTTCCATGCCGAACCGGTAGCGATGGCGGCGGATAATATCGCGCTGGCGATCGCGGAAATCGGCTCGCTCTCCGAGCGCCGTATCGCGCTGATGATGGACAGCCATATGTCGCAGCTGCCGCCGTTCCTCGTCAAAAATGGCGGCGTCAACTCCGGCTTTATGATTGCTCAGGTCACGGCGGCGGCTTTGGCCAGTGAAAACAAAGCGCTGTCGCACCCGCATAGCGTTGACAGCCTGCCAACATCCGCGAACCAGGAAGACCATGTTTCCATGGCGCCGGCTGCCGGTCGTCGCCTGTGGGCGATGGCGGAAAACACCCGTGGGGTGCTGGCCGTCGAGTGGCTGGCGGCGGCGCAGGGGCTGGATATGCGCGAAGGGCTGACCACCAGTCCGCTGCTGGAAGAGGCGCGTCATCTGCTGCGCGAACGCGTGCCGCATTATACCCAAGACCGTTTCTTCGCTCCTGATATTGAAAATGCCACCGAGCTTTTGGCCGCACGTCACCTGACGCGTCTGCTGCCTGCCGTATTGCCTGGCCTGAATTAATCACCGTTGTTCTCTGTACCCGCGTCGGGGGGATGTCATCCCCCCGACCGTCCTACATCGCATATTTGTCGTCATATAAAAAAACCAGGACACCTGTATATGCAACAACAACACAAACCGCATCTGCTGCGCGGGCTGAATGCCCGACACATTCGTTTTATTGCGCTCGGTTCCGCTATCGGCACCGGGCTGTTCTACGGTTCGGCCTCCGCCATTAAGGCGGCGGGGCCGGCGGTACTGCTGGCCTATCTGATAGGCGGCGCGGCGGTCTTTATGGTGATGCGCGCGCTGGGTGAAATGGCGGTGCGCAATCCGGTTTCCGGCTCCTTCGGCAGCTACGCTCGCCAGTATCTTGGGCCGCTGGCCGGATTTATTACCGGCTGGACCTACACCTTTGAAATGGTGATCGTGGCGCTGGCCGACGTCACCGCATTCGGTATCTATATGGGGTTGTGGTATCCCGATGTGCCGCGCTGGATCTGGATCCTTAGCATCATCTTCTTTATTGGCGCGATGAACCTGTGCAACGTGCGGGTGTTCGGCGAGATGGAGTTCTGGCTGTCGCTGATTAAAGTGGTGGCGATTATCGCCATGATGGCGGCGGGCGCAGGGATCATCTTCTTTGGCTTTGGCCATAGTTTCCCGGCCACCGGGCTGGAAAATCTGTGGAGCCACGGCGGCTTTGCGCCAAATGGCTGGCAGGGGATCATCGCTTCGCTTGGCATCGTGATGTTCGCTTTCGGCGGCGTGGAAATTATCGGCGTCACGGCGGCGGAAGCGCAGAACCCGAAGAAGGTCATCCCGCAGGCCATCAACACCATTCCGCTGCGTATTATTCTGTTTTACGTCTGCACCCTGGCGGTGCTGATGGCGATCTTCCCGTGGAATAGTTTTGGCGAGCAGGGCAGTCCGTTTGTGCTGATCTTCGATGGTCTCGGGATCCCGGCGGCGGCGACCGTGCTGAATATCATCGTGATTAGCGCCAGTATCTCGGCGATTAACAGCGATATTTTTGGCGCCGGGCGCATGATGTACGGTATGTCGAAAGAGGGGCTGGCGCCGAAGTGCTTCCAGCGAATCGCCAGCAACGGCGTCCCCTGGATGACGGTCGTGGTGATGGGCGTGGCGCTGCTGGTGGCGGTGGTGCTTAACTATCTGATGCCGGAACAGGTATTTGTCCTGATTGCCTCGCTGGCGGCGTTCGCCACCGTCTGGGTGTGGCTGATGATCCTGCTCTCTCATTTCTCGATGCGCCGCGGTTTGTCGGCTGAAGAGCGCAGTAAGATCGAATTCCCGATCCCCTTCTGGCCGGTTGGCCCGCTGTTGACGCTACTGTTTATGGGGCTGGTAATCGCCGTGTTGGGAATGGTGGAAGAGACGCGCGTGGCGCTGTTAGCCGGGCTGGTGTGGCTGGGGCTGCTGACGGTGGTGTGGTACGCGCGCGTGCGTAAAACCGCGTTGCAGGTGGCCACTGAACAGTAAGGTCAATTTCCCCGGTGGCGCTGCGCTTACCGGGGCTACAAATGGCACTGACCATAGCGAGTAGCCCGGCTAAGGCGCAAGCCGCTATCCGGGGGGATAATTAACTGAACAGGGCGGTGATGGAAGCGCTGGCGAGCGAATGGAAATGGACATTAAAGCCGACCATCGCGCCGCTCGCCTCGGCGTCGATATCAATCTTATCGATATCCAACGCGTGTACGGTAAAAATGTAGCGGTGGGTTTCACCCTTCGGCGGCGCGGCGCCGCCGTAGCCGGCCTTACCAAAATCGGTGCGGGTCTGAATGGCCTCTTCCGGTAGCTCCGCCTGACCGGAACCGGCCCCTTGCGGTAAAACCCGGGTATCGGCAGGCAGGTTGGCTACCACCCAGTGCCACCAGCCGGAACCGGTCGGCGCATCCGGGTCGTAGCAGGTGACGACAAAGCTTTTGGTTCCTGCGGGAACGTCGTCCCACATCAGATGCGGCGAAAGATTATCGCCATCGTACCCCATACCGTTGAATACGTGACGATTAGGCAGCTTGCCGCCGTCTTGCAGATCGTGACTGGTCAGTTTCATGCTTCATCCTCATTGATAATGCGCTGATTAACAAAGAAGTGTAGCTTTCCCGACGGCGCAATTCCGCTGTTTATTCGCTAAAAAATGTTTCTTCTTGTACCGCCATATTGACCGCACGGGTCAGGCGAGTCAGCTGTTGTGGGCTGATGATGTACGGTGGCATCAGATAAATCAGGCGGCCAAACGGGCGGATCCATACCCCTTGCTCAACGAAAAAGCGCTGCAGAGCGGCCATGTTGACCGGATGACGGGTTTCAATCACGCCAATCGCGCCGAGTACGCGCACGTCGGCGACCCATTCTGACTCGCGCGCCGGAGCCAACTCGGCCTTCAGCTGGGCTTCAATCGCCGCTACCTGCTGTTGCCATTCGCCGCTCTCCAGCAGGCGCAGGCTTTCGCTTGCCACCGCGCAGGCCAGCGGATTGCCCATAAAGGTGGGGCCGTGCATAAAGCAGCCGGCTTCGCCATCGCTGATGGTTTCAGCTACCGTTCGGGTGGTGATGGCGGCGGAAAGGGTCATGGTACCGCCGGTCAGCGCTTTACCCAGACAAAGGATATCGGCGGAGATACCGGCATGCTCGCAGGCGAACAGTTTGCCGGTACGGCCAAAGCCGGTGGCAATCTCATCGGCGATCAGCAAAATCCCTTCCCGGTCGCACATTTTACGCACTCGCTTTAGCCACTCCGGATGGTACATGCGCATCCCGCCTGCGCCCTGGACTACCGGTTCGAGGATCACCGCGGCGATTTCGTGGCGATGCGCGGCCATCAGGCGGGCAAACGGCACCATATCCATCTCGTCCCACTCGCCGTCGAAGCGGCTTTGCGGCGCGGGGGCAAACAGGTTATCCGGTAGGTAGCCCTGCCACAGGCTGTGCATTGAATTCTGCGGATCGCAGACCGACATCGCGCCGAAGGTGTCGCCGTGATAGCCGTTGCGGAAGGTCAGGAAACGACGGCGCGGCTGGCCCTTAGCCTGCCAGTACTGCAGCGCCATTTTCATCGCCACTTCTACCGCCACCGAACCGGAATCGGCGAGGAAAACGCACTCCAGCGATTCCGGCGTCATCGCCACCAGCTGGCGACAGAGCGCCACCGCCGACGGATGGGTGATCCCGCCGAACATCACGTGCGACATCAGGTCGATCTGCGCTTTCATCGCCGCATTCAGGCGCGGGTGATTGTAGCCGTGGATCGCCGCCCACCAGGAGGACATGCCGTCAACCAGCTGTTCGCCGCCGGCGAGGGACAGCTCGCAACCGTGGGCGGAAACCACCGGGTAGACCGGCAGGGGGGAAGTCATAGAGGTGTAGGGGTGCCAGATGTGGCGCCGATCGAAGGCGAGATCGTCCAGTGTCATAAGCGACTTGTAAACCATTTTGAAAACATTTAGGTTTACGAGTATAAACCGAACCGTAAATTAACAAAACCCTTTGGAGAGGCTAATGGCTCACCACGCACGTTGGACAATGTCGCAAGTAACTGAGTTATTTAATAAACCGCTCATCGATCTGCTATTTGAAGCGCAGCAAATCCACCGTCAGCATTTTGACCCGCGTCAGGTGCAGGTCAGTACGTTGCTATCGATTAAAACCGGCGCTTGTCCGGAAGACTGTAAATATTGCCCGCAAAGCGCACGCTACAAAACCGGCCTTGAATCCGAGCGCCTGATGGAAGTCGAGCAGGTGCTGGAATCGGCGCGTCAGGCGAAAAACGCCGGCTCGACCCGTTTCTGCATGGGCGCGGCGTGGAAGAACCCCAACGACCGCGATATGCCGTACCTGGAACAGATGGTGAAAGGCGTCAAGGCGCTGGGGCTGGAGTCCTGTATGACGCTCGGTACCCTTACCGATAGTCAGGCGCAGCGTCTGGCCGGCGCGGGGCTGGATTACTACAACCATAACCTCGACACCTCGCCGGAATTTTACGGCAACATCATCACCACCCGTACCTATCAGGAACGTCTGGATACGCTGGATAAGGTACGCGATGCCGGGATTAAAGTGTGCTCCGGCGGCATTGTCGGGTTGGGGGAAACCGTGAACGATCGCGCCGGGCTGCTGCTGCAGCTGGCCAATTTGCCAACGCCGCCGGAAAGCGTGCCGATCAACATGCTGGTGAAGGTCAAAGGTACGCCGCTGGCGGATAACGACGATGTCGACGCCTTCGATTTCATCCGCACGATCGCTATTGCGCGCATCATGATGCCTACCTCCTACGTGCGTCTCTCCGCCGGGCGCGAGCAGATGAACGAGCAGACTCAGGCGATGTGCTTTATGGCCGGGGCGAACTCGATTTTCTATGGCTGCAAGCTACTGACGACGCCTAACCCGGAAGAAGATAAAGACCTGCAGCTGTTCCGCAAGCTGGGGATCAATCCGCAGCAGACGGCGGTGCTGGAAGGCGATAATGAGCAGCAGCAGCGCCTGGAGCAGGCCTTACTTACCCCCGACACAGAGGAATACTACAACGCGGCGGCGCTATGAGTTGGCAGCAACGAATCGATCGGGCACTGGATGAACGGCGGGCGGCGGAGGCTTTACGCCGCCGCCTGCCGGTAAGCCACGGCGCCGGACGCTGGCTGGAGCGTGAAGGGGAGCGCTGGCTCAACTTCTCCAGTAATGACTACCTCGGCCTGAGCCAGCATGGCGCGATTATCGCCGCCTGGCAGCAGGGGGCGGAACGTTATGGCGTCGGTTCCGGCGGGTCGGGCCACGTTAGCGGCTATAGCGAGGTGCATCGCGCGCTGGAAGAGGAACTTGCCGACTGGCTGGGCTATCCGCGCGCGTTGCTGTTTATCTCCGGCTTTGCCGCGAATCAGGCGTTGATTGCCGCGCTGGCGGAAAAAGACGATCGGATTGTGGCCGATCGCCTGAGCCATGCCTCCCTGCTGGAGGCGGCAAGCCTCAGCCCGGCGCAGCTGCGCCGCTTTACCCACAATGACCCGCAACAGCTCGCTCAACTGCTGGCGAAACCGCTGGACGGCCAGCAGTTAGTCGTTACCGAAGGGATTTTCAGCATGGACGGCGACAGCGCGCCGCTGGCTGACATTCAGGCGGCAGCCCTCAGCGCCGGAGCATTATTACTGGTTGATGATGCTCACGGAATCGGGGCGATTGGCGATGAAGGGCGCGGAAGCTGTCATACGCAGGCGGTTCGTCCGGAGCTGCTGGTGGTCACCTTCGGCAAGGCGTTTGGGGTGAGCGGCGCGGCGGTACTGTGCAATGAATCGATGGCCGACTATCTGCTGCAGTTTGCCCGTCATCTTATCTACAGCACCGCGATGCCGCCGGCGCAGGCGGTGGCGCTGAGCGCGGCCCTGCGGGTCATTCGTAGCGATGAGGGCCAGCAGCGGCGGGAAACCCTGACCGCCCGCATCCGTCAGTTCCGTGCAGGAATGGGCGATGTTGCGCTGGGGCTGACCGATTCCCGGAGCGCGATTCAGCCGCTGATTGTCGGCGACAACGCGCGAGCGCTGGCCCTGGCCTCCAGCCTACGCGGGGCCGGCTGTTGGGCTACCGCCATTCGTCCGCCGACGGTTCCCGCCGGCGGCGCGCGTCTGCGCCTGACTCTGACTGCCGCTCATCAGGCCGAGGACATTGCGCGTTTACTGGAGGTGCTGCATGGCCACGGTGAATAAGCAGGCTGTGGCCGCGGCGTTTGGTCGGGCGGCCAGCGGCTATACGCAACATGATGAGCTGCAGCGCCGCAGCGCTGAATTGCTGCTGCGCCAGTTGGCGAGGAGCGATTTTGCCCGAGTGCTCGATGCCGGCTGCGGCCCCGGCAGCATGAGCCGTTACTGGCGCGAAGCGGGAAGCGAAGTTACCGCGCTGGATCTCTCCGCCGGGATGCTGGCGCAGGCGCAACGCAACGACGCCGCGCAGCATTATCTGCAGGGCGATATCGAAGCGCTGCCGCTGCCGGATGCCTGCTTCGATCTGGCATGGAGTAACCTGGCGGTACAGTGGTGTGACGAACTAAGCGCGGCAATCGGCGAGCTGTACCGGGTGGTGCGGCCCGGCGGGCGAGTAGCGTTCACCACGCTGCTCGCCGGATCGCTACCGGAACTCAATCAAGCGTGGCGGGCGGTCGACGACCATCCCCATGCTAACCGTTTTCTCAGCGAACAGGCGGCAAGGGCGGCGCTGAGCGGCCTGCGCGCCGAAGGCGTGGTGCATCAGATTAGCTTACCGTTCGCCGACGCGTTAAGCGCCATGCGCTCGCTAAAGGGCATTGGCGCCACCCATTTACACCAGGGGCGGTCGTCTGCGCCGCTTAGCCGCGGCAAGCTGCGCGAACTGCAGCTGGCCTGGCCGCAACAGCAGGGCCAGTGCCCGCTGACGTATCATCTTTTTACAGGAGTCATTGAACGTGACTAAACGTTTCTTCGTTACCGGAACCGATACTGAAGTCGGTAAAACGGTCGCCAGCAGCGCGCTGCTGCAGGCGGCGAATCAGCTGGGATTTAACACCGCGGGCTATAAGCCGGTGGCTTCCGGTAGCGACCTGACCGCACACGGGTTACGCAATGAAGATGCGCTGGCCCTGCAGCGCAATAGCCGGGTAGCGCTGCGCTATGAACAGGTTAACCCTTATACCTTTGCCGAGCCGACCTCGCCGCATATTATTAGCGCCGATGAAGGACGACCAATCGCCGCGACCACGCTTTCCTGCGGCTTACGCGAGCTGGAACGCCTGGCCGATTGGGTGCTGGTGGAAGGGGCTGGCGGCTGGTTTACGCCGCTCTCGGAAACCCTGACCTTCGCCGACTGGGCGCAGCAGGAACAACTGCCGGTGATTTTAGTCGTCGGCGTTAAACTTGGCTGTATCAATCACGCGATGCTCACCGCCCAGGCGGTACGCAAGGCAGGGCTGCCGCTGGTGGGCTGGATCGCCAACGATATCCAGCCGCCGGGTAAACGCCATCGCGAATATCTGCAAACCTTAACGCGGGTATTGCCAGCGCCGCTGCTGGGGGAAATTCCCTGGCTTGCCGACGCATCGCAGCGTAAGGACCTCGCGCAGTACCTGGATCTGAGCCCACTGCAATAACCCCGCATAAGCCTGCGAGACGGCTCTATTTTTTGTTGACAGGACGATGAAATGTGGTCCAGAAAACGCAAAAAATCCAGCCGTCTTTAGCTGATAAATATCAAAAAAAATTCGATAATTTTTTTTAGCCGCGGGCTTTGGTCCGATGAGACTTTTCTGCCGGGTGGCAGACCTCGCGGCCTGCAGACAGTTATCCACTATTCCTGTGGATAACCTTGTGTATTAGAGTTAGAAAACTTGCGGTAAGCTAGAGAGTACGCGGCCTGCGAGCAAATTGGCGCGAAACCCGTCTTTTGGTAAATTATGTTTTATTTCAGCAAGTTAAATAAAAGCAATGGCTGTCAGAAAAGTGTCACCGGCTGCCATAAAAGATTCATTACCTTGCTTGACAAATGTTAAATGATAAATGTTTCTGGGGATAACCACACAGGCTGGTGGATTATTCCGCAAAGCGCGCATTTTACGCCCGCCGTCAGAGTACAACGCGTCCGTTTACCGCCATACAATAATGCGATACTGTTTTTATATCCAGTATTATTTATTGGCAAAAGTCAAACTGAAGGGTAGAATTAAACACCTGCTGGCCAATCCCATCTTCAGGTCCTGAAATATGAGCAAACCGTTCAAGCTGCACTCCGCATTCCGTCCTTCAGGCGATCAGCCCGAAGCCATCCGCCGCCTGGAAGAGGGGCTGGAAGATGGCCTTGCGCATCAGACCCTGCTTGGGGTAACCGGTTCGGGGAAAACCTTCACCATCGCCAACGTTATCGCTGATTTACAGCGCCCGACGATGGTGCTGGCGCCGAACAAAACCCTGGCGGCGCAGCTGTATGGCGAGATGAAAGAGTTCTTTCCCGAGAATGCGGTGGAGTATTTTGTCTCCTATTACGATTATTATCAGCCTGAAGCCTACGTTCCGAGCTCGGATACCTTTATCGAAAAAGACGCCTCGGTGAACGAACACATTGAGCAGATGCGTCTGTCGGCCACCAAAGCGCTGCTCGAACGGCGCGACGTGGTGGTGGTGGCTTCGGTTTCCGCCATCTACGGTCTTGGCGATCCGGATCTGTATCTGAAGATGATGCTGCACCTGACCACCGGCATGCTGATCGACCAGCGGGCGATCCTGCGCCGGCTGGCCGAACTGCAATACACCCGCAACGATCAGGCCTTCCAGCGCGGCACTTTCCGCGTGCGCGGCGAGGTTATCGATGTCTTCCCGGCGGAATCCGATGATATCGCGCTGCGTATTGAACTGTTTGACGAAGAGGTCGAGCGGCTATCGCTGTTTGACCCGCTGACCGGCCACGTTGAATCGTCCATTCCACGCTATACCATCTATCCGAAGACCCACTACGTTACGCCGCGCGAGCGTATCGTTCAGGCGATGGAAGAGATCAAAGACGAGCTGGCTGACCGCCGCAAGGTACTGCTGGCGAACAACAAACTGCTTGAAGAGCAGCGGCTGAGCCAGCGCACTCAATTCGACCTCGAGATGATGAACGAGCTGGGCTACTGCTCGGGAATTGAGAACTACTCGCGCTTTCTCTCCGGCCGCGGGCCGGGCGAGCCGCCGCCGACGCTGTTCGACTACCTGCCGGCGGATGGCCTGCTGGTTATCGATGAATCGCACGTGACTATCCCGCAAATCGGCGGTATGTACCGCGGCGACCGGGCGCGTAAAGAGACGCTGGTGGAGTATGGCTTCCGCCTGCCGTCGGCGTTGGATAACCGGCCGATGAAGTTCGAAGAGTTTGAAGCTCTGGCGCCGCAGACTATCTACGTTTCGGCGACGCCGGGCGCCTATGAGCTGGAAAAATCCGGCGATGAGGTGGTAGATCAGGTCGTCCGCCCAACCGGGCTGCTGGATCCGGTCATCGAGGTGCGTCCGGTGGCGACGCAGGTCGACGATCTGTTATCAGAAATCCGTACCCGTGCGGCGATTAATGAGCGCGTACTGGTGACGACGCTGACCAAACGCATGGCGGAAGATTTAACCGAATACCTGGAAGAGCACGGCGAGCGGGTGCGCTATCTGCACTCCGATATCGATACCGTCGAGCGCATGGAAATTATTCGCGATCTGCGTCTTGGCGAGTTCGACGTGCTGGTGGGTATCAACCTGCTGCGCGAAGGGCTGGATATGCCGGAAGTATCGCTGGTGGCGATACTTGATGCCGATAAAGAGGGCTTCCTGCGTTCCGAGCGATCGCTTATCCAGACCATCGGCCGCGCGGCGCGTAACGTTAACGGCAAGGCGATCCTTTACGGCGATAAAATCACGCCATCGATGGCGAAGGCGATCGGTGAAACCGAACGCCGCCGCGAGAAGCAGCAGCGTTATAACGAAGAGCACGGTATTGTGCCGCAGGGGCTTAATAAGAAAGTGGTCGATATTCTGGCGCTGGGTCAGAACATCGCGAAGACCAAAGCCAAAGGCCGCGGTAAAGCCCGTTCTCCGGTGGAAGCCGATAGCGTCGAACTGACGCCGAAAGCGCTGCAGCAGAAGATCCACGAGCTGGAAGGGCAAATGATGCAGCACGCGCAGAACCTTGAGTTTGAGGAAGCGGCACAGATTCGCGATCAATTGCATCAGCTACGCGAACTGTTTATTGCGGCATCGTAAGGGCGATACGAGGAACGGTTAAAAAATGACGGCAATGCGTAATTTGCAATTGCCGTCACGCTATTATCTTAGGGTCTTAATGTTGGCTTAATTTTCTTCAGCCAAACTATCCTCAGTTTAATGAGGATAGCGCCATGCAAAAACTGACCAACCGTGAATATCTGGCCATTGCGACCGCCTTTGTGATTGTGATCGCCTTCTTACATCAATGGGTATTAACCTTCTGACGCGAACTGCGTGGGAACAGCACCCAGGCGCGGACGCCCGGCCCGGGCTGGCGGTTATGTAAAAAGAATTGCGCATCGTGAAGTTGAGCGATGCGGGTGACAATGCTTAAACCGAGGCCTATTCCGCCATAGCGGCTGTCCATGCGGACAAACGCTTTACTCAGTTCGCCGCTCTTGGCCTCATCAATGCCCGGCCCTTCATCTTCTACTGCCAGAATCGGCGTATTTCCCGGTTTTACCGAAATCTTAATCTTCGACCCCGCGGGGCTATAACGGTGCGCATTCTCCACCAGATTGCGTAAAATCACCCGCGCCAGCGTCGCATCTCCGGAAATGAGATCCTCGCCTGCGCCGCTTTCTATCTCCAGCGTCTGCTGGCGCGCTTCGAGCATTGTTTTCAGCTCATCCTGTAGAGGCTCCACCACATCTTCGTGCAAATGAACCTGCTGGTAACTGCCGGCGGAAAACGACTGCCCAACGCGCGCCAGTTGTAGCAGCTGAGAAATGCTGTTGGTCATCTGATCGAGACGTTGAATTAAGGGATCAACGCTGACGCCGTGAACCTTCGCCAGCAGTTCCAGATGCAGGCGCAGCCCGGCAAGAGGGGTACGCAGTTCGTGGGCGACGTCGGCGGTAAACAGACGCTCGCGATCGAGCGTCATGGTCAGCCGCGACACCAGTTGGTTAATCGCCATAGTCACTGCGGTCACTTCCGGCACCGACTCCTGCAGAATAATGGGTTGCAGATTATCCGGCGTCCGGCTTTCCAGCTCGCTCTGCAGATTTGATAGCGGACGGGTGATTTTCTTCACCGCCACCAGGCTGATATACAGCGCCAGCCCGATGATCAGCAGGCTGGGTACCAGCAGGCTGGCGACCGCCTCGCGTACCTCATGCTCGACGTGCCTTTGATTGTTATGACCCTCAATGGCGCTGGCAACCAGCAGCTGGATTTGCTCTTTGCTTTCATGCCATAGCCAAAATACGCTGATCAGCTGGCAGACCACCAGAATCGCGCCGATGGTCAGCAGCAGGCGGTGGCGCATGGTCCAGGTTTCGGTCGCAAACAGTGCCATAGCGTTATTCTGACTCCGTATTATTCACCAGCATGTAGCCAAAGCCGCGGACGGTGCGGATCCGCGCTTTACCAATCTTGTCGCGCAGATTATGGATATGCACTTCAAGGGTATTGGTGGCCGGTTCGTTATCCCAGCTGTAGATATCATTGTAGAGAATTTCGCGATGCACCGGGCTGCCGGCCTTCATCATCAGGCGCGAGAGCAGGGCATACTCTTTTGGCGTCAGCTCCAGAGATTCGCCGGCCAGCCACACCTGACGACGGGTAACATTAAGGCGCAGGTTGCCGACGGTCAGCTCATTATCGCCCTGATTATTATGACGACGCAGCAGCGCGCGAATGCGGGCGTTGAGCTCTTCCAGCGCGAAAGGTTTCACCAGGTAATCATCTGCGCCGGTATCCAGCCCGCTGATGCGGTCGCCCACGGTATCGCGGGCGGTGAGGATGAGCACCGGCTGGGTGAATTTCTCCCGGCGCATACGCGCCAGGAAATGCAGACCGTCTTCATCCGGCAGGCCCAGGTCGAGCACCACCAGACTGTAATGGTTGCTGGCTAGCGACAGCGCGGCTTCGTGCGCGGTGGCGACGCCATCGCAGACATAGCCTTCGCTTTGCATGGCCAGGATTAACCCTTGTAACAGGAGCGCATCGTCTTCAATGACTAAGATTTTCATCTGCCGGTCTCTCTACATGGCGTTAAAAGGTCGTCTTTTGCCTGATACTCGCGGGTGTCTACCCCGAGCAGGCCAAGCAGGGTAGAAAACAGATTATCTTGTGAATAATCGTTCGTCTTCGCCTGTTGTTGCAAACACTGGCTGGATACGCCATAGCGTTGCTGGTAATCCGGCGACAGCCACAGCAGCATCGGCACGTGTTTTTGCGTGTCCGGCGCAATTGAGTAAGGCAGGCCATGCAGATACACGCCATCTTCACCCAGCGATTCGCCGTGGTCAGATAAATACACCAGACTGGTGGTAAATCTATCTTGTTTTGATTGCAGCAATTTTATCGCTTTATCAACCACATAGTCGACATACAAAATGGTGTTGTCATAGGTATTGGTCAACTGTTGTTGCGTACAACTTTGGATTTCATTGGTATTGCAGGTTGGGGTGAATTTTTTGAATTCAGCCGGGTAGCGGTTGTAATAGGTCGGGCCATGACTACCAATGGTGTGCAGAACAATAATGCCATCCTGCTGTAAATTATCGATATAGCTATCAAGATTATGGAACAGCACGTCATCGTAGCACTCGCCATCAATGCACTGGCCGCTAAGGTTCAGGTTGGTGACGTTTTGGTGCGGTACGCGGTCACAGGCGCCCTTACAGCCGCCATCGTTGTCGTTCCACAGCACCTGTACACCGGCGCGCTGAAGAATATCCAGAACGCCTTCCTGATGGTGCGCCAGTTCTTCATCGTAATGCGCGCGCGGCATATTGGAGAACATGCAGGGGACGGAAACCGCGGTCGCGGTGCCGCAGGAGGTGGTTTTCGGGAAGTACACCACGTCGTCCTGCTTCAGGCGTGGGTTAGTTTCGCGATCGTAACCGCCCAGCGAGAAATTCTCGGCGCGCGAGGTTTCTCCCAGCACCACGATGGTCAGATTTTTACGCGCGCCGTTATGCATCACCGCTTTCTGTTTGGCATCTTCGCCGATCTTCACCAGCGGCAGGTTGTCCATCCGGTTATGCGCATACCATGAGTTCAGCGCCACAATGCTGTTGGAGGGACTTAACGATTTCACCAGCTCTTTATTGTTACGGAACACCGAGGCGTAATCTTTGTAGAACAGCGCCGCCACCAGCACAATCAGCAGTGCTGAAACGGCGATATTGAGCAGGCGCATCGCCGCGCCGCGCCAGAAAGAGGCCGGTTTACGAACTTTAATCCACCAGGCGACCAGAACCATCAATAGCCCGGAGAGGCCCAGTATGATGACCATTTTCGTCGACAGCAGAGCAAAGCTTTCCGCAGGTGTCGTATCGAAGATATTGGCGATCATCGAACGATCGATCACCACGCCGAAGGTCCAGATAAAGTACTGCGCCGAGGCGCTCAGCAGAATAAACAGGCTGATGACCACCCGGTCGAGTTTTAAGAACGAGGCGAGGGTGGTGATGATGTTCATCACGCTAATCGCCACGATCGGCATACTGAGGAAAACCAGCCAGTTATGGAGATTGTTTACCGGCAGTAGCGGGAAAACCTGGCGATAAAAGGCCAGGTTAAGAAAGATACCGATATAACAGGCAAAGAGAATCAAATAAGCCGTGCGGCCGAGTACCGGCCGACGTAAAGAAATAAACGACATAACGAATACCCGTAGTAGGAGATGCTCGTTATGTTGACAGCGATATTTTAAGACAACCTTAAGATTTTAATCTGAGGCGTAGTCTTGTTTAAAATAGTGCCGCTTGAGGATTAACCTAATGCCTGAATAGCCTGCTCCAGCGCCTGGCGAAGCAGTACGCGGTCATGCCGATAGGTGACATCGCTGGCATCCAGCGCGGTTTGAATCACCAGTCGTTCTTCCATACCCTTAACATCGGCTTTCGGCCCGACGATGGCGGCATCAATCACTTTTTTGCCGACGTAATGTTCCAGAATAGTAATTCTGTCCGCCAGCGTCAGATTGGCGGCTGGGCTATGTTCCTTACCCAGGTTATCGATAAACACCATGGGCGCCGGGGTCCGCCGCAGCGCCTGGGCCATTTCGTCGAGCAGTAAAATGGGCAGCAGGCTGGTGTAGAAGCTTCCGGGCCCAATCAGGATCAGATCGGCCTCGGCGATGGCCTCAACCGCTTCGCGAGTCGCCGGCACCGGTGGGCTGAGCATCAGTTCCTGAGGCACGTGATCCAACTGATCGATATTCACTTCACCATAAACTTCATGGCCTTCATGATCGAGCGCCACCAGATCGACCGGTTGTTCCGACATCGGGATCAGGAAAGCATCTACTTTAAGCAGATTTCTGATCAAATTGATGGCCTCTAAAGGCCGTACGCTCAGGTGATCCAGCGCCTTTAACATCAAATTTCCGAGGTTATGTCCGGAAAGCTCGCCATTGCCGCCAAAACGGTACTCAAACATTGCTGAAGCGACGCTGGGTTCGGCGATTAATTGATTAATGCAGTTGCGCATATCGCCCCAGGCGATCCCCCCTTCCGAGCGGCGAATTCGCCCCGTTGATCCGCCGTTATCGGTGGTGGTCACGATGCCGGTCAGGCGCGAGCCGAGCGACGAGAGCGACGACATCACCCGCCCCAGACCATGGCCTCCGCCAAGGGCGACGACGCGGTCCAGATCGGCGAAAGTGCGATTGCGCATACGAATTCCTTCTGTTCAATGTTCGGGTTTAGCGTATCCGATCTACCCCTAAAAGATAATGCCCGGTTTCCGTCAAACTGACCGATATCAATGTTAAAGTGTGATTTTTGGCTATTCTGTACTGAAAATGCAAGATATTAGCGATATATAGATGATTATATAGCGAAAATGAAAATGGCGAAACCATCGTGAAAGCGCTACTATCGGCATAACCAACTAACACTCTAGCCTTAGTACCTGTGTCGCAAGATATGGTGCTCTGGCCGCGGCAGCCGCGCTGTCGCCAGGGCGTGGAAAGAAATGACCACGCCTCCCGTACTTGGAAAGGTGTATATGGCCTCACAGCTTACTGATGCATTTGCGCGTAAGTTTTATTACTTGCGCCTGTCGATTACCGACGTGTGTAACTTTCGTTGCACCTACTGCCTGCCGGATGGCTACAAGCCCGGCGCCGTGACCAACAAGGGCTTTCTTAGCGTAGACGAAGTGCGCCGCGTGACGCGCGCTTTTTCCGCCCTTGGCACGGAAAAAGTCCGCCTTACCGGCGGCGAACCCTCTTTACGTCGCGACTTTACCGAGATTATTGCCGCCGTGCGTGAAAACAGCGCGATTCGTCAGATCGCGGTGACCACCAATGGTTACCGTCTGGCTCGCGATGTCGAACGCTGGCGCGATGCCGGGCTGACGGCGATAAACGTCAGCGTCGATAGCCTCGACGCTCGCCAGTTCCATGCCATTACCGGTCAGGATAAATTCCAGCAGGTGATGGACGGTATTGACGCCGCCTTTGCCGCCGGTTTTGAAAAGGTTAAGGTCAACACCGTGCTGATGCGTGATGTCAACCATCACCAGCTCGACACCTTCCTCGCGTGGATCAAACCACGTCGTATTCAGCTGCGTTTTATTGAGTTAATGGAAACCGGCGAGGGCAGCGACCTGTTCCGCCGTCACCACATTTCCGGCATGGTGCTGCGCGATGAACTGCTGCGTCGCGGCTGGATCCACCAGATCCGTCAGCGAAGCGATGGCCCGGCCCAGGTCTTTTGCCATCCGGATTACGCCGGCGAAATCGGCTTGATCATGCCGTATGAAAAAGACTTCTGCGCCACCTGTAACCGTCTTCGCGTCTCATCCGTTGGCAAACTGCACCTGTGTCTGTTTGGCGAAGGCGGCGTAGATCTGCGCGACCTGATGGCCGAGGATGAGCAGCAGGCCGAGCTGGAAGCGCGGATAGCCGAAGCCTTAACCCATAAAAAGCAGACCCATTTCCTGCACCAGGGCAACACCGGTATTACGCAGAACCTGTCGTATATTGGCGGATAATCGTTTTCGAAAGGAGCATTCAGATGAGCCAGGCTAGCGCTGAGTTTATCCCGACCCGTATTGCTATTCTTACCGTTTCCAACCGCCGCGGCGAAGAGGACGATACCTCTGGCCACTGGCTGCGCGATGCGCTGCACGAAGCGGGACATACCCTCGTCGATAAGGCGATTGTGAAAGAGAACCGCTACGCGATTCGCGCCCAGGTTTCGGCGTGGATTGCCAGCGATGAGGTGCAGGTGGTGCTGATCACCGGTGGTACCGGTTTTACCGACGGCGATCAGGCGCCGGAAGCGCTGCTGCCGCTGTTTGACCGCGAGGTCGAAGGTTTTGGCGAAGTGTTCCGTATGCTTTCGTTTGAAGAGATTGGCACCTCGACGCTGCAGTCCCGCGCCGTTGCCGGCGTTGCCAACCGCACGCTGATTTTCGCCATGCCGGGCTCGACTAAGGCCTGCGCCACCGCGTGGGACAATATTATCGCGCCGCAGCTGGATGCGCGCACTCGCCCGTGCAACTTCATTCCTCATTTAAAGAAATAGTTTATGTCACAACTGACCCACATTAACGCCGCGGGCGAAGCCCACATGGTTGACGTTTCCGCCAAAGCGGAAACGGTACGCGAGGCGCGCGCTGAGGCTTACGTTGAAATGCAGGCCGCAACGCTTGCGATGATTATTGACGGCAGCCACCATAAAGGTGATGTGTTCGCCACCGCGCGTATCGCCGGGATCCAGGCTGCGAAACGTACCTGGGAGCTGATCCCGCTGTGTCATCCGCTGATGCTCAGCAAAGTAGAAGTGAACCTGCAGGCGCAGCCGGAACATAACCGCGTGCGCATTGAGTCACTCTGCCGCCTGACCGGTAAAACCGGCGTAGAAATGGAAGCGCTGACCGCGGCCTCGGTTGCCGCGCTGACGATTTACGATATGTGTAAAGCGGTACAGAAAGATATGGTGATTGGCCCGGTACGTCTGCTGGCGAAAAGCGGCGGTAAGTCCGGCGATTTTAAGGTGGAGGAAGCCCATGATTAACGTCCTGTTTTTTGCCCAGGTGCGCGAACTGGTTGGCACCGATACCCTGACTCTCGACGCCAGCGAATTGCCGACCGTTGAAGCCGTGCGTCAGCAGCTTGCCGCGCGCGGAGACCGCTGGGCGCTGGCGCTGGAAGAAGGAAAATTGCTGGCGGCGGTCAACCAGACGCTGACCTCGTTTGACCATCCGGTCGCGAGCGGCGACGAAGTGGCGTTTTTCCCGCCGGTCACCGGGGGCTAAGATGACGCAAACTCGTATCGTGGTTAGCCCGGCGCGCTTTTGTGTCGGCGATGAGTATCCGTGGCTGGCCGAGCGCGATGAAGACGGCGCGGTGGTCACCTTCACCGGCAAAGTGCGTAATCACAATCTCGGCGACAGCGTGAAAGCGCTGACGCTGGAGCACTATCCGGGCATGACCGAGAAATCGCTGGCGGAAATCGTCGAACAGGCGCGGGAGCGTTGGCCGCTTGGCCGGGTGACGGTTATCCATCGCATTGGCGAAATGTGGCCGGGCGAAGAGATTGTTTTCGTTGGCGTGACCAGCGCCCACCGCGGCAGCGCCTTCGCCGCCGGCGAGTTCATTATGGATTACCTGAAAACCCGCGCGCCGTTCTGGAAACGCGAGGCGACGCCGGAAGGCGAACGCTGGGTCGATGCCCGCGACAGCGATCATCAGGCGGCAGAGCGCTGGTAGTGTGATACGCTTACTGAGAGAAACTTGTTAATCAGGAGATAGTCATGGACAGATTCCCTCGTTCCGATTCAATTGTTCAGAGCCGCAGCGGCCTGCAGACCTATATGGCGCAGGTTTACGGCTGGATGACGGTCGGGTTGTTGTTAACCGCGTTTATCGCGTGGTTTGCGGCGAATACCCCGGCGGTCATGATGTTCGTCTTTTCAAGCAAAATCACTTTCTTCGGGCTGATTATCGCCCAACTGGCGCTGGTGTTTGTGCTCTCGGGGATGGTGCAGCGCTTAAGCGCGGGCATGGCGACAACGCTATTTATGCTTTATTCGGCGCTGACCGGACTAACGTTAGCGAGCATCTTTATCGTTTATACCTATTCGTCTATCGCCAGCACTTTTGTGGTCACCGGCGGGATGTTCGGCGCGATGAGCCTGTATGGTTACACCACCAAGCGCGATCTGAGCGGCTTCGGCAGCATGCTGTTTATGGGGCTGATTGGTATCGTGCTGGCGTCGTTGGTTAACCTGTGGCTGAAGAGCGAAGCGCTGATGTGGGCGGTGACTTACATTGGTGTGGTGGTGTTTGTCGGCCTGACCGCCTACGATACCCAGAAGCTGAAAAACATCGGCGAGCAGATTGATACCCGCGATAGCGCCACGCTGCGTAAATATTCGATTCTCGGCGCTTTAACGCTGTATCTGGACTTCATCAACCTGTTCCTGATGCTGCTGCGTATCTTCGGCAACCGCCGTTAATATCATCCCGGATAGCGGCGCGATGCGCCTTATCCGGGCTACCAATCCAGGCAATCCGCAAAAATGTCGCCCGGTAAGCGCAACCGGGCCGTTTCATCCGCGGGCCAGCTTGCGTTCGTTCTTCTGCCGCAGCTTTTTCGCCCGACTCTCCAGCACCAGATAGGCGACGGTCGCCAGCAGCAACGGCAGAAAATAGTACAGCGCGCGCCACGCCAGCAGAGCGGCGATTATCGCCCCCTTCGAAATCGACTCGCCGGAGAGCATGGCGATAAACACCGCCTCCAGCACGCCAATTCCGGCGGGAATATGAACGATAACGCCGGCGATACTGCTCACCAGAAGCACGCCCAGCACCAGAAAATAGTTAATCTCGCTGCCCAGGAGCAGCCAGATAATCGCCCCCATCACCATCCAGTTCGCCGCCGAAATCCCTATCTGTAGTAGAGCGAAACGAAAAGAGGGCAGCACCAGCCGCTGCCCCTTAATCGTCATGTGGCGGCGTTTAGCGAAGGCGCAAGCGAAAAGATAGAGCAGGGTAAAAAGCAGCAGAACGCCGCCAATAATACGTAGCGTGGTTTGGCTAATGTACCAGTGCGGCGGCAGCGTCACCAGATTCGCGGTGAATATGACGCCGCCCAGCAGAATATAGCCCAGCCAGTTGGTGGTAATGCTAAGCGAGAAAATACGGGTAATGGTGCTGCCGTTCAGCCCCAGCCGCGAGTATAGCCGATAGCGCATTCCGATCCCGCCAACCCAGGTACTCAGCGTCAGGTTAAAGGCGTAGCAGATAAACGATACCAGCATCACCTGTTTTTTTGCCAGCTTATGGCCGCACCAGGCTCGCCCGAGCAGATCGTAGCAGCCATAAATCAGGTAGCTGACGATAACCAATCCAACGGCGCTAAATAGCGCCAGACGATCGTAGCCGCGGATGACCTTCCATACATCCTGCCAGTCGACCTTTTGCGCGTAAATCACCAGCAATACGATGACGGCGATAAAAAAGAGCACGGTCAGCACTCTTTTCGCCATCCGCCAGCGGGGATGCGATTTGCTCATAGCGGATTGTCTCTGGTTTGCGTTTCTACCCGGTCCTGGGTTTCAATTTCCGGCTGCACCGGCGGGCTGACCCTGGCCAACTGCGGGGTATGCGCCGGCAGCCAACCGACCCAGGCGGGGAAGTGGCGCAGAAAGTGGAAGGCCAGCACGCTGACGCCGAGCCGCCACCAGTTGCGTTTTGGCAGCATAGACTTATCTATCTGCTGGCAATCTCTGGCGATAAGGGCGTTGAGGTTATCGCGCAGGGTCTGGTTGAACTCGCGGTCGTGGATAATCAGGTTGGCCTCCAGATTCAACGACAGGCTCAGCGGGTCGAGGTTACTGGAACCGACGGTGGCCCAGTGGTCGTCCGCCAGCGCTACCTTGCCATGCAGCGGACGGCGGCGGTATTCATACACCTGAACGCCGCCTTTAATCAGGTAGTGGTACAGCAGATGGGCGCCAAACTTAACAATCGGAATATCCGGCTCGCCCTGGACAATCAGCTTGACCCGTACGCCGCGCCGGGCGGCATTGCGCATGGCGTGCAGCAGACGGTAGCCGGGAAAGAAATAGGCGTTGGCGATGATGACCTCGCGGCGGGCGCTGGTCAGCATCTTCAGATAGTGACGTTCAATATCGTCACGATGTTCGTGATTATCGCGCCAGATAAATAGCGCCTGCGCTTCGCCAGGGGTTTGGTTAATTTCCGGCTGATGGCGACGGCGACGCCACCAGCGGCGGGCTGCCTCGCTGGTGGGCAGGTTCTCCAGCTCGAATTGTAGAATATCGAGCACCACCGGCCCCTCAACCTGCACGGCATAATCTTGTTTCGCCTCCGGACCGTAATCGCTCATGTGCTCGGCAGAGTAGTTGATGCCGCCGACAAACGCCGTTGTGTCGTCAATCACCACGATTTTTCGATGCATGCGGCGGAATAAATTGGTACGCATACCCATTAGCCGGGGGCGCGGATCGTAGTAGCGGAAGACCACGCCAGCGGCGGTGAGTTCGCCAACAAACTCATCGCTGAGATCAGGCGAGCCGTAGCCGTCGAGCAGCACTTCCACCTGAATACCGCGGCGGGCGGCTTTCAGCAGCACCGCATGCAGGCGCCAGCCCACCTCATCTTCAAACCAGATAAAGGATTCGAGGATCACCTTGCGCTGCGCGCGGCCAATGGCGGCGAATAACGCCGGATAATACTGGTCGCCATTCTCCAGTAGGGTAATACGATTGCCTTCCTGCCAGCGACATTTCACAGATGTATCTCCACGCTCAGGGGCGCATGATCGGACAGATGCCGCCAGTGTTTAAGAGCCAGCGCCTTCGGATGGCTGGCATGAGCATTCTTAACGTAAATACGATCGAGGCGCAGCAGCGGAAAAGCGACCGGAAAGGTGCGCACCGGCCGCCCGCGGGCGCGAGTAAAAATCTCTTCAAGCCCCGCCTGCGCTTTTAAGGGCTGATTAGCCTGCTGGCGCCAGTCGTTGAAATCACCAGCTACTACCACCGGATCGTCTGCCGGTAGCGTATTGACCCACTCCGCCAGCATCGTTAGCTGTGCCTGCCGCTGGTGCGCGCGAAGACCGAGATGCACGCAGATGACGTGGATCGTCACGCCGCTGCGCGGAGGTACGATGCGACAGTAAAGCAGGCCGCGTTTTTCGCCATTGCCGACTGAGATATCGCGATTTTCATAGTATTCAATGGGAAAGCGCGACAGTACCGCATTGCCGTGATGGCCTTCGGGGTAGACCGCGTTGCGCCCGTAGGCGTAATCGCTCCACATGGTGTCGGCAAGAAACTCGTAATGGGTGGTGTCAGGCCAGTTTTCGATATGCAAAGGGTGCACTTCGTGCGCGCCCATCACTTCCTGTAGGCAAACTATGTCGGCGCTGACGCTGCGAACGGCCTCGCGCAGTTCGGGCAAAATAAAACGCCGATTAAACGCCGTAAAGCCTTTATGAGTGTTAATTGTCAGCACGTTCACCGAAATTCGCGACGTTGGCTCAGCCATAATTCTCCAGTTAATGTCACTTTCCTGAATAAAATAGTGTAGTAGACGTCACAAAAAGATGCGGTGATACGGAATTTTCCGTAAAGTGCGGTACTCTGAGTAGCAGAGAAAAATCCTTCAGGAGAGAAGCCATGAAGTGGCAACAACGTGTACGCGTCGCAACAGGTCTTAGTTGCTGGCAGATTATGTTGCATCTACTGGTCGTGGCAGTACTGGTGATGGGTTGGATGAGCGGCGCGCTGGTGCGCGTCGGATTAGGGCTGTGCGTACTGTACGGCGTCACGCTGCTGGCGATGCTGTTTTTACAGCGTCACCATGAAGCACGCTGGCGCGATGTGGGGGACTTCCTTGAGGAGCTCACCACAACCTGGTACTTCGGCGCCGCCATGATAGTGCTCTGGTTGTTGTCGCGCGTGCTGCACAACAACCTGCTGCTGGCCCTCGCCGGGCTGGTCATACTGGCAGGCCCGGCGGTGGTATCGCTGCTGGCGAAAGATAAAAAACTAGGCAATCTTTCTTCGGAACATCGCATACGCCGCTGAGCCGGTAGTGGCCGCTATGACTAATAGCGGCCACAAACTTCCCCACACAATCTTCAGACTCGCATCCTTCAGATAAATTTGTTTGGTGATATCGGTAAAGTGCCGGATAGGGTTGATCCAGGTGATGTCCTGCAGCCACTGCGGCATGTTTTCTACCGGTGAAACGTAGCCGGAAAGCAGAATCGCCGGCATCATAAAGACGAACACGCCGATAAATGCCTGCTGCTGGGTTGAACACAGCGAAGAAATCAATAAGCCAAAGCCCACCAGAGAGAGTCCGTAAATCAGCATGGTGAAATAGAACAGCAGCAGCGAGCCGGCAAATGGGATCTGATAGGCCCAGATGCCGATTGCCAGCACGATAGTCGCCTGCATCGTGGCGACTATCAGCGCCGGTACCGCTTTGCCAACGAATATTTGCCAGGTGGCGAGCGGTGAAACCAGCAGCTGATCGAGGGTGCCCTGTTCGCGCTCGCGAGCCACCGACAGCGAGGTGACGATCATCACCCCGATGGTGGTGATCATGGCGATAAGCGACGGCACCACGAACCATTTATAGTCGAGATTCGGGTTGTACCAGTTGCGCACCACCAGTTCGCTGTTGTTCGGTTTCGCTTTGTCCTGCAGCAGATCCTGCTGATAGTTTTTAACAATCTGCTGTAGATAGTTAGCGGCGATTTGCGCGCTGTTGGAGTTACGCCCGTCGAGCAGTAGCTGTAGCGGGGCGGTTTGATAGTTGTCGAGATTACGCGAGAAATCCGCCGGGAAGCGCACCACGAGCAGGGCTTTTTGTTCATCGATGGTCGGCTGGATCGCCTGCGGGCTTTTCAGAAGCAGGACGTGGGTAAAGGCCTTTGCGCGGGCAAAGCGCTGGGTGAGCTCCACCGCGTGGCGGCCGCTATCTTCGTTATAGATAGCGATGGTAGCGTTGGTCACCTCAAGCGTGGCAGCAAAGGGAAACAGCAGTACCTGAATCAGCACCGGCATGATTAAAATCATCCGCGTTTGCGGTTCGCGCAGCAGCGACTGCAGCTCTTTGCGGATTAATGTCCATAAACGATGAAACATAGAACCTTCCTCATGTCGGACCCGGGCGACCGAAACCTATCGTAGGCCCGTTAAGCGTAGCGCCACCGGGCAAAATTCGAGCGCCAGGGTTAATCCAGACGCCGTTTGGTTTTAAGCCACGTCAGGCCGATAAACATCACCGCCGAAGCAATCAAAAACAGCACGTTCACCAGCAGCACCACGGGAATATTGCCCGCCAGAAACAGGCTTTGCAGGGTGTTAACGAAATAACGCGCCGGGATCACGTAGGTCACCGCGCGGATCACCGCCGGCATACTGTCTATCTGGAAAATAAACCCCGACAACATAATCGACGGTAAAAAAGCGGCGTTCAACGCGACCTGCGCGGCGTTAAATTGGTTGCGGGTAATGGTCGAGATCAGTAGCCCCATTCCCAGCGTACTGAGCAAAAACAGGCTGGTGATGACAAACAAAATTAGCAGCGAGCCGCGATAGGGCACGCCGAGAATAAATACCGATACCAGCATACACAGCAACATCGCCAGCATGCCAAGGAAATAGTAGGGAATTATCTTGCACAGCAGCAGTTCGGCGCGGGTGATTTCGGTGGATAGCAGCGCTTCCATGGTGCCGCGTTCCCATTCGCGCGCTACCACCAGCGAGGTCAATATCGCGCCGACCACGGTCATGATGATGGTAATTGCGCCGGGGATAATAAAGTGCTGACTGATGGCCGCTGGGTTAAACCAGTAGCGCATCTGCACGTCAATAAGCGGTTCAAAGGTTTCACCGCGGTCTTCCGCCCGCTGCTGTTGCCAGATCTGCCAGATACCTTCGACGTAGCCCTGCGCGAAGTTAGCGGTGTTAGGCTCGCTGCCGTCGGTAATCAACTGAATCGGCGCATTGGCGCCGGCGCGGGCCATCTGACGGTCAAAATCGACGGGAATGACGACCATCGCGCGAATGCGCCCGGCCTGCATCAGCTCAATCAACTGCTGGCGATTATCGCTGACGGTGGCGTCGATGTAGGGCGAGCCGGTCATGGTATGGACAAAGTCCAGCGCCTCTTCGCTCTGCTGTTCCAGCAATACGCCGACCCGCAGTTTACTGGAGTCGAGGTTAATGCCGTAGCCGAAGATAAACAGCAGGAGTAGCGGGATCACCACCGCAATCAGCCAACTGCTGGGATCGCGGACGATCTGCCGGGTCTCTTTGACGCACAGCGCGCGAACCCGTCGCCAGGAGAGAATGCTATTGCTCATGACCGTTTTCCTTGTCCCATTGGTTAATCAGGGTAATAAACGCCTGTTCCATGGTGGGATCCGCCTGACTGTCATTCGCCGCCTGCGCCTTCAGCGCGTCCGGCGTGCCGCTGGCGATAAGCTTACCGTGGTAGACCAGCCCGATGCGGTCGCAGTATTCCGCCTCATCCATAAAGTGGGTTGTCACCATCACCGTAACCCCTTTATCGACCATGCTGTTGATATGCAGCCAGAATTCGCGGCGAGTAAGCGGGTCGACGCCGGAGGTGGGTTCATCGAGAAACAGGATGTCGGGTTCATGCATTAGCGAGCAGGCCAGCGCCAGCCGCTGCTTGTAGCCGAGCGGTAGCTCATCGGCGGCGTGGCTGGCGATACTTTTCAGGCCGAAGGCATCGCTCATGCGCGCGATTTTTTCATTTTGCGCCCGGCCGCGTAGGCCGTAAACGCCGGAGAAAAAACGCAGGTTCTGCTCGACGCTGAGGTTGCCATACAGCGAGAATTTTTGCGCCATGTAGCCCAGATGCTGGCGCGCTTTACCGGAGCTAACCTTGAGATCCATCCCCAGCACCAGCGCTTTTCCGTCGGTCGGCACCAGCAGGCCGCACATCATTTTGAAGGTCGTGGATTTACCGGCGCCGTTGGGCCCGAGCAGGCCGAAAATCTCACCGCGCTTAACCTGGAAATCGACGTGATCGGTGGCGGCGAAATCACCAAACTTTTTCGTTAACGACCGTGCTTCAATGACCGTTTCGTCTTTGCTGCCGTCCACGTGATGAATAATCTCTCCCAGCGGCGACTCGGCGGTTCCGGCGCCGCCTAACAGGTCGATAAAGGCGTCTTCAAAACGCGGCGCGGTTTCGGCCACCTGTAGCGGCGGCATGTCGTTATGTTGCTGAACTTCATCAATGCGGGCTTCCTTTTTCAGAATCAAACGCACCGATTTGCCCTGAATCACGCCATCGCTAATTTGCGGGAGTTTCAGCGCTCGCTGCAGCAGACGGCGGTTGTTTTCCTGCGGGCTGGAGACCAGAAAGCTGCGCCCGGCCATGGTTTGCGTCAGCGCCTTCGGTTCGCCCTGGTAAAGCAATTTACCTTCGTTCATCAGCAGCACATCGCGGCACTGCTCGGCTTCATCGAGATAAGAGGTGCTCCACAAAATAAGCATGCCGTCGCCGGCCAGTTCGTGGACCATCTGCCACAGCTCGCGGCGCGAGATAGGATCGACTCCGACGCCGGGCTCATCTAACAGTAGCACTTTCGGATCGCCTACCAGCGTACAGGCGAGCCCCAGTTTTTGCTTCATGCCGCCGGAGAGTTTGCCGGCTAATCGCCCGGTGAAAGGGCCAAGAGAAGTGAATTCCAGCAGGCGCTCGAATATTTTCTTCCGCGCCTCGCCGGTGACGCTGCGCAGATCGGCGTACAGGTTCAGGTTTTCCATCACCGTCAGATCTTCATACAGGCCGAATTTCTGCGGCATATAGCCGAGCGCCGCGTGCAGCGCGCTGTCGTCCTTGAGCGGATCGAAGCCGATAACGCTGGCGCTGCCCTCATCAGGCTTAAGTAAACCGGCCAGCATTCGCATCAGGGTGGTTTTACCCGCGCCATCGGGGCCGACGAGCCCTGTGACGTAGCCTGAGTGAATCGTACAGTTCAGCGGCGCGACCGCGGGTCGGTCCATACCGGGAAAACCGCGTGTCAGTCCGGTTAAAGTTATCGCGTCCTTACTCATGCCCGTTTCCGTTGCTGAAGGAGACGGTGACCGGCATGCCCTGACGCAGCGCGCCGTCGGCGTCGTTCACCACGATGCGCAGGCGGTAGACGAGATCGGTACGCAAATCCGGTGTTTCCACGGTCTTCGGCGTGAATTCGGCGCTGGGGGAGACAAAGCCGATTTTACCATGATAGGGCTTGTTCGGCCGGCTATCGGTATACAGCAGTACTTCGCGCCCCGGCTGCGCCTGGCCAAGGTTTTTCTCGTCAACGTAGGCGCGTACCCAAACCGGATGGGTTAACGATAGCGTCAACACCGTGCCGCCGGCGTTCAACATGGTGCCGGGCTCTACGGCTCGGGTCATCAGGGTACCGTCGGATGGCGCGGTCAGTACGGTATCGTGCAGGTCCAGTTTGGCCTGCGCCAGGGCCGCCTGCGCCTGTTCAAGGCTGGCTTTGGCCTGGGCAATTTCCTGCGGGCGGTTACCGGCGCGATATTGACGCAGTTTGTCCTGCGCCGATTTTAGGGTCGCCTGCGCCTGATCGCGTGAAGAACGGGCGTTTTCGAGGTCGTTGGCTGAAATCGCGCTGCTGGCGCGCAGGCCGAGCTGACGTTGATAAAAATTCTGCGCATAGACCCAGGCGGCCTGCGCCTGATTAACCGCGGCCGCCGCCTGCGCAATCTCTTCGGCACGGTAGCCCGCCATCATCAAATCGTACTGCGCCTGGGCGGTGGAGACGTTGGCCTGCGCCTGCTGCAGCGCGTTCTCATACGGCGCGCGGTCAAGTTCGCCGAGGGTTTGCCCGCGGCGAATTTCATCGCCTTCATCGACGTTCAGGGTTGCCAGCCGTCCGCCGACGCGGAAGCTCATATTCACAGTGCGAATATCGACATTGCCATAGAGAGTGAGATCTTTCGCCTGGCTGCTTTGATACCACCACCAGGCGCCGCCGATCGCGGCGAGCACGATGACGACCAGTAGAACGACGACGGGTTTTTTCATGATCCCAGGCTCCTTTGCGCTAACCCTTGCAGAATGAAATCGATATGACAGGTAATCACCTGAAAAATTTGTTCAGCCTTTTGTTGATCGAACTGCGCCCAGCCGGTACGCAGTAAAATGGTTTCCCGCCCGAGGCGGAAGGCCAGCACCTCGCCAAGCAGGGCGTGGGTGTGCAGAATCATTTGCGTATCGTTGGCATCGCGCCCGGTCCAGGCGGCGATAAGCCGCGTCAAATAGCTATGTAGCGGGGCGATAACCTGCTGGTGGATAAGCTGGTAAGCCGCCGTAGGGGAGAGCTGCTCGCGAGAGATAAATTTGCTGAGGTTGACCGTGTCGTCCTGGGTCAGCAGCAGACTCATATCGCGGCAGCTGCGCAGAATCAATTCCCGCAGCGCCGGTTTGTCGGGGGGCGTCTGGGCGAGCAGGGCTTCGGCCGCTTCGGCATGCGGGCGGAAATTCTCGCCGATACAGTCGGCGATCCACTGCGCGCAGGCGAGATACAGGTCGTCTTTCGAACCGAAATAATAGGTGATAGCAGCGATATTTTGCCCGGCCTGCGCGGCGATATCGCGGGTCGTCGCATGGAGGCCATACTCGCCGAATTGCGCGATGGCGGCGGCGATAAGTTGGCTTTTGGCTTGTTCGCCTTTACTGGTGACGGAAGTACTGTTCATCGCACTCTAAAAAATTAATCAATCGATTGATTAAGAATAGAGGCGATTCGCATATCTGTCCAGAATGATGAATACTGAAGATAACGCCGCGCGGGCGAGCATTATTTTGCCGCTAAATCCTCCGGGGATATTTTATGCGGTTCGTCACAAAATCTGCTAAACTGCGCCCCTTCATGGCATTGTGGTTTTTGCCATCTCTATCGCAATAATCTCCCTGAAAACTACGCCCTTAAACGGGCCGGGGCGGTTCGGAGTTGTTATGTCTTTTGATTCCCTTGGCCTGAATCCCGATATCCTGCGCGCCGTCGCCGAGCAGGGCTACGTTGAGCCGACCCCTATCCAGCAGCAGGCGATCCCGGCTGTACTGCAGGGTCGCGACCTGATGGCCAGCGCCCAGACCGGTACCGGTAAGACCGCTGGTTTTACGCTGCCGCTGCTGCAACGTCTGATTCAGAACGAGCCGCACGCGAAGGGCCGTCGCCCGGTTCGCGCGCTGATCCTGACGCCGACCCGCGAGCTGGCGGCGCAGGTGGGCGAGAACGTCCGCGACTACAGCAAGTATCTGAATATCCGCTCGCTGGTTGTTTTCGGCGGCGTAAGCATTAATCCGCAGATGATGAAACTGCGCGGCGGCGTCGATATCCTCGTCGCCACCCCGGGCCGTCTGCTGGATCTCGAGCATCAGAATGCGGTTAGCCTCGATAAAGTTGAAGTGCTGATTCTGGATGAAGCCGACCGCATGCTGGACATGGGCTTTATCCACGACATCCGCCGCGTGCTGGCTAAACTGCCGCCGCGTCGTCAAAACCTGCTGTTCTCCGCTACCTTCTCCGACGAGATCAAAGCGCTGGCGGAAAAGCTGCTGCACAACCCGCTGGAAGTTGAAGTGGCGCGTCGTAATACCGCTTCCGAGCAGATCACCCAACACGTCCACTTTGTGGATAAGAAACGCAAGCGCGAGCTGCTGTCGCAGATGATCGGCGAAGGCAACTGGCAGCAGGTGCTGGTCTTTACTCGTACCAAGCACGGCGCGAACCATTTAGCCGAGCAACTGAATAAAGACGGTATCCGCAGCGCCGCTATCCACGGAAATAAGAGCCAGGGGGCGCGTACCCGCGCGCTGGCCGACTTTAAATCCGGCGGCATTCGCGTGCTGGTAGCGACCGATATCGCCGCCCGCGGCCTTGATATTGAAGAGCTGCCGCACGTGGTGAACTACGAGCTGCCGAACGTGCCGGAAGATTATGTCCACCGTATCGGTCGTACCGGCCGCGCGGCGGCGACCGGCGAAGCGCTGTCGCTGGTATGCGTTGATGAGCACAAGCTGCTGCGCGATATTGAACGCTTGCTGAAAAAAGAGATCCCACGGATTGCTATTGCCGGCTACGAGCCGGATCCGTCAATTAAAGCGGAGCCGATTCAAAACGGCCGTCAGCAGCGTAGCGGCGGTGGCCGTGGTCAGGGTCAGGGTCAGGGCCGCAGCGGTCAGGGCCAAAACCAGGGTCGTAGCCAGCAGGCTGCGCCGCGCCGTCAGGATGGCGAAGCGCCGAAGGCGCGCGCCCAGGACGGTAAACCGCCGCGCCGTCGTCGCCCGCGTAAACCTGCCGGCGAGTAATACGCTGATACCTGGGCTGCGGCAGCGCGTCCAGGCTCAAAACGGCCCGTCTGTCCGCTTGCGCGGCGGCGGGCCGTTCTTTTTGCTTTTTGCATCGCGTTTTATCGAGCACGCTTCCACACTCAGTAGAAAGCAATACCTCCGGGCCGCTAAAAATGGCACAATAGTGGCTGTTTATACAGTATTCAGGTTTTCTCATGGCTTTGACCGCTGCGCTAAAAGCGCAAATCGCCGCCTGGTATAAGGCGCTTCAGGAACAGATCCCGGACTTTATCCCCCGAGCCCCGCAGCGGCAGATGATTGCCGATGTGGCGAAAACGCTCGCGGGGGAAGAGGGGCGGCATCTGGCTATCGAAGCCCCGACCGGCGTCGGTAAAACGCTGTCATACCTTATCCCCGGGATCGCCATCGCTCGAGAAGAACAAAAAACGCTGGTGGTCAGCACCGCCAACGTCGCTTTGCAGGATCAAATCTACAGTAAAGATCTGCCGCTGCTGCGTAAGATCATTCCCGACCTGCGCTTTACCGCCGCCTTTGGCCGCGGGCGCTACGTTTGCCCGCGTAATCTGACGGCGCTGGCCAGCACCGAGGCGACGCAGCAGGACCTGCTGGCGTTCCTCGATGACGATCTGACGCCAAAAAACCAGGCCGAACAAAAGCTGTGCGCGACGCTGAAAACCGATCTCGACGGCTATAAATGGGATGGCCTGCGCGACCATACCGATAAGCCCATTGATGATGCCCTATGGGGGCGTTTGAGCACCGATAAAGCCAGCTGTCTTAACCGTAACTGCCACTATTATCGTGAATGCCCATTCTTCGTCGCGCGACGGGAAATTCAGGAGGCGGAAGTGGTGGTGGCCAACCATGCGTTGGTGATGGCGGCGATGGAGAGCGAAGCGGTGCTGCCGGAGCCGAAAAACCTGCTGCTGGTGCTCGACGAAGGCCATCATCTGCCGGATGTCGCCCGCGACGCCTTAGAGATGAGCGCTGAGATAACCGCTCCCTGGTACCGGCTGCAGCTGGATCTGTTCAGCAAACTGGTGGCGACCTGCATGGAGCAGTTTCGTCCGAAGACGACGCCGCCGCTGGCTAACCCCGAGCGTCTCAACGAACACTGTGAAGAGCTCTATGAGCTTATCGCCTCGCTGAACAATATTCTCAATCTCTATATGCCTGCAGCTCAGGAGGCGGAACATCGTTTCCCGATGGGCGAACTACCGCAGGAGGTGATGGAAATTTGCCAGCGGCTGGCGAAGCTCACCGAAATGCTACGCGGGCTGGCGGAGCTGTTCCTGAACGACCTCAGCGAAAAGACCGGCAGCCACGATGTGGTGCGTTTGCATCGTATTCTGCTGCAGATGAACCGGGCGCTCGGTATGTTTGAAAGCCAGAGCAAGCTGTGGCGGCTGGCGTCGCTGGCGCAGTCCTCCGGCGCGCCGGTAACCAAATGGGCGACCCGCGATGTCCGCGACGGCCAGATACATGTCTGGTTCCACTGCGTCGGTATCCGCGTCAGCGATCAGCTCGAACGCCTGCTGTGGCGCAGCGTGCCGCATATTGTCGTTACCTCGGCGACCCTGCGTTCGTTGAACAGCTTCTCGCGTCTGCAGGAGATGAGCGGTCTGAAAGAGAAAGCGGGCGATCGTTTCGTGGCGCTGGACTCGCCGTTCAATCACGTCGAGCAGGGAAAAATTATTATTCCGCAGATGCGCTATGAGCCGCTTATTGATAACGAAGAGCAGCACATCGCCGAAATGGCGGCCTTTTTCCGTGAGCAGGTCGAGAGCAAAAAGCATCTTGGTATGCTGGTGCTGTTCGCCAGCGGGCGGGCCATGAATCGCTTTCTGGAACATGTTACCGATCTGCGCCTGATGCTGCTGGTGCAGGGCGACCAGCCGCGCTATCGGCTGGTCGAGCTACATCGTAAACGCGTTGAAGGCGGCGAGCGTAGCGTGCTGGTTGGCCTGCAATCTTTTGCCGAAGGGCTGGATTTAAAGGGCGAGCTGTTAAGCCAGGTGCATATCCATAAAATCGCCTTCCCGCCGATCGACAGCCCGGTGGTGATCACCGAAGGCGAGTGGTTGAAAAGCCTCAACCGCTATCCCTTTGAGGTGCAAAGCCTGCCGAGCGCCTCATTCAACCTGATTCAACAGGTCGGGCGCCTGATCCGTAGCCATCAGTGCTGGGGCGAAGTCATTATTTACGATAAGCGCCTGCTGACCAAAAATTACGGCGCGCGATTGTTAAATGCGTTACCGGTATTTCCCATAGAGCAGCCGGGCGTTCCCGAGGTTATAGTAAAAAGCAAAGCAAAACAGACGCGTCGCCGACGCCGCTAAGCGCATAAGCGGTCCGGTCGGCGGAGCCTACCGCTGGAGGGAGCAAGTCGATGGATTACACCAAAATCATCAAAGAAGTCGGGCGCGGCAAAAATCACGCTCGCGACCTGGATTTAACCACGGCCCGTGCGCTGTATACGCGGATGTTAAACGGCGAAGTGGACGATCTGGAGCTGGGGGCGATCCTCATCGCGCTGCGCATCAAGGGCGAAGGCGAAGCGGAAATGCAGGGCTTCTATGAGGCGATGCAGCTACAGACTATCCGCCTGACGCCGCCGGTTGCTAAACCGATGCCTATCGTCATTCCCAGCTATAACGGCGCGCGCAAACAGGCCAACCTGACGCCGCTGCTGGCGGTGCTGTTGCATAAAATGGGCTTTCCGGTAGTGGTGCACGGCGTCAGCCATGACCCTACTCGCGTCCTGACGGAAACCATCTTTGAGCTCATGGGGATCCCGGCGACGACCCATGCCGGGCAGGCTCAGGCGCGTCTTGACGGCCATGAACCCGTCTATATCCCGATTGGCGCACTGTGTCCGCCGCTGGAAAAGCAGCTGGCGCTGCGCTGGCGGATGGGGGTGCGTAACAGCGCACATACCCTGGCTAAGCTGGCGACGCCATTTGCCGAAGATGCCGCGCTGCGTCTGTCGAGCGTCTCGCATCCGGAATACGTCGATAAGGTCGCGAAGTTCTTTACTGAAATCGGCGGACGCGCGCTATTGATGCACGGTACCGAAGGTGAGGTTTACGCCAATCCGCAGCGTTGTCCGCAAATCAATCTCATTGATGCGGCGGGGACGCGAGCGCTGCATGAGCGAGCCGATGAAAGCCAGCAGGACAAGGTGGCGCTGCCGGAATCTAAAGATCCCGAAGTTACCGCGCGCTGGATTGAGCGCTGCGTGAGCGGTAGCGAGCCGGTTCCGCAGTCGCTGAAAATTCAGCTCGCCTGCTGCCTGGTCGCCACCGGTCAGGCGACTTCGCTCGCCCATGGTCTGGCGCAGGTTGCCGAACGCTGGTAAACGGACAAAAAAAAGCCCGTCCGGTGGCTCGGACGGGCAAACAAGGGTATTTAAAAGGTCTTTTCAGGGTTAATTCAGTGGCATTTCAGAGTGTTGCTGCGATTATTTGTAGATAACCGCGGTACCGCTAACTTTGTTGTTGGTGTTAGCGGAGGTGATGCTGTAGCCGGTTGCGCCAGCGGCATCTGCTTTAGCAGCCAGTTTGGCTTCCAGACCATCCAGCGTCGTTGCGCCTTCAGCGGAAACAACACCGATTTTATTCATGCTTTCTGCCTGTGACGGGGTTACCGGCTGAGCGGCGAATGCGCCGAAGGACAGAGCGGAAAGGGCGATAGCAGCGGCAGCGTATTTGATATTTTTCATGATTAATTTCTCGCATTATGTTCTGTAGAGGACGATGTTCCGTCGATGTGATAAGTATCACGTTTTTTGCCGCGAGATAAAATCGAAGGAAATTCACAGTCTTCATCGAATTTTTTGAATAATGAATAATTTATTGAATATTAATAAATTATTTTCCGCTATTGCCGCGGGCGAGGGGTAAACTAATTGCCATGGCAACTAAAGGCACATTTTGCCACTTTTTTCGCCAAAAAACGTGCGCGAAAAGATAACGCGATCGGCGGTAATGAACGGTAAAGGAAGGTCAGCGTAGCTGGCTATCTTTGGAACCACGGCGATTATATCCTGAATATGTATTGTTATGTAAATCTTTATCCTGTTGGCACTTCACGCAGTATCTGACCCCGGGAATTGCCTTGCGCCGGGCCTCGGGAATCGGCTCTGCGCATTCTTCACAAAATTTGTTGCTCTCACCGCTTGGCAGCTCGCTACGGGCGCGGGCAACGGCATCGTTTACCGTGCTGTCGATTTGATCCTGTACGGCCCCATCGTTTGCCCAACCTGACGCCATGATGTGCTCCTCATCTCAATATCTGTTTAAAGTATAGAAAAGATGGGGGCAAAAAATGACCAGACAAGGTTTAGGTTGCTTAGATTTCCGACCATTCCCGCAGCAGGTTGTGGTACAGGTTGAGAAGCGACAGCACCTCATCGCTCTCGCCGTGGCGGCTCTTTAACTTCTGAATATTACCATCGAGCTCGAACAGCATTGCGCGACGCTTATCGTCGCGGATCATCGACTGGATCCATAGAAAAGAGGCGATGCGTTCGCCGGAGGTGACTGGAGTTACGCAGTGCAGGCTGCTTGAAGGATAGAGCACCAGATCGCCGGCCGGCAATTTTACCTTGTGCTGGCCATAGGTATCATTGACCACCAGTTCGCCGCCGTCGTAGCTTTGCGGATCGTTAAGGAACAGGGTGGCGGAGAGGTCGGTGCGCATCCAGCCGCCCTGACCGTGGCTGCGTACCGCGCCATCGACGTGAAAACCGTAGGTTTCTTGCTGCTGGTAGCGGTTAAACAGCGGGGTGGAGAGCGTTTTGGGTAACGCCGCGGCGAAGAACAGCGAACTGCGGTTCAGCGCCGCCTGGACCTTAGCCTGTAGCTCGCCGTATAAAGCGCTGCGCGTATCGACCTGCTGATTGTTTTTTACCTGCGCCCCCTGGGCGCCGGTGGTCACGCGGCCGTCAACCCACTCGGCCTGCTGTAGCTGAGCGGCGAATTCGGCGACTTCCTGAGGCGTCAGGACGGCGGGGATATGGTACATCATGGCTCAAGCTCCTGAGAAAACGGGGCGTTTCCGCCCCGCATCGATTAGAAATGCACGTTAGCAGTTAACAGGAAAGTGCGTGGCTCGCCCGGGTGATAACGATAGCCGCTCTTGTTAATAGACGCGACGTAATTGGTATCAAACAGGTTATACACGTTCAGTTGCAGGTCGAGATTGCGATTAACCCGATAGCCCATTTTCGCATCCGCTACCCAATAGCCTTCGGTGTAGGACGGCGTGCCAACCGCGCCATCTTTGCCACGGTGCATGCTGCCAATGTAGCGGGCGCCGGCGCCGACGGAGAGGGCATCGGTGGCCTGGTACTGGCTCCAGACGGTAAAGGCGTGTTCCGGCGTATACGGCATTGAGCTGGTGCCATCCTGAGCGGCATCGGCGCCTTCACGGATCGTCGCATGCTGCTGGGTGTAACCGCCAATAACCTGCCAGTCCGGGGTAATATTACCGGCCAGTGAAATCTCATAGCCTTCGACCCGCTTCTTACCATACTGCGAGTAAGTACCGTCGTCGTTTTGTTCGACCTCGTTTTCTATATCGGTGCGGAACAGCGCCGCGGTCAGCAGCAGGCGCTTATCCATCAGTTCCCACTTGGTGCCCAGTTCGCTGGTCTTCGCTTTTTGCGGCTGGAAGTCGGTGCGGTTGGCGCTATTGCCGCTGCCGCTTTGGGCGAGGGTGAAGTTGCTACCGCCCGGCGGTTGTTGCGAGATTGCGTAGTTAACGTACACATTGCCGTTATCAGTCAGATGATACAGCGCGCCGGCTTTCCAGTTGACCAGGTTGCCGCTGGTAGAGGTGTCCACGGTGGTGACCGGCGTATCTTTAGCGACGCCGGTCGGGCAGGCGATGGCTCCACGACCGCTGCCGCCGCACAGGCTGGCGCTATCGTATTTGGTTTGATAGGTATCGAGGCGGATACCGCCGTTCAGCTCAAAATCGCGGGTGATCTGCAGAGTATCGAAAGCGTACAGGCCGAAGGTATCGGTCTGACCGTTGGCGTTAGCGCCGCTGCGGTTCAGGCCGCCGATCGAAATATCGCTATTCGGATGATAGATATTCACCGCCGGCGGGGTGATCGGATAGACGCCGTAGTTAGTCTGCGTTTCGCGGGTAAATTCTACCCCGGCGCTGACGTCATGGCCGACGGATCCGGTGAAAAATTTGCTCGTCAGATTGGTCTGGTTGGTTAGGATCTTGTTGCTGGTGTCTTTGGTGTTTGCCAGACGTGACCAGGTCCAGGTATTGACGTTATTGGGATCCGGTTGAGTAATGTTTGACGCGCCGCCCATGACCGCGGTCATCAGGTAATCCTGTTTCACCCGCGACCAGCGCGTGATGTTGCGGATCGTCGTGTTGTCATTGATATCGTGTTCGAAACGCATGGTCACGGTATCGGTGGTCGAGTCGTCGTAATCAGAGTCCGTACCGTAGAAGTTGCTGGTTGCGACTTTACCAGAGTGGTTCAGCGCATCGGTGGCGGCGTTTGGCGCCGAGTAGCCCGGCAGGCCGATGGTTGGAATACCGCCGTCCGGCGTATTGTGCTGGGTGACGTGCAGATAGTTCAGGTACAGGCGATTCTCAGTGCCGAGACCAAAGGCGACGGATGGCGCGATGCCGTAACGTTCATTTTTAACTTTATCGCGGCCGGCATCGTGGGTTTTCTCTCCCATCAGGTTCAGGCGCACGGCGCTGGTATCGCCAATGGCTTCATTGATATCGAGGGTGCCGCGGCGCATCCACGCGCTGCCGACGCTGGCGGAAGCATCGATCCCGGAATCCAGACGCGGCTGTTTGCTGATCATGTTGATCGATCCGGTTGGCGCGCTGCGGCCGTAGTCGGAACCCGATGGCCCTTTAATCACTTCAACCTGCTCGGTATTAAAGGTATCGCGAGTGACGCTGCCGATATCGCGAATGCCGTCGACATAGATACTGTTGGAGGTATCGGCGCCGCGCATATAGATGGTGTCGCCGGTGGTGGAGTTACCGTTTTCGCCGGCGAAGAAGGCGCCCACGCCCGGCACGTTTTTCAACGCATCGGTCAGGTTAGTGACGCCCTGGTCCTTCATGACCTGCTCTGATACCACCGTGACGGTGCGGGTGGTGTCGGCGATGGGGCGGGAGAATTTTGGGTCAGCGGAATGCGTTGGCGCATACAGCGATGGCGTTTGCGCTTCAACGACCAGGGTTTCGCCGCCTTTCTGTTCATTGCTGTCTGCCGCCAGTACCTGACCCGTCGGGGAGAGGCTCAGGCATAAACCGGTGAAAATCGTCAGTGAACGGAAACTGCTAAAAGGGAGATTGTTATTTTTTTCCATATCCATGAGCAACTTATAGTTTTAATTTGGCCCTGTTTCCCAACATCGTTGTATTGGCGGAAATGAGATGCGCCAATTAACGTCTGCCAGGGTGGGGCGCTTTGCCGATGCGACCGTAAACGGAGTCTGTCTCGTTTCGACCACTGCAGGTGTTCTTAACAATAGCAATGCGTTTGATAATGATTTTGATAACCATTATCAAACAACGGCGGATTTTTATCACTCATTTATAAAAAAATAAATACATTTGTTTACATGGGCTGCATTATTTATACATAAAGGGCAGAAAGCATGATATTCCACGGGTCGAAGTGGGTGTTTTTCGCCCCGTCAGGCTTAGTGCATCAAGCGCGCTATTTATAAATTATCGCGCTTCCCGCCAATTTATTACCGCCGCCGGCGGCGTTAATTCTCCAGGCGAGCGCGCCCTGCTGGTGGGCTTTTTGCGCCAACTGGGCCTGCAAATCGTCAAGGGTGCTGGCGCCGGAGGCGGATACGGTGCCGGACGGGCGAAGCGGACCGGTCTGGGTAAGCGCAGATTCAGGCGTGTCGGCCAGGGCATAGGAGGAGGGGGCGGCAAGCGCGATAAAGAGCAGCGAGAGCAGAGATGTTTTCATGGGTATATCCTCATTAACAGCATGGGACATACCTCAAGTATAGGCCGTTTCGCGAAGAGAATCAGGGTATAACCGGCGGGCAAACAATGGCTTTTTGTCTCACCGCACCTGTTGATGCGAACCCGGTGCGGTGAGGTACGGCGCGTCGGGATTCGCGGTCAGCGAGCGTCCGGACGGGTTAGATCGAAGCGCTGGCTTTCATCAATGCTGTAGTAGGCGGTTGGCCCGCCGGCGCGTAAAATCGGCTGCGCTTTCGCGGTTTGATAGATCCCGTCTTCCAGCAGCGACTCATCAATATGTACGGCGACCACTTCTCCCAGTACCAGCCAGCTATCAATGGCTTCGCCGCTGGCGCGCGTCAACTGAATACACTGCGACAGGCGGCATTCGAAGTGAACCGGGCTTTCCGCCACGCGCGGGGCGCGGACGATCCGGCTCGGCGCGGCGGTTAATCCGGCGCGCAGGAATTCGTCTTCATGACGCGGAATAGAGGCGGAGGTTTCATTCATCGCTTCGGCGAGTGGCCGGGTAGCCAGATTCCAGACAAACTCTTTTGTTTCAATAATGTTCTGCACGCTGTCTTTCCAGCCGCCGCTGGCGAAACCGATGATCGGCGGCCGATAGTTAAAGCAGTTGAAGAAACTGTAGGGCGCCAGGTTGCGCTGCCCTGCGCTATCGAGCGAAGCGATCCAGCCGATGGGGCGCGGCCCGACGATGGCATTCAGCGGGTCGTGCGGCAGGCCGTGGCCTTCGGCAGGTTGATAGAAGTACATAGAGCACCAGAAAGCGAAATAAGAAGATATCCAGACTCCCTTATTTACCGCGCCGCCGTCAACGGGTATCTTACGCGGCTGTTGAAAGGAGATTGCCATGAAAGCCGAAAAGCCGGGGTTGCACCCGCGTAACCGCCATCACCAACGCTATGATTTGCCAGCGTTGTGCCAGACTCATCCCGAGCTACAAAGCTATATCACCCTGAATCCGGCCGGTGAACAAACCATTGATTTTGCTAACCCATTGGCGGTGAAGGCGCTGAATAAGGCGCTGCTGGCGCACTTTTACGCGGTAAAACACTGGGATATTCCTGACGGCTTCTTGTGCCCGCCGGTGCCGGGACGCGCGGACTACATCCACCATCTGGCCGACCTGCTGGCGCAGGATAGCGGCGAGATCCCGAAAAACGCCACCATTCTCGATATCGGTACCGGCGCGAACTGCATCTATCCGCTGATTGGCGCGCATGAATACGGCTGGCGCTTCACCGGTAGTGAAGTGAATCCGCAGGCCTTTGCCAGCGCCCAGGCGATTATTAACGGCAACCCAGGACTGACGCGGCAAATTCGTCTGCGTCGTCAGAAAGAGGGTCAGGCAATCTTTACCGGGATCATTCATAAGAATGAAACCTATGATGCGACCCTCTGCAACCCGCCATTCCACGACTCCGCCGCCAGCGCGCGTGCCGGCGGCGAGCGTAAACGCCGTAATCTGGGGCTGGGGGAAGATAGCGTACTGAACTTTGGCGGCCAGCAGCAGGAACTATGGTGTGAAGGCGGCGAAGTGGCCTTTATTTCGCAAATGATCCGCGAAAGCCAGCAGTTCGGCCGCCAGGTTAAATGGTTTACCTCGCTGGTCTCCCGCGGCGATAATTTGCCGCCGCTGTATCGCCTGCTGACCGAAGTCGGCGCGGTGAAAGTGGTGAAAAAAGAGATGGCGCAGGGGCAGAAACAGAGCCGCTTTATCGCCTGGAGTTTTATGGACGACGCAAAGCGCCGCCGTCCATTTTAAGTCTCTGCCGCCGGGTTTGCGTTGCCCGGCAGCGGCAATAACTGCCAGGTTTGTACCGGCGCGCGCACGCCGGCGCGGTCGAAATGCTGCTTCACCTGGGTATCGAGGGCAAAGCGTACCGTCCACTGCTTCAGCGGCAGCGTCGTAAAGCTGACGCGTAAGGTAAACGCGGTATTGCTCAGCCCTACCAGCCCGGCGAACGACGGTTCGCCAATAATCAGCCCGCGGATCTCCTCCTGCGCCATCAGATCGTCTACCGCCGCCTTCAGCGCCTGATTGGCTTTATCCAGGTCCTCCTGCCTGTCGACATCATAGTTGGCGACCACCGAACCGATCCCGCGCACAAAGTTGGCGAAGGTGGTTATCGAAGACCAGGGAATAATATGGTACGCCCCGGTATCCTGGCGCACGCCCACCGAGCGGATCGACATCCGTTCCACCGTGCCGGTTAATGGCCCGATGGTCACCAGATCGCCGGTGTTCATCCCGTTCTCAAACTGGATAAAGATGCCGGTAATAATATCTTTGACCAGCGTTTGGGCGCCGAAAGAGATGGCCAACCCTAACGCCCCGGCGCCCGCCAGCAGCGGCGCGATGTTCACCCCGACTTCCGACAATAAGATCATTATCGTTATGGTGGTAATGACCACCGCCAGCGCGTTGCGAAACAGCGTCAGCAGCGTTCTGGCGCGAGCGCTGGGCAGCGGGCGTCCATGAATGTCCGATGACAGGCGGTTCTCAATCAGGCTTGCCAGTAGGGTCCAGCCGACGGCGGAGAAGAACAGGATTAGCGCGATACGAATCAGGACATCTACCGTTTTTTGCCCGGCATCATTGTGTAGCCATTGCTGAAAATCAAACAGTCCCCAGGCGCTCAGCAACAGCATCACCGCCACGCATACCGTCAGGATCCGCGCGGCTTTCAGCGAGGCGGAGATCCAGCCGTTGAGCCGCTTTTGCAGCTCCGGGTAGTGGCGTTGCGTTTCTGGCGACAGGGTGATGGTTTTGGCTATCCAGCGTGACAAAATACCGGATACCAGCGCCGCGGCGCCGACGATAGCCAGGCTACGTAGCGTCGCGCCCATCATAAATTTGAGGCTGTTGCCGGGGTCAAAGAGCGAAAAGAAGAACAGCACGATAAAGTAAGCACAGGCCAGCCAGTGCCAGACCAGCGCAAAAGCGCGAATAAACAGGCTGAAGAAAGGCAGCGAGCGGTCGGCAAGATGGATAAGCCCCTGAGTGATGGCGCGTTTGTTGTGGAAAATCAGATACAGCGCCCACACCGTAATGCACAACATTATGATGACGTTGGCCAGCGCGCCAATCTGCACGTTAACCTGATTGGAGATAATCGGCACCGCTACGATCAGCCCGTAACCAATCAGGCTACTCAAGGCGCTGAGGCGTAAGTTCCAGTACGTTGCGTGTTCGTTGCTGATATTGAAGGGGCGTAAATCGGCGATTCGCGGGCAAAAAATCACTCGCAGGATGGCTTTAAAAAACTCGATCAGCGCGAAGGCGTTAAGAAACAGGCTTTGTTGAAAAGCAATGGTGCGGTTGCCGCCGTTTAAACGATCGCTTAACAGCTGCCCGATAAACAGCGTTAGCGCCAGCAGCAGCAGGTCGATGATGAAAGCGCCAGCAATGGTGGCCGGTAACTGCAGCCAGTTATTGCGCTCACGGTTTTTGTGCCTTCCCCAATGGCCCATTTTGCGATAAAGCGGCAGCGCCGCCAGGCGTACTAACCACCAGAAGGCAAATACCAGCCCGGCCAGCAGCAGGAAGTCGCCAGCGGCATTGCGAAACGCATCGGCATGGAAAGGCTTATGCGGTGAGCCGGTGATATTGCGCCATAGCTGAGAAAACCGCGACGACAGGCGCTCGCTATACTGACGACTTACTTCCGTCACGCTTTCCAGAACGGTTTGCTCGTCTTTAACTTCTGGCGGGGTCAGCGTGGGGGCGGCGGCAGGCGGCTGGGTGGCGGCGGCTTTACGCAGCTCATCGATTAACTCCTGCCGCGACTGCGGATTATCCAGCACGTCAGCTAATGCCGCCCAGGCGGCTTTTTTCTGTTCGAGGTCAGGCTCGCTGGCTGTGCTTTTGTCGGTTGTCGCCGCCGGTATGCCGGGCAATGACGCCGCCGACAGCGGAGAAATCCACAGCGCAGCGAGCAACAGTAGGATCCACGGCATGGGCGCCTCCATTGCATCTCAAACTGCTAAGTATAGAAGGGGTCAGACGAGGAGGAGCGTTGGGATGAATCTGGAAAGCGGCTCTCCCCTTGCCGGGGAGAGCCGGGCGCATCAGGCTACGTGCTGTAAAAACTCGCGCAGACGCGGGCTTGGCGGGTTCTTAACCAGAACCTGCGGGTCGCCGTCTTCGGCGATGCGGCCTTTATCGATGAAGATCAGCCGCGACGCCACTTTTTCAGCAAAGCCGATTTCGTGGGTTACGATGACCATCGTCATGCCTTCTTCGGCCAGGTCCTGCATGACTTTCAGCACTTCATGGCGCAGTTCCGGGTCAAGCGCCGACGTCGGCTCATCAAACAGCATCATTTTCGGTTTCACCGCCAGCGCGCGGGCAATGGCGACGCGCTGCTGCTGACCGCCGGAAAGTTCGGATGGATAGTGGTGCGCGCGTTCCGCGAGACCCACCTTCGCCAGCAGCTCTTTCGCCAGCGTTTCCGCCGCCGCCTTCGACGCGCCGCGCACGCGCTGCGGGCCGAACATCACGTTCTCCAGCGCCGTCAGGTGCGGGAACAGATAGAACTGCTGGAATACCATTCCGGCTTCCTGGCGAATTAAGCGCTCGTCAACTTTCGGGTCGTTCACCTTCAGGCCATCGACGATAAGATCGCCGCTGGTGATCTCTTCCAGTTTGTTGATGCAGCGCAGCAGCGTGGATTTACCGGATCCGGACGGCCCGATGATCACGACCACTTCACCTTTGTCGATCTTCAGATCGATATCGTGCAGCACTTTAGTCGGGCCAAAGTGTTTGGAAACGTTTTTAAATTCAATCACAGGATTTTCATCCTTCTTTCAAGACGACGCAGAATGAAGCTCAACACCAGGGTGATGATCAGATAAATGACGGCGACGGCGCTCCAGATTTCCAGCGCGCGGAAGTTGCCGGCAATAATTTCCTGGCCCTGACGGGTCAGTTCGGCGACGCCGATAACGATGAACAACGACGTATCTTTGATACTGATAATCCATTGGTTACCGAGCGGCGGCAGCATACGACGCAGCGCCAGCGGCAGGATCACGTGGCGGATAGTTTCGCGACGGGAGAGCCCCAGCGCCAGACCCGCTTCGCGGAAACCTTTGTGAATGGACAGCACCGCGCCGCGGGTGATTTCCGCGATATAGGCGCCGGAGTTGATCATGATGGTCACCACCGCGGCGGTGAATGGGTCGATGCGTAAGTCGCTAAACGCCATCGGTAGCGCGAAGTAGATGAACATCACCTGCACCACAATTGGCGTGCCGCGGATGATTTCAATAAATACCAGCGCGACGTGGTTGGCTATCCAACCGCCGAAACAGCGGGCGAAACCGGCCACCAGACCGATGATAAGGCCGCCAACCAGGCCGAGGACCGAAATCCACAGCGTCATTTTGGCGCCTTCCAGCAAAATAGGAATGGCGGGCCAGATGGCACTCCAGTCAAACTGCATAATGTGTTCCTGTTACTGTTACCGTGTCGAAAGCAGAGAAAGCCTCTGCGAATACGGCGCCGGGGAATGAAACCCTGGCGCCGTGGAGCCCGCGGCGGATTGGCCGCGAGAAGTAGGCCTAATTATTATTTTGGTTCAGTACCGAACCATTTTTTGTAAATTTCGTTGTAGGTGCCGTTTTCACGCAGCGTTTTCAGCGCGCCGTTCACTTTTTCGCGCAGTTCGTCGCTGCCTTTCGGGAAGGCGATACCGTAGCTTTGCGCTTCCAGCGATTCGCCTACCGCTTTGAACTTGCCCTGACCGGCGGTTTTAATGAAGTACAGGATGTTTGGCGTGTCGTGCAGTACCGCGTCAGCGCGGCCGGTGCCCAGCTCCATATAGGCGTTATCAATGTTCGGGAACTGGCGCAGATCTTTGGTTTTGATGTTGGCTTTCGCATAATCAACGGAGCCGGTGCCGCTCTTCACGGCGACCACTTTGCCGTTCAGATCTTTCACGTCTTTGATGTCATTGTTTTTCGCGTTAACCATCACCAGCAGGCCGCTTTTGTAGTAGCCGTCGGAGAAGTCGATTGCTTTTTTACGCTCGTCGGTGATGGTGATCCCCGCCAGCGCCAGATCGATGTTTTTGGTCTGCAGCGCGGGAATGATGCCGCTGAAGTCCATTGGTTTCAGGGTGTAGTCCAGTTTCAGCTCTTTGGCGACCGCGGCCCACAGGTCAATATCGAAGCCGACGTATTTATCACCTTGCTTAAATTCAAACGGAACAAACGCCGTATCGGTGGCGACTACCAGTTTTTTATCTGCGGCGTGAGACGAAACCGCAAAAGCCAGGGTCAGTGCAGCCAGTGACACTTTTAATACAGACTTCATAGTATTTCCTTTTTTATCCACGGGACGAGCCCCTGCGAGAACGTGTAGCCTAATGAAAAAATCGTGCCAGTTTTACAAGCCATTGTTTTTCAACAGGAGCTTTCATATCGTTTGCACAATTTCGGTTATCCGATAAAGCAAATGCACCGTAACAGGGCGTCATTTTGGTGCAATATAAACGTAGCGAATAACCAGAGCATTTTTAACGCAAACCCTGATGGGAAAACAATCTTGCTGTAACGATTGTGTGAGGTGATTATTACAATTGTTTTACTTTAGTACGTATTGTGTACAAGCGCCTGCACCAAAAGAGGGCGAGCTAAGCGATTACGGGGGGAAGCGTGGGAGAAATGAAAAATGCCGCCAGCGGGCGCTGACGGCTGCGGACATTTATTCGATATTCGCTTCGATGAACCACAGGAATTTATCCAGGTCACGGGAAGCCGCGGTAAAGATATCGGCGGTGTCTTCATCCTTCGCTTCGCTGATCGCTTTACGCACATCATTGGCCACGATGGCATAACGGTCGGCCAGCTCTTTCAGATGTTCCTGAACGGTGTGAATATCCAGCGGGTAGCTTTTCAGCGGGCTTTTGCTGTTGATGACCTGAGTGGTGCCCAGAGCGACGCCGCCCAGTTGAACGGCACGTTCAGCCATCGTATCAAGGTGATCGGTGAGCGCAGTGCGGAAACCATCCAGCATTTCATGAACGGCAATAAAGTTGGCACCGCGCATATTCCAGTGGGCCTGCTTGGTAATCAGCGACAGGTCGATGAACTGGATCACCTGGCGATTCAGCAGCTCAACGGTAGCTTTCTTCTCGTTGTCTGCGACATCGTTACGGGTATAGAGCAGGTTAGACGCTTTAGTTTTAACCAGTTTTGCGGTACTCATAGTTTCATATCCTCTTGATATTGATACTCGTCATACTTCAAATTTGAATTATGTAGAGCGTTTGTCCCAAATGACTTCGGGACTAATTATAGCAAGGGATATTGGATATGAGGCATCGGCTGTCCATATCAGTCCGATAGCGCAGAGTTGTTGGCTATTTAAAAAGATTTATAAAATCAGATAATTAAAAGTAAATAGCTGGCTCGCTATGAACGCGAGCCAGTGCGGTAACAAAATCTTAATTTATATCGACTTTCTCGATTTTGCTTTGCCGCTGCATGGTCAGCGTCGAACCCATTGAGGCGATGATAATCGCCCCTAACGCCAGAGTTTGCGTCAGGGTCAGCGTCTCGCCGAGGAACACCATTCCCGACAGCGCCGCCAGCGCCGGCTCCATGCTCATCAGCGTGCCGAAGGTGCGGGTGGGCATCCGCGTCAGGGCGATCATTTCCAGCGAGTAGGGCAGGGCGGTGGAGAGAATGGCGATGCCAAGCCCCAGCGGCAGCAGCGACCATTGCAGCAGCGTATCGCTGGCCTGGACGATACCGATGGGCACAAAAATCACCGCCGCGATGAGCGAGCCCATGGCCACCGTCGCCGGGCCGTGTTCTTCACCCGCGCGCTGGCCGGTAAGAATATAGACCGCCCAGAATGCGCCGGCGCCGAGCGCGAACAGCGCGCCGACTAAATCCACTTCCCCTACGTTTTGCCCAAGCGGCAGCAGGAACCACAGCCCGAGCACCGCCAGCGCCACCCAGACGAAATCAAGCGGGCGGCGTGAACCGAAGAGCGCCACCGCCAGCGGCCCGGTGAACTCCAGCGCGACCGCGACGCCGAGCGGGATCCGCTGCAGCGATAAATAGAAGAGATAGTTCATCGCCCCTAGCGCCACGCCGTAAAAGAACAGCGGCAGCCGCTGCTGCGGGGCAAAACGTAGTCGCCACGGCTTAAAAATAACGACTAAAATTAAAGTGCCGAGCGTCAGGCGCAAAGCGGTGACGCCCGGTGCGCCAATCAACGGGAAGAGCGATTTCGCCAGCGAAGCGCCGCTCTGAATCGAGACCATGGCGATCAAAATAACCAGTATCGGCAACCACGCCGGAACTTTACGGGACGAGCCGGGCATCCTTTCTCCTGTCAGGGTTTGTCAAAAGAGGTAAAGGTTCCAGTGTACTGGAATAACCGCTTAACGGTTTAGCGATTGTTGAAAAAAGAGGGTGGAAAAACAGTACAATGGCGTAAAATACGTAGGGGAATGCCCTCACGGCTAAGAATAATCTGGATGCGCAGCGTTTGCTGCTGGCAATCGTTAAGCACTTTTTGCGCGAAAAGTGTTTGATTTCCAGATTGTTACGAAATCGTGGAAACTTTTGCTTACATGAAAAAGTATGTTAGACAATGTAAAGTCAAAAGAGTTTCCCAAAAGTTTTTGATATATTTAAGACTTAGGACTTATTAGAAACACATTTGAGGTGGTTATGAATAAAATTGCACGTCTTTCAGCACTGGCCGTTGTTCTGGCTGCATCCGTAGGTACTACTGCTTTCGCTGCAACTTCTACCGTTACCGGTGGTTACGCTCAGAGCGACATGCAGGGTAAAGCCAACAAAGCAGGCGGTTTCAACCTTAAGTACCGTTACGAGCAAGATAACAACCCGCTGGGCGTTATCGGTTCCTTCACCTACACCGAAAAAGACAACACCAGCAACGGTACTTACAACAAAGGTCAGTACTACGGCATCACCGCTGGTCCGGCTTACCGTCTGAACGACTGGGCGAGCATCTACGGCGTAATCGGTGTTGGCTACGGTAAATTCCAGAACAACAACTTCCCGAACCAGAAATCCGACATGAGCGACTACGGTTTCTCTTACGGCGCTGGTATGCAGTTCAACCCGATCGAAAACGTTGCCCTGGACTTCTCCTACGAGCAGTCTCGTATTCGTAACGTTGACGTCGGCACCTGGATTGCCGGTGTAGGTTACCGCTTCTAATCACTTCGGTGATATAAAAAATCCGCCTCAAGGGGCGGATTTTTTTTGCCTGTGATTCGGCGATGCCGTTTAGTTGACGGTAAACTCGTCGCTGCCCAGATGGTTGTAGTCCACCTTCTGTAACTGGAAATTGGTGATATACACCGGTCCGGCTTTCTGTTCTGAGATAAAGCGATAGAGCGGGGTAATTTCCTGCGCGCTGATCCCGGTCCACTGCGCGAAGAAGCTGAGAAAATCATTCGCCGAGCGGCGGGCTTTAATCATCTTATGCGCTTTATCGTCGCTGGAGAGCACCATAAACGGCACCTGGAAGTTCTGTTGATATTTGTCATCATGGGCGAGATATTGCACCGCTTTACCGCGCTCTTTAAACGCCAGACCGTGATCGGAAAAATAGGTGAGCGAGAAAGTGCTGCCGGAATTCTGCAGCTGACCGTAGAGCTTCGCCAACAGCGCGTCGGTTTGCGTCACGCTGTAGAGATAGCATGAGGTCTCCTTTGACTGCACAAAGGTGGTGTATTTGCCTTTGGTACGATCGCAGGCCTGCGGGTGCGAGCCCATGATATGCAATACGATCAGCTGCGGCTGGCTGCGCTCGACTGATAAGACTTGCTCGGTCAGTTTCAGCAGTTGCTCATCCTGAGTATTTTTATTGGCTTCAAAATCACCGTTTTTCAGGAACTGCACCTCATCGGCACGTTTGGCGATGCTAGCGATAGCGGTGTCGTATTCACCAATTTGTCCCTGATTGGAGAACCACCAGGTCTGGAAGCCCGCGCGGTTGGCGAGGGTGACGAAGTTGTCCTGATACTGGGGTTTACCGTCAACCACCCGGTTGAGGGTCAGGCCAAGCGATTTCTGCGTGGAGCCGCTGGCGGCCACGTAGTTTTTAAACAGATAGCCGTTGACCGAGCTGGCGAACGGCGTGTTGTCCCAGTGGCCACCGAACGCGCCAAGCGCATCGCGGCGCGCGCTCTCGCCAATCACCACGACATAGAGATGGTACTTCGGCTTCACCGCCAGCACGTGCCAGCTATCTTTCATGTTAGCCAACTGCGCCATCCGCGCCTGTTCATCCAGCACTTCGTTGTTATTAACGATCACGTCTTTTACGAAGCGCACGGCGGGATAACCGCTATCAATGACTTTAAAGACGCCGCCCCAGGCCAGATTCTGCACAGGCTGCAGGAAAAAGATGCCGATGCTAAACAGCAGTCCCAGATATTCCACTTTGCCAAGGCGCGCGGGCGGCTGCGGTTTGCGCCGTACGGCAATGACGCCGAGAGCGAAGATGAATACCGCCAGCAAATAGTTGTACCACGGGAAAATAGTGAGAATTTCCGTCGACTCTTCAACATTCGTGGCGTGCAGCGCCAGCAGCGTATTGAAGTTTGGCGCGCCGTAAGCCTGGCCGAAGGGATAGTACATCGCGGCCAGCAGGGAAAAGAGGCCAACTACCCCTTTTTGAACGCGCGGGAAGGTGCGCCAAAGCAGATGGAGTACGCAGGTAAACGCAACGGTATAGAGCAAGCTAAATTCATACCCAAGCGCCAGATTAATCAACAGCGACTGTAAAAAGTAGAATCCTGTCCACGGGTTCAGGGCCAGTCTGCGGGCGGCCAGCGTTTCTTTCAGAGTGACATTCATAATTCGTAATCAACAAGACGCCATGTTCGTCCCCTGGCATCAAGGGGGTAAAACCTGCTGGACAGTGCGTGAAGAGGGTCTCTGCGAGCCGCAGTAGTGGCAGGGCTGACAAACGATAGGGCCTGCGAATGGTAAGGTCAACTGTTCATAACAGATTGTTTTGCGAGAAAGCTTACAAAACTTGAAAAAAGCGCTGAAAGGCGAGGTAACCAGATAGGTTAGCGGGGAAAGATGACAAAAAAATGAAGCGGCGTACCGCGACGCCGCGTTAATGTTTAGGTTTGTCCTGCTGCGGTTTGCCGTTGATCATATCGCACAGCATGCCGATCAGCATTAAGCGTACTTTGAAGGGTGAATGGCTAAACACGTTTAAGCACCTCTTGAATTCGTTCATGGTTATTCCTCCTGCCTTTTCGCGCCGTCAAATCCGTGATGGCTGTTTGCATTACATACAGATATAGCACAGGCTATATTTTATAGCTATGGCTAAAACGTTAATTTTTTGTGCTATGGGCGCAATCCATTACAATGTGGATCCTTTTATATGATGCTTGATGCGTCACACCAACGAGGAAGCACAATGAACCGTCGCGCAGGTAAGCCCATAACTAAAAAAGTGACGCAGCTGGTTAATGTCGAAGAACACGTAGAGGGGTTCCGTCAGGTGCGCGAAGCGCATCGCCGCGAGCTGATTGATGACTATGTGGAGCTGATTTCCGATCTGATTAACGAAGTGGGCGAGGCGCGCCAGGTGGATATGGCTGCGCGTCTTGGCGTTTCGCAGCCGACGGTGGCGAAAATGCTTAAACGTCTGGCGAGCGTCGGCTTGATCGAACAGATCCCCTGGCGCGGGATCTTCTTAACCCCGGAGGGGGAGAAGCTGGCCCATGAAAGCCGCGAGCGTCATCAGATTGTGGAAAACTTTCTGCTGGCGATTGGCGTGAGTCCGGAGATTGCCCGCCGCGATGCGGAAGGAATGGAACACCACGTTAGCGAAGAAACGCTGGCGCAATTCAAGCTGTTTACCCAGAGATTACACGCAGAATGAATCTCCCTTTTGTGCAGTCGCTTGCCCGTGACCGTTTCCTGCATCTTTTGTTACTTATCGCCGTTATCCTTAGCCTGTTCGTTCCTTTCGCGCCTCAGCGCTGGGGACAGGCTATCGACTGGCACACTATTATTACTCTCAGCGGACTAATGCTGCTGACCAAAGGGATTGAACTGAGCGGTTATTTTGATGTGCTGGGGCGCAAAATGGCGCGCCGTTTCGTCACCGAACGCCAGCTGGCCATCTTTATGGTGCTGGCTGCCGCGCTACTTTCCACCTTTCTGACCAACGACGTCGCCCTGTTCATTGTCGTTCCGCTCACCTTGACGCTAAAAAAATGGTGCGCCATCCCGGTCAACCGGCTGATAATTTTTGAAGCGCTGGCGGTTAACGCCGGCTCTTTATTAACACCCATCGGCAATCCGCAGAATATCTTACTGTGGGGGCGCTCCGGGCTGTCTTTCCTCGCTTTTATCGGCCAGATGCTGCCGCTGGCGGCGGCGATGATGCTTACCCTGCTGGTGCTATGCTGGTGCTGTTTCCCCGCCGCGCGGCTCAATTATCAAAGTAGCGACAAAGCGCCGGAGTGGCGGCCGAAGCTGGTGTGGAGCTGTCTTGCTTTCTACCTTGTCTTTCTGGCGGCGCTGGAGATGAAACAGGAGCTGTGGGGGCTGGCGCTCATTGCCGTCGGATTCCTGTTGCTGGCGCGAGCGGTGATTATCAACGTCGATTGGTCGCTGTTGCTGGTGTTTATGGCGATGTTTATCGACGTTCACCTGCTGACGCAGCTGCCGGTGCTGCAGCAGTGGCTGAACGGCGTCGGCCAGCTCTCTCCCGGCGGGCTGTGGCTGACGGCAATCGGACTGTCGCAGTTTATCAGCAACGTGCCGTCGACTATTTTGCTGCTCAACTACGTGCCGCCAACGATGTTATTAGCCTGGGCGGTGAACGTCGGCGGCTTTGGCCTGCTGCCCGGATCGCTGGCGAATCTGATTGCGCTGCGGATGGCCGGCGACCGCCGGATCTGGTGGCGCTTTCATCTTTATTCCATTCCGCTGCTGATCTGGGCGGCGCTCACCGGTTACGCCTTGCTCGCGCTGTGGCGCTGATTTTCAGAGGATTGGGCAAGAAACGGGCAGGAACACCCCATTCGCGATGACGACGCTCGGGCTATAACTATCTGGCTGACGTTAATCATCCGAATGAGGACACTGCTATGCGTTATCAAAAACTGGGAAATACCGGCCTGTTTGTCTCTGAGCTGTGCCTTGGCACCATGACCTTCGGCGGCGAAGAGGGGATGTGGGGAAAAATCGGCCAGTTGCGCCAGGCGGAAGCCGAACAGCTGGTGGGGAGCGCGCTGGATGCGGGCATCAACTTCATCGATACCGCCAACGTCTATTCAGAAGGACGCTCGGAGGAGATCACCGGCCAGGCGTTAAAGAACCTGAAGATATCGCGTGAAAACGTGGTGGTGGCGACCAAAGTGTTCGGCGAAACCGGCACCGCCGGGGTGAACTCGCGCGGCAGCTCCCGCTATCACATCATGGGCAGCGTGAAAGAGAGCCTGCGCCGCCTGCAGCTCGATCATATCGATCTCTACCAATTGCACGGCTTCGATCCGGCGACGCCTATCGAAGAGACGCTGTCGGCGCTGGATACGCTGGTGCAGCAGGGGCACGTGCGCTACATCGGCGTTTCTAACTGGGCGGCCTGGCAAATCGCCAAAGCGCTGGGCATCGCGGAACGCCTTGGGCTCTCGCGCTTTGCTTCTCTGCAGGCTTACTACACGATTGCCGGGCGTGACCTGGAGCGCGAACTGGTGCCGATGATGCAAAGCGAAGGTCTCGGCCTGATGGTCTGGAGCCCGCTGGCGGGCGGTCTGCTGAGCGGTAAATATCGCCGCGATGGGCAGGCGGAAGCGGGCGGTCGTCGCCTGGAGTTTGACTTCCCGCCGGTGAATAAAGATCGCGCCTTTGACTGCATTGATGTCATGCAGGTGATAGCCGAAGCGAAAGGGGTGTCGGTGGCGCAGATTGCGCTGGCGTGGCTGCTGCATCAGCCGGCGGTTACCAGCGTTATTATTGGCGCCAAACGGGCCGAACAGTTGCAGGATAATATTGCGGCCACCGCTATTCGCCTGAGTGAAGATGAGTTACGCCAGCTTGACGCGGTCAGCGCGCTGCCGCGCGAGTATCCGGGTTGGATGCTGGAGCGCCAGGGGGAATATCGCCGTAAGCAGCTTGACGCGCAGTAACGCCGTTTTTTCCGTGCTTATAAAGATCGCCGCTTGCGGCGATCTTTTTTGTTTGTATGGCTCACAGAAAACGATCCTGCTTTTGCTTCGGCGGTGGTTTTTCTGTATATGACTAGTCATAACTTTTAAATGACTAGTCATATACAGAGGCGAACCATGAAAGACAAACTACCGGCCGATTTTTTATGGGGCAATTCGGTCTCCAGCATGCAGACCGAAGGAGCGTGGAATGAAGGGGGGAAAGGGATGTCGGTGTACGATATCCGTGAACCGTCGGAGTTCGCCTCGGACTGGAAGGTGGCGACCGACTCTTACCATCGCTTCCGCGAAGATTTCGATTTAATGCAGGATCTGGGCATGAACTGCTATCGCTTCCAGATAGCCTGGAGCCGCGTCTGCCCGCAGGGTGATGGCGAGTTCAATGAAGAGGGGATTGCGTTCTACCATCAGTTTATTGATGAGCTCATTGCCCGCGGTATTGAACCAATGATCTGCCTCTATCACTTCGATATGCCCTTGTCGCTGGCGGAGCGCTACAACGGTTTTACCGACCGCCGGGTAATGGACGCCTTTATCCGCTACGGTCAGAAGATGATCGACTGCTACGGCGATAAGGTGAAGTACTGGCTGACCTTCAACGAACAGAATCTTTACCATTCGCCGGAGGCTTTTCTGATCACCGGCTATCTGCGTGGCGATAAAACGCTGCGCGAGCTTTACCAGATCCAGCACCACGTGATGATGGCCCACGTCCATCTCACCGACTATCTCCATCAGGCCAAACCGCAGTGTCTGATGGGCGGAATGCTGGCCCATGCGCTGGTCTATCCGGCGACCTGTAAGCCGCGCGATATTCTGTGCGCCCAGCAACTGGACGAGTTTTTAAACCAGAACCTGCTGCGCGCCTACGCGGGCGAGGGTTATAGCCCGGAAGTGATGCATTTTGTCGCCCGTGAAGGCTTTGACGATATCTATCGCCCTGAAGATATCGCGCTGATGGCGACGGTGAAGGTCGACTATCTGGCATTCAGCTACTACGCCAGCCGCGCGCTCAATAGCGACGCGATTCCGCCGGGTACGGCGGTGAACAACTACATGTTATTCGGCAACCAGGACAATCCGTACCTGAAAGCGACGGAATGGAACTGGCAGATCGATCCGCTGGGATTCCGCATGATCATTACCCGCTATTACAATGACTGGCGGCTACCGGTCTTCCCGATTGAAAACGGTATCGGGGTAATCGAATCCTGGGACGGCGAAAACCCGGTCGCCGATGATTATCGTATTGCCTATCACCGTGATCATATTAACGCCATGAAAGCGGCAATGTTTGAAGACGGGGCGCAGGTAATAGGCTATCTCGGCTGGGGATTAATCGATATTCTTAGCTCGCAGGGCGACATGCGTAAACGCTACGGCGTGGTGTACGTCAATCGTGAAAACCACGATCTTAAGGATCTCAAGCGGGTACCTAAGAAAAGCTATGCGTGGCTGAAGCGGGTTATCCACAGTAATGGCGAAGAGATGTAACGGCGAGCGGGCGGTGTATGCCGCCCGCCAGCCATTCACAAAATGTTAAAGGATCGGAGAATGACGGCGAAGTATCTTAATATCGCGCGGGAAATAAAAAAGCGGATCATTAGCCAGCAGTATCCTGCCAGCGCGCCGTTACCCGACCAGTTTGCGCTGGCGGCAGAGTTCAATACCAGCCGGATGACCATCCAGCAGGCAATGCGTCAGCTGATTGTCGAGGGTCTTATCTACACCCGCAAAGGTCAGGGTACCTTTGTACGGAAAAATTTCCTCCAGCTATCGCAGTGGGAACTGCCCGGCAGCGACTATTTTGGCGCCACTAAAACCTGGGAGCATCTTGGCGAGGTGCAAAGCGAAGTGCTGCGCTTTGAGCTGCGTTTTCCCAGCGAGAAGGAGCAAAGTTCGCTGCTGATCGACGCCGATGCGCCGGTGTATGACTTCGTCCGCCTGCGGTTGCTTAACGGCGAGCCGGTCTCGCTGGATCTTACGGTAATGCCGGTGGCGCTGGTGCCGGGGCTCAATAAAAGCCATCTGCAGAGTTCGGTGTTTCGTTACGTGCAGGAGACGCTGGGGCTGAAGCTGATGGGGTCTTATCGGGTGGTGCGGGCGAAGAAGCCGGATGATCTGGATAAATTACATCTTAACTGCGAGCCGACCGATCCGGTGCTGGAGGTTGAGCAGGTGATTTATCTGGAAGATGGTACGCCGCTGGAGTACGCGCACTGCCACTACCGCTACGATCATGGCGGGGTCATTCTGGTCAATAACGGCTAGCGGGAAGATTTGCCCTGCTGGCGCTGCACTTAGCAAGGTTACGGTTGAGCAGATAAAAAAACGGCGGGCACCTGGCCCGCCGTTTTCATGTGCTAGCTGAAATTAGTTCAGGCGCACCGGCATCCCTGAACGGTTCTGGATCGCCTGATCCATTACGCTCTGGTCAACGTCAGGCTGGCTGGTCACCGACTGCACGGCCTGAGTCAGGCTGATAGGCACGATTTCGCCGCCTTTGAACTGCGCTTCGGTGGTCGACAGCGGGTTGTGTACTTCGACGTAGCGGCTGCCATCCGGTTCGGTCGTGGCTTTCACTGGCTCATCGATAAACTGCACGCGGGTGCCGACCGGCACGTTCTCAAACAGGAATTTGATGTCTTCGTTACGCAGACGCACGCAGCCGTGGCTCACGCGCAGGCCGATACCAAAGTTGGCGTTGGTACCGTGGATAGCGTACAGACGACCGATATACAGCGCGTACAGGCCCATCGGGTTATCCGGGCCTGCTGGCACGACTGCCGGCAGCGGGTTGCCTTCCGCGGCGTATTCGGCGTGCATTTTCGCCGTCGGGGTCCAGGTCGGGCCCGCTTTCTTACGTTCAACTTTGGTCGTCCAGTTGATCGGCGTATCTTTGCCCAACTGGCCGATACCGATCGGCAGTACGATCACGGTATTGGTGCCTTTCGGGTAGTAGTACAGACGCATCTCGGCGCTGTTGATGACGATACCTTCATGCACGGTGTCCGGCAGAATCAGCTGTTGCGGAATATTCAGCACGGTGCCGCCTTTCGGCAGGTAGGTATCCACGCCCGGGTTCGCTTCCAGCATGTTGGACAGACCCATCTGGTATTTGGCAGCGAAATATTCCAACGGCTGTTTATTATCGTCTGGAATAGTAATGACCTGGTTCTGGCCAATCAGACGGCTGCCGTCGGTCGGCAGAGGATAGGTAACAGCTGAAGCTGTGTTGCAAAAGCCCACGATGGCGAAGGCTGCCGCTAAGAGTGTCGATAATTTCATATTCTTCATGTCGTGCGCGGTGTCAACGCCACACGGGCCTTGTTAGATATTCAGATAGTAGATGGGAGCGCATTATATGTGCTTTCCGATAAACAGGTAAATCAGATGTGTACGAAATCACAATTTTTTCCTGTTGCTACTAGTGTAGTGCGCTACGCGCCGCTTTCACGGCGAATTGTCTGGTTATCGAAACGCGGATTAATCTTCCAGCAGCCGCGACTGTAACGCTTCGCGCGCCTGCGGCGTCAGGCGATATTCCTGCTCCAGCCAGCGGTCGACATGACCGTAACGTTGTTCAATGCTGGACAACGCGGTCGCCAGATACGACTCCTGGACGGTCATGATGGCGGCGAGATTTTTACGTCCGTTATCATTAAGGCCTTCGCCGAAGGTGTCGAGCAGGAATCCTTCGACCTGCGCCAGCATCCCCTGGGTCAGCAGATACTCTTCCATGACCGTATTGCTATCGCAGCCGAGCGCGAACAGCGTCAGGGCGCAGCCGACGCCGGTACGGTCTTTACCAACCGCGCAGTGCTGCAGTAGCGCGCCGTCGAAAGGTTCCATCAACCACTGAGTCAACTGGCGATAGGCGGCGTTATCAAACGGCAACTGACGGTAGAGCTGTAGCATAAACTGCTCGCCGTCCATGGTGTTGAGGGTCGCGGCGTTAAACTCGGTGACTTTCGCATTGACGCTGCTGGAAAGCGGATTGGCCGGAGCGTTGAGGTAGAAGGCTTCGCTATTTAGCCGGTCAGGGCTGCGATTGACCTCTGTCGGATCGCGATAATCCAGCACCCGGCTCAGCGGAATAGCGCTGAGATGATTGAGATCCTCCGGCGTCATGTTGTGCAGCGAACCCGAGCGCAGCAGTTTGCCAGAACGTACGCGCCGGCCATCGGCCGCGCGTTGACCGCCGAGGTCGCGAAAGTTGATGCCGCCTTGAAGCGAGATAAATGCAGGATGGCTGGTGCGGGTGGTCATAAATTCCCTCTGAATTGCGGATAATTATTATGTCTTAGCAATCGGTCATTTTGCGGTAAAACCCTGACCATAGCATAGTTATTGGCGGGCTTTTTACCGCAGTCCGTGAAAAGTGAACCATTTGCTGGCATAATGTCTGGTTCATCACATCCCTAATTCTCTATTTTCAGGATATCCTCGTGCTAGTATCCAGCAACGTCACCATGCAGTTTGGCAGTAAGCCGCTGTTTGAAAACATCTCCGTCAAATTTGGCGGCGGCAACCGCTACGGCCTGATTGGCGCCAACGGCAGCGGCAAATCCACGTTTATGAAGATCCTCGGCGGCGATCTTGAGCCGACGCTGGGCAACGTGTCTCTCGACCCGAACGAGCGCATCGGTAAGCTGCGCCAGGATCAGTTCGCCTTCGAAGAGTTCACCGTGCTGGATACGGTTATCATGGGCCACGGCGAGCTGTGGGAAGTGAAGCAAGAGCGCGATCGCATCTACGCGCTGCCGGAAATGAGCGAGGAAGACGGCTATAAAGTGGCCGACCTGGAAGTAAAATACGGCGAGATGGACGGTTACTCCGCCGAAGCGCGCGCCGGCGAACTGCTGCTCGGCGTCGGTATTCCGGTGGAGCAACATTACGGCCCGATGAGCGAAGTCGCGCCGGGCTGGAAATTGCGTGTCCTGCTGGCGCAGGCGCTGTTTTCCAATCCGGATATCCTGCTGCTCGATGAACCGACGAACAACCTCGACATCGATACTATTCGCTGGCTGGAGCAGGTGCTGAACGAACGTGACAGCACCATGATCATCATTTCGCACGACCGTCACTTCTTGAACATGGTCTGCACCCATATGGCGGATCTCGATTACGGCGAACTGCGCGTGTATCCGGGCAACTATGACGAATATATGACTGCGGCGACCCAGGCGCGTGAGCGTCTGCTGGCCGATAACGCCAAGAAGAAAGCGCAAATTGCCGACCTGCAGGCCTTTGTTAGCCGCTTTAGCGCCAACGCTTCAAAATCGCGTCAGGCGACCTCTCGCGCTCGTCAGATTGATAAAATTAAGCTGGATGAAGTGAAAGCCTCCAGCCGTCAGAACCCGTTCATTCGCTTCGAACAGGATAAGAAACTGTTCCGTAACGCGCTGGAAGTGGAAGCGCTGGCGAAAGGTTTTGATAACGGCCCGCTGTTCAAAGGGGTTAATCTGCTGCTGGAAGTCGGCGAAAAGCTGGCGGTACTGGGGACCAACGGCGTCGGTAAATCAACGATGCTGAAAACGCTGGTTGGCGAACTGGAAGCGGACAACGGTACCGTTAAGTGGTCCGAAAACGCCCGTATCGGCTACTACGCGCAGGATCATGCCGAAGATTTCGAGAATGACCTGACGGTCTTTGACTGGATGAGCCAGTGGAAACAGGAAGGCGATGACGAGCAGGCGGTACGCAGTATCCTCGGTCGTCTGCTGTTTAGCCAGGACGATATCAAAAAGCCGGCGAAAGTCCTCTCCGGTGGCGAGAAAGGTCGCATGCTGTTCGGTAAGCTGATGATGCAGAAACCGAATATCCTGGTGATGGATGAACCGACTAACCACCTGGATATGGAATCGATCGAATCGCTGAACATGGCGCTGGAAATGTATCAGGGCACCCTGATTTTCGTTTCTCACGACCGTGAGTTCGTGAGTTCTCTGGCGACTCGCGTACTGGAGATCACTCCGGAACGCGTAATCGATTTCAGCGGCAACTACGAAGATTACCTGCGCAGTAAAGGTATCGAGTAATCCCTCTCCGTTACCCGGGTAGCGGCTGCGCCTTACCCGGGTAATCCGAGGTACCGTTTTTTTGTCGGGTGGCGGCTAACGCCTTACCCGACCTACGGTCCTTGCGACCTGCCTTTAATGTCTTCACCGCGCTGGCTGAAACTGCCGGTGTTGGTGGCCTCAAAATCGCTGAGACGTTCCCGGAAGGCCGGGGCAGCCCGCATGGATGCGGGCTGAGGGCCGTGTTTTGCACGGACGCTGCCTCGGCCCGACCCGAAGCCTGAAGGGATAAGTCGAAGGAACCACGAAGTGGCGATTTTGGCGGCCAGAGCCCGGGAGTACAGAGGGCGGCGGCGACTGGCCGCCCTCTGTGCGCTTCCTGCGCCATGCGAGCCATAACGCAGAAGACATTTCGGGAGCGCAATAGGCTCTGAATTAATACAAAACAACTGTTTTTCCCGGACCAAAACCGTTGCAAACCGATAGCAGTATCTACCCGCGGTGCCGTTTTTTGTCGGGTGGCGGCTAACGCCTTACCCGACCTACGGGGTGACCAAACCGCACAGTGTTGTAGCCCCGGTAAGCGGTAGCGCCACCGGGGATTTCGAGGTCACCAATACCGGCGGTTTCAGCGGGCCTTGGTCAGAGCATCCACTCCGTTCCTTCGACGCCATTCACCAGCAGTTGCCGTTTTTCTCCCGCCGGTAATGACAGCTTCAGCGCTTTCCAAGCCGGGCGATAGTTGCCGCGAGCATTGATATTCAGGTTTATGCTGTTGGCGCTGCAGGTCATTTCCCACTCCAGCCATAGCGCATCACCTTCTTTATAGCCCCAGCTTTCACCGTCGTCTTCAAACAACAGACCGCGGGTTGAGCCGGTACCTTTCAGCGGGAACAACTGCAGTTCGCGACGATCGTCTTTTTGCGCATCGACGTGGCTGATACGTTCACTGAGCGGCAGACCGGCGCCGGCGCGGACCAGCAGCGGCAGTTTTTCCAGCGGCGCGTCCAGCGTTACCCACTGACCGCCGGCAAACCACTGGTGGCTGTAAAAATCGTACCAGCCGTCCTGATTATCGGGCAGCCACAGCTGGCGCTGACGGGCGCCGGGCTCGACCACGCTTGCTACCAGTAGATCGCGCCCCAACATGAAGTCATCACACTCGGCGAAGGTCTGGGTATCGTGCTGGTGATCGAGGAAGGTCGGGCGCAGCATGGGTTCGTCATCGGCATGCGCCTGCCATAACAGGGTGTACAAATAGGGCAGTAGACGGTAGCGCAGCTCGATGGCTGAGCGGATCGCCGGGGTGATTTCCGGATACATCCAGGGTTCATTGACCGTCTGGTCGTCATTCCACGAGTGAATGGTAAAGCGCGGATGCATCACGCCGTTTTGCACCCAGCGAACGAACAGTTCTGGCTCGGGTTTATCGCCGGAGAAACCGCCGACGTCATGGCCGACGTTAAACAACCCGGAGAGACTCATCCCTAATCCCATTCGGGTGTTATAGCGCAGCGTATCCCAGTTGGTGCGGTTGTCGCCGCTCCAGGTCTGTACGTAGCGCTGCATCCCGGCGCAGCCGGAGCGGGAGATCAGATACGGGCGCTTTTGCGGCGCAAAGCGCTGCTGCGCTTCCAGCGAGGCGCGCATCATCAATAGCGGCATCACCGGACGAATATGCTTAATGGCGATTTCGCGGCCAAAGCCGTAGCAGCGGGCTTCGCCGTCCCATACCTCATATTCGTTGTTATCGTTCCAGGTCGAATCGATACCCATCTCCAGTAGCTGGGTGGTTACGCCTTCCTGCCACCAGGCCACGGTGTGCGGGTTGGTGAAGTCGAGATGCGAACCTTCATCGTCCCAGAAGCTGGAGCGCTCCGGCGCATCGGTTTGCGAATCGCGAATAAACAGGCCGCGTTCCGCCACTTCGCCATAGCGCGGGTGATCCTGCAGCAGGCACGGTTTGATATTGGCAGCCAGTTTCAGCCCGGCATCGTGGAACGACTGGCTCATCACTTTTGGCTGCGGCACCTTGTCGTAGTTCCAGTTAAAGACGTAGCGCTTGCCGTTGATTGAGGTATAGCCGGAAGAGAGCTGGAACGAATCACAGGGGATCGCATGCTGCTCGCACAGGCGGATAAAATTCATCAGCTGATTTTGCGCATCCGGCGCGTCAGTATAGTGCATCGTCGAGCCGCTGTAGCCGAGGCTCCATTTTGGCCCAAAGAGGGTTTTACCGGTCAGACGGACGAACGCCTTGGTCACATCCAGCACTTGCTTACCGGTAAACAAGTAATAATCGATGTCGCCGGCTTCCGCCTGCCAGCGGCGATAGGCGGTGTGGTAGTTGTCGATTTCGTTACCCAGATCCAGCCAGCAGCTGCTCAGGTTGTCATAGAACAGGCCGTAGCTGATATCGCTGCGCTGCGTGATGGTAAACGGAATATGTTTATACAGCGGGTCTGTGCTGACGGCGTTGTAGCCCATGGCATCGAGGTTACGCATTTCGTAGCGCTTACCGTTACGCTGCAGGTCGCCGGCCTTTTCACCCAGACCATAGAAACGCTCATCTTTACGACGGCTGAGATAATGGGCGACGCCATCCCCGTGGGCATTTGCCAGATAGGCGCTGGTTGGGCGGTCATTGGCGAGCGTCTGCCACTCGCCGGCGTCGTCGCGATAGCTCCACTCCAGCCAAAGCGGCTGGTGGACGGTGACGCGCAGCTGGCTGGTGGCGATGGTCAGCGCGTCATCTTCTTTGGTCATCTGCCAGGCCGGGAGGCTAAAACCGCTGAGGTCATCCCGCGCGCGGCCTTCCCACGGTACATCCTGCTGCGGGGCGATACTCCAGGTGCGATCCAGCGCCAGTTGGCCCTGGCGCTTCAGCAGGACGCGGAATAAATTCTCTTCCAGCACGTACAGACACAAAGTGTGCTGACCATCAACGGTCAATTCAACGTGATGCTCCAGCTGTTGGTGCAAACTCCAGTGTTTCAACGTCTTCATATTTTACATCCACTCTCAGGCGCGCTTGGCGCGACGTTCAGCAATAAATGCCACCAGGAAAACGGCGCCAATCAGGTCAAAGAACCCCATGGCGATAAACAGCGGGTTGAAGCCGATTTTGTCGGCGGTCACCCCGATTAATAATGAGAACAGGAAGCTGGCGATCCATGCCGCGGAACCGCGCATACCGTTGACCGTCGCCATTTGTCCCTTGTCGAAAGACTCCACCACCAGCGCGCTGAGCATGCAGGAGATGATCTGGTGGCCGAAACCGCCAATGGAGATCAGGATGATGGTGATATAGGGATCGCGGGTAATAGCGACCAGCGCCAGCGAGATCATCAGAAACGCGCCGGTAACGGAACTGGCGATGACCGAGTTGACTCGCGTACAGCCGAACCAACGGACGTACAGGCGGGTGAGGTAGCCGCTGACCACGCTGCCAAGATCGGCGGCGAGGAACGGCAGCCAGGCGAACATCGCTATCTGCTTAAGATCCATACCGTGCTCTTTCGCCAGGTACAGCGGCACCCAGAAGCTCAGCACCGCCCAGGCGGGCTCGGCCATAAAAGCGGGGATGGCGATACCGTAGAAACGTTTGTTCTTCGAGACGGTTTTTAGCGCGGTAAAAAAGGGCAGCTTCACCGGCGGCGCTTCGTTGTCCTGCTTGATGTACTCCAGCTCGCTTTGGCTGAGATTCGGGTGTTTTTCCGGGCTCTGGTAGAACGCCCACCACAGCACGACCCACAGCAGCGCCAGCACGCCGGTAAACATAAACGCGCCCTGCCAGCCGAAGGAAGCGTGGGCGAAGTAGATGATAGGCGGCGCCAGCATTGCGCCGATAGAGAAGCCGACGCCAGCCCAGCCGGCGGCGATCGGCCGTTCGGATTTCGGGAACCACTCGCCGATGGTTTTAGCGTTAGCCGGGGTGGCGGCCGCCTCCGCGCCGCCCATAAAGAAGCGTAAAATAGCCAGATGCAGCCAGCTGCCTGCTCCGGCGTGCGCGATACAGGCTACCGCCCACAATGTGGCGCAAACCATAAAGCCCAGCTTAAGCCCGATGACGTCGATAAGCCAGCCGCACAGCGGTTGAAAGATGGTATAAGCCAGCTGAAATGCGCCGACGATCCACGAATATTGCTCGGTGGTAATACCGAGAGTGGCTTTCAGTTCCGGGGCAATAATCCCCAGCGAGTTGCGTGTGATGTAGTTGACGGTGACGCCAAGTAAAAACAGCACCAGCACCCACCAGCGCAGGTTTTTCACCACCCGACGCGTTTTGCTGACTGCCATATCATTGTTGAGGCCTTGACTCATAGAACTCTCCACAAGACGTTGTAGGGGGAAGTGACGCTTCAGCCGCTGAGTCGTCACGTAATAGTTCTAACCATTTGAATTATTTGTTTTTATTTCAATATCTATTGGTATAACTAGTATGGAAGATATTGGACCAATTCAAAATAAGGGAGAAAGGCGGCGGGCAGTAGCGCTATTTATGCAAAATTTTTCATGAGATGACGGAGTTCTCATAATTTGCCGGAGTATTTGCTTGTTGGTCAGGGTTTGGCGACTATGAAAATTCTTTCATTTTTGAATTGGAGCTGGATCACAGAATGGATAAAAAGCTGCGAGTCGCCGAAATTGCCGCCCGCACCGGGCTGTCAGCCAGTACGGTTTCGCGCGTCTTAGCCGGAAAAGCGAATACCAGCGAAAAGGCCCGTCAGGCGGTATTGGCCTGCGCCCGCGAGCTGGGGGTTATGCAGGGATTGGCCGCCGGGCGGCTACTGTTGAATAATCTGCTGATTTTTGCGCCGCAGCGGGCCTTCGACGAACGCTCAGATATCTTCTACTACCGCGTCATCCAGAGTATCAATAACGCGCTGGCGCCGCATGAAGTGCGTCTGCGCTATTGCGCGCTGGAAGAAAACGACAGCGACGCCAATCTGTTTCTGGCCCGCATGAACGAGACCGATACCCAGGCGGCGGTATTACTGGGGATCGACGATCGGCATATCCACGCGCTGGCGGCGGATCTTGGCAAACCTTGTGTATTAATTAACTGCCGGGATGAAGGGATGCGTCTCCCCTCCATTGCGCCTGACCATCGGCTGATTGGCCAGTGCGCCGCTCGTTATCTGTTTGATATGGGCCATCAGGCGGTAATGAACGTGATGTGCCTGCGCCGCTATACCATGGAGCTACGGCTGGTGGGTATTAAAGAGGCATGGCGCGCGCGCAACCTGCGGTTTACCGGTAGCCGCGACCTGATTAGCGTCGCCAACTTTAGCGCCCGAGAAACGGAAGAGCAGGTCGGGGCCTGGCTCGACGCTTTACAGGGGCGCCCGATACCGACGGCGTTCCTGGTGGGCGGCGATTTTATGGCCGCCGGTACCGTCAGCGCGCTGCAAAAACGAGGCCTGCGGGTGCCGCAGGATGTCTCGGTGATGAGTATCGACGGTTTTAATCTGGCGGCGATTCAGGACGTGCCGCTAACGGCGATTCATGTGCCGCGGGATGAGCTCGGCAGCGAGGCGGTGCATCTTTTGCAGCAGCGTCTGCTGCGCCCGGAAGCGCCGCACGGCTCGCTGCTGCTGCACGGCGCCCTGGTGGTACGCGATTCGGTGCGGCGGATCCGGCCTGGCAAGAGCCATACCGCCGTAGAACAGCAAGGTCTGTATGATGATTAGACCTTCATGCCCAATGCGCGTTTGCCGTGATCGTTAAGATCGGCAACGGTGAAGCGCGCCTGCCAGTCGCATTCGTAATCTTCACGCGGGAAATCCCCCGGCGAGGCGCCTTTTTCCAGGGCGATTTTTACCTTCTGCGCATAGGCGAGATTCTTCTCGCACATCGGCGCGGCTGGGATGTACATGACGTTGCCCCAGCCCTGTTGATTTTCCACCGGCGCGACCGAGTGAATGACATCGCAGTGCCACCAGACGGAATCACCGGCATTTAGAGCGGGAATCGAGCTTAGCGCTTTGATGAGCAAAGGATGCCATTGCTCAGAGATAGGCAACACCTTGCCCGGCGCGACGCCGCACAGTTCATCTTCCGGCACATCATCCAGCAGCGGACGCAGCAGTACGTAAGCCATTGCCTCCGGGATCGGCACCACGTGCAGTAGCCCTTGACCGGGGATCATGTCCGACAGCGCCGTCCAGCCCTGGAAGGTGCGGAACACCGAACATTTGGTGGTGTTATCGACGGTGTACTCTTCCACTTCGGTACGGTGCGCCGCGTCCCACGGATCGTAGGCGTCGATATTGCCATTAAAGACGTTGGCGAAAACCTGCTGATAGGCGGGAAGCAACCAGCGCTCGAGCGCCCCGGAATCGGTATGCGCACCCAGCCCCTTTGACGTGGTTCCCGGCGGGCGGCGGCGGATGCGGTCAGGGTAAATCACGCTGACATCCGGATCGAACCAGCGTTTGCCGTCCTGTTCGAAGCGCCACAGGCGGTTAAGGAAGGATTGTACCGCCGCCATTTCATCGCTCTGGCGCGCCTGCATTTGCGAGGGTGACCAGTAGATCGGATAGATCTCCGGGCGCGAAGCCTCCAGCGAGCCGAAGAAGCTGTCGCCAGGCCCTTTGTAAACGTCGTCGAAATGGTTCAGATCCAGGTATTCCAGCATCGCGTTATCCCAGGCCAGCGCCTGTTCGCGCGGGTAGTGGCCTTTGATAACCGCGCAACCGCGGCGCTTAATCGCCTCACGCTGCGCATCGCTCACTTTACCCTGGTCGATATCGCTAAACGGGATCGTCGGCCAGACCTCCTGGCCTGCGGCTTTCAGGGCGTTAATCTCGTCCAGGCGCTCGCTGATACGCGCCGAGAGTTTATCGAACACTGCCTGGACATCGCCGATTTGCGCCCGTAGAGCCTGTTTCATCTGGCGAATCGCCGCTTTATGGTCGGCAGGTAATGTTTCGTGGGTAGGGAGAGCAGCCATAATCACCTCGCTGTATCTTTCATTCGAAAGTATTAAATCTTACAAACGTTAATTTAAGTTAAATTAGAGTTAATGCAAGTTTAAAATTATGCAGCGGCGCACAAAATGGAAAAGCCGGGGCTTGATGCCCCGGCACAGGATCAGTCGTTGAAAGGGGAGGTCTTATCGAGAACGGCCTGAATCACCTTCAACGCGCCGTCGTGGTTATTGTCATCGGTGGTGAAACCGGCGATGGCTTTGATGCTGTCGGCAGCGTTGGCCATAGCAAAAGCATATTTCACCAGTTTTAACATTTCGGCGTCATTGCCGCTGTCGCCAATTGCTACGCACTGCTGCGGCGAAAGGTTCCAGCGTTTGAGCAGGCGGCTGATGCCGTTGGCTTTATGCAGGCCGGGGATAATCAAATCGACAAAGCCAAAGCCGCTGGTGACCGGCTTCATGATCCCATCCAGCGAGACGTGCAATTTATCGATAAGCTGTGGGATATCGCTATCAGGCAGGTTGAGGGAGAATTTGAATAGCGTATCGTCGATGCGATGGTAATCGCTTACCCGCTGCAGACGATGGTAGTGCTTCGACATCAGCTCAACAAAGGCGTCCGGGGCTTTATCGCTCACGTATGCGCTTTGCAGGCCGCAGGCGACAAAGTTGAGCTGCGGATCTTTCAGCAGTTCGCCAATCACCACCTGTGATTCGTGACGGGTCAGTTCGCCGTGGAACAACTGTTTGCCATGCTCGTAAACCAGAGCGCCGTTTTCTGCGACGAATGAAATCTGCTCGCGAATTTCCGGGAAAAATGAGATCAGCTGGTAGTACTGGTTGCCGCTGGCGACAACAAATTCAATACCTTGCTGTTTAAGCTGCGCAAACTGCGCAAGGAAACGCGGGCGGTCATACTGCTTGGCGTCATTGAGAAAAGTTCCGTCCATATCGGTGACGATAACTTTAACGGTCATAAGAGGTGCTCCTGGCTTAACTTCGACCAGTAACATTCTAATTACAATGTGATGGGGAGCACAAATTTATTTCGAATGAAAGTTACCTATTCATCAACATGCCCGTCAGCGTAGCTACCGGGCATGGAAGCAGTAACCCGGCTCAGCGCAGCGCCGGCCGGGTATTTTCCTTACAGCGTATGCTCGGTACGGGCGATGATGTCGTCCTGGGTATCCGGCGACAGGGCGGTGAAGAACGCCGAGTATCCGGCGACGCGGACCACTAAATCGCGGTACTGGTCAGGGTGTTTCTTGGCTTCCAGCAGCGTTTCGCGTGACACGATGTTGTACTGGATATGCCAGCCTTTATGCACCTCGAAGAAGGTGCGCAGCAGCACCATCAGCTTTTGCTTATCAGACTCGTTCTCCAGCGTGGAAGGATTCAGCTTCTGGTTGAGCAGCACGCCGCCGAGGATCGCGCCGGTCGGCAATTTACCTACCGAACTGATAACCGCCGTTGGCCCCAGGTGATCGGTACCGGAGGCCGGGCTGGCCCCTTCCGCTAGCGGCGCGTGCGCTTTACGGCCATCCGGCGTTGCCATGGTCTGCGCGCCAAACGGGACGTTCGCGGAGATAGACGACGTACCGGCGTAATAGTTACCGCCAATCGGGCCGCGGCCGTAACGCGGGTTATGGTACTGCTTCAGCTCGTCGATATAGGTCTGATAGGCGCGGGCCAGCAGAATGTCGACGCTGTCGTCATCGTTACCGTACTTCGGCGCGCCGTTGATCAAGCGCTGACGTAACTGCTCGTGGGTCAGGCCGGCAAAATCTTCCGCCAGCGCCTTCGCCAGCTCCTGCTGGCCGATGACGCCCTGATCGAAGACCAGTTTTTTCACCGCCGCCAGGCTGTTGCCGAGGTTGGCAATCCCGACCTGCAGGCCGGAAACCCAGTCATATTTCGCGCCGCCTTGCTTGATGCTTTTCGCCCGTTCGATGCAGTCATCGACTAATGCTGAGCAAAGAATATCGTGGACGTTCTCTTCCAGCATGGTATCGACAACGTACTCAATCTCGATGGATTTACGGGTGTAGTAGCGGATCTGGGTGTCCCAGTCTTCCAGTACCTGGTCGAAGTTAGCGAAGTTACCTTTCGATAGCGCATGTTGCTGGGCAAGGAACACCTGGCCGCTGGTGGCATCGCGGCCGCCTTCCAGCGTCGCCAGCATCACCCGCGCGAAGTTAATAAAGCTCATGCCGGTGCAGCGATAGCCCCATTTGCCGCCGACCGCGGTTTCGATACAGCCGATAGCGGCGTAATCGTAGGCGTCCTGCGGCTCAATGCCGAGCTTGATAAATTCCGGGATGACGATTTCATCGTTATTAAACGCCGGCATGCCGAAACCGCAGCGGATCACCTGAACGCAGGCGTCGAGGAAGTCGTTGCTCATCCCGGCGTGGTAACGCACGCTGAGGTTCGGCTGGGTAGAGCGCAGGCGGCCGCAGGATTCGAGGATCGCGTACGACAGCGGGTTGACGGCGTCCTGCGGTTGACCGTCGACCAGATTTTGTCCGCCGATGGTGACGTTCTGGTACAGCGGGCTACCGGCGGAAGCTTTGGAATGCGATCCGGAGCGAATTTTGTTGACCTCCAGCAGCTTCAGCCAGCAGCAATGCAGCAGCTCAATGGCCTGTTCGCGATCCAACGATTGCTGCAGTTCAACGTCGCGGCGGTAGTATGGATAGAGGTACTGGTCCATGCGGCCAAAAGAGACCGAGTGGCCGTTGGATTCAATCTGCAGGATCAACTGAATGAAGTAGCAGAGCTGCAGCGCCTGCCAGAAGGTTTTCGGCGGCTCGTGGGCGATAATTTCACAGTTTTCGGCGATCGCCAGCAGCTCGTCGCGGCGCAATTCACGCGGCTCCTGCGCCGCCATGTCGCGCGCCAGCGTAGCGAAGCGTTTGCAGTGTTCGCTCACTGCCGCGAGCACGATATCGATCGCCTTCAGGAACTGTTCGCCGTGCAGATCTTCCAGCACCGTCAGATTAATACGCGAGCGGCGTTCAGCGACCTTCGCGCGCATGCCGTCGAGCCCTTTTTCCAGCAGCAGCGGATAGTTGACCGCCAGGTGGGCGTCGCCGGAAGTCATGTTGCCTTCGGCTTTGATAATGCCGGTAGCGAGCAGCGCTTTTTGTTCATCGGTAAACATGCCGTAGCAGCGGTCCTGAACGGTCTGCCCGCGCCACCATGGGCACACTTCATGTAATACGCGCTTATTCTCTTCGCTGACCGAGAAGCCGGCGCCCGGACGGTCGGCGAGATCGTCGATCTCTTTCTCAATCCAGCTGACGGTATATTCCGGGAAAATCGGCGCGGCGCGAACTTCGCTGGCCTGGTTGCCGACGATCAGCTCATCGTGCTTGATCCAGATAGTGCGTTCCGCCAGGTGATGGGCCAGCGCCAGCGCGCGACGTACCGGGATCGGTTTATCGAGATGTTGCTGATAGGCGGCGGTATAGTGTTGGGCGCGCTCGGTACAAACCGGCGGCTTAACGATATGCACCAGCGCCATTTTATGCGCCTGAATGCGGGCGCTCAGAGTATCCAGTTTTAAGGTGGTCATAAGTTATCCTCGTAGGGTCGCCGTTAAACCTTTGCTTTGCGCGTACTGCTGCGCAAAGGCCAGCAGCTCTGGAGCGGCCAGCGGTTTGTCCGGTGCGGTATAGGGCTGACTGAGTAGTTGGTATTTATTCATTCCCAGCGTGTGGTACGGCAGGAAATGGATTTCGCTGACCTGAAGACGGTCGGCGGCAAAATCGGTAATCGCGGTAATGTCGGCTTCGCTGGCGTTAAATCCCTGAATTAATGGGACGCGAATGATGATTTTTTTCCCTGCCTGCGCCAGGCGCTGCAGGTTATCCAGCACCCGGCGGGCGCTGCCGTCGGTCCACTGCTGGAAGACGGCGTCATCGACGTGCTTCAGGTCGGCCAGAAACAGATCGACAAACGGTAAAGAGGGTTCAATGTACTTCCACGGTACGTGCAGGCAGGTTTCCACGGCGGTGTGAATGCCCGCCTGATGGCTGGCTTCGAACAGCGCCTGCGCCAGCGTCGGGTTCATAAAGGGCTCGCCGCCGGAAAGGGTGATGCCGCCACCGCTGCGATCGTAAAATGGTTTATCACGCAGCACCGTCGCCATAATTTCCGCCACGCTTTTTTCCTCGCCGCAGACCGTCAGCGCGGTAGTGGGGCAGCAGTCGCGTAGCGCGGCGATATGGTCGTCGTTGACGTTTTGCCGATGGATAATCAGGCCGTCCAGAGTACGGGTAATCACCTCCGGCGCCGCCTGCTGACACAGCTCGCAGCCGTCAAGACACAGCCGCGCGTCGTACAGCAGGTCTTCGCTGCGGGCGCGGCTTTCCGGGTTCTGACACCAACGGCAGCCCAGCGAACAGCCTTTAAGGAATACGACGGTACGGATCCCCGGGCCGTCATGGGTGGAGTAGCGCTGGATGTTGAAGATCATGATTTACCCTCTTATTTGCATATGAAGATTAAATAACTTTCGAATGAAAGTTATATTGACGCAAATCAACAATCAGAGTGGGTAGTAGAGAGGGGGAGAAAAAGAACGGCGTGGTTCACAAAATAACCGGCGACCTGCCTCGCCGGCGGCTGGAATTAGCGTGAACCACACACCTCGCATTGGGGGTGGCGCATCAGCTTCATTTCGCGAAACTGGCAGGTCATCGCGTCATACATCACGATTTTTCCCCTGGCGGGGGTGCCGTAACCGGTCAACAGTTTAATCGCCTCCATGGCCTGCAGCGAACCGATAGTGCCGACCAGCGGCGCCATCACCCCGGCTTCGACGCAGGTGAGGGCGTTTTCGCCGAACAGGCGGCTCAGGCAGCGATAGCATGGCTCGCCGTCCTGATAGGTAAAGACGCTGATTTGCCCTTCCATACGAATCGCCGCGCCGGAGACCAGCGGGGTTTTGTGCTGGAAGCAGCCGGCGTTAAGCTGATTGCGAATAGCAACGTTGTCGGTACAGTCCAGTACCAGATGGTGATCGGCAATCTGCGTTGCCAGCGCCGCGTCATCCAGCATTGCATTGATGGCGACCAGCCGAACGTGCGGGTTAATGCGCGCCAGCGCATCGCGGGCGGAATCGACCTTCGGCTGGCCGATGGTCGCGTCGCTGTGCAGCGTCTGGCGTTGTAGATTGGATAACGAAACGGTATCGAAATCGACGAGCGTGAGCTGACCCACCCCGGCCGCCGCCAGATATTGAGCGGCGGCACAGCCGAGCCCGCCGAGGCCGACGACCAGTACGCGAGCGGCTTTTAGCCGCTCCTGACCGTCGAAATCAAACCCCCGCAGCACGATCTGCCGGTTATAGCGCAGCATCTCCTCGTCGCTCAGCTCAACGGCCATTACAGCCCCCCAAACAGATGATTAAAGGGCTCGACTTCGACCCATTCGCCCGCTTCGACGTTGCCGCGTTCGCGCTCCAGTACGATAAAGCAGTTACCGAGGCTGAATGAGCTGAAAATGTGCGAACCCTGATGCCCGGTGGTGCTCACCACCAGTTCGCCTTCCGGATTGCGCTGCAGCACGCCGCGCTGGAAGTCGAGGCGGCCCGGCGATTTTTTCAACCGGCTGGCGGCGCGCACGCGCAGACGCATCGGCTGGGTTTGGCCGCGATTGCCGGAGAGCTTGGCCAGCAGCGGCTGAACCAGTTGATAGAAGGTTAAGGTGGCGGAAACCGGGTTGCCCGGCAGGCCGCAGAACCAGCTGTTGCTGAGCTTGCCGAAGGCGAACGGTTTACCCGGCTTAATCGCCAGCTTCCAGAAGCCGATCTCGCCCAGTTCTTCGAGGATGGTTTTGGTGTAATCGGCTTCGCCCACGGAGACGCCGCCGGAACTGATCACTACATCTGCCTGCTGGTCGGCGGCGATAAAGGCGTCGCGCAGCTTCGCCGGATCGTCAGGAATAATACCGAGGTTGATCACCTCGCAGCCCAGCTGTTCGAGCATCAAATGTACCGCCAGGCGGTTGGTATCATAGATCTGGCCGTCGCCGAGCGGTTGGCCTGGCAGCTGGAGCTCATCGCCGGTCGAGAAGACCGCGACGCGCACTTTACGCAGCACCTCAACTTCAGCTATGCCCAGCGACGCCAGCACCGGCAGTTCCGCAACGGTAAGACGAGTCCCTGCCGGGAATACTACCGCGCCGTTGGCGATATCTTCGCCGCGACGGCGTATATTTTGCCCGGCTTTCACCGGCGCGATGAAGCGCACGCCCGCATCGCTTTGTTCCGTTTCTTCCTGCATAACCACGGCGTCGCAGCCTTCAGGCACCGGCGCGCCGGTCATGATGCGGATACAGGTGCCCGCCGGCCAGGCATCGTGGAACGGTTGGCCGGCAAAGGCCTTACCGGCAACCGGCAGCGCCGCGCCGTCGGCGACATCGGCCAGGCGCACGGCATAGCCGTCCATCGCCGAATTATCAAAACCGGGTACGTCCAGCGGCGAAACGACATCATGGGCGGTCACGCGCGAAAAGGCCTGCAGCAGCGGCAGGGTCTCCGTGGCCTGCAGCGGCGAAATACGGTCGAGCATCTGAGTCAGGGCTGTGTCGAGCGGCATCAGTCCGGCGGTAAAATCCATGGGTTACTCCTGCTGGCAAAACGTCGAAAACGCCTATTATGGCAGAAAAGCGCCGGCGACTGTATGCCGCTGCGGTACGAGGCTTTACATCACCGGATGCTCTTTCTATATTCAAAAAATGTATAAAAGGTTAGTCAGTATAATGATATCTATAGAGTTTATGGCAAAGGAAAGATCGAATGGGTAAGGCGGTAATAGCAATCCACGGCGGCGCCGGCGCAATTAGCCGAGCGCAGATGTCGCCGGAGCGCGAACGCGAGTATGTAGCCGCGCTGTCGGCCATCGTCGATAGCGGACAAAAAATGCTGGCAGCAGGCGCCAGCGCACTGGATGCGGTGACCGAAGCGGTACGTCTGCTGGAAGAGTGCCCGCTATTTAACGCTGGAATAGGTTCCGTGTTTACCCACGATCAAACGCACGAACTGGATGCCTGCGTGATGGATGGCTATAGCCTGCAGGCCGGCGCGGTTGCGGGCGTAAAGCATCTGCGTAACCCGGTGCTGGCGGCGCGTATGGTGCTGGAAGAAAGTCCGCACGTGCTGCTTATCGGCGAAGGGGCGGAAAAGTTTGCCGCCTCGCGCGGGATGGCGCTGGTTGAAAACGAGTTATTTTCTACCACCGAGCGGCTTCTGCAGTTGCAGCAGGCGAAAGAGGGCGGCGAGATTATTCTCGACCACCATGCCGCGCCGCTCGACGAACGCCACAAAATGGGGACCGTTGGCGCGGTGGCGCTGGACCTGGCCGGTAATCTGGCGGCGGCGACCTCCACCGGCGGAATGACCAATAAACTGCCCGGTCGCGTCGGCGACAGCCCGCTGCCGGGCGCGGGCTGCTACGCCAATAACGCCAGCGTCGCGGTCTCCTGCACCGGCACCGGAGAAGTCTTCATGCGCACACTCGCCGCTTACGACATTTCAGCGTTGATGGAGTACGGCAACCTCAGCCTGTTTGAGGCCTGCGAGCGGGTGGTGCAGGAAAAACTGCCGGCGCTGGGCGGCAGCGGGGGCCTTATCGCCATCGACCGCGAGGGGAATGTCGTGCTGCCTTTCAATAGCGAAGGTATGTACCGGGCGTGGTGTTATGCGGGCGATACGCCGACGATTGGAATTTATCGCGAATAAAAGGAGAAGCGAGCTTGCCGCAAAGTCATGAAATTGATGAAGACGATGTGCTGGTGGTACGCGATCTTAACGTCGCTTTTAGCCAGCAGCGGCAGCGCGTTTCCGCGGTGCGTAACCTGTCGTTCAGCCTTCGCCGCGGCGAGACGCTGGCTATCGTCGGCGAGTCCGGTTCCGGAAAATCAGTGACCGCCCTGGCGCTGATGCGCCTGCTCGACGAGGCGGTCAGCGAGGTCAGCAGCGAGGCGTTGCTGCTACGTCGACGCAACCGTCAGGTGATTGATATTAATGCACAAACGGCGGGGCAGATGCGTCAGGTTCGCGGCGCGGACGTGGCGATGATTTTTCAGGAGCCGATGACCTCGCTGAACCCGGTATTCACCATCGGCGAACAGATTGCCGAATCTATCCGTCTCCATCAGGGGCTACGGCGTGACGAGGCGCTGCGGGAAGCCAAAAAGATGCTCGAGCGGGTGCGCATTCCGGAAGCGGCAGCGATGCTTTCACGCTATCCGCATCAGCTTTCCGGCGGCATGCGCCAGCGGGTGATGATCGCCATGGCGTTATCGTGTCGCCCGGCGGTACTGATTGCCGATGAACCCACCACCGCGCTGGACGTCACGATTCAGGCGCAGATCCTACAGCTTATCGCCGCGCTGCAAAAAGAGATGGCGATGGGGGTGATGTTTATCACTCACGATATGGGCGTGGTGGCGGAGATCGCCGATCGCGTGCTGGTGATGTATCGCGGCGAAGCCGTAGAAAGCGGGCGCGTCGACGATATTTTTCGCGCCCCGCAGCACCCTTATACCCGGGCGCTACTGGCGGCGGTGCCGAAGCTCGGCTCAATGCGCGGCAGCGATTTACCGCGGCGCTTCCCGCTGCTCAACGACGGTGTGACCCAGCAGCCGGAACAGAATACCGTGGTCGCCGGCAAACCGATTTTACAGGTGCGCGATTTGGTCGCGCGTTTCCCGATCCGCGGCGGTATTCTCAACCGCGTCACCCGCGAAGTACACGCGGTGGAAAAAGTGAGTTTCGATCTGTGGCCGGGCGAAACGCTGTCGCTGGTCGGCGAATCAGGCTGCGGTAAATCGACTACCGGGCGGGCGCTGCTGCGGCTGGTGGAAGCGCAGGGCGGCAGCATCACCTTTAACGGCCAGCGTATTGATGCGCTGTCCGGCGGCAAACTGCAGACGCTGCGTCGCGATATTCAGTTTATTTTTCAGGATCCTTACGCCTCGCTCGATCCGCGGCAGACGGTCGGGTATTCCATTATGGAGCCGCTGCGCGTGCATGGTCTGCTGGAGGGAGACGCGGCTCGCGAACGCGTCGGCTGGCTGTTGCAGCGCGTGGGGCTGGAGGCGGAACACGCGTGGCGTTATCCGCATGAGTTTTCCGGCGGCCAGCGGCAGCGTATCTGTATCGCCCGTGCGCTGGCGCTCAATCCGAAAGTGGTGATCGCCGATGAGTCGGTGTCGGCGCTGGACGTGTCGATTCGCGCGCAGATTATTAATCTGCTGCTCGATTTACAGCGTGAAATGGGCATCGCATTTCTGTTTATTTCCCATGACATGGCGGTGGTGGAGCGCATCAGCCACCGCGTAGCGGTGATGTATCGCGGGCGGATTGTGGAGATTGGCCCGCGTCGCGCCGTGTTTGAGAACCCGCAGCATCCTTACACCCGTAAACTGATGGCGGCGGTGCCGGTCGCCGACCCGGCGCATCGTCAACCGCAGCGCGTATTGCTCTCTGACGAGTTGCCGGGGAATATCTATAAACCGGGAGAAGAAATCGACAGCGCGCCGTTACAGCTGGTAGCGCCGGGACATTATGTCGCCCGCGAGCCCGCCGATGTACTGAGCCGATAACAACCTAACGCACTCTTGCAGGAGCATAACAACATGACTCAACCTGTTACACGCAAATGGCTACTGGCGCTTGGCATCGCCTCGGCGCTGGCGGCGACGCCGGCCTTCGCCGCGAAAGATGTGGTAGTGGCAGTCGGTTCCAACTTCACGACCCTCGATCCCTATGACGCGAACGATACCTTATCGCAGGCGGTGGCGAAGTCGTTTTATCAAGGCCTGTTCGGCCTTGATAAAGAGATGAAGCTGCAAAACGTGCTGGCGGAAAGTTATACCGTTTCGGCGGATGGGCTGGTGTATACCATCAAGCTGCACAGCGGGGTGAAATTCCAGGATGGCACCGATTTTAACGCCGAGGCGGTGAAAGCGAATCTCGACCGCGCCAGCAATCCGGATAACCATCTCAAACGCTATAACCTGTACAAGAATATCGCCAGCACCGAGGCGGTGGATCCGACGACGGTCAAAATCACGCTCAAACAACCGTTCTCGGCGTTTATCAATATCCTTGCCCATCCGGCGACGGCGATGATTTCGCCAGCGGCGCTGAAAAAATATGGCAAGGAGATCGGCTTCCACCCGGTAGGTACCGGGCCGTATAAGCTCGACACCTGGAATCAGACCGATTTCGTCAAGGTCAGCAAGTTTGACGGTTACTGGCAGCCGGGGCTGCCGAAGCTGGATTCCATTACCTGGCGCCCGGTAGTCGATAATAACACCCGTGCGGCGATGCTGCAGACCGGCGAGGCGCAGTTCGCCTTCCCGATCCCTTACGAGCAGGCGCCGCTGCTGGCGAAAAACAGCAAGCTGGAGCTGGTGGCCAGCCCGTCGATTATGCAGCGCTATATCAGCATGAACGTAACGCAGAAGCCGTTCGATAATCCGAAGGTGCGGGAAGCCATTAACTATGCGATTAACCGTCAGGCGCTGGTTAAGGTCGCGTTTGCCGGATACGCCACCCCGGCGACCGGCGTCGTGCCGCCTGCTATTGCCTACGCTCAGACTTACACCGCATGGCCTTACGACCCGGCGAAAGCCCGTCAGTTGCTGAAAGAAGCCGGTTTCCCTAACGGCTTCAGCACCACGCTGTGGTCATCGCATAATCACAGCACCGCGCAGAAGGTACTGCAGTTTACCCAGCAGCAGCTGGCGCAGGTGGGTATTAAAGCGCAGGTGACGGCGATGGATGCCGGACAGCGTGCGGCGCAGGTTGAAGGCAAGGGGCAGAAAGAGAGCGGGGTGCGGATGTTCTACACCGGCTGGTCAGCGTCGACTGGCGAAGCCGACTGGGCGCTGTCGCCGCTTTTCGCCTCACAAAACTGGCCGCCGACCCTGTTTAACACCGCGTTTTACAGCAATCCGCAGGTCGATAAAGACCTGAGCGAGGCGCTGAAAACGACCGATGCGCAACAGAAGACCAAACTCTATAAAGATGCGCAGGACATTATCTGGAAAGAGTCGCCGTGGGTGCCGCTGGTGGTGGAAAAGCTGGTGTCGGCGCATAGCAAAAACCTGACCGGGTTTTATATTCAGCCGGATACCGGTTTTAGCTTCGAGCAGGCGGATCTGACGCAGTGATAGTGCTTATGCTCACGCGTTCCCTCTGCCGAAATGGGAGGGGACGATGCTGAATTACGTTCTGAAGCGCCTGCTGGGGCTCATTCCGACGCTGTTTATCGTCGCCGTGCTGGTGTTCCTGTTTGTGCATATGCTGCCGGGCGATCCGGCGCGGCTGATCGCCGGGCCGGAAGCCGATGCGCAGGTGGTGGCGATGGTACGCCAACAGCTGGGGCTCGATCAGCCGTTGCACGTGCAGTTCTGGCACTACATCACCAATGTATTGCAGGGTGATTTCGGTATCTCGATGGCTTCGCGCCGCCCGGTGACCAGCGAAATCGCCAGCCGCTTCATGCCGACGCTGTGGCTGACGCTTGCCAGCATGAGCTGGGCGGTGCTGTTCGGCATGGCGGCGGGCATCGCCGCGGCGGTGTGGCGCAATCGCTGGCCGGATCGGCTGGGGATGGCGCTGGCGGTAACCGGTATCTCCTTCCCGGCGTTCGCTCTCGGCATGCTGCTGATGCAGGTCTTTTCCGTTGAGCTGGGCTGGTTGCCGACGGTCGGCGCCGACAGCTGGCGGCACTATATTCTACCGTCGTTGACCCTGGGCGCCGCGGTGGCATCGGTGATGGCGCGCTTTACCCGCGCGTCGTTCGTTGACGTGCTGCATGAGGATTACATGCGTACCGCACGGGCTAAAGGGGTGAGCGAAACGCTGGTGGTGTTGAAGCATGGTCTGCGCAACGCGATGATCCCGGTAGTGACCATGATGGGTCTGCAGTTCGGTTTTCTGCTCGGCGGCTCCATTGTGGTGGAGAAGGTCTTCAACTGGCCGGGGCTTGGGCGACTGCTGGTCGATTCCGTGGAGATGCGCGACTACCCGGTGATTCAAGCGGAAGTGCTGCTATTTTCGCTGGAGTTCATTCTTATCAACTTAGTGGTGGACGTGTTGTATGCCGCCATTAACCCGGCTATCAGGTACAAGTAAGGTGCGATTGCTCAACTGGAGAAGGGAAGCGGTTATCAACGCCATGCCGGGCGTTAAGCCCGGACAGATCCGCACGCCGTGGCATGAGTTCTGGCGGCGTTTTCGTCACCAGCCGGTGGCGATGACGGCGGGGATATTTGTGTTGCTGCTGATTGTCGTCGCGATTATCGCGCCGTGGATAGCGCCGTATGACGCGGAAAACTATTTCGATTACGACCGCCTGAACGAAGGGCCATCAATGGTGCACTGGTTCGGCGTCGATTCGCTGGGGCGCGATATTTTCAGCCGGGTGCTGGTCGGCGCGCAGATTTCGCTGGCCGCCGGGGTACTGGCGGTGCTGATTGGCGCGCTGATTGGCACCGTGCTCGGCCTGCTGGCCGGGTACTACGAAGGCTGGTGGGACCGCATCACCATGCGCATCTGCGACGTGCTGTTTGCCTTCCCCGGCATTCTGCTGGCGATTGCGGTGGTGGCGGTGATGGGCAGTGGGATGGCCAACGTGATTATCGCGGTGGCGATATTCTCAATTCCGGCGTTCGCCCGCCTGGTGCGCGGCAATACGCTGGTGCTGAAGCAGCAGACGTTTATTGAGTCGGCGCGCAGTATTGGCGCCAGCGACACGACTATTCTGTTCAACCATATTTTGCCCGGTACGGTATCGTCGATCGTGGTCTATTTTACCATGCGCATCGGCGTGTCGATTATCTCCGCCGCCAGCCTGTCGTTCCTTGGCCTTGGCGCGCAGCCGCCGACGCCGGAGTGGGGGGCGATGCTGAATGAAGCGCGCGCGGATATGGTGATGGCGCCGCATGTGGCATTATTCCCGGCAATCGCCATTTTCCTGACGGTGCTGGCGTTTAATCTATTGGGCGACGGACTGCGCGATGCGTTGGATCCGAAGATAAAGGGGTAGGGGACGAGCACGGCGGTAGCAAAGTTGGTAATCCGGATAAGGCGCAAGCCGCTATCCGGATTATCCCAGCCTGCGCTACGCTTGGCAGGGCTACGGGTTTGAGCGGTTTGGTAGCCCGGATAAGGCGCAAGCCGCTATCCGGGTTATCCCAGCCTGCGCTACGCCTGGCAGGGCTACAGGTCTGAGCGGTTTGGTAGCCCGGATAAGGCGCAAGCCGCTATCCGGGTTATCCCAGCCTGCGCTACGCCTGGCAGGGCTACGGGTTTGAGCGGTAGGTAGCCCGGATAAGGCGCAAGCCGCTATCCGGGAAGCGGGATTAGACCCGGGTACCCCACAGGTCGTATTCGTCGGCGTGCTCGACTTTCACCCGCAGTACGTCGCCCGGTTTAACGTTGGTTTCACCGTTCAGATAGACCGCGCCGTCGATTTCCGGGGCATCGGCCATGCTGCGGCCAATCGCGCCTTCTTCATCGACTTCATCGACCAGCACCATAATTTCGCGGCCCACTTTTTCCTGCAGACGCTCGGCGGAAATCTGCTGTTGCAGCTGCATAAAGCGGTTCCAGCGCTCTTCTTTCACCTCTTCCGGTACCTGATCCGCCAGTTCGTTGGCGGTGGCGCCTTCAACCGGGCTGTACTTGAAGCAGCCCACGCGATCGAGGCGAGCTTCTTTCAGGAAGTCGAGCAGCATCTGGAAATCTTCTTCCGTTTCGCCCGGGAAACCGACGATAAAGGTGGAACGCAGGGTCAGATCCGGGCAGATCTCGCGCCACTGTTTAATACGCGCCAGCTGACGATCTGCGGAACCCGGGCGCTTCATCAGTTTCAGAATGCGCGGGCTGGCGTGCTGCAGCGGAATGTCGAGATACGGCAGGATCTTGCCTTCCGCCATCAGCGGGATCACATCGTCAACGTGCGGGTACGGATAGACGTAGTGCAGACGCACCCAAATGCCGAGTTTCGCCAGCTCTTCACACAGGCTGACCATACTGGTTTTCACCGGCATGCCGTTGTGGAAACCGGTACGGTGCTTGACATCAACGCCATAGGCGGAGGTGTCCTGCGAAATGACCAGCAGCTCTTTCACCCCGGCGTCCGCCAGGCGTTTGGCTTCCGCCAGCACTTCGCCAATCGGACGGCTCACCAGATCGCCGCGCATTGACGGGATAATGCAGAAGGTGCAGCGATGGTTGCAGCCTTCCGAGATTTTCAAGTACGCGTAGTGGCGCGGCGTCAGCTTGACGCCCTGTTCCGGCACCAGGCTGAGGAACGGGTTATGCTTCGGCTTCGGCGTATAGTGGTGAACGTGCTCCAGCACCTGCTCGTAGCTATGCGGACCGGTAATTTCCAGCACCTTCGGATGCACTTCGCGGATTTGATCTTCTTTCGCGCCGAGGCAGCCGGTAACGATCACTTTGCCGTTTTCTTTTAAGGCTTCGCCGATCGCTTCAAGCGACTCCTGCACGGCGCTGTCGATAAAGCCGCAGGTGTTGACGATAACCATATCGGCGTTGTCGTAGCTGGGAACCACGTCATACCCTTCGGTACGTAGTTCGGTGAGGATACGTTCTGAGTCTACCAGGTTTTTCGGGCAGCCCAGGGAGACGAAGCCGATTTTCGGCTGGTGCGTGACATTGCTCATAGCTTAAAAAATGTTCATTTATTGGAATGGTCAGGGCAGGAATTCTACAGATCTTTGCGAAAAAGAGTATAGCCAGGGGGCGATGAATGATGAAAAAGCTTTACGGCAAAAAAACTCGGCCATGGTATTCAAAACCATTATCTCATTTACATTGACCTTACGTTTAATAACATTCTGTTAACCTTGCCGATGGCCGGAGCCAAAACTGATAAAACCCATGCGGCAAGGAGCATAACAATGACCACGAGCAGTCCGCTGGCCCTCACGACATTACCCTTTACCCATCTGGATATTCCGCCGCAGCCATCGTCAATTCAGCATTCGCTGGAAGAGGGCAACGTCCTCTATTTACCGAATCTGGATTTTTCGCTGACTGCCGAAGAGCGCGAATTACTCAATACCGATTTAGTATCGCCGAAGCGTAAGAACATTAGCTACCAGCCGCAAAAGCGTGAAATTAAAGGCGTAGCGGACGCGGCGAAAGCCCCGGCGGTACTGCAGCTGACCGAACGTTACTATCAATCCACGTTGCGCCTGATTGATGCGCTACTGCCCGGATATCGCGAAGCGCTTTATCGCCCGCAAACCAGCCTGCGGCTGCATCCGATAACCGCCTGGCGCGACACGACCTCGTGGCGTAAAGATGATACCCGCCTGCACGTCGACGCTTTCCCGTCGCGCCCGGTTTATGGCGATCGCATTCTGCGCGTATTTTGCAACATCAATCCGCACGGTGAGCCGCGTTTGTGGCGCACCGGCGAACATTTTGAAACGCTCGCTGCGCGCTTCCTGCCGACGCTGAAACCGTGGTCGCCGTTCGCCAGCTGGCTGCAGTCGGCGGTGGGGATCACCAAAAGCAAACGTAGCCATTACGATCATCTGATGCTGGCGTTGCACGACAAAATGAAAAGTACGCCGGAATATCAACAGCACGGCGTACAGCAGGCGGTAGAGTTTGCCGCCGGGAGTACCTGGATCTGCTTTTCCGATCAAACGCCGCACGCGGCGATGGGCGGCCAGTTTATGCTGGAACAGACTTTCCAACTGCCGGTGAGCGCGATGCATAATCCGCAGTATTCACCGCTGAAGGTGCTGGAAAAATTGATGAACCAGCCGCTGGTGAGATGAACAACGCGGCGTGGCCTCTGAAGTTGTAACATTGTAAATAATGTTAATTGCTGTGGAATTATTGACCTTGCTCATAATTCCGCGCAAAAAATGACCATACTATGATTATGGTAATGGACGACAGAGGAGGACCGTGATGAGCGTTGACAGACGTTACACTAACCTTTTGAATAAGCTGATTAATGCCAATATCGATCTGGCGGCTTATCTCCAGCTTCGTAAAGCGAAAGGCTATATGTCAGTCAGCGAAAATGACCATCTGCGTGATAACTTGTTTGAGCTATGCCATGAACTGCGCGTACACGCGCCGCGTTTGCAGCACGCCATCGCGCCGGAAGAGATGGAAGCCTTCCGCCTTGCCGGCGAGTCCGTCGCTTCGGCGGCGGTTTGCCTGATGAGCGGGCATCATGATTGCCCGGCTTATATTGCCGTTAACGTAGAGAAGCTAGAACGCTGTCTGTCGGGATTGACGATGAATATTCACATACTGAATAAATCCGCGCCAATTGCCCACGCCTGAATCCAGGGGGAGGCGACTCCCCCTGTTAAAGTTTATGTAAAAATCCCTGCCTGACCGCCCACGCTGGCTACCCTTATCAGCAATGCTGACGAAAGGAGTGCGCCATGCGCCGATATCTCAAAATAACTCTCATGACTGTGCTGCTGCCTATGGCGGCGATGGCCGCCCCGCGCGTTGAGGTGCTGCAGGATAACCTCGACCACCCCTGGTCACTGGCATTTCTGCCGGACAATGAAGGCGTGCTGATTACCCTGCGCGGCGGCGAACTTAAACGCTGGCATCTCGATAAAGGATTATCGGCGCCCATTCGCGGCGTGCCGAAGGTGTGGGCCAACGGTCAGGGCGGCCTGCTGGATGTGGTGCTGGCGCCGGACTTTGCTCAGTCGCGCCGGGTATGGCTGAGCTATGCCGAAGCGGGCGAGGACGGCAAAGCGGGTACCGCGGTGGGGTACGGCCGCCTCAGCGCCGACCTGCAAAACCTGGAAGATTTTAAAACCGTTTTCCGCCAGCAGCCGAAGCTCTCCACTGGCAATCATTTTGGCGGGCGGATGGTCTTTGATGGCAAAGGGCATCTGTTTATTGGTTTAGGTGAAAACAATCAGCGCCCGACGGCGCAGGATCTCGATAAACTGCAGGGAAAAGTCGTGCGCCTGACTGACCAGGGGACAATACCCAAAGATAATCCTTTCGTCGGCCGTACTGGCATCAGACCGGAGATTTGGGCTTACGGTATTCGCAACCCGCAGGGAATGGCGATGAATCCGTGGAGCGATACGCTGTGGCTGAACGAGCACGGCCCGCGCGGCGGCGATGAGATCAATATTCCTCAGGCCGGGAAAAACTACGGCTGGCCGCTGGCGACGCACGGCATTAACTATAGCGGCCAACCTATCCCGGAAGCTAAAGGAAAGAGCGCGCCGAATACCGAGGCGCCGCTGCATGTCTGGCCCGTTTCCCCGGCGCTGAGCGGCATGGCGTTTTACAACGCGCCGACTTTCCCGCAGTGGCGACATAAGTTGTTTATCGGCGCGCTGAAGGACGAGTCTTTGATTGTGCTCTCGGTGGACGGCAATACCCTTAGCGAGGAGACGCGGTTGTTAAAAGATCGCGGCAAACGCATTCGTGATGTGCGCGTCGGGCCCGACGGTTACCTGTACCTGTTAACCGACGAGCCTGACGGTGAACTGCTCAAGGTCAGCCCGGAGTGAGCCTTCAGGTAACCGGGATCATGACCACGTCGCGGAAGGCCTGACGCTGCTGGATTTGCTGGTACCAGCGCTGTAGATGGGGCCGCGGCTGCCAGCTGTCGACGATGGACAGCAGGTTATAAACGAACGGCGCCACCGCTACATCGCCAAGGCCGAACTCATCGCCGGAGAGCCAGGCATGCTTCGCCAGTTCATCGTCGAGCATGGCGAACAGTCCTTCGCAGGCGTTAATCCCCGCGTCGATTGCTGCCGGATCGCGCTGGGCCGGCGGCGTTCTAACCAGCCCCATTAATACCGGACGGTGCGCCGGCGACAGCGTGGCATTCGCCCAGTCCATCCATTTTTCACCCTGCGCGCGCTGCGCAGGCGACTCTACCCACAGCCGGTTTTGCCCGTATTGAGCGGCAAGATAGCGAATAATGGCGTTGGATTCCCACAGCACCAGCCCATTGGTATCGTCTTTGAGTAGCGGCACCAGGCCGTTCGGGTTCATCGCCAGATACTCCGGGTCGTGATTGAGACCATACTCCAGCCCCGCCAGAATCTGCTGATAAGGAAGATCCAGTTCCGCCAACACCCAGCGTACTTTCTTCACGTTGGTCGAGTTATTTCTGCCCCATAACGTAATCATATCCGCTCCTGCATGTTATTTAATCGCCGTTGCAACATGGTGAGCAATCATGTTGGAATAAAGTTAATATTAAGGCAATCACGATCAAAAAAATTGCCTTGTTTTCAGCAGGCAGCGGCGTTATTGCGTAAACTTTAAAAACTTTACCAACTCGCTGTTTCTTTAAGGTCATTTGTACGCTTTACTCACCGCCTTGTGCTGTGCGGCAAGAGTGTTGCGGCATATTTTGTTTGGAAAGGATACTTGGGTGGCTCTTATGACGCATGATGCTTTTTCCCTTCGCGGCCTCGCGGCAGGCTGCGCGCTTTTACTTCTCGTGGCCCCTGCAGTGCAGGCGGCGGATCAACTTCCGGATGCGCCATCGATTGATGCGCGAGCCTGGATCCTGATGGACTATGCCAGCGGCAAAGTATTGAGTGAAGGCAACGCCGACGAGAAACTCGACCCGGCCAGCCTGACCAAAATCATGACCAGCTACGTGGTAGGCCAGGCGCTGAAAGCAGGCAAAATCAAACTGACCGATACAGTCACCGTCGGTCGCGATGCGTGGGCCACGGGCAACCCGGCGCTGCGCGGCTCCTCGGTGATGTTCCTGAAGCCAGGCATGCAGGTATCGGTTGAAGACCTCAATAAGGGCGTGATAATCCAGTCTGGTAACGATGCCAGCATCGCCATTGCGGATTATGTCGCCGGCAGCCAGGATTCGTTTGTCAACCTGATGAACGGCTACGCGCAGAAAATCGGCCTGACTAACACCACCTTTAAAACCGTCCACGGCCTGGATGCGCCGGGGCAGTTCAGCACCGCTCGCGACATGGCGCTGCTGACCAAAGCAATGATTCATGATGTGCCGGAAGAGTACGCGGTACACAAAGAAAAAGAGTTCACCTTCAATAAAATCCGCCAGCCCAACCGCAACCGTCTGCTGTGGAGCACCAACCTCAATGCCGATGGCGTGAAAACCGGCACCACCGCCGGCGCGGGTTACAACCTGGTCTCTTCCGCAACGCAGGGCGATATGCGCCTTATCGCGGTGGTGCTGGGCACTAAAACCGACCGTATCCGCTTTAACGAGTCCGAAAAACTGCTGACCTGGGGCTTCCGTTTCTATGAAACCGTCACCCCAATCAAACCGGATGCCACCTTTATTTCCCAGCGCGTATGGTTCGGCGACAGTAATGAAGTCAAACTGGGCGCCGGCGAAGCCGGTTCGGTGACCATTCCTCGCGGACAGTTGAAAAACCTGAAAGCGAGCTACAGCCTGACGGAACCGCAGCTCACCGCGCCGCTGGCGAAAGGGCAGGTGGTGGGCACCATCGACTTTAAGCTCAATGACAAAACCATCGAACAGCGCCCGCTGATCGTTATGGAAGAAGTGAAAGAGGGCGGCTTCTTCAGCCGCATGGTCGACTTCGTGCTGATGAAACTGCACGGCTGGTTCGGCAGCTGGTTCTCTTAACAGACAGACCGCGCCCGACGGGGCGCGGTTAGTACAGCAGTGATATTTGCTTATCTTTCGCCAGCGCCAACAGATCGTCATCCGGACGAACGTCGCTGGCGATGACGTCAAAACGCGATAACTCCCCCATCCGCGCCGGCCGCACTTTGCCAAACTTGCTATGATCGACCACCAGCACATGGTAGCGAGCATTATTCATGGCCCAGTGTTTCACCGGCAGCTCTTCCAGGTTATAGCAGGTCGCTCCCTGCTCGCAGTCGATACCGGCGGCAGAATAGTAGGCGATATCCGGGCTGAGGTGGCTCAGGGTATCCTGCAGACTGAGCGGCAAAAAGATGGCATTGCTGGCGTGGAATTCGCCGCCGCACAGAATAGCGCGGCACAGCGGTTTTTCCTGCAGGGCGAGAAAGGTATTTAACGAGTAGCACACGCCGGTAAACGGCAGCTCGTTATCGATGGCGTCGATTATCCATGGCGTGGTGGTGCCGCAGTCAAAAAAGGCCATCTGATGCGCTTCAAGCAGCCCGGCGGCATGGCGCGCAGCGCGGCGCTTTTCATCCACCAGACGGGTTTTCTGATCGCTCAGCAGGTAGTGCGTGGCGCTACGCGGTTCCAGCACGATGTAACCGCCCAACAGCACCACAGGGCCGCTGTGGCCGTTCAAATCGCGACGAATGGTCATTTCTGATACGCCAAGCAGCGAAGCTGCTTCTTTCAGGTGAAGTTTATCGCTGCGCTTGAGTGCCTGAATGAGCTGGTTAATGCGTTCGTCACGACGAGTTTCCATATACCCTCTGAGCTAAAATCGCCCTGCAAGGGCAGGGCGTCAGCTTGATTTTACCCGGCGGCGAGGGGTTCGTCACCTGTCAGACGTTAGCCGCGTACCCAGCCTTTACGAATCGGCAGCGAGAAGCAGAGACGATACAGGCGCTGCAGCCATTGGTAGAGGCCATGACCGCCGCTCTGCCACAGCAGTTGCGCGCCAAGGCAGCCGCACATGCCGGCCAGCAGCCCGCCCAACATATCCAGCGGCCAGTGTACTCCCAGATAGACGCGTGACCATGCAATCGCCGAAGCGATGACCAGCAGCAGCACGCCGGACCACACGCGGTGCCAGAACAAAAACGCCAGCGCGAAGGTAAAGATGACGGTGCCGTGATCGCTTGGGAATGAGTCATCCGCCGCATGATGCAGGAAATTGTAGCCGACGCCGTCAACAAACGGCCGGTCATGCGGAAACAGATGACCGATAACCCACGAAATAGACAGGCTCAGGGCCAGGGCCAGCATGACCTTGAATACCAGTTGACGCTGGTTTGGCCCCCACAGCCACAGCGCCACCACCAGCAGCGGCACAATGATAATTAAGTCTTTGGCAATAAACGTGGCGACCTCAATTGCCCACCACGAGGAGGCCGGGGTGGCGTTAATCAGGGCAAACAGCGCGTAGTTGATATTTTCCAGCATGCTTCCAGTCTCTGGTTACGATAGCAATAAGCCGCTCACCTTATTGAAAGGTAACGATGGGGTAAAGCAGCATTGTCTTAATTATCAGTTTGTTACGAAATATAGCCGTGAGATGCCCTTGCCGGTATTTCGCCATAGCAAGTATATCGGCTGTAATCTCATTGAAACATAAACGAAATATAAATATTCGTTTCATGCCGGACTGCGGGCTGGCGATATTTTTCATTGTCACTCACAATTCACTATCTCCACGGGTCGACTTTCATTAAACTTTGCGCGATTTTTTTTTAATTAAGAGATTGCATGCAGAATTATTCGCTATCAGGTAAACGCCTCGGTCGTCAGGCGTTGCTGTTCCCGCTGTGCCTTGTGTTATATGAATTCTCCACCTATATCGGCAACGATATGATCCAACCGGGTATGCTCGCGGTGGTGCAGGAGTTTCAGGTCGGCAATGAGTGGGTCCCCACCTCTATGACCGCCTATCTGGCGGGGGGGATGTTTTTGCAGTGGCTGCTGGGGCCGCTGTCGGATCGTATTGGCCGCCGCCCGGTGATGCTGACCGGGGTGGTGTGGTTTATCGTCACCTGTCTGGCGACGCTGCTGGCGCAGACCATTGAACAATTTACCCTGCTGCGTTTCCTGCAGGGTATCAGCCTGTGCTTTATCGGCGCGGTGGGCTATGCGGCTATCCAGGAGTCGTTTGAGGAGGCGGTGTGTATCAAAATTACCGCCCTGATGGCTAACGTCGCGCTGATTGCGCCGCTGCTCGGGCCGCTGGTCGGCGCCGCCTGGGTGCATATGCTGCCGTGGGAGATGATGTTCGTGCTGTTCGCCGTGCTGGCGGCCATCTCCTTTGTCGGGCTACAGCGGGCGATGCCGGAAACGGCGACGCGGATGGGGGAAAAACTGTCGGTAAAAGAGCTGGGGCGCGACTATCGTCTGGTGTTGAAAAACCTGCGCTTTGTCGCCGGGGCGCTGGCGACCGGTTTTGTTAGCCTGCCGCTGCTGGCGTGGATTGCGCAATCGCCGGTCATTATTATTAGCGGCGAGCAGGCCACCAGCTATGAGTACGGTATGCTGCAGGTGCCGATTTTCGGCGCGCTGATCGCCGGCAACCTGGTACTGGCGCGTCTGACTTCACGCCGTTCGGTACGCTCGCTGATTATTATGGGCGGCTGGCCGATAATGTTTGGCCTGCTTCTGTCGGCGGCGGCCACGGTCGTCTCGTCCCATGCTTATCTGTGGATGACCGCCGGTCTGAGCTTCTACGCTTTCGGGATTGGTCTGGCTAACGCCGGGCTGGTGCGCTTAACGCTGTTCGCCAGCGAGATGAGTAAAGGAACGGTTTCGGCGGCGATGGGCATGCTGCAGATGCTGATCTTTACCGTGGGCATAGAGCTTAGCAAGCATGCTTATGAGCTTGGCGGTAACGGCCTGTTCAGCCTGTTTAACCTGTTGGGCGGGGTGCTATGGCTGGGGCTGATTATTTATTTCCTGAAAGATAAAAGCGTCGGCAGTTCGCAGCAGGCGTGATACGTAGTAAACCCGGATGCCCAAAGGCATCCGGGTTCTCATCAGGCGAACGGCGCTTCGCGATTCAATACCTTATCAATAATCTGCAATACGCCTTCTTCGTTATTATGCGGCGCATGATGGCTGGCGACGGCTTTGACCTCCGCTTTGGCATTCGCCATGGCGAAGCCAAAGCCGGCATGCTGCAACATTTCAATATCATTGCCGCTATCGCCGAAGGCCACCACTTCATGATTATCAATACCCCAGCGCTCCTGCAAAATGCGCAGGCCGTTGGCTTTATGCACGCCAGGGATGATTAAATCGATACTGCCGTAACCGGTGGCGACGGCGGTAACCATATCGCCCAGCGCCGCGTGTAGCTTCGGCTGAATTTGCGGAATCAGATGATCCGGCACGTTCAGGCCGAATTTGAGGATCGCGTCATCGAGATGGTTAAAATCATCCACCAGTTCGAGACGGTGATAGTACTTCGCCGCCACCGCTTTTAGCTCGTCATTATAGCTATTGAGCGTATAGGCGCTGCGTTTGCCGCAGGCGATAATTTCGATATGCGGCAGCGTTTGCAGGTGGTCGACGACGGCGTTGAAATGCGTCGTCGGCAGCTGGCAGTTAAAGATATCCTCTTTACCGCTTACTACCCAACCGCCGTTTTCGGCGACGAAGGCGATTTCATCGACCAGCTCCGGGAAGAACGATATCAGCTGGTAATACTGGTTGCCGCTGGCGACCACGAAGCGAATGCCCTGTTCGCGCATGCGCTGATACTGCGCCAGAAAACGTGGGCGATTATAGGTTTTGGCATCGCTTAAAAAGGTGCCGTCCATGTCTACCGCAATCAGTTTGATGCTCATTAGCTATTCTCCATCACAGGTTCGGGCTGCGGTTTAGCTACCGCGCGGGCTACCAGCGCCGCCACCATGACTAGTCCCAGTACTACCATCATGGCGCTACGCAGGCCAAAGTGTTCGCCAAGGAAGCCCAGCAGCGGCGGCCCGACGAGGAAAGCCAGATAGCCGGTAATCGCCACGACGCTTACACGTTTAGGCGCATCCGGGCCGGTATCGCTGGCGGCGGAAATGGTGAGCGGGAAACCAAGCGACGCGCCGAGCCCCCACAGCAGTACCGATACCCCGGCGACCCAGGTGCTGTCGACAAAAATTATCAGCCCGATGCCCAGCGCGCCCATTACCGCGCTGGCGCGTACCACGGCGACGCGGCTGTAGCGGTCGATAAACCAGCCGCCGGTGAAGCGGCCGAGGGTCATGCCGAGGGTGAAACCGGCGTAAATCAGCGAACCGGAAGTGGGGCTAAAGCCATGGCCGTCGACCATCAGCAGCGGCAGCCAGTCGTTGGCGGAACCTTCGGCAAAGGCCATCGCCAGCACGATTACGCCGATCAGCAATAGCTGCGCGTCGCGCCAGACCGGTAGGCCTTTGGCCTCGCTATGGGCGGATTCGGCGGCGTTTTTGCCGGTACCGTCGGGGATGGCGCGAATGGCGATAAGGATAGGGGCAATCGCCACCAGCGCAGCGATCAGAATATGCGGCGCGGCGGGCAGGCCAAAACCGGTCACCGCCATACCGATGCCGGCGCCCACCAGGGTGCCGAAGCTATAAAAACCGTGCATCATCGGCAGCACGGTTTTATTCATTTCCCGTTCAACGGCGGCGCCTTCGACGTTAATCGCCACTTCCGCCGAGCCGAAGCTGGCGCCGAAGATAGCCAGCCCGAAGGCGAACAGCGGCGCGGAGGCGAGCCACAGCGCGAGGCTTAGCACCAGCATGCCCGCCACGGCGCATAGCATGGTGGTGCGGATGACTTTACGGGTGCCGAAGCGCTTAACCAGCCATGCAGAACAGAGAATGCCGCTCATCGAACCGATCGACAGGCCAAACAGCACCATCCCCATCTCAGCAGTGGAAAGGGTTAGTAAATCGCGAATCGCGGGCGTACGGGTGGCCCAGGAGGCCATCAATAAGCCGGGAATAAAAAAGAACATAAATAGCGCCCACAGCCGAAGCTGGAGGGCTTTGCGAGAAGTTTGCGCCGTCATCCATAAACGCCCGAGAAAGAAGAGTTGCAGACAACAGTAGCAAGGTTGTGTACATTTGTACACATTCCGCTATCGCTTGATTTGCATAGCGCACAGAGGGGAAAAACACACCGATGACCCGCAGACCGAACGATCCGCAGCGGCGCGAGCGCATCCTGCAGGCGACGCTGGATACCATCGCCGCGCACGGTATTCACGCGGTGACGCACCGTAAAATCGCCAGCTGCGCCGGGGTACCGTTGGGCTCGCTGACCTATTATTTTAGCGGTATTGAGGCGCTGATTGAGGAAGCGTTTCGTAACTTCACCGTCGAAATGTCGGCGCAGTATCAGCAATTCTTCAACGGCGTCGGGAGCCGCGAGCAGGCCTGCGACGCTATCGCCGAGCTTATCTTCAGCGCCCAGGTGACCACCGCGCGCAATATGGAGTTAATGTACCAGCTATACGCGTTTTGCAGCAGCCGACCGGCGCTGAAAGCGGTCATGCAGAGCTGGATGCTACGCAGCCAGCAGACGCTGGAGCAGTGGTTTGAACCGGCGACGGCGCGCGGGCTGGATGCGTTTATCGAGGGGATGACGCTACACTTCGTGACCGATAGCGCGCCGCTGTCGAAAGCGGCCATTCGCCTGATGGTCGGGCGGCTGGCGGGGGAGAATAGCGCTAGCTAAGCGTCGCCCCCGCGGTGACGTTAACCACCGTGGCGGTCATCGCCGCCGCCGACGGTGAGGCGAGAAAGGTGATGACCCCGGCTATCTGCGCGAGCGTCGGCAACCGCTGTAGCATCGTGCCGTGCGCCGCACCGCCAAGCCACTGTTCAACGCTCAAGCCCAGCGCCTGCGCTTTAGGCGCAAACACCTCGGCAGTATAAGAACCCGCCAGCACCGCATCCGCTATCGCGTGTGACCGCACGCCGAGCACGCGGATATTTTTCGCCCCCAGTTCGCTGGCCAGCGCTTTGATAAAGGCTTCCATTGCGGCGCAGCCGACGATATGGCCAAGGTGTCCAGGAACGGCCATCGTCGCAGAAGGAGGAATAGTGGTAATTATGACGCCCTCGCGTTCGCCACCCATCCACGGCGCTACAGCCTTAGCAATAGTAAATTGGGCATCAAGAAAGGGGACAAAACCCTGGCGATACTCGGCAAGGGATAATTGTTCCAGCGTTTTCCCCTGATCGTGGAGAAAACCGGTGGCATTAACCACAATATCAATCCCGCCGGTTCTCCCGGCCAGGTTGGCCACCTGCCCGGCGGTTTGCCCGCCATCCAGCACATCCAGTTGCAGAGTCTCGACGATACCTCCAGCGGCGCGAACCTCAGCCGCTGCCTTTTCCAGCTTATCCGCCTGCCGGGCGGCCAGAAAGATCTGTGCGCCTTCTTTCGCCATGGCAAGCGCCGTCGCGCGGCCAATCGCGCCGCTGCCGCCGAAAATCACCACGGTCTTATCTTTAAGCAACATGAAGAGCGCCTTATGTGGGAGTGGATCAGCAAAGTATGGGTGAAAAAATAGACTGTGCAAGGAGGGGGAGTATTAAAATTAGTGCAGTAATTTTTGAGTTCTGGCCGTAAAGCAAACCTGTTACTTAATCATTTAACATATTGTTTTAATTGGAAAAAATAAATATTTTTTTCTGGTTCTTGAGCGTGAAAGTGATTAGCCTTTTATCATCTTATGGTTATTGAGATGGGTTTCATGGATGCAAAGCTAATTGCAAGGGGAATTGTTGATGGTTTAACTTCCCTTTCCGAAGGATTTTATTTATCAGCAATAAGAACGGTAGAAGGTTCAGGAGTCTTGGGGCGTGATCTTAAAAGGCGTAATGAATATGAAACGGAGCGTTTTATTAGGGCGTTTAGAGCATTGATATCGAACGATCAACCAATCAGGCAGCTAATCACCATTGTGAGTACGGATTTTTATGCAAAACTCGATGACGAAGGGAAGAAAGCGATTAATGACAGGATTGGTTATTCTGACGCAAAACTGGGAACACGTACGGGGGCTCAGTTTTGCCTGTCCCTGACTTTATCCGAAAAAATAATTGCGCAATTGAAAACTACCAGAATTGGGAACTATGTTCTGCGGGGCTCGGCGTCGTTTGCTTTAAGTGCCGTTATTATGCAGGGGATAATCGAAGAGGCAGCGAGAGCTTCTCGTAGGATGAAGGACAGGTATTCATCAACCTATATGAAAGTTTCACCAACGAATCTTGATATGGTCTACTTTCTGGTCGAAGAACCACTAGAACTGTATCTCAAGTACATAGAGAGCCATCCAGTGCAATGTAAAGGAATAGAAAATGAAATCTGTAAAATTCTCGGCCAGCCATTCTTATAAAAGAATTGGCGTGCATTGCATCAATATGATTGATGCAATGGGGAGGGGGATTTGCTCAATTATGGCTTTTGTTAGTCTTATTGCGCTGGATGGATGGCTATTTAAGCTGGGTGGTTTTGCGATTTGTTTTGTACTGATTTGCCTAATTATTTTTCTGGCCGACTGGTTAAAGGCAAAAATTCAGTAAGTGATGACGATCAGTACGCAACTGATACCTTCAGAGCGGTTTTGGTTTCAGGCTAGCTCGAAAAGTGCCAACTTCAGGCAACAAAAAACCCATCAACCTTGAACCTAAACGGCGGGGTTGATGGGCTCCACAAAATGGGGACATCAAAGAAAAGCAGTGGCACTAGTTATGACTGACGTCCTGGGAAAAAGTTCTGTTCATCACCGATTTTTTTGCGAAAAAGTTAAAAATTTTCGGCCGGGGCTAGCCAAGGCCCGGCCAGATGATGACGATCAACGTACCGGCAAGGGTGAGCAGCACGTTGGCGATAGCGTAGGTGCCAGCGTAGCCGAGCGCGGGAATATTGCTCCGTGCGGTATCGCTGATAATTTCCATCGCCGGGGCGCAGGTACGCGCGCCCATCATCGCGCCGAACAGCATCGCGCGGTTCATGCGTAGCACATAGGCGCCGAACAGGAAGCAGATCACCACCGGCACCAGGCTGACGATAAGGCCGGCGGCCAGCATTTGCCCGCCAATGGCGCCCAGACCGTTATTGATACCCGCGCCGGCGCTCAGGCCGACCCCGGCCATAAACACCATCAGGCCGAACTCCTTCACCATATTCAACGCCCCCTGCGGGATATAGCCGAAGGTCGGATGGTTAGCTCGCAGGAAACCGAGCATAATGCCGGCGAACAGCAGGCCGGCAGCGTTACCGATGCCGAAGCTGAACGAGCTGAACTGGAAGGTGATCATGCCGATCATCAGGCCGACGATAAAGAAGGCGCAGAAAGCCAGCAGGTCGGTCACCTGGCTGTGAATCGAAATAAAGCCGATACGGTCAGCGACGGTTTTTACGCGGCGGGCGTCGCCGCTCACCTGCAGCACGTCGCCTTTGTTAAGCACCACATTATCGTCGATTGGCATTTCAATCTGGCTGCGGATCACCCGGTTTAAGAAACAGCCGTGATCGGTCAGCTTCAGCTGCGCCAGGCGGCGGCCGACGGCGTTATGATTCTTAACCACAATCTCTTCGGTGACGATACGCATGTCGAGCAGGTCGCGGTCAAACACCTCTTTACCGTTGCGGAAGCTTGGATCGAGACGGGCATGCGCGTCCGGGTAGCCAACCAGCGCGATATCATCGCCCATCTGTAGTACCGCGTCGCCATCCGGGTTCGCCAGGATACCGTTACGACGAATACGCTCGATATAGCAGCCGGTCTGGCGGTAAATCCCCAGCTCACGAAGATTTTTGCCGTCCGCCCACGCGACCAATTCCGGGCCGACGCGGTAGGCGCGGATAACCGGCAGATAGACTTTACGCTTGGAGTCGGTATCCAGACCGCGCTCGCGGGCGATCTGCTGGGCGCTGGTCTGCAGATCCTGATGCTGCAGCTTCGGCATATAGCGCGCGCCGACGATCAGGCTCACCAGGCCAACCAGGTAGGTCAGGGCGTAGCCGAGGCTCAGGTGGTCAAGCGACTGCGCCAGCTGATCGCTGGGCAGGCCAAAGTGGCGTAGGGTATCGCCAGCGCCCACCAGCACCGGGGTGGAGGTCATGGCGCCCGCCAGCATCCCGGCGGTCAGGCCGATGTCCCAGCCAAACAATTTGCCCAGCCCCATAGCGATTAACATCGCGCTGGCCACCATCACCAGCGCCAGCATCAGATAGTTTTTGCCGTCGCGGAAAAAAATCGAAAAAAAGTTGGGGCCCGCTTCGACGCCGACGCAGAAAATAAACAGCATAAAGCCAAGATTTAGCGCATCAGTGTTAATGGCGAAGTGCTGCTGACCTAATAATAAAGAAACGACTAAAACGCCAATGGAATTACCAAGTTGTACTGACCCGAGGCGAAGTTTCCCCAGGCAAAGACCCAGTGCGAGTACAACAAACAATAACAGGATGTAATTCCCGTTTAACAAATCTGCGACGTTTATATTCACGAAAGCCAACTTCTCGTTTACTAGTAAGTTGTTGAAGGAAATGGTTTTTTGGTCTAAGGTTGCTCAAGCGTTCGCACTATGCCGAACGTTATTCTGGCATCCCGTTAATACCGATAAAACAGTGCCGCTAGTTTAATCTTTCCTGGTTGCTGCGGCTAGTCACAATCGTTTTACTCTGACGGGAGCGTTATAAGCATGGACTGCCAGAATGCTATTTCTGACTGGATGAAGTGAAAGATAGTTAGAGGCGAAATCAGGAGGATGTCGTGAAATCTGAGCGCGCGTGGGCCGGTATAATTTGTGGGTTCTTTCTGTTTATTGTGGTCTGTTTATCGCTGTTGCTGCATATGAAAGGGGCTTTTCGGCAAACGGGCAACCCCGAGCTTGGGCTGCTTTTCTTTGTGCTGCCTGGGGCGGTGGCGAGCTGCTTATCCCCCGGCCGGCGCGTCATACGTCCGCTGATTGGCGCCATGCTGGCGGCACCGGTTTGTTTGGTGGTGATGCGGATGTTCTTTATTACTCATCGATCGTTCTGGCAAGAACTGGCGTGGTTATTTAGCGCGGTGTTCTGGTGCGCGCTTGGGGCGCTATGCTTTTTATTTATTTGCGTCTGGCTGGACGCCAGACGCAGGCACTCAACGGAAGAGTAAAAATTCTCAAGCGAACAGGCCGAGATTCTCTTTCGCCCAGGCTTCGAAATCCGTGCAGCCGCCGATGTGTTTCTGATCGACGAAAATCTGCGGTACGGTTTCTACCGGCTTACCGACGGTTTTTTCCAGATCGGCTTTGCTGATGCCTTCCGCGTGGATATCAATGTAGCGATAGCTGAAGTCATCGCGCTCGTTGCTCAGTTTCTCGGCCAGCTCTTTGGCGCGAACGCAATACGGGCAACCTGGGCGACCAAAAATAACGGTAAACATGCTTCTCTCCTTAAATCTCAGCCGGATGGCGAATGTGGCTATGATGCCGCGTTCCGTTAACAAGGGAAAGCAGGTTTTACCTTTTATAGCGATGGTTGCGGGTTATGCTTGATAAATATCATCTGCTGCAAGACCCTACACAGACGCGCCAGCGATGCGCGTGGCATGAGTATATTGAGGAGCGTTATGCGATCGCCTGCCGCATTACCCAAAAGCATTCTGATTGTTGAGCTCGTCGGCATGGCGCTGCTGACGCTGGCCTGGCTGTCGTTGAACCACTATGTTCAGCTGCCGGCGCCGTTTGCCAGCCCGACGGCGGCGCTTATCATGATCTTTGCCGGGATCCTGCTGATGATCCCGGCGGCGATAGCCTTAATGTGGCGAATAGCGAAAATTGTCGCGCCGCAGTTGACCGATAATAAGACCTCATCTTCTACCCCGTCCGAAAGAGAAAAACGCCATGACGCCGACCATTGATCTGCTGCGCCACCACCGTTCCATCCGCCATTTTACCGACGCGCCGATTAGCGACCAGCAGCGTGAGGCGATCATCGCCGGGGCGCAAGGGGCGTCCAGCTCCAGCTTTTTACAATGTACCTCGATTATTCGCATTACCGACCCGCAGCTGCGTGAGCAGCTGGTTCCGTTGACCGGCGGCCAGCAGCACGTGGCGCAGGCGGCGGAGTTTTGGGTGTTCTGCGCCGATTTCAACCGCCACCTGCAAATTTGCCCACAAGCGCAGTTGGGGCTGGCTGAACAGCTGCTGCTGGGCGTCGTCGACACCGCGCTAATGGCGCAGAATGCCTTAATCGCCGCGGAATCCCTGGGATTAGGCGGCGTTTATATTGGCGGCCTGCGTAATAACATTGACGCGGTAACCGAGCTGCTGCAGCTGCCGAAACACGTTTTACCGCTGTTTGGCCTGTGCCTTGGCTGGCCTGCTGACGACCCGCAGGTTAAGCCGCGTATTCCGCCTGCGATGCTGGTGCATGAGAATCACTACCAGCCGCTTGATCAACAGGTGCTGGCGCAGTATGACGAACAGCTGGCGGATTATTATCTGTCGCGCGGCAGTAATACCCGCCGCGATACCTGGAGCGACCATATCCGCCGCACCATCATCAAAGAGAGCCGGCCGTTTATTCTCGACTATTTGCATAAACAGGGCTGGGCAACGCGCTGATTCCCTATACACTTCACCCTGCAAACGCAGTGTGCTGGCTGCCAGTTATTTTCTAAGAGGTGTTGGGTGAAAATCGCTATATTATCCCGGGATGGAACGCTTTATTCTTGCCGCCGCTTGCGTGAAGCCGCGCAAAAACGCGGGCATCAGGTCGAGATCCTCGATCCGCTCTCCTGCTATATGAGCGTCAGCCCGGTTGCCTCCTCAATTCACTATAAAGGGCGACAGTTGCCCCATTTTGATGCAGTCATTCCGCGTATCGGCACGGCCATCACCTACTACGGCACCGCCGCGCTGCGGCAGTTCGAGCTGCTGGGCAGCTATCCGCTAAACGAGTCGGTGGCGATTACCCGCGCCCGCGATAAGCTGCGCTCGTTGCAGCTGCTGGCGCGTCAGGGAATCGATCTACCGGTCACCGGTATTGCCCACTCGCCGGACGACACCAGCGATCTGATCGCGATGGTCGGCGGCGCGCCGCTGGTGGTGAAGTTAGTCGAGGGGACGCAGGGGATCGGCGTGGTGCTGGCGGAAACGCGGCAGGCGGCGGAAAGCGTGATTGACGCCTTCCGGGGTCTCAATGCGCACATTCTGGTGCAAGAATATATCGCTGAGGCAAAAGGGTGCGATATCCGCTGCCTGGTGGTTGGCGATGAAGTGGTGGCGGCGATTGAGCGGCGGGCGAAAGAGGGCGATTTCCGCTCTAACCTGCACCGCGGCGGCGTCGCCACTACGGCCACGCTTAGCGATCAGGAGCGGGAGATGGCGATTAAAGCGGCGCAAACGCTGGGTCTGGACGTGGCAGGCGTGGATATCCTACGCGCCAACCGCGGTCCGCTGGTGATGGAAGTTAACGCCTCGCCGGGGCTGGAAGGGATTGAAACCACCACTCACGTCGATATTGCCGGGCGAATGATCGCGTGGATCGAGCGCCAGGCCACGCCTGGATATTGTCTAAAAATGGGAGGGTAGCGTCACTTCGTTATCCTTTCATGGAATGCGACGCATTTTTTGCGTAAGCTATGCGTCGTTTTTTATCCAGCAAGAGGTCACAGGCACTATGGATTCACTGGTCGTTCCGGGTCTTGATACGTTACGTCATTGGCTCGACGAGTTAGGCATCAGTTTTTTTGAGTGCGACTCCTGCCAGGCGTTGCACCTGCCGCATATGCAGAATTTCGACGGTATTTTCGATGCCAAAATCGACCTGCTGGACAACGTGGTGCTGTTTTCGGCGCTGGCGGAAGTGAAGCCTTCTGCGCTGCTGCCGCTGTCGGCGGACCTGTCGGCGATCAACGCCAGTTCGCTGACCGTAAAAGCGTTCCTTGATATTCAGGATGATAACCTGCCGAAGCTGGTGGTCTGCCAGGCGCTGCCCGTTGGCGCGGGCGTCACTCTCGAACAGTTTGCCTGGTTCTTCCGCCAGAGCGAAGAGCAGGTCTCGATGGTCATTCTGGAAGCCGGCGCCAATCAGCTGCTATATAAAGCGGAAGAGCAGGAAGAAGAGGCCGCAGCCGAAGAAGTGCAATACCATTTTCTGCACTAACTAATAAAAGCAGCCGCTGCGACGGCGGTTGCTTATTTATTCTGTCACAAACCCTCATTTAAAGAATTATTCACTGCTGTTTTAGCGCTTCGCTTTTATCTCGTAGACCTTTATTGGCTGGAAATATGATCCAGGGCGTTTTTTTGCCTGGGCTATATCCTCTTATTCTGGCTACAGTTATTCTGGCGAGGCGTCCATTTGCGGGCAGCCAATCAGGGAGAGGTTTCCTCTCCTTATCTCAGGCAATGAAAAATATGCATGATTCTTGCATGCGTTCAGGTTCGTCTATTGCGTCCGTGAATTAACGGGCCTTGAGAAGGAAATACAGATATGACCGCCTTGGGTAAAAAATGGTTAACAGGTGTGATTACGGGTGCGCTGATGGCCGTTTCTGCCGGCTCGCTCGCAGCGGAACAAAAAACGCTGCACGTCTATAACTGGTCTGATTATATTGCGCCGGACACGGTTGCCAATTTTGAAAAAGAGACCGGTATTAAAGTGGTGTATGACGTATTTGATTCCAACGAGGTGCTGGAAGGTAAATTAATGGCCGGCAGCACCGGGTTCGATCTGGTGGTGCCGTCGGCAAGCTTCCTTGAACGCCAGCTGGCGGCCGGAGTGTTCCAGCCGCTGGATAAAAGTAAACTCCCGAACTGGAAAAACCTCGACCCGAAAGTTTTACAACTGGTGGCGCGTCACGATCCCGATAACAAATATGCGATGCCGTACATGTGGGCGACTACCGGCATCGGCTATAACGTCGATAAAGTGAAAGCGGCGCTGGGTAAAGACGTACCGTTGAACAGCTGGGATCTGGTGCTCAAACCGGAAAACCTTGAGAAGCTGAAAAGCTGCGGCGTCTCCTTCCTTGATGCCCCCGAAGAGATTTTCTCGACGGTGCTGAACTATCTCGGCAAAGATCCAAACAGCACCAAAGCCGATGATTACACCGGACCGGCAACCGATCTGCTGTTGAAGCTGCGCCCCAATATCCGTTACTTCCACTCTTCGCAATATATTAATGACCTGGCAAACGGCGATATCTGCGTCGCTATCGGCTGGGCGGGCGATGTCTGGCAGGCGGCAAACCGGGCGAAAGAGGCGAAGAACGGCGTCAATATCTCCTACTTTATTCCGAAAGAGGGGGCGCTGGCCTTCTTTGATGTCTTCGCCATGCCGGCGGATGCCAAAAATAAAGACGAAGCCTATCAGTTCCTGAACTATCTGCTGCGCCCGGAGGTCATCGCCCACATCAGCGATCACGTCTACTACGCTAACGGCAACAAAGAGGCGACGCCGCTGGTCAGCGCCGACATCCGCAACAATCCGGCGATTTACCCGCCGGAGGATGTCTTCGCCAAGCTGTTCACCCTCAAGGTGCAGGATCCGAAGATTGACCGCGTGCGCACCCGCGCGTGGACCAAAGTGAAAAGCGGAAAATAACGCCGTCAGGCCCGGTACGCCGGGCCTGTAAAGGCCTGACCGACTGTTCGCTGGTGAACATAGAACTGAAGAATGTATGGCAACCGGGCCATACGGTGATTGTATTTGCCGGAGAGCACCCGAGTGAATGACGCAATGCCCCGCCCACAGGCGAAAGCCCCCAAAGCGCTGACCCCGCTGCTGGAAATTCGTAATTTAACCAAATCCTTCGATGGGCAACACGCCGTCGATGATGTCAATCTCACTATTTATAAAGGCGAAATATTCGCCTTACTGGGCGCGTCCGGCTGCGGGAAATCGACGTTGCTACGCATGCTGGCAGGTTTTGAGTTGCCCACCGCCGGGCAGATTGTGCTGGATGGCGTCGACCTGGCGCGCGTGCCGCCGTATCAGCGGCCGATCAATATGATGTTCCAGTCTTACGCGCTGTTTCCCCACATGACTGTTGAGCAAAATATCGCCTTTGGTCTCAAGCAGGACAAGCTGCCGAAGGCGGAGATTAACGCCCGCGTCCAGGAGATGCTGGCGTTGGTGCATATGCAGGAGTTCGCCAAACGCAAGCCGCACCAGCTTTCCGGCGGCCAGCGCCAGCGCGTGGCGCGGGCGCGAAGCCTGGCGAAGCGGCCGAAACTGCTGCTGCTTGATGAACCGATGGGCGCGTTGGATAAAAAACTGCGCGACCGGATGCAGCTTGAGGTGGTGGATATTCTTGAGCGCGTCGGCGTCACCTGCGTGATGGTCACCCATGACCAGGAAGAGGCGATGACCATGGCGGGCCGTATCGCCATCATGAACCGCGGAAAGTTCGTGCAGATAGGCGAGCCGGAGGAGATCTATGAACATCCGACGACCCGCTATAGCGCCGAGTTTATCGGTTCGGTAAACGTCTTCGAAGGGCTGGTCAAAGAGCGACTGGAAGATGGTCTGGTACTGAATGCGCCGGGGCTGGTGCATCCGCTGAAAGTCGATCCGGATGCCTCGGTGGTGGATAACGTGCCGGTCTGGGTGGCGCTGCGTCCGGAGAAAATCATGCTCTGCGACGAACCGCCAGCGGACGGCTTTAACTTTGCGGTAGGCGAGGTTATCCATATTGCCTACCTCGGCGATCTGTCTATCTATCATGTCCGTCTGAAAAGCGGGCAGATGATTAGCGCCCAGCTGCAAAACGAACATCGCCATCGCAAAGGCATGCCGACCTGGGGTGATGAAGTTCGCTTGTGCTGGGACGCCGATAGCTGCGTTGTTCTGACGGTGTAAGGAGAGGGCGATGAGCACATTAGAACCTCCAGCCGGCGGCAAAAAGCCCGGCGGTTTTGCCCTGTGGCTGGCGCGCCAGCAGATGGCCCACGGGCGTAAGCTGGTGATTGCGCTGCCGTATCTGTGGTTAATCCTGCTGTTTTTACTGCCATTCTTGATCGTTTTTAAAATCAGCCTGGCCGAAATGGCGCGGGCGATCCCGCCTTATACCGAGTTACTGTCGTGGGCCGACGGTCAACTGACGTTGACGCTTAATCTCGGCAACTTCCTGCAGCTGACCGACGATCCGCTGTACTTTGAGGCTTATCTGCAGTCGCTGCAGGTGGCGGCAATTTCCACCTTTTGCTGTCTGCTATTGGGCTATCCGCTGGCGTGGGCGGTGGCGCATAGCAAGCCGTCGACGCGCAATATCCTGCTGCTATTGGTGATATTACCTTCGTGGACCTCATTCCTCATTCGCGTTTACGCCTGGATGGGGCTGCTGAAAAGCAACGGGGTGCTCAATAACTTCCTGTTATGGCTTGGAGTTATCGATCAACCGCTGGAGATTTTGCATACCAACCTGGCGGTGTACATCGGTATCGTTTACGCCTACCTGCCGTTCATGGTGCTGCCGATTTATACCGCGCTGACGCGTATCGACTATTCGCTGGTGGAAGCGTCGCTGGATCTCGGCGCCCGGCCGTTAAAGACCTTCTTCCAGGTGATTGTTCCGTTAACGAAAGGCGGCATTATCGCCGGCTCGATGCTGGTGTTTATTCCGGCGGTGGGCGAGTTCGTCATCCCGGAGCTGCTCGGCGGACCTGACAGCATTATGATTGGCCGCGTGCTGTGGCAGGAGTTCTTTAATAACCGCGACTGGCCGGTAGCATCGGCGGTGGCGATTGTGATGCTGCTGCTGTTGATCGTGCCGATCATGTGGTTCCACAAACATCAGCAAAAACAGATGGGGGATCATGGATGAATGACTTACCGGTAGTACGTTCGCCATGGCGAATTCTGATCCTCGTGCTCGGTTTTACCTTTCTGTATGCGCCGATGCTGATGCTGGTTATCTATTCATTTAACAGCTCGAAGCTGGTGACGGTATGGGCGGGGTGGTCGACGCGCTGGTATAGCGAGCTGTTTCATGATGACGCGATGATGAGCGCGGTGGGGCTAAGCCTGACCATTGCCGCCTGTGCGGCGACGGCGGCGGCGATCCTCGGTACGATTGCCGCGGTGGTGCTGGTGCGTTTTGGCCGTTTTCGCGGTTCCAACGGTTTTGCTTTTATGATCACCGCGCCGCTGGTGATGCCCGATGTGATTACCGGGCTGTCGCTACTGCTGCTGTTCGTCGCGTTGGGGCATTCCATCGGCTGGCCATCGGATCGCGGCATGTTGACGATATGGCTGGCGCACGTCACCTTCTGTACCGCCTACGTGGCGGTGGTGATCTCTTCACGTCTGCGCGAGCTGGACAGGTCAATCGAAGAGGCGGCGATGGATCTCGGCGCCGCGCCGCTGAAGGTGTTCTTCGTGATAACCTTGCCGATGATTATGCCGGCGGTCATTTCCGGCTGGTTGCTGGCCTTTACCTTGTCGCTTGATGATCTGGTGATTGCCAGCTTCGTTTCCGGGCCGGGGGCGACGACGCTGCCGATGCTGGTCTTCTCCAGCGTGCGGATGGGCGTTAACCCGGAAATTAACGCCCTGGCGACCTTAATCCTCGGCGTGGTGGGAATTGTCGGTTTTATCGCCTGGTATTTAATGGCTCGCGCAGAAAAGCAGCGCGTGCGCGATATCCAGCGTGCAAGAAGGGGCTGAACCCACTAAAATCGCTAACAGAGCCTATTATCGGCGCCGCACACGTGGCGCCGTTTTCATGGATGACTTTACGTTGGGATTGTTTACAAAAACTCGATCGTCTCATGCTCGTCTTAACGTCCCTGTGCTGGTACAGGTGGCGGCCTTTGCTATTATCTTAATTCGCGGTCTCGACCTGTTAATGATCCTCAATCAGCTTGGCGTGCAGGGAATTGCCGATTTTATCCATCGTAGCGTGCAAACCTGGGCCCTGACGCTGGTGTTTCTGGCGAGTCTGGCGTTGGTGTTTATCGAGATCTGGTGCGCCTTTTCGCTGGTGAAAGGCCGTAACTGGGCGCGCTGGCTCTACCTGCTGACGCAAATTATCGTCATCTCTTATCTGTGGGCGGCCTCGATTGGCTATGGCTATCCGGAACTGTTCAGCGTTGCCGGGGAGTCAAAGCGGGAAATTCTCCATGCGCTGTTTCTGCAGAAGCTGCCGGATCTGCTGGTGCTGGCGCTATTGTTTATCCCGGCGTCGTGCCGACGGTTTTTCCGCTTGCAATAACGGTGATACAATCCCCGCCCCGGTTTTTTTGAAGGTCTTCTTATGCACTGCGCACTTTACGACGCGGGCCGCTGCCGTTCCTGTCAGTGGCTGGAATTGCCATTGACGCAACAGCTCGCCGATAAAATGGCGAACCTGCGCGAACTGCTGGCGGGTCAGCCGGTGATGACATGGCTTGCTCCGGTCTCAGGTCCGGAGACGGCGTTTCGCAACAAAGCGAAAATGGTCGTAAGCGGTAGCGTAGAGCGCCCGCTGCTCGGCATGCTGCATCGCGATGGCACGCCGGAAGATCTCACCGATTGCCCGCTGTACCCGCCGAGTTTCGCGCCGGTTTTCGCCGCGCTGAAGCCGTTTATCGCCCGCGCCGGACTCACCCCCTATAACGTTGCCCGCAAGCGCGGCGAGCTGAAGTATTTGCTGCTGACCGAAAGCCAGCAGGGCGGCATGATGTTGCGTTTCGTCCTGCGCTCTGCGGATAAGCTTGCACAACTGCGCGCCGCGCTGCCGTGGCTGCAGCAGCAGTTGCCGCAGCTTAAGGTGATTACCGCCAATATTCAGCCCGTGCACATGGCTATCATGGAAGGGGAGCAGGAGATTTTCCTCAGCGATCAACCGGCGCTGGCGGAGAACTTTAACGGCGTACCGCTGTGGATCCGCCCGCAAAGCTTTTTCCAGACCAACCCGACGGTGGCGAGCCAGCTCTACGCTACCGCCCGCGACTGGGTGCGCGCGCTGCCGGTCAACCACATGTGGGATCTGTTTTGCGGCGTCGGCGGTTTTGGTCTGCACTGCGCCACCCCGCAGATGCGCCTTACCGGTATCGAAATCGCTCCGGAAGCCATCGCCTGCGCGAAGCAATCCGCGGCCCAGTTGGGGTTAAGCAATCTCCATTTTCAGGCGCTGGATTCCACGCAATTCGCGACGCATGAAGACGATATTCCACAGCTGGTGCTGGTCAACCCGCCGCGGCGCGGCATCGGCGCCGAACTGTGCGATTATCTAAGCCGCATGGCGCCGCCGTATATCATTTACTCGAGCTGTAACGCCCGGACAATGGCCGCAGATATTGACCGTCTGCAGGGCTATCGCGTTGAGCGTGTACAGTTGTTCGATATGTTCCCACATACCGCGCATTATGAAGTGCTGACGCTGCTGGTTCGTGAAGTTTAAACAAAATGTGAACTCTTTAAGCGGCTGAAATCGGGTAAGCTTTATGAAACGAGCGTGAAATTCGTGGAGCGAATCTGATGAGTAAAAAAATCCTGCTGGTGGAAGATGATGATGATATCGCGGCTTTGTTGCGCCTGAATCTGCAGGATGAAGGGTATCAAATCGTGCATGAAGCGGACGGCGCGCAGGCGCTGCGCCAGTTGGATAACGGCGTCTGGGACGCGGTGATTCTTGACCTGATGTTGCCTAACGTCGACGGGCTGGAGATTTGCCGCCGCATCCGCCAGCAAACGCGCTATCTGCCGGTGATTATTATTAGCGCCCGTTCCAGCGAAATCCAACGCGTGCAGGGGCTGGAGATGGGCGCCGATGATTATCTGGCGAAACCTTTTTCCCTACTGGAGCTGATTGCCCGGGTGAAGGCGGTGTTCCGCCGTCAGGAAGCGATGGGACAAAATCTCTTGATGGATGCCGGACGTATCGCCTGCCACGGCCTGAATATCGACCCGCTGTCCAGGGAAGTCAGGCTACGCGGTGAACTGGTGGATCTCACGCCGCGCGAATTCGATCTGCTCTATTACTTTGCCCGCCATCCCGGCGAAGTTTTTTCGCGCCTGGCGCTGCTGGATAGCGTCTGGGGCTATCAGCATGAAGGCTATGAACATACGGTCAACACGCATATTAATCGTCTGCGCACGAAAATAGAGCGCGACCCGGCAGAGCCGGACATTATTCTTACCGTCTGGGGGAAGGGCTATAAATTTGCCCCCTACAGCGCCGGGGCGCAGTCATGATCCGCCGACTCAGCCTCAGCCAACGGCTGTCGTTGGTGTTTATCGGCTTGCTGCTGCTGTGCGCGCTCTCCGTCTGCCTGCTCCAGCTCTATAGCAGCGCGCAGTACGGTAACGTCATGGTGCAGCGGCTTTCCGCCGGGCTGGCGCAGCAGATTGCTGCTCGCGAGCCGCTGCTCAACGCCCGCGGCGAGGTCGATCGCGCGGCATTGAAACCACTATTTGACCGTCTGATGGTGTTTAACCCAAGCGTCGAGCTGTACCTCGTTTCGCCGGATGGCGAGCTGCTGGCGGATGCCGCGCCGCCGGGGCACATTAAACGCCAGCGCATTGCCATGGCGCCGGTGCAGGCGTTTCTCTCCGGCGGCGCGTGGCCGATTTATGGCGACGATCCGCGCAGCATGGACCAGCAAAAAGTGTTTAGCGCCGCGCCGCTACGCCTTGACGGCCAGCTACGTGGCTATCTTTATATTATTCTGCAGGGCGAAACGTTTAATGAACTGGCGCAGAGCGCCTGGCAGAAGACGCTGTGGAGCTTGCTGCTATGGACCCTGCTGCTGGTGGCGCTATTTGGCCTGTTGGCCGGCGGCCTGGCGTGGTACTGGGTAACGCGCCCGGTACGCCAGCTGACGGCGCTGGTGGCGGCGGGGGATAGCGACAGCATTCGCGCAATCAAAGCGCTGGCGGCGCAGGCGCCGGACCCGTATCCCGGAAATGAAGTGGCGCTGCTGCATAACCGTTTTATCGAACTGGCGCAGCAGATCGCCGGGCAGTGGGATCGGCTGGCTGATAGCGATCGTCAGCGCCGGGAGTTTATTGCCAATATTTCGCATGACCTGCGTACGCCGCTGACTTCGCTGCTGGGGTATCTGGAGACGCTATCGCTTAAGGATGATCGCCTGACGGCGCAGGAGCGCAAGCAGTATCTGAATATCGCGCTACGCCAGGGAAATAAAGTTCGTCATCTCTCACAACAGCTATTTGAGCTGGCGCGCCTTGAACATGGCGGTATTAAGCCGCAGCCGGAAAAGTTTATCCTTGCCGAGCTGATTCAGGACGTGGCGCAAAAATTCGATCTGGCGATTGCCACCCGCGAAATCCGTCTGCGCCTGGAATTGGCGTCAGGCTTGCCGTTAGTTGAGGCGGATCTTTCGATGATGGAGCGGGTATTAACTAATCTGCTGGATAACGCCATTCGCCATACTCCGCACGGGGGCGAAATTCGTCTGTCGTCGCGCCAGCAGGGGGCACAGGTGGTGGTCGAGGTGGCCGATAGCGGCCCGGGCGTCGCCGGTGAATTACGGGCCAATCTGTTTGAGCGGCCATCGGTACTGGAACCGGGGCAGCAGAGCGCCTCACGAGGCGGGCTGGGGTTGATGATTGTTCGGCGGATGCTGCAACTGCACGGGGGCGATATTCGCCTGCTGGAAGTACCGGCAGGGGCCTGTTTCCAGTTTACCCTGCCGCTGTAAGGGGGAGCGTTGCCGTTTGACCCGGCTCAGGCGGTTGCGCCCTAAGCCGGGAAGCGCAGGTCTTACTCCGGGAACCACTGGTTGCTAATTTTCTGGTAGGTTCCGTCAGCTTTAATCGCTTTCAGCGCGGCGTTGAGTTTTTCCAGCAGCGCTTTATTATCCGGGCGCACCGCAATGCCGAGACCGGTACCGAAGTACTGCGGGTCGGTCACTTTCGGCGTCGCCGCGCCTAACTGCGGGTTGGTCTTCAGCCATTCGTTGACCACCGCGGTATCGCCGAAGACGCCATCGATACGGCCGTTTTTCAGGTCGATAATGGCATTCTGATAGCTATCGTAAGCGACGGTTTTGACTTCCGGGTGCTTATCCTGCAGGTATTTCTGGTGCGTGGTGCCGTTTTCCATGCCGATACGCTTACCCTTCAGGTCATCAAAAGAGTGGTACGCGTCTTTTTTGGCGATCACCAGCGCCGAGTTGGCATAGTACGGGTCGGTAAACGCAACCTGTTTGCTACGCTCAGGCGTGATGTCCATGCCGGAAATTACCGCATCATACTTTTTAAATTTTAGCGCCGGGATCAGGCTGTCGAAAGCGTGGTTGGTAAAAGTACAGTCGGCCTGCATTTGCTTACACAGCGCTTTAGCCAGATCGAGATCGAAACCGACAATCTGGTTATTCGCATCCATGGATTCAAATGGCGGATAGGTCGCGGAAACGCCAAAGCTGATTTTTTCCGCGGCAGCGGCGCCAAAGGCGAAAGAGCTAAGCAGAGCGGCCAGAACTAACTTTTTCATAGTGGGACTCCCGTCGGTCAATCTTATGATGTTGTGCCGGTTTACGGCTGAAGTTCACAATGCCATTAAATGAATTTATATGCAATAAAGTTGTATGTTTATTTTATTGGTTATAAAAAAAATGGGTAAGCATTGGCACTTACCCGTTTCATTATTTACTGTTTATGCATTTCGTAATGTTAGTTACGACGCTCGAAGGCCAGCGCTTTTCTTTCCACCAGACGCATCAGCAGCGTCAGCAGGCCGTTCACCACCAGATAAATGATACCGGCTGCGCCGAAGACCATCACGTCATAGGTACGCCCGTACAGCAGCTGGCCATGGCCCATCACTTCCATCAGGGTGATGGTGTAAGCCAGCGAGGTGCTTTTAAAGACCAGTACCACTTCGTTAGAGTACGAGGAGAGGGCGCGTTTAAAAGCATACGGTAGCAGAATCGCCAGCGTATCCTTCTTGCTCATCCCCAGCGCGCTGCAGGACTGCCACTGGCCGTCCGGAATGGCGCGGATGGCGCCGTAGAACAGCTGGGTAGTATAAGCCGCGCTGTTTAACGATAAGGCGATCAGCGCGCACAGCCAGGGCTCAGAAATCAGATGCCACAGCACCGGGTAATTCTGCAATGACGGGAACTGTCCTGGCCCGTAGTAGATCAGGAAGATCTGCACCAGCAGCGGCGTCCCGGTAAACAGGGTGATATAGCCGCGGACGATCCACACCACCACCGGCGTTTTTAACGTCAGGACGATGGTAAAGATCAGCGCCAGGATCAGCGCCACGACGATCGATGCCGCGGTCAGCGTCAGGCTGGTATGCAGCCCTTTCAGCAGTTCGGGTAAGTAATCGAGCATCAACCTGGTCTCCGTTCGAAGCGCGTCGCACGCTGGTCAATACGCTTGAGGATGTATTGACTCAACAGGGTGATGACGAGATAAATCGCTGCCGCAATGATGTACCAGTTAAACGGCTCCTGAGTACGGGTAGCAATACTTTTGGTTTGCAGCATCAGGTCGTTGACGCTGATAAGGCTGACCAGCGCGGTATCCTTCAGCAGCACCAGCCACTGGTTGCCCAGACCCGGCAGAGCATGGCGCCACATCTGCGGCATCACCAGGCGAAAGAATATCGCCGCCTTCGACAAACCCAGCGCTTGTCCGGATTCCCACTGCCCCTGCGGCACCGCTTTCAAGGCGCCGCGCAGGGTCTGCGAGGCATAGGCTGCATACAGTAGGGAAAGCGCAATGGCGCCGCAGAGGAACGGGCTGACGTCGAAATTCTCAATTTGCATCTGTACCGGAATCTGCACAAACCCAAGATTGAGAGTAAAACCGTCAGACAGCGTCAGCAGCAGCTGTGAGGAACCAAAGTAGATAAACAGCACCACCAGAATTTCCGGTAGGCCGCGTAAAATCGTGACGATGCCGGTCGCCAGCCATGCCACAGGACGCCATTTCACCGACTCCAGCACGGCGAAAAGCATCGCCAGCACCAGGCCGATGACCAGCGCGCAAACGGCAAGGCCGACGGTCATCCCGGCGGCGCTTGCTAATGGAAAAAATTCGTTCATTCAGCGTTACTTCTGGAACCATTTGCTATAGATGGTCTGGTACGTCCCATCTTTCTTCACTTTTTCCAGCGCAGCATTAAATTTCTGCTGCAGCTCGGTATTGCCCTGACGAACCGCAATGCCGAGGCCGGTACCGAAGTAGTCTTTATCCGTCACTTTATCACCCACTGGCGCCAGCTTCGGATTGCTCTTCAGCCATTCGGTCACTACCGCCGTGTCGCCGAAGACGGCGTCAATGCGGCCGTTTTGCAGATCCAGTTTGGCATTCTGGTAGCTGTCGTAAGGAACGGTGGTGATTTCCGGATGCTTATCAGTGATGAATTTCTGGTGGGTAGTGCCGTTCTGCACGCCAACTTTTTTGCCTTTAAGCTGGTCAATGCCGGTGAACTTGCCCTGCTGGCCGACGAACAGCGCCGAGTTTTCATAATACGGGGTGCTGAACAGTACCTGTTTTTCACGCTCAGGGGTGATATCCATACCGGCCATGACGGCGTCGAAGCGGCGGAATTTCAGCCCTGGGATCAGACTATCGAAAGCCTGGTTAGTAAAGGTGCAGGTCGCGTCCATCTCTTTGCACAGCGCGTTAGCCAGATCGACGTCAAAGCCGACGATTTTGTTGTTGGCGTCTACCAGCTCAAACGGAGGGTAGGAGGCCTCGGTGGCGAAACGGATGGTCTGGGCTGCGGTAGCGGAAAGGCTCATGCCCGCGAGCAGAGCGGCAATCAGTACTTTTTTCATCGTTATTTCCCCGAAAACATCAATGTGAAAGATAGTTTTTAAAGGCGTCGGTTTGCGGATGCGCGAAGCAGTTAGCATCCCCTTGCTCAACGATATGCCCGTTTTCCATATACACCACGCGGCTGGCGGTTTTACGCGCCACTTCCACTTCGTGGGTAACGATAACCTGGGTGATTCCGGTCTCCGCCAGTTCGCGAATGATGCTGACGATCTGGGCAGTGATTTCCGGATCCAACGCGGCGGTGGGTTCATCAAATAGCAGCACCTGAGGCTCCATCATCAGTGCGCGGGCAATCGCTACGCGCTGCTGTTGACCGCCTGACAGATGCAGCGGATAGCGGTCGCTGTAAGGTTTAAGGCGTAAACGCTCGAGCAGTTTTTCGGCGCGCGCCAGCGCCTGATCTTTGGTTAAGCCCAGCACGCGGCACGGGGCTTCGATCAGGTTTTGCACCACCGTCAGATGTGGCCACAGATTGTACTGTTGGAAGACCATCCCGACATTCTGGCGCAGCTCGCGAATAGCTTTGTCAGACGGCGCTTTGGTGAAGTCGAATTGATTACCGGCGATGTTTAAGGTACCGGAACGCGGCATCTCCAGCAGGTTGAGTACGCGAAGCAGCGAGCTTTTACCGGCGCCGCTTGGGCCGAGGAGCACCAGCGTTTCCCCCTGCGGGCAATCCAGCGTGATGTCGAACAGCGCCTGGTGCGCGCCGTAGAAGCAATTAATGCCGTTTAGTTTAATACTCATCTGGGCAGTCTGATACGAATAGCTATTGAGGCCGCAAATAGTACCTTTGACAGAATAGTTATGCAATATTTATGCGTTAAAAGTTAAATGTAAACCACATTTATCACTAAAGTTAGCACAAAATATGGGTTCGTGTGGTAGGGGGGAACAAATGTCGGCATTACCGCACGGAATACCGACATTTTACCGGGGTTATCGTTTCAGCGGGGTGGCTTTAACGCCGAAATCAGCGTTTCTCAAGACTCTGACGCAGCGTACCCGCCGGAGCGTGGCTGTTTATGCCAAGGTAGCGGACATCGTCAACCGCCCAGCACTGGCCTTCCTGAATCATCAGCACTTCATCTTTCCAGCTCTGCGTACCCTGTTTCAATTCGACGCGCAGCGGAATATTGCGCGCATCGCGGTTCGGGATGGTCGAGGCGCTGGCGACGTCGGCGCTATCCGCCGGGGTGGAACTGCTGGAGAATGGATTTGATTGCAGCAGCGCGTTACGCGATGGATCCTGACGGGCGTCGTTCAGCAGTTTAGCCAAATCGTCGCTCAGATACGGGCGCAGAGCGGTGAGATCGTTATTTCGGTGCTGGATTTGATAATCATAGAACTGCTGCGCTACCTCGTCCGGGCCGCCCTCGATGCAGGAACCGCTGCGGGTGCCGTTGTCTTTATAAGCCGGGGTCACGGTGGTACAGGCGCTCAGCGCCAGTGCGCAAGGCAAAACAAGTGCAAGAATGTTGTAGCGCATGATGATTTCCTTATGAACTCACTACGTTGTTAGATTCTGCTAAAGCATAGCGTAAGCGCGCCAATTGTACTTGACGCAAAGAGCTAAGACCTTGATGTGACAACGACCATCGGCTGCCCGCGCTTCTTGTGCGGGCAGCCGGCGTATCAGAACTGATAACTATAGTTGACGCTGGCGAACCACAGGTAAGGGTGATCGTAGCTGCCGGCGATGAGTTCCGGTGATTTTACGTGGGAAGATTGCATGTGCAGATAAGAGACTGCGACGCCGATATTGCTGGCCGGGGTTATCTGGTATTGCGCGCCGGTGGCGAAGCGCCACTCATCGCCGGTCGGCAGCGAGAGCGCCGTGTCGCTTTGTGAATCATAAACCGTGCTGTCGAACCCGACGCCGGCGTTCAGACGCCACTGCTCGGTCGGCCGGTACTGTACGCCGACGGCGGTATGCCAGGAGTCCTTCAGGCGGTTATTTTTACTACTTTCGTGACCGGCAACGGTGATTTGCGGGCTGCCGAACTGGCTCCAGTCCTGCCAGCCGAGATCGCCCATGACCGACCACTGTTTATTGATGTCATGCACCAGGCTGAGCATAATCTGCTGCGGCGCGCGGACCTGGGCGGAAATCGGTAGATCATATGAGACGTTCGGTAAATTAGGGAAACGCGCTTTCCCCTTAACGTTAAAGTCATAATCGGTTTTACTGTTCCAGGTGATGCCGGCGCGGGTCTGGTCGGTCAACTGCATCAGCAAACCCAGGCGGTAACTCATCGCCCAATCATGATCTTTATCTTTCTCGTCATTACCGTCGACGTTACGCGTCAGCGATAAATAACCATAGTTCAGGTTGGCGGAGGCGCCGACAGAGAGACGATCGTTAAGTTTCCACGCCAGCGATGGGCTCAGCGTCATCGCCACCATGGTACTTTTTTTGATCAGCCGGTCGCCGGCCCAGTTGCCAAAATCAATGCCTAAACCGTAGTTGCCGTACAGACCGATCCCGGCATACACCTCATCATTGATTTTCTGCGCATAAAAGCCGCTGGCGTTAGGGAACAGATTCATCACGTTACCAGGACTATTACCGCCGTGGTCATTATTCATCTGGTACGGGACATCGCCGCCCATGACCTGTGCGCCGCCGGTAAACATATGGTCAGGCAATCGGGTCATGCCGGCAGGGTTGGTGACGATGGTGGAGGCGTCCTGCGCGCGGGCGGCCTGGCCTGCGCCTGCCAGGCCGACGTCTTCGGTGCCGATTTCATAAAAATAGAGCGCGCTGGCATGGGTAAAGCCAGAGCAGAGCAACCCAGAAATAAGAAATGCGATTTTTTTCATTTGCCACCTGCGGTAATTTAAACGCGAGCATCTTCTTATGCCCAAAAGTATAGAGGACATCTCTTTTTGGCGTCGAATTTATACTGATAGTCCAGGGGGATATATTGCGAGTCCGATAACGGAGTGGATTAACTATTTTAGTCGTTATCCGGATTAGCATCCTGATGAAGGCGCATATTTGATATGACTAGTCGCGGATGGTAAATGAGAAAGGCGTATAAAAATAAATGTTCGCAGGGAAATTAAAAAGAAGCATTATCATCCTCAGATGATAATGCTCTTATAATGGGAAAAACTAATTATTTCTTCTTATAGATATTCGCGGATACGTGCAGTTTCTTATCGGTATTGCCGGAAGAGAGAACCACAACGTCAGCGCCTTTTTCATCGGCTTTTTTGATCAGTTCTTCGCGCGCATCGCTTGGCGCAGTTTGACCGGTAGAGGAGATGGTACCAATTTTGTGGTATTGACCCTGTACTTTAGCGAAATCTTCTTTGCTCAGAATTTCTGCAGAAAATGCGTTCGCGGTTAAAAACAATGCTGCACCTGCCACTAAAGCTGCATATTTCATATTATTAATCTCCATTGTTTATCTTGCTATCATCATGCCCTTGTTTTAACTAACCAATGAGCGCCATCAGATTGAATCAAGCCCGTCTTTTTTTCAAGCGAAATGCTGCATTTTTATGACCTTTAATTAACGATTTTTTAAAGAAAAGATGACGTGGTTCTCATTGATAACGCTTGCTTTTTATTGCGCAATAGACTGTATCGGGGCGTAAGATCTTTTTCATCTGTCGTTAGCTGAAAATGACGTTAAGCGGCGAATGGCTGAAGCGGCCGGCAACAGACATTCCCGGATTGATGGTTTATCATATAGAAAAGTTACCGCGGGCAGCTTAACGCATTGTCCAGATGCTGAAAAAGGAGTAGCTATGCCGACAGAACAACGGCTGGATCCGCGCGAAAATCGAACGATGCTGTGGGCCAGTCGCGAAAATGTGCAAAAACACGCGCTGTCGCGCAGCATGCCGTGGCTGGCGTTCGTCAATATTGCCTTTGCCTTGATGGTCATCTTCCGCAACGTTCTGTTCACCGAGTTCAATCATCAAAGATTGACTAATCCAGATATTATCCCTTATCTGGAGATGGCGCTTGGGGTCATTATCGTTTTCTCGCTGGCGCTTTGCGTGATGGTTATCTCCGGGCGAATATTAAGTGGTATTTATGCCACTAAAGTGATTTCTGCTATCTTATTGATCCTCAGCTTATGTTGGGCGATGAGTAGTTACTGTTTCATCATTTTATGGTCGCTGCCGTTCGCCTGGCCGCTGCTGGTTATTTTAATGACCACCGGTCTTGCCGCGCTCTATTATTTCCCGGTGGGCCTTGTAGCTTACCTTGTTCCTTTATGGGGTACTTCATTACTCGCTGGGGTGCAAATACATCACGGCGTCGATTTACGTTTTTTAATTCTTTGGGTAATTTGTACCGCTATTATGGTATACGGCCGTCAGATATTACAGCGCTGGTATGATGAAGCCTGGAATACCCATCAGGAGAATATGCAACTGATTAACCGGCTGGAAAACATGGCTAATCAGGATGCGTTGACGGCGACGGCTAACCGTCGGGCGCTGGACAATTTTTTGGCTCAGGCCTGGGAACGGAAAGAGCCGCTGGCGCTGATCATTCTCGATGTCGACTTTTTTAAACGTTATAACGACCACTACGGTCACCAGGCCGGTGATTACTGCCTCTCCTGCATCGCCTCAGTGCTGAAGATGTCGGTGCGCGCGCAGGATGATATGGTGGCGCGCTATGGCGGCGAGGAGTTTGTGATTGTCCTGCCGCTGCAATCATTAGATAGCGCTACGGCGGTGGCGCAGCGGATCCAACAGAAAATTCGCGAAGCGGCGCTGCCGCATGCCAAATCCGATGTTGGGCCGCTGGTGACGGTCAGTATGGGGATTGTCGCTTCAGAGGGAGGCACCCCGCCTTCAGAGTTGATCGCGCAGGCGGATGCGGCGCTGTATAAAGCCAAGCAAGAAGGGCGTAATCGATGGTCTTATTAGGAAAGCGCATTATCCAGCTTGCGCTTGCCGCGTTGCTGCTGGCAGGCTGTGCGCAGGAGCAGGGCATTGTCGACAAACAGGGTTATCAGCTGGATACCCGTCATCCGGCGCAGGCGGCTTATCCTCGTATTAAGGTCCTGGTCATTCACTATACCGCCGATAACTTTGATGTCTCGTTGGCGACCCTGACCGATAAAGAGGTCAGTTCGCACTATTTAATTCCCGAGCAGCCGCCGCTGCGCCACGGTAAACCGCGTATCTGGCAACTGGTGCCGGAGGAAGATTTAGCCTGGCACGCCGGCATCAGCTTCTGGCGCGGCAGCACGCGGATCAACGATACGTCGATTGGTATTGAGCTGGAAAATCGCGGCTGGCAAAAAAACGGCGATATAAAAAGTTTTACCCCATTTAATCCAGCGCAAATTGCAGCGCTTATCCCGCTGGCGAAAGATATCATCGCCCGCTATCACATTCAGCCGCAGAACGTCGTCGCCCATGCCGATATCGCGCCGCAGCGTAAGGACGACCCCGGCCCGCTGTTCCCGTGGCGAGCGCTGGCGCAGCAGGGGATTGGCGCCTGGCCCGATGATGCGCGTGTCGCCTTTTATCTGCAAGGGCGCCCGAGCTGGCAGCCGGTCGATCGCGGCGAATTGTTAGACCTGCTGTCGCGCTACGGCTATCAGGTCACTCCGGAGATGACCCCGGCGCAGCAAAAACGGGTGATCATGGCTTTCCAGATGCACTTCAGGCCATCACGCTGGGACGGCGTGGCCGATGCGCAAACGCAGGCCATCGCCGAGGCGTTGCTGGAAAAATATGGGCAGGGGTGAACATTTGGCAGCAAACAGGATGGTTTGCTGCCGTAATCGACGGTTTTAATCGTGCAGTTTACCGTGGTCTTTTAACCACGCTGCGGTGCGCGAAACGCCCTCATCCAGGGTAACGATCGGCTGATAACCAAGTTCCTGCTGGGCGCGGGAGATATCGAGGGTAAAGTCGAAATTGAGCTTTGAGACGCCGTAATGGGTGAAGGCCGGTTCTTTTGCCGATTTATTACCGAAATGCTCCATGCTACGGGCGATAATATCCAGCATCGGATAGGGCACCGAACGGATTCTGCACTTGATGCTCAGCTCGTCAATAAGCTTCTGCACAATGCTACGCAGCGTCCGCGGCTCGCCGTTGCTGATATTCCACGCCCGCGCGGAAGGTAAGTGATCGCACTGCGGCTGACTGGCCAGCCACATCGCATGCACCGCATTTTCGTAGTAGGTCATATCCACCAGCGCGTTACCGCCGCGCGGCAGGAGCACGCTGCCGTAGTGGCGCATCATCTGCACCATTCGCGGAATAAAGACCTTATCATGCGGCCCGAACAGGCTTTGCGGGCGCAATATCGTAAAGCGGGTATGCGGGTTCGCCTGCGCCAACAGATTGATAACCTCTTCGCTGGCCGCCTTGCTGCGGGCGAATTCATTGGCGAAGCGGTGCGGGCGGAAATCTTCCTGAATATCGCGATGGTGGTGATAATCGAAATAGAGCGAAGGTGATGAAATATGGACGAAATTGCGTACGCCCCAGGCCACGGACCATTCGCCAAGGCGGCGCGTTGCGCGAACGTTGGCTAAATCGAAGGCTTGCTGGGTTCCCCACGGCGAGGTAAAGCTGGAACAGTGCCATAGCGTATCGATACCGGCGAGCATCACTTTAGCCTGCGAAGAGACCAGTTCGGTTAGATCGGCAGGAATAAATTCCGCGCCCATTTTGCTCAGAAGCTTACCCATCGCTTCGTTGCGCCCGGTTGCTCGCACGCTGATGCCCTTGTTGCGCAGATATTCCACCGCATTACGGCCTAATCCGCTGGTCGCACCGGTAACCAGTACCTTCATATCAATCTACTGTCCCAGAAAAGAATTTCGTGCGCATTTTTCCGTGATTCTCCCGAGTATGCAATGAGAATCATGAAAGAATAACGCTTAATCTTCGTTTTTGCCTGTGATTTGCTCGGCCTGGCGGGCGATGCGTCGCGCCATGCCGCGAAAAATAAACAGATGCGCCGGGATCATCAGCAGCCAGTAGAACAGGCCAGGCATGCCGTGTGGATGCCACCAGGCGCGAACGTCGAGCTCGCGATGGTCGCCTTTATCGCGAATGGTAAAGCTTAAACGACCAAGACCGGGAGCTTTCATGCCAAACAATAGGGTTAACTGTTGTTCTTCTTCCACAATAATCACTTTCCAACTGTCGACCGTATCGCCGGTTTGCAGATAGTCATGCCGCGGTCGCCCCTTGGCCAGGCGGTGGCCGACCAGCAGATCCATGGCGCCGCGGATTTTCCACAGGATATTGCCGAAGAAGTACCCCTCTTTGCCGCCGATTTGGTTCACCACTCGCCACAGCGCCTTACGGCTCGCCCGGGTGCTAACGGTGCAGCCTGCCTGCTTGGGGTAATAGCCATACTCCGGCCGCCAGCGGGCGAAAGCCTGGGCGTCGTAGCCCCAGTCGCTGGAGTTCACCAGCTGTTCTTCCTCTTTCAGGGTACGACGCACCGCCTGATCGAAGGGAATCAAGGTTTGCGGGATCAGCGCGCGTAGCGAACGATCGTCGGCGATCAGATCGTGCTTGAGCCCCTGAATTAGTGCTTTAGCGATGGTGGGGGGCACCGAGGTGATAACGTTCAGGAACCACACCGAAATCCAGCGGGTCGGAAAGGGGATAGGGATCAACAGGCGATGCCTACCGCTGACCGCCATAAAATGGGTGAACTGCTGCTGATAGCTGAGAACATCCGGGCCGGCGGCCTCGAAAACGCGGTGTTCACGGGCCGGATGGTTGAGTAACTCCACCAGATAGTAGAGCAGGTTTTCCAGCGCGATGGGCGTGGTGCGCGATCGAACCCAGCGCGGCGGCGTCAGCACCGGCAGGTTGTAAACCATGTCGCGCATCACTTCAAAAGCGGCGGATCCGGCGCCGACGATGATACCCGCCCGTAACTCGGTGACGGGGATCCCTGACTCGCGTAGAACATCGGCCGTCACCTGGCGGGCGCGCAGATGGTCGGACTGCTCCTGCGCCGGAGCCTGCAGCGAGCTGAGAAATATCACCTGGCGCACCGGCGTCTGACGCAAAGCATCGCGCACGTTAACGGCGACCCGGCGTTCATGAGCGATGAAATCACCGCCTTCGCCCATGCCATGCACCAGGTAGTAAAGGGTATCGACCCCGCGAAGCAGAGCAGGGAGATCCTGCGGCTGATTGAGGTCGATAGCGTGGCAGGTGACGCCGGGAAGATCGAGCTTCTGCAGCCTGTCGATATGGCGTGCCGCCGCCAACACCGGATAACCTCGCGCGCTTAATTCGCGCACCAGATGCTGGCCAATATAGCCGCTGGCGCCAAGCACCAGAATAGATTGCGACACGCCTGACTCCTTAGCGTTGTAAAAAGGCTTGCCAGTGACCGACCACTTCCGTCAACTGCTGGCGGTTAACATCGAGATGCATGACCAGACGCACGACAGGCGAGGCGTTGATCAACACGCCGCGGGCCTGCATGAATTCGCCGAGCGCCCGAGCCTGCTCCTCACCGACGCGCACGAACAGCATGTTGGTGTCGTGGCGCATCACGTCAGCGCCGACGGCGCGAAGCTGTTCCGCCATCCACGCGGCGTTGTCGTGATCCTCCTGCAGACGGGAAACGTTATTCTGCAGAGCATACAGACCGGCGGCGGCCAGAATGCCTGCCTGACGCATCCCGCCGCCGACCATTTTACGCCAGCGAATGGCGCGGCGGATGTACGCTTCGTTGCCCAGCAGCAGAGAACCGACCGGCGTACCGAGCCCTTTTGACAGGCAAATGGTGAACGAATCGCAGTACTGCGCGATATCGCGCAGCTCGCAGCCGTACTCTACAACGGCGTTGAAGATACGCGCGCCATCGACGTGTAGCGCCAGATTGCGCTGGCGGGTGAACGCCCAGGCCTCTTGCAGATAGCCGCGTGGCAGCACCTTACCGTTGTGCGTGTTCTCCAGGCTTAACAGGCGGGTGGGGGCGAAATGGATATCGTCGGGCTTTATTTTGGCCGCCACTTTATCCAGCGGTAGCGAACCGTCCGCCGCGGCATCGATCGGCTGCGGCTGAATGCTGCCCAGCACCGCAGCGCCGCCGGCTTCATACAGATAGTTATGCGCGCCCTGGCCGACGATGTACTCTTCGCCGCGCTGACAGTGGCTAAGCAGGCCAACGAGGTTGGCCTGGGTGCCGGTAGGCAGAAACAGCGCCGCCTCTTTACCTGCGAGCTCAGCGGCATAGCGCTGGAGTTCATTGACGGTCGGGTCGTCGCCATACACATCGTCCCCGACCGGGGCGGCCATCATGGCCTCCAGCATGGCGCGCCCGGGGCGGGTTACGGTATCACTGCGAAGATCTATCACGGCATATCCTTGTTCTGATTCAGGGTGATAGCATTGTTTTACCTGAGCCAGTTGGTTTTCGCTAGTTCAATGACTTCGTCTCCGCGTCCGCTGATGATCGCGCGCAGCATATACAGGCTAAAGCCTTTAGCCTGCTCCAGCTTAATTTGCGGCGGGATCGCCAGCTCTTCCTTAGCGACAACTACATCGACTAATACCGGACCGTCGGTGCTAAAGGCGGTCTGCAGCGCCTCATCAACCTCAGAGGCTTTCTCGACGCGTATCCCTTTGATCCCGCAGGCTTCGGCAATGCGGGCGAAGTTGGTGTCGTGCAGTTCGGTTCCATCGGTCAGATAGCCGCCGGCTTTCATCTCCATCGCCACGAAGCCGAGAATGCTGTTATTAAAAATGACGATTTTTACCGGCAGCTTCATCTGCGCCAGCGATAAAAAGTCACCCATCAGCATGCTGAAGCCGCCATCACCGCACATCGCGATGACCTGGCGATGCGGCGCGGTCGCTTTGGCGCCAATAGCCTGCGGCATGGCGTTGGCCATCGAGCCGTGGTTAAACGAACCCAGCAGGCGGCGTTTGCCGTTCATTTTCAGATAGCGCGCCGCCCAGACGGTAGGGGTACCGACGTCGCAGGTAAAGATCGCGTCGTCGTCGGCAAAGCGGCTAATCTGCTGCGCCAGATACTGGGGATGGAGCGCTTTCTCGCTGGGTTTGGCGAGATCGTCAAGCCCTTTACGCGCTTCGCGATAGTCCTCCAGCGCTTTATCGAGAAAGCGGCGATCGGTTTTCTCTTCCAGCAGCGGCAGCAGCGCTTTCAGGGTCGATTTGATATCGCCCACCAGCGCCATATCCACCTTACTGTGCGCGCCGATGCTACCGGGGTTGATGTCGATCTGGATAATTTTGGCGTCGGTGGGATAGAACGCGCGATAGGGGAACTGGGTGCCGAGCAGGATCAGCGTGTCGGCGTTCATCATGGTATGGAAACCGGAAGAGAAGCCGATAAGCCCGGTCATGCCAACATCGTAAGGATTATCGTATTCGACGTGCTCTTTGCCGCGCAGAGCATGGACGATAGGGGCCTTAATTTTCGCCGCAAACTCCACCAGCTCCTGGTGCGCGCCGGCGCAGCCGCTGCCGCACATCAGGGCAATATTACTCGAGTAACGGATAAGCTGCGCCAGCTTGTGCAGCTCTTCGTCCGCCGGGGTGACCGTGGGCTGCGGCGCATGATACCAGTGGCTGCTGGCGCTTTCCGGAGCCGGTTTCAGCGCTACGTCGCCGGGCAACACAACTACCGAAACGCCGCGGTTAATGACCGCCTTACGCATGGCGATAGCCAACACCTGCGGAATTTGCTCCGGAGTGGAGACCAGCTCGCAGTAGTGGCTGCATTCGCGGAACAGCTCTTGTGGATGGGTTTCCTGGAAATAACCGCTGCCGATTTCACTCGAGGGAATATGGGCGGCGATGGCCAGCACCGGTACGTGGTTGCGATGGCAATCGAACAAACCGTTAATCAGATGAAGGTTGCCCGGCCCGCAGGAACCGGCGCAGACCGCCAGCTCGCCGGTGAGTTGGGCTTCGGCACCGGCGGCAAAGGCGGCAACCTCTTCATGCCGGGTCGGCATCCATTCGATGGTCCCCATGCGGTTTAAACTGTCGCTCAAGCCGTTGAGGGAATCCCCGGTTACGCCCCAAATACGTTTAACGCCAGCTTGTTCAAGGGTTTTTGCAATATATGACGCCACGGTCTGTTTCATGGTTTTCCATCTCCTTTTTGTGATAACGCTATCAAGCTTAGATGAAACTACAGGTCGCGTTGCCGATTGCCCCTTATTTTTCGCTGGTTTTATTGGCGGAATATTGCGCATACTCTGGGAACACATAGGGTGTAAAACAGGAAGCACATCAAATGGTTAAGGGATTGTTAAACACAGTAAATAAAACGCTATCGCATGAAGATGCCGGTAAACTCTTGTTACGACTTGCCGTTGGCGGCTTAATGTTGTTTCACGGTCTGCATAAGCTAATCGACGGCGTGGATGGCATTAGCGGGATGCTGGTCGCGAAAGGGCTACCGGGGTTCATTGCCTACGGCGTGCTGGTGGGGGAAGTCGTCGCGCCTTGTTTACTTATTCTTGGCGTCTTGACGCGCCCGGCGGCGCTGGTGCTGGCGTTCACCATGGCGGTCGCCTGGTTGATGGTCGGGACGGGTAAAACTTTCGCGCTGGATGCCGTCGGCGCATGGGCGATTGAAAGCCTGGTCTATTTCTTTATCGGCGCGTTGGCGATTGCGCTATTAGGGGCCGGGCGGTATTCGTTGGCCAGTCAGTCGGCCTGGCGGTAAAAAAGTGCCGGATGGCGGCATTAATGCCGCCATCCGGCCTACGGTCCGTGCGGCCTGCCTTTAATTTATTCACCACGCTGGCTGACACTATTGGTGCTGGTGATCTCAAAATCCCCCGGTGGCGCTACCGCTTACCGGGGCTACAGCACGATGCGATTTGGTAGCCCGGAGAAGGCGCAACGCGCCGCGTCCGGGAAAACCCTTAAAAAAGTTGCAAACCGATAACAGTGCGGCCTGCCTTTAATTTATTCACCATGCTGGCTGAAACTGTCGGTGTTGGCGGCCTCAAAATCGCTGAGACGTTCCCGGAAGGCCGGGGCAGCCCGCATGGATGCGGGCTGAGGGCCGTGTTTTGCAAGGACGCTGCCTCGGCCCGACCCGAAGCCTGCAGGGATAAGTCGAAGGTACCACGAAGTGGCGATTTTGGCGGCCAGAGCCCGGGGGTACAGGGGGCGGCGGCGACTGGCCGCCCCCTGTACGCTCCCTGCGCCATGAGGGGCATAACGCAGAAGAAATATCGGAGCGCAATGTGCTCAGAATTAACACAAAGCACATGTTTTCCCCGACCAAAACCGTTGCAAACCGATAACAGTATCTACGGCCCTGTAGCCCCGGCAAGCGGTAGCGCCACCGGGGATTTTGACCTCAGGCGAGAACCAGATCGCTCTGCGGGTGGCAGGAACAGGCCAGCACGTAGCCGTCGGCGATTTCCGCATCGGTCAGCGTCATGGTGCTGGTAACGCTGTATTCGCCGGCAACCACTTTGGTTTTGCAGCAGCCGCAGACGCCAGCGCGGCAGGCGACGGTCACCGGTACCTTATTGCTTTCCAGCGCTTCCAGCAACGTGGTGCCGACCGGCGCGTAGAACGTTTTCGCCGGCTGCAGCTTAGTGAATTTCAATCCGTCGGAAGCGGCTTCCGCCACCGGGGTAAAGAACTTCTCTTTAAAGAAACGCGTCACGCCAAGCGCCGTCACTTCCTGTTCCACCATCTCCATATAAGGCGCCGGGCCGCAGGTCATCACGGTACGGCTGGCTAAATCCGGCACGCTTTGCAACAGCTCGCGAGTGAGGCGCCCGGCGATAAAGCCCGGCGTCGCGTCGTTTTCCGCCACCAGCGTGACCGGGTATTGACGCCACTCTTCGGCAAAAATCACATCCTTCGGCGAACGCACGTTAAAGATAACCTGCACATCCGCCTGCGGGCGGTACTTCGCCAACCAGCGGCGCATCGACATAATCGGCGTCACGCCGCAGCCGGCGGCCAGCATCAGAAAACGATCGCTTGTTTTATCTTCACAGGTAAATTCGCCCATCGCATCCGACAGCCAGATATAGTCGCCGCGTTTCACATCGCGGGTTAACCACTGTGAGCCTGCGCCATCGTCAATACGACGAACGGTCAGCGTAATGTATTCACTGACCCCGGGCGTTGAGGAGAGCGTATAGGCGCGCAGCGTATCCGCCGAATGGCGCACGCTAACCAGCGCGTACTGCCCGGCACGATAGGGATAATAGTCGTGGCACAGCAACGAAATCGTCCATACGTCCGGCGTTTCCTGCTGAATATGATGAACCTGCATTCGCCACGGGCACTGTTGAGTTGGCATTGTCATGCGGTGACTCCTTATGCGCTCAGCAACTGCTGCATATCTTGTTCTACGGTAGTGACGGAACGCAGACCGAACTTCTCGTTGAGGACAGCCAGCAGGTCCGGGGTGAAGAAGCCAGGCGCGGTTGGGCCGGTGACGATGTTTTTCACCCCGAGCGACAGCAGCGTCAGCAGGATGACGATGGCTTTTTGTTCGAACCAGGAGAGCACCAACGACAGCGGCAGATCGTTTACGCCACAGCCCAGTTTTTCCGCCAGCGTTACCGCGAGAATAATCGCCGAGTAGGCATCGTTACACTGACCGGCATCGACCAGACGTGGCAAGCCTTCGATATCGCCGAAATCCAGTTTGTTGAAGCGATATTTACCGCATGCGAGGGTTAAAATCAGGCAGTCGTCCGGTACGCTGGTGGCGAAATCAGTGAAGTAGTTACGTTCGCCGCGCGCGCCGTCGCAGCCGCCGACGAGGAAGATGTGGCGCAGTTTTTCACGGCTGACCAGATCAATCAGCGTATCCGCCGCGCCGAGCAGCGTCTGGCGGCCGAAGCCGACGGTGATCAGATGCGGGATTTCGCTATACGGGAAGCCGGCCATTTGCTGCGCCTGGGTGATAACCGGGGAGAAATCTTCGCCTTCCAGATGGTTGACGCCCGGCCAGCCGACGATGCTGCGGGTCCAGATGCGATCGTCGTAAGCGCCGACGGTCGGGTCGATGATGCAGTTGGAGGTCATTACGATGGGGCCCGGGAAGCGGGCGAATTCAACCTGCTGGTTCTGCCAGCCGCTGCCGTAGTTGCCGATCAGGTGTTTGAACTTACGCAGTTCCGGATAACCGTGCGCCGGCAACATTTCGCCGTGGGTATAGACGTTAACGCCGGTACCTTCGGTCTGCTCCAGCAGGTTATAAAGATCTTTCAGATCGTGGCCGGAGATCAGGATGCACTTACCTTCGGTGGCTTTAACGTTGACCTGAGTCGGCGTCGGGTGGCCATATTTCGTGGTTTCACCGGCGTCGAGGATGCTCATCACTTTGAAGTTCATCTGGCCGATTTCCATCGAACATTCCAGCAGAGCGTTCATATCGGCAGGCCAGGTCCCCAGCCACGCCATGATTTTATGGTACTGGGCGTAAATGTCGTTGTCGTACTGGCCGAGCACGTGCGCGTGTTCCATATAGGCCGCAGCGCCTTTCAGGCCGTACAGGCACAGCAGGCGCAGGCCGAGGATATTTTCACCGATCGCGGCCTTGTCTTTATTTGGCGTATAGTCCGCCGCCTGACGTTGCAGATCGCCCAGATCATCGCTAACCAGCTGCAGATCGGCGACCGGGCTGTCGACGGCGGCGTTGGCGTCAATATTCAGGCATTGCGCTTTCAACGCCTCGCGCATCGCGATCGCCTGACGGGCGTAGCCGACGATACGCGGCGAGTCGAAGTTCACGTTGGTCAGAGTAGAGAAGAACGCGCGCGGGGCGAAATTATCCACCTCATGATCGATGATGCCATATTCACGTGCCTTAACGGCCCATGCGGAGAGCCCCTGCAGCGAAGCAATCAGCAGATCCTGCAAATCGGAGGTTTCAGCGGTTTTACCGCACATACCCTGCGCGTAAGAACAGCCATTTCCTGCCGGCGTACGGATAGTTTGTTCACATTGCACACAAAACATGATCACACCCTTTAAAGTTATATTTTAGATACATGTTTAAGGTTATGCCTGTGTCTGTACGGAGAAAAGGTATTTCTGATACAACTTAAAGGGAGATTGATTTAGCGCAATTTTGGCGGTAGGGATCTACCGCCACAGGGGGATCAGGCTGAGAAGAACGCCATCAGCACCGGCACCAGCAGGCTGAGGATAAAACCGTGTACGATGGCTGCAGGCACGATTTCCACGCCGCCGGAGCGCTGTAGCACCGGCAGAGTAAAGTCCATCGAGGTTGCGCCGCACAGCCCAAGCGCGCTGGAGCGGCTACGCATTACCATGCCCGGGATCAGCATAATAGCCAGCAGCTCACGGGCCAGATCGTTAAAGAATGTGGCGCTGCCTATGACCGGGCCGTAGGATTCGGTCATCAGGATCCCCGAAAGGGAGTACCAGCCGAATCCGGACGCCATCGCCAGACCGGTTTTAATGGGCAGACCAAGAATAAGGGCATTAATCACTCCGCCAAATAATGAACTGGCTGCGACCACTACCGCGACAATCATGCCACGACGATTAAGGACTATTTGCCGTAATGTCATTCCATTATTACGTAGCTGAATACCGATAAGGAATAATAAGAAAATTAAAGTATATTCGCTGGCTTCGGTCGCATGTTGTAAAAAAGAGAGGCCGCTTAACCCCAACAGAAAACCAATTAGCACGACGCCAAGCAGCTGCAGCGACTCGAGAGCCATCGCCAGGCGCGAGGGTAATTTTTCCGGACGATGCTTAACCCGCCACGGCATTTTTTTATCCAGCCATAGCAGTGCTGCAATATTGCACAGAATAATTACCACAATGCTGACCGCGGAGTAATGCAGTATTGATAACAGATTGCTGCTGAGGTTATCGAGGAAGGCAAGGCTAATCCCCATGAAAAAGAGGATGACGTAAACAATCCAGCTAAGCAGCCGGGTAATCAGTTTCAGTGCGGAAGGGTGACGCAGAGGAATCAGATAGCCGACAATCAACGGCAGCAGAATGATTAATAGTCCCGAAAACATGAACGGCAAGGTCCTTGCAAATTAAGAATAGCGCCAATGACACTACCCAATTCGCCAGGCCGAGTAAAGCTGTCGGCAAAAAGAAAAAGCCCGGCATCGCCGGGCTTCTTGCGAGGATTAGTCGCGTTTTTCGAGCAGGGTGCGGTACAGCACGCCGCCGAGGATACCGCCGATGATTGGCATCACCCAGAACAGCCACAGCTGCTGCAGCGCCCAGCCGCCCTGGAAGATAGCGACCGCGGTGCTACGCGCCGGGTTTACGGACGTGTTGGTGACCGGAATGCTAATCAGGTGAATGAGGGTCAGCGCCAGGCCGATAGCGATCGGCGCAAAGCCCGCCGGGGCGTTTTTATCGGTCGCACCGTGGATAACCAGCAGGAATCCGCAGGTCAGCACGATTTCGATAACGATAGCGGACAGCATCGAGTAGCCGCCCGGGGAGTGTTCGCCGAAACCGTTTGAAGCGAAGCCGCTCGCGGCAGCGTCAAAACCGGCTTTACCGCTGGCGACAACGTACAGCACCGCGGCGGCAATAATACCGCCGACCACCTGGGCGATAATATAACCGATGACGTCTTTAGCCGGGAAACGACCGCCGGCCCACAGACCTAAAGTGACCGCCGGGTTAAAGTGACCGCCGGAAATATGACCCACGGCAAAAGCCATGGTTAATACGGTTAAACCGAAGGCCAGGGCGACGCCGGCAAAACCAATTCCCAATTCCGGGAACGCTGCTGCCAGCACTGCGCTGCCGCAGCCGCCGAATACGAGCCAGAATGTGCCGAAGCACTCTGCTGCTAATTTTCTGAACATAACCACCTCAAATAATAATGTAAACGAACACGTTATGACGTGCCGGTCTTTATTTATCGACGCAAAGGATGACGATAAAAATAAAGCGTCGCTATTTTAGGGACGAACGCCACCCTCGGACTAGTTAAATAAATTGATGTAATTTGATTTAGAGCAATGAGATGATTTTCCTTTCACCATGCATGATTTATGCAAGTGTAGAACACAACGCTGAAAAATAAACTACTACCGAAGATGAATTAATTTATTAATTATATGAAATCAAGAGCCGATACCTTACAAACTCATTTGCTTCTGGATTCCATTGTCGGCGTGGGAAGCAGGGGGTGCCATGTCGTCTGCGCCTCGCTATACTGCTGATTACTGAAGGAGAATGTGGGCCAGGCGGAGGGGATATGCATCTTGAGCGTGTAGAGATCGTCGGATTTCGCGGTATCAACCGTTTATCGTTGATGCTCGAGCAAAACAATGTGCTAATCGGCGAAAACGCATGGGGTAAATCCAGCCTGCTGGACGCTCTGACGCTGCTTTTATCGCCTGAGTTTGACCTGTACCATTTCGTGCGCGATGACTTCTGGTTTCCCCCCGGCGATATTCAGGGGCGGGAGCATCATCTACATATCATTTTAACTTTCCGCGAGAATGAACCCGGGCGCCATCGCGTGCGCCGTTTTCGTCCGCTTAGCGATTGCTGGGTGCCGTGCGATGACGGCTACCAGCGTATTTTCTATCGCCTTGAGGGCGAGCTGGCGGATGACGGCAGCGTCATGACCCTGCGTAGTTTTATTAACTGCCAGGGAGAGGCGCTGGAGCTGCATGATATTGACGATCTGGCGCGCCACCTGGTACGCCTGATGCCGGTGCTGCGCCTGCGCGACGCCCGCTTTATGCGCCGAATTCACAACGGTACCGTGCCGCATTCGCCGCAAATTGAAATTACCGCCCGGCAGCTGGATTTTCTTTCCCGCGAGCTGGTCAATCACCCGCAAAATCTCACCGATGGGCAAATCCGCGAAGGGCTGTCGGCGATGGTGCAACTGCTAGAACATTATTTCGCCGAGCAGAGCAGCGCGCAAAGCCGCAATCGCCTGATGCGCCGACGTTCTCATGATGAACAACGCAGTTGGCGCTATCTCGATATTATTAACCGAATGATTGATAAACCCGGTGGTCGTAGTCACCGGGTGATCCTGCTTGGGTTGTTCTCCACTTTATTGCAGGCGAAGGGGACCGTCCGCCTCGATCGCGATGCGCGGCCGCTGCTGCTGATTGAGGACCCGGAAACGCGTCTGCATCCGATCATGCTTTCGGTCGCCTGGCATTTACTGAATCTGTTGCCGTTGCAGCGAGTCACCACAACCAATTCCGGCGAACTTTTGTCGTTAACGCCGGTTGAACAGGTGTGTCGGCTGGTACGTGAATCGTCCCGCGTCTCGGCGTGGCGGCTCGGTCCCGGCGGGATGAATGCGGAAGATAGTCGCCGCATTGCGTTTCACATTCGCTTCAACCGCGCGTCATCGCTGTTCGCCCGCTGCTGGTTGCTGGTGGAAGGCGAAACGGAAACCTGGGTTATCAACGAACTGGCGCGCCAGTGCGGGCATCATTTCGACGCTGAAGGGGTGAAGGTTATCGAGTTTGCCCAGTCCGGGCTTAAGCCGCTGATTAAATTCGCCCGCCGGATGGGGATTGAATGGCATGTGCTGGTTGACGGCGATGAGGCCGGTAAGAAGTATGCCGCTACGGTGCGCGGGCTACTCAACAACGATAACGAACTGGAACGCGTGCACTTAACCATGCTTCCGGCGATGGATATGGAACACTTTATGTATCGTCAGGGGTTCGACGATGTTTATCATCGGGTGGCGCAGATCCCGGATAATATGCCGATGAACATGCGCCGGGTGATCACTAAAGCTATACATCGTTCATCGAAACCCGATCTGGCGATAGAGGTCGCGATGGAGGCTGGGCGGCGGGGAATTGACGCCGTCCCGACGTTGCTGAAAAAGATGTTTTCCCGCGTGCTGTGGCTGGCGCGCGGGCGCGCTGATTAGCCCAGCGGCGAAAACCGTGCCATGTTACGCCGCAAGACAAAGCCGCAGCCCAACATCAATAAACATTAAGCATTGCTAAAATTCTGGCTTCTGTTCGCCGCCGCTTCCGTTAGAATCATCCTCCGGGCTGCGGGGAATAGATCAGGAATTTTTTATGACATTGAATGGAAAACGCAGGAAAGTCTGGTGGCTGTTGGCGCTGGTGGTGGTTATTGCGGCTATCTGGGGGTGGCGGATTCTGAACGCGCCGTTGCCGCAGTATCAAACGCTGGTGGCGCGTAAAAGCGATCTGCAGCAGAGCGTACTGGCGACGGGCAAGTTAGATGCGCTGCGTAAAGTCGACGTCGGCGCGCAGGTCAGCGGCCAGTTGAAGACGCTGCGCGTCAATATTGGCGATAAAGTACAGAAGGACCAGTTACTGGGGGTTATCGACCCGGAGCAGGCTGAAAACCAGATTAAAGAAGTCGAAGCGACGCTCATGGAGCTGCGGGCGCAGCTTAAACAGGCGCAGGCCGAACGTAAGCTTGCGCAGGTAACCTTAGCGCGCCAGCAACAGTTGGCGCAGCGCCAGCTGGTATCACGCCAGGATCTGGATACCGCCGCCACCGATGTGGCGGTGAAAGAGGCGCAAATCGGCACCATCGAGGCGCAGATCAAGCGCAACCAGGCGACCCTCGACACCGCGAAAACCAACCTCGACTATACGCGCATCCTGGCGCCGATGTCCGGCGAAGTGACACAAATTACCACCCTGCAGGGGCAAACGGTGATTGCCGCCCAGCAGGCGCCGAATATTCTGACCCTGGCTGATCTCAGTACCATGCTGGTGAAGGCCCAGGTTTCGGAAGCGGACGTAATCCATCTTAAGCCGGGGCAAAAGGCGTGGTTTACGGTACTCGGCGACCCCCTGACCCGCTACGAAGGTACGCTGAAGGATATTCTGCCGACGCCGGAAAAGGTCAATGATGCCATATTTTATTATGCGCGTTTTGAAGTCCCTAACCCGCAGGGGATCCTGCGTCTTGAGATGACCGCGCAGGTGCATATCCAACTGGCGGAAGTGAAAAATGTGATTACTATTCCGCTCAGCGCGCTGGGCGATGCCATCGGCGATAACCGCTACAACGTGCGTCTGCTGCGCAACGGGGAAGTGAAAGAGCGTGAAATTGTTATCGGCGCGCGTAACGATACCGATGTGGCGGTGGCGAAAGGGCTGGAAGAGGGCGATGAGGTCATTATCAGCGAAAGCACGCCCGGAGCGGCAAAATGACGGCGCTGCTCGAACTGCGTGATATTCGCCGCAGTTACCCCTCGGGCGACGGCGAAGTTGAAGTGCTAAAGGGCATCACCCTCAGTATTGCCGCAGGGGAAATGGTGGCAATCGTTGGGGCTTCCGGTTCCGGTAAATCAACGCTGATGAACATCCTTGGCTGCCTTGATAAGCCCACCAGCGGCACCTATCAGGTTGCCGGGGTCGACGTGGCGCATCTGAGCGGCGATGAACTGGCCAGGCTACGCCGTGAGCACTTCGGTTTTATTTTCCAGCGTTACCATCTGTTGTCGCATCTGACGGCGGCGCAAAACGTCGAGGTTCCTGCCATCTATGCCGGTAAAGAACGACGGGTTCGCCTTGAACGCGCGCGCGATTTGCTCTCTCGTTTGGGGCTGGGCGAGCGGGCGGAATACTTCCCTTCGCAGCTTTCCGGTGGCCAGCAGCAGCGCGTGAGTATCGCCCGCGCCCTGATGAACGGCGGCGAGGTGATCCTCGCCGATGAACCGACCGGGGCGCTGGATAGCCGCTCAGGCGAAGAGGTCATGGCCATCCTGCATCAGCTTAAGGCGCAAGGGCATACGGTGATTATCGTCACCCACGACCCGCAGGTCGCGGCGCAGGCGGAAAGAATCATCGAACTGCGTGACGGTGAAATTGTGCGTAACCCACCGCCGTTATCGCTGGAGAAAGGCGGCGTGCTTCGCGCCGAAAACCGTGCGGAGCCTTCCATCTGGCGTCAGTTCAGCGGTGGTTTTCGCGAGGCGCTGGTGATGGCCTGGCGGGCGATGGCGGCGAATAAAATGCGTACGCTGCTCACCATGCTTGGCATCATCATTGGTATCGCTTCGGTAGTCTCTATCGTAGTCGTCGGCGATGCCGCGAAACAGTTGGTCTTAGCCGATATTCGCGCCATTGGCACCAATACCATCGATGTTTATCCCGGCAAAGATTTCGGCGACGACGATCCGCGTTATCAGCAGGCGTTAAAATATGACGATCTGCTGGCGATTCAAAAACAGCCGTGGGTGAGCTCCGCAACGCCGGCAGTATCGAAAAGCCTGCGCCTGCGCGCCAATAACATCGACGTGGCTGCCAGCGCCGAAGGCGTTGGCGCGCAATATTTCAACGTTTACGGCATGACGTTCAGCGAGGGAAATACGTTCAATGAGCTGCAGCTGAATAGCCGGGCGCAGGTGGTGGTGCTGGATAGCAACGCCCGTCGCCAGTTATTCCCCCATAAAGCAAAAGTGGTCGGCGAGGTGATTTTGGTCGGTAATATGCCGGCGACGATTGTCGGCGTGGCCGATGAGAAACAATCGATGTTCGGCAGCAGCAAAATTCTCCGCGTCTGGCTGCCTTATTCCACTATGGCCGGACGGGTGATGGGGCAATCGTGGCTTAACTCGATAACCGTCCGCGTGCAGGAGGGCTACGATAGCGCCGCCGCTGAGCAGCAGCTGGTGCGGTTGCTGGAACTCCGCCATGGCAAAAAAGATGTTTTCACCTGGAATATGGACAGCATCTTGAAAACGGCGGAAAGGACCACACATACTTTACAGCTGTTCCTGACCCTGGTGGCGGTGATCGCGCTGGTCGTCGGCGGGATTGGGGTAATGAATATCATGCTGGTGTCAGTCACGGAACGCACCCGTGAAATCGGTATCCGCATGGCGGTTGGCGCCCGGGCCCGGGATGTACTGCAGCAGTTTCTTATTGAAGCGGTACTGGTTTGCCTGGTGGGCGGCGCCATCGGAGTGAGTTTGTCGTTGATGATCGCGTTCATTCTGCAACTGTTCTTACCCGGTTGGGAAATCGGTTTTTCGCCGCTGGCGCTGTTGACCGCATTTTTGTGTTCGACGTTAACCGGGGTGCTGTTTGGCTGGTTGCCGGCGCGTAATGCGGCGCGATTAGACCCGGTGGATGCGTTGGCGCGGGAGTAATGAGATAAAAATGCCAGTCAGAAGGACTGGCATTTTATTAGCAGGATGTACACAATGAAGCAAAAGAGTTATGCAGCCGTTTCTGCTTCCACAGGAACAATCACGCTGGCGTGATTGCCTTTCGGCCCCTGGTGAACATCAAACCGAACGGATTGCCCGGCTTTTAGCGTTCTGTAACCATCCATCTGGATGGTGGAGTAATGGGCGAAAATGTCTTCGCCGCCGCCCTCAGGGCAAATAAAACCGAACCCTTTGGCATTGTTGAACCACTTAACAGTACCCATTTCCATACTTCGACATCCTTCGTAAATCTTTATAAGTAAGATGGAATGAACCGGTAGGGGAGTCACGAGTTGTACAATTGCTCGCCAACTCTCGCCAGTACAATTTAGAGAAATACGGAAATGCGTCAAGCAATTGACGAGGGTGAACGGTGAAAAATGCGTCAAAATTTGAAGCAGTTAACGCTATTGCTGGGGAATGTGACAGGCGTCGCGGATGGAAGCAATAGATGATAGTTATCTATGATCTATTGTAGATTTGTAACGTGCATAACCTCAGATCATCGACAGGCCGCGGCCTGTTGGCAACAGCAACCGATGACGAACATTGACGATGAGTAAGAGAGATTGGCTGGACTTCGATCAACTGGTAGAAGATGAAGTTCGTGATGCGCTTAAACCACCATCTATGTATAAAGTGATATTAGTCAATGATGACTACACTCCAATGGAGTTTGTTATTGACGTGTTACAAAAATTCTTTTCTTATGATGTAGAACGTGCAACGCAACTGATGCTCACGGTTCACTATGAAGGTAAGGCGATTTGCGGCGTTTTCACCGCCGAAGTTGCGGAAACCAAAGTCGCTATGGTGAACCAGTACGCGAAGGAGAACGAGCATCCATTGCTGTGTACGCTAGAGAAAGCCTGATTACAGGCATGAAAATTGGGGGAGGTGCCTATGCTCAATCAAGAACTGGAACTCAGTTTAAACATGGCTTTCGCCAGAGCGCGCGAGCACCGTCATGAATTTATGACCGTCGAGCACTTGTTGCTGGCTTTACTCAGCAACCCCTCGGCACGCGAAGCGCTGGAAGCCTGTTCCGTGGACCTGGTCGCTTTGCGTCAGGAACTTGAAGCCTTCATCGAACAGACCACTCCCGTCCTTCCGGCAACGGAAGAAGAGCGAGACACCCAGCCGACGCTAAGCTTCCAGCGCGTGCTGCAGCGTGCGGTTTTTCACGTCCAATCCTCCGGTCGCAGCGAAGTGACCGGCGCCAACGTACTGGTCGCGATTTTCAGCGAGCAGGAGTCGCAGGCCGCCTATCTGCTGCGTAAACATGAAGTCAGCCGCCTTGATGTGGTGAATTTCATCTCTCACGGCACGCGCAAAGACGAGCCCAGCCAGCCTTCGGAAAACAACGCGAGTCAGCCGGGTAACGAAGAGCAAGCAGGCGGGGAGGATCGTATGGAAAACTTCACCACCAATCTTAACCAGCTTGCGCGCGTGGGCGGCATCGATCCGCTGATTGGCCGCGATAAAGAGCTGGAGCGTGCCATACAGGTATTGTGCCGCCGCCGTAAGAACAACCCGCTACTGGTGGGTGAATCCGGCGTCGGCAAGACCGCGATTGCGGAAGGGCTCGCCTGGCGTATCGTCCAGGGTGACGTACCGGAAGTGATGGCGGATTGCACCATTTACTCGTTGGATATCGGTTCGCTGCTGGCTGGGACCAAATATCGCGGCGATTTTGAAAAACGCTTTAAAGCGCTGCTGAAACAGCTTGAGCAGGATACCAATAGCATCCTGTTTATCGATGAGATCCATACCATCATCGGCGCAGGCGCAGCCTCAGGCGGTCAGGTTGATGCGGCTAACCTTATCAAACCGTTGCTGTCCGGCGGCAAGATCAGGGTGATTGGCTCCACGACTTACCAGGAATTCAGCAACATCTTTGAAAAAGATCGCGCGCTGGCGCGTCGTTTCCAGAAAATCGACGTGACCGAACCTTCTGTCGAAGAGACGGTGCAGATCATCAACGGCTTGAAACCGAAGTACGAAGCGCACCACGATGTGCGTTATACCGCCAAAGCGGTACGTGCGGCGGTCGAGCTGGCGGTGAAATACATCAACGATCGTCATTTGCCGGATAAGGCAATTGACGTGATCGACGAAGCGGGCGCGCGGGCGCGGCTGATGCCGGTCAGCAAACGCAAGAAAACGGTCAATGTGGCGGATATCGAGTCCGTGGTTGCGCGCATCGCGCGTATTCCGGAGAAGAGCGTCTCCCGCAGCGATCGCGATACGCTGAAGAACCTTGGCGATCGCCTGAAAATGCTGGTCTTTGGTCAGGATAAGGCGATTGAAGCGCTGACTGAAGCGATCAAGATGGCGCGTGCCGGGCTTGGCCATGAGCATAAACCGGTTGGTTCTTTCTTGTTCGCCGGGCCGACCGGGGTAGGGAAAACCGAAGTCACCGTGCAGCTGGCGAAAGCGCTGGGCATTGAGCTGTTGCGGTTTGATATGTCTGAGTATATGGAACGTCATACCGTTAGCCGCTTGATTGGCGCGCCTCCGGGATACGTCGGTTTCGATCAGGGCGGGCTGTTGACCGATGCGGTGATCAAACATCCGCACGCGGTGCTGCTGCTTGATGAGATCGAAAAAGCGCATCCGGATGTCTTCAATATCCTGCTGCAGGTGATGGATAACGGTACGCTGACCGATAACAACGGCCGTAAAGCGGACTTCCGCAACGTGGTGCTGGTGATGACCACCAACGCCGGGGTGCGTGAAACCGAGCGTAAATCGATTGGTCTTATCCAGCAGGATAACAGTACCGATGCGATGGAAGAGATCAAAAAGATCTTTACGCCGGAGTTCCGTAACCGTCTCGACAACATCATCTGGTTCGATCACCTCTCTACGACCGTGATCCATCAGGTGGTAGATAAGTTTATCGTCGAGCTGCAGGTACAGCTGGATCAGAAAGGCGTGTCGCTGGAAGTGAGTCAGGAAGCGCGTGACTGGCTGGCTGAGAAAGGCTATGACCGGGCAATGGGTGCGCGTCCAATGGCGCGGGTGATTCAGGACAACCTGAAGAAACCATTGGCGAATGAGCTGCTGTTTGGTTCGCTGGTGGACGGCGGTCAGGTCACCGTTGAGCTGGATAAAGCTAATAACGTGCTGACTTACGGTTTCCACAGCGCGCAAAAGCACAAACCGGAAGCGGCGCATTAAATAAATTCTGAATTGTTCAGTGATAAAGACCGGGCTGGTGACAGCCCGGTCTTTTTTTATTAGCGTTAAAACGGATGGATGTAACCACAAGGACGAAATGATGAAATGTGCAAAAATGTCGTGCTGCGCCTCGCTGGTGCTGCTTTCTTTTAATGCTCTGGCGCAATGTCCGGATATGACGGGTAGCTACCGCTTTAGCGGTGCTGATAGCCCGTTTTACCTGGTCAAAATCTCGGGGCAGTCAACCTATCACGCTTATTTTCCCGCCGGTTCGGATAAATATGTGCACTCTCGCAGCGTCGATGTGCCTGCGGAAAAACGCAAAGAGGAGCAAATTCCCGCGTGCGCCCTGTTGCTCAAAGGGGCAGGAATGCTGGTAAAAATGGAGAAGGGAAAGAAAATTAACACCATGAGCCAGTCACAAAACTATATGACGGAGAAAACTATTACTACCGATTATGGCTTAATGGTTTTTTCCGGCTTTGCCTCAGACTTTATCGGTGTCGATAAACTGAGCGCCCATGTGCCGAAAGAAGCGCTAAACAATACTCTACCGATAGCTAAAGAGATGGCTGAGTAAATCGGCGCGGTAGGCAGAAATGAAAAGACCGGGCATTGCCCGGCCTTCAGCATCTGACGCCTTAGCGGCGGAAACAATTAGCGACTACGGAAGACAATGCGGCCTTTGCTCAGGTCGTACGGGGTCAGCTCAACAGTCACTTTGTCGCCCGTCAGAATGCGGATGTAGTTTTTACGCATTTTACCGGAAATATGCGCAGTTACCACGTGACCGTTTTCCAGTTCTACGCGGAACATAGTGTTAGGCAACGTTTCAAGTACGGTGCCCTGCATTTCAATATTGTCTTCTTTGGCCATCTAGTCCTCTGGGGTATCACTACCGTAGTTTTGAACCGGCAAGATAATGCCGAAGTTCATCAAGTATGTAAAGTTTTACGTATACCCAAAACAGTTCGCGTCGCAGGCTGGCGATAAATAATTACGCGCAGCCAGCGCCTGTAGCTTAAAACATGACGGGTATAAATCGCCGAAGTAGTTTTGGCGCATTGCCCGGAATACACGCGGTGAAACCACATGACAGGCGCAAACGTAAAGGGCAGTGACAGAACGATGGGCGTTATCTGACTCTTATTATTCCCAAACGGCGGCGGGGCAACAGGCAGAAGCTACTCTACCGCGCAATTATACCACCACGCTAAGAAATGTGCTGAAAACATTTATCCATTACCGGTAAATAGCACCCGTGGTACCCAAAATCGCTCCGGTAAGCGGTAGGTGCGTAATACGGAAAGGTAATCGAGATAATCGCGGCGCGGAATTTCAATCGCCCCTAAAGAGGCGGTGTGCGCGTTAAGTACCTGACAGTCAATTAATCTACCGCCATCCTGGGCAAAAGCCTGACAGAAGATCATCAGCGCGGTTTTAGAGGCATTTTCCGCCCGGCTGAACATCGATTCGCCGCAAAACAGCGCCCCCTGCGCCACGCCGTACATGCCGCCGACCAGCGTCTCCTCATCCCACACTTCTATTGAATGAGCATGACCGAGTTCATGTAACTGGTGATAGGCCTGAACGATGCTGGGAGTGATCCAGGTGCCTTCATCACGATGGCTGGCGCAGCCCTCGATAACCTGGCCGAAGGCGTGGTTAAGCGTCACCCGATAGGGAGAGCGTTGATGAAAGCGCTTCATGCTGCGGCTAAAGTGGAATTGCTCCGGCCACAGCACGGCACGTGGGTCGGGCGACCACCATAAAATAGGGTCGCCGGGAGAAAACCATGGAAAAATACCGCGCTGATAGGCCATGAGCAGGCGAGCGGGGCTCAGATCGCCGCCCAGCGCCAGCAGGCCATTTGGTTCACGCAGGGCGCCTTCCGGGGAAGGGAAGGCGATAGAGTCACGAGAGAGCTGAACCAGACGCATTTTTGACCTCAATACGCACCAGCAATTGTTGACAATAATAGCTTACAGACGTTGCTTAAACTGGTAATAGCGGCCCTGTTTCGCCAGCAGCTCTGCGTGACTACCTTGCTCAATAATTTGTCCGTTGTCCATGACTATTATCTGATTAAACCGCGCCAGTCCACGCAGGCGGTGGGTGACCATCAACACGGTTTTATCGCGCATCACTTCGCTAAGTAAATCAAGGATCTGGCTTTCCGTTGTCGCATCGAGGCCTTCGGTAGGTTCATCAAGCAGCATTAGCGGCGCATTGTGCAATAGCGCGCGGGCGATAGCCAGTCGACGTAGCTCGCCGCCGGAAAGCTGACGACCGCCCTCGCCGAGCCAGCTATTCAGGCCGCCATCTTCCAGCAGTTTGTCGAGACCGACGCGCTTGAGCGTATCGCTGAGCTCGCCGTCGCTGGCCTGCGGCGCGGCAAGCAGCAGATTATCGCGCAGCGTCGCGCTGAACAGATGTACTCGCTGCGGTACGACGCTCATCGCCTGGCGCAGAGTCGTTTCCGACAGATCGCTAAGAGGCTGACCATTTAGCTGAATCTGGCCGCTGGCCGGATCCCAGGCGCGGGTCAATAACTGTAGCAGAGTCGATTTACCGCAGCCGGTACGGCCAAGAATGGCGATATGCTCACCCGCCGCGACCTGTAGCGAAATATCGTTCAGCGCCGGTGTCGACTGTTGCGGATAGCGGAAGGTTACCTCGTCCAGGGTAAGCGCTACCCGGGAGATGCTTTGCGGCGCCTGCTGGCTGAACGTCACTTCGGGCTGCTGCTCGGTGATCTGCGTAATGCGACGCGCTGACGCGATGACCTGGCCGAGATGCTGGAAGGCGCCGGTGACCGGTGCCAGCGCTTCAAATGCCGCTAAGGCGCAGAAAACGAAGAGGGCGATGAGCGCCCCCGGCTGGCTATTACCGCCAACGCCGTCGGATGCCATCCACAGCATGGCGATCACCGCGATGCCGCCAATCAGCAGCATCAGCGCCTGCGATAGGGCGGTGAGCTCAGCCTGGCGGCGCTGCGCCTCTTGCCAGCGCTGTTCCGTTTTTTCCATCTGTTTACGGTAGCGATCGCTGGCATTAAACAGCGTTAACTCGGCTTGCCCCTGTAGCCAGGAGGTGAGTTGCTGGCGATACTGCCCGCGGAGCTGGGTGATCTGCTCCCCGGTCGGTTTACCGGCACGGTAAAACAGCGGCGGCAGCAGGAGTAGCGTCGCCAGCATAATGCCGCCAAGCGTCAGCGCCAGGGTGACGTCAAGTACGCTTAAGCCGATGGTTACCACCAGGATGACCACCAGCGCGCCAACCAGCGGCGAAATCACGCGCAGATAGAGGTGATCCAGCGTGTCGACATCAGCCACGATGCGGTTGAGTAACTCGCCCTGGCGAAAACGCGCCAGCCCGGCGGGAGAGAGCGGCAGTAGTTTGCTAAACGTGGCGACGCGCAGATGCTGCAATACCCGGAAAGTGGCGTCATGGCTTACCAGACGCTCAAAGTAGCGGCCGGCGGTACGAATAATCGCCGCGCCGCGAACGCCCGCGGCGGGCAGCATGTAGTTAAAACTGTAAATGCCGGCGACCCCGACCACGGCGGAGGCAGACAGGAACCAGCCGGAAAGCGTCAACAGCCCGATACTTGCCAAAAGAGTGACGATAGCCAGCACCACGCCGAGAGTCAGCAGCCATTTGTGGCGTTTGTATAGCGCCAGATAGGGTAATAGTGCGCGCATTTAAATTTCCTCCTGGCGATGTGCTAACAGTGAGGCAAACGCGCCGCCGGCGGCAGAAAGCTGCGCATAGTCGCCTTGCTCGACAATCTGACCATTCTGCATTACCCAGATAGCATCCCAGTCGACCAGCCCTGCCAGTTGGTGAGTGACCATCAGCGTGGTCTGCTCGGTCGACGCGTTAGATAGCGCCTGCATGACACGCTGTTCGCTATGGGCATCAAGGCTGGCTGCTGGTTCATCCAGTAGCAACAGGCGGCACGGTACCAGCAGCGCGCGTGCAACGGCAACTCGCTGGGCCTGGCCGACCGAAAGGCCACCAGCCTGATCGCCAACCGGGGTATTAATACCTTGCGGCAGTTGGGAGATAAACTCGCTAACCCAGGCCTTATCCAGGGCCAGCTGTAGCTGCGCTTCCGTGGCTTCTGGCCACGCCAGCAGCACGTTTTCCCGCAGAGTGGCGGCGGGCAGCTGCGGGTTCTGTCCGACCCAGCTAATTAGCCGACGCCAGCGTTCAGCATCGAGATCGCGCAACTCGACGCCGTTGACCTGTAGCGAACCTTCATAGGGAAGAAAGCCGGTCAGCGTATTCAGCAGCGAGCTTTTACCGGAGCCGCTCTGGCCAACCAGTACCACACGTTCTCCGGCGTTCAGGGTGAAAGTAAGCGGGCCTGCCAGCGTTTTGCCATCCGGTGATTTGACTATCAGATCGCGGGCTTCAAGGCGAATCAGTTCATGATCGCTCAGCGTTTTCTCGCCCCTTTGAGCCTGCGCCAGCGGAGTTTCCATAAAGGTCTTCAGGCTATCCGCGGCGCCAATGGCCTGCGCCTTGGCATGGTAAAATGTACCTAAATCACGCAGCGGCTGGAAAAACTCCGGCGCCAGAATCAGGGTTAAAAAACCGGACATCAGCGTGACGCCGACGCCGTAGTGTCCGAAGTCGAGCTCGCCGAGGTAGGAAAAACCGAAATAGACTGCCACCAGCGCGATGGAAAGCGAGGTAAAGAACTCCAGCACGCCGGAGGAAAGGAAGGCCAGACGCAGGACTTCCATCGTCCGCTGGCGGAAATCCTGCGATGCGTCGCGAATATTATTGATTTCCGCTTCGCCGCGGTTGAACAGGCGCAGCGTTTCCATGCCGCGCAGGCGGTCAAGGAAGTGGCCGCTAAGGCGACCGAGGGCGAGGAAGTTACGCCGGTTAGCATCGGCGGCGCCCATCCCTACCAGCGCCATAAAGAGCGGGATCAGCGGGGCGGTGCCGAGCAAAATTAGCGCGGCAGCCCAGTTGCTGGGGAAGATAGTGATAACAATTAGCAGCGGCACGCAGGCGGCCAGCGTCATCTGCGGCAGATAGCGCGCGTAGTAATCATGCATATCATCGATTTGCTCAAGGATGAGCGTCGCCCAACTGCCGGCGGGTTTTCCCTGAATCCAGGCCGGGCCCGCCTGCTGAAGGCGGTCCAGCACCTGGCGGCGAATTTCATAACGGATATGCTGGCCGGCGTGGAAGCCGACGCGTTCGCGTAGCCACACCACCCAGGCGCGCAGGATCAGCACCAGCGCCAGCAAGGTAAACGGCAGCAGCAGCGCCGTCGCCGGGATATTTTCCATAATCATTCGGTGAAGTATTCGCGCCAGGAACCACGCCTGAGCGACGATCAACAGACCGCTCACGACGCCCAGCAGGCGAGAAATCATCAACCAGCGACGGGAGATAATGCTTTTTTCTTTTAACCAGCGGGTTAACTCTTGTTGACGGGTTTTATTCATTGCGCGCTTAGCAGGTGTCGTTATGAGATTTTTGGGCACGGCAATGTTACAACGAGGCAAAAATAAAGGCGACTTTTCGTCGCCTTCTTTACTTTTGTTACTGACTTGTAAAGATTATTTGCAAGCGTCAGCTAAACCATCCAGGTAGCGTTCCGCGTCCAGTGCGGCCATACAGCCGGTACCGGCGGAGGTAATCGCCTGACGGTAGATATGGTCCATCACGTCGCCTGCTGCGAAGACGCCAGGGATACTGGTCTGCGTGGCGTTGCCGTGGATGCCGGACTGTACTTTGATATAACCGTTTTCCAGCGCTAACTGACCTTCAAAGATAGCGGTGTTCGGGCTGTGTCCAATGGCGACGAACAGGCCGGCAACTTCCAGAGTCTCAACGTTATCGCTGTTTTTGGTATCGCGCAGACGCAGGCCGCTGACGCCCATCTGGTCGCCGGTGACCTCTTCCAGTGTGCGATCGGTGTGCAGGACAATGTTGCCGCTTTCCACTTTATCCATCAGGCGTTTGATGAGGATTTTTTCCGCGCGGAAGGAGTCGCGACGGTGGATCAGATGCACTTCAGCAGCAATGTTGGACAGATACAGCGCTTCTTCAACCGCCGTGTTGCCGCCGCCGATAACCGCGACTTTCTGGTTGCGATAGAAGAAACCGTCGCAGGTGGCGCAGGCAGAGACGCCGCGGCCTTTAAAAGCTTCTTCAGAAGGCAGACCCAGATAGCGGGCGGAAGCGCCGGTAGCGATAATCAGCGCGTCACAGGTGTACTCGCCGCTGTCGCCGACCAGGCGGAACGGACGGTTCTGCAGATCGACGCTGCTGATGTGATCGAAAATAATTTCAGTTTCGAACTTGGTGGCATGCTCGTGCATACGTTCCATGAGCAGCGGACCGGTCAGATCGTTTGGGTCGCCTGGCCAGTTTTCCACTTCAGTGGTGGTGGTCAGCTGACCGCCTTTTTCCATGCCGGTGATCAGCACCGGCTGCAGGTTTGCGCGCGCAGCATAGACCGCCGCGGTATATCCTGCAGGTCCAGAACCTAGAATAAGCAGTTTACTGTGTTTGGCTGTGCCCATGAGATCCCCATATTTTATTGGCATACATTGCGCTGGATTGTAGGGAATTTGCGGGCGTAAAAAAAGAGCGTAGCGATTTTGTTAACGATATGTGCAATAGAACCCGCCGATGAATTGGCGATTTAACGAGCGGAAAATATAATTAATTCTACTGTTAGCGCCCTGATTATAAGATGAAAACATGAGATTCAGAGGGGGTTGATGATGAATATCTGGCATCTTGTACTAAAAATCGATGTTTTGCTTTGACAATCCCCTGTGCTTTTGCGAAAACATTCATGGAAGAAGAAAAGCAGTGTTTAGCGTGTGGCGAATGTTCATGCACGCAAATGCCATTTTTATCCGGGTCAGCGAAATCTACGCATGGTGTGGACAGACGCCATGCGTGATGTCGGTGACTGCCATCAGGCAACGGGCTTCTCACGTACCCCTGGGTTACTCAACGTCGTACGGGTAATAACGGGATGGGCTCTGGCAGTGAAGGCGCAGAGTCAGAACAGGAGTAGGGAAGGAATACAGAGAGACAATAATAATGGTAGATAGCAAGAAACGCCCTGGCAAAGATCTCGACCGCATCGATCGTAACATTCTGAATGAACTGCAAAAAGACGGGCGTATTTCCAACGTCGAGCTTTCCAAACGGGTGGGACTTTCTCCGACGCCTTGCCTTGAGCGCGTGCGTCGACTGGAAAGACAGGGTTTTATTCAGGGCTATACGGCGCTGCTCAACCCGCATTATCTGGATGCATCACTTCTGGTATTTGTTGAGATTACTCTGAATCGTGGTGCGCCGGATGTGTTTGAGCAATTTAACGCCGCAGTGCAAAAACTTGAAGAAATTCAAGAGTGTCATCTGGTATCCGGTGATTTTGACTATCTGTTGAAAACCCGCGTACCGGACATGTCAGCGTATCGTAAATTGCTGGGCGAAACCCTGCTGCGCCTGCCGGGCGTAAACGACACCCGTACCTACGTGGTTATGGAAGAAGTCAAGCAGAGTAATCGTCTGGTAATCAAGACGCGCTAACACGGAACAGGTGCAAAATCGACGTAGTTTGATTACACTCCTGTTAATCCATACAGCAACAGTGCCGGGGAGACCCGGCGCTGTTGTCCGTTTTAGCAGCAGGCAGGAAATTGCCTGATACCTGGAGAGCCTTTCTTGAGCCAGGAATACACCGAAGACAAAGAAGTCAAACTAACGAAGCTAAGCAGCGGGCGCCGCGTTCTTGAGGCGTTACTCATCCTTTGCTCTCTTTTTGCCATCTGGCTGATGGCGGCATTACTGAGCTTTAATCCATCCGATCCCAGTTGGTCACAGACCGCCTGGCATGAGCCTATCCATAATCTGGGCGGCATGCCCGGAGCGTGGCTGGCGGACACGCTATTTTTCATCTTTGGCGTAATGGCGTACACCATCCCCGTGATTATCATCGGCGGCTGCTGGTTTGCATGGCGTCATCAGGAAAATGACGAATACGTCGATTACTTTGCTGTTTCGCTGCGCCTGATCGGCGCGCTGGCGCTCATTCTCACCTCCTGCGGTCTGGCGGCGATCAACGCCGATGATATCTGGTACTTTGCCTCCGGCGGCGTCATTGGCAGCCTGCTTAGCACCACATTGCAACCTTTGCTGCACAGCAGCGGCGGTACAATCGCTCTGCTATGCATCTGGGCCGCCGGTTTAACGCTGTTCACCGGCTGGTCATGGGTCAGCATTGCCGAGAAACTCGGCGGCGCCATCCTTTCTATTTTGACCTTTGCCAGTAATCGTACCCGTCGGGACGATACCTGGGTTGATGAAGGCGAATATGAAGATGAGGAATATGAAGATGAAGACGACGACGATACCGCGCAGCCGCGGGAATCGCGTCGAGCCCGCATTTTGCGCAGCGCGTTAGCGCGTCGTAAGCGTCTGGCGGAAAAATTCGCCAACCCGATGGGGCGTAAAACGGATGCCGCACTGTTCTCCGGTAAACGTATGGATGATGCGGAAGCCGTACAATATAGCGCCAGCGGCGCGCCTGTCGCGGCCGATGATGTCCTGTTCTCAGGCGCCAGCGCCGCGCGTCCTGGCGATTTAGACCCTTACGATCCGCTACTGAATGGCCATACGGTTGCCGACCCGATCGGCGCGGCTTCCGCCGCTGCAGCTGTGCCGCAGGCATGGGCGGAGCAGGGGACAGGGCAGGTATATCAACCGGAGGCTGCCCACCTGCAACCACCAGTGTATCAGCCGGAATACGCGCCGCAGCAGCCACCGGTTTATCAACCGGAAGCCGCGCATCCGCAGCAGCCGGTGTATCAACCTGAATACGCGCCGCAGCAGCCGCCGGTTTACCCGCCGGAAGCCGCGCATCCGCAGCAGCCGGTGTACCAGCCGGAATACGCGCCGCAGCAGCCGCCGGTTTACCCGCCGGAAGCCGCGCATCCGCAGCAACCGGTGTATCAGCCGGAATACGCGCCGCAGCAGCCGCCGGTTTATCAGCCTGAACCGGCTGTTCAACAGCCTGTTTACCATCAGGAACCGGCGCCTGCCGCTGAGCCTGAAGCGCCTCAGGAAGAAACTAAACGCCCGCCGATGTACTACTTCGAGGAAGTCGAAGAGAAACGTGCGCGCGAGCGTGAGTTGCTGGAGTCCTGGTATCAGCCAATCCCTGAACCGGCGAGCCCGGTAGCAACCAAACCGATAACCGCCCCGGCTGCCCCATCCATGCCGTCCGTCGATGCCGCCGCTGCGACCGCCGTCGCCGCTGGCGTTCATCAGGCCACGACGTCTGGCAGCGCAGCCGCAGCCGCTTCAGCGGCGTCAGCCGCCGCCGACGCAGCGCCAGTTTTCAGCCCGGCATCCAGCGGCCCGCGGGTACAGGTTAAAGAAGGCATCGGTCCGAAATTGCCGCGCCCGAATCGCGTCCGCGTGCCGACGCGTCGGGAGCTTGCTTCCTATGGCATTAAGCTGCCGTCTCAGCGTATTGCTGAAGAGCGCGCGCGTCGGGCCGAGCTGGAACAGCATTACGATAACGAGCCGTTGAGCGACGAAGAAGCCGATGCGCTGGAACAAGACGAGCTGGCGCGCCAGTTTGCCGCAACCCAGCAACAGCGCTATGGCGAGTCCTGGGAGTCAGAAAGCGATGAGCAGGACGAAGACGCAGCCGCTGAAGCGGAACTGGCTCGCCAGTTTGCCGCGACCCAGCAGCAGCGCTATGCCAGCGAGCAGCCGCCGGGAGCCAATCCTTTCTCACCGGCGGACTATGAGTTCTCGCCGATGAAAACGCTGGTCAATGATGGTCCGAGCGAGCCGCTGTTTATGCCGACGCCGGAAGTGCAGCCCCAGCAACCGGCTCAGCACTACCAACAACCGGCAGCCGCGCCGCAGCAGGGTTATCAACCTGCGCAGCCGCCCGTACACCATCAGCCGGTAGCGCCGCAGCCGCAGGCTTATCAGACTGCTCAACAGCCAGTGCAGCAGCAACAGCCGGTTGCTCCGCAGGGTTATCAGCCGCCCGCGCCGCAGCCGCAGGATAGCCTTATTCATCCATTGCTGATGCGTAATGGCGACAGCCGTCCGCTGCAAAGACCGACGACTCCGCTGCCGTCGCTGGATCTCCTGACGCCGCCGCCGAGCGAAGTTGAACCTGTTGATACCTTTGCGCTTGAGCAGATGGCGCGCCTGGTCGAAGCGCGTCTCGCCGATTTCCGCATCAAAGCGGATGTGGTGAACTACTCGCCTGGCCCGGTGATCACCCGCTTCGAGCTGAACCTCGCGCCTGGGGTGAAGGCCGCGCGAATCTCTAACCTGTCGCGCGACCTTGCGCGTTCGCTGTCGACCGTGGCGGTGCGCGTGGTGGAAGTCATTCCGGGTAAACCTTACGTCGGCCTGGAATTACCGAACAAAAAACGCCAGACCGTATACCTGCGCGAAGTGCTCGATTGTCCGAAATTCCGCGAGAACCCATCGCCGCTTACCGTGGTGCTGGGTAAAGATATCGCCGGCGATCCGGTGGTGGCCGATCTGGCGAAAATGCCGCATCTGCTGGTTGCCGGTACCACCGGTTCTGGTAAATCGGTTGGCGTGAACGCCATGATCCTCAGCATGCTCTACAAGGCGCAGCCGGAAGACGTGCGTTTCATCATGATCGACCCGAAAATGCTTGAGCTGTCGGTGTACGAAGGTATCCCGCATCTGCTGACGGAAGTGGTCACCGACATGAAAGACGCCGCTAATGCGCTGCGCTGGAGCGTCAACGAAATGGAGCGCCGTTATAAGCTGATGTCGGCGCTGGGCGTGCGTAATCTGGCGGGCTACAACGAGAAGATCGCTGAAGCCGCGCGTATGGGACGTCCGATCCCGGATCCGTACTGGAAACCGGGCGACAGCATGGATGCCGTACATCCGGTGCTGGAAAAACTGCCGTATATCGTGGTACTGGTGGATGAATTCGCCGATCTGATGATGACCGTCGGTAAGAAGGTAGAAGAGCTTATTGCGCGTCTGGCGCAGAAAGCGCGCGCGGCGGGTATTCACCTGGTGCTGGCGACCCAGCGTCCGTCAGTTGACGTGATTACCGGTCTTATCAAGGCCAACATCCCGACGCGTATCGCCTTTACCGTATCAAGCAAGATTGACTCGCGCACCATCCTTGACCAGGGCGGCGCAGAATCGCTGCTGGGCATGGGTGATATGCTCTATTCCGGGCCTAACTCCACGATGCCGGTTCGCGTGCATGGCGCGTTTGTCCGTGACCAGGAAGTACACGCCGTGGTTCAGGACTGGAAAGCGCGCGGTCGTCCGCAGTATGTTGACGGCATTACCTCCGACAGTGAAAGCGAAGGCGGTAGTGGCGGCTTTGATGGCGGCGAAGAGCTGGATCCGCTGTTCGACCAGGCGGTCAACTTCGTGACCGAGAAACGCAAAGCCTCGATCTCCGGAGTACAGCGTCAGTTCCGCATCGGCTATAACCGCGCGGCGCGTATCATTGAGCAGATGGAAGCCCAGGGGATCGTCAGTGAGCAGGGCCATAATGGTAACCGTGAAGTCCTGGCGCCGCCGCCCTTCGAGTAAGTGCAAAGTTCGGTAAATAAGCGCAAAATCAGCCTGTTCTGCTATTCCGTTGTTATCAACGACTCTACAGTAGAGACAGAACAGGCTCCCGCGTCGGGAGTGACGCACAATAAGGATCAACAATGAAGAAACTTGCCATCACCTGTGCATTATTGTCTGGCTTCGTGGTAAGCCAGGTTTGGGCAGACGCTGCCGGCGACTTAAAAAGCCGTCTGGATAAAGTTAGCAGCTTCCATGCCAGCTTCACTCAGAAAGTAACCGACGCAAGCGGCAATGCCGTGCAGGACGGGCAGGGCGATTTGTGGGTGAAACGCCCGAATCTGTTCAACTGGCACATGACCCAGCCGGATGAAAGTATTCTGGTGTCGGATGGGAAAACGCTGTGGTTCTACAACCCGTTTGTCGAGCAGGCAACCGCGACCTGGCTGAAAAACGCGACCAGCAATACGCCGTTCATGCTGATCGCCCGCAACCAGTCAGCGGACTGGCAGCAATACAACATCAAGCAAAACGGCGATGATTTTGTGCTGACGCCGAAAAGCGGTAACGGCAACCTGAAGCAGTTCACAATCAATGTGGGCCGTGACGGCACTATCCATCAGTTCAGCGCCGTTGAGCAAGACGATCAGCGCAGCAGCTACCAGCTGAAGTCGCAGCAGAATGGCGCCGTCGACGCATCTAAGTTCACTTTTACACCGCCGCAAGGGGTGACGGTGGACGATCAACGTAAGTAGAGGCGAATGTGAGCAACTTTTCGCTCGATTTTTCCGATAACGCGTTTCAACCTCTGGCCGCCCGTATGCGGCCAGAAAATTTAGCGCAGTACATTGGCCAGCAGCACCTGCTGGCGCCGGGTAAACCGCTACCGCGGGCGATTGAGGCCGGGCATCTGCACTCGATGATCCTGTGGGGGCCGCCGGGCACCGGTAAAACTACCCTTGCGGAAGTGATTGCACGCTACGCCAATGCCGATGTCGAACGTATCTCAGCTGTCACCTCTGGCGTCAAAGAGATCCGCGAAGCTATCGAGCGCGCGCGGCAAAACCGCAATGCCGGTCGACGCACTATCCTGTTTGTAGACGAAGTGCATCGTTTCAATAAAAGTCAGCAGGACGCCTTTCTGCCGCACATCGAAGATGGCACCATTACTTTTATTGGCGCGACGACCGAAAACCCGTCATTCGAACTTAATTCCGCTTTGCTTTCCCGCGCCCGCGTCTATTTACTTAAGTCGCTGACCACGGATGATATCGAGCAGGTGCTTAACCAGGCGATGGGCGATAAAGCGCGCGGCTACGGCGGGCAAGATATTGTCCTGCCAGATGAAACTCGCAAGGCGATTGCCGAACTGGTCAACGGCGACGCGCGTCGGGCGTTGAACACGTTAGAAATGATGGCCGATATGGCTGAAAGCGACGATTCGGGCAAGCGAGTGCTGAAAGCCGAACTGCTTACTGAAATTGCCGGCGAGCGTAGCGCGCGTTTTGATAATAAAGGCGACCGTTTTTACGATCTTATTTCCGCGTTACATAAGTCGGTGCGCGGTAGCGCCCCGGATGCGGCATTATACTGGTACGCACGGATCATTACCGCGGGCGGCGACCCGCTGTATGTTGCGCGCCGTTGTCTGGCTATCGCGTCTGAGGATGTCGGCAACGCCGATCCCCGGGCTATGCAGGTGGCCATTTCCGCGTGGGATTGTTTTACCCGCGTCGGGCCGGCAGAAGGCGAACGGGCTATTGCTCAGGCTATTGTTTATCTGGCCTGCGCGCCGAAGAGTAATGCGGTGTACACCGCCTTTAAGGCCGCGCTGGCCGACGCCCGCGATCGCCCTGATTACGACGTGCCGGTTCATTTACGCAATGCGCCGACCAAACTCATGAAAGAGATGGGCTATGGTCAGGAATACCGCTATGCGCACGATGAACCTAACGCCTACGCCGCCGGCGAGCAGTATTTCCCGCAGGAAATGGCGCAAACGCGCTATTATCAGCCAACAAACAGGGGGCTCGAGGGCAAAATCGCTGAAAAGCTCGCCTGGCTTGCCGAACTGGATCAAAATAGCCAGATAAAACGCTACCGCTAATTGTGGCGTTGCGGTAAGGTTATTACCTATATTTCCGTGGCCGTAGTTTGCGGCCATTTTTCCTATTTAAATTCGATAAGCACAGGATAAGCATGCTCGATCCCAATCTGCTGCGTACCGAGCCAGACGCAGTCGCAGAAAAACTGGCACGCCGGGGCTTTAAGCTGGATGTAGATAAACTGCGCGCTCTTGAAGAGCGTCGTAAAGTTCTGCAGGTTCAAACCGAAAACCTGCAGGCGGAGCGTAACTCCCGATCGAAATCCATTGGCCAGGCGAAAGCGCGCGGGGAAGATATCGAGCCATTACGCCTGGAAGTGAACAAGCTTGGCGAACAGCTGGATGCCGCAAAGTCCGAGCTGGAAACGCTGCTGGCGGAAATTCGCGATATCGCGCTGGCGATCCCGAACATTCCTCACGATGACGTGCCGGTTGGCCGCGACGAAAACGACAACGTTGAAGTCAGCCGCTGGGGTACGCCGCGCCAGTTCGATTTCGAGGTGCGCGACCATGTTACGCTGGGTGAAATGCACGGGGGCCTGGACTTCGCCGCCGCCGTTAAGCTGACCGGTTCCCGTTTCGTAGTGATGAAAGGCCAACTGGCCCGCCTGCACCGCGCGCTGGCGCAGTTTATGCTGGATCTGCACACCGAACAGCACGGTTATAGCGAGAACTATGTTCCTTATCTGGTGAACCAGGACACGCTGTATGGTACTGGCCAGTTGCCGAAATTCGCCGGCGACCTGTTCCATACTCGTCCGCTGGAAGAAGAAGCCGATAGCAGCAACTATGCGTTGATTCCGACCGCCGAAGTGCCGCTGACCAACCTGGTCCGCGACGAAATCATCGACGAAGACGATCTGCCGATTAAAATGACCGCCCATACGCCGTGCTTCCGTTCTGAAGCGGGTTCGTATGGTCGTGATACCCGCGGTCTGATCCGTATGCACCAGTTCGACAAAGTTGAAATGGTGCAGATCGTACGTCCGGAAGACTCTATGACGGCGCTGGAAGAGATGACCGGCCACGCTGAGAAGGTTCTGCAACTGCTGGGTCTGCCGTACCGTAAGGTAGCGCTGTGTTCCGGCGATATGGGCTTTAGCGCCTGTAAAACCTATGACCTCGAAGTGTGGGTTCCGGCGCAGGATACCTATCGCGAAATTTCTTCCTGCTCCAACGTCTGGGATTTCCAGGCGCGTCGTATGCAGGCGCGTTGCCGCAGCAAGTCCGACAAAAAGACTCGTCTCGTTCACACTCTGAATGGTTCTGGTCTGGCGGTTGGCCGTACGCTGGTTGCGGTGATGGAAAACTATCAGCAGGCCGATGGCCGTATCGAGATCCCGGAAGTCCTGCGCCCGTATATGCGCGGCCTCGAGTATATCGGGTAATCTTTTCTGCTCTTTCCTTAAAAGCGCCTGCGGGCGCTTTTTTTATATCCTTATTGATACCGGGCAATAATCCCCTCAGTAAATCCGGTGATACTCCCTTTGGATTAATACAGCATAAAAAGCCAATAAAATCCGATATATATAAAATTATATAACGATTGTCAGCTTATTGTGAGCAACCAAAGCGAGTATCTATGAAAATCAAAGCCCCCGATGCTTTACTGGCTGCCGAAGTTAGCCGACGTGGTTTGATGAAAACCACGGCGATAGGCGGTCTGGCGATGGCCAGCAACGCATTGACCTTACCCTTCACGCGTATTGCGCACGCCGCTGATACGCTGGCGCCAGTCAGTGAGAAAGTGGTCTGGAGCGCCTGTACCGTTAACTGCGGCAGCCGTTGCCCGCTGCGTATGCACGTGGTTGATGGCGCGATTAAGTATGTAGAAACCGATAATACCGGCGACGATAACTATGACGGTCTGCATCAGGTTCGCGCCTGTCTGCGCGGCCGCTCTATGCGCCGCCGCGTCTATAACCCCGACCGGCTGAAATATCCGATGAAGCGCGTCGGCAAACGCGGTGAAGGAAAATTCGAACAAATTAGCTGGGAAGAGGCGTTCGACACTATCGCCAGCAATATGCAGCGCCTGATTAAAGATTATGGCAACGAATCTATCTATCTGAACTACGGAACCGGTACGCTCGGCGGGACTCTGACTCGCTCCTGGCCGCCGGGTAAAACCCTGATTGCTCGTCTGATGAACTGCTGCGGCGGCTATCTCAATCATTATGGCGACTATTCATCGGCGCAGATTGCGGCTGGTTTGAATTACACCTATGGTGGTTGGGCCGATGGCAATAGCCCGTCGGATATCGAAAATAGTCAGTTAGTGGTGCTGTTCGGCAATAACCCTGGCGAAACGCGCATGAGCGGCGGCGGGGTCACTTACTACCTTGAGCAGGCGCGGCAGAAATCCAATGCCCGCATGATCATTATCGATCCGCGCTATACCGACACCGGAGCCGGGCGTGAAGATGAATGGATCCCAATTCGTCCGGGAACCGACGCGGCGCTCATTTCAGCGCTGGCGTGGGTGATGATTACTGAAAATCTGGTCGATCAGCCCTTCCTCGATAAATACTGCGTTGGCTACGACGAGAAAACGTTGCCTGCCGATGCGCCGTCTAATGGACATTATAAAGCTTACATCCTTGGTCAGGGCTCCGACGGTATCGCTAAAACGCCGGAGTGGGCATCCACCATTACCGGGATCCCGCGTGAGCGCATTGTGAAACTGGCTCGCGAGATTGCGACGGCGAAGCCGGCGTATATCAGCCAGGGATGGGGACCGCAGCGTCACGCCAACGGCGAAATCGCCACCCGCGCCATCTCCATGCTCGCCATTCTGACCGGTAACGTTGGGATCAATGGCGGTAATAGCGGCGCGCGTGAAGGATCATATAGCCTGCCTTTCGAGCGCATGCCGACGCTGGATAACCCGGTAGAGACCAGCATCTCCATGTTTATGTGGACCGACGCGATTGAACGTGGTCCGGAAATGACCGCGCTGCGTGATGGCGTACGCGGCAAAGATAAGCTCGATGTACCGATCAAGATGATCTGGAACTACGCGGGTAACTGCCTGATCAACCAACACTCCGAGATCAACCGCACCCACGAAATCCTGCAGGACGATAAGAAGTGCGAAATGATTGTGGTAATCGACTGCCACATGACGTCGTCTGCGAAATACGCCGATATTCTGCTGCCGGACTGTACCGCCTCGGAGCAGATGGACTTCGCGCTGGATGCCTCCTGCGGCAATATGTCTTACGTCATCTTTGCCGACCAGGCGATTAAACCGCGTTTCGAATGCAAAACCATCTATGAGATGACCACCGAGTTGGCGAAACGCATGGGGGTGGCGGAGAAGTTTACCGAAGGCCGCACTCAGGAAGGCTGGATGCGCTATTTGTATGAGCAGTCGCGTAAAGCGATTCCCGAACTGCCGGATTTCGATACTTTCCGCCAGCAGGGGATCTTCAAGCAGCGTGACCCGCAGGGGCATCATGTGGCGTATAAAGCCTTCCGTGAAGATCCGCAGGCCAATCCGCTGACTACGCCATCGGGCAAAATCGAAATCTATTCCCAGGAGCTTGCCAAAATTGCCGCGACCTGGGAACTGCCGGAAGGCGATGTGATCGATCCGCTGCCGATCTACACCCCGGGGTTTGAAAACTACAACGATCCGTTGTCCGCCAAATATCCGCTACAGCTGACGGGCTTCCACTACAAGTCTCGCGTCCACTCAACTTATGGCAACGTTGATGTCCTGCAGGCAGCCTGCCGCCAGGAGATGTGGATTAACCCGATCGATGCGCACACACGCGGCATCGCCAACGGCGATCGCATTCGCATTTTCAACGACCGCGGCGAAGTGCATATCGAAGCGAAAGTGACGCCGCGTATGATGCCGGGCGTTGTCGCGCTGGGCGAGGGCGCCTGGTATAACCCGGACGCTTCACGCGTGGATCAGGCCGGCAGCATTAACGTGCTGACGACTCAACGTCCGTCGCCGTTGGCGAAAGGCAACCCATCGCATACCAACCTCGTCCAGGTTGAAAAGCTGTAAGGAGTAACCGATGACAACTCAGTATGGATTTTTTATCGATTCCGCCCGTTGCACCGGTTGCAAAACCTGCGAGCTGGCCTGTAAAGACTACAAGAACCTGACGCCGGACGTCAGCTTCCGTCGTATCTATGAGTATGCCGGCGGCGACTGGCAGGAGGACAACGGCGTCTGGAATCAGAACGTTTTCGCCTATTACCTCTCTATCGCCTGTAACCACTGCGAAGACCCGGCGTGCACCAAGGTCTGCCCGAGCGGGGCGATGCACAAGCGCGAAGACGGTTTTGTGGTGGTCAATGAAGAGGTGTGCATCGGCTGTCGCTACTGCCATATGGCCTGCCCGTATGGCGCGCCGCAGTACAACGCCGCCAAAGGGCATATGACCAAATGCGACGGCTGTCACGAGCGTGTCGCACAAGGCAAGAAACCGATTTGCGTCGAGTCCTGCCCGCTGCGCGCGCTGGACTTCGGGCCGATTGCCGAACTGCGGGAAAAACACGGCCAGCTGGCCGCCGTGGCGCCGCTGCCTTCAGCGCACTTCACCAGGCCGAGCATTGTGATAAAACCTAACGCCAACAGCCGTCCGTGTGGGGATTCCACCGGCTATCTGGCCAATCCGAAGGAGGTCTGAAATGGGAAATGGATGGCATGAATGGCCGTTGATGATTTTCACGGTCTTTGGTCAATGCGTCGCCGGGGGCTTTATCGTTCTCGCGCTGGCGTTGATGAAGGGCGAACTTTTGCGCGAGCAGCAGCAGCGGGTGATAATGAGCATGTTTGGGCTATGGGTGCTGATGGGGATCGGCTTTATCGCCTCCACCATGCACCTTGGTTCACCTATGCGCGCGTTCAATTCGCTGAACCGCGTTGGCGCATCATCGTTAAGCAATGAAATCGCCAGCGGCGCGCTTTTCTTTGCCGTCGGTGGTATTGGCTGGCTGCTGGCGGTGGTAAATAAACTGTCGTCTGGGCTGCGTAGTCTGTGGCTGGTCGTCACCATGATCCTCGGCGTCATCTTCGTCTGGATGATGATCCGCGTATATAACACCATCGATACCGTGCCCACCTGGTACACCATCTGGACGCCGCTCAACTTCTTCCTGACCCTGTTTATCGGCGGGCCGCTGTTGGGTTATCTGCTGCTGCGTGTCGCGGGCGTAGATGGTTGGGCGATGCGTTTATTGCCGGTGATTATGCTGGTGGCGTTGGTGATTAGCGTGACCGTCGCGCTGATCCAGGGCAGCGAGTTGGCGACTATTCATAGTTCGATTCAGCAGGCTTCCGCGCTGGTGCCGGATTATGGTTCATTGATGGCATGGCGGACGGTCGCATTAGTGCTGGCGCTGGTCTGCTGGATTGTACCGCAGCTTAAAGGTTATCAGCCCGCATTGCCGCTGTTGGGCCTGGCGTTTGCGCTGGTGCTGGTTGGTGAGATGATTGGTCGCGGCGTATTCTATGGTCTGCATATGACCGTCGGTATGGCAATCGCCAGTTAATCGCGAGTAATCACGCCGGAAGTTTATTCCGGCGTGATTAAAAAATGCGGTTGATTGATGAAATTTTTCTACTGATATTTCCTTCTTCGTTTTCCAATAAATTAATAAAAACAATGGAATAATATAAAGAATAATTCCGTTACCGTTCCGCTGGATAAAAAACTTCTATCGTTGCCCTGAAAACCGCGTCAGGCCTGAATTCTGGCGGATTGACAATGTTTACAGCGGTGTCATGATGCGCACGAAATCTGAACTTCCTCACGGTTAACACCCATGACCATCTACACTCGCCCAGTGCAAATGTTGCTCTGTGGCCTGCTTCTGTTGACGCTGGCAATCGCGGTTTTAAATACGCTTGTCCCGCTCTGGCTCGCCCATGAAAATATGCCAACCTGGCAGGTTGGGATGGTCGGCTCCTCTTATTTTACCGGCAATCTGGTGGGCACGTTATTTGCCGGTTGGGTCATTAAACGTCTGGGGTTTAACCGTAGCTATTACCTGGCGTCATTAATTTTTGCCGTTGGCTGCGTTGGCCTGGGTATTACGCTCGGCTTCTGGACATGGCTGAGCTGGCGTTTTATTGCCGGGGTGGGCTGCGCGATGATCTGGGTGGTGGTGGAAAGCGCGCTGGTGTGCAGCGGTACTTCCCGCAGCCGCGGTCGACTGCTGGCGGCGTACATGATGGTCTATTACATCGGTACCGTATTGGGCCAACTGATGGTCAGCAAATTACCGACCGATTTAATGAGCGTGCTGCCGTGGGTTACCGGCCTGGCGCTGGCGGCGATCCTGCCGCTAATGTTTACACGTATTATGAGCCAGGCCGACGAGCCGCATGAAACGGTACGTATCTGGCCGATGCTGAAACTGCGTCAGGCGCGCCACGGTGTGAATGGCTGCATCATTTCCGGCATCGTGCTTGGTTCACTGTACGGCCTGATGCCGCTGTGGCTAAATCATCAGGGCGTCAGCGATTCGGGTATTGGTTTCTGGATGGCGGTGATGGTTAGCGCAGGCATTCTCGGGCAGTGGCCGGTCGGGCGTCTGGCTGACCGCTATGGCCGCCTGCTGGTGCTGCGCGTACAGGTCTTTGTGGTGATTCTGGGCTGTCTGGCGATGCTCAGCCAGGCGGCAATGGCGCCAGCGCTTTTTGTGCTCGGCGCATCCGGTTTTACTCTGTATCCGGTGGCGATGGCCTGGGCCTGCGAGAAGGTTGAACACCATCAACTGGTGGCGATGAACCAGGCGCTGCTGATGAGCTATACCATCGGCAGCCTGCTGGGGCCGACCCTGACGGCGATGTTGATGCAGAACTTCTCGGATAATCTGCTGTTTATCATGATCGCCAGCGTATCGTTTATCTATCTGCTGACCCTGCTGCGCAAAGCCGGACATCACCCGACGCCGGTGGCACACGCGTAACCAATCTGGCGCGCGGCGAAGGCCGCGCGTAGTCCGTTTTGATTAATGAATATTTCTGCGGGCAGACGGTATCGCGTTCATAGTGTGGCGTTATCGACGGGATTGGTTCTATTATAGTTGCGGGCCGTCGTGAGAGCACCTCCGGCCCGCTGTCGGTTTAGTACATCACCTTATGACCATACTGCTCAAGGATACCCTTCACCCGCTCCATGGTCTCTTTCTTCGGCGGATGTACGCCGTCAAGCTTGTACTCTTCGCCCATCGCGACCCATTTGTGTTTACCCAGCTCGTGGTAGGGCAGGAGTTCGATTTTCTCGACGTTGCCCATATCGCGGGTAAATTCACCCAGGCGATGCGCGGAATCGTCATCATCAGACCAGCCGGGAACCACCACGTAGCGGATCCACACGTTAATCCCTTTCTTCGACAGATACTGCGCGAACTCCAGCGTACGATGGTTAGAGACGCCCACCAGGTTCTGGTGGATTTCATCGTTCATCTGCTTAAGGTCAAGCATCACCAGATCGGTGACTTCCAGCAGCTCGTCAATCACGGGATCGTAGCGACGTACGAAGCCGTTGGTATCCAGACAGGTGTGGATACCTTCTTTTTTACAGGCGCGGAACCAGTCGCGGACAAATTCAGCCTGCAGGATCGCCTCGCCGCCGGAGGCGGTGACGCCGCCGCCGGAAGCATTCATAAAGTGGCGATAGGTCACCACTTCTTTCATCAATTCTTCAACGGTGATTTCTTTACCGCCATGGGTATCCCAGGTGTCGCGGTTATGGCAGTAAAGGCAGCGCATCAGGCAGCCCTGGAAGAAGGTAATAAAGCGGATGCCTGGGCCATCGACGGTGCCACAGGATTCAAAGGAGTGAATACGACCAATAGTTGACATTGCGGTGATATCTCCGGATTCGGCCCTCCAGGGCCTATGATGCACAGCTCAAACCGGCTGTGTTAAGTCTGTTTTGACAGGTACCCAAAGTATAGATAACTGGCAAAGCAGGCTGGGGCAGGGAATCACTTGTTAAAAAGGCCCCACTGATGTGGGGCCTTTATTGTACGCTTTTTCAGTCAGACAGGGAATTACATGGTCTGAGTGAAGGTACGGGTAATAACGTCCTGCTGCTGTTCTTTAGTCAGGGAGTTAAAACGTACCGCGTAGCCAGATACGCGAATGGTCAGCTGCGGATATTTTTCCGGGTTTTCCATCGCGTCGAGCAGCATTTCGCGGTTCATGACGTTCACGTTCAGGTGCTGACCACCTTCGATGGACGCTTCGTGGTGGAAGTAACCATCCATCAGACCAGCCAGGTTAGTCTTACGAACTTCGTCATCTTTACCCAGCGCGTTCGGTACGATAGAGAAGGTGTAAGAGATACCATCTTTAGCGTAAGCAAACGGCAGTTTAGCAACGGAGGTCAGAGAAGCAACAGCACCTTTCTGGTCGCGGCCGTGCATCGGGTTAGCACCTGGTCCGAACGGCGCGCCAGCGCGACGACCGTCTGGGGTGTTACCGGTTTTCTTACCATACACGACGTTAGAAGTGATGGTCAGAACAGACTGAGTCGGGATAGCGTTGCGGTAGGTATGCAGTTTCTGAATTTTCTTCATGAAACGTTCAACCAGGTCAACGGCCATGTCATCGACGCGAGCATCGTTGTTACCAAACTGCGGGTATTCGCCTTCGATTTCGAAGTCGATAGCCAGACCGTCTTCGTCACGAATCGGTTTAACTTTCGCGTATTTGATAGCAGACAGGGAGTCAGCAGCAACGGACAGACCTGCGATACCACACGCCATGGTGCGGATAACGTCACGGTCGTGCAGCGCCATCAGAGAGGCTTCGTAGCTGTACTTGTCGTGCATGTAATGAATGATGTTCAGCGCGGTGACGTACTGTTTAGCCAGCCAGTCCATGAAGTGATCCATGCGTTCCATGACTTCGTCATAGTTCAGCACGTCGCCTTTGATCGGCTCAGATTTCGGACCAACCTGCATTTTCAGTTTTTCATCAACGCCGCCGTTGATAGCATACAGCATGGTTTTCGCGAGGTTAGCGCGAGCGCCGAAGAACTGCATTTGCTTACCAACAACCATCGGGCTTACGCAGCATGCGATAGCGTAGTCGTCGTTGTTGAAGTCCGGACGCATCAGGTCATCGTTCTCGTACTGCAGAGAAGAGGTATCGATGGATACTTTAGCGGCGAATTTCTTGAAGCTCAGCGGCAGTTTTTCAGACCACAGGATGGTGATGTTCGGCTCCGGAGACGGCCCCATGGTGTACAGGGTGTTCAGGAAGCGGAAGCTGTTTTTGGTTACCAGAGTACGGCCGTCAACGCCCATACCGCCGATAGATTCTGTTGCCCAAATCGGGTCGCCGGAGAACAGTTCATCATATTCCGGGGTACGCAGGAAGCGAACCATACGCAGTTTCATGACCAGGTGGTCAACCATTTCCTGCGCGTCTTGCTCGGTGATTTTACCCGCCTGCAGGTCACGTTCGATGTAGATATCCAGGAAGCTGGATGTACGACCGAAGGACATTGCCGCGCCGTTCTGAGATTTAACGGCGGCCAGGTAACCGAAGTAGGTCCACTGGATAGCTTCCTGAGCGGTAGTCGCCGGACCAGAGATATCGCAGCCGTATTTCGCTGCCATTTCTTTGATCTGACCCAGAGCGCGATGCTGTTCAGCAATTTCTTCACGCAGACGGATGGTTGCTTCCAGATCTTCGCCGCTTTCCAGTTTCTCTTGCAGAGACTGGAACTGAGCGTATTTGTCTTTCATCAGGAAGTCGATACCGTACAGCGCAACGCGACGGTAGTCACCGATGATACGGCCACGGCCGTAAGCATCCGGCAGACCGGTCAGCACGCCGGATTTACGGCAGTTCAGGATGTCTTTGGTGTAAACATCAAATACGCCCTGGTTGTGAGTCTTACGGTACTCGGTGAAGATTTTTTTCAGCATCGGGTCCAGTTCGCGATTGTACGCTTTGCAGGAACCTTCAACCATTTTGATACCGCCGAACGGGATAATCGCACGTTTCAGCGGAGCTTCAGTTTGCAGACCAACGATTTTCTCGAGCGCTTTCTCGATGTAGCCCGCGTCGTGAGAAGTGATGGTGGATGCGAGGGAAGTGTCGAAATCAACAGGCGCGTGAGTGCGGTTTTCCTGTTTAACGCCTTCCATTACGCTGTCCCACAGCTTGGTGGTCGCATCAGTTGCGCCAGCCAGGAAGGATTCGTCACCTTCATATGGGGTGTAGTTTTTCTGGATAAAGTCACGTACGTTGACTTCGTTCTGCCAGTCACCTTTCGCAAAACCTTCCCAGGCTGTGGCTAACTTTTCATTAAGCTCGGACATGTAACACCTACCTTCTTAAGTGGATTTTTTATTTACTGCCTGAGACAACCATTAATGATGATCGTCGCCACGCAGGTAAATGACCCAGTACGTCAACCCAACCAACAAACCACCGCCGATGATGTTTCCGATAGTGACTGGAATCAGGTTATCAGTGATGAAGTTCATAATGGTTAAGTGAGAAAAACTCTCCGGAGTTGAACCGATAGCGGTCCAGAATTCCGGGCTCGCAAAGTTGCGAATTACGATACCCATCGGGATCATAAACATATTCGCGATGCTGTGTTCAAAGCCGCTGGCGACAAACATCGCAACCGGCAACACCATGATCATCGCTTTGTCCATCAGGCTGCGGCCGGAGTAGCTCATCCAGACTGCCAGACACACCATCAGGTTAGCCAGGATACCCAGGCAGACGGCTTCAATAAACGTGTGGTGCATTTTGTGGTCTGCAGTTTGCAGAACATTTAAGCCCCAGCCGCCGTTGGCAGTCATATATTCGCCTGATAACCACATTAACAGTACAAACAGCAGCGCGCCGATCAGGTTTCCAACATAGACGTTAAGCCAGTTTTTTGCCAGCTGACCCCAGGTAATACGCCCGCTGGCTTTCGCCACGACGATCAGTACGGTCGAGGTGAAAAGGTCAGCACCGCAGATGACGCAAAGAATCAGACCTAGTGAGAAGCATACCCCGCCGATAAGTTTGGCAATCCCGAAAGGCATTGCGGCAGTACCGGTGGTCGCCGTGATATAAAACACAAAAGCGATGGAGATGAAGACACCTGCGGTAATCGCCAGATAAAACGTCTTCAGCGGATGTTTCGTCGCTTTATAGACACCTGCTTCTTCGGCGACTTTCGCCATCGCGGCAGGGAGTAAAAGATCAAAAGGGTTGTCAGCTTTCACACTAACTCTCTCTTTATATAAGTTGGCGGTGTGATACTAACAAAGCATTATAGAAGGGAATTTGATGTAGATCATATCCTACCGGAGTCATAGGCCCATTTTGCGTGTGGAATTAGCCTGTTGTGACTTTATCTTTTTGATTTTTAATGAAAAACTAAATTTTAATATTTGCAAATAATGTTGAAAATTTCCATGAGTGACCATTGTTTACGGTTAATTAAAATGGAGTATTTTTATTAAAATTAACAATCTAAATATCATCAATGTTTGGATTTTACTTATAGTTAACTTTGCACCTACAAAATGGCGTGGTTTTGGAGCAAATCATAAAAAAACGGAGCCGCTGGCGGCCCCGTAACGTTATGGTTTACCCCTAATGGGTTATTTGGCCCAGAAGGCCGCTTTTGCCCGCTGCAGCTTTTCGTAGGCCTTCAGTAAAGACTGATGTGCCGGGAAAGCGCGCAGATCGTTATCGACCGCCTGAAGGCCATAGAATGGCGCCTCTCCGCTCAGGGCGGCGCTAGCGGCTTCCACAGCATCCGCGCCATACATACGGATGAAGGCATTCAGGTACTGCAGCGGCTGGCGCTCTTCTTCCTGGCTAAGCAACAGCAGCGTTTGCAGGCAGCGATAATAGTTGGCGCGCTCAGGGCTGAAGATGGAGGCATTGAATTCCATGGTCCACTCTGTCCAAATCAACGCCTGTTCAAGGTCGCCGCCGGCCAAGGCCAGCATCGCTTTCAGCTCGCCGATACGCAGGGTATACCAGCCATTGTCTTTGCCGGTTGCCAGGCCTAATAGTTCGCGGACGCGCGTGAAATCATCAAGTCCTTCATCGTCCATTTGCTCGATGAGCGCCAGATAATCTTCTTTTTCCCACTCGCTACCCGGCAGGGAGAGAATAGTGTCGCGCAGGTGTGCGCCCATGCTGTTATTAGCGAGCCACAGGTCTTCCGCCGGATAAATATCGGACATCCCCGGAACGATGATCCGGCAGGCGTAGACGCTCAGATGTTCGTAGTCGGCGATATAGACTTCTTTATCTTCAGCTTTGAAGATAGCCATCAGGGTGGCGAACTCTTCTTCAGTGCTGCCGGAGAAATTCCAGTCAACGAACGGATAGTCGGCATCCTGTTTAAACATATCCCAGGAGATCAGGCCGCTGGAATCAATGAAGTGAGTTTCCAGGTTGGCGTGCTCGGCAACTTCTTCGTCATCAAAGGTCGGAGGGGTAAAGACGTCGAGATCTTTCAGACTGCGGCCTTGTAGCAGTTCGGTAACAGTACGCTCCAGCGCCACGCCGAAATCCGGATGGGCGCCGAAAGAGGCGAAGCAGGTGCCGTTAGCCGGGTTAAACAGGACTACGCAGATAACCGGATATTTACCACCAAGAGAGCCATCGTAGGCGAAGATCGGGAAACCTTCGGCTTCCAGTTTGGCGATAGATTCAACGACGCCCGGATAGCGCGCCATCACTTCAGCCGGGATCTCCGGCAGGCTGATGCTCTCTGCGATGATACGGTTTTTGATATGACGCTCAAAGACTTCAGACAAGCCCTGCACGCGCGCTTCATTCGGGGTATTACCCGCTGACATGCCGTTGGAAACGTACAAGTTGCCGACAATGTTCATCGGAATATAGACGGTTTCGCCGTCTGATTGACGGGTAAACGGCAGGCCGCAGACGCCGCGCTCGTCGTTGCCGGATTGCAGATCCACGAGCATGCTGGCGGTCAGTTGATCGTCCGGATCGTAAAAGGCGCGCAGGCGGGCATCCAGCAGGCCTTCCGGTACTTCATCATCTTCCGTCAGCGGGAACCACTTTTCGTTCGGATAATGAACGAAGGGACCGTTGGCGATGGTATCGCCTAACCAGAAGTCCGCGAAGAAGTAGTTGGTAGACAGACGTTCGAAATATTCGCCCAGCGCGGAAGCCAGCGCCGCCTTTTTAGTTGCGCCTTTACCATTGGTAAAACACAGCGCGCACTCTTTATCGCGAATGTGAACGGACCACACGTGTGGTACCGGATTCAGCCACGAGGCCTCTTCGATATCAAATCCGAGGTCGAGCAGTTTCTGCTGGAAGCGAGCGATGGAATCTTCCAGGGCGGCATCTTTGCCGGGGATAAATGTCTGGGTCATAGCAATTCGTTTATTGTTGGCAGGATGCGCAATGATACGGGTTTTACCGGTAAGTGGCTATGTCGTTAGCCGCGGCAATGCATAAAAAGAGAAGAGCGGTAAATGGCATGCGGAGAAACTCCACATGCCGTAGCAAGTTACAGAATCGGCGTACAAATGCTAACGATCATTGCCGCGCCGGCGAGACTGGTACCGACGATGCCTGCCGCCATTACCGCGAAGCCTGCGCCCAGCGTAAAGGGCCCGGTTATCGCTCCGATGACAATCGTCGGAATGCTGACCAGTAAACCAACTGCCGCAGGAATGGACAACAGGCCAAAGCCGCCGCTCACATCAGACATTTCGTTATAGGTTAATTCACGCATAAATATTCCTTTAAAAGTGATTAATACCAGTCTTCATCGGCTGGTTCGAAAATTTTAATGATCTGGAAATACGACGGTAAATGACGGTGCTCTCGCGGAAACATAATTCATGAAGAATTAAGATAATATTCAAGTATTAAATGAGTTGACGGGGGGAGCTACGGCGAGATCGTTTCCTGTGAACGTAGATGATAATTATTTATGCCGTCAGTCCAAATCCGGAATGGACGGCGGAAGAGAGAGGAAAAAGCGATCTGCTCGCAGCGATTATGTCGGTTTAATGACGTCAAGCTGGTTGATTCTTTTGTGTGACGGTGGCCTCGTTTGTGGGCCGCTTAGTTTTACTCGTTGCGGTGTGTGTCACTGAATGATAAAACCGATAGCCACAGGAATAACTTATGCCCGCGACGGTTCGCGTGCAGACAATATAACAACGTGGTGAGGGGAAATGGCTCAGGTCTATAACTTTAGTTCGGGCCCGGCAATGCTGCCGGCAGAAGTTCTCAAACTGGCGCAACAGGAACTGTGCGACTGGCACGGTCTGGGGACGTCGGTAATGGAAATCAGCCACCGTGGTAAGGAGTTTATCCAGGTGGCTGAAACGGCAGAACAGGATTTCCGCGATCTGCTTAATATCCCTTCCAACTATAAAGTGTTGTTCTGTCATGGCGGCGGTCGCGGACAGTTTGCCGGGATCCCGTTAAATCTGCTGGGTGATAAAACGACAGCAGATTATGTGGACGCCGGTTACTGGGCGGCAAGTGCGGTGAAAGAAGCGCAAAAATACTGCACGCCGAACGTTATCGATGCGAAAACTACCGTTGACGGCCTGCGAGCCGTTAAACCGATGAGTGAATGGCAGTTGACGCCGGGCGCGGCCTATTTGCACTTCTGCCCAAATGAAACCATCGATGGTATCGCTATTCACGAAACGCCGAATTTTGACAAAGATGTCGTCGTCACCGCGGATTACTCCTCCAGTATTCTGTCCCATGAAATCGACGTCAGCCGTTATGGCGTGATTTACGCTGGCGCGCAGAAGAATATCGGCCCGGCAGGGTTGACGCTGGTTATCGTGCGTGAAGACCTGCTGGGTAAAGCCAGCGTCGCCTGCCCATCAATTCTTGATTACACCGTGCTGAACGCCAATGACTCAATGTTTAACACGCCTCCGACCTTCGCCTGGTATCTGGCGGGGCTGGTATTCAAATGGCTGAAAGAGCAGGGTGGCGTGGCCGCGATGGATAAAATCAACCGCCAAAAAGCGGACCTGCTGTATGGCGTGATTGATAACAGTGATTTTTATCGTAACGATGTTGCCGCTGCCAACCGCTCGCGGATGAACGTGCCGTTCCAGCTGGCGGATAGCGCGCTGGACAAACTGTTCCTTGAAGAGTCTTTTGCGGCCGGTTTGCATGCGCTGAAAGGCCACCGCGTGGTGGGCGGTATGCGTGCTTCTATCTACAATGCGATGCCGCTGGCCGGCGTCAAGGCGCTCACCGACTTCATGCAGGACTTCGAACGTCGTCGCGGCTAATTGCTGAGCGCTTATTTTCATCCCCGCGGCCGGTCTGCGGGGTTTTTATTCTGTTTTTTTGAGAGTCGAGTTTCATGGAATCCCTGACGTTACAACCCATTGCGCGCGTTGATGGCACAGTAAACCTACCCGGGTCAAAAAGTGTCTCTAACCGCGCTTTGCTGCTGGCGGCATTAGCCCACGGCACCACCGTGCTGACCAACTTGCTGGACAGCGATGATGTTCGCCATATGCTCAATGCGCTTAACGCCCTGGGAGTTCACTACACCTTGTCTGCCGATCGCACTCGTTGTGAAGTCACCGGCAACGGTGGTCCGCTTCAGGCCAGCGGCGCGCTGGAGTTGTTTCTCGGTAATGCTGGTACGGCGATGCGCCCGCTGGCAGCGGCGTTGTGCCTCGGCCACAACGATATTGTGCTGACCGGCGAACCGCGAATGAAAGAGCGACCGATAGGGCACCTGGTCGATGCGTTACGCCAGGGGGGCGCGCAAATTGAGTATCTGGAGCAGGAAAACTATCCGCCCCTGCGCCTGCGCGGTGGTTTCAACGGCGGCCAGGTGGAAGTCGATGGCAGCGTCTCCAGCCAGTTCCTTACCGCTTTACTGATGACTGCGCCGCTGGCGCCGCAGGACACGACGATCGCGATTAAAGGCGAGCTGGTATCTAAACCTTATATCGACATCACGCTGCACCTGATGAAAACCTTTGGCGTTAACGTTGAAAACCACAACTATCAGCGCTTTGTCGTGCGCGGTGGGCAACAATATCAGTCGCCGGGCGATTATCTGGTGGAAGGCGATGCCTCCTCAGCCTCTTATTTCCTCGCTGCCGGCGCTATTAAGGGCGGTACGGTGAAAGTGACCGGTATTGGCCGCAATAGCGTACAGGGCGATATTCGATTCGCCGACGTGCTGGAAAAAATGGGTGCGACGGTTGTCTGGGGCGACGATTTTATCGCCTGTACACGCGGCGAGTTGAACGCCGTTGATATGGATATGAACCATATTCCGGATGCGGCCATGACCATCGCTACCGCGGCGTTGTTTGCGAAAGGTACCACGGTGCTGCGCAATATTTACAACTGGCGGGTGAAAGAGACCGATCGTCTGTTTGCGATGGCAACTGAACTGCGTAAAGTCGGCGCCGAAGTGGAAGAGGGTGAAGACTATATTCGCATCACGCCGCCTGAGACGCTGAAATTTGCTGAAATCGGTACCTACAACGATCACCGCATGGCGATGTGCTTCTCGCTGGTGGCGCTGTCGGCAACGCCGGTCACTATCCTTGACCCGAAATGTACGGCGAAAACGTTCCCGGACTATTTCGAGCAGCTAGCGCGAATTAGTACCCTGGCGTAAATTCTGTCTCGTCCGATAAGGTAAAGCTTTGTCATCTTCCGGGCTGGTATTCCGCCAGCCCGCTATAATTGCGCAATTCTTCTACATTTAATTTCTACTATTCCGTAATTTGCACACAATGCTCACTTTCTGGCGCATTGATGCGTATAATGCGCGGCGTTTATATTCATGCGCCTTGCTAAAGGAGAATAAAGATGACGGCAAATGTTCCGGTAATCACCATTGATGGACCTGGCGGTGCGGGTAAGGGCACGTTGTGCAAGGCAATGGCGGAAGCGCTTGGCTGGCATCTGTTGGATTCCGGCGCTATCTATCGCGTTTTGGCGCTGGCGGCCTTACATCATCATGTTGACGTCGAGTCAGAAGAGGCGCTGGTTCCGCTGGCCGCTCATCTCGATGTACGTTTTATTTCTGCTGACGGCAACCTGGAAGTGGTGCTGGAAGGTGAGGATGTGAGTGCGGAGATCCGCACTCAGGAAGTGGCCAATACCGCCTCGAAAGTCGCTGCCTTCCCGCGCGTTCGCGAAGCGCTGCTGCGCCGTCAACGCGCCTTTCGCGAGCAGCCCGGCCTGATTGCCGACGGCCGCGATATGGGCACCGTTGTTTTCCCTGATGCGCCGGTTAAAATTTTCCTCGATGCGTCGGCGGAAGAACGCGCGCAGCGCCGCCTGCTACAGTTGCAGGAAAAGGGTTTTAGTGTTAACTTTGAACGTCTTTTGTCCGAGATAAAAGAGCGTGACGATCGCGATCGTAATCGTGCCGTGGCGCCGCTTGTCCCGGCCGCTGATGCATTAGTTCTCGATTCAACTGAACTAAGCATTGAGCAAGTAATTGAAAAAGCGCTACAATATGCGCGCGAAAAACTGGCTATCGCTTAACCGTTAAGCGGCAAAGCGTTGCGAGCCTCCGAATTATAGCAGTACCCCCGCAGCAACGGAGTGTTAGCGGGTATGTTAAACAACCCCATCCGGCACGGAGCCAGGTGGACGTTAAATATGAAACCTGAAGATTAAACATGACTGAATCTTTTGCTCAACTATTTGAAGAATCCTTAAAAGAAATCGAAACCCGCCCGGGTTCCATCGTTCGTGGTGTTGTTGTTGCTATCGACAAAGATATCGTACTGGTTGACGCTGGTCTGAAATCTGAGTCCGCCATCCCGGCTGAGCAGTTCAAAAACGCCCAGGGCGAGCTGGAAATCCAGGTTGGTGACGAAGTTGACGTTGCTCTGGATGCAGTAGAAGACGGCTTCGGTGAAACCCTGCTGTCCCGTGAGAAAGCTAAACGTCACGAAGCTTGGATCACGCTGGAAAAAGCTTACGAAGACGCTGAAACTGTAGTCGGTGTTATCAACGGCAAAGTTAAAGGTGGCTTCACTGTTGAGCTGAATGGTATTCGTGCGTTCCTGCCGGGCTCCCTGGTAGACGTTCGTCCGGTGCGCGACACGCTGCACCTGGAAGGCAAAGAGCTTGAATTCAAAGTCATCAAGCTGGACCAGAAACGTAACAACGTCGTTGTTTCTCGTCGTGCCGTTATCGAATCCGAAAACAGCGCAGAGCGCGATCAGCTGCTGGAAAACCTGCAGGAAGGCATGGAAGTCAAAGGTATCGTTAAGAACCTCACTGACTACGGTGCATTCGTTGATCTGGGCGGCGTTGACGGCCTGCTGCACATCACCGATATGGCCTGGAAACGCGTTAAGCATCCGAGCGAAATCGTAAACGTTGGCGACGAAATCACTGTTAAAGTGCTGAAGTTCGACCGCGAGCGTACCCGTGTATCTCTGGGCCTGAAACAGCTGGGCGAAGATCCGTGGGTAGCTATCGCTAAGCGTTATCCGGAAGGTACCAAACTGACCGGTCGCGTGACCAACCTGACCGACTACGGCTGCTTCGTTGAAATCGAAGAAGGCGTTGAAGGCCTGGTTCACGTTTCCGAAATGGATTGGACCAACAAAAACATCCACCCGTCCAAAGTTGTTAACGTTGGCGATGTAGTGGAAGTTATGGTTCTGGATATCGACGAAGAACGTCGTCGTATCTCCCTGGGTCTGAAGCAGTGCAAATCTAACCCATGGCAGCAGTTCGCGGAAACCCACAACAAGGGCGACCGTGTTGAAGGTAAAATCAAGTCTATCACTGACTTCGGTATCTTCATCGGCCTGGACGGCGGCATCGACGGCCTGGTTCACCTGTCTGACATCTCCTGGAACGTTGCAGGCGAAGAAGCAGTTCGTGAATACAAAAAAGGCGACGAAATCGCTGCAGTTGTACTGCAGGTTGACGCAGAACGTGAGCGTATCTCCCTGGGCGTTAAACAGCTGGCGGAAGATCCGTTCAACAACTACGTTGCTCTGAACAAGAAAGGCGCTATCGTAACCGGTAAAGTAACTGCAGTTGACGCTAAAGGCGCAACCGTAGAACTGGCTGACGGCGTTGAAGGTTACCTGCGTGCTTCTGAAGCATCCCGTGACCGCGTTGAAGATGCAACTCTGGTTCTGAGCGTTGGCGACGAAGTTGAAGCTAAATTCACCGGCGTTGATCGTAAAAACCGCGCAATCAGCCTGTCTGTTCGTGCGAAAGACGAAGCTGACGAGAAAGATGCAATCGCAACTGTTAACAAACAGGAAGATGCAAACTTCTCTAACAACGCAATGGCTGAAGCTTTCAAAGCAGCTAAAGGCGAGTAATCTTAGTTATTCAGGCCACAACGGTCTGAATAATGACGAGTTTACTTGACAGATTGCAGGATTCGTCCTGTAATCAAGCACAAAGGGCGGCTACGGCCGCCCTTGTTTAAGCTGTAAGCTAACTTTGCCTTGAAGGAAACCGGAGGAAAAATGACCAAGTCAGAATTGATAGAAAGACTTGCCAGCCAGCAATCTCATATCCCGGCGAAAGCGGTGGAAGATGCTGTTAAAGAAATGCTGGAACATATGGCCTCAACGCTTGCTCAAGGTGAGCGCATTGAAATCCGCGGTTTCGGCAGCTTCTCTCTGCACTATCGAGCACCTCGCACCGGGCGTAACCCGAAGACTGGCGATAAAGTGGAACTGGAAGGTAAATACGTTCCGCACTTTAAGCCTGGGAAAGAACTACGCGACCGCGCCAATATTTACGAAGAGTAAGTTTTTCCTCATCAGGCAAAGACTTACTTAATAAAAAAGCACCTGAGGGTGCTTTTTTTATGCCTGTTTTCCGTGTCCGCTCGCAAAACTTTTGTTACCTGATAGCAAGAGACAATATTTCCCGGACAGCGCGACGCAATGCCATTCTTTTCAACATGATCGCGGCGGCGAATTGTCTGACACTCCCCGATAACAGGGAGGTGTTATGCGATTACCACATCTGGCAGGCTGCGCCATAATCGGAATTTCGCCGCTGCTTTGGCTACCGGCACTACCGAATATGCTAAGCGTTTGGTGTCTTATTGGCGTTGCGATAATCATGGCAACGCTGCGCAAACCTTACACAACGTATGCCGCATTGACGTTGCTATTTCTCGTGTGGGGAATATTACATGCCCGGCAGGCGTTGTGGCCCACTGAGCATATTCCCGGTCGCAACCGGCAGGCCGTTATTAAGCTGGTAGGCGGTGATGGCCTGACGAGCTGGCAAGGTAAGATAATCCGTCTTGATGGGCGGCGTTTATATCCCGCGGTTGGGATCACCCTTTACGGCGGCGAACTGCCTGAAGCAGGCTGCGTTGGGCAGCGCTGGCTGATGACCATCCGCGCTCGTCCGGTGCATGGGCAGTTAAATGAGGGCGGCTTCGATAGCCAGCGCTACGCCCTTGCTCAACATCGTCCGCTTAGCGGACGTTTTCTGAATGCCTCATCGCTTGATTCACGTTGTAGTTCCCGGGCTCGCTATCTGGACTCGTTGAACCGCGCACTTGCTAATTATCCGTGGAGAACGGTGATGCTGGGGCTGGGAATGGGGGAGCGCCTTGCGGTTGCGGATGAGATAAAAAGGTTAATGCAGGAGACGGGGACGTCTCATTTAATGGCTATCTCCGGCCTGCATATTGCGCTGGGGGCGTCGCTTGGCTGGTTGCTGGTTCGCGGAATACAGTTCTTTCTCCCGTGCCGCTGGATAGGCTGGCGGATACCGCTGCTTGTCGGGTTAGGTTGCGCGCTGTTTTACGCCTGGCTTACCGGCATGCAACCCCCGGCGCTACGTACCTGTGCGGCCTTAACCGCAGGATGTCTGTTGCGGCTACAGGCCAGGCGCTGGTCGCCCTGGCAAATATTTTGCTGTTGTATTGCGGCAATACTGCTGGCCGATCCACTGGCGATAATTTCAGAAAGCCTGTGGTTATCGGTCTTTGCGGTTGCTGCGTTGATTTTCTGGTATCAGCTTGCGCCGCTTCGCCCTTACCGCTGTCATTCACCGTGGCGGCACCTGCTGGCGCTGAGCCACCTGCAGTGTGGCCTGATGCTATTATTGGCGCCGCTGCAGATAGCACTGTTCCATGGTATTAGTCTGACATCACTGATAGCGAACCTGATTGCCGTTCCGCTGGTGACATTTCTAATAGTCCCGCTGATTTTAGCGGCCATGCTACTGCATCTCAGCGGTCCGGCATTGCTTGAAATGGCGTTATGGCAACTCGCCGATCGGTTGCTGGCAATCTTATTCTGGTTCTTACGCCATTTGCCTGCGGGATGGGTATCGCTTGACGAACGCTGGCTGGCGGTCAGTTTACTGCCGTGGCTGGCGCTTCTGGTATGGCGTTTTCAGGCCTGGCGTCAGATGCCGTTACTCTGTATTAGCGGCGTGGCGCTACTCAGTTGGCCTTTCTGGCGCGCCGCCTCACCGGGCGAGTGGCGGGTGACGATGCTGGATGTCGGACAAGGGCTGGCGGTGGTCATCGAGCGTCAGGGCGCGGCAATTTTGTACGATACCGGCCCAGCCTGGCCGGGAGGCGATAGCGGTGAGCGGCTTATCGTACCCTGGCTACGCTGGCGCGGTCTTCATCCGGAAGGCATAATATTGAGCCACGAACATCTTGATCATCGCGGTGGCCTGAATGCGATTATTCAGGCGTGGCCCAATCTCGTTATTCGTAGTCCGCTTAAAGCGCGCGGGCATCTACCCTGTCGCAGAGGGGAAACCTGGCGCTGGCGAGGGCTCCGATTTCAGGCGCTTTGGCCATTGCCTGCGGGTGAACATAAAGGGAACAATGGTTCCTGTGTGGTTAGGGTCGATGACGGCAAGCGTAGCGTTTTACTTACCGGCGATATCGAAATCCCGGCCGAAGAGCAGATGATAAGCCATTACTGGCAGCATCTTATGTCTACACTTATTCAGGTTCCGCACCACGGCAGCAACACTTCATCCGGCGTGACATTGTTGCAGCGGGTAGGGGGAGAGGCGGCTATCGCCTCGGCAGCGCGATACAATGCATGGAAGATGCCTTCCCAAAAAGTCGCGCAGCGCTATCGTGAGCAGGGATATCGGTGGTTTGATACGCCGCACTCGGGGCAAATAACGATTATTTTTTCTCCAGAAGGTTGGCAAATCCATAGCTTACGAGATCAACTTTTACCGCGTTGGTATCATCAGTGGTTTGGCGGGGACGCGCAGAACGGGTAGAATATGCGGCTATTTCAACATAAGCTGGTTTATTGAATGCAGAACGATAAAGATCTCTCCACGTGGCAGACCTTCCGCCGACTTTGGCCGATGATAGCGCCGTTTAAAGCCGGGCTAATCGTAGCGGCCGTGGCGTTGGTGCTTAACGCGGCAAGTGATACCTTCATGTTATCGCTTCTTAAACCGTTATTGGATGATGGTTTTGGTAAAACGGATCGCTCAGTGCTGTTATGGATGCCGCTGGTGGTGATCGGTTTGATGGTGCTGCGTGGCATCAGTAGCTATATCTCGAGTTACTGTATCTCCTGGGTTTCCGGCAAAGTGGTGATGACCATGCGTCGCCGCCTGTTCGGTCATATGATGGGCATGCCTGTCGCTTTCTTCGACAAACAGTCCACCGGGACATTGCTGTCGCGTATCACCTACGACTCCGAACAGGTCGCTTCATCTTCCTCCAGCGCGTTGATAACCGTAGTGCGTGAAGGGGCCTCAATTATCGGCCTGTTCGCCATGATGTTCTATTACAGCTGGCAATTGTCGCTAATTCTTATCGTGCTTGCGCCTATCGTCTCTGTGGCGATTCGGGTGGTTTCGAAGCGTTTTCGTAATATCAGTAAGAATATGCAGAACACCATGGGGCAGGTGACCACCAGCGCGGAACAGATGCTCAAAGGGCATAAAGAAGTGCTGATGTTCGGCGGTCAGGCGGTTGAAACCAAGCGTTTTGACAAAGTCAGTAATAAGATGCGCCTGCAGGGCATGAAAATGGTCTCCGCGTCCTCCATCTCCGACCCGGTCATTCAACTCATTGCCTCTCTGGCGCTGGCCTTTGTGCTCTACGCGGCGAGCTTCCCAAGCGTCATGGAAACGCTGACCGCCGGTACCATTACCGTGGTCTTTTCTTCGATGATCGCGCTGATGCGCCCGCTGAAATCCCTGACTAACGTCAACGCGCAGTTCCAGCGCGGTATGGCCGCATGTCAGACGCTTTTCTCCATTCTGGATTCCGAGCAGGAGAAAGATGAAGGCACTCGCGTGATTGAGCGCGCCAAAGGTAACCTGGAGTTCCACAACGTCACCTTTAGCTATCCTGGCCGCGAAGTTGCCGCGCTGCGTAACATCAATCTGAGCATCCCGGAAGGGAAAACCGTTGCGCTGGTAGGGCGTTCAGGCTCAGGTAAATCCACCATCGCCAGCCTGATTACCCGGTTCTACGACGTTGACGAGGGGCAGATTCTGCTGGATGGCCACGATTTACGCGAGTACAAACTGAGCTCCCTGCGCGATCAGGTGGCGCTGGTTTCGCAGAACGTGCATCTGTTCAATGACACCGTCGCCAATAACATCGCCTATGCGCGTACCGAAGAGTACACCCGCGAGCAAATTGAAGAAGCGGCGCGTATGGCCTATGCGATGGACTTTATCAACAAGATGGATAATGGACTGGACACGATTATCGGCGAGAATGGCGTGATGCTCTCCGGTGGTCAACGTCAGCGTATCGCTATTGCGCGTGCGCTGCTGCGCAATAGCCCTATTCTGATCCTCGATGAAGCCACCTCGGCGCTGGATACCGAGTCGGAACGTGCAATTCAAGCGGCGCTGGATGAACTGCAGAAAAACCGCACCTCGCTGGTTATCGCCCACCGTCTGTCGACTATCGAACAGGCTGACGAAATCGTGGTGGTAGAAGATGGTCGCATCGTTGAACGCGGCAGCCATCTGGATCTGCTGGAACATAAAGGCGTTTACGCGCAGTTACACAAGATGCAATTCGGTCAATGATAGCGCGCATCTGGTCCGGCGAATCGCCGCTATGGCGGCTATTGCTGCCGCTTTCCTGGCTGTATGGCCTGGTGAGCGCTTGCATCCGCCTCAGCTATAAACTGGGGTGGAAAAAAGCCTGGCGCGCGCCGGTGCCGGTGGTCGTGGTCGGTAATCTGACCGCCGGCGGCAACGGTAAAACGCCGGTGGTGGTTTGGCTGGTGGAACAACTGCAGCAGCGGGGCATACGCGTCGGCGTGGTATCTCGCGGCTACGGCGGCAAAGCCGACCGCTATCCGCTGCTGCTGGATAATGCCACCAGTACAGCGCAGGCGGGCGATGAACCGGTGTTAATTCATCAGCGTACCGGCGCGCCGGTGGCGGTTGCGCCACTGCGTAGCGAGGCGGTAAAAGCCTTATTAGCCGCTCACGATTTACAAATTATCGTCACCGATGATGGTCTTCAGCATTATAAGCTGGCGCGGGATACAGAAATCGTTGTGATTGACGGCGTACGCCGCTTTGGCAATGGTTGGTGGTTGCCGGCCGGGCCGATGCGCGAGCGAGCATCCCGTTTGCAAAGCGTCGATGCCGTTATCGTCAACGGCGGCGTCGCACGTCCGGGGGAAATCCCGATGCAGTTGCGTCCCGGCATGGCGGTGAACCTGCTTACCGGCGAGCGTCGCGATGTTGCGACCCTCGACAACGTAGTGGCGATGGCCGGCATTGGCCATCCGCCGCGCTTTTTCGCGACGCTTGAAAACTGCGGCGTGCATCCGGTGAAAACTGTGGCGCTGGCGGATCATCAGGCACTTAGTCAAAGCGCGGTCGCTGTACTGGCAAGCTCGGAGCAGACGCTGCTAATGACCGAAAAAGACGCGGTTAAATGCCGTGAATTTGCCGCCGCTAACTGGTGGTATCTACCGGTTGACGCCATAATGACCGATGAACGCGCACAGCGGTTGCTCGCGGACTTAGTGACGCTGGCGCAACGTTAACCTGCGTGCTGGTTTTGCTCGCCGCTGTGCTTGAATCCCCTACGGAGAACCTGCATGTCGGTATTGCAATTGTCGCTAAAAGAGGCTCGCCATCTTCATCTCGCGGCGCAAGGGCTACTGAAAAAGCCCCGGCGTCGCGCTCGCCAGACTGACATCCTTTCCACTATTCAGCAGATGTCGCTGCTGCAAATCGATACGATCAACGTGGTCGCCCGTAGCCCTTATCTGGTGCTGTTTAGTCGTCTTGGCAGTTATCCTCAGCACTGGTTGGATGATTCTCTGCGTAGCGGCGAGCTGATGGAGTACTGGGCGCATGAGGCCTGTTTTTTGCCGCGTAACGATTTCGCCCTCGTGCGCCACCGGATGTTGAATCCTGACAAGATGGGTTGGAAATACCATAAAGAGTGGATGCACGAACACGCCGCCAGCATAGAAGAGTTGCTGGCGCATATCGCGCAAAATGGCCCGGTTCGCTCAGCGGATTTCTCCCATCCGCGTAAAGGAGCCAGCGGCTGGTGGGAATGGAAACCGCATAAACGTCATCTTGAAGGGTTGTTCACCGCCGGCAAACTGATGGTCGTTGAGCGGCGTAACTTTCATCGCGTCTATGATTTAACCCATCGGGCGATGCCGCACTGGGATGACGAGCGCGACGCGCTCTCCCGCCAGGAGGCCGAGTCTATTATGCTGCGTAACAGCGCGCGCAGCCTGGGCGTTTTTCGTCCGCAGTGGCTGGCCGATTATTATCGTCTACGCCAGCCTGCATTACCGGCACTGCTGAAGGGCTGGCAGGATGAGGGGCTGGTGGTGCCGGTTATGGTTGAAGAACTGGGGGAAATGTGGCTGCATCGCGATCTGCAAGCGTCGCTGGAATCGGCATCCGGCGGTAAGTTAACCGCCAGCCACAGCGCCGTGCTCTCGCCGTTTGACCCGGTGGTGTGGGACCGTAAACGGGCCGAGCAGTTATTCAACTTCAGCTATCGACTGGAATGTTATACCCCTGCGCCGAAACGGCAATACGGCTACTTTGTGCTACCGTTGCTGCATCAGGGAAAACTGGTTGGCAGGATGGACAGCAAGTTGCACCGAAAGGACGGCATGCTTGAGATCTTTTCGCTGTGGCTGGAAGAGGGCGTGAAAGTGACCGCCGGGCTGGAAAGCGGACTCCAGCGGGCAATTAACGATTTTGCGCGCTGGCAAGGTGCAGAAGAGGTTGTGCTGCGCCAGCTACCCGCGACGCTATTTGCTAACCAGCGGCAAGGTTGGGGCGTTGAAGCCGCGTGATACGCCGGCTACCATCCTGTGATATGCTGCTGATAAATCTATTCGGTCCATCAGGAGGAATCATGGATCACCGTTTACTTGAAATTATCGCCTGCCCGGTTTGTAACGGTAAGCTGTATTACAGTCAGGATAAGCAAGAGCTTATCTGCAAAGCCGACAGTCTGGCCTTCCCGCTGCGCGAAGGGATCCCGGTACTACTTGAAAACGAAGCGCGCTCACTCGCGGTAGAAGAGAGCCAGCCATGAGTTTCGTCGTCATTATTCCTGCCCGATTTGCCTCCACGCGTCTGCCGGGGAAACCTCTGCAGGATATCAACGGTAAACCGATGATCGTCCACGTGCTGGAACGCGCCCGTGAATCCGGCGCGGACCGCATTATCGTCGCCACCGATCATGAAGATGTCGCGCGTGCGGTTGAAGCCGCGGGCGGCGAGGTTTGCATGACCCGCGCTGACCATCAATCCGGCACCGAGCGTCTGGCGGAAGTCGTTGAAAAATGCGCTTTCAGCGATGACACCATCATCGTCAATATTCAGGGTGATGAACCGATGATCCCGTCGGCGATCGTGCGCCAGGTGGCGGAAAACCTCGCGGCCAGCACCAGCGGGATGGCAACGCTGGCGGTGCCTATCCACGATGCCGAAGAAGCGTTTAACCCGAATGCGGTCAAAGTGGTCATGGATGCCGACGGCTACGCGCTCTATTTCTCACGAGCGACGATTCCGTGGGATCGCGATCGCTTTGCAAAATCGCGTGAGCAAATTGGCGATTCCCTGCTGCGCCATATTGGTATTTACGGCTACCGCGCTGGTTTTATTCGCCGCTACGTCAGCTGGGCGCCAAGCCCGCTCGAACAAATTGAGATGCTCGAACAGCTGCGCGTATTGTGGTATGGCGAAAAAATTCACGTTGCGGTGGCGGAAGTGGTTCCTGGCACTGGCGTGGATACCCCGGAAGATCTGGAACGCGTCCGCGCCGAACTGCGTTAATTCTTGCCGTCCCCTTCGCCTGGAGGGGACATATTTCTGCCGCTAATTAGCCCATTTTTGATCTTATCCGCTGACAAGTCGCCCCCAGACGCTCATTATGAAAACAGTAGTCTTCATGAGGGTATCTATGATGGAACAGTTGCGAGCCGAACTGAGCCACCTGCTTGGCGAGAAGCTAAGCCGCGTGGAATGCGTTAGCGAGAAACCCTCGTCAGCGCTGTGGTCGCTGTATGATGCGCAGGGAAACCCGATGCCGCTGTTGGCGAAAAGCTTCACTACGCCGGGCGTGGCGCGCCAGCTGGCGTGGAAAATCTCAATGCTTGCCCGTAGCGGCACCGTTCGTATGCCGGTGGTGTACGGCGTCATGACACATGAAGAGCATCCAGGGCCTGACGTATTGCTGATTGAACGGTTACGCGGCGTTTCAGTAGAAGCGCCGGCGCGCACGCCCGAGCGGTGGGAGCAACTGCAGGATCAGATTGTCGAAGGATTACTGGCATGGCACCGCCACGACAGCGGCGGTTGTGTGGGAATGGTCGATAGCACCCAGGAAAACGTCTGGCCGCACTGGTATCGCCAGCGGGTAGAAATGCTGTGGAGCACGCTTAACCTCTATCATGACACCGGGCTGACAATGCAGGATAAGCGCATTTTATTCCGCAGTCGTGAAAGCCTGCCGCAATTGTTTAGTGATTTCAACGACAACTGCGTGCTGGTCCATGGCTGCTTTACGCTACGTAGCATGCTCAAAGACGCGCGCACCGATCAGCTGTTGGCGATGGTCGGGCCGGGGATGATGCTGTGGGCGCCGCGCGAGTATGAATTGTTCCGCCTCGCCGACGGCGGGTTAGGGGAGCAGCTGCTATGGCGTTATTTGCAGCGGGCGCCGGTCGCGGAGTCTTTCGTCTGGCGGCGCTGGTTATATCAGTTATGGGATGAAGTCGAAAGCCTGGTAAATACCGGGCGCTTCGATCGCGCCCGTTTCTCATTTGCCGCGAAATCAATCCTGCCCTGGATCGCCTGACGCTCCCTTTAGCCACTGCCAGCCCCGCCCCAGAGTCTCGTAAATCGCGCGTTCGCTGTGCATCAGCCAATACGGTGACGGTAGCGCGCGCTCCCAGGGGTTAAGCGCCGACTCTACCGCCAGCTGGTTGGCTGGCGCCGGTAACGGATTTAGCCCTGCATGGCGGAAAAATATCATCGCTCGCGGCAGGTGCGAGGCGGAGGTCACCAGCAGGAATGGCGCGCCGCCGATGGCTTTTTTGACTTCAGCCGCTTCCTGTTCGGTATCTTTTGGTCGGTCAAGGACGATAATGGCGCTGCGCGGCACGCCGAGGCTTTCGGCGACGCGCGCTCCCGCCTCGGCGGTGCTGACCGGGTTACTCCTGGCCGCCGCGCCGGTAAAAATCATTTTCGCGCCAGGGTTTTCCCGCCACAGGCGGATCCCCTCTGCCAGCCGCGGCAGACTGTTGTTGATCAGATTGGAGCTAGGCGCCCACTGCGGGTTCCAGGTATAGCCGCCACCCAGCACCACGACATACTCAACGGATTTGCCGCCGCGCCAGGTCGGGTAGCTTTTTTCTATCGGTTTTAATAACCCATCAGCCACCGGCTGCAGGCTTAATAGCGCCAGCAACAGCCAGCTTAAGGTGACCACCGTCTTGCCGGTTTTTTGAAAACGGCTGCGCCACAGCAGGGCGATGCCGACCGCCATCAGCAATAACAGCAGAGGAAGCGGCAACAGCATACCGCCAAAAACCTTTTTCAGCGTAAAAAGCATCCCGGATGGTTCCTTTTTTAACCATATAAGCAAAGTTCTGCGTGGATCTTATAACAGATCGCTTCATTATCGCCGTGGGTATGACAAAATAGCGGTTTTGTGTTGGCTTGTGGAGTCGTCCGTGCAGGATCGCAATTTTGATGACATCGCTGAAAAGTTTTCGCGCAATATTTATGGCACCACCAAGGGCCAACTGCGTCAGGCGATCCTTTGGCAGGATCTGGAACCGCTGCTTAAGCAGATGGGGCCAGGGCCGTTGCGGGTGCTTGATGCCGGCGGCGGCGAAGGGCAAACGGCGATCCGCGTCGCGGAATTAGGCCATCACGTCACGCTATGCGATCTTTCCGCCGAAATGGTGGCTCGCGCTCAGCAGGCCGCCCGCGATAAAGGTGTGATCGACAACATGCATTTTGTACAATGCGCGGCGCAGGATATTGCTCAGCATTTGGAAAGCCCCGTCGATCTGATACTGTTTCATGCGGTGCTTGAGTGGGTCGCGGAACCGCAGGAAATGTTGCGCACGCTGTGGTCGGTGTTGCGCCCGGGCGGCGCGCTGTCGTTAATGTTCTACAATGCTAACGGCCTGCTGATGCACAATATGGTCGCCGGAAACTTCGACTACGTACAAATCGGCATGCCGAAAAAGAAAAAACGCACGCTGTCGCCGGATTATCCGCGCGATCCGCAGCAGGTTTACGGCTGGCTGGAAGATCTCGGTTGGCAGATAACCGGTAAAACCGGCGTGCGGGTGTTTCATGATTATCTGCGTGAGAAACGTAAACAGCATGACAGTTTTGCGGTGCTGCTGGAGCTGGAAACGCGCTACTGTCGTCAGGAGCCGTATATCAGCCTGGGCCGCTATATTCATGTCACTGCGCTTAAGAAAGATCCAGGCGCACAGCCGCAGATGCAAGGATAAACTATGAGTGAATTTTCCCAGACAGTCCCCGAACTGGTTGCCTGGGCCAGGAAAAATGATTTTTCCATCTCGCTGCCGGTCGACAGACTCTCTTTTCTGCTGGCTGTCGCCACGCTGAACGGCGAGCGGCTGGAAGGGGAAATGACCGAGGGAGAACTGGTGGACGCGTTCCGCCACGTTAGTGATGCGTTTGAGCAGACCAGCGAAACCATCAGCCAGCGCGCCAATAACGCCATCAACGATATGGTGCGCCAGCGTCTGCTGAACCGCTTTACCAGCGAAATAACGGAAGGGAATGCTATCTATCGCCTGACGCCGTTAGGTATCGGCATTACCGATTACTACATTCGCCAGCGTGAATTTTCCACCCTGCGTTTGTCGATGCAGCTGTCGATTGTGGCCGGCGAACTGAAGCGGGCTGCAGATTCCGCGGATGAGGGTGGCGATGAATTCCACTGGCATCGCAACGTTTTTGCGCCGCTGAAATATTCGGTGGCGGAAATCTTCGATAGTATCGATCTGACTCAACGCATCATGGATGAGCAGCAGCAGCAGGTGAAAGACGATATCGCCCAACTGCTGAACAAAGACTGGCGCGCGGCGATTTCTAGCTGCGAACTGCTGCTGTCCGAAACCTCCGGCACCCTGCGCGAATTGCAGGATACCCTGGATGCGGCGGGCGATAAGCTGCAGGCCAACCTGTTGCGTATCCAGGACGCTACCATCGCGCGCGACGATCTGCATTTTGTCGACCGTCTGGTGTTCGACCTGCAAAGCAAGCTCGACCGTATCGTCAGCTGGGGCCAACAGGCTATCGACCTGTGGATCGGTTACGATCGTCACGTACATAAATTTATCCGTACCGCCATCGATATGGATAAAAACCGCGTTTTCGCCCAGCGTTTGCGTCAGTCGGTGCAGACCTACTTCGATGCTCCGTGGGCGCTGACCTACGCCAGCGCCGATCGCTTGCTGGATATGCGCGATGAAGAGATGGCGCTGCGCGATGAAGAAGTCACCGGCGAGCTGCCGGCAGACCTCGAATTCGAAGAGTTCAACGAAATTCGCGAGCAGCTGGCCGCGCTGATTGAAGCGCAGCTGGCGGTCTACAAAGAGAAAGGTATGCCGCTGGATCTCGGCCTGGTGGCGCGAGAGTTCCTGGCGCAATATCCGCGTGCGCGCCATTTTGACGTCGCGCGAATCGTCGTTGACCAGGCGGTACAGCTGGGCGTCGCCCAGGCAGATTTCACCGGACTGCCGGCAAAATGGCAGCCGATTAATGATTACGGAGCCAAGGTACAGGCGCATGTCATTGACAAATATTGAACAAGTGATGCCAGCTAAGCTGGCGCAGGCGTTGGCCAATCCGTTATTTCCGGCGCTGGATAGCGCCCTGCGCGCAGGCCGTCACATTGGCCTCGATGAGCTGGATAATCACGCATTTTTGATGGATTTTCAGGATTACCTGGAAGAGTTTTATGCGCGCTACAACGTTGAGCTGATCCGCGCGCCGGAGGGGTTCTTCTACCTGCGCCCGCGCTCTACGACGTTGATCCCGCGCTCGGTATTATCAGAGCTGGATATGATGGTCGGCAAAATTCTTTGCTACCTCTACCTCAGCCCCGAACGTCTGGCTAATGAAGGCATCTTCACCCAGCAGGAGCTCTACGATGAGCTCCTGACGCTGGCGGACGAAAGCAAATTGCTGAAGCTGGTGAACAACCGTTCCACCGGCTCCGACCTCGACCGCCAGAAGCTGCAGGAGAAAATGCGCGCGTCCCTCAACCGCCTGCGTCGCCTCGGCATGGTGTGGTTTATGGGCCACGACAGCAGTAAATTCCGCATCACCGAATCGGTGTTCCGCTTTGGCGCTGATGTGCGCGTCGGCGACGATCCGCGCGAAGCGCAGCTGCGCATGATCCGCGATGGCGAAGCAATGGCGCTGGAGAATCACCTGCAGCTCAATGACGAGAATGAAGAGAATCAGCCGGATAGCGGGGAGGAAGAATAATGATTGAACGCGGTAAGTTTCGCTCGCTGACGCTGGTTAACTGGAACGGTTTTTTTGCCCGGACCTTCGATCTTGATGAGCTGGTAACGACGCTCTCCGGGGGTAACGGCGCCGGTAAATCGACAACCATGGCGGCTTTCGTCACGGCGCTGATCCCCGATTTAACCCTGCTGCACTTCCGTAACACCACCGAAGCGGGCGCCACCAGCGGTTCGCGCGATAAAGGCCTGCACGGTAAACTGCGTGCCGGCGTCTGTTACTCGGTGCTCGACGTGATCAACTCGCGCCACCAGCGCGTGGTTGTCGGCGTACGTCTGCAGCAGGTTGCCGGGCGCGATCGTAAAGTCGATATTAAGCCATTTGCCATCCAGGGATTGCCAACCTCGATCCAGCCGACCCAACTGTTGACCGAAACGCTCAACGAGCGCCAGGCGCGTGTCGTGAGCCTCAACGAGCTGAAAGACAAGCTCGACGCGATGGAAGGGGTGCAGTTCAAACAGTTCAACTCGATCACCGAATATCACTCGCTGATGTTTGATTTGGGCGTGGTGGCCCGTCGTCTGCGTTCAGCATCCGATCGTAGCAAATACTACCGCCTGATTGAGGCCTCGCTGTACGGCGGGATTTCCAGCACCATTACCCGCTCGCTGCGCGATTACCTGCTGCCGGAAAACAGCGGCGTGCGTAAGGCGTTCCAGGATATGGAAGCGGCGCTGCGTGAAAACCGTATGACCCTGGAAGCGATTCGCGTAACTCAGTCCGATCGCGATCTGTTTAAGCACCTTATCAGCGAAGCCACCAACTACGTGGCGGCGGACTACATGCGCCACGCCAACGAGCGGCGAATCCATCTGGATAAAGCGCTAGAGTACCGTCGCGAGCTCTTTACCTCGCGTTCGCAGCTGGCGGCAGAGCAGTACAAACATGTCGATATGGCGCGCGAGCTGCAGGAACACAACGGCGCAGAAGGCGATCTGGAAGCCGACTACCAGGCCGCCAGCGATCACCTGAACCTGGTACAAACGGCGCTGCGTCAGCAGGAAAAAATCGAGCGCTACGAAGCGGATCTCGACGAACTGCAGATTCGTCTGGAAGAGCAAAATGAAGTGGTGGCGGAAGCCGCAGACCAGCAGGAAGAGAACGAAGCCCGCGCCGAGGCCGCCGAACTGGAAGTGGATGAGCTGAAAAGCCAGCTCGCCGATTACCAGCAGGCGCTCGACGTGCAGCAGACTCGCGCCATTCAGTACAATCAGGCGCTACAGGCGCTGGAGCGCGCGCGCGCGCTGTGTCACCTGCCGGATTTAACCGCCGACAGCGCCGACGAATGGCTGGAAACTTTCCAGGCGAAAGAGCTGGAAGCGACGGAAAAAATGCTGTCGCTGGAACAAAAAATGAGCGTGGCGCAAACCGCGCACAGCCAGTTTGAACAAGCGTATCAGCTGGTTGCGGCGATCAACGGCCCGCTGGCGCGTAATGAAGCCTGGGATGTGGCGCGTGAATTACTACGCGATGGCGTCAACCAGCGTCATCTGGCTGAGCAGGCTCATGGGTTGCGTAGCCGTCTCAACGAGCTGGAGCAGCGCCTGCGTGAACAACAGGACGCCGAGCGCCAGCTGGCCGAGTTCTGTAAGCGCCAGGGCAAACGCTACGATATCGACGATTTGGAAACGCTGCATCAGGAGCTGGAAGCGCGCATCGCGTCATTGGCCGATAGCGTTTCTAACGCTCAGGAACAGCGCATGGCTCTGCGTCAGGAGCTGGAACAGCTGCAGTCGCGTACCCAGACGTTGATGCGCCGGGCGCCGATTTGGCTGGCGGCGCAAAACAGCCTCAACCAGCTGTGCGAGCAGAGCGGCGAGCAGTTTGAATCAAGCCAGGACGTTACCGAGTACCTGCAGCAGCTGCTGGAGCGCGAGCGCGAAGCAATCGTTGAGCGCGATGAAGTCGGCGCCCGTAAGCGCGCCATCGACGAAGAAATCGAGCGTCTCAGCCAGCCGGGCGGTTCTGAAGACCCGCGTCTGAACGCGCTGGCGGAGCGCTTTGGCGGCGTGCTGTTGTCGGAAATCTACGACGACGTTAGCCTCGAAGATGCCCCGTACTTCTCCGCGCTGTATGGCCCATCGCGCCATGCGATCGTGGTTCCGGATCTGTCACAGGTGGCGGAGCAGCTCGAAGGGCTGGAAGATTGCCCGGAAGACCTGTATCTGATCGAAGGCGATCCGCAGTCCTTCGATGACAGCGTTTTCAGCGTCGATGAGCTGGAAAAAGCGGTGGTCGTGAAAATTGCAGACCGCCAGTGGCGCTATTCGCGCTTCCCGACGCTGCCGCTGTTTGGCCGCGCCGCGCGTGAAAACCGCATCGAAACGCTGCACGCCGAGCGTGAAAGCCTCTCCGAGCGTTTTGCTACGCTGTCGTTTGACGTGCAGAAAACGCAGCGCCTGCATCAGGCCTTCAGCCGCTTCATCGGTAGCCATCTGGCGGTTGCCTTTGATGACGATCCGGAAGAAGAGATCCGCAAACTCAATAGCCGCCGCGGCGAACTGGAGCGCGCGCTGAATGCGCATGAAAGCGATAACCAGCAGAACCGCGTCCAGTATGAGCAGGCGAAAGAGGGCGTGTCGGCGCTTAACCGCCTGCTGCCGCGCCTGAATCTGCTGGCCGATGAGACGCTGGCCGATCGCGTAGATGAAATCCAGGAGCGTCTGGATGAAGCGCAGGAAGCGGCGCGCTTTATCCAGCAGCATGGCAATCAGCTGGCGAAACTGGAACCGATTGTCTCGGTACTGCAGAGCGATCCGGAACAGTTCGAACAGCTGAAAGAAGACTACGCCTATTCGCAGCAAATCCAGCGCGATGCGCGCCAGCAGGCTTTCGCGCTGGCGGAAGTCGTGCAGCGCCGCGCCCACTTCAGCTACTCTGACTCGGCGGAGATGCTCAGCGGCAACAGCGATCTTAACGAGAAGCTGCGCCAGCGCCTGCAACAAGCTGAATCCGAGCGTAGCCGCGCTCGCGAAGCGATGCGTAGCCACGTTGCGCAGTTGAACCAGTACAACCAGGTGCTGGCGTCGCTGAAAAGTTCGTATGACACCAAGAAAGAGCTGCTCAACGATCTGTATAAAGAGCTGCAGGATATCGGCGTGCGTGCCGATGCCGGCGCGGAAGAGCGCGCGCGCGCGCGTCGTGATGAGCTGCATATGCAGCTGAGCAACAACCGCTCCCGCCGTAATCAGCTGGAAAAAGCGTTGACCTTCTGCGAAGCGGAGATGGACAACCTGACCCGCAAACTGCGCAAGCTGGAGCGCGATTACTGCGAAATGCGCGAGCAGGTGGTGAGCGCTAAAGCGGGCTGGTGCGCGGTGATGCGTCTGGTGAAAGACAACGGCGTGGAACGTCGTCTGCACCGCCGCGAGCTGGCCTATCTCTCCGCCGACGAACTGCGTTCGATGTCGGATAAGGCGCTGGGCGCGCTGCGTCTGGCGGTCGCTGATAACGAGCACCTGCGCGACGTTCTGCGTATTTCGGAAGATCCAAAACGTCCGGAGCGCAAAATTCAGTTCTTCGTTGCCGTTTATCAGCATCTGCGCGAGCGTATCCGTCAGGATATTATTCGCACCGATGATCCGGTAGAAGCGATCGAGCAGATGGAAATCGAGCTCAGTCGTCTGACCGAAGAGCTGACCAACCGCGAGCAGAAGTTGGCGATCAGCTCACGCAGCGTGGCGAATATCATTCGCAAGACCATTCAGCGTGAGCAGAACCGTATTCGCATGCTCAACCAGGGGCTGCAGAGCGTATCGTTTGGTCAGGTCAACAGCGTGCGTCTGAACGTCAACGTGCGTGAAACCCACTCGACGCTGCTTGATGTCCTCTCCGAACAGCATGAGCAGCATCAGGATCTGTTTAACAGTAATCGCCTGACCTTCTCGGAAGCGCTGGCGAAACTGTATCAGCGCCTGAATCCGCAGATTGATATGGGGCAACGTACGCCGCAAACCATCGGCGAGGAGCTGCTCGACTACCGCAACTATCTGGAGATGGAAGTGGAAGTTAACCGTGGTTCCGACGGCTGGCTGCGCGCGGAGTCCGGCGCGCTGTCGACCGGTGAAGCGATCGGTACCGGGATGTCGATTCTGGTGATGGTGGTGCAGAGCTGGGAAGATGAATCCCGTCGTCTGCGTGGTAAGGATATCTCGCCTTGCCGTCTGCTGTTCCTCGATGAAGCAGCGCGTCTTGATGCTCGCTCTATCGCCACGCTGTTCGAACTGTGCGAACGTCTGGAGATGCAGTTGATTATCGCGGCGCCTGAAAATATCAGCCCGGAAAAAGGCACAACTTATAAACTGGTGCGTAAAGTGTTTAATAATCACGAACACGTACACGTTGTCGGCCTGCGCGGTTTTGCCGCGCCGGTGCCGGAAGCGCTGCCTGGAACCGCTGACGCCTCCTGAAAGGGTGCCGATTAATAGGAAAAAGGGTGACAATTTGTCGCCCTTTTTGTTTTTCTGTACAGTACGCTAACAAGGTATAGTCTTTAAACTTCTTTACATTTGGTAAGGCAAAAGCGTTTTCGCCTTTATATACTGAGAATAAGCCCCATTAGGCGGGCAGCAATGTGTTAACAGGGGGCAAGGGATGTTGCTAAAGAAACGGTATGGTCGACAATTGTCGGTGCTCAGCCTGAGCCTGGCTTTTGCATTTGCTCCGCTGTTCAATGTCCAGGCCGCAGAGCCTGAAGTTATACCCACAGATAGTTCCGCGACGGTGGGCGATCTGTCGTCGGCATTAGCCCAAAGCGACGGCCAGTCCGCTGCGGTCGCGCAAATGGCCGGCGAGAAGCCGCTGGCGGCGGATGCGGTGGCGAAAAGCCGTGCTGAAATCGAGGGCTTACTGCCGTCTGGTTATCATCCGGTTTATATCAATCCGCTGGTAGCGCTGTACGCTGCCCGCGACATGAAACCCATGTGGGAGAACCGCGAAGCGGTACAGGCCTTCCAGCAGCAGCTGGCGGAGGTCGCTATCGCTGGCTTCCAGCCGCAGTTCACCACCTGGGTGAGCCTACTGACTGACCCGTCAGTCAGCGGCCTGGCCCGCGATGTCGTGCTCTCCGACGCCATGATGGGATATCTGCATTTTATTAGCGGTATTCCGATGCAGGGGAACCGTTGGCTGTACGGCTCAACGCCTTACAAAATGACGACGCCGCCGCTCTCGGTCATCAATCAGTGGCAGCTGGCGCTGGATAACGGTTCGTTAACGCAATTTATTGCCGGACTGGCGCCGCAACATTCACAATATGAAGCAATGCATCAGGCGCTGCTGACGCTGGTGGCGGATAACCGTCCGTGGCCGCAACTGACCAGCAACGCCTCGCTACGTCCGGGAGAGTGGAGCAACGATATTGGCGCGCTGCGTGAAATCCTGCAGCGTACCGGCATGCTGGATGATTCGGCGAAAATCGCCCTCCCGGGCGATGTGGTAAGCCCATCGGCGAAACCGAAATCGAAAACAAAACCTGCCGCGCGTGGCGTGTACGATCGCCAACTGGTCGAGGGCGTTAAACGCTTTCAGGCCTGGCAGGGGCTGGGCGCTGACGGCGTCATCGGCCAGTCTACCCGCGACTGGCTGAACGTCTCTTCGGCGCAGCGTGCCGGGGTGCTGGCGCTGAATATCCAGCGTCTGCGTTTGCTACCGAGTAAATTGTCCACCGGTATCATGGTCAATATTCCGGCGTTCTCGCTGGTCTACTATCAGGACGGCAGTCAGGTGCTGGCATCGCGGGTCATTGTCGGTCGTCCGGATCGTAAAACGCCGATGATGAGCAGCGCGTTGAACAACGTGGTGGTCAACCCGCCGTGGAACGTGCCGCCGACGCTGGCGCGCAAAGATATCCTGCCGAAGGTGCGCAACAATCCAGGCTATCTGGAGCAGCATGGTTATACGTTGATGCGCGGCTGGAACAGCAAAGAAGCTATCGATCCGTATGGTGTCGATTGGTCTACCATCACCGAGAAGAATCTACCGTTCCGTTTCCAGCAGGCGCCGGGCGCGCGCAACTCGCTGGGGCGGTATAAGTTCAATATGCCAAGCTCGGATGCTATTTATCTCCACGATACGCCGAACCACAATCTGTTCCAGAAAGATGTTCGCGCGTTGAGCTCGGGCTGCGTTCGCGTCAATAAAGCATCTGAACTGGCGAATATGCTATTGCAGGATGCGGGCTGGAATGATTCACGCATTTCCGACGCGCTGAAACAAGGGGATACGCGCTACGTCAATATTCGGCAAAATATTCCGGTTAATTTATATTATTTGACTGCCTTTGTTGGCGCTGATGGACGTACACAATATCGAACAGATATTTACAATTACGATCTCACCGCGCGATCCAGCGCACAAATTCTGCCAAAAGCGGAACAATTAATCAGGTAAATGAAGTAGTTCTGCGAAAAATGTTGTCCTAGCACTGAACGAAATCGGGCCATGGTCGTCTACAAGGCCCGTATTTCCTGGGGTGAGGCTGCCTTGACGTTGGCAATAATGCCCGGTAAGGTGCCTTTCGTGCGCCAGAAGTGCATATACATATAATCCGCAAAAATGTATTGCGGCGGTCAGAACGAAAACGCTCTCCTGCTGAGCTTTATTAGCGGTAAGGGAGCGTTAGCGCGTCGTCAGCCAAATACGTTGTAGCGGAATAGTATATTACGATTCATTTACCTGTAGACCTGATTATCATGGACAAATTTGACGCTAATCGCCGCAGATTGCTGGCGTTGGGTGGCGCTGCCCTCGGTGCTGCCGCCATTCTCCCTGCGCCGGCATTTGCCACCCTCTCGACCCCCCGACCGCGTATTTTGACGCTGAATAACCTGCACACCGGTGAATCACTCAAGGCGGAGTTTTTCGATGGTAGAGGCTATATTCAGGATGAATTAGCAAGACTTAACCATTTTTTCCGTGATTTCCGCGCGAATAAAATTAAGTCTATTGACCCAGGATTATTCGATCAGCTTTATCGCCTACAGGGACTACTCGGCACCAATAAGCCTGTCCAGCTCATCTCCGGTTATCGCTCCGTCGATACCAACGATGAACTTCGCGCACGAAGCCGTGGTGTAGCGAAACATAGCTATCACACCAAAGGCCAGGCGATGGATTTCCACATTGAAGGCGTTGCCTTAAGCAATATTCGCAAAGCGGCGTTATCTATGCGCTCAGGTGGTGTAGGATACTACCCACGTAGCAACTTTGTGCATATTGATACCGGTCCGGTACGGCACTGGTAACGAAAGGAGCATCATGAACTATCGTATTATTCCGGTCACGGCGTTCGCCCAGAACTGTTCTTTAATTTGGTGTGAACAAACCCGGCTTGCCGCTCTGGTCGATCCTGGCGGCGATGCCGAGCGCATCAAGGAAGAAGTCGCGGCGGCAGGCGTCAGCCTGATGCAGATCCTGTTGACGCATGGGCACCTGGATCACGTCGGTGCGGCAGCCGAGCTGGCGCAACATTACGGTGTGCCAATTATTGGACCGGAAAAAGAAGATGAGTTCTGGCTGGAAGGATTGCCGGCGCAAAGCCGCATGTTCGGGCTGGATGAATGTCAGCCTTTGCAGCCGGACCGCTGGCTGAATGAAGGGGATGTGGTAACCGTCGGCAATATCGCTTTGCAGGTATTGCACTGTCCTGGCCATACGCCGGGGCACGTGGTTTTCTTTGACGATGCCTCGCGTCTGCTGATTTCCGGCGATGTGATTTTCAAAGGCGGAGTAGGGCGCAGCGACTTCCCGCGCGGCGACCACGGCCAGCTGATTGATGCGATTAAACGTAAACTGTTGCCTTTGGGCGACGACGTGACATTTATCCCCGGTCATGGCCCGTTATCGACGCTGGGATATGAGCGCCTGCATAATCCGTTCCTGCAGGATGAAATGCCGGTCTGGTAATGCCTGACCTCAAGGAAGTAAAAAAGGCCGCGATTGCGGCCTTTTCTTATGTGTCAGGGCTGGGAATTACAGCACCGCGACGATGGCTTCGCACAGCGGCGCCATATTATCAGGCGTCATGCCGGCAACGTTGATACGCCCGGACGCGACCGCATAAATAGCGAACTCTTCACGCAGACGCAGTACCTGCTCTTTGGTCAGGCCGCTAAACGAGAACATCCCATTCTGTTTGGTGATGAAGGTAAAGTCGCGGCTGGCGCCTTTTTCCTGCAGAGTATTCACAAACAGTAAGCGCATGCGCTGAATACGCTGGCGCATATCGGTGAGTTCTTGTTCCCAGATGGCGCGCAGCGCGTCGTTGCTGAGAATCGTCGCCACCACCGAGGCACCGTGCGCCGGCGGGTTTGAGTAGTTGGCGCGGATAACCGCTTTCATCTGGCTGAACGCGCGATCGACGGTGTCCTGATCGGCGGCAACCAGCGTACAGGCGCCAACGCGCTCGTTATACAGGCCGAAGTTTTTAGAGTAAGAGCTGGCGACCAGTAGCTCTTTATGCAGCGCGGCAAACGCGCGCAGGCCTTCAGCGTCTTCTTCCAGACCGCGGGCGAAGCCCTGGTAGGCGAAGTCAAACAGCGGCAGCCAGCCTTTTTCGGCGGACATCTGCGCCAGCTGTTGCCACTGTTCCAGCGTTGGATCGATGCCGGTTGGGTTGTGGCAGCAGCCGTGGAACAGCACAACGTCGCCCGCCTGCGCTTCGTTCAGGCTGGCTAGCAGACCGTCGAAATCAAGCTGGTGGTTAGCGGCATCGTAGTAAGCGTACTCACGCACTTCCAGCCCGGCAGCGCCGAAAACGCTTTTATGGTTCGGCCAGCTTGGGTTGCTTACCCATACCCGTTTAACGTCGGTGTTTTTGGCAAGGAAATCAGCCGCTACGCGCAGGCCGCCGGTGCCGCCTGGGGTTTGGGCGGTACGGGCGCGCTTATTGCTGATAATTGCGCTTCCTTTACCGAACAGCAGCTCCTGAGTGCAACGACCAAACTCCGGAATACCATCAATACCTAGGTAGTTTTTGGTGGTTTCATTTTCCAGCAGATATTGCTCGGCTTTTTTTACGCTGGTCAGAACAGGCGTTTTACCTGTCTCATCTTTGTAAACACCAATTCCGAGGTTAATTTTGCCTGGGCGGTCATCGGCACGAAACAGATCGGCCAGGCCCAGAATAGGGTCGGCAGGGGCGGCTGTAATGTTCTCAAACATGACGAGGTTCCATTGTGATTACTGAGGGAAATCCGCTATCAGGGTAACGGTAGATTTACAAATTGCCAACCGTTTGCGACAAAAAGCGAGAAGGTTTTTGCAAGTTACGATCTTCGTCTTAGTAACGCAGAAAAGCAGGACCGAAGTCCTGCTTTTTAGGCATATCACGAAGGGGTGTACTACAGATTAGAACTGGTAAACGATACCAACCGCAGCCTGGTCGTCGGTGGCAACGCCTGCTTCACGAGTATAGGAGTTGTCGTCCAGCTGGTTGAACTTGTACGCCGCGTACACGTTCATGTTTTTGTTGAAGTAGTACCAGGTACCCAGTTCAATGTATTTAACCAGGTCCGCATCGCCGCCGCCGAAGCCGCCGCGAGCCTGCAGATTTTTACCTTTAGTCTGCACGTAGCCGAGGGACGGACGCAGACCGAAATCGAACTGATACTGAACCACAGCTTCGAAGTTCTGAGTTTTGCCCGCGAAGTAGTTATCTTCTTCCGGGGTCATGTTGTAAGTCTGGGAGTACATAACAGCGGCGTAGATGTTGTTAGCATCGTACTTAGCAGAGGTTGCCCATGCTTCAGCTTTGTTACCGTTGCCGTCGCGCTTCTGGTCAACGCTACGGTTGGAGTTAGCGTAACCTGCGGACAGCGCGATACCGTTATCAAACGCGTAGGTTGCCGCGGTGCTGAAGCCGTCGCCGTTCTGTTTACGAATCACACGGTCGTGATCGTTTTTACCCTGGTACTGCAGCGCGAAGCTCAGACCGTCAACCAGACCGAAGAAGTCTGAGTTACGGTAGGTGGCCACGCCGTTAGTACGGCCGGTCATGTAGTTATCGGTGTAGTTCCAGCCGTCGCCGCCCCACTCAACCAGCATATCGGTTGCGGATTCGACGTCGTAGATGGCGCCGTAGTTACGGCCATAGTCGAATGAACCATATTCGCCCGCTTTCAGACCGGCGAAGGCCAGACGGGTTTTAGTGGTCTGGGAACCTTCAACGTTGGACGCATCCATGTTGTATTCCCACTGGCCGTAACCGATCAACTGGTCGTTGATTTGGGTTTCGCCTTTCAGGCCGATACGGGCATAGGTGGTGTCGTCGCTGCTGGTGTCACCATTGGTGGTCCAGACATGTTCGCCAACCATTTTTCCGTAGAAATCCAGCTTGTTACCATTTTTGTTATAGATTTCCGCAGCGTTGGCCGCACCGGCTACCAGCAGGGCAGGGATCACCACTGCCAGAATATTGCGCTTCATCATTATTTATTACCCTCATTAATATTTTTTATATGACACTTGCCACCGCCGCCAATAAATTCCGTCAATGAAAATTTACAGAACTATTGAAGATAGTTTGGTGTCTGAAGGCATCTTTCCATCGGTAGTGCCGTTTCGCTAGCCGGAAAATGCTACCAATATCGTAAAGTAGTAACAAAAAGAAAAAACATGTAACCAAATATTTATTTTTGGGAACTTTGTGAACTCAATCAAAATTCCGTTCCACTTTGCGAAGATTGTCACCTTCTTATATATATCTATATGAATTAGTTATGAATATTTTCGCTAAAGACAGATTTGATTATTTTTTGTCTCAGTTTGGCTCCTTTTTCGTTCAGGCGCCTTTTTTGCATAACGTGCGCGTAATGATTAAAAAATAGCCAATTCAATCAGTGTATTCATTTATGTCTTAACATAAGGTGCGAAATCTACGTACTAAGGGTAAGGAAATAGTGAGTAACATAATTACGAATTGTGAAGGTTGATGTTTAAGTTTGTTGAAATTCGCTCACAAAAATTGACATAAAAAAAGGCCGGCTTGCGCCGACCTTGTCAGTGTTTTAACGAAACGCGATTAGAATGTGGCGTTACGTGGCGTACGTGGGAAAGGAATCACGTCGCGAACGTTCTGTACCCCTGTTACGTAGGCGATAAGACGCTCGAAGCCCAGACCGAAGCCAGAATGCGGTACGGTGCCGTAACGGCGCAGGTCGCGATACCACCAGTAGTCTTCTTTATTCAGACCCATTTCGGCCATACGCGCGTCCAGCACGTCGAGACGTTCTTCACGCTGGGAGCCGCCGATGATTTCACCGATGCCCGGCGCCAGAACGTCCATTGCGGCGACGGTTTTACCGTCTTCGTTAAGGCGCATGTAGAACGCCTTAATGTCTTTCGGATAATTTTTCACGACCACCGGCGCTTTGAAGTGCTCTTCGGCCAGATAACGCTCATGCTCTGAGGAGAGATCCACGCCCCAGTACACCGGGTTTTCAAACTGCTTGCCGCAGTTTTCCAGGATAGTGACGGCGTCGGTGTAATCAACCTGAGCGAAATCAGCAGAGACAAAACGCTGCAGACGGTCGATGGCGTCTTTATCTACGCGCTCGGCAAAGAACTTCATGTCATCCGCACGCTCTTCCAGTACCGCCTTGAAGACGTACTTCAGCATGGCTTCCGCCAGACCGGCAACATCGTTGAGGCTGGCGAAGGCAACTTCTGGCTCCAGCATCCAGAACTCCGCCAGGTGGCGGCTGGTGTTGGAGTTTTCGGCGCGGAAGGTTGGGCCGAAGGTATAGATTTTGGACAATGCGCAGGCATAGGTCTCACCGTTCAACTGGCCGGAAACGGTCAGGAACGACTCTTTACCGAAGAAGTCTTTATCGAAATCGACTTTACCCTGGTCGTTACGCGGCAGGTTTTCCAGATCTAGCGTCGATACGCGGAACATTTCACCGGCGCCTTCGGTATCGGAAGCGGTGATAAGCGGGGTGGATACCCAGAAGAAACCCTGTTCGTCGAAGAAGCGATGCAGCGCCTGCGCCAGGGTGTGGCGTACGCGCGCTACCGCGCCAATCAGGTTGGTGCGCGGACGCAGGTGCGCCACTTCACGCAGATACTCGATGCTGTGGCGTTTCGCCGCCATCGGGTAGGTGTCCGGATCTTCAACCCAGCCGGTGACTTCCACGCTGGAGGCCTGGATTTCAAAGCTCTGGCCCTGACCCTGGGAGGCCACGACTTTACCGGTGACGATAACCGAACAGCCGGTGGTCAGGCGCAACACTTCCTGATTGTAATTGGGCAGAGAATTATTAATAACGGCCTGTACAGGATCAAAGCAGGAACCGTCATAGACGGCGAGGAAAGAAAAGCCAGCTTTAGAATCTCGGCGGGTACGCACCCATCCGCGCACGGTGACTTCGCTGTCAACGGCAACGCGGCCCTGGAGTACGTCGGCTACAGGCACAACGCTCATAATATTCTCTCTATATAGTCCAATAAAAAAGTCTCTTCCCCTTCAACGGGGGGATATCTATGTTACCTGTCATCTTCCATCAGACAAGCAGAATTCGCATCATAAAGGGATAATTTGACAATAAATAATAAAGAAAAAGGAGCCTGAGAGGCTCCTTGTTGAAATTAACTCGCCTTTTTAATCGGCGGCAGGTCGAAGGCCTCGCGCAGGGCGCGGACGAACGCCTTATCGTGGCAGATGGTTTTACCCGGGCTATCGGAGAGTTTCGCCACCGGTTTGCCGTTACATTCTACTAGTTTTATCACGATATTTAGCGGTTTCACCTGTGGGATGTCGCAGGTTAACCGGGTGCCGATACCGAAGCTGAGCTTCACCCGCGAGGAGAAGTGGCGATACAGTTCGACCGCTTTGCCGAGGTCGAGGTTATCGGAGAACACCAGCACTTTACTCATCGGGTCGATACCCAATTTCTGATAATGGGCGATAGCTTTCTCGCCCCACTCCAGCGGATCCCCGGAGTCATGGCGCAGTCCCTGATAGCGGGTAGCGAATTCAGGGCCGAAATCACGCAGGAAAGCGTCCATGGTGATGCAGTCGGTCAGGGCAATACCCAGCTGATCCGGATATTCCGCCAGCCAGGCGGCTAGCGCCGCGCGCTGGCTGCTGGCCAGGTTTGGACTGATTTGCTGGTGGGCCTGGAACCATTCGTGCGCCTGGGTACCCATCGGGGTTAAATTGAGTCGGCGGGCCAGATCGTAGTTGCTGGTGCCGACAAACCACGGCTCCTGCTGCAAGCGCTGCACGATAGCCTGTTGTACTTCGCGGGAGAAGCGGCGGCGGGTGCCGAAATCCATCAGGCGGAATGCCGACATATCGATGGCGGCGGTCATGTCGGCGAAGTCGGCAAGCTTATGTTCGAGCGTCTCCAGCGCCAGATCGACGCCGATTTCCGGCGAACGGTAGTGGTGCACCAGTTCGCTGATGACCGCCAGCAGCGGCACTTCCCACATGATCACTTCGCGCCACGGCCCGGCGAGGCGAATATTCAGCTTGCCATGATCGTTGATGACGGTGACCTGGCTCGGGTCGTAGCGGAAGTCGCGCAGCCAGTCGAGATAGTCCTGCGAGAAGAACGGCAGGGTGGACAGCCAGTGATACTCATCGTCCTGCAGCTTCAGGTCGCGCATGGTTTCAACCTGCTCGCGAATCGCGTCGGCATAGATGCCGAGCAGATCGTCTCCGCGGCAGCGGAACTCTGCCGCCACCTCCACATCATAGTAGCGGTGGAAGACGGCCTGCTGCATATGCAGCTTATAGGCATCCGTATCAAGCAGCGAGTGCAGTACAGGAGAAGTGAATTGTGTCATGGTGCGCAGTAGCATCCTCTCACTGGGGCGTTCCATTCAAACCAAAGCAGAAAAAAGGAGGCGGAGTATACCTTTAATACCCGGTGCTGTCCTGCTGCGATGGCTCGACGGTAACGCTGACGGTCATTTGCGAGGCCTAGTTTAATATATTGAACACGGATCACACCACAAGCTTTGCGCCGGGTCGAGCGCATTTCGTGCCTCATGTGTTATCAATATGTAGCGATTTTCGTGTTGAACGTTGAAAAGATGAAGATTCTGCGTAGCGCGATCTGCGCAACAGGAATAGACTGGAGCCGATACTTTACAGACACGCTAAAGGTTTTTTATGACACAACAGCCCCAAGCCAAATACCGCCACGACTACCGTGCGCCGGATTATCTGATTAGCGATATTGATTTGACCTTTGACCTGGATGCCGCGAAAACCGTTGTCACGGCCGAGAGTAAGGTTTCCCGTCACGCGGCTGCGTCTGATGTGCCATTGCGTCTGGATGGCGAAGACCTGACCCTGATTTCACTGCAGGTGAACGGCCAGCCGTGGAACGACTATAAAGAAGAAAACAATCAGCTGGTGATTAGCGGTTTGCCGGACAGTTTCACTCTGACTATCGTCAATGAAATTAGCCCGGCGGCGAACACCGCGCTGGAAGGCCTGTATCAATCAGGCGAAGCGCTATGTACCCAGTGCGAAGCAGAAGGCTTCCGCCATATTACCTGGTACCTCGACCGCCCGGACGTGCTGGCGCGCTTCACCACCAAAATCATCGCCGATAAAGCGAAATACCCCTACCTGCTTTCTAACGGCAACCGCGTAGCGCAGGGCGAGCTGGACAAGGGCCGTCACTGGATCCAGTGGCAGGATCCGTTCCCAAAACCCTGTTACCTGTTCGCGCTGGTGGCCGGCGATTTCGACGTGCTGCGTGATACCTTCACCACCCGTTCCGGGCGTGAAGTCGCGCTCGAACTGTACGTTGACCGCGGCAATCTCGACCGCGCGCCGTGGGCGATGACCTCGCTGAAAAACTCAATGAAGTGGGACGAAACCCGTTTCGGTCTCGAATATGACCTCGACATCTATATGATCGTCGCCGTCGACTTCTTCAACATGGGCGCGATGGAGAACAAAGGCCTCAACGTCTTTAACTCTAAATATGTGCTGGCCCGTACCGATACCGCGACCGATAAAGACTATCTCGATATCGAGCGCGTCATTGGTCACGAATATTTCCATAACTGGACCGGCAACCGTGTGACCTGTCGCGACTGGTTCCAGCTCAGCCTGAAAGAAGGGCTGACCGTATTTCGCGATCAGGAGTTCAGTTCCGATCTCGGCTCGCGTGCGGTAAACCGTATCAACAACGTGCGTACCATGCGCGGGCTGCAGTTTGCCGAAGACGCCAGCCCGATGGCGCACCCGATCCGTCCGGATATGGTTATTGAAATGAACAACTTCTACACCCTGACGGTCTACGAAAAGGGCGCGGAAGTGATCCGTATGCTGCACACCCTGTTAGGCGAAGCCAATTTCCAGAAAGGGATGCAGTTGTACTTTGAACGCCACGACGGCAGCGCCGCCACCTGCGATGATTTCGTGCAGGCGATGGAAGATGCTTCGAACGTAGATCTGTCGCATTTCCGTCGCTGGTACAGCCAGTCCGGCACGCCGGTCGTGACCGTGCATGACGACTATAACCCGGAAACCGAGCAGTACACGCTGACTATCAGCCAGCGTACGCCGCCGACCGCGGAACAGGCCGACAAGCAGCCGCTGCACATCCCGTTCAGTATCGAGCTGTACGATAACGAAGGCAAAGCGATCCCGCTGCAGAAGGGCGGCCATCCCGTGCACCACGTGCTGAACGTGACCCAGGCGGAGCAGACATTCGTCTTTGATAACGTTTACTTCCAGCCGGTACCGGCGCTGCTGTGTGAATTCTCCGCGCCGGTCAAGCTTGAATATAAATGGAGCGACCAGCAGCTGACGTTCCTGATGCGCCACGCGCGTAACGACTTCTCGCGCTGGGATGCCGCGCAGAGTCTGCTGGCGACCTACATCAAGCTCAACGTTAATCGTCATCAGCAGGGACAGCCGCTGTCGCTGCCGATCCACGTCGCTGACGCCTTCCGCGCGATCCTGCTCGACGAAAAAATCGATCCGGCGCTGGCGGCGGAAATTTTAACGCTGCCGTCGGCCAACGAAATCGCTGAACTGTTCACCATCATCGATCCGATTGCCATCGCGGCGGTGCGCGAAGCGCTGACCCGTACGCTGGCGAAAGAGCTGGCCGATGAGCTGCTGGTGGTTTACAACGCCAACAAGCTCGACAGCTATCGCGTAGACCATGCCGATATCGGTAAACGTTCTCTGCGCAATACCTGCCTGCGCTATCTGGCTTTTGGCGATGTTGAGTTGGCAGATAAGCTGGTGCAAGCCCAGTATCATCATGCTGACAACATGACCGACGCGCTGGCTGCGCTGTCGTCGGCGGTGGCGGCGGAGTTGCCGTGCCGTGATGTATTAATGCAGGAGTATGACGATAAGTGGCACCAGGACGGTCTGGTGATGGACAAGTGGTTCATCCTGCAGTCCACCAGCCCGGCGGCCAATGTGGTTGAGACGGTACGCGGATTGCTCAAGCACCGTTCATTCACGATGAGCAACCCGAACCGTGTACGTTCGCTGATCGGCGCCTTCGCGAGTAGCAACCCGGCGGCGTTCCATGCCGAAGACGGCAGCGGTTACCAGTTCCTGGTGGAAATGCTGACCGAGCTCAATAGCCGCAACCCGCAGGTGGCGTCGCGTCTGATTGAGCCGCTGATTCGTCTGAAACGTTACGATGAGAAACGTCAGGCCAAGATGCGTGCGGCGCTGGAACAGCTGAAAGGGCTGGAGAATCTCTCCGGCGATCTGTTCGAGAAGATCGCCAAGGCGCTGGCGTAACGGCGGTGCAAATCCCGGATAGCGGCGCAAGCGCCTTATCCGGGTTCACTACGCTGGCTGAAACTGCCGGTGTTGGTGGCCGCAAAATCCCCGGTGGCGCACTCGCTTACCGGGGCTACAGCGCTTTGCGATTTGGTAGTCCGGCCGAGCGAAGCGCGGGCCGGGGACGTTAGTTAGCCATGACTAAACAAACGCGGCGCGCGCTCGCTGTCGCCGCGCTTCATCACCCGATCGAGCACCTGTGCTTCCAGTTCCGCCAGCTTCGCCGAGCCGAACCGCCGCGGACGTGGAATATCCACGTTCAAATCGAGGCCGATTTTCTTTTCTTCTATTAACAGCACCCGGTCGGCCATCGCCACCGCTTCACTCACATCATGAGTTACCAGCAACACGGTAAAGCCGTGCTCCTGCCAGAGCGAAACAATCAATTCCTGCATTTCCAGGCGGGTGAGGGCGTCGAGGGCTCCCAGCGGTTCATCCAGCAATAACAGGCGCGGGCGATGGATCAGCGCGCGGGCCAGCGCAACGCGCTGTTTTTGCCCGCCGGAAAGCGCGGCCGGCCACTCATCGGCTCTCTCTTCCAGCCCGACGCTGGCCAGCGCCTGGCGGGCGGCATCGCGCCACTGGCCCTTCAGCCCAAGCCCAACGTTGTCGATAACCGTCTTCCAGGGCAGCAACCGCGCGTCCTGGAACATCATGCGCGTATCCTCCTGAATCTGCGCAAGCGGCGTCGCGCCTGCCAGTAGTTCGCCGCCGTTGGGTTTTTCCAACCCGGCCAGCAGGCGCAACAGGGTGCTTTTACCGCCGCCGCTACGGCCGACCACCGCGACAAATTGCCCGGTAGGAATATGTAAATCCAGCTCATTGAGAATGACATTGTCGCCGTAGCGTTTGCTGACCCCATTGAGTAACAGCGGGATCCCGGGATTAAGACGAGCAGTATTCATGCGTTAGCCTCCTGAAGACGGTACGCCGGGTTCCAGCGCAGCCAGACGCGTTCCAGCAGTTGCGCGCTGAAATCGGCGAGCTTGCCGAGTATGGCGTAAAGAATAATGGCGACCACCACCACATCGGTTTGCAGAAATTCGCGGGCGTTCATCGCCAGATAGCCAATCCCGGCATTAGCCGAGATGGTCTCAGCGACGATAAGCGTCAGCCACATCAATCCGAGGGCGAAGCGAATGCCGACCATAATCGAGGGCAGGGCGCCGGGGAGGATCACGTGGCGGAAAAGAGCGAATCCGGATAAGCCATAGCTACGCGCCATTTCCACCAGACCGCGATCGATATTGCGAATGCCGTGCCAGGTATTGATATAAATCGGAAACATCGTCCCCAGCGCGACAAGAAATATTTTGGCGCTTTCATCAATACCGAACCACAAAATCACCAGGGGGATCAGCGCGAGATGCGGCACATTGCGCAACATCTGGATGGAGGTATCCAGCAGGCGTTCGCCCCAACGCGAGAGCCCGCTAATGAGCCCGAGCGTCAGGCCGATGGAGCCGCCGATGGCGAAGCCAAGCAAGGCGCGCCAGGAACTGATCGCCAGATGTTGCCACAGTTCGCCGCTGGCGGAGAGCGTCCAGAAGGCTTTCAGTACCCCCTCCGGAGAGGGGAGAATACGGGTTGAGAGCCAGCCTACCGAGGACGCCAATTGCCAGATCAACACGGTGCCTACCGGTAAAAACCAGGGGGCGAGGCGTAACAGAAGTTTTTGCGAAGAGGCTGCCATAGTTCGCTCCCTAACTTTGCGCCGCTTTACGCGGGATAAATTCATTCGCTACCGCTTCCCCCTGCAGGCGCAGGTTTTGCGGCTGAGGGATCGTCGGAACGTTGACATCGAGCAGCGGGAACAGCAGTTCGCCGACTCGCCAGGCTTCCTCAAGGTGCGGGTAGCCGGAGAAGATAAAACTGTCGATGCCAAGTTCGGCGTATTCATTAATACGTTCAGCGACGGTGGCCGCATCGCCAACCAGCGCAGTACCTGCGCCGCCGCGCGCCAGACCGACCCCGGCCCACAGGTTCGGGCTGATCTCCAGTTTGTCGCGACGGCCGTTGTGCAGCGCCGCCATGCGGTGCTGGCCAACAGAATCGGTTTGCGCGAAGGCTGCCTGCGCGCGGGCGATGGTCTCGTCATCCAGATGGGAGATTAAGCTCTCCGCCGCTTGCCATGCCTCTTCATTGGTTTCGCGAACGATGACGTGCAAACGAATACCAAAGCGGACGCTGCGGCCGAGGCGCGCGGCTTTCTCACGCACCTGGGCGATTTTTTCCGCCACCTGCGCCGGCGGTTCGCCCCAGGTCAGATAGAGGTCTACCTGTTCGGCGGCCAGATCCTGGGCAACGTCCGAGGAGCCGCCAAAGTAGAGCGGCGGTCGCGGCTGTTGCTGCGGCGGGAAGAGCAGTTTCGCCCCGCGTACGTGCTGATGTTTGCCGTGAAAGGTCACGGTTTCGCCTTCCATCAGCTTGCGCCAGATATGGGTGAACTCGGCGGAGGCTTCGTAGCGTTCGGTGTGGTCGAGGAATACGCCATCGCCGGCTAATTCATTTGGATCGCTGCCGGTGACCAGGTTGAACAAGGCCCGGCCATTAGAGAGTCGATCAAGCGTAGCTGCCTGGCGCGCGGCGACGGTAGGCGATACGACGCTTGGGCGCAGCGCGACGAGGAACTTCAGTCGCTGGGTGACGGGGATCATTGAAGCGGCAACCAGCCAGGCATCTTCACAGGAGCGTCCGGTGGGAATAAGTACGCCGGTAAAGCCGAGTCGGTCGGCGGTCTGGGCGATTTGCTGCAGATAGCTGTAGTCTACCGGGCGCGCCCCTTCGTCGGTGCCCAGATAGCGGCCGTCACCGTGGGTGGGTAAGAACCAGAACATATTCAGACTCATGATTTCGCTCCTTGTGCGGGGGCAGGCTGCCAGATACGGTTTTGAATAGTGATTTTTTTCGGTACCAGCTTGTTCTCATAGAACAGATCGGCGGTTTGCTGTTGGCGAGCGGCCGTTTCAGCGCTTACCGGGGATATCGCGGTTGGCGGACGATGGTCGAGATAGCTGGCGATTACCGCTTCGGGTAGCCCCATCGTTTTGGCCAGCAGGGCAATACTTTCCTGGCGATGGCTGATGGTCAGGGCATCCGCCTGGCTAAAGGTCGCCAACACGCCTTCGATAAAGGCGCCGTTCTTTTCTGCATAAGGACGGGCGGCAAGATAGAACGAACCGGTCTGCTTCAGGTCGCTACCATCTTTCAGTACCCGTACCCCGCCTTGCAGCAGCGCCGCAGAGTAATAGGGATCCCAGATAGCCCAGGCGTCGACATTACCTTGCTGAAATGCGGCGCGGGCATCGGCGGGGGCAAGATATACCGGCTGGATATCGCTGAATTTCAGGCCTGCCTGCTGCAGAGCGCGCAGCAGCAGATTGTGCGAGCTGGAGCCCTTCTGGAACGCCACCTTACGTCCTTTCAGTTCTGCCACGCTTTTGATTGGGCTGTTATCGGCGACCAGAATCACTTCCGCTTTCGGTTTCGCGGGTTCCGCGCCGATATAGACCAGATCGGCGCCGGCAGCCTGAGCGAAAATTGGTGGAATATCGCCAGTACTGCCGATATCAATACTGCCGACGTTCAGCGCTTCCAGCATTTGCGGCCCGGCGGGAAACTCGACCCATGAGATCTTAGTTTGCGGATAGCGCTGCTCCAGCAACTGATGGCTCTTCGCCAGCACCATACTGACGCTGCCTTTCTGGTAGCCGATGCGTAACGCTTCCGGCGCTTGCTGGGCCGCATGCGTAATAAAGGAAAGCATGAGTAGCCCGCCGAGAGTCAGGGCGCGCAGAGGATTAAGCATGCTCAACCCCCTGTAATGTCTTTAGTCCGGAGATACGGCTGTTGCGGCGATTCAGCGCCTGCCAGAAGGTCTCCAGCGCCTGGTCGAGACGGTTTTGCAGATTCGGTGTGAACTGCGGCTTGTGTTGATAATCGGTGACCTGGCTATCATCGGCGAAAACGCCATGTAAGATTTCCTGCGCTTTCAGGGCATTAAGCACCGGTTTCAGAGCGTAATCGACCGCCAGCATATGGGCGATGGTGCCGCCTGTCGCCAGCGGCAGGACAATTTTGCCTTCCAGAGCGCGTTCCGGTAGCAGGTCGAGCAGCGTCTTCAGCGCGCCGGAAAAAGAGGCTTTATAGACGGGGGTGGCGATAATCAGGCCATCGGCGCCGGCCAGTTGTTCATTTAAGGTATGCAGAGCGGGGTTATCGAAGCGGGCGTAAAGCAGATCTTCGGGATCAAAATTCTGTAAATGCCAGTGATAGACTTCGATGTCGGCTGCGGCAAGTTTCTCTCTGGTGTACTCCAGCAATGCGCTTGAGCGAGAAGGGTAGCGGGGACTGCCCGCGAGTGTAATAACGCGCATACTCTCTCCTTATAACCAAATGTTTGCATTTATCTATAATTGATAACATTTTATGGCAGTGTGACAGAGGGCGTTTATTTCCCTAAATGATTTTTCCGGCGTTAAATTGCCAAAATGCGCATAACAGGCGGTAGAGAAGTAAACGTTTGCGTTGGACACGTGATTTTTTGTCGCAGGTCAATTCCCTTTCGGGCGCGGATCGAACATAATACGCCCCCGGTTTGCACACCGGGAATCCAGGAGAGTTCATGTACTATCCCTTCGTTCGTAAAGCTCTTTTTCAGCTCGATCCTGAGCGCGCTCATGAAGTAACCTTCCAACAATTACGCCGCGTAACCGGCACGCCGCTGGAAATACTGGTTCGGCAAAAAGTACCGTCGAAACCCGTTACCTGCATGGGGCTCACTTTCAAGAATCCGCTGGGGCTGGCGGCCGGGCTTGATAAAAACGGCGAGTGCATTGATGCGCTCGGTGCGATGGGCTTCGGCTCAATTGAAATTGGTACCGTAACCCCGCGTCCACAGCCGGGCAATGACAAGCCGAGGATCTTCCGTCTCGTCGATGCCGAAGGTTTGATCAACCGCATGGGCTTTAATAACCACGGTGTTGATAACCTGGTCGAGAATGTGAAAAAAGCGCATTTTGACGGCGTACTGGGGATTAATATCGGTAAAAATAAAGATACCCCGGTTGAGCAGGGTAAAGATGATTATCTGATTTGTATGGAAAAAGTCTATCCATACGCTGGATATATCGCCATTAATATCTCCTCGCCGAATACCCCAGGGCTACGTACTCTACAATATGGTGAAGCGCTGGATGATTTACTCGGCGGTATTAAAAATAAGCAGCTCGAACTTCAACAGAAACATCAAAAATATGTTCCTGTGGCGGTGAAGATCGCCCCGGATCTTTCCGTCGAGGAATTGATCCAGGTGGCCGACAGCTTAGTTCGCCATAATATTGATGGCGTCATTGCTACCAATACCACCCTCGATCGTTCACTGGTCCAGGGGATGAAGCATTGTGATGAAACCGGTGGGTTGAGTGGTCGTCCATTACAATTAAAAAGCACCGAAATTATTCGTATGCTGGCGACGGAATTAAATGGTCGTTTGCCAATTATCGGAGTTGGCGGTATTGACTCGGTGATTGCCGCTCGTGAAAAGCTGGCTGCTGGCGCCACGCTGGTGCAGATTTATTCCGGGTTTATTTTTAAAGGCCCGCCGCTGATTAAAGAAATTGTTACACACATCTAATCTTTTCCGTCTCTGAATCTTCCCCAGGGCTTTATTTCCGGCCCTGGTTGTTTTATATTCCTTCATTGTTGCTTATTTAGACATTTTAGTCTTTTCTTAATTTTAGAAATTATTCTGTAGCAGGATGCCATTGCTTTGCAGAAGGAAGTGGAAGAGGACGGGGGTAGAAATGCGGATTAAACCTGACGATAACTGGCGTTGGTATTACGACGAAGAGCATGACCGCATGATGCTCGATCTGGCCAATGGTATGTTATTTCGCTCACGTTTTGCCCGGCGCATGTTAACGCCTGACGCTTTCGCACCGTCGGGATTCTGCGTCGATGACGCGGCGCTTTATTTTTCTTTTGAAGAAAAATGCCGCGAAATTGAATTAAACAAAGAGCAGCGTGCCGAATTAGTATTAAATGCCTTAACCGCGATCCGTTTTCTAAAACCGCAGATGCCGAAGAGCTGGCATTTCACCACGCATCAGCAGAACTGGCAACCCGCCAGCGGCGACGCTGCCAGCGTGTGGATCAGCGATACCGGCGAGCAGGTCAATTTGCTGGTGGTCGAACCGGGTGAAAACGCCACGCTTTGCCTGCTGGCGCAGCCTGGACTAACTCTGGCTGGCCGGGTGATGCAGTTAGGCGATGTGATAAAAATTATGAATGACAGGCTGCAGCCGGCGCAGAGCGCGGCCAGCTACAGCCTCGGGCAGGCGGTTTAAGGCGCCAGGCGCAGCGCGGTTTTCGGTACGCAGCTGCAGCATAAAATGGTGCCATCCGCGGCGACCGCATTTTTCTTTAACGGACTCACTTCTCCCTCTTCGAGGCGGATACGACAGCTGCCGCAGATCCCGGCGCGGCAGGAATAAGGGATACGAATACCCTGTTGTTCCAGTTGCTCCAGCAGTACCTGCTGGTTATTGCCGGTAAACTGTTGCCCTTGCCACTCAATCTCAACCGTCGCTTTTGGCTGCGTATCCGCCGCCAGGGTATCGTCGCTATCGCTGGCGCCATAGGCTTTAGCCGGACCACGGGTCAGCACTTCCACTTCATCACCCACGCGGATCACGCCGCTGTTGCGGGCGATCAGATTCTGGCCAAAATCGACATCGCCATTATCCTGCGCGGTACGAAAACGCTTTAACGTCTCCAGCGGCTCGCCGGACGGATGCTTTTGCCCACGTTCCGGGCTGACGGTGGTAAAAATGCAGCGGCTGCAGGGTTTGGCGACGTCAAATACTACCTCGCCGATGCGAATGACTTTCCAGCTATCTTCATCCCACGCCGCCGCGCCGGTGACCACCAGATTAGGGCGAAATTGTTCTATGCTTACGCTGGCAGGGCACCGCTGCTGCAGGTCGCGAAGTGAGGCCTCGTTGGCGAGCAGGTAGGGATAACCGTCGGCGAAGGAGAGCGGCACCGCGTCGTGACGTTTTACTCGCCGGGTTAGCTGCGGCCCGAGCCAGCGCAGTTGGACGTCGCGGTTGAAGAAGCCGCTGAGCCACTGGTTGATGGCGGCCGGCGCGATCAAGGCGGTGAAATGGTTGCCCCACACCTCCGTCGGCTCGCCCTGGGGAGCGAAATCATCAAAGCGCACCAGCGCGCTGCTGCCATCCGGCGCGGTCAAGTGCAGGCCGTCATGAAGCGGCGAAGGCAGGAATTTTACCATCTGCGGAAACTGCCGTGCGGTAATAAACGTACCGTCGGTTTCAGTCAGCATAAAGATGCGGTCGAAGGCCATGCCGCTAATATCGGCAAAGGCATGGGTGACGCCAATTCCGCGCATGGATTTGACGGGATGAATAAAAAGTTTCGATAGCGTTACCATACGCTGCCCCTGGGTTCAAAAATAAGCCTTTAACTTTATGACATAGGGCACATATTGGCTATAATGCGCACCAATTTTCTTTAAGTAAAAGTGACGATATGAAATCTCTGTTTGCCAGCACGGCTCGTGGTCTTGAAGAGCTGTTAAAAACTGAACTGGAAGGATTTGGCGCCACGGAGTGCCAGGTTGTCCAGGGCGGGGTTCATTTTCAGGGAGATACGCGACTGCTGTATCAAAGCCTGATGTGGAGCCGGCTGGCCTCGCGCATCATGCTGCCGCTGGGTGAGTGCAGCGTGTATAGCGATCTGGATCTCTACCTGGGGGTTCAATCGATTCCGTGGACGGAGATCTTTACCACTGACGCCACCTTTGCGGTGCATTTTAGCGGCCTCAACGAGGAGATCCGCAACAGTCAGTATGGCGCATTGAAAGTCAAAGACGCTATCGTCGATAGCTTCACGCGTAAAAACCTGCCGCGTCCGAATGTCGATCGTGAAAACCCCGATCTGCGTATCAACGTCTGGCTGAACAAAGAGACGGCGCATATCTCGCTGGATCTGAGCGGCGAAGGCCTGCATCTGCGCGGCTACCGTGACGGTACCGGCATGGCGCCTATCAAAGAAAACCTCGCGGCGGCAATCGTTATGCGCTCCGGCTGGGTAGCGGGAACACCGCTGCTCGATCCGATGTGCGGCTCCGGCACACTGCTGATTGAAGCGGCGATGCTGGCGACCGATCGCGCGCCGGGCCTGCACCGCGGCCACTGGGGCTTTGGCGGTTGGGCACAGCATGATGACGTCATCTGGAAAGAGGTGAAAGCCGAGGCACAAACGCGCGCGCGCCAGGGGCTGGCCGCTTATGAATCGCGCTTCTATGGTTCTGACGTCGACGAGCGCGTGATTGAACGCGCGCGCCGCAACGCCCGCCGCGCCGGAATTGGCGAGCTCATCAACTTTGAAGTGAAAGACGTCGCACAGCTCAATAATCCGCTGCCGAAAGGCCCGTACGGCACCGTTATCAGCAACCCGCCGTACGGCGAGCGCCTGGAAAGCGAACCGGCGCTGATTGCCCTGCACAGCCTGCTGGGGCGGATTATGAAAAACCAGTTTGGCGGCTGGAACCTATCGGTCTTCAGCGCCTCGCCGGAATTGCTGAGCTGCCTGCAGCTGCGTGCCGATAAACAGTTTAAAGCCAAAAACGGCCCGCTGGACTGCGTACAGAAGAACTATCATCTGGCGGAAAGCGAAGGCGGCAAGCCGGCGATGCTGGCGGAAGATTTCGCCAACCGCTTACGTAAAAACCTGAAGAAGTTTGAAAAGTGGGCGCGTCAGGAAGGCATTGAATGCTATCGCCTGTACGATGCCGATTTGCCGGAATACAACGTGGCTATCGACCGCTACGGCGAGTGGGTGGTGGTGCAGGAGTATGCGCCGCCGAAAACCGTCGATGCGCACAAAGCGCGCCAGCGTCTGTTCGATATTATCGCCGCGACTATCGCGGTGTTAGGGATCGCGCCGAATAAGCTGGTGCTGAAGACCCGCGAGCGGCAGAAGGGTAAAAATCAGTACCAGAAGATGGCGGAGAAGGGCGACTTTATCGAGGTACAGGAGTATAACGCGCGTCTGTGGGTTAACCTTACCGACTATCTCGACACCGGTCTGTTCCTCGACCACCGTATCGCCCGTCGTATGCTGGGCCAGATGAGCAAGGGTAAGGATTTCCTCAACCTGTTCTCCTATACCGGCAGCGCCAGCGTCCACGCCGGTCTCGGCGGCGCGCGCTCCACCACGACCGTCGATATGTCGCGCACCTATCTGGAGTGGGCGGAACGCAACCTGCGTCTGAACGGCTTAACCGGCCGCGCGCATCGCCTGATGCAGGCGGACGTACTGGGTTGGCTGCGGGAAAGCACCGAGCAGTTCGATCTGATCTTTATCGATCCGCCGACCTTCTCCAACTCCAAACGTATGGAAGATGCCTTTGACGTGCAGCGCGACCATATCCGTCTGATGACCGATTTAAAACGTCTGCTGCGTAAAGGCGGCACGATTATGTTCTCGAATAACAAACGCGGTTTCCGTATGGATCATGACGGGCTGGCGGCGCTTGGCCTGAAGGCGCAAGAAATTTCGCAAAAAACGCTGTCGCAGGATTTTGCCCGCAACCGTCAGATCCACAACTGCTGGCTGATTACCGCGGCCTGAAAGGAATAAAGAATGTCACTGATTAGTATGCACGGCGCCTGGCTTTCGTTCAGCGATGCGCCGCTGCTGGATAACGCTGAACTGCATATCGAAGATAACGAACGCGTCTGCCTGGTAGGGCGTAACGGCGCCGGCAAATCGACCCTGATGAAAATCCTCAACCGCGAGCAGGGGCTGGACGATGGGCGTATTATTTATGAACAGGATCTGATCGTCGCGCGTCTGCAGCAGGATCCTCCGCGTAATGTCGCCGGTACGGTGTACGATTTTGTCGCGGAAGGTATTGCCGAGCAGGCGGCGTACCTGAAGGCCTACCATGATGTTTCGCATCAGGTGATGACCGATCCGAGCGACAAAAATTTAAATGAACTGGCCCGCCTGCAGGAACAGCTGGATAACCTGGGGCTGTGGCAGTTAGATAGCCGTATTAATGAAGTGATCGAGCAGCTTGGCCTTAACGCCGACGCGCAGCTGGCGTCGCTCTCCGGCGGCTGGCTGCGTAAAGCGGCGCTGGGTCGCGCGCTGGTCAGCGGGCCGCGCGTGCTGTTGCTGGATGAACCGACTAACCACCTCGATATCGAAACTATCGACTGGCTGGAAGGGTTCCTCAAATCCTTTAAAGGCACCATCATCTTTATTTCGCACGACCGTTCTTTCATCCGCAATATGGCTACGCGCATCGTCGACCTCGATCGCGGCAAGCTGGTGACCTATCCGGGCAATTACGATCAGTATCTGCTGGATAAAGAAGAAGCGCTGCGCGTCGAAGAGTTACAGAATGCTGAATTCGACCGCAAGCTGGCGCAGGAAGAGGTGTGGATCCGTCAGGGGATTAAAGCGCGCCGTACCCGCAACGAAGGCCGCGTCCGCGCGCTGAAGGCGATGCGTCGCGAACGCGGAGAGCGCCGTGAAGTGATGGGCAGCGCGAAGATGCAGGTCGAGGAGGCTTCTCGCTCCGGCAAAATCGTCTTTGAGATGGAAAACGTCAACTATCAGGTTGACGGCAAAGTGCTGGTCAAAGATTTCTCCGCGCAAATCCAGCGTGGCGACAAGATTGCGCTGATTGGCCCGAACGGCTGCGGTAAAACCACGTTGCTGAAGCTGATGCTCGGCCAGCTACAGGCCGATAGCGGGCGTATTCACGTCGGTACCAAGCTGGAAGTCGCCTACTTCGACCAGCACCGCGCGGAGCTGGATCCGGATCGGACGGTGATGGATAACCTTGCGGAAGGTAAGCAAGAGGTGATGGTTAACGGTAAGCCGCGTCACGTGTTGGGCTATCTGCAGGACTTCCTGTTCCATCCAAAACGGGCGATGACTCCGGTACGCGCGTTGTCCGGCGGGGAGCGTAACCGCCTGCTGCTCGCGCGCTTGTTCCTGAAACCCAGTAACTTATTGATCCTCGATGAACCGACTAACGACCTTGATGTCGAAACGCTGGAGCTGCTGGAAGAGCTGATCGATGGCTACCAGGGCACCGTGATGCTGGTGAGCCACGATCGTCAGTTTGTCGACAACACCGTGACCGAGTGCTGGATCTTCGAGGGCGGCGGCCGTATCGGCCAATATATCGGCGGTTATCACGACGCGCGCGGACAGCAAGCGCAGTCGCTGGCGAATAAACAGACGATTGTAAAAAAACCGGCGGAAGTCGCTCAACCGAAAGCAGAAAGTGTCAAACGCGCCGCCAGCAAACTAAGCTATAACCTGCAGCGCGAACTGGAACAGCTGCCGCAGAAGCTGGAAGATCTGGAAACTCAACTGCAGACGCTGCAGGAAAAAGTTGCCGATCCTTCGTTCTTCGGCCAGCCGCATGACCAGACCCAGCAGGTGCTGGCGCAGTTAGCGGAAGCGGAACAGGCCCTGGAAGCGGCCTTTGAACGCTGGGAATATCTCGAAGGACTCAAAAACGGCGCTTAAGCTGAGGAGTGTTCATGTGCGATCATCATCATGCTGCGCGGCACATATTGTGCCCACAATGTGATCTGCTGGTGGCTTTGCCGCCGCTGGAGCATCGCCAGAAAGCCGCATGCCCACGCTGCGGCACCACGCTCACCACATCGTGGGACGCGCCGCGGCAGCGTCCCACGGCCTATGCGCTGGTGGCGCTGTTCATGCTGCTACTGGCAAACCTGTTCCCTTTTGTGTATATGAAAGTCGGCGGGATCAGCAGCGAAATTGAGCTGCTGGAAATACCAAACGTGCTGTTCACCGAGGATTACGCCAGCCTTGGTACGTTCTTTTTACTGTTTGTCCAACTGGTCCCGGCGTTTTGTCTGGTGACCATCTTATTGTTGGTCAATCGCGTTCATATGCCTTCACGCTTGAAGGCGTTTCTGGCGCGGATTTTGTTTCACCTCAAAAGCTGGGGGATGGCCGAGATTTTTCTCGCCGGGGTGCTGGTCAGCTTCGTTAAACTCATGGCCTACGGTGATATCGGCGTTGGACTGAGCTTTGTTCCCTGGTGTCTGTTCTGCCTGCTGCAGTTGCGGGCGTTTCAGTGCGTCGATCGCCGCTGGCTGTGGGACGATATTGCGCCAATGCCGGTCATCAAGCAGCCGCTGCGCCCTGGCGTACCGGGGCTGCGTCAGGGTCTGCGCTCCTGCTCGTGCTGCACGGCGGTGCTGCCAGCGGATGAGAAAGAGTGTCCGCGCTGTCACACCAAAGGTACCCCGCGGCGTAAAAACAGCCTGCAGTGGACGCTGGCGCTGCTGATGACGTCGTTTGTGCTCTATTTACCCGCCAATATTCTGCCGATTATGATTACCGATCTGCTGGGCGATAAAATGCCGTCGACAATCATGGCGGGCGTCGTTCTGCTGTGGAGTGAGGGCTCTTACCCGGTCGCGCTGGTTATCTTTATCGCCAGTATCATGGTGCCGACGTTAAAAATGATCGCTATCGGCTGGCTGTGCTGGAGCGCGAACGGAAACGGCGCGCGTGATTCAGAGCGTATGCACCTGATTTATGAAGTGGTTGAATTTGTTGGCCGTTGGTCAATGATCGACGTTTTTGTCATCGCGGTACTCTCGGCGCTGGTGCGCATGGGAGGCTTGATGAATATCTATCCGGCGATAGGCGCGGTGATGTTCGCGCTGGTCGTTGTCATGACCATGTTCTCGGCCATGATGTTTGACCCACGTCTATTGTGGGACCGTGAACCAGATCCAAGCCATGAGGAAATGCAACAGCATGGAAAATAAGAGCGGAGAAGCGAAAGTGCAGAAGGTGAAGAACTGGTCACCGGTCTGGATCTTTCCGATTGTGACTGTGCTCATCGGCGCATGGATACTGTTTTACCACTACAGCCATCAGGGGCCGGAGGTGACGCTTATTACCACCAACGCCGAAGGCATTGAAGGGGGTAAAACGCGTATCAAGAGCCGCAGCGTTGATGTCGGGGTGGTGGAAAGCGCTATCCTGACTGATGACCTGAAACACGTAGAAATTAAAGCGCGTCTGAACTCGGGGATGCAGAAGCTACTGCATAAAGATTCGGTGTTCTGGGTGGTGAAACCGCAGGTGGGGCGCGAGGGGATCAGCGGCCTCGGCACTTTGCTTTCCGGCGCCTATATCGAATTACAGCCGGGTAAAGAAGGCTCTGTCGCGCCGCAGTATCCGCTGTTGGATTCGCCGCCACTGGCTTCACCGGATGCCAAAGGTATCCGTGTTTTGCTGGAAAGTAGCAAAGCCGGGCAACTCTCGCCCGGCGATCCGGTGCTGTTCCGCGGCTATCGCGTTGGTTCGGTTGAAACCAGCACCTTTGATACGCAGAAGCGCCGCATCACTTATCAGCTGTTTATCAACGCGCCGAACGACCGTCTGGTGACCACTAACGTTCGCTTCTGGAAAGATAGTGGTATTGCGGTTGATCTTACCTCTGCGGGAATGCGCGTTGAGATGGGATCGCTGTCGACGCTGTTTGGCGGCGGTGTAAGCTTTGATATTCCGGAAGGATTGGATCTCGGCGAGCCGGTGGCGAATAAAACGGAATACCACCTGTTTGACGATCAGAAGAGTATCCAGGATTCGGTGTTCACCCAGCATATCGATTACGTCCTGTTCTTTAAAGATTCGGTGCGTGGTCTGCAGCCGGGAGCGCCGGTTGAATTCCGCGGTATTCGCCTTGGTACCGTCGGCAAAGTACCGTTCTTTATCCCCGGTTTGAAACAGAGCCTGAACGATGATTATCGTATTCCGGTAGAAGTGCGTATTGAGCCGGAACGTCTAATCAACCAGCTGGGCGGCGACCCTAACATTCGCGCGCATATTGACGATCTGATCAACCGCGGCCTGCGCGGTTCGCTGAAAACCGGCAACCTGGTCACCGGGGCGCTGTATATCGATCTCGACTTCTATCCGAAAGCGCCTCCGCGCGGCAAGATTCAGGAGTTCGGCGGCTATCCGATCATTCCAACCGTCAGCGGCGGTCTGGCGCAGATCCAGCAGCGTCTGATGGATGCGCTCGATAAGATTAACAACCTGCCGATTAACCCACTGCTGGAGCAGGCGACCAGTACCCTGGCGCAGAGCCAGAAAACCATGCAGCGTGTCCAGACTACGCTCGACAACTTGAATAAGATCACTTCAAGCCAGTCGATGCAGCAGCTTCCTGCCGATATGCAGAGCACGTTGCGCGAGTTGAATCGCAGTATGCAGGGCTTCCAGCCGGGCTCGGCGGCCTACAATAAGATGGTTGCGGATATGCAGCGGCTGGATCAGGTGCTTCGTGAACTGCAGCCGGTACTGAAAACCCTCAACGACAAGAGCAATGCGCTGGTATTTGAGGCCAAGGATAAAAAAGATCCGCAGCCGAAGGGAGCGAAACAATGAAAAAGTGGTTAGTGGCGGCAGCGGTATGCGTACTGACGGCCTGCAGCAGCGGTGGTGAGAGTAAAACTTACTATCAGTTACCGGTAGCAAAGAGCGGCGCGCAAAGCGCCGTCAACCAGAGCAAGAATTTGCTGTGGGTTGAGCAGGTCAGTATCCCTGATTATCTGGCCGGCAATGGCGTGGTTTATCAGACGACCGATGTGCAGTATGTGATTGCTAATAACAATCTGTGGGCCAGCCCGCTGGACCAGCAGTTACGTACCACGCTGGTGGCGAATCTGAGTAACCAACTGCCGGGCTGGGTGGTGGCATCGCAGCCGTTAGGCAGCGAGCAGGATACGCTTAACGTCTCCGTAAGCGGTTTCCACGGTCGCTACGACGGCCGGGTTATCGTTAGCGGTGAATGGCTGCTTAAGCATCAGGGGCAGTTAATTAAGCGTCCGTTCAATATTGAACTTAAGCAACAGCAGGATGGCTACGACGCGATGGTTAAGACCCTGGCGCAGGCCTGGAGCCAGGAAGCCACCGCGATTGCGAGTGAGCTGAACCGCCTGCCATAAGTAAAATTAATACAATACAAGCCGCCGCGACCTGAAAAATCGCCGCGGCTTTTTTATTTGCCGCGTCAGGTTGATAGTTGTGCTGGCTCACGATTTTTGTACAAATGAACTTTCATATAGCTCACAAATATGACACTGGCGTGAATTTTGCGCATTGACGCTGCCTGCGTTTCGCGGTAAAGGTTATACGTGGTTGCATATTTAGTGACCACTGTTTTCTTTTCCACCAGATCAAATAATGAGGGAAACGAGGCATGAAGAGACAAAAACGAGATCGCCTGGAACGGGCACATCAGCGTGGATATCAGGCCGGCATTACCGGCAGATCGAAAGAAATGTGTCCCTACCAGACCCTTAATCAGAGGTCCCATTGGCTAGGAGGTTGGCGAGAAGCCATGGAGGACAGGGTGCAAACTGCCTGACTGTCTCTTTAAAAAAGAAGCCTTCGCTCTGCGAAGGCTTCGCCTTTTGTACTTCAGGACCTTTTGTACTTCAGGATAAGTACGGAAGGTAAATCAGAACGCGGAAGTATCCTGGAACAGACCGACTTTCAGGTCAGTTGCAGAGTAGATCAGACGACCATCAACCAGCACTTCGCCATCCGCCAGGCCCATGATCAGGCGACGGTTTACAATGCGTTTGAAGTGGATACGATAGGTGACTTTTTTCGCCGTCGGCAGAATCTGACCGGTAAATTTCACTTCGCCTACGCCCAGCGCGCGGCCTTTCCCTTCGCCGCCCAGCCAGCCCAGATAGAAGCCAACCAGTTGCCACATTGCGTCCAGACCCAGGCAGCCAGGCATTACCGGGTCGCCGATGAAGTGACAACCGAAGAACCACAGGTCCGGGTTGATGTCGAGCTCAGCTTCAACGTAACCTTTGTCGTAGTTGCCGCCGGTTTCGGTCATCTTGACGACGCGGTCCATCATCAGCATGCTTGGCGCCGGCAGTTGCGGGCCTTTCGCGCCAAACAGTTCACCACGACCAGAGGCAAGAAGATCTTCTTTTGTATAGGATTCGCGTTTATCTACCATGTTTTCAGTAAGCCTTATTTTGAGTTCGGGACGCAGGATAGCTAACACGTGTAAGCTGAACAAGTCCGATCAGTTCGAATTTGATCCGCCTAACCAGCGTAGCGGCCATGGAAAACGATGGCGAGTCTCTTGTTGCATCGCCTGCGCAATCCGTTCCTGAATAGTTTGTCGTAGCGTTTGTCCTTCGCCATCCCATTGCAGCTGGGTGAGAAGCGGCAGGGCTTCGGTAACGTCGTCAATGGCCCAGATAAAGAACTGCTCGTCAGCCACTGCCTGGCGAAGTTCCTGGGCGAGGCTCAGATGACGGACGTTGGCAGACGGGATAATGACGCCTTGCTTGCCTGTTAATCCGCGCTGCTGGCAGATAGTGAAGAAACCTTCAATCTTTTCGTTCAGACCGCCGACCGGCTGGACGCGACCGAACTGATCGACCGAACCGGTAATCGCAATACTCTGGTTAATCGGCACATTGGCCAGCGCGCTGATGAGAGCGCACAGCTCGGCCATTGAGGCGCTATCGCCATCCACTTCGCTGTAGGACTGTTCGAAGGTCAGCGATGCGCTAAACGGCAGCTGCTGTTCAAGTTCAAGCTCGGACATGATAAACGCCTGCATGATCATCATGCCTTTGGCGTGAATATTGCCGCCGAGTTCAGCTTTGCGTTCTACATCAATGAATTCGCCGTCGCCGATATGCACTACGCAGCTGATGCGCGAAGGTTCGCCAAAGGCGCGTGGGTGGCCTGGAAATTCGATTACCGACAGGGCGTTGATCTGACCGATGCATTCGCCTTCGGTATCAATCATGATCTGATCGAGAAGAATTTCATCGCGCATCCGCTCGGCAAGATAGCCTTCACGCCATTCACGGCGCTCAAGCATGGTTTGCATCTCCGCGCCGCTAATCCATTCGCCTTCGCAGAAGACTGCCGCTTCACGCAGCTGGCGGCTAATCCAGAGAGGGGAAAGCGGAAGCGTCTCCTGATCGCCGGTGTCTCGAGCGCCTTCTGCAATCAGCAGCGGCCATGCGTCTGCCGCCGGCCCCGGTAGCGAAAGCTGGCGAGCATTTTGCCAGACCCACTGACACCAGAGTTTCAGGGTGTCAGCATCGGCTATCTGCAGGTTGTCTTCATACTCGCTATAAATGGCCTGCGAGGCGAGTTCCGGTTCCATCTCCTGGAAATCAGCCAGCGCATCGCGCTCGCCGATCAGAATGATCCTCAGGTTCAGCGGCATGGAGGGAATGCTAACGGGAAGAGGGCGGGATTCGTCAATAGACAGCCAGTCAAAGCGCTGACGGGTCACCATGTTCTTCAGGCGCATCCACAGCAGCGGCTGGGCCAGCAGCGCGCGCAGGGAGAGCAACAGGACGCCGCCGTTCGCGCGATGCACCAGGCCCGGTTGCAGCGAAATTTCGCCGTTAAACTGGCGTACGCAGCCAAAGAGCTGTTCCGCTTCAATCCAGTCTGCGGATTCAACCGGACCGCTGCTGGCAAAATTGTCTTCCGCGCTTTGGGCTGGCGACAGGGTTACGTTGCCGCCGTTGACCTGATAGCGTACACCGAAGAGCGCTGTTGTGGGTTGCTGCAGGCTGCGGGCGGCTTCGGCTACCCAATGCAGATATTCCGGTTCTTCCGGCGCCTTTACCAGCATAAAAGATGAAATGGCTGGCGTGATCAGAAGCTGTTCCAGCGCATAAAATAAACGGGGCTGTAGATCGCCGGCGAGGGATGCCTCTGCCTCGGCGAGATTGACCTGGGTAAACAGCGCCTGATAACTTTCCGTATCAGGAGCGAGGTCGTTTCGGGTAAGTTTCGTAATGGTCAAAGTCGCTGTTTTTTAGTCAGATGTAAAACGAGCGATTATACCCGATGCCGCGTCTGAGCACACGGAGGATTGCGTTTATCACGTTGATAATGGAATCGTCCACATCACGAAAGATGATTTATTCTCAGCACATCCAGAAAAAACTGATATCCTGAAATGAGTTACACGGTCACATTGAGATCGCAATGAAATATCAACAACTGGAAAACCTTGAAAGCGGCTGGAAATGGAAATATCTGGTAAAGAAGCACCGGGAAGGTGAGCTGATTACCCGCTACATTGAAGCCAGCGCTGCGCAAGCCGCGGTCGATGTCTTGCTGACGCTCGAAAATGAACCTGTTCTGGTGAATACCTGGATCGATCAGCATATGAATCCGGAGCTGGCTAACCGGATGAAGCAGACTATTCGCGCACGACGCAAGCGTCATTTTAACGCCGAGCATCAGCATACGCGGAAAAAGTCCATCGATCTGGAGTTCGTTGTCTGGCAACGCCTGGCCGGGCTTGCCCAACGGCGAGGAAAGACATTATCAGAAACCATCGTACAGCTGATTGAAGACGCCGAGCATAAAGAAAAATATGCCAGCAAGATGTCGAGCCTGAAGCACGATCTGCAGGTGCTCTTAGGAAAAGAGTAAGTATTGTCGCGACGTTGCTTGTGATTTTTCTTTTTGAGCTCAAAATCAGGCCAAAAAAAACCCCGCATCAGCGGGGTTTTTTATCGTAGAAAACTTAAGCCTGCGGCTGAGTTACTACGTCTTTGTAACCTTTAACTTCGATCGCTACGCGACGATCCGGAGCCAGGCAGTCGATCAGTGCAGCGCGAGCTTTCACGTTGTCACAGGTGTTGCCGGTAACCGGATCAGATTCGCCCATACCGCGAGCAGAGATCTTGTTAGCCGGGATGCCTTTAGCTACGAGGTAGTCAACAACGGACTGAGCACGTTTCTCAGACAGTTTCTGGTTGTACTGCTCGGAACCGATGCGGTCGGTGTAACCCAGAACAACTGCAGAACCGTCTTTCGGGTCCATGTTGCTCAGCTGGGTGTACAGCTGATCCAGAGCCTGCTGACCTTCTGGTTTCAGAGTTGCTTTGTTGAAGTTGAACAGTACGTCAGACTTCAGGGTGAAGGTCTTGGTGGTGACTTCTGGAGCCGGAGCCGGAGCCGGAGCTACAACCGGTGCATTGTCTTCCTGACCGAAACGGTAGGAAACACCAACGCTCAGCATGCCGTTGTCCGGACGAACGCCTACAGTGCCTGCGTCGCCGATGTTGTTAACCCACTGGTATTCCAGACGGGTAGCGATGTCACGGGTCATTGCCCACTCAACGCCGCCAGCGAATACTGGGGAAACGCCGGTGTCGTGGTTGTCGCCAGCGATGCTGTTGCTGGAGTCAGCGCGCCATACCATGCCGCCCAGACGGGTGTAGATGTCCAGATCGTCAGTGATCGGGTAACCCAGTTTAGCGGTCAGCTGAACGCCCTGAGCTTTGAATGCGCCGTTAACTTTGTCGCCTTTGTAAGGCATACGGCCCAGCCAGTCGTAACCCATTTCGAAACCGAGGTACGGGTTAACCTGATAACCACCGAACGCACCAGCGCCCAGCTGGCTTTCGTGGGTCGGGCCATTGTTGTTCAGGTTGCTGTTGTACCAGCCGGTGTCATGGAACTGGGACCAACCCAGTTTACCACCTGCATACCAGGTGTTATCTTTCGGAGCGGCCTGCGCTACGGTAGCGAAGCCAGCCAGTGCCACTGCAATCGCGATAGCTGTCTTTTTCATTTTTTGCGCCTCATTATCATCCAAAATTCGCCATGATGGTACATAAGACCTCACGGTTAAATCCTTCACCGGGGGCGTGACTCGTTGTTAACTATGCTGATACATGCAGCGTAAGCCGATCACCCCTGGCGATGTAAAGTCTACAACTTAGTTAGAAACTTACAAGTGTGAACTCGGTCAGGCATATGAAAAAAAAGGGTTGTATACACAATATTTAACAAATATGGTTAATTTGTGAACACGGTAAAAAGTCGCGAAACCGCACCACACCGGGATCTCTGTGAAATTAACCACTTTACGAGAATGGTTTTTGATGAGGCAAAAAAAATTCCAGGATTAATCCTAATTTCACTCAATGATATAAATTTGAGTGAATTTTTAGCCCACTTAATTGTCTCCCAGGCTGGCTTGTATTTCTCACCGGGCGCATGATAAAGCCCATCGCATGACCTTCTTCTGCGGCGAGCGCCAGGCGTTCATGCTCTTGTTCAGTAAGTTCATCCGTCAGCCAGCCAATAACCACGCTATAATTCCCGGTACGTAAAGCGCGAATCATCGATTCCAGAGTGTTGCAGGGCGACATCTGGTTAATTTGCATCACTTTTGATAGCGGCAGGCCGGATGATTGTACCCATTCTTTACTCAGCTTCTGCTGCGGCGTGAGCCACAGTTGCCAGCGCGACTGCTGGCCCAACTGTTGTAATAAAGGTAGCAACAAAAGCTGCGTCATCATGGGTTGATCTTCGCGATAGACGATTTCACTAATCAGCCCAGTGGCTGAATGTTCGACGACGCTGTGCGAAGGGCGACGTACTGAAGCCGAAGTCAGTGGTGAACGATTTGCGTGAGCTGAAGTAAACATAGTCTATCTCGCCTGTGAGTTACTGTATGCATATACAGTATATCCGCCAGGGGTTAACGTCAACCTCATTTTCCCACTTTTGCATATATTTTATGCACTCTACCCGGCTATGAATCAGAGCCGCGGCGACTTGTTTATATGAATTCACTGTCTCCATGCTGAAGCCGCAGGAGATATTTCCCTCTATTTATCTTTGCTTCACGGCTACCGGGCATGATGTCGATGGGGCCGATATGCTGTTTATCAATTAACATTGCTTAAGTATTCAGCGAGTCTCTGCAACACGATTTGCAGAATAACTTTTTCCTGAAAGCGCCTCGCAAAACGGCGAGCTGGTTGAAATGAAGCCAAAATTCATCTTGCTGCACAAAACGAACTCACTTATTTTCTTCAATAACGGATCCGTTAATAAAAATTACTTTTATATGCATGATTACCAAAGGAATGATCATGAAGAAACTATCAAAATTACGGTTCCTCCAGTTTCAGGAGTGCCTTTCTCCCTTAGGCAAAATCAGTAGCCGGCCTCTATTTGGCGGTTACAGCCTGGCGATAGAGAATACCGTGTTTGCCATGGTGGCCGAAGGCGAAATCTATCTTAGAGTGTGTGAGCAAAGCGCAGAATATCGCGTCGAGCATCATAGCCCAATGTTAACCATGCGCAAAAATGGTCGGCCGGTAGCGCTAAAATATTACCGTATAGATGAAGCATTATGGCAGGACAGTAAAATGCTGTTTCACCTCTCGGAGCTGTCTTTGCATACGGCGCGTAGCGAAAAGCAGCATCAGCGTGATTCCGGCAGGCTAAAAGATTTGCCTAATATTAGTTTCCACATGGAATTGATGTTGATTCATGCCGGAATAACCGATGTGAAAATGCTGCGTACAATTGGTGCGGAAAAAAGCTGGTTAAAATTGAGGGAGCATAATAAAGGGATATCAATCAATGTCCTTGAGTCCCTGGCGGGCGCGATTGCCGGCACCCATTCCGCCGCGCTCCCGGCGCAGCGGCGCCAGGAGCTACGGGAGTGGGCTAATACGCAAGGGTACGGCGTGGAGGATTATTCTGGTTGACCGGCAATCCGGCGCTGCAGGCGACATATTTCCGGCAGCAGTGCGAGCAGTAGCCCAATCTGCTGCAGGACCAATGGTTCTTTGCTGTCGGCTCGCGGTTCCAGGTGTTGAATACGTGATTGCAGGTTGCTGAGCGCCTGCTGAACGCGCTGTTCGTCCGCGGGAGAATGATGCAGCGCATCATCGACGTAGCAGACGGCATCATCGAGTAACGCCAGTATTTCCGGCGTCGTCAGTTTCTCCCTGTGCGCCCCCAACGCGGAAATATAGCTGGTAAACGTATGGTTAAGGCACAGCAGGCGGAATGCGGTTTCACGCATTGTGTTGTCGGCTTTTGGCTCTGTGGATAAATTGGATACCACTGATGCCAGCTCGCTATCCCGGTTATGTGCATTACGTCGGGCGACGCGATACTCAAGACGGTTGTCGCGCCCCTGATGGTACTGCTCAAGAATAGCGTCCAGATAACGGCAGTTAGCGTTGATAGCCTGATCAAGTACCCGAGGTAAATTACGGAAGTTCCAGTCTGGCCAGATAAAGGTCACTGCCGCCCAGGCGATAGCGCAGCCGATTAATGTATCGAGGATACGCGGTAAAGCGACTTCGAATCCCTCGCCCAACAGGTTAAAGCACAGCAGTACCAGCAGCGTGATAAACATAGTGGCATGCGCATACTGGACGTTGCGAAAGGCGAAAAACAGCACACCGGTTAGTACAATGAGCAATAGCTGGCCTTCGACCGAGGGAACCAGCAGCAGCACCGGTAGCCCGATAGCGACCCCTACCAATGTCCCGATGATCCTTAACGCCAGGCGATGCCGGGTAGCGTTATAGTTCGGCTGGCAAACAAACAGGCTGGTCAGCAGAATCCAGTAACCGTGGTTGAGGCCGGTAAACTGAATGAAGGCATAGCCCGCGCACAGCACCAGTGACATGCGCACCGCATGGCGGAAAAGCGCCGATTCCGGCGTCATATTGCTGCGCAGCCGTAGCCAGATATCGCTAAAGCCGCTGGGGCGATCGTCTGCAAGCAGGTTTTCGGGATGGTTGCTGGCCAGCACGCTGGTTTGCACCGATTCGATGGTTGCCAATTGCGCATCAATGGCGCGTAGGTTATTGAGTAGAAAACCCAGCGCTTTGACCTGATCTTGCGGCGCGCCGCTGGCGCGAACGCGATCCAGCGCCGCGTCAAGATGCATAAAGGCGCGTTCAAAATGCGCATCATGCTGATACGGAACGCGTAAGAGGATGGCGCGGGAGAGTTTCTGACACGCCTGCGCCTGCATCGACAGCATCCGCTGGAAACGGAACATCACATCGCTGTAGCGGAAATGGTCGCGAAGCGTCTGATACTGAATATGCGACGAGCTGGCACGCTCATGAATGTCCTGAGCGACGAAATAGTACTGTAGGGTACGACGAGTACCGCGCTGCCCGCGGTCGCCGCGCAGGCGCGTCAGTAAAGACGCTTTCGTTTGGTTCAGCATCGCAACCAGTTTGCCGTTGGCGAGCGCCAGATCGTACAACGGCGCCTGACTTTCATCTTCGATATCCGGATCGAACAACCGTGATTTAAGTTCAAGATACTGCGCCAACTGTTCATAGCTGCGCGCAAGGTTATCCTGCAGCGGACGAATGGGGAAAATAAGATGACCGGCGAGTGTTAATACGTTGTACCAGATGGCGCCAGCCAGCAAAAAGAGCGGCTGCAGGTACCAACTGTTATACAGAGTGACCCCTAACATGGTGTAGATAGCGATCAGTAAGGCGCCGAAAGCAATGGTGGCATAGCGTTGACCCAGACCGCCGAGCAAGATAAAGCCCGTCGTGGACAGGGTTAAGCCTATAGCAAACAGCCACGGCCACGGAAACAGTAATTCCACCGATGCGGAAGCAATAAAGAAGCAGACCAGCGTAATGGCGAGATTACGTAGCCGCCCGGTGAGGCGATCGTCGAGGTCGGTCAACGCCGCGGCTACCACCCCGAGCGTTAACGGGATCGTGAGTTTGACTTCGCCAATCCACCACGGCGCGACCGTGGTGCCACAAAGCGCAATAAATATCCTGGCGTTATATAACCAGGCGCTATTCCATGTATAACGGCGGAGCAGGGGGCTTAACATAACAGTGATCCGTACAATTACTGAAAGCGGCGGCGGGCGTTGGCTTCGCGTGCGGCGCGAGCCGTTTCAACGGAGACCACGCGGCGTCCTACTGGCCAAAGCGCAATAGCGGCAATTTTAAAGTTGGCGATCCCGACAGGGATACCAATGATGGTCAGGCACTGGGCGATACCGCTGAAGATATGCATCAGGCACAGCCACCAGCCAAAGAACATGAACCACAAAATATTCAAAATAGTGCCGCCCGCGTTCAGTAAGCTGTTTTTTGCTTCAGGTTCCAGTTCATCAACATGAATAGCTTCATTACCGTAGGGGAAAAGCGATAACCTGGTGATTTCCCAACATGAACGGGTCAGCGGTAACGTGAAAATCAAAACAATACTGACCAGCGTCGCCAGTAGCCAACCGAGCGTGGTGGCGAACCCGCCAAGAACAAAGTTTAAAATATTCAGAATGGTACGCATAAACCCTCTGGTTAACCCTATGGATAATAAGACCCGACAATTGTAACGTTTTTTTGCGCTGGAGCACCTGCTCGCGGGCGGTTAAACTTAAAAACATTCAAACTGATTGAAATTTGGCGATATATGGAACTTAAAGCGACAACATTGGGCAAACGCATGGCGCAGCATCCTTATGATCGGGTGCAGTTGCTGAATGCCGGGGTTAAAGTCTCCGGCGATCGTCATGAGTATCTTATACCTTTCAATCAGTTATTGTCAGTTCAATGTAAGCGTGGCCTGGTGTGGGGCGAGCTGGAGTTCGCACTGCCTGAAAGCAAAGTTGTGCGTTTGCATGGTACCGAGTGGGCTGAGACGCAACATTTCTATCATCATCTCAATAATCTCTGGCAGCAGTGGAGCGCGGAGATGAGTGAAATTGCCGCGCAATTACTGCGCCAACAGTTAAGTGAAATTGAACGCGCCAGCGCCGAAGGTAAGTGGCTGACCCGCCAGCAGGTCGCCGATGTTCAGGCGAAGATACGCCGCGCCTTAACCGGACTACCTTTCCCTGAGAGCCGTCTGGATGAATTTGATAACTGCCGCGAACTGTGGCGCCAGTGTCAATGCTGGCTTAGCGATATCGACGAGGCTCGCCTGGCACATAATCAAGCCTATACCGAAGCCATGCTGGAACAGTATCGCGCTTTCTTCGATAAGGTCGAGTCTTCACCGCTCAACCCGGCGCAGGCGCGGGCGGTGGTTAACGGCGAGCGTTCGTTGCTGGTGCTTGCCGGCGCCGGTAGCGGAAAAACCTCGGTGCTGGTCGCCCGTGCAGGGTGGTTGTTAAATCGCGGCGAGGCGGCAGCCGATCAGATCCTGCTCCTGGCGTTTGGCCGTCAGGCTGCTCAGGAAATGGATGAACGTATTCAGGAGCGATTGGGAACCGACGAGATTGCTGCGCGGACCTTTCATTCACTGGCGTTACATATTATTCAGCAGGGTAGTAAGAAGGTTCCGGCGATCAGTAAGCTGGAAAACGATACCGCCGCCCGGCAAAAGCTTTTGTTGAAGGCCTGGCAGCAGCAGTGTCAGGAGAAAAAAGCGCAGGCTAAAGGCTGGCGTCAGTGGTTGATGGATGAGATGGAGTGGCAGATTGACGAAGGCGATTTCTGGCAGGATCGCGCGCTGCTGCGTCGCCTGGCTGGCCGTCTTGACCGCTGGGTTAGTTTGATGCGTATGCATGGCGGCTCGCAGGCGGAGATGATCGCCAGCGCGCCTGAAGAAGTACGCGACCTCTTTAATAAGCGTGTGAAACTGATGGCCCCGCTACTGAAAGCCTGGAAAACGGCGTTGAAAGAGGAGAATGCCGTTGATTTCTCCGGGCTTATTCACCAGGCCGTTAACATACTGGATAAAGGCCGTTTTGTGAGCCCCTGGAAACATATTCTGGTGGATGAATTTCAGGATATCTCTCCACAGCGCGCTGAATTGCTGGCGGCGCTGCGCCGGCAAAATAAACAGACCACGTTATTTGCGGTGGGTGACGACTGGCAGGCTATCTATCGCTTTAGCGGCGCGCAGCTCTCTTTAACCACGGCATTTAACCACTACTTTGGCGAAGGGGACTGTTGCGCGCTGGATACCACCTATCGATTTAATGGTCGTATCGGCGAAATCGCCAACGGTTTTATTCAGCAAAACCCGCATCAGTTGGCTAAACCGCTGAATAGTCTGACCGCTGGCGATAAGAAAGCGGTGACCCTGCTGCCCGACGATAAACTCGACGATCTGCTCGACAAGTTGAGCGGCTACGTTAAACCGCAACAGCGGATTTTGCTGCTGGCGCGCTATCACCATCTGAAACCCGCCGCGCTGGAAAAAGCCGCGACCCGCTGGCCGCATCTGCAGCTAGATTTTATGACAATTCATGCCAGCAAAGGCCAGCAGGCTGACTTTGTTATTGTGTTGGGCTTGCAGGAGGGTGATGACGCCTTCCCGGCGCCGGCAAGAGAGTCGGTGATGGAACAGGCATTGCTCCCACAGCCGGAAGATTTCCCTGATGCTGAAGAGCGTAGGCTACTGTATGTGGCGATAACCCGCGCCCGCCTGCGGGTCTGGCTGCTGTTCAATAAAGAACGACCATCGCCGTTTGTTGAGGTTTTGCAGGAGTTGGGCGTGCCGGTGGCGCGAAAGCCCTGATCATCGGCGGCCGTATGGCCGCCGTGGGAATTACTTCAGGCGCTCGGCAAGGTAACGCTGGTAATCAGGGATGAGAATATCGATAGGCTGGTTGAAATCCGGCGACTGAATAATAAAGTCAGCGGTGGCGGCATTCGTGGCAACCGGGATATTCCATACCGTCGCCAGACGCAGGAGCGCTTTGACGTCAGGATCGTGGGGCACCGCATTCAGCGGATCCCAGAAGAAGATCAGCACATCAATTTTCCCTTCAGAAATCAGCGCGCCCACCTGCTGGTCGCCGCCCATCGGGCCGCTCAGCATCGCTTTCACTTCCAGCCCGGTGGCGCGTGAGACCAGGTTGCCGGTGGTCCCGGTTGCATAGAGCTGGTGCTGAGCCAGTAGCGCCTGGTGACGTTCGACCCATTTCATCAGCAGATCTTTGCAGTGATCGTGTGCTACCAGCGCGATATGTTTGCGTGCGGGCAAGGTGCGTGTTGTCAGTTCCATAATGGGGTTCCACTTATATTAACTTGCAGACAGATTACTGGAAGTGACTGATGCTGCAAGCGTTGGGGAGAAAATTTTTGCTGTATCTGTGAGTTAGTCTGGATGGCTGCTTTACCCGTATTAGCTTACACTAGGGCTAAAGAGCAGGAGGATTATGATGAAAGAGAACGATATTGCCGGCATTCTAACCGCGACGCGGACGATTGCGCTGGTAGGCGCCAGCGACAAGCCCGATCGCCCGAGCTATCGGGTAATGAGATATCTGTTGGAACAGGGCTATCATGTCATTCCTGTTTCGCCCAAGGTGGCGGGCAAAACGCTGCTCGGTCAACAAGGCTATGCCACCCTGGCGGAGGTACCTGAAAAGGTCGATATGGTCGATGTGTTCCGCAATTCCGAAGCGGCGTGGGGCGTGGCGCAAGAGGCCGTCGCCATCGGAGCGAAGACGTTGTGGATGCAGCTTGGCGTTATTAATGAACAGGCAGCGGTTATGGCGCGTGAAGCGGGGTTAAATGTGGTCATGGACCGCTGCCCTGCGATTGAAATTCCGCGGCTTGGGCTAGCGAAGTAAAATAAAAAACCCCGTGTTAACGGGGTTTTTAACAAAGCATCGGGAACAAAGGCCAGTCAGTTCCGCAGCCGCGGCGCCTGCAGCTGTTTACGGATAGTCTGCGCCAGTTCGTCCATCGATGGCTGTTCGGGATGCTCATCGCTGGCTTCACTACTGAGCTGCGCTTCCGCGAGGTAGGTGTGGACCGGCTGGCCGTCCTCATCTTCCATCACAACATGATACCAGGGGGCCGCGCGCAGTTCATCGTTGGCGCCGATTTCATCCGCGGCGGGCTCGTCAAGCGAATACTCTGGATCGATATCAACGATTACGCCAAGGTAGCCGAGTAGCGTATGGCGAACCTGTTGGCCGATACCGAATTTGCTGGCAATCATAGTCACCTCCCGGGAAACGCTGGCGCCCACTGTATCCATCATCTTCAAATGTTCTTGAGTCATGAGAATAACGTGTGGGCGATGTTCCGCTTTTCAAGTTACATGACGCGACAGGCAAACCCTTTCAGATACAGTCCTTCCGGGTAGGTTGCGATCACCGGGTGATCGGCAGCCTGACGGAACTGCTCTATAAATTGTACATCACGCCCGGCGTCTATTGCGGCATCGGCGATGATTTTCTGAAATAAATCGGTGGTCATCAGGCCGGAACAGGAGAAAGTCAACAGCACGCCGCCGGGGTTCAACAGCTGGATCGCCAGCATGTTGATGTCTTTATAGCCGCGGCAGGCGCCCATCAGTTGGCTTTTGTTTTCGACGAATTTTGGCGGATCCATGACGATGACATCGAATTTTTCCCCCTGATCGCGATATTTACGCAGCAGTTTGAATACGTCATCGCGCACGAATTCGGCTTTGGACAGATCCAGCTTATTGAGCTCAACGTTCTGCCGGGCGACGTCCAGCGCTTCCTGTGAAGTATCAACGCTGGTGACCTGACGGCAGCCGCCCATCAGCGCAGAAACCGCGAATCCACCGGTATAAGAGAAGCAGTTGAGGACGCGCTTATCGGCGACGTAGCGGCGGGTCGCCAGACGGCTATCGCGCTGATCGAGATAGTAGCCGGTTTTATGGCCACCCTGGATATCTACCAGCAACTGCATACCGTGCTCGGTAATGGGCAGCAGCGCCGGTGGCAGTTCGCCTACCACCGGGCCCTGCGCCAGATCCAACCCTTCTTTTTTACGCACCGCCACATCGCTGCGATCGTAAATAGAGCATTGCGGGAACAGGGTCTGCAGGGCGCTGACAATGGCCGCACGCTGATATTCGGCGCCGGCGCTCAACAACTGCAGGACGAAGAAATCGCCAAAGCGATCGATCGTTACGCCAGGCAGGCCGTCGGATTCCCCGGCGATTAAACGATAGCTGTCAAGACCATCGCGCTCTGCCAGCCATTGGCGCCAGGTTTGCGCCTGCTGCAGGCGACGCTCGAAAAAAGCATTATCGATAGCTTCATGACGATCGAAACTCCAGACACGGGCGCGGATCTGCGAGGAGGGCGAATAGGCGCCGCGAGCGAGCCATTTCCCTTGGGAATCAACGATATCAATCGTCTCGCCGGAACGAGCTTTACCTTCCATCCGGGCGACGGCGCCGGAGAAAATCCATGGATGGCGACGCAGCAGGGATTTCTCGCGTCCTTTGGCTAATACTAAGCGTGGGATAATGGAATCTGTCATGGGGCTACCTTTAAGCGACGGAGCGTCGGCACCGAAAAATGGCGCGTAGATTAGCATAACTGGCTGGGGCAAGCACCATTCCTGCCGCCGCCGGGCGGATGTTTTAGCGTCAGGCAAAAGTGAGTATGCTGGAGAGAATTTGCTATTCTCTGCAACAGGATAGCGTAGTAGAGGGGGTAATATGGCGAAGGTATGCACGATGGCATGGGTTCACGGAGTCGTTCAGGGCGTGGGATTCCGCTATTCAACGCAGCGTGAAGCGCTGCAGCTGGGGCTTACAGGTTATGCGCGAAATCTGGATGATGGCAGCGTGGAAGTGCTGGCCTGTGGGGAGGCGGAGCAGGTGGAGAAACTGATTGCCTGGCTTAAGGCCGGCGGGCCGCGTAGCGCAAGGGTCGACAGGGTATTAACCGAGCCCCATCAACCCACCAGAGAGTGGCAAAAATTCGCTATTCTCTATTAAATGCATTTTACGGGCTTCGGCAGACCGGCGATTTTAGTCGCCTGTTTAGCCGGGCCTTTGGGGAATAATCGATACAGGTAGCGGCTGTTGCCTTTCTCTTCACCGAATTTATTCGCCATTGCTTTGACCAGCATACGGATGGCTGGCGAAGTGTTGAACTCCAGATAAAAATCGCGCACGAAGCGCACCACTTCCCAGTGTTCGACGGACAGGGTGATCCCTTCCTGAGCGGCGATAACTTCCGCCATCGCTTCACTCCACTGAGTCGTTTCTTTCAGATAGCCTTCGCTATCGGTCTCTATTTCACTGCCTTCAAAGATAAACATGATTTTTCACATAATGCGGAAACTGCGCGCAGTGTAGCAAAAAATAAGGCCCCGCATAAGCAAGGCCTGGTGTTGCAGGAGAGAAGGTTAGTCTCTGCTGGCGAAGCCGAGGATGCTCAGCAGGCTGACGAAGATATTGTACAGCGAAACATACAGGCTAACGGTGGCGCGAATGTAGTTGGTCTCGCCGCCGCGGATGATGTTACTGGTTTCAAACAAAATCGCGCCGGAAGAGATAAGGATGAACACCGCGCTGATGGCCAGGTGCAGAGCCGGCAGCTGCAGGAAGATGTTCGCCACCATACCAATCAGGACGACCACCACGCCCGCCATCAGCATGCCGCCGAGGAAAGACATGTCTTTGCGCGTCGTTAATACGTAAGCCGAGCAGCAGAAGAAGACCAGCGCGGTGCCGCCCAGCGCCAGACCGATCAAATCGCCCATGCCTGCGGACAGGTAAGCGTTCAGCATTGGCCCCAGGATGTAGCCGAGGAAGCCGGTAAAGGCGAAGGCCGCCAGAATACCGCTTGGTTTATTAGCCAGTTTGTAGGTCAGGAACATCAGACCATACATGCCCACCAGGGTGAGGATGAGCCCCGGAGACGGCAGCATCAGCACGGTGCTGGCGGTGGCGGTGATCGCCGAAAACGCCAGCGTCAGGCTGAGCAGAAAATAGGTGTTACGCAGAACTTTGTGCGTGCTGAGCAGCGATGAACGGTCACGCGATGAGGTAATTATACGATCCATGAGTCACTCTCTTATGACAGATGTAATTAGTTATGAAGCATAAGAAAAGCGAGCCGAAAGCCATAATGCTTTTACCCATCTTTACTCAGATCCCGGTGGCGGTGGGGTAGCGTTTTATTCTGGTAAAATAGATTAAGACAGTATGTTTATGCGTTCAACGACGGAAAGCAGATCTGAATCTTATAGGTCACTGAAAAATATTGCCTTAATGCCAGCCAGCGACTAAGTGTGGAAGGGGTATCAACGAAGCATAAAGGCAAGGGAAATGAAACGAAAACAATATAACCACATCACACACGCATTATTGGTCCTGGGTTTACTCGGCAGCGCGGCCACGGCAATGGCCGCCCAGGTCCCGCAGGGTACCGAACTTGCAGCAAAACAGGATCTCGTCAGGAACAACGGTAATGAACCCGCTTCGCTCGACCCGCATAAGGTCGAAAGCGACGTCGAGTTTAATATCATCAGCGATCTGTTCGAAGGGTTGGTGAACGTTTCACCGCAGGGTGAGATTCAGCCGCGGCTGGCGCTGAAGTGGGAGAATAAAGATAACCTCGTCTGGACTTTCCATCTGCGTCCTGGCATCACCTGGTCCGATGGGACAGCGATTACCGCGCAGGATATCGTCTGGAGCTGGCAGCGGCTGGTCACGCCGACCACCGCTTCGCCGTACGCCAGCTATCCGGGTAATATGCATATCGTTAACGCCCGCGATATTTCGGAGGGGAAACAGTCGCCGGAAACTCTCGGCGTAAAAGCGCTGGACGATACCACGCTGCAGATCACGTTGGATCAGCCTAACGCCGCCTTCCTCGCAATGCTTGCTCACCCGTCGCTGGTGCCTATTGATAAGGTGCTGGTGGAGCGCTTTGGTGACAAATGGACTAAACCGGAACATATCGTCACCAGCGGCCCTTATACGCTTTCGAAGTGGGTCGTCAACGAGCGCATCGTGGCGCAACGCAACCCTAAGTACTGGGATAATGAACATACGGTAATTAATAAAGTGACCTATCTGCCGATTACCTCCGAAGCGGCGGATGTGAATCGTTATAAAGCCGGTGAGATAGATATTGTTTATACGGTGCCGGTGAACCAGTTTGCGTTACTCAAGAAAACGATGGGCTCGCAGCTGAATGTTTCTCCGCAGCTGGCGACCTACTATTACGAACTCAATACCACTAAACCGCCCTTTAATGACCCCAGAGTGCGCCGGGCGCTCAACATGGGGCTGGATAAAGATATCATCGCCGATAAGGTGATGGGGCAGGGACAGCGTCCGGCATGGCTAATTAGCCAGCCCGATATTGGCGGCGTCACGCTGAAACAACCGGATTACGCCAGCTGGCCGCGCGACAAACGCATTGCCGAGGCAAAAAAACTGCTTAACGAGGCGGGCTTTAACGAAAGTCATCCTTTAGTCTTTAACCTGCTTTATAACACCTCGGAGACGCACCAGCGCATTGCCATCGCCGCCAGTTCAATGTGGAAGAAAAATCTCGGCGTAGAGGCGAAGCTGCAGAACCAGGAGTGGAAGACGATGCTGGATACCATGCATACGCATAATTTTGATGCCGTGCGTTATGCCTGGATCGCCGATTATGACGATGCGGCGTCATTCCTGAATAACTTCCGCACCGGCGATAGCGAAAACACCAGCCAATACAGTAACCCGGCCTATGATAAAGCGCTGCATGATGCGGCGAAGGCGGCGGATACCGCCGCGCGAGGCAAATTCTATCAGCAAGCGGAGGATCTGTTGGCTGAGGATGTGCCCGCGATTCCTGTTTATCACTATGTGCGTACCCATTTAGTGAAGCCGTGGGTCGGCGGGTTCGAGCCGGATAAGCTGGGCTATTACTACACCAAAGATATGTACATCATAAAACATTGAGTCAAAGGGCGTTCTTAACGCCGAATTTCTGCGCAAACTGCCTGAAATTCAGACGAATAACGCAGATTTGTTTGTTTTTAAGGCAGTTGAACAAAATGATGCTTTACAGCATCGGCAGAGGTGTTTATAGTGCGCCCCATACCGGAAGCGTGGCCGAGCGGTTGAAGGCACCGGTCTTGAAAACCGGCGACCCGAAAGGGTTCTAGAGTTCGAATCTCTACGCTTCCGCCAAATTAAACAAGGGGTTACCGAAAGGTAGCCCCTTGTTGCTTTGGGCTGTTGGTATAGTGTTGGTATATTCACTTGGTCTATTTTCACTTGCCGGTTGCTTTTTTTGTTAAATTTTTTGGCTTTAGGCTAGCGCAGCTAGGGTTAGTTGGCAGCGTACCTACCTGTCTTTTTTGGCTACTCGTCCTCACCGTTTTATACGTGTTTTATTGCATCAAAAACAATCTTGCGCTAACAAACATCGAGGAAAAGGAGAAGCATATGAATAAAAATCTACATATCATGGTTTTATCATTTTTTGACACAGTATCAACCGCTATCATGGGGCTAGTGGTCAACTCAGTCAGCGGTGCAACCCCGCTAACCTAAAGCCAAAATTTGCATTCCCCATGTCAGTGGGATTGAGTTTCTTTGCATTACGTTACTTTTTAATCTTCCTTATCTAATGGTGGGACGTCTAAAGTCGGTGATAGCTTCACTATCCTATCGTAAGTTACTACCTGGCTTTCTGTTTTGTGTCCACTAAACATCTGCTTCTCTTTGCTACTACCTTCATAGACTGAAATTGCTTTGGCTTTAATATCGTGGAACGTACCCGGAACAGGGCGACCCAGTTTCACCGCGGCTTGCTTTTTCGCATTATTCCACCATGTATTGAATGTTTTTTTATTCATCCGCCCATACATGCGCAACGGTGAGAGGGTGAACGACGATCGCCTGCAGCTGGATAACAACGTAATCATGATGGACTCGCTGGCAGCGGTAAAGGTGCTGATTAAGCGAGTAGACGAACTGGAGGAGAAATTATCTGCATTAGAAATCCAGTAATCGTGTTTATTTGTCCAGACCCCAACTGACAATTTGTGCATGCAGAATGCAATCAAATCTGACAGTCCGCTTTGAGCGAGGAGCGGACGTTGGCAGTGACCATAAATCACAGCAGCCAAAAATGACGGTTAGTTAAGCAGTGGGGATTCCTTTCGCATTCAGCCGGTTGCTATAAACTGATCTGGTCAGCTTTATAAGGACTATGCAATCTCACGGTCATTTAACTAAGGTAACTCAGAATGCCAATTTCTATTAAAACGACGAAAAATACCCGCACAGGCATCAGGGGGGTACAACGATATGGAGCAATGTATCGCTGGCGTGTTGATGCTACTCGATTTAGAAGTCTTACAGGACAAGACCCAACACCGCCATTCATTGCCTGTCTTAATAAGAGTAAATCCGGGTGTGTAGACTCTGTTCGTTTTCATACGATTGAGGATGCTGGTGATGACCTTTGCCGGTTCTTAAAAGCTATGACTGGGGTCTCATTCGAGTATCAATGACCTTTGCATCGACCCGTTGAACTCACAGTGGAGGAGCAGACATTGCTAACAGCGTATGTGAAACACGGGGGAGCAGATTAATAGAACATAGGGGGTAAAATCTGTACTAAAATCACTCTAAATCAAGCAGTGGTGTTTTATCCGTATGAGGATAAATGATGAGAACAATCGTTGCTTTTGTCTGCCTGACATCTGTTTCCTGCACCTCGCCTTACCCTAATGCTATTCCTGAGATGAATTACGTCAGTTCATTAGATTGCAGTAATAAAAAAACGGCTTCTCAATGCATAAACACAGCTAAAAATGATTATGAAAAAATGGCTACTGAAGTTAAAAGATATGAAATGCAATTACGAGAAAAAGAACAGCAACTAGCCACGCAAAAATATCTTCTAAGTGATACCAGTGCCGCTGGTGCTGTGACATCAGTGATTGCGGCTGCGAGTGGAGCACTGACCACGGCACTTTATGCCGGTGGAACTTCTGTGGTAGGTGGTGCCGCAAGCCAGCGATATAATTATGATATTCAACTTCTGAATTATCGCTCTACCCGGAAAAAATTAAACTGTATATATCGCTCCATGATGGATATAACATCCGACCAAATGGATATTGCAATAAGTACCGACCCCAATCCTTCAGTAAGTGGGCTGATACAACCATATTTAAACAGTGTAATGTCTGATCTGGAGTTTGAACTCCAGTCGGAGCAGGCCGCCGTCAGTCTGGTTGCACCCGATGTCACAGAGATTGCTGAGACCTTAAATCAGCAAAAGGCGGCGCAGAGTAGCTTAATGTCTTTTTCGGCCGCCGATAAAAATTCAGCAATAGCTCTCGCTGAGCTTATCCGTACCAACATAAAAATGTGTAAAGCAACGCCTGCCACTGCGCCGGTAGTTGCATATCAGGTAACCAAACCGGCAGGCGGAAATAGTGCTCAAAGTAAAGGTGATGGAAAATGAGGAATATCAATATGATAAATAGTATCCAGAACTTTAAAATTGCAAGGCTTACTTGGCGCACATTTCTGTCGCTGGGAGGGGGAGCGCTCGTCAGTTCCTGTATGCAACCTGCACAAATTATCAATCAGGAATATCGCATACTGACACCTGATTTTCAGGACACTTTTGATATCCCGCCTCCCCCCGACAGTTCGACCGGGAGAAAAATAAAGCTATGGTCGACTAACTTTTATACCACGCAACCCGTCGAGGATAAAAACGGCGTCCCATTCCGGGATAAAGATGGTATCCCGATATCGGATAATGTCAGTAAGCGTAGCTGGTGCCTGGGTGCTCAGGAAGGTTCTGTCAAAACAACATTTCATGGGGAGGAAATCAGGCTCACGCATGCAGGAGTATTTAAGAAAAAACCTCCTTATTATATCGACTGTGATGTGGAATATGAAACCCATACTCATGATCTGTCTGCCTATGGGTTAAGTTATCATGTAAAAACCAACGCACCGTTTGGCTTAGGAATTAACAATTACTTTTTGGTTCCGTACCGGACTATGGCTGTAAAGGTTAATGATAATTCAGGTTTAAAATTAAAGGCAGGAGACGTACTTTATATTAATGATGTGACTAACAACATGATCACAGATCCCTACACTGGCAGGAAATTCAAGCATGACGGATATTTCTTTGTCGGAGATGTTGGTGGAAAAGTTAAAGATATCCATGCTGACACCTTTTGTGGTTTCCAAAAAAATTGCCTTCCTCCGTTTACAAGCAGTGATGACGATCATCATTATATGTTTACAGCCGTGGTTATCACTGACCCCGCAATCAAAGAAAAACTGCTACGAATGCACTTAAAATCCAGCTACAGGTAGTTGCGGGTATAACATGCGCTGCAATCTGTGCTTTTAGGCGTAGTCAAAAGTTTCCGGCTATTGCAGAAGGCGCCGCCAGGCTCTGCCTGGTGGCGGCAACCGTGGCTAGCTATCGTTGCGATAAGCCGGTCGGGGAATTCTGTGAACTGCACCCCGTAGATCCAAAAAAATGTAGTTAGCTACTTCCGCTTCTGGCACGGAGCGGACTTTCAGATTATGTTTGGCTCTGTGGCTTAAGAGTGTCAGGTCAGATCTAAGATACAACAAATAATGTCATTAAATGGCATGCTATCACCCAGTAACCGTGTGCAGGGGTTACCGGGTGGGGATAGTCTTCGATACCGGGTATTTGGGGGCAGATTTTGGGGCAAAACGCGCCGTATTCAGCCCCGAAAATGACAGAGGTATACTATCTGCAGAGAAGTGGATAACTTACTGAAAAATATGGGCGTGATAATGTCTAAATATACCAGTGATTTACACTAATTCATTGATTTTAAATTATATTTCTCCGGTCTTGAAAACCGGCGACCCGAAAGGGTTCTAGAGTTCGAATCTCTACGCTTCCGCCAAATTAAACAAGGGGTTACCGAAAGGTAGCCCCTTGTTGCTTTGGGCTGTTGGTATAGTGTTGGTATATTCACTTGGTATATTTTGCTGCCCAACTGCCGCTTTCACTTCTCCTTGCTCATCATCGGAACGTCCAGCGTCGGCGATATTTTGACCTTACGATCATACGTCACAACCTGGCTTTCTGTTTTGTGTCCACTAAACATCTGCTTCTCTTTGCTACTACCTTCATAGTCTGAAATCGCCTTGGCTTTAATATCGTGGAACGTACCCGGAACAGGTCGACCCAGTTTCACCGCGGCTTGCTTTTTCGCGTTATTCCACCATGTATTGAATGTTTTTTTATTCATCCGTCCACCTGATGGTGAAGGGATTACATAACCGGCTGCTGATTTTCCGATAAGATGTTTTTTAGCCAAATCAATCGCCGCACGTAGACGGGGTGTCCATTTCTTGATCTGTTTTTTACCCGTCTTGTTTTGCTCAATAAAAATCCCATCTTCCATTAGCTCGGAAACTATCAAATCAAAAACGTCGCCTTCGCGGGCTGCACAGAGATAAGATATTTCCATCGCAACTTTTACTTCTATTCGTGCGCATTCGTAAACAGCCAGATAATCTTCATCTGGAATATAAACGTCACGATCTGCGAGAGTGAACTTACGGATCCCGCGACAGGGATTTCCCTTCACATAGCCACGTTCAAAGCCCCAACCAAAAACCCGCGACATGCTGGATACTTCCTGATTTGCCTGGTTCTTACTGGAAACGCCGCGCTTATCCATATAAATACGAACCTGCTCAATTTTAATGTCGTCTGCTTTCATCTTGCCGAATACCGCCAGTAGCTTCTTCTGGTGTTGGCGATAATCACTCTGGGTACGAGTCGCCAGCTCAGTGAATGTCGGGCTGTCGAGGAACATTCCCCATAGCTTGGCAAATGTCATTACGTCATGGCGCTCAGCTTTTGCTTTTTCGTAATTGGCCCAGAGTTTTGACATACTTGTTTCGCGTATCTTCCCCAAACTAATACTTTTCTTTGTACCTTTTGGTTTCCAGACATAGCTATATTTATTTTTTGTGACCCGAGGCGGAAGTTGTATATCCTTCGGATCTTTACGTGGTCTTCCCATAGATGGCGTCAAAGTTGGGTTCTGTTGCAACATACTCGTCAACCTTTGGCAATTCAGTAATATTAGGTGCCAGACTTCTACGCAGGACAATTGGGCGATTTCTTCGATCCGTAGTAAACGGAATGCCGTGACATCGAAGTTGACGCTGCTGTTCTGTGTACCGTCTGTATCCAGTAATTTCAGCAATTTCCACTGGTGACAGTGTGAGTTCGTACATAGCTATCACCTCAGATAGCCAGCCAGTAAAAGATAACTGGCTGGTGGGCGTAATTCTGAAAATAAAAAATCAGTTTTGAGTCAGTTTTTGCAGCACTCTATTACCCTCAATGAGACGCTGCCAGATTGCAGAAACATACCGTGTCTGGTGTATAGCATCGGCAAGGGCGTTGTGCCGTTCTCCCTCAAATGGGATGGTTTTCTTCGGGTCGATTCCAATTGCTTTACCGAGCTCTACAATTGTTCGAACATCGCGATCATTCCAGTATTCCCATGGGTATTCTTCAGCGATGAAATCAAATGAAGAACGCAGAATACAATTATCGAAAGATGCGCCATTTCCCCAGACCTGTGCTTTTTTGCGACCGCCCGGGATATTTTCAAAAATGAATTCACCGAACTGGAGCAGGGCATCATGTAGCGGGATAGCATCATCATTCACGATTGCCGAGCGCGCTTCAGAGGACTGCTTAAGCCACCAGATGACGGTTGATGGATCCATTTTGGCGCCCCAATTCACTGAGGATTCCAGGCTTACGACTTTGTAGAAACTTTCTCCGATTGAGCCTGTTGCCGGATCAAATACGACAGCGCCGATAGCGACGATAGGGGCGTCTTGTTTATTCCCCATGGTTTCAAGGTCAACCATGACGTGAACATTATCTGCTGGTAATTCTTCAACATCATTATGATGACCGGATTCAATATTTACGGTAGTTGTTTCGCTACCAATGTCAGAATTACTTGTACCTGTCTCAGCTGCTGTTTCGCTTTCAGAAATTTCATTAACAACTTCGATTTCATTACCGAAATTCTCTTCCATCGGCACATCGCTGGTGGCCTCTGCGGTAGAATTAGTTCTGGTTAGATCTTCTGTAACCCATTTGCCGTCGTTAGGATCGCTGATGCCTTCGATATATTCACCACGGTTAGCGGCTAATATCTGATTTGTTTTGTCCTGCAGATCACCTTGCTCCGGGTTTTCAGGCATTGCGTTTGATGTGCGGATGTTCGCCAGTGCTTCTTCAAGCATTCGCACACGTCTGGCCGGAACCTTAATCCACTTATGCAGTGCCTGTAATGTGAGGTGATGAATTTCGTCATCTGAAATGGAGAGACCACCTACCTCCATAAAATAAAGGTCGAATGAAAGGGATTTGATAAAATTATCCCGTTCGATTTCTAAAAGGTTAAGCAGTTCACATGCTTCTGACAGATCCATTACTGCAGTTTTACCGGAAATAGCCAGTTCTAATTGAGGCCTAATTTCAAGTTCGCGCGCCGGCGTATCATCGGCCTGATCATTCGCGCCGGTCATCTTATCTGCATCACTATTGTCAGGCTCTTCAACTTTACGCATTGGCATAGGCATCGAGGAACGGCCGCAGGCGATATCAACAATAAGCTCGTCCGGGTGAGCGTGGTCGGCTTCAGTCATGACACGGTTCAGATATTCGCGATGTTTCACCGGATCTTTCCACAAACCCTCTGGCGTTGTTTTAACCGTCGCGACATTACAGGCCCGTGAGTAATCGCGACCACCAGGCATGGACATGAAAAGCTCGCGAGTTGCTAGGAACTCAGCGTTTTCCATCTTATTCATCATGCTGTTTGCCTTAATATCGACGTCCAGCGGTGGGCTGTAGATGTCGAACTCCTGGGTACGGGCTATCAATCCCAGGCAGATCTCGAATTCAAGGCCGAGGGGCGTTAACGGAGTCAGGCGATCTGTTGCGTTACCGCCGCCGGCATTCGCGCCAGAGGGAGTGCGATTTACGGCTGAAATACTATTACCTGCTGCCCACTCTTTAGTCAGGATCCCGCGGTCAATGTGCGCCGTCTCAAACCATAATTTGGCAAATTGAACCTGCTTACCAAGCTCATAGCGTTTCCCTTCAGGGAAAACGGTTTTGAATGCACTGGTGAATTTCCACAGACCGGGAATATCGTATTTCTTAATTTCCGGTACATTTTCAGCAGCCAGGATCAGATTCTGTATAGCGTGATTCTCTGTATCCATTTCCATTAAGTAAAGGCGGTCCCGGTGTGGAATGCTAATGTGATACACATGGCGTTCGTCGGCCATGTACTGAGCCAGCAGCTGTGTGCGGAATGGCATTTCGGCCAGCTTGAACAGGGCATCTTCATTGTTTGAATAGTCCTCTTCATCATTCTTGCTGGCAGGGGGATTAGCTGCCGGTTCATTGCTTACTTCTGGCTCTGCAGGGGCTGGAGCAGCAATTTTTTGCCAGCTCAATCCATCCTCGCCAAGTTCGTAGCGATCACACCAGGTGTCATCCAGCACACCTTCTTCTGGTAGATCATCCACGATGAGCCAGTTAGTGCGGATAGGGAGCTGGTGGTTGGCGCCACGGCCAACATTAATCTCAGCGTCTTCCAGAATGTCCAGGATACGACGTTCGGCGCGGGAATCTGATTTAGCAGAAAACCAACAGAAGAGGTTTTTCGCTTCGGTGGCTTTTGCCTTTGCTTTAATGAGATACGCGTAGTTGTTCATTGCGTTTGGGTTCCTTAAGGCTGTAAGATACCCGGGACTGTGAAAGCTCCCTCTGGGTAGTGGTCATTGTCAAAACTCGAATCCGGAAAGCTTTGGTCGGCTAACCGGGGTACTTAACCCGCCTTGCGCGGGTTTTGTGCTTTATGGGCCTTTTTCAGGCTGGTGGTGTTCAGTAGTCATTCTCAAAACCCGAATCAGAAACTTACTGCAGGCTGTTGGTCGTCAGCCGTCTTCAATGCCTTTTTGTATGGCTGGCATGTACCTTTTACCTTCTGGGCCTCAGCATCGCTGTTACAACTGGTCTCAGATGGATACACGCCTATCAGGACATCAGAGCACTCGCCGGTCAGGGCGCACACGCTGATGACAAGGGCAAACAGCGTATTCATGCTTTAGCCTCAGGGTTCCCTTTCTGGGCTAACAGGTAGCAAAGCTGACGTAGCCTTGCTTCAAACCAGTTCAGTCGTGTTGCCTGGTGGCCAGTCGGTACTCGGGCAAAATCTGTCATATTCATCTCCCGTTTATTGATGGATAGGGGCTTTGCAGCACGGCGCCGGGTGCCTCCCGGTGACTGCAGCCAGTTAACAACTGCTGCCGACCTGCTTTTTCCCGCAACATGGAAACCGCCCATGTTTACCTTTTAACTGTGTCGCGTGCGCTTAGCCGCATTCACCGTGGTGCAAAGCAAAATTTGCGATTAGAACTCTGGTGCAGTCGTATCAATTCGCTTAACTGAAAGCGCCTCTTTGAACTCTGCAAAACTTAAAACTTCGTCGCCTTCTGACAGGCTTTCAAAATATGCTTCATATTCCTTTTCCATCACTGTTTCCTTCCCTTAAGGCCGGGTCGCCGAACGTTGAAACCTGCTGCGAGTGTTATTGCTGTCATCTCATCCGGTGTTTCGTATGCCGCCGGCAGCTACTACGTGGGCTTCCTGCCTCGATGACTTGCTGCGATGGAATGATTAAAGCATTGGTTTATGTTTGATGTCAACATTGGATTTACACTGATGCAAACTTTTGCTTTAATCGAGACAGGGGAGCTGTTGGATTGATTGAGGCTGTGCGGCAGGCAAAAAAAAACCGGCATTTGCCGGTTTCATGGGGTGAGATCAGAGATGTTAGTTAGTGTCGCTAGCCTTAAATCGACCACGAAGATATTTCTCAACATAATCATCGATTTCTTTTAGGCGGACTTCAAAAGTATCGATCATTCTCTCTTGTTCTGCCTCAGGTAACTGCCTAAACAGGCGTAACATTTTGCTCTCATTTGGCTTGAGGCCTGAATCTTCAGATACCTTCTCTCCAAGCAACCAAGTTACAGACACATTGGCAGCTTCCGCGAGGGCAATTGCGGACTTTTTACTGATTACTCCTTTCTTAAACCACCCATTCACCGCTTGAGGTGTAACTCCAGCAATGCGAGCCATATCCGCCTTGCTGATCCCTCTTTGAGTAATTTCTTCCAAACGAGCAATCAGTTGGTTGTTGAGTTCTTCAGTGTTTTTCATAAGCCCATTGTAAAGGTTTAGTTTATAGCCACAATAAATTAAAAATTTGCATTGAATATAAACCTATGCTTTATTATGCCTAACTTAACGAGGAGATAGATATGACAGCCCTTGATAACGCAATTCGAGTAGCTGGCTCAGCCAATAAATTAGCATCAACGCTTGGAGTAAGCGGCATGGCAGTAAGTCAGTGGAAAACAAAAGGTATTGTGCCTTCATCGCGAGTTTTACAGGTTTTTAATGCAACGGGCGTTACGCCTCATGAATTACGTCCTGATCTATATCCGAATCCAACGGATGGAATACCTAAGGAGTGACCATGCAAACCATCTCTTTTGAAAATCATACTCCGGTGATGAGTATGCAACTGAAAACGGAAAATCAGTATTTGCCCCGTCGGCGTGACGGCAAGAAATGCCGAGCCATTTTGGCCGCCGTTCAGGAATGGGAGTCCTCATTACCTGGGCGTGCGCAAGACCACGTCGCGCAGCTGGTGGCCGAACAGTGGGAGAAACAAAACGGGCGCGATATCAGCGTCAATAAACAAAATCTGTATCGCTACCTGAAAAACGAGGGCGGTTCAGAGAAGTACACCAGTTATGTCATCCAGCTTTCGGCGGCGATCGCTGATGCAATGCCGATAGAGATCGCGCGCAAACATGGCCTAAAACGTGGCTTAACTGAAACCGAGCTGGTGGCCAATGCAATCAAAGAATGCAGCGAAGCGCACCAGGCCAAGTTACTTGGCGCACCTCTGCAGAAGCTAGAGCGTGAAATACGGGAAGCTGCAATTGCACTTTTTAACATGCTCCCTGCAGATGCGGCGGGACCACTACTGGCGAGTATCAGCGCCGTAGCGCCGCAGTTTTTCTAATCGAGTTTTGACAATGACCACCAGCACCAGCTGGTTAATAAGAGGTTTCAGATGGCCCGCATCAGAACAGTTAAACCTGAATTCTGGACAGATGAGAAGGTGGTGGAATGTTCAATTCCAGCGCGTCTCCTGTTTATCGGGTTGTTCAACTTCGCCAACGACATGGGATGCCTTGAGCGTTCGCCAAAACGGTTGAAGATGCAAATCTTCCCTGCGGACGCGCTCGATTGCGAACCACTAATACAGGAACTGATTACTCATGGATTACTCACTGAGTATTCAGTGAATGATGTCTGCTATTTGCAGATTAAAGGTTTCCTTAAGCATCAAAAAATAAACAGGCCTTCGGCCTCAAAAATACCTCTTCCGGCAGAATTCACTGAGGCTAAGGCTGGAAAGGAAGAAAAGAGAGCGCCTAATCAAGGAGTCCTCCATGAGGACTCAGTGAATCCTCATGGAGGACTCACTGACGGAAAAGGAATGGAAGGGAAGGGAAAAGGATCAAACCCCACTCTCTACGCGCACAAGGGAAATGTTTTTCAGGAACCTCAGTATTTGCAAGGTCTGGATATTCCGATCGGGAAATTCACTATGCACGACCTTTGGCTGCCATCACAGGACTGGCCGAGACTGGCTGCTACCTGGGGAATAGCGCTTCCCGAACCGGCATACCTGCCGACAGAGCTGGCAGAGTTCACCGCGTACTGGAAATCCGAGGGGAAAGTGTTCACTCAGGTTCAGTGGGAGCAGAAATTTGCCCGCAGCGTGATAAATGCCAGAGCCAAATCCAAACCACACCCAGCAACCGGAGGTAACGGCAATGCAAGAATTCAATCAGTTAACACCGCATCCCGGGCAGTCCAGCAAATTCAGGAAGCCAGAGAGCTCTGGGAGAAGCAACGCGGACTTGCTGGCGGCGGATACGGCATGGCGGCTATGGACGGTCATGGGAGAGATATTCTCGAACCGGTGGACCCAGAAGAACGGGGCGGCGCCATCGGATATGTGGATTGCCCAGATTGGATCGATGAGTGATGCCCAGATTACCCTGGTCTGCCGTCAGTGCATGGAGCGCTGCGCCGCGGGTAACACATGGCCACCGGATCTGGCTGAATTCGTAGCGCTGGTTTCGGCGAGTGGAGCCAACCCATTCAACCTGACATCCGAAGCTGTGATGGCTGAATACAAGCGCTGGCGCAATGAGTCTTATCGCTATTCGGGTAGCGACAGATACCCCTGGAAACAGGACGTGCTGTATCACATCTGCGTTGAGATGCGCAGAACTGGAGTTGAGCGAAACCTCACAGAGGGGGAACTAAAAAAACTGGCAGAAAAATTACTCACGAAGTGGACGAAGCATCTGGCTAATGGATTCTCGATCCCACCGATTCGCCGACAGCTTGAAGCGCCGCGACATCCGGCAGGGCCAACACCAGCACAGCTTCTGATGGAAGAGTACAAACGCCGCAAAGCGGCAGGTTTAACCAGGTAAACGAGTTTTGACCATGACCAAAAAAATCAAATCCAAATATCGCAATGAAATAACCGCCTTTGAATTCCTCAGGGCTAATCCGGATATGACGTCCGGCGAAATAGCTAGAGCAATGGGGCGTAGTGGCAGCTCTGTCAGTGGGCAGGTTAGACAACTGGCGGGTACCGGACGGATTGTCCAGACGGGCACTAAAAACGGTTCCCCAATGTGGAGAGTAAACGATATGCCGTTTGGTTGCGGTAACCCGATCAGAATGAGGTTCGAACAACTGCTGCAGGCACAACGTTCGAAAGGTAGGGAGTTCGCAGCATGACTGATATTACCCGGTTATTAGCCAGCCTCAAGCGCCGCTCAGCCCATGCAAAAGAGTTCGGCCACGACGTTCTGTTCGTAAAGCTCGAAGACCTAGACGCTCTGGGAGAGGCTCTGGAGAAGGCGCAGCAGCGCATCGGCGAACTCGAGCGCGAAGAGGAATCTTTTCGCCCGGTCGGCGTAATGAGTGAGAAAGCGTAAGTATGCGAAGGATAAGCAAGTTGCGCGCTGCGGCAACGCTGTGCCGCCTCCGTTCGCCGAGGCTTTGGTGAGGGCTAATCTTCCAGAAATGTGCCAGTCAAAAAATATTGCAGCTTAATTGATACCTCCCTCATAATGAGGGGGGCAATGTTATGTCGAAAAACGGATGTAAAATGATAAATCAGAAAGTTATAGATGATCTCATGTGGTTATATTCTATTTTTGATATTAAGCTTTTGACTGTAATTGCTACTGGGTTTACTATTTATTTTGGATATCAAAAAGTAACTAAGAAAATTTGCGTTTCATATGGTGTTGGTGCTAGTTGTTTATATGATTCACATATTGCGAACTTGGTTGTCTCTAACAAGAGGGATAATTCAATTGCAATATCATCTATAATTCTTGGCGTCAGAGAGAAAGGTTCTTTTGAATTGGTAAAATTTACTGAGCCATTGGTTTTGAAAGGTTACGATACTAAGCTAATTGATGTGCCTAAATATAGTTCCATTTATGATAGGGATGGGCCGGTCAGGTTCGATATTTTAGAATCATTCTCCTTTTCTATTGTGACTATTTCTGGTGAGGTCGTCGTATGTGAAGTGGAAAGCCCAGTAACAATTAAGACATTAGAGGGGCAATTATCTAAGAATACTGTTACTTTTAATGATATTGTTCTTACAAACAGAATGTCATTCATTTTTTCTTATTATGTCGGTGGGAAGTCTGAGGATGTGATCATTGATAAGTTTGGATTTATCCCAGAAAATTCACCTTTTAATTTTAATATGCTTTCGGATGTGTCGAAAGATTTTTTTGAGTCTTTTTTGGTTTCACAAGGCTATCATGATTATTTTGACAATTATGCTCTGTACAAAGTGCATGATAATCTCCAAACTGAGCTAGTTTTAAGCAAGGCATCGATGAATGCTAAAATAGGAAAGAAATAAATTGGACAGGCGCAAGTTGTCTATGTCGACCTGCGTGGCCTTCCTCTAGTGAGTTATAATCTCCTTGCACTAGCCTGGGATGTTTAAAGAAGTGATGAGTCCAACTGAGAAATACAAAGTGTCGATATTCCAGTATAAAGGTCTTTGACCTCAGTCAGATATAGCTGATGTCAAACGCTTCAATGAGAAGAGATGGATTCTGTTGCTGGATAATGACATGCAAGAGGCGTGCTGTGGTAACGCTATGCCGACTCCATTCGCTGATGCTCTTGTGATGGCAAGCTTACCTGAAATGTGCCAAAAACGAGTTGCGGCTTAGTTGACTAAAACCTCACATGATAATACTGTATATATATACAGTATTTCGTGTGAGGTTTTTTACTATGGGCTTCCCATCACCAGCTAAAGACTACGCAGAACAAACACTTACTATAAACAGACTGTGTCAGATTGGCGCAAATTGCCGCGTGTTAGAGACGAGCGCGGGTTTCGCCGTTGTTGATGTTTCCCGCCGCCCTAAGCAGGGAGATCACGTACTGATTTCTTTCTGCGGGATAATTCAGTTTGGCATTGTTCGCGGTCGCGCACTCATTACTTCAGATGGTGAAGCGATAGAGGGTGACGCCCTGGACGATGTGGACGTGAAGGGTGTTTTAACTTTCCTGATAAACCGGGCAAATTACGTTGAGGAAGACCCGAACCCTGTGATTTAACCCCGACCCGCTACGGCGGGTTTTGTTTTTTTTGGGGAAAACTTCAAGTTAAACATGAGCATGTGATTAGCAAAAAGTGACATCAAGGGCTTGAACATTTCATCTAACAAGTATACTGTTTATTTATACAGTATTTGCGTAAGGAGCTAATTATGAAAGTGGAAATCACAATTGATCGTCGCAAAAAGCTACCAGAGGGCGCTGTCCCGGCATTAGAGAAAGAGCTGCTGCGGAGGCTTGACCAAAACTTTAACAACTGCAGTTTGATCATTCGCCGAACCGGTACTGATGGTCTGAGTGTGTTTGGTGGGATGGATGGGGACAAAAAACGGGTGGAGCAAATCCTTCAGGATACCTGGGAAAGTGCTGACGACTGGTTCTATTGAGTAGAGGTCCAGTGGCTGACCTGGTTTATTTTGAGGATTTTGCTGTGGCTAAAAAACAACAAATGCCGAACACCGGCTATGTAGTAATCAGATGCGATGACGGGGTAATTGTTGCCCGTCTCACCTCTTTTCCCGTATGTGAGCGCGCTTTAATGTACCGTCGCGGTGATACTGTTTCGTTTATGCCTCTGCAGCCCGATGAGATCGTGGGGACTCTCTCGCTGTTTTCGCAGATGATTGAAAGAGCAAAGGCCGGAGGGGGTTACCAGATTCCACCGGACTCTGTTACACTCCCGTCATAGGCCTGAACAACCTATACCTGCTGCGTCACGGAGAGAAACCATGGCGCAAACAAAATTAATATCTGATGCGGAACAGGCTGGCGATCATGTTGATGGTGCCGGTCTTTCTTCATTCCACAACCTGACACCACGACAGCAGGAAGTTTTTGATCTGCTGGTGGCATATATCAATCAGCATGGCTACCCGCCGACCGTTCAGGAACTGGCCGGGCTTCTCGGCGTTAGCTCACCGAATGCTGTCGCTTTGCACCTTCGTGCGTTACATAAAAAAAACTTCATAAAACTATCTCGCGGTGTTTCCCGTGGGATTTCTGTCGTCGGAAGAAAGGAACCATTACTTGCCGTGCAGCTGCTGCAGGAAATGATCGCTGACGCACCTGGGGCGCGTGATCGGGCGCTGGAGTTCCTGCGAGTGTACGAGGCCCGCCCATGAAGAAAAGCTGGTTTCTCCATGAACAACTTTCAGAGTCTCAGGCTCTGGAACTGGCGGAACGCTACCGGAAAAAGAATTGTCCGGTTGAGAAAAGCCTGTCGAGCGACTTTATCTCCTGGGAACTCCGTGTGCTGTTGCCGAAATCCAGGAAATCACCGCGCGGTAACAGAACCTACACACAAAAAATGTGGAGGGACTGATGCGCGCATTACTAAATGTCGATGTTGCCCGCCACCTGGGAATTGTGTTGCTTAAACCCGGTAGAGAGTTGATGTCATTATTCAGCGGTGGGCGCGTGCTGGTGGAGACTCTGCCAGAAAAAATGAAAACTCTCCCAAGCGGGCGCCTTCCTGACGCCGGGCAACCCTTACGAGATGATCCCGACATTCGCCCATTCTTTATGAAAGAGCGAGTGGTGAGGGCTGCTGGTGGGGTGAGTGGTCTCGAATCCTGGTTGCTTCAGAGGGTCAAGCATTGCCAGTGGCCACATTCTGATTATCACCATTCAGAGCTGGTAACGTTCCGGCATTCAACCGGGGCAATCGTCGCATGCTGGCATTGTGATAACGAGCTGAAGTACCAGACCGATCAAACCCTTGATAGGCTGGTAGGTATCAATAACGCAGATCTGATAATCGATGCTGCCCGTATCGCACTGGGATTTGACCCTGAACGCTCCCTGTCACTTGCTGAATTGTGCTGGTGGGCTGTCAGGGTTGGAATAGGGGACGAAATCACAGAAGAGATGGCGCGCCGTTCCCTACGGCTTAAAGAAGAGGTTTTCCAGTCAGTCTACAAAGAAAGCGAAATCGTCCCATCGGTGCCAACCACCAGCATTCTTTCCCCGCTTGTTGCTAAGGTTGCCGGGCATCCTGAACCACCAGTCCCGGTAAAACCAGAGGTGCCAGTGGTTGTTGATCCCGTTGCACCAGCCACTTTATTCACCAGACCTAAGCGGATCCGCTGGGTGTCAGATGGTTTTATTTCCTGGGTAAAAACTCAGCCATGTATGTGCTGCGGTCAGTCGGCAGACGATGCGCATCATCTTATCGGATGGGGGCAGGGCGGCGTTGGTACCAAGGCACACGATATTTTTACGATCCCTCTTTGCCGCAAGCATCACCGGACGCTTCATCACGATCCAGTTGCTTTCGAGCGTGAGTACGGCAGTCAGCCGGAATTGATTATTAAATTGCTGGACCGGGCCTATGCACTCGGCGTTCTATCCTGAGGAACTTTAAAAATGAGAGATATGTACGAAGTAATGGACCGTTGGGGAGCATGGGCGGCATCCGACAATAGTGGTGTGGACTGGCAACCAATTGCTGCTGGGTTTAAAGGTCTGCTGCCTCACGGAAAGAAATCTCGGCTTCAATGCGACGACGATGAAGGGATTATGATCGATGGTTGTGTGGCTCGTTTACGAAAGTACAAGCCTGAAGAGCATGAGTTGATTATTGCTCACTTTGTGATTGGTATTTCATTGAGAACAATTGCGAAGAAACGGAAGTGTTCAGACGGAACCATTAGGAAGGAGTTGCAGACTGCTATGGGGTTTATTGATGGCCTTATGTATATGATCAAAGACACTATACATTTTTAAATCACATGAGTTTCGTTATTTCCTTGAGACGTAGCCATGTGATGTAAAATTTTTTAAAGGTGATGAGTAAGACAAATATGCCCAGTTGAAGCAACACCTGGGCATACGTGTACTCCACATCTTTTGTTATGTAGGGTATTTTAAATTTTAATGTGTCAGGGAAAAACAATAAAATGATGAATATAATGCAAACTGAAAGCAACCACCCCATAGTCGAGTGCATTTCGTCAGTAAACTTTCTTAAATATCCTGTCTTTCCAATGTTTTTAATAAGTGTGTTATCTTTAGCGGAGGCCATCAAGGTTATTGAACCCAACACGAAACCAAATAATATTCCGGCGAATGTAGAAATTGCAGATGCAATAGGTTGAATCTGGGCAAAAGTCAACCTCACTGAAAGTGGCAAAGCGATGATACAAAAGGTAGCGGAGGCTAAAATATAAGCATAGTTAGCCAGCTTTTTAACATTCTCCTTTCTCATACCATCGCTCCTGTTTACTCAACCCTTTGCCCACCTACTCCAAAGTATGCTGCTAATTCGTCATTTTTACTATCTTTTGCTTGAGTTAATGCATCCCAAATGTTCGCGGCAAGAGGATAACGGCCTCCTAGTTCTACATCGGTGTAGTAAACTAACTTATCTGCGACAAGATCAATAGGGTGTTGCACGCCAGTCTCGATGTCTTGTGTTTCAAGCTTTAACTTTTCAACTTCAAAGGTCTCGAGCGTTTCTGTTAACGCTCTTTTCAATCGAGAACCCAGATACCTATTTTCAGGATCATCGGAACGACCATCACCTCTTAGTGTAAGATTTACTTTAGCGGAATTCGTTCCGTTTAATGTCGCAATCAATGCGTTGTTAAAATCATGTTCAACATTTTCAAAGAGTTGTGCATTTGTTGGGCGTGCTATCCCAATCTCTAGAGTTTTGATATGGACTTGGTTGCGAAGTAACCATTCTAGGCTATTTGCCTGAATAATTGGGTTAACAGTAGTATTTTGTGTACCGTCTGAGAGATATTTGCTTAACAACAACCAACTATAACAGAAACGATTGCGTTGAATGATGAGAACTGAGTCTTGGATGTAAAAATGAAAGTACGCTTTTTCCAGTAAGTTCTCATTCGCCGCTAGTAAAATCTCTCTCTCTTGACCACCTGCGACAGCGACATGAGGAAGGTCATTTGAGCGATGCTTCCCGATAACCCCCCTATAACCATATGCGGTTCTTTCCATAAACCGAATTTCTACTAGTTTGGTACCAACTTTTCTCACTGTTCTTTGAGGTGCCTCATTGTACTCATCGAATAAATTATTAAATACATCCTCAGGGGATTGTATTGCGGCATGAGCATCGGTGCTGATTGTGTTACATTGATAAAAATCAAAGAAAAAACGTTTACTTGGCATTATTAGAAATCCCCATATCAAGCTACTGATTCAATCAGCATAAGATAACTAAAAAACTAACGCGTACGCAAAAAGTATCGTAATCTGTTAAGAGTGGTCACTTCGACATACAGCTTACATCATCGAAACCCTGTCGACTGGCGGGGTTTTTGCTTTCCGGCGATACGACAGGGGTATTTGCGAGATGCATTGCATCAGTATCCCAGTCATATCGTCGTATATCGCATAATTGATTTGCATCGCCTCACTGTGGCGTAGAGATCTTGGGCAAGAGCTCCCCCTGTCATTTTTATAAACAAAAATGTTTATTTTTTGCTTGATGGCATAAACAAAAATGTTTATACTTATCTCAAGTTAAACAGACAGGAGGAGGAAGTGAAGCAAAGCGAGTTGAGGCGTTGGCTTGCAGCTCAAGGGGCAGAGTTTAAAGATGGTACTAACCACCTGAAAATCTACCTCAACGGCAAGCAAACGGTAATGCCGAGACATCCGGGGAAGGAAATACCGGAACCGCTGAGGAAGGCAATTCTGAAGCAACTTGGCATCAAATAAAATCCAGCCCTTCGGGGCTGGTACTCGCGGAGATTCACTTAATCGATATGCGATACCCGGTAATTTTTGAACATGATGAAACCGGCTGGGCGGTATTCTTTCCGGATATCCCAGAGGCAATGACGGGCGGAGAGACCAGGGAGGAAGCGTTAGAAATGGCGCAAGATGCCCTGGTAACGGCGTTTGATTTCTACTTCGACGATCGCCGGGAGATTCCCGCGCCATCAGCTGACGGTGAGGCATTTGTTGAGGTTCCGTCCAGCGTAGCGGCGAAGGTATTGCTGCTAAATCGTCTGGTAAGCACCAACACCAGCAATGCTGAACTTGCCCGCATGATTAATACGCGTCCGCAGGAAGTACAGCGCATCGTGTCGCTTGGTCACAGCACCAAAATTGATACGATTCAAAAAGCGCTGGCAGCGCTGGGACAGCATATGGAAATTGTCGTTCGTTAATCACCATCTCCCCTAACCAAAAGGTCGCCGCGTTGGCGGCCTTTTTTATTGCCTTCGATATTCATTCTTTCTTACACGTATAGCACCTCAACAGGAGGTGTCGGATGAACAGAACCATGCCTGACAAAATTGCCTCTGCAGTAGGGTATTGCACTTCGGGCGGCCTCATCTGCTGGGGCGGCATTGCCAGATGGGTACATGAGCTCGACTGGAATTTGATTGCGGTCGTCGGCGGCTTCGTGATCGGCTTACTGACTTTCTTCGTGAACTTTTATTTTAAGCGGCGCCAAACCAGAGCATATGAAAAGGCTCTGGCACGAGGCTATATAACGCCACCACCACAGGATCACTGATATGGCCAACCTGAAAACGAAACTCAGCGCAGCCATGCTGGGATTAATAGCGGCTGGTGCATCCGCCCCAACTTTGATGGATCAGTTCCTGGATGAGAAAGAAGGTAACAGCCTTACCGCTTATCGCGATGGTAGCCAGGGGATCTGGACTATTTGCCGAGGCGCCACGCGAATTGATGGTAAACCCGTCACGCAGGGAATGAAGTTGACCCAGGCCAAATGCGATGAGGTGAATGCTATCGAACGTGATAAGGCGCTGGCGTGGGTTGATCGGAATATCCGCGTACCATTGACGCCTCCGCAGAAAGTCGGCATTGCTTCATTCTGTCCGTACAACATCGGCCCCGGTAAATGCTTCCCGTCTACGTTCTACCAGCGCATCAACGCCGGCGACCGTAAAGGCGCATGTGAAACGATTCGCTGGTGGATTAAGGACGGTGGGAAGGATTGCCGCATACGCTCTAATAACTGCTACGGGCAGGTAACTCGCCGGGATCAGGAAAGTGCGCTGACGTGCTGGGGGATTGACCAGTGAATGCAACTTACTTAAAGCCAGCTATCGCCGCGGTGATTATTGCTGGTGCCTTTGTTGCTGGTTTAGCCTGGAGCGATCGGGCATGGGAAAAGCGGTGGGCTGAACGTGATAGCGCCGAATCGGCTCAGGAAGTTAACGCGCAAACCGCCGCCCGGATGATTGAACAGGGGCGCTTGATCGCCCGCGATGAGGCCGTACAAGATGCTCAAGCCCAAACCGCTGCAGCGCGCGCTGCTGCCGCTAATCTCTCTGGCACTGTTAACCAGCTGCGCCAGCAGGCAAAACACCTTGCCACCCGCCTGGACGCCGCAAAGCACACCGCGAGTCTCGCCGCTACCGTCAGAAGCAAAACAACCGGCGCCACCGCCGGAATGCTCGCCGACATGCTTGGAGACCTTGCAGAAGAGGCTCGACGATATGCTGCAATCGCTGACGAACGCTACACAGCAGGGATGACCTGCGAGCGGATTTACGAATCGGTGAGAACGTCTGTCCCCGATAAGGGTTAAACAGTGAATCAGCCTCGAGTTATCGGGGCTTTGTTATTTGTGAAGGTACACGATGCAAAATATCAAGATTGAATACGTTAATGGCGCGCTGGTGGCGCTGGAGCGTGACGGTGTGTCTTACGTGCATCTGCCTGTCTCTGCTATCCATTTTGACCATACCGCTAAGATTTTCCCGCACCTCAAGATTGAGATTGAAGCTGGTGGTGCACCATTCGTACCGGCAGCACCAGCGCAACCACAACCGGCAGAGCCAGAACAGCCACCAGCTGCTGTAGAAGAAGTGCAGCCTGCAAAAGAAGGTGAGCTCTTGCCGCCAGGTGATACTTCGCCACGACCGGCGCGCCGTCCCCGTCATCGCAACCGTAACCGCAACCGGAGCCAGTAATGTTTAATCGTAATGATCTGACCCTTTCGCTTTTCTATGCTTCCAGCACGAATGACGAAGGCGAAAAAGTCGCGACATTGACCGTTCAGGTGAACAATTCCGACATGGTGGCCATGCAGAGCAACAAGCTGCAGTGCATCACTGATAAGGCTGGTAAGAAGGCTTATTCCGTCGGCGAGCAGATGGTCTCCAATGGCTCTGATCCGCTGCTGGTTGCTCTGGAGAGCTACTGGCGCCAGAACACTGAGGCGGTCGTGACCGGGTTACTGGTCGATGTTGGCGACTTCATTGCTGGCAATATCAGCCAGTCCTCAACGTTCCTCGGCTTCAATGGGCTGAAGGTCTTCGAGAATGAACCCCTTGTGGCGCGCATCCCTGAGGATGTGCTGCAGGCCGACGGTGGCGCGTCCGAAGGCTGAACATTCACAGAGGTCGTTCAGTGAGCGGCCTCGATGATTGGTCAGCTATTGCAAATGACAATCATTATTGCATGGGTCCTCCCGGCGGGGTGGCCTTCCACGGGGCGGCGCGCTCGCGGGAATCGGCTAGTTTTCTGGATCCATGGTCATCATCATCATTTGCGCAGGTTTTTGATTTTATTGATGCCTGTTTTGCAATGATGTCGAAACGGTTAAAAAGTGTTCACCATCATGGATCAGGAAATCGCTTCTCTGAAGCTGAATATTAATCAGCTGGCGGGCATAACCAATGTCCACCGCCAGACGGTGGCCGCCAGGCTGAAAAATGTCGAACCAGCACCGGGCAGCAACAGCAAATTAAAACTGTTTTTAGTGACCGACGTTCTGGCTGAATTAATGATCCCCACAGTTGCAACCAGTCTGGAGGATATGCCACCGGCGGACAGGCTGGCGCACTGGAAGGCGGAGAACGAGCGGATCAAGTTTGAGCAGGATACGGGGCAGCTTATACCGGCAGATGAAGTGGCCAGAGAGTTTTCAGTCATGGCTAAAGCCGTTGTGATGGTGCTCGAAACGCTTCCCGATGTACTCGAGCGAGATTGCGCGCTTTCCCCTGCAGCGGTTGCCCGGGTGCAGAGTGTGATTGACGATTTGCGCGACCAGATGGCCCAAAAGGTCATGGAAGCCGAAGCAGAGGAGGATGAGCCAGAGGAGGACTGATGGCAAAGCGGGCATCCGCCAGGGGGATCCGACGGGATGTCTCCGGAATTTTACGCGCGCCACGCCGCATGCTGGTTGCCGACGCGGTAGCCGAGTATATGCGTGTGCCGATGGGCGCCGGTAACTCGGTCCCATGGGATCCTAATCTGGCCCCATATGTTATAGAGCCGATGAACTGCCTGGCATCGCGTGAGTACGATGCTGTGGTATTCGTTGGCCCCGCACGAACGGGTAAGACGATTGGCCTGATTGATGGATGGATCGTATACAGCATTGTTTGTGATCCTGCTGATATGCTGGTTATTCAGGTATCAGAAGAAAAAGCGCGTGAACACTCGAAAAAACGTCTGGACCGTACATTCCGATGTAGCCCTGAAGTAAAAACCAGATTGAGTCCGCGTCGTAACGATAACAACGTTCACGATCGTACTTTCCGCGCTGGTAACTATCTGAAACTTGGCTGGCCCTCAGTCAATATTATGTCCTCGTCGGACTATAAATTTGTTGCGCTAACCGACTACGACCGCTTCCCGGAAGACATTGACGGGGAGGGGGACGGATTCTCGCTTGCCTCCAAACGTACTACTACGTTTATGTCTTCGGGTATGACCCTGGTCGAAAGCTCACCGGGCCGCGACATTCTCGATACGAAATGGCGGCAGAGTTCACCCCATGAAGCACCTCCCACGACGGGCGTGTTGTCGCTGTATAACCGCGGCGACCGCCGGCGGCTTTACTGGCCTTGCCCGCATTGTGGGGAATATTTTCAGCCTGAAGTTGCCAACATGACGGGCTACCGTGACACGACGGACCTGGTCACAGCCAGCGAAGCGGCCTATCTGCAATGCCCGGCCTGCAAAGGTAAAGTGCTTCCTGCGATGAAGCGCGAGCTGAACATGAAAAGCGTCTGGCTACGTGACGGGCAGTCAATTGATCGGGAAGGAAACATTACAGGGGAGGGCCGGCGGTCACGCATTGCTTCTTTCTGGATGGAAGGGCCAGCAGCTGCTTATCAGACCTGGTCACAGCTAATTTATAAATATCTGGCGGCTGAGCAGGAATACGAAAAAACCCAAAGCGAAGAGACACTAAAAACGGTCGTTAACACTGACTTTGGTCGCCCTTATCTTCCGCGCGCCAGTACCGAACAGCGTAAAAGCGAATTGCTCGAACAGCGGGCTGAGGATGTCCCGAAACGTTGTGTGCCTGATGGTGTTTGTTTCCTGGTGGCGACTGTCGACGTGCAGGGGGGACGTAATCGCCGTTTTGTCGTTCAGGTTACTGGCTACGGAAGCATGGGCGAACGGTGGCTGGTGGACCGTTACAACATTCGCCAGTCACTCCGGTGCGACGCGAACGGTGAAAGCCTGCCTATCGACCCTGCCAGTTATCCTGAGGACTGGGATCTGCTGCTGACTGATGTCTTTTACAAGACGTGGCGAATGGCATCCGATCCCCGCCGGTGTATGCGCCTGATGGCAATGGCAGTCGATTCCGGCGGTGAAGATGGTGTCACCGATAATGCCTATCGATTCTGGCGTAAATGCCGTCGGGAGGGAATTGGCCGGAATGTTTACCTGTTTAAAGGTGATGGTCATCGACGCGAAAAGCTGATCACCCAATCCCTGCCAGATAACACCGGCCGTTCAGCGCGCCGGGCGAAAGCCGCCGGGGATGTTCCTCTTTATCTGCTGCAAACCAATGACCTCAAAGACCGGGTAAACAACGCCTTGTGGCGCGATACCCCCGGGCCGAACTACATCCATTTCCCGAAGTGGCTGGGAAGCTGGTTTTACGACGAACTGACTTATGAGGAGCGTGATTCTGATGGCAAATGGAGTAAGCCAGGGCGCGGCGCCAACGAAGCTTTTGACCTGCTGGTTTACGCTGATGCGCTGGTTATCCTTCGCGGATACGAAAAAATTAAATGGCCTGATGCGCCTGAATGGGCGAGGCGGGAAACGTGGATGGAGAACGTGCCACAGGAAACTGGCGAAGAAGCACCCCCGGCGCCAGCGCCTGTCCAGACCAAAAAGCGCAAACGCAAAAAAACCGTAACAGATGACGCTAACCCATGGGCCACCTCAGGAGGCTGGTTGTGAATAAAAGTGATATTGAGGCCATGATCCAGCGCTATGCCGAAGCGGAAATGGCGGTACTGGATGGCAAATCCATTAAATTTAACGGTCAGGAAATGACCATGGAAAACCTGTCGGAAATCCGCAAAGGACGACAGGAATGGGAGCGGCGCCTTTCTTCCCTGAATAATAAGCGCCGGGGACGGCCTGGCTACAAACTGGCGAGGTTGTAATGTCTCTACTTGATGATGCGATTGGTGTCATTTCCCCTGGCTGGAAGGCCGCAAGGCTACGCTCACGCGCCATGATACAGGCATATGAGGCCGTTAAGCCCACGCGCACCCACAAAGCCCGCCGGGAAAATCGTTCGGCTGATCAACTCAGCCAGATGGGGGCTGCCTCGCTGCGGGAGCAGGCGCGGTGGCTGGATAATAACCACGATTTAGTGATTGGCATTTTCGATAAGCTTGAAGAGCGGGTGGTTGGTAAAAGCGGGATTATTGTGGAGCCGCATCCGAAGCTCAAGAACGGCAAGATCGCTAAAAAGCTTGCGGCAGATATCCGTCAGAAATGGGGTGAATGGTCTATTCGACCAGAAGTGACCCATCAGTTTACCCGCCCCATGCTGGAGCGCCTGATGTTACGCAGCTGGTTGCGCGACGGGGAGGTTTTTGCACAGATAGTCAGCGGCACAGGCAATGGCCTGACGCCTACCGCCGGGGTGCCGTTCTGGCTGGAAGCGCTGGAAGCTGATTTTGTTCCCCAGACCAGCAGCGAGTCGGACAAGCTAAATCAGGGGGTATATACCGATAACTGGGGCAGGCCAAAGGGCTATCTGGTCTATAAAAGCCTGCCGGTGTCTGGCCGTCAGATGGATACCAAACGGATTGATGCAGAAAATATGCTGCACCTGAAGTTTGTCAGGCGGCTGCATCAAACGCGAGGCACCTCCTTGCTATCGGGTGTTCTGATGCGTCTCAGTGCGCTGAAAGAGTATGAAGATGCTGAACTGACAGCAGCACGTATCGCCGCCGCCCTTGGGATGTATATCAAAAAAGGGGATGGGCAAAGCTGGGATGAAAACGCCGGTAAGGATGATGATCGTGAGCTGAATATTCAGCCCGGCATTATCTACGACGACCTGCTGCCTGGCGAGGATATCGGCATGGTCAAATCCGATCGCCCGAATCCCAATCTTGAAACCTTCCGCAACGGCCAGCTGCGTGCCGTTTCCGCCGGCAGCCGCCTGAGTTTTTCCAGTACGGCCAGAAACTATAACGGGACCTATAGTGCTCAACGGCAGGAGCTGGTGGAGTCGACAGACGGTTATCTCATTCTGCAGGACTGGTTTATTGGTGCCGTGACGCGTCCGATGTATCGCGCTTGGTTGAAAATGGCGGTCGCCAGCGGCGAGATCACCTTACCGCGTGGGCTGGATGTTGAGTCCTTATACACCGCGGTGTATTCCGGCCCCGTGATGCCATGGATTGATCCCGTTAAGGAGGCTAATGCCTGGAAGGCTCAGATCCGTGGTGGCGCGGCGACGGAGTCAGACTGGGTTCGCGCCAGTGGGCGCCATCCGGATGATGTTAAAGCGCGCCGCAAGGCCGAAATAGACGAAAACCGTGAGCAGGGGCTGGTATTTGATACTGATCCTGCCAATGACAGAGGAGGCACCAGTGCCGATGCCAAAGATACGGGCGTACCAACGTCCGAAAGCCAGCGTAAAAAGTAATTCATGGTTCCGCATGAAGTCCAGCGCCAACAATGAAGCGGATATCTATATCTATGATGAAATTGGTTATTGGGGAGTAACAGCCAAACAGTTTGTTAACGATCTTAAAGCGCTGGGTGATGTCAGCCACATTAACCTTCACATTAATTCGCCTGGTGGCGATGTCTTTGATGGCATCGCCATTTTTAATGCCCTGAAACATCACGGTGCCGCGATCACCGTTCACATCGATGGCCTGGCTGCCTCGATGGCTTCTGTCATCGCAATGGTGGGTAACCCGGTCATCATGCCGGAAAACACCATGATGATGATCCATAAGCCATGGGGATTTGCCGGCGGCGATGCCAACGACATGCGCGACTACGCTGATTTGCTGGATAAAGTTGAATCGGTCTTAATCCCCGCCTATGCAGCAAAAACCGGAAAAACCTCTGATGAGATTGCCGCAATGCTGGAAGACGAAACCTGGCTGGATGGCGCTGAATGCCTTGCCATGGGTTTTGCTGACCAGGTGATCCCATCCCTTCAGGCAATGGCCTGTATTCATTCAAAACGTATTGAGGAATTTGAAAAAATGCCAAACAGCATTCGTAATATGGTCACCCCGCCGCGTAATTCCACCCAGCGCGAACCGCAGCAGCCTGTACCACAACCTCAGGCACACCAACCTACCGCCCCTCAGCCTGCCGCTGTGGATGAGAATGCTATCCGGGCGCAGGTTTATGCCGAACAGCGTAACCGTGTGAACGGGATTAATGATCTGTTTGCTATGTTCGGCGGTAAGCACCAGGAGCTGCAAAACCAGTGTATTGCGGACCCCGATTGCACTGTGGAGCAGGCGAAAGATGTTCTGTTGGCTGCTCTGGGCAAGGCTGCTACTCCATCGAACAAAAGCGAACAGCCGCACATTTATGCCGGGAACGGGAATTTTGTTGGCGATGGCATCCGTCAGGCGCTGATGGCCCGTGCAGGGTATGAAAATCAGGAACGAGATAACGTGTACAACGGGATGACGCTACGTGAGTATGCGCGTATGGCACTGACGGAACGCGGTATCGGGGTCGCCAGTTACAATCCGATGCAGATGGTTGGCCTGGCATTGACTCACAGCACCTCTGATTTTGGCAATATTCTGCTCGACGTAGCGAATAAGGCGCTTCTTCAGGGCTGGGATGAGGCAGCAGAGACCTTTGATCTGTGGACGAAGAAAGGCCAGCTGTCTGATTTTAAAACGGCTCACCGCGTGGGAATGGGCGGTTTTAACTCCCTGCGTAAGGTTCGCGAAGGGGCTGAATATAAATATGTGACCACGGGCGATAAAGGGGAAACGATCGCACTGGCTACCTATGGGGAAATTTTCTCCATCACCCGCCAGGCGATTATCAACGATGATCTGAACGCATTAACCGACGTCCCGGCGAAAATGGGGCGCGCCGCGAAAGCCACCATTGGTGATTTGGTGTATGCGATTCTGCTGGATAACCCGAAACTGTCCGACGGAAAACCACTGTTCCATGCCGATCATAAAAACCTTTCTTCTGGCGCCATTTCTGTTTCGAGCATCGATGATGCCCGCAAACTGATGCGCCTGCAGAAAGAGGGCGAGCGCTCTCTGAACATTCGTCCGGCCTACATGCTGGTGCCGGTGGGGCTCGAAACACTGGCTAATCAGACGATTAAATCAGCAAGTGTTAAGGGTGCTGATATTAACTCAGGGATCAACAACCCTATCCAGAACTTTGCGGAGGTTATTTCTGAACCGCGACTGGATGACAAGGATCCGAACGCCTGGTATCTGGCCGCAGCAAAAGGCACCGATACCATCGAAGTGGCTTACCTGAATGGTGTTGATACGCCTTACATTGACCAGCAGGAAGGTTTCAATACCGATGGTATTGCTACGAAGGTACGCATCGATGCAGGCGTGGCGCCGTTAGACTTCCGCGGTCTGACGAAATCCTCTGGTAAGTAATTTCCACCCACTCGAACCTCTTAGCCCATATGGGCTTTTTTTATACCTGAAATCAGCCCTTCCGGGCTGATAGGAGATGTTATGGCTAAAAACTATGTGCAGGAAGGAAAGACTATCCCTCTGGAGAATGCCGGACAGGAAATCATCCTGAGCGGGGCGCCGGTTGTTATCGGTCAAATGATTGCGGTTGCGATCACGGATATTCCGGGCGGCGATACAGGTGATGGCCTTACCGAAGGTGTATTCCAGTTGCCGAAGCTGGCCGCCGATGAAATCAGCGCGGGGGAAAAGGTGTATATCAAGGCGGGTAAAGTACAACTGGAAGCCACTGATGCCGTCCTGGCGGGTGTTGCCTGGGAAAATGCTGCGGCTAACAGTACCGTCATTGACGTCAAAATCAATGCCTAACCCTTTCGACAAGATGGCGGCCCGGATGGATGCCGCCACCCTCAAAAAAATGGGCAGGGAAGCGGTCATTAACGGCATAAGCGTTGACGTCGTGCCTGCTGAATTGCTGGAGGAGATGGGCGTGTTGTCCGGTACCGCAACGGTGCTGGTTGTTTTTGCTGCTGACTATCGGCCCGCCAGAAACGATGCTGTCGAATATGACGGTAAAGACTGGATCGTTACCCGTTATCAGCTTTTTAACGGGAAGCCTCAAATCTGGCTGGAGTGAATGATGTCACTGAAAGGTCTTGAGCGTGCGATCCAGAACCTGAACAGTCTGAGCCGCCTGATGGTCCCAACGGCTGCCGCCCAGGCGCTCAACCGGGTCGCCGGGCGGGCGATTACGCAGGGCAGCAGGAAAGTCGCAAAAGAAGCGACAGTGGGCGATAACCACAAAAAGGGGTTGCCGGTGAAGCTGGTCCGCCAGCGTTCGCGTCTTAAGCGCGCGAAGCCTGAAAGGCTGGTGGCGGCAATTCGTATTAACCGGGGAAACCTGCCCGCAATCAAGCTGGGTGCAGCGCGCGTGCAACTCTCCAGGCGAAAAGGAGAAAAGCGCGGGCGCGGTAGCGTGTTACGTATTGGCCCGTACATTTTCAGAAATGCGTTTATTCAGCAGCTGGCGAACGGGCGATGGCAGGTTATGCGCCGGCTGGGTAAACCCCGTTACCCGATAGATGTTGTCAAAGTTCCCCTCGAAATCCCATTAACCCAATCCTTCACCGCGATATCAAAGCAGCTTATCGACAGCGATATGCCGAAGGAGCTGTCTGCCGCGCTGAAAAATCAACTGAGGATCCACCTGAAGCGATGAGCAAACACACCGCTATTCGTCTTGCGGTACTGGAACAACTAAAGGCGTCCATTCCGGATCGTGTGACATGGTTTGACGGGCGCCCTGTTTTTCTGGAAGAGCAGGACCTGCCGGCGCTGGCAGTCTATCTGTCTGATGCCGAATACACGGGAGACAGCCTTGATGAGGACAGCTGGCAATCAGTCCTCCATATCGAGGTATTTCTGAAATCAACCACGCCGGATAGCGCGCTGGATGCGTGGATGGAGGAAAAGGTGTACCCGGCCCTTGAGACTATCCCGGCGCTATCTCCCTTAATCGAAACGATGATCCCCATGGGCTACGACTACCAGCGCGATGACGAACTGGCCACATGGGGATCTGTCGATCTGACTTACACCCTCACTTACCTGAGATAAGGAATTTTATGGCTACTCCAAATCCAATGGCCCCGGTTAAAGGGGCGGGCACCACGCTCTGGTTATATACCGGAACGGGAAATCCCTACGCTAACCCACTTTCCGATGCCGACTGGCAGCGCCTGGCAAAAATTAAGGAGCTGACGCCGGGTGAGATGACGGCTGAGTCCTACGATGATACCTATCTTGATGATGAAGATGCGGACTGGACCGCTACCGCCCAGGGGGCAAAATCGGCAGGTGATACATCATTAACGCTGGCCTGGAAACCAGGAGAGGAGGGTCAAAAATCGCTGGTGGCCTGGTTTGTCGATGGCTCTGTACGGGCGTACAAAATTAAGTATCCGAATGGCACCGTGGATGTGTTCAAAGGTTGGTGCAGTAGCCTGGGTAAAGCCATCCCCGCGAAGGAAGTGATCACGCGTACCGCAAAAATCACCAATACCGGGAAACCGGAACTGGCTGAAGAAAGCGGCAACCCGCCGATCGCAGTGACCGGCATCAAACTCGACAAGGCAACGGCCAGCGTAGCCGTCGGCGCCACCACAACGCTAAACGTCACCTTCCTGCCTGCCAGTGCATCGGAACAGTCTTTCCGTGCGGCGACCTCGGATAGCGCAAAGGCGACTGTGGCCGTGAGTGGTAAATCTCTGATTGTCACCGGCGTGGCGGCTGGCGCGGCAGACATTATTGTCATGAGCAATGACGGTAATTTTGTGGCGACCTGCAAGACCACCGTGACTGCGTCCTGAGGATAAAGGCATGAGCATGTTTTTGAAGAAAGACGAATTTACCCATAACGGCGCTTCGGTGCCAATCACCGAATTGTCGGCATTGCAGCGCATTACTTATCTCGAATATCTGGCCGCAGAAGAAAAAGCCTTATCCGCCATTTCTGATGACGTGGATGACCAGACAATGTCCGCCGGGCTGGTCAGCATGAGTATTCGCGCAGGCGCGCGCCTGATTGCGCTCTCGCTCTGGCATAACGATCCGAAGGGGCCATCTGAAGAGGAACTCCACCAGCAGGTGATGAGTACCTGGCCGGCGGAAGCGATTGGCAAAGCGGAAATGCAGATCAAGCTGCTCTCCGGCATGCTGGCGCCTGTTGCCGAAGAAGAGCAATCCACGGATGAAGATATTGATGCCACCGCGCTGGGTGATGAACCTGTTACTGCGGAAAAGCCCTAGCCAGCGAGCTTGATTTTGTCCTGAAACTGGCGCGTGAGTTCGGGCGGCCCGACTGGCGCGCCATGCTTGCTGGCATGACGTCCTCCGAGCTGGGCGACTGGCATCACTTTTACCGGGAGCGTTATTTCCAGGACGCGCAACTCGATGCCCATTTCTCCGGGCTGCTATACACCATTTCAACCTTCTTATACCGGGATCCGGATCTCACCCCTGCACACTTCAGCTTGCTGTCCCCGTCTGCTGAGGTAGCAGCGGATAATGTGCAGGACGATGACGCCATGATGCTGGCCGCAGAGGGAATAACAGGAGGCACCAGATATGGCCCAGCAGATTAGCGACCTTGTCATTAACCTGGATGTCGACAGCGCCACATTTACCGAACAGATCGCCAGGATTAAGGGGCAACTGTCCGGTATGGCGGATGAATCGGACAAAGTTCAAACGCGCATGCGTAGTGCGGCAGAGGCGCAAATCAGCGCGCTGAAAACCAACAGCGCCGCCAGCGCAGGCGCCGTGTCCGATATGCAGAAGCGACAGGCGGATGCCGCCGCCGGGCTTCAGAGCGAACTGCAACGGGTCTCCAAATCGGTCGATGAGACTTACCAGCGCGTCACCGGGCTAAACCAGCGTTATCGGGAGAACGACGCTCAGGCAGAGGCGCTGGCGCGGCGGCAGGATGCGCTGGCGGAATCGTTCTTTCGGCAGATAGATGGCGTTCGATCCCTCAGTGGTGAAACACGGTCGCTGGCCAGTGTCCAGGAACAATTCCGCAAGGCCCGCGCACAGGGAAACATCACTCAGGGTGATTATCTCTCCCTGATTTCCCGCACCACGGCGCGGCAGAAAGAACTTCAGCAGGTTGAGGAAAAAGCGAACCAGGCGCGCGAGAAATTTCTTCGCCAGCTGAAGGCGCAGGTTGTCGAGCAAAAGCTATCTGGTACAGAGCTCCTGAGAATGAAAGCGGCGCAGGTGGGCGCCGGCGATGCCGCTGAAGTTTATATCCGCAAACTGGAAGCGGCAAAGGTCGCCACGCACAGCCTTGGTCTCGAGAGCGCTGGCGCACGTCGGGAACTTGGCGTGCTGGCGGGGGAATTATTGCGTGGTAATTTCGGCGCGTTGCGTGGCTCCGGGATAACCCTGGCGAACCAGGCCGGGTGGCTCGAAAAAATGATGACACTACGCGGACTGGGGATCGCCGGCGTGGTCGGTGGCATAGCGGCCTCCGTCGTTCTGCTGGGAAAGGCATGGTACGAGGGCGGGAAGGAAGCCGAAGAGTTTAACAAACAGCTTATTCTCACCGGGAACTATGCCGGGAAAACATCGGGACAACTGCAGGCGCTGGCGCGGAACATCTCAGGAAATGGAGTCACTCAGCACGCCGCGGCAGCCGTATTAGCGCAGGTTGTCGGAAGTGGGGCATTCGGTGGAGCCGACGTCGAGCGTGTTGCCAACGTGGCTGCAAGGCTCCAGCAGGCGACCGGCCAGGCGGTGGATGAAACTATTAACCAGTTCAAACGGCTGAAAGAGGATCCGGTTAATGCGGTTGCAACGCTGAATGAGTCGCTGCATTTTCTGACCGCCAGCCAGTTTGAACAGATTTCAGCTGCTCAGGCGTTGGGGGATTCACAGCGCGCTGCAGAGCTCGCGATGCGGGCCTATTCCGACAGCGTTATCCAGCGCGCAAATGCGGTGAAGGAAAATCTGGGGACACTGGAAACTGCGTGGAACTGGGTGAAAAATGCCGCCAGCGGCGCCTGGGATGCCATGATGGGCATTGGTCGGAATCCTGATACTGCCATGAAGCGGCAGGGGGCTTTTGCGGACTGGCAGTCAGCCGAAAAGGAATACCGCGCGCTGTCGTCCAACCTTAAAGTCGATCCTGACTATGCGGGAAACAATCCGCTGGTGAAAGCTGATGCAGAGCGTCTTCGCAACGCCCGTGAGCAGTTATCTCTCAAAAAACAGGCCTATGATGAGGCTGATAAAGCATATGCTCAGGAGGGGTTAGCCGCGGCGCGCGAGAAGCTGCGCAATGACCAGCAGCAGCAGGCAATAAGGAATCAGCAGCAGTTTAACCAGCTTCTTGATGCTGGCCTGAAACCTGCCGAGCGGCGGGCCCGTGCTCAGGAAGAATTTAATAAGCTGGTTGCGAAAAATAAACAGGATGCCATCGATGGGATTGCTACCCGCTGGACGGACAGCGATATCGCGAAAATCCGCGCGGGCATCGATAGCAAATACAAAGATCCGAAAACGCCGAAAGGCAGGCAATATACCACGCCCGCTGGCAGTAAAGCTGAGGAAGGGGCGCAGGCGGAGCTGCTGACGCTACAGGCGCAGCTTAAAACCCTGCAGCAGCATACCGACGTTAACGATGTGATCAGTAAGCAGCGCCGTGACCTCTGGCAGACGGAAAACCAGTATGCCGTTTTACAGGAGGCCGCCGGCCGCCGCCAGTTGTCCACGCAGGAAAAATCCCTGCTGGCCCACAAAAACGAAACGCTGGAATACAAACGCCAGCTGGCCGATCTCGGTGATAAGGTCGCCCGGCAGCAGAAGCTGAATAATCTGGCTGATCAGGCCAATAAATTCGCCCAACAGCAAAGCGCGCTGAGGGCGGGGATCAATGCTCAGGCCGACGGGCTTTCTGGTAGGGAGTCGAACAGAAGGACCACGCTTGAAAAACTGAGTGAAACGTATGCCTTCAACCCTGATGCGCAGCGGAAGGTGCTGGCGGAACAGCAAGCCACCTATGAAGCCGAGGACGCACTGCGCGGTAACTGGCTCGCCGGTGCGAAGCAGGGCTGGGCGGAGTATCAGGATTCGGCCACAGATGTTTTCTCATCTGTGAAAGATATTTCTCAGGCCACATTCAGTGGTCTTGCCAACCAGCTGACAGCGCTGACCACAACCGGAAAGGCGAGTTTTAAAGAATTCACCACATCCATTCTGAAGATGATTGTTCAGGTCATCAATCAGCTGATCGTGGCCTATACCATTCAGGCGGCTATGGGGTGGATCAGCGGCGGCTCCAGTTCCCCGAAGTCAGGGCCGTCGTATGCCGTTCCTTCCTATCGTCCTTCCGGTTTTGATGGGGGCGGTTTTACCGGGCATGGGGGGAAATACGAGCCCGCCGGGGTTGTCCACCGCGGCGAGTTCGTTTTCACCAAAGAGGCAACCAGCCGCATCGGCGTGAGTAACCTTTATCGGATGATGAAAGGCTATGCTTCCGGCGGATATGTCGGCGCTGGTGGTGCGCCTGCAGGCGCATTCGCTGGTGGCGTGAATGTCTATGCACCAGTCAGTGTGACAACTCAGCAGACAGGTAATGATCAGCGGCAGGGTAATACTGATGCTGTTGGAAAGGCCTATCAGCAGGTTGTTAACCGCTCCGTGCAGGATGGGATTGCCAAAGCGCTGCGTCCCGGTGGGCTTATCTGGAACGCTAATAACCGCAGGTAATTTATGGCAATTGAAACATTCTCATGGCGCATTCAGGCTGCCAGCCAACCGACGCTAAAAAGCAAAGATAATATTCGTAAGGTTCAGTTTGGTGACGGTTATGCCCAGGTATCCGGGAATGGCATAAATGATGAAGCATTAAGTTATGAATTTTCATTTTCCGGCGACCCTGATACTGCGCTGGATATTTATAAATTTTTGCGTCGCCATAAAACTAAATCGTTTTCCTTTAAACCACCATCAGGTGAATTAGCACTTTGGCGGGTTGAAGCGGACAGTCTGCAAAAAGTTATTCAGGGAAAGAAAATCATCACCATCACCGCAACATTTGAACAGGCATTTGCACCATGATTAATTCTGATTATCAAAAGCTGGAACCTGGTAATGAAATCAGGCTATTTGAAATTGATGGCAGTAGTTTTGGACTAGATAATGTTCTGTATTTCCACTCGCATAATATTGCCCATACAGAAGATGAAATAATTGCTGCAGGAGGGGATGAGGATAAGTTACCTGCAAAAAGTATCTGGTGGCAGGGTACTGAATATAAAGCCTGGCCGTGTGAGATAGAGGGGATTGAGGCTTCCACTAGTGGGACGGATGCCCAGCCTACGTTACGGGTTGCTAACCTTGATGCGTCTGTAACTGCTCTGTGCCTGTATTATGATGATCTGATGCAGGCAAAAGTCACTATCCACGATACGCTGGCAAAGTACCTCGATCCCCGTAATTTTCCCTCCGGCAATGCTACCGCCGATCCCACCCAGGAAAAATTGCAAACCTGGTATATCGATGCGAAAACCGATGAAACGGATGAGGTGGTGGAGTTCACCCTTGCCAGCCCGATGGACCTACAGGGCATGATGATCCCCACCCGCCAGTTGCATTCGTTGTGTACCTGGTGCATACGGAATAAGTATCGTTCTGGTGATGGCTGTGATTACGCAGGCTCGCGGTATTTTGACCAAAACAATAAGCCGGTCGATGACCCCTCGAAGGACGTCTGCAACGGTACCCTCACAGCATGTAAGTTGAGGCACGGTGACACCAGTGAATTGCCGTTCGGTGGGTTTCCGGGGACTTCATTAATCAGGAGCTGATATGCGTCAAAAAGTCATTCAGGCGATACAGGCACATGCGGCGGCGGAATACCCGAGAGAGGCCTGTGGGCTAGTCGCCCAGAAAGGCCGGGTAGTGCGCTATTTCCCGTGCCGTAACATTGCCGGTGAACCAACTGAGCATTTTATTCTGGCGCCTGAGGATTATGCTGCCGCTGAGGACTGGGGGGTAGTGACTGGGATCGTACACAGTCACCCGGACGCCACGACCCAGCCGAGCGAACTGGACAAGGCACAATGTGACGCGACCCTGATGCCCTGGCATATCATCAGTTGGCCGGAAGGGGATTTTCGTACTATCCATCCTCGAGGGGAACTACCGTTACTTGAGCGACCGTTTGTGCTTGGCCATTATGATTGCTGGGGGTTGGTAATGAGCTACTTCCGGCAGACTCATGGTATAGAATTGCATGACTACCGCGTCGATTATCCCTGGTGGGAAAAACAGTATCCCGATAATTTTTACCACGATTGTTGGTATGAATGTGGGTTCCGTGAATTTGATGGGCCCCCACAATCCGGGGATATGGTCATCATGCAGGTTCAGTCGGATAAGTGGAATCATGCCGGGATCCTGCTGGAGGGGAATATGCTGCTGCACCATCTTTATGGTCACCTCAGTAAACGGGTGCCATATGGCGGTTACTGGTTAGAGAGGACTATGAAGGTTCTGCGTTATCATTCATTGTGCTAACCTTTCTCCAAAATCAAAGGGAGTGGTACTAAATTGAAAAAGATAATTTTATTATTATGCGTAACTAGTTTATTTGCCTGTTCAAGTAATCCTTTTGAGGAGACGAAAACACTATATTCTACTGAATATAAAAAACCTTCCTCAAACTCTACGCAAATTCGTGTTCATCGTGTTTCTCAGCTATCCGGTGCCGCATTAGGTGAAGATTGCCCCTTAGTGCTTAAGGTCGATGATAAAGAGATTGCAGGATTACAAAAAAATCAATATGTTGATTTATACGTTCCTAATGGTCATCATAACTTATCTGTTAAATTTAAATGTGCATTGACTTCATGGAGAAAATCTTTAGAGCTTAATGCAGTTGGTGACTATCAGGAGTATAAAACTGAAATTGGAGCAGTCGGTCAATATCGAATGTGGCGAGTTAAATAATATCCTGATATTTAACCTATAAGGCCGTTAACTCGGCCTTTTTGTTGGGGTTTTTTATGCCAGAAGTAATGACAAAAATTGTGATTAGTGGAGTGCTGGGGAAGCACTTTGGGAAAGTCCACTATCGACTTGTAAGAAATACAAAAGAGGCCATTAGAGCGCTTTGCTGTACAATAGATGGTTTCGAAAGATATTTAAATGAAAGTGAGCAAAAAGGTCTCACATATGCTGTATTTAAAAATGATAAAAATATCGGAGAGGATGATTTAGCATTTCCAATATCCGGAGAAGAAATTCGTATTATCCCTGTATTAATCGGTAGTAAAAAAGCAGGAATGCTTCAAACAATATTTGGAGCTGTGTTAGCTGCTGTTGGGGTTGTAGTAGGGGTGATGACTTCCTGGACAGGTGTGGGCGGGGCAATAGGTACTGCTATGGTAAGCGCGGGTGTGGGAATGATGGCTAGTGGTGTTATTCAGATGCTTTCTCCACAACCTGCAGGATTAGCCAGTAAACAATCCGACGATAACAAAGCCTCTTACGCATTCGGCAGCGTGACCAATACAGCCTCACAGGGTTATCCAGTTCCCCTTCTCTACGGAAAACGACGAATTGGCGGAGCCATTATCTCTGCTGGGATCTACGTGGAAGATCAGCAGTAATTCAACGCATTGTAGTTAACCTTTCAGGCTGCCAACAGGCGGCTTTTTTTATGGGTAAAATATGGCGAACATCATTAAAGGGCGCAAAGGCGGCAGCTCTAAACAGCGCACACCCACAGAACAGCCGGATGATTTACAGTCCATTGCGAAAGCGAAAATTCTTGTTGCTTTAGGTGAGGGAGAGTTTGCCGGTAGCCTGACGGGTAAAGATATTTATCTCGATGGTACCCCGATCGAGAATGCCGACGGCTCACAAAACTTTAGCGGCGTGGCCTGGGAGTTTCGTCCGGGCACTCAGGCGCAAAACTATATTCAGGGTATTCCAGGTACCGAGAATGAAATTAGCGTGGGCACGGACATTTCAAGCCAGACGGCATGGACCCACACGTTTACGAATACCCAGCTGTCCGCTATCCGGCTGCGTTTGAAATGGTCGGCTCTTTTTACTCAGGAAGATGATGGCGATCTCGTCGGCAACACCGTGAAATACGCCATCGATTTACAGACCGATGGCGGTAGCTGGCAGACAGTGGTTGATACGGCGGTGACCGGGAAAACCACTTCAGGGTATGAGCGAAGCCACCGTATCGATTTGCCGCGGGCCGGCGCAACATGGACCGTTCGTCTGCGCAAATTAACTCCTGATGCTAACAGCGCAAAGATTGGCGACAATATGGCGCTGCTGAGTTATACGGAAGTTATCGACGCGAAGCTGCGTTATCCAAACACGGCTTTGCTATATATCGAGTTTGATTCGAGTCAGTTTAATGGCTCCATTCCACAGATTTCATGTGAGCCCCGCGGTCGGGTTATTCGTGTCCCTGATACCTATGATCCTGAAACCCGCTCTTATACCGGAACCTGGACGGGCTCGTTTAAATGGGCATGGACTGACAACCCCGCATGGATTTTTTACGATCTGGTGGTTAGCGACCGCTTCGGTCTTGGCAATCGGCTGACTGCTGCCAATATCGATAAATGGATGCTGTACCAGGTTGCGCAATACTGCGACCAGCTTGTTCCTGATGGTAAGGGCGGTGATGGCCTGGAGCCGCGTTATATCTGTAACGTATACATTCAGGATCGCAATGCAGCCTATACGGTGCTGCGCGACTTTGCCGCCATATTCCGTGGAATGACATGCTGGAACGGTCAACAGATTATCGCGCTGGCGGATATGCCGCGCGATATCGATTTCACCTATACCCGCGCCAACGTCATTGATGGCAAATTCCGTTATTCCAGCAGTACCAGTAAAACCCGCTATACCAATGCTCTTGTATCGTGGTCAGATCCGGCCAACGCCTTTTCTGATGCAATGGAGCCGTCATTTGTAAAAGAGCTTGTCGCGCGCTACGGATTTAATCAGCTCGAGCTAACGGCGATCGGTTGCACTCGACAATCAGAGGCTCACAGGAAAGGGTTGTGGGGGATCCTAACCAATAACAAAGATCGCATGGTGACGTTTGATGTCGGCCTGGATGGTAAAATTCCTCAGCCTGGTTACGTTATCGGCGTAGCCGATGAAATGCTGGCCGGGAAAGTCAACGGCGGCCGCATCAGTAAAGTAGACGGGCGGGTTATCATCCTGGACAGGGATATTGATGCTAATGCCGGAGATCGCCTGCAGGTTAACCTGCCTTCCGGTACTTCCCAGAGCCGGACTATTCAGTCAATAAATGGCCGCCGGCAGGTGACTGTTACCACGGCATTCAGCGAGACTCCCGAGGCCGAATCAGTATGGGCTATTGAGTCTGATGATCTTTTCCTGCAGCAGTATCGTGTAGTTGGCGTTAAGGATAACAACAACGGGACTTACACGATTACAGGTACGTCGCATGATCCGGACAAATACGCGCGCATCGATACGGGCGCCATAATTGATCAGCGTCCGGTCAGTGTTGTTCCCCCTGGTAACCAGGCGCCGCCTGATGGCATCCTCCTGACGTCCTTCTCCGTGGTGAATCAGGGGATCAGCGTCGAAACCCTGCAGGCCAATTGGGACTCGGTACAAAACGCTATCGCCTATGAGGCGCAGTGGCGCCGCAATGACGGCAACTGGATTAATGTGCCGCGCAGCTCGACCACGTCATTTGAGGTCAGCGGCATTTATGCCGGTCGCTATCTGGTGCGAGTCCGTGCGATCAACGCGGCGGAAATTTCCAGTGGCTGGGCGTACTCGGAAGAGAAGACCCTGACCGGGAAAGTCGGCGAGCCGCTGCCGCCGATGGCGCTGACGACCGTTTCACTGACCGCAGGTATCGAAATTCGCTGGGAATTCCCTGCAGGCGCAGAGGATAGCCAGCGAACCGAACTGCAGTACAGCCCGGACCAGAGCGGGAACGGCGCGATGCCATTGACCGATTTAGCGTATCCGGGCAAACATTATCAGCAGATGGGCCTGCAGATTGCCACGCAGTTCTGGTACCGCGCGCGCCTGGTTGACCGCCTGGGCAATGCCTCGCCGTGGACCGGCTGGGTGCATGGAATGTCCAGCGATAACGTTTCTGATTATTACCAGCAGCTCGACGACGCGCTTAAAGGCTCGGATACATACGAGGAACTGAACAAGGGCATCCAGGACAACAGCGCTGCCGCCGACGCCGCGCAACAGGCTGCGGACGCCGCCCGGGGCACCGCTAACCAGGCGGCGAAGGATGTCGCCGCGCAGGGGGCCATCGTCACGCAGCAGGGCAAGGACCTGGCTGCCAACATCGCCAAAACCAACGACACGACCAACAAGCTGGCGCAGGAAGTGAAAGACCGCGCTGCAGGCGACACTGCCACGGCGCAGAAAGCGGCCAGCGACACTGCTGCAGCGGTGGCGAAAGCCGAAACGGACGATGCCGCCGTGGCGAAGCAGGCCGCCGATAATCTGCTGAGTGCCAAACGCGAAGTTGAAGCGGCGATTGAGACGACGAACGTCACCATGCAGGATGGATTTGACAGCATGGCGCAGCAGATGGCGTCGATTTCAGCCGGTACCGGCGAGCAGTTCGACAGTCTCAAAATCTGGTATTTCGACAAGGACAACGAGGGGTGGAGTTCTGACGACGGCGGCACGAAACCGCTCCCGACAACCGACGACGGGTGGATCCTTCCTGCGGATGCCATTTCGACCATGCGCAGCCCGTCTGGCGCTGGCACGCTGATTGACGGCAGCGCCTATAAGTACCTCCGCCTGCGCATCAAAAAAGTCGGCAACCCGGCCTGGGGCGGTCGGCTTTACTGGATTGGCGCTGATGAAACCGGCTGGACCGAGGGACGCCGTCTGGTACTGCCCGTACCAGATTTTGACCCGGCCACCGGCATCAGCACTATCGCGATCCCGGATATCCCGTGGCAGGCTTCCGGCACTATCCGTCGCCTGCGTCTCGACTTCTCACAGGGTGGAGCGGCTGACGCAGATAACTATTATGCCGTTGACTGGCTGGCCGTTGGGCGCCCGACCCCTGGTGCATCGCAGGCGCAGATTCAGGACCTGAAAACGGCGATGACTGCTGCCGACTCAGCTGAGGCAATGGAGCGTAACCAGCTGGCTGTGCAGCTGCGCGGCAACGAGGAAGGGACAGACCCGAATAACCTGGTTTCTGGCCTGCTTTTCGAAGAGCGGAAAATCCGCGTGACGGCGGAGAAGGCCATCGGCTCCCGCGTTGATACGTTGCGCGTCGATTATGATAAATCCACTGCAGCGGCGACCCAGCGCATGGATACGCTGGCGAGCGACCTGCAGTCGACAGCCTCGAAAACGGATCAGGTCGCCGCGGACCTTGTTTCAGCGAACGGCGTCATTGCTGGCCATACGCTGGCCATCCAGAAAATCGAGGGTGACGTCCAGACCATCGACGGCAAAGTTCAGGCTAACGCCAGCCAGATTGCCGGGGTGGAATCTAAGGTCGATAACATCCGAATCGGCGGCGTAAACCTGATACCCAACTCCGGGGAACTGACCGGCAAATCGCCATCAGCAACCGAACGCTACCGGGGGAACGCGGTTCGCATCCTGACGCGTGCCGCCGGAGCGACTGATTTCGCCGTCCTCGACTACACGCTGGCCGCGCCGGTTGACGGTACCGAGTATGTTCTGTCGTTCTATGCAAAAGCGAAGACGGACAAAACGCCGGTTCGTTGTTTCCTGAATACGCCGGATGCCACTATCCGCGCTGAAACCAGCCAGGGCGTTATTGTGGAGCGTCCAGCCGGGTATAACGGCGATGTGACCGTAACGCTCTCCACGTCCTGGAGACGCTATTGGGTTAAATACAAACGCAAACCTGGCTTGTCCGGGGCGGCGTACCTCGTTGTGGCCAGACTCGACGGCGCAGCTGCAGCGCGCGAAGCGTGGATCAGCTCTCCGATGTTTGAATCCGGAAATATTGTGAGCGACTGGAGCCAGGCACCGGCAGACAGCGCCAGCTCGGATGCCGTCCAGCAACTGACGACCCGCGTCACGACTGCCGAGAATACGCTGGCCACCACGGCGCAGCAGACGACGGCGCTCAAGTCACAGATTACGACCGGCAACCTCCTGCTGAATGGCGACCTGATTAATAAAGCGGATAACTGGCAGCTGTCCGGCACCGGCGCGGGGGCTCCGGTCTATGACGCGGTGATGAAAGGTCTCACCACGACCGAGCCGGCGATGCGGATCGCCAACGGAACAAAAATCCCGGTTGAAGCCGGTCAGAAACTGACGCTCACCTTCGGATTCAAGACGGACGACGCGACGATCAGCATCGGGACCCAGAATTTTACGATGGGCCTGATTGAGAATTGGGGGAATCCGACTAACTGGCTTGTCCAGGACAATAACTGGTTTGCGGGTATCACCACCGGCTACCAGACCCGCACGCTGACGTTCACGATCCCGGATAACTTCAAAGGGAGGTGGTGTTACCTGCGCATGGCCTGCGGAGGATGGACGCCGTCGACCGCTCGCGTTTACCTGCAGGGCTTCATGCTGACCGCCTCAAACGGTATCGCTGGTAAAGCCGATGCATCAGCAGTGCAGGACCTGCAGTCGCAGGTCACGAAGAACGGTGACGACATTGCCACCAACGCCAGCGCGATCACCAGCCTGGGTGGGCGTATTGATGCCACCAATGCCGAGGTGGCGAAGAAAGCCACCACCGCCGCGCTGGATAGCCTGAAGGCCACCGTCACGCAGCAGGGTAAGGATATTACCGCACAGGCGGAGCGGACGACGGCGTTAACCAATACCGTTAAACAGAATAAGCAGAATGCTGATTCTGCGATTGCCGCGAACGGCCAGGCGATCTCTGGTTTATCGCAAACTGTTTCACAGCAGGGCGACCGCATCACCAGTCAGGGCCAGCAGATTACGCAGGTCAGCAATAAAGTCGATACGGTGAATACTGACCTCGGCAAGCGGATTGACCAGAAGGCCGATAACAAGACAGTACAGGACCTTAGCGCCACCGTGACCCAGCAGGGCAAGGATATTACGGCGGCGAACCAGGCCATCACCAGCCTGAAAGGGCGTGTTTCGACGGTTGAGGAAGGGCTGGCCAAAGCGGCCACCGCCGATGCCGTGAGTAAACTGGATACACGCGTTACAAACGCTGAGGGGAAAATTGAATCGCAGGGAACGGCGATCACCGGGATTAATGTTGCTCTGAATTCGCAGACGGCAGCGGGTGGCGACTACATCCTGAACCCGACATTTGACCCCGCATATCCGTCTATGGGCTTTACCCGCCGGGATACGGTAGACAGCAACGACGATGATGGTATTCCGTATGATGCTGACATCCCGGCTGGGGCTCCGCGTCGCTATGTAGCACGACTGGCCTCACGCGATCACCAGCTCAATACGCCACCGTGGCCGGTAAAAGCGGGACAGGTATTCGAGATTTCGGTCTGGGTAGCGGCAAAGGCAGGTTCCAACGCCGCATTTAACATGTACATCGGCTCGGCTACGGGACCGAATACGGGTGCCGTGGCGTACGCTGCGTTACCGGGTAGCGTTGCGCCCACTCAGACCTGGACGGAGAAAAAATACCGCTGGACGGTCCCGGCTAACTTCCCGCGCGGATATATGCGCCCGTTCCTGCAGGTGAACCAGAACGCGCCGTATGGCTCCGTATGGTATGCAACTGATTTCCACTGCCGGGAGATCACCGCCGCGCAGGGTGCGCAGACTGCTGCCGACGCTGCCGCCGGTGCTGTGACCCAGCTGGATGCGAAAGTGACACAGCAGGGCAACACCATTACCAGCCAGGGCCAGGCGATTACGGCCATCACTGGTCGGGTGTCGAACCTTGAATCCGGGCAGAGCGCGAACAGCAGCGCAATTCAATCCCTGACGCAACGAACCACGGCAGCGGAAGGGAAAATTGAAACGAACAGCCAGGCGATCACCTCCGTCACCGGCGCGGTGAATGCGATGCTCAATCGCGGCGAGAACCTGGCAAACGATTTTAATTTTATGAGCGGATCGGCGCTGTGGGGTGTCCAGGGGAATACGCGTAACAAGGTGGAGTTTGGCGACTTTGGCGACGGTAAACCCGGCGTCCAGATGACGCAGCTCGACAGCACGTTGTATACCGGCCTCTTTGCTAACCAGAAAGCGCCGCTGCCACACAATACCCCACGCCGCTACCAGGTCATCGTTAAGGCGAAGGGCGTATCCGGCGCGATGAATTTCATGGTTCGCCGGTTTAACTACCTGGGGAATGTGGCCGGGACGTATGAAAACCGCCAGTTCTCCGCCACGGATACCTGGGCGACGTACGCCGCTGAGTTTAGCGCGCCATCGTCGGCGACAGTGGATGGTTCTGTTTTTGCGCTCTATTGCTACCCGAACGCGTCGGTCATTCAGATTGATTACATCGCCATCTATGACATCACCGATGCGGTGGCCATCGATGCGAATACGTCTGCGGTCACGCAGCTGCAGCAGACGGTCACACAGCAGGGCAAGGATATTGCTGCGAATGCCAGCGCCACGACCGCCGTTTCTGCAAACCTGAATGCAGCGATGGCTGACGTGGATAACAAAATCACGGGCAACCTGATTTTAAACGGGGGATTCGAGCGTGACTTCACCAACTGGACCGCGCCAGCACAGGCGACAGTGATGTCGGCGCAGAATCCACACAGCGGCAAAAAAATCGTGAAATATGTCGCTGCTACCAACGCGACTCTTTTGTCGAGCGACACTGTTATTACTGCCGTTAAGGGCAGGACGTACAAGTTTGGTGCGTGGTTGCGGGCTAAGGCCGGGTCGACTATGCAACCGAATACGCAGCCGAATAACAAGGTTCGATTTGCTTACCTCGATAGCTCTGTAATCGCTGAGGCGCGCTTCGACCCGGCCACAATGCCTACTGGCAGCGTATGGCAGGAGTACAGCAACACGTATACCGCCACTAAAGACGGCACCATGTCGGTCAGCATCAACGCGTTTTTGAATGCAGGCGAAATTTATATCGACGATGTGTACGTTATCGATATTACTGACCGGGTCGATCTCGATGCCACGGCTGGCGCTGTATCTAACCTGCAGTCGACCGTGACACAGCAGGGAAAAGATATTGCCTCTAATGCCAGCGCGATCACGTCGGTCAACGCCTCAATCGGTGCGCTGCAGAGTCAGGGATTAAACCCCTGGTGTGATGGCTCATTTGAGTCGTACACCGCAAACCAGCAGCTGGGCAGCAGCTCGCTGGCGCGCGTCTCGACCGATGTTTACCGCAATGGCCAGAAGTCGCTCAAAATCACGCGTAACAACGGCGAGAACGGCAACAGCGACAAGATGATTGGGAACTGGCTTGCTGTTCGTGGTGGCGGTAAGTATCGGTTTTCTCTCTGGGCTTACATGGCCAGTGATATGTCGACACCGAACGGATGGAACGTGTCTGTCGGCCTCTTTGCTCGCGGAGAGAATGGCGGCGCAAACCAGTGGCCGGAAGCCGTCCGTATCTCCGAGACAAACATCTCGCGCGGCAAATGGGTTCTCCTGACGGGAGTAGCGACCGTCGGTACCGACCGGAGCATTGCGCAGATGTGGATCTCCACCAGGGGGCCGAATGGTGGAGCCGGTTATTCGCTGTATCTGGACGATATCAGCATTGTCGATGTGACCGACGCACAGGAGGCGCAGGATACCGCCACTGGCGCCGCGAACGCCGTTACCCAGCTGACTGCTACCGTGACCCATCAAGGTAAGGATATCACCGCGCAGGCAGGGCAAATCACCAGCCTCGGCTCGCGTGTGGGTGATGCAGAGTCGCGTATCACGAAGCAGGACGAAACCATTGCATCTAACGGCCTGGCGATGGCGAACGGCTTTAACCAGATGCGCAGCATGATTGGCGACAATAGCGCGGCAATCACCACGACGAACAAAACCGTTGCCGACCTGGAAAAATCAACCACGGAGCAAATCACCACGCTGACCTCGCAGGTCGGGGATATGTCTGCAACCGTTCAGCAGACGGCATCCACCGTGGCGGATTTAAACGGCCAGTTGGGAGCGCAGTGGGGCGTGAAGGTCAGCACGTCTTCAGGTGGAAATAACTACGTGGCTGGTCTTCAGCTGGGGATTAATGGCAGCGGCCAGTCACAGTTCCTGGTCCAGGCTGATACGTTTGGCGTTTATGTGCCTAACGGCGATCAAAAAAATATGGTCTTCGGTATCGACGGGAACGGCGCTTATTTTCAGCAGGCGATGGCTCGTAACCTGGTTATCGATTTCGCGCAAATCTCCGACAACATCCGCTCGACGAACTACCAGCCAGGCCAGGCGGGTAAAGGGTGGAGCATCTCGAAAGGCGGCGGCGCGGAGTTCAACGACGTAACGGTCCGCGGTAGGGTATTCGCGACGGACGGCGTATTTACCGGCACCGTACGTGCCAATGATGGTTACTTTAACGGCACCGTGTACGCGTCGCGGATCGAGGGTGACGTTGGCTCGTTCGCAATCAACTGTTACAAGGCCACGTACAACCGTGTGCCAAAAGCAACATGGCAGTGGTGGGATCTTCTGCGTATTCGTAAGCAGGGATTTGATCAAGTAGTCGATATCAAAGGCGCATTACGTCAGGCGGATAAGTACGGCGACCTTCGTGCTGGTATGTCTTATCAGTCCGGCGCGGATGGCGGACTCAATCCGGGCTACGTAGGGTACGCAATACTTATGCGCCCAGGTGGCGATACTTCCGGCGGTGGGCCGATGACAACGGCGATATCTATTGACGGACAAATATTTTGGTCGTCAAAGGAAGGGTACGCGACGATAGAAAGTCTCCGCTTTATTGTACCGGCTGGAACTGGTGATGCGATTGTCCGCTTCGGATGTTATCTCGACCGTAACGGTTCAATGGAACTTCGTACTTTGATGCGCTTCGACGCTTTTGTCGCGCGCAACAGTAACGCGATAAGCCTACTTTAACAGGAGGGGTCCTTCGGGACCCTTAACAATATGGCGATAATTAGTGACGAATTAGCGGCCAGCATCCAGAAATGTTTCGACCGCACTTATGTGGATTTAGCAAATCAACAGCAGTTTTTATTTGGAGCCGGGAACGTGACGGTCACGAAGCCGGACGGTACAACGGGGACGGTAAAATCGTGGGCGCAGTTCCTGAGCGAATACGCCACGCGACAGCAGAACATCGACACAGCGCTGAAGGACGTAGCGAAGACGACGGCGACCAACACGTGGACGCAGGCGCAGACGTGGAATGTAAGCAGCACCTTTAAAAACAACCTCACGGTCGACAAGAACCTAACGGTTAACGGAAATTTAAACGGCGTACAGATTGCCGGGTCTCATATCGAGCTAACCGCACCAACGCCTTACATTGATTTTCACTATGGCAATAGTACGGCTGACTACACGCATCGCATCATCGCCGAAGACGGCGCGCTTGCCGTATCACCTGGCTGGCGTGTATACGGTAATCAGCGGACGTTTGGGGCTAACACTGTCGACGGCAATATTTGGTGGGGGTTCGTAGCTACGCGATTTGACGAACCTGGCGCACCGGCTATCGGTACTCTTATCAACTCCCCTAACATGACTTGGCGGTTCAAACAGCGAGGCGCAGACAGTAAAGGCGCAGAGGCCGGAATGGCGGCGGCGTATTTTGAGGAACAGGTGGGAACAAACCACCGATTAGCGATCACCGTTCAGGGGTTCAACGCTAGCCAGCAGTGGTGGCAGTTCCTGAGCGACGGCAGGATCTACAGCAGCCAGAACGGTAACGTCCAGTTCCAGGGAACGTCCGACGCGCGCATGAAGCATGACATTAATCCGACGGACGGACAGCTATCTGTCGACCGCATCCGGGCGCTTGAGCTGGTGACGTTCGTCTATAACGACGACGAGCAGGGAAGGACGCGCCGGGGAATTATCGCGCAGCAGGCGCGGGACGTTGATCCGCAGTATGTGAAGCAGGTTAACACGGCATACATGCGCAACGGTGAACGGGTGGATGACGACCGCCTTCAGTTAGATAATAACGTGATAATGATGGACACACTGGCTGCGGTACAAGTATTGATTAAGCGAGTAGACGAACTGGAGGAGCAATTATCTGCATTAGCAATCCAGTAATCATGTTTACTTGTTCAGACACCAACTGACAATTTGTGTATGCAGAATGCAATCAAATCTGACAGTCCGCATTGAGCGATAAGCGGAAATTAACGTCATGCAAAGGAAGCAAAACACAATCCAACAGTCACCGCATACCAGGTTCACCATTTAAATCAATACACTGTGAGAATGACCGTGTTGCGAACATTTCCTCAGGGTAAATTTGTTCAGATTACACTCAAATTTAAACATGAAGGGATGGAAAAATAATGGCGTATGCAAATCTTAGGGCAAAAAAAGTCCAGACTTTATATCTGGACTTAGATATCAATTTAGGCGTCAAATCAGTTATGGCGTAACGATGTCGAACCAGAATTCGAACTTGTCCATATAGCCCAGCATTTCATTGAGCTTATCGGCGTTACCGGTGATTTTCGCGTCGCCTTTATCGACGGCCTGTTTCAGCGTCTCCTCTTTGAGGATGATCTTATTCAGGGTGGCACGGTTGAGAGCGATCGTGGTATCGGCGTCTTTCGCTTCCGCGTTGGCGGTATGGTTCAGTACGCCGTTTTCCAGCTCCAGCTTATACTTGCCGCCGTCGCCGCCGAGATCGATATTAAAGACCGATTTCGCGTTACCCGCTTTCTCGCCATTGATATGTACCGCCAGATAGTCGAAGAACATTTCCGGGGTCATCGCGCGCACGGTATCCGGGCTGGCGGTGTTCGGGGTTGGCCCTTTCACCACGCCGTTACGCAGTTCCTGCGCGCCGGTGAGGTAGAAGTTACGCCACGGGCCGGATTCCGCCTGGTAGCCTAACTGTTCAAGGGCATCCGCTTCCAGATTACGCGCCTCCTGGTTTTTCGGATCGGCGAAGACGATTTTGCTAACCACCTGAGCAACCCAACGATAGTTACCCTGGTCGTAATCCTCTTTCGCTTTCTTCATGATGGCATCGGCGCCGCCCATGTAATCGACGAATTTCTTCGCCGCTTCTTCCGGCGGAAGTTCGTCGAGGGTGGCCGGGTTGCCGTCGAACCAGCCGAGATACAGCACGTAGGTGGCTTTCACGTCGTGGCTGACAGAACCGTAATAACCGCGGTTAGCCCAGGTGTTGGCAAGGCTATCCGGCAGTTTGAATTTAGCGGCGATTTCATCGCGGGTCAGCCCTTCGTTAGCCATACGCAGGGTCTGGTCGTTAATGTAACGATACAGGTCACGCTGGCTCTTCAGCAGGTTAACGACATTTTCATTGCCCCAGGTCGGCCAGTGGTGCTGAGCCATAATAATTTCGGCTTTGTCGCCCCAGCGCACAATTGCTTCGTTGATGTACTTCGACCACGGCAGTGGTTCGCGAATTTTCGCACCGCGCAGCGAATAGGTGTTGTGCAGGGTGTGTGTCACGTCTTCCGCGGATTCAATCAGTTTTTTCTCTTCGATGAACCACAGCATTTCCGACGGCGCTTCCGAACCCGGCGCCAGCATGAAGTCATAGGTCAGACCGTCAATGACTTCTTTCTGCCCGTCTTTTTCAATGATATTGGTTGGGGCGATCAGGGTCACGGTACCCGACGAGGTGGTGGTGCCAAGGCCGGCGCCCACCTGTCCGGTGGCCGATGGTTTCAGCAGGTTGCCGTACATGTAGCTGGCGCGGCGGCTCATGACATTACCGGCCATGATGTTTTCAGCCACCGCCGCTTCCATAAAGCCGGAAGGCGCGTAAATTTTCACTTTGCCGGATTTCACATCCGCTTCATCTACTACGCCGCGCACGCCGCCGTAGTGGTCAACGTGGCTGTGGGTATAGATAACGGCCACGACCGGTTTCTTACCGCGGTTTTTGTAGTACAGGTCCATACCCACTTTGGCAGTCTCAGCGGACACCAGAGGGTCAACGACGGTAATGCCTTCTTTACCTTCGATGATGGTCATGTTGGAGAGATCCAGATTGCGGATCTGGTATACGCCGTCGGTCACCTCAAACAGGCCGCTGATATTGATCAATTGAGACTGACGCCACAGACTCGGGTTGACGGTGTCCGGGGCTTTTTCACCTTCTTTGATGAAGGAATACTGCTGCGGGTCCCACACGACGTTACCCTGTTCGCCTTTAATCACTTCGGTGGGCAGGGCGGCTATAAAACCTTTATGGGCGTTAGTGAAATCGGTGTTATCTGAGAAGGGGAGTTGGTTATAGAGGGCGTCGTTGGCTTGTTTAGTGGCAGCGGTCGCTTCTTTTGCGGCGACTTCCGCCCATGCTGACAAGCTGATCGATGACAGCAAGCCGGCAATGGCTAAACCTTTCACTATGGGGGTCAATTTCATAAATTCCTCATCTGATGCGACATCAAAATCATGTGATGGGTTAAGTGCATTTACATCTACAAATGAATATAACAAAAAATTTACATCCAGCAAGAGAAAGACTTGAACTTCTTGATAATTATCACTTTTAGGAAAATACAGATATACATTTGTTAGTTATGTGAATACTGATTTAATTCCATTTCAGACTGCTTGAGGCAGTAAGACACAACATTTCACTGATTAAATGTAGTCATAAACTCGTTTAATTCGAGGTTGGGTGAATATTGAATAGTTGCATTTTTAGATGAACAAATAATGCTATTCCAAAAATAAGGATGCGGATTTGAGTCCAACAAGGTTCGGTTTTAGCCCATGGGTGCTGTTGCAGCCCTGACAACCTTAGACGTCAATCGATTCAGATGGTAAACAAAAAGTGTTGGTATACTATCTGCGGAGAAGTGGATAACTTACTGATAAATATGGGCGTGATAATGTCTCACTATACCAGTAGTTTGCTTTATTTCCTTGATGTTAAATGATATTTTACCGGTCTTGAAAACCGGCGACCCGAAAGGGTTCTAGAGTTCGAATCTCTACGCTTCCGCCAAATTAAACAAGGGGTTACCGAAAGGTAACCCCTTTTTGCTTTGGGTTCCTCCGGCACATCCCTGCTTCAACCTCTCTCGTCATTAATGAATCGCCTCCTCCCAGTAGGGCGGCATCCCAATCTTTTCAACCATAAAGTCGATAAAGGCCCGGACTTTATGCGGCACTCTCCTGTTTTGCGGGTACAGCATCCAGATGGCGGTTTCGCTGGGGAACATACTAAATTCCCACTCCGGGAAGACGCGTTGAATAAGCCCTTGTTCTTCAGCCTGCTGCGATAGCCAGTTCGGTAAAATCGCAATCCCGGTGTGATTGACGCAGGCATAAAGCATGGCGGCGCTATCGCTAACGCTCAGTCGGTAGTTAATCGGGATGCGCTGCCATTCATCTTCTGAACCCGTCTTACGTGTATACCAACCGGCGCCATGCAGACGAGAAAACATCACGATATTGATCTGCTGCTGGTCGGCGCCCGGCGTGGCAGAAGGGCGGTTTTCCGCAATCCACTGCGGGCTGGCCCAGGCTGAGCGCGTCTGCGAAGCCAGTTTACGGGCATGAATCGAGGAGTCAGGCAAAATGCCAATGCGAATACTCAGGTCGATGCGCGCTTCAATCAGGTCCTGCACTTCATCGTTAAAGCTAATATCCAGCGAAATGTTGGGGTGCAGGCGAAGAAATTCATCAACAAAAGGCATAACGTGCAGACGGCCGAAGGTACTGGGTACGCTTAACCGCAGCAGGCCGGAAGGTTGTTTATCCAGTGCGGAAGTTAACTGGCGGGTTTCCTCCCATTGTAATAACAGTTGTTGGGCGTGCGAGTAAAAAAAAGCTCCGGTTTCGGTTAATGCTAATCCGCGGGTAGAGCGGTTAAACAACGTCACCTGTAAATACGCTTCCAGCTCGGAAATATGGCGAGAGACGGTGGATACTTCGATATTTAAGGCTTTGGCGGCGGCACTGAAACTTTGATGATCGGCGGCGCTGACGAAGGTTCTGATTGCGGATAAATGGTTCATCTGTTTTACGTCTCATTGATGATGAATGTTTCTCAGCAACCTGTTCTGGTGTAGCCAACTACAATAGCGGTCCTGATGTCACAGCTTATCACTTTGTTTCTCGAATTATTCCCGGCAATATCTATGGATAATGATTCTCAGGATATAAAAAAGGCTTCCCTGACTGCGGGAAGCCGGATAGTTGATAGTGATATTTTATTTTGCGCTGACGCGCCAGACGGTATTACCGACATCGTCGGCAATGATTAACGCTCCTTCGTTATCCTGCGCGAGTCCGACCGGCGCGCCGTACAGTTCTTTCTCATCACGGGAGACAAAGCCGGTGACCACGCTCTCAGGTTTACCGACCGGCTTGCCGTTTTTAAAGGCGACAAAGCTGACTTTGTAGCCATTCAGCGGCGAACGGTCCCAGCTGCCGTGTTCGCTGATAAACACGCCGCCCTGATAGGTCTGCGGCAACATTTTTCCGGTATAAAACAGCATTCCCAGCGGCGCAACGTGGGAACTCAGGGCATAATCCGGTTTGATCGCTTTAGCGACCATGTCCGGGCGCGGCGGCTGTACGCGGCGATCCACATGCTGTCCGAAATAGCTCCACGGCCAGCCATAAAATCCGCCATCCTGCACCGAAGTTAAATAATCAGGCACCAGGTCGGCGCCGATCTCATCGCGCTCATTGGCAATGGCCCAAAGCTTGCCCGTCTGCGGTTCCCAGCCGAGTCCGGTAGGATTCCTGATACCGCTGGCGAAGATACGGCTTGCGCCGGTTGCCGTATCAACCTCCAGAACGGTGGCGCGACGATATTCGATATCCAGCCCATTCTCGGTGATATTACTGTTCGAGCCGACGCCCACATACAGCTTCTTACCATCCGGGCTTGCCAGTAACGCTTTGGTCCAGTGGTGATTGACGGTGCTGGGCAGGTCAGCCAGTTCGCTCCCCGCATCGCTGATATGTGTCGCCCCTGGCTGGTAGTGATAACGCATGATGTTGCCGGTATTGGCGACGTATAGATTATCGCCAATCAGCTGGACACCGAAAGGCGAGTGCAGGTGTTCAAGGAAAATATGTTTTTCCCAGCCGCTGGCGTTTTTACGCAATAGCGTAATGCGATTCCCGCCTTTTCCACCTTTGCCTGACTGATTTTTCACTATCCCGGCAATCAGCTGCTTCGGCGTAGTCAGCGGCTCCTCGCCAGGACCGTTGCTTTCAACGACCAGTACATCGTCGTTTGGCAGGACATAGACCATTCTGGGATGCAGGAATCCATCGGCTATTTTTTCTATTTTCAGCCCCTGGGCAACCGCCGGTTGCCCATCTGTCTTCCAGCCCACGCCGCGGGGAACCTGCATCGGCGGCATCAGGAAATCCTGGGCCTTCGGCATTACGGGATCGGGCCCTACCTGCTGATCCGGGCTAAGTTTCGCTTTCTCATCGCATCCGGACAGGGCAAGCGCCGTGGCGAGCATAACGGGCAGGGGCAGTAGTAATTTATTCATGGCGAATCCCCTTATTATTAGCCAGGCAAGTGGAGCTGATAATATTGGCGACCAGCAGGCAGATAACGGTAATCGATGAATAGATTACGTTCTGCGGCGCAATCGCCCAGGCGTCGCGGCTATGAACAAAACAGTTTACCAACGCGGCAATAATAGCGATAAGGTTTAGCCAGAAATCAATTTTTGCCGCCGGGCGTCGAGGAGTAAAAAACCACACCTGCGCCAGATTAATCAATCGCGGAATGATGGCAAAAATAAGGCCAAGGGCAATAAGCCAGCTGGCGCTTTTTCCCCACATCACGTTCGTACTGTAGAGATAAATAATATCGAAGATGAGACCGGCGATAAAAAAGCCGTAAGGCACCGGATTGAGTAGATTATATATGACCATCGCAAGGCTATTACCTCGGTCATGAGAGCGTTCACTCATTGTCAATTCCTTGTCAGGGGGAATAAGGTAGGATGAAAATAATGCTGACGTTCAAGCCGGAATAATGAATACCGCTTAGCAGATAAAATTATACATATTGTTAACAATTTCAGTATGCCAATCGCGGGAAATCTGTTTTGCGCAAATGGTCATACTGGCTACGGTAAGATTGTTGCAGAAGGGAGGAGGCGGGCCAGATACTGGCCGCGCCATCGTACGCTTAACTTTCTATTCGGGCAGCCAGCTGCTGGGCCATTTCGGCGAAAATCCGCGCTGCAGCTTTTGGCCGGGCGCCTTTGCGCTGCATTAACACCGCGGTTCTCTCAAGCGCGGCTTCTTTAAGCAATCGGGTCATCAGGCCGGTACGCTGGGCGGCGACATTCAGCGGCAGAATGGAGACTAATTGGGTTCGCTGGATGATATCGAGGATGGCGTTGATCGAATGCATTTCAATGGTCACCTGCGGGTGGAAACCGGCTTGCTGTAAGCAGTGGTCAATTTGCAACCGGGTGGCGAAATGATGATTAAGCAGAATAAACTCCTCCGCGGCCAGCTGGCTCAACGAAAGGGAGTCTTCGTGGGCCAGCGGGTGATGGTTCGCGACAACTAGCGCCAGCACCTCCTGTAGCAATGGGGTGGAAACGATGTCCGGCGCACTTCCGCCAGCAAAGGCAATACCAATATCCAGCTCATTTTCCAGCAGCATACCTTCCATTTTCTCCTGCGACATCTCCTGTATATCCAGCGTGATATGCGGATAACGCGCATGAAATTCCGCTACTAATGGGACGACGAAATAGGAAGTAAAGGTGGGCGTTACGGCAATGCGTAGAGAACCGCGACTGAGGTCTTCGACATCATGAATGGCGCGTTGGCCCTCATCCAGCAGTTGAAATGCCTGGCGCGCATACTGCAAAAACACCTCACCTGCATCTGTCAGGTGAATATGCCGGCCGCTGCGGTCAAAAAGCTGCGCATCCAGGCTCTCTTCTAACATCCTGATTTGCTGTGAGAGCGCAGGCTGCGAAATGTGCAGGGCTTCCGCCGCGCGGGTAAAGCCCTGATGTTCGGCGACGGCGAGGAAATATCTGACATAGCGAATATTCACACGTTCAACTCATAAGTTTTTTGAATGAATTTGATTATAAACAAGACTTTTATTTTATGCCACGCGGCGCGTAACCTCCCTGACATTCCACAGCGAGGTAGACATTATCATGAAAGAAATCATTGATGGTTTTCTTAAATTTCAACGTGATGCATTTCCTGCACGCGCTGAACTGTTTAAAAGTTTAGCCTCCCGGCAGAGCCCCCGTACGCTGTTTATTTCATGCTCCGATAGCCGGATGGTTCCTGAGTTGGTTACCCAGCGAGAACCCGGCGATCTATTTGTCATCCGTAATGCCGGCAATATCGTCCCTTCTTACGGTCCGGAGCCCGGCGGCGTGTCGGCATCGGTGGAATATGCCGTTGCCGTCCTGAAGGTCACGGATATTGTGATTTGCGGTCACTCCGATTGCGGGGCGATGACGGCGATTGCGCAGTGTAGCTGTCTGGATCATGTCCCCGCCGTTAAGCACTGGTTGCAATATGCGGATTCGGCAAAAGTGGTGAACGATGCCCGCGAGCATCGCGACCCGCAGGCCAAAACCGCGGCGATGGTGCATGAAAACGTGATTGCCCAGTTGGCGAATATTCAAACCCATCCGGCGGTGCGTCTGGCGCTTGAGGAAGGACGTCTGGCGCTACACGGCTGGGTGTATGACATTGAAACGGGAGAGATTGCCGCCTATGACGGCAATGCCAGAGCTTTTATTTCGCTGGCCGGTCATCCGGATACCCGAGCGGTGCCGGTTTACGGTTAGTCATTTCATTTCACTACGATATAACGAGGTAACACCATGATTCAGTCTCAAGTTAGCCGCGAAGTTCGTCTGGAGTTAGCGAACAAAATATTGCTGATTAAAGCCAAAAAGGATCTCTCCTTTGCACAGCTTGTTGAAGGCACCGGTTTATCAGAAGCCTTCGTGACGGCCGCGCTATTGGGCCAGCATCCGCTGCCTGCCGAAGTCGCGAAAATGGTAGGCGCAAAACTGGAGCTCAGCGACGATGATATTTTGCTGCTGCAAACCATCCCGGTCAGAGGTTCTATTGAAGACCGCGTACCAACGGACCCGACGATGTATCGCTTCTATGAAATGCTGCAGGTCTACGACACCACCCTGAAAGCGCTCATTCATGAAAAATTTGGCGACGGGATCATCAGCGCGATTAATTTTAAGCTGGATGTGAAAAAGGTCAGCGATCCGGAAGGCGGACATCGCGCGGTGATCACCTTCGATGGAAAATATCTGCCAACGAAACCTTTCTGATGACAATTAACCGTTAACGGCACGGGCCTGAACCACGATCCAGGCCCGTTATTATCTGGCGGGCTGATAACGCATTTGCAATGTGGCGGGCAGATAACGCTGCAGCGGCTGTGGCGTTTTACCATCGATCAGCTGACTGATGAGATCGTAGCAGTGCCAGGCCAACTGGCGGTTGTCCTGCTGGATGGTGTCGATGCGCAGCGACAGCGAATCATACAGATAGTGGTCATCGAAGCTGGCTAAATGGATCCCGGAATCCAGCAGGTTATGCTGGCTCATATAGCGTAGTACCCCTTCCAGCAAGCCGCAGGCGGCGGTAAACAACGCCTTAGGCGGCCGCCCGAGGCGGGCGCACAGCGCGGCAAACATCTCATAGCCTGAGCTTGGGTGATAGTTGCCGTTGATGATCCATTCCGGGCGTAACTCAACCCCTGCCTGGGCTAATCCCTGACTAAATCCGGCCAGCCGATCGCGCGAAGGCGAGAGCCGCGGCTGACCGCCGAGAAACCAGAACTCATCCGGGTGTTGGCCGGCGATACGGGCGATAAGTTCCGCCGTCGGCGCCAGTGAATCGGTCATCACCAACGGCAGGGCGCTATCGTTTGGATTGCGATCGAACAGCACCACCGGCAGCTGTTCGCTGAGCTTCAGATAGTCGGCGTCGCTGTGCATACAAGAGGCGACAATCAGGCCATCGACCTGACGGGCAATCATATTATTGACCACCATGCTCTCCTGGCCGGGATTCTCATCGGTGCAAGAGATAAGCAGCTGTACGCCGGCTTCGCGGCACAGGGTTTCCAGCTCGTGAGAAAAAACGGCAAAACCATAGTTAGTGATCTCGGGTACCACCAGACCAATGGTATGGCTGCGGCTATCGCGCAGTGAACGGGCGTGAATGCTCGGCTGGTAGTGCTGCTCGCGGGCGATAGCCAGCACCCGTTCACGCGTCTCCTGCGCCACGCGCAGCTCTTTGCCGCGACCGTTCAAGACCAGGCTGGCGGTGGCTTTGGAGACGCCAGCCAGTTCGGCGATATCTTTTATGGTAATGCGTTTGGGTTTCATCACGAGCCAGGCGCCTGAAAGCAAAACGCTTATTCTACCATGCATGGCCGCAGCGGCCAGCAGCAGAATGCCCCCGGCGTCGCGCCGCTGAATACCAGTTTTCCAGGATAATCCGCAAAGAAGCGGCTGCTCATCACCCCGGCGCCATCATTAATAAAAATTTCGACGCTGGAACGATCGATGAGGATCTGCAGTTTATGCGCCGAGCCGCGCCAGTAACGGTAATCGACAGTATCAGCTACCAGGCTTCGACGGGCCAGGCGTACGCCGCGACTGTCCAGCGAAAGCTGCAGCGCGCCTGCGAAATCCAGCCTCAGCGCATCGCCTGGCATGACCTCGAAGGCCAGTTCCATCGGCTGCAGCACCAGCGGTTCGGTCTGCCAGCCTTGCGCCTCGCCGCGCAGCGCCGCCAGTTCGCGTACGGGATTTTGATATAGCGTGCCGTGGCGCCAGCTGAGTTCCCGCAGGCAGGTCATCTGGTGGATCCAGCCGTGGGCTCGCGTAGGTTGCTGCATCTCTTCTCCGTCGGGAACGCCCATCCAGCCAACCAATAGGCGCCGACCATCTTCCGCCAGGGTGGTTTGCGGCGCATAGAATTCGAAGCCGCTATCCAGCTCTTCGAGCGCGCCGTGGCTAAAAGTCGCGTCAGCATTGTCGAAATGCCCGTGCATCCAGACCGCCGGATAGGTGTTCAGGAAGCGCTGGGCTTCTCGCGGTAGCCCCTGTGGGCAACTGAGTAAAATATGCTGGTCGCCGAGCGGGAACAGATCCGGGCATTCCCACATATAGCCGCCATCGTTCAGGCCGTTAAGTCCGCTACCGGCAATTTCGCCATGGCTGCTCCACTGCATCAAATCAGCGGAGCTGAATAGCAGTACCTTACCGCGGTCGGCCAGATCGCGCGCGCCCAGCACCATCAACCAGCGATCGCCATCGCGCCAGACTTTGGGATCGCGCACGTGTCCGCTATAGCCGGCTGGCAGCGCCAGCACCGGGCCCTGCTTGCGAAAAGTACCGTCGGGATTTTGCGTCGCCAGACACTGCCAGGCGGTACGGCTGCCATCGTTAAATTTCACATTACCGGTGTAGCACAGCGTCAGGACGCCGTCGTCATCTACCGCGCTGCCGGAGTAACAGCCGTTACGGTCGTACTCCGCATCCGGCAGCAGGGCAATCGGTTCGTGCCGCCAGTGCAGTAGATCCGCTGAACTCCAGTGTCCCCAGCCTTTATAGCGATGATCGCAGGCGAGGGGATTCCACTGATAAAACAGATGATAACGGCCATTGAAGTGGATAAAGCCGTTTGGATCGTTCAGTAGCCCACATACCGGCGCCAGATGCCACTGCGGATAGTGGTCATCCCGCCGCGCGCGCGGCTGGTGGTTCATGACGGCCTGCAGGACCGCCGGTAACAAAGAAGGCTGCGTCATTATTCAGCATCCGTTTTGTATTTGAGCGTCAGCGAAACGATAAAGGCGACCACAAACGCGATAGCCAGCCCGATGATGTAGTTAAGCAGGGAACTGGCCTGCACGATAGCCATGCCGGGGATGGCGGTCAGGCCGACGGCGGTCATATAGACGTGCATGGAGACCACCCAGGCGCCACCCGCCGCGCCGCCAATCAATGCGGCGATAAATGGCTTAACGAAGCGCAGGTTGATGCCGAATATCGCCGCTTCGGTGATGCCAAGCATCGCCGAAAAGGCTGAGGGGAGGGCAATGGCTTTCACTTTTACATCTTTGGATTTAAACCACACCGCCAGACAGGCGCCGCCCTGGGCAATATTAGCCATTGCCCAGATAGGCAGCAGGAAATTGACGCCGATCGACGGGTTGCCGAGCAGCCCGGCTTCGATAGCATGGAAGCTGTGGTGGATACCGGTGATAACAATAACCGAGTACAGCCCGCCAAACAGGAGTCCCGCCAGCCAACCGGCGTGGGCAATGAGCGTGCTGAGAATAAAGGAGATGCCGTCGCCGAGGGCACGACCGGCCGGACCGATTATCAACAGGGCGATAAAACCGGAGATAATAACCGTCAGGAACGGCGTGAGGATCAGATCCAGCGCGTCGGGAATCAGGCGTCGCAGTTGCTTCTCAAGCAGGCTCATAAACCACACCGCCAGCAGCACCGGGAACACCGTCCCCTGATAACCGATCATCGCCACCTCGAGGCCGAAGAAATTCATGGTGTGGAAGCCCGAAGCCACTCCCCAGGCGTTGGTCAGCGCCGGGTGGGTAAGAATACCGCCGAGGGTTGCGCCAAGATAAGGGTTGCCGCCGAATTCACGCGCGGCGGTAAACCCGATCAGGATTGGTAGAATAATAAAAGCGGCCGAACTACACATATCGAGGATCAGGTAGATGGCGTTGCCCGGGTCGACCCAGCCGTAGGTTTTCACCATCCCCAACAATCCCATCAGCAGGCCGGAGGCGACGATAGCCGGGATAATGGGCACAAAGATGTTCGATAGCAGGCGGGCGATCCGTTGGAACGGATTCAGTTTTTTCGCCGCCAGATCTGCGGCTTCGGATTTGCTCGACTCGCTAATACCGGCTGCCTGAATAAAGGCGGCATACACTTTATTGACCACGCCGGTACCGAAGATGATTTGCATCTGGCCGGCGTTGCGAAAGCAGCCTTTTACCCCCTCAATTTTGCCGATGGCCTGCTGGTCGGCGAGCGCGTCATCGACCAGTACCAGACGCAAGCGGGTGGCGCAGTGCGCGGCGCTGGCGATATTTTCTTTGCCGCCAAGCAGCGGCAGCAGCGTGCGAGAAATCTGTTGAAAATCCATAGTACCCTCTACAAAGTCTGTCATCATCATGGGCAATTGGGGATGTCCGAATCCCCGAACCGCCGCTTTGCTAATTTTGCTAAAACGTTTTAATTATTTTGTCTGCCTGCATCGTTAAAACTGGCGGTTCACATCGGCCTGGTACGGTAAGGCGGTCATCGCGCCTTTGGCGGTGGTTGCCAGCGCGCCGCAGGTTTGCGCCAGCGCGACGATTGGCTCCAGCGCGGCGACAGCGTCAGGGAAGCCGTGAGCGGCGAGGCTGGCGAGTAGCCCGGCAACAAAGGCATCACCGGCTCCGGTGGTATCAACGCTGACCACCGGACGGGCCGGGAAGTGAATATGCTGTTGCTGGAACAGCGCTTGCACCCCGGCTTTTCCTTGCGTGACCAACAGCAGTTTTGGCTGAAAGCGCTCGCGGAATCGCGCAATACCGCTGGCGATATCGTCGCCACCGCTAATAAAGGCCAGTTCCTCTTCCGATAGTTTCACTACGTCAGCCAATGCCAGCGCCTGTTCGAGACAACGCCGTAACAACAGGGGATCCTGCCACAGATCGCTGCGGATATTCGGGTCGAAGCTGACGCTACCGCCGGCGCGTTTAATCTGTTCCATTGCCATAAAGGCGCTGCTGCGGCTGGGCTCGGCGCTGAGAGCGATAGAGCAGACGTGCAGCCACTGGCCGGCCGCGAAAGGGGGGAGATCGTCTGGTTGTAGAAAAAGATCGGCGCTCGGACGGACCATAAAGGTAAAGGTGCGTTCGCCGTGTTCATCCAACGCGACCACGACGGTTGAGGTGCGCTGTGCGGGGTCTAAAGAAAGGTGGCGGATATCCACGTTCTCTTGTCGTAGCGTCTGGCGCATAAAGCGGCCAAAAGGATCATCGCCAACCCGGCCGATGAACCCGCTATTGCCGCCAAGCCGCGCGACGCCGACAGCGACGTTAGCCGGTGCGCCGCCCGGACATTGTAATAAGCGGCCATCACCCTCAGGCAGCAGGTCGACGACCGCATCGCCGAGTACCCATACTTTACTTGTCATACTGAAATTCCTTCTTGCTAAACTTTATTAAACCGGTTTAGCTAATTTAAACATAACCCATAATCCAACGGAACGCGGAAGTGATGAAAATGCGATCGGCTACGATAAAATGTGATCCAGCCGCGATATTACGCGCTTAGCGCTAGCTATTTTTCCTTTACTACAGATAGGCAAATGAACTTGTCATTTTCCCTACCAATAATAAGGGGGAGGGAAGTCGGGTCGATAGAGCGCTTATTGTCGGATGAAAAACCCTCATATATCTATTTATTAATATTAACTTGCTGTCAGGGTGCGGCTAAAAAATATATTCCTGATGGCTTTATGCCAGGGTTTGACACCGTTAATTACTTCTCATTTTTTATTATTACAACGTGATAATAAGCCCGTTTCGTTAAAATAATGTTAGAAAAATAACCCCGGGAAAATACCCCTTTGGGGTAATACGTCAGGCCGTAAATGTTATAAAAAATTTATCCATATCTGGAGGCGTTCAGCCACGAGCAGGAGCGCAAAAATAGCGTCAGGCGTCGCGATATAGGGTGAATTGAACGCACCTTGCTCAATTGGTTGAGCTGAAAAAACAGGCTAACCCAGGTTGTTTTTGTTCAATTTTTATACTCCTTCCGTCACTGTCATCCGAGTATTAGATCTAATATCCTTGTATTACACCATGGTTATTTTTTGCGGTGAAAACTAATGATTTACGTTGAATTTAACGCTTGTTCAGATTTTTATTCTTCAATTTTTATAATGTTATTTTTTTGTTCTAAATGTGCCAGAAAAAACTAATTGCAATGGTTGATAACACTTTTTTTAAGATAATTCATTTACTTGTGATCGTTAAATGATCGAATGTTGGTTATAAAGTGATCGAAATGGGGTGTTGTTACCGGTATTATTTTTTGTTTTTGTGATCTATATCTCATTATATTCAAAATTTCCCCATACTTAATTGTGTGTGCTAATGATTCGGGAGTAGAGTTGCGCCGCCTTAAGAATATTCTTATAGAATTTCTAAAAATAGTTTCATGGCAATTCAACTCTCTCGAAGCAAATTCTTTACATCCTCCACTCCAGTTTGCACCTGTAACAAACTATTAACAGTGGGGCGAATTTGATGATTAGCTGAATTTTTAGCTATCGCGAGTGAGCGTTTTAATTGCCGTCTTGGGGAAATAACTGAGGTCACGGGCGATTAAGTATCACGCCCCGTGTATGTTTTCTAACATGGCTTATCGGGATAGGGATTATGGGTACCTCCGAATTACTTAAGCATATTTATGACTTCAACCTGTCGTATTTATTTTTAGCACAGCGGCTGATCAACGATGAAAAAGTATCCGCAATGTTTCGTTTGGGAATTGACGAAACCATGGTTGATACCCTGGCGCAGCTGACGTTACCGCAGATGGTGAAACTGGCTGAAACTAATCAGCTGGTGTGCAATCTGCGCTTCAGCGACCATCAGACTATCGAGCAATTGACCAAAGAGTCGCGCGTTGATGACCTCCAGCAGATCCATACCGGTATCCTGCTTTCCAGTCACCTGCTGCAAGAGCTCCGCGCCAAAGAAGGCGCTGCGGCGAAGAAAAGTGTTTGATAATGGCTGAGAAAAGTATTGTTCAGGAAGCGAAGGATATTCAGCTCGCCATGGAGCTGATATCTCTCGGCGCGCGTCTGCAGATGCTGGAGAGTGAAACTCAGCTCAGCCGCGGGCGCTTAATTAAACTCTACAAAGAGCTGCGCGGAAGCCCGCCGCCGAAAGGGATGCTGCCGTTCTCGACCGATTGGTTTATGACCTGGGAGCAGAATATTCATTCGTCGATGTTCTACAACGCCTATTTGTTCCTGCTGAAGAGCGGCAAATGCAGCGGAGTGGAAGCGGTGATCAAAGCCTATCGCCTGTACCTCGAACAGTGTCCGCAAGAAGCGGGCGAAGCGCCGCTACTGGCGTTGACCCGCGCCTGGACGCTGGTGCGCTTTGTTGATAGCGGTATGCTGCAGCTCTCCGCCTGCAATAGCTGCGGCGGCTCATTCATCACCCACGCGCACCATCCGCAGCACGATTTCGTCTGCACGTTATGCCAACCGCCGTCACGCGCCGTAAAAAGACGTAAACTTTCTCCGCAACTGGCCGATATAACCTCTCAACTGCTGGACGAGCAGGCTAAACGCGTCATGTAAGTCGCCGTTCCGACGACTTACGGCAATCCATTTTCGACGTGTAATACGCAGGGGCGGCATGCCGCCCCCATTCCCCGCCTGGTTTACGCCAGGGCGCGTTAGCCTCGCTTGCCATCCACATTGTTAATTTGAGGTATGCGTGTGCTAGTGATATTGGGTTATCTCGTGGTCCTGGGAGCGGTATTTGGCGGCTATTTACTGGTGGGGGGCCACCTGGGCGCGCTGTACCAACCGGCGGAATTTCTGATTATCGGCGGCGCCGGCATCGGCGCGTTTATCGTCGGCAACAACGGAAAGGCCATCAAATCCACGCTGCGGGCGTTGCCCAAAATGGTACGTCGCTCCAAATACAGCAAGGCGCTGTATATGGATCTGATGGCGCTGCTGTTCCTACTGCTCGCTAAATCCCGTCAACAGGGAATGCTGTCGCTTGAATTCGATATCGATAATCCTCAGGAAAGTGAAATTTTCGCTAATTATCCGCGCATCCTTGCCGATAACCATCTGGTGGAGTTCATAACCGATTATTTACGCCTGATGGTGAGCGGCAACATGAATGCTTTTGAAATTGAAGCGCTGATGGACGAAGAGATCGAAACCTTCGAACAGGAGAGCGAAGTGCCCGCCGGCAGCCTGGCGATGGTCGGCGACTCTCTGCCGGCATTTGGTATTGTCGCGGCGGTAATGGGGGTGGTGCACGCGCTGGCCTCGGCGGACCGTCCGGCGGCAGAGCTCGGGGCGCTTATCGCCAACGCGATGGTGGGGACTTTCCTCGGCATTCTGCTGGCCTATGGATTTATCTCGCCGCTGTCGACGCTGCTGCGGCAAAAAAGCGCCGAGACGGTCAAGATGATGCAGTGCATCAAGGTGACATTGCTCTCCAGCCTCAACGGCTACGCGCCACAAATCGCCGTCGAATTCGGCCGCAAAACGCTGTATACCACCGAGCGCCCGTCGTTTGTTGAGCTCGAAGAGCACGTGCGCCAGGTGAAAGCGCCCGCCGCGCAGGCGACGGAAAGCGAAGAAGCATGAAACATAATCACCCGGTGGTACTGGTCAGAAAACGCAAATCGCACCAGCCCGCCCATCACGGCGGTTCATGGAAGATTGCCTATGCCGATTTTATGACGGCGATGATGGCTTTCTTCCTGGTCATGTGGCTGCTGGCGATCGCCAGCCCGCAGGAGCTGACGCAGATTGCCGAATATTTTCGCACGCCGCTGAAAGTGGCGCTGACCAGCGGAGATAAAAGCAGCTCGGAAAGCAGCCCGATCCCCGGCGGCGGCGAAGACCCGACCCGTGAAGTCGGGCTGGTCAGCAAACAGATCAATACCGCGGATAAACGCGCCGAAGAGCTACGGCTTAACAAACTGCGTGACAAGCTCGATCAGTTGATTGAGTCAGACCCGCGTCTGAAGGCGCTACGTCCGCATCTGCTGATCAACATGATGGACGAAGGACTGCGCATTCAGATTATCGATAGCCAGAATCGCCCGATGTTTAAAACCGGTAGCGCCCAGGTGGAAAGCTATATGCGCGATATCCTGCGGGCGATAGCGCCAATCCTCAATGATTTGCCGAACAAGATAAGCCTCTCCGGCCACACCGATGACATCCCCTATGCCAGCGGCGAACGCGGTTACAGTAACTGGGAACTGTCGGCGGATCGCGCCAACGCCTCGCGCCGCGAACTGATTGCCGGCGGCCTGGCGGAAGGGAAGGTGCTGCGGGTGGTCGGTATGGCGGCGACCATGAGTCTGAAACAGCACGGCGCTGATGATGCCATCAACCGCCGCATTACCGTACTGGTGCTTAACAAAGAGACCCAGCAGAGCATTGAGCATGAAAATGGCGAAAGCAATGCGCTGGAGATTAGCCAGCCGGATGCGCTGCCAAAGCTGGTCGCGCCCGCGCCGGTTAACCGTGATTCACACCCAGAGGTGACCCCATGAGCATGGATATTAGCGCTTTTTATCAGACTTTTTTTGATGAAGCAGACGAGCTGCTGGCAGACATGGAGCAACACCTGCTGGAGCTGGATCCGCAGGCCCCCGATATCGAACCGCTGAACGCGATTTTTCGCGCGGCGCACTCGATCAAAGGCGGCGCGGCGACGTTTGGCTTTTCCGTATTGCAGGAAACCACCCATCTGCTGGAGAACCTGCTCGACGGCGCCCGGCGCGAAGAGATGCGCTTGAGCACCGAAATTATCAATCTGTTTCTGGAAACCAAAGATATTATGCAGGAGCAACTGGACGCCTATAAAACCTCGCAGCAGCCTGACGCTGATAGCTTTGACTATATCTGCCAGGCGCTGCGGCAGCTGGCGCTGGAAGCACAGCAGCAGGACGCGCCAGCCGCGCCGCCCGTCGTGGCCCAGCCTGCGCCGACGGCCGTCGCCGGCGGTATGCGCGTAAGCTTAACCGGGCTAAAAGCCAATGAAATTCCGCTGATGCTGGAAGAGCTTGGCAATCTCGGCGAGGTACAGGATCCGCTGCAAACTGACAATAGCCTTGAGGTGACCCTGCTGACCACCGCCAGCGAAGAAGACATCTGCGCGGTGCTCTGTTTCGTCCTTGAGCCGGAACAAATCAGCTTTACCACGCCGCCAACGACTGCCGCTAAGCCATTGGCGTCGGCCGAAGTTGTGCCGCCGCCTGTCGCCCAGCCGCAACCTGCTGCCGTCGAGCCGCCCAAAGCGCCGAGAGCGAAGGCCAGCGAATCGACCAGCATTCGCGTGGCGGTAGAGAAAGTTGACCAGTTGATTAACCTCGTCGGCGAACTGGTGATCACCCAGTCAATGCTGGCGCAGCGTTCTGGCAATCTGGATCCGGTAACCCATGGCGATCTGCTCAACAGCATGAGCCAGCTGGAACGTAATGCCCGCGACCTGCAGGAATCGGTGATGTCGATTCGCATGATGCCGATGGAATATGTATTCAGCCGCTACCCGCGGCTGGTACGCGACCTGGCCGGCAAGCTCAATAAGCAGGTGGAACTGACGCTACAGGGCAGCTCTACCGAACTTGATAAGAGCCTGATCGAGCGCATTATCGACCCGTTGACCCACCTGGTGCGTAATAGCCTCGACCACGGTATTGAAGATCCGCAAACCCGTCTGGCGGCAGGTAAGTCTGAGGTGGGCAATCTGATTCTTTCCGCTGAACATCAGGGCGGCAATATCTGCATCGAAGTGATCGATGACGGCGCCGGGCTTAATCGTGAAAAAATACTCGCCAAAGCGGCGGCGCAGGGGCTGGCGGTCAGCGACAGCATGAGTGATGAAGAGGTCGGAATGCTCATTTTCGCGCCGGGCTTTTCGACCGCGGAACAGGTGACCGACGTCTCTGGCCGCGGCGTCGGCATGGACGTCGTGAAACGGAATATCCAGGAGATGGGCGGTCACGTTGAAATCCATTCCCGTGCGGGCAAAGGGACCTCGATTCGTATTTTGCTGCCGCTGACGCTCGCCATCCTCGACGGCATGTCGGTCAAGGTCAATGAAGAGGTCTTTATTCTGCCGCTCAATGCGGTCATGGAATCGCTGCAGCCGCAGGCTGAAGACCTGTATCCGATGGCCGGCGGCGAGCGGATGCTGCAGGTCCGCGGCGAGTATCTGCCGCTGGTGGAGCTATACCGGGTGTTTGATGTCGCCGGGGCGAAAACCGAGGCCACCCAGGGCATTGTGGTGATTCTGCAAAGCGCCGGCCGCCGCTATGCGCTACTGGTGGATCAGCTGATCGGCCAGCATCAGGTAGTGGTAAAAAACCTGGAAAGCAATTATCGCAAAGTGCCGGGAATTTCCGCGGCGACGATCCTCGGCGACGGCAGCGTGGCGCTGATCGTCGACGTGTCGGCGCTGCAAATGCTCAACCGGGAAAAGCTGCTGAGCGCAGCGGCCGCGTAACGACTCATCTCATAAAATTAACAGGTGCAGACCATGGCAGGATTAGCAACCGTCAGCAAACTGGCTGGCGAAACGGTAGGTCAGGAGTTTTTAATTTTTACCCTCGGCAATGAAGAATACGGCATCGATATTCTCAAGGTGCAGGAGATCCGCGGCTATGACCAGGTGACGCGTATCGCCAACACCCCGGATTTCATCAAAGGCGTCACCAATCTGCGCGGGGTGATCGTGCCGATTATCGACCTGCGGGTAAAATTCGCCCAGCAGGGCGTCTCTTATGATGAAAACACGGTGGTTATCGTGCTTAACTTCGGCCAGCGGGTGGTGGGGATCGTGGTCGACGGCGTCTCCGACGTGCTGTCGCTCACCGCTGAACAGATCCGCCCGGCGCCGGAATTCGCGGTAACGCTGGCGACCGAGTATCTCACCGGTCTTGGCGCGCTCGGCGAACGCATGTTGATTCTCGTCGATATCGAAAAGCTGCTCAGCAGCGAAGAGATGGCGCTGGTCGATAACGTCGCCAAAAGCCACTAAGCAACGGGGCGCGCTCGGTCGCGCCCGGTAAAAATAGTCCCCGCCTGGCATAAAGTTCCCCTCCCGCGCGCCGATAACCCTTTCAGTCACATACGTAAAGCCTGGCCGTTCAGGCTTCCAGGAAGGGGAAACATGTTTAATCGTATTAAGGTCGTCACCAGTCTCTTGTTAGTGCTGGTGCTATTTGGCGCATTGCAGCTGATTTCGGGCGGTCTGTTTTTTTCGTCGCTGAAAAGCGATAAAGAGAACTTCACCGTCCTGCAAACCATCCGTCAGCAGCAGTTGCTGCTAAGTGAAAGCCGGGTCGATCTGCTGCAGGCGCGTAACTCCCTGAACCGCGCAGGGATCCGCTACATGATGGATACCAACAAAATCGGCAGCGGCGCGACTATCGACGAGCTGCTGGCGAAAGCGAAAGAAGAGCTGGCCCGCGCCGAGCGCAACTATGCCGCCTATGAAAAAATCCCGCAGGACCCGCGTCAGAATCCGCAGGCGACGGAAAAGCTTAAGCAGCAGTATGGCATCCTGTACGGCGCGCTGTCGGAGCTGATCCAGCTGCTGGGCGAGGGTAAAATCAACGCCTTCTTCGACCAGCCGACGCAAAAATACCAGGACGATTTCGAGCAGACTTATAACGCCTATCTGCAGCAAAACGGCAAGCTGTACCAAATCGCCGTTGACGGTAGCAACAGCTCTTATAGCTCGGCGATCTGGACCTTAATTGTGGTCATCATTGTGGTGCTGGCGGCGATCGTCGGCGTGTGGATGGGCATCCACCATATCCTGGTGCGCCCGCTGAACCGCATGATTGAACACATCAAACGGATCGCGTCCGGCGACCTGACCCAGCCTATCCCGGTGACCAGCCGCAATGAAATCGGCGTGCTGGCCGCCAGCCTCAAGCACATGCAGAACGAGCTTATCGAAACGGTGAGCGGCGTGCGTCAGGGGGCGGATGCCATCTATAGCGGCGCGTCGGAAATCGCCGCCGGGAATAACGATCTCTCATCGCGCACCGAACAGCAGGCGGCATCGCTGGAAGAGACCGCCGCCAGTATGGAACAGCTGACGGCGACGGTGAAACAGAACGCCGAAAACGCGCGTCAGGCCAGCCAGCTGGCGCTGAGCGCCTCCGAAACCGCGCAGAAGGGCGGCAAAGTGGTGGCCAACGTGGTGGAAACCATGCACGACATCGCCAGCAGCTCGCAGAAAATTGCCGATATCACCGGCGTTATCGACGGCATCGCCTTCCAGACCAACATCCTGGCGCTTAACGCCGCGGTAGAAGCGGCGCGCGCCGGTGAACAGGGCCGCGGCTTCGCGGTCGTGGCGGGCGAAGTCCGCAACCTGGCGCAGCGCAGCGCCCAGGCGGCCAAAGAGATCAAAGCGCTGATCGAGGACTCGGTCAACCGCGTGGATATGGGCTCGGTGCTGGTGGAAAGCGCCGGCGACACCATGGGCGATATCGTCAATGCGGTCACCCGCGTGACCGACATCATGGGCGAAATCGCCTCTGCTTCCGATGAGCAGAGCCGCGGCATCGACCAGGTCGGCCAGGCGGTAGCGGAAATGGATCGCGTCACCCAGCAGAACGCCTCGCTGGTGGAAGAGTCGGCCTCCGCCGCCGCCGCGCTGGAAGAGCAGGCCAGCCTGCTGACGCAGTCGGTTGCCGTCTTCCGTCTGAAGTCGGAAGGGCAGGAAGAGTATAAAGCGCCGGTCAGCAATAAAACCGCGCCTGCCGCCATCGCTACGCATAAAAAAACCAGCGCCAGCGACTACCAGGATAACTGGGAGACGTTCTAACGGGTACCGGCCGCCGCATCCCTACACGCGGCGGCCTCTCTTGCGTTGTAAGCCGGCCAAGACCGGCTACCAAGGAGATTGCTATGTTTAACCGAATCCGTATCTCTACCAGTCTTTTCCTGCTGCTGATCTCCTTTTGCATCATGCAACTGATCAGCACCGGGCTCTCTTACGTCGCGCTGCGCGCCGACAACCACAATCTTGAACGTATTACCGTCAGTAGCCAGCAGCGCGATGCGCTTAGCCTGAGCTGGGTATCGCTGCTGCAGGCGCGAAATACCCTTAACCGCGCCGGTACCCGCGCGGCGCTGAAGGTGCCGCAGGAGCAGGTGGATGCGCTGATGGGCGGCGCCCGCAGCTCGCTGCAAAAAGCCGATCTCTACTTTAACCAGTTCCTCGACACGCCTCGCGCGGATGAGCAGGAGCAGCAGTTGGCCGATGCCACGCGCGACAGCTACGAAAAGCTGCGCGGCGCGCTGCGCGAGCTGATCGTGTTCCTCGAAAATCGCAACCTGCAGGCCTTTATGGACCAGCCGACGCAGAAAATACAGGACCGCTTCGAGGCTGACTTTGTGCAATATCTGCAGCTGGCGAAGGCGACGACCGATGAAGCCAGCGCCTCCAGCCAGCGGGCCTACGGCTGGTCAATCTGGTTGGTTGCCGGGGCGGTGCTGATGCTCTTGGTGGTCACCCTCAGCGCGATGTGGTGGCTGCGAACCATGCTGGTGCAGCCGCTGAATATTATTCGTGGCCACTTTGAACGTATCGCCAGCGGCGATCTTTCGGCGCCGATTGCGGTCTATGGCCGCAACGAAATCAGCCAGCTATTTGCCAGCCTGCAGCGCATGCAACAGTCGCTGATTGGTACCGTCGGCGCGGTGCGCGACGGTGCGGAGTCGATTCTTATCGGCCTGCAGGAGATTTCAGAAGGCAACAACGATCTCTCCTCGCGCACCGAACAGCAGGCGGCTTCGCTGGAAGAAACCGCCGCCAGTATGGAGCAGCTAACGGCGACGGTAAAACAGAATGCCGATAACGCCCGCCAGGCATCGCAGCTGGCGCGTGATGCTTCTTCAACCGCCGCCAAAGGCGGCGAGCTGGCGGATGATGTGGTCACCACGATGCACGACATCGCCAACAGTTCGCAAAAAATCGGCGCGATTACCAGCGTCATCGACGGCATCGCCTTCCAGACCAATATTCTGGCGCTCAACGCGGCGGTGGAGGCGGCGCGCGCCGGTGAGCAGGGGCGCGGCTTTGCGGTGGTAGCCGGTGAGGTGCGCAACCTGGCCAGCCGCAGCGCCCAGGCGGCAAAAGAAATTAAGCTGCTGATCGACGAATCCGTTAGCCGCGTCAAACACGGCTCGGTGCTGGTGGAAAATTCCGGCGCCACTATGCAGGACATCGTGCGCTCGGTAACCCGGGTCACCGACATCATGGGCGAAATCGCCTCCGCCTCCGATGAGCAGAGCCGCGGCATTGAGCAGGTGACGCAGGCGGTAACCCAGATGGATCAGGTGACGCAACAGAACGCCGCCCTGGTGGTGGAATCCGCTTCCGCCGCCGCTGCGCTGGAAGAGCAGGCGATTACCCTCGCCGATGCAGTGGCGGTATTCCGTCTGGCGGATGACAACTTCGTCGCGCCGGAAACCTCATCCACGGTAAAGGAGACCCTGGATTGTCAAACCGCATAAACCGCTCGTTTTTTGCCGGTGAGCCGGCATGAAGCAGACAACATCAACCGCGCCGCGCGAAAGCGGCTCGGCGCTGGCGCAGATGGCCCAGCGTCTGCCGCTCTCCGACGCGCATTTTCGCCGCATCAGCCAGCTTATCTATCAGCGCGCCGGGATCGTGCTGGCGGCGCATAAGCGCGAGATGGTGTACAACCGGCTGGTGCGCCGCTTACGTCTGCTGGGCATTCATGATTTCGGCGACTACCTGGCGCTGCTGGAAAGCGACCCGCACAGCGCCGAGTGGCAGGCGTTTATCAATGCGCTGACCACCAACCTGACGGCCTTTTTTCGCGAGGCGCACCACTTTCCGATTCTGGCGGAGCATGCGCGCTCGCGTCCGGGCGGCTATAGCGTGTGGAGTACCGCCGCTTCGACCGGCGAAGAACCTTATTCCATCGCCATCACGCTCGGCGATGCGCTGGGGGAGCGCGCCAGCGGTTGCCAGGTCTGGGCCAGCGACATTGATACCCAGGTGCTGGAGAAAGCCGAAGCGGGGATTTATCGCCATGAAGATCTGCGTACCCTGACGGCCGGGCAGATGCAGCGCTATTTTCTGCGTGGCACCGGGCCGCATCAGGGGCTGGTGCGCGTGCGTCAGGAGCTAGCGGCGCGGGTCAACTTCCAGCCGCTGAATCTGCTGGCGCCAGAGTGGGCGCTGCCGGGGCCGTTCGACGCGATTTTTTGCCGCAACGTGATGATCTATTTCGATAAGCCGACGCAGGAGCGCATCCTGCGCCGCTTTGTCCCCTTGCTTAAACCGGGGGGGCTGCTGTTTGCCGGTCACTCCGAGAATTTCAGCCAGATCAGCCGGGATTTCTACCTGCGTGGACAGACCGTGTATGGGCTGACCAAGGAGAAGTGATGAGTAAAATCAGAGTGTTATGTGTTGATGATTCGGCCCTGATGCGCCAGCTGATGACCGAGATCGTCAACGGCCACGCCGATATGGAGATGGTGGCGGTGGCCCCGGACCCGCTGGTCGCACGGGATCTGATCAAAAAATTTAACCCACAGGTGCTGACGCTGGACGTCGAAATGCCGCGCATGGACGGCCTCGATTTCCTCGAAAAGCTGATGCGCCTGCGGCCGATGCCGGTGGTGATGGTTTCGTCGCTGACCGGTAAAGGTTCGGAAATTACCCTGCGCGCGCTGGAGCTGGGGGCGGTGGATTTCGTCACCAAACCGCAGCTCGGGATCCGCGAAGGCATGCTGGCCTACAGCGAACTGATAGGCGAAAAGATCCGCACCGCAGCGCGGGCGCGGCTGCCGCAGCGTGCCAATGGCCAGCCGCCGGCGATTTTAAGCCACGGACCGCTGCTGAGCAGCGAGAAGCTGATCGCCATTGGCGCTTCCACCGGCGGCACCGAAGCGATTCGTCAGGTGCTTCAACCGTTGCCGGCCACCAGCCCGGCGCTGCTGATCACCCAGCATATGCCGCCGGGATTTACCCGCTCGTTCGCCGAACGGCTGAATAAGCTGTGCCAGATCACGGTGAAAGAGGCGGAAGAGGGGGAACGCGTGCTGCCGGGACACGCCTATATCGCGCCTGGGGATCGCCATCTGGAGCTGGTGCGTAGCGGCGCTAACTATCAGGTCAAGCTGCACGACGGCCCGGCGGTGAATCGTCATCGTCCCTCGGTGGATGTGCTGTTTCGCTCGGTGGCCCGCCACGCCGGGCGCAATGCGGTGGGGGTGATCCTCACCGGCATGGGCAACGACGGCGCTCAGGGGATGCTGGAGATGCATCGCGCCGGGGCCTATACCCTGGCGCAGAGCGAAGCGAGCTGCGTGGTGTTCGGCATGCCGCGCGAGGCCATCGCCAGCGGCGGGGTCAGCGAAGTGGTTGAACTGGAGCGCATGAGCCAACGCATGCTAGCGCAGATAGCCGGCGGCCAGGCGCTGCGAATTTAAATTCACGCCGCCAGGAGTCCCGGCGGCGTGGTGTGAAGTGAGTTAAAAATGACACTGTTCAGGGGTAGTAATGGCAGATAAGAATCTCCGTTTTCTGGTCGTCGACGACTTTTCCACCATGCGTCGTATCATCAGAAATTTGCTTAAAGAGCTCGGCTTCAACAACGTCGAAGAGGCGGAAGATGGCGCGGACGCGCTAAATAAGCTGCGGGCCAGCAGCTTTGATTTCGTGGTCTCCGACTGGAACATGCCCAACGTCGACGGTCTGGAGCTGCTGCAGACCATTCGTGCCGATGCCGCGCTGGCGGCGATGCCGGTACTAATGGTGACGGCGGAAGCGAAAAAAGAAAATATTATTGCCGCCGCGCAGGCAGGCGCCAGCGGTTATGTGGTGAAACCTTTTACGGCGGCGACGCTGGAAGAAAAGCTCAACAAGATTTTCGAAAAATTGGGCATGTAAGGAGAGGGCGATGAGAGAGATTCCAATGCCTGCCAGCGATGCAGCGACCGCGGGAGAGATAATCTCCCGTATCGGCCAGCTCACCCGCATGCTGCGCGACAGCATGCGCGAGCTGGGGCTCGATCAGGCGATTGCCCAGGCGGCCGAGGCGATCCCGGATGCCCGCGACCGCCTTGATTACGTTGTCACCATGACGGCGCAGGCGGCGGAACGGGCGTTGAGCTGCGTGGAGGCGGCGCAGCCGCGCCAGGCCGAACTGGAGTCCGGCGCCAGCGCGCTAAAATCGCGCTGGGATGAGTGGTTCGCCAATCCGATCGAACTGGATGACGCGCGCGCGCTGGTGACCGACACCCGTGAGTATCTGGATCAGGTGCCGGGCCATACATCCTTTACCAACGCCCAACTGATGGAAATCATGATGGCGCAGGATTTCCAGGACCTGACCGGTCAGGTTATCAAGCGCATGATGGACGTGGTGCAGGAAATTGAAAAGCAGCTGCTGATGGTGCTGATGGAAAACATGTCGGAGCCGCCGGTGAAAGAGAAACGGACCAACGACAGCCTGCTTAACGGCCCGCAGCTTGACCAGAACGGCGTCGGCGTTATCGCCAACCAGGCGCAGGTTGACGATCTGCTCGATAGTCTCGGTTTCTGAATATGACGGGGCGCAGTTGCTGCGCCCCTGCCGCCTTTCCCTCATCCGTGAAATAACCCCTCTTTTTCGCCGTTGTTCCGCCAATGACTTCGCCAATTTTTTGGCATGCTGACCGCCATTCTTTACCCTCCCGACACAGGAACTGCAGGCTTGGCGGAAGACAGCGATCTGGAAAAAAGCGAGGCCCCCACCGCTCACCGGTTGGAGAAGGCGCGTGAAGAAGGCCAGATCCCGCGATCGCGCGAGCTGACCTCGGTACTCATGCTGGTGGCCGGGCTCGCCATTATCCTGATGTCCGGCAGCAATATCACTCGCCAACTGGCGGAGATGCTGACGCAGGGCCTGCACTTTGACCACGGGATGGTCAGCAATGACAAACAAATGCTGCGCCAGCTGGGAATGCTGCTGCGTCAGGCGGTGCTGGCATTGCTGCCGGTAATGGCCGGGCTGGTGCTGGTGGCGCTGGCCGCGCCGATGCTGCTTGGCGGCATTTTATTCAGCACCAAGTCGCTCAAATTCGATCTTAAACGGCTGAATCCGCTTTCCGGCCTAAAACGTATGTTCTCCACTCAGGTGCTGGCGGAGCTGTTAAAAGGGATCCTCAAAGCCACGCTGGTCGGTTGGGTAACCGGGCTGTACCTGTGGCACAACTGGGCGGCGATGCTGCATCTGATGACCCAACAGCCGCTCGACGCGTTGGCCAATGCGCTGCAGATGATCCTCTATTGCGGATTTCTGGTGGTGCTCGGGTTGACGCCGATGGTGGCGTTTGACGTTTTTTATCAGCTGTGGAGCCACTTCAAAAAGCTGAAGATGACCAAACAGGATATCCGCGACGAATTCAAAGATCAGGAAGGCGACCCGCATGTTAAAGGGCGGATCCGTCAACAGCAGCGGGCAATTGCCCAGCGGCGAATGATGGCCGATGTGCCGAAAGCGGATGTGATAGTCACTAACCCGACCCACTATGCCGTGGCGTTGCAGTACAACGATAAAAAAATGAGCGCGCCGAAGGTGTTGGCTAAAGGGGCGGGGGAGATTGCGCTGCGCATTCGCGAACTGGGAGCGCAACACCGTATTCCGATGCTTGAAGCGCCGCCGCTGGCCCGCGCGCTCTATCGCCATAGCGAGATTGGCCAGCATATTCCCGCCACCCTCTATGCCGCGGTCGCCGAAGTGCTGGCCTGGGTTTATCAGCTGCGCCGCTGGCGGCGCGAGGGCGGCCTGATCCCGAAAAAACCTCAACGTTTACCGGTGCCGGAAGCACTGGATTTTGCAAAAGAGAGTGACTCTGATGGCTAATTTGGCCTCCCTGCTGCGTTTGCCGGGGAATGTTAAAGATACGCAATGGCAGGTGTTGGCAGGCCCAATCTTGATCCTGCTGATTTTGTCGATGATGGTGCTGCCGCTGCCGGCGTTTATCCTCGACCTGCTTTTTACTTTCAATATCGCATTGTCGATCATGGTGCTGCTGGTGGCGATGTTTACCCAGCGCACGCTGGACTTCGCCGCGTTTCCAACCATTCTACTGTTCTCGACGCTGCTGCGCCTGTCGCTCAACGTCGCCTCGACGCGCATCATTTTGATGGAAGGGCACACCGGGGCCGCCGCCGCGGGACGGGTCGTAGAGGCCTTCGGCCACTTCCTGGTCGGCGGTAATTTCGCCATCGGTATCGTGGTGTTTATTATCCTCGTGTTGATCAACTTCATGGTTATCACCAAAGGCGCCGGGCGTATCGCCGAAGTGGGGGCGCGTTTCGTGCTCGACGGCATGCCGGGTAAGCAAATGGCGATCGATGCCGACATGAACGCCGGGCTTATCGGCGAAGACGAGGCGAAAAAACGTCGCGCTGAAGTCACGCAGGAAGCCGATTTCTACGGTTCGATGGACGGCGCCAGCAAGTTTGTCCGCGGTGATGCCATCGCCGGGCTAATGATTATGGTGATTAACGTGGTCGGCGGACTGCTGGTCGGCGTGGTGCAGCACGGTATGGAGCTGGGCGCGGCGGCGGAAAGCTACACCTTGCTGACCATCGGCGACGGGCTGGTGGCGCAAATCCCGGCGCTGGTGATCTCTACCGCCGCCGGGGTCATCGTGACCCGGGTGGCGACCGATCAGGATGTCGGCGAACAGATGGTCGGCCAGCTATTCAATAACCCAAAGGTCATGCTGCTGTGTGCCGCGGTACTTGGGCTGCTGGGGCTGGTACCGGGAATGCCGAACCTGGTCTTCCTGCTATTTACCGCCGCGCTGCTCGGGCTGGCCTGGTGGCTGCGCGGGCGCGAAAAACAGACGCCGAAAGCCGCCGACGAACCCATCGTGCAGGAGAATACCCAGGCCGCGGAAGCCAGCTGGGCCGATGTCCAGTTGGAAGATCCGCTGGGTATGGAAGTGGGCTACCGGCTGATCCCGATGGTCGATTTTCAGCAAAATGGCGAGCTGCTTGGGCGTATCCGCGGGATCCGCAAGAAATTCGCCCAGGAGATGGGCTATCTGCCGCCGGTGGTACATATTCGCGATAACCTTGAACTGGCGCCCGCCCGCTACCGCATTCTGATGAAAGGAGTGGAAATCGGCAGCGGCGAAGCGCAGCCGGGGCGCTGGCTGGCGATTAACCCCGGCAACGCCATCGGCGAGCTGGCGGGGGATAAAACCATCGATCCGGCCTTCGGTCTGGAGGCGGTGTGGATCGATAGCGCATTGCGCGAGCAGGCGCAAATCCAGGGCTATACGGTAGTGGAGGCCAGTACGGTGGTGGCGACCCATCTCAACCATCTCATCGGTCAGTTCGCCAGCGAACTGTTTGGCCGCCAGGAGACGCAGCAACTGCTCGATCGCGTGTCGCAGGAGATGCCGAAGCTGACCGAAGATTTCGTACCGGGCGTGGTGTCGCTGACCACGTTGCATAAGGTGTTGCAGAATCTGCTGGCCGAGCGGGTATCGATCCGCGATATGCGTACCATTATCGAGACGCTGGCGGAGCATGCGCCGACGCAAAGCGATCCCTACGAGCTGACCACCGTCGTGCGCGTGGCGCTGGGGCGGGCGATTGCCCAGCAGTGGTTCCCCGGCAATGGCGAAATTCAGGTTATCGGCCTGGATACCCAACTGGAACGACTGCTGCTACAGGCGCTGCAGGGAGGCGGCGGTCTCGAACCGGGCCTTGCCGACCGCCTGCTGGAGCAGGCGCGGCAGGCGCTGCAGCGCCAGGAGATGCTTAGCGCGCCGCCGGTGCTGCTGGTTAACCACGCGCTGCGCCCGCTGCTGGCGCGTTTCCTGCGTCGTAGCCTGCCGCAGATGGCGGTGCTTTCCAACCTGGAGATCAACGACGATCGCCAGATTCGCATGACCTCAACCATTGGAGCGGCCTGATGACGCGCTTTCTTCCTTTATTGTGCCTTTTATTGCCGGTTGCCGCCGGCGCGGCGTCGGGCTCATGGATTGCCGAAGGGCCCGGCGTCACTCTTGAACAGGGCGGGATGAGTGATTCTTCCGCCGCGCTGCTGCCGCCCAATACGCTGCCTGGCGGCAATGCGCGCATCGAGACCGTTAGCTGGCGCTATCGTCTGCTGTCAGCGGAGCCGGCGGGGCTGCAGGTGCATTTATGTAGCCTGAATCGCTGTATTCCGCTGACCAGCGCCAGCGGCACCAGCCACGCGTTGGCCGGCGAGGCGGCAGAAGGGCCGCTGCGTTTTGTCTATTCCGTACAGACCCGCGGGCCGTTAAACCCGCCGCTGCGGGCGATTGCCAATCAGGTTATCGTTAATTATCAGTAGTTGTGGGGAAAAATTTTGTATTAATACAGAGCACATTGCGCTCCCGAAATGTCTTCCGCGTTATGTCTCTCCTGGCGCAGGGAGCGCACAGGGGGATTCTGAGATCACCAGCACCAGTAGTGTCAGCCAGCATGGTGAATAAATTAAAGGCAGGCCGCTCGGACCGTAGGTCAGGTAAGCGTAGCGCCACCTGACAAAAAACGGCGCTACGGGTAATCGTCACCAGCGGGGAAAATACAGAGAAAGGCGTTCAGACGCCGATTTTACGGCCCAGCAGACTCGCGGCGCGCGACTGGCCATCCGGCCCGTACAGCGATTTATTATTCTGGCTAAGAATTGCCAGCGCCTGCTGGTTATGGGCGATCTGTTGATTGAGCAACAGACCGTTATGCTGATTCTTTTCACGTAGGCTCTGGCTTAACTGCTGGATCTGCCGCCAGCGTTCGCCGAAGCTTTCATGTTTGGGGTAAGGCGCGTGTAGCGCAAGGTTGGCTTCCAGCGCCGGCCGCTGTTGCTCAAGCCAGGCCACCGTCGCCAGCAGCTGGCTCTTGCTATCGGTGATGCGCTGCAGAGCCACGCCAGGCAGCTCATCCGCACACAGCAACTGTTGCTCTTGCGCCAGCACGTCATCCAGCGTCCGCAGGGTTTCCGCCAGTTTATCCAGCAGAGTGCGTAATCTGTCCATCATCAGGCCTTATCTGTTTTGCTACCGGCAAGGCGCTGGATATCGTTGTGCGCATCCTGCAGCAGGGCGTCGGCGATTTTGCCCGCGTCCATTTTCAGTTCGCCGCTGCGAATCGCCTGTTTGATGGCCTCAACCCGGTTCATATCAATATCCTGGGTGCCTGGCTGCATCAGCCGCGCCTGCGCATCGCTCAGTTTCACTTTGGTGGCGCTAACGGCGGTTTCCGCCACGGCGGCCTTACGCGGCTGAAGCGGGTTGTCGGCCGGGGTTTCACGCGGCTGCACCGTGGAAACCGGCTGTAACCGCTGGGTGCGATCGATACTCATGGTCCATCTCCAAAATGGGTTTCTAATGGGGTTATCGGCAGGGGCTGGCAAACCTTTACTTTTTTATAACGTAATACGAATGGATCCATCCTCCCCGGCGATACCGCTGACGATTTTGCCGGAAACCATGCGCACGCGCACGCTATCTTCGGCCGCCGCGTTATTCATCGCCTTACCGGAACCGCTGATACTAAAGCCGTCGCCCTCGGCCATGACCTGCACCGGCTGACCGGCTTTAATCACCCACGCGCGACGCAGCATCGACAGCGTCAGCGGTTGCCCTGGGCTGATATTACGCAGCGTTACGGCGCCCAGCGCTTTCTTGCTGTCGGTCAGCGTACGCGGCGGCAGGGTATCGAGCCTGCCTGATTTTAGCACCACATCCGCCGGGGTCAGCGGCATTCCGCCGCTAATACCGCGCGCCGCCGTCAGATAACGGCCAAATACCTGCACCTGGGTCTGAATAAACCGCCGCTCCTGTCCGCAGCGGGCGGAAACGCTGATATTGCCGCCGATTCGCGCATTGGGCGCCAGCGACAGCTGCGGTAATTCACACGGCGGCCACTGGGCGGGCGGCGTGCGCACCAGCACTTTCACCTGCACGGCATTATCGTTGAATTTACTTTTAATGAAGCTTTCGATTTGCGTCGCCAGCGTGTCGGCGCGGGCGTTCAGGCTGCACAGCAGACCGACCAGCAGGATTTTACTTTTCATCGCGTTCCCCTCACGCCACCCGGAAAGGGGTTAAGTGTAACGGCTGCCCTGAGGGACTAAACAGATAAATAGCGCTCCATTTTGCCCCTATTCCCGCGATAGGTTGGCGCAGGGGGCGTTTATGCTGTCGGCTCCAAATTCTAACCTTGCGGAGGGAGCATGCTCGACAAACTGGACGCTGCTCTGCGTTTTGGCCAGGAGGCGCTGAACCTGCGCGCCCAGCGCCAGGAAATACTGGCCGCCAATATCGCCAACGCAGACACGCCGGGCTATCAGGCGCGGGATATCGATTTCGCCAGCCAACTGAATAAAGTCCTGCAACAGGGGCGGGTAAACGGCAACGGCATGGCGCTGAACCTGACGGCGGCGCGTCATATTCCGGCGCAAACCATGCAGCCACCGGAGCTGGATCTGCTGTTTCGGGTGCCGGACCAGCCGTCGATGGACGGCAACACGGTGGACATGGATCGCGAACGCACCAACTTCGCTGACAACAGCCTGAAATATCAGACCGACCTGACGCTGCTCAACGGTCAGATCAAAGGGATGATGTCGGTGCTGCAACAAGGATAAGGCGAATGTCTTTACTCAATATTTTTGATATCTCCGGCTCGGCGCTCTCGGCCCAGTCGCAGCGGATGAACGTCAGCGCCAGCAATATGGCCAACGCCGATAGCGTCACCGGCCCGGATGGCGAACCCTATCGCGCGAAGCAGGTGGTGTTCGAAGTGGCCGCGGCGCCGGGGCAGCAGACCGGCGGCGTGCGCGTCTCACAGGTGGTTGACGATCCGGCGCCCGCGCGGATGGTTTATCAACCGGGTAATCCGCTGGCCGATGCTAAGGGCTACGTGCGGATGCCGAATGTCGATGTGGTGAGCGAAATGGTTAACACCATCTCCGCCTCCCGCAGCTATCAGGCCAACGTCGAAGTGCTCAACACCACTAAGTCGATGATGATGAAAACCCTGACGCTGGGTCAGTAACCGGAGATCCCGATGGCTATCGCCGCAACCACCAATGAATCGACCAATAACGCGGTTCTTGATTCCGCCAGCAAAAGCAGCACCAGCCAGGATTTGCATAACAGCTTCCTGACGCTGCTGGTGGCGCAGTTGAAAAATCAAGACCCGACCAACCCGATGCAGAACAACGAGCTGACCTCGCAGCTGGCGCAGATTAATACCGTACAGGGCATCGAAAAACTCAACACCACCCTTGGCGCGATCTCCGGGCAGATCAACAGCAACCAGTCGCTGCAGGCCAGCGCGCTGATCGGCCACGGCGTGATGGTACCGGGTAATAACATTCTGGTCGGCAGCAAAGAAGGCCAGGTCAGCACCACGCCGTTTGGCGTCGAACTGGAGCGTGCCGCCGATCAGGTCACGGCAACCATTACCAACGCCAACGGCCAGGTGGTGCGGACCATTGAGATTGGCGGCCTCACCGCCGGGGTGCACGCCTTTACCTGGGACGGCTCGCTGGATGATGGTACCGCCGCGCCGGACGGCGCCTATAAAGTGGCGATTAACGCCAAGGGCAACGGCGAGCAACTGGTGGCGCGCAGCCTGCACTTCGGCATGGTTAACGGCGTGATTAACGACAGCAACGGCGCGAAGCTGGATCTCGGCCTTGCCGGTAACGCCAGTCTCGAAGAAGTGCGGCAGATCCTGTAATTCGCATCTGATTTTATCGATATCCTCAATATTTGGAGAGTAACATGGCCTTTTCTCAGGCAGTCAGCGGCTTAAATGCGGCGGCCACCAATCTCGACGTGATTGGCAACAATATCGCTAACTCCGCGACCGCGGGTTTCAAATCCGGCAGCGTGTCGTTCGCCGATATGTTCGCCGGTTCGCAGGTCGGACTGGGGGTTAAAGTCTCCGGAATCACCCAGAACTTTAAAGGCGGCACCACTACCGGCACCAGCCGCGCGCTGGATGTGGCGATTAACGGCAACGGCTTCTTCCGCATGCAGGATAAAGACGGCGGTATTTTCTATACCCGCAACGGCCAGTTTAGGCTGGACGAAAACCGTAATCTGACCAATATGCAGGGGCTGCAGCTGACCGGATATCCGGCCGCCGGCACGCCGCCGACCATTCAGCAGGGCGCCAACCCGGTACCGCTGAGCATTCCCGAAGGGATGATGAACGCCAAAGCATCGACTTCCGGCGAAATGGTCGCCAACCTCAAGTCGACGCATAAAGTGCCGGAGAACAAGACCTTCGACCCGGCGAAGCAGGACAGCTACAACTACGTCAATACCATCACCGCCTACGATTCGCTGGGTAACGCCCACAACATCAACGCCTATTTCGTGAAAACCGACGATAACAAATGGCAGGTCTATACCCAGGACGGCAGCGCGGCTGCGGTCAGCGCGGGCACCATGGAGTTCAATACCAGCGGCAACCTGGTGAGCGTTAACGGTCAGGCGGGCGAGTTCAGCATGACCATTCCGATGAGCGCCAAAGACGGCGCCCCGGCGCAGAACTTCACGCTTAGCTTCGCCGGTAGTATGCAGCAGAACGTCGGTAGCGATTCGGTGAGTAAAGTGGCGCAGGATGGTTATGCCGCCGGCGAATACACCAACTTCCAGATTAACGATGACGGTACCGTCGTCGGTATCTACTCCAACCAGCAGACCCAGGTCCTGGGGCAGATTGTGATGGCCAACTTCTCCAACCCGGAAGGGCTGGCGTCGCAGGGCGATAACGTCTGGCAGGAGACCGGCGCGTCCGGCCAGCCACGCGTAGGACTCTCCGGCGGCGGCGGTTTTGGCAAGCTGACCAGCGGCGCGCTGGAGTCGTCCAACGTCGACCTGAGCCAGGAGCTGGTGAACATGATCGTCGCCCAGCGTAACTATCAGTCCAACGCCCAGACCATCAAGACGCAGGATTCGATCCTGCAGACGCTGGTCAGCCTGCGCTAACGGAACTGAGTTATGGATCACGCGATTTATACCGCGATGGGCGCCGCGCGCCAGACGCTGGAGCAGCAGTCGATTACCGCCAACAATCTCGCCAACGCCTCGACGCCGGGCTTTCGCGCCCAGCTCGCCGCGCTGCGCGCGGTGCCGGTAGACGGGCCGAGCCTCGCCACCCGCACGCTGGTGGCGGCCTCGACGCCGGGCGCCGATATGAGCCAGGGGGCGCTGAACTACACCGGGCGCCCGCTGGACGTGGCGCTGCAGCAGGACGGTTTTCTGGCGCTCAGCCTGCCGGGCGGCGGCGAAGCCTATACCCGCAACGGTAGCATTCAGGTTTCGGCCAACGGTCAACTAACGGTGCAGGGGATGCCGCTGCAGGGCGACGGCGGGCCGATTGAGGTGCCGCCGTCGGCGGAAATCACTATCGCCGCTGACGGCACGATTTCGGCGCTGAATCCCGGCGACCCGCCGAACACCATCGCGCAGATTGGCCGCCTGAAGCTGGTGAAAGCCGATGCGCGCGAAGTGATGCGCGGCGATGACGGCCTGTTCCGCCTGACCCCGGAAACCCAGCAGCGCCGCGGCAACCAGTTGGCCAACGACCCGCAGGTGCGGGTCATGCCGGGCGTGCTGGAGGGCAGTAACGTCAAGCCGATGGAGACCATGGTCGATATGATCGCCAACGCCCGTCGCTTTGAAATGCAAATGAAGGTCATCCACAGCGTGGATGAGAACGAACAGCGGGCGAACTCTCTGCTGTCAGTAAGCTGATAGCCAGTCGGCCCGCGGCCAAAGGAAATAACCAATGATTCCCTCTTTATGGATTGCGAAAACCGGTCTTGATGCGCAGCAGACCAATATGGACGTGATCGCCAACAACCTGGCGAACGTCAGCACCAACGGTTTTAAACGCCAGCGCGCGGTGTTTGAAGACCTGCTGTATCAGACCATGCGTCAGCCGGGGGCACAGTCCTCCGAACAGACCACGCTGCCTTCCGGCCTGCAGATCGGTACCGGCGTGCGCCCGGTCGCCACCGAGCGTCTGCATAGCCAGGGCAACCTGTCGCAGACCAACAACAGCAAAGACGTGGCGATTAAAGGCCAGGGCTTCTTCCAGGTGCTGCTGCCGGACGGCAGCCAGGCCTACACCCGTGACGGCTCGTTCCAGATAGATCAGAACGGCCAACTGGTGACCGCCAGTGGCTTCCAGGTGCAGCCGGCGATCACTATTCCGGCCAACGCGTTGACCATTACCATCGCCCGCGATGGCATCGTGAGCGTCACCCAGCAGGGGCAGACCGCCGCCCAGCAGGTCGGGCAACTGACGTTAACCACCTTTATTAACGACAGCGGCCTCGAAAGCGTGGGCGAGAACCTGTACCAGGAAACGGAGAGCTCCGGCGCGCCGAATGAGAGCACGCCGGGCCTGAACGGCGCCGGCATGCTCTACCAGGGTTATGTCGAGACCTCTAACGTCAACGTGGCGGAAGAGTTGGTCAACATGATCCAGACCCAGCGCGCCTATGAGATCAACAGCAAAGCGGTCTCGACGTCGGATCAGATGCTGCAGAAGCTGACCCAGCTGTAATGTTTGATGACGGGCGTCGCCTGCCGCGCCCGTCGCTTTTTTGGTGTAACAAAGGCGATACCCCGTGGTAACCACACATTCGATGGCCACCCTGCCGCGCCAGGGACAACGCTTGCTGGCGGGCATGGTGATGCTGACGCTGAGCGGCTGCGCGTACATTCCGCATAAACCGTTGGTCGATGGCTCGACCTCGGCGCAGCCCGCGCCGCCGACCGCGCCGGTACCGAACGGCTCTATTTTTCAGGCCGCGCAGCCGATGAACTACGGCTATCAGCCGCTGTTTGAAGACCGCCGCCCGCGCAACGTTGGCGACACGCTAACCATCGTGCTGCAGGAAAACGTCAGCGCCAGCAAGAGTTCTTCCGCCAATGCCAGCCGTAACGGTTCCAGCAAGTTTGGCGTCGCCACCGCGCCGCGCTACTTAGACGGCCTGTTGGGCAACGCCCGCGCCGATATGGATATTTCCGGCGATAACAGTTTCGGCGGCAAAGGCGGGGCGAATGCCAATAACACCTTCAACGGCACCATTACCGTCACCGTTAATCAGGTACTGAGCAACGGCAACCTGCACGTGGTGGGGGAAAAACAGATCGCCATTAACCAGGGCACCGAATTCATTCGCTTCTCCGGGGTGGTTAACCCGCGCACCATCAGCGGTAGCAACTCGGTCACCTCAACGCAGGTGGCGGACGCGCGCATCGAGTATGTCGGCAACGGCTACATCAATGAAGCGCAGACGATGGGCTGGCTGCAGCGGTTCTTCCTCAACGTCTCCCCGTACTAATGGGCGGGCCATTTGCGGTGTTACTGAAAAGAGATTCACATGGTTAAAAAACTCATCATTGCGCTATTAATCGGCGCGGCCAGCTTACCGGCGACGGCGGAGCGTATTCGCGATCTGGTGACGGTACAGGGCGTGCGCGATAACGCCTTAATCGGCTACGGCCTGGTGGTGGGGCTCGACGGCTCCGGCGACCAGACCATGCAAACGCCGTTTACCACCCAAAGCCTGAGCAACATGCTATCGCAGCTCGGCATTACCGTGCCGCCGGGCACTAACATGCAGCTGAAAAACGTCGCCGCGGTGATGGTCACGGCGAAGCTGCCGCCCTTCGCGCGCGCGGGGCAGAATATCGATGTGGTGGTCTCATCAATGGGCAACGCTAAAAGCCTGCGCGGCGGGACCTTGCTGATGACGCCGCTCAAAGGGGTGGATAACCAGGTTTATGCGCTGGCCCAGGGCAACGTGCTGGTGGGCGGCGCCGGCGCGGCGGCGGGCGGCAGCAGCGTACAGGTCAATCAGTTGGCTGGCGGACGCATCAGCAACGGCGCCACCATCGAGCGCGAACTGCCGACTACTTTCGGCAGCGGCGGGGTGCTCAACCTGCAGCTCAATGATGAAGATTTCACCCTCGCGCAGCAGATTAGCGATGCGATTAACCGCCAGCGCGGCGGCTGCACCGCATCGCCGCTCGATGCGCGTACCATTCAGGTATTGGTGCCGCAGGGCAATAGCTCGCAGGTGCGATTCCTCGCCGAGATCCAGAATATCAACGTTAACGTTGGCGCCATGGATGCCAAAGTGATTATCAACTCGCGTACCGGTTCGGTGGTGATGAATCGCGAGGTGATTCTTGATTCCTGCGCGGTGGCTCAGGGTAACCTGTCGGTGGTGGTCGACCGACAAACCAGCGTCAGCCAGCCGACGACGCCGTTCGGCGGCGGCCAGACGGTGGTCACGCCGAATACCCAGATTTCAATGCAGCAGCAGGGCGGTTCGCTGCAGAAAATCAACGCCAGCGCCAACCTCAACAACGTGGTGCGCGCGCTGAACGCGCTGGGGGCGACGCCAATCGACCTGATGTCGATTCTGCAAGCCATGCAAAGCGCCGGCTGCCTGCGCGCCAAACTGGAAATTATCTAATGGCCAGCGATGTTATGGCGATGTCGGGCGCCGCCTATGACGCCCAGGCGCTGAACGGCCTGAAGCGCGATGCCGCCGCCGATCCGCAGGGCAACCTCAAGCAGGTGGCGCAGCAGGTCGAAGGCATGTTTGTACAGATGATGCTAAAGAGCATGCGCGCCGCGCTACCGCAGGATGGCGTACTCAGCAGCGACCAGACCCGGCTCTATACCTCGATGTACGATCAGCAGATTGCCCAGCAGATGTCGCAAAAGGGATTAGGGCTGGCCGACATGATGGTCAAGCAGATGAGCAATGCCAACGCGGTCCCCAGCGAAACGGCGGGCACCGCGCCGATGGCGCTGGATAATGAGGTGCTGCAGACGCTGCCGAATCAGGCGCTGGAGCAGATGATCCGCCGGGCGGTACCGAAAGCGCCGCCAGCCGCCGCGCCGCTATCGCTCAACAACGGCAACTTCGTTGCCCGTCTGTCAATGCCGGCGCGTGCCGCCAGTGAGCGCAGCGGGATCCCGCATCAGCTGATAGTCGCCCAGGCGGCGCTGGAATCCGGCTGGGGGCAGCGCGAAATCCCGACCGCTGACGGTACCCCGAGCTACAACCTGTTTGGTATTAAGGCCGGGGGCAACTGGAAGGGGCCGGTTACCGAGATCACCACCACCGAATTTGAACAGGGGGTGGCGAAGAAGGTGAAGGCCAAATTCCGCGTCTACGATTCGTATTTCTCGGCGATTGCTGACTACGTCAAGCTGCTGACCAACAACCCGCGTTATGCCTCGGTTGCCGAAGCGTCCACTCCGGAGCAGGCGGCGCACGAGCTGCAGCGCGCGGGCTACGCCACCGACCCGCAATACGCCAGCAAGCTGGTCAGCGTGATTCAGCAGATGAAGCACGCCGGGGCGCAGGCGGTGAAAGCCTATGCCGCGGATATTAACGATCTGTTCTAGGTTCGAAGGTCGCGCCTTCTCCCGGCTCGCGCTCCCGGTTAATTCTGCTGCGATATGTTTTCCCGGAGGCGGCGCATTGCGCCTTGTCCGGGCTACCACATCGCACAGTGCTGTAGCCCGGTAAGCGGTAGCGACATCCGGCATAAAAGCGGCTGCGGAATTTTGCAGGCAGATTTACTCAAGTTTTTACTTCTCTGACCGATAACAAGGGCAAGCTGAGCGAATTGACTTGGCAGCATAAGGAACCCTGATGTCCAATAGCTTAATCAATACGGCGATGAGCGGACTGAATGCGGCGCAGGTGGCGCTCAGTACCGTCAGCAACAATATCTCTAACTACAACGTGGCGGGTTATAACCGGCAGACGGCGATTCTGGCCCAAAACGGCGGCCTGGCCACTATGAACGGTTTTATCGGTAACGGCGTGACCGTGACCAGCGTCAACCGCGAATATAACCAGTTCATCACTAATCAGCTGCGCGGCGCGCAGAGCGCGGCCGGTTCGCAGAACGCCTACTACGAAAAGATTTCGCAGATCGATAATCTGCTGGCCAGCAAAACTAATACCCTGTCGGGGAGCCTGCAGGATTTTTTCACCAATTTGCAGAACCTGGTGAGCAACGCCGGCGACGACGCGGCGCGCCAGACGGTGCTGGGTAAGGCTAACGGCCTGGTCAACCAGTTTAATAATACCGATAAATATCTGCGCGACATGGACAGCGGCGTTAATCAGCAAATTAACGACACCGCCCAGCAGATTAACAGCTATAGCCAGCAGATTGCCCGTCTTAACGATGAGATTACCCGCCTGCGCGGCAGCGCCAGCGGCGAACCGAACGCGCTGCTCGATCAGCGCGATCAGTTGGTCAGCGAACTCAACCAACTGGTGGGCGTTCAGGTAACCCAGCAGGACGGCGACGCTTATACCGTCTCCTTCGCCAACGGCCTGACCCTGGTGCAGGGCAACAACAGCTATCAGGTGGAAGCGATCCCTTCCAGCAGCGACCCTTCGCGCCTGACTCTCGGCTATAACCGCGGCAGCGGCGCCAGCGAAGTACCGGAAGGGCAGATCACCAGCGGCAGCCTGAGCGGCGTGCTGCGTTTTCGCAGCGAGACGCTGGACGGCGTGCGCAATCAGCTCGGGCAACTGGCGCTGGCGATGGCCGATAGCTTTAACCAGCAGCACCGCGAGGGCTTCGATCTCAACGGTGAGCAGGGGGGCGATTTCTTCAGTTTCAGCGGCGCGCGGGTGGTTGATAACACGCGCAATACCGGCGATGCCTCGCTGTCGGTCTCCTATACCGATACCAGCAAGGTAAAAGCCAACGACTACCGCGTGGAGTATGACGGCGCCAACTGGCAGGTCAGCCGTCTGCCGGACAACGTCAAAGTCAACGCCACCGCCGGTAAAGATGCAGACGGTAACCCGACGCTGAGCTTTGATGGTCTCGAAGTCAGCATTGATGGCAACCCGCAGCAGAAAGATAGCTTTACGGTAAAGCCGGTCAGCGACGTGGCGGGCAACCTGAAAGTGGCGATTACCGATTCAGCGAAAATCGCCGCCGCCGGTAAAGATGACAGCGGCCGCGGCGATAACGATAACGCTAAAAAACTGCTCGATCTGCAGACCAAAAACCTGGTGGATGGCAAAGCGACGCTCAGCGGCGCCTACGCCGGGATCGTCAGCGGCGTGGGCAACCAGACCGCCGCCGCGAAGGTGAGCAGCGAATCGCAGTCCAGTATCGTCACCCAACTGGCCCGTCAACAGCAGTCGCTCTCCGGGGTAAACCTCGACGAAGAGTATGGCGAGCTCCTGCGTTTCCAGCAGTACTACATGGCGAACGCCCAGGTGATCCAGACCGCCAGCTCGCTGTTCGACGCGCTGCTGAATATTCGTTGATTGTATTGAGGAACTGACAGCATGCGCATGAGCACCAGCATGATGTACCAACAGAACATGACCGGCATCACCGGCAATCAGTCGCTGTTTATGAAGGCCGCCGAGCAGCTTTCAACCGGCAAGAAGGTGATTAATCCCTCCGACGATCCGCTGGCGGCATCGCGGGCGGTGATGCTGTCGCAATCGCAGGCCGAGAACAATCAGTACACCCTGGCGCGTACTTTCGCCCGCCAGAGCGTATCGATGGAAGAGACCGTGCTTTCCGGAGCCACCTCGACGATTTCTGATATCAAGGCGCTGATCGTTAACGCCGGCGGCACCGAGAGCGATAACGACCGCGATTCGCTGGCGACCCAGCTACAGGGGCTGAAGGATCAACTGCTCAACCAGGCCAACAGTACCGATGGCAACGGACGCTACCTGTTTGGCGGCTATGAGAATGATAAGCCGCCGTTTGTCGATACTAACGGCAAGATTAGCTATCAGGGCGGCAATAAAACCGTGGAACAGAAGGTTGACGCCAACCGTACGATGACCATCGGCCATACCGGTAATTCGGTATTTATGGCGCTGACCAGCAATCCGAAGCCGGAGCCGGACGGCAGCGCGCCGGTCGCCGATGTGTTCGCCAGTATCGATATTGCGCTGGAGGCGTTGAAAACGCCGCTGCAGGGGGCCGATGACGCCACCAAACAGCAGGTGAACGATGCGCTGGCGAAGGCCAACCGCGGCCTCGATAACTCCTACAACAAGGTATTAAGCGTGCGCGCCGAGCTGGGCAACCAGCTACAGGAGATGGATCAGCTCGATAGCATCGGTAAAGAGCGTGATATGACCAACCAGCTGCAGATGAGCGCCCTGACCGATGCTGACCTGGCGGAATCTATCTCTTCTTATTTTATGCAGCAGGCGGCGCTGCAGGCATCTTATAAAACCTTCAGCGATATGCAGGGCATGTCGCTGTTTCAGATGAATCGCTAATCACGAATATCCACTTTTTCATTTAGCACCTTGGCACCACATCCCGTTCTCTCTGTGTACGCGGGGTGAGGTGCCCTTTTTTTCGGGGGCCTGATTAGAGAAGAGAGCGGGTGGGCTCTCAGCGACAAATTCACCACATCGTAGCGTGTAAACTCAAACCGGATCCCAACCTTCACACCGTATCCTCTTCAGGAGAATCCAGGATGTTTACTCATATGCGTATCGCCAAACCCGTCACCGATCTTGCACGGTCCTGTTTGATGTACTGCCAGGGACTGGGCTTACACAAAATTGCTGAATTCAACGATCACGATGGTTTTAATGGAATAATGTTAGGGCGACAGGGGCTCGGCTGGCATATAGAATTTACCTGGTGCCAGTATCATCCCGTGCAACCCTTGCAGACGGAGGAAGATTTACTCGTGCTGTATTACCCGGATAAGAAGGAGTGGCTAGATGCTTGCGCCAGAATGCGCGAAGCGGGCTTTAACTTGACGAATTCTTTTAACCCTTACTGGGATGTCAATGGCCAAACGTTCGTTGATCCAGATGGCTACAGGGTGGTACTCCAGAATAAAGCGTGGGGATAAAGACTCGCGCCTCAATGCGCTAATTCTTCCTCAGCAAGCCCCAATACAGGGATGTTCATTTAAACAGTCTAATGCCCTTCGCCACAATTTTTATAAATTCAGGGCATTGCATATGTTCCGGCGCAGTACAGCGGGCGGCGTGTTTTAGCCCCTGGCTTAACAGCTGTAACCGACGAATGGTGTTATCAATTTCCTGCGCGCGCTGCTCAAGCCGTTGGTTATCAATGGCTATCTTGCCGTCAGCGTTAAATATCCCGGCTATTTCAGAAAGCGAAAAGCCGGCGGCCTGTCCCAGCACGATCAGTTCCAGCTTGTTCAGCACATTTTCATGGTACTGCCTTCGCAGACCATGACGACCAATCGGTTTGATCAAACCTTTCTTTTCATAAAAACGCAGCGCTGAAGGCGTAATGCCGGACAGCGTCGCGACCTCGCGGATATCCAGTTCTTTCATGATTGACTTAAACCTCACTTTAAGTTGCACACTGGTCAACAGAGTAGCATTGGCTCATAAAAAGGAAGAATAAATTGAAGATGATTGTTGCTGTGCAAATTTTGCTGACGGGCCTCGGCGCCACGTTAGTCATGGATTTATGGTCGCTCTTTCAGAAGCATATACTCAAGATTGCGCCGCTGAACTATGCGCTGGTCGGTCGCTGGGCGTTATGGCTTTCGCGGGGGAAAGTGCGGCATAACACCATCGCCGCAACCCCTCCGCTAGAGGGTGAGCGTTTTATCGGCTGGTTATGCCATTATCTGATCGGTATCGCTTTTGCGGCGGTGCCGCTTGTGTTGAGCGGCGCCGATTGGTTTTATGCCCCCACTCTGGCGACAGCGCTGCTGTCAGGGGTCGTAACCTTATTCGCGCCGTTCTTGATCCTGCAGCCCGCATTTGGTTTTGGCGTCGCGGCCTCACGGACTCCCCGACCGTGGCTGGCGCGTTCGCTGAGCCTGGTGGCGCACCTGGCCTACGGCATCGGGCTGTATCTGGCGGCGAGCGCTTACAGAGTTATGGCGATGTCAGCTGATCTTTAATCTCATCAAACAGGGCAATTAAATGATCGGCCACCACTCTGACGCGCCGCGAGTGGGCTAAATCGGAATGCATCACCAGCCATAGGGTTTGGTCGACGCCGATATCCGCATTCACGCACTGCAGGCCATTTTTCCGCGCCATAAAGTGTGGCAACACGCCCAACCCCAGGCCGGCTGAAACCGCCGACAGCTGCGCCAGCAGCGTGTTGGCTTCCACCCGGCACGGCCTGCCGCGAAGCGTCCGAGTTATCCAGCGCGCGGCGGGCAGATGCTGGTGTGATTCTGGCCAGCCTATGTAGTGAGCGTGATTGAACGCGACGTCGGTAGAGCCTGCTTGTCCGGTATCGGCGCTGTACAGACCAAACCCCACCTTCCCGAGACGCTTCAGCGTCAGGTTGCCGCTTTCCGGTTTGACCATTCGAATGGCTAAATCGGCATCCCGTCGATGCAGGTTGACGGATTGCACGCCGCTGAGCACCTCGACCCGCAGGTCGGGATATTTTTCCATCAAGCCGTTGAGTGAAGGCAGAATAAAATGCGCCGCCAGATTGTCCGAGGTAGCCAGCCGGACCAGCCCGGCAACATTCCCCTGCAGCCTCGCCGTCTCGCCAAAAGCGAGCCCTGCATGCTCGAGCGCCTCTGCTCGCGCCAGCAGCGCCTCGCCATCATCCGTTAGCCGGTAGCCGCTTTGATGCCGGCTGAAAAGGGGGACGGCCAATGATTTTTCCAGCCGGTCGAGTCTTCTTGACAGGGTTGCGATGCCCATATCCATAGTTTCTGCCGCGCCGCTTAGCGTACCTGAGCGGGCCACAGCCAGAAAAATCCGCGTATCGTCCCAGTTAAAATCTGCTTTCATTATTTTCCATTTTTGGAAAACGGCTCTCCGTTTTCATGGCTATTTTATCACTTCTCCTGGAATGATACTGCACTGCACCTCAAGAGAAGGCAATAAGCAACGACGCGGAAACTCTAGCGTATCAGGCAAGCCAACTCCTTTTCAGCCATTTTCACCGGGATACAGAAGACATGAACGACCTTGTTTTACAGGCTAACCCAACGCCAATGCGCGCATGGCTCGCCGTAGCTGCGCTGGGCGTCAGCGCATTTTCGATTGTGACCAGCGAGCTGGCGCCGGTCGGTATGCTCAGCGCGCTGGCGAACGATTTGCATCAGTCGCAGGCGGGAGCGGGTCTTGCCGTCACCGCTTATGGCTGGGTAGCCGCGCTGGCCGCTTTACTGGCCGGCGCGATCCCCGCCAGGATTTCACGTAAGGCGTTGTTGATTGTGTTGATGTTAATCCTCGCATTTTCTTGTCTGGCGGCGACCCAGTCGCACACTATGCAGACATTTATGACGGCGCGGATGACAGGGGCGCTGGCGCATGGCGCATTCTGGGCGCTAATAGGCACCGTGGCGGTACAACTGGTACCGGTTGATAAACTGGGGCTGGCCACCTCGGTGATTTTCGCCGGTGTTTCGGCGGCCAGCGTGTTGGGCGTGCCGCTATCGAGCTTTATTGCCGACATGGTCGGCTGGCGACAGGCATTCAGCGCGATTTCACTGCTCTCACTAGCCACCGCCGTGGCTTTGCTCTGGACGCTTCCCACGCTGGCGGCTCCGCAGCCGTTGAGGCTGAAGGTTTACGTTGGGATAGTTAAGAATCCGCTACTGCTTTCATTGTTCGGCGCTACAGCCTGCGTTATTTCCGCGCATTTTGCAGCCTTCACCTATCTTGAGCCGTTGCTCACGCAAACCCGAGGTATACCGACATCGGCGATTTCCGCGCTGCTGCTGATGTCAGGACTTTCCGGGCTGCTGGGAAATATCATCGCCGGCAAACTCATCGATCGACATATCAGGTTGCTGATTATGACATCACTGCTGCTCAGCGCAGGCGCGCTGGGGATGCTGGGGATGAAGAGCCTGTCCTCGCTTCCTCTTTGGTTCACCGCGGTATTGCTCGGCATATGGGGCGCGGGCATGGCTATCGTGTTCGTTGGCTTGCAAACCTGGCTGCTACAAAGCGCAGGGGAGGCGACGCAGCCCGCATCCGCCTTATATGTCGCTATTTTCAATGCTGCCATCGGCACTGGCGCGCTTGTCGGCGGCCTGGTATCGGCAAGGTTTGGTCTTTCGTCACTGGCATTACTGGCGGCGGTGGCGATGATCTGCGGCATGGCGCTGGTCTGGAAGCTGAAAAGCCCAAGAGCGATATAACGCTTTACTCATCGAATAGTCATCGGTAAATGGACAACGTGAGCGGGTCTGGCAGACGTAAGGTTTGCCAGATATCTGGCTGCGACGGGTGGTGTTATTTTATAACTTATTGAAATTTAATTTGTTTTTGTTTTTTCTCAACGTTCTCCTTCTTTACCGACTTTAAACATCTGTGATTCACCTCTTATTTACATCATTTAAACCAATCGTTAACTGGATAAAAACGCGACAGCCTCGTTATAGTAGTTTTGTAAAATAAAACACGGTTGTACATAGTACAACAAAAGCGAGGTGTTCATGGAGATCGTTACCGCACCGCATCTTGCGGTCAGAAACGAGTGGCTTGCGTTACATCGTGAGGCGCCACTACAACCCGAGCTGCCCATCATTGATGCGCATCATCATCTCTGGGATAGGCAAACCGGACGCTATCTCACCCATGAGTTCAGCGACGATATCCAGACCTCAGGGCATCGCGTTTACTCATCGGTCTACGTGCAATGCCGCTCTATGCTGCGCCGCCACGGGCCGGAAACGCTGAAACCGCTTGGTGAAATCGAGTTTGCCAGCGGGATAGCCGCGATGTTCGCCAGCGGACATTATGCAAACGCTCTCGGATGTGGAGCCATCATCGGCGGCCTTAGCTTGCTGGCGGGCGATGCGATGCAGCCTGCCATCGAGAGCGCGCTGGCTTTATCAGGCGGGCGGTTGCGCGGAATGCGTAATCCACTGGCCTGGCATCCGGATCCGCGGGTCACGTCCAGCCCGGTTACGCCACCAGCAGGACTGGCGCTGAGCGACCCGTTCCGTCGGGGCGCTCTCTGCCTTGCGAAAAATGGATTGTCGCTTGATGTGTGGGTTTACCACACGCAACTGGATGAAATTGCCGAGCTGGCGCGGCACATACCAACGCTTCAGATTGTGCTCGATCACTGTGGCGGGCCAGTCGGCGTTGGACCCTATTCAGAAAGGGATCCAGACATGTTTCAGCAGTGGCGAAACAGTATGCGACATCTGGCGGAACTACCGAACGTATGCGTAAAAATTAGCGGATTTGGTATGACGGTCAGGGGATTTCCCTTCGCAGCGGCAGAAACACCGCCGGATTCGCAAATGCTGGCACAGGCCTGGCAACCGTGGTTTGAGACCATTGTTTCGCTTTTCGGTGCGGAACGCTGCATGTTCGCCAGCAACTTTCCGGTCGATAAAGGCATGTTCAGCTACGGCGTTTTCTGGAACGCCTGCAAACGCCTGGCGCAACAGATGTCCCCTGGCGAACAGGCGCAGTTGTGCTGGCGCACTGCCGCAACCTGTTATCGGTTAACCTCTGTGGAGAATATCAATGACCAGTAAAAGCGAGCTGAATCAATTTACTGCGACTAAATCGACGCCTGACACATTGCCACAACGCGTTGCTGAGAGGCGGACGCTGGCGTTGGGCGGCCTTGGCTGGACATTTGAAAGCTACGACTCCTTCCTGCTTTCGCTGCTATTGCCGGTACTGGGCGTGGTGTTCGGTATTAATAAAACCGAGCTTGGGCTGTTTATCAGCGTCACGGCCGGGGGGCAGATTATTGGCGGGATCCTGTTTGGTTTTATCGCCGACAAAATTGGCCGTGTAAAAACGGCGCTGACCTGTATCGCCATCTATTCACTCTTTTCCGGCCTGTTAGCCTTTACGCACGATCAACAACATTTCGCGCTTTTACGTTTTTGCGGCGCGCTGGGTATGGGCGGAATGTGGACATCGGGCGCGGCGCTGATTGCGGAAACCTGGCGGCCAGAGCGGCGCGCGCGCGGCGGGGCGCTGATGCAAATGGGGTTGCCCGTTGGCGCGATTCTGGCCATCAGCCTGACGGCAATCGTGAGCTCGGTTAATGGCGGCCTGGAGCAGGGCGCATGGCGCTATCTGTTTATGATCGGCGCGCTACCGGTGTTCATTATGAGCGTGGTGGCCTGGTTCACGCCGGAATCGCAGGTTTGGCTTGCTCGTCAACAGGCGAAGGCGACGAGTAGTCAACCTGTCGCGAAGCTGGGTAAACACAATCTGAAAGGTCTGCTGCTGGCCTTTGTCTTTATCTTTTTTATTCAGTATCTGTTCTGGGGCGTATTTACCTGGACACCCACCTATCTGCGAGAAGTAAAACACCTGGATTTTCTGCACAGTCTGAAATTTGTACTTGCGCTGCAGGCTGGGGCCATCGCGGGTTTTCTGGTGTTTTCGGTGCTGGCAGATAAATGGGGACGCCGTCCGATGTTCCTGATTTATCTGTTAACGGGCGCCATTGCCGTCGCGCTTTACCTTGTGACCACGCAACCCTTCATTCTGATGGTGGCGATTTTCATGGCCGGTTTTGGTGTTAATGGTATTTTTGCGGGCTCGGGACCCTTCCTTGCAGAAATCATTGGAGACACGTCATCGCGCGGTTTCCTGATGGGGCTTGCCTACAATGGCGGCCGGCTGGGCGGATTTATCGCGCCGCTACTGATTGGCGCCGTCGCCAACGCCGGCGGTTTCACCGCGGGACTGGCGACGACCGTGGTCGCCTTCCTTGCGGCGATGCTGGTGGTGTGGCGAGCGCCGGAAACCAGGGGCATCAAGCTGAAGTAACGTATTTCATCTCTACATCGTTTTCCTGATAAACATAATGAAACCCTGCGAGGAAACAATGACCGATCAATTACCGAATAGCGCTATCGACAACGACGCGCTGGAAAAAGAGACCATGCGGCGGGTTATCTGGCGCATCCTGCCCTTTTTGATTGTCAGCTACCTGGTCTCGATTATTGACCGGGGCAATATTGGTATGGCGGCGCTACAGATGAATGAGGATCTGGGCTTGAGCAAGGCGGCTTTTGGCTTCGCCAGCAGCTTGTATTTTGTCGCCTACTTTATATTTGAAGTTCCCAGCAACCTGGCGATGCAGAAGGTGGGCGCGCGATTGTGGCTCCCGCGGATAATGATCAGTTGGGGAGTGGTATCGATGTGCATGGCGCTGGTGCAAAATACTACCTCCCTTTATATCGTGCGTTTTCTGCTGGGAGCGGCGGAAGCGGGCTTTTTCCCGGGCGTGGTGCTCTATCTTACCTGGTGGATCCCTTCGCGTTACCGTGCGCGCATTATTGCCTCTTTTATGGTGGCCATTCCGCTGGCTAACTTTATCGGTTCACCGCTTTCAGGATTGATCCTGACGCTGGATGGCTGGTTCGGGTTACGCGGCTGGCATCTGTTATTCATCATTGAGGGGCTGCCTGCGGTGCTGCTGGGGGTAGCCGCATTTTTTATCCTGCGTGACCGCCCACAGCAGGCTGGCTGGTTGAACGAGCGGCAGAAAGCGTGGCTGGAAAACACGCTTCAGGCAGAGCGCCAACAGCAGAAACAGATCGGTCACATCAGCACATGGCAACTGTTAAAGCATCGCCAAATCTGGCTGATGGCGCTGATATACGCGGGCGCGTCGTCTGCTGGCACCACGCTTAGCGTCTGGTCTCCACAGCTACTGAAGTCTTTCCATCTTGATAACCTGACTACCGGGCTGCTCAATGCCATCCCCTATGGTCTGGCCTCGGTGCTGATGATTGTCTGGGGGCGGAGTTCGGATCGCACCAATGAACGCCGCTGGCACACGGCTCTCACCCTCTTTATGATTGCGGCTGGCGTGTTCGCGGCGTTCATCAATCTGTCGCTGCCGATTACCATTGTTATTCTCAGTACCATATTAATTGGCGCTTATTCGGCGAAGGGGCCATTCTGGGCGTTGGCCTCAGGCTGGATGAGCAGCACGTCAGCCGCTGCGGGGCTGGCGGCAATCGGCGCGATAGCCAACCTGATTGGCGGAGTGGTGATGGTGAATGCCTATGGTGTGATTAGCGAACAGACAGGAAGCCATACGCTGGCGATGCTACCGCTGGCTGGCTTGTGCCTGGCAGGCGGCATCGCGGTGCTGATCATGGGACGCCGTTACTCGCAGCCTGCCGGTCAGGAAAAACCGGTCACCCATTAATAAGCACAGGCGGGATTTTTCCCGCCTTTTCAACATACGTTATTCTTGTATACCGTAAAACGTTTCGCAGAAGGATTTACTGGCCCCTAACTTGATCGACAGGCGGTTGGCCGTCTCGCGCATTAGCTGGCTGAGGCCGCTCTCTTTGCGGTCCGCAGTCAGACGCGATGACGGTCCTGTCAGCGCCAGTGCCGCGATGGGGTTATCGTGGACGCCAAAAACCGGCATCGCGAAGGCGGAGGTGTGCGGATCGCGCGCGCCAGAGGTATAGAACGGCAGCGTTTCTTCGTCTTCCGGCAGCGCCTCACCCAGTCCCCAATGACGTAAAACTTTGCTGATCGCGGAACCATCCAGTGGGAACTGGCTGCCGGGCAGGTTGCTATGGCGTAATCCCTCTGAAGCTTCGGCGCGGAACAGACACAGTCGTTGGCCGCCCTCTATCACATACCAGCTCGCGCTCTCACTGGAGGCCTGAGACAGCGCCTGCAATTCCGGCTGTACAATTCTCGCAAGCTGAAATGATTGCTCATAAAGCTTGCCGAGATAGAGCAGACGGTGGCCGAGCGTATAGGTGCCATCGTCATGCCGGATAATGTAGCTCATACGCTCAAGCGAATTCATTAAGCGATAAACGGTGGTTTTGTGGTATCCCGAAAGCTGGGCCAGCTCAGTTAACGTCAGGCTGTCATTACCCGGACGGAAGCAATCCAGTAAAGCGAGCGCCTTTTCAACGGCAATTACGCCTTCATTCCCCATCATTTTCTCCTTTTGGCCGAACAAAATTGTACCTGAATTTTGTGATTAACATCGTGTTTACATCACAAACACGCTCTCAGCGCTGGCGAAAAGAGAAGCAATGCTCGTATAGTTGTTTTATATAGTACATCTGTGTTGTACATAGTAAAACAAATGGAGACTAACCATGCCTGCATCACAACAGAAATTAATAAATGTGGATATTGAGCGCGTTAGCGCGGAGGAGGTCCGTCAGGCCGCTGAATATCAGGCGGCGATTCTCGCTGACGTGGCCGGACGCCGCGGCACATTACATGGCCGTATCAAGCCACTGGCGCCACACATGGCTGTGGCCGGCCCGGCGATTACCGTAGAGGTCCGCCCGGGAGATAACCTGGCGATTCACGCTGCGATGGCCGTCGCTAAACCTGGCGATGTGCTGGTGATAGACGGCAAAGGCGATCTCTCCTGCGCTTTACTCGGTGAGATCATGGCCACGCAGGCGCAGGCCAGCGGCATCGCAGGTATCATCATTGACGGCGCAGTTCGCGATGCTGAAACCTTAAGTAAACAAAACTTTCCTGTTTTCGCCGCCGGTCTTAATCCGTGTGGTCCCACCAAGTTCATTCCCGGCCGGGTCAATCATGCTATCTCGGTCGCGGGCGCCGCGGTGCAGGCGGGTGACCTGGTGGTAGGGGATATTGACGGCGTGGTGGTTATCCCCCGCGATGAAGTACGCGCCATCATTGAGTTGGCGAAAGGTAAACTGGAAGGGGAAGTCAAACGTCTGTCGGCCATCCACGACGGCGATCTTCGCCCGCACTGGCTGGAGAACGCGTTGCGTCAGGCGGGTATGCTGAGCGAAGGGGAGGCATTGCCATGAGCGATAAAAAAGTCGTACTGGTAACCGGCAGCGATTTGGCTGAAGCCGCGTTCGGCATGCTGGAAGATTATGAACTCGTATTTGCTGGCCGCCAACCAACAGAAAACCAATTGATAGCATTATGTCAGCAGCATAATCCGGTCGCCATATTAGTGCGCTATGGCAAGATTACGGCATCTGTGATGGATGCCGCTCCGGCGTTGAAGGTCATTTCCAAGCATGGCAGCGGCATTGATGTCATTGACGTCGAAGCGGCGGCGGCGCGCGGCATTATGGTTCGCGCGGCGACAGGCGCTAACGCCGCGGCGGTTTCAGAACACGCCTGGGCATTAATTCTGGCCTGCGCCAAGTCAATCATTCCGCTTGACCGCCGCCTGCGCGAAGGGCACTGGGATAAATCGACGCATAGATCGCTCGAACTGGAGGGCAAAACGCTGGGGCTGATTGGTCTGGGCGCGATTGGCAGCCGCGTGGCGAAAATTGCCGGCGCCTTCGGTATGAAGGTGCTGGCTTACGATCCGTATGCCGCCACGGTTCCTCCCGGATGCGAACGTGTTGATGTACTCAAAGACCTTCTCACGCAGGCTGATGTTGTCTCCCTTCATTGTCCCTTAACGCAGCAAAATCGGGGAATGATAAATGCCGTTACCCTGGCACAGTGTAAACCCGGCGCCATCCTGGTCAATACCGCGCGGGGCGGATTAATCGACGATGCAGCGCTGGCAGCGGCACTAAAAGGAGGGGCGTTGCGCTGGGCGGCGCTCGATAGCTTTAACAGCGAACCACTCACCACGCCGCACATCTGGGAGCGGGTCGAAAATGTCATTCTATCTCCGCACGTTGGCGGCGTAAGCGACGCCTCTTACGTCAAAATGGGTACCGCCGCCGCGGCCAATATTCTACAGGTAGTGCAGGATTCATCGCAGACTGAAACAGCGTACTAACTTGTCTTTCAGCAGCTCCGCTCTTTCGGGGCTGCTGTGCTTTTTGCAAAGAGCAAGCTGAGTGATGCTGTGAGCAATGTTATTGCTCCGCAAAATTAACCAGCGCTTCGCCATCGAGGCGATAGCGGACCCATTCGCTTTGCGCCGCGGCGCCAATACTGAGGTAAAAATCAATGGCCGGCTGGTTCCAGTCCAGCACGCTCCACTCAAGGCGTCCGCAGCGGCGCGCAACCGCATACCGGGCAATGGTTTTTAGCAGCGCTCGACCCGCGCCCTGGCCGCGATAGTCCGGCGAGATATACAAATCTTCCATATAAATACCGTTGCGTCCGAGCCAGGTTGAATAGCTGGTGAAGAACACGGCATAGCCCGCCGTTTTACCGTCAATTTCGCAGATCAGCGCTTCGGTTTTACTGTCGTCGCCAAACAGGGTTTCGCGGATCTCTTCGGGGGTGGTGACCACTTCCTGCGGGGCTTTTTCGTACACCGCCAGTTCATAAATCATGTTGTAGATGGCGGAAGCGTCATCCGCACGGGCCTGTCTAATCGTAATACTCATAATTTTTCCTGTCGTTTTCACATGTTAACGATATTGATGACGCTAAGCATAGGGGGTATTGTCAGAAGAATTAAGTGCAATGAAATCACCCAATGATGAATATTATGCATCCGGCGCTCAGACGCCTCGATCTCAATCTGCTGCTCGTTTTTGATGCTATCTATCGCCACTGTTCCGTTCGTCTTGCCGCCGATGAGCTGGCGATGAGTACCTCCGCGTTGAGCCACGCGCTGTCGCGGCTGCGCGTGGCGCTGAACGATCCGTTATTTTTTCGCGAAGGGCATCGGATGTGCCCGAGCGTCTATGCCACTCAGCTCGCGCCCTCCATCGCTTCAGTATTGAAATTACTTAATCAGGAACTCACGCGACAGCCAGAGTTTAGTGCCGCCGACAGCACCGAGCGGATCCAGATAGCCATTACCGATTTCACCGCGTTATGCATTTTCCCTGCGCTGATGCAAAAGCTGCAGCATGAAGCGCCGGGACTGCGTTTTGAGCTCCGTTATTTGCCGCATAGCCCGGCGCTGACGGAGCTGCTGGCGGGAGAGGTGGATCTGGCGCTGGGCTTCAGCACCGCTGAAGATATCCGTCATCATGAACTCGAGGAAATTGACTGGTTTGAGGATGAGTATGTGGTGATCAGCCATACCCGTCGCACGGCGCTGACGTTGGCGGATTATCTCGCCGCGCGGCATCTGGTGGTCACGCCGTGGAATGAAAAGCAGGGAGTGTTGGATTTACGCCTGCAGGAATTAGGCTATACGCGGCAGATAGCGCTCAAAACCCCTTCGATGCTCAGCGCGCCGTTTATTGTGGCGCAAAGCGATCTGTTAATGGCGATTCCTCGTTATGCCGCAGAGAAGTTCCTTCATGCCGCCCCGATCGCGATTTTTCCTTTGCCGTTCGCCATAAGCCCGTTCACCGTGAAGATCTATTCCCATAAACGCGGCGGGCAGCGAGGAGCAACCAAATGGCTTAAGACGGCGCTACAAAGCCTGGCGTTGGCAGAGAATGCCGGGAGTTTTTAACCTCAAAAAACCGAACTTAAAATAACTATCGCTATGGTAACCGTCGCGACAAAACCGGTCTGAAAGGCGAGCGTTCGGATAACGGGGATCCCGGCGGTATGCGCAATATAATGGACAATGCGCGCGAGCAAATAAACTTTAGCCGCAATTAACGTTATGGCGTTATTGACGTTAAGCAACGCGGCGACCACAACCAGTGGGGCAAAAATAACGAGGTTTTCTACCGCGTTGGCATGCGCCTTTTGCGCACGCTGCGCCCAGGGCGCCAGCCCGGTTGATGGCGAATGGCCGTTTCCCGCCGCGGGCGCGACGTTAATGCGCGTGGCTCTGGCAATAATATAGGGGATCCACATCATAACCGTTAGCAGACAAATTAACGCAAGGATAATCAGTTCAGGATTATTTTTCATGGCAATTGACTCTGGTAATTAATAACGATAGAGGAAAGTCTATGGCTAAGGTTAAAATAGAACCATATGCAAAAATGACAATTTCAATACCATTAACGACATGAAGATAAATATTCTGACTCTGGATGGCGTTTTCGACACCGGCTTAGCGACGTTGCTGGATACGTTCGCCGCGGCCAATGATATGGCGCGACGTCAGAGCATGAATATTTCTCGCTTTGAGGTGCAGATGATTGCCGTGACCGGGCAGGTTAAATCAGCCCATGGGTTGAGTATTCCTGCTCATCAGGCATCGGGTTTGGATTATCCCGACTGGATTGTGGTGCCGGCGATCAACGTTCACGCACGACAATCGCCACCGGATGGCTGGCTCGATATTGCTGACGCTAAGCGGTTTTTGCAAAACATGGCGAAGCACGGCGTTAAAATTGCCGCCGCCTGTTTAAATACCTTCATCCTGGCGGATAGCCGTTTGCTCAATGAGCAGACCGCCGCTGCGTCATGGCTCAATGCGGCTGCGCCGATCCTTCCCGGCGCAATGATGGGCCATGTGGAGCTGGCGCTGTGGCTGATTCGCCAGAGCAGCCCGCCGCTTGCCGATTTGCTGGCAAAAGCGATGGCGGCTGATATCCGCCATCCTCAGGTTTCACGCCTGCCGGCAGGTTATCCTCAGCATGCCGATGATCTGATCAACCGCTTTGCGCACTGGTCGCGATCGCATCTGGCGCAGGGATTTTCCCTGCAGGCGGCTGCCGGCGCGCTTAACGTGCATCCACGCACCTTACAGCGCAGAATGGAGGCCGCGCTGGGGAAATCACCGTTGGCTTTTTTTCAGCAATTGCGGGTCGAACGAGTAAAGCAGCTGCTTGCCGAGGGGAAAGATATTGAGACGATTACCGCTGACGTGGGTTATTCGGAAGTGTCGACGCTGCGGGCGTTGCTGCGCCGTCAGACTGGAAAGGGAATACGGGCGCTGCGTCATGCTGTGTGAGCGTATTCGTTTAAAGAAAGTAATCATAGAGTAAAGAGGAGTTATTTCTCCTTGACTGTTTTATTAATTCTTTTGTTTTTCCGAACCAGGCAATATCTATATCTTCTATGGTCAAATGTAGAATGGAAACCGACAGGAATATTTTTGTCGGGTGGCGGCTAACGCCTTACCCGACCTACGGAACGTACCATTGCGAACTGAAACTGCCGGTGTTAGTGGCATCAAAATCCCCCGGTGGGTGGCTACTGCGCTTTGCGATTTGGTAGCCCGGAGAAGGCGCAACGCGCCGCGTCCGGGAAAAACCATTAAAAAAGTTGCAAACCGATAACAGTATCTACCACGGCATGTGATCTGTAGGCCCGCGCAAGCGTAGCGCCGCCGGGCAATAACCGCGGGTAAAGAGCTACTTTCGCGCCGGATGGCGGCTGCGCCTAATCCGGCCTACGGTCTACGACTCGTACCATTGCGAACTGAAACTGCCGGTGTTGGTGGCCTCAAAATCCCCGGCGGCGCGAGCGCTTACCGGGGCTACGATACTGTGCAATTTGGAATTATGTTGCGCAAAGAACAATTGCCAGTCAGGATTATTTCTTTTTCTTCACCACTTTCCATTTTCCGCCAGCGGCAGTGTCGGCCAGCACGATTTTAAATCGGTTACTTTCCCAGTGGGGCAGGCCTAATACACGCCGCGCTATACGGTTACCTTTCGCCTTAATCATGATGTCGCTCCTTATTTTATTAAAGATGCACTAAACCCACGCATAAAAATATTCTGCGTTTCCCGAGGTTTTAATTTTTCTAAAAAATAAAATTCACTAACAATCAAATTCAGGTTTTATTGTAGGGTGGCTATTTTTTAATTCAAGCCGCTATGAACATTCGGACCTTAGTAGCAATAAAAACGTTTTTCCAGGCTTTTATCCCAGTAAACGTTTTTTATTGCCATTTTGTCCGGCGAAAAAGAGGGAAATAACGGCAGGGTTAAAACGTCATACCGCCGATAACGGCCGCCAGGCGATCGAACATCTCGCCAAACAGGTGTTCGCAGAAGGGGGCCAGCATCGGCATCATCATGCCGAGGGTCATAATGCCAAAGGTCATGGTCACCGGGAAACCGATCACGAATACCGACAGCTGCGGCGTCATGCGGTTGAGCAGACCCAAAGCGATATTGAGCGTGAGCAACAGACAAATCAGCGGTAACGCCAGCATCATGCCGTTGATAAAGATTAACGAACCCAGTTGGGCGAGCGCCAGGAAACCGTTGCCGTTTAGCGGCTGGCTCTGGATCGGCAGGGTATGGAAGCTGTCGGCCAGCAGCGAGATAAGCCACAGGTGGCCGTCAAAGCTTAAAAACAGCAGCATTGCCAGCAGGTTCAGCAGCCGTGCCAGCACCGGCATATTGGGGCCGCCGCTGGGGTCGAAGAAGGTGGCGAACGATAGCCCCATCTGCATGCCGATGACTTCGCCGGCGAGGCGTACCGCGGCGAAAGCCAGCTGCATCGTCAGCCCCAGCGCCGCGCCGATCAGGATCTGCTGAATCGCCAGCCATAAACCGGCAGCAGAGATAATGGGGATCGCGTTGGCGGGCAGCGTTGGGGCGATCAGTATCGCAATCAGGCCGCCGAGGCCGATTTTCACCTTTTTGCTGATCTGCTTTTCACTCAGTACCGGCGCGGTGCTGATGAGAGCCAGAATACGCAGCAGCGGCCAGAAATACTGGCTGAGCCATTCGCTAAGCTGGGCGCTGTCAAAGGGGATCACGGCTAGCCGATAATATTAGGCAGGTTGCTGAATAACGTGCGCATATAGTCCAGCAGCAGGTTCAGCATCCACGGCCCGGCGATAATAATCGTCGCCACGACCGCGAGAATTTTGGGGATGAACGACAGGGTCATCTCGTTAATCTGGGTGGCGGCCTGCAGCAGGCTGACCACCAGCCCGCTGATTAGCGCCGCCAGCAGCAGCGGGGCGGCCAGCGCCAGGGCGACCTTCATCGCTTCGGTGCCAATGGCCATCACGGATTCTGGCGTCATGATTGTTCTCCGGCGGTTCAGGAATAGAAGCTCTGCGCCAGCGAGCCGAGCAGCAGCTGCCAGCCATCCACCAGCACAAACAGCATTAGCTTAAACGGCAGCGAGATCGTCGCCGGCGGCACCATCATCATCCCTAGCGCCATCAGCACGCTGGCGACCACTAGATCGATAATCAGGAACGGAATAAACACCGTAAAACCAATCTGGAAAGCGGTTTTCAGTTCGCTGGTGACGTAGGCGGGCAGCAGAATACGCATCGGTACCGCCTCCGGCCCGGCCAGCGGCGGCTGGTTGGCCAGACGAGCGTACAGCGCCAGGTCGCTTTCGCGGGTCTGGCGCAGCATAAATTCGCGCAGCGGCTGCGCGCCTTTATCCAGCGCCGCATCAAGGCCGATCTTGTCCTGACTAAAGGGCAGGTACGCCTCCTGATAGACCTTGTCGAACACCGGCGACATGATAAAGAAGGTCAGGAACAGCGCCAGCCCGAGCATCACCTGGTTCGGCGGCGCGGAAGGCGTGCCCAGCGCGTTACGCAGCAGACCCAGTACGATGATAATGCGGGTAAAACTGGTCATCATCAGCAGCATCGCCGGCAGGAAGGTCAGCGAGGTCAACAGCACCAGCGTCTGCACCGGCAGCGACCAGCTCTGGCCGCCGTTGGCCAGCGGCTGACTGATAAGCCCCGGAAGCTGGGCGAAGGCGGCAGGACTCAGCAGCAGTAACGCGGCGGCGAGCCACGGCGCCCGACGGCGGAGACAAGCGAACAGAGTAGGGAACATGGCTATTTTTCCGGGCGGTTGAGGACGTTGCGCATCAGCTGGCGGAAGTCGTTCGCAGGCGTGACCGCCGGAGTATCTTCATCGCGCGGTGGCGCCGGGTACTGATGAAGCGGGGTGATCTGCTGGGCGGTGACGCCCAGCACCAGCAGGGTATTATCGACTTCCACCACCACCACGCGCTCGCGCTGGCCAACCTGGCAGCTGGCGCGCAGGTTAAGCAACCGACCGTTGCGCGCCTGCGGCGCAAAGCCGAGGCGGCGGAACAACCAACCGGCCAGCAGGATCAGGAGCAGAATCGCGCCGAGCGCGCTGCTTACCTGCATGAGCGCCGAGCCGCCGGATATTGCCGGTTCGGTAGCCGGTTGGCTGGTCTGCACGATAACGGGGGCGGTCATTAGCGGCTCAACCGACGCATACGTTCGGACGGAGTAATGATATCGGTAATGCGCACGCCGAATTTATCGGCCACCACCACCACTTCGCCCTGGGCTATCAGATAGCCGTTGATCAGGATATCCAGCGGTTCGCCCGCCAGGCCATCCAGCGCGACAACCGATCCCTGCGACAGGCGCAGCAGCTCTTTAATCGTCATTTTGGTGCGCCCCAGTTCAACGGTCAGCTTCACCGGAATATCGAGGATCAGATCGATATCCTGCAGGCTGCCGAGCGCATCCTGGGCCTCCAGCGATTTGAACACCCCATCGGTGGTGGCGCTGGATTTCTCAGACGACTGTTGTTCATTAAGCGCATCAGCCCACAGATCGTCTACGGATTCCTTTCCTGCGCCAGACGGTTGCTTAGGATCACTCATTGGGCTGTTCCTCACTCAGAGCATTCAAAATAGGGTTTATCAAGTGTTCAACACGAAGGGCGTACTGCCCGTTTAAGGTGCCATATTGGCTGGTCAGCACCGGCACGCCGTCGACATGGGCGATAATGCGATCCGGTTTATCTATCGGTAAAACGTCGCCAGGCTGCAGCTTAAGAATTTTCGACAAGCGCATCGGGATATCGACGAAGTTGGCAATCAGCTCAAGCTCGGAGTGCTGCACCTGCTTGACCAACGTTTCGCGCCACTGGCTATCTTCCTGGCGGGAATTCTCCAGCGGCGGATTGGTCAGCAGTTCACGCAGCGGTTCAATCATGGCGAAAGGAATACAGATATTAAATTCACCGCTTAGCGCGCCAATCTCCACCTGGAACGGCGTGGTCACCACGATATCGTTCGGCGAGGTGGTGATGTTGGTGAATTTGACCTGCATTTCCGCACGCACGTATTCGACGTCAATCTTATAGATTGCGCTCCACGCGTCGCCGTAGGCGTCCAGCGCCAGGCGCAGCATACGTTTGATGACCCGCTGCTCGGTGGGCGTGAACTCGCGGCCTTCGACCTTGGTCGGGAAACGCCCGTCGCCGCCGAACAGGTTATCGACGGCGATAAATACCAGGCTCGGGGCGAAGACGAACAGCGCGGTGCCGCGCAGCGGGTTCAGGTGTACCAGATTAAGGTTGGTCGGCACCGGCAGATTGCGGGCAAACTCGTGGTACGGCTGAATTTTAATCGGCCCGACGGTGATGTCCGGGCTGCGGCGCAGCAGGTTGAACAATCCCATGCGGAACTGCCGGGCAAAACGCTCGTTGATAATTTCCAGCGCCTGCAGGCGTTCACGCACCACGCGGCGCTGGGTATTCGGATCGTATGGCTTAACCTCGCTCTCTTTACCGCCGACAACCGTCTCGGGCTCATCGCCCGTGTTGTCACCGTTGAGCAAGGCGTCGATCTCTGCCTGTGAAAGAATGCTATCGCCCATGGTGATTACCGCAGTATGAAGGCGGTGAACAGCACATCGCTGACCACCTGCTTCGGTTGTCCCTTAACCAGCGGCGCGCTCAGCGTCTCTTTGATCTGCGCGACCAGCTGCTGCTTGCCCTGCTCATTCGCCAGGTGACCGGCCTCCTGACGCGAAAGCAGCATCAGCAGACGGCTACGCACCTCCGGCAGGAAATCATTAAGCTGGCGGCGGGTTGCTTCATCCGGCAGGCGCAGCGTCAGGCCGATATACAGTACGCGGTCCGGATCGTTGTCCGGGGTCACCAGATTGACGGTAAAGGTATCGAGCGGCATAAATACCGGCGGCGCGGGCGGTTTTTCCTTTTCGATGGCGGTTTGCGCGCCGCCGTCGCGCTGTTGCAGCAGCCACCAGCTGTAACCTGCGGCCGCACAGGCGGCCACGGCCACGATCGTCAGCAGGATGATCAATAAGGGGCGTTTGGGCGCGGTTGCCGGAAGGGAGTTTTGAGACATAGCCAAATCAAATTCCTGTTGTTCCGCCCGCCGCGTTGCTGACGGGCATCACGCGCGGCGGCGCCGCACGTATGACATATAAAGGTATTATCGCGGCTAACGCGCGAGGCAATAGCCGGAATAAACGGGCAAATGGGGGCCAGATTGGCCGTTTAGCGCCCCTCAGGCGAAAATATCGACGCCGTTGACCTGGCTGACCATTCGCTGCAGGGCTGCCGGGGCGCTGACTGGCTCAATCGGCACGGCATCGCTGCCGCCGCCATGGCGTTCAGCGTAGCTGGCGCGGCCTTCATCGTTACCGTTTTGCTGCTGCCACTGCGGCGTCGCCTCGCCGCCAACGCTGCTCTGACCGAGGTTGATTCCGCTCTCAGCCAGCGCGTGACGTAGCTGCGGCATAGCCGCCTCGACCGCCGCGCGTACCTGACCGTGTGCGGAAGCGATGTGCAGCTGCGCCTGTTTATCGTCGAGCTGCAGGGTGATCTGCAGCGCACCCAGCTCCTGCGGATGCAGGCGCAGTTCGGCGCTCTGCTGGCCGTTGCGGTGGAACATCAGCACCTGCTGGCTCAGCGCCTGCTGCCATTCCGGGCTGCCGAGCTGGGCATTAAGCTGCGGCGTCGGCGGCGCGGTTACCAGCGCACTGGCGGGCGTGGCGCTCTGGCTGGGGCTGGCGGCGGAGAAAGCGACGGCGGCAGGTTGCGATGGGGTATTCTCCGCCGGACGTTCGGCCATATCGTGCTGCGGCGTGGTCGCGGTCTGCACAACAGGAGAAGGCAGATTTTGCCCGCTAAGGGGATCCGTGCCCGGCTGCGGCTTCGCCGCCGGTTCGCCTTCCGGCAGGTTCGCGACATGCTGAGTCGCCGCGTTGCCGATGTGGAGCGCGGTTTTATCGCCGCTGGTCGCAGCTGGTTGAGCCTGCGGTAGCGCGGTCTGCGGCGGCGGGGCGACGATTGCCGCCGGCAGCATGGCGTACAGTGCCTGCAGCGTCGCCGGATCTAAGGTTTTCGCCTCGCTGAGCGGCGGCGTATCCGGGCGCGTATCCTCTTTTTTCGCTGTTGCGTCGACGGCGTTTTCCGCCGATGCCGGTAGCGCATTGACCAGCAGCGCGCCGCGTTCGCCAAGCGCGGCCAGCAGCTGGTTAAGCTGGTTACGGCTTAGCGGCGGGGCGCTTTCATCGTCGGCGCTCAGCGCCGCCGGCGGCAGCGTGCCGCTTTGCGCGGGCGTGAAGCGCGCGCCAAGCAGTTGCGCAAAGGCAGATGACAGCTGAGCGTCATCGAGCGCCAGATCCGGCATGGCGCTGGCGTCGCCGGGTAGGCTAAGGGCGGGCAAAGCATTGAGATTCATGAAGCGGTATTCCTTTGTGTACTGCGTTGCGCGAACTCATCCATCAATTTTTGATTGCGTTTGTTTTCCAACTGCAGCTCGGCGTTTTGCGCGCGCGTGTGCAGGGTATCGTAGGCGTTCAGCCGCTGCTGATGGTCCTGCCACTGCTTCACGGCGTGATCCACCTTTTGCCCCCACTGCAGAAGCTGCTGGCGCTGTTGTTCGATAGCCTGTTCGAGGGTGGCAATGAACTGCTGGTAGTTCTGCCAGCGCGAGCTTTCCATGCCGCCAGAAAGGGTGCTGTTGAGCTTTTGCCGGTACTCGTCCTGATAGTTAAGCAACATCGTCAGCTGTTGCTCGGCGGCCTGTTGCGCCTGGCGCGCCTGGCCCAAACGCTGCGCCGCCTGTTCGACGGCCTCCTGGGCCAGATTGCGCAGGGTAATCAAAGGGGACTGTGCTTTCATCGCGTGGCGTCTCCGATGGCGTTAAACAATCAGCTGCTGTAGCTGCAGACAGGCTTCGTCATAACCGCAGCGCTCGAAAATTCCCTGCTGCAGATAGGTCTCCATTTGCGGATACAGGGTAATGGCTTTATCCAGCAGCGGGTCGCTACCGGCGGCATAGGCGCCGACGCTTATTAAATCGCGGTTGCGCTGGAAGCTGGCCAGCATCTGTTTAAAGGTGCGTACCCGGCGATAATGTTCGTCATCGATAAGTGACGTCATCGCGCGGCTGATCGAGGCTTCAATATCGATGGCCGGGTAGTGACCGGCCTCCGCCAGACGTCGGGACAGCACCACGTGACCATCGAGGATCGCGCGCGCCGAATCGGCGATCGGATCCTGCTGATCGTCCCCTTCGGTGAGTACGGTATAGAAGGCGGTGATCGAACCGCCGCCGCTGATACCGTTGCCCGCGCGTTCAACCAGCGCCGGCAGTTTGGCGAATACCGATGGCGGATAGCCTTTGGTTGCAGGCGGTTCGCCGATCGCCAGCGCGATTTCTCGCTGCGCCATCGCATAGCGGGTGAGCGAATCCATGATCAGCAGCACGTGCTGGCCGCGATCGCGAAAATCTTCGGCGATGCGGGTGGCGTAAGCGGCGCCCTGCATGCGCAGCAGCGGCGATACGTCCGCCGGGGCGGCGATCACCACTGAACGCGCGCGGCCTTCGGCGCCGAGAATATTCTCGATAAAGTCTTTGACTTCCCGGCCGCGTTCGCCGATCAGGCCGACGACGATAACGTCGGCCTGGGTGTAGCGCGCCATCATGCCCAGCAGCACGCTTTTACCGACGCCGGAGCCGGCGAACAGTCCCATACGTTGGCCGCGCCCAACGGTCAGCAGGCCGTTAATGGTGCGCACGCCGACGTCCAGCACCTGCTCGATAGGGGTACGCTGCAGCGGGTTAAACGGCGCGGTAATCAGCGGCGCGCGATAGCCGGTTTCCGGCGCGGGCAGGCCGTCAAGCGGTCTGGCGCCGCCGTCGAGCACGCGTCCCAGCAGCGCCGGGCCCACCGGCAGTTGTTTACCGGCGTGCTGGCCGTCCGCCGCGCTGCGGGCGTAAACTCTCGCCCCTGGCACGATCCCTTCGACCTCTTCCAGCGGCATCAGATACAGCCGCTGATCGTTAAAGCCGACCACTTCGCTTTCCACTTCCTGCACGCCGCCCCCGCCGTCGCGCTCGATAAGGCAGGTTGCGCCGAGCGGCAGCTGCAGGCCGGTGGCCTCCAGCACCAGACCGGTGGCGCGGGTCAGACGACCATAGCGTCGTACGGTCGGCGTTCGGGCGATACGCTGCTCCAGCGCTTCAAGCGAATTCAGCCAGCGGCCGAGACGGGCGGTCATCACAGATCTCCCGGCGCGGCGAGGCGACACAATTCGTGCCAGCGGGTGGCGAGACTGGCGTCGAGATCGCCCTCCTCGGCGCTGACCTTACAGCCGCCGGGATGCAGATCGCCATCCGCCAGCAACCGCCAGCCGTGCAGGCTGAGGGTGGTGCCTAACTGCTGCTCAACGCGCTCATAATCTTGCGGGTGTACGCGCAGCTGCGGCTTGCCGTTGAACATCGGTTCTTGCTGGATCAACTGTTGAATTTGCGTCAGCAGGGCAGTGCCGTCGCAGACCGGCGGCTGGCCAAGCACCTGTTTCGCGGCGGTTAGCGCCAGCTGCATCAGGCGTGAGGCGATGACCGAATCGAGCGCATCAAGGGTGTGCTGAAACTCGCTCACCAGCTGCTGCCAGTGGTCGGTCAGCGGCTGTTGCTGCTGCTGTGCTTCCAGCAGCCCCTGCTGGCGGCCCTCCTCAAGTCCCTGCTGAAATCCGGCTTCATAGCCTTTTTGCTGGCCATCGGCATAACCGGATTGCTGACCTTGCTGCTCGGCCTGCAGGCGCAGGGCGGCAAGCTGCTGCTGCAGTTCCGCCTGAGCGTCAGGCTGCAAGGCTTCGTTATCCAACGTCGGTAGCGGCGGTTCAAAAGCTGGCGCCGCGTCGCCGAGGTCGTTGAGTGACCAGGGCTGCCAGGGCATGGAATTAATGCGATCAGACATAGGTGTCCTCGCCGCCGCCAATAATCATTTCGCCGCTCTCCGCCAGCCGTCTGACTATCAGCAGAATCGCTTTCTGTTCGTTTTCCACCTGCGACATGCGCACCGGCCCACGGTTGGCGAGATCGTCGCGCAGAATATCGGCCGCGCGCTGGGACATGTTTTTGAGGAACTTCTCGCGCAGCGGCTGCTCGGCGCCCTTCAGAGCAATCAGCAGCGATTCGCTGTCCACGTCCTGCAGCAGGCGCTGGATACTGCGATCGTCGACCTCCACCAGGTTTTCGAACAGGAACATCTCGTCGATGATCTTCTGCGCCAGCTCGCCATCGTATTCGCGCATCGCGTCGATAACGGCTTCTTCCTGCTGGGTTTTCATCAGGTTGATAATCTCGGCGGCGGTACGCACTCCGCCCATTTTGCTGCGCTTGAGGTTCTGGCCGTCGAGCAGGTTGTTGAGTACTTCGGTCAACTCCGCCAGCGCCGCCGGCTGCACGCCGCCGAAGGTGGCGATACGCAGCATTACGTCGTTGCGCAGGCGCTCATCGAACTGCGCCAGAATATCCGCCGCCTGGCCGCGCTTGAGATGGACCAGGATGGTGGCGATGATCTGCGGGTGTTCATCGCGGATCAGGTCGGCGGCGCTCTGCGGCTCCATAAAGTTGAGCGTTTCCATCCCGGAGGTGGTTTCGCGGGATTCGAGAATATCCTCCAGCAGGCTGGCGGCACGCTCTTCGCCCAGCGCTTTCACCAGCACCGAACGCAAATAGTCGCTGGCGTTGACGCTCAGGGCGGCGAACTGTTCGGCATCGTCTTCAAATTCAGACAGGATCTCGCCGAGCTGTTTATGCGAGACCTGGCTCATGCCGGCCATGGTGCCGCTCAAAAGCTGGACTTCGCGGGAGGAGAGGTGCTTGAGCACCTCCGCCGCGCGGTCTTCGCCCAGCGTCATCAGTAAAATGGCGCTTTTATCGGTTCCGGTCAGGCTCATAGTTCGTTACTCATCCATTGGCGGATTACCAGAGCGACGACCCGCGGATCTTTATCCGCCAGTTCGCGGATGCGCTGGCTCTGGACTTCTGCGCTGACGCGCTGCTGCGATTTACGGCGCAGCGCCAGCTCCTCATTGCTTGGTTTATGGCTGTCGTTCGCCTTAGCGACCGGCGCGCTGGCGGCGGCGACCGCGGCTTGCTGTGCGGCCTGACGCTGCTGCAGCTGTGGCTTAATTAGCTTGCGCCACAATACCCAGCCGACCAGCAGCACCAGCAGATAACGTCCCAGTTCGAGCAGCAAATCGATAAACGCCTGGCTCTGCCAGAACGGCAGCTCGCCGCCGGTCATCTGATTGTCGGTAAATGGCGTATTGACCACCTGTAGGCTATCGCCGCGGCTGCTGGAGTAGCCCATCGCTTCGCGCACCAGCGCTTCAATCTGCGCCAGTTGTTCTTTACTCATCGGCTGCGCTTTGCCGTCGGTGTTGAGGCTGTAGTTCACCACCACGGCGACCGACAGACGCTCCACCGTCCCGGCTTTTTGTTGGGTATGGCGGATGGTGCGATCGAGTTCGTAGTTGGTGGTGGCGTCGCGTCGGGTGCTTAACGGGCCGCTGTTGGCCGTGGCGCTACGGGTGTTGGTCGCGTTGTTGGCGTTATTGGCCGCCGGTTTAGCCGTTTCAATCGGCGCGGTGGCCGGCGCGCTCGGCTGGTTGGATAACGCCCCAGGAACACCGCCCACCTGCGGTCCGCCGATTTGCTCGTTGCTGCTGGTTTGCTGCGAACGGATCGCCGCTTTATCGGGCTGCTGGTTCGGCTGGTACTGTTCGTCGGTCTGCTCGCGGGAGGCGAAATCGATCTGTGCGGTCACCTGAGCACGAACGTTGGCGCTGCCGACCACCGGCGCCAGGATCGTTTCAATGCGTCGCTGATAGCCGCTTTCCACTTCGCTGGCATATTTCAACTGCGAGGCGTTGAGGTCGCGCCCGGTGCCGTCAGACTGCGTCAGCAGGCGTCCGGCCTGATCGACCACGGTGACGTTGCCAGCCGGCAGGCCGGCGACGCTACTCGATACCATATAGACGATAGCGTTGATTTGGCCATCATCCAGCGCACGGCCCGGCTGCAGCGTCAGGGTGACAGAAGCGGAAGGGGACTTTTGCTCGCGGACGAACAGCGAGGGCTTCGGCAGCGCCAGGTGCACCCGCGCATTCTGCACCGGCCCCAGCGATTCGATAGTGCGTGAGAGTTCGCCTTCAAGAGCGCGCTGATAGTTAATCTGTTCGCTGAACTGGCTGATGCCGAATTTTTCCTGATCCAGCAGTTCGAAGCCAACTGCGCCGCCCTTCGGTAGCCCCTGCTGCGCCAGACGCAGACGGGTTTCATGCACTTTCTCCGCCGGGATCATCAGCGCCGCGCCATTCTCGGCGAAGCGGTAGGGGATGTTCATCTGCGTCAGTTGGGTGACGATAGCGCCGCCGTCGCGATCGTTCAGATTGCTGTACAGCACGCGATAATCCGGGCTTTTCGCCCACAGCAGCAGCGCGACGATAATGGCGATAGCGGCGGAGGCGGCCACCAGCAGCGGTATTTTTGGATTGGCGCGCAGACGGCTCCAGATGGCCTGCAGGCCGTTGTCGCGGCTTTCGCCGGCGGATAACGAGGCACTCATGGTTGGCGGTATCCTTCGCTGGCGTTCAGGCGGCGACGCGCGCTGGCGTGCTGACGAACGGTATGGATAGCGTTATGTGACAAAACAGACTCCCTGATACACATCTTTTCTCAATAGCGGCGCTCCCATTTCTGGGCAGGCCATTATTCGTCTTATCAGATGATTCTGATTGCCCGATAAGCCGGGTTTTTTGCGGCTAATTAACCGCTTTAAGCAAAAATCGCTGTGTTAGGGTGTGCAGCATTGGAGAAGTACAGGGTGAAATAGCGCCTGGCGATCACGACAGTATTGAGGAAAAGATGGCGATTCAGGGTATTGAAGGCGTACTGCAACAGATGCAGGCGATGGCGATTCAGGCGGGAAATAACGGGCAGAATAGCGTACCGCAGGGAGTCAGTTTTGCCAGTGAATTGACCGCCGCGCTGGGTAAAATCAGCGATACCCAGCAGGCCGCGCGTCAACAGGCGCAAAACTTCGAGCTGGGCGTGCCGGGTATCAGCCTGAATGATGTGATGGTCGATTTACAGAAATCTTCAGTTTCGTTGCAGATGGGCGTGCAGGTGCGCAATAAGCTGGTGGCGGCCTATCAGGACATTATGAATATGCCGGTTTAGGTGTGGTAACTCTATGTGATATTTATATTTTTTTAGTTTGAGCCTAATGCGTGGTGCATGGGGCTAAGGCATTTAGTATTTCTATCAGGCGTTTCCATAGAGTGACTTCAATAATGGGTAGTTCAATACACATTACCTTGCTGGTAGGATTACTCTGAAAGGAGTAATTATGAGCATATTGAAGAAAATTAAAGATTCTATGTCCCCTCCCGTCCCCGAGGAATGTAGGGAAGAGAGCTATAAGGTAGTACTTAAAAACCTTGATATTTTGTCCAGGGAATCACCTGAATTGAAATCACTGATGGCGGAGTTTAGGGAAGGGAAGATTACGCAGGAACAGTGTATTGCCACTGGCGTAGCGATAATCACCAAAGAATTACTGGAATTCCGCTACGTACAAAACAAGATTGATTCTCAGGCCTGGTAACGAAGCTTGAGGGGTTATTACCTGCGGTGCCAAACACTATTCAAGAAACATATGGGATGTAAATGAATAAGGTTTTTGCTCTACCTATGATGGTGCTGCTGGTGGGATGCGCAACCAAAAGCAAATCCGTCAATCCGACGGCTGTGAATAAGTACACTCAAAGTGTGCAGGATGCCGTCCGCAAAAATTATTTTGGGTTTGTGGGATATCAAGAGCATGGTTGTACGCTAAAAGTCACTCAGACTCCTGGGGGAAATGTTAAACGAGTCGAGGTTGTCTCTGTTGACAGTTTCTTGTGTCAACGTTCAGTAGAGGCGGTTAATGATACTGTCTCCGCCGGCACGTTCCCTGAGAAGCCCTCAGGGCTACCTGATTCAATTCTCTTTGATTTCAAGCCGTGATATCAATCTGGCGTTATCGCTCGGGCCTCTTAATAGAGGCTTGTTCAATATATAGACGTACAAGTGGATAAACCGACTCTCAATAGTCAATATCTACCAAACATAACCTTCTTAAAGACGACATGAGCCTGAGGCTAGTAACCGCTATGCTTAACGCTGGCGGTTTTGTCTATTTACAGCGACAACGGCAAAAAATTGCGCGCCTCTGCATTGATTTTAACCCATCAACCGGTGAATGAATGAGTCTGAAATATCACTACAATCGATAGGGGATACAGATCAATAGCCGCTCATCGATCGATACAAACGATCTGACTACAACCACTACAAACTGTATGGTCTTGCCAAAATAATTCTAATTTGGAATAGCAGATGTCCGAAAAAGTAGACCATCAATTGCGGCGTAAGGTATGGATAGGGATTTTTCTCGGTTTGTTGGTCTTTTGGGGAGCGATAGCAACGATGGTGGCCTACGCGTTGGCGTAGTCCGAACAGCTTAGACTGTTATTTAGTATCGGCTTGTCAGCCAGAAGACAGGCATTGTTGTGTGAGCGGGGTAAGGCGAAAATTTAAATTTGGATGGCAATTCACTATCGTTTTTCGGCTCTGTAGCAAATAATCTGCGCAAATTTTGCTCCGCGGAGGCGTTATGCTGTGGCTTCAGACCGTTGTATTTTTTGTCGTTTTAGCTTTTGTTGCGATAGCGATGTTTCATGAAACCTGGCGACAGGATAGCGAATAACCGCCGCTTTTACTCTTCTTGATATGCCCCCTCCTTACCAACAACTAAACTTAGATCGTGTCTAACAATCATCTGGAGGTTGTTGTGAATATATTCCACGATGAATACGACGAGCGGGAACTGTACCATATGGTCTGCCGTTGGGAGGATGAAGGCGGGGCGGTAGCGTAACGCATCTCCTTTAAACTGACAGCATTCTGGCGGCTCAGGCGTGAAACCGTTGTAGGGTATGAACGCGCGCGCTTGACCCCTGGCAACTTCAGGGGCAATATTCCACGGACTGTGGTAACCCCGGCAGTGGCATTACATCTGAGCATTTGGCTGAGCAACGCAATGGGTATCTTCAGTCGGAAATATTGGAAAAATATATAACCAGCATGGAGGAGCCGGGCGTGGGAAAGCAGCTAACAGAAGATGATCTTCGTGAACATGGCTTCACCGAAAAAGAGATTGCGCGCCTGCGTGAAATCCTGGCGCGACAAGAAAGCCAAAACAAAAGCTATTTTGATTTAATCGATGAACTTCGCAAAAGACTTTGGGCTGGAGTCTTAGGTTTTTTTATTGTTTTTATAGTGCTCATTCATTGGTGTTATAATTATGATTCAATTAATCATTTTGCCTATTTTTTCATTTTATTATTCGGTTTCTCGGTAGTTTACAAACTAACTCCGTTTCCAATGGCGCTCAAAGCATACAAATTGTATCTAAAAATAAGATAGTTATTTATCTTTAACTTCATACATCGTGTTACCTATCTGTATCCCTTTTACCGTTTTGGCTGAGCGATATAACGGGTATCTTCAGTCGGAAACGTTGGAGAAATATATAACCAGCATGGAGGAACCTGGCGTGGGAAAGCAGCTAACAGAAGATGATCTTCGTGAACATGGCTTCACCGATAAAGAGATTGCCCGCCTGCGCGAAATCCTGACGCGACAAGAAAGTAACAATGAAACCTATGCTACTTTGATCGACAGTTTACGAAAACGTTTTTGGGGCGGCGTTATTATTGTTTGTATTGCCTTTGCCATAGTCGTTTCGTGGATTTTTAACTTCGAAAGTAATGATTTTACTTATCCGCTAATCATTATTTTTATCCTGATTGCTGTTTGGAAATTAACACCTTTCCCGATGGCTTTTAAAGCATATCTTATCTACTTGAAAATCGAGTGATTACTTATTATCAATTTCATATATGGTATTGCCTGTTTGTATTCCTTTTACTGTTGATGAAACACCTTAAAGAGCCAACGCAGGGGCACTCATTTCCCGAAGAATACATCCATGTTTTATCCCGTGAGTAATATCATATTAATCCGGTCAAGATAACATAGTCTATTTTACAGGCATATTTCCCTAAGCCCGTGAGTGGCTTATTTTAGCTGGCGCGATGTTTGGAATATTTAATTGATGAATGTATGAAGCGTAAATGAAATAATTGATTATATATTATTGCTTATTCACTCCTGTAAAATCCGCCGATGGCTTACCAGGCAACACTCTGCATTGCCCTGGTGAGACCCATCATGCGCTTCCTGACCGGATATCAGGCTGTGACGCTGTTGTTGTTATTGTAATTCTTCGCTTTTGCTCTTGATGGCGACCACATTATCGGACTGCAGTTCGCCAAGCAGGAGCGAGCGATCGTCGAACTGGCCGTAAGCGTTGTTGACCGCGTTCTGGCGGGTGGATTGATCGATCAGCGTTTTTAATTGTTCCATCCGCTGTTGCAATAGCCCTTTCAGTACTCCCTCATTGTCGATAATCTGCTTCAACTTAGCGTTGAGCATCTCTTGCAGAGCCAGCGATGGCCCCGCTTTGCCGGTAAATTCGGCGGTTTTCTCGACCGCCGTCACGTAGGCAAACTGCATTTCCACCAGCGCTTCCCATTGCCCGGCGCGCGCCAGGGCAATCATCTGACTGCTCAGGGTATGGATCTGCTGATAGGCGGCTAAAAGCTGCTGTTGGCGTTCCATCACAATGTACCCTGAGCAGGTTGATAGTTTGGCCCAATTTGCCGCCAGGCATCGGCGATATTCTCCAGCAGCTTGACCACTTCGACGATCGCCGCTTCGTCATTATGCAGGTTGGCCTGCATCAGGCGTCGCTTCATATAATCGTACAGCGCCGCCAGATTATCGGCGATTTCGCCGCCTTGCTGGTGGTCGAGGCCGCTTTTCAACCCGTTGTCGATGATGTTGATTGCCTTCGACAGCGCCAGGCCTTTACCGGCGATGTCCCCCTGATTCATCAGGATGCGTGCGCGAAGCAGGGCGTTAAGCGCCCCGTCGAACAACATTACGATTAACTGGTGCGGACTGGCGCTCATCGCGCTGCTTTCCAGACTGACCTGTGCGTAGGCTTGCGTGCCGCTACGGTTATACATGCTGTTTCATTACCTGATTAAGGGTTACTGGGACGAGAACTGCTGTTGTAAGTAGTTACCCGTGCTGCTCAGCTTGGACATCATGGTATCCAACTGAACAAACTGTTGTTTATAGCGATCGATAGTGTTCTGGATGCTGTCGGAAACGGTGTCGATCTGGATATTCAGGCGATCGAGATTGGTGTTGATGCTTTTGGTCGAGTTCTCGATGATGCCGCCCGCTTTAATATAGTTCTGGATTTCATTATGGATTTCGGTGGCCATCCCGGTGTCTTTACCGTTGCCGGCGAAGAAGTTGGCGACCTGATCCGGTTTCTCGTCGAGCGCTTTATTGAGCTTCGTGCTGTCGACTTCAAGCTTGCCGGTTTTGGGATTGGTAGAGATCCCGAGGTTACCAAGGCCTTTCAGCTCCGGGTTGTCCTGAGCGGCGCTGAGCGCGCTTTTAATCGAGGACTGAATGCCGCGCAGGGTGTTATCGCCGAGCAGCGCGCCGTTCTTGGCGCTTTGCGCTTCACCGCTTTTCACCGGGGTATATTTGGTCAGCGAGCCGAAGGTGTCGAGCAGCGAATTGTAGTTATCGACCCACTCTTTGATTTTGTCGGCGGTGCCGCTTTTATCAATGCCGATCACCAGGTTTTGCGGTTCGCCGGCTTTGGTGGTGGTTTTCAGGTCGATGGTGACGCCCTGCAGCGCATCGGCAATCGAGTTGGTGCTGCGCTTAATTTTGGTGCCGTTGACGACGATCTCCGCATCCTGCCCGGCGACGGTCTGCTTCATCGCGCCGCTTTTGCTGCTGCTGTCGTAGTTGAGGATGGCGCCGAGTTTATCGTCGTTATTCACCTGCACCGAAACGGTGTTTTTCTCGCCGGTGGTGGAGGAGCTCAGCGCCAGCTGATAGTCATTGTCGCCGACGCGCATGATGCTGGCGGTGACGCCGGCTTTAGCGCCATTGATGGCATCGCGCATCTCCAGCAGCGAGGTCTGGTCGTCGCTCAGCGGAATCGTGGTCTCTTTCGGCGGATTACCGGCGGTGATCGTAATGGAGCGATTGCTATTGCCGGCGGTTCCTAGTTTCTCTTGTTGGTCGGTAATTGTCGCCTGGGTGGTCAGGGTTTGCGGCTGCGCCAGCTTCTGCACTTCAACGCTATAGTTGCCCGGCACCGCCTTATTGGTGGTGGTGATGGTGAACTGGTCGTGCTTGGTGGCGGTAGTGCTGTTGAAAAACTCCGGCTTAGCCAGCTCCTTGCTCAGGTTATCGAATTTTTCCAGCGAGCTTTTTAACGTGCCGTAAGCCGTTAGCTGCGCGTTATAGCTGGTTTGCTGAGTGGTATACGGCGTCAGGCGCTGTTGTTCCGCCTTGCTGAGTTTGTCCAGTAAACCGTTGAGGTCGAGTCCTGAGCCGATGCCTAAGGAACTGATCGATGCCATTGGTGTTTCTCCTTACTAATGACGTTATTCGCTTATTGCGTTATCGGCCCAGTGGAGAAAAAGTTTACCGAAAAAGTGAAAAAGGCGATGGCGTAATAGAAGAGGGAAAAAGCGCGTTATTTTCGCCATTGGCGGAGGGGCAAAAATTTTTCAAAAAATGGCTAAAGGTTGCAAAGGATACGTCGATACCAGAAGGGACGGTGGTTGACGCCGTGGGCAAGCAAGCCCGAACCTTTTAACCACGTTGCACTGAACGCAACTGACTCGTAAGGAATGCATATAATGGCACAAGTAATTAATACCAACAGCCTGTCGCTGATGGCGCAAAACAACCTGAACAAATCCCAGTCTTCCCTGGGCACGGCGATTGAGCGTCTGTCTTCCGGTCTGCGCATCAACAGCGCCAAGGACGATGCCGCGGGTCAGGCGATCTCCAACCGTTTCACCGCTAACATCAAAGGCCTGACTCAGGCTTCCCGTAACGCTAACGACGGTATCTCCCTGGCGCAGACCACCGAAGGCGCGCTGAACGAAGTCAACGATAACCTGCAGAACATCCGCCGTCTGACCGTACAGTCGCAGAACGGTTCTAACTCCGCAAGCGACCTGCAGTCCATCCAGGATGAAATCTCCCAGCGTCTGTCTGAAATCAACCGTATCTCCGAACAGACCGATTTCAACGGCGTTAAAGTCCTGAGCGGCAACCAGAAGCTGACCATCCAGGTCGGCGCCAACGACGGCGAAACCATCGATATCGATCTGAAAGATATCAACGCGAAGACCCTGGGTCTGGAAAAATTCAGCGTGGCTGACGGTATTGATACCAGTAAAATTGATGGTGATACCACAACTGTTGCTACCGGTAAGTCGTTGGCTATCGATGCCAACAGTAAGCAAATTGGTGCAACTCCAGCCGACCCGGACCATTTTGTACAGGCTGATAACGGTAAGATCTATGGTACTAATGCTGCAGGCACCGAAACGTATGAAGCCACCATCGATAAAACTACAGGTAAAGTAACTGGCTTTAGCTCCACGGATTCTGGCGCCGTCACTGGCTTGACCGGAGCGAAAACAGTGACCACCGTTGGCGAAGAAGTAACTGCAACCGGCGACACCACTGGCCTGAAATCCTACGATGGTGGTAAATCCTACATCATCCAGGAAGGTACTGGCGCGGATGCGAAATACTTCAAAGCGACCGCTGACAGCACCGGTAAAGTGACCAAAGGCGCTGAAATGAGCACCACGCCGAAAACTGCCGATCCGCTGGCTACCCTCGACAAAGCCCTGTCCCAGGTTGACCAACTGCGCTCCTCCCTGGGTGCGGTACAGAACCGTTTCGATTCTGTAATCAACAACCTGAACAGCACCGTTAACAACCTGTCCGCTTCCCAGTCCCGTATTCAGGATGCTGACTACGCGACCGAAGTGTCCAACATGAGCCGCGCGAACATCCTGCAGCAGGCGGGTACCTCCGTGCTGGCGCAGGCTAACCAGTCGACTCAGAACGTCCTGTCTCTGCTGCGTTAATCGCACGTCTGATTACTGTCGCATCGCAACCCCGCTTCGGCGGGGTTTTTGTTTTTTGCCCGTAGCCACCCGGTACAAAACGGCGCAACGGCAAAGCATGTCGTAAATAGAGACGCTTTTATGCGGTTTTTCCGGCGATTGGCATTTTTGCCCCTGCGCATAATAGCGCTGACTCTCTTATCCGCAGGTTTCAGAAATAGTGAGCGATTTGTATACCGCCGAAGGTGTGATGGACAAAAATTCCCTCTGGCTGCGCTACGTTCCGTTAGTGCGGCACGAGGCGTTACGCCTGCAGGTCAGGCTGCCCGCCAGCGTCGAGCTTGACGATCTGCTGCAGGCCGGGGGAATCGGGTTGTTGAACGCCATCGAGCGTTATGACTCGCTACAGGGCACGGCCTTTACCACCTATGCGGTGCAACGTATCCGCGGCGCAATGCTCGATGAACTGCGTAGCCGCGATTGGGTGCCGCGCAGCGTGCGGCGTAACGCCCGCGAAGTCGCTCAGGCGATGCAGAAGCTGGAGCAGCATCTGGGCCGCCCGGCCACGGAAAGCGAACTCGCGCAGACGCTGGGTATCACCCTTGCCGAGTACCGACAAATCCTGCTGGATACCAATAACAGCCAGCTGTTCTCCTATGACGAATGGCGGGAAGAGCAGGGCGAGAATGCCGAACGACTACTGGAAGGGCACGAAGAGGCCAATCCGTTGCATCATCTGCTGGAAGGCAGCCTGCGCCAGCGGGTCATTGAGGCGATTGAAGCCTTGCCGGAACGCGAAAAAATGGTCCTCACCCTCTACTACCAGGAAGAGCTCAACCTTAAAGAGATCGGCGCGGTGCTGGAGGTGGGGGAATCCCGCGTTAGCCAGCTACACAGCCAGGCGATTAAGCGCCTGCGCGCGAAGCTGGCCAACGAAGGCTGATAACCACCTGCCGGGCAGGTGGTTAGCGGATTACGATTTACGCAAATCAATGCGCAGAATGCGCTCCTTCGCCCCTTCGACAAATACCTCAGGATCCCACTCGCGATTGAACCCTTCTTTAATGCCGACGTACAGGGTATCCATGTCCGGCGACAGCACCATTTGATTCGGATAAACCGGGGTGCGGAATTCATGGGTTACCCGCCAGGTTTTGCCATCCACGACGCTGATGGTGCCGCTGGTGAAATTGCTGACGTACAGCTCGTTGTATTTCGGATTGTAGCGTACCGCGTTGGCGCCCACTCCGGTACGCACGTAACCCCGCGATTTGCCGTCTTTCAGATCGAAAATATACAGGCCGTCGTGAGGGCCGCTGCGATCGTCGTGATCGAAGGCGACGACGAAAATACGCCCTGAGTCGGAATCGACGATCAGGTTTTGCGCGCTGGCCAACTGCGGCGCGTTAAGCGGGATAGTGCGGACAACCTGCTGGGTTCTGGCATCGATCTCGTTGATATAGTCGCGGCCGCCAACGTAGATCTTCTGCGTCTTTTCATCCAGCGTCAGGCCGTAGGCGGTGCCACGATAGGCGCCTTTGACTTCCCCTTTTAGCTGTAACGTCGTGCCGTCGAGCATCAGTAATTTATGTAGCGGACGCATTCCGTCCCTGGTTTTCAACATATGGCTGTAGCTGACGAATAACAGGTTAGCGGCGCGGCTGTATACCATATGCCGCAGATGCTCGAAGCGCGCATCGGGGGCGCCGTCGGTGGTGAAGCTCAGGCGCGGACTGGTGCGGGTGATTTTACCGCTGGCGGCGTCGAACTGGCTGATACGCAGCGAAGCCGCCTGGGTATGGCCGACGTAAAGCACGCGCGCCGGCTGGTTCATCGCCAGCGAGAAGGCGCGCCAGGGCATATCATAGCGCTGGATAACCTGCAGGGTGGCCGGATTAAAGGCGTAAAGATAACCTTTATTGGCCGCGCGGTTAACCCGGTCGGTGGCCGCGGCGAATAGCAGGTTGTCGCCGTTGTCGAACGCCAGCTCATAAACCCCTTCGTTGGCTTCCTGCAGGTAATTGGTTTTCATCGCAAAGCGCGACGCTTCCCGCGGCGGCGGATCGATGGCGAAAGCCGGGTGGGGGAGCAGGGCGGCGAGCAGTAGCGCAGCCAGCGGTTTTATCAAGTTGCGATTAGGCATGATGGTTATCCTTGTTGACAAATAGGGCTCAGAACTGGATTTCGCCGCCGAAAATATAGGTGCGGCCGCGGGCGGTGGTGTTAACAGACGCGCCCTCTTTGGCGTTATCGAGACTCTGGTTCATACGGTTTAACGCTTCGGAGTAGTCACGATTCGTTACGTTCTGTACGCTAAAGCGCAGCAGCACGTTCTCGGTCATCTGCCAGCTGCTATAGAGGTCGATAATGGTCGGGATATTCGGCATGCTCTCTTTAGGCACCGTATTGGTGTCGAGGCTAATGCCTTCGGTACTCAGGCGTTTTGATTTACCGGTGAATTTCACCAGGCTGCCGACGGTGAGTTTGCGATCGAACAGGCGCCCGCCGACATCCACCGTGGCGTAGCTGCTGGGGAGATCGCTCAGGTCGCTATAGGCGAAGCTATAGACCGTGCTGGCAATAGAGGTGGGCTGATCGGTGCGCTGCTTGCTCCACGACACATTGGCGTAGGCAAAACCGATGTCGTATCCGGCTTCAATCTCATAGCCCTCGGTGGTCACCGGCGAGGTGACGTTAACCGAGATATTGGCGTTGAAATCCGGCGAAGCATTGGCGACATCTTTACACAGCCCGCCGTTGCTGCACAGCAGGAAGGATTCGCTGGTGATGTAATCTTTAATCCGCGAGCGGTAGGTAAGCGCTTTCAGATGAAGGCTATCCTGCTCGCTCAATAATCCTTGTTTGATAACGTTAAAACCGGCCTCCCAGGTCTCGGCTTTTTCCGGCTTCAGGAACGGATTCATCGATGCGCCGCCCTCGTTGGCGAAGAACACTTCCTGGACGTTCGGCGCCCGCGAGGAACGGCTCCAACTGACAAACGGCTGCAGCCATGGCGTTACCTGAGCGGAGAAGGTCGCCGAGGGATTAAAACCGTTATCTTTGACGTTGAGCTGGGTTGCCCCTTGCGGGAAGCATTTTTCGTTATCTGCACAGGCCGGTTTATAGCCCTGTACCCGGCTACGGGTATAGTTGAGATTAAGATCGAGCTGATAAATATCCTTGTTTAATGTCAGCCCGCTATAGAGCGAGGCGATCTTCTGTTTGCCCGCCGGGGCAAAGGCGTTATGGTCGGTCTCGTTATCCTGCACGAAGCGGCGGGAATAGCGGGTGTCCATTAACTTGCCGCCTAGCTGGAAAGCGGCATACAGATCGTCGGTAATACGAAAACGGCTGGTGTTGTTCACGTCCAGCGCGTTGGACTTATTGGTGGTCGAGGAGTCGTTAAAATTATACAGCGACTCCGGTTTATATGCCTGATTGCCGCGGCTGGTGCTGGCCAGGACATTAAACTCGACCAGTTCATTGAGCGGCGCATAGTTATAGCGCAGATAGTAGTCGTCGCTGCTAATATCGCGACGGGTAAAACTATTGCGATAATTACGCCCGGAAAACTCGAAGCGGTTAAATTGATCGACGTTGAAATTGATTTTGTACAGCTGCGAGCGCGGCTCCTGGCGCAGATATTTATTATCTTCGCCGATAAACTCTTCGCTGCTGCGTCCGCCGCCGTTTTTATAGGTCGCATAGGTGCGGGTGCCGCTGATGCCGAGCAGCGCGCCAAGGCCGCCGCCGTTATCGAAGGTGTCGGTTTTGCCGGCTACCGTTACCATACCGGTACGGCCGAGTCCGTTATCGCCCACGGAAAAACGCGACAGCAGGCCGACTTGATGCCCCGGTTTTAACACATCATCGATACCGATCGTACGCAGGTTGGCGCTGCCCGCCAGCGCGTTGACGCCTTGCGAACCGGCGCTATTGCCGCGGGTGATATCCACTTCGGCCAGAAAGTTAGGGTCCAGCGGCACTCCGGCGGCGGTATTCGCCCCGCCGTGATAGTTAGCCGGCGCCATGCCGAAGAAGGTCTGGGTGACGCCATCCACCATGGTGTTGACCCGGCCCAGCCCGTTCATACCGCGAATATTGACGCTGATGGTGCCCTGCAGCGGGTCGATTTGCGTATAGGTGCCCGCCATGCTGCGCAGCGAGGCGTCGAGGCTTTGCAGATTCTTATTGAGCGTTCGCGAGCTGTAGGCGCCGGGACGGGTATAGCTCTCCTCTGAGGAGCCGACCTGGCCGGCATTCTCCGCCAGCGGGTTATCGGTAATGGTGATAGGAGAGAAAACCGATTCTCCTTCGCTTTCGGCGGCGAAAGCCTGGCCGTTGACGATAAGGAGCCCGGTGACGAGCCCCTTAATGAGCTGTGATTTTTCCATAATCAAATCCTGAGGTAATAAATATTTAACGCACAAAAAGGGCAGCAGCGTGCATCGCGCTTATTGCTAAGTGCGATGACACATTGCCCAAAATAAAAAAACATCAGCGGTCAGTGACCGTTATAAATAACGTCCGGGTTGCCTGAATAAATAACAGGGAACCTGGGGTTTATATTTTTAATAAGCCGAATTCCACCGGCAGCGTGACCTTATTTATACCGTTACGCAGCAGCTCTTTTGGCGGCGGCGGAAGCGGACGCGCATTTTCCAGCGCCATCAGCGCGGCGCGATCCAGAGAATGGGTCCCTGAAGAGTTCACCAACTGCGATTGCAACACCTCGCCGCGTTCGTTGACGCTGAAGGTAATAATGGCGGTACCGGTACGTTTACGGCGGCGCGCATCTTCCGGGTAGTGGCGCATTTTGTTGATTTTGCCTTTCACCAGCGATTCCCAACTGATCTTGTTGTCGCTCAGGCGTGCGGCATCGCTATCGAGCGGCGCGGTGGTACGCTGAGTGAGGGCGGCTGGCGCCGGGGGCGCGGCGAAGCTGGTGATGGTTGAGTTACCCTTTTCCTCTTGCTGCTGGCGGCGGGACTGTTTTTTAACCTCGATTTTCTTTTTCCGCTGCGGTTCGGGTTTGCTGGCGGAGAGCTTTATTTGCGCATTGTCATGAATGAGCAGCTTCGGCGCCTCTTTCACCGCGGCGGTTTCCTGCTCGGTCATCGCCTCGACTTTGCGCTGCTGGGTGACGCCCGGCGGCAGCTCGGGGTGAATAAATGACACTTCCAGTTCCGGCGCGAACTCTACCATCACCGCGGCAGGGGGGGCGACATCCGGCGGCGAGGCGAAGTGAATGATAAAAGGCGCCGCCAGCGCCAGATGGCCCAGCACGCTGGCCGTTGTCCCCGCGAACCAGCGGGGACGCGACGCTATTAATGGCGTGGAGAGAGGGATATTCATTTTTCTGCCGCTACCGACCAGACATAATCAGCCTGCTTCGCCGTCGGCGTGGCGCCGTCGGTGGTCAGCAGCAACACCAGCGGTTTTTCCGCCCTGAGGTCGGCCAGATGCAGCGGTACGCCAATATCTTTGGCCGCATGATAGCCGCCGGCAATCAGCAGCGCCGGGCGCGGCGCGGCTTTCATTTGCGTCGCCATCAGGCGATCGCGCTGCTGCTGGATGGCGAGCATGGAAGTGACCTGCTCGCCATCGATTTGCCCGTTATGCATCAGATAGATAATGGCCGATAGCGATTCATGTACCTGCGGGCTGTTGGAGAGCGTTCCGCGGGGAAACGTGGGATGCTGATAGATGTCGCTCACCTGCTGGCGGCTGAGATTGGCTGCCAGCAGCGGATAAGGCGCTTGCAGCGCGGTCATCACGACGTCGCGATAAAGCGCCCACGGCCAGCCGGGATTCCAGCGCAGCGTTTCCGCCGCGCGAGTGGCGGAAACGGTCGTCCCGCTGAGGCTGGCCTGCTTGACCCGATTAACCGCTTCCTGCTGGCTTAGGTCGATCATCTCCATCAGCACGCTACCCTGCGGGCGAAGGGTGTGAAGGTTCTGCAGCAACCAGCGCTCAATCTGGTGATGCTGGGTGTTGGTATGTTCTTCGCCAACAATAACCAGCGGCGCCTGGGCGAGTTGGTTCAGCAATTGTTGCGGCGTCAGGGAGCGCCCGCTGGCGGTATCACGAATATCCGCCTGCTCTACCAGCGCGCCCTCCCCGGCAGGGGAGAGGGGATAAACCGGGCTGTGACAGGCGCTCATGAGCAACGCGCAGCCTATAACCAGAGTGTTTAAAAGGGTTTCCTTAAACATAAAATATCCATTTTCGGCTTTTTAGTCGTCTTTTCTTCGTATCTTGCTGCTGGAACAGGATGATATGTGATATTGAGAATGATTATCAAGATCATTCTCATTTAAAGTTATTGGCAAGAGTGATGGTTTCATCCGGCAAACAGCGGTCCGTTGCCGTGTCGCGGGGAGAATCTGTGAAGACGATCAAGATTTTAAACAGCGATAATATTTAAACCTGTTGGCTTAATGTTGTCTTAAGGTTTGTTTCAGTCGCGCGTCGAAATAAGCATTTTGTCATCAGGAAATTCTAATTGGCGGTGTTTTTCACTTTTTTAAAATGATGGTAATTGTTTTCATTATCATTCACATTCCTCTGTGATTTAATCCGTGCCAGCCCGGTTTCTCCACGGCTTTTCGACTACCCATACTAAGGATTAGCTTATGAATTTCCGCTTATCGGCATATTGCGCGGCGATGCTCGCTGCGACGGCTCTGTTTACCGCTCCGCAGGTTATGGCTGCTGACAATGGCGACGGCATTGTGGTGTATAACGCCCAGCACGAAAACCTGGTGAAATCCTGGGTTGACGGCTTTACCAAAGAAACCGGTATTAAGGTCACGCTGCGCAACGGCGACGATAGCGAATTGGGTAATCAACTGGTGCAGGAGGGGGCAGCCTCGCCGGCGGATGTCTTCCTGACCGAAAACTCGCCTTCCATGGTGCTGGTCGATAACGCCAAACTGTTTGCGCCGCTGGATGCCGCAACGCTGAATCAGGTCGCCCCGCAGTATCGTCCCGAGCACGGCCGCTGGATTGGCATTGCCGCCCGCAGCACCGTTTTCGTTTATAACCCGGCGAAAATCAGCGAATCTCAGCTGCCGCATTCGCTGATGGATCTGGCGAAACCTGAGTGGAAAGGGCGCTGGGCCGCCTCCCCATCGGGTGCCGACTTCCAGGCTATCGTCAGCGCCATGCTGGCGTTGAAGGGTGAAAAAGCGACCCTCGACTGGCTGAAGGCGATGAAAACGAACTTCGTGGCCTACAAAGGCAACAGCACGGTAATGAAAGCGGTCAACGCCGGTCAAATCGACGGTGGGGTGATCTACCACTATTACCGCTTTGTCGACCAGGCGAAAACCGGCGAGAACAGCAAAAACACCAAACTTTATTATTTCAAAAATCAGGATCCGGGCGCTTTCGTGAGTATCTCCGGCGGCGGCGTACTGGCTTCCAGCAAACATAAAGAGCAGGCGCAGGCCTTTATCAAATGGATCACCGGCAAGCAGGGTCAGGATGAGCTGCGCACCAATAACGCCTTCGAATATGCGGTGGGCGTGAATGCCGCCTCTAACCCGAAACTGACGCCGCTGAAAGAGCTGGATGCGCCGAAGGTTGAACCGTCAACGCTCAATAGCAAGAAAGTGATCGACCTGATGACCCAGGCGGGCCTGCTGTAATTTGATGCTGAAGTGATTTATCTATGTCTGCTCTGAGTCTGGTACTCGGAAAGAAAACAGGACGCCTGCCCGAGCGCAGGCGTCCTGCATTTCCGATGGTTGCCTTAGCTGTACTGTTTTCGCTAATGGCGTTACTGCCGTTAGGTTTTGTGGCCGCCGTAGGAATTGAGACCGGCTGGCCGACCATAAAAGCACTGGTGTTTCGCCCGCGGGTGGCTGAACTGCTCAGCAATACGCTATGGCTGACGCTGCTGGCGGTGCCTATTTGCATCGCATTGGGCGTGGCGGTGGCCTGGCTTACTGAACGCACCGCGCTTGCCGGGCGTCAGCTGTGGTCGGCGCTGGCTGTCGCGCCGCTGGCTATCCCGGCATTTGTCCAGAGCTATGCCTGGGTCAGCGCGGTTCCCTCGCTCCACGGTCTGTCCGCCGGGGTGTTCCTCTCCGTGCTGGCCTACTATCCCTTTATCTACATGCCGGTGGCGGCGGTGCTCCGTCGTCTCGACCCGACGCTGGAAGATGTTGCCACCTCGTTGGGCACGCCGCCGTGGAAGGTTTTCTTCCGCGTGGTGCTGCCGCAACTGCGGTTGGCTATCTGCGGCGGCGCGCTGCTGGTGGCGCTGCATCTGCTGGCGGAATATGGCCTGTATGTGATGATTCGCTTCGACACCTTCACCACCGCTATTTATGACCAGTTCCAGTCCACCTTTAGCGGCCCGGCGGCGAATATGCTGGCGGGAGTGCTGGCGCTGTGCTGCCTGGCGATCCTGCTACTGGAGAGCGTTTCGCGCGGTAAAGCGCGCTACGCGCGCATCGGCGCCGGCGCGGCGCGCGAACAGAAGCGACGTCCGTTGGGGAACGTGGCCGCATGGGCCGCGCAACTGCTGCTGCTGACGCTGGTGATGCTGGCGATGGGCGTCCCGCTGCTGGTGCTGTGCCGCTGGCTATGGCTCGGCGGGGTGGAGAACTGGCTGCATGCCGATCTCTGGCATTCGCTACGCCAGACCCTGATGCTGGGCGCGGGCGGCGCGCTGCTGACCACCGCCTGCGCGATTCCTGTCGCCTGGCTCGGCGTGCGTTATCCGCGCCGGCTGTTCCGCCTGCTGGAGGGCTGTAATTACATCACCAGCTCACTGCCGGGTATCGTTACCGCGCTGGCGCTGGTGACGGTGACTATCCACTATGCCCGCCCGGTGTATCAGACCGAAGTGACGCTGTTTCTGGCTTACCTGCTGATGTTCATGCCGCGAGCGTTAATTAACCTGCGCGCCGGTATCGCCCAGGCGCCAGTTGAGCTGGAAAACGTCGCCCGTAGCCTTGGGCGCAGTCCGGCCCGCGCCTTATGGAGCGTCACCATGCGTCTTGCCGCCCCGGGAGCGGCCGCTGGCGCCGCGTTGGTGTTTCTTGGCGTGAGCAACGAGCTTACCGCGACGTTGCTGCTGTCGCCGCTAGGCACCCGCACGCTGTCGACCGGTTTTTGGGCGTTAACCAGCGAGATCGACTACGTCGCCGCGGCGCCTTATGCGATGCTGATGATCGTGATTTCGCTACCGCTGACGGCGGTTCTTTATGTGCAGTCGAAAAAAATTGCAGGGTTGTAACATGCTGGAATTGTCTTCTATCTCGAAATCTTTCGCCGACGCGCTGGTGCTCGATAACCTTAATCTGACCGTGGCGCCGGGAAGCCGTACCGCCATTGTCGGCCCGTCGGGTTCCGGTAAAACCACGCTGCTGCGAATTCTTGCCGGTTTTGAAACCCCGGATCACGGGCGAATCGTTCTGCAGGGCAACACCCTGTTTGCCGACGGCGTGTTTGTGCCGGCGCATCAGCGTGGGATCGGTTTCGTGCCGCAGGAAGGGGCGCTGTTCCCCCATCTTAACGTCGCGGACAATATCGCCTGGGGGCTCGATTGCGGTCGCGAAGAGAAACGCCGCCGGGTCGCCGCGCTGATGGAAATGGTGGCGTTAGATTCGACATTAGCGAGCCACTGGCCGCATGAAATTTCCGGCGGCCAGCAGCAGCGGGTTGCGCTGGCGCGCGCGCTGGCCCAGCGGCCATCGCTGATGCTGCTGGATGAACCTTTCTCGGCGCTGGATACCGGGCTGCGTGCGGCGACGCGCAAAGCCACCGCCGACCTGCTGGCCGAGGCTGGGGTGGCGTCGATTCTGGTTACTCACGATCAGACGGAGGCGCTGTCGTTTGCAAGCCAGGTCGCGGTGATGCGGCAGGGGCGTTTTACTCAGGTAGGAACCCCGTTCGAGGTCTATTCGCGCCCGGTTGACGAGGCCACCGCGCTGTTTCTTGGCGATGCGCTGGTGCTCGACGCCGAGCTCACGGAGGGGCGCGCGCGTTGCGCCATCGGCGAGTTACCGACTGACAATCCTCACGCCAGCGGCCGCGGACGCGTAATGCTGCGCCCGGAGCAACTGCGGGTGTCGCCGTGCGGGCCGCAGGAGAGCGCCTTTCGCATCGTAGATGTCGATTTCGCCGGCCATATCTCGACGCTGACGGTGACGGTAGCGGGGCAATCAATGCCGCTGGTGCTGAAAACCGTCAGCCAGGCCGCCTGGCAAACAGGCGCTCCGGTTCGCCTGGAGATTATTGGCCCGGCGCGGATATTTTGCGCATAGCGGCTAAAAGCTGACCGCTCAGCTGGGATAAAAATTGATTTGGCGCGGAGATGCGTTAATTAGCTGCTGATGTAGCACATTGTGCTAATTACACTACCCGCGAACGCATTAGTATCCGCGCCACTGATCTCGTCGCCATGGAGTGGTAGGTCGTTGGAATATTTCCGCGGGGTCAGTCCATTCTTATTTCCCCTGAGATGATTAACGCTGCTGCGCGCTACGGCAGTGGCGACGATATTCCGAAGGTGAACGTTCGGTATTACGTTTAAACACCCGGCAAAAATAGTTGCTATCGATAAAGCCGCAATTATGCGCAATTTCTTTTACTTTTAAATCGTAACCGCGTAATAGTTGCTTCGCTTTTTCCAGCCGCACGGCGGTTAGATATTCATTAAAGCCCACTGACCCCGATTTCTGAAATATATGCGAAAGATAGTTCGGAGTAATATGAAAGCGTCTGGCAACCGATTCGCGGGTCAGCGGCTGGCTAAGATTTTCTTGCAGATAATCCTGAACCGCTAAAAACAGATCGCGGCTGCGGCTAACGCGCATTTCCAGACCGACAAGTTGTTCAAGGCAGTGGCTTAATAGCGCGGAAACCACCAGCCGGGCGGTTATTGGGTCAGGCTGCAGGCAGACTTCATTCAACGCCAGCAGCAGATAGGAGCCAACGCGGGGGCCCAGCCGGGCGACGTTTTGCTTTTCAGTATGTAGTTTTTTTCCGTCCCAGCGCTGAATGCAAAAGCCGAGCTTTTGGCGGCCAAATAAAATGCTGAGCGTGACCGCCGGACCGTTCCACTCGGGTAGCGTCCACTTTCCCGCCTGTACGTAGAGTACCTGCGAAGTGGCTAAAACCGCCGCGGATAGCGGTAGACCCTGATCATGGAGCTCGCCTTCAAGGACGATTTCCAGACGCGGGAAGGGCACCTTCAACGCCAGCGCCGGAACGGGAATATCCGGCTCCGGAAAGCGGACCTGCAGCCTATCTTTTTGATTAACTAAACGATTTAGTATGCCCGCCAGATCATCAATCATCCTGTCGACCCCGAGTTAAAATTATCTCTTTGATTATAATCTTTTTTATCCTGATGTTCCGCCTTACGGCGCGCGGCGGATGCATTATTAAATGGGTGAATATTTACAACGAATTTACCCATCGGCAATTATTGATAAGGCTCACATTTTTGTGTCTGGCGTACGGATATCCAGTTTTTCGTAGTTTTCCCTTCCTGCCTGGTCGTTGGCCGCATCGTAGAGTTTGATTGTGTTATCTAAAAGTTAAAAGGAAGGCAATATGGACTCACAATCGATGATTCATCTGGAGGCGCTTGGCGCGACCCGGACGCTAAGCGACCAAATGAAACATGAACTTGATACGCTTGGCTATACCGTGGTGCACAACGTCGTTGATCCTCAGTGGCTGAGCGAGATACGTGAGCGCATTGACGCGCTGGTGGAGCGTGAAGGCGAGAATCTGGCGATGGAACACCATCAGGAGGCGACGGCGACGCGTATTGCCAACCTCATCAACAAGGGCGTTATCTGGGAGAAGGTGTGGTCGCATCCGCTCATTCTTTCCGCCTGTCGTTATATTTTTAATGGCGCGTTTAAAGTTTCCAGCCTCAATGCCCGCGAGGCGCTGTATAACGGTGGTCATCAACCGCTGCACGCCGACTGGAAAAAGCCACGGGTAGACTTCCCGAAAGTGCATCTGGTCAATACGATATGGGCTATTGATGATTTGAGCGCCGCCAACGGCGCGCCGCGGATTATTCCCGCTACCCATCTGCTCCCGGAGCTGCCGGAAGAGGTTTTGGCGGATCCGGAAAAGACACATCCTGATGAAATTGTTTTTGCCGCGCCGGCCGGCAGCGTAATGATTTATAACGCGCATGCCTGGCACGGCGGCACCCGCAATCTTGAAGGCAGCAGAAGGCGCGTGCTTCATGGCTTATATATTGATCGTGCTGATACCGCGCAGCAGGACCAGCAGCGCTGGCTGACGCCAGAAACGGCGAGCCGCCTGACACCCGCGCAAAAGTGGCTGCTCGACGTGCAATAAACGCCGTGGCCGGTCAGGGAACTTCCAGGTAAACGACCGGCTTTTTCATAATGCTATTAACGGCTTTGACAATCTGCTGTGGCTGCAACAGGAATGTGGCGATACTGGTTTTAATGGTACGGAGTCCGTCAAAGCGTTGAGCGCCATCGATTTCGATATCGGTTACCAGTAACACCACCGTGGCGCGGGCAATATCCTCTTCGCTAATTCGGTTTTCCACGCCGAGCGCGCCCTGGGTTTCCACTTTCAGAGACCATTTTTCATGATGACCGACTTTTTCCAGTAGCTCGGCTGCCATATAGGTATGTGCAACCCCGCTCACGCAGGCGGTCACCGCGACAATGTTGAAGTCCATAACATCCTCCAGGCGTTAACCGCCGATAGTGACGTGATATCCTGCTGCTTCAGCCAGCGCTTGATAAGGATGAATATCCGCCTCTCGGGGAGCGTTGACGTTGGCCAGCGGCCAGGTTTTACCCAGCAGACGGTATTTCGCCTCGCCATATTGATGAAACGGCAACAGATGAATCTCCGTCAGACCGAACGGCGCGAGGAACTTTAAGATCTGCTTAAAATTCTCCGTGTTCATCGTGTAGCCAGGGATCAGCGGCACGCGCGGGATAAGATTCATTTTGCGGATGGCCAACTGACGGAAGTTGTCCAGCACTCGCGGCTGATTCATCTGCAGTAGTGAATGGGCCTGCTCGCTATTCATGATTTTCAAATCAAACAGTATTTCGTCACAGGCTTCGGCCACCGGGAGAAAACGGGTAAAGGCGCAGTCGCCCGCGGTCTCGATAGCGGTGCGCACCCCCCAGTGGCGCAGGTGCTGGAGGAAGCGGGCGGCAAACACGGCCTGCATCAGCACTTCGCCCCCAGACAGGGTGACGCCGCCGCCGGAGGCGCGGAAGAAGACCTCGTCCTTAAGCACCTCGCGCAGCAGGGCATCGAGCGTAACATCCCGGCCAATCTGCTCCCATGCCCCGGAGGGACACTCGGCGACGTCCTGCAGGCAGCGCGTGCAGCGCAGGCATTTACTCTCCCGGCGCACGGTCTGGATCTTTGGCGAGATCGATTCAGGATTGGCGCACCACGGGCAGGTGTGGGGGCAGCCTTTGAAAAACACCACCGTGCGGATCCCTTGCCCGTCATTAAGCGAGTAGCGTTGGAGGTTAAAAATGCGCGCCGTATCGGCGCGCGTTTCGATGACCTCACAGCTGATGCGCGGTGCGGCGGATAATGTCATCCTGTATCTCCTTTGACAGCTCAACAAAGAAGGCGCTGTAACCTGCGACCCGCACCACCAGACCGGCAAAATCCTGCGGCCGCTGCTGCGCTTCACGCAGCGTGTCGGCGTTGACCACGTTAAACTGGATATGCTGCAGTTTGAGCTTGCAGAAGGCCTGTAAAAAGTCTGCCAGTTTGTTCAGGCCGCTGTCGCCGGCAAGCGTTGCCGGGGTGAATTTGACGTTCAGCAGCGTACCGTTCGATAGCAGATAATTATCCAGTTTGCTGACCGATTTCAGCACCGCCGTCGGCCCCTGGGCATCCTGCCCAACCATTGGCGACAGGCCGCCGTCCGCCAGCTGTTCGCCGGCCAACCGGCCGTCCGGCGTCGCGCCGACCACCGAGCCCAGCGGCACATGCGCGGATACGGTATAGGAGCCAGGGGTGAAATGGCCGCCGCGTGGGTTTAGATACCGTTCTACCTCTTTACAGTAAAAACGCAGCAGATCGGCGCTAATATTATCCACTTCGTCGATATCGTTGCCGTATTTCTCGTAACGGTTGATCAAACGGGCGCGGATTTTTTCTCCTTCCGGCGTGCGGAAGTTGGCTTTCAGTACCGCCATCAGTTCGGCAAAGCTGAGGCGCTGTTGCTCGAAGACCATGCCCTTCAGCGCGTGCAGCGAATCGCTCAGGTTAGCGATTCCGATACCCTGAACGCCGGAGAAGTTATAGCGCGCGCCGCCTGCGGTGATATCTTTGCCGTGCTGCACGCAATCTTCGATAAAGGATGACAGCAGGGGGACCGGAGCCCAGTCGCGGTGTCCGATATCGCAAATGTTGCTGCCCTCGACCATCAGCTTGATGTAATAGCGGATTTTGTCGCGGATTTGGCTGATGAGACCGTCCCAGCTGACTTCAGGCTGATGTTCATTTTCCTGCAGCACAATTTCCATCACCTTCAGCAGATTAAACATCGCGATATCGTGCAGGCCGTAGGTGCGCCCTGGAATAGAGAGCTCTACGCAGCCGACCACCGCGTAATCGCGGGCATCTTCCAGCGACACGCCGCGGTTAAGGAAGGCCGGGACGACCACTTCATCGTTGAAAATCTGCGGGATCCCGGTACCCAGGCGAATGGTCTCAGCGGTTTTGCGCAGGAACGGGCGGTCAATCAGCTCATTGACCCGCACGCCCAGATTTGGCTGCGGTAGCTGCACATTCTGGTAAGCATCGAGAGAAAGAAAGGACAGTACGTTTACCGCACTACGCCCGGTTTCCGTCAGTCCGCCAAGCAGGGCGGTGTAACCGGTGGGAAAACCGGCGAAATAGCGCGCGCTGCTGGACGAACGCAGCAGAACGATATCGTTACACTTCACCCATAGCGACTCCAGTAGCTCCTTAAGATACGCGGGATCCTGACCCTGATTCAGCGATGCCTGATAAAAAGGCAACATGTACTGGTCAAAGCGTCCGAGCGAAATCGAGCTGGCGTTGGACTCGTACTGCAAAATAATATTCATATACCAGAACAGCTGGCAGGCCTGGGCAAAATCCTGCGGCCGATGCTGCGCGTTATGGCGTGAGATGGCGGCGATGGTTGCCAGCTCCTGCTGACGCCGGGCATTCGTACAGTTGGCGGCCATCTCTTCCGCCAGCGTGGCGTAGCGCAAAATATGACGCTGCGAAGCTTCAAGCAAGATCAGGACCGCCTGATAAAAGTGGTTATCAGGCTGCCGGGCGCAGTGTGATTTCAGCTCGGCGATCAGCGCATCAAGGCCATTATTCAGCAGCCGCGGATAGTCGATAATAATATGGCCCTGGCCTTTATCCGTCTGATTAACGCTGAAAATCTGCGTGCCGATCGCGGCCTTGACCTCCTCGGTTATTTGACCGTTAATGAAATCTTTCATCGAACGCTTTTCCCAGTAAGGGAACAGCGTTTCGCGGTAAATCCGCTTATCTTCTTCACTTATCGCGAAGCGGTCCTGCGGGCGGGTCGGGAAGGCGTCGAGCTCGTTGAGCAGCCAGTAGGGGTCCATCTCCGGCGACATGATCCCCGCACGTGGTTTGACGGTGCGGTTGCCGGCAATCAGTTCATCATCACGAATCGAAATGGCCACCTTATCGAGGATCCACGCCGTGGCTTTCGCCCGGCGGATAATCACCGGCTCCCCCTCCGTCAGCCGATGGCTGGCGGTATAGAGCAATGCGCGTTCAAGGGAGATTTCGCGCGGCTGGGCGAACAGGCTGGCTTTCAGGCGTTGAGTACGATTCGTCATGACAAACTCCATGTTGTGGCTAAGAGGCGCGTAGCGCCTCTGAGATTAATGACAAACCTCATGCAATCATTGAGCTTGCAAATTGCACCAGGCAAATAACAAGGAAAATCAATTTATTGATTTTCGGCTGATAACCACAAAGAAGGAAAAACCACGCTTTTTCCTTCTTTGTCAGCAGTCTGAGAGGCGCGTAGCGCCTCTTTTGGGCTTCAGGCGTTCTGGGAAAGGTGGCTGTCTATCTTGTTCATGATGGCGTCTGCGCGTTTTACCGCATCGCTGATGTTGACGCGCACAATGGTTTTCCCGGCAAAGCGTTCTTCAAACTTAATGCCGATGTCTTTGGTCAGGATGACCATATCGGCAGCGGCGATCTCTTCCGCCGTAAGTTCGTTCTCAATACCAATGGAACCCTGGGTCTCTACCTTAACCTGCCAACCTTTGGCTTTGGCGGCGCTTTCCAGCGACTCGGCGGCCATATAGGTATGAGCGACGCCCGATGGGCAGGCGGTAACGGCGATAATGTGGGTCATAAGGTGTTCCTTCCAGTCTGTTAGTTAATTTCGAAATCAAGATCTAATTCATCGTCGTCCTGGGCGTCGGACGGTTTCTTTTTGGTGAATGCTTTCAGAGTGATGACACAGGCCGCGCTGACGCAGGCGCCGACAAAGAGTGCGGTGACAAAGGCGAGTTTGCCCTGGACCACCGGCAGCACGATAAGCCCGCCCCAGCCGGCATAGCACTGCGCGCCCATCAGCGCGGCGGTAACGCAGCCGCAGGCGGCGCCAATCATGTTGGCGGGAATAACGCGCAGCGGGTCGGCGGCGGCAAAGGGGATGGCGCCTTCGGTCACGCCGACGCAGCCCATCACCAGCGCGGCCTTGCCGGTTTCACGCTCTTCGGCGGTAAAATATTGACGGCCAATCAACGTCGCCAGCCCCATGCCCAGCGGCGGTACGGCGATGCCGACCGCGGCGATTGCCACGACGCTGTAGACGCCCTGAGAGACGCAAATCAGCATAAAGGCGTAGGCCACTTTGTTGACCGGGCCGCCCATATCAAAAGCCAGCATCAGGCCCATAATGATGGCCAGCACCACGATGCTGCCTTCGCGCATCCCTTGCAGCCAACTGGTCAGGTTTGCGGTCAGCGCGCCTACCGGCTCGCCGAGCCCCCACATCATGATCCCGGCGGTGATAAAGGTGCCGACGATGGGAATGATGAAAATCGGCATCACCGAGCGCAGAACTTTATGTACGGGGATTTTTTTCAGGTAATAGACCACCAGACCGCCAATCATGCCGGCTATCAACGCGCCGAAGAAGCCGGCGCCGAAGCTGTTGCCCACCCAGGCGCCAATGGCGCAAGGGGCCAGCGCGGCGCGGTCAGAAATGGAGTAGCCGATATAGGCGGCAAGAAAAGGCACCATCAGCGTCAGCCCGGCGACGCCGATATCAAAGAGCTTCTTCAGATTAGGGTCGGTGGCGGCATCGGGCACCGCGCCTTTGCCATACAACATGACGGACACCGCCAGTAGGATCCCGCCCGAGACGACGAAGGGGATCATGTGTGAGACGCCGGTCATCAGATGCTGGCGAGTATTTTTTAGTATTTGCACCAGTTCGTTCATTGCTTGCTCCTGAGCGCTGTGTGGCCCGTGACAGTATTGATGCTTCAACATTAGAAAAAGGGCGGGGTATAAAATAGTAGAGAAAAAGTGCATTTACTGGATATTTGTAAGGTGAGAAAGGAATTGCGATCAACCTCAAATCTTAGCTGTGAAGAGGGTTATGTATGTCCTGGCTGATGAATTGTGATGGTGAGCATAAAAAAGATGTATGTGTACAATAGTCCAGTAATTGCCAGTTTTATCACGTAGTTCATTGCGCCTTCTTTCATTACCTTTGGCTGAAATAACGCATTGCTCAGGAGGAAGGCGATGGCACTGGTAATTGAATTCATATGTGATTTGCCAAATGGCGTGCATGCGCGCCCGGCAAGCCTGGTCGAAACGCTGTGTAACCGCTTTTCATCGGCGGTTGAGTGGCGGAATCTGCGTAGCGACGGTCGCGGGAATGCGAAAAGCGCGCTGGCGATCATTGGTAGTAACACCCTCAAGGGCGACGCCTGTCAGCTGATTATCAGCGGTGAGGATGAAGCCGAAGCATTTGCCGCGTTAACCGCGTTTATCGAAAATGAGTTTCCGCACTGCGATGCGCCGCTACCTGCCGCGCAAGCGTTGGATATCGAGCCGGTACCGGAATCGCTGTCGCGGCTGAATCCAACGCTGTTTCCTGCGCGCCCGGTCTGCGCCGGCAGTGCGGGCGGTAAGCTGGTTCATCTCAAATCACGCGATCTTCACGACCTTGGCGAACTGCCCGTCGCCGCCGGCCTTGAACAGGAGCAGACGGCGCTGGATAACGGTTTGCGTCTGCTGGTGCAGGATATCGATCTGCGGTTGCTGGACAATGACGGCACCGCCAGCGCGATTCTGCAAGCTCACCGTTCGCTGGCGACCGATGCTTCCCTGCGCCAGCACCTGCTTGGCGGTATTCTTACCGGCCTTAGCTGCGCGCAGGCTATTGTCGCCACCGGCGACCACTTCTGCGCCCAGTTCCGCGATTCCGGCAACAGCTATCTGCAGGAACGAGTGCTGGATGTCCGCGACGTCTGTTTCCAGCTATTGCAGCATATTTACGGTGAAGACCGCTTTCCGGCACCGGGACAACTGCGGGAAGCGGCTATTTGTCTTGCCGATGAACTGACCCCAAGCCAGTTTCTGGAACTGGATAAGTCGCAGTTGAAAGGGCTACTGCTGCGCAGCGGTGGCACCACTTCACATACTGTCATTCTGGCCCGTTCGTTCAATATTCCTACCCTGGTGGGGGTTGACCTGCCGGCGCTGCTGCCGTGGGTCGATACCCAGGTACAGATAGACGGTAATGCCGGGCTGCTGGTGGTGGACCCCAGCCCAGCGGTGGCGCGTTATTATCAGCAGGAGGCCTGGCTACAGGAGCAAATTCAGCAACAGCAGCAGGTATGGCTCGATAAAGCCGGGCAGACGCAAGACGGTATCCGCGTCGAGATTGCCGCCAATATCGCGCATTCGGTGGAAGCGGTGGCGGCATTCAATAACGGCGCGCAGTCGGTTGGGCTGTTCCGCACCGAAATGTTGTATATGGACCGCCCTGGCGCGCCGTCGGAAAATGAGCTCTACAACATCTTTTGTCAGGCGCTGGAGCCGGCCAACGGCCGCAGCATTATCGTGCGGACCATGGATATCGGCGGCGATAAGCCGGTGGCATATCTCAATATTCCGGCGGAAAACAATCCGTTCCTCGGCTACCGCGCGGTGCGCATTTATGAAGAGTATCAGGCGCTGTTTCATACTCAACTGCGGGCGATTTTACGCGCCTCGGCGCATGGCTCGCTGAAAATTATGATCCCGATGATTTCATCAATGGAGGAGATTCTGTGGGTGAAAGAGCGGCTGGCGGAGGCCAAGCAGTCGCTGCGCGCCGAACAGATCCCGTTTGATGAAAAGATCCCGCTCGGTATCATGCTGGAGGTACCGTCGGTGATGTTTATCATCGATCAGTGCTGTGAAGAGATCGATTTCTTTAGCATCGGCAGTAACGACTTAACGCAGTATCTGCTGGCGGTCGATCGCGATAACGCTAAAGTAACGCGCCACTACAACAGCCTGAATCCGGCCTTCCTGCGCGCGCTGGACTATGCCGTGCAGGCGGTGCATCGTCAGGGGAAATGGATTGGCCTGTGCGGCGAGCTGGGGGCGAAAGGGTCGGTGCTGCCGCTGCTGGTTGGCCTCGGTTTAGATGAATTGAGTATGAGCGCGCCGGCAATCCCGGCGACCAAGGCGCGCCTGGCGCAACTGGATAGCCGCGCCTGCCGCCAGCTGCTGAATCAGGCGATGCAGTGCCGTACTTCGCTGGAAGTGGAACATCTGCTGGCCCAGTTCCGCATGCGTCAGCAGGATGTTCCGCTGGTGAGTACCCAGTGCATTACGCTTAATAGCGACTGGCGCAGTAAAGAAGAAGTTCTGAAAGGGATGACCGACAATCTGCTGTTGGCCGGGCGTTGCCGCTATCCGCGTAAGCTGGAAGCCGATCTGTGGGCCCGCGAGGCGGTGTTCTCCACCGGTCTGGGCTTTAGCTTCGCCATTCCGCACAGTAAATCCGAGCATATTGAACAGTCGACCATCAGCGTCGCGCGGCTGGCGCAACCGGTGATGTGGGGCGATGAAGAAGCGCAGTTTGTCATTATGCTGACGCTGAACAAACACTCGGCGGGTGACCAGCATATGCGGATCTTCTCACGCCTGGCACGGCGGATTATGCATGAGGGTTTTCGTACCGCTCTGGTGAATGCGGCAAGCCCCGAGGATATCGCCGAACTGCTGCGCCGCGAGCTGGAACTGTGATTGTCTCTCCGGCCAGCGCCGCTGGCCGGAGAGCGTGCTATAAATCCAGCACTAACCGGCCGCCTTTAGCGCGTGAGCAGCAGATCAGCATACTCTGCTGACTGGCTTTCTCTTCATCGCTGTAGTACTGATCGCGGTGGTCGGCTTCACCCTCGAGAATCATCGTTTCGCAGGTGCCGCATACTCCTTCGCGGCACAGGCATTCCACCTTCGCCGCTTTGTTATTCTCAATAACCTGCAGAATGGTCATGTCCTGCGGCACGGTAAATTCGCGTCCGGAACGCGCCAGCACCAGCGTAAATGCCTCTCCGCCTTTATCCTCAAGGATAAATTGCTCAAAGTGCAGCTGGCTGGCGGGAACCTGATGCCGTTCGGCGGCGGCTTTCACCGCCTCGTTAAGTGCAGCCGGGCCGCAGGTATAGACGTGGGTTCCGGGCTCGATGTCGGCGAACAGGCGCGACAGATCGAGACGGCTGCCGAGCGCTGAGATGTGAATATTGACCCGGTCGCGCCACGGCGCGGCGCGAAGCGTATCGACGAAAGCATTACTGTCGGCGTCGTGAAAACAGTAATGCAGCTGCCAGTCGGCCTGGCGCTGTTCCAGTTCCGGAATATGCGATAAGAAGGGCGTAATGCCGATGCCGCCGGCAATCAGCAGATGCTTGCGCGCCTGTGGCTCGATGGCGAACAGGTTGTTGGGGGTGGACACCGTCAGGGTATCGCCCGGGCGCACCTGCTGGTGCATAAAACGCGAGCCGCCTTTGGAAGGCGACTCGAGACGCACCGCAATCTGCCAGCTGGCGGTATCCAGCGGCGAGCTCATTAGCGAATAGGCATTGCTGTAGCGCTGCTCGCCATCCTGCATCTGGACGATTATATGGCTGCCGCCGCTGAACTCCGGCAGCGGGGCGCCGGTCGACGAGACCAGCGTAAAACGCTTAACCTGGGCGGTGATCTGTTCAACATCGCGAACGATCGTCTCAAACATTTGATAATCAGACATCGCTGAACTCCATCAAAAATCCCGGCGTGGCCAGAGCCGCCGCCGGGAGAATACAGTTACAACCCCTGGCAGAGATACTTCATCTCCAGGTAATCTTCGATACCGTGTTCCGACCCTTCGCGGCCAAGACCCGACTGTTTCACTCCGCCAAATGGCGCGACTTCATTAGAAATCAGCCCGGTATTGATGCCGACCATGCCGTATTCCAGCTGTTCGGAGACGCGCCAGATACGGGCGGCATCGTTGCTGTAAAAATAGGAGGCGAGGCCGTAGATGGTGTTATTGGCCTGCTCAATGACCTCTTGCTCATCCTCAAATTTCACCAGCGCGGCCACCGGGCCGAAAATCTCTTCCTGCAGCAGCAGTGACCCCGGCTGTACGTCGCCGATAACCGTAGGGGTGAAGAAATTACCGCCCAGCGGATGCGCTTTACCGCCGGTTAACAGCGTGGCGCCGCGGGTGAGCGCGTCGTCGAGCAGGGACTGGACTTTGCGTCCGGCATCGGCGTTGATAAGCGGGCCAATCTGGACATCGGACTCGCTACCATCGCCGACTTTCAAGGCGGCGACGCGGGCGACGAACTTATCGCAGAATTGGTCGTAGACGGCGCGATGAATATAGAAACGGTTTACGCAGACGCAGGTTTGCCCGGCGTTGCGGAACTTGGCGATCAGCGCCCCCTCGACCGCTTTATCGATATCGGCGTCGTCAAAGACGATAAACGGCGCGTTACCGCCGAGCTCTAAAGAGAGCTTTTTGATGGATTCCGCGCACTGGCGCATCAGCACGCGGCCGACTTCGGTCGAACCGGTAAAGGAGAGCTTACGCACCCGCTCATCGCCGGTGAACACCGCGCCAATCTCACGCGACTGCCCGGTTACGACGTTAATGACGCCCTGCGGGATCCCGGCCTGATTCGCCAGTTCCGCCATCGCCAGCGCGGTAAACGGCGTTTCATTGGCAGGCTTAATTACCATCGTACAACCCGCGGCCAGCGCCGGGCCGGCCTTACGGGTGATCATCGCCGCCGGGAAGTTCCACGGAGTGATCGCCGCGCAGACGCCCACGCCCTGGCGGATCACCATCAGGCGTTTATCGGCGCCGGGGGAGGGGATTATCTCGCCGTTGGCGCGTTTCCCTTGTTCGGCAAACCACTCGATAAACGAGGCGGCATAGGCGATTTCGCCTTCCGCTTCCGCCAGCGGCTTGCCCTGCTCGGCGGTCATAATCTGCGCCAGCGCGGACTTGTTTTCGAGGATCAGGCGGTGCCAGTTCTTCAATAGCGCGGCGCGCTGGGCGGCGGTAAGCGCGCGCCATGCCGGCAGCGCGGCAGCGGCGGCATCCACCGCCTGCTGCGCTTCCGTCCGGCCCATATTGGGGATCTGGCCGAGCGCCTCGCCGGTGGAGGGATTGCTGACGGCAAGCGTCGTACCGTCGGCGGCGTCGCGCCAGCTTCCGGCAATCAGCGCCTGCTGGCGAAACAGATTTGAGTGAAATACGGACATAGCCAACTCCTTCAACGATTACGGCTGGAACACCTGGGCGACCAGATTGTGGAAATGCGCGATCCCATGCTCGGAGATACCGCTGCCGCTGTTATCCGCCATAATGCGTCCCTGGCCGCGATAGCCGCGGGACTTCAGCCCCTTCTGCACGCTTTCCACCAGGCGTAAATCTTCCGGGCGGAACACGTCGCGATACCACTCAATCAGCGCCTTCTGATCGTCGGTCAGCTCTTCATTGGTGAAATAGATGTCGTAGTTCTGCAGGGTGGTCTCTTCATCCACCGGGAATTCATAAATGACGGTCATCATGCCTTTGATCGGCGTGACGTTGAGCATGGTGCACGGCCACAGCCAGAAACCGTGGAACGCGGCGTCGGTACCTTCTTCGAATTTAAAGGACTGCTCGGACGGTTTGGCGAAGCCATACTGCAGCGTCCATTTGCCGTGCATGGTGTGCCAGTAACGGTCAACTTGCACGGAATCCGAGAATCCCGGGTGCGCCGGGCCGCAGTGATAACATTCCAGATAGTTATCGACGATATTTTTCCAGTTCGCCGGGGTAAGGGTGGTAAAGCGCGCCGCCAGTTTCAGCTCATGAACATCCGGGCAGGCTGCCAGCACTTTGTCCTGCAGTCCCGGTAGCTGCGTTTCCACGCTCTCCGCTTGCGGGTTCATATTGATAAACACAAAGCCGGCATACTCTTCAAGGCGCACCGGCACAAGCTTTGCCTTTTCGCTATCGAAGTTCGCTACGTTTTCGCAGTTGCGGGCGTGGGCGAGATTGCCGTCCAGCTTGAAGGCCCAGGCGTGATAGGGGCAGGTAATCACGTTTTTGGCTTTACCTTCACCGCTCAGCAACTGGTGGCCGCGGTGCGGGCAGACGTTATAGAAGGCGCGCAGAATGTTGTCGCGGCCGCGGACGATAACGATATTTTCGCCGATGATCTCCCGGGTGATGTAATCGTTCGGCCTGGCGACTTCGCTGCCGTGGGCGACGCAAATCCAGCTATTGGCGAAGATACGCTCTTTCTCGTGCTCAAACGCCTGGCTGTCGGTGTAAAAACGGGCCGGAATGGTCCAGGCGTCCTGCGGATTGGCGCAAAAGTTAATCGGCAGGGTAAAGTCAGGGCTTAAATTGCTCATGTAGGGTCACCTTGTGATTATTGTCAGTAAGCGTTTTTTACAGCGACTGGCCGTCGCCTTTAAGTACCGCGCCAACCGGCAGCGTCTCGGCTTTAACGATCGGCTCGGGCGTATGGGTTTCTATCTGATGCACAGGCACGTGGGCGTAGTCCTGTTTTAGCCAGCGTACAAAGCCGCCGGTCTTGATCAGTAAAATGGCAAGGAACGGTAAGGCGGTCAGCACCACGGTGGTTTTCATGGTTTCCAGCGAGGCGCCGGTAAACAGAATCGATAGCGGGATGAGGGTGATCACCACGCACCAGAACAGGCGCATGCCGCGATCCGGATCTTCGCCTTCGCGCAGGTTACGGGTACTGGTTGCCGCCATGGTGTAGGCCACCGCATCCATATGCGAGGCGAGGAAAACGATCATCACGAACAGATAGGCGGCGAGGAACAGCTTGCCCGCCGGCAGCGACATCAGCACCTGCTGGACGGCGGTTTCGCCGCCGAGGGACTGCATCACCTGCGGCACGTTAATCACGCCGTTGACGAACTGATGCATGGCATAGCTTTCCATCACCCCGAAGAAGAACCAGCAGCCGGCGGTGCTGCCGAGAATAAGCCCCCAGATCACCTCTTTAATCTTACGTCCGCGGGAGACGCGGGTGACGAACATCGCCACGCCTGGGGTATAGGAGATCCACCACAGCCAGTAGAAGACGGTCCAGTTGCGGGTAAAGGCGCCATCGCCGAGCGGGTCGGTAAACAGGCTCATCTGCAGAAAGTTTTGGCTCGTCAGACCGATGGCGTTGATGATGTTATTGGTGATGAATTCGGTCGGACCAACCAGTAATACCACTAACGGCAGCAGGAACGCTCCCCAGCCGACCATTTTGCTCAGTCGCTGCAGGCCGTTATTGATGCCAATCCACGAGCTCATGCAGAAAATACCGCCGGAGAGCAGGATCACAAACGCCTGGACGGTGAAGTTATCCGGCAGTCCGGTGAGAGCTGACAGGCCGCGGGTGAAGGTGGCGGCTGTGACCACCAACGAAATGGTTAACGCGCCGACGGTGGCGATCAGAAACATCAGGTCAGCCAGGCGACCCCAGAAACCCTGCGGATTGACGCCGGTGATTGCCGAAATGATCCCGGAGAGGCTGAGGCCTTTATTTTTCCGCACGTGAAAGTGATAGGCCATGATCAGCGAGGCGAGGGTGTAGGTCGCCCACGCGCTAATGCCCCAGTGGAAGAAAGAGTAGGGGATGCTGTATTCCAGCGCTTTTGCTGAATGCGGCGCAATATTCAGGCCAGGGGTCTGGTAGTAATAAGCCCACTCGGCAACACCCCAGTACAGCGTAGAGGAGCCGAGTCCGGCGCAAATAAACATAAACAGCCATGAGAGAGTGCTGTACTCGGCTTTGCCTTCACCGAGCCGGATATTGCCGTATTTGCTGGTGGCCAGATACAACACCAGTCCCAGCGCCAGTAGCACCAGCACCTGTACCGCGGAACCCAGCAGGCGGGTGACGCCGTTAAAAATCGAATTAGCCGCCTGCGCGGTTTGTTGGGGGAAGAGACTTAATGTAGCGGCGATGAAAACAATGGCCGCCAGGCTGATGACAATCAGCGGCACATCTTTTTTCTTTACGTTGCTCAACATGAGTGATCTCCTGGGCACGGTTGCCCGTCGGTGGCTTTAGCCTGTCGTTGTTATCACGCTGTAGGGTCAGGGTTCGTAGCAAAATGCTATTAACAATTGGATTATTTCTTTGTTACATGAATTAAACAATTGGCCGATTCGTGAAGCAATAAAACACGGAACGGAAATAATAAAAGGTGAATTGGCGCAGGTTCTTTCCTTTCAGGAATCAATAAAGTTCGCCGCTGTGATGCGGTTCACTTGTCAATCGTGGGGGATTCTGCATTGAGAGGAGAGAGGAGAGAGGGGAGTTGGCAGGCCAGGCGTGCGGGTTTTCCCGGGTAGCGGCTACGCCTTACCCGGGCTACGGTCCGAGCGACCTGCCTTTTATTTATTCACCACGCTGGCTGAAACTGCTGGTGTTGGTGGCCTCAAAATCGCTGAGACGTTCCCGGAAGGCCGGGGCAGCCCGCATGGATGCGGGCTGAGGGCCGTGTTTTGCAAGGACGCTGCCTCGGCCCGACCCGAAGCCTGCAGGGATAAGTCGAAGGTACCACGAAGTGGCGATTTTGGCGGCCAGAGCCCGGGAGTACAGAGGGCGGCGGCGAATGGCCGCCCTCTGTGCGCTCCCTGCTCCATGAGAGCCATAACGCAGAAGAAATATCGGGAGCGCAATGTGCTCTGAATTAACACAAAGCACATGTTTTTCCCGGACCAAAACCGTTGCAAACCGATGCGATATCTACATGAGCGTGCCATTGTAGCCCCGGTAAGCGCAGCGCCACCGGGGAGCGGCGCGGTAATTACGCCAAAATGGCCTTGCAGATAGCGTCGCTGACCTGCTGCGTTGAGGCGGTGCCTTTCATGTCCGGGGTTTTCGGCCCGCTGGCGATCACCTGCTCTATCGCCGCCAGAATGCCGTTATGCGCGGCGTGGTAGCGCTCATCGCCGTTACCAAGGAAATCGAGCATCATCGCCCCGGCCCAAACGGTGGCGATCGGGTTGGCGATATTTTTACCGTAAATATCCGGCGCCGACCCGTGAACCGGTTCGAACAGCGACGGGAAGGTCCGCTCTGGGTTCAGGTTAGCCGACGGCGCAATACCGATAGTGCCGGTACAGGCCGGGCCGAGATCCGACAGAATATCGCCAAACAGGTTCGAGCCGACGACCACGTCGAAACGTTCCGGCTGCAGCACGAAGCGGGCGCAGAGAATATCGATATGCTGCTTGTCCCAGCGAATTTCGGGATAGCTTTTGGCCATCTCTTCCACGCGTTCATCCCAGTAGGGCATGCTGATCGCCAGACCGTTAGATTTGGTCGCGGAGGTCAGCGTTTTGCGCGGGCGGCTTTGCGCCAGCTCAAAGGCGTAGCGCAGGATCCGGTCAACGCCGCGGCGGGTGAAGACCGACTCCTGAATCACCACTTCATGCTCCGTGCCTTCATTGGCGCGACCGCCGAGGGCGGAATATTCGCCTTCGGTATTTTCGCGCACCACGTAAAAATCGATGTCGCCGGCCTTTTTACCTGCCAGCGGACAGGGGACGCCGGGGAACAGGCGCACCGGACGCAGATTGACGTACTGATCGAACTCACGGCGGAACTTCAGTAGCGAACCCCATAGGGAGATATGGTCGGGGACGGTATCCGGCCAGCCGACGGCGCCGAAATAGATAGCATCGAAGCCCTGCAACTGCTCGCGCCAGTCGTCCGGCATCATCTTGCCGTGGTGGGCGTAATATTCGCAGCTTGCCCACTCCATCTGCTCGAAGCTCAGCGACAGATCCCAACGCTGCGCGGCGGCTTGCAGCACGCGAATACCTTCAGGCAGAACTTCTTTACCAATTCCGTCACCGGGGATGGCGGCAATACGACAGGTTTTTTTCATTCCGGTTCTCACTTTTTAGCGATGATGTTTGACCACCTGCCTATCCTATAATTGACTGGTTCATAATTAATCACGCTAACTGGTGAAACATAAAACACAGATCATGAATAATCTGCCGCTGCTAAATGATTTACGCGTGTTCATGCTGGTCGCTCGCCGGGCCGGTTTTGCCGCCGCCGCCGAGGAGCTTGGCGTCTCACCGGCGTTCGTCAGCAAGCGGGTTTCGCTGCTGGAGCAAACCCTGCATGTGATGTTGCTGCACCGTACCACCCGCCGGGTCACCATTACCGAAGAGGGAGAGCGGATCTACGAATGGGCGCAGCGCATTCTGCAGGATGTGGATGAGATGATGGACGAGCTTTCCGACGTGCGTCAGGTACCGCAGGGAACGCTACGAATTATCAGCAGCTTCGGCTTTGGTCGCCGGGTGGTCGCCCCCGCGCTGTCGGCGCTGGCCCGCCAGTACCCGCAACTTGAGCTGCGCTTCGATGTCCAGGACCGGCTGGTGGATTTGGTCAATGAAGGGGTGGATCTCGATATTCGCGTCGGCGACGATATCGCGCCGAATCTGATTGCCCGCAAGCTGGCGACCAACCACCGTATTCTCTGCGCGTCGCCGCAGTTCCTTGCCCGCCACTCGCCGCCGAAACAGCTAAGCGACCTGGCAGCCTTACCCTGTCTGGTGATTAAAGAGCGCGATCATCCGTTTGGCGTCTGGCAACTGCACAGCAAAGAGGGCCAACACGCGATCAAGGTGACCGGGCCGCTCTCCTCCAACCATGGTGAGATTGTGCATCAGTGGTGTCTGGATGGGCAGGGGATTGCATTACGTTCATGGTGGGATGTCAGTGAAAATATCGCCAGCGGCCATCTGGTACACGTGCTGCCGGACTATTATCAGCCCGCCAACGTCTGGGCGGTCTACGTGTCGCGGCTGGCGACCTCAGCCAAAATTCGCACCACCGTGGAGTTTCTGCGCCACTATTTTCAGCAGCACTATCCCCAGCAGTGTATCGTCAGCAGTGAGGAAAACAGCCGGCGACCAGCGCCGCCGGCGGAGGGCGTTACAGACGAGTGACGCTCTGCAGGATCGTCAGCGCGCGTGAGAATTGAGCATCCGGGATGGTCAACGGATAGAGGAAGCGAATGACGTTGCCATACTGGCCGCAGGTCAACAGCAGCAGGCCCTGCTCCAGCGCCTGCTGCTGGATTTTCTGCGCAATCGCCGCCGACGGTTCGCCGGTCGCCGGATCGAAGAACTCGGCGGCGATCATCGAACCCACGCCGCGCGCTTCCACCAGCGCCGGACACCAGCCCTTAACTTCCTGTAGCGTCGCCAGCAGGCGCTCGCCGAGGAACTGCGCGCGCTCGCACAGCGCTTCGTTATCAATGATATCCAGCACCGCATGCGCGGCCGCCACCGCCAGCGGGTTACCGGCGTAGGTGCCGCCTAAGCCGCCCGGCGCCGGGGCATCCATGATCTGCGCGTTGCCGACCACGCCGGAAAGCGGCATGCCGCCCGCCAGGCTTTTAGCCATCGTCATCAGATCCGGTTTATCGGCATAGTGATCCATGGCGAACAATTTACCGGTGCGGGCGAAGCCGCTCTGTACTTCATCGGCAATCATTACGATGCCGTGCTCATCGCAGAGGCGGCGTACTGCGGCAACCAGCTCTTTCGGCGCGACGTTAAAGCCGCCTTCGCCCTGTACCGGTTCGAAAATAATCGCCGCCACCTGTTTGGCTTCGATATCGGCTTTGAACAGGCGTTCAAGGGCGGTAATCGAATCGGCGGTGCTGATACCGTGCAGCGCTGACGGGTACGGCACGTGGTATACCGAGCCGGGGAACGGCCCGAAGCCCAGTTTGTACGGCGCGACCTTACCGGTTAGCGCCATCGTCATATAGGTACGGCCATGGAAACCGCCGCCGAAGGCGATAACGCCGGGGCGTCCGGTATGGGCACGGGCGATTTTCACCGCGTTTTCTACCGCTTCCGCGCCGGTAGAGAAGAAGGCGGTTTTTGCCGGGCCTTTGACCGGTGCCAGTTCGTTGAGCTTCTCCGCCAGCGACACATAGCTTTCATAAGGCACGATCTGATAGGCGGTATGGGTAAATTGCTGCAACTGCTGTTCAACCGCGGCGACCATCCGCGGATGGCGATGGCCGGTATTCAGCACCGCGATGCCGGCGGCGAAATCGATATATTCATTGCCTTCGACATCGGTCAAGGTGGCGTTTTGCGCGCTCTGGGCAAAGAAGTTGCACATAACGCCCACGCCGCGCGGGGTAGCGGAAAGACGACGCTGATGGAATTCATTGTTGCTCATAATAAACACCCTTTAGCAAAAGTTAATCACGGAACCGAACGGCAAATCAGACCCCAAGGCGATCGCGCAGGCTGTAGTAGGCGGCGCCCATGGCGGTAAAAGGAATTCGCAGGCTGCGCCCGCCCGGGAACGGGTAGTGAGGCAGTTTGGCGAAGGCATCGAAGCGCTCGGCATCGCCGCGCAGCAGTTCTGAAATCAAGCGTCCGGCCAGATGAGTACAGGTCACGCCGTGACCGCTGTAGCCCTGCATGTAGTAAATATTGTTATCCAGACGGCCGAACTGCGGCATACGCGACAGGGTCAGCAGGAAGTTGCCGGTCCAGCGGTAGTCAATTTTCACCCCCTGCAGCTGCGGGAAGGTTTTCAGCAGCTTCGGCATAATCAGACGCTCTACGTCGTCCGGGTCACGGGCGCCGTAGACCACGCCGCCGCCGTACAGCAGGCGGTTGTCGCCGGTAAGACGGTAGTAGTCCAGCAGGTAGTTACAGTCTTCCACGCAGTAGTTTTTCGGGATAAGCGAGCGGGCGAGCTCTTCCGATAACGGGGCGGTCGTCACGACCTGAGTGCCGCACGGCATGCTGCGTTTTGCCAGCTCCGGTTCAAGCTTGTCGCCGAGATAGGCATTACCGGCGACGATCACGTAGCGCGCGGTTACCTGGCCGCGCGCGGTACTGACTACCGCCGGGCTGGTGTGCTGAATTCGGGTCACCGGCGACTGCTCATACACCCGGCCGCCGTTAAGACGAATGGCGTCCGCTTCGCCGATGGCGAGGTTCAGCGGGTGAATATGGCCGCCGCTGTGGTCGAGCAGGGCGCCGACGTAGCGGTCGCTGTCTACTTCGCGACGAATGGCATGGCTGTCGAGCAGTTCCAGTTGGGTATTACCGTAGCGCTCCCAGTTGGCTTTTTGCTCTTCCAGCGTTTCCATTTGCTTATGGTTCATGGCCACAAACAGGCCGCCTGGGCGGTAATCGCACTGGATCTGGTAGCGCTGAATGCGCTCGCGAATAATATCGCCGCCTTCGAACATCATGCTGCCGAGCATTTTGGCCGCATCCGGGCCGTAGTTCTTCTCAATAACGTCGATATCGCGGCTATAGGAGTTAACCAGCTGTCCGCCGTTACGGCCGCTGGCGCCGAAGCCGATACGCGCGCCTTCCAGCACCACCACGTCGTAGCCCATTTCGGCCAGATGCAGGGCCGAGGAGAGGCCGGTGTAGCCGCCGCCGACGACGCAGACGTCACAGTTGATTGACTCCTCCAGCGTTGGGAACGGTTCATACTTGTTGGCGCTGGCGGCGTAGTAGCTAGTGGTATGTTCAGTCATGATCAAGACTCCAGAGCAATCCAGATGGTTTTCAGTTCGGTGAATTTTTCCAGCGCGTGCAGCGATTTATCGCGCCCGTTGCCGCTCTGCTTATAGCCGCCGAACGGGACAGTCATATCACCATCGTTGTAGTTGTTGACGAAGACCGAGCCGGCCTTCAGGCGGCGACTCATGCGGTGGGCGCGCGACAGATCGCGGGTCCACACCGCGGCGCCGAGACCGTAGTCGCTGTCGTTGGCCAGCTGCAGCGCCTGTTCTTCGCTTTTGAAGCGCGTGACCACCAGCACCGGGCCGAAGATCTCTTCGCGGCTGAGGGTTGATGCCGGGTCGACATCGACGAAAATGGTCGGGCCGACGGCGGCTGGCCACGGATTTTTCCGCCCGTCGAGGAATAGCGTGCTTTTGGTCTCACCGCCGCGGATAAAGCTGTGTACGCTGTCGGCATGGGCGTTATCAATTAACATCCCCATGGTGGTATCGGGATCGAGCGGATTGCCCGGCTGCCAGTTTTGCGCCTGGGCTTTCAGTAGTGCCAGGAACTCGTCGGCGATGCTCTCTTCCAGCAGCAGGCGGGTTCCGGCGATGCAGACCTGCCCCTGGTTATAGAAGATACCGCCGGCGGTGGCGTTGACCGCTTTTTGCAGATCCGGACAGTCGGCGAAGACGATATTGGCGCTCTTGCCGCCCGCTTCCAGCCATACGCGCTTCATGTTGCTGTCGCCGGCATCTTTCAGCAGCTGTTTGCCGGTACGGGTGGATCCGGTGAAGGTGATGACTTCAACGTCAGGATGCAGCGCCAGCGCCTGCCCGGCCTCGTGGCCAAAGCCGCTGACCACGTTTAACACCCCGTCCGGAAGTCCGGCTTCTTTTGCAAGCCCTGCCAGACGCAGGGCGGTGAGCGGCGATTTTTCCGAGGGTTTGAGGATTACGCTATTGCCTGCCGCCAGCGCCGGGCCGAGTTTCCAGCAGGCCAGCAGCAGCGGGAAGTTCCACGGCACCACCGCGGCCACCACGCCAATCGGTTCACGAACGATCATTGCCAGCTCGTTGCCGCCGGTGGGCGCCACTTCGCCATAGACTTTATCCAGCGCTTCGGCGTACCAGCGAATTGCGCGGGCGGCGCCGGGAATATCGTCGCGCAGGCTGTGGCGAATCGGTTTGCCGGTATCGAGCGTTTCCAGCAGCGCCAGCTCTTCACGATGGGTTTCCATCAGGTCGGCAAATTTCGTGAGAACCGCTTTACGCCGGGCCGGAGAGGCCTGCGACCAGTCGCCGTTATCAAAGGCCTGGCGCGCGGCTTTCACTGCCCGTTCGACGTCGGCTTTTTTACCGCGGGCGACCTGCGCTAATGTCTGCTGTGCGGCAGGGTCGATAGTCTCGAAGGTGGTATTATCGGCCGCGGCGCAATATTCGCCGTTAATAAATAAGCGCGTTTCAATGGCCAGGTTTTTCGCTTTTTCCTGCCAGTAAGCCAGGTGCTGAAAATTCATCATGACTCCTTAAAAACATCATCGGCAAAATATCGGGTTCGGCGTTTTCAGGGGCTCAGGGCGCAGGGCGTCCCCGGGGTAGAAAACCGTCTCTTCGCCATTCACTGGCGTTAATTATCTTTGGGCCAGCAGGAAATAAGATTTCCGCGCTGCGCAGGTATTATTACTGCGAGTTCTTCGCCGCGGCGGAAATATTACATCCGCCGCGACAGGCCTGAAGAAAGCCTGAAACCTGCTCAGGCTAAGAAATTAGAATGTGGTGGGGGTGTGGGCACTGATAATGCGGCAGATACCTGCCGAGGTGTTGCTGAAGCTATGAGGGATGCCGGTATTAATGGCATAGCTCTGTCCAGCCACCAGGTGGTACGACTGACCGTTAATCGTCAGCACGATTTCACCTTCCAGTATGGTGCCTATCTCCTCACCCTGATGCTTTATTCTCTCCCCGGTTGTGGTCCCAGGCTGGTAAGTTTCAAAAATCATCGCCAGCGTACGGTTCGGATTTCCGTTATGAACCAGTTTCATTGAAACGCCCTGACTCCCCATTTCGATAAGGTCGTCCTGATTAATGACGACCTGCGGTTCATCCGGCTTTTCGGGTTCAGAAAAGAATTCCGAGAGCGACAGCCCATATACTTTCAGCAGCTTTTGCAGCGTACTGATGGCAGGACTGACTTTGTCCTGCTCTATGGTGCTGATGGCACTATGTGTTAACCCAGACAGTTCGGCGGCACGACGCTGTGAAAGACCCAGCTGTTGGCGGATCTCTGACAGACGTTTCCCTGGCGCCAGTCCGTCATCGCTCATATTTGCATTTCCTTAACTGTAGTGGTCAGAGCCGCCGCTTTTCGGCGACATGGCTCTGACAGGCGGTGATAAAACCATCAAACAACATACGCGACAGGGCGTATTCGCTACTGTTCCATTCAGGATGCCATTGTACGCCCAGCGCGAAAGGGTGGTCGTTGACGCTGACCGCCTCAACCAGCCCATCCGGTGAACGGGCCTCCACGCGCAGACGCGTACCCAGCGTTTTTGCGCCCTGGCCGTGTAGCGAGTTTACCCAAAACGTGTTGCAGCCCGGTATTAACTGAGAAAGTAAACCTCCTTCCTGCACCTCCACCTGGTGGGACGGCGCATACTGCTGCTCCACCGGTAGTTCAGGATCTTCGCGATGCTCCAGCAGTTCCGGCTGTTCAAACAGACGACGATACAGAGTCCCGCCGGTGGCGACAACCAGTTCCTGCAGCCCTCGGCAGATGGCGAAAATGGGGATGCGCCTTTCGAGCGCGGCGTTAATTAGCGCCATGCTCAGAAGATCACGCCCGGGGTCGGCGTCAGGCTCATCGCCGTTTTCACCATAAAGGTGCGGCTGCACGTTGCTGGGGCTGCCTGGCAGGTAGATCCCGTCCAGTTTATCGACTAACGCATCCAGTAGTTCCGGCTCGGCCAGCGCGTGCGGCAGGGCAATCGGCAGTCCGCCAGCGTTAACAATGGCATTCAGGTACTTTTCTTGCAGAGTCTGGGTCTGGTGACCCTTAAGCCTGTTTCTACACATCACGACGCCAATAACTGGCTTGTACATTATATTTTCCATGATCGCCCTCACAAAGTGGACTAAATTATGACCGCCAGTGGCTGATAAACGGCCATATCGTTCAATATTTTCTCAATCTAGCAGTGGAAATAGCCGTTTGCAAACTTAATTTAACATTTGACAAACATTTTGTTTGCATACACATTCGAAGGGTGGACATTATATTTGACGTTTTCAGTCAGGGTCCGAAAACTAAAACAACGGCGGTGAATCATGGAAACCAATATCGTAGAAGTTGAGAATTTTGTTCAGCAGACGGAAGAGAGACGGGTAAGCGCGTTCGCTAAAGAAGTGAAGCGCTACCTCGAAACCTACCCCAACACTCAGTACGTCGATGTACTCCTCACAGACCTTAACGGCTGCTTCCGCGGCAAACGCATTCCGGTCGCCAGCCTCAGTAAGCTGGAGAAAGGCTGCTACTTCCCGGCGTCCGTTTTCGCGATGGATATTCTCGGCAACGTGGTGGAAGAGGCCGGGCTTGGCCAGGATATGGGCGAACCGGACCGCAGCTGCGTCCCGGTATTGGGTACTTTGACCCCTTCGGCCGCCGATCCGGAATACATCGGCCAGGTCTTGTTGACCATGGTTGATGAAGATGGCGCTCCCTTTGACGTTGAGCCGCGGAACGTACTCAACCGCCTCTGGCAGCAGCTCCGCCAGCGCGGATTGTTCCCCGTGGTAGCGGTAGAGCTGGAGTTCTATTTACTCGATCGCAAACGCGATGCCGAAGGCTACCTGCAGCCGCCGTGCGCGCCCGGCACCGACGACCGCAATACCCAAAGCCAGGTCTATTCCGTTGATAACCTCAACCATTTTGCCGATGTACTGAATGATATTGATGAACTGGCCCAGTTACAGCTGATCCCGGCGGATGGCGCGGTGGCCGAAGCCTCTCCGGGGCAATTCGAAATCAACCTCCACCACACCGATAACGTGCTGGATGCGTGCGATGATGCGCTGGCATTAAAACGTCTCGTGCGTTTAATGGCGGAGAAGCATAAGATGCACGCCACTTTTATGGCGAAACCTTATGAAGAGCATGCGGGTAGCGGGATGCATATCCATATCAGCATGCAAAACAATAAGGGTGAAAATGTGCTGGCGGATGCGGACGGCGAGGATTCAGCCCTGCTGAAACGCGTGCTGGCCGGGATGATTGACCTGATGCCGGCGTCGATGGCGCTGCTGGCGCCGAACGTGAACTCGTATCGTCGCTTCCAGGCGGGCATGTATGTGCCGACGCAGGCGTCATGGGGGCATAACAACCGTACGGTAGCGCTGCGTATCCCGTGCGGCGATCGACATAACCACCGCGTTGAATACCGCGTAGCCGGGGCGGACGCCAACCCGTATCTGGTGATGGCGGCGATTTTCGCCGGCATCCTGCACGGCCTGGATAATCCGCTGCCGCTGCAGGAAGAGGTGGAAGGTAACGGTCTGGAACAAGAAGGCTTGCCGTTCCCGATCCGCCAGAGCGACGCGCTGTGGGAGTTTATGCAAAACGATCATCTGCGGGAGCGTCTTGGCGAGCGTTTCTGCCACGTTTACCACGCCTGTAAGAATGATGAGTTACTGCAGTTTGAGCGTCTTATCACAGAAACCGAAATTGAGTGGATGTTGAAAAACGCCTGATGTTCGCCCCGTAAGGGGCGCATTAGTTTAATCAGTAGCATCATACGGCCTGAGCGGAGCCTGGTCGTCCTTTTTGCTGGGAGCCCAGCCATTTCCCGGATGTCGCGTTAAGGAGCGCAGGCGGCAACGGGGCTTCAGTTAACGACACAGTGTGTGACGAGGAAATGAGATGATGCAGATGTTCAAATATCCGCAGGGAGAAGGGGGCCTCTTTGGCCGCATTGGATGCCAACTTACCGCCGTTCATCGGTCCGTCTTACCCTTTTATTTACGTCTTACCCCCTTGCTAAGCAGGTTTGTTACCCGGTCTTTGTGCCCGCAAACTGTCGTCGGCATGGGGGGAATGCGTCATGGCTGCTAATCTTCCTGCAGAAAACGCCGCTCAGGCGGGAAAACCGCGTCTGCGTAAATCGCTCAAACTGTGGCAAGTGGTGATGATGGGGCTGGCTTATCTGACCCCCATGACGGTGTTTGATACCTTCGGCATCGTTTCCGGCATCAGTAATGGCCACGTTCCAGCCTCTTATCTGCTGGCGCTGGCTGGGGTGCTATTCACCGCCATCAGCTACGGCAAGCTGGTGCGCCAGTTCCCGGAAGCGGGTTCGGCCTACACCTATGCGCAAAAATCAATTAGCCCGCATATCGGTTTTATGGTCGGCTGGTCCTCACTGCTGGACTACCTGTTCCTGCCGATGATTAACGTCCTGCTGGCGAAGATCTACCTCTCCGCGCTGTTTCCGGAAGTGCCGCCGTGGGTGTGGGTGGTGACCTTTGTCGCCATTCTGACCGCGGCGAATCTGAAAAGCGTCAACCTGGTGGCCAACTTCAATACCTTGTTCGTGCTGGTGCAGATCTCCATCATGGTGGTGTTTGTGATTCTGGTGGTACAAGGGCTGCATAAAGGCGAGGGCGTTGGTACCGTTTGGTCGCTGCAGCCGTTTATCAGTGAGAATGCGCATTTGATCCCGATTATTACCGGCGCGACGATTGTCTGCTTCTCGTTCCTCGGCTTTGACGCCGTTACCACGCTTTCAGAAGAAACCCCGAATGCCGCGCGGGTGATCCCGAAGGCCATCTTCCTTACCGCAATGTACGGCGGCATTATTTTTATCGTCGCCTCGTTCTTTATGCAGTTGTTCTTCCCGGATATCCATCGTTTTAAAGATCCGGACGCCGCGCTGCCGGAAATTGCGCTGTACGTCGGCGGCAAGCTGTTCCAGTCGATTTTTCTGTGCACCACTTTTGTTAATACCCTGGCATCGGGCCTGGCGTCGCACGCCAGCGTGTCGCGCTTGCTGTACGTGATGGGCCGCGATAACGTCTTCCCGGAGCGCATTTTCGGCTATGTGCATCCGAAATGGCGTACCCCGGCGCTGAACGTGATTATGGTGGGCATCGTCGCGCTGTCGGCGCTGTTCTTCGACCTGGTGACCGCGACGGCGCTTATCAACTTCGGCGCGCTGGTGGCTTTTACCTTCGTTAATCTCTCGGTATACAACCACTTCTGGCGGCGTAAGGGGTATAACAAAACCTGGAAAGACCGCTTCCACTACCTGCTGTTGCCGATGGTCGGCGCGCTGACCGTGGGGGTACTGTGGTTGAACCTTGAGGCGACCTCGCTGACGTTGGGTCTGGTGTGGGCCGCGCTGGGATTGCTTTATCTGACCTACCTGACCCGCCGTTTCCGTAAACCGCCGCCGCAGTTTGACGCGACGAAAGCGGAGCAGGCCTGGGAGTCGTAATTCGCCGTTACTATGACAACAAGGCAGGCAAGCCTGATGTCGAATAAGGGCTCCATGTTTATCATGGAGCCCTTTTTAATGACTTGTATATCTGCTTTACCCCATTTTTTGTTTTTTTGTCGGCTTTAAATGAATGTTTTTTATTTCCGCTCTGAATGTAATGGGCTGGTAATATTATATATTATGGAATAATAAACTTATATTTTAATTTTGTGTTGCCGGGCGTATTATTTTTGAGTGACCCTGTTTTATCAAAAGGATATTTGGTTGTGACAGAACAAACGAAAATAATTCAATTACAGGATACGTTAAACCGTTATTTGCTTTACTTTCCGCGAAGCAAAAATATGGCTGCCGATGTGTATTCTTTTATAGGCGAAGAGACGCTCAGTAAGCCGTGTATTTGACTATAAAGTAGGTAAATTCTGGGAAGATCTACTGCATCGTGCAGACTGGCGCGATCCTTTGAGTTTGAACCAACAGGCAATTGAATATTATCGTTCCGGTAAATTGCCTGCAGCTGTAACCAAATTCTTTATGAACAAACCGAATGAAGTTTTACCCACGGGCAAGTTTGGAGTGTTAAACGAATTTAACAATGCGACCAGGGTGAGGCCATCCCGCGACCTGGCTGCCGGTAATCAGGAAGTGGCAATCCTGCAGTGGGAGATGCCGAAACCCAAAAGTGACAGGGAACTGGATATAGGAAACCAACGGTCAGCTCTCGATATTAAGGGAATATTTATGAAGCAGACATACACATCAGGGACCGTTCTGGCGGCCATGCTTATGGTCGTTGGATGTCAGGCGCAACAACCGCCGACGCAGGTTATTTATCGTTTCGATGACCACCGTTATCTGGAGCTGAAAGGTTGGGACTGTGAGGGCGAACTCTGGTATACGGATACCCAGAGGGGGATTCATACTGAGCCGGTAAGTCAGTTCTACCGAATTTTTACCAAAAAATTTATCCACCCTTCTGATCGCTATACATTACCGCGGAACTGAATTTATCGTCTGGTTACGTGGGGGAGATAACTTCTGTGTGGATGCATTGAGGAGGGTACTGGAGCATCTGAACATCCCTAACGCCAACGCCTGTGAAGTGGAATACCTTACCGAGTGTCCTGAATACGGCATTGTGGGTAAATGGATCGCTGCGCCCGATGACAACGTCATTAACCGAATCGTCATTACTGTCGATATGCATGAAGAAGACAGTGATTCAAAAAGTATGGAAAGCGCCTGTGCATTTTTGTTCACTAATCACTATGTCAGAGGATCAGGCGAAAAGCCGGTATATCTTTACCAGCCGATGTCCGGCATTGCTGATGTAGAAGAAAAGATCCCAGTCTATCTGGAGGTTAAGTCCGTTACTGCGCCTAAAACACTGTGGTATACAGGATTGCCCAGAGTGGATAAATACCCATTATTGCTTTTGGCGCCGGTGTGTCATTGACTGTTTTAGCCGTCAATAAGGCATATCAACATATGGGGTATTGAGCTGAATCATATTGTATTTACGGGAAGAAGCCGACCGTGAGATCGACTCCTGTCCCTGGTAATACGCAGCCCGGGTGTAAAGATTGGCAAAGTGAAATTATTTCTTTTTTTTATCGGTTGGCAACTGAGCGGCGCGGCGTTCTTTGATATAGGACACCAGACTGTAAACGGCGACTCCCAGCAGAGCAATCGCCACGATAAAGAGCACAAAACCCGACATAAATTAACCTAATGAGTTGTTTAAACAGAAGAAAAAATAACGCCTCACGAAGACGATATCATCGGGATGTTTCCGAAAGATGACCTAAAAGTGCCAAAGGCATCCGGCATGGCTCGTTATGTTAAAGTATTGATGGTGTTAATGTGTTTATGACGCTCTGTGGGCGTCCTGGCGTTGGATGTAACACTCCGTTAAGTCAATTTACAGACGAACGGGATGGCGGCTGTTACGCTAATCGTTGAATGAGAATTTTCTGAGAGTAATGCATGTTTAAAAAATGTCTCGCCGGCCTGCTTGCTTCGGCGCTTATGCTGACGGCTTTTGCCAGTTGGGCGCAGTCGGAAAGCCAACAGGTTCGCGAACGAATTGTCGAGCAGGTGTTAAAACCCTGCGAAGGTAAAAAAGCCGGGGATAAAGTGGTTATGGTCGATCGCCGGGGCGGCGAACATGAAGCGATTTGTACGCTGGCGGCGGTGCCATTACCGGAATAGACGCCGCTTTCGCCACTCCCTCTGCGACACTCATCCTGACTCTGTTTTATGCCTTCGGTAGCGGTTAAGTTCATACCAACTGAGGTACTCCCGGGTTATGGCTTGCGCTTTATCCGGGCGACCGGCGGTGCCGTTTTTTGTCGGGTGCGGCTAACGCCTTACCCGATCTACGGTCCGTGCGGCCTGTCGTTAATTTCTTCACCACGCTGGCTGACACTACTGGTGCTGGTGATCTCAAAACCCCCGGTGGCGCTGCCGCTTACCGGGGCTACAGCGCTGGGCGATTTGGTAGCCCGGAGAAGGCGCAACGCGCCGCCTCCGGGAAAACCCCCTGGCAGCGATTAGCCGCCCACTGTGCGCTCCCTGCGCCGCGGAAAACATATGGCAGAAAAATTAACCGGGAGCGCAATATACTCTGGAGCGACACGAGATAAACGCTTTTCTCAAGCTAAAAAGTTGTAAACCGATAACAGTATCTACGGTCCTGAATCTGCCGCTCCCGGCCATCTCTGAAGTGTTAAAAAAGCGACCGACGCCTCAGTTTGTGAGCCATTGCCCGCAAAAATGTCATAAATCCGTCACAATGATGGCGATGATAATAAATGACTGAGGATGAAGGGATGAAAAAAAGTCTACTCGCTGCCGCGGTGGCCGGGGCCGTATTGTTATCCGCCGGCGTGCAGGCGCAGGACGCCGTTGCGCCAGAGGGCTATCAGCTGCAACAGGTGCTGATCATGAGCCGCCATAACCTGCGCGCGCCGCTGGCCAATAATGGCAGCGTACTTGAGCAGTCGACGCCGAAATCCTGGCCGCAGTGGGATGTACCAGGCGGTCAGTTGACCACCAAAGGCGGCGTGCTGGAAGTCTACATGGGTCACTATATGCGTGAGTGGCTGGCGCAGCAGAAGCTGGTGAACAGCGGCGAGTGCCCGCCGGAAAATGCGGTTTACGCCTACGCCAATAGCCTGCAGCGCACCGTTGCAACCGCGCAGTTCTTTATCACCGGCGCTTTCCCGGGCTGCGGGGTGCCTGTGCATCATCAGCCGCAGATGGGAACCATGGATCCTACTTTCAATCCGGTCATTACCGATGATTCAGCCGAATTCGCGCAAAAAGCGGTGCAGGCGATGGAGAAAGAGCGTCAGGGGATGCAGCTCGCTGAGAGCTACAAGCTGCTGGAAGAGATGACCGACTATCGCAATTCACCATCCTGTAAAGAAAAGCATGTCTGCTCGCTTAGCGACGGTAAAGATACCTTTAGCGCCAAATATCAGCAGGAGCCGGGCGTCTCCGGGCCGCTGAAGGTCGGCAACTCGCTGGTCGACGCCTTCACCCTGCAGTACTACGAAGGTTTTCCGAAGGATCAGGTGGCGTGGGGCGAAATTGCCAGCGATAAGCAGTGGCAGGTGTTGTCGAAGCTGAAAAATGGCTATCAGGACAGCCTGTTTACTTCCGCGGAAGTGGCGCGCAACGTCGCTAAGCCGCTGGTCAAATATATCGATAATGCGCTGGTAGGCGATGGCGCCGCGAAGGCGAAAGTAACGCTGCTGGTCGGGCATGATTCCAATATCGCTTCGCTGCTGACGGCGCTGGACTTTAAACCCTACCAGTTACCGGGCCAGTATGAGCGCACCCCCATCGGCGGCAAGCTGCTGTTCCAGCGCTGGCACGATAGCGGCAGCAATCGCGATTTAATGAAAATTGAGTATGTCTATCAAAGCACTGAACAGCTGCGCAATGCCGACGCATTGAGCCTGCAATCCCCGCCGCAGCGGGTCACGCTGGCGCTTAACGGTTGTCCGGTAGATGATCAGGGATTCTGCCCGCTGGAGACGTTCAAAAAGGTCATGAACGAGGCGGCAAAATAAAACAAAAAACCCGGAGCAATCCGGGTGAAGAATTAGCGCGGGCGCAATGCCCGCGTAATTGAGCTATCAGACGTTTTTACGTTCAATGGTCTGTTCGCCCCAGAAGAGGCTGTCTTTGTCGGTTTTGGCGAAAGCTCGCGACAGCACCTCATCGCTGCCTTCTTCCCAAATTTTCTCCGCCAGCTTTTCATCGTAATTCGCGAGTTCGAAAATGGCTTCGGCGATTTCCAAAGAGGTATTACGTAAGCTTGCCCATTCGCCCACGTGGTGGGCCTTCGCTTCTTGGTTCGGCATGCAACTCCTCCTGTTAAAGGTTAGCCGTGTAATTTCACAGCCACATTGGCGACGTGTTCACCCTGATAGCGAGCGATAGCCAGCTCTTCCTGGCTTGGTTGACGGGAGCCGTCGCCGCCTGCGATGGTGGTTGCGCCATACGGCGTGCCGCCGCGCACCTGGGAGACATCAAACAGCTCCTGCGCGCCGTAGCCAATCGGCACAATGATCATCCCATGATGGGCAAGGGTAGTCCAGGTTGAGGTAATTGTCTGCTCCTGGCCGCCGCCGGTACCGGTTGAACTGAAGACGCTGGCGACTTTGCCATACAGCGCGCCAGACGCCCACAGACCGCCGGTCTGATCCAGGAAGGTGCGCATTTGTCCCGACATATTGCCGAAACGGGTAGGGGTACCAAAGATGATGGCATCATACTCCGCCAGTTCCTGCGGTGTGGCGACGGGCGCATTTTGTGTTTTCCCGCCTGCTTTGGCAAACGCTTCAGCCTGCATAGTTTCCGGCACGCGCTTCACAACCACCTCAACGCCGTCAACTTTATTTGCCCCTTCGGCAACGGCATGGGCCATGGTTTCGATGTGTCCATACATGGAATAATAAAGCACCAGAATTTTAGCCATTTGCATCACTCCTCGGTTGCGTAATTGTCCAGCCAAACGACTGGCTATCTATAAAGATAAGGCCTGTGGCGCAGAGTGCAAATCCAACAAACATTTGTTTGATTTATAACAAAATGGCAAAGATTAATTTGCAACGTATCTCGTAGCAAATAGATACATTTTGCGCAGGGCTGATTTCAGCTGAGAGAAGAAATGCTTAGCGGTTGCGCTCGCGGCTGGCGTCTGGTTTTGACGATTAAATGTTGCGGAATGTGACTATTTGCCCAGGGAATGAGTTTCATTTACTACGCTTATAAGCACGCGATGCATAATGGCCATGCCATATGCCGCGGGGGCTTAGGCCCTGAACTCACCTAATGCAATATGATGTCAAATCCAATGGAGGTCAGTAATGGCAAACCATCGTGGCGGTTCCGGCAACTTTGCCGAAGATCGTGCCAGAGCATCAGAAGCAGGTCGTAAAGGTGGCCAGCACAGCGGGGGGAACTTTAAAAACGATCCTCAACGCGCCTCGGAAGCTGGCAAAAAAGGGGGTAAAAATAGTCACGGTAATCGCAATAGCTAGCCGGGACTGTCTTTAATGATGCGGTGTTAATCTCCCCCGACCCTGCCGCATCACCCTCGCCGCCGACGTATGTCGGCGGTTTTTTTGTCAATGGGTGTTGCTTTCGGCCTGAAGCGCCTGCGAAACTGGTTAGCTATTTTTTGCTATTGGTCGCCGCATGTCTTCGCTCAAACTCTCAATAACGCCGCAGGAACTGATCCTGATTGTGATCACCATGTTCTGGGGCGGTACCTTTCTTGCCGTACAATACGCCGTGAGCTTTAGCGGGCCGTTTTTCTTCGTCGGCCTGCGCTTCGCCACCGCCGCGCTGGCGGTGGCGCTACTGTCGCTGCGTACGCTACGCGGCCTGACCTGGCTTGAGGTTAAGGCCGGTGTCGCGATCGGCGTGGCGATTGCGCTCGGTTACAGCCTGCAAACCTGGGGCTTACAGTCCATCTCCAGCAGTAAATCGGCGTTTATTACCGCCATGTATGTACCGCTGGTACCGCTGTTGCAGTGGCTCTGTCTGGGGCGCATGCCCGGCGTCATGTCCTGTGTGGGCATCGTGTTGGCGTTTATCGGGCTGATCCTGCTGGCGGGGCCGGAAAATAATCTGCTGGCGTTGGGAATTGGCGAAATGATTACCCTGGCAAGCGCCGTGGCTATCGCTGCCGAAATCATTTTAATCAGCGCGTGGGCGCGTCAGGTCGATGTGCGCCGGGTGACGGTGGTACAGCTGGCGACCGCTTCGCTGGTGGCATTTGCCGCGATGGGCCCGGCAGGGGAGTCTATCCCGCCGATGCGCCCGGAACTGCTGGCCGTCGCGCTGGGGTTGGGGATTTTCAGCGCCATTATTCAGGTCACCATGAACTGGGCGCAGCGTAGCGTATCGCCAACGCGGGCGACGCTGATTTACACCGGCGAGCCGGTTTGGGCTGGCGTGTTTGGTCGTATCGCCGGCGAGCGTTTGCCGCTGCTGGCGCTGGTGGGCTGTCTGTTTATTCTCGCCGGGGTACTGGTCAGCGAGCTGAAGTGGAAGAAAAAATCACGGTCGCAGATCGCGGCGGAGGAAGCACCAGAGCTTGCGGATCGGCACGAGCCCTAATTTTCGCCCCGGCAGCCGCACCGCCGGGGCGAACCCATCCCTGGTTATATCGTAGTGGCTTTCGCCACCTTTTCCTGATGCTGGCGGCGGTTAAGCAACGCATGCAGCGCAATAGCGCCGAAAGTCGCCGTCCCAATCCCGCCCAGGCGGAAGCCACCCAGCGACAAGGTAAAATCGCCTGCGCCCAGAACCAAAGTCACCGCCACCATGATTAAATTCGCATTCTGGCTGAGATCGACCCGATTTTGCACCCATATCCTCGCCCCGGTGACCGCAATCAAACCAAAAACCACGATTGACGCGCCGCCAATGACCGGGCCTGGAATCGTATGAATCAGGGCGCCGAACTTGGGTGAAAAACCGAGCAGGATGGCGATCAGCGCCGCGGCGACAAACACCAGCGTTGAATAGACTTTGGTCACCGCCATAACGCCGATGTTCTCCGCATAGGTGGTGACGCCGCTACCGCCGCAGGCGCCGGAAAGCAGGGTCGCTAGCCCGTCGCCGACAAACGCGCGCCCCATCCAGGGATCCAGATTGCGTCCGGTCATTCCCGCGACGGCCTTCAAATGCCCCAGGTTTTCCGCCACCAGAATGATGGCCACTGGCGCTATCAGCAGCATCGCCTGGCTGTCAAAGGTGGGCGAAGTAAAGTGCGGGACCCCAAACCATGCCGCCTGAGCGACCGGGGCAAAATCCAGCGGTTTGCCAAGACCGAATCCGTTGGCCAGCAGCGCATAGAGCGCACAGGCGATAATGAGCCCCACCAGGATCAGCAGACGCTGCAGCAGTCCTCGGGTAAATACCGCGACGGCGCCGATACAAAGCACCGTCAGCATCGCCATCCAGCTGTCGAAGGCGTTGGCGGAAACGCTGTGCACGGCAATCGGCGCCAGGTTAAGACCGATCGCCATCACCACCGCGCCGGTTACCGCGGGCGGCATCAGACGCTCTATCCAGCCGGTGCCGATTTTCATCACCACCAGCCCAATCAGGGTATAGAGCAGCCCGCAGGCGATGATGCCGCCGAGGGCGACGCTGAGATGAGGATTCAACCCCTGACCGGTAAAGCCGGTAACGGTGATGACCACGCCGACGAAGGCGGCGCTGGATCCAAGATAGCTCGGTACCCGACCGCCGGTGACGACGAAGAACAGCAGAGTGCCCACTCCCGACATCAGGATAGCCAGGTTTGGATCAAGCCCCATCAATAAAGGCATTAATACGGTCGCGCCAAACATCGCCACGGCGTGCTGCACGCCCATGATCAGCGTTTGTGCGGCGGATAAACGTTCATCCGGGGCGACAACGCCGGCATCCGCGGCGGGGGAGGTTAACTGCCAGCGAGGAAAACTGAAGAGTGCCATGATGATATCCCGGGTGAGAGGTTAACAAACGGGCCGCATAAGCGTGTGGTAGCCGCGGTCAAACCACATCAGACCGCGCGGTTCCGGCTGGCGGCTGATAGCCACGACCTGGCAAAACAGAATGTCATGGGTGCCGACCTGCAGCCGCTGGTCGATGCGGCAGTCGAAACTGACCAGCGCCTCTTTCAGCCGCGGGCAGCCGGTCGCGCCGGTTTGCCAGACGGCGGCGGCGAAACGTTCCGCCATCGGGGTTTTGCCGCCAAAGATAGTCGATAATTCCTCCTGCCCTGCCGCGAGGGTATTGACGCAAAGGGTCTGATGCTCGCTGAATATCGGCCAGACCGAGGCCGAACGGTTGAGGCACACCAGCAGCGTAGGCGGGGTGTCCGTTACGCTGCAGACCGCGCTGGCGGTAAAACCGGCGCGCCCGGCAGGTCCTTCGGTGGTGATAATGTTCACCGCCGCGCCGACGTGGGCCATGGCGTCGCGAAAACTTTGTCGATCCGCTAGGTTCATTATCGTCTCCTTATACCAGCAGGCAGGCTTCATCAAAGGTCAGGCGCGGCAGTCGGTCGTACAGTTTGCCGGGGTCGCCATAGCCGATATTCACCAGCAGATTGCTTTTCCAGCCGCTGTCGGCGAAAAACGCCGCATCGACTTTCTCGCGCTCGAACCCCGACATCGGGCCGGTGTCGAGGCCCAGCGAGCGGCAGGCGAAAATCAGATACGCCGCCTGCAGCGAGCTGTTGCGAAAGGCGGTTTCCTCAGCCAGCTGCGGGCTGGAAGTAAACCAGCTCCGGGCGTCGCCGTGGGGAAACAGCGCGGGCAGGCGGTCGTAAAACGCGCTATCCCAGGCCACGATGGCGGTGACCGGCGCCTGCATGGTTTTTTCCACATTGCCGCTGGAGAGCGTTGGGCGGAGTTTCGCTTTGCCCTCGACGCTGCGCACAAAAACGATTCGCGCCGGTGAACAGTTGGCCGAGGTCGGCCCCATTTTCATCAGGTCGTAAATTGCCCGCAGTTGCTGGTCACTAACCGCGAGATCTCGCCAGCCATTGTAGGTCCGGGCACGGGTGAAAAGGGTTTCGCAAGCCTTTTGGTTGATTGCTTCGCTCATATATTCTCCTCGGCGACCGGCAGCAGGGCCGCCAGACCGTCGCGTAAGATAGGGTTAAAAGTGTCGCTGTCGGTAACGTTACAGGCATGGCCGCCCCAGGCCATTTCCACGAGTCGGCTACCGGGTATCGCCGCCTGCAGCATTCGCGAGCAGGAGGCGGGGACCAGCAGGTCGTCGGCGGCGCTGATGATGAGCGTCGGGCAGGCGATAGCCGCCGCGCGGCGCGAAAAATCCGCCTGTTTCAGGGCCTGCAGCCGTTTCAATAGATTCTCCTTGCCCTGGAAATGGCTAATGGCCAACGCGTCTTCAGCTTCGAGACGCGGCAGGCGGGCTGCCATCCACTCTGCCGGATAGAGAAACAGCGGTTGAGCCTCGACCCACGCCTGAACGCCGCCGGCATGCAGCAGGCGTTCGCGGACCTGAAAGCAGCGGCGGGTATGCGGCGACAGCGTCAGCCAGCCGTTGACCAGCACCAGGGCGCTGACCGCGCGTGGATAGTCGAGCGCCAGCTGCAGGCCAATCAGCGCCCCCAGCGCGTGGCCTACCAGCGCGAAGCGCGTGAGACCGGCCGCTTGCAGAGCGAGGAAAAGCTCCTGCGCCATGGTCGCCATACTGTAATTTTCCGCCAACGGGCCGCTATTCTCCCCGGTACCGTTATGGTCATAGAGCACCAGTTGATAATGTTGTTCCAGCGCCGCCCGCTGCGCCAGCCAGTACGCGCCAGCGCCGCCAAGCCCGGCGCTCAGCACCACCACCGGCGCGCCGGGCCACGGCGGCGGGGCAATATTGAGCCTCATCATGTTGGAGTACCGATATGGGCGACGCTGGCAATCTCCACCAGCGCATCGGGTTTCACCAGCCCGCACTGAATACAGAAACGCGCCGGTTTATCACCGGGGAAAAACTCGGCGTAGACCTCGTTAATCGCGGCGTAATTTTGCCAGTCTGTAATAAAGATACTGTTGAAGGTCACATCCGCCATACTGCCCCCCGCCGTTTCGATAACGCATTTGATGGTCTCCAGCACGTGACGGGTTTGCGCCTTTGGGTCGCCGGGGTAGAGCACATTGTTTTGCTTATCAAACGGTAGAGTGCCGGAGACATACACCACCCCGTCGGCGAGCGTCCCAGGAACAAAGGGGGCAATCGGCGTAGCGGTGCCGGGGGGAATAATCACCTGTTTAGGCATAGCGTTTCTCCTCGCAAAAAGCGAGCGGGGCGGCGCCTTCTATGGCGCGACAGAAGCTGCCGACATCGCTGACCCAGCCGAAAAAGGTTTCAATGTTGAACAACGCCGCCTGTTGCGCGAAGGCGGGGCCTGCCTGATGGGTGGCATCCTCCAGCACCACGCCGAAGTATTCGAGGAAGAAGCCATCGCGCAGCGTCGATTCGACGCAGACGTTGGTGGCGATGCCGGTGAACACCAGGTGGCGAATACCGCGGCTGCGTAAAATGCTGTCGAGCGGGGTATTGAAGAAACCGCTGTAGCGCGGTTTCGGCAGGACGATATCGCCCTCCTGCGGCCGCAATTCGTCAACCAGTTGATAATCCCAACCGCCTTTTGCCAGCAGCTTGCCCTGCAGTTCCGGGCGTTGGCGCATGGTCTTCAGCGCGTTGGATTTATGGTAATTCGGCGAGCCGGGGCCGCCGGCTTCCACATACTGTTCGTCCCAGCCATTCTGGAACCAGATAATTAACATGCCTGCGGCGCGGGCGGCGGCCACCGCGAGATTAATATTATCGATAACCGGCCGGGTGGCGGAGACGTCAAAACCGGCGAGATCCAGATATCCGCCCTGGCTTGCATAGGCGTTTTGCATATCGACCACGATCAGCGCGCTGTGCTGGGGCGCGAAGGTCAGCGATTCCGGGCGAGCGGGAAGGGTAATCATCAGGCCACCTCGCGGGTAATGGGAGCAATATGGTCACGGCAGCGCATCAACGGCTGAATACGTTCGCCGAAGGCGTCAATGCCCTGCAGGAAATCATCGAAGGTCAGCAGTACGCCGTCGGTACCGGGGACCGCCGCCACCTCATCGAGCATACGGGCGACGTTGGCATAAGAGCCGACGAGGGTGCCCATATTGATGTTGACCGCGGAGGTGGGGTCGGCCATCTGGCGGACGTTGGTATCGCTGCCGGAGCGGGTATCTTTCTGGCTCTGTTCGGTCAGCCATGCCAGCGCCTCTTCATCCGCGCCGGCCTTGTAGTGTTCCCATTTAGCGCGGGCCGCTTCGTCAGTTTCGTCGGCGATCACCATAAACAGCACGTAGGAGCCAACGTCGCGGCCGGTTTTTTCCGCCGCCTGCATCATCCGTGCGGCGGTGGGCGCGAAGGCGGCGGGGGTATTAACCCCTTTGCCAAAGCAAAAGTTGTAGTCGGCGTGTTGGGCGGAGAACGCCATGCCGGCGTCGCTTTGCCCGGCGCAGATAACCTTCATCGGCTGCGAGGGCCGCGGGCTGACCCGGCAGTCGTTCATGGTGAAGTAATCACCTTTAAAATCGCTGCGCCCGGTGCCCCACAGGTCGCGCAGAACCGTAACGTATTCAGTCAGGTAGTCATAGCGACTGGCGAAGTATTCATCGCCGGGCCAGATCCCCATCTGGTCATATTCCGGTTTTTGCCAGCCGGTCACCAGATTCACGCCAAAACGTCCGCCGGAGATAGAGTCGATAGTGGACGCCATGCGGGCGACGATGGCCGGAGGGAGCGTCAGCGTCGCGGCGGTGGCATAAATCTCTATCTTCGACGTCACCGCCGCCAGACCGGCCATCAGGGTGAACGATTCCAGGTTATGATCCCAGAATTCCGTTTTTCCTCCAAAGCCGCGCAGTTTGATCATGGAGAGCGCGAAGTCGAAATGGTAGCGCTCGGCCTTCTGCACAATCGCCTTATTCAGTTCGAAGGACGGCATATACTGCGGCGCATGCGTGGAAATTAACCAGCCGTTATTACCAATGGGAACGAAAACACCGATTTTCATAACTACCTCTCTGTCGTCATGGAAGATGAAATCGCGCGGTGCGGCATCCTGCCTCTCCCCGAACCACCTCGCAGTGGAAATAAAGCAAAGGTAATGCCAGTTTTAAAAAAGGTTTTGTTATTAATGTGTTGTGTAATGGTTGCCGGATTTGATGATGAAAATGTGGACCGAATGGTCAAAATCAGTGCACGAAAAAACGGCAGTCATGCGCGATCGGAGTGCGCAGGGTCGTGTCGGCGAGGGGCTTTTGCTATGCTGAAGACGACTACTGAAGGAGAAGACGTATGGCACAGGGCGCCGTGAAAAAAACCGGCAAGCGTTCACAGGCGGTGAGCGCCAAAAAAGAGGCCATTCTGGCCGCTGCGCTGGAGACCTTCTCGCAGTTCGGCATTCACGGTACGCGGCTGGAACAGGTCGCTGAACTGGCCGGGGTATCGAAAACCAATTTACTCTATTACTACCCGTCAAAAGAGGCGCTGTACGTTGCCGTGCTGCAGCGGATCCTCGCCATCTGGCTGGCGCCGTTGCGGGCATTTCGCGAAGATATCAGCCCGCTGGTGGCGATCCGCGAATATATTCGCCTTAAGCTTGAAGTATCGCGCGATCATCCTCAGGCCTCCAGACTGTTCTGTCTGGAGATGCTACAGGGGGCGCCGCTGCTCATGGGCGAACTGACCGGCGATCTGAAGGCGTTGATAGATGAAAAGTCGGCGATAATCTCGTCATGGATTGATAGCGGCAAGCTGGCGGCGGTCGATCCGCAGCACCTTATCTTTATGATCTGGGCGACGACGCAGCATTACGCCGATTTCGCCACTCAGGTGGAGGCGGTAACCGGCGCAACGCTGCAGGATGAGCAGTTTTTCCAGCAAACTGTGGATAACGTGCAGCGGATGATTATCGAAGGGATCCGCGTACGTTAATTAGCTGGCGGCAGCGGGCAGTTTTGGTCGCCGTCTTCGCACTGAAGCAGCGAGGCGAGGAAGGCTTCGCGCTCGACGCTCTTATCGGTCATGCACTGGCTTATCAGCATCGGTTGCATACTGCCGCCTTCCGCGCCGGAAGCGAGAAACGCGCAGTCGGCGTCACGCAGGGAAATCCACGCCTGCTGGGCTTTTTTCAGCAATTCAAGCTGTTTGCCGGAGGCGCGTTTCAGCGCCTGCTCCCAGGTCTCATTCAGCTTTTTATCGGCCGCCTGATATTGTGCGGCGGCGCACTGGTTCATTTCGGTTTGCGTGTTGGCATTGCTGCAGTCATCCGCCCACGCCGCGCCGCTGGCTAATAGGGCAGCCACGGCAATTAAAGTGCGTTTCATCGTTCTACTCCCATAAAAAAAAGCTCCCGTCCGGGAGCCTTAATTAAGCACAGCTAACGTCGGCTGTCATTAGTTGAACACACCGTAGATGTCCCGGATGGCGGCCGGGCTACCCTTTGGCGGGGTTATGTAGCCCCGGTAAGCGTAGCGCCACCGGGGAGCCCGTTTTAGCCGATGGTCATCAGGCTGGCGTTACCGCCTGCCGCGGCGGTGTTGACGCTCAATGAACGCTCGATATACAGGCGCTCCAGCAGCAGATTGGTTTCGCCGCGGGCAAAGCCCTGCACCGATACAATTGCCCCGTCGTGCGCCGCCACCTGCTCACACAGCTCGCGCAGCTGATCGGAATCACCATGATAAATGACCGCGTCGAAGGCCTGACTGGTCAACTGATCCGCTTTCGCAAAATGAATCCGCTCGCTGACCTCACGCGGCAGTTTCTTCGCCAGTTCGCGCTGCAGGGCGCTATCCGGCCACAGCACTTCACAACCAACCGCCATCGCCGCCGCCAGCTGAATCAGCGCGTCCTGCTCGTTATCCGCCACGCACAATACGCGCTCGCGCGGCATCAGCGTCAGGGTATTGCGCTCGCCGGTTGGCCCTGGCAGCAGGCGTTGGGTGCCGCTTTGCGCCAGCTCGCTGTATTGCTGACACAGCGCCTGCAGTTCAGGACGGCCAGCCGCCCACTGCTGCAGCGCCTGCAGCGGTTTCTCCAGCAGCGTTTTCAACTGGGCGTCCAGCGGACGCTCCGCATCCTGGCGGGCGAAAGTGACGCCGACCGCGCCCTGCGGGCGACTGGACAGCAGACGATACAGGTACAGCGGGCCGCCGGCTTTCGGGCCGGTGCCCGATAACCCTTCGCCGCCGAACGGCTGTACGCCGACCACCGCGCCAACCATATTGCGGTTGACGTACAGGTTACCGACTTTCGCGCTGCCGGTGACCTGCGCAATGGTCTCGTCGATACGGGTATGCACGCCGAGGGTCAAGCCGTAGCCGGAGGCGTTAATCTGCTCAACCAGCTTATCCAGTTCGTTACGGTTATAGCGCACCACGTGCAGAACCGGGCCGAAGACCTCTTTTTTCAGTTCGTCGAAGCTCTCGAGTTCGATAAGCGTCGGCGCCACGAAAGTACCATGATTCCACTCGCGGGCATCTTCGCTATTTTCACGTACCGCCTGGAAGACATTGCGGCCTTTCGCGCGCAGCGCCTGAATATGGCGTTCGATATTCTCTTTGGCTTCCGCGTCGATTACCGGGCCGATATCGGTGGTCAGGCGACCCGGATTACCCATCCGGCATTCGCTCATCGCGCCGCGCAGCATGGTTAACGTATGGTCGGCGACTTCTTCCTGCAGGCAAAGCACGCGCAGGGCGGAACAGCGCTGGCCGGCGCTGTCGAAAGCCGAGGCCAGTACGTCGATCACCACCTGCTCGGTGAGCGCCGACGAGTCGACGATCATCGCGTTCATGCCGCCGGTTTCCGCGATAAGCGGTGTCGGACGGCCCTGCGCATCAAGGCGGTTAGCGATGTTGCGCTGCAGCAGCGTCGCTACTTCGGTCGAACCGGTAAACATTACGCCGCGAACGCGTTCGTCTGAGGTTAGCGCGGCGCCGACGGTTTCCCCGCGGCCCGGCAGCAGTTGAATCACCCCCGGCGGTACGCCGGCTTCCAGCAGAATCGCTACGCCTTGCGCGGCGATAAGCGGCGTCTGCTCGGCCGGTTTGGCCAGCACGCTGTTGCCTGCCGCCAGCGCCGCGGCAATCTGGCCGGTGAAGATCGCCAGCGGGAAGTTCCACGGGCTGATACAGACGACCGGGCCCAATGGACGGTGGGTTTCATTATCGAAATCGTCGCGCACCTGACCGGCATAATAGTGAAGGAAGTCGACCGCTTCGCGCACTTCAGCAATGGCGTTGCTGAAGGTTTTGCCAGCTTCGCGCACCAGGATCCCCATCAGGGTCGGCATCTGGCTTTCCATCAGTACGGCAGCGCGCTCAAGAATGGCGGCGCGTTCCTGCGGCGGAGTGGCGAACCAAATTGGCGCGTTATTGATAGCGCTTGTCAGCGCCTGCTGCACTTCGGCATCGCTGGCTTCGCGGACGTAGCCGACGATATCTTTCGGTTCCGCCGGGTTAATGACCGGCTGCATCTCGCCTTCTACCACCGGCTGCTCCAGCATCGGTAGCGCCTGCCATTTATGCAGCGCGCTGTTAAGCAACGAAGAGGAGAGGGAGGCCAGTCGGTGTTCGTTAGCCAGATCCAGACCGGCGGAGTTGCTGCGGCCGTTACCGTAGAGATCGCGCGGCAGCGGAATTTTCGGATGCGGCAGGCCGGCCTGGCCTTCCTGCTGCGCCAGTTTTTCGACCGCGCTGACCGGATCGGCCACCAGTTCGTCCAGCGGCAGGGTATTATCCGCGATACGGTTAACGAAGGAGGTATTGGCGCCGTTTTCCAGTAGACGACGCACCAGATACGCCAGCAGCGTTTCATGGGTACCGACCGGCGCGTAGATACGACACGGACGGTTTAGTTTGCCGTCGGCGACTTTGCCCACGACCTGCTCATACAGCGGTTCGCCCATGCCGTGCAGGCACTGGAACTCGTACTGGCCAGGGTAGTAGTTTTGCCCCGCCAGCTGGTAGATAGCCGCCAGCGTATGGGCGTTATGGGTGGCAAACTGCGGATAAATCAGGTTCGGTACCGCCAGCAGCTTTTTGGCGCAGGCGAGATACGAAACGTCGGTGTAGACCTTACGGGTATAAACCGGATAGCCTTCGAGGCCTTCCATCTGCGCGCGTTTGATTTCGCTATCCCAATAGGCGCCTTTCACCAGGCGAATCATCAGGCGACGGCGGCTGCGGGTCGCCATGTCGATCAGCGAATCAATCACAAACGGGCAGCGTTTCTGATAGGCCTGAATAACAAAGCCGATACCGTTCCAGCCGGCCAGCTCCGGTTCGAAGCATAGTTTTTCCAGCAGGTCGAGGGAGATCTCCAGGCGGTCGGCCTCTTCGGCATCGATGTTAATGCCGATGTCGTACTGGCGCGCCAGCAGCGTCAGCGATTTAAGGCGCGGATAGAGCTCTTCCATGACCCGGTCATACTGCGCGCGGCTGTAGCGCGGGTGCAGCGCGGAAAGTTTAATTGAGATCCCCGGCCCTTCATAAATGCCGCGGCCGTTGGAGGCTTTACCGATGGCGTGGATCGCCTGCTGATAAGAGACCATATAGGCCTGCGCATCGGCGGCGGTCAGCGCGGCTTCGCCGAGCATATCGTAGGAGTAACGGAACCCTTTCTCTTCCAGCTTGCGGGCGTTGGCCAGCGCTTCGGCGATGGTTTCGCCAGTGACGAACTGCTCGCCCATCAGGCGCATCGCCATATCCACGCCTTTGCGGATCAGCGGTTCGCCGCTCTTGCCAATAATGCGGTTCAGCGAGCGGGAGAGGCTGGTCTCATTATGCGTCGACACCAGTTTCCCGGTAAACAACAGCCCCCAGGTGGCGGCGTTAACGAACAGCGACGGGCTGCGGCCGATATGCGATTGCCAGTTGCCGTTGCTGATTTTGTCGCGGATTAGCGCATCGCGGGTGGCTTTATCCGGAATGCGCAGCAGCGCTTCGGCCAGGCACATCAGCGCCACGCCTTCCTGCGAGGAAAGCGAGAACTCCTGCAGCAGGCTCTGCACCATGCCAGCGCGGCCGCTGGCGGTTTTCTGGTTGCGCAGCTTTTCCGCCAGCTGGTAGGCCAGCTTGTGCGCCTGTTCGCCTAACGGCTGCGGCAGACGGGCCTGCTCCAGCAACATCGGTACCGCATCGGTTTCCGGGCGTCGCCAGGCCGCAGTGATCGCCGCGCGGCTGACCGATTGCGGTAGAATTTGTTCGGCGAACTCCAGGAACGGCTGATACGGCTCGTCCGCCGGAGCGCCTGCTTCATCGCTTTCATTGGCGGCGCCGGAAAGGAGCGCCGGCAGTTCCGGTAGCGTCTCGTCGTTTTCCAGCTTTTCCAGATAGTTGAAGATAGCTTGCTTAATCAGCCAGTGCGGCGTGCGGTCAATACGGCTCGCGGCGGACTTAATGCGTTCGCGCGTGGCGTCGTCAAGTTTTACACCCATGGTGGTGGTGCCCATTGCGGGAACTCCTGTTAGCTATGTAATGCCCTTTTATTGGTTGCGTAGAAATATCACCTATGTTGCAACTTTGTGCAACCTTGTTAATTGTGACCTGGCTAGCAAGCTGAGAAATGAATGAATTGTTAATAGCCTTGATAAGATTTTCCAATAAATAGCCTCATTCAAATAACGTATTTATCTGCGTTGCTTAACAGTTTTTTCAGGTGCAACCCGTAAAAACGTGAGGGAGTGCAACCTATAGAAAATTGCTATTTTTCCTGAGACAACTTTCGTGTAAATGCTGTGTTAAATCGTTTGTGAAATACCGACGCATCCGTCAGGATACGCTCGCCCAATACAACCAATACGCCATTACCCCGTTCCGGTAGTGGATAAAACGACAAAGTTGGACGTTGTCGAAATAAATTCTGGAGATTTGCATGGCTATTAGCACACCCATGTTGGTGACGTTTATTGTTTATATTTTTGGCATGGTACTGATAGGTTTTATTGCCTGGCGCTCAACCAAGAACTTTGACGATTATATTCTCGGCGGCCGCAGCCTTGGGCCATTTGTGACCGCGCTCTCTGCCGGTGCATCAGATATGAGCGGCTGGCTGCTGATGGGGTTACCGGGGGCGATTTTTCTCTCCGGGATTTCCGAAAGCTGGATCGCCATCGGCCTGACCCTGGGGGCGTGGATTAACTGGAAACTGGTGGCCGGGCGCCTGCGCGTGCATACCGAAGTCAACAACAACGCCCTGACGCTGCCGGACTATTTTACCGGACGCTTCGAAGATAAAAGCCGTGTGCTGCGTATTATCTCCGCGCTGGTTATCTTACTGTTCTTCACTATTTATTGTGCTTCCGGGATTGTTGCCGGCGCGCGTCTGTTCGAAAGCACCTTCGGTATGAGCTATGAAACCGCGCTGTGGGCCGGTGCCGCCGCGACAATCATCTATACCTTCGTGGGCGGTTTCCTGGCGGTGAGCTGGACCGATACCGTGCAGGCCAGCCTGATGATCTTCGCGCTGATTTTAACGCCGGTGATGGTGATTATCTCGGTCGGCGGTTTCGGCGATTCGCTGGAAGTGATTAAGCAAAAAAGCATCGAAAATATCGACATGCTCAAGGGACTGAACTTCGTGGCGATTATTTCGCTGATGGGTTGGGGTCTCGGTTATTTCGGCCAGCCGCATATTCTGGCGCGCTTTATGGCGGCGGATTCTCACCACAGCATTGTTCATGCGCGTCGTATTAGTATGACCTGGATGATCCTCTGTCTGGCGGGCGCGGTATCGGTCGGTTTCTTCGGTATCGCCTACTTTAATAACAACCCGAGCCTGGCGGGCGCGGTTAATCAGAACGCCGAACGGGTATTTATCGAACTGGCGCAAATCCTGTTTAACCCGTGGATTGCCGGGATCCTGCTGTCGGCCATTCTGGCGGCGGTCATGTCGACCCTGAGCTGCCAGCTGCTGGTCTGCTCCAGCGCGATTACCGAAGATCTGTATAAAGCCTTCCTGCGTAAAAACGCCGGTCAGAAAGAGTTGGTCTGGATCGGCCGCTTCATGGTGCTGGTGGTAGCGCTGATTGCGATTGCGCTGGCCGCTAACCCGGAAAACCGCGTACTGGGTCTGGTCAGCTACGCATGGGCAGGCTTCGGCGCCGCATTTGGCCCGGTGGTGCTGTTCTCGGTGATGTGGTCGCGTATGACTCGTAACGGCGCGCTGGCCGGGATGATTATTGGCGCGGTTACGGTTATCGTCTGGAAACAGTTCGGCTGGCTGGGACTGTATGAAATCATCCCTGGCTTCCTGTTCGGCAGTATCGGGATTGTGGTCTTCAGCCTGCTGGGCAAAGCGCCATCGGCGGCCATGCAGCAGCGTTTTGCCGAAGCGGACGCGCATTACCATTCTGCGCCGCCGGTACGCGCTACCGCTGAATAAAAGTAGCGAGCACCAGAAACCGCAACGGCTCCCATCAGGGAGCCGTTTTTTTTGCCGCCTGTACGGCCCGGCGGAAAGCTGCTGGCGGTCAGGCGGTTACTTCGCCGCGCCTTCGTTTACCCAGTTCATGAAGATCAGATACCCGATGGAGAGCAGAGTGGCGCCAATAAACATCCCGAGAATGCCATCGGTGGCCATGCCGCCCAACGCGCCGAGCAGAACGATCGGCATCGGCGCGTCTACGCCGCGCCCCAGCATTAGCGGTTTGAGGACGTTATCGACCATCCCGGCGACAATCAGCAGGACGGTAAACACGATATTCACCGCGGTGCCGTGGTCGCCGGTCATCCACATAATGGCAATCGCCGGGGCGGTGACCAGTATCACCGGGATTTGCGCGATACCGAGCACCAGCGCCAGCACGAAGAAGATACCGGCGGCCGGGATCCCCGCCAATGCAATGATAATTCCCGTCAGCAAGGCCTGAATCAGCGCCACGCCGATCACCCCCTGCGCGACGGCGCGGATGGTGCCGGTGCACAGGCGGCTCAGGGCAACACCTTTAGTTTCGTCGGTGATACGAACGGCGATACGTTTAGCGCTGTTGGCACCTGCCGCGCCCCAGGTCATGATGGCGCCGGCGACAATAAAGGAGAGGACAAAGCCCAGCAGCCCGCCGCCCATACTTGCCAGCACGCCGAGCACCAGTTTCGCCGCCTCGCCAATTTGCGTGTGATAACTGCTCAGTACCGCCGGCAGGTCCGCCGAGGCCTTCAGCCAGAACGCATACAGCTTACCGCCGACGAGGGGAATAGAGGCGACGTTGGCCGAAGGGGGCGGCAGCGTGAGATCGCTGCCGCTGACCTTATCAATCAGGCTACCGGCGCTTTCGCCAAGCGAGGTCACCATGAAAATGGTCGGGATGACGATAATCAGCAGGCCGAATAATACCAATATGGTTGATGCCAGCCCCTGTCGCCCGCCGATACGTCGCGCGATGTGTTGATGTAAAGGGTAGAGGGTGACGGCCAGGATCAGCGCCCATAGCATCATGTTCAGGAACGGCGAGAAGACGGTAAAGCAGAAGGAGGCCAGCGCCAGTATCAAGCCGAACTTAATAAACATATCGAGAAAGCGGGTGACAATTCTTTTCTCAATATTAGCTAACTCATTATTTTCTATCATGAATTATTCCAGTTGTTATTTTACGCGGCCGCCAGGCCAGTTAAAAACGCTCAACTATAGAGAAGTCTTTGAAATAAAAAACGCAGGAAATAATTTAAAAAAGAATTTCGCCCAGGCTGTGTTTATCAGTGTAGAACAAAAGAAAATACGCCGTATCGCCAGAGAGTAATGTTCGCGCCTCTCTTGCTAATTCACTGAAAATACGCTGATATCTGGGTACAAAAAACAATGAGGATAGCAAATGAAATTACCCCAGGCCGCCGCGGCGCTGATCGTTGCCGCACTGTTGACAGGATGCGTGGCGCCATCCGAGAAAAGCGCCGTGCGCGTTGATAATAACGCCTGTCCGGCGGACAACGCGATGGTGCAAACCACCCTTTATTTCGGCCTTAGCCGGCCAGCGGGGAAAGATATTACCGCCCAGGAGTGGCAGCAGTTTGTCGACCGCGATGTGACGCCGCGTTTTCGCGATGGCTTGACGGTTTTTGATGCCCGCGGCCAGTGGTTAGGTAACAATGGCGCAGTGGCCCGCGAGTCCAGCAAGGCGCTGATGCTGATTCACAGCAATGATGCGAAAAGTGAGCAGGGGATTGAAGCGCTGCGTAATACGTATAAGACGCGATTCGCCCAGGAGTCCGTTATGCGCGTTGATCAGCCGGTGTGCGTACATTTCTGACGAACAGGGCGGGGAGAGCCCCCGCCCGACGAGTTACAGCACCAGCCCGGCAAAACTGGCGGACAGCAGGCTAACCAGCGTCGCGCCATAGACCAGACGCAGGCCGAAGCGGGAAACGGTGTTGCCCTGTTGCTCGTTAAGCCCTTTAATCGCCCCGGCAATGATGCCAATGGAGGCGAAGTTGGCGAACGAGACGAGAAACACGGAAAGGATCCCTAGCCCGCGCGGCGTCATGCTGGCGGCAATTTTCTGCAGCTCGATCATCGCCACGAATTCGTTAGCGACCAGCTTGGTGGCCATAATACTCCCGGCATTTAGCGCGTCGCTTAATGGAATACCCACCAGCCACGCCAGCGGATAAAAGACGTAACCGAGGATTTGCTGGAAGCTTAGGCCGAAAACGGTCGCAAATAACGCATTAACGGCGCTAATCAGGGCGATAAAGCCGATTAGCATCGCCAGAATAATCATCGCCACCTTAAAGCCCGCCAGGATATATTCGCCCAGCATTTCAAAGAAACTCTGCGATTCATGCATCTTTTCAAGCTTTATTTCAGCTTCGCTGCCGGGGCGCGTAGGGTTAATAATCGACAGCACAATAAAGGTGCTGAACATATTAAGAATCAACGCCGCCACCACGTATTTCGCATCAAGCATGGTCATATAGGCGCCGACGATCGACAGCGATACCGTTGACATGGCGGTCGCCGCCATCGTGAACAGGCGACGCGGAGAGAGGTCCCCGAGTACGCCTTTGTAAGCAATAAAGTTTTCCGACTGGCCGAGGATCAGCGAGCTGACGGCATTGAATGATTCCAGCTTGCCCATGCCGTTCACCTTCGACAGCAGGGTGCCGATCAGACGAATAAAGATCGGCAGAATACGCCAGTGTTGCAGAATACCTATCAGCGCGGAAATAAAGACGATTGGACACAGTACGCCGAGGAAAATAAAGGCCAGCCCTTTTTCACCCATCCCGCCAAATACGAAGTTGGTCCCTTCAGCGGCGAACCCGAGTAACGAAGCAAAAAAGCCTGAAATATTTTTCACTACCCATAACCCGCTTTCGGCGTGAAGGAAAAAGAAAGCCAGGGCGATTTCAATAATAATTAACTGCAGAATGTAGCGAATGCGGATTTTTTGACGGTCATAGCTGGCAAGCCAGGCGAGGGCGAGAATAACCGCCAGCGCCAGCAGGAAGTGCAAAATTTGAGTCATGTTATTTATTTCGCAGATAAATCAGGACCGCCATTTAGCCACAGCGCTACGGTCCGGTAAATATGCGACATAAAAAATCATGCTATTTGCCATTTTAATGCTTAGCTGGTGAGATATTTTCGTAAGTGACTATTTTGTAGCGATTAATTTACAGCTTGTCATCATTCCCTGAACATTTCGCTTGTGTTTCTCATTGTTGTAATGATAATCACTATCATAAATATTTACCTATCTTTGCATCCGTTGACGGCGGTTCACATTTAAGGGTTTCGGCATGTTTGTTCCATTTCTCATCATGTTACGCGAAGGGCTGGAAGCCGCGCTGATTGTCAGCCTGATTGCCAGCTATTTAAAACGAACCCAGCGCGGCAGCTGGATCGGCGTCATGTGGATTGGCGTATTCCTCGCGGCGGCGCTCTGTCTCGGGTTGGGGATTTTTATCAACGAGACCACCGGAGAATTTCCGCAGCGCGAGCAGGAACTGTTTGAAGGCATCGTGGCGGTGATAGCGGTATTTATCCTCACCTGGATGGTGTTCTGGATGCGTAAAGTGTCGCGCAACGTCAAACAACAGCTGGAGCAGGCGGTGGATAACGCGCTGCAGCGCGGGAATAACCACGGCTGGGCGCTGGTGATGATGGTGTTTTTTGCGGTTGCCCGCGAAGGCCTGGAGTCGGTCTTTTTCCTGCTGGCAGCATTCCAGCAGGATGTGGGCATCTGGCCGCCGCTGGGGGCGATGCTCGGGCTGGCGACGGCGGTAGTATTAGGTTTCCTGCTTTACTGGGGCGGTATCCGTCTTAATCTCGGCGTGTTCTTCAAATGGACCAGTCTGTTTATCCTGCTGGTGGCGGCTGGTCTGGCCGCCGGGGCGATTCGCGCCTTCCACGAGGCGGGATTGTGGAATTACTTCCAGAATGTCGCCTTTGACCTTAGCAACGTGGTATCGACGCATACGCTGTTCGGCACGCTGCTGGAAGGCATCTTTGGTTATCAGGAGACGCCCACCGTCAGTGAAGTGGCGGTTTATCTCCTCTATTTGATCCCGGCGCTGGTGTGCTTTGCCTTGCCGCCGGGCAGCAAAACGACAGCATCGCGAGCCGCGTAATTCAGGCGCCGCTGATTAATATAGTTACAACATACTTTTCGAAAGGGATGGTCATGATAATTCATTTTCGCCGTACTGCGCTGCAGTTAACCGTCGCCGCGCTGTTTAGTTCCGCCTTTTACGCTCAGGCTGCGGATATCCCGCAGGTGAAGGTCACCGTCAACGACAAGCAGTGCGAGCCGATGCAGGTAACGGTGAAGGCGGGTAAAACCCAGTTCATCATTCAGAACCACAGCCAGAAAGCGCTGGAGTGGGAGATCCTGAAAGGGGTAATGGTGGTCGAGGAGCGGGAAAACATCGCGCCAGGATTCACGCAAAAATTGACGGCTAACCTGCAGCCGGGCGAATACGATATGACCTGTGGCCTGCTGACTAACCCGAAAGGTAAGCTGATTGTCACCGGTGAAACCAGCAAAGATGCGGCGAAAGCCGATGCGGTGCTGAGTCTTGGCGAGGCGATTACTGCCTATAAAGCCTACGTTACCGCGGAGACCGCGCAGCTGGTTAGCGGCACTAAAGCCTTTACCGATGCGGTAAAAGCCGGTGATATCGAGAAAGCGAAGGCGCTGTATGCCCCGACCCGTCAGCACTACGAGCGCATCGAACCGATTGCCGAACTGTTCTCCGACCTCGACGGCAGCATTGACGCCCGTGAAGATGATTTCGAGAAAAAAGCCGAAGACCCGAAATTTACCGGCTTCCACCGTCTGGAAAAAGCGCTGTTTGGCGATAACAGCGTGAAGGGAATGGAAAACTATGCCGAACAGTTGAACAGCGATGTGCTGGAACTGCAAAAACGCATTAGCGAGCTGGCCTTCCCACCGTCGAAAGTGGTAGGCGGCGCGGCGGGGCTGATTGAAGAAGTGGCGGCCAGCAAAATTAGCGGCGAAGAAGATCGTTACAGCCATACCGACCTGTGGGACTTCCAGGCCAATATCGACGGCGCACAGAAAATCGTCGACCTGCTGCGCCCGCAGCTGCAAAAGGATAATAGCGCGCTGCTGGCCAAAGTTGACGCCAACTTCAAAAAAGTTGATGCCATCCTTGCTAAATACCGCACGAAAGACGGTTTCGAGACCTATGACAAGCTCACCACCGCTGACCGTAATGCGCTGAAAGGGCCGATCACGACGCTGGCAGAAGATCTGGCTCAACTGCGTGGAATTTTGGGCCTGGATTAATTCGATGACACAACAGAAACCACGCGACGTGAATGAACCGTCACGTCGCCGCTTACTGAAGGGGATCGGCGCGCTTGGCGGCGCGCTGGCCATCAGCGGCGGTTGCCCGATGGCGCAGGCGGCGAAAGCGGAAAGCTCCCCCGGCACGCTCGCACCCGATGCGCGTCAGGAAAAACAGCCATTTTATGGCCCGCATCAGGCGGGCATACTGACGCCGCAGCAGGCCTCGATGATGCTGGTGGCGTTTGATGTACTGGCGGCGGATAAAGCCGACCTCGAACGCCTGTTCCGCTTGCTGACCCAGCGGATCGCCTTTTTAACCGCAGGCGGTCCGGCGCCGGATACCCCGAATCCCCGATTGCCGCCGATGGATTCCGGGATTTTAGGGCCGTGGATTGCGCCGGATAACCTGACTATCACCGTCTCCGTCGGCCATTCGCTGTTCGATGAGCGCTTTGGCTTAGCGGATAAAGCGCCAAAAAAACTGCAGGCAATGACGCGTTTCCCGAATGATTCGCTGGATGCCGCACTGTGCCATGGCGATTTACTACTGCAGATTTGCGCCAATACCCAGGATACGGTCATTCACGCGCTACGTGACATTATCAAACACACGCCCGATCTACTGAGCGTGCGCTGGAAGCGGGAAGGGTTTATCTCTGATAGCGCGGCCCGTAGCAAAGGCAAAGAGACGCCAATTAACCTGCTGGGCTTTAAAGACGGTACCGCTAATCCGTCGAGCCAGGATAAAGCGCTAATGGATAACGTGGTGTGGGTTACTGCCGACCAGGGCGAACCGGCCTGGGCGATCGGCGGTAGTTATCAGGCTGCGCGTATCATTCAGTTCCACGTTGAGTTCTGGGATCGTACGCCGCTGAAAGAGCAGCAGACGATTTTTGGCCGCGATAAACATTCTGGCGCGCCGTTGGGGATGAAGCATGAACATGATGTTCCGGACTACAGTGGCGATCCGAACGGTGAAGTGATTGCCCTTGATAGCCATATTCGTCTTGCGAACCCGCGTACGCCGGAAACGCAGTCCAGCCTGATGATGCGCCGCGGTTACAGCTATTCGTTAGGCGTCACCAACTCAGGGCAACTGGATATGGGGTTATTGTTCGTTTGCTATCAGCACGATTTGGAAAAGGGATTCCTGACGGTGCAGAAACGGCTGAACGGCGAGGCCCTGGAGGAGTACGTTAAACCGATTGGCGGCGGATACTTCTTTGTGTTGCCCGGCGTGATGAATGACCAGCATTATCTTGGACAATCGCTGTTACAAGCCTGATAGGCGTCCTGCCGGCGAAGGCAGGGCGTTTTCTGCTGTTTTTCTCGGATTCAATATATTTCCTGCCATGTGTTATATTTCTGTAATACAAATGACGGATAGTTTTCTACAATGATTTTAGAAATCATTGTTGCGTCAATGTAAAAAATAAGTTGCATTAAGAATAATTTTTGATGTACTTATTACATACGCGGTAGTTCCCGGCAGTGATGTCGCTCACTATGGAGATCGCGAATGGTAAGGTCCTGTAGCGGACAACGTAAAACCACATACCGTACTTTCCAGCACGGGGGCCCAGCTTCCGGCAGCGATTTTCACTCTGTAACCCCAATCTCTTCCACTACTAATCAGGCTAACTCTGGCAGGGTACGCGGTGCGCGTAGCCGCGACTCGTTGTCCATTCAACCGGCAAGCAATGGCTTACAAGGAAGCCAAACCTCAATCGTTCGTGCGCATAATCGCGTTGCTCTTGACGCGCGTGATGTAAACCAACAACGCAAGGTGCTATCCATGGGAAGACAAAAAGCAGTGATCAAAGCTCGTCGTGAGGCAAAACGTGTGCTGAGACGGGATTCGCGTAGCCATAAACAACGTGAAGAAGAATCGGTCACATCGCTTGTGCAAATGAGTGGCGTAGAAGCAATCGGCATGGCGCGGGATAGCCGCGATCTTTCGCCAATTGAGGCGCGTAATGAAGCTCAGGCGCATTATTTGAATGCCATCGACAATAAACAGCTGATTTTCGCCACCGGCGAAGCCGGGTGCGGGAAGACCTGGATCAGCGCGGCTAAAGCAGCTGAAGCCCTGATCCATAAGGATGTGGACAGAATTATTGTTACCCGTCCCGTTCTGCAGGCCGACGAAGATCTCGGCTTCTTACCGGGAGATATCGCCGAAAAATTCGCTCCCTATTTCCGACCGGTATATGACGTGCTGGTGAAGAGGTTGGGCGCTTCCTTTATGCAATATTGCCTGCGCCCGGAAATCGGCAAGGTAGAAATCGCGCCGTTCGCCTATATGCGCGGACGCACCTTTGAAAACGCGGTGGTGATTCTGGACGAGGCCCAGAACGTGACCGCGGCGCAAATGAAGATGTTTTTAACCCGCCTCGGGGAGAACGTCACGGTTATCGTCAACGGCGATATTACCCAGTGTGATTTGCCCTCTGGCGTAAAATCAGGCCTGAGTGACGCGCTGTCGCGTTTTGAAGAAGACGAGATGATTGGCATCGTGCGCTTTACCACCGATGACTGCGTGCGTTCAACGCTTTGCCAGCGAACGTTGAAAGCCTATTACTAAACGCTTGTGAGTGTGCAAAGCCCGGGATATCCCGGGCTTTGTTGTTTTTGCAGCATTTTCCCGGCGGCGCTGCGCCTGGACTGGCTACTGATGGTGCGGCCTTCGGGATTCCCGGCGGCGCTGCGCCTGGCCGGGCTACTGGTGGTGCGGGCTGTGGGGTTTCCCGGCGGCGCTGCGCCTGGACGGGCTACTGATGGTGGGGCCTGTGGGATTCCCGGCGGCGCTGCGCTTGGCCGGGCTACTGATGGTGCGGCCTTCGGGATTCCCGGCGGTGCTGCGCCTGGCCGGGCTACTGGTGGTGCGGGCTGTGGGGTTTCCCGGCGGCGCTGCGCCTGGCCGGGCTACTGATGGTGCGGCCTTCGGGATTCCCGGCGGTGCTGCGCCTGGCCGGGCTACTGGTGGTGCGGGCTGTGGGGTTTCCCGGCGGCGCTGCGCCTGGCCGGGCTACTGGTTGGTGGTGCGGCCTGTGGGATGGGTAGCCCGGGCGAGGCATTTATGCCGCCCCCGGGAAGGGCGGCGGTGCCACATGCGAAAAAAGAGCCCGTACTTTCGTACGGGCTCTTATCTCGAATATGGCGGTGAGGGGGGGATTGACTCGCTTCGCTCGCCGTTACTCGGCCCATCCATGGGCCTCGCCCCTTCGGGGCCAACGCCGGCGTTGTTCAAAAACGCTCCCGGCGTTTTTGTCGGGGCAGCCCGCTTACTGCGTTCGCGGTCTGTCCAACTGGCTGCGCCAGTTGTCGAACCCCGGTCGGGGGTTCTCGTCCCCCCCCCAACGGAGAATATAAAAGAAAAGAGCCCGTACTTTCGTACGAGCTCTCATCTCGAATATGGCGGTGAGGGGGGGATTGACTCGCTTCGCTCGCCCCTGCGGGGCAGCCCGCTTACTGCGTTCGCGGTCTGTCCAACTGGCTGCGCCAGTTGTCGAACCCCGGTCGGGGGTTCTCATCCCCCCCAACGGAGAATATAAAAGAAAAGAGCCCGTACTTTCGTACGAGCTCTCATCTCGAATATGGCGGTGAGGGGGGGATTCGAACCCCCGATACGTTGCCGTATACACACTTTCCAGGCGTGCTCCTTCAGCCACTCGGACACCTCACCATATTGTCTTGCTGCTCACCTTGGGTGGGCAACGGGGCGCTACTATAGGGAGTTGCGCTAAAACGGTCAAGCATATTTTTTTTCTTTCTTTACCGTTCGGTTAAGCAATGAACACTGCCCCGTCTATTCATCGACGGGGCAGCTATTTTAACGCTGGGAATCCAGCTTTTCGTTGTTCTTCACGACATCCTGCGCCTTGCTGTAGCTTTCAATCAGCAACTGGTACGCCGGGAAGACTTTGGTATACACCTCAGCCCACTCGGCGGCATCCGGACGGTTCCAGGTGCGCTGCAGTTCAGAGGCTACCGCGGCGGTATCCATTGGCACTACACCGGCCTGGACTACGCGGGCCAGGGTGATCTCCTGCGCCATTTTGCTATAGGTACCCGAGGCGTCGATAACGGCAAACACTTTATAACCGTCGGCGACGGCGGCAATTGCCGGGAAAGCCATGCAGACGCTGGTAATGGTACCGGCGATGATTAAGGTTTTGCGCCCGGTCGCTTTCACCGCGGCGACAAACTCCGGGTTGTCCCAGGCATTGATTTCGCCTTTACGCGCAATATATTTCGCATGCGGCGCGTTCTCATGAATTTCCGGAATCAACGGGCCGTTCGGGCCTTGCGGTACGGAAGCGGTGGTGATCACCGGGATCCCGGCAAGGGATGCCATTTTCGCCAGCGCGGCGGCGCGAGCGCGCAGTTCCGGCATCGGCATATCGCCAACGGTCTGGAACAGGCCGCTTTGGTGGTCAATCAACAGCATCGCGGTATCGTTAACATCAATCACCGGACGAGAACCGTTAAAGTTAGCTGGAGTAGACATATTCTTCACCTCAATTTTGTTAGATTTGGCCAAAACGGCCGCTGTTAAAATCGCGAATTGCCTCGGCAATTTGCGTTTTGGTATTCATCACAAACGGGCCGTAGCCCACGATCGGCTCCTGCAGCGGCTCGCCGGCCATCAGCAGAACTTTCGCGTCGGAGCCCGCTTCCAGATGGAAGGCTTCGCCTTTCTGGCTCAGCACCACCAGCTGTCCTTCCCGGGCGTTTTCCGTACCGTTAACGGTGACTTCACCTTCCAGTACGACCAACGCGGTGCTCCAGCCTTCCGGCTGACGCAATGTCACATCGTGACTTTGTTTGAGCTGCATATCCCACACGTTTAACGGTGAGAATGTGTGCGCTGGGCCGGCAACATCGCCGTAACGCCCGGCAATCACTCTGAAGGTCCCGGCATTGTCTTCCAGCGTCGCTTGCGGAATGACGTCTGCGGTAATGCTCTGATAGCCCGGAGTCGTCATTTTGTCTTTCGCCGGCAGGTTGACCCACAGCTGCATCATTTTCAGTTCACCGCCAGAGCGGGTGAACGCTTCGGAGTGGAACTCTTCATGCAGTATCCCGGCGCCAGCCGTCATCCACTGCACGTCGCCTGGGCCGATAACGCCGCCTCTGCCGGTTGAGTCGCGATGCTCTACTTCACCGGAGTAGACAATGGTGACGGTTTCGAATCCGCGATGCGGATGCTCGCCGACGCCGCGTTTACCGCTTCCCGCCGGAAAAGTGTGCGGACCGGCATAGTCGAGCAGTAAAAATGGGCTCAGTTGTTCGCCGTGGGTCTGGTAAGAAAACATTGAGCGAACCGGGAAACCGTCGCCCACCCAGTGCTGCGAAGGGGCGGTGTAAACGCCAGTAATCTGTTTCATGGTTATCTCCTGCATGTCTGTATCTGATGTGAATAAGCTTATATCTGGAGCTAATATTCCGGTAGATAGCGAAAATGACCTATACTGTTCTAAAAATGGAACGATGGAGAGAAGGATGCATGACCTCAACGATCTGGCCTGGTTTGTTCAGGTGGTAGACCATGGCGGTTTTGCCGCTGCCGGTCGGGCGCTCGACCAGCCTAAATCCAAACTCAGCCGCCGCATTGCGCAACTGGAAGAACGCCTGGGCGTGCGCCTGATTCAACGAACCACCCGACAGTTCGCCGTAACGGAAGTCGGCCAAACTTTCTATCAACACTGCAAGGCGATGTTGATAGAAGCCGAAGCGGCGCATCAGGCGGTAGAAACGCTGCAGTCTGAACCGCGCGGCAGCGTTAAGCTCACCTGTCCGGTAACCCTGTTGCATGCCCATGTTGGCCCGATGCTGGCGCGCTTTATGGTGCGATACCCAGGGGTGACGCTACATCTTGAAGCCACTAACCGGCGGGTGGACGTGGTGGGCGAGGGGGTTGATGTGGCCATCCGCGTGCGGCCAAGGCCATTTGAAGATAGCGACCTGGTCATGCGGGTGTTGGCCGATCGCGGCCATCGCCTGGTGGCGAGTCCGGCGCTGATCGCTCGGCTTGGGCGCCCACAGGCGCCGGCGGAATTGAGTACCTGGCCGGGGCTAAGTATTGGCGCCGGAAAACATCAGCATAAATGGCAATTGACCGGCCCGGAGGGGGCGCGAGCCGAGGTTTATTTCACCCCGCGAATGGTGACCAGCGATATGCTGGCGCTGCGCGAGGCGGCTATGGCGGGCGTTGGCGTGGTACAGCTTCCTTTATTAATGGTGCGCGATCAGCTGGCATCAGGGGAGCTTGAAATCGTGCTTGATGAGTGGCAACCGCGACGGGAAGTCATTCACGCGGTGTTTGCCTCGCGGCGCGGTTTATTACCTTCTGTCAGAGCGCTGGTGGATTATCTCAGCGAAGAGTATCAGCGGATGGAAGAGGATTAGCTTAGACTCTTTTTCCCCGGCGGCGCTGCGCCTGGACGGGCTACTGGTGGTGCGGCCTGCGGGATTTCCGGCGACGCTGCGCCTGGTCTGGCTACTGGTGGTGCGGCTGTGGGATTCCCGGCGGCGCTGCGCTTGGCCGGGCTACTGGCTGGTGGTGCGGCCTGTGGGATGGGTAGCCCGGGCGAGGCATTTATACCGACCCCGGGAAGGGCGGCGGTGCCACATGCGAAAAAAAGCCCGTACTTTCGTACGAGCTCTCATCTCGAATATGGCGGTGAGGGGGGGATTGACTCGCTTCGCTCGCCCCTGCGGGGCAGCCCGCTTACTGCGTGCGCGGTCTGTCCAACTGGCTGCGCCAGTTGTCGAACCCCGGTCGGGGGTTCTCGTCCCCCCCCAACGGAGAATATAAAAGAAAAGAGCCCGTACTTTCGTACGAGCTCTCATCTCGAATATGGCGGTGAGGGGGGGATTCGAACCCCCGATACGTTGCCGTATACACACTTTCCAGGCGTGCTCCTTCAGCCACTCGGACACCTCACCATATTGTCTTTCCCGTTGTTGCTGGGAACGGGCGCTAATGTAGGGAAATACGTATCTCCCGTCAATCAACTTTTTTAAAAAAAGATGCGTTTAGCCAAACTTCAAACAACTTGCTTCTTAAACGCGCGGGAATCGTTTTTTTTGTCACCATTCTCTTTATTCCTCGATAGCGATACGAAATTTGTTATGCTGGCAAACCAATACAAAACAAAGAGTAAAACACGACGCAAACCTCAACCTACTCACGCGTCAGTAATCAGGAGTCATTATGGAGATTATTTTTTACCACCCGACGTTCGATACCCCGTACTGGATAGCAGAGTTGGAAAAACATCTGCCGGGAGCGCGCGTTCGTGAGTGGAAACCTGGCGACAATCAACCAGCCGACTATGCACTGGTCTGGCATCCACCGGTAGAAATGCTTCAGGGACGCGAGCTGAAAGCGGTTTTTGCTCTCGGCGCCGGCGTGGATTCCATTCTTAGCAAGCTGCGGGAGCATCCGGAAATGCTGCCGCTTTCTGTCCCATTGTTCCGCCTCGAAGATACCGGCATGGGCCTGCAGATGCAGGAATATGCGGTAAGCCAGGTACTGCACTGGTTCCGTCGCTTTGATGATTATCATGCGCTGAAGCAGGAATCCCGCTGGCAACCCTTGCCGGAATACCGCCGCGAGGATTTCACTATTGGCATCATGGGGGCAGGGGTGTTGGGCGGCAAAGTTGCGGAAAGCCTGTTGCGCTGGGGATTCCCGCTGCGCTGCTGGAGCCGTAGCCATAAATCCTGGCCGCAGGTCGAGAGTTTTGCCGGTCAGGAAGAGTTGGGCGCGTTTCTCCGAGAAACCCGCGTGCTGATCAACCTGTTGCCAAATACGGCCGAAACTGTCGGTATCATCAATAAAACGCTACTGTCCCAGTTGCCGGATAACAGCTATGTTCTGAACCTTGCCCGCGGCGTGCATATCGTCGAGCCGGATTTACTGGCGGCGCTTGATAGCGGCAAACTGAAAGGGGCGATGCTGGATGTCTTTAGCCGCGAACCGCTGCCAAAAGAGAGCCCACTGTGGGCGCATCCGCGCGTGGCCATGACGCCGCATATTGCCGCCGTTACCCGTCCGCAGGAAGCAATTGCCTATATTGCCAGCACCATTAGCCGCCTGGAGCGTGGTGAAACGGTCAGTGGGCAGGTCGATCGCCAGCGCGGCTACTAATCGATAGCCCCGCTACGGCGGGGTTTTTACTGATCATGACTCCTGATTCCTGCTATTCTTGCCACAAACAGAGGAGGAGATTGTGATGTATCCTGTTGACCTGCACATGCATACCGTCGCCAGCACCCACGCCTACAGTACCTTGCATGACTATATTGCCGAGGCCAAACGTAAAGGCATCAAACTTTTTGCCATCACCGATCACGGCCCGGATATGGCCGATGCCCCGCACTACTGGCATTTCGTCAATATGCGTATCTGGCCGCGTCTGGTTGATGGCGTCGGCATCCTGCGCGGCATTGAAGCGAATATCAAAAATACCCAGGGTGAAATTGACTGTACCGGACCAATGCTGACCTCGCTGGATCTGATCATTGCCGGTTTTCATGAGCCGGTATTCCCGCCTCAGGATAAAGCCACCCACACTGAAGCGATGATTGCCGCGATTGCCAGTGGCGCAGTCCACATGATTAGCCATCCTGGTAATCCGAAGTTCCCAATCGATATTCCCGCGGTGGCCGAAGCGGCGGCAAAGCATCATGTGGCGCTGGAAATTAATAATTCCTCTTTCCTTTCGTCGCGTATTGGTAGTGAGGATAATTGCCGGGCGATCGCCGCCGCCGTGCGTGATGCGGGTGGTTGGGTGGCGCTGGGTTCGGACTCCCATACCGCCTTTACCCTTGGCGAATTTACCGAATGCCGCAAAATCCTCGACGCGGTGAATTTCCCGGAAGAGCGGATCCTTAACGTCAGCCCGCGTCGACTACTGAATTTCCTCGAATCGCGTGGGATGACGGCGATTGCGGAATTTGCAGACCTTTAATTTGAACCACTGGAACATATTGTATGAATGAATTTTCAATCCTCTGTCGCGTGCTGGGCTCGCTGTATTATCGTCAACCGCAGGACCCGCTGTTGGTGCCGCTGTTCACGCTGATTCGCGATGGCAAGCTGGCCGCCAGTTGGCCGCTGGAACAGGATGAATTACTGGAGCGTCTGCAGAAGAGTTGTGATACCCAGCCGTTAACCGCTGATTATAACGCCCTGTTCGTTGGGGAAGAATGTGCGGTCTCGCCTTATCGCAGCGCGTGGGTTGAAGGGGCAACTGAAGCGGAAGTTCGTGGTTTTCTGACGCAACACGGCATTCCTACTGGCGAAGGCCCAACCGATCATATTGGATCCTTACTGCTGGCCGCATCATGGCTTGAAGATCACGCCACGGAAGATGAAAGCGAAACGCTGGAAACGTTATTTGCCGATTATCTATTACCGTGGTGCGGTACCTTCCTTGGAAAAGTGGAGGCGCATGCGCAAACCGCATTCTGGCGCACCATGGCGCTATTAACGCGTGAAGCGATTTCCGCCATGTGGGATGAACTGCAGGAAGAAAACGACGAATAAATGTGACTAAAGTCACTTTTATTGTGAAACAGCAAACTCACGCTTTCATATTGTGTGTTCTGGATCGCATTTGGTTACCGCGTATCTGCTATGATACGCGGCATGAACATACTCTTCGCAATCGCACTCACGACGGGCATTCTCTCCGGTATCTGGGGATGGGTGGCGGTCTCACTTGGCCTGCTGAGCTGGGCCGGATTCCTCGGCTGTACGGCCTATTTCGCGTGCCCACAAGGCGGCCTGAAAGGGCTGTTGATTTCTGCCTGCACGGTCATGAGCGGCGTGATATGGGCGCTGGTGATTATTTACGGTAGCGCGCTGGCGCCGCAGTTAGAAATCCTCAGCTACGTGATGACCGGAATAGTCGCCTTCCTGATGTGTATTCAGGCGCGCCAGCTGCTACTTTCTTTTGTTCCCGGAACCTTTATCGGCGCATGCGCGACGTTTGCCGCGAGCGGCGACTGGCGCATTGTCGTGCCGTCTCTGGCGCTGGGATTGGTCTTCGGCTATGCCATGAAAAACAGCGGACTGTGGCTGGCGGCACGAGCGGCAAAGAGCAAGTCTCTGGCTAACGATAACGTCTGATTTTCTTCACATTTCCTCGATGACAGGAGCAAGGCTCCTGTCACGCACTACATGAAAGCTTTTTTGCATCAACCCCTCTTCGATTGTTTTTTCCTCTTAATGCAGACATTTTGAGCAAACAAACCATAATAATTTGATACCGTTTGCAAAAACGGAGAGAAAAAAGTATCAACAGGTACTTCATATATATACTGATTTTGTATGTAGTTGCTTGTATTCAACTGCGCTCATGGATGATTTGTAAGGTTTTTTTGACCGTTACGCAGAGGGGTTTTGCCGTGAAAAAAATGACTGGCGTACTACTTGCTACAGTTTGTTTCCTTCCCGCTTTATTGACGTTTTCAACTACCTCTAACGCCGCAAGCGGCGTGATTCGTTTCCACGGCGGCGTTGTCGAGCCGCCTTGTAAAATTCGTTCTTCAGAAGATCAGGTCTCGATGGCCTGCGCTAAGCAGAAGTCAGTCACTTTTTCTGCTCAGCAGGTAGCCCGAGGGGATCTGCAACATGCCAATATCAAATCTACGCAATTAACCTACATTAATCCTCAGCACACTAACGCTATCCTCGAAGTGAATTATCGTTAACAGTACAGCCCCTGCCGGACCTGCAGGGGTTTTCCCGTCTCTCACCTGATATTCCCCCGCAGATTTTTTGTAGCAAAATCAAGATGAATCGGTTTTGTTATCAAAAAGAAAACAAAAAGTAATATATTTGTGTTTTGTAACGCAATCATTGCCTTGCCGTAGTCGGGCGGCGCAGTGCGCTCAGGGATGGCCTGTTGCTTCTTTGCTATTCATACAGAGGAGTCTGCCGTGATAAAAAAAATCCACGCCTTAGCTGTGCCATGTCTGATGTTGTCATGCTTATTTGGCTCAGTGAATGCCGCGCCGACCGGCAGCGTTGTCGCCATTTACGGGCAGGTCGTTGACCCTTCCTGCGAGGCCAATAGTATGAATGGTAAGATTGAAATGGCCTGCCCGCGGCTGGGTAGCCAGGCGATTTCGCCGCAGGTGCTGACGACGGGGAATTACAGTAATGACGCCGTCGGTTCGACACAATTAAAGTATATTGATCCGCAACATACCCGCGCTATCCTCGAAGTGAATTATCGCTAATTACTGACCCTCAGGCTTTCGCCTTGGGGTCTATCATGCCATAGTAGACATCACTCTGAGTATGAAGACGTTTGCCGACAGGAGGGGGAAATGGTGGTTCAACCTGAAGTGGTTCTCGGCGATATTACGACGTTGCAGGTAGATGTTATTGTCAATGCGGCAAACCCATCATTACTGGGCGGCGGCGGCGTTGATGGCGCCATTCATCGCGCAGCCGGCCCGGAACTACTGGCGGCGTGCAAAATAGTTCGTCAGCAGCAGGGCGAATGTCCTCCGGGGCATGCGGTTATCACCAGCGCCGGTAATCTACCGGCCAGCGCGGTGATTCATGCGGTCGGCCCCGTCTGGCACGGCGGCGGCGAGCAAGAAGCCGAATTACTGGCGGATGCCTATCGCAATAGTCTGTTGCTGGCGGCAGCCAATAATTATCGTTCTATTGCTTTTCCGGCTATCAGCACCGGCGTATATGGCTATCCGAAACAGGCGGCGGCGGAAATTGCGGTGAAAACGGTGAATGCTTTCCTCACCCGATATAATCCGCTGGAACGGGTGTGCTTCGTCTGCTTTGATAACGAAACGGCGGAGATCTATCAGCGATTATTGCGGGCGGAATGAATCGTTACACCGGCAGCACGCGGGCGCGCTGCCGGTTGAGGCGTTTAGTTAACCGACACCGGCGTTTTAGCCGGCTTTTGCTGCGGTTTACCCGAGAACAGGAAGCGGAGCAGCGGAATACGTAGATGGATTTCGTACAATATCAGCGCAATCCCCACCACAAATACCAGCCCGGTGATAAAACCTAACAGGTTCGATTTTATTATCGGCGTAATCCATGCCCCATACAGCAGAGTCAGCGGATGGTGCACCAGGTAGATAAACAGCGAGGCGTTGACGAAGTAAGTCACCCGTGCGGACTGGAAGTTGAGTAGGCGGTGGCCCAGTGAGAACACCACGTTTACCATCCACAGCCCCAGTACCATCGTAATCACTGATTCGGTTTCATACATCCAACCATCGCCAGAACCATACTGCTGGTTAAGACGATAGGCGATAAAGCCCAGCAGTGCGCCAACAAAACACCACGGTGATGAGGTGGTGAACATCGCTTTCAGCCGCGGATTGATGAACGTCTGCGCGCCGAGAATAAAAAACGGCAGATAGAACAGGGTCTGCATCACGATGAAGTTAAACAATCCGTTACTGAGAATAGGCGGGTAAATAATAAAAATGGTGCGACGGATCACCGCGTACAATACGCCAAGCCCCAGAAAAATCAGCGATAATTGACTGAATGTGACGGTGTCACCAAAACTGTTGTCCTGCTTTTTCCGCCGATTGGCCAGCCACTTAAACAGCACTACCCCAGCGGTGGTCAGCACCACGAGCACCAGCAAAAACCACAGATGGGAGATAAGCTCCCAGGCCAGGGTGTTGAATTTGTCATAGCCGGAGAGCGTATGCCAGTCCTGGGCTTTACCATTGACGTATTGCAGCATCAGAAACTGCGGCAGCGTAAGCAGCGGGATCGCGGTGAGCATCGGGATGCCAACTCGCTCTACGCGCACTTTCCACCATTTCTTCAGCGGATAGCGGAGAAACAGCATGTATGAGAAATAGCCGGAAATAACAAAGAAGACCTGCATACGGAAGGCATGGATAAAATCGTTGAACAGCGTTAGCCCCCAGGAGGGCTCCAGGCTATTCACATGCCAGCTGTGGCTGGAGTAGATAAGTGAGATGTGAAACGGGATCCCCAACAGCATCAGCCAGGCGCGGATACTGTCGAAGAAATATTCACGTTCTACTGGTGTTTTATTCATAAATTCACAACAATCTCAGACAATTCGTCTTATCACTCAGGGCGATAACGGGTACATTGCCAGCAACCCTACATGAACTCAGGGAATCTGTCTCCAGGATAAGTACGCAAAGTGCAATATGGGACAGAGAACTGTTTATTCCCTGGTCCGCTAAGCTGAACAATGCAGGGATTATGTTGTCGGATTGCCTGAGTTTCCATTAAAATAGATCGGATCGATTTAAGCACACAAAGGGGGAAGTGCTTACTTACTATGAAACATAAACCACAGATGATGAAAATGCGTTGGTTAAGCGCAGCCGTAATGTTGTCCCTGTGTACTTCATCTGCATGGGCATTCAGCATTGATGACGTAGCAAAACAGGCGAAAACGTTAGCCGGGAAAGGCTATGAAGCGCCGAAAAGTAACTTACCCTCCGCCTTCCGCGATATGAAATACGCGGATTACCAGCAAATCCAGTTCAATCACGATAAAGCCTACTGGAATAACCTGAAGACCCCGTTCAAGCTGGAATTTTACCACCAGGGTATGTATTTCGACACGCCGGTTACTATTAATGAAGTGACCAGCACCAGCGTACGTAAAATTAAATATAGCCCGGATTATTTTAATTTTGGCAATGTTCAGCACGATAAAGACACGGTGAAAGACCTTGGTTTCGCCGGTTTCAAAGTACTGTATCCGATCAATAGCAAAGACAAGAATGACGAAATCGTCAGCATGCTCGGTGCCAGCTACTTCCGCGTTCTGGGCCAGGGTCAGGTATATGGGCTTTCCGCCCGCGGCCTGGCTATCGATACCGCGCTGCCGTCCGGCGAAGAGTTCCCTCGCTTCCGCGAGTTCTGGATTGAGCGTCCGAAAGCGACCGATAAACGCTTAACCATCTATGCGCTGCTGGATTCCCCGCGTGCGACCGGCGCCTATCGTTTTGTGATTATGCCAGGCCGCGACACCGTGGTTGATGTGCAGTCGAAGGTCTATCTGCGCGACAAAGTCGGCAAGCTTGGTGTGGCGCCGTTGACCAGTATGTTCCTGTTTGGGCCGAACCAACCGTCGCCGACCACCAACTATCGTCCGGAATTACATGACTCCAACGGTCTGTCGATTCTTGCCGGTAACGGCGAGTGGATCTGGCGTCCGCTGAATAACCCGAAACATCTGGCCGTTAGCAGTTATGCGATGGAAAACCCGCAAGGGTTTGGCCTGCTGCAGCGTGGCCGCCAGTTCTCCCGCTTTGAAGATCTCGACGATCGTTACGACCAGCGCCCGAGCGCGTGGATCACCCCGAAAGGCGACTGGGGTAAGGGTAAAGTCGAATTGGTTGAAATCCCGACTAACGATGAAACCAACGATAATATCGTCACCTACTGGACCCCGGATCAGCTGCCGGAACCAGGCAAAGAGATGAACTTCAAGTACTCCATTACCTTTAGCCGTGATGAAGACAAACTGCATGCCCCAGACAACGCTTATGTGGTGCAGACTCGCCGCTCAACCGGTGATGTGAAGCAGTCTAATCTCATTCGCCAGCCAGATGGCACTATCGCTTTCATCGTTGATTTCACCGGCGCTGACATGAAAAAAATGGCGGCGGATACTCCGGTAACGGCGCAGGCGAGCATCGGCGATAACGCCGAAATCGTGGAAAACTCGGTGCGCTATAACCCGGTTATTAAAGGTTGGCGTATGACCCTGCGCGTGAAAGTGAAAGATCCGAAGAAAACCACGGAAATGCGCGCGGCGCTGGTCAATGGCGATCAGACGCTAAGCGAAACCTGGAGCTATCAGCTGCCTGCCAATGAATAAGATAACGAATTATATCGACGCATTGCCGCTGTCGGATGCAGAAAAAGCCGCTTTACCTGATGCGAGCCTGCAAGCCGTACATGAAGCGCTTGACGCAGAGCATCATCATTTTCCGCGCGATGAAGATTCCCCGTTAGGATCGGTAAAAGCGCGGCTGGAGCATAGCTGGCCGGACTCTCTGGCCGGCGAGCAACTGGTGAAAGATGATGAAGGGCGCACGCAGCTTCATGCGATGCCGAAAGCCAAACGCTCTTCTATGATCCCGGATCCGTGGCGTACCAACCCGGTAGGCCGCTTCTGGGATCGTCTGCGCGGCCGCGACGTGACCCCGCGCTATCTCTCTCGTCTTACGCAAGAAGAGCGCGAAAGCGAACAGAAATGGCGTACCGTCGGCACCATTCGCCGCTACATTTTGCTGCTGCTGACGCTGGCGCAAACGGTAGTGGCTACCTGGTATATGAAGACCATCCTCCCTTATCAGGGCTGGGCGCTGATCAATCCATCCGATATGGTTGGCCAGGATCTGTGGGTCTCCTTCATGCAATTACTGCCGTACGTATTGCAGAGCGGCATCCTGATCCTCTTCGCGGTACTGTTCTGCTGGGTCTCGGCCGGTTTCTGGACCGCCCTGATGGGATTCCTGCAACTGCTGATCGGGCGTGATAAATACAGTATTTCGGCATCCACCGTTGGCGACGAGCCGCTGAACCCGGAACACCGGACCGCGCTTATCATGCCTATCTGTAACGAAGATGTTGACCGCGTGTTTGCCGGCCTGCGCGCCACCTGGGAATCGGTGAAAGCGACGGGTAACGCTGCGCACTTTGACGTTTACGTGCTAAGCGACAGCTACGACCCGGACATCTGCGTTGCCGAGCAGAAAGCGTGGATGGAGTTGATTGCTGAAGTGCAGGGCGAAGGCCAGATCTTCTATCGTCGTCGTCGTCGTCGCGTGAAACGTAAAAGCGGCAACATCGATGATTTCTGCCGTCGCTGGGGTAGCCAGTATAGCTATATGGTGGTGCTCGACGCTGACTCAGTGATGACCGGCGAGTGCCTGAGCGGGCTGGTGCGCCTGATGGAAGCGAATCCGAATGCCGGGATCATCCAGTCTTCGCCGCGCGCCTCCGGTATGGATACCCTGTATGCGCGCTGCCAGCAGTTCGCCACCCGCGTGTACGGTCCGCTGTTTACCGCCGGGCTGCACTTCTGGCAGTTGGGGGAATCGCACTATTGGGGCCACAACGCCATTATCCGCGTGAAGCCGTTCATTGAGCACTGTGCGCTGGCGCCGCTGCCGGGCGAAGGTAACTTTGCCGGCTCGATTCTGTCGCACGACTTCGTGGAAGCCGCGCTGATGCGCCGTGCGGGGTGGGGCGTTTGGATCGCCTACGATCTGCCGGGCTCCTATGAAGAGCTGCCGCCGAACCTGCTGGATGAGCTGAAACGCGACCGCCGCTGGTGTCAGGGTAACCTGATGAACTTCCGCTTGTTCCTGGTAAAAGGGATGCACCCGGTACACCGTGCGGTGTTCCTGACCGGCGTCATGTCCTATCTGTCGGCGCCGCTGTGGTTTATGTTCCTCGCGCTGTCGACGGCGCTGCAGGTCGTGCACGCCCTGACCGAGCCGCAGTACTTCCTGCAGCCGCGTCAGCTGTTCCCGGTATGGCCGCAGTGGCGTCCGGAGCTGGCTATCGCGCTGTTTGCCTCGACCATGGTGCTGCTGTTCCTGCCAAAACTGCTGAGTATCATTCTGGTGTGGTGCAAGGGGCCGAAAGAGTACGGCGGCTTCTTCCGCGTGACGCTTTCCCTGCTGCTGGAGGTGCTGTTCTCGGTGCTGCTGGCGCCGGTACGCATGCTGTTCCATACCGTGTTCGTGGTCAGCGCGTTCCTTGGTTGGGAGGTGGTGTGGAATTCACCGCAGCGCGATGATGACTCAACGCCGTGGGGCGAGGCCTTTATGCGTCATGGTTCACAGCTGCTGCTGGGGCTGGTATGGGCGGTGGGCATGGCGTGGCTGGATCTGCGTTTCCTGTTCTGGCTGGCGCCGATCGTCGTGTCGCTGATCCTCTCTCCGTTTGTCTCGGCGATTTCCAGCCGCGCGACGGTAGGTCTGCGCACTAAGCGTTGGAAATTGTTCCTGATCCCCGAAGAGTATTCGCCGCCGCAGGTATTGAAAGATACCGATGCTTATCTGACCCTGAACCGTCAGCGTTCGCTGGGCGATGGCTTTATGCACGCGGTATTTAACCCATCGTTTAACGCTCTGGCGACGGCAATGGCAACGGCGCGTCACCGCCACGGGCATATCCTGGATATCGCCCGCGAACGCCACGTCGAGCAGGCGCTAAATGAAACGCCTGATAAGCTTAACCGCGATCGTCGGCTGGTGCTGTTAAGCGATCCGGTAACGATGTCGCGCCTGCACTATCGCGTGTGGAACTCCCCGGAGAAATACTCCTCCTGGGTGGGTGAGTATCAGAAACTCACGCTGAACCCGCTGGCGTTGAAAACGAAGTAAGCCGTACGTTAAGGAAAATACCGGCAATTATGCCGGTATTTTTTTGCCTGAGAGGAAGTGAATGAGAATATTTCTGCTTATCGCCATGACGCTGGTCCTCAGCGGCTGCGGCAGCATTATTAGCCGTACGGTGCCGGGGCAGGGCCATGGCAACCAGTATTACCCCGGTGTACAGTGGGATGTTCGCGATTCAGGCTGGCGCTATCTGACTATTCTCGATCTGCCATTCTCGCTGGTATTCGATACGCTGTTGCTGCCGCTAGACGCCAGCCATGGTCCCTACGAGTAATTAACGCTCATCCCACTCATCGGCTGCGGTCTGCCCCTCTTCGGTATCCAGGGAGGGCTCCAGCTGAAACTCGCCTTCGTCCCATTCGTGTAGCGTATTCTCTTCCACCCACTCCTGGCGTAGCTCGATTTCGTCATAATCGCCGTCAAATACGCTCTGTGCCGCCTCACCACTGAGCATGGGCAAACACTCGCCTTCTTCATCTTCGCTGGCGAAGAATTCGGCCCGCCAGGCGATATCGCCGTCCTGGAGAATGTATTTCTGCATATTGAACTGTTCGATATCGGCACTTTCTTCATCGCTGTCGGGATTATCGGCCAAAAACTCTTCCCGGGCGGCGTCGATTGCCTCTTCGAGCGTGGCGTAGAAAACTGATTCCGTTGACATAGCTAACCCCCTAAGAAGAATGAAAAAGGACACGTTTCAATCTATAGAAGGCGGTTAGCCTGGCGTCAAGGCGGAGTAGCGCTGAAGCGCTTAATTTACCGAACGTTTACCCGAGCCTCCGTCATCCGCCGAAGCGTTGTGCCGTGGGCGGCGCAGACTGATGGTTGAGTAAAAGGCGTTAAACAGGACGACGCAGGCGGTGACGAGGAACACGGCGCGGAAGCCGTAGTTGGCCGAGACCGAGGCGCCGATTAACGGCCCGGTGACGTTACCAATATCGCGAAACGACTGGTTATAACTGAAGATGCGCCCTGATATCTGGCTGGTGGAGTTGTAGACCAGCAGAGTTTGTACAGCGGGTAACAGCGCGCCGTCGGCGGCGCCGAGCAAAAAGCGCAGAATGCCTAGCTGCAGCGGCGTCTGTACGAAGGACATCGGGATTAACAGCAGCACGGAAATAACCAGGGCTACGATCAGGCTCTTTTCCGGCCCGATACGATCGCCGAGCTTGCCTAAACGTGGCGCGCTCAGCAGGGCGGCAATGCCGGGTACGGAGGCAATCATACCGCTGATAAAGGCGATATTACTGACGTTACCCGCCAGGTCGCGCACGTAGAGCGTCAGGATCGGCGCAATGGATCCGGTAGCGACCTGGATAATCAATGAGGTGACGAACAAGCTGAGCACCAGTTTCGGGTTCTTAAGCGAACCGAAAACGTCCCTGGCATTGAGCATCTCTTTTTTGTTCACCGGAACAAAGTTTTCGCGGATTAAAAACAGGGTGAACAGGAAGCAGATAAACAGCACCGTGGCGGTCATGAAGAAGACGGTGCGCAATCCCCAGTGGTCGGCAAGGAAACCGCCCGCCAGCGGGCCCAGCAGCGCGCCGCTTACCGCGCCGGTTGAAAGCGTTCCTAGCGCCCAGCCGCTTTTCTGACGCGGGATTTGGGTCGCGATCAGCGCATTGGCATTGGGGATAAATCCGCCCAGTAAACCCAGCAGCGCGCGCAGGATCAGGAATTGCCATATGTTCTGCGCCATGCCCATCAGCATCATGACGATGGCCATCCCCAGCGCCGAGCGTAGCAGCATAATCTTACGCCCTTTACGGTCGGCCAATCCGCCCCAGAACGGCGAGGCGATGGCGGAAAACAAGAAGGTAATGCTAAAGACCAGCCCTGACCACATATTCAGCGCGCTATGGCCGGTCACGCCCAACTGTTCGACGTAGAGCGGCAAAAAAGGCATCACGAGGCTAAAGGCGGCGCCGGTTAAAAAGCAGCCAAGCCAGGTGACGGTAAGATTTCGTTTCCAGTTGATAGGCGTATCAGCAGACGGCATAAGGTCTCACTGGCCCGCGGCGCGGGTCAAAATAAAGGAAAATATGAGCCTGCTAATTATGCGCCTGAGAAATGGTTGCCGCAATGGAGCGTAGCTTTTAAAGCTAAAGGAGTATTAAAAAGGACTGGCGGTAGAATTTATCCGGGCGAGGACCACCCGGATAGAGAGTCAATCAGTAGCGCGAAGGTACGCCTTCCGGACGAGTTTTAAAGCGGCGATGCAGCCACATATATTGCTCTGGCGCCATCATGATGCATTTTTCGACGATTTTGTTCATCCACGCGGCGGTGGTTTCTGCGTTTTCCAGAGGCGGATCGCATTCCGGCGGCAGCATAATGAGCTCATAGCCTTTGCCGTTTGGTTTACGTCGTGGGACAAACGGTACAATGCAGGCTTTGGACATTTTCGCCAGCATCCAGGTGCCGGAAGTGGTGGCGGCCTGGTCGACGGCGAACAGCGGCGCGAAGACGCTGGCGGTCGGGCCGTAGTCGTGATCCGGGGCGTACCAGACCACTTCGCCTTTTTTTAGCGCGCGGATCATGCCTTTGAGATCTTTACGGTCAATCATATCTTTGTTGGAACGCAGGCGGCCCCAGGTCTGCAGCCAGTCGATAACCGGGTTGTCATTTGGCCGATAAACCCCGATACCGGGCTCGTTCATGCCGAACATGCGCGCGCCCATTTCCAGCGTCAGGAAATGGATACCAATCAGCAGAATGCCGCGATTTTGCGCCTGCACGTCACGGACATATTCAAAGCCAATGGTATCGGTCCAGCGCGCAATGCGGCGGGTAGGCCAGAACCATGCCATGCCGGTTTCCATCAGGCCCATGCCGACGGACTCAAAGTTTTGCACTACCAGTTGATGACGCTCTTGTTCGCTCTTCTCAGGAAAGCAGAGCTCAAGATTGCGATAAGCGATTTTTGCGCGGCGCTTCATAAAACGCATTGCCAGGCGACCGATGGCATTACCGAGACGGTAGATAATCGGATAAGGGAGCTGGACGACTAACCACAACAGGCCAATGCCCAGCCACAGCAGCCAGTAGCGCGGATGGAGCAGCGCGGCGGAAAATTTCGGTAAATGGGTCATTTCATACCTGTCTGATTTAACAACGCGTTCTATTATCGCATTTTTTTCCGCTGTCGCCAAAAGCCGTCTCCTGCCGCAGATGATTGTTAATGACTGAAAATTGCGTGGATGAAATGTAGCGTAAAATGTAGGGATGTAAATTAACGGTGTTTGCTATATGATGCCCGCCGTTTATTTTACTCATTTCCTATGTCGAGCAGGTACACCATGCCAGTGTTACACAACCGCATTTCAAATGAGACGTTAAAGGCGCAGATGTTGGCTGAAACCGAGCCGCGCACGACGATCTCGTTCTATAAATATTTCACTATCGTTGACCCGAAAGCGACCCGTGATGCCCTGTGGCTGGCGCTGACTAAGCTGAATGTCTTTGGTCGCATCTATCTGGCGCATGAAGGTATTAATGCGCAGATCAGCGTGCCGGAAAGCAAGGTCGGGGCGCTGCGTGAATTTCTTGATGGCTTTGACCCGGCGCTGAAGGGGTTACGTCTGAATATCGCGCTGGATGACGACGGTAAATCCTTCTGGGTCCTGCGTCTCAAGGTCCGCGACCGTATTGTGGCCGACGGTATTGATGACCCGACCTTTAACCCCTCTGACGTTGGCGAGTACCTGAAAGCGGCGGAAGTGAACGCGATGCTGGACGATCCGGACGCGGTATTCATCGATATGCGCAACCATTATGAGTACGAAGTCGGCCACTTCGAGAACGCGATGGAAATTCCGGCGGATACCTTCCGCGATCAATTGCCGAAAGCGGTTGAGATGATGCAGGAGTATAAAGACAAGAAGATTGTCATGTACTGCACCGGCGGCATTCGCTGTGAGAAGGCCAGCGCCTGGATGAAACATAGCGGTTTCAATAAGGTGTGGCACATTGAAGGCGGGATTATCGAGTACGCGCGACGCGCCCGTGAACAGGGCTTACCGGTACGCTTTATCGGTAAGAACTTTGTCTTTGACGAGAGAATGGGCGAGCGTATTTCTGATGATGTGATTGCCCACTGCCATCAATGCGGCGCACCGTGCGACAGCCACACCAATTGCCTTAATGACGGCTGCCATTTGCTGTTTATTCAGTGCCCAGCTTGTGCCGAGAAATTTGCCGGTTGCTGCAGCGAAGCCTGCATGGAAGAGCATAAACTGCCGGAAGAGGAGCAGCGCAAACTGCGGGCGGGACGAGAGAATGGCAATAAGATTTTTAATAAATCCCGCGGCCGTCTGAATACCAAGTTAGGTATCCCGGATCCCGACCCGTCAGTAAAACCATAACCAGATGAGGTCGATTGCCGCTAGCAGCAGCCACAGCGCGAGATAAATCATAAAGTGCTCGCGCACGTTGTTGACTAACCAGTGATACAGGCGACGCATACACACTCTCTGATATGAAACGGCCTCGATTGAGGCCGTTTGAGATAAATGATAGACCATACGCAATCGCCGGGCTTGCGGATTGCACCTGACAAAATACAAGGAAAATCAATTTATTGATTTTCGGCTGATCGCCATAAAGAAGGAAAAACCACGCTTTTTCCTTCTTTGTCAGCAGCCTTAAACGGCCTCGATTGAGGCCGTTTTGTTTTATGGCCGGCTATTATTGCGAAAAGCGCGCCAGCGAGAAGGGAGCCAGATCAAACTCCGTCGTTTCGCCTTGCGCAAATTGCGTCGCAATTTCGCCTAGTACCGGGGCAAACTTGAAACCGTGACCGCTTAACCCGGTAATGAGTAATGTATTGTCGTGACCGGGAAGCGTATCGATGATGAAGTCTTCATCTACCGTATTATCGTAAGTGCAGGAGGCGCCGTGCAGGCAGCCGCCAATCCCGGGTAGCACGTTGCGCAGGAAGTTGAACGACTCCGAGCCATCGCTGGCCACCGCGCCAAACGGTTTACGCTCTTCCGGTTCGGAAATCAGCTGGCCGCCATTATGCTTACCGATCTTCAATTCGTTGTCTTCTGCCGGGAAGCCATAATACTGATCGCCATTCGGCAGTTCGCCGGTGAAAGCAGGGAAGTTGTTTTTCGCGCTATAGCGACCATCGGCCTGGAACCAGGCGAAGACTTTACGTACCGGTTGAATGGGCAGTTCCGGCAATAATTTTGTTACCCAGGTTCCGGCGCTGATCAGCAGTTTTTTGCCGCTGTAGCTACCATCGGCGGTATCGATGGTCACGCCGTCGGTGTGATGGTGAATTGCGGTAACCGGGCAGTTGAACAGTTGGGCGCAGCCCGCTTCGCGCGCCAGGCGAATCCAGGTTTCTACCGCCAGCTCGCTGCGTAACACGCCGGAAGCCGGTTCAAAAATAGCCCGGTAATCTTGCGGAATACGAATCTCCGGCCAACGTTTCATGACCGCCTCAGCATCCAACTCTTCCACGTTAAGCTCGAACTGACGCGCGCTGTGAGCCACGTTATTGAGAAAATCGGAGCTAGCGGGGCCAAGGTTAATAACCCCAGTTTTTTCGAATACGGCCTCGCCGCTACTTTGCGCAAATTCGTCCCATAGCTGCTGGGCGCGTAGCACCAACGGCACGTATCTTTCGCCCTCGCCATAGGCGTGACGAATCAGCCGCGTACTGCCATGGTGGCTGCCTTCCTGGTGCGGCGGTTTGTGGGCATCGGTCATCAGGACATTCAGACCGGCGCGACGGGCGTAATAGCCGGCGGCAGCGCCAACGGAGCCACTACCGATAATGATGAGGTCGTATTGCATGGTGAGTTCCGGGTTATTGTTTTATTAGCAGGGTAATTAACATCAGCCGGATGTACAAGCGCGAAAAATAATTCAGGCACCCGCAGGTGCCTGTTCAGTGAATATTTAGACATCATCGGTGATGCTAATGTCTGCGATACTCATTTTCCTGGTAATCGCCAGATTCTATCTTCGCTATTCCTGCTTCCAGAATAGAAATAAACTGACGTGCGACATCCGTCGTTAGCCATAGCGTCTGGCCAATTTCTGCTTCTTTATTGCTTTCTTGCGTGGGGTTTTGGTAGTGCAGGCGCAACATCAGCGCATCGTAGCTATCAACGGTGCTGATGTCCCATCCGACGAGGGGATGGGTCTGGATGACTTCATTATTCTTTTCCATCATAACCCCTTATTCATATGTTAAAAGACAACAATTCTCGAGGTTTAATGCTTGTTTTCTGAAGCACGTTAATTATATCAGCAGTTAAGTACAAACTCGAGAAAATAAATAATTAGAGACAAATTTTGCTCTGATTGGCGGTTTTTTGCGCGAGTTTCGTCCTGGGTCTCATTATTTTTTAAGGAATTTATCAGGATATTAAGGAAAGTCTTAGTTATAAGCGGAGATAAAAAAGCCGGGGCGACCCGGCAAAAAAAAGCACAATGAGGGAGCAAATTGATTTTGCGTAAGCAAACCCGGAGGCTTAGTCGTGGATAAACCAGTCGTCGGCGCTTTCCCAGGTTTCCTGCAGGATTTCGCTAATCCGGTCTTTGTCTTCTTTCAAACCACCGATGACCGACAAATTATTGCCGGCGGCATAACGTACCGTGACCTGGTTTTCACGTTCCGGGTAGTGTTGAGCGATACGTTTAGAGAGTTCGTTATTCAGCGCTTCCAGCGCGCCGCTGGGTAAGGCTGTGGTTTTGGCAATTGACACTTCGATGCGCATAATGGCCCCCTGGGTAATATACTGTTTATTTATACAGTAACGCTTGCGCATTTACAACAGGGGGCAAAAAACTTTATTTTTTCATCGTCCAACGCACGGTTTCACCGGCCAGGAACGGCACCAACGTATCGCCTGGAAGGGCGATGCTTTCGGCAACGGTGCTTTCTTCGCGTACCAGTTCAACGTAGCTTTCATTCACCGGCAGGCCGTAGAAACGCGGGCCATTCAGCGAGCAGAAAGCCTCAAAATGCGCCAGCGCGTTCATCTCTTCAAAGACGGTGGCGTAGCTGCCGAGCGCGGTTGGGGCATTGAAACAGCCCGCACAGCCGCAGCTGGCCTCTTTACGGTGGCGCGCGTGCGGGGCGGAGTCGGTGCCGAGGAAGGCGCGGCTGAACCCGCTGGCGACCAGTTCACGCAGCGCCTGCTGGTGGACATTGCGCTTGAGGATCGGCAGGCAGTATAGATGCGGACGAATACCGCCAACCAGCATATGATTGCGGTTAAACATCAGATGCTGCGGCGTGATGGTGGCGGCCAGCAGTTCGTTGCCGTCGCGCACGTATTCAGCGGCATCTTTGGTGGTGATATGTTCGAAGACCACTTTTAACCCCGGCAGCCGTTTGCGCAGCGGTTCCATCACCGTCTCGATAAAGCGCGCTTCGCGATCGAAGATATCAATATCAGCGTGGGTAACTTCGCCGTGCACCAGTAGCGGCATGCCCAGTTTTTCCATCCGTTCCAGCACCGGCATAATGGCATCGGTGCTGGTCACGCCGTGACTGGAGTTGGTGGTGGCGTTTGCCGGGTAGAGTTTGGCTGCGGTAAATACGCCTTCATGGAATCCGCGTTCCAGTTCGTCCGGGTCGAGCGTGTCGGTCAGGTAGCAGGTCATCAGCGGAGTGAAATCATGCCCGGCGGGAATCGCATCGATGATGCGCTGGCGATAAGCAATGGCAGCAGCGACGGTCGTTACCGGCGGTACCAGATTCGGCATCACGATCGCCCGGCCATAAAACTCACTGGTGTAAGGCACGACGGTTTTTAACATATCATCATCGCGAAGATGGATATGCCAGTCGTCAGGGCGGCGGATTTTCAATACCTGGGGTTGTGCTGTCATGGAAGGCTCCGGCTAATTGGTTCAGTCATCAGGGCTGTTTTTTGCCGGGCACTAAGGATAAGCGTAAACGTTTTCCTTTGCACTCATTTCCGTAAAAAATTAAGGGCGCTATATTCAGCGCCCTTATCGTTTAGTCAGTGAAGGGGATGATTATCTCGCCCGGTTTCACTTCAATGCCTTTAGCGTATTTCTTCGCTAAGGCCTCGCCGGTGCTGGCATCTTCACGCAGAACGTAGGCCGGTTGCTGGTTGAAATAGCTGCGCAGCGACTGATTCAGATAGGGGATCAGCGTCTGTACCACGGAGGTGAGCTTTTCCGGCTTAACTTTCGCATCGACGACTTCCATTTCACGCAGATAAATCGCGCCTTGCTCTTTATTGAACACCGGCAGCGCTTTAAGCTTCAGGTCGATGGTCGCTTTCTGATTGCCAAACAGCGAATTCAGATCCAGATTAGCGGTTCCGCTCAGCGCCACTTTGTTAGGCTCTTCACGACCGATGGCGCTGGTCAGGTTTTGCAGTTCAATATGCGCATCCGCTACGCCAGGCAGGCCGATATCTTTGGCGAAGTGATTACGTTTCTGCAGCGCCTGGTTAATCTCCTGCTCGCTCACCGAGTATTGCGTAAGCTGGTTACATCCGCTCAGAAGGCCGCTGACAATCAGCGCGGCCGCGATCAACATCTTTTTCATTGGGTTCCTTAACGTCATGCCATGGCTAATCCTGACACAAAGCAGCATGGTCTGCTAGCCCCGCTTGTACTAGCGGAAAATGCTGAAAAAAAGGATTACCACTTTGGCCGCGCGTCAGATGCGCGGTTCCAGCATACCGGAAGCCGACCGTTTCTGGCTGAACTGCCACCACAATGCAATGAATGTCGCAAAGCCGATAATGCCCAACATCAACCACGGGAGTTCAGGCTGACTGAGCACTTTACCGGCATCAAACAGCCAGCCGCCGCCGGCGTACCCCAGCGCGCCGCCGAAGGCCAGGCCAAGGCGGCTAAAACCCATATAGCTGCCTCGGGCGCGGGCATCGGCTAGCGAAGCGCCCAACGTTTCGCGCGCAGGCTCGGCAATGATCGAGCCGATATAGAAAATACAGATTAAGGTAAACAGCTGCTGTAGCGTACTGGTTAAGCCAATCGGCAGCATCGCCGCCGTCATCACCAGTAAACCTGCCATCAGGCGATGCTCAAGACGAAAACGTTTTTCGCTCCAGCGGGCGATGGGGTACAGCAGGGTCAGGGAAATTGTCGCTTCAATGGCATACATCCATTTGACCGCCGCCGGAGAACCCGCAATATCGTTAACCATAATCGGCAGCATGAGCATCACCTGTACGGCCAGCATGTAGTAACCGGTCAGGGTCAGCACGTAAGTGACAAAGCGCTTATCGCGTAACACCAGCCCCAACCCTTCGCGGACCGGCGTTTTGACCGTCGAGAGTTTCCAGGCCGGTAGGTACCAGGCGTTAAACGCGGCGCAGGCAATAAAAAGCGCCGCCCCCGCGCTACACACCAGACGGAAATCGTACTGTAATAGCCAGCTGCCTAGCAGGGCGCCGATTACCGCGCCGGCGCTATCCTGCATCATCAGGATAGAGAAGAAGCGACCGCGTTGATGCGGGCGCACCAGCTTGACCACCAGCGCCGCTCGCGGCGGGTCGAACAGTGTGCCGCCGAGACCGGACAAAATGCACGAGAGCCAGAGTACCCAGGGCTCATGGGCGACGGCCATCGCCGCGAAACCGCCGGCGCGCATCAGCATCCCGGTGACGATCATCGGTTTAGCGCCAAAACGATCGGCGATCGCCCCACCGAAGATGCCTAAACCTTGTTGCACCAGCTGACGCAGACCGAGGGCAATACCGACCATCAGCGCTGCCCAGCCCATCTGGTCGACAAAACGGATCGATATCAGGGGGAATACGACAAAAAAGCCGAGAACAACCAGCATGTTATCGACTAACAGGAAATATTTACCCAGGCTCCTTGCCTGCGATACGCGGGACATTTCCCCTCCAGGGAAAAAGAAAGATAAGCTTAGATATTCTGCGGGTGCGCCGGTTATTTTCCCAGCATACTGGCGACAATATTTTTTTATCAAAAAGCAAGATCGATTGAGGCTATTCATCGAAAAATGGAGATGGTGCAGAAAATGGTATGTTGCTGTTTTCACACCTTCACTCAGGGAAGGTATAGTGAAAGATATCAGTTTGGGGCAGGGAACAGGAGTGAGGAATGTTTGGCTATCGCAGTAACGTACCCAAGGTGCGTTTGACGACGGACCGGCTGGTGGTGCGGCTGGTTCACGATCGTGACGCCTGGCGTCTGGCCGATTACTACGCGGAAAACAAAGGGTTCCTGAAACCCTGGGAGCCGGTGCGCGATGAAAGCCACTGTTATCCCTCCGGCTGGCAGGCGCGATTGTCGATGATTACGGAATTTCATAAACAAGGTTCGGCATTCTATTTCGCGCTGCTCGATCCTGATGAGAAAGAGATTATTGGGGTAGCGAACTTCTCCAACGTAGTGCGTGGTTCATTCCACGCCTGCTATCTCGGCTATTCCATTGGTGAAAAGTGGCAAGGGCAGGGGCTGATGTTTGAAGCGCTGACCGCGGCGATTCGCTATATGCAGCGTACGCAGCATATCCATCGCATCATGGCCAACTATATGCCGCACAATAAACGCAGCGGTGACTTGCTCGCCCGACTGGGTTTCGAGAAAGAGGGTTACGCTAAGGACTACCTCCTCATTGATGGGCAATGGCGAGATCACGTATTGACGGCATTAACGACCACTGACTGGACCCCGGGGCGCTAAGGAGACAACATGAAATATCAGCTAACCGCGCATGAAGCGCGCATTATTGGTTGCCTGCTGGAGAAGCAAGTGACCACACCCGAACAATATCCGCTGTCGGTGAATGCGGTGGTCACCGCCTGTAACCAGAAAACCAACCGCGAGCCGGTGATGTCGCTGGCGGAAAGCGATGTTCAGGATTTGCTGGATGAACTGGTTAAACGCCACTATCTGCGTACGGTAAGCGGTTTTGGCAATCGAGTGACCAAATATGAACAGCGCTTCTGTAATTCCGAATTTGGCGACCTCAAGTTAACGGCGGCGGAAGTCGCCATCGTCACGACGCTGCTGCTGCGCGGCGCGCAAACGCCAGGCGAGCTGCGCAGCCGCGCGCAGCGGATGTATGAATTCCGCGATATGGCCGAGGTGGAAAGCACGCTCGACAATTTGGCCAGTCGCGAAGACGGCCCGTACGTCGCGCGCCTTCCGCGCGAACCGGGTAAACGCGAAAGCCGCTATATGCACCTGTTCTGTGATGACATGGATTCACTCATTACCGTCGTGGAAGCCGTGTCGCCGCCGAATGACGATCTGCAGGCGCGCGTTGAGGCGCTGGAGGCGGAAGTGGCTGAGCTCAAAGTACGTCTTGATTCACTGCTGGCTCACTTAGGAGAGTAACCGTGACGGCGAAATTACGCGTTGGCGTGGTGGGACTCGGCGGCATTGCGCAAAAGGCTTGGCTGCCGGTGCTTGGCGCCGCCGATGGCTGGACGCTGCAGGCCGCCTGGTCGCCGGGGAAAGAGAAAGCGTTACGCATCTGTGAAACCTGGCGTCTGCCTTATGCCGAGTCTCTGGATGCGCTGGCAGCGCAATGTGATGCGGTATTTGTCCATACCTCAACCGCTTCACATTATGAAGTGGTGCATCATCTGCTAAATGCAGGAGTTCATGTTTGCGTGGACAAGCCGCTGGCGGACAAGCTCAGCGAAGCCGAATCACTGGTTGAACTGGCGGCGCGTCGGCGTTTAACGTTAATGGTGGGTTTCAATCGCCGTTTTGCGCCGCTGTATCGTGAATTAAAAGCGCATCTCAACGATGCGGCGTCATTGCGCATGGATAAGCATCGTAGCGATAGCGTCGGCAAAGAGCTGCGTTTCACCCTGCTGGATGATTATCTGCATGTTGTCGATACCGCGCTGTGGCTGGCGGGAAATAAAGCGCGGGTGAATGGCGGGGTCCTGCAAACCACTTCTCAAGGGGAAATGCTCTACGCCGAGCATCACTTCAGCGCGGGGCAGCTGCAGATCACGACCAGCATGCATCGTCGCGCCGGAAGCCAGCGTGAGTGGGTACAGGCGGTGACCGATGGCGGGCTGTATGAGGTGAGCGATATGCGCGAGTGGCGTGAAGAGCGGGGCAGCGGAATCTTGCAGCGCCCGGCGCCCGGCTGGCAAACGACGCTTGAGCAGCGCGGATTCGACGGCTGCGCGCGGCACTTCATTGAATGCGTGCAAAATCAGACGGTTCCGGAAACCGCCGGTGAGCAGGCGCTCTTAGCCCAGCGGATCGTGGAAAAGCTCTGGCGTGAAGCGATGAGCGAATAACTGGTTGTAACAACTGACAGTAGTAATTCATTGCGAACCCGGTAGACTATCGCCACTTTCCAGCGCCCGCTTTTGCGGGCGTTTTACTCCATGGGTTGTGGAATAAGACAGTAATGAATCTATTAAAATCATTAGCGGCAGTCAGCTCGATGACCATGTTCTCGCGCGTACTGGGGTTCGCCCGCGATGCTATCGTCGCGCGTATTTTTGGCGCCGGGATGGCGACCGACGCCTTTTTTGTGGCCTTCAAACTGCCAAACCTTTTGCGGCGTATTTTTGCCGAAGGCGCCTTTTCTCAGGCCTTTGTGCCGATCCTCGCTGAATATAAAAGCAAACAGGGCGAAGACGCGACGCGGGTGTTCGTCTCCTATGTTTCCGGGCTGTTGACCCTGGTTCTGGCGCTGGTCACGGTGGCGGGGATGCTGGCTGCGCCGTGGGTGATTACCGTTACCGCACCGGGCTTTGCCGATACGCCGGATAAGTTTGCCTTAACCACCCAGCTGCTGCGTATCACCTTCCCCTATATTTTGTTGATCTCGCTGGCATCGCTGGTGGGGGCGATCCTTAACACCTGGAACCGCTTCTCGGTTCCCGCCTTTGCGCCGACCTTCCTCAACGTCAGCATGATTGGTTTTGCCCTGTTTGCCGCACCTTATTTTCATCCGCCAATGCTGGCGATGGCCTGGGCGGTTACGGTTGGCGGTATCCTGCAACTGGCGTATCAACTGCCGCATCTGAAAAAAATCGGTATGCTGGTGCTGCCGCGGGTTAATCTGAAAGATGCCGGGGCGATTCGCGTGGTTAAGCAGATGGGGCCGGCGATCCTCGGCGTCTCCGTCAGCCAGATTTCGCTGATTATCAACACCATTTTCGCCTCCTTCCTGGTCTCAGGTTCGGTCTCCTGGATGTATTATGCCGACCGTCTGATGGAGTTCCCCTCCGGCGTGTTGGGCGTGGCGCTGGGGACTATCCTGTTGCCATCGCTATCAAAAAGTTTCGCCAGCGGCAACCATGATGAGTATTGCCGACTGATGGATTGGGGGCTGCGCCTGTGCTTCCTGCTGGCCTTGCCGAGCGCGGTAGCCTTAGGCATTCTCGCTAAGCCGCTGACGGTATCGCTATTCCAGTACGGTAAGTTCAACGCTTTCGATGCGGCGATGACTCAACGCGCGCTGGTGGCTTATTCGGTTGGGCTGATGGGGCTTATCGTGGTGAAGGTGCTGGCGCCGGGCTTTTACTCGCGCCAGGATATCAAGACGCCGGTTAAAATCGCCATTGTTACTCTGATAATGACCCAGGTGATGAACCTGGCGTTTATTGGTCCGTTGAAGCATGCCGGCTTGTCACTGTCTATTGGTCTGGCCGCTTGTCTGAACGCCGCGCTGCTTTACTGGCAACTGCGTAAGCAGAAAATCTTCACCCCGCAGCCGGGCTGGTTCGTCTTCCTGCTGCGTCTGGTCATCGCGGTGCTGGTCATGGCGGCAGCGCTCGTCGGCGTGATGTATCTGATGCCGGAGTGGTCGCAGGGGACGATGCCGTTCCGCCTGATGCGCCTGATGGTAGTGGTGGTGGCCGGCGTAGTCGCCTATTTCGCAACCTTGCTGCTGCTTGGTTTCCGCCTGAAAGAGTTTGCCCGCCGCACGATTTAAGTTCATCGCTACGTCGGGCCTGATTAACCCGTTTCGCTATGCGGAGCGGGTTTTTTTATCTCACGGCGCGGTCAGCGGCCTGTAGACGGGCATTTTCCAGCAGGCGGATAATCAGAGCAATCGCGCCGCTGCTCACCGCCAGAATCACCACGCCATTCCAGCCAGCCAGCACGTACAGTTTACTTCCCAGCACCGAACCCAGAGCCATACCAATGAAGACCACGGTAAACAGCAAAGCGTTAAGCCTGCCGCGGGCCTGGGGCTCCAGGCTGTAAACCAGATTTTGATGCGCCACCAGACTTGATTGCAGACCAAGGTCAAAACCGATAGCCGATAGTGCAATCAGCGCCAGTTGGCCATGTACCGGCAGGGCGGGCAGCAGCAACATCAGGGCAAAGGAGACGGTGACGAATGCCGCGCCGAGCTGGGTGACTCTCCCCGCGCCAACTTTATCCGCCAGACCGCCTGCCAGCGGTGCCGCCAGGGCGCCTGCCGCGCCCGCGATACCGAAGCCGCCGGCGACCGCGCTACCCATCTGGTAATGTTCGGCGAGCATCACCGCCAGCGTCGACCAGAACGCGCTAAAGGCGATAGATAAAAAGCCCTGGGCGAATGCCGCGCGGCGCAGCGCAGGATAGCGCTGCCACAGATGGGCCATCGACCTCATCAACTGCGGATAGCTGAGGGTAGAGTGGATCTCAAAACGCGGCAGAACACGCCACATTAACAGGCCGATGAAAGCGATACTGACTGCCGCAGCCTGGTACATGACTCGCCAGCCAAATAGCGCGCCGACCAGCCCGCTGACGGTACGCGAAAGTAGGATCCCCAGTAGCAGGCCGGTCATCACCGTACCGACCATTTTCCCCTGTTTGCCCGCCGGCGCAAGAATGGCCGCTGCCGGGACAATATCCTGCGCCATGGTCGCCGCCATGCCGATCAGCAGGCTGACGACCAGCAGCGAGGTCAGTTGTCCGGTCAGGCTGCAGAGCAGTAACAGCGCCGCCAGTACGGCGCTTTTCAGCAGGATAAGCGTTCTGCGATCGTGGCGATCGCCGAGCGGCAGCAGGAATAATATTCCCAATGCATAGCCTGCCTGGGTCAACGTGGGCACTAGCCCCATTCCTTCAACGCTGAGATGCAGGTTGGCGCCGATTAATGGCAGCAGCGGCTGGGCGTAGTAGATGGATGCGACGCTAAAGCCTGCGCCGAGCGCGAGAATAAATATAACCCAGCCGGCCTGGCGGGTGGATAAAGGAAGCGGTGTCATAGTAATGCCCTCGTAAATGCGTTGGCGCTATTGTTCCCCGAAGCGGACTGGCGCGGAAGATAGGGTAGTGGTAAAACGGTTATACGTAGCACGTATAGGCAAAATATAAATGAAGAAACAAGAGCGTATAGATCGGATTGAGCTGATGCGGACGTTTATTCGCATCGTCGAAGCGGGTTCGCTCTCGGCGGCTGCTCTGCAGATGAGTACGACTCAGGCGACCGTTAGCCGACGCTTGCAGTCGCTGGAGACGTTACTCGGCGCAAGGCTTATTCTGCGCACGACCCATGCAATGAAACTAACCGATGACGGCGAGCGCTGCTATCAACATGCGCGGCGGCTGGTGGACAGCTGGCTGGCGCTGGAAGATGATCTACGCATCGAGGAAGACCGGCCGGTTGGCGTGCTGCGGGTGCGGGCGCCGCACGCTTTTGGCCAACAGCAGCTGCTGGGCCCGCTGGTTAGCTTTCTGCAGCGTTATCCTGAGCTTTCCGTTGAGTGGATGCTGAATGATAAAACCGTCGATTTTCTTAGCGATAATATTGATTGCGCGATCCGCGTTGGTGCAGAAGTGGATCCGTCAACCGTCTCGGTACTGTTGGCTGTCGTTCCCCGCAGCCTGGTGGTTGCGCCTGAGCTATTGGCGCGCCATCCGGAACTCGGCGAACCGAAGGCGCTCTCCGCGCTGCCCTGGGTCGCTATCAGCACCTTTTACCAGCATGAAGTCACGCTACAGCATCAGGTGGGCGGGCAGTTGATGAGTTTCCCGATCGTCCCTTGTCTGAGTACCGATAGCGTCTACGTTGCGCGTAATACCGCTCTGGCGGGGTTGGGAGCGGCAATTGTTTCCAGCTGGGCGGTGGAGGAGGATATTGCGGCAGGCAGGCTGATTGAGCCGTTTGCGCAGTGGCGGGCTTCGCCGCTGCCGGTGCATCTGGTTTATCCCTGGGCGCGCTATTACCCAACGCGGCTGCGCAAGTTTCTCGATTTGATGCGCGAAGTGATGCCGCAGGTGGCGGGGATGCAGCGCCCGGACGAGAACAAATAAAAAACCGGCCAGTTGGCCGGTTTTTTAGTCGTGCACCGTTACTCTACAGGTTGCGGGCGAGTCGCTTCCGCCGTGGCCTGATGAGTAGCGCTATGGCCGCCTGCGGACCCTTTACCCTCAAAGGCAAACGGTGGGCGAACCCAATCGCTTTGGCGCGGCGCTTCCGGCACGTATTCCGGCGCCGGGGCGCGGGTCATCGGCGCGGTCGCGTGGCGAGTTGCGGTGGTTGCCGGTTGCGCTTTTACCACTGGCGCGGCGCTGACGACCGGCGTCGGTTCAACAACCGGCGCGGTTTCTTCAGCTGCGGTAACGGTCGTTTCTTCGACAACAGCGGTTTCTTCTGCGGCAATTGTTGGCTGCGCAGTGTCGGTTTCTTCAGTCACCGGAGCTGGCGTGGTCTCAGTTTCTTCGACAACGGCCTCTGCTGGCGCACTGACCTCTGCCTGCGGCGCAACGGTTTCTGCTACAACTGCAGTCTCTTCAACCACTGCCGTTTCTTCGGCAACCGGGGCTTCAGCTACGCTTGCTTCTGCGGTCGGTTCGCTGGTCACTGTCGGTGCGACAGTTTCAGCTGCGACGGTTTCCGCAACGTCAACCGGAGCGATAGTCTCCGCGACGACTGGCGTGATGATAGGCTCAACGCTGCTGGTTTCCTGCACCGGTAACTCTTCCTGCAGCTGATCCTGCACGCGAGCAATCGGATAACGGATCCACGCTTTACCTGATGCCAGCTCAGGCGACGCGCAGGCGATAGCCAGCGGCATCGGCGACTGGGTCGGATAACGCTCATCGCGGTAACGACGGCGACGTTGGCCGCTTACGCGCAGGTGGCGCGGAGAGCGACGTGAACGACGCGGCATACCGTTAGATTCACGAGCGTCGCCGTTTTCATCCTGCTCAGCGGCAGTTTCAACGACGGCCGGCAGATCGACTTTTGCCAGTTCGGTACGCGGCGTAGTGGATTCCGCCTGCTGCTCGGCAACGGCTTCGACAACCTGCTCGGTTTCTACGGATTCAAAGCGGACTTTCTGCGCCAGCTGACGCGGCTTACGACGCGGCATGCTCTGAACGCGTTCTTCCTGCTCGGTCTCCTGCTGAACTACCGGTTCTTCGCGGGACTGAGATTTTGCTTCCTGCTGTGCCTGGCGCTTGTCATCATTCCGACGACGGTTGCGTTCACGGCGCGGTTGCTGCTGCTCATCGCGAGATTTACTGTTATCAGCCTCATTGCCAGCGGTTTGACGTGATTCGCGCTGTTCAGCGTTCTGCGGCTGTTTCTCACGGCGATTACGGCGGTTTTCCTCACGAGATTCGCGACCTTCCGCGTTTTCTCCGCGATTATCGCGATTGTCACGGTTATCGCGATTGTCACGGTTATCGCGATTATCGCGGTTATCACGACGTTCATTACGATCGCGGCGATTATTAGAACGCGGTTTACGACGCTCTTGCTGACGTTCCGGTTTCTCTTCTGTTTTTTGCTCAGCCTTGACTTCCGCCGGTTTGGCTTCTTCTGCGCCAGCAAAAATGTTTTTCAAAGCGCCAAAGAAACGGGACAGCAGGCCAGGCTGGGCAGGCGTTGCTACTTTTGCGGCTGGAGCGGCGGCGGCTTTCGCTGCGACCGGTGCGGCTGCGGTTTCTTCCTGTACCGGTACTGGCGGCGCATCCGGCATCACGAAAGCGGCAAGAGCTGGCTCTTCACGGCGCTTGCGTTCAGCTGGTTCATCGTCGGACGGCATCGCCATCTCTTCTTCGTGTAGTTTCGGCAGCAAGTAGCTCAGGGTTGAGGTCTCTTCGCCTTTACGCACGCGCAGCACGGAGTAGTGCGGGGTTTGCATCTCATCGTTCGGGACGATGATGACGCGAATGTCGCTCTGACGGGTTTCAATCGCGCTGACTGCGGCACGTTTTTCGTTAAGCAGATAGGAAGCGATAGGTACCGGAACGATCGCATGGACTTCTTTGGTGTTCTCTTTCAGTGCTTCTTCTTCAATCAGACGCAGGATAGAGAGCGACAGCGATTCGTTGTCACGCACGGTACCGGTGCCGCTACAGCGTGGGCACACGTGGTGGCTGGACTCGCCCAGCGACGGGCTCAGACGCTGGCGGGACATCTCCAGCAGGCCGAAGCGAGATATGTGGCTGATCTGGATACGCGCGCGGTCCTGACGAACGGCCTCACGCAGGCGGTTTTCAACCGCACGCTGGTGGCGCACCGGAGTCATATCGATGAAGTCGATAACGATCAGGCCGCCAAGGTCGCGCAGACGCAGCTGGCGCGCAATTTCGTCAGCCGCTTCGAGGTTAGTATTGAACGCCGTTTCTTCGATATCGCCGCCGCGGGTCGCGCGAGCGGAGTTGATGTCGATAGCGGTCAGCGCTTCGGTGCTATCGATAACGATAGAGCCGCCGGAAGGCAGGCGAACTTCACGCTGGAACGCGGATTCAATCTGGGATTCGATCTGGTAATGGCTGAACAGCGGGATTTCACCGGTGTACAGTTTGATTTTGCTGCTGAAATCCGGACGACCGAGGGCGGCGATATGCTGGCGCGCCAGCTCAAGCACTTTCGGGTTATCGATCAGGATTTCGCCGATGTCCTGGCGCAGATAGTCGCGGAAGGCACGTACGATAACGTTACTTTCCTGGTGGATCAGGAACGGAGCAGGGCGACTCTCAGCGGCTTTCTGAATCGCTTCCCAGTGCTTCAGGCGGAAGCTCAGATCCCACTGCAGCGCTTCAGCGGATTTGCCGACGCCCGCGGTACGTACGATAAGACCCATGCCGTCCGGCAACTGAAGGCTCGCCAGCGCTTCTTTCAGCTCGGTACGATCGTCACCTTCGATACGGCGCGAAATACCGCCGGCGCGAGGGTTATTCGGCATCAGTACCAGGTAGCTGCCGGCCAGGCTGATGAAGGTCGTCAGCGCAGCGCCTTTATTACCACGCTCTTCTTTATCAATCTGAACAATGACTTCCTGACCTTCACGCAGAACATCCTTAATGTTAGGACGACCATGAGAGCTGTAATTGGCAGGGAAGTATTCGCGGGCAATTTCTTTGAGGGGGAGGAAACCATGACGCTCAGCGCCGTAATCGACAAACGCGGCTTCAAGGCTAGGTTCAATACGAGTGATTTTGCCTTTGTAGATGTTCGCTTTTTTCTGCTCGTGCCCGGGGCTTTCGATATCCAGGTCGTACAGGCGCTGCCCATCAACAAGAGCGACGCGCAACTCTTCCTGCTGAGTTGCGTTGATTAACATTCTTTTCATCGTAACTTACTCATTATTCTTACATTGACGACTAAGCTACGGGCAGAGTAACGCCTTACCGGGTGAAAACCGATGGCCTCGAGTCTGGTTCACGTCGCCAACCTCACGGTTGTCGCGCGCTTAAGAGGCGCAGAGTGTCGGTCGCCTGTGTTTCAAACGGAAACACAGCGCAATTATTCAGGGGAACAGCCTGGGATGTATCACCAGAGAATATTCCATTTATACACTTCATCCTTTAAGTGATTTCGCGTTGGCCGCGCTTGTTCACTTCAATCGATTGCGTGTACAACCGACTGAAGATTCTCTCTTTTGCAGCCTTGACGCACCTCAAACGATGTTGCGTATATTCTCATCGTCTCTCACGTCGCAGGGGTAATGGCTTAACCTGTTCACCTCAATCGGAGGATTCAGATGAACTCCCGGTAGTCCCGGAGTCGTCGCCGTCCTGCCACGCAAAAATCTTATAGAGCCTGTGCCGGTAAGGACTGCAACCCGCAGCCCGCTAACTGTCTGAAAGATCAATACGTCTTACGCCATTGCTGCGTGGATGATCGGTCAGACAAAATTGGTCATTCCGCTAATTTCTTGTTCTAACAAGTGTCAACACGGAAAACGGCTTCATTATTCCATTGCTAACCTTGTTATAGCAAGTTCACTTTTACCTTTTATCACCGGGTTACTCACAGTTTTTTCACCAGCGTCTACAGATTGTTCTAATAACAAACAAAACGCCGATGAAGCATGCGATGAAATCCGGATACTGATAAATATAAGCATATAAAAATGAGTGGCGCTAATGCCCTCGGCTATTTAGAATCGCCGACCATGAAAACTGAGACTCCAACCGTAAAAATGGTTGCCATTTCCGCCGATGAAGCGGGGCAACGTATCGACAACTTTTTGCGTACGCAACTTAAGGGCGTACCGAAGAGCATGATTTATCGCATCCTGCGTAAAGGCGAGGTGCGGGTGAACAAAAAGCGCGTCAAGCCGGAATATAAACTGGAAGACGGCGATGAAGTGCGTATCCCGCCGGTGCGGGTCGCCGAGCGCGAAGAAGAGGCCGTTTCGCCGCATCTACAAAAGGTGGCGGCGTTGTCGGATGTGATCCTCTATGAAGACGATCATATCCTGGTGCTCAACAAGCCTTCCGGCACCGCGGTACACGGCGGCAGCGGTCTGAGCTTCGGCGTGATTGAAGGGCTGCGGGCGCTACGCCCCGAGGCCCGCTTCCTGGAGCTGGTTCACCGTCTTGACCGGGATACCTCCGGCGTTCTGTTGGTGGCGAAAAAACGCTCGGCGCTTCGCTCGCTTCACGAGCAGCTGCGTGAGAAAGGGATGCAGAAGGATTATCTGGCGCTGGTCCGCGGTCAGTGGCAGTCGCACACCAAGGCGGTACAAGCGCCGCTGCTGAAAAATATCCTGCAGAGCGGCGAGCGCATCGTGCGCGTGAGTCAGGAAGGTAAGCCGTCCGAAACGCGCTTTAAAGTGGAAGAGCGTTACGCGTTTGCCACCCTGGTGCGTTGTAGCCCGGTTACCGGGCGTACGCACCAGATTCGCGTTCACACGCAGTATGCGGGACATCCCATCGCTTTTGACGATCGCTATGGCGATCGCGAATTTGACAAGCAGCTTTCAGGGACGGGGTTAAACCGCCTGTTTTTGCATGCCGCAGCGCTGAAGTTCACTCATCCAGGCACCGGTGAAGTAATGCGTATTGAAGCGCCGTTGGATAATCAACTGAAGCACTGCTTGCAGGTTTTGCGCAATAGCAAATAACCACAGCGGCGGATTCATACTCCGCCGCTTTCTTTAATAGCTAGCTAAGCAGGGGGTTAAAGCCTTCCCGGCGCAGCATCTGGCATAGCGCGATCAGCGGTAGCCCCACCAGTGAATTAGGGTCGCGTCCTTCCAGTCGTTCAAATAGCGTGATGCCTAAGCCTTCGCTTTTAAAACTGCCGGCACACTGCAGAGGGTTCTCTTTACGGATATAGGCCTCGATCTCCTGATCGCTTAAATGACGAAAATGGACGTCGAAAGGTTCGCATTCCGTTTGCAGGTGTCCGTTGGCCGAATTATAGAGCGCAAGCCCGGTATAAAAAGTGACAATCGTGCCGCTGGCCTTGCGTAGCTGACGGTAGGCATTTTCTTCAGTGTGCGGTTTACCGGTGATGTCGCCGTCTAAGACACAAACCTGATCGGAACCTATAATAAGGTGTTGAGGGAAGCGGGATGCCAGCGCCTGGGCTTTGGCTTGCGCCAGACGCGTAACCAACTGGCGGGCGGATTCGCCGGGCAGAGGCGTTTCGTTAACCTCCGGCGCCGCGCATTCGAATGGCAGCGAGAGTTTTTCCAGCAGCATTCGCCGCCACGGCGAGGTTGAGGCCAGGAGAAGATTAGACATATTTTTTCATCCACATATAGCGCTTCGCAGAGCATCATTTTAAACTATGCGCCGCAATGTGTGCGAATAAATGGCAAAAGGCAACCTGAGGCTGCCTTTTTCTTTGACTCTATGACATTACAAAGTTAATATGCGCGCCCTATGCAAAAGGTAAAATTACCCCTGACTCTCGATCCGGTTCGCACGGCTCAAAAACGCCTTGATTACGAGGGTATCTACGCCCGTGATCAGGTTGGCCGTGTCGCCGATTCAGTCGTCAGCGTGGACAGTGATGTGGAATGCAGCATGTCGTTCGCTATCGATAACCAGCGTCTCGCCGTTATTACCGGTGATGCGAAGGTGTCGGTAACCCTCGAATGTCAGCGTTGCGGGAAACCGTTCCCTCATCATGTCCACACAACGTATTGTTTCAGCCCTGTCAGAAATGACGAACAGGCAGAAGCACTACCGGAAGCGTATGAGCCGATTGAGGTTAACGAATTCGGTGAAATCGATCTGCAGGCGATGGTTGAGGATGAAATCATTCTTTCCTTGCCGGTAGTTCCGGTGCATGATTCTGAACACTGTGAAGTGTCCGACGCGGACATGGTCTTTGGCGAACTGCCTGAAGAGGCACAAAAACCAAACCCATTTGCCGTATTAGCCAGCTTAAAGCATAAGTAATTGAGGAGTAAGGTCCATGGCCGTACAACAGAATAAACCAACCCGTTCCAAACGTGGCATGCGTCGTTCCCATGACGCTCTGACCGCAGTCACCAGCCTGTCTGTAGACAAAACTTCTGGTGAGAAACACCTGCGTCACCACATCACTGCCGACGGTTTCTACCGCGGTCGCAAGGTAATCGCTAAGTAATCACGCCTTACTCCGTGGATTTCACGTTGCAAGAAAACGTACCTAACGTCCTTGCAACGTGAAAGACAAGAGTAAAAGCGTGGTGAAGCTTAGTGAGGATCTCCCCGGGTAACTGGGGAATAACCGAACCGGGCAGCGACGAGACCTTGACACGTCTAACCCTGGCGTTAGATGTCATGGGGGGCGATTTTGGCCCATCCGTGACAGTGCCTGCAGCACTGCAGGCACTGAACTCTAATTCGCAACTCACTCTTCTTTTAGTCGGCGACCCCGACGCCATCACGCCATTACTTGCCAAAGCTGATTTCGAACAACGTTCGCGATTGCAGATTATTCCTGCACAGTCAGTTATTGCCAGTGATGCGCGACCCGCACAGGCTATCCGCAGTAGTCGCGGAAGCTCGATGCGCCTGGCGCTGGAGCTGGTAAAAGAGGGCCGAGCCGAGGCCTGCGTTAGCGCGGGAAATACCGGCGCGCTGATGGGGCTCGCGAAATTATTGCTCAAGCCCATTGAGGGGATTGAGCGCCCGGCGCTGGTGACGGTACTGCCGCATCAGCAAAAGGGCAAAACGGTGGTGCTGGATTTAGGCGCCAACGTCGATTGCGATAGCACGATGCTGGTGCAGTTCGCGGTGATGGGCGCGGTGTTAGCCGAAGAAGTCGTGGGGATTAAAAATCCGCGCATTGCGCTGTTGAATATCGGCGAAGAAGAGATGAAAGGCCTCAACAGCATCCGTGATGCGTCGGCGATTCTCAAAAAGCTGCCGTCGTTCAACTATATTGGTTACCTTGAAGCTAACGAGTTGCTGACGGGGAAAACGGATGTTCTGGTTTGTGATGGATTCACCGGCAACGTCACATTAAAGACGATGGAAGGTGTTGTCAGAATGTTCCTTTCGCTGCTGAAATCACAGGGAGAGGGAAAAAAAAGGTCGTGGTGGCTGATTTTATTAAAGCGTTGGTTACAAAAAAGCCTAAGCAGGCGATTCAGTCACCTCAACCCCGACCAGTATAATGGCGCCTGTCTGTTAGGATTGCGCGGTTCTGTGATCAAAAGTCATGGCGCTGCCAACCAGCGCGCATTTTGCGTCGCAATAGAGCAGGCAGTGCAGGCGGTGCAGCGGCAAGTTCCACAGCGGATCGCCGCTCGCCTGGAATCGTTATACCCAGCAGGTTTTGAACTGCCAGGGAGCAGCAGCGGTAACGGGAATGCCCGACAGCACACCGGGACCAACGGATACGACTGACGCCCTGCGGTTTTAACAACGCGGGTATATTACCCAAGAGTGACTGAGCGTACATGTATACAAAGATTATTGGCACCGGCAGCTACCTGCCTGAGCAAGTGCGTACTAACGCCGACCTGGAAAAAATGGTTGAAACGACTGACGAGTGGATTGTCACGCGTACAGGTATTCGTGAACGCCGTATTGCCGCAGCGAACGAAACAGTTGCTACGATGGGCTTCGAAGCCGCAAAGAAAGCGCTGGAAATGGCGAATGTCAACCCGGAGCAAATTGGTCTAATCGTTGTTGCGACCACCTCGGGTACGCATGCCTTCCCGAGCTCTGCGTGCCAGATTCAATCTATGCTGGGGGTAAAAGGGTGCCCGGCGTTTGACGTCGCAGCCGCCTGCGCGGGCTTTACCTATGCCTTGAGCATCGCCGATCAGTACGTGAAAAACGGCGCCGTCGATTATGCGCTGGTGATCGGCGCTGATGTGCTGGCGCGTACCTGCGATCCAACCGATCGCGGCACGATCATTATCTTCGGCGATGGCGCGGGCGCGGTGGTGCTTGGCGCTTCCGAAGAGCCGGGCATTATCTCTACGCATCTGCACGCCGATGGCCGCTACGGCGACCTGTTAACGCTGCCGAATGCCGATCGCGTTGAGCCGGAAAACCCGATTTATCTGACGATGGCCGGCAACGAAGTGTTTAAAGTCGCGGTCACCGAACTGGCGCATATCGTTGACGAGACGCTGGCGGCCAACAACCTTGAGCGCTCGGCGCTGGATTGGCTGGTCCCGCACCAGGCTAACCTGCGTATCATCAGCGCGACGGCGAAAAAGCTGGGGATGTCGATGGATAACGTGGTGGTCACGCTCGATCGTCACGGTAATACCTCTGCTGCTTCGGTTCCTTGCGCGCTCGACGAAGCCGTGCGCGATGGCCGTATTCAACGCGGCCAGTTGATTCTGCTGGAAGCCTTCGGTGGTGGTTTCACCTGGGGTTCCGCGCTGGTTCGTTTTTAGTATAAGGATTTAAACATGACGCAATTTGCTTTTGTGTTCCCCGGACAGGGCTCTCAGGCTGTCGGTATGCTGGCAGATATGGCCGCGACCTGGCCTGTGATTGAAGAGACCTTCGGCGAAGCTTCCGCAGCGTTGGGTTACGATCTGTGGGCGCTTGCCCAACAGGGCCCGGCAGAAGAACTGAATAAAACCTGGCAAACGCAACCGGCGCTGCTGACCGCCTCCGTCGCGCTATATCGCGTATGGCAGCAGCAGGGCGGTAAAGCGCCAGCGCTGTTAGCCGGTCATAGCCTTGGCGAATACTCTGCGCTGGTCTGCGCAGGCGTTATCAATTTCGCTGATGCCGTTCGTCTGGTTGAACTGCGTGGTAAATTCATGCAGGAAGCGGTACCGGAAGGCACCGGCGCGATGTCTGCAATTATTGGTCTCGACGATGCGTCCATTGCGAAAGCCTGTGAGGAATCTGCGCAAGGGCAGGTGGTTTCGCCGGTGAACTACAATTCTCCGGGCCAGGTGGTTATCGCCGGGCACAAAGAAGCCGTTGAACGTGCAGGCGCCGCGTGTAAAGCCGCAGGCGCCAAACGCGCGTTGCCGCTGCCGGTCAGCGTACCGTCCCACTGCGCGCTGATGAAACCTGCCGCAGAAAAACTGGCGGTTGAACTGCAGAAAATCACTTTTAACGCGCCGACGATTCCGGTCGTGAATAACGTCGACGTGAAGTGTGAAACCGCGCCGGATGCTATCCGCGATGCGCTGATTCGTCAGCTGTACAGCCCGGTTCAGTGGACTAAGACCGTTGAGTTTATGGCATCTCAGGGCGTCGAGCACCTGTATGAAATGGGTCCGGGTAAAGTCCTCACCGGCCTGACCAAACGTATTGTTGACACCCTGACTGCTTCTGCGCTCAACGAGCCGGCTGCGATGTCTTCGGCGCTTGAGCAATAAAAGAGGAATACCATGAGTTTTGAAGGAAAAATCGCGCTGGTTACCGGTGCAAGCCGCGGTATCGGCCGTGCAATCGCTGAAACCCTCGCCGCGCGCGGCGCGAAAGTTATCGGTACTGCCACCAGCGAAAGCGGTGCGCAGGCGATCAGCGACTATCTAGGCGCCAACGGTAAAGGTCTGATGTTGAATGTGACCGACCCGGCATCTATTGAATCTGTTCTGGAAAATGTTCGCGCAGAGTTTGGCGAAGTTGACATCCTGGTCAATAATGCCGGGATTACTCGTGATAACCTGTTAATGCGAATGAAAGATGATGAGTGGAACGATATTATCGAAACCAACCTGTCATCTGTATTCCGTCTGTCAAAAGCGGTAATGCGCGCTATGATGAAAAAGCGTCATGGGCGTATTATCACTATCGGTTCTGTGGTTGGTACCATGGGAAATGCTGGTCAGGCTAACTACGCTGCGGCGAAAGCGGGTCTGATTGGTTTCAGTAAGTCACTGGCACGTGAAGTTGCGTCTCGCGGTATTACTGTAAACGTTGTTGCTCCGGGCTTTATTGAAACGGACATGACGCGTGCGCTGACCGATGAGCAGCGTGCGGGTACGCTGGCTGCAGTTCCTGCGGGGCGCCTTGGCTCCCCAAATGAAATCGCCAGCGCGGTTGCATTCTTAGCCTCTGACGAAGCGGGTTACATCACTGGTGAAACCCTGCACGTCAATGGCGGGATGTATATGGTCTGACCGAGATTTGCGCAAAATGTTCAGGAAGCGCGCAGTCTGCACGCTTGCGGGTACTGTTTTGTGCGAAATCATTTGCGTTATTAGGGCAAACAGCCGCAAAATAGCGTAAAATCGTGGTAAGACCTGCCGGGATTTAGTTGCAAATTTTTCAACATTTTATACACTACGAAAACCATCGCGAAAGCGAGTTTTGATAGGAAATTTAAGAGTATGAGCACTATCGAAGAACGCGTTAAGAAAATTATCGGCGAACAGCTGGGCGTTAAGCAGGAAGAAGTTACCAACAATGCTTCCTTCGTTGAAGACCTGGGCGCTGATTCTCTTGACACCGTTGAGCTGGTAATGGCTCTGGAAGAAGAGTTTGATACTGAGATTCCGGACGAAGAAGCTGAGAAAATCACCACCGTTCAGGCTGCCATTGATTACATCAACGGTCACCAGGCGTAAGTGAACATCTCCAGGCGGTCATTCGACCGCCTGAGTTTTATCTTTTTTTGTCCCACAAGAATCTATTTTCCCTCCCTGGAGGACAACCGTGTCTAAGCGTCGTGTAGTTGTGACCGGACTGGGCATGTTGTCTCCTGTCGGCAATACCGTAGAGTCTACCTGGAAAGCTCTCCTTGCCGGTCAGAGTGGCATCAGCCTGATCGACCATTTCGATACTAGCGCCTATGCAACGAAATTTGCTGGCTTAGTAAAGGATTTTAACTGTGATGATATCATCTCGCGCAAAGAACAGCGCAAGATGGATGCCTTCATTCAATATGGAATTGTCGCTGGCGTTCAGGCCATGCAGGATTCTGGCCTTGAAGTGACGGAAGAAAACGCAACCCGCATCGGCGCCGCTATCGGTTCCGGTATTGGTGGCCTCGGCTTGATCGAAGAAAACCACAGTTCGCTGGTAAATGGCGGACCGCGGAAGATCAGCCCGTTCTTCGTACCGTCCACAATTGTTAACATGGTGGCCGGTCATCTGACCATCATGTTTGGTCTGCGTGGACCGAGTATCTCCATCGCGACCGCGTGTACTTCAGGCGTACATAACATCGGCCACGCGGCGCGTATTATCGCTTACGGCGATGCCGACGCGATGGTTGCCGGTGGTGCAGAGAAGGCGAGTACGCCGCTGGGCGTAGGCGGCTTTGGCGCTGCGCGCGCGCTGTCTACCCGCAATGATAACCCGCAGGCGGCAAGCCGTCCGTGGGATAAAGAGCGTGATGGCTTTGTGCTGGGCGACGGCGCCGGTATGGTCGTGCTGGAAGAGTACGAGCATGCGAAAAAACGCGGCGCGAAAATCTACGCTGAGATCGTCGGTTTTGGTATGAGCAGCGATGCGTACCATATGACGTCTCCACCGGAAGATGGCGCTGGCGCTGCGCTGGCGATGGTTAACGCCATTCGCGATGCGGCGATTGAACCGGGCCAGATTGGCTATGTCAACGCCCACGGTACTTCGACGCCAGCCGGTGATAAAGCAGAAGCCCAGGCGGTGAAATCCGTGTTTGGCGATGCGGCAAGCCGCGTGATGGTGAGCTCCACCAAATCCATGACCGGCCACCTGTTAGGCGCGGCTGGCGCAGTAGAGTCTATCTACTCTATTCTGGCGCTGCGCGATCAGGCGGTTCCGCCGACCATCAACCTGGATAACCCGGATGAAGGTTGCGACCTCGACTTCGTTCCTCATGAAGCGCGTCAGGTTTCCGGTATGGAATACACCCTGTGTAACTCCTTCGGCTTTGGCGGTACTAACGGTTCGATTATCTTCAAAAAAGTATAATCAACCGCTAATGCTGGTTCAGCGTTGACGAAAAGACCCGCCTGGCGGGTCTTTTTTTATTCGGTTTTCTCCGCTTGTTCTCTGCCTTTTATCCTGAGACACTGTGCCACCGGTGAGAGGAGCCCCCTATGTTCTTGATAAATGGTGTCGAGCAGAGTGTACTGGCAGCTAACGACCGTGCTATTCAATTCGGTGATGGCTGTTTTACCACCTCACGAATCATCAACGGTCAGATAGCCTTCTTCAATGCCCATTTGGCCCGTTTGCAGGATACGTGCGAAAAACTCTTTATTCCTTTTACTGCGTGGCAAATGCTGGCCGCAGAGATGCAAGAACTCGCAAAGTCGCATCGTGAAGGCGTCCTCAAGGTGATCATTACGCGTGGTTCAGGAGGTCGGGGATATAGCGCGAGCGGATGCATTCAACCTACCCGCATGATGAGTGTGTCGTCTTTTCCCGCGCATTATGCGCGTTGGCGAGAAGAGGGAATAACTCTGGCGTTAAGCCCGATCCGCCTGGGGCGCAATCCTTCGCTGGCGGGGCTCAAACATCTTAATCGCCTCGAACAAGTCTTAATTCGTTCTCATCTTGAGCAGACGGACGCCGATGAGGCGCTGGTTCTTGACAGCGACGGGTGGCTTACGGAATGCTGTGCCGCGAATGTGTTCTGGCGTAAAGGAAGCCAGGTGTTCACGCCGCGCCTCGATCAGGCGGGCGTTAATGGCATTATGCGCCAGCACTCTATGGCTATGTTGGCACGTTCTTCTTTTGAGGTTGTCGAAGTATCCATGCGCCCTGATGTACTGCGCGATGCCGATGAAGTGCTGATTTGCAATGCGCTTATGCCGCTGGTACCGGTTTGTCGTTGGGATGACGTCTGTTGGTCTGAACGCGATCTTTACCATTTTTTAGCCCCATTGTGTGAGCTGCCTGGTTAGTCATGAAGAAAATGTTACGTTTTGTCCTGCTGTTAGTCGTGGTGTTCGGTATTGCCGCAGCGGCAGGTATGTGGAAAGTCCGCCAACTGGCAGATAGTAAGTTGCTTATTAAAGAAGAGACCATCTTTACCCTTGAGCCAGGAACCGGGCGAGTGGTGCTTGGTCAGCAGCTGTATGGCGATAAAATCATTAATCGTCCACGCGTATTCCAGTGGCTGCTGCGCGTCGAACCTGAACTTTCTCATTTCAAAGCGGGTACCTATCGCTTCACACCGCAAATGACGGTGCGCGAGATGCTGCAGCTTTTAGCGAGCGGTAAAGAAGCGCAATTCCCGCTACGGTTTGTTGAAGGGATGCGCGTTAGCGACTATTTGCGTCAGCTGCGCGATGCGCCGTATGTGAAGCACACTTTAGAAGACGACAGTTACGAAACGGTGGCCAAAGCGCTGGGTCTTGAGCACGCCGATTGGGTTGAAGGTTGGTTATGGCCGGATACCTGGATGTACACCGCCAATACCAGCGATATCGCCATTCTTAAACGCGCGCACCAGAAAATGGTCGCTGCGGTAGCGAAAGCCTGGGAAGGGCGGGCGGATAATCTACCGTATAAAGATCAAAACCAGTTACTGACCATGGCCTCTATCGTTGAGAAAGAGACCGCGGTTCCTGCCGAGCGCGATCGCGTGGCGTCGGTCTTTATCAACCGTCTACGCATTGGCATGCGTTTGCAGACCGACCCTACCGTAATTTACGGCATGGGAGAGCGCTATAATGGTAAACTGTCGCGTAAAGATCTGGAGACGCCGACCGCTTATAACACCTATGTGATTAGCGGTATGCCGCCAGGGCCAATCGCCGTGCCGGGCGAAGCGTCTCTCAATGCGGCCGCGCATCCGGCGAAAACGCCGTACCTCTATTTTGTTGCCGACGGAAAAGGCGGCCATACGTTCAATACTAATCTGGCCAGCCATAACCGTTCGGTTCAGGACTATTTAAAAGTACTTAAGGAAAAACATGCGCAGTAACTATATCGTCATCGAAGGCCTGGAAGGGGCGGGGAAAACGACCGCACGCAATCTGGTCGTTGAGACACTCGAACAGCTGGGTATCCGCGATATGGTGTTTACCCGTGAGCCGGGCGGTACCATCCTGGCTGAAAAACTGCGCAGCCTGGTGCTGGATATCCAGTCTACCGGCGATGAAGTCATTAACGATAAAGCGGAAGTGCTGATGTTTTACGCCGCCCGCGTACAGCTGGTCGAAACCGTTATCAAGCCGGCGCTGGCCCGCGGTCAATGGGTCATTGGCGACCGTCACGATCTCTCAACTCAGGCCTACCAGGGCGGCGGACGCGGTATCGATCAGCGAATGCTGGCGACGCTACGCGATGCGGTGCTCGGCGATTTCCGCCCTGATTTAACGCTCTACCTTGACGTGACGCCGGAGGTCGGCCTCAAGCGCGCGCGCGCGCGCGGCGATCTGGATCGTATCGAGCAGGAGTCGATGAATTTCTTTAATCGTACCCGCGCGCGCTACCTTGAGCTGGCGGCGCAGGATCCGACTATCCGCACCGTGGATGCGACGCAGCCGCTGGAAGCGGTTGAGCGCGACATTCGCGCGGTTGTCACGCAATGGGTTGCGGAGCAGCGCGCATGAAATGGTATCCGTGGTTACGCCCGTCCTTCGAGCAGCTAGTCGCTGGTTATCAGGCAGGACGGGGTCACCATGCGTTATTACTGCAGGCGTTGCCGGGAATGGGGGGCGATGCGCTTATCTACGCATTATGCCGATTCCTGATGTGCCGCCAGCCGGAGGGGCATAAAAGCTGCGGCCATTGCCATAGCTGTCAGCTTATGCAGGCCGGCACCCATCCTGATTACTACACGCTTGTCCCGGAGAAAGGCAAGAGCGCGCTAGGCATCGATGCGGTGCGCGGCATCACTGAAAAACTCTATGAGCGCGCGCGTCTTGGCGGCGCGAAGGTGGTGTGGATCAACGATGCGACGTTGTTAACCGATGCTGCCGCGAATGCTTTGCTGAAGACGCTGGAAGAGCCGCCGGAAAACACCTGGTTTTTCCTGGCCTGTCAGGAGCCGGCGCGTCTACTCGCCACCTTGCGTAGCCGGTGCTTCTCATATCACCTTGCTCCGCCTTCTGAAGCCTGGGCATTAGGGTGGTTAGAGCGCGAAGTGACAATGTCACAAGATACTTTACTGGCAGCGCTGCGCCTCAGCGCTAACGCACCCGCGGCAGCGCTGGCGTTACTGCAAGAAGCCAACTGGGCGCCGCGACAACAGCTTTGCCAGGCGCTAGCGAGCGCGTTAACCAGCGGCGACTGGCTGTCATTATTACCGGTTCTGAATCATGAACAGGCTCCGGTGCGCCTGCACTGGCTGGCTTCGCTGCTGTTGGATGCGCAAAAAAGGCAGCAGGGCATTTCGCTTCTGAGTAATCCGGATGCCTGGACGCTGGTTAACCAGCTGGCGCAAACACTTTCGGGCCCACGTCTTGAGGCTATCACGCGCGATGTTAGCGCCTGTCGCGAACAGTTGCTGAGCGTGGTCGGCGTCAATCGCGAACTGCTGCTCACCGAGCGCCTTCTGCGCTGGGAACATTACCTGCAACCCGGGGCGGTTCTGCCCGTCTCGCATCTCTGAGAATAAGAATATGTTTTTAGTCGATTCCCACTGCCATCTTGATGGCCTGGATTATCAAACGTTGCATAAAGACGTCGATGATGTTCTGGCGAAAGCCGCCGCGCGTGATGTCAGGTTTTTCCTGGCTGTCGCCACGACGCTGCCGGGATACCGCGGGATGCGTGAATTAATCGGCCAGCGCGATGACGTTGTCTTTTCTTGCGGCGTGCATCCCCTGAACCAGGATGAAGCGTATGACTATGAGGAGCTGCGTACGCTGGCGGCGGAAGAGGGCGTAGTGGCGATGGGGGAAACCGGGCTCGATTACTTCTATACCCCGGAAACCAAACTGCGCCAGCAGGAGTCTTTCCGTCAGCATATTCGCATTGGCCGCGAATTAAATAAACCGGTGATTGTGCATACCCGTGATGCGCGCGCCGACACGCTGGCAATTTTGCAGGAAGAAAACGTGACGGATTGCGGTGGCGTACTACACTGTTTCACAGAGGATAGAGAGACCGCGGGTAAACTGCTCGATATGGGGTTCTATATTTCGTTTTCCGGTATCGTCACGTTCCGTAATGCCGAACAGCTGCGAGATGCAGCGCGTTATGTGCCGCTCGATCGCCTGCTGGTAGAGACCGACTCGCCCTATCTGGCGCCGGTACCGCATCGCGGTAAAGAGAATCAGCCGGCGATGGTGCGTGATGTCGCCGAATACATGGCGGTCTTGAAGGGCGTGTCGCTGGAGCAACTTGCGCAACAAACCACCGAAAACTTTGCCAGCTTGTTCCACATCGACCCTGCCAGACTGCAACCTGCCTGATCTTTCTATTATTTTAAGGCTCGTAATTAATACTCAAAGCGAGTAAAGTTCACCGCCGCGACAGAGGCGGTGAACGCATTTCTGCAACATACAGATACACATTGTGTAAATCAGTGTAAATTTTTATATGTTGACTGAATGAAACGTGATAGCCGTCAAACAATCTCCGCGTTAATTATTTTACTCTGTGTAATAAATAAAGGGCGCTTAGATGTCCTGTCCACGGCACGGTTCTCCCCCCGGGCCAATGCGTGAAAACGTAAAAAAGTACCAAATACTCAGGAGCACTCTCAATTATGTTTAAGAATGCATTTGCTAACCTGCAGAAGGTCGGTAAATCGCTGATGCTGCCAGTATCCGTACTGCCTATCGCAGGTATTCTGCTGGGCGTCGGTTCTGCCAACTTCAGCTGGCTGCCTGCCGTGGTTTCCCACGTCATGGCAGAAGCAGGCGGTTCAGTTTTCGCCAATATGCCGCTGATCTTCGCAATCGGTGTTGCGCTTGGCTTCACCAATAACGACGGTGTATCCGCACTGGCTGCAGTCGTAGCTTACGGCATCATGGTGAAAACCATGGCGGTAGTCGCGCCGCTGGTTCTGCATTTACCTGCTGAGGAAATCGCAGCGAAACACCTGGCTGATACCGGCGTGCTTGGCGGTATTATTTCCGGTGCGATTGCAGCCTACATGTTCAACCGCTTCTACCGTATCAAGCTGCCTGAATATCTCGGCTTCTTCGCGGGCAAGCGCTTTGTGCCGATTATCTCTGGTCTCGCCGCTATCTTCACCGGCGTGATCCTGTCCTTCATCTGGCCGCCGATCGGTTCCGCCATCCAGACCTTCTCTCAATGGGCGGCTTACCAGAACCCGGTTGTGGCGTTCGGTATCTACGGCTTCATTGAGCGCTGCCTGGTACCGTTTGGTCTGCACCATATCTGGAACGTACCTTTCCAGATGCAGATTGGTGAATACACCAACGCTGCAGGTCAGGTGTTCCACGGCGACATCCCGCGTTACATGGCCGGCGACCCGACTGCGGGTAAACTGTCTGGCGGCTTCCTGTTCAAAATGTACGGCCTGCCGGCTGCAGCTATCGCGATTTGGCACTCTGCTAAACCAGAGAACCGCGCCAAAGTCGGTGGTATCATGATCTCCGCTGCGCTGACCTCGTTCCTGACTGGTATTACCGAGCCGATCGAGTTCTCCTTCATGTTCGTTGCGCCGATCCTGTATATCATTCACGCGATTCTTGCAGGCCTGGCATTCCCGATCTGTATCCTGCTGGGTATGCGTGACGGTACTTCATTCTCTCACGGTCTGATCGACTTTATCGTTCTGTCCGGCAACAGCAGCAAGCTGTGGCTGTTCCCGATTGTCGGTATTTGCTACGCGATCGTGTACTACGTGGTCTTCCGTGTGCTGATTAAAGCGCTGGACCTGAAAACTCCGGGTCGTGAAGATGCCACTGAAGACAGCAAAGGCGCCGCTACCAGTGAAATGGCTCCAGCTCTGATTGCTGCTTTCGGCGGTAAAGAGAACATCACTAACCTCGACGCATGTATTACTCGTCTGCGCGTGAGCGTGGCTGACGTAGCGAAAGTTGATCAGGCTGGTCTGAAAAAACTGGGTGCTGCTGGCGTAGTTGTTGCAGGTTCTGGCGTTCAGGCCATTTTCGGTACCAAGTCCGATAACCTGAAAACCGAAATGGATGAATACATCCGCAACAGCTAAGACGTAGTGTGGGGAGACTAAGGCAGCCAAATGGCTGCCTTTTTTACGTCGGTATTCTGCTCATTGTTGGCAATGGCAGGAAAATGGGGAGAAATGCTTATTCCCTCAGCAGCTAAGTCTATAGTTGAATAAGAAAAACTGCATTCAGGTTGAAAGAGAGGGAGGAAGTCGCTCATACTCTTAGCTGATCCTGTGCATTCGTGTTTATCTGCAGAGGCAGGCCGGAGCACGGTATAAAACTAATAAGGAATCAGTCATGGCAGAAGAAACGATTTTCAGCAAAATCATTCGCCGGGAAATCCCGTCGGATATTGTTTATCAGGATGAGCTGGTCACCGCTTTTCGCGATATCTCTCCGCAGGCGCCGACCCATATTCTGATTATCCCGAATATCCTGATTCCGACCGTGAACGACGTTACGAGCGAGCACGAACTGGCGCTGGGCCGTATGATGACCGTCGCGGCCAGGATTGCCCGTGATGAAGGCCTGGCTGATGACGGCTACCGCCTTATCGTTAACTGCAACCGCCACGGCGGCCAGGAAGTCTACCATATTCATATGCACCTGCTGGGCGGCCGTCCGTTAGGCCCGATGCTGGCGCATAAAGGCTAAACCGATGCGCGCTGCTTATTCAGGCGTTTTGATTCTGGCGGCGCTGCTGGCCGGATGTAGTTCGCGCCCGGAAATTCCGGTTGGCGAACAGCAGACTTTGGTGATGGAATCCAGCGTTCTGGCGGCGGGTATCAGCGCCGATCCACCGTCGGTCACCGCCTCGGAAATTCAGGCCACCGCTACCTCAAGATTATTTAACGAACGGCAACAGCCCATTACCGTGCACTACCGTTTTTTCTGGTATGACGCTCATGGGCTGGAGATGCATCCGTTGGAACCTGCGCGAAGCGTGACGGTTCCCGCCCACTCGTCCGTTGTGCTCTACGGCAGTGCAAATATTCTCGGGGCGCACAAAGCCCGCCTTTATCTTTATCTCTAAGAGGTCATCATAATGATTAAAATGTGTCGCTATGCGTTAATCACTGCACTGGCGATATTCCTGGCAGGCTGTGTGGGACAACGTAATGAACCTGCGCCAGTCGAGGAGGCCAAGCCGAAGCCGGAACAACCTGCGCAGCCGCAGCCGACGGTGCCTGCCGTGCCGACGGTGCCAACGCAGCCGGGTCCAATCGAACACGGCAGCGAGCAGCCTTCACAGCCCTCTCAGCCTGCGCCGCGCGTGCGCCACTACAACTGGGACGGCGCTGTGCAACCGATGATCGGCCAGATGCTGCAGGCGGGCGGCGTGAACGCGGGCAGTATTCTGCTGGTGGATAGCGTCAATAACCGTACCAACGGATCGCTGAACGCGTCTGAAGCGACCTCCGCGCTGCGCAATGCGCTGGCGGGCAACGGCAAGTTTACGCTGGTCTCCCCGCAGCAGCTCTCCGTAGCGAAACAACAATTAGGTCTTTCGCCGCAGGATAGTCTCGGCAGCCGCAGCAAAGCGATGGGAATTGCGCGCACCGTTGGCGCTCAGTACGTGCTGTACTCGAATGCCACCGGTAACGTCAACTCGCCGGAGCTGAAAATGCAACTGATGCTGGTGCAGTCCGGCGAGATTATCTGGTCAGGCAAAGGTGCGGTTCAGCAACAATAAGCTTACGCGCGACGAGCTCTTGTCGCGCTTTTTCCCCCGCTATTCACCTGTCGCCGCGCTGACTGAAAATGGTCTTAGCGGCGGCAGCTGTATTATCAGCGATGGCGTCCGCCGGCTGGTGCTGCGCCAGCCGCACGATCCGCAGGCGCCGCTCAGCCATTTTTTACGCCAGTACCGCGCGCTTCAGCGCCTCCCCGCGACGCTGTCGCCGGCACCGGTATTCTTTTCGCCGTGCTGGATGGTGGTGGAGTATTGCGCAGGGGAGGTGAAAAGCGCGCTGCCGGAGTGCCCTTCACTTGCCGGCTTATTGTATCATCTGCATCAACAGCCGCGTTTTGGCTGGCGTGTCGAGCTGGCGCCATTACTTGAATTGTACTGGCAGCAGTGCGATCCGGCCCGGCGTACGATTTTGTGGTTACGCTGGCAGAAACGGTTATTACGCCGGCGAGAACCACAGCCGTTGCGTTTGGCGCCTCTGCATATGGACGTCCACGCCGGCAATATCATTCACCGCGACGACGGCCTGTGCTTGATTGACTGGGAGTATGCCGGAGACGGCGATATCGCGCTTGAACTGGCAGCGGTATGGTGCGATGCCCCTACGCGTTGCCAGCTGCTTAAAGACTATTCACGGCTCGCGCAGCTTGATGAGCGACAGCTGCGGCGGCAAATACAACGCTGGCGACCGTGGGTGCTCATGCTGATGGCGGGATGGTATGAACGGCGCTGGCAGCAGAGCGGCGACCGGCAATTTATTACGCTGGCGGATGCGACATGGCGTCAGTTAGAAACAGAAAACAAAGGATAAGAGAGGTCTGTGTGGGTCCGGTAATGTTGGATGTCGAAGGTTTTGAACTGGATGCGGAAGAGCGTGAGATTCTGGCTCATCCTTTGGTTGGCGGCTTAATTTTGTTTACCCGCAACTACCACGATCCGGCGCAATTGCGTGAACTGGTACGCCAAATCCGCGCGGCCTCGCGGAATCATCTCGTGGTGGCGGTTGATCAAGAAGGCGGGCGCGTGCAGCGTTTCCGCGAAGGTTTTACTCGCCTGCCCGCCGCGCAGTCTTTTGCGGCGCTGTTGGGGATGGAAGAGGGCGGTAAGCTTGCCGTAGAAGCCGGTTGGCTGATGGCCAGTGAAATGATCGCTATGGATATTGATATCAGCTTTGCGCCGGTGCTGGATGTCGGCCATATCAGCGCCGCGATCGGCGAACGCTCCTGGCATGAAGACCCGCAAAAGGCGCTGGCGATGGCTCGCCATTTCATTGACGGTATGCATGCTGCGGGCATGAAAACCACCGGTAAACACTTCCCTGGCCACGGCGCGGTGACGGCGGATTCACACAAAGAGACGCCGATTGATCCGCGTCCGGCGGCGGAAATTCGCGCCAAAGATATGGCGGTGTTCAAAAGTCTGATCGATGAACAACGGCTGGATGCGATTATGCCGGCGCACGTGATTTATCCTGATATCGATCCGCATCCGGCCAGTGGTTCCGAATACTGGCTGAAGACGGTGTTGCGCGGCGAGCTGGGCTTTGACGGCGTCATCTTCTCTGACGATCTGTCGATGGAAGGAGCGGCGATCATGGGCAGCTATGCTGAACGTGGGCAGGCATCGCTCGATGCCGGTTGCGATATGATCCTGGTCTGCAATAATCGTAAAGGCGCGGTGAGCGTATTGGATAACCTGTCCCCGATCAAAGCAGAGCGTGTTACAAAATTGTATCATAAAGGTTCATTTACCCGTCAGGAACTGCGAGATTCCGCGCGTTGGCAGACGGTCAACGCACAGCTGGAGGCGCTCCATGCGCGCTGGCAAGAAGCGAAGTCTGCGTAATTAACCTGAAGGGCGTTGTTGTCTGGTGAGGATACGATGATTATCTATTTACACGGTTTTGACTCTAACAGCCCCGGTAACCATGAAAAGGTGCTGCAGCTGCAGTTTATCGACCCTGACGTACGGTTGATTAGCTACAGTACGCTCCATCCAAAACATGATATGCAGCATTTGTTGAAGGAAGTCGACAAAATGCTGCAGCTCACTGCCGACGATCGGCCGCTGATATGCGGTGTCGGGTTAGGTGGCTACTGGGCGGAAAGGATTGGTTTTCTCTGTGATATTCGCCAGGCCGTGTTCAACCCGAATCTGTTCCCTCACGAGAACATGGAAGGGAAAATCGACAGGCCGGAAGAGTATCAGGATATCGCCACCAAGTGCGTGAACAACTTCCGTGAAAAAAATCGCGACCGCTGCCTGGTGGTGCTATCACGCCATGATGAGGCGCTGGATAGCCAACGCTCGGCTGACTTGCTGCATCATTATTACGAAATCATTTGGGATGAAGAACAGACGCATAAATTTAAAAGTCTTTCGCCGCACCTGCAGCGAATAAAGGCTTTTAAGACCCTCGGTTAATCCTGTTTTCACTTATTCAGCCCGCGGCGTGCAAATGCCGCGGGCTTTTTCTTGTCCATAATTGACGTTGTTCGTTTAAAAAATATGCGGTAAAACTTGATGCACATCAATTTTGGTATGACCAATGTTCCGTTCATGCTATTCTCGGTGCTGCTGAATGGTTTCATCGCTGCAACCTATTGTTAACTAAGAGCTATTTGGATAACTTTTAATTAACAATTGGTTAATAATTTTAGGGGGTCTTGTGACTACGCCATTGAAAAGAATCGTTATTGTAGGTGGTGGTGCCGGCGGACTGGAACTGGCTACTCAGTTGGGTAGAAAGCTGGGCCGCAACAAAAAAGCGAAAATTACGCTGGTGGACCGCAACCATAGCCACCTGTGGAAGCCGTTGCTGCACGAAGTGGCGACCGGTTCTCTGGATGAAGGCGTTGACGCGCTGAGCTATCTGGCGCACGCGCGCAACCACGGTTTCCAGTTCCAGCTAGGCTCGGTGGTGGATATCAATCGCGAAGGGAAAACCATTACCCTCGCGGAACTGCGTAACGAGAAAGGCGAGCTGTTGGTTGCCGAGCGTAAGCTGCCGTACGACACGCTGGTGATGGCGCTGGGCAGCACCTCCAATGACTTTAATACTCCAGGGGTGAAGGAAAACTGCATTTTCCTTGATAACCCGCACCAGGCGCGCCGTTTCCATCAGGAAATGCTTAACCTGTTCCTCAAGTATTCTGCAAACCTCGGCGCGAACGGTAAGGTCAATATCGCTATCGTCGGCGGCGGGGCCACCGGGGTTGAGCTGTCCGCTGAGCTACATAATGCGGTGAAACAGCTGCATAGCTATGGCTACAAAGGATTGACCAACGAAGCGCTGAACGTGACGCTGGTCGAAGCCGGCGAACGTATTCTTCCGGCGCTGCCGCCGCGTATTTCCGGCGCCGCGCACAATGAACTGACCAAGCTCGGCGTACGTGTCCTGACCCAGACTATGGTGACCAGCGCAGACGTTAACGGCCTGCATACTAAAGACGGGCAGTTTATTGATGCCGACCTGATGGTGTGGGCAGCGGGCATCAAAGCGCCTGATTTTATGAAAGAGATTGGCGGCCTGGAGACCAACCGCATTAACCAACTGGTGGTTGAGCCAACGCTGCAGACCACCCGTGATCCGGATATTTACGCTATCGGCGATTGCGCCTCCTGCGCTCGTCCGGAAGGCGGCTTTGTACCTCCACGCGCCCAGGCGGCGCACCAGATGGCAACCTGCGCGCTGAATAACATTCTGGCGCAGATGAAAGGCAAAGCGCTGAAACCGTATGTCTACAAAGATCACGGTTCACTGGTGTCGCTTTCTAACTACTCCACCGTTGGCAGCCTGATGGGCAACCTGATGCGCGGCTCGATGATGGTTGAAGGGCGAATTGCGCGCTTCGTGTATATCTCGCTGTATCGCATGCATCAGATTGCGTTACACGGCTATTTCAAAACCGGCCTGATGATGCTGGTGGGGCGTATTAACCGTATTATTCGTCCGCGTCTCAAGCTGCACTAAGCGGCAAGTAATCAGGATAGCGTCATCGCGACGCTATCCTGAAAACACAGCATATCCTTCTGCCTGAATCGCAACTTCCCGTTAGGAATCCTCTGAATCCCCTTGATTTGCCGTAGGTTCCCGCATTTTTCATCCGCTTTCTGATTTGCATACCCCCTGAGCAGAACGCAGAATTGCTAGTAACAGCAATGAAGGAGGAACTCCCGTGAATAAATCAATGTTGGCGGGTATTGGGATTGGCGTTGCCGCCGCGTTGGGCGTCGCCGCCGTTGCCGGTCTCAATGTATTAGATCGTGGCCCGCAATATGCGCAAGTGGTGTCCAGTACGCCAATAAAAGAAAGCATAAAAACGCCGCGTCAGGAGTGCCGTAACGTCACCGTTACCCATCGTCGCCCGGTTCAGGATGAAAACCGTATTGCCGGTTCCGTTCTCGGCGCGGTCGCCGGCGGCGTGATTGGCCATCAGTTTGGCGGCGGTCGCGGTCGTAGCGTGGCAACCGTCGTCGGCGCGCTGGGCGGCGGCTATGCTGGTAACCAAATTCAGGGCTCAATGCAGGAAAACGACACCTATACCACCACCCAGCAGCGCTGTAAGACGGTCTACGACAAGTCGGAAAAAATGCTTGGTTATGACGTCACCTATAAAATCGGCGACCAGCAGGGCAAGATTCGCATGGACCATCAACCGGGGGCGCAAATACCTCTCGATAGCAACGGTCAGCTGATTCTGAATAACAAAGCGTAAAATAGCAGTTTTAAGCGATTAGCCCCTCAATCACTCAGGCTGAGGGGCTTTTTTTATCAGAACGTTAACGCGTAGTTCAGGCCGAAGGTCCGGCCGCGTCCTTTATATTCGTACAGTCCGGCGCTGCCATAGGTTGGACTATACAACAGCGGCGCACGCTGTCCCCAGATGGTGACGTAATCTTCGTTCAGCAAGTTTTCGATGCTAAAGGTCAGTTTACCCACCGGGAGCAGATAGCTACCGATAAAATCGACGGTGTTGTACCCATCAAGCTTATTGCCACTGGCGTCGCTTAAATCAAATACCTGCTGGCTCTGCACACGCAGCGACCACGGGTCCGGCGCCCAGCCGACCCAGGCGGTGGCTTTCGACGGCGAGGCCAGGGTGACGTCCCACTTCTGCCAACTGCCATCGGTTTTAACTTGCGATTTCAGCACGTTGAAGTTAGCGCCCAGACTCCAGTCGCTATCAGGCACGAAGTAGTCCACCGCGCCTTCCACGCCGTAAATGCGACGTTTATCCGATTGCACATCAATGGTCATGTCGCTGCGGTTAACTACGATGGTTTTGTCTGATGTCGAGTAATAAGCGGCAAGCTGCGTGCGCAGGTTGTCGCCGGTGTAGCGCCAGCCCAGTTCCCAGGAGTTAACTTTGATCCCCTGTAGCGGCGAGTCACCGACGTTAACGCTCGAGACCAGCGGCAGATGGCCGTTGACCGCGGCGCCGTAGCTGCCGATACCGTAATATTTGCCCGGATCCGGTAGTTCGACGCCCTGAGAGAAGTTAAACCAGGTCTGCTGGCGTTCGGTAATGTGGGCGACGATCCCGGCATTAAAGAGGAAGTTATCATAATCGGTCTTACCGCCAGGAATGGCATCCGCCGACTGATATTTGCCTTTAGCGACATCCTGCTGCTGCGCGTAGCCGACAAAATCATCGACGCGGTTTTCCGTCCATTGATAGCGCACGCCGCCGCTAAGGGTGAAGATGTCGTTCAGGTCGTAACTGCTTTGCAGGAACGGCGCAAGATTGGTGATGCTGTAGCCAGGATAACGGCCGGTGGTATAGGCAGACTGATTATTCAGGCCGCCGGAAGCCATCGCCTTATCCAGGTCGAAGAACATCTGGTTGGAATTAAAGGTTTCATGGTCGGCGTCAACGCCCCAGGTCAGATCCCATCCCGTTAGCGGCTGGCTGTTGAAGGTGATCTTAGCGCCGTACTGATCGGTATCCTGCTGTGAGGCGGAAAAACTGCTGATTTTACCTTTGCTCAAGGCCGGGAAGGGGTAGAAGGTCAGCGACTCATCGCGGTAGTAAATCTGGCTGACCAGATTCTGGCCGAGGAAGTCGGCGTCGGAATATTGCAGGCTGATCAAATGACGCTCGGTGCCGGGCACGCGATCGGAGTTAAGCCCGTTAGAGGTCCAGGCTTTACTTTCGCCAAGCACCGCCGACATATCTTTGCCCAGATTCAGACCATAATCATCGCCCTGGCTTTTATAGTACTGCGTGACCAGCTGGAGCTGGCGCTGGTCATCGATTTCTATGGTTCCGGTGCCCATCACGTCGAGTCGGTCCGAATGTTGTAAGCCGGTTTGCGTATTATCGAGGATCAGCGCGTCATTGTTGGCGTCATACCAGCCGCCGAAGCGTTGATACGCCACTGATAGACGGCCGGAAGCATGATCGGTACCGCCACTGATGGCCGCCGCCACCCGTTCATCATGATCGTTGCTATTGGCAAAGCCGGTTTTACCACCCAGCTCCAGATCCACCTGGCGTTCCTGCTGGCCCTTTTTCGTGACGATATTAATCAGACCGCCGGTACTGCCGCCGCCGTATAACGATGTGGCGCCGGAAATAACTTCAATATGTTCGATGTTAAACGGATCGATGGCATCAAGCTGGCGGCTATCGGTGCGCGATGAATTGAGGCGCACGCCGTCGATCAGTACCACGATGGCGCGTCCGCGCATGTTCATGCCGTAGTTGGTACGCCCCTGGCTGCTGACATCTATCCCGGGGATCAACTGCGCGAGGACGTCTTTAAACTCTTTACCACCCTGAACCTGTTGCTCAATTTCCTGGCCTTCAATCACCCAGGTGGTTTGCGCCATCTCGGCGACGGTACGGTGGTTACGGTTGGCGCTGACGATGATATCGTCTTCATCGGCGGCCTGCGCGGCAAAGGCAGGCAGGGCGGTGGCCAGCAGCAGGGGATTGAGCAGCCAGAGGCGCTTGTTCATTCGCATTCCTTGATATGAGTTAGTCATTACTGTTGTTATTTTTTTCAGCCACAGGCGCGGCTGTTACAGCGTGAAACATATAGAAAGACAAATGCGAATTTTGCACATATTGATTATCGTTATCAATATCATTTACAACAAATCAACATAATGAAAATATTGAGAAAAGTAAGGGTATTTAGCAGAAGGGGAAAAAACCGGCGAGCGAGGGCCGCCGGTAGGGGATTAAGGTTGCAGGATTTGCGGCCACAGGCGCAGCGTAGTGTCGCTAATTTGTTTCAGGGTGGCGAAATCAGCGCCTTCGCGCGCGCTGATTGACATTCCTTGCAGCACGCAGTTTAAAAACTGCGCCAACTGCAAGACATTGCCCTGCGCAGGGAGTTCGCCGCGCTGCTGGCGCTGCTGTAAAAATTGCGTCAACGTTTGTTCCTGCACCGCGTGCCGCGACTTAATAGTGTTGGCGATATCGGTTGAAGAGGCGGCCAGCGCCGCGGAGGTGTTAATCATAAAACAGCCTGCCGGGGTATCTTTGCTGGTAAAGCAGGTAGCGACAGCGGTGAAATAGTCGCGCAGCGCCTGATCGACGGTTTTTTGGTCATCGAATAGCAGTGCTTCATGTTTCGCGGCAAAGCGGGAGATGTAGCGATCCAGCACCGCGCGGAATAAGCCTTCTTTGTTCACGAACTCGGCGTACAGCGTCGGGGCTTTCGCGCCGGTCGCTTCGACGAGATCGGCAAGCGAAGTTGCTTCATAGCCGTGCTGCCAGAAAAGTGTCATGGCCTTGTCCAGCGCCGCGTCCCTGTCGAACACTTTAGGTCGGCCACGGCTTTTTTTTGCGCAACTTTGAACGTCAGTTGTCATGATGCCGTTGTACCTATGTTGGGTTGTTGAACGGCCATTATAAAAATAAACGTGTCATGCTGCCAGCGGCAGAAGTCCAAAAATAAATAATTCATATATGTATGAAAATTAAGCATTTTATAAATAGTTAAATGATCGTTATAAAAATGAGTTGACCTGTGACATGGATCACATTATCATTTACCTATCGATCGTTAAGTTAATTCTTACGACCCTACTATAAAAATCATCTGCATAGGTATAATAATCATGAAAAACGTCCAAAAACTGGCACTTGCTGCCGTACTGAGCTCACTCTCATTTGCAAGTTTCGCCGCTGTTGAGGTGCAATCCACCCCAGCAGGCCAACATAAAATCGGTACCGTTTCCGCATCCGCCGGCACCAATCTGGGTTCGCTCGAAGATCAGCTGGCTCAGAAAGCCGACGAAATGGGGGCGACCTCTTACCGCATTACTTCGGTAACCGGTCCTAATACCCTGCACGGTACCGCAGTTATCTATAAATAAATGTTGTAACCCCTGTCATGCCACTGACAAAACGCGTTCCTGACCCCCTTCAGCAGAACGCGTGTAGTAAGCAGTAAACGTAGTTCCCTTTGTTATGCCACTCTCGCGACGCGGTCCACACCCCTTCATGGGACCGCGCCCCGCGAAACCTCGTCAGCGAAGCTGGCGATTGCCACAAAAAAACCCGCCGTGCCTGGCGGGTTTTTACTTTCTGCAATTCGCAAATGTATTACAAGGCTTGCTCGGCGGAAAGCTGGTGGTGGGTCACATCGACCGGCATTCCGGAACGCAGCGCCATCGCGCTTTCCATTACCTGCTGATTGGTCTGCGGCGCCTGCTTAAAGTTTTTCATGCTGGCGTTCAGGACGATTGGCAGCGTTTGCGGATCGTCATTGATATGTTCGGAGAGCGGCTGGTGGACTTCCACCAGACGGGTACCGTTTGGTTCTACCGAAACTTTGATAGGTTCGTTGATGATATTCACCCTGGTGCCCGGCGTGATTTTGTTATACAGAGACTTTATATCAGCATCGCGCAGGCGGATACAGCCTGAACTGACGCGCATCCCGATGCCAAAATCGGCGTTGGTGCCGTGCAGTAGATAGACGCCGCCGTAGGCTGCAAGACGAATCGCGTGATGTCCCATCGGGTTATTCGGCCCGGCAGGGACTACGGCCGGCAAATCGATCCCCATCGCTTTATAACGCGCGCGAATGTTGGCGGTTGGCGTCCAGGTCGGGTTGGCGCGCTTATCTGAAACGGTAGTGACCATCGTCGGAGTCAGGGTATCGCCGCCAAGCTGGCCGATACCGATCGGGTAAACGGTCACGCTATTCTGTCCCGGTGGATAATAGTACAGACGCAGCTCGGCGATATTGAGCACCAGACCTTCACGGGGGGCGTCAGGCAGCAGTGTCTGCAGCGGGATGGTCAGCACGCTCCCGGCGCGCGGCACATAAGGATCGACACCGGGATTAGCCTGCAGCAGCGCGAGAAAACCAACGTTGTATTTTTTGGCAATCGCTTCCAGCGACCCGCCGTTATCCTGCACTACATGAAACTGATTCTGCCCGACCAGTCGGCTACCGCTCGGCGGTAACGGCCAGGTATTGGCGCGGGCGGGAAGGGCCAGCGTCGCCGCGAGAGCGAATGCCGTCAGCCAGGTTGAAACACGCGAGATATTTATCATTACCATAATTCCACAATAAACAAACGGTTATTTTTATAAGATAATCAATGTCAATTATGGCGCGGGAGAGTGTTGGGAAATCCAGGTGGATTGCAAAATGTTTGTAAAGTTTGCTAACTGTGACAGGTAAAGAGATGCGGTTTTGACAACCGCATCTCTTCGTTCTCAAGCGGTAGCGTTTTCTTCCAGCTGACGCATAAACTGGCGTACCCAGTCCATGCGCGTTTTACGCTCATCAAGCTCCTGGAAGAATTTGAGCCTTGTCGGCCCATCCAGCCGGTAATGCTGCGGCTGCTTCTGCAATAGACCGATAAGCCAGACCGGATTAACGTTATTTTTCTCGTTAAACTCGATCACGCCGCCTTTTTCATTGCACTCCAGCTTGCGGATCCCCAGCTTTTGCGCCTGCTGGCGTAGGCGCGTGATATCCAGCAAATTACGCGCCGCATCCGGCAATGTACCAAAGCGATCGATCAGCTCGACTTTGATCTCATCGAGATCGTGTTCGTTTTTGGTGCTGGCGATACGCTTATAGAACGACAGACGGGTGTTAACGTCGGGAATAAAGTCATCCGGCAGCAGCGCCGGCATGCGCAGCTCCACTTCCGTCTGCTGGCTGGTGAGATCTTCCAGCGACGGCTCGCGACCCTCTTTCAGGGCATCGACGGCGTTCTCCAGCAGTTCCATATACAGCGAGAAGCCGATGGTTTCCATCTGTCCGCTCTGACCTTCTCCCAGCAGTTCGCCGGCGCCGCGAATTTCAAGATCGTGGGTCGCGAGGGCAAAACCGGCGCCGAGGTCTTCCAGCGACGCGATAGCTTCCAGGCGTTTCTGCGCGTCGGTAGTCATCGCTTTTGGATGTGGGGTGAGCAGCCAGGCGTAGGCCTGATGGTGCGAACGACCCACGCGGCCGCGCAGCTGGTGCAACTGGGCAAGGCCGAAGTGATCGGCGCGCTCAATGATGATGGTATTGGCGGTCGGGATATCGATGCCGGTTTCAATGATTGTCGTACAGACCAGCACGTTAAAACGCTGGTGATGGAAATCATTCATCACCCGTTCCAGTTCGCGTTCGCGCATCTGGCCGTGACCGATGGCAATTCGCGCCTCCGGTACCAGTTCAGCCAGACGATCCGCCGCTTTCTGAATATTTTCAACATCGTTATACAGATAGTAAACCTGACCGCCGCGCAGGACTTCACGCAGGATCGCCTCGCGAACCACCAGCGCGTCATATTCGCGGACAAAGGTTTTTACCGCCAGACGGCGAGCTGGCGGGGTGGCGATAATGGACAGATCGCGCATTCCGCTCATCGCCATATTCAGCGTACGCGGAATAGGCGTGGCGGTCAGCGTCAGGATATCGACGTCCGCGCGCATCGCCTTGATGCGTTCTTTATGACGCACCCCGAAGCGGTGTTCTTCATCGACGATAAGCAGACCCAGGTCGCGCAGCTTGACTTCATTTTGCAGCAGCTTATGGGTACCGATCAGAATATCGATTTTACCTTCTGCCGCCTGTTCAAGTATCTGCGCCTGCTCTTTGGCGCTGCGGAAACGGGATAGCATCTCAATACGTACCGGCCAGTTGGCGAAGCGGTCGCGGAAGTTATCGTAGTGCTGCTGGGCGAGCAGGGTGGTAGGCACCAGCACGGCCACCTGTTTGTGGTTTTCGACGGCGAGGAAGGCGGCGCGCATCGCCACTTCGGTTTTCCCGAAGCCAACGTCGCCGCAGACCAGGCGGTCCATTGCCAGCGGCTGGCACATATCGCTGAGAACGGCGTTAATTGCCTGCGCCTGATCCGGCGTGGTTTCGAACGGGAAACCGTCGCAGAATAATTGATACTGCTCGCGGTCATGCTTAAAGGCGAAGCCTTCTTTGGCCGCGCGCTGGGCGTAGATATCCAGCAGTTCGGCGGCCACGTCGCGCACTTTCTCCGCCGCTTTTTGCCTTGCCCGCGCCCAGGCGTCGCCGCCCAGTTTGTGTAGCGGCGCATTTTCTTCCGCGCCGCCGGCGTAGCGGCTAATCAAATGCAGTGACGATACCGGGACGTACAGTTTGGCGTCGTTGGCGTAGGTCAGCATCAGATATTCGCCTTTGATGCCCCCGGCTTCGAGGGTGGTCATCCCTGCATAACGACCCACCCCGTGTTCAAGATGCACCACCGGCTGTCCGATATGCAGTTCCGCCAGGTTGCGAATGAGCGTGTCGGGGTTAATGGTACGGCGGGAATCCTGACGGCGGCGGGCGACGCGTTCGCCCAGCAGATCGCTTTCGCAAATCAGCGCCAGATTTGCCTGGCTGTCGATAAATCCGTGCTCGGCGGCGCCGATCATCAGGAAGCGACCATTTCCGGTTGCTTCCTGCAGGCGCAATATATGTTTTGGCGCAACTTTGATGCGTGCCAGCATTTCGCACAGCGCCTCGCGGCGGCCTTCGCTTTCCACTGAGAAAATCACCGGGCCGCTGAAGGATTCAAGGAAGCGACGCAGGTTGTCCAGCGGCGCTTTATTTTGCGCCTGAATCGCCAGCTCGGGCAGGGGTTGATAGCCGAGGTTAGTATGAGCGGCTTTCTCCGCCAGACGTTCAGTTTTTAACTGGACCCGCGGCCATTTTTTCAGCTCGCTAAAAAGCTCGTCGCTGCGCAGCCACAGCTGCTCCGGCGGTAGCAGCGGGCGCATCGGATCGACGCCGCGGTTTTCAAAGCGGGCGCGGGTCTCATTCTGGAAACGCTCGGCGCTGTGCTCCAGATCGCCGGTATTCACAATCAGCGTACTGGGCGGGAAATAGCTAAACAGCGGCGGCAGCGGCTCGTTGAAGAACAGCGGTTGCCAGTATTCGATCCCGGCGGGTAGGGTACCTTTGCTCACCTGCTGGTAGATATGTTCCGGGTCGCGCTTCACGTCAAAGCGATCGCGCCACTGGCTGCGGAACAGTTCGATCGCCGCCTGGTCGGTCGGGAACTCATGCGCCGGCAGCAGATTGATGGCCTCGACTTCTTCCAGAGTACGCTGGCTATCAACATCGAATAACCGCAGGCTGTCTATTTCGTCATCAAAGAAATCGAGGCGATAGGGCTGCTCGCTGCCCATCGGGAAGAGATCGAGCAGGGCGCCGCGGGTCGCGTATTCGCCGTGTTCCATTACCTGATCGACATGGCGGTAACCGGCGCTGTCCAACTGCGTGCGTAGCGCATCGCGCGACAGACGCTGCCCTTTTTTCATTACCAGCGCGTGACCGTGCAGATAATTATGCGGGCAGACCTTCTGCATCAGAGTGCTTACGGGAACGATAAGCACTCCGCGCTGCATGGTCGGCAACTGATATAAAGTCGCAAGGCGCGAAGAGATAATATCCTGATGTGGCGAAAAGCTATCGTAGGGCAGGGTTTCCCAGTCAGCGAGGCCGATCACCATGCTATCGGTAAATTGCCTGATTTCATCATTCAAACGCAGGGCGTTTTGCATGTCGGGCGCAACCAGCACCACCGGGCCATGATGGCGTTCGGCCATTTCGGCTACCAGCGTGGCGCAGGCGGCGCCGGTGAGTTCGCCAAGCTGGCGCTGATCGCCGGCTTTGACCGGCAGAGTATAGCGATATTGTTCAGGCATAACGGTTGTCAGGATCCCTTAGCGCCTATCCCATCAGGCGATTGTTTGTACTGTTTGGCCGCAGTCGGCCAACTCGCTCTACGATGTAGGGGCAAATTGCTGATATTCAATGTCTCTGATTATCCGCAATTGGTCTGATTTCGCCAACCCGATTGGCCTCCTGCGCCATGTTTTCTACAGCGCAAGGCGATTGATAAATATATACACTCTAAATTAACCCTCTGATTTAAAACTATTACTTTGTTATTTTGGCGAAAAAATCTACCGTATCAGCGATTTACGCGTTGGGCTATGCCATATATACTCGAACATCGGCTATCAGCAACCAGATGGATTACATGTACCAACCTGCCGCACTATTTATCGGCCTTCGCTACATGCGCGGGCGCGCAGCCGACCGCTTCGGCCGTTTCGTCTCCTGGCTTTCGACCATCGGCATTACGCTTGGCGTGATGGCGCTGGTGACCGTCCTGTCGGTGATGAACGGTTTTGAGCGTGAGCTGCAAAACAACATCCTGGGGCTGATGCCGCAGGCTATCATTAGCGCCCAGCAGGGCTCTATCAACCCGCAAAAAATGCCGGAAAGCGCCGTTAAGCTGCAGGGCGTGACGCGCGTCGCGCCGCTCACCACCGGTGATGTGGTGCTGCAAAGCGCCCGCAGCGTCGCCGTCGGCGTGATGCTGGGTATCGACCCGGCGCAAAAAGATCCGCTGACGCCTTACCTGGTGAACGTGAAACAAAGCGATCTGCAGGCCGGCAAATATAACGTCATTCTCGGTGAACAGCTGGCCGGCCAGTTGGGGGTTAACCGTGGCGATCAAATTCGCGTGATGGTGCCTTCCGCCAGCCAGTTTACGCCGATGGGCCGTGTCCCGAGCCAGCGTTTGTTTAACGTCATCGGCACCTTTGCCGCCAACAGCGAAGTCGATGGCTATCAAATGCTGACCAACATTGATGACGCCTCCCGCCTGATGCGCTATCCGCTGGGCAATATTACCGGCTGGCGTCTGTGGCTCAGCCAACCGCTGCAGGTTGATACGCTCAGTCAACAGAAGCTGCCCGACGGCACCAAATGGCAGGACTGGCGCGAGCGCAAAGGCGAGTTGTTCCAGGCTGTGCGAATGGAGAAAAATATGATGGGGCTGCTGCTGAGCCTGATCGTCGCCGTCGCCGCTTTCAACATCATTACCTCGCTTGGCATGATGGTGATGGAGAAGCAGGGCGAGGTGGCTATTCTGCAGACCCAGGGGCTGACGCCGCGGCAGATCATGGCCGTCTTTATGGTACAGGGCGCCAGCGCTGGTATTGTCGGCGCGCTGCTTGGCGCGCTGCTCGGCGTGCTGTTGGCCAGCCAGCTGAATAATTTGATGCCGATTATCGGCGCGTTTTTGGACGGCGCGGCCCTGCCGGTGGCGATTGAGCCGCTGCAGGTGATTATTATCGCTCTGGTGGCGATGGCGCTGGCCCTGTTGTCTACGTTGTATCCTTCCTGGCGCGCTGCCGCCACCCAACCCGCTGAGGCTTTACGTTATGAATAAGATCCTGCTGCAATGCGACAACCTGTGCAAACGCTATCAGGAAGGCAACGTGCAAACCGATGTGCTGCACGATGTCAGCTTCAGCATTCAAGAGGGTGAAATGATGGCGATTGTCGGCTCTTCAGGTTCCGGCAAAAGTACGCTACTGCACCTGCTTGGCGGGCTGGATACGCCGACCTCCGGCGATGTTATTTTCTCCGGTCAGCCGATGAGCTCGCTCTCCGCCGCGGCTCGCGCCGATCTGCGTAATCGCGAGCTCGGGTTTATCTATCAGTTCCACCACCTGCTGCCGGACTTTACCGCGCTGGAAAATGTGGCGATGCCGCTGCTGATTGGCAAGAAAAAAGCGGCGGATATCGAACGCCAGGCGAAAGCGATGCTGCAGGCGGTGGGCCTGGAACACCGTAGCCACCATCGTCCGTCTGAGCTTTCCGGCGGCGAGCGCCAGCGCGTGGCGATTGCTCGCGCGCTGGTGAACAAACCGCGGCTGGTACTGGCTGATGAACCGACCGGCAACCTCGACGCCCGCAACGCCGACAGCATTTTTGAGCTGCTGGGCGAGCTCAACGTGGCGCAGCGTACCGCTTTCCTGGTGGTGACTCATGACCTGCAGCTGGCGAAACGGATGAACCGCCAGCTGGAGATGCGCGATGGCCGCCTGACGGCCGACCTGACCCTGATGGGGGCCCAGTAATGGCTTCACCGTTATCGTTACTGATTGCGCTGCGTTTTAGCCGCGGCAGACGCCGCGGCGGTATGGTCTCGCTGATTTCCGTCATCTCTACTATCGGCATCGCATTAGGCGTGGCGGTACTGATCGTCGGCCTGAGCGCGATGAACGGTTTTGAGCGCGAGCTCAACAATCGCATTCTGGCGGTGGTGCCGCACGGCGAAATCGAGCCGGTTAACCAGCCGTGGAATAACTGGAACGAGGCGCTGTCGAAGGTTGAAAAAGTGAAAGGCATCGTCGCCGCTGCGCCCTATATCAACTTTACCGGGCTGGTGGAGAGCGGCAGCAATATGCGCGCCATTCAGGTCAAGGGCGTCGATCCGCAGCAGGAGAGCCGCCTGAGTTCGCTACCAAACTTTGTGCAGAACAACGCCTGGGCTGGTTTTAGGGCCGGCGAGCAGCAGGTGATTCTGGGCAAAGGCGTCGCCGATGCGCTGCATGTGAAGCAGGGCGATTGGGTGTCGATCATGATCCCCAATTCAGATTCCGAGCACCAGCTGTTGCAGCCGAAACGCGTCAGGCTACACGTGACCGGGATTCTGCAACTGAGCGGCCAACTGGACCATAGCTTCGCGATGATCCCGATGGCGGACGCCCAGCAGTATCTGGATATGGGCAGCAGCGTGACCGGCATCGCCATTAAAGTCACCGACGTCTTCCACGCCAATACGTTGGTACGCGACGCCGGCGAGGTGACCAACAGCTACGTCTATATCAAGAGCTGGATCGGCACCTACGGCTATATGTACCGTGATATTCAGATGATTCGCGCCATTATGTATCTCGCCATGGTACTGGTTATCGGCGTCGCCTGTTTTAACATCGTCTCGACGCTGGTGATGGCGGTAAAAGATAAAAGCGGCGATATTGCGGTGCTGCGCACGCTTGGCGCGAAAGACGGCTTAATCCGCGCGATTTTCGTATGGTATGGTTTATTGGCCGGTTCGGTCGGGAGCCTGATCGGGGTGGTTATCGGCGTGGTAGCCGCGCTGAAGCTGACATCGATTATCAACGGTATCGAAACGTTGATCGGGCATAAATTCCTTTCCGGCGACATCTATTTTATTGACTTCCTGCCGTCTGAATTGCACTGGCTGGACGTCGTTTATGTGCTGGTGACAGCACTGTTGCTGAGTTTGCTGGCCAGCTGGTATCCCGCCCGCCGCGCCAGTCGTATTGACCCGGCGAGGGTGCTGAGTGGCCAGTAATTTATCGTCGTGGCCCGTCAAACGCCGCATCCCTTAGGCCAGTGCTGTGAAAGCAGATACAGCCCAAAGGATGAGGGGTTGGGGCCAATAAGAGGAATGGCTGAAATGTACTACGGATTTGACATTGGCGGCAGCAAGATAGCGTTGGGCGTATTTGATAACGCCCGACAACTGCAGTGGGAAAAACGCGTCCCCACTCCGACGGAAAGCTATGAGGCTTTCCTGCAGGAGATTGAAGCGCTGGTTCGCGAAGCCGATCGGCGCTTTGGCGTGGAGGGCGCGGTCGGTATCGGTATCCCCGGTATGCCGGAAACCGCGGACGGCAAGCTGTATGCCGCCAACGTTCCCGCCGCCAGCGGCCAACCGCTGCGCGTTGATCTCAGCGCACGCCTGGGGCGTGAAGTTCGTCTTGATAATGACGCCAACTGCTTTGCGTTATCTGAAGCGTGGGATGATGAATTTACCCAATATCCGCTGGTGATGGGGTTAATCCTCGGCACCGGCGTCGGCGGCGGGATCGTGCTTAACGGCAAATCGATAACCGGTCACAGCTACATCACCGGCGAGTTCGGCCATATTCGTCTGCCGGTGGACGCCCTGGAAGTAGTGGGGCGCGATTTTCCGCTAACCCGCTGCGGCTGCGGCCAGCTCGGCTGCATCGAGAACTATCTTTCCGGCCGCGGATTCGCCTGGCTGTATCAGCATTTTTATCATCAATCCTTAACTTCTCCAGAGATCGTCGATCTGTGGCAGCAGGGTGATGCGCAGGCGCGGGAGCACGTCGAACGTTACCTCGATCTACTGGCCGTTTGTCTGGGCAATATCCTCACCATTGTCGATCCGGATCTGCTGGTGTTAGGTGGCGGATTATCTAATTTTACTGCTATAACCGAAGGGCTGGCGCAGCGCCTGCCGCGTCATTTGCTTCCGGTCGCCCGGGTGCCGCGCATTGAGCGCGCGCGTCACGGCGACGCCGGAGGTATGCGCGGTGCGGCCTTCCTTCATTTGACTCATTAATTACAGGGGTAGCTATGCTGTCGCGCCGCTTACATCGCTTAAGCCGTTTCCGCCGTAAAAAACGCCAGTTGCGCGATCGCTTACGGCAACGTGTCTTCTTCGGCGAAGACAAAACGCCGCCGCAGGCAATAGACAAACCGCGGGTGGTGGTGTTAACCGGCGCCGGTATTTCGGCGGAGTCGGGGATTAAAACCTTCCGCGCCGCCGATGGCCTGTGGGAAGAGCACCGGGTGGAAGATGTGGCGACGCCGGAAGGTTTTGCCCGTGACCCGGCGCTGGTGCAGGCGTTTTATAACGCCCGCCGCCGCCAGTTGCAGAGCGCGGAAATCGCGCCCAATGCCGCGCATCTGGCGCTGGCGAGGCTGGAAGAGGCGCTGGGCGATCGTTTTCTGCTGGTGACGCAGAACATCGATAATCTGCACGAGCGCGCGGGTAACCGCCGGGTTATCCATATGCACGGCGAGTTACTGAAAGTACGCTGCTCGTGGAGCGGACAGGTGCTGGAGTGGACCGGCGACGTGACGGCGGATGACAAATGCCACTGCTGCCAGTTCCCGGCGGCGCTGCGCCCGCACGTGGTATGGTTCGGCGAGATGCCGCTGGGCATGGATGAGATCTACAGCGGGCTGGCCGAGGCCGATATCTTTATCGCGATTGGGACTTCCGGGCACGTCTACCCGGCCGCGGGTTTTGTCCATGAAGCTCGTCTGCACGGCGCGCATACCGTCGAGCTTAACCTCGAACCCAGCCAGGTCGGCAGCGAATTCGCTGAGAAACATTACGGGCTGGCAAGCGAAGTGGTGCCCGAGTTCATTGATAAGCTGCTGCAGGAAAACAGATTATAGAAGGAACGTAGTGTAAAAGCGTGCAGAGGCGTTAGTTTAACCACTTCGCCTTGGTACGCTCTTTTTTTTTCGCCATATGGAATGGCTGATGATGACAGGAGTCAAAAATGAACAATCCGCTAGTTGTCGAGACGAGTATGCTGATCGCGGCCGTTGCCGTTGGTGTTATTAGCCAAAATGGCTTGTCCAAACAATCTGATGCAAGAAATATTCTCTTTCTCGTCTGTCTTTTAGTCGGCGTGGCTAGCGCCTTGAGCCTATTATTTGATGGCCTTCTTCTGCTTTTTACTGGCGATTTAGCTACAGGCGGCATGCGAATTATAGGGCCATTCGTGTTACTTATTATTCTGTGGAAACCCGTCAACGTCCTGGTGGGAAAAATCGATGATTTTTTGCAGCGCAAAGAAGCCAACAGCAAGCGCGACCATTAAAACTGGAATGGGAAACACATGAGCGGTCGGAGGCACCCGACCGTCATGAGCGCTTAAGGACACGACTTGCGTTTAACTTTCTGAGGTTGATTCAGCTTGTGCGGAATGAGACCAGACCGTATCCGGAAGTCTTCGCATAATCCAGTACAGCGCCAGAGCGTCTGCTAAAATGAGCGGAACGATGAAAAATGATATCACCCAGAATAATGGGTTGCAGATGGGAAAAATGGTGGTCCAGCGATCGCTCTCATCGGCGCGTGACAACATTCTATTGCTCAGCGTAGTTACGCAATATTTAAAGGAGTAGCGGTGTGTTGGCAAGATATAAACGGGAGAATTAATACCGCGCATATAGTCGTTACACCATTGCCAGGATATGGCATAGTTTAGAATCGTATCTTCAAGGTTAATGGAATAGCGAGAGGCGTTATAAAACAAAGGTATATTATCATCGCTGATGACAACTTTGACCCTTGGGCTAGCTGGTGGGCTGATATGCCAGGTATACCAGGTTCGTGAACTTGCAGAACCGGAACCGTTTCTAAAACTGGGGTGAATAACCTCATGCCAGTTGAAAACTAACGTTTCGACGGGCCATTGAGAAAAAATATTATAGTTGATGCAATGCTTCTGGACATAAATTTTCTGCTCCTGGCGATTTAGTCGAACCATCAACGATTTTGGCTTGATGATGAATAGTCTTACTGCATGTATGCCGCTATATAATAATAAGAGAAGTATAGGCACAAGAAATATAAGCTCCTGGAGATAACCGATCAACGGAGTGAGAATAAACAGGGCTGTCAGAGAAACCAGTACCATAGTAAAAGGCAGCGTGATGCCTAACCATTCACTTCGTGGTATATTCCTGCTGATATCACAGTAAATATCATTAACTTCAGTAACACCGAAGAGTGGTGGGGCTTTAGTTTTTGCGCGGGCCATCATTCCATTTCCTTATGGGGAACCTACGGTGAATCTTTTAAATATTGCTAACGGGTTGTATTGGGGATGTTAAGTAATTCAGGGTATCTCTTTCGTGATTAGCCTCTTTTATTTACCCCAGACGAGACCGGCAGCAAAGCGGCAGTATCGATGCAAAACATCGACGACGGCGAGACAGCTGCAAAACATATAATTATTGAATAAATTCGGATAAAGTGAATAACCCGCAGCGCTTAATTAACGCATGCATTTAAGCAGATATTGACAGTGAATATATTATTTTTTATATGCTGGATAGCATCGACGCTATCCAGCATATTATTACAATTAACGACCGGCTTTCAACTTCTGGTAATACTCTTCATAAATAGCGCTGGCGCTGCCGACATCATTTTGCCATTCGCCTTTTTCGATAGTGGCGGCATCCGGATACAGCGATTTATCGTTGGCGACTTCCGGGCTGAGCATTTTGCGCGCGGCCAGGTTCGGCGTCGGATAACCGATAGTTTCAGCTACCTGTTTCGCGACATCAGGGCGCAGCAGGAAGTTAATTAGCTTCAGCGCACCGTCAACGTTTTTGGCATTCGCCGGAATCGACAGGCTATCCATCCAGAAGATGCCGCCTTCTTTTGGCCAAATCACTTCCAACGGGGTACCTGCCTGACGCGCGACATAAGCGGAACCGTTCCATACCATGCCGAGGTTCACTTCGCCTTCCATATACGGGTTTGCCGGGTTATCGGAGTTGAACGCCGCGACGTTTGGCATCAGTTTTTTCAGCTCGTTATAAGCCGCTTCAATCTCTTTTGGATCGGTGGTGTTACCGGAATAGCCCAGTTTACGCAGCGCCATCTGGAACACCTCGCGCGCGTCGTCGGTCAGCAGCAGGCTGCTTTTATATTCCGGTTTCCACAGGTCGGCCCAACTGGTCACGGTTTTCGGGTCGATAGCATCGCTATTGACGCCGATTGCCGTCGCGCCCCAGATGTAGGGAATCGAGTAGTCGTTATTCGGGTCGAAAGGTTTATTCAGCATCTGCGGATCGAGGTTGCTGAAGTTACTCAGCTTGCTCTTATCAATCTTTTGCAGCATGCCTTCTTTACGCATTTTGTCGACGAAATAGGTCGATGGCACCACCAGATCGTAAGCGCCGTCTTTATAGGTTTTGAGCTTGGCGTACATGGTTTCATTCGACTCGTAGGTCGAATAGATCACCTTGATGCCGGTCTCTTTGGTGAACTGTTCCAGCAGGCCTGGCGGCACGTATTCGGTCCAGTTATAGAAGTAGAGCGTTTTGCTATCGTCTGCCTGCGCGGCGCCCATGCCTAAAGCCAGAGCGCCCGCAGCGAGCAGGTGGCGTGACCATTTTTTCATTTTGACGTCCCCTGAGTTTTATCACGTGCAATTAACTGACTGGCGATGACCATCACCAGCGAAAGAACCAACAGAATTGTCGCCAGCGCGTTCACTTCTGGCGAAACGCCGACCTTTACCATCGAATAGATCTTCAGCGGCAGAATTTCATATCCTGGACCCGTAACGAACGAAGAGACCACCACGTCATCCATCGACAGGGTAAAGCTCAACAGCCACCCGGCGGCCACTGCCGGCAACGCCAGCGGCAGAATGATTTTGCGCAGGATGGTCATCTCGCTGGCGCCGAGGTCTTTCGCCGCTTCCAGCATGCGTACATCAAAGCCTTTCAGGCGTGAGAACACGGTTACCACCACGAAGGGCAGGCAGAAGGTGATATGCGAAAACAGCAGCGACCAGAAGCCCAGCTGAATACCGATCAGCATAAACAGCACCAGCAGGGAGATAGCCATCACGATATCCGGCGACATCATCACGACGAATAGCATTCCGCTGACGAACGGCTTACCGCGAAAACGGTAGCGATACAGCGCCACGGCGGTGAGCGAGCCGATAAGCGTGGCGAAGGTCGCCGACAGGACCGCCATGGTCAGCGAGTGCTGGGCGGCCTGCAGCAGGCTATCGTTATTCATCAGTAGGCTATACCAGTCGGTGGTGAAGCCTTGCCAGTTGATGCCAAAGCGCGAGCGGTTAAACGAGTTAACGATCAGAATAATAATAGGGATGTAGAGATACGCGTAAATGGCGGTCATAAAGCCGCCGCGCAGCAGTCGACCGATCATTCCAGTTCCACCTTTTTATTCAGCAGGCGCGCCGCGCGCCAGTAAATCAACAACATCAGCCCCATCACCAGCGTTAAGGTGATACTGGTCGCCGCGCCGAACGGCCAGTCGCGGATATTCAGGAACTGACTCTTGATAACGTTGCCGATCAGCAGGTTTTTGGCGCCGCCCATCAGGTCTGAAACATAAAAGAGCCCCATTGCCGGCAGCATCACCAGCAGACAGCCGGCGATAATTCCCGGCATGGTGAGCGGTATAATGATGCGGATAAAGGTCTGCAGCTTGCTGGCGCCGAGGTCTTTTGCCGCCTCCAGCAGCGGACGATCCAGTTTTTCAATGCTGGAGTAGAGTGGCATCACCATAAACGGCAGCAAAATGTAGACCAGGCCGATGATCACTGCTGACGGCGTGTACATAATGCGTACCGGCGTATCGATAACCCCTGACCACAGCAGGAACTCGTTCAGATAGCCTTTGGTACTGAGGAAAATCTTCAGCCCATAGATACGAATAAGCGAGTTAGTCCAGAACGGAACGATCAGCAGGAATAGCAGCAGCGGGCGTACTTTTTGCGGCAAGCGCGCCAGAAACCACGCGAACGGATAGCCCAACGCCAGGCAGGCGAGGGTCGCCAGCAGCGCCATATTCAACGAATGCAGCAGCACATCGTAATAGAGCGGATCCAGCAGCCGCGAGTAGTTATCGAGCGTGAAGACCATTTTGACGAAGTTCGCATCGTCGCGGGTCAGGAAGCTGGTGGCGATGATCATCAGGTTGGGCAGAAAGACGAACAGTACAAGCCAGCCCACGATGGTGGCGATCACCACATTCTGGAATTTACTGGTGTTCTTCATCGGCCAGCACAACCTCCCAGCTTTCTACCCAATTAATGGCCATTTTCTGGTCGAGCGAGTGGTCAAAGTCCGGATCGTCTTCATTGAAGAATTCGCTGACCATGACCATCTTGCCGTTTTCCAGCTCAACAACCGACTCAAGGGTCATTCCCTTGTAGTTGCGCTCGCGCACGTAGCCGATAAGGCCGTCCGCTTCGCTACCGTGATGAATTTCATCAACGCGTAGATCTTCCGGACGGAGCAGTACGTTCAGCTGTTGCCCTTTCTCAACGGCGAAGTTGACGTAGATATTGCACTCGCGGCCTTCGACGCAGGCGCGTACGCGCTGTTCATCCAGGCGTTCAATAACGGTTGCGTTGAAGATGTTGATTTCGCCAATAAAACTGGCGACGAACAGATTCTTCGGCTCTTCGTAGATTTCACGCGGGGTACCGTCCTGCTCGATTTTGCCATCGCGCATTACCACAATGCGGTCGGACATGGTCAGGGCTTCTTCCTGGTCATGGGTGACGAAAACAAAAGTGATGCCGAGCTTGCGCTGTAGCGCTTTGAGTTCGTTCTGCATCTGCTTACGCAGCTTGTAGTCGAGCGCCGAGAGCGACTCATCAAGCAGCAGCAGACGCGGTTTGTTGACCACCGCCCGGGCGATGGCGACGCGCTGCTGCTGGCCGCCGGAGAGCTGGTGGGGTTTGCGCTGGGCAAATGCCTCCAGCTGTACCATTTTCAATGCGTCCACCACCCGCGGGGTGATTTCTGCCGCCGGGGTTTTTTGCATCCGCAGGCCGAAGGCGACGTTTTCAAACACCGTCATGTGCGGGAATAGCGCGTAGCTTTGGAATACGGTATTGACGTGGCGGTTTTCCGCCGGGACATGGGTGATATCCTGGTCTTCCAGGTGGATACGTCCGACATCGACGCTTTCCAGACCAGCGATTAGACGAAGAACGGTTGTTTTACCGCAGCCAGAGGGGCCAAGCAGGGTGAGAAATTCACCATTATTGATGGTTAAGTTGAGATCGGAGATAACGGTCTTACCATCAAAGCTTTTGCGAATTCCCGCGAGTTGTACCAGCGGAGAAAGCGAACGCGGTTGTATATTCAATTTTTGACTCTGTCCCATGTAGACGCAACGGAAAAGGGATCGCTGCGGGGTTTGTGATTAACCACCTTTGGGGTTGCACATAATTAATAAGGGCCAGCATTTTACGGCAAACGATTGTAATCGCCAATCATTGTTGTTCTGCGGTGTATCACCTTTACACAGAATGCACGCAAATGTATTAAATTTTGGTTTACGGGCTAAAAATGACCTGACGCAATATTTGTCTTTTCGCCCTTATTGATAATGTTGTCACAAAAAAAGAGGGTGGCCACATGGATAAATTGCTTGAGCGTTTTCTGCAGTATGTTTCTTTAGATACGCAATCGAAGCCTGGCGTACGTCAGGTTCCCAGTACCGAAGGGCAGTGGAAGCTGCTGCGTTTGCTGCAGAGCCAGCTGGAAGAAATGGGGCTGGTCAACGTGACGCTAAGTGAGAAGGGTACGGTGATGGGGACGCTGCCGGCCAATGTCGCAGGGGAAATCCCGGCCATCGGTTTTATTTCCCACGTCGATACCTCGCCGGATTTCAGCGGTAAGAACGTGAATCCGCAAATTGTTGAAAACTACCGCGGCGGCGATATCGCCCTCGGCATCGGCGATGAAGTGTTGTCGCCGGTGATGTTCCCGGTTCTGCATCAGCTGTTAGGCCAGACGCTTATTACCACCGACGGTAAAACGCTGCTCGGCGCCGACGACAAAGCGGGCATCGCTGAGATCATGACGGCGTTGGCGACGCTGCAGGCGAAAAAAATCCCTCACGGTGATATTCGTGTTGCTTTTACGCCGGATGAAGAGGTCGGGAAGGGCGCGAAGCACTTTGACGTTGCCGCGTTTGATGCCCGCTGGGCGTACACCGTTGATGGCGGCGGGGTCGGTGAGCTGGAATTTGAAAACTTCAATGCCGCGTCGGTCACTATCAAAATCGTTGGCAATAATGTGCATCCAGGTACCGCGAAAGGGGTGATGGTCAATGCCTTATCGCTGGCTGCGCGAATTCATGCCGAAGTGCCCGCCAATGAAGCGCCGGAAACCACCGACGGTTATGAAGGCTTTTATCACCTGACCAGCATCAAAGGCAGCGTTGACCGGGCGGAGATGCACTATATTTTGCGTGATTTCGATCGCAAGCAGTTTGAAGCGCGTAAACGCAAAATGATGGAGATCGCCAAAAAGGTCGGTAAAGGGCTGCACCCTGACTGCTACATTGAACTGGTGATCGAAGATAGTTATTACAACATGCATGAGAAGGTGATTGCCCATCCGCACGTAGTTGACATCGCGCGTCAGGCGATGGTGGACTGCGATATCGAGCCGCAGATAAAGCCAATACGCGGCGGTACCGACGGCGCCCAGCTCTCGTTTATGGGATTACCGTGCCCGAATCTGTTTACCGGCGGCTACAACTATCACGGTAAGCACGAGTTTGTCACGCTGGAAGGTATGGAGAAAGCCGTGCAGGTGATTGTGCGGATTGCGGAGCTGACGGCGAAACGCTAAACCAGAGCCCGGTCCTGTAGGCCCGGTAAGGCGTGAGTCGCCACCGGGCAAAAAGAGTCCATATAAGCTGAAGAGGAGGGAACCTCTGATGTCAAATTATCGCCGTAGTTATCTCCCCGGCGGCTGCTGGTTTTTCACCGTAAACCTGCAAAATCGCCACAGCGATCTGCTGACACGACATATTGATCATCTTCGTGCCGCGATAGCCTGTGCTAAACGTAAAAGACCTTTCCAGATTAACAGTTGGGTTGTGTTACCTGAACATATGCACTGTATTTGGACGTTGCCGGAAGGCGATTCCGATTATTCTGGTCGTTGGCGGGAAATTAAAAAGTCTTTTACGCGTGCGTTAGCGCAAAGCCAGATCTGGCAGCCGCGTTTTTGGGAACATGCTATCCGTAATGATGAAGATTATCGGCGTCATATGGATTACGTTTATATCAATCCAGTGAAACACCGGCTTGTCGGACGTGTGAGTGATTGGCCATATTCAACGTTCCATCGTGATGTGAGGCAGGGGTTATATCCTGAGGATTGGGCAGGGCACATCGCCGAAATGGATGCCGGAGAGCGGCGGTAATATGCCGGATGGCGGCTACGCCTTATCCGGCCTACGGTGCCGATGCCATTTGTAGGCCCGGCAAGCGTAGCGCCACCGGGCAGGGTGTGGTTGATGCCGTTGTAGGCCCGGTAAGCGCAGCGCCACCGGGCAGGTTTTAGGTTGATGCCATTTGTCGGCCCGGTAAGCGCAGCGCCACCGGGCAGGTTTTAGGTTGATGCCATTTGTAGGCCCGGTAAGCGCAGCGCCACCGGGCAGGATGTAGGTTGATGCCGTTTGTAGGCCCGGTAAGCGCAGCGCCACCGGGCAGGATGTGGGTTGATGTGGTTTGTAGGCCCGGTAAGCGCAGCGCCACCGGGCAGGATGTGGGTTGATGCCATTTGTAGGCCCGGTAAGCGTAGCGCCACCGGGCAGGCTGTCGACTCAGTCCTCGAAGAACCAATAGCCGCTGTTGACCAGCGCCGCCAGCATGGCGAGGAAAGATGGGTCTTCCAACGCATCGCCGAAATGTTCGGCGCGCAGCGATAGATGCGTTGCCAGCGCGTCAAGCGCCGGGCGGTGCGGAGAATTGATTTTCTCGCCGTTGACGAACACTTCGCCATCGATTCGCAGCACGCGCAGGCCGCCGAGGCGGGCGAGCTTATCGCCCTGCTGCAGCGCATCGTAAATTTCATCTGGCTGATATGGCGGCTCCGGCGGCGCCACGTCAAGCTCGTGGCGGGATTGGGTAATGAACTCGCCAAACCACTGCTTAAAGTGCTCAGGCTGGTTAATCAGCCCCAGCATCATCTCGCGCAGACGATCCAGCTCAACCGGCAGAATATCGGCCGGATGGTCGCGGGATGGCACGTCCGGGTCGGCATAGCGCTGACTACCCAGTTCTCGTTGCAAAATATAGTCAGCAAAGCCGCTGAACAGCTCGCGAGCGTTCGGCGCACGATAGCCGACCGAATAGTTAAGCGAATTTTCCAGCGAATAGCCTTCATGCGGGAATCCTGGCGGAATGTAGAGAATATCGCCAGGTTCCATCTCTTCATCGATGATGGCTTCAAACGGATCAACCTGCAGCAGATCCGGATGCGGGCAGTGCTGTTTCATCGGCACCTTTTCGCCCACGCGCCAGCGCCGGCGGCCGGTACCCTGAATGATAAACACATCGTATTGATCAAGGTGCGGGCCCACGCCCCCGCCGGGGACGGAGAAGGAGATCATCAGGTCATCGATACGCCAGTCCGGTAGGGCGCGAAAGGGATGCATCAACGCCGCCGTCGGCTCGTGCCAATTGTTCACCGCTTGCACCAGCAGCGACCAGTTGTTTTCGCTAAGATGATCGTAGCTTTCAAATGGACCATGGCTGACCTGCCATTTTCCGTCCTGATGACTCACCAGACGGCTGTCGACCTCGCTCTCCATGGCCAGGCCGGCCAGTTCATCCGGGCTGATTGGGTCGATGAAATTGGCGAAGCCGCGCTTTAACACTACCGGGCGTTTTTGCCAGTAGCGTTCGATAAAGTCGGGCCAGTTAAGCGTTAATTGATAGTCCATATTTATATTCCACAGCAGGTGTCTGTCTGGGATTATAACGGATGCGACGCCGCGGCGATGCAGGCGCCGTTAAAAAACTGCTGCGTTAGCTCTCTTTATCATCAGGAAGTTGTCGGCCAAAGATAACTTCCATGCAGGCGCCGCCGAGCAGGCTGTCGCCGGTCAGGATATCGCCATCGTACTGTTCGACGATATCGCGGGCGACAGACAAGCCTACCCCCTGACCCGGACGCAACGTATCGGCGCGCTGGCCGCGATCGAACACCGCCGTGCGCTGGTTACGGGGAATTCCGGGGCCGTCATCCTCCACCAGAATATGCAGCTGGTTGTCGTTGGTCTGGCGTACCGAGACTTCGACAAATTCCAGACAGTACTTGCAGGCGTTATCAAGCACGTTGCCCATCACTTCCATAAAGTCGTTCTGCTCGCCGACAAAGCTTATCTCCGGCGAAATATCCAGCGTGATGTTAACCCCTTTACGCTGGTAGACCTTATTCAAAGCCGAGGTCAGGCTATCCAGCAGCGGGGCGATCGGGTGCAGTTCGCGGCTGAGAAGCGCATTGCCGCTGCGCATGCTGGCGCGGTGCAGATAATAGCCGATTTGCTGTGAGATGCGGCTAATCTGCTCCAGCATCACCGGCTCTGCTTCGCTGACGCTAATTTTCTCGCCGCGCAGCGAGCGTAGGGTGCTTTGCAGCACCGCCAGCGGCGTTTTCAGGCTGTGGGTTAAGTCAGTGAGGGTGGTTCGGTATTTGTCGTAGCGGTCGCGTTCGCTTTTCAGCAGGCGATTAAGGTTGCTGACCAGACCGGTAAGTTCACGAGTGGTGTGAGAATCGAGCCTCTCACGATGATGTTCTTCCAGTTCGCGGACCTCTTTCGCCAGTGATTCGATAGGGCGTAAACTCCACCAGGCGGCAAGCCACAGCAGCGGGATGACCAGCAGCAGGTTAGCCGCCAGCACGTAGATAAACCAGCTCCACACCATATAAGAGCGTTTAAGCTCCACAGGAATGGTGTCGACCACCACAATGCTTAATTGCGGCATCTTCGCGGTGGCCGGATAGAGATTAATCGCCACCGAGTGCGTCATCTCCGAGGAGTCATCTTCCTCGCGGATGGCGTCAAGCTGCTCGCGAATTTCATCATTATTGCGCAGCAGCATACTACTGCTGCCAACATCGGCTTCGATTTCATGAAAACCGTTGCTTTTCAGCCATTCAGGTTGGATCCGCTTCACCAGCCAGGGGACGTCATGCTGTGCCCACAGCAGTTTACCTTTGGCGTCGTAAATCAGCGTCACCGTCGGGCTCTGCATATTCAGGTGTTCTGGAATATCGACATCGATGTGGTTATTTTCCCACTTCGCCAGCATGTAGAACAGGTTGCTCTCGCCGCGCAGCAGGCGGAAAGTGGTTTTATCGAAACTGACGCTGTAGCCTACCAGCGCAACCATGCCGTAGGCCAGCGACAGGATCAGCACCACGGCGGCTGTCGCCAGCAGGAAGCGGACGCGCAGTGAAAGCGGGAGAATATGTCGCAACACGCCTTTCATCCGCGCAGTTCGAATAAGTAGCCCTGACCGCGCACGGTGGTGATCACCTCTTGCGGATATTGCGTCTGGATTTTCTTACGCAGCCGCCCCATCAGCACATCAATAGTGTGGCTTTCGCGGAGTTCGGCATCCGGATAGAGCTGCAGCATCAGCGAATCTTTGCTCACCACTTTGCCGCGGTTGCGGATCAGCGTTTCCATAATGGTGTACTCAAAGGCGGTGAGCTTAATCGGCTGGTCATTGACCGATAATTCGCGGCGCGATAAGTCAACCTGGAAAGGCGGAATCGAAATTACCTGTGACGCCAGGCCGCTATTGCGACGCAGCAACGCCTGCATGCGGGCGGCGACCTCTTCGATGTGGAAGGGTTTGGTGACGTAGTCATCGGCGCCGGCGCTCAGCACCTCGACTTTATCCTGCCAGCCTTCACGGGCGGTCAGTACCAGTACCGGTACCGATACGTCGTGACTACGCCAGCGGCGGATCAGCGACAGGCCGTCTTCATCCGGCAGGCCAAGGTCAACGATGGCGACATCCGGGATATGCTCGCCCAGGTAGTAATCTGCTTCCTTTGCATCTTCCGCGGCATCCACCTGATGCCCCAGTTCCTGTAGCTGGACCTTGAGGTGATGGCGCAGCAGAGCATTATCCTCAACGACGAGTACGCGCATGCCCATTCTCCATTTCATTTTCGATTTGAATAGTTTAACGCGATTATGTGGCGCTGGGGGTAAACATTATTTAAACCAGGCGGGAGAGAGATTTTTTTGCGTGGAAAGTGGAGGGTTGCCAGGTAGCATGTGCGAAGAGATTGCCCATGCTACCTGAGGCAGGCTGGTTACTTCAGCTCGTCGACCATGGTGATCGCGCGGCCGATGTAGTTAGCCGGGGTCATCGCCTTCAGGCGGATTTTTTCTGCTTCTGGCAGCGGCAGGCCGTCGATGAACTGCTGCATACCTTCGGCGTCAACGCGCTTACCGCGGGTCAGCTCTTTCAGCTTCTCGTACGGCTTTTCGATACCGTAGCGGCGCATCACCGTCTGGATCGGCTCAGCCAGCACTTCCCAGTTGTGATCCAGTTCGTCCAGCAGACGATCCTGGTTCAGCTCCAGTTTGCTCACGCCTTTCAGGGTGGATTGGTACGCGATCAGCGCATAGCCGATGCCCACGCCGAGGTTACGCAGCACGGTGGAGTCGGTCAGGTCGCGCTGCCAGCGAGAAACCGGGAGCTTGCTGGCCAGGTGCTGCATCACGGCGTTCGCCAGGCCCAGATTGCCTTCGGAGTTTTCGAAGTCAATCGGGTTCACTTTATGCGGCATGGTTGAAGAGCCGATTTCACCCGCGATGGTTTTCTGTTTGAAGTGGTTGAGCGCGATGTAGCCCCACACATCGCGATCGAAATCGATCAGGATGGTATTGAAGCGCGCGATGCAATCAAACAGTTCGGCGATGTAGTCGTGCGGTTCAATCTGGGTGGTGTACGGGTTCCACTGAATACCCAGTGAGGTAACGAACTCTTCGCTGAACTGATGCCAGTCAACTTCCGGATAGGCGGCGATGTGGGCGTTGTAGTTACCGACCGCGCCGTTGATTTTACCGAGGATTTCCACCTGGTTCAGCTGACGGTACTGGCGCTCCATACGATAGGCGACGTTAGCCATCTCTTTGCCCATGGTGGACGGGGTCGCCGGTTGACCGTGGGTACGAGAAAGCAGCGGCACGTCACGGTATTGGGTCGCCAAATCTTTAATCGCGTCAATCAGTTTACGCCAGTACGGCAGCACCACTTCGTCACGTGCGGTTTTCAGCATCAGCGCGTGCGACAGGTTGTTGATGTCTTCAGAAGTACAGGCGAAGTGAATGAATTCTGACACCGCGTGCAGCTCGGCGATATCGGCGACTTTTTCCTTGAGGAAATATTCTACCGCTTTCACGTCGTGGTTAGTGGTGCGTTCGATGGTTTTGATACGCTCCGCGTCCTCTACGCTGAAGTCGGCAACGATTTTATCAAGGAAACCGTTTGCGTCGGCAGCAAAAGCAGGAACTTCCTTGATCGCTGCGTGCGCGGCCAGTTTTTGCAGCCAGCGGACTTCTACCTGTACACGGAATTTCAGCAAACCGAATTCGCTGAAGATACCGCGCAGCGCGCTGACTTTATCGCCGTAGCGGCCGTCTACGGGGGAAACGGCGGTCAGTGAGGATAATTCCATAAATCATAACTCCGGGGTTAAATGAGCAAGAATTTGTTTTGCCTGGTTAACCAGACGATTGCGAGAAAACATGAGCTGCAGACGTCCGCCGCCAACCTGATGCCAGAGCACGGCGGAACGAATGCCGGCGAGCAGGGTAGAGCGTACCTTCGCCTGAACCTGCGGGCTTTGCAGCACGGCAGGAGAACCGGTGACCTGAATGCGCGGCCCCAACGGGCTGATGACGTCAACGTAAATGCCAGCCATCGCGCTGAGCAGCGTTTCAGATTGTAGATCAAAATGTTCCAACTGACGGCGCAGGCCGCCGATGCGGTTGCCGAGAGTATCCATCGCCCCTTTGCTGGCGGCGAGTTTACGTTCCAGCACCATCAGGCTCAATGTGTATCGGGTGAGTTCCGCGTTGAGGCCCTGACGGCTGCTGGTATTCAGCACGCCGAGCAGAGTCTCAAGCCCGAGACGAAGATTGGCTTCACTACCACCGAATACCGCCAACGTTGAATCCGGGTCGAGATCGATGATGCTGTTCAGCGAAACGTGCAGGGCGTCGCTGTCGCAATGCCCCTGATGCGCCAGTTGCTGAACCAGCCGCGCTGCCTGGCATACGCCCGCCAACGCCAGAGTGATGTCATAATAATTCTTCGCCACGCTTACTCCTTGTAACCCGCCGGGCGTTAATCAGGCGTCCGGCGGAAAATGGTCGATCAGGATACCAGCGGCAGGCGCTGTTCGATAATTCCGCCGCCGAGGCACACTTCGCCGCTATAGAATACAGCCGACTGTCCCGGCGTCACGGCGGCGACGGGTTCATCAAAGATAACTTCGATGCGGTCGTCATCCAGCGCCTTCACGGTGCAGGGGATGTCGGTCTGGCGGTAGCGGGTTTTTACCGTACAGCGAAGGGTGCCCTGCAGCGGCTGACGATCGACCCAGTGTAACTGCTGGGCAATCAGGCCGACGGACATCAGACGCGGGTGATCGTGACCCTGGGCGACAATCAGCACGTTGTTTTCCACGTCTTTATCGACCACGTACCATGGATCTTCGCTACCTTCTTTGGTGCCGCCGATGCCGAGCCCTTTACGCTGTCCGAGGGTGTGATACATCAGCCCCTGGTGTTCGCCTATCTCATCGCCATCGACGGTGATGATTTTGCCCGGCTGCGCAGGCAGATAGCGGCCCAGGAAGTCGCGGAATTTACGCTCGCCGATAAAGCAGATGCCGGTAGAGTCTTTTTTCTTCGCAGTGATCAGATCCAGTTCTTCGGCGATTTTGCGCACCTGCGGCTTTTCCAGCTCACCGACCGGGAACAAGCTTTGCGCGATTTGTTCGTGGCTGAGAGTGTAGAGGAAATAGCTCTGGTCTTTATTGCCGTCGAGCCCGCGCAGCAGTTGGCTTTTGCCGTTGACATCGGCGCGGCGCACGTAGTGACCGGTGGCGATGTAGTCAGCGCCGAGATCCTCTGCGGCGAACTCAAGGAAGGCTTTGAATTTGATCTCTTTGTTGCACAGGATATCCGGGTTCGGCGTACGGCCGGCTTTATACTCTTCGAGGAACAGCTCAAAGACGTTATCCCAGTATTCTGCGGCAAAGTTGACGGTATGCAGTTCAATACCGAGCTTATCGCAGACGGCTTGCGCGTCGGCGAGGTCGGCAGCGGCGGTGCAGTATTCCTCACCGTCGTCTTCCTCCCAGTTCTTCATGAACAGGCCTTCCACCTTATACCCTTGCTGTTGCAGAAGGTAGGCGGAAACAGAGGAATCGACGCCGCCGGACATGCCGACGATCACTTTTTTTGGACTTTCTGACATTGGAATACTCACCACATTGAACTTCAAGGCGGCGTATTCTAGCACGCGCTAACCGTTCAGGCACCCCCTGTGAACGGCCAGTTAAATTCCGCAATCAGCGACAGCGGATGCCGCGGATCCTGCTGATAGCTGCGAATGCTTTCCGCCACCAGCGGCGAACGCAGGTTTTTCGCGTTAAGAATTTCCTCAGCACCGAGCCACAGACAGCGATCGATGTCGCTGTCGTGCGGTTCAGTAGCGCACGTATCGTTAAGCTCAATGGCAAACAGGAAGCGCAGGAACGGCGTGTTATCCGGGGCCTGCCACTGGTGCATGCGGATGAAGTGCTGCGGCGCGGCGCGAATACCGGTCTCCTCCCACAGTTCGCGCTCGGCGGCTTGCGTCAGGGTCTCATTGGCTTCGAGATGACCGGCTGGCTGGTTCCATAGCGCTTTGCCGTTAATTGTCTCTTCAACAATCAGGAATTTGCCTTTGGCGTGAACCACGCAGGCGACGGTGACGTGCGGTTTAAACATCGAGCTTCCTTATGAATGCTGTTATTCGGTTTGACGCCACTCGCCGTTGGCTAAACCATCAAGCGTATAGCCGCCCATGGCGTAGCGAATCAGCCTTAGCGTCGGAAAACCGACGTGGGCGGTCATCCGGCGAACCTGACGGTTGCGTCCCTCATAGAGGGTGATTTTTAGCCAGCGAGTGGGAATCGATTTACGCTCGCGAATCGGCGGATTGCGCGGCCAAAGCCAGGCGGGTTCATCCACCAGCTCCACGCCGGCGGGTAGGGTGGGTCCATCGTTTAGCGTCACTCCGTCGCGCAGCGCGCGGATCGCTTCTTCTGTAGGTTCGCCTTCCACCTGAACGTAGTAAATTTTGCCGGTGCGCTTACCGGGCTGGGTCAGTTTTGCCTGTAGCGCGCCGTCGTTGGTCAGCACCAGCAGACCTTCGCTGTCGCGGTCAAGACGACCGGCGGCGTAAACACCGGCGACAGGAATAAAATCCTTCAGCGTGCTGCGCCCGGACTCGTCGGTAAATTGCGGCAACACATCGTAGGGTTTATTGAACAAGATCACAGTTTTAAGCTGGCGTTCTTTACGTTGTCTGGTCACTTGTTGTGTGCTGAATCGCTCAACGCGATGTTTTCTAAATGAAGTTTTCTGCATGGTATTTTCAGGCTCTCTCAATTGCCGCATTATAGCCTAATTACGAATGCCTTTCATGGACGCAAACATTCAGGTAGTATTGACATGCTCATTACAAATTATTAACAAAAAATTGCTCAAACCGATTCGCAATACAGGCAGGAAGGCAACACGGACGCGAATCTCCGGTTAGCGGGGCGACCCGGTACTCAGGAGTAGGCCGACTAAGCCAACACCAGGCTCGCGTGAAGAGGGAAGAGCAGAACCAGAAGCGCTCGAAGGAGAGGTTAATGGAAAGCAAAGTAGTAGTTCCGGCGGAAGGTCAGAAAATCACCCTGCAAAACGGCAAACTGAACGTCCCTCATAACCCGATTATCCCGTTCATTGAAGGCGACGGTATCGGTGTCGACGTTACCCCAGCGATGCTGAAAGTGGTTGATGCCGCCGTTGAGAAAGCCTATAAAGGCGAGCGTAAAATTTCCTGGATGGAAGTTTACACCGGTGAAAAATCTACCCACGTTTACGGCCAGGATGTCTGGCTGCCTGCTGAAACCCTCGATCTGATTCGTGATTACCGCGTTGCTATTAAAGGTCCTCTGACGACGCCAGTTGGCGGCGGCATCCGTTCTCTGAACGTGGCGCTGCGTCAGGAGCTGGATCTCTACGTTTGCCTGCGTCCGGTACGTTACTATCAGGGTACCCCGAGCCCGGTTAAACACCCGGAACTGACCGATATGGTTATCTTCCGCGAAAACTCCGAAGATATTTATGCGGGTATCGAGTGGAAAGCAGATTCTGCCGAAGCTGACAAAGTTATCAAATTCCTGCGCGATGAGATGGGCGTGAAGAAAATTCGCTTCCCGGAACATTGCGGTATCGGCATCAAGCCGTGCTCTGAAGAAGGTACCAAACGCCTGGTACGCGCCGCTATCGAATACGCGATCACCAACGATCGTGATTCCGTGACCCTGGTGCACAAAGGCAACATCATGAAGTTCACCGAAGGCGCGTTCAAAGACTGGGGTTACCAGCTGGCTCGCGAAGAGTTCGGCGGTGAGCTGATCGACGGCGGCCCGTGGGTGAAAATCAAGAACCCGAACACCGGCAAAGAGATCGTGGTTAAAGACGTGATCGCCGATGCGTTCCTGCAGCAAATCCTGCTGCGTCCGGCTGAATACGATGTTATCGCCTGTATGAACCTGAACGGCGACTACATTTCTGACGCCCTGGCGGCGCAGGTTGGCGGTATCGGTATCGCGCCGGGCGCCAACATCGGCGACGAGTGCGCGCTGTTCGAAGCCACCCACGGTACTGCGCCGAAGTATGCCGGCCAGGACAAAGTGAACCCAGGTTCCATCATCCTGTCCGCAGAAATGATGCTGCGCCACATGCAGTGGTTTGAAGCCGCAGACCTGATCGTTAAAGGCATGGAAGGCGCCATCGCCGCCAAGACCGTGACCTATGACTTCGAACGTCTGATGGAAGGCGCTAAGCTGCTGAAATGCTCTGAGTTCGGCGACGCGATCATCAAAAACATGTAATCCAGCTTTCTGGATTAATGCGAAACGGGAGCCCAGGGCTCCCGTTTTTATTTGCTGTGTACCGGGTTATCCATAATTAAATAACAGTGAGCTATTCATGTTCGCTGCCGCTTGCTACGGTAATTCATCAATTGGCTTTATTGATTGCCATATTTTACCTGGTTATTCAGGTTATTATTATTAGAGGTGATATTATGAGAAAGATTATTTTGACCCTGGTATTAGCATCAGCAAGTATTTCTGCGTTTGCGGGTTATCATCCGGTCGCAAGGACCGCAGCCGTAGCCTCGGCCGATCATCCGGTGGCGGTAGCGGCGGCAACCAGCGATAACGGCAACCATCCGGTGGCGCGCACCGCGGCTGTCGCTTCGGCAGACCATCCGGTGGCGGTGGCGGCGGCAACCAGCGATAACGGTCGCCACCCAGTTGCGCGTACCACGGTTGTCGCTTCAGCGGATCATCCGATAGCGGCGGCGACAGTCACCAGCCATTAATAATCGTCTTCCCGGCGCCACGCCGGGATTTAGCTACCGCTCACGTCTGCGCATCGATTTCCTTTCCTGCTCCGTTTTACGCTATATTGGCGCTATTATCGTAAATTATCTCTTTATCACAGGTAATACCTACCATGGCTTTGATCCCCAAAAACTATGCCCGCCTGGAAAGTGGCTATCGCGAGAAGGCGCTTAAAATTTATCCATGGGTCTGCGGACGCTGCTCGCGCGAGTTTGTCTACTCCAACCTGCGTGAACTGACGGTACATCACATCGATCACGATCATACCAATAACCCGGAAGATGGCAGCAACTGGGAGCTATTGTGCCTCTATTGTCACGATCACGAGCACTCCAAGTATACCGAGGCCGATCAGTACGGCACCAGAGTGGTGGCCGGTGAAGATGCGCAAAAGGATGTCGGTGAAGCCACCTACAATCCTTTTGCTGATTTAAAAGCCATGATGAATAAGAAGAAGTAGTCACGCTTCGTCGTAATAGAGCACAGCCTGGCTGCTAATTGACGCCCAGGCGCAGGGCTAAATCCTGCGGGTAGGGATCAAAATAGTTTTGCGCCTGCAGATAGCGGTCGGGATACTCGGCCAGGTAGTGCTTAAGCAGCGTCAGGGGCGCCAGAATAGGGAGCAGCCCCGCGCGATAATCCAGTATTACGTCACGCAGTTCGCCGCGCTGACGGCTATTCAACCTTTCGCGGAAATAGCCCTGAATGTGCATCAGCACGTTGGTATGGTTTTTCCTGGAGGCGGTGTTTTTCAGGATCGCCATCAGCTTATCGCGGTAGGCGACGAAAAAGGCATCCAGGTCTTGCCATTGATGCATTGAGGCGACGAAAGGGCCGATTTCGCGATATCCGGCCTGATGATGCGCCAGCAGCTGCAGTTTATAGCGGCTATGAAAATCCAGTAACCCCCGACGGGTCAGGCCATTGGCCCGCAGCGTATTCAGTTCATGCAGGGCGAAAAGACGCTCGACAAAATTCTCTCTTAGCTGCGGGTCATGCAGTCGTCCATCCTCTTCTACCGGTAACCAGGGATAGGCGTCCATCAACGCGCGGGTAAACAGGCCGGTTCCTTCTTTGCGCCCGCGGTTGCCTTTTTCATCATACAGGCGCACACGTTCCATGCCGCAGCTCGGTGATTTGGCGCAGACGATAAAGCCAGCTACTTCGCCGAGCCCAGGCAGGTAACCGGCGGTAAAGTCCGCCATTTTGCGCGTGACATCGTCGTGCGGTTCGCTGCTAAAACGCATCTGAATATCACCTGCACCGGTCTGCACCAGGCGCAGGGCCGGACGAGGGGAACTCAGACCGATGGCCATTTCCGGACAAATGGGTTTGAAGGTTACCCACGGCGCCAGTTCATCCATCGCAAATGGCAATCGTTTATGTCCGCCATCAAAGCGCACGGACGAGCCGGTTAAACAGCCGCTGATGCCAATCACAGGTTGCTTATTCATGGCGTTCTCCTCGCTTTGTTCTCACTGTTTGGGTCGTCCCGCAAAAACGGTTAGCCCGATATATTAAACTTACACAATCACGAATTTTTGTCCAAGTTTTTGGCGCGATTTTTTAGCGGAGAACATGGCGCAGGGGAGCAAAGCTATTTTTTACAGGGAGATAACGTCCAGAGAGACAACGTGCTGGCGCCAGAGGTCTATCTGTCTCTGGCGTGCGGCGGTGAGCTGGCCCGTGGTCACCAGCAACCAGTGGCGTTGAGGAAATATTTCCGGGGCCAGCGCGGTGGACGGCATCGGCAGCACATCAATGCGATGAGCTTGTCCGGTACGTATGAGCGCTTCCAGCCAGATTTCACATGGGTCGCTCAGGTGCCAGCCGGTAATCAGATAGTTATCGCCCGGCGCGCGTTTATCGCCTTCAAGACAAAAAGAGGTGTAGGAGATGATAATGCCGTCGAGGATCTCACGCAGGGTCTGCATCGCCGGCACATTAGCCGATACTTTACTGCGTAACGGGCGCAATACGTTGGTAACCAGCTCAGGGCGGGGATTTTCCCGACCGGCGTCGTAGATCAGCTGGCGTAGGGATTCGATTTTTCCCTCTTTCAGCCGCTGCAGCATGTTGTCCTGCAGGACAAGCCAGTTATTGCCTGGGCCGCCGTCAGGGCGGGTCAACAGCGGTTTGACCTGGCTTACGGGAACCCCTTTTTTTACCCAGTCGAGAATTTTCAGCGCCAGCTGGACATCGTTATCGTTATAGAGGCGGTGGCCTCCATCGGTGCGCTCGGGTTTAAGCAGGCCGTACCGGCGTTGCCAGGCCCGCAGCGTGGTCGCATTGATGCCGCAAAGACGGGAAAATTCGCCGATGGAGTAAGACATTGCAATTACCTGATAACCGAGACTGCTTCTAATATACTACGGATGACGGCCGGTTGAATGCCGTATTGCTGGTAATAAAGCGCTGGTCTTATGCTTTAAAATCAATACTGGTATTTTTAAACGTCTGATAAGCGTCATCATCCGGCGCGGCAGGAATGTCAGCTTGCTTAAATGCTGATATCACCGCATGACACAGTTGTTCATCACCTTTTTCCGCACTGATGGAACTCACGGCGCCATCACGCTGCAGCGACAAACGAACCCGACAGCTTTGCCCGGAATATTCCGCGGAATCAGGCATTTTTGCCTTGATGGCGGTCATTATCTGCCGGGCGTAGGTAACCCGACTCGATGGTTTCGACGAAGGGGGGCTGGCGAACAGATCGTCTACTTCAGTGGCGCTCGCTGCCGCGTGCGACGTGGGCTGAGGATGATGACAGCCTGCCAGCAGTAAAGGGAACAATAACAACACCACCGGTGATTTGTTCAGCATGGTAACGCGTCCTTGTTTGTTTGGTATGGACCAATCATAACGGTAGGTCCAACGCCCTGATAGCTGCTAAACATAGGTGCTTCTACCGTTCGCTCACCGATTCCCTGAGGACGATTATCACGACGGTAAGCGCAGTGGTGGCGTTTGGGAGCCGGAGACGCTTCGTCGCCAGGCGCCGGGCGCCTGACCATACTGGCGTTTGAAGCTGCGGTTAAAGGATTGCTGGGAGTCGAAACCCAGTGCGATTGCCACGTTTAAAATGGGCTCGTCGCTGTTGGCTAAGCGTTCGACCGACCTTTGCAGCTTATGCATGCGAATATACTCAGCGAGAGGGTAACCGGTGTGCTCCTTGAAGATCCGCTGCAGGTGCCATTTCGAATAGCCCGCTCGCCTGGCAACGGTCTCAATATCCAGACGGCTCTCGAGATTGTTGTCGATCCAATCCAGTAGGTCGTGAATAACCGCAGCAGTGTTCATTTTGTTGCCCCCATGCAGAAAATAAAAGTACCTTTTACAATTGCATTTAAAGGTGGCCCGTTTGGGGATTAATTGCAAGTTTTATTGTTGCATTTAATGCCGTGTCGGGAATAGGCCTTTTTTTCGACCTAAGAATAGCACATAAAGTGCAACAATTATTCTTGCACTTAGTTAAGCGCCTTCCTACAATCGCCGCGATAGTGTATTCGCAACTGTTACAGTTTTGTGGCGATGAACGACACAAATGGCCTCAAGCCTGCCCGGACAAAGGAAGTGGCGCGGCGTCTCCCGCAGCGTCTTGTCCGGCGGCGATAATTACCGGAATAAAAATAATGAGCCTGCAAAAAACCTGGGGAAAACGTCATCTGACAGCAGTAGGTATGGTGCTACTCTCGGCGCTGCTCGTCGGCTGCGATGAAGGCGTCGCGCAAAACGCCGCGCCGCAAGCTCCCGCCGTCAGCGCCGCTGACGTGGTGGTGAAATCTATTAGCCAGTGGGATAGTTTTAATGGTCGGATTGAAGCGGTGGAAAGCGTGCAGCTACGACCACGCGTCTCTGGCTATATTGATAAAGTGAATTACACCGACGGTCAGGAGGTGAAGAAGGGGGAGGTGTTATTCACCATTGACGATCGAACCTATCGTGCCGCGCTGGAACAGGCGCAGGCGAATCTGGCAAGAGCCAAAACACAAGCTAACCTGGCGCGCAGTGAAGCAAACCGCACCGATAAATTAATCAATACCAATCTGGTTTCCCGTGAAGAGTGGGAGCAGCGCCGCTCCGCCGCCGTTCAGGCGCAAGCGGATATTCGCGCCGCCCAGGCGGCGGTTGATGCCGCGCAGCTTAATCTGGATTTCACCAAAGTGACCGCGCCCATCGACGGCCGTGCCAGCCGCGCGTTGATCACCAGCGGTAATCTGGTCACCGCTGGCGATACCGCCAGCGTGCTCACCACGCTGGTGTCGCAAAAAACGGTTTATGTCTACTTTGACGTGGATGAGTCGACCTATCTTCACTACCAAAATCTTGCCCGTAGCGGGCAAGGGGCCTCCAGCAGTCACCAGGCATTACCGGTTGAGATCGGCCTTGTGGGCGAAGAGGGCTACCCTCATCAGGGTAAAGTGGATTTTCTGGATAATCAGTTAACGCCGAGCACCGGTACGATCCGCATGCGCGCGCTGCTGGACAATTCGCAGCGTCTGTTCACGCCAGGGCTCTTTGCCCGCGTCCGCTTGCCGGGCAGCGCTGAATTCAAAGCCACGCTTATCGACGACAAAGCGGTACTGACCGATCAGGACCGTAAATATGTCTATATCGTTGATAAAGAAGGAAAAGCTCAGCGTCGTGATATTACGCCAGGGCGGCTGGCTGCCGGTTTACGTATCGTCAAACAGGGGCTAAACCCAGGCGACAAAGTTATCGTCGATGGCTTACAAAAAGTGTTTATGCCGGGAATGCCGGTTAACGCGAAGACCGTCGCCATGACCACCAGCGCCGCACTTAACTGATCCCTTTTCTGAGAATCCGATCTATGGACTTTTCCCGTTTTTTTATCGACAGACCGATTTTTGCCGCCGTGCTGTCGATTTTGATTTTTATTACCGGCTTGATCGCCATTCCGCTATTGCCGGTCAGCGAATATCCTGACGTCGTACCGCCCAGCGTGCAGGTGCGGGCGGAATATCCCGGCGCCAACCCGAAAGTGATTGCGGAGACCGTGGCGACGCCATTGGAAGAAGCCATCAACGGCGTCGAAAATATGATGTACATGAAATCCGTCGCAGGCTCTGACGGCGTACTGGTAACTACCGTCACTTTCCGTCCGGGAACCGACCCCGATCAGGCGCAGGTTCAGGTGCAAAACCGGGTATCACAGGCCGAGGCGCGTCTGCCGGAAGATGTGCGGCGTTTAGGTATCACCACCCAGAAGCAATCGCCAACGCTGACGCTGGTGGTGCATCTGTTTTCGCCCGGCGGTAAGTACGATTCCCTGTATATGCGTAACTACGCCACGTTGAAAGTCAAAGATGAACTCGCGCGTCTGCCCGGCGTCGGCCAGATCCAGATATTTGGCTCGGGCGAATATGCGATGCGCATCTGGCTGGATCCCAATAAGGTTGCGGCGCGCGGGTTAACCGCATCGGATGTGGTGACGGCGATGCAGGAGCAAAACGTGCAGGTTTCCGCCGGTCAGCTGGGCGCCGAGCCGCTGCCGAAAGAGAGCGATTTTTTGATCTCTATTAACGCTCAGGGGCGTCTGCATACGGAAGACGAGTTTGGCAATATTATTCTGAAAACGGCGCAAGACGGTTCGCTGGTGCGCCTGCGCGACGTGGCGCGTATCGAAATGGGCTCGGGTAGTTATGCGTTACGTTCCCAGCTTAACAATAAAGATGCGGTGGGGATTGGTATTTTCCAGTCGCCGGGGGCGAATGCTATCGATTTGTCTAACGCCGTACGCGCGAAAATGAACGAACTCTCCACCCGTTTCCCGGAAGATATGAAATGGGCGGCGCCTTACGATCCGACCGTGTTTGTGCGCGATTCCATTCGTGCGGTGGTGCAAACACTGTTGGAAGCGGTGGTGTTGGTGGTGCTGGTGGTGATTTTGTTCCTGCAGACGTGGCGTGCGTCGATTATTCCGCTGATCGCGGTGCCGGTATCGGTGGTGGGCACCTTCAGCATTCTTTATCTGCTGGGCTTTTCGCTGAATACCCTCAGTCTGTTCGGGCTGGTACTGGCGATCGGTATCGTCGTGGATGATGCCATCGTGGTGGTGGAAAACGTCGAACGAAACATCGAAGAGGGGCTGGCTCCGCTAGCGGCGGCGCACCAGGCGATGCGCGAAGTCTCCGGGCCGATTATCGCTATCGCGCTGGTGTTGTGCGCGGTATTTGTGCCGATGGCATTCCTCTCCGGAGTGACGGGGCAGTTTTACAAGCAGTTTGCGGTGACGATTGCGATATCGACGGTGATCTCCGCCATCAACTCGCTGACGCTCTCGCCGGCGCTGGCGGCGCTGCTGTTAAAACCGCACGGCGCGGCGAAAGACTTCCCGACCCGGCTTATCGATCGCTTGTTCGGCTGGATTTTCCGTCCGTTTAACCGTTTTTTCCATCGTAGCTCAAATGGCTATCAGGGGCTGGTGGGCAAAACGCTCGGCCGACGCGGCGCGGTGTTTGTGGTCTACGTCCTGCTGCTCTGCGCCGCTGGCGTGATGTTTAAAGTCGTACCCGGCGGGTTTATTCCGACGCAGGATAAACTGTATTTAATTGGCGGCGTGAAAATGCCGGAAGGTTCTTCGCTTGCGCGTACCGACGCCGTGATTCGTAAAATGAGCGAAATCGGGATGAATACCGAAGGCGTAGATTATGCGGTCGCTTTTCCCGGTCTTAATGCGCTGCAGTTCACCAATACGCCGAATACCGGTACGGTCTTTTTTGGTCTGAAACCGTTCGACCAGCGTAAACACACCGCTGCGGAAATTAACGCCGAGATTAACGCCAAAATCGCGCAAATTCAGCAGGGCTTTGGTTTCTCGATTCTGCCGCCGCCGATTTTAGGACTGGGTCAGGGTTCCGGCTATTCGTTGTATATTCAGGATCGCGCCGGTCTGGGTTATGGCGCGTTGCAAAACGCGGTGAACGCGATGTCGGGTTCAATTATGCAGACGCCGGGAATGCATTTCCCGATCTCTACCTACCAGGCGAACGTGCCGCAGTTGGATGTGCAGGTCGATCGTGATAAAGCGAAAGCGCAGGGCGTGTCGTTGACCGACCTTTTCGGTACGCTGCAAACCTATCTGGGGTCATCGTATGTGAATGACTTTAACCAGTTTGGGCGTACCTGGCGCGTAATGGCGCAGGCCGATGGGCCGTTCCGCGACAGCGTGGAAGATATTGCTAATTTACGCACCCGCAATAATCAGGGCGAAATGGTGCCGATTGGCAGTATGGTGAATATTAATACCACCTACGGGCCGGATCCGGTGATTCGCTACAATGGCTATCCGGCGGCGGATTTGATTGGCGATGCCGATCCCCGCGTGCTCTCGTCCACGCAGGCGATGACGCAGCTGGCAGACATGTCTAAGCAGATACTGCCGAACGGCATGAATATTGAGTGGACGGATCTCAGCTTCCAGCAGGCTACGCAGGGCAATACGGCGCTGATCGTCTTCCCGGTCGCGGTTCTGCTGGCGTTCCTGGTGCTGGCGGCGCTGTATGAAAGCTGGACGCTACCGCTGGCGGTGATCCTTATCGTCCCGATGACCATGCTCTCCGCGCTGTTTGGCGTCTGGCTGACCGGTGGCGACAATAACGTATTTGTGCAGGTGGGGCTGGTGGTGCTGATGGGGCTGGCGTGTAAAAACGCGATTCTGATTGTCGAGTTCGCCCGCGAACTGGAAATTCAGGGGAAAGGGATCATGGAAGCGGCGCTGGAAGCCTGTCGCCTGCGTTTACGCCCGATTATCATGACCTCGATTGCCTTTATTGCCGGGACGATCCCGCTGATTCTTGGCCACGGCGCGGGGGCGGAAGTGCGCGGCGTCACCGGGATCACGGTGTTCTCCGGTATGCTCGGCGTGACGCTGTTTGGTTTGTTCCTGACGCCGGTGTTTTACGTGACGCTGCGAAAACTGGTGACGCGTGGCAAACAGGCAAGGGACGTCTTGCCCGCGTAGGTCGCTGCTAATAACAAAAAACCGCCTTTTCGTTTAAGGCGGTTTTTTTTCGCAACAAGAAAAGTTAATGCGCTTCTTTATAGCGGGCAGTCAGCTCAGGCAGCGGATCGCAGCCGCTGGTATCGGCTTTTTTGACCTCTTCCAGGGCGCTTGCCACGGTGTGGCGAGCTAACACCGCGAGCGACGCCTGCTCGGCTTCATCGGCTACGGACTTAAAGTACCAGCAGGCGTTGGCGCTGACCACGCAGCGAGCCGGGACCTCAGGGCGGGACGCCCACAGTTTTTTATCTTCAATAACGGAAAGATAGATATCACGCAGCGTGATTTGGTCGGCAGGGCGGCCAAGATGAATAGAGCCGTTGCGGCCAAGCGTGGAGACGATGATGCCGTCGCGGGTGAGCGGAACCATGAGTTTACGGATAAAGCTCGGGTTGGCTTCCAGGCCGTAGGCCAGAATCGCGCTCGTCGAACGTTCACCCAATTGCTCCGCCATCGCTACGCTGAGAACCATCTGCAAAGCTGTCGGGAAGCGGTAATCTAACATTTTCTTATCCTGGGTTGCGGTGAATCTTGTTCTTTTTGGCACCGCAGAGGTAAATAATCAGTGAGTAACACTATAACAAATACGGTAATTTTTTTGAAGCAATCTTAGCCAGGTCCCTCGCTTGCGGCCGCCAGCAGAGGCACGACGACATCGCTGATGGGGGTGGCAACGCCCAACCTTCGGCCATAGCGTTGGATGACGCCGTTGCGGATGTCCCATTCCAGCGGACGATTAGCCTGACGGTCGGCAAGTATCGAGGTGCTTAAATCCGCCGGCGCCTGATGAAACCCATTAACAATTTCCTGCGGCACGCTATCGGCGAGTTTCGCCCCTGCGGCGCGCGCCACCGCCAGACACTCGTGCAAATAGGCCAGCGCCAGCCCGGTGATGTCCTGGCGCGAAAACATCCCGGCGCGGCGATTCGCCAGCACCATCAGGCCAGCGACGGCATTTTGCAGCAGTTTCCGCCACGCGACCGATGTGAAATCTGCCGTCAACTCAACCGCGCAACGGGTTCCGTCGAGAACCTCGACTATTTTCTTCGCTTGCGGCGTATCGGGTAGCGTCAGGCGCAGTTTGGCGCGTAACCATACCGACGCATCCGCCTCTCGTTGTGCCGGAAACCAGACAACTGAAGGCAACACCTTTGCGCCGTTAACATAGGGGTCAAGCAGGCTTTCCTGTTCAACGCCGTTCTGTAGCGCGCAGACCACCGTGTTTTCATCGCACAGCGCGTTAAGCCAGCCCGCGCAATCCGCTACCTGGGTGGTTTTCACCGCCACAAATAGCAGCTCAACCGGGCGTTCCAGCGTATGCGGATCGGTCAATACCGGCCCAGGAATGATCGTTTCGCCGTCATCCCGGCGTAAAATCAACCGCTGATGCGCGGTGCGCCCGCAGAGCACCGGTTTGCGGCCCGCTTCATGCAGTACGGCGGCAATGGTCGTGCCGATAGCGCCAGGACCTAGCAACGCGACTGAGGCAAGATTAGACATCATGCATTCTCCTGATTGAACCGTACTCATTAATGAATCAAATTTTCGGCAAAAGCTAGGATCAATTGTCGATATCGGGCAACACTTAGAGCAAAGGCATGGTCTACGCTGGCATTGTGCTTTAAACTGCGCGCAGCAAAATTGAGTAGATAAACGATTAATCAGGCGGTAATGGCGATGAACGGTACGATCACAACGTGGTTTAAAGATAAAGGTTTCGGATTTATCAAAGATGAAAATGGCGATAACCGCTATTTTCACGTGATTAAGGTTGCCAATCCGGATCTGATTAAGAAAGACGCGGCGGTCACGTTTGAACCCACGACCAATAATAAAGGTTTATCGGCTTACGCGGTGAAAGTCATCCCGGAAAGCAAACATCTGTATATTGCCGGTGAGCGCCTGAAGCTGACCTCAATTAAGTCTTACCTGGTCTACAGTGAGGAAGTGCCGGCCGATACGCGTATCGACAAGGAAAATGCGGTGCTCTCCGTGGGACTGCTGATGAACAGCATCAAGCCGAAAGCGAGCGTGAAGCCGGGCGAAATGCGCACGCTGAAAAAGCTGGCGATCACTACCTTTCAGGGCACGACGCTCATCTTCTCTGAAGATGAAATCGACATCGACGCCACGGTGAAGCTCCTTAAAGTCTGACCCTGATTTACCTTATCCGAAGCAGAATTCCAACGATTGTAGAAACGACGATGACAAAACTTACCTTACAAGAACAGATGCTGAAAGCGGGTCTGGTCACCAGTAAAAAGATGGCTAAGGTTCAGAGAACGGCGAAAAAGTCACGTGTTCAGGCGCGTGAAGCCCGCGAGGCCGTGGAAGAAAACAAAAAAGCCCAGCTTGAGCGCGACAAGCAGCTCAGCGAACAGCAAAAGCAAGCGGCTTTAGCAAAAGAGTATAAAGCGCAGGTTAAGCAACTGATCGAAATGAACCGAATCACGATTGCGAAAGGCCATATCGCTTTTAACTTTACGGATAATAATCTCATCAAAAACATTGATGTGGATAAAATCACCCAGGCGCAGCTCATTAGCGGCCGTCTGGCGATTGCCCGCCTTGCTGTTGATAATAACGGTAAATATGAATACGCGATTATTCCCGCCAGCGTGGCGGATAAAATCGCCCAGCGCGACGCCGAAAGTATTGTGTTGAACAGCGCCCTGAGCCAGGAAGCCGAGGACGAAGACGATCCGTATGCTGACTTTAAAGTACCTGATGATTTGATGTGGTAATCAGGGCCAGTAGGCTGATGCTATTTATTGTGCGCCTATCGTCATGGGGCGGGGGCGCAATTTCAGATATCGATCACAATTTTCCCGTTTATAAATATCCTTTCTGTCACTGGATGTTATCATCCGGCTGGTAAATACCTTTCAACTCTACCGAGGCTTTGATGCTGGAGAATGTAATCATCTGATAATCAGTTTGCCGACCTTTCAGGCCGGGCTGGTTATCAATGCGCTGAAATCGAATGCGGGCACCGCTGCGTGTTTGCACGTTTTGCACATGATGATTAAACAGGTTTTCCAGTATGAATTTATCCCGTCAGGAACAACGTACCTTACACGTTCTCGCGAAAGGCGGACGTATTGCGCACATTCGCGACACCTCAGGCCGCGTCATCGCCGTAGAGTGCTATAGCCGCGAAGGCCTACTGCTCAGCGACTGTACGCTCGCCGTCTTCAAAAAACTCCGCACTAAAAAACTGATTAAATCCGTTAACGGCCAGCCGTACCGCATCAACACCAGCGGGCTGAATAACGTTCGCGCCCAGCCGGATAACCGCTAAGGAGAGTGATATGACCACAACTATCGATATCCCACGTATCTTTACCATCAGCGAAAGTGAACATCGTATCCATAACCCCTTCACGGCGGAAAAATATGCCACGCTTGGCCGCGTACTTCGCCTGCAGGCGGGGGCGCAAATTCTCGACCTTGGCAGCGGTTCTGGTGAAATGCTCTGCACCTGGGCGCGGGACCATGCTATCGGTGGTCTGGGCATTGATATGAGCCCATTGTTTACCGCCCAGGCTAAACAACGCGCCGAAGCGCTTGGCGTCAGCGATCGCGTCACTTTTATCCATAGCGATGCGGCAGGTTACGTCGCCGAACGGCAATACGATGTGGCGGCCTGTATTGGCGCGACGTGGATCGCCGGCGGCGTCGCCGGAACCGTGGCGCAGTTAGCCCGCAGCCTTAAGCCTGGCGGTATGCTACTTATCGGGGAGCCCTGGTGGCGTAAGGTCCCCGCGACAGAAGAAGAAGCGCGTGCCTGCGGTGTTTCTGCGGTGGCTGATTTGTTGCCGCTTCCGGCGCTGGTCACCTCTTTTGGCGAACTGGGCTATGACATCGTTGAAATGGTGCTGGCTGACCGCGAGGGGTGGGACCGTTATGAAGCCGCTAAATGGCTGACCATGCGCCGTTGGCTGCAGGCCCACCCCGAGGATGAATTTGCGTTTGAGGCCCGTGCGCAGCTCAAAGCCGCGCCGCTTCGCCATGTTACCTATACCCGGGAATATTTTGGCTGGGGCGTATTTGCGCTAATGCAGAAATAGCGATCGTTATATTTGGTCAATTTATTTGAACTATTCTGTTAAATAAACGCCATTTATACATTTTGGCTAAGGGGTAGAGTAGGAGAACTACATGCAGACGCGGAATCGTATCTCCGCGTCTGCTGAATGTTTTGCCAAATCAGGGGCTATCCTCATGAAAAAGATCGGATTTTTGTCATTTGGCCACTGGACGCCATCGCCGCAGTCGGCGACCCGTTCTGCTGCCGACACGCTCTTACAATCCATCGATCTGGCCGTTGCCGCCGAAGAGTTAGGCGCGGATGGCGCCTATTTTCGGGTTCACCATTTTGCCCGTCAGCTCAGTTCACCGTTCCCGCTGCTGGCCGCTATCGGCGCGAAAACTAAAAAGATTGAGATTGGCACCGGCGTTATCGATATGCGCTATGAAAACCCGCTATATATGGCGGAGGATGCTGGCGCTGCGGATTTGATCTCGGGAGGGCGTTTGCAGCTTGGCATCAGCCGCGGTTCACCGGAACAGGTGATTGATGGCTGGCGTCATTTTGGTTTTCAACCACAGGATGGCGAGTCCGACGCTGACATGGCGCGGCGCCATACTGAGGTGCTGTTGGACGTGCTGCGCGGCGAAGGTTTCGCGAAACCCAATCCGCAACCCATGTTTCCCAACCCGCCGGGATTGCTACGTCTTGAGCCGTACTCCGCCGGATTACGCGAACGTATCTGGTGGGGCGCGGGCTCTAATGCTACGGCGATGTGGGCGGCGAAGCTCGGCATGAACTTGCAAAGCTCGACGCTGAAAGATGATGAGACGGGCGAACCATTCCATATCCAACAGGCGAAACAGATCCGCGCCTATCGTCAGGCCTGGACGGAAGCGGGGCACACGCGTACGCCGCGGGTATCGGTCAGTCGAAGTATCTTTGCCCTGATGGACGATCGCGACCGGATGTATTTCGGCTCCAGCCGGGATAACAGCGACAGTATTGGTTTTCTTGATGAGAAAACCCGCGCTATTTTCGGCCGCAGCTATGCCGCTGAACCCGATAAGCTCGTCGAGCAACTGAAACAGGATGAAGCGATCGCGGAAGCCGATACCTTATTGCTGACCGTGCCGAATCAGCTGGGCGTGGATTATAACGTTCATGTGATTGAGTCTATTCTGAAGCACGTTGCGCCGGCAATGGGATGGCGTGATTAAAAGAATGCCTCGCGGGGCATTAATTGATGCTCCGCGATGATATAAAAGTATTAGCTTTGTTTATCTTTTGAACAAAAAGTGTGATCTTGATCAAGCCATGCCCGCGCAGACTTAAAGAATATTGCAATGCTGTAACAATATTATTCATGGCGAGGGATTTATGGCAATTAAGGATTTTTTTGTACAGACTGCACCTGGTCGGCGTCGCTATGGCGTCGCCTTATTGGTTGGGGTTATTGCCGGAATTATGTCGGCATTCGTTAAGTGGGGGGCGGAAGTGCCTCTGCCGCCGCGAACATTTTCCGGCGGGCGTGATGAATTCAACCCTCCTTATCTCTTTCTACGCGACTATCTTGGTATTGACCCAACGCATACCGTTTACACCTTTTCTGAGCATATCATCAACCCGGTGATGGTCACGCATATCATCTTCTCGTTGGTGTTTGCGATTGGCTATTGCGTGGTGGCGGAGATATTCCCAAAAGTTAAATTATGGCAGGGCGTGTGGGCCGGCATTGTCGCCACCATTGCGGTTCACTGGATATCTTTCCCGCTATTAGGACTTACGCCGTCGTTATTCAATATTCCGGCTGATGAATATATTTCCGAACTGCTTGGCCATATTTTTTGGTTCTGGGCAATTGAGATGATTCGTCGCGATCTGCGTAACCGAATCACCCATGAGCCTGACGCAGAAATTCCTTTAGATGCGCCGTTCAGATAATTTAAAGCCTCGCGAGTGATAAAACTCGCGAGGCTTTAAAATGAAAAATCCGCGCCGGGGCGCGGATTTTATCGGCAGGAATTAGACGTTGAACCGTGATTTAACAGTTATCTTATTGATATAAATGTTTTATTTTATTCATATTTTTGTATGTACTTATCATTGTACTCATTTTGGAGTTTGCTCGCATTAGTAACGCGAAGGCCGTAGGTTCGACTCCTATTATCGACACCATTTCAAACGCTTCTCAAGTCTATCGAAATCAACACAAAGCCCGTATACAGTGGTTTATGGCCTGTGTCTTATCTCCTGTTATCAACTGGACTTAACCGGAATCAAGTCGCAGTTGGGGGTATAAATGGGGGCATTATGTGTTCGGTCCAGGGAGATGCCCCCAATGAAGCTTAATGCGTGACAGGTAGACACTGCTAAACCCAGAGAGAAAGCCTACAAGTGGGTAGACGGTGCTGGTTTGTATATTGAAGTCGTTTCCTCTGGTTCCAAGTACTGGCGGATGAAATATTGCTTCAATGGAAAAGAGAAGCGTATGGCTTTTGGTGTTTACATCTTTTGCCAAGAAAGAAGAAAAACTGGTTCGCGATGTGCAGCTCAACAACACGCTTCAGGCTGTGGCGCTTGAATGGCACGGAACAAAGGTGAGCCAATGGGTAGAAGGCTATGGTGGTTTACATATTATGGGACTGGAGTTTACGGCTAGGGAGGCGATAATGTGGATTGCACCGCGGGTGTTGTTGGCACTGCTTGTGACAGTGATGCGGATAAGGCAAGCAAAGCATGCTAAGTTTTTAAATTGCTTTGCGCAGATTACTATAAGGAATTAACGATTAACTATGCTTAACATTCCAGTGTTCCGCCCATGGCGCTCGATTTGGGACACTCAACTCAGCGATAAGATGACTAAGCTTGATGCTATTGCCGCGCGGAGGCAGCGAGGGCGCCAAAGACCTCCAGCACTTGAGGGTCTGAGTGATCACACCCTGGTTCTTGCTGCTCTTAATTTATCACGGGCGCGATTGGACTCCCCTGAGATATTGCACCAAAAAATCGAACCTTTGCTTTTGGCATGTGTCTGGCCACGCTGGTTGCTCCTGGAAGAGGCGTTAGACCAAGCCTCCACCACAGGTGACCTACATTTGGCTGCTCTAGTGCTTCGAACCCAGATAGAAGAACTCGATGCATTAAATGTCGTTGCGGAACTCTTTGAATTTGGCAAAAAGACTCCATTTGACAGTGAGGCTGTGGCGGATAAAATTCGTTTTCTCCAAAGTCGGGTCTTACCTAGGCTGGAATTAAAAAATAGGGAGGAGCTGACTAATCAGGCTTCAGATAAAGAGATAGCCGATAAACGTCATGAAAGTCTGAAGCTGGCTTTCAACCAACTTAGTGAATATGTCCATCCTAACTATGGTAGCCACATTTTATCTGTGAGGCCTCACTCTACTGAGGCCGCAACTATTGTAGCTGACGCTTTTATCGTGATTTATGAAGCGTTTTTTCAATTGCCATGGGTTGAAAATGACAATTGCGATCATATTGTTTTTTTACCTTTGAATCAGACATCCTCAAATGATCCTTTCCGTATCTTGGCGGATGTCACTTTACCCATCCTCAAAAAGACTTACTCTGTGGAAATGGGGCATAGAGAAGCAGATTGGAAGGACGCAGAGGGGACTTTTCACCATTTTGCTAACTGCGAGTCTAACTGGGAAAGCGCTTTTGGTACTCCGCCGACTTGGCCAACAGATATTGAGGCAATCAAGGCTTTGAGAGAGAGCCAGCTTTCACCAAGTCTTTGGCCTGACTCACTTAAGACAATTTCAGGGCAGAATCGATATTCGTTCTTAATTCAACAAGAACTTCGACTTGCTCAAGCTGCTAATTCTTTACCTATACCGAATGGGTCGTATGAGAGTAATGAGCAGCTCTCGATCCTAGTTCCGAGTTTGAGCTTCAGCATCGAGGTAATTGAGTACAAGATGTGGTCTATGGCTCGTCAAGCGGCGAGACTTGTTAACGCAGATAGCGTTCTCGGGGTGACGCTACTCGTGCGCTCAATGCTTGAGCATCATGCATTGGCATTCGAGTTAGGGGAAAAATTAACCAAAGCTAAAAATGAGGTGGAAAAGTCTGCCCCTAACTCCGGAAAAATTTCGGAATTATTGGCGAACGCTGAGAAACAATTGGCACGAGTTCTTGCGGGAAGCTCGAACTTGTCTGGTGCAACGTCCGAGTGGCGGCACTTGTGGCGAGAGTCTATCAAAAAGCCGTATAACATACTAACTCCACTAGGGACAATGAATTCAAAACAACCAGGGGTGCTCAGCTTGTACGGTTTCTTGTCCCATGTTGCGCACGGTACAATTGCTACCGGAGGTGATCTTTTGGGGGGCGGGGGAGAAGGGTGGAAGTCAGGTCATAAGATAATTCTGGCGCAATTGACACTTATGCTTTCAACGCTATGTGGGATTGAGGCGATGATGGATCGCCAAGTAGCCTCTATGCTGACCGGATCTTGGCTCGACTCGTTGCGAGAAAAATCAACTGACCTCGGAAAAAGTATCAAGGCGAAGCGAATACTTGAAGGTCAAAAATTGAAATTTGGAAGGGATATTTTTGGAGTTGGAACCAAAGATGATCCTTACCGCTTTCGCGAAGGATTGGACTATCATCCGTCATTTTATCACTACTTGTCACAAGAAGGTTTAAAGGTGGACAGTCGCAGTGTTGCCCTTTTTAAGGGAGCATTTGGAGATGAGGTCAAGCTCGATGATGGAAGTGTGCTGTACTTTATGAATTCCCAGTTGAACATCTGACTCTAAGATGAATATGTTCGTCTGAGTTGATTACCGTCCAAGGTGGCAAATTGGATCCGTTCTGGAATTATATTCTAAAGCGTTATGATTGCCGCCTTTTTCTCGCTAGTTTATTTCAGACCGGCTGAGGCTGAGGAGTCGAGTACTTTAGACCATCCCTCGCTTGTCGTTAGAAAAAGATAGCTTTGGGTGGTGAGTTTGTAAGTATCCCGGCAAACCGAACCATTCACTTTTAGAGATCTTCCGACATACTGATTATGTCCCCTGAGGAGATCGCTATGCGTAATATCCGATTCACCGAGCACCAGATAATCGCCGTCCTGAAGTCTGTCGAAGCCGGACGAACTGTCAAAGATGTCTGCCGTGAGGCCGCAATATCTGAAGCCAGTTACTACAACTGGAAGGCGAAATATGGCGGGATGGAAGCGGCTGATATTAAAAAAATCAAAGACCTTGAAGATGAGAACCGACGCCTCAAACAGATATTTGCTGACCTGAGTCTGGAAAATCGAGCGTTAAAAGACGTCATTGTCATCGAAAAAAAGCTTTAAAACCAGCGATAAAGCGTGAACTCGTCAGCTATCTGACGGCGTAATTTGCCATGAGTTTATCCGCTGAAAATGCGGATGGATAACGGGCCAGAACTGGTGTCGCTGGCACTGGCGCAGTGGGCGGAAGAACACGGGGTGATACTGGAGTTTATCAAACCGGGTAAGCCGACACAGAATGCCTTTATTGAACGGTTTAACCGGACGTACCGGACAGAAGTACTGGATTTTTATCTGTTCAGAACCCTGAATGAAGCACGGGAAATTACGGAGCGCTGGCTGGCTGAATATAACAGCGAGCGGCCTCATGAATCCCTGAATAACCTGACGCTGGAAGGGTACCGGCTGATGGCTGAAAACCCGGAGATCTCAAAAAGTGCGTGGAACTAAAACGGGTATGCTTACACCCATCAACAACAAAGAAATAAGAGAAACTGGTTTGCGATGTACAACTCAACAACAGGTTCCAGACCGTGGCGCTTGAGGGCATGCGACAAAAGTTGGTCGACGGCCTGAAGGTTATGCCTCTGACATTCTGGAGGCTTTAAATAAATACATTTTCCCCTTCATACAGGGCATATTCTTACCTCGTTCTGTTGTGGAGTAGATTCTATGGATAACTGGCTAAAACAGTGTGCGATGAAGAACCAGCTTTCCGTCGCATCCAGCATGTTTGTCTGCTTCGACGATGCTAATGTGATGGCTTCCTACTCGCTGGCTTCCAGCGCTGTTACAACAAATACTGCCCCCGTGCGCTTTTGTCGCAATATGTCTCATCCAACCCCCTTCTGATGCTGGGACGCCTGGAGGGGGATAAATCGCTACATAGGCAAGGTATGGGGCTGACACTGATACGTGATGCCGAGTTGCGGGTAATACAGGTGGCGGAAACCATCGGTATTCGCGGGACGCTGGTTGATGCGTTGTCTGACGAAGCGCGGGAATTTTATCTGCAGGTAGGGTTTGAGCCGTTGCCGATGGATCCGATGTTGCTGATGGGGGATTTGGTGAGAAGCGCTATCTGAAGAACGGCCATTTAGTAATACCTTAACAACAAAAACACCACTTCCCCCTCAAAAGCTAAGTATATTGATGTAAGATTCTTTACAGAGGGGTATAATCTTTCTCTATGATTTTATGGCAAATTAACAACCATTTACGGTTTGTTAGAAGAAGATATTTGGTATGGGCGTATGAGCAGTGTTTTTGAGAGAGAGAACGATAATATTCGGGTCCTTTCACTTTTCTCCGGTTGTGGTGGTATGGATTTTGGAATTACCTCAGCTGGTGGAGACATCGTCTTTGCCAACGATGTTGCAGAGAATGCCTGCAAAACATTAGGGAACTATTTCCCCGATAGTGATATCAGGCATAGTGATATCTCTCAAATTCTGTCTTTTCCGGATGTTGATATTGTTGTTGGAGGCTATCCCTGCCAGTCATTTTCAATGGCAGGTAACAGAAAACCTAACAATGACGACAGAACAAACCTTTATAAACACTTTCTACGGGTATTAGAGACTGTTCAGCCGAAGTATTTTGTTGCTGAAAATGTTTCTGGCTTGAAACATTTAGGGGCAGGTAGCTTTCTGGAACAACAGCTCACGGCATATAAAGCTGCCGGGTACCAAGTCAGCTATCATATGGTAAACGCGAGGGCTTACGGCGTGCCTCAGTCGCGCAAGCGTTTGTTTATTATTGGCGTCAGAAACGATCTGGGGCAATACTTTGAATTTCCTGCTGAAACACATGGCAAAGCGACAAAAAAGAATCCTCATTTAAAACCCTATGTTTCACATGGTGAGGCTATTAGGGATTTACCACTATGGCCTGAAGGTGAGTTTTACGAACGACCACATGATCCTGATGGGCATTTCTCATGGTATTTCATGTCCCGAAATCGTAAAGCTCTATGGGACAGCCCTGCTTACACCGTCGTAGCTAACTGGCGTCATGTTACATTACATCCTGCCAGCCCGGTGATGAAGTTAACATGGTCAAACCTAGAGGATGGCTGGAAGCAGCGCTGGGACTTTTCTGATGAATATGAGCATCTAGTTGTTGATACTTCTCGTCCCAAACTGGAACAGGCAAGGCGGTTATCATGGCGGGAATGTGCACGAATACAAACTTTTCCACACGGTTTTGAACCTGTAGGAGACGTCGAGTCAAAATTTACCCAAATTGGTAATGCTGTTCCTCCACTGCTGGCTGAGGTACTTTTTCGGCATTTATTTTCTGGTGCTGGTTTGAAAAAGATGACAGCGAACGGTAATTAGGCGGTGAGTATGGATGATTTTTTCCCGGTTACTTTAGAAGAATGGAATGCTGAACTAGTAAAGATCGTCTTTCTTGAGTCTTCGCATACGGGCTCGACTTTAAGCCGAATTGATACTACGGGACGCATTTTTGAGCAACTTGCAGGTCCACGTAGCAAAGAGGATGCTAAGCGAAGTTTCCTGATTTCGTTTGGAAAAAAAGCGTCTAAAATCCAGGATGCTCTCAGGGATGAGTCTCGATTAGACATTTTAGCGCAAATAAAAGGATACCCTACTTATTTTGCCGTTTTATATTTAACATTACTTGCTGCCAGTGCTGATGATGAAACACATGACGAAGGGGATTTTCGGGTTCGATTTTCTGTGCTGCTTGGCTTTGATAAAAATAAAAAATTTGTTTTTACTGAATTACCCAACTTATGGGAAAGGTTAGAAAGATGGAGTAGTAAAAGACAAAACTGTACCCGTTTAATCTTGCCAAGGCCATCAAAACATGAAAGATTGATTGGCTACTCCAAGAGAATTGCTTTTCCATGCTACAAAGATGAGGTCTTTTTACGGAATGTTCTCATCGATAATAAGTTAGATAACTATTCAACTTTTGAATCAGTTAATAAGGTAGTACATCAATATATATCTTGTTTTAGCGAAGTTTTTAACCAAGAGTTTATTGAGTTCAGAACATTACTTTCAAAGGCTGCCATGCAGCAGGCTTATGACTCTCCTTTTTGGGGGGCTGTTCGTGATATCACTGTACATACAGAGAGAGAACAACTCAAAGAGAATGGTAAGTATTGTATTCACATGGAGTTTAATGATTCAGATAATCCTGAGATTTATCTTCTTATGGATGACGCTGCTGCTACAGACTCAGAAATCCAGCGTTATTACTCCTTGCCTAATGAAATAGAGAGCTATAATAATATATATTACGAACGAGACATAGGCACCACATTAAATTTCTTGGATTTTTTATTAAAAAAACGGAAGGGTCATTTCTATAAATCACGAGTGGGAGTCGCACTGCGGTCTGGGTGTTTGCCGCTTTTTCGTGATGATTTTTGTCATATTAGTTCAGAGGGAGAATATTATGAAAATTCTCCAATCTATTTAATACTTCATCATACATATGCAGACAGTATTTTCACTGTCTTGAAGAAGGTTGGTGAAAGAGTACAACGTCGGGATATTAAATCTACCAAATGGTCAATAGTTTCTTCCGATAAAGTTGGCAGGCAAACGCTGGATAAGATAGCCCGTTTGTTACCAGAAGAAGCCCGTCGTTTTCTAATACAGGGATGGCAGCCTGCTCGACCTCGTATGTCAGGCGCAGCGCGATTTGGACAGGCTATACTGCTTAACCCTGCCAGTACACCGATAATTCATATGCCTGAAGTACTAAGAGGATGCTATGTCATCAGCAATAAAGACGGAGAAGAATTAATTCATGGCTCGCTATCTCAGGGAGCTGAAGGATTATTCATTCCACCAGAGGAGTTGATGGAAATATCTGGTCAGGCATTTTGTCGCTACGAACTTACGTTAGCGCATTCAGATATCCCAGTAAATTTTGATGTACACGTGTTAGATCACGCGCCTTACGCCACTTATTGTAAAATTACAGAGCCACATGATTGGCTTATTGATGGACCATCGGGAGTATTAATGGCGTTAGGGGATACGGCAGTGATCCGCCCACTAAAACGCGAAAAAATAACACCATTGAGTGGTGCTCAGATGTTATGGCAGTATGAAAATTGCCTTCCTGTAACATGCCAATATACCGAGTTACATAATATACCCGCAGCATTTGACTGGCTCGCTGAGGCGCTGGCATTGCGTTTTCAACGTCGTAGCACATTGTCTTTTGGTGAATTAAAACAACATATTGACCCCGTATCACAGGTAACGAGGATACCAGAGTGGCAATTGCGTCGCATGCTCTTTGCTGCTGGCTGGCTTTGTGTAGTACAACGACGTCATGCGCCATATTCGTTAGTCTCATTAGCTGAAAGAACTATTTCCGTTGATGTCACTGAGCAGGGAATTGTTGCCCGAATTCTGGGGATGTTTACAAGAAGTGAACGTAATCTTCTCCAAGAAGCACTGAATGACGGTGAGCGAATAGGGCGTCGGTTGGTTGAGGATAAAGGTTGTTCAATGGGTTGTATTGAATTGCATCTATCAGCCAGAGAGCGTATTCATGCTTTCATTGAACAGTTTGGGTTACGTTTGGTTAGTCACGACGATTTCCCCGTAAATGCTTTGAGCGGAGTATTGCTACCACTGTCTCAAATGCAGTTTATCCCGGCTTTACCCCCGGAACTCTATGTGTCGCTATGGCAAGCTGAAAAATACCAATGGTCAGAAGAACAGCGGCTTACTCAAACGGCTAATAATCTATTGATACGGTGTCAGGAAAAGCAGAGTTATCGTTATTTTATTCGGCAGAACACCGGATACTGGCAAACTGATAGCTTCTCCTGGGCATTAATGGCTCAGATGATATGTACAGGAGAAACGGTTGGCGTGCAAAAAGGCGATACTGACTGGTGCTGGTCAAAGAAAATCTTTGCGTTACCGCCCTCCGTTTTACAGTGGTGGATCCATGTTGCCCATGGATGCTTGTCGATAACAGATAATGGTGGCTACTTATTTGCAGGGGGGAAATTTCCACTCTGGGACAATGTAATGGTTTCCCCTTCGTGCCAACGCGCGTTGGAACGACGGAACAGAGCGCTAACAACATGCAAGCTGCGTAGAACCTTACAGTAATTTTACAGAATCAGGTGGTAAGGAGAACGTTTAACATGGCTAAAAAGCAAAGTATTATCAGCGACCGGCTGGGCCAAATGTACAGCTTCGGTACAGAATCTCATGAATTGATCAGATGCTTGCAAGAGTGCAAGCAAAGGCTCACCAGAAATGGCGCTAAAGCAGATAATTTACCGAAAGGACCAGAGAAAAGGTTACATTTTCTCCGTACGTTACCACCTAAGGCCAAACTTGTTGTGTCTGATTGGCTTCGTGAAAATTTAACGTTTTCTGAACAAAATGACCCAGAAAATGTTCTTAGAGATCTGTTAGAAGCAGAAAGTAATGCGGAAAATATTGAACTCTGCAAACCGTTATGGCGCACTATTCTGGGATTCTATATTTCTTCTGACTGCCCTGAAATTATAACGAAATTTCTGAATGGTGAAGAAATAGATTTACCCCAACATGGTGTTTCTGACTCTTCGACAATTAATTTCATGGATGAAGACATTGAACATTGTGCCTTAATTAGTCAGGGTAGAGAAATTCCTAAGCCAGAGCGCACTATACCGCTGTTTGTTGGGGGATTGGTTGATGCACTCAGGGGAACGCGAACAGCCGATAATCGATGGCGGACAAAGCTATCAGAACATTCTTTACCGATGGCGCGAAAATTGGGTGAGCTTATCGATCAGTTTGAAGCCAGTTACGACCTTAAAACAATAGATGGTACTAGTGTAATACAGGCTCCTCCCGTTGTTTCCAAAGAAATCGACAGTTCGATGGACGAAGTTATGTTCATTGGAAAAGTGTTAGCGTTAACCGCGACCGGCGCTTTTTTTGTTATGCCGATTAGTCTGTTAATTAATGGCAACCTACGAGACCTCCCGGAGGAACTGGTAAAAGATTTTTTTCCCCATGGAGGTGAAGCCATTGGTTTTGAAAGCTATTTCAGCAAAAAATTTACTCGGGGTGAAATAGCAATATGGAAAGCCCGATATCAGCCGTCTGATAAACCCGCGCAGTATGTTATTACTGACTACATGTCGCGCGTTTATCCTGTCGTTGCGCTGCCTCATGCCTCTGATGAGCCAGATGCTGTCAGAGAGTGGTTACTTACCCGCTACCAGCCGCAAAACGATACGGCGGTCATTTTTCACCTAAGTGATGGCGTATCCCTAAGAATACCGGGTGACTTGTCTGATCCTAAAAAATATGACTTTGATATGCCGCTAGAGAGTTATCGTCAGGTTTCTCAGACACTACTTGGTTCTCATGCCCTCAGGGTGATCACTGAACTCCCTCAGGTGAGTAAAAAATATGATTGCGCTGAAGCCAGCACGTGGATCAAACGCCTGCTTAAACGCACTGATTCAGCAAAAGATTTCCCTCAGTTCAGTAAAGGACAGCTACAAAATTTAACCCACTTTATTGCTGAACATGAGTCTGATAATCAGGCATCCTATCTTCGTGCTGTATCTCACCTGGAACAGATAGCAGATACAAGATCCTTTCTTAACGATACGACTCAACAGTTATTGGCTTTACCTGAGGTTGAAGCGCAAATTAATATTGAGAAACAAGAAATACTGACTCGTTACGAAGAAGAACAGTACCAGATTAAACAATCAATAAAGGTATTATCTGAAAAGAAAATACAGCTTGAAAATGAAATCGACGACCAGAAGAAAAAACTGAAAAAAGAGACCGATCGTATTAATAAAGCGCTACGTCAGCAAGAAAATGAACTTGAACAACGGATTAAAAAGACCTTCGAAGCTGCGTCTCAAGCGGGAATTGAAACGCTGGCCCAGACAGCGTTACTGCGTGCGATAATTAAAAATGAAACAGTACAGGAACAATCTGCCCAACGACAAATAGCACCAGAACCTGTAGCCGAATCAGTAAATTCTAATTTTCCATTAGCAGAGGCGAATGCCCTGACTCGCAAACATCAACTATCATCGGCTATCGAAAAACAGGCTCTGGCGACGGGACTAAGTGAATCTTTATTATCCAGCATGATTGCCGCTGCGAGTGTTACACCCGCAGTCGGATTGATGGGAAAACAGACGAAAGAGACTATCGCCTCACTAGCGAACCTCTTAGCCGGGAATGTTTGGGGAGAAGTATCGGTACATAGCGATCATTTTAGCTTCAGTGATTTAATGAACTCCCCCACATTGATCCGTTTATCCGGCGATACTAATACCATGACGCTAGGCGATTTTTTGACCCATCAACAAGAGGCAGGGCTGGTGAGCATCGTTGAATTGCGTGGTTTTAACCGCACTCCTCCAGAAACGCTGCTCCCTGAACTCCAAGAGTGCTTATTCAGAACTCGCCATCCTGCCGCATGCAGTTGGACGGATCGGCGGCAGGCTCTGCGACATTTGCCCATCCGACACCCGATTCTTTTTTTACTCACATTCACCACCGGGAAAAGCACGTTTCCATTACAGGCTCCTCTTGCTTACCAGTTACCCCTGTTTCTTGCAGAAAATATATGGTCGGATGAACGGCCATTTGAGCAAAATACTGACATCACGCCTTCTCGTATTACCCTTGAACTATGGCAGACAATCTATGTGGACAACCCCCAGCCAGAGTACCAAGCTTGTGCGCCAAGGGAAGTGCTAGAAGCAGCGCTACTCTCTTTACTTCCTGATGAACAAGCACAAGCTGTTGCCCGTCTGGCTTATAGCCTAGGCCGTAGTACGGCACAAGATATTGCGACCACGATTGACGCTCTTGCCCCGCAGTTAGGGCCATATGTTCAGGAAATGACTACCGGTGAATCTGCAAGCGTACTTGAGACCCTTTTCCAGTTATAAGCAAAGGATTAATAATGAATAACCCACTGGAAACATTTGAATCAATAAGAGATTTTTATATTTCATACCTTGAAACGGCCTTCCGTATTGGTTCATCAGACATACAGACTGAACGGCGAGCATTACTGGAACAGCAAGGGACATTATGTGCCGATCTATTTCTTGAGCCGATGTCCCGATATCAGAACTATGGCTTAACTATCAGTGCATTACGAAATGATGCTCATGGTCAGACATGGTTGCCAGGGTTTAATGCGCAACAAAGGGCGGCATTCATCGACCTCTGTTTAGGTGGACTTCTGCCCCGCAATAAAACGGATTCAACTAAGGGACGTTTTAATCTTTATACCCATCAACTGGACATGCTGAAAAGAGGGGTACAGCCAGGGAAACCGGGCATTGTCACCTCCGGGACCGGTTCCGGTAAAACCGAATCATTTTTATTGCCGGTTCTGGCACAGATCGCAAAAGAAGCTACCGGCTGGCCGCAAAGCTCGGCGTTGAAGCGCTGGCAACCGTGGTGGCATAAGGTAGCGGATAAACAGCCCAGCTTCATGCGCGAGCATGAAGCCGCTGCTCGTCCGAAAGCGGTACGGGCGCTGATCCTCTACCCGATGAATGCCTTGGTAGAAGATCAACTGGTACGTATGCGACGGGCGCTGGATTCCAGCGAAGCTCATGATGTCATGGATACGTATTTCGGCGGCAACCGGATCTTCTTTGGCCGTTATACCAGCGCAACTAAAGTAACTGGCTGGCTTAAACATCCCCGACTCAGTGAAGAAAAAAATGAGAAAAAGCGCGTGGCTAAAAAAATCACTGAGCTGCGTGAATATATGCAATTAACGGAAGAGACCCATCAGGAGGCGGTACGACAAGCGCAGCAGGACAAGGATAACGAATTATCGTTTAATTTCCCCCGAACCGCTGGCGGAGAGGTTCTCAGCCGCTGGGAAATGCAAAAGACACCGCCCGATATTCTGATCACCAACACCAGCATGCTCTCAACGATGCTGGTTCGCGAGGTGGACGATCCTATTTTTGAGCAAACCCGACAGTGGATTGAGCGCGATCCTGATGCCTATTTTTATCTTATTCTTGACGAGCTTCATCTACAGCGAGGAACCGCGGGTACTGAAGTCAGCTACTTGCTTAAACATTTGATCAACCGTTTGGGGCTGGATCAGGAAAAACACCGGCACAAATTGCGTATTCTGGCCTCCAGCGCCTCTTTACCCGTTGAAGGGGCTGAAGGTGACCAAAGCGTCGAATATTTATGGGGAATGTTCGGTCAGCGGGGATTACCCGCCGGTGCCTCTTCCAACGACTGGAGAGAATGTATTATTAAAGGTGCCACTCTTCCCCCGGGCAATATGTCTCTTTTCCAGGGGGATCTGGAGGCGTTTTATCACGCAGTGCTTCAGTTACAGCAAGCACCACTTACCTCATTACAACACTGGCAGAATGTCGCCCGCAGCATGGGAATGATAGTCAGTGAAGCCTCAACAGAACAACTAGCGCAACGGGTCGTTTTACAGGCGGGCAACCTGCTTGAAAGTGGCTGCTATACGGAAGATCATTCTCCGAGAGCTACGTCAATCAAAATGCTTAGTTCACGCCTTTTCAACGCCCAACCCCTTAGTGACAAAGCGCTCCAGGCATTAATCTGGTTACGTTCGACTGAGGGAGACTGGCCGCAATGGTTTTCACAAGCCTTTCCTGATGATATCGGTGCGCCACGTTTCCGCGCTCATGCTTTTTTGCGCGCTCTTGAGGGGTTATATGTCGCGCCATTGCCCGTCCCTAGCGCTGCATCTGCGCAAGACATTAATCACAGATATTTTGGCGATCTTACCGTGGAGTCCGGCTTACGTTACGGCAAAGATAAAAAATCGCGGCGTGTCGAATTACTCTATTGTGAATGTTGCGGTAATCTCTTTTGGGGGGGTAAACCTTCGGTCTTTTCCGGTTCAGAAAGTCGAATTGAACTTTTACCCAACGACCCTGATACGGAACAACTGCCCGAACACGCAAAATCAGTCATGGTAGAACGCCGATCTGCTGAAGAATACGCGCTATTTATGCCCGTTGTCGAACGTTTCTGGCCGAAAGGAAATGAGGAGCTAAACAGCGATAATGACAATACTTTTGGTACTTGGGTAAAAGCCAGCTACGATCCATTTACCGCCACTATTCAACACCCAGTATCGCTCTTAAAACCGCTACCGGAAAACCATATAGCGGGTTGGTTCTATTACGTTAAACCCGGTGAATTTGCCTCCTCGGAAAGAGGCCAGTCATCCAGCCAGTCACCGGGAACGGCGCTACCTTTTCAGTGTCCGGCGTGCGGTACGTCCTATAAATACGGCAAAGGTAAGCTCTCCCCAATCCGTAGCTTTCGCGTCGGTTTTTCAAAAACGACACAACTACTGGCCAGCTCGCTAATGGCGGAACTACAGCGATCGGGTAACCGTGAGCAACTGGTAACGTTTTCAGACAGTCGTCAAGATGCCGCAAGGGCGGCGCTCGATCTGGAATCGGGTCACCATGACGACGTCCGACGAGAAATTGTTGTCCATTCGCTACAGACTATTGCGGCTGATAAACCGTCCCATAACCAACTAAAAATACGCCAAGCAGAGATAGAGAACCGGAACAAAACACTAGTTAACCTCAGCGTAAGGTCGGATGAGGAAGAGGATGAATTGGATCAACTTGCTGATGAACGAAAGAAAATCAGAGGGTTATTATCAAAGCCTGAATCTGACAGCATACCTCTGCGTGAAATCCTCGAACCTGAATCACCGGATGCAGGTCAACCACTTGGCCCGCTGTTAAGGGCGCAGGTAGATGCAGGTATTCACCCTTCCGATCGTACTGGCATCGCGCCTGTTCCCGATCCAGAAAAACATGAAGAAGGCACGCTGACCTTTGCATGGCAACAACTCTTTGAAAAGAACACGCAGGGGGAGTGGTGCTGGAAGGCGCTTCCATCCTATGAAGACAACCTGCTTGTGGCACGACAGGAGATTTCACGCGATCTGAAACGGCTGGTAGGGGAAAGCGTATTCAGTAAAACCTACTTCGCGCTGGAAGAGTCCGGTTGGGGTTATCCCTGCCTTCCCATTACCGGAAACGACTCACGGGAACATCTCGCGATTTATGACGCAATGTTTCGTGTGTTGGCGGACGCATACCGGGTTACCCCTTCACAATATACAAAGCCAGAAACTCCATGGAGTTCAGCGCGCGATGTCAATCGTAGAAACCGCCTGTACCGTTTTACACAGGAGATATGCCAGTGTTCAGGAGGCGAGCCTTTATCTTTAATTGATAGTTTTCTCCGGCGACTAGAGCTGGCGGGTCATCAGGGCGGTATTATTGATATTGGTAAAATGCACTTTCGCCTGGCGGAACCTACAGATCGCGTCTGGCGCTGCTCCCGCTGTGGGCGTATACACATGCACACCGGCGCGGGAATCTGTACTCGCTGCTACTCTCCTTTACCAGAAACGCCGTGCAGTGAGGCAAAAACGCTCCAGATGCAACACTATCTCGGCAAACGTCTCTCACATTCTTCTGGTATTCACAGGATGCGCTCAGAGGAACTGACTGGAATGACCGAAAATCCGGCGGCAAGGCTACGCCGGTTTAAAGGTATTTTGATTGCCGACGACGATGATATTTTACCAGAAGGAATGAAAAATTTTGAGCCCGATCGAGATCTTGACCGGGCAGCTCGGGTGGTTGATGTGCTTTCCGTAACCACCACCATGGAAGTGGGCGTGGATATCGGTGATTTACGTGCGGTCTTTCAGGCCAACATGCCGCCACAGCGCTTTAATTATCAACAACGTGTCGGACGTGCCGGACGACGTGGACAAGCGTTTTCATTCGTATTAACCGCGTGTCGCAGTAAGAGTCACGATCTGTTTTACTTCCGCTATCCGGAAAAAATTACAGGCGACCTCCCTCCGCCACCGTTTCTGACTACAAAGCTGGAAATGATCTGCCAGAGACTGGTACGAAAAATCTGGCTGGTGTCGGCATTCAAATGGTTAAGACAGCAAACGGAAAAAGCCGATCACCCATGGCCGGTTGACGACTACGCACACGTCCCTGATAACCATGGTGAGTTTTTCCCGGTACACTGGCTGAAAGAAAACCAAACGGACTGGCTGCCAAAAATCCGGCAGGCCATCGAAGCAACCATCCTGGCGCGCGATGAATTTGCCCAGACTAGCACACAGCAAAACCCCCATTTGTTCCAGAAAATTATTCAGCCTTTGACGCCGGAACAGCTGATTCAGGATATCAACGCCGTACTGAACGACAGCGCGATGGAGGCGAAAGGATTGGCTGAAGCGTTGGCGGAACACGGTAAATTCCCAATGTATGGCATGCCGACCCGATCACGCCTTTTGCTGACAAGGCCTGTAAGCACAGGTGGAAAAGAAATCGAATTCGCCAGCATGGATCGCGATCTGGATATTGCGATACAGGAATTTGCCCCCGGAAAAATTCTGGTTCAGGATAAACGACGCTACTTTACAGCAGGTTATAGTGGACTGCTTAAACAGAGCAGAAAAAATCCACGATCATTTTATTCAAATGCCTGCGAACCGGGTGAACTCAGAACAATGACCGCCTGTCCGGTGTGCAACATTTGGGCTCCAGCAAACTCTCTGGCTACCGAATGTACTATCTGCGGTGCCGTTATGGATAAGGCAGAGCGCTATCAATGCTATGTTCCTTATGGATTTATCACTACGCTGGAACCAAAATCGGCCAAAGAGGATTTTGATCAGATCTTGACCACGGCCAGTCGTGTATCAATTGCAGAAGCCTACGCTTTTTCTGCAACGCCCGAGCCTGACGTTAATGTGGCGATACAGCTTCAGCCACAGACATGTTTGCACCGCCTGAATCGGGGAATTTATACCAATAAAACATGGCGTGGTTTCAGCGCAACACAGGGGAGCCTATCGGTCCCTTTCAGAAAGCAGGGGACCTACCAGCCGCTTTGGGCGAACCGGGTTTGGATGGATAGTCAAATAATTGAGGCCGACTTGTTAGTTAAAAACCGCTTTACCGATCGGGGAGAAACGCGAAACACATTTTATCTTGCCGCGCCTAAAGTGACTGATCTACTTGCGCTGATGGTTGCCCAAATCCCGCCGGGTCTCCGGCTACAGTATTCCACTCTAACTCCGGCATTCAGAGCTGCTGCGCTCTCGGCGTCTTCTATCATTGTGAATTATGCATCAAAAGAGCTACTGGATATTGATCCTGAAGAAATCGAAATTCTGGAACCCCGTGTTCAAATGCTGAAAAACGGTAAGTCGGTACCGGTTCTGCAAATGGCCGATCGTCTGGTTAATGGTTCAGGGTTATGTGAACGGCTACAGCAGAAGGGTGCATCCGGTTCTCTCATTATCCTTGAGGTCATGAAGAATATTTTAAATAACAAAACGGCCTACCCGCTGGCTGAGTTCCTGCAACCCGATCATCGCGAACGCTGCTTTCAGGGGTGTTATCACTGCCTGCACCGGTACGGAAACCAGCCGTATCACGGATTGCTGGACTGGCGTCTGGGACTGGATGTTATTCAACTTCTGCTGGATCAAACCTATAACGCCGGGCTGAACGGTGATTTTACCTCTCCGGGCGTAGCTGACTGGTCAGAAAATGCCTTACGATTAGCCAAAGAGGCCGCTTCGCTATACAGCGACAGTGCCGCAGAAATGATGGGGAATATACCCGTGATTCGCACCGGGGCCGGGCGTTGGGCTGCCGTACTACATCCATTCTGGGATCCCGATGCTGCATTTGCTGCAAACCCGGAACTTGAGGCATTTTCATATGAGGTGGACGTAGACGCGACGAATACTTTTGCATTATCCCGCCGCATGGGGACTGAAATGGCAAAATTACGGACTCAGGCGTCCTCGGCTCAGGAGTGATAATGCAATGAATGAAATGACGCTATCGCGTACTCGTCCGGTGCTTCCTTCTCTGTTGGGGAGCTTCGTCATTTGCCCGGCGAAATACCTGCTGGAAAGTGAAGCTCATTCTTACGCACGTTTACCGCTGCACCCGGGAGTGATTCTGGGCCAGGTAATACATCAACGAGTCAATTCAGTGATACGCAGGGAGGCCGCTTTTGGGAATTATACTCTCAGGCAACTGGAAAATGATTTTTCGATCGAGCTGAAAGCCAATCGACGTGCCGGGCCGGTAGCAAACTGGATATATGACCGTCACGGCGTTGCCGGGCTGGTGTCACGCCAAATGCTTGTTACCCAGATCCGCTACGTCAGATCGCTTATGCCACCTGTTTTCGTAAAAGGGGGCCCTGCACACGAAAAAACATTACCCGTTGGCCGGGAGGTTATGCTGACCAGCAATGATTTCGATATGCATGGGCGGGCCGACCTCATATATCAGGAGCGACCCGATCGGCTAAACGTAGTTGATTTGAAAACTGGAAAGGTAACAGACGAACTAAACCAGCCGAAAGAAACTAACCTGTTACAGATTGCGGCCTATGGCATAATGGTAAGAGAGCGAGCACCTGATATGAACATTGGGTTAGTTCTGACGGGGAGCCGTGATAGTTGGGAAGGGGCACTGAATACAGACCTGATTGAACGGGTCACTACGATTATCAAAAATATTAATCGACTTTTGCCACGGAATATCCCACTTTCAGTATATGAGTTGGCTTGTCCAGGCACGTACTGCTCCCATTGTTCCTGCCGTTGCTCGTGCCCGGCCTGGACAGAAAAGCTTCGCAAGCAGATGCAACCGTCTCTTTCTGATCATCAGCATGGCGGAATCGATATCAGTGGAAAATTACTTGATGCGGAAAGTGACGATCATCTTCTTACGCTGAAGATCCTGCTACCCGATAATTCAGTTGTTAAGGTCTTTTGTGTGCCTTCTTGCACCATCCCAGACCCAACGGAAATAACAGGAAAACAAATTGCATTGTACGGATTAAACACCTTCAGTGAGACACCAACAGAGTATTTTCCCCGCAACTTCTACGTCATCAATATGCAGGATACAAGAAGATCGGCGTTTCAGTTTCACTGGCAGAGTGAAGGAGAGAATTAGACCAGGGGAAAACGCTTACCTTAAACAACGCTCGATGATCTTACCCGTAATATATTGACGCTCAGCCAGCGGTGATTACTCATGACAAAACCAGCATCGACCAGCAAAATGGCCCGTAAGCAGTACACACCCTAATTCCTCGATGAAGCCCTGAAACTGGCTGAGCGTATTGGTATCGCTGCCGCTGCCCGTGAGCTCAGCCTGTGACCTGCTCCCTTTTGATTAATACATGCGATTCTTTTTAATGTCTGCATATGGCACGGAGCGCACATATAGAGTCAATTAAGTTAGCGCGTCGGAACAACGGCGGCGGTCATTGATTGGTCACAGTCCCTAACATTACTAATGTGTAGCATGAATGTCTTCGGCTGTTGTGCCAATCTGAATCAATCCCATCCACCGGTCAAATTCTAAAAAAATCCTCTTCTTGTCGACTGGCATCCTTTGCCGTTTAACTATCATAAACCATACACATTTATATAAAATTGTCCCTTGCCATCCTCTGTTTTCTGTATAGAGAGCCTCTGGCAATCTGCTGCCGCTGCTGGCCCGAGGCCGCCGATTGGTCGCTACTGGGGGACTGCTGCGAGCCCGAACCTGCTGAGTGACGAGTACACACGAATTAGAGCCACACGCGGCCACTGCCAAAGAATTTTGCAGATCATCGCGAAGATTCACGCATAGCTTAGGACAACTATTAACAAACCTTGGTAGTTCGGTGTGTGGTGGACACTGCTCTCGAACCATAATAGAATTTGCTTCGAATGGAACAGCGTCAGATTGCCTGTTTTACTTGTCGCAAGCAACACCAAATAAGGAGTTCTTTTTGACTATAGATTTTAAATGCTCAGCTGGAAAGGTTGAGCTATTTTATAGCGGTACTTACCTGATGGATAGTCCACAATATAGTAAGCTACAAGTAAGCGGGACTGATTTTCTGTCAAAACTGAACGGGACAAGAGTTGAAGATATTCCGCCTGGCATTAGTTTTTATATAGGAGGGGTTCAAGAAGTTTATCCTTCCTTGTCAGCTCTCTCTCTTGATAACTCAGAAAGAGGGATGACGATAACTATGCAGACGAAATATATGAATATCGGCGCTTGGGTTAAGCCGTTTTCTTTTGATGAATATCTTTTGAAAATACAGTCACTAATGAGTGATATTCTCCCGCCAATAAAAAAATATTATCAGCATGACGATGTAACACTTATTAATTACACCGTATTGGGAGTGTTTTTTTCAATTAGAAACGGAGATCTGTTAGATGCTATTTCAAGTCGTTTGGAGAGCTTCGCTCGCGCACAGCGTGAAGCTGAGAGAATGCTATACAATCAAACCTTATCAAATTATACATATCTGGCCCGAGAGTTGAATTTTGTTGAGGGAGAAAAATTTTGCTTGGAAGAAGACTTGACAGTGGAGTTCAAGGAGGTCAAGGGGAATAATCCAGTAAAGTCAATTCAGAACTTAGTAGATGAATATATTCTAGCTTTTTTTAATAGCCAAGGTGGTAGCGTTTTTTGGGGGGTAAATGATGATGGCATAGTCACAAGCTTGAAATTGACATCTAAAATGAAGGATGATATCAGGAAGTCTGTTAGCGATAAAATTAACGTGATTGAGCCGCCTATAGATCCCACGCAGATAGGTGTGTTTTTTCACAAAGTATCAAACACTGATAGTGGCTACGTGCTGGAAGTGAACGTACCAAGCTCTCAATCAGAACTGCTTTACTTTAACTCATCTGGAGAAACTTGGGTTAGGTTAAATGGCTCGAAAAAAAAGATTCAGGGTTCTGCATTGCAAGACTATATTATCAAGCGAACTCATAAGAGTTCCTGAGGTTATTTTGCAAATCTTGAAAATCTACCATTGGTTTCGGCCACTAACGAACTGCATGCCAGATTGATATTTTCCCAAGGGTCAACGATCTACCTTCTGCCATGAGCAAACCGAAGGTAAATCGCCGAATATAAATGGCAGCATTGTGGAGAACAAGCTTTCGTTAATGGCGGCTATTGGCACAAAGTGGACCCTGAAGAATGAGTTCTATCCTCGTGGTTCAGTAAGTGCTGTAAGTTCTGCTCGAATTCTGTTATCCATTTGTCCAACATATCAGCCCATTCCTGCATCATCACTTTACGCTCATCAAGATAAGTTGCATGGTTGTATGTGCGGCAAACATTGTTAGTATCAGCGTGCGCAAGTTGGGCCTCAATAGCAGCAGGTCGATAGCCCATCTCGTTTAAGCGGGTACTTCCTGTGGTTCTGGTTGCATGTGGGCTATAAGTACCGCTCCAGCCTAGGCTTTTAAGTAGCTGGCGCAGGGAGTGCGATGTCATTGGACCTTTCGGATTATCCCTGCCCGGAAAAAGGTGCTGTCGATGCCCGGTTAATCCCTGTAGCGTTCTGAGCATGTTGACAGCCTGGGAGGGAAGGGGAATAACGTGTTCTCTGCGGGCTTTCATTCGCGTTGACGGAATGGTCCATAGTGCGTTATCGAGATCGAATTCTATCCATTCAGCCTCAGTTACTTCGGCTGGTCGCGCCAGCGTCCACCATATGAGCCACATGCAATAGTTAACCTGGTATGAGCCACCACTGTTATCAAAACAGCTTAATAGCTTCCCGATTTTTTGTGGGTTTAATGCCTGTTTGTGCTGTGTCTTATTCGCCGGAATCGCCTTACGCACTGACCAGACAGGATCGCTATCTGCTCTGAGCGTCGCCACCGCCAGTTCAAAAACGGATGAAATGGTGCGGCGGGCTTCAGCGGCAACGGTCGGAGCGCCGCGCTTAGCCGTTTCCTGAAGAATTTTAAGAATGTGATGTGGAGTGATCTCTCTGACTGGGAGTTTACCAATTGCAGGGAAAACCACTCGTTCGAGCATATCCAGTCGCCGCGTTTTGGTAATTTCGGCCCAGACTTTCATCTGCAACCACTCTTTAGCGATCAGCTCAAAGGTGTTGGATGCGTCGTTGACCTTGCGAATCTTATCTAAGTGGCGAGCCTGTGTCGGGCTAACTCCATCCGCGACTTGTTTACGCGCTTGCTCACATTTCTCCCGAGCTTCGGCAAGTTTGGCCGTTGGGTACTCACCCAACGCGAACATGCTGGATTTGCCGTTGAGTTTAAACCGATAGCGCCATGCCTTTTTGCCGTTGGGTTTCACTTCGAGGTAGAGACCATTGAAGTCATTGAGTCGATAGAGTTTTTCTTTCGGCTTGGCAGTGCGGCATTGCGTATCGGTGAGCATAACGGGGCTATTATACCGTTATTGAACTCACTTAAAATGAAGATGGAAGAATGTTGTACTCATCCATGTACTCATTTTTGACAGCGTTGTTACGAGATGAGCTGAGACATTGTGAAATGAAAAATCCACGCAATTGCGTGGATTTTATAGAGTTTTACCGTTTCTATGGGATTCAGCGAAACCTCATGAGACAACAGAAGTGATTTAGACGTTGAACAAGAAGTTCATCACGTCGCCATCTTTAACGATGTAGTCTTTGCCTTCCGCACGCATTTTACCGGCTTCTTTCGCGCCTTGTTCACCTTTGTAAGCAATGAAGTCTTCATAGGCGATGGTCTGGGCGCGGATAAAGCCTTTTTCGAAGTCGGTGTGGATTTTACCGGCGGCCTGCGGCGCGGTCGCGCCAACCGGAATAGTCCATGCGCGAACTTCTTTCACGCCAGCGGTGAAGTAGGTCTGCAGGTTCAGCAGAGCGTAGCCTGCGCGGATCACGCGGTTCAGGCCTGGCTCTTCCAGGCCCAGCTCGGCCATAAACTCGTCGCGCTCTTCGTCGTCCAGTTCGGCGATGTCGGATTCAACGGCGGCGCAAACCGGAACCACTACGGAACCTTCTTGCTCAGCGATAGCGCGAACCTGGTCGAGATACGGGTTGTTTTCAAAACCGTCTTCGTTAACGTTGGCGATATACATGGTTGGCTTCAGGGTCAGGAAGCTCAGATAGCGGATGGCGTCTTTCTCTTCTTTGCTCAGATCCAGCGCGCGCAGCATGCCCGCTTTTTCCAGCTGCGGCAGGCATTTTTCCAGCGCGGCCAGCTCAATCTTAGCGTCTTTATCGCCGCCTTTGGCTTTCTTGGACACGCGGTGGATAGCGCGTTCGCAGGTATCGAGGTCAGACAGCGCCAGCTCGGTGTTGATAACGTCAATATCTTCCGCCGGATCGACTTTACCCGCGACGTGGATAATGTTGTCGTTTTCAAAGCAACGCACTACGTGGCCGATGGCTTCGGTTTCACGGATATTGGTCAGGAACTGGTTGCCCAGCCCTTCGCCTTTGGACGCGCCTTTAACCAGACCGGCGATATCTACGAATTCCATGGTCGTCGGCAGGATACGCTGCGGCTTGACGATCTCAGCCAGTTTGTCCAGACGCGGATCGGGCATCGGTACGACACCGGTGTTCGGCTCAATGGTACAGAACGGGAAGTTGGCCGCTTCAATACCTGCTTTGGTGAGCGCATTGAACAGGGTGGATTTGCCGACGTTGGGCAAACCGACGATACCGCATTTGAATCCCATGATTTAAATCACCTTAATCTTTGGATAATCAGTCAGTTATGAATAACAGACTGTAGAAAAGTAAATAGCTTTGCCTATTATACACGGTGTGCGGCAAAAATTCCGCACGTCGACCGTTTATTGCGCTTTAAAGGCGTGTAAACGGTTAGTCGCTTTGGTTAAACCGTCTTTCAGCCACACCTCGGTACAGCGCGCCGCTTCATCAACCGCTTCGTCAATTAGCTTCTGTTCGCTGACCGGCGGTTTACCCAGCACAAAACCGACAACTTTGTTTTTGTCGCCCGGATGACCGATTCCGACGCGTAAGCGGTGAAAGTTCGGGTTATTGCCCAGCTTACTGATAATGTCCTTCAGGCCATTATGGCCGCCGTGTCCGCCGCCGAGTTTAAATTTAGCGACGCCGGGTGGTAAATCGAGCTCGTCGTGAGCGACCAGAATTTCATCCGGATTAATACGGTAAAAGGTAGCCATCGCGGCCACCGCTTTACCGCTAAGATTCATAAAGGTGGTCGGCACCAGCAGGCGCACGTCTTCCCCCGCCAGGTTGAGGCGCGAGGTATAGCCGAAGAATTTGCTCTCTTCGCGCAGCGGCGCGCGGTGGCGCTCCGCCAGTAAATCTACGTACCAGGCGCCAGCGTTATGGCGCGTTGCCGCGTATTCCGCGCCGGGGTTAGCCAGGCCGACAATCAGTTTTATCGTCACTTTTTATTCCTGCATGGGTCGTTCTTTGCCGCGTAGTGTACTGCCTGCGTCGGCGCTTGACAAAATTCTGCCGACGAAACGGTATCATTGTTGATAATTTCTTCTTTGAACCATTAGAATTTGATGTTGTTCAGTGGCTTATTTGTAAACTTTTGTTGATCAGATGTTCCCGAATGTGATCACTCACGCAATCAGGCTTATCCCCATTGTCTATACTTAACCTATAAATTTTGGGGATATTCCCATGCAGCCCAAGGTCCGGAGGTGACATATGAAACGCAGAAACGCTTCGTTACTCGGTAACATACTGATGGGTTTAGGGTTGGTTGTGATGGTGGTCGGCGTTGGTTACTCTATTTTAAACCAGCTTCCACAGCTTAACCTGCCGCAATTTTTTGCTCATGGCGCGGTGTTGAGTATCTTCGTCGGCGCCGTTTTGTGGCTGGCGGGCGCTCGCGTAGGCGGTCATGAAAGAGTCACCGACCGCTATTGGTGGGTTCGCCATTACGATAAACGCTGCCGTCGCGATCCGCACCGTCACAGCTAACGGAATTCAGCTCGCCGGATAGCCCTTCCGGCGAGCCTCTCATTTATTGCCCTAATTCTATATCCGCCAGCGCCGCATTGCGGTCCGGATAGAAGCTTAGTCGACCTGGAATCGGCTGGACGCCTGCGCGCGCCAGGGTACGCAGCGGCTGGAATTCGAGATTCGATACCCGCAGCTCGCAGCCTTCCGGCAGGCGTTTCACGAAGCGCAGGAACGCGTCAAGACCACCGGCATCCAGCACCGGTACCGCATCCCACTTCAGCACCACTACGCGTTTGCCTTCGATCCGGCTTTCCAAATCGGTAAATAGTCCTTCCGCCGCGGCGAAAAACAGCGGGCCGATAACTCGCAGCACCAGAACATCATCCGGTACTTCAACGTTCACCGGCGCAAGGCGCGTCATGCGCGCGATGCGGCGCATAAACAGCAGCGAAGCCAGCACGATCCCGACGCTAATGGCGATGACCATATCGAACAGTACGGTCAACGACATGCACATTAACAGCACGACGATGTCGTCTTTGGGCCCGTGGCGTAGCAGGTTAATCACCTTATGCGCTTCGCTCATGTTCCACGCGACCATCAGCAGCAGGGCGGCCATCGCCGACAGCGGCAGCCATGAGAGCAGCGGGGCGAGGATTAACAGTGCGAGGATCACCAGCAGGGCATGGATCACCGCGGAAATCGGCGAGGTCGCGCCGGCGCGCACGTTAGCCGCGGAACGGGCAATCGCCGCGGTGGCGGTTATCCCGCCAAAGAACGGAGCGACGATATTGCCAAGGCCCTGGCCTACCAGCTCGCTGTTAGCTTTGTGTTTGGTGCCGGTCATACCGTCGAGCACCACTGCGCAGAGCAGTGATTCAATGGCGCCAAGCATCGCCATAGAGAAGGCGGCAGGCAGCAGCGCGCGCAGCGACGACCAGCTCAGGGTAAACTCCGAGCCCGGCATATCCCACGGCAGCACCAGTTGCGGCAGCAGCTGCGGGATACCGTTGCCCTGGCTGCCGTCGGCGAGTACATAGTGGAACTGCGAGCCGATGGTCGCTACATGCCCGCCGAGTAAATTAACGATGCCCATCACCGCACAGCCCGCCAGCAGCGCCGGCAGATGCCCCGGCAGGCGGATCCCCAGGCGCGGCCAGAAAATCAGGATACCCAGCGTCACGATACCGATGGCGGCATCGCCAACGTTAATTGTCGGCAGCGCCATCACCAGCGCGCCGACTTTCTGCAGATAGTGCTCCGGGACGTGCGCCATCTGCAGACCAAGGAAATCTTTAATTTGCATGGTACCGATGGTGATGCCTATACCGGAGGTAAAGCCAAGGGTGACCGAAAGCGGGATATATTCAATCAGGCGGCCAAAGCGGGCGAGGCCGAAAAGGATTAAGAAGATACCCGACATTAGCGTCGCCACCAGCAGGCCGGCCAGGCCAAACTGCTGTGACACTGGATATAGGATCACCACGAAGGCCGCGGTTGGGCCGGAAACGCTAAAGCGTGAACCGCCGGTCAGGGCAATGACTATTCCCGCCACCGCCGAGGTGTATAGCCCATATTGCGGCGCGACGCCGCTGCCAATTGCTAACGCCATCGCCAGTGGGATTGCGATAATCCCGACGGTTATCCCGGCAATCAGATCGCGGGTAAAGCGCGATGCGGTATATTTTTCTTTCCAGCAAGCGTCGATGAGGGCGCGGAAAGGCATCACATGTGAGGAAAATAATCTATTCACAATAATGTTTCATCCATGAGCGCATCATCTGTCAACTGAATGGCAGGTGAAGGAGGCATTAGTCATACAAATATGAACCAGAGACAAAAAAACCCGCCGCAGCGGGTTTTTCGGCTGGGCTCGATTAGTGCTCGAACATAGCAGAAATGGATTCTTCGTTGCTGATACGACGAATCGCTTCGGCCAGCATACCAGACAGGGTCAGGGTACGGACTTTGTCCAGCGCTTTGATTTCCGGCGTCAGCGGAATGGTATCGCAGACGACGAATTCATCAATCACAGAGTTTTTAATGTTCTGGATAGCATTGCCGGAGAAGATCGGGTGAGTCGCGTAGGCGAAGACACGTTTCGCACCGCGCTCTTTCAGCGCTTCCGCTGCTTTACACAGGGTGCCGCCGGTATCGATCATGTCATCAACCATCACGCAGTCACGGCCAGCGACGTCGCCGATGATATGCATCACCTGAGAGACGTTAGCGCGCGGGCGGCGTTTATCGATGATCGCCATGTCGGTGTCGTTCAGCAGCTTCGCGATAGCGCGAGCGCGAACCACGCCGCCGATGTCCGGAGAAACCACGATCGGGTTGTCCAGATTCAGCTGCAGCATATCTTCGAGCAGAATTGGGCTACCGAATACGTTATCAACAGGCACATCAAAGAAGCCCTGAATCTGTTCAGCGTGCAGGTCAACGGTCAGTACGCGGTCAACGCCGACACTGGACAGGAAGTCAGCGACGACTTTAGCGGTGATTGGCACACGAGCGGAACGTACGCGACGGTCCTGGCGGGCATAGCCGAAGTAAGGGATAACAGCGGTGATACGGCCTGCAGAAGCGCGACGCAGGGCATCAACCATAACAACCAATTCCATCAGGTTGTCATTGGTGGGAGCACAAGTGGACTGGATGATGAAAATATCACCACCGCGTACGTTTTCGTTGATTTGTACGCTGACTTCGCCGTCGCTAAAACGACCTACAGCGGCGTCGCCAAGAGAAGTGTACAGGCGGTTGGCAATACGTTGTGCTAGTTCCGGGGTGGCGTTACCAGCAAAAAGCTTCATATCAGGCACGAGAAGAACCTCAGGCATGCGTCCAGTGGTGGATGAAACGGGCCATTAAACTGTGCGGGCCGGCGCCATCTCATCCAGGCGGTGTATTAAAGAGCACGATGCAACGTCTGGAACAGGGTGACGTTGTCACCGATACTCTGTTTGCCCGGCAAACTTGCCGTTATTCATGCAAAATGCAGAATTACTTCAGTAGGGCTTGCTTCAGCGGCGAGACATTAATTCCTCGCGCAACAAAGCCTTGCAGCCATTCCGGGGCTTTTTCCAGCACCTGACGAGCGGCGGATTCGGTGTCAAATTCAGCAAAGACACAGGCTCCTGTGCCAGTCAGGCGCGACGGCGCGTATTCTAACAGCCAGGAAAGCGTTGCATCAACCTCACGAAAACGTTTTCTTGCGATAACCTCGCAATCGTTGCCGAATTCACAGTTTAGTAAGGTATTAATTGACCTGCTCGGGGTATTTCGTGGTAACTCCGGATCGCGAAAAATGATCGGCGTCGGGATACTCACGCCCGGGTGGGCGACCAGATACCATTTTTCCGGCGGATTCACCGGGGTGAGGATTTCGCCAACCCCTTCGGCAAACGCCGCGTGACCGCGAACGAAAACCGGGACATCGGCGCCGAGCTGTAGCCCAAGCGTCGCCAGTTGGTCTTCGCTAAGCCCGCAGCCCCACAGATGATTGAGGGCTACCAGCACCGTCGCGGCGTTAGAAGAGCCGCCGCCTAAGCCGCCGCCCATCGGCAGGCGTTTGTCGATGCTGATATCCGCGCCGCTGCCAGCGGGAAGTTGACCGTGAGACTCCGCAGCTGCCATCAGCAGCCTGGCGGCGCGAATAATCAGGTTCTCTTCATCCGGCACGCCGGCGACCGGCGTTAACAGCCGCAGTTTCCCGTCGCGGCGTGGTTCAATGGTCAGCGTGTCGCCATAGTCGAGAAACTGAAACAGCGTCTGCAGCGTGTGATATCCATCGGCGCGCTGGCCGGTGATATACAAAAACAGATTCAATTTTGCAGGTGCGGGCCAGCGACTCATCATTTCACAATCCAGTTATCCATTTTCAGCTTGATGCGCTGGCTGCCATTGTTGAGTTCCATATTAGACGGCAGGGTGGGTTTGGTGTCGCTGGTATAGCCGCTGTAGGTCACGTGCCAGGTTTTGCCGTTCTGCGTGTAGTTGAGTTCGCGCAGGCGGTACTGGTCATCCAGCGCATAGTCGGTGGCATCGCCCGGCAGGCCGATAATCCACTGACGCAGGCTGTTAAGCGGGATCGGCATGCCGGTCAGGCGGCCAATCATCTCTTCGGCATCGGTAGCGTTATAGGTCTGGCCTTTGTTATCGATCAACTGGACGCCGCCCGGCTGCGCGGTCAAAGACAGTTCGGTGCTGCCAAGCGGGTTGGTCAGCAGCAGGCGGTAGCGGTCCTGGCCGGTTTGTTGCCAGAAGAAACGGGCATACACTTTCTGCTCATCGGACAGATAGGCGAACGCCCCGCGGGTCTGGAACTGGTTAAGGTTGCGGACATCCTGCTGGTGCTGGCGCCACTGCGGGGAGTCCGGGCTTTTACCTGGCCCTTGCGGCGGAGTATTGATTGCACAGGCGGTCAGAACGAGGCTTGCCAACGGCAGCAGGCGGAACAGTCGATTCATAATGATGACAAATCCTTGATGTCTACAGTGAAATGCGGCGACTGATAGTTCGCACACCGATTTGTGTAGCGGGTTGCAATAATAACCCTTAATGCTAGCGTCGCTGGCCGATAGCGTCTACGTTCAAGTTGTCTGAAATCAAAAAATTACCGTTAGTGGCTTTTAAGCCCTGACTATTACTCCAAAAGGGGGGCGTCTCTTTTATTGAGTACGCGCATCCTGTATGATGCGCTCAGACTAACCTTAGCAACGCTGGTACTATTCCCTCACCATGACCCTTTTAGCTCTTGGCATCAACCACAAAACAGCTCCGGTAGCGCTGCGAGAACGCGTAACGTTTTCGCCGGATACGCTCGACAAGGCGCTGGAGAGCTTGCTGGCTCAGCCGATGGTGCAGGGCGGGGTGGTGCTATCAACCTGTAATCGCACGGAGCTGTATCTCAGCGTTGAAGAGCAGGACAACCTGCAGGAAGCGCTTATTCGCTGGCTATGCGACTTCCACGGCCTGAATGAAGAAGACCTACGTAAAAGTCTTTATTGGCATCAGGATAACGACGCCGTCAGCCATCTGATGCGCGTCGCCAGTGGCCTGGATTCGCTGGTGCTTGGCGAGCCGCAAATCCTCGGACAGGTGAAAAAAGCATTTGCTGATTCCAGCCGCGGTCATCTGAACGTCAGCGAACTGGAGCGCATGTTCCAGAAATCGTTCTCGGTGGCTAAGCGCGTGCGTACCGAAACCGATATCGGCGCCAGCGCCGTTTCCGTTGCCTTCGCCGCCTGTACGCTGGCGCGACAAATTTTTGAATCGCTCTCCAGCGTCACGGTGTTACTGGTTGGCGCGGGGGAAACTATCGAACTGGTCGCCCGCCATCTGCGCGAACACAACGTTCGCAAAATGGTGATTGCCAACCGCACCCGTGAACGCGCCCAGGCGCTGGCGGATGAAGTCGGCGCGGAAGTTATCGCCCTCAGCGATATCGACGAGCGCTTAAAAGACGCCGATATCATTATCAGCTCTACCGCCAGCCCGCTGCCGATCATCGGCAAAGGGATGGTCGAGCGCGCGCTGAAGGCGCGCCGCAATCAGCCGATGCTGCTGGTGGATATCGCGGTGCCCCGCGACGTCGAGCCGGAAGTCGGCAAGCTGGCCAACGCCTATCTGTACAGCGTTGATGACCTGCAAAATATCATTCAGCACAATCTGGCGCAGCGTAAGGCCGCGGCGGTGCAGGCGGAATCGATCGTCGAGCAGGAAACCAGCGAATTTATGGCCTGGCTGCGCGCCCAAAGCGCCAGCGAGACTATCCGCGAATATCGTTCCCAATCCGAGCAGGTTCGCGAGGAGCTGACGGCGAAAGCGCTTGCCGCGCTGGAGCAGGGCGGCGATGCGCAGGAAATCATGCAAGATCTGGCCCGTAAGCTGACCAATCGCCTGATCCACGCTCCAACCAAATCTCTTCAGCAGGCTGCCCGTGACGGGGATGATGAACGCCTGCATATTCTGCGCAACAGCCTCGGGCTGGAATAGCGCACATTTCTCTATTTAAAGACAGGGTGAATTCACGCCTATGAAGCCTTCTATTGTTGCTAAACTGGAAGCTCTGTACGAACGCCATGAAGAAGTTCAGGCGCTGCTTGGCGACGCCGCCACCATTGCCGACCAGGACCGTTTCCGCGCGCTGTCGCGCGAATATGCGCAGCTTGGCGATGTCGCCCGCTGCTATACCGACTGGCGCCAGGTGCAGGACGATATCGAAACCGCGCAGATGATGCTCGACGATCCGGAAATGCGCGAAATGGCGCAGGAAGAGCTGCGCGATGCCAAAGAAAAAAGCGAAGCGCTGGAGCAGCAGCTGCAAGTTCTGCTATTGCCGAAAGATCCTGACGATGAACGTAACGCTTTTGTCGAAGTTCGCGCCGGTACCGGCGGCGATGAAGCGGCGCTGTTCGCCGGCGATTTGTTCCGCATGTATACCCGCTACGCTGAAGCCCGCCGCTGGCGGGTAGAAATCATGAGCGCCAACGAAGGCGAGCATGGCGGATTTAAAGAAGTGATTGCCAAAATCAGCGGCGATGGCGTCTATGGGCGGCTGAAATTTGAATCCGGCGGCCATCGCGTCCAGCGCGTTCCGGCGACCGAATCCCAGGGGCGTATCCACACCTCCGCCTGTACCGTGGCGGTGATGCCGGAGCTGCCGGAAGCCGAAATGCCGGATATCAACCCGGCTGACCTGCGCATCGATACCTTCCGCTCCTCAGGCGCGGGCGGCCAGCACGTCAACACCACCGACTCCGCTATCCGTATTACCCACTTGCCGACCGGTATTGTCGTGGAGTGTCAGGACGAGCGTTCACAGCATAAAAACAAAGCCAAGGCGCTGTCGGTGCTGGGCGCGCGTATTCGCGCCGCCGAAGTCGCCAAGCGTCAGCAGGCGGAAGCGTCTACCCGCCGTAACCTGCTGGGCAGCGGCGATCGCAGCGATCGCAACCGGACCTACAACTTCCCGCAGGGGCGCGTGACCGACCACCGTATCAACCTGACCCTTTACCGTCTGGATGAAACCATGGAAGGCAAACTGGATATGCTGATCGAACCGATTGTGCAGGAATTCCAGGCTGACCAGCTGGCGGCGCTTTCCGAGCAGGAATGATGACCTTTCGACAGTGGCTCACTCAGGCGATAGCCCGGCTCGGCGCGAGCGACAGCCCGCGTCGCGACGCCGAGATCTTACTGGGGCACGTCACCGGCAAAGCGCGAACCTGGATCCTCGCTTTTGACGAAACCCTATTGACGGCGGAACAGTTGGCGGAACTGGAAGCATTGCTGGCGCGCCGCGCCAACGGCGAGCCGGTGGCTCATCTGGTGGGGCAGCGTGAGTTCTGGTCGCTGCCGCTGTTTGTCTCGCCGGCGACGTTGATCCCGCGCCCCGACACCGAATGCCTGGTCGAGCAGGCGCTGGTACGCCTGCCGCAGACGGCCTGCCGCATCCTGGATCTTGGCACCGGCACCGGCGCTATCGCTCTGGCGCTGGCCAGCGAGCGGGCGGACTGTCAGGTCACTGCCGTTGATTTTATGCCTGACGCCGCGGCGCTCGCCGCGCGCAATGCCGCCCATCTCGCTCTCAACAACGTGACCATCCTGCAGAGCGACTGGTTTAGCGCGCTCAAAGGGCAGCGGTTCGCGATGATTGTCAGTAACCCCCCTTATATCGATGAAACCGATCCGCATCTTGCTGAGGGCGATGTTCGCTTTGAACCGAGAACGGCATTGGTCGCCGCCGATCAGGGGCTGGCCGATTTGGCGCATATTATCCGTGAGGGACGACAGTATTTGTTGCCTGGAGGTTTTATGCTACTGGAACATGGCTGGAAGCAGGGTGAGGCGGTACGCGCATTATTTATTGAAGCAGGATACAGCGATGTCGAGACCTGCCGCGATTATGGCGATAACGAACGTCTGACACTCGGGCGTTGGCCGCACAAGGAGCAAACCGGCGAATGAATTTATTTACTGCAGTACTCTATTTACATATTGCCTGCGTGGTGACATCCGTCGGGCTTTTCGTGCTGCGTTACTGGTGGACCTACAGCGGCAGCGCGATGCTGAATCAGCGCTGGGTGCGTATTGCGCCGCATTGTAGCGATACGCTGCTGTTCCTCAGCGGCGCGGGATTAATGGCGATAACGCATTATCTGCCGTTTACTGAAGATGGCGCATGGCTGACTGAAAAGCTGTTTGGCGTTATCATTTACATCGCATTAGGATTTATCGCGCTGGGCCGACGTCGCCCGCGCCGCCAGCAGACCCGGTTCATCGCCTTTCTGCTGGCGCTGGTGGTGTTGTTCTTTATCGTTCAACTCGCCATCACAAGAATACCGTTACTGGGGTAAGGCATGAGGTCATTAGCTGATTTCGAATTTAACAAAGCGCCATTATGCGAAGGCATGGTCCTCATTTCTGAATTGATCCGCGACGACTTTCCGACGCACTTTGTGCAGGATGAGCTGCAGCGGTTGTTAACACTGGCGCAGGAAGAGATTGCCACCTCCTGGGATCAGGAGCGTCAGCTCGACCGACTGCTGGAATTGTTCTATCACGAGTGGGGCTTCGGCGCATCGCAGGGCATCTACCGCCTGTCCGATGCGCTATGGCTGGATAAAGTGCTGGTGAATCGCCAGGGGAGCGCCGTGTCGCTGGGAGCGATTCTGTTGTGGATTGCTCAGCGTCTGGATCTGCCGGTGGTGCCGGTTATCTTCCCGACGCAGATGCTGCTGCGCGCTGACCCGGATACCAGCGAAGAGATGTGGCTAATTAACCCATTCAACGGCGAGACGCTCGATGAACACACCCTGGAAGTGTGGCTGAAGGGGAACATTAGCCCGGTGGCTGAGCTGTTTAATGAAGATCTCGATGAGGCCGACAACGCCGAAGTGATCCGCAAACTGCTCGATACGCTGAAATCGGCGCTGATGGAAGAGCGGCAGATGGAGCTGGCCCTACGCGCCAGCGAAGCGCTGCTGCAGTTTAATCCAGAAGACCCGTATGAAATTCGCGACCGCGGGCTCATCTACGCCCAACTGGAGTGCGATCACGTGGCGCTGCTGGATCTCAATTATTTCGTTGAGCAGTGTCCGGAGGATCCGATTAGCGAGATGATCCGCGCGCAGATCAACACGATTTCACATAAACAAATTACATTGCATTAGTCTGGAACCATTCCGGTTACACCCTGATAAGGCGATCTTATGAAACAAAAAGTGGTTAGCATTGGTGATATCAACGTAGCAAACGACCTGCCGTTCGTGCTGTTTGGCGGAATGAACGTGCTGGAGTCCCGCGATCTTGCGATGCGTATCTGCGAACATTATGTGACCGTCACGCAAAAGCTGGGCATTCCGTATGTGTTCAAAGCCTCTTTTGATAAAGCCAACCGTTCTTCCATCCACTCCTATCGTGGGCCGGGTCTGGAAGAAGGGATGAAGATTTTCCAGGAGCTGAAGCAGACTTTCGGCGTGAAAATCATCACTGACGTCCACGAAGCCAGCCAGGCGCAGCCGGTGGCCGACGTGGTTGATGTGATCCAGCTGCCGGCGTTCCTCGCGCGTCAGACTGATCTGGTGGAAGCGATGGCCAAAACCGGCGCTGTTATCAACGTCAAGAAACCGCAATTCGTCAGCCCGGGCCAGATGGGCAACATCGTCGATAAGTTCATTGAAGGCGGTAACGACAAAGTGATCCTCTGCGATCGCGGCGCCAACTTCGGCTACGACAACCTGGTCGTAGATATGCTCGGCTTCGGCGTAATGAAGAAAGCGTCCAACAACTCGCCGGTTATCTTTGACGTGACCCACGCCCTGCAGTGCCGCGACCCGTTTGGCGCTGCCTCAGGCGGCCGCCGCGCTCAGGTGACGGAACTGGCCCGCGCCGGGATGGCGGTGGGTATCGCCGGTCTGTTCATTGAAGCGCACCCGGATCCGGACCACGCGAAATGTGACGGCCCGTCCGCGCTGCCGCTGGCTAAACTGGAACCGTTCCTGAAGCAAATGAAAGCAATCGACGATCTGGTGAAAAGCTTCGACGAGCTGGATACCAGCAACTAAGTTTCGTTGAGCAGTAAAAAAGCCTGCCGGTTTCGTCACCGACAGGCTTTTTTTTGGCATTATTGCTGATTACCCGGTCAGGCAAATATCGTCATCAGGTAGGCGGCGAACAGCGCCAGATGCGCCGCGCCGTTAAGGACATTGGTGCGCCCGGTTGAGAACGAAATATGGCACAGCACCAGCGACGCTACCATCACCACCATTTCCGGCGCGCCAAGGCCGAAGCGGAGTTCATTGCCGGTAAGGAAGGCGATAAGTGTAACGACAGGCACCGTCAGGGAAATCGTCGCCAGTACCGAACCAAAGAAGAGGTTCATCGCGCGCTGCACCTGGTTATTCAGTACCGCTTTCAAGGCGCCGAGTCCTTCCGGTGAGAGGATCAGCAGCGCCACCAGGAAGCCGGTAAAGGCGACAGGCGCGTTCATACTGGTCAACAGCGTTTCCAGCGGATTTGCGTTCATTTTGGTAACGGCGATAACCGCAACCAGGTGTACCAGTAACCAGGCCGTGTGCCAGCCGCTGCTGTGCGCCGATGGCTTACCGTGATGCGGGTCGTCATCGTCGCTGTCATCTTCATGCTCGTAGACAAACAGGCTCTGGTGTGTTTTGGTCTGAATGAGCAGAAATACGCCGTACATGGCGGCGGAAATCAGCGCCACCAGCAGCGCCTGGCCGGTGCTGAAGTTGGCGCCCGGCAACGCCATCGGGAATACCAGCACGATAATCGCCAGCGGGAAGAGGGCGATCAGGTACTGCTTGATACCAAACAAATTCATATACTGCGTGGCGAATTTACGCCCGCCCAGCAGTAATGAGAAACCGACCAGACCGCCGGTGACGATCATAATGATTGAATATAACGTATCGCGCATTAGCGTTGGCGCGGCGTCGCCGGTCGCCATTAATGCGGAAATCAGGCTCACTTCAAGAATGACCACTGACAGGCTCAAAATTAATGAACCATAGGGCTCGCCGAGGCGGTGAGCAAGGACGTCGGCGTGGCGAACCACGCTAAATGCGCTACTCAGAATCCCGACCAGCGCCAGAATATTAATCGCAACGACCACTGGTAGTGATTGACTGCTTCCCCAGAGAAACAGCACCACCAGTGCTAAAACCGGAAAAACGAGGGAGGTCTCCTTGTGGCGGGTCTTAACCGCCTCATGTGCATGTGTCATGAACCATCTCCATTTATGCAGGTGTTATAATTATAGATAACGTAAGTTAATAAAATAACAGACATTGATAGGTTTAATTTGTATTTTTACTTAAATTTACCACTCTTGCATAAGAAATGCGTTGGTCTGTCAAAAAAGGCTGTTACGTATGTTTTGTACATATTTTTCAGATAATTACTAAAATTCATTTCTCAATATTCCTGTGATTTGCCAACCCGGGAATTGTGTTCCAGACTTAGTTTTTATCCTGATTCTGGAGGTCATTATGCCTTACCGCAGTAAACAAGAGCTTCCCGATAGCGTTCAGCACGTCCTGCCGGAACACGCGCAGGAAATTTATAAAGAAGCTTTCAATAGCGCCTGGGATCAATATAAAGACAAAGCCGACCGTCGCGATGATGCCAGCCGTGAGGAGACGGCGCATAAAGTCGCCTGGGCGGCGGTTAAAAATGATTATCAAAAGGGCGATGACGACAAATGGCATAAGAAAAAGTAATCACTTTTGCGATCTAATTTTTTTTCAGACCCCTTGTCAACGCTCCGTTAATTGCTTATTGAGTAATAAAGCTGGATAATAATTCAGCAATATTCACGGATGGCACAGATTATCGCCGGGAAGCAGGCAGTGGCGGAGGTAGTAGAAAGTGTTAACTCGTGATTTCTTAATGAATGCGGATTGTAAGACGGCGTTTGGCGCGATTGAGGAATCGCTGCTGTGGTCGGCAGAGCAACGGGCAGCCTCGCTGGCGGCGACCCTGGCCTGTCGTCCGGACAACGGTTCGGTGTGGATTTTCGGCTATGGTTCGCTGATGTGGAACCCGGCGCTGGAATACAGCGAATCCTGCACCGGTACGCTGCCAGGTTGGCATCGCGCGTTTTGCCTGCGCCTGACCGCCGGTCGCGGTAGCGCACATCAGCCGGGCAGGATGCTGGCGCTGAAGGAAGGCGGGCGCACCACCGGAGTAGCCTATCGTCTGCCGGATGAGACGCTGGAGCAAGAGCTGACGCTACTGTGGAAGCGAGAAATGATCACCGGCTGCTATTTGCCCACCTGGTGCCGTCTTGAGCTTGATGACGGGCGTACGGTGAATGCGCTGGTGTTTATCATGGATCCGCGCCACCCGCTGTATGAATCCGATACCAGCGCGCAAACCATCGCGCCGCTAATTGCCCGCGCCAGCGGGCCGCTCGGCACCAATGCCCAGTATCTCTTTTCGTTGGATCAGGAATTACGCAAGCTCGGTATGCGTGACGCCAGTCTTGACGATCTGATTATCCAGGTGCGGCATCTGGTCGGCGAGGCGAGCCAACCCGGGCTTGCATAAAAAACGCCCGGTCAGCCGGGCGTTGAGGTTCAGGCAGGAACGTAGCTAATGGAGTGCTCCAGCGACTGGCTATGGCTGTCGATCAGCACGTTCCAGGTGCCGCTATAGGGCACGGTGAGATAAGCGCTGTCCCTGTCCTGCACGCTAAAAATATCGGCGTGGCTGTCGCCGGCGGCCTTGGCGCTCATTAAGTGAATATGACAGCGCTCCGAACAGCGTACCACCAGCGTATCACCGCCGAATAACGTCAAACTTGCTTTTACCATTGCCATTTTCATACCCCGTTTCTGTCTCTGAATACATCAACCCGCGCGTGATATTGTTCACACTTTGCTCGTTGCATAACACCAAAGGGGGAGCGTGTGGATGATGATTTCGATCAACAAAATGAATAACGATTAAACAAAAATGACAATCTTCCTGAAAGCGTTCAGCTGGCGTACTTTTGCATCAGCAATAGCCACCAGCCTGACATTTAATCCTGTTAATGGCGATTAATTCAGAAGGTCAGCACTTTATCCGCCGCCAGCGTCCACTGCGCCAGCTCGACCAGGGTTCCCACTTCCACGCCATCGACTAATGGCAAATGGGTGATCCCGCGTCCGTCCGTGCAGGTTTTGCAGAGTTTTACCGGCACATTCTGCGCGGTGAGGATCTCCAGCATCTGCTGAATGTTATAGCCTTCCGCCGGTTTCTGTCCGCGCAGCCCGGCGGTCACCGCATCGGACATTAAAAACAGCTTCAGATCGAGGTCTGAATTCTGCTCGCGCAGGGCGATAGCCAGACGCAGGCTATTAAACAGGGATTCGCTGCCGTAGGCGGCGCCGTTGGCGACAATCACAATACGTTGCATAAAGACTCCTTTTATCAGGCACGGTTATTGCTTAGCTTTACCTAAAGACGTAATTCGGGAGGGGGTATGAATAATACGACCGGCATGACGCCTGAAGCAATCGGCTGGTTTCATTATGCGCGCCAACTACAAAAACAGCAGCTCCGCCAGCTAACGCAGCAAGGGACGCTGGCGAGCGAAATAAGTGGGTTGGTTCATATGCTGCAGTGCGAGCGCGGTGCCTCCAATATGTGGCTCTCTTCCGATGGCCGCTTGTATGACGCCGAGCGTCGGGCTGGCGGGGCGCTGGTGGACGCGCGCTTAAGCGCTTTTTATGCTGCGCTGCAACCGGCGCGGGAATCCGCCAGCAGCGCGCTGTGTTGGCGAATAGCCAGCGCGGTGTGGTATCTGGCGCAGCTTCCGGCGCTGCGGACGGCGGTGCAAGGCCGCGCGGTGGACGCTCAGGAGGCCACTCAGCGTTTTAGCCGTATTATTCGCCATATATTGAATATTGTGCCGCAGTTGAATGACAGCATTGACGATCCGCAGATCGCCGGGCGTATGGTCGCCCTGTACAGCTTTATGCAGGGTAAAGAGCTGGCGGGCCAGGAGCGCGCGCTGGGAGCGTTGGGCTTCGCGCGCGGCCAATTTAACGGCGAGCTCCGTCAGCTACTGGTTGACCGCATTGACGGTCAGCAGCCCTGTTTTGACAGCTTTCAGGCACTTTCCGGTCTGCCACGGACGCTTGAGCTGATGCAGGGTTGCGAAGCCGGGCGCGAGATAGAGCAACTGCGGCGCATCGCCTGTACCCGCCAGCCCTCGGCGGACGAAGGGGCCGCGGCGCACCGCTGGTTTAGTCTGCAAACTGAACGGATTGAGCAGATGCGCGGTCTGGAGGAGGCGTTGATTGCCGATCTGCTCAGCGCGACCCGGCAGTTGCTAGAACGTGGAGAAGACGATATGCCGCCGCTGCAATGGCCTGAAGAAGAGTGCGGCGATAGCCTGACTTTGCGCCTAGATAAGCAGCTTCTGCCGCTGGTCCGCCAGCAGGCGTGGGAACTTGAGCAACTTTCCGGCCAACTGGCTTCACTGAAAGCGACGCTTGAGGAGCGCAAGATTATTGATAAGGCGAAAGCGCTGCTGATAAGCCATCAAGGGATGCAAGAAGAACAAGCCTGGCAGGCGCTGCGTAAAATGGCGATGGATAAGAACCAGCGGATGGTTGAAATCGCCCGCGCGTTGCTGACGGTGAAAGCTCTGCTGCCGGACTCATCGTCAAATTGAATGCACAATCAGCGAGCAGGGTTGCCTGACGATGGTGCAATCGTTTACGCGGCGGAGCGGTAAAACGACGCCTGGCGGGCAATGATAAATTGGCATCTGCTTTGCATTACTGAACTTGAGTGAATCAACAATTTGAGATAACGGGCCAACGGCGGTCTGAAGATCTCTGGATAAAGGCGTCCTGCGGTGCGAAAGCACTGCCGGGCGCTTTTTTTTGCGCGTTCTGGAGCGGCTATGGGCGATAAAGTTTTCATTTCACGACGGCGTTTTTTGCAGGTCGGGGCAGCGCTGAGCGGCGCTATGCTGCTGCCCGGCGTGATGCAGGCGGCGTGGGCGGCGGGTTCCGATAAACCGGAGTTGGCCACCGTGCGGGTCGGATTCATCCCGCTAACCGACTGCGCGCCGCTGGCGATTGCGGCATTGAAAGGATTCGATAAAAAGTATGGCATCAGCCTGCAGCCAAGTAAGGAGGCCAGTTGGGCGGCGGTGCGCGATAAGCTGGTTGCCGGCGAACTCGATGCGGCGCATATCCTCTACGGCATGCTGTATGGCCTTGAGCTTGGTATTGCCGGCAAACCGCAGCAGATGGCCAACCTGATGACCCTGAACCGCAACGGTCAGGCGATCACCCTCTCAAGTGACCTGCAGGCGCAAGGCGTTAGCGATAGTCATGGGCTCAAGCGGCTGATCGGCCAAAAAGCGCCGGGCAGCTACACCTTCGCCCACACCTTTCCTACCGGCACCCATGCGATGTGGCTCTATTACTGGCTGGCCAATGCCGGTATCGATCCTTTCGCCGATGTGCGCATGGTGGTCGTGCCGCCGCCGCAAATGGTAATGAACATGCGCATCGGCAATATGGTTGGCTTCTGCGTTGGCGAACCGTGGAACGCGCGTGCGATCAACGATCGCATTGGTTTTACGGCGGCAACCAGCCAGCAAATCTGGCCAGATCATCCAGAAAAAATTCTCGGCGCGCGCAGCGATTGGGTGGTGCGCTACCCAAATACCGCAAGGGCGCTGGTGGCGGCGCTGCTGGAGGCACAGCGCTGGATTGAAGCGTCTGCCGACAACACCCGCGAAACCGCGCGGATCCTCGCCAGACGCGCGTGGCTCAACACGAAAGAACAGTACCTTAGCGGTCGAATGCTTGGCGAATACGACAACGGCATCGGCAAACGCTGGCGCGACGATCACCCCATGCGCTTCTTCCAGCAGGGCGAAGCCAGTTATCCGTGGCTTTCAGACGGCATGTGGTTCTTAACCCAATTCCGCCGCTGGGGCCTGCTGAAAAGCGCGCCTGATTATCAGGCGGTAGCGCAGCGTATCAACCGCATCGACCTGTGGAAAGAGGCGGCGCAGGCCGTGGGCGGTATCACTGCGCCAACGCAAACGCTACGCAGCAGCACGCTGCTGGACGGCAAAGTGTGGAACGGCATCGACCCGGAAGGGTACGCCGCCAGTTTCGCCATTCAACATAAGGGGACATGAGATGAAACCAGCCATTAACACGCAGCCGCGCGCGCAGACGTCAACCGCGCCGGGCGAAATCATTGTCCTGCCGCCGCTGCAGGTGCGCAAAGCTACACCGTTCGCCAGGCGCTGGCTTAATGCCGCGCTGCAGCGTCTGCTGCCACCGCTGCTGGGCCTGGGTCTGCTGCTGCTCGGCTGGCAGCTGGCGGCGATTGGTACGAAAGGCTTCCCGACGCCGCTGAGCACCCTGGATTCGGCGCTGACGCTGTTTTCCGACCCGTTCTACCGCGACGGACCGAACGATATGGGCATCGGCTGGAACGTGCTGGCTTCGCTGCAACGGGTTGCGGTGGGCTTTGGTTTGGCGGCGCTGGCCGGTATTCCGCTGGGCTTTCTTATCGGCCGCTCGCTGTTCTTTGCGCGAATGTTTAATCCGCTCATCGCGCTGCTGCGCCCGGTGAGTCCGCTGGCGTGGTTACCGATTGGCCTGCTGTTGTTCCAGAAGGCGGAACCGGCTTCCAGCTGGACCATTTTTATCTGCTCTATCTGGCCGATGGTCATTAACACCGCGGAAGGCGTCAGGCGTATCCCGCAGGACTATCTCAATGTGGCTCGCGTGCTGCAGCTGTCGGAATGGACGGTGATGCGCAAAATCCTCTTTCCGGCAGTGCTGCCTGCGGTATTAACCGGCGTGCGGCTATCGATAGGCATTGCCTGGCTGGTGATCGTCGCCGCCGAGATGCTGACCGGCGGGTTGGGTATCGGGTTTTGGATCTGGAATGAATGGAACAACCTCAATGTGGAAAACATCATCATCGCCATCGTCATTATCGGCGTTGTCGGCCTGCTGCTAGAACAGGGGCTCATATTGCTCGCCCGCCGCTTCAGCTGGCAGGAAAAATAAGGAGTCGCTATGAAACCATTAATTCAGGTACAGGCCGTCAGTCAACGCTTTAACACCGCCAGCGGCGAGTTCCTGGCGCTGCAAAACGTCTCTTTTGATATTCACGAAGGGGAAACCATTAGCCTGATTGGCCACTCCGGATGCGGAAAATCCACGCTATTGAACCTGATCGCCGGGATTACCCAGCCTACTGAGGGCGGACTGTTATGCGATAACCGTGAAATTTCCGGGCCGGGGCCTGAACGGGCTGTGGTGTTTCAGAACCATTCGCTGCTGCCATGGCTGAGCTGTTTTGACAACGTGGCGCTGGCGGTGGATCAGGTGTTTCGCCGCACCATGAGCAAGGCAGAGCGCCGGGAGTGGATCGAACACAATTTACAGCGAGTACAGATGGGGCACGCGCTGCACAAACGGCCGGGAGAGATCTCCGGCGGTATGAAGCAACGCGTTGGCATCGCGCGCGCGCTGGCGATGAAGCCAAAAGTGTTACTGCTTGATGAGCCTTTTGGCGCGCTGGACGCGCTCACCCGAGCCCATCTGCAGGACGCGGTAATGCACATCCAGCAGGAACTGAACACCACCATTGTCGTGATCACCCACGACGTCGATGAAGCGGTGCTGCTTTCCGACCGGGTGTTAATGATGACCAATGGCCCGGCCGCGACGATCGGCGAGATCCTTGACGTTAATCTGCCGCGTCCGCGTAGCCGGGTCCAACTGGCGGAAGATAACCGCTACCACCACCTGCGTCAGCAGATCCTCCATTTCCTCTACGAAAAGCAGCCGAAAGCGGCGTAAGGCGGAATGATGCGGCGACTGGTGATTATCGGCAACGGTATGGCGGCAACCCGGCTGGCTGAGAAGCTGGCGGCGCGCGCGCAGGGGCGTTTCATCATCACGCTAATCGGCGATGAACCACAGCCGGCCTACAACCGCATTCAGCTCTCGCCGGTACTCGGCGGGGAAAAAACGGCGGCGCAAATCCAACTGCTGCCGACGGAGTGGTACGCACAGCATGGTGTCCGCGTGCGGCTTGGCGAAGCGGTCAGCGAAGTGGATGTCGCGGGGCGGAGGCTGCGCGTCGGCGGCGACTGGCTGGGATGGGATGAACTGGTGTTCGCCACCGGATCGCAGCCATTTATCCCGTCGCTGCCGGGCATTGAGCGCCCGCAGGTATTCGCCTTTCGCACCCAGGCGGATGTCGAAGGCATCCTGGCAATCCCCGGCCCGGCGGTGGTAATCGGCGGTGGCGTACTGGGCGTGGAGGTCGCGGCGGCGCTGCGCCGTCACGGTGGGGAAGTGACGCTACTCCATCGCGGTAGCGGTTTGATGGAGCCGCTTACCGATGCTTTTGCCGCGGAACAGTTAAAACAACAGCTTGAGGCACGCGGCATCCACTGCGAGCTGGAGAGCCGAATTGCCGCTATTGACGAGCAGCATGTGCGGCTGGAGGACGGGCGCGCTTTTGCCGCCAGCCGGGTGGTGTTAGCCACCGGTGTACGGCCGGATATCCGTCTGGCGGCGCGCAGCGGCGTAGCCTGCCAGCGGGGGATTATCGTCGACCGCCGGATGGCGACCTCGCTGCCGGGGATCAGCGCTATCGGCGAGTGTTGTGAGATTGACGGCCAAACCTGGGGGCTGGTGGCTCCCTGCTTGCGCCAGGCCGATGTGTTAGTTGAACGCCTGTGCGGGGCTCCCGGCGAAGAATTCAGCTGGCAGGACGGCGGCACCCGGCTGAAGGTCTCCGGTATCGAGTTTTTTAGCGCCGGCGAACAGCGGGCCGGCGAGCAGGACCAGATCTACAGCAGTTGGGACCCCATCGATCGCCACTACCGTCGCCTGTTGGTCCGCGATGGCCGGCTGCACGGCGTGCTGCTGCTGGGCGACTGTCAGCATGCGGCGCCGCTTACCGCGCTGCTCGGCAGCGATAAGTCTCCTTCGGCGGAGTGGCTTTTTGACCCTTCTATAACGCAGCCGCGAGCTGCAGGAAAAATGACGATGACTAAACCTGTATTAGTGCTGGTCGGACACGGCATGGTCGGCCACCATTTTCTTGAGCAATGCGTGAGCCGGAACCTGCACCAGCAGTACCGTATCGTGGTTTTTGGCGAAGAGCGCTATGCCGCCTATGACCGGGTTCATCTCTCGGAATATTTCGCCGGGCGCAGCGCAGAGTCGCTATCGCTGGTAGAGGGAGACTTTTTTAGCCAGTACGGGATTGAGCTGCGGCTAGGAGAGACGATCGCGGAAATCGATCGTCCGGCGCGAATCGTGCGCGATGCCCGCGGCCATGAAACCCATTGGGATAAGCTGGTGCTGGCGACCGGCTCCTATCCCTTTGTGCCGCCAATCCCCGGTAACGATGAAGAAGGCTGCTTCGTCTATCGTACGCTTGACGATCTTGACCGCATTGCCGACCGCGCCGCCACTGCGCAGAGCGGGGTGGTCATCGGAGGCGGGCTGTTGGGGCTGGAAGCCGCCAACGCGTTAAAACAGTTGGGGCTTAAGACCCATGTGGTGGAGTTCGCCGCCAACCTGATGGCGGTGCAGTTGGATAACGGCGGCGCGGCGATGCTGCGGGAGAAAATTCTCGATCTGGAGGTTGGCGTGCATACCAGCAAAGCGACGACCTCGATAGTGCGCACCGCCGACGGGCTGCAGCTTAACTTTGCCGATGGCGGCACGCTGCAGACCGATATGGTGGTCTTTTCCGCCGGGATCCGCCCGCAGGATGCGCTGGCGCGCGGCGCAGGCCTGGCAATCGGCGAACGCGGCGGTATCGGTATCGATGACCACTGCCGGACCTCGGACGCAGATATATTGGCGATTGGCGAATGCGCGCTGTGGAACAACAAAATTTATGGCCTGGTGGCGCCGGGCTACCACATGGCGCGCACCGCAGCGGCGCAGTTGGCTGGCGAAGCGGCCCGTTTTAGCGGCGCCGATATGAGCACCAAACTCAAACTGCTCGGCGTGGATGTGGCGTCGTTTGGCGATGCTCACGGACGTACAGCTGGTTGCCAGAGCTATCAATGGACCGATGGTCCGCAGCAGATCTACAAAAAGATCGTTGTCAGCGCTGATGGCAAAATGCTGCTGGGCGGCGTATTGGTGGGCGATGCCGGTGACTACGCGACGCTGTTGCAGATGATGCTGAACGGCATGGCGCTACCGTCTCGTCCGGAAAGTCTGATCCTCCCGGCCATGGATGGGGCCACGACGAAAGCGCTGGGGGTGTCGGCGCTGCCGGATAGCGCGCAGATTTGCTCTTGCCATAATGTCAGTAAGGGAGACATTTGCCAGGCGGTCAGCGCCGGAGCGGGCGATATGGCGGCAATCAAAAGCTGTACTAAAGCAGCGACCGGCTGCGGCGGCTGTAGCGCGCTGGTCAAACAGGTGATGGAACACCAGCTTGCCGGGCAGGGCGTCGAGGTTAAAAAAGATATCTGCGAGCATTTTCCGTGGTCGCGGCAGGAGATCTATCATCTGGTACGAGTTAACCACATCCATACCTTCGATCAGCTCATTAGCCGTTACGGGCAGGGCCACGGCTGTGAAGTGTGTAAACCGTTGGTGGCGTCGGTACTGGCCTCCTGCTGGAATGAGTATCTGCTGAAACCGGCGCATCTGCCGCTGCAGGACACCAACGATCGCTACTTCGCCAATATTCAGAAAGACGGCACTTACTCGGTGGTGCCGCGGATGGCCGCAGGCGAAGTGACACCGGATGGGCTTATCGCTATCGGCCATATCGCCAAACGTTACCAACTGTACAGTAAAGTGACAGGAGGGCAGCGTATCGACCTGTTTGGCGCGCGGTTGGAGCAACTGCCGGACATCTGGCGTGAACTGGCGGCGGCGGGATTTGAAACCGGACACGCCTACGGCAAATCATTACGCACGGTAAAATCCTGCGTCGGCTCGACCTGGTGCCGCTATGGGGTTCAGGATTCAACGGGGCTGGCGGTAAGGCTTGAACATCGTTACAAGGGGCTGCGCGCGCCGCACAAAATCAAAATGGCGGTCTCGGGCTGTACCCGCGAATGTGCCGAAGCGCAAGGTAAAGACATCGGGGTTATTGCGACTGAAAAGGGCTGGAATCTTTACGTCTGCGGCAACGGCGGGATGAAACCGCGCCATGCGGACCTCTTTGCGAGTGACCTTGATGACGCCACCCTAATTCGTACTGTCGATCGGTTGTTGATGTTTTATATTCGCACCGCCGACCGCCTGCAGCGCACCAGTAGCTGGATGGATAACCTTGAAGGCGGCGTGGCGTATCTACGCGAGGTGATCTTGCACGATAGTCTCGGTATCGGCGATGAGCTGGAGCAGGAGATGGCGCGGGTGGTGGATAGCTACCAGTGTGAATGGCAGACCACCCTGAACGACCCACAGAGGCTGGCGCTATTCCGTTCCTACGTTAACAGCGATGAGGCCGATGAGGCGGTGCAGCGGCAAATCCTGCGCGGTCAGCCGCAGCTGGTGGCGCCTCAAGGGCTTGGGCAACCGGCCCTGCCGTCGCGGCCGTGGCAGGCGATCTGCGACCTGGACGCGATTCCGCCGCAGGCGGGGATCGGCGCGCGCCTCGGCGAACGGCAGATTGCGCTGTTCCGCTTCGGCGAGCAAGTTTATGCGCTGGATAACCAGGAACCCGGCAGCGAGGCCAACGTGTTATCGCGCGGCATTTTAGGCGACGCGGGCGGCGAGCCGATCGTCATTTCGCCACTCTATAAACAGCGGATTCGCTTGCGAGACGGTCGCTTGTACGACAGCGGCGAGCCGTCGGTGCGCGCGTGGCCGGTGAAGATCGAACAGGGCAAAGTGTGGGTCGGCAACCAGGTATTACTGCTGCGCGCGGAGGCTAGCTGATGAGCGAAACCCGAACCACCTGTCCATACTGCGGCGTCGGTTGCGGAGTTAGCGCCCGCGTTGAACCAGGCGGAACCGTCACGGTTCGCGGCGATGAAAACCACCCCGCTAACTTTGGCCGCTTGTGCGTAAAAGGGGCTGCGCTTGGGGAAACGACCTCGCTTACCGGGCGGTTATTACACCCTGAAGTCGATGGCCGGGCGGTCGGCTGGCCGCAGGCGCTGGCGGAGGCGGGTTCACGTCTGCGCGACATTATTGAGCGCTACGGCCCGCAGGCGGTCGCGTTTTACGCTTCCGGTCAGCTGTTAACTGAGGATTATTACGCCGCCAACAAGTTGATGAAGGGCTTTATCGGCGCCGCCAATATTGATACGAATTCGCGGTTATGTATGTCATCGGCGGTCACCGGCTATAAACGGGCGCTCGGCGCGGACGTCGTGCCGTGCAGCTATGAAGATGTTGAGCAAAGCGATCTGGTGGTGCTGGTGGGCTCCAACGCCGCCTGGGCGCATCCGGTTCTCTATCAGCGGTTGGCGCAGGCGAAACGCGATAATCCGCGGTTGCGGATCGTGGTGGTGGATCCGCGACGCACCGCGACCTGCGATATTGCCGACGATCATCTGGCCTTGGCGCCCGGTAGCGATGGCGGGCTATTTGTCGGCCTGCTTAATGCCATTGCCGCCAGCGGTGAAATGGCGGCGGGTTTTCGCGACCAGCGGCAGGCGCTGACTATCGCCGCGGAATGGAGCGTGGAAAAAGCGGCCGCATTCTGCGGCCTGGCGCCGGAGCAGGTGGCCCGCTTTTATCGTGATTTTATCGCTGCACCGCGCGCCATCACGCTGTACACCATGGGAATTAATCAGTCCGCCAGCGGCAGCGATAAGTGCAACGCGATTATCAATGTCCATCTTGCCAGCGGGAAATTTGCCCGCCGCGGCTGCGGGCCGTTTTCGCTGACCGGTCAACCAAACGCCATGGGCGGGCGTGAAGTGGGGGGACTGGCGACGATGCTGGCGGCGCATATGAATTTTGAGCCGCAGGACCTGCAGCGATTAGCGCGTTTTTGGGGCAGCGAGCGACTGGCGCAGACGCCGGGACTAACCGCCGTCGAACTATTCGCCGCGATTGGACGCGGTGAGGTCAAAGCGGTGTGGATTATGGGGACCAATCCGGTGGTCTCACTGCCCGATAGCCACGCGGTGAGTCAGGCGCTGTCCAGGTGTCCGCTGGTGATGGTCTCCGATGTCGCCGCCAATACTGATACGGGTCGCTTTGCCCATATCCGCTTTCCGGCGCTGGCATGGGGCGAAAAAAACGGTACCGTGACCAACTCGGAGCGGCGAATTTCGCGTCAACGGGCTTTTTTGCCGCCGCCGGGGGAGGCGAAAGCCGACTGGTGGATCATTTCCCGTCTCGCCGCCGAATTAGGTTATGCCCGGGCTTTTTCATGGCAACATCCGCATGAGGTGTTTTGTGAACACGCGGCGCTCTCAGGATTTGAAAATGACGGTCAGCGGGCGTTTGATATCGGGGGGCTGGCGGACCTCAGCCGGGAGTCGTGGGATGCCCTGGCGCCGGTGCGCTGGCCGGTGAGCCGCAGCGCCGCGCCCTGGCGGTTAACGGAGGGCTGGCACGTCGACGGCAGGTTGCGGATGGTGCCGGTGTCGCCGCAGCCGACCCGGGCGCAGACCGAGGCATTTTATCCATTGATCCTCAATAGCGGACGTATTCGCGATCAGTGGCATACCATGACCCGCACCGGCGACATACCGCGGTTGATGCAGCATATTGCCGAACCGGTCGTCGAGGTGGCACCTGCCGACGCTCGTCGTTTTGAATTACGAGAGGGAGAACTGGCTCGCGTCTGGTCGCGCCACGGCGTGATGATTGCGAAGGTGATAGTCAGCGAAGGGCAGCGCGGCGGTTCACTCTTTGTGCCGATGCACTGGAATAATCAGTTTGCCCGCCAGGGGCGGGTCAATAACTTACTGGCGGCGGTCACCGATCCGCATTCGGGGCAGCCGGAGAGCAAGCAGTCGGCGGTAGCGATAGCGCCGTGGCGGCCGGCGTGGCAAGGGGAGCTATTATCTCGCGAGCCCTTGCCGTTGCCTTCCTCGCTGCACTGGCGGCGGCGGGCGGCGGTAGAGCTCAGCCATTTGTCGCTAGCCGCGGACACCGGCCCGCAAAGCTGGCTGACCGAGTGGTGTCGCAAGCAGGGATGGCAGTTGCAAATTGCCGAGGGCGGTGGGCTGTGGAACCTACTGGCCTGGCACGACGGACAATTGATGCTCGGCTGCTGGAGCGATATTAAGCCGCCGCAAATCGATGCTGAATGGCTGTATACGGCGTTCCGGACGCAGCCGCAGACCGCCGGGCTACGCCATGCGCTGCTCAGCGGCCGTAAGGGCGGCGACAGCATGCCGCGTGGGCAGACTATTTGCAGTTGCTTTAGTATCGGTGAGCGGCAGATCGGCGAGGCTATTGCCGGCGGTTGCGTCAGCGTAGAGGCGCTTGGCGCGAAGCTCAAGTGCGGCACCAACTGTGGTTCCTGTATTCCGGAACTCAAAGCGCTGCTGGCGGCAAATCAAACCCGAACGCTGGTTTGATGATAGGGGAAAACAAACGCCAACCGGTTTCAGTTTATTCCTGGAATGGCCCACAGGGCTGCGGGGAAGGGCAAAAAACGATAAACTAACGTGATGTTGTTATTCCCCGTGAGCTTACGTTAATCCGTTTGATGCCTTTGCCGTACCGCTTAACCCCATCACTGACGCTTCTCCTGCTGCTGACAGGCACTCCCGCTTGGGCGCTGATTGCCAACGATAACAGTATGCCGCCGCAAACTACGCTGCCCGATTTAGGAATAGCGCCGCAGGTTGACGACGATGCCAAACATTTCGCCGAGATGGCAAAAAAATTCGGCGAAGCCAGCATGAGCGATAACGGACTGACCACCGGCGAGCAGGCGCGGATGTTCGCCATCAGCAAAATCGGCAATGAGTTCAGCCATCAGCTGGAAAACTGGCTGTCGCCGTGGGGTAATGCCAATATCGACCTGTTGGTGGATAAAGAGGGTAACTTCACCGGCAGCAAGGGTAGCTGGTTTGTGCCGCTGCAGGACAATGAGCGTTACCTCACCTGGAATCAATATTCGGTTACCCGGCGCGAGAACGATCTGGTGGGCAATATTGGGCTCGGTCAGCGCTGGCGTGTCGGTAGCTGGCTGTTGGGTTATAACTCGTTTTACGACAAAGTGCTCAGCGAGAGCCTGGCGCGCGGCAGCATCGGCGCGGAAGCCTGGGGCGAGTACTTGCGCTTATCGGCCAACTATTACCACCCACTCGGCGATTGGCAGTTGCGGGAAAATCAGACTCAGGAGCAGCGGATGGCCGTTGGCTATGACGTGACTGCCCAGGCGCGATTGCCGTTTTATCAGCACATTAATACCAGCGTCAGCGTTGAACAGTACTTCGGCGATAGCGTCGATCTGTTTCATTCCGGTACCGGATACCACAATCCGGTAGCGGTTTCGGTGGGACTGAATTACACCCCGGTACCGTTGGTGACGGTCACCGCAAAACACAAACAGGGTGAAAATGGCGTCAGCCAGAATAATGTCGGCCTGAAGCTGAATTATCGTTTTGGGGTACCGCTGAAACAGCAACTGGCGGCGGATGAAGTGGCTATCAGCAACTCGCTACGCGGCAGCCGATACGATAGCCCGGAACGCGATAATCTGCCGGTAGTGGAGTATCGCCAGCGTAAGAATCTGACGGTCTATCTGGCGACGCCGCCGTGGGATCTGCACTCCGGCGAAACGGTACAGCTGAAGCTGCAAATTAATAGCCTGCACGGTATTAAATCGCTGCACTGGCAGGGGGATACTCAGGCGCTAAGCCTGACGCCGCCGGTTAATGCCAACAGTGCGGATGGCTGGAGCATCATTATGCCGGTATGGAACAGCGAGCCGGGCGCGGTGAATCGCTGGCGTCTGTCGGTGGTGGTTGAAGACAAATCGGGTCAGCGCGTCTCGTCCAATGAGATCGCACTGGCGCTGACCGAGCCGCTGGTGACGTTTACGGCTCCCGACGTTTCCTGGACGGAATCGCCTTAGAAGATCCGTTCCTGGTGAACCCAGACGGCGGCTTCAACGCGTGATTTCAGCTTCATTTTCTTCAGCATATGCTTCACATGCACTTTAACCGTGCTTTCGGTGATATCCAGGCGGCGGGCGATCATTTTGTTCGGCAGGCCCTGGGCAATCAGCTTCAGGATATCGCGCTCGCGCGGGGTCAACTGGCTGATGTCGCGGTCGGACGTGGCGCGATTAGCGCGCAGGCTGGCGGCCAGTACCGGGGTTAACGCTTCGCTTAATACCATTTCGCCCGCCGCGGCCTGCTGCAGCGCTTTCAGCAAATCTTCCGGTTCCATATCTTTCAGCAGGTAGCCGTCGGCGCCGCGTTTCAGGGCGGTCACCACGTCCTCTTCATGATTGGAGACGCTGAATACGACCACGCGGCCGGAGAGCGATTTTTCCCGCAGCTTGTCAAGGGTTTCGAGGCCGTTCATCCCCGGCATATTAAGGTCCAGCAGAATAAGATCCGGATCCAGCGATTCCGCCAGTTCAATACCTTGTTCGCCATTGCTGGCTTCGCCGATAACCTGAATGTCCGGCGCCATGCTAATCAGTTGCTTAACGCCAGTGCGCAGCATGGGATGATCATCAATGAGAAGGATGGTTGCCCGTTCCTGTTGACTCATAGGGGTCTCCTTATTGGATTGAGAAGGCTTTTTCCGGGATAAATGTCACCACGACTTCGGTACCGCCGGTCTCCCGGCGGCGGACCTGACAGTCGCCGCGCAAGCTTTGCGCGCGATCCCGCATAATAATTAAACCGTAATGGTTACTTCGCTCCGCGTTTTCCGGTACGCCGCGGCCGTTATCGGCAACGACTAAACGTACCTGATTATCGCGTTGTGACACGGTCACGGTGACTTCCGTCGCGTTGGCGTGCTTCAACGCATTGCTTAACGCCTCGCGGGCGATCTGCAACAGGTGAATCGCCTGATGCGACGGGACAAATCGCGGCGGCAACTGGTAATCGAGTTGCACCGTGAAACCAAAATGGGCGCTGTACTCCTGACAGCTGGCCTCCAGCGCCGGACGCAGTCCTGCTTCGGTAAGCTGCAGACGGAAGGTGGTTAATAACTCCCTCAACTGCGCCCACGAAGTATTCAGTTCGTTGCGTATTTGCCCCAGCAGCAGGCGGCTTTCATCCGGCAGGCTGTCGCCCTGCATCTGCAGACAGCTGACCTGCATCTTCATGCACGAAAGCGACTGGGCGATGGAGTCATGCAGCTCGCGGGCAATGGTGGCGCGCTCTTCCATCACAATAAGCTGCTGCTGCTTCTCCTGATGGCGGTCCAGCGCGAGCGTGCTGGTCAGCTGTTCCACCAGCGTATCCACCAGTTGCTGTTGATCGTGGCTCAGATGGCGGCCAACCGGCAGCGTGGCCAGCAGGATGCCATACTGGTTATGCGCGTCCGATAGCCGCCATTTCAGCGTCGTACCGCCATCCGGCAGCGGGGGAAGATCGCGCGGACACAGATAACAGCCTTTATCATCGCATTCGATATCGGAGTGGCAGGCAAATTCCTGATGATTGTCTTCATCCTCGAGATCATATACCCGCACTTCAATATCACGCAGCAGCGTCAGCCCCTGCAGGCCATTCAACACCGGTGAAATGCGCTCGCACAGCGGGGCGCTGGAGTGTAGCCGACGGTTGGCCTGCCATAAAAAGGCCAGAATCTCGTTTTTCTGCTCGAGGCCGGCGGTCTTTTCCTGTACTCGCCGTTCAAGCACGGCGTAGCTTTCCGCCAGCTCTTCCGACATATTATTCAACGCCATACCGAGCGTCGCCATTTCGTTACGCCCGCTAATGTGCGCGCGCTGGGTAAAATCGCGCTGGCTGACCGCCCGCGCCATACCCAGTAACTGTTTCCATGGCCGTAGCAGACGCGCACGCAGCCAGATGATGGTAAAGATCAGCAGCACCGCCATGCCGATGGCGAGAATGCGATGGATCCAGACCACGCGCTCGATACGCTGTTCTGTCGTGTGGTCGAAAGCGGTAACCAACCGGTCAATACGGTCGACAAAATCGGCGACATCTTGCGCCACGTCGCTTTGCCTGACCGCCTGTTTCATGCCCGGTCCCAGCGACAACTGCCAATATTGCTGCAGCGCTTTCAGCTGTACTTCCTGGCCGTCACGACGCGCGGAGTATTGCAACTCCGGGCTAAATACGGTTGCAGTCATATCGTTAAACAACTTTTGATCGTTGTCCGTCAGCGGAATAGCCGCCAGCAGGCGATAGCTCTGCATACGCAGCGAGCCGGCCTTGTTAATGGCGTGGGCGCTGCCCTGCACCCCATGCACCAGGCGGGCGGATATCGCCATGCCGGCCACGCCGATGATGGTGGCGAGCAGTACGATTAACGCAAGCTGATTAACCAACGTCAGCGGCGTAAAAAGACGTTTTAACATGGAATGGGTGGCTCCTGATGGGTCATCTCTCCGGGAGTGGCGCTTATTCTCGGCTATCCCCTGGAGTATACCCATACCCCTAAGGTATTACTCCTTAATTGTCGGTGGTAGGCGCCGTGGTGGGAGGGATAACCAGAAACCCGGCAGTCGCGTGAAAAACCACACTTTTTCTCTCACAATTATCTACTCACTTCGGAGCATGATTTATTTTTGTACAAAATGGCCCGCGCTTTTCCTTTGATTTATATCAACTTACAGCCTTGAGCAACCCCTAAGGTAGCATCAGGAAATATGAATAATCAGAGGTATCTATGAGTCACTCTTCAATCCCGGAGAAGGCTAACAGCTCAGTCATCACCGACTGGCGTCCTGAAGATCCTGAGTTTTGGCAACAGCGCGGCCATCGTGTGGCGAGCCGTAATTTGTGGATCTCCGTTCCCTGCCTTTTACTGGCGTTCTGCGTCTGGATGTTGTTCAGCGCCGTCGCCGTGAACCTTAATAAAGTTGGCTTTCAGTTTACTACCGATCAGCTGTTTATGCTGACCGCCCTCCCGGCGCTTTCCGGCGCATTATTACGCGTACCTTATGCCTTTATGGTTCCGCTGTTCGGCGGCCGCCGCTGGACGGCGTTCAGTACCGGTATCATGATTATTCCGTGCGTATGGCTGGGCTTCGCGGTACAGGATACCTCCACGCCGTTTAGCGTGTTCGTGATTATCTCTCTGCTGTGCGGCTTTGCCGGCGCTAACTTTGCATCCAGCATGGCGAACATCAGCTTCTTCTTCCCGAAAGAGAAACAGGGCGGGGCGCTAGGGGTTAACGGCGGTCTGGGTAACATGGGCGTTAGCGTAATGCAGCTGGTTGCGCCGCTGGTGGTCTCGCTCTCTATCTTTGCCGTGTTCGGCGGTAGCGGTAGCGAGCAGCCGGATGGCTCGATGCTGTATCTGGAAAACGCCGCGTGGATCTGGGTGCCTTTCCTGATTATCTTTACCCTGGCCGCGTGGTTCTTTATGAACGACCTGTCGGCCTCAAAAGCGTCGCTGAGCGAACAGTTACCGGTACTTAAACGCCTGCATCTGTGGATCATGGCGCTGCTGTATCTCGCAACCTTCGGCTCTTTCATCGGTTTCTCCGCCGGGTTTGCGATGCTGTCAAAAACCCAGTTCCCGGACGTGCAGATCCTGCACTATGCCTTCTTCGGTCCGTTTATTGGCGCGCTGGCGCGCTCAATGGGCGGCGCGATTTCCGACCGACTCGGCGGGACCCGCGTGACGCTGGTCAACTTCGTGGTGATGGCTATTTTCTGCGCGTTACTGTTCCTGACTCTGCCGACCAATGGTCAGGGCGGCAACTTCATCGCCTTCTTCGCGGTATTTATGGTGCTGTTCCTGACCGCGGGATTGGGCAGCGCCTCCACCTTCCAGATGATTTCCGTTATCTTCCGTAAGCTTACGATGGATCGCGTCAAAGCGCAGGGCGGCAGTGAAGCGCAGGCGATGCGTGAAGCGGCGACGGATACCGCCGCGGCGCTGGGCTTTATTTCGGCGATTGGCGCGATCGGTGGTTTCTTTATTCCGAAAGCGTTCGGTATTTCGCTGGATCTGACCGGATCGCCGGCCGGAGCAATGAAAGTCTTCCTCGTGTTCTATATTGCCTGCGTGGTGATCACCTGGGCGGTATACGGCCGTAAACAGAAATAAGTCTTTTCTTAACGGTAAGTGACAGGGCGCGCCACAGGGTGCGCCTTTTTTATGAGTGGCTATTAGTTACAACATACTTTTGATCTGTGCAAGGTGGTTAAATTCAGGGAGATAACATCTGGTAAGCCATCTACCACTTAATACCTAAGCGTGGCATAAATCCCGGTTAACATTCTGTCATATTTAAAATAATCCTTATAAAACAAAGTGATAATCAATGAATATTGTTACTACTTTGGTGGTAATTGTAGTTTGAGGGCGGATTTATAAGGTATTTCGCATTGATCGTCATCAATTCTCCTCCTTCGGCATGGCGCTATTTTCGCTGCAAATCCAGCAATGTCGATTTATCAGAGAGCCGTCAGGCTCCATATCAGGAGAAACCCGATGAGTAAATTTCTGGACCGGTTTCGCTACTTCAAACAGAAGGGTGAAACCTTTGCCGATGGGCACGGCCAGCTTCTTAAAACCAACCGGGATTGGGAGGATGGATACCGCCAGCGTTGGCAGCATGACAAAATCGTGCGTTCCACTCACGGTGTGAACTGCACCGGCTCATGCAGCTGGAAAATTTATGTCAAAAATGGTCTGGTCACCTGGGAAACCCAGCAGACCGATTACCCGCGCACCCGCCCCGATCTGCCGAACCATGAGCCACGCGGCTGTCCGCGCGGCGCCAGCTACTCCTGGTATCTGTACAGCGCTAACCGCCTGAAATATCCGCTGATGCGTAAACGTCTGATGAAAATGTGGCGTGAAGCGAAAGTTCAGCATAGCGATCCGGTTGAGGCATGGGCTTCTATTATTGAAGATGCCGATAAAGCGAAAAGCTTTAAACAGGCCCGCGGCCGCGGCGGTTTTGTTCGTTCTTCATGGAAAGAAGTGAACGAACTGATTGCCGCTTCAAACGTTTATACCGTCAAAACTTATGGTCCAGACCGCGTGGCAGGGTTCTCGCCAATCCCGGCGATGTCGATGGTTTCCTACGCGTCCGGCGCCCGTTACCTGTCGCTGATTGGCGGTACCTGCCTGAGCTTCTACGACTGGTACTGTGACCTGCCGCCGGCCTCGCCGATGACCTGGGGCGAACAGACCGACGTGCCGGAATCCGCTGACTGGTATAACTCCAGCTATATCATCGCCTGGGGCTCCAACGTCCCGCAGACCCGTACCCCGGACGCGCACTTCTTTACCGAAGTTCGCTATAAAGGGACTAAAACCGTGGCAATTACTCCGGACTATGCCGAAATCGCCAAGCTGTGCGATCTGTGGCTGGCGCCGAAGCAGGGTACCGATGCCGCGATGGCGCTGGCGATGGGCCACGTTATGCTGCGTGAGTTCCACCTCGATAAACCGAGCCAGTACTTCACCGATTACGTACGCCGCTACACCGACATGCCGATGCTGGTTATGCTCGAAGAGCGCGATGGCTACTATGCCGCTGGCCGTATGCTGCGCGCTGCCGACCTGGTTGACTCCCTGGGCCAGGAGCAGAATCCGGAATGGAAAACCGTCGCCTTTGACGAGAAGGGCGAAATGACCGTACCTAACGGTTCTCTGGGCTTCCGCTGGGGCGACAAAGGCAAGTGGAACCTCGAGCAGCGCGATGGTAAAACCGGCGAAGAGATTGAACTGCGTCTGAGCCTGCTTGGCAGCCACGACGATATCGCCAACGTCGGCTTCCCATACTTTGGCGGTGAAGGTTCCGAGCATTTCAACAAAGTCGACCTCGAAAACATTCTGTTGCACAAACTGCCGGTGAAACGCCTGCAGATGGCCGACGGCTCCACCGCGTTGGTGACCACCGTTTATGACCTGACCATGGCTAACTATGGCCTGGAACGTGGGCTGAACGATGAAAACTGCGCGACCAGCTACGATGACGTCAAAGCGTACACTCCGGCCTGGGCTGAAAAAATTACCGGCGTATCCCGCGCGCACATCATCCGTACCGCCCGCGAATTTGCCGATAACGCCGATAAGACCCACGGCCGTTCGATGATTATCGTCGGCGCGGGCCTGAACCACTGGTTCCATCTGGACATGAACTACCGCGGACTGATCAACATGCTGATCTTCTGCGGCTGCGTTGGCCAGAGCGGCGGCGGTTGGGCGCACTACGTTGGTCAGGAAAAACTGCGTCCGCAGACCGGCTGGCAGCCGCTGGCGTTCGCCCTTGACTGGCAGCGTCCGGCACGCCACATGAACAGTACATCGTACTTCTATAACCACTCCAGCCAGTGGCGCTATGAAACGGTCACCGCGCAGGAACTGCTGTCGCCGATGGCGGATAAATCCCGCTACAGCGGACATCTGATCGACTTCAACGTGCGCGCTGAGCGTATGGGCTGGCTGCCGTCGGCGCCACAGCTGGGCGTGAACCCGCTGCGTATTGCTGACGAAGCGAAGAAAGCCGGCATGACGCCGGTCGATTACACCGTGAAATCGCTGAAAGAGGGGTCTATTCGCTTTGCGGCCGAACAGCCGGAGAACGGTAAAAACCATCCGCGTAACCTGTTTATTTGGCGTTCCAACCTGCTGGGTTCCTCCGGTAAAGGTCATGAATACATGCTCAAGTACCTGCTGGGTACCGAGAATGGCATTCAGGGCAAAGACCTTGGCAAGCAGGGCGGCGTGAAGCCGGAAGAAGTCGAGTGGCGGGATAACGGCCTCGACGGCAAACTGGATCTGGTCGTCACGCTCGACTTCCGTCTGTCGAGCACCTGTCTCTATTCCGACATCGTACTGCCGACCGCAACCTGGTACGAAAAAGACGACATGAATACTTCGGATATGCATCCGTTTATTCACCCGCTGTCGGCCGCCGTTGACCCGGCCTGGGAATCGAAGAGCGACTGGGATATCTATAAAGGTATCGCTAAGAAATTCTCTGAAGTGTGCGTGGGTCACCTCGGAAAAGAAACCGACGTCGTGACGCTGCCGATTCAGCACGATTCCGCCGCGGAAATGGCGCAGCCGTTTGACGTTAAAGACTGGAAAAAAGGCGAATGTGACCTGATTCCAGGGAAAACCGCGCCGCATATTATTCCGGTCGAGCGCGATTATCCGGCGACCTACGAGCGCTTCACCTCTATCGGCCCGCTGCTGGAAACCATCGGCAACGGCGGTAAAGGGATCGCCTGGAATACCCAGAGCGAGATGGATCTGCTGCGTAAGCTCAACTACACCAAGGCGGAAGGCCCGGCGAAAGGCCAGCCGAAGCTGGAGACCGCTATCGACGCCGCTGAAATGATCCTCACTCTGGCGCCGGAAACCAACGGTCAGGTGGCCGTGAAGGCGTGGAAAGCGCTGAGCGAATTTACCGGTCGCGAGCATGCGCACCTGGCGCTGAATAAAGAAGACGAGAAGATCCGCTTCCGCGATATTCAGGCGCAGCCGCGTAAGATCATCTCCAGCCCGACCTGGTCTGGCCTGGAAGACGAACATGTCTCCTATAACGCTGGCTATACCAACGTTCACGAGCTCATCCCTTGGCGTACGCTGTCCGGCCGTCAGTCGCTGTATCAGGATCACCAGTGGATGCGCGACTTTGGCGAAAGCCTGCTGGTCTATCGTCCGCCGATCGACACCCGTTCGGTGAAAGCGGTGATGGGCGAGAAGTCCAACGGCAATCCAGAGAAGGCCTTGAACTTCCTGACGCCGCACCAGAAGTGGGGGATTCACTCCACTTACAGCGATAACCTGCTGATGCTGACCCTGTCGCGCGGCGGGCCGATCGTCTGGATGAGCGAAGCGGATGCGAAAGATCTCGGTATCGAAGATAACGACTGGATCGAAGTATTTAACGCCAACGGCGCCCTGACGGCGCGTGCGGTAGTGAGCCAGCGCGTACCGGCCGGAATGACCATGATGTATCACGCGCAGGAACGTATCGTGAACCTGCCAGGCTCTGAAGTTACCGGTCAGCGCGGCGGGATCCACAACTCGGTCACCCGTATTACGCCAAAACCGACCCATATGATCGGCGGCTACGGCCACCTGGCATACGGCTTTAACTACTATGGCACCGTCGGTTCCAACCGCGATGAGTTTGTTGTGGTACGTAAGATGAAGAACATTAACTGGTTAGACGGCGAAGGTAATGACCAGGTACAGGAGAGCGTAAAATGAAAATTCGTTCACAAGTCGGCATGGTGCTGAATCTCGATAAATGCATCGGCTGCCACACCTGCTCCGTAACCTGCAAAAACGTCTGGACCAGTCGTGAAGGGATGGAGTACGCCTGGTTCAACAACGTAGAAAGTAAGCCAGGCGTCGGTTTCCCCAACGACTGGGAAAACCAGGAAAAATGGAAAGGCGGCTGGATCCGCAAAATCAACGGTAAGCTGCAGCCGCGCATGGGCAACCGCGCGATGCTGCTGGGTAAAATCTTCGCCAACCCGCATCTGCCGGGGATCGATGATTACTACGAGCCGTTTGATTATGACTACCAGAATCTGCATAACGCGCCGGAAAGTAAACATCAGCCGATCGCCCGTCCGCGCTCGCTGATTACCGGCCAGCGGATGGACAAAATTACCAGCGGCCCGAACTGGGAAGAGATCCTCGGCGGCGAGTTTGAAAAACGCGCCAAAGACCAGAACTTCGAAAACATGCAGAAGGCGATGTACGGCCAGTTCGAAAACACCTTCATGATGTATCTGCCGCGCTTGTGCGAGCACTGCCTGAACCCGGCGTGCGTCGCGACCTGCCCGAGCGGCGCCATCTATAAGCGTGAAGAGGACGGTATCGTCCTGATCGACCAGGATAAGTGCCGCGGCTGGCGGATGTGTATCACCGGCTGCCCGTACAAGAAAATCTACTTCAACTGGAAGAGCGGGAAATCCGAGAAATGCATCTTCTGCTACCCGCGTATTGAATCCGGGATGCCGACGGTGTGTTCCGAAACCTGTGTGGGCCGTATCCGCTACCTTGGCGTACTGCTGTATGACGCGGACGCAATTGAAAACGCCGCCAGCACCGAGAACGAGAAAGATCTGTATCAGCGCCAGCTGGACGTCTTCCTCGATCCAAACGATCCAAAAGTGATTGAGCAGGCGCTAAAAGATGGCGTACCGCAGGGCGTAATTGAAGCCGCGCAGCAGTCTCCGGTATACAAAATGGCGATGGACTGGAAGCTGGCGCTGCCGCTGCACCCGGAATATCGTACCCTGCCAATGGTCTGGTACGTGCCGCCTCTGTCGCCGATTCAGTCCGCCGCCGATGCGGGTGAACTGGGTAGTAACGGGATCCTGCCTGACGTAGAAAGCCTGCGAATTCCGGTCCAGTATCTGGCGAATCTGCTAACCGCGGGCGATACCCAGCCGGTACTGCTGGCGCTGAAACGTATGCTGGCGATGCGCCACTTCAAACGAGCGGAAACCGTCGACGGCGTCGTCGATACCCGCGCGCTGGAAGAGGTGGGGCTGAGCGAAGCGCAGGCGCAGGAAATGTATCGCTATCTGGCCATCGCCAACTACGAAGATCGTTTCGTGGTACCGAGCAGCCATCGCGAACAGGCCCGCGATGCCTTCCCGGAGAAGAGCGGTTGCGGCTTTACCTTCGGCGATGGTTGTCACGGTTCTGACAGCGAATTCAACCTGTTCAACAGCCGTCGCATCGACGCCATTGACGTTACCAGCAAAACGGAGCCGCACTCATGATTGAACTCGTGATTGTGTCGCGTCTGCTCGAATACCCTGACGCTGCCTTGTGGCAGCATCAGCAGGAGATGTTCGAGGCTCTCGCGTCATCGGAAAAACTCGCCAAAGAAGATGCCCATGCGCTGGGCGTTTTCCTGCGCGATTTGGTGGCTCAGGATCCGCTGGACGCCCAGTCGGCGTACAGCGAGCTGTTCGACCGCGGCCGCGCCACCTCGCTGCTGCTATTTGAACATGTTCACGGCGAATCCCGCGATCGCGGGCAGGCGATGGTCGACCTGATGGCGCAGTACGAGCGCCATGGTCTACTGCTTGATAGCCATGAGCTGCCGGATCACCTACCGCTGTATCTGGAGTATCTGGCGCAGTTGCCGGAAGAGGAAGCGCTTGGCGGCCTGCGGGACGTTGCGCCGATCCTCGGCCTGCTCAGCGCGCGTCTGCAACAGCGCGAAAGCCGCTATGCGGTGCTGTTCGAGCTGCTGTTGAAGCTGGCCAATACTCAGGTCGATAGCCAGAAAGTGGCGGAGAAGATCGCCGACGAGGCCCGCGACGATACGCCGCAGGCGCTGGATGCCGTCTGGGAAGAAGAGCAGGTCAAATTCTTTGCCGACCAGGGCTGCGGCGAGTCGGAGATTTCCGCTCACCAGCGTCGTTTTGCCGGAGCCGTGGCCCCGCAATATTTGAATATCTCTAACGGAGGACAGCACTAATGCACTTCCTGAATATGTTCTTCTTTGACATTTATCCGTACATTGCGGGTTCGGTGTTCCTTATTGGCAGCTGGCTGCGCTACGACTACGGTCAGTACACCTGGCGCGCCGCCTCCAGTCAGATGCTGGATCGTAAAGGGATGAACCTGGCGTCAAACCTGTTCCATATCGGGATCCTGGGTATTTTCGCCGGCCATTTCCTCGGCATGCTGACTCCGCACTGGATGTATGAATCCTTCCTGCCGATCGACGTGAAGCAGAAAATGGCGATGTTCGCCGGCGGCGCGTGCGGCGTGATGACGTTGGTGGGCGGTTTACTGCTGCTTAAGCGCCGTCTGCTGAGCCCACGCGTTCGCGCTACCACCACGACAGCGGATATTCTGATCCTCTCGTTACTGATGGTGCAATGCGCGCTGGGACTGCTGACCATTCCATTCTCCGCCCAGCATATGGACGGTAGCGAAATGATGAAACTGGTCGGCTGGGCGCAGTCGGTGGTGACCTTCCACGGCGGCGCTTCGCAGCATCTTGATGGCGTGGCGTTTGTCTTCCGCGTGCACCTGGTGCTGGGGATGACGCTGTTCCTGTTGTTCCCGTTCTCACGTCTGGTTCATATCTGGAGCGCGCCGGTCGAATACCTGACGCGCAAATACCAGATTGTACGCGCACGTCGCTAGTTCATCCGCGACGGCTGACTCACCCCGCCATGGCGGGGTTTTTTTTCGCCCCAACCAAGGTTGTTGCCCGCAGCGGCAAGCAAAATCAGCACCCCTCCTGCCAACTGCAGCGGCGCCAGCGCATGATGGAAAACCAGATAGTCCACCAGAATAGCCACCAGCGGATAGATAAACGACAGCGAACCGGTGACCGGCGTCGGTAGCTTTTGAATCGCACTATATAAAAGCTGGTACATAATCCCGGTATGGACAACGCCGAGGATCAGCAGATAGCGCCAGGGGAAGTGGCTGTTAAACTCAGGAGCATGAACCAGCGGCAAAAGCATTACCGTGCCGACGATAACCTGAATAAAAGCGATATGCTGCGCCGGGAGCGGCTGCAGTTTGCGGGCAATAATAGCGGTCAGGGCATAAAAAAATGCCGCGCCTAATGCCAGGATAATACCGGTGACGAGATTATCGCTGTGGGCGGGAGTCAGCTCGCTCGACAGCAGAATCACCACGCCGGTAAAGGCCAGGAGTAACCATGCCCATTTTACCGCGCTTACCTTTTCACCCAGCATCATGCTCAGTAATACCAGCATAAAAGGCTGGGTATTGTAGACCACGGTGGCCATCCCAATAGAAACGCGTGAGTAGGCGGCAAAAAGCAGCAGCCAGTTAATGACCAGCGCGACGCCGCCAAGGATTGCCAGCGCCAGGGTGAGACGCGTCAGGCGGCTGAAGGGCTGTCGGCTTAACAAAATAAACAGCAATAATGTGACTGCGCCGATAAGACAGCGCCAGAAAACCACGTCGATTACCGGCAACCCTGAGAGCAGCACGAACGCGCCAATCGAGCCGGAAATTATCATCGCCAGACTCATTTGCCAGACTCCACGAGAAAGCTGCATATTTCACCTCCAGAAGTTTTCCATTATTGTCGTGAAAAGCCTGACAGCTTGATATATCTGAATTAAGGTAAAAACAGATAAATACCTTTATTAATTAGGTGAAATAAATGGAATACATTATTGATGAAATAGACCGGGCGATTCTGGCCTGCCTGACGCAAGATGCCAGAGTTTCGCTTAAGGTATTGAGTGCGCAGGTGGGATTGACCTCCCCGAGTACCGCCGAGCGGGTAAAACGCCTTGAGGAAAAAGGAGTGATTCAGGGTTATAGCGCACGGGTTAATCTGGCGGCATTGGGATATAGCCTGCAGGCATTAGTACGGGTGAGGCCGCTACCGGGATTGCTGCAAAAAGTGGATAAATATATTCAGGCTATACCGGAGTGTATTGAAAGCGACAAGGTCACCGGAGAGGATTGTTTTGTTATGCGTCTCGTGGTGCGCGATATTGCGCAGCTGGATACGATATTGGATGGTCTGGCAGAATATGCGCAATGCAATACGTCGGTGGTGAAAAGCTCGCCGGTAAAAAGGCGCTTGCCCCCGCTGTGAGTTTTCCCGGAGGCGGTGCTGCGCACCTGTCCGGGCTACCAGACGTCACCACCTGTAGCCTCGCTAAGCGAAGCGCGAGCGAGGGGATAGCAGAACAGGTGGCTGAGAGAGTGTAAGAGTATGTAGCCTCGCTAAGCGAAGCGCGAGCGAGGAGATAGCAGAACCGGTGGCTGAAGGGAGATGGTGGTGGGGGAAGGATTACTCGGCGCTAAAGCGCCTCGCCCTTCGGGCCGTTGCCTGCGGCAACGTGCTCTCGCTGACGCTCGAGTCGAACCTTAGTCGAAGCTTCTCATCCTTCCCCATTGGGCAGAATATAGAATATCGCAGGTAGATTAAGCTGGGTATGACTTGGGGAGATGGTGGTGGGGGAAGGATTACTCGGCGCTAAAGCGCCTCGCCCTTCGGGCCGTTGCCTGCGGCAACGTTCTCTCGCTGACGCTCGAGTCGAACCTTAGTCGAAGCTTCTCATCCTTCCCCATTGGGCAGAATATAGAATATCGCAGGTAAATTAAGCTGGGTATGACTTGGGGAGATGGTGGTGGGGGAAGGATTCGAACCTTCGAAGTCGATGACGGCAGATTTACAGTCTGCTCCCTTTGGCCGCTCGGGAACCCCACCAGGGGTAAAATCAAATTGTAGGCTATTCAGCAAAATGAATGGTGGTGGGGAAAGGATAACTTGTCGCTATCGCTCCTCGCCCTTTGGGCCGTTGCCTATGGCAACGTTCTCTCGCTGGCGCTCGAGTCGAACCTTAGTCGAAGGTTCTTACCCTTCCCGCTAAGTGCAAACATCGTTTACGCTTGTCGGGGAAACCATATCACTGTAGTGAATAATGGTGGTGGGGGAAGGATTCGAACCTTCGAAGTCGATGACGGCAGATTTACAGTCTGCTCCCTTTGGCCGCTCGGGAACCCCACCACGGGGTAATGCTTTGTACTGGCCTGCTCCCTTCTCGGGAAGCGGGGCGCATCATACCAAATGACGCGCCCCTGTAAAGCATTCCTTTGACAAAATTAAACTGGTTGCCTGATTTTTACGCGTAACGCCGTAAAGCTAACCAATTCATTTCGCTGTCGATTAAAGAATAATCGTCCGGTTACCGTAAACAAAGACGCGCTGCGCCAGCACTTGATAAAGCGCTCGGCTTAAGACGTTTTTTTCAACGTCGCGCCCCGCGCGCATCATATCTTCGGCGGTATAGGTATGATCGACGTGAATCACGTCCTGCATGATGATTGGGCCTTCATCCAGATTATCATTCACGTAGTGGGCGGTGGCGCCGATGATCTTCACTCCGCGCTCATAGGCCTGATGATAAGGACGCGCACCGATAAACGCCGGCAGGAACGAGTGGTGAATATTAATGATTTTGTTCGGGAAACGAGCGACAAACGCCGGAGTAAGTACGCGCATGTACTTTGCCAGTACCACGTAGTCCGGATCGTGGGCGGCTATCGCATCGCCCATTCGCTGGTCGTGCTCTTCACGGCTCAGTCCTTCATGGCTCACCAGCTCAAAAGGAATACCGAAACGTTCCACCAGCGTGCGCAGCGTTTCATGGTTGCCGATTACCGCGGCGATGTCGACATCCAGCCCACCGTAGTTGGCTTTCATCAGTAGATCGCCGAGACAGTGCGCTTCTTTGGTGACCAGAATCACCACCCGGCGACGGCCGGCCGGGTTGAGTTCGCGAATTGAACCTTCCGGCAGCGCGCTATCGAGGTCGGCCAGCAGTGTGGCGTCGTTAAAAATACCTTCGAGCTCGGTACGCATGAAGAAGCGACCGGTACGGTGGTCGACAAACTCATTGTTCTGCACGATGTTTAACTCGTGCTTGTAGCAGATATTCGTGATACGCGCGATGAGGCCTTTCTGATCAGGGCAAATGGTGCGTAGTACTTTACGTTGTAATGAATGCATCGCGGGGGAAATCCTGTTGTGTTTGCAATTGCTGATGCCGGGCCTTACTGGCCGCAGCATTTTTTAAATTTTTTACCTGAACCGCAAGGGCAGGGGTCATTACGACCAATTAATGGCCGAGTGCCGTCAATATAGTACCACTGTCCGTTTTCTTTTAAGAATCTGGAACGTTCAATAATCGCGCCGGGGCGGTTATCTTCAGTAAAACGTGCGATAAAACTGACGAAGCCTTCGTCGGGATTACGTCCGTTATCGGTGGCGAAAACGGTTAAGCCGAGCCATTGCGTATTGGCAAAGCCTTTTTCAATATCGGTGCGAAAACGTGACGCTTCACAGGTCGGATGCCAGGTTTTGATTAAATAATCGACATCTTTCATCACGAATGCGCTATAGCGGGAACGCATCAGCTGTGACGGGCTCGGCGCTAGCTGACCGCCGTCCAGATATCGCTGGCAACATGAGCTATACTCGAGAGCGCTGCCACAGGGGCATAATTGCGACAAAATCGCCTCCATGGAAAAGAATGACGGCGCCTGAGCGCCAACCTGCATTATGTTAACTGAGCGATGGCGCTGATGTCATGCTCGGAGTGGAAGGATATGTATCAGTACTAATGAGAAAGTTGAAGATTGGTTTAGCGCTAGGGGCTGGCGCCGCGCGCGGTTGGTCGCATATCGGCGTGATAAAAGCGCTGCATCGGGCGGGAATTGATGTCGATGTAGTGGCGGGATGTTCTATTGGTGCCTTAGTCGGTGCGGCTTACGCCTGCAATCGTCTCCCTGCGTTGGAAAAGTGGGTTAGCTCCTTTAGCAACTGGGATGTGCTGCGATTGATGGATCTCTCCTGGCGGCGCGGCGGTTTGTTACGCGGCGAGCGGGTGTTCAATCAATACCGGCAAATTATGCCTGTTGCGCAAATCGAAGAGTGCGAACGTCGTTTTGCCGCCGTGGCGACAAACCTGAGCACCGGGCGTGAATTATGGTTTACGGAAGGTGACCTGCACATGGCGGTCCGCGCTTCTTGTAGTATGCCGGGCCTGATGTCGCCGGTGATGCATAACGGCTACTGGCTGGTAGATGGTGCGGTGGTCAATCCGGTCCCGGTCTCGCTAACGCGAGCCTTGGGGGCGGATATTGTGATTGCCGTTGACCTCCAGCATGACGCCCATCTTATGCAGCAGGACCTATTATCAATCGAATCGCCGCGTCCGGAGCCGATAGAAGAGCTAAGTTGGCATTCCCGCCTGCGATCCCGGTTGGGGAGAATGAGCTCTCGTCGTGCGACAATAACCCCCACGGCGATGGAGATTATGTCCACCTCGATTCAGGTGCTGGAAAATCGCCTGAAACGTAATCGTATGGCAGGCGATCCGCCAGATATCCTGCTACAGCCGTTTTGTCCGCAAATCTCCACTCTCGATTTTCATCGTGCTGGCGAAGCGATGGCCGCAGGACAGCTGGCCGTTGAGAAAAAAATGGATGAATTATTACCCTTGGTGCGCACTTCCGCGTAGCGCACTTGTCCAACACTTAAGTAAATTCTGACAGGCGATAGCGTGAATAGCGTGCCACTATTTAATTATCGTCAGCCAGGGGAGAGAACATGACGCAGCCATTGGCGGGAAAACAGATTCTGATAGTTGAAGACGAACCCGTTTTCCGCTCTCTTCTGGATAGCTGGCTCACTTCACTGGGGGCGACCATCCGCCAGGCGGAAGACGGCATTGAGGCGCTGCAGCAAATCGCGATTTCGAAACCGGATCTGATGATTTGTGATATCTCGATGCCGAGAATGAACGGCCTGGAGCTGGTTGAACAGGTTCGCAACCAGGGTGAACAACTTCCTATTTTGATGATTTCCGCGACCGAAAACATGGCGGACATTGCCAAAGCGCTGCGTCTTGGCGTGCAGGATGTCTTACTGAAGCCGGTAAAAGATTTTAATCGCCTGCGTGAAACGGTGTATGCATGTCTCTACCCGACAATGTTTAGTTCTCGAGTAGAAGAGGAAGAGCGATTATTTGAAGACTGGGATGCGTTAGTTAGCGATCCTCTGGCCGCGTCAAGGTTATTGCAGGAGCTTCAGCCGCCGGTACAGCAGGAGATATCTCATTGTCGCATTCATTACCGTCAGCTTATCTCTGCGGATAAACCGGGGCTGGTGCTGGATATTGCGCCGTTATCAGAAAACGATCTGGCGTTTTATTGCCTGGATGTTACCCGTGCCGGTGATAATGGCGTTCTGGCCGCATTATTATTACGCGCTTTGTTTAATGGTTTGTTGCAAGAACAGCTTGCTCATCAGGGGCAGCGACTGCCGGAAATGGGCGCATTGTTAAAACAAGTTAACCAATTACTCCGCCAGGCCAATTTACCAGGCCAATTCCCATTGTTGGTTGGTTATTATCACAGCGGATTAAAAAATTTGATTCTGGTTTCTGCTGGCCTTAACGGCACGCTGAATACCGGAGAGCATAAAATTCAAATTAGTAACGGCGTTCCGTTAGGAACGTTGGGCAACGCATACCTCAACCAAATTAGCCAGCGCTGCACATCATGGCAGTGTCAAATTTGGGGAGCCGGGGGACGTTTACGCCTGATGTTGTCTGCAGATTGAACAATTCTATCTATTTTTAGTAGGTGGGATTACCGGGCCTACATTTCCGGTGGTACTATCACTGCGTTTTATGCGTAAAAGTCCTAATTCGAGGGTATCCAAACCTTTTCAGACCAGGTTTATCTGATCAGACTGATATACTCGATGCGTTATTTATTGACGATTAAGTTCAAAAAACGAACAGTCCAGGAGATTTCAATGGCTGCCCTTAATTCTAAAGTAAGAAAAGCTGTTATCCCGGTAGCGGGATTAGGCACCAGGATGCTACCCGCCACCAAGGCTATTCCGAAAGAAATGCTGCCACTGGTAGATAAACCATTAATCCAATATGTTGTTAACGAATGTATCGCCGCAGGGATTACTGAAATTGTTCTGGTGACACACTCTTCGAAAAACTCTATTGAAAACCATTTCGATACCAGCTTCGAACTCGAAGCGATGCTGGAAAAACGTGTAAAACGTCAGCTTCTGGAAGAAGTTCAGTCTATTTGTCCGCCGCACGTGACCATCATGCAGGTACGTCAGGGGCTGGCTAAAGGTCTGGGCCACGCGGTGCTGTGCGCGCATCCGGTTGTCGGCGACGAACCGGTTGCGGTTATTCTGCCGGACGTGATTCTGGACGAATATGAATCCGATCTGACCCGCGATAACCTGGCGGAAATGATTGCTCGCTTTGACGAAACGGGCGCCAGCCAGATCATGGTTGAGCCGGTTGATGACGTTACGGCCTATGGTGTTGTTGACTGCAAAGGCGAAAGCCTGCAGCCTGGCGAAAGCGTGCCGATGGTTGGCGTTGTTGAGAAACCGAAGGCAGACGTCGCGCCGTCTAATCTGGCGGTAGTCGGTCGTTATGTGCTGAGCGCCGATATTTGGCCGCTGCTGGCGAAAACCCCTCCGGGAGCTGGCGATGAAATTCAGCTGACTGATGCTATTGATATGCTGATCGAGAAAGAAACCGTTGAAGCCTACCACATGAAAGGCAAAAGCCATGACTGCGGTAATAAGCTCGGTTATATGCAGGCCTTCGTAGAATATGGCGTTCGCCATAAAACTCTGGGCGAAGACTTTAAAGCCTGGCTTGAGCAGGCTGTCGCGAAGTAATATTCGCCAGCAGAACAACCGGATCGTCTGATGATGATCCGGTTTTTTTATGCCTGTTACTTTAAGCGTGTAGCGATAAAAAAAATCCCGCCGAAGCGGGATTTTTATATCAAGCATAAAGCTAATTAGAGCAGGAAATCGTCCAGTGTTTTACCTTGCTCGTCCATTGCTTTCTTGATGACTGCCGGAGTACGACCCTGGCCAGTCCAGGTTTTAGTTTCGCCGTTTTCATCAACGTAGCTGTATTTAGCCGGACGTGCAGCACGTTTAGTTTTGGTGCCAGCTTTAACTGCCGCCATGGTGCTCAGCAGTTCATTCGGATCAATACCGTCAGCGATCAGCATTTCGCGGTACTGTTGCAGTTTACGAGTGCGCTCTTCAATTTCTGCAGCAGCGGCGCTTTCTTCTTCGCGACGTTCGTTAACGACAACTTCTAATTTTTCCAGCATCTCTTCAAGCGTTTCAAGGGTGCATTCTCTTGCCTGCGCACGAAGAGTACGGATGTTGTTCAAAATTTTAAGTGCTTCGCTCATTGTAGTAATCTCAAACTTATATTGTGGGGTGGTTTGTTGAAGTAATAATAGAGCGATAAAATCAGATGTGCAATAGGGGAGAATGTAAGGAATTCAAAATTACTTGTTATTTGTCTGGTTGATTAAATAATTTAAGTTAAATTTTCGCGCGACTTCACATCTTCTCGCTTATAGCTTAAGCATACGCACAGGCGCTAAAACCATGAGTCAGGATGGTTTTCCTGCGTTTCGAGAGTAAATTTATACTTTACGTGGATAAATATCACTCTTCAGTTTTAGCGCATTAGTTACGGTGATGCTTAATATAAATTGGCGGCCAAAACCCATTATAGTTGTCCGGAGAATGGAGGTTTAAGCACAAAACGACAATGATTTGTATCTGCTGGCGCGGCAACGGTCTTGCCTGAAGCTATTCATTCACCGTCCGTTTCATTTTTTGTAAAGCATTATCGTTAAGTCGGCAATACCCCCTGTGAAAGCACGGTCGGCTCGGTAATATATGATACAATTGCGCAGTAAAACACATTGATTGGGGTTACGCAGCCGATGGCACAACTTTATTTTTACTATTCTGCAATGAATGCCGGTAAGTCTACCGCACTGTTGCAGTCTTCGTACAATTACCAGGAACGAGGGATGCGTACCGTCGTTTATACCGCTGAAATTGACGACCGCTTTGGTTCTGGCAAAGTGAGCTCGCGAATCGGGCTGTCTTCTCCGGCGCGGCTGTATAATCCTCAGACGTCGTTATATGCCGATATAGCGTCAGAGCATGCCCGCCAGCCTATTCATTGCGTGCTGGTGGACGAAAGCCAGTTCCTGACCCGTGAACAGGTCCACGAGCTCTCAGAAGTGGTGGATGAGCTCGATATCCCTGTATTGTGCTACGGCTTGCGTACGGACTTTCGCGGTGAGTTATTTAGCGGTAGCCAGTATTTGTTGGCATGGTCGGATAAGCTGGTTGAATTAAAAACTATTTGCTTCTGTGGGCGAAAGGCAAGCATGGTTTTGCGTCTTGACCAGGAGGGGCGACCGTACAATGAGGGCGAGCAGGTGGTGATTGGCGGTAATGAGCGCTACGTTTCCGTATGCCGTAAGCATTATAAAGAGGCGTTGAATATCGGTTCGTTAACCCAGGTGCAAAGTAAGCTGCGCCACTGCGAATAATTCTTTAATTTCATTATCTTCAGGCGCCTGTATGGCGCCTGTTGTCTTTTATGGAATCGGTTCCTGTATTCAGATATTACCCAGTGTATTGCTTCTTGTACTTCTGTATGTGAACACTAATAAAGTACGAATATAAAAAAAGCCCCATCAATAGATGGGGCTTCGTTCATATCAATGCCGTGAATTAAGCGGATTTTTTCGCTTTTTTCTCAGCTTTGACTGGAGCCGCTTCTTTTTTCACAGCCGCTGCTTCGCCTTCGACAAAGTCACGACCGTAGTAGGTGTCCAGCAGAATCTGTTTCAGCTCGGCGATCAGCGGGTAGCGCGGGTTAGCGCCGGTGCACTGGTCATCGAAGGCGTCTTCAGACAGCTTATCAACATGAGCCAGGAAATCAGCTTCCTGAACACCGGCTTCACGGATAGATTTCGGAATTCCCAGCTCCGCTTTGAGGCTTTCCAGCCATGCCAGCAGTTTCTCGATTTTCGCAGCAGTGCGGTCGCCCGGAGCGCTCAGACCCAGGTGGTCCGCGATCTCGGCGTAACGACGGCGTGCCTGCGGACGGTCATACTGACTGAATGCGGTCTGCTTGGTCGGGTTGTCATTCGCGTTATAGCGGATAACGTTGCAGATCAGCAGGGCGTTCGCCAGACCGTGAGGAATGTGGAACTGTGAGCCCAGTTTGTGCGCCATAGAGTGGCACACGCCCAGGAAGGCGTTAGCAAACGCGATACCGGCGATAGTGGCGGCACTGTGCACACGTTCGCGGGCTACCGGGTTCTTAGAACCTTCGTGGTAAGAGGCCGGCAGATACTCTTTCAGCAGTTTCAGCGCTTGCAGAGCCTGACCATCGGAGAACTCGGAAGCCAGTACGGAGACGTAAGCTTCCAGGGCATGAGTCACGGCGTCCAGACCACCGAAGGCGCACAGGGACTTCGGCATATCCATGACCAGGTTGGCATCGACAATCGCCATATCCGGAGTCAGCGCGTAATCGGCCAGCGGATATTTCTGTCCAGTTGCATCGTCGGTTACCACGGCGAACGGAGTCACTTCAGAGCCGGTACCGGAAGTCGTGGTGATGGCAACCATCTTCGCTTTAACGCCCATTTTCGGGAACTTGTAGATACGTTTACGGATATCCATAAAGCGCAGCGCCAGTTCTTCGAAGTGGGTTTCCGGATGCTCATACATAACCCACATGATTTTGGCTGCATCCATCGGGGAACCGCCGCCCAGCGCAATGATTACGTCTGGTTTGAAGGAGTTGGCCAGGTCCGCGCCTTTACGCACGATGGTCAGAGTTGGGTCAGCTTCAACTTCAAAGAACACTTCGGTTTCTACGCCAGCCGCTTTCAGTACGGAAGTGATCTGGTCTGCATAACCGTTGTTGAACAGGAAGCGGTCAGTCACAATCAGCGCGCGTTTGTGACCATCAGTAATCACTTCATCCAGTGCGATTGGCAGAGAGCCACGACGGAAGTAGATAGATTTCGGAAGTTTATGCCACAACATGTTTTCAGCTCGCTTAGCAACGGTTTTCTTGTTGATCAGGTGTTTCGGACCAACGTTTTCAGAGATGGAGTTACCACCCCAGGAACCACAACCCAGAGTCAGGGAAGGTGCGAGTTTGAAGTTATACAGGTCGCCGATACCACCCTGAGAAGCCGGGGTGTTGATCAGGATACGCGCGGTTTTCATCATCTGGCCGAAGTAGGCCACGCGAGCCGGCTGGTTGTCCTGGTCGGTGTACAGGCAAGAGGTGTGACCGATACCGCCCATGGCGACCAGTTTTTCTGCTTTATCGACCGCGTCTTCGAAATCTTTCGCCCGGTACATTGCCAGAGTCGGGGACAGTTTTTCGTGAGCGAACGGTTCGCTTTCGTCAACGTCGGTAACTTCGCCGATCAGAATCTTAGTGGTGGCCGGCACGGTGAAGCCTGCCAGTTCAGCGATTTTTGCCGCCGGTTGACCAACGATCGCCGCATTCAGCGCGCCATTTTTCAGGATGATGTCCTGAACGGCTTTCAATTCTTTGCCCTGCAGCAGGTAGCCGCCGTGGCTGGCAAAACGTTCGCGAACGGCATCGTAGACCGAGTCGACAACAACAACAGACTGTTCAGAAGCACAGATAACGCCGTTATCGAAGGTTTTTGACATCAGTACGGACGCTACTGCGCGTTTAATATCGGCAGTTTCATCGATAACAACCGGCGTGTTACCTGCACCAACGCCGATAGCTGGTTTACCAGAACTGTAAGCAGCTTTAACCATACCTGGGCCACCGGTGGCGAGGATCAGGTTGATGTCAGGGTGGTGCATCAGCGCATTAGACAGTTCTACTGAAGGTTGGTCGATCCAACCAATCAGATCTTTCGGCGCACCGGCAGCAATCGCCGCCTGCAATACGATGTCAGCCGCTTTGTTGGTAGCGTCTTTAGCACGCGGGTGCGGGGAGAAGATAATGGCGTTACGCGTCTTCAGGCTGATCAGCGATTTGAAGATAGCCGTTGAGGTCGGGTTGGTAGTCGGAACGATACCGCAAATAATACCGATTGGTTCAGCAATGGTGATGGTACCGAAAGTGTCGTCTTCAGACAGGACGCCACAGGTTTTTTCATCTTTATAGGCGTTGTAGATATATTCGGAGGCGAAGTGGTTTTTGATCACTTTATCTTCAATAATACCCATGCCGGATTCGGCAACGGCCATTTTTGCGAGAGGGATTCGAGCATCTGCAGCGGCCAGAGCGGCGGCACGGAAGATCTTATCAACTTGTTCTTGAGTGAAACTGGCATATTCACGCTGGGCTTTTTTTACGCGCTCTACAAGTGCGTTAAGTTCAGCGACATTAGTAACAGCCATAATGCTCTCCTGATAATGTTAAACTTTTTTAGTAAAACAGTAGCTCGATTCGACATTATAGACAGGCTGTTAACAGCTTGCATGTAAATGTTAACGTAAAGATTTCTAACGCTTTGAACACACTGATTTACTAAAAAAGCTTTGTCTCACTACGCACTCAGGTACTTCGGCCTTTCACTCTCTTGATGTAGCCAAGATTACTCACTTCTGAGTATGAATTACGTGATTTAGATCAATATTTGGCGATGCTGATACCTTTCAGCAGGGCAATAATTGACCAGTTAGATGATGGGGAGTGATAATGTATGCATATTTAATGAATAAAGCCCATCCGCTAAACAAATATATAACAAATAAAAGCAAACAGCCGCGGCTGCATATTTGAGATGAATTGTGGCTATGAAAAGGGTATCTTCTGCCAAATTAATTTGTACTGACACTGTCAACAGCCTTTTTTAATGGTGCTGCGGAGTTCACTGTGACCCTACCGTTGTTTGATTTCGCTGTTTATTTTAAATTTTTTATCGGCCTTTTCGCGCTGGTCAACCCGGTCGGCATCATCCCGGTTTTCATTAGCATGACCAGCTACCAGACGGCGCTGGTGCGGAATAAGACGAATCTGACGGCTAATCTGTCGGTGGCTATCATTCTCCTTACCTCGCTCTTCCTTGGCGATGGCATCTTGCAAATTTTCGGCATCTCTATTGATTCTTTCCGTATTGCGGGTGGGATCCTGGTGGTGACTATCGCCATGTCGATGATTAGCGGCAAACTCGGTGAAGATAAACAAAACAAACAGGAGAAGTCGGAGACGGCTATTCGGGAAAGTATCGGGGTCGTACCGTTAGCGTTACCTTTAATGGCGGGGCCGGGGGCGATAAGCTCCACGATCGTTTGGGGGACTCGCTATCACTCCATTGCCCACCTGATCGGTTTTTCAATCGCCATTGCGCTGTTTGCCGCCTGTTGTTGGGGAATTTTCCGCATGGCGCCGTGGTTGGTCAGATTGTTAGGGCAGACCGGGATTAACGTCATTACTCGTATCATGGGTCTGTTGCTGATGGCTTTAGGGATTGAGTTTATCGTCACCGGGATTAAAGCGCTGTTTCCTGGATTGACAGGGTAACTTACTTGGCAGGCGCGGGGCGTGGGGCCTCGCGTTTGAAAGATTATTAGCAAAACTTATTTCTGCAGCTGATATAAAAGACAAACTATAACTTTTACCAATTATGATTTAATTTTATATTTATCATATGGTTAGTCGTTTTTATTCTATCTCGCCGTACTGTCTTTCTCCCCTCATCACTGTTATTTTCGTCACATCATTCTCTGGCGCTTGCTGTCGGATCATTGAAATGATATTAGTAATTTCTGCGAGACAGCAGATTAATGTGCTAAAAATTAGACAATTGTTAAATTATTGTGCAAAAAAGCAACTTTGCGCGCAGAGCGGGAACGCAAAATGACAGGGTGTTCCTATCTTGCTGATTAAAAGCAATATTTTTGCTTTTTTAACATGATAAGTCTTACGTTAAGTGCGGCTAAAAAAACAATAAAAGAGAATCCGGTAACATATTTGCAAATTGCATTGGCGGACATGAAACCGTTTTGGTACTTTCCGGCCTGATCGCTAACTAAATAATGTGCACAAATGAGAATTATTATTACATAACTCATTGTGCCGGAATTCCCCTCTGGACAGGGGGATAAAGAATCGACGTCAAGGCTGCCGTTTGAGCGGTCGTAATAAATAAGTCGGTGATAGCAAGCAGTAGAATCTGACAGCGGCAAAGACTCCTGCACTGTACAGAATCCCTTTAAGGGAAAAATAACAGGCTGGTTAAATAACCAGTAATTATAATGAGTGGAGTAACAACACATGACCATCATCACTAAAAAAAGTCTGGTAGCGGCGGGAATTTTATCTGCGCTAATCACCGCAAATGTTGCTATGGCAGCAGATGTTCCTGCTGGGGTGCAACTGGCGGATAAACAAACGCTGGTGCGTAATAACGGGGCAGAGGTGCAATCTCTGGATCCGCATAAAATTGAAGGCGTCCCGGAGTCCAACGTTAACCGCGATCTGTTTGAAGGGTTAGTGATTGGCGATCTTAACGGCCATCCTGTGCCGGGCGTTGCCGAATCGTGGGATAACAAGGATTTTAAAGTCTGGACCTTCCATATCCGCAAGGATGCCAAATGGTCCGACGGTTCACCGGTTACCGCGCAAGATTTCGTTTATAGCTGGCAGCGTCTGGCCGATCCGAAAACGGCATCTCCTTACGCCAGCTATCTCCAGTACGGCCATGTCGCCAACGTCGATGAGATTATCGCTGGCAAAAAACCTGCAACAGACCTTGGCGTCAAAGCGATTGACGACAAAACGTTTGAAGTCACGCTGAGCGAACCGGTTCCTTATTTCTATAAACTCCTCGTCCATCCATCCGTTTCTCCAGTACCCAAAGCCGCCATTGAAAAATATGGTGAGAAATGGACTCAGCCGGCGAATATTGTCACCAACGGCGCTTATAAATTAAAAGACTGGGTGGTCAACGAGCGTATTGTGCTCGAGCGTAATACGAATTACTGGGACAACGCCAAAACCGTTATTAACCAGGTAACTTACCTGCCAATTTCTTCTGAAGTTACCGATGTGAACCGCTATCGCAGCGGCGAGATCGACATGACCTATAACAACATGCCGATTGAACTGTTCCAGAAGCTGAAAAAAGAGATCCCGAAAGAAGTTCACGTCGATCCTTATCTGTGTACTTATTATTACGAAATCAATAACCAGAAAGCGCCATTTACCGACGTACGCGTCCGTACCGCGCTTAAGCTGGCGCTGGATCGCGATATTATCGTCAATAAAGTGAAAAACCAGGGCGATCTGCCGGCTTACAGTTATACCCCGCCATACACCGACGGCATGAAACTCGTTGAGCCGGAGTGGTTCAAATGGTCTCAGGACAAGCGTAATGAAGAAGCGAAAAAATTGCTGGCGGAAGCCGGTTATACCGCTGATAAACCGCTGACCTTTAATCTGCTCTACAACACTTCCGATTTACATAAAAAACTGGCTATCGCCGTGGCGTCCATCTGGAAGAAAAACCTTGGCGCTAACGTTAAGCTGGAAAATCAGGAGTGGAAAACCTTCCTCGATAGCCGTCATCAGGGCACCTTTGACGTCGCTCGCGCCGGCTGGTGCGCTGATTACAACGAGCCGACATCGTTCCTGAACACCATGCTCAGCGACAGCTCTAACAACACGGCGCATTATAAGAGCCCGGCATTCGATAAGATCATCGGCGATACCCTGCAGGTCACCGATGAAGCGAAACGCGCCGAGCTGTACGCGCAGTCGGAACAACAGCTGGATAAAGATTCCGCGATTGTGCCTGTTTACTACTATGTGAACGCGCGCCTGGTTAAACCGTGGGTTGGCGGTTATACCGGTAAAGACCCGTTGGATAATATTTACGTGAAGAACCTTTATATTATCAAACATTAATGGCAAGACGTGGGGCAGGCTGAGCTTGCCCCACCGTGTCTGAATTCATCGCACTCGATAGGCACAGGCCAGAAGGTACGGGCAATGTTAAAATTCATATTACGTCGCTGTCTGGAAGCGATTCCGACGCTATTCATTCTTATTACTATCTCTTTCTTCATGATGCGCCTCGCGCCGGGCAGTCCTTTTACCGGTGAACGCACGCTGCCGCCGGAAGTCATGGCGAATATTGAAGCGAAATATCATTTAAACGACCCCATCATGACCCAGTACTTCAATTATCTGAAGCAACTGGCGCACGGTGATTTCGGTCCTTCCTTCAAATATAAAGATTATTCGGTCAACGATCTGGTCGCATCAAGCTTCCCGGTTTCCGCCAAATTGGGCCTTGCAGCCTTCTTGTTAGCCGTGATTCTTGGCGTCAGCGCCGGGGTTATTGCCGCGTTAAAACAGAATACCAAATGGGACTACGCGGTGATGGGGGTGGCAATGACCGGCGTCGTCATACCGAGTTTCGTAGTGGCGCCGCTGCTGGTGATGATTTTCGCCATCACGCTGCACTGGCTGCCTGGCGGTGGCTGGAACGGCGGGGCGCTGAAATTTATGATCCTGCCGATGGTGGCGTTATCGCTGGCCTATATTGCCAGTATCGCCCGTATCACCCGCGGTTCGATGATTGAAGTTTTGCACTCTAACTTCATTCGCACCGCAAGGGCGAAAGGTCTGCCGATGCGCAGAATTATCTTCCGCCACGCGCTGAAGCCTGCGCTGCTGCCGGTGCTTTCCTATATGGGGCCGGCGTTCGTCGGCATTATCACCGGCTCAATGGTTATCGAAACGATTTACGGCCTGCCAGGTATTGGCCAGTTATTCGTCAACGGCGCGCTTAACCGCGACTACTCGCTGGTGCTTAGCCTGACGATTCTCGTCGGCGCGCTGACCATTCTGTTTAACGCGATCGTCGACGTGCTGTACGCCGTTATCGATCCGAAAATTCGCTACTGAAGCCGGAGTTCGCCATGATGTTAAGTAAGAAAAACAGCGAGGCGCTGGAGCACTTCAGTGAGAAGCTGGAGGTTGAGGGCCGTAGCCTGTGGCAGGATGCGCGTCGCCGCTTTATGCATAACCGCGCGGCGGTAGCCAGCCTGATTGTGCTGGTGATTATTGCGCTGTTTGTGACTATCGCTCCAATGTTGTCGCAGTTCTCCTATTTCGATACCGACTGGGGGATGATGTCCAACGCTCCGGATATGGAGTCTGGTCACTATTTTGGTACCGATTCATCCGGTCGCGACCTGCTGGTGCGCGTAGCGATTGGCGGACGTATTTCGCTGATGGTTGGCGTGGCCGCAGCGCTGGTGGCGGTGATCCTCGGCACCCTCTATGGTTCACTTTCCGGTTATCTCGGCGGCAAAGTGGACTCGGTGATGATGCGTTTGCTGGAAATCCTCAACTCCTTCCCGTTCATGTTCTTCGTGATCCTGCTGGTTACCTTCTTTGGTCAGAACATCCTGCTGATCTTTGTGGCGATCGGGATGGTATCTTGGCTGGATATGGCGCGTATCGTACGCGGTCAGACCCTGAGTCTGAAACGTAAAGAGTTCATCGAAGCCGCGCAGGTCGGCGGGGTCTCCACCGCGAATATCGTTATTCGTCATATCGTGCCGAACGTCCTGGGCGTGGTGGTGGTTTACGCTTCACTGCTGGTACCCAGCATGATTCTGTTCGAATCCTTCCTGAGCTTCCTCGGCCTTGGTACCCAGGAGCCGCTGAGCAGTTGGGGCGCGTTACTCAGTGATGGCGCCAACTCAATGGAAGTCTCGCCGTGGCTGTTATTGTTCCCTGCCGGGTTCCTGGTGGTAACGCTGTTCTGTTTCAACTTTATCGGCGATGGCCTGCGTGATGCCCTCGACCCGAAAGACCGCTAAGGAGCGCCGTCATGAGCACAATTGAAATGACTAAAGCGCCGCAGGCCGCGCAGCAAAGCGGTCTGCTGCTGGATGTGAAGGATCTTCGGGTGACGTTTAAAACGCCGGATGGCGATGTCACCGCGGTTAACGATCTGAATTTTAACCTGCGGGCTGGTGAAACCTTAGGTATCGTCGGTGAGTCAGGTTCCGGTAAATCGCAAACGGCATTCGCTTTAATGGGGCTGCTGGCGGCGAATGGCCATATCGGTGGTTCCGCCACTTTTAACGGTCGTGAAATCCTCAATTTGCCGGAGCGCGATCTGAATAAGCTGCGTGCCGAACAGATTTCGATGATTTTCCAGGATCCGATGACGTCGTTGAACCCTTATATGCGGGTCGGCGAGCAGCTGATGGAAGTGCTGATGCTGCATAAAGGGCTGAGCAAAGCCGCGGCTTTTGAAGAGTCGGTACGGATGCTCGATGCGGTGAAGATGCCGGAAGCGCGTAAGCGCATGAAGATGTTCCCGCACGAGTTCTCCGGCGGGATGCGCCAGCGCGTGATGATCGCCATGGCGCTGTTATGTCGGCCAAAACTGCTGATTGCCGATGAACCGACCACCGCGTTGGACGTCACCGTGCAGGCACAGATCATGACCCTGCTTAACGAGCTGAAGCGCGAGTTTAACACCGCGATTATTATGATTACCCACGACCTCGGCGTGGTGGCGGGGATCTGCGATAAGGTACTGGTGATGTATGCCGGGCGTACCATGGAATACGGTCAGGCGCGCGATGTGTTCTACCAACCGTCGCACCCGTACTCGATCGGTTTGCTCAATGCGGTACCGCGTCTCGATGGCGAAGGCGATTCCTTGCTGACGATTCCCGGCAACCCGCCGAACCTGCTGCGTCTGCCGAAAGGATGTCCGTTCCAGCCGCGCTGTCCGCATGCTATGGAAATCTGTAATAGCGCTCCGCCTCTGGAGTCGTTTGCGCCAGGTCGCCTGCGCGCCTGCTTTAAACCGGTAGGGGATCTGCTATGAACGCCGTGATCGAACAAAGAAAAGTGTTGCTCGAAATTGCTGACCTGAAAGTACATTTTGATATTAAAGATGGTAAGCAATGGTTCTGGCAGCCGTCAAAAACGCTCAAAGCGGTGGATGGCGTTACTCTGCGCCTGTATGAAGGCGAAACGCTCGGGGTGGTTGGTGAATCCGGCTGCGGTAAATCGACCTTCGCCCGCGCCATCATCGGCCTGGTGAAAGCTACCGACGGTAAAGTGGCCTGGCTTGGAAAAGATCTGTTAGGCATGAAGCCGGAAGAGTGGCGCGACGTGCGCAGCGATATCCAGATGATCTTCCAGGATCCTTTAGCATCGCTGAATCCGCGTATGACCATTGGCGAAATCATCGCTGAACCGCTGCGGACCTATCACCCGAAGATGCCGCGTCAGGAAGTGCGCGATCGCGTGAAGGCGATGATGATGAAGGTCGGACTGCTGCCGAACCTGATTAACCGCTATCCGCACGAATTCTCCGGCGGCCAGTGTCAGCGCATTGGTATCGCTCGCGCGCTGATCCTTGAGCCTAAGTTGATTATTTGCGATGAGCCGGTATCGGCGCTGGATGTTTCCATCCAGGCGCAGGTGGTGAACTTACTACAACAACTGCAGCGGGAGATGGGGCTGTCGTTGATTTTTATTGCCCATGACCTGGCGGTAGTAAAACATATTTCCGACCGCGTGCTGGTCATGTATTTGGGTCATGCGGTGGAGTTAGGTACCTATGATGAGGTGTACCATAATCCGCTGCATCCTTATACCAAAGCGCTGATGTCGGCCGTACCGGTGCCGGATCCTGATCTTGAGAAGAATAAAACCATCCAACTGCTGGAAGGGGAGTTGCCTTCGCCGATTAATCCGCCTTCGGGTTGCGTGTTCCGCACCCGATGTCCATTGGCCGGGCCCGAATGCGCCAAAACGCGTCCGGTGCTGGAAGGCAGTTTCCGCCATGCGGTTTCCTGCCTGAAGGTAGACCCGTTATAATCACTTGGGCTGACTGATGTCAGCCCTTTTTTATTGTGAGGTTAACGTGGCAGTTTCGCTTTCCGCCGCCCGTTTGCGGCTTTACCATTTACTTTTCGATCAAACTCGTCGCTCCGGCCGCCGTTTTGAAGGGCTTTGCGGTTTATTCGCCCTGTTGAGCGTGGTCATTATTTTTGTTGAGTCCGGGCTCGGTTCGCAGTATCACCTGTCGCTAGATGAATGGCATATTTTTGTCTGGCTGGAGTTGGGGGTCACCGCGGTCTTCACCGCGGAATATATTTTACGCGTTATAAGCTGGCCGAATCCGCTGCGCTATATCTTCAGCTTCTGGGGATTTATCGATCTGGCGACCGTTTTGCCGCTGTATGTGATGTGGCTATGGCCGGAAATGAGCCTCGAGTATGTTTTTGCCTGGCGGGCCATGCGGGTTATCCGCGCGCTGCGTATTCTTAAACTGCTGCGCTTTATGCCGTCGCTGAATATTTTTTGGCGGGCTATCGTCAGCGCCCGTCATCAGCTCATTCTGTTCTACTCGTTTATTGCTATTGTGATGGTGATTTTCGGCTCGCTGATGTATTTAATTGAAGGGCCGCAATACGGGTTTACCACCTTAAATGCTTCGGTCTATTGGGCAATCGTCACCATTACTACCGTGGGATACGGCGACATTACGCCGCATACTCCATTAGGGCGGATACTCGCCTCGGTGTTAATTCTCATCGGTTATTCTATCATCGCCATCCCAACCGGGCTGATAACGACCCATATGACTACGGCGCTGCAAAATCGACGCGCTCGCCGCGTTTGCCCAAACTGTAACAACGCCGAGCATGATAAAAATGCTCGTTTCTGCCACGCCTGCGGAACAGAATTACCGCAATAACGTATAAAACAAAAAGCCTGCCGATGTTACCGTCGGCAGGCTTTTTTACAGGCGCATTAGCTTAATGCTTATTCACGCCACAGAATGTGGCACAGCTTGTGATCTTTTTCGCGGCACAGCAGAACGCGAGCGAAGATATCGTTGATCTCGCCGCCATCGGTATCGGCCAGGCCAATGACAACTTCGGCGAAGAAATCTGGATTGAGGTCGTAATCGACATGCTCCTGCCAGTCTTCCGCCGGGTCAAACAGCTCGGCGCCGCCGCGCTCTTCAAACTGCAGATTGAAAAGAATGATATCCGCCGGGTCGAGGTTATCTGCCGCCAGCTCAAGAAAGATATCGTAGGCCTGTTCGAGCGTTTCGTCTTCGGTCAGGCGATTGTTTAAATCCATATCCATGATTGCTACCCGTTAAGCATCTGATGGGCACGTTTTACAGCAACGGGCTGAAGAAGTAAAACAGTCGCTCTGCGATCCGCTGCCATAGCGGACGTTTGGCCCACAGTTTTGCATCCAGCAGGCGCGATCGGGAGATGTAATCGTCCTGTACCGCCGCCAGGTCTCCGCCGAAGCCCACGTCGTCGATCGCCAGCGTGATCTCGAAATTAAGCCACAGGCTGCGCATATCGAGATTAACGGTACCGACCAGGCTCAATTCGCCATCCACCAGCACGCTTTTGGTATGTAGCAGACCGCCTTCGAATTGGTAAATTTTCACGCCAGCGGCAAGCAGTTCAGTGAAGAAGGCGCGACTGGCCCAGCCTACCAGCAAGGAGTCGTTTTTACGCGGCATGATAATACTCACCTCGACACCGCGTTGGGCGGCGGTACAGATGGCGTGCAGTAAATCATCGCTGGGGACGAAGTAGGGGGTGGTCATGATCAGATGTTCTTTCGCCGCATAGGCTGCGGTTAACAACGCCTGATGAATCAAATCTTCCGGGAAGCCGGGACCAGAAGCAATGGTATGGATGGTATGTCCATTGGCTTCCTCAAACGGCATGATGTTGACGTCCGGCGGCGGCGGCAAAATTCGCTTGCCGGTCTCAATTTCCCAGTCGCAGGAGTAGACGATACCCATCGCCGTCGCCACCGGACCTTCCATTCGCGCCATCAGATCGACCCATTGGCCGACGCCGGAATCCTGTTTGAAGTAGCGCGGGTCAACCATATTCATGCTACCGGTGTAGGCAATATAGTTGTCAATCATCACCATTTTACGGTGCTGACGCAGATCCATACGGCGTAAAAATACACGCATTAGATTCACTTTTAGCGCTTCGACCACCTCGATACCGGCGTTACGCATCATTGCCGCCCACGGGCTGCGGAAAAAGGCGACGCTACCGGCCGAATCGAGCATCAGCCGGCAATGCACGCCGCGTCGTGCGGCTGCCATCAGCGATTCCGCCACCTGGTCGGCCATCCCGCCGGGCTGCCAGATGTAGAACACCATTTCGATGTTATGCCGCGCCAGCTGGATGTCTCGAATCAGCGCCTGCATGACATCATCAGATTCGGTCAGCAGCTGTAGCTGGTTACCTTTTACGCCAGCGATTCCCTGGCGACGTTCGCACAGTTTGAACAGTGATTCGGCAACCGGGCTATTTTCTTCAGCAAAAATATGTTTGCAGCTTTTCAGGTCCGTTAGCCATTTGGCGGTGGAGGGCCACATGGCGCGAGCGCGCTCGGCTCGACGCTTACCAAGATGCAGTTCGCCGAAAGAGAGGTAAGCGATAATTCCCACCAGCGGCAGGATGTAAATAATCAGTAACCATGCCATGGCGGAAGGCACTGCGCGACGTTTCATTAAAATGCGTAATGTAACGCCGGCAATCAGTAGCCAGTAACCAAGAATGACTAGCCAGTTTACGACCGTGTAAAAGGTTGTCATAGATGAAAAATCCTTTTGAATAGCCCGATGCCATGAGTTTACGCATCATCATCCATCTGGCAAATAAAAACGCAGCGAAAGCGATGGTCAGACAGATTCATCGGTTTATAATGAGGGCTGTTTTTCACTCGTAGAGTAGTAGCAATGAAGCGTAGTAGAACGGAAGTAGGGCGCTGGCGCATGCTTAGACAAGTAAGTCGCCGTAAATCGCGCTGGCTGGAAGCCCAATCTCGCCGCAACATGCGGATTCTTTCAATCAGGAAGTGCCTGGTCAAACGGCAGCGTCATGCTTTGCTGTTCACCTTCTCTGAATTCTGAGAGTTAAAACGAAAGGCACCGCTTGCGGTGCCTCTGTGTTTTAAGTGGGTGATTAAAATACTTTTTTGTAAGGTTTCACCGAGACGTGCTGATAGACGCCTGCGGCGATATAGGGGTCATCGTTGGCCCAGGATTGCGCCGCTTCCAGCGATTCAAATTCTGCGATAACCGTTGAGCCGCTAAATCCTGCCGCGCCAGGTTCATTGCTATCTACCGCGGGCATCGGGCCTGCGGTCAGTAAACGGCCTTCATCATGTAATAGTTGTAGGCGCGCCAGATGGGCAGGGCGCACCGCCTGGCGTTTTTCCAGAGAATCGGCGATATCTTCTGCGTAGATGACGTAAAGCACGGCAAGGCTCCTTAATCAAAAAATAGGCAAATCACGTGACGTGAAAGCGTTATGAGCAGCAATGTAAGATGCGCACGCCTTTAGCATGCCACGGCACGCCGGTTTTTTTCCACAAAACGAGGCAAAATTTGATGCAGGATAACACGTCTTATTGAATATGATTGCTATTTGCATTTAAAATCAGGGCATCATTTTTCAACAGAAACGACTATGAGCGCAATGACCCTTGAATATAGGCTATTCGGGTTTTGAAAGTATCTGGTTTTCATTCACATTACAAGCACTAAGCCCGCTCTATCAGGTGAGCCAATGCCAGCAATCTCACGCGCTGCTCTGATAATCCGCCCAATTTGTAATGTCCCGCAAGTTCATAACCTACTCTGTCCAGCTTCTGTAGCATTGGGACAGGAATATTCAGGGCGAGATTTTGAGTTAACGGAATTGCATCCCCTTGAGACTTCAGAGGATTACACGGATAAAGCGTCATTCAAACCTCCTGAGCATCTCCCCGATTGCCAGTGTTAAACGTTGGTCTTCTGATACCACACCTTGACCAATCTGTTCAGAAAGCTTTTCCAGCTTTGTGATAAGCGATGGATGCAGCGTCATCAAAAGATTACAACTTACTTTCTGACCATATTCATTAAAGAGTTGATTCATTTACAGCCCTCCCATCGACTGAGCAACTTCAGCCGCTTCTGAGGCTGCTGTTATGGCTTTGTTTCGTTTTGTCTGTGCTTCGAGAATTCGTACAGTTGCATCACGCTGCAAGCGGGTGACCTTTGAAGAAGCTGCTTTCAGAATCCCGTCACAGAACGCTTTATGCTGGTTGCTCATGGCGCTGGTGGCCTTAACGTAATCAGCGGGATTGATAGCTATAGCTTCACAGAAAGGCTGTACAGCGTCGATGGCAGTCACTGTATGACGTTGCATTAACTGAGCCTGTAAAGTGGCAATCTGAGCCTTGTAAGCGGCTTCAGTGACTTTGTTAGTCATTACCCACCTCACCAGCGACAATCACAGATAGATACGATTCAAGCGGTTTAATTCCCGATAACGCTTCTTCAGCCTGTTTCACCAATACGTTGTGAGCATGGATGGCCTTATTTACCTTTTTTGATTTCTCAGTGATTCCTGCATCAACAAATTTCTCAGCGGCTTTCTTACATGCCTTTTCAATCTCAGCAAGCGGGTTATGTTTTGGTGACTGCTGTAAGGGTACAAACTTGATAAATCCAGCTCCCATTTCATACACAATATAACCCTCATTCATCATTTTCTGAATAATGGTCTGTACCATCGCCGGGTGTGTAACCTGTCGGATTCTGAATCCATAATCTTCGACTGGCTGAGACATTAGTTGCTTAGTCTTGATAGCAATAAGAGTATCTTTATTCAGGCTGTCTGCGTTGTAAATATCCTTTGCATCTTCGATATTTTCCAGTGCGGCTTTAATTTTGGGGATGAAATGTGATTCGATTTCAATTCGTTTCTGTGTAGGACTATTCATTATTAACGCTCTCGTGAAATTCAGATACAAAAATACACCACACAGGCCGTCTTTTACGTAACCCGTGTAGTGTCATCTGGAATGTGTAAGGGGGTTGGCTAACCTGTCCCCGAGGAAGGGATGCCACAGGAAAGCCATTAATTTGTTAGGAAATCAATCCAATATACAAATGTTAACATGTTGTTAAATTCTGTCAAGGGGTTTCAGTTTCTGACAGATAGCCTTAATGATTTTGTACCGTCTGGTTTTAGTCATCATACGAGGCGGGGTGTAATCAGAGGGAGGTGTAATTCCTGTTAATTCGGAAAGGCTCTTATATTGCATGTAGAACCGATGTGTCTTTTCAGCTACAACGATAAAGTATTTCTTTTTCATTCATATTAATAACCCTTAAACAGGAAAGGTCACCCCCCATAATAAAACCTGAGAAAGTGACCTTCCAGCTATTCTCATCTATCTAAGACCCTGTTGACCGATTTTGATAAATGAGTATTACTGTATTATTATCATACGGAACTGTGTTTTTGTCCAGTGGTATTTTGTTATTACAGAAATTGATGAATGGTTATTATTGGCGGGATGGCGTGATGGCGGAAATGCATATTTAGCACTTTTTGTTAAGAAAAATTGATGAAAATATGATATAAATAGAGTTATCTGTTAAGTTAACTGATTGAGTCTTTTTGTTTCACTTCAATAAACATGGCTAACGCAAAAAGCCATGAAAATTTGATTGATTCACTTACAAAGAATATCAATAACACTTAACAGAAAGTTAAATTCCCGAATCACCAATCAAGGAAATTATCCTTTCAACTTTCGCATGGCTTCGCGTTGTCATGCTTCTTGCTTTCGCCTTGTAATCTATTCAGATAGCCTATCAGAATCCCTCAGCGAGTGCTAAACCAGCTCAGATTGCAATTGCATCAAACCATCATCTTTGATAGAATAATCAGTCTATTAGGAGATGAATGTGAAACATCGGAAACGATGTGGTAATTCTGCTGTAACGGCTCATTTAGTTGAGTTTGTAACAGATTCCAGTAAGCCCACCCGATTAGCAAATCATCAAATAACAGACCGATGAACGGTGAAGGATTCACACCCCAAATGTGACCAACCTACAGCTATCACTTATTATCGGTTCCAATCGCTGCCTACACCCTGAAACAGCAGCACATAACGCTTACACAGCAAGGGTTTTTCTTTCACTGGTGATTTCTGCTAGTGGGGTTGATTAACTTTTGAACATGGACAAACAGTGTTATGAGCGTTCTACCTTTCGATTTACCTGATAAGGCTATTCAGCCAACTAATCAATTCATCTTTCTGACTGGTACAGAAGACTTCACCACCCGTAAAACTGCTGCTGCAAAGATTGCCAGAGCACGCGGTCAGCGTTTCTTTGTTCACATGTGCAAGAGACATGGTGCCAGTGAACATTATTCAAGTTGCATGGCTTGTGTTGAATGCCAGAAACAATGGTACAGGGATAACGGTAAGCATAAGCCGGATCCAGACATCAAACCTTTTAGCTCTGCCTATACAATTGCAGCGGTATTTTTCAAAGGTATTAGGCTGTGAGTAGATGATACATCCCTCCCTGTGAAAACAAAGAGGGAGGGCAAGATTACTTAATCACAACTTTAACTTCTTTTTCCTGCCAGCTTGATTTGTTAAATGACTGACCGTAAATGAGTTTTAGTGTGCTTTCCCCTTTCTTTTCACCAATGAAGTGAAGCACTTCTTCACCACCGCACCCTACGGCACCTTTCGGACAGTCTTTTGACTGCTCATATCCTCCAGAAACGAAAATCAATCCGTCAGGAAGGTCTTTAATCATCCAGCCGTAACCCGTAGTCGGATTGGACTCAAGGGATAGTTTGACATCTTTACCGACTTCACCTGTTACAGTAGTGGTTTCATTTGCAGCATTGGCTGTTATAGCAGCAGACATCATAACTCCGAAAACAACAGCTTTAACTTTGTTCATGTTACTCTTCCTTTTCACATATAAATCGACCAAAAAACCAGTGATACAACAATATCTGTTTTGCCATCTGCATGAATGAATCATGGCAGACTATGAATCCATCTCGAATGGCATTAATCTTATTTTTCCCAAAATTGGGTAAGGTCGTTTGATAGTCCAATATTCATACACTATGGAACATATCTATGAGGGTCTGGAAGATTTGATGAGCAGATGAATACCTGCTTAGAAGGCGAACCTGAGAAAGTAGCGGTTAACAAGCAATTCCTCAACATATATCTAATGAAATCAATCAGAAAGCCCCACGCAAGCAGGGCGTGAGTCTTCACCAGTTAAATTAAGCTAATTCTTTGAGGCTCTTACTGACCTTTGCCACAGTTGCCCGCGAACAAGCCACTGTTTCCATTACGTCACTGTAAGACATACCAGCCTGTAACAGCTTGGCTATTCTCTCATTGCGCTGTGTGTCCTCTGGACGGCCTTTGTACTTACCGTCTGATTTAGCCTTTACAATACCCTGAGCCTGTCTTCTCTTACGGTCTGTGTAATCCTTTCTGGCAATAGCGGCGAGCATGTCCAGCATCATCCCGTTCAACGCCTCAAGCATCCTGCTGGTGAACTCATCTCCTGACTGAATAAGCTGGTGGCTTGTTGGCAGGTCTAAGGCAACCACTCTCACACCTTTCTCATTAATCAGTGACCGTAACTTGTTCCAGTCTTCACCGCTCAAACGTGACAGGCGGTCTACCTGCTCGACTAAGAGAACATCTCCCTTCTGTGCAATCTCAAGTAATCTGAACAACTCAGGACGCTTTAGAGATGCACCTGATTCATTCTCTGCGAAGTAGCTTGAAATAGTCATACCGTTGGCTGTAGCGAATTCATCCAACTGACCTTTGGCGCGTGTTGCGTCTTGCTGAGTGGTGGAAGCTCTGAGGTAAGCGTAGACACGTGAAGTCATGATAGTTAGCCGTAGCAGTCTGTTTAAGATGGTTCAATTATATCAGTCTGTTTTGCATGGTTCAATAAATCATTTTTGAGGTGAACTGGTTCAGTAAATCGGTGCCTCTTGAGGTATACCTAAAGTGAACCAGACCATGATGGGAAGTCAGAGAAGGGGTTAACAGAGAGGCGATGAAAATCAACGCCCCCGATGAGTTAGCCTTTTTGTGCGTTAGCTGCTGCAACCCTCACAGCACAAATAAAATCACCCATACCAGCGCCAACACTGTTTCCATCGGCTACGTAGTCGCCCTGAAAATCTAATCTCCCATCCATACCGAAGAAACTCAGCTTTCCGAAGCCATTGTCACAATCCGCATTTTTGATGCTGACTTTGTAGTATTTGATTGTCTTATCGCTTTTGTTATCGAACATCATAAGGATAGATGACTCGCCTTTGATGTTTTTGAAAGTACCTTTTTTAGCTGAATATTCAGTGGTGTCATTAGATGCAACGGAAATCCAGTTGCTCGAATTATCAGCAAAAGCAACGTGTGAAACAAAAAGAGCAGACAAGCCCAGTAATGTGATTTTCTTAACCATTAACCCCATTCCACTTATAAGAATTTTCTTGATTTTAGCCATGCTTTCAGCAACGTTCAATGATGCATCATATGAGCTGCTATTTATCAGGGGTTAGATAGTCTGATTCCCTCTGTACCCCGTGGTGAAACAGTAAAACGCCCTCAACCGTTGGTATCACTGGGCTGATGGTGAAAATTCAGATGTCTTGATACACTGATAAACCCTGTTAATAAAGTGATTGCTTATGCATTTTTCGCAGTATTGTCAGGGTTTTGGCGTTTATTTATGCACATTTCAAAAATGAAAACGTAAAGCCGTCAGGTCATAGCGTAAAATCTCTTGCTAAGAACGTTTTGTAACCTGCTTACCAGACTTCCTGAACTCTTCATCAGATGTAATGACGCTGAACATGTCGATGTCTGTAGGTGACGGGGATGATACAACTTGCTTCATTAAATCCTGTGATAACACAGGAGATAAGTCTCTTGATTTTCCAATTACAGTACCGTTTCGAAGCGTGATTATTATCATTTCACGTTGCAGCTCGATGGATTGTACGAATTTTGACAGTATGAGTTGTGCTTCTACTCTTCCTGCTTTGGTCGTCAAGTCAATCTCCGACAGGTGATGCAACGGCTTATCACTCAATGTTTCACGCTGATTGAGTTCGTCTAATTCACTTTGCAAGTTACTGCGTTGAATGTTCAGTTCTTTGACCTGTTCTTTAAGCTCTGTAACATCATCCAGTTCGAGAAGCAGGGTGGTTGCCTTTTTTAACTTGCTGGTTACCAACGAAATTTGATACTCAATCTCAGCTTTTCGTTTGTCAGTGTTGTTACCATCATCCCTCTCAAGGAAGCCAACGATGTTATCAAGCATCCATTTATCAAAGGGTTTACGTTTAATGGTAGGAACATTGCAACGTCCATCAGGGACATTGTTACAACGGTAAACACCTTGATAGGTTGCCTTGACACCTGTGGGATGTACTGAGGCACCGCATTGACAGCGAATGATTCCCTTAAATAGGTTGATAGTAATTGGATTGTCACTGGCTGGCGCTCTGCCAACACGATTTTTTGACAGAATCTCCTGAGCCTTATTAAAGGTGGCAACATCAATCGCTGGTTCATAGTAGTTGGGGATAGCGGGGCGGTCATTACGCTTGGATGCTGCCAGTGTTCCAACGGTTGACTCAGAGCGTAAGATAGTACGGACAGAGTGAACACTAAAGCCATTCGCTTTTTCACGTCGAGAGAATGACTTAATGTTGTTTGCCTGAAGGTAACGAGCAATGTTGTGAAGAGATTCACCAGAAAGGAGCAAATCGAAAATTGTCACAACGGTTGATGAGTGCTCGTTAAGTTTACGAGTATCAGGGTCTATCCAGCCTGGGACATTTTTAGTCAGTTGCTGTTTGCCTTCTAATGCAAGCTGTGCTCTATGCTCCCATGCAGCACTTACCTTGATTGATTTCTCTTTTGATTGCTGATGTGCGATGTGTGCGGCAATCTTCAATTGAATAGATGTATCAAGGTCATCAATATTGGTGCTGGTGTAGATTTTGCCTGATTCGAGACAAATCACATCAACACCTTTACCCGTAATGAGGTCTACAAGGTTTTCGGTATTACGTGCTTTCTGTCGGTTAAGACGGGTTTCTGATTCGACAAGTAAGACAGTTTGCCCTGACAGGTACTTACCATCCTGTATGTTTTGAAGCATTCGTCCAAAATCGCCTTTCAGATGGTGACCGTGATATGCCGATGCACCTTCATCTGAGAATTCATCGACAACTTTTGCATCAGGGTTATCTTTCAGCCATCTCTCAAATAGACCTTTCTGGCGGCGTATTGAGTCACCACGTTCTTGTGGCTTACTGCTGAAACGAAGGTATGTAATTACTTGACGCATAGTGATAGACTCGACGTAAATGATTATCAATTAGCAAAGAACCTTGAAAAACTATGGCTTATGCTACCTCGCCGAATAGCTCAAATACAATGACCCTTGATTTACCTCGCCGCTTTCCGTGGCCAACGCTGCTGTCCGTGGCTATCCACGGTGCCGTTGTGGCGGGGTTGCTTTATACCTCGGTACATCAGGTTATTGAAAAGCCTTCGCCTTCACAGCCAATCGAAATAACGATGGTGGCGCCGGCGGATTTAGAGCCTCCACAGGCGGCGCAGCCGGTCGTTGAACCCGTTGTTGAACCGGAGCCGGAACCTGAAGTGGTGCCTGAGCCGCCAAAAGAGGCGCCAGTGGTAATCCACAAACCGGAGCCGAAGCCCAAACCTAAGCCGAAACCAAAGCCTAAGCCAGAGAAAAAGGTCGAGCCGAAACGTGAGGTGAAACCCGCTGAGCCGCGTCCGGTCTCGCCGTTTGAGAATAACAATACGGCGCCTGCGCGTACCGCCCCGAGTACGACGGCGGCAACGGCAAAACCGATGACCACCGCGCCGAGCGGTCCTAAGGCGTTGAAACGCGGCGATCCTTCTTACCCGCAACGTGCGCAGGCGCTACGTATTGAAGGTGACGTGAGCGTGAAATTTGATGTTACTGCCGATGGTCGCGTGGAGAACATCCAGATAGTCTCTGCTAAGCCGGCCAATATGTTTGAGCGTGATGTCAAAACAGCGATGCGTAAATGGCGCTACGAGCCTGGCAGACCGGGTACTGGCCTGACGATGAACATCCAATTCCGCTTAAATGGCGTGAAAATGGATTAATCCTGCTGATGAAAAAGGCCCCTTTGAGGGCCTTTTTTTACGCTTCTTGCAGGGCTTCATCGAGCGCTTTTTGCGCGGTAACCAGGTGTTGGCCGCCGAACAGAATCGCCCGATTAAGTAAGGTATATAGCTGGTAAATCGGTTGTCGTTCAAGGAAGCCAGCAGGCAGCGGCGAGACCGACTGGTAACCGTCATAAATCTGCGGCGGCTGTTCCGGATGAAGTGGCAGCATAGCCAAATCGCATTCGCGATCGCCCCAATAACACGCCGGATCGAAAATATACGGGCCATTGGGCCCCAGCGCGCAGTTCCCTGACCACAAGTCGCCATGTAATAAAGAAGGCTGCGGCTGATGGTTGCTGAGCCGCCGCTGTACGGTGTCGACAATGCTGTCGATATCGCCGAAGTGCAGCCCTTTTTCCGCCGCTAGCTCCAGCTGCCAGCCAATGCGTTGTTCAGCGAAAAACGTTGACCAGCGGCGCTGCCAGGCATTCGGCTGCGGGGTCGTCGACAGATCGTTGTCAAAATCAAGGCCAAACTGCGGCTGATCGCTCCACTGATGTAAATGGGCAATTTGCTGACCGAGCAGAAACGCGTTATGTGCATCCAGCGGGCGCGGCGGTAAATATTCCATCACCAGAAAGCTGTAATCCCGATCGCTGCCGACGGCGAAGACCTGCGGAACGCTAACGGTTTTACAGCGCGAGAGCAGCTCCAGCTGATCGGCCTCCGCGGTAAAAATGGGGAGCAGCTCGCGTTCATCGCATTTGACGAAATAATCTTTCCCGCCAAAACGTAAATGCCAGGCGGCATGGATTTCTCCGCCGGGTAGCTCGTTGCGCAGTTCGATTTCAGCGCCGTCAGTGTGCTGCTCGCTTAACAAATTGCTAATAGCTTGCCACATGCTGTCTCTCCCCATGTTTTCCACCATATCATAAGGTTAGCGTATAACCTGGCCGTAAAGTACGAGCTAACGCACAACTGGCGCCTTCAGCGGTGGCGATCGCACTTATTGAGCTTTTAACCATTCGCTAAATGTGGTGATGGCGATCTCTGCCGGTCTGCCTAAGGCCGTTTCCGCAAGACCTGCGCTTAAAGCCCGGACGTCGTCGGCGCTCTGCGCGCTCAGCAGGCCAAATGTGTTGGTGCCTAATTCATGAGTTTTGCCATCATCATCGTTGAGCGTCAGGACAAAACCTGCGCGGATGAAATGATTGCTGAGCTCATTTATCTCGGTCAGCGCCTGTTCCTGAAATTTAACGGTGATCACGTGCGCGGTAATATCGTTGCTCATTTTTCACTCTGTTGTTATGCATGGAATTTCTAGCATAGACCATGATGGAGAATTGACCCCCTTCACCGGAGCGAAGGGGGGCGAGGCTAGCGGCCACACAGGTAATCGTAGATTTTCTGCGTATTGGCTAAGGAACAGAGACGGGTGCCGTGGTTAATCGTGGCGGCGCTACCGGCGGCGACGCCAAAGCGGACCATATCTTCCAGCGAGGCGTGCTCGGCGAGACGCAAAGTCATCGCGCCGACCATACTGTCGCCGGCGCCGACGGTGCTTTGGCTTTTCATCGGCGGCGGCACCACCTGTACGCTACCGTTGGAATCAACACCCAGCGCCCCCTGCGGGCCCAGCGAAACCACTACCCGGCGTACTTTTCCGGAGCGGATGAGCTCCAGCGCGGCATTGCGCACATCGTCCGGCTGGCTGAGGTCGCGCTGTACCAGCGCGCTGAGTTCTTTCTGGTTAGGTTTGACCAGTTCGATATTGCCAACGTCCAGCGCGGCGGCCAGCGCATCGCCAGAGCTGTCGATGATGCAACGCAGCCCGTGTTGCTGGGCATTTTTTACCAGTTGAGTCAGATGCCCGACGCTGATACCGGGCGGCAGACTGCCGCTGATAACCAGCAGAGAACCGGGCTCAATCGCCAGCACTTTCTCTTCCAGGCGGCGGAATTCATCTTCGGTTAGCGCCGCGCCGGGCATGACAAAGCGATATTGTTCGCCGCTGGCATCGACATGCACATGTAAGTTTTGCCGCGTCCAGTCGCGGGTTTCTACTGTTTCGACCGGGACCTGCTCGTCAGCCATCAGGGCTGAAAGATGCTCGCCGGTGGCGCCCCCAACCGGAAAAATCGCCGTCGCTTTACCGCCCAGAAAAGTAATCGCCCGGGCGACGTTGATGCCGCCGCCGCCGGGTTCGAAAACCGGAGCGCTACAGCGTAATTTGCCTTCGGGGTAAATTTGCGGCGTCAGCGTTGCGCTGTCGAGTGATGGGGCTAGCGTGAGCGTATAAATTTTGGTCATCCTGTTCCTCCTTAATACGAATAAAGCTGCTTTTTTAAGCATGGCACCGAAATGGAGTGAGGGGAAGCGGGGCGGGCGGCGGATTTACAAAGATGTCTGTGTTTTTATCTTTATGAAATAAAGATTGTTTTGGGAACCGTCTTATTCAAAAAACGAAATAGCAACTGATTGCTAAGTTATTCGTGCTTTTTTATAATCAAGCGCCTTTCTTAAGACTCGCATTCAGCGCGCCTCGCGAAAGTTTCCGGGACCTGTCGGGTCTCCTTAAATGTTGTACGGACTCTAAATTCAATGAAGGGATCTCTGGTCCATTCATCATTTGTACTGTCCTGAAGATATGTATTTTAGAGAGTTATAATGAAGCTTTTGAAGACAGTACCCGCAGCGGCATTGCTGGCGGGGGGGCTTTTTGCGTCTGTAAACGCACTGGCCGATGATTCCGTTTTTACCGTCATGGATGACCCTTCCACTGCTAAGAAACCTTTCGAAGGTGCTGTGAATGCGGGTTATCTCGCTCAGTCCGGCAACACGAAAAGCTCCTCAATGACCGCTGACTCAACGCTGACCTGGTACGGCGATACCACGGCCTGGTCACTGTGGGGCAACGCGAGCAACACGTCCTCTAACGATCAACGCTCTTCGGAAAAATATGCCGTTGGCGGTCGTAGTCGTTATAACCTGACCGATATGAACTACGTATTTGGTCAGGCCAGTTGGCTGACCGACCGCTACAACGGTTATCAACAGCGCGACGTCCTGACCGCCGGTTATGGTCGCCAGATCCTCAACGGCCCGGTTCACAGCCTGCGTTTTGAATTTGGTCCGGGCGTGCGTTATGACGAATATACCGATGGCGATAACGAAACTCAGCCGCTGGGTTACGCGTCCGGAACCTGGGCGTGGCAGATGACCGACAACGCTAAATTTACGCAAGGTGTTTCGGTATTCGGGGCTGAAGACACGACGCTGAATTCGGAAAGTGCATTAAACGTGGCCATCAACGCCCACTTTGCGCTACGCGTCGCCTATAACCTGACGTGGAACTCGCAGCCGCCGGCCTCGGCGCCTGAGCATACCGACCGCCGCACCACCTTGTCGCTCGGTTATAAAATGTAATTTTTCAGGCCGGGCAGCCGGCCTGATTCCTGTTGTTTCCTGCCGGGTATGAATACTCACTATAACGGATGATTTTTTCATTCGTTTTTTAGCGGTGGGGGGATTTATTTATGTATGCAGGTAATTTATCGATTAATTAACCGCGTGGTATGAGCGGGAATTGCTGCGATTAATTGTCAGCGCCCCTTGCTATTTAAAAGAAGAATAACCATTTAGTTATTGCGACTTTAATCGCGCACTAATGATGTGTACACTAACACCCGGTGTTATCAACGAGCGGCTGCAGGTGAGGGCGGTTCAATAGATAGACGGGCGTACTCATATTTTCGCAGAGTGAAGCGGGAGCTGAGCCACAACTCGTTGATAATTATGATTATATTGTTTTGTATGTGCTCTTTCGTGTGGGGCACCACTGCAAATAAGGACATAAAATGCCTGTAATTACGCTTCCTGATGGCAGCCAACGCCATTTCGACCACGCAGTTAGCCCGATGGATGTTGCTCTGGATATTGGTCCAGGCCTGGCGAAAGCCACCATCGCCGGACGTGTTAACGGTGAGCTGGTTGATGCCTGCGACCCGATCGAAAATGATTCCACGCTTTCTATTATCACCGCAAAAGATGAAGACGGTCTGGAGATCATTCGTCACTCCTGCGCGCACCTGTTAGGTCATGCGATCAAGCAGCTGTGGCCGAACACTAAAATGGCCATTGGCCCGGTTGTCGACAACGGTTTTTACTATGATGTCGATCTGGACCACACCCTGACTCAGGAAGACATCGACGCGCTCGAAAAACGTATGCACGAGCTCGCCGAGAAAAACTACGATGTCATCAAGAAGAAAGTCAGCTGGCACGAAGCGCGTGAAACCTTCGTGAAGCGCGGCGAAACCTATAAAGTTTCCATTCTTGACGAAAACATCGGCCATGATGACAAGCCAGGCTTGTATCATCACGAAGAATATATCGATATGTGCCGTGGCCCGCACGTACCGAATATGCGTTTCTGCCATCACTTCAAACTGATGAAAACCGCTGGCGCGTACTGGCGTGGCGACAGCAACAATAAAATGTTGCAGCGTATCTACGGTACCGCGTGGGCAGATAAAAAAGCGCTGAACGCCTACCTGCAGCGTCTGGAAGAGGCCGCTAAGCGTGACCACCGTAAAATCGGGAAACAGCTAGACCTGTATCATATGCAGGAAGAAGCGCCGGGTATGGTGTTCTGGCACAATGACGGCTGGACCATCTTCCGTGAACTGGAAACTTTCGTTCGCTCGAAGCTGAAAGAGTATCAGTATCAGGAAGTCAAAGGCCCGTTCATGATGGACCGTGTGCTGTGGGAAAAAACCGGCCACTGGGACAACTACAAAGATGCGATGTTCACCACCTCTTCCGAGAACCGTGAATACTGCATTAAGCCGATGAACTGCCCGGGTCACGTGCAGATCTTCAACCAGGGGTTGAAATCTTACCGCGATCTGCCGCTGCGTATGGCTGAATTCGGTAGCTGCCACCGTAATGAGCCGTCGGGTGCGCTGCATGGTCTGATGCGCGTTCGCGGCTTTACTCAGGATGATGCGCATATCTTCTGTACTGAAGATCAGGTTCGCGATGAAGTGAACGCCTGTATTCGTATGGTTTATGATATGTACAGCACCTTTGGCTTCGAGAAAATCGTCGTCAAGCTGTCTACTCGCCCGGAAAAACGTATCGGTAGCGATGAGACCTGGGATCGCGCGGAAGCGGATCTGGCGGTGGCGCTGGAAGAAAACAACATCCCATTTGAATATCAACTGGGCGAAGGGGCGTTCTACGGCCCGAAAATTGAATTTACCCTGTATGACTGCCTCGATCGTGCATGGCAGTGCGGTACTGTACAGCTGGACTTCTCCCTGCCGCAGCGTTTAAGCGCCTCTTATGTTGGCGAAAACAACGAGCGTCAGGTACCGGTAATGATTCACCGCGCGATTCTCGGCTCGCTGGAGCGCTTCATCGGCATCCTGACCGAAGAGTTCGCTGGCTTCTTCCCAACCTGGCTTGCGCCAGTGCAGGTAGTGGTCATGAATATTACTGATTCTCAGTCTGAATACGTTAACGAATTGACGCGTAAACTACAAAATGCGGGCATTCGCGTAAAAGCGGACTTGAGAAATGAGAAGATTGGCTTTAAAATCCGCGAGCACACTTTACGTCGTGTCCCGTATATGTTGGTCTGTGGCGACAAAGAAGTCGAAGCCGGCAAAGTGGCCGTGCGTACCCGTCGCGGTAAAGACCTCGGCAGCATGGACGTAAATGAAGTGATCGAGAAGCTGCAACAAGAGATTCGCAGCCGCAGTCTTCAACAACTGGAGGAATAAGGTATTAAAGGCGGAAAACGAGTTCAAACGGCACGTCCGAATCGTATTAATGGCGAGATTCGCGCCCAGGAAGTTCGCTTAACTGGTCTGGAAGGTGAGCAGCTGGGTATTGTGAGTCTGAGAGAAGCTATCGAAAAGGCTGAAGAGGCTGGAGTAGATTTAGTTGAAATCAGCCCTAACGCCGAACCGCCAGTTTGTCGTATCATGGACTACGGCAAGTTCCTTTATGAAAAGAGTAAGTCTTCTAAGGAACAGAAGAAGAAGCAGAAAGTTATCCAGGTTAAGGAAATTAAATTCCGCCCTGGTACTGATGAAGGTGACTATCAGGTAAAACTCCGCAGCCTGATTCGCTTTCTCGAAGATGGCGATAAGGCCAAGATCACGCTGCGTTTCCGCGGTCGTGAGATGGCCCACCAGCAGATCGGTATGGAAGTGCTTAATCGCGTGAAAGACGATCTGGTTGAACTGGCAGTAGTCGAATCCTTCCCAACGAAGATCGAAGGCCGCCAGATGATCATGGTGCTCGCTCCGAAGAAGAAACAGTAAGGCCATCAAGTAACATTCCGGTGGGCTTCGGCTCACTGGTTTGTTCGCCTTTGTTTCGTTTATTAACAATGCGAAGTGGAAGTTATTAAAATGCCAAAAATTAAGACCGTACGCGGTGCTGCAAAGCGCTTCAAAAAAACCGGTAAAGGTGGTTTTAAGCACAAGCACGCTAACCTGCGTCACATTCTGACCAAAAAAGCTACCAAGCGTAAACGTCACCTGCGTCCGAAAGCCATGGTTTCCAAAGGCGATCTGGGCCTGGTAATCGCGTGCCTGCCGTACGCATAAGTCGTTAACCCTTTTAACTTTTTAATTAGAATAGATACAGGAGAGCACATATGGCTCGCGTAAAACGTGGTGTAGTTGCCCGTGCACGTCACAAGAAAATTTTGAAACAAGCTAAAGGTTACTACGGTGCGCGTTCTCGCGTATACCGCGTTGCCTTCCAGGCTGTTATCAAAGCTGGTCAGTACGCTTATCGTGACCGTCGTCAGAAAAAGCGTCAGTTCCGCCAACTGTGGATTGCGCGTATCAACGCAGCAGCACGTCAGAACGGTATTTCTTACAGCAAATTCATCAACGGCCTGAAAAAAGCCTCTGTTGAAATCGACCGTAAGATCCTGGCTGACATCGCCGTATTCGACAAATTAGCGTTCACCGCTCTGGTCGAAAAAGCGAAAGCAGCTCTGGCATAAGCCAGTTGAAAGAGGGAGCTTGTCTCCCTCTTTTCGTTTCAACACTATCAATACATTGACTTTTATCCGTGCAGGCTTTTCAATACAGGTCTGACATTTCTTACCAGACAAGGTAATGCAAGCATGAATGCTGCTATTTTCCGCTTCTTTTTTTACTTTAGCACCTGAACTCAGGAGGCTAGCGCGTGAAAGAAGAAACGGAAAACAGCGCCAGAAAGCCTCCCCTGTGGAGGCTTTTTTCGTATATAGATTCGGGATATTTATTTCACTAAAACCGGTGTCTGCACCGACATAATGAGGAAAACCATGTCACATCTCGCAGAGCTGGTTGCCAGTGCCAAGGCAGCCATTAACGAGGCATCAGATGTTGCCGCGCTGGACAACGTCCGCGTTGAATATCTGGGTAAAAAAGGGCATCTGACCCTGCAAATGACCACCCTGCGTGAGTTGCCGCCGGAAGAGCGTCCGGCAGCGGGTGCGGTCATTAACGAAGCGAAAGAGCAGGTGCAGCAGGCGCTGAACGCGCGTAAGGCTGAACTGGAAGGCGCCGCGCTCAATGCCCGTCTGGCCGCAGAGACCATCGACGTCTCGCTGCCGGGTCGCCGCATCGAAAACGGCGGTTTACATCCGGTTACCCGCACCATCGATCGTATCGAAAACTTCTTCGGCGAACTCGGCTTCACCGTGGCGACTGGCCCGGAAATCGAAGATGATTATCATAACTTCGATGCGCTGAACATTCCGGGTCACCATCCGGCGCGCGCTGACCACGATACCTTCTGGTTCGATGCGACCCGTCTGCTGCGTACTCAGACCTCTGGCGTGCAGATCCGCACCATGGAAAACCAGCAGCCGCCAATTCGTATTATCGCGCCGGGCCGCGTCTATCGTAACGATTACGATCAGACCCACACCCCGATGTTCCATCAGATGGAAGGTCTGATTGTCGATAAGAACATCAGCTTCACCAATCTGAAGGGTACCCTGCACGATTTCCTGAATAACTTCTTCGAAGAAGATCTGCAGGTACGATTCCGTCCGTCCTACTTCCCGTTCACCGAACCGTCTGCAGAAGTTGACGTTATGGGTAAAAACGGTAAATGGCTGGAAGTACTGGGCTGCGGCATGGTGCACCCGAACGTTCTGCGTAACGTCGGCATCGATCCGGAAGTTTACTCCGGCTTCGCCTTCGGCATGGGCATGGAGCGTCTGACCATGCTGCGTTATGGCGTGACCGATTTGCGCGCATTCTTCGAAAACGATCTGCGTTTCCTCAAACAGTTTAAATAAGGGCAGGACAGAACAATGAAATTCAGTGAACTGTGGTTACGCGAATGGGTTAACCCGGCGATCGACAGCGAAGCGCTGTCCGATCAGATTACCATGGCGGGTCTGGAAGTTGACGGCGTTGAGCCGGTTGCCGGTAGCTTCAACGGCGTGGTTGTCGGTGAAGTGGTCGAGTGCGGCCAGCATCCGAATGCTGACAAACTGCGCGTTACTAAAGTCAATGTCGGCGGCGAGCGTCTGCTGGATATCGTTTGCGGCGCGCCGAACTGCCGCCAGGGGCTGAAGGTGGCCGTCGCGACTATTGGCGCCGTACTGCCGGGCGATTTTAAAATTAAAGCGGCGAAACTGCGCGGCGAACCGTCGGAAGGGATGCTGTGCTCTTTCTCTGAGCTGGGTATTTCCGACGACCATAGCGGTATCATCGAACTGCCGGCCGATGCGCCGATCGGTACCGATATTCGCGAATACCTCAAGCTTGACGATAACACCATCGAAATCAGCGTCACGCCAAACCGCGCCGACTGCCTGGGTATCATCGGCGTGGCGCGCGATGTCGCTGTGCTGAACAAAGCGCCGTTGAACGCGCCGGAAATCACTCCGGTTGCCGCCACCATCGATGACGTGCTGCCGATTCAGGTTGACGCGCCGCAGGCGTGCCCGCGCTATCTGGGCCGCGTGGTGAAAGGCATCAACGTCAAAGCGCCAACCCCGCTGTGGATGAAAGAGAAACTGCGTCGCTGCGGTATCCGCTCCATCGATGCGGTGGTTGACGTGACCAACTACGTGCTGCTTGAGCTGGGCCAGCCGATGCACGCCTTTGACCGCGACCGCATTGACGGCGGTATCGTGGTGCGGATGGCGAAAGAGGGCGAAACGCTGGTGCTGCTGGACGGCTCTGAAGCTAAGCTCGACAGCGATACGCTGGTCATTGCTGACCATAATAAAGCGCTGGCGATGGGCGGTATCTTCGGCGGCGAACATTCCGGCGTTAACGACGAAACCCAGAACGTACTGCTGGAATGCGCGTTCTTCAGCCCGCTGTCTATCACCGGTCGCGCGCGCCGTCATGGCCTGCACACCGATGCATCCCACCGCTACGAGCGCGGCGTCGACCCGGCCCTGCAGTATAAAGCGCTGGAGCGTGCGACCCGTCTGCTGATCGACCTGTGCGGCGGTGAAGCCGGTCCGATTATCGATGTGACCAACGAAGAGACGCTGCCAAAACGCGCCACCATCACCCTGCGCCGCAGCAAGCTGGATCGCCTGATTGGCCATCATATTGATGACGCGCAGGTGAGCGATATTCTGCAGCGCCTGGGTTGCGAAGTGACCGTTGGTCAGGACGAGTGGCAGGCCGTTGCGCCAAGCTGGCGTTTCGATATGGAGATCGAAGAAGACCTGGTTGAAGAAGTGGCCCGTGTCTACGGCTACAACAACATTCCTGACGAGCCGGTACAGGCGGGTCTGATCATGGGTACTCACCGTGAAGCGGACCTGTCGCTGAAGCGCGTGAAAACGCTGCTTAACGACAAAGGTTATCAGGAAGTCATTACCTACAGCTTTGTTGACCCGAAAGTACAGCAGCTAATCCATGCCGGTGAAGAAGCGCTGATTCTGCCAAGCCCGATCTCCAGTGAAATGTCGGCGATGCGCCTGTCGCTGTGGACCGGTCTGTTGGGCACCGTCGTCTACAACCAGAACCGCCAACAGAGCCGCGTACGCATCTTTGAGAGCGGTCTGCGCTTCGTGCCGGATACGCAGGCGCCGCTGGGCATTCGTCAGGATGTGATGCTGGCCGGGGTGATTAGCGGTAACCGCTACGAAGAGCACTGGAACCTGGCAAAAGAAACCGTCGATTTCTATGATTTGAAAGGCGATCTGGAATCTGTTCTTGACCTGACCGGTAAATTAGCCGATATCGAATTCCGCGCAGAAGCGGCTACCGCACTGCATCCGGGACAATCCGCGGCGATTTATCTGAAAGGTGAACGCATTGGTTTCATTGGGGTTGTTCATCCGGAACTGGAACGTAAACTGGATCTCAACGGCCGCACTCTGGTGTTTGAAATTGAGTGGAACAAGCTTGCAGACCGCGTGGTGCCTCAGGCGCGCGAAATTTCCCGCTTCCCGGCGAACCGTCGCGATATCGCGGTACTGGTCGCGGAAAACGTCCCAGCAGCCGATGTTTTGGCCGAATGTAAGAAAGTTGGCGTAAATCAGGTAGTTGGCGTAAACTTATTTGACGTGTACCGTGGTAAGGGTGTGGCGGAAGGCTTTAAGAGCCTTGCGATTAGCCTGATCCTTCAGGATACCAGCCGTACACTCGAAGAAGAGGAGATTGCCGCTACCGTTGCCAAATGTGTAGAGGCATTAAGAGAGCGATTCCAGGCATCATTGAGGGATTGAACCTATGGCGCTTACAAAAGCTGAAATGTCAGAATATCTGTTTGATAAGCTTGGGCTTAGCAAGCGGGATGCCAAAGAACTGGTAGAGTTGTTTTTCGAAGAGATCCGTCGTGCTCTGGAAAACGGAGAACAGGTAAAACTCTCCGGGTTTGGCAACTTCGATTTGCGTGATAAGAACCAACGCCCGGGACGTAACCCGAAAACGGGGGAAGATATTCCCATTACAGCCCGGCGTGTGGTGACCTTCAGACCCGGACAGAAGTTAAAAAGCCGTGTCGAAAACGCTTCACCCAGAGAGAAATAATCTGGACTGACTAATTAAAAAGGCCGCTATGCGGCCTTTTTTCTTACCTAATTTATCTTACGCTTTTACGGCGGTGACCATGATCTCCACCAGAATATCTGGCCGCGCCATCTCGGCCTGAACGGCTGCCCGCGCCGGGCTATGGCCTTCCGGCATCCACTTCACCCAGACCTCATTAAACGCCGCAAAATCGCGTGAGATATCTTTAAGCCAGATTTGTGCGGAAAGGATGTGCTGCTTGTCGCTATCGGCCGCGGCCAGCAGGGCGTCGATCTTCTCCAGTACTTCGCGGGTTTGCAGCGCAATATCATCAGTGCTGCTTTTCGGCGTTTGGCCGGAGAGGAACACCAGATTGCCATATTCGACGCTGGCGGAAAGTCGGGGTTGCGGATTATTACGAATAATTGTCATGCGGATTGTTTCCATGTCAGACCATCTAAAGAAATTGCCGGCGCTTCGCCGTCGAGGAGCGCTCCCAGCACCACGGCGCTGCCGGCCGCGAGCGTAAAACCAAGGCTACCCTGGCCGAGATTCATCCACAGATTCTGGTATCCGGCGCGCCCCAGCATCGGTGGGCCCGCGGGCGTCGACGGACGCATACCGGTCCAGGCCTCGGCCTCATCCAGCCCCTGCAGATCGGGAAAGCTGCTAGCGACGATTTTCTTCAGCGCCTGAACGCGGCTATCACGTAGTTCATCCCCGTCGTAGCCGATATCCACCATCGCCGCGATACGCAACTGTTCTCCCAGGCGGGCGTAAACGATTTTATGTCCGTAGTCGGTCACGCTGATATCCGGCGCGATCCCGGCCTCTTTAGGGTAGGGAAGGGTCAGGCTGTATCCCTTCAGCGCGCACAGCGGCACGCGCACGCCCAGATGACCCAGCAGCGGGCCGCTACCGTTGCCGGCGGCGACGACATAATCATCGCCGGTTATCGTACCGCGGCTGGTCTCAAGCGAACTGATGCGCCCGTCGCGTTTATTGAGCTTGAGCACCTCGCAGTGGGTGAGCAGGCTGAAGTTGCTACTGGCATTGAGTTTGTCGAGCAGGGCGAGACAGAATTTATGGCAGTCTGCCGTTTCATCTCCCGGTGAATAAATCCCGCCCTGTAGCGAATGGCTGATGTGTTTCAGCGCCGGTTCCAGCTGCAGGCAGGCTTCGGCGCTTAGCGCATGCTGGTACTGCGGATTCATTCCTTTCGCCGCTTTATGAAAGTCATATTCCCGGCGATGGATAATAAGTTTGCCGCTACGCCGCCAGTGAAAATCGGCAAGATTATCTTCATCAAGCCACGACTGCATGACCTGACGACTGAGCAGGGATAAGCGCAAAATATGATCGCCGTTAATTTTGTTGCTTTGGCTATTGCAGGCACGCAGAAACTGCAACAGCCAGCGCCACTGCTGGAAAGACATTTGCAGGCGCATATTCAGCGGCGAATCGGCTTTGCCCATCCATTTAATTCCCTGCAGGGGGACGCCGCGGTCGGCAAGCGGCGCGACGTAGCGGTAGCTTAGCTGCCCGCCGTTGGCAAAGCTGGTGGCGCTGCCCGGCTCGGCGTTGCGCTCCAGCAGTTGAACCTGGTGTCCGCTCTTAATTAATACCCAGGCGGTGGCCAGTCCCACCACGCCGCCGCCGATAATCACAATGCGTTTTTTCATAACCTGATATATCCACCGCTGATAAATATCTTGCGGTTATGTCAAAGCATTTACCCTTGCGGCGCAATTGACTTTTTATGGTCAGGGTATAACTGCAGGTTAATTTCTTTGAGCTGTTGACGCAGCTGTCGACACAGAAAATCGACAAATTTCTGCGTGATTGGGCTGAGCGAAACATCGGCGCGACGCAGCAGGCAAAGGTTAATTTTCATCGGCGGCGTAATGGGGTGAATCATTTCCGGCGACAGATTATGCCGCGCCGAGAAAATATCGGTAATGCTGCAGCCGATGCCGCGCTTCACGAACTCGGTGGCCATGTAATAGGTCTGCACGTTAAGCCGGGTGGTGGAAAAGTCACGGCGAGTGGCGATGGCGGCAGAGAGCGAATGCGGCCCCGGCGAGATCCAGCGCTGCTGATCGATCTCCTTGATGTCCACCGCGCCTTGCCGGTAGTCGCGGTCGATATAGACCAGCGGCACTTCGGCAATCAGGGTGGTGATGATCTCCCCCTGCTGGACCGGCTGCAGCGTCAGCGCTAAATCTATTTCGCGTAGATCCAATTTCTTGACCAACGTCTCAGTATGCTCGGTGGTTAAGGTCATCACCAGATTACTGTTTTGCTGATAAAAATCGGTCACCAGTTCCGGCACCAGGCTTAATCCGAGGCTTGGTAAACAGCCTAAGGCGATCTTGGCGCGCGGGTCGCGGGCCAGATTATCGGCCAGCAGGCGCAGGTTATCGAGATCCTGATAAATGCTCTGCGCCTTTTCAAAAAGTGTGAGCGCTTCGCTACTCGGCAGCAGCTTGCCTCGTACCCGCTGAAACAGCTTAAAGCCGAGCTTAAGCTCGGCGTTTTTTAACGCTTTACTGGCGGCCGGCTGGGAGATATTCAGCGATTCCGCCGCGCGTGAGAGAGAGCCGCAAGTCATCACGGCGTAGAAGATTTCCAGATGGCGCAGTTTCATGAACAGTTAACTCAGGGTTATAGCTTGCCGATAAAAAGTCATTTTCTACTAACACTAAATTAACATAAATTTAATCGCCAATCAGCGCTTCGGTTACATATTGCGCTGCTGGTACCGTCTTCAGGCGGTCTTTTACGTTCTCAGAACCATTCCCTTTGTACCCTGCAAACCCTCAGGCCATGAAGCCAATAATGATAACGAGGGGGGATATTTTCTGAGCAGGCCCGAATACGCCAACCTGCAATTGTGGTCGGTTTTAATGGCTTTAAGGAGTTATATGAGTGACTCAACGCTCGCTGGCAATACCCTCGCCAGACGAAATATCACGAGAAAAAACGTTGTTATTGGCCTGTTATTGGTGCTTTTTGTGTTAACCGCGTGGTGGTGCCATGGCCGCCCGAGCAGTGAACTCGGCCTGTTGGGCTTTACGCCATTAGTGGCGTTAGCGGTGCTGTCGCTGGTCGGCGTCGATATTGTGTTGGCGGTGATTTCTTCGATTATCATCGCCATGATTATGACCTCGACCGGGTTGCCGGAAATGGGCACCATGCTGGCGAAATCCACCGGTTCGTTTATTGCCACCGTCGGGTTAATTATTATGCTCGGCGCCGGCGTGGGTGAAGTCGCCACCCGTACCGGCGCCGCGGTTGAGTTAGTGAAATTTGTGGTTCACCGCATCGGCCTTTCCAGCCAGACGCGGGTGAAGTTCGGCATCGTTGTATCTTCGATTTTAATCTGCGGCTCGCTGGGCACAATGGCCGGTGGTAACGCGATTATCGTCGCGGTGATCATCCCGGTGGCGGCTGCGGTACGCTTAACGCCGCCGACGGTGGCTGCGCTGATGATGACCGCCGGTTCGGTGGGGTTGTTTACCGGGCCGTTTACGCCCAGTACCGTCACCATCCTGAGCCTCGGCGGATTGAGCTATCCTGATTATCTGCTGTACGTTGGCCTGCCGATGAGCGCAGTCACGTTATTGGCCGGCTGGGTGATGGCGGGGCGGATCCAGAAGATGACCGAAGGTAAACTGCGCTATGAAGTCGATCTCACGGAGAAGCCAACAGAAGCACTGAGCGCCGCGCAGCTGCGTCGGCGTAAGCTTAGCGCGCTGGCTTTCGCGGCAACGATTATTGTAATGGCGGTCATTGGCGTGGTGATCAAAGCCGGATTCAGCTTTGCGATTATCGTGATGCTGCTGGTGGCCCTGATTACCGGGCTGGTGGGCGGCCTGCGCCCGACGCAGATCCTGCAGGCGCTGTACCACGGTTGTGGCCGTCTGGTGTGGATGTTTATTCTCTACTGGCTGTATAACCCGATCCTGGAGCTGATGGATGGCCTTCATGCCTATCAGGGGCTGCTCGACTATACCCAGCCGCTGCTGGAAGGCATTTCGCCTGCCTGGCTGTGCTTTTGCATCTTCGCTTTCAATATTATTGGTCACGTACCGGGGGCGGCGGTGGCGCAGATGACCTTCACCCACAAAATTTTCGGCCCGATGCTGATGGCCGCCGGCGTACCGCCGCAGGGAACCACTGCGGTGCTGCTGGCCTCTTCGCAGGTCGACTGGTTTGGCCCATTCCCCTCTTCGGATATGTTCGGTCAGATGGGGCTGGCGCAGTCTACCCATCTGAAATACATGCTGTATAACGGCTGGGCGATTGTGGTGGCGAATATCATTCTCTTCGCGCTACTGTTCCAGATACTGGTGTAACTTCCGTTTTCACGCAGGCGTCCTGGCGAGCACTGACGTCTGCGTGAAGATTGCTCTGCGTTTTTCCTTTTCTCCCCGCCATCGCCACCGTAAAATCAATCACCTCGCTCACTTGCCTCCGGGACTTATGCAGACCTTCGTCGATATTCAACAGCGCCATAACCGTCGTTGGCTAACCGCCTTAACGCTGATTCTGCTCGTCACATTGACTATTAGCCTGTGCGCTGGTGACCAATGGATCCCGCCGCAGGAGTGGTTTAGCGCCAAAGGCGAGCTGTTTATCTGGCAAATCCGCCTGCCGCGCACGCTGGCGGTGCTATTAGTGGGGGCGGCGCTGGCGCTTTCCGGGTCGATCATGCAGGCGCTGTTTGAAAACCCGTTGGCGGAGCCGGGTCTGCTGGGCGTTTCTAACGGTGCGGGCGTTGGGCTGATTGCCGCCGTGCTGTTAGGCCACGGCGTGTTACCCATGTGGGCGCTGGGGCTGTGCGCCATTGCCGGCGCGCTGCTGATTACCTTTATTCTGCTCCGTTTCGCCCGGCGCCACCTGTCCACCAGCCGTCTGCTGCTGGCGGGCGTGGCGCTCGGCATTATTTGTAGCGCGTTGATGACCTGGGCGGTCTATTTCTCAACCTCTTTTGACCTGCGCCAGCTGATGTACTGGATGATGGGGGGTTTTGGCGGCGTCGACTGGCAGCAGCTGTGGCTGATGCTGGCGCTAATACCGGTGCTGCTGTGGGTATGCTGGCAGTCGCAGCCGCTGAACCTACTGGCGTTGGGCGAAGTCTCGGCGCGTCAGCTCGGCCTGCCGCTGTGGTTATGGCGAAAACTACTGGTGGTGGCCACCGGCTGGCTGGTCGGCGTCAGCGTGGCGCTGGCGGGGGCGATTGGCTTTATTGGTCTGGTGATCCCGCATATTTTGCGCCTGTGCGGCCTGAGCGATCATCGGGTGCTGCTTCCCGCCTGCCTGTTAGCTGGCGCCAGCGCGCTGCTCGGCGCCGATATCATCGCCCGTCTGGCGTTATCGGCGGCGGAATTACCGATCGGCGTGGTGACGGCGACGCTGGGGGCGCCGGTGTTCATCTGGTTGCTGCTGCGTTCGGGGCGACGGGGGTAGGGAGACGCCGTCATAGTGGACGGCGTCGGGTGACGATTACCAGCCTTTGATGGCATCGCCTTTATAGACTTCCTGCGCTTTATCGGCGACTTCCCTGGTCTGGAAGGCCTCTTTCAGCTCCTGAATTTTCTTGCTGTCTTTATTATCCTCGCGCGAGACGATCGCATTCACATAAGGTGAATCCGGGCCTTCCATAAACAGGCCATCGCGGGCGGCGGATAAACCGACCTGCGCCGAGAAATTAGTGTTGATGATGGCAAGCGTAACGTTCGGATCGTCGAGCGTGCGGGTCAGCTGCGGAGTATCGACTTCAACAATCTTCAGATGCTTCGGATTATCGATGATATCCAGCGTGGTGGGCAGATAGCCGACGCCATCTTTCAGCTTGATTAATCCTTGTGCCTGTAACAGCAGCAGGCTGCGGCCGAGGGTGGTGGTTTCGTTAGAGATAGAGACGGTCGCGCCGTCAGGCAGTTCGCTGATATTTTTGATTTTGCGCGAATAGGCGGCAATCGGGAAGACGAACGTTTTACCGACGATAGCGAATTTATAGCCGCGCTCTTTCGACTGCGCCTCGAGATAGGGCAGCGTCTGGAAGGCGTTAGCATCGACATCTTTATTATTTAACGCTTCATTCGGCAACACGTAATCATTGAAAGAGATAACTTCAACGTCAAGGTTATATTTGTCTTTTGCTACCTGCTCCACGACTTTCCAGATAGCTTCATCCGGGCCGGTATTGATCGCGACTTTAACCTTATTGTTATCGTCCGGAGAGCAGGCGGATAACAGCGCCACCGATGTGGCGATTAACACCGAGCTTAATAACTTCTTCATCTCTAAAAACTCTCATAAATTAACAAGTAACGAAACACTATTACATACTTTTCACACTGTACACTGATTTGTCCGCTGCGGATATTGAGAGGAATTCATGTTGTCGTCGGCAAGCGCAGCGCTGTCACATCAAGCGACATTTGCCCGCGAATCAAAGTAGAATCAAGCGCGTTGAATCCGCTACAGTAGATAGGGATCTCCTTAACCTGCATTATTGACTGAGGGAAGGCTATGCAACACGACATTCTTAATACCGAAGTGACGACCATCGATGGCGAAAAAACCACCCTGGCGGCGTACGCCGGAAAGGTGCTGCTGATCGTCAACGTGGCCTCAAAATGCGGCCTCACGCCGCAGTATGAGCAACTGGAAGCGCTGCAAGAAGAGTTTGCCCCGCAGGGATTTAGCGTCCTTGGCTTCCCTTGTAACCAGTTTCTCGGCCAGGAGCCGGGCAGCGAAGAAGAGATTAAAACGTTCTGCAGCGTGACCTACGGCGTCACCTTCCCGCTGTTCAGTAAAATTGACGTCAACGGCGAACATCGCGCGCCGCTGTATCAAAAATTGATTGCCGCCGCGCCGAAGGCCGTCGCGCCGGAAGGGAGCGGTTTCTATGAGCGGATGGCCAGTAAAGGTCGCGCGCCGCTGTACGTTGACGACATCCTGTGGAACTTTGAAAAATTCCTCGTGGGCCGCGATGGTCAGGTGATTCAGCGTTTCTCGCCGGATATGACGCCGGACGACCCGCAACTGCTGGCTGCGGTAAAAGGAGCGCTAGCGCAATAATGCCGTTTTTGATGCAGCTACAGGATGTAGCGGAAGCGGGGCGGCTGTCGCCGTTTACCGCTGACGTTCGGCCCGGAGAGATAGTCCATCTGGTAGGGCCGAACGGCGCGGGCAAAAGTACCCTGCTGGCGCGGATGGCCGGGCTGACCGCCGGCCCTGGTCTGATTACGCTTAACCAGCGGGCGCTGGAACAGTGGCCCGCGGCGGAACTTGCCCGCCATCGCGCCTATTTGAATCAGCAGCAGCTCCCGCCCTTCGCGATGCCGGTCTGGCACTATCTGTCATTACATATGCAAGACAGCGCCCCGCAGGAGTTGCTCAACGAGATAGCCGGGCAACTGGGGTTAAGCGATAAGCTGGGGCGCCAGGTCAACCAGATCTCCGGCGGCGAGTGGCAGCGGGTGCGTCTGGCGGCGGTGATCCTGCAGATTCACCGCCGCGCGAATCCTGTCGGGCAGCTGTTATTGTTAGATGAACCGATGAACAGCCTCGATGTCGCGCAGCAGGCGGCGCTGGATAGCGTGCTGGCGTCGCTGAGCGCGCTGGGGATCGCTATCGTGATGAGCAGCCACGATCTCAACCATACGCTGCGTCATGCGCAGAGGGCGTGGCTCATTTGTGAGGGGCGGATGATTGCCTGCGGGGAAACGTATGAGGTGTTAAGTGAAGAGAATTTGACCGCCGCTTATCATATCGCGTTTCAGCGGGTGGAAGTCGCGGGTCATCTCATGCTCGTGGCGTCACAGTAGCGGTTAAGGATCTTGCCTGTAAGCCGCTAAACAGGCTAAATTATTTCAATTACAGGACAGGGAACAGAGGAATCGTCTGAGATGCGTGTGTGGTTCATTTTTATTGCGGCGATGGTGCTGGCAGGCTGTAGCAGCCACCGGGCGCCGCCGCCGAATCCACGGCTGGCTGATTCCATTACCGTGGTAGCGAATCTCAATGAGCAATTGCGTAACTGGCGTGGGGCGCCGTACCGCTATGGCGGCATGACGCCGCGCGGCGTCGACTGCTCGGGCTTTGTGGTACGCACGTTCCGCGATAAATTCGCCATGCAGCTGCCGCGGGAAACTCGTGAGCAGGCGGAAATCGGCACCCGCATTGATAAAAGCGATCTGTTGCCCGGCGATCTGGTGTTCTTCAAAACCGGCTCCGGCGAAAGCGGCCTGCACGTCGGTATCTATGATACCGACAATCAATTTATTCACGCCTCCACCAGCCAGGGCGTTACCCGCTCGTCGCTGGACAACGTCTACTGGAACAAGAAATTCTGGCAGGCGAGGCGCATTTAACCCGCATTCGGCGAAAAAAGGGAGCGAGGGCTCCCTTTTTTAATTGCCATAACCCTGCAGTTCGCCCGTGTTAATCCCCTGTTTAAGGCACTACACTGGCGGCAGGAGGAACCATGACCCTGTCTTTTACTACTCACTGGCGCGATCGGCTGCCGGGTTTTTACACATCGCTGGCACCCACGCCGCTGGATAACGCGCGTCTCATCTGGCGCAACACCGCTTTAGCGCAAACGCTGGGCGTCCCGGAGACGTTATTTAATCCGCAACATGGGGCGGGCGTTTGGGGCGGCGAAGCGTTGCTGCCGGGAATGTCGCCGCTGGCGCAGGTCTATAGCGGCCATCAGTTCGGCGCCTGGGCCGGCCAGCTTGGCGATGGACGCGGCATTTTGCTTGGCGAGCAGCAGTTGCCGAATGGTCTACGTTTTGACTGGCATCTTAAAGGCGCGGGTTTGACGCCCTATTCGAGAATGGGCGATGGCCGGGCGGTATTGCGCTCGACTATCCGCGAAAGCCTTGCCAGTGAAGCAATGCATGCGCTGGGCATTCCCACTACCCGCGCGCTGGCGATGGTGACCAGCGACACGCCGGTTTACCGCGAACGCGAAGAACGCGGCACGATGCTGATGCGCATCGCCGAAAGCCACGTACGCTTTGGCCATTTCGAACATTTTTATTATCGTCGCGAAGCGGAAAAAGTGCAGCAGCTGGCAGATTATGTGATTGACCACCACTGGCCGCAGCTGCAGCAGGAGGCGGATAAGTATATTCTCTGGTTCCGTGACGTTGTCACGCGCACCGCGGAGATGATAGCCAGTTGGCAGACCGTTGGCTTTGCCCACGGGGTGATGAATACCGATAATATGTCGATTCTTGGCCTGACCATGGATTATGGTCCGTATGGTTTCCTCGATGATTTCCAGCCCGGGTTTATCTGTAACCACTCTGATTACCAGGGGCGCTACAGCTTTGATAACCAACCGGCGGTAGGGTTGTGGAACCTGCAGCGTCTGGCCCAGTCGCTCTCGCCGTTTATCAGCGCCGACTCGCTGAACGCGGCGCTGGATGACTATCAGCATGCCTTATTGACCGCCTACGGCCGCCGCATGCGCGACAAACTCGGCTTCTATACTCAGCAAACCGGCGATAACACACTGCTTGATGGACTGTTCAGCCTGATGGAGCGTGAAGGGAGTGACTACACCCGTACCTTCCGGATGCTGAGCCAAAGCGAGCAGCACAGCGCGGCATCGCCGCTGCGCGATGAATTTATCGACCGCGCGGCGTTTGATAGCTGGTTTGCCGACTACCGGGCGCGGCTGCGCGATGAACAGATCGACGATAGCGAACGCCAGCAGCGGATGCAGGGCGTCAACCCGGCGGTGGTGCTACGTAACTGGCTGGCGCAGCGGGCGATAGAACAGGCCGAAGCTGGCGATATGCGCGAGCTGGAACGTCTGCATGAAGCCCTCGCGCAGCCGTTCGCCGATCGTGCTGATGATTACGCCAACCGCCCGCCTGATTGGGGAAAACATCTGGAAGTGAGCTGCTCCAGCTAACCGTAAAGCCTCGCCATCGCGCGGGGTTTTATTTGGTCAAAATTAGCTTACCGGCGTGGGTCTGGCGCAGCAGATAGCGCTGGCCGTCATGTTCGATCACCACGCGTCCTTCCGGGCCTAACAGCGTCCGGCTGCTGATTTGGCGATCGCTGGCAATAGGATAGGGAGCATTGTCTTTTGTTTTCTCTGCTGTGGCAGTGTTATCCATACGCGTCATAGCACCAAAATAAAAATAAAAGAAACAATGATAATCATTATCAGTAATGTTAATTTTCACGGCAAGCCTTTTTTGTCGTGGCTTACCATTTCAGGTAGCTATTGCGCAGAGGATGAACGGCGAGCGGTGAAAACCCGCCGCGAGCGCGGCGGGGGAAGGGATTACAACCGTGTAGCGGTGGCTGCAGCCAGTTCAGCGAGCATTTTTTCGCTATCTTCCCAGCTCAGGCACGGGTCGGTAATCGACTGGCCCCAGGTCAGCGGCTGACCTGGGATCACTTTTTGCGTTCCTTCGGCGAGGAAGCTCTCCGCCATGATCCCGGCAATGGCGGTGGATCCATCGCGGATCTGCTGGCAGATATTGGCGCACACTTCCAACTGACGGCGATGCTGCTTCTGACAATTGCCGTGGCTGAAGTCGACGACCAGTTGCTCAGGGAGATCGAATTCCCGTAGCGCTTCACCGGCGGCGGCGAGATCCGCTGCATGATAATTCGGCCGTTTACCGCCGCGCATAATGATATGGCCGTACGGGTTACCGCTGGTCTGGTAGATGGTCATCTGGCCCTGTTTATCCGGCGACAGGAACATATGGCTGGCGCGCGAGGCGCGTATCGCGTCGACCGCGATGCGGGTGTTGCCATCGGTACCGTTTTTAAAACCAACCGGGCAGGAGAGCGCCGAGGCCATCTCGCGGTGAATTTGGCTTTCGGTGGTGCGCGCGCCGATGGCGCCCCAGCTAATCAGATCGGCGATAAACTGTCCGGTCACCATATCCAGAAATTCGGTGGCGGTGGGGATACCCAGCTCGTTGACCTGCAGCAGCAGACGACGCGCCAGTTCAATGCCGTGGTTGACCCGGTAGCTGCCGTTGAGGTCAGGGTCGGAAATGAGTCCTTTCCAGCCCACGACGGTGCGCGGTTTTTCGAAATAGGTGCGCATGACAATTTCCAGCTGCGGCTGGTAACGTTCGCGCATGCCCTGCAGGCGGCGCGCATATTCCAGCGCCGCTTCGGGGTCGTGAATGGAGCAGGGGCCGATAATCACCAGCAGGCGGCGGTCTTCGCCGTTGAGGATCTTTTCAATCCGCCGGCGGGAAGCGGAGACGTGGGCGGCAACCTCGGCCGACACGGGATGGCGCTGCGCCAGTTCCGCGGGCGTTACCAGGCTTTCAATGCGCGCGGTACGCAATTCGTCTGTTTTATTCATTGGGGTCTCAAAAATCTGTTTCTTCCGCGGCGAAAATGCCGGGAAGTGATGCGCATCACGATAAACCAATCCCTGCTTATTGCAAGAGCAGGGCATGATCCTGTATAGGCCACGAGCGATAGCATAAACAAATTTTCAATAATGTACTAGTGTATTAGTACATCCTGCGATTTAGCCCCATGATATCCATGATTTTGGTGGCAATTTCCTCTACCGAATAGTTGGTACTGTTAAGGCAGGGGATCTTGTTTTTGCGATATAGCGCTTCGACTTCGGTGACTTCCATGCGGCATTGGCGCAATGAGGCGTAGCGACTGTTTTCCCGGCGCTCTTCGCGGATTGCCGCCAGTCGCTCCGGGTTAATCGTCAGGCCGAACATCTTGTGCTGCAGCGGCTTTAACGAGGCCGGGAGAACCAGATTGTCCATATCGTCGGCGATAAAAGGGTAGTTAGCGGCGCGAATACCATACTGCATGGCCAGGTACAGGCTGGTCGGCGTTTTACCGCAGCGCGAAACGCCGAGCAGGATCACCTGCGCCTGATCGAGATTGCGCAGCGAAATGCCGTCGTCATGGGCGAGCGTGTAATCGATGGCGGCGATACGCGCATCGTATTTAATCAGGTTACCGGGATTCAGGCCGTGGGTGCGGTGAGCCACCGGCGTGGGATCCAGATGTAATTCTTGCTGCAGCGGGGCTACCAGCGCCTGCACGATATCCTGACAAAAACCCTCGCTTTGCAAAATTATGTCGCGAATTTCGGGGATAACGATGGAATAGAAGACCAGCGGACGGATGCCGGTTTGTTGAAAAATGGCATCGATTTGCTCTTTTACCGCCCGGGCTCGACTGACATTTTCGACGAACGGCAATGTCACGCTACTGATGGCCACCGGGAATTGCGACATTACCGCATGGCCTAAAACTTCCGCCGTAATAGCGGTACCGTCAGAAATATAAAATACGTGGCGATCTACAGCACTGTCCATTTTGACCATCCGGTATAATTATCTAAAAGCAGAGTAAATTTAAGCACAGAGCTTTAACCTTTGTCTCACTTAAAAAAATGAAACGCTATTTTTGTTTTTAATGAAATGGCAGGTTCAGTTTCTGTTTTTGCACACTATTTGTATCAAATATCAATAGAATCCATTTTAATCATATAGTTAGGGAATTCCGGAAAACAATCCTAAAAACAGAAAATTAATTTGCTTGAACGATTCACCGTTTTTTTCAGCGGCATAAATATGTCAGGATGAATACCGTAGTCGATCGTGTGTTTTCTATAATTTGTATTAAATCACAAAAGGATTGTCTCGATGTCCAACAATGGCTCGTCACCGCTGGTGCTTTGGTATAACCAACTCGGCATGAATGATGTAGACAGAGTTGGGGGCAAAAATGCCTCCCTTGGTGAAATGATTACTAACCTGTCCGGTATGGGTGTCTCCGTGCCAAACGGGTTCGCCACCACCGCTGATGCTTTCGATCAGTTCCTGGACCAAAGCGGCGTTAACCAGCGCATTTATGCACTGCTGGATGAAACCGACATTGACGACGTTTCCGCATTAGCGAAAGCGGGCGCGCAGATCCGTCAGTGGATCATCGACACCCCCTTCCAGAGCGAACTGGAAAACGCGATTCGCGAAGCTTATGACCTGCTGTCCGCCGATGACGCCGAGGCCTCGTTTGCCGTGCGTTCTTCGGCGACGGCGGAAGATATGCCGGATGCCTCCTTCGCCGGCCAACAAGAGACATTCCTCAACGTGCAGGGCTTTGACGCCGTGCTCGTTGCCGTGAAGCACGTATTTGCTTCACTGTTTAACGATCGCGCGATCTCCTATCGCGTGCATCAGGGTTACGATCACCGCGGCGTGGCGCTATCCGCCGGGGTGCAGAGGATGGTGCGCTCCGACCTGGCCTCCTCCGGCGTGATGTTCTCCATCGATACCGAGTCCGGTTTCGACCAGGTGGTGTTTATCACCTCGGCGTGGGGGCTTGGCGAGATGGTGGTGCAGGGCGCGGTGAACCCGGACGAATTTTACGTTCACAAACCGACCCTGGCGGCTAACCGCCCGGCTATCGTGCGCCGTACCATGGGGTCGAAAAAAATCCGCATGGTGTACGCGCCGACTCAGGAACACGGCAAGCAGGTGCGGATTGAAGATGTGCCCCAGGCGCAGCGCGATGTTTTCTCGTTAACCAACGAGGAAGTGGAAGAGCTGGCGAAGCAGGCGGTGCAGATCGAGAAGCATTACGGCCGTCCGATGGATATCGAGTGGGCGAAAGATGGCCACACCGGTAAGCTGTTTATCGTCCAGGCGCGCCCGGAAACCGTCCGTTCACGCGGTCAGGTGATGGAGCGTTATACCCTGCATGCCCAGGGGCAGATCATCGCCGAAGGGCGAGCCATCGGCCACCGCATCGGCGCCGGCCCGGTTAAGGTTATTCACGATATCAGTGAGATGAACCGCATTGAGCCCGGCGACGTGCTGGTCACCGACATGACCGACCCGGATTGGGAACCGATCATGAAGAAAGCCTCGGCGATCGTCACCAACCGCGGCGGACGTACCTGTCACGCGGCGATTATCGCCCGTGAGCTGGGGATCCCGGCGGTGGTCGGCTGCGGCGATGCGACCGACCGTATCCAGGAAAACCAGAATGTCACCGTTTCCTGTGCCGAAGGCGACACTGGCTACGTCTACGCAGAGTTACTGGACTTCAGCGTGAAGAGCTCCAGCGTCGGCGAGATGCCAAACCTGCCGCTGAAGGTGATGATGAACGTCGGCAACCCGGATCGCGCCTTTGACTTCGCCTGTCTGCCGAATGAAGGCGTGGGGCTGGCGCGTCTGGAATTTATCATTAACCGCATGATTGGCGTTCACCCGCGCGCGCTGCTGGAGTTTGACGACCAGGAACCGGGCCTGCAGAACGAAATCCGCGAGTTGATGAAAGGCTACGACTCACCGAGAGAGTTCTACGTTGGCCGCCTGACCGAAGGGATCGCTACCCTTGGCGCCGCCTTCTACCCGAAACGGGTGATCGTGCGTTTGTCCGACTTTAAATCTAACGAATACGCCAACCTGGTGGGCGGCGAGCGTTACGAGCCGGAAGAAGAGAACCCGATGCTTGGCTTCCGCGGCGCCGGACGCTACGTTTCAGAAAGCTTCCGCGATTGCTTCGCGCTGGAGTGTGAAGCGATGAAACGCGTGCGTAACGACATGGGGCTGACCAACGTGGAAGTGATGGTGCCGTTCGTACGTACCGTCGCGCAGGCGAAAGCGGTGGTCGAAGAGCTGGAGCGTCAGGGGCTCAAGCGCGGCGAAAACGGGCTGAAGATCATCATGATGTGTGAAATCCCGTCGAACGCGCTTCTGGCGGAGCAGTTCCTCGAGTACTTCGATGGCTTCTCGATCGGTTCGAACGATATGACGCAGCTGGCGCTGGGCCTTGACCGCGACTCCGGCGTCGTGTCTGAGCTGTTTGATGAACGCAACGACGCGGTGAAAGCGCTGCTGTCGATGGCCATCCGCGCGGCGAAAAAACAGGGCAAATACGTGGGCATCTGCGGCCAGGGTCCGTCCGACCACGAAGACTTTGCCGCCTGGCTGATGGAAGAGGGGATCGATAGCCTGTCCCTGAACCCGGATACCGTGGTGCAAACCTGGTTAGGTCTGGCTGAACTGAATAAATAAGTTCAACGCGGCTAGCACAATCCCTGGCAGAGATGCCGGGGATTTTTTTGCCTTCAGCAACGTTTCGCTATTTGATTTTGACGTAAAAAAAAGCCCATCGTGGGAGATGGGCAAAGACTACACACAGCAATTCGTTGTTTCACTCAGGGGATTTCCATGCTTATAAATCAATATCTTGATCTATAACCGTGGGCTAATAGTAGGCATCAGGGCTGTTGGCGTCGATCGGATTCTTCTCAATAGTTAAATCAGTGTGAAGAATATGAGAGGTAAATATCGAGCTGGAACATGAATATGCCGGAAGTGGCGAGGGATTGATAAATTTAGCTTAAGTTTAAGGCGGGTTTCCCCGCCTTTCTGTTACTTTTCGCTTTTGTTATGGCTGGCATTAAGCTCGGCGAGCTCCGCCAGAACCAGATCGGGGTCCAGCGGCGGCGGTGGTACTTCTTGCACCCAGGCGTCGTAAAGACGCCAGGAGACGGCCAGCAGCACCGGGCCGATAAACAGGCCAATCATGCCGAAGGCGATCAGGCCGCCGATAACGCCGGAGAGGATCAGAATCATCGGCAGGTCGGCGCCCATGCGAATCAGCACCGGGCGAATCACGTTATCCATCGTACCCACCACGCAGCTCCACACCAGCAGCACCGTGCCCCAGGTCGTATCGCCGGTCCAGTACAGCCAGATAATCGAGGGCACCAGCACGATAAGCGGCCCCAGCTGTACCAGACAGGTGAAAATCATCACCACGGTCAACAGCGCGGCGTAAGGTACGCCGCTTATCGCCAGCCCGATACCGCCTAGAACCGCCTGCGCCAGCGCGGTGACAACCACGCCCAGCGCCACGGCGCGTACCGCCTGTCCGGCAAGGACCACCGCAGCATCGCCACGCTTTGAGGCCAGACGGGTTGCGAAGTAGCGGAAACCATAAGCGACGCGTTCGCCGCGCCAGTAAAGCAGGGCGCTGAACAACAGCATCAGTCCGCAGTAAACCAGCAGTTTACCAATATGCGCCGCCTGGCCGACAAACCAGGTGGTGGTGGCGCCGATATAAGGGCGGACCTTGGCCATAATCGCCGCGCCGCCCATCTCCAGCAGGCTATGCCAGGCGGAATAGAGTTTATCGCCGATCAGCGGAATCGAATTCAGCCAGGCGAAATCCGGCAGCGTTACCTGGCCGGTGCTGACGATTTTGATCAGCGGGGCGCTATTATCGACCAGGCTATTCACCAGTAAGGCGATAGGAATAACGAACAGTAAAAACAGCAGCAGCGTCATCACCAGCACCGCCAGCGAGCGCTTGCCAAACAGCAGCTTTTGCAGACGCAGCAGCACCGGCCAGGTGGCGATGACCACGGTGCCGGCCCAGGCAAAAGAGAGAATAAATGGTTGCACAACCCACAGGCAGGAAATAATTATCAGGGACAAAAACAGCACCGACAGCAGAATTTGCGGTATGTCCCGGGGCTGATGTTGGTTAATCATAGAGAAAATTTACCTTTCCAGTCGCGTCTCAATGCTGACGCAGCGTAATTCCATGTACAGATAATAATATCAATAATTTCGCGCGCCTGATTTTGCCCGTAAATCTCGTGGGCGGATATGAAAAAAATGTGATAAAAAGTTGAGTGCGCCACGCAAACGTTTAATTTGCGCATTATTACATCATCTAAACACAACATATTCAGGCAGGGTCAAGCGTCATGATCCCACAGATTTCTCAAGCGCCGGGCGTCGTTCAACTGGTGCTGAATTTTTTGCAGGTACTGGAGCAACAAGGATTCACCGGCGATACCGCCACCAGCTATGCCGACCGGCTCACCATGGCGACCGATAACAGCGTCTATCAGCTGTTGCCGGACGCCATTCTGTTTCCCCGTTCCACCGCGGACGTCGCTTTACTGGCGCGGCTGGCGGCGGAACCGCGCTTTCAATCGCTGATTTTTACCCCACGCGGCGGCGGTACCGGCACCAATGGTCAAGCGCTGAATGCGGGGATCATCGTCGATATGTCGCGCTATATGAACCGTATTATCGAAATCAATCCTGAAGAGGGGTGGGTGCGGGTCGAAGCCGGGGTAATCAAAGACCAGCTCAACCAGTTTCTTAAGCCCTACGGCTACTTCTTCGCGCCGGAACTGTCGACCAGTAACCGCGCGACGCTCGGCGGAATGATCAATACCGATGCTTCCGGACAGGGTTCATTGGTTTACGGTAAAACCTCCGATCATGTGCTTGGGGTGCGATCGGTACTGATGGGCGGCGATATCCTTGATACCTTGCCTATTCCCGCCGCGCTGGCGGAAACGCTGGGGCGAGAGCAGTCAGCGATTGGCCGCATCTATCGTACCGTCTATCAGCGCTGTAAAGCGCAGCGTCAGCTGATCATCGATAAATTCCCGAAATTGAACCGCTTCCTGACCGGCTACGATCTGCGTCATGTCTTTAATGATGAGATGAGCGAGTTCGACCTGACGCGCATTCTGACCGGCTCCGAAGGCACGCTGGCATTTATCACCGAAGCGCGGCTCGATATTACGCGTCTACCGAAAGTGCGCCGCTTGGTCAACGTCAAGTATGACTCCTTTGATTCGGCGCTGCGTAACGCGCCATTCATGGTTGAAGCGAAGGCGCTGTCGGTGGAGACCGTCGACTCGAAGGTGCTTAATCTGGCCCGCGAAGATATCGTCTGGCACTCGGTAAGCGAACTGATCGCCGATGTGCCGGATAAAGAGATGCTGGGTCTCAATATCGTTGAGTTTGCCGGGGATGATGCTGAATTAATCGACGGCCAGGTAACCACCCTGTGTCAGCGTCTTGATGAACTCATGTCGCAGGGCGCCGCGGGAGTCATTGGCTGGCAGGTCTGTCATGAACTGGATGGCGTCGAGCGCATCTATGCCATGCGTAAAAAGGCGGTTGGTCTGCTGGGCAACGCCAAAGGCGCCGCTAAACCGATTCCTTTTGCTGAAGATACCTGCGTGCCGCCGGAGCATCTGGCGGATTACATCACCGAGTTTCGTGCTTTACTCGACGGGCATGGCCTGAGCTACGGCATGTTTGGACACGTCGACGCCGGGGTGCTGCACGTTCGTCCGGCGTTGGATATGTGCGACCCGCAGCAGGAGGTGCTGATGAAGCAGATCTCCGATGAGGTGGTGGCGCTGACGGCCAAATATGGCGGCCTGCTGTGGGGCGAACATGGTAAAGGGTTCCGCGCCGAGTACAGTCCGGCCTTTTTTGGCGAGGAGTTATATAGCGAACTGCGTAAAGTGAAAGCGGCATTTGATCCGGACAACCGATTGAATCCGGGGAAAATTTGCCCACCTGAAGGCGTCGATGCGCCGATGATGAAAGTCGATGCGGTGAAGCGCGGCACCTACGATCGTCAAATTCCCATTGCAGTGCGTAGCGCCTGGCGTGGCGCGATGGAGTGTAACGGTAACGGTCTGTGCTTTAACTTCGATGTAAAAAGCCCGATGTGTCCGTCAATGAAGGTCAGTAATCAGCGCATTCATTCGCCGAAAGGCCGCGCGACGCTGGTGCGTGAATGGTTACGTCTGCTGGCCGACCGCGGGATAGACCCGAACAAACTGGAGCAAGAACTTCCGGAAAAAGGTGTGAGCCTGCGCGCCCTGATCGAGCGTACCCGCAATAGCTGGCATGCGCGTAAAGGCGAATATGATTTCTCGCATGAAGTGAAAGAGGCGATGTCCGGCTGTCTGGCCTGTAAGGCCTGTTCAACCCAGTGCCCGATTAAGATCGACGTGCCGGAATTCCGCTCCCGCTTCCTGCAGCTGTATCACAGCCGCTACCTGCGCCCGGTACGCGATCATCTGGTGGCGACGGTCGAATCGTACGCGCCGCTGATGGCCCAGGCGCCGAAAACATTCAACTTCTTTATCAATCAGCCATGGATGCGCAAGCTGTCGGAAAAACACATCGGCATGGTCGATCTGCCGCTGCTCTCCGTACCGTCGCTCAAGCAGCAGCTGGCAGGCCATCGCTCCGCCAATACCACGCTTGAGGATCTGGAAGCATTGAGCGTCGAACAGCGTGCGAAGAGAGTGCTGGTGGTGCAGGATCCGTTTACCAGCTACTACGAAGCGCAGGTGGTGGCTGACTTTGTCCGCCTGATTGAAAAAGTCGGCTATCAGCCGGTACTGTTGCCGTTCTCACCGAACGGTAAAGCGCAGCATATCAAGGGGTTCCTGACGCGCTTCGCGCGCACGGCGCAGAAAACCGCTGATTTCCTCAACCGCGTAGCGCAGCTGGATATACCGATGGTTGGCGTCGACCCGGCGCTGGTGCTTTGCTATCGCGATGAATATAACCAGACGCTGGGCGAGAAACGCGGCGATTTTCGCGTGATGCTGGTGCATGAATGGCTGACCGAGGCGATAGCGCCTTCAGCCGGGAGGGACAACAGCGGCGAACCCTGGTACCTGTTTGGCCATTGCACCGAAGTGACGGCGCTACCGGCCGCGCCCAAACAGTGGGCAGAGATCTTTGCCCGTTGCGGGGCGAAAATGGAGTACATCAGTACGGGTTGCTGCGGCATGGCTGGCACCTACGGCCACGAAGTGAAAAACCACGCCAACTCGCTGGCGATTTACGCGCTTTCCTGGCAGCAGGCGATGGCGCGTTTACCGCGCGGTCGCTGTCTGGCCACCGGCTATTCCTGCCGAAGCCAGGTGAAGCGTATTGAAGGTAGCGGGGTACGTCACCCGCTGCAGGCTCTGCTGGAGATTATGGGATGATTTGGAAACGTCAGGCTTCGCTGCCGCAGCTTAACGCGATGGGCGAGGGAAACATGGTTGGCCTGTTGGATATTCACTTTGTGTCCATCAGCGAAAACGCGATTGAAGCGACGATGCCGGTGGATCACCGTACACATCAGCCTTTTGGTCTGCTACACGGCGGCGCATCGGTGGTTCTGGCTGAAACCCTTGGCTCGGTCGCGGGCTATCTGTGTACCGAAGGAGAACAAAAAGTGGTCGGCCTGGAAGTCAATGCCAACCATATTCGTTCGGTGCGCAGCGGACGGGTGCGAGGGGTTTGTACCGCCTTGCATGTTGGGTCTCGCCATCAGGTGTGGCAAATCGATATCACCGATGAGCAGGGGCGACTGTGCTGCTCCTCACGGCTGACCACCGCCGTGGTGTAACGGTCGCCACAATATTTTAAGGGGATGCGCTTGCATCCCCTTCTTGTTATTGCGTTTCGTCCTTGATGACCTCGCTGGCGCCGTTTTTCTGCACCGAGGCGATACCCTTTTTAGCCGCATCTTTCGACGAGTACATCTCGCTGGTGGCGATAGTCTCATGGTTGTCAGCCTTCAGCAGAAAATACCACGGCTGCGAGACACTCTTTTCAGACTTTTTCAGTACGTAATATCCCATTTCTCACTCCTTCGGCGTTAACGAGCACTGAATAATCTGTAGACCATGGCTAACGGCACGGCAAGCAATCATCTAATAAATATATATTTGTTAAATCATTCGTTATAATTATGCTACTATTTTAATTACGAATTACATTCACGGTAACAAAGAGGACGGAGTTAACCATGGGTATCATTTCCTGGATCATTTTTGGTTTGATCGCTGGTATTTTGGCTAAGTGGATTATGCCGGGCAAAGACGGCGGTGGATTTATTGTCACCGTGATCCTCGGTATTATCGGTGCGGTAGTCGGTGGCTGGATCAGTACGTTATTCGGCTTTGGCAAAGTTGACGGTTTTAACTTCGGTAGCTTTGTCGTGGCGGTAATTGGCGCACTTGTGGTGCTGTTTATCTACCGTAAAGTGAAGAGCTAATACGCCGAGCGCCTATTCACTCTGAGACAGCAAACCGCCGTGAATCACGGCGGTTTTTTTTGTGCTCATGATAGCCGCAAGCAAACAAAAAAAAGCCCGCTGGATACCCGCGGGCGAACCCATTTTGGCAAATTTTTCGGATGCTTCCTTACAAAGGGCGTAAACACCGTTTTGCCGGATGTTAAGGCGCAGCCCGACCGCTTCCCGGCTGGAGAAGCGGCTGGACAATTTTATGCCCAATTCAGCGGTAAAATAAGCTAACAAAAACGGTAGGGGAAGGGGGGAATGGTTACTCCAGTAACACGCTCATCACCAGCAACACTACCATGCACATCGACATAATACTGATATCAATCATCCTGTAAGACACAAGCTCCCGTAAATAATAGCCCAGCGTTGCTCCGGCAAGTATTCATCAACGACGTCAATTGTACATGAGTAAACGCAGACTTAACCAACCCTGCTTTTAAGAATTAACTCACTTCATCACAAAATTGAATCGTTCTGCAAAGAAGGCTTGCTATTAATTGCCAGCAGCGTCGATTGGCGCTTTGGGGAAAATCTGTAGTCGGGCTTCGGATGTGTAAAATGGAATCAGCAGAAAAGCTAAACCTGCACCACCGGTTGCATACTGCACTGCCAGATCGGCGCTGCGGGTGATAAATATTTGATGACCTCCCCAACTACAAGCCACGCTCATATCCGGCGTACAGTTTTTCCATTTGCTCAGTAACTCGCCACTTTTTGTCAGGTATAAGTACTTCTTGTCCGAACCCGATGGCGGCGCCGCGGATTCGGCTAACAGGATGAACGTTTGAGTGCTTACTACTTTCCCTTGTCCGTCTAACGATGAGGCCTGTAGCGTTGCGGTAGGGTAGTTGAAGCGTAATTCAACGGTTGCGGCATTTTTATCACTGACGTAAAAAACCTGCGTTAAATTATCCGCGCCCCAATACTTTCCGCCGCTGGATTGAAGCGGTTTGATCTTAAATCGATATACGTTCTGCGTGCGTATATCCTGGCGCTGGGAGTATTCGGCATTGTATTGCGCGCTTTGCGGCGCGTTAACCGAGCAGCCGGTAAGTAACCCCATTAATATTAATGCTGAAAATTTGCGCATGCCTTCCCCGTCCATCATTCATCTATTGCCGCCGGTTGATTATGCCCGTTAAGCCAAACGATAAAAAACGCAGAACGCTACCAAACTCGGTAGGTCGTTGCATCACGCGCCATCTGACATATAGTTAAAATAAGTGGCGGCACGCTTGTTATTGCATCATGGAACAGAGAGGGAGATATGACAATTACGCTGTGCAAAGCTTGCGGTACCTCCTATGAATTTAGCGAAGTCCCTACACAACAACATTGCCCGATCTGCGAAGACGAGCGTCAATTTGTTCCTGTGGGCGGGCAGCAGTGGATTACGTTAAATAAGCTTACCGCATCGCATAACAATAAATGGCAGCAGCATAACAGTGGGCTTTTTAGCATTCGCACCATCCCCAGTTTTGCCATTAACCAGCGTGCATTTCTGGTGCGTACGCCGCAGGGCAATATTCTGTGGGACTGCATCGCCAACCTCGATGAGGCGACAAAAACGCTGGTTTCCGCGCTGGGTGGGCTGAAAGCCATCGCTATCTCACATCCGCATTACTACAGTTGTATGCAGGATTGGGCGGCGGAGTTCAAGGCGCCAATCTATCTGCATGGGGATGACCGCCAGTGGGTCATGCGCGACAGCCCGTGGATTACCTTCTGGGAGGGCGATAGCCTGCAACTAACGGCTGATGCCAGTCTGATCCGCCTTGGTGGGCATTTTGCTGGTGGCTGCGTCCTGCACTGGGCGCAGGGCGACGGCCTGCTATTATCCGGCGATATAGTCCAGGTTGCGCCGGGAGCTAACGCCGTTTCTTTCATGTGGAGTTATCCCAATATGCTGCCGCTGTCGGCTGCCGCGGTGAGTGATATCCTCCGACGTCTCGACGGGGTGAAGTTTAGTCAAATCTACGGCGCGTTTGAAGGGCGGGAAATTCTGGTTAATGCCCAAGAAATCGTACGTCAATCGGGGAAAAAGTATGTGGCATGTTTGGCCAGACATAGCGTCTAGTTATGCCGGGCTCTCTTTAGGACGAAAAAAAACTGAATCGGAAGTATTCTTGAACCAGTAATATGCCCGGCGAAAGTTCATGAGGAATTGGCCATGAATATTTCTGGTCTTAAGCGACACTTATTATTTTGTGTCAATGTTTCTGGTTTATTTACCACAAAAATGATAATCGATAGTCTGCTTTGGGCATTGCTTGTAGCGGTTTTTTACAATGGGGTTTATATCATTGTTTTCTTCGCCAGCGAGTCACTTACCGTGGTGCAATAAATATTCTATGGAAAGTCACTAAAGGCATGACGAAGAGCGTCAGCGTGGGGGACGTTTCTTGTTGTGTCTGTACGCCCCTGTGACGGGGCATGATTGAAAATTATAATAGAAAGTCTTTTGATAGAAGTAGGGAATAATATTTGAGTTATTAATATTTCTTTTTGAATGTGTTTTTTTGTTTTTTCCGATCCTTGATATAGGAGATGAAAACAGCAATGGCAAGTAACAAAAGAATTATCACAATAATAACGAAAAATAAATTTTCCATTTGAGATATCCTCAGGAATGAAGATCGGCGATTTTATTGTTATGGCGAAGAATCTACCTCTCTACCAGGAAAAATCCTAGTAAAAAATACGCGTCAGATAACAAAAAGTATAACCGAATGATGGTTCATAATAGAGGTGGCATTAAATTCCGAATTCCAGCGGCAGAAACGCTATTTTCTATAGCTAATTACTATTATTTCCCTTTGATGACATCCTGAAGGCACAAGCGTTCTCAATCCTGGCGCTGGGAAGGAAGCTGCCTGTGGCTACCACATAGACGGGCCTTTTGCCTATTCAATAAATAGGTATTTTCGATGCATCTTTCTTCATTGCCGCTTTATCTACGCGCTTATCCTAATAACTTATTATTTATCAATCTATTAATTGCAAAAAATGCGGCCTGATAACCTCTCGACCAGGGTCTATGCTTATAGAAAAGCGTAAAAAGGGGCGAAATGGCCGAATACCCCTGTTCCCGCAGGGTTGAAGTGATAATCATTATCACTAACATGAGGGTAGGGCCCGATAGCGGCAATCGATGAGGTAGAGCGATGGAATTACAAACAAGCACCTTTAATCCCGACGATTTTAACTGGCAGGGGCTGACGATGACCCCCGCGGCGGCGGCCCATATCCGCGAACTGATGCATAAACAGCCGGACAAGCAGGGGCTACGTCTGGGAATCAAAACCAGCGGCTGCGCCGGTTTTGGCTACGTGCTGGAGATGATTGCCGAACCGGCGGACGACGACCTGCTGTTTGAGCGCGACGGCGCGAAGCTGTTTGCGCCGCTGCAGGCGATGCCGTTTATTGATGGCACCGAACTGGATTATGTTCGCGAAGGCTTAAATGAAATATTCAAGTTTCATAACCCGAAAGCGCAGCACGAATGCGGCTGCGGCGAAAGCTTCGGGGTGCAGGCGGAGTAACTATGTCTCGAAATACTGAAGCAACTGACGATGTCAAAAGCTGGACCGGCGGCCCGCTCAACTATAAAGAAGGCTTCTTTACTCAGCTACAAACCGATGAGCTGGCCAAAGGCATTAACGAAGAGGTGGTTCGCGCGATTTCCGCGCGTCGTAATGAACCGGATTGGATGCTCGAATTTCGTCTCAACGCTTTTAAGGCGTGGCAGGAGATGGAAGAGCCGCACTGGCTGAAAGCGCATTACGATAAGCTCAATTATCAGGATTACAGCTACTACTCGGCGCCATCCTGCGGTAACTGCGATGATACCTGCGCCTCGGAACCCGGCGCGGTACAGCAAACCGGGACGAATACCTTCCTGACGAATGAAGTCGAGGAAGCCTTTAACCTGCTTGGCGTACCGGTGCGTGAAGGCAAAGAAGTGGCGGTGGACGCCATTTTCGACTCGGTATCCGTGGCGACCACCTACCGCGAGAAGCTGGCGGAGCAGGGGATCATCTTCTGCTCCTTTGGCGAAGCGATTCACGATCATCCGGAACTGGTGAAAAAGTACCTTGGTACCGTAGTGCCGGGCAACGACAACTTTTTTGCCGCGCTGAACGCCGCGGTCGCCTCTGATGGCACCTTTATCTACGTGCCGAAAGGCGTGCGCTGCCCGATGGAACTGTCGACCTATTTCCGTATCAACGCCGAGAAAACCGGCCAGTTTGAACGTACGATTCTGGTCGCCGACGAAGGTAGCTATGTGAGCTATATCGAAGGCTGCTCGGCGCCGGTACGCGACAGCTATCAGCTGCACGCGGCGGTGGTGGAAGTCATCATCCATAAAGATGCAGAAGTGAAGTACTCCACCGTGCAGAATTGGTTCCCCGGCGATAACAATACCGGCGGCATCCTTAACTTCGTCACCAAGCGCGCGCTGTGCGAAGGCGAAAACAGCAAGATGTCGTGGACCCAGTCGGAAACCGGTTCGGCCATTACCTGGAAATACCCGAGCTGCATCCTGCGCGGCGATAACTCGATCGGCGAATTCTTCTCGGTGGCGCTGACCAGCGGCCATCAGCAGGCGGATACCGGGACCAAAATGATTCATATCGGCAAGAACACCCGCTCGACCATTATCTCAAAAGGGATCTCCGCCGGACACAGCCAGAACAGCTATCGTGGGCTGGTCAAAATTATGCCGACCGCCACTAACGCCCGTAACTTCACCCAGTGCGATTCGATGCTGATCGGCCCGGACTGCGGGGCGCATACCTTCCCCTATGTCGAATGCCGCAATAACAGCGCCCAGCTGGAACACGAAGCCACCACCTCGCGTATTGGCGAAGATCAGCTGTTCTACTGTCTGCAGCGCGGCATTAGCGAAGATGATGCGATCTCGATGATCGTCAATGGATTCTGTAAAGACGTGTTCTCAGAATTGCCCCTGGAGTTCGCCGTCGAAGCGCAAAAATTGCTGGCTATTAGCCTTGAACATAGCGTCGGCTGATAATTAAGGAAAAAAGATGTTAAGTATTAAAGATTTGCAAGTCGCCGTAGAAGACAAAGAGATCCTGCGCGGGCTGAACCTTGAGGTGCGCCCCGGCGAAGTGCACGCGATCATGGGCCCTAACGGCTCAGGGAAAAGTACGCTCTCGGCGACGCTCGCCGGACGGGAAGATTACGAAGTCACCGGCGGCAGCGTCGAGTTTAAGGGCAAAAACCTGCTCGAATTAGCCCCGGAGGATCGCGCCGGGGAAGGCATTTTTATGGCTTTTCAGTACCCGGTGGAAATTCCCGGCGTCAGTAATCAATTTTTCCTGCAAACCGCGCTCAATGCGGTGCGCGGCTATCGCGGCCTGGAGGCGCTGGATCGTTTCGATTTCCAGGATTTAATGGAAGAGAAGATCAAACTGCTGAAGATGCCGGAAGATCTGCTAACTCGTTCGGTGAACGTCGGTTTCTCCGGCGGCGAGAAAAAACGCAACGATATTCTGCAAATGGCGGTGCTTGAGCCTGAGTTGTGTATCCTGGATGAATCGGATTCCGGGCTGGATATAGATGCCCTGAAGATTGTCTCGGAGGGGGTTAACTCGCTGCGCGACGGCAAACGCGCCTTTATTATCGTTACCCACTATCAGCGTATCCTCGATTACATCAAACCGGATTACGTCCACGTGCTGTATCAGGGGCGGATCGTCAAGTCAGGCGATTTTACTCTGGTTAAACAACTGGAGGAGCAGGGCTATGGCTGGCTTAGCGAACAGCAGTAACGCGCTGCAGCAGTGGCATCATCTGTTTGAAGCACAGGGCGAGGCGCGCACGCCGCAGGCCAATCAGCATCTGCAGCAGCTGTTGCGCCTGGGACTGCCGACGCGCAAACATGAAAACTGGAAATACACCCCGCTGGATACGCTGCTAAGCGGCACTTTTGTTGCAAGTCCGGCGACGCTCGGCGTGGCGCAGCGCGACGCGCTGGCGCTCAATCTCGACGCCTGGCGGATGGTGTTTGTCGATGGCCGTTTCAGCCCGGCGCTCAGTGACGATCTCACCGCTAGCGGTTTTGACGTCAGCGTTGATAACCAGCGCCAGCATCTGCCGGAAGCGGTACAGCCGGAAGTGTTTCTGCATCTCACCGAAAGCCTGGCGCAGACGGTGACTCGCATCAGCGTGAAGCGCAACCAGCACCCGGAAAAGCCGCTGCTGCTGATGCATATCACCAGCGGTCTGGCCGGCGACGAGCTTAATACCGCCCACTATCGTCATCATCTGGTGCTGGAGAGCGGGGCGCAGGCGACCATCATCGAACACTATACTAGCCTTGATGAGCAGCGGCATTTCACCGGCGGACGCCTGACCATGTCTGTCGCCGACAATGCCCATCTGCAGCATATCAAGCTGGCATTTGAAAATGGGCAAAGCTACCACTTCGCCCATAACGATCTGCTGCTTGGCCGCGATGCTTCGGCTTTCAGCAGCAGCTTCCTGCTGGGCGGCGCGGTGTTACGACACCATACCAGTACCCGTCTGGCTGGTGAAAACAGCAATCTGCGTATTAACTCGCTGGCGATGCCGGTGAAAAACGAGGTCTGCGACAGCCGCACCTGGCTCGATCACCGCGTTGGCTACTGCAACAGCCGTCAACTACACAAAACCATCGTCAGCGATAAGGGGCGGGCGGTGTTTAATGGCCTGATTAACGTCGCGAAACACGCGCTGAAAACCGATGGTCAGATGACCAATAACAATCTGTTGTTGGGAAGGCTGGCGGAAGTCGATACCAAACCACAGCTGGAAATTTACGCCGACGACGTCAAATGCAGCCACGGCGCTACCGTCGGGCGCATTGATGACGAACAGCTGTTTTATTTGCGCTCGCGTGGTATCGATCAACAGGCGGCGCAGCAGATGATCCTTTACGCCTTCGCCGCCGAGCTCACTGAAGCTATTAGCGATGATGCGCTGAAACAACAGGTGTTGGCGCGTATAGGCAAGCGCCTGCCGGGAGGAGATGCATGACATTTTCAGTGGAACGCCTGCGCGCCAATTTCCCGGTGCTGAGCCGCGAGGTTAATGGTCAGCCGCTGGTCTATCTCGATAGCGCCGCCAGCGCGCAGAAACCGGAAGCGGTGATTAATGCCGAAGCCGAGTTTTATCGCCACGGTTACGCTGCCGTCCATCGTGGTATCCATACCCTGAGCGCCGAAGCGACGGCGCGGATGGAACAGGTACGCCAGCAGGCGGCCGCTTTCCTTAATGCCCGTTCGCCGGAAGAGCTGGTGTTCGTGCGCGGTACCACCGAAGGCATCAATCTGGTGGCCAATAGCTGGGGCGGGGCTAACGTCGGGGCCGGCGATAATATTATCGTCAGCGAGATGGAACACCACGCCAATATCGTGCCGTGGCAGATGCTCTGCGCCCGCGTCGGCGCCGAGCTAAGAGTGATCCCCCTCAACCAGGATGGCACCCTACAGCTCGACGTTATCCCCGGCCTGTTTGACGACCGTACCCGACTGCTGGCGATAACCCAGGTGTCGAACGTGCTGGGGACAGAAAACCCGCTATCGGCACTGATCCCGCTGGCGCATCAGCATGGCGCGAAGGTGCTGGTGGATGGCGCGCAGGCGGTGATGCATCACCCGGTGGATGTGCAGGCTCTGGATTGTGATTTTTACGTCTTCTCGGCGCATAAGCTGTACGGGCCGACCGGTATCGGCGTGTTGTACGCCAAAGAAGCATTGCTGCAGGAGATGCCGCCGTGGGAAGGCGGCGGGTCGATGATCGCCACCGTCAGCCTGAAAGAGGGTACCACCTGGGCGAAAGCGCCGTGGCGCTTTGAAGCCGGTACGCCGAATACCGGCGGAATTATTGGCCTCGGCGCGGCGCTGGACTATGTCAGCCAGATCGGGCTTGAGCAGATTGGCGAATATGAGCAGACGCTGATGCGCTATGCTCTCGAGGAGCTGAAAAAGGTGCCGGATTTGACGCTTTACGGCCCGCAACATCGGTTGGGCGTCATCGCTTTTAACCTCGGGAAACATCATGCCTACGATGTCGGCAGTTTTCTCGATAACTACGGGATCGCGGTGCGCACCGGACACCACTGCGCGATGCCGCTGATGGCGTTCTACCAGGTTCCGGCGATGTGCCGGGCATCGCTGGCGATGTACAATACGATGGAAGAGGTGGATCGGCTGGTGGCCGGGCTACAGCGGATCCACAAATTACTTGGTTAAAGGACGCGACTATGGCGGCATTACCAGACAAAGACAAATTGCTGCGCAACTTTACCCGCTGCGCCAACTGGGAAGAGAAGTATCTCTACATCATTGAACTCGGCCAGCGCCTGGCGCCGCTCAGCGCGGAAGAACACATCGCGCAGAACATTATTCAGGGCTGCCAAAGCCAGGTGTGGATCGTGATGGAGCAGGAGCCATCCGGCGTGATTACCCTGCGCGGCGATAGCGATGCGGCCATCGTCAAAGGGCTGATTGCGGTGGTCTTCATCCTTTACGACCGCATGACCGCGCAGGATATTAGCGAATTCGATGTGCGCCCGTGGTTTGAAAAAATGGCGCTGACCCAGCATCTTACCCCCTCCCGCTCGCAGGGCCTTGAAGCGATGATCCGCGCAATTCGCGCGAAAGCTGCAAATCTTAGCTAGAATAAACAGGTAGATTTCATTCTGTTACGTGCGACGAAGGCGAGTGCTTTCGTCGCCGCGCAGATCCTGGCGTTTTATCAGCGAAAGAAGGAATCTCAGTATGAAACGCGCGTCTCTCATCACGATGACCCTTCTCGCAGCTCTGAGCGCGCAGCACGGCGCCTGGGCTGTCGATTATCCACTTCCCCCTGCCAACAGCCGTTTGATTGGCCAAAACCAATACTGGACGGTACAGGAAGGGGATCGCAACCTGCAGGCTATCGCCCGCCACTTCGACACGGCGGCGATGCTGATTCTTGAAGCCAACGATACGATTGCGCCGGTGCAGCCGAAGCCGGGCACCCGGGTCTTAATCCCATCGCAGATGCTGCTGCCGGATGTGCCGCGTGAAGGCATTGTCGTCAACCTGGCCGAGCTGCGGCTGTACTATTTCCCGCCGGGGCAAAATCAGGTGCAGGTCTATCCCCTCGGCATTGGCCAGTTGGGGCTGGAAACGCCGGAGATGACTACCCGCGTCGGGCAGAAAATCCCTAACCCGACCTGGACGCCAACTGCCGGTATTCGCGCGCGCTCGCTGGAGAAGGGCATTAAGCTGCCGCCGGTGATCCCCGCCGGGCCTAATAATCCATTAGGCCGTTACGCCCTGCGGTTGGCCTACGGTAACGGCGAATATCTGATCCACGGTACCAACGCCCCTGATAGCGTCGGGCTACGGGTGAGCTCCGGCTGTATGCGGATGAATGCCGATGACATTAAGGCGCTGTTCAGCCAGGTGCGCGCCGGGACGCCGGTGCGGATTATCAATCAGCCGGTGAAGTTCGCGGTAGAACCCGATGGTAAACGCTACGTAGAGGTCCACAGGCCGCTTTCGCAAACCGAAGGGGAAAATACCCGGACAATCTCTTACTCGCTTCCTGCCGCGTTTCAGGCCTTTTCTGACGATAAAGCGGTGGATGATCTGCAGCTGAAAAAAGCGCTGTCGCGTAGAGCAGGGTATCCGGTGGTGGTTTCGGAAGGGGCGGGCAGCGCGACGACGGAGTTGTCGGCGCAGAATAGCCAGCACAACGACGCTAAGCTGACGCAGTAGGGTAAAACGACAGGCAAAAAAAATGGCGCACAATGTGCGCCATTTTTATTACCAGAACTCTTACTTACGGTAAGAGTGAGCCTGGTTGTCCAGACGCTGGTTAGCGCGAGCTGCGTCGTCTTTAGCAGCCTGAACGTCAGAACGCATTGCGTTCACGTCGTTGCTCAGCTGGTCAACTTTAGCGTTCAGAGTCTGAACGTCAGAAGACAGCTGATCGATTTTAGCATTGCTGGAGCAACCAGCCAGCAGAGTAGAACCCAGGATTACCGCGCCCAGTACCAGTTTAGTACGATTCATTATTAATACCCTCTAGATTGAGTTAATCTCCATGTAGCGTTACAAGTATTACACAAACTTTTTTGGGATGAGAATATTTTTTTTATCCGAATGCACTTATTTTTGATCGTTCGCTCAAAGAAGCATCGAATTCGTCGATCTGGTTTAAAAAGCGCTGTGAAAACAGAAGGCTTCCATCGGATTCATCTTAGATAATCTCTTATTAAATAGTAAAATCCGATTTGCATTTTTATTAAGAACAGCTAGGGAATGAATAAAAAAAAGCGCCCCAGAGGGACGCTTTAAAAAAAGATAAAATAACCTGTAAATTATTACAGCACGTGCACGGAGGCTGTGTTAGTGGTGCCGCTTGGAACCAGCGCGCCGGAAACCATCACAACCACGTCGCCTTTACGCGCCAGGCCGCTCTGCAGCGCCAGCTCTTTACCCAGGTGGTAGAAATCATCAGTAGAGGCGATCTCTTTCACCAGCTGCGGTACCACGCCTTTGCTGAGAACTAACTGACGAGCGGTGGTTTCGTTGGTGGTCAACGCAAGGATAGTGGCGTCCGGGAAGTATTTACGCACTGCGCGCGCGGATTTACCGCCCTGGGTGGCGACGACGATCAGCGGCGCTTCCAGTTTCTCAGCGGTTTCAACAGCGCCGCGGCAAACCGCTTCGGTAATGCGCAGTTTACGGTTGTCGTTGTTGTAATCCAGACGGCTGGTCATCACGCGGTCGGTACGCTCGCAGATGGTCGCCATAATGGTAACGGCTTCCAGCGGGTATTTACCTTTCGCGGATTCGCCGGACAGCATAACGGCATCGGTGCCGTCGAGGATGGCGTTAGCGACGTCGCCTGCTTCAGCGCGGGTCGGGCGCGGGTTTTTGATCATGGAATCCAGCATCTGGGTCGCGGTGATAACGACTTTGCGCGCGCGGATACATTTTTCGATGATCATCTTCTGCGCGAAGATAACTTCTTCAACCGGGATTTCAACGCCCATATCGCCGCGAGCAACCATGATGCCGTCAGAAGCTTCGAGGATTTCGTCGAAGTTGTTCAGACCTTCCTGGTTTTCGATTTTGGAGATGATCTGGATGTTTTCGCCGCCGTGCGCCTTCAGGTGCTCGCGGATTTCAACGACGTCAGAACGTTTACGGATAAAGGAAGCCGCAACGAAATCAACGCCTTGCTCACAACCGAAGATCAGGTCCTGCTTGTCTTTGTCAGCCAGCGCCGGCAGAGCGATGGAAACGCCCGGCAGGTTAACGCCTTTGTTCTCGCCGAGGTCGCCGTTGTTCAGCACTTTACAGATAACTTTGTTACCTTCGATAGCGGTCACTTCCATGCCGATCAGACCATCGTCGACCAGCACGGTGTTGCCGACGCTCAGGTCGGTAGTGAAGCCTTCGTAGGTCACCGCAACGATTTCATTGTTGCCGACCACGGACTTGTCAGTGGTAAAGGTAAAGGTCTGGCCCGCTTTCAGGGAGACGTCGTTGCCGCCTTCCAGCTTAATGGTGCGGATTTCCGGCCCTTTGGTATCCAGCAGGATTGCGGCTTTCTTACCGGTTTTGTTCATCACATTGCGCAGGTTCTGGATGCGCTGACCGTGTTCCGCATAGTCGCCGTGAGAGAAGTTCAGACGCATGACGTTCATGCCCGCGTCCAGCATTTTGGTCAACATCTCTTCGGATTCGGTTTTCGGACCGATGGTGCAAACAATTTTGGTCTTTTTCATGACAGTCTTAGTCTTTAAGTTGTGAAGGATATGGAAATCTCGCTCCGGGGGCGCACTGCCGCGGAGTCAAACCTGTGTTACGAAAGTTGCAATGCCACGCTCTAAGGATAGGTGACAACAAAAGAGCGTGCAGAAGAATGTGTGCTGGCGGTTCAGCCCATGAAAAGTGGCAATGTTTTGTACGTTTTTTTGTGCAGTCCAATGCGCTGAAACCATTCAAGAAAGAATCGAGGCGCATTATACGCTGCCGAAACCAAAAAGGAAAATAAAAACGGCGTTTCATTTTTAGTGTGATTAATGTAACAAAATTCACACGATTTGCTCGCGAACCTGCAACACACTTTTGCCGCAGCGGATCAGATTAAACGGCGTTTTATCATATTTACTAACCGATTAAAGGCAGTAAAACGCCTCATTGAACGAAAAAAATAGCGCAGTTTGCTTTATTATAAAATCGTATCAATAATGAATTGATTGATAATGATAATTTAAGAGTCTTAATAATGGGAAATAAAGCGAAAGACGACGAGCTCTATCAGGAAATGTGCCGCGTAGTGGGTAAGGTGGTATTGGAAATGCGCGATCTTGGCCAGCAGCCAAAACATATTGTTATTGCCGGTGTTGTACGCACCGCGCTGGCAAATAGCAAAATTGAACGTTCCGCGCTAACCCGCGAGGCGATGGAAAGGGTGATTCACGCGTTATCGGGGCACTAATCGCCGCGCCCCGACATAAGTAATGCTTAAGAGATAACGAACCGAATCACCGCTTTCACCGCAATCTCGCAGTGGTGTGAAACCATTGCTTCGTCGTCGATTTCAGGCAGCGGATCGTCGAGGTACAGGCTACTGAATGTATAAAAATTCGATACCTGATAGAAGCTGAAGCTGCTAATCAGCCGGTGCACGTCGCGCGCCTGCAGACCGGCCTGGAAAATCCCCTGTTGCTGGCCGCGTTGTAAAATATCCTCGATTATCGACAACGCGGTACGGTTCAGCGGCTTCAGCTCCTCTGAACCCTTGAGCCACTTCCCGCGCTGCATGTTTTCCATGCAGATAACCCGCATATAGTCGGCATGCGTGGCGTGATAGCGCACGCTCCATTTCACCAGTTGCGCCAGCGCCTCTACCGGCGGCAGATGCTCCAGCCCCAGCTGTTGTTCCGTTTCACGGATCTGCGCATACACATGTTGCAGTACCGCCTGGTACAGCTGCTCTTTGCTCTTGAAGTAGTAGACCACCATACGCTTGGTAGTTTGCGCCTCGATGGCGATCTGCTCCATACGCGCGCCGGGAAGGCCATATTCGGCGAACACGGTAATGGCGGCGGCGAAGATGCGCTCTTTCAGGGATTGTGCTTCATCATGAGCAACGAGGGACATAACGACTCCTTTTTCTGTGGAGACAAAAAATACACATAATGATCACAATTCAGCAACCAAATCTGGCGCCTGTGAACCAAATGATACATAGTCAGTGCTCATGTCGAATGATGACCCGAGGACTCTTATGTTGCGTTCCATCGCTACCGTTTCGATATCCGGTACTTTACCTGAAAAGCTGCACGCTATCGCCGCGGCCGGTTATCAGGGCGTTGAAATCTTTGAAAACGATCTGCTCTATTATACGGGCACGCCGCGCGATATTCGCAACCTTGCCGCTGAATTAGGGCTAAAAATCACGCTTTTTCAACCCTTTCGTGATTTCGAGGGCGCCAGCCGCGCGCAGTTTGCCGCTAACCTGCAGCGGGCGAAGCGGAAATTCGCCCTGATGCATGAATTAGGCTGCAACACCATGCTGCTCTGTAGCAACGTTCAGCCGGACTGTTCTGCCGATATCGAACTGCAGGTCGCCGACCTGCGCGCGCTGGCTGAGCTCGCCGAGCAGGAGGGGATTATCATCGGCTACGAGGCGCTGGCGTGGGGAACCCACGTCAACCGCTGGCGTCAGGCATGGGAACGGGTGCAGCGGGTGAACAGCCCGGCGATGGGCATTGTGCTTGATAGCTTCCATATTCTGTCGCTCGGGGATGATCTACAAGGCCTTGCCGAGGTGCCGGTTGAGAAAATCACCTTCCTGCAGTTGGCTGACGCGCCGTTGATGAAGATGGATGTCCTTGAATGGAGCCGTCATTTCCGCTGCTTCCCGGGCCAGGGGCAACTGCCGCTGGTGGATTTCGCCTGTGAACTGACGCGCTGCGGCTATCGCGGACCCTGGTCGCTGGAGATTTTCAATGACGGCTTTCGCGCCTCACCCAACGGCGCCACGGCAAAAGATGGCTACCGTTCATTGCTGTGGCTCGAAGAGCAGACTCGTCGGCAGCTTGCGGATAGCGACGCGGCGTTATTTTCGCCACCTGCGCTACCGCACTATGACGGTCTGGAGTTTATTGAGTTCGCCGCTAGTCCGGCGGAGTCTACCGCGCTAGGCCAGCGCCTGACGCAACTGGGCTTTAAGCTTCAGGGCAAACATCGTTCCAAGCAGGTTGCGCTCTGGCGCAATGGCGAGGCGCGGGTGATTGTTAATGCGCAGCCGCACAGCTGGGCCGACCATTTTCATCAGCGCCACGGCGTCTCATTGTGCGCGATGGCGCTACGGGTAAGCCGCAGCGCGCCGGTTGTGGAACGCGCCCGCGCCTACGGTTATGCCACCTGGCAGGGGGATGCGGGGCCAAATGAGAGTTCGATCCCGGCGGTTTGCGCTCCGGATGGCAGCCTGATCTACCTGGTCGAAGCCGGTGACGATATCTACGCCCGCGATTTTCATTTACAGGCAGCGGCGCCGCGCGACGACTACCGCGGTATTGACCATCTCGCGTTAGGCATGGAGGCCGATAGCCGCGACAACTGGATTATCTTTTTCCGTACGGTTTTCGGCTTCAGTCTCGAACATGAACAGACGTTGCCTGACCCGTATGGACTGGTGCGCAGCCTGGCGGTTCATAGCCCGCAGGGCGATATTCGTCTGGCGCTGAATATATCGCAAAGCCGAGCCACGCAGATTGCGCGTTCGGTCGCCTGTTATCAGGGGGCCGGGCTGCAGCACGCCGCTTTTGCCTGTCGCGATTTACCCGTAACGCTCGAAAGTCTGCCGCAGGCTGCGCTGAACGCGCTGCCTATCCCGGCGAATTACTATGAGGATCTGCTGGCGCGCTTTGGCGAAGAGCCGCAGGTAGAGACATTGCAGCGCCTGCAAATTCTCTACGACCGTGACGCCCGCGGCGGCGAATTCCTGCATCTTTATACCCGTCCATTCGTGGCGGGGCGCTTCTTCTTCGAATTGACCGAACGGCGTGACGGTTACGCCCAGTACGGCGCGGTAAATGCCGCCGTCCGCCTTTCGGCCATGCAGTACAGTTAAACGTAGCAAATGGTTCACAACACAACATCACAAACACAATAACAACATTCATCTGTACTCAAGACAGGAAACGACTATGAATTCTTATAGCCATAACCAGGCGACGGCGGCGGATACTGCGACCACCGCGCCTCGCTCCCGGCGGCGTATCGGGATCCTGGCGCTGCTGGCCGTCGGCACGATGATTAACTATCTCGACCGCACGGTGCTCGGTATCGCAGCGCCGAGACTGACCGCCGAGCTCGGCATTGATGCCGCCATTATGGGAATTGTCTTTTCGGCCTTTGCCTGGACCTATGCGCTGGCGCAAATTCCCGGCGGTATTTTCCTCGATCGCTTCGGCAATAAGGTGACCTATTTTCTCTCCCTGGCGCTGTGGTCGCTGTTCACTTTATTTCACGGTATGGCAATTGGCTTGAAAACGCTGTTGCTGTGTCGTTTTGGGCTTGGCGTCAGTGAAGCGCCCTGTTTTCCGGTTAACAGCAGGGTAGTGAGTACCTGGTTTCCGCAGCAGGAGCGCGCGAAGGCCACGGCGGTCTACACCGTCGGCGAATATCTCGGGCTGGCCTGTTTCTCGCCGCTGCTGTTCTGGATTATGGGCAGCTTCGGCTGGCGTGCGCTGTTTATCAGCGTCGGGGTTGTCGGCATCCTGTTCGCGCTGGTCTGGTGGCGTTGCTACCGCGAACCCCATCAGGACAGCCGCCTGAGCGACAGTGAACGCGAACATATTCTTCGCGGCGGCGGACTGGCTAGCGCGCAGCAGCAGCAAAACGCTTTTAGCTGGCCGCTGGTGCGCCAGCTGTTGGCAAAACGACAGGTGATTGGTGCCAGCGTCGGTCAATTCGCCGGTAATACCGTGCTGGTCTTCTTTCTGACCTGGTTTCCAACGTACCTGGCGACCGAGCGCCACATGGCGTGGTTGAAAGTAGGCTTCTTCGCCATCTTGCCGTTTCTCGCCGCAGCGGGTGGCGTGCTGTTTGGCGGCTGGCTCTCCGACAAGCTGTTGAAAGCCACCGGTTCGGCCAATCTGGCGCGTAAGCTGCCTATCGTCGTCGGGCTGATGATGGCCAGCAGCATTATTTCCGCCAACTGGCTGCCGAGCGACCTGGCGGTGATCCTGATGATGTCTTTTGCCTTTTTCGGTCAGGGTATGGTTGGCCTTGGCTGGACGCTAATCTCCGATATCGCGCCGCAGGGGATGGGCGGGATAACCGCCGGTATCTTTAATTTCTGCACCAATCTGGCGGGGATCCTCACGCCGCTGATTATCGGTTTTATCGTTGCCGCTTCCGGTAGTTTTTTCTACGCGCTGGTCTATATCGGCGGCGCGGCGCTGCTTGGCGTAGTGGCCTATCTGTTTATTCTTGGCGATGTCAAACGCATCGAACTTTCGCAGTAACAACAGGAGTAGGGCATGATCATTAGTGGTCATACGCGGCTGATAGCGCATCTTGGTTATCCGACCGCCAGTTTTAAAGCGCCGATGATTTATAACCCATGGCTGGCCCATTGCGAGGCGGACGTCAAAGTGGTGCCGATGGGGGTGAAGCCGGAGGATTACGCGGCGCTGGTGCCAGCGCTGTTTTCCATGACTAACATCGTCGGCGCGCTGGTCACCATGCCGCATAAAATGGCTACCTGCGGGCTGGTAGACCAACTGAGCCCGACGGCGGCAATCGCCGGCGCCTGCAACGCCATCCGCCGCGAAGCCGACGGCAGCCTGCTCGGCGATATGTTCGATGGTGCAGGCTTTGTGCTGGGGATTACGCGCAAAGGCTTTCAACCACAAGGGGCGAGGGCGCAGGTGTTCGGCTGCGGCGGCGTCGGCTCGGCGATTGCCGCATCGCTGGCGGCCGCCGGGGTCAGTACCTTGACGCTGTTCGACACCTGTGTCGCCGCCGCCGAGGCGCTGGCGCAGCGGCTGCATCAGCACTATCCGCGTCTGGAGATCGTTCTGATGCAGTGCGATCCCGCCGCGCAGGATCTGGTGGTCAACGCCACGCCGCTGGGCATGAAAGCGGCTGATCCGCTACCGCTGGATGTTTCGCGCCTGTCGCCGCGTACCTGGGTCGGCGAGGTGGTGATGAGCGTTGAATATACTCCGCTACTGCGGGCGGCGCAGGCGCTGGGGTGCCCGATTCAGCGCGGTACCGATATGCTGTTCGAGATGATCCCGGCCTATCTCGAGTTCTTCCAACTGCCGGTGGCGACGCCGGAACAGCTGCGCGAACGGGCGGAAATTCGCTACTGAATCAGCAAAAAAGGCGTTACCCTAGCGCTATATCTTCATCTTTATAGCGATTGTTGTGATGACCACTTCATTGACCCTGCTGGCGGCGGGAAGCCTGAAAAGCGCTTTCCTCCCGCTGCTGGCGCGATTTCAGCAGCTTAGCGGCATTCTGGTCGAGGCGCAGTTCGGCCCGGCTGGTCTGCTGCGCGAACGCATTGAAGGCGGCGAACGCTGCTCGCTGTTCGCCAGTGCGAATACCGAACACCCTCAGGCGCTGCTGCAGGCCGGGCTTGCGATAAACTGCTGTTCGTTTGCCGCCAACCGGCTGATGCTGACTGCGCGCCGCGCGCCTGACACCGATCGCGCTGACTGGCTGGCGTTACTTCGCGACGGGCGACTGCGGCTGGCGACCTCGACGCCGGGCTGCGATCCTTCCGGCGATTACACCTGGCAGCTTTTTGCCCGTCTTGAGGCCAGCTATCCGGGCCTCGGACGGACGTTGATGGCCCGGGCGCAGCAGCTGGTCGGCGGTCGGGCGTCGCTCACTGTACCGTCGGGCGCTACCGCAGGGGCATGGCTAATTGGCGAAGACTTTGCCGATCTGTTTATCGGCTACGCCCACTATGCGGTTCAGATGACGGAGAGCGCGCAGTTTCGCACATTACTCATTCCCGAGCCGTGGAATATTCGCTGCGAATATCAGCTGGCGGAAATTGAGGAGAGCGCCGCCGCGCGGCAGCTACGGCGCTTTATCACCGCTGAGGAAGGGCAGAATTTTCTGCGCGCGGCAGGATTTTTGACCGTTAGCGATGGATCGTAAACTGCGGCGCCAGTAACGGCACTGCGCTACCGGGATGGTCGATTTTGTGAACCGGCAGGCCGTAGGCACGCTGCAGGTTCGCTTCGCTGAGTACCGCGAACGACTCTCCCGCCAGCCATTCGCCGCCGGGCAACAGCAGCAGGGTGTGGCTGGCTATCTGCAGAGCATGAGTCGGGTCATGGGTGGTGAATACCACGGTGCGCCTCTGTCGATGAGCAAGATTGCTAATCAGCTGTAATACAACCTGTTGATTAGCCAGATCCAGCGCCGAACAGGGTTCGTCTAACAGAATATTTTGACTGGCGCCGACCAGCGCGCGGGCAATGAGCACCAACTGCTGCTGGCCGCCGGACAGAGCGCGAAACACCTGATTGGCCAATGCGGCGATCCCCAGCAGCGCCAGCGCCTGTTGAACCTCCCGCTCATCTTCCGGCCCCGGCTGCGCGAACAGATCGACGAGTCGCGCGCGGCCCATCAGCACCACATCCCGTACCCGCCAGCCAAACGCCGGGCGGAACGATTGCGGCACGATGGCGATGCCGCCTTCTACGTTAAACTGCCCGCCGAGCGGCGGCAGGACGCCGGTAAGGGTATCCAGTAGCGTACTTTTGCCGCGACCGTTGGCGCCCAGTATCGCCCAGATTTCCCCGTGACGGCACTGCATGGACAGCGGGGCGAAGAGCGGCTGACGATGGCCGTAGCGCAGGGCGTTCAGTGATAATGAAATGTTCATTGGGCCACACCGCGGCGTTGGGACTGAATCAGTAAAAGGGTAAACAGCGGTGCGCCGAGCAGGGCGGTAATAATGCCAATCGGAATCTCCGCCTGGGTTAACGTGCGCGCCAGGTCGTCCACCACCACCATAAACGCGCCGCCGAGCCAGAATGCTGTTGGCAGCAGGCGGCGGTGATCGGCGCCGACCAGCAGTCGCGCCAGATGCGGAATAACCAGCCCGACCCAGGCGATGCTGCCGCTGACCGCGACCTGGGCGGCGACCAGCACCGCGCAGCAGACCAACACTCCGCGGCGCAACTTGACCACCGAAACGCCAAGACCGCGCGCATCTTTATCCTCCAGCGCCAGCAGGTTGATACGCCAGCGCAGCTTTAGCAGGATAACGGCGGCGACGGCGACCGGCAGCGCCATGGACAGCACTTTATGCCAGTTGGCGGTGGCAAAGCTGCCGAGCAGCCAGAAAACGATATTCGGCAGGGTTTCTTCCGTATCGGCAAGGTACTGCATCAGGCTGACCAGCGCGGCAAAGAAACCGCTGAGAATAATGCCGGAAAGGATCAGCGCCAGCGTGTTTTCACGCCCCTGCAGCGTGGCGATGAGATAAACCAGCGCCAGCGCGGCGAGGCCGAAGAAGAAGGTGCAACCCATCATCGATACGATGTCGAAGCCCAGCAGGATAGCAAGCGTGCCGCCGAAGGCGGAGCCGGAGGTTACCCCGATGATATGCGGGTCGACCAGCGGGTTATGGAATACGCCCTGTAGCGTCGCGCCGCATAGCCCCAGCGAGCCGCCGGCCAGCAGCGCCATCGCTACCCTGGGAAGTCTGACTGACCAGACTATCTGCCCGGCGACGCCGCTGCCGGGCGCGCCATGGGTGAGCTCATGAAAGACCTCGTTCAGGCCGAGGTGGTACTGCCCCAGGCATAGTGAGGCGATAGCGATAAATAGCGTCGCCGCCGCCAGCCCGCCGTGCAGCAGCGCCCAGTGAAGGTTACTGCGCATTCGGCGTCCATTTCACGCGGTAGAAGCGTTGATAGTAATCCTGCGCTTTGGCATCGACATCGACGTTCCGGTAGCGGGAAGGATAGAGCTTTTTCGCCATCCACAGCTCGCCTATCGCCAACGCCTCCGGCATCGGATAGCCCCAGGCCTTGGCGTATTCCGGCATCAGCCATACGCGGTGGTTTTTCACCGCGTCTATCGCTTGCCATTGCGGGTCGTTTTCAATCTTTTTGACCACCTGCGGATAGCGGTCCTGGACGAAGATAACCTCAGGGTTCCATTGCAGAATCTGTTCCAGCGAGACCTGGCGTGCGCCCTTGACCGTGGCGGCGGCGACGTTTAGCGCTCCGGCATGCTTCATCATCAGCCCGGTATATTTGCCGGAACCGTAGGTGTTGAGGTCCGGGTTGGCCATGTACACGCGCACCCGCTGGCTGTCAGGGATAGCGGCGACCGGGGCGTTAGCTTCTGCCCGCGCCGCGAAGGTGTAATCAATCAGCGCTTCGGCCTGGCTTTGGCGTTCGACCACTTCGCCAATCAGGCGGATCCCCTGTTTAAGGCCGTCGTTATAGGCCTGTTCTTCATTGGCCATTGTCGGGTTCATTTTGTTTTTCTCACCCGCCGCGTCCTGACGCAGGGATATCGCGACGACCGGAACCCCGGCGTTTTGGATCTGCTGGATCATCGCCTGCGGCGCGTAGTTAGCGACGAACACAACCTGCGGATGCAGTGCCAGCAGGCTTTCGATATTGACCTGAGTTAAATCGCCCGGCGTCGGCAGCTTTTCAATAGTGGGCATAAAGCGGACAAACTGCGGCCCGAGCTGTTTTTTCCAGCTGCTTAACACGCCAACGATATCGTCGGCGGCATTCAACTGGACCAGGAGATTAAGCGTCTGGTGCTGCAGGACAACCGCGCGGGTGATGTGATCCGGCAGCGTAACCTGGCGGCCCAGCTGGTCGGTGACGGTGCGCTCGGCAAAAGCCTGGCTGGTGAACAGGCTGGCGCTGCACAACGTCAGCGCCAAAAGTAAACGGTGTGGTGACATGGATTGACCCGGTTGGATAAGAATAATCGATGTATATTAAATTATATAGCGGTGCCGGGTGCAAATAATTACTGCGTTCCCACCTTGTTATGGCCGGCAGCGAGCTTGAGGTCCCGCCGGGAACAAAGCATCCACATCTTGCGTATCGATGGGCTTTGGCCTACGGTAAATCCACCACCAATTTATTTACGCGCCGTTATGTCTTATCCATCCCGCTTATTAAGTGATATCCCCGGTATTCGCTACGCTTTTCTTGATGTGCACGAAACCGCCGCCTTTCCGTACAGCGAAATGGCGCCGGTGAAGCTGGTGCACGGCAATGTGGTTCATCACTATCAGGGGCCGCAGGCAGAGCGGCCGCACGCCGATGCGGTGTTTACGGCCCTGCGTGGGCAAAAGGTCGGCGTCGTTACCGCCGACTGTTTACCGTTATTGATGGCCTCGCGGGATGGGCGCTATGTTTGCAGCGTGCATGCCGGCTGGCGCGGAGCGGCGAGCGGCATTATTGAAAACAGCCTGGCGCTGTTTCACCAGCATCAGGTGGCGCCAGAAGAGATAGTGGTGGTCTGCGGGCCGCATATTCACGCCTGCTGCTATGAGGTTTCGGCCGAGTTTTATCAAACGCTGTTGACCATGCCGGCGGGCGAGTTGGTACGACGCTACAGCGACGAGCTCTTTCATCAGCGCCTCGCTCCGCCAGAAGCGGGGCAAGCGCGGGCTAGCGGTAGCGATAATCTGTGGTTCGATCTCCGCGCGCTGGCGCAACGGGTGCTGCAACAGGCCGGGGTGGCGGCGGAAAATACCGAATGTCTGGGGAGCTGTACCTACTGCACGCCGCAGGCGCTCGGCTCCTACCGTCGGCGCACCCATTTTCCGGCGGTCAAAACCTTCCAGTACTCATGGATTATGCGTGAATGAGATAAAATGATGTTTGCTGATGTGTAACATCGGCGCCGGTTTGCTATCTCTGCGGTCCTTCAAACAAGGAGGATCGTAAAATGAAAGCTAACTCAATTGTACTGGCCCTGACCCCGCTGCTGGCCGCCAGCGCTTTTTCCGCCCATGCAGGACCGCAAGCCCAGGCGGTATGCGGCTACAGTCATACCCTTGGCGACGACGCGATTATGATGTTCGGTATGCCAAACCAGGCGATGCGGCATGATTTCTTCGGCAATACCCACACCGATGCCGTTTCTACCTATCAAACCCTGCGCGCGCCGCCGGAAACCACCTGTGATAACAAGGCCGACAGTTCTGCATACTGGGCGCCGTCAATGAAATTACCGGATGGACAGATAGTCACTCCTGCTTATCAGAAAACCTATTATCAGGCGACGAAAGTGGATCGCTATCCGCTACATCCTTTCCCGTCGGGGCTGGAGCTGCTGGCTGGCGACCACCACGGTTCCGCCCCAAGCTCGCGGATTACCTTCCTGTGCGCCAACGGTAAAGGCTATAGCAACAAGGCCGGTGAGGTTTGCGGCCTGCGTAAAGCGGGAGATGCGGTGCAGTTTAATATCGGTATTCAGTTCCCCAACTGCTGGGATGGCGTCAACCTGAAACCGAGCCATGACCACAGCAACGCCGCTTATGATGTCAACGGCGCCTGCCCGGCCGACTATCCGGTAAAAATCCCGACGGTCAATATGAATATCGCCTACGTACTGCCGCAGATTACGTCTCTGGACACGGCGAAAATTGAGCTGTCGATGGATCCGGTCATGAAGGGCGATAAACGTGAAGAGAAGTGGGGCAGTATCTATACCGCCCATGCAGATTTCATGAACGGCTGGACGGTAGAGGGCGCGCACTTCATGACCGAACACTGTATGAATGAAGGCATGGATTGCGGTACCAACGTGCCTTATAGCTTCTCGCTGGCGGAAGAAAACGCGGTGGTTGAGAGCGCGCAGCCGAATGTTAACTTCGGCGCGCCCGAAGCGCTGCAAATTTCCGATAACTGGAAGAACGGCGGCCGCACCAGCAACCCGGAAACTCTCACCCTGGTGAAGTTTAAAATCCCGGCGCTGCCGAAAGATCAGGATGCGTCGCTGTTTAAATATCGCCTGCGTCTGTATGGCGGCAAGGTTGAAACCAACGGCGCGGATCAGATTTTCTTCTATCCGGCGAGCAACAGCTGGAGCGCGTCAAGCGTGACCTGGAAGCATCGCCCGACCTGCAGCTACAATTCAGATGCTCAACTGTATCTCAATTCATCTCGTGAGTATCGGATGGTGGATATCGATAAAGCGGTACGTAAAGCGCTGGCGGAAGGGAAAACCGAGATCTCCTGGTACATCGGCGGCGATCGTCAGGGTAACCACTATCAGTTTGACGCCGCATCGGCGCAGAAGCAGCCGATCCTGATGCTGGTTGGTTTTAAAACCACTCCGGAAATTTAATTCACAATAAAGGTAAGTTATTCCCGGTGGCCGTGTTGCCACCGGGTTTTAACCTACAACACCTTAAAGCCGTGGGTGCCATCGCGCGCTAGCTGTTCCACGAGGCCATACTCCCAGTCGAGATAAGCCTGCATCGCCTCTGCGGTGTTATCGGTTCCTTCATATGGCCGTCGGTAGCGATCGCTACGTGCTGTCGCCAGATGCGTCTCGCCCTGTTCCAGCGCCAGCCCGGCATTAATCCACGCCAGCGTCCCGCCGCTTAACAGCTGTACCGGCTTACCGGTCAATGCCGCGACTTCAGGCGCGGCGTAGCGGGCCAGCAGACTGCTGCCGCATGTGACAACGTAACGTTCAGCGGGAGGAATGACTTCCAGCGCCTGACGCAGCTGCGAACGCACCAGCCACCAGGCGCCGGGGATATGCCGTGCGACATAGTTCGCGCTGGTGGTGAAATCCAGTACCACGGTGCCGGGTTCGCGCAATTGTTCCGCTAACTGCGCTGGGGTTATCTCCTCAACCACCGGCGCCGGCGGTACGTTGGCGGGCGGAACGCCGCGTTCGCTCAATTGCTCCACGCGGACATCGCGTAATACCGCCACTTCCCAGCCCATTTGCGCCAGCCAGGACGCCGCGATCGGCGCGCGTATCTCATCGTCGGCGACCAGCACAATCCGCGCTCCGCGTACGCTGGCGTAATGATCGGTTTCCTGCACCAGCTGGCCGCCGGGGGCATTCACACTGTGCGGCAGATGGCCTGCGGCATACTCCTCGGGGCTGCGAACATCAAACAGATAGGTGGTGCGGCTCGGCTGCTGTTGCCAGCGGGCTAAAGTCGGGGCATCAATGAAGGCCACGCCAGCGCGCTCGGCCAACTGCGTCACTGCAGCCACGCGTTGCGCTGAGGCGCGGAAATCGGCGTCGTAGCGCCGCTGCTGGCCGTGCTCGAGCTCCAGTCCGGCTAAGGTCCAGCCGATGGTGCCGTTGCGCAGCGCGTAAACCGGATTGGCTAAACCGGCATTACGTAGCGATTGGCTGCCGATAATGCTGCGGGTACGGCCGGCGCAATTAACGATAACCGGCGTTTGCTGCGATGGCAGCAGGCCTTCGATGCGTAACGCCAACTCTCCGCCGGGCACGCTGATGCTGCCGGGAATATTCATCGTTTGATATTCATCAAAACGACGCGCATCGACCACCACGACCGGCTGTGGACCCTCGATTAGCGCCTTCACTTCCTCGGCGCTCAACGAGGGCGTCTGGCGCTCGCTCTCTACCAGCTCGCCGAACGCTTTGCTCGGGGAGTTAACGTCCTGAAAAAGCTCGCCGCCGCTACGCTGCCAGCCCGTCAGGCCGCCTGCCAGTAGCGCAACATCCTGATAGCCCCAGCGTTGCAGCCGCTTAACGGCCTGCTCCGCGAGACCTTCGCCATTGTCGTAGAGGGTAATCGGCGTCGTCAGGCGCGGTACGCGGCGAAAAATCTCCAGCTCCAGCTTGCTCAGCGGCAAATTAGCGGCAAACAGCGGATGGTTAGTGGCAAATGCGGCCTCTTCGCGAACGTCGATGAGCGCCACTTCCGCGCCATCGATCAGCGCCTGGCGCACCTCGGCTGGCTGGCGGTAATTGTAATCAGGCATATGAATTATCCTTTGAGAGATCCCAGATATTGGGCAAGTGACGGTTGGAGTAACCGGAGACGAAAGGTTTGGCGATCCCATCCGCGCTATAAACCGCACGCCTGACGCCGCCGATGTTAGCGCCATAGACGTGAATACTGATTGAGACGTGGTCCGCGAGCGCGTTACTCACCCGATGAATATCGCCATCGCGGGAAGAGACTTTTTCTACTTTGCCGGCAGAAAGCCGTTCAGCAGGACCATTGGCGATCGGTAAACCGCGCTCGTCGAGTCGATAGCGCTGATTTTCCTCCGCGCCGCGCAACATACCGATGGCCCCCCATACCCGGTGGTCGTGGATAGGCGTCGATTGCCCCGGTCCCCAGACGAAGCTGACAATCGAAAAGCGTTGGCCGGAATCGACATGCAGCAAATACTGCTGATAGTGGTGGGGATGCGGCAGGGTGTACTCTTCCGGCAACCAGTCATCTTTTTGCACCAGCGAAGCCAGGCGCACGGCGACGGCGTCGAGCAGGGTGGCCTCATCGGTAAAATGGCGATGCAGGGCATCAAGGTCTTGAATGAACTGGCGTAATTTTTCCACTCGCGGTGCGGTCATGGTGATTTCCTGTGGTCGGGACTGGTCATTACGCTAGCAAAGGCGTTAATATAATTAAAATGCAATTTCCGCATATATTAATATGCAAAAATCACATTAAGGATTGTATGCGTATCGATGACATTGATGCTCTGCTGGCTACCGTGCAGTTTTCCTCTCTGAATCAGGCGGCGGAATACCTTGGCATTACCCAATCGGCGATTACCCGTCGGCTTCAGCGTCTGGAGCAAACCCTCAATGTGACGCTGCTGGAGCGCCAGACCCGGCCCCTGACGCTCACCGCCGCCGGACATCGGGTGTATGAGCAGTGCCTGAGCATCAAGCGGGAAACCAAAAAGCTGTACGGGCTGCTCGATCCGGAGGCGGAGCCGCAGGGCGTTCTGCGTCTCGGCGTGCCGCAGAGCGTGGCGGAAATTGCCCTCCAGCCGGCGCTGAGCGCGCTACGCCAGCAGTTCCCGGCCCTTGAGCCGCAGGTGACCTGCGGCTGGAGCGGGCTGCTGCAAAAACGGCTGGAGAGCGTCGAACTGGATGGCGTGCTGGCGATGGGACCACAACAGCAGCGCTTTGCTGACGGCTACAGCGGGAGACTGCTGTGTCCGCTGGATATCGTGGTCATCGCGGCGAAAAGCTGGCGACTGCACGCCGGAGCGCTGCGCGACTGTGCGCAGCGAGGCTGGATACTCAATCCCGACGGCTGCGGCCTGCGGGCCGGGCTAATCCGCGAACTGCACTCGCAGGGGCTGCGGCTGGCGCTGAACGTCGAGACCGCCGGCGCCCAGTTGCAAATCAGCCTGGTGGCGCAGGGGCTGGGGCTTGGCCTGGTGCCTCGCGCCGCGCTGGCCGCCAGCCCGTGGCGCGATGAAGTGTCCACGCTTGCGCTCGCGGATTTTCAGCCGCAAGTGCATCTGTGGCTGGTACAGGCGCAGAATCTGGCTAACCTCAGCCAGCCGCTGACTTTTTTCGCCGGGAAAGTGGTCCAGCAACTTAATGCATCTGACTGATACATATATGTTATTTTTATAAATGCTTATCTTGCATATTAAGTTATGACAAAAATGCATTTTGCTCATTAAGGGCCTGTGTATAGGGTAATGAAAACGCGCCGCCGCCGCGGCCCATTCATTACCTTACTACCAGGAGTTCTGTATGAGCATTCAGTTTCTCGGCATGATCGGCCACCGCCTGTCGTCGGAAACCATCGCCCCGGTAGGGCCGGTTTTCGACCGTGATTATATTGTGCGCTTCGCGCAAACACATGAAGCCGCGGGGTTTGACCGCCTGCTGGTGGGGCACTGGTCCGATCAACCTGACGGCTTTTTGGTGACCGCGCTGGCGGGGTTGTCGACGCAAAAGATAGCTTTCCTGCTGGCGCACCGTCCCGGTTTTGTCTCGCCAACTCTCGCCGCGCGTAAATTCGCCACCCTTGAACATCTGCTTGGCGGCCGGCTGGCGGTACATATCATCAGCGGCGGCAATGACGCCGAGCAGCGCCGTGACGGCGATTATCTCGACCACGACCAGCGCTATGCGCGCACCGACGCCTTCCTCGATACCATCCGCCAGGTCTGGACCGCCGAACAGCCGGTGGACATCGACAATGATTTTTATCAGGCGCAACAGGCCTGGTCAGCTATTCGCCCGCTGCAGAAACCGCATATTCCCCTCTATTTCGGCGGTTCGTCGGAAGCGGCGATTACGGTGGCCGGTAAACACGCTAACGTCTTCGCGCTATGGGGGGAGTCGCTGGCGCAAACGGCGGAAACTATCCAGCGGGTACGGGCGGAAGCGGCAAAACATCAGCGCGAGATCGATTTCAGCGTGTCATTCCGGCCGATTATCGCCGATAGCGAAGCGGAGGCCTGGGAGAAGGCCGAGCATATTCTGCATGTCGCCACCGAGCGGGCGGCGCAGAGTGAGGGGGGCTTTAAAGCCAAGCCCGATAGCGTTGGCGCGCAGCGTCTGCGGGCCACGGCGGCGCAGGGTAAGGTGGTGGATAAACGCCTGTGGACCGGCATCGCGCAGCTGGTGGGCGGCGGCCACAATTCCACCGCGCTGGTCGGCACGCCGGAACAGGTGGCCGATGCGCTGCTCGACTACTATGACCTCGGCGTACGTAACTTCCTGATCCGCGGATTCGACCCGCTGAACGATGCGCAGGAGTATGGCAAAGCGCTGCTGCCGATTACCCGCGAAAAAGCCGCGCTGCGCGCCGTGGCGGAGCGCGCATCATGAGGCCTCACCCCAGCGATGACTGGGTGCGGCAGCTCGCGGAGATCCGCCATCTGATGACGGAGGAGGCGGCCAGCCTTGATGCCAGCGGCGATTTTCCCCATCGCAATATTGACGTTCTGCGCCGACGCGGGTTTTTAAGCCTTGCCGTACCGCAGCAGTACGGCGGACCAGCCGCCAGTTTAGCCAAGCTGCAACAGGCCATTGCCGCCATCGCCTGGGGCGAACCGGCGACCGCGCTGATTGTCTGCATGCAGTACCTGCATCATCTGCGGCTGGCGGAAAATGTCCATTGGGCTGAGCCGCTACGCCAGCGCGTGTTTGATGATGCGCTCACAAACGGCGGGTTGATGAATAGCCTGCGCGTCGAGCCGGATCTGGGCTCTCCGGCGCGCGGCGGTCTGCCGCAAACGATAGCCAGCCGGAACAGCCGGGGCTGGCTGATTAACGGTCACAAAATTTATACCACCGGGATCGAAGGGTTGAGCTGGCTGGCGCTGTGGGCGCGTAGCGACGACAATCCGCCGCTGGTCGGTAGCTGGCTGGTTCCTGCCGACAGCGAGGGCATCAGCGTAGTGAAAAGCTGGGATCACGTCGGCATGCGGGCCACCGGCAGCCACGAGGTGGTGCTGAAAAACGTGCAGGTGTCCGCCGGGCATGCGGTTGATGTTTGGCGCGCCGACGAGCCGCCCGCGCCGGACGCCGAACAGTTTCGTCTGTTTGCCAACCGTCATACGGCGTTGCTGGCGGCGATTTACGATAGCGTGGCCCGCGCGGCGCGCGACTGGCTTGTCGCGTGGCTGGGTGCGCGGGTCCCCGTCAATCTTGGACAACCGCTTTCCAGTCTGCCGCGGGTACAGGAAAAAGTGGGGCAGATAGAGGGGCTGCTGCTGGTTAACCGCGCGCTGCTGGAGAATGCCGCGGAGCTGGGCTTTTCCGCTATTGAGGCCAATCTGGCGAAAGTCACTATCACCGATAACGCCATTCAGGCGGTCAATCTGGCGCTTGAACTCACCGGCAATCATGGTTTAAGCCGGCAAAATCCTCTGGAACGCCACTATCGCAACGTCCTGTGCGGGCGGGTACATACGCCGCAGAACGACAGCGCGTGGCAGGCGGCGGGTAAACACGCTTTTCAACAACAAGGATAATTCAGATGCGCATACCTCATTTTACCCGCATAGCCGGGGCGCTAATGCTATTGACGCTGAGCGGCTATGTTGCGGCTCAGGAAAGAATCACCCTGCGAATTGCCGATCAAAAAGGCGGCATGCGGTCGCAACTGGAAGCTGCTAACGCCTTGCAAAACCTCGCTTACGATATTAAATGGGCCGAGTTTCCTGCCGCCGCGCCGCTGGCTGAAGCGCTCAACGCCGGCGCGGTTGACGTGGGGATTATCGGCGATGCGCCGCTGCTGTTCGCGCTGGCGAACGGCGCGCCGGTAAAAGCGATTGCCGTCGATAAGAGCAACCCGGCGGGGACCGCCGTGCTGGTGCCGCCCGGCAGCGCGTTAAAAAGCGCGTCGGATCTAAAAGGTAAACGCATTGCCACCGGTAAAGGATCGATTGGCCATTTTGTGGCGCTGAAAGCGCTGGAGCAGGCGGGGATTTCGCCGAAGGATGTGCAGTGGGTATTCCTTGGCCCGGTGGATGCGAAAGTCGCGCTGCTTAACGGTTCGGTAGATGCCTGGGCGACCTGGGAGCCCTATACCACGCAGTTGGTGAAAACCGCCGAAGGGCAGATTCTGGTGAGCGGCAAAGGGCTGCTGCCGGGTAATACCTTCCTGGCCGCCACCGATAATGCGCTGAAGGATCCACAAAAGCGCGCGGCGCTTCAGGATTATCTCACCCGACTGGCCGGCGCCGAGCGTTGGGCTTATGCCAATCTCGATAGCTATGGCAAAACGCTGGGGGAGATCATTCGCTTCCCGGCGGAGATCGCCCGCGCGCAGTTTGCCAACCGCCAGTCGCAGTGGCAGCGGCTGGACGCGCCGACGGTCGCCCAGCAGCAGTCGACGGCGGACTTTTATCTTGCCAACGGCCTCATTCGCGCAAAGCTCGATGTAACGCCGACATTTGATAACGGCTTCAGCGTGCCCGTCGCGCCGGTTCATGCGGAGGCGGCGCCATGATGACCACACGTTTTACCCGTCGTCGTTTCTTACAGTTTACCGGCGGTCTGGCGCTGGCCGGGGCGTCTGCGCCGCTATGGGCTCACGATATGGCGGAGATGGCGAGCGGCGATGAACATCCGGCGCTGCGTCTGGCGCAGCCTTACAAAATCAAGCTGGCGATCAACAAAAGCGCGGTGTGCCTGGCGCCGGTCGCCGTCGCGGAGCAGCAGAAGATTTTTAGTAAATATAATCTCGACGTTGAGTTTGTTAACTTCGGTAACTCGACGGATGTCCTGCTGGAAGCGATTGCCACCGGCAAGGCCGACGCCGGGGTCGGCATGGCGCTACGCTGGCTGAAGGCGCTGGAGCAGGGCTTTGATGTCAAGCTCACCGCCGGGACGCACGGCGGCTGCCTGAATCTGCTGACGGCCAAAAACTCGCCTTTTAGCGCGCTGGAGAGTCTGAAAGGGCAAACCATTGGCGTCACCGATATGGCCGGGCCGGATAAAAACTTCTTCGCCATCTTGCTGAAACGCCACGGTATCGACCCGATTAGCGATGTGCAGTGGAAAGTCTATCCGGCCGACCTGCTCAGCGTGGCGCTGGATAAACGCGAAATCGCCGCCATCAGCGGCAGCGAACCCTTCAGCTATCGCCTGCTGGAAACCGGCAAATATCAGCTAATCGCCAGCAATATGACCGGCGATTACGCCAACCTTTGCTGCTGCGTGCTGGGCGTCAGCGGCTCCCTTGCGCGCGATCATAAACCGGCGGCGGCCGCGCTTACCCAGGCGATTCTGGAAGCGCACAGTTATGCCGCCGCGCACCCGGAAAGCGTGGCGCAATCTTTTCTCGCCCATGCGCTAAACACTAACGAAGCGGAGGTGAGCGGCATTCTTCACGGCCAGGGGCACGGCCATCATGCGGTGGGCGAGGCTTTTGTTAAAGAGCTGACGCAGTATGCCGTGGATCTGCAGCGGGTACAGGTCATCAAACCGGGAACCGATCCTCATCAGTTTGCGGAGAGTATTTATGTCAACGTTTTCGCCTGATCGCGCGCTCGCCCGCCCGGGGCCCGGCGCTCTGCTATGGACGGAGGGCGGGCTTGCCGCCGTGCTATGGCTGCTGGGCGGCCTGTTCACGCAGGCCTGGCCCGATGCCGGGCGGCGTTGGCCCTTTAGCGAAGAGTGGGCGCTGGCGCAGTTCACTCTCGGCGGCTGCCTGCTGTTACTGACGCTGAGTTACCGTTACTGGCGGCAGCGGGGGGCGCGTTTGCAGCGTGCCGGGAAATGGCTGGCGCTGCTGCCGGTGCTCTTCGCGCTATGGGAAGGGCTGACGGCCAAAACAGCGTTTTTGCCGGTGCCGTTTTTCGCTCCGCCGCAGGCGCTGGTTGAAGTGCTGCACGATGACTGGCCGCGGCTGCTTGATAGCCTGTTGCATTCGCTGGGGCTACTCGGGCTCGGAGTGCTGCTTGGCACCAGCTGCGGGTTTATCAGCGGGCTGGCGATTGGCTGGTCTCAGCGTATTGGTTATTGGGTGCATCCGATTTTACGCCTGCTGGGGCCGGTGCCTTCCACCGCGCTGCTGCCGCTATGCCTGTTTATCTTTCCTTCAAGCTTCGGCGCCAGCGTGTTTTTGATTGCGCTCAGCACCTGGTTCCCGGTCACGGTATTGACCTGGTCCGGGGTCATCGGTATCGATAAAGCGTGGTATGACGTGGCGCGAACGCTGGGAGCCAGCCAGCGATTTCTGATCCTGCGCGTGGCGATCCCCGCCGCGCTGCCGAACGTGTTTGTCGGCTTGTTTATGGGGCTTGGCGCGTCGTTTTCGGTGCTGATTGTCGCCGAAATGGTCGGCGTCAAATCCGGGATCGGTTTTTATCTACAGTGGGCGCAGGGCTGGGCGGCCTATCCGAATATGTACGCGGCGCTATTCGTGATGGCGTTGTTATGTTCCGGCCTGATTAGCGGGCTATTTATGATTCGCGATCGGCTGCTGAGCTGGCAGCGCGGAGGGATGCAATGGTAAGTGCCCAGACAATTTCGACCGGCGCGGCGGTGGCGGTAGGTCATCTTCATCATGCGTTTACGTTGGGCAAACAGACGGTGCCGGTGCTGGAAAATATCAGCCTGCAGCTGCGGCCAGGCGAGAGCGTTGCGCTGCTTGGCCCTTCAGGATGCGGTAAATCGACGCTGCTGCGCCTGCTGGCGGGGCTGGAGCCACAGCAAAGCGGGTATATTGAGATTGACGATGCGGCGATGGGCGGACCGGGGCCGGAACGGATCCTCGTTTTCCAGGACCCGACGCTTTATCCGTGGCTGACGGTGCGGCAGAACGTGCTGCTGGGGCCGCAGGCGCAGGGGAAAAAGGGGCTGGAGCCGAAGGCCGACGCGCTGATTTCGCGCATCGGGCTGCAGGCGTTCAGCGAGGCGTGGCCGCGGCAGCTTTCCGGCGGGATGGCGCAGCGTGCGGCGCTGGCGCGCGCGTTGCTCAATGAACCGCGTTTACTGCTGCTTGATGAGCCGCTGGGTAAGCTGGATTCGCTCACCCGCATCAGCATGCAGCGCGAACTGATTGCGCTATGGCAGCAGCAGGGTTATACCAGCCTGCTGGTCACTCATGATATCGAAGAAGCGCTGCTGCTATGCGAGAGAGTGCTGGTGATGTCGCCGCGGCCGGGGCGCATTATCGCTGAGTTTACGCTGCCGCTGGCGTTTCCCCGCCATCGCGACAATCCGCTGTTATTGCAGCATCGGCAGGATATTTTGCGTATCCTCGGCCAGGAAGAGGATTGGTAAGCCAGGTGCGTTGTCCGGTATTTCCCCGCAGCAGGGGTTGGGGAGAAGTAGCCCGGATAAGGCGCAGCGCGCCGCTATCCGGGGCAGGGCAAGGTTTAAAAATCCATTTTCACCGTAAACTGCACTTCACGCGGGTCGCCAATCTGGTTGCCGAGATTATTGGTGCCGATTGACGAGGTGTAATAGGTCTTATCAAACAGGTTCTTCACATTCACCTGTAGCGTTACCGGATACTGCAGCTTCATTTTGTAAGCCGCGAAGACGTCGGCCACCGCATAGCCCTGCAGATAATAATCCGCGCCGTTGGTGCCGGACCGTTTGCTGACCGCGTGGCCGCCGCCGCCAACGGTCAGGGTGTTGCTGTTATAGACGTTATGAATGTCATAGGTCAGGAACAGCGAACCGGTATGTTTTGGCACGTTCGGTAGCGGTTTACCGGCATAATCAGGATCTTCCAGCACTTTAGCATCGGTATAGCCGTAGCTGGCGATGATGCTGAGGTTATCGGTGAGCGAGCCCGCCAGATCCACCTCCACGCCGCGCGAGCGAACCTTACCCGCGGTCTTCGCCACCGTCTCGTCGCCGATACTTTCGGTATACAGCACGTTACGTTTATGAATATCAAATAATGCGATATTGGCGGTAATACCCTCTAACAGGTCGAATTTGGCGCCGACTTCGTAAGAGGTGGACTCTTCCGGCGGCAGTTCGCCGATGTAGCTGGCAATCGACGACTGCGGCATAAACGATTGAGCGACGTTAGCAAACAGCGACACGTTTGGCGTTACCTTGTAGACCAGGCCTGCCTTCGGCGTCCATTTCTCATCGCGGCTATCGGTATTGACGTTAAACGGTCGGCCTTTCCCGGCATACTGGGTGTAATACTGGTAGCGTACGCCGGCCACGGCAATCCAGTTGTCGGTCAGATACAGGGCGTCCTGCAGATAGGTTGCGTAGCTCTCCTGCTTGATACGCTGATCGCTATCGGCAGCGGAGACGGTATTACAGGTATCGAGAGTGCCGTAAACCGGATGATAAATATTAAAGCCTTTCACGTTCTTACAACGCAGCATATCGGTACGCAGCAGATCGTAATTCTCATAGGCGACGCCGGTCAGCACTTCATTATAAAAGCCGCCGATTACCACATTGCCTTGTAGATCGGCGCGGGTGGAATGCATTTTTTGCGTTGAGCCATGGGTACCGTCGACCCGGCGGGTCAGGTTGCCGGTCGCAGAATCATAGGCCATCACCCTGGCCTGATTATCGTTGTAGTGATCCTGGCTGTAGCTGTAATCAAAGCGCGCGGTCCAGGCGCTGTTAAGTCGATACTCGGCATTCAATTGGGCAATATCGGAATAACCATCGGTGATATTAAAGGCTTCATCGAAACGGGTTTTACGGTCGACGTTGACCGCGTGGCCAGTCTTGAGATCGAAAATGGTGCCGCGGTCAAAGGGGGCGCTGTAATCGCGATGTGAATACGAAGCGGTAATAGTCGCGCTATCGCCAAACCAGCTCAGGGAAGGGGCGATAAAGCTGCTTTTGTTCTTGCCGAAATTACGCCAGTAATCTTCATTTTGATATTCGCCGATCAGTCGATAGGCCAGACGAGTCCCTTCTATCGGACCGGTCACGTCGAAGCTACCCGTGCCGCCGCCAAAACTGCTGGAGGTGGCGGAGACAGAACCAGAGAACTGGCGCTCGGGGCGTTTGGTGACAACGTTAATCAGTCCGCCGGGGTCGAGAATACCGTACAGCGTCGAGGCCGGGCCTTTCAGAACTTCCACCCGTTCGGTAGCGGCGTTAAAGCTGCGCGGCAGAACGGTGCGCAGGCCGTTGGTCATGATAGAACCGTCGCGATTGGCGCCAAAGCCGCGGCGGGTAAAGGCATCCTGGGTACCGCCGAGGGTATTGGTCTGCACCACGTTGGCGACGTTATACAACGCTTCATCCAACGAGGTGGCGTGCTGATCTTCCAGCACCCGGTCGCTGACGGTATTCACCACCTGCGGAATATCCAACAGCGGCATTGAGGTCAATGTCGCCGTAGATGAACTCAGTGGCTGATAGCCGCTGGTGGCGTTCTGCTGGCGGCCGTCAGCCACCACGGTAATGGTGTCCTCGGCGTCTTTTGTATTATTTGCCGCGTTATTTTCTGCGGCCATTAATCCCGGTGAGGCTAAAAAAAGAAGCGAAAAAAGCGCGCGCCCTTGCAACGTCCTGCAGGCGACATGGGGTTGAGTCATTATCTGTTTCTCGTGAACGAATCTGCCTTTGCGGTCAGATAAAGCCAATAAAATCATTGCCCTGAAAATAAAACCTATCTGTTAAGCGTCTGAACGCGCCTTCAGATATGTAATTGAGAATCATTCAAGCACGAAGAAATGTAGTAGTAAATGTTATGTAAGATAAAAAATCGTCGCAGAAGAAAAGCACGATTTCGCAGCCTGTCGTAGGTAGTGGGATGCTTTTATTTTATTGATTATAAATACTATTCATAAAATTCATTTTGTGTCGCCGCGGGGTAGTGAACGTAACGATAACAACATGAAGCACAGTATTGACTACTACATTCATCCCCTTCATGATCAAAAGAGAATGAGATTTATTTTGATTTGACTGCAGAACGTCGAGGGCTGATGCCGGAACGCTGCGGCGCAGGAGCGAGTTATGCCACAGCGGGTAAACCCTGCAGAAAAGGGGATCGTCCTGGAATCCCTGTCGGCCGGATATGGCCAGACGCTTATCGTCGATGACATTAACCTGACGATCCCCAGCGGTAAAATGACGGTGCTTGCCGGGGCCAACGGCTCAGGCAAATCAACGCTATTATCGACCATCGCCCGGATGCTAAAACCGCTCGGCGGCTGCGTGCGTCTGGACGGAAAGACCATCCACGACATGCCGACCAAAGCGGTCTCCCGCCAGCTGGGGATCCTGCCGCAATCGCCACTGACGCCGGAAGGGCTCACGGTGTTTGAACTGGTATCGCGCGGGCGCTACCCGTGGCAGGGGCTGATGCGCCAGTGGTCTGCAGCCGATGAACAGGCGGTGGAAGAGGCGCTGCAATTAACCGGCACCGCCGAATTCGCCCATCTGCCGGTCGATAGCCTTTCCGGTGGCCAGCGTCAGCGCTGCTGGATTGCGATGGCGCTGGCCCAGCAGACGAAAACCATTTTACTGGATGAGCCAACCACCTGGCTCGACCTGCGCTATCAGGTCGATATTCTTGAACTGCTGCAAAGCCTGACCCGCCAGCATGGCCGCACGGTGGTAACGGTCCTTCACGACCTGAACTTTGCGGTGAACTACGCCGATCTGCTGGTATTTCTCAAAAAGGGGCGGATAGTCGGGACCATTTCAGAACAGGAAATCTGCAGCCCCGAACTGATTAAAAACGTCTTTGATGTTGATGTGCAGATGTCAATCAATCCGCAAACCGGCAAACCTTTCTTTATGCCGTTTCGCGCACCCCAGGCCGTTGCCCGATGAGCGCCTCCGTGCTGTACGCCACGCGGCGTCGTACCCGTCCGCGGCTGCCATTGCTGCTATTAACCCTGATGCTTATCGCCGGTTCGCTGGTTCATCTTGGTTTAGGCGCCCGCTGGATCGCGCCGCAAACGGTCCTGCAGGCGCTGCTCGAGTACGATCCGCGGAACTTCGATCACCGTATTATTGTTGATTTACGTCTGGTTCGGCTGGCGGCGGCGCTGGTGACCGGCGCGGCGCTCGGCGTAGCCGGGGTGCTGCTGCAGACGGTGATCCGCAACCCGCTTGGCGAACCGCATATTCTTGGGCTTAACGCCGGCGCCTCGCTGGCGGTGGTCGCGACCTCGGCGCTGGGCCTCTCTCTCGGCGATTTTCCGGCGGCACGCCCGCTAACCGCCGCCTGTGGCGCGGCGCTGCTGTTCGGCGGGGTGATGGCGCTGGCCGCTGCCGGGCGCGGCGGGGCGACGCCGCTGCGCATCACGCTATGCGGCGTGGCGCTCTCGGCGTTTGCCTCGGCGGTGACGGCGGCGATATTAATTCTTGATGAACAAACGCTGCTGGCGATGCGCACCTGGCTTGCCGGCGATCTGTCCGGGTTGAACTGGGCTAGCCTACAGGCGGCGCTGGTGCCGGCGCTTTCTGGCATGGGACTGGCGCTGCTTCTCGCGCCACGCCTGAACGTGCTGGCGCTGGGCGATAAAGTGGCGCTGGGGCTGGGGGTGAATCTGGTGCAGACCCGACTGTTGGGGCTGGTCGCTATCGCGCTGCTGTGCGGCGCGGCGGTGGCGGTCGCCGGGCCAATTGGGTTCGTCGGGCTGGTGGTGCCGCACGTAGTGCGCCGTCTGATAACGCAAGATATTCGTCTGGCGTTACCGCTGGCGGCGCCGGTCGGGGCGCTGGTGCTGGTGTTGGCGGATATCGCCGCCCGTACCCTCGTCGCGCCGCAGGAACTGGCGACCGGGGCGATGACCGCGCTGGTGGGCGCACCGCTATTTATCTTTATCGCCGCGAGGTTTTTTAAATGAAACGCGCCGTTCACCGCGCCGGATTTCGGCCACTGGGTTTTGCTTCAAGGCATCTGTTGTTGCGCCCGGCTTCATTAAAAATTGCCGCCTTCATCCTGCTGCTTTTGCTGGCTCTCGGGCTCTACAGCCTCAGCCGAGGCAGCTTCCCGCTGCCATCTTCGACATGGGCGCGTGCGCTGCTGGCGCCGGAGCAGATTGGCGAACAGCAGCGTTTTATCCTGTTTGACATCCGCCTGCCGCGAATTTTGATGGCGCTGCTGTGCGGCGCCATGCTTGGGCTGGCCGGGGCGGCGATGCAGAGCATTACCCGTAACGGTCTGGCGGACCCCGGCCTGATTGGCGTCAAAGAGGGCGCCTGCATTGTCGTGCTGGCGCTAATTCTGTTTTTTCCGGCCGTAGGGCTGGCGTGGCGACCGCTGGCGGGAATGCTCGGCGGCGTGCTGGTGGCGCTGTTGGTGCTGGCGCTGGCGCGCGATTGTTCACGTCCGCGCTTTATTTTGATTGGCATTGGCGTGTCGTGGACGCTGGCGGCAGCGGTTGGCATTTTTATGACCACCGCCGACGTACGCGATGTACAGACGGCGATGATCTGGCTCTCCGGCAGCCTGCACGCGGCGAGCTGGCCGCTGCTGGCGGTGGCGTTTTGCTGGGCGCTGCCTGGCGCACTGATTCTGTTCTGCACTGCCCGCGCGGCGGATGTGGCGCTGCTTGGCGACAGTACCGCCATCGGTCTTGGCGTGCGTTTGCCCCAGCTCACGTTACTGCGTTTCTTCGCCCCCGTGCTGCTGACCTCTGCCAGCGTTTCCTGCGTTGGCAGTCTGGGTTTTGTCGGTCTGATGGCGCCGCATATGGCGCGCTTCGTCCTGCGCGGCGGTCAGGTGGCGCTGCTCTGCGGCAGCGCGCTGATTGGCGCGTTGCTGGTGCTGGCAACCGATACGCTGGGGCGGCTGGCGTTTGCGCCGCTGCAGATCCCGGCGGGGATTGTCATTGCGCTGGTAGGGTGCCCATTTTTTATTGCTCTGCTTTGGCGTCGCCGTGACGCCCTGTAAATCAAAAAGGATTGTTATGCGTTGGTTCGTTTCTCTGCTGGTGCTGTGCGCGGGCGCTGCCGCGGCTGTCGATTCGCAAACCTTCACCGACGATTTAGGTCGTACGGTGAGCGTACCGCTGCATCCGCAGCGTATCGTTTCGATGCACGATCTCGATATTACCATCCCGCTGATCGAGCTTGGGGTGCCGCCGGTGGCCAGCCATGGCCGCACGCGCCCTGACGGCAGCCATTACCTGCGCTCGAGCGCTCAGTTAACCGGCGTCGATTTCGACAATAGCGATATTCGCTTTATTGGCACCGCCGATATTGACCTTGAAGCCGTGGCCGCGGCGAAGCCGGATCTGATTATTACCGAGCCCAGCCGCCATGTCTCGGTGGAGCAGCTGGCGAAAATCGCGCCGACGGTCAGTATCGATCACCTGCAGGGCAGCGCGCCGCTGATTTACCGCAAACTGGCGCAGCTCACCGGCAGCCAGGCCCGGCTGGCGGTGCTTGAACGTCGTTATCAGGAACAAATTAAACAGCTAAAGGCCACGGTCGACCCGCAGCAGTACCGAGTGTCGGTGATTCAGGCGAATAACGGCAAGGTGACGGTACACCACTCGTATCACGCGCTGGGGCGGGTTCTGCGCGACGCCGGGTTCCGCTTCCCGCCGTTGATCGACAAGATCCCCGATGGCCAGCGAATCGACGTCAGCGCCGAACAGCTACCGGAGCTGGATGCCGATTTTGTCTTCGCCACCTGGCGTTCGGACACCGGCGGTAAGCCGCAGGATGAGCTAAAGGCCATGGAGGCGGTCATGCCCGGCTGGTGTGACTTTATGCGCGCCTGCCGAACCGGCCGCTATATTTTGCTGCCGCGCGAAGAGGTTATTTCTAATTCGTACGCCGCATTGACGCTGATGGTGGCTCAGGTGCAGTCGCACATCGCCGGACGGCCGATTCCAGCGGGGGCGAAATGAAAGCAGGGGTGAAAAAAGAGAAGGGCAGAGTCGATCTGTTTGGCGAGCGCTTTCGCGCTCGCGCGCACCAGCTTTCGCCCCGTTTACGCGAGGTGGCAAACTACATCAATGATAATCGTGAAGTGGTGCTGGAACGCACGGCAATGGAGATCGCCACCGCCACCCACACCTCCGATGCCACCGTGGTGAGGGCGATTCAGGCATTGGGTTTTGCTGGGCTGCGCGAGTTAAAAGAGACCATGGCGCGCTGGTTCGGGCCGTCAGCGACCTCGTCGGAAAAGATGCGCTCGACGGTGGGGGCGCTCTCCTGTGATGTCAATTCCAGCATCGATTTTGTGCTGGATGGTCATCAACGCGCCTGTGAGGTGCTATCGCGTGCCGATAATCGCGCGGCGGTAGCCCAGGCGGTGGCGCTACTGGGCGATGCGCGTCAGGTGGCGATATTTGGCATCGGGGCGTCGGGGATCCTCGCCGAGTACACCGCGCGTCTGTTTAATCGTATTGGCTTACCTGCCTGTACCCTCAACCGTACCGGCTTCAGTCTTGCCGAGCAGTTGATTAGCCTGCAGCGCGGCGATGTGCTGATTATGATGGGGCAAAAATCACCGCATCGGGAGGGCATGACCACATTGCGCGAGGCGCAGCGGCTGGGGATCCCGACGATATTACTCACCCAGGCGCTGGATTCGCGCTTCAGTCAACTGGCGCAGGTGGTGATTGATGTTCCGCGCGGCGGCGATAACGGGCGGGTGCCGCTGCACGGCACCGTGCTGATTTGCCTTGAGATGATCGTGCTGTCCGTCGCCTCGACCGCGCCGCAAAAGACGGTCAAATCAATGAAGCGAATCAATGAATTGCATCGAGCCATCGGCAAATCAGGTGGTCAACGCGGTTGAACAAAAGATAATTCACTATCCGGATGCTTTCCGGTTGCATGCCATGCTAAGTATGTGTATTTTTATGCAAAATAAATGCATAAAAAGGATATCTCATGGTCAAGAATTTGCTCAAAGCGTGTTTCATGATGGCCGCGCTGGCGGCAGCCGGACAGGCGGCTGCGGAAACCTATACCGTCGGCTCCGGCGGCACCTACCGTCCCTTTGAATTCGAAAATAGTCAAAAACAGCTGGAAGGCTTTGATATCGATATCATCAAAGCCATCGCCAGGGCCGAAGGTTTTGACGTGAAGCTGGTCAACACCCCCTGGGAGGGCATTTTCGCCACCCTGGGCACCGGCGATCGCGACATTATCATCTCGGGTATTACTATCACCGATAAACGCAAACAGATGGTGGATTTCTCTACGCCGTACTTCCCGGCCGAGCAGTCGATTGTGGTGCCGGAAGGTTCAAAAGTGAACTCGCTGGCGGCGTTGAAAAACGAGAAAGTTGGGGTGGTGAACTCCAGCACCGGCGATATTGTGGTTTCGCAGGAACTGGGTAAAAACAGCACCTCCATTAAGCGCTTCGACAATACGCCGCTGATGCTGCAGGAGCTGTTTGAGGATGGCGTCAGCGCCGCGGTAGGTGACGTCGGGGTAGTAAAATACTACATCAAGCAGCACCCGGAAAAGCAGTTCAAGCTGGTGCCTGACGCTAAATTTGAGCGCCAGTATTTCGGTATCGCCGTCGCTAAAGGTAACAGTGAACTGCTGGGCAAAATCAACGCCGGTTTGCAGAAAATCGTTGCCGACGGCACCTACGCCAAAATCTATAAAACCTGGTTCGATGACAACGTACCGACGCTGCCTGCGCAATAACACCCATTTTCAGTGACCGCGGCTGTCGCTCAGGCGATGGCCGTATTTTTTTAGGGAAGGACTATGACGGGATTCCGTTGGGAGATCATCGAGGAGTACGGCCCGCTGTTTATGGACGGCGCCTTGATGACGATTAAATGTACCATTATCTGCGTGATCCTCGGGACGCTGTGGGGGTTAACGCTTGGACTGGGGCGGATGGCGAAGGCCGAGCACGGACCATGGAAATATATTCTGCGTTATCTGGTGCAGTTTCCGGTACGCTTCTACGTCAGCGCCTTCCGCGGTACGCCGCTGTTCGTGCAGATCATGGTGGTACACTTTGCGTTGGTGCCGCTGTTTATTAACCCGCGCGACGGCCTGCTGGTCACCAGCGGGATAATGAGCGCCGATTTTGCCCGCGAACTGCGTTCTAACTACGGCGCGTTTCTCTCCTGTATCGTGGCGATTACCCTCAACGCCGGGGCCTACGTGTCGGAGATTTTCCGCGCCGGCATCCAGTCTATCGATAAAGGGCAGATGGAAGCTTCGCGCGCGCTGGGTATGCCGTGGTGGAAAACCATGCGTAAAGTGATCCTGCCGCAGGCGTTTCGCCGCATTCTGCCGCCGCTTGGCAACAACGCTATCGCTATTGTTAAAGACTCATCGCTAGCCTCGGCGATCGGGCTTGCCGATCTGGCCTACGCGGCGCGAACCGTCTCCGGCGCTTACGCCACCTACTGGGAACCCTACCTGACTATCTCGCTGGTCTATTGGGTGATTACCTTCCTGCTGGCGCAGCTGGTTAACCGTCTGGAAAAGAGGTTTGGCAAAAGTGATTCACATTAATAACTTACATAAGCGCTTTGGCGATAGCCACGTACTGCGCGGCATCAGCTGCGATATTAAACCGCAGGAAGTGGTGTGCATTATCGGGCCCTCCGGCTCCGGCAAAAGCACCTTTCTGCGCTGCATGAACGCGCTGGAAACTGTGAGCGAAGGCGAAGTGGTGGTCAACGGCTTTGCCGCCCATGACCGGACGACCGACCTCAACAAGATGCGCGAAAGCGTTGGCATGGTGTTCCAGCGCTTTAACCTGTTCCCGCATATGACGGTGCTGGAAAACCTGCTGATGGCGCCGATGAATCTGCGCAACATGCCGCGCCAGCAGGCGGTCGACCTGGCGGATGCCTTGCTGGCGAAAGTGGGCCTCAGCGATAAGCGCGATGCCTGGCCTTCCAGCCTCTCCGGCGGTCAGCAGCAGCGGGTAGCGATTGCCCGCGCGCTGGCAATGAAGCCGTCGATTATGCTGTTTGATGAGCCCACGTCAGCGCTGGATCCGGAACTGGTAGGGGATGTGCTCGAAGTGATGAAAAATCTCGCCAGCGAAGGGATGACGATGGTAATCGTGACCCACGAAATGGGCTTTGCCCGAGAAGTGGCTGACCGGGTGATTTTCATCGATCAGGGGGTGATTCAGGAAGAGGGCAAACCGGCGCAGATCTTTAGCGCGCCGACCAATCCACGCACCGCCGCCTTCCTCAGTAAGGTGCTGTAGCCATAAGCAAAACGGGCAGGTGGAGTCCCGCCTGCCCGTTATCAACAACGCCCACTATTGCGCGGTCTCGGTAGCCTCTTCCATGTCTTCTTCCTGCTCATTGGCGAGCAGCGTTTTTTCATTCTTGCTAAGGCACTGGATAAGCAGGAACAGCACGCCGCTGGCGAACAGGGTGATGATCAAGCCGTCGTAGCCGGAGACGCCAATCAGCATGCCGCTGACAATCGGCCCGGCCACGCTACCGGAGGACCAGAAAAAGCCAAACAGGGCGTTAATCATGATTAACTTTTGCCCGCTAAAGGTTTTACCCGCCCGCACCAGCGACAGGGTATAAAGCGCCCCCGCCGCGGCGCCGAGCAGCAGGCAGATAGCCATCAGCTGTACGCGCGAGGCGAGCATAAACGGCAGCGCCAGTAGCGACAGGCTAAAGACAACCGCGCAGATAAGATGCACGCGACGGATGCCGAAGCGGTCGGCAACCCAGCCCAGCGGCGCCTGAAACATGGCGTCGCCGGTGAGGACGACGGTGACCAGCAGTACCGCCATCGTTTCATTTAAACCTTTATCGATGCCGTACAGCGGCAGTAGCGCGAGAATACTGGCGTCGAAGAAGGCAAAGCAGAATACCCCAGAGGCCAGCACCGGCAGAAACGCCCCCAGGCTGCGCCAGCTGGCGCGCTCGGCAAGGCTTTCGCGACTGCCGCGCGGCAGATGACGCAGCATTAGCAGGCAAACGGCGGTAATGGCGACAATGGCCATCAGCGCCGCGTGTTGCCAGGCGGGGCCGACGGAGATAAGCAGCGGGCCGGCGAGCTGGCAGCCGGTAAAGGCCGAGGCATAGATGCCGGTGAGAGTAGCGCGATTACTGCCCGCCGCGCCGCCGGTTATCCAGCTTTCCCCCAATACGATAATGACGCCGGAGGCGAGTCCGGTCAGCAGACGCGGCACCAGCAACAGCGTCATGTCGGTGGTCATGCAGGAGGCGATGGTCGCCAACGCCAGCAGGATCAGGCTAACGCTGAGCAACGCGCCCATTTCAAAACGACGGCACAGCGCGGGAGAAAGAAAAGAAGAGAGCATCATTCCAGCGGGCGGCAGCGCGGCCAGCAGGCCGACATAAAGCGGAGCAACTTGCTGCTGCGCCAGCTCGAGGCTGATTAATGGCACCGTATAGCCGGTGATAAATCCCACAAGTGAAGCGGCCATGATCATCGCCAGCGTGGGGGCCAGGCGATTCTGGTCTGGGTTAAACATTGTATTCCCGATAACGGAAGGTTGCAGGTGGATAATCCGGCAAGACGCCGACCAGTCTGCATGATAATTAATCAGCTGACGGAAGTCACCGCTGAAACAGCTACTATTTTTGATATCGATAAAACGATCCGCTGGTGAATAGACAAAAATCATCATCGCTGAAGTTGTCAGCCGCGGGGGCGAAAGGATATAACGAAGGGTGCCGCCTGGAAGCAGCAGGACGGGGACCACTCATTCAGTAATGGAAGGAACAGGACATGGCGGTATCGTCTTCACTGATTGCCGAAGCTATCGGCTGGCGTCGCGATTTTCATGCTCATCCGGAGCTCGGGTACCAGGAGCAGGAGACCTCGCGTCGGGTTGCCGGGCTACTGGCTTCGTTCGGCCTGCAGGTACATGTCGGGCTGGCAGGTACCGGGGTGGTCGCGACGCTTGAGAACGGCCCGGGGCCGGTGATTGGCCTGCGCGCCGATATGGATGCGCTACCGATCGCTGAACAGGGGACGGTGGAATATCGTTCGCGTCGTGCTGGCGTGATGCATGCCTGCGGTCATGACGGCCACACCGCCATGCTGTTGGCTGCCGCCGCGCACCTTGCCCAGACCCGCAACTTTGGCGGCACCGTGCATTTTGTCTTTCAGCCCGCGGAGGAGAACCTCGGCGGCGCGCGCAAAATGGTGGAAGAGGGGTTGTTCGAGCGCTTCCCGATGGACGCCATTTACGCGTTGCACAACTGGCCAGGCTTGCCGCTGGGGCATGTGGCGGTGAATCCCGGGGCAATGATGGCCTCGCTTGACGCCTTCGAGATAACGCTCACCGGTAAAAGCTGTCATGCGGCGATGCCGGAAAGCGGCGCCGACCCTATCGTCGCCGCCGCCCAGCTGATTATGGCGCTGCAGACGATTCCGTCGCGCCGCCTGTCGCCGCAGGATTCCGCGGTGGTCAGCATTACCCAGATCAACGGCGGTGAGGCGATCAACGTGCTGCCGGACCGCGTGGTGCTGCGCGGGACTTTTCGCTGCCTGAGCAATACGGTGCGCGAGCGGGTAAAAAACCTGATTGAGCAGTACGTGCATACGCAGCCGCAGGTTTCCGACGTTGACGGTCAGATTGCGTGGTATCCGGGCTATCCGGTGACCAAAAATGATGCGCAACAGGCGCTGAAGGTGCGCGAGGTGGCGCAGGCCGAGCTCGGCGAAGCCGCGGTGCGCTGGCAGATCAATCCTTCCATGGCGTCGGAGGATTTTGCCTGCATGCTGGAAGCGTGTCCCGGCGCCTATTTCTGGATAGGCACAGACGGCGAGACGCCCTCCAGGCCGCTACATAATGCCAGCTACGATTTTAACGACGATCTGCTGGCGCCCGGCGTGGCGCTGTGGACGGCGCTGGTGGAATCACTGCTGCCTGCCGGGCAGGGCTAAGTTTTCGTGTGCCGCGGAAAGCGCGGGTGAACGGTCTCCGGGGGCCAACAAAGAAATGATAAATAAAATATTGGTCAGTGCCTGCCTGATGGGCCTTAAAGTCCGTTATAACGGAAAAGAGAAAGCGCAGATGACCCATCAACTTGCTCGCTGGCAACGGGAGCAGCGCCTGGTAATCCACTGCCCTGAGCTGGCTGCCGGGCTACCTGTTCCGCGACCACCTGCCGAGATCGTGTCGGCTGATGGGAGAGACGTAATGAGTGGACAAGCCAGAATAATTGAGAATACGGGAAGGGATGTTACGCCGCATTATCAACTGGCAGCCTGGCTGGCTCTGCGAGCAGCACAAGAAGCAGGTTGTACCGCCGCATTATTAACTGATGGTAGTCCTACGTGCGGCAGTCAGTTTATCTATAACGGTTCTTTCAGTAATCAGCGTAAATCGGGTATGGGAGTGGCGGCGTCACTGCTCAGTGAGCATGGCATCGCGGTATTTTCAGAAGCTCAGTTTGCGGAGCTTGTGAGCTGGATAGAAGAACGGGAATGAGCGGTTCCCCAGGGTTAACGTCGAACTGTATGAGGTTCATACCTCGACATAGCCGACGTTAAAGCCTTATGAAACTCTTGCAGTTTAAAAGCACTGGGGGGAGTTTCACTCAGCTAAATAACCACCATCGATGGGATAAACGCCGCCGGTACAGAACGCCGCATTTTCTGACAGCAAAAACAGTATGAAGTCTGCTATTTCCCGCATTTTTGCCATCCTCTTCATAGGGTGGCTATTGGCGAAACTACGTACGATATTGTCAGGAAATTCACTCATTCGTGGCGTTTGGACATAGCCCGGAGCGACGGCATTGATTCGAATGCCTTGCGTTGCAAACTCTAATGCTGCGGTTTGGGTCAAACCGATGATACCGTGTTTAGCCACGGTGTAAGGCGCTAATCCTGGAATGCCAACCAGACCATTTACTGCAGATAAATTAACGATAGAACCGCCAGACTTCATCATTGCAGGTATTTCGTATTTTAGGCAGTAAAAAACGCCGCTCAATGAAGTGGCAATAACTTTATCCCAGTTTTCAACTGTCTGCTCTGTTATATTTTTACCATGTTCACCTGTGATGCCCGCATTATTTACAGCATAATCAAGTCTGCCAAAATGTTTGATAACTTTAGCGATCATTTTCTCTACTTGCTCGGGTTGTGACACATCGCATCCGATCGCCAGCGCCTGTTGCCCCTGTGAAGATAATTGTTTCGCTTTTTGGATGGCCTGCTCTGGTGAACGGGAGACAATAACGACCTTAGCCCCATGTTGGTGTAATTGCTCTGCGACTGCCTCACCTATCCCTGTCGTGCTTCCTGTGATGACAGCAACTTTATTCTGGAAATTCATCATTCCCCCTATGACGTAGTATTGAGTCTTGCATCTGGGGGAGTATACAAAATCGCTGTGACAGTTTTTGTCAGTACTCTTTTGCCTCGTCGATCCTTTCTTTTATTCTCCATTTTTTCAATAAAGCCGTCCGGCTTTCCTTGTAGATAGAGTCCAGTTGTGCCATCTCTGCAATTTGATCAGTTCTAAAGTGACGAAAATCATTTCTCATTTCGCACCATGCGACCAAAAGCCAACATGACTGCATATATGCCAATCCGATGGGCCATATAACACGAAAAGAGTAAGCGCCTTTCTTGTCACAATATTTTATTTTGATTTTCCTTTGCTTTTTAATAGCGCTTCGAATGTCTTTGAAAAATACCTCATTACTTTCTGCAGGGCCGATCAAATAGGATTGGCTTTCGATAAGGTTTTTTAATTCATCAGGAATGACGGCGTGTATTTTGGCAAGCGCGTTCCTTGCTGTATTTTTGAAATCATCATCTGTGTTATGAGATACCCAGTTTAGCCCAAGGGTAATAGCATTGATTTCTTCATGAGAAAGATTTAAGGGCGGCAAATGAAAATCAGACTTGACGATATAACCAATACCGGCCCCACCTTCAATACGAACCCCTTGATCCTGTAGCGTTTTTATATCTCTATAAAGCGAGCGCACGCTTATTCCTAATCTTTCTGAGAGCGTGGATGCCGTGATGGGATATCTTTGCGCCCTTAATATCTGTAGTAACTCGAGAAGCCTCTCTGTTCTGGTCATATTGATAAATCCATCCCGATACTGCGAAAAATCTTAAATCTAAAGTTTCCCGTTCATGCGCAGCGCATCAACAACGAGTGAAAAGGCAGGGGAAGGCTGCTTGCGGCTGGGATAATAAAGATAGTAGCCCGGAAAAGGATGACACCAGGACTCAAGCACCCGCACGAGACGACCTTCTCTGATGTGTGAGCCGAATTCCTCTTCAGGTAAAAAGGCTATGCCTAACCCGGCCAGGGCGGCGTCGACAACATGATCCGACGTGTTAAACGTCAACTGTCCATTAACCCGGACGTTCAACTCTCCTCCCTCGCGATCGAATTCCCAGACATAAATCCCGCCGGAGCGGACCATGCGCAAATTAATACACTGATGCTGCGTCAGCTCATGAGGCGTTTGCGGCTGCGGGTATCGCGCGAAATAATCTGGCGAGGCGGCTGCGGCCATGCGTAGTTTCGGGCCGATTGGCATCGCTATCATATCTTTATCAATCGTATCGCCAAGCCGCACGCCCGCATCAAACCGATCCGCCACGATGTCCCGGAATCCGTGATTAGCATCGAACTCAATATGAATATCCGGATATTCGCGGAGCAGCGGCGCAAGCTTGGGCAGCAGGGTCGTTTTCAGCACGTTCGGCCCGCAGGTGATGCGGACGGTGCCTGCAGGCTTGTCCCGCAGTTCAGTCAGCATATCCAGCTCAGCCTCTATCTCGTCAATACGGTGGCCCACCGATTGCAACAGGCGCTCCCCGGCGGCCGTCGGGGACACACTGCGGGTGGTCCGCGTTAATAGTCGGATTTGCATTCGTTCTTCCAGCCCGGAAATCGCCTGGCTTAGCGCAGGCTGGGTCACGCCAAGCTGCGCGGCGGCGCGCGTGAAGCTGCCTTCCCGCGCCACGGTGACGAAAGAGAGTAAATCGTTGAGGTTGCGTCTTGCCATGTTGGTTTCCGGGCTATTTATAAATTTTACTTATAAGGCTATTAAGCATTCATTAGCTAGTTTCACTGCTGCCTATTGGTAACAATAATGCGATGAAAAAGTCAACGCTAAACGAGATGGAAAATGCTCACCGTAAAACGCCACTGCTGATGATCCTCTCCGCCGGGCTCAGGGCTGTGGATTGAGCCGTCGCGCCTTCCATATCCATCGTTCTCTTTTACTCACGCGCTTATCCCCCACGTCGCCGTTTCAGGAGGGGAAGGGCATCGCATTATCAACAGAAAAGAAAGGCTAAATGCGTAATCAGAAAACTGAAACCAGAAATCAGAACGGAGCCAGTGAAAAACAACAGGCGCACTGGGGCGGCGTGTTTGCTATGACGCTGTGCGTCTTCGCCCTGATTGCCTCCGAATTTATGCCGGTCAGCCTCCTGACATCGATGGCGCAGTCCCTGAAGGTCACCGAAGGTATGGCCGGGCAGGGAATTGCCATTTCCGGCGCGTTTGCGGTGATGACCAGCCTGTTTATTTCCCGACTGGCAGGCACGCTTAATCGAAAAACGCTGTTGCTTGGCCTGACGTGCATCATGGCTCTTTCCGGGGGCGTCATTGCGATGGCACCTAATTACCTGACCTATATGACGGGCCGGGCCCTGATTGGCATCGTGGTCGGCGGGTTCTGGTCGATGTCGGCGGCGACAGCGATGCGCCTGGTGCCGGTGCACCGTGTTCCGCTGGCCCTGGCCATTTTTAACAGCGGCAACGCGCTGGCAACCGTTGTGGCCGCGCCTCTGGGCAGCTGGCTGGGTTCCGTCATCGGCTGGCGGGGAGCCTTCTTCTGTCTGTTACCCGTCGCCATCGTCGCGTTTATTTGGCAACTGCTCAGCCTACCTTCCATGCCGGTTACCCGCCAGCCTGCGGGGGCTGGCAACGTCTTCGCACTGTTACGCCGTCGGGTGGTCATGCTGGGCATGTTGGGGGTGGGGATCTTCTTTATGGGACAGTTCACGCTCTTTACCTATATCCGGCCTTTCCTTGAGACGGTCACGAAGGTAGACGCCTCAGCGGTGACTCTCATCCTGCTGGTTATCGGGATGGCGGGTTTCATCGGCACCACGCTGATTGGCCGGGTATTGAAGCGCGGATTCTACTCGACGCTAATGGCGATTCCCGTGCTGATGGCGATCGTCGCGCTGGCTCTGATCGCGTTTGGCAGCCAGGCAGCCATCGTGACGGCCTTGCTCGGGCTGTGGGGGTTTATTTCAACCGCCGCGCCCGTGGGATGGTGGGCATGGGTTCCACGCACGTTCCCCCAAAATGCCGAAGCGGGCGGCGGGCTGATGGTGGCGATGGTGCAATTGTCCATTGCGCTGGGATCCACCGTGGGGGGCCTGCTGTTCGACCATCATGGCTACCAGAGCACCTTTCTGGCCAGCGCCGCGATGTTGATTATCGCAACCGTACTGATTTTCCTGACCTCACGTGCAGACGCGTCTGCCGATGGTCTTTCATCACACTCGTCCTGACAAGGAAACTATCATGAATAAATTTGCGTTAGCCCTGGGAATGTTCATCAGCGCATTTGCCGCCTCGGCGGCGGATATGTCCAGAGGCGCTGATAACTTTTATAAAAGCGAAAAAGTGACGCAGCAGAAAGTCACTTTTAAAAATCAGTATCAAATGAACGTGGTTGGCAATCTGTTTGTCCCGAAAACGTTAAATCAGAACGCCAAAAACCCGGCGATCGTCGTTGGTCATCCAATGGGCGCGGTCAAGGAACAAAGCGCAAACCTATACGCGCAGAAGCTGGCGGAGCAGGGGTTTGTTACGCTGGCGATCGATCTCTCGTTCTGGGGGGAAAGCGAAGGCAAGCCGGGGCACCTGATTTCACCAGAAATCTACGCGGATGATTTCAGCGCGGCGGTGGATTACCTCAGTACACAATCGTTTATTGATCCAGAAAATATCGGCGTGCTGGGCATCTGCGGTAGCGGAAGTTTTGTCATCAGCGCCGCGAAAATTGACCCGCGTATGAAAGCTATCGCCACCGTCAGTATGTATGACATGGGCGCCGCGTTTCGTAACGGCCTTAACCACTCCCAGACGCTGGAACAGCGTAAGGCCTTTATCCAGTCGGCCATTGAGCAGCGGTTTGCCGAGTTCAAAGGAGGAGAGAAAGCATACATTCCGGGCACTGTGAATAAGCTGGACGCTTCCACGCCGGAAATTCAGCGCGAGTTCTTTGATTTCTACCGTACCGAACGCGGCGGTTATACCCCGCAGGGCGAGAAAGAGGAACTGACGACAAAACCGATGCTGAGCAGTATCGGTAAGTTTATGAACTTCTATCCTTTCAATGATATTGAAACCATTTCGCCGCGTCCGATGCTCTTTATTACCGGTGACCAAGCCCATTCAAAAGAGTTCAGCGAGGACGCCTTTAAACGCGCCGGTCAGCCTAAAGAGCTGTATGTCGTTCCGGGGGCAGGGCACGTCGATCTGTATGACCGCACGGACGTGATCCCCTTCGACAAGCTGACGGACTTTTTCCGCAACAACCTGAAATAACGCGTGGAAATGGGTTGTATCAACAGCTACCGGCCTTCGGGTCGGTAGTGGGGCGTAATTTAAGCAAAAGGACAAAATGCTGCCGCATCACTGAGAGTTGAAATGTCTGTGTAGTGCCAGGAGGGGACATTACAGAGATGGCTGTGTGGTGTCACTTGCGGGGGTTACATGATTTACCTGTAATCAAGTGCCATAGCAAACGGGCAAATATTCTTGAGGCTGCGGGGAAGTGCAGCCTCAGTGATATGACTGTGGAAAGCGGTTTATTATTTCTTTGCTGCTCGAATCAGGCCGTCAAGCCATTCCTGATGACCATTAAGCATTGGGTTCGGGCGGGTATTGGCCAGATCTTTTGCCGGGACTCCGTTCTGTGTTTCCTGCGTTAGGATACGGACCCTATGACCGGAAAGATCCTCCAGTAGCCACGCATGATGGACATCGAGTCGTTGAGCGGTATCTTTTTCACCGGCCCATCCGTGCCATGCCAGGCGAGCAGGTTTACCCTCAGCAGGTGGAACAAACTCCACAACCTGAGCTTCAACTGGGAAACCAAACGTGCTGAAGTAGAAGCGAACCCCATTTTCCAATTCTGGACCTTTGTTGTCATAAAAGCGCACATCGGCGGAATTTTTATAGTATTCCGGCCATAGCAGTGGCTGACACAGGAGCGGCCAGACATCATTGACGTTCAGACCTGAGATGATCATTTCATTAGAAACAAAGTTATCGGTAAAACCCGGAATAAAGCCTTCAGGCCAGTTAATCGCGTTCATAAATTTCTCCAATTGCTATAGTTGAGTGTACTGCGTGTGTCATTACGGCAGTAACGTGATGACAGTGATTATTGGTGCAATGGAGTTATAAGGCGAATTGTCATTACTTATATTCTTAATAAGATAAATTATATCAGGGCGCGGGATGTTGGCTTACTTCTGCGCATAAAGCACGAATCCACTGATGACTTGGGTCACGATGGGTTCGCTCATGCCAGGCCATGCTCTTGGTAAAGCCGGGTACTTTCAGGGGCAAAGGGAGAATGATGAGATCGTTGTTAGTCAAGACCATGCGGTGAGGTACAACTGCAATCATATCAGTCACTTGCAATATATCAGGTATCACCTGAAAACTGTTAACTGACATGCCTACTCGTCGTGTCAGACTGAGCTTAGCCAGTGCTTCATCTGTAACACCGGTGAAGTTACCTTCTGATGACACCAAAATATGTTCCTGTTTGCAAAATTGTTCGAGCGTCATTTCCGAACTCGCTGCCAGAGGATGATGACGTCGTGCTACGCAGACATAATCTTCTTCATAGAGCGCTCTTCCATGCAGGTCTTCGGGGGTTGTTTGCGGTGTTATCAAAGCCAGATCAACTTCACCCCGAGACAACTGCTGATACATTCGCTCATTGTCCACGGGCCGCACGGCGATTTTAATATTCGGTGCACGTTGTTTTAGCTCAGCCATCAACGGAACGACAACAGCCTTAAGTGCATAGTCCGTTGCTACGATGGTATAAGTCAGCTCCGCCGCCATAGGATCAAATTGCTTTGGTTTCAGCATGATAGCGATATCGGTGAGTATTTGTTTCACCGGCATAGAAAGTTCGGTGGCCCGCATTGTGGGAACCATACCGTGACTGGTGCGAACAAAGAGGGGATCGTCAAAATAATCACGCAAGCGAATAAGCATGCCACTGACGGCAGGTTGTGTCAGGGAGAGGCGCTGCGCAGCCCGGGTCACGCTTCCTTCATCCAGTAATGCATCAAGGGCCTTAAGAAGGTTAAGGTCGAGGGTTCTCATATCATTTTTCATAGTGAAGTAGCCTGACAGATATAAAATTTTAATTCAGGCTAAATGCTCGGGAAAAGGTTGTCTAGAAGGTTTATGAGTGTTTTCCTTTTGGTGATCTTTTAGTTTTGGCTGGTAACCTTTGTAAAGATAAATCCGCTCTTCGCTTACGGCAGACCTGAGTTTGTCCGCTCCGTGCCAGAGGCGGACGTTGAGGAGAATGTTATTTTGATGCGAAATATTTGCGTAATATTTTTTCTAATAGCGAGAAAACGACCGTCACCCTTTTTGGAGTAATCAGCTGGTAAGGCCGATATAAATAGAATTGCCATTTCTCCTGTCGCAGTTCTGGCAGTGGGGGAACAAGTTGGCCGCTTGTTAAGTACTCCCTACAAATAAAATCGCTGGATTGTACAACTGTTTTCCCGGCCAAGGCAGCCTGAATTTCGGCGTATGGGTCTGTTGTATAAAACTCGATATGACGAGGGACAAAAGTATTCACTGCGTCACTCATAAACTCAAATAATTTTCCTGTATCAGGGTTAATTAAACCACTAAATGGATAACGCTGCCGAAGATCTTCTAAATCAGTTGGTGCTCCCAGGCGTGCAATGAGTTCAGGGGATGAGACTAAAATATGTTCAACTTGCCCGATGTTTTTAATGATAAAGTTAGGATTAGGTTCTCGCCCTACGCGTATACCTATATCGATACGATGCTCTATAGTATCAAGTTTCATCATATCTAAACGCCAGTCGATAAATAACTCAGGATAGGGACGTAGTGCAGTCAATAGTTCATACAATATTTGTTCATGATTTGGAAATCGAAGTAATGTGATACGAACAATACCCTTCATTTCATTATCATCTTTCGCCGTCTGAAATAGTTTTTCAGAATCCTCCAGCAGTCGCTTCGCTTGGGGTAAAAATAGCTCGCCGAAACTGGTGAGAAAGATCGAACGAGTATTGCGTTTGAAAAGAGGTTCACCAAGTTGTTTCTCCAGCTCAGCGACTGTCCGCGTGACTACTGATGGTGAAACCGACAGCTTGGTTGCTGCTTCGCGGAAGTTCAGGGTATCAGAGGCGATGATAAAAAACTTTAGAGCATCAAGTTTGTTCATGATTGTTGTGAAAATTGCAATAATGTATTTTGATAATAGCAATTAATTTGCAACTATTCCAGTCATATAATCGAACAATCAAATAAGTAACCTGTCTTAATTTTTTATCAGAACTCAAAAGAGTAAATTATGTCAATTCAACCAGTAGAGTTAAACAAAGCCTATCGTTTATTGCAGATCGGGCCAACAACAATGATATCGGCTAAAAATGATGGCATTGAAAATGTCATGGCAGCGGCTTGGGTGGGATTAATAGGCAATAACAAAGTGATGGCTTTTATAGGTCCACAGGCATTTACTCGTGGGCTTGTAGAAAAAAGCGGATATTACGTTGTCCAGATCCCAGTAGTAAATCAGATGGAAATGGTTTTATATGCTGGGGGCAACAGTTATTCTGACACACCCGATAAAAACAGTAAAATTCCACTGTTTTATCAGAAAGAGTTTGATCTGCCTTTAGTTGAAGGTTGCGTTGGTTGGCTAGTCTGTAAGGTCATACCCAATGAAGAAAATGAAAAGCAGCACAACTTGTTCATGGGGGAAATTGTCGGAGCATGGAGCGATGACCGCGTTTTCAGAAATGGGCACTGGATTTTTGATGATGCGCCTGATGAATTACGTACTGTCCATTACGTAGCTGGCGGACAGTTTTACGCCATTGGCAAAGGTACAAAATTTAATTATGGTCCAGGAAAAGACTAATCCTTACCTCTGTCTCAATGTAGCCATATAACATGGCTACATTGAGGTAGTAGCATAAAAAAATAATTAAGATGTCCGCTTCTCGTTCACTGCGGACCTCCAGCTAAGTTCGCCTTGTCATAACAGGAAAGCCCATTATACACGTGTATAATGGGCTTTCCTGTGCTGATTCGTTGGCTTGCTTCCCTTCATTATTAAGTGATGCCACCATTGAGAACCTGTTCCATAGGTAAGCATGACAGCTCTTCGCTCACAGTGGCCTTTCTGCTCAGTGAATCCGTCCACTCCGTGCCAGAGATAACCTCTTGATCTCAATAATAAATGGCATCTAATTTGTCCTGACTGATGCGGGATGACAGCACCTGATGGCTCTATTTTCGCTCGCTGTATCTCGGCAAGGTATCCGCTTTATCCTGGCTGTAACCATCAATAGTTTGAGGAGAGGGGATAAGTACCGTTGTACTTTTATCATAACTCCTGCTTTTGAGTTTCATATATTAAACAGAGATCAAAACCACGTACACCCATACGACGGCCTTATTACAGCAGAGCACAGAATCCGGGCACAATAAAACAATCTAAGCCGCTGAGGGCAGGTCAGTTGTATATAGGCGGTTTGAGCACCTGTGGAAAAATTGAATATTTAGCGCTGTTTCGTCAATACCCAGAAGCCCAGAAGGATAATAGTTTACCTGTGTAGAGCAAATTGCACCCTGACCATATGAAAAGGGGGTAAAAAGTGTCATATCGATATGGAATGGATTCGTATGAGTCTCAGGGGCATTATAGCGAAATACCATATCACGTTGAAACATGTGCAAGAGCTGACTGCAGAGCTTAAAAAAAGAAAATATTCACTCGATTGGATGAAGTGAATGCCGAAGCCAGACTTAGCTGACCTGGTGGCGGGTTTACACACAGATATCGGAGCTCGTGATATCTGTGTGTGAAGTTTTTAAAGCTGATGTTCCGGAATCCGGGCGATAACCTTTATCTCAAAATCAAATCCCGCCAGCCAGTTAACCCCCACGGCTGTCCAGTTGGGATATGGCGGCTTCGGAAAAACGGTTTGTTTCACCTGCATAATGGTTGAAAACTGACTCTCCGGATCGGTATGAAAGGTTGTCACATCGATAAGATCTTCAAACGAACATCCTGCGGCGGTAAGAGTGGCCTTGAGGTTTTCAAAGGCACGTTCTACCTGCGTTGCAAAGTCGGGCTCAGGACTACCATCTTCCCGGCTACCCACCTGACCGGATACAAACAGTAAATCACCAGAGCGGATCGCAGCAGAATAACCATGCTTCTCATAGAGAGCGTGGCGATTCGCCGGGAAAACAGGTTTCGGTTGGTTCATAACGTATCCTTTTTTCGGATGTGTGAAGCCGTGCGTGACATAAATAAATCAATTAATATACGCAGTGTATGTAAACTTAACCACACATACGCGGCGTATGTCAAATTTCATACGCTGCGTATATTGCAAGGAGTCCGCATGGCTGCCAAACGCCGCGCCGAAACGATGGAAGAAACCCGCACGAAGTTGATTACAGCCGCACGAAAAGCCTTTGCCGAAAAAGGGTTTGCAGCAGCATCAATGGATGATTTGACTGCCAGCGTTGGCCTGACGCGTGGGGCTCTGTACCATAATTTTGGGGACAAAAAAGGGTTGCTTGCCGCTGTGGTTGCCCAGATTGACTCAGAAATGGCACAAAGTGCCAAGAGTGCAGCGACACAGTTCAGGGATGACCAGCAAAAGCTTCTGGCTGAAGGGATAGCCTATATCAGAATGGCTCTGGATGAAGAAGTCCGGCGTATCGTTCTGCTTGATGGCCCGGCTTTTCTTGGCGATCCTACGAAATGGCCGAGTCAGAACAACTGCCTTGACGCCACCCGAGAGAGCATTTCAGATCTGATTGAACGCGGCTTAATCAAGCCGGTAGATGTGGATGCTACCGCCTGGCTGCTAAATGGAGCTGCACTGAATGCCGCTCAGTGGGTGGCTGCCAGTGAAGATCCGCAGCATGCTTTACCAAAAGCGATTCAGGTTTTCACCCTGCTGGTAAATGGCCTGCTGGAAGAGGGCAAGCACCCATAACCTCCATTCTCAACCTGAAGGTTCGTTAATAAGTTGAGCTCCGTGCCGCTTGTTCCGGCTTCGATTCTCTCGGGTCAGTAATTCAGTCTGAAAATCACATAAGGCCGGTTCAATACGGCCTTCACGAATCTTGATAGTAAAGAATTTTGTGTAGCAATGTTTTACCAGATTTTTCGGACGTTACAATACAGCCAGCCCGATTGTGTATAAACAGGCTCGAGAAGCTAAACTCCACCTTTCATTCATAGAGATCGTACGGCTATTCAGGCAGTCCGCGTCGCGCCAGAAGCGGATATTGATAATTTGATCAATTAATTATTCGATGCGTTTAACATCTGGATGACGTTCGGTTGCAGCTTCATGGAAAATATCATCTAACCAGCCTGCAATTTCATCTTCTGCCAGATCATCTGGAATAACAACGTCATAGATACGGGAATACTTTCTTTCTGTCAGATCTACTCGAAAAACCAACCAGCACTCATTCTTACGCAGAATGCCAAGGTATCGACCAAAGACATTATAAACCAACATGTTATACCTCCAGTAATGTCAATCAAACCACACGTTATATTACTTCGAATAAGAAAGGCAGAGAATAAATCCTGCATTCGTTAGAGGACAACATCTTCTTTTGTCATGACAGTTCTGGTGATCCTGCATGCTGACCGCTTCGTGCCAGGAGCGGACGTTTATGAAAAGGGTGATAGATAAACATCAGCAATTTTATCTCCGATTACAGCACCTCAACCACTTCGAATTCTTCTGCGATCAACTCCATATCCTCAGAAAAATGACCTTCACGGATGAAAAATCGCTGATGCTCTTTCTTCCAGTATTCAAGACTTAAATCGCCTTCACCCTCTTTGCGAGCGAACTCCTCATTAATATCGCAAAAACGCACCAATTGTAGCGAAACCAGCCGGATCACGCATACCGGGACATTCTGTCCATCAAGAATTATGTTATAGCTGCCAATCCTCGGAGCAGATTCTTCCTGTTGGTAAGAGGCAAAAGATCCACAAGAGGCCGTTTTGATTCCTTTTTTAATAAGGTTAGCAAGCTCGCTTGCCAGTTCTGGACTGTCTCCCATTTGCCAGGCCCCTGCGCCTGGATATTTCATTTCTATTTCCCTAAGCTTAACCATTAATGCATCTGCCTAACCGTTGATGAAAAAAGTAATAATAGTATTAGCGTTAATGGGGTCACCATTAACAGTAATACGTTACCTCAGATAGTGTGGTTTGCTCTTCGCTCAGACTGGAGCTTAAACTCAGTTGGTTCATCCGCGCAGTGCCAAAAACTGCCCCTGACTGCTTGTTAACCGCGCCTCCTATTGTATAGATATTTTCTGTACATCAAGATACATTGAGATAGCTATTTAATGGCTTAAATAGTAATAGACACTAAGTTCAGGAAGGAAAAGTGCTGATGCCAATACCTATTCTCTATACAGAACGCTTACTGTTAAAACCATTATCCTCAGAAGATGCCTCACAAATTCAGATACTTTATCCTCGCTGGGAGATTGTTCGGTACATGGTCTCATCAGTACCGTGGCCCTATCCGGATAATGGCGCCGAGAATTATGTCAATAACGTTGCCTTGCCTGATATAGCAAATGGAATCGCTTGGATCTGGACTATTAGGCATCGTGAAACACCTGACAACATGGTAGGTTTAATCTGTCTTTATGATGTTGAGGATAACAACCGAGGATTTTGGTTATCTCCGGAGCATCAGGGCAAAGGTTTTATGCGTGAGGCCTGTAACGCAGCTACAGATTATTGGTTCAATTCCTTAAATAAGACTATATTGCGTGCGCCGAAAGCGGCTCTCAATAACCGCTCCAAACGTATCTCACAAAGCAGTGGCATGCGGCTCATTAGGACTGAAAAGAAAGCATATGTCAGCGGTCTGCTGGATTCCGAGCTATGGGAAATCACACGTGATGAATGGAATGCTCGTAAAGGTGGCTGATAAGCTGATGGCATGTCCGCTAAGCGCTCCCAGCGGACCTTCAGCTTCGTTAACACGTCCGCTCCGTGCCAAAAGCGGAAGTTAACTACGGATAAAATTCAGCGCCCCACACCCAGAGCCGCTGCATAACGGCAATAAGCTACACTTGTTCATTATTTCCACAACAGGAAAGCCTTCCGCTGCTTCAACGGTGTGTGTTTGACATCGCGCAGTTGGGACATTTTGATCAACAACGAGCATGGCCAGCTAACGATGAAATTGATACTTGTTCGACACGCAGAAACAGAGTGGAATTGGGAAGGAATTATTCAGGGGCACAGCGATAGCTCCTTGACCTGTCGGGGTTTGCGTGAAACATCCCTCCTACTAGCAGCGTTTAGTGCAAGTGAGTATCAAATAGAGCGTGTTTACGCTTCTCCGCTTGGGCGTGCCTGGCAAATGGGGCAAAGCCTGGCTGAACACTTTCATTGTTCACTGACGGCTGAACCGGCCCTTAAAGAGCAGGCCTTTGGTCAGTTTGAAGGTATGCCGTTAGAACTACTCAGACAAAAACATCCAAACTATGCAAATGCATTATTCAGGCTTGATGCAGAGTATTGTCCACCAGGGGGGGAGTCACTGGCGCATGCTTCTCAGCGAGTTATGCGTTTTTTACAAAACCTGGAAGATACCTCATCACATCAACAAACAATATGTATTGTGTCTCACGGGCATGTCAGTCAGGGCACTCTGGCAATTCTTAAAGAAGGGACTGTCGATAGTTTCCCTCGCTATGCTCATCCCAATGCAAGTTATTCTGTTATCGACCTGATTAATGGAAAATGTATTGGCCTAAAGTGGGGGATTGCTACACATTTACGTCACCTGAATTAGTGGCTACCTTCCAGGCATTGAAAACCCATCCTGCCAGAGTCATCATTATTTAAGCACAATGTTCACTCCTCGCTGTGAGTTCAACGGGTCGATGCAACGCTATCCTTAATCAAGGGGGGACGTTGCTATGAAACGAAGAACTCGGATTAACTTACCCGCGTTGTGCCGGATGCGGGCATCGCAAACTCATGCTCTTCTGATGACGTGGGTGCTAAAGATAATTGTCCACCCATTGAAACCTGACTTTTTCACACTGACCCAATCAATGATTCCAGCCTAATTTAGGTAATGGCATAATCAGGCTGGCGAAAGTGAGGGTGAAAATGGATAAAACAGCGAAAAATCAGATAGTAGATAGCGACATTGCACAGTTATTACTAAAGCACAGGAAAGCTCGTAACTGGACGGTAACGGAGCTTGCGCAACGCTCAGGCGTGAGCCAGGCGATGATTAGTAAGATTGAACGAGGCGTCTCCAGCCCCAGCGCGACTATCCTTAGTCGTTTAGCGAACGCCATGAATATTACGCTATCAAAACTTTTCGCCGAGCTTGAGCAACATCAGAACTCGCTGGTTCGTTTCGCTCACCAGCAGCAGCATTGGACAGATGAACAATCAGGCATTATTCGTTGGACATTGTCCCCGGCGGGCGCCAGTCCGGAACTGATAAAAGTTGAAATCCCTGCAATGGGTCAACTGACGATCCCCGCCTCCGCTATTGAGCATCTTTGCGGGCAAACACTTTGGATGCTGAGCGGCAACCTTGATTTTAGGGTCAATCATCAGACTCATCATTTGCAAGCGGGTGATTGTCTTGCTCTTACCTTTGCAGGCGAGTGCCAAATGACTAACCCGGATAGCGAACAGAGCTGTACATACATCGTTGCGTTTAGCCAAAAAAACAGATGATATTTCCCCTGGCAAACGGTTAGACGCCATTCCCTTTACGCAGATGCAGCAGGGGATAAGGTCTTCCCTGACTATCCTGCCCGGAGCGCCCTGAAACCTGGAAGCCCATATGTTGATAAAACCCGACGGCCTGTTGGTTTTGTTCATTGACGTCGACGCTTAAATCAGGATGAAGAGCAAGGGCATGGGATATCAACTGTTTGCCGACGCCAAGCCCGCGAGCAGAGGCATCGACGAACAGCGCCTCCAGATGACCATCATGTAAAAACATAAATCCGAGTGGAAGGTCTTCATCATTTGTCGCTACCCATACAGGGGTTTCTGAAAAAAAACCGACCACCTCTTTTTCGATCTCTTGCCGGTCATGTGTTGTCAGAAAATCGTGCGTAGCATCTACAGAACTTTTCCAAATCTGGATGATGTCTTCCGCTTCAGAAGGTCGTGACATTCTGATTTTTATCATTTTATTTTCCTTAAAGTGGACATGGTTTGGGGTAATTACCTACAAAAACAATCCCATTAATTTACTATGGTGTAATTAAATTCACAATAGTGGTTATGTCGCCATGTCTATCGTTGCTAGACTCACTTTCAGGTGCAGAATGCCACGACCGGCTCTGGCCTGATAGCGCTCGAACTGGCGTACAAGCCGTTCGAGCGTATGGAAAGCCGCGATGAGTTCCGATTTATTGTTGTGGAGCTCACCCTATGCATGTCCTCAAGGTCGTAGTCACTGCCCCGGCTATGAAGCAGACTCGCTACAAGATAGTCGAGTAAAGGGCAATGGATAAGGCCTTTCAGGCCGATGCGTTCTACTGACTCAGAAATCTTTTTTACGGAAGCTATCGCGGATGGCGTCCCCCATCAGACAGGTCAGGTTCATCCAGGTAGGCTCGACTGCGAAATTCGCCATGTTTCCAGCCATATTGTCGAATGCTCGCTTGTTGGTGTACAGCATGTGCCCTGGTGACATAAACTTTGCCTCCATGATCGATTTCTCAACGTTCTCGTAATTGAGTAGGTTGCCAAAGTTGCCGCGACCAGAAACGAACGTCTTGCCTGCCTCATTTCCACCCCAGGTAAGATAGGGGTTGAGAAAAATGAAGGACGGCATGCTGTTGATGGCGACCGCACCATATTCCAGGTCAGACACCGCTTGCTCGAGTAATTTCTGATGGGCCTTTCTGGTGTCCTCATCGATAAGTATCGCACTGGCGAGCGTGCCCAGGAGCTGGGTGTTGGCGAACTTGACGGCGCCGGGGAGGAAGTGCGCGGCATTGGCTGGCAGGTCTAGCGGCACCTCAGCGAGCACCAGGCTGAACGCTTCATGTGAAGTGGCGTAGCCACCGGGCTCAACGTCTGTTAGTAATATGACGTCGGAATGCGGATACTTGCCGCCCTCGGGGCTCAGTACTACCGCATCGGGATAGGCCTGTCGAAAACCATCCACGACCTTGTCGGCGCCGGGGTAGTACATACCCATGGCCGGAGTAGTCTCCGAGATAGCGACCCGCAGCGCGTCGAGGAATTCCTTGCGCTGCGGCCAGTGTTTGCTTGTCACCAGAGTCTGGGGACGACCGCAGTTCGCGCCACCATTGAACTTTGCCATGGTGGCTATCTGCACTGCCTGATGCTCAATTTCCTTCTTTGTCCATGGCCGGTCGCCCGGCACGATGATGCATGGGTTATTGCCGCCGCATTCGGAGATAAGCGGCGTCTCTGTCGCTGACATGATAGCCTCGGCCGTTGCGGTTCCACCTGTAAAGTAGATCCGGGAGAGGCGGGGATCTACTGTCAGGTCTTGTCCCCGATCGGCATCGCAGAAGCTCAGAACGCGCCGATCGATCAGCGGCTGCATGATCTTCGCCCAAATCCTGTCGGTTTCTTCGTTCAGGTGATGCGGTTTGTGTACGACTGTACAGTTCTCGAAGAAGATCGCTTTCAACACCTCGAGCGCTGAGCTGTAGTTGCCTGCACCCAGCACGGCAATAATACCCGCGGGCTTTTCCATCGGATTGATTTGTTTCGGTGCGCCTTTCACACGGATGCGACTCTTTTGATCCGCGTACATCAACTTGTCCTTCCGCTCCTGCGGAAAGACATAAATGTCGTAGAGATCCTCACTCACTTTTTCCACGCTCAGCGGCTGTGGCATCTTGCCGTCGAGAATGGATTCATAAAGGATGATGGCTGCCGAGACGGTACTCGCCATAGGAACGACGGTAGCAACCTTTGACATTGGGTATGAAAAAAGAGGCGCACCGAGGATGCCATTCTTCATCTTGCTGTCGGCGAAGGCGAGGTCATCACCGTACTTCTTCAGGTTTGCACGGATTTCCTCCAGCAGATGCAAACGTTCTGCGGGAGATGTTGTAGTCCATTTTTGGGGATCCAGTTGGTCGATAGCTTCGGTAGCATTCATTGGGATTTCTCTATTGTTCAGATTGGACCGTCAGGACTGGTGGAACGTGCCCTGGCTGGTGTGATGTTTTCATCTCACTATAGGAAGCAAGCCGCGACAACGCTCTGGCAATCCGCGCCAATTTTAATGCGGGAGATGCCAGCACAGGGAGTGAGTCGCGGATGTTACAGGTTGGCGCAACGTGCAGTCATTGTGGCGCGGTTTGACGGGGGTTAAGCGCACGACTGCTCTATACTCTGAGCGTCGGTTGAATGAGCAATAGTGACGGAGTGCTGAAGGTGCAAAACAAAACTTTTCCCATGGATATTGGCTGGCTGGCAATACTGAAGGACTTAGGTGTTCAGCCTGGCCATGTATTACGTCGGGCCGCCCTTCCAGACGATTTACTCTCCCGTACAAGACAGGGGCTTTCTGGCGAAGACTATTTTCGTTTCTGGCGCGCTTTAGAGGCTGAGGCAAGTGATGCCATGTTTCCCTTACGCCTCGTCGAGACTCTCTCGGCTGATTCTTTCAACCCACCGCTGTTCGCTGCCCTGTGCAGCACGAATCTGGTACAGGCTATGCAGCGCCTCGCCAAATACAAGCAACTTGTGGCGCCCATGAGCCTTGAAGTCAATACGGGTGACGCAGGCGAGCTGGTCGTGACGCCTCGCTGGTTGTCGATACAAACCGCGGTACCTCACTCGCTGCAAGTGGCCGAGATTGCGTTTTTCGTGCGACTAGCCAGACTGGCTACCCGTGAGCACATTAAGGCGCATCGCGTTATCCTGCCGGAACTTCCGTCCAGTCGTTATCTCCGGCGTTACGAGAATTTCTTCGGCGTACCTGTGCAAAAGGGAGAGTATCCAGCAATCGCTTTCGCCGCTGTGGATGCTTTGCGTCCATTCCTCACGGTCAACGAAAGCATGTTTCACGCGTTCGAACCCGATCTTCGTCGACGGCTCAGTGAACTTGATTCGACGGCGTCGACGGCGGAACGCGTGCGTGCTGTCTTACTGGAGCTGTTGCCTGGTAACGCGGCTACCATTGAGAAGGCCGCGGAACGACTGGGTTTGAGCAAGCGTACGCTTCAACGTCGGCTTGAGGAGGAGGGGGAAAACTTTCGCGCCCTGGTCAATATGGTGCGGGAGAGCCTTGCCCGACATTATCTGGCAAATACCACGATGTCCGGCGCAGAGATCGCTTTCCTCCTTGGATTCGAAGATCCCAATTCCTTTTATCGCGCATTCCAGGGGTGGACTGGAAAAACACCTGACAGCGTCCGTCATGCCATGCGCTTGAATTGAGGAAAAACACACCATGTCTAAACTTACCGAACAACGGAAAGTCCTGCTTGCTGGCGCCACAGGGCTGGTGGGCGGCTATATACTTCAGTCCCTGCTGGCAGGTCCCTGAGCGGTACATAAGATTTTCACAAAGTCGTCCTGCCAAAGAAGGCCTATTTTGATGTCAATCCAGACAGCGTCAGATTCCAGGGAGAAGCTAAGCCTCCCCCTGAATTCACCCTCAGGCGTTAGCCGCCGCCTTTAACCGCGCCTTCATCAGACTATAGGTCGTCCAGGCGTACCGTTCCGCCCAGTCCTGGTCGGCAATGGCCTCGACCTTCACCGCGCAGTACTTGGTTTCCGGCGTTTTCGAGATAGGATCCAGATTATCCTGGGTCAGCTCATTACAGGCGCCGACCCACCACTGGTAGGTCATGTACACCGCGCCGGGGTTGATACGCTCGCTGAGATCGGCGCGAGTCATCACTTTGCCGCGCCGCGAACTCACCCAAACCAGCTGACGATCGGCAATACCTGCCCGCTCGGCATCGGCAGGGTGCATCTGTATCCTGCCCGGTTCGTCCGCCAGCGACTGCAGCGCGGCGCAGTTGCCGGTCATTGAACGGCAGGAGTAATGTCCGACTTCGCGCACCGTGCAGAGCACCAGCGGGAAATCATCGTCCGGCGTTTCCGCCGGCGCGCGCCACGGCGCGGCGAACAGTTGCCCTTTGCCCGATGGGGTATCAAAGTGATTATCCTGATACAACCACGGCGTACCGGGGTGATCGAGCGTCGGGCACGGCCACTGCACGTGGCCCATATCGCCCATTTTCTCCCAGGTTACGCCGTAGAACAGCGGGCAGAGTTCACGCATCTCATCCCAGATTTGCTGGTTACTGGCGTAATGCATCGGATAGCCCATCTCGCTGGCCAGCAGGCTGATAATTTCCCAATCGCGTTTCACGTTACCTGTGGGAGAAATAGCCTGCTCGAAACGCTGGAAGCCGCGGTCGGCGCAGGTAAAGACGCCGCCGTGCTCGCCCCAGGACGTTGCCGGCAGCAGTACGTCAGCCACTTCCGCCGTTTTGGTCATAAAGATATCCTGCACCACCACGAAATCCAGCGCCTCCATCCCTTTGCGTACCAGACCCAGGTCAGCCTCGGTTTGCAGCGGATCCTCGCCCATGATGTAGTAGGCTTTGATTTCTCCCGCCAGCGCTTTATGCGGGACTTCGGTGATACGAGTGCCGATTTGCGTATCCATCATCGCCGGATCGATGCCCCAGGCATTGGCGAATTTGGCGCGCACCGCGGCGTCGGTGACATCCTGATAGCCCGGGAACTGGTTGGGTAATACGCCCATGTCGCAGGCGCCCTGAACGTTATTTTGTCCGCGAACCGGGCCGACGCCGACGTTAGGCCTTCCGAGGTTGCCGGTCAGCAGCGCGAGGCTGGCGAGACCACGAACGACATCAACCGCCTGGCCGAACTGGGTTACGCCCATTCCCCACATAATGGTGGCGGAAGGGGCGGCGGCGAAGGTACGCATCGCCCGCCGGATAGCCAGCGCCGGGACGCCGACCAGTGCTTCCACGGCTTCGGGAGAGTAGTCTTTCACCGCTTCGCGGTAGGCCTCCAGCCCTTCGGTATAACGCTCAACGTAATCGTGGTTGTAGAGATCTTCCTCCAGCAGGACGTGGGCGAAGGCGTTGACCAGCGCCATATTGCTGCCGTTGTTGAGTTGCAGATGCTGGTCGGCGATGCGGGCGGTTTCAATGCGCCGCGGATCGCAGACGATGATTTTCGCGCCGTTATCGCGGGCTTTGAGCACCCGTCGCGCCACGATAGGGTGAGAATCGGCGCAGTTGTAGCCAAAGACCAGCAGGCATTTTGAGTTCTCGATATCGCTTATTGAGTTACTCATCGCGCCATTGCCGAGTGAAGCCTGCAGTCCGGCGACCGACGGCCCGTGGCAAACGCGGGCGCAACAGTCGACGTTATTGGTATTGAGTACCGCTCGGGCGAATTTCTGCATCACATAGTTGGTTTCGTTACCGGTGCCGCGGGACGATCCGGTGGTCATGATGGCTCGCGGCCCGTACTTGGCTTTGATCTCGCTGAGCTTAGCGGCGGTGTAGCGAATCGCTTCTTCCCAGCTGACCGGGGTGAACGGGCCGCCTTTCTGATAACGAATCATCGGTTGCTTGAGGCGAGGCGTGAGAAGCTGCGTGTCATTGAGGAAATCCCAGCCGTAGTAGCCTTTCAGGCATAGCTGGTTTTGATTGGTGACGCCGTCGGCGGCTTCGGCGCGAATGATTTTATCATTTTCGACAACCAATTTGAGTTTACAACCCGCCCCGCAATAGGGGCACACGCTGGTAATTTTATTCATCAGTAACAGACCTGTTAACAGTGAAGATAGGGCGATAGCGCGCCGGGCCCGGCAGGCTACCGTCAGCAAACGCGCGACGTCGATCGTCGTGCGATGCAGTTCGATTGCATAATGCGTGCCAAAGTGAAAATAGCGCTGATGACGCGGGATGAAGGTGATGAAGACGTGGGAAAATCACTGACGTCGTCACAAGTGACGATGACGCGGGACGCCGTGGCTGACGATCGCCCCGCGGGGACTGAGGTTAAGCGTTAACTTCCATATTTTGCTGCAGTTGGTTCAGCGTCTCTTGCGACATGCCGGCCTGCCGCGCGGCGGCGCAGATCGCCTGCCAGCTACTGGCATCGAGCGGAATACCGTTTGCCAACCGCTGCTGACGATTGGCCGCTTCCCACTCTCCAGGCGCCAGAATAGGCGTATCGGCATCATGCGGCGACTGTTTACACCAGTCGATAAAGGCCTCGGTTTCGCGCTGCATCTGCGGCGCATCGAAGGCTTCAGGGCTGAGAATAATGGTAGTCATGCAGTTGAAGATGGCGTCGACGCAGCCCTGCAGGCTGTCCTGATGGGTCGTTTGCCCGCCTGAGACCGCACCGCCGAGTACTTCGCAGAGCGTCGCCAGGGCATAGCCTTTATGTTGAGCAAAAGTGAGCAGGGCGCCAAGCGGCGAGGTCTGCATCACCGCCGGATCGGTGGTCGGTTCGCCGCGAGAGTCAATCAATGAGCCGGCAGGCACCGCTTCGCCTTTATGCCATGCGACGCGGGTTTTGCCAAAAGCGATGGCGCTGGTGGCGTAATCGAGCAGCAGCGGCGGATGGCCTTCACGCGGGAAGACCACGCAGAGTGGGTTAGTGCCGAAGCGACTATCTTTGCCGCGAAATGGCGCCACCATCGGGTCGCCGACGACGCTAACGAAATGAATGGATATTAACCCCTGCGCCGCGCATTGTTCCGCCCAGTAACCGATGCGCCCGATATGGTGAGCATTGCGCAGCGCCACGGCGGCGAGGCCGTGCTGTTTGGCTTTTTCAATCCCCAACTGCATGGCTTCATGGGCAACGACCTGGCCAAAACCGGCGTTGCCGTCGAGGGTGACGACGGCGCCGGCGTCTTTCATCACGCTGGCATGGCGGTTAAGTTGCAAAAAACCTTCGCTATGGGATTTTACGTAGCTCGGGATCATGCCGACGCCGTGGGAATCGTGTCCGGCAAGGTTGGCGGCGATCAGGTGGTCTGCGACCAGCGCGGCTTCGGTTGGCGTACTGCCCAGTTGTGTGAACAGGGTAGTGACGAAGTGGTGTAGCTCCGTGGGGCGAAATCGATGTCCTGTAGGCACGGATAGTCTCCTCGATGTATGTTGTTGTTTTGTTGCGTTTGCCGTTCCATGCTGCGCCGCAAGGCGCAGAAGATCAAGGAGCTAGCAGTAGAATTTAGGTTTAGACATAATAAATCGGTATGCTTGTTCGTGTAAAAAATAACCGATATATCATATGGATACGATCTTCTTAGCAAAGTGTTATTTAGAGAAGATAGTAAATAGCGATACCGCCTTTATTTCTTGAGGCTTTATATCTAGAGTTATATTTGTGACGCATTAAATGCGCACCAGGCATTCGCCTGCATACCAATAAATATGCCAGAGTATTTTCTTAATAGCATGGAAAACTAACATTAATGATATTCTACTTTATCATATAGAGGTTTATTATGCCGATTTCTGCACAGCAATTATCTAAGGTTGTTATTAATGAGTGGGATAGATGGGGAACCTACCCAGGAACGCCGAATTTAAAATCCCAACATTTGGAGTCACAGGCTAAGTTCTCGCCTATTGTTCATCAATACTGGCAATCTATAGGTGCTGATTTGGACGGTACGAGCCCTTATGCATGGTCGGCTGCTTTTATTTGTTTTTGTATAAAACAGATAGGCTATACTGGCCATGATTTTCCACTAAAATCGTATCATTCCGAATATTGCGCCTATATCTATGCGGGGAAATATCCAAAATTTTCATTGTTAGATCCAGAACTTACCCCGGTGCAAGTAGGCGATATCATTTGTAAAAGACGGCCTGATGCAAATGGCAATTATCATGAGCCATTAACCTACTATAGTGCAATTTCTTTTTATAATAACATTCTTGTTGACGATAGTAATAATTTTGATTCTCACAGTGATATTGTTATTGAGGTTAACAATGGTACGATTTTAGCTGTAGGGGGAAACGTTAGCGATGCAGTTGCTTCATCAACCTATGATCTGACAAGTAATGGCGGACTGAACATGAATGATGCTCCTTTTTTAGCTATTATTAGAATAAACTCATAATAGAGCTAAGGTAAATGACAGGAGAGCATCAATGATGTTCTCCTGGTTTATATCCTAGTTCAGTTTGGTTTCGCATTTTTTCATTTCATTCAATAGCTCGTCGGTTTCCGCTTGAGACATGTTAGAGCCACTATTTTTATTATTTTTTGTAATGACAGGGGGTGGCATTTTATATGGGTTGTTAATAATGGCGATTAAACCAGAAATATCGGGGGTGCCGAGTACCATCGAATATTGCAACTGTCTTAACTTCTCTCTGACATTAGTTAATGAGTCCAGTGCTGCGTTACGAATGGCATGGTTATCAGGAAACCTACGGTCTTTGAAAGGAAATGTTGCCATATATAGACACTGCATCGCCTGAGAAGCCAAATCGTAATTATGCGATTGCACTTCAAGGCGGTATCGCTTGCTGTATAGGGTACCTGCCGCACCCACTGACGCGCCGGCAATCACCGTCTCAGGGGATTTAGTGGCTAGTCCGACAGCACTGGCCAGTAATCCGTAAAAGGTTATTTCATCTGCTGTTTGCGACTCCAACTTTTTGGTATCGGCAACGTGCTCCCATTTTATGGCGAAGGCTTTATATGCACCAACTACCTTTTTAAAAGAATCCAGACCATCGGCATAATTATGACATGTACGAGCGTTCTGAATACACTCTTTATCGGCATCAATAATCGGAACCGGGAGTGGTGAGCTGCAGGAGATAAGCATTGATAACCCGGACAACAACCAGTATTTCATAGTTAATGATGCTTGGTGGGGAGTAACGGGAATCCCGGAGTGGCTTTACCGGGCCAAATTTCATACCTGACGGCAATTTCATCAATTCCTCCATGTAGCGGATTTCCGCCTACCCCGAGCGCCTCTGCTGCAGCGATGCTTAATTCACCAATACCATTGCCGCTACTATCTGCAACCACACAATTTATAGATTTATCTTTCCATGTTACTCTCGCCTGGCATCCAATCACTGTGCCTTTTGTTTGCGCGATCACTATCATTGGTACGGCAATGTAGAGAACTGTCGCTGCATCGATATAAGCTTTGGGGTCATCTAATGAAATATGTTGATAATGTAATGATGTTTTAGATGCAATAATTCCTTGCGGAAATATTTTTGGTTGACCATTGCCGTCTAAGATGGCATTAACTCCACTTGTAGGGTTTATTTTGTGGAATACACCATTGGAATCTATTTTTAAATTAAGGTTAACTAAACGATCGCTGCCTATTTCCTTAAACTGGTCATTTATTTGGTAAGCGGCGGGAAAACCGTTTTGCCCATTGGCGCCATCCGCATCAATACTGGCATCCGCCGTATAATAGACATACTCTCCTTCCTCAGTATTTTCAAGGTGTATATCAACCGGAATTTTGTGCTCTTTATGGACGACATAAAGTGTACCGATAATAGGCATGAGATTTGCTCCAGCTTAAATAGAGATAGATGACTTGTTAAAAGTAAACGGAATTGCACGCGCTTAAAATATTCAACATCAACAGACTGATAGCCGCAAATTGCTATCATGTTATTTATAAAAACGGTCAACGAAAAATACGGCAGATAAAAATGTTATTGTCGATTAAAATGAGTCTGGCACAAAAGCAAGAAAATACAATGCTGGCCGGTAAAAATAATTTCGCATAGTAACTTTATGTATTTATAAGAAATTACCATGATGACTGTATATGCTCGTTACTGAGACCCGCAGTTAGTGGTCGACTATAGGCGCTGGATAAACAGGCTTCAATACGCAGCATTAATCTGTGACCTCGCTCGCTGTTTTCACTACTCGCTGAATAAACTCCATAAACACCACTTTTTAAACTACACCACTGTCACAAAAGCTATAAAAAACCCGGCCCATGCGTTGCAGAGGTTCTTACAGCACTATATGTTAAATTTGTGTTTAATTATTGATGCTTAAGGGTTGATTTTATGTATAAGAAAATCGGTGGTTTAGTGGTTTCACTGACGACAGTCTTCTCGTACTCCGCGCTGGCGGAGGTGCCGCAGGGCTACCCGGCAGATTATCAAAAGGTCGTTGATGCCGGGGTGAAAGAGGGCAAAGTCGTGGTTTATTCCACAACGGACACCAAAGCGGCAGGGCCGTTAATTAAAGGCTTTGAAGCGCAATATCCTGGGATTAAAGTTGAATATAACGATATGAACAGCACCGAGCTGTACAACCGTTATATTAGTGAACAAGCCGCCGGCGGCGGGAGCGGCGACGTAGTGTGGAGCTCTTCCATGGACACGGCGCTGAAATTAGCCACCGATTATGCGCAAGAGTATGCCTCGCCGGAAGTCGGCAAGCTGCCGAAATGGGCGGTCTGGCAGCAAAAAGCCTACGGTACAACCTATGAGCCGGTGGTCTTTATCTATAACAAACGGCTGATCCCGCAAAATGAAGTGCCGGATTCACATACCGCATTGGCCAAACTTATCGCCGGGCAGGCTGATAAATTTAAAGGCAAAGTCACCACCTACGATATCGAGAAGTCGGGGCTTGGTTTTATGCTGGCGGTGCAGGATAGCAAGGCTGACGGCAATTACTTTGCAGACCTGGCGAATATCGCCAAAGGCGGCCTGACGGTGCAATCCTCTACCGGCACCATGATGGAGCGCGTCTCCTCCGGTGAAAACCTGATCGGTTATAACATCCTCGGCTCCTATGCCGAAGCGCGCGCTAAAACCGACCCGTCATTAGGTATTGCCTATCCGAAAGACTACGTGCTGGTGCTGTCCCGCGTCTCATTTATCACCGCGGAAGCAGGGCATCCTAACGCGGCGAAACTGTGGTTCGACTACGTACTGTCGGAAAAAGGGCAAACGATTCTCGCCTCTCAGGGTGATATTCCATCAATTCGCAACGATATTGAAGGTAAAAATGATATCGACGGAATGACGAAATTACTGGGCAATGCCCTGAAGCCGATTCCGGTGGATGAAAGCCTGTTGCAATATCTGCAACCTAAACAGCGTCTGGAATTTATTAAGCAATGGCGTGCCGCCGCTGCGAAATAAAGTTATGGCTTTTGAAAATTCCCCCGGAATGCAGTCGGGGGAATGACCTTATCAGTGTTCAGTAAATAAGTACTCATATCTCTTCTTGATAATTTATCTCTGCACTTTGCCAGGGGAATTAAAGATGAACATTTTACGCAGAAAGTGGCAGGGACTACCGCGTGGCATGGTGGTATTGATTGCGGCGCTGGTGATTTACGTTCCGCTATTATTTATCGTGGCGCAAAGCTTTCTTTCCGCGCCATTTTTTGCCCGCTCAAAAGAGTGGAGCCTCGAAGCCTTCGGTTTTATTTTTACCGATCCGGATTTTTATCTGGCCTTACGCTCCGGATTTATTCTCGCCTTTGGTCTGGTCATTATCGCGATTCCGCTGGGCGGCATTCTGGCCTTTTTAATGGTTCGCACCGATTTACCCGGGCGACGTTTTATTGAGCCGCTGATCCTGGTGCCGATTTTCGTCTCGCCGATGGTGCTGGGCTTTGGTTACGTGGTGGCCGCCGGGCCGGTCGGTTTCCTGTCGCAGTGGGCGCAGGAGTGGCTTGGTTTTGTGCCGTGGAATATCTATTCGATGTTCAGCATCGTGGTAATCGCCGGTTTAACGCACGTCCCGCACGCCTATCTTTATATCTCCTCGGCGCTACGTAGCGTCGGTTCGGACGTGGAAGAGGCGGCGCGTACCGTCGGCGCCACGCCGCTGCAGGTGATGACCTCGGTGAGCTTGCCGATGGTACGGCCGTCCATTCTCTACGCCTGCGTGCTGCTGTTCTTCCTCGGCCTGGAGGTCTTTGGCCTGATGCTGGTGCTCGGCGATCCGGAGGGCAACATGGTGCTGGCGACCTATCTCTATAAGTTGACCAATAAACTGGGAACGCCTTCTTACCATCTGATGGCGGCGGTCGCGGTGGTGTTAATCTGCATTACCATTCCGCTGGTGATGTTGCAGCGCCGGTTGATGCGTACCGCCAACCGCTTCGTGACCATGAAAGGTAAAGCGTCGCAGTCGCGCGCCTTGCCGCTGGGGAAATGGCGTTGGGTCGCGGGCGCGGTCGTGGTGGCGTGGTTGACCGTGACCATCGGCGTCCCGCTGCTGGGCGTGGCGCTACGGGCCTTTATTTCCAATTGGGGCGTTGGCGTTTCGCTATGGGATGAGCTGTCGCTGGCGACTTTCCGCAACATCTGGCAGCAGCCGAACCTGCTGCGGGCGATCGTCAACTCGATGGCGATCGGGATTATCGGCGGCGCGCTGGCGGTGGTCTGCTATCTGTTTGTCGGTATCGCCATGCACCGTAAGCCGGATAACGTGACGCGTTTTCTCGACTACAGCGTGCTGGTACCGCGTGCGGTGCCGGGCCTGTTGGCCGGTCTGGCGTTTCTGTGGGTGTTTCTGTTTGTGCCGATGTGGCTCGATCAGTCGCTGAAAAACGGCTGGCTCTCGGCGCTGCCGGTCGCCGACTGGCTGCGCGAACACCTTATCGTGCAACTGCGCGCGCTGCGCAACACCATTTTCAGCGTCTGGTTGGCCTATACGGTGGTGTGGATGGCCTACGGACTGCGCCTTATCTCGTCAACGCTGCTGCAGGTGGCGCCGGAGCTGGAGGAGGCCGCGCGCAGCACCGGCGCCTCTCGCGGGCAAATCACCCGCCACGTCACTGTTCCTCTGGCGCGCTACGGGCTTATCGGCTCCTGGCTGCTGATGTTCCTGATCTTTGAACGCGAGTATTCAACCGGCGTTTATTTGTTGTCGCCAGGCACTGAAACGATCGGTTCGATGCTGGTCTCTCTGTGGGCGGCGGGCGCCATTGATATCGTCGCGGCGCTATCGTTTATCAATATTCTGCTGGTGGTAGTCGGTCTGGGTATCGCCCTGCGCTTTGGAGTGAAATTACATGATTGAGTTATCGGTAGACAATTTACATCTGACCTATGGCGACAACCCGGTGCTGAAAGGGGTGTCGATGGAGCTCAAACGCGGAGAGGTGGTGTCGCTGCTCGGCCCTTCAGGCAGCGGGAAAACCACGCTGCTGCGTGCGGTTGCTGGTCTGGAGAAACCGACCGCCGGGCGGATCACCATTGGCAATAGCGTGGTTTATGACGGCAGCCCGCGTAGCGAGATCCCGGCGGAAGAGCGTAATCTCGGGCTGGTGTTCCAGTCCTACGCCCTGTGGCCGCATAAAACGGTATTCGACAACGTGGCCTATCCGCTGAAACTGCGTAAGGTGGCCAGCGGCGAGATTAAACAGCGGGTGCAGAGCGTACTCGAGCAGCTAGGTCTGGGACATCTGGGCAACCGGCACCCGCACCAGCTTTCCGGCGGCCAGCAGCAGCGCGTGGCAATTGGGCGGGCGCTGGTCTATAACCCGCCGGTTATTCTGCTGGATGAGCCGCTATCCAACCTCGACGCCAAGCTGCGTGAAGAGGCGCGGGTATTTCTGCGCGAGCTCATTATTAAGCTGGGCCTGTCGGCGCTGATGGTCACCCACGATCAGAATGAAGCGATGGCGATTTCCGATCGCATTTTGCTGCTTAACAACGGCGTGATTGAACAGCAGGGGACGCCGCAGGAGATGTACGGTAACCCAGCTACTCTGTTCGCCGCCGAGTTTATGGGCAGCAATAACCGCCTGCACGGTAAGGTGACGGCGCTGGAGAACGGACGCGCGCGGGTTGAAGGCGCCAGCTGGGCGCTATGGGGCCGCGCGGGCGAGGGGATAAGCGTTGGCCAGCCGGCGACGGCGGTGATCCGCGTCGAACGCCTGCGACTTGACTGCTCGCCGCAGGATAACAGCCTGGAACTTCCGCTGCTGACCAGCATGTACCTCGGCGATCGGTGGGAATATCTGTTCCGCACCGAGGGCGATGACTTTGCGATTCGCGCCTACGGCACGGCCCTGCGTGACGCCGAACATTGTCACCTGACGCTGCCCGCGGACGATGTGTGGATCTTCCCGCAGCGATAAACTTTGCTTAGGGCGCTATGGCGGTAGGGAAACCGCCATGGCTTTCGTATTCATCTTTTTGTGAAATGACTTCATATTAATGAGGGTTAATTCATCAATCTGAAATAATAAAAACATATGAATTAATTGTTTCGTATGATTACGGTGCATGTGTTGTTGTGCTGAAATATATTTTGTAAAAATGTGGGTTAAGCAATTATTAACAACAATTTAATGCGGCCTAATAAATATGCCTTGCAAATTATTTTAATTAAAATGGTTTTTTGATGTGCATAAATTAGTGGTGGATTTCTATTGGGAATGATGTGATTTTAATTGCCGAGATTATAATGCATTCGTCATGGAAGATTCCCTGTGAGACGTTTAACCCGAATTCATTTGCATTCCGAAAATGCCGTCACGGCGATCGGTTTTGAAAAGTGTCCCGCGAAAACAAGAAGGCTTAGTAACGGAAGTGTAGCGATAGGGCGCTCGGTGCTGGAACACTGTCAAATAGTGGGAGAGATCGCCCGAGTTTTAATTTCCCGATTCCCCGAGGCAATGCGCGGCCATTTATTCCCCGCAGGGAGCGAAATGGCTGCCGCTTGTCATGATATTGGGAAGGTCAGCCCAACGTTTGTCGCAAAGATATTTTCAGCCTGCGGCATTAGTTATCGGCAGTACCCCGCGCTGGCTGGGGTAAGCCCTGAACTTGAAAGCCAGTGGGGTGGGCACGCAGGCGTCAGCCAGGCGAGCGCAGAAGCGTTCGGAGTGCCGCGATATGTCGCCGAAATACTCGGACAACATCATGGTTTTAATCCGCGAGTTGATGGCCGGCGCGGCAATGCCGATATATTTGGCGGCCCTTTGTGGTTCGATGAGCGCCAAAAATTAGTGGCTCAGCTAAGACAAAATCTGCAAACCGATTGGCCAACGTTTGATTCGGCAGCCCAGGCCAGGGTGGTTGCTGGTTTAACCTCCGTCGCTGACTGGATAGGTTCTTGCGAATATTTTGACAATCCGGAAGAAGATTGGCGGCCGAATATATCAACAGCTTTAACGCAGGCGGGTTTTATTAAGCCAATTATTCGCCAGAATCTCTCTTTTGCTGAAGTGTTTGACCCTGTAAAACGGATTATGCAGCCGCGTACGCCCCAGTCGCTTTTTATTGAACAGGTTGCCGAGCCCGGCGTTTATATTCTTGAAGCACAAATGGGGATGGGTAAGACCGAGGCCGCGCTATATGCGGCTTATCAATTGTTGGCGCAGAACAAAGCCAGCGGAATTTATTTCGCGCTCCCCACGCAGTTAACCTCAAATAAAATCTACGATCGCTTCAATGCTTTTCTGGCGCAGATTATTGATACGAATACGCCTGAACGCGCTTTATTGCTGCATTCTGGCGCCTGGTTACTGGATACCGAATTGGGCGGAGAGGGCTGTCCCGGCGGGTCATGGTTTAATCACCGTAAACGCGGTTTATTAGCGCCGTTTGCCGTCGGCACCATCGATCAGGCGCTGATGGCGGTGATGAATGTGAAGCATGGTTTTGTCAGAGCCTATGGGCTTGCAGGCAAGGTAGTGATCCTTGACGAAGTTCATACTTACGATCTGTATACCGGCACGATTCTCAATGCGTTGGTCGAATTTCTCCGTCAAATCGACTGTACGGTGATTATTCTCAGCGCCACGCTGAGCCGGCAACGCCGTGACGCCTTGCTGCAGCAAACGACAAACAGTGAGGCATATCCGCTGATCACCGCCGCGCCCACCTGCGCTGCGGAATCGACGCTGGCCGAGATTGCCGTTCCTGTTTCAGAGCATACTACCTTCGCTCTCCATTGCTGCGGTAAAGATGAAATCGCGTTGGAAGAGGCGCTACGACGCGCAGAACTTGGGCAGCAGGTGTTGTGGATTGAAAATACCGTTGCTGAAGCGCAGCAACGTTATCTTGATATGGCTAGCCGGGCGGTTGACGCTGGCTGTGAAATAGGACTATTGCATTCGCGCTTTACACCTCAGCACCGTAACCGGCATGAGCAGCGCTGGGTCGCACTTTACGGCCAGGCTGGTTGGGCACAACGCCAGCGGTGCGGGCGTATTTTAGTCGGGACCCAGGTCCTGGAACAATCTCTTGATATTGACGCTGATTTCCTCGTGAGCCGTTTTGCGCCCACCGATATGTTGTTGCAACGTCTTGGCCGACTGTGGCGACATGCGGAAACTCCCCGCCATGCCAGCGCGACTGCGGAATGCTGGCTATTGTCCCCAGCCCTTGACTGCGCATTAGCCAACCCTGGTTCTGCATTCGGCATGAGCGCGATGGTCTACTCACCCTATGTGTTATGCCGTAGCCTGGATGTCTGGAAAGCGCTCCGCGTTATCTCGTTGCCTGGGGATATTCGCCCCCTAATAGATCGGACCTATAGCGCGCGTTCTGAAGAGGGGCCATGGGCCACGCTATTGCATGAACTGAAGAATGGCAGCCGCTATCGCTCAGGTGAACAGGCGCTGCAGTCGCTGGCGAAGCTAACGTTATCGACCGGCGGGAAAACGCTGCCGGAGCATAAGGCTGAGACCCGCTATAGCGACCGTGACACCACTGACCTGTTGCTGCTACGTGGCCTGCGTTCACATGACGGCGCTACGTATTTCCGCCTGCTTGATGATTCTGAATTAACCCTCCCGCATGGCCGACATCGTTTAAATCGGGCCCAGTGGCGGCAGTTGGCGGTAGCGCTTAATCAGCAACTGGTACGAGTGAACCCGACTTATTGCCCGCCCCAAATCGCCAGCAATGAGCTGGAAAAATTACATCTGCAGGAGGTGTTCTATCTTGGCCGTCCCGAAGATGACGAGGCGCTTTTGCGCGTTGCCATTGTCAGCCCAGCGGGCGAACTAAAGACGCTGGATGGCCGGCCAGCAGGCGATAAATACACCCTCGAATACAGTGAATATCTTGGCTTCCGGGCCATTTCCAAAAAGGAATAAACCATGGAAAACCGCTTCAATTTGATTGATGAACCCTGGATTGCGGTCGTGGACGTGGGGTTGGTCAGTTTAACCGATATTTTTAGTCAGCCGGAATTGCGCGCTTTAGGGGGTAATCCGGTACAAAAAATAGCGCTCACCAAATTGCTCTTAGCTATCGCTCAGGCCGCCGCGACGCCTGCGGATGATAACGCCTGGCAACAGATGGGCTGGCAGGGAATGGCCAATTGTTGCCTGCAGTATCTTGCTAAATGGCACGACCGTTTTTATCTATATGGCGAAAAGCCATTCTTACAGATGCCGGCTATTCAAGCAGCTGAACGTAAGCCATTGGGCGTATTATCACCGGAGGTAAGTACCGGCAATACCACGGTTTTGAACGAAAGCCAGCAACAGCAGCAACTAACCGATGCGGACAAAGCGCTAACAATTGTTACACAGATGGGATTTGGCCTCGGGGGCAAAAAAACTGATAACTCTGTGGTGTTAACGCCAGGCTATCGGGGGAAGCAAAACGAAAAGGGTAAACCGAGTAGTGGTAAAGCCGGTATTTCAGTCGGGCACATGGGGTTGTTGCATTCGTACTGGCTGGGGAATTCCATCGTACAGAGCATTTGGCTCAACCTATTCACTGCCGAAGATATTGCGCAGTTGGAGATGTATCCCACGCTAGGGATTGCTCCATGGGAGCAAATGCCGGCAGGAGAAGATGATGACATTGCGCGCTCGTTAAAAACATCGCTGCTGGGACGCCTGATCCCGATGGGTAAATTTTGTCTGTTAGCCGATGACGGTATTCACTATAGTGATGGAATAAGCCATGCCGGCTATCTTGAAGGCAAAACCGACCCCACGGTGTCCGTCGATTTTTCCGCAAAGAAACCGAGGGTGTTATGGGTTAATCCGGGTAAACGCCCCTGGCGCGAACTGACCTCGTTACTCCAGTTTATCGCCCAGGGTGATAGCCGGGGATTTGAAACCCGCCAGCTTAGCCTTCCTCTGCAGCGGATAACCCGTAGTACAGAGCAGTTTGCGGTATGGTCGGGCGGATTAAGGGTGAGTAGTAATGCGGGTGAGCAATACGCTTCAGGTACGGATGATTATGTTCAGTCAGAAATATGGTTGTCATCCGATCTCATCAATAGTTCCTTTCTTGAATATTTAAAATATGAAATGACGCAGCTTGAAGCTGTGCAAAAACAGCTTTGGGGGGCGGTTGTGCGTTATTTCCGCCAGCTATCAGATATTGATAAATCAGCGACCGGGAAGGCTCAGCCCTTTGTGGCAAGGCAGGCTGAAAAAGCCACGGCGCTATTCTGGCATCTTTGCGAACGTCATGCTCAGGCGCTTATTGATACTTGTCTTAGCTCCGTGGGAGATCGTTCCACGCGTCTTCCGCTACGAAAAATGTTTGTCGGCTATGCCGAACAGGTTTTTGACCAACTCTGCCCCGCCGACAGTGCCCGTCAAATAGATGCCTGGGCTCAGTCCCGGCCTAATTTTTGCCAATATCTTACCGTTGATTAAGGAGGATCATAATGGATCAGTTTCCCGCAGATGTTACCGCCGAAAGCGCGGGTAGCGAATCGCCCGCCAAACGATTTGTCGGTTACGTGATTGAGCGTATCGGGAAGGACAATGGCTTTGCCGCCCGCCTGAAACGGGCGGACAACCCGGCGACCGAATATCAGAGTTGGGAAATTCTGACGGGGTTTGGCATTGACCTGGAAAAAGAGTGGCAACGCCTGCCGTACTGCATCATTGGCGCCGCTCTGGCCAAGGCGAAACCCGCCTGTAACGGTACAACCGCTCTGGGGGCCGCTATTGCGGGGTGTTATCCCGAGGGCAACCAGTCTGAACAGGCCAAAGCCCGGCTGCGGCGATTGTTGGCCTGTTCCTCGACGAGCGAAGCGTGCCGTATTTTGCGCCCGCTGCTGGCATTAATGGCAGGCCGCAATGTGACGCCGGATTTCGCCCGGTTACTCAACGAACTGCAGTGGTTCTCCGGCAATAACCGCGAACGGATCCGCGCCAGCTGGGCGCAACAATTTTATCGTCGTGCCGAGGAGGTCAGCAGAAATGAGGCGGGGAATCCACATGACTGAACTTTTTGCCAGTGCCTTACATCTCGACCGCGCCGCGGTGAAAGCGCTGAAAATCAGCGATGCCTATTCCTTACACCGTGTGGTGTACAGCCTGTTTGCTGACGTGCGTACAGACCGGCAGAAGTGCAGTCATATCTCGAGCGGCATCGCCTACGCCGACCGCGGCGGCGATTTTCACGGTCGCAAAGTATTGATTGTCTCTGATAGACCCCCGGCTGCAAAGGTTGATGGGCGGTACGGCGAGGTCATCAGCAAATCGATTCCTGCTGCTTTTCTCTCACATTCGCGTTATCGCTTTGAGGTACAGGTGAATCCGGTGCGAAAAGATAAACAAACGGGTAAGCGCATGGCGATTAAAGGCCGGACGGATATCGCGCAGTGGTTTATTCAGCGCGCCGGCCGCTGGGGCTTTGACGTTGATCTTCCGAGCCTGCAGGTAGAGGCGATGGAAGTGCTGCAGTTTAAAGATAAAGCCGGCCGCCAGGTGACGCTTGGCAAGGCGACGGTACAGGGGCTGCTTACCGTAACCGACCGGCCGCAGTTTCAGCATAGCTTTCATCACGGCATTGGCAAAGGGCGCGCCTTTGGCTGCGGCCTGCTGCAGATTGTGCCCGTTGTTGATGCGCTTTTTTCCTGATGATTAATAAATTGATTAAGGATAATCCAATGACTACCCCGTTCAAAAACACTCGAATCGAGTTTCATATTTTGCAGTCTTTCCCGGTGACCTGCCTTAACCGCGATGATGTGGGGGCCCCCAAGTCCGCCATTGTTGGCGGAGTTTCGCGAGCCAGAGTGTCATCGCAGTGCTGGAAGCGCCAGGTTCGTCTGGCGCTGCCTGATTTTGGTATTCGTCTCGGAGTGCGTAGTAAAAAAATTGCCTCAATACTGGCCAACGCCTGTACCGCACTAGGAGCGAGCGATGAGCAGGCCAACCGCTGCGGTGAGGCGATGGCTGCTTTTTTCTCCGATGATACCTTGTTGTTTCTCAGCGAGTCTGAGGCCGCCGCTTTCGCCGCTTACGCGCAGGAAAAGGACTTTGAGGCCGCGAACCTGAAAGACAAAGAACTGGTAAAGGTCGCCAAAAAAACGGTTAACAAAACGCTGGACGCCCTGGATATTGCGCTATTCGGCCGCATGGTGGCCAAAGCGGCGGATATGAACGTTGAGGCGGCGGCCTCGTTCGCGCATGCGATTTCAACGCATAAAGTGAGTAACGAGGTCGAGTTTTTTACCGCCGTGGATGATTGTAAAACGGAGGAAGAAAGCGGTTCGGCACATATGGGCAGCCTGGAGTTTAATTCGGCGACCTATTATCGCTATGTGAGTCTGGATCTGGGGCAGCTGAAACAGACGTTGGGTGAGGATGCTGACATCAAAACCGCCGTCGCCGCGTTTGTTAAGGCGCTGTATGTCGCCGTTCCCGCTGCCCGACAAACAACGCAGTCCGGGGCCTGCCCGTGGGATTATGCCCGCGTGTTGTTGCGTAAAGGCCAGGGTCTGCAGGCTTCTTTCGAACAGCCCGTTAAGAGCCAGGGCGAAGGCTTCTTATCCCCCAGTAAAGCGGCGCTGAAAGAGTGGCTGAATAAAAAAGAAAAACTCTCAGGTTCCCTGTTTGGCAAACAAGGCGATTACGAGTGGGGCGAGGATCTCGACTACAGCATTGACCGCCTGATTGCTGACTTACAGTCACATCTGTAATGGACGGTGGAGATGAGCCAATCTATGCGATATATGCTGCTGTGGCTTGAAGGGCCGCTGCAGTCCTGGGGATTCGATTCAAAATTCGGCGTACGCGATACGCTGAATTTCCCGACCCGCTCGGGCATTCTGGGGCTGATTTGCTGTGCGCGAGGCGCCGCGGGGCCAGAAGTCGAGTGGCTGGCGGAGATGAATAACCTGGCGATGGAAGTTCGCGCCTATGCCCGTACCGACAAGCAGGGCCAGCCGCAAGTCCGTGAGCCGACGCTGTGCGACTTCCATATGGTCGGCAGCGGTTATGACGACAGCGATCCCTGGCAAAGTCTGCTGATTCCCAAGACATCAGATGGAAAGAAAGCGGTGGGTGGCGGAACTAAAATGACCTACCGCCACTACCTCCAGGATGCGGTTTTTGCCGTGGTGATGGCGCTTGGCCGCCAGCAGGCCGAGTCGTTGCCGGAGGCTTTACAAAACCCCGTCTGGGATTTGTATCTGGGGCGTAAAAGCTGCGTGCCCAGCGAGCTGATCTACCAGGGGATATATGACAGCGCCGGGGAGGCCTGGCAGCAGGCGCAGAAGTTAGCCGACAGCAAGCAGCGCACGCTAAGCTATACGGTTATTGAAGGGGAAGGAGAGGGTGACATCATCACGCTAAACGATGTCCCGGTGCAGTTCGGTCGACATAAGCGTTATCGGGATCGTCAGGTGACCGTGCTGGAGTGCCGCTAATGGCCCAGGGAGAGAGGCTGTTTGTTAAGGTCACCCGCGAACTACTGCCACAGGTGAAGGACAAATATCCTTTTTTATACCTTGAGCGCGGGCGGCTGGAGATTGATGACAGCAGTGTTAAATGGGTTGATGCCGATTGCAACGTAGTACCTCTGCCGGTGGCGACCATCAACGCGCTGCTGCTTGGCCCAGGAACCACGGTGACACATGAGGCGATCAAAACCGCGACCGCCGCTAACTGTGCGGTGTGCTGGGTGGGCGAGGATAGCCTGCTGTTTTATGCCGCCGGTTTTTTGCCCACTGCGGATACCCGCAATCTCAAAGCACAGATGGCGCTGGCCTGCAATGAGTCGTCTGCGCTCAAGGTTGCCGCGGCGATGTTTGCTAAACGCTTTCCGGATGCTGAGCTCGAGGGCAAAAGTTTAAATAGCATGATGGGCATGGAGGGGAGCCGGGTTCGCGCGCTGTATCAGCAGAAAGCGCAAGAGTATGGCGTCGGTTGGAAAGGACGTCAGTTTACCCCCGGAAAGTTTGAACTGAGCGACCTGACAAATCAGGTGCTGACCTCCACCAACGCGGCACTGTACGGCATTTTATGCTCAGTGGTGCATGCGATGGGGTACTCGCCGCATATCGGTTTTATCCATTCAGGTAGTCCTTTACCGTTTGTCTATGATCTGGCTGACCTTTACAAAGAGCGGCTCTGTATCGATCTGGCGTTTTCGCTGTCGAGGGAGATGGCGGGGCGATACGATAAACATAAAGTTTCTGAGGCATTCAGAAAACGAGTGATAGCCCTGGATTTGCTCAACCTGATTGCGGCCGATATTAATGAGCTAATGGGAGGAAAACGTGCTCGTCGTACTGGCAAATGATTTGCCGCCAGCGGTTCGAGGGCGAATGAAACTGTGGTTTGTCGAACCCCGGCCGAACGTTTTCGTCTCAGGCGTCAAAGATTCGGTTGCGCAAACCGTCGTTGATTACCTGATGCAGTACACGCCCGCGGAATCAGGCCTGATGCTGTTTCGCAGTATTCCTCAACCGCCTGGCTATGAAATTCGCTACAAGGGCGAGGTCAGGAAGCCGATTATTGAGGTCAGTGGGTTACAGCTTATTATTGAGACCCTAAAACTGTCGTAATACATGGATATAGTGTTTTAATTGTCGCTCTTTCACAATATATTGGTGTCTTCCCCACGCACGTGGGGGTGTTTCTTGAGGTAATGGCGCAGTCTTCACAGCAAACACGTCTTCCCCACGCACGTGGGGGGGGTTCTTATCCTGCTGCCAGCCTAAGCGCCCGTAGTTTGTCTTCCCCACGCACGTGGGGGTGTTTCTAGTTTGCTCTGGCAGCATCGATTAAAAATTTTGTCTTCCCCACGCACGTGGGGGTGTTTCCTTATCAACCTCTATCGCTGAGGGGTCAGGCGCGTCTTCCCCACGCACGTGGGGGTGTTTCTATTGTCCCAACCAGCGCCCTCTTTCGGGTACAGTCTTCCCCACGCACGTGGGGGTGTTTCCGTAGCCAGGCTTGCTCGTACACCTCAAGACGAGTCTTCCCCACGCACGTGGGGGTGTTTCTTGTAGAAATTAAGACCTGCTATATCCTGTAGCGTCTTCCCCACGCACGTGGGGGTGTTTCTCAACATTGCTGAAAAAGCTGAACGACGGAAATGTCTTCCCCACGCACGTGGGGGTGTTTCTTCCGGGTTGGTGATGATGATCATATCGGTACCGTCTTCCCCACGCACGTGGGGGTGTTTCCCGGGGAATCTACTGCCTGAAGGGTTGAGCCAAGTCTTCCCCACGCACGTGGGGGTGTTTCTAAATTTTATCGTCGCGGTCTTTGTGGTCGGGGGTCTTCCCCACGCACGTGGGGGTGTTTCCACACACCAGGAGAAATAAGTGTCGACTATTGGGTCTTCCCCACGCACGTGGGGGTGTTTCCACCGATTGATGCCGCGCCGTAAGCACGATTGAGTCTTCCCCACGCACGTGGGGGTGTTTCTTTATCGACTGGTCGAAAGATGCGCTGCTCACTGTCTTCCCCACGCACGTGGGGGTGTTTCCGACAGCCACAAGTGAATGAGGTTAATAGTGGCGTCTTCCCCACGCACGTGGGGGTGTTTCCGGTGAACGCGTTGCACTGCGTAGCGGTGGCGTGTCTTCCCCACGCACGTGGGGGTGTTTCTCCGCTTTAACAGCCAGCGACGCCAGCGCGTATGTCTTCCCCACGCACGTGGGGGTGTTTCTCCTCAAGTGGTACGAGGACGGCGACAATAGCGGTCTTCCCCACGCACGTGGGGGTGTTTCTAATTACCGCGCCTTGCGGGACGTAGGTCTCGGGTCTTCCCCACGCACGTGGGGGTGTTTCTGAGCACGGGCTGACCATCAGTTTTGCTCGCAAGTCTTCCCCACGCACGTGGGGGTGTTTCCAATTCACTGCGCTTGATGGCAAGGTGGATGAAGTCTTCCCCACGCACGTGGGGGTGTTTCCGGGATTATCTCACCCTCAGAGAGCGAATCGCCGTCTTCCCCACGTACGTGGGGGTGTTTCTTGTTTTTCTGCCTGGGGGATTGTGCCGCCTGCGTCTTCCCCACGCACGAGGGGGTGTTTCTGGACGGCGACGTTGATCCAACCTGGTACCCTGGTCTTCCCCACACACGTGGGGGTGTTTCTACGGCACCGAATCGCAGCTGCTGGCTCAGGTTGTCTTCCCCACGCACGTGGAGGTGTTTCCGATGAATGGCCAATGATGACGGCATCCCAGTCGTCTTCCCCACGCAGGTGGGGGTGTTTCCAACTTCGACTGCGTTATCGCCCGTAGTGTGGAAGCTTGCTCCCAGCAGGCAAGGCGTTTTATGGGTTTTAGCCGTCTGCCAGATGACACACCGCTTCGATATTGTGTCCATCTGGCGCAATGACAAAGGCGGCGTAGTAATTGGCGTGGTAATTAGGCCGCAGTCCCGGCGCGCCGTTATCCTTGCCTCCGGCGGCCAGCGCCGCGTGCCAGAAGGCATCAACCTGCTCGCGGCTGTCGGCGCAAAAGGCGATATGCAGCGGCGCGGGTTTATCTTCGCTTTGATAGAGGCATAAAGAGGCATCGTTCGCCCCGGCTAGCTCCGCGCCGTAAGCCGGCTCGCCTTCGCCTGCCAGCGTCACGCCGAGCGGCGCCAGCGCCTGTAAAAAGAATGCCTTGCTCGCGGCATAATCACTGACGCCAAATTTGACATGATCGAACATAAATTCTCCTCGGTATTGGAAATATCTGTACGACATCACCGTGTCGTTAAAATGAGAAGGACACAGATACTGTTTTAATTAACAACGGTGATTAACTAATTTAACAGCTCGAATTGTTTAATTATTCATTAAGCGAGTATTTACAGGTGCTTAATCTGCCATGTACCATAAACAAAAAATAACAAATGTGATACATATCACCCTTTATTGGCGCTTTGGTAAAACCAAAGGCGCGTAATTTCCGCATGACTTACCGCACTCAGGTTATTAAATGCCCGATCTTATCGTGACAACCCGGTGAATATTTACGCCATTTTCCCGCGTTACGTTGAGAATCGTCTAATATCCAAACGATAACCCTATAAATCTTATCGCTATTGGCGATTTATTGTACGTCTTATTGGCCAAAGCCAGACGGTCTGTTTCGCAACAGTTCAATGGTATCGGTACCAGAGCGGGATTTGCTGGGCTTGTAAGCGACAAAACAGTATTTTTAATTGACAGGAATGTGATTATGTCGAGCGAGAAAACCAACAATTCAAGGCGTGATTTTTTAGTAAAATCAATGGCCTTGATTCCAACGGTCGTCATCGGCGGCGGCAGCGTGGGCGCCATTGGCGTGGCGGCGAGCGCCACGGCACAGGCGGCCTCCGCACCCTCAGCCGGTGGCAACGCGGCATCCAGCGACTGGAAGCCGCAATTCTTCAACGATCGCGAGTGGCTGTTTATCAACGCCGCCGTCGCTCGCTTAATCCCGGCTGATGAACTCGGTCCAGGCGCCAAAGAGGCCGGTGTGCCGGAATTTATCGACCGTCAGCTCAACACCCCTTATGCTACCGGTTCCATCTGGTATATGCAGGGGCCATTTAACCCCGACGTGCCGAAAGAGATGGGCTACCAGCTGCCGCTGGTACCAAAACAGATTTATAACCTCGGTATCGCCGATGCCGAAGAGTGGTGTCAAAACCAGTATCACAAGAGCTTTGCTGAACTGAGCGGCGAGCAGCAGGATGAGGCGCTCGGTCTGTGGGAATCCGGCAAGGCGCAGTTCAAACAGCTGCCGGCCTCGCTGTTTTTCTCCTATCTGTTGCAAAACACCCGCGAAGGCTTCTTTAGCGACCCTATCCATGGCGGCAATAAAGGTATGGTCGGCTGGACGCTGATTAATTTTCCCGGCGCGCGCGCCGACTTTATGGACTGGGTTGAACGAGGCGAACGCTATCCCTTCCCACCGGTATCAATTAATGGGGAGAGGGCGTAATCATGGCGACCGTATTGAAAAAAACCGATGTGGCGATCGTTGGCTTCGGCTGGGTTGGCGCGATCATGGCCAAAGAGCTGACCGAAGCGGGGCTCAACGTCGTCGCGCTGGAACGCGGTCCGATGCGCGATACCTGGCCGGACGGCGCTTATCCGCAGGTTATCGATGAACTGACCTATAACATCCGCCGCAAGCTGTTCCAGGATCTCTCTAAAAGCACGGTGACGATTCGTCACAATACCAGCCAGCAGGCGGTTCCCTACCGTCAACTGGCCGCCTTCCTGCCGGGCACCGGCGTTGGCGGCGCGGGTTTGCACTGGTCCGGCGTGCATTTCCGCGTCGATCCGATCGAACTGCGTATGCGCAGCCACTATGAAGAGCGCTACGGCAAAAACTTCATTCCCCAGGATATGATCATCCAGGATTTCGGCGTCACCTACGACGAACTGGAACCGTTCTTCGATAAAGCGGAAAAAGTCTTTGGCACCTCCGGTACCGCCTGGTCGGTCAAAGGGAAGGTTGTCGGTAAAGGCCGCGGCGGTAACGCCTTCGCGCCGGATCGCTCGGACGATTTCCCGCTGCCGGCGCAGAAAAATACCTGGTCGGCGCAGCTGTTTGAAAAAGCGGCGCTGGAAGTGGGCTATCATCCCTATAACCTGCCGTCAGCAAACACCTCCGACTCCTATACCAACCCGTATGGCGCGCAGATGGGGCCGTGTAACTTCTGTGGTTTCTGCAGCGGCTACGCCTGCTACATGTATTCGAAAGCCTCGCCGAACGTGAACATCCTGCCGGCGCTGCGCCAGGAAAAACGCTTTGAACTGCGTACCAACGCCAACGTACTGAAGGTCAATCTGACTGACGATAAATCCCGCGCCACCGGTGTGACCTATGTCGACGGTCAGGGCCGTGAAATGGAACAGCCGGCGGATCTGGTGATTATCGGCGCCTTCCAGTTCCATAACGTGCATCTGATGCTGCTTTCCGGGATTGGTAAACCGTACAATCCTGAGACTGGCGAAGGGGTGGTCGGGCGTAACTTCGCCTATCAAAACATGACCACTATCAAGGCCATTTTCGATAAAGATACCTTCACCAACCCGTTCATCGGTGCGGGCGGCAACGGCGTTGGCGTCGATGACTTCAACGCCGATAACTTCGATCACGGCGCGGCGGGCTTCGTCGGCGGTTCGCCGTTCTGGGTTAACCAGGCGGGGACCAAGCCTATCTCCGGCCTGCCGGTGCCTCCGGGTACTCCGGCGTGGGGCAGTAAGTGGAAATCGGCGGTGGCCGACACCTACACGCACCACCTGTCGATGGATGCCCACGGCGCGCATCAGTCCTATCGCCAGAACTATCTCGATCTCGATCCGAACTACAAAAACGTCTTTGGTCAGCCGCTGCTGCGCATGACCTTCGACTGGCAGGAAAACGACATCAAGATGGCGCAGTTTATGTTCGATAAGATGGCGCCAATCGCCAAAGCGATGAAACCGAAATATATGCTCGGCAGCCCGAAAAACGCCAATAGCCACTTTGACACCACCAGCTACCAGACCACCCATATGAACGGCGGCGCGGTGATGGGCGAAGATCCGAAGACCAGCGCGGTGAACCGTTATCTGCAGAGCTGGGACGTGCATAACGTCTTTGTCATCGGCGCTTCCGCTTTCCCGCAGGGGCTGGGCTACAACCCGACGGGTACCGTTGCCGCGCTGGCCTACTGGTCGGCGAAGGCTATCCGCGAACAGTACCTGAGAAATCCGGGTCCATTGGTGCAGGCATAAGGGAAAGCAAATCATGAAAATGCAATGGTTATCGGCACTGGTTCTCGGTGCGTTAAGCTGCGCGGCGTTCGCCGAAGAGGTGCCCGCGGACAGCAATCTGATTAAGCAGGGCGAATATCTGGCGCGCGCCGGCGACTGCGTGGCCTGCCACACCAACGGTAAAGAGGGCAAACCTTTTGCCGGCGGTTTGCCGATGGAAACGCCGATCGGCACCATTTATTCCACCAACATCACGCCGGACAAAGCGAACGGTATTGGCGGTTATACCTTCGAAGAGTTTGACGACGCGGTGCGTAAAGGCGTGCGTAAAGACGGCTCCACGCTCTATCCGGCGATGCCGTATCCTTCCTTCGCCCGTATCAACGAAGCGGATATGCGCGCCATGTACGCCTACTTTATGCACGGCGTGGAGCCGGTGAACGTCGCCAACAAAGACACGGACATCCCGTGGCCGCTGTCGATGCGCTGGCCGCTGGCGTTCTGGCGCGGCATCTTCGCTCCGACGCCGAGCGACTTTGTCGCCAATCCGCAGGTGGATCCGGTACTGGAGCGCGGTCGTTATCTGGTGGAAGGGCTTGGCCACTGCGGCGCCTGCCACACCCCGCGTAGCCTGACGATGCAGGAAAAAGCGCTTAGCGAAAGCGAAGGCGATGATTACCTGGCGGGTAGCAATGCGCCGATTGACGGTTGGGTGGCTTCCAGCCTGCGCGGTGAAAATCGCGACGGTCTGGGGAGCTGGAGCGAAGCCGAGCTGGCCGAGTTCCTGAAAACCGGGCGCAATGATAAATCCGTGGTCTTCGGCGGCATGAGCGACGTGGTTGAGCACAGTCTGCAGTATCTCTCGAATGACGATATCACCGCTATTGCCCGCTATCTGAAGTCGTTACCGCCGCGCGGCGGTAAACAGACGCCAGCTCCGGTTGAAGATAGCGTGGCGAAAGATCTGTGGAAAGGCGATGACAGCAAAACCGGCGCGGCGCTGTACGTCGATAACTGCGCCGCCTGCCACCGTACCGACGGCGTCGGTTATAAACGCGCGTTCCCGTCGTTGAAAGGCAACCCGGTGGTACAGACTGAAGATGCGACCTCGCTGATTCACATCATTCTGACCGGCAACACCACGCCGGCGGTGAAGGATGCGGTCTCGAACCTGACCATGCCGTCGTTCGGCTGGCGCCTTGACGATCAACAGGTCGCGGATGTGGTCAACTTCATCCGCACCAGTTGGGGCAACAACGCGCCGCCGGTGAGCGCCAGCGATGTGGCGAAAGTACGTAAAGATAAGTCGATGATTCGCGATGAAAAGGCGTTAGGTAACGCCGACGTCTCGAAACTGCCGGCTGCTGCAGAGTAACTGGGCCGGGGCGGGGCACTGGATTCGCCCCGCCTGAGGTAAAAAACGTGATGACACCTGAACAACAGGGGACACAGCCATGATGCCGGAACTGGGCAACTATCTGCTGTGTCTGGCGGCGGGGCTGGCGCTGCTGCTAAGTATCTTTCCGCTATGGGGCGCGGCGCGTCAGGAACGATGGTTGATGGCATTAGCCCGGCCGCTGGCCTGCGCGCTGTTTATTTGCATCATCGGCGCGTTTGCGCTGCTGGTGCATGCCTATGTAATCAATGACTTCACCATCCGCTACGTGGCGGAAAACTCCAACACCGCGCTGCCGGTGTGGTACCGGGTGGCGGCTACCTGGGGAGCGCACGAAGGCTCTTTGCTGCTGTGGGTGCTGCTGCTCAGCGTGTGGACGTTCGCCGTCGCGCTCTTCAGCCGACAGATGCCGTCCGACGCGGTGGCGCGGGTGCTGGCGGTGATGGGGATGATCGCCTTCGGTTTCCTGCTATTTATCCTGTTCACCTCCAATCCGTTCAGCCGCAGCCTGCCGCTGTATCCCGTAGATGGCCGCGATCTCAATCCTATGTTGCAGGATATCGGGATGATTTTTCATCCACCAATCCTTTACATGGGCTACGTTGGCTTCTCGGTGGCCTTCGCCTTCGCGATTGCGTCGCTGCTGGCGGGGCGGCTGGATACCGCATGGGCGAGATGGTCGCGCCCGTGGACGCAGGCGGCGTGGATGTTCCTGACACTTGGGATCGTGCTGGGCTCGGCGTGGGCCTATTACGAACTGGGCTGGGGCGGCTGGTGGTTCTGGGACCCGGTGGAAAATGCCTCGTTTATGCCGTGGCTGGTTGGCACCGCGTTGCTGCATTCCCTGGCGGTAACCGAAAAGCGCGGCAGCTTCCGCGCCTGGACCGTGCTGCTGGCGCTGGCTGCGTTTTCGCTGTGCCTGTTGGGGACTTTCCTTGTGCGATCTGGCGTGCTGGTATCGGTGCACTCCTTTGCCTCCGATCCGGCGCGCGGGATGTTTATTCTTGCCTTGCTGACCCTCGCGATTGGCGGCTCGCTGCTGCTGTATGCGGTGAAAGGTGGGCGAGTGCGGGCGCGAGTGGAACATACGCTCTGGTCGCGCGAGTCGTTCCTGCTTGGCAACAATATTCTGCTGATGGCCGCGATGCTGGTGGTGCTGTTAGGCACGCTGCTGCCGCTGGTGCACAAAGCGCTGGGTCTGGGGACGATATCGATCGGCGAACCGTTCTTCAATACCATGTTCACCGCGCTGATGGCGCCGTTTGCGCTGCTGCTGGGGCTGGGGCCGCTGATTCGTTGGCGGCGCGACCAGCCGGGTAAACAGCTTAAACGACTGGCGATATCTCTTCTGGTGACGTTGTCACTTTCTCTGGCGTTGCCATGGCTGCTTCAGGACCGCATCACCGCGATGGCGGTCATCGGCCTGATGATGGCGCTGTGGGTGCTTATCTTCGCGCTGATTGAAGTCCACGAGCGGGCCACGCATCGCCACGGTTTCTGGCGCGGCCTGCGTACCTTAACGCGCAGCCAGTGGGGCATGGTGCTCGGCCATGTCGGCGTGGCGGTAACCGTTATTGGCATCACCTTCAGCCAGAACTACAGCATCGAGCGCGATGTCCGCATGCGGGCTGGCGACAGCCTCGATATTCATCGTTATCACTTCGTCTTCAAGGGCGTGCGTAATATCGTCGGGCCGAACTGGAGCGGCGGCGAGGGCGTGATTGCCGTCAGCCGCAACGGTCGCCCGGAAGCCACGCTGTATGCTGAAAAACGCTTTTACACCGCCAGCCGAATGATGATGACCGAAGCGGCCATCAGCGGCGGGTTTACCCGCGATCTTTACGCCGCGCTGGGTGAAGAACTGGATGATGGCAGCTGGGCGGTGCGTCTGTACTATAAACCGTTCGTGCGCTGGATCTGGTACGGCGGCGTACTGATGGCGCTGGGTGGGCTCTGTTGCATGCTCGATCCGCGTTACCGCCGGTCGCGGCAACAGAAAACAGCAGCGGATCGCAATGACATCAACCGCTCGCTGTACCAGTCCCGACTGCGCGAACTTGAGCAGGAGCGTACTGATAGTAATGAAGCGATGATCGTCGAGCTGCAACGTACGTTGTTGGCGGATATTTCGCCGCAGGAACCGACGCGCGTTCGGCCGCTTAGCCGCTGGTTGCTGTTACCGGGGGCGCTATTATTGGTTTTCGTCAGCGGCGGGCTCTATCTGAAAACCAGCGATGTGGGTCAGGTGCTGCTGTGGCGACAAAGCGAGCGCCATTATCCCGCGCTGCTGGCGCAGGCGAAAGATCCGACCGCGGCGCCGCTGCGGATGGATGAGTTGGCCCAGTTGAGGCTTGGGCTGCGCAGCCATCTGCAGGATAGCCCTGACGATCTCGCCGGCTGGCAACTGCTTGGGCGGCTTGGCCTGCTGCTAAACGATGGCGAGACGGCGATCGGCGCGTTCGGGCGGGCGCATAAGCTGGCGCCGGATGACCCGGCGGCAAGTTTTGATTACGCCAGCGCGCTGGTACGGGCGGGCGATAACGCGCAGATGCGGATGGGCGAGCTGTTGCTGCGCGAGCTGCATCAGCGGCAGCCGAAAAACCTGCCGGTGCTGGAGATGCTGGCGCTCAGCGCGGTACGTAATGAAGACTATCCGCAGGCGGTAGCGGCGCTACAGCAGCTACTGATGTTGTTGCCGGAGGGCGATGCCCGCCGCGAGGCGATTGCCCGCCAGTTGGCGCAGGCGCAGCAGGCTCGGTAGTAGATACTGTTATCGGTTGGCAACGGTTTTGTCGCACAGGGGGGGGCCCGGAGGCGGCGCGTTGCGCCTTCTCCGGGCTACCAAACCGTACAGCGCTGTAGCCCCGGTAAGCGGCAGCGCCACCGGGGGTTTGGAGGCCATTGGTACCGGCAGGGCCGCAGGCCGGGTAAGGCGTAGCCGCCATCCGGCAAAATAACGGCGTAACAGACGAAAAAAAGCCCCTGCGAACAGGCAGGGGCAAACCATGTCAGAGCTTATTTTTTTATTAATTAAATACCATGCCGCCATCGATCAGCAGCGATTGACCGGTCATATAATCGGAATCCGGGCTGGCAAGATAAGAGACGCAGGCGGCGACATCTTCTGGCTCCGACAGGCGACCAAGGGTGATGCGTTTGGCGAATTCTGCGGTGCCATAGCCCAGAGGTTTACCGGCCGCTTCAGAGACCTGACGATCGATCTCGGCCCACATCGGCGTTTTCACAATCCCCGGGCAGTAGCCGTTGACGGTAATACCCAGCGGCGCCAGGTCGCGGGCGGCGGTTTGCGTTAAACCGCGTACAGCGAATTTGCTCGAGCTGTAGACCGCCAGTTCCGGGTTGCCGACGTGGCCGGCCTGCGAACAGGCGTTGATGATTTTGCCGCCGTGACCCTCTTTTTTAAAGGCATCGACTGCCGCCTGAATCCCCCAGATCACCCCTTTAACGTTGATGTTGTAGACCTTGTCGACAATCTCCGGCGTAATGGATTCGATAGGCGTCGATGGCGCAACCCCGGCGTTGTTGACGATGACGTTGAATCCGCCCAGCGTTTTCCGCGCCTGTTCGACGGCGGCAAACACCTGCTCGCGGTCGGAAACATCGACTTTGACTGCGATTGCCCGGCCGCCGTGCTGATTGATTTCATCCGCCACGGCTTTTGCAGTAGCGTCATTGTAATCGGCGATCGCCACGGCAAAACCGTCCTTCACGAGGCGTAACGCGATAGCTTTACCAATGCCCTGACCGGCGCCGGTGACAAGTGCGACTTTTTTCATTTCCATTTCCTTTTGTGATGACTTAAAGAATCTGACTCAGGTGTAGCTGGCCCATCAGCAGCGGGTTATCGCGATAATCCACGGGGATGGCGACCACCGCAGGGCCGTCGACGTCCATCGCCGCGCGTAGCGTCGGCTCCAGCGCATCAGCGCTTTCCACCGCAAACCCTTTCGCGCCGAAGGATTCGGCATAGGCTTTAAAATCCATTGGCCCGAACTCGACGCCGGACAGGCGTTGATATTTTTTCTCTTCCTGGATAGCAACCATGTTGTAGCCGTTATCGACCCAGATAAGATGCAGGATGTTGGCTTTGAGGCGGACCGCCGTTTCCAGCTCCATACTGGATTGCAGAAAACCGCCATCGCCGGAGACCGAGACCACTTTGCGCTGCGGATTGACCAGCCAGGCCCCGATGGCCCACGGCAGGGCGACGCCCATGGTTTGCTGACCATTGGAGATCATCACCTGACGGGCGCGGAAGCTGTAGAGATAGCGGGCGATCCAGATATGGAAGCTGCCCATATCGACCGTCAGCGTGACGTCGCTGTTGACGATATCCTGCATGGCGCGAACGATGCGCAGCGGGTGCAGGGCGAACTGATTCAACTGCGCTCCGCGGCGGTCAAGCAGTTCCCGCTGATGCTGGCGGTCGTGGAGGATTTCAGCGGCCTGCGGCGAGAGCACCAGCCGATGATCGATATTTTGCGCCAGCTTGTTCAGCGTGCCGGCGATGTCGCCCACCAGCTCGACATCCGGCGTGTAGTTACGCTCTTCATAGGCGGGCAGTACGTCGATATGTACCAGCGTCGCGTTGCCGCTGTTCCACATCGCCGGTTCGTATTCCACCGGGCTATAGCCGATGCAGATAACCAGGTCGGCCAGTTGCAATAAGCGGTCACCGGCCTGATTGTTAAACAGCCCGACGCGCCCGGCGAAGCGCGAGAAGTTATCCTGATTGACCGCCCCGGCTGCCTGATAGGTGCTGGTGACCGGAATATGGCTGGTTTCCAGCAAACGATGCAGCGCGGCGCTGTTTTCCGTCTGGCTGGCCATCAATCCAAGCAGGAACACCGGATTCTTCGCCTGGGCAATCAACTTCGCGACCTGATTGATTGCCTCGTCAGGCGCGGCGCCCATCTGCGGCGCGCTGCTGGCGGGCAGCACTTTGCCGGTCGCCGGACCATCGACGACATCCTGCGGCAAGCTGACGAAGGCGCTGCCCGGGCGCCCCTGCTCGGCGGCGCGAAAGGCATTAGAAACCACTTCCGCCAGCGCATCCGGCGAGGTCACTTCCACGGCGTATTTGGTGACCGGGCTGAACATCGCCACCGTGTCCATACTCTGATGCACCTGTTTGGCTTTATCGGCGCGTTTGACCGCGCCGCCCAATGCCACCACCGGGTCGCCTTCGCTATTAGCGGTGGCCATGCCGGTTATCAGGTTGGAACAGCCCGGACCGGAGGTCACCAGCGCGACGCCCGCTTTGCCGGTAATACGCCCGACCGCGGCGGCCATAAAGGCGGCATTGGCCTCGTGGCGCACTGGAATAATGCGGATTGAGGAGTCCAGTAACGAGTCGAAAACCTTATCGATTTTAGCGCCGGGGATCCCGAAGACCTGGCGTACACCTTGCGCTTCCAGTTGGCTGACGACCAGATCGGCGCCGTGCGCCCACTGGCGCAGCGGATACTGTTTGTCCATGTGAACCTCCTAACTTTCTACTGAACGGATGGCGGCATCGAGATTGTCGGGATGCAAATTGGCCTGCAGGAACGCGCTGTCGGCGGGAAGATCGATCATCAGCTTATGAATTTCGCCGAAGGTCAACACCCCATGGTCGAGCTGGTAGTCCAGCAGGTGGCCGCCGCCCTGGCGGTCATCGGTGATAAAGTGTTCGTGATAGCCGGCGACGTTAATTCCCTGCATATGCTGTGGGGTACGAAAACCGACCAGTACGCCGTCACGCTGGTTAAAGCGGAACACCGGCTGATCGTCGAGTACGTCGGTCATCGCCCGGTAGGGCGGCGTCTGACGCGGCACGGTGCGGGTATGGGCGTGGCGGAAATGACCATCGATTCGCAGCGCGCAGAACAGATTGTCGGAAGGGATTTGCTGGTCAATAACCTCATGCAGCTGCTGGCGGCTGACCGGATGGTCAAAGGTTTTACGGTACTGCGGCTGAAACCAGGTCATTACCGCAAACGGGGTTTTCTGTTCCGGACGCGCTTTACGCGCGCTGCCGTCGGCACGCAGTTGATACACCTGGCTGCTAAACGCGATCAGCTCGCCGTCGAGTTCATTAAAAGTGCCGAGCCCGAAATCGCCGTGCTTCAGCAGGTCCGCAATGGTGGTGGTACCTTCGTAGACGCCGCTAAGCAGGGCGCTCATCAGCGAAGTTTGATATAGCACGCTATCGGGATGCTGGGCGGAAAACGCGCGTAGCGTTTCACACAGACTCTCTTCGCAGGTGCAATCTGAAGCATGATTCATGAGCCACTTCCTCGTTCAACAAATATAAGAAAGGTTAAATAAAGGTTGACCCGATTCAGCTCACAGTTCCAATATAGAAACCATGCTGGTTTGAGACGTTTTCGATATGGAACTTCGTTATCTACGCTATTTTGTCGCCGTCGCCCGGACGCGGCACTTCACCCGGGCAGCGAAAGAACTGGGTATCTCACAGCCACCGTTAAGTCAGCAAATTCAGCGGCTTGAGCGAGAGGTTGGCACTCCGCTGTTGCGTCGGCTAACCCGCGGGGTGGAGCTGACCGAAGCCGGGGAGTCCTTTTATGAAGATGCCTGCCAAATCCTCGCGCTGAGCGATGCGGCGCTGGAAAAGGCCAAGGGCATTGCCCGCGGCATGAACGGCAGTCTGTCGTTAGGTATTACCAGTTCTGATGCTTTCCATCCGCAAATCTTCACCTTGCTGCACCGTTTTCAGCTAGAACATCCGGGCGTCGCCCTCCATCAACAGGAAGGCAACATGGCGAATTTGATGGCGGCGCTGAGCGAGGCGGAGATCGATATCGCCTTTGTCCGCCTGCCGTGCGAAAGCAGCAAGGCGTTTAATCTGCGTATCATTGATGAGGAGCCAATGGTCATCGCACTGCCGCGCGATAATCCATTGTCAGCGGAGCCAACGCTGGCGCTGGAGCAGCTGCGGGACGTCGCGCCGATCCTCTTCCCGCGTGAAGTGGCGCCGGGTTTGTATGAGCTGGTGTTCAATAGCTGCCTGCGCGCCGGTATTGATATGAACCGCGCCAGGCAGTCGTCGCAGATTTCATCGTCGCTGAGTATGGTAAACGCCGGATTTGGTTTCGCGCTGGTGCCGCAGTCGATGACCTGTATCGCGCTGCCCAACGTCAGCTATCAATCGATACAGGGGACGCCGGTTAAGACCGATATTGCCATCGCCTGGCGCCGTTTTGAGCGCTCGCGTACGGTGAAGCGATTTTTGGAGATGTTCTAATTCCCGGGGCGCATAGCGTGACCCAACGGAGATACGCTGACCTTTTCTCCGTTGGGTTAGCGTTACTGCGCCACCCAGCCGCCATCCATATTCCACGCCGCGCCGCGAACCTGCGCGGCGGCGTCGCTGCATAAAAATAGCGCCATTTCCCCCAGTTGCTGAGGCGTCACGAATTCGCCGGAGGGTTGTTTTTCGGCAAGCAGCTGCGCTCTGGCCTGCTCCGGGTCGGCCCCCTCGGCGATACGTTTATCGATCTGCTGCTGAACCAGCGGCGTCAGCACCCAACCGGGGCAAATCGCGTTGCAGGTAATGCCGGTACGCGCGGTCTCCAGCGCCAGCGTTTTGCTAAAACCAATCACCCCATGCTTAGCGGCGACATAGGCGGATTTCTCTTTCGAGGCGACTAACCCATGCACGGAGGCAATATTAATAATCCGCCCCCAGTTGCGCTCGCGCATGCCCGGCAGCGCCAGGCGGCTGGTGTGGAAAACGCTGGACAGATTTATCGCCAGAATATCGTTCCATTTTTCCACCGCGAACTGCTCCACCGGCGCAACATGCTGGATACCGGCGTTATTAATCACAATATCGACGCCGCCAAATTCGCTTTCGGCATAGCGCATCATGGCTTCAATTTGCCCGACGTCGCGCAGGTCGGCATCGTGATAGCCGGGAATTTTACCCAGCGCGGCAACCTCGGCTCGCGCGCTCGTGCTGTCGCCAAAACCATTCAACACCAGCTGCGCGCCGGCCTGCGCCAGTACTTTGGCAATGCCTAAACCAATACCGCTGGTGGAGCCGGTGACCAACGCTGTTTTACCGTTTAAATTCATTTCGTTACTCCTTACATCAGGCATCAGACAATGCCGGTTAAATAGAACACGGCAATGACAAACAGAACCGCGAGGCTTTTGATAAGCGTAATGGCGAAAATGCCGCCGTAAGCCTGGCGATGACTTAAGCCGGTGATTGCCAGCAGCGTGATGACGGCGCCGTTATGCGGCAGGGTATCCATGCCGCCGCTGGCCATCGACGCGACGCGGTGCAGTACCTCAAGCGGGATATTGGCGGCGTGCGCGGCGGCCACGAAGGTATCTGACATCGCCGCCAGCGCGATGCTCATTCCGCCGGAGGCGGAACCGGTGATCCCGGCCAGTACGGTGACGCTTATCGCCTCGTTTAACAGGGGATTGGGAATAGCGGTCAGTGCTTTCGACAACACCAGGAAACCCGGCAGGGCGGCAATCACCGCGCCGAAACCATATTCCGAAGCGGTATTCATCGCCGCGAGGATCGCGCCACCCACCGCCGTACGGCTGCCTTCCGCCAGACGGCCGCGGATATTGCGAAATCCGAACAACAGCACCACGACGATGCCGGACAGCAGCGCGGCCTCGACGGCCCAGATAGCGGTGATTTTGCCGACCTCGGTGACGATGGGTTTGGCAAGCCCAGGCAGGGTCAGCTCGTGGCTGGCGCCATACCACTGCGGGATCCAGCGGGTAAACAGCAGGTTCAGCACGCCGACCAGCAGCAGCGGGGCAATGGCGATCAGCGGATGCGGCAGATTGATGTTATCCGGCGTCTGCGGCTCGTTTTGCAGATCGGTACCGTAACCCTCGCCATTCGCGAGCGCTTTACGCCGCTGTCGTTCCAGCCACAGTAAACCGAAGGTGATGATAAACAGTGAACCTATCAACCCAAGCCAGGGGGCGGCCCAGGCGTTGGTGCCAAAAAAGCTGGTGGGGATAATGTTCTGGATCTGCGGGGTGCCCGGCAGGGCATCCATAGTGAAGGAGAACGCGCCCAGCGCGACGGTTGCCGGGATCAGCCGCTTCGGGATACCGCTCTGGCGAAACAGTTCGGCGGCAAAGGGATAGACCGCAAACGCCACCACGAACAGCGAAACGCCGCCGTAGGTCAGCAGGGCGCAGACCAGCACGATCACCGGGATCGCATGTCGCCGCCCGAGAATTTGAATCGCGGCGGCGACGATGGAGCGCGAGAAGCCCGATAGTTCAATCAGCTTGCCAAAGACGGCTCCGAGCAGGAATACCGGAAAATAGAGCTTCACGAAACCGACCATTTTTTCCATAAACAGGCCGGTAAAGGTGGGGCCTACCGCGCTCGGGTCGGTGAGCAAAACCGCTCCAAGCGCGGCGATAGGGGCAAACAGGATAACGCTGTATCCACGATACGCAGCCAGCATCAGTAATGCCAGCGCGGCCAGGGCAATCAACACACTCATTACGACTCCTCACTATCATTGTTATTGTCGGGGTACAAAACGAGAAGTTACGGTTTCAGGGCGTAGCGCAGCTGATGTTCACGGCGCGACTGTATTCGTTTCTGCCGGGCCTCATCCCAGCGATAAAAACCTTGCCCGCTACGGGCGCCGGTATCGCCTTGCGCGACCTTGTCGGCGACCAGCGACATCATGTCGCTGCCCGTGGCCAGTTCCGGCAGCAGGTGCTGGCAGATATCCTGGACCGTCGCCAGACCGGTCATATCGGCGGCTTCCAGCGGGCCGACCATCGCGTAACGGCGGCCGAGCGAGGCGCGCATCACTTTGTCGACCACTTCTGGCGAAGCGATGCCGCTCTTGACGATATGCAGCGCTTCGCGCAGCAGGGCGAACTGTAGTCGGTTGCCGACGAACCCCGGCGCGGCGCGGTTGAGTACTACCGCTTCCAGCGAGCAGGAGGATAAAAAGTCGCTGACCTGGTTGGCGAGATGCGGCAGGGTAGCGCTACCCGGCACCACTTCCACCAGCGGGATAAAATGCGGCGGATGCCAGAAGTGGGCGATTAACAAGCGCTCCGGATGCCGCATCCCCTGCGCCAGCCGATCCGGCGGTAGTCCGCTGGTGTTGCTGGCGATGATAGCTTCGTCGGCGATCAGCGTTTCCAGTTCCCGGTATAAGGCGTGCTTGAGCGCCAGACGCTCCGGAATCGCTTCGATCAGCAAGCTGGCGTCAGCAAGATCGCCTAATGCCGTGGTGCCGGACAGGCGCGAGAGCACCGACGCACGCTGAGCGGCGTCAAACTGCTCGCACTCTTCAAGCTCGCGCAAAATGGCGGCGGCGACGCTCTGGATCTCGCTAATGCGCGCCGGGTCGGTGTCGTAGAGGCGTACGGCGTGGCCGTGGCGGGCAAAATGGCAGGCGATGCCGACGCCCATCAGGCCGGCGCCCAGTACCGCCAGTTGTAGTGTAAACATAGTGGCTCCTGTTAACGTTCGATGGTCATCGCGATACCCTGACCGCCGCCGACGCAAAGCGTCGCCAGGCCTTTGCCGACATCGCGGCGCTGCATTTCGTGCAGCAGACTAACCAGAATGCGACATCCTGAGGCGCCAATCGGGTGGCCGAGCGCGATAGCGCCGCCATTGACGTTGACCTTCTGGTTGTCCCACTCCAGCAATTTACCGACTGCCAGCGCCTGTACGGCAAAGGCCTCGTTGGCTTCGATGAGATCCACCTCATCCAGCGCCCAGCCGGCGCGCTGCAGCGCCTTCCGGCAAGCGCTTACCGGACCGATACCCATTACGGACGGATCGACGCCGGCCACCGCAGAGCTGACTATTCGCGCCAGCACCGGCAAGCCAAGCTGCCGCGCTTTATCGACGCTCATCAATAAGACTGCCGCCGCGCCATCGTTGAGTGAAGAGGCATTGCCCGCGGTAACGCTGCCATCTTCTGTGCGGAAGGCCGGGCGCAACTGCGCCAGCTGTTGTTCGCTGGTTTCCGGGCGCGGCTGTTCGTCTGCGTCCACCCTGCGCGGCGCTTTTTTACCCTGAGGGACGCTCAGCGGCACTATCTCAGCCTGAAAGCTTCCGGCGGCTATCGCGGCGGCGGCTTTGCGCTGCGAAAGGGCGGCGAAGGCATCCTGCTGGGGGCGGGAGATGTCAAAGGCGTCGGCAAGGTTCTCGGCGGTGATGCCCATGTGATAGTCGTTAAACGCATCCCATAATCCGTCCTGAATCATGCTGTCCTGCATGCTGGCATGGCCGAAGCGCAGGCCATCGCGCGCGCCCTGAACCAGATACGGGGCATTGCTCATGCTCTCCTGGCCGCCGGCGATAACGATCTCCGCCTCGCCGCTGCGAATGGCCTGTACTGCCTGTTGCACGGCTTTCAGCCCGGAACCGCAAACCAGATTGACGGTAACGGCCGGGGTTTCGACCGGTAGCCCGGCGCGCAGCGCGGTTTGTCGCGCCGGATTCTGTCCACAGCCGGCGGTTAATACCTGACCAAAAATCAGTTCGTCAACGGCGCTGGCCGGTAGCTGTGTGCGTTCAAGCAGACCACGCACTACGGCGGCGCCAAGCTCGACGGCGGAAAGGGAAGATAAGGCGCCGCGAAAACTGCCGATTGGCGTACGTAGCGCGCAGACGATAGCGACTTCTTTCATATTGCCTCCTTAGTTGAAGCGCATTTCGCGGACGTCATCGGCAATGACCAACCGTCCAGCCGTTTTACGGGCAATTTCGTCAATGCTGACGCCGGGAGCGTATTCGCGCAGAACAAAGGCGCCGTCGCTAATTTCCAGAAGCGCGAGATCGGTCAGTACCCGGCGAATACAGCCCGCGCCGGTGAGCGGCAGGGTGCACTGCGCCAGCAGTTTGGATTCGCCGTTTTTCGAAGCGTGCGTCATCACCACGATGATGTTTTGCGCGCCGGCCACCAGATCCATGGCGCCGCCCATGCCTTTCACCATTTTCCCGGGGATCATCCACGAGGCGATATTGCCCGCGACATCGACCTCAAAAGCGCCCAGAACCGTGAGATCGACGTGGCCGCCGCGGATCATGGCGAAGGACTGGGCGGAGTCAAAGATAGCCGCCCCGGTTTGTGCGGTAACGGTCTGCTTGCCGGCGTTAATCATGTCGGCATCAATCGTTGACTCATCGGGAAATTCGCCCATCCCCAACAGGCCGTTTTCCGACTGCAGCATCACTTCAATACCGGCGGGAATATAGTTAGCGACCAGCGTGGGAATGCCGATACCGAGATTGACATAATCGCCGTCGCGCAGTTCCTGGGCGACGCGCATCGCCATTTGTTCGCGAGTTAACATGTTCAGTTCCCTCCGGCGCGCAGCGTGCGCTGTTCAATACGTTTTTCGAATTGCCCGACGATCAGCCGGTCGACATAAATACCGGGCGTGTGGATGGCGGAAGGAGGGAGTTCGCCTGGCGCGACGATTTCTTCGACTTCCACTACCGTGATCCGCCCGGCGGTGGCCATCAACGGGTTAAAATTCTGCGCGGTATGGCGGTAGACCACGTTACCGTACCAGTCGGCTTTCCAGCCCTTAACAAGGGCGAAATCGCCGCGAATGGCCTCTTCGAGAATGTAATTTTTACCGTCGAACTGACGCACTTCTTTGCCTTGCGCCACCGGCGTGCCGTAACCGGTCGCGGTATAGAATCCGGGGATCCCGGCGCCGCCGGCGCGAATTTTCTCGGCAAGCGTCCCTTGCGGCGTCAGCTCCACGGCGAGTTCGCCGCTTAGTACCAGCTGTTCGAAGAGGGCGTTTTCGCCCACGTAGGAAGCCACGACTTTGCGCACCTGGCGCGTTTCCAGCAGCATGCCGAGACCAAAGCCATCGACGCCGCAGTTATTAGAAACTACCGTCAGGCCCTGTACCTGGCGGCGTTTGACCTCGGCAATTAAGTTTTCCGGAATGCCGCACAGGCCGAAGCCGCCGGCCAGTAACGTCATGCCATCGGTTAATCCGTCCAGCGCCGCTTCATAGCTGGCGACGCGCTTATCCAGTCCTGCCATCATTTTTCTCCTGCCTTGCGATGGCTCTATCATTAAGGGCGCCGACTGATTTGATAATTTTGAATTTGTGACCCACTCATTTGGATTTTTTATTAATTTATCGTTAACTAAATTATTTCAATTAGTTAACAGGTGGAAAAATGAGAATGAGTGTCAAACAGTTACGCGCGTTTCTAGCGGTAGCTCACACTCTCAATTTCGCCCACGCCAGCGAGCGCCTGAACCTGTCGCAGCCGGCGCTGAGTTTGACCATCAAGGGGCTGGAAGAGGCGCTTGGCGGCGCGTTGCTGCAGCGCAGCACCCGCAAAGTGACCTTAACCCAGGAGGGAGAGACCTTTCTGCCGATGGCCCGCCAGCTGCTGGCGGACTGGGACAATGCCGAAGAGGCGATGCGGCAAAGTTTCACCCTGCAGCGGGGAAAGATCTCCGTCGCCGCGATGCCGTCGTTTGCCGCTAACGTGCTACCGGAAGTGCTTAAAGCCTTTCGCGACCGCTATGCGGGAGTCAACGTGACGGTGCATGACGTGATTAATGAGCAGGTCATTGAGATGGTGCGTGAAGGCCGGGTGGAGATGGGGATCGCGTTTGAGCCATCGCCAGGCAACAATCTGTTGTTTACGCCGCTGGCGGTGGATCGCTTTGTGGCGATCGTACCGAAAACGTCGCCTTTAGCGAGTAAAAAGCAGTTAAGCTGGCGTGAACTGCTGACGCTGGATTTCATTACCCTGCAGCGACCGTCGGCGGTGCGTTTGATGCTGGAAGAAGAGCTGGCGCGCAGCGGCAGCCAGTTGGACGTGGCGCTGGAAAGTCATCAGTTGGTCACCGTTGGGCGGATGGTCGCCAGCGGTCTGGGCGGCAGCGCGGTGCCCGCGTTATGCCAGTCGCAGATGCAGTCGCTGGGAGCGGTTTGTCTGCCATTAAGCGATCCGCCGATTGAAAAGTGTATTGGCGTTATTCACGCCGGACATATGCAGTTGTCGAAAGCGGCGCAGGCGCTGCTGGAAACGCTGAAGGGTTTTTTGCCCGCTTAGGTCGTTTACAGATAAAAAAACCGGCCTGGTTAGCCGGTTTAATCATTAGATTTTGCAGGCATCGCCGCAATCATCATCGGCAACAATCGCCTGCGCTTTTTTGTCTGCTTCGTCCAGGCGTTCAGCGTTACGTTCTTCCGCTTCTTCCAGGCCGCTAAACACCAGGTTGTCGAGATCAATTTCCATGAGTTACCCACTTTGCTACTTTTTTGACTGTCGGCAGAGTATAGGTCAAAACAATGGAAGGTTGCACCCCGCGCCCGAAGCTATCGCACAGAGCGTTAATCGTCAGCTTGTTTTTGGTAGCGGAGTGGAGGGGTATTAGTCAATAACCGCTATTATTCATAGTTGACATTATTCATTTATTATATGAAAGCATAAAATGATAATTTTCGGATTGTTTCTTAAATGAAATGACAACGAACCAGTAAATAACGATTGACCCGTTTCAGATATGGTAATATGGCCGCGATTATGGATGAGTCTATGGACCTTGATCAATGGTATCGATAACAGCATCTGCCATCAAAGAATGGCGGAGAAATAATAAAGTCATTTGTCACGTAAAACTTAAATATAAAAAGGTATTGCGAAAATGTCGCGAAATACCTTTAACAGGAGGTAAGTACAAGGAATATCAACGGCTTTGCCAGACATACACATGTGCAAAATTGACCAGTGCGACACCGGGGCTGGTACATTTTGAAGATAAGCCTTTTAAGGCATATTTAAATAAGCGAATGTCGAAAAGAGCTAAACTGAATATTGCCCATGGCGCTTTGAATTTTATTGAAAAAAGCTTTCAGGCGGAAATATTACCGCAGTTGTATAATGTATCGTCGTTCGGTTGCTCGATGATTACCATCCCGTTGAAGAATGGAACCAGCCTGGAAGTGAAACTTCTGGCCTCGCCGTTCCAGGAAGAGGGGGAACTGATGCTGCAGATGTTCTTTGAAAATAAACGCGTATATAGCGTCTGTTTTTCCTGCACGGATCAAGGAAGCGCGTGGATTGGCGGTATTCAGGGCGGTAAAGACATTAGCAACGATGAAGTGAAGTCGTTGACCAAAGAGCTCTACGGCACGCGGCCAAAAAACCTGATTATCACCTTGCTGTACGGGTTATTGCGCCACTTTAATATCCGTGAGATCTACGCCATCGACAGCGACTACCATGTGAAGAGCGACAAGGTGAAAGCCAGTTACTCAGAGTTGTGGTTAGAAATCGGCGGCGAGAAGCAGCGGCGCGGTTGGTACAAATTACCTCCACAAGAGATTAAAAAAAGTCTTGAAGAGGTGAAAAGTAAACATCGCAGCCAGTTCATTAAACGTGAGAGTTTAAAAGAGCAGGCGCAGTTGGATCTGATCGCAGCATTACGGCAGATTAGCGTAGGTAACAACACCAACCAACCATAATACTGGATTGCCGATTCGCCGGGGGCGGCGGGTCGGCAAGCCATGATTGATGCCATCTTCTTCCTTGCGGCCCCGTCTAACACCACTCTCCTTTACAACCTGCTCATCTATCAAATCCAGTTTATAAATTAAAAAATTTTAAACATTTTATGCGGTTAAATTTTACATAAAATTTACATGTCCATATACTTTCTTACGTTCTTCGCCCTGGTTTGGGGCGTCCAACCAACAGGTTAACTGCGCTGTACGGCATCGCTTATCGATCGGCGCTTTAAAATAAATGCTTTGGTTATATCGACATATGTCGAATGGGATGAAATATGGACGAACAAAAAGGTCATGGTCGAAGGATCTTCTTCACCATATACCGATTGCTTTTTGTGTTACTGAGTTTTGGCATTGGGATTTTCTTAACTATCTGGGGGGGCAAGCTGCTCTCGCTCGGCGGCAGCGCCTGGTATCTGTTAGCCGGTCTCGCTTATCTCATCATCGCCGTCGGTTACTTCACTCGTAGTCAATACGCGCTTCCTCTTGCTGTTCTTACCTTTCTGTTAACGCTGGCCTGGGCGCTGTATGAAGTGCAGCTCAGCTACTGGGGCTTGATCCCTCGTCTGGTGGTTCCTGCGCTGATGCTGATGCTGGCCCTGTGGCTGGCGGCGGCGATGCCGGTGGCTCGCGTGCGTCTGGCGAACTGGAGCGCGACGGTTATCTTTATTGCGCTGCTGGCGACGCTGGTTTCGGCGTTCTACCCGCACGGCGGCATCCATAATGGCGTCGTGAAAGCGGCGAATGGCAACAGCGCGACGCAGGCGGCAAAAAGCGATAACTGGGAATTCTTCGGCCGCGATGCCTCCGGCACCCGTTTTGCGCCGTATACAGATATTACCCCGGAAAACGTTCATAAGCTGAAAGTTGCCTGGACCTACCACACAGGCCGCCGCCTGACCGGCCCGGCCATTGGCGTTGACGAAAATACGCCGCTGCAAATTGGCGATACGCTGTATTCCTGTACGCCGCTTAACGTGGTGACCGCCATTGATGCCGATACCGGCAAGGCGCGCTGGCGCTTTGACCCGCACGCGCAGACGGCGGAACATGTGACCTGCCGCGGCGTGGGTTACTATGATGTGCAGAGCGACGATACGCTCAGCGCGGAAGAAAAAGCGAGCCCGGCGCTGCAACAGTGTTCGCAGCGGATCATGGTATCGACCGTGGATGCGCGCCTGCTGGCGCTGAATGCGAAAACCGGCGAACTGTGCGATGACTTCGGCGACCACGGCAGCGTGGATCTGAAGCAGGGCATGGGCGACACCGAAAACAGCAAACGCTACCATCCGACTTCAACGCCGGTGATCATGGGGCATATTGCGGTGCTGGGCGGCTGGGTACGCGATATCGTACACGGCGAGCCATCCGGGGTCGTACGCGCTTATGACGTACGCGATGGTAAAGTCGTCTGGGCCTGGGATGTCGGCAAGCCGGAAAATATCACCGATCCGGAAAAAGGCCGCGTTTATACGCTCGAAACCCCGAACGTGTGGACCATTCCCGGCTTTGATAAAGAGCTGAATCTGGTTTATCTGCCGACCGGTAACGGGCCGCCGGACTACTGGGGCGGCGATCGGAATGAAGCGAAAGAGAAATATGGCTCCGCGGTGGTGGCGGTGGATGCCAGTACCGGTAAAACAAAATGGGTTTTCCAGACCGTTCACCACGATATCTGGGATTACGACCTGCCATCGCAGCCGGTACTGTTCCACATGAAAAACGAGCAGGGCGAGGACGTCCCGGTTCTGATCCAGACCACCAAAACCGGACAGATTTACGTGCTCGACCGCCGCACCGGCAAACCGGTGACCCGCGTCGAAGAACTGCCGGTCGCTCATCAGGGAGCGGAGGGCGAACATCTGTCTGCCACCCAGCCGTTCTCTACCGGCATGCCGCAGTTAGGCGTCGAGCCGCTGAGCGAAAAATCAATGTGGGGCGTGACGCCGTTCGACCAACTAATGTGCCGTATCGATTTTAAAGAGTCGACCTACCTTGGCATGTATACGCCGCCGTCAGAGAAACCGTATATCGAGTGGCCAAGCCTGCTCGGCGGCATGAACTGGGGCGGCATCACCATCGATGAACGTACCGGCACGCTGTTCGTCAACGATATGCGTATGCCGTTGCGGATGTCGCTGGTGCGCAAAGAAGAGATGGCGAAATACAAAGTCTCCACCGACGAAGTCCCTGGCTTTATGGGCACCGTTCGCCCGCAAGTTGCCGGGCCTTACGGCGGCGTACGTATCGACATCCTGCAGTCCGCGCTGGGCGTGCCCTGTAATACCCCGCCGTTTGGTACCATGAGCGCTATTGACCTGAACAACCGTCAGCTCTTGTGGCAGGTGCCGATGGGCTCGGTAGAAGATACCGGGCCGCTGGGGATGAAAACCCATCTGCATATCCCGTTGGGAATGCCGACGCTGGGCGGCCCAACCTCCACCGCCTCGGGCCTGGTGTTCTTCGCCGGTACCCAGGATAACTATCTGCGGGCGCTGGATTCCGCCAGCGGTAAAGAGCTGTGGCGCGCTCGCTTGCCGGTTGGCGCGGTAGCGGCGCCGCTGGTCTACAAATCGCCGAAAACCGGCAAAGAGTACGTGCTGATTTCCGCCGGCGGCGCCAGCCACTCGCCGGACGTCGGTGACGATATCATCGCCTACGCGCTGGAGGAATAACGTCTCTAAACGAAACAGGTCCCGGAAACGGGACCTGTTACTGACTGACAGCCCGCGCGTAGCAGGGGTCAATCCTGGACTTTTACTATCTGAACATCGCTTTGCGCAATACGCTGCCCTGCGGCATTGACGTAGGCCAGAGACACCGGCGCACCGCTGGTTTTATCTACTAACTGGATATGCGGCGACGTATGTAAGAGTTGCTGATGTCCCCATTCCATCAGGGCAAAAAGAACCGGCGCCAGGCTGCGGCTCTTTTCGGTCAGCGTATATTCATAACGCTCACGCGCCCCCGCTTCGCGATAGGGAAGTTTACGTAGTAGCCCCACATCAACCATCAATTTTAAACGCTGAGTTAACGTCTGTTTGCTCATTCCGGTATGAGCGCGAATCGTTTCGAAACGCGTCACGCCGTAAAACGCCTCTCTTAAAATCAATAAAATCCATTGATCGCCAACAATTTTAGCGCTTTCCGCCAGGCCGCAAAGTTCCGCGGGCAGGTAAGGGGATGAATTATCTTTTGACATGATTTAGGTTATCTCCTAACCTGAGTTTGAAATATAGACTCAGTTAATCAGGAGAATACTGTGCCTTTTGTTAATGTGCAAACGATTAAAGGGATCATGACCGCTGAACAGAAGAATGAACTGCTGCGTCGCATGACTGACCTCATGGTGGAAATTGAAGGCCGGGGCGATCCGCAATTCCGTCAGTCCGTCTGGATCCGCATTGATGAACACGAGCCGGAACAGTGGAGTCTCGGAGGAATACAGCCGACAGCGGAGATGATAGCGGCAAAATTTGCCGCTAAACGATGATCTTATTGCCGTTATTGTTATGCGATAACCACGCGCGATTCAGCCTCAATTTCATGACAGGCGACCTGGTGCCCCGGCGCGATTTCGCGCAGACGCGGCGGTTCGCGACGGCAACGTTCGTTTGCCTGCGGGCAGCGAGATGAAAAGCGGCAGCCGGCAGGCGGTCGGGAAGGGTCGGGAATTTCCCCCTGAACGACCGCCAGCGGCTCGCTATCAGGATCCAGCGTGGGCACTGCGGCCAGCAGCGCCTGGGTATAGGGATGAAGAGGGCGGCTAAACAGCGCATCGCGGCTGGCCGTTTCCACCAGTTGACCCAGGTACATCACCGCCACGTCGTCGCACAGATGCTCCACTACCCCGAGGTCATGTGAGATGAATAGAAAAGTGACGCCACGTTCGTCGCGCAGGTCGGCAAACAGATTGATAATCTGCGCCTGAATCGACACATCGAGTGCGGAAATGGGTTCATCGGCGACGATAAAGTCCGGATTCAGAATCAGCGCGCGGGCGATGCCGATGCGCTGCCGCTGACCACCGGAAAATTCATGCGGATAGCGGTGATAATGCTGAGGCGCCAGCCCGCATATCTTCATCACCGCAATGACTTTCTCATAGAGTTCAGCGCGCGAGCACAGTTTATGCTGCAGCATCGCCTCGCCAATCGCCTCGCCGATGCGGATGCGTGGATTCAGTGAACTATAGGGGTCCTGAAATACCAGCTGAATTTTTGGCCGTAAAGCCTGCATTGCTGCCGCTGACAGTTCGGATAACTCCTGACCGCGGAATTTAATGCTGCCGGCGGTTTTTTCATACAATCCAAGCAAGGTGCGGCCAACGGTGGTTTTACCGCTACCGGATTCTCCGACGAGGCCGAAAATCGTTCCCGGACGGATATTAAAACTGACGTCATCGACCGCGCGCAGTTCCCCGGTCTGCTGGCCGAACAGGCCGTCGCGCAGCGGAAAATACTTTTTCAAGCCATTAACTTCAATGATATAGGGCTGATTCATGCCACCGACTCCGTGAATTCACTATAAAAACAGGCCGCCTGGTGAGAGGGCCCCAAAAGTGGTGGTGTATCCTGGCGGCAGCGCGCGGTTGCCTGTTGGCAGCGATCGGCAAACGCGCAGCCCGCAGGCAGTTGCGCGAGGTCCGGTACCTGGCCGGGAATGGAGTAAAGCCGCCGGCGGCGTGCGCCCGGCACCGGGCGAGAGGCGATAAGACCGCGGGTATAGGGATGCTGCGGCTGGCGCAGTACCTCGGCGGTGGTTCCCTGTTCGACGATCCGCCCGGCATACATCACCACTACCCGTTCGGCCATCTGTGCGATCACTCCCAGATCGTGGGTGATCAGCAGCAGAGCCATCTGGTTTTCGCGCGCGCGGTCGCGCAGCAGTCGCAGGATCTGCGCCTGTACGGTGACATCCAGCGCGGTTGTCGGTTCATCCGCTATTAATAATTTTGGCCGGCAGCTCAGCGCCATGGCGATCATTACCCGCTGTAGCATGCCGCCGGAAAGCTGGTGTGGATAGTTCGCCATCAGGCTTTCGCTGCGCGCCAGTCCCACCTCGTTTAACAGTTGTATTGCGCGCTGCCAGGCGGCTTGCGGCGAGTCACCGCGATGACGTATTAGCGGCTCGCAGAGCTGTTCGCCTATGGTCAGTACCGGGTTGAGCGCCGACATCGGCTCCTGGAAGATCATCGCCAACTGGTTGCCGCGCAGGTCGGCCATGTGACGGGCTTTCAGCTTGAGCAGATCGCGTCCTTCGAAATGGATCTCGCCGCCGTCAATGCGAGCGGCCTGGGGAGGCAGCAGGCCCATTAACGACATGGCGGTCACGCTTTTGCCGCAGCCGGACTCACCGACGATACCTACCGTTTGCCCGGCCTGAATCGAAAAAGAGACCTCCTGTACCGCGCGCACCCGGCTACCTTCAGCAGCGAAAGAGACAGAAAGTTGCTTAAAAGAAATTAATGGCGTGCTCATTTCAGCCTCTGTTTCATTTTCGGGTCCATTGCGTCGCGCAGGCCGTCGCCCAGCACATTAATAGCAATCACAGTAATAAAGATGGCAATCCCGGGAGGCATCCATAGCCACGGTCGCCGCTGAAAATCAATCAGGCTGTTAGCAGCATCCATCATGTTGCCCCACGATGGTGTCGGCGGTACCACGCCGAGGCCGAGATAGCTCAGCGCCGATTCGCTCAGAATGGCGTTAGCGACCGCCATTGTCGCCATCACCACCAGAATCGGGATGGTATTGGGCAGCAGGTGACCGAACAGCCGGCGACGCGCCGAGAGTCCCAGTACCTGCGTCGCCAGCATAAAATCGCGCTCGCGTAGCGACAGGCACTGCCCGCGCACCAGCCGCGCCAGCTTCGGCCACTCCAGCAGGCTGAGCATAATTACGACCATCCAGATGCGGGAATCCGGCGAAAAGTCGAGCTCGGAGAGCATCGCGCCGGCGACGATTAATAATGGCAGGCCGGGTATCGTCATCACCAGATCGGCTAGCCGCATGATCAGTTTATCGGTGAGCCCGCCGACATAGCCCGACAGCGCTCCCAGCAGGTAGCCCAGCGTTACCGATAGCAGCATAGTCAACAGGCCGATTATCAGTGAAATGCGCCCGGCCAGCAGTAAACGCGTATAGATATCGCGGCCAAGAAAATCGGTACCTAACCAGTGTTCGGCGCCGGGTGGTTTGTTGATCATCAGCGCATCGGTGGCGTCATCTTTCCACGGCGACCACATCGGCCCGAGCGCGCACCACAGGGCCATCACCGCAAGCAGGATTAAACACAGCATCGCCATTCGGTTGCGGCGCAGTTGGCGCCACGCCTGATGCCATGGAGAGGGAGTTATTTGCGCGAGCGCGGGGATTGTCGCCTGGCGCAGGCGGCGACGGTGGCCAAACAGGGAAGTTATCATCATTACCTCACTCGAATGCGCGGATCGGCCCACGCGTAGAGCACATCGGCCAGTAAATTACCGATGATCGTCAGCACCGCCAGAAACAGGGTAAACCCCATCAATACCGGATAGTCGCGAGCGGCCAGCGAATCGATATGAATGTGTCCGGCCCCCGGCCAGTTAAATACTTTTTCGGTAATGATGGCGCCAGAGAACAATCCCGGCAGTTCAAAGCCAAGCAGGGTGATGACCGGCAGTAGCGCATTGCGCAGCGCGTGTTTCATGATAACCGTGCGTTCTCGCAGCCCTTTAGCACGGGCGGTACGAATGAAATCCATCTTCACCACGTCGAGCATGCTGGCGCGAAAATAGCGCGTCAGGCTACCGGCCTGCAGCATCACCAGCGCCAGTACCGGCAGTACCAGATGGGCGGCGACCTGCAGCACATACTGCCAGCCGCTATCGTCGCTGCCGGTATTGGTCATCCCGCCTACCGGCAGCCAGTGAAGGTCGACGGCAAACCACTTAATTAGCAGCAGGCAGAGGAAAAAGGTGGGAAAGGACATCGCGGCGAACACCGCGATACTCACCAGATGATCAAACCAGGAATTAGGTCTGAGCGCGGAGACCACGCCAACCGTCAGGCCGATACCCCAGTAGAAAACCAGCGCCACGCTCGCCAGCAGGAAGGAGTTCCAGATGTACTGGTTCAGTAACTGGCTGACCGGAATTTGGTATTGCAGCGAGAAGCCTAAATCCCCGCGCAGCAGTTGCCCCAGCCAGTGAAGGTAGCGGGTGAAAAGCGGCTGGTCGAGGCCGTATATCGCCTTCAGTTCGGCGGCGCGGGCGGCCGTCAAGGTGATATTGCCATCGATAAAGTCGCCGGGGGTTTTGGCAAAGAGCATAAAAATGATAAAGGAGGCCAGCAGCAGCATCGGCAGCGTTTGCAATAAGCGCCTCAGGATGAAATTTTTCATAACATTCTCACATCAGCCGCCGGGGAGGCCGGCGGCTGGGGGATTTACTTCACGATTTTCACGCCTGGCAAACTGCCGGTGAGGCCGTTATAGATATCCGGCTTAAAGCCGGTCACGCGGGCGCTGCTGGCGGAAAGAATCTCCCGGTATCCAAGCAAGATAACCGGCGGATCCTCGGCCAGCACCTGGTACAGCTGGTGATAAATAGGCTTGCGTTGTTCGACATCCAGCACTGCGTTACCCGCATTGATAAGCTTATCGACTTCAGCATTGTGGTAGCCCGACTCTTTGGCTTCGCTGCTGTAGAAGTCCCACACGCCGTCATGCGGATCGTTGAGGGTGCTGGTGCTAAACGACGCCAGATCGTAATTACCTGCTTTGCGCTGCGCCATCAGCGCGTTGAAATCAACCACCTGCGGTTTCAGCAGCACGCCGATCTGCCGCCAGTTCTCTTTGGCAATCGGAATCAGCGCGTCGTTAATGACTTTTTTGCTCGCCAGCAGGGTCAGCTCCAGCCGTTTACCGTCTTTCACGCGGATGCCATCGGCGCCAGGCAGCCAGCCCGCTTCATCGAGCAGTTTTTTCGCCTGCGCCGGATCGTAATGATAGGGGTTGACGCCCTGCGCGTTGAAAGCCCAGGAAATAGGCGCGATCGGTTCAATGGCTACCTTGCCGTATCCCTGATACACCACGTCGATTAACTTCTGGCGGTCAAGCCCGTAAATCAGCGCCTGACGCACTTTTTTATCCTGCAGCGCCGGGCGATGGACGTTGAACTCCACCTGGCTGTAGTCGCTGGAACCGTAGAGGTTGATATTGGCAAAACCGAGCATCTTAAGCTGCTCAATATCATCCGGACGCGAGGTGAAGGCGTCGTAGTCGGTTTCGCCGGTCTGGAATAACTGGAAATTGGTGGACGGATTGGTCACGCGATAGATAAAGCGTGGCGTTGGCGGCGTACCGCGGTAAAAATGCGTGTTGGCGTGGAAGCGAATCTCCTGACCGGGAATATATTTATCGTAGACATACGGGCCGTTACCCAGCGGTTTTCCGTGCAGAGAACGCAGATAATCCAGATTTCCGCGTTGATACCCTTTGCCGTACCAGGCTTTCGATAATACCGGACCGCCGATTTTCGCCAGCGTCGTCGCGCCCGGCTGAGTGGTGGTAACCTGCAGGGTCAGCGGATCGATAACTTTCAGGCCACTCACGCTATCGGCTTTGCCGGCTTTATATTCTGCGCCGCCGGCGATATTGGCCAGAGTAATATCGGTGTCGCCGTCATATTTCGGGTCGAGCAGAACGGTCAGCGTAAAGGCGACATCCTCCGCGGTGAGTGGCGATCCGTCGCTGAAGGTCAGGTTAGGGCGTAATTTGATGGTATAGACTTTGTTATCCGCGCTCACCGTCCAGCTCTCAGCCAGCCCCGGCACCAGCTTACCCTGACTGTCCCAGTCAATCAGGCGCGAGAAAATAACGTTGGTGACGTTCTCATCCCAACCGTTGACGAAGAAGTAAGGGTTAAAGATCCCCTGCGGTTCAGAAATGCCGGCCACCACCGTGTCTTTACGCAGTTTGGCGCTTGCCGGGATCTGGCTGGCATCGGTTGCGGGAGTGATCCCTTCTTTAAGGATATCGTCGGCGTTGGCGACAGAAGAAAATGCCACCATGCTACCGAGTAGCGCCACTTTCAGCGCCAGCGCGAAGCGCGTTTGTCTGGTTTTTAATCCTTGCCGTAATCTGGACAAAAGTGCTACCTCATCAAATGATTGCGTTGTTATTTACAATTCATGACGAAGATAAGAGGCGCGCTGAATACTGTCTAACAACGAAACGCTATGGTTTATAGCCATTTCGCATTAGCAAAAAACCGGCAATATAATGCCGGTTTTCGGGGAAGTCATAGTGGATTGTTCTTTATGCCGCGGCAGCTAATCGCGGGCCTCAACCGGCAGCCACAGAGTCTGCGGATTGGCGAAATAATATTCAACTTCGGCATAAAAACGGCTGGCGTGCAGGCCATCCACAAAAGCGTGATTAAATCGGCCGGCAACCGGAATGATGCCATTTTTCAGTTTCCCCCACGTCAGGGCGGGCACCGCCGCGCCAACGTAGTATTCCGCATGGGTCATGGCGCTGAAGTGCAGCCACGGCAGGCAACTGGCGCAAAAGAAATTTTCTTCTTCCACAATAAGCGGTGAGGGATTGGTGCTTCTTGCGGCCTCAATGCGCGGCGTTGCGGCGGCGCTAAACGCGGGGAAATCAGCGGCGTTATCGCACCATACCTGCCGAAAACCTTCGCTGGTCGTCATGATCGGCGTCATCACCGAGATGGCGTCATATTCGATGATATCGTCGTTGCGCAGGCGCTGTCTTAGCTGCGGTACGGCGTTGGCCGCGCGCAACAGGCCGAATAATGCCAGTTGAAAGAAGGAGACGCCGTGGTCCTTCGCGCAGGTATATAACTGTTGCGCTTCGACCGGTACGCACAGATTGAAGCTGGGATTGGCAAAGGTACGGTAGAACGTAAAATGATCCAGGCGAGGCCAGCTCGCTTTATCAATGACGCGATAATGTGCCACGGTTGACTCCTTCATGTGGGTTTCCCTTACTATGCGACGATTTCCACCAGGTTACCATCCGGGTCTTTGATAACCGCCTCATAATAGCCATCACCGGTGGTGCGCGGGGCAGAGACTAAAATTCCCGCCATTTCAGCGCGTTTGGCTAACGCATTAACCTGATCCACGCCGCCGACGGCGATCGCCAGATGCGCCCACCCCGTATGGTTGTTATCGCGGGGCGAGTCCTGTAAGCCGGGTTTGGCCATTAACTCAATTGCCACGTCAGAGCCAATTTTTACAAAGTAGGATTCAAAACCAGGATTGGTCTTACTGTGGTACTTTTCGTTGATTTCACCGGCAAAAAACTCCACCCAAAAGCGTGCTTGTTGCTCAAGATGGCGGGTCCAGAGGGCGATATGGGCAACTTTCATAATTTACCTCGTAAGGGTTCGGGTTGACAGCATGCGCATGAGTGAATGATTATGCTCTTTGCTGCTCGTTATGTTTATTTAAAGGAGTTATTGTGCTCGATTATGCTGCTTTCCCTCAGCAACGACAAGCGCTGATTTGTCAGATCCTGCAGGAGGACGGTAGGGTCGTCTGCGCCGATTTGGCCCAGCGCTTACAGGTCTCTGAACATACTATTCGCCGCGATCTTCATGAGTTGAGCAAAGAAGGATATTGTAAGAAAGTCTACGGCGGCGCGGTGATGACCCTGCCGGAATCCATGGAGTACAGCGAACGTAAAGAGAAAAACAGGGCAACAAAGAGCAGGATCGCACAGAAGTGCGCACAGCTAGTGAAACCGGGCGGCTGTATTTTTATTGATACCGGCACCACCAATCTGGCAATGGCGGAAGCGCTACCGGGCGAGCTGGCCTTAACCGTGGTCACCAATTCTCCGGAAATCGCGGCGGTTCTGCTTAAAAAACCGCTTTACGAGGTTGTGATGCTCGGAGGTCTGGTGCAACGCGCGGCTGGCGGTTGTGTCGGCGCATCGGCGGTGGCCCAGGTGCAGGGGATCCTCTTTGACCAGGGGTTTATTGGCGGCTGCGCGATGGCTCCGGAGTCAGGTTTAACCGGCTTTGATCACGCCGATTGTGAATTTAAGAAAGCGGTTATCAAACAGTGCAGTGAGATTATCGTTGGCTTAACCTCAGATAAAATCCCCGCCGTCGCGCGTTTTGTGGTAGCTGAAAGCAGCGCCATTGACGTGCTGGTGGTGGAGGAAAACATTAGCCGTAAATACCGGGATGCTTTCCGTGAACACGAGATCCGTATCTATACCGTCTAGTACAGGGGCAAATTATTAATTTGAGAAAACCGGGCTATCACTTTGATAAAAATGGCGGCGAAATGTTTCTGCCCTGCGGGCCGCGGCCTTAGTAGCGCTATTTTCTCCGCACTTTAGCCGTATTTTGCGCGGCGACTCACAAAAACGAAGCTTACGCAGCACCTCATTGATTTCTGGCACAAATCTTGGATTTGTTATCGGTGAAGTGGCTTTTCCCATGGGTTATGGATAGCGCGACGTTTAGCGAACCCGGGATTGCCCGCAACGGATAATCATTGAGGGGACTGTTATGTGTGCTTCACCTTCAGCGCCGCTACGGCGCGTGGATGGACTGGCGAAAGTCAAAGGAACGGCCGTTTATGGCGACGATATTACCTTACCGGGCATGCTGTATGGCGTTTGCCGCTTTGCGGATATACCCGCCGGGAAAATCGAGGCGATAGATCTTAGCGAGGCGCTGAATGTTGCAGGCGTAGTAAAAATCGCCACCTGGCAGGATATCCCCGGTACACCGGTCGTGGGGATCATCGTCAAAGATTATCTGCCTATCGTCAAAGACGAGGTGGTCTTCCACGGCGATGTCGTCGCCGTGGTGGCGGCAACCAGTTATGAAGCCGCCTGCGAAGCGGCGGATAAAATACATGTGCGCTATACGCCTTATGAGCCGCTAACGGACGTAGAAGCCGCGCTGGCGGCGGACGCCCGGCGAATTCACCCGGAGCGCAGCGATAATATCGCCGCCCATCACCACACCGTTAAGGGCGACATCGCCAAAGGCTTTGCCGAAGCCAGTCACGTGATTGAACGTGAATATGAAGTGGGCTTCCAGGAACACGCCTACATCGAACCGGAAGTCGTACTGACCTGGCTTGATCCTACCGATGGTAGCCTGATTATCTCCGGCTCCATTCAGAACCCGCACCGCGTACGCAGCTTCGTGGCTAAGTTTATGGGCTGTCCGCAAAGCCAGATTAACGTCAAACGCGCGGTGATGGGCGGCTCGTTCGGCGGGAAAGACGACATCATCGATCATCTGGCCTGCCGTTCCGCATTGATGACGCGGCTTACCGGTCGTCCGGTTAAATTTACCTACACCCGCGAGCAGTCCATTATCGAAAGCTGTAAGCGCCACCCTTATAAAATGAAGTATCGCGCCGGGGTGGACGACAACGGGCGTATTCTGGCGATCAAAATCGATATTCTTGCCGATAGCGGCGGTTATGCGGCGTCTTCCCCGTTCGTCACCTGGCGTTCTTCGGTGCAGGCGGCGGGGCCGTACAATATTGATAACGTCCATATCGACGTCAAAGCCGTCTATACCAACAACAGCTATACCTCGGCGATGCGTGGTTTCGGTTCACCACAGGTGGTTTACGCCAACGAATCCTTTATGGATGAAATTGCCGAAGTGCTCAATCTCTCGCCGGTGGCGGTGCGTGAAGTGAATGCGCTGCGTCAGGGAGATACCTCGGTCACCGGGCAGCGGTTTGATAAACACACCGTCTCGGCGACTGAAGTCCTGAGTAAGGCGGTGAATGCCTCGGAATTTGCGGCAAAACGCCAGCACTATCGTGAATTGAACCAAAAAGGCGGCGTTTATCGATATGGTATTGGCCTGGCGCTGAGCTATCGCGGCTGTTCCATTGGCGCGGAAGGGGTTGATACTTCGACGGCGCTTATCCAGGTCAATGAAGACGGTAGCGTCAATCTGGCGACATCGGTATCGGAAAACGGTCAGGGTCTGCAAACCGCGATGTCGCTAATCGCCGCGGAAGCCTTTGGTATTCCTCTTTCTGAACTGCATTTTATGGAGCCGCCGACCTCGGTTATCGGCGACGGCGGATCGACGGCGGCGACCCGCGGGACAATGGTCGGCGGCGGGGCGATTCTTGACGCCGCCGACAAGATAAAACGCCGTATTCTTAGTGTCGTCGGCGACAGCATCGGCACCCGCGAGTTGGAAGAAACCCTGTGGCAGGACGGCTTTATCATCAACGCCCAGGACAGTGAACGGCGTATTGACTTCAAAACCGCGGTTAATAAGACCAAATGGGCCAGCGTCAGCCTGACCGAGTACGGCTGGTTTGTGCCGCCGCCTATTCATTGGGATGAAGAAAAAGGCTGCGGCAGCCCGTACTTTACCTGGGTCTACGGCTGCCAGGTGGCGGAGGTACGGGTGAATACCAGCACCGGTAAAACCGATTTGCTGCATGTTACCGCCGCCCATGACGTGGGCCGGGTACTCAACCCGGTGGGTTTTGAAGGCCAGGTTTACGGTGGGGTGGCGCAGGGTTTCGGCTATGCGCTGCTGGAAGACTTCAACATTGAAAACGGCCGGGTCAAATCGGAAAACTTCGACAGCTACCTGCTGCCGACGATGAAAGATATTCCGCCGATGACGATTATCGGCGTAGAAAACCCGGATATCGCCGGGCCTCTGGGGGCGAAGGGGATCGGCGAACCAGCCACTGAACTCGCGGCGGCGGCTATCAACAACGCGGTAAGTTTTGCCCTCGAGACGCGGTTTAATAAATTACCGCTGACCCTTGAACAGGTGATCCTCGGCTACAACCTGAAAAAGCCGGTTCGCCAAAGCGAAATGATGCTGGAGGCGGAAAACAAGAAGCAGGTGCTGCGTCTCACTGACGTGGAAGTGACTCGCGCGAAAAGCCTGCAGGAGGCGTTAGCCCTGCTGGCGCAAGAGGGCGTGACGGCTATCGCCGGCGGTACCGATGTAATTGTGCAGGGGCGTCTGCAAACCCGCGCGATGCGGCTGGTTGATATTTCCCGTCTGCCGGAGTTGACGCAGGTGAGCGAAGATCCGGTCAGCCATGAGGTCATCATTGGCGGAGCGATGACCTTTAACCGTATTACCGATCATCCGCTGTTGCGCGAACGTTACCCGCTGCTGGTGCAGGCCTGTCATACCGTCGGTTCGCACCAGATCCGCAACCGCGCCACCATCGGCGGCAATATCGTCAACGCCGCGCCCTGCGGCGATTCCATTCCGCCTGCCATCCTCTATGACGCGCGCATCGAACTGCGCTCGCTAAATGGCGTACGCACCCTCGGTCTGGCCGAGTTCTTGCTGTCCGGCTACAAGACCCAGCGCCAGCCGGATGAACTGCTGACCAAAGTGATACTGCCGCCGCCGGCGCGCCCGCAGGCGAAAGGGTTTTATCACCAGTTAGGGCGGCGCAACGCGCTCAACATCACTCGTCAGAGCCTGAGCGCGTTACTGGACTTTGCTGATGATGGTACGGTGAGCTACTGCCGGCTGGTGGACGGCGCGCTGTTCAGCAAGCCGCAGCGGCTGCTCGATATTGAACGCTGCCTGCTGGGGAAACCACTGAGCAACGACACTATCGATAGCGCCTGCGAAGTGCTGGACAAGCTTATCTATGCGGCCATCGGCAAGCGCTGGTCGGCGGCATATAAGCAGCCGGTGTTCGTCAACATGTTCCGCGACATGATGGCCGAGGCGCAACGGGCCTCAGGGATTTAATGATTCAATCAGGGCGCCAGAGCGCCCTGTACAGGATAAAGCTATGAGCACAATTAAAGTGAAGGTAAACGGCAAGCTGGTGGAAGCAAAAGTAGAAGGCAATATGCGCCTATTGGATCTGGTGCGGGATACATTGCATCTTACCGCCACCAAAGAGGGATGTTCGATTGGCGAATGCGGCGCCTGCACGGTGCTGATGGACGGTAACGCCGTTTGTTCTTGTCTGGTACTGGCCGAACAGTGTGATGAAGCGGAGATCGAGACCCTGGAAGGGTTAAACGATAATCCGATTACGCAAAAATTACAGGATGCGTTTATTGAGAAGGGCGGCGTGCAGTGCGGGTTCTGTACGCCGGGAGTATTGGTCAGCGCCACCGAGTTGTTAACCAAAGAGCCGCACCCGGACGAAGCGCAAATAAAGGATGTATTAGAAGGCAATATGTGCCGCTGTACCGGCTATCAGCCGATTATTGACTCCATTCAACACGCGATTAAATCGTGATCTTGTACCGGGGCTGCTGTTTTGTGCGATTTGGTGGCCGGATAAGGCGCCACCGGGGGAGAATTCCCGGATAGCGGCGCATGGCGCCTTATCCGGGCTACGGTTTGATATTCGTTTGGTAGCCCCGGTAAGCGTAAGCGCCACCGGGGAGGGTTCCCGGATAGCGGCGCACAGCGCCTTATCCGGGCTACGGTTCGGTAGTCGGTTGGTAGCCCCGGTAAGCGTAAGCGCCACCGGGGGAGAATTCCCGGATAGCGGCGCACAGCGCCTTATCCGGGCTACGGTTTGGTATTCGGTTGGTAGCCCCGGTAAGCGTAAGCGCCACCGGGGAGGGTTCCCGGATAGCGGCGCATGGCGCCTTATCCGGGCTACGGTTCGGTAGTCGGTTGGTAGCCCCGGTAAGCGTAAGCGCCACCGGGGAGGATTCCCGGATAGCGGCGCATAGCGCCTTATCCGGGCTACGGTTCGGTATTCGGTTGGTAGCCCCGGTAAGCGTAAGCGCCACCGGGGAGGATTCCCGGATAGCGGCGCACAGCGCCTTATCCGGGCTACGGTTCGGTAGTCGGTTGGTAGCCCCGGTAAGCGTAAGCGCCACCGGGGAGGATTCCCGGATAGCGGCGCACAGCGCCTTATCCGGGCTACGGTTCGGTATTCGGTTAGTAGCCCCGGTAAGCGTAAGCGCCACCGGGGAGGGTTGGTATGGCCGTCGAACCTTAACCCATCGCGCTTTCGCGCAGGCGGGCTTTCAGCTTGTTGTACTCATCGATCACGTACTGCTCCGCCGCGCGCTGATCGGCAATCCGCTCAACGTTAACCGCGCAGTACTTGTACTCCGGCGTTTTGGTTATCGGGCTCAGGTTCTCCGACACCAGCTCGTTACAGGCGCCAATCCACCACTGGTAGGTCATGTATACCGCGCCTTTATTCGGCCGATCGCTGACCTGCGCGCGGGTGATGATGCGGCCTTTACGCGAATTGACCCACACCAGCGCTTCATCCTCGATGCCTAACCGTTCGGCGTCGGCGGTGTTGATTTGCGCATAGCCCGGTTCATCCTCCAGCGCCGCCAGCGCCGCGCAGTTGCCGGTCATCGAACGGCAGGAGTAGTGACCGACCTCGCGCACCGTTGAGAGCACCATCGGGTACTGTTCAGAAAGTTTATCTCCCGGCGCGACCCAGTCGCAGGTGAAAAACTGGGCTTTACCGCTCGGCGTAGAGAACGTCTCTTTAAACAGATACGACGTCCCCTGGTCGGCGTCGGACTCATCGCGGCATGGCCACATGACATAGCCGAGCTCGCCCATTTTTTCATAGGTGGCGCCGTAGAAGTTCGGGCACAGATGCCTCAACTCGTCCCAGATCTCCTGGGTGTTGTTGTAGTGCATCGGATAGCCCATCCGGGTGGCGATTTCGCTGATGATCTGCCAGTCGGTTTTCAGGTCCCACTTCGGCTCCACCGCTTTAAAGAAGCGCTGGAAGCCGCGGTCCGCTGCGGTATACACGCCTTCGTGCTCGCCCCACGAGGTGGATGGCAGGATGACGTCGGCCGCGGCGGCGGTTTTGGTCATGAAAATATCCTGGACGATAACCAGTTCCAGCTGTTCAAACGCCTTGCGCACCGCGGAAAGCTCGGCATCGGTCTGCAGCGGATCCTCGCCCATAATGTAGGCGGCGCGAACTTCGCCGTGTTCGGCGCGGTGCGGCAGCTCGCTGATGCGGTAGCCGGTATGCTCCGGCAGGCTGTCGACGCCCCACGCTCTGGCAAACTTCTCGCGGTTTTCCGGGAACTTAACGTACTGGTAGCCCGGATAGGTATCCGGCAGCGCGCCCATATCGCAGGCGCCCTGAACGTTGTTCTGTCCGCGTACCGGGTTGACGCCGACGCTCGGCTTGCCGAGGTTGCCGGTGAGGATCGCGAGGCTGGTCAGCGACCGCACGGTCTCCACGCCCTGGTAGAACTGGGTGACGCCCATGCCCCACAGGATGGCGGCGGATTTGGCGCTGGCGTACATCCGGGCGCAGGCGCGGATCTCCTGAGCGCTGACGCCGGTTATCTCTTCCACCGACTCCGGCGTGTAGCCTTCGACGATTTTGCGATACTCCTCGAAGCCCTCGGAACGGCTGGCGACGAAGGATTTATCGTACAGATCCTCTTCAATAATAACGTGGCCAATGGCGTTGAGCAGCGCGATATTCGAGCCGTTCTTCAGCGCGATGTGCATGTCGGCGATGCGCGCGGTTTCAATCTTGCGCGGGTCGCAGACGATGATTTTTGCCCCGTTGCGTTTGGCGTTAATGACGTGATTCGCCACGATAGGGTGGGAATCCGCCGGGTTGTAACCGAAGATAAACACCAGATCGGTGTTATCAATCTCCGTGATGGCATTACTCATGGCGCCGTTACCGACCGACTGGTGCAGACCTGCAACCGAAGGGCCGTGTCAGACGCGAGCGCAGCAGTCGACGTTATTGGTACCAATAACGGCGCGCGCGAATTTTTGCATCACGTAGTTGGTTTCATTACCGGTCCCGCGGGAGGAGCCGGTGGTCTGGATCGCGTCCGGGCCATATTTTTCTTTAATGGCGCCAAGGCGGGTGGCGACGTAATCGAGCGCCTCGTCCCAGGAGACGGCTTCCAGTTTGCCGCTGCGCTTACGACGGATCATGGGGGTTTTGAGACGCGGGGTCAGGATCTGGGTATCGTTAATGAAGTCCCAGCCATAATAGCCTTTCAGACACAGGGTTCCCTGATTGTTTTTCCCCATGGCCGCTTCGGCGCCGACGACCATGCCGTCGTCCACCACCAGCCGCAGCTTACAGCCAGCGGCGCAGTAGGGACAGACGGTGGTTACTTTTTCCATCGTGTGACTCCTTAAAAATAGTACGGCAGCAGATAGATAAAACGGCTGTTAATTCCGAGGGTAATGGCGTCCTGGATGGCGGGAACCGCCATCAGGGCCATCATCAACAGTGCAAAAAGCAGACGTTGCGACATAGACATAATCACTCCTGGCCGTCAGCGGCGGTTTGACCTTTCTGTACCTTGCGCAGCAGTAGCCACATGCGCACCGTACGCACGGCCATGTTGCGGGCAGCCGCGCTCGGCGGCGCCGGGTCCGGTTCCGGGACATCGTGAGAAATACGGAACGGCACGCTGCCGTTCAGCGTCAGGTTGGCGACAATCGCCGTCAGGGTGCCGATAGTGATGCCGCTATGCAGAAACAGCTGCATCATCGGCGGGAACTGGGTAAACAGATTCGGCACCAGTACCGGCATCATGCCGAGACCAAGGGTGAGCGCGACGACCATCCCATTGTTATTGTTGCGATAGTTGACCTGGCCGAGAGTACGAATACCGGAAACGGCAACCATGCCGAACATAACGATACCGGCGCCGCCGAGGATCGGTTTCGGAATCAGTACCACCAGCGCCGCCATTTTGGCGAAAATGCCCATTAGCATCAGGATGACGCCCGAGACCGACACCACGAAGCGGCTGCGTACGCCGGTCAGGCCAATCAGGCCGACGTTTTGCGCAAAGGCCGCGTAGGGAAACAGGTTGAAGAAGCCGCAGATCGTCGTCGCCAGTCCGCAGGTATTCAGGCCGTTACGCAGCATGCTGGCCGTGACCTGTTTACCGACGATATCGCCGGTCGCCATGATGGACGACATGGTTTCGACCATCACCACCACCATGACCATCGACAGCAGGGCGACCGGCACGATATGAAACTCAGGCCGGGCGAACTGCATCACCTGTGGCAGATGCAGCCAAGGCGTAGCGTTGACGAGGTTAAAATCCAGCGGCTTGAAGAAGCTCCATAAAATAGTGCCGATCACCAGCCCGATCAGCACCGAGGTGTTCTTGACCACGCCGGTGGCGAAGGTATAAAGGTTAAGAATAATGACCAGCGTGATGGCCGCCATCAGCAGCGAGAAGAGATCGCCGAAACCGGCCATCTCGCTGCTGCCGCCGCCAATCCATCCTCCCGCGACCGGCATAATAGAGAGGCCGATCAGCGTCACAATGCCACCCATCACCACCTTCGGAAAGAAGCGAATGAGACGGCTAATCCACGGCGCGCAGCAGAGGATAAAAATGCCGGAGACGATAACCGAGCCGGAGATCGCCCCGATACCGTACTCTTTGCCGATAAGCACCATCGGGATCAGCGCGGCGAAAGTACAGCCCTGGATCAGCGGTAAGCGGCAGCCCAACCACTGCTTGATGCCCATCGATTGCACGATGGTTGCGGCGCCGCAAATAAACAAATCGGCGCTGATTAATAAAATAATATGCTCCGCAGGCAAACCGACCGCGTTACCCACCACCAGCGGCACCGCCACCGCCCCGGCGTACATCACCAGCACGTGCTGCAATCCATAGAGAATCATTTGCGTAATTGGCAGGACCTCATCGACCGGCGCGACAGTCGCCGTATTGCGTGAGGCCGGAATGGCAAAATCTTTCATGAAGTAGTTGTCTCCTTTACGACTTCTTCCCGTGCCGAACTGAAAGGGCAGAAGTTACGATTCGAAGGCCATTGCCTCCCTCTGCTGATGATGTTCACCAGCGTATAACGCGCACGGAGTTGCTTATGCGTTAGGAGGGTTATGCGTAAGCTGTGCCAAAAATGAGCGAAGCGGCAGTGGAAGAATATATTTGTGAAATCAATCACGGGTTGGCATGTTTATTTCTTGCAGGCCCGTTTAACGCTGCGAGCGGGCATCAGAAATAAAAATGGCGAATATCAGTTTGAGATATATGCCGTCTCATTTTGGTAGGCGAAATAAGCGCTAAGAAGGTAAAAATGATAAAAAGGCAGGGCGGGCTTGAGATGCCATCCCGGTGATTTGATGAGCTTTTATTTATTCGAGAGTGACAGGAGAGTAATAATTTGAGCTGACTCGCAAAAATGAATGGCAGCAGAAGGTGAGCGCCCAATATCGCCCGAATATTGCAATCCATCCCTGAGACTATTCCAGAAGAATAAAAGGGAAGCAAATGAATCGATTTATTGTGGCCGATGTTGCGAACTGTATTGGATGTCATGCCTGCGAAGTAGCCTGCGTCACGGCGCATCATCAGGATGCCTGGCCGGCACAGCGCAGCGCCTTTGTTCCGCGCATCCATGTTGTCTTCCACCGGAATGCCAGTACTGCGACCACTTGCCACCATTGCAACGACGCGCCTTGCGTCACCTCCTGTCCGACTCAGGCGCTGTATGTCGCCAACGACAGCATCCAGTTTACCCAGTCCGAGTGTATCGGTTGCAAAAACTGCGTCGTCGCTTGCCCATTTGGCGCAATCGAGATGGTCGCCAGCGGGGAAGATGGCCCGCAGCTGGCGCAAAAATGCGATCTTTGTCGCGAGCGCCCCTCCGCAGAACAGGCCTGCGTGGCCAGTTGCCCGACTCAGGCGCTGCGCGTAATGGACGAGAGCGCGCTCCAGCGGTTACAGCGGGAAAGACAAATCCGCTCCGCCCAAGGGCAGCCGCTGGCCGAGCGTCGTGGCGCAAGGCGCGAAGCGATCCTGGATAAAGCGCCGCGGGTGGGGGCGAAGAAGCTTGCCGCGGAGGAGCGAAAAGCGCATTTTGCCGAGATCTACCAGCGCCTTAGCGAATGTGATGCCGAATATGAAAGCGAGCGTTGCCTGTACTGCGCGCAAAAAGCCTGGTGCAACTGGACCTGCCCATTACACAACCATATTCCCGATTTCATCCGACTGGTGCGTGAGGGCAAAATTATTGAGGCCGCAGAACTCTGTCATCAAAGTAGTTCGCTTCCGGAAATCTGCGGCCGGGTCTGCCCACAGGACAGGCTATGTGAGGGCGCCTGTACGCTGAAAAACGAAGGCGGCGCGGTGGCGGTTGGCAATCTGGAACGCTATATCACCGATACCGCGCTGGCGATGGGCTGGCGGCCAACCACAGGCGAGGTTGCGCCGCGTCGGGAACGCGTGGCTATTATCGGCGCCGGACCGGCGGGACTGGGCTGCGCGGATATTCTCGCGCGCGCCGGGGTACAGGTTGATGTTTTTGATAAACATCCTGAAATTGGCGGGCTGCTGACTTTCGGCATTCCGTCTTTCAAGCTGGAAAAAACGGTAATGGCGCTGCGGCGTGAGATCTTCAGCGATATGGGGATTCGTTTCCATCTCAATCAGGAAGTGGGGCGCGACGTGGCCTTCAGCGACCTGGTTGCTAACTATGACGCGGTCTTTTTAGGCGTCGGCACCTATGGGCTGATGGGCGCTGGTCTTGATGGCGAAGACGCGCCAGGTGTTATTCAGGCGCTGCCGTTCCTGATTGCCAATACCCGTGAGGTGATGGGGCTTGAAGAGAGCGCCGAATATCCGTTAACCGACATTAAGGGTAAGCGGGTGGTGGTGCTGGGCGGTGGCGATACGGCGATGGACTGTCTGCGCACCGCGGTGCGTCGCGGAGCTGAGAGCGTGACCTGCGCCTATCGTCGCGATGAGTTAAGCATGCCGGGCTCGAAAAAAGAGGTGGTGAACGCGCGGGAGGAGGGCGTGGCGTTTCAGTTTAACGTTCAGCCGCAATATATCCTGCGTAACCGTAAAGGCCAGGTCAGCGCCGTCGGGATGATCCGTACCGAAATGGGTGAACCAGGGCCGGATGGCCGCCGCCGCCCGCGGCCAATTGCCGGTTCAGAATTCGAACTCCCGGCCGATGTGCTGGTGCTGGCGTTTGGTTTCCAGGCCCATGACATGCCGTGGCTGCGGGGGCACGGCATCAAACTTGACCGCTGGGGGCAGATTGTGACGGGCGGCAAAGGTCGCGGCACCACGCAGACCAGCCATGACAAAATCTATGCCGGCGGCGATGCGGTGCATGGCGCCGATCTGGTGGTGACGGCAATGGTTGCCGGGCGCCAGGCCGCAAGCGAAATGCTGGCGCGATTTGACCATAAGGAGCGGTGATGACCCATTTTATTCTTGCCAGTTCACAGGCCTGTATCGGCTGTCGTACCTGCGAAGTTGCCTGCGCACTGGAGCATGTGGCGGAGGGGGCGGAATTTCATCCGCGATTGAAGGTGATGCGACTCGACACGTTGAGCGTGCCGGTGATGTGCCATCAGTGTGAGAACGCGCCATGCGTTGGGGTCTGTCCGACCGGCGCATTGGCGATGGGCGCCGAACGGGTCGAGGCCGATGCCGGGCGTTGTATTGGCTGCCAGAGCTGTGTCGTCGCCTGCCCATTTGGCGCGATTACTATCGAGACATCGGCGGCGCATCCGCCGGTTATCGTGAAGTGCGATCTCTGCGAGCAGCGAGACGGCGGCCCGGCCTGCGTATCGGTATGCCCAACGGCGGCGTTATCGCTAATGACCGATGACGCGCTGGCGGCGCTGCAGAAACAGAGAACGATCGCCAGCGCCAGCTTGTTGAGTTTGTAGGAAAGTCCCGGATGGCGACGCGCCGCGCGTCTTATCCGGGCTACCCGAACGATGTTTCTGCGCTATTTATAGCCCCGCTAGAAGCCAAAAAATAAACCCGGTACAGTGACCGGGTTTTGTTTTGCCGTGATGGGATTACGGCAATGCATCCATCCGCTGCCACATCTTCTTCGCCACCTTCCGCGCTTCGGCGAAAATCGTATCGCAATCAATAGCGAACTGCCGATCCTCATAGATCATGACGCCATTCACCATCACGCTATGAACGTGGCTGGCCCCCATACCGAAGGCGATGTGCCCGGCGAGATTAGCCGCCAGCAGCGGCGTCGGCGGAATATAATCGCTGATGGTTAAATCCGCCTTATAGCCCGCCTCAATACGGCCGAAACGGTCGTTAAAGTTGCGGCTAAGCAGCGTGTTGCCGTTGCTTAATGCCCGCGCAAAGCTATCCGGCCACAGCGGTCCGCCGGCATCACGGTGTTTAAAGAAGGCGAACTTGAGCTCTTCAAACATATCGGAGCCGATACCGTCGGTGCCCAGCGCCAGGTTGCGAAATGCCGTCAGCTGCTGGTTATAGCCAACATGGTTGTTCATGTTAGAGCGGGCGTTATGGACAAGAAAACCATCGTGCGCGTTCAGTAGTTCAATATCCGCGTCCGACAGATACAGCCCGTGAGCCACCAGCGTTTTACTATCGATGAGATCGAACTCTGCCAGGCGTACCAGCAGATCTTTACCGTAGTGATGGTGGCTGTGGGAAACGTCGTAACGGTCTTCCGCCATATGAATATGCAGGCCGCGCCCGGTTGCTTTTAATGCTTCGCGAAGCATCAAAAGCCCCTCGTTGGGAACCGTAAACGGCGCATGGGCGCCGATATGCGCTTCTACCAGATAGGGTTCGTCGCCGTTTTCCCGCGCCCGATCGATTTCGTGGGCAAAACGGATATTTTCCTCCACGCTTGCCTGAAGTTCCTGCAGGCTGCCGTTACGGTCGGTGGTTTCAAAACAGGTCATGCCGCGCAGGCCGACCTTGATGAAAGCGTTACGTAACTGACTTAATGATCCAGCGATATAGTTCGGCGACGCGCTGTGGTCAATGACGGCGGTACAGCCGCTGCGAATGGCCTCCAGCGAACAGATAAGCCCGCTGTAGTATAAGGACTCCTCATCCAGCGCGCGGTCCAGGCGCCACCACAGGTTTTTCAGCGTGGAGATAAAATCGGGACTCGGCGCAATATTGGCCTGAATTCCGCGCGACAGTCCGGAATAAAAATGGTTATGCGAGCAGACCATTCCCGGCATCACCAGCCGGCCGCGCATTTCTTTAATACGCGCCTGCGGATAACGCTGGCTCAGGTTCGCGCCTGTTTCGATAATTCTGTCATTTTCGATGACGATATCGACACCTTCTTCCACTTTTGCCGGATGAAGCTGGGCAAGGGTGGCATTTTTAAGCACTAAGATACTCATACTTCGACGGCTCCCAGCAAATAGTGATGATGTTGATGGACGTGGCTGATGATGCGGCACATGGCATCCAGCTGCGGCGGAACTTCAGCGAACTGACCCTGGGGATCGATTTCCAGCTGCCAGATCAGGCCATCCTGACGGACATGAACCCGCTGCTGTTCCACGAGGAAACCCGGATTGCTGCTGTTGTTGAAATCCTGTTCGAGGCTAAAAACGGTGACTTTGTCCTTATAAGGTTTGCCTTGCCATGGGCAGAACTGCGCGCAGTTGCCGCATTCGTTGCAGTACGCGTCGAGGTGCAGCGTCTGGAAGCGGTTTTCGAAACCCGGCACCGCGATTGAGACGTTGGCGCGGTTCGGGCAAACATCCACGCACTTGCTGCAGACGTAATTACATTCGAGGCAACGCTCTGCCTCCTGCGCGACAAAGGCATCGCGGTCGTCTTTATCAACCTGAGCGATAGCAATGGTTCCTTTGCGGCGGTAGATATCCGCGGGATCGACGTTATTCCACTGTTTATCGCCGAAGTGGCTGCGGATATTCTCGCGCTTCAGGATCGCATCGCTGGCGCGACGGGCGTTGCCTATCGCCGAGACGATCGAAGAAGGGCCATGCTGTACATCGCCAATCAGGAAGACGTTAGCCAGACGGCTTTCGCCATCAGCATTGACCTCAGGCCAGCCGTGGTCGTTGAGCGGGATCCCCATCGCCGCCAGCGCTTCGCCATCCTGCTGTTCGCCGATAGCGGTAATCAGCGTATCGACCTGCAGCGTCCAGGTTTCATCGGTGGGCAATGGGCGACGTCGACCCTGTTCATCAGGTTCGCCGAGGGCCATGGCGCGAACGGTCAGCGTGCCGTCAGCGGCGAAGTGCTCCGGGTTACTGAGGAAGCGGAACGTAACGCCATCCTGAAGGGCTTCTTCGTACTCCTCGCGCCATGCCGGCATCTCCTGCTGCGAGCGGCGATAAATCACCGTCGCTTTCTCAACGCCGGGGATGTGCAGCGCCGCGCGGGCGCAGTCCATTGCAGTATTGCCCGCGCCGACAATGGCCACGTGTTTACCCACGTTCAGGCGATCGCCGCGGTTGAACGCGCGCAGGAAGTTGAGCGATTTATGAATATTCGTGTTGTCGCCGCCAAGCTTCACGCCGCTGTTTTTGTCGGTACCAGTGCCGACCAGTACATAGCGATAACCCTCCTGACGGAGTTTTTCGACGGTGAGATGCGGGTCGCAGCCGTAGACAATATTGACGCCGTGATTAACAACGAACTCAATATCCTGCTGGATAAGTTCCGCGGGAATGCGGAAATGCGGAATGATGTTTTTTACCACTCCGCCAGCGTTAGCTTCGCGCTCAAATAGCGTGACCGGGTGGCCGGCGCGGGCGAGGAAGTAACCCGCCGCCAGCCCAGCCGGGCCTGCGCCAATCACCGCCACCGGGTTACGGCTACCGGAACCAGCCGGTTTATGCCAGCGGCGTTGGTATTCCGGCCAGCCTTTCTCAAGGGCGATTTTTTTCAGCTCGCGGATATTTAACGCGCTGTCATAATCAAGACGCGTACAGTTGTACTGGCACTGGTGATCGCAGATATGGCCGGTGATCGCCGGCAACGCGTTACGTTGATAGATAAGCTCCAGCGCATCGGCATAGCGCTGCTCGCCCATCAGGCGAATGTATTCCGGAATATCCTGTTTGATGGCGCAGGCGCTGACGCAAGGGGCGACGTAGCAGTCGGTTAACGGCAGCGGCTCGCCAACGTCGATGCGATCGTCCGGCTTCCAGTGTTTTTGCGTGTACTCCATGCTCACCGCTTTTTCCGCCAGCGCGTTCAGGCGCTTGACGTCGACCTGATTCAATTCCCAGCCATCGGCCTGTTCCAGCTCGCGCATGCACTGGCTAAGACGCAGGTAACCACCGGGTTTTAGCAGATCGGTCGCCATGGTAATGGGGCGGATCCCGGTTTCAAAGATATCGCGGATATTGAGCTGGCTGGCGCCGCCGGAGTAGGAGATCGGGAGTTTGCCGCCGAATTCACGCGATAGCAGCGCCGCAACGTTGATGGAGAGGGGGAACAGGGCGCGGCCGGACATATACATCTCATCGCCGGGCAGCGCGCCTTTATTGTTGACCGTGCCGAGGGTGTTGGTTAGCTTCACGCCGAAGCCGAGTTGTTTACTTTTCGCCAACGCCATCAGACGCGTTAACATTTCCAGCGCCTGGCCGATTTTAAGATCGTGTTCAAAAGATTCTTCATTCAGACCGATATAGTCAAAGCCGCAGGTGTCGAGAATTTCGCGTACGCGCGGGTAGCCCAACAGCGTCGGATTGAGCTTCACGAAGGTGTTGAGCTGCTTCTCTTCCAGCATATAGCGGCAGATGGCTTCGATTTCATCCGGCGGGCAACCATGCATGGTAGAGAGAGTAACCCCTTGTACCAGTTTTGCCGGAATGCGCTCCGCGAGCGTCGCCAGCCGCGGGCGGATATCATCCAGCGACAGGCGGGCAAGGAAGGCGTCATCATGCAGCCAGCGGTTCAGCGTGTCGCGGTACTGGGTAAATTTCGGCTGCCCGGCGGCGTTCATCATATTATCGATAAACTGCTGCATCGGCGGTTGTTTGATGCCTTCCAGGTTATAGCCGACGCTCATATTGAAAATAAATGACTTGCCGTTTTGCGCCGGCGTGAACGGGAAAATCTCTTCCAGCAGATGCAGAATAAACCATGCTTTAAGGTATTCATCCCACGCTTTTTGCAGCGTGAATTCCGTAGACCATTCGGTATTAAAGCATTCGTCTTCCGCGTCGATGCAGGGCTTTTCCAGCTCAAGTCGGTCGAGGATCTGTACGGTTTTCAACTCGATAAACCGCCCGCCGGTGAGCCAGGCGGTGATGATATTCTGCGCCAGTTGGGTATGCGGGCCGGCGGCCGGGCCGATTGGGGTGGCGCAGCTTTCGCCGAAGACGCTTACCCGGCGTTGGTTGGTGGGCGAATAGAACTGCTGCTCAGGAATACCAAAAATGGAATGGTGTTGTTGATACTCATCGAAAATGCGCGTCAATAATTCCTCAAACGGGACGGGACGCATGATATCCCCCATAACCCTCTCCTTTATCTGTGCAATCAAATTTGCCGGTTAGTGGTGCTTATTCCGACGGATAGTTAAGGAAGAGCAACAATCGAACCAGTTATTAAAGGCAGAAGGTTTGAATAATTAAAAATGTGAGAGAGATCTAAAGAACACCTGGCTTTGTGAATAGGCTCACGCTATGGTAATGAGAATTAAAATCACTCTATATTTTTATCCGCCGGGATTTCTCAAAATAAACGGCGAAATATCACAATGATAATTTCCCGACAAAGGCATTATTAATCCTGGTTTTGCAGGCGAATAAAATCAGCAGGGGTATCGATATCCCAGACCATTTGCGGAAAATCTAACTCCAGACAGCGATGGCGGCTTTGTAATAACCGTTTGCGCATTGAGCCGGGTCCATCGTGAGTGATAAGTTGGCGCAACTGCGTGCCGGCAATAAGGATTGGATGACCCGGTACGCCTTGATATTGCGGAAGAAGCGCGCTGTCGCCCCGTTGTTGCCACAGCCGCTGGAAAAGCGCAGTCGGCAGGCAGGGTAAATCGCCGAGGGTGATAAAACAGTAGTTGTTTCGCACCTGGCTTGCGCCGGCGCAAACAGAAGTAAACAGACCCTGCTGATAGTTGGGATTATAAACCAGGGTTATTTTCGGATGCGCCGAATAGCGTTGATGTAACTCCTCTGCGCGAAAACCGCTCACCAGAATAATACGCGAGCAGAATTGCAGGGCGTTTTTTATACTTGCATCAAGTATTGTCGTTCCGCGCCAGGGTAACATCATTTTCCACTGTCCCATCCGGGAGGACAATCCGGCGGCGGTAATAATACAATCGACCTGTTTCATACTCCTCCCTGAATAATGGAATCCTGTCCAGCGCATGGAAAATATACCGCATCTGCAATCGCTGTTTTGTGATTTAGGCGTAAATGATGGTCCGCTGCTGATTTCCGCCGTCGGCGCGGGAGGTAAAACCAGTACCTTAATGTGGCTGGCGCAGCGTTTTCGTGAGGCTGGCCGGCGAGTTCTGCTCACCACGACCACCCACATGTATCTTCCGGCAACCCTACCTGTGCTGATTTGCCGCGATCCGCTGGCGCTGCCTGACGAGGTTTGGCAGCGGCCGCTACAGGCCTGCTACGCCTCATGGCTCGCCCCTGCGGGTAAAGTTCGTGGGTTTAGCCCGCAACAGCTTGATGCGCTGGTTGCCGCAGGTTGCGTGGACGTGGTGCTGGTAGAAGCTGACGGGGCTCACGGTTTCGCCTTAAAAGCGCCAGCTGAGCACGAACCTTGCATACCTCAATCCTGTTGCTGCGTTATTGCCGTCATGGGGGCCTGGAGGCTCGGGCAAAACGTTGGGCCAGCGACCGTTCATCGCTGGCCCCTTTTTTCCCGGATAACCGGCGCGGCGCCGGATACAGCGCTGAGTTGGCCGATGCTGCATCGCTTGATCGCGCATCCGCAGGGAGCGTTTAAAGGCGTTCCGCCCGCCAGTCGCCGGATCCTGCTGCTGAATCAGCTTTCTCAAAATGAGAATTTACCGGAGGAGGCGCTGTTGCAGCAGTGGGGGATTAACGCACTGTGGGCGGGAGCAGTACAAGAGCAACCCGCGATAACGCGGCGACGAACAACAGAGTGACGCCCCGGCTTGGGCGCATGGCGGATATCCATTGAGGTTGTTATGAATATTTTCTCTGAAGCGGCAAAACTCGAAGCACAGAATCGCCCGTTTGCCCTGGCGCAGATTGTCGATAGCCGCGGCTCAACGCCGCGCCATTCGGCGCAAATGTTAATCCGTGAAGATGGTTCGATAGTCGGCACCATCGGCGGCGGCATGGTTGAGCGTAAAGTGATTGAACAGGCGCTGGAAGCGCTCAGCGAAAAAGCGTCGCGCATGTTTCATGGGCGGATGGCGCGCAGCGGCAGCGATGCGGTCGGCTCCGATTGCGGTGGGGCGATGTCGGTCTATATTAGCGTACATGGCCTGCGCCCGCGGCTGGTGCTGATCGGCGCCGGGCACGTTAACCGCGCGGTGGCGCAAAGCGCGGCGCTGCTGGGTTTTGAGGTGGCGGTGGCCGATATCTATTCTGAAAGCCTGAACCCCGACTATTTTCCGCCGACAACGCAGTTGCTGCATGCTGAAACCTTCAGCGAGGCAGTGGATTCCCTGGCGATCCGCGGTGATGACTTTGTGTTAATCGCCACCAATAACCAGGACCGTGAAGCGCTGGATAAACTGATTGAACGGCCGGTCGCCTGGCTTGGGCTGCTGGCCAGCCGCCGTAAAGTCCAGGTATTTTTACGCCAGCTGCGGGAGAACGGCGTTGCCGCAGAACATATTGCCCGCCTGCACGCGCCGGTTGGCTATAACATTGGCGCCGAAACGCCGCATGAGATAGCGATTAGCATTCTGGCGGAAATCCTGCAGGTAAAAAATCGCGCGCCCGGCGGCCTGCTGATGGCGGCTGCCACGCCTGCGCAGCAGCAGTTGGTCGCTATTCGCGGCGCCGGCGATATCGCCAGCGGCGTGGCTCTGCGCCTGTGGCATGCGGGGTTCAAAGTGGTGATGCTGGAAGTGGCGAAGCCGACGGTTATCCGCCGCAGCGTCGCTTTTGCCCAGGCAGTCTTCGACGGTGAAATGACGGTAGAAGGGGTGATGGCGAAGCGGGTGTCATCCGCTCAGGAGGCCATCCAGGTGATTGAGAATGGCGTGATTCCGGTATTGGTGGATCCGCTGTGCGAATCGCTGACTGAACTGCGTCCTGTCTGCGTCGTGGATGCCATTCTGGCGAAAGAGAATTTTGGTACGCAACGAGAAATGGCGCCGGCGGTAATTGCGCTGGGCCCGGGTTTTTGCGCCGGCGTGGATTGTCATGCGGTGATTGAAACCAATCGCGGCCATTGGCTAGGGCAGGTGATTTACGATGGCAAAGCCCAGGAGAACACCGGGATTCCTGGTAATATTCTTGGGCATACTTCACGACGGGTGATCCGCGCCCCGGGTGCCGGGGTGATGCATGCGAAGGTGGCGCTGGGGGATATCGTTAATGAAGGCGATATCATCGCCACTATCGGCGAGGCCGAGATTATTGCGCCACTAAGCGGTATGGTGCGAGGTTTGCTCAGCGATGGGTTAGTGGTCGATAGCGGCTTTAAAATTGGCGATATCGACCCGCGCGGCGCCAGCGCCGATTTTACCAGCGTCTCCGATAAGGCGCGCGCCATCGGCGGCGGGGTGCTTGAGGCGCTGATGACGCTGATGAATCAGCGGGTAAAAGAGAAAAGCGTATTGTTGTCGGTGGCGTAGATAGCGGCACGAAGCCGCTTTTTTGCCGGGTGGCGGCTACGCCTTACCCGGCCTACCGTTCGTGCGACCGGCCTTTAATTTATTCACTACGCTGGATGAAGCCGGTGTTGGTGGCCTCAAAATCCCCGGTGGCGCTAACGCTTACCGGGGCTACAGTACTGTGCGGTCTGGTAGCCCGGATAAGGCGCAACGCGCCGCCTCCGGGAAAACAGTATCTACATTTCGTACCTTTTTACCCTTCAATAACCGTACCGGTTTTTCCTTCAATTCCTTCTTTGGCTTTATTTAATACGGTGATGAGCGCTTTGCGCCCCGGACGTGAACGGGCGAATGACGCGGCGGCCTCAACTTTCGGCAGCATCGAACCCTTAGCGAAGTGACCCTCACGAATGAACTGTTCAGCATCGCTGAGCGACAGCTTATCCAGCCACTGCTCGTTGGGTTTGCCAAAGTTGATCGCCACTTTCTCGACCGCGGTCAAGATGATCAGCATGTCGGCGTCGATCATCGCCGCCAGTTTAGCGCTGGCCCAGTCTTTATCAATTACCGCGCTGGCGCCGCGCAGATGATTGCCTTCGCGGATTACCGGGATCCCGCCTCCGCCCGCGGTGATCACCACGTGACAGGCATCCATTAGCGCTTTTACCGTCTCTTTCTCAATAATATCGACCGGCTGCGGCGAGGCGACAACCCGGCGATAGCCGCGCCCGGCATCTTCTTTCATGACGTAGCCCTGACGCGTGAGCTGTTCCGCTTCCTGCTCGGTGAAAAAAGAGCCGATAGGTTTGGTCGGATTTTTAAACGCCGGATCGTTGGCGTCGACTTCCACCTGGGTGATGATTGTCGCCACCGGGATATGCATCGATCGCGACAGCAGCTCCTCGCGCAGGGCGTTTTGCAGGTCATATCCGATATAGCCCTGGCTTAGCGCCACGCAGACCGACATGGGCAACATCGGGGTATGGGCCTCGGTTTTGGCTGCGGCTTCGAAAGCAAGGTTAATCATCCCAACCTGCGGGCCGTTGCCGTGGGTCACGACCACCTGGTGGCCATGGGCTATCAGGTCGACAATAGCCTGCGCGGTTTGCTTGACGGCCTGCATTTGCCCGGCCAGATCCTCGCCAAGTGCGTTACCGCCGAGGGCGAGTACAATTTTCTTACTCATGAATGCCTCACTTAAGATGTGGTTCCGCTGACCGGAAGGTGAGCGGTAGAAAAGGGGTCGCGGCGTAAAAAACGCCCCTGGCCAGCGCTGCCGGTGAAGGTGCCGTTATCGAAAATAACCCGGCCATGCGATAAGGTCTGGCGAATCGCGCCCTGGCAAATAAAGCCCTCCCAGGGCGAATAGTCGGCGTTGTCATGCAACATCTCATGGCGGATCGTGGTGGTGCGCTGCGGATCGATTATGACGACATCGCCGTCTGCGCCGGGTGCCAATAGTCCTTTTTTCGGCCACAGGCCAAATAGCTTCGCGGGGGTGGCGCTGGTGAGCGCGACGAAACGCTGCGGTGAGATCCGCCCGGTCATGACGCCGTGGGAAAACATGAGCAACAGGCGGTTTTCCACCCCAGGTAGGCCGTTCGGACAGCGGCTGAAATCGCCGCCGGAGAGCTGCTGGCGTTGGGCCATCGAGAAAGCGCAGTGATCGGTCGCCACCACGTCGATCGAGCCATCGGCGATACCGCACCACAGCGCATCATTGTTGCTGGCGTTGCGCAGCGGCGGGCTTAACAGATATCCCAGCGCGTCTTCGCGTTCATAGCACCGGTCGTCAAGCAGCAGATATTGCGGACAGGTTTCAATCCACACCGGCTGATGCCGCCGCTGGGCGAGACGCAGATAATCCAGCCCCAGGCCGTTGGAGAGATGAACGATATACAGCGGCGCATTGTCGGCGAGCTGGGCGAGGTTGATCATCCGCGCGATAGCCTCCGCTTCACACTCCAGCGGGCGGCTAAGGGCGTGGTAGCGCGGCGCGGTTTTGCCGGCCGCCAGAAATTCGGCCCGTTTACGGGCGATAGCGGCGTCGTTTTCCGGATGAACGGTGGTTAGCGCGCCGGCGCGGTGGAGATGGCGCATCGCCTGAAGCACTTCGTCATCGTTCAACTTATACTGGTAGGTCAGGTAGAGCTTGAAGCTGCTAATCCCGGCATCCACCATCATCGGGATTTCATCGAGGATGGCATGGTTGATATGCTGGATAACGCCGTGAAAACTGTAGTCGATCACCGCTTTGTAGGCGGCATATCCGTGATAGGCCTCTAGCTGGTGACGAAGGCGGCAGCCGGCGGGGCCGAAGCCCATATGGTCGACGATAGTGGTGGTACCGCCGCAGGCGGCGGCGCGGGTGCCGGTGAAGAAATCATCGCAGCTGCGGGCGTGCCCGGTATCGATATTAAAGTGAGTATGAACGTCAATGCCGCCGGGCATGACGTAGCAACCCGCGGCATCGATAGTCTGGCAAGGTTCGGTCGGGGTTATCCGTTCGGCGAGCTGGCTGACCAGGCCGTTTTCAATCAGCAGATCCTGTTTTGCCTGGCCGTCGGCGTTGACCACGATGCCGTTTTTAATCAGTACGCGCATAAAAACTCCAGACTCCCGCCGACGCGCGGCGGGAGGAATAACCGTACGAACTTACTCCGTTGCCAGCCAGCTCAGCGGGATTGCGGCGTACATCGCGGCGCAGGTCACCAGATGCTGTTTCCAGGTTTTTTCATTTGGCGCATGGGCTTCCGGCTCTTTACCCGGACCGAAACCGATAACCGGGATGCCGTGACGGCCCATGATGGAAACGCCGTTGGTGGAGAAAGTCCACTTGTCGACCACCGGCGCTTTACCGAACAGCCCTTCATAGGCGTTGCTGAGCGCGCGTACGGTGAAATGATCCTCTTCAACTTTCCAGGTCGGGAAGTAGCATTCCGTTGGATAAACCAGTCCGGTCCATGACGGGCGTTCATAGTTGTACATTGAGACCACGGCGCCAGCCTTCTGCACGGCAGGCAGAGCGCGGATCTCATCCAACGCGCCTTCCCAGGTTTCGCCCCAGGTCAGACGGCGGTCGATAGAAACCGCGCAGCTGTCGGCAACCGCGCAGCGGCTTGGTGAGGTGAAGAAAATTTCTGAAACGGTGAGGGTGCCTTTACCCAGGAATTCATCGTTGCCCAGGTTATGGGACAGCTCTTGCAGCTCGTTAAGAATCGGCCCCATTTTGAAGATGGCATTATCGCCGCGCTCCGGCGCCGAGCCGTGGCAGCTTACCCCCTGAACATCGACGCGAATCTCCATACGCCCGCGCTGGCCGCGATAGATTTGGCAATCCGTCGGCTCGGTACTGACCACGAATTCCGGGCGAATGCCGGACTGTTCGATGATGTACTGCCAGCACAGACCGTCACAATCTTCCTCCTGAACGGTACCGGTCACCAGCAGGGTATATTCATCTTCCAGACCGAGGTCCTTGATGATTTTTCCAGCGTAGACCATCGACGCCATCCCGCCTTCCTGGTCGGACGCGCCGCGCCCGCCGATCAGCTCATCGGTTTCCATCCCCTGGTAGGGGTCGAAGGTCCAGTTCTTGATGTTACCGATGCCGACGGTATCGATATGCGCGTCCATGGCGACCAGTCGTGGGCCGTGGCCGATATAGCCCAGCACGTTGCCCATCGGGTCGATCTCGACTTTATCGAAGCCGACTTTTTCCATCTCTTCTTTAATACGATGCACGACGCGTTTTTCGTCACAGCTTTCGCTGGGGATGGCGATCATATCGCGCAGGAAGCGGGTCATATCCTGCTGGTAGTGGTTTGCTTTTTCGACAATCAGTTTGAATGGAATGTGCTTAGCCATGAATTAACTCTCCGGTCCTGATTTCCCGCTTCGCGGGATGAATATGTTGAATAAATTGAACGTTTATTGTGCTGCCGGCAGCTTGCCTTCCCAGACGACCTCGCGGTAATGCTGCACGTCGGTGTCGCCTTCGGTGCTGATGACCAGCACCACGGAGTGGTTATCAAGCCCCAGTTTGTTCATCAGCGCCTGGCGCTGCGGATGGAAGTGGACGGCGGCCAGCGTCCCGAGCCCGACGGCGCCGGATTCCCCGGAGATAACCCGGTGATCATTGCCGACGGGATTACCGAGTACGCGCATACCGAGGGCGGCAACGGCATCCTGGCAGGAGATAAATTGGGTGGCGCAATTGCGCAGGATTTCCCAGCCCAGCGGGTTAGGTTCGCCGCAGGCCAGTCCGGCCATGATGGTGGCCATGTCGCCGCCGACGTTGACGATGTCGCCTTTTACCCCGGAGCGATAGATGCAGTCCGCCAGTTCAGGTTCGACGATCACCGAGTGCAAATCGCGGGCGCCGAAGACGTCGACCAGATAGCCGAGCACGCCGCCTGCCATCGCGCCGACACCGGCCTGCAGGAAGACGTGGGTAGGGCGAGCAATGCCCATCGCCGCCATCTGTTCTACCGCTTCATCGGCGAGGGTGGCGTAACCTTGCATAATCCAGGTTGGGATTTTGGTGTAACCTTCCCATGCGGTGTCCTGTACCACTTCCCAGCCGTTTTTCTGCGCGGTTTGCATGGTAAAGCGCACGGTATCGTCGTAGTTCATATCGGTAACGATACATTCCGCGCCGAGGCGCAAAATGGCATCCACGCGTTCCTGCGCTGAACCTTTCGGCATGTATACCACCGCGTTTTGCCCTAGCTGCTGGGCGGCCCAGGCGACGCCGCGCCCGTGGTTGCCGTCGGTGGTAGTGGCGAAAGTCATCTTCTCTTTGATGGTGGATTTCAGGGTATCAAACGAGAAGGCGTTAATATCGAGACGGTATTTTTCACACAACAGCTGGGCGATGGCGTAGGCGCCGCCGAGCATTTTGAAGGCGTTGAGGCCAAAGCGCTGGGATTCATCTTTTACCAGGATGTTCTTTACGCCGAACAGCGCCGCCAGTTCCTTCAGGGCATACAGCGGCGTCGGTTGGTAACCGGCGATTTTTTGATGAAAATGACGCGCCTGTTGCGCCTGCTGACGGGAAAACAGCGGCGAGGTTTCACCGGTAAAGAAGCGGTTGTCGGCAATATCCATTTTCAGCGAAAAAGCAGACATATTCTGTCCTTATCCTTCTTTGGAGTCGGGGAAGCCGGCCCGCAGACCGGCTTGCGAGGTTATTTGATGCGTTTTTGCGCGTCCTGCAGCAGTTGCTCCAGCAACTGACCGGGTTTGGCATATTTGCGACAGAGGATCATGGCGGCGATGATGTACGGCTTCCAGCTGGCCTCTTTATAGGTGGCGATACGGTATTTTTCGAACACCGCTTCGGTGACTTCGCCTTCCTCGCAGGAGACGCCGGTAATATCCGCCGGCAGGCAGTGCATATACAGCGCGTCACCGTCTTTGGTGTGCTTCATCATCTCTTCGGTACAGTGCCAGTCTTTGTGATTGGCGTTCTGGGCGAGACAGGCTTTTTCCAGTGCTTTCAGCCCGTCATGGTCGTTGGCGCGCAGTAGCTCGGTGCGCTGTTCCATCACTTTGTATGGCGCCCAGGATTTCGGGTAAACGATATCGGCGTCTTTAAAGGCTTCCGCCATATCGGTGACCTGACGGAAGCTGCCGCCGGATGCCGCGGCGTTTTTCTTCGCCACTTCGATAACATCCGGGATCAGATCGTAGCCTTCCGGATGGGCGAGGGTGACGTCCATACCGAAGCGGGTCATCAGACCGATGATCCCCTGCGGAACGGAAAGCGGTTTGCCGTAGCTGGGCGAGTAGGCCCAGGTCATGGCAATTTTTTTACCTTTCAGATTTTCCAGCGAGCCGAAGTGTTCACGCAGCCAGGCCAGATCGGCCATCGCCTGCGTCGGATGGTCGATGTCGCACTGCAGGTTTATTAATGCCGGGCGCTGCGGCAGTACGCCCTGTTTGTGGCCGTCATCCAGCGCTTCGCCGACTTCACGCATATAAGCGTTGCCGGCGCCGAGATACATATCGTCGCGAATACCGATGGCGTCAGCGCAGAAGGAGATCATATTGGCGGTTTCACGTACCGTTTCACCGTGGGCGATCTGCGACTTGCCTTCGTCGAGGTCCTGCTGCGCCAGGCCGAGCAGGTTTAACGCCGAGGCATAAGAGAAGCGGGTGCGGGTCGAGTTATCGCGAAAGACCGAAATACCCAGCCCGCTGTTAAAAACTTTGGTAGCGATGTTTTCCGCCCGCAGCGTTTTCAACGCCGCGGCGACATCCAGCACCTGCTTCAGCTCGTCCGGCGATTGCTCCCACGTCAGCAGGAAGTCTTTTTCATGCAGGTTGGAGTTGAGCTTATTGATATCCTTGATCAGTTCGTTAACAGTTTTCATATTTCGATCCTGGTAGTGAATGACGGCTTATTGATTGCTGTGCAGTCGAAATGACATTGATGTAAGTGGCGACGGCCAGCGCTGTATTACCACTAACAATAAGCGTGCCAGTTGTAATTCAGTCGCGGTGCGCGAGCGAAAAAGTCGGGAATTATGCGAGGCAGGTCACGAAAAATGGCTTATAACGGTCAATTGATAGAAATGAAATTCATTCGCCAGTTGTCACGATAAATTTAATTTGATCCATCAGACGAGCGTGGATATCGTTCTGCGACGGTGATTTCGACACCAAAATGATAATTTTGGCCTGTGGATTATCATATTGAGAGGAAAATGTGATACCTCTTCCATATTTTCTTTAAGCCGTAAAAAAGCGCAGGGTTGGTACCTTTTTTCAAGTTGCGCAGCGGTAGTATGATAAACGCAGAATAAAAAGAGTCGATCTTCAGCATTCTCTTTCGGCTACTGATATTAAAAGGTCAATTATGATTCCCTCCAATTCTCTATCCGTTTTAATGCAGATTCAGCCAACGATTCAACGTTTTGCCCGCATGCTCTCCAGCGTGTTACAACTCGAGGTCGAGATTGTCGATAATACGCTGTGCCGCGTCGCCGGTACCGGCGCCTACGGTAAATTCCTGGGGCGAAAATTAAATACAGATTCGCGACTTTTACGTTACATAATAGAAACAAAAAAAGAAAAGGTCGTGACTCATTCGCGTTTTGACCCCTTGTGTAAGGGGTGTACCAATAAAGAGAACTGTAAAGAGAAGGCATTTCTGGGCACCCCGGTCATTTATCAGGAACAGTGTGTCGGGGTTATTAGCCTGGTCGCCCTAACTCGCGAGCAGCAGGAGCGAATTAATGACAACCTCCACGAGTTCTCAGATTATGTACGACACGTTTCTTCAATATTTGTCTCCCGCCTGTTAGAAGACCAGGGTGGGGGAGACAATATGCTAAAAATGTTTTCCACCATGATTGAAAACATGGATCAGGGCGTGCTGGTGGTTAGCCAGGATCAAAAAGTTAAATTTGCCAATCAGGCGGCAATGAAAATCCTTGGCGCGAATCACGGTAGTATGATTGGTAAAACTATTCATTTTCGTCCGCTGACTTTTGCGCAAAATTTTATTCGCGGCCACGTTCAGCACGTCATTTCTTTTGATGATAAGAAAGAGCTGATTATCGGCCAGCTGCACGCTATTCAGGATCAATGGCTGTTCTTAATGGCCTTCCATCAGTCGCATTCGTCGGCCGATCTGGCGCCGCCGCAGGATGGCCCGCAGATTGAACAGATGGTTGGCGAATGTCGGCCAATGCGTCAGCTGAAAAAACTGATTACCCGTGTGGCGCCAAGCCCGTCGAGCGTAATGATCGTCGGCGAAAGTGGAACCGGCAAAGAGGTGGTCGCTCGCGCGGTGCATAAGCTCAGCGACAGACAGGCAAAGCCTTTCATCGCCATCAACTGCGCGGCCATCCCCGAGCAGCTACTGGAGAGCGAGCTCTTTGGTTACGTCAAAGGCGCATTTACCGGGGCGTCGGCAAACGGCAAGACCGGGTTGATTCAGGCAGCTAATCACGGCACGCTGTTTCTCGATGAAATCGGCGACATGCCGTTAACCCTGCAGGCTAAGCTGCTGCGGGCGATTGAATCGCGCGAAATTCAGCCGGTGGGGGCGAGTCATCCGGTGCCGGTCGATATCCGCATTATTTCGGCCACTAACCAGAATCTTGAGCAGTTCATTGCCGAAGGCAAATTCCGCGAGGATTTGTTCTATCGGCTTAATGTCATCCCACTGCGCCTGCCGCCGTTGCGCGAGCGTCAGGATGATATCGAATTGCTGATTCACTATTTCCTGCACCTGCACACCCGGCGGCTGGAGCTGGTTTATCCCGGCGTGTCCCCGGAAGTTATCGCCTTACTGAAGAACTACCGTTGGCCGGGCAATATTCGCGAGCTGAGTAACCTGATGGAGTACCTGGTTAACGTGGTTCCCTCCGGTGAGGTGATCGATCTGTCGCTGTTGCCGCCAAATCTTATCAGCAGCGGCAAAGTCAACGAGCGTGAAAGCACCGGGGCGGCGCCAGCCAGCGTTGCGAAAGAAGAAGAGGGGGGAACGGCGCTGGAGGAGATGGAAAAGCAGATGATCCGCGATGCTTTGACGCGTTATAGCAATAAAAAGCAGGCCGCCGATGAACTCGGGATCGGCATTGCGACGCTATATCGTAAAATCAAAAAATATGAACTGGTCGGGGTTTGATAACCCGTATCACTCTGAGAGCAATGTTTATCAAAATCGCCGATCGTTATTGATCTGGCATGCATCACGCGCCGAATGCCCGGAAAAGAGAAAATCACTACCGATGATTTTCTCTTTTTTTACAGCTTTCAACTCCTCCCTCATGGCTTAACTGTTCTGCTTGCTCGCTTCAGTCACCATTTTCTGTTCGTTTTTTCAGCAGGTGGCATTGTTCTTGCCTTTACCGTTTGCCATCGGCTGCTGCGATAGCCGGCAAACAAACATGATAAGGACAGGAACATGGTGCAGATAAATGAGAATCTCGCGACTCCGCCCGTTTCATCGTTGAGTCGTTTTTTTGCTAAGCCCCGCATTATTGCTAAACCTGGATTTAACCGCTGGTTGGTCCCACCGGCGGCGCTGGCGGTGCATTTGTGCATTGGTATGGCCTACGGCTTTTCAGTCTACTGGCTGCCAATGTCGCAGCTGATCGGCGGCAGCGCGCCGCTGCAGTGTCCGGTCGATATGTCATTCTGGCAGCAACTGGTTACCCGCCAGTGCGACTGGAAAATTTCCCTGCTTGGCTGGACCTATACGCTGTTCTTCGTTTTTCTCGGCTGCTCCGCGGCGCTCTGGGGGAGCTGGCTGGAGAAGGTTGGCCCGCGTCTGGTGAGTTTCGTTGCAACCCTTTGCTGGTGTGGCGGCCTGCTGCTGGCGAGCGCGGCAATCTATTTTCATCAGCTGTGGCTACTGTGGTTGGGCGCCGGTGTGATTGGCGGCATTGGCCTGGGGCTTGGCTATATTTCGCCGGTCTCAACGCTGTTGCGCTGGTTTCCCGATAAGCGGGGGATGGCCGCGGGAATGGCGATCATGGGCTTCGGCGGCGGGGCGCTGGTGGGGGCGCCGCTGGCGAATTGGCTGATTAATTTTTTCGCCGATGGTCAGGAAACTGGGGTATGGCAAAGCATTCTGGCGCTGGCGGTGATTTATGCGCTGTTTATGCTCTGTGGGACATTCGGCTATCGCCTGCCACCGATGGGCTGGCATCCGCGCGGCGCGAAAGCGCAGCAAGTCATCGGCAAACAGCCAACCATTCAGGTTCACGTCAGCGTCGCGTGGCGCACTCCGCAGTTCTGGCTGCTGTGGCTGGTGCTGTGGCTTAACGTTACCGCCGGGATCGGCATTCTCGGCATGGCCTCGCCGATGCTGCAGGAGATTTTTGCCGGTAAGTTACTATCGCTGGATCTGGGCTGGCAGGAACTTAATACAGAACAGCTGAAGCGCATCGCGACGATGGCGGCGGGATTTACCGGCCTGCTCAGCCTGTTTAATATTCTGGGGCGCTTTTTCTGGGCTTCTGTTTCCGATATGTGCGGCAGGAAGGTCACCTTCGCGCTGATCTTCTTTCTGGGAACCCTACTTTACGGCACGCTGCCGCTCATTAACCACGGCGGCTACGTGGCGTTTTTTGTCTGTGCGCTCTGCGTGATTATCTCTATGTACGGCGGCGGGTTCGCGACCATCCCGGCGTATCTCGCCGATGTATTTGGCTCACAAATGGTTGGCGCGATCCATGGCCGTCTGCTGACTGCCTGGTCGGCGGCCGGGATCAGCGGCCCGGTGCTGGTCAACTATTTGCGTGAATACCAGCTGGCGCAAGGCGTGGAACCCGCGAGAATATATGACATCACGCTGCTGGCGTTGACCGGGTTGCTTATCATCGGCTTTATTTGTAATCAGCTGGTTCGGCCGATTTCGCAGAAATATGCCATGACCGCGGAGCAACAGCAGCAGGCGAGGGGCCTGTATACTATCAATAAAGACGCGCAGCTGAGCTGGGAACCGACGCCCGCGCCGCTGCTGCTGACGCTAAGCTGGCTGGCGGTCGGCATACCCTTGCTGTGGGGGATGGGGACCACCTTGCAACAAGCGGTGAAGTTCTTTATGTAGACCCACAGAGGTAAGCACCCAAAGGAGAGGTTGGGTGCTTATTGTGCAGCTATTACCAATAACGATTCCCATTCTGCGCTTCGGTGATACACTAACTAAATGTGATCTTTGTCATATCGTAATTACTACAGAGAAAAGAGACACTGCTATGCAACATATCATTGAGGGCTTCCTCAACTTCCAGAAAGAGATTTTCCCGCAACGCAAAGAGCTCTTCCGCAGCCTGGCGTCGAGCCAGAATCCTAAAGCGTTGTTCATCTCTTGTTCCGATAGCCGCCTGGTTCCGGAACTGGTTACCCAGCAGGAACCTGGGCAGCTGTTCGTTATTCGTAATGCCGGTAATATTGTGCCCTCATTTGGACCGGAGCCGGGCGGCGTGTCTGCCACCATTGAATATGCCGTTGTCGCCCTTGGCGTGACGGATATTGTTATCTGCGGTCACTCCAACTGCGGCGCGATGAAAGCCATCGCCACCTGCCAATGTCTGGAACCAATGCCTGCCGTTTCCCACTGGTTGCGCTACTCCGACGCGGCGAAAGCGGTGGTTGAGAAGAAAACCTGGGCCAGTGAAACCGATAAAGTGAACGGTATGGTGCAGGAAAACGTCATTGCCCAGTTGAACAACATTAAAACGCATCCATCGGTCGCGGTTGGCCTGCGTGACAAAACCCTGCGTCTGCACGGCTGGTTCTATGATATCGAAAGCGGCGATATTCGCGCGCTGGATAAAGACACCAAAACCTTCGTTTCATTGTCGGAAAACCCGGAAGTCTACTTCGAATAATATCCCCCAGGGCAAGGAAGCCCTGAGCATCGTAATAGATAATTCATGAGCCCATCTCATAGGTCTGTTCGTTAACACCTGGCTAATCAACGCCCTGCCAAGTTTCTATAATCCTCTTCTCCTGTCGATACTTTCCGTTTGGAGAACAAACGATGCAAAACCCATTGAACGCGCGCCAACAGGCGCTGATCCCGGTTGCCGCCCTGGCCGCTGAAGGCAATATCGCGGCATTGGCCCCGGCGCTGGATAACGCGCTGGATACCGGCCTGACGATAAATGAATTAAAAGAGACGCTGGTCCAGCTGTACGCCTACTGCGGCTTTCCGCGGAGCCTGAATGCGCTCTCCTGCCTGATGAGGGTGATAACCGAGCGCCAGGCGCGAGGCGTTATTGATAACGAGGGGGCGACAGCGACCCCGTTACCGGAGAACTGGGATAGCCTGCAGGCCGGTAGCCGTAATCAGACACAACTGGTAGGGCAAACGGTCAGCGGACCGCTATTTGATTTTGCGCCGGCCATTGACTGCTATCTGAAGGCACATCTGTTTGGCGATATTTTCCAGCGTGACGTTCTGGATTGGTCGACGCGCGAGCTGGCGACGATCTCAATGCTGGCAGCGCTATCCGGCGTGGAAAGCCAGCTGAAGAGCCATTACGCGATTAGCCTGCACAACGGCCTGACGGCGCAGCAGCTGCGCGGATTTATTAACGTGTTGGCGACAAAAGTCAGCGCCGGGATAGCGGATAAGGCCTCGGTGGTGCTGGAACAAGTGGTTATTGAGCAGCAGCAGGATGGAAAAGGCGTTTAATGGCTGCGGTCTCTTCCAGCCGGTTGAATCATTGGCGGAGAGTACATCTCATTAATGGTTGGAAGAGGTGAACGACGGAGGGGACAACAACATTGTCTTCGCTAAAAAGCAGCGCGGCGCGCCAGAGAGAATGTCTGACGCGCCATGCTCGCACTATTATTTGCTCAGTTCGGCAGTCATATAGACGCGGTTATTGAACTGGGCGCTGGTGATTTTATAAGACGCGCCTTGCTCTGCAGCCTGCGCGGCAATTTTCGCTTCCGCACGGTCGAGGGTCGAAGCGGTTGCCGTCACGCTCTGCGCGAAAGCACCGAATGACATCAGGGACAGAACGGTAACAGCAGCAAAAGTTTTGATGGATTTCATGGTCATATTCCTTAAATTTTTTGTTTGGGGAGGAGCACTGTTGCTCCGATGTGATAAGAATAGAACCAATGCCGGTTGTTTAAAATCGAAACAATTTGCGTATCTCATTCAAAATTTATGATCAATATTGGCGGCGAATGTTTATCTGAAACGGAGGCGGGGATGATAGGGCGGGCTGATAGGGTGGCGGCTTTACAAAGCCACACAAATGTTGAAGGAACTTGCCGTAAAGCGTGCTACTCTCTATCTGAAGTTGTTGAATTTACTACGGAATGGTTAACGCCTGAAGGAGAACGCTATGGTAATGACCACGCTATCCCCCTTAGTAGTGACGCGTTGGAGTGAAAGCCCGGCGGTGCAGGAACTACAAGATACCCAATTGCTGCGGCCTTGGGCAAAAGCCACCGCCTGCTGTCGTAGCAAGAAAGCCTGGAAGAGGCGTTATGTCACTCGCCAGAAACAGGCCGAATAAACCGAAACGGTATTTGCCGGTCTATTCCTGGTGTTGCGGTTGATAGCGTAGTGGATACTCCGCAAGTGGATGGGGCAGGTTCATATTATGGCTGCCCTCAATCTCGGCAACGATGGTTTGATAACCGGCAATCCAGCGTTGCCCCTGCGCTTTAGCCTGCTGGTGTTGCAGATGGTTCATCATCATTTCCATAGACTGTCGGTCACGCCAGTAGTAATTATTGATGATTCTGCCGCTGGCGGCATCATGATAGCTCTCCATCCCGATAAACCCTTCTAGCGACCGGGTGTAGCGTTCGATTACGCCGTCCAGTTGATAAAAGTCGTCGTCGTACTCTTTCTTCTCGAAGATAAAACTGGTTAAAAATAGTGACATCGCCTGCTCCTGCGCCTGCCTTTACAGACTGATTAACGTGGACTGGTGACTCAGGCCGGGCATCATCTGCTCCAGTCCCTCGGTAAGCATCCGCCCGGCCTCATGCAGCGCTTCGAGCGGCATTTCCGGCAGGCTTTCCAGAATAAACCACATCTGCGGGTCGCGAGCGCTCAGACGGGTGCGAACTCCCTGTCGCCAGTTCCAGCGGCGGCAGGTAACGCCGCGATCGTCACGCCAAATGACTTCTCCCGGTTCCGCTGATTCAACGGCGGCTAAGCCTTCCTTCATCGTATCAAAAAGCTCAGAACCGTCGGCGATAACCAGACGCGGCGCGCCGCAATAGGCGGCGATGTTCTCACCCCCGACCGGAACGGCATACCGCAGGCTAACGGCATTGTAGAGGTCAACGACCGGGTCAATTGCCGGCATGGCGCCCTCGCGCAGTACGCGTTTACGCAACGCCTCCGCGGAGCAGGGCGTGCGTTTTGGCTTAGCGCCAAACGCTTTGAATACCGTAGACCAGGCCGCGAGATGATCTTCCGCCCAGGCGGGCTGTCCGGCTAATACCGCCTGACAGGCTGTGGCCAGCGCGGCTTCACCGATAGAAGCATCACGTAGCGGCGCAGCGTTGACGGTAATACTCAGCGCCCGAAACCCCGGGGCGATTGCGGCTAACTGTGGGCTAATTGACGGTAATGGGTGAGACATTGCATAATCCTGTAACGACTGATTTAGAGCATAATATCGACCGATGAACGACAAAGTCAATATAACGACCGATAATAACAACGATCTAAGCCGCATTAATGAGGCGGTATCGCGGCGTATTAAGCAGTTTCGACGCGAAAAGAAGATCTCTCTCGACGAGCTTTCCCGTCGCGCAGGCGTCAGTAAAGGGATGCTGGTGGATATCGAAGGGTGTCGGGCGAATCCCAGTATCGCGATGTTGTGCAAAATCGCTGCGGCGATGGGGGTGTCGGTGGCGGAGTTTGTCAACGTCGCCAGTGAACCGATGGTCCATCTTATCGACCGGGACGCAATTCCGATATTATGGCGCGGCGAGCAGGGCGGCAGCGCCAGACTGCTGGCCGGCACCAGCGGACCGGATATGCTTGAGCTCTGGCAGTGGCGGATGCTGCCTGGCGAATCGTTCCGTTCGCCGGGGCACCCGGCCGACACCTACGAACTGCTATACGTGACCGAGGGGCAGCTCACCCTGACGGTGAATAATGACCAATATCAGGTGGCAGAGGGATGTTCTGCGGTAGCGCGTACTGATGCGCCGCATGAATATTGTAATGTTAGCCAGTTGCCCGTCGTCTTTACCATGACGGTGTATGAGAAAGGGCGCTGACGCGGACTCTGGCGTAATTCTGGCTTCACCACTACGCTCAATAATTCACTCCCTGGATAGAGATAGTATCCAGGGGAACGCGGTGAGCCAGAGGAAGCCTTATGAGTGAAGTCAAAATTGTTGCCACGCTGACCCCTTATCCTGAATATATCGATACCATCAGAAATGCGGCATTAGCCATGGTGCCGCCGACGCACAGAGAAGCAGGGTGCCTGCAATACGACCTGCACGAAAGCCGGGAGATCCCTGATGTCAGGCAGCTTTCCCAACAAGGAAAGATCTCATTTGTGTTTATTGAGCGTTGGCGTTCGGAAGACGATCTGAAACAGCACGTTGCGATGCCCTATCATGATGATTTTCTGGCGATACTGGACGGTAAACTGGAGAGTATTCAGGTACAGCGATTGATGGCGTTGTAGATAAAAGCAAGAGGAAAAAAGAGAAGTGCGCACCAAATCAATAATGATTGAAATGGTGCGTCCGAGTGGACTCGAACCACCGACCCCCACCATGTCAAGGTGGTGCTCTAACCAACTGAGCTACGGACGCAAATGGTGCGTTTAATTGGACTCGAACCAACGACCCCCACCATGTCAAGGTGGTGCTCTAACCAACTGAGCTATAAACGCAAATGGTGCGTTCAATTGGACTCGAACCAACGACCCCCACCATGTCAAGGTGGTGCTCTAACCAACTGAGCTATGAACGCAATGTTGTGGTGACAACGGGGACGCATATTAACGGCAGGGAGGCCATGTGGCAAGAGGCAAACGTCACTTTTCTTGCAGAATAGACGCGTTTGCAGAACTTTTATCCATGTCGCACATATTTTACTGATGATAAAGGATATTTCTTCAGCAATATCCCGCTTCGTTGCGTTTTTCTGCCCGGATTGGCAGGGGAGACGCTCACCGACTTTATGCTAGAGTGTGCGGCAAATAAACGACGGAGCGCAGTAATGAAAGCAATTGGCATTTTTTGTGGTTCTTCTACCGGGGACAACCCGATTTATCAGATTTACGCGCAACAGGTTGGCAAGGCGCTGGCGCAAGCCGGGGTGGAGCTCGTGTATGGTGGCGGTAAAGTAGGACTCATGGGCGCCGTGGCAGACGCGGCGTTAGAACACGGCGGGCGGGTCATTGGCGTGATGCCGCGCGGGCTGGTGGAGCGTGAGATTGCGCATAGCGGACTAAGCGAGCTGCATGTCGTTGAGAATATGCATGAGCGTAAAAACAAAATGTCGCTGCTGGCGGACGGCTTCATTGCCATGCCGGGCGGAGCCGGAACGCTGGAAGAAATTTTTGAACAGTGGACCTGGGCGCAGCTCGGTATTCATGAAAAACCCTGTGCTTTTCTGAATGTGAACGGCTATTACAATCCGCTGCAGGCGATGGCGGAAAAAATGGCCGCCGAAGGGTTTATGCACCGCCGCTATGCTGAGATGCTGACTTTTAGCGATGATGTGCAGGAGATTTTGACCGCATTCCACCGCTATGAGCCGCCACAGCGCAAATGGCTTGCGAAGTAGCGCTATTTTTAAGTCGATTTATTATTTAACGCCAAAAAAAGGGCAAACCGCGTCAACGGCTTGCCCTTTTATTTAGCATTTTTGGTTAGCGCGCTGCGCGCTGCAGGATAATGCTGGACGGCTGACGCTGCAGGAAGCGCATGCGCAGCATCATCATGATGGCAGCGGAGGTCAGGCCGATGATAAAGCCGCACCAGAAGCCCGCAGGCCCCATCCGCGGCACCACAATATCGGTCAGCGCCAGCAGATAACCGCTTGGCAGCCCCAGTACCCAGTAAGCGGTGAAGGTAATAAAGAAGATCGACCGCGTATCTTTATAACCGCGCAGAATACCGCTGCCGATCACCTGAATGGAGTCGGAAATCTGATAAATCGCCGCCAGCAGCATCAGCTGTGAGGCCAGTAGCACCACCTCAGGGCTATCGTTGTACAGCAGGGCAATCTGCTTACGCATCAGGATCGTGAAAATCGCGGTGATCATTGCCATGCAGACGCCCACGCCGACGCCGGTACGCGCGGAGGTCTGGGCATCCAGCGTCGAGCCCTGGCCGAGACGAAAGCCAACGCGAATGGTCACCGCCGCCGCCAGCGAGAGCGGAAGAACGAACATCAGCGAACTGAAGTTGAGCGCGATTTGATGCCCTGCGACATCGATAATTCCCAATGGCGAAACCAGCAGCGCCACAACTGCGAACAGCGTGACTTCAAAAAACAGCGCCAGCGCGATTGGCAACCCCAGCTGTACCAGCCGTTTTAATACCGAAAAATCAGGTTTACTGAAACGCTCAGCGCAGCGGATATCGCGCATTGAGCGCGCGCGGCGTACCCAGGTCAGCATGCTGGCAAACATCACCCAGTAGACCGAGGCGGTCGCGACCCCGCAGCCGATACCGCCAAGCTCCGGCATGCCGAAATGACCATAGATAAAAATGTAGTTCACAGGAATGTTGACCAGCAGGCCGATAAAACCCATCACCATTCCGGGTTTGGTTTTTGCCAGCCCTTCGCACTGGTTACGCGCGACCTGGAAAAACAGATATCCCGGCGCTCCCCACAGCAGCGCACGCAGATACCCCACCGCTTTGTCGGCAAGCTGTGGGTCGATGTTGTGCATCGAGCTAATGATATAGCCTGCGTTCCACAGCACCACCATCACCAGTACGGAGACAAAGCCCGCCAGCCAAAAGCCCTGGCGTACCTGCTGGGCGATACGATCGCGGCGGCCGGAGCCATTGAGTTGGGCGATAACCGGCGTTAGCGCCAGCAGCAGACCGTGGCCAAACAGGATGGCAGGTAGCCAGATCGAGGTGCCGATAGCCACGGCGGCCATATCGGTTGCGCTATAGCCGCCGGCCATCACCGTATCGACAAAACCCATCGCCGTCTGGGCGACCTGCGCCAGAATGACCGGGATAGCCAATGCTAATAACTGACGCGCTTCTATAAAGTACTTCTGCACGTGAACACCTTTATATTGTTGTTATTTTGAGACTAAAAAAGCCGCCTTAAATGGCAGCAAGAAGAAAAAACAGGAGGAATTTCCAGTCTATTGTAGCGAGGATTAGCCATTAAGCCAGTGAAAAAATGGTGGGGGCACGATGCGCGCTGGCAACCTGTTTGGTCAACTGTTATTGTTCCGCGTATATATAACGGTAATGATACCGTCACGATTCTCAACAGGAGCAAAGTATGTTTACTGGTATTGTACAGGGGACTGCGAAAGTGGTGTCCATCGATGAGAAACCGAATTTCCGCACCCACGTGGTGGAGCTGCCGGCGCATATGCTCGACGGCCTGGAGACCGGTGCTTCGGTGGCGCACAATGGCTGTTGCCTGACCGTTACCGAAATTGACGGCCCGCGAATCAGCTTTGATTTGATGAAAGAGACGCTGCGGATCACCAACCTTGGCGCTATCCATGAAGGCGATATGGTCAACGTTGAGCGAGCGGCGAAATTCAGTGATGAAATCGGCGGCCATTTGATGTCCGGCCATATTATGACCACCGCCGAAGTCGTTAAAATCCTCACCTCGGAAAACAATCGCCAGATTTGGTTTAAGGTACAGGACCCGGCGCTGATGAAATATATCCTGTATAAAGGGTTCATTGGCGTGGACGGTATTAGCCTGACGGTTGGCGAGGTGACCCCGACTCGTTTCTGCGTGCATCTGATCCCCGAAACGCTGCAGCGTACGACGCTTGGGGTGAAAAAACTCGGCGATAAAGTGAATATCGAAATCGATCCGCAGACTCAGGCGGTGGTGGATACCGTGGAACGCGTGCTGGCGGCAAAAGAAGCGGCGCAAAAAAGCGCGGAAGAATAATTAAAAAAGCCCCCGTAGAAGCGTATTTCTGCGGGGGCTTTTTTTAGCGAGTCTAGCGGGCTACGCGCAGGCCGTGTTCAACACCACGCGAGAAGACGACCTGCCAGAGCTGAATATCGCGGGCGCGGAAGGCACCGGCGCAGGCATTCAGATAATAGGTAAACATGCGTTTGAAACGGTCCGAATAGTTATCGGCAATATCCGGCCAACTGGCAAGGAAACGCTCGTACCAGGCCATCAAGGTGGTGTCATAATCGGCGCCAAAGTTATGCCAATCTTCCATCACAAAATGCTTCTCGCTGGCATCGGCGATATGGCGTACCGACGGCAGGCAACCGTTAGGGAATATATATTTATTAATCCACGGATCGACGTTGTGATCGGTAATTTTTGAGCCAATGGTGTGCAGCAGAAAACGACCGTTTGGTTTTAAATTACGATCGACAACTTCAAAATAAGTGGCGTAATTTTTAGGCCCTACGTGCTCGAACATCCCGACGGAGACGATGCGGTCAAAACTTTCGTGGAGATCGCGATAGTCCTGCAGCAGAATATTGACATCTAATCCCGCGCAACGCTCTTGCGCCATTTTTTGTTGTTCAGCCGAAATGGTCACGCCCGTCACGCTGACGTTATAGTTTTTGGCCATGTAATAGGCCAACCCACCCCAACCGCAACCGATATCCAGCACTTTCATTCCCGGCTCAAGCTGCAGTTTGCGACAAATAAGATCTAATTTATCCTGCTGCGCCTGCTCCAGATTTTCGGCCTCTTTCCAGTATCCGCAGGAATATTGCATATAGGGATCGAGCATGCGGTGGAAAAGGTCGTTGCCTAAATCGTAGTGTTCTTTACCAACAATCCAGGCGCGTTTTTTGCTTTGCAGATTGAACAGACGAGCGCCAGCGATACGTAGCGTATCTTTGAAGTGGCGGGGGAGTTGCTTATCCAGCCCGGCGCGCAATACCTTGTGAAAGAATATATCCAGGCGTTCGCATTCCCACCAGCCGTCCATATAGCTTTCGCCTAATCCGAGAGACCCTTCCTGTAACACGCGTTTAAAAAAGAGCGGGTTTTTTACCCGGATATCGGAGGGTGCGGAACCATTGATTTCAATTCCGGCACGGCCCAATAATTCAGCTGCAATCCGGTACCAATCATCGTTTGGTACACTTACTTCTTCTATACACGATGAACTCATAGCTTCTCCATCACGCCCAAGTGATCAGAACCTTAAAACAGCGTAGACGCTTTTTTGGCTTTGTGAGAAATCTCACGAAAAAATCGTGAGGGTGCTATCCGACGTAGAACAGAGGAAGGGAGATAACCCTTGCCGAAAGGCCTTCCATGGTTAAACGGGCTGCGTCCTGCCCCCGTTAATATCTAAAAAACTTTCTATTTATGTGATGCCGGATCCAGTATAGGCCGCTAAAAACCGCCTTTCAATAAAAATATATTAGCAGGCTAATGACTGGTCCGGGATATCCTTTAAAAATTCATCAAGCGTGAGATGATTCACTCACTAACTGTACGCGTCGTTGCTGCATCCAGAAACCGATGCCTGCCAGGACGATGGAAATCAGCATCACGCTGGTGGTGGTCAGAAGCGGAGTGGCGATAAGGCTTGAGACCAGCAGGCTTGCCAGGAAGCACAGGCCAAGCTGCAGCGTATTCTGCAGGGCGGCGGCGCGGCCGGTCGCCTGTGGAAAAGGTTTCAGCGCCTGGGCGACAACGATAGGGTAAATGCCGCCATTCACAATCGCCATGATGCAAAACGGAACCATTAACGCAACCAGCGACGGATGATCCTGTATTCCGGCAAGCCAGGTCGCGGCTACGCTCAGCGAAAAAACAACCAGCAGCCAGGGCAGCATCTGATGACCCTGCCATTTTTGCAGCGCCGCGCGGCAGCCGTAACCGCCGATCAGGAAGGCGATAGTTTGCGGCACGTAGCTAAGACCAATCACCGTCGGACCATAGCCCATTTCATGGAGGATAAATGGCGAACCGGTGAGCCAGGCGAAGAAGCTGGCGGAACACGCCGCATAAATGAGCACGTTACCGCTATATTCACGTGAACGCAGCAGGGACATAAAGGTAAGTTTCTGCTGGGTTTCGCCAGCAGGTTTGACGACCGCCTTCAGACGAAAAGCCGGCAGCATCAACAGTATGGTGATAGCGAACAGGGTGGCGAAGATAGCCTGCCATTCCAGATGGACTAACAGCCAGCTGCCGAGTAACGGCGCCAGCGCCGGAGAGAGACCGACCAGCGGCATGATCGTCGCGAAAATGCGGTTGGTGCGCTGGGCCGGATAGTAGTCGGTCACCATCGCCTGCCAGGTCACCGCGGCGGCGCATACGCCAATCGCCTGGACAAAACGCAGTACCAGCATCAGTGTCGCATCGCGTACCCACAGCATCCCAAGGCAGCCAAGAGCGAAGATAGCCAGCCCGGCGAGCAGAATCGGTTTCCGACCATAGCGGTCCGATAGCGGCCCCCAGAACAGCTGGCCGATCGCGAAGCCCGCGAGGAATAAGCTCAGGCTGGCGCTAACCGATGCGGCAGAGGTGTTGAGGTCTTGCTGAATGGCGGCAAAGGCCGGTAGATACATGTCGGTGGCCAGAAAGCCAAGCACGCTCAGGCCGCCCAGCCACACTAAAAATCCTTTCCCAGGTTGTTGCATAACGTTCTCTTTCTACTGATGCAGGTACGATGCCGCAGAGTGTAGGGAGTGTAATCCGCCTTGTGAAACGCTATTATTTGTCACATGCATTCAAAAATTTTGCAGGCAGAATATGTGGTCTGAATATTCCTTAGAAGTGGTTGATGCTGTGGCGCGTAACGGGAGTTTCAGCGCCGCGGCGCAGGAGTTGCACCGCGTACCTTCGGCGGTGAGCTACACGGTGCGACAACTGGAGGAGTGGCTTGCGGTTCCGCTTTTTGAACGTCGCCATCGTGATGTTGAATTGACCCCCGCCGGGCACTGGTTTTTGCAGGAAGGACGTTCTGTTATCAAAAAAATGCAGATCACCCGCCAGCAGTGCCAGCAGATTGCTAACGGCTGGCGTGGCCAGCTGTCGATTGCGGTGGACGATATCGTTAAACCGGCGCGGATGCGCCAGATGATCGTTGATTTTTATCGCCATTTTAGCGATGTCGAACTGATCGTTTTTCAGGAAGTTTTCAACGGCGTCTGGGATGCGTTAGCCGATGGGCGGGTAGAATTAGCTATTGGCGCGACGCGTTCGATTCCGGTGGGCGGGCGCTACGCTTTCCGCGATATGGGGATGCTGAACTGGCACTGTGTCGTCGCCAGCAGCCATCCGCTGGCGCAGATGGAAGGGCCGCTCAGCGATGACGTGTTGCGCGACTGGCCGTCCCTGGTGCGCGAAGATACCTCACGTTCGCTGCCGAAGCGCACAACCTGGCTGCTGGATAACCAGAAGCGGGTGGTGGTGCCGGATTGGGAATCTTCAGCCACCTGTCTTTCGGCAGGATTGTGCGTCGGGATGGTGCCTGGCCACTTTGCCCGCCCGCATATCGATAGCGGGGAGTGGACGGCATTGACGCTGGAAAACCCATTCCCGGATGCCGCCTGCTGCCTGACCTGGCAACAAAGCGATGCCTCACCCGCTTTGAGCTGGCTACTTGACTATCTTGGCGACAGCGAAACGTTGAATCGGGAGTGGTTGCGGGCGCCGGAATAACCGGCGCCGGGGGGAGGGCGTTAGCGGCGATAATCGACGAACGGGCCGTCGGCAACCGAGCGGCGCTCGATAAGACGCGGATGTACCTCAATGGACTGCGACTCTTCACGTTTATTAACAATGCGATCGAGCAGCATATTGAATGCCGCTTCCCCGAGCGAGTCCTTTGGCTGATGTATAGTGGTCAGCGCCGGGCTGAAGTAGCGGGCGTTACGCACGTTATCATAGCCGATCAGCGAAATATCCTGCGGTACGCGCAGGCCCATTTCGTCGGCGGCGCAGATAGCGCCCATCGCCATGATGTCGCCGCCGCAGAACACGGCGGTTGGGCGGTGCTGCTGATTGAGGATCTGCTGCATGGCGCGGTAGCCGGATTCCGGTTCAAAGTCGCCCTGAACAATCCAGTTTTCCGGCACATTGATATGCGCTTCTTTCATTGCCTGCATGAAGCCTGCCAGGCGTCCGGCACCGGTGTTACGCTCAAGCGGGCCCGGAATAACGCCAATTTCGCGGTGGCCGCGTTCAATCAGGTAACGGCCGGCGATATAGCCGCCTTCAAAGGCATTATCGATAACCGAGTCGGTAAAGTCCGCTTTGGCTTCGCCCCAGTCCATCACCACCATCGGGATATGACGATACTCTTCAAGCATACTGAGTACGGACTCCGGGTACTCGGAACACATCACCAGCAGGCCGTCAACGCGCTTTTGCGCCATCATAGACAAGTAGGCGCGCTGTTTTTCCGGATCGTTCCAGGCGTTGCCCAGAATCAGGGTATAGCCTTTCTGGAAGCAGCTTTTTTCTACGGATTCGATAATTTCAGCGAAATAGGCCGCTTCGCTACTGGTGGCCAGCAGACCGATCGATTTAGTGTGATTGACTTTCAGGCTGCGAGCCACGGCGCTTGGCGAATAGTGGAGTTCTTTAATTGCCGCCCACACCGCATTGCGCGTCTCTTCCGCAACGAAACGGGTTTTGTTAATCACATGTGACACAGTTGTAGTGGAAACGTTTGCGCGTTTCGCTACATCTTTAATAGTTGCCATTACTTCTCACTCCAGACCTTGACCTGATCGTCTGATTATCGATACGTAAACGTTTGCCTATACACACCCTGTATACAATGATCAACATTGCAACACCTGGGAAAACGACACAGAACGACAGGAAGGGGTCAATGGCCGATACGCTTTCAAATTAGCGTGGGATTTTGTCCTATCTCGCGGCAAAGGGGAAGAGCAAAAATGTGCATCACTCTAAATCCGGGAAGATTTTTGCATATTTTTGTGCAAAAATGAGCAAGCTCACTTTCTATGTGGGGATAATCAGGGGAGAAAATTGATGGACACAAATTTAAAGTTTTCGCTGACAACGACGGTTATTGTTCTGGGTCTGATCGTCGCCGCCGCGTTGACCGCGGTACTGCACTGATTCCAGCAGGGAGGGGGCTTCCCCTCCCATCCCGCCATTATTAGCAGATCTGCAAAAATCTTTTGTCATTTCGTTTACTTCTGTTTTTCTGTGATTGATGTCATGCTTTTGGCTTCTGATGTAATGCCGTGTCCTGAATCGGCCTGATGGAGTCTCTGAATGAAAATCAACTTTCCCTTACTCGCGTTGGCGATCGGTGCCTTTGGTATCGGTACCACCGAGTTTTCCCCGATGGGATTACTGCCGGTTATCGCCAAAGGCGTAGATGTTTCTATTCCGGCCGCGGGGATGCTGATTAGCGCCTATGCCATTGGCGTGATGGTCGGCGCGCCGTTAATGACGTTACTGCTGTCGCATCGCGCTCGCCGCAATGCATTGATCTTCCTGATGGGGATCTTCACCCTCGGCAACGTGCTCTCTTCTATTGCGCCGGATTACACGACGCTACTGCTGTCGCGCATTATCACCAGCCTCAATCATGGCGCGTTCTTTGGCCTTGGCTCGGTCGTTGCCGCAAGCGTGGTGCCAAAACACAAACAGGCCAGCGCGGTCGCGACCATGTTTATGGGGCTGACCATTGCCAATATCGGCGGCGTACCGGCTGCCACCTGGCTTGGTGAAACCATCGGCTGGCGAATGTCGTTCCTGGCCACGGCGGGTCTGGGGTTAATTGCGATGGTAAGCCTGTGGTTCTCCCTGCCGAAAGGTAGCGCCGGCGAGCGTCCGAACGTGAAGCGCGAGCTGTCGGTATTAATGCGGCCTCAGGTACTCTCTGCGCTGTTGACCACCGTGCTGGGCGCCGGGGCAATGTTCACGCTGTATACCTACATTTCTCCGGTACTGCATACCATCACCAACGCTTCACCGCTGTTTGTTACCGCCATGTTGGTATTAATCGGCGTCGGTTTCTCGCTTGGCAACTATCTGGGCGGTAAGTTTGCCGACCGTTCAGTCTCCGGCACTTTGAAAGGATTCCTGTTGTTGTTGATTGCCATCATGTTGGCTATTCCGCTGCTGGCGCAATCGCAACTGGGTGCTGCCGTCAGCATGGTCGTGTGGGGCGCGGCAACCTTCGCGGTGGTTCCGCCGCTGCAGATGCGGGTAATGCGCGTGGCGCACGAAGCGCCGGGTCTGTCATCATCGGTGAATATTGGCGCTTTCAACCTCGGTAACGCGTTGGGCGCGGCGGCGGGCGGCGCGGTGATATCCGGCGGTCTCGGGTATGCTTTTGTGCCGGTGATGGGGGCGATTATTGCCGGGCTGGCGTTGGCGGTGGTGCTGTTTGGCGGGCGTTCTCAACCAGAAGAAGCATTAGCGAATAACTAAGTCGCACTAAGAAAAAACCGCAGCGGGGTAACCCTGCTGCGGTTTTGTTTTTATGCTGCCAGGTTAGCGGCAACAAATTTCCAGTTTACCAGCGCCCAGAAGTGTTCCAGATAATTAGGACGGGCATTGCGGTAGTCGATGTAGTAGGCGTGTTCCCAGACATCAACGGTCAGCAGCGGCGTCGCATCGGTAGTCAGCGGAGTGCCGGCGTTGCTGGTGGAGACGATAGCCAGGCTGCCGTCTGCGTTTTTAACAAGCCAAGTCCAGCCTGCGCCGAAGTTTTTTGCCGCGGCATCGGTGAATTTCGCTTTAAAATCAGCGAAGCTACCGAAAGATTTGTTAATCGCTGCGGCCAGTTCGCCTTCCGGCTCACCGCCGGCGTTCGGCGCCAGGCAGTTCCAGTAGAAAGTGTGGTTCCAGACCTGCGCTGCGTTATTGAAGACGCCGCCTTCAGAAGAGCGAACGATCTCTTCCAGAGATTTGCCTTCAAAAGCGGTGCCTTTGATCAGGTTGTTGAGGTTGGTCACGTAGGCCTGGTGATGCTTACCGTAATGGTATTCCAGGGTTTCAGCGGAAATGTGCGGCGCCAGGGCGTCTTTTGCATATGGTAATGCAGGTAATTCGAACGACATTGCTACTCTCCTTATAACTTTTTGTTTTTTCTCACATTAATTAGGTGAAGATTCACCTGAATACAGTATTTACTGTGTAACGCTGTCGCGAGTGTTACATGTTATTGTGTTGAGAATGTTAACATTTGCTGAAGTCAGTTAAAAGACTTACAACAACAAAGGTTATTCATTGCTAACGCGACTGATTAAGCCTTCGCCAGTCTGGCGCATGGCGAGCGATGTGATTCGCAAATTCCCCATCGACGCGCCTGCCTACGACTAAAACGCTTCGTATCTTCACCGCCTGTTATCTTTTAGAACGCTATAAAACATTAGCTTGCGAGCATTATGCGTAATGGGAATGACTTTCATGCCCAATAATCATTAGGATTAATTTTAATTGTATGACAAATATAATTATCTCTGCAGGCAACGGACCTCGGAGTAAGAAATCGTTATTGAACAAGCATAAAGCTCATAATTGATGGATGAAAAGAGATGGCGCACAAACATGAAATGGTCAGTGGACATATCATTCCGATCGTCATAGATATTATCGAATGGATCGAAGACAACATTTTTACCGCGCTCCCCGTTACCGCGATCTCGCGAAAATCGGGTTATTCGCACTGGTACTTTCAGCGTCAGTTCGCGCTGATTACCGGTTATACGCTGGGAACGTATGTGAGCCGACGCAAAATGACCATTGCCGCCGGCATTCTCAAACAGACGAAGGATTCGGCACTGAGTATCTCATTGCTGCTCGGGTTTGAAGGCCAGGCGACATTCTGCCGTACTTTCCGTCGTCATTTTGGTATGTCGCCGACCAGTTATCGCCGTCACCCCGCGCAACTGGAGGAGCGTATGCAGTATCCGCTGAATCTGCAAGAGGAGGGGAATATACAGAAGAACGGTATGCCGCCGCAGCGGCAAACCGGGATCGGCGTTTCTTAACGAATGGTTTTTGGCGTCATCACGCGGCGCGCGCCGACGTAGTGGCGAACCCAATAATCTTCGCTTAAAGAGGTTATCTGGATGTCACGGCCGGTACGCGGCGACTGGATAAACTTTCCGTTTCCAACGTAAACGCCAACGTGGTCGGCGGTGCCGCGTCCGCGGGTGCGGAAGAAGACCAGGTCGCCGCTTTGCAGTTCATCGCGGTCAACCGGGCGGGCATCGCGCAGGTGATACATTTCGTTAGCGGTGCGCGGAATATGAATTTTAACCAGATCTTTATAGGCGTAATAAACTAGCCCGCTACAGTCAAAACCGGTGCGCGGAGAGGAGCCTCCCCAGCGGTAAGGCTTGCCTAGCTGATCCATGAGTTTATTCATCGCGGTGCTTTGCGCTTTTTGCACCCGGGCTTTGTGCGCATCGGCAATCGTCAGATTCGGTTCATCGGCAACAGGTTTACAGCGCTTTTTGTAGCCTTTACGCACTACGCATTTGCTTTTTACGCTGTTCAACGCCAGCGTCGTTGCTTCGCTGGATGTTACCGTTTTCGCACACTGCTTTTTATAACCTTTGCGCAACACGCATTTTTTGGTGGCGCCGGCGGCTTGACGATTAAGTGCGGTTTGGCTTGCTGCGGTAGTACGGGTAGGGTGCTTTGCGCTTGAGGTTTTTTTACGGGTAGTTTTAGCGGTGGATTTGGATTTATTCTGTGCCGCTTTCTTCTTACGCTCGGCGGTGGAGCCTTTCGCCGGATGCGCCTTCGGCGTAGCCGAAGCGTGCGTATGCCCTGAAGCATGCGCCAATGGCGTAAGCGAGATAGATGTAAACAGTAATGCACAGAGCGATATCGCGATTTTATTGAGCCGCGCCACTGAGCAATCCCCTGATTAAATTACAGACATATACCAATGCCTGACGGTGAATGACAAACCGGAATGATTCTAAAGCATAAAAAGCCAGAAAGTTAATACTCTTTTGTATCTAAAATGTCGTTTGGTTAACGATTGCAAAAAAATAAGTCAGAGAATCGCCGACCCGTACAGAAAGTGCGCAATTCGCCTCGCGGCGGCGTTACAAAGTGATATTTTTAAGGCAACTTCAGACGACAGAAGATAAAATGTGGCGAGTGAAAAAAATGTTATTATCGGTCCTGCGTCCAGGACGCTACAATGACAAATTACTGCCGTAAAGATGTTTAAGGAAGCACGACAATGAGCACCACTTTAGAAACGATCCAACGTCAAATCGCTGAAAACCCAATTCTGCTGTACATGAAAGGCTCTCCGAAGCTGCCGAGCTGCGGTTTCTCCGCTCAGGCAGTGCAGGCGCTTTCCGCTTGCGGCGAACGTTTTGCCTACGTAGACATCCTGCAGAACCCGGATATTCGCGCTGAACTGCCGAAATACGCTAACTGGCCGACCTTCCCGCAGCTGTGGGTTGACGGCGAACTGGTTGGCGGTTGCGACATCATCATCGAAATGTATCAGCGCGGCGAACTGCAGCAGCTGATTAAAGAAACGGCTGCCAAGCACAGCGCTGACGAGCCGAAAGCAGAGTAATTCTTCGCTGCAAAGAAAAAGCGACTTCCCCGGAAGTCGCTTTTTTTATGGCTTATGCTTCGATCGGCGCTAGCGGCCAGCCGCCAAGGCGCTTCCAGCGGTTGACGATTTCGCAGAATAGCTGGGCGGTTTGCTCGGTATCGTACAACGCGGAATGGGCCTTACTGCCGTCAAACTCCATTCCTGCGGCGATGCAGGCTTTAGATAATACGGTTTGCCCTAAGGCCAGCCCGCTCAGCGCGGCGGTATCGAAGGTCACGAAAGGGTGGAACGGATTGCGTTTCAACCCGGCGCGCTCGGCGGCGGCCATCGTGAAGCTGTGATCGAAAGTCGCGTTATGCGCCACCATTATCGCCCGGCTGCAATCGCTCTCTTTCATCCCTTTGCGGACCATCTTAAAAATAGCGTGCAGCGCATCGTATTCGCTTATCGCGCCGCGTTCAGGATCGTTTGGGTTAATTCCATTGAAAGCCAGCGCTTCTGGCTGCAGGTTGGCCCCTTCGAAGGGAGCCACGTGAAAATGCAGCGTTTCGTCCGGCATTAGCCAGCCCTGCTCATCCATCTTCAACGTAATAGCGGCGATCTCCAGCAGGGCGTCGGTTTTGGCATTAAACCCGGCGGTCTCAACATCAATCACCACTGGGTAAAAACCGCGAAAACGGCCGCACAGACCATTAAGTTGAGCGTTCTCGGACATCAGATTCTCTTAGCTGGAAAAAAGTAGCGCGCATTATGGCAAATTTTGCCGCGGCTTGCAGCAGGAAGGGAGAAAACATCGGGCGCGAACGCGCCCGATGAAATTGATGATAAACGTCATGCAATCAGTGGGATTTCAGATTGCATTAGACAAATAACAAGGAAAATCAATTTATTGATTTTCGGCTGATAACCACAAAGAAGGAAAAACCACGCTGTTTCCTTCTTTGTCAGCAGCCTGACGGGCGCGAATGCGCCCGAATTAACTTAGTTGCCGAGACCTTTTCCGGCATCTTTCTCTTCGATCAGCTCAATTTTGTAGCCGTCCGGATCTTCAACAAAAGCGATAACCGTGCTGCCGCCTTTCACCGGACCTGCCTCGCGAGTGACATTGCCGCCGTTCTGACGAATACGTTCGCAGGCTTCCGCCGCGTTATCGACGCTCAGCGCAATGTGGCCATAGGCGGTACCGAGCTCGTAGCTATCAACGCCCCAGTTATAGGTCAGTTCGATAACCGCGGTATCGCTCTCTTCGCCGTAGCCGACGAAAGCCAGCGAGTATTTGTACTCAGGGTTTTCGCTGGTACGCAGCAGCTTCATGCCCAGCACGTTGGTATAAAACTCAATAGAACGTTGCAGGTCGCCAACGCGCAGCATGGTGTGAAGTAAGCGCATAATTTCCCCTATGCAGTTTGTTTTGATACATCAGAGTCTTGAGTATAGCGGCGATGGTACGCCGCTATCAATGGAGGGATTACAGGGTTGGATAATCGGTATAACCTTCCGCGCCGCCGCCGTAGAAGCTTTCCGGGCGCTGCGGGTTCAGCGCCGCTTTCTTCTGCAGACGCGCCACCAGATCCGGGTTGGCGATGTAATCGCGGCCAAAGGCCACGGCATCGATCAGTCCTTTATTGATAAGGTCGTTGGCTTTCTCCACCGTGTAGGCGCCAGCACCGATAATCGCGCCCGGGAAACGATCGCGAACTTTCTGGCGGAATTCGTCGCTATACGGTTGACCGCCGGCCCAGTCTGGTTCGGACATATGCAGATAAGCGATACCGCGTTTCGCCAGTTGCTCAATAAGATAGAGCGCATCGGCTTCCTCGTTCGGGCCGTTATCGACGTTCTGGAAACTACCGATTGGCGACACGCGAATGCCGATACGGTCGGCGCTCCACTCTTTGCTGACGGCATCGACCACTTCCAGCACCAGACGGGCGCGGTTTTCAACGCTACCGCCGTACTGGTCGGTACGCTGGTTAGAAGAAGGCGACAGGAACTGGTGCAGCAGATAACCGTGCGCGGAGTGCAGCTCTACCAGATCGAAACCCACATCGCGGGCATTGCCTACCGCCTGACGGAAGTCATCAACGATGCCTGGGATTTCGTCCGTTTCCAGCGCGCGCGGCATCGATGTATCGACGCGAATGGCATGACCGTTTTCATCACGCAGCGAAGTACGCGTGCCTGCGCTCAGCGCCGATGGCGCAACCGGCGCGGCGCCGCCTGGCTGCAGACTGTTATGAGAAATACGCCCGGTGTGCCACAGTTGCACGGCGATATGACCGTTTTCAGCATGTACGCCAGCGGTGATTTTTTGCCATGCGGCCATTTGCTCTGCGCTATGCAGGCCCGGCGCGCCGGCATAGCCTTTCGCCTGGGCGGAAATTTGCGTCGCTTCGGTGATAATCAGGCCGGAGCTGGCGCGCTGACGATAGTACTCAGCCATCAGCGGAGTAGGGATGTCGCCAGGCTCGATGCTGCGCAGACGGGTCAGCGGAGCCATAAATACGCGGTTAGGTACGGTCACCGCACCGACTTTTAACGGGCTGAACAATTTAGATTCTGACATAATGACTCCTGAGTAGACCGGTCGTCTTGTAACTGGTTAAATAAAAACGCCTGTTAAACCGCAGGCGCTGCAATGATCTGTTTGGCGTGAGCAAGGGCGCTTTCCAGCGGCGTTGCGCTACGCGTAATTTTGGCCTGTAAATTGGCCCCCAACCACAACGAGTACAGCACCTGTGAAAGGGTAATTGCTTCCCCCTCAAACAGCAGGCTACCCTCCAGGCGGCCTTTTTCCAGCGCTTCGCCCAACAGGGCGATAATCTGGCTGGCGCCTTTATCCATGGCGGTACGCATATCTTCCGACAAGTCACACACCTCTGCCGACAGCTTCACGGTTAAGCAACCGCTGATAATACCCTGTTGGCAAAACTGATTCAGCGTGTGCTGATAGTAGGCCAGCAGTCGGTCGCGGTAGTTGCCTTCGCCATGGTCAAAGTGGTCAACCAGGCGCTGCAGATAGCCGGTGTAGTGATGTTCAAGCAACGCGACGCCGAAGGCTTCTTTTGAGCGAAAGTAGTGATAGAAAGAGCCTTTCGGCACTTCCGCGGTTTTCAGAAGTTCACTTAAGCCCATTCCGGTAAAACCACGATGCATGCATAGTTGTTCGCCGGTGACGAGGATGTGTTCTCGGGTATCGCATTCGCTGTGTCTGTTCATGGGGCACACTGTAGTAGACCGATTGGTCTAATGCAAGCAAAATGATCATTCTGCGAGGATAACAAACCAACAAAAGTTGCGCGCGAGCGGCAGAGCGTCTTCAATGAGAGACAGAGAGAATAAACGGGAGAGCGGTGGTGGCAGAGCAGCTTGAGTTTTTCCCGGTACAGAGTCCGTGCCGGGGAATATGTCAGTCCGATGAACGCGGTTATTGTCGCGGCTGTTTTCGTAGCCGTGATGAGCGCTTCAATTGGCAAAAGCTGAGCGATGCGCAAAAACAAGAGGTCCTGCGTCTGTGCCGCCAGCGTTTACTGCGTAAAATTCGCGCGGCTAAGCAGGCGCCCGCGGAAGAACCGCAGCAACCCTCACTGTTTTGAAGACAAATATGCGTATACTCAGAACACTTTTTTGTCGAGGAAGCGTTTATGGTTCAGCGTATTGCTATGGCTCCGCAGGGGCCGGAATTTTCACGTTTTGTTATGGGTTACTGGCGGCTAATGGACTGGAAAATGTCCACAGACGCGTTGGTTGGTTTCATTGAGCAGCACCTGGATCTAGGAATTACTACCGTCGACCACGCCGATATCTACGGCGATTACCAGTGTGAAGCCGCTTTTGGCGAAGCGATGAAGCGAGCGCCGCACCTGCGTAGCCGTATGGAAATCGTTAGCAAGTGTGGGATTGCGACTAAAGCGCGTGCGGAAAATACCATTGGTCACTATATCACCGATCGCGACCACATCATTCTTAGCGCCGAACAATCGCTGCGCAATCTGGCGACCGATCATCTCGATTTACTGCTGATTCATCGCCCGGATCCGCTGATGGATGCCGACGAAGTCGCAGAGGCTTTCCTCGCGCTACATCATAGTGGGAAAGTGCGCCACTTTGGCGTATCTAACTTTACGCCGGCGCAGTTTACGCTATTACAATCGCGTCTGCCTTTCACCCTGGCTACTAACCAGGTCGAGATCTCACCGGTACATCAGCCTCTATTGCTTGACGGTACCCTCGATCAGCTCCAGCAGTTGCGCATTCGACCGATGGCCTGGTCGTGTCTCGGCGGCGGACGCCTGTTCAATGACGAGAGCTTCCAACCGCTGCGCGACGAGCTGGCGCAAATTGCCCAGGAGCTCAATGCAGATAGCATTGAGCAAGTCGTCTATGCGTGGGTGCTGCGCCTGCCGTCGAAACCGCTGCCGATTATCGGCTCGGGCAAAATCGAGCGCGTGCGCTCGGCGATTGTGGCGGAAAAACTGCCTATGACGCGCCAGCAGTGGTTCCGCATTCGTAAAGCGGCGCTGGGTTACGACGTTCCTTAAACCATCTTACGCCTCCGGATGCCGCTACCTGGTTTACACTTATCAGGGATACAGCCAATCCGGAGGTGTTATGCAACGATGTTTACTCGCTATTTTCACTCTCGCATTTTGCGCTGGCGCGCAGGCCGCCAGTGAAGATGTCTCCCTTAATCTTGTCACCAGCCAGAGCGTTGGCCAGGCCGTCGGTAGCGTTAAAATTACTGAAACCGACAGAGGCCTTGAATTTACTCCTGATTTACGCGCGCTTCCGCCGGGCAAACACGGTTTTCATATCCACGCTGAGGGAAGCTGCCAGCCGGCGATAAAAGACGGTAAAGCGGTCGCCGCCGGCGCGGCGGGCGGTCATTTCGATCCGCAACATACCGGTAAGCATGAAGGGCCGCTGGGCGCAGGGCATCTTGGCGATCTTCCACTGCTGGTGGTCAACGACGATGGGGTGGCTAACCAACCGGTTATTGCCCCGCGCCTGAAAACGCTCGCGGAAGTGAAGGGCAAAGCGCTGATGGTTCATGTCGGCGGCGATAATATGGCCGATAGCCCGCAGCCGCTGGGCGGCGGCGGCGAGCGTTTTGCCTGCGGGGTGATTAAGTAGTCCGTTCGGTAATGGTGCCGGCAATTGGCGCCTGTTCCAGCTGCGATAGCGAGCAGTATAACCGCCAGATTATCGCCGCCAGCTCTTTAGCCGCCGGCTGATGATGATGGTTAAGGGTATCGCAGATCCGCTGCAACTCCAGCAACGTCGAGGCAAGTGGACGTTGCTGGACGCCGCGTTCGCTCATGACGTCGCGAAGCAGGCTGATACACAAGTCGCGTACTTGTGAGAGGGGGTCTGAACGTGTCTCCCAATCACGTAGTTGCCACACGACATGCGAGCAGTTGAGCAGCACTACGCCCCAGCGCAGCAGCCAACGTCGCGCCAGCGCGTCCTGGCTGCTGCTCAACTGGCTAATGTGGTGATACACCAGAGACTCAAATTCGTGCTCGCTATGCTGCGGGCGGCGGCTCAACTGATCGACAAAGTGACGCCGTAACGCACGGATATGGCGGCGACTTTTCCGCGCATCTGAGCCGGGACTGATAACCGCAAAGGCAAGCCACGCCAGACCAACACCGATAATTTTGCCGAGATTATCATTAAGAAACGAGGCAAAGTCATAAACCGGAGGGTTGGTGACCGAAATAAACGATCCCATAAAGACGATTAACTGCCCCCATAGCCCAGCGAACTTCGGCATCTGGAGTTTCAATAACTGCATGGTGGTGAGCAGCGGGAACAGAAACAGTAAAAACTGCCACAGGTCGGTTATCTGCACCATTAAGCCAAACTTCACCACAAAACTGAACAGCGACAACAGCACCAGGGTACGCATCAATAAGGTGAGCGATTTAAATGGCGACGGCGATATTGAGTAGAGTACGCAGCTAATGGCGGCGAGGGTGAGCGCGGCGGCGCAGGCCTGCCATTGGGTGCTGATACCCCAGGCGCCCACGGCCACCAGCGCGCAGAAGGTACGTAAGCCGTTCCATAACGCTTCAGCCTGATCGGTATGACGCGACAGCGCCGGCGCCGAAGGGACGTTAAACTCGGTGATAGCGCTGGCGTTCTCGATGCGGCGGATCCAGCGGCTGCTTTCGAGATAGATACGACAGAAATAACGCAGCCGTTTCCAGAACGCCAGATGGCGATAGTCGGCGTTAGGGCCGGGGGCCAGCGGTACCAGAATCCGCGCCACGCTATAAACATTTGCGTGCGGATTGGCGAGCTCGCTGAGTAGCGTTTCGAGCACCGCTCGCGTATTGCCAGGCGCATCCGGCCAGTTCAATAACATTCTTCGCAGGCTGGAGATGACGCTGGTCATTCGCAACTGCTGATGAAGCAGATAATTCAGCAAGGGATTCTGCCGTCTGAAACGGTAGTGGCTCCAGAAGGCCTGGATACGCAGCAAATTCATGGTCAGGATCTGGCCGATGACGCTTTCATGGGCGCTACGAATCGCATCGGTGGTTTCCGGCACCCACAGCAGGCTGGCATGCTCTAATAGCCGGGAATGCATATTCTTCAGTGCCGTCAGCAGCGTGACGCCATCTGAGGTACTGGGCAGGATCATCATCATGAACCCGCCGGACAATATCCCCACAATCACTTCACAAACTCGCGACTGAGCGATAGTCCACAGTTCATTCGCGTCGGCAACATTAATAACCGGGAAGGCGATAATTGCGCAGGTATAGCCTGCCAGTTGAAAAGCGTAGGCGACGTTATTGGTGAACATCGCGCAGGCCCAGGTACAGAGCGCAATCCAGGCTGAAATACTGAACAAGAATAGCCACGGGTCGTTAAGGGTATGGCCGGCCAACAGCAGGGCGGCGCAGGCGCCGAGCAGGCTGCCGGCGATACGGCCAAAGCTCTTGCTGATAACGCCGCCAACGGTCGGGAAGCTGACGACCGCGGCGGAGGTCATTGCCCAGTAGGGCTCATCAAGATCCAGCGCATAGGCGATGCTAAGCGCCAGACACATCGCAATGCCGTTGCGTAACGCGTAGCGCCATTGCGGACGGCTGGCTTTAAACCACGGCAGTGATTGCCAGCGCAGAGCCTGCAGCTTCATTACTGTCCGCCAATCGATACGGTGCAAGTGGTACCTGAAACCAGCGTGACGTCCGCAGGCAGCTTATCGAACTCAATACGTACCGGTACGCGTTGCGCGAGGCGTACCCATGGAATGTTGGGTTTAATATTAGCGACCAGCGCCGAACCGCCTTCGACGCTCTGATCAACGATGGCGCGGCCGATGCTGGAAACGTGACCCTGTAACGTTTGTTTGCTGCTATAGAGAACGACCTGAGCGCTAGCGCCTTCGCGGATGTGACGCAGTTTGGTCTCTTCAAAATAACCCAGGACATAAAAAGAATGACTATCAACCAACGCAAATACCGGGTGGCCGACGGAGGCGTAATCTCCGACCCGCGTTGACAAATTAGTGATCCAGCCATCAACCGGCGCTTTGACCTCGGTTTGCGTCAGCTGCCACTGCGCATGTTCCAGCGCGGCTTGCGCCACGCCAACCACCGCTTTAGCCGCCTCATAAGTGGTATTGGCGGTATTCAAAGCGGTATTAACGGTTTCCATATCTTCAGCGGAGATGAAGTTTTGCGAAAGACTGCGGCGGCGAGTAACGTCGCTGGCGGCCTTGGTTTGCTCGGCTTTGGCTTTTGCCAGTTCCGCTTTGGCTTTTGCCAACTGCGCCTGAGCGTTTAAAACCGCAATGCGATAGGGGGTATCGTCAATGCGGAACAAAACGTCGCCGGCTTTGACCAACTGGTTGTCTTTAACATTCAACTGCAAAATACTGCCGGAAACCTGAGGCGTAATGCCGACCTGTTCGGCGCGAATTTTGCCATCCCGCGTCCATGGTGACTGAGTGTAGTAATTCCATACCAGCCAGGCGGCGATAATCGCAATAGCGGCAATAATTAAGGTTGAGAGATATTTTAGTTTCTTCATGAAATGAGCATCACAAGAGAGTCAGGAGAACCAGCGCCAGGCAAACGGCCAGCGCAAACAGGGAAAGGTCCATCAGCAGGGGATGCCAGATTTCGCCGGCGTACATCCAGTCGCGTAGCTGACGATGAACGATTAACCAGATAAAGAAACCAAGCACGACGGCTTTAAATAACGGGGGAAAATAGATAGAAGCGCCGAACACCAGGTCCTGTAGCGACAATCCGGGAGTGTTAAGACTCAGTTTCACAAGCAAAAATCCTTTGCCGTTGCAGGGATAATGTTCTTGGTGATGAATTAGTTCACATTGTAAATCATTGTCTTGAATTTAGTGAATCAAGTAATTCATTTGTTTTGGTAATTTAAATGCTGCACACTATTCTAAAAGCAGTATAATAACTTAGCAAGCTAATTATAAGGAGATGAAATTGGAATCGCCACTTGGTTCTGATCTGGCACGTTTGGTACGCGTTTGGCGCGCGCTGATCGACCATCGCCTAAAACCTCTGGAGTTAACGCAGACGCACTGGGTCACGCTGCATAACATTCATCAGCTACCTCCTGAGCAGTCGCAAATCCAGCTGGCCAAGGCTATTGGTATTGAACAGCCCTCTTTGGTGCGCACGCTGGATCAACTGGAGGAGAAAGGGCTTATTTCTCGCCAGACTTGTGCAAACGATCGCCGGGCGAAACGTATCAAGCTCACGGAAAAGGCGGAACCGCTGATCAACCAAATGGAAGACGTGATCGGCAAAACGCGTGATGAAATCCTTGCGGGTGTATCTAAGCAGGAAGTCGAAACGCTGCTCAACTTAATCCGTAAACTTGAAAACAATATCCTCGATCTTCAGGCAAAAGACTAGCCGGGAAAAGGGCTTTGCGTTCGCAAAGCCCTTTCTCTTATTCCTGCCAGACCACCACGCGATTGCGGCCACCGTTTTTCGCCGCGTACATAGCCGCATCCGCGCGTTTGACGCACTCTTCAGCCCCAATGTTGGAGCTCGAAACGGTGTAGACCCCCATACTAATCGTCATCCGTTCCGGCAGTGATGCCTGCCCGGCGCTGACCATCTGGCGAATTCGCTCGGCTATCGCCAGCGCATCATCAGCATCAGTATTTACCAGCAACAGGGCAAACTCCTCGCCGCCGATACGGGCGGCAATATCCTCACGGCGCACATGAGTTTGTAGTACGCTGGCGGCAAACTGAATTACCTTGTCGCCCTGAACATGGCCGTAGTTGTCATTGATGCGCTTAAAATGATCGAGATCGCTGACGATGACCGATAGCGGTCGTGTTGCTGAAGTCTGCGGTAGCAAACCGCTGAGCGTGTCGTAAAAGTAGCTGCGGTTGTACAGTCTGGTCAGCGGATCGCGGATAGAGTTCTGATACGAATTGATGTATTTGTTGTTAGAGTCGCGATAGAGAATAAAAACGTCACTTAACAGTACGAACAGCATAAATAACGTACTCAAAGTTTCGAACAGGCGCGCCTGATTCCAGGCGATAATATGCTGACTACCTGTCGCTGTGAGTAATACGTTTAGCGTAAATATATAGGCAGCACAGAAAAATGCGCCGCTATACCAGAAGATATTACGTAGCTTGGTTAGTATAACCAATAATATCAACGTAAATACCCAGGCGAAAAATAGCAGCCAGCCCATCCAGTTATGCCATAACGGAGTAAAAGTGCTGGTGATGTCGTCGATAAAATCGATGCTTAATAATGGGCTGTTACTGGAGTGTAACCACGATAAAATAAGAATAGTAGCGCTAAAAATAAAACATCCCGTCAATATTAAAGTATGCGCGCCGGCCGCTTGATTAAGATACTGACGATAGCGGTATATAATAATGGCAGTGATGAACAACACGACCATCAAAATATTACGGAATGAGTAAAAAATCAGCGCGTCATTTTGTTTAACAATATATTCGCTGTTGCACAGTAGCCAGCCGGGATAGCTGCTCAGGGTGCCCAGCATCAGTAAGGCGGAGCTGGCAAAGGCGAAGGCGATAGGCATCAGATAGAGACGGCTTTTATCACACCAATACTTCATGCTCATGAAGCAGGAAATAGTAATGTGAAAAATCATTAATATAATTGTCAGCAAAGGAAAAAGTGGTGATGAAGTCGTAGGGATACGATTAACGACTGAATCAGATAGTATATCAATCGTAATAATTGCCAGGCTGCAGGCGATGATATAAGCGAATAAGCGGTGCGATAATCGATTTAAATTCAGAGGCACAGGTAAACTCCCGCGATAAAAATGGGGGGTAAAAACGACGCGCAGGTCGCTAAATGAGAAAATCCACTTCAGGCTAACGAATTAATTAACGGGGAATATTGCGCAAACGCAAGTTGCCGTGCAGAAATATCAATAATATTGATATATGTATGATGAATGTTTTGGTGGTAAATAATGAATCTGGAGAATTAATGCGGCCAATTAAGGCCGCATTAGAGAGGCTTAACGCGGGGAAACCGTCACTTGACTGCCGCTGCCGGCAATGGCTACGCGCTGACCAACGGAGAACGGGGTGCTGCCCTGTTTCTGAACCACCATGATGGTATTGCCGTCATCTTTGCGGATTTCCAGCTCAACGCCTTGCGTTTTGTTCATCGCGCCCTGTACGCCCTGACCGGCTACGCCGCCGGCAACCGCGCCTGCAGCGGTTGCAAGAGAACGACCGGTGCCGCCGCCAATGGTATTACCAAGGAAGCCACCGAGTACCGCGCCGCCAATCGCGCCGATAGCATTGCTGTCATCGCCGCTTTGGATTTGGACCGCACGGGTATGTACGATGGTACCGTAGGTCACGCTTTGCACCTGCTTGGCTTCTGATGCTGTGTAAACATCGCCAGATAGACCGCTGCTGCTGACGCAACCCGCCAGGGTTAAGCCAATCATCGAGACAGCCAAAACACGTAAAATCATTTATGAATCTCCTGTGTACCAAAAATGTTCCAGTGAACTTCCATGTGGTCAATTATATGGCATTTAAGCGTTCGCTGGCATAGCTTCCTTATGGACTGTTTAAAAATAATAAGGTTCGCTTTAACGACGAATAAACGTAAGTACTTTACCTAACAAATTGTCGCGGCAGAACTATTGTTAAAAAGTATTAGTGCGCCATAGCATTGAACCCTGCTTTATGATGCACTGATGGTTCTGCAAAAGTCATGGAATGAGGGTAGGCGTATGAAATCAGGTCGTTTTATTGGCGTAATGTCTGGCACCAGCCTTGATGGCGTAGATGTCGTTCTGGCGGCGATAAATGAAAACATGGTGGCGCAGCAGGCGAGCCTCTCGTACCCCATCCCGGTCAAACTGAAAGAAGAAATATTAGCGATTTGCCAGGGGCAGCAGCTGACCTTGTCGCAACTGGGGCGTCTGGATACCCGTTTGGGGCGGCTTTTTTCGGATGCAGTATTAGCGCTGATGCGCCAGCAGAACCTTCAGCCTGAAGATGTTGTCGCCATCGGTTGCCATGGTCAGACGGTGTGGCATGAACCGACCGGAGATGCCCCGCACACCATGCAAATAGGCGATAACAACCAGATCGCTGCGCATACCGGCGTGACCGTCGTGGGGGATTTCCGCCGCCGCGATATGGCGCTTGGCGGTCAGGGCGCACCGCTAGTCCCGGCCTTCCATGAGGCTCTGTTGGCGCACCCGGTTGAAAGGCGCATGGTGCTTAACATCGGCGGCATTGCCAACCTCTCGTTGCTGGTTCCGGGGCAGCCGGTACGCGGTTATGACACCGGGCCGGGGAATATGCTGATGGACGCCTGGATCTGGCGTCAGTGCGGTAAACCCTACGATAAAGACGCGCAATGGGCCAGTGAAGGCAAAGTCTTACTACCACTTCTGCAGGATATGTTAAGCGACCCCTGGTTCGCGTTACCCGCGCCGAAGAGCACCGGTCGTGAGTATTTCAACTATGGTTGGCTGGAAAAGCATCTGGCGCGCTATACCCATCTGCGGGGGCAGGATGTTCAGGCCACGCTTACAGAACTGACCGCGGTGTCCATCAGTGAGCAGGTTTTGTTAAGCGGCGGCTGTGAGCGTTTGTTAGTTTGCGGCGGCGGGGCGCGGAATCCGCTGCTGATGGCGCGTCTGGCGGCATTGCTGCCAGGGACTGAAGTCACGACCACCGATGACGCCGGTATCAGCGGCGACGATATGGAAGCGTTGGCTTTTGCGTGGCTGGCGTGGCGTACGCTTGCCGGTCTGCCGGGGAATCTTCCCTCCGTCACCGGCGCCAGCGAAGCGACAATTCTTGGCGCCATCTATCCCGCGAATCGAGCGCAGAATCAGAGTTAACTGAAGTCGCTATTTTTTATTTACCGGTAAACTGGACGAAATTCCGGGAGGGCGGTTTGCTCTCCTGACCGGGAAAGTCGAAGGCATACACATGAAAAAAATTCTTATTGCGGTAGTTCCTTTTATGCTCGCTGGGTGTAGCTATTACAACCAATTCGTTGAACGGATGCAGACCGACACCCTTGAATATCAGTGCGATCAAAAACCGTTGACCGTCCATTTGAACAACGCTCGTCAGCAGGTGAGCTTTATCTATGATAATCAGCAATTAAACCTGACCCAGGGGCTCTCGGCTTCCGGGGCTCGTTATACTGATGGCGTTTATGTGTTCTGGTCGAAAGGCGACAGCGCCACCGTTTATAAACGCGACCGCGCGGTGTTGGATAACTGCCAGTTACAGACCGCGAAACGTTGAGATTTCCGTAGCGGGGGCGCACAATAACGCCACCCTATGACAACGATCTCAATGGTTATGTCTGATAACGACGAATTGCAGCAAATCGCGCATCTGCGCCGTGAATATACCCGTGGCGGCCTTCGTCGCCACGATCTTCCCGCTGAACCCCTGACGTTATTTGAACGTTGGCTGCGTCAGGCCTGCGACGCTAAGCTCGCAGACCCGACGGCGATGGTAGTCGCGACCGTTGATGAAAACGGCCAGCCCTATCAACGCATCGTATTGTTAAAGCACTATGACGAAAAAGGGCTGGTGTTTTATACCAACCTGGGTAGTCGCAAAGCACATCAAATCGAAAAAAATCCCCGTATCAGCCTGCTGTTTCCCTGGCATATGCTGGAACGCCAGGTCATGGTAATAGGTCAGGCAGAACGTCTGTCAACGCTGGAAGTGGTGAAGTATTTCCACAGCCGACCGCGCGATAGCCAGATTGGCGCGTGGGTCTCCCAACAGTCCAGCCGTATCTCCGCTCGTGGGATCCTGGAAAGTAAATTCCTCGAGTTGAAACAGAAATTCCAGCAAGGCGAAGTGCCGTTGCCAAGTTTCTGGGGCGGTTTCCGCGTTAGCATCGAACAAATGGAGTTCTGGCAGGGCGGTGAACATCGTCTGCACGACCGCTTTTTATACCAGCGACAAAATGATGGCTGGCAAATCGACCGTCTGGCGCCATAAAGGACGCAAAATGTTGTTTTAAGCGCTGGTGCTACGTGCTCCGGCGCTTTATTCTATGTACCTTTCGCGTCTGGCGAAAAGTCGTGTACCGGCAAAGGTGCAGTCGTTTATACATGGAGAATTTGATGGCAAGCAGTAACTTGATTAAACAATTGCAAGAGCGGGGGCTGGTAGCCCAGGTGACGGACGAAGAAGCGTTAGCAGAGCGACTGGCGCAAGGCCCGATCGCGCTCTATTGCGGCTTCGATCCTACCGCTGACAGCTTGCACTTGGGGCATCTTGTTCCATTGTTATGCCTGAAACGCTTCCAGCAGGCAGGCCATAAGCCTGTGGCGCTGGTCGGCGGCGCGACCGGTCTGATTGGCGACCCGAGCTTTAAAGCCGCTGAGCGTAAACTCAATACCGAAGATACCGTGCAGCAGTGGGTGGATAAAATCCGTAAACAGGTTGCGCCATTCCTCGATTTCAACTGCGGCGACAACTCGGCGATTGCCGCGAATAACTACGACTGGTTCGGCGGCATGAACGTGCTGACCTTCCTGCGTGATATCGGCAAGCACTTCTCTGTGAACCAGATGATCAACAAAGAAGCGGTGAAGCAGCGTCTGAACCGTGACGATCAGGGGATCTCTTTCACCGAGTTTTCCTATAACCTGCTGCAGGGTTATGACTTTGCTTGCCTGAATAAACTGCACGGCGTGGCGCTGCAAATCGGTGGTTCCGATCAGTGGGGCAACATCACTTCAGGTATCGACCTGACTCGTCGTTTGCACCAGAATCAGGTCTTCGGTTTGACCGTTCCGCTGATCACCAAGGCCGACGGCACCAAGTTCGGTAAAACCGAGGGCGGCGCGGTATGGTTGGATCCGAAGAAAACCAGTCCGTACAAATTCTACCAGTTCTGGATCAACACCGCGGACGCAGACGTTTATCGCTTCCTGAAGTTCTTCACCTTCATGGACATTGCCGAGATCAATGCGCTGGAAGAAGAAGATAAGAACAGCGGTAAAGCTCCGCGCGCGCAGTACGTACTGGCAGAGCAGGTGACGCGTCTGGTCCACGGCGAAGAAGGCCTGGAAGCGGCTAAGCGCATTACCGAAAGCCTGTTCAACGGCAATCTGAGCGACCTGAGCGAAGCGGATTTCGAACAGCTGGCGCAAGACGGCGTGCCAATGATCGAAATGGAAAAGGGCGCCGATCTTCTGCAGGCGCTGGTGGATTCCGAGCTGCAGCCGTCCCGCGGTCAGGCGCGTAAAACCGTAGCCTCCAACGCGGTGACCATTAACGGTGAAAAACAGTCCGATCCGGAATATGTATTCAGCGATAGCGACCGCCTGTTCGGCCGCTACACCTTACTGCGTCGCGGTAAGAAGAATTACTGCCTGGTCTGCTGGAAATAAAAAATAAAACCAGGGCGTGGGAAACCACGCCCTTTTTTCTTTTTAGGGTTGTGGTAAGAAAATGAAGAACATCCTCGCCATTCAGTCTCACGTCGTGTTTGGCCATGCGGGCAACAGCGCCGCTGAATTTCCGATGCGCCGTCTCGGCGCCAACGTCTGGCCCCTCAATACCGTACAGTTCTCCAACCATACGCAATACGGCAAATGGACCGGCTGCGTCATGCCGCCTTCGCATTTGACCGAAATCGTGCAGGGGATTGCCGATATCGATAAGCTGCAGAGCTGCGATGCGGTACTGAGCGGCTATCTTGGTTCCGCCGAGCAGGGCGAACATATTCTCGGCATCGTGCGTCAGGTGAAAGCGGCGAATCCGGCGGCAAAATACTTTTGCGATCCGGTTATGGGGCATCCGGAAAAAGGCTGCATCGTCGCTCCTGGAGTGGCTGAATTCCACGTACGCTATGCGCTGCCGGCCAGTGATATCATCGCGCCGAATCTTGTCGAGCTGGAGATCCTGTGCGGCCATCCGGTGGCCAACGTTGATGAAGCCGTTAGCGCGGCCCGTGAGCTTATAGCGCAAGGGCCTCAGGTAGTGCTGGTGAAGCATCTGGCGCGGGCGGGTATGAGTATGGATCGCTTTGAGATGTTGCTGGTGACGGCGGATGAAGCCTGGCATATCAGCCGCCCGCTGGTCGATTTTGGCAGCCGTCAGCCGGTCGGCGTGGGCGATGTGACCAGCGGCCTGCTGCTGGTTAAGCTACTGCAGGGCGCCAGCCTGCGCGACGCCCTTGAGCACGTCACTGCAGCAGTGTATGAAATCATGCTGGCAACCAAAAATATGCAGGAGTATGAACTGCAGGTGGTGGCGGCGCAGGACCGCATCGCCAAACCGGAACATTACTTCAGCGCAACGCAACTGTAAGCGCGATGGCATGCCCGCTTGCGGGCATGCCGATGATTTACTTCAGACCTTCCGCCGACAGCGCCGCCGCAACGGACGGACGCGCCGCGACATGCGCCATCCAGGCGCCAATATTAGCATAAGCTTCCATATTCAGTTTCACCGCATAGCCCCAGCGCAGGACCGTAAACAGGTAGCCATCGGCGATGGTGAAGCGATGCCCATTCAACCACTGTTTATCCTGTAGCGCCTCATCGACATACTGCAGCTTTTTCTCCAGCAGGGCGCGCACCGTTGGCTTGTAGTCTTCCGGGGTGTCCGGACGGAACAGCGGAGTAAAGCCTTTATGTAGTTCGGTGGCGACGTAATTCAGCCATTCCAGCGTCTGATAGCGGGCAATGGTGCCCACTGGCGCCAGCAGCTGGCGGTCGGGCACGCGGTCGGCAATATACTGCATGATGGCCACACCCTCGGTCAGCAGCACTTCATCGTCAAGCAGCAGCGCGGGAACCTGACCCTTAGGATTAATCAGCAGGTAGTCATCGCCGTTTTCGAGGCGTTTCTTCGCCAGGTCGACGCTATCGATGGTAAAGTCGAGGCCGCTTTCGCGCAGGGCGATATGAGAGGCAAGGGAACAGGCGCCGGGCTTGTAGAACAGTTTCATCAGTAACTCCTCGTGGCTGCAGTTTCCTGTATGTTAGTCCCCCGTGGGGCAAAAAAAAAGCCGCTAACAAACGTTAGCGGCCTAAATTTATTGGTTTTCCCGGAGCATTTAAGCGGTTGCGGTTTCGCGCGCTTTGGCGACAGCGTCGTCATCCAGCGTCATACGGTTTAGCTTCGGCGCGGTCAGCAGCATCAGGAAGGCGATGACTGCGGTCGCGATACCAATTTGCAGGAACACGTGGCCGTAAACATCCAGAGAAACCAGCGGGTCGGTCACGTTTTCCGGTACTGCCATCAGGTTAGCGATTTTACCTGCAATGATGGCGGCGCCTGCGGTGGTCAGGAACCAGCTACCCATGATGAAGCCCATCAGACGTTGCGGTACCAGTTGAGCAACCATCGCCAGTCCGAGGCCGGAAATCATCAGTTCACCGATACTCTGCAGCGCGTAGCTGAGGATCAACCAGTTGACGGAGACGATACCGGCATCGCTGGCGAATTTGGTACCCAGCGGCAGCACCAGGAAAGCGCCGGAGCACAGCACCATACCGATGGCGAACTTATGCGGCATCGGCAGGCGGTCACCCATCTTGTTATAAATCGCGGCCAGAATCGGGCTACCAATCATAATCCAGAACGGGTTCAGCGCCTGATACTGCTCAGGTTCGAACGCGATACCCAGAATCGAGTGCTCAACGTTACGGATCGCGAAGAAGTTCAGCGAGGTTGGCATCTGGCTGTACAGTACGAAGAATACAATCGCTTCAACCATCAGCAGGAAAGCAACGATCATTTTACGACGCGCCGCGCCCTGCAGCGCCATGGCTTCTTTAGCGAAGATGATAACGATGCCCAGTGCAATGACGCCCAGCGCCATACGTGCGATGCCCTGATTGTGCAGCAGCCAGGTGGCAATAGCGACCAGCACTACCACGCCGACGATGGTCGCCAGCAGTTTGCCGACATGTACCGGAGCGAAGTCAGGTTTGGAACCGTACTGTTTAACCCACTTCTGGCAGAAGGCGAAGTTAACCACGGTGATCAACATGCCCACGACGCTCAGCGCGAACGCCACGCTCCAGCCGAACTTCGCTGCCAGCCACGGCGTGGCCAGCATAGAGAAGAAGGAGCCGATATTGACGGACATATAGTACATGGTAAATGCACCGTCCAGACGCGGGTCGTTCTTGTCATAGCAGGTGGAGAGCAGGGAAGACGGGTTAGCTTTGAACAAGCCGTTACCGACGGCGATAGTCGCCATACCCATATAGACGATGGCGGCATCGTGACCGGACCAGGCAACCAGCGCATAGCCGATAGCCAGAACAATCGCGCCAAGCATGATGACGCGTTTGGTGCCAAGCACCTTGTCGCCGAGCCATCCGCCGATAGCGACCAGGCCATAAACCAGTGCACTAAAGGAAGAGAACAGGGTGATAGAATCCGCTTCCGACATACCCAGCTGTTTTACCAGGTAAACGGCCATGATCCCTTGCAGGCCGTAATAACCAAAACGCTCCCATAACTCAATGGAGAAGATGAGATAAAACGCTCTTGGTTGTTTGAAAGCGTTCAAACTCACGCTTTCTGCTGGTTTATTGTTTGCAGTTGACACATATACCTCTTTTTTTACATCCCATATTAACGGGGGCTGTTTGGGGCGCAATCCCGGAGGACCGCCGCCTTTATAGTTATTCTTGGAGGGAAAACGGCAAGTAATGTTCACTATCCTGCCCCATCAGGCAATAGCTTTGTAATACTCTGTTACACATAACTAAGCCACTATAATTAGCCAGTCATACAAATGTTATACAGAGTTAAATTTCACCTTTTCGTTAAACCTGATATTTTAATCTGCGCCGGGCGGCCATCGTGGGGATAAAGGCGATATATTCTGCTTTTTGACCTTGAAGGCAGTGGGATGGCCTATATTCCTAAAAATAAGCAGGCTATTCTCCTGGTGGCTGAGGCTCTGATATTGAAATTGCTGGCTTTTTGCAGCATTTTTGCAACAGTAATTTAACGACGAGTTGCGTGGATGATCTTGATCACAAATACATAGAAAATTTTCAGCGGTAAAAAACGATTGCGCTGATTGCTGGTTATATAACCGCATAATTATCCATCTAAATGGCAAAAGTATGGAGTCATTGTCGGTGTGATTGATGAAAAATAGAACCATAACCACAGGTTAGGTTATGGCTCCGGGCGATCGTTGGTGAAAATAGCGGTGACTGACGAGGACGGTAATATTCAGCAGATATGCAAAAATCAGGGCTCAACCTTCTCTTTATACTCGCACAAATCTTCTATCAGGCAGGAACCGCAGCGCGGTTTTCGCGCGACGCAAGTGTAACGGCCGTGAAGAATAAGCCAGTGGTGACAGTCAACTTTAAACTCCGCCGGAACCACCTTTAACAACTTTTCTTCGACTTGTTCAACGTTCTTACCGGGAGCAAATTGTGTCCGATTGCAAACGCGGAAGATATGGGTGTCGACGGCAATAGTCGGCCAGCCAAAAGCGGTATTCAGCACGACATTGGCGGTCTTACGACCGACTCCTGGTAGCGCTTCCAGCGCCGCCCGGTCTTCCGGCACCTCACCGTTATGTTTCTCCAGTAAGATGCGGCAGGTCTTAATGACGTTTTCGGCTTTACTATTAAACAAACCAATGGTTTTGATATAGGACTTCACGCCGTCAACGCCAAGCTCCAGCATCGCCGCCGGCGTATTGGCGACCGGATAGAGCTTCGCCGTCGCTTTGTTGACGCTAACATCAGTGGCCTGCGCTGACAGCAGCACCGCAATAAGTAGCTCGAACGGTGAGGTGAAATTGAGTTCAGTGGTTGGGTGCGGGTCGTTATCCCGCAGCCTGGTCAGGATCTCCAGGCGTTTGGCTTTATTCATCTTACGCTTTCCCTGTCACATCAGTTGGGGCGACGGAGACGGCCTGCGCCGCTTTCGCCTTACGCTGCTTAGTACGCTCATCGATGAGGTATTTTACCGCCAGCATCATACCGAGGCCAATGAAAGCGCCTGGCGGTAGCATCGCCAGCAGGAACGGCGTATCGGTATGGAAAACTTCAATGCGCAGGACTTTCGCCCAACTGCCTAATAAGCTATCGGCACCATCAAACAGCGTGCCATTACCGATTATTTCGCGCAGCGACCCCAGCACAAACATGGCACAGGTCGCGCCCATACCAATGGAAAAACCATCGAGCGCTGACAGCGCCGGTCCTTTTTTGGCGGCGAACGCTTCGGCGCGCCCAACCACGATACAGTTGGTCACGATAAGCGGAATGAAGATACCCAGCGATTGATACAGGCCGAAAGCGTAGGCATTGATAAGCATTTGTACCACGCTGACTACCGAGGCGATAATCATCACGTAGATCGGAATACGGATCTCCGCCGGTGTCCAGCGGCGCAGGCTGGAAATGGTGAGGTTGGTGAGCGTCAGCACCAGCGTGGTCGCCAGACCGAGGCCCAGGGCATTGGTAGCCGTCGAGGTAACCGCAAGCAGGGGACACATCCCCAGCAGCTGGACCAGCGCCGAGTTATTCTTCCACAACCCTTGAACAATGACGTCTTTTACTTCGCTCATGGCTTAGTCTCCGCAGGCGGTGAATTCAGGGATCTGCGCGGGCAGCGTTTGCGCATACAGTCCCGCGCGTTTAACGGCGTTTACCACCGCGCGTGGGGTAATGGTCGCGCCGGTGAATTGGTCGAAATCACCACCGTCTTTTTTCACCGCCCAGTGGCTATCATTTTGGCCATGGATAACCTTGCCGCTGAAGTGGGTGATCCAGTCGGAAATACGCAGTTCAATCTTATCACCGAGCCCGGGGGTCTCATGATGCTCGGTAACGCGTGAGCCGAGAACGGTGCCTTTAAAGTCAGCTGCGACCAGCAGTTGAATCGCCCCGGAATAACCATCCGGCGCCGTGGCTTCCATCACCGCGCCGACCGGCGCATCGTTATGCTTTGCAATCCATACTTTATGCTGACCTTTGCCTAACTGCGGTGCGGTCACCAGATAACAGCTTTTCAGCAGATCGTTATTATAACTCTCCGCTGGCAGGACCTGATCGAACAGGGCCTTTTGCTGTAGCGCGGCCTGCTGCTCAATGGTGTTCTTGGTTAATTCATTGATGGCGGCCGTCAGTCCGGTAGAGCCAGCGGCAAAGAGCGCCAGCGTGATGCCGTGTTTACGCATGCTATTTAACATCGCGACTCCTCAACGGTGGCCATACACGCGCGGACGCGTGTAGTAGTCAATCAATGGGACGGTAATATTCGCCAGCAGCACGGCGAAGGCGACGCCGTCCGGATAACCGCCGAAGCTGCGGATTAGCCACACCAGTAAACCTGCCAGCGCGCCGAAAATCAGGCGTCCGCGGTTGGTAGTGGATGCCGTCACCGGATCGGTAAGGATAAAGAACGCTCCAAGCATGGTGGCGCCGGAAAGCAGATGCATCTGCGGCGATGCCAGGCTTTCCGGTGAGAAAATCCAGCCGAGAGTGGCGCAAACGGCAAGGCTTAACAGGAAGCTTACCGGAATATGCCAGCGAATGGTTTTTTGCCAAAGCAGGAACAGACCGCCAGCCAGCCAGGCGAGGTTAACCCACTGCCAGCCGAGACCAGCTAGTTGGCCGCCGTAAATTGGATACTGCAGGATCTCTTTTGCGCTGTGTCCGGCATGCAGGGACGTTTTAAACGTATCCAGCGGCGTGGCCTGGCTGATACCGTCGATTCCCATACGCAGGCTGTTCATATCGCCGCCGCTGGCGGTATGGCCGCTGAAAATAACCTGCAGCGCATCCATAAAACCAGGCACCTGAGCGGAAATCTCATGCGGTGGTAACCAGGAGGTCATCTGCACCGGGAAAGAGATCAGCAGAACAACATAGCCGATCATCGCCGGGTTAAAGGGGTTATGCCCTAATCCGCCGTACAGTTGCTTGGCAATCACCACCGCAAAGGCGGTGCCTAACACCACCATCCACCACGGCGCCAGCGGCGGAATACTGACGGCCAGCAACAGCCCGGTCAGCAGGGCGGAGTTATCCGCAAGGGTTGCCGCTATATTTTGTTTGCGCAACTTGAGAATAGCCGCTTCGGTTCCCCATGCGGTGAAGGCCGCGAGGATAATCTGCAACAGGGTACCCCAGCCGAAAAACCAGCTCTGGACGATAATACCAGGGATCGCCGCCAGCAGCACCAGTAGCATAATTCGCGAGGTCTGGCGCTGGTTGTGGGTATAAGGGGAGCTTGCAATTCTGAAAACCATTTATTCCTCGTTAACTGCCTGCTGTGTTGCTTTACGCGCCTGAACGCGAGCGATAGCTGCCGCGACGGCCGCCTTACGCGGATCGTCATTGGCGGCATCCGGCGTGGATTGTTGTTCTGCTTGTTGTGCTGCCTTTCGCGCTTTGGCACGGGCGATAGCGGCCTCAACGGCGGCTTTACGCGGGTCGACCACGGGGGCTGCCTCAACCAGTGTTTCACTTTCGGCAGAAGGTGCTGCGCTTTCAACTTGCTGTGCGGCCTTACGCGCTTTTGCACGGGCGATAGCGGCTTCAACGGCGGCTTTACGCGGGTCGACCGCGGGGGCAGCCTCAACCGGTGTTTCACTTTCGGCAGAAGTTGCGACGTTCTCAACCTGCTGTGCGGCCTTACGCGCTTTGGCACGGGCGATAGCGGCTTCAACGGCGGCTTTACGCGGGTCGACCGCGGGGACAGCCTCAACCGGTGTTTCACTTTCGGCAGAAGGTGCGACGTTCTCAGCCTGCTGCGCGGCTTTGCGCGCTTTGGCACGGGCGATAGCGGCCTCAACGGCCGCTTTGCGCGGATCGCTTGCTTCGGCTGTTGATTCAACAGCGGCTTGCTGTTCGGCTTTGCGCGCCCGAGCCTCGGCTTTACGCGCTTCGCGGGCGGCAATCGCTTCGCTGTTGTCCGGTTTGCTGCCGGACTGAATGACAATCGGCTGCGCCGCGTCACGCTGCTTATCGCGTACGCGGGCCAGCGCGGCGTTAATGGCATCCTGATCTTTCGCCGCCGGTTGTACGGCCGCTTTTTTGTGCCGCTCCTGACGCGCGGCTTTTTCACGTTCAAGACGTGCCTGTCGCGCTTCAAAACGAGCTTTCGCTTCGGCGGCGCGCTGTTCTTCCAGGCGAATGGCGGCTATTTCCGCTTTTTCCTGGCGGAAATATTGCACCAGTGGAATATTGCTGGGACAAACCCAGGCGCAGGCGCCGCATTCGATGCAGTCCGCTAAGTTATGGGTAGTGGCTTTGTCGTGCTGCTGGCCTTTACTGAACCAATACAGCTGCTGGGGGAGTAGATCTGCCGGGCAGGCATCCGCACAGGCGCTGCAGCGGATACAGCCTTGTTCTTCCTGCGTTTCGCCCATCTCAGTTATCGACGGCGCCAGCAGGCAGTTAGTGATTTTCACGACAGGAACGTCAAGCCAGGGCAAAGTGAAGCCCATCAGCGGCCCGCCCATGATGACCATCGGCTCCGCGCTGGCGCAGAAACCGGCATCGCTCAGCAGATGACGCACCGGCGTACCAAGGCGCGCCCAAACGTTGCCCGGACGGCTAATCGCTTCGCCGGTTAAAGTGACGACGCGCTCGGTTAACGGCTCGCCGTCAATAACCGCGCGTTTAACAGCATAAGCGGTACCAACGTTCTGCATCAGGACGCCAATATCGGAGGAGCGGCCTCCGTGCGGCACCTGCTTACCGGTAAGAATTTGCGTGAGCTGCTTCGCGCCGCCGGAGGGATATTTCGTTGGGATCACCCGCAGCGCTATGCCATGGGCGTCGGATAATACCGCGCGCAGCATGGAAATGGCCTGCGGTTTATTATCTTCTATACCAATCAGCACCTGTTTGGGCTGCAAAATATGCGCAAGGATGCGGATCCCTTCAACGACCTGCGCCGCGCAGTCCTGCATCAGGCGATCGTCGGCGGTGATATAGGGTTCGCATTCCGCGGCATTGATAATCAGGGTGTCGATTTTATCACCGCCGCCGCGCAGTTTTGTTCCCGTGGGGAAGCCGGCGCCGCCTAGCCCGGCAACGCCAAACTGGTGGATACGCTCGATCAGTTCTTCACGCGATTTGTTGTGGTAGTCGCTCCAGCCGTCGCGCTCGATCCAGCAGTCATCGCCATCGGCGTCGATAATAACGCTCAGTTCCGCCAGCGCGGAAGGATGGGCGGTCGAGTGAGGCTCGATGGCCGTCACCGTCCCGGAAGTTGGGGCATGGACCGGCAGCATTCTGCCAAAACCGCGGGTCAACGGTTGGCCGCGCAGAACCTTATCGCCCGGTTGTACGCACAGTTCGCCTTCAGCACCGATATGTTGCTTCAGCGGAATGACGAAACGCTGCGGCAGAGGAACCTGACGCAGCGGCGTGCCGTTGGACTGAGTTTTCATTTCCGGCGGATGAATACCGCCGTTGAAATCCCAGATCTTGTCTTTTCGGAAAGCGGAAAATAACTTAAACATGTTGTTCCACAGGAATATTGCGTACTGGGATGGTTTGCAGGTCCCATTTCCAGGTTTCGGTGGTCTGGGCGACTGGACGCAGGTCAATACACTGAGTCGGGCAGGGGGCCACACAGAGATTACAGCCGGTACACAGGTCGCTCATTACCGTATGCATGGCGCGGGTCGCGCCAACGATGGCATCGACCGGACAGGCCTGAATACATTTGGTGCAGCCAATGCAGTTGGCTTCATCAATCACCGCCAACATGCGAACCGGCTCTTGCTGCTGCTCGTCGCCGTCAATAGGCTGCGGATCGACATTCAATAACGCGGCGATTTTTAACATGACTGCTTCGCCGCCGGGTGCGCAGCGGTTGATTTTTTCACCCTGGGTGCCTACGGCTTCCGCGTAGGGACGGCAGCCCGGAAAACCGCACTGACCGCATTGGCTTTGCGGCAGCAGTTCATCAATTTTTTCTACCACCGGGTCGTCTTCCACCGCAAAACGGCGCGACGCGTATCCCAGTATTAAGCCGAAGATCAGCCCGAGCAGGCTGATGGCGATCACGGCTATCCAGACAGCGCTCATTACAACTTCACCAAACCACTAAAGCCCATGAATGCCAGTGACATTAATCCAGCGGTCACCAGCGCAATCGCGTTACCGCGAAACGGCGCGGGAACATCGGCAACCACCAGGCGTTCGCGAATGGCGGCGAATAACACCATCACCAGCGAGAAACCGACGGCAGCGGCGAAACCGTACAGCGCGGACTGCAGGAAATTATGCCCGAGGTTAATATTCAGCAATGCCACGCCCAGCACCGCGCAGTTGGTGGTGATTAACGGCAGGAAGATCCCCAGCAGACGATACAGCGCCGGACTGGTTTTACGGACCACCATCTCGGTAAATTGCACCACCACTGCGATGACCAGGATAAAGGCCAGGGTGCGCAGATAAACAAGGTTCAGCGGGATAAGGATCCAGGTATCAATCAACCAGGCGCAAATCGAGGCCAGCGTCATCACGAAGGTGGTGGCCAGTCCCATCCCCATAGCGGTTTCCAGCTTTTTGGAAACCCCCATAAACGGGCACAATCCAAGAAACTTCACCAGCACGAAGTTATTAACAAGGACAGTACCGACAAAGAGCAGTAAATAATCAGCCATTATTGGACCTGAAACGAAAAAAAGCCGCCTATTATCGAATAAATCGATACCGGCGACAACAGGTGAACTGTGTGGTTATTACGGATTGACGAAGGTCCGCTTAACCCGCGCAGAGCGTCGAAAATAGGGCGCAAACAACGCTGCGGCAAGCAACGGAAACAACAGCTGGCGCATGGCCAGAAGATCCGAAATCGGCGAAAAAGCGAACGCCTTAATCGCCAGCAGCAGAGAAATAAGCAGCCAGATAATGTAGTGCTTAGGTACCACCGCGCGGCGTTTGAAAAAAGCGATTGTCAGCCACAGGGTATAATACCACATCGCGACGGCGAACAGCAGGGAAGCCAGCCATAGCGCCAGGTGGCCGAAGCTCATTGCTTTCAGCAATGCCCAGGTCTGCGGCGCCATCAGCGCATTCGCGTACAGTATTAATGATAGAGAGGTGCTGAACAGCGCGAGCAGTAACCACGCCAGCGGCGCCAGTAGCCAGCCGCCGATACGTTCTGCAGATTGAGAGGACATCGTAACCCCCGGATTCAACGCCAGTTAGTTAATTTCAGGGCGGGAAGTATAAGCAACTGGCGTGAATGATAACAGCCTTTATTGCACGTAACGCCATACCGACTTCGGCACCTGGCCTACATCGAACAGTTTTCCGCCAGAGACTAACTCGGCGCGGCGGTGATCGGCGGCGCGATACATGTTGACGATTTCATTGGTGTCAGAGAGAGAATAGTTAAGATGATCAAATAGTTTTTCCAGGCTTTCCAGCGAACTAATTTTGCGGAATTTTAATAAATAATCCTGTACGGTCATTTGTGTATCCATTTAATAATCGGAATTAAGTCGAATATTACCAATTTTCTGTAAACCGTGTTTCAACTAACAGCGCCTTCTTGATGGGCCGGCGGAATTATTTCGGTTGCCAATACTAAAAACAAGAACTGATTAGGGTCCTGGCATCGTAAAAAGAAATTTAAGAATATTCTACAACCAGATCAGGCGCCGGACGGCGCCTGGGAGGGAAGATTAACGCTGTTCGCCTCGGCTGGCAATAACGTTTTGATACCAGAAATAACTCTTTTTTCGTTTGCGAGCGCGGTTCTGCTGGTGATCGACGTAGACAAAACCGTACTGCTTCTGATAACCGTTGAGCCAGCTTAGCAGGTCAATAAAGGACCACGGGTAAAAACCACGGACATCCGCACCTAATGCTATTGCTTTTTCCAGCGCATTAATGTGGCTACTCAGATAGTCAATTCGCGGATCGTCGACAATTTCACCGTCAATTATCGGATCTTTTGCCCCCAAACCATTTTCGGTGATATAGATTGGGATATCGCCATAGCGCTCTTTTATCATCATGATGCCGTCGGTTAATCCCTGCGGCCAAATTTCCCAACCCCATTCAGTATAAGTACTTTGCGGATTGCGGACGAAATAAAATAATCCATCTACGCCGGACTCGCCGACGCCTGGACCCTCCTGCGGCGTGGCGGAGACCGTCTCCCGACGGTAATAATTCAGGCCAATAAAATCACAGCGGTTTTCCTTAAGCAGCGCATCATCGCCCGGGGCGAAGCGCGGTACATTCCACAGCGCCTGAGCCTGACGAAGCAAATCGTCTGGATAGACGCCTTTCAGTACCGGATCGTAGAACCAGTGAGTATGAATAGCATCGGCCAACGCAGTGGCCTTAATATCCTCCGCGCTTTGCGTCAACGGCGTATGGGGCTGCAGGACATTAACGAAACCAATCTGACCGTCAATGTTCATTTCACGAAAGCTCTTAACGGCCAACGCGTGGGCGATAAAGACATGGTGACAGGCCTGGATGGCGCGCGCCGGGTCGCGTACCGCCGGTGGGTGGCAGCCATTTATATAACCGTGGCCAATAAATACGATAGTTTCGTTAAAGGTGGCCCACAGTTTGACCCTGGAACCGAAGCGCTGATAGCACAGACGTGCGTATTCAGCGAAGGCTTCCGAGGTGCTGCGGGCCTCCCAACCGCCTTCGTCCTGCAATGCCTGCGGCAAATCCCAGTGATAAAGGGTGATCATCGGTTCGATATTGTGCGCCAGCAGTTCGTCGATCAGATCGCTGTAAAACTGTACGCCGGGTTCATTGACTTCGCCGCGGCCACGAGGCAATAACCGTGGCCAGGAGATAGAAAAGCGGTAGCTTTGGAGCCCCATTTCCGCCATCAGGGCGACATCTTCACGAAAACGATGGTAGTGATCGACTGCGATATCGCCATTGGTGCCCTGAAAGGTGGTTCCTGGCTGGTGCGAGTAGATATCCCAAATAGAAGGGCCTTTGCCATCGGCATCGTGCCCGCCTTCAACCTGGTAGGCGGCCGTTGCGGCCCCCCAGAGAAAATCTTGCGGAAATGCGCCCATCAAAAAAACTCCTTATCAAGTGATAAAGAGAGTGTATTGAATGGCGCGACAAATCTGCAACCGGTTTCTGAAACCGGTTGCAGATTTGCGGCGAGCATCACTTTTTGCCGTTACTTCGCCTGAACGGTGCTGGCCGGAGGCGGGGACTGATAATCATCGATTTGATGCGCAACCACCAACAGCACAGCCGAAACGCCAAAAACAACCCAACCAATAAGTTCTACAATGCGGGTAAAAACAGTCGTCATAATTCTAAAGCGGAAAGTTAAAATGGACTGAAATGTTACTAAACCGCGGAAACAACGCAAGTACTACCGCCCATGCATTGCGCAAATGGCGCAAAGATGAACACCGTACACTGATAAGTGGAAGATTGCGGTTTATAGTTAGAGCCATGTTGCCTGTGAGGATGACGCCATGAGTGATGCTATACGGGTAGGGCTGATAGGCTACGGTTATGCAAGCAAGACATTTCATGCGCCTTTGATTTCCGGTACGCCGGGTATGGCGCTGTCGGCTGTGGTCAGTAGCGACGCGCAGAAAGTGCTGGCAGACTGGCCGGCGACCCAGGTGGTGGCTTCCGCGAATTCGCTCTTTGCTGACCCCGATATCGATCTCATTGTCATTCCGACCCCCAACGATACTCATTTTCCGCTGGCGCGAGCGGCGCTGGAGGCGGGCAAACACGTCATTGTTGATAAGCCTTTTACCGTGACACTGTCACAAGCGCGTGAGTTGGATGCTATCGCCAGAAGCCGCGGGCGTCTGTTATCAGTATTTCACAACCGGCGTTGGGATAGCGATTTTCTCACGCTGAAGGCCTTGATTGCCGCTGGGGAATTGGGAGAGGTCAGTTACTTTGAATCACATTTCGATCGCTATCGTCCGCAAATTCGCGATCGCTGGCGTGAGCTAGGCGGCCCTGGCAGCGGTATCTGGTATGACTTAGGCCCTCATCTGCTGGATCAGGCGGTCAATCTGTTTGGCCTGCCGGTGAGTATTGCCGTCGATCTGGCGCAGCAGCGCCCCGGCGCTCAGGCGACGGATTATTTCCACGCGGTGTTAATTTATCCGCAACGACGCGTGATTTTGCACAGTACGCTGCTGGCGGCGGCGGAAACGGCGCGTTATATCGTCCATGGTTCACGAGGAAGCTATGTGAAATATGGTCTCGATCCGCAGGAAGAGCGTTTGAAAAGCGGCGAGCGGCTGCCGCAAGAGGATTGGGGCTACGATATGCGCGACGGCATATTGACCCGCGTTGAAGGTGAAGAGCGCGTCGAGGAAACCTGGCTGACGCTGCCGGGAAATTATCCCGCTTATTATGCGGCGATCCGCGATGCGCTCAACGGCAGCGGTGAAAACCCGGTACCCGCAAGCCAGGCGATTCAGATTATGGAACTGATTGAGCTGGGGATTGAATCGGCACGGCACCGGACGGCGCTGTGCCTGATTTAACCGCTTACTCCGCCTGTGCGGCGGAGCTTTGACTTAATGAGCCTGCAGGACGCGTTGCATTAGCGCCTCTTTTTCCTGACGACTCAGGAACGCCAGCTCCAGACCGTTAATTTGCGCCTGGCGGATCTGCGCACGGCTGAGGCCCGCCGCCGGTGCGGCGACATTGTACTCATGAATGATATCCACACCCTGTACCGCCGGATCATCGGTGTTAATGCAGGCCAGAACGCCGTGATCGAGGAAGGTCTTCAGCGGGTGCTGCGCCAGTGAGGCGACGGTACTGGTCTGGATGTTTGATGTCAGGCAGGATTCAATGCCAATACGTTCAGCGGCGAGGAAGTCCATCAGCTTCGGATCCTGCACTGCTTTCACCCCGTGACCGATACGTTCGGCGCCCAGTTCACGAATAGCCTGCCAGATACTTTCCGGCCCGGCGGCTTCACCTGCGTGGACGGTAATACGCCAACCCGCGTCACGTGCGCGGCGGAAATGATCCATAAACAGCGCGCCAGGGAATCCCAGCTCATCGCCAGCCAGATCCAGCGCGGTGATACCATCGCGATGGGCCAGCAGGGCGTCGAGTTCTTCTTCACAGGCCGCTTCGCCGAAGGTGCGGCTCATGATGCCAATCAGACGCGCTTCGACGCCAAAATCACGGCAGCCTTCACGTACTCCGGCAATCACCGCTTCGACGACGCCGGCGACCGGCAGCTGATGGGTCATCGCCATATAACGCGGAGAAAAGCGCAGCTCAACGTAGTGCAGGCCGTTGCGCGCGGCGTCTTCAACGTTTTCCCAGGCAACACGCCGGCAGGCTTCCAGAGAAGCCAGCACCTTCACGCCCCAATCGAGTTTCGCCAGGAAGCTGACCAGGTCTGGTTCATTGCTGGTGACCTGCACATGCGGACGCAGCGTTTCAAGCGTGTCTGCCGGGAGAGTAATATTGAACTGGCGGCCAAGATCGAGAATGGTTTGGGCACGGATGTTGCCGTCAAGATGGCGGTGAATGTCAGTTAAAGGCAAAGTTGAATCAATCATGGACGCACTCGTTTTTTAGTTGAAGTGCACGACATTATACATCAGCAGCGGAACTGTTTAAAAGTAGGGAAAAAATCCTGTTGATACAGAGAGATGACTTGAACAAAGTCTGTTTTTGCGCAAATAAAGAGCCATTTTTTCTTTTTGTTGCGCAATTCGGCTGATGGACTGCCCGCCACAAAACTAACTGCGGGCCGCCTGAATATCCGGATGAGCGTTTAATAATTTCTGCGATTAAAAGGGCAGAATCATATTTTCCATATGCAATAACGTATTATCTTTTGACCAGTAATGGCGCGTTTTTTCATTAAGATCAACCACCCACTTGAATACCCCTGCATTTGCCAATTCAGCGCAATAGATATCAAAAGGGGTGATACCGCTAAAGTGGCGTCGCGCAGCTTCTCGGGTAAGCGTTCTGCAGGCCTGCGAGTTAACACGCAGCAACTTTCTGTTGCTTTTCAGGGAAACGAAAGTATCTGATGACATAACAAAATTCACATTCCCGGTAGCGACAAAATAAATGTAATAAGAGACATTATTTTCAATAAGTACTTCAGTAAATGAAATAAAATCCGCATCAGTACGTACTCGCTCAAAAATGGTTCTGAGCAAATCCAGAAGCTCCATGGTTTTCCTTGTGGGTCGTGTGCGCGCGTGAGACGGCTTCATATACGGTTGGTGTATATAAAACGTTCACATATCTATTTATTATAATGCTAATTATATAGGCTTAATTTTAATGTGTGTAATGGTGTTGGAACAGTGTTTCAAGTGTTACAAAATATTGCTTCAGCGTCAGATATCGCGGTTGAACTGGCAGGGAGTAAAACAGCGCGGCGACTTATCAATAGCATTTCGCTATTAGTCATAGAGAATCAGTATTTAATCTTAATATTCCGCTTTTATATAGTATCACGGACTACTATTCCTGCCATCGTTAGCAGGCTATTTTATAAAGGACGCTGGGAAAATGGCATTTACTCTGAAAAATTTGACGCATTCATTGGTTTTCGCTGGCGCATTGCTGCTGGCGGGCTGTGGGCCAAAAGATCAGGATCCGAATCATATTAAAGTGGGGATTAGCGCGGGGATAGACCAGCAAGTCTGGGCGGTGGTGCAAAAGGTCGCCAAACAAAAATATAACCTCGATGTCGAGGTGGTGACTTTCAATGACTTCGTCCTGCCAAACGAGGCGCTGAACAATGGCGATCTCGATATCAATGCTTTCCAGCATAAACCTTATCTGGATAAACAGATTCAGGAGCGCGGCTATAAGCTGGTAGATGTCGGTACCACATTTGTCTATCCGATAGCCGCTTATTCAAAGAAAATCACCGCCATTTCACAGCTTCCGGACGGCGCCCAGGTGGCGGTGCCTAACGACCCAACCAACCTTGGACGCTCACTGTTATTGCTGGAGAAGCAGGGACTCATCACTCTGAAAGAGGGGGTTGGCCTGCTGCCAACCGCGCTGGATATCGTGAAAAACCCGAAGAAGCTGAAAATCGTCGAGATTGAAGCGCCGCAGCTGACCCGCGCGCTGGATGATAAACAGGTGACCATGGCTATCATTAATACCACCTTTTCCAGCCAGATTGGCCTGTCGCCGACGCGCAATGGTCTGTTCATTGAGGATAAAAATTCGCCGTACGTCAATATCTTCGCCAGCCGTGAAGATAATAAAGACAGCGCAAAGGTAAAGAACCTGGTGAAAGCCTATCAGACCGACGAAGTCGCCAATGCCGCCGCCGAATTGTATAAAGGTGATGCGGTGAAAGGCTGGTAGCTATTCTTCCCTCGCGGTCTGGTTCTGTGCATCCAGCACCTGAGTTAACACGCGCCGCGCATTAGCGGCGCAGTCAATGTCATCCGGCTTCTGTTGTATCTCATCAATAACGCTTATCAGCTGCGCTTTGCTGTGCGCGAGTTTCTGTTCCAGTTTTTCAATATCCGCCACTTTTTGTTGCAGGGTGGTGAGAAGCGTTTGTCGGTCCCAGTGGTTGAGATCGGACGGTAACAGGGCGGCGATTTCTTCAAGAGTAAATCCCGCCGCCTGTGCGGTAGTAATCAATCCCAGCAACACCAGCGCCTCTTCCGGATAGCTGCGATAGCCATTGGCTTTACGCTGCACGGTTTTGAGGATCCCGGCGCGCTCGTAATAACGGATCCGCGAAGGCGTAAGGCCGCTGCGTTTTGCCAGAGTACCGATGTTCATTTTTATTCCTCATAAGCTGCTTGACCTTAAACTTAACTTTAAGGTTATGGTTTGTCCAGTACACTGACTGGAGCCCTGACATGACACTCTTTACTCCGCTGCGACTGGCCTCTGGCGTCGTCATTAACAACCGCATCGCTAAAGCGGCGATGGAAGAAAATATGGCCGATGCCGATCATGCGCCGTCAACGGAATTACTCACTCTCTATAAGGCCTGGGCGCAGGGGGGCGCCGGGGTGATTATTACCGGCAATGTGATGGTGGACGCCAGGGCGATGACCGGCCCGGCGGGCGTGGTGCTGGAAGATGAACGACATCTCGACAGGTTTCGCGCCTGGTCGCAGGCGGCGCGGGCGAATGGCGCGCAGGTGTGGATGCAGATTAATCATCCTGGGCGACAGATGCCTGCGGGCCTGGGACAGGAGACGCTGGCCCCTTCGGCGTTGGCGCTGGATCTTGGCTCGCAATCTTCGCGCTTTCGCCTGCCGCGGGCCATGGATGAGAAGGATATCGCCGATGTGACGCGACGGTTCATCACCACCTCCCGGCTAGCGGAACGCGCTGGATTTCACGGCGTCGAAATCCATGCCGCCCACGGTTATTTGCTGAGCCAGTTCCTCTCGCCGCTCAGCAATCAGCGCACCGATCGGTATGGCGGGAGCATTGAAAATCGCGCCCGTCTACTGCTGGATATCGTGCGCGGCGTACGCGAGACCGTGGCGGCGGATTTTACCGTTGCGGTCAAACTCAATTCAGCGGATTTCCAGCGCGGCGGATTTTCGATTAACGATGCGAAGAGGGTGGTGCAAATGCTGGCGGAAAGCGGCGTCGATCTGGTCGAACTTTCCGGCGGCAGTTACGAAGCGCCGGCGATGATGGGCGCCATGCGCGATGAGCGGACGCTGGCGCGGGAAGCTTACTTCCTGCAGTTTGCCGAGCAGATCGCCGAAGTGGCGACGATTCCTTTAATGGTCACCGGCGGCGTGCGGCGGCGTGAAGTGGCGGAAAGGGTGGTGAATAGCGGGGTTGCGCTGGTGGGGATCGCCACGGCGATGGCGATTGTCCCCAGTCTGCCGCAGTACTGGCGTGAGGGGGAGTTCGATGCGCCACTGCTGCGTCAGGGTAACTGGAAGAACAAGGCCATTGCCGCCACCGCGCATATGGCGGCGGTGAAATATCAGCTGCAGCGGCTAAGCCGCCACCGCGCGGCGCGGCCGCAGGGCTCACCGCTATGGGCGCTGCTGACGGCGCAACTGACGGCGAAACGGCAGGCTAAACGTTATCGGCGCTGGATGGCGGGCAAGTAATGACAGCCGGTAGCGTGCTACCGGCCCCTCGCGTCACTTTTGAATCAGATAGCGGATTGTCGGCCCGTCCTGCTGAATATCCAGCACGGTATAGCCGTGATTTTTAGCATCGTGCGGGATGTTGTTGATTGACTGCGGACAGTCGCTCACCACTTCCAGTATTTCCCCTTTTTTTAGTGCCGGCATCGCTTCAAGCGTGGCCACGGCTGGGTAGGGGCAAGGTTCGCCAACCATATCGAGGCGGTAATCAGGAACGATCTCTTTCATGCGGTTTCCTTAATACGGATCGCCGAAGTGTTTTTCTGGCGAAAGAAGTGTTTTTCCCAGGCGATGACCAACATCAGCGCGATAAACAGCAGCAGGTAGGTGATAAGCAGGCCGCCGAACGGACCAAAAGTCGTCAGCAGGTTAATCTTATCCCAGTTGGTGGCAAGCGTCGGCGATAAATCATCCCAGAAGTAAGCCAGCAGGGTGGAGCCGATAACGTTGCCTAACCCGACCCACCAATAATGTACCTGGCCTTCAACGGCGCGATACATCCAACCGGTTTCACAACCACCGGCCAGTACGATGCCAAAACCGAACAGCAGGCCGCCAATTACCGCGTTCGGCCCGGCCCACATGATTTTGGGCTCCATGCCGAGCTGCACATAGCTAAAGATACCGATAGCGCTGGCCGCCATCCCGAAGATGATTGCTTTGGCCATATAGGTGCGCCCGGTCACCCACATATCGCGAAAGGCGGAGGTGAAACAGATTTGCGCTCGCTCGATGAGCAGGCCAAAAGCAACGCCGAACAGCAGGGCCAGGCCAAGTTTAGGCTGATTGGCGGCGGTCAGTAGCCCCCAGCCGATCATAGCGACAAATACCAGCATTCCCAGACGAAAGCGGCGACGCGCCTGCGCGGGTTTTTGAGTTAACGGTGAGGCCGCGGAGACTTTCTCAATTTTGACCGGAATACGGAAAACAGGCAGCAGCGTAAAACGCGCGCCGAACCAGGTCCCGATGGCGGTGGCGATGGCGAAGAACCATGCGTGCAGGGAAAACTGCGGGATCCCGGTGAAGAAAGCCGCCAGGTTACAACCCATTGCCAGCCGGGCGCCGAAGCCAGCGATAATGCCGCCGGCCAGCGCCTGGAAAATGCGAATGCGGCTACGCGGCATCCGCAGCTTGACGTTATTCGCCCACAGCGCGGCGGCCAGGCAGCCGCCAAACATGCCAAGGATCATCATGCCGTCGATACGCGTTAACGGCGTACCTTCGAGATGGATTAATTGGTAGTAACCCCAGTTTTCGGCCGGAACGCCCATCATCTGCAGCAGTTGGCCGCCCCAGCGGGTAAATTCGCCGGTGACTGCCCAGAATGTACCGGTAATGCCAAAATAGTAAGTAGAAAGAATACCGGCGGCGATCACCGCAGGCGCTGGCGCCCAAAACTTAATTAGCCAGGCTTGTTTGAATTGTTGCCATGTCATAGAAATGCCTCTGAACTCAGAAGGTAATTCGCCCCGAAAGGGCTTGAAGAGCCGCGATAATACGCCGCTTAGCTTTCAGAATCACTCGACGAGATCAAAAGCGGGAAGAATGCCTCATGAAAAAGGCCGCCAGTCAGGGCGGCCTTAAATCAACAACGCTGGAATTAATTAAAGCCCAGGCGAATAAGATTCAATGGGCAATACAATTCATGGCTACCGTCTAATTCTACGCAGTCACTGCGGCGCAGCTGTTCGCTGTTTTTATTGGCGCCATGAATAGCCTTAATCACTCCCGTCGCGCCGCTGTCGGCCACCATGACCCGGCTGCCGGCATCAATAGCATTACGGTTACGATCGTAGGTTTTCATCATTTCCTCCTCTGCATTGTCATTCGGACGTGATTGTTTAGCGTTGTTTTAATACTCCTGTGTGGTTAAAAAGTTTTTGAGATATATCAAAATTATTTTAATTCAGGGCGCAATGACCGCAGAGCGGCAATCAATCCTTGAACCCCTTTCTCAAGCTTCACCCGCGGGCATCCGGCATTTAGCCTGATGAAACCGTTACCCTCTTCGCCATAGGTATAACCCGGCATGATCGCGAGTTTTTGCTCTTCAATCAGCGCTTTTTGCAGCGCGCGATCGTCGATACCGAGTGGACGCAGATCGATCCACGCCAGATAGGTGGCCTGTGGCGGCTGCCAGTTTAGCTGCGGGAAGGCCTGATTCAGCTGCCCGGCGATATAGCGCATGTTTTCCTGCAGATAATCGCGTAGCGCATCCAGCCATGGCGCGCCCTGACGATAGGCGGCGATATGCGCGACCAGCGCCGGAACCGACGGAGAAGAGAGTCCATCGCGGCCTTTCAGCGCTTGCAGATAGCCATCGCGCGAAGCAGTATCGGCGATGAGCCCATAGGCGCCGGTAAATGCCGGGATATTGAAACTTTTTGAGCCCGACGTGAACAGCGCCCAGGACCCCTGCGCAACGGCGCACCAGGGGGTATGATGGTGTTCGCCCCAGGTCATATCCATATGAATTTCATCGCTAATAACCCGGACGTTATGCTTCGCGCACAGTTGCGCCATGGTAGTCAGTTCATCGCGGCTCCAGACTTTGCCCGTCGGATTGTGCGGGCTGCACAGCAGCAAAATGCGGTTGTCGGGATGGGCGAGCGCGGCTTCCAGTTCGTTCATATCGCAACGCCACTCACCCTCATCAAGCTTGAGCGCCACCGGGGCAATGCGGCGCTGGTTGCCGTCGATAGTTTTGTAAAACGCGTCGTAAGCCGGAGTATGGACCACGATGCCGTCCCCCGGATTCGACCATTGCCGAATCATTTCGGCCACCATGTAGATAACCGACGGGCCGTAAACGATGGCGTCGTGGTCGATGGGGCTATGAAAACGGCTGGCGAACCAGTGGCTGACGGCCCCGAGAAATTCGTCGTTTTTCCAGCGGCTATAGCCAAAAACGCCGTGCGCCAGGCGCTGGCTGACGGCGTCGATAATACAAGGGGCGGTAGCGAAATCCATATCGGAGATAGTGAACGGCAGGAGGTCGGCGGCGCCGAAACGGTCGGCAACGTAATCCCATTGGGTGCACCAGGTACCGTGGCGATCGACTGGCGTGGCAAAATCAAACATCTGAACGTCCTTCGAAAATGCCCCCTACGCGTGGAAGGGGGCGTATGTTTAGGCCTGAACGGTATTCATCAGGGTGGCCATTTCATCTTTTACCGACTGAACCTGTGGGCCGATGACCACTTGCAGGTTGTGATCGTTAAGCTGGACCACGCCGATTGCGCGGTTGGCTTTCAGCGCGGCGGTATCGACTTTGCTCATGTCGTTCACCGACAGGCGCAGGCGGGTAATGCAGTTATCGAGCGTGACAATATTGTCGGCACCGCCGAGCGCGGCCAGAATCGCCGGCACGTTATAACCTGATTTGCCAATCGTTCCGGCAACCGCTTTTTCGATGTTAGTCGCCGTTTCGATATCGCGGCCCGGCGTTTTCAGATTGAAGCGGGTGATGGCGAAACGGAAGATACCGTAGTACACCGCGAACCAGATGGCGGCGACAACCGGCACCATATACCACTTGGTCGACAGCCCGTGCAGGATGCCAAAGACCACGAAGTCGATAATGTTGCCGTCGGTGTTGCCGATGGTGACGCCAAGTACCGCCATGATAGTGAAACCAAGGCCGGTCAGCAGGGCGTGGATGACGTACAGTACCGGCGCGACGAACAGGAACAGGAATTCCAACGGTTCAGTGGTACCGCCGACTACGCAGGCAATCACGCCGGAAATGAGCAGCCCTTTAATTTTATGACGGTTTTCTGGGCGGGCGCAGTGGTACATCGCCAGCGCCGCGCCGGGCAGGCCGCCGAGGAAGGCTGGCATTTTACCCTGTGACAGGAAGCGGGTCGCGCTTTCAGAGAAGCCGTGCGTCGTCGGACAACTCAACTGCGCCTGGAAGATGGTCAGCGCGCCGCTGACGCTGTGGCCGCAAACGTCCATGGTGCCCCCCGCTTCGGTAAAGCGGATCAGCGCCACCAGAATATGATGCAGGCCGAACGGCAGCAGCAGGCGTTCTCCGGTGCCGAAGATCATCGGGCCAAAATCGCCGGCGCTATTAATAACATGTCCTAGTCCGTTGATACCCATCGCGAACACCGGCCACACCAGTGGAATAACCAGGCCGACCAGGCCTAACACCACGGTGGTAATGATCGGCACAAAGCGCGTGCCGCCAAAGAAGGCCAGCGCGTCCGGCAGACGGATGTTGTGGAAGCGTTCGTGCAGCATCCAGACGATAATCCCGGCGATCACCGCCCCGAGGATCCCGGTGTCGATCGACTGAATACCGATAATATTCTGAATGTTGTTGGCCTTGAGGATCGCCGCGTCGGTCGTTGGCAGAATGCCTTTCGCCGTCAGCCAGAAGTTAACCGCGAGGTTCATTACCGCGTAGCCGACGAAGCCCGCGAAAGCGGCGACGCCTTTGTTTTCACGCGCCAGGCCGAGCGGAATAGCGATACAGAACATGACCGGCAGGAAGCTAAAAGCAAATGAGCCGACTTTACTCATCCAGACAAAAATCGCCTGCAGCAGCGGCACGTTTAGCCACGGCAGCAGCGTAATCACATCGTGGCTGCTTAACGAGCTGCCGATCCCCAGCATGATCCCGCAAAACGAGAGCAACGCCACGGGCAACATAAAGGTTTTTCCTAACTGCTGGAAAAACTCCCATAAGGTAATTTTTGGTGCTGTTTTCGCCGTCATACACGAATCCTGGTTCTGAAAAGGGTCGATAGGATGTAACGTAGCGGCAAGATAAAACGTTTTATCATTTTTTAGTGCGATAAAAATCACATAATCAAGCGATAATAAGGTTTATAAAGATAACATACTGATAAAACGTTTTATCGAAAGGCAAAGGGAGTCAGCCAGTCGTTATGGCTATCGCAAAAAAGACAACCATCAATGATGTGGCGCTGGCGGCTGGCGTCTCGGTTAGTACGGTATCGCTGGTGCTCAGCGGTAAAGGGCGCATCTCTTCGGCCACCGGCGAGCGCGTCAATCAGGCCATTGAGCAACTCGGTTTTGTGCGTAATCGCCAGGCGGCGTCGCTCCGCGGCGGGCAAAGCGGGGTGATTGGCCTTATCGTTAGCGATCTGTCGAAACCGTTTTATGCCGAACTAACCGCCGGGTTGACCGATGCGCTGGAATCACAGGGTAAAATGGTATTTCTGACCCAGGGCGGGCATCGCGGCGAGAAAATGCTCCAGCGTTTTGAAACGCTGGTCTCGCAGGGGGTGGACGGGGTGATTATCGCCGGCGCTATCGACAAGGGCGGCGAACTGCGCGATCGTGCCGCCGAAGTGGGGATGCCGCTGGTTTTTGCCTCCCGCGCCAGCTACCTGGACGATATCGACCTGATCCGCCCGGATAACATGCAGGCGGCGCAAATGGTGACTGAACATCTGATTCGCCGCGGTCATCAGCGCATCGCCTGGCTGGGCGGACAAAGCGCGTCCCTGACCCGCGCCGAACGGGTGGGCGGCTATTGCGCCACCTTATTGAAGTACGGGCTGCCGTTTCATAGCGAATGGGTTGTCGAGTGTGGATCCAGTCAGCAGCAGGCTGCGGAAGCCATGATCGCGCTGCTGCGGCAAAACCCGACCATCAGCGCGGTGCTTTGCTATAACAGCGTCATCGCCACCGGGGCGTGGTTCGGTCTTCTGCGCGCCGGGCGGCAGAGCGGCGAGGGTAGCGTGGAAAGTTATTTTGAGCAACGCATCGCGCTGGCGGCCTTTGCCGAAGTGCCGGAAGCGGCGCTCGATGATGTTCCCTTGACCTGGGTGACCACCCCCGCGCGTGAGATGGGGAACAGTCTGGCGGAGTGTATTTTACGCCGCCTTGAGGAGGGGCAAGGCAGCGCGCGTAATCAGATTATGCCGCCGCGGCTGGTTATTAGAAAATAGGGGCCGCCATCGATTAAGGTGGTTCCCGGGCTGCGGCTTACGCCTTGCCCGGGCAACCTGATTGCAGCCCGGTATGTGTTTTTACTGCTGCGGTTCGGCGGTGGGGAGCGTCAGGCCGAACATGGCGGCGAAATCAGCCAGCGGCATTTTCTGCCCGTTTAGCGTGACCTGGCCGTCGGCGTACTGCAGGCTGGAGGTAATCGCGTTATCTTCCATCGTGGTCAGACGGAACATCTGGCCCATCGCCGCCAGCCCTTTAACCTGCTGATCGGCAAGTTTTGCCGCATCCTCCGGCTGATAGCCTTCCAGCCCGGCAATCTGCGTCATCAGAGCGGTGGCCATATCCACCGGGATCACCAGCTTGCCGTCCAGCGATTTCACGCTGCGGTCCAGTTCATCGGCGACGGTCTGCGGCGCGACGGTCGTTTGCGCCGGATCCTGCATCAGCACCGACAGATTCAGGGTGCTTTCGCCTTTCGCATTTTGCCAGCTCAGCGGGGAAATCGTCAGCGACGGATTACCTTTCAACAGAATCGGCAGCGAGCTAAAGAAGATTTCGCTTAACGCCTGCTGATAGAGTTCCGGATTCTGCGCCAGCTCTGGCTTCGCCATCAGCGCCTGTGCCTGGGCGTTATACTGCTGGCTGAATTGATGCCACGCCTGTCCGTCGAGATTATCCAGCTTAACGGTGAGTTTGCCGCGGCCCATATCCTGGTTTTGCAGTTTCAGGCTGTTAAGGTTGTAATCAAGCTGGCTATTGATACGCTTGCCGTCATCGGAGAGCGTAGAGCGGCCGTCGATATTCATGCCTTCCAGCAGCGCCAGCTCTTTACCTTCAACGCCGATCGCCAGTTTATCAAGCGAGATCTTCTGCTTGCCGATACGCTCCTCAAAAGCGGTCATTTCGGTGGCGCCGTCAGCCTTCAGGTTGCTGAAATTGAGCTGAACTTTCTGGTTGTATTCGTTGACCGCGTTGATCTGCCCGCTGGCCGCTTCGCCGCTCAGGCTGATAGTTTTGCCATCGCGATCGGCATTGAGCTGGAACTGGCCGCCGCTAAAGATAACTTTTTCATTGTCTTTAGCGTAATCCAGCGGGTTAAGGAAGATGGCCGACTGGGTATCGCCGCTGTAGGCAATACGGGTGTCGATGTTGAACGGCGCTTGCCCTTTAGCAATATCGAACAGCGCTTTGCTGGCGTCGTTATTCACGAGGGTGGTGTTGACGGAGGCCATTGCCGGCACGAGGTTAAAAGATTTTAACGAGGCAAGCGGGAAGGGACCATGATCGACCTTCTCGTCAAACACCAGGCTTTGACCGGCGGCCAACAGGCTGTGTTCTTTACCGGCCTGCGGCTTTACCACCAGTTGCAGATGGCTGCTGAATAACCCGCGCTGGTAGTCCTGATAGCTCAGCTCTACGCCCGCTTCCGGCGCGTTGCTCTGCAGTTGGGCATTCGCCTGCTGCACCATTTCGGCAATACGGTTTTCCAGTTGCTTACCGGTAAACCAGGCTCCGCCTGTCCAGACGACTCCGAGCGCGACGATAACTCCCGCGGCGACCAACGTTTTTTTCATAGCATTTGTCCATAAATGAAACCAGGCGGAACATGCCGCCTGGTTGTGTTGTCATGATGGGGGAAGTCTAGCAACTGCGGATTAAAAGTTCAGTAACTTACTTAAGCTTATTGAACACGCGCGCCAGACGACCGTTGCCGCTGACCTGTACCGGCGATTCGTTGCAGGCGATAAACGCCGATTCACCCGGCTGCAGGGTCAGACGCTGCTCGCCTTTACGCAGCGTTGCTTCGCCTTCCACACAGAACAGAATCGCGGCGCTCTCTTGCGCCAGAGAGGCCTCATTAGTGGTCAGATCGTGCAACGAGAAGGCGAAATCATCGACCGGGATTGGGAAATCCAGCTCGCTACCGCGTTGTTCCGGCTGGGTCAGCAGCTCAGCGGCCGGTTTGGCGACAAATTTCACGTTCGCCACCAGTTCCGGAATATCGATGTACTTCGGCGTCAGACCAGCGCGCAGCACGTTATCCGAATTGGCCATTACTTCCAGCGCCACGCCCTGCAGGTAGGCGTGCGGGGTCTCGGCGAACAGGAACATCGCTTCGCCAGGATTCAGTTTCACCACGTTGAGTAGTAGCGGGGAGAAGAGGCCGCTGTCATCCGGGTAGAATTCAGCGATCAGACGAATGGTCTGCCACGGCTCGCCCTGCTGGCGGTCGAGGGCGTTTTGCAGCACGCTGAGCGCATGCGCTTTTTCTTCACCTTTCATATTCAGCAGGCTGGCGAATAGCTGGCTTAAATGCGCGGCATCCGGCTGTTGAATGAATTCGCCAATTGCCGGATGCGCCTCGGCAACCGGCTGCAGCAGCGCGACAATTTCATTAAATTCGCGGAACGCGTTCATAGCGAGGAACGGCGTCAGGGCGAAGACCAGCTCCGGCTTGTGGTTGGGATCTTTATAGTTGCGCTCGGCGGCATCCAGCGGAATACCCGCGGCGTTCTCTTTGGCAAAGCCAATTTCCGACGCGCGTTTATTCGGGTGAACCTGGATGGAGAGCGGCTGGGCGGCGCACAGTACTTTGAACAAGAACGGCAGTTCGCCAAAACGCTCGGCGACGTTAGCGCCGAGGAGGGCATTTTTATCGGCTTCAATGACCTCGCGCAGCGACTGCGGCTGGCCGTCGGCGTTAAGGATCCGCGAGCTGCTTTTCGGGTGTGCGCCCATCCACAGTTCCGCCATCGGCAGGTTGTCCGGATTGGCGATACCGTAAAGGTCGGTTAACGCGGTGTGACTTCCCCATGCATAGTTTTGCACGGAGTTAATGAGCTTCTGCATTCTCAATCCCTGTTTCCACATAAAAATGTTGGCTCTATTAAACCAACAAATCGTCGAGAAGCAACTGCTGAAAGAAAAAGTCGTCCTTGTCTCAGTTTTTGTTAAAAAATTGTGTAAGATTGATCGACTCGCTTTTCTACAGGCAAATGGAGTGTCTGCCTGAAACATAATCAGCCAAGCAGTAAGTGAGAGTACAATGTCGAACAAACCGTTTGTTTATCAGGATCCTTTTCCGCTTAAAAAGGATGACACCGAGTATTATCTCCTCAGCAGTGATTACGTCTCCGTCGCCGAATTCGCCGGCCAGGAAGTTCTGAAGGTTGAACCTCAGGCGCTAACCTTACTGGCCCAACACGCGTTCCACGACGCCTCCTTTATGCTCCGCCCGGCACACCAGCAGCAGGTCGCGGATATCCTCAACGACCCGGAAGCCAGCGAAAACGACAAATACGTCGCGCTGCAATTCCTGCGTAACTCCGATATCGCCGCCAAAGGCATTCTGCCGACCTGTCAGGACACCGGTACCGCGATCATCATGGGGAAAAAGGGACAGCGCGTTTGGACCGGCGGCGGCGATGAAGCCGCGCTGGCGCAGGGCGTGTACAACACCTATATCCAGGACAACCTGCGTTATTCGCAGAACGCGCCGCTGGACATGTATAAAGAGGTCAACACCGGTACCAACCTGCCGGCGCAGATCGATCTTTATGCAACTGATGGCGATGAGTATAAGTTCCTCTGTATCGCCAAGGGCGGCGGCTCCGCGAACAAAACCTATCTGTACCAGGAAACGAAAGCGTTAATCACCCCGGCGAAGCTGAAAAACTACCTCGTCGAGAAGATGCGCACCCTCGGTACCGCAGCCTGTCCGCCTTACCATATCGCCTTTGTTATCGGCGGCACCTCAGCGGAAGCCACGCTGAAGACGGTGAAACTGGCCTCGACCAAATACTACGATGGTCTGCCGACCGAAGGTAACGAACATGGCCAGGCGTTCCGCGATGTGCAGCTGGAGCAAGAGCTGCTGCTGGAAGCGCAGAACCTCGGCCTCGGCGCGCAGTTCGGCGGCAAGTACTTCGCCCACGATATCCGCGTGGTCCGCCTGCCGCGTCACGGCGCCTCCTGTCCGGTGGGGATGGGGGTTTCCTGTTCCGCTGACCGTAACATCAAAGCTAAAATCAACCGCGACGGCATTTGGCTGGAGAAACTGGAGAGCAACCCAGGGAAATACATCCCTGAGCACCTGCGCCAGGCCGGCGAAGGCGAAGCCGTGAAGGTGAACCTCAATCAGCCGATGAGCGAGATTCTGGCGCTGCTGTCGCAGTATCCGGTGTCGACGCGTCTGTCGCTGAGCGGCACGATCATCGTGGCCCGCGATATTGCCCATGCCAAGCTTAAAGAGCTTATCGATAATGGCGAAGCGCTGCCGCAGTATGTCAAAGATCACCCGATCTACTACGCCGGCCCGGCGAAGACGCCGGATGGTTACGCTTCCGGTTCTCTGGGGCCGACGACTGCTGGCCGCATGGACTCATATGTCGATCTGTTGCAATCGCACGGTGCGAGTAAAATCATGCTGGCCAAGGGTAACCGCAGCCAGCAGGTGACCGATGCCTGCCACAAACACGGCGGTTTCTATCTCGGTAGTATCGGCGGCCCGGCGGCGGTTCTCGCGCAGCAGAGTATCCGCAGCCTCGAGTGCGTGGCTTATCCGGAGCTGGGAATGGAAGCTATCTGGAAAATCGAAGTGGAAGATTTCCCGGCCTTTATCCTCGTTGATGATAAAGGTAACGACTTCTTCCAGCAGATCCAGACGTCGCAGTGTTCGCGCTGCGTGAAGTGAACGATGCCGCCCTTCGGGGCGGTTTTTGTTTGTGCCGCTTTAGCGGCACGAACGACTAAAACAACTAATAATTCTGGTTAATACTTAATCCTTTAAGCAGGTGAGCTTTGTCGCTATGACGCACTTTGAATCCAAGGAGAAAGTAATGACAACGCATCGCAGTGAAAAAGACTCGATGGGCGCCATCGACGTCCCGGCCGATAAACTTTGGGGCGCGCAGACCCAGCGCTCGCTTGAGCATTTCCGTATCTCAACGGAGAAAATGCCTGGTGAACTGATCTACGCGCTGGCGCTGACCAAACGCGCGGCGGCGAAGGTTAACCAGGACCTGGGGCTGCTGGCGGCGGATAAAGCGGGCGCCATCATCGCCGCCGCGGATGAAGTCCTCGCCGGCAAGCATGCGCAGGAGTTTCCGTTAGCTATCTGGCAAACCGGCTCCGGTACCCAAAGCAACATGAATATGAACGAAGTGCTGGCTAACCGTGCGAGCGAGTTGCTTGGCGGCGAGCGCGGCATGGGGCGCAAAATTCATCCCAATGATGACGTCAATAAAAGCCAGAGCTCGAATGATGTTTTTCCAACGGCGATGCACGTCGCGGCGCTAATCGCGCTGCGCGAAAAGCTGATCCCGCAGCTACAGGCGCTGCAGGCCACGCTACAGGAAAAGTCGCTGGCCTTCGGTGACATCGTCAAAATTGGCCGCACCCACCTACAGGACGCTACGCCGCTGACGTTAGGGCAGGAGATCTCCGGTTGGGTCGCGATGCTGGAACATAATATCCGCCATATTGAACACAGCCTACCGCATCTCGCAGAGCTGGCGCTGGGCGGTACGGCGGTTGGCACCGGCTTGAATACGCACCCGGAATATGCGGTGCGGGTGGCGGCGGAACTGGCGTCGCTTAGCGGTCTGCCATTCGTCACCGCGCCCAACAAATTTGAAGCGCTGGCCACCGTGGATGCGCTGGTTCACGCCCACGGCGCGCTGAAGGGGCTGGCGGCTTCGCTGATGAAAATCGCCAACGATGTGCGCTGGCTGGCCTCCGGGCCGCGCTGCGGCATAGGTGAAATCGCCATTCCGGAGAACGAACCGGGATCCTCCATTATGCCCGGCAAGGTCAACCCGACGCAGTGCGAAGCGTTGACGATGCTGTGCTGCCAGGTGATGGGTAACGACGTGGCGGTGAATATCGGCGGCGCGTCAGGGAACTTTGAGCTTAACGTCTATCGGCCAATGGTCATCCACAACTTCCTGCAGTCGGTACGCCTGCTGGCGGACGGCATGGAGAGCTTTAATGAGCACTGCGCGGTGGGTATTGAGCCGAACCGCGAGCGAATCAACCAGTTGCTGAATGAGTCGCTGATGCTGGTGACCGCGCTCAATACCCATATCGGCTACGATAAAGCGGCGGAGATCGCCAAAAAAGCGCACCATGAAGGGCTGACGCTGAAAGCCGCGGCGCTGTCGCTTGGTTACCTGACGGAAGCCGAATTCGATAGCTGGGTTCGCCCGCAGGATATGGTTGGCAGCCTCGCTACTCGCTAGCCAGCCATAAATGCAGACGCGGGATCAGTAATCGTAACGACTGCGCCTGCGGCTTGTGGCGATACTGCACGTTATCAGCATCGTAATTCAAAAGTTCGCCGAGATCCGGCACGCTAACCCCGTGGGTGCCGGAGATTAGCGCAATCAGCGGGCCGGGGCAGGCGTACTGCACCTGCTTCTGCTCGCCGGCATACCACACCCGGGCAATCGGCTGTACCTTGACCGGGCGTTTGATTTTCAATTTTGCCCGCTGCGGCAGGGCGGCGATATCCTGAAATTCCCGTTCCAGCTTGCTTTGCCACTGTTCGCGGGTCCAGGGCGGCACCGCGCGCGGCGATTGCAGGCTCTTCTCTAACTGCATTAATACTTCATCGCGGGTCAGATTTTTAATCACATGCTTATTGGCCCAGCCGAAGCGGATGGTGCTGGGATCGAGCAGCGGCGTCAGAGTACGATAGGCGCTAAGGGTAATCAGGCCGGGCAGGTGGCGGTGAACCCATTCGAAACGCGCGGCGGCCGGCAATCCGGAATCGACGGTCACTATTTTCTCAAACGCCGATTTCAGCGCGTTAATGGCGCTGATTTTCTCCAGCAGGTCTGCCTGCTGTTGCGTATCAACCGCCAGGCAAATCGCCCCGGGGAGGCGTACCGCCGCCTTGCTGCTGCGGTTTTCCGACTGCTGCTGTATAAACAGATGGCTGTAGTGCCTGAGCGCCATCTCCAGCGCGCTTTGCCCGACGTGCTGGGTGACCTGAATGGTATCCAGCGGTGCGTGCTCCGCCTCTTTACTCACCGCCGGTAATTCGAAAACCCGCGCCGCCAGCAGACGGCAGCGGCTCAGCGACGCTTTGAAGGTTTGTAGTTCGCGCTCAAGCTCACGAAAGGTGTCATTTAAGCGCGCAACGAGGTCGTAGCTTGCCATGATTACCGCCTTAGTTACAACATACTGTTTGAATATAAACTATACGCAGGCCGTAACGCCTGCGCAAGTTCGGTTAAGCAGAAGTAAAAGCGGGAAGCTGGTGGTAAATAGGCCAGCTGAAAATGAACGCCGCGCCGCCGAGCGAGCTTTCGTCGCAGCGGACTTCACCGGCCATCGCCTGAGCAATACTGTGTACGATAGCCAGCCCCAGGCCGCAGCCGCCGGTGGCGCGATCGCGGCTGGGATCGAGACGGACAAACGGCTCGAATACCCGTTCGCGTTCCTCGAGGGCGATACCCGGGCCATCATCTTCCACTCGCAGCGTCGCCCGTGAACCGGCCAGCGACAGGCTGATATGAATATGTTGATGGCTGTAGCGCAGGGCATTATTGACCAGGTTATCCAGCACGCGCTCCATTAAACGCATATCCAGCGCGCCGTAGTCGCCGGCCGTCAGCTGGCGCAACGCGACTTCACGCTGCGGATTGACCAGTTGAATGTCCTCGACGTGCGCGCGGATCCAGGCCGGGAAATCCGGGGTGGTCAGGTTGAGTTCGTTCTGCGGGCGATCGAGACGAGCGTAGGTCAGTAATTCTTCAATCAGCGCTTCCAGTTGCCCGATATCGCGGTTGAGAGCCTGCGACTCGGCCTCGGTCAGATTTTCGCTCATCTCCAGGCGATAGCGCAGGCGCACCAGCGGCGTGCGTAGTTCATGAGCGATACCGTCAATAAGCTGTTTTTTACTGGCTATCAGGGCGTTGATATTATCCGCCATTTGGTTAAAGGCCACGCCGAGTCGCTCGAAGCTCGACATGCTATCGAAATGGATGCGCTCGCTAAAATGGCCTTCGCCGAAGCGCTGTGCGGCGGTTTCGATACGCAACATATCCTGCCAGTGCGGACGCATCCAGATAAACACCGGAAAAGCCAGTGAAATAGCGATAAACGCCATCAGCGCGACGTCCAGCAGGCGCATCTCATGCAAAAAATAGAGATAGGGCACCGGGCCGACTGATAATACGTAATGGCTGCGCGGAATGCGTTGAATGAAGGTGTACTGATCGTCCAGCGCCACGATATCCCCCGCGCGCAGGTGCTGCATCGAGCTTTCCGACAGCTTGAATTTGCTTAACGGTTCAATGTGCAGATCGAAAGAGAGGTTAAGGTCCAGTTCTTTCAGCGTGTTGCTCCAGTCGCGCGGCGGGATCTCACGCAGTTCGCTGCGCATCAGATACAGCGAGCTTTTCATCAGATCGTCCAGCGACTGGCGACCGGCGCGCTCGGCGGTGAATTTATACACCAGGCCGACCAGCATGGTCATGACCAGGAAGCAGACGAACAGCAAAAGGTAAAACTGCACAAACAGTTTTTTCATAAAAAATCACCGTTACTTCAGCACGTTAGTTATTCCGCTGTTCCCTTTGGGGGCATCTGGGGGACATTGTTGTATCCACCGATACGTTGGTTAAGAAATGCAATCCGATCACCATCCAGCGCGTTTATCCAGGCAGAGTACACTGTATAAACCATTTCTGCATTCTCATGGCCGAGTTGACTGGCAATGAATGCCGGGTTTGCCCCTGCTGATAGCATCCAGCAGGCGTAGGTGTGTCGAAGTAGGCAAGATAGTCGAAGGTGCCCAGTTGGATACAGGGCCAGAAGATTGGTGATCTCTTCCAGTTGCAGATTTGCTTCTTTAATGCCTGCTGCGATTGATAAGATGCTGCCTGTCAATGGAGAGGACGGTAGGAATTAATTCGCACTGGCGCTGTCACTCGGTGTTGGGGTTTGACTGGCAGGAATGAGGCGGGTGGCCAGAGTACCGATTTGGGACTTCAGAAGGCGGACTTCGTCGAATGCCTGATCTGCATGCTACGTTTACGGCCGTAGCTGCCCCTTCTAATTTATGCATACCTGCTAGCCTTATTTGTGTGAAACGCATTGCTGCGTCAGGATTTTCAGGCCCAGCTTGTACGCTAAGTTATATTTCGCAACGGTACCGTCGCTTGCATTCCTTCCAGCGAGCAGATAAATAGCCTCTGCGCGCTGGATTATCGCCATGCAAATGGACATGTAGTCAGGCCGTGATATGCCCTTCGGAAGAACTGCGGGGTTGAGAGGAGTGTCACCGGCGGCGCTAAACCGCTCAGCCGCGGCGAAAAATGGCGGGCGGTAGAGATGTGGCCGATTGGTCATCGGCCCCGCAATATACACGATCATTTGCTAACCTCGTGAAATTCAGGCATGCAAACCCACAACAAGCCACCCTTGGTTTATCGGAAACGGATGTGCATGCCTCAATAACACTAGAAAAAAATAAGCCTACCGTGATATAAGCGCTACTTCTAAAAAAAAGGAGGGGCTATGTCTCCAGATACAAAATTGATTGTTGATGCAATTGAAAGTTTACGACAATCCAGTTCGTTTATAAAAAGCTACATTATGCCGTTCACGCCTGCAGTAATAACTGCAGTAATTGGCTTTTTTATTGCAAGCTACAATTTTAAATCGCAAGAAAAAATGCGTGCAGATGCGCAGAAAATTGAAAGTGCAAACAGATTTATGATTCAGATTGAGAGTGCATATCAAGCAGTATCGTCTGCTAAGCACTTTGTGACAAATGGATTAAATAATGACCCTGTCGCTAGACTGTTTCATTCTGGTGATATTGAAATCGATTTTGTTCCTATATATGGTGTGGAGAATATGGTCTTTCTTGCTAATGGGAACAAAAAAAATGGCAATCATGGGTCCTCAAATTCATGGAATAATGTAACTCGCATAAACACCATGGCAAATAACTATCGGTATTTAATTCAGAGAATAAATGTAAGGGCAGAGAGAAAAAAAGAATTTGATAAATATGTTTCCATAAATAAGAATGGAAAGATAACATTAAAGCATGATGAGTTGGAGCAGGTCAACAACTTACCTTTAAAAGATTTCATTAGGGAAAATGAAGCTGTTTTTATTTTACTTGATAGTTTACTTGTGGAGTTTCATTCTTTTTTATGTGAAATGCCTGAGGCTATATGTAAATCTTTGGATGTGAAAAAAGTTAAGCACTTAGCCACGGTCATGTCTTTCGTTAAAGGTGATAATTTTGATGACAGTGATTTGAAGCCATCGTTGCCACCTGACGTAAACAAGCTAGCTAAAATCTTTAATATTAATGTTGAGCTAGTGAAAAAAATGCTTCCAAGAGACTATTAACCAATATTGATATTGGTGATATAGATTGTGTATGAATAAGGGAATAACAATGAGAACATACTGATTGAGCTTTTCTGAAAGTTGCTCATAACCAGATTCAGCAAAGATGGATGCTATAGCTGCACTTTTACGATTATTTGACGAGAACTACCATACTCATGCAATGCATATGTATGCCAATCCTGTCGAACACACAAAGGGTTAAAACTGCTGTTTCATCCAATTCGGCGAATCTGGTTTTGAGAACACCTTAATTAATGCTATTGATTGTTCGCATACAGGCATTTATTGAGAAAGATCTCAATTGCGTGATGAATGATTAGCAGTATAAACGCTCGAGAAGATAGCCTGAATCAAGATATTATTTTACTGTAAATTAAAACAGTATCATGCCTGACAATGTTGGGAAAAGGATTAGGCCGCCGCGGAATTTATTATTCCAGATAGTAGCGGCTGGAATTAACGATTGCAGAGATAAAATACACAGTATCGATACTGTCAGCTGGTACCAGCTCGGGCATAGCGGACTTACCAGTGATGTCGACAACTTGTACATCACTACGCTGGGATGTGAGCGTTTTGAAAAGGTAACTGCCGTCAGTGAGGAGTACAACCACGTCGTCGCCAGGTTCAGCAGTAACGAGCTTCTCAAGCACGACAAACTCGCCATTTTTGACACGCGGCCAGAGGCCATTGCCGGCTATCCCCAAGGCAAAGCTGGAGTTGTCGCTATCGACTTTGAGCCAGCCATTACAGTTCACGACCCCACCAGCGACACCTAATTCGTTTGGCGATAGTTTTCCAATCACCATTACACGGCGAGCCATTTCTTCCAGTGTAAGAGAGTCCTTTAGCGCGCTTGCCTGGCGAGCAATCTCTCGGGCAAGAGAAGGGCTGATTTGCTCAGCCCCCACACCAAGGATACGGGCGAAATCCGACACGACGGGCGCATTAAGTGGCTGGCGGCCGGTGATGTAATGCCCCACGGCGCTCTGTGTCATCCCCATCTGATCGGCTATCAGTGTCTGGCTAAGCTTTAGCTCTTTTTTCAGTGACTGATAAAGGGATTTAAGGCGAGCCGCGTCGGCTTTATGTTCGTCGGTCAGTATTCTGCTCATATCCCATTGTTTTTGAATTATATTACTGGTTTTAAAGAAAATTGCGGGAACTCCAGTACCTAAAACTGCACAAACAGTTTTTTCATTAATCATCACCGGTCATTAACTGGGTTATCTCGCGTCAAAAGATTCTACAGGAGAAGGATCCCGCTCGGCAAAGTTCTCACAGAGGCGCCAGGCCAAATGGCCGATGGCCGTATTGTGCCATTTCCCCGGTCTGCCAGACGCCAGCCTCTCTGTTAATTTAAGCGCCCCTTAAATGATGGAGAGCGCCAGATGACTAAGCCCGTGTATTTGCATACTGATAATGATGTTGAGATTTTAAAAACCTTCGATATGGTTCTGAGCCATATGCAGGCGATTGCCGACCCTTATCAGTGGAAGTGGGTGATTACCGGCTGGCACAGCATCCTGCAGAACGCGATGGTTTTGGCGCTGTGTCAGGGCAATGACTTTCAGGTCTACCTGGTCGACGGTAAAGCGTCTACTCGCGCGATCTACGAGCAAATTTATAACGACGATTTTTCCAACATCGACAAGCTGCAACTGCCGTCCTTTATGACGCTATACCGTGCGACAAGGGAGAACAGCGCATTCGCACCCAGCGAAGACTGTACGGCGGCGATGGGCAAGCTTCACCAGCTGCGCAATGATTTCATCCACTATCATCCCGGAGGCTGGAGCCTGCAGGTCGATGGTTTACCGCAATGGATTCTGGCGAGCGGCGAACTGCTGGATCATTTCCTCGCCAGCCGTGAGGTCGTACGCTGGTATGGCGAAGACGATGAAATGGCATTCAGAGAGAAATACGCTGAATTTCAAGACCGACTACACGGCGTGATATCGGTCTATTCCTGACACCGATTAATTATCCCAGGCGTGCGGAGCGAACAGATAACCTTTGTTGCGCACCGTCTTGATGCGGTAGGGCTCGTTGGCGTTGTCGAGCAACTTTTTACGCAGGCGTGAAATCGCGACATCGACGCTGCGATCCATGCCGTCGTAGCTGACGCCACGGAGATTTTTCAACAGCGCATCGCGATCCATAATCTGCCCGGCATGGGTCGCCAGCTCCCACAGCAGGTCGAAATCGGCGGTGGACAACGCAACGTTGTCGCCACCGAGCAATACCTGACGGTTAACCGGGTCGATCGACAGCGAACCAAAGACAATGGCTTTATGCGGCGTCAGGGTTGCGGGAGCGGGCATCGACGGCGAAGCCACATGCTGGCGCAGATGCAAACGTAACCGGGCCAGCAGCACCGCAGGCGGGGTGGTCTTGAGGATATAATCACTGGCGCCCATCTCCAGCGACAGAATATGGTTCATATCGCTATCGAGCGAGGTCAGCAACACAATCGGACCCTGCCACTGGCTGCGCAGGTCGCGGCACAGCGTCATTCCGTCTTTGCCAGGCAGCATGATATCCAGCAGTACCAGATCGGGTTGTTCACGAGCAATAACCTCTTCGGCCCGGTCGCCGCGCGGTTCAACGACCACGTCCATATCATGCTTTCCCAGATAGGCGGCGATAAGCGCGCCAACTTCGGGCTCATCCTCAACAAAAACGATCTTATTCATATCTTACGCGTATAAATTAAAAAGCTAACATACACCGCCCGCAAATTGCCCGCCATTAATCTTTCATAAACAAATGTTCTTCCGTTATGCTGGGGGAATTGTTGTTCAAATGTTAAGGCATAAAATGGGGCTGTTGATTAAAGCGCTGCTGGGAGCGCTGGTGGTGGTACTGATAGGCGTACTGTCAAAAACCAAAAATTACTATATTGCCGGTTTAATTCCGTTATTTCCGACCTTCGCGCTTATTGCCCACTATATCGTCGCCAGCGAGCGCGGCATTGAAGCGCTGCGCACAACTATCGTCTTCGGCATGTGGTCAATCATCCCGTATTTTATCTACTTACTTTCGTTATGGTACTTCACCGGCGTAATGCGCCTGCCTTACGCGCTGGCAGGCGCGGTGATCTGCTGGAGTCTGGCGGCCTGGCTGCTGATCCTCGGCTGGAGCCGTTTCCACTAGCGCAGCGGTCGGCCGCCGTCGACCGCGAAAGAGCGGCCGGTGACGTAGCAGCTGGTGAACAGATAATCGATGAGGTCGATAATCTCTTTTTCACCCGGCGCGATTTTCATCAGCGATTTATCCAGCGCCTGTTTACGATATTCAGCGTCATCATGCTCGTTAAACATAATCAGCGATGGCGCGATGGCGTTGACCTTCACCTCCGGGGCCAGCTTACGGGCGAAAGAGCGGGTCATATTATCAAGCGCCGCTTTACTGGCGGCATAGGCGATATGCTTATCGCTGCCGCGTTCCACCACGTAGTCGGTAATGTGAATAATATCGCTGGCCGCGTGACCAAAACCGCGCAGCAGGCTCTCCAGCGCGTGGTTAAGCAGATAGGGCGCGTGGACGTGAATTTGCATCATCCGCGATATCACCGTGGATAACGGCACCCCCGGTTTCTCCGCCATCCAATCACTGGCGTTATGAATAATCGCGCGCAGGCCGCTGGTCTGCGCTTTCACGGCTTCCGCGAAGGTAAGAATACCGTCGTCGCTGCTGAAATCGGCCTGCAGACACACCGCGCCGGCGTCGCGCAGGGTGTCAATCGATGGATAATGCTGGCGATAGCTGACGATCACCGGTTGCTGCTGGTTTAAAAAATGGTGTGCCAGAGCGAGGCCGATACGGCGGCCTGCTCCCGTGATCAGGACCGGACGAGGCTGTGCTTCAGCCATGGGTATCTCCTTTCAAGTTCAGCGGTAGGGCAACCGCTTACCCCACCAGCATCCACGTTGCCGGAACGGCGGCAACCAGCAAAAAACCAATTAGTGCCATTTCACGGCGTTTGAGCATGCGATCGTGCTGGTGCGTACGGCGGGCGTACAGGAAAACCAGAAGACCCGGAGCGTAAAGTACCACCGACAATAGCAAATGCACAGGACCGGACGCATACAATAACCATAAGCCATAAACGCACGCGCCGACACCCACGGCTTTGTGTAACGGACGTACGGCAATCTTAAGCAGGAAAGCGCCGACGAGGAAATAGGGCACCAGAATCATTTCTGAGGCGATGGTTAGCAGGGTGCCGTAGTCGGATCCGGTAAGCCAAATCAGCACCAGACAAATCTGCACGCTGATGTTGGTCAACCACAGCGAGGAAGAGGGGGCGTTATTCTTATTGGTTTTGGCGAACAGGCGTGGGAACGCTTTATGCGTCGCCGCCAGATACGGCACTTCAGCGGCCATAATGGTCCAGCTTAAATAGGCGCCGCAGACGGAGATAATTAATCCCGCGGCGATCACTACCTCGCCCCACGACCCCATCATCTTGACCATCAGGCCAGCCATTGACGGGTTGCGCATTTCAGCCAGTTCCGGGCGGGCGACAACGCCCAGCGACAGCAGGGTTACCAGCAGATAAACCGCCAGCGCCGAGACTACCGCCAGCAGCGTCGCGCGGCCAACGTCGCGCTTATGACGGGCGCGGGCAGAGACCACTACCGCGCCCTCCACGCCGATAAATACCCACAGGGTAATCAGCATGGTGTTTTTCACCTGTTCCCATACCGGTACGCCGAGCGCGATACCGCTGAAGTCGAGACGGAAAGTATCGAGCCGGAACGCGATAGCGGCCAGCGCCACAAACGCGCCGAGCGGCAACAGCTTCGCCAGCGTCGCCACCAGGTTAATGCCTGCCGCGGTCTGTACCCCACGCAGCACCAGAAAATGCACCACCCAGAGCAGCACGGACGCGCCGACGATCGCCTGCCAGGTGTTACCGTCACCAAAAATACTCATCTCCGGCGTATCGGTGAAGAAACTCAGGGCGGAGAAGACGATAACCAGGTAGGAGACGTTGGCAATCACCGCGCACAGCCAGTAGCCCCAGGCGGAACAGAAACCGATCAGTTCGCCAAAACCTTCCCGGGCATAGGTAAAGATGCCGCCATCCAGTTCCGGGCGGATACGGGTCAGCAATAGCATGGCGAATGCGAGGAATAAAATCCCGACGCCGGTGATGGCCCAGCCGATAAGCAGAGCGGATGGGCTGGCGACGGCAGCCATGTTTTGCGGCAAACTGAAAACGCCCGCGCCCAGCATGGAGCTGAGTACCAGTGCGGTCAGGGCGCTAAGGCCCAGTTTCTTTTCCATTGTATTCCCGAGGTGGCAACAGTGAATCAAGAATATTTATTTGGCGAAATCGCATAAAAATGGAGGATTACGCTAAGGCGCGGGATTTTACGGAGTGTCTTGTACGCATGCAATGGCGGCGGGCGAAAAAATGCAAAAAGGCGACATCATGTCGCCTTTTTGAGCAGCTGAAACCGATTACTTATACAGGTCGGCGCTAATGGTGATGTTACCGCCACGTTCCTGCCACTGGCGGGTGATGTGGTAGTATTTCGCTCCTTTCTTCGCCGCGCGTTTCGCGGTCTGATAGGAGATTTCCGTCATGTTGCCGTAGTTACCGGTGAATTTGATGCTATCAAACGGCACCATCTGCGCGGCGGTGATTTTGTTCACCTCTTCGACTTTCGTGCCGTCCGGCAGGGTGACAGTGTAACGTCCGCCTTTCGACGATTGGGTTTCGTAGAACAGACCTACGCCGGTACCGGCGCCGACCGCGGCAGAGGAGGCCACGCCTGGGATTTCGACGTTTTTAGCCGCCTCGCCGCCTTTAGCCAGAGCGGCGCGACCGGCTTCGGAATCAGCAGGAATCGCATCCGGGCTCTGCAGTACGCGCTTCTGCGCATCCTTTTTATAAATATAAGCGGTGATGCGCTGGTTGCCGCCCTGGTTGGCGTCAACCTGGCGGACGATGAAGAAGGCATACGCGCCTTTAGCTTTTGCCGCTTTGGCGATGGCGTCGTTGACTTCCGGCTGGCTACGGTAGAAGCCCTGCACGGTTACGGTGTCATACGGCATCAGCGCGACGGCCTGATCTTTCGGCAGTTCCATCACGCCGTTAATAATACGGTTTTTCGGGGTATCCGCCTGCGGGGCGTTTTCTTTATAAAAATCCGCCGTTACGCGCCAGTTGCCGCCGTTGCCGAAATCTGAGGTGTCGACAACATAAAAGGAAGCTGCGCCATCTTTATCCGCCTTGCGGGAAACCGCCTGTACGGCATCGCCAATCGCGTTAAAACGGCCAGTGACGACGACGCGGTCATAGGGCTTCAGCGCTGCCGCTTGCTCCGGAGTCAGCTCGGTCGCTGCATGGGCAGACAACGCGGTGGTAGCCAGAAGAGCAGACGCCAGGAGTGTGTTCTTAAGCTTCATAAAAATAATCCTTTGCCTTGCGCAAACCATGTACTGGTATTGTTGTTGACTGAAAACAGGTGATTATTGCATTTAAACAACGTAACTGTCTGCGTCATTTTTCACTTCCCGCCCGAATCGTTCGTTACAAAAATATAACAAATACTGATATGTTGAAAAAACAGCTTCTTGAACAGCAAAATCGATAATCAATATCACTTTTATAAGTTAACGTAATGTTAATGCAATGATACTGGCGGTAATAAATGGCGAATTAACCGCAAAGGTAAGCGAATTATCAGGTTCTGGCATAAAATTAAGGCAAATATTGCTGCCTGACGCAGTCAGGACTAATTTTTCTCAATAAAATCAAAAATTCTGTTTTAACGATGTAGATCACAATCGGTATTTTCAGTAGGTTATAAAAAGTTTGTTACTGTTTCATTTTCCAGATGAATACCTGTGCGGCGTTTTTGCGCCGCCGCTGGCGCATTTGTGAAAAAAATAAACCATCATCAAAAACCGATGGAAGGGAAAACTATGCGAATTGGGATACCAAAAGAGAGCTTAGCTCAGGAAACCCGGGCCGCTGCGACGCCGAAGACGGTCGAGCAGCTGCTTAAGCTCGGGTTTAGCGTGGCGGTCGAGAGCGGGGCCGGGAAACTGGCGAGCTTCGACGATGAAGCCTTCGAACAGGCGGGCGCAGAAATCGTCAGCGCGGATAACGTCTGGCACTCCGACGTTATCCTCAAGGTTAACGCGCCGAACGATGCGGAAATTGCGAAGCTCAACCCGGGCACCACGCTGGTGAGTTTCATCTGGCCGGCGCAGAATCCGGATCTCATGGAAAAGCTGGCCGCTCGCGGTATCAACGTCATGGCTATGGACTCGGTGCCGCGTATTTCCCGCGCCCAGTCGTTAGATGCGCTGAGTTCGATGGCTAACATCGCCGGTTATCGCGCGATTGTCGAAGCGGCGCACGAATTCGGCCGCTTCTTTACCGGCCAGATCACCGCTGCGGGTAAAGTACCGCCTGCGAAGGTGATGGTAATCGGCGCAGGCGTCGCCGGCCTCGCAGCGATCGGCGCGGCGAACAGCCTCGGCGCCATCGTCCGCGCCTTCGATACCCGTCCGGAAGTGAAAGAACAGGTGCAGAGTATGGGCGCCGAGTTCCTTGAACTGGACTTCAAAGAAGAAGCGGGCAGCGGTGACGGTTATGCCAAAGTCATGTCTGAAGCCTTTATCAAAGCCGAAATGGCGCTGTTCGCCGCGCAGGCTAAAGATGTCGATATCATTGTCACCACCGCGCTGATCCCGGGTAAACCGGCGCCGAAGCTGATTACCCGCGAAATGGTTGACTCCATGAAGTCGGGCAGCGTGGTCGTCGACCTGGCGTCGCAAAACGGCGGCAACTGCGAATACACCGTGCCGGGCGAAGTCGTGACCACCGCCAACGGCGTGAAAATTATCGGTTATACCGACCTGCCGGGTCGTCTGCCGACGCAATCTTCTCAGCTCTACGGCACTAACCTGGTAAACCTGCTGAAGCTGCTGTGCAAGGAAAAAGACGGCAATATCACCATCGATTTCGACGATGTGGTGGTACGTGGCGTTACCGTGGTCCGCGAGGGCGAAATTACCTGGCCGGCGCCGCCGATTCAGGTATCCGCACAGCCGCAGGCGGCGGCGAAAACCGTCGAAGCGCCAAAAGAAGAGGCCAAACCAGGCTCGCCGTGGCGTAAATACGCGCTGATGGCGCTGGCGATTATCCTCTTTGGCTGGCTGGCGAACGTCGCGCCTAAAGAGTTTCTGGGTCACTTTACCGTCTTTGCGCTCTCCTGCGTAGTCGGCTACTACGTTGTGTGGAACGTGTCGCACGCGCTGCACACGCCGCTCATGTCGGTAACCAACGCCATTTCAGGGATCATTGTCGTTGGGGCATTGCTGCAGATAGGGCACGGCGGCTGGGTCAGCTTCTTGAGCTTTATCGCGGTGCTGATCGCCAGCATTAATATTTTTGGTGGTTTCACCGTCACTCAGCGCATGCTGAAAATGTTCCGCAAAAACTAAGGGGTAGCACATGTCTGGAGGATTAGTTACAGCTGCATACATTGTTGCCGCTATTCTGTTTATCTTTAGCCTTGCGGGGCTGTCAAAGCACGAAACGTCGAAGCAGGGGAACCTGTACGGCATCGCCGGGATGGCGATTGCGCTGATTGCCACCATTTTTGGGCCGGACAGCGGTAACGTCGGCTGGATCATCGTGGCGATGGTTATCGGCGGGGCGATTGGTATCCGTCTGGCGAAGAAAGTCGAAATGACCGAGATGCCGGAGCTGGTGGCGGTGCTGCATAGCTTCGTTGGTCTGGCGGCGGTGCTGGTTGGCTTCAACAGCTATCTCGACCACGGACCGGGCCTCGATCAGGTGCTGGCGAATATTCACCTGACCGAAGTATTCCTCGGTATCTTTATCGGCGCCGTAACCTTCACGGGCTCGATCGTTGCCTTTGGTAAGCTGCGCGGCAAAATTTCGTCAAAACCGCTGATGTTGCCGAATCGCCACAAGCTGAACCTGGCGGCGCTGGTCATTTCCTTCCTGCTGCTGGTGGCCTTCGTGCGTACCGACAGCACCGGAACCCAGGTACTGTGCCTGCTGGTGATGACCATTATCGCCCTGGCGTTCGGCTGGCACCTGGTGGCGTCTATCGGCGGCGCGGATATGCCGGTCGTGGTATCGATGCTGAACTCCTACTCCGGTTGGGCGGCGGCGGCGGCGGGCTTCATGCTCAGCAACGACCTGCTGATCGTGACCGGCGCGCTGGTTGGTTCTTCCGGTGCCATCCTCTCCTACATTATGTGTAAGGCGATGAACCGTTCGTTTATCAGCGTTATTGCCGGCGGTTTCGGCACCGATGGCGGCAGTTCCAGCGGCGATGAAGAAGTCGGTGAGCATCGTGAAATCAGCGCCGAAGAGACGGCTGAAATGCTGAAAAACTCGCATTCCGTGATCATCACGCCGGGCTACGGTATGGCGGTGGCGCAGGCGCAGTATCCGGTCGCGGAAATCACCGAGAAGCTGCGCGCGCGCGGTATCAAGGTACGCTTCGGCATCCACCCTGTCGCCGGGCGACTGCCGGGGCATATGAACGTGCTGCTGGCGGAAGCGAAGGTACCTTACGACGTGGTGCTGGAAATGGACGAAATAAACGATGATTTCGCCGATACCGATACCGTACTGGTGATCGGCGCGAACGACACCGTCAACCCGGCGGCGCAGGACGATCCGAAGAGCCCGATCGCCGGTATGCCGGTGCTGGAAGTGTGGAAGGCGCAAAACGTGGTGGTCTTCAAACGTTCGATGAACACCGGCTATGCTGGCGTGCAGAATCCGCTGTTCTTCAAAGAGAACACCCACATGCTGTTTGGCGACGCTAAAGCCAGCGTGGATGCCATTCTGAAAGCGCTGTAATAGCGCAACGCTCTAAGCCGTCTCTGTTGAGACGGCTTTTTTATATAGACAGTGAAACCATGATTTTGCTCATAAAGTGAACGGCGATGGGTGTTATACTATGCCTGTTTTTTCACCACACTGAGGATATTATGGATACCGAGTTAACCCCCACGCAGATGGCCATCGAGTACCTGCGCCGCGACACTTCCGTTATGACCCCCGCGCAGTACCTGAAGAAGCTCAAACTCCTCGAGCTCGAGTTTGCCGATCTGATGTCGCTTTCATCAATGGAGCTGAAAGAAGAGATCGACCTGGCCTGGCGTTTAGGTATCCACTAACGCATTCTGTAAGTATGTTCAATTAGCGTTGATATCCCGGGCCGTATGGCCCTTTTTCTTTTTTAGCGGGCCGACAAAAAAATCCCCCGACGGGCGGGGGATGATTAGATAAAACTTCAGGGCTGATGAGACGCCGTTAGTCGTCGTCTTCATCGTCCAGTTCAACTGGAGTTTGATAGGCCTCCGGTTTCAGTACCAGCAGGTCGCAGCGCAGGTGGTCGATAACCTGTTCCGCGGTATTGCCGAGAAACGCGGCAGAGATGCCGGTGCGGCCAACGGTGCCCAGCACCACAATCCCGGCCTGCAGGTGTTCAGCTAAATCAGGAATAACCTCTTCCGGCAGCCCTTTTTCTACGTGGGTGCGGCTTTCATCGATGCTGAATTTCTGACGCAGCGCTTTCATTGCCAGCAGATGCTGGCCGCGAATCGCATCGTTATAGATGCTCGGGTCAAAATCAGGTAATTCAATGGCGATGTTAATAGGCGTCACCGGATAGGCGCCAACCAGATGTACTTCGGTATGGTTAACCTGATCGGCGAGGGCGATGGTCTCCCGCACCAGTTTTTCATTAAGGGCGTTGTGATAGTTCTCTTCACTGGCCAGATTAACCGCCACCAGCGCTTTACCGCCTTCCGGCCACGGCTGATCTTTAACCATCCATACCGGGCATGGACATTTGCGCAGCAGGTGCCAGTCGGTCGGGGTGAAGATGACCGCTTCGAGTTTGTCGTGCTGATGGGCCATTTTCAGCAGCAGGTCGTGTTTATCGCTGATGATTTCCTGAATGATGGCTTCAAAGGGGCGGTTGTGCCACACCACTTTGATATCGATTGGCACCCCGGATTCAATGTAAAACTTGGCCTGTTCACGGATCCAGGCGCTGCGTTGGCTAATCACGCCCTGGCGCATCGCCGTCCGCTCGTCGGGCGACAGCAGGGTAGTCATTTCGTAGGAAAAATCATAAATCGGCAAAAAGGCTTTGATGCGTCCACCAATCCGTTGGTGCAGATACACCGCGCGCCGTAATGCAGGCTGGTCGTCCTGGTTAGGGTCGATTACTACCAGCATGTTCTGATACTTCGCCATACAGGGTCTCCTTACAGCTGTAGCTACAGTCAGTATTTAAAAAGATAACCTATATGGATGAATTGAAACAGGGGATGACCCTGGCCAGATCAACAAATTAGAAAAAAATGTCGATCCGGCACAAGGTGGAAGAGAGTATAGCGGAGATAAATCAGGCGACGTTGCGCGCCTGGCCTGCCAGTTGCGCCAGCAGATCGCTGTTTTCGATGGTGATATATTTCCCTTTCACCGCCAGCATACCGCTTTTCTGGAAACGACCGAGCAGGCGGCTGATGGTTTCAACCGTCAGGCCCAGATAGTTGCCGATGTCGCCACGGGTCATGGTCAGACGGAACTCACGCGGTGAGAAGCCGCGCTGCGCGAAACGGCGGGACAGGTTGTAGATAAAGGCCGCCAGCCGTTCTTCGGCGTTCTTTTTGGAAAGCAGCAGGATCATGTCCTGATCGCCTTTGATCTCGCCGCTCATCAGACGCATCATCTGCTGACGCAGGTTCGGCATTTTACCGGAAAGATCATCCAACGTTTCGAACGGAATTTCGCAGACCATCGAGGTTTCCAGCGCCTGCGCGAAGCTTGGGTGCAGGGCGGTGCCAATGGCGTCAAAGCCGACCAAATCACCTGCCAGATGGAAGCCGGTAATCTGCTCATCGCCTTGTTCGGTGATGGTGTAGCTTTTGATGGTCCCTGAACGGATAGCGTACAGCGACTTCAGCTCATCACCCGCTTTGAACAGGGTTTGCCCTTTCTGAATAGGCTTTTTACGCTCGATGATATTATCAAGCTGATCCAGCTCATGTTCGTTCAAAGTAAAGGGGATGCAGAGCTGGCTAATGCTGCAATCCTGACAATGGATTGCACAACCACCAGACTGAATGCGTCGTATAATTCGCTTTTCCGGGATCATATGTCTGCTCAAGCTTTAATTGATATTGGTCAATTTTAACATCTTTTTGAGGAGCAAGTAAGTCTCGAAACCCGGAAAGACGTAATATTAGAAGGGTAAATATGTCGATCGCCATATCTCTTTGATAACAAGAAAATTATTAAGCGATTAATTATTGTAAAGTTACCTGTAATTTCCAAAAAAGGCATTATCTGTTAAAGCAGCAAATAGCCCTCATGGCGCAATAACCACTCTTTACGCTGTACGCCGCCGGCGTAGCCGGTCATGGTGCCGTTGCGGCCAATTACCCGATGGCAGGGAACCACAATGCTGACCGGATTGGAACCGTTTGCCGCGCCAACTGCACGGGCCGCGCCCGGACGGCCAAGAACCTCGGCTAACTGACCGTAATGCATCACCTGCCCGCAGGGAATCGTGCGCAGCGCTTGCCACACCTGACGTTGAAAGGGGGTACCGGCGGTTGCCGTCGGCAGGGTATCGATAATTGCGAGATCGCCGTCGAAGTATTGCTGCAGCTTCGCGCTCAGCCCGCCAGGATCGCGCGCATCAACGCGTTTATAACCCTCGTGACGGTAGTGGATGTCGAGCAGTTGCTCCATGCGGTCGCGGTGCTGATCCCACTCTACGGCGCGCAGGTTGAATTGTTCATCGCAAATGACCCACAGCGGCCCCAGCGGGGTGTCGATTTTATCTTGCAGCAGCGTCAGCATCGGGCGTCCTTCTACGAGGTTAATTCGGCAAGGGCACACCATATCATGACGTGCGGCCTGCAAACTATACCTCCGAAAGGTCAGCAAATAATGAAACCTGTACTATTAATTTATAAATACGAATCGCAGTCATTTAAATTCAGTCATTCCGTTGCCTGATGGTTAATCGTCGGAATAAAGGAAGGGGTGGAGCAATGTTTATTTTTGCATTAACTAGCAGGCGCGGCGTGATGGGCATTTTGCTACCTTTGTCTGGCGGCGAATTTCCCTGTGCGGAGGAGCGTTCAGTTCAAATCTCTATGCAGTTTGTCATACGCACGCGGATTAGTGTGAACTGGCTAATTCACCGGGAGGCACCCGGCGCCGCAGATAAATATACAGGCATTCCTTGAGTCAATTATTTTTTCCAGCGCTTTGGCGCTGGTTTTTTTTAACTACAAGAAAGGTGGCGATATGCAATACATGTTAACGGGAGTTGTTGTGTTGATTATCAGCGGATTAGCTATCAATTTGCTGTCGGTGGTCATCGAAAGTCTGTATAAAACGTTCCTGAACCGCACCACATCGCGTTAACTTACGCAGGCCATCCCTGGCCTGTCGCCGCGTTATGGCAAGCGTGGATAAATACCTGGGCCAATCGGTAGCCCTACCAGGTACCAACCCACCAGCAACAGCAGCCAGACGGCTAAGAAAATCAGCGGGTAGGGTAATACCAGCGAATAGTAGGTACCCAGTCTGGCATCGGGCCGGTAGCGCTGTAAAAAGCCGAGAAACAGCGGTACAAATGGCGATACCGGCGCGAGCGGCAGTACGGACGAATCGGCGATACGAAACAGGATCTGCGCAAACGCCGGGTGAAAGCCCAGCAGCATAAACATCGGTACAAAAATGGGCGCCAGAATCGACCAGATAGCCGAACCGCTGGCGATAAACATACACAGAAACGCCGACAGCAGCGCCAGACCGACAAACGCCGGCACGCCATTCATTCCCGCACTTTCCAGTATATCCGTTAATCCTACCGCCATGAATTTCCCCATATTGCTCCAGTTGAACATGGCGACAAACTGGGCCAGCGGGAAGACCATCACGATGAAGCCGGCCATCTCCTTCATCGGCTCGATCATTAACTGCGGCAGGTCAGCCTGACGGCGAATTTTGCCGGTGGCGATGCCGTAAGCTAAAGATACGACGAAAAAGAAAAAGATAATCAGCGGTACGATGCCTTTAATAAAAGGCGAGGGCATCACGGTATGTTTGATAGGATCGCGCAGGATGCCGTTTTCCGGCACCACCATCAGTGCGATAACCGCCACAAACAACAGCGCCGCAATACCGGCAATGCGCAGCCCGAAGCGCTGTTCCGCCGTCAGCGTCTGCAGCGTTTCATCGCTCTGGCCTTGCCACTTTCCTAGCCGCGGCTCGACCAGTTTATCGGTAATCAACCCGCCGACCAGCGTCAGAACGATGACTGAGGTGGCCATGAAGTACCAGTTGTCGATAACGCTAACATGCAGCGAGGCATCAAGCGTTTTCGCCGCTTCGGTACTAATACCGGAGAGCAACACGTCGGTAGTGACAATAAGTAAATTTGCCGTGAATCCGCAGCCGACGCCGGCGATTGCCGCCAACAACCCGGCTACCGGATGGCGGCCGACGGCGAGAAACATTAACGCCCCCAGCGGCGGCATAATGACCAGCGCCGCGTCGGAAGAGATGTGGCTGAAGAAGGCGATAAATAACACCATGTAACTGGCGTAACGCGCGCTAACGTGCGATGACATCTTGACCATCAGCGACGGCAGCAGGCCGACACGTTCGGCGAAACCGGCACCGAGCACCAGCGCCAGAATCGCCCCCAGCGGCGCGAAGCCGCTAAAGTTTTTAATCACGTTTGGCAGAAACCAGTGCAGCCCTTCTACGCTGAGCAGATTCTTTACCACCACTCGCGAACCGTCGGTGGGGTTCTGTACGCTGACGTTTAGCGCCGACAAAATGGCGGTGGCGGCCATCAGCGCGACGATCAGATAGATAAACAGCAAAAATGGATGCGGAACCTTATTACCTATTTTTTCAACCCAGCCATACAGCTTACCGGTGGGGGAATGCGACGGTATGGATGACATACTCATGGGCGTTCCTCAGTTGTCGTTGTTGTGTTGTTTGCGGCATGCCTCAGGGGTTGTCAGCTGTTATTTTTATTGGCGATTGCCATCACGCTGTACGCTATCCCAGAGGCTAATTTTTCTTATTTTAAAATTGATGGTACGACGTCACGCGGGATCGGGCTCTGGTATGGAGTTACCGCCAGTACCTGAGCCAGTTCCTGCTGGCTTGCTTCGAGTAACGGCCTGTCGCTGAACAAACGAATCGCCGTTGCTCCCAGAATTTTACCCGCCAGCAGCATCCCTTTATGGGCGATGGAGGTTCTTCCCTGGCTCACCAGTTGCCAGCTATGCAGCGGCGTACCGATGGCGAAACAGGGGCTAAAACACTGGGCCACCGGCGCTTTCCAGCTCACGTCGCCGACGTCGGTAGATCCCGCCAGCACGTTTTCCGTTGCCGCCCACGGCGCGACCTCATCGATCAACACCGTGTCGTGATGACGGCGGGCAAACGCTTTTCCTTCTTCACCGCTGGTACCGGCAATATTCTTCAGGCTGTTCTGTATATCGTTCACGCCGAGCGTGGCGCGAATATCCGCCGCGAAAGCGCGCTCTGCGTCACTCCACTGTGGCGTACCGTAATGACATACGGCCTGATACATTGCCGCTTCCAGCGTGCGATTGGGGAGATAGCTGGAACAGGCTTTTTCAAAACGGCAGCTGACGCTGGTTTCGGTCATCAGCGCGGCGCCCTGGGCGATTTTCTCAATACGGGCGAAGATTTGCTGCACATCGGCCATCTCCGGAGCGCGAATCAAATACAGCACTTCAGCTTGCGCCTGCACCACGTTGGGCGACACGCCGCCGGTATCGGTAATGGCGTAGTGCACACGCGCTTTCTCGATAATATGCTCATTGAGGAAATTACTGCCGGTGGTCATCAGCGTGACGGCGTCCAACGCGCTACGCCCCAGATGTGGTGAGTTTGCCGCGTGCGCAGCGGTTCCGGTAAAGCGCCACGCCGCCTGAATATTGGCCAGCGTGCTGGTACTGAACATCCCGGCCCAGGCTTCCGGATGCCACGTGAGGGCGGCGTCAATATCATCGAATAATCCCTCGCGCACCATAAAGGTTTTACCCGAGCCGCCTTCTTCCCCCGGGCAGCCATAAAAGCGCAGGGTGCCCGCTCCGCCTTGCTGCTGCAGCCACTGTTTCGCGGCGACGGCGGCGGCGAACGCCGCGGTGCCGAGGAGATTATGCCCACAGCCGTGGCCGTTTTCCCCCGGCGTCGCGGATGTTGGTTCAGCACTGTGCGCCTGTTGGCTGAGTCCTGCCAGCGCATCAAACTCGCCGAGCAGGGCGATGACCGGTTTACCCTCGCCGTAGCTGGCGATAAACGCATTGGGTATGCCGCCAGCGTGACGGGTTAGCTGAAAACCTTCCGTTTCCAGCGCATCGGCCAACCGCGCGGCAGACCAGAATTCCTGGAAGCGGGTTTCCGGATGATCCCAGATATCATCGGCAATAGCGCAAAAATCGTCGCGCCGTGACGTAATGATGTCATCGACAAATTGATAGATCTTTTCCATCACACACCTCGCTGCCAGGGAAAGTTGAGCGCGATGCGCGCCAGCGTCTCGACCGCGATGACCATCACGCCTTCGTCGAAATCAAATTTCTCGTTGTGATGTCCGGCGCTCAGTTCAGTACCGAAAATCATGTATGAAGCCAGTCCGCCGCGATCCTGTACCCGCGCCATCATCAAAGTGGCATCTTCGGATCCCGCCGGCGCGGCAATATGATCCACTGCTTCTACTACCCCCGGCACCTGCGCTGCCTGCTCACGCAGGTATTGCACCCACGCCGGAGAGGGGGCGCTGGAGGTTGCCGCGCCCATGAGCCGAAGTTCATAGCGGGCTTCATACATCGCTGCGGCGCCGGCAATCACGTTTTGCGCCTGCTCAAACACATACTGGTTGATAGCTTCCGTCTCGCCGCGGGTTTCCACTTTAATTAGCGCCGATGAGGGGACCACGTTACGCCCGGTGCCGGCCTGTATGACGCCGACGTTAACCCGCGAGGCGCCTGCGCTGTGCGGCGCGATGGCGTGTAATGCGAGGGCGGCCTGGGCGGCGGCCAGTAGCGCGTTGCGCCCATCTTCCGGTTTGCCGCCGGCGTGAGCGGCGACGCCCTCGAATTGCACGTCGAATTTGGTGGTCGCCATAAAGTTGTCACCGCCGCAGACCACGGTACCGTTGGGAACGCCGGTACCGATATGAATGGCGGTGAAGTAGTCCACGTTATCGAGCACGCCTGCCGCCACCATCGCGCGCGCGCCGCGGGTGCCTTCTTCGGCAGGCTGGAAAATCAGCTTGATGATCCCGTTGAGCCGATCGGCATACTGCTTTAGCACGTGCGCCAAACCCAGCCCAATGGCGGTATGTCCGTCATGGCCGCAGGCGTGCATCATCCCGGCGTTGCAGGAGGCGAAACCCGCGCGATGCGGGCGATGGCGATCGTCGTGTTGTTCGTTAAGATCGAGCGCGTCCATATCGACGCGAAACGCAAGCGTAGGGCCGGGGCGGCCGGTGTCCAGGGTGGCGACGACGCCGGCGAATCCGCCTTCAAAAGCCGGCAGCCAACGTTCCGGCGCTCCCTGTTCGCGGGCGCGCTGGAATGCCTGCTCCAGGGTAGCATCGTCGGGCAGCCCCATCCGGCTGTCGGCATCGATAACGTCGCGACCCAGCGCCAGTTGATAACCGAGGCCGTCTAAGATCTCGGCAACCTTGCTGGCGGTGCGAAATTCCAGCCAGCCGGACTCCGCGTGCAGGTGAAAATCACGACGCCATTGCGTCATTTCCGGCGCCAGCTGGCTTACCAATTCATGAAGTTGCGGCATAACCCTTCCTGTCATAATTAAAAAGTGTGACGGCGTTCACGGTGTGATAGCTTTTAATTATCACAAACGCCTTTCTGGCAATCTCACCCTTAACCTGCCACAGCATGATGGATTACAGTAGATGTCATTTTCTTCTGTCTGATAAACAATGGTTATCACCTAAAACATGTCATTTCAGATTAAATTTCATCAAATTCGCGCCTTCGTTGAGGTCGCTCGCGAGGGGAGTATTCGCGGCGCCAGCCGGGCGCTGGCGATCTCGCAGCCCGCGTTGACCAAAGCGATTAAAGAGCTGGAAGAAGGGCTTTCCGCCCAACTGTTTGTCCGCCGCAGCCAGGGGGTGGCGCTGACGGAAAACGGCGAAAGTTTTTATCAACATGCGAGCCTGATCCTTGAAGAGCTTCGGGCGGCGCAGGATGAACTGCTGCAGCGTCAGGGGGAGCAGGCCGGGCAGATTAATATTGGTCTCGGCGCCAGCGTCGCCCGTTCGCTGATGCCATCGGTTATCTGTCGCTTTCATCAGCAGCATCCGCTGGTGAAGGTTCGGATCATGGAAGGGCAACTCCTGGCGATGATTAATGAACTGCGCCAGGGTGAGCTTGATTTCACTATCAACACCTACTATCCCGGCCCGTACGATCATGAATTCAGCTTTGAAAAACTGTTTGAGAAACCGTTCGCGGTATTCGCCCGCGCAGGGCATCCGGCGGCGCGCGCCACTTCCCTGACTGAATTGCTCGCTCACCACTGGACGATGCCAACGCCGCGCGGTAGCTACTTCAAACAGTTGCAGGAGATGTTCAATCAGGCCGGGCTGGCGCCCAAGGTCGATATCGTTTGCGAAACCTTCTCTTCATGCATCAGTCTGGTGGTGAAGAGCGATTTCCTTAGTATTCTGCCGGTAGAGCTCGGAAACGATCCGATGATGGCGGATAAACTGGTGATGATCCCCATACGTGAGGTATTGCCCAGGGCAACTTACTACCTGATCCAGCGGCGCGACACGCGACCAACGCCGCTAACGGCTTCGTTAATCACCCTGTTTCGTCGTCAAAGCCGTCAATTGTTTCCTTAAATATCCCGCGTTGGTCTATTTGCCAGCAGTTGCGGCTAAACGCGTTGAGGGGTAGGCGTGAGGCGGCTATAGTAGCAGGCGATAGCCGCTGGAGGAGTGACCATGAACCTTGACGACAAATCCCTGTTTCTTGACGCCATGGAGGATGTCCAGCCTCTGAAACGCAATAATGACGTACACTGGCATCGTGAACGACCCGCGCGCGCGCCGCAGCGTATCGATACCCTACAGCTCGATAATTTTCTGACCACCGGCTACCTCGATATTGTGCCGCTCGCCGTGCCGCTGGAGTTCAAACGGGAAGGGCTGCAAAGCGGAGTGCTGGACAAGCTGCGGCGTGGAAAATACAGCCAGCAGGCAAGCCTGTCGCTGTTGCGCCAGCCGGTCGAACAGTGCCGGCAAATGCTGTTCGCCTTCGTGATACAGGCGCAAAAAGAGGGGCTGCGTAATTTACTTATCATCCACGGCAAAGGCCGTGATGACCAGGCCCACGCCAATATTATTCGCAGCTACCTGGCGCGCTGGCTGCCAGAGTTGCCCGAGGTACAGGCGTTTTGCGCCGCGCTACCGCACCACGGCGGCAGCGGCGCTTGTTACGTGGCGCTGCGTAAATCCGAACAGGCTAAGCAGGAGAACTGGGAGCTGCACGCTAAACGCAGCCGCTAGCGCAGCAGCAGCGTTAGCTCGCGGGCGGCTTTTTGTAATTCCGGCAGCACCCTGTCCAGCATTTCGCGGGTCGACATCTGGCCCGCGTGGACCCCGACGTTCAGCGCTGCTTCCACCTGTCCCTGTGGGTTATATAGCGGTACCGCCAGCGAACGCAGCCCCATTTCCAGTTCCTGATCGTTCAACGCATATCCCTGCTGATGCACACGTTTTAGCTCCGCGCGCAGCTTATTCACCGAATCTACCGTTTGCGGGGTGTAGCGAATCATCGTCACCCGGCCCAGCATGTCGTTCAGCCTTTCTTCCGGCTGATGGCTTAACAGCACGCGCCCCATGGAGGTCGCCCACGCCGGCAGACGACTGCCAATATCAAGATCGATCGTCATAATGCGCGAACTGGAGGCGCGGGCGATATACAAGATATCGTCGCCATCCAGGGTGGCGATTGAGCAGGACTCATTGAGCATTTCGCTCAGATGCTTGAGCACCGGCTGCGCCGAGCGCGCCAGCGGCGTTGAGGCCAGCCAGGCGTGGCCGAGGGCAAGTATCCGTGGTCGCAGCTGGAAATTCTTGCCGTCTTCGGCGTAGACGAAACCCAGCTTGCTTAGGGTGTACAGGCAGCGACGTACCGCCGCTCGGGGGATGCCGGTCTTTTGGCTGATCTGCGAAATCGACAGTACCGGGCGCTGCGGGGTAAAAGCCTGAATCACTTCCAGCCCGCGCGCCAGCGATGCCATAAAGTTCGGATCGCCCTTAAACGGATCGCCGTCGCCCGCCACTACATCATCTGGATGCTTGTCCATTTTGTTCTCCGTATTTGCCATCGATCACATTCTTTCGCTAAAGATATACGATGTTCGATTATCGCACCATATTTCGATTATCGCCCTTGACCAGCATCGTTAAGCAGGTCACATTTTGTGCGAACAACGCATATAAGTGCGATTACCGCACGTTAAGGAGCGACCTGATGATTGATAAAAGCGTGTCGACGCTGAGTAAGGCCATTGCCGGGATCCACGACGGCGCGACCATCATGATCGGCGGATTTGGCCCCGCCGGGCAGCCGACGTATCTGATTGACGCCCTGATTGACCAGGGCGCCCGCGACCTAACCATTATTAATAACAACGCGGGTAATGGCGAAGTGGGGCTGGCGGCGCTGCTTAAAGCCGGGCGGGTGCGCAAAATGATCTGCTCATTCCCGCGCCAGGTAGATTCACAAATTTTCGATGACCTCTATCGCCGCGGCAAAGTTGAGCTGGAACTGGTGCCGCAGGGCAACCTGGCGGCGCGGATCCAGGCCGCTGGCGCAGGTCTCGGCGCGGTCTTTACCCCTACCGGCTACGGCACGCCGCTGGCGGAAGGCAAAGAAACCCGGGAAATCGACGGCCGTCATTACGTGCTTGAATATCCAATTAAAGCCGATTTTGCGCTGATTAAAGCCCATCAGGGCGACCGCTGGGGCAACCTGGTCTACCGCAAAGCGGCGCGCAACTTCGGCCCGATTATGGCGACCGCCGCCAAAACCACCATTGTTGAAGTCTCGCAACTGGTCGCCCTTGGCGAACTCGACCCGGAAAACATCATCACCCCGGGGATTTTCGTCCAGCGCGTATTCTCGCTGGAAAATCTGTCCGCCGCGCAAAGCGCCTGAGGAGCCGAACATGCAAAAACTGACTCGTGACGAAATGGCCCAGCGCGTCGCCCGCGATATTCCGGAAGGCGCTTACGTAAACCTCGGTATTGGCCTGCCGACCCGTATCGCCAACTATCTACCTGCCGATAAAGAGGTGTTCCTGCACAGTGAAAACGGGCTACTGGGAATGGGGCCGAAGCCGCAGCCCGGCGAAGAGGACCCGGAGCTGATCAACGCGGGTAAAGAGTATGTCACCCTGCTGCAGGGCGGCTGTTTTTTCCACCATGGCGACTCCTTCGCCATGATGCGCGGCGGGCATCTCGATATCTGCGTGCTGGGCGCCTATCAGGTTTCCGCCAGCGGCGATCTCGCTAACTGGAGCACCGGCGCGCCGGATTCGATCCCGGCGGTCGGAGGGGCGATGGATTTGGCTATCGGCGCCCGCCAGGTGTTTGTAATGATGGACCATCTGACCCGCGATGGCGAATGCAAACTGGTCGAGCAGTGCAGCTATCCGCTGACCGGCGTCGGCTGCGTCAGCCGTATCTATACCGATCTGGCGGTCATCGATATTACCGACCGTGGTCCGGTGGTACGCGAAATCTTTAACGGCCTCTCATTTGAAGAGCTACAGCGCATCACTCCGGTGGCGCTGACTTTTGAACAACTGGCGGAAAGCGCGTGAGGAACCTATGATGAATCAGGCATTTATCTGTGATGCGGTGCGTACGCCGTTTGGCCGTTTTGGCGGCGCATTATCGAGTTTGCGCGCTGACGATCTGGCGGCGCTGCCGCTGAAAGCGCTGCTGGAGCGTAATCCGGGTCTCGATCCGGCGCTAATTGACGATGTGATCTACGGCTGCGCCAACCAGGCCGGAGAAGATAACCGTAACGTGGCGCGTATGGCGCTGTTGCTGGCCGGCCTGCCGCAGAGCGTTCCCGGCAGCACGATTAACCGCCTGTGCGGCTCGAGCCTTGATGCGATCGGCGTCGCGGCGCGGGCGATTAAAAGCGGCGAAACCCAGCTGATGATCGCCGGTGGGGTGGAGAGTATGTCGCGCGCGCCGTTTGTGATGGGCAAAGCCGAGAGCGCCTTTAGCCGCTCGATGCAGATGGAAGATACCACCATTGGCTGGCGTTTTATTAACCCGCAGATGAAAGCGCTGTACGGCGTGCACTCGATGCCGGAAACCGCGGAAAACGTCGCCGATGAGTTTGCCATTTCTCGCGCCGACCAGGATGCTTTTGCGCTTCGTAGCCAGTTGCGTACCGCTGCGGCGCAGGAAGCGGGGCGTTTCGCCGATGAACTGATCGCCGTATCGGTACCGCAACGCAAAGGTGAACCGCTGTGTTTCAGCCGCGATGAACACCCGCGCAGCACCTCGCTGGAGGCGCTGGCTAAACTGCGCGGCGTGGTCCGAGCCGACGGCAGCGTTACCGCCGGTAACGCCTCCGGCGTCAATGATGGCGCCTGCGCGCTGCTGTTGGCCAGTGAACAGGCCATGTCGGCGAATGATTTACAGCCGCTGGCGCGGGTTGTCGGCGTGGCGACGGCAGGGGTGGCGCCGCGAATTATGGGCTTCGGCCCGGCGCCGGCGGTGCGCAAAGTGTTAGCGCAAACCGGGCTGACGCTGGCGCAGATGGACGTCATCGAATTGAATGAGGCTTTTGCCGCACAGGCGCTGGCGGTTACCCGTGATTTAGGTCTGCCGGATGATGCCGCCCACGTTAACCCCAACGGCGGAGCCATCGCGCTGGGCCATCCGCTAGGCGCTTCCGGCGGTCGTCTGGCGATGACCGCCGCATATCAGCTGAAGCGTACCGGCGGCCGCTATGCGCTGTGCACCATGTGTATCGGCGTGGGCCAGGGGATTGCGCTGATTATTGAACGCGTTTAAGGAGTTGCGATGAGTTTGTTGACCCCCATGTTGCGCAGCAGTCCGCTAACCGACTGGTTTAGTGATGCGCAGCGGGTACAGGGCATGCTGGATTTCGAAGCCGCGCTGGCGCAGGCGCAGGCCGACTGCGGTCTGGTGCCGAAGGCGGCAGTCTCGCCGATAGTCAACGCCTGCCGGCATGCGCTTATTGATTTCGACGCGCTGGGACAGGCTGCGGCCAGCGCCGGTAATCTGGCAATTCCGCTGGTCAAACAGCTGACCGCGCGGGTGAAAGCGCAGGATCCTGACGCCGCGCGCTATGTCCATTGGGGCGCCACCAGCCAGGACGCTATCGATACCGGGTTTGTTTTGCAACTGCGCGGCGCGCTGGCGGCGACGGATAGCCTGCTACAAAGCCTGATTGATGCGCTTGCCGAACAGGCGCAGCGCTATCAGCATACGGTGATGCCGGGGCGCACCTGGATGCAGCATGCGCTGCCGGTCACCTTTGGCCTTAAACTGGCGGGGACGCTGGATGCGCTGCTGCGCTGGCAGCAGCGGTTGATTGAGATGCGCCCACGGGTGCTGGCGCTGCAGTTTGGCGGCGCGGCTGGTACGCTTGATTCATTGAAACAGCAGGCGCCGCAGGTCGCGCAGGCATTAGCGCAAACCCTCGAGCTGCAGTTGCCGGATACGCCATGGCATAGCCAGCGCGATCGTTTCCTCGAAGTCGGCGCCTGGTTCGCTGGCGTTTGCGGCACTCTGGGAAAATTCGCCAATGATTTTTCGCTGCTGATGCAAACCGAGGTTGCGGAAGTCGGCGAGCCGCTGGCGGAAGGGCGCGGGGGCTCCTCGACCATGCCGCACAAACGTAATCCGGTCTCCTGCGCGGCGATTTTAACCGCGGCGCAGCGCACGCCGGGGCTGGTCGCCACCCTTTACGCCGGTCAAATCCAACAGCATGAGCGCGCGCTCGGCGGCTGGCAGGCGGAATGGGAAACGCTACCGGAGCTGATTATGCTGGTGGGCGGGGCGCTGGCGCAAACTGACATGCTGGTGCGCGAGATGCAGGTTTTCGTGCATAAGATGCGTGCCGACCTTGATATTACCCACGGGCTGATTATGGCGGAAGCGGTGACCCTGGCGCTGGCGGAGTTTATCGGCAAAGCCGAGGCGCATCACCGTGTAGAAGCGCTGTGCCGCCAGGCTCTGGACAGTCACGGTTTACTTGTCGATCTGCTGGCGGCTGACCCGCTGGTCAGTCAGTTTCTCTCCCGCGAACGTTTAAACTCGCTACTGGATCCGGCAACGGCCACCGGTAGCGCCGAACGCTTTGTGCGCCAGGTACTGGCGCGTTATCAGGAGCAACGTCATGAATCTTGATTATCAACTCGACGGGCCAGAAGGCGCGCCGGTTATCGTGCTGTCGAACTCGCTTGGTACCACGCGCGCAATGTGGCAGCCGCAAATGGAGGCCCTGACGGCGAATTTTCGCGTACTGCGTTATGACACCCACGGCCATGGTAAAACGACGAAAAACGGCAAGGTGACCCTGGCGCAATTGGGTGAAGATGTGATTGCGCTGCTCGATCACCTAAATATCGACAAAGCGCTGTTTTGCGGTATTTCGATGGGCGGGCTGACGGGATTATGGCTGGCGCGCTTTGCGCCGGAACGTTTTTATGCGGTGGCGGTGGCCAATACCGCGGCGCGGATCGGCGATCAGTCGGGCTGGCTTTCTCGCGCCCGCGCGGTACGTCAGGAAGGGATGGATGTGGTTGCCGCGGGGGCGGCGGATCGCTGGTTCAGCGATGCTTTCCGCCAGCGCGCGCCGGAGGTGGTCGAGGCATTATGCCATCAACTGACTCATAGCGACGCCGAAGGCTACGCTGCCTGCTGTGAAGCCCTGGCGGCGGCAGACCTGCGGGGGGAGGTCGGGCAAATTGCGATTCCGGTGCTGATTATTGCCGGAGAAAGTGACCCTGTCACGACTGTCGCCGACGCTAACTTCCTGCATCAGCAGATCGCCACTTCACAGGTGGTGGTGTTGAAGGCGTCGCATCTGTCGAACATTGAAGCGCCTGCTGCCTTTAACGCCGCGCTGAACGGCTTTTTGCTGGGGGAGCAAAATGGAAGATAAACAACGTTATCAGCAGGGAATGGAGGTTCGCCGCAAGGTATTAGGCGATGCTCACGTTGACCGTACTCTGCAGAATCTGACGCCGCTGAACGAGGAGTTTCAGGATTTCATTACCCGTTACGCCTGGGGAGAAACCTGGACCCGTCCAGGGCTCGATCACCATACCCGCAGCATGATCACTATTGCGATGCTGATTGCGCTGAACCGCGAGGCGGAACTTAAGATGCATCTGCGCGCCGCCTTTAATAACGGTGTGACCCGTGATGAGCTGAAAGAGCTGATTATGCATTCGGCGCTGTACTGCGGCTTACCGGCGGCAAACGCCACGTTGCACCTCGCGCAGCAGGTGTTTGCCGAGATTGACGCCGCGCAGGCGTAGCGGGGCGGCGCATTGCGCCTTGTACGGGCTACTAAATCGCACAGCGCTGTAGCCCCGGTAAGCGGTAGCGCTACCGGGGATTTTGAGTTGTAGGCCGGATAAGCGCAGCGCCATCCGGCATTGCCTGATGACGCTGCGTCGGCGTGGGACGACGTTACCTGTCGCGCTCCTGCGGCGCGACCGCCGGGGCGGTATACCAATCCTCTTTGGCGACCACCACCGCGCTTTTCGGTTGCATGACAAAATTGGGCGACATAATCTGCACGCCAAATTCGTTAAATACATCGATAATGCTGCTGTGCAGCGCGTTGCGCCCCTCCGGCAGCGTCGTTTCCGGTAACAGCCGCACCTGCAGTTCATACGACGTATACCAGTCGAGCAATCCCAGTTTGCGAACCACCGGCGCCACCTGATGATCCACTCCCTGGGCGCGGTGGGCCGCCAGTTCCAGCATCGCCTGTACCTGCCGCCACGGCGTGTCGTAACCAATGGTCACGCCGGTGGTGAGGTTGATTCCCTGTTGCGGGTCGCTGGCGCTGAGATTGGTGATTTTACCGCTGACCACCACCGCGTTCGGCAGGGTGACAATATAGTTTTCGCGGGTCAGGATTTTGGTCGCCAGCATGCCGATCTCGCTGACCTGGCCTTCGTTATCGGCGATGCGGATCCAGTCGCCTTTATGCAGCGCGCGGGTATAAATCAGCACCAGGCCGCTCATGGCGTGATTCATCACCCCCGCTGAGCCCAGCGTCAACATCAGACCGAAGAACACGCTAATCCCCTTGAAGGCCAGAGAATTTGCGCCAGGCAGGAAAGGATAGGCGGCGGAGAGCGCAAAAAGCCAGATAACCACGGCGATAAGCTTTCGCGTGGCGCCGACGGTTTCCGGATGCAGACCGGGGATCTGCAGACGTCCGGCGGCGACCTGATCCAACACCACCTTCAGCAGGCGGATGATAAACCACGTAATCAGAAAGATAAGCAGTACGATCATCAATCCCGGCAGCGCCGACACGATGGACAGCGAAATATCGCGAATCACCCCTACCGACCACTCACCGAGCGACTCTCCCCATACCCGGGTCCAAGGAAACAGGCTGAATACCCAACTCAGCCAAACATAACCCGCCAGTACCCCAAGCAGTATGACCAGCAGCGCGTATAATCGGCTTTCAATGTTGCCGAGAAAACGCCGCCAGTTATGCGGGATCAGGCTGCGCTTTTCGAGGATCCGCAGATGGAAAAAGCGCCTCACTCGCCGCCACGAACGGAAAGCGAGATAGCAGGCCAGGGCGAGGAGCAACGCGCCGGCGGCGGATTTTAGCGCCGCCAGCAGCAGATAGCGGGTATTGTACTGTTCGCGCAGCGACGTCCGCTGCGCTTCCATACGGGCAAGAACGCGCTGCGCCGCCTGATCGAGGGTCAGATCGTCGCCTTCATCGAGGTCCGCCTGGCTGAGTAACATGATGGGTTTGCCATTCATCAGGAACAGCCGCCCCGGCTGGTTGTAGCGGGTGACAGGCACCACCTGTAGCGGCTGGCTGATATCGGCCTCGGTAAAGGCGCGTAGCGTATTGCGGATGCGCAGAACCCGCTCTTCCGGCGTGGTCTGGCCGAAGGTGGCCTGCAGCATGACGATCGGTTGATGGAAAATAGCGACGGTTCGCGCCTGCTCGCGAGCGGTGGGCAGCTGACGCGGTTCTGCCGCCGAAAGCGGGAAGGCCAGCCATAGCAGAAAACACGCCGTTAATAACGCCTGGATCCTGTTCATATGCGACACCGGAAAAGGGGGAATTATTGTTATTTTTCAGCTGGTCAAACTCTGAACGGCTGCTGGATTGAGCATAGTTCAGCGTCGGGTGAATTCAAGAGTAAAGGGGGAGAATACGCCCGACGATGAGCCGCCGGGCGTGGAGGGAATTAGCCGTGTTGTTTACAACCGGCGCACTGCTGATTTTGGATCTGTTGGAAGAAATCGTTACCTTTATCATCAACGAGAATAAAGGCCGGGAAATCTTCGACTTCGATTTTCCAGATAGCTTCCATTCCCAGCTCCGGATAAGCCACGCACTCGAGGCTCTTAATGCTCTGTTGGGCAAGGACTGCCGCCGGGCCGCCAATGCTACCGAGGTAGAAGCCGCCGTGTTTATGGCAGGCGTCGGTCACCTGCTGGCTGCGGTTGCCTTTGGCCAGCATCACCATGCTGGCGCCGTGCGATTGCAGCAGATCGACGTAGGAATCCATACGTCCCGCGGTGGTCGGGCCCAGGGAGCCGGAGGCGTAACCAGCCGGCGTTTTGGCCGGACCGGCGTAGTAGATCGGGTGATCTTTCACGTACTGCGGCAGCGCTTCGCCGTTATCGATAAGCTCTTTCAGTTTCGCGTGGGCAATGTCGCGGGCTACGATAATGGTGCCGTTAAGGCTCAGACGCGTGGAGACCGGGTGCGCCGACAGCTGTGCCAGGATTTCGCTCATCGGCTGGTTCAGGTTGATGCTAACCACATTGCCTTCGCCTTGCTGGCGCAGGTGTTCAGGAATGTATTTCCCCGGGTTGCTTTCCAGTTTTTCAATCCAGATGCCGTCGCGGTTGATTTTAGCTTTGATATTGCGGTCGGCGGAGCAGGAGACGCCCATGCCGATCGGGCACGAAGCGCCGTGGCGCGGCAGACGGATAACGCGAATATCGTGGGCGAAATATTTCCCGCCGAACTGCGCGCCGAGACCGAGATTTTGCGCTTCTTGCAGCAGCTCTTGCTCCAGCTGCACATCGCGGAAGGCCTGACCGTGCTCGTTGCCTGCGGTCGGCAGGTCGTCATAGTAGCGGGCGGAAGCCAGCTTAACGGTCTTCAGCGTGGCTTCCGCCGAGGTGCCGCCGATCACAAAAGCGATGTGGTAGGGCGGGCAGGCCGCGGTACCGAGGGTACGCATCTTCTCGACGAGATAGTTTTTCAGCTTCGCCGGGGTGATTAACGCTTTGGTTTCCTGGTACAGATAGGTTTTGTTGGCGGAACCGCCGCCTTTCGCCATGCACAGGAATTTATATTCATCGCCGTCGACGCTGTAGAGATCGATCTGCGCCGGAAGGTTGGTGCCGGTGTTGACCTCTTTATACATATCCAGCGGCGCATTCTGCGAGTAACGCAGGTTGTCTTCGGTATAGGTGTTATAGACGCCCTGCGCCAGCGCGGCTTCATCGCCGCCGCCGGTCCATACGCACTGGCCTTTTTTACCCATGATGATGGCGGTGCCGGTATCCTGGCAGGTTGGCAGCACGCCTTTGGCGGCAATTTCGGAATTACGCAGGAACTGCAGCGCGACGTATTTGTCGTTTTCGCTGGCCTGCGGGTCGAGCAGAATGGCCGCGACCTGCTGCTGATGCGAGACGCGCAGCATAAAAGCGGCATCGTGGAAGGCCTGTTGCGCCAGCAGGGTTAACGCCCGTGGTTCCACTTTCAATACTTCCTGACCATCGAATTCGGCGACGGAGACGTGCTCTTTGCTGAGCAAATAGTATTCGGTATCGTCATGCGCCATCGGGAACGGGTCTTGATAAACAAAGGGTTTCGTCGACATATTCACATACTCCATAAAGATAAAAACCGCCGGGGGAAGACCCGGCGGTTATGAATCAGAACATCATGGACATCCACGGATAGCCAATCAGCAGCAGGGCGGCCAGGAAGATGGCGCCGAAGATGGTGCCGAGGCGCCAGTAGTCTTTGGTCGGCAGATAGCCGCTGCCGTAGTAAATCGGGCTCGGACCGGTACCGTACGGGGTGATGATGCCCATCACGCCCAGCGAGGTCACCATCAGCAGGACGAAGACTTCCATATTCATTCCCGGGATAGTCGAAGCGATGGTCAGCATGGCCGGCAGCAGCGCGGTAGTGTGCGCGGTGGTACTGGCGAACAGGTAGTGCAGCAGATAGAACGCCAGCAGCAGGACGATGGTCGCAACGCCCGGAGAAATACCGCTCATCAGCGCGCCGCCTTCTTTACCCAACCAGGCGATGAAACCAGTGGAGGAGAGACCGTCAGCCAGCGCGACCAGCGTGGCGAACCAGACAAAGGTATTCCACGCCGCTTTGTTGTTGGTTATATCGCTCCAGGACAGCACGCCGGTCCACAGCATCAGCACGATAACCAGCAGGGCAGCCAGCGCCGGTTCAATCCAGTCGGCGGCGAAGATCCACATCATCAGCGCGAAGCAAACAAACACCAGCAGCAGGATTTCATTGCGCGACAGTTTGCCCAGTTTTTCCAGTTCACGAGCGGCCCAAAGCGGCACTTCGTTATTGATTTTTACTTCTGGCGGATAGAACCAGTACGCCAGCAGCGGCATGGCCAGAATCAACAGGATACCGAGCGGCAGGAAGGCGATAAACCAGGTCCCCCAGGAGATGTTGATACCAACGATGCTTTTTACCAGCGCCAGCGCCAGCAGGTTCGGCGCCAGCGCCGACAGGAACATAGAACTAGTGATACAGGCGGCGGTAATGGCTACCCACATCAGATAAGAGCCAATACGGCGTGCGCTCGGATCGTTAGGTTTAGAACCGTACAGCGGCGGCAGGTTAGCGATAATCGGGTAGATGGTCCCGCCGCTACGTGCGGTGTTGGACGGGGTAAACGGCGCCAGCAGCAGGTCAGCGAAGGTAATGGCGTAGCCCAGCGTCAGGCTGCGGCGGCCAAGATATTTTACCAGAATCAGCGCCAGACGGCGGCCGAACTGGGTTTTGTCATAGCCGGCGGCGAACATGAACGCGCCGAAGATAAGCCACACGGTAGAGTTGCCAAAGCCGCTGACCGCCCATTTAAATGACGCGCCGGCCAGCTTAAAGCTTGGCGCCGCCATCTGTTCCGGGCTGAACAGTAGCCACTGGCTACATAAAGCAATCACCACCACCCCGGTGATACCGATAACGGCGCCCGGCAGCGGTTCGAAGATAAGGCCGACGATGACGCCAACGAAGATAGCAAAATAGTGCCAGGCGAAAGGCGGTAAGCCGTCAGGCACCGGGACGAACAGCAGCAGTACGGCGACGATAATGGGCAATGCCATCATGATCAGACGTTTATACGCCGCGTTAGACGCGGCACCGGCAGGCGGTATGGTTGTCTTTTTCTCTTTCATAATGAGTATCTGCTAGTAGTTGAAAATACGGTTCCGTCTTCGCTTACAACGCTCGATTTTTTTAGTTGCGAAAGTTTCTTTAATTATTAATGGTCGAGATTGCTTATTGCTTAAACGGTTATTTAACGCGTTTTTCGCGGCGTTAAATTAAATTCATTGGGTATTTATATATTGCGCTTTCACGTTGCATTGCAATTGATCGAGATCAAAAAAAACAGGTGATCTGGATCTTTTTTTTCGTTTGGCAATAACCACATATGATGATGTGGTTATTATCCGCAAGAAACGTCAATTGTTAAGGGAACGCTTAAAAAATAATAAATGGCTAAAGCAATTAATTATTTAAGTTATTGAAATTACGTGTTTTATTTTTGTTTTGCGCGTTTTTCTAGCGTTAACAAAAGTGACCGAAATGTTATCATTCATTTGTATTATGTAAATGCGATATATAAATTTAATAATACAATAGAGGTATTGCTGTTATTGCAGGTATTAAATAGTTTTTTAACTAACGTAATTAATTTAGTAACTAAAAAACACGCTATATTATTGGCATGACAACAGGAATGAAAATAAACAATCAATAAAATTTCCGTCACCCAATTCTGAATTTCAATATTTAAAATCTGGAGTATTAATATGACCAGTAACGAACGAATTCTGCAGCCATTTACTTTACCGAATGGGACTGAACTGAAAAACCGTTTGCTAATGGCGCCAATGACCACCTGCACCGGTTATTTCGATGGTACCGTCACCAGCGAGCTCGTTGAATACTATCGCGCCCGCGCCGGCAGCATCGGGACTATCATCGTTGAATGCTGCTTTATTGATGATTATGGTCTGGCCTTCCCGGGCGCTATCGGCATCGATAACGATGAAAAAATCGCCGGGCTGGCGAAAATCGCCGAAGCGATTAAAGCGGAAGGCTCAAAAGCGATTTTGCAGATTTACCACGGCGGTCGCATGGTTGACCCGCAATTGATTGGCGGTCGCCAGCCGGTGGCGCCGAGCGCCATTGCCGCGCCGCGCGACGGCGCCGCTATGCCGCGCGCCCTCAGTGGTGAAGAAGTCGAAGGCATGATCGCCAAATTTGGCGACGGCGTACGCCGCGCGATTCTTGCCGGTTTCGACGGTGTCGAAATCCACGGCGCCAACACCTATCTTATCCAGCAGTTCTATTCGCCGAACTCTAACCAGCGTGACGACCAGTGGGGCGGCAGCCGCGATAACCGCGCCAGATTCCCGCTGGCGGTGCTGGACATCACGCATAAAATGGCCCGTCAGTACGCTGACGATGCCTTTATTATCGGCTATCGCTTCTCGCCGGAAGAGATGGAAGTCCCGGGGATCCGCTTCGACGACACCATGTATCTGTTGGAGAAACTGGCCGCCCGCGGCGTCGATTATCTGCATTTCTCAGTTGGCGCGACGCTGCGCCCGTCTATCGTTGATACCTGCGATCCGACGCCGCTGATTGAAAAATACTGCGCCATGCGTTCTGAAACGCTGGCGCAGGTGCCGGTGATGGGTGTCGGCGGAGTGGTTAACGCAGCCGACGCCGAACAGGGCCTCGATCACGGTTATGACCTGATGGCCGTCGGCCGCGCCTGCATCGCCTATCCGGACTGGGCTTCACGTATCGCCGCCGGCGAAGAGCTGGAACTCTTTATCGACAGCACCCAGCGCGAGGCGCTGCACATTCCGGAACCGCTGTGGCGTTTCTCGCTGGTCGAAGCGATGATCCGCGACATGAGCATGGGCGACGCGAAATTTAAACCGGGGATGTTTGTCGAAACCGTTCAGGACGATGCCAACGAACTGGTCATTAACGTCAGCCTCGAAAACGATCGCATTGCGGATATCGAGCTGGCCGCAAGCCCAGTACAGAGCGTTGAATTTACCACCAGCTTCGAAGAGATCCGCGAACGTATTCTGACCGCCAACACGCCGCACGTCGATGCTATCTCCGGCGCGACCAGCCAGAGCGAAGCGGTGAAAAAAGCGGTGTCCAAAGCGATGCTGAAATCCAGCAAAGCGCTGGCCGCGGAAGAGGGCGGCAACGATACCGCGCCGAAAAGCTATGACGTTGTGGTGGTGGGGAGCGGTGGCGCCGGTCTGGCTGCGGCGATTCAGGCCCACGACGAAGGCGCCAGCGTGCTGATCGTCGAAAAAATGCCGACTATTGGCGGCAACACCATCAAAGCTTCCGCCGGGATGAACGCCGCGGAAACCCGCTTCCAGCGCGTCAAAGGTATTCAGGACAGTAAAGAGTTGTTCTATCAGGAAACCCTGAAGGGCGGCCACAACAAAAACAACCCGCAGCTGCTGCGCCGTTTCGTTGAAAACGCGCCGCAAGCCATTGAATGGCTGGCGGACCGTGGGATTATGCTTAACGATATCACCACCACCGGCGGGATGAGTATCGACCGTACCCACCGTCCGCGCGACGGATCGGCGGTTGGCGGCTACCTGATTAGCGGTCTGGTGCGTAATATCACCAAACGCGGTATCGATGTGCTGCTGGATACCTCGGTAGAAGAGATCCTGATGCGCCACGACGAAGTGAGCGGCGTGCGTCTTATCAACGATGAACAAGAGGTCATCGAAGTGCAGGCCAAAAGTATTATCGTGGCGACCGGCGGCTTCAGCGCCAACAGCGCGATGGTGGTGAAATATCGTCCTGACCTCGAAGGCTTCGTGACCACCAACCATAAAGGGGCGACCGGTAGCGGTATCGCGCTGCTGGAACGTATTGGCGCCGGCACCGTGGACATGGGCGAAATTCAAATTCACCCGACCGTCGAGCAGCAGACCTCGTACCTGATTTCCGAATCGATTCGCGGCGGCGGCGCTATTCTCGTTAACCAGCAGGGGAACCGCTTCTTCAACGAGATGGAGACCCGCGATAAAGTGTCTGCGGCGATTATCGCGCTGCCGGAACACTATGCTTACATCGTCTTCGACGAGCATGTGCGGGCGAAAAACAAAGCCGCCGACGAGTATATCGCCAAAGGCTTCGTCACCAGCGCCAGCTCGCCGCGTGAACTGGCGGAGAAGCTGGGGATGGATTACCATGCGTTCCTCGCTACCCTGGAATGCTACAACGGCGCGGTGGAAAAACAGCACGATGAAGCGTTTGGCCGCACAACCGCGCTGCGCGCGCCGATTAACGAAGGCCCGTTCCACGCCATTCGTATTGCCCCAGGGGTGCACCATACTATGGGCGGCGTGACCATTAATACCGATGGCGAAGTGCTGAATGTGGCGCAGCAGCCAATTCGCGGCGCCTACGCCGCGGGTGAAGTGGTTGGCGGTATCCATGGCGGTAACCGCATCGGCGGTAACGCGGTCGCGGATATCATCATCTTCGGTACCCTCGCGGGCCATCAGGCGGCGAAACGTGCCAGAGGATAATAGGTAATTGCTGATGCCGGGCTGGCTTAGCCGCCCGGCTTATCCCTTCTAAGGAGAGCCCGATGTCCGATAACCGCGTCTATAGCTACTCCGCCGTGTTGATGGGCTCGCCCATCCTGCTCAAACTCTATTCCCACGATGAGGCGCTGGCCTCCCGCGTATTTCAGTTAATTAAACGCTACGAAGATCTGCTCACCGTTAACCGCGCGCAGTCGCAGGTGATGGATATCAACCATGCCGCCGGGCGTCATCCCGTTACCGTTAGCCGTCCGGTGTACCAGCTGATTAAGTGCGCTAAAGCCGCCAGTATGGTGCGTGACAGCGCCTTTAATCTGGCTATCGGCCCGCTGGTTAAACTGTGGCGCATTGGCTTTCAGGGGCATAGCGTGCCGTCGGCGGCGGATATTGCGGCGCGGCTGCCGTTAACCCGCCCGCAGGATGTCATTCTCGATGACGAAAAGCAGAGCGTGTGGCTGGCGCAGGCTGGAATGGAAATTGACCTTGGCGCAATCGCCAAAGGATATATCGCCGATCGGGTACGCGATTACCTGGGCCAGCAGGGGATCGAACAGGCGCTGATTAATCTCGGCGGCAATGTACATACGTTAGGGGAATGGGCGATTGGGCTGAAAAAACCCTTTGCCGCGGCGCAGGAACTTATCGGCTCGATTGCCGTTAGCGGGCAGTCGGTTGTCACTTCAGGCACCTATGAACGCTATTTCGAGCAGGATGGCAAACGCTGGCACCATATCCTCGATCCGCGCAGCGGCTATCCATTGGATAACGAACTCGACAGCGTCACGGTCATTTCCGCGGATTCACTGGACGGCGATATCTGGACCACGCTGCTGTATGGCCTTGGCGTGGAGAAGGGCTGCGCGGCGCTGCGCCAGCGGGACGACATTGAAGCGATTTTTGTCACCAAAAACCGCAACGTGATTCTATCGTCACCGCAGCGCATCCGCTTTCAGCTGCGCGACAGCGGCTACCAGATTACTGACTGTACTGCTTGAGCAGGCCGTACTGCTCGGCGACCAGGCGGTAGCGATACACCGGTCGGCCGGTCGCGCCGTAATGGATGGTCGTATAGAGAATATTGATCTGCGCGAGCCAGATCAGATATTTGCGGCAGGAGACGCGCGAGATATTCACCGCCGCCGCCAGCTCATCGGTAGAAAATTCCACATCAGGGTGGCTGTCAATCCACTGGCACAGCGTGCGTAGGGTTTGCGCCGTTAAGCCTTTCGGTAGCTTACGCGCGTCAGCCGCTTCCGGCGCGCCGCCGTGCAACAGACGATCGACATCCGCCTGCTCGTAATAGGGCTGGCCGGTCATCAGTTTGCGCTTTTCGCGCCATGCGGTCAGCGCCTCTTCAAAGCGCGGGAACTGGAAAGGTTTAATCAGATAATCCACCACGCCGTAGTGCATGGCGGTTTGAACGGTGGCGGCATCGGCGGCGGAGGTTATCATAATCACGTCGATGGCGCGGCCGCTGGCGCGAATGGTCGGCAGCAGATCCAGGCCGCTATCCTGCTGCATATAAACGTCCAGCAGTACTAAATCGATCGCCATCTGCGGGTCGTTAATCATCTCCTGGGCTTTGCCGAGCGTCGACGCGGTGCCGCAGCAGCTGAAACCGGGGATGCGCGCCACGTACAGGCGATTCAGCTCGGCAACCATCGCATCGTCGTCAACAATCAATACATTTATCACGCTTTTTTCCTTTTACTATCCCAGGGCAGGTGAACAAAAAATTGGGTAAATACGCCAGGCTCGGACTCAACGGCTAGCGTGCCGCCGAGTTCGTGGAGCTGCTGGTTGGCGAGAAACAGGCCGACGCCGCGATTCTCGCCTTTGGTGGAGAAGCCCTTATTAAAAATGGCGTCGATATTGGCCGCCGGGATCCCCGGGCCGTCGTCGCTGACTTCACCGCTTAGCCAGCCATCCTGATAGTGCAATAGCAGGCTCACTTCACCTTCCGCCTGGCCGCTCATCGCATCCAGCGCATTTTCAATGAGATTACCTAATACCGTTACCAGCACGGTGACCTGTTTTTCATTCGGGCAATCCGGCACCAGGCTTTCTTCGGCGAGGTTCAAGGTGAAGCCTCGCTCTTTGGCGCGCTGGATTTTACCAATCAGGAAGCCGGCGACCACCGGCGATTTTATCCGGTGCTGAATTTCGCCGATGTCGGCCTGATAGGCATGGGCGGTTTGCAGCACATATTCTTCCAGCTTGTCATAGCTTTTCATATTCAGCAGGCCGAGGATCACGTGCAGCTTGTTCATAAATTCGTGCGAAGTGGTGCGCAGGGCATCGACGTAGCTCATCATGCCATCCAGCCGTTGCACCAGTTGGCTCATCTCGGTTTTATCGCGGAAGGTGCTGATGGCGCCAACGATGGCGTTCTGGCTGCGCACCGGGACGGTATTGCTAATCAGCAACAAGCCATTACAGCCGAGCGCGCGGTCATAGATGGGCTCGCCGCTGCGCAGAACTTCCTGCAGGTCCGCCAGCAGCGGGGTGCGATCGATGCTTTTATCGGGCCCGCTAAGTAACATGCCGCGGGCGGCCGGGTTAATTAGCGTGACCTGGCCGCTGCTATCCACAGCGATCACGCCTTCTTTGAGCGAGTGCAGCATCGCCTGACGCTGTTGGAACTGGGTAGAGATATCCTGCGGCTCCAGCCCCAGCAAAATACGCTTCAAGCCGCGCACCAGGCTCCAGGTGCCGATTGCGCAGACCAGCGCGCTGAACAGAATGGTCAGCAGGACGTCCCAGCGGCTATTGGCGATCTGTTCGTCGACTTTACTCAGCGAAATCCCCACCACCACCACGCCTATCTGTTGATGCTGTTCATTGAATACCGGGGTGAACACGCGCAGCGCCGGCGCCAGTACGCCGTGGTTAATCGCCACGTTTTCGCGCCCGGCGAGCGTCGGGCGGATATCCTCGCCGATAAACGGTTTACCGATGATGGCGCTATCCGGATGCGAATAGCGGATACCGCGCATGTCGGTCACAATCGCGTAAAGCAGATCGTTACGTCGGGTAATGGCCTGCGCCAGCGGCTGAATAATATTGCTCTGCGGCGGCTCGCTGAGGCCGCGCTTCACCTGCGGCATATCGGCCATGGTGCGCGCCACCGCCAGCGCCGTCTCTTTTAAGCCGTCGCGGGTGGCGTTGCTGATCTGCATAAACCATAGCGCGTAGACCAGCAGCAGCACCGCGCCGATAACGCTGCCAATCATCAGCGTGACGGCGGTACTTAATTTCAGGCTGCGGGCGCGCTTACGTGCGGGCGGCTGTAGCTCGGCTTCCTTCATGACAACCCCGGTCAATTCGTTGAACGATCATTATCGCCGATAGGGCGGCTTTCATAAAGCCGTGTAATAACAGTAAAACCGGCTTACCGGATATCCGCTGCCTGACATGCGTAGCCCTCATGCTCGGATAACGCGCAATCGCGCCGCGATTAGGTGTCGAGTGAACAAACTGTGACCCCCGTGGCGGTAAAGCCGTGGATGAAGGCTTTACACTGGCCGCATCAATCAAATAGCCGTGATGAATGAATGGATATGTCATTGCTATTGATGTAGCCGCAGTGAGTTCGGTTTTAAATGGAGGTTTTATGAGCAGTAAGCCAACCGCATCAATGCTGGAACGACGCCACCCGCAAACGCGCCATATCGATACGCTCGCCACCCTCGATATGCTGACCCTGCTGCAGCAGGATAACAAACAGATAGCCATCGCCATCGATGCCTGCCTGCCGCAGATTACCCGGCTGGTGGATAACGCCGCGGCGACCCTGAGCCGGGGAGGACGGCTGGTGATCATTGGCGCCGGGGCATCCGGGCAGGCGGCGTTGCAAACGGTTAATGACTATTCCCCTGAAGCCAATCACTCACTGGTGGCGATTATCGCCGGCGGCGAAGAGAGCTCGCTGCAGGCGGCCGAGATGGCGGCTAATGATTATGACGCGGGCGTGCGCGATTTGCAGCTACATGCCTTCAGCGCCAACGATATGCTGTTGGCTCTTTCCGTCAGCGGCAAAACACCGTGGGTATGGGGAGCCATGCGTCACGCCTGGTCGCTGGGAGCGCCGATTGCGCTACTGACGCAGCTAAGCGACAGCGAGGCTGCGCAGCTGGCGGATATTATTATTGCGCCGCAGACCGGGCCGGAGGCGGTAGCCGGTTATGGCAACCCGAAAGCGCAACTGGCGCAGCGGCAGATCCTCACCCTGTTAACTACCGGCCTGGCGGTACGCAGCGGCAAGGTGTACGGCAACCTGCGCGTAGACCTCCAGGCAACCAGCCCGCGTTGGGAGGAGCGGCAAATCGCCATGGTGATGGCCGCCACAGAGTGTACGCGCGCGCAAGCCAAAGCCGCGCTGGCCAGTTGCAATCAGCATTGTCGGACGGCGATTCTGATGCTGATGACGGGGCTTGATGCCTGGCAGGCGCGGGATCTGCTAAGCGAAAACAACAACCATCTGCGTATCGCTTTGGGTGAAGCGCAAGAGAAAACGCCATGTAACGTCAATTAATTTCCTCGCCGCGCCGGTTTGTTAAATAACTAAATAAACCGGCGCTATATTTCTTATCGCCTGAATAATCCTGCTTTTTTTGCCGCAATTTTCACAATAACCGCCAGTGAAATAAATAAACTGCTTTTTTAAGTTAAAAAACTGTTTGCATTAAAATATCGAAGTGTAAATGATATTTTAAAATAAAGTAAAAGTGCGTTAATATGACGGCTCTTATTACACTTTTGCTACGCGATATTTCTATTATGCCTGCAATTAAAAAAACGATTATATCTATGACCGCATTAGCGATGTTCGTCAGTACGGCGACCTACGCGAATGGCGATACCTCGAAAAAAACTGATTTTCTGCTGATCGGCGGCGGCATCATGAGCGCTTCGCTGGGCACCTGGCTGCAGGAACTGCAGCCGGAGTGGAAACAGGTGATGGTGGAGAAACTCGACGGCGTCGCGCTGGAGTCCTCTAACGGCTGGAATAACGCCGGTACCGGTCACTCGGCAAATATGGAACTGAACTACACGCCGCAGCGTGCAGACGGTTCTATTGATGTCAGTAAAGCGCTGGATATCAATGAACAGTTTATGATTTCGCGCCAGTTCTGGTCGGCGCAGGTCAAACGCGGTATTTTGCACGACCCGCACTCGTTTATTAATTCCACGCCGCATATGAGTTTCGTGTGGGGCGATAATGTTGATTATCTGCAAAAGCGTTATAACGCGCTGCAGCAGACTACCTTATTCCAGGGAATGAAATTCTCCACCGATCACGCGCAAATTAAACAGTGGGCGCCGTTGGTCATGGAAGGACGCGATCCGCAGCAAAAAGTGGCCGCCACCTGGACGCCGGTCGGTACCGACGTGAACTACGGTGAAATCACCCGTCAGCTGATCGGCAGCCTGAAAAAGAGCAGCAATTTCTCGCTGCAGACCTCTTCTGAAGTCACCGATTTCAAACGCAATGCCGACAACTCCTGGCACGTGACGATTAAGAACGTGAAGAGCGGTGAAGAGCAGGCTATCGACGCCAAATATGTCTTCATCGGCGCCGGCGGCGGCGCGCTGAAGCTGCTGCAGAAAACCGGCATTCCGGAAGCGGACAACTATGCGGGCTTCCCGGTAGGCGGCTCGTTCCTGATGACCGAAAACCCGGAGCTGACTAAACTGCACCAGCAGAAAGTCTATGGTCAGGCCTCGGTTGGCGCGCCGCCGATGTCGGTACCGCACCTGGATGCTCGTTACCTCGATGGCAAGCGCGTGGTGCTGTTCGGACCATTCGCCACCTTCTCCACCAAGTTCCTGAAAAACGGTTCGTTCTTCGATCTGCTGAGCACCACCACCACCAGCAACGTACTGCCGATGACCCACGTTGGCCTCGACAACTTCGATCTGGTGAAGTACCTGATTAGCCAGGTTATGCTCAGCGATGATGACCGCTTTGCGGCGCTGAAAGAGTACTACCCGAACGCGCGCAAAGAAGACTGGAAACTGATTCAGGCCGGTCAGCGCGTGCAGATCATCAAAAAAGACGCGGAGAAGGGCGGCGTTCTGAAGCTCGGTACCGAAGTGGTGGTCGATCAGCAGAAAACGATTTCTGCGCTGCTCGGCGCATCGCCAGGTGCTTCCACCGCCGCGCCGATCACCCTGAACGTTCTCAAGCAGATGTTCCCGCAGCAGTTTAACTCGCCGGAATGGCAGAGCCGCATTCGCGCCATCGTGCCGAGCTACGGCGAGAAGTTAAACGGTAACGTGGCGCTGACCCAGCAGGTTTGGGATGACACCGCCGCGACGCTGCAGTTGACTAAGCCTCCGGTCATTCAGATGCCAGAGTCCGCGCCGACCGCGACCGCCAAACCGGCAGAGACGCCGCGCGAAGCCTCGCCGCAGCACGATATGGCGCTGTAACGACGCATCCAGGCAGTGAATAAAAGGGAAGACCATGGTCTTCCCTTTTTTGCGTTATTTACCGGCTGACGCCGCGCGCTGCCTGCAACTTTGGCCTCATAAAAGATATACTGGTTTGAATTGAAACAGAAAATTAAACCAGGAGTGTGGAAGGGCTATGAAAGACGATATCAACCAGGAGATCACCTTCCGCAAGCTGTCGGTCTTTATGATGTTTATGGCGAAGGGCAATATCGCCAGAACCGCCGAAGCCATGAAGCTCAGCAGCGTTAGCGTTCACCGCGCACTGCATACGCTCGAAGAGGGGGTCGGCTGCCCGCTGTTTGTCCACAAAGGGCGTAACCTGCTGCCGCTGCAGGCGGCGTGGACGCTGCTCGAATACTGCCAGGATGTGATGAGTCTGATGAGCCGCGGGCTTGAGGCGACGCGCAAAGTCGCCGGCGTTGGTCAGGGGCGGTTGCGCATTGGTACTCTCTATTCGCTGACGCTGGAAACCGTTCCGCGCATCATTATGGGGATGAAGCTGCGTCGCCCGGAGCTTGAACTGGATCTGACGATGGGCTCCAACCAGATGCTGCTGGATATGCTGGAAGACGATGCCCTTGACGCTATTTTAATCGCCACCAATGAAGGCGAGTACAATAATTCGGCCTTCGACGTGGTGCCGCTGTTTGAAGATGATATCTTCCTCGCCGCGCCGGCGACGGAACAGCTGGATACCTCGCAGCTCGCCGACCTGCGCGATTACGCCGATCGCAAGTTTGTCTCGCTGGCGGAAGGGTTTGCGACTTATGCCGGGTTTCAGGAGGCTTTTCAGGTAGCCGGTTTTGAGCCGGAAATTGTGACCAGGGTGAATGATATCTTTTCGATGATAAGCCTGGTGCAGGCGGGCGTGGGCTTCGCGCTGCTGCCGGGTCGCATGAAGAAAGTCTATGAAAACGATGTGCAGCTGTTAAAGCTGGCGGAACCCTATCAGATGCGCCAGCTGATCTCTATCGTCTATTCACACCATCGCGAGCGCGATGCCGACCTGCTGGCGTTGGCGGCGGAAGGGCGCATGTACGCCCGCAGTATTAATCGCTAAGCCGCTTTGCAAGATGGCGGGCGACGTCTACGCCGCTGCGCTCCAGCGCAATGGTCTCGCCGCGCCAGCCCGCCTGGCGGGTCAGGCAGGTGAGCACGCCGCCGGGCGGCATCTCGATTGCCAGTCTCGCGTCGCGTTCATCGGCGGCGATCATCGCCTCCTGCCAATGTACGGTGCGCGCCATGTTCATCGCCAGATCGTCGGCGATCCGCTGCGGATCCCACAGTACGCGCGCCGTCGAGCCGCTTAAATAGGCGCGCTGAGGGCGCGTTAAGGTGACCTCGGCGAAGGCTTTTGCGAGGGCGACGGCCGGTTTATCCAACAGCGCGCAGTGCGACGGCACGCTGACCGCCAGCCGTTGGGCTTTACTGGCACCAGCCTGCAGCGCCAGCTGCGCCACCTCGGCCATGGCGTCATCACGCCCGGCGATCACGATCTGCGTTTCGGCGTTCAGATTGGCGAGATACACCTCGTGGCCCTGCATCAGCGCCTCAATCCGCGGGCGTGTCAGCCCCATAATCGCCGTCAGCCCGTAACCTTCGGGATAAGCCTGCTCCATTAAATCGCCGCGCAGCGCCACCAGCCGCAGCGCGCTGGCGAAATCGAGTGCGCCGGCAATCACTGCAGCCGGAAACGCGCCGATGGACAGACCGCTGACCATCTGCGGATCCACGCCCTGACGCTGTAGCTCGCGCGCCCAGGCCACCCCGGCGATCAGCAGACAAAGCTGGACCGCACGGGTATGCTTTAGCGCATCGGCGCTATCGAGAGTATCGACTTCATCCCCCAGCACGGCGCGCGCCTGGGTGAGGATAGCCTCGCGATCGGGGATTGCCGCCAGCATTGCGGGGCGCTGGCCGCCCTGACCGGGAAAAGTAAATAAAATCTTCATCATTCCTCCCTGTGCCACGGCGTCGCGGTTAAGCGCGCGCCACGGGATGTTTTCAGCAGCGCGCGGCCATCGCGCAGCCACTCATTAAGGGCGAAGGCGCCGTAGGGGGTTTCTACCTGGGTATCGGCGCGGCACGGTAGTTGGGCCACCCGGGCCTGCCATTCCAGCAAGGCCTCACGGTCCAGCGGCTGCGGCGCGCGGATCAGCAGATCCAGATCGCTTGCCGCATGCAGCACCGGGATTTCGGTTGCCAGCGCGTAGCCGGTACTGCCGGTGACGCCCCAGCCCCAGGGCCAGCGGTGTAAGGTGAGGGCGATAGCCGCCTGGACCGGCGGCTGCGAGACAAACGGCGAGCAGAGTAATGCTTCGCGCTCGACAAGCATCTCCGGGGTGACGCTGCGCACGATATTGTGCGCCTGTACCCAGCCGGCGGCGCGCTGCTCGCGCTTCATGCCCCGCACTCCAACCGGGATGCGGGCCTGGTCGTCAACGTCGCGCCTCACCACCACCGGCAGCGCGGCTCGCCACTGCTGAGCCACCCACGGCTCGGCAATGTCTTCCAGAGCGCTGGCGTGGTTTAACCAAACTAAATCGTGGGGACGCGGCGTTGATGACATGGTTTACAGTCCTGAAGTCAAAGAGATAAACAGCGGTAGCGACAGGATACACAGAACCGAGCTTAACAGCAGCACGGCTTCAGCATCCGGAGACTGCACGCCGAAGCGGTTGCCGAAGACCACGCCGAAGAAGCCGGCGGCCAGCGCAATCATCAGGATCGCGGTAATGGCGATAGAGCCGTGCAGACCAAGTAACATCACCAGGCCCCAGGCAATAAACGGCTGTACCAGCAGTTTCACGATGGTTGAGGTAGCGATCAGCGCATTGAGCTGCAGTTTACGTGCCGACAGGATCACCCCGGTGAGGAACAGCGCGGCGGCGGTGGCGGCCAGGCCCAGCGGTTTGATCGACGCCAGCAGCAGGTCCGGCATTTTAATGCCGATAGCAGAAAGCACCACCCCAAGCAGCGGGCCCCAGACGATCGGTTTTTTCACCGAACGCCACATCAGCACCGGCAGCATCGCCAGCGTAGAACCGCTGTTTTCACCCGCGGCGCGGGCTTTTTCACGCTCCAGAATCAGCAGGCAGAACGGGGTCATCAGCACCGAGCCGCAGGCGATAGAAACCGCCACCGACAGCGAGGTTGACGCGCCTTCACCCAGCACGCTGCCGAGGATCGGCAGACCCAGCGCGGCATAGTTTGGCAGGGCGACGGTGAGGGTCAGCACCGCGGCATCCTGCGGCGTACGTTTGAACACGCTGGTGGCGAGGAAGTAGATTGCGGCATAGGTGATCCACATCGCGCCGGTCAGCACCAGCACCAGTGGCGACTGGGCGACGATACCGGCCCACGGCGTTTGTACCGTCGCGCTAAACAGCGTGGCGGGTAAGGCAAAATCCATTACAAAAATATTAAGCAGCGAGACGTTTTTGTTATCTACCATCCCGGCCTTTCCGGCCCAGAAACCCAGCAGCATAATGACGAAAATGGGCGCGAGAGCATGAATAATCACATAAGTCATAAATCACCTGTAAATAAAATAGAGTACTGGCGCGATTGTTATTTTTTCTAAAAGCCGTCCCTTCCCGGAGCGTTTATTCCGCGCTCCGGGAGACTGCTTCCGGCAGGTTTTCTTCTACTACTTACGTACGAACGTCTTACCAGCTGGCGCGCATGCGATCGCGAACCAGTTGTGAGCTGCGGCGGTTTTCCGCGCCCAGGCGGCACTTCAGTGAGGTATCGGTGCGCGCGTCAGCGATGGCGTCGCGCAGGGTACGGCTGACCAGCGACAGATCGCCTTCGTCTGGCGCATCCGGATGGTTGATATCGAGCAGGGCGGAGAGCAGGCCGAGCGTAGCGTAGTTGCTGACGTCGTAGGCCATCGGCGGGATCGTCGCCGCCAGTTTCTCCAGCGCTTCTACGGTACGCAGCGTAATACGCGCCGCCGATTCTTTACCCATCGCGTGAACCAGCACGCCGCTATCGTTAAAGGCGATCAGGCGGTTGGCCTGATAGCCGTGGGCCAGAAACGCCCCGGACATCGCTTTTCCGACAATCAGGCCAATCACCGGGTGGCCGGCAAGACGGGCTTTGGCGTAGGCGCCTGCCGCCCCGGCCAGGGCCAGGTGGATGCCAAAGGCTTCTTCGCGGCGGCCATAGGCCTGGCTCGGGACATCAATTACCGCGACGATCGGCCGTTTGACAGGCCGATCGGCGTCGGCGGCGATGGTTTCGTTGACCACTTTCGCCAGCGTCCAGCCTTCCAGCAGTCCGACTTCGCCGCCGGCGGCGCGCGGGTAGTGGTTGTTAGCGTCAGGCACCACGGCGATAAAGCGGACGTTTTCGCCATCAATCTGGCCATCTGCGACCTGCACTGAAGGGCACAGACCACTCATCAGCGGCGCGTTGGGCGCCAGTTTGTTCAGCCATAGCGCGGCGCGGTTTGGGAACTGACTCATTATTTATCCTCCCGGGCAAAAAGCTGTTTAATCTGCGCGGTATCCGCCTGCTGGCGGGTATCGAATTGGCTCAAGCGACGCAGATAATCGTCATAGTTGTCGCTGCGGTGTTGTGCCGGTACACCTTTGGCGATCGCCTCATTCATTGCGGTTTTAACGGCGTTAACGCCATCGTTAACTAGCGCGTCGACCAAGCCGCTGGCGGCGCGAATTTCGCCGCCGGTCATGCTCCAGATAAACGGACGGTTACGGGAGTCGTACTCTTCAATTCCGGCTTCCTGCTCGATAACCTGCGGGCCGTTGAGGCCGAGACGGGCTTCACGGGTGACGATAAGGTAGCTGCACAGCGCCGCGGCGATGGACATGCCGCCGAAGCAGCCGACGGTACCGGTAATAATGCCGACCACCGGGGTGTAGCGGCGCAGGTCGACAATCGCGGCATGAATATCGGCGATGGCGGCCAGACCGAGGTTGGCCTCCTGCAGACGTACGCCGCCGGTTTCGAGGCACAGTACCGCCTGCGTCGGGATACCGTTGCGGTTATCTTCCGCCGCCAGCTCCAGTGCGGCGGCCATTTTGGCGCCGGAGACTTCGCCCATGCTGCCGCCCTGGAAGGTGCCTTCGATGGCAATTACCACCGCAGGTTGGCCGTTGATAGTGCCTTTGGCGACCACCATACCGTCGTCGGACTGCGGGACGATGCCCTGCGCGCCGAGCCACGGCGACATAATGCCTTCAAACGGATCCAGCAGTTCGCGGTAGCTGCCGTCGTCCAGCAGGGCGTGGGCGCGTTCGCGAGCGCGCAGTTCAATAAAGCTGCGATCGTTACGCATGAGCAGCCTCCTCAAATACTTGTTCAATACGAATACGGGCGACGCCCGGCGTGGCGCCGAAGTCGTGGATAATCAACTGCCCGGCGGGCAGACCGTTGATCAGGTTCAACCTGTCGAACAGCGCCTGCCAGCGCGCCTGGCTGTTATCCACTGAGGTGGTGATTTGTACGTTGAGCGTGGCGCCCTGTGCGGCGGTATAAAGCACTTCCATATCGCCTGAACCTACGACCCCTGCCAATGCTTTGCCGCTGAGGGCGCGGTTGGCAGGAAATGACAATGTAATCTGTTCCATAACATCCTCTGAATGCGTTAGCCGGAAACCCGGTCGAGAAACAGGGTGGCGGCAAGGAGATCGGCCGCACCACCCGGCGAGGCGTTTTGCGCCAGCATCTGCGCATCGAGGCGCGCCAGCGCGGCGCGACCGGCGACGCTGGCGCAACCGCCCGCCGCCAGAACCTCACGGGCGCCTTGCTGCATGGCGTGCAGGCCGTTCATGCCGGCCCGCGACAGCACGCAGGTATCGCTCAGCGAGGTCATGATGGCCATCAGCGCGTCGAGGCGCGCCTGCGGCTCGCTGGCGCCTCGCGCCCGGCTTTGCTGCAGTTGCGGCAGCGCCAGGGCGGTAACATGCGGAAATCCGCGCTGCGCTTCCTCGCGTGCCCCCGGCACCTGCCAGCGACGGCTGGCGCGCAGCCCTTTACTAAAGCTTTTCGGCGCGAAGCCGTCAGGCAGGCGGGCGAGGGAGGCGGCAGCGGCGGCGATCGCCTGTGATTGACCCTCTCCACCCAACATCGCCACCGCGCTGACCAGCAGGCCCAGCGCCCAGATAGCGCCGCGGTGGGTGTTAACTCCACCCGTCGCCATCATCATCTGCGCTTCACCTTCGCGACCGAGGCGGCCGACGGTTTCGCGCAGGGCGATATCCGCCGGACGCTGCCAGCTTTGCTGCGCCAGCGCGTGAAACGTCGGCTGTAGGCTACGGGCGGAGCGTTCCATCAGGTCCAGATTGAGATCCTGATGCGCGCCGTTGCCGCGACTATCGACCAGACCCGGTTTCGGGCTCAGACGGGCTTCGTCAATCAGACACGCGCTGGCGGTATGCGCCAGCCAGCTGACGCGGCTTTCTGCGTGTAGGGGGGAGAGTTTTTTCATTACCAGCTCCGGAATTTTGCCGGTGGGTTATACAGTCCGTCGGACCATTCCACCAGCTCGGCGACGCTGCCGGCGGCCAGTAGTGAGCGGGTGGCATCGCTGCGGCGAATGCCGATATCTTCCGGGTACACCACTTTGCCGCTCTGGCGCAGCGCGGCGACGCGTTTGGCGTCCACGCCGAGGCCAATATCGGTGATCCCGGCCACCGCGGCGACCATCGCCCGGCGCTCTTCAAGGCTTTCCGCCCGGTACAGGTAAGCGATACCCTCTTCGGTCAGCACGTGGGTCACGTCATCGCCGTAAATCATCACCGGCGCCAGCGGCATGCCGGAAGTTTTGGCGACCTCGACCGCATCGAGCGTTTCAACGAAGGTCGGTTTCACGCCGGCCTGGAAGGTTTCGACCATCTGCACCACCAGTTTTTTACCGCGCTGCATCGGGTCTGGTTCAGTGATCATATTGAGCCAGGCCGGGGTGGCGTGGCGGCGACCGTGCGGGTCGTGGCCCATGTTCGGCGCGCCGCCGAAGCCGGAAAGGCGGCCGCGGGTGACGGTGGAGGAGTTGGCCAGACCATCAACCTGCAGGGTCGAACCGATAAACATATCTACCGCGTACTGACCTGCCAGCTGGCAGAAGGCGCGGTTAGAACGCATCGACCCGTCCGGGCCGGTAAAGAAGATATCCGGGCGGGCGCGGATGTACTCTTCCATCCCCAGTTCGCCGCCGAAGCAGTGCACGCTCTCCACCCAGCCGCTCTCGATGGCCGGGATTAAGGTAGGGTGCGGGTTCAGCGTCCAGTGTTTACAGATTTTGCCTTTCAGGCCGAGCTGTTCGCCGTAGGTGGGCAGCAGCAGCTCGATGGCGGCGGTATTAAAACCGATACCGTGGTTAAGCGACTGCACCTGATGCTCCGCGTAGATGCCTTTAATCGCCATCATCGCCATCAGAATGTGTTCTTGCTTAATCAGACGCGGGTCGCGGGTGAACAGCGGTTCAATAAAGAACGGTTTGTCGGCGACCACCACGTAATCGATCCACGAGCCGGGAATATCGACGCGCGGCAGATCGCATTCGTCGTCCACCAGTTCGTTGACCTGGGCTATCACAATGCCGTCGTGGAAGGCGGCGGCTTCTACCAGCGCCGGGGTATCTTCGGTACTCGGTCCGGTATACAGGTTGCCTTTACGGTCAGCTTTATAGCCGGCGATCAGCGCGACGTTTGGCGACAGATCGACATACAGGCGGGAGTAGAGTTCGATATAGGTGTGGATGGCGCCGATTTCGAGCAGACCATCTTCCAGCAGCTGCGAGATGCGCAAGCTTTGCGTGCCGGAGAAAGAGAAATCCAGTTTACGGGCAATGCCTTTTTCAAACAGGTCCAGATGCTCGCTGCGCCCGACGCTTGGCATAATCATATGCAGGTCGTGGATTTTCTGCGGATTGACCTCGGCGAGCATGCGGGAGAGGAAATCAGCCTGTTTCTGGTTGTTACCTTCCAGTACTACCCGGTCGCCAGGGGCGAGCAGATTTTCCAGTACGCTGACCAGTTGGTCAGTGGGGATGACTTTGCCGGCAATCTTCGTTTCGGCCAGCCGCCGCTGTTTTTCCGTCCGGCGACGGTTCCAGACCCGTCCCGTCGTTTGTTCAGCATTCATTGTTAACCTCCTGATTCGACAAATCGTTTCGTTTGTCCTGGTGGAAGTTAGTGTGCGATGCGCGGCGCTGCGCATCAATTAAGCACGCCGGCTAATCGTTAGCTTTAGAGTAATGATTGGATATGCCCATTTGTGATGGGGATCAATAATAAAAAAGGAGTAACGGTCTAAGCGGAAAAGATGAAAGGAGGGGAAGGCTGGCGGATAGGCCAGCCAGATTGCCGGTTATTCTTTACTTAAGTCGCTGAGTAAGAAAGCAATACTCTGCCCGCCGTTGGTTTGCTCAAGGGCGATTTTCACAATGATGGTCAACGGCACCGACAGCAGCATGCCGACCGGGCCAAGCAACCAACCCCAGAATATTAACGACAGGAATACCACCAGCGTGGAGAGCCCCAGCCCGCGGCCCATAACGCGCGGTTCGAGAATATTGCCGAACACCAGATTGATAATAAGGTAACCGGCAGTGACGATCAGCGCCTCATACAGGCCGCCAAATACCATTACCTGCAGAATCGGCGGGATGGCTGCCAGTACCGAACCGATATTGGGAATGTAGTTCAGCGCAAAAGCCAGCAGCCCCCACATAAAGGCGAAACGGACGTCCAACAGCGCCAGCATACCCCAGACCACCAGTCCGGTGACCAGGCTTATCGCGGTTTTCAGCACCAGATAGTGGGACACGCTATCAATCGCCCGCTGAATGGCGCCCATCCCCTCAACCGGCCGCGACATCAGCTGCTGGAGCTTGGCGGGCAGTTGCGGCACTTCCAACAGCATAAATACTACGGTGAGCAGCAACAGAAAAATGGACGACATCGCATTCGACAACTGGGTCAACAGGCTGGTAACGAGCGTCATCACCGCGTTGGGATCGATATACTTATTCAGCTCAATGGCGGAGACGGTAAAACCAAAGCGCTGTAGCCACGGCGTGACCGTTTTTAGCGGTTCGGCCAGCGACGTGCGGTATTGCGGCAGAGTGCGCGCCAGTTCGTTAAGCGAGGTGCCAAGCGACGCCAGCAGTACCACCGCCAGCAGGACGATAGCGCCCACCAGTAGCGAAATCGCCAGCACCCGGGGCACCCGACAGCGCACCATCAGCTGGACCAGCGGATTGATCACCACCGCAAGGAACAGCGCTAAGATAAAGGGGACGATAATGTCGGCGGCAAAACGGATGCCCGTAAGGATGATAACCAACATGCCCAGCATGATGACGATCTTGAGTCCATTAAGGGTGATGATGGGTTTGGCCATTGGGTTCCTTACGGTAAAGATGAAAACGTCCTTGATCATAGCGACTTTGCTATACACGTTTATGATGGAGATCAGTTTGAGAAAATACTAATTGAAATCGCGCCTTAGACGTAAAGAATTGCAAAGACTTTGAGTTAATATTAACACTATGGTACAAATTTACTTGTGTTTAACTACCGAGGACAATTTTTTTCCGCAATGACGAGAAGCAACACCGCGGATAATTGTAATTTTATGAACAATCAGTTCAGCCTTTATTTTTCGACTCATCACGCATTACCTTTCATCCTTTCCCGATTTGCTGGCGAACAGCACTGGCGCTCCGCGCTATAGTCCCATTCTCTCTGCCTGAGCTGGCGCACCGCGCACGGCTAAAACTACGTCAGAATTTTTTCGGTTTACCTTCGTAAGCCGTCATGGATTGTATTCTCAAGCAGGAGAAGGGATTATGTTTTATTGGATTTTATTAGCCTTAGCTATCGTTGCTGAAATAACCGGCACGCTGTCTATGAAATGGGCAAGCGTCAGCGGCGGTCATACGGGCTATATTTTAATGCTGGCAATGATTGCGCTTTCATATATTTTCCTGGCCTTCGCCGTTAAAAAGATTGCTCTCGGTGTGGCGTATGCGCTATGGGAAGGTATCGGTATTCTGTTGATTACCGTATTTAGCGTGCTGCTGTTCGATGAAAGCCTGTCTATCGTAAAACTGGCCGGGCTGGCAACGCTGGTCGCGGGTATTGTGCTGATTAAGTCCGGCACAAAGAAAGCGGTGAAACAGCGTGAGGAGACAGCTCATGCAACAGTTTGAGTGGATTCACGGCGCCTGGCTGGCGCTGGCTATCGTACTGGAAATTACCGCGAACGTATTTCTGAAATTTTCCGACGGTTTTCGTCGTAAAATCTACGGTATCCTGTCGCTGGCGGCGGTGTTAGGGGCTTTTAGCGCTCTTTCGCAGGCGGTAAAAGGTATCGATCTTTCCGTCGCTTATGCGTTGTGGGGAGGGTTTGGGATCGCGGCGACTATCGCCGCCGGTTGGATCCTCTTTGGACAACGCCTTAACCATAAAGGCTGGGTTGGCGTCGTGCTGCTGGTAGCCGGCATGGTATTGATAAAACTGGCTTGATATGATGCCGCCTGCGTAAGCTGGCGGCAAATTCTGTCCTCTGTATTACGCTTAAAAAGCAGATTCGGCCTGGTTTCGGTAGGCCGCTATGAGGACAGCGCATGATCCCTTTGCCAGGCTGGCGGAATATTCCCTCTGCCAAAATTCTTTCTGTACTGGTCTTTTTCGCCGGCCTGGGGCTGGTGGTCTCCGTTATTTCTCTTTTCTATTTGTCACAACACCTGGTCAGTATAAAAACCAATGAAATTGATAAGCACCGTTCGATGCTCTCGGTGCAAGGGGCCGTACAGACATCGGTCAATCGGGTGTTGTCTTTGGTATTGGATAATTCGATTTGGGATGATGCGGTTAAACAAACCTATACGCCCCATCTTGACCCACGCTGGCTGTATGATTCGTGGGGGTCGGGTTTTAAGATTAATAATCTCTACGACGGGACTTTTATCCTGGATGAAAACTACCGGATCCTGTGGGGCGCTTTTCGCAGCGAGCCATTTACCGAACCCGATATTGGTTTTTTTGGCAGCGGGCTGCAAGCCCTTATCGAGCAACACGCGAACGCGCTGAGACGTGGTGAAAATGCCTTTGCTGGTATTACCCGCACCCGGGAGGGTATCGCGTTTGTGGGTATCGGCTTGATTCGCCCGACGATCGGCCGCTTACCGGTTTATGACAAGACCCGTCGCTATCTGGTTATTACCCGCCACATTAATCCGACCATGCTGGAAAACCTGGGGAATACTTTCCAGATTAATCGCCTGCATACGACGCAGCTCGCCGGCGAATACAGCGTACCATTGCGCACAGAAGGCGGGGAAACGCTGGCATATCTGAGCTGGCAACCGCGTCTTCCTGGCGCGGAGGCGGCGCGAGCCGCGTCAAACAGCATCAGGCTCATCGCCATTCTGGCGGCGAGTTTGATTCTGCTATTTATTCTGCTCAGTAGCCTGGGGTTATACAAACTGGCGCGCGGCGAACAGCAGGCGCGAAAAAATGCGTTAATCGATTGGCTGAGCCGTTTGCCGAACCGTCGGGCGCTGATTGAACGCTTAAATGCGATGGGCGAATGCGGCAAGAATGAAATGCAGAGCGTGGTATTTATCGATCTCGATGGCTTCAAAGACGTTAATGACAACTATGGCCATGATGTTGGCGACGCGCTAATCGCACGCATTGCCCGCGAATTACGCGACCGTGTTCCGGCGGGGGCGATGCTGGCGCGGATGGGCGGTGATGAATTCGCCATGACCGTCAGCGGTGAACAAGCGGTTAATCAGGCTTCCGCGTTTGCCTGGGCGGTGCTTGAGTTATTAAAAGCCCCTATTGAACTCAGCGAGCGCAAAATATACATCAGCGCCAGTATCGGTATTGCCAGCGGCGTACCGGCATTATGCTCCAGTACCGAGTTATTCCGCCGCGCCGACATGGCTATGTATCACGCGAAGAAGAGCGGTAAGGGGAGAGCGGCCTGGTACGATGATACCCTCAACGAAACGCGTCAGCACCAGTTGCACATTGAAAATGGTATCCGGGAAGGGCTGGAAAGGGGCGAATTTGACGTCTGGTATCAGCCGATCGTCAACGCCGAAACGCTGGCGATGGAAGGAGTTGAAGCGTTACTACGCTGGCCGCGGCGGCCTGAAGGCCCACTTGCGCCAGATGCTTTTATTTCTATCGCTGAAAGCAGTGGTTTGATCTACGCGCTAGGTCAATTTGCCTTATCGCAAGCCTGTTACGACTTACAACCGATGGGGGATTTGTTGCTTTCCGTCAATATTTCACCGGCGCAATTCCGTGACCCGGAATTCGAAACGCGGGTGGTCCAAACCCTGGGACGCTGTCAGTTTCCTGCTCGCCGCCTGCAGCTTGAAGTGACCGAAAGCTATGTACTGGAAAACCCGGAGCGCGCCCGCGTGGCTATCGAGAACCTGAAAGCGTTGGGTATCGCCGTCGCGCTGGATGATTTCGGCATTGGCTATTCCAGTATTGGTTATCTACGCAGCTGTCGTTTTGATAGCCTCAAGATTGATAAGTCGTTAGCCGGGGTGGTGGATGTCGACCCACAGGCGGCAGAACTGGTGCGCGGCACGGTACGTATCGCTAATGCGCTGGGGATCACCGTGGTTGCAGAAGGGGTAGAAACTCAGCAGCAGCTGGCGCTGCTGCGGCGGGCGGGATGCGATCGACTGCAGGGATTTTATTTCAGCCAACCGATGCCTATCGACTCGTTGCTTCAACTGCGCCAGCAGCAGGGATAATTACTCTTTGGCCAGCGCTTCCAGCTTGTCGAGAAAACCGGTCACGGCAATGGCCCGGTTATCGGCGCGATAGCGATCTTTCGGCCCCGGCGCCGAGCTTTGCACCGCAATGACCTGCCAGCCGTTATCCGTTTTCAACAGCAGTGGAGAACCGCTGTCGCCCGGTAGCGTATCGCATTGATGCGATAACACCGACGTTTGCGCCCATCCCGTCACCAGACAATCCTGGTGGCTATAGAGGCTATCCAGATGATCTTCCGGGTAGCCGGATTGCGTCACTTTGCGGTCCGTGGCTTTTAGCGCCGCGGTCAGCGCTTCTTTATCACCACTAAAAACAGGAACAGGCGTAATACCGCCTGGCGCGTAGCGCAGGACGATCAGGCCAAAGTCCCAGGGGGCTGCGGAAGAGGGGACAATCCAGCCATCGCCGTCAGCTTTAAGCCGTTTGCCTAGCGATGGGTCGGTACGGCCGTCAATCCCGTGAATTTCATAGACCCAGTTGCCTTTACGCGAGATAAAACGCAACGCGACGGCCTTGTCCGGCTTGCCTTTCGGCGGCTGCAGCAAACAGTGACCGGCGGTGAGGGCCAGATGCGGAGAAATCAGCGTTGCGGTACACAGATTACCGCTGGCGGTTTCTAATTGACCGATGGCATCCCAGGGGGAACTGGCCGGATCGCTGACCGCTTTACGATCGTCATGGCCGAAAAAAAGCGTTTTGATATCTTTCGCGCTCATGCCGTCATCATCGGCGTGAGCAAACAGGGGAAATACACAAAACGAACACAGTAATAACAGTACGTCTCTACGCATATCACTCTCTGGGGAGATAATTATGTCTATTGAAAGTAGCAGGAGATTTAAGTTTATGAAAGTTAAGAATAATTTTTATTAAGCCAAACGGCAGATAAAACGACTCCTGAAGACATTTCATCTCTGCGAGAACCATGGTAATTCAGAGGGTTAACGCATAATCTCTGCTGTCGTCATTTCCGCAGAAAGCGGCGGGCAACGCAACATAATTCGTGTATCGGAACGTACGTAAAGCGCGGGAAAAATAATCACTTTGCCTTGCAGGACATTCGCAAAGCGCAATTTTTAGCGGGCGTTTTAGTTGCCTGAAGTACGCAAAAGTTCATCGTCATTGGCGTTTTTTTACCATCTTCTCAATTATTTTCACTACGAAACATTTTCTCACTGTAAACATTGTTTTCGCCGGTTCCCATTGAGTGAAATGTGAGGTTGACCCGGCCATCATAAGCACAAGGTCATTTCCCGCAGTGGGAGGGTGTATGTCTAAACAAGGTATTCGCGCGTTAGTTTATGTTTCGTTAGTTTCAATTTTTATGTGGGGAGCGATGGGTTATCTCGTGATTGAGGCGGTACATGCCCTGTAACGAGCCGCCAGCGCCGCTGAGGTGGCGTTGGCTATAATATCTGCCAGTGAATGCAGAACTGGCGGGCATGATGACTATCGATGAGACGCAATTACGGGCGGTGATTACAGGAGCGAAAACCGAAGTGTCGGCCGCTGAATTGGCGGTGGAGTTGCTGGCGGCGCGGCAAAAAATTAGCGAGCTGGAACGTCAACTGGCGACGCCGATTCGCTTGCCTTTCTCCAGCGCGAGCCCGGTATGTGAAATTGAAGCGGGATATGCTGCAGGAGTCAGCGATTGCCGTCAGGCTATTCGTGAAGCCGGTTTTCCCATTGAGGGGGAAGATTAGCGGCGCCTAATAGAGGAAAAAGCGGGTTGCCACCAGCGCGCAGATTATCAGCAGTATCAGGATGAGCTCAAAACGATAACGTCGCAGCATAGCGCTCTCCAGAAAAAAACGGCGCTGAAACAGCGCCGATTTATACAAGACCAGACTAACCGGAAAGATTATGCAGCCGGCTGAGCAGCAGGTTTAGCTGCGGTGTGTTTAGTGGTTTTGTGGTGTTTTTTGGCAGCCTGAGCTTTCTGCGCTACTGGTTTAGCGGCAGTTTTGTGGTGCTTTTTGGCAGCCTGAGCTTTCTGCGCAGCCGGTTTAGTGGCGGCTTTGTGGTGTTTTTTCGCTGCCTGAGCTTTTTGCTCTACAGCAGGTTTTGCCGCGGCTTTTTTGTGTTTCTTGGCAGCCTGAGCCTTCTGTTCTGCAGCTGGTTTGGCGGCAGCTTTGTGATGTTTTTTATGGTGAGTGGTCTTGGCAGTGGTGCTGTGAGTTGCAGCAGCAGGTGCCTGAGTGGTGCTTACTGCATCAGCAGCGAAAGCAGCGGAAGACAGACCCATAGCAGCGGCAACGACCAGAGCTAATACTTTTTTCATTCTGATATCCTCGAAAAGGTTTCTTCATTTCAACCCCACTGCGGGGCCGTTGAAGTAACTATATGCTTGTCTTTTCGAGCTTTCCGTGAGTGTTTGGTATCGGCGTGTAACCGTTTGTACAATACGAGCAAGGCGGGGGTAAAGCGCCGGAGCAGGCCCCGGCGCGCAGGCTTAGAGATAACGGGCGGTAAGGTGCTGGCGGAAATACTCGCTGTTGAGATCTTCACCGGTGGCATTCTTAATCAGCTGCGAAGTGGTAAAGCGGCTGCCGTGTTGCCAGATATTTTGCCGCAACCAGTCGAACAGGGCGTTAAAATCGCCGCCGGCGATATCCTGAGCGAGATTCGGTAGCGCGCGTCTGGCGGCCGCCATCAGCTGTGCGGCGTACATCGCCCCCAGCGTATAGGAAGGGAAATAGCCGAAACCGCCATCGGTCCAGTGAATATCCTGCATACAGCCGTCACGATAGTTGCCGAGGGTCGAAATACCCAGCCAGCTCTGCATTTTCTCATCCCACAGGGCCGGAATATCGTCTACTTCAATATCGCCGTCGATCAGCGCCCGCTCGATTTCATAGCGCAGAATGACGTGCGCCGGGTAGCTGACTTCGTCGGCATCGACGCGAATGAAGCCCGGCTTCACGCGCTGGTTCCAGGCGATAAAGTTTTCCGCGCTGAACGCCGGCTGGTCGCCAAAGCGCTGACGCACGGCGGGCAGCAGGCGGTTGAGGAAGGCTTCGCTGCGGCCAAGCTGCATTTCGAAGAACAGACTCTGAGATTCGTGAATCGCCGTTGAGCGAGCCAGCCCAACCGGCTGATCGACCCAGTTACGCGGGAGGTTCTGTTCATAGCGAGCGTGGCCGGTTTCGTGGATCACGCCAAATAGCGCGCTGAGCAGATCGTTTTCGTTATAGCGGGTGGTGATCCGGACGTCCTCTGGCACGCCGCCGCAGAAGGGGTGTGCGCTAATATCCAGACGCCCGCCGTCAAAATCAAAGCCTAAAACCCGCATCGCTTCCAGGCCCAGCTCACGCTGATCGGCGATGGCGAAGGGCCCCTGTGGCTCGAGCAGCGTCTTCTGCGCTTGCTTATCGACGACGTTTGCCAGCAGCGACGGCAGCCAGGATTTCAGATCGGCGAATAGCACGTCAAGACGCGCGCTGGTCATGTCGGGTTCAAAAATATCCAGTAGGGCGTCGTAGCGGGAACACCCTTTCGCTTCGGCTCGGATCTGCGCCTCTTCGCGACTGAGCTTAACGACTTCGCACAGGTTTTCGGCAAATCCCTGCCAGTCGTTAGCCGGACGCTGGCTGCGCCACGCGTGTTCGCAGCGGCTGCCGGCCAGTGATTTCGCCTCCACCAGGCTCTCCGGCAGTAGCGCCGCCTGCTGGTACTGCCGGGTCATTTCGCGCAGGTTAGCTTGCTCCAGATCGTTAAGATCTTCCTGCAGGGCGTTTTCCAGCCATTCGCCAACCTTCTTATCGGTCAAAATTTGGTGCTGCAGCACCCCGAGCTCCGCCAGCGCTTCGCCGCGCGCGCGGCTGCCGCCGGGCGGCATCATGGCGAACATATCCCAGCCGGCGATGGCGGCAAGGTGCGAGAAGCGGGAGAGCCGTTGGAAAGTGCGGGTGAGCTGCTGATAGTTGTTGTTTTCAGTCATAGTCTCTGCTGGCCTGTGGCGAGTGAAATAAATCTGTTGTCAGTGGGTACACTAGCGCGTCGGGGGGATTTGGTCGAGTCGTGGGCACGACATTTTGCGTGCGGCGAAAAATGCGCATGTGATGACTATAACGGACGGCGCGCCACGCCAGCGGCTACACTGATAACAGGCGCTGGCTGTCAGCGGAGGCGAGTATGAATCCGTTCACGTGGGTGTTTTTCGCACTGCTCTCTATGGATGCTCTCAGAGAACTGTTGGGGTTGCCGTCGGTGCTCGGGCTATGGTGAGCGGACGTGACCCGTAAGGTCACGTCGTTTAACGATTATTTCAGGCGGTTGTGCAAACAGGCGCCGGTCAGCAGCGCGGCCATTAACAGGAGCGCGATAAAGCCGCCGACGCCGTTCCAGCCGTAGTGATGCCAGAAGACCCCGCCCAGCGTCCCCGCAATACTGGAACCCAGATAATAGCTGAACAAATATAGCGAAGAAGCCTGGCCACGCGCGCGACGCGCCCGTGGGCCGATCCAACTGCTGGCGACCGAGTGCGCGGCAAAAAAGCCGGCAGAGAACAGCAACATGCCGATGAAAATCAGCCACAGCGGCGAGAATAGCGTCATCAGCAGGCCAAACAGCATCACCGCAATAAAGAACAGCATCACCGGTCCGCGGCCATAGCGCACCGTCAACGCGCCGGCTTTTGGCGAACTCCAGGTCCCGGTCAGGTAGGCGACCGACAGCAGACCGACCACTGCCTGGTTCAGCGACCACGGCGACATCATCAAGCGGTAGCCAATATAGTTAAACAGGGTCACAAATGCGCCCATCAGCAGGAAACCTTCGAGGAACAATAGCGGCAGGCCGCGATCGCGCCAGTGCAGATGGAAGTTAATCAGCAGCGTTTTCGGTTTCAACGAAATAGGGCGGAAGTGGCGCGACTCGGGAAGAATACGCCAGAACATGATTGCCGCCGCGAGGGCGAAGGCGCTTATCACCGCCAGCGCCACGCGCCAGCCGAAGAAATCGGTAAAGACCCCGGTGAGCAGGCGGCCGCTCATGCCGCCTATCGAGTTACCGCTGATATAAAGCCCCATTGAAAACGCCACCACGCTTGGGTGGATCTCCTCGCTGAGATAAGTCATCCCAACGGCGGCTACGCCGCTTAACGAAAGACCAATCAGCGCGCGCATGATCAGAATCCCGTGCCAACTGGTCATCATTGTTGATAAGAGGGAGCAGCACGCGGCCAGCAGTAACGCGGTGACCATCACCGGTTTACGGCCAATGGCATCCGACAGCGGGCCGGTAAATAGCAGGCCGACGGCGAGCATCGCGGTGGAAATCGATAACGAAATACTGCTGCTGGCGGGGCTTACGCCGAACTCGCCCGACAGCACCGGCAGAATGGGCTGCACGCAGTAAAGCAAGGCGAAGGTTGCCAGTCCGGCGGAAAACAGCGCCAGGGTGACGCGGATAAACGCCGGGGTACCGCGTTTAATAAATTGATTTGGCTGGTTTACCGCCTTATCACCGGCGCTGCTCGCCGGCGCGGTGCCGGCGGTTGTTGTGTTGCTCACGGAGAATTCCTTGCTTATATACAGCTGGATTACAAACAAACTGATGTGACCATTCAGCTCACATTTTTAGGGTATAAAATTGTAAATATTCCGTCTAATATATTAATAATCTCAAATAAGATGTTTTAAATATGAATATCGAGCTGCGTCATTTGCGTTACTTCGTCGCCGTGGCGGAAGAGCTACATTTTGGCCGTGCGGCGGCGCGCCTCAACATCTCTCAGCCGCCGTTAAGCCAGCAGATTCAGATTCTCGAACAGCAAATTGGCGCGCGACTGTTTGCCCGTACTAACCGCAGCGTCAGCCTGACGGCTGCGGGGAAGCAATTTCTCGCCGATAGCCGACAAATTCTGACGCAAGTTGAAGATGCCGCCGCCCGTGCCGGGCGCCTGCATCACGGCGAAACCGGTGAACTGCGCATTGGTTTCACCTCATCGGCGCCATTTATCAAAGCGGTTTCCGATACGCTTTCCACTTTTCGCCGCCGCTTTCCCGATGTCCATATCCAGACTCGCGAAACCAACACCCGCGAACAGATAGTGCCGTTAACTGAAGGGGCGCTTGACCTTGGCCTGATGCGCAACACGCAGCTGCCGGATACGCTGAGCTGGGAAAAAGTGCTGCGCGAACCGCTACTGGCGATGGTGCCCAGCGATCATCCTCTGGCCCGTCAGCAGGCGGTCAGTCTGCTTGAGCTGGCGCGCGAGCCGTTTGTCTTTTTCGACCCGCACGTTGGTACCGGCCTGTACGACGATATTCTCGGACTGATGCGCCGCTACGGTACCGCGCCGGTTATCACCCAGGAGGTCGGCGAGGCCATGACCATCATCGGCCTGGTGGCTTCTGGTCTTGGGGTATCAATCCTACCGGCCTCGTTTAAGCGGGTGCAGCTGAATGAAATGCGCTGGTTGCCGATTAGTGAACCCGATGCGGTGTCGGAAATGTGGCTGGTGTGGGCCAAACATCGCGAACAGGGACTGGCGGCGCAGCGTTTTCGCGATTATCTCCTCGCCGCCGCCGCGTTAGCAAAATGAGACAAAAAAGACCCAAAAACGTGCGGTAAATCACAAGGCTAAGTAAAAATTTGACGTGTACCATCGAAGTGCTTCACCATAGCCGAAAGTTTATTTCGAAGCGCGAAAATAAAGGGAGTCAACGGTGGTAGCGGACAGTCAACCAGGCCATATCGATCAAATAAAGCAGACCAACGCAGGAGCCGTGTATCGCCTGATTGATCAGCTTGGCCCGGTGTCGCGTATCGACCTTTCCCGATTTGCGCAACTGGCGCCGGCCAGCATTACCAAAATTGTTCGCGAGATGCTGGAAGCGCATCTGGTGCAGGAGACCGAAATCCAGGAGCCGGGGAGCCGCGGCCGCCCGGCGGTCGGGCTGATGGTTGAAACGGAAGCCTGGCATTATTTGTCGTTGCGCATCAGCCGGGGGGAGATTCATCTGGCGCTGCGCGATCTGAGCAGCAAACTGGTGGTGGAAGAACAACTGGAACTGCCGCTGCAGCATGCGCAACCGCTGCTGACGCGGATCATCGAGCATATCGACCAGTTTTTTATTCGCCATCAGCACAAGCTCGAGCGCCTTACCGCTATCGCCATCACCTTGCCAGGGATCATCGATACTGAAAACGGCATCATTCACCGGATGCCATTTTACGACGATGTGAAAGACATGCCGCTTGGTGAAACGCTGGCTAATCACACCGGGGTGTCGGTCTATATTCAGCACGATATCAGCGCCTGGACCATGGCCGAATCGTTGTTTGGCGCGTCACGCGGGGCGCGTGACGTCATCCAGGTGGTGATCGACCACAACGTCGGCGCTGGCGTCATCACCGATGGCCGCCTGCTGCATGCCGGTAGTAGTAGCCTGGTGGAGATCGGCCATACCCAGGTCGACCCTTATGGAAAACGCTGCTACTGCGGCAATCACGGCTGCCTGGAAACCATCGCCAGCATCGAAAGCGTGCTGGAACTGGCGCAGATGCGCATGGCAAAATCGATGAGCTCGATGCTGCATCAGCAGCAGTTGAGCGTTGAATGGTTATGCCAGGCGGCGCAGCAGGGTGATTTACTGGCGCGGGACATCATTACCGGTGTTGGTACGCACGTGGGGCGTATTCTGGCCATTATGGTTAACCTGTTTAATCCACAAAAAATCCTTATCGGTTCGCCGTTCAACCAGGCATCCGATATTTTGTTTCCGGCAATTTCTGACTGTATTCGGCAACAGGCGCTGCCAGCATATAGTCGTCAAATTGCGGTTGAGAGTACCCAGTTCTCAAACCGCGGCACGATGGCTGGCGCGGCTCTGGTGAAAGACGCCCTCTATAACGGATCGCTCCTTATCCGACTGTTACAGGGTTAACATTTTTTCATAGTCGCACCAAAAATTGCGCTATCTCAATCTGGGCCCCGACGGCTTCGCGTAGACTTTTCCCACTGTTGATTATTTCTCTTATGTATCTTTCGTATAGACAACTTTGGGGTTAGTGATGTTTAAGCGTTTCTTTATAACAGGTACTGACACTGCTGTCGGGAAGACGGTAGTTTCCCGCGCGTTGCTGCAGGCACTTGCTGCCAGCGGTAAAAGCGTCGCCGGGTATAAGCCTGTGGCGAAGGGCAGCAAAGAGACGCCGGACGGACTGCGTAATAAAGACGCGCTGGTATTACAGAGCGTGTCGACGTTGTCGCTGCCGTATGATGCTGTCAATCCCATCGCGTTAAGCGAAGAAGAAAGCAGCGTGGCGCACAGCTGCCCGATCAACTACGGTTTACTCAGCGACGGGCTGCAGCAGCTCAGCGGCAGGGTCGATCATGTCGTAGTGGAAGGTACCGGCGGCTGGCGCAGCCTGATGAACGATTTACGCCCGCTCTCCGAGTGGGTGGTACAGGAACAACTGCCGGTAGTGCTGGTGGTGGGTATTCAGGAAGGGTGTATCAACCATGCCCTGTTGACCGCTCAGGCGGTGGCTAACGACGGTTTGCCATTAATCGGCTGGGTCGCCAACCGCATTAATCCTGGTCTTGCGCACTACGCTGAAATCATTGATGTACTGAGCAAAAAGCTACCCGCGCCGCTTATTGGCGAGCTGCCTTATCTGCCGCGCGCCGAACAACGTGAACTCAGCCAGTATGTTGACTTAGACGTTCTCGGCAGCGTCATGGCGATAGATCGAATCCCGGCGTAACGTTCGCGACAGTACCGAGGCCAGTACGCAGGCGATCAATAAACCGGGCAGCAGCACATACTGCCCGGTCATCTCACAAATCATCAGCGTTGACATAATCGGCGCATGCGTTGTCGCGGCGAGAAACGCCGCCATCCCGGTTAACCCAATCATAATCGCCATGTTCTGATCGTTATCTAACCACAGCCCGCTAAAACTGGCGAACAGCATGCCCAGCGCCAGCCCGACGAAAAGCGTCGGGGTAAAGACGCCGCCCGGGGCGCCGGAGCCGCTGCTGGCCAGCACCGCCAACAGCTTACAGACAAAGACGATGATAATGACGCTAAATAGCGGCGGCGACAGCAGGTAGCTTTGCACCACACTATAACCGTTGCCCCACACCGCTGGGGTAATGAGCGATAACATGCCGACGATCAGTCCACCCATCGCCAGCTGCCACGGCGGTGACAGTTTCAGCCTCACGAAGCCACGGTGGCTGTAGTTCATCAGCCAGATAAATAGCGGCCCACACAGCCCGGCCAGCAGGCCGGTCGCCAGCATTAAAACGTAATGCAGCGCGTTAAGGTTTTGCTGAAAGACGACGTGGTACAGCGGCGCGGCGCCGCCGTTGAGCAGATTCGTTAGTAACAGGGCGATTACCGCCGAAATGACTACCGGGCCGAGCGAGGCCAGCATCAGAGTGCCAAAGAGGATTTCGGCGATAAACAGGCTACCCGCCAGCGGCGCATGATAGGCGCTGGCCATCCCGGCGGCGGCGCCGCAGGCGACCCACAGCTTCCATTCAGCGCGCGGGGTAAAGCGGCGGGCGAACAGCGAGGCGGCCAGCGCGGCCAGCAGGATCATGGCTCCTTCGCGGCCAATGGCGCTGCCGGTCACAACCACCAGCAGCGACGCCAGCGATTTCACGAGGCTTGCCGGCGTATCGAAACAACCATCGCCGGTTTCCAGCGCTTCCATGTAATCGGTCGGGGCGTGCGGACGCGACACGCTGCGCCGTTGCCATAACCACAGCAATGTCCCCGCGGCCAGTCCGCCAAGCGCTGGCGTCAGCAGCCGACGCCACCACGGCAGCGACTGTGCGGCGTTCACCAGGCTACCGCTATCGTTACCGAGAAATAATGTTTCCAGCACGACCATCGAGTGGCGAAACAGCGCCACGGCCAGCGCCGCAAAGATGCCGACGAGCGTGGCGATGAGCAGGCGACGGAACATCACCTGCACATCAGGATAGTTATGAAGACGGTGCATTAGCGGGCGTGAAATTGGGAGTCATGGCGTTATTGTGATAGGGAATAACCTTAGATGCAAAAGCTATAAGTGCCGCGCCGGGGATCGACGCGGCGGGTGAGTTAACGATACAGCTGCTTTTCTGCCACCGCGATGGGCAAATGTGCCTGCCAGTTAGCCAGCGTCGACTGCGCCAGTTGGCCCAGCGCCCGATAGAACGGATGCCCGGCGTTTTCCATAAAGACGCTCAGGAAACGCCCGGACCACGGCAGCAGATGCCAGGCCAGCAGTTGCGCAAACAACTCATCCTGATTTGTTTCGCACAGCCATGCAGCCAGCAGCAGCAAGGTGCCGAAGTGATCTTCGGGTTCGTTGCGCTCAAGAGCCAGCGCGATACCGCTGGCCCGCATCCATTCGCGCAGCGCAAGCGTCGAGTCGCCGAATAACACCGACTCTTTATCCAGCCACACCGAGCCCCACGGCGGAGCGGGCAGCGCCCATGGGCCGATAAACAGACGCTGCCAGGCTTGCGGCAGCGTCTCGTCGCTGCTGGCGGCGAATTCCATTGCCAGTGAATCGGAGACCGGGAACGGCCACTGCGGCTGCCAGCTACCATCGAGAAAAGCGGCGACCAGCGGCGCGTTTTGCTCGCTGTCCGGTACAAAAGAGAACAGCGCGCCCAGCGTACGGGCGCTTAGTGCGACGGCGTCGCGATTTGGGATCTGCATCATTACCCTATTCCTTACTGCGGCGCGCACAGGCGCGCCGTCTCGTTAACCCGCAACCGCCATACCTACGGTCATATGCAGGCCATAAAACAGGCCGCGGCCTATACACTCCGCGACTAAAACCATTATCAGCCCGATCAATAACCCGGCGGCGCGCGGCGGCTGGCGGCGGAGAAGCGGACACAGCCAGCAGCCGAGACCGAGCGCCAGCAGGATCAGCCGTAGAACCTGCAGTCTGCCGTAATCCGGAAGAAGGGCGTTCGCCTGTTGTACTGAACTGTGGATCGTGCCGAGGTCAGCGCTTTGCAAAACAACAACGGCTACGCTGATGATGAGGGCGGCGACGCTAATCGCGGCAAAAAACCAGCCGTTGAAGTCAACTTTCGCCAGCTTCAGCAGCAGGGCGGCGAACAGCGGCCCGCTGAGTAGTACCGTCAGGAAGAACGCGCTGGTAGTGTAGCCATTATACCACGTCGGCACGGTGTCAATTTGGTAGACGCGGGTCATCGCCATCACAAACAGCAACCCCAGTAGCATGGTGAGAAACAACCAGATTTTGCCGAGCGCCTCCGGCATTTTTCCTGGCACCGCCAGTAGCCACCAGAATCCGCCAACGGCGAAGAAGAGGGCGCCGCTGGCGATTTCATTACTGAGCGCTGAAGCGCCAATGCGGTTCAGTGAATTAAATGCGCGTAGCGGCGAGCCGAGATGGATTACGGAAGCGAGAAAACCTATTCCCATCAATAGCCAGATAAAGAACATGCTGCGCACCAGCCGCTCTCGCGCTTCGCGCTGACCGGAGAGCGACACCCAGCCCAGGCCGCTGACGATGACTGCGCCAGCGACGCATTGCCCCAGTACCGTAAACAGAACCAGCGGCCATTCATGCCATCCATTTCCCATTTCAGACCTCCTGCGGATTGGCCAGATAGCCGGTGGTATCGCCACACGGACGGCTGTTGGCGTTAGGTTTTATCACAATGCTCGGCCTGGTGAAGTGCGCTGAAGGCAGCGGCGCCACGGCGGCCAGCTGGCCGTGTTTTTCCCGCAGTTCGGCAATCGGCCCGAAGTCCAGCGCGCGCAGCGGGCAGGACTCGACGCAAATCGGTTTCTTGCCTTGTGCGACACGCTCGTGACAGCCGTCGCATTTGGTCATATGCCCTTTGGCGGCGTTGTACTGCGGCGCGCCATACGGGCAGGCCATATGGCAGTAGCGACAGCCGATGCACACCTCTTCATTGACCACCACAAAACCGTCTTCGCGCTTGTGCATCGCCCCGCTCGGGCAGACCTTGGTGCACGCCGGGTCTTCGCAGTGGTTACAGGCGATAGAGAGGTAATAGGCGAAAACGTTCTGATTCCAGACGCCGTTGTCCTCCTGCCAGTCGCCGCCGGCATACTCATAGATACGACGGAAGCTGACGTCCGGCGTCAGGTTCTTGTAGTCTTTACAGGCCAGCTCGCAGGTTTTGCAGCCGGTGCAACGGGCGGAATCGATAAAAAATCCGTATTGAGCGCTCATGGTTTACTCCTTAAACCTTCTCGATTTCGACCAGGTTGGTATGCTGCGGATTTCCCTTCGCCAGCGGTGAAGGCCGGTGGGTGGTGAGGGTATTCATGCAGGCGCCGTGGTCGACGCGATCGCCAGACATATTGGCATCGTGCCATGCTCCCTGACCCATCGCCGTCACCCCAGGCATAATACGCGGCGTGACCTTCGCCGGAATACGCAGTTCGCCGCGCTGATTAAAGACGCGCACCATGTCACCGTTGTTAATCCCGCGCTTTCCGGCATCGAGAGGGTTAAGCCACACTTCCTGGCGGCAGGCCGCTTGTAAGATATCGACGTTGCCGTAGCTGGAGTGGGTACGCGCCTTATAATGGAAGCCAAACATTTGTAGCGGGAACTGGCTGCGTAACGGATCGTCCCAGCCTTCAAAGGTGGAGGCATAGACCGGCAGCGGACTGATGACGTCGCCTTTTTCCAGCTCCCAGCGGGCGGCAATTTCGGCGAGGCGGCTGGAGTAAATCTCAATTTTGCCGGAAGGCGTTTTTAGCGGATGCGCTTCAGGATCGCGACGGAAATCGCGATAGGCGACGAAATGGCCGTTCGGGTCTTTACGCTTGTAAATGCCCATTTTTTTGAGCTCGTCATAGCCCGGCAGCGCCGGATCTTTAGCGACCATTTTGGCGTACAGGTACTGTAACCACTGCTCCTGAGTCCGGCCTTCGGTGAAGCGCTGATGCACGTCGTCGCCAAGGCGTTTTGCCACTTCACTTAGGATCCAGTAGATAGGTTTGCGTTCGAACTTCGCCGTGGTGGCGGGCTGGATGAAAATCAGATAGCCCATATTGCCGGCATAGTCGTTAGGAATGATATCTTCCTGTTCTACGGTCATCAGGTCCGGCAGCAGAATATCGGCATATTTTGCCGACGAGGTCATAAAGTTTTCGATAACCACGATCGTCGAGCATTTGCTCTCGTCCTGTAGGATATCGTGGGTTTTATTGATGTCGGAATGCTGGTTAATGATGGTGTTGCCAGCATAGTTCCACAGGAATTTGATGGGGACCGTCAGCTTCTCTTTGCCGCGCACGCCGTCGCGGGTGGCGGTCATCTCCGGCCCGCGGGCGATAGCGTCGGTCCAGCTAAAGCAGGAGATGGCGGTTTTTACCGGATTTTCCAGTACCGGCAGACGCTCAATGGTGATGGTATAGGTCGATTCGCGGGCGCCGCTGTTGCCGCCGTTGATGCCGACGTTGCCGGTTAAAATCGGCAGCATGGCGATAGCCCGCGCGGAGAGCTCGCCGTTCGCCTGGCGCTGCGGCCCCCAGCCCTGGCAGATATAGGCGGGTTTGGTCATACCGATTTCGCGCGCCAGTTTAATGATGCGATCGGCGGGAATACCGGTAATACGCGAGGCCCACTGTGGCGTCTTGGCGGTCGCGTCGTCCCCCTGGCCGAGAATATAGGCTTTATAGTGGCCGTTGGCCGGAGCATCGGCCGGCAAGGTTTTCTCATCGTAGCCGATGCAGTATTTATCGAGGAACGGCTGGTCTACCAGATTTTCATTAATCAATACCCAGGCGATACCGGCGACCAGCGCCGCATCGGTACCGGGACGAATGGGGATCCACTCATCTTCACGCCCGGCCGCGGTATCGGTATAGCGTGGGTCGATGACGATCATGCGGGCGTTGGAACGCTCACGGGCCTGCTCCAGGTACCAGGTAATGCCGCCGCCGCTCATGCGGGTTTCCGCCGGGTTATTGCCGAACATTACCACCAGTTTACTGTTTTCAATATCCGAAGTGCTGTTACCGTCGTTGCTACCGTAGGTATAGGGCATGGCGCAGGCGATCTGCGCCGTACTGTAGGTGCCGTACTGGTTGAGCGATCCGCCGTAGCAGTTCATCAGCCGCATCACCGGCGAGGCGGAAGGGGAAGAGCGGGTCATATTGCCGCCGACAATCCCGGAAGAGTAGTTAATATAGACCGCTTCGTTGCCGTACTCTTTTACCACGCGTTTCAGACTTTCGGCGATGGTATCCAGCGCTTCGGTCCAACTAATGCGTTCGAATTTTCCTTCGCCGCGTTTGCCTACGCGTTTCATTGGATAGTTAAGACGATCGGGGTGATTGATACGTCGGCGGATAGAACGCCCGCGCAGGCAGGCGCGAACCTGATGATCGCCGTAAATATCGTGGCCGGTATTATCGGTTTCCACCCACACCACTTCGTCGTCGCGAACGTGCAGGCGCAGCGCGCAGCGGCTGCCGCAGTTAACCGAGCAGGCACCCCAGACGGTTTTTTCTTCTGCTCCGGTGGCTTGCTGCACGGCGGCGGCCGCGGCGCGTAGACTGAAAGGCAACGACAGGCCGCCGGCGGCCAGGGCCAGGGAACCGATTGCTGAGGATTTTATGAGGGCGCGACGACTGACGCCGCCGGGATGTTCAGGGTTGGACATTGTGCTCACTCCATGATTTTTATTATGCGAAATGCCGCTGGCAACCGCAGGATTGCTGGCGCATGGGTGAGGAATAATACTTAAATAGGGGTAGGTGAATCTTATCTCCGGTCAACCAGAGATAAGATCCTTCACTCGAAAGCGGCGGTTATTGCCCGTCTGAATCGGTCGCCGTCGCGTCGCCGTTGCGGGTATAGATTATCTTGAAGGTGTCGTTAGCGCAGTGGCCAACCACCTGAGCGCCGGGCTGGTCAGGCTGATCGTTCGGTACAATGGCCAGGCTGAAACCAGAAGCCGGAACGCCGTTGTTGATGATCTTTTGCTGGATCTCGCCCTTTACCCGCTCGCAGGAGTCCGGCGCTGCCAGTGCGGATGCCGAACCCAGCAGCAGGACCGCGCACAACCATGGGGATAGTTTCATCATAAGCTCCTTATTGATGTCATCCATTTTTAAGCATAGCAGAATTGGTGTAAATAATTGTATTTGCTAAAATGATTGGAATATTCCCAAAAAGGTAGCGGCTGTGAATAAACTGTTTTTGCTGATCCCGGCAGCGTTGCTGCTCAGCGCCTGCGATAAGCCATCAACGCCGGCGGCGTTTACCCCGGAGATGGCCAGTTTTTCCAATGAGTTTGAGTTCGACCCGCTGCGCGGCCCGGTGAAAACGTTTACTCAGATCCTGTTCGACGACCAGGGGGAAATGGTGAAGCGGGTGCGTGCCCAGGTGTCGGCAGAAGGGTGTTTTGATCTGCTGGATTTTACCGACCTCGAAAATAAAACCGGCGCCACGCTGGTACTTGACGCGAATTACTATCTGGATGCGCAAACGCAGGAGAAACGCCTGCGGCTGCAGGGGAAATGCCAGCTCGCCGAGATGCCGGCGGCGGGCGTCAGCTGGGAGACCGATGACAACGGGTTTGTGGTGACGGCTCGCGGGAAAGAAAGCACTTCCAGCTATCGCTATGACAGCGAAGGTTATCCGCTGGGCAAAACCACCACCGCGAAAGATGAGCGCTTCAGCGTCGTATCGACGCCGTCCACCGATCCGCGTAAAAAGCTCGATTACAGCGCGGTGAGCGTATTTAACGACCGCGCGTTAGGTAAGGTGAAGCAAACCTGCGACTATGACGATCACGACAACCCAATCCGCTGCGAGATGCAGGTTGTCGATGAAAGCGTCCAGCCGGCGGTGACGCGACATTACAGCATCAAAAACACTATCGACTATTACTGAGCGGTGGGCTTGAGCAGCGTCTGGCCTTGAGGACGATGTTTCTCAAGGTACTGATGCTGGAACAGGCACATGCGAATGGTATTGCGGTATTCGCCGTTGATAAAGAACTCGTGAATCAGCTCGCCTTCGACCATGAAACCGAGTTTGCGGTAGATGTGGATCGCTTTTTCGTTTTCTTTATCAACAATCAGATACAGCTTATACAAATTGAGAACGGTAAAGCCGTAGTCCATTGCCAGCTTAGCGGCGCGCGTCGCCAGCCCTTTGCCCTGATATTCCGGGGAGATGATAATCTGGAACTCGGCGCGACGGTGAACGTGGTTTATCTCCACCAGTTCAACCAGCCCGGCTTTTTCGCCATCGCATTCGATAACGAAACGGCGTTCACTTTGATCGTGAATGTGTTTGTCGTAAAGGTCAGAGAGTTCGACGAAGGCCTCGTAAGGTTCTTCAAACCAGTAACGCATTACGCTGGCGTTATTATCAAGCTGGTGGACGAAGCGCAGGTCTTCGCGCTCAAGCGGGCGGAGTTTGACGTGAGGGGCGTCAGACATGGGAAATCCTGTGTGCATTAATAGAGGATGGCGCCCACGGGCGCCGGGGAATTATGGCGTAATAACGCGACCGGTGCGGCGGTCAAGACAGCGCAGGGTGTTAGGTTCCCAGTAGGCGTTGACGTTGGCGCTCTTCTGGCAGTTATCCTGCGCATCGAAGGCGACGTCGGTTTTGTCCCACTCTTTCTCCGCGCGTTTATTTACCTTCTGCCGTAGCGAGCGGGTATCGTTCCACTGCTCTTTTTCCATTGCGGCTTGCTGACGGCTCTGCGCGCTGTCGCCGGACTCGATCACCAGTTTGTCGGTTTGCGCGAAGGACGAAGCGGTATAGACCATTGCGCTTGCCGCCAGCAGGGCGGTCAGGCACCAGCGTTTATTGCGTGTCATTTTCATCACGATTTCCTTTGAGTGATAAAAAGGGTTAACCAGTTGGACAAGTTTACTACAACTCGCTACCCGCGCCTACCGGACAAAATGGCATGGGTACCTGCGCATTATCGCGTACACTAGTGCAACAAATTGTCTCATTTACCAAACTTTAATGCTGAAAACCACGTTACTTTTCTTTGCTACCGCGCTGTGCGAAATCATCGGCTGTTACCTGCCGTGGCTATGGCTGAAGCGGGGCGGTTCGCCGCTGCTGTTGATCCCGACCGCGATGGCGCTGGCGATGTTCGTCTGGCTACTGACCCTGCACCCGGAGGCCAGCGGCAGAGTCTATGCCGCTTATGGCGGCGTCTACGTCTGCACCGCGCTGCTGTGGCTGCGTTTCGTCGATGGTGTGAAGCTAAGTCACTTTGACTGGGCGGGGGCCGCGATTGCGCTATGCGGCATGCTGATCATCGTTGCTGGCTGGGGGCGGGCATAGCGTCTTGTAGCAGGATAAAAAATCGCCCTTTGTGATCTTCCACGCTAATTTCAACCTTAATTCTTGTATGGTAGCCGACTAGTTGCCTTACTTACCCTAAACGCATCGTGCTGTTTATCGTAAGAGGCAATTATGGCTACACAAACCCTTGCCAGCGAAGCTGGCGCCAAACCCGTGCGCATTGGCCGGGTGCAAAAAGTCACCCTGACGCTGCTGTTCATCGCCGGTATCGTCAACTTCCTCGATCGTTCGTCATTAAGCGTTGCCGGTGAGGCTATTCGCGGCGATCTCGGGCTTAGCGCGACGGAATTCGGCGTGCTGCTGTCGGCGTTCTCTCTGTCATACGGCTTTGCTCAACTGCCCTCGGGTATTTTGCTCGATCGCTTCGGCCCGCGAATTGTATTGGGGGCAGGGCTGATTTTCTGGTCACTGATGCAGGCGCTAACCGGGGTGGTGAACTCCTTTAGCCACTTTATTTTGCTCCGTATTGGCCTCGGGATTGGCGAAGCGCCGTTTATGCCGGCGGGGGTAAAATCCATTACCGACTGGTACGTACAAAAAGAGCGCGGCACCGCGGTCGGCATTTTTAACTCGTCAACGGTGCTTGGCCAGGCGATCGCGCCGCCGGCGCTGGTGCTGATGCAGATAGCCTGGGGCTGGCGCACCATGTTCGTGGTTATCGGCCTTGCCGGGATCGTTGTGGGCCTGTGCTGGTACGCGTGGTATCGCAACCGCGCGCAGTTCGATCTGCAACAGGAGGAGCGCCAGTATCTGGCGGCGCCGGAAAAAGCGCGCCCAACGCTGGTATTCAGCGAGTGGCTGGCACTGTTCAAACGGCGCACCACCTGGGGCATGATTTTAGGCTTCTCCGGGGTTAACTATACCGGCTGGCTGTATATCGCGTGGCTGCCCGGTTATCTGCAGGCGCAGCAGGGATTGAGCCTGGCGAAAACCGGCTGGGTGGCGGCAATCCCGTTTCTGGCCGCGGCGGTGGGCATGTGGGTCAATGGGCTGGTGGTCGATGCGCTGGCGCGCCGTGGGTACGATCTGGCGAAAACGCGCAAAACGGCCATTGTGGTTGGCCTGACGCTTTCTGCGCTCGGCACGCTGCTGGTGGTGCAATCGAGTTCGCCGACCCAGGCGGTGGCGTTTATCTCCATGGCCCTATTCTGCGTCCACTTTGCCGGGACCTCGGCCTGGGGGCTGGTTCAGGTGATGGTTAGCGAGAATAAAGTCGCGTCGGTGGCGGCGATCCAGAACTTCGGCAGCTTTGTTTTCGCCTCTTTTGCGCCGGTTGTCACCGGTTGGGTAGTGGACACCACGCACTCCTTTAACCTGGCCTTAGTCATCGCCGCCTGTGTGACCTTTACCGGCGCGCTGTGCTATTTCTTCATCGTAAAAGACCGCATTAATTAATCGCTAACGGGGGGACGCCTGGCGCCCCCCGCAACCACATCCGTTTGTGATCCTTCGCATCTTTTTTAAATATCATACTTGTATGGTAGTAGGTCTGGTGATTTAATTTTGATCACTAACCGCACAGATGTAAGGAATTACCCATGAAGATCGTTGCCGCCGACGTGTTCGTTACCTGCCCAGGGCGTAACTTCGTCACCTTAAAAATCACCACCGATGACGGGATTGTCGGCCTCGGTGATGCCACGCTCAACGGCCGTGAATTGTCGGTCGCCTCATACCTGAAAGATCACCTTTGTCCGCAGCTGATTGGCCGTGATGCTCACCGCATCGAAGATATCTGGCAGTTCTTCTACAAAGGCGCCTACTGGCGCCGCGGTCCGGTGACCATGTCGGCTATTTCCGCCGTTGATATGGCGCTGTGGGATATCAAAGCCAAAGCCGCCGGAATGCCGCTTTACCAACTGCTGGGCGGCGCCTCGCGCGAAGGGGTGATGGTCTACTGCCACACCACCGGTCATTCCATTGATGAAGTGCTGGACGACTACGCCCGCCATCAGGAAATGGGTTTTAAGGCGATCCGCGTGCAGTGCGGTATTCCGGGGATGAAAACCACCTACGGCATGGCCAAGGGCAAAGGTCAGGCATACGAGCCGGCGACCAAAGGCGTGTGGCCGGAAGAGCAGCTGTGGTCAACGGAGAAATATCTGGATTTCACCCCGCGGCTATTTGCCGCCGTGCGCGAACGATTTGGTTTCAACGAGCATTTACTGCACGACATGCACCATCGCCTGACGCCGATCGAGGCGGCGCGATTTGGTAAAAGCGTTGAGGAGTATCGTCTGTTCTGGATGGAAGATCCGACACCGGCAGAGAATCAGGCGTGCTTCCGCTTAATTCGCCAGCATACCGTCACGCCGATTGCCGTCGGCGAAGTCTTTAATAGCATCTGGGATTGCAAACAGCTGATTGAAGAACAGCTCATTGATTATATCCGCACCACTATTACCCACGCTGGCGGGATCAGCGGCATGCGGCGCATCGCCGATTTTGCTTCATTGTACCAGGTTCGCACCGGCTCTCACGGGCCGTCCGATCTCTCTCCGGTATGCATGGCGGCGGCGCTGCATTTCGATCTGTGGGTGCCAAATTTCGGCGTTCAGGAGTACATGGGCTATTCCGAACAGATGTTGGAGGTCTTCCCGCATAGCTGGCGTTTTGACAATGGCTATATGCATCCGGGCGATAAACCAGGGCTGGGCATCGAGTTCGACGAGAAGCTGGCGGCGAAATACCCCTATGAACCCGCCTGTCTGCCGGTGGCGCGCCTCGAAGATGGCACTTTGTGGAATTGGTAAGGAGAGAAAAATGAAAAGTATTGTTATCCAACAGCCGAACGCGCTGGCGATTGAAGAACGGCCATTGCCGCAGCCGGGGAACGGGGAAGTGCGGGTAAAGGTGAAACTGGCGGGAATTTGCGGCTCAGATAGCCACATCTATCGTGGACATAATCCGTTCGCCAAATATCCGCGGGTCATTGGCCACGAGTTTTTCGGCGTGATTGATGCCGTGGGCGAGGGCGTGACGGATAAAGTCGTGGGCCAGCGGGTGACGGTTGATCCGGTGATCAGCTGCGGCCACTGTTATCCCTGTTCGGTCGGTAAGCCCAACGTCTGCGCGTCGCTGGTGGTGCTGGGCGTCCATCGCGATGGCGGGTTTAGCGAATACGCGGTGGTACCGGCCAAAAATGCCTGGCCGGTGCCGGAGAACGTGAGCGACCATCATGCGGTAATGGTGGAGCCCTTTACTATTGCGGCGAATGTCACCGGCCAGGCTAAACCACGCGAACAGGATATCGCGCTGGTCTACGGCGCTGGGCCGATGGGGCTGACCACCATTCAGGTGCTCAAGCGCGTCTATAACGTGCGGCAGGTGATCGTCGCCGATCAGATCCCTGAGCGGCTGCAGATGGCGCAGCAAAACGGCGCCGACTGGACCATTAATAATAAGGAGCAACCGCTGGCGCAGGCGCTGGAAGCGCAGGGTATCCGACCGACGCTGATTATCGACGCCGCCTGCCATCCGGCGATTTTCCCAGAGGCCATCGCACTGGCTTCGCCGGCAGGCAGGATTGTGCTGATGGGCTTTTCTACCGAACCGTCAATGGTGGCGCAGCAGGGGATCACCGGCAAAGAGCTCACTATTTATTCGTCCAGGCTCAATGCCAATAAATTCCCGCTGGTTCTTGAATGGTTGGCAAACGGCTTAATTAATCCGGATCGGCTTATCACCCATCAGTTTGCTTTCGAGCATGTTGTCGATGCCATGACGTTATTTGAAGAAGACCGCAAGCATTGTTGTAAGGTGTTATTAACCTTCAACGCATAAATATAAATAACCTCGCTGTATCCTACTTTAGAGATTATTATTATGACGACAGCTAAAAATGAGAGAAGCACTACGGATCTTATCCGCGCCGCGGTATCCGGCTGGCTTGGCACGGCACTGGAATTTATGGATTTCCAGCTTTATTCTTTAGGCGCCGCGCTGGTCTTTCATGAGATATTTTTCCCGGAGCAGTCGGCGGCCATGGCGCTGATATTAGCGATGGGAACCTATGGCGCAGGATATATTGCGCGGATCGTCGGCGCTTTCATATTCGGTAAAATGGGGGATCGCATCGGGCGTAAAAAGGTTCTGTTTATTACCATCACCATGATGGGCATTTGCACCACGTTAATCGGCGTATTACCCACCTATGCGCAGATTGGTATTTTTGCGCCGGTGTTACTGGTGACCCTGCGTATTATTCAGGGGCTGGGAGCGGGCGCCGAAATTTCCGGCGCCGGTACCATGCTGGCGGAATATGCGCCGAAAGGGAAACGCGGCATCATCTCTTCTCTGGTGGCGATGGGCACCAACTGCGGGACGCTGAGCGCCACGGCCATCTGGGCAGTGATGTTCTTCCTGCTCGATCGCGAACAACTCATCGCCTGGGGCTGGCGTATTCCGTTCCTTGCAAGCGTCGTGGTAATGATCTTTGCCATTTGGCTGCGTTTAAATCTGAAAGAGAGCCCGGTATTTGAACAGGTCAACGAAGCCGATGAAGTTAAGGCTAAAGCCGCCGCCGCGCAAAATACCTTCGGCGCGATGTTAAAAAGTAAATCATTCTGGCTGGCGACCGGTTTACGCTTTGGACAGGCCGGTAATTCCGGTTTATTGCAAACATTTCTCGCGGGATATCTGGTTCAAAGTCTATTATTTGATAAAGCGATTCCGACCGATGCCTTAATGATTAGCTCAGTGATTGGCTTTATTACTATCCCACTGTTAGGCTGGCTATCGGATAAAGTTGGGCGCCGTTTACCTTATATTATCGTCAATATTTCCGCCATTATTCTGGCCTGGCCGATGCTGGCTATTATTGTCGATAAAAGCTATAGCGCCAGCACCATTATGCTGTCCCTGATTGTTATTCATAACGTGGCGGTACTGGGTCTGTTTGCGCTGGAAAATATCACCATGGCGGAAATGTTCGGCTCGCGTAATCGCTTTACCAGAATGGCTATCTCAAAAGAGGCCGGCGGCCTGGTGGCGGTGGGATTCGGACCGGTGCTGGCCGGTATCTTCTGTAACGTAACCGGTTCGTGGTGGCCGATTGTCGCGATGCTGATCTGTTATTCAGCTATCGGTCTCATCTCGTCATTACTGATGCCGGAAGTGTGTGACCGTGACCTGAGTCTGGACCACGATGCGGCGGACGCCGGTACGCGTCAGGCGCTAAACGCGAATGGCCAATACGCGAAATCATAATCTCATCGTTAACGTTATCTAGCCGGGATACTCCCGGCTCATCCCCGCCATTGCGCGCAGGATCACGAAACGCGACAGCGCCGGATCTTCTTGTATGGTAGTTGATGAAAATCAAAGATGTCATACCAATTGCGTGCGATGGTTTACCTCACCAAAACATTCTGTTTGAGAATGATTTATCAGTCATCATAAAAATGAGAGACACCATGGAAAACACGCTTTTAAACGCTAGGGCAACGCTTCCTTCTTACGATCGCAGCAAGCTGGTTTCTCGCATCGTTCATCTCGGTTTTGGGGCTTTTCACCGCGCCCATCAGGCGGTGTATGCCGATATCCTTGCCGCCGAACACGGCAGCGACTGGGGCTATACCGAAGTGAACCTCATTGGCGGTGAGCAGCAGATTGCCGATTTGCAACAGCAGGACCTGCTCTATACGGTGGCTGAAATGTCCGCCGATGCCTGGACCGCACGCGTCGTCGGCGTGGTGAAGCAGGCGATGCATGCGCAGGTCGATGGCCTGGAAAGCGTGTTGGCGAAAATGTGCGAGCCTCAGGTAGCGATTGTCTCGCTGACCATCACCGAAAAAGGCTACTGCCACTCTCCGGCCACCGGTCAGCTGCAGCTTGATAACCCGCTGATTGCCGCCGATCTGCAAACTCCACACCAGCCGAAATCGGCGCCGGGCGTGGTGGTAGAAGCGCTGGCGCGCCGTCGCGCCGCCGGTCTGCCGGCTTTCAGCGTCATGTCCTGCGACAATATGCCGGAAAACGGCCACGTAATGCGAAACGTAGTTTGTGCGTATGCCCGCGCCGTGGATGACGAACTGGCGCAGTGGATTGAGCAGAACGTGACGTTCCCTTCCACAATGGTCGACCGCATCGTTCCGGCAGTGACCGCTGATACGCTGGATAAAATTGAACAACTCACCGGGGTGCGCGATCCGGCCGGTGTGGCCTGTGAACCGTTCCGCCAGTGGGTTATCGAAGATAACTTCGTCGCCGGTCGTCCGCAGTGGGAGAAAGCCGGCGCGGAGCTGGTCACTGACGTCGTGCCGTTTGAGGAGATGAAGCTGCGAATGCTCAACGGCAGCCATTCGTTCCTCGCTTATCTGGGCTATCTCGCCGGTTATCAGCATATCAATGATTGCATGCAGGATGATAACTACCGCCGCGCCGCGCAGGCGTTAATGTTGCAAGAGCAAGCGCCGACGCTGAGTGTACAGGGCGTGGATCTGGCGCGTTATGCGGGTTTGCTCATTGAGCGTTATAGCAATCCGGCGCTTAAGCACCGCACCTGGCAGATTGCGATGGACGGTAGCCAGAAGCTCCCGCAACGTATGTTGGACTCCGTGCGCTGGCACCTGGCGCATCACAGTGATTTCAGCCTGCTGGCGCTGGGTATTGCCGGCTGGATGCGCTACGTGAGCGGTGTCGATGACAAGGGGCAGGCGATTGAAATCAGCGATCCGCTACTGCCGGTCATTCAACAGGCGGTGCAGGGTAGTAAAGAGGGTAGCGAACGCGTGCAGGCGCTGCTGGGTATTAAGGCCATTTTCGGCGAAAGTCTGCCGCAGGAACCGCGTTTTGTCGATGCGGTGACGGCGGCGTATCTCTCTTTACAGATTCACGGCGCCAAGGCGACCGTCGCCGAATGGGCTAAAGGCCAGTAAAAAAACATCATTCCATTCATAGCCCGGCATCGCATAGCGAGTCGGGCTATTTTTGTATTAGCAATACGAATAGCCTCTGATATTTCCCGTCTATACATAACTCTAACTTTCCATAATTAATTATATATTGTTGATGTTTATTTTTATCTCTGAAGTATTTATTTGGGTGATTGATCGTATTCCCGCACGCTTAAATATGGCAGAATAAAATCCCCCCAACGGTTTCTTCAGGACTAAGGAGCTCAGGCTATGTACAAAAAGATATTATTGCCGGTCGATGTGTTTGAAATGGATTTAAGCGATAAGGCCGTTCGTCACGCGGATTTTTTAGCATCTGCCGAAGAAGGTGAAATCACGTTGCTGAACGTGCTGCCAAACAGCACCAGTTCTTTGCTGCGCGGCTTTACGGCGGATATTCGTAAATTTGAAGCCTTCATGAAAGAGGAGTCGGAAAAGAAAATGCGCGATCTGTCGCGATTGTTTTCAATCCCGGCGTCGCGGATCCATACCCGCATTGTTTTTGGCAATGTGCGTGATGAAATATTAGCGCTGAGCGAAAAAGAGAATTTTGACGTTATCGTTATTGGTTCACGCAAGCCGGGGATATCAACTCATCTCCTCGGTTCTAACGCCGAATCCGTTTTACGCTATGCCAAAATTCCGGTGTTAGTGGTTCGGTAATCTATTTTACGGCAGCTGACGCAACGTTGGCTGCCGCTTAACCCATTATTCTTCGCTGAACCACTCGCTATTTTCCTGACGAATCAACAAAACCGACTCGCTAATTTCATGCAGGTGAATATTCATCGCCTTTTCTACGGCATCAAGATCGCGTTTTTCCAGTGCCTGAAAAATATCGAGATGCTGACGCAGCAGCATATCGGGCGGAGTCACGTGGTCAAGGCTCATATAGCGTACCCGATCGATGGTCGCCTTGATATTTTCAATGGTGTCCCACGCCAGCTGGCAGTCGGCGATAAGGGATAATTTCTGGTGAAATTCATCATCGAGCTGGAAAAAATCATTGAGCTGCTGACGTTCAACCGCCACCCGCTGCTGGTTGAGGTTTTGTTCCAGCTGATAGAGCTGTTCATCGTTGATCATCGTTCCTGCGCGGCGCACTACCGCGCACTCAATGGCCTGACGTACGAAACAGCCGTTGCGCACCTGGGTCATTGAGATTTTATTCACATAGCTGCCGCGCTGGGGACGGATCTGAATCAACCCGTTTTCCGCTAATTTGATGAAGGCTTCCCGTACCGGCTGGCGCGAAACATCAAACCGCACCGACACCTCTTTCTCTGACAGCGGGGTTCCCGGCGGGATCAGGCAATGGACAATATCCCGACGAAGGATGCGATAGATTTGCTGATTGACGGGCTGGGTCGGATTCAGTTGCGTTTCTGCGGCCATTGATGATTACTTTTTAATGGGTTATGAGCATTATTTTACTCGTTTTTTGCCGTTCCGCCCAGACCTGGCCCGCAGGCCAGGCCGCTGAGAGCGTTAGCCCTGACGATGGACGCTGAGCCCGGCGAAGCTCTGGCTGACCGGCATCATTTCCAGCGTGTTAATGTTGACATGTTTCGGCAGATTCGCGACCCACCACACCGCTTCGGTGACATCTTCCGGCGTCAGCGCCTGGGTGTTCTCGTAAGTTTTACCGGCTTTCGCATCGTCGCCTTTAAAACGGACGTTGGAGAACTCGGTGCCGCCTACCAGGCCCGGCTCGATATCGGTGACGCGAACCGCGGTGCCGTGCAAATCAGTGCGCAGATTCAGGCTGAACTGGCGTACGAAAGCTTTGGTCGCGCCGTAGACGTTGCCGCCGGCGTAGGGCCAGCTACCGGCGGTCGAACCGATATTAATAATATGGCCGCGATTACGCTCCACCATCCCCGGCAACACCGCGCGGGTCATGTACACCAGGCCTTTATTATTGGTATCGATCATGTCTTCCCAGTCTTCGACGCTGGCGCGATGAGCGGGTTCCAGACCCAATGCCAGGCCGGCGTTATTCACCAGAACATCGATAGACTGCCAGTCCGCGGGCAGCCCGGCAATCATCTCTTCGATGGCGGCGCGATTACGCACGTCGAGTTGCGCGGTATACAGGTTATCGCCAAGCTCCTCTTTGAGCGTCTTCAGGCGCTCTTCACGACGCCCGGTGGCGATCACTTTGTGGCCGTTAGCGATAAAACGACGAGTAATACTTTCGCCAAATCCAGCAGTTGCACCAGTCACCAGAATAATCATCTTACTGTTCCTCAAAGCTTTTTGTGTTGTCATAACATAGCACGCGTTAACGCCGCGCGGTAAAGGAAAATCGTATCGTCATCTGTTGGTATAGCGCGCTGGCTGGATAAATCATTGCGGCCAATCAATGAGTTGCCTAATCTTAGTGGATACCCGCGTTCAGGAGAGAATGATGACGGACAATAATCCCTTTTTACACGTCAGCCTGCTGCCGTACCAGGCGCCGCATTTTGATTTGATTGCAGATAGCCATTATCGCCCGGCTTTTGATGAGGGCGTTCGGCGCCAGCGCGAGGAGATTGCGGCAATCGTCAACAATCCGGCGCCGGCGGATTTTGACAATACCCTGGTCGCGCTGGAGCAGAGCGGCCAGCTCCTGGGCCGGGTGACCCGGGTCTTTTTCGCTATGGCCGGGGCGAATACTAATCCGCTGATACAGCAACTGGATGAACAATTCTCCGCCGAGCTCGCCGAGCTTGGCAACGATATCTGGCTCAACGATGCGCTGTACCAGCGAGTCAAACAGGTCTGGCAGCAGCGCGACGCCCTGAATCTGGATCCGGAGTCGCGGCGTCTGCTTGAGGTGAGCTGGCAGCGTTTCCAGCTGGCGGGAGCCGCGCTGGCGCAAGAGCAGAAAACCGCGCTAAAAGCATTGAATACCGAGGAGGCGTCGCTGCAAAGTCAGTTCCAGCAGCGTCTGCTGGCGGCGGTGAAGTCCGGCGGTCTGGTTGTCGATTATCAACACCAGCTCGACGGGCTGGCCGCGGATGAGATTGCCGCCGCCGCCGATGCCGCGCGCGATAAAGGCCTGCAGGACCGTTGGCTGCTGGCGCTGACCAATACCACCCAGCAACCGGCGCTACAGGCCCTTGCCGATCGCCAGACCCGGCACAATCTATTCACTGCAGGCTGGACGCGTAACCAGAAGGGCGATGCCAACGACACCCGTGAACTGGTTTTGCGGCTGGCGGAAATCCGCGCGCGTAAGGCCGCATTGCTCGGCGTCGCAGATTACGCGAGCTGGTCGATGGCTGACCAGATGGCGAAAACGCCGTCTGAGGCTTTGGCTTTTATGCGCCGCATCGCGCCGGCGGCCCGCCGTCGCGCCGAACAGGAGCTTGCCGATATCCAGCAGGTTATTGATGAAGAGGGTGGCGATTTTCAGGCTGCGGCCTGGGACTGGTTATATTACGGCGAGCAGGTGCGGCGCGCTAAATTCGCCATCGATGAAGCGCAGCTAAAACCCTATTTCGCCCTGGATCGGGTGCTGGAAGATGGCGTGTTCTGGACCGCCTCCCAACTATTTGGCATTCGTTTTGTCGAACGTTTTGATATTCCGCTTTACCATCCCGATGTACGGGTATGGGAAATCTTTGATGCCAACGGCGAAGGAATGGCGCTGTTTTACGGCGACTACTTCTCGCGTGACAGCAAAAGCGGTGGCGCCTGGATGGATGTGTTTGTCGAGCAATCGACGCTGCGTGCCCAGCGTCCGGTGATTTACAACGTTTGCAACTACCAGAAACCAAAAGCCGGCGGCTGCGCGCTGCTATCGTGGGATGACGTCATCACGCTGTTCCACGAATTTGGCCATGCGCTGCACGGCCTGTTCGCTAACCAGCGCTATGCGAGTCTTTCAGGCACCAATACGCCGCGTGATTTCGTGGAATTCCCGTCGCAGATTTATGAACATTGGGCCAGCGAGCCGCAGGTCTTCGCCCATTATGCGAAGCACTACCAGACCGGCGAAGCCATGCCCGATGATCTGCGCGACAGCATGTTCCGCGCCTCAACGTTCAATAAGGGTTATGACATGAGCGAACTGCTGGCGGCGGCGCTGCTTGACATGCGCTGGCACAGCGTCACCCCGCAGGCGCTGCCGCAGGATGTCGATGCTTTTGAACAGCAATCGCTGCGCGAGGAGCAGATGGATCTGGCGGCAGTTCCGCCGCGCTATCGCAGCAGCTATTTCTCGCATATTTTCGGCGGCGGTTATGCGGCGGGCTACTATGCCTATTTGTGGACGCAAATGCTTGCCGACGATGGTTATCAGTGGTTTGTCGAGCAGGGGGGATTAACCCGGGAAAACGGTCAACGTTTCCGCGAGGCGATTTTGTCGCGCGGTAATAGCTGCGATCTCGAAGCGCTGTATCGCGACTGGCGCGGGCACGATCCGCTGATCGAGCCGATGTTGAAAAATCGCGGCTTGTAGATACTGTGCTATTCGTCGCCGCCCGGTTTTTTCTCCGAGGCGGCGCATCGCGTCTTGTCCGGCTACCAAATAGCTCAGCATCCCACTGTAACCAATGTACATTTTGCGACCATTCTCAACGCCCTGAGCAACAAATAAGAGTTGTTAAGATTCACAATTCCACTTTTTTCCTTCATCATTTGTCGGCCTTTACTACTAATAATGCGTGCTTACAAAGTGCAATTCGTTTTTTTTTATACTCCAGGCCGCTATGAACTATAAAAAAGTACATACGACGATTTTTTTTCCTGCGGCGCTTCAGCGTGGCCAGGGACTTGTTCAATGACATTTTTGACCCCACTCGGGAGGAATACAGTGCACCCGTTAATTAAGGTCATGCTGGTGGGCGGCAAAGCAGATGGTCTGCTGGTTAGCGTCGCCGACACCGCGACGGAAGTTTCCGTCACTCCTGCGCAGTACGGCGCGCCATCCGGACAGCCGTTGAACTACCGGGTCGTGTCGCAGGTTATTGATGATGAACGCCTGTTTTTCGGCGTCTTTAGTGATTCACATCTGGATGCCGATAAACTCGCCAGAGTCGCGCTAACGCGCGGGATGAAAAAATCGCTCAGTTGAGCATCGGCGCGCCAGAGGAAAGGTATGATTAACCGCATTCGCATTAACAATTTCCGTTCAGTCAGGGCGATTGAACTGGAACTCGGGCCGCTGAATATCGTGTTTGGCCCCAACGGTTGCGGAAAATCGAACATCTACAAAGCGATTCACCTGTTAACCGCCTCGGCCAGCGGCCAGTTTTCCAGCTATGTCAGCGAGGAGGGTGGGCTTGAGAATATCATGTGGTCGGGGAAACAGGCGCCGACCGACCGCCACCCACGGCGTCTGCAAATCGCCTGCCTGACCGACGAATTTGAATACGAATTGCAGGTCGGGTTTCCGGAAAAACTGCCGTATCCAACGCAATTTATGCTTGACCCGATCGTTAAAGAAGAGAATATCTGGCTATCGGGTTTTAACCGCCGGCCATCGTCACGGGTACTGCAGCGGAAAAACCAGGCGGCGTTTCTGGTTGATGTCAATGGCGAAAAAAGTACCTTCACCGATACTATTTACGAAAACGAGTCTATTTTCGGCCAGCTAGGCGAACCGCATCGTTTCCCGGAAGTGTCGCGCGTGCGGGAGACCATGCGCCGCTGGCGTTTTTACCATGAGTTTGCCATCGGCAGGCTTTCACCGCTCCGCCAGCCGACGGTCGGCTACCGTTCACCGGTGCTCGATAGCGATGGCGGCAATCTGGCGGCGGCCTTTCAGACTATCGTCGAAATCGGCGCTGAGGAGTTGCTGCACGAAATCCTCGGCGAAGCGTTCCCCGACTGTACCTTTTTCTGCGAGAACGACAACTCGCGTTTCGTGATGAAGATGCGCCGGGAGGGGATTTATCGGCCGCTGCTGGCGGCGGAGATGTCTGACGGCACCCTGCGTTTTTTGTGCCTGGCGGTCGCGTTACTCAGCCCACGGCCACCGGCGTTTCTCGCCATTAATGAGCCGGAAAACAGCCTGCATCGCCAGATGTTCCCGGCGCTGGCGCGTCTGATTGTCGAAGCGTCACGCTATAGCCAGATCTGGCTTACCAGCCACTCGGCAGAACTGGCGCAATTGATCTCAGCGCGAGCGGAGTGCCGCCTCTACGAACTGGAGAATAGCGGCGGGCAAACGCAAATCAAAGCGGCGTCTCCGTCATCCGTGACGGAAGGATAATCTCAGGACGCATTGTTATACTCTGCTGTAGGCAGCAGTGTCTTACTACCTTTTAAGGTAAATAGCGATATCAGGGTAAAGCTCAGGGTGATTGAGCCGAGGATCAGGTAGGCCTGGTGAAAACCTACGGTGTCGTACATCCGTCCCACCCAAGCCGAAAGCACTACCCCGGAAAGCTGTTTCGACAGGTTAAAGCCGATTAAAAATAGGGTGGCGGAAAGCTTAGGGTTAAATGCGGAAGAAATATATTTGAAAGTGCCGACCAGCAGGAACGGTAATTCAAACATATGCAGCATTTTTAAAATGACCACTTCCACCGCCGAAGTCGCAAAAGAAGATCCGAGGATGCGCATCGACATAATTATGCCGGCGGTCAGCAGGGCGTTTTTCGCGCCGATGCGGTTAATAATTGCCGGTGCGCAGAACATAATCAGCGCGTTGAGTAATTCACCGCCGGTGGTGACAAAGCCGAAGACCTCGGTTCCACGCTGCGGCGTGGCGAAAAAGCCTTTAAAAAAGTTAGCGAACTGCTGGTCGAAAACGTCATAGACGCTGGCGACGCCTACCACATAAATAATAAATCCCCAGAAGCGCGGCATTCGCAGCAGTTCGGCCGCCGTACGCAGTGAAAAGGCCTGGCGGTTGGCGCCGATGGCGTCGATAACCTGCGCGCTGCTGCTGGCCTCCGGGCGCGATAGCCATAACAACACGCCAAGCACCAGCGCAAAACCGGAGGCTATCCAGAAGGTAATGTTAGGGTCGATACCGAACAAGATGCCGGTAATTGACGCGCACAGCGCCCAGCCGACGCAGCCGGAGACGCGTACTTTGCCGTATTCGAAACGGTTGGCGCGGCTGACGCGTTCAATATAGGCCTCGACCGCGCCGGAACCGCTGGAAAACACTACGCCTAAATAAATACCTCCCACCAGCGCGCCGGCGATAATGTTCATTTGCAGCAGCGGCGAGAAGACAAAAATAAAGAACGGGGCGAACAAAATAAGCAGTACGGTAATGGTCCACAGCAGATGTTTACGCAGCCCGAGCTTATCGGAAATCAGACCAAACACCGGTTGGAATATTATCGCGAACAGCGAAATGGAGGAGAAAACAATCCCCGTTTCGGTTTTCGTTAAATGATTTACTTCCGCCAGCCACACCGGAAAAAAGGGAAAGTAAGCCGACATAATGAAATAGTAAAAGAAAAAGAACAGCATGAAATAGATAAAATTATGCCGTTCGCGGGGCGTGAGTTCAGAGAGTTTCATATCTTATTATACCTGTGCGGTGGGGGCCGAAGCCCCCGTTATTATTGACAATGAAGCGTAACCTGATAGTGCCATTGGGCCTCGAGCAGCAGCCACTGTGACAGAACGCTTGGTGTCCAGGAATCATCGCCGCCAACGCCCATATGCTGGCCGTCGAGCGTGATCCAGACGCCTTTTTCCGGCGTCATACGATGCCAGTGATCGGTCGTCATCAGCTGTTCCGTACTGTACGGCTGCACCGAGAAGTGGAACTGGCCTGCGACGTGCCAGCATCCCCAGTCCAGCGCTTTGCAATCGCAGCGCAGACCGTTTTCGCTGGGGAAGATATAGGGCGTGCTCATCTCGCGCAGCGGCTGTTGCCAGCGCGAAAAACAGGCGCTGCTTTTGCGATCCGGATAGTTTTCGTGCGGCCCTAATCCCAACCAGCTGACTTCGGCATGTTGATCGGCGACCTGGAAGCGCAGCCCGACGCGCGCCAGCGGCGGTAACGTTGCGGCACGTTCGCCATCAACGGTGATCTGGAGCCCGCCGTCGGCCGTGAAGGTCATGCGCCAGTGGCTGGCAATGACCGTCTCCTCGCCGCGCAGATAGTGCCAGTGGCTATCAACGATCACCTCCCGCACCAGCTGCTGCGCCTCGCATTTCACGCAGCGGGTCGTCAACGAATACAGACCGGCGCTCTTCCAGCGCTCGACCCAGGCGTTCGGATCGATACGTTCGACTTCGCTGACGCCAATATCATTGTCCAGCGGCGCACGGATAAACTGATCCGCCAGCGGGGTCAGCAACTGCTGTTTGCCCGCGGCATACCATTCGCTTAAACGTCCGCTCTGACGGTCGATAATCCAGCGCTGGGATCCGACGCTGACCTGATAGAACGTGGGTTCGATCGTCAGGACCGGCGCCGGGCCTTCGGCGGACGTCTCAGATAGCGCCAGCGGCGCGGCAAGCGCTAGCTGCTGCCAGGCGACGCGGTGACCGGGCTCAGACCATGACGTCGCCTGCGGCTGGATCACTTCGAGCTGCAGCCAGACATCACGGGCGCCGCGCGGCAGGGCCAGGCCGTCGCTAAGAATCAATTCCGCCCGTCCTTGCGGCTGCAGCGCCAGCGCTAAGTCGCCGCTGGCTATCGTTTCTCCCGCGCACTGAACCTGCCAGCGCAGCATTTCGTTATCGGTGACGCGGAACAGATATTCGCTGGTGATAGCAATCCGCAGCGGACTTTGCTCCAGCAAGGCGAACTGGAAATACTGTTGCGCATGTTTGGCCTCGATGAGCGAAGGATGGGCGCGCCGGTCGGGGAATACCAGGCCATTCATGCAGAACTGCCGGTCGTTAGGTTTATCGCCGAAATCGCCGCCATAGGCCCAGCCGACGCTACCATCCGGGAACGTTTTCTCGATTGCCTGGTCGGCCCAATCCCAGATAAAACCGCCCTGCAGGCGAGGATAGTCGCGGAAAGCCTGCCAGTAATCGGCGAAATTGCCCAGGCTATTGCCCATCGCGTGGGCGTATTCGCAGAGGATCAGCGGGCGTTGTTCGCCGGGCATCCCGATCCACTTCTTGATCGACCATTTGGGTACCGCCGGGAAGGGCTGGTCGCGCTCGACGCGGGCGTACATCGGGCAGATAATATCGGTGGCGCTGCTGTCGGCGCCGCCGCCTTCATACTGTACCGGACGCGAAGGGTCGTTATGCTTCAACCACTGGTACATGGCCTGATGGTTGTCGCCGCAGCCGGACTCATTACCCAGCGACCAGATAATGATCGAGGGATGATTGCGGTTGCTCTGCACCATACGGGTGACGCGCGCGCTGTAAGCGGCAAGCCAGGCCGGATCGTCAGACAGCCGATTCATCGGTACCATGCCGTGAGTTTCGATATTGGCTTCGTCCACCACGTACAGGCCGTAGCGGTTGCATAGCTCGTACCAGCGCGGGGCGTTGGGGTAGTGCGAACAGCGCACGGCGTTGAAATTGTTCTGCTTCATCAGCAGAATGTCCTGCACCATATCCTCTTCGTTGACCACCTGGCCGCGCTGATGATGATGTTCGTGGCGGTTGACGCCGCGAATCAATAGCGGCTTGCCGTTGAGCAACAGTAGCCCGTCGCGGATTTCTACCTGGCGAAAACCAATATCCCAGCCTTCCGCTTCAAGCAACGTCTCGCCGCGCCATAGCGATACCACCGCGCGGTAACAATGCGGCTGCTCGGCGCTCCACAGCCGCGGGCGCTCAATATCGAGATTGACAATTGCCCGCTCGCCGTAGCTGCCGCGTTCATCGATAATCGGCGTACCCAGCGGCTGGCGCTGGCTGGCAAGGCGCGTTTTGCCATCCCACAGCGCGACGTTAATTTCCAGCGCCGCCAGCGCTTCAGGCGCGGCCTCGACGCTAAGCTTGACCTGTAATCGCGCGTCGCGATATAGAGCATCGAGCTGCGGGGTTAATTGCACATCGCTGAGGCGGGCCTGCGGTTTATGCAACAGCCACACCGAACGGAAGATACCGCTCATGCGCCACATATCCTGATCTTCAAGCCAGCTGCCCGCGCTCCAGCGCATCACCATCACGCACAGGCGGTTGGCGCCTTGCTGCAGAAACGGGCTTAAATCAAAGGCGGCGGGAAGACGGCTATCCTGGGAGTAGCCGACCCACTCGCCGTTGCACCACAGATGAAACGCGGAGTTAACGCCGTCAAAGATAATTTGCGTTTGCCCTTCGACCCGCCACGCCTCATCGACGGTCAACTGTAGCGAATAGCAGCCGGTAGGGTTGTCTTCGGGCACCCGCGGCGGCACGGTATCAATCGGATAGCGGACGTTGCTGTAAATCGGCGCGTCATAGCCCTCCATTTGCCAGTTTGAAGGCACCGGCGTCGGGCGGCTGTCGGGCAGGTCATGCTGCAGCCAGTTGGCATCCACCTGAAACGGACTACGGGCATAGGAAAATTGCCATTCGCCGTCCAGCTGACGGCGGCGGTCGGAAGGGCGGTTGTCGCGCGCCGCATCGGCATCGCGCCAGCTGGCAAAAGAGGGATGGGCGGGCAGGCGGTTGAGGTGAGTGATAGTCTGGTTTTGCCAGTCCTCGCGGGCCAGAACTTCGTGAAAAGCGGGGCCGCGAGCGGCGCCTGAATCATATCGTTGCATACGCATACCTGACGGATAATGGTAATAAATGTTATTCGCTAAACAATCTCATCGGGTTATCGGGTATTTTCCACAGACCCGCAATGTTGGCGAAAATGAAACCCATTCACGATCACGAATCACGGCGCAAATAGCAGATTTTTGTCGTAAGGAAGACATAAAATGTTAGCGTAAGACATTACGCCGTTTTCACTGACAGGAGTACGCGATGCAGCGCCGTTCAGCCACTTTAGAAGATGTCGCCCGCGAGGCGGGCGTTTCGCAGCAGACGGTGTCGCGGGTGGTGAATAACCCACAGATTGTGGCGCAGCGCACCCGTGAAAAGGTGCTGCGTGCGATGCAGACGCTGCACTATGTACCTAACCGTTCGGCACAGCTATTGGCGGGCAAAGCGGCGGCATCGATAGGGCTTATCACCGCGTCGTTGACCTTACACGCGCCGTCGCAAATTGCCGCGGCGGTGAAAAGGTATGCCGGTGAGCAGGGGCTGGAGGTCGCCATCGCCATGCCGGCGCAAAGTGATTACCCGGCGCTGCAGGCGCGGCTGGATGAGTTTCGCGCCCAGCATATTCGAGGCACCATTATCAGCCTGCCGCTGGAGAGCAGCGTCGCCGAACGGCTGGCGGCGGAAAATACGGATATCGCCTGTTTGTTTCTCGATGTCTCGCCGGAGACAGATGTCTCCTGCGTGCGTTTCGATCATCGCGATGGCTGCGGCGCCTGCGTGCGCCACCTTTGGGAATTAGGGCACCGAGAGTTTGGCCTGTTGGCCGGGCCGGAAAGCTCGGTGTCGGCGCGGATGCGCCTCGGCAGCTGGCGCGAGACGCTGCACCGGCTTGGGGTCAGTCAATCGATCACGGTGTTCGGCGACTGGAGCGCCGCCAGCGGCTGGCAAAAAACCTTCGAGTTGCTGCATAAAAACCCGAAATTAAGCGCGATCGTGGTCGCCAACGATCAGATGGCACTCGGGGTGCTAAGCGCGCTGGCGCAGCTTAATCGACGCGGCAGCCAGGCGATTTCGGTGACCGGCTATGACGATACGGCCGATAGCCTTTACTTTCAGCCGCCGCTTACCACCGTCGCCCAGGATTTTGATCTGTTAGGCCGGCGGGCGGTGGAATTACTGATGCAGCAGATGGCGGCGCCGACCGGCCGCCTGCGCGAGCTGCTGCCGGCGCGGCTGGTGGTACGTCAGTCGACCTGGCCGCTCGCGACGCAGGATAATACCGCGCCGCTGATCGCGGAACTTAAAGCGCTGGTGGAGAAGCTCTGAGTACGTCTGCGGTTTAAGATTTATTGAACAAGGGCGTGCTAGCCTGCGAGTCAGACGTAGGAAGTCCCGACGCTTTTCTACGAAAACGCTAAATACAATCTACGATCTATCCATGCAAGCATTTATTCACCGCCAGTCACATGGCGGTTTTTTTTTGCCTATTCACCCCTGGCTCGTCGCTGGCGATTTTATTATCTTCTGCTAATTGCCGATAATTTGCGCTGATAACAGCATAAACGCATTGTTTTTCATGGCGTGGGTCTCGGCGCTTCCCTGGGCCGTATTTTTTAAGCCAGCATAAAATGCGGATAGCTATTGGGATGGAAAAAACGGCCAGGGCTAACCATACTGATGACATTGCGACAGGAGGTGGTGCTTTCAATGAACGATGATTTTCAGGCGATTAAGAACGAATTTGCTAAATACGCCGATGCGGCGCAAGGGACCGCGGTGGCTTTCGCCATGTATGAAGATTTAGCCCGACGGCTGGCGAATTACTTTCATAACCTCGATCAGCTCAACAAACGACGTTTTCTGCTGAAGCTGGAAGAGGGGGAACGCGAAATTGGTACCCAGGGCAGCTATGACTGGTATGGGGCGCTGACGCGCTTTTCATCGGCTGCTCATTAATCCCGCCATCTGATTTTTTCGCTTTATTGCAATGAGGCTTTATGAAATTCCCAGGCGTACCGGAAAATGAAGAAGAAAGACTGAAATCGCTGTATCTGGCGGACCTGCTCGATACCCGTGATGATGAGCGTTTCGAACGCCTCACCCGGCTGGCTAAAAGAATTTTTCAGGTGCCGGTGGTACTCATCAGCCTGCTCGACCGTGAACGGCAGTGGCTGCTCGCCTGTCAGGGGTTGGGGATTCGCCAGACCCGGCGCGATATCTCTTTTTGCGCCCACGCCATCTTGCAGGACGGCGCATTCATCGTTAACGATGCGGTCAATGACGATCGTTTTTATGATAACCCGTTGGTGACGGGCGAACCCTATATCCGCTTCTACGCGGGCTATCCTGTCCATCTGCCCGATGGCGCCGTGGCCGGCACGCTATGCCTGATTCATACCACGCCGCGCGAGTTCAACGATGAAGAGATCGCCGTCCTCAAGGATCTGGCGTATATCGTCGAGGATGAGTTCCAGGTGATTGGCATGGCGATGACCGACAGTCTGACCGGCATCGCTAACCGGCGCGGCTTTTACCGTATCGGCGATAAACGTTTCCGTACGCTGACTAGCAACGCAACGCCGTTTAGCCTGGTCTTTTTTGATCTCGATAAATTCAAACCCATTAACGATCTGTGGGGGCATGCGGAGGGGGACGAGGTGCTAAAAACCTTCGCGGCGTTTCTGGCGCAACATCTGCTGCCAGGCGAGGTTGTCGGCCGTTTAGGCGGCGATGAGTTCGCCGCCATCATTACCCGCAACGGGCGTGCCGACACATTCTTGCAAAAGCTGCGTGAGAGTGTCGATCATTACAACCAGACGTCAGGAAAACCCTATAACATTAATTACTCTTACGGCGAGCTACAGAGCGATGTCAGCCGTTATCCTACGCTCGGGGATATGCTCAAACAAAGCGATGAAGTGATGTATTCGCGCAAGCGTAGAAAGACCTTATAAGCGGCAGTAAACAGGCAGTGGGGATGATGTGCCAGGCGTTCAAAGAAGTGACTTAACGCAGAACGCCCCCTGGTGCAACAGCAGCAGGGGGCGCTTACGGGTGGGGATTATCGTCGTTCATCAGTCATCCCATTTGTGGCTTAGATACGCGGCCAGAAAACCAAAGAACAGGATGGTTCCCAGTACGGCCATGAAAACATGCATATTTCCCAGCATGATCTACCTCCATCTTATTTATGCGCTAATGTTGTCCTCATTGAACAGGGTTTACGGTTGTTGAATAGATAATATCCTGGTCAATCTAAACAAAAGATTAACCAGAATAGCGTTATGTTTATGAAATAAATTAACGCATCAGATGGCGCGTTCGAGCACAAATAAATAGGCTTCGCGCGACCAGAACAGGGCGCTGCGGCGGCGTTCGACCGCCATGGTTTTGACTTCCCAGCCCTGCTGCGTGTACTCAGTGAGGAACCGGCTCATTTTATCGGGATCGGCTTTCGCTTCGCCAAAAAACATACTGCCCAGCAGCCCCTCTTTATAGATAACGACGCGACACTCTTTTTTCATCAGCTTAATCCTTGCAGGTGTAATTCAACGACGTGAATTATTGTCGCTGGCCATCTTAATATGACTACTGACGGGGGAAAACTTTTTTCGATATTGCAGCGGACTCACGGCGAAATGCTGGCGAAAGTGGTGACGTAGCGTACTGGCATTAGCGAAACCGCAGATTTCGGCGATTCTGTCGATGCTGAGACGGCTATCGGTGAGCTGCTGGCGGGCGCGAAGCAACCGCTCATCAAGCAGCCAGCGGGCCGGCGATTTACCGGTCGCCTGCTGAAAACGACGCAAGAAAGTGCGCGGGCTCATATCCATTCGCTGCGCCAGCGAGGCAAGGGTATGGCTCTCAGCGAGATGCTGATGTAGATAATCAAACAGCTGGCCGAGGCGCTGGCTTTCACGCGCTGTTGCTACCGGGCGGATCACCTGCTGCGCCTGCCCGCCGTCGCGGTGCGGCGACACCACCAGCCGCCGGGCGACGATGTTCGCCGCTTCGTGACCGAAATCTTCGCGCACCAGATGCAGACAAAGATCGATGCCCGCGGCGCTGCCGGCGGAGGTCATCAGCCGCGCATCGCCGACGTACAGCACGTCTTCCACCACTTCAATCAACGGAAAACGCTCCTGCAACCGGGCTGTGTAACGCCAATGGGTGGTGGCCTGCCGGCCGTTAAGCAATCCGGCGGCGGCGAGCACAAATACCCCGGAACAGATAGAGACGATTCTGCAGCCGCGCGCATACGCTGCCGCCAGCGCCTGGCACAACGCCTGAGGAACCTCGCTTTCTATGCCTCGCCAGCCGGGTACGACGATGGTGTCCGCTTCGTTAAGCAGCGCCAGCCCGCCGTCGCTGACGATGCGAATACCGCCGGTGGCGCGAAGCTCGCCATCATCGACGGCGGCGACCGCGAACCGATACCAGCTATCGCCCATTTCCGGGCGCGGGAGACCAAAAATCTCGACCGCCACGCCGAACTCGAAGGTACACAGGCCGTCATAGGCCAGAACGACGACTTTTGGTGGTGACAGTGTCACATTGTTGGTTGTCAGGATTTCAGCGTTTTCTGTCATCAATGGGGGCGGTGGTCCGGGTCGGGTGGTGGTTAAAGTAGTGTTACCACAGACAAGGAGAATACGCCATGAGTGTTGTAAGCCAATTTACGCCAGCCGCCCCGGCCGATGCCGCTGCCTGGTTTGCCCATAAACTGAGTGTCGAAACCGACTGCGCCGATGTCCATCACGCTTTGCAGCACGGTGAACAGGACTTTGTGCTGCTGCATGTGATAGGCAGTCATGATGTTTTCGCCCGTCGTCACCTGCCTGGCGCGCTGCATCTTCCGCATCGCGAGATCAATGCCGCGCGAATGGCGCAGTGGCCCGCGGAAACGCTGTTTGTCGTGTATTGCGCTGGGCCGCACTGCAACGGCGCGGATATTGCCGCCTTAAAGCTGGCGCAGCTTGGCCGGCCGGTAAAAATGATGCTCGGTGGCCTGACCGGTTGGGCGGATGAGGGGTTCGCATTTAGCGTCAGCGAAGCCAGCAACATGAAATAAATTCAACAGCTATGAATTTTTCTCGTTTGCCGATGCTCCTTCTGCATGACAGTATCTGGACATATAGACATCCAGAAGTCTAAAAATTCAAATAATGAATTATCACGGCAGGCAACTACCTGCCTGCCGTTAAGGAGAGAACATGCAACGTCACCAGGCCCCGTTTCGCGCAGATATCGTCGGCAGTTTTTTACGTCCTAACGCCATTAAGCAGGCGCGCCTGCAGTTAGCGGAGGGCAATATTGATGCCGGCCATCTGCGTGAAATAGAGAATGAAGCCATCCGCCAATTGGTTCAGCAGCAGTGCGATTGCGGCCTGCACGTGGTGACTGACGGTGAATTTCGGCGCGCATGGTGGCATTTCGACTTCTTCGATGGTCTGGAAGGCGTTGAACGTTACGATTCAGAGAAAGGTATTCAGTTCAACGGCGTACAGACCAAAGCGCACGGCGTGCGCGTGACCGGTAAACTGGGCTTCGGCAACCATCCAATGCTGGAAGATTTCCGCTTTTTGAAAAGCGTCAGCGGCAATGCGCAGCCGAAAATGACCATCCCCAGCCCCAGCGTGCTGCACTTCCGCGGCGGGCGTAAAGATATCGATAGCACGGTATACCCGGACCTGGCTGAATACTTCGACGATCTAGCAACCACCTGGCGTGATGCGATCCGCGCTTTCTATGACGCTGGCTGCCGTTATCTGCAGCTTGATGATACCGTCTGGGCCTATTTATGTTCAGACGAACAACGCCAGCAGGTACGCGAGCGCGGTGACGATCCGGACGAACTGGCGCGTACCTATGCCCGGGTACTGAATAAAGCCCTTGAAGGGAAGCCGCAGGATCTCACCGTCGGCTTGCACGTCTGTCGCGGTAACTTCCGCTCGACCTGGATTTCAGAAGGCGGCTACGAGCCCGTGGCGGAAATTCTCTTCGGCGGTGTCAACATTGACGCGTTTTTCCTTGAATACGACAACGATCGTTCCGGCGATTTTGCCCCGCTGCGCTTTATTCGTCCAGGCCATCAGCAGGTGGTGCTTGGGCTGATCACCACCAAGAACGGCGAACTGGAAAATCCGGAAGGCGTGAAGGCGCGACTGCAGGAGGCGGCGCAGTATGTACCGCTGGAGCAGATTTGCCTGAGCCCGCAGTGCGGCTTTGCCTCCACAGAAGAGGGCAATTCGCTAAGCGAAGCCCAGCAGTGGGATAAAGTGCGGCTGGTCACTGGGATCGCCGCCCAGGTCTGGTAACGAGATAGCCCGCATTAAGCGGGCTTTTTCTATTTACGCAGCAGGCGCTGCAGTCGCGCCTGCCGCCACTGGCGGATCCACCCGGCAAAGACAAACAGACGTAATCCCCGCAGCAGCAATAACGCGCCCCAGATGATTGCCACCCACACTGACCAGTAGACGTCCGGTTGGGTGAAATGATTAATCACCAGCAACAAAACGCAAACCGTGACCGCCACGCTCAGCGAGCGAAAAAAACGGCTCTCCTGATGCAGGCGGCTTTTCGCTTCTTCGATACGTAAATCGAGCGATGCTTCGTGACCGACGGGAGCATCGTCGCTGAGCTCGGCCACATTTATCTCAAACACCGCCGCCAGAGCGCTCAGGGTTTCTAACCCCGGGCGATCGCCGTTTTCGATCCGCTGGATAGTGCGAACGCTGACGCCAGCCAGTTCGGCAAGTTGTTCCTGGGACCAGGCGCGCTGCAGACGTAATTGCTTTACTCGGGTACTGCTGTTCATGGTGTTAATCTCCGGATGGGAACCTGAGACCAGTGTGATTTTTTAACCTGCCGGGCGCCACGACGGGCACCCGACAGAGAGGCGACAGCAACCCGACAGCCGCATGACGCCTGGGTTTACGCCTGTACGGTTTGCCAGGGACGCACATTCATGCCGCGGAAAATCATCAGCCAGGCGGCGACGATCGCCAGCATTAAGATGAAGAATAGCGACCAGTGCGGCAGATGGGTGAGGATTATCCCGGTCAGCATCGGGTTGAACGCCGCGCCTAACCAGCCTAACGACTGGGCGGAAAAATAGCTGGCTTTCATACCGGGTGGGGCAATCTGATCGATCAACATATATTCGCCCGGCGCATAAATAACTTCGCCAAGGGTAAAGATAGCGGCGGAAATGCCCCACATCACCAGATTATTACCGGAGAGGATAAAACCGCCGAGACCCAACACATAGCACAGGGTGCCGAAGGTCATCAGCGGGCGGATGTTTCGCGCCGAAAGCCGTCGCCCGACGGCGTATTGCAACGCGACCACCACCGCGGCGTTGACCGGCAGCACTACCGCGACCACTTTTTCCGCGAAGTCGCTGGTGCCTGCGGCGAGTACATACTGCGAAATACAGGAGGCAAATGAGCCGCCGACAAACGATGCCAGTAAGCCGGAAAAAGTAAACCACAGCAAGGCACGATCGCGCAAAAGCACCGACGGCGTCCACTGCGGCGCGGTACCTTCCACGCTAACGGCAGAGGTACGTTCGACGAAGATCTGGATAAACACCAGCGGGAAGGCGGCACACAGCGCGGCCAGCCAGAAAGGCAGGTTAATGCTCTGCATCACCAGCAGGGTGCCAATTGGCGGCCCAACGGTCCAGCCGATATTGAGGAAGGTATAGTTGAGCGAAAAGATGCGCGCCTTTTTCTCCGGCGTCAGCACATCGGCAAACCAGGCTTTCAGCACGGTAGAAAAAACCGAATAAGCGCAGTTGATCAATGAGAAAAAGAAGACCACCAGCGCCACGCTATTGACCGCGGGGATGGCGATAAAGCCAGCGATAAACGCCACGATGGCGATCAGCATATAGCGTTTTTTGTCGAACTTATCGGCAAGAATACCGAAGCCCATGCTGAAGATAACGCCGACGACCAGCGCGACGGAGAGCGCATAGCCGATGACGTCGACTTCCAGCTGAAAACGGCGGGTGAGATAAATCGTCATAAAAGGAAGCGTTGCGCCGCGGCCGATGGTTAACAGCAACGACGACGCCAGTAGCGCTACCGTTGAGCGCCTGATGGTGGTTGTCATTTTTTCCTTGCCCGATGTTGTGTTTTATTTTTGTTGTGCCCGATCACAAATAGCATGCTAACTGAGCCTTGTATAGCGGGCTCTATGTCGGAAAGTGCCTTCAGCACCTGCTAAAAATAATGATCTGTTCGAGCGGCGGGAATTTGGTTACTTTGACCTTGGTCATCGTTGACCAGAATGACAGAGGCATCGTATGACGCGCAGAGATGGACTGCTGGCAATGCTGGTAGTGGTGGTGTGGGGGCTCAATTTTGTGGTGATTAAGCTCGGGTTGCACAATATGCCGCCGCTGATGCTGGCGGGGTTACGTTTTTTACTGGTGGCGTTTCCGGCGCTACTGTTCGTTGCGCGGCCCAAAATACCGCTGCGCCTGCTGCTGGGCTACGGCCTGACCATCAGTTTCGGCCAGTTCGCCTTTTTATTCTGCGCGATTAACCTCGGTATGCCAGCCGGTTTGGCATCTCTGGTACTGCAGGCTCAGGCCTTTTTCACTATCGTGCTGGGCGCTTTTGTCTTTGGCGAGCGGTTACAGGGAAAGCAGGTCGCCGGTATCGCGCTGGCGATTTTTGGCGTATTGGTACTGGTTGAGGCCAGCCTCGGCGGCCAGCACGTGCCGCTGGTCGGCTTTATGCTGACTCTGGCGGCGGCGTTCAGCTGGGCCTGCGGCAACATTTTCAATAAGAAGATTATGTCTCAGCAACACAAGCCGCCGATTATGTCGCTGGTGGTGTGGAGCGCGTTGATTCCGGTGTTACCGTTCATGCTGGCGTCTGGCATTATTGATGGCCCACAGGCGATGGCGGCAAGCCTGGTTAATATCGACGCCACGACCGTGCTATCGCTGATGTATCTGGCGTTTGTCGCCACCATCGTTGGTTACGGTATCTGGGGGGCGCTGCTTGGGCGTTATGAAACCTGGCGGGTGGCGCCGCTGTCGCTGTTGGTGCCGGTAGTCGGGATGGCGAGCGCGGCTCTGCTGCTTGGCGAACGGCTCAATGGCCTACAGCTGTTGGGGGCGGCGCTGATTATGGGCGGGCTCTATATTAACGTGTTCGGTCTGCGGCTTGCGCGCCGCGGCGCAGCGCGGTAATGACCGTCCCGACGAAGCCGGGATAAAAAAGCCCCGCTTCAGCGGGGCTTGAGTCATTGCAGAATGGGCGGGCGTTAGTTGTAATACGGTACGCCCAGCTCATCCGATTTATCATTGCCGGCAGCCATGTGATTAAAATCAAACGGCGAGTCGTTATGTTCGGAAGGGATAATCATCGCGTCCCGGTTATTGTGGCGAACCGGAGTGGTGGTTTGCTCCGCATAACTCTGGCTTGCAGCCAGCGCCATTAGCATGATGGCGGCGGTAGCGAATAATTTCATGATTTCCTCAATACGTCTTTATGCAGGCGATTAACAACAATAATTATTTAGCGGCATCAGGTAGCGGGATTCACCCGGAACGTTGGTGATGCGATATTTATGCGGCGGCACATCGAAATAGTTTTTAAACGTCCGCGTCAGCGTCTGCTGCGATTCAAAACCGTAGCGCTCGGCCAGATACAAAATCGGCTCATTGCTCTGCTTGAGTTTTTGCGCGATTTCCGTCAGCTTGCGGCTGCGGATGTACTGGCCCAGCGAGTGGCCGGTCTCTTTCTTAAACATTCTTTGCAGGTGCCATTTGGAGTAACCTGAGCGCTCCGAAACTTTCTCCAGCGATAATGGAGATTCCAGGTTCTCTTCGATCCACGACAAAATACTATGGATAGTGATGGCGTCGTTATTGCGTCTGGACATCATCTTACCTCTTCTTATTACGGCAGGACTTTCTTGAGCAGTTGCTCAAGCATGACCACTTCGTCTGCCGTTAGATTTTTTGTTAGTTCCTGGTGCAATTTTTGACCCACAACCTGATGACAGTGCTCACAAAGGGCTGCGCCTTCTGGTGTCAGTTGCACCAGAACGCCGCGCTTGTCATTTGGGTTGGGCAACCGTTCTATCCAGCCTTTGCAGACTAGCCTGTCGAGCATGCGCGTCATTGCGCCTGGATCGACCGACAGGACGGTCTTCAGCTCAACGGGTGTTGTACATACTTCACAGCGAATGGAACAGAGCACCCGGAACTGGGTGGCGGTGATATCCATGGGTGAAAGATAGTCGTTGAGCAGTCGATCTTTTTTCTGGTTAACCATCTGGATCAATCGGCCAAGAGGGATCATCTCGTTGAACAGATTGTTAGTGTTTTCCATGATAGTTGCCCAGGCAATTATTTAGTTGCGATGGATATTATTGCCGCGGCAATCATAAGTCAACATTATGAATTCGCCGATGCCACGATTTGCTAAAGATTGATAATTTGACGGCTGTCACTTTTTCTCATTTTACTAACGCTTGTTATTTTTTATCGGCGTGATTTTTTTCGTGGATGTGGCATCTGAGTCGCTGCTGTCGATATACTCACGGGGTGAAACTGTACTGAAAAAATAATACTTAACGGGATGTTGACTCACTATGCTGGAACTGTTTAAAGCAATAGGGATCGGTCTGGCGGTGATTTTACCGTTGGCGAACCCGCTCACCACCGTGGCATTGTTCCTTGGTCTGGCGGGCAATATGAACAACGCTGAGCGTAATCGACAGTCGCTGATGGCATCGGTGTATGTCTTTGCGATCCTGATGGTGGCGTGGTACGCCGGTCAGGTGGTGATGAATACCTTTGGTATTTCCATTCCCGGTCTGCGTATCGCCGGCGGTCTGATCGTGGCTTTTATCGGTTTTCGGATGCTGTTTCCGCAGCAGAAAGCTCACGATTCGATGGAAGCGAAGATCAAATCGGAAGAACTGCAGGATGAACCCACGGCGAATATCGCCTTCGTGCCGTTGGCGATGCCCAGCACCGCCGGGCCGGGCACCATCGCGATGATTATCAGCTCCGCCTCGACGGTAAAACACGGCGTCGATTTCCCGGAATGGGTCGTGCTGGCCGCGCCGCCGATTATTTTTGCGCTGGTGGGGATCATTCTGTGGGGCTGCCTGCGTAGCTCAGGGGCGATCATGCGGCTGGTGGGGAAAGGCGGTATCGAGGCGATTTCGCGCCTGATGGGTTTCCTGCTGGTCTGCATGGGCGTGCAGTTCATTATTAACGGCGTGCTGGAAATTATCACCAACTACCACGCCTGAGGGCAGCAATACGATACACGTGCCCGGCAGTAAGCGGCCGGGCTTCGCTGAAGGCTAATGGGAGTGGTGCGGCTGCTGCTCATCGCCCGGCGATGGCCAGCGGCGGAAAATCATCACCGACCACACCAGCGCTACCAGCGCCGGTACAGCGCCAACGTAGCCTATCGCCGACATCGACAGTTGCGTACTCACCTGGCTGCCGACCAGCGCGCCGGCGCCAATACCAATATTGAAAATTCCCGAAAACAGCGACATCGCCACATCGGTAGCATCCGAAGCCAGCGCCAGCACTTTCACCTGCATGCCGAGGCCGATGACCATAATCGCGATCCCCCAGAACACGCTGAGCAGCATGAGCTGGTTGGCGTTCCTTGAGGCAGGTAGCAGCAACAGCAGGCATACCAGCAGCAGGCCGATAGCGGTGGTAATCAACCCGGAAGCATGTTGGTTTCCCAGCTTGCCGAATACAATACTACCAATAATACCCGCGCCGCCGAGCACCAACAGCAGCAGAGTGGCGAAATTAGCGCTCAACCCTGCGACGTTCTGCACGAAGGGTTCAATATAGCTGTATGCCGTGTAGTGGGCGGTCACCACGATAACTGTCAGCAGATAAATACCGAGCAGCGCCGGACGGCGGAACAGCACCGGCAGGCTCTTGAGCGAACCGGAATGTTCGCTTGGCAGCGCCGGCAATAGTTTTGCCAGGCACACCAGCGTCGCTAAAGCGCCAAGACCAATGGCCAGGAAGGTTGTGCGCCAGCCAAAATATTGTCCGACGATACGGCCAATAGGAATGCCGAACACCATGGCCAGCGCGGTACCGGTGGCGATAAGGCTAAGCGCCTGGGCGCGCTTGCCGGGAGGGGCCATACGGATAGCCAGCGCGGAGGTGATCGACCAGAACACCGCGTGGGCGAAGGCGATGCCAATGCGGCTCACCACCAGCACCGTGAAGTTCCACGCGAAAAATGACAATACGTGGCTGGCGATAAATAACACGAACAGGCCAATGAGCAGGCGACGGCGCTCCATCTTGCTGGTCAGCAGCATGAACGGCAGCGACATCAATGCCACTACCCAGGCATAAATGGTCAACATGATCCCGACCTGGGCTGTTTCCATACCGAAGCTGTCGGCAATATCAGACAGCAGGCCGACCGGAGCAAATTCAGTGGTATTAAAGATAAAGGCGGCTATTGCCAGCGTGACGACCCGCAGCCACGCGACTTTGCGTGAGACCGTATTTGTAAGCATAAATTCCGGGCTGGTAGTAATGAGAAGAAGAGGAGGCGATCTTAAAACGAATGCTGCTGAAAATACAATCACTTTGTGATCTGTATCTCATTTTTTGCTGACGTCTGTGGCAGCTAACAACTTAATTTTTCGGCTAATAGTGTGCGGGAATGGTTTATGTGTCATGTTGATAGCCGATAAAAAAGGGGAGCACGATGAAAGAAATCAGTTTTTACCTGGTCGATGCCTTCAGCGATCGCAATTTTGGCGGCAACGCGGCGGCAGTATGCCCGCTCAGCGAATGGCTGCCTGATGAAACGCTCTTAAAAATGGCGCAGCAGCATAATCAATCCGAAACGGCGTTTTTTGTCCGCACCGACGCTGGCTATGAGCTGCGCTGGTTCACGACGCTTGATGAGATTAACCTCTGCGGCCACGCCACGCTCGCGGCATCGCACGTGATTTTTGAATATCTCGACCACCCCTCGGCAACTATCGTATTTAGCACCCGTTTTGTCGGTGAACTACGGGTAACGCGCAGCGGCGACTGGCTGACGCTGGATTTCCCCGCCTGGCAAACCACGCCGGTGCATGACGTACCGCCGGCGCTGTTCGCCGGATTGGGCATCGATGACGCGCTGGAGGTGCGGGAAGGGCGTGATTATCTGGTGGTTCTGCGCGACCGAGCGCAGGTTGAAGCGGTGCGCCCGAATATGGCGCTGCTGGAGACGCTGGATAAGATGATTTGCATTAGCGCGGCCGACGAAGAGTACGATTTTGTCAGCCGCTTTTTCTGCCCCGGTGAATCGGTACCGGAAGATCCGGTAACCGGGTCAACCCACAGTATGCTGATCCCCTACTGGGGAGCGAAGCTCAATAAAACCGACCTGCTGGCGCGCCAGGTGTCGGCGCGCAGCGGCGAGCTGCGCTGCCAATGGCGCGATGACCGCGTACTGATTAGCGGCCAGGCGACCACCTATCTGCGCGGCACGGTCTATTTGCGCGAAGGTTAATGATAGTTTCCCCCGGCTGGCGCGACGTTTAGCCGGGTACTCCTAACCAAGCGAGGCGCCGCCACACATCACCAGCTCTTGTCCGGTCATGGCCGCGGCTCCTTCGCTAAGTAGCCAGCTCACCAGCGACGCCACCTCCTGTGGCTTAATCAATCTACCGAGCGGCGGCGCCTTCGGCGGCGAACTCTCGCGCCCTGGCTGGCGCAGCATTGGGGTATCGGTGGCGCCGGGGGCGATAACGTTAACGGTAATGCCCGCAGCGGCAAGTTCCGCCGCCCAGCTTCTTGCCAGTGCCACCAGCGCCGCTTTGGTTGCCGTATACTGAGAACGGCCTGCCGCTCCGCGCGAGGTCCGGCTACCCAAAAGGATAATCCGACCGCCACGGTCCATGACGGGCGCAAAGCGGTTGGCTAGGGTCTGCGCCGCATCTACATGCAGACGCCATAACGTCTCGCCACGCTGTGCGTCAAGTTCTCCTAACGGTGCCGCCGCCATCAAACCGGCGGCATGGATAATCGCCTGCGGCGGCGCCATCGACGACAGAGCATCAACCAGCGCGCGGCGGTCGCTCACATCGACCGCCAGATGGGTGAAGCCTTCATGGATGAACGGCGGCGCGGAGCGGCTCAGACCGAGCACCTGCCAGTCCTCCGCCAGCAGTTGACCGACAATCGCGGCGCCGATCCCCGAGCTCGCGCCCGTCACCAGTGCCTGCTTCATGGCGCCTCCAGCATGCTGCGCGGTACTTTAAACACCGCTTTCCTCACCGGGGCGGGTGACGTAACGGCGCACAGTGCCTGGTGCGGTTCGCCGGGGAGAAAGACCGCGAAGTCCCCGGCGCACAGATGCAGCGTGACGCTTTGCGGCGTCTGCTTGCTGATAAAGAGATCCGGCTTGCGTTCTTCATCATCAGGTTGGCCTGTGTACACCATACCGGCATGCAGCGTCTCCTCGCCGGCTAAAATGACCTGAATATCGGCCCATTGGTGGTGATATTCGGTATGTCGCTGTTCTGCCGCCTGGGTTTGCGCGATGCCGATGGTGCAGTACCATCCGCCATCTGCAGGTTGGAAGCGGCCATCTTCGCGGGCTGTCAGGGCGGCAAGAGAACATTCAGTGCGGCTGAGTATCTGCCGCAACGCCAGCGGCAACCCCGCCTGAGGCAGGGCATTCAGATTACCGATGATCATACGCCTTCTCCTTTAACCCATTGCGGCGAGACGCGGACATACTTAATGGCCTGCCGGTACCAGGTATAGGCAATGTGTAAATTACCGTCTTCACCCTGTTTAATACTTGGATAGGAGAATTCACGGTTTAGTTTTTGCTCTGAATTGTTGGTCATACAGTAGCCGTCGCCCTCATCAAGGTTGCGCATCCACGGCCAGCTTTTGCCGCCATCGGTGGAGATAGCCACGGTCATTGGCGCGCGCGGCGCGCCCCAGAAGGCGGTTTTCCCGGTGCATTCAGGCTCTTTCCGGCCGTCGTCGTCTTCTATCTCATCGTATAGCGATGCCCGACGCTCGCTGGCGCCTGCTGCGCTCATGTTATTGAAGACCAGCGCCAGATCGCCGTTGCTCAACGTGGTCGCCTGAATGGACGAGTTATTGTTTGGCAGCGTGGTGGGGATCGGCGCTGACCAGCTTTCGCCAAAATCTGTCGACTGGCTGTACCAGATATGATCGGCCCAGCGGCTGCGGAAGAAGGCGGCCAGCGAGCCATCGGCCAGCGGGATGATATTCATATGCACGCAGCCGAGGCTTTGCGGTACCGCCACGTCGCGCCAGCTTTTGCCGCCATCGGCTGAGATTTTTACCGCGCTGATATCGTCGTTACCGACCCATTTTTCCCCTGGACGGGTACGACAATAGAAAACCGGCAGCAACCAGTTGCCGTTGGGCATTACGGTTATGGGTTGCCGGATAAAGGTGCCGGGTTCATCGAGTAGGGTGGCAATCGCTCCCCAGTGCTTTCCTCCATCGTGCGACTGGCGATAACGCACAATAGCGGTGTCCTGATTGCCGGCGTGCTGCGCGGTCCATAACAGCCACAGCACGCCATCAGGAGCCTGGAACAGCACCGGATTTTGTTCTGAACGTTCCGGGTCGTCGGATAACTTTATCGCTTCGCTCCACGTTGTGGCGCCCGGCGCTAAACGCGATCCCCAGACTGAAATATCCGCTTTCCCTTCCTGCGAACCGCCGAACCACACGCACATCAGCGTGCCATCGGGCAGCGGCAGAAGATTGGCGGCATGGTTTTGCGGGCAGCCGGAGGGCAGCATTGCCGAGGCGAGCTTAGGATCCTGCTGGTGTTGGCGAATCACGCCGTCAAAAGTTGGGGTGGTGGTCATTTTTACACTCCACGTTGTTCAATGGGGGCCGGGGATGATTGTTGCGCTTTATTGGGGATTAGGCGGTCGATCGCCATAATCAGGGCCGGGGTGATCAGCGCGATGTACATGTTATTGATGCCGAACGGATCGCCGAGCAAATACCACGCCGAAGTCACCACGCAGGCGCCGATGAGGCCAGCGTTCGCGCCGCGGGCGCTCTTAAAGAACGGCGCATAGAAGGCGATGACCGCGACCACGGTGATAGAGAGTCTGATGGCGCGGGTAAAGAAGGAGAGCTTCAGCACTTCCGGTACCAGCAGCACAAAAATAAGCGGCAGAAAACCGATGATCAGCGAGGCCCAGCGGGTGGCCTTAAACTCCTGCTCCGGCGTTGGGTTGCGCCACGGCACGTAAAAATCTTTTACCACCAGAGAGGCAATCGCCAGGGCAACGGTGCTGACGCTAACGAAAATAGAAGCCACAAGTGACGTTGTCACTAATCCGGCAAGCCACGGGTTCATATCCTGCAGGAACACCGGTAGAGCGTACAGGCTGTTGATTTCCGGGTGCAGAAACTTCGCCGCCACGCCGATAATGGCGATCGCGAAGGCGATAGGCAGGCAGAAGAAAAAGGCAATCCAGGTAGAGCGTTTCGCCGATTTTACGTTTTTGGTCGAACTGATCGCCTGAATGACAAACTGGGTACAGAAGATGGAGCCGATGGTGCCGATAAGCCAGGCGCAGATGGTGCCGGCGCCAAAATTACCATCCCAGGTCCAGTAGTAATCCGGCATCTTCTCAATCATCGGCGTGAAACCGCCGGTTTTTGCCAGCGCGAAGCCCATAATAATGAGTAGACCGGCATATTTTAATGCGCTGTGCAGCATGGTGACCCAGGCTACGCCTTTCATACCGCCGAAGGCAAAATAGAAAGTACTAACAATGGCGGTAATAAACGCCGCGAGGGGTAAATTGATCTTTAATACCGTGGAAATTGCCGCCGCGCCGCTGACGTAGTTACCGACGTTCACCAGCAACAGGGCGTAAATCATAATGATGGAAATAATATTCTTGGTGCTGGTGCCGTATCGCTCGGCAATCGCCCCGGAAATAGTAATTTTGCCGGTATTATAAATCCGCTTAACCAGTATCAGGCCAAACAACGGAAAGCCAATGGCGGCACCCAGCACCGACCAGGAAGCGGCAATCCCGCTCTCGAATGCGGCCTGTGCGGTACCGATAGTCGACTTGGCACCGATATATTCTGACATCAGCAGGATACCGACGATAAAGGCCGGCATCGCGCGCGAGCCCTCCATAAAATCCCCGGAATTTTTACTTCTGATACGGAACGTCAGCCAGGTGGTAAATAAGATATAGGCGATGACAATGCCGACAATAATAAAGGTATCTTCAGTGGTAAAATGATTCATCTTAGCCTCTCTTTGGGCGTACGAATCCTGGGTACACAGGTACCCGGTCTATTTTGTTGAAGAAGCGCAGCGCTTAATTAAGATACTGCGCGATGATCCCGCGTATTTGCTGCAGTTGAGATGCGCTAAACTGCACAGCGTAGCGGCTATCGCCGACTTCATGGCCCATCAGCTGCAAGGCTTTTTTCACCGCGGCAGGGGAAAAGGCGACTTTATAGAGATCGGTACGCAGGCCGGTGACGTTTTCCTGCGCCAGCCTTGAGGCCGTAATATCGCCAGCCTGGAAGGTTGACCAAATCGCGTTAATCTCCCGTGGCGCCACGTTAGCCAGCCCGGAAATGCACGCTGAACAACCATCCACGAAACCCTGATGAATCAGCGAATCCGGCCCGTTCAGGACATTAAAACCATCGATGTCGCGCACCGCATCAAGAAAGCCCTTCAGGCTGTCATAGCTACCTGCGCTATCTTTTATGCCAATAATGTTGCCATGCGCAGCCAGCCGACGAGCGGTTTGCGGTTCAATGGTGTTCCCGGTACGCGCCGGGATGTTATAGAGAAATACCGGTACGCTGAGCGCATCGGCGATCGCCATGTAGTGGCTTACCAGCTCATCTTGTTTAAGCGGCACGAACCACGGGGTGATGACGGACACCGCGTCGACGCCTGATCTTGCTATCTGCTGGCCAAGACGAATGGTTTCCCGCGTCGACACTTCGCCAATATGGGCCACCACCGGCGCGCGTCCGGCAACCACCTCGACGCAGGTTTCGGCAACCGCAATTTTTTCCGCCTCATTAAGGACGAAAAACTCTCCGTTGGTTCCGCCGCAAAAAATGCCGTTACCGGCGGCCAGCTGTCGCTCTACCTGCTGGCGTAGCGCCGTCAGGTTCAGTTCACCACTAGCGGTAAAGGGGGTAACAATGGCGGTTAACACGCCGCGAATGGAATGATGCATTTATCTCTCTTCTCCCTGATGATATGACTGTGGAAACAGCGTCTGGTAAATCGCCTGGACTTGAGCCTGGCTTACGCTGCATGGGGCATTGTTCATTAATCGTTTTACTTCCAGCGCCGCGGCGCTTAGCGTTTCAATGCTCTCTGGTGGTACGCCCAGCGCGGCGAGGTTGTCCGGCAGCGCCAGCCGTTTCACCAGCTGTGCCAGCCAGCGGACCAGCGCATGAGATTTCTGTTCGTTATTCAAGGTCAGATCGGCGTCCGGGATCAGATCCCAGACCTGAGCGAATTTATCCACCGCGTACGGGCGCACGACCTGCATACAGGGGGCCAGCAGAATGGCGTTCGCGACGCCGTGCGGCAGATGCCAGGTGCCGCCAAGCGGGTAGGAGAGCGCGTGCACCAGATGCGTGCCGGCATGATTGATAGCCACGCCGCCATAGTACGAGGCCCACAGCATCTCCAGTTTCGCCGTGAGATCCTGCGGGTCGGTCACGGAACGCTCAATATTCCGTACCAGCTTATACAGGCCGATTAAGGCGGCGTTATCGCTTACCGGGTTCGCGACGGTTGAAGTAAAGCACTCCAGAAGATGACACAGCGCATCGATGCCGGTGGAGGCGGCAATGGCCGCAGGCATGCTGGTGGTCAGTTCCGGCAACAGGGCCACGAAATCCGGCAGCAGTACCGGGGAGATAATCCCCACTTTGGTATTACGTTCGGGAATAGCCAGGATGGCGTTTGGCGTCGCTTCCGAGCCGGTGCCGGCGGTGGCGGGTATCAACAGCGATGCCAGACGCAGGCGCGGTTTCTCGCCGTCGATCAGCGCGTTCAGCGCAGGGGAGGCGGGATGAAGTAGTACCGAGAGCAGCTTAGCCACGTCGAGAACGCTGCCGCCGCCGATACCGACGACCATCTCCGGCTGCGCCCCCGCGAGTTGGGCAACAATCTGCGCCACATCATGTTGGCTGGGCTCTGCCGGGACGGAATCCACGATCCTCACATCAACGGTATTCCCGCCCAGCAGATGTTGGATCCGTTTGGTCGCTTCGAGCTTACCGACGTTCGCATCGGTGACCAGCAAAATGCTTTTTTTACCTGCCAGCACTGGCTTCAGGGCTGAGATGGCGCCCGCGCCGCTGATAATCGTGCTGTTAATCGTCGCCACGTCTTACTCCTCTTTTGTAATGATTAAATTCAATCAATCCACTTAGTGTTAACTCATTTCGATGAGCAAAAGTTATAATTTATACGGAGGTTTAATAACTTGAGCTTGCTCACATTTAATCAAATATGATTGAATATAATCATTAACGATTCGGATAAGCGATGAAGGAAAGAGAATGAGCTGCGGCGATAATCCTGTTCTGGTGCTGGCAGATGACTTTACCGGGGCCAATGATGCCGGTGTCAGTCTGGCGGAAGCGGGTTTAGCGGTTGAGGTGGCGTTTAACGCCGGTCATCAGCCGACCACCCGGGCGTTGGTTCTCAATAGCGATAGTCGGGCGCTTTCCGCGGCGCAGGCAGCAGAGAAAGTAAACGCGATACTCCGTGATGCGGAAAATTTCGCCGCCGTCTGGCAGGTGAAGAAAATCGACTCCACCCTGCGCGGCAATCCCGGCGCGGAACTGGAGGCAATGATGCGTGCGCGGAGCTGTTCTGTCGCAGTTGTCGCGCCGGCCTTTCCGGCGGCAGGGCGCATAACCCGCGGCGGACGATGTTATGTCCACGGCGTGGCGCTCGATAAAACCGAATTCGCCAGCGATCCCAAAACGCCGGTCAGTAGCGCCGATATTGGGCAATTGCTCGCCATGCAGAGCCGCCTGCCGTGCCGTTCGCTGGATGTGCAGCAACTGGCAGCCGCCCTCGCGGAAGAGAGCGACCAACCGCGTGTGTTGATTATTGATGCTGAAGAAGACGCGCAACTGGATGAGGTTATCGCCGCGGTAGCCAGCCGCGCGCGGCAAACGCTGCTGGTGGGATCTGCGGGGATCTGCGAGGCGCTGGCGCGCTACCTGCGCCGGGCCACGACCGGACCGTTGCTGGCGGTGGTCGGTTCCATGAGCGAAATAGCGCAGGCTCAGGTCGCCGCTTTGGCCGGCCATCCGCGAGTCGCGCGGATCGGGATTGATGCCGTCCGCGCCTTTAACGGCGACGCCCTGGCCGATGCCCGGCGAATCGCCGCGGCGCTGGCGGCAAATCATCATTGCGTGGTCACCACCTGCGCGGACAGCGCTGTCCGGCACGGCATTGAGGCGCTGTGCCGTGAACGCGGCTTGAGCCGCGCTGCGCTGGGAGAACGGATCTGCGCTTATCTCGCGCAGGTCACTCAACTTGCCGTTGAGCTCCATGCGCCCGGGGCGCTCTATCTGTCCGGTGGCGATGTCGCGATCGCCGTCGCTCAGGCGCTCGGCGCGCAGGGGTTTCATATAACCGGCCGGGTGGCGCAATGCGTGCCGTACGGCCATTTTCTCGGAAGTCGCTGGCCGCGTCCGGTGATGACCAAAGCAGGGGGATTCGGTACGGAGACCACGCTGCGGGATGTCGTGAATTTTATTGAGGAGAAACTGAGTGTCTAACATGATTGCGGTAACGATGGGCGACCCGGCGGGCATTGGTCCGGAAATTATTATTAAATCGCTGAGCGAAGGCGAACTGAGCGGCGCGCCGGTGGTGGTGGTGGGCTGCGCGCAGACGCTGCGGCGAATCCTGGCGCTGAACATTACCCCGCGCGCGGAGTTGCGGATTATTGAACACCCGAGAGAAGCGCAGTTTTCACCCGCGACGATTAACGTGATTGATGAACCGTTAAGCGACCCTCAGGCCCTGCGGCCCGGTGAAGTTCAGGCCCAGGCCGGGGATTTGGCGTATCGCTGCATCAAGCGCGCCACCGCGCTGGCGCTGGTGGGCGAAGTTAAAGCTATCGCCACCGCGCCGTTAAATAAGGAAGCGCTACATTTGGCCGGGCACCATTTCCCGGGACACACCGAACTGCTGGCCCACCTGACCCAGACTAAAGATTATGCCATGGTGCTGTACACCGATAAGCTTAAGGTGATCCACGTCACCACCCATATCGCGCTGCGACGTTTCCTCGATACCCTAAGCCAGTCACGGGTAGAGACGGTTATCCGCGTCGCCGATGATTTTTTACGCCGCGTGGGTTACCAGCAGCCGCGTATCGCGGTCGCTGGGGTGAATCCCCATGCCGGTGAAAACGGTCTGTTTGGCGATGAGGAAATTCGTATCGTCGCCCCGGCCGTCGCGGCGATGAAGGCACAGGGCGTTCATGTCTTCGGACCGTGCCCGCCGGACACCGTTTTTATGCAGTGCCATGAAGGCATGTACGATATGGTGGTGGCGATGTATCACGATCAGGGGCATATTCCGCTCAAGCTGCTCGGGTTCTATGATGGGGTGAATATCACCGCCGGGCTGCCGTTTATCCGCACCTCCGCGGACCACGGCACCGCTTTTGATATTGCCTGGACAGGTAAAGCGAAGTCTGAGAGCATGGCAACCTCCATTGAGCTCGCCATGCAAATCGCACAGGAATAACATGAAGGGATATAATCGGTTAGAGCAGATTATGGACTTCCTGAAAAGCCATAATCTGGTAACGGTCGACCAACTGGTTGCGGTAACCAACGCCTCGCCGGCGACCATTCGTCGCGATCTGATTAAACTCGATCAGGAAGGGGTAATTAGCCGTACCCACGGCGGCGTGACGCTCAACCGATTTATTCCCACACAGCCGACGACGCTGGAAAAAGCGCAGCGTAGTCCGCAGGAGAAGTACGCCATCGCGAAAGCGGCGGCGTCGCTTATCAAGGCCGGCGATGCCATTGTGCTGGACGCCGGTACCACCATGATTGAACTGGCGCGACAGATTACGCATCTGCCGCTGCGGGTCATCACCAGCGATCTGCATATCGCGCTGTTTCTGGCCGAATTCAAACAGATTGAAGTGACGATTATCGGCGGGCGCATTGATGACAGCAGCCAGTCGTGTATTGGCGAACATGGGCGACGCCTGCTGCAGAATGTGTGGCCGGATCTGGCGTTCGTCAGCTGTAACGGTTGGGATTTGCAAAAGGGCATTACCGCGCCGACGGAAGAGAAGGCGGCGCTGAAACGCGATCTGATTGCCAACGCCAGGCGGCGGATCCTGCTGGCCGACAGTTCGAAATACGGCGCCTGGTCACTGTTCAATATCGCGCACCTCGACTCGCTCACGGACATTATCACCGACGCGCATTTGCCGACGGAAACCCGCGAGGCGCTCCAGGAGCTCTCGCCGCGGCTGATTATCGCCGATTAACGTCCGCCATCATGTCGCGGTTGCCGCCTGACGATCCTCGTTCAGCAATTCAATAAATGCCTCCAGCTGGCGCGTTTTCGCGCCGCGCCGCCATACAAGCCAGGTCGTCAGCCAGCGCCACTCTTCGGCGAGCGGCCAGGCGGAAACCTGCTGATGGCCGGGCATACTCTCCAGCATACTGCGCGGGATCAGCGCCAGCCCGGCGCCGGCGATTACGCAGGCTAGCATACCGTGGTAGGACTCCATCTCATGGATCCTTCCGGGCGTCGCGCGGTCGGCGTGAAACCAGCTCTCAAAATGGCGGCGGTAAGAACAGTTGGCGCGAAATGCGTAAACGTTCGCGCCGTTAACCTCGCTGGCGCGGGTTACCGGCGCATGGCCATAGGGGGCGACGATCATCATCTCTTCCGGGAACACCGGCAGCCCCTCCAGACCGGGGTGAACCAGCGGGCCGTCAACGAACGCCGCGCTCAGCGCGCCTTCCAGCACGCCGTCAATCATGGTGCCGGACGGGCCGGTGGATAACGCCAGGTGGATCTTCGGGTAGCGCTGGTTGAAAAGGGCTAACGTGGTTGGGATGCGCACCGCAGCGGTGCTTTCCAATGATCCGAGGGAAAACAGCCCTTGCGGCTCATCGCCGGCGACCACCATCCGCGCTTCGTCGACTAACGCCAGGATATGCTGGCTGTAGCGTAAAAAACTGTGCCCGGCCGGCGACAGACGCAGCCGCTGGTTCTCGCGAATAAATAGCTCGACGCCGAGGTCGGCCTCCAGTTGGCGAATGCGGGTGGTCAGATTCGACGGGACGCGGTGCACCTTCTGCGCGGCCTGGGTAATACTGCCGGTGCTGGCGACGGCGTTAAACATCTCAAGCTGGGTTAAGTCCATACTGTTCTTCTTTTGTGAATACGTTGCTTAATATTATTCATTTTCAATGAAAGGAAGGGTAGGCCACACTATCCATACTTCGCAATCCCTACAGAGAGAATAACCATGAATTTATCTGCCACCCATGCGGTTTCCGTTAACCCGACCACTGGTGAAGTCGTGTCGTCTCTGCCGTGGTCAACCGAACAACAAGTGGATTCAGCCATTGCTCTGGCACAACAGGCTTTTCGCCAGTGGCGCCACGTAGCGGTCGCCGACCGCGCCGCCGCGCTGCGTAAAGTCGGTAGCGTAATGCGCGCCCGTGGCGAAGAGCTGGCGCAAATGATCAGCCTTGAAATGGGTAAGCCTATCGCCCAGGCGCGCGGCGAAGTGAGTAAATCGGCCAATCTCTGCGACTGGTATGCCGAGCATGGCCCGGCGATGCTGGCGACCGAAGCCACCCAGGTAGAAGATAATAAGGCGGTGATTGAATATCGTCCGCTGGGGCCGATTCTGGCGGTGATGCCGTGGAATTTCCCGGTCTGGCAGGTTCTGCGCGGCGCGGTACCGATTTTGCTGGCAGGGAATAGTTATCTGCTGAAGCATGCGCCAAATGTGATGGGCAGCGCGCAGCTGCTGGGCGAACTGTTTGCCGAAGCGGGACTGCCGGCTGGCGTTTTTGGCTGGATCAACGCCACGAACGAGGGCGTCTCGCAAATTATCAATGACGACCGTATCGCGGCGGTCACGGTGACCGGTAGCGTACGCGCCGGGCGGGCAATCGGCGCTCAGGCCGGCGCAGCGTTGAAAAAATGCGTGCTGGAGCTTGGTGGTTCCGATCCCTTTATCGTGCTCAACGATGCCGATCTGGACGAAGCGGTAAAAGCCGCCGTCATCGGCCGTTATCAGAATAGCGGACAGGTCTGCGCGGCGTCGAAACGCTTTATTGTGGAAGCGGGTATTGCCGACGCTTTTAGCAAAAAATTTGTGGCCGCGGTGGCGGCGTTGAAAATGGGCGACCCGCGCGACGAGCAAAATTATATCGGTCCGATGGCGCGTTTCGATCTGCGCGATGAACTGCATCAACAGGTGGAAGCCACGCTGAAAGAAGGGGCAACGCTGCTGCTTGGCGGCGAGAAAATCGCCGGCGCCGGTAACTATTACGCGCCAACGGTGCTGGCCAACGTTACCCCCGAGATGACCGGTTTTCGTCAGGAGCTTTTCGGACCGGTGGCTACCATCAGCGAAGCCCGCGACGCGGCGCATGCGCTTGAACTGGCTAACGATAGCGAGTTTGGCCTTTCCGCAACCGTATTTACGTCAAGCAGCGCGGAAGCGGAACGTTTTTCTCGTGGTCTGGAGTGTGGCGGGGTATTTATCAATGGCTATAGCGCCAGCGATGCCCGCGTGGCTTTCGGCGGTGTGAAGAAAAGCGGCTTTGGTCGGGAACTGTCGCATTTTGGCTTGCATGAGTTCTGCAATATTCAAACCGTATGGAAAGACCGTCGCTAATCGACGTTAGCGCCTGACGTCCGTCGTCGCGCTCTGCTATACTCGCCACCCGAATTTCGATGGTGGGCAAGGAGCCGAGTGTGGCGACGGTTATTAATAATGCAATGCTGGATGCCGTTCTGGCAGAAATCAGGCCGCTGATTGGGCGCGGCAAGGTAGCGGACTACATTCCAGCCCTGGCGCGCGTTAGCGGCAATAAACTTGGCGTCGCTATCTGTACGGTCGACGGTCAGCACTATAGCGCCGGCGATGCCCACGAACGCTTCTCAATTCAGTCTATCTCGAAGGTGCTCAGTCTGGTGGTGGCGATGAACCATTATCAGGAAGAGGAGATCTGGCAACGCGTCGGTAAAGATCCCTCCGGACAGCCCTTTAACTCCTTACTGCAGCTGGAGATAGAACAGGGCAAACCGCGTAACCCCTTTATCAACGCCGGAGCGTTGGTGGTTTGCGACATGCTGCAAAGCCGTCTGAGCGCGCCGCGTCAGAGAATGCTGGAGATCGTGCGTCGGCTGAGCGGGGTGGACGATATCGCCTATGATTCGGTGGTCGCGCGATCCGAGTTCGAACACTCTGCACGTAATGCCGCCATCGCCTGGCTGATGAAATCTTTCGGCAATTTCCATAACGATGTCGCCACGGTGCTCCAAAACTATTTCCACTACTGCTCGCTGGAGATGAGCTGCGTCGAGCTGGCGCGGACCTTCCTGTTCCTCGCCGATCGGGGGATTGCCCCGCATCTGGCGGATCCGGTTATCGCGCCGATACAGTCGCGGCAGGTAAACGCGCTGATGATGACCAGCGGTATGTACCAGAACGCCGGCGAGTTCGCCTGGCGCGTCGGGCTGCCGGCAAAATCCGGCGTCGGCGGCGGCATTGTGGCGATTGTGCCGCAGGAGATGGCGATTGCGGTGTGGAGTCCGGAACTTGATGAGGCCGGTAACTCGCTGGCGGGGATCGCTTTACTGGAAAAACTCACCCAACGTTTAGGAAGATCGGTGTTCTGATGTCTGCAATGGAAACTCTGTTCGCCCGGCTTGGGCGTTCAACGTTCCGTTCACGCTTCCACCTTGGGGCGAAAGAGCGGCAGTATTGTTATGATAAAGGGCCGGAGGTTATCGACAGCCATGCGGCGGATTTTATCGCCAAACGGCTGGCTCCGGCGCAGATCGCTAATGATGGTAAGCAGACGCCGATGCGCGGGCACCCGGTGTTTATCGCTCAGCACGCCACGGCCACCTGCTGCCGCGGCTGTCTGGAAAAATGGCATGCGATCCCGCGCGGACGGGAACTGAGCGGCGAGGAGCAGCGTTACGTCGTCCAGGTGATTCACCATTGGCTGGTCATGGAAATGAATGCGATTACCCACCGTTAACCTGTAACGCGAAGGCATGGGCAGTATGCCTAACAAATATTCTCATGCTATGATAATCCGCTAACTAATTATTTACATAATAATTGCCTGAAACAATTAGACGGATAATTACTGAATGTCTTCACTGTCGATTCGGTCATTCACGCTATTTCGCGAGGATCAACCGGTGCGCGATGCGCTGGTGTTATTCACGCTGACGATCCTGCTGCACTTTATGGGCGCCATGCTGCGTCTGGTGCAGGAGCTTTCGTTCTTTTGGCCGCTCAATGCCGTCATGGCAGGTATTTTCGCACGCTACGTCTGGCTAAATCGCAGCTATTTTTACGCTATTTGTTTTGCCGCGATGCTGGTTTATGACGGCCTGACTTCCCGCTGGGGCATGGGTTTTGCGTCGCTGCTGATTAACTTCTCCAATATCGTCTTTATCGTTATTCTGGCGCAACTGGTGCTGTGGGATAAGCGGCGCGCCGATTCGATGCCGGGGCCAATTAACGCTCTGAATCTCTTTTGTTATTGCCTGCTGGCGGCGCTGGTGTGCGCCGCGGTAGGCGCCTTGGGCTCGGTTGATGTTGAACGGGCGACTTTTATTCCGCAACTGGCGGACTGGTTTAGCGAGCAGTTCTCGACAGCGGTACTCATCTTGCCGTTTATTCTGACCCTGACGCTGCCCTCGGTACTTGGGCGCTTTCGTTTTAGCCAACTGTTGCCGGTTATCGCGCTGGTGTTATCGATAGCGCTCGGCGTGGCGGTAGGCGGCGCCGGAAGCCTGACCTTCCCGTTGCCGGCCTTGATCTGGTGCGCGATTCGCTATCCCTTGCCGCTGACCTGCCTGCTGACATTTATGACCGGTATCACGGAAATTCTGCTGGTGGCGAACTCGCTTATTCATCTGTCGCCGGATGCGCGTCCTCAGCCGTGGCAGCTGTTTTCAACCCGTCTTGGTATGGCGGCGATGCTGATTAGTCCGGTGATCGTGGCGACCAGCGTCGAGGCTATCAATAACCTGGTCAAACAGCTGGCGCTCCGCGCTGACTTTGATTTTCAGACCCGCGTTTACTCGCGCTCCGGTTTGGGCGAGGCGCTGAAACGTCAGGCGCCGCAGGCGAATAAACAGCTCTCGGTGATGGTGCTGGATATCGACGGTTTTAAACGGGTGAATGATACCTGGGGTCATGAATGCGGTGACTGCGTGCTGGCCCAGTTTGCCCAGCGCGTACGTGAACTGGCAGGCGAAGAGGGGATGGTGGCGCGTATCGGCGGGGAAGAGTTTGCCGTCGCGGCGCTGCTCGATAATGCTCAACAATCCCATCTGCTGGCGGAAAAAATTCGCCAGGGAATCGAGTCGGAAACCTTCACCTGGGGGCAGCAGCGCATTCGCCTGACGGTGAGTCTTGGCCTGCAGTGCCGTGAAGTGGGTGAAGGACGGATCGCCGAGCTGTTTAATCAGCTGCTAATGGAAGCGGATGACCTGTTAGTCAACGCCAAGCAGGCCGGGCGCAATCGTGTTTGCGTGCAAGCGCTGCCTGACGGCGTGTGATAAGAAAATCCAATGGTCTTTTAGCTTGAGTTAAATATTAGTTAAAAACATAGTGATGTGGTCATTATCAGGGAGCAACCCATGGCCACACCTATTTCACTTCGCACGCTGACGCGTGAATCCATTCTTGAGCATCTTCCGCAATTAAATGAAATCCTCGCCAGCTGCGTTAACGGCGGGGCTTCGGTCAGTTTTATGCAGCCGTTTTCGCCGGATACCGGCGAGCGATTCTGGCAGCGGATGGCGCAAAGCGTCGCCGCCGGTGAGCGGATTGTGCTGGCGGCAGAAAACCAACAACGGCAGATAGTGGGGACCGTCCAGTTGATTATCGACCAACCGGAAAACCAGCCTCACCGTGCCGATATCGCCAAGCTTTTGGTTCACCAAAATGCGCGCCGACAGGGGATCGCCGGGTTACTGATGAGCGAGCTTGAGGCTATTGCACTGGCGCACGGGAAAACGGTACTGGTGCTGGATACCGCTACCGGCAGCGGAGCGGAACGCTTCTATCAGCAGTGCGGCTGGCAAAAAGCGGGGGAAATTCCGCAGTTTGCCTTAATGCCTGACGGGGAAATGACGAGCACCACGCTGTTCTATAAGATCCTCCCGGCGACAGAATAAAGCGAAGAGGTTTGATCAAAACGGGGTTTTGCCAATCATAAAACCTGATAACTTATTGGACCAATTACTCAGGTTGTATGACTACTCTAAGAGGGAACCCATTGTGAAAACCTTAAACCGTCGTGATTTCCCCGGCGCGCAGTACCCTGAACGTATCATCCAGTTTGGCGAAGGTAACTTCCTGCGCGCGTTTGTTGACTGGCAGATTGACCTGCTTAACGAGCATACTGACCTGAATGCTGGCGTGGTCATCGTCCGACCCATCGCCAGCGATTTCCCGCCGTCGCTAAGCACTCAGGATGGCCTCTACACCACGATTATTCGCGGATTGAATGAAAAGGGCGAGGCGGTCAGCGATGCGCGTCTTATTCGTTCGGTAAACCGCGAAATTAGCGCCTACCACGATTACGATGAATTTCTGCGCCTGGCGCACAATCCGGACATTCGTTTTGTCTTCTCCAACACCACGGAGGCCGGTATTAGTTACCATGCGGGCGACCGTTTCGACGATGCGCCCGCGGTAAGTTATCCGGCGAAACTGACGCGGCTGCTATATGAGCGCTTCAGCCATTTTGCCGGCGCTGCTGATAAAGGCTGGGTTATCATCCCTTGTGAGCTCATTGATTATAACGGCGAGGCGCTGCGTGAACTGGTGCTGCGCTATGCACGTGAATGGGTGCTGCCGGCAGCTTTCGCCGCCTGGCTTGCAGAGGCGAACACCTTCTGTTCGACGCTGGTGGACCGCATCGTGACCGGCTATCCGCGCGATGAAGCGGAGCAGATTGAAACGCAGCTTGGCTATAACGACGCCTTTCTTGATACCGCCGAACACTTTTACCTGTTCGTGATCCAGGGGCCGAAATCGCTGGCCGCCGAACTGCGCCTCGATAAATTACCGCTCAACGTGCTGATTGTTGACGATATCAAACCGTATAAAGAACGAAAGGTCGCGATTCTCAACGGCGCGCATACCGCACTGGTGCCGGTGGCCTGGCAGGCAGGTCTGGACACCGTTGGTGAAGCGATGAACGACGTGGAAGTCTGCGCATTTGTCGAAAAAGCGATATACCAGGAGATTATCCCGGTTCTCGATCTGCCGCGCGATGAGCTGGAATCATTCGCCAGCGCGGTAACAGGACGCTTCCGCAATCCCTATATCAAGCACCAACTGTTATCTATCGCCCTTAATGGCATGACTAAATTCCGCACTCGTATCCTGCCGCAGCTGCTGGCAGGGCAGAAGCAGAGCGGTAAGCTCCCAGCGCGCCTGACCTTCGCGCTGGCGGCGCTGATCGCCTTCTACCGCGGCGAACGTAACGGTGAAGTCTACCCGGTTCAGGACGACGCGGAGTGGATCGAACGCTTCCAGTCGTTGTGGGCGCAGCATCGCGACGGCCAGCTTGCAACGCGGGATCTGGTAACGTCGGTGTTGTCGGTAGAAACGCACTGGCAGCAGGATCTGACGAAGGTGCCGGGGCTGACGGCGCAGGTGACGGTCGATCTGGAGGCTATTTTACGTGATGGCATGCGCAGTGCCGTAAAACCGCTGTGCTAAACGCTCCACTGTAATGACCCGGCATGCTGCCGGGTTAATTTTTATCATTAGTTACAACATTCTGATTGTTATTAACAATAAACCGTTGCAGTAACGCCATACCCGCATCGCTTAGTAGGGAGGAAAAAGATGAAATGTGCACTCGGCGCTTGAAGTCATTTTCAGAAAGCAAAATAATGACTTAACGATGACGTTTAGCGTGCGGAGATCCCATCAATGAATATCGACATTCGTGAACCTGCCGACCGGGATTACAGCGCCTGGCGAGCGTTATGGGTGGGGTACACGCAGTTCTATAATAGCCCGCAGCCGGATAGCGTTACCGAACATACCTGGCGGCGTTTGCTGGATCCGCATTCACCGGTAATCGGCCGGGTGGCCGTGGTTGATGGCGAGGTGCTGGGGTTTGCTATCTGCGTACTGCACGAAGGCACCTGGGTGATGACGCCAATTTGTTATCTGGAAGACCTGTTTGTTGCGCCAAAAGCCCGCGGACGGGGAGTCGCGAGAACGCTGATTCAAACCCTGCAGGCTGAAGGTAAAATTCAGGGATGGTCGCGGCTGTACTGGCACACCCGTCACGATAATCCTGCACGCCGACTGTATGATGAATTCACTCCTGCGGACGATTATGTTCGGTATCTGATGAAGCTCTAGCTGTGCGACACAGGAGAAGCAACATGGAAAAACGAATCGAAACTACCGTTAATCTGATTATGTTTCTGTCGTTACTGGCCACCGCCTGGGATCTTTCGCTGGTTCACGACTTCCCCTGGTAACATGCCGCGGCGCCGTCGGGCGCCGCTGGTACCGAACCTATTTGAGGTAATCCGCCATATACTCTTCGATCATTTCGCTGAAGCTGTGGTTGGCGCTAAACCCAAGACGCTGAGCGTAACGCGTGTCGAAATCGCCGGGCCATGAATTGACAATGCGTTCAATGGCGGCATCGGGGATGAAGGTAATGCGCTGCGCGACCTCACTGCCGGCAACCTGGCGTAACGCCGCGATCATCTGTTCGACGCTGACCGACAGCCCGCAGAGATTAATCACCCGACCGTCCGTCAACTGTGCTTCAGCCAGTTCATGCCCGTGAATTAAAGCTTTAATTGCGTTACGGGGCGACAACAGCCATAAACGAGTATCCGCCGGGACCGGGCAAACGGCGGGTTCTCCATTAAGAGGCTCGCGGATAATACCGCTGGCAAAACTCGATGCCGCCTGATTGGGCCTTCCCGGACGCACGACGATGGTGGGCATGCGCAGACTTCTGCCATTAAGCCAACCGCGTCGGCTGTAATCCGCCAGTAACAGATCGCAAATCGCTTTTTGTGTGCCGTAAGAACTCTGCGGCAACCATACCTGTGAATCGCTCACTTTTTCCGGCAAGTCGCCGCCGAACACCGCCACCGAACTGGTGGTCACCAGTTTGACGCTCTGCGGCAGCTGACGCAGGTGCTCCAGCAGTTGGCGGAAGGCATCAACGTTGATTTTCATCCCCAGCTCGAAGTCTTGTTCCGCCTGGCTTGAAACGATGGCGGCTAAATGAAAGACGCTATCGACCTGAGCGGGAATCGCGCTACGTAACCATTCGCTATCGCTGATGTCGCCGGTTAATACTTGTAAACGGCTATCGTCGATCCCCTGTAATGCCACGCGGTCGATAGCGATCAGTCTACCGATTTCTTGCGTTTCGCCCTGCGGGCCGCTTAGCGAACCACGTTGAAGCAGGGCCTTGACCAGTTGGGAGCCAAGAAATCCGGCGGCGCCGGTAACGGCAATCGTTAATGTATTATTCATGGTGATGTTCTCAATATTATTAATGGTTAACCATACGAGCAGGAATGCGGAATATCGCAGCGGCGCCGATAAACAGCGTCGCGGAGATGATTAAGGTGCCAGTTAGCGTCGAATGGGTCATATCGGTGAGCAGGCCCATGATCCACGGCGCGACAAAGCCGGCGAGATTGCCAAAGGAGTTGATTACCGCGATACCAACCGCCGCTGAAGCGCCGCCAAGGAAGGCCGTCGGTAGGCTCCAGAAGAGTGGTAGGGTGCTCAATCCGCCCGCGGCGCCAATTGTTAAGCCGATCATCGCAATCACCAAATCGTGGCTGAACAACGCCGCAATAATCATGCCCAGGCCGCTCATGACGGCGATGGCGGCGAGATGCCAGCGACGTTCTCTGTGTTTATCGGCGCTACGCGAAGCGGCAATCATGGTGACTATCGCTGCGGCATAAGGAATAGCGGTTAACAATCCGACTTTCAGCACATCGCCTTCACCGGCGTTGTGAATCAGCGTTGGCATCCAGAAACTAACGGTATAGAACCCGGCAATCAGGCAGAAATAGATAAAAGTCAGTAACCAGACCTTCGGATTCTTCAGGACGGCCAGCATTGAACCATGCTGCTCGGTTTTATGGCTGCCATCGCTGTGCAGTCGCGCCTCGAGCAACGCTTTTTCGTCATCTGAAAGCCATTTCGCCTGAGAAATGCGGTCGGTAAGCAGAAATATCACCAGTACGCCAATCAGCAGTGATGGCGCGCCTTCAATAATGTACAACCACTTCCAGCCAGCGAGACCGCCATACTCATGAAAATGGCCCATAATCCAGCCAGAAAGCGGAGCGCCGAGGATCCCCGAAAGCGGCACGGCGGTAGCAAAGAGGGCAAACATCCGTCCGCGGCGATAGCTGGGGAACCAGAACGAAAGATACAGAATTACGCCGGGATAAAAGCCTGATTCCGCCACGCCTAAAAAGAAGCGCACGGTATAAAACTCCAGCGGCGTGCGCACGAATGCCGTCAGCGGCGCGATGAGCGCCCAGGAAATAAGTAAACCGCCAAGTAAACGTCTGGCGCCGAAGCGATGAAGGATCATATTGCTGGGAATTTCAAAAAAGAAAAAGCCGATAAAAAATATTCCCGCGCCGATACCGTAAACAGTATCGGAAAAGGCCAGATCGCTCGACATTTGCAATTTAGCGATACTGACGTTGATTCGATCAAGATAGGCCAGAATATAGCAAATCATTAATAAGGGCAGCGTGCGGCGGACGACTTTCTTCCACACTAACTCTTCATTTACGGCAGGCGCAACCGCCTCCAGGCTCAACGCAGAGTGGTTTGACATAGTTCTATCTCCAGAAAATGAGCGCGCATCGGCGCTCACTGAGGCATTGATATTATGTGATTTTTAGTTATTTAACCAAGGTTGCGCCCAGCGCAGTCCGGCTTGTGTCCCGGCGCGTGGACTATATTCTGCGGCGACGTAACCCTCATATTTTTCCTGCTCGAGTACGGCGAATATCCATTGATAATCCACTTCGCCGTCAATCGGTTCCTGGCGCGCCGGTACAGATGCGATCTGGATATGGCCGATATACTCTTTAAAGTTTTTCAATAAATAAGTTAGATTGCCATCGACTTGCTGGGCGTGGAAAATATCAAGCTGCAGTCGAATATTATCGCGGTCCGCCTGGTGAATATATTCCATCGCCTGATATTGGCTGGAAAATAAATATCCCGGACGGGTGGCGGGCGATAAACCTTCAAGCAGAATGGTGATGTTATGCGGTTTGGCTCGATCCGCCGCGTAGCGTACGTTGTCAATAAACGTGTTAGCACATTGCTGCCGGTCGAACCCTTCGGTGACGCCCGCCATAACGTGTATCGCCGGGCACTGCAGAGCTGCAGCATAATGAATAGCTAAATCAATGGCTTTGCGGGCTTCCTGTTCACGGCCGGGTAAAGCCGATAACCCCCATTCGCCGCGTGCGGTATCGCCTGCCGGAGTATTGATGCCGATAAGCTTGAGGTGATGTTTCTCTAATTCGTGGGCGACGGTCGCTACGGGATATTCATAGGGGAACCACATCTCCACGGCGTTAAAACCGGCACTAGCCGCCAGGGAGAAGCGCTCCAGAAGCGGATTTTCGCCGAATAACATCGATAAATTGGCAGCAAGTTTCAACATTATTGCATTCCTCGAAGCACAGTCATTTGTTGATGATCGAGATAGTTCACCGGGCTGTTTTTCAACGTGAAGAACAGGCGGGCGGACGCTTCCATCTCTTCCAGATTGTCGGCGGCATCGCGAAGCGATTTACCCACCACCACCGGACCATGATTAGCCAGCAAAAAAGCCTTATGCTGCGCGGCGCGTTCGCCGAGCCATTGGCCAATCTGCGGATCGCCTGGGCGGAAATAGGGGACAAGCGGTATTTCACCTACCCGCATGACCACATACGGCGTGCAGGCCGGCAGGGTATTAGCCGGATCCAGATCCTGCAGGCAGGATAAAGCCGTCAGGTAGTGGCAATGCAGATGGACGACGGCGCGACACTGAGGATTGTTGCGGTACAGCGCGAGATGAAAACTCACCTCTTTTGAGGGTTTTAACCCCGAGAGCAATTCACCGCTCAGGGTCACGTGCGACAATTCTTCGGCGTTAAGCTCGCCAAGACAGGAGCCTGTCGGGGTGGCCAGAATCGTGCCGTCAGCAAGCTGGACGGAAAGATTGCCCGCCGAACCGGTTGCGTAGCCGCGTTGAAAGAAAGAGCGTGCGATAGCCACCATCTGTTGGCGTAAGGATGACTCGTTCATGCGCAAACCTCCGCGGACTGCGCGCGAGCAAAGAAATTGTCATCGCCAAAATTACCCGATTTGAGCAGCAGGAAAAGCGGTCGGGAATCTGCCTTAATCCACGGCACGCCGGGTGAGACCGCGGCGCCAATAGCGAAATGGCGAAGCTCCAGCGCTTGCGTTACCGCGCCGGAGGTTTCTCCACCAGCGACGATGAACCGGCTCACGCCTTGCTGCACAAGTTGTTTTGCCAACAGAGAAAACAGCGCCTCAACGATCAACCGGCTTGGCTCGGCGCCATAGCGCTGCTGGATATTGTGCAGTTCGGCGACCGAAGTGGTGGCATAAATCATAGGCGCCATGTCCGCGTTGGACTGCTTTTTCAGCCATTCAACGATCTGGACGCAGTACTCATCAAGCGTCCAACGTTTATCCAGCAAACCTGCCACGTCCACGGCCAGCGATGGCGCCAGTTGGCGGTATTTTTCCACCTGCGCCTGAGTTCTCATAGAACAGGAGCCGGATAATACTACCGTGCTGGCCGCTGGCGTGGTGACGCTAAAGGGAAGGGAAGGCGCCGTGGCGTTGGCCCAGCAGCGCGCGAGACCGGCGGCTAAGCCGGATCCCCCGGTAACCAGCTTCATATCGTGCAGCGCTTGTCCCTGAATTTGCAGATGTTTATCGTTTAATGCGTCCAGTGCGATATAGCGATAGCCCGCGGCGGATAGGGTTTGGATGCCGTCGCGCACGGCCGCCTCGCCGGACTCCAGCATCTGAGCATTGATAACGGCGCATGTTCCGCGTGACTGACGTTCCATTAAACGTCGCAGATCGCTGTCATCCATGGGATTGACCGGATGATTGCGCATACCGGATTCCTGGAGCAGGCGATCTTCAACGAATAAATGTCCCTGATACACCGTACGACCGTTAATGGGCAAGGCCGGAGAGATCACCGTGGTTGCGACGCCCAGCGCATCCATTAAGGCATCGGTGACCGGACCGATATTCCCCGCGATCGTGCTATCGAAGGTGGAGCAGTACTTAAAATAAAAACGATCGCACCCCTGTTGTTGCAACCAGTGCAGCGCATTCAGTGACAGTGTCACAGATTCTTTGGCTGGAACAGAACGTGATTTCAGACTCACGACTAATGCGCGAGCATCACCCAGGTAATCTTCTCCTGGGACGCCGCTAAACAGGCTGGTCGCTATTCCGTTATTGGCCAGAAAACTGGCGATATCCGTCGCGCCGGTAAAATCATCGGCAATTATGCCTGCTCTCATATCCAGTCCTCTTCATACAGCGAGTGTTAATTTACGGTACTATCTGTTGTTAAATGTTAATATCAATGATTCAGATGATGAATACAGCGACGGTGATCACATTAAATAACATTTATTATCTATTTTTCACATGGTGTGGCGCTGTCAATCCGATGTACAGCCCATCTGAATGTGATAAAATGTGAAAATATGAGATGACGAGACACCATCAGGAGAAATCGATGCTGCCGTTGGAAAGACAAGAGAAGATACTGGAAATCATTAAAGACAAAGGGGTGGTCAGCGTCGTCGAACTGGTCGAGGCGCTGGGCGTGTCGCATATGACGATCCGCCGCGATATTCAGCGCCTGGAGCAGCTTAACGTGCTGGCCAGCGTATCAGGGGGCGTGGCCCTGCCGCAACGAACCCGCTTGCTGAATGAACCTTCGCATCGCGATAAGACTCTGATGTTCCCACAGGAAAAGGAAGCTATTGGCCTGGCGGCGCTTAAGCATATTCCGGCGAATAGCACCGTCTATCTGGATGCCGGGACCACGACGCTGGCGTTGGCTGAAAACCTGGTTGAGCGCAAGGATTTGCTGATCGTCACCAATGATTTTGCCATTGCCAATTTGATGATTGAACGCGGGCAGTGTGAATTGATTCATACCGGCGGGCGTCTATGTCGTGAAAATCAGTCAGCCGTTGGCCACCTGACGGCGAAAATGTTAGAGAATCTGTTTATCGATGTCGCGTTTATTTCAGCGTCATCGTGGAATTTACGCGGTCTGTCGACGCCTAACGAAAATAAAGCCATCGTGAAACAGACCGTCGCGAAGGTGAGTGAAAAATGTATCCTGCTCAGCGATTCATCAAAATACGGAAAAATGGCGAATTACCTGATCCTGCCGCTGAGCGAACTTGATGTCATCATCAGCGATGACGGGCTGAGTAGCAGCGTGGTAAATCAACTGAATGCGCTTAACGTTGAGGTCGAACTGGCGACGAGGCGTTAACCAGGCGTCGCGCGACAATAAACAGCCGCGGGAACAATAACAGCACCTTTCCGTTACACTGTAACGGATAGTGTTGCTGTAACAGCGTCAGATAACGCTCTAAAAACACCTTCTTTTCTGCTTCATCAAGATTTTGCAGATACGGGCGCAGACCGGTCGCCTGCAGCCAGTCAACGATCGCCTGGTGCGACTCCAGAGGGTGATAATAGGTGGTGCGCCAGATGTCTACCTCGCAGCCGCTGTGGGTCAGCAAGTCGTAATACTGCTGGACGCTGGGGAGCGGCTGTCGGCCGCTTTCCGGAAATCCCAGTTCTTCAGCAACCTGACGCATCAGAGTATGAGAGGGCTCTTGCCAGTTATCCGGCATCTGAACCGCCAGAACGCCGCCATCGCTTAACTGACCGGCCAGCCGTGGTAACAGCGTTTGATGGTCTGTGAGCCATTGCAAAGAGGCATTGGCATAAATCAGGTCAACCCGCTCTGCGGAATACCAGTCTTCGATATTCGCCGTAACGAATTCGCAATCGGGAAGCGCTTGCGTCGCCTGTTCCAGCATGGCGACGGAATTATCAACGCCGATAATTCGTGCTTCAGGCCAGGTAGCACGCAGCAAGGCAGTGCTGTTACCGGGGCCGCAGCCCAGATCGACTGCCAGCTTTACCGGCTGTTGCGCAATACGCGCCGTGAGCTCAGCCGCCGGTCGGGTACGCTCATCAGCAAATTTCAGATACAACGAGGGATTCCAGTCTGCCATAGTCGACCTCAGATTAATGTTCCGCGTTCATCAGCATAGAGGACGTAGCGCGGTTGTGAAGCTGTTTTTTAGTGACGGTGTCACTTTTTTGGGGGTGAAGGGTGCGGCGTTCATCACACAGATTGCAGGGTTTCTTCGTTACACTGGTCGTGCATATATAACAGGGATGAATGATATAATGGCCTTAACCATCAGGGTATTACTGGAAAATCGCCTTGCGGCGCACGCCGACCCGGCGTTGATAGCCAAAGCCGGGCTCAGCCTGCTCATTGAAGATGAAACCAGTAAAGTGCTGTTTGATACCGGCCCGGACGGCAGTTTTCTTGAGAATGCGCAGTGGATGGGGATTAAACTGGAGAATTTGACCGCGACGGTATTATCACACGGCCACTACGATCATTGCGGCGGCGTCCCCTGGCTGCCGGATGAGAGTCGAATTATCTGTCATCCACGGCTTGCCCAACCGCGCTATGCCGCTATCAGCCTTGGCCGGCACGTACGCAAAATCAAAAAACTCTCGCTTGAGCTCGACTATTCCCGCTTTCGCATGGAATGCTACCGGCAGCCGTTTGCCATCAGCGAACGTCTGTTGTGGTCCGGAGAGATCGTGGTAAACCGTCCGCAATCCTTTGGCGTTTTAGCCAGTACGCCGTTGACGCCTGATTATATCGTCGATGAAGGCGTCCTTATTTATCTCTCCGACCACGGTCTGGTCATCATCTGCGGCTGCGGACATCGCGGAGTAGAGAACATCGTGCGGCATTGTCAGAATATCACCGGCATTGAGCGGGTCCACGCGTTGATCGGTGGGCTACACCTACGCGCCACATCTGTCGCCAGGGTCTGGCAGGTCAGGAGTTACTTACAGCAGCTGCAGGTGGAGAAAATTATGGCCTGTCACTGTACCGGCGCTTGGGGAAAACTGTGGCTCGCCGGCGCACAGGCACCGGCCACCGGCGATATTTTGCAACTAGCTTAATAAGGGTTAGTCGGCATCTTTGAGCATTTCGGCGCGCCGGGCGGTGGCATAGACGAATTCCAGCATCGGCTCAAGGTCAGTATCGTGTCCCGCCTGGATGATTTTGCCACGCAGCCATTCGATTTCGCTGGTGATATCCGGATGAAAAATGTTGTTGTCCTGCGCCTTGCGTAACCATTTGAGAAGAAAATTATTTTTCCCTCTCGCTCCGCCCGATTTCTTCGTTTTTACGTGGATTTTCAGCGCGACCAGAATGCAGTAGTAAAAATGGACGCGCTGGTTGAAACTTTGATGCATGTCGGTATTTCCCGCCAGGGTAAGCCGCTCGCCGCATCAGGCGACGAGTCGAATGGAGCCAGGTCACGGGGGGATCGTTTTGTTGACGACCTCTATCACTGCACCCGTACCGCCCGGCATCCAGGACTGGATGCTCGCGGAATGGTGGCACGGATATTAAAGCGTCGTCAATTATTGATTAAATTGTTACCAGTATCATGATTAATCGGCATACATCATACGTTCTGCCCGGCCTGTTGTATTTTGATTAATTTATGGTTTCCTGCGCAAGCTCCAGCAAGATGGCGTTAATCGCGTCTTTATGCTGTGCGAGATACTGCTCTGCCATGGCGGCTTTTTGCTGTGCGATAGCCACCCCCGGTTGCTGTGTGAAGGCTCTCAGCAGTTCTGAGCCAGGTAGCATGGGGATCGGTTTCCCGGACAGAATATCGATCGCTTCAACTTCCAGACTGATGGCACCGAAGGCACCGGCGACGCCCAGTATTTTCCCCTGAACGCTTTTTTGCCTGATGGCGAGAGCCACGCCACCCGCCAACGTGGCGGCGCCCACCACCCAGCCGGCCACAATAAGGGGGGAAAGTGATTTGTTGCAGTTGTTGCCGAAATAGACCATCCGGTAACGGAAGTAACCGCCCCAGGGTTCACGGGAGCCAAAGGCATTGTGCATGAACCAAGCCCGTGAATCATGGATCTGATCGTCAAACAATGCTCGGACAAGACTGGCGGGCCGGTCTGTATTGACAGCTTCGCCGGTGTCAGGAAACAGCACTTTCAGCCGGGATTCGCCGGCAGTCTTCATGCGCATCCACTCCGCGTATTCATCGTCGGTGTTCAGCAGGTACAGGGTATTTTTAAGGGCGTAAAGGGGTTCGTAATACCATGATTGAGTACTGTCCCGCCGCAGTTCCCGGTAATCCTCCCTGAATTCTTCAGCACCCTGTCGCAGCTGGGTCTGACCGAGCATTGCATCGAAGTCTTTCGGTCCCTGAGGTAGAAGGATAAAACTGTTTTTTGGCGCCTTGATTAACTCGTTTTTGCGGTCATCTTCCACGGCCTTCTGTTTGTCTTCCCGCTCCTGTTCATGGGCTTTGCGGACTTCCGGGTCACTGTCGGCATCCAGGCCGCTGGCGGCGGCATCGAGGTAAAAGCGCTGTGTTTTATAGGTTCCTGTGGCGTAACGCCCGATGCGCCAGGTGGTAAGCCAGGCGACCTGGGTTTCCATAGCCTTTTCCAGGGGAATTGGTGCTAGCGCAGGTGTGAACTGAGAGGCCTGCTCCGGGCTGATATCCTCTTCTAATGAGGCGAGGTTCAGGGTCAGGGTACGCCAGGCATTAAAGCGACGCACCATTAGAGACTCAATGATAAACTCATCCTGTACATCCGGCGGCAATGCCCGCCACTGGTCTTTTTTCAGCGCGTCAGGGATGGCTTCAAGGGGAACCTTAAGAGGGGCGCCAGCGGCGAAAGCGGCGGCATACATGTCATGTAGGGCAATCTGTGACAGCAGCAGGGCATCATCCGGCCCGTTCGCCTTGCCCTGGTCCCCCGGTGGATAGCCGCCGCCGAGGTCGGAGTGCATGCCCGGATAGAGTACCTCGACGCAGCGGGCCGGATAGGAGCCATCGGTGCGGCGGATGGAGTCCAGCGGAAAGCACAGACGCTGCTCGTGAGCAGAAACCAGATGTACACCGTGCTTTATCAGTCCGCCGTATCTTTTTTCCTCCGGCAGTGCCTGATTGCCGTCAGCCCAGCCCATATGCCCTTCGGCAACCGGGGCGATATGCGGTATTCCGACGGATGCGACAGTATCGAGCAGACCGAGAAACTCAACGCTGAGAGGGATTTTAAGGTCGCCAGACATCAGGCACTGCTCCGGTTTATCCTGGCCTTCCTTCGGGGCGGGAAGCAGTTCGCTGAGCCAGCTGACAAAGGCGCGTGCTGCCGCCGCACCCCGCGAAAAACCGTAAATATACAGCTTAATGCCCAGTAGCTTCATTTGTCCGGGGCCCCCGGGATTAAGCGCCACTTTCAGTCTGCTGTGCAGCGGTGGAGATTTAAGAAGGCGCTGAAACTCGTTATAGCGGTTACTGCCGCCGGTCAGCCCGAAGGACATCATGGTGGTGGACATAGCCTGCACCGATGACCAGCATTCTCCGTCGTCCATTTTACCGAGTCCGGTGGTACGTCGCAGCGCATCAATGATGCGCAGTAGTCCCCAGTTAATCCTGTCTTCCCCGTGAGAGGCAAAGGCCAGCCCGCCCATGGTGAAATCGAGATCCATAATCTCCGGGAACGGGGTGCCGATACCGGGCATATAGTACTTATAATACTTGTTGCCGGCCGTGTCCGGCAGGTCCGTCAGAGCTGAATTATTATTTCCGAGCCCGGCGGCATAGCCTTGTCCTACGGTGGCACGAAAAAGGCGGGCGATATTGGTGGGGTGTTTGGGGTCTGCGATGTTGAGGTCGTGATTGAGGTTGTTGCCGGTACCGTCAAAGAACACGCTGATATGCAGGGTTTTGCAGCAGGGCGGCGCGACCAGGCGGTTTGCGGCGAGACAGAGTTCGTTATGGTAAGCCCGCTCCTGACTGTCCTGCTGGTGACAGTTTTTCCCGGTCAAAGAGGCAACAGAGGGAAGGCGTCCCTGCTCCGGGAAAGATGGTGGATACCAGACCGGCGCACTATTCACTTCGGACATACGGCGGGCTCCTTCATCTGAATGGGGTCTTTAACCGGATAAGCCGGACTGCCGTAATCGGCGCAGCTTGTTGTGACTTTTACCTGGTCACAGGGCTGGAAATGCACGGTGATGCCGCAGGTTTTGTCTGTGGAGGTATAGGGCGGGAGTGGCACGATGCGTGAATGCTGTTTTTTCATCCGCCTGATTTTTGCGAACCATTCCCTATTTTTAGCACTGTACTCATCCCAGGCACGATTTCTGTCTTTTTGAGACATCCCTGTGGTATTAGGTGGGATGGGTTTGGGTTCTGTCATATCAAGAGTGCTACCCAGACCTGTTTCCCAATCCACTCTGACTGTCAGGCCGGGTTTCCATGACGGCGGCGCGCGGTAACAGCACCCGCCGCCTCCCCCCTGAAAGGGGCCTATGGCATCCAGACCGGACTGTCCGTTAACGCTGAAATGATTAATCGCCCATTTGGTATGGTTGATGGCTTCGATAGTGCCTGCAAATGCGACGGGAGAGCCGGTAAGCAGCAGAACGACACCGGTCAGCAAAGTCCTGTAACAGGGATTCATCCATAATTCCTTTTATTCTGGGATGGGGTATGGTCATAATACCTACTATTTGTAAGGATTCCCCGCTGTTTTTTCTGAAAATCAAAAACAGGCTTAACGCGAGTTGTAGTTACACTGAGCTTCAGATCCCTCGACGAACCCGAAGTAGCAGGATAAATGCCATGGCGACCACTACCGCGGCCAGCAGATATAGCGTATCGAGCGCATAATAACCCGCCACCCAACCGGCAACCGGGCCGGTCAAACCCAGCGCCAAATCGAGAAAGGCTGAATAGGTGCCTAGCGCCGTACCCTGGTTTTGTTCTTCTACCTGTTTCACCGCCTCGACGCCCAGCGCCGGGAAGACCAGCGAGAAACCAGAACCGGTGAGGAATGCGCCAATACCGGCGACCCACGCCGACGGCGCCTGCCAGATAATCAATAATCCAAGACACTCCACTACGAAGCAGACAAGCGACACCGGCACGCCGCCGTAGCGGGTAATGGTGTTGCCAAGGATCAGGCGTATACAAATAAAACCGATGCTGAAGAGAGAGAGCGTGAATGCAGCGCCTTGCCAGTGGTGAGCCGAAAAATAGAGGGTGATAAAGGTGGCGATGACGCCAAAGCCGACGGTACCCAGCGCCAGCCCCAGCCCGTAGGGCCAGATCCTGCGCACTACCACATGGAATGGCGCTCTCACTCCGGCGGTTACGCTGACATCCTGTCGCGTGCGGGCAAACAGCAGGCCAATTAGCGCAACCAGCACTACCACTACGGCAAAACCGCTGATGCCAAAATAGCTATTGAGCATCACCCCCAGCGGCGCGCCGACGGCCATTGCCACGTAGGTCGCGACGCCATTCCATGAAATCACCCGCGAGGTGTGAATCGCGCCAACGGTTTTAATGCCCCATAACGTCGCCCCGGTGGCGGTAAAGCTTTCTCCCACGCCGAGGAAAATCCGGCCAATCAACAGGGCGCTGACGGCGAGAAGCGGTATAGCTTGCAACATCACCGCCGCGAGGGTGAAGAGTCCGCTTAACATGCAGCAGATGATGCCGAGGCTAACGACCTTTTTCGGCCCCCAGATATCGGTATAGCGGCCAGCGTGAGGTCGACTTACGAGCGTTGAAATGTACTGCAGGCTGATAACGACTCCGGCGATTAGCGTACTGTACCCGAGCTGATAGTGGATGTAGCCGGGAAGCACCGCCAGCGGCAGGCCGATGGAGAGATAGCAGATACAGGTGAAAACCACGATGGAAATAATACGCAGGTTAAGCTGAGTGGTGCTAACAGAAGTGGTCATAACGCTAAGTGTTTAAAACGAAAGGGAGGATAAGCATAGCGCAAGCGCGGCGACTCCGGCGAGCGGGCGAGCATTTTATGCCAACGCTCGGTTCATTTATTGGCAAAATGACCGATAATATAGCTATACAGATGATAAATAACGCCCATATTATTTTTTAGAGTGATACCTGAGTTTGAAAGGGAAATGGATGAGTGGCCAGTCTTAGGATGGAGCACGGCAATCTATTTGCTTCCCGGAGGTCATCGCGATGAAAAAATTACTTATATTGCTCATTGTTTTTGCAGCATCCGCCTGTTCAGGAGGTTCCTCATCATCCTCGGGGATGGCGCCGGGTCAGGGCCTTGATTCGCAAACCTGCATGAACGACACCATTGATGCTAACAGCGCCTGCGGCCATTCGGTTGCGCCACAGTTTAATTGATATAAGACAGCCTGAGAGAGGAGCGCGCCTCAAATCAGGCTGCCGACTATTTTAACGGGCAAAGCGCTTCGAACCGATCACGCAGAAAATGATGCCAAGCGTGACGACTACCATCAACGGGCTCACTGCTTCATGAAGGAGCAGCGCCGCCAGCGCCAGGCCGAAAAAGGGCTGCAATAGCTGGAGTTGACCGACCGCCGCAATACCGCCGATTGCCAGTCCCCGATACCAGAAGATAAAGCCTACCAGCATGCTGAATAACGAGACATAGGCCAGCGCCGTCCATGCAGACGCACTGATACCCCTGAGGCTGATGGGAAGCGTTAAGCCGCAGGCTATCAACATCAGGGGTAGGGACAGGAGCAGCGCCCAACAGATGACCGCCAGCCCGCCAAGCTCTCGGGTGAGGCGCCCCCCCTCGGCATAACCCAATCCGCAGACCACTACCGCCGCCAGCATTAGCAGATCGCCCGCGACGGAGATCCCGGCATTACCGGCCAGCGCGAAACTGGCCACCAGAACGCTGCCCAGCAGCGAGAATCCCCAAAAGGCAGGGCGCGGTCTCTCACCACCGCGGATCACCGCGAAAATCGCCGTCGCCAGCGGTAATAACCCAATAAAAACAATTGAGTGTGCGGATGTCACCCGCTGTAGCGCCAGCGCCGTCAGCAGCGGAAAGCCGATGACCACGCCGCCGGCAACCAGCGCCAGTGAACGCCATTGTCCCGCTTGCGGGCGCGGCAGGCGTAAAAGCCAGATCAGGCCCAGCGCAAGCACCCCGGCAATCGCACCACGACAGAAAGTCAGGAAAAAAGGATCGAATTCCTGCACGGCGATGCGGGTGGCGGGTAGCGAGCCGCTAAAAATAGCGACGCCGATAAAGCCGTTTATCCAACCGGATATGGAAGTGGAAGCGCGACGGTTGTGCACGTGTGACCTCTTTGTAGTGATAGTTAAGGTGGTTGACCGGGTCGATAGTAGGTCGCACAATTCATGACAATCAAATAATTGTCATGGATACAATGACGATGAAAAACCGCTATAAATCTCTGGTTGATCGCTATGCGGCAGCAATCCGCAGCGGTGCGCTGGCGGCTGGCAGCCAACTGCCGACCCATCGGCAATTGGTCGTTGAACACGGAATTTCTCTGGCTACCGCGACGCGGGTCTACAGTGAACTGGCGTTAATGGGGCTGGTTAGCGGTGAAACGGGACGCGGCACTTTTGTGCGTGAACTGAGCTTGCCGCCGGGGCTGGGTGTCGATCAGCACGCCATTGCCCCGGATATGATCGATCTTAATTTCAACTCTCCGGCGTTGCCGGAACAAACCGTTCTCCTGCGCGAGGCCTTAAAAAAACTCTCTGGCGCGGGCGATCTGGAGGCGTTGTTACGCTATCAACCGCACGCCGGACGCATGAGCGAACGGGAAATAGTGGCCCGGCATCTTAACAGACAGGGTATTGCGGCCAGCGCCGGGCAGGTCGCTATCGTTAACGGCGCTCAGCATGGGCTGGCGGTCACGCTCGGCGGCCTGCTGCGTCCCGGCGATGTGGTTGCGGCAGATGCATTGACCTATCCGGGATTTCGCGCCCTCGCCAGGCTCTATCAACTTGAACTGGTTGCTATCCCGCACACAACACAAGGGCCGGATCTCGACATGCTTCGCAGCCTGTGTGAAAAACGGCGGGTAAAAGCGATTTACACCATGCCGACGCTGCATAACCCTCTCGGCTGGGTAATGAATCTGGCGCAGCGTAGTCAACTGGTTGATATTGCCCGCCAGTTCGATTTGTTCCTCATTGAGGATGCCGCCTATGCATGGTTGATTGACAACGCGCCGCCGCCGCTGATGTCTCTGGCGCCTGAGCGTACGGTCTATGTGTGCGGTTTTTCAAAAAACATCGCCACCGGTTTACGGGTTGGCATGGTGGTATGCCGCGAGGCGTTAATGCCGGCGATAGAGCGGACGATCCGCGCCACCAGCTGGAATACGCCGGCCTTAACGACGGCGCTGGTCTGCGGCTGGATCCAGGATGGGACGCTGGCCCGGCTCGAAACTATAATGCGCGCAGATGCGCGGAGGCGGCAGGCCATCGCCCGTCAGGCGTTGGCTGGCTTACCAATGATTGGCAATGAAAATGCCTGGTTCCTTTGGCTGCCGTTGGGCGAGGAGATCCGCGCCGATCGCGTCGTGAAACAGCTGCTAACCATGAATATCGCTATTTCCACCGCCGAACCGTACAGCGTCGGCCGTGATGTGCCGCATGCTTTACGTCTGGCGCTGGCGTCACCGAGTCTCGATAAACTGAGCGCCGCGCTGAAGATAATGCGGCCCATTATCGAGTACGGCGTTTAACGACCATTTGCTCCTGACAACCATCCTTCGTCTCTAATCGAAGTATCTTGCGGTAGGTGCTTTTACTCTTTGCCTTAGCGCGACGACTTGCTCGGCGCATTATGCTATTACATAATAAAAAGAGAATTAAAGTTAAATGATATTCTCTTTTTGAGATTAATTGTGCAAGGGGTAACGGAGATGCGACAAATCAGGCCGCAGATAAACGCTTTCTTATTAGCGCTGGCAGGGGCGACGGTATTAATGATTGGTATGGGTTACGGCCGCTTCGCCTTCACCGGGATCCTGCCGGTGATGTTAAGCGATCAGATCCTGACGCTGCGTCAGGGTAATCTGGCCGCCTCCGCTAATTATGCCGGATACCTGCTGGGAGCATTGTTGCTGGCGAAGGCAAAGCCGGAGCAGGCGACCAGAATGAATATTGTCTCGGTCATTCTGACGCTAATTTGTCTGGCGCTACTGGCCTGGCTGCGTTCGCCGCTGGCTATCATTATCCTGCGCGGGTTGGCCGGGGTACTCAGTGCGGTAACGCTTATCTCCGCCTCGTTATGGCTACTGCAGCATATGAAACATCATAACGGCGCGCCGGTACTGTTTGCCGGTGTCGGGATGGGGATCTTTTTGTCGGCGGAGTTTATTGCCGCCGGTAAAGCGCTGGCGTTTAGCAGTCAGCAAATCTGGCTACTGTGCGCCATCACGGCGACGGTGCTGTTTTTATGCGCCTTACGCGGATTATTAAGCCCGGCGGATTCGCTGCTGGCGTTACACAGCGGGCCCGCAACAGCGATGCCGAGCGACAATGGGCGCACGAGCGATGCGGTAAAATTGCTGCTGATATATGGCCTCGCGGGTTTTGGCTACATCATCACCGCGACCTATTTGCCGCTGTTTTTGCACGGCGCGCTATCGGGTATCGACCCGGTGCACCTGTGGGCGGTATTTGGTCTCGCGGCGGTACCTTCCTGTTTTATCTGGCACCAACTTGTACTAAAAATTGGCTATCAGCGGGCATTTTGTAGCAATCTCGTTATTCAGGCCTTCGGCGTGGCCTTACCGGCATGGAGCCACTCATTCACCTTTTGTCTGTTGAGCGCGCTGCTGGTTGGGGCGACCTTCCTTGGGACGGTAACCATTGCCTTGTCAGAGGGCAAGCGGCTAAATCAGGCGGTAAAATTTAATATGATTGCCGCGCTCACGGCGACTTACGGCGTCGGGCAGATAATCGGGCCGCTGGTCGCCGATAGGTTATACAGCCTGACGGGATCGTTTAATCCTTCACTATTGACGGCCAGCGGCGTGTTGCTGGGAGCCGCCGGGCTGGTTGCCTGTGGCCGGCGTCAGCAATAACTGGCGCAGGGCGTCGAGAATAGGCGACACATACCCGCGGCGCCAGATAAGCTGGGTGGCGGCCTGGGTCACGTATTGCGTCTGGCAGCCTGCGGGCAGCGTGAGCAGGGCCAGGACGCTTTCCGGGAGCAAACAGGCGTAGCGACCGGTGGCGACGTTGGCCATCATCGCGTGATAGGAGCTGACATCGACGATGTCCACGTGCGTTCCCGTCTGCTGCAGATATTCGATGCCGCGCTGGCGGTAGGAACATCCTGCCGGGAAGGCGGCAAAGCGGTAGTCGCGCCCATCAACAGGGGCGATCAGGACCAGCTGTTCGATGAAAAGCGGTAGATATTCAAGCGTTTGTGGGCATTGAAGGCTGCCGTCAGGACCGGCCGGCAGTGAAACCAGCGCGCAGTCCAGCGTTGCGTTTTCGACCAGTTCAGTCAGCTGACGGGTGGGCATGGTACGCAATGTCAGGTCGGCGTCCGGACAGCGTTGCTGAAACAAAGGCAATATGGCCGGCAGGCGGCTGGCGGCGCAGGCTTCCATCGCGCCGAGTTTTAACGTCCCCGCGGGCCGTGCCGGGTGCAGCGCCAGTTTGGCCTCTTCGGCAAGGCTTAAAATTCGCCGCGCGTAGCTGAGAAAGTTTTGTCCGGCGGGTGAAAGCAGCATCTTCTTGTTTCCGCGCACGAAAAGCTCGACTTCCAGCTCCTCTTCAAGCTGCTGAATGCGCGTGGTGATATTGGATTGCGCGCGACCAAGTTGTTTCGCCGCCTGAGTGACGCTTTGCGTTTCGGCCACCAGTTTAAAGATCAGTAATGTGGTGTGGTTCATATTTTTCTTCTCAATATGACAATGCAGTTGATCTTATCATCTTAAAAAGAGATGGTTAATGTCTCACATCGCAAATTGCGCAGGATCGTCAATGAATCAACATTTAATGCAATTGCTTAATATTCGTTACCCGATTATTCAGGCGCCGATGGCGGGCGTGTCGACGCCGGCCCTGGCTGCGGCGGTAAGCAATGCCGGGGGATTGGGATCGCTTGGGCTCGGCGCGTCGACGGTTACGCAGGCGCAGGCGCTTATTGAACAAACCCGGCAGCTCACCGAACGTCCCTTTAACGTCAACCTTTTCTGTCATACGCCGTCGCGCCGCGATGCTGTTCAGGAAGCGCAGTGGCTGGCGCGGTTGGCTCCGGCGTTTGCCCGCTATCACGGCACGCCGCCGAAACAGCTTAACGAGATTTATCAGAGCTTCCATCAACATCAATCCATGCTCGATATGCTGCTTGAAGAGAAGCCGGCGGTGGTGAGTTTTCATTTTGGCGTGCCGTCTTCAGAGGTTATTCGCCGCTTCCAGCAACAGGGAACGGTGACGATGGCGTCCGCCACCTGCGTCGCGGAAGCGCGATTAATTGCGCAAGCGGGTATTGATGTCGTTATTGCGCAAGGGTATGAGGCCGGTGGCCATCGGGGGATTTTTGACCCGCACGGCGACGATCGTCAAATGAGCACCTTCACTCTGCTTCAGGCACTACTGCGGGCCGTCGATTTACCCATTATCGCCGCCGGCGGCATTATGCATGGAACGGCTATAGCCAGTCTGATGCAGCTCGGCGCGTCGGGCGTTCAGCTGGGAACCGCGTTTTTATTATGCCCGGAAGCGGGTATAGATAGTGGATATCGACAGGCGCTCACGCAAAATAGTGACGTTGTCACCTTTTTGACGGCGGCCATTTCGGGCCGGCCAGCACGCTGCGTTAAAAATAGCTGGAGCGAAATGGTGGCTTCATTCAATGAACGGGACATTCCCGCCTATCCGCTCGCTTATGACGCCGGAAAAGCGCTGGCGACGGCGGCAAAGGCGCAGGGTGATCATGGTTTCGGCGCGCACTGGGCGGGACAAGGGGTGGCGATGATCCGCGAAATGCCGGCGGCAGACCTGGTCAGGGTTCTGGTGGTAGAAGGCGGCCTGTAGTAGCCGCCTGCGAATGAGAGCTTAGCGGCGATGGGCAAGCTGTCGTACCAGCCTGTCGCCGATCATTTGTACGCCCTGAACCATCACCACCAGAATCAGTACCGTACCGACCATCACCTGATCGTTAAAACGCTGATAACCATAGCGAATCGCCAGGTCCCCAAGACCGCCGCCGCCAATGACGCCCGCCATCGATGAAAAGCCAATCAGCATCACGATAGTCAGGGTGATCCCGGCAAGCAGGGTCGGTAGCGCCTCCGGCAGCAGCGATTTAAAGATAACGTGCCACAGATTACCGCCCATCGACAGAATGGCTTCAATGCGCCCGTAATCCACTTCATCCAGCGCGTTTTCGGTCAGCCGCGCGAAGAACGGAAATGCGCCGATGGTAATCGGCACGACGGCCGCGGTGCTGCCCAAGGTGGTGCCGATAATCAAACGGGTGAAGGGGATCAGCGCAATGAGCAGTACAATAAACGGCAGCGATCGGCCAAAATTTATAATCGCCCCCAGCAGCGCATTCAGTTTCGGCATCGGCGCCAGGCCGTTGCGCCGGGAGACAAACAGTAACACGCCGACCGGCAGGCCGATTAAGATGGTAAACAGCGCCGCCAGCCCCACCATATAGAGGGTTTCAAGGCTGCCTTCCCATAATAAGGGCCATAAATCTTCCCAGCTCATGCGACTACGCATAAAGGCCTCCCGTGAAAGCCGTGGCGGGCAAGGAAATCTTGCTCCGCCTGCGGATTATGCAGTAACGACTGACGTAATATGGACCACGGCGCCACCAGCAGATCGGCGATTTTCCCGCTCTCGATGACTTCGCCATGCTCCAGCAGCGCCGCGTGATCGCACAGCGTTTTGACGACTTCCAGCTCATGGGTAATAAGCACGATAGTCAGATTGAGCCGCTGATTGATATCGGCCAGTAACGCCAGCACCGAGGCGGTGGTTTCCGGATCGAGGGCGCTGGTTGCTTCATCGCATAGCAGCACATCCGGGCCGGCCGCCAGCGCGCGGGCGATGCCGACGCGCTGCTTTTGACCGCCGGAAAGCTGGGATGGAAAGGCGGTTGCTTTATCCGCCAGTCCAACCAACTCCAGCAACTCGAGCACGCGTTCGCGGCGCGCACGTTTGTCGACACCGGCGATTTCCAGCGGTACCGCGACGTTGTCAGCCACGTTGCGGGCATGCAGCAGGTTGAAGTGCTGGAAGATCATTCCGGTGCGCAGACGGTGCTGACGTAAACCGGCTTTGTCTAACTGAGTGATATCCTGTCCGTTCACCACAATCCGGCCCGTAGAGGGCCGTTCGAGTAAATTGAGACAGCGGATCAGCGTGCTTTTGCCTGCGCCGCTGCGCCCGAGAATGCCATAAATCGCGCCTTTCGGGATCTGCAGCGACACGTCGTTCAACGCCGGTCGGCCTGTTCCGGCATAGGTTTTACTCAGCCCGACGACCTCAATCATGATTGCGGCGCTACCGGGATAACCGAGCCGTTATAGTTTTTGTGAATAAACTCGGCAACCTGCGGTGAGGTGAGATCTTTGGCCAGCGCTTTAATGCGTGGGTCATTAGCCAACTGCGGCGTCGTCACCAGGATATTGGCGTAGGGGTTGTTGTTCGCGCTCTCCAGTCCTAACGCATCTTTCGCCGGTACCAGTCCCGCCTCCAGCGCGTAGTTGCCGTTAATAACCGCTAAATCGACATCGTCTAATGAACGCGGGATCTGCGGTGATTCAATTTCGAGGATCTTCAGATGTTTGGGGTTTTCCACGATGTCTTTCGGGGTGGCTAACGTGGTCGCCGGGTTGGTGAATTTAGCGCCGAGTTTGATTAATCCCTGGCTTTGCAGCAGGAACAAGGCGCGACTGAGATTGGTGGTGTTGTTCGGCACCGCGACGGTCCCGTTTTCCGGAACGGAATTAAAGTCTTTGTGCTTACGGGAATAAATACCCAGCGGTTCAATATGCACTGTGGCAGCGACGGCAAAAGTCTTACCCAGCGCTTTTTCCTGGTCCTTCAAATAGGGAACGTGCTGGAAGTAGTTGGCATCAACATCGCCATTCGCCAGCAGTTCGTTGGCGTTGACGCCGCTGGTGAGTTCGACCACTTTGATATCGAGGCTGGGATCGATTTTTTTGATGTAATTGAGAATCTCAGCGTGCGGCACCGGGTCAGCGGCAACGCGCAGCGCGGCGGCCTGGGCGGATGTCCATGCCAGAGAAAGAGATAAAGCGACCCCTGCCAGTTTGAATGCGGCATATTTCATGTTGTTATCCTTATTAAATTAAACGATCAGTTGCTCAGTACGTTCGCGAAAAACATCCTGGTAATAACGTTCGGCGACGTCCGGGTGGGAACGCAGCCGCCCTTTGAGGTAATTCCAGCCAACATCCCGCAGCAGCGGATTTTGCGGATCGCTATCCGGGCCGAGCGCTTCCTGCGCCAGATGGGCGGGCAGGCGGTACACCGGCACCACGGCATCGAGCTGCGCGCCAAGAAAGAAGGCGATAGAGAGACGTTCCTGTTCTGCCGGCGGCGAGACCACGCGATGAACGGTGGCGCGCAGATAACCATTAGTCGCCAGCTCAAGCAGCTCGCCGATATTTACCACAAAGCTGCCCGCCAGCGGCGTGGCATCGATCCAGCGGTCCGGCGCGACTTCCACCTGCAGTCCTTTTTGCTCGTCCTGTAACAGGAAGCTTAAGAATCCGGAATCTTTATGCGCGCCGACGCCCTGGGCGCTTTTCGTTTCACGCTGTCCGGGGTAACGAATCAGTTTGATATGTTCATTCGGTTTATCGCCATACAGCGCGTCAAAGGCGTCGGCAGGCAACTGTAGCGCTTCGGCAAACGCGCGCAGCAAGGTCATCCCGACACCGGTCATCGCCTGCTGCCAGCCCAGTAGAGTGGGTTTCAGTGACGGTAGCGCGGCGGGCCATAAATTCGGTCCCTGCAGGCGCTGCCAACGTGGCGCGTTTTCGGCGAGAGTTAAAGCCGGGCGTTCAGCGCCGATATCAAACTGTTCGCGCCAGTCCGGCTGGCCGCGAGTGAGCTCGGAAGCCGCGCGGTTATAGCCGCGAAAATGGGGGGAGTGAATCATCGCCACCTGCTGCTTTTCGCTATCATCAAGGGCAAAAAAGCGTCGCGCCTGGCGTTGAACTTCAGTTTGCAATCCGGCGTCCACGCCGTGATTAATAAGATAAAAGAAACCAATATCGCGAGCGGCCTGGCGGAGGTCGGCAAGAAAACCGGCCTTTTCAGCAGGATTGGTATAGCGGGCCAGATCGAGAATCGGCAAAGTCGTGGCGTTCATTGTGTTCTCCGAAAACGGGGTACGGGTCATTGGCTATTGAGTGATTCTGGGTTCGGCAACAACAACGGCGCATGATGATTTCCTCTGTCGGGTAGATGCGCTCAGCTTGCCTTAGCGCAATTTTTTCGACCAATAACGTTCTTTTCTAATTTATGACCGCGGTGGGTTCAGTGCTTTTGCGAAAAACGGATAAGGAGAGAGGAAACCGCGTGGACGTGATGTAAAAAAGTAGCGGGATGTTGCATGATGCCGCCGCGGTCCGTATGGTGAGCGAAATTTTTCATGCAGGAAAGACAATGCACACGTCAAAAGATCCGCTTCACGGCGTGACGCTCGAAGCGTTACTCACTGACCTTGTGGCCAGATATGGTTGGGATGAACTGGCCCGACATATCAAAATCAACTGTTTCAAAAGCGATCCGAGCATTAAGTCGAGCCTGAAATTTCTGCGCCGCACGCCGTGGGCGCGTAAAGAAGTCGAAAACTTTTATCTCGATTCGCTGGAAGGGCTTATCGACAAATCTACCGCCTCTGCCGACGCTGGCCCGTGGGCCAACTGGCAGAAGAAGTAACGCTTATCAGGTTACCGCTTGTTCATTGACCCCATTGCGCAGCGCTCCCGGCGCTTTGCCGGTAATGCGTTTAAAAGCGCGGCTAAACGCGGCGAGCGAGTTGTAGCCGAGGCGGAAGGCGACTTTTTCCAGCGCTTCGCCTTCGTGGCTGATGTACTGCACCGCCAGGCGCATGCGTAATTCCGTCAGGTAGCGGGCCGGCGTGGTACCGGTGGCGGTGAGAAAACGTTCGGCGAATACCGAACGCGACAGGCCGGATTCGCGGGCTAAGTCTTCTACCTTCCAGTTGACGCCGGGCTGCTGATGCATAGCGTATATCGCGCGCGATAGCTTCGGGTCGCGCAGTACCTGTACCCAGCCGGTGGCGTTACCGCAGCCGCATTCCACCCAGGCGCGGACGATCAGCGCCGCGACGACGTCGGCGAGACGTGCCAGAATGCCGGCATAGCCCACCTGACGCGTCAGGGATTCACGCTCCATTGCCGCCAGCAGCGGCTGGATTTCCGGGCGGGCGTTTAACAGGCTACTGACCAGCATCACCTCCGGCATGGCCCGAACCAGCGGCTGCATTCCGCCTAATTCAAAATCCATACAGGCGCTGAAGATCACCGCATTTTCTTCAGTATTAACGCAGCCCGCGTTTTTGACGCAGGAAACCGTCCCGCAGACCGGTTTGCTGTCGAGCTCCATCACGTTCACCCGCGCGGCTTTGCTATCTGAGAGCAGAGCATGCGCATCGCTATTGGGAATAAACACCGCATCGCCGCTCTCAAGCGAGAACTGTTTACCGTTGCTCATTTGTAGCAGCAGCGGGCCGCGGCTGACGAAATGAAACTGCGCTTTGCCAGGAACCGAATTAAACTCCACGCCAAAAGGACGAGAGGTTTCAATCCGTCGGTATTTCACTCCCGACAGCCGCATGCCCTGTAACAGCTCGCTGGTCAGATCTAACGTTTGCAGGCTCATCTTTTTTTCCGGACGAATAATCAATAATTGCAGAGTATGTATCATATATCGTCTTAACGGAAGCCACTAAGCTTGGCGAATGTTAATGATTCTGGAGAGATGTATATGAGTTCTTGCATTGTCGCTGAAGAGAGCGCGATTAACGCCCGTCCGGCGTGGCGCGCCGTGTATGCGCTGGCGCTGGGGGTCTTCGGCCTGATCGTCGCTGAATTTCTACCGGCCAGTTTACTGACGCCAATAGCCAGCAGCCTGGGCGTGAGTGAGGGGATGGCCGGACAGGCGGTGACCGCCACGGCGTTAATCGCTCTGGTGACGGGGTTGTTGATTACCTCTGCAACCCGCAATATCGACCGGCGTTGGGTGCTGATGTTCTTTTCCGTATTGCAAATCATCTCCAGTCTGATCGTAGCCTTTGCCGGTTCACTGGAGTTCCTGCTGCTGGGACGCCTGCTGCTTGGCATCGCTATCGGCGGCTTCTGGGCGATGTCGACGGCGACGGCGATGCGGCTGGTACCGGCGGCGATGGTGCCGAAAGCGCTGGCGATTATCTTCTCGGCGGTGTCGATTGCCACCGTAGTGGCGGCGCCGTTGGGTAGCTATCTGGGCGCGCTCATTGGCTGGCGTAACGTCTTTATCATCTGCGCCGTACCGAGCCTGGTCGCGCTACTGTGGCAGCTATGGGTACTGCCGTCGATGCGCCCGGAGAGTGCTGGCAGCTTTAGTACGCTCTTTAAGGTACTGCGGCGGCCGGGAATGGTTGGCGGTCTGCTGGCTTCGATTTTGATTTTTGGCGGCCACTTCGCTTTCTTTACCTATCTGCGGCCATTTCTCGAAACCGTGGCGCTGGCAAGCGTAGAAGGGGTATCGTTGATTTTGCTGGGGTTCGGCGTGGCCAACTTTATTGGCACCTCGCTTGCCGGGCATCTGCTGGCGCGCAGTTTGCGGATGACGCTGGCGCTGGTTCCACTGGCGATGAGCGTGCTGGCGCTGATGATGGTGCTGTATGGTCATATTGCGCTACTCGATGGTCTGTTGGTCGCCCTGTGGGGATTTGCATTCGGCCTGGTGCCGGTGGCCTGGTCAACCTGGCTTGCCACCACGGTACCGGATGAAGCGGAAAGCGCAGGGGGATTATTAGTCGCGGCGATCCAACTGGCCATTAGCGCCGGGGCTGCCGGCGGTGGGGCAATATTTGATATCAGCGGCGCCAGCGGCGTATTTACCGGCAGCGGGCTGTTATTATTAAGTGCCATGCTGATTGTCTTTATTGGCGTCAGGGTGACGCCGCCGGTCAGTAACAATTAATGATTAAACGCGCCGACTGGCGCGTTTATTTTTCTTCAGGCGCAGCGAGTACTCATTTTATTATTATAAAACGAGCGGGTAATTGATGAGTTGAAAACTATGTATGCTTTCCCGCATGAATGCGGTTGCTGGCCTCAGCGTTTTGTCAGGTGGCTTCCATCACAGATTGGGCGCTATGTTATTAATTATTCTGTTAAATAGCATCTGTCAGTTGGTCAACGATAACTTTACCGCTGTTATCAAACTGGGTAATACGAAAATTAACGTTCCACGAGCGACGAGTATTAAATTTATCAAACAGGGAGACGCGGCCTTTTTTCTTACCCTCTTTATTGAGGATCACCCACTCAGTCACTTCGGTATACTGCTGGCTAGGTTGATGACCGCTTTGTTGTTCAACTAATTGGTCTTCAGAATCCAGTTTTAAATAATCGCGTAACATTTTGCACCTCTTTGTTAATGTTTTTTTAACGTTACTCCTTTTTTTGATTCTTTCAATCTGAGTTTTTAATCGATGTGTGTGACTATTAGTCGGCGATCTAGCTGGTATATTTTTGCTAATCACTCTGCTGAATATCAGTTCATTGTGACCATCCTGCACCAGACCAATCTAAGGACGCGAAGCGATGGATGCCTCATCCAGCGGAAAGGGCCCGTTGGATTTGGCATCGATTACCCGGTTTTTGGGATTGAGGTTATTCATCGTGCTGATGGATATTACAGCACCGCTACGTACTTAATACCGTTATTGTTCTGTTTTAGCCTTTCCAGCGCCTGCGGGATCTCGTCGAAGCTGACGCTTTCTATCGGCGGCATCACCAGTTCGCCGCGGCCGATCTGCTGCAGCATGCTTTCCCCGGCCTGACGTAATCGACTCCACTGTCTCTGGGTACCGTAAGGATGGATTGCCGCCAGCGCAACCTCATGTAAAGAGATACTGGTAGTAAACGCCGGTAGCGGCGCGTGCTCGAGCCGGTCCTGTATACAGACCAGATGGCCGTAGTAGCCGAGCAACCCGGCAAGCGAAAGGGCATTTTGCTGGTTTACGGTATCGAAAGCGGCGTACAGCGATTTACCCGCCAGCGCGCGTTTTAACTCCTGCGGCCACGAGGTATGGTGATAATCAAAGGCCTGAATCACCCCGCGAGCCAACAGTTTCGCGTGATGCGTGGCGCTGGCCGTGACGTAGACGTTAGCGCCGCTCTCAATCAGTAACTGGCTTAAGAAACTGCCGGCAGCGCCGCCGGCGCCGCTGACCAGTACATTCTCGCCAGCCGGAAGGGGGATCTTTTGCGCTGCCTGCCACGCCGTCAGACCGGGGCACGGCAGCGCCGCAGCGGTGAGGTCGCTGATGTGGTCGGGAACCGCAATCACCGCCTGGGCGCTGACTAACGTATGGCGGGCAAAGCTACCGTCAAAACGCAGGTCGGTGTGATACATCACACGCGTGCCGGGACGAAGGTGGCGGGCGTTGCGGCCAACGGCGGTAATCACCCCCATACCGTCGACGCCGGGGATCTGATCCTCCTGCCAGGCGTCGGAGAGACCGGCCATCAGCTTCCAGTCGACCGGATTAAGGCCAATGGCGCGGTTCTCGATCAGCACCTGATCGTCAGCGGGTGTGACTAACGTTTTCTCATGGCGTTCGAGCAGAAGCGGGGAGGCGTGCTTTTTCCACAGCCAGGCGTCGGTTTTTATCATTGATTCTTCCTCTGGTGTTGGTGAGCTATCCATTTAAACAAAATCAGAACTCAAGATAATTCCATAAATAGCAATTATCTATTGCGATTAGTGCTGTTTATTGCAATAGCATTCCATGAAACACTTTGCTCATATTTTCAACGTGATACCGCCAGGCGGTTGACGGAGTGACCTATGAGCATCGAAAAATTAACCCAGCAGCCGCTAACGATTGGCGTTGAACTGCCGCTGGACAATGACTGGTCAACAAGCGGACAGCTAAAACGGCAGCGCGACGGGCGACCGTTTGGCGTGCCGGATATGAGCGAGCACGCGGAGCGCATTAAACTGGCGGATACGCTCGGTTTTCGCGCCGCCTGGATCCGCGATGTTCCGCTGTACGATCCGCAGTTTGGCGACGCGGCTAACGTCTTTGAAGCCTTTACCTACCTCGGCTATTTATCGAGCCTGACGCAAAATATTTTACTGGGCACGGCGGCGGTTGTGTTGCCGCTACGTCAACCCTGGCTGGTACGTAAAGCCGCCGCCACGGTGCAGGCGCTCAGCGGCGACCGGCTGCTATTGGGCATCGCCAGCGGCGACAGGCCGGTCGAATACCCGCTATTTGGTGAAGACTACGCCAGCCGTGGCGAGCGTTTCCGTCACGGCGTGAGCGTGCTGAAGGGGGAGACCGATCGTCAACTGGAGCCGGGCCTGCAGTTATTGCCAGCCAAACCGACTCCGCCGCTGCTGGTTGCTGGTTTGGCGCAACAAACGGCGCAATGGGTAGGCAGTAACATGGATGGCTGGCTTGCCTATCCAGGTCAGCCTGACGAGCACGTTAACCGCGTCAGGCTATGGCGCCGGGTAGCGGGCGAGAAACCCTATATCAGCTTCATCCATCTGGATCTGCAAGATGACCCCAATGCGGCTATTCAGCGCCATCGTTTTGGCATCAGCAGCGGCCGCCATGGTCTCATTCAGGAATTGAATGCGATGCGCGATGCCGGCGTGAACCATATCGGCCTGCATTTCCGCCGTAACCAGCGTCCGCTGGCCGAGACGATGCAGGAGATTGGCGAACTGGTGCTGCCGGCATTCCATCATTAAAGTACGCCGTCACCGCCGTCAGAACACCAGACCTGGCCGGAGGCATACGAGCAGGCATCAGAGGCGAGGGTGACATACAGCGGGGCGATCTCAACGGGTTGCCCTGGCCGCCCCAGCGGCGTATCGCCGCCGAAGTTTTGCACTTTTTCTGCCGGCTGTCCGCCGCTTGACTGCAGCACCGTCCAGTACGGGCCGGGAGCGACTGCATTGACCCGGATCCCACGCGGCCCTAACTGCTTGGCCAGCGATTTGGTGAATGCCACCAGGCAGGCTTTGGTCTGGGCGTAATCCAGCAGAATTGGGCTCGGTTTAAAAGCCTGGACCGAAGAGGTGTTGATAATCACGCTTTGGGCTTTGAGGTGCGGTAGCGCGGCTTTGGTTATCCAGAACGGCGCATAGACGTTGGTTTTGAAAGTAGCATCGAAATCGGCGGTGGTGAGTTGCTCAATTTTTTCACAGTATTGCTGACGTCCTGCATTATTCACAACAATATCCAAACCGCCAAGACCGCTTACCGCTTTTTCCACCAGCGTTTCACAGAAGGATTCCACGCGAATATCGCCCGGTATCGCCACCGCGGTACGGCCTTCCGCTTTGATAAGCGCGATGACGGCGTCCGCATCGCTCTGTTCTTCCGGCAGATAGTTAATGGCAACATCCGCGCCCTCGCGGGCAAAGGCGATGGCCACGGCGCGACCAATCCCGGAATCTCCGCCGGTAATCAGCGCTTTCTTACCCTGTAGCCGTCCTGAACCGCTATAGCTGACTTCACCATGATCCGGTGTGGGTTCCATTTCGGCGGCCAGGCCGGGAGGCGTTTGCGGTTGATCGGGGAAAGGGGGTTGTGGCCAATGGTTGGTACGCAGTTTGTCATTATCCATAGCAATCTCCTTCACAGAAAAGAGTAATGATAGAAGACATGCGGAAGTTTTTAAAAATACAGCTGGAGTCTAAATAGATATATTCCCGGTTTTTACGAGGCAACTGTTTGATATAAGAGGTTTTGCAAACTGATTTCATTGCTGTGGTTTTTAGGATTATTCAATGATGAAATGTTTCGAATTATAATCTTTAACATTTTTTACATTACACTTTTTATCTCGACGGGATAGTTTTTTATTTATCCTGCGGTTGCGTTTATTTCTCTCATAAAATATCACCTTATGCCGCTAAGTTGTTATTTTGCGGCTTCGCCATTTATTGTTTGATTAATTTTGTGGTGGCTTTTAATTAATTATTAGTGAATTGCTTTTTTTAGTGATTACGCCATGCTTAGTTTTCGACGGCGATGATTTAGACCGATAAATCATCATTAACTAACCGAGCTAAAAGGTAACCATTATGGCAGAACATAGAGGCGGTTCAGGTAATTTCGCAGAAGACCGGGATAAAGCATCTGAGGCCGGACGTAAAGGCGGTCAGCACAGCGGCGGGAATTTTAAAAATGACCCGGAACGTGCATCCGAAGCCGGTAAAAAAGGCGGTAAAAACAGCCATGGCGGCGGCCGTAAATCCGGTGGTAGTTAGTTTGTGAATATAAATGATTTGATCTGGAAACTGCTGTTAAAAATACCCTGCGGGTCATCCGACCCGCAGTTTTTAAAAGGTGTGATTTATGAAAATTCAAACCATTGAAGATATTTTTACCCATTTATTATCGGATACCTATAGCGCGGAAAAACAGTTAACCCGCGCGCTGGCTAAACTATCCCGCGCCAGCGCATGTGAAGAGCTACAAACGGCATTCAGCGCTCACCTCGAGGAAACTCAGGGCCATATAGAACGTATCGATAAACTCCTCGAACAAAATGATCAAATTCGCCTGAAACGGATGAAGTGCGTGGCGATGGAAGGGCTTATCGAAGAGGCCAACGAAGTGATCGAAGCGACGGAAAAGAACGAGATCCGCGATGCTGCGCTGATAGCCGCCGCGCAGAAAGTTGAACACTATGAAATTGCGGCCTACGGTACGCTGTGTACGCTGGCAGAGCAACTCGGCTATAAAGCCGCGGTGAAACTGCTGGCGGAAACGCTGGAAGAAGAAAAAGACGCTGATATGAAATTAACGTACATCGCCGTTGGACACGTCAATCAGGATGCCCAACAGTCCGCTTAATCCTATCTAAGGCATCAGGCAAAAAAATGAGTCTTAGTCCGGTTGTAATAAAAAGGTGTCATCTCGTCGCGGCGATAATGTGGTTTGTACTTGCTATACCGTCGGTAATATGGTGGAAAGACAGTGTCCTGTGGGTCATCATTATTAGTATTTATGCAAATATTGTCGGCCACTTATCCGGGTATAGCGCAGCGCGAGCCGACCAGGCCGCAGAAGAAAATGAAGATAAGGCTGAAGAGTAATTATCTTTTTATAAAGAGGTTGTTATGACTGATATTGAAAACTATCACGATTGGTTGCGTGACGCGCACGCTATGGAAAAGCAGGCTGAATCAATGCTTGAATCAATGGTAAAACGAACCGACAGCTACCCGGAATTATGTACCCGCCTTGAGCAGCATCTTTTTGAAACCCGTCGGCAAATTACCGTGCCGGATGATATTATTGCGCGCAATAATATTTCCCGCTCGGTTCTTAAAGACTCAATGAGTAAAATCGCCGCGATGGGACAATCTATTGGTGGAATGTTTCCACAAGATGAAGTGGTGAAAGGGGTGATCAGCGGTTACGTTTTCGAGCAGTTTGAGGTCGCCTGTTATACCTCCTTATTAACCGCCGCGCACAAGGTCAACGATCATGATTCGATTGCTGATTTAGAAAGTATTCTGGCGGAAGAAAGAGGCATGGCCGAATGGTTGCTGCATCATATACCCGATATTACGGAGCAATATATTATTCGCTCCGAAACGCCGGGTTTTGATGCCAAGCGTTAGCGGCAAAAGGTTTATAAATGATACGCCTCCTTGCCATCTTGTCACGAATTAACCAAAGCTCGCTGGCTCTAACGAGGGCGGAAAAGCAGATTATGTTAGAGATAAATTTCAGCGAGCACTGTCAGTGTCCGTCATTGACCCCGAGGCAGCAAATGATGGTAGATAAACTTGCCACACGTCCGAAGCCTGCGCAGAGAAAATAAGAGCTTATACCTCGGGTATGCTTCGGGCGCTCGTGATGTTCTGCTGATACGAGGGGGAATAATGCCTCGCCAACCGTGGTTTCAAAACGCTGTAATTTATCAGGTTGATACCTCGCTGTTTTATGATGCCAATGGTGATGGCTGTGGCGATCTGGCCGGGATAAGGCAAAAACTCTATTACTTACGTAGCCTTGGGGTGACGGTATTGTGGTTAACCCCCTTTTATCTGACCCCATTTCTCGATGACGGTTACGATGTGCAGGATCATCTGCAGCCCGATCCGCGTTTTGGGCAAATTAGCGACGTTATTCGACTGATTGATGACGCGCGCGAATTGGGGATACGCGTAATCATCGAGTTGGTTATCCAGCATAACTCTTCGCAACATCCCTGGTTTCAAGAGGGGCGTAAAAACAGGCATTCTCCTTTCCGGCAATATTATCTCTGGGCCGATTCGCCGCCCGAACAGGACGATCCGCCAATGTTTCCCGGTGTCGAAAAGAGCGTCTGGCGCTGGGATCAACAGGCGGGACAGTATTATCGCCACATGTTCTATCGCCACGAGCCGGATCTCAATCTGGTGCACCCTCCGGTGATAGACGAAATTGACAATATTGTGCGTTTTTGGCTACGCGTAGGGATTACGGTTATCGCTGATTTAGCCGCCAGCACGATTAACGGCGCTTGCGCGGGCGGCGTAGTAGTCCGCGTAATATCATCAGTCCAAATGCGATCCCTACGCCAGATGCGACTTTACCAGGCAAATCGGCGCTGACGTTAAATGAACGCTGGCGAGCGCCGGCGCTAAATGTCCCGCGAGAGCTGTGCTCGCCCCGCACGGCAGAATAGAGATCGTCTGGCTTTTCGCTACGTTTTGCTTGCGCTGTCAGCTGACCTTCCCAGGCTTTGTTAACCATCAGGCGGTCAAGTAGTGAAGGGAAGAAAAACTGGCCAACGATGGATTGAATGGTGCTTTTACCTACCCACAATTCGCGAACGGGGCGCTGAACGACGCTGAAAATCGCCTCTGCCGCCACCTCCGGCTGATAAACCGGGGGAACGGGCTGCATCTCTTTATCCATTTTATTCCTTGCCCAACCAAACTGTGTCGTATTCATTCCGGGCAGTTGCACCATGGTTAATTGGATCCGGCTGCGTTGATGCATCAGTTCGGTTCGCACTGCATCGGTAAATCCGCGAATCGCCGCCTTCGCGCCGCAATACGCCGATTGCAAAGGGATGGAACGCCAGGCAAGCGCGGAGCCCACCTGGATTATTATCCCGCGGTTTCTGGGGCTCATGACCTCCAGCGCGGCGCGTGTGCCGTTGACATAACCCAGATAGGTCACCTCCGTCACACGGCGAAATTCCTCATCACTCATCAGATGGAAGGGCGCTAACACCGTGGCCATGGCATTATTGACCCACACCTCAATGGCGCCGAGCTGGGTTTCGATTTCTGCCGCGGCCTGTCGCAGCGAGCGGGCGTCAGCGACATCAGCGCTGATAACCTGCGTCCGCACGCCGAACTGGCGGCATGCGTGTTCGGCCTCCTGTAACCCACTTTCATCGCGCGCAATAATCGCCACGTCATAGCCGGCTTTCGCAAAGCGTAGCGCCGTCGCTTTACCGGCGCCCGCACTACCGCCGGTGATAACCATTACCGTCATAGTCGCCTCGATTGGTCTGAACATGGCATTTCGCCATGGTGTATTGGTCATGAGTAATTGAGTATTATTGATTCATTGCTGGCTGGTGGTCGGAAATATCTGAGAGTACTTATTATGGCTAACAAGCGACATTATTTATTATGGCAATGGATAAATTTCGTGGTAACGCTACCTTTATAATTCAATGCCGCAAGGTTGGAGGTGGTATGTATATTAATTATGTTACTGAAAAAGAAGAAGACGACCCGACACGGGCACCTGAGTCGGGCGATAAACAACCGGAACGTGATAAGTAACGTCTCACGTTTCGGTCGGAATAATTGAAATCTGGCCGTTACGTTCGAGGATCGCAAATTTAATCTTCTCAAGTTGATATATACCATGGTGCTGTCGCGCGGCGAGCAATATGTCATCCACAGAGATATTGACCATTTTCATTTTATCGTCAGCGACAACACCATTTTCTACGACGATCGTCGGCGAACCATCAAGATAATTCTCAGCCTGCGAAAAGCGTTTCTTAATATAGCCAAATAAAATATCTACGCTGACCAGCGTGACAATCGTCAGCATTGAACCGGTGACAGAATAGTCGGTACTGAGCATGGCCTGCTGGGTGGCCTCACTGATAATCAGCAGTAAAATCAGATCAAAACTGGTGAGTTGCATAAGCGTTCTTCTGCCAGCAACTTTAAAAATAATCAATAAGATAAGATAGATTGCGACAGCTCTGAGCACCATTTCCATCGTTGTGGCTCCTACGGAAAGACAAATTGGTTAAAGGTGACGGCGGGTTGCTGATTCGCCTGCAGTGTCGTGGAAAGGTTGCCGAAAGTTTTTGGCGTGATGGATAACCACACTGAAAGCGGCGCGCCACGGCTATTTTCATTGTAAACCAGGATCAGATGACCGTTAGCGCTGTACATTTTATCGGGCTGCGGTCGAATATCGCCAATTTGGTAATGGCTTAATAACGTGGGTGAAAAATCCACTGAGGTATGAGCGAGGCTACTGTTTTTCACCTGAATATTGACTTCGGTTTCGCTCATTAGTCTGGCAAAACGGTCATAGTCTACCGTTAACGATGAAGCGGAATTCTCATGATGGGCGGAACTCAGGATGCCAGATGAAAATAAACCGCATAATGCAGCAATGATAATAATGGCGAGAAAAACCACCCCGTAGCGCCGGAAGTTATACTCGAAGCGTAGCGCCTGTAGATTCTCGTTTATCTCTGGCGGATCCTGTTGATTATTGTCCATTATTTGGGCTCCAGCATGATGTTTATATTTAACGCAGCGATAGCGACGTTGTTATTTTAGCTGATATCAGAATTATTGACGTTGTTAAAATCGCTATCAGCGGCCAGACTTTAATAACAGTCTGCTGACATGAAAGGTGAAATAATGAGGAAAAAGCTAATCGCGACACTCTGTTTGTTACTCACCGCTGGCGTCTGGGCTGAAGAAAAGGGCGGTTTTAAAAACGATGCCGCGCCGCCGCCACCGCACCAGCTGGACGACGGCTATCGCGGTATGGAGGATGGCCGGATTATGACCATTGAGCAGGCGAAAACCATGCACGACGGCGCGACTATTTCCCTGCGCGGCAATGTGATTAAGCATGAAGGCGACGACCGCTATCTGTTCCGTGATAAAACCGGCACCATTGCAGCCATTATTCCGGCAGCCGTTTTTGATGGTCAGGAAATCAAGCCGGACAAACTGGTGAGCATTAACGGAAGCCTGGATAGCAAAATGACGCCGCCGCTGGTGCGGGTTGATAAGCTGCGCCAACAGGCGCCCAATTAACCGGAGAGCCAGACGATGAGCAGAGCGCATCACTATGAACTGGATAAACGCGGTAAACACCCGGCGCGCGAAGAGCCGGGTAAACACGGTGAGATCCCACGTAAACGGGATGATAGCGACGATCACAAAAGCGATCCCTATCATCCGACGGAAAACGCCAAAGCGGTATGTTTCTGCTGAGGCTCATGATACCCCGCGCGGTGCGCGGGGTTAGCGTTTACTCACGTAACGCGTTTCGCCAGTCAGCAATCAGGTCTTGCGGATCTTCAATACCTACCGAGAGTCGGATCAACTGCGGCGTTATGCCATTCGCCAGCCGCTGTTCCAGCGGAATGGAGGCGTGCGTCATGCTGAATGGCTGGCTCACCAGGCTTTCCACGCCCCCCAGGCTTTCCGCCAGCGTAAATAACCGTAGTTTTTTGATGATGCGCCCGGCGTAGTCATCATCTCCTTTGACCACAACGGAAATCATACCGCCTGGCAGGGCCATCTGTCGGCGAGCCAGATCGTGATGAGGATGGCTGGCGAGCCAGGGGAACCACACTTTCTCGACCTGCGGCTGCTGCTCCAGCCATTCCGCCAGCAGCAGAGCGTTGCTGCTATGACGTTCCACCCGTAGAGCCAGGGTGCGAATGCCGCGCAGGGTCAGGAAGCTGCTGAATGGGTCAAGTACGCCGCCGACGGCGTTTTGCAGATAGCCCAGCTTCTCGGCCAGCGCGGGGTTGTCGCCAACCACCGCCAGACCGGCAACCACGTCCGAGTGGCCGTTGAGATATTTGGTCGCCGAATGCACCACGATATCAAAGCCCAGTTCGATAGGGCGATGAATGATCGGTGAGGCGAAGGTATTATCGGTGACGCTGATAATGTTATGTCGACGGGCAATCGCGGCGATGGCGGTAAGGTCCGCCAGCTTTAATAACGGATTGGTCGGCGTTTCTACCCAAATCATCCGTGTATCAGGGCGGATTGCGGCTTTGATGCCTGGCAGATCGTCAGGTTTGACCCAGGTGACCTGTAACCCGGCACTACGACGGCGAACATTTTCAATCAGTCGGTATGTGCCGCCATAAACATCATCTACCGCTACCAGGTGGCTGTTCTTATCCAGCAGTTCCAGTACCGTGGAAATGGCTGCGAGGCCTGAAGCGAAAGCAAAACCCCGGCTACCGCTTTCCAGCTCAGCGATGGCCGTCTCCAGCGCGTGGCGGGTCGGATTACCGCTACGTGAATATTCATAGCCGGTATGCTGGCCCGGCGCGGGCTGGGCAAAGGTGGAGGTGGCATAAATCGGCGGCATCACCGCGCCATGCTGGTCGTTAAAAATGCCGCTATGGACGCTGAGCGTCTGTAGGTTTTTCATGTTCGTTCCTTATTGTTCCAGTCGGTTACGCCAGGTGGTCAGGACGTCGCTACGGGTGATCAGGCCGATAAACCGATCGTTATCGGTGACGACCACGACGTGTCCACGGTCGAAGATATCTTTAAGCGCACTTTCCGGGGCGTGCTTATCGAGGGTTTCGACATGGCGGGTCATCGCCTCTCTGACCGGCAGCGCGAAACGCTGGCTGTCGCCCTGGACGTGGCTTATCAGATCCCATTCGTCGACGATGCCTACCACGTGACCGTTTTCCAGCACCGGCAGTTGGGAAAAATCGTACAGGCGCATACGAGCAAGGACGGCAGCCAGCGTATCGTCGGGCGCGGCGGTGACGGTTGCGCCTTCGTCATGACGCAGGGCGATAAAATCGCTAAGATCGCCGCGCGTCGGACGGCTTAGCAGACCTTGCTGGCGCATCCAGTCATCGTTGAACATTTTCGACAGGTACTTGTTACCGCTATCGCAGGCGAAGGTCACCACCCGTTTAGCGGTGGACTGCGCCTGGCAGTAACGCAGGGCTGCTGTCAGCAGGGTGCCCGTTGACGATCCGGCGAGGATACCTTCCACCTGCAGCAGTTGCCGGGCGGTGGCGAACGCTTCACGATCGGTCACCCGCCATGCTTTGCGTACTTTCTCCAGATGGGCGAGCGGGGGAATAAAATCTTCGCCGATCCCCTCCACCAGCCAGGAGCCGGTTTCACCGTATTGCCCGGTCTCTACCTGATCCGCCAGAATCGACCCCGCAGGATCGGCAAGAATAAATTCGGTTTTCGGCGAATGCTCCGCAAACCACGCCTGCAAACCGCCCAGGGTACCGCCTGAGCCGACACCGACCACCACGGCGTCAATATCGCCATCGAGCTGCTCAAACAGCTCCGGCGCGGTAGTGGTGGCATGAGCCAACGGGTTGGCTTCATTGTTGAACTGGTCAATATAAAACGCGCCCGGCGTTTCCTCCGCCAGACGGCGGGCGTAGTCCTGATAATAGGCGGGATGGCCTTTGTTGACGTCCGAGCGGGTTAACTGCACGGTGGCGCCCAGCGCGCGCAGATGGAAAATTTTCTCGCGGCTCATTTTGTCCGGTACCACCAGGATCAGTTTGTAGCCTTTCTGGGCGGCAATCAGCGCCAGCCCCAGCCCGGTATTACCGGCGGTGGCTTCAATGATGGTGCCGCCGGGGCGCAGTTTTCCCTGGCGCTCGGCTTCATTAATCATCGACAACGCCACGCGATCCTTTATCGAACCGCCGGGGTTTTGGTTTTCCAGTTTCAGGAACAGGCTGCACGGGCCGGTATCCAGTTTATGCAGCTGTAACAGCGGGGTATGACCAATCAGGTCGCTTACAGAGTGAAAGAGTGACATAACCATTTACCCATTCGTATCGAGATAGCTGAATGGTAGAACTGTAAAAACGGCATTTTAAAGAACATAAATCTGCCGTTTAGCGCAAAATGGAATATAAGATGCTTTTTAGCCATCCAGAAGGAAAGCAGGTTATCCGCCCGGGCGTATCGATTGCTGGAATAGCGGTTTTTTGCCTTGTTTTTAAGCAAATTAGCCGCTGTCTTTAACCTGTCTATGCGTTTTCCGGCAAAGCATTACTGAAAATTATCGATAGCTTGACTCTCCAGGCATAGCGATTATAAATAAATTGACTATGCCGATACGGCAAGGCTATGACCGTCACTGGATTACCACCTGGACCGATAAGGGAATACTGATGAAACTGTGGAATAAAACGCTGATTACCTCTGCATTGTGCCTGGCGTTGTTTGGCTGCGATGACTCATCGAAAGTCGACAATAAACTGGATCAGGCTAAAGATAACGCGGAACAAATTAAAGATGCGGCTGCCGATAAAGCGCGGGCCATTAAGCAAGAAGCGGATAAGCAGATCGACGACATCAAAACGCAGGCCAATAATGAAGCGGATAGCCTGAAAAACCAGGCCAGCAGTATTAAATCTGAAGCCGACAAGAAAGCCGACGCGATTGCCCAGGATGCGAAAAATAAAGCGGATGCGGTTAAACAGGATGCGCAGCAAAAAAGCGATGCGATCATGAAAGAGGCGGGAAAAATTAAAGATAACGCCATCGTTGAAGCCAACCAGCTTTCCGCCGATGCCGCCAATAAAACTAAAGAGATAAAAGAGAGTATCGCGCCGGAGCAAGCGCCAGCTCAGCAGGCGCCGGCCGGCCAGCAGTAAGATACTGGACTGCTACCGCGGCGATACCATTCTCGCCGCGGTGTATTTTATCAGGAAATAAACAGACTCAGTAATAACACCATCAACAGACCCACCACCGAGTTGATAAGCTCCAGTAAGCCCCAGGTCTTAAAGGTATCGCGCATCGAGATACCAAACGTTTCCTTAAATAGCAGAAACCCGCCGTCATACATCAGAGTAATGGTATTGCTACCGCAGGCCACCGCCAGACACATCAGCGCCGGATTAAGGTGAAACGCGGTCACCATCGGCGAAACAATGCCGGCTGAAGTAATTGCCGCCACGGCGCCCTGGCCGGTAAGAATACGAATAATCGCCGTAATCAACCAGGCGATAATAAACGGCGACAGCGGGACGTGGCTCATCATCGTGACGATATGGTCGCCGACGCCGGAATCGATAATAACCTGTTTGAGAATGCCGCCGGCGCTGATGACGAACAGGACGTTGGCAATTCTGGCGACCGAATCCGTTACGCAGTGGTTAACCTGAACGGCATTCATACCGCGGCGGCAGCCGAGCAGCCAGATTGCGGCGCCGGTCGCCAGCAGCATGCTAATTTCCGCGCTGCCGAGAAACTGGAAGAATTTTGCCGCAGAAGAGGTCGCGCCAAACAGAGACTGAATCAGCGAAGACGCAATCATTAATATCGCGGGGATCAGCGGAATAGCAATACTGACCGCAAACGACGGCAGCGCCTCGGCGGGTTTCTCCTCCTGTGGTTTAATCATGGCATTCAGCTTCATCTCGCGGATGCCCGGAAGCCAGGCGGGTAATAAAATCCCCGCACAGAACAGCGCCGGGATGATAACGATAATTCCGTACAGATAAACCTGAACAATATCTGCCTGGAAGGCGCTGACTAATGCAACCGGCCCCGGCTGTGGCGGAAATAAACTATGGCCCATGGTGGCGCCGACGACCGTCGGTATAACCAGTTTCATCCACGGGATATTGGCTTTGCTGGCGATGTTGAGAACCAGCGGCATGGCAATCAAAAACGCCACTTCATAAAACATGGCGATGCCGAAGATGACGCCGATAAACATCAAGCCGACCGCCAGATAACGGGTGCCGCAACGCCTGATGACCGTATCGGCAATCTGCTGGCTGGCGCCGGATTCAGTCATGAATTTGCCGATGATAGCGCCGAATATAATGATCAGCGCCAGGTGTCCCATTATTCCGCCCAGTCCTTGCTGAACCATCGAGACGATTTTATCGAGGGGCACGCCCTCCATAATGGCGACAAACAGGCCGGCAATTAACAAGGCGAAAATATTGTGGACTTTGTATTTCAGATTCATGATGACCAGTAGCGCAATACCGACCACCACCCATAGCAGAGCCAGGGCTGGAGACATGGCATCCTCCCAACAGAGATTTTATTATATTTTCAGTGCCGGAGAACTCCGGCACCTGAGTGAAGAGCGGATCAGGCGTGCTGGTTTTCCAGCGCTTCCCATAATCCCAGCAGGTAAGTGGCGCCGAGCGCGCGATCGTACAGGCCGTATCCCGGGCGGCCGGTTTCACCCCAGATAAAACGGCCATGATCGGGACGAATATAGCCGTCGAAGCCGTTGTCGTGCAGCGCCTGCATCACCCGGTACATATCGAGCGAGCCGTAGCGGGTAGGGTGCGCCGATTCGTAGAAATCTTTATCTTTTATGATTTTAATATTTCTGACATGAGCGAAATGAATGCGCCCGCGCTGGCTGAATTCCGCGAGGATTTGATAAACGTTATTTTGCGGCTCCTCGGCAATAGAGCCGGTACATAAGGTAATACCGTTTGCCGGTGAATCCACCGCGCGACACAACCAGTCGAGGTCGTCGCGGTTTTTAATAATGCGCGGCAGACCAAAAATGGAATACGGCGGATCGTCCGGATGAATGGCCATTTTCACGCCGACCTCTTCGCAGACCGGGATAATTTTCTCCAGGAAATAGAGCAGATTTTCTCGCAGTTTGTCATCATCGACCGCTTTATAGCTGTCGAATAACGTCTGTACCTGCGCTAAACGTTCTGGCTCCCAGCCCGGCAGGGCATAGCCGTTGGCGTTGCTGAGCACTTCCGAGACGACCTGTTCCAGCGTTTTATCGATGCCGGCTTTTTCAAAAGCCATCGTCAGCGACCCGTCCGCCAGTCGGTAGTTCATGTCGGTTTTCATCCAGTCGAAAACCGGCATAAAGTTGTAGCAGATGACCTTAACGCCAAAGGCGGCGAGGTTACGGATAGTTTGCTGATAGTTGGCGATATAGCGATCGCGCTCCGGCAGCCCGATTTTAATCGCGTCGTGAATATTCACGCTTTCGATAACTTCCATCGTCAGACCGTTAGCGTGGGCCTGCTCGACTAACGCCTTAATTTTCTCCCGCGGCCAGACTTCGCCAACCGGAACGTCGTACAGCGCGCCGACCACACCTTCCACCCCCGGAACCTGACGGATCTGTTCAAGAGTGACTTTATCTTCGTCTGGCCCAAACCAGCGCATCGTCATTTGCATGAAAACTTTTCCTTACCGCGTTGTTTATAGTCTACTACCATACAAGTTGAATTAAGGATAACGACAATGCGTAGTGGAGGACATGATCGAACTCACAAAACCATACATCGGATGAATTGCACTCGCTGACGCAATAGTCATTACAAGATGCGTAAAATCGGGTAAAAAGGGCGGCTAACGTGGCGGCATCAGGTAGAATTACTATGCTTAGAGACGAGGTCTCTTTTTTAAGTCGTTAATTTTGTTTGTATGGAGAGTGTATGGGTTTCTGGAGAATCGTATTTACTATCATCCTGCCGCCGCTGGGCGTACTGCTGGGTAAAGGTTTCGGCTGGGCATTCATTCTGAATATAATTCTGACCTTGCTGGGCTACATTCCTGGTCTCATCCACGCGTTCTGGGTGCAAACCCGCGATTAACCCTGCCGTAATCTAGCGGCGCTGATGCGCCGCTATCATTCGCTTCGTATAGTCTCAGCAATTAGCTTTTAACGTACCTTTTAGACCATGCGGCTCCGAGCGCAGATATTGCGGCGGCACGCTAACCTGGGCCCCCAGAGCAGCCGCAGCCTGCCACGGCCAGTGTGGGTTGTAGAGCGCAGCGCGGGCGATGGCAATCAGATCGGCGTCGCCGTTTACCAGGGCATCTTCAGCCTGCTGCGGTTCTGTGATTAACCCTACGCCAATGACCGGAACGTTGATCTGCTGGCGGATTTCATGGGCGAACGGTAATTGATAGCCAGGACCGACCTGAATCGCCTGCTGTGGCGACAATCCGCCGCTGGAAACGTGAATATAGTCGCAACCCAGCGCTTCAAGCTGCTGACTAAAGACGATGGATTGCGCGGTATCCCAACCGCCGTCCACCCAGTCCGTCGCCGAAAGTCGCACGCCGACGGCGATATTTTCGCTGACCGCCTCCCGTATTGCCTGGAACACCTCCAGCGGGAAACGTAAGCGGTTCTCCAGCGAACCGCCGTATTCATCTGTACGCTGGTTGCTCAACGGGGAGAGGAACTGATGCAGCAGATAGCCGTGCGCGGCATGCAGCTCTATCAGTTCAATTCCCAGGCGTTCGGCGCGCCGCGCGCTATCAACAAAGGCTTGCTTAAGCCGCGCCAGATCGTCATGGCTCAGCGCTTTCGGCGCCCGGTCGCCGTCATGGAATGCCAGCGCGGATGGGGCGACGGTTTGCCATCCGCCGTTATCCAGCGCTAACTGACCGCCGCCAAGCCAGGGTGCAGCGGCGGAAGCTTTGCGCCCGGCATGTCCCAGTTGGATACCGATGCGGGTTGCTGAATAGGCGCGAACATCTTCCAGTACCCGGTACAGGGCGGCTTCGGTTTCATCGTCCCACAAGCCGACGTCCGCCGGGGAGATGCGGCCCGCAGGCTCGATGGCGCTGGCTTCGATAATTAATAAACCGGCGCCGGAAAAAGCCAGTTGTCCGAGATGAATGCGGTGCCAGGCGGTTGCTTTGCCATTATCCGCTGAGTACTGGCACATCGGGGCGATGACAATACGGTTTTCCAGCTCCAGTTTACCAATTCGCGCAGGGCTAAATAGTTGACTCATAAGTACCTCGTAAGCGTTGTGCTGCCTGATGACCTTTAGTTGTAGCATGCCTGAATGGCGGCCTCTTTTCCGTTGTTGCGCTTAAGACGCTGTTCGTCGTTATTCGCATGCTGATGGATCACCACTCATCGCTGAACCACAGCTTGCGCCGGCGACCGCTGGCCTGTTGTGAAACCGCTCTCGCCATCGCGGCGCCGATTTCCGCGCTGGCGACGAGGCCCTGAACGAAAGGGCGGTCATGCATCAACCACGGCAGCGCGCCGAAGGCAATGCGTCCGCGAGCGCACGCCGGCGCCTGCAGGGTGTAATCGTCACCAATATCCGGGATTTCATCACCACAGGCGAGAAGCTGCTGGCGCAGCGTCGGGAAAGGGATGTCTTTACTCTTCAGCGCCTTTTGGCCTCTGGCGTCAATAAAGACGTCAAATTCGCTGCGTTGATTGTGATGGTGGATGACCGTTCGTTGTGGTTGAACTTCCAGTTGATAATCGGACCCCAGCGGCAGAATACTAATAAGCCCTGCCTCCCGTAACGCCAGCAGGCGGCGAATCGATTCCGACGGAATGGCCGCGTAATTATCGATAAATACCCGGGCGAGCCCTGTTTTAAAGCGTTCACGATCGCGTTCGTTAAGATGCGGCGCAATCATCTCAATCACTTCATGCAATCGCAGAATGGTATACCGCCACGGCACGGTATGCTGTTGCTGTTTGTTGCGTTCCACTTCCTGCAAATTGGCTTGCGCCCAGGCGAAGGGATCGTGGCGTTTTCTGTCGACAAACCAGGCGTCGCTGAATGTATCCGCGGTGAGCTGGCGTAACCCTATCTGCTTGCACCAGTGCGGCGCGGCGAGTTCCAGCTCTTTGACGATAAGTTGGAATACACGATCCAGCAATCCCTCGCTCCCCTCGGCAATGGCCGCTTCCAGCGCCTGATGGGTGACTATCTCCAGCGGTTCATAGGGGATGGGGCAGTAGAAATCGGCCTCGGGCAGAATGCCGTTTCGCGACATCAGAGTAATGTGGAGTTTGTGGCTGGCGTCATTAAGCCGAAAATGGACGCTCTCATCCTCGTCAGTCGTAAAGTGGCCATGCTGAATGACGACGGCGACGGCGGCATCAATGCCGCTGAGTGACGTCCCCATGATACCGACCCGACACGGGGCTATCTGCGCCTGCATCAAGCCGCTCCAGGGACTGGGATAAAATTCGCGGGGGGAATCATCATCCTGCGGCCAAAGATGTCCGGTGGCGATAACGGCAAAATCCGCGCGTTCCGCTGTGGGCGCGTGGTTAACCCACAGTTTGACGCCATCCTGTTCTGCCTGGATATCGGTCACCTCGCAGGACTCGCGCACGCTAACTTTGAACCCCGCTAACCTTGCTTTCTCTAACAGCGCGAGAAACCGATCGCGATAATAGTCGCCGAGGATCACACGCGGTAAAAACTGCCGCTCATGTAAGGCCTCACGCTCAATGCCATACCGGGTGAGCCAGTCTTCGCTCTGATTTTGTAGCCACGTCAGATAGGTAATATAGATGGGGGGGATTTCGATACTGGCGATATTCGCCAGCATTTGCGCTGAATTATGCTCATCGTTATAAGGCATGCCGACGCCAGCCTCTTCACCCTGCTCGTAGAGCACTATCTCCAGCGGCTCACCCCGTTCAACCAGGGAATGAAAGGTATATATCCCGGTCGGCCCGACGCCGACAATCGCCACTTTCTTCATCGTTATCCTTCCTTTGGTGCGGTTCCCGAACTGAAAGATAAGTGTGGTAGAGAAAATGACGAAAGGTGGAGTTATTTAGGCAAAGCGAGGAAAAGTGTGCGTTCCTGGGTGGTTGAGGCTTTGAATCCGTGGTGTAGATAGAATCGTTTCGCGCTATCGGTCAGAGCATGGACCATCAGGGCACGTACGCCAACATTTTCGGCAACGCGATAACTGCGTAAGAGCGCATCATGGAGTAGATCGGCCCCCAGCCCCTGTCCGTGAAAAGCGCAGTCGATCGCCAGGCGGGCGAGAATGATGACCGGGATAGGATCGGGCATATTGCGCCGCAGGCCGCCAGTGGCTTCCGTGTGATTAACGCTGCCGGTTGCTAACGAATAAAACCCCACCACCTGGTGGCTATCTTCCTTGCAGACCACAAAGGTTCTCGCGGCGCCCTGAGCCTGGTTTTTCAATCCTCGCTGTTTTAGCCATTGATCGAGAACCGTTTCTCCACAACAAAATTCCGCAATCTGGTGGTGTGAAGATAGCGGCGTCGGCGCGCTTACTTTTCCCATTGCGGTTTTCTCGCCAGCAATTTATCGAGAGCGGGGTTAGCTTCAACCGGCGCATCCAGCATGTCGATAAATTCGGCGTATTGTTCATCGCTTAAGTTAAACACCCGACGGTCGAGAATGACGTTTTCTGCCGCCTGGCAGGCCATCTCAAGAATAAAGTCGGTCCGCGATTTATGCAGAATTTCAGCGGCCGCATCAATCAGCGCCCGCTGGGACTCCTTCGCCCGGATGTTGAGTTGGATATCTGATTTCATCTTCTTTTCCCGTATAGCAATTGGTATACAGCTCATTGTAGAACAGCTGTATATCAAATGCTATACATTCTGCCTGCGCGGGGTATCAGGGGACATATACTTAATTTGAAACAAATTAGCATGCTAATTAACTTGCAGCCATACGATTGTTGGGTGTATTTAACATATGGGTAACTTAAGAAACTTTACATTTACATATGCAGTTGGCCCTGCATGTTCTTTCGGCTAGCTGCTACATCTCCAGGCCGCTGTGCCAGGATAGGGATAACACGATGTTAGGCTGGACTTCACTACAGCGCAATGCCGCCATTGCCAGCTTCTTAAGCTGGACACTTGATGCCTTCGATTTTTTCCTCCTCGTCTTCTTACTGAGTGACATTGCCCAGACGTTTCACGTTGGGCTGGAAAAGGTCACGCTGGCGATATTACTGACGCTTGCCGTACGGCCTATCGGCGCGCTCATTTTTGGTCGGCTCGCCGAGAAATATGGCCGTAAGCCGATCCTGATGTTGAATATCATCTTCTTTTCGATATTCGAGCTGTTGTCCGCCGCGGCGCCGTCATTAATGATTTTTCTGGTGTTAAGAGTGCTGTATGGCGTGGCGATGGGCGGTATTTGGGGCGTGGCGTCGTCGCTGTCAATGGAAACCATTCCGGATCGTTCCCGGGGGCTGATGTCAGGAATTTTCCAGGCCGGTTATCCGTTTGGCTATCTGATTGCCGCCGTCGCTTATGGGCTGCTATTTGATTTACTCGGCTGGCGCGGGATGTTTGTTATCGGCGCTGCGCCTATTTTGCTGTTGCCGTTTATCTGGTTCTGCGTGCAGGAGTCCCCGGTATGGCTGGCGTCACGGGCGAAAAAGGAGAGCACGGCGCTACTGCCGGTACTGAAAACGCACTGGAAATTGTGCTGTTATCTGGTGGTACTGATGGCGGCGTTCAACTTCTTCTCCCACGGCACCCAGGACCTGTATCCGGTATTTTTGAAAGTGCAGCACGGCTTTGATCCGAAAACGATCAGTATTATTGCGGTCACTTACAATATTGCGTCGATCATCGGCGGGGTGCTGTTCGGTTCGCTTTCCGAGAAGATTGGTCGTAAAAAGGCCATTATAACCGCCTCGCTGCTGGCGCTACCGGTTATCCCGCTGTGGGCATTCGCTAGCGGTTCACTGATGTTGGGAATCGGCGCATTCCTGATGCAGTTCATGGTTCAGGGCGCCTGGGGCGTGGTCCCGACCTATCTGAATGAACTGGTTCCAGCGAATACCCGGGCGGTGCTGCCGGGCTTTGTGTATCAACTGGGTAATCTTATTGCTTCGGTTAATGCGACTTTGCAGGCCACGATCGCGGAACATCATGGTCAGAACTATGGGCTGGCGATGGCAATTGTTGCCGGTACGGTGGCGATCATTATCGCGATACTGACCTTCTTTGGTCAAGAAAGTCGGGCGAAGAAGGTAAGCGGGGCGGTTGAGCAAAACGCCATGCAGCATGTGAGTCGGTAACCCGCTATGGCAAAGCGGGTAGCAATAGTCTACCCGCGCTTTGGATTAGCCCTGGTTAAGTTCGCCTTCGATAGATTTCAACCCGGCAATTGCGCAGGCTTCGTCAAAATTTCCCCCCGGCGCGCCGCCGACGCCAACCGCGCCAATGACCTGGTTGCCCATCTTAACCGGCACTCCGCCAGCTAATAGCAGAAAACCGGGTATATCGCGCAGATTCGCGGCTCCGGCGTTGGACTGAGAACCTTTCATGACAGCGCTGGTGGCGTTTTTAGTGGTTAGCGCGGTGAATGCTTTCATACGGCTGGCTTCGACGGTGTGCGGACCGGCATTATCCATTCTCTTCATCAATAGTGGCGTACCGGAACGGTCGACCAGAGTGACGGCGACGTTATAGCCATCTTTGACGCAGGCCTGAAGCGTGCTTTGCGCGATTTTATCCGCGAGCTCAAGTGACAAATTTTGCTGGCTGAGTACGCCCGTGGCGGCGCAGGCGGTAGTGACCAGACTACCGAGCAGAATGGTGCTAAGAAGAATACGTTTCATAGTGATGCTCCGTCGTGTTGAGTGGCGATAGGCCAATACTAGGGCGCAGGGAGCATGGCGACTATTGCCGCGAATACCGAACGTACCAGGTATTTTTACTTAGAACCACTGGCGACATCAGCGTAAATCTTTAACAGTTTGGGCAGCGAGTTAACTTCAAGCTTGCTAAAAATATTGGCGCGATGCGCTTCGACGGTACGCGGCGATAGCGAGCATAAACGGGCGATTTCTTTACTGGAATATCCCTGAATCAACTGCTGGAGCATTTCATGTTCGCGGGCGGTAAGTGTGGCGAGCTTTTCCTGCAGCGGCAGTAATATTTGTTGTCGTTCGAGATGCGCTTTTTGCTGCGCCATCGCTTCGCCGACCACTTCGAATAGCAGGTCGGCATCAATGGGTTTGGTTAAAAATTCAAAGGCGCCATTTTTGAAGGCGCGACGGCATAAATCAATATTACCGTGCCCGGTCATAATAATAACCGGTAAGGTTAAACCCAGCCGGCGCCACTCATCGAGCAGCGTCAGCCCGGTTTTCCCCGGCATGCGGATATCCAGCAGCATACAGCCGGTTAATTCAGCAAGATTCCCTGCCTGATGTTGAAAAGCGTGTGCGCTATCAAAAGCCTGCGCCTGCCAGCCAACGGTTGAGAGCAGCAGACTCAATGAATCGCGGATTGCCGCATCGTCATCTATTAACCAGATATACTGTTCCATTACTTTTCCTCCGTGCGTAGCGGAAACCATAGCCGGAAGCAGGCGCCTTGTCCGGTGATATTGCTCGCTTCTATCGTGCCATTAAGGCGCTGGACGAGAGTATCGGTGAGGGCCATGCCCAACCCAACGCCGTCGCTACGGGTGGTATAAAACGGCATAAATATCTGCTCCAGCGCTTCAGTCGATAACCCTGGTCCGCCATCAGTAATCGTTAAGGTAATACCGTCATTCACTCGCTCAGCTTGCAAATGAATCCATGCGCTACCGGGAGCATTTGCGCCTTGCGCCTGAATGGCATTGCTGGCGATATTATGCAGTATTTGCTCCACCCATAGCGGTGGCGCAGGAAGCGCGGGGAGGTCCGACGGAAAATGGCTGGAGATACGAACTTTCCCCGCGCCGATCTCGTTATCCAGTAATTCGCAAACGCGTAGCCACAGGGACGTAAGGTCCACCGGCTGATATTCGGCGCGCTTACTAGTGAGCTTGAGACGAAACTGGCTGAGCAGGGCGTCAATGCGTTTTATCTGCAACACTGAGGCCTCAAGTAGTTCGGGGATCCGCACGGGATCATTTTTTTTAATCAGGCGCACTGCCGCCTGGTTATAGCTCATGATGGCGGTCAACGGTTGATTAAGCTCATGTACGATGCCGGCGGCAAGTTCGCCCATGGTATTAAGACGAGTAAGTTCGCCATAGCGAGAGCGTAAATCGGCGATATCCCGTCGGCGTTTATTGGTTCGATACTGATTAACGAGATAGATAATCACCGCCCAGAACAGTGCCGGTGAAAGTATCAGCCACCACGGCAGTTGATGCCACTGCGGGTTATCGCCTGCGCTAATCCGCAGCGGCTGCGTCGGGCTGGCGACGGTTTTCTCCCAACGCCACCAGGTGTTGGCAGAGGCGGTACCTTCCTCAAGCAACGTGGTATCGTCCCAGAGAATGGCAAGATGTTTGAATGTCTTTTTCTCATTGAGACTGTTAAGTAGGGTGTTCAAATCAATCAGCAGGGAGATGCCCGGAAGATTCAGCCAGTAGCGTGCAGGGCTTTGCGCGACGATGGGGCGTCGCGGTTCAAGGGAATCGTAGCGGCGCCATTGCACGATTTGCGGCAGGATCTGCTGGACTTCGGCGGCATTTTGACCGGCCGGAAGCAGGGGGATGATGGCATCGTGCTGCGACACCTTTACCGTGATTTCTCGATACAGGATGCGGAAGTCGGCGGAGCGCGCGTCATATTGCTGTTGAAGAAACCAGGCGCCAAGCCCCGTCGAGCTTAACAACGTCAGCATGAGCCAGCAGAGGTTTTTTATCATATCGCATTTTGTGCATGATGTTTTAATTGCCAGCGCCAAACTCGATTATGTAAATAAAATGCTGAGGTTTTTACAAACATAGCGCTGTTAATGAGTTTGATGCTCCCAGCGCTAAACAATACACCAACCAAAGCACTTATAAGCAAACCGGCATGCCCGCCAAATATGAATACCGAAATGAATGCGTAAACGAGATTTCCCGCGGCGAGCGCGGCGGTCAGGAAAATCAGACCTAGATAGAACTTAAGCGCCGCCAGAAAACCCCGAGAGAACAGCGTCATCGACGGGAAGATCAGCAGACAATAGAGTAAACCTGTGGGGATGATACCAGCAAAAACAGCATGCGCGGGCCAGGAAAACCACTGAAAGATGGCTCCCCAAAGCGTTAGCTGCGGCATAGCAAAACTTATTACGCTTAACAGCGCGCTTAAAATAAAAGGCACGCCAGCCGTATGCAACCCGACAGGCGTTCCCATACGCTCCATCAAGTACATTTTCGCGGACTCTAACTGCTTAGGATCCTGCTCCTTTATCCTTTGCTCAACGATGGTGCCCAGTTTGAGACTGTCATTAATATATTTCATTATGCCGAGTGCTTTAACTATCTAAAATGAGAACGACTGTATAACGCCGATGACGTACTTACCGGATTGCGTCATATTTTGCGGGTGGCGTATTGTTCCGGTGAGCGCGCTCCCCGCGAAGGCTGAGGTATTAATAACCGCATTCGTTAATTCGCGCTGCAAAGAACGCTGTATAGCCTCAGACGGGAAACGCTTAGGGTAAAGCTGCGCCTGCATGGCCGCCTTAATTCCACCGTTAGAAATTCCTGGATTTTGGGCGCGGATGATTTCTTCTGTAATACGCTTACGCTCGGCCCGGCTCAGACTTTTGAGCCAGTTTATCGCCCCGGAGGAGGAACTGGCTTTCATTAATTTATATGTTGCAATGGTACTTTTTAAACCCGCACCAGCGCCAGCTAAAGAAACGATATCCAGGGCTGTTGAGGTTGCGGTATACCAGTCCTGGCTGTCAAGCCAGGCAATATCCTCCTCATGGCCGATACCGATAGCTAACAGACGTCCGCTACCGATAAAACACTGTAAACCGGTAGCCACACCACCTGCAGTGATCATTGCTGCCACCACGCCTGAGGCTCCGGCGGTGAGGGGGATGGCCGCGCCAGCTCCAAGCGCTAAAAAGACAGTGACCACGGCAGCGCCGCAGGCTATAGCCGTGGAGGTAATTTCATTAGCCAGTGACGGTGCTTGTAGCGTTTTGATCGTGGCTTTTGCGGCATTGTGCGGCGTCGAGGATGCAATTTTTGTCACGATAACATGGCTAACGCTACTTTGGTTTGGTGTGGCGATTCTACGTGAAGGGCGCACAAGCCAGCGATTCATTCCGTCGGAATAGATTATCCCGGCTTGAGAGAAATCACGGGAGCAGTCCAGTTGTGCGGCCAGCGCGGTAAAATCAAAATCACTACCAGAGGCTAGTCCCAGGCTACGAGCAAACCCATAGTCGGGCAGATTTGAAGAATGTGCAGGGAAGGTCATGAGCTGCTCGCTACGTGAATTGTGGAATTATAGAAAAATGAGGTTAGATGTTAAAAAAACCATAAACAACCAGGAATAGTCCGAAATAGACTAACTTTTGAACTCAATCAAGTATTTACCTGATATTGGAAGGGTACGCGTCGTACAGTACGGATGAGGGCTTGAGCAATATAATTAGGCGGTGATGAAAAATTGAAAACATCGCCTGCCAGCGATTTAGTGTATCGCCGGCAGGAACGAAGTGGATGGTACAAAGTTGTGAAATAAACTGGTGAATTATTTATTCAGCAGTGCTTCATATTGCGCCTGAAATTGCGGCGCGTTCGTTGCCCCATCAAAGAGGGTGTAGGTGATATAACCTTTATTAAGCCAGCCGGAATCGGTATCGTTCTCAACGTTCTTTAACGATGCCGGGTTGATGATTTGTTTGGCGCGTCCATCAGGTAAAATATCATAACCAATCTGTGGGGTAGGGAACATCTCATTTTCGATATAGTGCACACCTTTAATTTTTGATTTTGGCAGCGGCGGATAGTTAATGCTTAAACCCGATCCTTTAGGCACCAAAGGTGAACCAGGAACATGATTACGATTCAGGGTCTCAACAACCTCAACCACATAATCCACCGCATCAGGCCAATATTTATGTGTGCTTGGCCATTTATTCTTCATTTCATCTTCGGTAAAGATATACCCAATGCTGGCCGCAATCGCCGGGAAACCATAACGTACAGCCCTGGCTGCCGCACTTACCGTCCCTGAATTGACCTGGGCCATCCCGGTATTCGGGCCATCGTTGACGCCAGAGATAACCAGGTCCGGCTGATTATTAATGAGTAGTCCCCGTAAGCCGAAATCAACCGCATCAGCAGGCGTTCCCGGGAAGCAGTAGCGTTTATCAGCAGCTTTCTTTACATCAAAGATTTTACCCGTTTTGAAGGTAATGGCCGAACCGATGCCGCTCTGATTGGTGGCAGGAGCGACCATCCATACCTCAAAACCTTTTTGCGTGAGTTTTTCCTGAAGCGAAATACTGCCCGGAGATTCGCAACCATCGTCGTTTACAATCAAAATTTTAAGCGGGGCGGCGCTTACGGTGAAAGTGAATGCAGAGATCAGCGCTGCGGCAATACATGACTTGTTCATCGAAACTCCTGTTAATCCTAGGGTAGATACAATGCAAAAAAAAACCTAAGGCCGCTCCTGCAACGAGTACAGAAACGGCCTTAGGTTTTGCCTGAAAAAGTAACAATCCCAAGTGAATTTAAAATACGTACTGCAGATATTTACGTCCAGACGGAAATACGGTTGATATGAGGAGGATCACATTTACATAAATCATCGTTATAGATTAAGTGCAATTCAAAAGCATTAGTGATAGGGTCCGTAATAGCTGGATTGTTACTGTATCAACAGGCAAAACCTACGTTTTCTTCTCCACCTGCATGCCAGGGCGCTGAAGAGTACGTAGGTTTTTTTTTGGCTATAGAAAAGGATTCTTATAAAATGAAAAAATTATTTCTGGGGGCCTTAATGGCTGTTACCGCCGTTACCAGTCCACTGCTGATGGCGAAAAGTAACGATAAAAATGACCAGGAGGTCATCAATATTTATTTTGCGCGTCATGGGAAAACGCTGCTTAATTCGTTTGACCGCGTGCAAGGTTGGATTGATTCCCCATTGACGAAGGATGGGGTGCAGGTTGCTCAATATTTAGGTGAGGGACTCAAAGGGATAAAATTTGATCGTTTTTATTCCAGTGATGCGGGACGGCAGCGCGAAACCATGGCAGTGATTCTTAAACAGGCTGGCGTAACGGATTATCATTTAACCGAAATGACAGGCCTGCGAGAGGCGTTTTTTGGCGGTTTTGAAGGCGGTTATAATGTCGATATGGCCAATGCAGGCGCACACGCACTAGGGATGTCGGACAGTAAAGCGCTTTTTAAGGCGATGAAAGCTGGCACACTTTCGGTAAGCGAAAGCCAGAACGCGCTGGCCAAATCCGATCCTAAACAACTAGCGGAAAACTATGAGCAGGTAAAAGAACGGACACAAGCTGCGCTGGCAACTATTGTAGAAAATGCCCAAAAAGAGGGTGATAAAAATATTCTGGCCATTTCTTCAGGTACCGCGATTCAGATAATGATTTCCGATCTGACGGACGACCCGGCCAAAAATCTGCCATTGTCGAATGCTGCGGTGGTGAAAATCACTTATCACGATGGTAAATACAGTGTGCCAGAAATTGGCACCATGAAATACGTTGAAGCAGGCAAGGTTTCACTAAACCATAAATAATCTGACAGTTTAGTTTTCCGCCATAAATATGCTATGGCGGATCTTTTCTCAGGAAATAAAAATGTTTAAAAATATAACTGCCGCGTTAATAGCGTGCGGGCTGGTTACGCCTGCATGGGCCGCTACAGACGCTATTTTTGAAGATCCTTTTTTTACTGACTCACAGCTCACTGTCTCTGCAAAGAATTATTGGAAATATCTTAAGGAGGAAAATGCCAACCCTAAACATGTACACAACGCCTGGGGACAGGGATTTTCAGCAGAATACCAGTCTGGTTATTTAGCCGATATTATCGGCTTCGACGTATCGTATTATAGCGCGATAAAGTTGGGCGCCAGCGACTATTTCAACTCCCGCGGCGTGCTTTATAACAATGGGACTGGTAACAAAAAAAGCAATGCAGAAGGGTATTCAAAGTTTGGTCAACGTAATGTGAAGCTTAACTACACGCTTTCTGGTGCTCAGCTAAACGCGCGCTGGGGATGGCAGATGCTGAAAAATTATGGCGTTATTTCAACATCTAACAGGCTTTCGCCGACAACGTATTCCGGCGTAAGCAGTGCTTTAAGCTACGGTCCATTTACCATAAGAGGGGCATGGCTTGAAAATTCCATGGACAGAAACTCACCAGATAAAAAGCGATTTCAGACCAATACCGGTGAATATATTAGCCACCTGGCAAGCGGAGAAATGCTCTGGCGGGGACAAAATTTTGATGCACAGTATGCTTATGGTGAGAGCAAAGGCTATCTGCAGCGGCACCTGCTGTTTACGCAGTTTCGACCTGATACGCAGCTAACGATAGGCACTCAGGTATACGGCACCCACGCCATGGAAAGTTACCGTGCAATGCCCGCGAGTAAACGTGATTTTGACAATAATGCCTGGCATTTTGCGTTGGACGCGACCTGGAAAGGTGAACGCTGGAATAGCAAAATGGGCATTGGCTACACCAATGCTAAAAAAGCAGATGAAGTCGGGTTTTATCCACGCCACATGAGCAAAAATTCCCGGGGAACATTTATTTCTATGGCCTACGCTGGCGACGATTACATGCGTGATGGGGAACTGGTGCTGGCGAACATCACCGAATATCGGTTAACGCCTGAATTAGCCGTGGGCCTGGCGGGAAACATCGGGCAATTTAACTATAAGGGGAATCACGTGCGCACCGGGGAAATCAATGCCTTTAGCCGTTGGGTTCCAACGCAGTCCATGTTTAAAAACTTCACCTTTTGGGCAATGTTCGGGCCGGGATGGTCATACAAGACGCAAGGAAAAACGCCAGTCCTTACGGATGGCCATTATACACGTACCAACACGCTGTCTTCGGAAGTCATCATGGAATATCGATTTAAGGTGTTCTGATCGGGATGACATGGCGAGGACGAAGTCGCCCGGGAGCGATGGCGAACGATGAGCCGTGAAAACGCCATGTTGAGAATGATATTGTAGACGCGGACAACGACATAATGATGTTGTTGTTGTCCGCGATGTAATCTGACAGCCGGAGATGATTGTTGGAGAAAGAAAGCGACATGTCTGATTGCGGATATCATGAAGGCTGAATGGCGCTCGTCGCAGACAGAGCAACGATAGATGACCAGTTTGATTGGATAGCTACGAGAACGGAACAAGCACAGGCCAGCAAGAACCACAGTAATGCACAACGTTAAACGCCGTTATCCGCCACGCTCCATGCAAGTGCGCATAATGTATATTATGTTAAATGCAGTCGATTGTTAACTTACTTACTATGGTCCTGTCCTGACGATGTCCGTTATGATCCTCTTTCACGAAATAACAATGACAATATCCAGCGCCGGCAGCGCGAATATTACTCGCTGCCGCGACAGTTTCCCAACTACTCGATTTTAGTTATGGGTGATTCACAAGTTGGATGACTCCCTAATAGCCCGCTCAGTCTATGCCGTGCGGACTATTTTCCTCTTCTAATATAAAATCACGCCGTTAAACATGAATGTCTACACCGTCCGTTCCCCTAAACATCATGCGATAGAACGAGACCATTACTTGTTGCCCTTTATAAACGCTCCGGGCGTAAATCCATTAGAGGCAGCCAACTGTGCAAACCAAAGAGCGTTGCGCTTTATCTGTCGCTCCCCGCTTTCCAGATCCAGTCGCCAGAAACCGTAACGGCGTTTAAAGCTATTTATCCACGACCAGTTATCAATAAATGTCCACTGGTGTACGCCAAAGCAGTTCGCCCCCTCGCTGATGGCGCGATGGAGCTGTTCGAGGTGTTCTTCCATTAATTCGATACGGAAAGTGTCATCAATAACCCCATCAGCCAGAACAGGACCTTCTGACTGGATATCCATGGCGATACCGATTTCAGCCAGATACCACTTCATATTGTCGTAATTATCGCGGATGTTGCAGGCTATATCGTAAATCGCCTGCGGAAAAATCTCGTTATTATCGCGATACGGATTGAAGCGCCCTTCGGGATCGCTGTAGTTCTCGAAGTAATACTCTGGCGTGAAGTAATCAAGTTCATAGGGACATTCGCGCGCTTTAACCCGACGTGGAACATAGTAGTTAACCCCCAGGAAATCTACCCGCGAACTCGTTATCAGATCGACATCCGCTTTTTTTATTTCTGGCAAGCAATCATGGGTTGCGAGGACTTCACATAACTCCTTCGGGAATTCATGCTTAACCAGCGGATCAAGGAAACTGCGATTAAAGAACAGGTCGGCATACCACGCTGCTTTTTTATCCTCGTCGCTATTGTTTCGGGTATACGAGGGAGTCAGATTAAGCACCACGCCTATTTCGCCCGGTAGCTCAAGTTTCCGGTACAGTTGCACCGCTTTTGCATGCGCCAGCATAATGTTAAATGCAACCTGCGCCGCCAGCTTGCCATCTTTTTTACAAGGATAATGGAAATCATAAAGATAGCCGCCTTCGACAGGTACTATCGGCTCATTAAAGGTGATCCAGTATTTGACCTTATGACCAAATAGCTCAAATGCCGTGCGTGCAAACCGTGCGAAAAGATCCGTCACATGGGGTGATTCAAAACCGCCATACTGCTTTTGCAAAATCTCCGGCATATCGAAATGATAAAGATTAATCATTGGCTCAATGCCGCTGGCGATCATCTCATCTAAGTAGTTGTTGTAAAACCGGACGGCTTCCGCGTTTGGGGCGCCAGTTTCAAAATCATCAATCAACCGTGACCACTGAATGGATGTACGAAACGAGTTAAATCCCGTTTGCTTCATTAGCGCAACGTCCTCTTTATATTTGCTGTAGGTTTCACATACTTTCTGCGGACCAATCTGCTGGAAAAAGCGGTTGGGCTGTTCTGCATACCAGCTATCCCAGATAGAACGGTGCGGCTTATGCGCTATGCCTTCCGTCTGAGGACCCGACGCCGCTGCGCCCCAAAAAAAATCTTCCGGAAATTGATACCGATTCATAATGCCTCCTGAATGATAAAAAGCTGCCCCAGAAGGGCAGCCAAATAACTACTCTGCAGTAACTTCAATTGATTGGATGAACATATATCCCCAGTCGCCGGCGAACTTTCCAAAACTGATGGTATTTGCCCCCTCTCTGAGCGAAACAGGAACGACTATGGTCTGGCCCTTCTCATCCGTTTGCGGAAACTCAATGCTGACTGGCATCCCATCGTTCACGATGACCGAGTTTTTCTTGCTTCCCCATTTGCCGTTAAATTTCACATGTAGGGCGAATTTACCGTCCCAGGGAGCGTTAACCTGCCAGCTCACGCTGTCTCCGTCACGAGCGAAAGGACCGAGAAAACCGTCTTCTCCGATGGCTAAGGTCTCTTTTTCACTTTTAGTTGAGGTAAGTGTTCCCTTGCTAACATCAAGAGTCCCGCTGCCAAAGCGGCAATAATCTGCCGGTACAGGCCTCACAGCGGGCTTCACGCTGACATTTATCGTTTTGCTGCTTTCCAGCAACCCGTCATCAGCAGTAAAGGTCAATGCATAGTCACCCGGCGCAGAGAACCAGACTCGGGTTTCCTCTTTGCTGCTGTCACAGAAGTGCACGTTATTCTTACCGTTATGACTCCACGCTACGCTGACTTTCGTGTCAGGCAGATTGTCATCCTGCCAGGCCGCATTGAGTTGAACGCCTTTATCGACAGTGGTGGAAAGCATGTCCTGCAGAGTGATAACCGGTGGAAGGTTTTTCTGCATATGCTTCAGGCGAATTACGTTTGAAGGTGCTGACTGACCACTTTCATTCTTAGCGATTACCCGATAGTAGTAAGTCTGGCCGAGCGTCAGGCTGCGATAGTCATCGCGGAAAAGACTCATTTTTGACGGGTTCCATTCATTTTTGCCGTCGGAGATGTCCTTTCCTACGCGTGTCCATGGCCCCTGTGGCTGTGCCGCTCTTTCTACGTCGTAATAACGCCCAACGGGTGACCCCATCCAGTTAATGGCAAAGGGGGAATCGCCCTCGCGCAACCTCGGTGCTTCCGGTACCGGCAGAGCTGGCGCCTTGCTCAGACCAGCCATTTGTGCCGCGGCGGTTCGTACCAGATTGACAACCTCCATCTCCTGGTTCGCTTTCCCCTCATCCGGGAAGCCAGGCAGATGGTAGCTATAGTGCCCGGTATACTCTTTGTGCCAGTAAAAACCGCCATCATGCCGATGACCGCGAAAACCCCAGATAAAGCCACCTGCAGCCTGAGCACCATTGACCTCGGAATGGACAATGGACTGCATGATAGCGTTCAGGTCTTTTTGATCGAGCAGACCGAATTCGCCGACCAGATACACTTTTTTGCCGCCTATCGCCGCAAGATCTTTACGCACCTGCTCGGGATGATTGTTATTGGCATTGGTGTAATAGTGATTGCTGATGATGTCGACGTTCGGATCGCTGAGCGCAAAATCATTCACCTTTTTATAAGTCCCATCGACGATAAGCTGATGGGGTGCCCATTTACGGATCCAGGCTGATGTCTGATGAAGAAAATCGGCGTTAGTGTCCTCCAGTTCATTACCCGTTTCCCACGCCATAATCGCCTTTTCATCGTAGTAGTGGCGTCCCGTAATGGTGTTAGTCCGGGTTATTACCTGACGAATCACGTCCAGATAAGCCTGGAAGGTTTTACTGTCCGTCCGATAAAAATCCTCAGGTTTTTCATGATAAAATGCGGCAAGTTGTTCTCTCCCACCCCACCACCACCAGTGATCGATAAACGGTAGAATCAGGCGAAGCCCCTGCTTATCCGCTTCAGCAATCATGTTGTCATAAACTTTCATTGCCGCTTCATTCAACCGCGGCATGCCGTCAGGCGTTTCCGGTGACAGGATATGCGTTTCACGTCCGCAGGCCGCGTCGTTTTCCTGCTGAACGGATAGCACATACACGCGCTGTGCTTTAGCACCCGTTTGTACCAGGGCTTTAATCCAGTTTTCTTGCTCTTCAGCAGTAGGCCATTTGAAATATTGCCCCCACCCACGCGGATCCGCTTTGCAGGTCCCTCTCGCGTCATCCTCTATACGATGCAGCTCCGGAGCGTGGATCCCGGCAAAGCGAAAGAGCCGATCGCCGTCTTTTAACGCAGCACCATCACGAGTAATAAAATGTTCAAAATGGGATTGTTCCGCCGCCAGCGCTCCCGCGCTTCCCAGCGCGGACAGTAAGGAGACGATCAGAAGTTTTCGAATCGGGAAAGCCATCTCTTATCTCCTCAGAACCAGACTTCAGCCTGTACACCAAAATTCAGCGTATCGGTATCCCCGCTGCGAGAGTATCCCCCCGGGCTAAGGGTACCGGTGCTCCAGTCGTAATTTCTGTCCATCGCATCCGAGACGCCTTTATCCCATTTTGCGTACGTGGCAAAGAAGCGCAGCTGTGGACGACTCCAGAATCCGGAATCAAAGGTGAGCGTCGGCGCAATGGTCACTTTGGTCAGGCCACCCTTCCCTTTGCCGTTTACCCCCATGTAGTTTTTATCATCCAGATATTCGTAACCCACTTCATATTGCATGGCGAAATTCTTCGTTATCTGATGATACGGCCGGATACCCGCGACCCACATGGAGCGTCCCCAGCCGTCATCATCGCTGGTCCACCAACGGTAGTTTTTGTCTTTCTGATAAAACGCAAAGGTCGAAACTTCTACTTCGCCCAGGCTGGCCATACCATCCAAAATCACGCGCCAGGACTGGGTATCATCTAAGTTTGCCCAACCCCAGCCGTTTTTACCCAGCGAGTCAGCGGCAGCGAGCCCTTTGCCGTACTGGAAAACAATGCGGGAATAGCCACCTGTCAGCCCATAAAAACTGTCGACGTTATACAGCGCCGTCACGCCATAACCTTTTTCAGCAGAAGTGGGATGGTTTTCGTTGCGGTTCATATGGTGGCCAATAAGCTCAACATCCAGCCCGGTGCCGCCGATTTTTTTAAACCAGAGGTTAAGCGAGTAATCGTCAGGGTATCCCTGATCCCCCAGAGCCACGGGATAGGCTTTGGCTTCATCCGTTGTTGAAAACGCATAAACGCCGGCGTCAAAGCGCGCAAAGCCTAAATCCAGGTTATCAAACCCGCCCCCCGTTCCGTTGTACTGAATATACTCCCAGTCGAACTGGTGGCTGGAAAGATTGGAGCTGCTGTAACGTTTACCCGCCCAGAAAGTCATATCCGGCGCAAAATCGAGATTTGATAACTCAGCAAAACCTTCACGGAACTGGGTTTCTTTACCGTCATCGTCGGTACAGTTCCAGTCTGCGGTACATTTTGTTTGATGCGTCAGGTTGGCCTGAACACGGGCGACTGCGCCTGTGTCTGATTTCAGCGTGACCGTCGGGATAAGCTCAATCTTGGTATCTTCTTCGTTCCCCAGACGCCATTTCCCGTCGGGCATCAGTCCCACTGAATCCACCCGGTTACCGTCACTGTTGGCGAGGATCCCTGAGCGCAAATAGCCGTGGAGTGCAAAATCATATTTCTCATCGGCGCTGGCATAGCCGCTGATGACAGTGAGGGTAATCAAGGACAGAGGTATTGATTTAATTAACGTTTGCATAGGTTCCCTTTGAATTTTTATTTTCACGGTTAAACGTGCAGGGGAAATGTAAGGATCAAAAATGGAAATGTACATCCATTAACGGAAAGCGCTTTCCGTCTTTGCCGGATTGAATCACAAATTTGAGATCTTTGAGAATATTTTCGTGATTAAGGTCACGAATTAAGCTTCTGCCCACGAGAAATGGGCAGAAACAGAAAGAGGAGCGTTATTTTTCCAGCTGCATCAGCTGGCGTTCGTGAACCTTAAAGAATGGACGATAAAGCATCCATGCGTTGAAAAAGGCAAACAGGCACATACACATATTCTTCCAGCTACCGTTGGCCGACCATGCTGCACCCAGCGGTGAGGGCATTGACCATGGCAGCATTGCAACGGCCCTGTCGAGGATACCCATTTGCGTCAAATACCAGGCTATACAGGCATTTATCAACGGAACAAAAACAAAGGGCAGTAAAAAAACCGGGTTCATGATGACGGGGAAGCCAAACAATATTGGCTCATTAATATTGAACAGAGAAGGCAAAAGACCAATCTTTCCCACACTCTTCAACTGCCTTGAGCGGCTTCGCATTGCCATAAACACCAGTGGCAACGTTGAGCCGATACCGCCAATCAACAGATAAAAATCCCAGAACCCCTGGAGATAAATATGGGGTAGCACAGCCTCCCCAGCAGCCAGGGCTCGCTGATTTTCAAACAGATAGGTGAGCCAGAACGGGTTCATGATACCCGTTATGATCAGGGCACCGTGTATACCAACAAACCATAAAAGATTACACAGAAACAAGGAGATAAGCACCGCCGTAAGAGTATCCGACGCCACGATAAGTGGACGTAATGCTTCCCCAATCAGTTGCGGCAAAATCTGTCCGGTCGTCTGCAGCATCACGGCATTCATCACGCTGATGGAAAGCATAATCACCAGCAGCGGCATCAGCAGCTGGAAACCATTCCGTGTCATCACCGGCACCTCATCCGGCAAACGAATGCACCACCCTTTATTATAAAAAAACCTTATAATTTCAATCGAATATGCGCTTGAAATGAGGGCAGTAAAAAGTCCCATCCCTCCCAGGAAAACATTCGTCGCGCCATTATCCCGAAAACCGATAAACAGCAGAAAGGCGAGACATCCGGTGAGCCCGCATAACCGTTCCGGTAATTGATATTGCTTGGCAAGGCTGGCACTTGCACCAAATGCAACAATCAACGCCACCAGGCCGAGCGTCAGCTCAAAGGTTGGTAACAGCATCGGACGCAGCAGCAGATAAAAAGATCCGAATCGTGAGGTGCTTGAAATGGCGAACGGTGGAAACAGCATTGGCACCATCAGACTTCCCACGATGACAAAAGGCATTGCAAGAGAAAAGCCGTCTCGCATTGCTGTAATGTGTTGATTCTTAGTGATTATGTTCGCCACCGGCGTGAGGCGTTGCTCTATCAAATCCACAGCAACATTCATCAAATGAATGTTCATAAGTCGACCTTAGTAGTTCTTGAATAGCAGGGATGATCGCGCACATTCATACAAAGTGAAAGGTGCTCTCAAGTGATCGTGGTCACAATTACCTTATCCGTAAACGGAAAGCGCTTTCCGTTTTGTTCCGTGGTGACTATATTCCAGCCATAAATTCAAAGGAGACGTTATGAAAAAAATCATGTTGTGTTGTTCTGCCGGGATGTCTACCAGCCTGCTGGTAAAAAAAATGGTCGATGAAGCGCACAAGCGTGGCCTGGAAGCGGAAATCAAGGCGTATGGCGTTGCCGAATTTGCCGAGCAGGTTGGTCACTACCAGGTGGTATTGCTTGGACCACAGGTGAAGTACATGCAAAGCGATCTACAGAAACAAGCCGATAAATACGGGATCCGCGTTGAGCCAATCAACATGATGGATTACGGCATGCAAAAAGGGGGCGCCGTTCTCGATTTCGCCCTCTCCCTGATAGATAACAAATAACGAAGGGAAACCCTATGAGCTCTCTGTACGCAAAACTAATTCAGGTTATCGAAAAGAAAATTACTCCGATGGCGGGCGCCGTCGGCCAGCAAAAATATGTCACCTCCATTCGTGACGGCTTCATTACCGCTCTGCCGTTCATGATTGTGGGTTCTTTTATGCTGGTATTTATCTTCCCCCCCTTCTCGCCCGACACGTCCTGGGCCTTCGCCAGGGCATGGCTGCAATTCTCGCTTGATCATCGTGATGCACTCATGCTGCCCTTTAACTTCAGCATGGGAATTATGACGATCTTTATTTCCGTCGGGATTGCCGCAAGCCTGGCCAAGCACCACGATCTCGATGCACTTACCGCCGGGATGCTCTCTTTAATGGCCTTTTTGCTTGTCGCTGCGCCATTGAAGGACGGGCAGATTTCAACGGCCTACTTCTCCGGTCAGGGGATCTTTACCGCCATTCTGGTGGCTATTTATTCCACGGAACTTTACGCCTTCCTGAAGCGACACAATATTACCATCCGCCTGCCGCCGGAGGTCCCAGCCGGCGTAGCACGCTCGTTTGAGATCCTCATCCCGGTACTGGCAATCGTCATCACGCTGCATCCGCTGAACCTGCTTATTGAAGCGCAACTGGGGATGATTATTCCCGAAGCAATTATGTCGCTGGTGAAACCGCTGGTTGCCGCGTCCGATACACTCCCAGCAGTGCTACTCTCGGTGCTGGTGTGCCAGGTGCTATGGTTTGCCGGTATCCATGGTGCGCTGATCGTCACCGGTATTATGAACCCTTTCTGGATGGCAAACCTGTCCGTAAACCAGGCGGCAATCGCCGCGGGTGAAGCTATCCCACATATTTACGTTCAGGGTTTCTGGGACCATTACCTGCTAATCGGTGGTGTTGGCTCGACGCTGCCGCTGGCCTTCCTTTTGCTGCGCAGCAAAGCCATCCATTTGCGGACTATTGGGCGAATGGGCGTGGTACCAGGGGTGTTTAACATTAACGAACCCATTCTGTTTGGTGCGCCCATCATTATGAATCCTCTGTTTTTCCTGCCGTTTGTGCTGGTCCCGATGGTCAATGCCACCTTCGCATGGTTTGCACTGGATCTCGATTTAGTCAGCCGTGTGGTGTCGATGACGCCATGGACAACACCTGCACCCATTGGCGCGTCATGGGCAGCCAACTGGAGCTTCAGCCCTGTGATCCTGTGCCTGATATGCATGGTGACATCTGCTGTCATGTACTTCCCCTTCCTGAAGGCCTACGAAAAACAGCTTCTGGAACAAGAGCATGAAAACGCGGTTGAACATGCAGAAGATGCGGCCCAATCCGCCTGAAAGTAGAAAATAGAGGGAAAAAAACATGGAATTAGAAGAACAAGTTATGGGCATCATTATTAACGCGGGTCAGTCGCGCAGCCTGTGTTATGAAGCCCTCGGCTGCGCAAAGCAAGGTGATTTCGAAGCCGCAGATCAACTAATGAAAGAGGCGACTCATTTCGCCCGTGAAGCGCACCTTGTTCAAACCCAGCTCATTGAAGCCGATGAAGGCGAAGGGAAAACCAAAATGACGCTGGTGATGGTGCATGCGCAGGACCACCTGATGACCTCCATTCTGGCCAAGGAGCTGGTGACCGAACTTATTCACATTTACCGTACACGCCAGCAACAGGCATAACGACAGCAGAGAGGCCGCGGCCTCTCTTATGACAGAGGATTGTATGCATTATCTTGGACTGGATATTGGTGGCACAAAAATGGAAGCTGTATTGCTTTCAGCTCAAGGCGATTATCTCTGGCGTAAGCGCCAGCCGACTCAGAAAGAAAGTTACGCTGAATTTATGCTGCATCTGGTGAGCCTTATTGATGATGCCCGCGCGGCTAGCCCGGAACCCTTCACTGTAGGGATCGGTCTGCCAGGCGCAATTGACCCGCAAACGGGGCTCATCAAAAATTGCAATTGCCTGGTTCTTAATGGCCACGATCTGAAAGCCGATCTTGCCACACGCATCCATCAGCCAGTGTGGATTGCCAACGACGCCGATTGTTTTACCCTCTCTGAAGCGGTAGATGGTGCTGGTGCAAAGGCAGACACCGTATTTGGTGTGATTATCGGTACGGGTTGTGGCGGTGGTGTTGCCGTGCGCCAGCATTTGTTACAAGGTCCAAACGCCATTGCCGGTGAATGGGGACACAACCCGCTTCCGGGTTACGCGGCAGCGAGTGACGGTCCCGCTCAGCCCTGCTATTGCGGGAAAGACAACTGTATTGAAACCTTTATTTCCGGTACCGGGTTTGCCCGTCGCTTCCCGGGAAATCTGACCTCTCAGGAAATTATCAACGCCGCAGAACAGGGAGATCCGAAGGCGTGCGAACACTGGCGCCATTTTATTGATGTATTTGCCCGTAGCCTGGCGTCAGTCATCAATATTCTGGATCCCCAGGTCATTGTGTTAGGAGGAGGATTGTCGAATGTCAGCAGAATCTATGATGATCTGCCTGTCGCTATTATTCCTTATCTCTTTTCTGAAACCTGCCATACGCGCATTGTTCCGGCGCGCTTTGGCGATGCCAGCGGCGTACGCGGCGCAGCCTGGCTTCCCCGGCTGAACGCGCACGAAACATAAGCGTCATGACCGGCGACGGGACGATTCTTCGGGAGGGTTATGTTAAGATGATGAAAACTCACCACGCAGAAAACGCTATGCCAACGATTGATGATGTATCTCGATTAGCCAATGTTTCCAGAGCAACGGTTTCCCGCGTGCTGACGGGAACCCGAGGTGTTCGCGAAGAGAGCCGTGAGGCGGTATTGCGGGCCGTTGAAGAACTCAACTACCGCCCAAGCTTCGCCGCGCAAAACCTGGCGAGTCAGTCATCAAGCCATATCGGTGTGGTACTTTCCTCACGTGATGAAAGCAGTGGCGCGCGTATTCTTCCCGCGCTTGCGCGCGCAATGAAAGTGCTGAACAAAACGCTGATCGTCCAGTATGTGGATAATGACTTCGAACATGCAGCTTCGGTAGATGATTTACAACGGCAATGCGCCGCCGTTGTGGTGTTCGGACCAGTTGTACCAGGCAGTGGCGATAACGTGATTTCTTTCGACCGGCCCGTGGTGGATGCGAAAATTCAGGGCTACGATTTCGCATTTGCTACGGAGAGCGCCTGCCGCTACATGATAGGTAAAGGCCATCGCAACATCGCGCTGGTTATCGATAACGAGACGGATGACGCAAGCAAGCGAATGGTTGAAGGTTATCGCAACGTGTTGCAGAACTACTCATTTCCGTTTAATCGCCAGTTGGTATTAACTGCCAATGAGAGTGTCGAACGCGCGCTGTTGACGCTTATTAATAGTCTGAGCAAGTTCTCTTCCATCGTAGTTAAGCGTGATGCTTACGCTGCAGAGGCCATGCGCCTGTTCCGCGAATTTAATATTGCCGTGCCTCAGGAAGTATCCCTCCTCAGTCTTGAGGATTCTCCGTTGGCCACGCAGTTATACCCGCAACTGACCTGTATTTCCTGGCCAATGGAACCCCTCCTGCACCAGTGTGTACAGCGCATTAAAAGCATCGTTGAGGGTCGTCCGCTTCGCGAAACGGAACTGCCACCGATAATTGGTAAGCTTACGCCTCGCCAGTCGGTGCTGGAAATGAGTTAACTATTTTTCAGGAGTGAAGATATGAATGCAGCCCAGCTTTTGTGTTCTCTGGCATTGATTTTGGTCGCATCCTTTCGCATTTTTGCGCAGGAACCAGGGCTCCCGCTGAAGGAACAGATCAATACAGATGAAGGTACAATCTGCGTTTATGAACGCGGGGAACACCGTGAAAAAATTGTTATTCCTGTTGGTCAAGCGTGCCCGAAAACCTCACCCAACAATAATTAATGATGTCAGGGGTGTAGGCGCTGTCCTGGTATGTAAAATCCAATGACGATTACGCCCATCTGTGAAAAAAACTCACAACACCATTCGATGACGCATGCTGGTTCCCTTCATGTCAGTGCAATACCCTGTCACACACAGAATTGCTGGCAATAAAAGAAGGAACACAGAATGAAGTATGTGAATCTGGGTCGTAGCGGTTTGAAAGTCTCCCGTCTTTGCCTCGGTTGTATGAGCTATGGTGAACCTGAACGTCTTCCTCAACCCTGGTCCCTGGATGAAAAGGCGTCACGTCCGCTCATTCGCCAGGCGCTTGAAGCGGGCATTAATTTTTTTGATACCGCGAATATCTACTCGGGCGGAAGTTCTGAAGAGATCACTGGAAAAGCACTGAGAGAAATGGCCAGGCGCGATGAGATCGTTGTGGCGACAAAGGCCTTCTTTCCGTGGCGCAACTCACCCAATACCGGGTTTCTTTCCCGCAAAGCCATTTTTCAGTCTATTGACGATAGCCTGATGCGCTTAGGTATGGATTATGTGGATCTCTTTCAGATTCACCGCTTTGACCACTCCACGCCTGTTGAAGAGACCATGGAGGCTCTGCATGACCTCGTTAAATCAGGAAAAGTACGTTACATCGGCGCATCATCTATGGAAGCCTGGCGCTTTGCAAAAATGCAGCATATGGCAGAGCGTAACGGCTGGACCCGATTTATTACGATGCAACCGCAATACAATCTGCTTTACCGGGAAGAAGAGCGCGAGATGTTGCCCCTGTGTGAAGACCAGGGCGTTGGTGTGATCCCCTGGAGTCCGATGGCACGCGGCAGGCTCACGCGCGACTGGAGTGTCACGTCCCGACGAACGCAAAACGATGCCTTTGCGTTAAAAATGTATGAGAACGCAGCCCTTCTGGATAAGCCCGTTATTGATGTTGTTGCCAGCATTGCTGAAAAGCACCATGTGCCAAGAGCCCATGTTGCAATTGCCTGGTTGCTATCAAAAACGGTCATCACAGCACCGATCATCGGCGCGACGAAACCAGAACATCTTTCCACGGCTATCAGCGCGCTGGACTTTTCACTTAGCGATGACGAAAGCATGGAACTCGAGGCACACTATCTGCCGCACCCCGTCGACGGGATCATCCCCCCACTTCCGGATACGCCACCTTCACTCACGCCGCCTTCAGCAATACAGGACTGTTAATGCCCTGAGCGCGTTATGATTTAGTCCATTCATGTGGTTTATCCCTGACAATAACACAGAGGGAGACATTATCTACAGTCTCCCTGTGACAGTAAGTATAAAGGTGGCCATCACCGTTTAACTTTTATCAAACTGACTTTCGGTAAACGGATCTGCGCGACCGCCCTGCAATGGGATCCTGGCAAGCGCTGCATCGATTTCGCTTAATTCGCTGTCCGTCAACCGGACTTGCGGTGCACCGCTGTTTTCTATTAGGTGCGGATATTGCGTCGTACCCGGGATAGGGACAATCCAGGGCCGCTGCGCCATCACCCAGGCCAGCGCGAACTGAACCGGAGTGGTGTTTTTGCGACGGGCCCACGACTGCGCGAATTCAAGCAGTACCATGTTTTTGGCCAGGGCATCGGGCTGGAAGCGTGGCAGGTTATGCCGCCGATCTGTGCTGTCGAACCGCTGGCTTGGATTGACTGCCCCGGCAAGGAAACTGCGGGCGGTCGGGCAGTAAGGTACGAAACCGATACCCAGCTCTTCGAGTGTTGGAAATATCAGTGTCTCCGGTTCACGCCACCACATGGCATACTCACTCTGCACTGCAGCCACAGGGAGTACCGCATGTGCGCGGCGGATTGTCCCGGCACTGGCTTCCGACAATCCCCAGTGTTTCACTTTACCCTCCTGGATCAACGCCTTCACGGTTTCCGCCACATCCTCAATCGGCACATTCGGATCGGGGCGATGTTGATAAAGCAGATCGATGTGGTCCGTTTTCAGACGCTTTAGCGAACCCTCTACGGCGCGGCGGATATGGTCAGGATGGCTGTTGAGGGAGGTTGGCTTCCCCTCCTCCACGCCGAAACCGAACTTAGTGGCAATCACCACACGATCGCGAACGGGGGCCAGTGCTTCCCCGACAAATTCTTCACTGAGATGAGGGCCATACACCTCGGCAGTATCAAAGAACGTAATGCCTTGTTCGAAGGCGGCCCGGATGAGCGAAACCATGGCTTTACGATCGCGCGGACCACCGCCGTAATACCCCACCATAGGCAGACACCCGAGTCCCATGCTGGAAACCTCCAGCGAGCCGAGTTTACGCGTGGTTAAGGTCTCCTTCTGGACGGGAACAGCATCCGATGGGGCGTTCGACGTGTCCTGACCAGCCGGTTTCGCCATCACTGCACCGCTCCTGCCAAGGGTGGTTGTGGCCAATGCCAGACCGGCTCCGGCGATCAGAAAATTGCGACGATCCTGGGAAGCGGGTACGGAAGCAGAATGCTGGTCATGCATCATCTTGCTCATAAACTGGAACTCCCTATAGCGAAGAAAGGATTCATTAATTTGGTCCTTACCAGGCATAAGCCTGTGGCGCTTCTCCCCCGGGGCCGGGCCAGATTTCGTCGAGACAGCTCATGGTGTCGTCTGATAGCGTGATTGTCGTTGCGTGAAGCGCCTGCTGGAGTTGTTCGACCGTACGAGGCCCGATAAGTGGAGCAGTAACGACAGGATTCTGCAGGAGCCAGGCAAGCGCCACATCGGAAGGGGTTTCGTCGAGGTCCTCACATAATTCTTCGTAGGCTTCCAGCTGTGGACGATACTGTTCGATTAGACGGGAAAACGCGGGTCTTGCACGGCGCCCGCTTGCCATCTTTTTCAGTACGCCGCCAAGCAACCCTCCTGCAAGTGGGCTCCAGGGAATCAGTCCCAGGCCAAAATGGCGGCATGCGGGAATGACCTCCAGCTCAACAGTTCGGGCAGTCAGATTGTAGAGACTTTGCTCAGCAACCAGGCCAAGGGAATGACGGGCCGTAGCAACTGACTGCGCAGTCGCAATGTCCCAGCCCGCGAAATTACTGCTACCGATATAAAGCACTTTTCCCTGCTGAACAAGGAGTTCCATGGCCTGCCAGATCTCTTCCCATGGCGTATAGCGATCGATGTGATGCATCTGATAGACGTCAATATGGTCGGTCTTAAGCCGTCGCAAACTGTCCTCGCAGGCCTTGCGAATATGGTAAGCAGAAAGACGGCGATCGTTCGGACCCGGTCCCATAGGCTGATAGACTTTCGTCGCCAGAACGATACTGTCTCGCCGGCCACCCTGCTGGAGCCAGCGACCAATAATCTCTTCGGACAGCCCCGAGCCTTGCTGGATATCGGGTGATTGCTCAGTGCCATACACGTCTGCTGTATCAATGAAATTTATACCTGCCTCAAGCGCTTCATCCAGAATGCGGGCGCTGGTTTTCTCGTCGGTGACGTCACCAAAATTCATGGTTCCGAGACAAAGGCGGCTGACTTTCAGGCCGGTGCGGCCAAGATGCGTATAGTTCATACACGGCTCCGTTAGGTGAATGTTCCGCCCTGACCGACGGCCAGAGCGCATAATTTTCAAGAATAACGAAGCACAACGTGTTCAGTGAGAGGCGATGAGTGGATGGACTTGTGAAATAAATTCAGCAACGGATTAGCGCTAATCGGTCTATGGTGTATATCATTTCCGTATCAATACATTCGGGCCTTAACGCACAAGGAAAACGATTCTGTATGCAAATAAGCAGAGCTGATGTCGCCGATCTCATTTATTTCATGGCTATTGCACGTCATCGCAGTTTCAGCCGTGCGGCGATTGAATTAGGTGTCTGTGCATCAGCGCTTAGTCATGCTCTGAAGGGACTGGAAACCCGGCTCGGGGTTCGCCTGCTTAATCGTACGACCAAGAGCGTTACCCCTACGGCTGCAGGTGAAGAACTGGTTCAGTCTGTCCTTCAGCCTTTCGACAAGATAGAAGGCGCGCTTGAATCGCTTAACCGGTATCGTAATACCCCTACCGGACGTATCCGCATCAATGCTGCCGTTGAAGCGGCCAATCTTTTGCTTGCGCCGGTCATGCCTGCGTTTATGGATCGCTATCCCGATATTGAAATTGATATTGTGGCCAGCAACCGTATGGTTGACGTCACTGATGCGGGCTTCGATGCGGGTATCCGCTATGGTGGCACCGTCCCGGAAGACATGGTTGCCCGGCGTTTATCTGCCGATATTCGCTGGGTTATCGCAGCATCCCCCGACTACCTGGAACGTTACGGAACGCCTGAACATCCGGATGATTTGTTACACCATCGCTGTATAAGCAATCGTCTCGGCGACGATCGGATTTATCGCTGGGAACTTGAGCGAGACGGCGAAACGTACCAAATCAGTGTGCCTGGCTCTGTGACGGTCAATCAGGCTGAAACGGGCCTTGTGGCCGTATTAGGCGGAGCCGGCCTGATGTATTTTCCGGAGCCTCTTGTTGCACCCTATGTGAAGGATGGACTGCTCCGCCTGGTGCTTACGGAATGGTCCCCGCTGGAGGAAGGTTTTTATATCTATTATTCAAGCCGCCGGCAACTGCCGACCGGGCTTCGCCTTCTGATTGAGTTCATACAGGAGGCCAGGCCGCTGGGGTTGTGAAATAGCGCTTCCAAACGGGACGATGCGTTATCGTCTTTATCGCCCCGTAGCGGATATCAGAAACTCAATCAGGGCCTTCACTCTTTTCGTTTTACCCGCGTTTTTGGGGTAATAGAGATACACTGGCGGGTAGGTTTTCCAGTAGCTCTCCATCACGGGTATAAAGCGCTCCCTGTCCGGCTGTAACTGCCAGATGGGTTCAAACAAACGTCCGATTCCCAGGCCGTTACGGATCCCGTCTGCCATAACGTCAATATCGTTGCTGATTAACTGTCCGGGCATCTCAACCGTCAACTGCTCTCCGCGATCGTTCAGAATCAACGGAAGGATGCGGTTGTTAGTAATAAAACGGTAGCCAATCAGCTTGTGTTGACTGAGGTCAGCCGGCACCTCGGGCATTCCATGCTCGCTGATATAAGCTGAGGATGCATATAACCCTTCACGAAAGGGTTTCATTAACGGCCGCGCCACCACCCCACCTTCGAGGATATCGCCAAAACGGATCCCAAGATCAAAACGCTCTTCGATAACATTCACGGTACCGTCGTAAACCGAAATTTCAAGCTGTATACCCGGATATTGCTGACAGAATTTCGCCATTGCAGGCTTAAGAATTAACAGATAGGCAAAACGCGAGAGCGTGATTCGCACGATACCAGAGGGCTCCTGATTCTGGTCGCGAATGCTTTCAAGCGAATTTTCCAGCGACTCCACCGCCGCAGCGGTCTGTTCCAGCAACAGCTGCCCAGTTTCCGTCAGCTCAATACGGCGGGTCGTACGCACAAAAAGCGGATGGCCAATATGATCTTCCAGCAGCTTAAGCGCATTGCTGACGGAGGGAGGCGTAATTTCCAGTTTTCTTGCGGCTGCCGAAATATTGCCCTCACGTGCAATGCTCTGAAAGATCCGTATCTGGTTATACAGGGCGTTATTCATAATGTTTTCCTAAAGCAATCTCCGCCTGATTATTAAGTACAGTCTAAAGATGCTTAAGTCAATGCTCCTCTAATCTTCGTGAAATTCGCCTCTTATACTTTTATCTCTTTCTACAACGACCTGAGTTCAGGAGACTATGATGCGAATTTTATGTCTGGATATCCCCGCACCTGGAGCATCGCTGGAAAAATATGCTCCACACCTTAACGCTGAAGCGCTGCACGCCTGGGGATTGTATAAATCCGGCTTCATCCGCGACATCTACTTCCGTCAGGACAGACCTGGCGTCGCTATTTTTCTTGAATGTGACTCTGTCGATGAAGCGATGAACGTAATGGACGAATTCCCGCTGGCAAAAGCTGGCTTATTAAGCTTTGAGTGCATTCCGCTTGGCTCCTTTATTAACTGGGAAAATCTCTTTGCCGCTGAATACAAAAATAAATAGTGAGGCCCGATATGAAACCTGCAGATAAACCCGTGCTGTGTGTCGTTTCCAGCCATCCGATTAAAGGCGCATCCGGTGTACCAACCGGTTTTTTCCTGGCCGAGCTGACGCATCCGCTGAAAGTACTGGAAGACGCCGGACTAAAAACGATGATAGCCAGCATTCGCGGGGGACAGCCGCCGGTGGATGGATTTGACCTCAGTGATCCTGTCAACGCCTGGTACTGGAACGAAACCGATTTTCAGCAGCGCCTGGCAACAACACCAGCGTTATTCGAGTTGAACGGTACCGATTACAGCGCCGTTTTCTTTGCGGGCGGCCATGGAACCATGTGGGATTTCCGTGATAGCCAGGATGCCCAGCGTATTATCCGCGAAGTGTATGAAAATGATGGGATTGTCTCAGCCGTCTGCCACGGACCTGCGGCACTGGTTGACGCAAAGCTCAGTAGCGGCGAATACCTGGTGAAAGGCAAAAACGTGGCGGCCTTTACCAACAAGGAAGAGGAAGAAGTTCACACTACAGATGTGGTTCCCTTCCTGCTTGAGACTGCACTTCGCGAGCATGGCGCGCTTCATCATGAAGCCCCGAACTGGTCTGAAAACGTGGTTACCGACGGTCGCCTTATCACGGGGCAGAATCCCGCTTCAGCGCACGGTGTCGGTGTGGCGCTGTTAAATGCCCTCCGCCAGCCAACTTAATTCATTCATCTGTCTTTCATCGTTACTCACCCTCTTTGGCCGGTTTACGTCAGCAACGTTCCGGCCTTTTTTCAGGAGCTGAATATGAAAACTCTTCCTCCAGTCGCGCTCGGCACATGGTCCTGGGGCACAGGCTTCGCCGGTGGCGACACCGTCTTCGGCAATCATCTTTCTGATACTCAGATGGCAGGCGTGTTCACCACGGCCATGAGTAAGGGTCTCAACCTCTGGGATACCGCAGCAGTATATGGCATGGGGAGTTCCGAGGCAGCGCTGGGAACATTAGTCCGTCAGTTCCCCCGCGAGGATATGATTTTATCCACCAAATTCACGCCGCAGATTGCGAACGAGCAGTCTGCACAGCCTGTCAGCGATATGCTTGAGGCCAGCCTCGGACGCCTGGGCGTGGACGCGATTGATATCTACTGGATCCATAATCCCCTCGACGTCGAAAAATGGACGCCAGGACTGATCCCACTTTTACAAAGCGGTAAGGTCAAACGCGTCGGGGTTTCCAACCACAATCTGGCACAAATCAGACGCGCCAACGAAATCCTTAACGCTTCCGGTTATTCCCTCAGTGCAGTACAGAATCACTACAGCCTGCTCTATCGCGCTTCTGAAGAGGCCGGGATCCTTGATTATTGCCGACAAAATAACATCACGTTCTTTGCTTACATGGTTCTGGAGCAAGGCGCGCTCAGTGGTCGTTATGATTCAAATCATCCCATGCCTGCCGGGAGTGGCCGGGCCGAAAGTTATAACGCAGTACTGCCGCAGATAGAAAGATTAACCGCCGCCATGAAAAAAATGGGAGCCGAAAGGAATGCCAGCGTGGCACAGATAGCCATCGCATGGGCTATTGCGAAAGGTACCCTTCCCCTCGTTGGTGCGACTAAAGTCCATCACGTTCTGGACGCCGCCTGCGCTTCAGACATCCAGTTACGCGATGAGGAAATCATCCTGCTGGAACAACTCGCCGCAGAGACCAGAGTGGATACACGAGGCGCCTGGGAAAAACCGATGGTGTAAAGCCCGTCCGGAACAGACTGTCATGAATGACACACACGAACGGGCTGTTCCGGGTGATTCTAATCTGTATCACTTTTACTGCTTTGTATGAATGGTGAGAATATGAAAATCATTTGCCTCGAAGAACATTATCTCGACAGCGAGTTAGGGCGAGCGTGTATGCCTGTTGCGCTTGAGCAGGCACCTTTCCTTGGCGACTGGGGTAAAACCGTCGCTGATGGTCATAATCCTGACCGAAGCCGGCCGCAGATAGAAAAGAATGCGCTGATAAACGCGAAAGGCGCTGATTTGGGAAGCCGCCGCCTCAGGGATATGGATGAGGCGGGAATTACCCTGCAGATACTCTCTGTGGGCGGATTCCCCCAGCTGGCACCCGAGGATGAAGCGGTAACATTAAATACGGTGGCAAACGATCGCGTTGCCGGGGCGGTAAGAAATCACCCGGATCGCTTCGCGGCATTTGCCACACTTCCCTGGGCACAGCCGGAAGAGGCTGAAAAAGAGCTTGTCCGCGCAGTTGAAGAACTGGGGTTTAAGGGGGCACTTCTGAATGGACGACCCTCTTCATGCTTTCTCGATAATCCTGACTATGACTCCCTACTTTCCCGCTTTAATAAACTGAATGTGCCACTCTATCTTCATCCCGGATTACCGTTTAAAAGCGTGCAACAGGCCTACTTCACGGGCTTCAGCGCAGAGGTCAACGCCCGGCTCTCTATGTTTGGCTGGGGCTGGCATCACGAAGCCGGAATCCATTTGTTACGGCTGATGTTATCGGGCGTATTTGATAAATATCCCCACTTGCAGGTAATCAGTGGCCACTGGGGGGAGATGCTGCCCTTCTGGCTGCAGCGTCTTGATGACAGCCTTCCACTGGCTGCAACGGGTCTGTCACGCACGCTAACGAGAACCTTCCAGGAGCACGTTTACGTTACCCCGTCAGGTATGCTGTCGCTGCCGCACTTCCAGTTTATCTACGCGTTAATGGGGGCAGAAAGGATCCTGTTCTCCGTCGATTATCCCTATCAGACCCTGGACGGTGTAAAAACCTTTATCGACAGTCTGCCTGTCAACAAGGCTGAAAAAGAGGCCATCGCATTTCGCAATGCAGAACGTTTACTGGGCATCACGGCGTAGTTCACGGGTTCGTGATGACCGGTACAATGAGAACAGTCGACCATTATTAGTTTTTGTCTAAAAGTGAATGAGTCTTTACTGCTCTAAAAAAAATAATGGTGTCACTCTATACTGGGTTAAACATTCACCAAATATATTTAACTCATTGAAATGAAAAATATCCTTATTGTTTCAGGTCATCCTGAGCTTACCCATTCCGTCGCCAATGCCACGATCCTTGATGAAGTGGCGACCGCCCTTCCCGATGCTGAAATTCGTCGTCTGGACTGGCTCTATCCGGACGGCAAATTCAATATCGCTGCGGAGCAGGAAAGCCTGCTCAGGGCCGATGTGATTGTCTGGCAGTTTCCTTTTTCCTGGTATGGGCTGCCCGGGTTAATGAAACAATGGCTGGACGAGGTCTTTGTCCACGGCTTCGCGCATGGCTCAACGGCGAAACTGGGCGGTAAAAAGCTGCTCCTCTCCTTCACTACAGGGGCGCCACAGGCGCTCTATACCGCTGACGGTTTCTTTGGCCATGCCATTGAAGAGTATCTTATTCCGTTCGAGACCACGGCAAAACTGTGCAATCTTGAGCTGCTGGCGCCGGTTTATACCTGCGGTATCAGCTATGCCGACCGGGATGCCGACAAAATCGCGCAGCAAAAAACGCTTGCCCGGGAACACGCTTCAAGGCTTGTCGATCTGCTCAATTCCGTCGTGAATAATCCAGAGAGAGAATAACGATGCAGTATACCCGGCTCGGTAAAAGTGACTTACTGGTCTCCCGCATCTGTATGGGATGTATGGGGTTTGGCGACCCGTTAACGGGCCAGCATCGCTGGACGCTGGACGAAACAGCAAGCCGGGACATCATCCGCTACGGTCTCGAAAAGGGTATCAATTTTTACGATACCGCCATCGCCTATCAGAACGGCTCCAGCGAGCGATACGTTGGCCGGGCGCTGCGGGAGATGGCAAAACGCGAGGACGTGGTGCTGGCCACCAAGTTTCTGCCACGAACCGCCGCGCAAATTGCTGCGGGGATCGGCGGAAAAGAGGCAATAGCCCAATCGCTCGACCAGAGCCTGCAGAATCTGGGGATGGACTACATCGACCTCTACATCTACCACATCTGGGATTACAACACGCCAGTTATTGAGGTGCTTGAAGCGCTTCATGCCGCCGTTACTGCGGGCAAAGTGCGCGCTATTGGTATTTCCAATTGCTATGCCTGGCAGCTGGCGAAGGCGAACGCCCTTGCAGAACGCGAAGGGCTGACGCCCTTTGTCTCCGTGCAAAGCCACTACAACCTGATTATGCGTGAAGATGAACGAGAGCTCTTCGGTCTGTGCGCTGAAGATGATATCGCAATGACCCCCTATAGCGCGCTGGCCAGCGGTCGTCTCTCCCGGAAAGAAGGCCACACGCGGCGAGCCACGGAGGATGATTATGCGCGTGGAAAATATGACAGCACGGCTGAACAGGATCGGCTCATTATTGAGCGTGTCGCCGAACTTGCCGAACGGCATCAGGTGTCTATGACGGAAATATCTCTCGCTTGGTTGCTGACAAAAGTCACGTCACCTGTCGTCGGGGCCACAAAAAAAGATCACGTCGATGACGCGGTAAACGCCGTAAACCTTCAACTGAATCCGGAGGAAATCCGGCTTCTGGAAGAAACCTACCAGCCGCATGTTCTGACGGGGATCATGGGGCAAAACACGCCGCAAACGAAAGACGTTAAGCAGGTCTGGACGCGGTAGCAAACAGTAATTTCAGTAAAAGGATCATCGTGAAAAAGCCCCTTATGCTTTTAATTTGTATGCTCATAAGCTGCCCTGTCTTTGCAACAAAACTGGACGCGCCGGATAAGGTAATGATGAATATCTTTGAGCTCGGCGTCAGGCACGATCGGGACAAAGATTTTGCAGACGTAGCCAGACAGACGATTTCCGCTTCGGTTGATCATGAAGCAGGTACGCTGGCGATGTACGCCCTGCACCGCAGCGACAATCCACGTAAGGCATTCATGGTCGAACTCTATGAAAACGAGAGTGCTTACCGCAAACATCTGAATGCCGAACCATACAAGGCATTCGCTGCCCGGGCACCTGACATTATCGATCGGAAAAATAAAATCACTCTGGAGCCCCAGTTTCTGGGGGACAAACACATCATACCGAATGAGCGAACCATTAATAATCTGGTGATCGTCGAGGTAAAGCCTGAATTACAGACCGAATTTAAAAACATCGTCATGCCTGAAATGGCTGAGTCACTCAAAGTAGAGAAAGGCGTGTTAGCCATGTATTCCGCTACAGACTCACAGACTCCGAACCGCTGGTATTTCTATGAGATTTACGCCAGTGAGGAAGCGTATCAACTGCACCGACAAACGCCACACTTCCGTGACTATCTCAGGCAAACGGCGCATATGAGCACCAGTAAGGACGCTATCCCGGTAAAACCGGTATTTCTTCGTAACAAAGGCGGAATCAAACAGGATCCGCACCGTTGACCAGTGAGGATTGACATGAAAAGCGTAATTGCAGCAGCGGCCATGTCGCTTGTTATTTCTGATTTTGCTAATGCTGAGGAAACAAGAGGTAAAACTATGATGAAAATTGAACCTTCAGCGATTTCTGAAGCTGATATTCGTTCTGTCTCACCGGCTCTTGCGCGCTTTGGTCGAGAAGCTATTACTGAAGATCTGTGGACACGCGATGCCCTCTCGCCCAGGGATCGTAGTATGGTGACCGTCGCCATGCTAATTGCCAGAAACCAGCCTGGCGACCTTAAGCACTATATAGACATTGCCCTTGATAATGGCGTTACACCAGCGGAATTGTCAGAAATCATTACCCATCTGGCGTTCTACTCAGGTTGGCCAAATGCAATGTCAGCCGTCAGCGTGACCAAAGCAGTATTTGAAACTCGTGGCGTCACGGCAGATGCACTTCCTGAAGCTTCTCCGGACCCGCTTCCTCTCAATCAGGAAGCAGAAAAGCAGCGTTCAGAGACAGTGGAAAAAAATGTTGGCCCAATATCTCCAGGCCTGGTTAAATTCACTGCTGATCCACTCTTCCTGGATCTCTGGCAAAGACCCGCGCTGAAACCCCGCGACAGAAGCCTGATTACGGTCAGCGCCTTAATCGCATCCGGACAGAGCGCGCAGATTGGCTATCACCTCAATAGAGCAATGGATAATGGACTTTCTGTTGAGGAAGCTGGTGAGATCGTTACCCAGGCCGCCTTCTATGCTGGCTGGCCAAACGCATTTACCGCTGCTCCGGTTGTGGGAGAGGTGCTAAACAATCGATCATCGAGTAAAAGGTAACATTACTGAACACTAAAACCTGACGCACATCACAAAATTAGAACGATCAGTTCATGAACCAACAGACGTGACATCGAGTGATTTATGGACAGCGTTTAACACAGTTATGAACCAAAACTGAGTTCATAACTGTGAGCTTGAATCGCCATTTGATTAATATCCATTTAAAACAGTTTGTTATACTGTTTCTGGTGCTGTCGTAAATTATGTATATTCCTCAAACCCAGAATAGTTAAATCACATTAAGCATACCTGACGATCTCCACATGGGATTATGAACCTGGTAATTTGTGGTGATTAGCGACCTCCCGCAAAGCAGACCAAACTGCCCTTTTTTCTTCTTAAGTAAAAGCAGCTTGATCTAAACGAGTCGATGCCGCAGATTCAAGACTCCATTTGTTCATGGAGTCAGCTCAATCAGCCGCAAACTCAGCAGACCGTTACTGTCTGAAATGTCGCTGGGTGGCCGGTTCATTAACCTGACAGGCCTGAAACCTGACATCAAACCATCGCTGGAGGAAGCATGCTTAAAAAATCGATAGTCGCCCTTTCATTGTTTTTCGCTCTGACGCCCGCCGTTTTTGCGGGCAATAGCGAAAGCGAGCTGTTGAATAAAAAGAATGTCATTGATTTTTATAATAAGGCCTTAAACGACAAAGACTTCTCTGCCGCCAGGCCCTATCTCGGGGATCGCTATGTACAGCACAATCCGATGGCAAAAGATGGCGTGGAAGGCTTCGAGCAGTTTATCGCTTTTCTGAAGAGTAAATATCCCGACTCGCACAGCGAAATCAAGCAGGCATTCGTCGACGGAGATAACGTGATCTTGCATGTTGAAGTAACCGGTCGTGAGCCAGGCGTTACGCGGGCTATCGTGGATATCTTCCGCCTCAACGAACAGCACAAAATCGTTGAACATTGGGATGTTACCCAAAACGTTCCGCAAAAAACCGCCAGCGGCAACGGCATGTTCTAAGACCTTTGACTCACGCTCTTGCTTTCCCTTTTTTCATTCGTATAGAAGATTGCTTGTTTAAATAATTTATTTACTTTACTGTAAAGTAAATAAATTCATGAGATCACACTGATGCTCAACGAAAGAAATTGGGGAAAGCTTCTTTATTTCATTGGCTTATGGCTTTTTAGCTCCAGTGCTGATGCTGGTTTGCCAAACTTCAGCAGTGAATACTTGCGCGCATCACCATGTGTTGCAACCCGCAAATTGTTCACAATCAACTCCTACGGCGTGGCAAAACAGATACCGCCCTTGCCTTTTTCTCCTCTTCCGGCTGACGACGAGCTAAACGAACCAACTGACGCGTTTGCTATGCAAAAATCCCTTAACTGACTAAAGGTGAATAACAATGCTGGCCCGTTTTTTTGTCTTTCGCCCGGTTTTTGCCGCGGTCATCGCCATCTGCATCATGGCAACCGGCGCTCTCGCCATGATGACTTTGCCGGTGGAACAGTATCCGGATATCGCCCCGCCTGCTGTTAATGTCACGGCTAACTATACTGGCGCTTCAGCAGAAACCGTCGAGGATAGCGTTACTCAGGTGCTGGAGCAGCAGATCAAAGGTATCGATGGGTTGATCTACTTTTCCTCAAGCAGCAGTTCAGCTGGCCAGGCCCGCATTAGCCTTAGTTTCGATCAGGACGTTAACCCTGATATGGCGCAGGTACAGGTACAAAACGCGGTAAATCAAGCAATTACACGATTACCACAAGAGGTGCAGCAGCAAGGAATTACCGTTACCAAATCTCAGGGGGACAGCTTGATGGTGGTAGCCCTGTATGACCCAAGCAGGCAATTAACCAGCCTTGATATTAGCGATTTCCTCATCAGCTCTTTACAAGAACCGTTGAGCCGCGTCGAAGGCGTGGGTGAAACCACTGTTTTTGGCGCGCAGTATGCCATGCGCATCTGGCTCAATCCGCTCAAACTAACCAGCTATGGATTGATGCCCTCGGACATACAGGCCGCGATCGAGGCGCAGAATTCGCAAGTGACCAGCGGTGAAATTGGTTCTCTGCCGACGATTGAGGGACAATATTTGAACGCCACGGTGACGACGCAGTCCCGCCTTGGTCATCCGGAGCAGTTTGAGAATATTATTCTACGCACCCATCGCGATGGCTCAGTAGTGTACTTGCGCGACGTTGCCCGCGTGGAAATCGGCGCGGAAAACTATCAAAACCAAACGACGCTCAATGGTTACCCTTCCGCTGGGATCTCAATTCAGTTGGCCTCGGGAGCCAACGCGCTGGAAACGGCGGAGAAAGTTAGGACTGAAGTCGAACGCCTTTCTCCCCGCTTTCCACAAGGCGTAATCGCCGCCTTTCCACGCGACAGCACTCCGTTTGTGACGGTATCGATCGAAAGCGTGGTGCATACGCTGATTGAAGCGATACTCTTTGTCGTGGCCGTTATGTATCTTTTTCTTCAAAGCTGGCGTGCAACGCTTATCCCGACCCTGACGGTACCGGTGGTTCTGTTGGGCACTTTCGGCATTCTCAGCCTGCTGGGCTACAGCATCAATACACTGACCCTTTTTGCCATGGTGCTGGCAATCGGGCTGCTGGTAGATGACGCTATCGTGGTGGTGGAAAATGTTGAACGTTTGATGGCAGAGGAAAACCTCACTCCACAGGAGGCCACGCTGCGCTCGATGAATGAGATAACCGGGGCGCTGATAGGTATTGCTCTGGTTCTCTCCACCGTTTTTATCCCGATGGCGTTCTTTGGTGGCTCTGTGGGGATTATCTATCGTCAGTTCACCGTGACCATTGTTTCAGCAATGGCGCTGTCTGCATTGGTCGCTCTGACGCTGACGCCAACGCTGTGCGCCCACCTGCTCAAGCCTGGACACATAAATAAAGGTCGTTTTTTTACCCTCTTCAATCGCGGAGTAGCGATAAGTCAGAACAGCTACCTGGCCACACTTCGTCGAATGACCGCCCATCCACTCCGTTTTGTTTGTCTGGCCCTGATACTAACTTTTTTGATGCTCTGGCAATATCAAAAGCTCGCAAGCGGATTTTTGCCCGAGGAGGATCAGGGCGCGGTTATGGTTCAGTACTCGCTGCCGTCTGGTTCGCCGATGTCGATGACCGAGGCCGTTGGCGCGGATATTACCCACTATTTTATGACTGAGGAGAAAGATAACCTCGACGTTATTTTTATGGTCACAGGAAGAAATAATGCCGGTAGCGGGCAGAACGTCGGTATGGCATTCGCTGAGTTAAAACACTGGGACCAGCGTCCCGGGAAAGAAAACAGCGCTCAGGCCATTATTCTACGCGCGAACCAGTATTTTAATAAAAATGCCAGGCAGGCCAACATAAGCGTGATGTCACCCCCGACCATTCGCGGTCTCGGACAATCCAGCGGTTTTGAATTATGGCTGCAGGACAGCGCCGAAAATGGCAGTGCGGCACTTATGCAGGCACAAACCACCCTGCTCAATGCCGCCAGAGAGAATCCTGCTCTTAACGCGGTAAGGATTAATAGTCTGGAGGAAAAGGCGCAGCTGCAGGTCGATGTCGACCGACAAAAAGCGCAGGTTCAGGGGCTGGATCAGGCCGATATCAACAATACGCTTTCAGCGGCCTGGGGGGGCATATATGTTAACGACTTTGTCGATCGAGGGCGGGTTAAACGCGTGTATATCCAGGGAGACGCGCCCTGGCGTTCAACACCAGAAAATTTATCCGCCTGGTTTGTCCGTGGCAACAGCGACAACATGGCGTCCTTCGACAGCTTCTCGACGCTTCGCTGGACCAGCGGACCGCAGATGCTTCAGCGTTTCAATGGGCTGTCGGCCGTGCAGTTTCAAGGAGGTGCTGCGTCTGGCGTCAGCTCCGGCGTGGCAATGGCTGAAATGTCCGAAATGGTCAGCTCGCTGAACGGATTTGACCTGCAATGGAGCGGTTTGTCCTGGCAGGAGCGCTCATCTTCGGTGCAAACGCTGTGGGTCTATCTGGCATCGCTAGCCTTTATGTTTCTGTGCCTCGCTGCCTTATATGAAAGCTGGTCGATCCCCATTGCCGTGATGTTGATTATCCCGTTGGGCATCATTGGCGCGATCAGCGCTTCGTTGCTCGCCGGTTATGAAAATGATATTTATTTCCAAGTGGGGATGTTAACAACAATGGGCCTTTCGGCCAAAAATGCGATCCTGATCGTCGAATTCGGGCTATCGCAGTTTCAGCAAGGAAAAAGCCTGACGGAAGCCGCACTGGAAGGCGCACGGCTGCGCTTGCGTCCGATTATTATGACCTCACTCGCATTTGTTGTCGGCGTGATCCCTCTGGTACTCTCTGCAGGTGCCGGCGCTGCCAGCCAACAAGAAATTGGGACGGCGGTGATTGGTGGCATGCTTTCAGGGACGCTACTGACGTTGCTTTTCGTTCCACTATTTTTCCTGCTAGTGCAGCAAGGAATCATGCGACTGAAAAGTCGCAAACAGTAAGGACTCAATTGATGGTCAATCAACGCGGGCGGCCGATGAAAGCTCGCCCTCGCATTTTGCAAACCGCGCGTGAGCTGTTTCTCCAGCACGGACTGGACGTGTCTTTGGATACCATCGCCGCCGAAGCGGGCACCACGCGTCCGACGCTGTACAGCCATTTTCCCGGTGGTAAAGATGCGCTGCTGCTGGAGACTTTTGCGTTTCTGAATGACACAATGCAGCCCCCCCTACGCCAGCTTTTACAGGAACGTCAGCAGGATTTTCCCGCGCTGCTGCACGGATTTGCAAACGTTGTGCAGCAGCACTTCTATGCCCCTGAGAACATCCATTTTCAGCGCTTACTGATCCAGGTTCTCGTGCAGAAACCCGAGCTATATGTCACGCTTGAGCAACGGCCCTCCGGTCGCGTACTGCAGGCACTCAGCGAGATCCTTGCGCAAAAACGAGACGAGGGACTGTTGACCATCAACGACCCGGAACTGCAGGCAACAGCGTTTCTCGGCGCAATTATGGGTTACCCGCTGCCTGGGGCGCTCATTGCACAAAAAGCAATAGATCCAAAAAGGCTGGAGCAACTTGCCGACTGCGCAATTGAGGGGTTTCTCAAAGCATGGGGGTACAAGCCGTAATGCTTTGCCACAACTATCTGAAAAAACAAGGAGAATACCTGAGGTACTCTCCTTGTTTTATAGGTGGTTAATCACCCCGACATATATAAGTGGGATAATGCCGATCCTGGATCAGCCACACCGAAGGCGCAACCTCGGAGATGGTAAGATAGTAGCGGGCGGTTGGATTGGCAAAGCTTCCCCATTGCGCATCCGGCGTGTTGTCATTGTGCCTGCGCCAGGTTTTGGTGTAACTCAATACCACCACTTTATCATCATCCCGCCGCGACCAGATAAAATCGACATCTCTGTCAACGATCATACTCTGGCCATTTGCCCAGGCAGCGCCTTTATAGGCAGTCAGGCCAGTACCGTCGCGGTGAAAATAGAACTGAGCAACAGTATTAACCCGCACTTCACTGGCCTTCCCTTCATTGCGCGTAAAATTAAATTCTGTACTGCAGGCCAGTACATCACGTTTACCAACTCCGGTAGAACAGTAATAAAGCGCCATTCCGCCACCGAGCAGAAAAATACCGAGGCCACAGAAAACTTTAATTTTCATTTTTCTGCTCCACTTTTATAGCGAATGGTTTTACACAAACTGGCTTTATTGATCGGGCATGCGCCGATAAACACTTCATCCGCAGCGACCAGGGAAAAACGAGCGCTGAAATAATAGACGTTGTACTCCTCGCGCTGGCACGCTACGTTGTTTTTATCCAGCAACGCGGCCAGTTTCGATAATACCAACGGTCGCCCATGATCGTTAATAAGCCAGATGCTACATTTAGCGATTTTTTGCTCAACCGGCTTTAGCTTTATCGGCGTCGTTATATTCTGTTGTTGGCGAATAATTATACCAATACCGAATACCGACGCTAATAATGCCGTGAATACCAGCCACCATTTCAGACGTCGTGGTTGCTTCCTCTTTTCAGCGTTTTGTCGCTGGGGTTGAGGTTCGCTTGCGTAAGCGTTTTGCGCCGGTTGAAAAATAACATCCGCCTCAAACCGGAAACCATAGCGTGGTATGGTCACAATCAATTCATGATGTTCTCCCAACGCCTGGAAGCTTTTGCGTAACTCACTTATCGCTTTGTTGAGATTATTTCCCGAAGGCGTGAAACCGAATTCCTGCCACACGCGGGTAATCAACTCCTCACGGCTAAGTTCGCTTCCTTTATGCCGAATAAATTCCTGTAACAGACGCACGGCGGGCGCCGAAAGCGTTAATACGGACTCAGGCTGTCCAACAATACTTAATGTGTGAGCTTCAGGATCAAATAACAACGAATTGTTGCATATAAAAAACATATTTCATTCTCGGCTGTTGCCGCTTGCTTTTTATCCCTGTAACTGCAGGCAAGAAATCCCCTTCTGAATTAGCTTATTTTTTCATCAGTAGGAATTTTCTCCCCATCCTGGGTTGCGGCATTTTCTTTTAACTATACAACTTTAAAGCCTGGATTGCAGGATAAAGAACTGTATTTTTTAAGTTAACTAATACAAATTTTCACAACCTGCTGTTCCGGTTAAAGTTTCCCTGTCCTGAAGCGATACGAAAGCAGACGGTGTCGTGGTGTAAAAACGCCGTACATGAACTCAGAGCAGGCAGAATGAATGTGAAAGTAAAAAACAGAGTAAACAAGTCCACTGCGCTTTATCTCGCTGCCCTGTCGATGTCATTTTTCGCAGAAATGACACAGGCTAATATGAGCGTTTACCCGATGGAACTTAACGTCGACAGTTCCGGGACGGCCCAAATCAGAGTGGCCTCTAAAAGCGATGATATTCAGTTCATTCGGGTGAGGCAAAAGAAAATTCTTAATCCGGGTACGCCACAGGAAAAAGAAGTTGAGATGGCAGCCTGGAAAGACGGTGGCGTTGTCGTTACCCCTGAAAAATTCGCCTTAGCGGCAGGCGCTTTACGTATCGTGAGGCTGGTATCTCTGACCCCGCCAGAAAAAGAGAGTACCTGGCGCGTTTATTTTGAAGGGGTAAAACAGCCGGATAGTATTCTGCCTGCAGCATCCGCGGGAACGCCGGCTTCGGCCAAACTCGGCGTTAACGTTATCTGGGGAGCATTGGTTCATTTGGCGCCGGAAAAGCCGGTGGTTTCTCTGCGAATAAATCCCGCAGCTGGAACTTTAAAAAATGACGGCTCTTTGCGGGTACCGCTGAAAGAAATTGGCGCTTGCGATGTTAATGATAAATGCAGGTGGTTTAAAGAAGATGCGACTATTTATCCGGACACCGAGCGAAAATTAAAAGTGCTCACTCAGGTTCGTGGCCAAAAATATAAATTCCGCTATTTCAACTGGATTAATAAAACAGCTGAAGAAGCCGACTTACCCGTCGTGCAATAACACGACATCACTGTCAAAACCACGTGTGGTTTGTTTAAAGAGCTAATGGAGCTCGTTTATAAATATGGAGATATCAATGAAGAAGTATATTAAACCTCTGATGATCGTTGCTGCGATGTCGACTGCGTTCAGCGCAATGGCTATTCAGAAGGATATTACGGTTAATGCCAACGTAGATTCCCAGTTGGATATGACCCAGGCCGATAATACGCCATTACCAGCCAGCATCGATATGCAATATCTGCCGGGCCGTGGGCTGGAAAGCTACCGTCTGAATACCAAGATCTGGTCGAACTCAGCCACCAGCAACGTCAAAGTGCGTCTGGTTAGCGCAGCGAATCTGACCAATGAAGATGGCGCCGAAACGGTACCGATGACCGTAAAACTGGGCGATAAAACCCTGAATACCACCGATGCTGAATTCACCGGTAGCGAACTGTTCCCGGGCAGCGTTGAAAACGGTTCTGCGGTCCTGCCACTGACCATCTCTCAGACCACCAAAGGCATTCTGAAAACCGGTCAGTACAGCGGCGTGGTGAGTCTGATGCTGACTCAGGCGACCACCGCGGAAGGTGGCGCGTAACCCCACAATACGTATAAGGAAGTACATCAGAGGGCGCCTGCCCTCTGATGTCAGGATGACGTCGAGGCTCGTTCATGGCTTTTCACAGAAATGCTCTTCTTTTTGTCGTTTTGTTACCCGCTTCCGTTCAATTAGCCAGCGCCACTATCGTCGTACCTGCGGGCTTTGAGGATCTGGCGAAAACGCAGCGCCTGTGGACAGAAGTGAGTCTGTATGGCACTTCGCTTGGCCTGTTTGAAGCCGATATTACGCTTGAAACGGTAACCTTCGTGGCGCCGGAAACGCTTGTCGCGGCAATTAAACGTCAGTTCAACGATGATCCTGCCTTGATCGCCTCGGTGACCGGCGCCCTTTCCTCTCCGCTTGCGCGTAACGGCAATCTCGCCTGCAGCAGCAATGGTTCCGCGCCGGGCTGCGATTTTATCGACACCAAAAGCGTGGCCCTGATTTATGACGAGAATAACGCGCGCATAAACCTGTTTTTCGACAGGCGGTATCTACCCAAACAAACGGCGGAAAATCAGTGGTATCAGCCTACGCGTAATACCGAAAACGCGCTGATCCACCAGCAAAATATCAACTTCGTGGCCGATGAAAACTATCAGTCGATGACCGTGCAGGGAAACGGCGCGCTGGCCATGACTGAGAATGGGTATTTTAACCTCGACTGGACCTGGCTTGGGCAGCGCTCTCGCCATCAACAGCAGCAGGAGATCACGGTGAATAACGCCTGGTTCCGTCAGGATCTATGGCACGAATATTACGTTCAGTTAGGTGAAATGGATACGCGCGATCTCTTCAGCGCGGCCGGCGGCAATATCAACCTCAGCCAACTGCCGCTTGGAAAAATTCGCGGGCTGCGTGCCGGCTCGACGCGAGCGTGGATCAACCCCGTTCAGCAGTCCAGCGGAACGCCCATTACCGTGCTGCTTTCCCATGACGCGCGTATAGACGCCCGTAGGGGGAATCAGCTGCTGGCCAGTTTTTATCTTAATGCCGGGGCGCAAACCCTGGATACCCGTTCGTTTCCGGACGGGAGCTATACCGTGACGATGGCGATTTATGAAAACAACCGCCTGACCCGCACCGAGCAGGTTCCGTTTACCCGCACCGGCATCACGCCATTCGACCGCGTCGAGTGGTTTATGCAGGCCGGTGAAACCGATAACGACGATATGAGCGACGAACGCAGCGCCGTGGTGCAGGCGGGTATTCGCCTGCCTGTAACTTCTACGCTGGCGGTCACCAGCGGCGCAACGGTGAAAAAGAACCAGCGTTTTGTGGAAAGTGCCGTCGACTGGAGCCGCGGATTCAATACCGGCCCCATCGATGGCGTCCTCAGCACACGCTTTAGCTACCTTTATGGCAGCCAGGGCCAACGCGGCAATATCCAGCAAATCAGCTACAACGATGGCTTTTCACTAAGCTTCTATCGTAATGCCTTATCGGCTGACAACTGTGACTCCAGCAGTACCGGGTTTGATGCGGTGAATGGTTGCTACCGAAGCCTCTCGGTAATGTTCTCCGTTCCTGTCGGCTCGTGGTATGCCAACCTCGGTTATTCCGATAACCGCAATGAAGGTCGCTATGTTTCGCGGCGTGAATTACCGAATAGTGACGATCGGCGCGACAACGGTTTGCCCTGGGAATCGGTGTATATGACCCGCACACGCTCGCAGGCATGGCAGGCCGGACTGAGCAATTCGTTCAGCACCCGCGGGCTGAATATCAACAGCAGCATAAACCTGTTTATGCGTAACGATCATTCTGGTGATGGCAAGGATAAAGGCGGCTTCCTGAGCGTAAGCCTGTCGCTGGCTCATAACCGTCAGGGCGATGCCTCCAGCTACACCTCCGTGGGGGCCACGTGGCAACAGCAGAAGCATGAAAAAAATCAGCTCAACTATAACATCGCGCACAACTGGTACACCGATGCGCGCGGTGAAAACGAATATGGTCTTAACGCTTCCGGGATTAATAGCGACTCGCTAAATACTTCGGCCTATACCCGTCAGGGCGGCCGTTTTGGTAACGGAAGTTTGACCGTCAGCGATTCGTGGGATCGCCAGGATCATCGCCACCGGTTCAGCAGCAGCGGTAACTACAGTTCTACGCTGGCGTTATCTCGTTCTGGCCTGTGGTTTGGCCGCTGGGGTGACGGACGCCCGGCGTCAGCCATTGCGGTCAACGTCGACACGCCGGAAGCGTCTCCTGATTCCCGCATTGCCGTTTCGCTTGATAACAGCGGTAGCGCCGATATCCCGGCAAACGCCCGCGCGCTGTTCGCCCTGCCCGGCTATCAGCAAACCACGCTCACTATTAATGAGTCGACGGACATTTCCCACGGCGCCAACAGTGAAATTACGCAGGGGTCGGGAAGCAGAACGGTATTCATGGTGCCAGGAAAAATGCTGCACAGAGAGGTGCAAACCACCACGCGTTACACCTGGCTTGGCCAGTTGACCGATGAACAACATACGCCGTTTATCGGCGGCATGCCGCTCAACGTCAGCGGCTGGAGCGATTTAGGTAATGGCGGCTTTAGCGCGGAAAGCGACAGCCTGATCCAGTCGCTCTATCTGGTGAAACAACAGCAGTTTTACCAGTGCGCGCTGAAGGTGAAGACCATGCGTGACGTCGTGCGTTATGTCGGCACGGTGACCTGTGAAGAACTGACTTATTCCGCGTTACCGGAAACCGTGCAGCAGCAGGCGCAATTACTGCTGGCTGGCCGTACGCCTGCGGTCAGCCCAACGGCGATGAATAACTCAACTCTCTCTACAGGAAAATGATGTGATAACACGTCTTTTGATTTTACTGCTTGCCTGCATCTGTTTTGCCGAGGCTCAGGCCGGTAGTCCCGCCGGCAGAAATACCAGCGTGGCGTTCGCCTTCGATCGCCAGTCTCCTCCTGCCCGGTTGGATATCTGGCTGCACGAGTCCGGCGGTTATGATTCCAGCGATCCGCAAAAATGGGGACGAAATACCCTGACCTGCCAGTCGCGTACCGATACAACCTATGGCGCCTGCATGACCGCGCCGGTATGGTTTTCGGCAAACCCGGCCGCGCCCTATCCGATAAACCTGCGTTTTACCCACGCAATAACCAACAAAACGGTGGACGTAAAAGTCTATGGCGAACACCGTATGTTTATCAATAACAGAACCTTTGTTTTCGCCAGCTACGTAACGGGCGGTACAGTAGATTTGCCAGCCTGGAACAGTGCGCCCTATTTTGATTTTTACATCGTTCGTAGCGAATTAAACAAACTCGATCAGGCCGGTATCTGGACGGCAACACTGAAACAGAATTTGCGCGAATGGGGCACCGCCGACTGCAACGGCAACTTTAATGACGTCAATGTTGGCTGCCCAGGCTACCTCACTCTTGCTAACTGGCAGGCAAACCTGCGTATTGAGGTGGTCGACCCGGGCAATCAGCAGATTTACTTACCTGCATTTCCGCACTCCACGCCGGTGGTGAACCTCAACCTCACCAATTTCCCAGGCAGACCCGGCGGCAGTGAGATTAAGGGCGAAAACTCGCTGGATATGTGCCTCTATGATGGCAACAACAGTTCCAGCTCGCGGGCGTTTCTACGCTTTGAAGACGATGGACTTGACGCGACCGGGCGTGCCGAAGGGGCGTTCTCCATCCGGCGACGGGGGGGCAGCCAGACAGATCCAAGAGATCGTCTTGATTATCAGGTGCTGGTGACCAACCCGACCACCGGCGCAACTGAAGTTGCCGCTAACGGTAAAACGTTGACCTGGGAGGGCACCAACAATCGCCGTTATTTGCGCCAGGTTGTCCTGCCGGGCGGCCGCGAAAGCGTGTTATGCATCCCGGCGCCCATTACCCTGAAAACACCCGCCTTTGCCGCCAGCAGCAAAAACGCGGGTGACTATACCGGTACGTTACGCGTTATCTATACCCCCAGTACGTTATAAAGAGGCTACTGTGAGCTACGTTGTTCTTGATAATAATCGCTTTTATGCGGAGGGACTGCGCTACGCCCTCCTCCGTCGTAACGTTAAGACGGAAGTGCATAGCGGCACGGTGCAGTGGCAGCCCTTACTGTTAGAGAGCACCACCCTTGTTATTCGCTGCCGTTTCTCCATCAGTGGTACACATCAGTCGCTGGTTGAAATTTTGCTTACCCTCGAGGCCCATTGCTGGCAGGGTACGGGCTATCTGGTGTGTAATGAAAAAAGCTGGGGGCTGGCCACCTATCTGCGCAAGCGCTTTGAAACGTTAACGTTGCATATCATTGATGACCGGATTTCCGTTGCGGATGCCGCCTGGCTGTTATCTAAAGAGCCAAGGCGGATCCGCACCCTGCGCTGCTGCCTGACCGAGATGGAATTTAACGTCCTCGACAGACTGGTTAAGGGGCAGTCGGTAAGATATGTCGCGCATATGACGAAGATGAGTGAAAAACAGGTCTCGACCTATAAATGTAATGCGCTGAAGAAACTCAATGCGAATAATCTTCTACAGCTTCTGGTGTAACGACTTGTCCATGCGGCATATCGCCACTATTTTCTCTCTAAGCCAGCGGTGAGCGGGATCGCGTTCCATTCTCGGATGCCACATCTGCGAGACGGTAATCCGCCGGCTTTTAAAAGGCAGTTCAAAAAGATGCACCTGCTCAACTACTTGCTGATTGACTAAATAGAGGGCGGGGATCATAGCGATAAGATCCGTTTGCAGCGCCACGGAAAGCGCGGTCGGAAATCCGGGTACGACGCTGGCGATTTTGCGTTTCATGCCGAGTTCGGCCAGTACATCATCGACGGACCCGTGCAGCGTACCTTCTGGTGAGGCCACCACATGACCCCAGGCAACATAATCCGCCACGGTTATCTCTGTCAGGGCGGCCAGCGGGTGCCCCTTACGCACCACCCCCACAAACCGATCTTCAAATAGCCGTTGCAGACGGATTTCAGGCCCCATATTGCTCTGGACGCCAATCTCCAGATCAACCAGTCCTTCCCGTAGATAGCGTGACGTTTTTTCAGGCTTAGGCGCAAAGCGTAGACAGACATTGGGCGCGGCTTCGGCTACTGCCGCAATCAGCGAAGGGCCAAACGCCACCACAAACCCATCGTTTGCCCTGATGGTAAAAAGACGCTCCAGATTTTGCACGTTGAGCGCTTCGGCCGCTGGCTGCAGCACCGCTTTCGCCTCGAAGACCGCGCGACGGGCGCGATCGCGGGTCGCCTCCGCCCACGGCGTCAGCACCATGTTACGCCCGGCGCGAACCAGTATCGGATCGCCGGTGACGTCGCGTAACCGGCTTAGCGTGCGGCTCATGGCTGACGTACTGAGATTCAAACGACGTGCCGCGCCCGCCACGCTGGCTTCGTTAAGTAATACGTCGAGTGCAATCAATAAATTAAAATCGGGGTCTGACATGACCATCACTCCTGGAACATTCAGATAAGGCGTTTCATGCAACTATAGAGTGTAAATGGTGCGCCTTCCGCCCGGTAAAAGCCATCTTTATAGTTTCGTCATCCAGATATCCTCTGCAGGAGACAACACGATGACACTTTTTTCCAGCCAACCTGGCGATGACGGGCTGCCAGGCCCGGCGCGAGCGCGGGTCATGGCCGCGGTAATGACCACCACGTTAATGGGTGTCTTTGATGGCACCATGGTAAACATTGCCCTGCCGTCGATGGCGCAGGAACTGCAGGCGTCAGCCAGTACCGCCGTCTGGTTCGCCAACGGGTATCTGCTGGCGGCGGCGATGACGCTGGCGATATTCGCCGCACTGGCGGCGCGTTTCGGCTACCGCCCGGTGTTTCTGGCCGGACTGACGACATTTATTTTGGCATCAGCAGGTTGCGCGCTGGCGACGACGCCTGAGCTGCTCATCAGCATGCGGGTGCTGCAAGGGATCGGCGGCGCGGCAACGCTCAGTATCGCGCCCGCCATATTGCGCTCCGTTTTTCCCGGACGACTGCTGGGGCGTATTCTCGGGATACACGCCCTGCTCATCGCTTCAAGCTCCGCCATCGGGCCGGTGCTGGGCGGCACGATCCTGCATACCTTGAGCTGGCAATGGCTGTTTGCAATAAACGTGCTCCCCGGCATCGTCGCCTTACTGCTGGCGGTCAGAGCGCTACCGCGGCCGACAGTAGGCGGGCAAGCCGCTTTTGATACGCCCGGAGCGATATTGTCGGCGCTGCTATTGGGTTCAACGATCATGGCGGCGAATAGCTTGCAGAGCGCTTCGCAGCATATCGATAGTCTGTACTGGACGTTGCTCGCGGCGATAAGCGGTACCGCCTTTATCTGGCGTATCCGGCGTACGGACAACCCGCTGCTGCCGCCTGCGATGTTTAAGAATGAACGTTTTACCCTTTCGGCCTTTACGTCGCTGATCGCCTTCGTAAGCCAGGGGATCACTTTTATTGCGCTGCCGTTCCTGTTCCAGAACGAGTATGGCTATAGTCCGATGCTCTCGGCGCTGCTGTTTACTCCGTGGCCATTAGGGATAGTGCTGATCGCGCCGCACGCCGGCCGTTGGGCGGACTCAATCTCTGCTCCGCTCATCTCGACGCTGGGATTGATGATTTTTGTCGCGGGTTTAATCCTGCTGGCGATGCTGCCCGCTACGCCCGCCGCGTGGGATATCTGCCTGCGGAGCCTGGTATGCGGTATTGGCTTTGGCTGCTTCCAGAGCCCGAATAACCGCGAAATGCTGTCAAACGTGAGTCGCGAACAGGCGAGCTATGCCTCGGGCGTTTTATCCATCATGCGCACGTTCGGGCAGTGTCTGGGCGCCGCCTTGATGGGCGTACTGTTGGCAAAAGACGAAAGCGCCGTTCATATTGCGCTGTGGATCGCCGCCGCGGTCTCGGCGTTGTCGGCGGCCGTTAGCGCCAGCCGACTGCGGAAAATAGCTCTTCCTGCGGGAGCGGGATAAGTCTGCGGCGCATCCCCGAAAAGAGGATGCGCCCGTTATTGCTTTACCCGGCAAGTTTTATCACCGCCCGGCTGAACGCATCAATCGCCAGTTCGACATCGGCTTCGCTGACCGATTCCGCCGGATGGTGACTAATTCCCCCTTTACAGCGCACAAACAGCATCCCCACCGGCCAGCGCTCCGCGACAGCAATCGCATCATGTCCGGCGCCGCTTGGCAGCGTCAACGCCGCGCCCTGTACCTCGCATACCGCTTCGGCAATCACCCCCTGTAATCGCGGATCGCAGGTGGTTGCCGCAATGCGATAGAACTCCTCAGCGGCAAACTGCAGGCCGCGACGCCCGGCAATCTCTGCGGCTGACTCCAGCAATGAATCCAGTAATGCATCCAGCGGTTGATCCTGCGGACCGCGGATATCAAGAGTCAATGCGACTTCGCCGGGAATGACGTTGACCGCCGCCGGCGAGCAGCGCAATGTCCCGACGGTAGCGACCAGATTGCCTCCCTGCTGGCGCGTAGTGCTCTCAATACACAGCATCCACTCCGCGGCGGCGGCAAGCGCGTCGCGGCGCTGGTCCATCGGCACCGTGCCGGCATGACCCGCCTCGCCGGTAAAACAGCAATTGAGGCGCCGCGCGCCGTTGATCGCCTCGACCACACCGAGTGCCGAACCGGCCTGTTCCAGTCGCGGACCCTGCTCGATATGCAGCTCCAGATAGGCGGAAAAATCTTCCGCCGGGCGCGAGGATGAGTGAACGCGTGATGGATCCAACCCGGCGTTGACCATCGCCTGCGCCAGGCTAATGCCTTCGGCATCATGCTGGTCGAGCCAGGCATGTGGCCAGCTTCCCGTCAGACCCTTGCTGCCTAATAGCGTGATACCAAAGCGCGTTCCTTCTTCATCGCAGAAACCGACGATTTCGATGGCCTGCGCCAGTCGGCGCTCCTGATTATGTAAGCTCTGCACCACTTCGATGGCGGCTAACACCCCCAACATGCCATCATATCGCCCGGCGTTGCGTACCGTATCGAGATGCGATCCAAGCAAAATCGCCGGCGCCCCTTCTTCACGGCCTTCATAGCGCCCGCAAATATTACCGACGCTGTCCTGCCAGACGAGCATGCCTGCCTGGCGCATCCAGTGGCCAACCTGCTGATTAGCTTCAAGATGCTGTGGCGAAAGGTAAACCCGCGTCAGGCCTTCCGGCGTTTCGCTTATCGCCGCCAATCTCTCAGCCCGCGCCATCACTCGCGCTGCGGCCAGGTTCATAGCGGCTTCTCGCTGCGATAATGATCCCACGCCGCCTGCATGGCTGCCCCTTGCGTGGTGGGGAATTTCAGGTAATTGAGTACTGATTCCAGCGCGCTGAGGGTAGTCATGACGCAATCTTTACGCGCGTTGTAACCCATTGTGCCTATACGCCACACTTTGCCGTGCAGCGGGCCGAATGAGGTGCCAATCTCAATGGCGAAATCATCCAGCATCAGTTGGCGGACCTGGTCGCCATTAATGCCCTGCGGGATGATCACGCCCAATACGTTATTCATTTTGTGTTGCAGGTCGCCAAAGATTTCCAGACCCATCGCCTGAATACCTTTCACCAGTGCGTCGCCGTGCAGTTTGTGGCGGGCAATGCCGTTATCGAGCCCTTCCTCAAGAATCAGACGCGCGCATTCGCGGGCGGCGAACAGCGCGGATGTCGCTTCCGTATGGTGGTTAAGGCGTTCTGGCCCCCAATAATCCATCACCATCCCGAGATCGAAATAGTTGGAGTAAACCATCTCATCGACGCCATCAAGGTGTTCGGCGGTACGGATCCCCTGCTCAACGCATTTACGTCGACGGATAGCCTCTTCCATCCGCGGGCTCAGGGTAATGGGCGAGGTGCCGGAGGGGCCGCCGAGACACTTTTGCATCCCCGCCGATACCGCATCCAGTCCCCAGGCATCGGTCTCCAGCGCATTGCCGCCCAATGAGGCGGTGGCGTCGGTATAAAACAGCACATCATAACGACGGCAGATCTCGCCCAGCTCCGCCAGCGGCTGCAACATGGTGGTCGAGGTATCTCCCTGTACCGTCAGCAGCATACGTGGACGCACCCGTTTGATCGCATCTTCAATCTGCTCGGAAGAGAACACTTCACCCCACGGCACCTCAATGGTATGCACTTCCGCCCGGCAGCGGCGGGCAATTTCACACAACAAATGGCCAAAGCGGCCAAATACCGGTACCAGCACGTTGTCGCCGGGGCGGATCGCGGAGATCAGAATGGCTTCAATCCCCGCTCGTGACGTGCCATCCACCAGCATGGTCCAGCGGTTGCTGGTGCGGAATACCCCGCGGTATAACGCCATGACTTCGTTCATATAGTGCGTCATAGCCGGATCGTATTGGCCGATAAGCTGGCTGGACATCGCGCGCAGGACGCGCGGGTCGGCGTTGATCGGCCCCGGCCCCATCAGCAGACGATGCGGAGGATTGATTTGTGAAAATTGAGCGATATCCATCGTAGATTCCTTTATTAATTCAGTCCGCGCACGGAGGAGATAAATTGTTTGAGTTCATTGGTTTGTGGCTGGCTAAACAGCGTTTTGCTGTCGCCCTGCTCCCAGACTCGCCCCTGGTGCATAAACACCACCCGGTCGCCGACTTCACGGGCAAAATTCATTTCATGGGTAACCAGAATCAGCGTCATTCCTTCCGCGGCCAGCTGTTCCAGCACTTTAAGCACCTCTCCCACCAGTTCCGGATCCAGCGCGGAGGTGATTTCGTCACAGAGTAAAACTTTTGGCGACATCGCCAGCGCGCGGGCGATAGCTACCCGCTGCTGTTGCCCGCCGGAGAGGCTGGAGGGATAGAAATCCAGCCGATCGCCAAGCCCGACTTTACCCAGCATTTGCTGCGCCAGTTCGCGGCACTCGGCAGGCTTTTTTTTCAATACCCGCCGCGGCGCCAGCATCACATTTTCCAGCGCCGTCATGTGCGGAAATAAATTGAAGTTCTGGAATACCATGCCAACGGAGCGGCTAATCTCCCGCGCCTGCGAGTCACGATCGGTAATGGTCATGCCGCCGAGCTTAATACTGCCTTCCTGGTACCCCTCCAGCCCGTTAATGCAGCGCAATAAGGTGCTTTTCCCCGAGCCGCTTCGGCCGATGATGGAAATCACTTCGCCCATATTGATATCGAGATCGACCCCCTTCAGCACGTGGTTATCGCCGTAGAATTTCTGCACCTGATTAATGGTGATGAGCGGCATTGAATTTATTCTCCAGATAGCGGCTGTAACGGGACAGCGGATAACACAAGATGAAGTAGCCCAGCGCGACCAGCGCGAAAACCTTAAACGGCTGATACGTCACATTGGTGAGCATGGTGCCAGCCTTGGTGAGCTCGACGAAACCGATAATCGACGCCAGCGCGGTGCCTTTTATCACCTGCACGGCGAAACCCACGGTGGGAGCGATGGCAATCCGCACCGCCTGCGGCGCCACTACGCGACATAACGTCTGGGTGAAATTTAATCCCAGGCAACGCGATGCCTCCCACTGTCCTTTCGGCAAGGCCCGGACACTGCCGTACCAGATATCCAGCAAAAAGGCGCTGGTATAGAGGGTCAGCGCCAGCGCGGCGGCGGTCCACGGCGACACATCGATCCCGAATAACGCCACGCCGAAAAAGGCGAGAAACAGCTGCATCAGCAATGGCGTCCCCTGAAATAGCTCGATATAGCCGCGAATGAGGCGCTGCACCCACAATTTACCCCGCAGGCGCAGCAGCAACAGCGGTAATGTCACCAGCGCGCCGCCAATAAAAGCCGTCAATGACAGCAGCACGGTCCAGCGTCCGGCCAGCAGCAGATTGCGTACGATGTCCCAGTCGGTAAAGGTTGTCATCATGCCTGCACCCTCAGCCATTTACGTCCAGCAGCCATTAGCAGCTGGCGCATCGCTATCGATAACGCTAAATAGAGACACGTCGTCACCAGATACACCTCGAAGCTCAAAAACGTTCGCGATTGAATTAAGTTGGCGGCAAAGGTCAGCTCTTCATAAGAGACCTGCGATACCACCGACGATCCGAGCATCACGATAATGCACTGGCTCACCAGCGCCGGATAAATACGCTGCAACGCCGGCGGCAACACCACCTGAATAAAGGTCTGACTCCGGCTGAGCCCCAGTACCCGGCCGGCTTCCCACTGCCCTTTTGGCGTCACCTGGATCCCGGCGCGGACAATCTCCGTACTGTAGGCGCCCAGGTTGACGATCATCGCCAGTAGCGCCGCTTCGCCCGCCGTCATCTTCAACCCCAGATTCGGCAGGCCGAAAACAATAAAGAACAGTTGAACCACGAACGGCGTATTGCGGATAACCTCAACGTAAGCCCCCCATATCCGACTCAGCCAGCTTGCCCGCCCGCTACGCAGAGCCGCGCCGACGATCCCGATGGCCAGGCCGCCGAGTGTGGCGAGTACAGTGAGTTGGATAGTGACCCAGAGTCCCGCCACGAGCTCCGGCCAATAAGGCCAGAGCGCGGAAAAATGTAATTGCTCCGTCATCGCCGTACCTTAAGCGGCAAAGTCGCTGGGCAACGGCGCTTTCAGCCACTGCTGTGACAACGTATTGAGGGTGCCGTCCTTAATGCCCTGCGCGATTAAGGCATTCACCTTTTCCTTCAGCGCCGGTTCATTCTTTTTCAGGCCAATCACGCACGGTGAATCCTTAAGCATAAAGTTGGCGACCGGGGCTTTCGCCGGGTTTTGCCGCGAGATAGCCGCCACCACCAGGTTACCCGTCGCTACGTATTGCACCTGACCAGAAAGCCAGGCCGACAGCGTGGTGTTGTTATCTTCGTAACGCTTAATCTGCGTCGCTTTCGGCGCAATGCTGGTCAGCACCATATCTTCCACCGCGCCGCGGGTCACGCCGATACTCTTACCGCTCAGTTCGGCCGCATCTTTCAGGGTACTGCCCTGCGGGCCGAAGACGCCAAGGAAAAACGGCGCGTAGGGTTGGCTGAAATCGATGACCTTTTCCCGCTCGGCGTTCTTACCCAGGCTTGAGATCACCAGATCCACTTTATCGGTCTGCAGATACGGTACCCGGTTGGCGCTGCTCACCGGAACCAGCTGCAGTTTTAGCTTCATCTGCTTTGCCAGATAGCGGGCCATATCGATGTCATACCCCTGTGGCTGGAGATCGGTGCCGACGGAACCAAACGGCGGGAAATCCTGGGGAACGGCGACGCGGATCACGCCGCGTTTTTCAATATCCTGGAGTTGGTCCGCGCGTGCGGCGGTGATTTGTGTTAACAGACAAGCGGCCCCGGTCAGCGCGATCAGCAGTTTTTTCATCATCATTCCCCGTTACGTTAGTATGAAACAAAAGATTCTTTAAATAAACTTCTGCAACTAATGTGCCAGATGCGGACAAAACAAATTTGCGCCGGCTAATCGGCTTTTAGCGGGAAATGACGGGAACATTAACCATAGCGGTAAGAAGAATTGGATTTCTTCTTACCGCATTTTGGCACCAAAAAGGTGCAAAGCACCAGCATGACTCCCCATTATCGTTGTTCAAGCTCATCCAGTTGTTGGTATAACGTAGCGATGTCATGAATGCGCGGGCGACCGCTATCGAGAATTTCATGTAGCAAGGCGTTCGCCAGCAGGTTGATAAGACTATTGGCCGACGCGTAGCTGTCGAAAGCCGACACGCTGTCCAGTGGGGCGCAGAGCCGCCAGCGCGCCAGAGGAAACAGGCTATGCGCCTGCGGCTCACAGATTAGCAGCTGCGGAACTCCCTGCTGTTGCAGTTGCTGCATCAATGGGCGAATAATTCGCGGCCGACGGCGAAACGCCATCACCACCACCATATCTTCCGCGCTTAAATCGACCAGTTCTTCACTTAGGCTTTGCCCCGGTTGCGGCAGCACCACCACTTGCCCGCGCGCCTGCAGTAACTGCTGACGTAGATGCAACGCCAGCGGCCAGGAGTTACGCATCCCAATAATGACGACGCGCCTGGCATTCACCAGTGCGTTAATGGCTTCGGCAAACTGCCGGGCATCCAGCGCGTTGACCCACTGCGTCAGGTTTGCCATCTCCTGCTTATAATGCCGCGCCAGCAAGGTATTACCCTGCACCGCCTCGCGATGATCGGTCAACGGCATCCCGCTCTGGCGTAACGTGCGCAGCTCATCGCGCATATCGCGATACTTTTCATACCCCAGCCGTTTAAACAGGCGGCTTACCGTCGCTTTAGATACCCCGCTCAGCTGGGCCAGCTCGGCGCTGTTGTAGCTAATCAGGTCATCAAAGTGGTCGACAATGAAATCCGCCACCCGCTGCTCCTGGGGTGACAACGACGCATATTGCGCCTTCAGCCGTTCATCGAGTTGTTCCATAGCGCCTCTGTAACTTTTGTTTCACTGAACTATACCGCTAACCCCCTTCACAATGCATGCCACAATGAGAAAAGAAAATGATAACCGCAACATTGAAACTTTCTTTTCAAAGTGGAACAGCTTTTGCACGGACAGCGTTTGCAGCAGTGGCTGCACGATTCGTTACGAGGATAATTTATGCAGAGTCATTTCTCGACCCAGGGGATGGCGGTCGCCCCCCATCATCTGGCTAGCCAAAGCGCGCTGTCCGTGCTGCGCGAAGGCGGAAGCGCAATAGAAGCGATGGTCGCCGCCGCTGCGACCATCGCGGTGGTCTACCCGCATATGAATGGTTTAGGCGGCGATGGGTTCTGGCTGATCGTGCCGCCGCAGGGCGATCCGATCGCCATTGACGCCAGCGGCGCCGCTGGTTCACTGGCGACGCCGGAAGCCTATGCCGGGCTAACGCACATCCCGCATCGCGGCCCGCAATCCGCCCTGACCGTCGCCGGCACCGTCAGCGGCTGGGATGAGGCGCTGAAAGTTTCACAATCCCTGACCGGTAAATCACTACCGCTTTCGCGCCTGTTACAGGACGCGATTGGCTATGCCGATAACGGTATTCCGGTGACCGCGTCACAAGCCAGCGCCACCGCTGGAAAGTTAGATGAACTTCAGCGCCAGCCGGGCTTCGCTGAGACTTTTCTGGTCAATGGCCGCCCTCCTGAAAGCGGCAGCCGCTTTTGTCAGCCTGCGCTGGCCTCCACGCTAAAACGGCTGGTTGAGGAAGGGCTCGATAGTTTCTATCGCGGCTCGCTGGCGGAACAACTGGCGGCCGGCATGGCCCGTTACGGCCTGCCTATCACGCTTGACGATCTGCGCCAGCATCGCGCGCGCCGCCCGCAACCACTGCGGCTACAGCATCAACACGGTGAGTTATGGAACCTGGCGCCGCCGACGCAGGGGCTGGTGTCGCTGGCCATCCTCGGCATCACTGACCGGCTGGCGATGGAACAGGCCGACGATGCGCAGACCATCCACCGTATCGTGGAAGCGACAAAACAGGCCTTTAGCCTGCGCGATAAACATATTACCGACCCGCTGCATCTGGACGTGGATATTCAAAGTTTGCTGTCCCTGCAGGCGTTACAACCGCTGGCGGAGAAGATCGACGACCAGCGCGCCGCGCCATGGGGCGCAGGCAAAGGCCCCGGCGATACCGTCTGGATGGGCGTGATGGACAGTAGCGGGCTGGCGGTCTCCTTTATCCAGAGTCTCTACCATGAGTTTGGCAGCGGCGTGGTGCTTCCGGACAGCGGTATTGTCTGGCAAAACCGCGGCGCGTCGTTCAGCCTCGACCCGGCGCATTTGCTGGCGCTGGCGCCCGGCAAGCAACCCTTCCATACCCTTAATCCCGCCGCCGCACGCCTGAACGATGGGCGGGTGATGGTTTATGGCTCAATGGGCGGCGACGGCCAGCCGCAAACCCAGGCGGCGCTGTTCACCCGTTATATCCTGCAGAACGTCCCGCTTCAGGAGAGTATTTCTCGTCCGCGCTGGCTCCTTGGGCGCACCTGGGGACAGACCTCGGACTCACTAAAAGTGGAAGGTCGCTTTGCGCCGCAAACCCTCGCCCGACTCAGGGAACTGGGGCATGAAGTTGAGGTACTGGCCGACTTCAGCGAGGCCATGGGGCATGCCGGGGCCATTGTCCGCCATCCTGACGGCCTGTTTGAAGGTGCGTCCGATCCGCGCAGTAACGGCACCGCCGCTGGCTATTAGGAGGAGAAGCATGACACAAACCGAAAAAGAGTGGCGCGACTGGCTTCTACAGATGGAACAGATCCTCGCCCTTGAACTGGATGAATCGCGCCGCGCTGAGCTGCTGACGCAATTTCGCCGCATTGCCGATATGGCTGAACCGCTGATGGCCTATCCGCTCGATCAGCGTCTGGAAATCGCCGGAGTGTATAAAGCATGAAGCTACATCAGATGACCATTGCCGACATTCAGCAGTCGCTGAGTCGCGGTGAATTTAGCGCCAGAGAGCTGGCTCACCAGACGCTTGATGATATTGCGCAAAGTAACCCGCGGCTCAACGCCTGGACGACAGTCACCGGGAAACGGATGCTCGACGAAGCGGACGCTATTGATGCCCTACGGCGTACGAATCAGCCGCTGCCTGCGCTGGCAGGGGTTCCCTATGCGGTCAAAAATCTGTTTGATGTCGCAGGGGAAACCACCCTTGCCGGCGCGCAACTGTTCAGCGATAACCCGCCTGCCCGCGTCGATAGCTGGGCCGTAAGTCAGATCCATAGCGCAGGCGGCCTGCTCAGCGGGATGCTGAATATGGACGCCTATGCTTACGGTTTTACCACGGAAAACAGCCACTATGGCGCGACGCGCAATCCGCACGATCTTAACCGCATTGCCGGCGGCTCCTCCGGAGGCTCGGCGGCGGCGGTCGCCGCCGGATTGGTTAATTTCTCGCTCGGTAGCGACACCAATGGTTCGATTCGCGTTCCGGCATCCCTGAGCGGGATTTTTGGTCTCAAGCCAACCTTCGGCCGCCTGTCGCGCGCCGGCAGCCACCCTTTTGTTCCCAGCCTCGATCATATTGGTCCGTTTGCCCGCACGGTAGAGGATTTAGCCACAGTCTACGATGTTCTGCAGGGGCGAGACGTCAACGATGGGTTTCAGGCCGAACGCGGCGTCGCCCCTGCCACGCCGCATCTACGATATGGCCTCCAGGGGCTGCGTTGCGCGGTTTTAGGCGGCTATTTCAGCCGCTGGTGCGATGACGATGGCCGCGCGGCGGTGGCTCGCGTCGCCCGTTATCTCGAAGCCTCTGAAGAGTATCTCTTCCCCGAAGCGGAGCTGGCGCGCGCTTCTGCGTTTATCATTAGCGCTTCTGAAGGCGGAAACCAGTACCTTCCAGCCTTACGGCGCGAGCCGGAGCGCTTTGAACCGCACTCGCGCGAACGTCTGCTGGCGGGCGCGATGATCCCTTCCGCCTGGTACCTGCAGGCGCAGCGCTTCCGTCGCCACGCTCAGCAGCGAGTCGCCTCGCTGTTCACCCACGCCGATGTGCTCATTGCCCCGGCAACACCGTGCAGCGCGACGCTTATTGGCGAGCAGACGATGGAGATCAACGGCGAGTCTTTACCGATACGCGCAAGCATGGGCATGCTCACTCAACCGATCTCGTTCATCGGTCTGCCGGTGGTGACCGTCCCGCTTCGTTCCGCGACGGGGCTGCCTGTCGGGGTGCAGTTAATTGCCGCGCCGTTTAATGAACAGGCCTGTCTGCGCGCCGCCTATGCGCTGGAAGCGATGGGAGTAACCGATTCTCGTCCGGTGGGGGTAGCCGCATGATCGCATCGCAAGACATCAATCTTCCGCAAGTGGTCGCCGAAGTTACGGCGGCCTTTTATCGCTATGAACAGGCGCTGGTGAGTAACGATATCGCAGTGCTGGATGCGTTGTTCTGGCACGATACGCGCACGGTTCGCCTCGGCGCCGGGGAGAATCTATATGGTATTGATGAGATCCGCGCCTTCCGCGCCGCGCGCCCCGCCGCAGGACTTGCGCGGGAGTTACGCCATACGGTGATCACCACCTATGGAGAGGATTATGCGGTATGCAGTACCGAGTTCACCCGTGAAGGCAGCGAACGTATTGGCCGTCAGCAGCAAACCTGGGTGCGGTTTGCCTGCGGCTGGCGTATCGTTGCCGCGCAGGTCAGTTTGATGGGGCATTGATGCCGTTGTCGCCCCCTGCTTGCGCTGCGCTTAGCAGGGCTACCAACTCACAATGGCACGGATCGTAGGCCGGATAAGGCGCAGCCCCATCCGGCGCGAAAGTGGTTCTTTACCCGCGGTTATTGCCCGGCGGCGCTACACTTACGTGGGCCTACAGATCACATGCCGGCGTAGATACTGTTATCGATTTGCAACGGTTTTGGTCTGGGAAAAACATGTGCTTTGTGTTAATTCTGAGCACATTGCGCTCCCGGTTAATTTTTTCCGCAATATGTTTTCCGTGGCGCTGGGAGCGCACAGAGGGCGGCCAGTCGCCGCCGCCCTCTGTACTCGCGGGCTCTGGCCGCCAAAATCGCCACTTCGTGGTTCCTTCGACTTATCCCGGCAGGCTCCGGGTCGGGCCGAGGCAGCATCCCTGCAAATCACGGCCCTCAGCCCGCATCCATGCGGGCTGCCCCGGCCTTCCGGGAACGTCTCAGCGATTTTGAGGCCACCAACACCGCAGTTTCAGTAGCCATTTACAAGATAGAGATCTTAAGCTCACAACGGTACGGACCATAGATACTGTTATCGGTTTGCTACTTTTTTAAGGGGTTTTCCCGGACGCGGCGCGTTGCGCCTTCTCCGGGCTACCAAATCGCAAAGCGATGTAGCCCCGGTAAGCGGCAGCGCCACCGGGGATTTTGAGGCTACCAACACCGGCAGTATAAATTAACGGCAGGCCGCACGGACCGTAGGTCGGGTAAGGCCTTAGCCGCCACCCGACAAAACAACGGCGCAATGGGCCTGCCGCTATGGCTGGTACGGATGTACCTGCCGCCAGTGGTCGGCAATCTGCTGGCGGGTACAAATCCACACGCGCTCATGCTGCTGCACGTAATCAAGAAAACGTTGCAGAGCGCGGAAGCGCCCAGGGCGCCCCAGCAACCGGCAGTGCATGCCGATAGACATCATTTTCGGCGACGTTTCGCCTTCCGCGTACAGCACATCAAAGCTGTCTTTCAGATAGGTATAAAACTGTTCAGCGGTATTAAACCCCTGAGCGGTGGCAAAGCGCATGTCGTTGGCATCGAGCGTGTAAGGCACGATGAGATGCGGTTTACGCTGCCCGTCGGCGCAAGGCACTTCCGTCCAGAACGGCAAATCATCGCCATAATAGTCGCTGTCGTAATCAAACCCGCCATGTTCCACCACCAGTTGCCGGGTGTTAGGGCTATCGCGCCCGGTATACCAGCCGGTGGGCGGTTTGCCAAACAGGTCGGTCAGCACCTGCACCGCTTTATGCAAATGGTCACGCTCCTGTTCAATCGCCATATGCTGATAATGGATCCAACGCCACCCGTGGCTGACCACATCGTAGTTGGCCGCTTTGATCGCCGCGACGATATCCGGATGACGCGCCAGCGCCATCGCCACGCCAAACACCGTTAACGGTAACCCCCGCTCCTGAAAGGCATGATGGATACGCCAGAAGCCCGCGCGGCTGCCATATTCATACAATGAGTCCATTGACATATGGCGGTCGGGGTAGCTGGCAGCGCCGATGATATCGGAGAGAAACTGTTCGGAACCCGCATCGCCGTGCAGGACGTGATTCTCGGCGCCCTCTTCGTAATTAAGCACAAACTGCACCGCGATACGCGCCTGATTTGGCCACTGCGCGTGCGGCGGTTTTCCCGCATAGCCGCGCAAATCGCGCGGATACGATTCTGCTGCTGGTATCATCTCCCACCCCTTCATTTAATCATTAAACACGGCAAATTTACCGCTAAGCGTTTTACGTTCCGGATAGGCTAAATCACCGTGCTTGCCGGTTGTCAGTCCTAGCGACACCAGAGATTCAACCATCTTCACCGCCGCGCTGACGCCATCAATAACGGGTACCTGAAGTTCCCGGGTCAGTTGCTGCGCCAGGGTCGCCATGCCGCCGCAGCCCAGCACGATAGCGCCGCAGCCGTCCTCCTTTAGCGCCTGAATACAGCGGGCGCGTACTTTTTCCTGCGCCACGCCGCTGCCATCTTCCAGCGCCAGCACCGGTAGATCGATCGCATGCAGACCGGCGCAATGGTCATGGAATCCATACTGATGTAGCAGGTGGCGAGCGATAATCAGCGTGCGCGGCAAGGTAGTGACCACCGAGAAGCGGGTAGCGACCAGCGTCGCCATATGCATCGCCGCTTCGGCAATACCAATAACCGGCCCCTGGGCCAGTTCACGGGCGGCCAGTAGTCCCGGATCGCCAAAACAGGCGATGACATGGCCGGAAACGCCCTGCCGCCGCCCGGCTTTAATCTGCTCCAGCACGCCGACGGCGGCGATGGCTTCGTCAAAATGTCCTTCAATCGACGGCACGCCGTCCGGTGGACACACCGCGAGAATATCGGTTCCTGGCGACGCCGCGGCGCGGGCCGCCTCGGCGATGGTTTGCGTCATACTGGGATCGGTATTGGGATTGATAACTTGTATACAGATGGTGGACATTACCGCTCCTTATAGCCGGCGAATAGCCGGGCGAAATCGGGAACCGACTCCCCCGTGCGGGAAAAACATAAACTGGCGACGATGTGTTCAAAGTGATGGTTGAGCGCCTCGGTCAGCGCGGTTAGCGCTTTTTCGCGCAGCAGGCCGACAAGGCGCTCGTGATCATCGCAGCGGCACCCTTGCCGCCACGGCGCGCCCCAGGCGGCAATCACCAGTGATGAGCGTTGACTGAGTCGGGTGACCATCTCCGTTAGTACCTGGTTGCCGGAAATGGCCTGTAACTGAATATGAAAATTAGCGGAGTGGCGGATAGCCGCCGGGCCATCGTAGGCCTCATGCGCCAGTTGCTCTTGCTGAATAATGGCTTCCAGCGCCGCCAGATGCGGAGGCTGGCAGCGTTGCAGGACATCCGGCAGATTCGCCACTTCCAGTAGCGCGCGGGTGCGGAATATTTCCCGTGCCTCGTCGACCGTCGGACTGGCGACCTGTGCACCACGTTTGGGCGTTAATGTCACCATTTGCACAGCGGCGAGTCGTTGCAGCGCTTTGCGTACCCCCGTGCGACTGACGCCGAACACCTCCGCCAGCGCCTCTTCCGGCAATTTGCTGCCCGGCAGCAGCTGTTGCTCGACAATCGCGGTCAGCAAGGCTTCGTAGATAGACTCATCCTTGTCATGCAGTCCGGCTGCGGCCTGCAGCGGATTTTCATTGCCCATTGGTCTACTCCACTTTCCATTTTGATATCAAATCGTATACATAAAATAAATATTTTGTATACAAGATTAACCATTCTGGCCTGAATCCTGCAACGCCTTCCGCTATCAACGGCACAACGTTTGTCTTCAGAGGAGCAGGATCCATGCCAAATACACAAAATACGCATCAGCTCAACGCCGGAGACCCGGCATCAGGCTACAGCCCGCGTCTTTGCAACGAGGATCTGGCGCCGACGCGCGAGCAAAACTGGAACTGGTACAACATTTTTTCTTTCTGGATGTCGGATGTGCATAGCATGGGAGGCTATGTAGTGGCGGCGAGTTTCTTTACGCTGGGGCTGGCGAGCTGGCAGGTACTTATCTGCCTGTTGGCCGGAATTGTTATCGTCCAGCTTTGCGCTAATCTGGTGGCCAAACCCAGCCAGATTGCCGGCGTGCCCTATGCGGTCATTTGTCGTCAGGCGTTTGGCGTCTTCGGCGCCAATATTCCGGCGGTGATACGCGGACTGATTGCTTTCGCCTGGTACGGGATCCAAACCTATCTGGCTGCGAACGCCTTGATGCTGGTGCTGCTGAAGTTCTGGCCCTCGCTGGCGGCAATGACGCAAACCTCATTGCTGGGTCTTTCATCGCTTGGCTGGATCTGTTTCGCTACCATGTGGCTGTTGCAGGCGATGGTGTTCTGGCACGGCATGAGCGCGATTAAGCGTTTCATCGACATCGCCGGCCCGGCGGTATATGTGGTGATGCTGGCGCTGGCGGGCTGGATTGTATACAAGACAGGCCTCGACGGTATCTCCTTTACCCTCGCCAGTAAGACGCTGACCGCCGGCGAGCAAAGCTGGCAGATGATCACCGCCACCGCGCTGGTGGTCTCTTACTTCTCCGGTCCGCTGCTCAATTTTGGCGATTTCTCCCGTTATGCCAGAAGCATGGGCGAAATTCGCCGCGGTAACCGCTGGGGGCTGCCGTTTAACTTCCTGCTGTTCTCGGTGGTGACTGTAGTGATCGTCTCCGGGACGCAATCTTTATTTGGCCGGATGATCACCGACCCGATTGAAACGGTGAGCCATGTGGGTAACGATCTGGCGGTGGCCATCGGCTTGCTGACCATGATCACCGCCACTATCGGCATTAATATTGTCGCCAACTTCGTCTCGCCGGCATTTGATTTTTCCAACTGCGCGCCACAAAAAATCAGCTTCCGCACCGGCGGGATGATTGCCGCCGTCGGCTCGATACTGCTCACCCCGTGGAACCTGTTCAACTCCCCTGAGCTTATCCACTACACCCTGGATGTATTGGGAGCGTTTATCGGGCCGTTGTTCGGCATTCTGCTGGTTGATTTCTATTTGATTAAACGCGGGCAGGTATCGGTCAACGATCTGTTCGATGACACTCCGAAAGGCAAATACTGGTACCGCAACGGCTTTAACCCGAAGGCCATCGCCGCGCTGCTGCCCTCGGTAGCGGTTGGCCTGATTATCAGCTTTATTCCCGCTCTGCATGAAGTGGCCAATTTTAGCTGGTTCATCGGCGTGCTGCTAAGCGGCAGCCTGTATCGCTGGATTGCCCGCGATGAGCGGCAGGCCGCTTCCTCCGCCCGCTTTACCCCCGGCGCGCTGGCGCAGAAAGAATAATCCCGCCCGGCCGCGGCATCTGTCGCGGCCTTCTGGCATTAAATTTGCGAAACATTTGCGTAATAGATATCTCCACACTCAAATAAGGCGGCAACATGCTGGAATACCACACCGCGCTACGCGGTGCGTTTTTTGATATTAGCCAACCCGCCGCCAGCGCTGACGATATCGCCCGCTACGCGCGATATATTGATGATGGCGTGCTGTTTATTTACGCCGGAAAGATTCAGGCGCTACTGCCATGGCAGGAAGGCGAAGCATTACTCGATCCACAGAAAGGCTATCGCGATCTGCGCGGCAAACTGCTGCTGCCGGGGTTTGTCGACGCCCATATTCATTATCCTCAAACCGAAATGATCGGCGCCTTTGGCGAACAGCTGCTGGAATGGCTGACCACCTATACCTTCCCGGTGGAAAGCCAGTTTGCCGATGAACGGTACGCGGCAGATATCGCCCGTTTTTTTGTCAACCAGTTGCTCAGCCATGGCACCACCACCGCGCTGGTATTTTGTACGCTTCATCCGGCGTCCGTGGATGCCCTGTTTACCGAGGCGTTGCGCCTGAACATGCGCCTCCTGGCCGGTAAGGTGATGATGGATCGCCATACGCCGGAGTATTTAACCGAAACCGCCGAACAAAGCTATCGCCAGACCCGCGAACTGATCCAGCGCTGGCACCGGCGCGGTCGTCTGGGCTACGCCATTACGCCGCGTTTCGCCCCCACCTCCACGCCGGAGCTGCTGCAAGCTGTTCAGCGTCTGCGGGAGGAGTTTCCCGATACCTGGCTACATACCCATCTGAGTGAAAACCTAAATGAAATAGCGTGGGTAAAGCAGTTATGGCCGGAGCATGAGCACTATCTTGATGTTTATCATCACTATCAATTGACCGGTGAGCGCAGCGTCTTCGCCCACGGGATCCATCTGGCGGAGAAAGAGTGGCGGTGTCTGCATGAGACCGGTTCGGCAATTGCTTTCTGTCCGACGTCAAACCTGTTTCTGGGTAGCGGGCTATTTCGCCTGCCCGCCAGCTGGCAACATCAGGTCCGGATCGGCATCGGCAGCGATGTTGGCGCCGGGACCTCCTTCAGCCTGCTGCGTACTCTCGGCGAGGCCTATAAAGTGGCGCAGCTACAGAGCTATCGCCTGCGCGCCAGCGAAGCGTTTTATCATGCGACGTTGGGCGGCGCGCACGCGTTACGCCTGGATGACAAAATAGGTAATTTCCAGTCGGGAAAAGAGGCCGATTTGGTGGTTATCGACCCGGCGGTGACGCCGCTACAAAGACTACGCAGCGCCCGCTGTCAGGATGTGTATGAACAGCTGTTCGTGTTAATGACCTTAGGCGATGAACGGAACATTAGTGAGACCTGGGTCAATGGCGAACAGGTATGGTGTAACGAAGGATGAACCGCTGCCCGGCACTGTATTCTGACCGGGCAGCGGACTCAATTTAACTTCCGCGATAGGTCGACCAGCCGCCGGGGGCAATTAAAAACGGCAGATGAAAATGGTCTTTGTCATCAATGGTAATCATAAAATCGATCTGCGCCTGTCGGTACAGGGTCTGGCGGCCATCGCGCGCAAACCACGATTGCAGTTCGGCCACCAGCTGATAGTTTCCGGGACGCAGCTGTCCCGTCGCCAGCTCGCCCAGACGGCCATTGCTGTCTGTCACGCCTGATGCCAGGCTGCGCCCTTCGCATAACAGGGTGACCGCCACGCCTTGTGCAGGCTTGCCGGTGGAAATATCAAGAATATGGGTGCTCAGGGTGATCATGCGCTAATAACTCCCGCCAGTCTGAGTAAGGTGATTTCACGTAATTGTTCCAGTGTCGCTTCAATTTCCTGCGCGTCATTATGCGTCAGCCGTTGGGTCAGCGCCTGCAGGATCTCGGCGGCGCTGCGCCCTTTGGCGCGGATCAGAAACACGCGGTCAAAGCGGGCTTCGTAACGGGCATTCCCTTCTTTCAGCGCCCGGGCGATAGCGGCATCGTCGGCATTAACCTCCGCCTGCTCCTGGCGAGACAGCGCGGCATGCGCTTCCCCGCCTGTCGGCTTCTCTCCGATCCGCGGGTGGGCGCAGAGCGCCCGCGCCAGATCTGCCTCTCCCCAGTGCTGCATCAGCTGTTGTGCGCGGTCCGTTAAGGCCGTCAGTGTGGCATAGGGTCGCCCCAGCGCCAGCGCTTCGCGCCAGGCGGGGAGCGCCACGCAGGGTTCGAGCAGTCGCAGAGCTTGCGCCTGCGGCAGCTGATTAAAGTGGTTGAGTGTTATCATCATTGCTCCTTGCCGCTGCCGTCATGGCGGCTTTCTCTTGCGGAATAATCAGATTCAATACAATCGCCACCAGCCCGCCGCTGGTAGCGGCAGATCCAAACAGATTGCCGATGATGGGCGGGAAATGGGCAAGGAAAGCGGGAACCGCCTCAATGCCGAGGCCAAAACCAAATGCCAGGCCCACAATCAGCATATCGCGGCGGGTTAGCGGGGTCTGGGTGATAATGCGGATCCCGGCCGCCACGACACAGCCAAACATGACCATCGTCGCACCGCCTAACACCGGCGTGGGGATCTGGCGCAGGATTTCGCCAAATGGCGGGAATAGACCAAGCAGAATCAGCAATACGCCGATATAACGCCCGACATAGCGGCTGGCGACGCCGGTCATCTGGATGACGCCGTTATTCTGCGCGAAGGTGGTATTGGGAAACGCGCAGATCGCCGCGGCGATCAGGCAGCTAATACCATCCGCGAGGATCCCGCCTTTCAGGCGTGAGCGAAACGCGCCATCATCGATGGACTGTTTTGAGATCAGGCAGTTGGCGGTTAAATCGCCGACGGCTTCAAGAATGCAGACCAGCGACACCAGCGCGACCGGTAAAAAGATGGCGCTATTAAACTGAAAGCCAAAAGGAAAGAGCGCCGGCAGACGAAACCAGCTCTCGCCGACCGGCGCCAGATGAAATTTCCCGCTCAATGCGGCGGCGATACAGCCCACCGCCATGCCGATGACCACCGACGATAAACGCAGCCAACGGTTTTTCGCGCAGCTTAATAACACGATAATCCCTAAGGTCACGCTGCCCAATGCGATATTGCCCGGGCTGGCGAAATCCTTCGCGTGCTCGCCGCCGCTCCAGTTAATAATACTGACCTTTATCAGGCTGATGCCGATCAGCGCAATGACGCTGCCGGTAATAATGGGGGTAAAGAGTTTTTTCAGCGGTTCGATAAAGCGGCTGACGACGACCGGTACCAGCGCGGCAATAACGTTGACGCCGAACAGCATAGCCATAATGTCCTGCGGGCCGCCTCCCTGCGCTTTTACCCACATGCCGCCGCCAATCGCTACGCCGAGAAAAGCGAAGCTGGTGCCCTGCATACAGATCATGCCCGCACCGATCCCCCAGACGCGGTTAGCCTGCAGAAAGGTGCCAATCCCGGAAGCTATTAGCGACATACTAATTAAATATGGCAGCCATTCGCCAAGCCCCAGCGCGGCGCCAATAATCAGCGGCGGCGTAATAATGCCGACCAGCCCCGCCAGCACGTGCTGTAAGGCGCTAAAAAAGGCCGGCAGCGGCGGGATGCGCTGCTCGAGGCCATAAAGCAGGTTGCTGTTCTTTTCATCAGACATGGGGTCACCGTCTCGTCGTGGATAAGCGTTGACGATGTAGTGCACAAAGCAGGCCACATTGCTGACTCCCTCTATCTTTATCCACCTAAAAATCGGTTTATCTATTATTTTTCAGTGGAATAGCTTCATTAAAGAGCGGGGGTTCCGTAACGATCGTTGGCGCAAGGTGATGAAACTTTTGATTCCTTAATTCATTTAAAGAAATCTTTGATTCATAAAAAGGCAACATTATCGCAACTTTGCCCTTCTTTGGTGCGCACTCCGCCCATCACCCTTCCATTTTCCGCTGATTTCGTATGTTCTGCTACCTGGTACGCAAATTGCTGAACCCCTTAAACAACACACCTAAGGGGAAGACAATGAAAGCAATCGTGATTGGCGCGGGAATCGGCGGCTTGAGCGCCGCGGTGGCGCTCCGTAACGCAGGCATCGCATGCGAAGTGTTCGAAGCGGTAAAAGAGATTAAGCCGGTTGGCGCCGCGATTTCTATCTGGCCCAACGGCGTCAAGTGTATGAACCGCCTGGGGATGGGCAAGATCATCGACGCTTACGGCGGCCCGATGCATTATCTGGCGTATAAGGAGTATCAACGCGGAGAAACGCTCACCCGCTTCAGCCTCGCGCCGCTGGTTGAACGTACGCAGGGCCGCCCTTCGCCTGTGTCGCGAACGGAACTGCAGCGCGAGATGCTCGATTTCTGGGGGCGTGAGCAGGTGCGGTTCAGCAAGCGGGTTACCCGCGTGGAAGAGCATACCGACGGCGTAACCGTCTGGTTTACCGATGGTAGCGAGGCGCACGGCGATGTGGTCATCGCCGCCGATGGCAGTCATTCGGCGCTGCGGCCATATGTGCTCGGCTATACGCCGGAACGCCGCTATGCCGGTTACGTTAACTGGAATGGTCTGGTCGATATTGATGAGTCCATTGCTCCCGCCGATCAGTGGACGACGTTTGTCGGCGAAGGGAAACGCGTGTCGCTGATGCCGGTGGCGGGCGGACGCTTCTACTTCTTCTTCGATGTGCCGTTGCCGGCCGGATTAGCGGAAGATCGCCTCACCCTGCGCGACGATTTAACCCGCTACTTCACCGGCTGGGCGCCGCCGGTGCAAAAGCTTATCGCCGCCCTCGACCCGCAGACCACCAACCGGATAGAAATTCACGATATTGAACCTTTTGATAAGCTGGTACGTGGCAAGGTGGCTCTACTGGGCGATGCCGGACACAGCACCACGCCGGATATTGGCCAGGGCGGCTGCGCGGCGATGGAGGACGCGGTCGTGCTGGGGAATGTACTACGCGAAAACAGCGATATTGTCACCGCGCTGCGCCAGTACGAAGCATTGCGCTGTGAACGGGTGCGTGACCTGGTGCTCAAAGCGCGTAAACGCTGTGATATCACCCACGGTAAAGATATGGCGTTAACCAAAGCCTGGTATCAGGAACTGAAAACGGAAACCGGCGAGCGTATTATCAATGGCTTGTGCGAAACAATTCAGGGCGGGCCATTAGGCTGAGAGTGAGCAGCGCTACGCATCTCCTCCATCACCAGCGTGAGTTTTTGAATCGCCATTTGCGCCGGACGAGATAGCTGGCGCGATGGCGCGGTGCATAGCGCCAGGGTCAAAGGCCGCAGCAGCTTATTACGTAGCGGCACAAACGCCAGCGAACCGTTGTTTACCTCGTCCTGCACGTCGAGCAGGCTCAGGACCGCCACCCCGCCGCCTTTAAGCACCAGCGATTTAATCAGACGAATATCATTGCAGCTAACGGTGTTGGGCGGCGAAAAATCATAATGGCGATAGAGCATTGTCACCCGGTCATGCACTATTAACGGCGCGCCGGGAATAATATGCCGTTCATCGCTAAGTTCCCCCAGCGAGATCGCGGGCGCAGCGGCAAAAGGATGGTGCGGATGCAGTACCACCCCGACTTCCATTTCAATAAACGCCAGTACGTTGAGACCCGCCTGACCTTCAGGATCGAGGATCAGACCAAAATCGACATCGGCCTGACGCACTCTGTCGCTGATGCTCTGGCTATCGGCGACCTGCAACATCAGTTCCAGCCACTCGCACTGGTTGATAATCTCTGCCAGCGCCGCGGCAAAACTCCCTTCGGCTAGCGCCTGCACCATACCGACATTCACCGTTCCGCGTTTTAGCCCCTGCAGTTCATCAAATTTCTGTTGGGTTACGCGAAACTCTTTTTGCCAGCGCAGCAGATTGTCATACAGCAACTCGCCTGCGGTGGTCATCCGCAAACCTTCCGGCAGCCGCTCAAACAGCGGCGTGCCGAAGGACGCTTCAGCCTGCAGTATCTGGCGGTTAATCGCCGAAGCCGAAATATGCAGTTTTTCCGCCGCCCGACGCAGGCTGCCGCTGCGGGCCACTTCCATAAAATAGCGAGCAAAGCGTGAGAAAGGACTCATCGGTTACCTGTACTGATTTTTGCAACGGATAGCTGAATTAATGCTGATGGATGTCAACACCCTACTATGGCAACAATTAACTCACAACAATTAAACAATCACTTTAGCCATCAGGAAGCAAAACGATGAACAGACAACCGCTCACGCCCCCCGCGCATTGCACCTTTGAACCCCAGGACTGGCTGCGGCTGGCAAAATGCTGGCATCCGGTGGCGCGTAGCGCGGATATCGGCCGGCAACCGGTGAAGGCCACCCTGCTGGATGAAAAGCTGGTAATCTATCGCCTGCACGAAAGCATAGTGGTCGCCCGCGACGCTTGCCCCCACCGCGGGGTACCATTGACGTTAGGTTTTCATGACGAAGAAGGTATCATTTGCCCTTATCACGGCCTGCGCTTTGGGGAAGATGGCCGCTGTAACCGAATCCCCTCCAGTCCAAATCAGCCGATACCGGCGAAATTAAATCTGACCAGCTACGCGGCGGAAGAGCGCTATGGTCTGGTGTGGGTCTGTCTCGATTATGATGCTGACAGTCCCCCGCAGTTACCGACCATGCCGCACTGGGCAGACGACGGATTTCAGCAACTGACCTGCCCGGCTTTTGAGGTCAATGGCTTCGCAGGCCGTCAGGTTGAAGGGTTTCTTGATGTGGCGCATTTTGCGTGGATCCATACCGACACCTTCGCCGATGCGGATAATCAACAGGTTCCTGACTACCTGCCTGAGGAAACGGAAAATGGGTTTGTCGTCGACTACTGGAGTACGGTCGGCAATTATCCGGCAAGCGCCGGCTACCGTGCTCCGGAGGGTTTTCAATGGCTGCGTCGCTTTGAGATGCATTTGCCCTTTACCGCCACCCTGACGATTCATTTCCCCGGCGAAGCCCGGCTGGTAATTATGAATGCCGCCTCGCCCGTCTCATCACGGATCACGCGAATGTTTGCCCCTATCGCCCGCAATTTCGACCTGCATGTGCCGGTGGAGGAAGTCTACGCCTTCAACCTTCGCGTGTTTGAAGAAGACCGGCTGATGGTAGAGAGCCAGCGTCCGGAGACGCTTCCTCTGGATCTTACCCTGGAAGCACATATTCCTGCCGACCGTAGCTCAATTGCCTACCGTCGCGGCTTGAAGCGGCTGGGTTTCGGTGAATTTTTCCTGGTCTGAGCAAGGAGTTATATGATGAGTACTCTGATTGAGGTGGTTGTCGATGGTCTCTGGCGCGAAGGCGAACATAATCTGGCGGTCAGGCTGGTGACGGCTGACGGCGGCCCATTACCCGCATGGCAGCCCGGCGCCCATATCGATCTGCATCTGGCGAGCGGCGTAACCCGTCAGTATTCACTCACCGGCAGCCACAGCAGGCTGGAACGTTATCTGATTTGCGTGGCCAGAGCGGCAGAATCGCGCGGCGGTTCGCGCTACATCCATGAGACGCTGCGACCGGGTCAGAGGATGATGATATCACCGCCGAGAAATCAGTTTACCCTGCAGACGGCGCGACACGTCACCCTGCTAGCCGCCGGGATTGGCATTACGCCGCTGTATAGCATGGCGCGGGCGTTAGCGGCGCAGGGAAATCCGTTTACCTTGCATTATTACCTCAACCGTCGAGAAAACGGCGCCCTGCTAGCCGCGATTGCCCGCAAGCTGGCGCCAGAAAACGTGAGAATTTATAGCTCAGCTGAAGGCGGGAGCCCGCGAGAAAATCTGGCTGGCAGATTGAGCGTTCCTCACCGTGAGGATCGGCTTTACGTATGCGGTCCGGCGGGATTTATGGCCGCCGCGCGCCAGGCGGCGGCGATACAAGGCTGGCAGGCTGAGCAGATCCATGAGGAGGCGTTTCAGGCGTCAATGCCCGCGAACGACGCCCGGCCAGAAGAGACGTTTACGGTGACGCTCGCCTCTTCTGGCCAATGCTGGCCCGTTGCCGCCAATCAAACCATCGCGCAGGTATTGCAGGAAAATGGTGTGGCAGTGCCGCTCTCTTGTGAGATGGGGATTTGCGGCGCCTGTCTGACCAGAGTCGTTGAGGGAGAGGTGGACCATCGTGATACGGTGCAGTCAGCAGCAGAAAAATGCGCCATCGTGCAGCATGTCGCGCTGTGCTGTTCCCGCAGCCGCAGCACGAATCTGCTCATTGATTTATAAAATAAGGCCAGGCGAAAACTGCCGGTTGTTGCCGCCCTTTTCTAACGTGAAGCGCGGCGCGGCATTTGGCGCTGAATATTAAGCTGTTTTCGCCAGACCCTGTTATGTAAATAAAGGGCGTTTGCACGGTAAAAAGTCTGGCTATTTATGCATCGGATACAGCCGAAAATGAATAATAGTCCCAGCACGGCGCTGATGAGAAATCCCAGTTTGAGTCCGGCGCCGAATAATGCCCCGAGGCAAACAGAAAGAAAATAAACACTCGCAACCAGACCACTGAAAACCATCAAAGCCAGTGATAATTTAAGCGCCAGAAAATTGCCTCTGGCAACGAAGTACATCGCCAGAACCATTACCAGACTATAAATTAGCGATACAGGCACAATCGCCGCCATCACGGCATACTGCGGCAGCCCAAATAGATCGAACATCGCCAGGCAGAGATAAGGTTGAGCCAGGGCAAAAGCGAGCATGCTCAGAATCATTGCCCCTATCAGCGGTATTCCTGACATATGCCAGCCGACCGGAATACCCATCCGGTCTTTTAATCTGTCTTTAAGCTTCTCCAGTTGCTGCGGATCGTTGGTTTTTATTCTGTCCCTGACGACCGCACTGAGCAGCAAACTGTCTTTCATGAACTTCAGCATCCTCTGAACATCCTGTTGTCGAGATGGATATACGCGCCAATTATGGCCCTTCCGTCGACGGCGGTGTCGTCGTCCGTAAACTGTTTTCCTGCGATAAGCGCCAGAAATCATGCCCGGCGGGATACTGGTATAGACGCAGTGAAAACTGCCCGGCCACGGCGGTAATGTATTCAAAAATAGCGGATTGCGTGTTCTCGTAATCCATCCATAGCGTCGATGAGGTAAAGCAGTAGATTTCCAGCGGCAGCCCGGACGGCGATGGTTTTAACGTCCGCGCCACGATGTACATATCTTTAATGATATCTGGCCGTTCGGCGAGATAGCTCATCAGGTAATGGCGAAACAGCGTCAGGTTAGTCAACCCGTTATCAATAAACCAGCGATCCGCGACGCCGCCCGGATCCCGACCATCCAGTAATTTACTGAGCGGCTCACCCACCCCGCGGATTGCCAGCATCGGGGTTAACATCTCCTGATTCAGGAAGGTTACCGAGTGCTGATCGATATTAATGCTACGCATGATCCGCCGTGCGCCGGACGAGAACATCGCCTGCCAGTTGGTATACGTTTCTGTGAGGAAATTCTTGGTCGGAATACGCGAAATGGTGTTGTCCCAGTTACGGATAGTAATGGTATGCAGCGCGATATCCGTCACTTCCCCGCTCAGGTTCTTGTCGGGCATTTCGATCCAGTCGCCCAGTTGCAGGACATCGTTGGACGATAGCTGGACGTTGGCCACCAGCGACAGCAAGGTATGTTGAAACACTAACATCAGCACCGCCGCGACGGCGCCGAGGCTGGAAATGATAATCACCGGTGATTTATTCGACATCACGGCGAGGATCATAATCGCGGCCAGAATGTGAACTAAGATTTTACCTATCTGGATATAGCCTTTGATGGAGTGGTTTTTACGTTTGGTCTTACGCAGATAAGAGCTATTGACGATATCCAGCATTTCGTTGAAGAAGATCGACAGAAAAATAAAAAACAAAATTCCGCAGATGGTATTAATCGCCGTTACCAGCGATGCCGGCATATTGGGCATAAACTGCAGAACGTAGTAGACGATAATAACCGGAATGAAGTTTGACAGTTTCTCGGCGATACGGCGGTCTTTTTCCAGCGGCACGTCCTGTTTATGGCTGGCGAAGAACACCTTGCGTATCACTTTAATCAGCAAAAACTTGCACAAAAGATGGGCAAAGATGCCGGAGACGACCAGCAGAATAAGGTTAAAGCCGATCGCCAGAGCCGGATTACTTTCAATAAACGTCAACAGATGATTCAAATACGCCATGCGTTATCGCCTGAATTAATATGCCCTTTTGTATTAGCCATTTACTATCAGCTATTAATACAAAAATTTAACCAATGTGCATCATGACATGTCAAAGCCGCATAAGTCCACGCTTTGCGCGGGGGATCACATTCATTGTATAAATATGTTCATTTGCATTAATGATGCTCTGCGCCCACTATTAAGGGGCCCGAAATGAGGACATATCAACTCCAGGAGGAAACATGTTCAAAGCACTTGCCGCCGTCGTCGCACTCACTGCATCCGCCAGCGTCATGGCGCAAAGTGATGTCACGCTGACTTCACTTGCCAAAGATAATGCGACCAAAGCGTCGTTCAGCCAGATGGTTAAAGGCCATAAACTCCCGGCCTGGGTTAACAGCGGTGGTACCGGATCCCCGGCACAAACCGTGAAACTGGGATCTGAATCCTGGCAGGTATTAAGCGCCTGTAAACCACACGATTGTGGTAGCGAACGTATCGCCGTGATCTGGTCGGAAAAATCCAAACAGATGTCGGGCGTCTTCTCGGTGGTAGATGAGAAAACATCGCAGGAAAAACTGACCTGGCTTAACGTCAGCGATGCGCTGTCGATTGATGGCAAAACCGTGCTGTTTGCCGCGCTGAGCGGCAGCCTTGAAAACCATCCTGACGCGTTTAACTACCCGCAATAAACAAAACCCCTGGCTATCCGTTGATAGTCAGGGGTTGCTCACCGTCTTCGCCGCTCTCTATTTACGCTGCCGGCGTAGTTTGCCCGCGAGAAGAGCCAACCGCTGGCTACGACAATAAATCGCGTACAGCACGAATCCCTGGCGGTTAAATATTAGCCGGCAACACAGTAATGCCAGCGCGGCGAACGCCAGCGGCCAGAGACTTTCACCTGCGCTAACCATCGCTCGCAATGCTTGCACCACCGTTGACGCTGAGAGGATAAGAAATAGCGCCAGAAATCCCTTCAGCCCGAGGGTATAACCGCGAGCCAGCAACACGCCGCTGGTTAACAGAAAAAATATTATCACCAGCGCCGGTACAAAAAAACTCGCTACCCGTATCGGTGCCGAGAATGGCGGGAGCGTCTGCAAAAATGGTAGCAAGTTGAATGCAAAAGCCACTAAGAACAGAGGGAATAGCGCGGCGACCGGAAATGGGTTTTGCCGGGGAAGTTCGCCTGGTGGACGCGAAAAGTAGCCTTCAAGTCCTGGCGTGGAGTGATTCAGCAAGCTGGCGTCCCGGCGCGCAATAGCGCGGTCTATCTCCCGACCATGCTGCAGGAGATCGTAGAAGACGGGCCCCACTATCGGAGAAACTATCGACATCAGATGAGGGCCTGGGCGCGAATTATTGCTGCAAAAATAGCGCTGAATGTTTGTGGGCCGCTGAGACGCTCCACCACCTGACCATCGCGGAAAACAAGCGTATTGGGTAACCCCCAGACGCTATATTTCGCCGCCAGCACCGGAGCCTGAACAACATTTACTGTACCGACTAAAACATCAGACGGTAGCCGGTCGGCCGCCTGGAGAAAAAGACTTTCGCTGCTTTGACAAGGGCCGCACCACGGCGCATGAAAACGCACAACAGCCACGCCGTTATAGCGTTCAACTTGCGAGAAATTGTCTTCATTCCACTGAATGACGCTCGGATTCATCTTGACCCTTATAACTCTGCACAAAAAGTGATTCAGTTGGGCGATTGTAATCGTTTTCTCGCATAGCCGACAGCTTACGGCGCCAGCATCAATACCTTGAACTGGCTGGGGACGATGCGCATACCGACCGCGTTTGTCGAATTTTGCAGGCTAACGCTGGTTAGACGCGTTGCCGGCGTGCCTTTCAGCAGCACGGTAAATGCGCCGGTCAGATGACGCGATGGCCCCATCACCGTACCTGACGCCACCCCGGTCGCCACGCCGGGGTTATCGCCGTTGGTGAGCGGCGTCACCGTCGCCATATTGTGCGCGGGCATGCCCATAAACAGAATATTGAGCGCGTTAGGGATCGCCGTCGGCCCCAGCGCGATATCCGGATAGGGAATCGGCGTTGGCGCCGGCATCGGCGTCAGACAGACGTCGGGAAAGGCTAAATCGACACCAAAAAGCTGGCAGTTGGCAAACATGATTAGCTCCTTAGCCCATGTGGATCTGTTCTGAATCGACTTTGGTGATCGCTTTTGAGGTGATGACCGTATTGTGCGCATGCAGCCGGGCGTAATCTTCCGCTTTCATATCCAACTGCCCGGCGCGCACCTGCTCGGTCTGCCGGGTGGTGCGCAGCAGATTGTGGCTAATTTGCGTCACCGTTTGCCAGACCGATTCGGCGCGCTTGCCGACAATACGTGACAGTGTCACCCATACCGAGAGCTTATCGCCGCTGTAGTTCATCTCGCTGATATGGCAGTCCCCCTGCGCGGCATTGACGCACAGCCGCTGACCGCTGAGGCTGAGTTCCCCCTGACTTTGAATATGCAGGTCACCCGGTACGCTGAGCTCCGCCTGCCGGCTTTCATCACGCTCCAGCACCGCTAACAGCCAGATCTGGTTGTCCACGCTGCTGATGAGTACGCGATCCCCAGCCTGCGGCGCGATCAGACAGCTGACCGCTCGCCGACAGTGCCAGCCGCGCCCTTCGCTCTCGACGGTCACGCTACCGTCGGCAAAGCAATGGGTCACCGTGCCGGAAGCCTGCGCCGGCGGCATCACCGCCTGGGCCAGTTTGTGATTAATAGTTGTCATCTGTTGTCTCCTTAACAACGGCTGTGGCGCTGGGCGCTCCACGCCTCAGCGGCTAATAACTCTTCATCGTATTCCAGGATCCCCTGGCGGCCGGTAAACAGCGCTTCGTCCTGGCGGGCGCGATGCAGCCGGGTGCGGGAAAAGGTCGCGCCGCGCAGATCCGCCTGGCGCAGGTCGGCGGCGGAAAAATCACTCCACGTCAGATCGCAGAGCGCGAATCGCGCCCCAGCGGCCTGAACCCGCTGTAAAACGCTCTGGAACAACCTGCTCTGGCTAAAGTCGGCCTGCTCCAGGATCGCGCCGACAAATATCGCCTGGTCGAACCGGCTGCCGCGACACTGGGCGCCGCGCAGATCGGCCTCCATAAGCAGCGCCTGGCTGGCGTTCACCTGATTGAGCTCTGCTTCACGCAATGACGCGCCTTTGAAATTGCACTGGGTTAGCTGGGCGCCGTTAAACTTCGCGCCGTCCAGCGGACAATCGGTGAACTGGCAGCCGGTAAAGCCCTGCCTTGAATAGTCTTTGCCGCGCTGATCGCACTGGAAAAACACCAGCCGGTCGCACTGCATTCCGTTCAGCGCGGTGTCCCGCAAATCAATATGGTAAAAGGTGGTCAACAGACCGCGGCTTTGCGCAAAGCTGGCGTGAGTCAGGTCAGCCTCATAAAACACGCTGCGTTCCAGCGTTGAACCGCTAAAACGGCTCCTGCTCATCTGGCAACGCATAAACTGGCTGCTTTGCAGCGTCGTTGCCGAGAAATCGCTCTCTTGCAGGTCGCACTGATTAAACACGCAACTATCAAGCGTGGTTTCAGCGGCCTGAAGATGGGCCATTTCACACTGATTGAAGGTCGTCTGCTTAAGTTGGGCGCCTTGCAGCTGCAGGTTCTGCAGCTGGCACTCGGTAAACAGGGCTTCATGCAGATTGGCATTTTGCAGATTAGCGCCGCGTAGCGACACCTCCTGAAACAGTCCGCCGGAGAGATCGCAGCCCTGCAGGTTGATACCATCCAGCGATATTTCATTGAGTGGCTCGCCGTTTTTGATGCGCTGAACGATCTCCTCCGGGCTCAGTATCGTCATATCACTTCTCCATCGCGCTTCGGCAGGGTTTTAATGCGTTTGGTCCATGCGCCGTCCAGCCGCGTGGTTTTACTGGTAAAGGATTGTGAAAGATCGGCGCGGAACAGATTGGCGCCTTCGAAATTGACCCCGGCAAGCTGGCTTTTTTGCAGCAGCGCGCCCATCAGGTTGGCGTCGGTAAAATCGGCCTCGCGAAAATCGGTGCGAATAAACAGACTGCCGACCAGATTCGCGCGTACAAAGCTGGCATCACGGCAATCGGCCTCACTCAGATCGCTGTTTTCGATTTTTGCCAGCGCAAAGCGCGCGCCCTGTAATGGCGTCTGGCGCAAATTGCTCTGCTGCAGCGTAGCGTGGCTGAAGTCGGCGCCGATAAGTGAGCTTTCCGACACCGCAGCGCTGGCTAGCCATGTTGCAGCGCTAAAATCAGCGTTCTCCGCTATAGTCTGCACCAGCGAACAGCTTTCCAGCGTCGCCTGATGGAAAATGGCATGCTCCAGTTCAGATTGTAAAAACGAGCATTTGTGCAGCCGCGCGTGGCTGAAATCAGGTTGTGCCAGCGTCAGTTCCATAAAGACGCAGCCATCCAGCTCGGCGCGCTGAAAACGGCAGTCAATCAGGCTGATTTCTCGAAGGATCAGCGTTTTTAGCGTCGCGTTATCGAAAATGCATTGCGCAAACAGCGCGTTCTGTAGCTGACTATCTTCAAAGCGAGCGCCGGTGAAGTCGCTTTGATGGCACTCCGCCAGTACCAGGCTGGCGCCGCTAAAATCACAGTTACGCAGCGACGAATGTTGTAGCTCCGTTCTGGCCAGCACGGCCCCCTGAAAAGAGGCGTTATCCAGCTGACAGTGGCTGAGGTCCGCGCATTCCAGTAACGCCTTTTCAAAATTGGCGCCGCGAAAATCCATGCCGGAAAAATCAACGCCGGTCAGATCCATCCCGCTAAAATTGCCGCCCTGCGCCATGGTACGCTCGGCGCGTTGGCGCAGGATCATCGCCAGATCGCCCTTCAGCCGGACCGCCGGCGGCTGATGCTGCACCGCGGCCAGGTACATCTGATGTAGCGCCTCGCGCGTTTGCGCACGCTTTTTCTCACTCAGTTCCTGCTGGTGCTGATGTAGCATCTCCTGCATCCGGTGCATGGATTCGGGGCCGCGCGGTTGGTTTTCATCGTTATTCAACTGCGGATAGTGCGCCTCCATCTCACACTTGCGCTGTTGTGCATCATTCTCCATTTCCTGCGCCTGACGCTCCATGTCGGCGATAAACTCCGGCAGGTCTTCAAGCTTAGGCAACGTGGGCTCGTCGATATCCGCCAACAGGCTATCGATATCACCGCCGCTGGCTTCAATGGCGGCGCGGTGCTGTTCACGCAGCAGACGAGCGCGGTTTTTCATATTCTCCTGCTGCGGACTCGGCGACTGTTCAATTTCATTGTCGATCCACGGGCCGATGGTCTCTTCCGGTATGAGATCCTTTTCGCGAAAGGAGAAGAGCGCGCCCTTCTCTTTATCCATTCGCTGGGCCAGTACCTTGCGATAGTGATTAAGCGAACGGGCGGCGCCCTCTTTTTCCAGCGCCGGGATCAGCTGCAGGACGTCGGCGGCATCGTCTTCATTGATACGAATGTGCCCCTGCCAGATAAGCATCATCTGTTCCCGATGGGGAAAGAACCATACCGTGGTGGCGCGTAAGGCAATTTCTTCGAATAGCGTTTCATCCGCGCGCTGGCGATGAATAAAACAGCGAGCCTGCCACGGCGGCAACTGGCCCTCCTGCATTGGTTTCTCTGGATGCATATTCCAGATCCGCCATTTCGCCCCTGGCGGCAAGGTATCCCGGTCCTCCCACCATTGGTCCGAACTGGCGGCGTTAAAGACTTTCCAGTCAATATCGCGGGCAAAACCGGGAAACTCCTGTTGTAGCCAACTGGCATCATATTTTTTGCCCATTCGGCTAAACCGCCGCGGCCACTGAATATCCAACGGGCCAAAACTTGCCGGCTGCGGTTTCTGCTGCGGCGAGCTTACTCTTCCCTCCAGCGGTTCAATATTCGGCAGAGGATGACGCTCGCGCCCCTGCTGTTTTACCGGCGCGATACCAAGACCGTGCGGGTTGTCGGCATAATCACCGCCGCCAAAGGCGCGGCTCCAGTCCAGGCGCATTTCGCTAAACGGCTGCGGTCGGGTCATACGTTGCCCCGTCCACTCGCGATCGCCGAACACCACCAACGACTTACTCAGTTTGTCGATATCGATGCGCGCCACGCAGGCGCTTTTTTCCTGCTGATGATGGGTATAGGCAAAACCGGTGGCAAGAAATTCGGCGCGGACTTTAGGGATGGCCATATCCACCACGCCGCCGCTGGTTTGCAGTTCGTCGGCGGCAAGCTGCCACAGTTCCATCTCGGGGCGCAGCTGCGGGTTTGGCCCCATATCCGCCAACGCCAGCACCGAAACGCCAAGATAATTTTTGCCCTGCCAGCGGAATGGCCGGTTCAGTACGCTCAGGCGTAAGGGTTTAATGATTTTCATATAGCCCTAATGCGATAGGTTCTTAAGGGGAATTGATGCTTAGCATCAGACATTACGATAATCGAGGTAGTAGAAATGTTGTGGGTCGTCCTGGTGAACGCGAATATTGATTAATTGATTCACCTGAACCTCAGATTGGTCTTGCGCGGGGAATATAACGCCGCGGATGCCCTGCAGTTCTTGCTCATGCCAATGATAACGAAGGGTCAAAATGGCTGAGTAGTGATTATTAATTCGCTGGTCGCGATCGTATTTGATCTGCAGGATGGTGGCCTTAACATTGACACCATTCATTTTCGTTTTTTTATCTTGTCGCGCAGAGCGTATATTCTGCATCGCAACCCAGGCCACAAAGAGCAATACTACCAGCGGAATGGCCCATGCCATGGTTAGCATTATGGTAGAGACGATTTCCATGTTATCTCCTGATTAGCTGTCACAAAAAAAGCGGCCTGTCATATAGCGCAATTCTCTGCGGGTTCGCCGGATCGTATTTAATCGTTGTGCCATTACCCGGCTTAAAACGTTCAATGTCGCTGAAATTCAGGGTGTGATTCAGGCTAGCTTGAACTTCAACCTGCTCGCGGGTCTTAAACTTAAAGGTGATACGATAGATCGGTTTACTTCCGCTCCAGGCGCTGGTCTGGTGTGCGGCAATGATATCCGCGTTGACCGCAATCCCTGATTGCAGGACCTCACTGTGGGTAAAACTATCCTTTAAGTACGGGTAAACATCCTGATAAAGAAAACGGGCCATGGGATAGATACCAAACACCAGGACAATCAGCCCCATGACGATAAAAAAGAGTATATCCATAGTGAATTAACCCACATCACCGATTTGCATAATAGCAATCTTATTGCCGCGTCCTTTCTTAACGACAATGGACAGCCCTTTACGTAATAGATGTATTTGTGCTGGTGCAATCAGCGCCTTGGCGCAAAATAATTGAGGCATTTCATCGATGCGAAAATATATATCGAAAAATAGATTATTACCGAGCATTACATTAGTTTGTAGCCAGAATTCAATCCGCGACCTCAGTAAGTCTCCTCGCCAGCGCTCGCGTTTTAAAAAGATTTTCACTGACTTTAGTTGTAACGATGACTTTCTGAATGTGAAATAGGTGGCTATCATGAATAATATACTTACTGACAAACCAATAATCACGGGTATCATTTCCCCTGGAGACATATTGGTGATCCATTTTTCAAATGACATAATTATCCCTGGTGGGTTTCAGTTCAGGCTTCACAATTCATGATTTTAGGTAAAAAGACATCTTGGTTTTCTCACAATATAGAGAGACTCCATCACTCCATCTCCCAAGGTGTTGGTAATAACTCTTTGGGATTATCAGGCATGTAGTAGATGTAAATAGTATTGTTTCTCATGATTTTTACCATATTTTGCGGGGAAATATACTGTTTAGCCGTTGCCGTCACCAGACCTGAGTCAGTATTGAAAGATAATTCCATTTTAAGTTTAGTGCTCCCTCCGCCACTCGCGCCAATTTTTTCCATGCTTAATATTTTAGCCTCGGTACGAATGCCATTTGCCTTAAACTTATCATAATTGGAGCCTGAACGATAACAATATAAGAACAAACCAAACAAAATTAAAATGGCTAATATTAATGTTTCCCACATAGAGTCAAACATAATGATCCATTAATGATGAAGTTCACCACATATTAGAAATTCTGTGAGTGTTTTTAAGTGGCCACCTAAATGGCCACGAGCATAGAAGTCTAGTGGATACCCTGTTTATTCATAATCCACATCCATAACAGCCATTCGTTTTGGCGGAACGCCCTCATGCTTTATAGTTAATTGAAGTCCCGGTTTTAATTTGGGGATTTCTGAAGCACGTACCACGGCGGCAGCATTATACTGTTTTGTCGTACCCTCAATGTTCGCCTCAAAGGTAAATACAAAATAATAATCAAAATTATTGGTCGCGTTAGTTTGACGCCAACTTACCAGAGATGCGTTTTTTATCTCACCGGGCCAGCGCTCACGGCTTAGCCAGTTTTTTATTTCAGTAAGGTCCCCGCCCTGTCCTTTGAGACTTCGCAACGAACCGAACAACAGAAAAAAGCTAAATGCAACCGATGCAATAACAATTAACAAAGAGTGTTGATAAATAAAGTTCATTGTTAGCTCTTTTAGGTTTTAAATATAAATAATTGTCACATTATAAAAATAATGGTCTGTCATAAATTGCGATTCGTTTAGGATTTTTAGCGTCGTATTTTATTGTTGTCCCATTGCCGGGTTTAAATCTCTCAATTTCTTCAAAGCTTAGCCCCATATCAACACTCGCTTCGGTTTCAACACCTTCAAGAGTTTTAAATTTTAAGGTCAAATGGTATATTGGCTTATTTCCACCCCACATACTAGTTTGATGAGATGCAATAATATCGGCATTTACTGCGATTCCTGTTTTAAGAACAGCGCTTTCAATAAACCCAGCCTTGATCATAGGGATAACGGAACTACGAAAATTCCGCCCAATAATATAGAGTGCTATAAGGCATGCCACAAGCAGAATATAAAACCATTTTGTATTTAGAAAATCCATTTAATCAATTCCAGGTTGTGATTTTATAGGTAGAATGAAATATCAAATACTACAGCACCATTACACATTTAATAATTAACGGAAGTAACGGTTATCTTTACAAGCGTGTCATTACTGTACTTTACTGATAATAACATTCCTTTCTTTAATTTATGAATGTCACCGGGTCTTACAATGCCTTTCGCAATGTATTTTTTTACATAACCGTTTATATTTGCACTAAAATAGAAATCATAAATATAATCATTGCCGTACTTTGTTTCTGTCTGACGCCATGATTCTAGCGGAACCTGGATTGTTTGACCGGACCACTTATCTCTCGATAACCAGTTTTTAATTGCTGAGACTTCAGATTTATTCGGTTTGAATGCAGCGAATGATATACCTAATGCTATGATTGTCACCACAATGCCAAAGATAAAAGATGATTCCGTGATGACATTCATAGGGTTGCATCCGTGCTGTTAACAAAAACTATCATCAATAGTTTACTCCATATCTCCAGGAACAAGGTAGACTTTTTCAGGGGCACCTGGGAGGTAATATAAAAAAACTGTATTTTTCCTACCAATTTTAACCATTTCTTCCGGAGTTATAAAGCGACGAGCATATGTGACGACAACTCCATCGGGAGTCATAAATTCCAATTCAAACTTAAATTTCATATTTCCGGTGCCAGAGGTACTTATATGTTGTTTACTAATGATTTTAGCTTCAACTTTAATGCCTTCCTTACGAAACTTCTCATCATTATTTCCTGACTTCATTATACTGTATAAGAACCACCCCAAAACTAAAATGGTTATAAAGATAGACCACATTGTTGAATTTGACATCGTAAAATCTTACATTAAGTGAACCATTGATGGCTGTCTTATTTTAAATGCAAAAAATTGAGAAATCGTTAGGTTCTGGATTGATTATTTATTACCAGCTAAAACCAATGGAAAGGAAACGCAGCATTTGGAGGCCGTTTCTATGCCATGTTCCCTATCAAAGGGTAAAGCAGCAATTATATGTCGTGCATCGACTAGTATTAGCCTACGCTCATGACTGCTGTTTTTTTTGGGGGTACTCCCTGGTATTTGAACATTACAGGCATATCCTTTTTTAATTTAATGACTTCAGAGGTCTTTAACACAGTTGCTGCTTTATATGTTTGAGCTTCACCACTCAAATTAGACTCGATAGTAAAAATATAGAAATGGTCAAAATTATTGGTAGTTGATGTTTGTTTCCATTCTTTTAATTTCCCTGTTGCTAATTCGCCGTTCCAGTTGTCTCTTGCAACCCAATTTCTTATTTCACTAAAATCTTCCTTCTGTCCCTTTAATCCTCTGAGACAGATGAAGATGAATATCAACATTACACCTAACGCAATAGGGCCTGAGTGTTCAGAAAGAAAATTCATACCTGCACCTGGCATGTTAAAACGCGTCGTTTCTAACGAGGCACATTAGAAATTGCCAAAGGTTTCCCATTGGAAGGGTCTGTAACAAAAACAATGGATTTAGTTTTACTATCTAGTTTAGCTCTATAAATAGAACCAACCTGGTAAGCATCAAGAGCTATTAATTGTATGGTTTCATCATGTTTTTCGAGTAGCCATGTTTTGTTATCAGCAGCATTTGCCACCCTCAAGTCCATTGTTACTACAGGATTGTTGTTTATGAAAACTCCGCTTTGCTTCATTGATAAAATTGTAACATAAACATCATCTCCCTGTTCCATTATACTGTGCTCTCTCTGTTGTGAATTTTTCACTATTCTATTTGCGAAATAAAAACACACAAAAATAATTAAAAACGTCAATACTGCATTTATAACCCAAGAGATAGACATATAATCCTCTGACTACATTAACATATGAAGTGCAAATAATGCGGTTCTTAGACTGCCGCTGTCAACCCGAGCCCCTTCGACTCGTTGAGCATTGATAACGGTACGACCAAATGTCATTCCTTGATGTGAAATATTTATTCCTGTTGCTGCATAGCTAACACCCTTAAAGGCGACACTTCCTGTTGAAATTGTAACATATTGGCCGATGAAATCCATTGCATTTTGGGCAAAGCTTTTCTTTTCTACATCGTTATGTTCAAAAACGGGAGAGTCAATAAAAACTTTTGTTTTGCTTTTTATTACTATTTCTTCTGGTGATTCAATCTTCACTTTTCCTGTAACGGTTTGCATCCAGGCGCCATCTATATCTACATTAACTTTCCCCTGAATATTTTGTTTTTGCCCTCCAGATTTTATAGTGAATACATCTCCGTTACCAATTGTCGTTTCTTTTTTCCCATTGATATGAATGGTTTCATTGGCGAGAACTTCCTCATTGTTATTCCCATCCAGAGTTAGCTCGCGATCACCTTTAATTTTTCGGATGTCACCTCCATTTTGTATATCTGTTTTTCGACCGTTTTTAATTATAGTTTCTTCACCATTATTATATTCTTGCAGCTCTAGATCTTCTACCTTAGTTGTTCTTTTCTTCTGATAATGAAAGGATGAATCACCAACGACAGTATCACTTTGCTCTTTTCCTATTGTGGTAGTACGGCAACCATCAATAGTTACATGTTTATCATTCTCTACCGAGATCTTCATATCTTTCTCTGAATGCATCTCGACGGATTCATTGCCCGGATTATCTTCGAAGAACAAGAAACTGCTGTTATCAATATTCCCATCCTTACTCCGCGTCATAAAGCCCATCCGGGTGGCGTCGCCGGGGAGATCCCATGGCGGCATGCTGGCTTCATTATACACACGTCCGGTGACGATCGGGCGGTCAGGATCGCCGTTGATAAAATCAATGACCACTTCATCGCCGACGCGGGGAATTTGCACTCCGCCAAAGCCCTGGCCTGCCCAGGCGCTCGACACGCGAACCCAGCATGAGCTGGTGTCATCGCCTTTGGCGTGGCGGTCCCAGTGAAACTTCACTTTGATGCGTCCATACCTGTCGGTCCAGATGCTTTCCCCTTCAGGCCCGACAACTTTCGCCGTCTGCGGGCCATAGGTGCGCGGCCAGTCGGTTACCTGCGCCGGGCGATAGACTACCGAAGAGGGGATCACTCTAAAATGGATTTGGTGCGAGATATCGCTATTACCGCCGCTGGCGTAGCTGTTCTCTTCAAACAAGTAATCTGCGGAGGTCGTCAAATATTCGCCGTTATCGCTAAAGAATGGCGCATTGGTTAGGGTAAACGTTGCGCCGGGAGCGATGCCCACCGCGGTGGCGGACGCCTGAATTTGCTGATGTTCTACCTGCCAGCGCTCCTGGCGGATACGGGCGTAGAATTCACCGTGTCCGTGATCGACAAACCGCCCCGGCCAGTCGTACACGTCGATACTGCCCGGAGAGGGCGATGCCGGGTTCTGCCGCGCCTGAAACAGCCAGGCGTTAGGTTTACGGAAATCATAGTCATCGAGGCTGTAAATCCCCGGCGTCACGCTATCTTCCAGCGCCCACTGACCGATCCCCTCTTCAGTGGTAATACCGCCCGATGCCGTCTGGTGGTAGGGAATGGTTTCATAGCCGCTTACCGGTTGATGCTGGGTGGCTGAATCGGTCAGAACCAGCGTATGTTTACCCGCCTCGTGACGGAAATGGTAGGCAATCCCCTCCAGCTCCATCAGGCGGCTGATAAAGGCGAAACTACTTTCCTGATACTGGACGCAGTAATCCCAGACGCGGTAACTGCCGTTCAGCTTATCCTCAACGTTGACCTGGTATTCACTCAGCAACGTATTGATGATCTGCGGTACCGTCTGCCCCTGGAATATACGCAGGTTGCGGTCGCGTTTCATCGGCCATAAGTCGGGTTCAACGATCAGTTGGTAAGCGGCGTAGCGGATACCGCTCAGTTCAACGGCGCTCACCGCCACGCGGGTAATTTTACCGTTGAAATAACGCGAACTCAGCGCGTTTTGCGTCGGAATGGTCACGGTGACCGGCTGGCCAAGCAGCTTGCTGCGATCCAGACGCGCATCGCTGCCAAGCAGCGTTAAGCTGAGCTCGAACATTTCCGACATGGCTTCATGTCCGCTGAGTTTCCAGAAAAGCAGCCCCTCAACGGGGAGCTGAACGGTGATCCTGTTAGACATAATATTATTCCATTCAGGGGGATACAGTTTGTGCAGCGCTAGCTGCGCGTTAACAGTGGGTTCGGCAGATCGACCAGCACCTGTTGCGGGTCAAGGCGCAAGTAGCGTAACGGAATCGGCTTTCCCGGTTGAAAGTTTTGGATACGCGTAATATCAATAACGATATCCCGCTGACCGGTCAGCAATTCACCTTTTTCGTTAACGTAATTAAAATCGACGCTAATATTAATAAACCCGGAATTACCGCCCGAGCGGCTTCTCACATTTGTGATGGTGCCAGACACCGCAACGCCATCATTGTGGATAGCCGCTTTGAGTTTTTTATTTTTCGCATCGCGAATCAGCAATGACGCAAAAATATAAATAAACAGTAGGACCACGGCCAGAACGATTACGTTAGTAAAAATATTCATCTTTCACTCGTCAGTTTTGGCTTATCGTTTATATCTATTACAAACACAATGGCGTTATCTTTTGGATCTAGTTTTGCCTCATAATTCACTCCGACCTGCCAGGCATCGAGGGTAATTAGCAAAACCGTTTCCTGGTGCTTTTCCACAAGCCACGTTTTTCCATTATTTAAATCCTGTACCCGCAGATCCATATCAATGACAGGATTGTTGTTGATAAATAATCCGGTTTGCCGCATTGCGAGTATCGTAACCTGGATATCGTTCCCGTTTTCGATAATCCGCTGCTCTCGCCGTTGCGAGTTTTTTACTATGCGGTTGGCAAGGTAAAAGCTGATGAAAATAATAACCAGCGTCAATACTGCGTTGATAATCCAGCCTGGCGTCATTAAACACTCCTTGTTGACCAGTGATATCTTGCTAAATGATTAGCCCCCCCGCCGTTCATTTCCGGCGGAGGGATTTCGCTCTCAATTGCACCATCTAACTCGATGGATTAATAAGCCAGGTTCCCGGTTTGGCGATCTCCAGTGTCTGCTCGCGGGTTTGTCCATTACCCTGCAGGGTAATTTCATAATGCCCCGGCGCCAGCTTCAGCGAGGCGAAGCCGTTCGTGGCCGGTTGCGTATTATGAGGTTCGCCATTGAGTTTGAGCTTTTCCCCTTCCCGCATGCGCACGTAAACCTGAGCAACAGGCGCCGCCGCGGCGGCAGATTTACTCTCTTTAACGGCAACGGGCGGAGCGGGCTGCGCGTTAGCGGTCTGCGTTGTTACCGGCGGCGTAACCGCCGCTGGCGGCTGGGTGCTGGCGCTCTGTGATGGTTGCGCCTCGCTGCCGCCGCCGCTGAACAGCATACTGCCGGCAAAAATGCCGACCAGTACGCCTGCGGCGACCATCCCCGGAACCTTATAGCGCCGCCAGTCTGTCGCGGCCGGCGCCTGTTCTTCCTCTTCGACCAGCGCCAGCATGGTGCCGGTTTTTTTGACCGACAAGACGTCATCGATACTGGACACCGGCATTTCAATCAGCTCGGCAAACGCGTCAATTGACTGGGGACGATCCTCCACCCGCAGCGCCAGAGCTTTATCCACCGCCTGTAGCAGCGGCAGCGAGTAACCTGCCGGCTTCAGTTCCGCCAGCGGCTGATAGTTGTCCTGAATACTCCGCACCACGCTCACCGGCGGCGGTGAACCCACGATCAGCGTATGCAGCACCGCGCCGACGGCATAAATATCGGTCCAGGCGCCCTGTTCGCTGTCATTATCGTCGGTATACTGCTCGATAGGCGCATACCCCGGGCGCAGCATGGTTTCGGTTTCGTCGGACAGATTACCGATGGTCCGGCGCGCCGAACCGAAATCAAGTAGCACCGGCAGGCCGTTATCCTGGATCTGGATATTTTCCGGTGAGATATCACGATGCAAATAGCCGGCGTCGTGAATGGTTTTAATGGCGCCGAATAGCATCGGCAGCATACGGCGGATCCATGCCTCATCGATGAGGTTTGGCTGCTGTTCGCGCAGGCGGCTCAAGGTGGTGCCGCTATAAAACAGCGTGCCCATATAGGCGGTGTCGTTCTGAACCCAAAAGCGCAGCACGTGCAGCAAGTTGGGATGATTAAAGCGCGCCAGCAGCCGCGCCTCCTGGATAAAGCTGTTTAATCCAGCGGAGAACGCTTTGCTAAAGCGCTCGCTACGCAGTACCAGGGTCATATCTTCGTTACGTACCGCCAGCGACGAAGGCATAAACTCTTTAATCGCGATGGTACGTTCCAACTGATGGTCCCAGGCGCGATACACGATGCCGAAACCGCCGCCGCCAATCACTTCCTTTATTTCAAATTCGTTAAAACGATACCCGACCGGCAGCGCGTTCAGGACAGTCCGATTGTTTTCGTGATCCGTCATCTTAAGACTCACTTTCTGATGGTGTTACGCGGCAAACTGACAATGAAACTCGCCTTGCGCATAGCTGATGCGCAGTTGCGTAAACTGCTCATCGTTACGGTTGGCGGTTAACAGAATTTGGCTCATCTGCGGCAGCAGCGTGTTGGTCAGAATCGCATCGACCATACGCCCGCCGGATTCCACTTCGGTACAACGCTGAACCACCTGCTCGACGACGCTGTCGTCAATCTCGCAGACAATGTTGTGATTGTCATGCAGACGGCGCTGAATACGCGCCAGCTGCAGGCGCACGATTTGCCCCAGCATCGCATCGCTCAGCGGATAGTACGGCACGACCAGCAGGCGGCCGAGCAGCGCTGGCGGGAAGACCTGTAACAGCGGCTGACGCAGCGCGCCGCTCAGCGCTTCCGGCTCGGGCATCAGATCCGGGTCGGCACACATGGCGCTAATCAGCTCGGTACCGACGTTGGACGTTAAGATAATGATTGTGTTGCGGAAATCGATATGGCGGCCTTCACCGTCTTCCATCCAGCCTTTATCAAACACCTGGAAGAAGATTTCGTGCACGTCCGGATGCGCCTTCTCGATTTCATCCAGCAGCACCACGCTATACGGGCGGCGTCGTACCGCTTCAGTCAGCACCCCGCCTTCGCCGTAACCCACATAACCCGGCGGCGCGCCCTTCAGGGTCGAGACGGTATGCGCCTCCTGGAACTCACTCATGTTGATGGTGATAACGTTCTGTTCGCCGCCGTACAGCGCTTCCGCCAGCGCCAGCGCGGTTTCGGTTTTACCTACGCCGGATGGACCGCATAGCATAAAAACGCCGACCGGCTTATTGGGGTCGTCGAGCCGCGCGCGTGACGTGCGCACACGTTTGGCGATCAGATCCAGCCCGTGGCGTTGGCCAATCACTCGCTGGTTGAGCGTGTCGGCCAGGCTCAGTACGGCGTCAATCTCATTTTTGACCATCCGCCCCAGCGGAATGCCGGTCCAGTCAGCGACCACCGCCGCCACCACGTTCTCATCTACCGCCGCGAACAGCAGCGGCATCTCACCCTGCAGGGTTTTTAGCGCCAGCTGTTTTTCATTAAGCGTCTGGCGCAGCGCTGGCTGGGCGTCGTCATCGGCCTCCTGCAATTGCGCGCGCAACGCGATGACTTCATCAACCAACGCGCGTTCCTGCTCCCAGCGACGACTCAAGGTATCGCGTTCAGTTTCCTGCTGCTGACGCGCCTGCTTGAGTTGCTCAATGCGCTGGCCATCGCCAATCGCCACCCGGTTCTCGCGTTGGGCAATCTCCAGTTCCACATCCAGGGCGGCAATGCGCTGCAGGCAATCTTCCAACTGCGGCGGCGGCGCGCTTTGGCTGACGGCGACGCGGGCGCAGGCGGTATCCAGCAGCGCTACCGCTTTATCCGGCAACTGCCGCGCGGGAATATAACGATGCGACAGCTTCACCGCCGCGTTGACCGCTTCATCAAGCAGCAGCACCCGATGGTGTTTCTCCAGCGGCGATACGGTACTGCGCAGCATCAGCAACGCTTTCTCTTCATCCGGCTCGTGGATTTGCACCGTCTGGAAACGGCGGGTCAGCGCCGGATCTTTTTCAATATATTTTTTGTACTCCGCCCAGGTGGTCGCGCCGATGGTGCGTAATTGTCCGCGCGCCAGCGCCGGTTTCAGCAGGTTCGCCGCATCGCCGGTGCCCTGCTGGCCGCCTGCGCCAATCAGGGTGTGGATCTCGTCGATAAACAGCACGATCGGCGTCGGGCTGGATTGCACTTCGTTAATTAACGCCTGAAGACGGGCTTCAAATTCGCCTTTCATGCCCGCACCGGCCTGCAGCATGCCGATGTCCAGCAGCCACAGCTCAATATTACGCAACGGCTGCGGAACATCGCCTGCGGCGATCCGCCGCGCCAGCCCCTCCACCACCGCGGTTTTACCGACGCCAGCTTCCCCGGTCAGCAGCGGGTTGTTCTGCCTGCGGCGCATCAGGATATCCACCATCTGGCGGATCTCTTCATCACGGCCGACTACCGGATCGATTTTGCCCTCCTGCGCCCGCTGCGTCAGATTCTGTCCGTACTGGGCCAGCGTGCCCTGCGCCGTCGGCGTCGCGCCCGTGTTGGCCGTCTCCACTGCCGCCTGCTGGCTCTCTTTACTGGCGGCCAGCAGCGTCTCAAAGCTCTCGCTCAACGCATCGACATTGATTTTGCTAAACTGCGGCGAAATACCTTTCAGAACATTAGCCAGATTCCAGGTTTTCAGCAGCCCTATTAACAAATGGCCGCCGCGGATGCGGTTGACGCCATATTTCAGCGAGCCATAAACCCACGCGCGTTCGACGGCGCTATCGATATGCTCAGAAAGGTCGGAGACAGAGCTGGCGCCGCGCGGCAGCGCATCCAGGGCCGCGATGATATCGCGGGTCAGCGCCTGCTCATCAAGGGCGAAATGGCGGATAATGTGTTGCAGGTCGCCGCCCTGCTGCTGCATCAGCTGATGCAGCCAGTGCACCAGCTCAACGTAAGGGTTGCCGCGCAGTTTACAAAAGGCGGTTGCGCTTTCCAGCGAGGTAAACAACAGCGTATCCAGTTTGCCGAAGAGTACGGCACGGCTGATTTCTGACATGTTCGGTTCCATTGATAACATTAATAAAGGTGTCAGAGAGCAGACGACATCAGGCGTCGCTCTGCTCCACGCTAAACACTAAATCGCCACGCGGCGCGGGGGCTGGCTGGCGGCCAAGCCAGGTGCTGTAGCCGAGTTTGCCGTCGCCGCTGAGGACCGTACCGGGTACTTCATCGCCGCGGATAAGTACCCTGACGTCCCATGCATATTCGATCCCGAGATACTGGCGGACCCAATCGCGTAATTCGTTCACCGCGTTTTCACCCGGCAGAAAACGGGCGTATTCGGCGGCGCTAAGCGGGCCGATTTCAAGGCGGAATTTATGCTGAACATCGCGTACCGCGACGCCGAGAAACGCCGAGACGCCCAGGCGAGGCAGACGCCTTCCCGCCCCCAGCTGCGCTTGTTCTCGCGAGGTCAGCGGCATCCATTGCGGCACGTTGCTGATAATGTTGACCGGGACTTTGAAGAAATTTCGCAGGATCTTCTCCAGTCCTTCCGGATCCCGACCGTGGCGGCTGAGATGGCCTGCGTGGGTGAAACGCGCATGCGGGCTCAGGTCGCCCTTTTCCAGTTGCCCCGGCTGGCCCATGCCGATGAGTGAGGCGAGGTAGCGCTCAAAGCGGCGGTTATCCGCACGGTCTAACGATACCGTTGGCTGCGCGTCGGCCCAGGCGCGGTAGAACAGCAGCGTCAGGCGGTGGTGAAAGAGATCGGCAAAAGCGCTCAGGCTGTCGTCCTGATGATGATGAATACGCTCGCGGGCGTATTCGGTCATATGAACCGGCAGCGGGCCATTGGGGCCGAACAGACCGAAGCTGAGAATCGATATCTCATGCACCGCGCTATTTTCCCGTTTTTGCGCGCTGGCCAGCGTCGCGGGGGCAAACCCCATTGATGGCGTTTGCCCGATGCGCAGCGATTCAAATTTCGGCAGCGGCGCGCGTCCAAGCGGGTAACGTTCGCCCCCTTGCGCGTCAATGCGGCGCAGCAGATGAAAAAGATCGTAGCGCCAGGGCGCGGCGGTAACCTCGCGCCAGAAAACGTCCGCCAGCGGCGTCAGGCGATGAATGGTAGCCATCGTCTCACTCATATCAGCGCCCTTTTACCCATTCGCGGCGCCCAGTAGCCGATTTCGCCGCGCTGCTGGCTACATAAGGTGAATTCGGTAAAGCTGTTGAGCGACACCAGCCGGGCAAAGACCCTTTCCAGTACGCTGCCAAACAGCCACGGGCTGGCGCCGGAAAAAGCGCGCTCATCTACGGTTAAGGTAATGCCGATACCGCGGGCGAAGACGATGGGTCCCGGCTCCGGCACCCGGCGATGAACCGGCTCCAGCACGCAGTGGCGTACCCCTTCGATTTGGCGGGCCACGGCGGTCTCCGCCAGCCCGGCATACAGCCCAAGCAACTGGCGTAGCGCCGCGGCGCCTTCGCCATTTTCACCATCCATCAGGCTGAGATAGTTCATCTGCAGCTGGCTTATCAGCCGCCAGGTGCTGAGCCCTTCCGCCAGCGCCGGTCGCGGCGGCGTTGGGCCGCTACGCATTTTCAATGTTTTTACCGGTAGCGAATCCGCCAGCACAAATTGCCCCAGCTCCTGTTGTAGCATCAACGGCAGGTCGCGGCTGGTGCACAGCACCTCGGCGGTGATATAACGCAGATCTTCCTGCCACGGCGCATGCTGCTCATCGACCAGTGAGACAAAGGTCTCAGAGCCGGTATAGCCGGTACGCGTGCCATAACGCAGCGCGTGTTCGGAAAGCACCCGCTGTTCGCGGCGCAGTGAAAAATAAGCGCCGTAATCTCCGGCATCCTTGCTCCACGAACTCCAGAATGGACGGAACTCGCGATCGTCGCGGTGGCCATCGGCGCTACCGTGAATTTTACTCACCGAATAGATTTCGTAGTCCAGCGGGCGGATGTTATCGACCACCAGATGGTATTCATGCTGGCTATCGCTTAGCGACTGGCGGGCGGCGATTTTCGGAAACAGGTTAATCACCGGCGTGCAGTGCAACGCGAAGTGGTTAGCTTCCACCACTTGTTCCAGGCGGTCGTCGGTTTTATCCAGCAGAATGATGATATCGAATGATTTTTCTTCCTTGCACTGCCCAATTAGCTTGCTCAGGCCGTTAATACTGATAAAGCGGAAGCGCGCCGGGAAGGCAAAGTATTCGTGCAGCAACCGGTAGCCGTCAAAATTGCGAAGATCTTCCGGTAGGAGCGCCTGATTGGCGGCGAATCCCTCTTGTTGGATAGCCTCTTCGCTCAGCGAAAAACGCAGCGGATCGCGCCCTGTGGTCTGGCACACCACGCCGACCTGGTGGGCAAGAATCAGCTCCAGCAGGCGCAGCGCCTCAATATCCGGGCCGCTTAAGAAAAACGCCAGCCGGTCAAAGGTCAGATGGCCAAGATGTTGAGCCCCTTCACAGCTGATGCGCAGGCGCAAAGCGCTGACGGCGCCGCGCTGGCCGAGCCCAAGTGCGGCCAGCGGCACATCGGCGGGGATCCCGCCAAGTTCGGCTTTCTCAATACGCAGCGGCAACAGCGTGACATCGTGCGCGGTGGTGTAGCTACAGGTGACACCGTTTTTCTTCAATACCTGGCTGTCCATCATCGTACCGCGCGGTACCACGAAACCTTTACTCAGATCGCCTTTATTGATGTCCGGCTGCAGTTCGGCTATCGCCATCGACGGCGTAGGCGCCAGATAATTGGGCGCGATCATCTCCAGCAGGCGCTGTGAAAAGCGCGGGAATTCGGCGTCCATTTTTAGCTGGACGCGGGAAGTCAGAAAGGCGAAACCCTCCATCATCCGCTCAACGTAAGGATCGGCGACCTCAATACCGCGCATGCCCAACCTGCCGGCAACCTTCGGATAGCGTTCGGCGAATTCAGCGCCCATCTCACGCAGATAGGCCAGCTCGCGGTTGTAATATTCAAGCAGTTTGCCTTCCATCGTTACCCCGCGTCTTTCAATTCAAAGTGGCCATTTTCGAGATCTACATCGGTACGGAACAAAAACTCTAATGGATACGGTACGCACCACAGACGCCCTTTAATTTCAATCGACAGGACGTTATGTAAATCCAGTGACTGGGTATCAGAAATACAGCGGACCTGAAGCCCCTGCGGCAGAATGCGCGGTTCGAAGCTGATAATTGCCTCGGTAAGTTTGCGCTGAATATCCTGCCATTCAATGTCCGACATCCGTTTCCCGGCCAGCGGCGCGACGCCGAAATTAACCACCGAACGGCGCACGTGCGCCAGCGCGGCCAACGCCTGCGGATCGTCATGATTGATGGTATTGAACAGCCACTGCAGATCGCGCAGCACGTGACGGCGCAGCGTACTGTGGGTGATCAGGTTGCTGTTAAGTGGCTCCGATTTTTTCTGCGGCTGATTATCGGTCAGGCGGTCGAGCAGCGACGGCTGCATCTTATCGCGGGCGCCAATGGTCTCTTGCTTGCTACGCGCCTGCCAGCCGCTGCGCAGCGCGTCACCGTCGCGTACCGGTTTGTTCATGCAAAACTCACCACGTCGAGAGAGAGAATCGGGAATTCATCGTTATCGTTAAGCCACACTTTCTGCCCGTGGCCCTGATACAGCGCGCCTTCGTCGTCCAGCGGCTGCCATTCGGTGGCGCGGCCCAGTTGGAAGCGCGCCTCCGTCTGCGGCGTGACAGGGTAACGCGCGGGGATCTGACACACCTGCTCGCTTCCATCGGTCAGGCGCACCAGCGCATGGCGCCACACCAGATCGGTGACGCTCGCCGGGGCCTGAAAACGAATTTCGGCGATAGCGGCGAACGGCAGCCAGCAATACCGGCCATTGACGATAAGTTCGCAAACCGGCCCCAGACGCGCGTCGCCGTCCATCAACCAGTGAAAAGCGACCGCGGGGGTATCCGCCTGATTGAGATTGCCAGGATTAAGGGGCGCCTGTTCAAAGGCGGCCAGCCGCTGTCGCTGGGCGGTTTCTGAATCAGCACAAAGCGCGGAGGCCAGCGCAGACAACCACGGCCACTGGCTGTCCGGCATCTGCGGGCGTGCGCTACCGGCAAATACCGCATCGCGCTGCTGCTCGCCCTGAATGCTCTGTTCCAGCAGGGTGACCGTTGGCCGGGCCTGCGGCTTCAGCGCCAGCCAGCTTTTTAGCTGCGCCAACGCGCGCGTCCAGTTACCGCTCAGGCATAGAAACTGGACGAACGCCGCGCGCAAGTCGGCATCGGCGGGACGGCTTTTGATGTCGCTTTCCAGGCGCTGCAGCGCCGCGTCGACGCTTTCGCCAGCCAGCTGTTGATATAGCGTGTTCATCGTCGCTCCTTAGTTTGCCGCGCGCCATGCGCTGGCCGCCGGATTACGCAGCAGCGGGTGCAGGCCGTCGATCAGCACAACGTTGAGTTTGATATCCGGCGCCAGCCACGGCGACCAGACGCTCCGCGCCGCCTCTATCCGCGCCTGTAGACGCGACGGATCGTTGGCCAGTTCGCGGGACATTTCGATAGCCAGCGTGCCGGTCATCTGCCAACCGTTTTGTCCGGCGACATAGGGCAGGATCATCCAGCTTTGTTGGGCGTTTTCATTGCTGACTACCATGCGTTGGTTATTGACCGCGGTGATCAGAAGTTTGTTGGGGTCAGCGGCGGCATTGAGACCCACTACCGGGAAGCCATGCACGAACGTGACGGTGCTCTGCTTTTCTTCGCCGTTCACTGATTGAGTGATGACGGTGCGTCCGCTCAGCCAGCCCCCCTTTTCACAACTACCGGATTCAACGGCGGGAATGAATAAGGCGGCGGCGCTTTCCTGCCAGAAGGTGCGCAGTCGGCAGCCGCCCTGCAGCGTAAACTCCTGCCACGGCGTGCGGTCGGCGGCGGGAGACAGTTTTTCCGCCTTCTCTTCCGGCGGCAGCCAGGCTGGCGCAACGGGCTTTTCCGCCGCCGCGACGGTCTCGGCGGGCGCGACTTTTACCGCCCATCTTTTGTTTTTCGCCGCGCTACCCTGGGCGATATGCCCATTATTCGCGTCAACCAGCGTCCAGTTCAGCTGCTGTAAACGCGAACACTGATGCTGCATTAAGGCGCCGACGCGCGGCAGGAAGTTATCCAGTATTTTGACGTTCTTATTGCCGTTGGCGACGATGCGTAGCGCCACTTCATCAGCGCACCAGTTCTGCGCGGTGTTGCCCTTGATGTTATCGATCCAGACATCCAGTTTTTGCGAAGGCGATTGCACGATACGGTAGTTTTCCGCCTGCGCGACGCCGGTGGCGGCAAATATTGCCGCACCCAATATCCAATGTTTCATAAAAATCCTTCTTAGCCTGTCTCAATCCCGCAGTGGGAAAAATTGCGCGGCGTCGGCCAGCGAGTGCAGCAGCGTCGCCTCTTCCGGACTGCCCATCCATACCGCAACGGCGCTGTAGTTGTCCTGCGAGGCCTGGTCGCCGTCATTGTTTCTCTGAAGATACTGATTCATCAGGGTTAACCACTCCTGCGGGGTATTGACCATCTGCAGGGAGGATTTCATCTGCTCTTCGCCAACGCCGTGCCAGAAACCATCGGTACAGAGCAAAAAGGCATCGCCGTCTTCCACCGGCACCACATCGCTATAGCTGGCTTCCGCGCCGTCGCTGGCCATGCCTAACGCCCGGTACAGCAGATTACTGTTAATATCGTCGGTCTGATGTCCGGCATCTTTCATCTGTTGGACCAGACTGTGGTCAGTGGTGACGTGGTACAGCCAGCCGCGGCGAAACAGGTATAACCGGCTATCGCCGGCGTGGGCCCAGTAGGCCAGCTTATAATCGCGATCGATAAACAGGCTCACCAGCGTGGTGCCCATTCGCCGATAATCCGGCGTCGCCTGCTGTTGTTGGAGAATGGCGCCGTTGGCCTGCTGCACGTACTGACGAATGGTCTGGGCGTTCAGATGATTATCGCCGTCAAACCGATCCAGAATCGCGTTGCGCGCCAGTTCCGCCGCCACCTCGCCGCCGGGCAACCCGGCAATGCCGTCGCAGACCACAAAGCAGGCGGAGCGCTCACCGACGCATTCGCCGGTCTGATCCTGATTGCTGGCGCGCGTTCCCTGGCGGGAAAGAGAAGCCGTGGTAATGTCCATTATTCTTCCGATCCGCTCTGTGAGTCTTTGTACTGATTCACTTCCATGTCATAGGCATAGAGGAACGCTTCGCCAAACAGGGTGTGGAAATCGTCTTCAATTTCCCCGGCGGTTTCGCCGTAGGTACGGACAAAATAGTCCCATAACGCCGCTTTCCGGCTGGCCGGAAGCGCCAGGCGCGAAGTGTGGCCATCGCGTTTAGCCTCTTCTTCCAGCTGCTCGGGGTTAAAGGACTGCAGCATCGCGGCGATAATGGCGCGGATCCCCGAGATCATCCCTAACTGATGGGCCTGCAGGTCGATCAATGCGTCGCGTACCGATTTTTTCGGCGGCATAAAGCCCGGCATCCGCGCGCCGAACATCTGCATCAGCACGGTTTTCCCGGAAGGCAACAGCTTGAACGGGTTGTTGGCGTCGTCCAGTACCATGGTCATATCGGCTTTGACGCCGCGTTTGAGGATCGAACGCGAAGAGAGCAGCGCGACGGTGCCCTGCGAGAACATGCTCAGCATTTGACCAAGCTGACGCATATTCTCTTTGTCGAACTGCGGCACCGGCTGCATATCGCCGAGCCCCATGCCTTCCAGTAAGGCTTCCAGTAACTCTCCCTGCAGCACCTCGCCGTTACCCGGCTGCGTCGTGCTGGTCGCCTGATGTTCATGACGTACGGGATCGATACGCAAGCGCCCTTTTGGCGTCTGGGCGGCTTGCCGCGCCACGGCCTGCGGCGTCGGTAAGGTTATTTCCGGCGCTTCTTCGCGCGCTGCCGCGGGCGGCTCCTGCGGCGGCTGGGTCATTAATAATGGCGAATCAAAAGCGGCATCAGGCTCGTCGGCAACCGTTTTAGCAGGCTCTTCGGTGCTGAAGGCATCTACCGATGTCAGCGGCGCGCCGCCCATTAGCCCCAGCGGATCGTCATGACGCGCGGTTTTGGCGCTCGCGTCGCCGCCAAAGAGCGCCAGCGGATCCAATTCTGCCTGCGGCTCATCGGCGACAGGCTGAGCCGGTTTTTCAACTGGCGGCACCAGCGTCGTTGGCGTAACGTCGGCAAAGATACTGTCGCGGTCAAATGGGGTGTCATCGGCAAACAGGTCGTCCGTCGCCACCGGCGGGCGCTCAAACAGCGGTTCGCTATCAGCGAACATCGCCAGCGGATCTTCCGGATTACGTTCGGCAGGCTTCGGCTCGGCAAAGGGATTCGGCGCGTTATCGGCCTGCGGCTTGGCCCGGCTGCTGGAGATGCTGTCGGCAATCGAGAATTCCTGCATCAGGCTATCCCAGATTTCTGACGGCACCGCGGTTGGCGCGGCTTCCGCCACGGCGGGCGCTGCGGCTGAGTTTGGCGTTGTCGGTTTCGCAGTGACAGGCGGCTGACCGCTCGCCGCCATTCGGCTGATCGGTTGGCTATCCTGCAGCAGATCGCTGACTTCGATGCGATAGTCGTCAATGGCGAGGATATCGCCATCCTGGAGTTCAACCTGACGCCCCCGCTCCAGCGGGATCTCGTTGAGTACCACCCGCGTCACGTTGCCGCGATTGGTAATTTTGCACTCGCCGTCTGCCGCCACGTGGACGATGGCCTGCAGGCGAGAAATGGCGCGGTCGTCATCCGGCAGCACCAGGTTATTGTCCGTGCCGCGCCCAATGGTACCGCCCGGCGCGTAAAAGTCACAGCTCCCCTGCGGGGGCTGATGACCGGCTTTGGTCGAAATAATCGTGAATCGCATAGCCTATTCCTGCTGATATGATTGGCGCACAAACGCTGCCGCTCTCGAAATAAGAACGGCGGCGTTTGCGGGGGCACATTTTATTCAGTCTGTGTAAGCTTAAATTGCCCTGAAGCACTTTCTACTAAGGAGAATCGAGCACCATAACGAACGGAATCGTTTTTACCAGACACCTTTAGTGCAACATCATATTCTCCAGCTTGCCATGTAATACCACTCCATTGGTGACACTGCTGGCTATTTAACATCGCGGTAGGGCTGAACGTCGCTGGCGGTGATATTGGTTTCCATTCATTGGCCGTTTTTTTCATAATGGTGGGCGAAGAACTAGTGATAGGCGCTTCCAGCCCTGAGTTAGCGGGGAGAGCAAAACAAGGTTCATTGTTTTTTAGTGTTACTGAAAACGTCTGATATTGTGCCGGGTGAGGTACACAGGCGTTTATCATGATTGTGAACGCCAATATAATAAAAAATTTACTCATAACCATGTCCGCCGATCTTTAGGGTTTTTAATAAACAAAGATAACGCCTGTAAATATTTATCTCTTAGATTTGGCCCAATAATCCCCTCAAAACCTGTGATGTTTACAAAATCGCCCAAGCCGTAATTAATTAGATAATAATAATCTGAAATTATAGAGGCCTGCTGTTCCATACCAAAGTTCGACAATTTCTTGTTTGGAGGTAAAGAGTAATTATAACTCACTGCCCAACTGAATACCCCTCTGGTTCGAACATTCATTCCAATCTGATGCTGCAAAACATGAACCATCTCGTGTATGAACCAGTGCTTATATCGAGGAGGCTCTGTTGAAAAATCATCACGATAATGCGGCTCTCGGAAATACATTTCACCATTAGGTGTCATTGCAACATTATTTGATTGCATGTTAAATGGTAAGTAACTTTTATTATGTACTTTAATTTCAGAATATTTTATTGCGCCGCCAAAAACCAAACGTGCCAATGCTATCTCGCCGATAGTAAGAGAACGAAAACCCCCTTCCTGCAAATTTGCCATGTATCCTTCCTCCTTGATTGAGAATGGCCGGGGAAAATCCCCGGCACGTAGGCAATTATGCTTCTTTATTTTCTTTGATATTCCAGCCGGCGCTGCTTTCTGCCCCTTTACCGCCAGCGGAAGTCTGCTCCCAGTACTGCTGTTTCACTTTCGCCGCCTGGAAGGCATAGGTTACGCCAACGGTGTCGCCGTTATCGGCGCCGGTGTACTGCACGGAAGTCACCAGTACATCTTCGAGGGTGATTCGCGCATATTCAACCTGCTGACCACCGGCTTTGCAGACCGAAAGTTCAACTTTGGTCAGGTGCTTGCCGCTGGAGCAGTGCTTCAGAATCGCGGTGGTGGATTTGTCGATCAGCGCATTTACGTGCAGGTCGTTGAAATTCACTTTACCCGCACCGCCACCGCCGCCCACGCTCATATTACCCGGCTGGGATGCGCCCCAGGAAAAAGAGGTAATATCAGTCCAACCGGTGTGATTAGAATCTTTTGATTCACCGGTTACACCCTCGACCTTCAGAAACATATCAATAGCCATAATATCTACTCTTCGTTAATGAAAATTATTGCTTTCGAAAAAGCACTTATATGGCAAACAGGAAAGCATGGGGCTGAATAAAACCATCCATATTTTACTATTGCCTCAAGCCTGACGAGTTAAACCGTACAGACCACTTCAGAATAGCCGCATTATGACAGCAACTACTCTAAGTTCCCTTCTGTCGCTCAGTATTTCGGACAGGTGCTAGACAACTAATACCTGGTTAATCTAGAATAAATCCAACCAACTACAGCAAAAAAGGATTGATGAATGAAAAAAGCGCTATCGGTAGCATTGATAATTATACTTTCAATTATTGGCATATTTTCTCTTGTCAATATTTTTCAATCATTATGGTATATTATTTCGCTTGAATCATTCAATACAATAAATATTGGACTGCTTGTCGGAAAAATAATTTTCACCGCCCTTGTTTTTATGGGGGTTCGTATTTTAATAAAATTGTGTCGCGCATCACAACTTTGATTTTACCCTCTCTGCGAAATAGTATATGGCGAGAGATGCGATAATAAGCAACATCAAAAGAAACACATTTTTCGCCAGCGCTACAATATCACCACCCCAGTCACATACAAAAATATAATAACCTAGAGTTGTAAAAAATAGAATGAATGAAAAAATCAAAAGAATATAAACACATAAGTATTTAATGATTTTATTTAACACGACCAACCCCTGATAGGAAATGGTTGAATATTTCTTTATCTATAGCGCCATGAGCTTGTTGGTAGTTGATTGCAATGATAAATGGCTTAATATTATCCTCAACCAGAAAATATAATAAATCTAAATCACCAATTCCTCGCAATTGATTATAAATCTCTTTGTTTAAATTGCGTAGCTCATATGATGTATAAATGGACCTCGAAATAGACGCCCCCACACTTAATACTCCAGTCACACCTACGGACACTAAAAAACGAGGAATTATTTTAGAAATAAACAACGAAACCAACTCGTTCACAAATGCCATTTTGAAAGCAATGCCACCAACTTGCGAACCCCCAACTTTTATCAGAAGTTCTCTCGATTGTTCTTCGGAAAGACCACATAAATAACGTTTTATCACCACATTCACTAATCTGCGTACTTCTTCTGAAGTTACACCTTTTTTAATGAGGCTGATAAGCCTGATTTTATCGGTTTCATTGCGCCAGCGATGATCAGAGTCTAGAAAATCTTTAGACAACATCCAAAGATCTTCTGGAATAGACATGAAGCCACTAATCGTGCTGTTAGCAAAAATCTCAATACTGCTTTTTTTGCCAGAGTCAAAAATTTTCAACATACCATCGGCGATTTGTTTCGGCGTACTCATTCCCAAATTCGAATCTCCCTGTCGTTAATTATGTATCTCAACATAATTGTCCATTGAATAGCAGGAATGCAAAGTTGAAATTAATGCTAGTTATCCTGACTCCAGGTTTTATTAGGATCACCGATGATTATCTGCGAAGTTAATTTATCCAGTTCCGTACTATGATAAAGGCGCAAACAATTTAAGGTAACGCCCTGAGTTGCGGGTTGTCTCTCGGAATGAAAGCCATTGGTGGCACTTTTGTATTTAGTAATAATGGCGTTAATTTTGTCATTACCGTTTTCAATATCGAAAGGCACCCACTCCAGCAACGCATTGCTACTGCGCGCAGCATCCACAGAAAACTGACTTTTATCACCGGCTACCTGCGCCAGACAGCGGGATAAAACCACGTCTTTAACAACCTGCTTCTAGGGTAGCTGTTTAACAAACAATACCGGGTCGTCCCAGGCATAAGCCGACGCACTGCTAGCAAGCAGCAGACTGATAATGATTCTGTTCATGGCAACTCCCAAAAATTGGCTTTGGTTGCTACCTCAATTCCCAAAATTCATCATGTTGTCGCCAGGGAAGCCTCATGACGTCGCTCCCTTTTTGCAAGGCAACTCCTTCGCCAACGCTTCGGTAATCAGCATCGCCGCAGGCTGTTTAATTCGCTCGTCGGGCAGCTTTTTGAAATAGCTGTAGACGCTTTCTCGAAGCGATCCCGGCAGTGCCTGCTGATAACCGCACCAGGCTTTACCTTCTGTTGCATCCATCACGCCAAGCAGATACATATTGGCCTTTAACTGCTGCTGGGTATTGTCTTGTGCCAGCCAGGCCTTGAGAAACTTTTCGCCGCTCAACCGCACATCATTACGTGATAGTTGATTGGGATCGCGCAGTAAATTGGCGGAATCTTCAGCCGCCTGGACGACAGTAAATGGCATCAGTACTGTGAGCAGTCCCAGCGTGCAGAGTGGTAATAATTTCATTTCTTTACCTTCTTCCATGGCGTGGTAGCTGCCGGGAGTTCCCTCCCGGCGGCATCATATTACGCTTCCTTGGTTTTCAGCGACGGCAGCTTGGAAACCAGACGCAGCGACACGGTAAGCCCTTCCAGCTGGTAGTGCGGACGCAGGAAGAACTTCGCGGTGTAGTAACCCGGGTTGTCTTCGATCTCCGCTACCTGCACTTCAGCGGCCGCCAGCGGTTTGCGCGCTTTGGTCTCCTGCGACGAGTTAGCCGGATCGCCATCGACATAGTTCATCACCCAGTCGTTCAGCCAGCGTTCCATGTCATCGCGCTCGCGGAAGGAGCCGATTTTGTCGCGCACAATGCACTTCAGGTAGTGAGCAAAACGGCAGCAGGCGAACAAGTACGGCAGACGCGCAGCCAGACGTGCGTTAGCCGTGGCGTCGGCATCATGATATTCCGCCGGTTTCTGCAACGACTGCGCGCCGATAAAGGCGGCAAAGTCGGAGTTTTTGCGATGGATCAACGGCATAAAGCCGTTTTTCGCCAGCTCCGCCTCGCGGCGATCGCTGATGGCGATCTCGGTCGGGCATTTCATGTCCACGCCGCCATCGTCGCTTGGGAAGGTGTGGCAAGGCAGATTTTCCACCGCGCCGCCGGATTCCACGCCGCGAATGGAGGTGCACCAGCCAAACTCTTTGAACGAGCGGTTAATGTTCGCCGCCATCGCATACGCCGAGTTGGCCCACGCGTAATTGTTGTGATCCGCGCCGTCGGTCTGCTCTTCAAAATCAAAACTGTCCACCGGGTTGGTTCGAATCCCATAAGGCAGGCGCGACAGGAAGCGCGGCATCACCAGCCCCAGATAACGCGCGTCTTCCGACTCGCGCAGCGAACGCCAGGCGGCATATTCGGTATTCTGGAAGATTTTGGTGAGGTCGCGCGGGTTCGCCAGCTCCTGCCAGGACTCCATCTGCATCACTTCCGGTGCGGTACCGGTAATAAACGGACAGTGCGCAGCCGATCCGATACGCGCCATTTCGCCCAGTAATTCCACATCCTGCGGACTATGGTCGAAATAGTAATCGCCGACGATGCAGCCGAATGGCTCGCCGCCAAACTGGCCGTACTCCTGTTCATAAATTTTCTTAAAGATCGGGCTCTGGTCCCAGCCCACCCCTTTGTAACGCTTCAGAGTGCGCCCCAGCTCCTGCTTGGAGATGCTCATAAAGCGGATTTTCAGCATTTCGTCGGTTTCGCTGTTGTTGACCAGGTAGCTCAGGCCGCGCCATGCGCTTTCCAGTTTCTGGAACTCGTCATGATGCAGGATCTGGTTCACCTGCCGCGACAGCTGCTCATCGATACCGGCAATCAGGTTCTGGATGGTGCGATAGGTGTCGTTGGAAAACGTGACGGTGTTTTCCAGCGCCTGCTGCGCGAGGGTTTTTACCGCGTTTTCAACGGCGGAACGCGCCTGGTCGGTTTTCGGGCGAAACTCTTTGTTCAGCAGCGCGCTGAATTCATCCTGGCTAAAGGCCTGGCTGGACTGCTGCTCATGTTGTTGAGTCGGGTTGCTCATCGATTACTCCTCGCTACCTTTCGCACTGTCGTCTTGTTTCGGCATCTGGCTCAACGATTTGAGCAGCGTCGGATCCTGCAAAATTTTAGCAATTAGCTCTTCCGCGCCGTTTTTACCGTCCATATAGGTGAGCAGATTCGAAAGCTGGGTACGGGCTTCCAGCAGTTTGTTCAGCGGCTCCACTTTGCGGGCCACGGCATCCGGCAGGAAGTCGTCCATGCTGTCGAAGGTTAAATCGACGTTCAGTTTGCCTTCGTTGGTCAGCGTATTGTCGACCTGGAAAGCGACGCGCGGTTTCAGCGCTTTCATACGTTCGTCGAAGTTATCAATATCGATGTCGAGGAACTTACGTTCATCGACCGCCGGTTGATTGTCGACCGGTTTACCCACCAGATCCGCCATCACCCCCATTACAAACGGAAGCTGGATTTTGCGTTCCGCACCATAAATCTCTACGTCGTACTCGATCTGTACGCGGGGCGCACGGTTGCGTGCGATAAATTTCTGCCCACTTTTACTTATTGCCATGATGTTCTCCATCGAAGATGCGCGGTAAAGGTTGAGCGCCAGACCTTATGCCTGTCGCCATAATGTCCGGACGCGTCAGTCGCGACGTCCAAAAATGTTTTCCAGTTGATGAACGCCGTCCGGCGCTAAATCGCGGATGATGTCCATAAAATCCAGCTCAATCAGCCGCTGTACCCGTTCAATCATCAGCGGCGCGGGGTGACTCGGTTCGTGCTGGGCGAAGTACTGTTTTACTTTTTCCAGCATCTGCTGCGCCTCGGCGCGGCTGCTGATTTGCGCGCTGCGCCAGTCAACGGCAGACGGCGGCGGCGCGTTGGGAATCGCTTGATGTTCACTCACGGCACTCTCCTCGCGGGACGCGTGAAAGGACGAAATATCGGTTATCTGGCAGGCGCCGGCGACGATACCGACGGTCTTCTGCAGTTGTTCCATTTCCGGCACGCCGCTTTCACCCAGACAATCGCTTAATATTTCGCGGATGGTCTGCAAGCGCTGGTGAATGGCGAGGATGGCGTCAATCCCCGGCTGTCCGCCGCGGGCCAGTTCATCAATCAATCGCGAACGGCCGCCGGGATAATCCGCGCATTCGGTTTTACTGCCATCGAGCAGCGCCTGCGCATCGCGCAATAGCAGTTCATCGCCATTACTGCGTAACAACACGGCATTGCGTAACGCGCTGGTCAGCGCTGATTTGTCACTTAGCCCCGCGAGCGCATTGATACGGTAAAACGGATCAGTTTCGCCATACTCTTCCAGCAGCGGATAGATAGGCTGCCAGTAAAGCGACAGCGCCTGTTGCACCAGCAGCAGGCCATCCGCGTAACCACTCAGGCCGCGGCGTTTTGTCCACGCCTGAGTCAGCGCCAGCATGACGCGCAAATCTTTGGTGCGGCTAAGTAGCCCAGCCGCCAGCTTTTCTACCGTCGTCCAGTCAGCGGGTTCCGCCGGGATAATGGTGTCGCCGAACTGCTGCTCGGCTTTACCCTGCATCGCTTGTTCCATTGCCTGGAAATCGGCGTCATATTCGAGGTTTTCACCGCAGGGCTGCTCCGCGCTAACCGGAGCAAGGAATTCATCAATATTCATGGCCTACCTGCTTATTCAAACATCGGCGGATACAGACCGTGACGGCCCGGCCTCGCGCCCCCGGCGGGATCAAACAGCAGCGTGAACAGCTGGCCGGTCAAATTACCGCTATGGACGTGGGTATAGAGCGGATAACCATCGGCGCGGTTGGTCCACCAAAAACTGGTCTGACGCTGCGGATCAAAACAGTCCGCCGCCTGCTGCCAGCCCAGGGAGCTTTGCCCATCTTGCTGATAACCAATCACGTCGAGTATTTCCGAACGCTTTTCCGCCTCTACCAGCTTTGGCGCTGGAATAGCGAGTAGCGCCTGGTCAAGTTGTTCAGCGGAAAAACCATTACGTACCGCATGCAGCAGCGTTCTGCCCACCTGCTGATACCACTCTCCGGCCTGAGTGAGGATCGAAGGCGACCACTCCAGCGGGTTGAAGGCCATTTGCGCGCAGATAGGATACTGGCGACCTACCCGGTCGCGCCCTGGGATCAGACACCCCATCTGCACCATCTGCCCGCTCAACATCGGCGGAACGATAAAGTTCCATACCGGCGCGTTGCTGAACTGGCGTTCGCCGCTGCGCTGTTGCTCCTGTTGCCAGGCCATCAGCCCAACCTGAAACCATTGCGACCACTGGCGAACCAGCATGTCCGGAAATCGACGTTGCAAAAAATCGCCGGTACTGGGGAGTTTCCCGTACCAGCTCATCGCAGGGGCGTGAGTCATTCGGCTTTCCTTGCGGTTATGGACATGAGAAACGGGGAAGCTGGAACGGATTGCGGATACTGTTCGGCGCAAACTCCAGCGTGACCTGGTAACCATCGACACTAAACGTTGCCTGACGGCTCAAACTGCTGCTGCCGGGCGCGGTGCGCGCCTTATCAAAAAAGCGGTTCAGCGCCCATGAGCCGCTGGTCACCAGCGTCGAGGTGGTACCATCGGCCAGACCGAGTTGCATACGCACCTGGTTGGTGCCGCCCGGCCCCGGCCAGCTCATCATTTGCACCGCCTGCGGACCGTGGCTATAGCGCAACTGCTGGCCATCAACATCCAGCGTCAGGTTGAGGATCCGGTTGTCCATGCTGATGGTGCGCACCGTCACTTTAAATGACGGCGTGGTCGCGCCATTGGCAAAGAACGCGTCGCGGATCGATTGCGCCTGCTGGAAAGGCCTTAATAACCCTTCACTACCCGGCAATGTTTTGCCATCGATACCGGGCATAAAACGCCAGCTGGACTGCGTGGTATCGACTTTATTGGTCAGGTTGTCACGGAAGAAGGTATCCATCATGCCGGTGCCCGGCGCGAACATACGCGCCAGATCGTCCGGCGTGACTTCACTACTGGCGCTGCGAACCAGCGGATAGCGCCCGGCGATAGCCTGGCGGCAGAATCCGCCGACTTCAACGTTAATCCGTTTACGTACGTTATCGAGATCGCGGCGCTGGGTATCACTGCTGGCGCCGACCGCCATTTTGCTGAACATGGTTTGCAGTCCGCCAGGTAAGCGCCCGGCGCTGGCCTGTAGACGGCTAATCGCGTCGCCGCCCGGCGGTTGCATACCGCTGTTGGCGGCATCCTGTACCGCGGTCAAGTAGCGATAAAGTTCATCGATCTGTTTGAGGAAATCGTCGAACACAATCGTTTTGCCGCCCTTTTCCAACGGCTGCGCCAGTTCGATCAGCGGCGCGTAGTGTTCCGTTACCAGCTGTTCCGGCGTCTGGCTAAGCGCCGCGCCCTGGGTTGTGCCGCCCTCATCATGGCGGAAAAGCGCTTCCAGCGTTCGGGTAGCGCGGTTGCCCTGCTCGGCTGAGTTTTCGCTTTTAACCGTATCCGGCTCGGCGCGCGCCAGGTTCAGCACCTGACTCAGGTTGATAACCAGACGACGCAGCGGCGAGTTACTGGCGGAAAGCAGGCGCGCGGTGTTGATCCGCGATGACAGATCGGCGCTATTGTTGAGCTGAATATCGGCAAGGAAGCGATCCCAGTTGGCGATAAAATCACGCATATAGAGCTGGCGGACGGCGTTATCGGTTTGCTGTTTATCTTCCGACGCGCTGGCGGCGCCCAGCACCCAGATATCATCTTCATGCAGCGCGCTGGTCACGTTATCGATCTGTTTATTGAACACCTGCCAGTAGCCATCTGGCGTGTACAGGCCGGGAACGCCCTCAGCGATCGGCGTACCGCTTTTACGCGAGAACACCAGTTCGCTCTGCGGCCCGCCGAGCGTCGCCAGCGATACCGCTTTCAGATTGTCATCATGCTCAAGTAGACGTTTCAGACGACCGTACACTCTTGAGGAGAGCGGCTGCTGGTTAATCAACGCTCGCTCACGGGCGATCAGCGCATCATCCCTGGCATACGGCGAGGACTGGATTTGCGGTTCCAGTAGCTGGACAAGATGCCCTTCCAGCTGTCGTAGCTGCGTCTGCGTCACGTTTTGCGGCAGGTTACGCTGCAGGTTAAGCATCACCCAGGAGAGTAGAAACTTGCCGTCATACTGCTTGGGCTGATAGAGCATCTGATAGGCTTTCAACGCCTCATAGCTATATTCGGCGTCACTGCCATTGTCGTTGCGCAACCAGGTAGTGATACGCATGGCGACATCCGGTAGCAGCATTTGCTGCAGCGCTTTTTGATACAGCGTCTGCGAGGCATCGCTGACATCATTTCCGCGGTAGAGTCCCATCCGGCGACTAAGCGGCGGGTCGTTGACGTCAAAATCGGCACTCTTCGGCAATTCCAGCAGGCCGTTGAGTAGCGGCAGCATGGCGAACAGATCGCGCTGCTCGGGGTTTTGCAACGCTTTGCTCTGCTGCTCAACCTGCGGCACCTTCACCGAGACTTCTTCCAGGTAGGCCTTGTTTTTGCCGTAGCTGGTCAGCCACAGTACGCATGAAATGATTAACAGCGCCGCGAGCGCCGCATAGCCTGACCAGATCGCTGCGCGGTTACGCAGTTCCCACCAGCGGTTCTGCCCGGCGATGCCGGCTTCCTGGAAAATCACGTTTTGCAGCAGGTTTTTAATGAAATAACTCTGGCCTTTGGCGCCGGGGATCGGCGCTTCTTTACTCACTGAGTCCCAGTTGTCGTTTTCATTTCCCTGTGGCAAAGACAGCGCGCGATTGAGTTCGCCCATCACGCGGTCGAACGGTAGCCCTTCCTGGGTACCGCTGGCGAAATAAATGCCGCGCGGTGAAAACTCGGTTTCAAAGTTAGAACGGGCAAAGACGGTACTCAGGTAATCGGCTAACAGCGGCCGCAACGCCGCAAACTCTTGCGGGAACAGCCAGGCTTCGGCGCGGGTTTTGGCATCATGCTCTTGCAGCATTGTATCCGGCAGCCCGGCTTCAAGCCGCTGTTGCAGTAGCGCAAACTCCTGGGTAAAGCGGCCCATCAGGTCGAAGTCGGCAAGACTTGCCTGCTCCCACGGGAAAGTGAAGCCCCAGATTTGATCGCGTTTCGCCTTGTCGTAATCGGCAAACCAGGCACGGAAGCCTTTAAGCAGGTCAGCCTTCGTCACCAGTACGTACACCGGGAAACGAATACCCAATTGTTCATGTAGTTCAGAGAGACGCTGGCGCAGATTAACCGCCTGCTGCCGCGAGGCCTCCGTCGATTGCGTTAACAGGTCGGAGATACTTACCGTGACGATAACGCCGTTAATCGGCTGGCGGCGGCGGTATTTACGCAATAATCCCATGAACTTCAGCCACTCGCTGGCGTCCTGCGCCTGCTCGCTCTCCTGGGTGGTATAGCGCCCGGCGGTGTCCAGCAGCACGGCCTCGTTGGTAAACCACCAGTCACAGTTGCGCGTGCCGCCGATGCCGCGTAACGCCGTTTTTCCGAAGCGGTCGGCCAGCGGAAACTGCAGCCCGGAGTTCGCTAAGGCGGTGGTTTTACCGGAACCGGATGCGCCAATAATCACATACCATGGCAGTTGATACAGATAGTGGGTGCTAAACCGCTGGGTCCACTGGCCATTGCCGGTTTTGCTGAAGTGCGCTTTTTTCAACATTTGCGCGGCTTCATCAAAGCGTTCGGCGAGGATCTGGTCTTCACTATTGAGGCGCTGCTGCGGATCGTTACCCTTCGGCGTGTCTTCCTTCAGGTTATCCATCAGCTTGCGGTTGAGCCAGGCGTTGTACAGACGCGGCAGAATGTGGCTTTGCGCCCAGATGAGGTACACCAGCGCAATAGATATAACGCGGTTTTGTTCCGATTCCAGCGGCCGGGTATCGACAATCGACAATAGCGGGCCAATCATCCAGATGACGGCCGCCACCGCCGTAGCGCCGAGAAAACCCCACAGCAGCCGGTTGGTCAGTATGGAAAGCAGAAGTGTCAGCATCCTTAATTTCCTTGGGGTAATCCGTTCAGCTCAGCCCGGGTATTATCGGGCGACACCAGCAGAGTAATTTCCACACGGCGGTTACGGGCACGGTTCTCAGGAGTAGTATTCGGCGCGATGGGGTTCATTTCCCCTCGCCCTTCGGCTTTTACGCGTTCAGGCTGCGTCAGATGATTTTGCAGCTGCTTTTGTACCGATCGCGCGCGTTCCAGCGACAGTTCGTAGTTCGAGGCAAAGCGCGCGCTGCGTATAGGCACATTATCGCTATAGCCGACCACCAGAATGCGGCCGCTGACGTTGTTCATCGCTTGCGCAATGCGATCAATCACAGGATCGTAACGGTCGCGCACCACCGTCGAGGCCGAAGCAAAGAGCCCGTCGCCTTTGAGGATCACCACGCTGCGGTCCGCTTCGTCACGTACCGCAACCAGCCCTTCGGCAATTTCCGGGCGCAGAAAACCTCGCAGGTTAAGTACCGCCGGCAATTTTTCCGCCGGCTGAGCAATCGACGCTTCCGGCAGCGGGGTCTGGTAAATTTTCGCCAACACCGGGTTGGTGGCATCGCCAAGCCGCCAGTTAAGAATGATATAGAACAGGCAGGCGGCGAACCCCGCCAGCGCGACGCAGGCCCATAGCGGCACCACCGGACGCCACAGTTTACGCAGCACCGGGCGATCCTCGCCGTGAACCGATAACGGCGGCGCGTAGCCGCCGCGTACGCCGCAAATCATTTGCCACAGGCGCTGCTTGATGGTTTCCAATTGCGTACGGCCGTTATCCATTACCCGATAACGCCCTTCAAAACCAAGCAATAAGCAGTAGTTGATCAGTTCCAACAGATTGATGTGTTCGCGCGGATTCTGCGACAGGCGCGCAAGCAACTGGAAGAACTTCTCCCCGCCCCAGGTTTCATTGTGAAAGGTCACTAAAAGACCGCTGCCCGACCAGACGCCGCTACTCCCCCATGGCGTCAAGGCCGCAGCCTCGTCCAGCGCGGTACACAGGCAGTAACGAGCGCCGACTATCACTTCGTAGGGTAACCCCGCCTGCTGTGCGCGCACTTCAAAACGGCGGATTTCATCAATCAAACGCTGGCGCAAACCGGCCTGGTCATCGTGAGATACCGAATGACGGATCTGTGGGATCGCATTTAGCAATGGGTTGGCGGCCGTCACCAGGGGATTATTGCCGCTTACGCCATGGCTGGCAGCGGCCTGTTGTTCCTGCATCATCAACGCTCGCTTTCTTATTCCGACGGGCTACGGATAGCCCAAAATTCCATATCCAGGCCGGGGAACTCGCCTGCCAGATGCAGTGCGAAGGCGCCGGATTTCTCCATGTCGTTCCACAGCTCGCCGCCCTTTTCGACTGCAAAGTAGTTGTAACCGGCATGCCACGGAATTTGCGGCGGCGCGGCGGGCATAGCGCGCAGGATCAAACCCGGTAGTTGTAGTTGCACCAGATCGCGAATTTTGCTCACCGGCGCGACTTTCATCTGTGCCGGGAAGTGCGTTTGCAGTACATCACCCGGTACGCTAGCTTTAACCGCCAATACGAATCCGAAATCACGCACCATGCTGCTCTCGGGTACGGTCGCGATGTTTAGCCCATGCGATCGTTCTATCAGCGGGAGTTGGATGGCGTTGTCTTCCATTACTTGTGATAACCCCTGACGCAGCAACAACATCAGTTTGCCGAAGCAGCTAGCGAGATCGTCATGGTCGTAAATTGGCAGGGCGGCATCCGGACCGCGCTGCGCCATCCAGGTCGTCAGCTCGGCGGCGAACGGCAGCCAGCTATTCCACAATGACTCGGGGTGAACTAATGGCAGCGTTTTGAGATGTGAGAGATGGCCGAGATGGCGATTAACCAGCGCAAGTAGAGTGAACTCAATTAATTCGGAAGTATTAAAACGCCCCGGCTGTCGCAGCCGGCTGCCGATCTGCTGGCTGCGTTGCGCCAGCAGACCATGCAAGTCGTTGATCATCGCGTATATCAAAGGATGATTGATGCCGTTGAGCATCGGCGGGATATAGCCATTATCGAGTTTTACGGCGTTATCGTTGCGCTTTTCGGCAATGAACCCCACGCCGATGGCCGTCCACTCGGCGGTCAAATCCTTTTCCAGCATCAGGGTGAGCCGCGGGCGGGCAAACTGCACGGTGGCATCGCCGACCGACAGCGCATTGTCATCTTCCACATCCTGTTCAAACGCGGTAAAGCGCGCCAGCGAGTCTTTTTCCTCGCTGAAGATAACCTCTTCCCGACCGCCGCGACGAACCGGCAAGGCCAATACGACTTTTTCGCCCGTGACGTTATCCGGGATTTGCAACGGCGCCGGGCCCTGACGAGCATCGCGAAACTGGAAGAACGTCCCATCCGGCAGCAGGCCGCTGGCATAGCTCAGAGCAATGCAGCCCTGACGCAGCATCGCCTCATCAAGTTCAATCTCAAGGAAACCCCACAGCCAGGAGCGCTGTAATCCGCCCCATTCGCGAATTTGCGTATGCAGGTAGCTTTCTGCCCGCTGAAAGTGATGCGGACGCAAGAACATACCTTCGGTCCAGACCACCTTTTCTGCTTTATTCATACAAATTTCCTGTTAGGGCTCGCGCTATTGCTGCACGACGCGGATCCCGTTAACGTCAAGATATAAATTGGCTTGCAGCTGATCTGCCGACAGTTTCCAGAACTGCCAAAAAGGAGTTTCGCCAGACGTTGGCAGAGGAAGAGAAATGCGCCACTTTTTACCATCCAGAGATTGGTATTCCGCCATCACTCCGATATAACGCGCCTCCGGCGAGCTCTGCCCGCTGAGTTTTTTTGCCAGTTGACCCGGCATAAGGAAAAATTCATCGCTGTTCAGCAAGTTGCCGGCGAGAACTTTTTGCGCGTTATTTTGTAAGGAGTAGAAATCGGCGGACATGAATTCCGCATCGGATTTCAGCACTAACACTCTGACCTTTAATGGCGCAGAACGGTTAATTTGCGGGTGGGCCTGGAACTGAAGATTGTATCGGGCAGGGTCGCTGTGTGAAGACGAACCACATCCACTAACCAACGTAAAAAGAAGCAAATAAAACGCCAGCATGACCTGGCGTAAAAGAGAGTTATTATTCATACGGTGTCGCTCGTAAAGGCGGGATTAATCCAGAATCCAGGTACCGTTATTGCCGTTTTTGCAGGCTTTGGTATTTCCGTCGACGCTCACGCAGGTCGCTTTCTTACGCGCCTTCGGGCGCTTCGACTGTTCGCGGACCGTTTTATCATACAGCTCACTTTTGACAACGGCATTGGCCGGAGCATAGCCAATTAAATTTTCCTGACCTTCATTGGCTAACGCTATCCAGCCGTCCTGGGCCTGTCCCAATGCAATATAATTAGCACCTGGAACTAATTGCACAATCACTTTGCCGCCATATCCGGCCTGGCTCATTACCGCGGCAGAATACAGCGCGCGATATTCTGCGTTAATTGGGGTAAATTCCGTTGGCGGAACAACAATATGGCGATGGGTCAAATTGACGCCGTTAACCTGCGTGGTTTCAATGGTGTCATCGGTAATTTGCGGCTTCGGCGGCGCTTCGCACCCTGCCAGTGAAACCGCAATCATAGCGGCTAAAAACACTCGCGTTTTCATATGCTTTTCCATTGCAATGCTATTATTTTCTTAAGGGTTATCTCTGCTTGAATAACAAGTCTGAATATCCTTAATCACTGTGCGTAAAAGGGTTCCCGATGTGATATGGGCATAGCTACCGCACGAATCTTCACCGCAGTGGATCCCTATATTACATTTCATTAACTATCACCACACAATTTTACAGATCGATCGAGTCAATTCAACACGCAATTTCGCCCCATTATCAGGAGCAGTTGGCGGAATTAATTTTTTCAGACTAATCTTATAATGATGATATCCCTGAAAAAACCTTCTGACGGCGGAAAAGTGTAATCGCAAAAACCATACAAAAGAAAGTGAAATTTAACTGATTGATTTAATGAATATAATATACGGTTTTATAAATCGGATTTTTCATTCACTGAAAAGATGGAATTATCCTAAATATTTTTACACGCATATTACCCCCACTAATGTTGGTAGGCCATTTGCAATATTATTAGTTCATTCTGAAAAGGGAGATTGATGGGGTAATTTGCTTCTGCGATGAAGACATTATCAGACAATATTGCAGACACAAGGCAGAAGGTAATAGCAGATTGGAGCCATAATGGCTCCAATCTTATTTAGTGATGATGGTGGTTGTGGTGCTTGTTGTACTCTTTTTCGCGCTTCTTATAATCCTTGCGACCATCACGATAACCTTTCTCATAGGCTTTACGCTGCTTTTTCTCCAGCTTTCGCCAGTGCTTATCACGATATTCATAGTGACGATGCCAGTAGTCTTTGTCACGCCAGCGCCCACCATCCCAGTAATGACCATAGGAATCACGGTCGCCAATCTGCAGTTTTATGGCCGGTAAAAGCGTAATCTCCTCGGCCTGGGTGACGATCGGTGCGGATGATGCCAGCAAGACGGCGGCCAGCAATAATATTTTTCGCATCGGATTCTCCTTAGCTGTGCGTTTAGTAATATGTTGTAACACAACCGACCAGCTAATTATCCAGGTTAATTCTGCTTTTTTGTCAGGAAATCACTGGGAGGATACTGTTATGTATGGATGTTAGAGGCGATCCTAATTGGCAACATGGCAGTAATTTTTCTCCGTCCAATTACACACCTTGCCCTCACCTGCGAATCATAAGACAATGTGATTTTTCAAGCGTCTACATGCCTACGGGAGTAATGATTATCGCTTCTCGTCGCCTCCTCTCCGTCACCAGCATGACCCGGCTCGGCGCGGTTGCCGCCGCCGTATTGCTGCTCGTGACTTGCACCAGTAAAGCGCCAAAATCGCTGGTGACCGCCAGCAAACCGCCCGTTGCGCAAAAATCGGCAAAAAATCACCAGCCGGTGCGCGGCGTCTGGCTCACCACGGTTTCCCGTCTCGACTGGCCGCCGGTGGGTTCAATTATCGCCAGTAGCCCGGAAAGCCGTATCAGCCAGCAAAAGCTGGCCCTGATCGCCAAACTCGACAATCTACAACGCCTGGGCATCAATACCGTCTTCTTCCAGGTTAAACCGGATGGCACCGCGCTGTGGGAGTCCCACATCTTGCCGTGGTCAGACATGTTGACCGGCAAAATTGGCGAAAATCCCGGTTACGATCCGCTGCAGTTTATGCTCGATGAAGCGCATAAACGCGGGATGAAAGTTCACGCGTGGTTCAACCCGTATCGGGTTTCGGTCAATACTAAACCCGCCACCATCGCCGAACTTAACCACACCCTGACTCAGGTCCCCGCCAGCGTATTTGTCCTGCACCGCAACTGGATACGTACCGCCAGCGATCGCTTTGTGCTCGACCCAGGAATCCCGGAAGTCCGTGACTGGATCACCAGTATCGTGGCGGAAGTGGTGCAAAACTATCCTATCGATGGCGTGCAGTTTGATGACTATTTCTATACTGAAACGCCGGGATCGATGCTGAACGATAATCAAACCTATCAGCGATATGGTCAGGGTTATGCCTCGAAAGCCGACTGGCGGCGTCATAACACCCAACAGTTGATAGCGCAGGTCTCACAGACCATCAAGAAACTGAATCCGCAGGTTGAGTTTGGCGTCAGCCCGGCGGGGGTATGGCGCAACCGTTCCCACGATCCGGCCGGTTCTGACACCCGCGGCGCGGCGGCCTATGATGAGTCCTATGCCGATACCCGCAGTTGGGTTCAACAAGGGCTGTTGGATTATATCGCGCCGCAGCTGTACTGGCCGTTCGCCCGCGATGCCGCGCGCTATGATGTGCTGGCTAAGTGGTGGGCCGATGTCGTGAAACCCACTCACACCCGGCTCTATATCGGCGTGGCGCTGTATAAAGTCGGTGAACCGTCAAAAAATGAACCAGACTGGATGGTCGGCGGCGGCGTGCCGGAGCTGAAAAAGCAGATCGACCTCAATGAAACCACGCCAGGTATTCAGGGGACGATTCTGTTTCGCGAGAACAACCTTAACCAGCCGCAAACCCAGCAGGCGGTTCAGTATCTGCAGCAGCGCTGGGGGAGCTAATTTGTGCTAATCACCCTCCCCGTTGTGCGAACGGGGAGTTTCTGTTTTCCGCCTGAGAGCGCAGCGGTAGAGATTAAACCGTCAGTTCATCCACTACTTCCGCGACGCTCTTGACCTGCTGAATACTGCCGATGCCGGTTCCCAGTGAAATGTAACCTTCGTCAGTGTTGCCCTCCAGCATGCCAATCCGTAGGCCGCGCAACCCGCCCATTTCCGCGGCTATGGTTTCATTACTGGCGCCGGATTTATCTAACGCCACCAGTCTGGCGGCTAATTTACCCGGCAGCGAACGATAGTAATCCGGCAATGTGCGAAATAGCTGCAAATCCAGGCCGTTAGCCTGCACGATCATCTCTTTCACCGATTGCGGCACGCGGCTCTCGGTGGTGCTGATAAACACGGAGCCGGTAAATACCCCCTGCGCGCCCAGCGCGTGGGCGGCCCTGGCGGTGCGCCGGTCGGTAATTCCCCCAGCCGCCAGCACCGGCACGCGCTTCACCGCATCGACAATCAATGGCACGATAGAAAACGTTCCCAATGCCGTCCCCGGAAGCGTTCCACCTTCGTCGAAGCCGGTGGCGACAATAACATCAGCGCCCATCTCCTCGGCCTCGCGGCTGTTTTCCGGCGTCGGGTTAATATCACGATAGATAATGTTGATCCCGGCCTGCTTAAGAGAAGCAAACAGCGAGGGAATGATAGCCCCTTGACCATAGCCGGTATAAACCACCGCTTTAACCCCCTCTTCTTTTACTACTTCTACAATCGGCGGCGTCCAGATATCGTTTTCAACCGTCGGAATGAGATTGACGGCAAAAGGTTTCTCGGTGAGTAATTTCGTTTTACGGATCTCTTCACGCATCTTTTCTGCCGTTTCCTGCGGCGTCGAGACGGCGGTTTGCGCGGTTAAACCTGCGTTCGGCCCTAATACGCCAAGCCCTCCGGCATTACTGACGGCGGCGACCAATCGGGCGTCGGTCAGCCAGGATAACGGCCCCTGAATGACAGGTTTTTCAATACCGAGAATATGGCTAACAGAACGGTTTTGCATGATGCGACTTCCTTAGTGTGTTTTCTGGCGCTTAACGCTGGGATGACGACACTGTAGGCCGCTTTATTGTTTGTAAAAATAGTAGAAATTATCCATCACTGTTATTAAATAAGTAATAATCAAAGTGAAATACCAAGCCGTCATCAGAGCACATTGATAAAAATGAACTTAAATCTATTTGAATCTATTAAGATTTTTATCGAAATCATCGAGTCTGGCAGCTTTACGCGTGCCGCCGAGAATCTGCAGATCCACCGCCCGGCGGTCACGAAAGCGCTACAGCAGCTGGAGCAGCACTGCGGCGTTAGGCTTCTGCAGCGTACCACCCGACAGATCCACCTCACCCCTGATGGCGAGGCGTTTTATCGTCGTAGTAAACCTCTGCTGGCGCAGGCCGACGAGCTGATGGAATCTTTCGCCCCGCAGCGTCCGCTGCAGGGTCAACTGCGCGTCGATATGCCTATCGCCCTGGCGAAGTTAGTGGTCGTACCGAATCTCCCCGCCTTTTATCATCAGCATCCGGAGCTTGAAATTGTGCTGAGCAGCTCCGACCGACGGCGGGATATGCTTCGTGAGGGCCTCGATTGCGTTCTGCGCATCGGCGAACTTGAAGACGGTGACTATATCGCACGTCATCTCGGTACCGTCGGTATGAAAACCTGCGCCAGCCCGGCCTACCTGGCGAAACACGGCGTTCCCACAATCCTTGACGACCTGCAGCATCATCAGGCGATCAACTGGCTGAATAACAGTAATCATCAGACCATGCGCTGGGTGTTTCAGACTGACGCCGGACCGCAGACTCTTGCGCTGGCCGGCAAACTGGTGGTGGATAATTCAGAGACGTACATTGCCGCCGGTTTGGCTGGGCTCGGCATTATGCAGGGTCTGGATCTTTTCCTGCAACCCTGGTTGAAGAGCGGTGAGTTGGTTGAGGTCCTGCCGAATAATCCGGTTCCCTCCAGAAAATTATCGCTTATCTATCCCCATCGTCATGTATCACGCAAGGTGCGCGTCTTCGCCGAGTGGCTGGCGACGCTGTTATAGAAATAAGGATACAATAAAGCCCGGCGCGATATGCCGCCGGGCATGAGTTAAGGCGAGGTAAGTTCATCGTAGAGCGTTCGCAATCGGCTGCGAAGAAAGAGTACCGCTTTGTGTTTACGCGACAGCCACGCCTGCTCGCTGGCGCCGCTCTCTGCCGCCAACTCCCTGTAGCTATAGCCCTGCAGTTCGGTTTTCTCGAAGGCTTCTCGCTGCAGCGGCGGCAACTCCGCCAGCGCTTCAGTTAATGCCTCCCACAGCAGTTCTTTAAGGTATGCTTCCTCCGGCGTCTGCGCGATGCCAAACAGCGTTTCCGCCAGCTCATCCTCGGCAGAGCCGCCATCGCCATCCTCATCGCTGTCGAATGTTAATGGCAACTCGCGCTTCTTGCGCGACCGATCGGTCATTTCATTACGCGCCGCCCGGAATAACCATGCCGCCACGTTCTCCACCGGTTGCTCGACTTTCATCAGTTGCAGGGTAACTTCCTGCAGGATGTCATCGGCATCGTCACGTACGGCGGTTCTACCGCGAATAAACGCCCTTAAACGCGCACGACAGGCGGCAAGCGCAGACAACAGCCGTGATTCCCCCGCCATCGTGTTGTTTACCTCGTTCACTCGGCATCCGGCGTCTTCGCCGAGGTGTTATCGTCAGTCGGTTGCCCGCCGCGACGTTCATGCCAGCCGCAGCGGCCGTGATGTCCGTGGCGACCAAAACGTTGAGCAAACTCCTCTCGCTGCTCCGGGGTCATGGTCATCCAGCGTTCATGCATGCGTCGACGCGCCTGCGCCATACCAAACATACCGCGATGAAAACCTAAACCGCCAAACAAGATACGGCACAGCGCCAGCAACCCCAAAGCCTGCCAGAAACCGATGCTTTTCACCCCGAAGATAGCCGGCAGCAAGGCGTTCCATAGCGTCATCACGACCAGACTCAGTACCACAACAATCAGCGCGCCGATGATCAGCGGTCGCGCCAGTCTATGGCGACCAAAACCCTGGTGATGATGCCCGTGTCGTTCAAAATCTCTCATCGTCAATTACCTCATTAAAATGTATGTATCGAGGTAGACGAATCAGCGAAGAAAATATTGCCAACAAAAATGAAAAAATAACGCAATCACGAAAACGGGCAATAGCACTCAGAAACTCATTGCTAAACCGAGACCATAACCTTCGGTGTTATTACCGAACATGTAGCGGGCCACCAGTCGGGTGCGGGTGATAAATACCGGATACTGGCTACTGTCAAGTTCCAAACCAATACCAAGCGAACTCAGGCTATCAAAGCCGAGTTCACCGCGCTGGTCGCCGAGATACATGGTATGGGCGCCTTCCAGCACATAGCGCACCGGGCTTTTCAGCAGCGTCCAGTCGGCAATCGGCGCGCGTCGGCGAAGGTAGATACCCAGGTTTTCGGCACTGGCCTGCCCCTGTACCGCTTCAGATGTGCTACCGAAGGTTTGCAAATTCATCGCGGAATAGCGCGCCTCTATATCAATATCCTGCGTTTTGGAAAACAGTTCATAATCGAGCATTAGCGACCCGCCCAACCCATAGGCGTTCAGTCGACCACCATCGAGGAAGCGAATATCGGCATCCGTTTTGCGTTCGAGCGCCCAGCGACCAAGGCGCGCATCACTGGCCATGGTGCCCAGCATCATATTGAAGATAGGCCGTAGTACCAGTTTTCCGCCCCAGCGGTCCTGATACAACGGAAAGTCCCAGCCGACGCCGCCGGTGGCGGTCAGACTGTTCCATTTGGTCGGGATGGTACGACTTTGGTCGCCATCGCTGATTACAAATTGTGGGTCGTAGCGGCTATAACCCATGGTGCCTTCCAGATAGAGAGGAAAGCTGTCGCTCAGCGTTGCGCCGCCGCCGAATTGGGTGATGGTGAGTTCGTTTTTCTCATTGGCGCCGGAACCAATATTCAGGTCGCTGGCGGTTACGTCAGGCACCACGGTATAACTCATTAAGGTGAGCACCGCGTCCGCACGCTGCTTTAGCCGACTGCCGTCGAGGGCATAGCCTGCCTGGCTGACGAATAGCACCGCCAGCAGTAGCCAGGACGCGCGCGGAACGACAAATACCATGGTCTGATGCTACCTCAACGGGGGGATTAGTTTGATTGAGTATAGCCAGCAGCGACCAATCGTTAGTTATTTTTCAATACGCTGCAGTTGAATGGCATCCGCCTGCTGCGCTTTATCAGCAAGCTGCTGGAACTGCTGCGGAGAATAAAAATTATGCGGCGCTGGCAGCGACTGCATATCCTGCCCTGGATGGATTTGCAGTTGACCCAGTTCAGCGAGCGTAAACCCGGCAACTTCCTTTGGCATCGTCAGACGATACGGCGGCGTGCGTTCAAAAGGAACCGGCGTTGGCAGGCGATTTTCGCTGAGATCGTAATTCCGCTTCAGTACCAAAAATTTGTCCGGTACCCTGCGCTTACTGTTCCACCAGTCGCCGTCAATCTCGCGAAACATCCTTTCCGTCTCACTTTGCGGCGCGACCAGCAGTTTGACCAACGCCTGTTTTAACGCCGCTTCCATCGCCCGGTTGTAGGCATCGACCGAACCGGCTTGCCCTTGCAATATGACGTTGATCGCCAGACGTGCGCCCAGCAGATTGGAGTAGAGATCCTCCGGCGAAAAGGCGGAAATCTCTTCCGAAAAGCCCGGAACCGATTGGAAGCCATACCATTGGGCGATCTCATGCCATTGCGCAATTTCAAAGGCCAGATGGCCGGCAAGCCACGCGGCAATCGTATATCGCTGCGGCATTGAAGCCGGCGGCGTAAAGGCATTTAACTGGACGCGACGGACGCCCAGCTCCTCGCTATAAAAGATACGTCCTGGCTGGCCGAGCGTGGGATAAATTCGGCTGAATAAATAGAAGGTGTAATCAGCGGTATCGCGCACATGGGCAATATCAATAAAGCCGCCGCGGCGGGTATAGATAAGGCCATTGTGCTCATCGCTTAAGCCTATCAGATTTTTAACCGCGCCGAGCGCGCTATCGTTGTAATGATGCTCACCTAAGGTATCGAGCGTCAGCACATTGCCAATCTGATAAACCGGGATCGGCACGCCAATGGCGCGCACCCGCAGATCGAACCCGAAGGCGCAGCATGGGCGCAGCGATTCCGGCGGTGACAGTTCACCCACTACCGGGCTGACATGATTAACGGGAATCGTCGGTAATACCGGGTCCTGGGCAAATACCGAAAAAGCGGCTGCCCATAACCACCACAAACTCTTACGCATCAAAAGCGTTCTCCACCACACAAAAACAGCGCGCATCATACTCGCCGATGACTACGCGCCGTTAAGTCAAAAACGGTATTCGCCAGCGACAAAGAAACTATTGCGCTCGTTAAAGCCAAATTCGGTTAGCACATTGAAGTTACGCGTGATTTCGTACTGGGCGCCGATCAGCATATTCCACGGTGAAGTGAGTTTCTGTTTGACATCAAACTTGCCGTCGCCGTCTTTATTGACCGCGGCAATCAATGGTTGCAGCTGTGGCGGCATATGCAAATCAGCAAGGTTGCCTTTGAACTCCTGTTGCACGTCCTGATACATACTGCCAACCCACACGCTGAGATGCGAAGGGCCAGAAATCCCCTGTAGATCAAATCGATAACCCACGCGAGGTGACACTGTCACGGCAGAGATGCTGCCGTCGAGAATATCAAAATCGGTGCGGGTGTAGTTAGTATCGACGAGGGCAAACCAGTTCTCATAGCCGCCAGCCAGCGTGAACCCGCCCCCCCAGGTAGTACCTTTGAAATCAAGGACAAAATCGATGTTTTGCAACTCGCCGCTTTGGTTGAGGTTATGCACCGCGCCGGCGATGATGCGATCCAGACCGCGGTATTGCGTCGGGTCAGCATCGACCGACACATTCGACACCGACGAACCGCGGGTGTGGCCCAAAATTCCGTAGACATTAAGGAATGGAAATACCCACATATCGAGACGCAGGTTCTCAGTTTTGCTCTTCTCCCGCGTGTGTCCGGCGTCAATGGCGAACATATCGCTGGGGATTGGATGGTTACCCAGCTTCAGTCCGGAAAAGGTGATGCTGTCGACCATAATATCCTGGCGCATATTCATATAGCTGAGATTGACGCCAAACGGCAGCGGAATGGAATAACCGCGGGCGCGGGCTTCGTCGCCCCATATGGGAAAGTAGCTATCACTGTCGTCACTTTCCGCCGCACAGGCATTCCACACGGCGCCAGAGGTTAATAGCAGCGTAATGACGGTTGTTTTCCATCTCATTTTTTATATGTACCTTTACAGTCCGGAACCCACATTAAAATAGACCGCCTGTTCGTGTTCGCTGAAGGCGACATCGACGCCGGTAAATAATCCATACTGACGGGCGACCAGATAACGAAAACCGGTGCCCCACGCCACTTCGTTTTGCTGCCACAACGCCCCGGCTTCGTCAGCGGCGCTACCGACGCCGACAAAACCCTGCAGGATCCAGCGCGGCGCAAATTGCCAGGCCAGTTGTGTCTGGGCGACAGCGACATAATCGCCCTGATAGCGAAAACGCGAGATGCCACGCAGTTCGATGTAAGGCCGGGCCATTGGCGTCAAGTGCTTGTCATGATGAGTTAGCGACTGATAATTCGCCGCCAGCGCCAGGGTTAAGGTCGGCGCCAGCGGGATAAAGTATTTACCATCCAGCGACAACTGATTGTAATGATAGTCGCCGCCAAGCAGAGCGCGGTAAAAACGGTACTCGCCCTGTAGCGATAACCCTTTCTTAGGGTAGAAAAAATTATCGGTGGTGTCATATTCCGCCACCACGCCCAACGCCGAAGAGGTGCTTTTCTCCCCCAGCACCCGCTGCCACACCTTGTTAATCACCTGATTGTCCGCGGTCACATCGGTATGTGCATAGAATTGCGAGGCGCCAAGAAAAACCGGCGAGTCCCCCACGCGGAATAACAGCTTTTGTAGACCGCCAAAACCTTTGGTATGGGTTTGCACCGCCACATTTTTGTTAAAACCGGCAATATCGCCCGAATAGATATCGAGATTGACATTGGCGTAGCCCGCGCCAACCAGGTAACGAATCCGGTCGTGATTCCACGTATGGCGATGCGCGGCGCCGATGAACCAGGTGCCATTTTGCGTCCCGCCGCCGCCGAACCCGGTTAGCGCTGGTGGAATAAAACGATCGCCCTCGCGGGAGCCTTTACCATGCAGAAATAAACCAAACAGACCGCCGCCGTAGCCGATAGCCGGCTCGGTGATCATTACCGGCACCGGCAAAAAACCGTACGGGTTATCCTGCAGATACTGGCTCATATCAAGCATGCCATCTTCAGGATCGAACAATTGGGCGGCTCGAGACACGTCAGGCGCGAGGACAAGCATCAGTAAAAGAGTAAGGCCTGCCAGCTTCATGCGGTCTCCAGCACTGACGCATTCATAAGGGGATATTAAGGGAATGTGCTAAAAATATATCGTAAGCCCTTGTTCTTCGCCAACTTACCCTCGCCTTACTTTGCTTATTTTTGGATAAAAAAGCGTGGTTAATCACACAAATTGATAAATGTTATTTATCGATCTGGCGCATAACCACTCAAATGTGACAGTGTCACTACTATCGACGCTTTTTACCTTGTCACCGTTGTAATCAAAAAGTGAATGACGTATAACATGTCGCAACCGAGGGGTGTCCCGTGAGGGCTGAGATGGCGTAAAAACCGAACCCTTTGAACCTGATCTGGGTCATGCCAGCGAAGGGACGGGTCGGCATGTTCGCCAGTTTTCAGTTTTTACCTGTTCACACTTCTGCACGCCCGGATCTCCCCTTATTTTCAGGAGGTCCCATGATGATTCCCGCTTTTACCCAAGGTCTTTACGGTCGACTGCGTGAGCAGGCCGGTGGCGAGTGGCAACGCTACGTATCGCACCCCTTCCTCCAGCAATTAGCCGCGGGCACGCTGCCGCAGGTAGCCTTTCGTCATTATTTAACCCAGGATTATCTTTTCCTGATCCACTTCGCTCGCAGCTACGCCCTGCTGGTCAGCAAACTTCGCACGTTGCCGGAGATGCGCGCCGCCGCCGCCTCGATGAATGCCATCCTTGCTGAGCTACCGCTACATGTGGGCTATTGCGAGCAATGGGGGCTGAATGAAGACGCTATGGCCCTGCAAAGCGAAGCGATGGAAACCGTCAACTACACGCGCTACGTTCTGGATATCGGCCACGCCGGCGACGCGTTGGATCTGCTGGCGGCGCTGCTGCCCTGCGTTGCGGGTTACGCGGAAATCGGGCTCGGTCTGCTGCACAACCCACAAACCAACTTGCACGATAATCCCTATGCTTCATGGATCCGCAACTACGGGGACGAGAGCTATCTTCAGGGCGTCAACGCGGCGATCGGCCTTCTGGAAACCCTCTGGCAACAGCGCGGCGCGGAATCACGGTTCGCCGGACTGAGCGACATATTTACTACCGCTACCCGGCTGGAAGGCAATTTCTGGCAGATGGGTCTGAATGCCGCCGGGCAGGTCCAGGCGTGATGGCGCCAGGCATTCACGTTCGCGATTTATGCCTGCGCTTTGGCACACGGACTATCTTTCGCGATCTCGCCTTTGATATTGCCGCCGGGCAATGGGTGTCGCTCCTTGGCGCCAGCGGCGCGGGCAAAACCAGCCTGTTGCGTATTATCGCCGGGCTGGCGGCGCCAACCCGCGGAACCGTTGTCGCCAGCGATGGCCTTCCCGTCACTACGCGACTGGCGTGGATGGGTCAAAAAGATCTGCTCTATCCGTGGCTTAACGTGCGGGAAAATGTCGCCCTCGGCGCCAGGCTGCGCGGTGAGAAGGTCGACAACGCCCGCGTCAACGAGCTTCTTGAGCAGGTAGGACTGGCCTCCTGTGCTGATGAATGCCCTGCCGCGCTGTCCGGCGGGATGCGCCAGCGCGCGGCGTTGGCGCGCACCCTCTATGAAGATCGCCCCATTGTGCTGATGGATGAACCGTTTTCCGCCCTCGATACCCTCACCCGCACACGCATTCAGAGCCTGGCCGCGCGCTTACTGACCGGACGAACCGTAGTGCTCATTACCCACGACCCGATGGAAGCCTGCCGCCTCAGCCATCGGCTGCTGGTGCTCTCGCCTGATGGTGAAATTGATGATAGCCATCATTTAAGTGGCGTTCCGCCCCGCGATCCGGATGATGGCGCGCTGTTGGCAAGTCAGGCGCAGCTGCTGCAGCAATTGATGAGGGCGAACGGATGAGGGGCAAGTTACTGCGCGGGTGCAGCGTATTTTGTGGCCTACTGTTGCTCTGGCAACTGGCGAGCTACAGCGGCATGCCCGCCTTTTTGTTGCCTTCTCCGGCGGCGGTCGCTGAAGCGCTGTGGAATAACCGTAGTTATCTGGCCAGCCACACCCTGGTCACCCTGAGCGAAATTCTCAGCGGAATGGCGCTCGGCGTCGCGCTCGGTATGGTGCTGGCGCTTTGTATGACCATGTCGCCGCGATTACAGCGGTGGGTAATGCCGCTGGTACTGACCAGCCAGGCCATTCCGGTCTTCGCCCTCGCGCCGCTACTGGTGCTGTGGTTTGGTTTTGGTATGAGCGCCAAGGTCATGATGGCGGTGCTGGTTATTTTCTTCCCCGTTACCTCGGCTTTCTTTGATGGTCTGCAACGGGTCAATCGCGACTATCTCGATCTGGCCCGCACCATGGGCGCCTCCTTTGGCGCTCAATTGCGCCATGTCCGACTCATGGCGGCGCTACCCGCGCTAGGTTCCGGCCTGCGGATGGCCGCCGCCGTCGCCCCCATCGGCGCGATTATCGGCGAATGGGTCGGCTCCGCCGAGGGGCTTGGCTACGTAATGCTGAATGCCAATGCCCGCCTGCAAACCGATATCTGCTTCGCCGCCTTGTTCATTTTAGTACTGCTGACCATCGCGCTGTGGTTGGCGGTCGACGCCTTTTTGCACCGGCTGATCGACTGGTCGCCGGAATAACTTATCAACAGATAATAAGGAAGAGATATGCGTATACCTCTGTTGGCCGGCCTCACTCTGCTGGTTTGCGGCCAGGCATCGGCAAATGAAAAGCTGACCCTGGTACTGGACTGGTACATCAACCCGGATCATGCGCCCATTATGGTGGCGGAACAGATTGGCGCCTTTCGGGATGCCGGGCTGGATGTCAACATCATTCCCCCTTCCGACCCGGCGCTCCCTCCGCGCCTGGTTGCCGCTCGCCAGGCGGATTTAGCGATAACCTATCAACCGCAGGTTCACTTCTTCGCCGATGAAGGACTGCCGTTGGTTCGCGTCGGTACGCTGATCCACTCGCCGCTGAACACCGTGATTGCGCTGGATCCGCGCATCAAATCTCCGGCCGATCTACAAGGTAAAAAAGTGGGATATTCGGTGAGCGGTATTGAACAGGCGACCCTGGCCACCATGGCGCAGCACGCCAACATCGACCCTGACAGCATCAAATTGATCAACGTTAATTTCCAGCTCACCAGCGCTCTGCTGGCCGGCCAGGTTGATGCCGTTATCGGCGGTTATCGCAATATCGAAGCGCTGGAACTCAAACTGCAGGGCAAAAAACCGGTGGTCATGAACGTGGAAGACTATGGCGTGCCCGCTTACGACGAACTGGTGATCGTGGCAAACAAGGCCGAGGTCAACGCCCCTAAAATCAAAAAGTTTCTCGACGCATTACAGCAGGGCGTGAGCTATTTGCGCGCCCATCCGCAGCAAACCTGGCAGCGGTTTGCCAAAGAGCATCCGGAACTCAATACCGAACTGAACCAGCAGGCGTGGTTGCAGAGCGTGCCGCTGTTCGCCACCGATCCGGCAGCGTTAGATAAGCCGCGTTATGACGCGTATGAACAATTTTTATATAACAACAAGTTGGTGAAAAAAGTAACACCTTTAGCAAATTATGCGGTTGAACTGCGTTAAGTAACCATAAAACTGACGGAAGTATTTCCGTCAGTCATTCAGCGAAGCGGTAATAAAAATATATAGACTTTCTCACTAATAATTACACTTTCCATGGTTTTAAAAACAATCGAAATTTATCTTTTAAATCAGCTAATTATATTGACACCCCTGTATGTAATAATGACGTCAAAATAGCGCCATAAATTAAAGATTGAATGCGGATTTAAAAAGCCATATATTGTGCGCGCTTTATGAATGCCGATTCAATTTTCTAAACCTTTTTATTCAACCAGAGTTCAAACGTAACGCTGGTTGTGGGAGTGATATGATGACGGATAAAGTCCGTATTGATACTTTAAGTGCAGATTTATTGGACGCGAACAACGAAACCTTTTTGGCCCGTCAGGCTGAATTCGAATCGAATGTCAGGAGTTACCCTCGCAAGTTGCCGCTCGCCATCACCAAAGCCGAAGGCGTTTGGCTGACCGATGCGGATAACAAACAGTACCTGGACTGCCTCGCCGGCGCCGGGACCCTCGCTCTGGGCCATAACCATCCTGAAGTACTGCAGAGCATCCAAAGTGTCATTACCAGCGGCTTGCCGTTACATACCCTCGATCTGACAACACCGTTAAAAGATCGCTTCTCTGAATACCTGCTCTCCTGCCTGCCGGGCGAAGGGAAAGAGTATTGCCTGCAGTTCACCGGTCCTTCCGGCGCTGACGCCGTTGAAGCCGCGCTGAAGCTGGCGAAAAAATACACCGGCCGTACGGCGGTGATCAGCTTCTCCGGCGGTTATCACGGGATGACCCACGGCGCGCTGTCCGTGACCGGCAATCTGTCGCCAAAAGCGGCGGTCAACGGCATGATGCCGGAAGTCCAGTTTATGCCTTATCCGCACCAGTATCGTTGCCCTCTTGGTATCGGCGGCGAAGCGGGCGTGAAAGCGCTGACCTACTACTTCGAAAACCTGATCAACGACGTGGAAAGCGGCGTTCGCAAACCTGCTGCGGTCATCCTTGAAGCCGTACAGGGCGAAGGCGGCGTGAACCCGGCGCCGGTTGAGTGGCTGCAGCGCATCCGCAAAGTCACCAAAGAGCACGGCATTCTGCTGATCATCGATGAAGTTCAGGCAGGTTTCGCCCGTACCGGTAAATTCTTCGCCTTCGAACACGCCGGCATTGAGCCGGACATCATCGTGATGTCTAAAGCCGTCGGCGGTGGTCTGCCAATGGCGGTTCTGGGCATTAAGAAAGAGTTCGATGCCTGGGAACCTGGCCACCATACCGGCACCTTCCGCGGCAACCAGCTGGCGATGGCCACCGGCCTGACCACCCTGCGCCACCTGCGTGATAACAAGATTGCCGACAAAGTCGCCGCCCAGGGCGAGTGGCTGAAAGGCAAACTGGCGGAAATGCAGAAACGCTATCCGGTTATCGGTCACGTTCGCGGTCTCGGTCTGATGATCGGTATCGAAATCGTGAAGCCGAACGAGGCGCAGGATCATATGGGTTGCTACCCGGCTGACGGCGAACTCTCCGCGCTGCTGCAGAAGAAATGCTTCGAAGCGGGCCTGATCCTGGAACGCGGCGGCCGTCACGGTTGCGTACTGCGTCTGCTGCCATCTCTGCTGATTAGCGACGCGGAGCTGGAAGTATTCCTCGATAAGTTTGAACAGGCCCTGCTGGCCGCCGGCGTAAAACCGGTCTGAGTGGAGTAAGTGACCGCAATGTCCAAATTGAATCCGATTCTGGCTGGGTCCGCGGCAAGCATTGACGCTTACCAGCAGGTCATTTCCCAGACCAGCCAGGCGGTTGCGCAGTGGCTGCAACAACCTGAAATGTATCAGGGGAAAAGCGTTGATGAACTCCGTGAGCGCATCACCCTTGATTTTAACGAACAGGGTCTGGGCAACCAGGCGGCGATTGAACGTGCGATCGAGTACTTCCTGAAAGACAGCCTGTCGGTGCATCATCCGCAGTGCGTGGCGCACCTGCACTGCCCGAGCCTGGTTATCAGCCAGGCGGCGGAAGTGCTGATCAACGCCACCAACCAGAGCATGGACTCCTGGGATCAGAGTCCGTCGGCGACCATCATCGAGATGAAGCTGATCGAGTGGTTGCGCGCGCAGGTCGGTTATCCGGCTGGCGATGCCGGCGTCTTCACCAGCGGCGGCACCCAGAGCAATCTGATGGGCCTGATGCTGGCGCGCGACGCCTTCTTCGCTCGTCAGGGGCATTCCATCCAGCAGGATGGTATTCCGGGCGACATTCGGCAGTACAAAGTGCTGTGCTCGGAAAACGCCCACTTCTCGGTGCAGAAGAACATGGCGCTGATGGGGCTTGGCTACCGCTCGGTCACGTTGGTGAAAACCGATGAATTCGCCCGTATGGACGTCACCGACCTGAAGGCCAAGATTGCGCAAGCGCAGGCCAACGGCGAGCAGATCATGGCCATCGTCGCCACCGCCGGTACCACCGACGCGGGCGCGATTGACCCGCTGCGTGATATCGCCGGTATCGCGGCGGAGCACCAGATCTGGCTGCACGTTGATGCCGCATGGGGCGGCGCGCTGCTGCTGTCCGAGCAGTATCGCGATTACCTCGACGGCCTGGAGTTAGTGGATTCCGTAACCCTGGACTTCCACAAGCAGTTCTTCCAGACCATCAGCTGCGGCGCCTTCCTGCTGAAAGAGGCGCGTCATTACGAGCTGATGCGGTATCAGGCGGCCTATCTGAACTCCGAGTTTGATGAAGAACACGGCGTTCCGAACCTGGTCTCCAAATCGCTGCAGACCACCCGCCGCTTCGACGCGCTGAAGCTGTGGATGGGGCTTGAGGCACTGGGCAAGAAACAGTACGCTTCAATCATCGATCATGGCGTGACGATGGCGAAAAACGTCGCGGAGTTCATTCAGACTCAGCCAACGCTGGAGCTGGTCATGCAGCCGCAGCTGGCAAGCGTGCTGTTTCGCTCACGTCCGGCGCAAATGGCTGGTAGCGATACCGCCGCGATCGCCCTGCTTAACCAGCGCGTGGGCGACGCCCTGCTGGAGTCCGGCCGCGCCAACGTCGGCGTGACCGAGCATAACGGCGTAACCTGCCTGAAGCTGACGCTGCTCAACCCGGTGGTGACGCTGGAGGATGTGAAGGTCCTGCTGAGCCTCGTTGAACGCACCGCCCAGGAGCTGCTGGCGAAATAAGACGCTGCCGATTAGCGAGTGTCCTGCAAAGCCGATAACTGCTGTTATCGGCTTTTTTTATTTCCGCATCACGTCCGCGCTTCGCGCAGCAGTTGTTGGATCACCTGCTCCTGACGGGCATAACCGCCTTCGCCAAAGGCGGTATAGCGCAGTTGTCCCCGCGCGTCGAAGAAATAATGCGCCGGCCAGTACTGATTACCAAACGCATTCCAGATGGCGTAGTTGTTATCCGCGACAACCGGATAGTTTAGCTGCCGCTGGCTGACCGCTTCACGAAGCTGCGGCAACGATCGTTCCCACGGATATTCCGGCGTATGTACGCCAATCACCACCAGCCCCGCATCGCGATACTTATTGGCCCACGCCCGTACATAAGGCAGCGTATGCTGACAGTTGATGCAATCGCGGGTCCAAAAATCAATCAGCACCACCTTGCCCTTTAACGCCGCCTTGGTAAGCGGTGGGCTATTAATCCATGCGGTGCCGCCGTGCAAATCCGGCATAGCGCTGGTTGGCCGCGGCACGACGATCGGCTCCAGCCGAACCCGTTGCGGATCCTGCGGCATAAACGCGCTGAGCCGCTGCTCCAGACGATGGGTTAAACCGCTGGCGCCCTGCAGATAACGATCGCTGCCGCTGGCGATTAACGCCACCGCGGCCAGCATCGCCACGCCAGCCAGTTGGCGCAACCGCCCACTTATCACCTGACCACCGCGCAGACGGGAAATCAGCCGCGCGCCGAACCACCCCAATAGCAGCAACATCAGCGCGCATCCGCTGGCATAGGAAAGCAGCAAGATGCCGGTCGTCACTGAATTTCCTTGCAACAACGCCAGGCTAAATATCGCCCCCAGCACCGGTCCCGCGCACGGCGCCCAAAGTAGTCCAATCGCCAGTCCGGCGAGCACTGAAGCGAGCCCACTGCCATAACGATAGCTCTGTTGGTTAAGTTGATTACCCAGCGCCACCGCTGGCGATCCGAGCCAGCCTGCAACGCGTGATGACAGCAAACTGATGGCCACAACGACCAAAAAGCCCAGCGCCAGCCAACGCCCAACGATAGTCAGATTGACTAACCACCCTGCTGCCGCCGTGGCCAGCAGCGACACAGCGGTAAACATCAACCCCATACCGAACAACAACAGGATTAGTTGTCCCCTACGCCCGCTAACGCTGGCAAACACCAGCGGGATCACCGGTAAGGTACAGGGGCTGAGCAGCGTCAACATACCGGCCAAAAATGCAATCATAACAGCCATGATCATTCTCCTTCGCAACGTTGCCGAAGTGGCAACGTCAGCATTACAACAGGCGATTGTATGGCGGATATGTCCGTGAAACGGCGGTTTAGTATAGGGATTTATCTGCAGTTGACGTGGATACAGAAGGATACAAAGCGGCGGTCTTGAGACGTACCCGCGCCTCAAGACCGCCCTGTTGAAGATTATGCAGGGTCAAACTTCCCTGCATCTGTCCGGCGAGCTGGGCGGCGATTGCCAGCCCCAAACCGGTTCCGCCGGTATCGCGATTACGTGACTGCTCGAGGCGATAGAACGGCTGCAGTACGGCGGTGAGTTCTTCTTCCGGGATGCCGGGGCCATCATCAGCAACGTGAATGATAACATCGCCATTCGGCGAATAACTCAGGCTGATTTCTACCTTTTCGGCGTATTTCAGCCCATTATCGATTAAATTACTCATGATTCGCCGCAGCGCCTGCGGCTGAAGCGCCATGACGTCCGCCCCTTTAGCGGCACGAAAACTGACCGCTTTACCGATGTCGGCATAATCACAGGCGATGCTATCCAGTAATGCATTGAGACTCATCCGCTGCGGCGCTTCTGCCAGCGGTTCGGCCGATCGTGCCAGCGCGATGCCTTCACGGACCAGCCGGGTCATGCTATCGAGATCCTGTAACAGCTTATCGCGGAGTGCCGGTTGCTCGGCCATCTCGACCCTTAGCTTCATACGGGTAATCGGCGTCTGCAAATCGTGGGAGATCGCCGCCAGGATCCGCGCGCGCTCCTGCAAATGGTCCTGTATTCGCTTTTGCATCGCGTTGAAGGCGCGCGCCGCGCGCTGCACCTCCTGCGGCCCCTTCTCGGCCAGCGGCCCTGCCGCCGGAGTAGCCGGTTGCAGCGTATCAATGGCGCGGGTAAAACGGGCCATCGGCGCAACCACCTGGCGGACGGCGTACCAGGCGCAAAATAGCAGTAACAGAAACTGCGCAACCAGCACCAGCGGCAGCCATCGCGCGATGGCCGGCAGCTTTGGCCACAGGTCAATGCTCAGCGGCGCGCCGTCGCGCAGGGTCACGTGGGCCTGAATATGTTCGCGCGGTCCAGGGACGGCGACAATACTCACAGGATAGCGACCGCTCAGGGCTTCCTGTAACGAGCGTACCGCATCGCGGGTACGCCAGCTGGTGGGATAGTCGCCAGTTTGTCCGGCAGAAAGCTGATAGCGATAGTTACCGCGCGCCAGACGCGGCAACCAATGCGGGCGTTCTTGCGCCGGAAGACGATCAAGGATAGCCACGCTGGTGGCGACATCATATTCAAGGTTGCCCAGCATGACGCTACGGGCGCTGCTCATGCGTTCATAGAGCAGAAGCGATAGCGTCAGGGCATTCGCAAGCAGCAGAGCGAGAAAAATCATCAACATTAAGCGCGACTGCAGTGACGCCGGCCACACTTTCATTATCGCGCCTCGCGGATCGACACCGGCACTGACAGCACATAACCCTCGCTGCGCACGGTTTTGATATAGGCGGGTTCACGCGCGTCCTCCCGCAGGCGCTGACGCAGGCGACTCACTAACAGATCGATAGACCGTTCAAACAGTTCGGCATCACGCCCCTGTGTAAGATTCAACAACTGATCGCGGTTGAGCACCCGTTGAGGATGATCAAGAAACACCCGCAGCAGGCGATATTCCGCCCCGCTTAGCGCCACAATTATGCCACTCTTGTCCAGTAGATGCCGCGCTGAGGTATCGAGCTGCCAGTCGCCAAAGGCGATAAGCCTGCCGGCTTCGCTGATTTGTAAATTGGGGGGAAGCGCGCGGGCGCGGCGTAAAATGGCTTTAATCCGCGCCAGTAGCTCCCGCGCCACGAAGGGTTTCACCAGATAATCGTCGGCCCCCATCTCGAGACCAAGTATACGGTCGCTATCTTCGCTACGCGCGGTCAACATCAGCACCGGGATATCCTGTTGGCCATCATTGCGCAACTGGCGACAAAGGGTTAAACCATCATCGCCGGGCAGCATGATATCGAGGACAATCAAATCGATTTGATGGTTTTTAAGTACGGACCACATCGCTTTGCCATTAGCTGCGCCGCTGGCGCGATAGCCCGATTTCTCCAGATAACCCACGATCAGTTCGCGGATATCGCGATCGTCATCGACAACCAGGATGTGGTCAATACGTTCCAAAGGCGTCTCCTGCGGAAAAATAAGCTCATGAAAAGCATATGCGGCTTCTCCGCAAGCGCAACTCTGCGTTTGCGCCGCGGTGAGGCTTATAAACGATCGGCGTCAATAACCGCCTGAACAAATTCCGCTGGCGCCTCCTGCGGCGGGTTATGTCCCACTGCGCCTTTGAAATCCCGATGTTCATATTTACCGGTGAATTTCGCCCGATAGGTATCCGGCGCCGGATGCGGCGCGCCATTGTTTTCCCCCTCGATGGTAATTGTGGGTACGCTAATCGCCGGCAGTTTCGCGAGTCGCTGTTCGTAAGCCGCATATTTCGCTTCGCCCTGCTCCAACCCCAGGCGCCAGCGGTAGTTGCTGATGGTAACGGCAACGTGATCCGGGTTATCCAGCGCTTTCGCGCTATTGGCGAACGTGGCCTCCGTGAATGTCCACCGCGGCGAAGCCTGATGCCAGATAAATTTGGCAAAGTCATGGGTATTTTGCCGGTAGCCTGCTTCGCCGCGCGGGGTGGCAAAGTAGAATTGATACCACCACGACAGTTCCGCTTGCGGCGGTAACGGCTTCTCGCCAATTTGCTGGCTGCTAATCAGATACCCGCTCACCGATACCAGCGACTTAACCCGCTGCGGCCAGAGCGCCGCGACGATATCCGCTGTACGCGCCCCCCAGTCAAAGCCGGCGAAATCCGCTTGCTTAATTTTTAGCGCATCCATCAGATGCACAATATCAGCCGCCATCGCCGATGGCTGACCGTTACGCGGCGTTTTAGCCGACAGGAAACGGGTGGAGCCGTAGCCGCGCAGATACGGCACGATGACCCGGTACCCCTTCTGCGCCAACGCCGGGGCCACCTGCGCGTAGCTTTGAATATCATACGGCCAGCCGTGCAGCAAAATTACCGCCTGGCCATCGCGTGACCCCATATCGACATAACCGATATTCAGGTCCCCGGCGTTGATTTGTTGCACCTTGTCGAAAGCGCCTGCGTCTTCAGCAGCGCACACGCTGGCGGACCACAGCGCGGAGAGACACAGCGCCGCCGCGCTGACATGACGGATTGCGGATAATCTGTTCATCCTCATTTCACCTTTTATCTGGAAGCGTTAAGCGAGTACGTGAACAGTTAATCAGGCCTGTGTATCCCGCATGTGTGGGATTTATCGTGTTTTTGCATCGCCATGTATGAGGATTGTCGATTGATACAGTGTGATACAAACGCCAGATTTGGCGATTGTTGCTAAGTTGTGAATTTCCACTTGCCGCAGCGAACAAATCAGTTACCGTGTCAGGCATTTCCAGTACAACCAGCAGAGGGAGCGCGCTATGGCGATTTTTGATGGTCACAATGACCTGCTGCTCAATTTATGGCTTCACCATCGCGAAGATCCTGCAACCGCTTTCTTTGCCGGGATTGAGAACGGTCATCTCGACTATCCGCGCATGCAGCAAGGCGGATTTGCCGGCGGGCTATTCGCGCTATTCGTGCCGCCGCAGGAGTATATTGCCCGTATGGCGCCGCAATACGCCAGCCAGCGATGGGAGCCGATCGCTATCCTCTGGCAGCAGCTGGCCATCCTGAAGCAACTTGTCGCGCAGTCCGCTGGACGCTTGAGATTGTGTCTGAGCGCGGCGGATATCGAACGCTGCCGCCAGGATAAGGTACTGGCAATGGTGGCGCATATTGAGGGCGCCGGGGGTTTTGATGGCGAGGGCCACGACCTGCAGGCCTTCTATGCCGCCGGGGTACGCAGCATTGGACCGTTCTGGAATATTGCTAACCGCTTCGGCAGCGGCGTTAATGGTTCGTTTCCCGGTAGCCCGGATACTGGGCCTGGACTGACAGCGGCAGGTATCCATCTTATTAAGCAGGCCAATGCCCTGAAGATGCAGATTGATGTGTCTCATATGAATGAAAAAGCATTCTGGGATACCGCCCATCACTCGACGTCGCCGCTGGTAGCCACCCACTCCAATGCCCATGCGCTATGCCCGCAGCCGCGTAATCTCACCGATGAACAACTGCGGGCAATTCGCGACAGCGGCGGCGTGGTCGGCGTCAATTTCGGCAACGCTTTCCTGCGCGCCGACGGCAAACGCGATAGCGATACCCCATTGCGTACCATCGTTCACCATATCGACTATCTTATTAACATCATGGGCGACGATCACGTGGCGCTGGGGTCCGATTTTGACGGCATCACGCTACCGGACGAATTGGGCGATGTGAGCGGTTTACCACGGCTAATCAACGCATTGCGCCATAGTGGTTATGAACAATTGGTGCTGGATAAACTGCTGTGGGGCAACTGGCAAAAGGTATTAAAAAATGTTTGGCAACAATAGGTTATATTGTAAACGCAAGGTTAAATACTTACATGTTGCCGGTTGACCTTTATCCCCCTGAGGGGCAATATTTGATTGCCATCACAAAACCGACACAACCGACGTTGTTGATGTCGCATTTTTATAGAGGAAAAAACGATGTGGAAGAAACCTGCTTTTATTGATTTACGTCTGGGTCTGGAAGTGACGCTGTACATTTCCAACCGCTAATCGCTCCGCCCGCCGTCCGTGCGGGCATTTTGTTTTTTTATCTGGTCCGTCTTCATGTTTATAAAAGTCCTCGGTTCCGCCGCTGGCGGAGGCTTTCCGCAGTGGAATTGTAACTGCGCCAACTGTCAGGGTCTGCGCAATGGCACGATTCAGGCCACTGCTCGTACTCAGTCTTCCATTATCGTGAGCGATAACGGTAAAGAGTGGGTGCTGTGTAACGCCTCTCCCGATATCAGCCAGCAAATTGCCCATACGCCAGAGTTAAATAAACAAGGCGTTCTGCGCGGCACGCATATTGGCGGCATTATTCTTACCGATAGCCAGATTGACCATACGACCGGGCTGCTGAGCCTGCGCGAAGGCTGCCCCCATCAGGTATGGTGCACGCCGGAGGTACATGAGGATCTCAGCACGGGTTTTCCCATTTTTACCATGTTACGGCACTGGAACGGCGGCCTGATTCACCATCCTGTCACTCCGCTGAATAGTTTTACCGTTGACGCCTGTCCCGACCTGCAGTTTACCGCCGTCCCCATCGCCAGCAATGCGCCGCCCTACTCGCCGTTTCGCGATAGGCCGCTGCCGGGCCATAACGTAGCGCTGTTTATCGAAAACCGCCGCAACGGCCAGACGCTATTCTATGCGCCGGGGCTTGGCGAACCGGACGAAGCGCTCTTGCCGTGGCTGAAAAAAGCGGACTGTCTGCTGATTGACGGCACCGTATGGCAGGATAATGAACTGCAGGCTGCCGGCGTCGGGCGCAATACCGGTCGTGATATGGGCCATCTGGCGCTTGGCGATGAACACGGCATGATGGCGCTGCTGGCCTCGCTCCCGGCGAAGCGCAAAATTCTGATTCATATCAACAATACTAATCCAATCCTTAACGAGCAGTCGCCGCAGCGTAACGCCCTGACGCAACAGGGAATTGAAGTGAGCTGGGACGGAATGCCTATCACGCTTCAGGACTAACTATGCAGATTCGCGAAACCCTATCGCCACAGGCGTTTGAACAAGCGCTACGGGAAAAAGGCGCCTACTACCATATCCATCATCCGTACCATATTGCGATGCATAACGGCGAAGCCAGCCGCGAGCAAATCCAGGGCTGGGTGGCGAACCGTTTTTACTACCAGACCAATATCCCGCTAAAAGACGCCGCCATTATGGCGAACTGCCCCGATCCGCACACCCGACGCAAGTGGGTACAGCGGATCCTCGACCACGATGGCAGTCACGGCCAGGAAGGCGGTATTGAAGCCTGGCTGCAGTTGGGTGAAGCCGTAGGGCTAAGTCGTGATGAGTTACTCAGCGAGCGCCACGTGCTGCCCGGCGTGCGTTTTGCCGTCGACGCCTACGTCAATTTTGCCCGCCGGGCCAACTGGCAGGAGGCGGCGTGCAGTTCGCTAACCGAACTGTTTGCCCCGCAAATCCATCAGTCGCGCCTCGACAGCTGGCCGCAGCACTATCCATGGATTAAAGAAGAAGGCTATTTCTACTTTCGCAGCCGCTTAAGCCAGGCCAATCGCGACGTCGAACATGGGCTGGAACTGGCGAAGATCTACTGCGATAGCGCGGAAAAACAGAACCGGATGCTGGAGATCCTGCAGTTTAAGCTCGACATTCTGTGGTCGATGCTGGATGCCATGACCATGGCCTACGCACTGCAGCGCCCACCCTATCATACGGTCACCGACAAGGCGGCCTGGCACACGACCCGACTGGTATAACTATGCAAAAGAGCGCAATCATCGCCTTTCGTCGCGGCTACCGCCTGCAGTGGGAAGCTGCTCAGGATAGCCACGTGATCCTCTATCCGGAAGGAATGGCGAAACTGAATGAAACCGCCGCCGCGATCCTCGAACTGGTCGATGGTCAACGCGACGCGGCAAAAATAATCGCCGAACTCAACGCCCGTTTCCCGGAAGCGGGCGGCGTCGATGACGACGTCATCGAATTCCTGCAGATAGCTTACCAACAGAAGTGGATTATCTTCCGTGAGCCAGAATAAAACCGCCGTTAATCCGCCGCTGTGGCTTCTGGCGGAACTGACCTATCGCTGTCCGCTGCAGTGCCCCTACTGCTCTAACCCGCTGGACTTTGCTCAGCAGGAGAAAGAACTCACCACCGAACAGTGGATTGAGGTCTTTCGCCAGGCGCGGGCCATGGGTAGCGTGCAAATGGGTTTCTCAGGCGGCGAACCGCTGACGCGCAAAGATCTGCCGGAGCTGATTCGCGCCGCGCGCGATCTCGGTTTTTATACCAACCTGATTACGTCGGGCATTGGGCTCACCGAGAGCAAACTCGACGCCTTCAGCGAGGCCGGGCTGGATCATATCCAGATTAGTTTCCAGGCCAGCGATGAAGTGCTGAACGCGGCGCTGGCGGGCAACAAAAAAGCGTTCCAGCAGAAGTTGGCGATGGCGAAAGCGGTAAAAGCGCGCGACTACCCGATGGTGCTGAACTTTGTCCTGCATCGCCACAACATCGACCAGATCGATAAAATCATCGAGCTGTGTATCGAGCTGGAAGCGGATGATGTTGAGCTCGCCACCTGCCAGTTTTACGGCTGGGCGTTCCTCAATCGTCAGGGATTACTGCCGACCCGCGAACAGATCGCCCGTGCTGAACAGGTCGTTGCTGATTACCGACACAAAATGGCGGCTAACGGTAATCTGACCAATCTGCTTTTTGTCACCCCGGACTACTACGAAGAGCGTCCCAAAGGCTGTATGGGCGGCTGGGGCTCGATATTCCTCAGCGTGACCCCGGAAGGCACCGCGCTGCCGTGTCACAGCGCGCGCCAGCTGCCGGTCGAGTTCCCGTCGGTGCTGGAGCAGAGCCTGGAATCGATCTGGTATGACTCATTTGGCTTCAACCGCTACCGCGGCTTTGACTGGATGCCGGAGCCCTGTCGTTCCTGTGATGAAAAAGAGAAAGATTTCGGCGGCTGCCGCTGCCAGGCCTTTATGCTGACCGGCAATGCCGATAACGCTGACCCGGTGTGCAGCAAATCGCCGCACCACCATAAAATCCTCGAAGCGCGGCGCGAAGCGGCCTGCAGCGATATAAAAATCAGCCAGCTGCAGTTCCGCAACCGCACCCGTTCACAGCTGATTTATAAAACCCGGGAATTGTGATGACCACCGCCACCCGCATCGTGGAACTGGCAGGCGGTATGCGCGCAACGCTGGTTCATCATCCGCAGGCGACGCGTGCGGCGGCGTTGGTTAAGGTGGGTGCCGGAAGCCATCATGAAACCGATGCCCTGCCGGGGCTGGCTCATTTGCTGGAACATTTACTGTTTCGCGGCAGCCAGCGTTATCACGATGATGAGCGATTGATGGCGTGGATCCAACGCCAGGGCGGCAGCGTCAACGCCACCACCCTTGCCCGCCACAGCGCCTATTTCTTCGAGGTTGCCGCCAACAGTCTGGCCGAGGGCATCACCCGTCTACGGGATACGCTCCGGGCGCCGCTGCTGTCGCCTGAAGATATCCGTCAGGAACTGGTGGTCATCGATGCGGAAAACCGGCTTATCCAGCAGCACGATCCCTCCCGCCGTGAAGCAGCGGCCCGTCACGCGATGGCGGCGCCCGCGGCTTTTCGCCGTTTTCAGGTCGGCAGCATGGATTCGCTGGGCGGAAACTTGCCTGCGTTGCAGAGTGCGCTCGGCGAGTTTCACCAGCGCTATTATGTCGCCAGCCATCTGCAGCTATGGCTTCAGGGGCCGCAGTCGCTTGATGAATTAGCCGAATTGGCCCATTTTTTTGCCGCGGGGTTCCCTGGCGGCCTGCCGCCGGAAAGCCCGCCGTCTGCATATTTTAGCAACAATGTGGATCTTCAACTGGCCGTTGAAGACAAACCGGCGGTATGGCGTTGTACGCTCATCGAAAAAAGTGACAACGTCACCACTTTTCGTGAATTCTTACTGGATGAAGCGCCTGGCAGCCTGCTGGCCGGGCTGCGTGAATGCGGGCTCGCGGACGATGTCGCGCTGAACTGGCTTTACCAGGATGAACGCGTCGGCTGGCTGGCGCTGGTATTCAGCAGCGACCATCCCGACGCCATCAAGCAGCATGTCGAGCGATGGCTGCAGGCATTGCGGCACACCTCGCCTGAACAGCAGATGCACTATTACAAGCTGGCGCAGCGGCGTTTTGACGCACTGACCCCGCTCGAACAGCTCCGCCAGCGGGCATTGGGTTTTGCGCCCGATTCCCCGCCCGTCGATTTTGCTGGCTTCTGCGCCAGCTTGCTGTCGGCGCCGGCCTCTTCGCTGGTTTGCCGCAAAATAGCGGCTGGCGATGGCGTGGCAACCCAGGGCTTTACCTTGCCGCTCGGCCGCTGGCAGCCACGGACGATAGTGACGGATCCGCTGGCATTTAGCTTTTATCCGCAGGCGGCGACCGCTGAGGCACCTGAACTGACGCTAACGACCAGCCCAATGCTGCATATCATTGCAGATAATCAAACGCCGACGCTGATCGTTCGCAAGCCTTTCTATAGCGTGCTCAGCCAGGCGCAGGGTATGGCGATAAGCCAGCAGATCCGTCCCTTGCTCGCGCAACTTCGCCATGCTGGCGGCAGCGGCGAGTGGCAAACAGTGGACGGCAACTGGCAGCTTACTCTACAGCTACCTGAATCCGGCGGCGTAGCGGAGCGCGTCGTCACCGCGCTCATGCGCCGATTATCTCAACCCGCGCCGGGGACGGTGGTCGTACCTGAAACCATCGCCATTCGCCAGCTACTGCAACAATTACCTGAACAATTGGCTATCGCTCCGCCGCAGGAGGGTTGGCTGGCGGCGATGGTAGGCGGCAGCAGCAATCTGGCGCAGCAGGTTGCCCGTCTGTTGAGCTTGCTCAACGCCCCGGTCAACGCCGAGCTTCGCTCTTCGGCAGGCTGTCGCCGCGGTATTAAGCGTCTTCCTCACGCCAGCTCTGATAGCGCGCTTCTGGTTTTTATTCCATTGCCTGAGGGGGCCTCGCTGGCCGCGCTGCAACTGCTGGCGCTACTTTGCGAGCCGCAATTCTTCCAGCGTCTGCGGGTCGAACAGCAGATTGGCTACGTGGTGAGCTGCCGTTATCAGCGGATCGCCGATCGCGATGGCCTGCTGCTGGCGCTGCAATCGCCCGACCGTTCCGCCGGTAATCTACTACGCTGCTGTAAAACCTTTCTTCGCCAGTTAACGCTGTGTGGGCAAGCCGAGTTCAGCCAGTTACAACACCAGTTGGCTGAGCAGAACGGTCAGGCGCGGGACGCCAGCGCAACCGCGCTCGCCGCCCTGCGCCAGCGCTATCATCTACCGGTAGCCAAGCCGCAGGACGTTAACGAGCTGCAGCTGGACGAGATCATCGCGCTATGGCGTGAGATAACTCGCCGTCGCCGCAGTTGGCAAATCTTATATAGCGCGCTAACGGCGTCCACCACTTAAGGTCGTCACTGCGCATCGGCGCTTTCGACCTGCGGAACGTTACTTTGCGCGCTATCCGCAGCTGGCGCATTCGCCGGGTCGAAGATATGGTCGAGAATCGCGCGCGCCGTCGGGCCGGCGACAACGCCATCGCCGCCGCCATTTTCGAGAATGAGCGCCATCGCCACCTTCGGATGCTGATACGGCGCAAACAGGGTATAAAAAATGTGGTCGCGCAGACGTACCGGGATCATTTTGGCATTGTAGGTCTGGTTCTCCTTCAGGCTAAACACCTGCGAGGTCCCGGACTTCGCCGCAATCTGATACGGCGCGGTATGGAACAACTTATATCCCGTCCCGTTCGGCAGGTTCGCCATGCCATACATACCGTTACGGACAATCCCCCAGTATGGCGATTTCGGGTCGCCAACCTGCGGTAAATTGGCCGGCTGCTGGTAGCGTTCGACCTTATTCCCTTGCTTCATTGAGTACAAAAGATGCGGGTTTTGTACTTTGCCGTTGTTGATTAGGGTGGTCAGCGCTTTCACCATTTGAATAGGAGTGGCGATCCAGTAGCCCTGGCCGATACCGACGGAAATAGTATCACCCTGGTACCACGGTTTTTTATGGACCCGCTGTTTCCACTCTCGGCTCGGCAACACGCCAGAATACTCCTCATTCAGGTCAATCCCTGTCGGCTGTCCATAACCAAACTTACTCAGCCACTGATGAATACGGTCAATGCCCATTTCAAAAGCGACCTGGTAGAAGAACGTATCCGCCGACTCTTCAATCGCTTTGGTCACATTCAACATACCGTGTCCGGTTTTTAACCAGTCGCGATAGCGGCGCTGAGTACCGGGTAGCGTCCAGGTTGGCGCGCCGAAGAAGGTGGTATTTGGCGTAATCACCCCGGCGGAAAGGGCTGAGAGCGCCATATACGGCTTGACCGTGGAAGCCGGGGGATACAAGCCCTGAGTGACGCGGTTAATCAGCGGGCGATCCTGGTTATCGAGCAGCGATTTGTAAGCCTGGTAGCCAATCCCCTTAACGAAGGGATTCGGGTCATAGCTGGGGCTCGACACCATCGCCAGTACGCCGCCGTCGCGCGGATCGACGGCCACGACCGCGGCGCGCTGGCCCTTCAGGACCGACTCAATATACTGCTGCAAATGCAGGTCGAGCGTCAGATAGATATTTTTGCCGGCGACCGGCGGGACTTCTTTCAGTAGGCGAACGACGCGGCCGTGGTTATCTACTTCGACTTCCTGATAACCGGTGGTGCCGTGTAATTCTTTCTCGTAATAGCCTTCAATTCCCTGTTTGCCGATATTGCGATCGGCCGCGTAGTTTTCTGCTTCGCCGTTTTTCGCCAGCCGTTGTAAATCGTTATCGTTAATTTTGGAAACGTAACCGACAACGTGCGCCAGTTCCGCGCCATAGGGATAACTTCGCTGCTGGTAGCTCTCGACGGTGACGCCGGGAAAACGGAATTCGTTGACCGCGAAGCGCGCCACTTCCACATCGGTAAGATCGGATTTCAGCGTCACTTCTTTATAGCGGCTATTGTGGTGCATATCGTCGCGGAAACTGGCGATATCATCCGCCGTCAGGTCGACAATCGGGCTTAACGCCTGGAGCAGCGCCGACATATCGGCAATTTTGCTGGGGATCACCTGCAGGCGATACAGGGTGATATTTTGCACCAGCGGAATACCGTTGCGGTCGAAAATCAGCCCCCGGCTTGGCGCGATCGGCAGCATTTTAATGTCGTTCTGGTTGGAACGGGTCTGATAAAAATCGTGCTGCTCTACCTGGAGATGGTAGAGATTGAAAATCAACACGCCAAAGCAGACCACCACCAACAGGAAAGCAATGACGGCGCGGCGGATGAATAGCATCTCTTCTGCCGAGTGGTCGCGGATCTCATCTCTCAATAGGGGCATTGGCGGCAATTTACCTGAGTCACTTGAAAGCACAAAAAATAAAGGCGGGGAAGAATAGCTTTATTGACGCATTAGCCCTACAGAAAGGTTGCTAATGAACTGGCAGAAATGTATCAGTATGTTAGAACGTGAGATGCCTTTCTTAACCGGAGAAAGGCATCAGCATGCGGGGTTCGCCAGTAACGGTTATTTTCTGGCCTCAAAGGCAATTTTTACGGCCATTCCGGCAAGTACCGTCGCCATCAGCCAACGTTGAAATTGTTGCCAGCCCGGCCGCCGCCCAAGAAACAGCGCCACCTGCCCGGCCAGCATAATAATAAGTCCGTTTACCGCCACGCTTATTAGCGCCTGGGTGCAGCCTAATATTAGCGACTGACTCAGCACGCTGCCGAGCCCGGGGGTGATGAACTGCGGCAGCAAAGACAAATACATGATAGCCACTTTAGGATTCGCCAGGCTGGTAAGAAGGCCCATCAGAAACAGCTTACGCCCGCTATCCGCCGGTAAGTCGCGAACTGCGAAAATCGGCCGCCCACCGGGTTTAATCGCCTGCCACGCTAAATAGAGTAAATAAGCCACTCCGCAAATTCGCAACGCGTCGTAGGCATAGGGTACGGCGAAAACCAGCGCGGTTATGCCAAAAGCCGCGCACAGCATATAACAGAAAAATCCCAGCGCAACGCCAGCAAGAGAAATAAAGCCGGCGCGTTTTCCCTGGCAAATCGACCGTGAAGTGAGGTACATCATGTTGGGGCCAGGAGTTAATACCAAACCCAACGCCACCGCGGCAAAAGCCGATAATGAAGCTAATTCAGGCATAACTTATCTCCAGATAGGGGTAATGCCCAGGCGCGCGGCGTACTTGACCATGCTCCCCAACAGTATTCTGTCTTTAGCGCCAGTCACATGGTGTCTAAGTATTAGCTTATTCCCGTTCGGTCGACAACCATTTCGCCTTTCCCGACCGTTTTGTCGGCTCAACTGCCCCTGATACGCCAGACGCGTATATAAAGTACAGCGCTAGCGCCAAACACAGAACCGCCGCCAGGCGTTGTGGCGAAAAGGCAATAGCGCTATTCCCCAACCACCCAAAATTGTCAATCAGCAAGCTCATCGCGAGTTGACCAAATATTACCGCCACCGTCGGCGTTGCCGTGCCGATTCGCTGTACTGCCAGCACCATGATGACAATATAGGGTACCCCGCAGAACGCCCCAAGCAGTTGCCACTTTGGCACATCCAGCAGCGTCATCGACTGCTGCGGAGCAAAGAAAACGATCAATAAACCGGTCACCAACGCACCAATGGAAAAGGTCAAAAAGGCGCTACGCAATATTCCGACATGTGCGCCAAGACGGCCATTCACCGCAGCCTGTACGCTTAGCAATGCGCCGCCAATCAGCGACAAAATAATCATCAACATATTCATATCAGCACCTCAATCAACGGCAATCAGCATTAATGCCGCCACAATGAACAACAGTGCAATAACCCGGCGGCGATCTATTTTTCGCCGCGGACTACCAAACCAGCCAAAATGATCGATTAACAGGCTTTTACATACCTGACCGGCGAGAACGCCGGTAATTGTCATTGCGATGCCGATCGCCGGAGTCACAATCGTTAATATCACCACATAACCGGGCCCCAACAGACCACCGGTTAATTGCCAGCCGGGGAGCGAAAAAAAAGAGGGACTCTGTCGCGGGCTAAAAAAAAGCATCAGTAAAAATGTTAATGCCGCGCCAATAGAGAAAATACTCATTGTTGCCCATAAATCACCGACCTGACCCGCCAGCGGCCCCAACAGACCTGCCTCTACGGACAGCCCCATTCCGCCGGCAATCACTAAAAAAATCAGCACACGCTGCATGTTGAATACTCTTCAGTTGTTAAGAGCGGAAGAGAATAGAACGGCGCGCTAATGCAAAAAATAGTATAGTGTTGCAAACACCTTTGCAGGATCTGCATCAATGGCTGACGTAGGTAACATCAATCTCCGCGCCCTCCAGCTATTTATCGCCGTGTATGACAGCCATAGTTTTTCCGTTGTCGCGCGCCGTGAAGGCGTATCCCCTTCTCTTATCTCACGGGTCATCCAGCAACTCGAGGATGCGCTAGGCCAGCAGCTGTTCTATCGCAATACGCGTGCGGTCGTTCCAACGGAGGCCGGAAACCTGTTTGCTGACTATGCCCGCGGGATGACCGAGCAATTCGCTCACGCGCAACGCGAATTACAGGATCGCACCCAACAACCTGGCGGACTTGTGCGCATCAACGCCCCGGTCTACTTCGGCCAACGGCATATCGCGCCATGGTTAGCCGGACTGGCCGATCGTTATCCCGCGTTGGAGTTCGAATTAATTCTGACCGATGACTTTGTCGATCCTCATCGCCAGGCGACTGATATCATTTTTCGCATCAGCGCCCTGCCTGACGCCAGCTATCACGCAAAGGTTTTTGGCGCCCAGCGCTATTACCTCGCCGCAGCGCCTGGTTACCTTTCCCGTTTCGGCGCGCCGCAATCGCCTTCTGAGCTCAATCAACATCACACGCTGGTGTATCGCGGTTCACAGGGAGCTAACCGTTGGCTTTTTCGCCAGGGGGAAGAAGAGTGGACCCATTACCCGCAAACACCGCGGCTAATCTCAAACAACGCCGATGCCCTTCTCACTTCAGCGATTGGCGGAATGGGTATTGTTCTGTTTCCAGACTGGATGGTGGGCGATGCGCTGGCGCAGGGAACATTAGTTTCGCTGATGAATGACTACAGCGTTGGCATCAACCATTTGCCCTCTTACATTGCCGCGATTTATCCGCATGCTCGTCATCCGTCGCTCAATGTACGCACCGTTATTGATTATTTTACCGACGTTTTCGGCACACCGCTTTACTGGCAACGCTAATCCATTCATCGCAGTAAAATTGTCATATCTCAAACAATTAGCGATCCGTAGCGGTTAACGCATCATAACGTTTCCTTTACCGCTGCGTTACGACTATGTTTAAAGGTGTGGTTTTGAATTTCGCCGAGTAATCACACTAAAACACTGGTTTTAATTATGTTTGTTGAACGGTAAAAGCTATTAAATCCGTAGACTCATTCAAATATCGCTTATTGGTAGCAGTGTATATCGTAATGGCATTCACAAAAGCAAACGGAGCCTGATATGAGCACGTCAAATGATCCCACTAACAACCCATCCGCTGGGAAATGCCCTTTCCACGCCGAGACGCCGAAGCAAAGCGCCGGTAGCGGTACCGCCAACCGTGACTGGTGGCCCAACCAACTTCGTGTTGACCTGCTGAATCAGCACTCCAACCGTTCTAACCCGCTGGGCGAAAACTTCAACTATCGGGAAGAGTTCAAAAAGCTCGACTACTCCGCATTGAAAGCCGACCTTCGCGCGGTGCTGACCGACTCCCAGGAGTGGTGGCCCGCCGATTGGGGCAGCTATATTGGCCTGTTTATTCGCATGGCGTGGCACGGCGCGGGGACCTACCGTACCGTTGATGGCCGCGGCGGCGCGGGTCGCGGTCAGCAGCGTTTCGCCCCGCTTAACTCCTGGCCTGATAACGTCAGCCTTGATAAAGCCCGTCGCCTGCTGTGGCCGGTGAAACAAAAGTATGGTCAGAAAATCTCCTGGGCCGACCTGTATATGCTGGCGGGTAACGTGGCATTAGAAAACGCCGGCTTCCGGACCTTCGGTTTCGGCGCAGGGCGTGAAGACGTGTGGGAACCGGACCTCGACGTGGACTGGGGCGATGAGAAAGAGTGGCTGAAACACCGCCACCCGGAAAGCCTGGAAAAACAAGCGCTGGGCGCCACCGAAATGGGTCTGATCTATGTCAACCCGGAAGGCCCTAACGCCAGCGGCGATCCGCTTTCCGCCGCGGCAGCCATTCGCGCGACCTTCGGCAATATGGCGATGGACGATGAAGAAATCGTGGCGCTGATTGCCGGCGGCCATACGCTGGGTAAAACGCACGGCGCCGCGCCGGCAAGCCATGTGGGTCCGGAACCAGAAGCCGCTCCGCTGGAATCTCAGGGTCTTGGCTGGAGCAGTACTTACGGCAGCGGTGTAGGCGCGGACGCCATTACCTCGGGTCTGGAAGTGGTATGGACGCAAACACCGACCCAATGGAGCAACTACTTCTTCGAGAACCTGTTCAAATACGAATGGGTACAAACGCGCAGCCCGGCGGGCGCTATTCAGTTTGAAGCGAAAGATGCGCCAGAGATTATTCCCGATCCGTTTGATCCAAATAAAAAACGCAAGCCGACGATGCTGGTAACGGACCTGACGCTGCGCTTCGACCCGGAATTCGGCAAAATCTCGCGCCGTTTCCTGAACGATCCGCAGGCCTTCAACGAAGCCTTCGCACGCGCCTGGTTTAAGCTGATTCACCGCGATATGGGGCCAAAATCCCGTTATCTCGGGCCGGAAGTGCCAAAAGAAGATCTGATTTGGCAAGATCCGTTACCGGCACCGACGCATAACCCAACCGCCTCCGACATCGCCACGCTGAAAACGGCCATTGCGGATTCAGGCCTGTCGGTTAGCGAACTGGTCTCCGTTGCCTGGGCTTCCGCCTCAACCTTCCGCGGCGGTGATAAACGCGGCGGCGCTAACGGCGCGCGTCTGGCCCTGCTGCCGCAAAGAGAGTGGCCGGTAAACGCCATCGCCAGCAAAGTGCTGCCAACTCTGCAGGCCATCCAGAAAGCGTCGGGTAAAGCTTCTCTGGCGGATATCATCGTTCTGGCTGGGGTCGTGGGCGTTGAGCAGGCTGCCGCCGCTGCCGGCGTTCGCGTAAACGTGCCGTTTGCGCCGGGTCGCGTTGATGCGCGCCAGGATCAGACCGACGTTGAAGCAATGGATCTGCTGCAGCCGCTGGCCGACGGTTTCCGTAATTACCGTCGCATCGAAGGCGGCGTGTCGACGGAGACTCTGCTTATCGATAAAGCGCAGCAGCTAACCCTGACGGCGCCGGAAATGACGGCGCTGGTCGGCGGCCTGCGCGTGCTGGGCGCTAACTTCGACGGCAGCCAACATGGCGTCTTCACCGATCGCGTCGGCGTCCTCAGCACTGACTTCTTCGTCAACCTGCTGGATATGGGCACCGTATGGAAAGCCGCCGATGAACAGGCTGAGCTGTTTACCGGTCGCGACCGTAAGAGCGGCGAAGAGAAATATACCGCCACGCGCGTTGATCTGGTGTTCGGTTCTAACTCGGTCCTGCGCGCGCTGGCCGAAGTCTATGCCTGCGCCGATGCGCAACAGAAATTCGTTACTGATTTCGTTGCCGCATGGACGAAAGTGATGAATCTGGACCGCTTCGATCTGTAATTCCCCTGCTCGCCGGTGAATAATCGGCGGCAGGTTACTCTGTTAAAGCGCCGCTCAATATCGAGAGGCGCTTTTTTTATGCTTCCCGCGCGAGCTGCTGTAACCGGCTGTAGGTGCGCTGAATATCATCCAGCTCCACATCCGCCACCAGTGTTTCCAGCCCGCAATCGGTAATTAATATTAAGCGGCACTGTTTTTCATACAAAATATCCACCACGTTGATAAAACGCTGCTGTGCCGCCGGGCTAACTCGCGCCAACGGCGGAACATTCTCGACGAGCCAGTTCTGGTGCTGCTCACATAGCGTCAGGTAATCCATGACCGAAGTGGGCGCAAGGCAGAGCTGCTCGAAAGTGAAATGCAGATAGGTCCCTTGCGGCGATGCCGTGTGCAGGGTTCGATAACCTACCTGCAGAGCCTGCGCCTGCGGGGCAATAGCCGGCAAACCGAGCGCCGCGCGGCTGCTGAGAGTGGGCTGCACCAACAATTTTCCCTGGCAGAAATCATTCTCTAGCGAGGTATGTCGCTCGCGATAATCCTGTTCGCCGTTGAGCGCCGTTACCGTCATATGCCGTTTAATGAGGTTAATGGAAGGCAAAAAACGTTCGTGATAAAGCGGATTCGCCAGCAAACGGTCGGGCGGATAATTGGAGGTCGCTAATAAGACGATATTTCGCGCGAATAAATGTTCCAGTAGCACCTTCATCAACATCGCGTCAGCCGGGTCATGAAGGTGAAACTCATCAAAACAGAGCAGACGACAGTTGTCGGTCATTTGCGCGACGACCTGCGGCAATCGCGGCGCCGAAGGGGCGTTCAGCCGCTGATGGAACTCGCGGAAAAAGTGATGAAAATGTACCCGCCGCTTTTCACGCAGCGGCAAACTGGCAAAGAAACTATCGAGAATAAAGCTTTTCCCGCGCCCGGTTCGCCCCCAGACGTACAAGCCTTGTATTGCCGTTTGCTGCCGGAATAACTGCTGACTCAGCGTTTGCAAATCGGCGACTAACGCGAGCTGGTCGGCATCAAGGGTGAGATTTTCTTTTGCCGCCCGTTGGGCCATCACGGCGCTAAAACAGAAATCAGCGTACTGTTGCATGGGATTCACTAACGCTATTTTTATCGAGAATGGTCGCCATGACATGGTCAAAGTGCGGCAGATCCTTAGCCACGCTAAATGCGGGATTCATCGCTTTACGGCCAATCAAACCATCGATTAACGCAAAGATGGTAAGCGTTGCTTCTTCGACATTAACGTGTGGGCTGAGCTCACCCGCGGCAATTCCGCGAGTAATAATCTGTGCCATTCCGTCGCGCATGATCCTGTCGCTATTGACGAAAATCTGCCGCAGCGCCGGCTTTCTTGCCGACTCAGCAATAATTTCCACCCACAGCTGGTGAGATGAGGGATACCCCACTTCTTCAATACAGGAAACGGCTAAGGCGCAAATCTGCGCAAAATGGGAACCTTCAAAGCGCTCCTGATGCTTAGCTAATGCCGATTTTTGCTCTTCAAGGATAATCGCCTCAATGAGTTCATCTTTGCCCTTGAAGTAGGTGTACATCGCGCCGAGGCTAATACCTGCGCGCAGTGCAATTTCGCGCACGCTGGTTCCATTAAATCCTTTTTCGGCAAAGCACGCCGCCGCGGCGACAATCAGCTTATGGTACGTTTCTGAATTATTTAACATTTCAACTACCTCCGGCGATGGGCAATTCTACCTGCTTCTGCCGTTTTTTGCTTGCCATCGTGCATCGCGCGTTTCATTATAAATGAATGAACGTTCGTTCATTTAATTGCACATGCCTGAGGCGAGGATGATATGGCTCAAAATACTTACCACACACTGCGTTTACTTTTCCCGCAGTGGCAAGGCGGTAACAATCCGCCCTACTTTTTCGGTTCGCAGCTGCTGGCGTGGCTGGCGCCGCCGGCCCAGGGCGCCGTTGAGGAGGTCAGCGTCCCCGCCCCGACCAAGGCGCCGCTGGTTAATGAAGAGGGTATTGTCGGCCGCCGTGCGGTAGTTGAACAGCTGCTTGATGCGCAAGACAAAATCACCAGAACTCAGCCAGAGTCCATCGTCACCTTAGGGGGCGATTGCCTGGTCTCTCTGGCCCCCTTTGCCTGGCTTGCGGAAAAATATGGCGATAAATTGGGGGTGTTATGGATTGATTCTCACCCGGACATTATGACGCCAGAGCAGTTCCCACATGCCCATGCCCACGTTCTTGGGGCGTTGATGGGCAATGGCGACGTGGAACTAACCCAGGTGGTCAGAAAGCCATTATCGCCTGGCAAAGCGCTTATTGCTGGGATCCATAGCCCCCTCGATGTCGAAAAACAGTTTATTACTGAACGCGGTATCGCCACCTTAAGCCCTTCAGAGCTGCGTCAGAATCCGCAGGCGATCGACGAGTGGATAGCGCGCGAAAGTGTTGAGTACCTGGCCATCCATCTCGATCTTGATGTCCTCGACCCGGCCCTGTTTCGAGCGGTGCTGTTTGCTCGTCCGGGGCGCGGCGTACACGACTTCGGCGATGTCGCCGAAGGGAAACTGACGATTGCCGAAGTGGTTAATTTTATCAATCAAGCTGCCGCTCAGGCCAAACCGGTGGGACTCACCGTCGCCGAACACTTGCCGTGGGATGCCCTAAACCTGAAGAATATGCTCGAAGCTCTGCCATTATTGAGCTAATCGACGCGTTCCCCGTGGTGGAAAGCGCCAATTGCCATGTTGCAGGAATACCGCAGGACTTTACCTCAGGCCCGGAGCAATAATGCCCCGGGCCTTAAACTACCTAATCCAGACGGTGAGTAAGACTATCACCACCATCATCAACACAGCCTGGATAAAGATTGGGTCTAATGATGTTTTGCGCATAGTCCCCCCGCTATTCAAAGATTTGTCGTATCGCCAGCGCCAGTACCAGCAAACCGGCCAGTAAAAACATCCAGGCGATGAGATCTTCCGGTGAACGATTCATCGTCATCCCTCCTTTTTGTCATCAGAACCACTGGCCAAAGCGCTTGATATAGAAACGTTTCATACCCTGCGCCACCAGGCAGTAGCTCAGCAGCGTGGCAACCAACCACGGGAAATAACTCAGCGGCAGCGGCTCAAGCCCTACCATGGCGCCAAGCGGCGAGAATGGGATATAAATGCCGATGGCCATAATGGCGGCGGTGGTGAGCAGTACCGGCAGCGTCGCGCGGCTCTGGATGAACGGTATTTTCTGCGTTCTCAACATATGCACCACCAGCGTCTGCGACAGCAGCCCTTCGATAAACCAGCCGGACTGGAACAACGCCTGCGCCTCCACATGATTGGCGGCGAAGACGTACCACATCAGAGCAAAGGTGGTGATATCGAATATCGACGACGTGGGGCCAATCCACAGCATAAAGCGGCCAATGTTCTTGGCATCCCACTTGCGCGGTTTACGCAAAAACTCCTTATCCATTTTGTCCCACGGCAGCGACAGCTGTGAGATGTCGTACATCAGATTCTGGATCAACAGATGAATAGCCAGCATCGGCAGGAACGGGATAAAGGCGCTGGCGACCAGCACCGAAAACACGTTGCCGAAGTTGGAGCTGGCGGTCATGTTCAGGTATTTGATAATGTTGCCAAAGGTCTCGCGTCCTTTAATAACGCCCTCTTCCAGCACCATCAGGTCTTTTTCCAGCAGAATAATATCCGAGGACTCCTTCGCGATATCCGCCGCGCTATCGACAGAAATACCGACATCGGCATCGCGCAGCGCCGGCGCGTCGTTAATGCCATCGCCAAGAAAACCAACGGTATGGCCATTTTTCTGTAGCATCTGCAGAATGCGCGACTTCTGCAGCGGCGTCAGTTTGGCAAACACCGCGCGTTTCTCGACCTCCTGCTGAAGCTGGCGGTCAGTCATTGACTCAACCTGTTGGCCGGTGAGAATGTCGTGCGAATCAATCCCCACTTCAAGACAAATCCGCGCCGTTACGACCGGGTTATCACCGGTAAGCACCTTAACCGCGACACCGTTATCACGCAGCGCGGTAATGGCTTTGCCCGCGCTTTCCTTCGGCGGATCGAGAAAGGTCAACATGCCCTCAACGGTGAGCCCCTGTTCATCGGCGGCGGTGAGCGGCACGTTTAGCGCGGTGTCGTCCAGCTTGCGGGTAGCGACCAGCAATACCCGGAAGCCCTGAGCGTTATAATCTTCGGTTTTCGTCAGCAGCAGTTCCCGGCGCAGCGCATCCAGTTCAACGATCTTGTCGCCCTCACGGATATGGGTCGCGGCTTCGAGCATCTCTTCAACCGCCCCTTTGCAAATCAGACTTTTATCGCCATAGCGGCTGTCTTCCACCGAGACCGATACGCGGCGACGTACAAAATCGAATGGCAATTCATCAAGCTTAACGAAACGCTCTTTTTCCGTCGGCGCCAGCCGGCCTTCCCCATAACGGAGCACGGCCCTGTCCATCAGATTACGCGCTCCGCTTTGGCTGCTGCTATTCAGCCACGCCAGCATTAATACCCGATTACTTTCCGCGCCGCCGACGTCGAGATGATGCTCAAGAATGATATTGTCCTGGGTCAGGGTGCCGGTTTTATCCGTACACAGCACATCCATTGCGCCAAAGTTTTGGATGGCATTAAGACGTTTAACGATCACCTTGCGTCGCGACATGGCAATCGCGCCCTTCGCCAGGTTCGAACTGACGATCATGGGTAACATCTCAGGCGTTAAACCGACCGCCACCGCCAGGGCGAATAGCGAGGCTTCAACCCAATCGCCCTTGCTGAAACCGTTAATCAACAACACGATCGGTACCATAATCAACATGAAGCGGATTAACAGCCAGCTGACGCTATTCACCCCACGATCGAAGGCGGTCTGCGTGCGGGTGCCGACAATCGATTTTGCCAGCGAGCCAAACCAGGTCCGGTCGCCGGTCGCCACCACCACCGCCTGCGCCCTGCCGCTGGTGACGTTCGTCCCCATCAGACAGATATTGCCCATCTCTAACAGGCTTTTATTTTTATCCGGCGTCGGTAAACGATCGCTGCATTTACCTGAAACGCTGGCCATGAGGTCATATTTTTCCACCGGCAGCGATTCACCGCTTAGAATGGACTGACTGACGAAGAGGTCCCGTGATTCCAGCAGACGAACATCTGCCGGCACCAGATCGCCCGCGGCAAGAAAAATAATATCGCCCGGCACCAGCTCTTCAATGGGTATTTCCTCCTGACTGGGGCCAATATTTCCCGGCCCGCGGCGCAGTACCGTTGCGGTGGTACGGACCATGGATTTTAGCGCCTGCGCGGCTTTATTGGTCCTGAACTCCTGCCAGAAGCGTAATAGACCACTCAGGCTCACCATCGTCAGGATAATAATAACGCCGGTGAGGTCGGTCTCTTCACCATTACGCAGCGGTAGCCAGTAATCGGTAATAAAACTGACTGCCGCCAGCGCCATCAGCACGTAAATAAACGGGTTATTAAATGCCTGCAGTAATTGAATAAAAAACGGCGGCGCGGTTTCTCGTGCCACTTCGTTGCGGCCATAATCTTCCAGCCGCTCCAGCGCATCGGCGGTCGTTAGCCCCTGCCGACTGCTATTTAAACGCGACAGCGTGTGATCCGGGCTATTAAAGGCCTCCGTTTCAATCGCAAAGCTCTTTTTATGCTGCTTATCATTTTCTGACGCAGACCGGTTGGTATTCCGGTTTTCTAATTTCATGTCAGTCATGATTCATCCCCAAATTTAGATGTGGTAGTCCCTGCATAAATAAATTATGCATAGTTAGATGTTATTTTTTCACACTCATAATTGCGCGTATTAAATATCCCTGCGAGGTTTGCCAAACCGCAGTGAGAGAGCCTTAATGGCTAATATGAGCGTGTATTACCGCGGCAAAGGCGGAGGGAACAGTGCGTAAAAAAACAATAGCATGATGAATTACCTCGCAAAAAAGCGAATTCCAGTTCTCAGGAGGCAATCGGGTTTGGGAAAGGATTGCTGCCTGCCGGTTGGCAAACAGCGCAGAATAGATAGCGTCAGTTTGCCTTGATGTTTAAATAAGGGTGACTGTCCAACATATCTCTCCTGTGTGAAGTTGTGCTTAGTATAGACGTGACTTGCCGGGAGTAAAGCTCCGTAAGCCCGTCAGTGAGGTTTGGTTTAGATTTGCTCTCGTTTAACCTCTCTCGTCAGAGGAGTCACAGCGCACAATCGTGTCGGCTGCCAATGCTTCAGACCGCCATCATACAGCTCTTATCGTGAACATTGTGCCACCCCCATCACCAAATCAGACAACATACCTATACGATAAACGTTATTTATATTAACATCTTAAATATTCGCATTATTTATTTATCTGTACAAAATACCATCATAATTTAAGCAAATTTACACAACCACGTAAAGGAAACGGTATGAGCAAAAGAGTTTATTTGGTTTCATGTTCCGGAAGACCAAATTATGGCGATGAATTAATCACCGCCACCTGGCTATCTTTCCTTTATAAAAATTATCCAAAGTATGAAGTCTGGTTAGATACCCCTGAACCAGGTAACGTGCAATCGTTGTTTATGAAGTATCATCCCAACTTCAAAGCCATTAATACCTTGTGGAAAATCTGCTGGCGTTCCGTAGATATTCTAAATGATATAAATAATAAAACTGCCAGTCTTATTAAGGATTATGGTTCTCCTGATATTGACCTGAATATCGATATTTTACGCTCTGCTGATATTGTACATATTCTCGGGGGCGGCTATATCAATGCCAACTGGAAAGAAAACTATGCCATCCTGTTCGCTTGCCAGGCGCTAAAACAGGTCTCGCAAGCTAAAACGATTGCCACCGGCATCAGCATTTACCCGCACGAAGAGTTCCTTGCCGCTGAAATTTTTAACGATGCGATAACCTCATTTGATTATTTTTCCGTTCGCGATCCCGCAACGGCCAGTCGATTTGCGGTTGAAAATACTCAGGACGATGTGTTCCTGGGTTATGACCTGGATGTGGTATCCAAAAACAATAGCCCCGATCTGCCGGATATTTTATGCTGTATTCAGAATGAACTTTCTGAAGACGATATATTTCAAAAGCTTGTTTCCCTGGTTGCCGATTACCTTCAGCAACAGCATCAATGCGGCAAGAAAATAGGTTATATAGAAGCTATTCCAGGCGCCGACAACACGGCATTTGTCGAACTGCAGAAGGCCATCCCTGATATTCAGTTTTATCCTTTCTCGCATGTCTGGCATGGAGGTATCCCGGTTCAGGCTGATGGGGAGATTATTAGTACCCGTTTTCATCACCATCTGGTAGGCGCTTGCCTTGGAATTAAAGGCACCGCACTTAATATTGATAGTGAATATTATAAGAACAAGCACGAATCGTTGAGCCTGCTGGGTACCGGCTGGAATGTGCAATCGGCAGACACCCTTGCCGGTAATTTACACTCAACAATCAATGACGATTTTCATGCGCAACTCAGTAATATCGCCTCCGCCAAGTTAAACAAGGCTTTGGCGCTGTATCAGGAATAACGACACTCCAGTCCCCCGGCAACGCCGGGGGCTTCAGTTTAATCAAATACGCTATTAATAATCGCGGTGACCACAGCGGTACTGAGCGCAATCAGAACCAGATCGTCACCGACGACCCGCCACTCATAGCCGGGATAATAAGGTAATTGGTTGAGCATCGAGGCAGGCACCGCTTTTTTGGCAATACCCGGAGGTAATGGTTTTCCACGCGCGAGATTTTTCGCAATCCCCGGAGGCAGCGCCTGATAGCCGGTTAAGCCATAGTTCACCGCTAGCGCGCGAGCGGTGGTATAGCTGATATCACTGTTGACGTGATCCGGTTTGCCGTAGTTCTTACGCTGTCCCTTGCCAGCGCCGTTATCGCTTTGGCTGACGCTATGGCCATTGTTGCCTTTGTCTCCATGGTTGCCGTTATTACCACTATTGCCATGGTTGCCGCTATTACCATGACCACCGTTGCCATTACCGTTACCATTACCGTTTCCGGGATTAGCAAGCGCCGGTGCCGCGGCCATTGTTAGCGACAGCACTATAGCCAACGCTGCTTTTACTACCTGACGCTTTAACATGATCTTTTCCTTTAAATGCACAGAGTACACGCTGCAAATGTAGGTGATATTCGCCAACGATACCATTTCACTTATTCTGATTTCCATCACCGGTCGTTTACTTCAATTCCGCCGCCACGCCAGGCAAAAAACCAGCATATTTGCCATCTATAAACGCATTAAGCATGATTTCTGACTGTTAAATCGTGATGCCGCTAACAATTAAAAATTTAAAACCATTAACAACCAATTAACATTAGCAGGCAAACATTTCTCCTGAGGAAAATAATAATATGTCTACCACCCAGGTTCTCGGCGACGCCTCCTTTAGCCCGCCAGGACAACATCCCGACAGCTTAACCGCGCGTATCGACGCTCTGCCCTCCTCGCCCGGTCTGTGGTCATTTATCACACTGCTGGCATTAGGCGGCTTTTTCGAACTCTACGACCTGTTCCAGACCGGTTATATCAGTACCGGCCTGCTCGCCGAGAATATTTTCCATACCGGGAAAGACGGGGTATTCGGTATCGCGGATCAGGCGGCCTTCGCCTCTTCGACCTTTATGGGCTTGTTTATCGGTGCCAGCCTGCTCGCGCCGCTGGCGGACAGGCTCGGACGCCGTCTGACCTTTATGTTCGCGCTGGCGTGGTATGGCATCTTTTCGCTGATTATGGCGCTGCAAAATAGCGCTGAAGGGGTCATTTTCTTTCGTTTCCTGGTCGGGATCGGCCTGGGAATTGAACTGGTGACTATTGATACTTATCTCAGCGAGTGGATGCCGACGCATTTACGCAATAAAGCCTTCGCGTATGCTTTCTTCATTCAGTTTCTCTCGGTACCGACAGTGGCGCTGATGTCCTGGCTACTGGTGCCAATGACCATCCTCGGCCTGAGCGGCTGGCGCTGGGTGATTATTCTTGGCGCACTGTGCTCATTGGTCATTTGGGTCATCCGCAAAAAGCTGCCGGAATCCGCCCGCTGGCTGGAAAGCAAAGGCCGCCACGATGACGCGCACCGGGTCATGGGTGAAATGGAGCAGCGCTGCGGTTTATCGCCTTCCCGGCGCCATGCCAGCCCGCCGGTATCGGCGCCGCAACGCGGTAATTTTAAAGAAATTTGGGCACCTCAGTACCGGCAACGCACCCTCATGTTAATGGTGATGAACTTCTTCCAGGCCATCGGCTTCTTTGGTTTCGGTAACTGGCTGCCCGCGCTGCTTTCCGGCCAGGGCGCCAGTATTACCCATAGCCTGCTGTACGCCTTCTTCATCACCCTGGCCTACCCGCTTGGCTGCCTGTTCTGCACTCGTTTTGTCCATCGTTTTGAAAACAAATGGCAAATTGTCCTGTCAGCGCTGATGACGGTCATCTTCGGCACACTGTTCGCTTTACAAAATAACCCGATACTGCTGGTTATCTGCGGCTTTATGATCACCTGGTCTAATGCCTGGCTCACCATCAGCTATCACGCCTACCAGGCCGAAGTTTTCCCGACCCACATTCGCGCCCGGGCGGTAGGTTTTTGTTACTCCTTTAGCCGTCTGTCTACCGCGGTCACCAGTATTATGATTGGTGTGATCCTGCAATATGCCGGAACGCCAGGGGTGATTAGTTTTATCGTCGCCAGTATGCTGATGGTCATGCTGTCGGTCGGCATATTTGGGCCAAGAACCCGGGGAATTCGCCTGGAAAATATTTAAAGCTCACCAACGCCGCCGGTTACCCGTTCGGCGGCGTTGCGTACGAGTATTTTTTCTTGATAGCGCAGTAAAAATGGCAGCAGCAAGGCGCTAGCTCCGCTAAATGCAATCAACCCCGTAGACGCCTGCTGACTCATCTCGCCGTCGGCCAGCCACACTGAACAGAGCATAAAAGCAATCGCCGTACTGAAGGACATGAAACCTCCTTGCAGAGTGGTAAATCCCGCTCGCCAGGTATCGTCCGGGAACCGAATCGCCACCGCCGAGGAGGCAACCAGCCGGCTATAAGATGCTCCCAGGAAGGCAATCATGAACAACCAGCTCGCGCCGTCCAGCCAAAGCACCATCAGCAAACTGATGATAAAAACTACGGTTGCCGCCAGGCTTAGCCGATAGCCGCCAAAGCGTTGACACAGACTGCCGCTCAACTTTGTCGCCGCGAATCCCGCTATACCGCCGAGAAAGAACAACCACGGTAGCGCTTCGCTGCTTGCCCGCATATTGCCCATCAGCAAAGGCACCAGGATCGGCAGTAATAGCATCGGGCTAAACTGGGTTAACGCATTGCCGCTGGCGAATAACAGCATCGTTGGCGTGATGCGTATCTTTGTACCAGAGCCAGCGCCGCCGCAAGTCTTCGGCAGGCCAACATAGATCATGATAAGCGCCAGCAGGCAGAGAACGCCAATCAATGCCGGCGCCGTCTGCCAGCCGAAACGTGCGCAGAGAAACAACATGGCGGGCATGCCGATAATACTGACCAGCGAAAAGGCCGAAATGACCGTTGCCAACAAGCGCGCGCGTTGTTGCTGGTCCGCCGCGTTAATCAATAAACTGCTGGCCACCCCCATCGTCATTCCGCCAAGGATCCCGGCAAAAAAGCGCAGCACCAACAGTAATATGAAATGCTGGGTGGCCAGCACCATCAGCGTTAACGCTCCCAGTAACGCCATATTAACCAGCAGAAACGTTCGCGGATTAAGCCTCCCCACCCAGCGCCACGCGCCAATGCCGGAAATGACCGATGCGAACGTGTATATGCCGCTGACATAACCTGCCCAGCTCGCCGGTACCTGGAAAGTTGGCGCCATGTAGACAAATAGCGGATTGAAAATCATATATTCCAGCGCGTTGGTAAATTGGATAAAAGCGATAATCGCACCCATTCGTCGTAGATTTATGGTCATTACACGTCCTCTCATCAGGGGGAGCATCAGTTTATCGGCTAGTAAAAAAGCGCATAAGTCGGTAAAAATGGGCGGGTTAATTATCAAAAATGGGATAATCGGCGGTGAGTAAACTGGATTTGAATGCACTACGGGTGTTTGTGAATGTCGTGGAAAACGGCAGCTTCAGCGGGGCGGCGCGGGCGTTACGTATGCCTTCGTCAAATGTCAGTCGCCAGATTTCTCAACTGGAAGAAAAACTGCAATTGCGGCTTATCCAGCGCAGCACCAGACACATGCATCTCACCGATGCCGGACAGGCTTTTTTTAACAGCATGCGTCCCCTGCTCGATGAGCTCGCGGCAACCGAAGCGGCCTTGACTCAACAGCAGGCCGATCCTGAGGGGCTGTTGCGCTTATGTCTGCCTAACGAAATTGGACCGACGCTTTTTGGCCCCCTGCTGGCGCAGTTCGCCACGCGTTATCCTAAAATCGAAGTAAGCTGCGTGGTCAGCCTTGCCGGTGCCGATGCGCTCAAAGATGATATTGATATTGCCGTCGCCATCGTCCGTGGAAAAATGGAGGATGCCAGCTATATCGCCAGGCCGTTGGCGACGTTTCCCTGTTGTGTTGTCGCAGCGCCTTCGCTGCTGGAAAAATGCGGACAGCCAGTACGTTGCGAGCAGCTTGCCTCGCTTCCCTGCATCACCACCGTCAGCGCGCTGAAGGGGCAAGCCTGGCAATTCATCACCGCACAGAACGCGTTTAAAAAAGTGAACGTACAGGCCCATTTTCGGGTGAATAGCGGAGAGATCGCTCTTCATGCCGCCGTCGCCGGCGTGGGTTTCGCCATCCTTGCTGAACAGGCTTGCCGCCCGTTTATCGCCTCAGGTCAGTTAAAGGTGATTGAACTGGAACTACCGGCGGCACCGCTACATCTCATGGCGCTGTATCGCGAACGCCACTTTTTACCCGCTCGTTCTCGCGTCTGGCTCGATTTCATGCAACAGCATTTTGCCGCCGATTAAGTTTCTGACGTTTCGCCGAAAATCGCCTGCGCATCGGCGAAGCACTTCTCCGCCAGCGACGATACTGGCTCCTGGTTACGCATGATGAGCGCAAGCGTGGAGTCAACCTCGGTTTCCGCGATGGGAATAATCGCCAGGTTGTCGCTCAACGCCTCCAGGCCGTTATTGAGCGGCATGATGGCACAACAGATCCCGGCCTGGACCGCCTGGATTATCTGAAATGTCGAATCGCTTTCAAAAACATATTTCGGCGTTAACCCTTTGGCTTTGAAGCTCATTTCAATCGATTCACGATAATACATCCCCTTGGTAAGGAAACCCAGCGGCAGTCCCGCTAATGTCTCCCACTCGGGGATACCGGCGTCAAACCGGAAATGGCGACTGTCGTGCAGCAGGCCCATTCGCGTTTTCGGCAGCCAGGTGACGTTAAATAATTCGCTATCGACGTGGTGCAGATAGCAGATGCCAAGATCGAGCTGATTACGGCTGACGCCGTCGATAATTTGCTCAGAGGTCATCGACAGCAGACTGAACTGCAGTTCAGGGTATTTTTCCGCCAGCGGTTTGATAAGCTGCATAGGGTTCAGGCTGGCTAACGGCACCATGCCTACGCGTAACTGGCCCACCATCTGGCCGCGACAAATCGCCGCTTCTGCCGCCAGGCCGTCGTGCGCCGCCAGCAGCGCCCGCGCCCAGGCCAGAATGCGCTCCCCCTCCGGGGTAAAACCTTCGAAGCGTTGGCCGCGCTGAATCAGCGTAAGATTAAGTTCGTCTTCCAGGTTGCGAATACGCATCGAAAGCGTCGGTTGGGTGATATGGCAGGCCGCCGCGGCCTGACCGAAATGGCGCGTCTGATCGAGCGCGATCAGATATTTCAGCTGTTTAATGTCCATCTTAACTTCCAGAATAGTGACGTCCGCTGGTCAGTGGTGGACGCGATGCAGAACACAGCTGCGATAAGATATGTTATTTAAATGTTACTTGCGGTTGGGGCTTATTTCAAGATGCCATTTGCCAGTGGCCCGGTCTTAGGCCACTGGCAACATTCAGCAAATTAACGCAGACCGGGGACGGCGCGCACCTCTTTCGAACGCAGCGTCAGGCGGATAGGAACTGACTTGTACGACGGCGTTCCGCTCTCTTCATCGATGTAATCCAGCGGCACCAACACGTTGGCTTCCGGATAATAAGCGCCCACGGTGCCCGGCGCGATGCTATAAGCAACCACGGTGATATCCTCAAGGCGCAGGTCGCTATTCGGGAGCGCGGTGAAAATGTCGACGCGGTCGCCATGCTCCAGCCCCTGCTCGGCCATATCCTGCTCATTCATAAACAGCACATCGCGGCGGCCAAACACCCCGCGATAGCGATCGTCCATCGCGTAAATCGTGGTGTTGTACTGATCGTGACTGCGCAGCGTAACCAGGCGCATCACGTCGTCGCCATCAACGCGGGTGTTCTCATGGACGCCTTTGAACACCGAGAACATCGCTTTGCCGGTCGGCGTCGGCCAGATCCGCTCGGTTGGCGGCAGCGGCATTCGGAAACCGCCCGGATGACGAATACGTTCGTTATAATCCTCGAATCCGGGGATAGTGTGCTCGATGAGATCGCGGATGCGGTCGTAATCCGCCACCAACGATAACCAGTCGATCTTACTGTTCGGCAGCGTCGCCGTCGCCATCCCGGCGACGATAGCCGGTTCCGAGCGCAGTCGGTCAGAGGCCGGTTTCAGTTTGCCGGATGAAGCGTGGACCATCGACATCGAGTCTTCCACGGTAATCGACTGACGTCCGCTCTCCTGCATATCAAGTTCGGTGCGGCCCAGACAAGGCAGAATAAAGGTCTCTTTCGCCACCAGCAGATGCGAACGGTTCAGTTTGGTGCCAATGTGCACGCTAAGATCGAGCCCGCGCATTGCCGGGAACGCCTGCTCATGATCCGGCATCGCCACCGCGAAATTACCGCCAAGACAGATAAGCGCTTTCGCTTCGCCGGCAACCATTGCCTGCAGCGCTTTCACCGCATCGTGACCATGTCCACGTGGAGCGGCAAAGCCAAACACGCTTTCAAGATTATTCAGAAACTCCGCACTCGGTTTTTCGGTAATGCCGACGGTACGGTTGCCCTGCACGTTAGAGTGACCGCGCAGCGGGCAGATCCCGGCCCCCGGTTTGCCGATATTACCGCGCATCAGCAGAAGGTCGGCAATCAACCGGACGTTAGAGGTGCCTTTGTTATGCTGGGTGATCCCCATGCCATAGGTCACGATAGTGGCGTTGGATTTGGCGTAGGCAACGGCAACGCGCTGCAGATCGTCGCGGGTTAATCCGGACTCACGCTCAATTTCCGGCCAACTAGTCTGACGTAAATCTTCGGCAAAAGCATCGAAGCCGAGGGTGTGCTCGTTAATAAACGCCTGGTCCAGCACCTGGCCCTGGTCCGCTTCGATCTCCAGTAATGCCTTAGCGATCCCTTTCAGCGCCGCGGCATCGCCGCCCGCTCTCACCTGAAAATAGGTTGAGGCGATATTAGTTGAGCTGTAGGTCGCCATTTCAATAACGTTCTGCGGGTCGGCAAAACGCTCTAGCGCCCTTTCACGCAGCGGGTTAAAGACGATAATCGGCACACCGCGGCGGGACAGTTCATGCAACGTCCCCATCATGCGCGGATGGTTGGTTCCGGGGTTGTGACCGATGGAAATAACCAGTTCGGTTTTATCAAAGTCATCCAAAGACACCGTGCCTTTGCCGATGCCGATCGATTGCGGCAGACCGACGCTGGTCGCCTCGTGGCACATATTAGAGCAGTCCGGGAAGTTATTGGTGCCGAACTCGCGGGCGTAAAGCTGGAACAGATATGCCGCTTCGTTAGAGGCGCGCCCGGAGGTATAGAACTCAACTTCATCGGGCTGCATGCCCTGTAATACTTCGCCAATGCGGGAAAACGCGCTTTCCCAGGAGACCGGGCGCAGCGTGTCGCTTTCGCGATCGTAAGACAAGGGATGGGTAATACGTCCGTACCCTTCCAGTTCAAAGTCGCTTTTCGCCAGCAGCGAGGTCACGGTATTGGCAGCGAGGAACTCCGGCGTCACGCGTTTGCTGGTGGCTTCCCAGGTGACCGCCTTCGCGCCGTTCTCACAAAACTGGAAGGTTGATTTATGTTCTTTATCCGGCCATGCGCAGCCGGGGCAGTCAAAACCGTCAGGCTGGTTGGTACGCAGCAGCGTGACCGGGGCGTCAAGCGCGTCCATTTGCGTACGCACGGCGATGGCGGTCGCTTTTAACGCCCCCCATCCACCCGCTGGGCCATCATAGGGATGAACACCGGGGACAACGCGTTTTTTCTTATTCATATGAACTCCTGAATACTCTCTTCAGCTAGCGGATGTTATTAACAACATTGGTCACGTTTTTTTGCGGTGATGTTAAATAACCACATTAATTAAGCGGGAAATACCGCATTTCATTTTCCAATGAATAGCAAATGACAGGGTTAACTCGTTGTTTTTAATCTTTAACTAAATGTCTGGTTAAAATGAAATGAGCGACTTTAATCGTTAACTAAATAATAACATCTCATTTCGTGTTGTATAATAGATGTTATCTATCGGGTGTTAAATTTAACCTATTTGATAATTAAAGAATTATTTTTAAACTTTATTATCAAGGGCATTAACATATTTCAATGCCCGTCAACGCCGTAATTTAATTGTCATCAACAGGAGGCTTTGCGCAGGTAAAGCCGTATCCGCTATGCAGAAAATATTCCATAAATACAATGAAGTAATGTCGTACAGGGGTGAGCCATGTTCGGATTAGATGCCTTTTATTTAGCCAGGATACAGTTTGCATTTACTGTATCTTTCCACATCATTTTCCCCGCTATTACCATTGGTCTCGCCAGCTACCTTGCGGTACTGGAAGGGCTGTGGTTAAAAACAAAAGAGGATACCTACCGCCAGCTCTACCATTTCTGGTCAAAAATATTTGCCGTTAATTTTGGTATGGGCGTCGTTTCCGGACTGGTGATGGCCTATCAGTTCGGCACTAACTGGAGCGGGTTCTCGCAGTTCGCCGGTAGTATTACCGGGCCGCTATTGACCTATGAAGTCCTGACCGCCTTCTTCCTCGAAGCCGGCTTTCTTGGCGTCATGCTGTTCGGCTGGCATCGCGTCGGCCGCGGACTGCACTTCTTCGCGACCTGTATGGTGGCGCTGGGCACGCTGTTTTCCACTTTCTGGATCCTCGCGTCCAATAGCTGGATGCATACACCCCAGGGCTACATTATCGAGAATGGCATCGTGGTGCCGGTAGACTGGCTGAAGGTCGTTTTTAACCCTTCATTCCCGTATCGCCTGCTGCACATGTCCACCGCCGCCTTCCTTGCCAGCGCCTTTTTCGTCGGCGCTTCGGCGGCCTGGCATCTGCTGAAAGGCAATGACACGCCGGCAATCCGCAAGATGTTCTCGATGGCGCTGTGGATGGCGCTGATCGTCGCCCCCATTCAGGCGATGATTGGCGATGCGCACGGCCTGAATACGCTCGAACATCAACCGGCAAAAATCGCCGCGATTGAAGGGCACTGGGAGAATAAACCGGGTGAGGCCACGCCATTAGTGCTGTTTGGTCTGCCGGATATGGATGAGGAGCGCACCAAATATAAAATTGAGGTTCCCTATCTTGGCAGCATCATCCTGACCCATAGCCTAGATAAACAGGTTCCGGCCTTAAAAAGTTTCCCGAAAGAAGATCGCCCAAATTCCACCATTATCTTCTGGTCGTTCAGGGTGATGGCCGGGCTCGGTATGTTAATGGTACTGCTCGGCGTGGTCAGCGCCTGGCTGCGTTGGCGTGGCCGGCTTTACACGTCAAAACCGTTCCTGCGTTTTGCCCTGTTGATGGGTCCTTCCGGGCTGGTCGCGCTACTGGCAGGCTGGTTTACCACTGAAATTGGCCGCCAGCCGTGGGTAGTCTATGGCGTTCAGCGCACCCGGGATGCGGTCTCCGCCCATGGCGATCTGCATATGTCCCTCAGCCTGCTGGCCTTTATCGTGGTTTACGCCTCGGTGTTTGGCGTCGGCTACGTGTATCTGATTCGCCTGATAAAAAAGGGGCCGGAAAGTGCGCACACGCCGGAGGACCCGACTCAGAACCAAACCCCTGCCCGCCCGCTGTCAGCGGTACGCGAACCTATGAATACTTCGGGGAGAAAATAATATGGGTATCGACCTGTCAATTATCTGGTTCACGATCATCGTTTTTGCCACTCTGATGTATATCGTGATGGACGGTTTCGATCTCGGGATCGGCATTCTGTTCCCGTTTAATAAAAATGAAACCGACCGCGACATGATGATGAATAGCGTGGCGCCGGTGTGGGACGGCAACGAAACCTGGATGGTGCTGGGCGGCGCGGCGCTGTATGGCGCGTTTCCACTGGCCTACGCGGTGATTATCGATGCGCTCAGCATCCCGTTAACCGCCATGTTACTGGGGCTGATTTTCCGCGGCGTAGCGTTTGAGTTTCGCTTTAAGGCGACGCCGGAACATCGTCCGTTGTGGGATAAGGCGTTTATCGGCGGTTCGCTATTGGCGACGTTTAGTCAGGGGATCGCCGTAGGCACCCTGCTCAACGGCCTCAGCGTCACGGGTCGCGAATTTAGCGGCTCAACCCTCGACTGGCTGGCGCCCTTCCCGCTGTTTTGCGGCGTCGGACTGGTGATTGCCTACGCATTACTGGGCTGCACCTGGCTGATAATGAAAACTGAAGGCGCTCTGCATCGCAAAATGTCCGAGCTGGCGATCCCGCTGACGCTGGCGTTGTTAGCAGTGGTCGCTATTATCAGCATCTGGACGCCGCTGACTCACCCGGAAATCGCTCACCGCTGGTTTACCTTCCCCAATATCATCTGGTTTATGCCGGTGCCGTTGCTGGTGCTGGTTTGCTGCTGGGGGATTGTCCGGAGCGCCTATAATCGTCAGGCCAGCTATGGGCCGTTTTTACTCACCCTGGCGCTGGTGTTCCTCGGGTTCAGCGGCCTTGGGATCAGCATCTGGCCAAATATTATTCCACCGGCTATCTCTATCTGGCAGGCCGCTTCGCCGCCGCAGAGCCAGGGCTTTATGCTGGTCGGCGGGCTGCTGATCATTCCGGTTATTTTGATGTACACCTGCTGGAGCTACTACGTGTTCCGCGGCAAAATCAAACCCGATGAGGGGTATCATTGATGGCGACTCAATCTGATAAAACGTTAACGACGCATCATCGTCCGTTCTGGCACAAACTGATGTGGCTGGTGATTATCTGGGGGGCCAGCGTGCTGGCGCTCGGCGTGGTCGCCACCTTCTTTAAGCTATTGATGACGGCGGCAGGAATGCGCACTCACTAATACTAAATGCCGGACGGGCTGACCCGCCCGGCGTTTTTTTATGTGAGGTTGTAAAAACGATCAGGCTGCATTTTTTCCGGTAACGGATGTTGCCCGGTCATATCCATCAAATTACGTTCAATGGTATTGCACATTGCATTCAGCGGCAGGTCGTTGGCCGAGGTGCCAAACGGATCTTCCAGCTCTTCCGCCAGGGAATCCCATGACAGGAAGGTGTAGGAGATAAACACCGAAACAAACGGCGTCATGTAATGCAAATCCCCCACCAGCGCGAACGGCAGCAACGTACAAAAAAGATACACCGTGCGCTGTAAAATCAAGGTGTAGGCAAACGGCACCGGCGTACTCGCCAGACGCTCGCAGCCGCCCAGGACATGGGCTAACTCATCGAGTTTATTATCCATCAAGCCGTAGGTAATATCGCTGAGCTTACCCTGCTCGCGCAGCTTACCTAGCTCATTACCAATCAATAATAATATTCGGTTAGTCGGCATTGAGCTGGCGAGAATTTCCGCCACTTTTTCTTTCGGCAACAGGCGATAGAGGTCGACCGCCGGGTCGGTTTTACGCAACTGATGCTTAAGGCTCCAGCTGAACGCCACCAGATAACTGACTAACGTTTTATGCGTTTCATGCTCGCCGGGAAGGATATTTTTCAGCTGCCGCACCAGCGTTCGTTCGGCAATCAGCACGGTTCCCCATAAATTACGCGCCTCAACGAAGCGGCTGTAGCTCGCGCTATTACGAAAGCCGAGAAAAATCGCAATCGCGATCCCCAACAGGCTAAATGGCGCAACGGTTAAATGAATGCCAAGTTGTTCATACCATTGATAGCTGATGATGGCGATGACCGACATCAGGACGTTCAATAGCAGGCGGAAAACAATTTTTGACAGCACGGAACCGTGCCAGTCAAACAGACGAAAAAACCAGTGTTGTTCTGGCCGGATGATCATTGTATTACTTCCTGAAGACCCAATGATGCTCAGTACATACCCTAATGAAAAATGATGGGTATATACCCGTCATACTTCAAGTTGCATGTGCGTTGGCAATAACTCGGCCCATCCCTGGGCCTCGCCCTTACGGGCGCAGTGAACTGCGTTCAAATTCGTTCCTGACGAATTTGTCCTCGCTCACCCCAGTCACTTACTGGAGTAAGCTCCTGGGGATTCCCTGCGTCGCCGCCTTCCTGCAACTCAAATTATTTAGGGTATAGATATTATCTATTAAGCCATTGGTTAATTTTATTGTACACAAACACGACATCGCGTTGATAACCGCCATTAATTAGCGATGAATTAATGGTGTTTTAATTATGGGCTGTTTTTATTTTCCACGCAATATACGGCCTGCAAAGCAGGCCGGAGAAATAAACCATCTGTAGCGGCGTAATGGCCGATATTATGCAGGGTTATTCAGCCTGACGGCTGGATAATTCTTCAAGTAACGTCGCGGAAGGTACAAAGAACAGACTGCCGGTAACCGGGCGGCTGTAATCGAGCAGTCGATCGTAATTACCGGCCGGGCGACCGACGAACATGTTTTCCAGCATCTGTTCGATGGGCGCCGGGCTGCGCGCATAACCGATAAAATAGGTACCAAACTCGCCCATCCCGGGTTTGCCGAACGGCATGTTGTCGCGCAGGATTTTAATCTCCTCGCCGTTCTCTTCAAGCGTGGTCAGCGAACTGTGCGAACAGCTTGGTTTGACGTCGGCATCCAGTTCGATGTTGGTCATTTTTTTACGCCCGATAATACGCTCCTGCTGTTCGACGGTTAGCGCATTCCAGCCCGCCATATCGTGCAGATATTTCTGCACGATCACGTAGCTACCCCCGGCGAAATCCGGGTCTTCTTCGCCGATAATGGTGAAATCCGCCGCCGCGCGCCCCTGCGGGTTTTCACTGCCGTCAACGAAGCCAATCATCGCCCGACGGTCGAAATAGCGGAAGCCGTGAACTTCATCGACAACCGTCACCGCGTCACCCAGTTTATCCATCAACTGCGTCGCCAGCTCGAAGCTAAGCCCCATATCATCGGAACGGATATGCAGCAGCAGATCGCCCGGCGTAGAGACCGCCACGCGCTCTCCGCTGCCCACGCGGCGGAAAGGATGCAGCTGCTGCGGGGTGGGCTGACCAAACAACTGCGGCCAGATCTCAGCGCCAAATCCGCAGATGCAGGAAATCCCCGCCTCCGGCATGCGGGTACCAACGGAACGCACCACCGCGGCAAAATCATCGCACCAGTCGCGCACGCGGCTCAGGCTCTCAGCGCTGCGCGCTACGGTCGCGACGATGAATATCGCCGTTCGCGGCAGCGGTAAAGTAATCGCCTGAGGTTCGTTAATTTTCATATCATCCTCTGTTATTGCCAATTAACGGCAAGGTAGCGTTGGCTCCTGCAGGCAGGAGTCGAAAGTTGTTTACGCGTGAGCCAGTTCGCCGCCGGGCGCTTCGTATGGATCAATGTGAATCATCACCTGTAGCACCTCATGGCGCGCGAGCACATTTTCCCGCACCGCCAGCGCGATAGCATGGCCTGCACGAACCGACAGCTCGCCCGGAACTTCAATATGGACATCGACGAGGATCAGGTCGCCCGCCTTACGAGTTTTTAGATCGTGCAAACCCACTACGCCGCCGGTTGCGGCGATGGTGTCGCGTATCGCATTCTGGGTTTGCGCGTCGACCGAGCGATCCATTAAATCATGCAAAGCATCGCCGGCAAAAGTGTAACCCATTCGTGTAATCAATACCCCTACTAACAATGCCGCCACGGGATCCAACCAGGCAATACCGGCGAGGTTACCCACGATCCCCACCGCCACCACTACCGACGATGCCGCATCCGAGCGCGCATGCCAGGCGTTCGCAATTAATAATGACGATTGAATGCGCTTTGCTACCGCCAGCATGTAACGGAACAGCGTCTCTTTTGCGATCAGCGCCGTCAGGGCCACCCAAAGTGCCGTAATATGCACGGATTGAATGGTTTCCGGATGGAGTAGTTTATCCACCGCCGACCACAACATACCGACGCCGACAACCATTAAAATCGCGCCCAATATCAGCGACGCGCCATTTTCGTAGCGCCAGTGGCCATAATGATGATCGCTGTCGGAAGGTTTACGGCTTTTCTTATTGGCAATCAGAACCACAAAATCAGCAACTAAATCGGAAAGAGAGTGAATGCCATCGGCAATAAGCCCTTGCGATCCTGAAAAAAGGCCAGCGATAATTTGCCCGGTCGATAAAAACAGATTAACCACGACGCTGACCAGGGTGCTTTTTCGCGCGGCCTGTGAACGTTGATGATATTTATTATCATTCTGTTGATTTTTATTTTCCATCATCCCTCCCGAATAAAGTATGGATGATAGCCTGATATGAATCAGCGATATTCAATATTAATGGCTTGTTGATAATAAATTTAAAATAAATAGCCTGAGTTATAATATATAAATGCGAATGATTGCGCTTTAAAAATAGCCGACATTGAGCGGCTATTTTTTTATTTTATGACGTTGCCATTCGACGCATAGCGCAATGATAAGCCCCATTTCGCACCGAGGCGCGGAGCACCCGCGCTACGCCATTGACCGCCACTCTCGCGGTTCGCCGCTGCAGCGGATTGATGGGGATCGCCAGCATCTGCTGCGCCCAATCGGGGAGCAGATCGATTCCGGCGACCATCATCCAGCGCCCTACCGGCTGGCTTAGACGGCCCGGCAGACGGGTGTTGAGCAGCACCTGCGCCACTTCTTGCGTTCGCTCATCACAACGTAACTGTGGGCGCATATCCTGCAAATACTCCGCCACCTGACGTGGCGTTTCGGGGATGTCTTCGGCGCCAAGCCGCCGGGCGACCTCCGCCGCTTCGCGGTAGTATTGCTCCTGACGCGCGGCAGTAACGATGGTGCGCTTATAACGCAGATGAGAGGCCATAAAGCTGCTGCACTCGGCCACGTGAACCCAGGTTAAGAGCGCCGGATCGCTGGCGCGATAGGGTGTGCCGTCCGGCGCAACGCCGCTGATGCGCTGATGGATCCCCTGCACTTTGGCGATTAATCTTTCGGCATCTGCGGTAGCGCCAAACGTGGTGGCTGAGATAAATTGACTGGTGCGGCGCAGACGGCCAAAGATATCCTCGCGAAAACGCGAATGATCCCACACACCGGCCAGCGCCAGCGGATGCAGCATCTGCAATAATAGCGCGCTAATGCCGCCGCAGAGCATTGAGGTAAAGTCGCCGTGCACCTGCCAGATAGCCGAATGCGGGCCAAATAAGCCCGGCTCGCCCTTCGGGTTTTCAAAATCAATCTCTTTTAACGCCATCCCGGTTAAACCCAGGACCTGTGATTCAATCATGCCGCGTATGCTGGTCATTGCGTTGCCCGTCGCTATCCGTAACGCCACCAACATAACACCATTCGCGGCGGCAGGCATTTGCCGACGGTGACTTTAAACGCCAACGCGCCCGCGTCCCCGCGGGCACGCCACGGATCAAGCGTTGAGCTGATAATCGAGGGAAATGTCGGCTTTCAGTACCTGCGAAACCGGGCAGCCGGCTTTGGCTTTCTGGATAATCGGATCAAAGGCCGCTTTGTCGATACCCGGCAGGACAATATTGCTCTGCAGCGCAATCTTGGTGATGGCGAAGCCGCCGCCGCTCTTATCCAGCGTGACCACCGCAACGGTATCGATAGAGGTCGCCGTATAGCCCTCCTCGCTGAGCATTAATGACAGCGCCATTGAGAAGCAGGCGGCATGGGCCGCGCCGATAAGCTCTTCCGGGTTAGTCCCTTTAACACCTTCAAAGCGGGTATTAAAACCATAAGGTTGTTGGTTCAACGCGCCGCTTTCCGTCGAGACGGTGCCTTTACCGCTTTTCAGATCCCCTTCCCAATGCGCCTGACCTTTCTTATGAATTGCCATCGTTTCACTCCTTTTTGACGTTAAAAGAGTAAGTATAGACAGCTCTAGCTGACCTGAGCCAACTGTTGCTGAATGGCCTCCAGAAACAACGGCAGCGCGCTGGGCTGATAATCCCGTGACAGATAGATGCCATAGACGGCCAGGGATTTTGGCGTATATCCAGGCAGCACCTGCTTTAGCGCGCCGCTGTTTAGCGCGCGCCGGGCTTCCAGTTCCGGCAGCATAGCGATGCCGCATCCGGCAACCGCCGCTTCCATCAGCAGAGAGGAGATCCCGGCGCTCAGATTGCCGGAGACGGCCACCGACACGGGTTCGCCCTGCGGATCGGTAAACTGCCATGTCGGGGTGGCGAAATGGCTATAGTGCAGACAGTTATGTTGACTAAGCTCCTCCGGAGAATTTATCTGGCCATGCTGCTGTAGCCACCTCGGCGAGGCGCAGAGTACCGAGCGGCAGATGCCAAGCCGCCGCGCTATCGCCCCCGGCTCCGGATTATCGGTGATCCGGATGGCGACATCGATACGCTCGCCAATCAGGCTTACCGGATGGTTATTGATATCCAGTTCGAGACGCAGTTGCGGGTAGCGGGCCAAAAACTCCGGTAGCAGCGGTGAAAGCAACTGCATGGCGGTAAAGTGCGCGCAGGCGACCCGCAGCGTGCCGCTCGGCACCGCGCGTTCCGTCTGCCCCGCGATCTCATCCGCCAATTGCGTGAGGCTACGCGTTTTCTGCAAAACCTTTTCGCCAGCGCTGGTTAAGGTCAGTTTGCGCGTCGAACGATGAATGAGCCGGGTTCCGGCCCAGTGCTCCATCTGCTCCAGATAGCGACTCACCATCGGCCGCGACATACCAAGCGCCCTGGCCGCCGCGCTCAAACTGCCCAGCTCGCATATCCGCATATATACCTGGGCGGCGATAACTCGATCCATATCCGTATCCATCTGCACGTTTTATGAAACTCAGCATCTCTTTTTTCAGGAATTTTCGCAAATCAAGAATGACGTAAAATAAACCTATTCACCTGAAAGAGAGAAAACCAACATGAAAGTATCTGCCCTGGCCATCGCCACCGCCCTGTTCAGCACCACCACTTTTGCCGCGCCGTTGACCCTGCAAACCTACAACCCGCAGGAGAACGCGATCTTCGCGGTGAACTCCACGCTGGCCTCCGGCCCGCACGAGGCGGTGCTTTTTGACGCCCAGTTCAGCGTTAAGGATGGTGAAAAGCTGGTTGAGATGATCAACAAAAGCGGTAAGAAGCTCACGCACATTGTGATCACCTCCGGCGATCCGGATTTCTATTTTGGCCTCGAGCCGCTGGTGAAAGCCTTCCCGCAGGCCAAAGTGGTGGCGACCCCTCAAGTGGTTAAGCATATTGAAGAGACCAAAGCGGCGAAGCTGGCTTACTGGGGCCCGCAGATGAAAGACGGCGCGCCGAAGCAGGTCTATGTTCCACAGGTATTAGCCGCAGATAGCTTCACCATCGACGGCGAGAAAGTGGAAATTCGTCAGCCGCAGAACTACGGCGCATTCGTCTGGATCCCGGCGAATAAAGCGATTCTTGGCGGCACCGGCGTCGCCTGGGGCATGCACGTCTGGACCGCCGATACCCAAAGCGCGGCGAGCCGTCAGCAGTGGCGCCAGACCCTTAACGATATGGCCGCGCTGCATCCGCAACAGGTGATCCCGGGCCACTACCTCGGCACGCCGCCGGCGGGCGACAAGGCTATCGTCTTTACCCGCGACTATCTGGAGAAATTCGAGCAGGCGCTGAAAGCGCATAAAGATTCCGCCAGCGTCATCAAAGCCATGCAGGCGCAATATCCGGGTCTCGCTGAAGAAAGTTCGCTGGAACTGAGCGCGAAAGTGAACACCGGCGAAATGAAGTGGTAATCGCCCGCGCCTGAATCGAGAACGCTCTTAATCTGCCGACGCAAGGTTGCTATTCGCAAAAAAATGGACCACGATAATCCCGTCGCGTTAAAAAGCGCGGCGTACTTAGGGTTACGTTTCGTCCGGCTTGCGTCGGGCTTGTCCTTGAAACCAGAACAGGATTAAGGAGTAAGAATGAAATCGAACCATCAGGCACGTCATCTTCTCGGTCTGAACTACAAGCTTTCCCGCCAGAAAAAAGTGGTGCTGGAAGGCGACGAAGAAACTACCGTTAACCATATCCATGCTACGGGCCGCAAACGCCGCGGTGGTTAATTTTCCAGCTGAGTGATGATAAAAACACCATCCGCTAAACAGGATGGTGTTTTTTTAAGACAATCCCACGCTTCGCATCCTTCTTTTGTTACCATCTGCTCTATACTCTGCCCGCTGCATTTCCTGCCAGCCCGATCGCTTATCGCCGCGCCCGGGTCTGAAGTGAACATCAAGGAGTTAGTGCGATGCAATTCATCTATAAAAAAAACCGCTCTCTTTATATCCCGTACGCTGGCCCGGTTCTGCTTGAGTTTCCGTTACTCAACAAAGGAAGCGCCTTCAGCATGGAAGAGCGTAGCAGCTTCAACCTGCTGGGCCTGCTGCCGGAAGTGGTCGAAACCATCGAAGAACAAGCTGAACGCGCGTGGATCCAGTATCAGGGATTTAAAACCGAGATCGATAAGCACATTTATCTGCGCAACATCCAGGACACCAACGAAACCCTGTTTTATCGCCTGATTGGTAATCATCTCGATGAGATGATGCCGGTTATCTATACCCCCACCGTCGGCGCCGCCTGTGAGCGTTTCTCGGAAATCTACCGTCGCGCGCGCGGCGTGTTCATCTCCTACCAGAATCGGCACAACCTCGACGATATCCTGCAAAACGTACCGAACCATAACGTCAAAGTGATCGTGGTGACCGACGGCGAGCGTATCCTCGGTCTCGGCGACCAGGGTATCGGCGGGATGGGCATCCCTATCGGTAAGCTGTCGCTCTATACCACCTGCGGCGGTATCAGCCCGGCCTACACCCTGCCTATCGTGCTGGATGTCGGCACCAACAACCAACAACTGCTCGACGACCCGCTGTATATGGGCTGGCGTCACCCGCGCGTGACCGACGATGAGTATTATCAATTCGTTGATGACGTTATCCAGGCCATCAAAAATCGTTGGCCGGACGTGCTGCTGCAGTTTGAAGATTTCGCGCAGAAAAACGCCATGCCGCTGCTTAACCGCTATCGTAACGAGATTTGCTCGTTTAACGATGATATTCAGGGCACCGCGGCGGTCACCGTCGGCACATTGATCGCCGCCAGCCGTGGCGCGGGCAGCCAGCTCAGCGAGCAAAAAATTGTCTTCCTCGGCGCGGGCTCCGCCGGTTGCGGTATTGCTGAACAGATCATCGCGCAAATCATGCGCGAAGGGTTAAGCGAAGAGGAAGCCCGCCAGCGCGTATTTATGGTGGACCGCTTTGGCCTGTTGACCGACGGCATGCCGAATCTGCTGTCGTTCCAGAGCAAGCTGGTGCAGAAGCGCGAAAACCTGCAAGGTTGGGATACGACCAACGAAGCGCTCTCGCTGCTTGACGTGGTGCGTAACGTGAAGCCGAATATTCTGATCGGCGTTTCCGGCCAGCCGGGGCTGTTTACGGAAGAAATTATTCGTGAAATGCACAAGCATTGTCCGCGCCCGATCGTCATGCCGCTGTCGAACCCGACCTCCCGCGTTGAAGCCACGCCGCAGAACATCCTGACCTGGACCGACGGCGAAGCGCTGGTGGCCACCGGCAGTCCGTTCACCCCGGTGACGGTTAAGGGCAAACAGTACGCCATCGCGCAGTGTAATAACTCCTATATCTTCCCCGGCATCGGCCTTGGCGTTATCGCCGCGGGGGCATCGCGCGTCACCGACGAGATGCTGATGGCGGCAAGCGAAACCTTAGCCAACCACTCGCCGCTGGTGAATAACGGCGAAGGCCCGGTACTGCCGGAACTGAAAGATATTCAGGCCGTGTCGCGCGCTATTGCGTTCGCTGTCGGTAAAGTGGCTCAGGAACAGGGCGTGGCGGTGAAAACATCGGCCGAGGCGCTGCTGCAGGCCATTAGCGATAATTTCTGGCAGCCGGAATATCGCAACTATCGCCGAACCTCAATTTAATACGTAATCTCTAACCGGGCCAAATATCGGCCCGGTTTTTTTGTCTAATTCGCCTACCGCTTATTTATATTTTTCGTTCTGATATTTCTTACACCAATATATAAATAAAAATACTTGCTACTTTTCCTTACCCATGCAACATTTTCCGCCCCCACATCAAACAAAGGAATGCAAAGTGGAAAATGTGACTTTCAAAGAAAACAAAAACACACAGACAATGATCCGCGTCATATTAATCCTGATAGGTCTTACTGCTATCTTCGCGGGTCTCTCTCTCTTTAGTGGCGATATGTGGCGCATCATACCCGATGCCGACCCGGAAAAAACCGCAACCGGTACTCTCGTTGGTCTTATTATATATTCACCCAGTAAATTCTTTTTTGCGTTGCTTTATATTTTTATCGCCCCTCTAATATGGCTTTTGCTTGTTCGAAAAATCAATTTTCATCTTCTGCACCACCCTATCATCCCTGCAGTTTTGTTTCTCTGCGCAGGCATCTTTGTTTTTCTACATCCAGAAGTGACACCGGGCGAAGACTTGAGTATTCAGTACAGTCGCCACAATAGTTATCATACTTCTATATTCTGGCGAGAAAGAATAACCCGTATTTATCTTAATAACACAATTAAATACGAAACATTTGTCGAGACTAAAGACTCCAGTTGGGATTTTAGCAAATATAATATTAAAAGCGCCTGGCGCTGCAAAGTCGAACAATATTCAAGTTTTTCAACTCTGGGCTTCTATGAAAGCTGGTACCCGGACGATGATCCGCAGGTAATGGCCGCGAACTGTAGACAAATTACGGATATTGAAGGACTCTCTAAAGAAACACTCTACAGTGCCCAGCGCATTGCCACTCAAAATGATCAGGCGGGCGTACAGAAAAATGAACAATAAAAAAATAATACTCAAACCTGCATTAAGAGTTTGGCTCGCGCTGTTTGGGGTTATAGTTTTGGCAAGCGTTTTGAGTGCTATTAATGGGAAACACTTGTATTTGGGTAACAGAGTCGATTTTTTGTTGGCAAAAACAGGAGAGGTTATTATTAATGAACTATATATCCCTGCTAAGGTTTTTTTTGCTCTTATCGCTTCCTTTATCCCGCCGATTCTGTGGCTACTGTTCGTGAACAATAAGCCGCAACGCCCATTTTTTTCCATAATCCTCCCGCTGTTACTATTTTTATCAGGGCTATTATTTTTCTTTCTTAAACCTCAAATCATTCCCGGCGAAGAAACAACCACCTACCGCTACGGCCTCTCCGACCTAAATTATCAGACTATCCGTTGGCAGAAAATGGTTCCCGGAAAATTTATTGATACACATTCAAAATTTCAAGTTTTTCTCGAGTATCTGAACCTTATGGAAGGGGAAACCTCCGACAATATAAAAAATGCTTATATCTGTGAAACTGAACGGGAGACTCAGTTTTATACTTTAACTATCAACCAACGATGGTTGCCGGATAAATACCCTCACATTCTGGATGCCCATTGCAGCCAAATAAAAGAAATCAATTCACTGACGGAATCTACCCTTTCACAGGCGCATTGGTTCCTGACAAGAGATTAATACGTTAACCAGACTGGCAGGATAGCTTCCAGACTACTCCTGCCATTTTTGCGGCGATAGTAACCAACCGCCGTCCCACAATACTCTCCGGATTACCATCGCCGAAAAAAAACAGCACTGCCGCGCTTCATTTTCATACCCTCTGTTTACTAAACACCCGTCCATCCTTACGAGTGGGTTCACATATGCTTTATTAACTCGCTCATCCGCGAGTAAAGGTCTTGCCCACTTACCCGGTCGCCGATAAATTAGCAATCAGATAACGCGGTGCTGAAATAAGCGCGCAGCAAAAACAGAAGGTTTAGGTATGGCGAATATTCGTGATGTCGCCCGTCGGGCCGGGGTGTCAATTAGTAGCGTGTCCAACGTACTTAATAATCGCACACAGCAGATGCGCGAAGAGACCCGACAGCGGATAGTCAAAACGATGGCTGAGTTAAATTACCGCCCGCCGCGTTGCGCCCCGCCGGTCGCCGATTCAGCAACCAAAATGCTCGGCCTGATGGTACCGTCTATCGTCAATCCGAGCTTTTCAGCGCTGGCACATGAACTGGATACTGCCGCGCGCGCTTTTCGCCATCGCCTGTTATTAGGCATTTGCTGCCGTGATGCCGCCGAGGAGTCGGCATTTATCGCGGATATGTTTTTGCATGGCGTACGCGGATTGATCGTCGCCGCCAGCGACGTACGCAAAACCCACTTTGTACGTGCAGCCGAACAAGGCATGACCATTATTAGCTATGACAATCGGCTGGCCGAAAGCGTCCCGCCTCGGGCGCGCTACTTCGATAGTGTCTCAATGGACAACGTTGAAGCGGGACGTCTGGCGGCGCAACATCTGCTGGACAACGGTTGCCGCAATATCGTCTTTGCCACCGAAAGCGGGTTAACGCTAGGGCGCAGCCATAAAATCCTCGGCTTTCAGTCCGCGCTTGCCCAAAGCGGAACAGCGGCAAGAGGCGTGGTGATAGAAGGCAGAGGCAATCGGGAATTCGGCGACGCCGAGATGTTCGAACTGGGCGTAAGTCTGGCGCAAAAAATTAGTGCCCGCACGCCGCGAGTGGATGGCGTGGTGGCGATTAACGATGCGTTAGCCATCGGCATGATGGTTGGGCTCCGCGCGCAGGGCCTGAGAATTGCGGAAGATATTTCGGTCATTGGCATCGATAACATCGCCCTCTCAGCGCTCTCATCGCCCGGCCTTACCTCGGTAATGGCCCCGCTTTCGACAATGGCGTCGATGATGGTAGAGCGGCTCGTCCAGAGAATTGCTGAGCCGGGATTACAAACCGACGAATTTATCTTCGCTCCGGAAGTGATTCAGCGCCAGTCGGTAAGAATAAAGCAACCATAGTTGTTTTATAAATAAATAACACGATGCAGATAATATTTATTATCAGCAGGGAGGCTTACACCCTTTTAGACTCAATACGCATATTAATGTCGGGATTCCCATCCCATTCTTTTGTACTTTAACGAGTATAACCGGAAATAATGATGAACCTACAATCTGCGCAAAATATAGAAAAGAGCGCCATTAAGAAATTGACATGGCACATTGTTCCATTAATGATATTGCTTTATTTTCTGGCTTTTCTTGATCGTAATAATATGGCCTACGCCGCAATGGCGTTAGAGGATAGCCTTGGTCTGACGGCCACCGCCTTTGGCTTTGCTTCGGGAATATTTTTCATCGGTTATTTTATGTTTGAAATCCCCAGCAACGCCGGCACGATTAAGTTCGGTCCGCGGCTGTGGTTCGCGCGTATTCTGATAACCTGGGGAATATTTGCCACCTTGATGGGCTTCGTCAGAACGCCGACCGAACTCTATATCTGTCGTTTTATGCTCGGCGTGTGCGAAGCCGGTTTCTTTCCTTCGGTGGTGTACTACTTCACGATCTTTTTTCCGCCCGCCTGGCGGACCAAAATTCTCGGCATGTTCATTATTGTTCAGCCGCTATCCAACGCCGTCGGTTCACCGATTTCAGGTTTAATTCTGCATATCGATAACGGCTGGTTTGGCCTTGAATCCTGGCAGTGGTTATTTATCCTCGAAGGTATTCCGCCGATCGTTATTGGCCTGTTCATCCCTTTTATTATCAAGAATTCACCACAGGAAGTCGGCTATCTCAACGCTGAAGAAAAAGCGTGGTTAATGAGTAGTACGAACCGTTCAAAATCAGGTAGTAAAGTCTCGCTGGCTGAGTTCGCCAGCGGTATTAAAAATCCCAAATATTTGCTTTATGCACTGCTGAACTTCGGGATGGTTTGCGGGATTTACGGCTTCGGAATGTGGCTACCGTCGATTATTACCGCCATTTCCGGCGATGACATTCTGCGCGTTAGTATGATTGCCCTCATCCCCTACGGCCTGGCGGCGCTACTGGTTTATCCATGGAGCATGCTGGCGAGTAAAACGCGAAAAATCGCCGTTTTTGCCGGTATCAGCATGGTCGTCGCCGCATTAGGACTCGCCGGCGCGGTGGTGTTCTTCAAGTACAACGTCGCGGTTTCACTCTCATTCCTGACCATTGCCGCCATTGGTATCTATACCGCGGTACCGTGTTTCTTATCGATGCCTGCCAACGTCTCGGCGGGCGCGGCGACGGCCGCGGGGCTCGCCGTAGTGAGCTGTATCGGCAACCTGGGCGGCTTCGTCGCCCCCTACGTGGTCGGCCTCCTTAACGACTTCAGCCACAGCAGCACGCCGGGTCTGATATTCCTCGCCATGTGCCTGCTAATCACCGGCCTGATTTGCATTTTCTACTGCGCCAGACAGCGCGAAGGCGTCATTCAATCCTGAAAATTTAAGGAAACATCATGGGAACTCTTATTGGTAAAAAAGCATTTATCACCGGCTCTGAACAAGGTATCGGCTGGGCTACGGCGGAAAAACTGATTCTGGCGGGATGCGATGTCTTTTTACACTATCACAGCGGTGAAGAAGGCCCGCAAGCGCTGGCGGCTATCGCCAGCGCGCGAGGGCAAAAAGCGGCCTGGCGCTATGCGGACTTGATTGACACTGAGGACGCGACCGCCTGCGTGCAGGCCGCCGCGGAATTCCTCGGCGGCATTGACATCCTGGTGAATAACGTCGGCGGCATCGTCGGGCGTAAGTGGCTTGGCGAAATTGACCGTCAGTTCTGGCAAACGGTGTTAGACGTCAATATGACCACCATGCTTAACGTCACCCAGGCGGCGCTTCCCTGGCTCAAATCGGCAACGGATGGCGCCAGCATCATTAACCTCGCCTCGCTGGCTGGGCGCTCCGGCGGGCATGCCGGATCTCTTGCCTATTCAACCACAAAAGGGGCCATCCTGACCTGGACACGCTCTCTGGCGGCTGAACTGGGCGAGCATGGCGTACGCGTCAATGCGGTTGCGCCGGGGCTTATTCTCGGCACCCGTTTTCATAACCGCCACACCACACAGGCATCGGCTGATGAAACCATCCGACAAATTCCGCTAAAGCGCGCGGGAACGCCAGATGACGTCGCCCGCGCCATTGCTTTCCTTGCCGGCGAGTATGACGGATTTATCTCCGGCGCCACTATCGATATTAACGGCGGAATTTATCGCATGTAATGCAAACCGGGCGGCCAGAGATTGCCGCCCGCCAGGGAGTTCCTGATGATCAAATTCGAAATTATCCATCCACAACTGCTGGCTGCTCTGGCGAGCTGCGGCCATAAATCACAAATTCTCATCGCGGATAGCAATTATGCCTGTCGCGTTAATGCCAATGCCGATGCCACGTTGATTCATCTCAACCTCGCGCCAGGCATGGTACCGGCAACTTATATCGTCGAAAAACTGCTTACCTGCGTTAATGTCGAACACGCGACGCTGATGGCATCGCCCCCGGAATTCACTAACACCATCGCCAGTGAATATCGGGAGCTTCTACCGACAAACTGCCCGCTTGAATTTGTCGAACGCCAGGCGTTCTACGCTAAGTCCCGGCTGCCGTTGACCCAACTGGTCATTGCTTCCGGCGAACAGCGTCGTTTTGCCAACCTACTTCTCACCGTGGCCCCGGCCTAATCGTCGTACCCGCCGCCGATAAGTCCGGCGGCGCGATCCTCAATGCTGGTATCTGGTCAAAAGACAATTTAGGCACTACACTCCCTGCATCCATCAACCTACTGAAAAAATAAGGAGGACCCCTATGCTGTACTGTGAACTGTTTAATGTTTCACATACATTTGGCGATCGCGCCAGCTCAAGCGTTATCGGTATCGTGCTGCGATAACTTTAGCTTGAGCGAAGAAGCCAACGACTAAATCCCTTCCTCGGGCTTACCGGGTTATCGTCAGCGATGTTTGACGAGGCATTCTCATGCCTGTAACTCTTGAGTAAGTTCACAATGAGCACACTTTTAAGCGCACAATCTCTCCACGTTGATACGGCCTTTGGCCCACTTTTCAACGACCTCTCCTTTACCCTGAAAAAAGGCGATCGCATTGGCCTGATTGGCTATAACGGTTGCGGCAAAAGCACGCTATTGCAGGTGCTCGACGGCACTCTCACGCCGAATTCTGGCAGCGTATCGCGGGCTAATCACTGCCTGCTGGCGCGAGTAGAACAACATCTTCCTGATGCCCTACTCAGCCAACCGTTATTACAGGTGGTACTGGAAAAACTGGCGCCTGGCGAACGGGATTCGCTGCGCTGGCAAGCGGAGCGGCTGCTCGCTGAAATGGGTTTTACCGTTCAACAGACCCAACAGCAAGCCGCCACCCTGAGCGGCGGACAGCATACCCGTCTGTTGCTTGCCCGCGCCTTGATCCAACAACCCGATTTGCTGTTGCTGGATGAGCCAGGCAACCATCTCGATCTGCCGACCCTGCTGTGGCTGGAAAGCTTTTTACAAACCTGGCAGGGGAGCTTCGTGGTGGTGTCGCACGATAACCTCTTACTGGATGCTGTAACTAATACCAGTTGGATTTTACGCGATAAAACGCTGCACGCTTTCTCACTCCCCTGCAGCGCCGCCCGTCGGGCGCTGGAAGAGCAAGATGCAAGCGATGCTCTGCGCCACAAAGCGGAACAAAAGGAGATCGACCGCGTCGCTGCCAGCGCCAAACGGCTGGCCATCTGGGGCCGGGTTTACGATAACGAAGATCTGGCGCGTAAAGCCAAGCAGATGGAAAGGCAGGTTTCACGCCTGAAGGATAGCCAGACGGAACTCACCGCCGGCACGCCGTGGCGTCTTGAGGTGCATGGCGACGCCGTTCGCGCCGATCGCCTGCTGGAGATGGAAAATCTCCCCGTTCCGCCGGCGCCGGGTCTTCCCGCCCTGTTCACCACCGGTGTGGCGCGGCTGCAAAGCGGCGACCGGGTAGCGATAATGGGTCGCAACGGCGGCGGGAAATCGTCGCTGCTGCGCCTGTTATGGCGGCAAATGCAGCAACCGGCTAGCGAAGCCGGCCTGCGTTTACATCCGCGGCTCCATGCGGGTTATTACGATCAAACCCTGCATCAACTGGCGGATGAGGCCAGCCTGCTGGAGGCGCTGGAGCCCTTTGAGCCTTCACCGGAAACGCGCAAGCGGGCGCTGATTTCCGCCGGCTTCGGCTGGGCGCGACACGGGCAGAAGGTCAGCACTCTCAGCGGCGGCGAACGTTCGCGACTGCTGTTTGTCGGCCTGTCGCTGGCAAGCTATAGCCTTCTGCTGCTCGATGAACCCACCAACCATCTGGATATGGAGGGTAAAGAGGCGCTGGCGGCGACGTTGCGGGAATATCCCGGCGGCCTGCTGCTGGTGAGCCACGATCGACAGCTCATCAGCCAGAGCTGTAACCGCTTCTGGTTAATTGATGAAGACGGGTTAAGCGAGTGGCACGACGTCGACGAGGTGTACACCCGTCTGCGCGGCAACGAGCGCCTTCAGAGCCCGGCGACCCAAACGCCGCCGCAGGCGACGACCGTCGACGACCTGCAAGAGGATCTGCTGGAACGTCTGGTGATGCTGGAGCAGTTATTGGCGGACGATCTGCAGCGTAAGCCGAAGCATCAGAAACCGCAGCTACAGGCGCAGTGGCGTCAGGAGATTGAGGAAATTAATATACAGTTGAGTTAACACGCTTATGCCACCGGAGCTTTAGCGCCCCGGTGGCATGACGGCTTTAGCGGCGGGTAAACTGTTGCTCAAGCATGGTCTTCCCCCATTGATCGCCCCGCCACTCTTTACTCAGCGTAAACCCAAAGGATTCATATAATTTACGCGCCGCCTGCAAGCCGCTAAATGTCCATAGCTGAACCGCATCGAAGCGCTGATTATCACAAAAGTTGATGGCTTCAGTCAGCAAGCGCCGCCCCACGCCGCTGCCACGACAGCCATCGCCGAGAATAAACCAGCGCAGATGCGCTTCATTATTACCGAGGTCTTCGCCATCAATGGCGACAGAGCCGACGACGACGCCATTTTTGACCGCCAGCCAAATCTGGTTACGTTGATTGTTCAGGCGGCCTGAAAACTCAGCCAGACCGCTGGCGACTTTACCTTCAAAAAAATGGCCAAAGCCGTAATGCCGGGCGTAATACTCACCGTGCATTTGCGCAATGCGGCCAATCATTCCCGGCTGATAGCCGGTGACTATCGTGATGTCGTTTGGTCTGCTCGTGACCGGCTGCTGACGACAGCGCTCAAGCGCCCACGAATAGGCCGTCAACCCCTCGGCAACGATCTGCTGCTGTGCGCTATCCAAATGCGCCAGCGCCTCAATCACCCGCATGGCGCCGTACTCATGAATGCGGGCGACCGTCGCCTGCCCTTTGGTTGTCAATGAGAGTTGTTTAAAACGCCCGTCATCAACACAACCATTTTCCTCTATCTCGTTAGCGGTCTGCAGGCGCGATAGCATGCGGCTGACGCTCGATTTATCCAGCCCCAATACCTGCACCAGTTGCGCGGCGGTCATCGCGCCATGATTAGAAATCTCCAGCAGCGCATGCACCGCTGAAGGTGAATAGTCGGTGGCCGCCAGCGTGCTGTTCATAAAGCCGAGCTCGCGCACCATCAATCGTGATGCGCAACGAATTTGATCGATAAGTAAAGTGTCAGACATGGTGACATCCATGAATCAAGATAGTTGCATCATACAACCACCATTCGCTCACCCTGTCAATCACCCTGACGCACGTAGCGCAATGCCGATTAAGCCCCCTAAAATTAGTATAAACGGATGAATATTGTGCCAAATATGCGGCAAATCCCCCCATTCCCAACCATACCGCTTGTAATTAGCGACGTAAGATCTAATCCTTAATGAGTATTATTTTCGCTGTTAGCACCTTCGTATCATTAACAAGGAGAAACGCATGAAAGCTGCTGTAGTCACCCACGACCACCAGATTGATGTAACCGACAAAAAGTTACGCCCGCTGGAGCATGGCGAAGCGCTGCTGAAAATGGAATGCTGCGGGGTCTGCCACACTGACCTGCACGTGAAAAACGGCGATTTCGGCGATAAAACCGGCGTCATTCTTGGCCATGAGGGCATCGGCATCGTGGAAAAAGTCGGCCCTGGCGTGACGTCGCTGAAGCCGGGCGATCGCGCGAGCGTGGCCTGGTTCTTCGAAGGCTGCGGCCACTGCGAATACTGTAATAGCGGCAACGAAACCCTGTGCCGCTCGGTGAAAAATGCCGGCTATACCGTCGATGGCGGAATGGCCGAAGAGTGCATCGTCACCGCTGATTACGCGGTAAAAGTGCCGGATGGACTGGATTCGGCCGCCGCCAGCAGCATCACCTGCGCCGGCGTCACCACCTATAAAGCGGTGAAGGTCTCACACATCAAACCCGGCCAGTGGATTGCCATTTATGGCCTCGGCGGCCTGGGTAACCTGGCGCTGCAATATGCCAAAAACGTCTTTAATGCCAAAGTGATCGCCGTTGACGTCAACGACGGACAGCTGGAGCTTGCCGCCTCGATGGGCGCCGACCTGACGGTTAATTCCCGCAACGAAGACGCCGCCAAAATCATTCAGGAGAAAACCGGCGGCGCCCACGCGGCCGTGGTTACCGCCGTTGCTAAAGCGGCATTTAACTCCGCCGTAGATGCGGTTCGCGCCGGCGGCCGCGTCGTCGCCGTTGGCCTACCGCCGGAAGCGATGAGCCTGGATATCCCTCGCCTGGTGCTGGACGGTATTGAAGTAGTGGGTTCGCTGGTCGGTACCCGTCAGGATCTGATTGAAGCCTTCCAGTTTGCCGCCGAAGGCAAAGTGGTGCCGAAAGTCACTCTGCGCCCGCTTGGCGATATCAACGCCATCTTTAAGGAGATGGAACAGGGCCAAATCCGCGGCCGCATGGTTATCGATTTCCGCCGTTAATTCTGTCTGACTCTGCCAGACGAAAAAGTCTAACCTGCTGACTATTCCCGCATGTTGGGAATAGTCAGAATTCGCAAATGCTTAGCGCAAATCGTTGGTTCCTTTGTATTCCGTCGCGCCCGATGATGGCAAGACAATAGATAACAAAGGAATTCACCATGCAAAATCGCTTTCGCCTGGCTACGCTTGCCGCCCTTTTTATCGCAGGCGCATTTTCAGTTTCGGCCGCGCAAACGCCGATCAAAGGCGGCACCTTAATTTATCTGGAACAACAGCCGCACACCAATCTCTATCCGCCGGCCGGCGGTTTTTACCCTAACGGCGGGATCCTCAATCAGATAACCGACAAGCTGACCTGGCAGAACCCGGAAACGCTAGCTATCGAGCCGTGGATCGCCGAAAGCTGGACTAGCAACGACGATAAGACCGAATATACCTTTAAGCTGCGACCTGGCGTCACTTTCTCTGACGGCACCCCACTCGATGCCAACGCGGTCGCAAAGAATTTTGATACCTACGGTTTGGGCAATAAAGCCCTACGTCTGCCGGTTTCCGAAGTGATCAACAATTACGATCGTAGCGAAGTCATCGATCCATTGACCGTCAAATTCTACTTCAAAAAACCCTCACCGGGATTCCTGCAAGGTACCGCGACGATTGGCTCCGGGCTGGTTTCCCTCAGCACCCTGGCGCGAAGTTTTGAGGCGCTGGGCGATGCCCGCCATATCATTGGTTCCGGCCCCTTTACGGTAAAAGATGAAAAACCCGGACGCGAACTAACCCTGGTGGCGCGGAAAGATTATCAGTGGGGGCCGAAAAATCTTGCTCAGCAAGGCCCGGCGAACCTCGACGGTATTACCTATATCGTCACGCCGGAAGATAGCGTACGTATTGGCGCGCTGCTGGCGGGACAGGCCGGGTTTATTCGCCAGGTGCAGGCCTATGATGAAAAACAGGCGACCGACCAGGGCTTTAATATTTATGCCGCACCGACGCGTGGCGTTAACGATAGCCTGAGCTTCCGCCCTGATAATCCGCTGGTTGCCGACCTGCGGGTACGCCAGGCGCTACTGCATGCGACCAACGCCAAACAGGTTGTCGAAACCCTTTTCTCACCTAACTGTCCGCAGGCAAGTTCCGTCATCGCCCGCACCGCCGCGGGATACGTCGACTTAAGCGACAAACTGGCCTTCGATCAGCAGAAAGCCAAACAGCTGCTGGATGAGGCGGGCTGGATCCCGGGCGCGGATGGTATCCGACAAAAAGCGGGGCAACGGCTGGCGCTCACCGTCTATGAATCCCTGCCCCAGCCGCAGAACAAAGAGGTGCTACAGCTGGTCGCGCAGCAGTGGCGTCAGGTTGGCGTGGCCTTAAGCGTGAAAGCCGGCGACGCCGGCAGCCGGGTACTGGATAATCTCGACCCGCTAAAAACGCCATTAACCGTTTCTGAAGTTGGTCGCGCCGACCCGGACGTGGTGAAGAGTATGTTCTTCCCGGCTAATCGCGATGCCTTGCTGCAACAGGGCGGTTCGAGCGACAAAGTAAAATCCTTCCGTGACGATAAGCTCAACGCCCTGTTAACCGCAATCTCTGCCGAAGTGGATGGGCAAAAGCGTCTGCAGCTAACTGGCGATGCACAGCGTTACCTGCTGGATAACGCCTACGTCATTCCCATCTTTGAAGAACCGCAGGTCTTTGCCGGCGCGTCATGGGTAAAAGGCGTACGTTTTGAAGCCGTAGGCCGTCCGTCGTTTTACGGCGTATGGCTGGATAAACACTAAGGGGGCGCCATGAGCCACTATCTTTGGCGACGGTTGGGACAAGGCGTGCTGGTGCTGTGGGCGGCCTTCACCCTGACCTTTTTTCTGCTGCAGGTACTTCCCGGCGACGCGATTTTGATTAAGTTTCAGAACCCCGATCTGGGGCTGAGCCCGCAACAGATCGCTGAAATGCGTGTGGCCTATGGTGCAGACAGCCCGCTGTGGCGGCAATATTTGCACACGTTGCAGGCCATGCTGCAGGGGGATTTCGGCTATTCACTCCAGGCGGGACTGCCTGTCAGTTCCCTGATTGCCAGCAATTTACCCGACACGCTGGCGCTGGCGTTGCCGGCCTTTGCGCTGGCGGTTCTGCTGGCCTTTGCGATCGCTATCGCTTCGCGTTTGCCGGGGCTACGCGGTATCAGCAATTTGCTACAGTCGTTGCCGGTGCTGTTTATTTCACTGCCGACCTTTTGGCTCGGCATCGCCTTAATCCAAATCTTTTCATTCCAATTGCACTGGGTCCCGGTTATCAATCCCGGACCTCTGCAAGGCCTGGTGCTACCCGTTATCGCGGTGGCGATACCGATTTCCGCGCCGCTGGCGCAAATTCTGTTACGCACCATGGATCACATCGCCGCACAACCCTTCGTTGCCGTTGCTCGCGCCAAGGGAATGAGCGAAACGTGGGTGTTATGGCGGCATGTCACCGGCAATGCTCTGTTGCCGACATTAAACATTGCCGGCCTGCTGCTGGGAGAACTGATCGCCGGGGCCTTAATTACCGAAACCGTTTTTGGCCGCAGCGGTCTCGGCCAACTGACGCAGCAGGCGGTGAATAATCAGGACATTGCCATTCTTCAGGCCGTGGTGATGATTTCAGCGCTGGGCTTTGTCGCGATCAATCTGCTGGTCGATCTGCTGATGCCGATGCTCGACCCGCGCTTAAAACCCTTGCGCGGAGGTGCGCTATGAGTCTGGTCGATTACGCCTCGGCGGCGCGACGCCGTCCGGTGAACTGGCGCCGTTTTTCCTTCCAGCCTGGACTGTGGCTGGCATGGTCGGTGATGACGGTTGCGGTACTAATGGCTTTCGCGCCGCAATGGTTCACCGCGTTTAATCCGCTCGACGGCATCGCTGGCGCCCAGCGTCTGGCGCCGCAGGCGGGACACTGGTTAGGTACCGACCAGCTCGGTCGCGATGTGTGGAGCCGAATCGTCTACGGCGCAGGGCATTCGCTGTCCGCGGCCCTGGCCGCCGTCGCTATGGGACTGGTTGTCGGCAGGGCGTTGGGCACCGTTGCCGGCGCGCTGGGCGGGCGGGTCGAAGCGGTCGTCATGCGGATTGTCGATATTCTGCTGGCTATTCCCTCGCTCCTGCTATCACTAACGGTAATCATACTGCTCGGTTTTGGCACCCTGAACGCCGCCATGGCGGTTGGCGTTGCCGCTATCGCCAGTTTCGTCCGACTGTCGCGCGCCGAAGTCGTGCGCATTCGTCACAGCGACTATGTCGAAGCAGCCTACGGAAGCGGAGGCACTTTTTTGTCCGTATTCTGGCGGCATATTCTGCCTAACTCGCTTTCGCCGGTGCTGGCTTTCGCCACCCTCCAATTCGGCCAGGCTATTCTTGCCCTCTCAACCCTGAGTTTTCTCGGCTATGGCACTCCGCCGCCGGTGCCGGAATGGGGATTACTTATCGCCGAGGGGCGTAACTATCTTTCCACCGCCTGGTGGCTCACCACCTTCCCCGGAATCGCGGTCATTGCCGTGGTACTGGCAGCCAATCGTATCAGCCAACAACTCAACAGGGAGCGCCGATGAACGTGCTTAGCGTAGAAAACCTCACCATCAGCTACCGCTCTGGCGGGTTGTGGCGCGAAGTGGTTCACCGGGTTAGTTTTACGGTTAAACGCGGCGAGATGCTGGCGTTCGTCGGCGAATCCGGTTCGGGCAAAACCACAACCGCCCAGGCGATTATCGGCCTGCTGGCGGAAAACGCCCGCCTCGATGCCGGGACGGTTCGTCTCAACGGTGAAGAGATTAGCCGCTGGTCAGGCAAGCGGCTGGATAGCCTGCGCGGGGCCAGAATCAGCCTGGTGCCGCAGGATCCCGGCAACTCGCTGAATCCGGTGCAAACCATCGGCGCGCAGGTCGGCGAAATACTCCGCCTGCATCAAAAAAACAGTAAAACCGAGCGTCGAGAGCAGGTTATCGCCCTGCTGGAAAAAGTCGGCTTAAGCCATCCGGAGCAGCGCGTAGACCAGTATCCGCACCAGCTCTCCGGCGGTATGAAGCAGCGGGTGCTGATCGCGATTGCCATCGCCCTGAAGCCGGATTTGATTATTGCCGATGAGCCGACCAGCGCGCTCGACGTGACGGTACAAAAAAGAATCCTCGATCTGCTCGATCATTTGCGTCGTGAATCCGGCACCGCGGTGCTATTTGTCACCCATGACCTCGCGCTGGCGGCGCAGCGTGCCAACCGGCTGGTAGTTTTTCGTCACGGTGAAATTCAGGAACAGGGCAACACGGGAGATGTTATCCGCACCCCACAGCACGGCTATACCCGCCAGTTGCTGTGCGATCTACAGGGGCAAAACCTGCACTTAACCACCGCCATTCGCCCGTTTGTTACGCCGGCAATACGGGTTGAAGGCGTGAGCAAACGCTTTGCGTTAGGGGGCAGCCATCTGCAGGCGCTGAATAACGTAAGCTTTATTTTACCGCGTGGCAGTACCCATGCGCTGGTCGGCGAATCGGGCTCAGGAAAAACCACCCTCGCCCGTATCTTACTGGGTTTTGAGCAGGCCGATAGCGGACAGGTGTCCATTGACGGTATTGCCAGCGGACAATTGAGCCGCGAGGCCCAGCGCCAGCTGCGGCGCAAAATTCAGTTTGTTTATCAAAACCCTTTCGCCTCACTCGATCCTCGCCAGACCTTGTTCGACATTATCGAAGAGCCGCTGAAGAATTTTCAGCGCCTGACCAAAGATGCGCGGCGCCAGCGGGTCGAGTCCGCCGCCGCCCGCGTCGCGCTGGCGCCGGAGCTACTCAACCGAACCGCTCGCGAGCTATCCGGCGGCCAGCGTCAGCGGGTCGCTATCGCCAGGGCTCTGATCCTCGAGCCCACGATTCTGGTGCTCGATGAGGCCACCTCAGCGCTGGATGTCACTGTGCAGGCGCAAATTCTCGCCCTGTTGCTGCAATTACAGCAACAGCTTGGGTTGAGTTATCTGTTTATCACCCACGATCTGGCGACTGTGCGTCGCATCGCCCATAGCGTGACGGTGCTGCGCGCCGGGCAAGTCATCGAACAGGGCGAGGTAAAGCAGTTGTTCGCCGCGCCGCAGCACGACTATACCCGCGAGCTGCTCGCCGCCATTCCTCATTATCACGCACCCAGCATGGAGATTGCATGATGCCTAAACGTCTCGGATTTTTCACCCGCCTACTTGATCGCGCCGCGCCGCAAGAGCGCTATCGCCTGGCGACGGAGCAGATCCGCCACGCGGAACGGCTGGGCTTTGATAGCGCCTGGGTGGCGCAACACCATTTTCATGAAAATGAAGGCGGATTACCGTCGCCACTGGTGTTTCTTGCCCATGCGGCGGCGCATACGCAACGGATCCGTCTCGGTACCGCCATCATTACGCTGCCGATGGAAAACCCGCTGCGCGTCGCGGAAGATGCGGCAGTGCTGGATTTACTCGCTGAGGGTCGCCTGGAAGTGGGTTTTGGCTCCGGCGGGACGCCAACCTCTTTTCTCCCCTTTGGCCTGGCCTGCGAACAACGCGGCGCGATCTTCGCCGATCATCTGCATTTGATTGAAAGCGCCTGGCGCGGCGATACGTTGGCTCATCCGGACAACCATCTTTATCCGCCTGCGCCGCAGCTGGCAAAACGGATTTGGATCGCCACCTTTTCGATTGAAGGCGCTATTCGGGCCGCTAAATCCGGCCATGGGTTGATGCTATCGCGCACGCAGCCGCGCCCGCCAGGTCAAAGCGAGCTGCCGCTGGATGCGATTCAGAACCCGATTATCGACGCCTACCTCGCCGCGCTGCCTGCCGGCGTGTCGCCGCGAATTCTGGCCTCCCGTACCGCGTTTATTGCCGACAGCCAGGGGTACGCGCTACAGGCCGCAGAGCCGGGATTAAGTAAACAGGCGGCAGCCCATCGCGCCGCCGGCCATGAAATTATTGGTGACAATGTCACGGATTACGCTCGCCAGTTGGATGCCCACATTGGCGATGCGCCACATGTGCTTGCATCGCTGGCTAAAGACAGTGTGCTAACCCGGGTGACTGACATTTCGTTTCAGGTCCATTCGGTGGAGCCATCGCATCAGGACACGTTGCGTTCTATCGAACTCATCGCTAAACACATTGCCCCGCAATTCAGATAAGGAGTCGCTATGAGCTTAAGTCAGGATATTTTGGCTGAACTGGCGGAGATCGCCGCCGATTCACCGCTGGGCAAGGCCCGCGCTTTGCGCGACGCTGCGACCCGCCACGCCCAGGGAAGTTACGAGGTGCTATTTAGCCAACAGGATGAGGATTTTCCGCTCGAGGAACGTTTCGCCATCGCCGCAAAAGTGGCCAGACTTCATCAGGCAGATGCGCTGGCGGCGCATTACGCCGGTTTCGGCCTTGCCGACCCGACAACCCCACGGCTTGCCGCCGCGCTGGGGTTTGCCCGCCTGCTGACCTTTACTCCGGTGGAAGCGACGCCCGCGGCGTTACAAACGCTTAGCGACGCGGGCTGGAGCCTGCGCGGTATCGTAACGCTGGCGCAGCTTATTGCGTTTGTCAGTTTTCAAAGCCGATTGCTGAGCGGCTTGCGTTTGTTAAATGACAAACCAACCTCCGCGGCCGAGACCCCGGTGGTCGCCGGCTACTGGCACACACATCCCAGGACTGCCCGCGGTAAACCTGCGCCGGTGGCCTTTACGCGCGATGAATTACACTGGGAACCGTGGATTGCCGATAAGCCGCTGGCTGAATTTAATCCCGCCGAGCAGGCGCTGCTGGCGCAGTTCGGCCACAGTGACTCCCCCTACTTCCGCCTGCTGGCGCGCAACCAACCGGTGCTTGAACAGCGCACGCTAACCGATAAAGGGATCTTCTATACGCCGGGGGGCCTGCCGCGCGCCGAACGTGAACTGGCGGCAACGGTGGCCAGTAAAATCAACGGCTGCATCTACTGCGCGTCGGTACACGCGCGTAAGGCGGCGCAGTTGGCAAAAGATGAGCGAGCGGTGGAGACCCTGCTGGCGGTGACGCCTGGGGAGAATCTCAGCGATGGTCAAGGGCCGCGCTGGCAGGCGGAGATTGACGCCGCCGCCGCGCTTTCCGTTACCCCGCCTGCGATAACCTCAGCGCATCTCAGCGCGCTGGAGCAACAGGGTCTGGATATCGTCGAACAGTTGGATCTGCTGCAATCGGCGGCATTCTTCGCCTGGGCTAACCGCCTGATGCTAACCCTTGGCGAACCGTGGCGGGATTAATCAGACCTGCTCTGCCTGGGTAACGCGATGACGCGTTACCCGCCGCTGATATCGCGCATACAGCAGCAACGAGCTCATCGCCAGGAACGACAGCGCTGCCGCCGGCAGCGCCACCGAACGCCAACCTGCGCCAAAGGTAATCATCATTCCGCCGCAGTAGGCGCCTATCGCGCTGCCGAGGTTAAACGCTATTTGCCCGCCCGCCGCCCCGAGCATTTCTCCGCCTCTGGCATTTTGTAGCAGTAATATTTGCAGCGGCGCGGCGAGTGCGAAGAGCCCGGCGCAGCAGATAAACGCCAGCGCCAGCGAAGCCAGCGGCTGTATGCCGAAGGCAAAGATGAGCAGTAACGCCGCGACAATGACGCCGTTAGTCATCGCCGCAATACGCAGCGGACTGTAGCGTCCAGAGATCCTGCCGCTAAAGAGATTACCTAAAACCATCCCCAATCCGACCAGCATCATAATTAACATCATCGCCGACTCGCTAAAGCCGGAGACATTCATCATGAAGGGCTTGATATAGCTAAACCAGGCAAAAACGCCGGCATTGCCGAACATCGTGGCGGCGAAAATAAACCACGGCGCCGGGGTTTTAAGGAAATGGAATTGTTCGCTGAGCCGGGAGGCGGATTTGTCATATAGCGTCGGCACCCAGCGCAGTATCGCCAATAGCACCAGCACATCAAATAGCGCGATGGCCGTGAAGGTATAACGCCAGCTGAACTGATGGCCAAGCCAGGTGCCAGCCGGTACGCCAAGCAGGTTCGCCACCGTCATACCCGCGATCATCCCGGCGACCGCCGCGGTAACCCTGCCCGGCGAGGCGATTTTCGACAAGATAATCGCCCCGACGCCAAAATAAGCACCGTGAGGAAAACCTGAAATAAAGCGACCGAGCGCCAGCATGGGATAACTTGAGGAGAAGGTAAATAACGCGTTGCCTGCCACACATAGCGCCACCAGGAACAGCATCACCGATTTCAGCGAAAAACGGCTGGAAAACAACGCCATGACAGGCGCGCCAAACACCACGCCAAAGGCGTACCAGGAGATCATGTTGCCGGCCGCGGGGATGGTAATGCCGACATCATGGGCGATTTCAGGCAATACCCCCATGATGCCAAACTCCGCCATTCCGAGGCCAAAGGTTCCCAGCGCTAAGGAAAAAATCGTTTTCTTCATCTAGTCGGTCACTTTAATGTGCATTCACGACGCTAGTGTAACCGATTTCACACCCTGTTTTCTCCCCTTACGACCGACGAAAACTTAACCCATCCCCAGATAAGCATTTCTGACTTCCGGGTTATCCAGCAACTCTGCGCCGCTACCGCTCAGACGTATTTCGCCGTTGACCAGTACATACGCGCGGTTAGCCAGTTTTAGCGCGTGGTACGCATTTTGCTCCACCAGCAGCAGCGTCATACCCTGAGCGGTCAACTCGCGCAAGATGCTGAAAATCTGCTTCACCACCAGCGGCGCCAGACCCAGGCTCGGTTCATCTAATAGTAATAGCTTTGGCCGACTCATCAGCGCGCGGGCGATCGCCAGCATTTGCTGCTCGCCGCCGGAGAGCGTCATCGCCCGCTGCGCGCGACGCTCTTCCAGCCGTGGAAACAGCTGATACATCCGCGCTTTATCTTCATTCTGATAACGATTACCAATGGGAATAGTGCCCATCAGCAGATTCTCTTCCACCGTCATGTCGGCAAAAATACGTCGTCCTTCCGGCGCCTGGGCAATACCGTTGGTGGCGATATAGTGCGTCGACTGGCGGCTAATATCATGTCCGCGATAGATAATACTGCCAGCGGAAATACGCGGCTGGCCGAAAATGGACATCAGCAGCGTGGATTTTCCGGCGCCGTTAGCGCCGATTAACGCCACCGTTTCGCCTTCATTGACCGTTAGCGATACCGACTTCAGCGCCTGGATTTGCCCGTAAAAAACATTAACCTCGCGAAATTCCAGCAACGGTTGGCTCATCAGGCAATCTCCTGTTCATCGGTACCAAGGTATGCGGCGATCACGCTCAGGTTGGCCTGGATCTCAGCCGGGGTGCCATGAGCAATTACATCGCCGTGGTCGAGCACAATCACGCGATCGGAGATTTCCATCACCAGGCTCATATCATGTTCGATCAGCAGTATGGTGACGCCATGATGTTCTCGCAGAAAACGAATAATCCGGCTCAGGGCACGCGTTTCCGCCGGATTGAGTCCGGCTGCGGGTTCGTCAAGACACAGTATTTCCGGCCCGGTACACATCGCGCGGGCGATCTCCAGTCGCCGCTGCTGGCCATAAGAGAGCGTTCCCGCCAGCCGATTGGCGCAGTCAACCATTTCCACCACTTCCAGCCAGTAAAAGGCCCGCTCTAATGCGCGGTTCTCCGCCTGCCGATAGCCGCGGGTGTTCAGGATCCCGGCGATCAAGTGGCGGTTGACCTGCATATGCTGGGCCACCATCAGATTTTCAATCACCGTCATTTCGCGAAACAGGCGGATGTTCTGGAAGGTACGCGCCAGCCCGGCGCGGTTGACCAGATGCGCGCCACCGAACATTTTGTAGTACATCCGCCGTCCCAGGCGCGCAGGATGGAAAAAATCATCGGCATGCAGTTTCTGCCCGAGAACCTGAATCACATCGGTCATTCGTTGCCGGGCATTAAGACGAATGGCGCCGCCGCTGGCGCGGTAGAATCCGGTCAGGCAATTAAACACCGTGGTCTTCCCCGCGCCGTTCGGGCCAATCAGGGCGGTAATCGATCCGCGTTCAACCTCAAGGTTGACATCATTCAGCGCTTTAATCCCGCCAAAATGCATCATCAGATGCTCGACCTGCAATATTGCATCGCTCATGGCGCGACTCCTTTGCGGATTTCCACCCCGGTACGCCCGGTGCGCACCAGCCCGCGCGGGCGCCAGATCATCATCAGCACCATCAGCACGCCAAAGAGCAGAACCCGGTATTCGTCAAAGCCGCGCAGCAGCTCCGGCGTGACCGTCAGGACGAAAGCCGCCAGCACCACTCCCAATGTCGAGCCCATGCCGCCTAATACCACGATGGCGAGGATCAGCGCCGATTCGAAAAAGGTGAACGACGTCGGGTTGACGAACCCCTGATAAGTCGCGAAAAAGACGCCGGCGATGCCGGCCGTCGACGCGCCAAGCATAAACGCGGACAGCTTAACCAGCACGTGATTCAGCCCCATCGCCCGGCAGGCGATTTCATCTTCCCGCAGCGCCTCCCAGGCCCGGCCAATCGGCATCCGGGTCAGGCGGTGTTTTATCAGCAACACCATTAACACCACGATAAACAACACGGCATAAATAAAGATAAATTTAAGGTTGGGGTTGTAGGCAATATGCAGAAACTCATGAATCGGAGTGCCGCCCTCTTTGGCTCGCCGGGCAAACTCGAGGCCGAAGAGCGTTGGCGATGGCACCGAAACGCCGTTGGGGCCGCCGGTAAAGCTCACCCAGTTGTTGAGCACCAGGCGGATGATTTCGCCGAATCCCAGCGTCACAATAGCCAGGTAGTCGCCATGCATTCGTAATACCGGAAAACCCAATAATGCTCCTGCCAGCGCTGCCATCACCGCCCCCAGCGGCAGCATTGCCCAGAAACCTAAGCCAAGGTATTGATAGCCAAGCGCCAGGCCATAGGCGCCAATGGCGTAGAAGGCGACGTACCCCAAATCAAGTAACCCCGCGAGACCCACCACGATGTTTAATCCCAGCCCCAGCAGGACGTAGATAAGCCCGAGGATCGCCACGGTAAGCAGATACTTGCTGGCCATTAACGGGAAAACGATAGCCACGATCGCCAGCAGCGGCAGGACAAAACGCAGCCGACTACGATAGCCGGGGGCACGGACAAATACCCCCTGATCGTTGCCTTCAAAACGTCCGACAAACCGCTTCCCCCCGCGGGTTTGCAAAAGCAGACTGAGCAACAGCCGCCCCACCATCACCACCGCCACCAGCACGATGACGCGCTGTGGAGAAAGCGTAAAGCTGTACCCCTTCAGCACGATGCCGACGATCGGGCCAAAGACTATCAGCGCGCATAAACCGGCCAGCACGCTATCAATAACGCTGCGTTTGACGTCGATGCCGTCTAAACGGGAAATATCGGTCATATGTCCCCCTTAGACCTTGGCCACCACAGGACGGCCCAGAAGCCCCTGCGGACGAAAAATCAGAATCGCCACCAGCAATGCGAACGAGAAGACATCCTTATAATCCGAGTTCACTAACCCGGCGAACTGCGCCTCGGCGACGCCCAGCAGCAGGCCGCCAAGCATCGCCCCCGGTAGCGAACCGATCCCGCCCAGTACCGCCGCGGTGAAGGCCTTAATGCCGATAATGAAGCCGATATAAAAATCAAACGTGCCGTAATTCATGGTCACCAGCACCCCGGCGAGGCCCGCCATGGCGGCGCCAATCATAAACACCAGCGAGATCACCCGATCGGTGTTAATGCCGAGAATGGCCGCCATCCGCCGATCCTGCTGGGTCGCGCGGCAAACCCGACCTAACTGCGTGTGGTTGATTATCCAGCTCAGTACCACCATGCCGACGAAGGCGGCGAGCAGGATGAAGATTTTGGTCCAGGTGATTTGCACCACGCCATCACCTACCGTAATCCGCAATACGCCGTGCATCAACGTCGGGATCCCCTGTTGATTGGGGCCCTGACTCAGTTGCACGTAGTTTTGTAAAATCAGCGACATACCGATTGCCGAGATCAGCGGCGCCAGACGCGTTGAGTTACGTAGCGGCCGATAAGCAATGCGTTCGATGGCCCAGCCGTACACCCCGGTGACGATAATCGTAAACACCAGCGTGCCGAAAATAAGCAGCGGGAAGGAGTGAATACCAAAGTAGGCCAACAGCGCCAGCCCGATAGCACACAGATAGGCTGAGACCATATATACCTCGCCGTGGGCGAAGTTAATCATACCGATGATGCCATAAACCATGGTGTAGCCAATGGCGATAAGCCCATATACCGCGCCAAGCGTTAAGCCATTGATCAGTTGTTGCAGAAAGAATGCCGCCATATGAACCATCCTGCCAGTCAAGATGCAGCAGACGCAGAGGCCTTAACGTCTGCTGCTTATGGTGGTACGACGCCCCTCTGATGAGGACGTTATGCGCACTACAATCCCGGGTTACAGCTGATGATATTTGCCTTTATCATCCCATTGATAAACCACGTAATCCGATACTTTCAGGTCGCCTTTGCCATCCCAGGCTTTTTTACCCATCACGGTATCGACGCTATGGTTTTTTAACCATTCGCTGGCTTTGGCATTATCGGTACCGGCGGCGTTATAGGCGGCGGCGATAGCCTGAATCGAAGCATAGGCGTAAAGGGTATAGCCCTCCGGTTCAAAACCGCTGGCGCGGAATTTGTCGATCACCGCTTTACCTTCAGGAATGGTGCGCGGATCCTTACCGAAGGTCATTAACACGCCATTGGTAAACTGCGGCCCGCCCGCGGCGGTAACTAACTCTTCGGTCACCACGCAGTCGCCGGAGAAGAACTTAGCCTGGACGCCCTGCTCGCGCATCTGGCGCACCAGCGGGCCGGCTTCCGGGTGGCAGCCGCCGAAATAAACCACATCTGGTTTCAGGGCGCCGATTTTGGTTACCAGGGCATTAAAGTCTTTTTCCCCGCGGGATAAGCCTTCATACAACACTTCTTTCGTCCCGCGTTTAGCCAGCGCCGCGCGCGTCGCATCGGCTAATCCCTGACCGTAGGTATCTTTATCGTGAATGACGGCGATCTTCTTCGCCTCCAGCACATCCAGCATGTAGTTGGCGGCAATCACCCCTTGCTGGTCATCGCGCCCGCACATGCGGAACATATCTTTCATTCCGCGTTCGGTGATTTGCGGATTGGTGGAACCCGGCGTGATGGTCAGGATGCCGGCTTCGTCATAGACCTCGGAGGCGGGCATCGTCGAGGAAGAGCAGAAATGACCCACCACCGCCGAGACGCCGGAGTCGTCGACCAGGCGGTTAGCCACTGCCACCGCCTGCTTGGGTTCACAGGCATCATCGCCCTGCACCAGCACAATTTTTTCGCCTTTAATTCCCCCGGCGGCATTAATATCAGCCGCCGCCTGCGATGCCCCTTTCCAGTATTGGGCGCCATAGGTCGCATTCGGCCCGGTAAATGGGCCGGCCACGCCAATCTTCACATCCGCCTGTGCATAAAATGCCGCGCTCAAACAACCTGCTATTGCAAAATGCAGAGTCAACTTTTTAAGTTTTAAAGACATTCGGATAGTCCTCAGCGATATCGAACAGACGCCACAAACTGGCGCAGTAAAAACCACTTACAGCGTAACGTGCCAATGCTGGAATAAGCCGTAGCGGCTTCGGTAGATAAAGCAAAAAACCCGCCAGGAAGAGAGGTATCGCCAGATCGATTACTAATAGTCGCGTAGCGTGACCGCAATCGGTACCACCCCGGCAATGCGCCAGTCTTTACAGGTCAGGAGGTCTGTTGCCGTCACGTGGCCTGCCGGGAACGCTGGTGTCCATACCGACAGTGAGCTAAACATAGAACGACTTTAGCAACCTTGCGCACCGGGCTGGTGCAAAAGTGCGGTGATGATCAAAACTAGTGAAAATTTTGCTGCATTAATGTGAAATTAATAACGAGAGCATGGGGAATGCTCGGCAATACAGGTCGCTACCATAAAGAATTGCCGATGAATAGCAACTTTATGCTGCCAGACGGCGTTTACGCTTTGAAACATTAACTTCTTTTACGTATTATCCTAAGCCTTGCTCTTTTACCTGCCGCCGTGGCGGGTTTCGCCTCATGGATGAAAATCATGACTTTAAAAAAATTAATTATTATCGCCATCAGCGCGCTTTCTATTAACGCCTGCGCCTTCGCGGCGGGTAATCTCGCCGACCAGTTACATTATACGCCGCCGGAACCGGCAGACCTTGCCGTTAATCCACCAGCAGAATCGCCTGAATCGAAAACGGAACAACCAAAATTAACGATGACGCCCGACGTTAATGCCTACACCTATTACAACGAAAAGGTGAACCCCGTTACCAATGATATTGACCGTATTGAACAAGGCGGCGTCGTCGAATTCTGATTTATACCGGCGCATTGTTCGCGCCGATAAACGTTGACCATGGAGTATTCGCCATGATGAAGGATTATCTGATCATCGCCTGGATTACTATTGTCGCCTGCTGGCCCATTACGTTACCGGTGTTAGCCGTGGTCGCGGGAATACTTTTCTATTCCCGCCATCGCGTGGCGGGTATTGTTGTATCCGGGCTGTTTATCCTCGAAGCCGTGGCGGCATGGCAGTTTGAGCGCTATATGTAACCACGGTTTGTTTTAATTGAGCGGCCCGTGGTTAATCTGGCTGAGTGGTAAATTGACGTCGAAAATCTTGTAGAACATCTCCTGCACGCCAAATTGCCGCAGGCGTGTGGCGTGTTTTTTCGCATAAGCCTGCGCGCTCTGTTCATCTTCGAACAGATATATGCCGCCGGCTTCCTGCGTGGCGCTATTCTCCGTCCAGATCTTCCAGATAAAACCGGGCTCCTGGTTAATAGATTGCGCGAGTTCGGCTAATTGCGTCGACATTTCATCGCCAAACGGTCCGCTAAAAGCAAAGTGCACCTGCAAAAGTTTTTTCGACATACTCTCTCCCTGAATGATTTTAGCTAATTGACGAGACTATCCTACCCGATTCCTGATTAATCAGCAGTGAGATGATGCGCTTAATGGCTATCTTTCTCTCTCCGCTGAATGAGAAGTTTTTCGCCGCTTTGCCTGGGTCTGATTACACTTTAAACAGCGACCTGCCTTTCAGGCCACCACGCATGAGGACAGCCATGGGAAACAAAAAGAACACTGTTGCGCCCGTCATACCCGCCAAAACGGAGCCGTTAAGCGAGAAAGAGTATCAGCAGGCGTTGCGTAAACTGCACGTCGAGTTGGTCAAGCTACAGCGGTGGGTAGTGCATAAAGGGCTTAAGGTATGCATCGTCTTCGAGGGTCGCGATGGCGCTGGCAAAGGCGGCACCATCAAAGCGATAACCGAACGCGTCAGCCCGCGGGTTTTCCGCGTCGTCGCCCTGCCCGCGCCAACCGAGCGCGAACGCAGCCAGCTCTATTTTCAGCGTTATATCAAACATCTGCCCGCCGCCGGCGAGATAGTGATTTTCGATCGCAGCTGGTACAACCGGGCCGGCGTTGAGCGGGTGATGGGATTTTGTACCGAGGAGGAGGTGCAAAAATTCCTCGACGGCGCGCCGATGGTCGAGCGAGGGATGGTCGATTCCGGCATTATTTTACTGAAATACTGGCTGGAGGTAACGCCGCAGGAGCAAGAACGGCGCCTGCGCGACCGTATTGATGACGGACGCAAAATCTGGAAGCTATCGCCGATGGATATTAAATCCTTCAACCGCTGGGATGACTACACCGTAGCGCGCGATGCGATGTTTGCCGCCACCGATACCGCCTGGGCGCCGTGGTTTGTCGCCCGCTCGGAAGATAAAAAACGCGTACGCCTGAATATTATTACCCATCTGCTTTCGCAGATCCCTTACGAGGCTCTACCAACGGAACACATTACCTTACCGAAACGTAAAATTGGCAAAGTGAAACCGACCCATTTTCCTTTCCGGTTTATTCCTGAGAAGTTTTGAAAGAATAGCTTTATCACCTTTGCGCAGTATTACCCCTGCGCAAAGGATTATCACAATAAACGTTAATATTTCATCTGTTGCGTTGCTCTGGAACCCGGCTCGCAAAATATAAAAAAGCGTTGTTAACGACATTTATTTTCCGGTTTAATGCAGAGATAATCAGACTGTTAATCACAGGGAGCAGAAAATGAATAGCAATGCGATGAATAAAAAACAGCGAAACGAGTCTGATGCGGCGATTAAACAGACCTTCGATCGGCAAACCATTAGTGATGCGGAAAGACTACAGCAACACCAGGAATTCATAAATGCCATGAATGAATTTACCGCGCGCGCCGGTTTACTGTCGGAAGACCCATTCTTCGAAGGGATTTAGTTATCATGCAATTTGATGTTTATCGTAATCCATCACCGAGGACAAATGAACTCCAACCTTATCTTATGGTGATTAAACATGATTATTATGATGATTTATCATCAAGGTTAGTTTTGCCACTGAGTTATCATATACATATGGCGAGTCATTATCACCCTGCAGCTCCACTAGTAAATATTGGCTTTCAAAAGCTATTCCTCAACACCCCGGGAATAACCAGCGTAGCAAAGCAGCGCCTGAATAATAAATATTTCGTCTGTAATTTACATAAAGAAAGAACGGCTGTTATTTCCGCCATCGATGCGCTTATAACAAATACGTAAACCCGCCCCGATATCACCGGGGCGGGTTTACCCCGTAAAGGCTTACTTCATTCCCTCACGGCTCTCTTTTTGCGCTTCCAGGCGTTCGACATCGCGATACCAGCGCGGGTGATGTTTCTTCGCCCAACGGCGGCTGACCTTACCCTCAATCATGCCTTTAATCGACCCTTTCACCCAGAATGCCATATACATATGAATGAGGATCGCGTGGATCAGGATAATCGCCGAAGTAGCGTGTATCAGCAGGCTGTAACGGATAACCGGAATCGGGAAATAGTCCGCAAAATACGGGCGCCAGATAATCACCCCGGTCACCAGCAGCACAAAAATCATGCTCATAATGGTCCAGAACATCATCTTCTGCCCGGCGTTATATTTACCGACGCTCGCGACCTTATGTTCATTGCCTTTCAGAACCTCCACAATGCCTTTCAGCCAGGGGATATCCTGTTTATCAGGGATATTGTGGTGGACAAAACGCACAAACATAAACATCAGCGCGACAAAAATCAGCACCCCGAAAAACGGGTGCAGGATACGCCCCATCTGCGGGGTGCCGAAGGTTTCCGTCAACCACTGTAGCGTCGGGAAGAAAAACGAAATCCCCGACAGCGCCACCAGGAAGAAACAGATAACCACCGTCCAGTGACAGGCGCGGTCGATAAATTTGGTGCGCACTATCATTTTCGATTTATTCATCATGTTCCTCCTCATCGTCATCAACTTCCTTGTTCGGCCCGATACCGATGTAGTGGTAAATCAGCCCGGCAAAGGTGGCAATAAAGCCCGCCGCCGACAGCGGTTTCAGCGCCCCCTTCCACAGATTGATACTGGTATCGATCTGCGGCGCTTTCGGCAGCTTGTGATACAACTCCGGCTGGTCGGCATGATGCAGCACGTACATCACGTGGGTGCCGCCTACGCCCTGCGGGTTGTAGATCCCGGCGTTGGCATAACCGCGTTTTTTAAGCTTATCCACCCGCTCCTGCGCCACTTCCAGCATCTCTTTTTTCGTACCGAAGTGGATAGCGCCGGTAGGACAGGTTTTCACGCAGGCCGGTTCCTGACCGACGCTGACCCGATCCACACACAGCGTGCATTTATAGACCCGGTTATCCTCTTTATTGAGACGCGGAATATTAAACGGACACCCGGCAATGCAGTAGCCGCAGCCGATGCAGTTTTCCTGCTGGAAATCGACGATGCCGTTGGCGTACTGAATGATCGCCCCGGCGGACGGGCAGGCTTTCAGGCAACCCGGCTCTTCGCAGTGCATACAGCCATCTTTGCGGATAAGCCACTCCAGCTTGCCGTTCTGTTCGGTCTCGCTAAAACGCATTACCGTCCAGGATTTAGCGCTGAGATCCGCCGGGTTGTCGTACACGCCGACGCAGTGCCCCACTTCATCGCGAATGTCATTCCACTCGGAACAGGCCACCTGGCAGGCTTTACATCCTACGCAGGAGGAGACATCGATAAGCTTGGCGACTTCGGCCTTATAGTCCCGCGCGCGTGGCGCGGGGGTCATCTGGTTGGTCGCGGAGCGTTTAATAATGTCTTGTGTTTCCATCGCCATTTAATCGCTCCTTACGCTTTCTCGATGTTGACCAGAAACGCCTTATACTCCGGCGTTTGCGAGTTGGAATCGCCGACGTTAGGCGTCAGGGTGTTGGCGATGTAACCTTTACGGGCCACGCCTTCAAAACCCCAGTGCAGCGGGATACCGACGGTTTCTACCTGCTGGCCGTTGACGTTCAGCGTGCGCAGTCGGCGGGTCACCACGGCAACCGCGCGAATAAAGCCGCGCTTGCTGCTGACTTTCACCCAGTCGCCGTTGACGATACCTTTGCTTTTCGCCAGCCCTTCGCTGATTTCGACAAACTGTTCCGGCTGCGCAATCGCATTAAGCAGCGCATGCTTGGTCCAGGTATGGAAGTGTTCGGTCAGGCGATAGGTAGTACCGACATACGGGAACTTATCCTTCTTACCTAAGCGAATAGCGTCATCTTCGTATAAACGCACTACCGGGCTGGAGACCACATTCGGGTGCAGCGGGTTGGTGCCAAGCGGCGTTTCCATCGGCTCGTAGTGTTCAGGGAACGGCCCTTCCGCCAGTTTATCGAGCGCAAACAGGCGCCCAAGCCCCTCTTGCTGCATAATAAACGGCCCGGTGTTGCTCCCCGGCGGCGCGGTATTGAAGTCCGGAATATCATTACCGACCCACTTACTGCCGTTCCACTGGATCAGCATTCGCTTCGCATCCCAAGGTTTACCGTTAATATCGGCCGATGCGCGGTTATACAGCACGCGGCGGTTGAGCGGCCAGGCCCAGGCCCAGCCCAGCGTATTGCCAAGCCCGGAAGGATCGGCGTTATCGCGATTCGCCATCTGGTTACCCTGCTCGGTCCAGCAGCCGGTGTAGATCCAGCAAGATGACGCGGTGCTGCCGTCATCGCGCAACAGTGCGAAGCTATTCAGCAACTGTCCTTTTTTCGCCAGCAGCGCCCCATTGCCATCGTAGAGATCCGCCAGCGCGTAGCCGTTGTTCTCTTTTGCAACCTCCTCCGATTCCGGATGATCTGGCTGCTTATAACTCCAGCTCATTTTCAGCAGCGGTTCCGCGCCCTTACCGCCTTCGCGACGGTACAGCTCACGCAAACGGTGATAGATCCCGGCAAGAATTTCGCCATCGTTGCGTGCTTCGCCCGGCGCGTCCTGGCCTTTCCAGTGCCACTGCAGCCAGCGACCGGAGTTGGCGATCGAACCGTCTTCTTCGGCAAAGCAGGTCGATGGCAGACGGAAGACTTCGGTCTGAATCGTAGCCGGGTCGACATCATTAGACTCGCCGTGGTTCTGCCAGAAAGTCGAGGTCTCGGTCACCAACGGATCGATAACCACCATATATTTCAGCTTACTGAGGCTACGCACCACTTTGTTTTTGTCCGGGAAGGACGCAACCGGGTTGAAGCCCTGGCAGATATAGCCGGTGACGTTGCCGTTATCCATCATATTGAAGTACTTGATGACGTCGTAGGCCTGATCCCATTTCGGCAACCAGTTGAAGCCCCAGTCATTCTCTTTCTGCGCCGCATCGCCGTAGAACGATTTCATCAGGCTGACGAAGAATTTCGGGTAGTTGCTCCAGTAGTTCACCTGGTCGGCCAGCGTCGCTTTCGGCGTGTTGGCGCTAAGATAACTTTGCAGATCGCTCTGTTTATCGGACGGCAGCGTCAAATAACCCGGCAGACTGGTCGACAACAGACCCAAATCGGTCAGCCCCTGAATATTGGAGTGTCCGCGCAGCGCGTTGACGCCGCCGCCAGCCATGCCCATGTTGCCGAGCAGCAGTTGGATCATCGCCATGGTGCGGATGTTCTGCGCGCCGACGGTGTGCTGCGTCCAGCCCAGCGCATACAGGAAGGTGGTGGTGCGATCCGCGACGCTGGTTGAAGCCAGCACCTCGCAGACTTTGAGGAAGTCTTCTTTCGGCGTACCGCAGATGTTTTCAACCACTTCCGGCGTGTAGCGGGAAACGTGCTGCTTGAGCAGATTCCAGACGCAGCGCGGATGGCTGAGCGTTTCATCGCGTTTCGCGTAGCCATTTTCATCGAACTGGTAGTTCCAGGACGATTTATCATACTGGCGCTTTTCCGCATCGTAGCCGCTGAACAGGCCATCTTCGAAGGTAAAATCATCCCGTACCAGCAGGCTGGCATTGGTGTAATGCTTTACGTACTCGGCATTAATCTTATTATTTTCGATAAGGTACAACAGCACGCCCGACAGGAACGTAATGTCGGTACCAGAACGAATCGGCGCATAGATATCGGCCACCGACGCGGTACGCGTAAAGCGTGGGTCGACGACGATAAGCGTAGCATCGTTATTGTTCTTCGCTTCCATCGCCCAGCGGAATCCCACCGGATGCGCTTCCGCGGCGTTGCCGCCCATCACCATTACGACGTTTGCGTTTTTGATATCAACCCAGTGGTTGGTCATCGCACCGCGACCAAATGTTGGAGCAAGACTTGCTACCGTTGGTCCGTGTCAGACGCGCGCCTGGTTGTCTACCGCCAGCATGCCGAGCGAGCGCACAAATTTTTGCGTCAGCATGCCGGTCTCATTACTCGCCGCCGAGGCGCACAGCATTCCGGTGGAAAGCCAGCGGTTAACCGTCACGCCCTGTTCGTTCTTTTCAATAAAGTTGGCATCGCGGTCGGCTTTCATCAATTTGGCGATTCGGTTAAAAGCTTCATCCCAGGAGATGCGCTGCCATTTATCCGAACCCGGAGCGCGGTATTGCGGATATCGCAGGCGATTTTCACTGTGGACGTAGTCCAGCAGACCGGCGCCTTTCGGGCACAGCGCGCCGCGGCTTACCGGATGATCCGGATCCCCTTCGATATGATAAATCGCTTCTTTGGCGTTTTTCGCGCCGTCGCCCAGGCTATACATTAATAGCCCGCAGCCCACGGAGCAGTAAGTGCAGGTGTTGCGGATCTCTTTTGCGCGCAGCAATTTGAAATTGCGTGCCTGAGCCAGCGCCATTTTCGGGGCGAAGCCCAGTGCGGCAGCTGTTGTTCCGGCCATACCGCCTGCGCAGATTTTAAAAAACTTTCTGCGGCTGACGTCCATTGATTCCTCCATGCAGGATGTTTGTTCATCGCGCGGAGGAAACTAACAGCAATGTCCCTTTTTTTATTGCGTCAAATCAAGGTCGCCCACGCTAGCCCTCTAAAGAGTCATCGGCGACGAGTTTGACTAACCCCAAAGAGTTATGTGCTACGGAAAAGATCGACCGCCGGGCGCAAAAAGATGTTATAAATTCTGGCTGCGTTTGAGTCACTATCAGGTTAAACATGGAAAAAAAGAGAGCGACGTCAATAGGCTTCGCCGCCATTATATTATGGAGCACGATGGTCGGCTTGATTCGCGGCGTTAGCGAAGGGCTAGGTCCTGTCGGCGGCGCGGCGATGATTTATAGTCTCAGCGGCCTGCTGCTCATTTTTACCGTCGGCTTTCCCAACCTGCGCCAGATCCCGCGCCGCTATCTGTTGGCCGGCAGCGTGCTGTTTGTTAGCTATGAGATCTGCCTCGCCCTGTCGCTGGGCTTCGCCGCCACCCGCCAGCAGGCCATTGAAGTGGGAATGGTCAATTACCTGTGGCCCAGCCTGACCATTTTATTCGCCATTCTTTTTAACGGTCAGAAAAGCAGCTGGCTGGTGATCCCCGGCTTATTGCTGGCGCTGTTCGGCGTGAGCTGGGTGCTTGGCGGCGAACACGGACTTAACCTCGATGAAATTATCAATAATGTCATTTCCAGCCCGCTGAGCTATTTTCTGGCATTTATCGGCGCGTTTATCTGGGCGGCGTACTGCACGGTTACCGCGAAGTATGCCAAAGGCAAAAATGGCATTACCCTCTTCGTCTTATTAACGGCGCTGACCCTGTGGCTGAAGTTTTTGGCCAGCGCGCAGCCGCCGATGCAGTTTAGCTGGCCGGTAGTCATTAAGCTGATTACGGTCTCCGTGGCGCTGGGGCTGGCCTACGCGGCGTGGAACGTTGGCATCCTGCACGGCAACGTCAGCCTGCTGGCGGCGGCGTCGTACTTTACGCCGGTGCTCTCTTCCGCGCTGGCGGCGGTGCTGCTCAGCGCCGCGCTCTCATGGTCATTCTGGCAGGGGGCCGGGATGGTATGTCTCGGCTCCCTGCTCTGCTGGTATGCCACCCGCCGTTAGCCGAGGTCTCCGCCCGCCACCGGTAGCGTCACGCCGGTGATATAGCTGGCCTCATCGCTGGCGAGAAACAGGATCGCATTCGCCTGTTCCGCCAGCGTGCCGTAACGGCGCATCAGGCTGCTCGCCACCGTCTGATCGACAACCTGCTGATACCACGCCTTTTCCTGCTCGCTCGGCTGCTCTTCATTGCGCGGCGTCAGGCGCGGCGGCGCCTCCGTACCGCCCGGCGCGACGGCGTTAATCCGAATGCCGCTGCCGCTATACTCCATAGCGATCGACCGGGTCAGCGCGTTAACGCCGCCTTTCGCCGCCGAGTAAGGCACCCGGTTCACCCCTGCCGTCGCCACCGACGAGATATTGACGATGCTGCCTTTCCCCTGCTTCAGCATCCAGGGGAGCGCCGCGCGGCAGCCCCACAAGGTGGGGAACAGCGAGCGGCGGATCTCTTTCTCAATTTGTTCTGGCTGATACTCGGCGAAAGGTCGCGCCCAGATGGTGCCGCCGACGTTGTTGATGAGTACGTCGAGGCGGCCAAAATGCGCGACCCCGGCGGCAAACGCCTGTTCAGTACTCTGCCACTGCTCAAGGTCAGCCTCCAGCGCCAGTACCTGATTTCCGGCCCGGGCTAAAACGGCAGCCAGTTCGTGTACGTAAGGCGAGCGGTCAATCAGCAACAGGACGGCGCCTTCAGTTGCCGCCTGTTCCGCGGTCTGGCGACCAATGCCCTGCGCCGCGCCGGTGATAGCGACGACTTTATTGGTAAAACGCATCATGTCTCCTTACGCCGCCGCGCTCTGGCTGGCGATAAATTTCTCATACCAAAACCCTGCCGGGGAAATTCCTCGTTCGCGCAGCGCCATGGCGACCGCATTCACCATCGGCGGCGGTCCGCAAAGATAGATGTCAACGTCGCCATTATTCAGCATCGCGTCATCGAGATGTTCAGTCACGAAGCCGCGCTGCGGGCAGGAACTGCTTTCATCCGCCACCACCGGCAGCCAGCGATATCCCGTCAGTTGCTGTTTAAACGCATCCAGCGCGTCGGTTTTCACCAGATCGTCGTCACGGGTCACCCCGTACAGTAACGTCACCGAACGCGGGCTACCCTGTGTCTGCAGGGTGTGTAACATGGACAGTAGCGGCGCCAGCCCGGTGCCACCCGCCAGCATGAGCAGCGGGCGTTCGCCGCTGCGCAAATAGAAGCTGCCCATCGGGCCGCTGAGGGTCAGGCGGTCGCCGGGCCGCGCCTGCTGGGTTAACCACTGGCTCATCATGCCGCCAGGCACGTTACGGATCAGAAAGCGCCCTTCGAGAGAACCCGGCAACGAGCTAAATGAGTAGGCGCGCACATGAGGCGTGCCCGGTACCTGAATGTTGATATATTGCCCCGGCAGAAAAGCCAGCGGCTCATCCAGCGCGACCACCAGTTCGATGGCGGTATCGGACAGTAAATTCACCTGTCGTACCTGCGCCCCGGTGTTCGTCAGCGCGGTTTTACACTGCGCGGCAGCGACCGGCACGTCGATCACACAGTCGCTGGTCGGGACCATCTGGCAGGTCAGCACCTGGCGAGCCTGCGCTTCGTCGTCGCTTAACGCCTCGTCGAGATAATCCTCCCCCAGGTCGTATTCACCGCTGGCGCAGTGGCATTTGCAGGTGCCGCAAACGCCGTCAGAACAGTCCATCGGCAGGTTTACCTTCTGGCGATAGGCCGCATCCAGCACCTTCTCTCCGGCATTGCATTGAATAAATCGCGTAATGCCGTCCTCAAAATTAAGAGCAATATTAAAAGTCATAAGCGCCTCTTAAATGTGGTAAACGTCGATGACCTGACGGATATAGTCGTTATTCAGGCGTACCGTTTTACGAACGATCTGCGGCCTGCCGTCCTGCTCAATTAGCGTGCAGCAGGTAGAGCCGAAATAGGCATCCGTGTGTTGATAGCGATGGCTCCAGGTGACCCAGTTGTAGCGCACCGCAAGCCCCTCATCGCTCTCGCCCATCAGCTCGACATTGCTGATAATGTGCGTGGTACGCGGCTCCGGCGTGCTGGCGCCGGAACGTTCGGTTTTAATGCGATAGACACGATCCTCCAGTCCTTCACGGTTGGGGTAGTAGATAAGTGAAATCTCTTTTTGCGGGTCGCGCGTCAGCTGGTCATCGTCGCCCCATGCCGGCATCCAGTAGACCACCTGCGGGCTGTAACAACTCAGCCACTCATCCCACTGACGGTCATCCAACAGGCGGGCTTCGTAATAGAGAAACTGACGAACTTGTTCGAGATTCAGCATCAGGCCACCTCCACGCGCTGGGTAATGGACTGGTTGTAGCGCTGCTGTTCCTGTTCCAGCGCCGCCAGCATGACCGTTTGCCAGTGGTGATGATGGGCGATATACAGCGCCTCATCTTCCGATTTCACCCCGCTTAGCCGCGGCGTAAAACCCGCGTGCCTGGCGTGTTCATCCGGGCCGTCGACCCAACGTAGCGCGCCGCGGCTGAGGTCGCTCCATGCCAGATTTTCGCCAAGATAGCCGCGCTGGCAGGCGCTGAACTCTTCCAGATCGTCCGGCGTCCCCATTCCGCTGACGTTAAAGAAATCTTCGTACTGGCGGATGCGTAACGCCCGGGCCTGGTCTGATTCCCCTTTCGGCGCAAAACACCAGATGGTGACTTCGGTTTTATCGACCGCAATCGGGCGAATTACGCGGATCTGGGTAGAAAACTGATCCATCAGGTAGACGTTGGGATACAGGCACAGGTTGCGGGTTTCATTGACCATCTGGTCGGCGCGCAGTTCACCGAACTCCGCCTGCAGACGGTCGCGGTGGGCATAGACCGGGCGCACTTCCGGGTTCAACGCGCGGGTCCACAGCAACATATGGCCGTTGTCAAATCCGTAGCCGCCGCCGACGCTCTTTGACCAGCCGTTGGCGTCAACCGCATGCGTCCCTTCCGCTTCATAGTTGCGGCGTGACATGGTTGAGGCGTAATTCCAGTGCACCACGCTGACGTGATAACCATCGGCGCCGTTCTCCGCGCCCAGCTTCCAGTTGCCTTCGTAAACGTAGCTCGACGAGCCCTTCAGCACTTCCAGTCCTTCCGGCGCCTGATCGACGATCAGATCGATGATTTTGCGGGTTTCGCCGAGATACTCCTCCAGCGGCTGCACGTCCGCATTGAGGCTACCGAATAAGAAACCGCGGTAAGACTGAAAACGCGGCAATTTTTGCAGATCGTGAGACCCTTCATGTTTGAAGGTGTCAGGATAAGCGCCGGTGCTCTCATCTTTGGCTTTTAATAATTTGCCGTTATTGCTGAAGGTCCAGCCGTGGAACGGACAGGTAAACGAATTTTTATTCCCGGTTTTGCGTCGACATAACATGGCGCCGCGGTGGGCGCAGCTATTAATTAATGCATGCAATTCATTCTTTTTATCGCGAGTAATAATAACCGGCTGCCGTCCCAGCGTCAGGGTATAATAATCTCCCGGCTCGGCAATCTGGCTTTCATGGGCGAGAAACACCCAATTACCTTCGAAGATATGTTTCATTTCAAAATCAAATAACTGCTGATCGGTAAATATAGAGCGGTGGCAACGGTAAATATGATTTTCACGGTCGACAATTAACGCGTTGTTAATTTTGTCTTTAAGCGCTGATAGCGTTTTTTGCATGAGTTAACTCCTCCTGCAGGATTCAGGATTAAAGATATTTGGCAAATGTGGTGATTATCGGGTGTAGAGCGCGGCCCGGGCCATCAGCGTGGCCGGGGCCGCTAAAGCAGATTACTCTTTGGCGCGCAGACGGGTGCCGCGGTGCTCTTCGTCGGGGCTCAGCGCTTTACAGAGGGTGAAATCAAAGCGCACTTCGGTGTGCTCGCCGTCCAGTTCACGCTGTGCAATCGTCTCGCGGTCGCTCACTTTCACCGGGTCGGCAATCAGTCCATCGCGGGTGGCAAAGGCAAAATCATCCCACAGGTATTTGTCGCCGCTGAGGTTGATCTGGCTGGTCAGATGTTTATGCCCCGGCGCGGAGACGAAGAAGTGAATGTGCGCCGGACGGTTGCCGTGGCGGCCTAACTGATCCAGCAACTTCTGGGTTGGACCATCCGGCGGGCAGCCGTAGCCGGATGGCATGATGCTGCGCACGCTATAGCGGCCATCGGCGCCGGTGCGAATACGACGACGCAGGTTGTAGTCGCTCTGGCTCTGATCGAAGAACGAGTAATTACCCAGGGTATTGGCGTGCCAGATATCAACGATGGCGTTAGCGATCGGCTGGCCCTGGCTATCTTTAACCTGGCCGTGCAGCCACATCACTTCGCCGGCGTCGGTGCCATCATCCATGCGGGCATGGCGGTCGGCCAGCGGCGCATTGGCCACATACAGCGGCCCTTCAATGGTGCGTGGGGTGCCGGTTTCACGATGCGCCGCCGCGTCGATAGCGTCCTGACGCAGGTCGAGGAAGTGTTCAAGACCCAGCCCCGCCGCCAGCAGCGCCGCTTCCTGGCGCCCACCCAGCTCGTGCAAATAGTTCACCGCATGCCAGAACTCTTCTTCTGTGACGTTATAGTCATCGATCAGCGTGCAGATATTCTCCAGCAAACGGTGGACAATGGCTTTAAAACGTTCGTTACCGCCTGGAACATTTAAACCCGCGCCTTCACGTAATAATTTCTGCACGGCTTCTTGTTGTACGAAAGCATTACTCATAATTATTCTCTCTTATCGTTGTAGGATATTTGCCGGGTGCTCCCGGCATGAGGTCATGTTTTATTATTATTAGCTATCGTCTTCACGAATAGACGAGGGATGACGGCACAGCGCCTCTACGCGAATATCCATAAATGGATATAACGGCAATCCCATTAAAATTTGATGCAACTCTTCGGCATCTTTTACATCGAAAATGCTGACATTGGCGTAAAGACCGGCGACGCGCCAAATATGTCGCCACTTGCCTTCACGTTGTAATTGTTGCGAATAGGCTTTTTCGCGTTGTTTAATTTCATCCGCTTCGGCGGCAGGAAACCCGATCGGAATATTAACGGTCATATCAACTTTAAATAGCATTATTTTCTCCTGTTATGCTTTACGGGAATAGAAGCGCAGCTTGTCTTCATCCAGCTCTACCCCGAGTCCTGGCGTTTGCGGCAACGCCACCTGACCGTCGGCAAAGGTCAGCGGTACGCTGACGATATCGTCTTTGAGTAGCAGCGGGCCGAACATCTCGGTTCCCCACTGCAGCGGCAATGTCGACCAGGCATGCAGAGAAGCAACGGTCCCCACGGTCCCTTCCAGCATCGTGCCGCCATACAGGCCAATCCCCGCCGCCTGCGCGACGCGGGCCAGCGCCAGCACGCTATTCGGCCCGCCCGCCTTGGCGATTTTCAGCGCGTAAGCGCCGGTAAAGCCCTGGTGCGCCAGTTGGTAACCATCGTAAGCGGTCGCGACCGCTTCATCCGCCAGGATCGCGGTTTCGATTTGCTGGCTCAGGCGCACCAGCGCTGCATTGTCCTGCGCGCTCACCGGCTGTTCGATGAGATCGACCCCCATCGCCGCCAGCTCGCGACAGCCCTTCGCGCCGGTCGCGGCGTCCCAGGCCTGATTAACGTCAACGCGAATGCTGGCGCGATCGCCTAAGGCTTCCACAATGGCGCGGGTATGGCGGAGATCGGTGGCTAATTCCCGTGCGCCAATTTTCAGCTTGAATGCCTGATGACGGCGCTCGGCTAACAGCTTTTCCCCTTCGGCAATATCTTTCGCGGTATCGCCGCTGGCTAACGTCCACAGCACCGGCAACGACGTTTGCAGCGCGCCGCCGAGCAGTGCCGATACCGGTAGTCCTAAAGCTTTGCCCTGGGCATCAAGGAGTGCGGTTTCAATGGCAGATTTTGCGAAAGTATTGCCTCTAATGGCGCTATTCATACGTGCCGTCAGCGCATTCAGGTTATCCGCCGGCTGCCCTTTCAGCAGCGGCGTCAGATAGTGGGTCAAGGCCGATGAGATAGCCTCCGGGCTCTCGACGCCGTAGCTCAGCCCGCCGATGGTCGTCGCTTCACCGATACCGCATACGCCATCGGAACGGGTAATGCGCACGATGACCAGCGTCTGGCAGCCCATGGTGGTCATCGATAATTTATGTGGCCGGATAGTCGGTACATCCACTAACCAGCTCTCAATGCGTTCTACGATCGCAGTCATTTTTTGTTCCTGAAAGATGCATAACTTTTTGTACCCACATCCATAACGGGGATGTCTGTGCTTTGACAATAGGGTCCAGCCTGGCGGATGGTCAACGGCGATAATCGAAATGTTGTGCGATTATCGGCACGCTTGTTAAATTGCGGTTAATAATGTGATCGAGGTGGTAAAACAGGCACAATTCGCCGCGCCCTGGTTTGCGCGCGGTATAGTGATTCCCCGTGAGCTTTACGTTGCAACGGAGAAAGATGCAATGAGCGACAATACCCACACTACGCTGAGCGCCAGGCAGGCCGAGCACGACCCCAATTTTATGCTGTCACTCGCCCGCGGGCTGGAGGTGCTCAATGCTTTTACTCCCCAGCGCCAGCGGCTGACCATTTCGCAGTTAAGTCAAAAAACGCAAATTTCCCGCGCGGCGGTGCGCCGCTGCCTGTATACCCTGGCGGCGCTGGGGATGGTGCACAGCCCGGACGGCCGCAGCTATGAACTGCTGCCGCGCGTGCTGGCAGTGGGCCACGCCTATCTGGCAGGAACCCCGCTGGCGAAGGTGGCGCAAACGGCGCTGGACAATCTTGGTAAGACGTTAGGTGAAAGCTGCTCCGCCGCCACGCTTGATGGCGACAACGTACTGTATATCGCCCGCGCGGCGGTCAATAACTTGCTCAGCGTCGATCTGGGCCGCGGCAGCCGCCTCCCGGCATGGACAACCTCAATGGGACGGGTATTGCTGAGCGCGTTGCCCGAAGACCAACTAGAAGTGACACTGTCACGAGCACATCTGATGCGCTACACCCCGTATACCCTGTGCGATCCCGCGGCACTGCGCGCGGAAATCGCCAAAGTTCGCATGCAAGGCTATGCGCTGGCGGACAGGCAAATTGAAGTTGGATTATGCTCGCTTGCGGTACCGCTGCTGTCGCGTAGCGGCCAGGTGGTAGCAGCGCTCAACGTTGGCGTCCCCGCCTCTTCGATGAGCGCCGCGGCGCTGAAGGAGAAAGCCCTGGCGCCGCTGCGCCGTGCGGCGATGGAGCTGTCTCTTCAGCTATGACATTACCGTGGGGCCGGCGTATTGGCCAGCCCGCGCCAGATCCCCAGCGCCAGCAACAACAGCAGAACGCCAGCCGTCGCCAGAGAAATACTGTGAGCGCTGATAAATGCGGTTTTCGCCGCCGCGATTAGTGAATCAGCCGGTATCTCGGGTAATGATTGCGCCACCTTCATCGCCTCGCCGATGGACGATGAGGCCTGTACCGCTGCTTCACCGCCAATCCCGGCAGGCAGTTCAATCGCCGAACTGTAGCTGCGGGTCAGGATCAGGCCGAACAGCGCAATACCAAGCCCCGCGCCCAATTCATAGGCCATGGTTTCAATGGCACCTGCCGCCGACGCCTTCTCTTTCGGCGCTGCCGCCATGATCGCAGACGTTGAGGCCAGCAGCGCGCTGGCGGCGCTAAAGCCCAGCAGCGTCATTAACCCCCACGCCTGCCACTGTTGCGTGCTGAAGTCGGTCATCGACAGTCCCAAAAAGCTTAAAGCGCTCAGCAACATACCGCCGGTCGCCACCTGTCGCAGCCCCAGTTTCGATACCAGCATTCCGGCAATCGGCCCGCTAAAGCCGCTGGCAACCATCACCGGCAGCATGAACAACCCGGCTTCAAACGGCGTTTTCTGATGCACGAACTGTAGCTCCTGCGCCATCAGCAATTCAAAACCGACCAGCGTAATGAGCGCGGTCATCGCCATCATCACCCCGCTTAAAATAATGCGGTGGGTGAAGAGACGCATATCCACCATCGGCGTCGGCATCGACAGCTGCTTGCGGACAAACCAGGTCAACATGGCCGCCCCGCCGATAGCCACCAGCGCGATTAGCCACAGCGCCAGCTGCCCCTTTAGCGCCGACTTAGCGCTAAACACCAGCATCAGAATGGCCGCAATCAGGATCAGCGCCTGCGGCAGATTCAGCGGTTGCTCGCGGCGGGCGGGCTGACGGGGCACAACCTTAGCGTTGATGGCAATGACCAGCAGCACGATTGGCACGTTGATCAGGAACACCGATCCCCAGTAGAAGTGTTCCAGCAGCATGCCGCCCACCAGCGGGCCAAATGCCGCGCCGCCGGATCCCACCGCGGCCCATAATCCCAGCGCCATGTTACGCTGGCTGGCTTCGGCGAAAGTGCCGCGGATCCCGGCAAGCGTCGCCGGCACAATCATTGCCGCGCCAACCGCCAGCAGCGCGCGGGAAATAATCAGCGTTATCGCCGACGGCGACAGCGCGGCGCACAGCGAAGCGATACCAAAAATTGCGCTACCGAGCAGCAATAAGCGCTTAAAGCCGATTTTATCGCCCAATGCGCCCATCGGCAGCACCATACCGGCCATCACCAACGAATAGATATCAATGATCCACAGTAGCTCGTTGCCGCTGGTGCCAAGCGCGACGCTGAGCGTCGGGGCGGCCACATGCAGCACCGTTGCGTCAATTGCTACCGGGATATAAACCAGCAAAATCGCCATCAGCGTTAACCATTGCCGAGACATACTACTTTTCCTCAATTTTCGAAATTGGACACGCGTCCAGGATTGCGATCCTGCCGGATTGTTGAACGTCTGTCCAACTTTTTGTTACCATCATCGCATCACCTCTTTGTCATGGGTCGCTATGCACTATTTAAATCGGGAAGCGCGTCGGGAAGTTATCATGCAGGCCGCCATGCGAGTGGCGCTAAATGGCGGCTTCAGCGCCATGACCGTGCGCCAGATAGCCAGCGAAGCCGGCGTCGCCGCAGGTCAGTTACATCATCATTTTGCCTCGACCGGCGAGCTAAAAGCGCAGGCCTTTATCCGCTTGATCCGCGAAATGCTCGATATTCAGCTGCTGACCGATGACGCCTCCTGGAGCGAACGCCTGTTTTCATTACTCGGCAGCGAAGATGGCCGTCTCGAGCCCTATATACGCCTGTGGCGGGAAGCGCAGATTTTGTCCGATAGCGATGAGGAAATTAAGGCCGCGTATCTGCTGACCATGAGCATGTGGCATGATGAAACGGTCACGGCGATTAACCGCGGCGCCGAAGTCGGTGAATTTCAGCCGCAGGATACGGCAGAAAATATCGCCTGGCGTCTGATTGCCCTGGTTTGCGGGCTGGATGGCATTTACGCGTTGGGGATGCAAGCCATTGACGATGCCGCATTTACCCGTTACTTAAAACATTATATCGCGCTGGAACTCCCTCAGGCTTAAGTTACATTTAGTAACAATTGACCACCCTTCATTGCCGGCGTGAATTCTTTCACGTCTCGATTCTTATCTATTCTCAAACAATACAATTATTAAAAACAGCTGAGCCTTAATTCCAGCCTGCACAACTTCAGCTGTTTTTTTATTTATCCTTTTGATCTCGTACGCTTTAGTGAGGGTGTTATGTCGATAGAAGGTGATAAAAAGAATCATTATCTTTTAAAAGATTGGCGACCAGAAAATGAAGCCTTCTGGGAAAATAAAGGAAAAGCCATCGCACGCAGGAACTTATGGATTTCCGTATGTTGTCTGTTACTCGCCTTCTGCGTCTGGATGTTATTTAGCGCGGTCGCGGTCAATCTCAATAAAGTGGGTTTTAATTTCACAACCGACCAGCTTTTTTTATTAACGGCGCTACCTTCACTTTCCGGCGCAATATTACGCGTCCCCTACTCCTTTATGGTACCTATAATGGGTGGGCGCTACTGGACGGTTATTAGCACGGTTATTCTGGTGATTCCCTGTTTATGGCTGGGTTTGGCAGTGCAAAATCCAACTACTCCGTACTGGGTATTTATCGCTATTTCATTGCTGTGTGGTTTTGCCGGCGCCAATTTTGCCTCAAGCATGGGCAATATCAGCTTCTTCTTCCCCAAGGCTAAACAAGGCAGCGCATTAGGCATCAACGGCGGGCTCGGCAATCTCGGGGTCAGCGTGATGCAACTGGTCTCGCCCATTTTTATCTTTCTGCCGATTTTTACCTTCCTGGGCGTCCGCGGCGTTGAGCAACCAGGCGGCGCCATGCTGTGGCTTGGCAACTCACCGCTGCTGTGGGTGCCGTTACTGGTCATCGCTACCGTCTGCGCGTGGTTCGGTATGAACGATATTGCCAGTTCCAAAGCCTCGATTCGCGATCAGTTACCGGTATTGAAGCGTCCGCATATGTGGCTGTTAAGCCTGCTGTATCTGGCGACCTTCGGCTCGTTTATCGGCTTCTCCGCCGGCTTCGCGATGCTGGCGAAAACCCAGTTTCCGGATGTCGATATCCTGAAACTGGCCTTCTTCGGCCCGTTTATCGGCGCGCTGGCGCGCTCCTTCGGCGGTATCATTTCCGACCGTCTGGGCGGCGTCCGGGTGACGTTGGTTAACTTCGTGCTGATGGCGGTCTTTACCGGTCTGCTTTTCCTCACCCTGCCGGGCTCCGGTTCCGGCAGCTTCCTCGCCTTCTACGTGGTATTTATGGGCCTGTTCTTAACCGCCGGTCTCGGTAGCGGCTCCACCTTCCAGATGATCGCCGTGATCTTCCGCCAGCTCACCATTGATAGCGTGAAAAAACGCGGCGGCAGCGACGAACAGGCCCAGCACGAAGCGGTGACCGATACCGCCGCCGCGCTCGGTTTTATCGCCGCAATCGGCGCCATTGGCGGTTTCTTTATTCCAAAAGCCTTCGGGACCTCTCTGGCCATGACCGGCTCGCCGGTGGGCGCGATGAAAGTCTTTTTTGTCTTCTATGTGGTTTGCGTGCTGGTGACCTGGCTGGTCTATGGCCGCCGTAAACCCGCCTAACCATAACGATTTATCTGCCGGATGGCGGCTTACGCCTTATCCGGCCTACGAGTTCGTTCGCTCATCCGGCCGGGTGGCACGATGCCGGACATCATCGGAGCAGGAGAAATGTCATGAGTAAATTACTGGATCGCTTTCGCTACTTTAAGCAGAAACGCGAGACCTTTGCCAACGGCCACGGTCAGGTCTACGACAACAACCGTGACTGGGAAGATAGCTACCGGCAACGCTGGCAATTCGACAAAATTGTCCGCTCCACGCACGGTGTGAACTGTACCGGCTCCTGTAGCTGGAAAATTTATGTCAAAAACGGCCTGGTCACCTGGGAAACCCAGCAAACCGATTATCCGCGCACCCGACCGGACCTGCCAAACCACGAACCGCGCGGCTGCCCGCGCGGCGCCAGCTACTCCTGGTATCTCTACAGCGCCAACCGCCTGAAGTACCCGCTGGCGCGTAAACGGCTGATTGAGCTGTGGCGCGAAGCCCTGACACTGCATCCCGACCCGGTACAGGCCTGGGATAGCATCATGCAGGACCCGCTGAAAACCCGCAGCTATAAAGAAATTCGCGGTAAAGGCGGCTTTGTACGCTCCAGTTGGAAAGAGTTAAATCAACTGATCGCCGCGGCCAACGTCTGGACCATTAAAAACTACGGTCCGGATCGCGTCGCGGGCTTTTCGCCGATCCCGGCGATGTCGATGGTTTCCTACGCCGCGGGTACCCGCTATTTATCGTTGATCGGCGGTACCTGCCTGAGCTTCTATGACTGGTACTGCGATTTACCGCCCGCCTCGCCGATGACCTGGGGCGAACAGACCGACGTGCCGGAATCCGCCGACTGGTACAACTCCAGCTACATTATTGCCTGGGGTTCAAACGTCCCGCAGACGCGAACCCCGGACGCCCACTTCTTCACCGAAGTGCGCTACAAGGGGACCAAAACCATCGCCATTACTCCGGACTATTCGGAAGTCGCCAAGCTCTGCGACCAGTGGCTGGCGCCGAAGCAAGGTACCGACAGCGCGCTGGCGATGGCGATGGGCCACGTGATCCTCAAAACTTTCCACCTCGATAATCCGAGCGATTACTTTCTCAACTACTGCCGTACCTATACCGATATGCCAATGTTGGTGATGCTCGACCATCGTGACGACGGCAGCTATGCGCCGGGCCGTATGCTACGCGCCGCTGACCTGCTTAACGGACTGGGAGAAAGTAATAACCCGGAATGGAAAACCGTCGCCTTTAACGCCGACGGCGAACTGGTCGCGCCGAACGGATCCATCGGCTTCCGTTGGGGCGAAAAAGGCAAATGGAATCTCGAACAGCGGGCTAACGGCCGTGACGTCGACTTAAAACTGTCGCTGCTGGATATACACGATAGCGTGGTGTCGGTCGGCTTCCCCTACTTCGGCGGCAATGAAAACCCGCATTTTCGCAGCGTGAAGCAGGAGCCGGTAACGCTTCATCAACTGCCAGCGAAACAGATGCCGTTAGCCAGTGGAGAAAACGCTCTGGTAGTGAGCGTGTATGACCTGGTGCTGGCGAACTACGGTCTGGATCGCGGCCTTGACGATGCCAATGCCGCGCGTGACTTTGCGGATGTCAAAGCCTATACCCCGGCGTGGGCCGAACAGATCACCGGCGTGCCGCGTCACCATATCGAGCAAATCGCCCGCGAGTTCGCCGATACGGCGCATAAAACCCATGGCCGTTCGATGATTATCCTTGGCGCCGGTGTGAACCACTGGTACCACATGGATATGAACTACCGCGGGATGATCAACATGCTGGTATTCTGCGGCTGCGTCGGTCAGAGCGGCGGCGGCTGGTCGCACTATGTCGGCCAGGAGAAACTACGCCCGCAGACCGGCTGGCTGCCGCTGGCGTTCGCGCTGGACTGGACTCGTCCACCGCGGCAGATGAACAGTACCTCTTATTTCTACAACCACGCCAGCCAGTGGCGCTACGAAAAACTAACCGCTCAGGAGCTGCTCTCACCGCTGGCCGACGCCAGCAAATTCAGCGGCCATATGATCGACTTCAACGTTCGCGCCGAGCGCATGGGCTGGCTGCCCTCCGCGCCGCAGCTTAACGTTAACCCGCTGAGCATCAAGCAGCAGGCCGACGCTGCCGGGCTGTCCCCCGCAGAGTTCACCGTCCAGTCGTTAAAAGCAGGCGATATTCGCTTTGCCGCCGAGCAGCCGGATAGCGGCAACAACCACCCGCGCAACCTGTTTATCTGGCGTTCGAACCTGCTGGGATCGTCCGGTAAGGGCCATGAGTACATGCTCAAGTACCTGCTCGGTACCGATAACGGTATTCAGGGCGAGGAGTTTGGCGCCACCGCTGACGTGAAGCCTGAGGAAGTCGAGTGGCAGACCGCGGCGATTGAGGGCAAACTCGATCTACTGGTGACCCTCGATTTCCGCATGTCCAGTACCTGCCTGTTCTCAGATATCGTCCTGCCGACCGCCACCTGGTACGAAAAAGACGATATGAACACCTCCGACATGCACCCGTTTATCCACCCGCTTTCCGCCGCCGTCGACCCGGCATGGGAGGCGAAAAGCGACTGGGAAATCTACAAGGACATTGCGAAAAGTTTCTCTGAAGTATGTGTCGGCCACCTTGATAAAGAGACCGATGTGGTACTGGTGCCGCTGCAGCATGACTCTCCGGCGGAGCTGTCACAGCCGTTTGATGTCCTCGACTGGCGCAAGGGCGAATGCGATCTCATTCCAGGCAAAACCGCGCCGTCAATTGCGCTGGTTGAACGTGACTATCCGGCCACCTGGGAGCGCTTCACCTCGCTGGGGCCGTTACTCGATAAGCTCGGCAACGGCGGTAAAGGCATTTCGTGGAATACGCAAAACGAAGTCGACTTCCTCGGTAAACTTAACTACGTCAAACCCGACGGTCCGGCCAAAGGCCGCCCGCGCATCGACAGCGCGATCGACGCCAGTGAAGTCATCTTGAGCCTGGCGCCGGAAACCAATGGCCAGGTGGCGGTGAAAGCCTGGCAAGCGCTGGGAGAATTTACCGGCCGCGACCACACCCATCTGGCGCTGAATAAAGAGGATGAGAAAATCCGCTTCCGCGATATTCAGGTGCAGCCGCGCAAGATCATCTCCAGCCCAACGTGGTCTGGTCTGGAAAGCGAACATGTCTCTTATAATGCCGGTTATACCAACGTTCACGAACTGATCCCGTGGCGCACCCTCTCCGGGCGGCAACAGCTCTATCAGGATCATCCCTGGATGCGCGCCTTCGGTGAAAGTCTGGTGGCCTATCGCCCACCTATCGATACGCGCAGCGTCAGCCAGATGAAGGACGTGCCGCCAAACGGCTTCCCGGAAAAAGCGCTCAACTTCCTGACCCCGCATCAGAAATGGGGTATCCACTCGACCTATAGCGAAAACCTGCTGATGCTGACGTTGTCGCGCGGCGGGCCTATCGTCTGGCTAAGCGAAACCGACGCAAAAGAACTGGGGATTGAGGATAACGACTGGATTGAAGCCTTCAACGCCAACGGCGCCCTCACCGCGCGTGCGGTGGTGAGCCAGCGCGTGCCGCCGGGCATGACCATGATGTATCACGCCCAGGAACGCATTATGAATATCCCAGGTTCGGAGGTGACCGGTCGTCGGGGCGGCATCCACAACTCCGTCACCCGCGTCTGTCCAAAACCCACGCATATGATTGGCGGCTACGCCCAACTGGCTTACGGCTTTAACTACTACGGCACCGTCGGCTCCAACCGCGACGAGTTCATTATGATCCGCAAAATGAAAAATATTGACTGGCTGGATGGCGAAGGTCGCGACCAGGTACAGGAGGCGAAAAAATGAAAATACGTTCACAAGTCGGAATGGTGCTGAATCTGGATAAATGCATCGGCTGCCATACCTGCTCCGTCACCTGTAAAAACGTCTGGAGCAGCCGCGAAGGGATGGAATATGCGTGGTTCAACAACGTGGAAACCAAGCCCGGTATCGGTTACCCCAAAAACTGGGAAGATCAGGACGAGTGGCAAGGCGGCTGGATCCGCGGTATCAGCGGCAAGCTCACTCCCCGTCTGGGCAACCGCGTCAGCGTGTTGTCGAAGATTTTCGCTAACCCGGTGCTGCCGCAGATTGACGATTATTACGAACCCTTTACCTACGATTATCAGCACCTGCACAACGCGCCGGAAGGCAAATACTTGCCTACCGCCCGCCCGCGTTCGCTGATTAGCGGCGAACGGATGGATAAAATCAGCTGGGGGCCAAACTGGGAGGAACTGCTCGGCGGCGAGTTTGAAAAACGCGCCAAAGACCGCAACTTCGAAGCGATGCAAAAAGAGATGTACGGCCAGTTTGAAAACACCTTCATGATGTATCTGCCGCGTCTTTGCGAACATTGCCTTAATCCGAGTTGCGTGGCGACCTGCCCAAGCGGCGCTATCTACAAGCGCGAAGAAGACGGCATCGTGCTGATCGACCAGGATAAATGCCGCGGCTGGCGGATGTGCATCAGCGGTTGTCCGTACAAAAAAATCTACTTTAACTGGAAGAGCGGCAAATCGGAAAAATGCATCTTCTGCTATCCGCGTATTGAGTCCGGGCAACCAACAGTCTGTTCAGAAACCTGCGTCGGCCGCATCCGCTACCTTGGCGTGCTGCTGTACGACGCGGACCGCATCGAAGAGGCGGCCAGTACCGAACATGAAACCGACCTCTACGAGCGCCAGTGCGAGGTGTTCCTCAACCCTAACGACCCGGCGGTCATCGAAGAGGCGTTGAAGCAGGGTATTCCGCATAACGTGATTGAAGCCGCGCAACAATCACCGGTGTATAAACTGGCGATGGACTGGAAGCTGGCGCTACCGCTGCACCCGGAATACCGCACCTTACCGATGGTCTGGTACGTCCCACCGCTGTCGCCGATTCAGTCCGTCGCCGACGCCGGCGGCCTGCCGAGTAACGGCAATATCCTGCCAGCGGTCGAAAGCCTGCGTATACCGGTACAGTATCTGGCGAACCTGCTGAGCGCCGGCGATACCGGCCCGGTCCTGCGCGCGTTAAAACGCATGATGGCGATGCGCCATTACAAACGTTCGCAAACCGTTGAAGGCGTGACCGATACCCGCGCCATTGAAGAAGTGGGCCTCAGCGTCGAGCAGGTGGAAGAGATGTATCGCTACCTGGCGATCGCCAATTACGAAGACCGCTTCGTGATCCCCACCAGCCACCGCGAACTGGCGGAAGACGCCTTCCCTGAACGCAACGGCTGCGGTTTTACCTTCGGCGATGGTTGCCATGGTTCTGATACTAAATTCAACCTGTTCAACAGTCGTCGCATCGACGCGATTGATGTGGGAGACGTTCGTCGACATGGGGAGGGAGAGTAATGCGGCTTCTCAAAGTCATCGCTTTACTGCTGGAGTATCCCGACGACGCGCTGTGGGATAACCGCGAGGAGGCGCTGGCGCTGGTCAGCGCCGATGCGCCCGCCCTGACGCCGTTTGTTACGCGATTACTGGCGGCGCCGCTGCTCGACCGTCAGGCCGAATGGTGTGAGGTGTTTGAGCGCGGTCGCGCCACCTCGCTGCTGCTGTTTGAACACGTTCACGCCGAATCGCGCGACCGCGGCCAGGCGATGGTCGATCTGATGAATCAGTATGAACAGGCGGGTCTGCAGATCGATTGTCGCGAACTCCCGGACCACCTGCCTTTATATCTTGAGTATCTCAGCACTCTCCCGTTGGCCGATGCCCGTGAAGGACTGCAGAACGTCGCGCCCATTCTGGCATTGATCGGTGGACGCTTAAAGCAGCGCGAATGCGATTACTATCAACTCTTTGACGCCCTCCTCACGCTGGCGGATAGCCCACTCAATAGTGACAGTGTCACCAGGCAGGTAGCGAGTGAGAAGCGTGACGACACGCGCCAGGCGCTGGATGCGGTGTGGGAAGAAGAACAGGTGAAGTTTATTGAAGATAATGCAACCGCTTGCGATAGCTCGCCAATGCAAGCTTATCAACGACGCTTTAGCCAGGATGTGGCGCCGCAGTACGTCGACATCCGCGCCGGAGGCCCGAAATGATACAGTACTTAAACGTCTTCTTTTACGATATCTACCCTTATCTCTGCGGCACCGTATTCCTGGTGGGCAGTTGGCTGCGCTATGACTACGGTCAGTATACCTGGCGCGCGTCATCCAGCCAGATGCTCGATAAACGGGGCATGGTGCTGTGGTCGAACTTATTTCACATCGGCATCCTCGGCATCTTCTTCGGCCACTTCTTCGGGATGCTGACGCCGCACTGGGTCTATTCATGGTTCCTGCCGATGTCGCAGAAACAGGTGATGGCGATGGTGCTGGGCGGCGTCTGCGGCGTGCTGACCCTGGTCGGCGGTATAGGCCTGCTGGTGCGCCGTCTGACCAACCCGCGCATTCGCGCCACCTCCACCACTGCGGATATCCTGATCCTGTGCATTCTGCTGATTCAGTGCGCGCTGGGGCTGACGACTATTCCATTCTCCGCCCAGCATCCGGACGGCAGCGAAATGCTGAAACTAGTAGATTGGGCGCAGGCGGTAGTCACCTTCCACGGCGGCGCATCGGCGCATCTGGACGGCGTCGCGTGGGTGTATCGCGTCCATCTGGTGCTGGGGATGACTATCTTCCTTATTTTCCCGTTCACCCGACTGGTTCACGTCTGGAGCGCGCCGATAGAGTATTTCACCCGCCGCTACCAGGTGGTGCGTTCCCGGCGCTGAAAGCCAGCGGCTTTTATCATTCATCCCTACCGGTAGCCCGGACGAGGCGCCTACGCCGACTCCGGGTATTTATCAGCCCTGGCTCCAGCCTTTATGCCGGATGGCGGCTACGCCTTATCCGGCCTACAACGACTGCCCCGGCCTGCCGGGAACGTCTCAGCGATTTTGAGGCCACCAACATCGGCAGTTTCAGTCAGCATTGATGCGGTTGTAGCGGTGTAGCCCGGACGAGGCGCTTGCGCCGACTCCGGGGTCATATTCATCGGCCACGGCTCCAGCCTTTATTCCGGATGGCGGCTACGCCTAATCCGGCCTACGGCGACCATGCGCTTTCCTCGTCCCGTTATAAACGTTACTTCCCGGCTTCCGGATGGGTATCGAACGCCGCCATTACCGCTGCCAGCGCAGCTTCGCTGAACCCGTGTTTTGGGTCGTCTACACCTAATCCGAATCGGGTTTGCAGCGCTTCATACAGCGCCGACACGTCCGCAAGATCCACCTTCTCCACCACGTGGTTGTTCTCCCAGTGGGTAAAATGGAAATTGGTGAGCGTCATTTTCCCGCCGTCAGGCAGATGACGGCACATCAGCAGATGGTGACGAAAGTGGGACTGCGGCCAGTGCGCCGACCAGAAGTTACCCATCACATAATCAGAAGCATACTGTCGACCCAGATCGAAATGGTACATCGACTGCCAGTGCTCATGATGATTAAACTGCAGCGTCCACTCATCGCCTTCATGCACCAGGCGATAAATACCATGCGGCGTATGCTGCGGAATATCCGCCAGCAGCTTAATCGGCGCGGTCAGCGTCTGGCCGCCGAAACCGACGTCGGCGATCCAGCGTTCGCCCTCCACTTCCACCAGCAATAAGCGATGGGTACGCGGCGGCATTTGTGGCGGATTAGCCAACACCACGCGCCCCAGCAGGCTGCGAACCGAGAAACCAATCTCACTTAGCGCCCGCTGCAAAAGCCCGTTCTGCTCAAAGCAGTAACCGCCGCGGCGGGCGGTGATTAACTTCTCCTCGAGCGCCCGATCGTCAAGGTGGATTTCACGCGGCAGTAAAACGTCCAGATTCTCAAACGGGATCGCGCTATTGTGATGGCTATGCAACTCCCGCAGGGTGTCAATGGAAACATCGGGGGTTCCCGTCCAGGCCAGACGAGTAAAATACGCGCTTAAAAATGGGGTCATCAACGCCTCCAGCTTTTGGTGTCCGACATTTATAGCGTATTTTTTCCCCGCGACGGCGTATTTTGTGCGATCGCGCCAGATGATTTCTGATTTAGGTCGCGGTTGACGTATTGATTACCTTTGTATTGTGAATAAACTACTTACAGGCATTCGCCACTCACCAAGGAACGCTTATGAGCCGTTTTCGCCACGTCGAACTTCAGTACGCCAGTCGCCTGCTCAACCACGGCCCGACCATTATGATCACCAGTTATGACGCGCAGTCAGGGCGGCGCAACGTGATGTCCGCCGCCTGGTCGATGCCGGTTGAATTTGCCCCGCCTCGCGTGGCTATTGTGGTGGATAAAAGCACCTGGACGCGTGATCTCATTGAGCGTAACGGCGCCTTTGGTATCGTGGTGCCAGGCGTGGCCGCCGCCAGTTGGGTCTATGCGGTAGGCAGCGTAAGCGGGCGCGATGAAGATAAGTTCAATGCTTACGGTATCCCGACGGTGCAGGGTCCCGAACTGGGGTTACCGTTAATTGAAGAGAAATGCCTGGCGTGGATGGAATGCCGTCTGCTACCCGCCACCGCGGCACAAGAACAATACGATACGCTGTTTGGCGAAGTGGTTGCCGCCGCGGCCGATGAACGCGTTTTCGTCAGCGGCCGCTGGCAGTTTGACGATGATAAACTCAATACCATTCACCATCTCGGTACCGGTAATTTTGTCGCCAGCGGACGTCACGTGCAGGCCAATACGCCAGAAAACAAATAAGGTTTCCTACGACGCCTGGTGTTGGCGGCGGCGGTCATCGCTGGGAGTCAGGCCAAAGACCTTTTTATACAGCGTCGTGAAGTGATTGCTATTGGCGAAACCGCATAAAAAGGCGATTTCTGTGATCGTCATTTCCGTTTCCCGCAGTTTTACTCGTGCGGATACCAGGCGCAGGCGTTTGACATAATTATCGGGCGTTAATCCAGTCGCCTCTTTAATATGACGAAAAGCAGTGCGCGACGTCAGGTGAAATTGTTCAGCAAGTTGCGGCCAGTTATGTTCCTCAAAGCAATGTTCCTGTAACCAGGTGAGCAGCTTATGGAGTTTGTATTTAGTGGTGCTATATTCGACTTCACTTTCCGCTCGTTGAATAAGCGTAATTAGCTGAAAAAAGGTGGCCTCACGCAGGGCGTTATTCTTAGTTTGTTGGTATTCGGCACTACATATTTTTTCAATCAATAGCTTACACTGTTGCCGGGTCTCCTGCGATAACCAACCGTAGCGCGAGGAGTCGGTGGCCGCAAAGTTTTGCAATAACGGTGCAAGTTCGCGTAAATAGATAAAATCAACCTGCGGATTAATTAATAGATTAATTAACTTCAGCGTCCCAAGCTCATCATAATAATGCGTATCGCCAGGAGAAACATAAAAAACATCCCCTTGTTGAATATACAAAGGCCGGCCATTAATAACGTGGAGGCCATGCCCTTGTTCAACTATCACTAACTCCGCGAATTCATGACCATGTTCGCGGTTATTATCCTCTGGATCGCTGGCGTAAATAGCCAGTTTAGCGAGTGGATTGCTGAAATAAGAATCAATAGTCAACGTCATCATCACTTAATATCCAATACGGCAAGGCAGCTGATAGCACGATAATGCATTTCCCAAACCACTATCGGTAAGATTTATCAAATTGTGATCGTCACCCGCCCCATCCCACTGCCATTGCCAACATGGCCATCGCGTTGGCATTGCCAGAGTGGTTGCCACTCACATCGTCATTTTATGCTGCGAGTCCCCTAACTTTGAGGACGCAGTATGTCACAAGCCATGCAATACAACGCCCAAGTTGCGATGATCCGCCATCCGCAGTTTTTACGCACCGCGGAGTCGCTTAAACCCGCACTGCACAGCGAATACCGCGAACCGCAGGCCATTATTGACGCTCATGCCGATGCCAGCGCACCCTTCGGCTGGCAGGCAGTGGAGCTTTGCACCCCACAGCAATTTTACCAGCGTGAATTCACCAGTGGCGACAGCGTCATCGTGGACTTCGGTAATCACTTTGTTGGCTATGTTGAGCTGGCATGTCTAAGCGTCGGCAGTCCTCCCGATGCCCCGGCGCACCTTCATTTTACCTTCGGCGAGACGCTGAGCGAGGTTTGTGAATCATTTGATGATTACCGGGGCTGGCTCAGCAGCAGCTGGTTGCAACAGCAGGATTTGTGGATTGATGAACTTCCTGGAGAAATCAGACTCCCGCGACGCTATTGCTTTCGTTATCTCAAAGTGGAGGTCAAGGCGGTTTCCAGAAAATTTAATCTGTGTTTCACCCGACTGCGCATCCATGCCGTCAGTTCGGCCCACAGTATCTGCCCCCCATCAACTACCCAAGACCCACGTTTACAGCTTATCGACCAGACAGCCGTACTGACGCTGAAGAATTGTATGCAAGACGTATTCGAAGATGGGCCCAAGCGCGACCGTCGTCTGTGGCTTGGCGATCTCCGCCTGCAGGCGCTGGTTAACGATGTCACGTTCGCGAATCACTCGCTGGTTCGCCGTTGTTTGTATCTTTTTGCTGGCCATACCCGGCAAGACGGTATGGTTTCCGCCAATATTTTCGTTCAGCCGCAAGTCATAGCCGACGACACCTTTTTGTTTGATTATTCGCTGTTTTTTGTTGATACGCTGTTCAACTATCTACGCAGTTCCGGCGACGTAGCCACCGCGCAAGAGCTCTGGCCCACCGCCAGACGGCAAATCGAGTTGGCGCTTGAACGTTGCGATAAACAGCATTTGGTTCGCGATAGCGACGACTGGTGGGTATTTATCGACTGGCAAGAGACGCTAAACAAGCAAACTTCGGCCCAGGGCGTCTTAATTTACTGCCTGCAGCGCGCCGTATTGCTCGCCGGACAATTTCAGCCCGAGTTAGTAGCGGGTTATCAGATGCATCTGCAGCAGCTAAAGTCGGCTGCGCTGTCCTGCTTGTGGGACGAAGCGCAAGGATTTTTCATTAGCGGCGCGCAACGTCAAGTCTCCTGGGCATCACAAATCTGGATGGTGCTAGCCGAAGTCGGCAATAGTGCGCAACGAGAAACGCTCATGCGTCATCTGCTTTCCTCCCCGCCGTCGGTGGCCATCAACACGCCCTATCTGCGTCACCATTTTGTTGCTGCTCTGCTGCAATGTGGGCTACGCGCGGAAGCTATTAACGAAATCAAAGCCTACTGGGGCGCGATGATAGATTACGGCGCGGATACGTTCTGGGAGGTTTTTGATCCTGACAACCCTGAGTTTTCACCTTACGGCAGCAAGCTGATTAACAGCTATTGTCACGCGTGGAGCTGTACCCCGGCCTGGTTTATCCGCCAATATAATCTTTAATAACAATTAAATACGAGCATATCATTATGGCAAACAATATATTCACTCTTTGGCGGCAACGCCTGGGCTACGGCATCGCAGATCTCTCCTGCAATTTGGTGTGGCAGCTTATCTCTCTGTACCTGATGTTCTTCTACACCGATGTAATGAACTTACCCGCCTGGTACGTCGGCGTGATGTTTCTGGTGACACGTCTGGTGGATGGCGTGGCCGATGTACTGATGGGACTGGTAATAGACAATACCGCAACCCGTTGGGGCCGCTGTCGTCCCTATTTGCTGATTGGCGCCGTACCGTTCGGCCTGCTATGTATCCTCGCGTTTTACGTCCCCGAATTCTCCACTACCGGAAAATTGATTTACGCCTTTATTACCTATCTGTGTCTGTCGTTTCTTTACACACTGGTCAATATTCCGTTTTGCGCGATGCTGCCGTTTCTGACAAACGATTCCCAGGAGCGCACTACGCTCTCGGCAGTACGAATCTTACTTGGCTCGTTGGGGGCGACCATTGTCGCCGTCACCACGCTGCCGCTTGTCAGCACTCTCGGTCAGGGCGATCAGGCTCGTGGGTTTTTCTATACCGCGGTGATGTTCGGCGTGATTGCCACTTTTTTTCTACTGGTCAGTTTCCGCAACGTCAAAGAAACAATCACCATCACTCAAGAAAAAATGACTCTGAAACGCGCCTGGTTCAGCCTACGCGCCAACCGTCCATGGTGGGTTTTCGCGATTAACATTTTCCTGATGTGGGGCGCCTTTTTCTTCCAGACAGGCGCGTTGGTTTACTTCTTCCACTACTACGTCGGCAATAGCAGTCTGACGGCAATCGTCGCCGGTATTTCGACATTTGTGCCTCTGCTGGGGACATTGACCGTCCCACTGCTGGCCAGTCGGCTAAAAAAACGCCATGTCTACCTGATTGCCAGTGCTATCAATCTCATTGGAATGATCGTAATGATGGCGGCAGGGGTAAATAGTTGGGGTTTGGTTACTGGTGCGGTGATCCTTTCGCTCGGTGCCGGACAACGCACGGCTATTTACTTCTCAATGCAGGCGGATCCGGTGGATTATGGCGTCTGGAAAACCGGAGTGAATACCGCTGGGATCCTGACCTCAATCAATGGTTTTCTTGGCAAAGTGGCCATGGCTGGCGCTGGCGCGATTACGGGCGCCCTGCTCACTTCAGGCGGCTATATCGCCAACCAGGCGCAAAGTGAAACGGCGATGCTGGCGATAAAGTCCTGCTATCTCTACATTCCGGCGCTACTGATCTTTGCCTCGATGTTGTGGATGGGTCGTTTTTATCGGCTTGACGATCATTACGAGCAAATCCGCGCAGACCTCGATGCCGGGCGCTATGCCACGTCCGACATTCATTCAACAGACGGAGAACGTCAGGCGATTTAAGTTCGCCCCCTCTTTTATTACCTCTGAAACTAACAAGGATAAGTATGCGTCTCTCTTTGATTTGCGCAGCAGTTTGCTGCGCCCTTTTTTCGGCCTCCGACGCGTTGGCCGCGCCGCTCACTATCGAGCAGCGGCTGGCCCAACTTGAGGCCAGACTGAAACATGCGGAACACCAGGCAGCCGAAGCAAACCGCCGTGCGCAGCAGGCCGAACAGCGAACCTCCGTCGCGGAACAACGCGCCAGCAATGCCGAAAAACAGATACAAACCCTAAGTAAGCGCACTGATGCCGGCGAACAAAAACAGCAGCAGCTTAGTCGTCAATTGGCCAAATCCACCGACGATAACGGTTTTGAATTTAATGCCTACGCCCGTTCCGGAATGCTGGTGAACAGCCACGGTAAAGGCGCGCGCGGCGGACCCGGTATTTCACCGGCCAGTTCGCTTAACGGCGACGCCCACGTGGGTCGTCTTGGCAATGAGAAAGATAACTATGTTGAACTAAGCTTTGGCAAAAAAATGACCTTTAGCGACGGTTCATGGGCACATTTCAAAACAATGCTTGCCGATGGCGCCACCAACCCGGATCCGTGGGTGCAGGATAATAATAGCCACCACCTTAACGTACGCCAACTGTATGTCGAGATGGGTAGCTTCGCTGATTTTAGCGGTCCATTTAACCAGGCGTCGATTTGGGCCGGAAAACGCTTTGATCGGGATAACTTCGATATTCACTTTACCGATAGCGATATTATGTTCCTCGGCGGTACCGGCGGCGGAATCAATGATGTGCGTTGGAGTCAACAGCTTCGGGGCGATTATTCAGTCTACGCCCGCAACTTTGGCGATTTAGGTAGCGATAACTATGAAGATAACGATATTCAGAATCTGATGTTTACCGCCAATCATTTCTGGCGAAACTGGCAGTTAATGACCACGGTAATGACCGCGCAGGGTAATGACACGCTAAAAGACAACACCTCAACGACCGGCAGTTATGCGCTACGTAGCGACAACACCGCCAAAAATGGCTATTACGCGATGTTGGCTTATCACGACAAACAGCAGTTCTACGGCCTTGCGCCTGGCATCTCAGAAAGCGCCCTGCAGTACGGTGGCGGTTTAGGCGCAGAAGCTCGCCAGCCGGGCAGCGACGGCGATCTGACCGGGAATGCTAAATCCCTGCGTTTTGCTTCTTACGGCATTTTGCCGCTAGGGAAAAACTGGCAATTGGCGCCATCGGTCATCGCGCAACACAGCGAAAACCGTTATCGTGACGGCGACCGCTACGACTGGGCTACTTTTAACCTGCGTCTTTCCCAAGGGATCACCCGCAACTTTGCCCTGCTATATGAAGCCTCCTGGCAATATATGGATTTGAATCCTAATGGCCGAACCTATCGCTATAACGACAATGTTTATCAGTATCAGGCCGTCAGCGGCGATTTTTACAAGCTTACCTTCGCACCAACGTTTAAAGTCGGCGACATTTTCGATATTAAAGCTCGCCCGGAGATCCGCTTCTTCGCAACATGGATGAACTGGGACAAAGCTCTGGATCACTACGCCATTAACGATGATTTTGGCAGTTCCGGTTTTACCGCCGGCGGCAACTGGAATTTTGGCGTACAGACAGAAATCTGGTTTTAAATAGGGTACAAAATGACGGCAACCCTGCCGTCATTCCCGGATGACCATCTTTTACAATAAGTGATAAGACAGCGGGCTTATCATAAAACGATGAAGATGACTGCCGCCTTTAAGGTTGAAGTTAGCTTTAATCTTGTCTAAATGCGCATAAATGGTTTTTACCCGCAGACCTAACACTCTGGCAACGACGTTCACCGACATGCCGGCTACGACATGATCGATAATCATCATCTCTCTTTCACTGAGCGGGGCTCCCCCCTTTGCCTTTATTAGACTAAAGTCCGGCTGACCGCCATGGTCATATAACTGCCGATGCTTAATGTCCAACAACAACTTTTGAATATTGGCTGTCGATTCGCGACTACTCACCCACAATATATTCCCCCGATAAATCAACCGTCCAGGGCGACTACTTCTGGACGTGCTTACTCCCAAAATAATGCCCTTAAACAATTGAGATAACGCATAGAGATGCTTGTAATCTTGATAGCCATGTAGCGGCAAAATAATAAGATCCGCTTGCTGTATAGAATGGTTAGTGTAAGCCAATTCAACGTAAGCGGGCTCATGACACTCAGAAGATATCTGTTGTAGACAATATTCTACACCCAGTCGAAACCAGATATCCTTGCTATTAATTATAACCTTCAATTTTATAACCCTGGCATAAGAACGACAGGCGCACCTTGAATATAGAAAATCCTACTCGACTGTTACCTTACGTCGGATATTCCACGTAACTGTATGATAGCGCCATCATTCTGGCAGAACGGTTTATCACTTTTCACAGAATAAACAGTTGTAACGTAGTGACTGTTGATATAATAACCCTGAGTCTTGACGCGTAATATAATTTCTTGCTCAATGCCGACATCCTTGAGGAGTCGACGTAAATTTTGCATCACTTGCCATAAACGTTGCGATGAAGGCCTTAAATCATTTTTCTCCCAGACATGCACCATCAACTCTTCATCACTAACAATTCTTTCAAGGCCATGTTCAAATAAATATTCAATTAGACAGGCCATCGTTTTTCGAAGACGGATGTTTTTTCTATTACCACTTACAGTAGCTATTTCCCGGTACTTCAAGAAGTAAAAAAAATCATCCTCTAATTGGTAACCAAGTAACGCACTACCTATTATCATTCATCTCTCCATGATAAAAATCATCATTTCAAAGGCAGGTTACATGGCAAATGAGCAATCGCCTAAACAATTTTGATATGCATAATAATCAAAACATAAAACTACATTTAAATACATACAAAGCGTAAATGACCTTATAACTTAATATTATCAGTTATTTATGTTGATTAGGATTATTCTTAAATGGCCATTTCCTTTACAAAAGGTAAATTAATGAAAGGTATGGAAATCAAAAAAAAGCCACTTTTATTGATCTAAATCAATAAAGCGGCATATCTTTCGCTCAAGTAAAATTGACCTTGGTCGATAGTAGTCTAATTGGCGCGATGAAAAGCGGCCCGTCCTTTACATTCGGTAGCCCGGTTTCTTAATCAAAGAATCCATCTGCGGCGCGATCTCATCATCCCACACCCGCTGCCAGTCGCTCTGCTGTACCTGATTAAGGGCAACGCTAACTGAACTGTCTTTGGTGCTGAGATGACGGATCAGAACCTCAGTGATTTCCGCAGCCAGCGCGCTTTTTTGCTCTTCGCTCAGTTCACGGGGAAAACATTTGATATCGACATGTGGCATAGCAGGCTCCTTATTATTGGGATTTTAAAACTATCACAGATTCCCTAACTCAAATCACGATTTGTGCCTTAGAGAAGATTATTGTCACGCAGTACCTGCTGCAGCTCCGCACGGCGATAAACCGCCTGCGCTACAGCGGCAAACTTTGGCGTATGCACGGCAAACCACTCGCGCCGCGGCCCCCAGCTGTACATCGCGGCAATATAGCAATCCAACAGCGTGATATTCCCGCCTAATGCGTAAGGCTCGGCTGCCAGCTGCTGTTCCAGCCAGAGATAGAGTGATTTGCGGTATTGCTGACAGCTCTCACGCAGTTCGTCAGGCGCTGAGGCTGTCCAGCGTTCGGGATAGTCGGCATAGGTGAAGGTCGGATAAACGTTAGCCACCAGCCAGATCAGCAAACGTTGAAACTGCTGGCGCTGTGGCGTACCGGCTGGCGGCGCCAGATCCGCGCGCTCATCGAGGATCATCAGCGCGATCGCCGCTGTTTCCGTCATCACGCTGCCATCCGCCAGTTGCAGGGTAGGCACCTGACACAGCGGGTTGATCGCCAGTAGTTTCTCTCGCTGCGCGCCTGGCTGGTCAAAGCCATCGACATTGATAAATTGATATGGGATGTTGGCCAAGGTCAACATCATCTCGCTTATTGCCGAGCCCCACCCCGGCACACCATACAATTTCATGATCGTCAGTTCCCAGGCAGAAAACTTTTAGCGTAGCACTAATTCCGCGCGGCGCTGAATTCGCGCCAGGCGACGATGGCTACCAGTACCACCGGAATAAGCACCGAGTAGAAACCCGTCAGGATGTAGCCTAGCGCCCCAAGCCCTGCACCCAGCAGAAAACCGAGCACCGAAGCCCCCGATTTTTTGATTTTTTCTCTATTCTCGCGGTTGGGCGCCTGGCACCAGTTAACCACATCGATGGTTAACTGCGTGACGTTACCGGTCATCATCGTACTCGGGCTGGTGGTGGGTAATAATAATCGGGTGGTGGCGTTCCGCACCCCCATCGCCATCACGCCGGCCATGCCGGTGATTAACGCGGTCGCGCTATCCGCGCCGACAAAGGGCTGCCACAGCAGCCCCAACAGGCCGAAAAGGAGTAACAGCAGAATCTCAACGACGAACAAGCTGCCAAGAAAGCGTGGCGTAATGGTTTTTCGACTTTTGATAACCAGCGTGACGATCGCCACCGCCAGCATAAAAACAGGAATGGCGAGCAGTTTCGATAAAATACCTTCGCTGTTGGTGGCCAGGGCTGCCCCGGCCACTACCAGGTTTCCCGTGACGTGGGCGGTAAACAGGCCAAACAAGGTGATGAAGCTGATAGTGTCGATAGCGCCGCCGGAAGCGGCGAGCAACGCGGGCTCACGATGGTGCTGCCAGCGTTGCTCCAGTAAGAGTTGGTTTTCGGCCACAGAGATTAATCCATTAATAAGACACACGATGTAGCCATGAGTATAGCAATCCCTGGCTATTAATAATCACAGCATCAATATGTTATCCCCGGCGGATTGACCTCCGATTGCCTGACTACCTCCCCCTGTTCCCCCCAGCGCGCGAGAACCTGCTGATACTCGCCACGCGCGATCGCGCCATTCAGCGCCGCCTGCAGCGCGTATACCAGCCCATTGCCTTTTTTAGTGGTGGTGGCCACCCAGGCTTTTTTGGGACCGAGCCCGACAACTTTGGTTTTTCCGTTTAATGCAACCTTATAAGAGGCCACCGACTGCGGACCAAAAAAGACGTCCGCCCTTCCCGACTGAATATAAAGATTGCCGGAGGCATCGTCGGTAAGATAAACCGGTAACGCCGGTTGCCGTCCCGCGGCTTCGTTTTCCGCATTCCATCCCAGCAGGATCCGCTCCTGGTTGGTGCCAGAACCGACAATGACTTTACGTCCTGAGAGATCCTGCGCATTTGAGATCCGCGTAATGTCACTGGTTGATTTCACCGAGAAGGCCAGCGAGTCTACGCGGTAGGTGGCGAAATCGAACTTCTCTTTGCGCTTCTCGGTCACCGCGATGTTAATCAACGCCACATCGTAACGCCCTGACGCGATCCCCAAAGGCCAGTCCTCCCAGGCCGTTGGCACCAGCTTCAGTTTCAGACCAAGGCTACCCGCCAGTAAACGGGCGATGTCCGGGTCGCTGCCGATACGCGTGCGGTTGTCGCTGGCCAGCAGCGCCAGCGGCGGCGAATTTAATGCCGAAATCGCCACCGTCAGCACACCGGACTCCACAAAACGATAGTCCGGAGGAATTTTGCTAATCGCGTTATCATCTCGCGTCACCGGCAATGGCTGTTCATTGGCGCGCAAATCGAGTTCGGCGCGCGCCTCGCCGATGCTCAGGAGCAGCATGAGGGCTGCAGCTAATTTCCTCATGCCAGCACCCGTGATAAAAATTGCCGGGTACGCTGGTGTTGCGGATGATTTAACACTTCATCGCTGCTGCCCTGTTCAACGATTTTGCCATCGACCATAAACACCACCTGGTCGGCAACCTCGCGGGCAAAGCCGATTTCGTGTGTTACCACCACAAGCGTCGTCCCGGAGCGGGCAAGTTTCTTGATAACATCAAGCACTTCGCCAACCAGTTCCGGATCCAGCGCGGAAGTGGGTTCATCAAACAAGATCACGCGCGGATTGAGCGCCAGCGCGCGGGCGATGGCGATGCGCTGCTGCTGGCCGCCGGAAAGATGCCGCGACCAGGCATCGGCTTTGTTGCGCAAACCGACAATGTCCAACAATTCATAAGCACGAGCGATGGCCTCCTTTCGACTGGCCCGTTTGTGGGCAATCGGCGCTTCAATTAAATTCTCCAGCACCGTCAGATGCGGAAACAAATTGAAGTTCTGAAATACGTACCCCACGTTGACCCGCTGGCGAAGGATCTCTTTTTCTTTCAGCTCGTACAGCTTGTCGCCTTTACGGCGATAGCCGATATAGTCGCCATCAATCTGGATAAACCCTTCATCGACCCGTTCAAGATGGTTAATGGTGCGCAGCAGCGTCGATTTTCCCGAACCGGACGGCCCGAGGATCACCGTCACCGTTCCCGGCGCTATCTCCAGCGAGACATCATCCAGCGCTTTATGACGGCCAAAGTATTTACTGACCCCGGTTATCGAAATATGACCATTACGAGAGTTGAGCATGGACGGCCTCCTGCGGCTGACGAGCCGGTTGGGTCAGGCGATTATTACGCACGCTGTTCACCGCCGAGCGGCGTTCGCTGCGCGCCAGCGCGCGTTCGACCAGATACTGAATTGCGGAGAGCACGCTGGTAATCACCAGGTACCACGCGGCGCCCACCATCAGCAGCGGGATCACTTCCTGGGTGCGGTTATAAATCATCTGAATGGTGTAGAACAATTCCGGCATCGCCAGTACGTAAACCATCGCCGTCCCTTTTGCCAGGCTGATGATTTCATTAAACCCTGCCGGCAGAATGGTGCGCAGCGCTTGCGGCAAGATGATCCGCAGCGTGCGTCGCCAGGCGGGGAGTCCCAGCGCGGCGGCGGCCTCATACTGCCCGTGATCCACGCCCAAAAAGCCTCCGCGGATAATTTCAGCGGTATAGGCGCTCTGCACCAGCGTCAGGCCAACTACTGCCGTGGAGAACTGCCCCAGTACGTTGATAGTCTGATAGCTCGCCCAGGTTACGCCGGTGAAAGGGATCCCCAGCGATAAGCTGTCGTACAGATAAGAGAAGTTATACAGAATGATCAACACCACAATGAGCGGCAGCGAACGGAACAGCCAGATATACCCCCATGCCAGGCTGCTGAGCAGCCATGAGGACGACAGGCGGGCCAGCGCCAACAGGCCGCCGAAGATAACGCTTAAAAGGGTGCCAAGTAGCGTGAGCAGCAGCGTTTGCCCCACCCCCTCGAGGATCACCGGGTCGAAGAACCAGTGGGCGAATACCCCCCACTCCCAGCGCGGATTGAACGCGACCGACTGCACGACGACCGCCAGCACCAGCAGCGCCAATACCGCCCCTGCGACGCGCAGCGGGTAGCGCGCCGGAACCACTTTGATCGTTTCAGATGATTGCATAATGCCTCCTTAAGCGCTGTGGCTGAGGGCGCTAACCGCCAGCGCTTTACTGAACCGCAACCGGCCATCATAGGGCGGCCGGCTGTACTCTTCCGGGTCGCGAGCGAGGTCAAACTGCGCCTCATACCCCTGGCTTAAATAGAGCTTTACCGCTTCCGGCTGACGAAAACCGGTGGTGAGAAAAATATGGCTATAACCTGCCAGCACCGCCCGACGCTCCAGTTCTTGTACAACCCTGGCGGCCAGCCCCTGTTGACGCAGCCGACGATGCGTCCAGATCCGCTTAATTTCCGCGGTGTGCGTGTCTTTCGGCTTGTAGGCGCCGGTGGCGATGATTTCGCCGTCACGCTCCAGCACAATAAACAGCCCCTGCGGCGGCAGATACCATTCGGTTAACTCTACTTCCGCATCACGAGAAAAATAGTCGCCGTAACGAGCGGCGTACTCGGCAAACAGGCCGCTAATAATCGGCTGTAATTCCGGCGCGTCCGGAGAAATATCACGAAATGCTTCGCTCATAGCGCCCCCTGTTAATCGCCCAGCCCGGCGGGGTTGATTTCCGATTGTGGAATACTCTCCACTCCCTCGCCCCAGCGGTTGAGCACTTTGGCATAGTCACCGCTGGCGATAGCGCCGTTGAGCGCCGCCTGTACGGCATTAACCAGCCCGCTGCCTTTCTTCAGCGTCACCGCGATATGCGCCGCCTTCGGCCACCCGCCGTCCACGCTGCCCACCAGCTTGGTTTTGCCAGTAAGGGCCGCTTTCCAGGCGCCTATGACGTTAGGGCCGAAGAATGCGTCGGCGCGGCCCGTTTGCAAAGCCAGCGTCTGCGCGGCGTCGTCTTTGGTATAGACCGGTATAAACGGTTTAAGCCCGCGCTTAACGTTTTCCGCATTCCATGCGAGTAAGATTGCCTCCTGATTGGTGCCGGAGCCGACGATAATCTTCAGCCCGGCAATATCTTCCGCTTTGTCGATCTTGTTCAGTGGGCTGGTGCTTTTAACGTAAAAACCCAGCGAATCTTTACGATAAGTGGCGAAATCGAACTTCTCTTTGCGCTCTTTGGTGACGGTAATATTGCTGATCGCGGCATCATATTTGCCGGAGGCGACGCCGAGCGGCCAGTCTTCCCACGAGGTCGGAACAACGTTGACTTCGAGGCCGAGGCTGTCAGCCACCAGACGCGCAATATCCGCCTCGCTGCCGAGCAACGTTTTGTTATCATCAGAAAACACCGTCAGCGGCGGCGAGTTCAGCGCCGCAACCGCGACGGTAAATTTCCCCGGTACCGCCAGGTGCAGATCTTTCGGCAACAGCGCAATTGCCTGCGGATTTTTTGCCGTATGAATCGGGGTTTTATTGGCTTCCAGGCTAACCCCGGTGCCATTGATATTGACGTCCTGCGCCCACGACGGGGCGCTAATTGCCAACGCGAAGGCCAGCAATAGCGTTGATTTCTGCATAGCGCGGTTCTCTTTTATTATTTTTCGAATTGGTTAATGGGCAAATCCAGCCCCAGGCTTTCCCGCAGCGTGGTGCCTGGATAGTCGCGGCGGAACAATCCGCGCGCCTGCAGCAATGGCACCACTTCATCAACAAAACGCGGGAAGGTTTCCGGCGTGCCGCCCTGAATAATGAATCCATCGGCGGCGCGTTGTTCAAACCACAGCTGCAGGCCGTCGGCGACATCGCTGGCCGTGCCGGAGAAGCGCGGGCGCGGGCTGGCGGCCTCCAGCGCCACCTGGCGCAGGGTTAATCCCCGTTCACGGGCATTGCGTTTAATCTCATCGGTGGTGCTGCGGAAGCTGTTTTGCCCAAGGTCGCCAATATCCGGGAAGGGTTCATCCAGCGGATATTGCGCAAAGTCGTGATGCTCGAAATAGCGCCCCAGGTAATTCAACGCGTCGTCGATCGAGACCAGCGCCGCCGTGGTCTGGTATTGACGCTCCGCATCCTCCGCGTCGTCACCGACGATTACGCTGACGCCCTGGAAAATATGCAGTTGATCCGCACTGCGCTGATAGGCTGCCAGTTGGCTTTTGACATCCTGATAAAACGCCTGCGCCTCGGCTAATGACTCCTGGTGGGTAAAAATGGCATCAGCGTGGCGAGCGGCTAATTTTTTGCCGTCATCTGAGGCGCCTGCCTGGAATATAATGGGCCGTCCCTGTGGCGTGCGGGCAATATTCAAAGGACCAGAGACTTTAAAGAAATCGCCATGATGATTAAGCGTATGCAGTTTATTTTTATCAAAAAACTGGCCGCTCTCTTTATTACGCACAAAAGCGCCGTCTTCCCAGGAATCCCACAATCCTTTAACCACCTGAAGATATTCGTCGGCGATACGATAGCGCAGCGCATGATCGGGATGCTGGGCGCGGGAGAAGTTTTTCGCCGAGCCTTCCAGCGGCGACGTCACCACGTTCCAGCCGGCGCGCCCATGGCTTAAATGGTCAAGACTGGCGAACTGTCGCGCGGTCGTGAACGGTTCGCTATAGGAGGTGGAGAGCGTACCGACCAGCCCCAGACGATCGGTCACCGCCGCCAGCGTTGATAATACCGTTAACGGCTCAAAACGATTTAAAAAGTGAGGGATGGATTTTTCGTTAATATATAACCCGTCGGCGACAAAAATAAAATCGAGTTTCCCCTGCTCGGCTTTTTGCGCCGTTTCTTTCACAAATTCAAAATTAATACTGGCATCCGCCAACGCCGCCGGATGACGCCAGGCGGACATATTTCCTGAGGCGCCATGTAAAATCGTCCCCAGACGTAATTGCCGTTTTTCAGACATAGTGACCCCTTACCCTGTCAAAAATTAAATATGGTGTAATGCCTGTTCCGCCAGATCCGCGAAATAGCGCGCGGCTGGGGCAATGACGTTTTCATCCGGATTAAAAGCCGGGTGATGCAGGCCAAATTCGCTGGCGCTACCTATGCTGACGAAAGCGCCCGGAATATGCTGCAGATAGACGGCAAAGTCTTCGCCGCCCAGATGTAAATCGGCGTGATGCGTGCGATAACCGAAGCGGTCGGCCGCCGCGCTGGCGAACGCCGCCCAGCGCTCATCGTTAACCAGCGCCGTTGGCCCGGCATACCAGAAGACATCGATTTGCGCGCCAAAGGCGCTGGCGAAACCGGCGGCGATTTCGCTGACTCTCGCCTTAACCCGCTGCTGCACCTCGCTACTGTGGGTGCGCAGCGTCCCTTCGAGCTCCACGCTTTCCGGCAAGACGTTCCAGGTATTCCCCCCCTGGATTCGCGTCACGCTGAGCACCACCGAATCCAGGGTGTTCACTTCGCGACTGGCGACGCTCTGCAGCAGCGTCACCAGTTGGCTCGCCAGCAGGATGGCGTCTTTACCTTCATGCGGCCGGGCGGCATGCGCCCCTTTGCCGGTCACTTTGAATACGAAGCGATCGACGTTGGCATAAAACGGGCCGCCGCGGGTAGCGAATTCGCCCACGGGTAAATTGGGCTCATTGTGCATGCCGAAGATGGCCGATACGCCGTCAAGCGCGCCAACGCGGATCAGCGTTTTGGCGCCGCCGAAACTCTCTTCCGCAGGCTGGAACAGGATCCGTACCCGCCCCGGCAGTTGCGCTTCTCGTTCCTTTAACAACAACGCCGCGCCAAGCATCACGCTGGTATGTATATCGTGACCGCAGGCATGCATGACGCCTGGATTTCGCGAGCGGAACGGCAGCCCGGTGGCCTCTTCTATCGGTAGCGCGTCGATATCCGCGCGGAGGGCGATGATTTTATCGCCGCTGCCCACCTCCGTGACCGCCCCGGTGGTTAACTCGTAAGGCAGTAACGGCAGGCCGCCGCTTTGCAACCAGTCGCGAATGCGCGCGGTGGTTGCTACTTCCTGTAATGAGAGTTCCGGGTTCTGATGCAGTTCGCGCCGCCAGCTTATCAACTGTTGTTCGAAATTCATGACGTCACCTCCACGCCAGAATGCGCCTGCGCCAACAGCCCCAGCGACTCCAGCCGCGCCCCGCCCTCAGCAATAGGGGTATCAATAATAAACTCATCAATGCCCCATTGCGCCTGAAGGGCATCGAGTTGTGCTTTAACCTCTTCTGCGGTACCGAACAACAGCGAGGACTCGCGGCGCTCAATCCGCGTGGGCGGGCTACCGGCCTGACGGGCGAAGGCTGCCGCCTGAGCTTCACTACCCACCGTTACCCGCTGACCGTTTGCCAGTTCAACGCCCCAGACCTCTACCTGCTTCGCCAGTTCTGCGGCGCTGGCGGCGTCTTGCGCAACGATAACTTGTACGGCCACGATGACCTCCCGGCGGCTCAATTCGCGCCAGTTGGTTAACACTTCCCGCAACAGGTTTTTATCGCCGTTGAGATGCGCGGCAAAAACAAAGTTCCAGTCCAGACGGGCCGCCAGGCGGGCGCTCTCGACGCTGGCGCCGAGCAGGAAACCGTCCGCGCGGCGCGGCGGGATAGGGGTCGCGCGCAGGCTCTCCTCGCCCTGGCTTTCGGTCAACGTTAGCCAGTTATCAAGCTGGGCAAGCTGTTCGGCAAAAGTGCCCTTCTCATGCTGATGGACGCCCTGTTGCAGCGCGCGAGTAGCAAGCGGCAGACCGCCTGGCGCCTTGCCAACGCCGAGATCGACGCGTCCTGGCGCAATACTGGCGAGCAAATTAAAGTTTTCGGCGACTTTGTAAGGGCTATAGTGCTGCAGCATCACGCCGCCGGATCCGACGCGGATCTGTCGGGTTTGCCCGAGGATCCAGGCAATCAATAGCTCCGGCGACGGGCTCGCCAGCTGTTCCGCGTTGTGATGCTCGGCAATCCAGAAACGATGATACCCCCAGCGTTCTGCCTGTTGCGCAAGCGTTAACGTACGCGCCAGCGCCTGAGCGGCAGTTTCGCCGGGAGCAAGAGGGCTTTTATCCAGGATACTGATTCGATAAGACATTTCGCAGGCTCGTTTTAATTAACATGCCTGCATTATTAGAATCTGCAGCGCGTGCTGAGAAACAATTTATTCACATGTACTCTGCCGGAAATTAGATATGCGCAATAGGAGACGGGTCCAATATGGTCTCTTCGTGGCGGATCTGCCGGACAAGGTTTAGACTCAATTCCCAGCCATGAATCAAATTCATCAATGCGGAATAATGATGCTAAAAGATAACTTCAACGATCTCCTGTCGTTTATGGTAGTCGCCCGCGAACGCAGTTTCACCCGCGCCGCCGCCCAACTTGGGGTGTCGCAATCTGCGCTGAGCCATGCGATGCGCAACCTCGAGGCCCGGCTTGATGTTCGCCTGCTGACCCGTACTACCCGCAGCGTCGCCCCCACCGACGCGGGTGAAAAATTGTTCCAGAATTTACGTCCACATCTCACGGAAATTGAACGCGAGCTCAGCGCCTTGAGGGATAACCGCGACCTTCCGGCGGGTAATATTCGCCTTAACGCCGGCGAACACGCCGTCAGCGCGGTTTTGTGGCCGGCATTGAAGCCATTTATGTTGCGTTATCCCGATATCAATATCGAAATTACCGTCGATAACGGCCTGGCCGATATCGTCGATGGCCGCTTTGACGCCGGTATACGTCTCGGCGATCAGGTGGCAAAGGACATGATTGCGGTGCGCATCGCCCCGGACATGCGCATGGTCGTCGTGGGCTCGCCTGATTATCTTCAACGCCACGGCACACCGCAGACGCCTTATCAACTGGATCAGCATCGCTGTATTAATATACGGCTACCGACCCGCGGCGGGCTCTACGCATGGGAATTCAGCGACAATAATAAAACCTTCCAGGTTTATGTGGACGGACAACTGACGCTGAATAGCTTGCCGCAACGCATTGATGCCGCGGAATCCGGTCTCGGCCTGGCCTATGTCCCTGATGATTGCGTCGAGGAGGCGCTGGCGGCCGGTCGATTAGTGCAGGTTCTCGAAGACTGGACGCCAACCTTCCCTGGTTATCATCTGTATTACCCCAGTCGCCGGCAGCACACCGCTGCGTTTGCGCTACTCGTCGACGCGTTGCGTCATTGAACTCATTGATATTTAAGTAAGTGCTGTAGCGAAATGTTTTACGTGCGTCACTATCACGTTACGTGTAGGATGCAGCGCCGTGTATGGTTTATCTCTACGACAGAATGGTGAGAAAGCCAGCACGATGTATCGCCGCTGCGCGATACGACAACCACTCATGGACATTGACAGGAAAATGGGTACATCAATGAATAACAAACACACTGACGCGGCGGAACATCATGCCGCGAAACGCCACTGGCTCAACTCGCACGAATCGGGTTACCACAAAGCAATGGGCAACCGTCAGGTACAGATGATCGCCATTGGCGGCGCCATCGGTACCGGTCTGTTCCTCGGCGCCGGGGCGCGTTTACAAATGGCGGGTCCGGCGCTGGCGCTGGTTTATCTGGTTTGCGGTATCTTCTCCTTCTTCATCCTTCGCGCCCTCGGCGAACTGGTTCTCCATCGCCCCTCCAGCGGTAGTTTCGTCTCTTACGCTCGTGAATTCCTCGGTGAAAAAGCCGCCTACGTCGCCGGCTGGATGTATTTCGTTAACTGGGCAATGACCGGTATCGTCGATATCACCGCCGTCGCCTTGTATATGCATTATTGGGGCGCTTTCGGCGATGTTCCGCAGTGGGTCTTCGCTCTTGGCGCGCTGGCGATCGTTGGCACCATGAATATGATCGGTGTGAAATGGTTCGCTGAGATGGAGTTCTGGTTCGCGTTGGTAAAAGTACTGGCTATTGTCGCATTCCTGGTAGTCGGCACGATTTTCCTCGGTACCGGAAAACCGCTCGATGGCAATGCCACCGGCTTCCATCTGATTACCGACAACGGCGGTTTCTTCCCCCACGGTCTGTTGCCGGCACTGGTGCTAGTTCAGGGCGTAGTCTTCGCCTTCGCTTCCATCGAGCTGGTGGGTACCGCGGCGGGCGAATGCAAAGACCCGGAAACCATGGTACCGAAAGCGATTAACAGCGTGATCTGGCGTATCGGCCTGTTCTACGTCGGTTCCGTCGTGCTATTGGTGCTGCTGCTGCCGTGGAACGCCTATCAGGCAGGGCAAAGCCCGTTCGTCACCTTCTTCTCGAAGCTCGGCGTACCATACATCGGTAGCGTGATGAACATCGTGGTATTAACGGCCGCCCTCTCCAGCCTGAACTCAGGCCTGTACTGCACCGGGCGAATTCTGCGTTCGATGTCGATGGGAGGTTCAGCGCCGAAGTTTATGTCGAAGATGAGCCGCCATCACGTCCCTTACGCCGGGATCCTCGCGACGCTGGCAGTCTACGTGGTGGGGGTTTTCCTCAACTATCTGGTGCCGTCGCAGGTATTTGAGATCGTGCTTAACGTCGCATCCCTGGGGATTATCGCTTCATGGGGCTTTATCGTGATCTGCCAGATGCGTCTGCGTAAGGCTATCAAGGAAGGCAAAGCGGCGGATGTGAGCTTCAAAATGCCGGGCGCGCCATTTACTTCATGGCTAACGCTGCTGTTCTTGCTGAGCGTACTGGTGTTGATGGCATTTGACTACCCGAACGGCACCTATACCATCGGGTCCATTCCGCTGCTGGCGGTGCTGCTGGTCGCAGGCTGGTTCGGCGTACGTAAACGCGTGGCTGATGTTCACAGCACGGCGCCGGGCGTTGAAAAACGCTAAGCGCTTTTCCATAACGGTTTGCCCCTCAGCGGGCAAACCGTCACCGAAAAATTAATTATCTTCCACCAGTTGAGCAACGTCGCTGCTGTTGATTTCGCGTTTGTTGCCAGACTCATCAATATAGCTGGTCATGCCGGTCTCTTTATCCAACTGCGGTTTGCCGTGGGTCACAATAGTTTGCCCACTTTTTGTCGTCATGACGTAATTAGAGCTGCAGCCTGCCAGAAGCGCCAGCATTGCCGCCGCGCAGATCACCATATATGGCTTTTTCATAATTTCTCCAGAATGATTACCACTCTCCCGCCGCGCGCGGGAAAAAGTAAGTGTATAACCTTTATAGTAATCAGGCTAATAGCGGTTTGTAACAGAGGATGAGACCCGGAGTAAGGAGGGGTCGCCCCCTCCCAGGGGATTACAGGGCAATGCGGATTACGTCGTCCGGCGCGGTGGCCTCTTTTTGACGAGTTGACTCCTGCTTCACGCTAACAAACAGCGTTTTTCCATCGGCGGACAGCGCCAGGCTATTCGGGAAGGTCGGCGTTTTGAAGGTTTTGACAACCTTATAGGTCTTAGCATCAATGACGCTGACTTCACCCGCTTTGCGATGGGTGACGTAGACTTCGTTGCGGGCCGGGTTAAACAGCACCGCTAAAGATTCCGGCGCGGCGATTTTTTGCAGCACTTTCCCGTCACGAATATCCACCACCAGCACTTCCGGCTGCTTGCTGTCGGTAATGAAAGCGCGGTGGCCGGCTGTATCCAGACTCAGGTTCAGGTAGAAATGCTCCTTACCGTCATCCTGCAGCTTCTTACGCGAGAGGATCTTATTGCTATCGGTATCGATAGTCAGCAGTTCGCCATCGGCATTGGTGGTGTAAAGACGTTTAGCGTCAGCATCGAGCGCCAGCCCGGTGGCCATCGCGCCGGTATTGGCAATGGTATCTTTCAGCGTCAGCTTGTCGCCATCCACCACCCAAATCACGCTCTCTTTACCCAGCCCGGAGATATACACGGTATTGGTTTTCTCATTCACCACCAGCTCACGCGGCTGCAGCGGGCGCACGGTATCACTACGTTTACGGTCATCGAGCACCAGTCGCCCTTTCACCGCGCTGGTTTTGGCATCTATTGCGGTCACGCTGCTATCAACGGTGTTGCCAAACCACAACGTCTGGGTGGTGTTATTGATGGTGGCGCCGAACGGTTTCAGGTCGTTATGAATAACCTGGGTGATGTCGAGCGTGGTCGGATCCAGACGATAGACGATGCCGCCCTTATCAAGGGAGCGGCTTTGCGAGGTGGCAACCCACAGCGCATTTTCCTGCTGGCTATACGCCATTTCGTACGCGCCTTTACCGACCGCTTTGCGCAGGAGCTCCTCGGCGGCGTGGGCGCTGAAGCTGCCTGCCAACAGTAACGACGTTAATAACAGAGAACGACGCAGACGCGGCGCGGATAACTGACGTAATGACATAACGATTCCCTTTATAGAACAATTAATTACTGGTTAGAGATGGCTTCCACAGCGTGAAGCTTAACTTCACTCTTTTTGTAAATGAGAATAGTAATCATTATTTATCGTAATGTGGAGCGTTAATTGCCTTTTTTGGTTAAAAGAATCACCTTTACTTGCCATTACTTAACGACCTGTTAGTTAATTCTTTTCAAAGAATTTACAAACGGTGTAACATATATACATATGTTCCATTTGGTACGTTTCTCTTTGCGAGTCGCTTTGATGAAGATTATTGCCATGCGCACGGTCGCGCTCCCCGCTTTATTACTCCCTCTCGTCGCCAACGTGCACGCCAGCACCAACGACGAACAAACCATGGTCGTCACGGCGACGCCTACCGCGGTTTCCGAACTGGATACCCCTGCCGCCGTCAGCGTAGTGAATGGCGATGATATGCGTCAGGCCGCCCCGCGAATTAACCTCTCGGAATCGCTCGGCGCGGTACCCGGTTTGCAGGTACAAAACCGGCAAAACTATGCTCAGGATTTGCAGTTGTCGATTCGTGGTTTCGGTTCCCGCTCCACCTACGGCGTGCGTGGCCTGCGGCTATATGTTGACGGTATCCCTGCCACCATGCCCGATGGCCAGGGGCAGACATCGAATATCGATATCGGCAGCATCGATAGCCTGGAAGTGTTACGCGGACCTTTTTCCGCGCTCTATGGCAACTCTTCCGGCGGCGTAATTAACGTCAATACCCAAACCGGCAGCCAGCCGCCGACCATCGAGGCCAGCAGCTACTACGGCAGCTTCGGTACCTGGCATTACGGACTGAAAGCAACCGGCGCCGTCGGCGACGGTAGCCAGGCAGGTGATGTCGACTACACGGTGTCGACCAACCGTTTCACCACTCATGGTTCTCGCGATCACAGCGGCGCGCGTAAAAATCTCGCCAACGCCAAATTAGGCGTGCGGATTAACGACGTCAGTAAATTAACATTGCTATTCAATAGCGTGGATATCAAAGCTAATGACCCGGGCGGATTGAGCTACGAGGAGTGGCAGAATAATCCGCGCCAATCGCCGCGCGGCGATCAATACAACACGCGTAAAACGGTGAAACAGACCCAGGCCGGGTTACGCTACGAACGCCAGCTTAGCCAGCAGGACGATCTGAGCGTGATGATGTACGCCGGCGAGCGCGAAACCACTCAGTACCAATCAATCCCGATGGCGCCGCAGCTGAAGCCCTCGCATTCCGGGGGCGTCATCGATTTAACTCGCCATTATCAGGGGATCGACACCCGCTGGACCCACCGCGGTGAATTACTGGTGCCGGTGACCTTTACCACCGGTCTTGATTACGAAAACATGAGCGAACGACGTAAGGGCTATGAAAACTACGTTCTGGTGAACGGCGCGCCGCAATACGGCGAACAGGGCGACCTGCGCCGTAATGAACGCAATCTGATGTGGAACCTGGATCCGTACCTGCAAACCCAGTGGCAGTTGACGCAGAAGCTTACCCTCGACGCTGGCGTCCGCTACAGTTCGGTGTGGTTTGACTCTAACGACTATTACGTCACTCCGGGTAACGGCGACGATAGCGGCGATGCCAGCTATCACAAATGGCTGCCAGCCGGTTCATTGAAATATGCCGTCACGGATGCCTGGAATATCTATCTTTCCGCCGGGCGCGGTTTTGAAACGCCGACAATCAATGAACTCTCGTATCGTTCCGGCAATCAGAGCGGATTAAACTTCGATCTTAAACCCTCCACAAATGAAACCGTGGAAATTGGCAGCAAAACGCGGATAGGCAACGGACTGTTCACCGCCGCGCTGTTCCAGACCGATACCGACAATGAGATTGTAGTCGACTCCAGCAGCGGCGGCCGCACCAGCTATAAAAACGCCGGTAAAACCCGTCGTCAGGGAATGGAACTTGGCCTCGACCAGCAGTTTGGCGACAGCTGGAAATTAAAAGCGGCATGGACCTGGCTCGATGCCACCTATCGCACGAACGTTTGCGGTTCGTCAGACTGCAACGGCAATCGCATTCCGGGCATCGCCCGCAATATGGGCTATGCCTCTTTCGGCTACCAGCCGGAACAGGGTTGGTACGCAGGGAGCGATATCCGTTATATGGGCGACATTATGGCCAACGACGCCAACACCGCCAAAGCGCCATCGTGGACCGTGGTTGGCCTGACCACCGGCTATAAGTGGAGCTACGGGAAAATGGATATGGATCTGTTCGGCCGGGTCGATAACCTGTTTGACCGTAATTACGCGGGCTCAGTGATTGTCAACGAATCCAATGGTCGTTATTACGAACCAGCGCCGGGCCGTAACTTCGGCATCGGTATGAATCTCGCCTGGCGTTTCGAGTAACTACGCCCGCCGATGGGTGATGATAAAAAAGGGATCCCAATTGGGATCCCTTTTTGATTCCGCCGCAGTCTGTTAGAACGCGCTTCTCAAGGACAATTCGAAAATAATTTTTTCCGCCTGGCAGGAGAAATTCACCGCCGCGTCCAGTTTCGCCTCATTACCCACCTGCTCAATCGTGTAATCTACGGACGGCGTTTCGCTGGCGGCGGCAACGGCGCGTTCGCGAATGGCCGCTACCGCGGACTCCGCCTCTTCACGGGTAGGGAAAAGTTTCTCGACCCGGTAAACGCAGTCTTCGTTATCGATAATGGTGCCAACATCAATGGCGCAGCCTTTGGTACTGCATTTATCAACTACATCTTTCATCACATTAACCTCTTAAGTTTCCTTAAGGATAAAAAGCCGCTCACGGAAAAGCAAACCATTAATAAAAGTATGGATTAGTCATTTTGTTGGTTAAAGGCGGCGAAAGCGCCCCCGCACGCGTCTTCGGGGGCGTTAGAGAAGGCGGTGACGTTACTCGTCCGCTGCGACGTTAATCACCACTTTGCCGAAGTTTTCTCCCTTCAGCAGACCAATCAGCGCCTGCGGCGCCTGCGCCAGGCCATCAATCTGCTGCTCGCGATATTTGATTTTACCTTCCTGTACCCAGCGCCCCATTTGCTGCTGGAACTCGGCAATGCGATGGCCGTAATCCTGGCCGATGATAAAGCCCTGCATACGAATACGTTTTTTAAGGATCGTCGCCATCAGCAGCGGCAGCCGATCCGGTCCATCCGGCAGCGAGGTGGCGTTGTAGCCGCTAACCAATCCGCACACGGGAACCCGCGCCGCGGTATTCAGCAACGGCAGAACCGCATCAAAGACTTTACCGCCGACGTTCTCATAATAGACATCGATTCCCTGCGGACACGCCTGCGCCAGCTGCTGGCTGAAATCCGCAGCGCGGTGATCAAGACAAACATCGAAGCCTAAAGTCTCTACCGCATAACGACATTTCTCGACGCCGCCGGCAATGCCGACGGTGCGGCAACCCTTAAGTTTGCCGATCTGCCCGACGGTTGCCCCCACCGGGCCGGTTGCCGCCGCTACCACCAGCGTTTCGCCCGCTTTCGGCTGGCCGATGTCCAGCAGCCCCATATAAGCGGTAAATCCCGGCATACCTAACACCCCCAGCGCCCAGGAAGGGTGTTCAGGATTGTCGCCGAGCTTAACTAAATCGCTACCATCGGAAAGCGCATAATCCTGCCAGCCACTATAGCCAAGCACCCACTCACCGGGTTTAAAATCAGGGTGATTAGAGCTCACCACACGGCTTACCGTCCCCCCGACCATCACCGCGCCAATCTCCACCGGTGGCGAATAAGAAGGCGCATCGCTCATCCGTCCGCGCATATAAGGGTCGAGTGACAAATAAATAGTCCGCAGCAGGATCTGGTTCGCCCCCGGCGTCGGCAGATCGCCCTCTTCCAGTCTGAAATTTTCGGCGGTAGGTTCACCGTGCGGGCGTGAAGCCAATACCCAGCGGTGATGGCGTTGTGGATTAGCGGTCATAGCAAACTCCTCTTGTTAACGGCCTGTACTGAGGCTAGCCGTTTTATGCTTAACGCGCTTTAACATTATGAGCCGGATTGATTCAGGCGTACCACCAGATAGACGCAAGTCTCGCTGGACTCATTGATAAACCGGCAATCGTTGGGCGGCCCCAGTTCCAGACAATCCCCCGCCTGCATCTGATGGCGAATATTCCCTTCAACAAAAACTAATTCACCCTGCTGTAGCCAGATGAGCTGTCGCGCCAGCGCGTACGAAGAAGCGGGCATCGGTACATCGCTGCCGGCCGGCAATTCTATTTGCACCAGGTCGATCGGCAGATCGCTACGCGGCGAGACGTGCCGGCGCAAATAGTGGCTTTGCGGATCGCGCCACACCGGCTGGTTGGCAAAGCGCAAAAGCTTGCCCTCCTGCATCTCTGCACGCGCAATTAACGTCGACATACTGATGCCAAACGCGCCAGAGAGACGGCCCAGCATCGCCGCGGTGGGGCTACTCTCGCCACGTTCAATTTTATGCACCATTGCCCGCGAGGCCCCGGCGCGTTCAGCCAAATCGCTCAACGACCAGCCGCGGGACTCGCGTTCGATACGAATGCGTGCGCTAATGCGCTGGTTGAGGTTGTCTTCTATAGTATTCATGGCGTAACAATATAGTGCGCACCACCGTATTACACAACTGTCCGCTATCCCCGACACTGCGCGTTCTGTATAAAATTTATTGCTAAAACTGATGACAGCCTGCCGTTCATTATTGTAATAATACCGTACTACTATAGTGTACAGACTTTGAGGCTTGCTATGTCCATCCGCCATGCCAGTAAAGACGATTGCGCGGCGATCGCCGAAATCTATAATCACGCCGTACTGCATACCGCTGCCATCTGGAATGACAAAACCGTCGATACCGATAACCGTATTGCCTGGTTTGAAGCCCGGCAGATTGCCGGTTATCCGGTGCTGGTGAGTGAAGAAAACGGCGTCATTACCGGGTACTCCTCGTTCGGCGACTGGCGCGCATTTGACGGTTTCCGCCATACCGTTGAACATTCGGTGTATGTCCATCCCGATCATCAAGGTAAGGGGATCGGCCGCAAGTTGTTAGTCGCGCTTATCGCTGAAGCGCGACGCCTGCGTAAACATGTGATGGTAGCCGGAATTGAATCCCGCAATAACGCTTCGTTGCATCTGCATGAAACCCTGGGATTTATCACCAGTGGGCAGATGCCGCAGGTGGGGACTAAATTCGGCCGCTGGCTGGATTTGACCTTTATGCAGCTACAGCTCGACGATCGCCTGGATCCGGACGGCGAGGCATGAATCAGTCGCTCACCCTTGCCTGCCTGATAGCGGCGGGTGTCGGTCTGGTGTTGCAAAACACCCTGATGGTCCGTATTACCCAATCCGCCTCGACGATTCTTATCGCCATGTTGCTCAATTCGCTGGTGGGAATTGTTATTTTTGTGACTATTTTGCTATTGCGCCACGGCGCGGCAGGTTTTCAGGAACTGGCGCTGAATATCAAATGGTGGACCCTCATCCCCGGCCTGCTGGGATCGTTTTTCGTCTTCGCCAGCATCAGCGGTTATCAAACCGTAGGGGCGGCGACGACCATTGCGGTACTGGTGGCCAGTCAGCTGGTAGGCGGGTTGATTATTGATTTGATTCGCGCCCACGGCGTGCCGATTAGGGCGTTAATCGGGCCAGTATGCGGGGCGGTGATGCTGGTGGTCGGCGCCTGGTTGGTGGCCAGGCGCCAGTTTTGAGCTCACCCTTAAAGGATCTCGCCGCCCTTGGTTAACTGCTCGCGGCGCGCTTCCTGATCTTCATGATGTTGACGCCCGTGATGGGCTATCGCGGTGCGCAGGCGCTGCTGCTGGGTATAGCGTTCTTCACGGCCCAGTTCAGCATCATCGCTTAACGCTATCAGTAGCTCGTTCATATGGCTAATCACGCCCCCGGCAATGGTCTCATCGACCCTGGCAATGACATCGTCCAGATGGGCCATCCTACTCTCCTTTTTGATCAATTCAGCTTCGCTTTGGAAAAATCGCTTCCCATCAGACTCACGCTGTAGCCGCTGACGTTGCTGCGGGTGGCGTAGAAAGTTTTACCCGTCGCCAGCGTGATCCACGGCGCCTGCTGATAGAAAATTTCCTGGGCCTGTTGGTAGAGTTTAGCGCGCGCCTGCGGATCGCTTAGCAGAAGCGCTTTTTTCACCAGCGCATCATAGGACTTATCGCACCAGCGCGCCAAGTTAGAGCCAGTTTTGATATTATCACAGCTCAGCAGCGTGCCGGCGAAGTTGTCCGGGTCGCCGTTATCGGACATCCAGCCAAACAGCGCGCTATCATGCTCGCCCTTGCGCATCCCGGAAAGGTATTCGCCCCATTCATAGCTGACGATTTTCGCTTTAATGCCGACTTTGCTCCAGTCGTTCTGAATCATTTCAGCGACCCGCTTCGAGTTCGGGTTATACGGGCGCTGTACCGGCATCGACCACAGGGTCACTTCTGCGCCCTGCTCCAATCCCGCCTGCTTAAGCAGCTCTTTCGCCTTCTGCGGATTGTAGTCGTAATCCGGTAAATCCTTCTTGTAACCGAGCATATTGGCCGGGATCGGCGATTTCGCCACGTTGCCGGAATCAAGGAAGACCGCTTTCACAATCGCCTGTTTGTCGGTGGCGTAGTTCAGCGCCTGACGTACCAGCACGTTATCAAACGGTTTCTTTTCAGTATTAAATGCCAGATACCCCACGTTCAACGCTTCCACCGCGTGTAGCGCCAGATCTTTATTCCCTTTAATCACCGGGAACTGTACCGGCGATGGCGCGGGAATAATCTGGCATTCATTGGTCTGCAGCTTAGCCAGACGAGTCTCAACGTTCGGCGTAATCGAGAAGATCAGATGTTTAGTCGGCACCTCGCCTTCCCAATAGTGCGGGTTGGCAATATAGCGGATTTGTGAATCCACTTTATACTGCTGGAGCGCGTACGGGCCGGTGCCAATCGGCCAGCTATCGACGTATTCCGGCGTTCCTTTTTTCAACATCGCATCGGCATATTCCGCAGAAAGAATCGAAGCGAAATCCATCCCCCAGTCGGCGAGAAACGCCGCGTTGGGCTCGCTCAGCACAAACTGAACGTGATAATCATCGATCTTCCTCACTTCTTTAATCAGCTTATCAAGACCGACGTCGTGGAAATATTCATAATTGCCCTGCGACACGTTGTGATAAGGATGCTGCGGATCCTGCTGGCGCAGCACCGAGAACAGCACATCATCCGCATTGAAATCGCGGGTCGGCTTAAAGTATTTATTGCTGTTGAACTGCACGCCTTTACGCAGCGTAAAGGTCCAGGTTTTACCATCCGGAGACACTTTCCATTCGGTCGCCAGCGACGGAATCGGCGTGTTTTTAAGCGGGTCGAAGGTAATCAGGCGGTTATAGAGCACCTGCGAGCTGGCAACGAATGAAGGGCCAGAGCTGGCGATTTGCGGGTTAAAGGATTCCGGCGAGGCTTCCGAGCAGTAGACCAGCGTGTCGTTGGATGCCGCCCACGCGGCGCCGGCCGGTAACAGCGCGCTTAAAGCCAGCGCAAGTAGTGATTTCCCTGTAGACATGGTTATAAACCTTATAAATTTGTTATATGCCTACTAATAACAGCACAGCGGAATACAACCAGCAAATAATGAATCGCTATTAGATTCACACTTTAACTCATAAGGTTAGCGCTGTTTGCTTTGCTTAACGTCACTATCATCAGCGACTCCCGCACCGGTACGACAAAATGATTATTTACGACTAAGATCCAATCGCGTGCCGCATTGTCCCATTTCAGTCAAAGGAGCGTTACATGACGAATTCGATTTATCAGCCTATCACTCTCAACGACCCGCGGTTGTTGCAATTTGCCGAAGAGTTGAATCCTGGCGCCAGTCCAATCTATCTCCCGGTTATTGATAAACCGGGGCCCGAGGGAAACGCCTACTGGAACGTCAGCGCGGCGATCGAACAGGTCGGTGGAAAAATGCTGCTGGGCTGGGAGATAAACTACTGGCCGGGCTGTTTTCTGGTCGCAACGCATCACGCCGCCTTACAGGCCGACGATGGAGGGATTTATGATGTAACCCGACGTTCGCCAGCGGCGGCAGTACCCACCGTTAATCTATTCGTTCCCGACGACTCAATTGCTATTGATCTTGATAAAACGCCGGCCGTGAAATCACGATTTTATATATTACATTCCGCCGCGCAAATTACGGACTATCTCAGGGCTTATGACAATCTCAACGCTTTTGAGAAAAAGCTAAGCGATAGGCTTTATGAGATCGGCTATCGCTGTGAAACAAATAAAGCGTTGGCGAGCGGCGTCGTCGGCACAACGCCTGCCTTCGTGGAAGGCAGTTCGGTCGATATTGACGAAATAAAAATGAATATTTCCGAGTTAAGCTGGATTTTAAAAGACAAAATTAAAAGGCTAAAACAATATTCTGACGCGCTACAGGAACAGCCATTACATTAACTATCCTCTGTGGGCTGTGGCGAATAGATTGTGTTTGCTGCGGCCCATGTTCGCCGTTCTCATTATTGTACTAAGTTGTGACCCGCTGAGAAATCTGCAAAAAAATTGTGCGATAACCGCCCTTTCGCCGCTACGCAATGAGGTAAGGCGGTAGACTCGACGCTCCGCAGACCAATGAGGTTACGCTAATGACAATAACCTGCAGCTTATATAGCGGCGGCCGCTGGCACGATGCCGAAGGTCACGCCACTTTCACTCGCCGTTATCCGCAACATAGCGAGATAGCCTCTACCGCCGCAGCGGCGAGCATCAATGACGCTCGTCGCTGCGCAGAAGCAGCAGCCGCCGCATTCCCCTCATGGCGCGACACCATCCCCTCCGAACGTCGCCGGCTGTTGTTGGAAGCCGCCGAGCAAATGCAGCGTAGAGAGGCGAAATTTATCGCTACTATGGCGGCGGAGACCGGCGCGACAGCGCACTGGGCCGGATTCAACGTACACCTGGCGGCAGATATTTTGCGTGAAGCCGCGGCCTTAACCACGCAAATCGAAGGTCAGATTATTCCCTCCAACGTGGCCGGCAATCTGGCGATGGGCGTACGTCAGGGGGCCGGCGTGGTGCTGGCTATGGCGCCGTGGAATGCGCCGCTCATTCTGGCGACCCGTGCCATCGCCACGCCGCTGGCCTGTGGCAATACGGTTATCCTTAAGGGCTCGGAACTCTCACCGGCGACGCAAAGCTTAATCGTCGATGCCCTCGCGGCGGCGGGATTTCCCGATGGAGTAGTGAATTATCTTACCTGCTCGCCAGCCGATGCGCCTGCGCTGGTGGAGACGCTGATTGCTCACCCTGCCATACGACGGGTCAATTTTACCGGGTCGACCCCGGTTGGGCGCATTATTGCCCGCACCTGCGGAGAGCATCTGAAACCTGCGATACTTGAACTGGGTGGCAAAGCGCCGCTGTTAGTCCTGGATGACGCAGATTTACAACAAGCCGCGGCTGGCGCGATTTTCGGCGCTTTTGCCAACGCCGGACAGATTTGTATGTCCACCGAACGCATTATTGTCGATGAGAGCATCGCGGATGAGTTCGTCGCATTAATCAGCCAACGCGCTTCCGCACTACCTTCTACGCTTCTCGGCCCGGTGGTCGATTTGAAAACGGTACAACGCTGCAACGCGTTGATTGATGATGCGCTAAGTAAAGGCGCACATATACTCTGCGGTGGAAAAGCGGATTCGACGCAAATGCGCGCCACCCTGCTGGATGGCGTGACGCGTGAAATGCGCATATGGCATGAGGAATCTTTTGGCCCGGTCAAATCGGTGATCCGGGTTAACGGCGAGGAAGAGGCTCTGGCCGTCGCGAACGATAGCGAATACGGCCTGGCGGCAGCGGTTTATAGCCGCGATAGCGCTCGCGCCTGGAATGTAGCGCAAAATCTGCAAACCGGTATTTGCCATATTAACGGCCCTACCGTACATGATGAAGCGCAGATGCCGTTCGGCGGCTGTAAATCGTCCGGCTATGGCCGCTTTGGAGGGCGCGCCGGGATCGCTGAATTCACCGAGCTTCGCTGGATAACCATGCAAACTCGGCCACGCGAATTACCATTCTGATTTCCCGCGATGCTTTCAGACCAGCCCGGCAATCGCGCGCGCCAGCGCGGCCGGGTTTTCCCATGCCATCGAATGCCCCGCCTGTGGTATGACAGCCAATGCGATACCCGCAGTTTCGACGTCTTCCGCTTCCTGTGAGGGTAGCGATAAACTACCGTAGATAAGCGTTTTACGGCATTGCAGGTGAATAAAACGCTCAAACCACGAGGGAGAAGCGCCTACTACCAGGCTGGTAGCTCCCCGCCATAACGCCCACGGTGCGCTATTTTGTAGGCAACCTTTCCATGGGGACGTTTCTGCCGCCAGCATCGACTGATAGCCGTTGGCGATAAAATCATCTTCCGTCTGTCCGGCGATTTTACAGCTATAGAATCCCCCACCGGCATAGAGATTGGGCTCGGCGACAATTAAGGCCTCAACGCGTTTGCCCAGCCGCTGCGCTGCCTCAATAGCCACACTGCCCCCCATACTATGGCCGTAGAGAATGCAGCGGCTGACCTGCAATTTGTTCAGCCACTCCACAACGACCGCAGCCTGGTCAGCAATTCGGTAACCAAACTGAAGCGGTTTATCGCTGTAACCATAGCCTGGAAGATCAATTAGTAAGGCCCGGCGCCCATTCAATATAGGGTTAGAAACCACTGGCGGGTAATCGTATGAAGAGGCGCAACCTAACCCATGAATGAACACAATAGGGTCCCCCTGGCCTTGGAAATCAAACCAACGGACCGTTGCGCCGGCTAAATGCGAATAGAAGCTGTTCATCAGATGGCATCCTTATTATTTTTAACTGTATTTATATACAGCCATCAAGATAATTAGGCCAGCCATTTCTGTTGTTCAGAAAAGTGAAACCAGCAGTGCCATAGGAAAGCTGAACGGCCATGTCGCACCAATCAACAGCGCTGCCAGCAGCCGAATGCAGCGGCTTTCCTTAGTTAAAAACCAGCTTATCAACGCACAAATACAGCCCATTACGGCATAAAAAACCAGCATCTTCTGGTATAAAGTCATTTTTTCCTTCCCTGTCAGACATCGCGCAACACGCGTTATCCTGTCCCGCACCACTTAGTACGTCAGAGATCAATACTTCACAAAACAAGCAACTGCAAAGACCATGGAAAAACGGTTGATTCAGTGTTGTCCGATAGCGCAACTCTACGCCACCGACTATAAATGTAGGGGCTTACTCATAAAGGTGGCGTTATGGATGTTTCCAGCAAAACCGTAATTCTGATTAATGTCGGCGCAGCGCTTGCGCTTATTAGCCTGTTATCCGTTCGTTTTGGTTGGTTTTAGTAATTTTTCAGCAACTAAACCTAAAAAAGCAGCCTCAGCGGCTGCTTTTTTTATGATTTAATTGTCGCGCGTTTCCCGTCGGCTTTCTGTTGAAGCACTACAATAGTCTTAAGACTTTCCGGGTTATATGACGGCAAGAAATTCAGCTTTTCGGTATCCCACTCGACCGCTGTACAAACCCCCTCAGTTGCCCCCAGGCTTTCACAACCGCGAATTCGCTGGGCAGGGAGATTGTCGTAAAGCATTGCGCTTACGCCGATGAGTAACAGGATAAATGCTAGCTTTTTCAAAACCGATTCAACGTCAGAATAACAAATTATGTAAAATTTTCTCATGAGCGAGGCGAAAAAGTCAAATCGCCTACACGATAACAACTGTCCCGTGGCGATTTCATTCAGAATTTAACATTATGGCTACAATCATTCCCTTCCTGGAGAGCATTTCTGAGGAGTGCGATCCGTTATGTCCCCCTTCTGCTAGCGAGAGGATATTTATTTCATTGGAAATAACAAAATGATCTGGCAATCCGCATACCGGGTTATGGATAGCTAACTATACTTGGCTTTTATGAGGTGAGAATTTTCTTAAATTAGCGACTGCCGATAATCAGCAATCGACTGCTCAACCTTATGGTTAATGCGGAGTGTAGATTTCCAGGTGTTATTTTGTGCTCTATATTCCGGTAAGTGAAAGAAATTATTATTTGCAAACTCACGAACTTCCGCATAGGTTCATTACTATTAGTTATAACGTTTTTGCTTTTCCTGTTACTTATTTTTGAGGTCGCTTATGTCAGGAATACTTGCCCTGCTAATGGCTTTAGTCTTATTGGTGATCGCAATCTACAGTCTTATCTCTTATATTCGTGAGCGCCGCCACTCGGGCCTGCCATCAAAAAAAGACAAACATTGATTATTAAATCGGCATAAAAAGTCGATACGCAAAAAAAATCCCCGCATCATCCTGCAGGGATCAACAATTAATAGCATGCTTAGTTGTTTACACCCCATCCGGCGCTTATCTCCGGCACTCACAATGGCTTAGCTCTTGAAGGGGTATAAGAATACTCTCATATTACCCCTTATCTTTTTTAACATTTATTGCTATTGCAACTATTAGCGTGATAATGCTGCCGGCACGTTAATATTCAATGTTTCACCATTACATGACGAACCACCGTGTAGTCCTCCAGGCCATACATCGACATGTCCTTGCCGTAACCAGATAGCTTCTGTCCGCCGTGCGGCATTTCGCTAACCAGCATGAAATGGGTATTCACCCAGGTGCAACCGTACTGCAAACGCGCGCTCAGGCGATGGGCGCGGCCCACGTCCTGCGTCCACACCGAGGAGGCAAGCCCATATTGCGAATCATTAGCCCAGGTTAATACTTGTTCCTCATCGCTAAACGGCGTCACGCTAACTACCGGGCCAAAAACTTCGCGTTGTACGATAGCGTCATCCTGCTGTGCGCCAGCCAACAGCGTGGGCTGGAAATAGTAACCACTCCCCGCCGCGCGGCTGCCGCCGGTTACCACTTTAATATGCGGTAAGGCGCGCGCAGCGTTGACAGCCGCTGTCACCCGTTCGAGATGCGCAAGCGAACTGACCGGCCCCAGTTCCGTGGATGGATCGTCCGGTTGCCCCATTTTCAGGCTGGCCACGGCCGCGCCCAGTTTTTCAACCAGCCGATCGTAGACGCCTTGTTGCGCGTAAATACGGCAAGCGGCAGTACAGTCCTGACCGGCGTTATAAAAACCGAAAGTACGAATGCCCTCGACGACGGCATCGATATCGGCATCATCGAAAACAATGACCGGCGCTTTACCGCCCAGCTCCATATGGGTGCGTTTAATCGAATTCGCCGTGTGACCAATAATATGGGCGCCGGTGGCAATCGAACCAGTCAACGAAACCATACGCACTTTACTATGGCCGGTGAGCGGGTCGCCAACAGTTGGGCCCCGGCCGAAAAGCACGTTGATAACGCCGGCCGGGAAAATGTCTTTTGCAAGTTCCGCCAGCTTCAAGGCCGTCAGTGGGGTGATTTCTGAAGGTTTAATCACCACGCAGTTACCGGCCGCCAGCGCGGGCGCCAGCTTCCACGCCGCCATCATTAGCGGATAGTTCCACGGCGCAATCGAGGCCACCACCCCCACCGGGTCGCGGCGGATCATTGAGGTATGCCCCTCAAGGTACTCCCCAGCAGCCATTCCCGGCAGGCAACGCGCGGCGCCGGCGAAGAAGCGAAATACATCGGCAATCGCCGGCATTTCATCATTGATAACGCAATGTAGCGGTTTACCGCAGTTTAAAGACTCCAGTTTGGCGAGCGTTTCTGCATGTTCAGTAATCACATCCGCCATTTTCAGCAAACATTCGGCGCGGGTTTTCGGCGTTGTCTGGCTCCAGCTGACAAACGCACGATCTGCAGCATTGACGGCGGCATCAACCTGCGCCTCGGTCGCCTCCGCAATCTCAATAATCGTTTCGCCATTGGCAGGATTGAATACCGGCAGCACCTCGCCTTCCCCCGCCACTAATTGACCGTTTATCAAAAGGTTATGTTGCATAGCATGATCCTGTAAAGTGTATTATTTTCCGCTTTCGGCGTTATTCTCACCGTCACGGGTTAGCCACCAGGCCCCCAGGATGGGTACAGTCGTCACTAACATCACCAACAGCGCGACCACGTTGGTGACCGGTACATCGCGCGGGCGCCCCAGTTGATTTAACAACCACAACGGTAACGTCCGCTCATGTCCGGCGGTAAAGGTAGTGACGATAATTTCATCAAAGGACAGAGCGAATGCCAGCATCCCGCCCGCCAGCAGTGCCGAACCCAAATTGGGCAGCACCACGTAACGGAAGGTTTGCCAGCCTGTAGCGCCAAGATCCATCGATGCTTCCACCAGACTCCATGATGTCCGGCGAAATCGGGCAATGACGTTGTTAAACACCACCACCACGCAGAAGGTCGCGTGACCCACCACGATGGTTAGCAAGCCAGGCTCAAGATTGACGGCTTTAAATGCCGTCAGCAGCGCCAGGCCGGTAATGATGCCGGGAAGTGCAATAGGTAATAGCAACAGCAGCGACACGGCATTCTTACCAAAAAACGAACTCCGCCACAGCGCGCCGGCAGCGAGAGTGCCCAACACCAGCGCAATCCCCGTGGATAAAGCGGCGATTTTAAGTGACAACGTCACTGATTCAATGATATCTGCGCGAGCGGCAGCCTCGCTGAACCAGCGGAGCGTCAGCCCTTTCGGCGGGAAGCTGAAAGCGGCATCCTCTGTATTAAAGGCGTACAAGGCGATAATCAGCAGTGGAAAATGGAGAAATACCACTCCGCCCCAGGTAGCGATTTTGAGAAACAACGGTGCGCGTTCAGAGTGCATCAAACGCTCCCAGGCGCTTAACAAACGCCAGATACAGTGCAATAAGAACAATCGGCACCAACGTGAACGCCGCCGCCATCGGCATATTGCCAATCGCGCCTTGCTGCGAATAAACCATGTTGCCGATAAAGAAACCGGGCGGTCCCACCAGTTGCGGCACAATAAAATCGCCAAGGGTGAGGGAAAAGGTAAAGATAGAACCTGCCGCGATACCCGGTATGGCTAAAGGCAGTACCACGTAGCGGAAGGTTTGTTGCGGTCGAGCGCCTAAATCGGCGGAGGCCTGCAGCAGCGACGGCGGCAGGCGTTCCAGCGCCGCCTGTACCGGCAGGATCATGAACGGCAGCCAGATATAGACGAACACCATGAATCGCCCGAGCCCGGAGGTCGATAAGGTATTGCCGCCGACCGCCGGGATGGTCAATACCATATTTAACACGCTCTCCAGACCAAGGTGGCCGAGAAACCATTGTGCCACGCCATCTTTCGCCAGCAATAGCGTCCAAGCGTACGCCTTAACGATATAGCTGGCCCACATCGGCAACATCACCGCGATATAAAAGAAGGCTTTCATCTTGCCGCGGGTATAACGCGCCATATACCACGCCATCGGCAACGCCAGGATTGCGCTGGCAATAGTCACGCAGATAGCCATCACCAGGGTACGGACAATGATGTCGTAGTTGGCGGGATTAAACAGCGCCTTCAGGTTAGCGAGCGTCAAATCCGTGGTGACCGACATCGTAAAGTCATCAAAGGTATAGAAGCTTTGCCACAACAGCGTCAGGAGCGATCCCAGATAGACAATCCCAAACCACATCAACGGGCCCAGCAGCAGTAAAAACAGGCCCAATGACGGTTTTCGCCAGAACAGCCCTGACATCCTCCCGGTCGTTGGTTGTACAAGCGCCATCGTCATCTCAGCCTCCGCTTTCCAGGGAGACCATCGCCGAACGCGACCAGCCGGCCAATACCTGTTGCCCCAACCGCGGCGCGCTCAACGCCGCCCCGCCATCAACGTTGGCCTGGCTGACTAGCAGCTTTTCGCCCGCTGCAAGTTTCAGTTCAATACGCGTTGATGCCCCCTGAAACTGCACCGCCTGCACGGTCCCCTGAACCTGAATATCACCGCCGCCATTCAGTCGAATATGTTCAGGACGGAGTGACCACGCGCCAGCCACCCCGCATAGGCGCTGCGAAACTTCTGGGGTAAAAACGTTCGCGGTGCCGACAAATCCGGCGACAAAGGCGGTTTTAGGCTGTAAATAGAGCGAGTGCGGCGAATCGACCTGCTCAATACGGCCATTGTTAAACACCGCCACGCGATCGGACATCGACAGCGCCTCACCCTGATCGTGAGTAACAAAAATGAAAGTAATACCCAGCGACTGCTGAAGTTTTTTTAGCTCTACCTGCATCTGTTCGCGCAGTTTTAAATCCAGCGCGCCAAGCGGTTCATCTAATAACAGCACACGAGGTTGGTTGACCAGCGCGCGGGCAATGGCGACCCGTTGCCGTTGACCGCCGGATAGCTGCGAAGGCTTGCGAGCGTGCACAAACCCAAGCGCCACTTTTTCTAAGGCTTCCTGGGCGCGAAGCTGACGTTCTTTTTTGCCCACGCCTTTCACCATCAGCCCATAGGCGACGTTGTCGATGATCGACATATGCGGAAATAGCGCGTAATCCTGAAAAACCGTATTGACGTCACGCTGCCAGGGCGGTAATTCGCTGGCCTGCTGACCAAAAATACGAATCGAACCGCCGGATAGCTGTTCGAAGCCCGCGATTAAGCGCAGGCAGGTGGTTTTGCCGGAGCCTGACGGCCCCAGCATGGAAAAAAACTCGCCATCGCGAATGGCGATACTCACGCCATCCACCGCGCGTACGTCACCATACAAACGCGAAACGTCATCAAACTCTACCGCGTAGGTCATGTTCAGTCTCCAGGCGCTTAGCGGCCACCCATAATCGCGATATAGTCCTGGGTCCAACGGCTATAAGGAACATACTTTCCGCCTTCGGCAATCGGCGTTTTCCAGAACGCAATCTTGTCGAATTGGTTGTAACCGTTGGTTTCACAGCCTTTGTCTCCCAATAGCGTACTGGCTTTACAGCCCTGCGGCACCACGGGCAGCGATCCAAACCAGGCGGCGACATCGCCCTGTACTTTCGGCGTCAGCGACCAGTTCATCCACTTATAAGCGCATACCGGATGCTTTGCCTCACTATGCAACATCGTCGTATCGGACCAGCCGGTCACGCCTTCTTTTGGGAAGACGGTAGCGATGGGCTGACCTTCACCTTTCAGACCATTGGCCTGATACGGCCAGGAGCCCGAGGCAACCACGCCTTCGTTTTTAAAGTCGCTCATCTGAACGGTTGCATCGTGCCAGTAACGGTGAACCAGCGGATGCTGATCCTGCAGCACCTTCAACACCGCCTGATACTGCGCTTCGGTGAGTTCATAGGGATCGTTAATTCCTAACTGCGGCTGCGTTGCTTTGACAAATAGCGCAGCATCAGCGATATAAATCGGACCATCATAGGCCTGAACTCGCCCCTGGTTGCTTTTTCCGTCCGGTAGATCCTGTTTGACGAAAACCACTTTCCAGCTATCAGGCGGCGTCGGGAAGGTTTTAGTGTTGTACATCAGCAGGTTCGGCCCCCATTGATAGGGCGTGCCGTACACTTTATCGCCGACGTTAAACCACGCGCCTTTGGCAACTCGCGGGTCAAGCGTTTTCCAGTTTGGGATCAGCGCGGTATTAATCGCCTGTACACGCTTGCCCATGATAAGGCGCAACGAGGCGTCGCCGGAGGCGGTCACCAGGTCGTAACCGCCCTTCGCCATCAGGCTGACCATTTCGTCTGAAGTGGCGGCAGTCTTCACATTAACCTGGCAGCCGCTCTCTTTTTCGAATTGGCTTACCCAGTCATAATTCTTATCCGTCTGACCGCGTTCGATATAACCCGGCCAGGCAATAATATCGAGCCGCCCTTCTCCTTTATCCAGCGAAGACGGCGGTTCAGCGGCTTGCGCTGTCAGCACAACCATACTCAGCGCGCACAGGCTGCCACGGGCAAATTTTTTGCTCATTTGAACTTACTCCTGTCAGAATAAAAGTAGCGGCAGCCGTGCCGTAAAAATATCTCCCTTAATAAGGGTAGACGGCGGCCTGCGGGGCTCTGGGGAAATTTCCTCAGGTTGTGACCAGGTGCGCATTCCGCAAAAATCGCCACCACGATTCGATAATATGGATTATAGACAAGGAGTTATGGCAGGGGGATGAGTATGCATATTCCCTATGACGACCCGGTGCTGGTGGATATTTTAAACTGATTAATGAATACAAGAATGAAGTGGATAAATTGCCGGAAAAATAAAAACCGGCAATTAAAAAAAGCGATGAATAAGCTAAGACAAAAGTTGACGTATAAGTTCGCCGAGCCGTTTGACTCCCTGCTCTTCTTTTTCTCCCCAGCCCCAGGCGGTATTAAAACGGAAAAATGAGGTCCAGTTAGCGGTGGTAGAAAACATTTTACCCGGCGCAATACTGATGTTATCCCGTAACGCCAGAGCGCTGAGTTCGCCAGCATCGACGCCAGCGGGCAGCTCCAGCCACAGGAAATAACCGCTATCGCTATGGTGAATTTTGACCTCGGCGGGTAAAAAACGGAGCAATGCCTGCCAGGCCAGCTGTTTCCGCTCGGCAAGCTGTCGCCGCAACCGGCGTAAATGCGCGTCGTAACGTTTGGTCGAGAGATAATCGACCAGCGCCAACTGCATCGGCGAACTGGTAGATAGCGTACTCATCAGCTGTAACTGCTGAATACGGCGGGCATGCCTGCCAGCGGCAACCCAGCCGATACGAAATCCAGGGACAAGGCATTTTGAAAATGAGCTACAGTGCAGCGTCATCTCATCACGATCCCAGTACTTTGCGGGTAGCGGTTTTTCCCGACCAAAGTACAACTCACTGTAAACGTCATCTTCAATCAACATGACGTTGTAGCGTGTCAATAGCGCCACCAGTTGCGCTTTTTTGTCTGCCGTCAGCGTAAATCCGAGCGGGTTCTGGCTATTGGTCATCAGCCAGCAGGCTTTGACCGGGTAGCTCTGCAATGCCTGTTCCAGCGCCGCTAAATCGATCCCCTCTTTCACATCGCTGGCCACCGATAGCGCCTTAAGTCGCAACCGTTCGAGCGCCTGCAGCGCGCCGTAAAAACATGGATTTTCGACGACGACCCAATCGCCGGGCTCAGTCACCGCCTGCAGGCTGAGGTTCAACGCCTCCAGCGCACCGGCGGTAATGACTATCTCATCCGGCGATACGTTCATTCCCTGCAACGCATAACGCCGGGCAATAGCATGACGAAGCTCATCGTTGCCCGGCGGCAAGTTCTCGATCACGCTCATGGCGGTGGCGGTTTTACTCACTTGAGCCAGCGAACGATTTAGCTGCTGCAAGGGAAACAGACGCGGGTCGGGAAAAGCGGAAGCAAAAGGCAGCATCGACGCCTGGCGGCTCGCCTGCAGGACGTCGAAAATATAGGTGTTGATATCAACCGACTCATTGCGCGTCACTTGCGCGGGAGGCTCAGGCTGGCGCTGCTTCACCGGCTGCGGCGCCACATAATAACCGGATTGTGGACGAGCGATAATCCGTCCCTGGCTTTCCAGTAACTGGTAGGCATGGCTGACGGTCATAAAACTCATTCCGCTGCTGACAACCTGTTCGCGTAAGGAGGGTAGCCGATCGCCGGGTTGCCAAACGCCAAGCGCGATCTGTTCAGTTAACTGTCGCGCAAGCTGCTGATACTTTTTCATTACCGCATCCATTTCATCAACGGGATGCCGTATCTTATAACAGATGGTCAAAAATGGCAGGTTTTAAAAACTGATATACCTGACAGATGCCACTGAGCGAGTATCTGATAGCACGGCAAGTGGTGATCTTGCCGCTGAAAGAACATGAAATTGTATTATCAATGATGAATTATTCGCATTTGAGGATAGCAATAAAGTATCAGGCAAGTCCGCAAGTTAGAAAAAATATGAATGATGCGCACGACGTATCGATGCCAACTCTAATCGTTTGAACATAGATACGCTTTATTTCTCATGTTGTGAATCAGCGATTAAATCAGCCCGACCGATAAATTCATCACGCATCTAAAAATGAAGTGATTTCGTGCCGGGATACTAGTAGCTCAAATAAGCAGATAGACTCCGCCGCCCACGGCAAGCCAAAAAATGCTCATGATCAACAATGAGATAAGTAAACTTCGCAGGCCTTTCTTTGACAAATCCTCTCCCTTTCTTTATCAATTAATATATTAAAAAATAATGGATATCAAATTCACATAATGAATACAGATATTTAAGAGGTAAACTTGACGGCAAAACATAACACCATCACAGGCTAGCAGAATAATTAACAAAAAACAGCGCAAGTCATAAGGAAAATCGTAAATAAAAGTGTGAAGTATAACTGGTATAAATTCACAATACGAAATTGATTATTTATGATGACATGAAAATTAACTTCACAAATATGAAACATCAAGAGAAAGAATAACAATCCGCAACTGTTATCATAAAAAAGCGCTTTTCTGCGTCTGCTATCACGCCTCTCCCCCCTCTAAAATTGCGCAGAATCAATTTTGTTGTGGAGCCTTGCATGTTCGGTCTTGATGCATTTCATCTGGCGCGGATCCAATTCGCCTTTACCGTCTCATTTCATATCATCTTTCCAGCGATCACCATCGGTCTTGCCAGTTACCTGGCGGTACTTGAGGGATTGTGGTTAAAAACAAAAAATTCTGTCTGGCGCTCGCTGTATCATTTCTGGTCGAAAATCTTTGCCGTCAACTTTGGTATGGGAGTGGTCTCAGGGCTGGTTATGGCCTACCAGTTCGGCACAAACTGGAGCGGTTTTTCTCAGTTCGCCGGCAGCATTACCGGCCCATTGCTAACGTATGAAGTCCTTACCGCGTTCTTCCTGGAGGCCGGTTTCCTTGGCGTGATGTTATTTGGCTGGAACCGTGTCGGCCCCGGCCTGCATTTTTTCGCCACCTGTATGGTGGCGCTGGGCACCATTATTTCCACGTTCTGGATCCTGGCCTCAAATAGTTGGATGCAAACACCGCAAGGTTTTGAAATTGTTAACGGCCAGATCGTACCCGTAGACTGGTTCGCCGTTATCTTTAACCCTTCTTTCCCTTACCGCTTATTCCATATGTCCGTTGCTGCGTTTCTTAGCAGCGCGTTATTCGTGGGCGCATCCGCCGCATGGCATTTGCTGCGCGGCAACCAAACCCATGCCATCCGCGCCATGTTCTCAATGGCGCTATGGATGACGCTGATTGTCGCCCCCATCCAGGCATTAATCGGCGATATGCATGGGCTTAATACCCTGAAACACCAACCGGCGAAGATTGCCGCCATCGAAGGCCACTGGGAAAATCCGCCCGGCGAACCGACGCCGCTGCTGCTGTTCGGCTGGCCGGACATGCAACAAGAGCGCACCCGCTACGGGTTGGAGATCCCCGCCCTCGGCAGTCTGATTCTTACCCATAGCCTCGATAAGCAGGTACCGGCGCTGAAGGAATTCGCCCCGCAAGATCGCCCTAACTCAACCATTGTCTTCTGGTCATTTCGTCTGATGGCCGGTCTGGGAATGCTGATGATATTGCTTGGCGCCATTGCGCTGTGGCTGCGCTATCGCCAGCGTCTGTATACCTCAAAACCTTTCCTGCGCTTCGCGTTATGGATGGGGCCTTCCGGACTGATTGCGATTCTTGCTGGGTGGGTGACCACCGAAGTTGGCCGCCAGCCATGGGTCGTCTACGGCGTACAGCGCACCTCCGAGGCCGTATCAGCTCACGGCGATCTGCATATGACCATTAGCCTGCTGGCCTTTATTGCCGTCTACAGTTCGGTGTTCGGCGTCGGTTATAGCTACATGCTGCGCCTGATCCGCAAAGGACCGCAGGAGCAGACACCGGCGCCAACAGGTACGCCCGCGCGTCCGCTTTCTGCCGTTATGGATGGTTTTCAGCATAAGGAGTCCCGCTAATGGGTATTGATTTATCGGTTATTTGGTTTGTTATCATCGTGTTCGCCACGCTGATGTACATCGTCATGGACGGTTTCGACTTAGGGATTGGGATTCTGTTTGTTACCGTACGCGGCGATGAAGAGCGCGACGTGATGGTCAACAGCGTCGCCCCGGTATGGGATGGCAATGAAACCTGGCTGGTGCTTGGCGGCGCAGGTCTTTTCGGTGCCTTCCCGTTGGCCTATGCGGTGATTATCGACGCGCTGTCGGTACCCTTAACCCTGATGCTGATCGGCCTTATTTTTCGCGGCGTGGCCTTCGAGTTTCGCTTCAAAGCTACCCCTACGCACCGTCCTTTCTGGGATAAAGCTTTTCTTGGCGGATCGCTACTGGCGACATTCACCCAGGGCATGGTCGTTGGCGCGGTCATTCATGGTTTTCCGGTCAGCGGTCGCAGCTTTAGCGGCGGAATGTGGGATTGGTTCACGCCATTTACCCTTTTCTGCGGCCTCGGCCTCACCGTTGCTTACGCGTTGTTGGGCGCCAGTTGGTTGGTGATGAAAAGCGAGAATCCGTTGCAGAATACCATGCGCAGAATTTCACGCTTTCTTCTGCTGGCCTTACTGGTGGCGATAGCCGCGATTAGTCTGTGGACGCCGCTCTCTCTGCCGGCTATCGCCGAGCGCTGGTTTAGCCTGCCGAACCTGTTTTACCTGCTGCCGGTGCCGCTACTGGTTATCGCCATCAGCGCCTTGTTATGGCGCACGCTTGGGAAACGCGACGCTCACGTCCTGCCGTTTATATTGACGCTGGGATTAGTCTTTCTTGGCTTTAGCGGGCTTGGGATCAGCATTTGGCCGAATATTATCCCGCCGGGGATTACGTTGTGGCAGGCCGCGGCGCCGCCGCAAAGCCAGGGCTTTATGCTGGTTGGCGCGCTACTGATTATTCCCGTCATTCTTGGTTATACCTTCTGGAGCTACTACGTATTCCGCGGCAAAGTTCAACCTGGCGAGGGATATCACTGATGGAGAGATCATGGATAAAACGTTTGCTATGGCTGGTGGCCATATGGGGGGCTAGCGTGCTGGCGCTGGGCGCCGTCAGCATGATTTTCCGCCTGCTGATGAACGCCGCCGGGCTTCGCGCCTGATAAAAGAAACTGTTTCTTAGCCTGGCGCTTGACGCGTCAGGCTTTTTTTTCATCATTCTTCAGCCGCGCCTGACAAAGCCTTGCGCTTCTTTGATAACCAGGCAAAAAAGCCGATATTAAATCAACCATATTACTCATGCGTTATCTATTGATATGGAAAATGATATGTGGCGAAAATTTTTGACAGCGGTTGTGTTGATGTGCGGGTTATTGTCCGGCCATGTGTTAGCCCAGCGTCAGGGGCATGAATATTTCCCGGTGCAAAGCCTCGAACAGCAGTTACTGCACGAGGCTGATTGCGATGAGCTACGCAGCCAGGCTGAGGAGACCGCCAGCTCGCTGCGCGAGCATCATCACCGGCAGTATGCGCGCAAAGCAAAGGCGCATAACGGCCCGCTGTGAGAACGGCCCTTACGCGCCTTTACGCTTGGGCAACGTTTTCATCAGCTCGTCCGGGCTAACGGAGGCGACGATGCTGCCCGGATGCGGCATCTTGAGGATATGATTTTTGATTTTACCCACCACGTGCATTTCGCACGGGCGACAATCAAATTTCAGCGTCAGGACTTCATCACCGTGGATCAGCTGCATCGGCGTCGCCTTCCAGCTTTTAATCGAGCCTTTAGCCTGCTTCGGACATAGGTTGAAGGCAAAACGCAGGCAGTGCTTGGTGATCATCACCGGTACGTCGCCCTTCTCTTCATGAGCTTCATACGCCGCATCAATCAGCTGTACGCCGTAACGCTGATAAAAAGCGCGCGCTTTGTGGTTATAAACGTTCGCCAGAAATGACAAATGCGTTTCCGGATACACCGGCGGAGGTACGGAGACCGGTTTACGCGTACCGCGCTGCCAGGCATCGAGGCGCGCCTGATCGAGCATCTCTGCCGTTTCGCGGCGAAGTTGGTTGAGCATACTGTTCGGTACAAACAGCGCCGGCAGATTAATCTGCACATCACGCGGGTAGTAAATAGTCTGCCCGAGCTTCGCCACGCCATCACGCAGATTAGCCAGCGCTTTTTCCGCCTGGGTCGCTTCGGCAAATTCGCCATCCAGCGTATGCGTGACGCTGACGCCGTCTTCACAGGTCATGGTCAGCACCAATTGTTCCTGCCAGCCGCTCAGCGCGATATCAACCGCAATGCGACGCTCGCTGGAAGTTTTCAGTAGCGCCTGCTGCCAGTTATGGTCGAGGTTACGATTAAGCGCCTCATGCGGACGTACTTTATGCAGGTCTGCCGGCATCTCGTTTGGCCAGACGCGATAACGGTTTTCCCCCGTTTTCTCCACCGTATTGGCACGGAAGCCGACAACTTCACGTTTGATCATGACATTCAGACCGTCGCCGTTAGTCAACGCGTCGGTCACTTCGACATCGAGATAATCTTTTCCGACTTTTAATACTTCGCCTACCGGCAGACCGATAAATTTCGGCGAATCAAACGCGCCGATATCGCCCTTACGCGCGTTAACAAAATAGTCGGTGCTGCCGCGATGGAACGTTTTATCGGTAGACGGCACGAAAAAGTGCTCGGTGCGCCCGGCGGAAGAACGCGCGAGATCGCCGCGGTCTTCAATAATACGATCCAGCATCTGACGATAGTGAGCGGTGATATTTTTCACATAACTCATATCTTTATAGCGCCCTTCAATCTTAAAGGAGCGCACGCCGGCGTCGATCAATGCCGCCAGGTTGGCAGTTTGATCGTTATCTTTCATCGACAATAAATGTTTTTCATAAGCCACGACGCGCCCCTGATCGTCTTTCAGGGTGTAAGGCAGGCGGCAAGCCTGAGAGCAGTCGCCGCGGTTGGCGCTACGTCCGGTTTGCGCGTGAGAAATATAGCACTGGCCGGAATAGGCAACGCACAGGGCGCCGTGAATAAAGAACTCGATAGTCGCGTCGGTATTGTCGTAGATCGCTTTAATTTGCTCGAGGTTGAGTTCGCGAGCCAGAACAATCTGGCTGAAGCCTGCATCAGAGAGAAACTTCGCCTTCTCGACGCTGCGAATATCGCACTGGGTGCTCGCATGCAGCTCGATTGGCGGCAGATCCAGCTCCATTATCCCCATATCCTGCACGATCAGCGCATCGACGCCGGTCTCGTACAGATCGGTAATCAGACGTTGCGCGGGTTCCAGTTCATCATCATGAAGAATGGTATTCAGCGTCACAAACACCTTAGCGCCAAAGCGATGCGCAAACGGCACCAGGTTGGCGATATCGCTCAGGCTATTACTGGCATTATGCCGCGCGCCGAAGCCCGGCCCGCCGATATAGACCGCATCGGCGCCGTGTAAAATCGCTTCACGGGCGATCCCGGCATCGCGGGCGGGACTAAGAAGTTCAAGATGATGGTTTTGCAGGCGCATACGCTCGTCGTTATCCGTTATAGGGGGTCGAAATGGCGGCTATTGTAGTCAGAACTGAGCGCAGACGAAAACATTTTCCGCCGCGCCCGCACAGCGAATTTGCAGAAATCGGCAAAGCATTGAAGAAAAAGCTATTTCTCATGAAAACCCGGCAAGGTTACAGTGGCTGCGTATTCCGGATTTTCCTCGTCACGTTGTGAATTTTAGTCTCAGTCATCTTGATTGGCCGCGGATTAGTCCGCGGCTTTTTCTTTTGGATAATGAATCAGCGAATGAAAGTGCGCCGTCTGCGCGCCGCTATTGCGGTAAGCGTGCGTCAGGTCACCGGCAAAGCGCCGCCCTTCTCCCGCCTGCAATGAATGCCACTGCCCCTGCAGACATAAATCCAGCGTACCGCTAATGACCACCACATGTTCAATGACGCCGGTCTCATGCGGCGTCGATTCGCTCAGCGCGCCGGGGGCGAGGGTAATCGAAAAATGGTCAAAACGCAGTTCGGGATCCCATGGGAAGATGGGCGTCACCACCATCGCCTGCTGCTGCGGGTCGAAGGCGGCGGGCGCTGCGGACTCATCAGCGACAATAAAAGTCGAAAACGCCACATTGAGGCCGGTGGCTATCTTCCACAATGTCGCAACCGTTGGGCTCGATTCATTACGTTCGATTTGCCCGAGCATCGCCTTTGATACTCCGGTTTCTTCCGCCAGCCGCGACAAACTCCAGCCGCGCTGCTGACGCAGGCTTTTCAGCGTCAATGCCAGATGTTGGGCAATATTCATTGGTGCTCCTCGTCATTTTCTTGATATTACCAGTTGTACGCTATAACGCACAATGCTACCTTCGTCGTATGTTATAACGCACAAGAGGTGTTCATGCGCTCCTTTACCCTTCCCATCCCCACGCTGCTCGCGGGATTTGTCGCCGTGCTGGTAGGCTACGCCAGCTCCGCCGCCATCATTTGGCAAGCGGCCGCCGCCGCTGGCGCCGACGCCGGGCAAATAGCCGGTTGGATGACCGCCCTTGGCCTGGCGATGGGCGTCAGCACGCTGGTATTAACGTTATGGCGGAAAGTCCCCATCCTCACCGCATGGTCAACCCCAGGCGCGGCTTTACTGGTCAGTGGATTACAGGGAGCGACGCTGGCACAGGCGGTGGGAATATTTGTTTTCGCCAACGCGCTGATCCTGCTATGTGGCGTGACGGGACTGTTTGCCCGCCTCATGAAAATCATTCCGCATTCGCTGGCGGCGGCAATGCTGGCGGGGATCCTGCTACGCTTTGGTCTGCAGGCATTTGGCAGTTTGCAGGATAATCTCCTGCTATGCGGCGGGATGTTCGCCGCCTGGCTGTTATGCAAAGCGCTTTATCCACGTTTTGCGGTGGTCGCGGCATTAGCGGCAGGTGGGGTCATCGCCCTGCTAACCGGCGCGCTGTCACCAGTGGCAAACGATATGGTTTTTGTTGCTCCGCAGTGGATTACCCCGCAGTTCACTCCTTCGCTGTTACTCAGCGTCGGTGTACCGTTTTTTCTTGTCACCATGGCTTCGCAGAATGCGCCGGGGCTGGCGACTATTCAGGCATCAGGCTATCGGGTTCCGGTCTCGCCGCTTATCGTATTTACCGGCGCGCTGGCGCTGCTATTTTCACCATTTGGCGTCTATTCCGTATGCATCGCCGCCATTACCGCCGCGATCTGTCAAAGTCCGGATGCGCATCCGGATGCGGATAAGCGCTGGCTCGCCGCAGCGGCGGCCGGTTTTTTTTATCTGTTAGCGGGTCTATTTGGCGGTTCGATAACCGCGCTAATGGCGGCGCTGCCGCCGGTGTGGATCCAGATGCTGGCGGGGCTGGCATTGTTGGGAACCATTAGCGGCAGTCTCTATCAGGCGCTGGGGCATGAGAGCGAACGCGATGCCGCAGTCGTAACATTTTTGGTCACCGCCAGCGGCGTTACCCTTGCAGGAGTCGGCTCGGCCTTTTGGGGGCTGGTCCTCGGCGGTATCAGCTATGCGCTATTAACCGCGCTGCGCCGCGCGTAGCTGGCTTGGCGTAAGACCCGTGGCGCTTTTTACCCGATGACTAAAATGGCTGGCGGAGCTAAAGCCACAGGCTAACGCTATCTCGGTCAACGGCTGCTGAGTATGGCAAATCAGATGTTGCGCCTTGAGCATCCGCCGCTGCATCACATACTGGTGCGGCGCCATATTCATTGACTGGCGGAACATCCGTGCAAAATGGTATTCGCTAAGCGACGCCTGGGCGGCCAGATCGGCGAGCGTTAGCGGTTGCTCGAGGTGCTCCTCAATCCACGCCAACAGATTACGCAACAGATGCGGCGCCAGGCCGCCGGTAACGGTCGGCAACCGCCACTGGACGTTCGAATAGTTTTGGATCAGATGCGTCAACAGCAGCGTACTGGCCGAGCTTAACAGCAGTTGATTAGCCTGCTGGCGCCAGTCGTTGTCGAGCAGAAACTGACGATAGACCGCCGTAATTTTGTCATCGCTGGCAAAGGTCTTTTCCTGCAAGGTGAAAGAAGCAGGACTGCGATCCCAAATTTGCTCGCCGACGCGGCGCAGGTGTTCATCAGTGCAATAGAGATGAACGAACGAAAGATCGCCGCGAATATCCCAGGTGCTTTCATCGCCCTTCGGCATCAGACAAAAACGATCCGGCCCGCCGCCGTTCTTCCAGCCGTAGGGCGTTTTTTGGTAGCTTTCGTAACCATCGGCGACATACAGGCTCAACGTGTGGTGGTCGCTGCGCACCGTGATTCGATCGAGGTCGTTGTACCACGCGGCAAGCTGGATCCCGGAATTGAGTTCTACGGTCCCCCGCAGCACCGCATTTTGTTGTTGTAATGTTTCGAACGTCCCGTATGCCATAGCCTTCACATCGTTTTTAATCCGCAGACCTCTAGTCTATAAATTGTCCTCTACGCTTACCAGCATTGACCATGAGCTTGTGAAAAATAAGCGCAAGATTTTGCAAGTCGGCAACAAAAAGGTGACAGCGCTTTGCCCGGAAAAACCGCACACTCACGCCAGGCATATTAACAGGAGAGACATTTTGAACGCATTACTCTACGGGCTGGTGGTGGTTATCTGGGGTACCACATGGATTGCTATCTTTTTACAACAGGGGCCCGTTGCCGCGCCGGTGTCAATTTTCTGGCGTTTTGCCGTCGCCAGCGTCACCATGCTGACAATTTTGCTGATTACCCGCCGTCTGCGCCCGCTGGCAATGCGCGATCATCTGTTTTGCATGCTGCAAGGCTGCTGCGTCTTTTGCTTTAACTTCTGGTGTTTTTATACCGCCGCGGCGCATATCAATACCGGCCTTGAGTCGGTGATCTTTTCGATGGCGGTATTATTTAACGCGATCAACAGCTTTATTTTCTTCCGCCAGCAGCCGCCGGGGCGCTTTTGGCTGGCGGCGGCGCTGGGGCTCGCCGGAATCGTCACCCTCTTCTGGGACGATCTCCTCGCCAATGGTCTGAACGCGTCGCTACTGTGGGGAATCGGCCTGAGCGCCCTGGGAACGTACGGTTTTTCATTGGGCAATATGCTGAGTATTCGCCACCAGCGCCGCGGGCTTGAGACATTGACCACCAATAGCTGGGCCATGTTTTACGGCACGCTGGTGATGGGCGCGATCGCGCTGCTGCGCGGCGATAACTTTATGCCACAGTGGACCTGGAGTTATATGGGCGCCCTGCTGTATCTGGCGTTGTTCGGTTCGGTGATCGCCTTCGGCGCTTATTTCACCCTGGTAGGACGTATCGGCGCCAGTAAAGCGGCCTATAGCACGCTGCTTTTCCCGCTGGTGGCATTAACTATCTCCACCTTCTATGAAGGTTACATCTGGCATAGCAACGCGGTGATAGGTCTTGCGTTAATACTGGTAGGAAATCTGGTGATGTTCGCCCGCCCCGAGCAGCTATTTATGCGCCGCCGGCTGGCCTGATAATAAGCCCGTCAGGCATCGCGCCAGACGGGCTTAACGCATCAATTACTTCTGTGACGGGTCGAATTTCACCGCGTCGATCGCCATGTCATCAATCACCTGCTTCAACGTATCAGCGGTTAGCGGCGTGCTCTCATTAGACAGCGTTTTACCTTCGCCCTTACGCACAACCTTAATAACCGGCTTATTAGTCTTCGCGTCGATCAGTTCGCCTTCGAAGTAGAGATTCGTGTCCATCGTGCGATGGCCGGTTGCCGCCTGGGTACCCGCGACAATCATCGCTACCGGGATCACTTCATAGAACTGCAGCCCTTCTTTACTGGTATCAACACCGGTGATGGCGCCGCGGAAAATCAGGCTGCGAGGGCCAGCCGTGGTCGCCAACGGTTTACGTTCGCTGATGGCCTGTTTCATCTGCTTGTTGGTGTAATTGAGGATGTCCTGCAGCGCTTTCTCCCCTACCTGAGTCGTTGGTTTCGGCACCGGGTAGTAGGTGATTGGACGATAAACAACATTGTCATAGTTGTTCGGATTGTAGTCCGGGGAGATCCAGCGCAGCTCTGGTTTGCCGGAGGCCGAGGTAGTCTCTTTTAACTTAGAGTAATCTTTTAAGAACCCGGAATACTGATCCGGTTGCGCCAGTTTAGATGCACAACCGGTTAATGCCAGTAGCCCGGCCAGAGCGGCTACTTTAAATAACATTTTTGTACGCATGGATGATCCCTGTAAATGCAGTTTGTCGGCAAGATTTATAACAAATTCCCACGCTAAGTTTTGTGACAAAAAAGGTGGTCCGTCAACTCCTTGCAAAAAATAAATCCGCCAACGCGGCGGATTTATTTACGATGTTTATTTTACGTCCACTTGATAAAAAATATGTTTACCAAAAGGGTCGATTTCATACCCGATCACCGATTTATTAACCGGCTCAAAAATAGTTGAGTGCGCAATCATCACGGCCGGCATTTGATCGTGCATCATCTGCTGCGCCTGTTTATACAAGGCTTCTCGTTGCGGCCTGTCGGTGATGGTTTTGGCTTCGGCGATAATTTTATCAAACGGCGCGTAGCACCATTTCGCCGAATTAGAACCACCGTTGGCCGACTGACAGGTAAATAATGGGCCAAAGAAGTTATCCGGGTCGCCGGTCGCGGTAGTCCAGCCCATCAACGCCGCCTGATGCTCGCCGTCTTTCACCCGTTTAAGGTATTCGCCCCATTCATAGGTGGTGATTTTGGTCTGCACGCCGATTTTAGCCCAGTCGGCCTGGATCATTTCCGCCATTCGTTTCGCATTTGGGTTATAAGGACGCTGAACCGGCATCGCCCACAGGTCGATGGTAATGGGGCTCTTCACGCCGGATTCACGCAGCAGCGCTTTGGCTTTTTCCAGGTCCCAGCTGTAGTCCTGCAGGTCGGCATCGGCACTCCAGACGCCAGGCGGCAGCAGGTTTTTCGCTACTGTCCCGGTACCGTGGAACACCGCGTCGATAATTGCCGGTTTATTGATCGCCATGGCCAACGCCTGGCGCACCTTAACGTTATCCAGCGGCGCTTTCTGGGTGTTGAAGGCGAGGAAACCGGTATTAAGCCCGGCTTTGCTCATCAGATTGATCTGCGGATTATCTTTCATCCGCGGTAAATCGGCGGGATTAGGGAACGGCATGACCTGACACTCATTTTTCTCGAGCTTAGCGTAGCGCACCGAGGCATCAGGCGTGATACTGAATACTAAACGATCGATTTTCGCTTTTCCCTGCCAGTAATCAGGGAATGCGGTAAACAAAATCCGCGAATCTTTTTGATATTGCGCAAGCTTAAACGGCCCGGTGCCGATGGGATCCATATCAACACGCTGCGGGGTACCGGCTTTCAGCATCGCATCAGCATATTCCGCAGAGAGGATTGAAGCAAAATACCAACCGAGGTCAGCAACAAAAGGCGCCTCGGGGTGCGCGAGGGTAAAACGCACCGTATATTCATCCGGTTTATCAATTGCGGTAATTAACGAACCAAACTCCAGGCTTTCGAAATTGGAGTAGTTGCCATTAGAGACATTATGATAAGGGTTATTCGGATCCTTTTGCCGCATAAAGGAAAAAATAACGTCATCGGCATTAAAATCACGGGTCGGTTTAAAATACTTATTACTTTGGAATTTAACGCCCTTGCGTAAGTGGAAAGTATAAACTTTGCCATCGTCGCTCACCTCCCAGCTTTCCGCCAGGCTGGGCTGCAATTCCGTGGTGCCAACTTTAAAGTCCACCAGCCGGTTATATATCGGTACCGCGCTGGCATCGACGCTGGTCCCGGAAGTATAAAGCTGCGGATTAAAGTTTTCCGGCGAGCCTTCAGAGCAATAAACCAGTGTTTTCGCATTCACAGCGGAACTCACCGCTAATGCCGCTATCGTCAGAGCTATTGAAGTAAATGTGCGTTGCATGCGTTTCCCTTTTCATTTTTTGACTAATGAATAGCTTGTTGTTTTATTGCCCATAGATAACACTAAAGCCAGATTGCAAACACCTTAAAAATAACTATACCCTAAATAATTCGAGTTGCAGGAAGGCGGCGACGCAGCGAATCCCCAGGAGCTTACTCCAGTAAGTGACTGGGGTGAGTGAGGACAAATTCGTCAGGAACGAATTTGAACGCAGTTCACTGCGCCCGTAAGGGCGAGGCCCAGGGATGGGCCGAGTTATTGCCAACGCACATGCAACTTGAAGTATGACGGGTATATAGAAGGAAACACTATGGCCTCGCCCTTAACCAGACAATTAACCCAGCGCTTCTTTCGCTATCTGGCTATCACCAGCCAAAGCGATCCACGAGCAACCACGTTACCCACGACGCCCGGACAACATCAGATGGCGCAGGCGTTAGCCGACGAGCTACGTCAGTTTGGCCTTGACGATATCGTTGTCGACGAGCATGCGACCGTGACGGCGGTAAAAAAAGGCACCGTCCCCGGGGCGCCGCGGATCGGCTTTATCACGCATATTGATACCGTTGATGTCGGGCTGTCGCCGGATATTCATCCGCAAATTCTGCGATTTACTGGTGAAGATCTCTGTCTTAATTCGGAACAGCAAATCTGGCTGCGGGTTGACGAGCATCCGGAAATCCTGGCCTATCGTGATGAAGAGATTATTTTCAGCGACGGCACCAGCGTACTGGGCGCCGATAACAAAGCGGCGGTGACCGTTGTCATGACGCTGCTGGAAAACATGACCGCCGAACATAAGCATGGCGATATCGTCGTGGCGTTCGTCCCGGACGAAGAAGTGGGTCTTCGCGGGGCAAAAGCGCTGGATCTCTCGCGTTTCGCCGTCGATTTTGCCTGGACCATCGACTGCTGCGAGCTGGGCGAACTCGTTTATGAAAACTTCAACGCCGCCTCTGCGGAGATACGGTTTACCGGCGTCACGGCACATCCGATGTCCGCCAAAGGCGTATTGGTCAACCCGCTGTTAATGGCTACCGACTTTATGAGCTATTTCGACCGCCAGCAGACGCCGGAGCACACCGCCGGGCGCGAAGGCTACGTGTGGTTTAACGGTATTCATGGCGATCAGAACAGCACGCGGTTGCAGGCCAACATTCGCGATTTCGATCTGGACAGTTTTAACCGCCGCAAACAACAGATTGGCGAAGTGGCAGAGAAAATCGCCGCCCAGTACCCCACTGCCAGAGTTGAATTCACGATAAGCGATACTTACAGCAATATCAGCAACGCCATTGGCGAAGACCGCCGGGCTATTGACCTGATGTTCACCGCGATGGAAAGCCTCGGTATAACGCCAAAACCCACGCCGATGCGCGGCGGTACCGACGGCGCAGCGCTATCGGCAAAGGGTCTGCTGACGCCGAACTTCTTCACCGGCGCGCATAATTTCCATTCGAAATTCGAATTTTTGCCGCTGCGCGCCTTTGAGGCCTCCTATCTAACCGCCCTGCAGCTGTGCCTGCTGGCGGCGGATTAAGCCGGTTTACGCGCCAGCATCGTGGCGAAGCGTAGCTTGATGCGGTTGCCGCTGGCGTCGGTGCGGTGCAGTTCGCCGACGTCTTCGTTGTACTTGAGGAGCTGCCAGCCAGCATAATAGTCACGCAGTTCTTCAGGTTTGAAGGCGAACGGGAAGCCCACGGTACAGGGGTAATCTTCGGTATCCATGGCGGCAACAATCAGGTTATAGCCGCCAGGCTTAGTGCAGCGCTGCATGTTGGCGATAAGACCAGGGATGGTTTTGGCTTCCAGGAACATCATCACCACGGTAGACAGAATAAAATCATACTCGCCATCAAAGCTCAGCGTATTCAGGTTCTTAATCGCCGTCTGCAGGTTCTCCAGCCCTTCAGCCTGACGAATGTTCTCCAGATTATCGATACTCATGGGATTTTTATCCCACGCCGTGACGTTGTAACCTTTCGCTGCCAGATACAGGCTGTTTCGTCCATTGCCGCAACCAAGATCGAGCGTCTGTCCCGGCTGCATCAGCGAGGCGGCATACACTACTTCTGAGTGGGTGCGCGTCAGGCCATATTTTTCAGTAAAGTAGTTTTCGTCACGAGTCGTCATGATTAATCCTTGTTTGGCAATAAAGTGGCACGGTCTACGCGAATGAACAGTTTACCTCGCACCAGCAGCAGAAAGGTACGCAGCAGCAGCAGGCCGATAATCAGGTTGCTAAAAATAAATAAGGGGATCGCCAGCGTATGGAAAAAACCGTGCTGCTCACCGTGCCCCAAATGCAGGCCGGTGGTCGCCAGTGCGGAAATCCCGAACGAGAAGCTCCAGAATGAAGCATTAAACGGCTGCTGCAGATACCACGGCATCAGGCGCAGCATAAACAGCAATTGCAGCAGACCGTAACCAAACAGCATTTTGGCAAACGTATCGGCTTCACCGCCGTTGACGCTGAGCCACGCGCTACAGGCCACCAGCGCCGGCGCCAGTTGGATGCCCAACGATGTCCGCAACGCCGCCGGTAGCTCGCCGTTGCTGCGCAGCCGCTGCAGGATAACCGGCTCCAGGCTGAGCCAGGAAAAGACGCCAGCGCCGAGAAACGCCAGTCCGGCATCATTAAACCCCAGCGCACCGCAGGCCATGGCGCTGATAAAATTGTTGGCGACGGTCGGCAGATATAAACCGGGCGTCGTTGCCTCTTGCGGATGTTTACCCCGCCACAGCCCCGCGCTCTGCCAGGCCGCATAGCAAAGCTGCAGCGTAACGCCCGCAGCAAATAACGCCAGCGATAACGGTCGGTACCAGGGGACAAAGCCGATTGCCACCAACAGCGTTGTCGCCGGGAGCAAACTGACAAAACTGCTGGCCACCGGATGACGCATCTCCTGCAGCACGCTCCACGGGAAACGAATCGCCCGTGCAATAAACGCTAACATCAATAGCGCCCAGATCCCCGTCGCCAGCACCACCAGCGCATCGCCAATAAGCATGCTCACCGGCCAGAGAGTGCTCGCATAGCGCCAGGCGAACCCCATACCGATAATTCCCAGCACCATACCAAAATAGCCAGCCGGTAGATTCAGCACCTGGCCGCTCGCTGCGTTTTTATTCATTTTAATTAAACTTTCAATTTAATTTGAAGTTGCATTTTAAAGGAACCTTATAAAACGCGCTACGGAGATTTTTGCTATGTTTGTGTTAACCAACGGTAAAGAGAAATACTGATGAAGAAATTTCGTCTGAGCGACCACGTCCGCCTGTATCAGTTTGAAGAAGACGGGATTAAACATAGCGTAACTCTGCGGCAAATCGTGGCGCTGATTGATTTCTCAGACGTTAAGGCGGGTAGCGAAGGCGGCTGGCTCGATGATGAAGCCGCGTTAAGCCAGGGCGGCGACTGCTGGATATATGATGCCAACAGCGTCGTCTTCGCTGGCGCGCGCGTTGACGACAACGCCCGCCTGACCGGCACCTGTGTAATAAGCCACGGGGCGACAATTAGCGATAACGCCTGGCTTGATAACGTTCAGGCAAGTCACGGCGCCAGAATAAGTGACAACGTCACAATAAAGCATTCACAAATTCGCGGCGTCTGTCGAATCGCCGACCAGGCGCGTATTCTCCCCCACTGTCTGGTGATTGCCGCTCAGGGACTCACCTCTGATACCGATAAAATGCTGCAAATTTATCAGCGCGCTACGGTTAGCGCCTCACGGATTGTTCACCAGGCGCAAATTTACGGCGATGCCGTGGTTGAGCACGCTTTTGTTGAACACCGTGCCGAAGTGTTCGATAACGCGCGTATTGAAGGTAATGAAGATAACGACGTATGGATATGTGACAACGCCCGGGTCTACGATTGCGCGCGGCTGGTCGCCGGGCGCGGCGAGGATCAGATCCCAACCCTGCGCTACAGTTCCCAGGTGGGCGAAAACGCCGTGGTCGAAGGCAACTGCTTGTTAAAACATCGTGTGATGGTCGGCGGACACGCCCATCTTCTCGGCGGCCCCATTCTGCTGGATGACGAGGTCCTTATCGAAGGGCACGCGACGATTCGAGGCGATGTGATTATCGAACATCAGGTAGAAATCTGCGGTAACGCCTGTATCGAAGCGCTGGAGGGTGACAGAATTCATCTTCGCGGGCGCAAAATCGTCAGCGGCGACGAGCATATCACCCGCACACCGCTGCTGGGTTCGCTATAGCCGATTATTGCGGGTCGATAATCCGCGCGTAGATATTCTGATCGTCATACGCGCCATTTAAAAACTCGGCCTGCTTCAGACAACCTTCCAGTTCGAAACCATTACGCAGCGCCACCTGATTACTGCGCTGGTTGGCGACCCGGCATTTAATCACGAAACGGCGCACGACGCCCGTTTGCGCATAATGATGGATAAACGCCTGTAACGCCTGCGACAACAGTCCCTGCCCCTGATGGCTTTGATCGATCCAGTAACCGATATAGGCCGTCTTATTCAATGGTTCAATCTGGTTAAATGACAGAACGCCGATCATCTGCCCCTGTAAAAACAGCAGGAACATTTTTGCATAACCGCGCTGGTGAAGCATCACGTTTCCCTGCACGTGGCGCCGGGTTTCATCTTCACTCAGCACCTCCGCAGGCCAGCTTAACGTATGCTGCAGCCAATTACGGTTTTTGAGCACCAGTTGATGTAGCTCACTGACGTAACGTTCGTCAACCGCACGCAGCTCCAGCTGTTCGTTGACCGGGATAGTTTCGATGGTGGGGCTGTTTTCGCCAGTCATGACAATATCTCACTGATAAACAACAACGCCCGCAGTAGCGCACCGCGGGCGGGTAGCGACGGCCTGGGTTATTTCATAATCCGGTCATCAACGTAGTTACGCCGATCCGCCGCTGGCGGGAAGTACTGATACAGCCAGGTTTCGCTGATAGCGTCGCCGCGACAGCGCAGGAACATGCGCATCTCCACCGGATCGGTGGAATCTGAAGTCGGATACCAGTCAAAGAGAATACGATAGCCGTCAAACGGCTCGACGTAGAGGATCTCTACCTGCTTAGCCTCGCCGCTGGAGAGCGTAATCACCGGCTCAATACCTTTCGGCGCCGCAGCTTTCAGGTCGCCGCCGACAAAGTCGATGGCGAAACGACGCGCCCATTTGTCCGGATAGTGTTCACCCGGCGCCCATCCTTCCGGGAAGCCGCCCATTCCGGTGCGTGTCGCCAGCACTCGCGCCAGCGGCGAGCGCACCGGCGGCTGCGCGCTCCAGTACAAGCGGTAGCTAAAGTCCAGTTCATCACCCGCTTTTACCGGTTTTTCCGGCTGCCAGAAGCAGACGATATTGTCCAACGTTTCGCCGGTGGTCGGGATTTCCATCAGGCTAACGGCGCCTTTACCCCACTGATTACGTGGCTCCACCCACAGGCTCGGGCGCTTGTTATACCAGCCCATCACGTCCTGATAATGACTGAAATCGCGATCCAGCTGCAGCAGGCCAAAACCTTTCGGGTTTTTATCCTGGAACGCGTTGAACTGCAGCTTTTGCGGATTATTCAGCGGACGGCAAATCCACTCGCCGTTGCCGCGCCACATCGACAGGCGGTCAGAATCGTGGATTTGCGGGTGGATGGTATCGCACATCCGGCGCTCGTTATTACCGCAGCTGAACATGCTGGTCATTGGCGCAATACCCAACTGCTTAATGTCCTTGCGCGCATAGAGATGATTTTCGACATCCATGATCACCTGCGTTTCCTGGCAATTCACGGTGAACTTATAGGCACCGGTGACGCTCGGACTATCGAGCAGCGCGTAGACGGTGAACACCGTCGCGCCAGGTTTGACGGTCTCAAACCAGAATGACGTGAAATCCGGGAACTCTTCCGGCGTATCGGTAAAGGTGTCGACGGCAAGACCGCGCGCCGACAGGCCGTACTGATAAGTGCTGTCGACCGCGCGGAAGTAGCTGGCGCCCAGGAAAGCGACGATATCGCGGCGCGCCAGTTCAGGCGCCTTAAACACGCGAAAACCGGCGAAACCGAGATCGGTCTGCCCTTCCAGCTGTTTGGTATCAACGCCGGCGTCGTTGTACTGGAACAGCTCCGGACGGAAGTGTATCTCCCGCGCCTGCTGAGACTGGGAGTCCAGCGAGAACATACGCACCCGGCGGCGGAAACCCATACCAACATGGAAAAACTGGATATCCAGCTTGCGCTCTTCAACGTTATTCCACAGCGAATGCGCCGCATCATACTGGATGGTGTTATAGGCCTGAGGGGTCAGATTCGCCAGCGTCGGCGGCAGGTCGCGCGGCGCTCCGCCCCACGGCTGGCGGGCTAAGTCATGAGCCATCGCCTGCAGCACGGAAAAGTCAAAGCGGCGCGTCTGACCATCGGCGATAGCGGAATCCGCGGCGAAAGCCGCTTTAGTGAATAACGAGGCGACTCCTGACGTTCCGCATACGGCGGCAACAGCCATGGATGATTTAAGAAAACGTCTGCGGTTCATGCCTGGAAAAGCGTCCTTTTTAAGAGTTCGACGGATACGCAACGTTGCAAACATCTGCGTCGTGAATTCCGCTCACTCTAGACAAAAATGATTGATAATCCAATTGTTGGCAGGCGAAAAGCATGAAAAAAAAGATGTCCACCGGAACAGACTGAATAACCGCCATACGATCGCTATCGCTGACCTGTTTTGGCGAACACACACTGATCCGATACCTACCCATTTTTACCCGCGTTTTGTTTATTTTCAGCACGAACAGGATAAATTTTCATCACACCAGGTGTAATCTCTATTCTCCAGGGAAAATGTCAGGAGTATCTAATGAAAGTAAAAGCCGCCGTGACGTTGGGTTATCAACAGCCATTCAGCATTAAAAATATTCAGGTTAGCGCCCCTAAAAAAGACGAAGTGATGGTAAAAATTGTCGCTACCGGCGTCTGTCATACCGACGCGGTGATCCGCGATAACGCCGGGATCCTGCCGATGCCGGCCATTCTGGGCCACGAAGGCGCAGGTATCGTGGTTAACGTCGGTGATGCCGTTCGTGGGGTCGAAATTGGCGATCATGTAGTACTGAGCTACGCCGCCTGCCATCGCTGCGAAAACTGCCTCACCAACCATCCTTCCGCGTGCGAAAGTTTCAATGACTTAAACTTTGGTGGACGCTTAGACGATGGCTCCACCCCATATCGTCTTGATGATCAAGAATTATCCGTTTTCTTTGGCCAATCTTCGTTTAGTCAGTATGTGGTCACCAAAGCGACGAATGCTATTGTTGTCGACCGTGAAGTCGAACTATCGCTTCTTGGTCCGCTGGGTTGCGGAATTCAAACCGGTAGCGGCACGGTGTTGAATCGACTAAAACCGGTGGCCGGGGAATCGCTGGTGGTATTCGGCTGCGGCGCGGTTGGTTTAAGCGCCATTATGGCCGCAAAGCTCACCGGCTGTAGCCAAATCATCGCCGTCGATATTCATGCCAATCGCCTTGAGCTGGCACGTGAACTCGGCGCAACCCACGTGATCGATGGCAAACAGGAAGATAGCGTTGCGGTCATTCGCCAACTGACCGGCAAAGGGGCGCACTACGCCATCGAAACGACCGGCGTCGCCGCCATCGTCCTGCAGGCGATCCACGCGATTAAGCCGTTAGGCACGGTGGCGGTCATCGGCTTTACCGGCGATATCACCTTTAATGTGCAAAACGATCTGATGGCGGAAGGTAAATCATTGATTGGAGTCATTGAAGGCGACGCCGTACCGCAGCTATTTATTCCGCAGCTGGTACAGTTTTATAAACAAGGGAAATTCCCCATTGATAAGCTTATCGAGTTCTATCCGCTCGAAGAGATTAATCAGGCTTTCGCAGATTCAGCTTCCGGTAAAGTCATCAAACCGGTGGTACTGATGTAATGTGGGCGGCTCTTTGCCTTGCAAAGAGCCGCAAATAAAGATTATTTCACACTAACGTCGATACCGGGGAAGTACTTTGCCGCCAGACGGGTGATAGTGCCGTCGGCGCGCACTTTATCAATTGCGGCGTCGAGCTGTTTTTTAGTTGCCTCATCGCCCTTGCGCAAGCCGTAGCCAATACCGCTACCCAGAATCGTATCATCAGCCACCGGCTTACCGATAAAGCCGAATCCCTTACCCTGCGGCTTACTGAGGAATCCGGCCTGCCCGGCGGCAGACATCACCAGCGAGGCGTCGATACGGCCGTTAAGCAGATCGGCCCACGCCATGTTCTGGTCTTTGTAGGAAACCACCGTGACGCCGTGTTTTTCCCAGTGCTCCTTGGCAAAGGTCTCCTGAATCGAGCCCTGTAGCACGCCGATGGTTTTGCCCTTCAGCCCTTCCGGCGTCGCCTGCATACCGCTGTCGGCCTTGCCCACCAGTTGTGAAGGAATACGGTAGATCGGCTGGGTGAAATCAATACTCTTGCGCCGCTGTTCGGTAATGTTCATCGCCGAATTAATCGCGTCGAATTTCTTCGCTACCAGCCCCGGAATGAGGGCATCAAAGGAAGTTTCGACCCAACTGCACTTCAACTGCGCGGCCTGACAAATCGCGTTGCCGAGGTCAATATCAAAACCCTGCAACTCCCCTGCCGGATTGCGGCTTTCGAACGGCGGATATTCCGCCTCCACGCCGTAGCGTAACTCGCTGGCGGCAAAGCTTGAAACGGTACACAGCATTCCCAAAGCAAGAGTTAGGGCTTTTATTTTCATCATCTGGCTCCTTAACGCGGCTTAACGCGGCACAGCGCCTGGGCGCCGGCCCGCAATGTGGCTTCATCTTTGGCAAAAGAGAGCCGAATCAGTTTGTTATCAGTGCCATCGGTATAAAATGCCGATAGCGGAATCGTGGCGACGCCGTATTCGGTAATCAGCCGCTTAACCATCTCACTGTCATGCTCATCGCTGAAATGGCGATAGTCCGCCAGCATGAAGAAAGAGCCGGCGCTCGGCAATAAGCGGAACGGCGAGTCTTGCAGCAGTTGCTGGAGCAAATCACGCTTTTGCTGATAAAAAGCGGCCAGCGACAGCCATGAAGCCGGATTCTGCATATGCTCTGCGAAAGCGTACTGCATCGGCGTATCGGCAGAAAACATCAGAAACTGATGTACCTTGCAGATCTCATCCATTAGCGCCGCCGGCGCCACGCAGTAGCCAACGCGCCAGCCGGTCACGTGGTAAGTCTTACCGAAGGAAGAGATAATCACGCTGCGTTCCGCCAGCTGCGGATGGGTCGCCATGCCGTGATGCTTTTCGCCGTCGAAGACTACGTGCTCGTAGACTTCGTCGGACAAAACCACGATATCGGTATTGCGGATAAGCATCGCCAGTTGATTAAGGTCGTTGGCGGATAATACCTGGCCGCTTGGATTATGCGGCGTATTAATGATGATCATCCGCGTCCGCGGGGTAATCGCGGCACGCACCTCGTCCCAGTTAATCGCAAAATCCGGCACGGTGAGCTTAATCGCCACCGGCGTCGCGCCTTGCAGACGCACTATCGGGGCATAGCTATCAAACGAAGGCTCAAAGTAAATCACCTCGTCGCCAGCATGCACCAGCCCGGCAATGGCGGAATAGATCCCCTGGCTGGCGCTGGCGGTAACCAACACTTCGTTATCGACATCATATTGCGTGCCATATAACGTAGCGATTTTGTCAGCGATACGCTCTTTTAAAGCCCGCAGACCGGTCATTGGCGCGTATTGGTTATGTCCGGCGTTCATCGCCTGCGTCACGCCGGCCACCAGCTGTGGGTCGCAGGCAAAATTAGGCGCGCCCTGAGAGAGATTAATCGCATTATGCTGCGCTGAAAGCTGGCCGATAACGGTAAAAATCGTGGTGCCGACATCCGGCAATTTCGAGCGAGTGGTGACCGAAGCACTAAGAGCCATGATTAATCCTTTCTCGTTTTATTTGCATATCAATTCAAACCAAAGCGCCTTCAGGCGACAAGCGAATTGTTATCATAAGAGCTATGCATTCCGATCATGGCTCTCAGGACGCCTTTAAAACATGACAGGGCTAACACTCAGGGTATAAACCACAATTTTAGTATGCCTTATGCTATTCAATTCTTTATAATCCCCAGCGGTTCTAAGGCTACTGACCGCCTTAGAGAAATTTAGAATATATCTCTTTCCGGCATTTCAGGTGCTGAATGGGGCAAGAGGCAAATCATATGTTTATTACGTCAGCGTATATCGCGTTATTTTTAATCGCATCATGGGGACTTTTTAAACTCGACCAAAAAAGCAACTCGTTATCAAAAAGCGTTTTTATCGCAATCTTTCTCGGCGCCCTTCTCGGATTATCACTCCATTTCATTGCCAACGAACAACGTAAAACGGTCATTGACTGGTACAGTATCGTCGGCAACGGCTATGTTAATTTGCTGAAACTTGTCGCCGTACCGCTGATTTTTATTTCAATTTTGTCAGCGATTAACAAACTCGAAAATAGCGCCGGTATTGGCCGAATGTCCTTAACCATCGTCGCCTGCATGCTGTGCCTGGTAATGATTGCGGGTTGGGTCGGCCTGTTTACCGCTAACCTGATCGGTCTCGACGCCAGCGCATTCAGCCATATGCAATCGACGCTGACCGCCGAAGACGTCAGCAAAACCGCAGCCGTTTCGCTACCCCAACTGGTCACTTCGCTGATCCCGACAAATATTTTTCTCGACCTTACCGGCGCGCGCAGCGTATCGGTTATCGGCATCGTCATCTTTACCTTGCTGGCCGGCGTGGCGTTATTAAAGGTGAAAAAAGAGGCGCCGGAGGAAGGTCAAAAATTAAGTAGCGGAATTAACGCGATTCAAATTTGGGTGATGAAGATGGTGCGTATCGTCATAGCGCTGACGCCATACGGTGTCCTCGCACTGATGGCAAAAGTCTTTTCAACCTATCAGCTAGCGCAATTCACCAGCCTGCTAGGCTTTATCGCCGCCTGTTATCTGGCAGTCGCCATGATGTTTATCGTGCATGCGATTCTGCTGACTATTAGCGGTCAAAATCCTCTGCGCTACTTTAAAACGGTGTGGCCGGTGCTTACCTTCGCCTTTGTTTCCCGCAGCAGCGCGGCTTCGATTCCATTAGCGATTACCGCACAGGAAAAATTCGGCGTGCCGAATACCATCGCCAACATTGCCGCCTCCTTTGGTTCCAGTATGGGGCAAAACGGCTGCGCCGGGATCTATCCGGCCATCATGGTGGCCATGATCGCGCCAACGCTGGGTATCGACCCACTGTCGTTCTCGTTTTTAGCAAGCTTACTTCCGGCTATCGCTCTGGGCTCAATTGGCGTCGCAGGCGTCGGCGGCGGCGGGACATTTGCGGCGTTGATTGTCCTGTCTACGCTCAACTTCCCGGTGGCGCTGGTCGGCATTTTTATCGCCATTGAGCCAATTGTCGATATGGCGCGTACCGCGCTGAATGTGAATGGGTCGATGATGTCGGGCGTACTGGCGACGCGGCTATTGAAAAATCAACGTGAAAAGTCGCGCCCTGTCGCCTCGATGAGTGAATAATCCCGTCTGATTGAAGCGGCGGCCAGGCCTGAAAACTGGCCGCCAGCTGCTTATTTCTTGCTCAGCAGGTTAAAGCTGGTCATCAGGTTACGGTAATCCGGAATGTGGTTGGAGAACAGGGTTCCCAATCCTTCGATATCATTGCGCCAGTCGCGGTGCAGCTCACAGGCCACGCCAAACCACGACATTAACTGCACGCCCGCCTGCGACATACGATCCCACGCGGCATCACGGGTGATCGGGTTAAAAGTACCGGACGCATCGGTCACCACAAAGACGTCGAATCCCTCTTCAATCGCCGACAGCGCCGGGAAGGCCACGCAGACTTCAGTGACGACACCGGCAATAATCAGCTGTTTCTTACCGGTGGCTTTTACCGCGTTAACGAAATCTTCGTTATCCCAGGCGTTAATATTGCCGGGACGAGCGATATAAGGGGCGTCAGGGAACTGTTCTTTCAGTTCCGGCACCAGCGGACCATTAGGGCCATTCTCAAAACTGGTGGTCAGAATAGTCGGTAGTTTAAAGTATTTAGCCAGATCGCTGAGGGCCAGGACATTGTTCTTGAATTTATCCGGCTCGATATCACGAACCAGTGACAGCAGCCCGGTCTGGTGGTCAACCAGTAATACTGCCGCATCATTTTTATCCAGACGAACGTAAGGTTTAGACATGATGGCTCCTTTTATACACATCAACTAATCGGTGAGAGACGTTGTATCAACGAGACTAATAATAGTGTAAGCACAGGATGACGATTAGATGGCAAAAACGGAACGCATCGTCCCAATTTCGCAACGATGCGTGGCATACTGCCTATGATCAAAATGCATAGCTGGAGCCAACATGTCGCGTAGCGCCCTGCCTTTTCATACCGTAGAAACGTTTCTGATAACCGCGAGGCATCTCAACTTAACCCATGCCGCGCAGGAGCTGTGCCTGACGCAGGGGGCGGTCAGCCGGCAGATTGCCGCGCTGGAGAGCTGGTTTGGCTTCCCGCTATTTGAACGCCACGCCCGCGGGCTGCGGCTATCTCCGCAGGGCAGCGCGCTTTATCCGGAGCTGCAGTCGGCATTTGGCCGCCTGTTAACGGTAGCCGAGCAGGCGCGCCAGCAGCAAACTGTCGTGCGCCTGAAAGCGCCTACCTGCGCGATCCGCTGGCTGGTGCCGAAACTGCTGGAGATAGAACGACGTTATCCGGAACTGCAGGTGGCGTTGACCACCACCACCGAGCATAACGTTAACTTTAAGACTGAACCCTACGATGCGGCGATTATCTTTGGCACCCATCAGAGCGCCGGCGATCTGCTGTTTGAAGAAGCCCTCACGCCGGTGGCCAGTCCCGATACGCCGTGCGATACGCAGCTCTCCGCCATCACATTTTTACATCCGACGCGGGATAAAACCGACTGGCTGCTGTGGCTGGCGCACTATCCGCATGAACCAACGTTAAAAATGCATAAAAACCAATATTTCGACACCATGGACCTCGCCATCACCGCAGCGATGCAGGGGCTCGGCGTCGCCATGGCGGACGAGACGCTAATCGCCGAGGATCTTCGTACCGGGCGACTATGCCGCCCCTTCTCGCTCAGCGTCAAAACAGGCGCCAGCTACCGGTTGGTCGTTCGCCGCTCGCAAAGCAAAGCCGACGGCCTGGCGCGCTTTCGCGCCGCGCTGGTTAATCCAGCGTCACATGATGCTTCATCACCCGGCGAAACAGCGCCAGCCGCGCGCGCATAAAGCGGTTCTCGACTTTAAAACCCGCCCGCTTGTTAAGACCGATACGCAGCAACCGATCTCGCCCGCGCAAACAGGCGGGCCAGCGCACCGGGCCGGTTAACTCACTACACTGATTGCCTGCCAGCCTGGCAAAATTGGCCCAGTAGTCGGCGACCTGCGCGGCGAAGGCTCGGTCCGCCTCACTGGCGTACTGACACACCGGTTCGGCGCGGGTCAGATTGTCGAAAACGTAAACCACTTCGTTGCCATGCCATGCGCCGTGGAGATAGGTTTCATGTTCCGCTTGCGCAACATAATCAAACCAGTAGCGCCAGCACGGTTGCCCAACACGCTGCTGCGCCTGCATTACCACGTAACCCAGGGTGGTGAACGCCATATCGCGGCACACTTCTCTGCCTAACGCTTCATCCCCTTTGACGCCAGGATACAGCAGTTTGATAAGCCCAAGGCCAAAACGGCGTTCGCGACGCAGTTTTTGAATTTGGCCGGCAATATCGACGCCAAATACCGCCATCACGCTGGCCTCATCGCTATTGGAGCCAATCATCACCGGCATCGCATGCTGACGGCCCTTAAAGAACGTGTCGAGCATAGGCTCCGGCAGCACCGCATCGCCGACAATCGGCGCCGGGCCGATATTCAGCGGCGCCGTCAGCGCCCAAAAGGCATCGGCGGGGATTGCCCGCAGCTGTTCCGCGCTGGCATCGGCAAGAGAAAAATGTTCCGCCAGCAGCTTTCCCTTCGCCAGCGCCTTTTCCCGTGGTAAATCCGGTAAGGTATAACCGCTTTGCACGATGGCTTTATGGAACAATCCTTTCGCTTTCGGCGACGCCATTAACGACAGGACGCTGCGCGCCCCCGCGGATTCGCCGAACAAGGTGATATTGGCGGCGTCGCCGCCGAAGGCGTGGATATTATCCTGCACCCAGCGCAGCGCGGCTATCTGATCGAGCAGCGCAAAATTATACAACCGCTCGCCCTCTTCGCCTTCCAGGGCCGGATGAGCGAAAAAGCCGAGATGCCCAAGACGATAATTGACGGTGACCACCACCACCTCGCGGCTGGCCAACGCGCTACCGTCGTAGGGAGGCAGGCTGCCGGCGCCGATGGTGTAGCCGCCGCCGTGCAGCCAGACCATCACCGGGAGCGGCTGCGAGCGGGCAGCGGGCGCCCACACGTTGAGATACAGACAGTCTTCGGAAAAACGGCCAGGATCGCCGCCGCCCAGTTCACGACAATATTCGATATCCTGCCAACTGGCGGCGGCAAAGGTATCGGCCTGACGCACGCCCTGCCAGCGCTCTGGAGGCTGCGGCGAACGCCAACGCAGCTCGCCTACCGGCGGCTGCGCGTAGGGAATACCGCGCCAGATATGGATCCCCTGTTCATTAGTGCCGGATAGCGTGCCCTGCCGCGTTTTTACTAGCGGCATAGATGAATTCTGCATAACAACGTCCTTTTGCAAGTTATGCCATGCAGAGTACCGATTTTAGAGCAGACCGCAACGGCGTTTACTCCGTTCCTCCGCCTGTTGATATAGTTCGAACTCATCGAGGACCTCACAGCCTAACGCCGCTTCAAAAGCGTCACGGCTGGCGTTACCGTGGCTGCGGGCCTGCGTTTCGTTGCCAAGATTTGATTGGAAAATCCCCGCGGCGCTCACCGGTAAAAAATCTTCATAAACAATCGGCTGCGCGACTACCCAACCGCGCTCGATCAGCGGTTGCGGATCGTCGCCGGGGCCAAAAGCATGGCGATGCGCTTCCCCCGCAGGCGTCAGGCGATAGCGGAACCACGCCAGCCCCTGCTGACGCAGCAAAAATTCGCTGTCAGGAAACTGGCTAAAGACCTCCTGCAAATGGCGCTGGTGGTTAAGATTGTCTTTACCGACCCCGGCCTCATTCAGTAAGCGGTCATACAGCGCTCGTCCTTTCGGCGTCAACGCGACGCCGCGTTGTTCAATTTCGCCAAAGCGCGCGCTGTGCGTACCTTTATGTTCGCCGGCGAACATCACCGGCTCTTCCAGCGCTTTAAAACTGGTTTGCCGCAGTAAAATCGGCACCTCGCGGCGCGGCGGTCCCTCAATGAGCGCTTTCGGTTCGATACCGCACTGCGGCATCAACGCCTGAACCCGATCGATATCGAGAGTGCGCGGCGTCAGATGGTTAATGTGGCAACCGGGGAAACAGACCACATCGGCAATCAACCGGTGCTCATTATGCAGCGCGTGATAGGTTTGCTCGTCGACGGTGGCATGACGGTGCCAACGGAAAGTTTCCAACGCTTCGTTGACGAATTCGCGCGCTTCTGCAGCCGTGAATTCCCCCCTATCTTCGTGTAACGCAATCAGCTCACGGCAGCGCGGCGTAAAGATATCGCGACGGGCGAGAATATCCGCCGCTCGCTGGCGCAGCGCCTCGTTGCCGATCAGTTCAAGGCGCAGCAACGAGGTGAAAATACGAAACGGGTTACGCGCCAGCGCCGCGTCATCGACCGGGCGAAAGGCGGTAGAATGCACGGGTACCCCAGCCTGCGACAGATCGTAATAGCTAACGGGATACATCCCCATAATGGCAAACATGCGACGCAGGGTCGCCAGTTCTTCCGCCGTTCCCACGCGGATCGCGCCGTGGCGCTCAACGTTCAGCCGTGCCAGTTCGTCGGCATTAGCCAATTGTTCATGTAATTTCGGGTTGTGTTCCAGGACCGCCAGATTCACATCCGCCACCAACTCCAGGAGGGTTCCATACTGCGGAACTTCCTGCTGGTACATTGCCGACATAGCCTGTGAAAAGTTTTCCCGAATCTCATCAGCCGTGATGGTGTTCGCCATGATGTCTTACCTCCAGTGAATACTTCCTGGAGTGTAGGAAAGCGCGTTAAGAGTGGCGGGAAGAATTTACAAACTGTGATGCGGATAACCTGCTACCGCGTTTCGCCTGTACAAATCATAACCGTGGGTTATGAAAAATTAGATTTAATTTCACTTTAAATTAACAAAACATTTACAGAGACTGTTTCTGGCGAAATTACAACAACATGCCTCTCTTCCGTTTGATGGAGTACCCTATGAATAATAAATGGTCACCGCGCGAGGTCGTACATCGCGATTACAATAGCCATCCGCCGGCGCTGGCGCCGGGATACAAAACCAGCGTGCTACGCTCGCCGCGCAATGCGCTCATCTCCCTGCAAAATTCACTTTCTGAGATTACCGGCCCGGTGTTCAGCAGCGACGACCTTGGCCCGCTGGATAACGATCTCATTCTCAACTACGCCAAAGACGGCCTGCCGATTGGCGAACGAATTATCGTCCACGGTTACGTGCGCGACGGCTTTGGCCGGCCAATGAAAAATACGCTGGTCGAAGTGTGGCAGGCCAATGCCGGCGGCCGTTACCGTCATAAGAAAGACCAGTATCTGGCGCCGATTGACCCCAACTTCGGCGGCTGCGGACGGGTTCTGACCGATGAAAATGGTTATTACTGCTTTCGCACGATCAAACCCGGCCCCTATCCGTGGCGTAATCAGGTTAGCGACTGGCGACCGGCGCATATTCACTTTTCGCTCTCAGGGGATGCCTGGGCGCAGCGGCTGATTACGCAAATGTACTTTGAAGGCGATCCGCTTATCAAACAGTGTCCGATTGTCAGAACCATCAATAACGATGATGCCGTGCGTACCCTGATTGCCGAGTTGGATACCCACGCCGCCGTGCCGCTCGACAGTCTGGCCTATCGTTTTGACCTTGTGCTGCGCGGCCACCGCGCCACGCTGTTCGAAAATCGTACCCAGGGGGCCGCCCAATGAAAGACTATTTAGCTGAAACCGCCTCGCAGACTGCCGGGCCCTATGTGCATATTGGTCTGGCGCCGGACGCTGCAGGGTTTCATATTTTTGAGAAAAACTTTGGCCCCAACTTAGTGAGCGCGGAAACCAAAGGCCAACGCATTACGATTGAAGGGCGGGTTTTCGATGGTTCCGGAACCCCGGTACGCGACGTGCTGCTGGAACTCTGGCAGGCTAACGCCGACGGGCGTTATAACCATCCCGACGACCGCCAGCAGAACAAGGCTCTGGACCCGAACTTCCGCGGCTGGGGCCGTACTTGTTCTGACTTTGCATCCGGCGTCTGGCGTTTTCAAACCATCAAACCCGGCGCGGTCGTCGGCCGTGACGGACGCATTATGGCGCCGCACCTCAATCTGTGGGTAGTGGCGCGGGGTATTAACATCGGCCTGAATACGCGGATGTATTTCGCTGATGAACAGGCGGCAAATGAACAGGATCCGGTACTGAATCTGATTGAATGGGAAGTTCGCCGCCAGACGCTTATCGCGCAACGTGAAGTGCGTGGAGATGAAGTCGTGTACCGCTTTGATATTTATTTACAGGGCGATAAAGAGACCGTGTTCTTCGATATTTAATTTCCCCCCCCAAATTACTCCCTTTTCCCTGCCCCGCCGAGTGCGGGGCTTTTTATCACCTCTGGTAGAAATGACTTGTAAGACAATAAGATCAAATGTTAATAATATTTTGCTAACTAGTTATCAAAATTAAACAACTTCGCTTGCTACCGAGACAGCTCTGTTTTTAACATCGATTATGGAAAAAAATGGTCTCTTCAGTCAGCGCATTCGCTTGCGCCATTTACATACTTTCGTCGCCGTCGCACAACAGGGAACCCTGGGGCGGGCGGCAGAAACCCTGAATCTTAGCCAACCTGCGCTATCAAAAACCCTCAACGAACTTGAGCAGTTGACCGGTACCCGGCTTTTTGAGCGCGGGCGGCTTGGCGCGCAGTTGACGCTGGTTGGCGAACAGTTTCTAACCCATGCGGTCAAGGTGCTGGATGCTCTCAATACCGCAGGCCAGGCTCTCAATCGTAAAGAAGGCATGAATAGCGATGTGGTTAGGATTGGCGCCCTGCCAACCGCAGCGCTCGGTATTTTGCCTACGGTGATTGGTCAATTTCACAAACAGCAAAAAGACATCACCTTACAGGTCGCCACCATGAATAACACCATGCTGCTGGCAGGGCTGAAATCCGGCGATGTCGATATTGGTATTGGGCGCATGTCCGATCCGGAACTGATGAGCGGCCTCAACTATGAACTGCTGTTTCTTGAATCGCTAAAACTGGTCGTCCGCCCCGGCCACCCGCTGCTGCAGGAGACGGTAACGCTCAGCCGGGTGATGGAATGGCCGGTGGTGGTCTCACCAAAAGGGACCATTCCGCGGCAGAATGCGGAAACGCTGCTGCAAAGCCAGGGCTGTAAAATTCCCCCCGGCTGTATTGAAACGCTGTCGGCCTCGCTTTCACGCCAGCTCACCGTCGATTATGACTATGTCTGGTTCGTCCCTTCCGGCGCGGTGAAAGACGACCTGCGTCGCGGTTTGTTAACCTCATTACCTATCGCCACCGAAGGCGCCGGCGAGCCGATCGGTATTCTTACCCGAGTGGACGCCAGCTTGTCACAGGGGGCGCAAACTCTACTCAGCGCGATACGCAAATCCATGCCTGCCTGATTATTCATGGTCGTTACCCCGAGCGAATACAACGGGGTAACGGTACCGTTACGTTCATTCTTCTGCCCCCTTAATATATACATCGTGCTAATCAATTAGTGCGAAATCATTCATTAACATTTGCGCTCATTTCATTAACAGATTTATCATAGCCATGATTTCACCATTTGGTTCATGTGAAATGAATTCATCTTTTGAAATCACCTTTATGAAGCTTTGATAAGCTTCACTCAAAAGCAATTTCCATTTGCACTTGATTCATTTGGTACACACCTGGCAAGGGGTGGTAAAAGGAGACAACATGGCTACGGGCAACGTGCCGCGCGGATTCCCCCGGATCCTGCAGTGGCTACTCGCCGGACTGATGTTAATCATCGGTCTGGCAATCGGTATTTTAGGCGCCAAACTGGCAAGCGTCGGCGGCACCTGGTATTTCGCCATTATGGGGCTGGTGATGGTTATCGCCTCCCTGCTTATTTTCCGCAATCGTCGCGGCGGCATCATTCTTTATGCCGTCGCCTTCGCAGCTTCCATTGTTTGGGCTATCAGCGACGCCGGCTGGACCTACTGGCCGCTGTTCTCACGCCTGTTCGCGCTTGGCGTTCTGGCTTTTCTGTGCGCCATTGTTTGGCCTTTCCTTTCCAGCGCACCGGCCAAAAAAGGCGCGGCCTTCACCCTCGCGGGCGTGCTGGCCGTGGTACTGCTGGTCAGCTTTGGCTGGATGTTCAAATCCCAGCCGCTGGTCAGCGCCAGCGAACCCGTGCCGGTAAAACCGGTACAACCGGGTGAAGAACAAAAAAACTGGGAGCACTGGGGTAATACCACTCACGGCGACCGCTTCGCCGCGTTGGATCAGATCAATAAAAACAATATCAACCAGCTACAGGTTGCCTGGATTGCCCATACCGGCGATATTCCGCAGAGTAACGGTTCCGGCGCGGAAGACCAGAATACGCCGCTGCAGATTGGCGATACTCTCTATGTTTGTACGCCATATAGCAAAGTCCTGGCGCTGGATGTCGATAGCGGCAAAGAGAAATGGCGCTATGACTCAAAAGCGACGGCGCCGAACTGGCAACGTTGCCGCGGTTTAGGCTACTACGAAGATAGCCAGGCACAGGCTAATGCCGTTGCCGGGACCCAGCCTGCCGCCTGCGCCCGCCGCCTGTTCCTGCCAACTACCGATGCGCGTCTGATCGCAATCGATGCCGATACCGGTAAAGCCTGTGAAGCATTTGGTGAACACGGTACCGTCGATCTCAGCGTCGGCATGGGGGAAATCAAACCCGGTTATTATCAGCAGACCTCTACTCCGCTGGTTGCCGGTAACCTTGTTGTCGTTGGTGGTCGTATAGCGGATAACTACTCCACCGGTGAACCGCCGGGCGTGGTTCGCGCTTTTGACGTGCATACCGGTAAACTGGCCTGGGCCTGGGATCCGGGCAATCCACAACTGACCGGCGTGCCGCCGGAAGGACAGACCTACACGCGCGGGACGCCGAATGTCTGGTCCGCGATGTCCTATGATGCCAAACTGAATCTTATTTATCTGCCAACCGGAAACGCCACGCCAGACTTCTTCGGCGGCGAACGTACGGCGCTGGATGATAAATACAGTTCCTCTATCGTTGCGGTCGATGCGACCACCGGTAAAGTACGCTGGCATTTCCAGACTACCCATCACGATCTGTGGGATTTCGATCTGCCTTCGCAACCGCTGCTGTACGATCTGCCGGACGGTAAAGGCGGTACGACGCCGGTACTGGTGCAAACCAGCAAGCAGGGCATGATCTTTATGCTTAACCGCGCGACGGGCGAACCGGTCGCTAAAGTGGAAGAGCGTCCGGTCCCGGCTGGTAACGTTAAAGGTGAACGCTACTCGCCGACGCAACCGTACTCCGTCGGCATGCCGATGATCGGCAACGAAACGTTGAAAGAATCGGATATGTGGGGCGCCACCCCGGTTGACCTGCTGCTGTGCCGTATTCAGTTCAAAGAGATGCGCCATCAGGGGGTCTTTACTCCGCCGGGTGAGGACCGCTCCTTGCAATATCCGGGCTCGCTTGGCGGAATGAACTGGGGCAGCGTGTCGGTTGATCCGAATAACGGCCTGATGTTCGTCAACGACATGCGTCTTGGACTGGCTAACTACATGGTGCCGCGAGCGAAAGTGGCCAAAGATGCCAGCGGTATCGAAATGGGTATCGTACCGATGGAAGGTACGCCGTATGGCGCAATGCGTGAGCGTTTCCTGTCGCCGTTAGGTATCCCCTGCCAGAAGCCGCCGTTCGGCACCATGTCGGCGGTCGATCTGAAAAGCGGTAAGCTGGTCTGGCAGGTTCCGGTAGGTACGGTAGAAGATACCGGTCCGTTGGGTATCCGCATGCATATGCCGATCCCTATCGGCATGCCAACGCTGGGAGCTTCGCTTTCTACCCAGTCTGGCCTGCTGTTCTTCGCCGGCACCCAGGATTTCTATCTGCGCGCCTTTGATACCGCCAACGGCAAAGAGATTTGGAAATCTCGCCTGCCGGTGGGCAGCCAATCCGGCCCAATGACCTACGTTTCACCGAAAACCGGTAAGCAGTACATCATTATCAACGCCGGCGGCGCGCGTCAGTCTCCCGATCGCGGCGATTACATCATCGCTTACGCTTTACCCGATCAAAAATAAAACCAGGGCCCCGTTCAGGGGCCTTTCTTTATCTCCCCGGTTTCAGATTCCATTTAGGCGCCGATCTTCAGGCTTTTGTTACTATGGAACCTCATTTATCAGGCAGGATAAACAGGGAGGAAGCCATTATGGCTTTGATGAAAGGCTCAAGCGCGCTGCTTTTGGCTGCGTTACTAACGGGATGCGCCAACGAGGAACCACCACAGCTTTATCGCCACGATTTTGTGTTGAAGAATCCGCGTACGGGTATGCCGCTGCCCTATCTCCCTTACCAAATCACCACACCAGACGGTAGAGTCTTTAAGGGCAGAACCGATAAAAACGGTTTAACCGTAGAAGCGATATCAACCATGCCGGGAGAATTTAAGATCAATATGATCCCTGAGTCAGCACTATAAGTTTCTTCGACAGGCTGCGCTTTTAGAATGTTTTATTGCGTTATGTTATTATTGCGAACAGTTATCAATAACAATATAACAAGGATAAAAGATGAAAGGAGCCCTCCATCACCTGCCGATCGGCGCACTCTTATTAGCCGCAACCACCTCAGCCCAGGCGCTGAAAGCGCCAGAAGTGGATTTACGCGACCCGACGCTGTGGGAAGAAAAAAAGGTCAATCCGCTAAACGAAATCTCTGCCCCCTGCGAAGTGGCAAGCGGCCCGGATTGTCCAGTCTGGGAGGATCAAAAGTCAGATATTCAACGCGAAAGAGAACGGCGAGAGCAACGACGTTGGCAATCGGGCTATGAGCACTGGCGCAAGTATTAACACAGCCAGAAGTCAACCCGGGCGATAAATGGCCCGGGTTTCGCTATCGGTGATACTTAGTTATCACCGAAGTGAATAACCGTACGAATCGATTTACCTTCATGCATCAGATCGAAGGCTTCGTTGATCTGGTCGAGCGGTAACCGGTGGGTGATAAACGGATCGAGGCGAATCTTACCCGCCATCGCGTCTTCAACCATCCCCGGCAGCTGGCTACGCCCTTTCACGCCGCCGAAGGCGGAACCACGCCATACCCGGCCGGTGACCAACTGGAACGGACGAGTTTTAATTTCCTGACCCGCTCCGGCAACGCCAATGATAACGCTCTCACCCCAACCTTTATGACAGCACTCCAGCGCCGCGCGCATAACGTTGACGTTACCGATACATTCAAAACTGAAATCAACGCCGCCATCGGTTAGCTCGACAATCACGTCCTGAATCGGTTTATCGTAGTCGTTCGGGTTGATAAAGTCGGTGGCGCCCATCTCTTTGGCGAGGGTAAATTTATCCGGGTTAGTGTCGACCGCCAGAATGCGTCCGGCCTTCGCCTGCACCGCTCCCTGAATCACCGCCAGGCCAATACCGCCCAGCCCGAACACCGCGACGCTGTCGCCCTCTTTCACCTTCGCCGTGTTATGTACCGCGCCGATACCGGTGGTGACGCCGCAGCCCAACAGACATACTTTTTCCAGCGGCGCCTGCGGGTTTACTTTTGCCAGAGAAATCTCGGCGCAGACGGTGTATTCGCTGAAGGTGCTGGTGCCCATATAGTGATAAATCGGCTCGCCGTTATAGGAGAATCGCGTGGTGCCATCCGGCATCAGACCTTTCCCCTGGGTGGCGCGGACCGCCTGGCAGAGGTTAGTTTTGCCAGACTTGCAGAATTTACATTCGCCGCACTCGGCGGTATACAACGGAATAACGTGATCGCCTGGCTTCAGGCTGGTCACGCCCTCGCCGACTTCAACGACGATACCGCCGCCTTCATGGCCCAACACCGCCGGGAACACGCCTTCCGGATCGTCGCCAGAGAGAGTAAAAGCATCGGTGTGGCAAACGCCGGTGTGGGTGATTTTGACCAGGACTTCGCCTTTCTTTGGCGGCGCGACGTCAATCTCCACGATTTTTAACGGCTGGCCGGGGCCAAAGGCAACTGCTGCACGTGATTTCATACTGTCCATTCCTCGTCGTGATTTTATTTTAAATAGGATCGTAGCAGGTGACCAACTTCCGCCATACGAGCGGCGCGTTGGTCCGGGGTGGTATCGCCGCTAACCAGTTCATCCTGCAGATGCATCTCTACCAGCTCCCCCATCAAACCGTTGGCGGCGCCGCGAATGGAGGCAATCTGTTGCAGGATAGTCATGCAGGGTTCGCCGGACTCCAGCGCGCGTTCCAGCGCCTCAACCTGTCCGCGAATACGGCGTACGCGGCTAAGCGCACGCTTCTTGTCTTCTGGTGAATGTGGCACGAGATGCCCTCCATATCATATAGGGGGGTATACTATATTTATTTGACTAAAGTGGCAAATTGAAACGCCGCTAACAACCATAGCATAGCGGCGCAGGATTACCGTTAATCGAGCGTGAGGGTCATAGCTATACAGCGTAACTCGGCGTTGGCCATTTTTGAATAATGATATTTTTCACCTTGAGAAACAAAGCCATGGCGTAGATAAAAGCCCGCCGCATTGGGGGTCGCCTCAAGCGTAATGGTTTCGAGCCCCCGTCGGCGGGCTTCGGCAATAACCGCCCCCATGATCAAATCCGCGCATCCCTGCCCGCCCCACTCAGGAAGCGTAAAGATCGCTTCCACGCTTAAGGACTCAATATCGAGATAGCCTGTAGCGACGGGTTGGCCCTGCGTATTTTCCACGATATAAAACGGATTATCGGCAACGGCGTGACGATACCCTTCGGGCATCTGTTCCGGCGTCCAGGCGTGAATCACTTCAGCGCCATAGCTTTGACGACAGCCATGGCGAATCGCCTGATTACGGATATTCCACAACGCAGGGGCTTCATCGGGTACCGCGCGTCTCACTCTCATCGCTACTCCTGTTTTTTTATGGCGTCGCTCGTGGACGGCTGGCCTTCATCGGGATGCGCGATACCACCAGCGCCCCCAAAACCAGGAACCCGGCAACGAGGTAAAATCCGGCGTTGAAGCTACCGGTTAAATCCTTCAGCCAACCGAATAATAACGGACTCATGGCCGATCCCATATTACCCGTCGCGTTAATCACCGCAATGCCGATCGCTCGCGAGCGCAGGCTGATGGATTGATCCGGCGTGGTCCAGAAAATCACCATCGCCGCATAGGCACCCGCCGAGGCCATAATCACCCCCAACAGTTGCATGATGCTATTTGACCCGTGCGCCGCCAGCATCCAGCCCGCGGCGGCAAACAGGTAGGGCAATAACGTGTGCAGCTTACGTTCCTGTAAGCGGTCAGAACGTTTGCTCCACCAGATCATCGCCATAATGGTACAGATATGCGGTACGGCGCTGAGCAGGCCAATGGCGATATTGCTGCTGCCCTGGTTAAAGCTTTTGAGAATGAGAGGCGTCCAGACGCTAAGCGCGCTTAAAGTATTACAGAGAAAGAAATAGGCCAGCGTATACATCAACACCACCGGGGTGAATACGTCGCGCCAGAGGCTGCCTTTCCCCTGCTGCAGCGCGCTGAGACTGGCGCTACCGTTCGGTTGCACTAGTCGTAGTTTGTCCTTTTCCATCATCTCGTTAAGGCAACGTTTGTCTTCATCGCTCAGCCATTTGGCCTTTTTCGGGCTATCATCGAGATAGAACCAGACCACCGCCCCCAACAGCACCGATGGGAATCCTTCCAGCAGGAACAACCACTGCCAGCCTTTAAGCGCCAGCATACCATCCATACTGAGAATATAGCCGGAGACCAGCGAGCCCAGCGCCATCGTCACCGGCATAGCAATCATAAACAACGCATTGGCGCGCGCCCGGTAGTAGGCCGGAAACCAGTAGGTTAAGTAGAGCAGAAGCCCCGGAAGAAAACCGGCTTCGGCAATCCCCACCAGCATGCGCAGCAGATACAGGCTATTCGGCCCGGTCGCGAACATGGTCGCTGTCGATGCAATCCCCCAAACCACCATAATGCTGGCAATCCAGCGACGGGCGCCAACGATCCCCAGCATGATGTTACTGGGAATACCAAAGATGACATACATCGCGTAGAACAACGTCGTCGCGAGGCCGAACATGGTGCTACTCAGCCCCAAATCCTGGCTCATCGTGAGCCCGGCAAAGCCAATATTGATACGGTCAAGAAACGAAAAGATAAAAAGCAGAAACAGAAAAGGGATCAAGCGGCGGAACAATTTATTGATCACCACCTGCTCGTGCGGGCTCAGGCGTTCAGCGCCACCGGCGTCGGCGACAGGCGGAGAAGTGGCCGGTATATTATCGGTCATGTCAGGGTTTCCTTTTGCTCATCGGTATTGAAAATGCAGGCGTTTTAGCCAATGACGCTGCGGATACCGCTGAACGTGCCAGGGTATCGTTTCGACGACCTCCCGGCTGGATTCAATCCACCGCACTGAGATTCTTATAGAACCTTTCGTTTCGTTTAGACATTTTTATTTACATAATTGATACAAATTTGCAGCATAAGTAACATTTCACGAATCATTTATTGGCGAGTGACGGAAACAAAAAACCCGCCGGCCGGCGGGTTCAGTCGTGATAAGCGGGGAACTCAGCGCTTGCGCGGCATCATGCGCAGCAGCGTATTATCTTTCCATAAATAGTGATGCAGCAGCGCCGCCAGCGCGTGCAGGCCAATGACGAAATAGCCGATATTCGCCAGTACGCCGTGCAGTTCCTTCAGGGTGTTGACCAAAGCGAAGTTGCTTTGCGCCGCAAAGGGCATCGTCAGGCCGAAAGCAAACCACGGGTTACCGCGGTAATACATCATTACCATGCCAATCGCCGGTAGCGCGATAAACAGCAGGTATATCACCAGATGGCCAAGATGGGCGAAACCGGTCATCATCGGCGAGGGTTTAGGAACAATCGGCGGCGCTGGAGACTTCAGGCGCACCAGAAGCCGTACGACCATCAGGACAAAAATGGAAATGCCGCAGGAAACGTGGATCATGTTGATTACCGGGCGGTCGCTGCGTGGGAAGAAGCCGCGCAGTTCCATCGCCGCGTAGGCGACGGCAACCAGTAAAAAGACCAGCCAGTGTATTCCTATCTGCAGGCCAGAATATTTATCGCGCATGAATAAACCTTAATGGAAGTGTGATGTTGTTAACATAACCGCCTTCCCTTAAATTTTCATTAACCTTTACCGAGGATTAAACAACAGCGTTGGCGCGAATTGAAGATCATAGGGCTCTTTTGCAAAGAGCCCTGGGCAATGTTACTGCTCGGTGAGCTGCAGTTCTGCAATGACCGGCAGATGGTCGCTGGCCGCTGACCAGTTAAATTCCGGCGAATTATGCGGGATCTCCAGCTTCTTCACATCCCACTTTTGCCCTTTGAAGGTGAAAATGTGGTCGATATCAATGGCCGGGTTAACGGCAGGCCAGCTACGCGTATCCGTCCCCTGCTTCGACACTTCGTTAAAGAAATAACCGATCTCTTTCACCGGCTGTTCTTCACGGGTTGAATTAAAATCGCCGGCCAGGATCTTAATTGAGGAGGCGATATCTTTAAAATCAGACGCCGCATCGCCAATACTCAAATCGAGCAGATAGCGAGCCTGCTCGGTACGCATGGTGGGGTCTTTTTGCCAGTCAAGATGAGTCACCATGATAATCGGCGCGGAATCAAAGCCAGGTACGTCGACCTGCGCCAGCAGCGCCACACGCTGTTCCGCATTGCCTGATGGCAGCTTCACCACCTGCGAATGCAGGATTTTGTATTTTGACAGCAGCCCCAGACCGTACTCTCCGCCATCGAAATCTAACGCTTTACCAAAGGCATAATGCATGTTGTTGGCATCGGCAATCGTCTTAAGCTGATCGATTTTCTGGCTGCGCTGGGTTTTGTTGTCCACTTCCGGAACCGCGATAATGTCAGCGTTAATTTTTTTAATCGCTGAATTAAGTGCTGTAAAATCGGCCACATTATCAGAAGCTTCATTCTTGCCGATATTATAGGTTGCTATGCGCAATTTCGGCTGATTTTGGGTATAGACTTTATCTGGCACCCCGCCTTTTTGTACTGCAAGTATTTCATTACCCGCAAGTTTCTCAGCCGCCAGAACGTTAGCCGACAGACACGCCAGCGCCACCATCGTCAGTGCAATGCTCTTTTTCATTGGTATGTTATTCCCCTATTTAAGTATTCTTATATTAGGGTACCGAGTGAAGACATTGATTATCGTGATGTATGGCGCAAACTTATAACGCATAGTGAATTAAGTATCCCGAAACATTTAGGTTATCCACAAAACGGGTCAGTATCAGATCGCATAGTTTGTGGATAACTCGCCTCAGACCGCGTCAGCGCTACCCTCTCGCCATATGTTCATTATTCAACCACATACGCCTGCATGCAGGATGGACGCCTGCCTAAATACCGTAACGACATGTAGGTAATGTTTACCATTTAACGCCGCATGATGAAGCAGGCAGGGTTATACTTCCTTCGCACCATCTCGCTCCACGTGACAGTGACCGAAGACGCTTAAGGTAGATAACTTAGCCATTGGAACACCGCGGTGAATAGCTAAGTCAATGAAAGGAAGAGATATATCCTTCCCCACTCTATCTGAAGATAGTTTTAATGTATCAACTTCACCACCAGGAGAGTACCCATGAGTAAACTTGGTATTAATGGATTTGGTCGTATTGGACGCTTAGTACTTCGTCGTCTGTTGGAAGTAAATAGCCCGCTAGAGGTCGTAGCCATCAACGATCTCACCTCGCCGAAAGTCTTAGCCTATCTGCTTAAACATGACTCTAACTACGGCCCTTTCCCATGGAGCGTTGATTTTACAGAAGATGCGCTAATCGTTGATGGTAGGAAAATTACCGTTTATGCGGAAAAAGAGGCCCAGCATATTCCGTGGAAAGCCGCGGGCGCAGAGGTGATTGTTGAATGTACCGGCTTCTATACGTCGGCTGAAAAATCGCAGGCGCACCTGACCGCCGGCGCGAAGAAAGTGCTGATTTCCGCCCCTGCCGGCGAGATGAAAACCATCGTTTATCACGTCAATGACGACACCATGAGCCCGGATGACACCATTATTTCGGTTGCATCCTGCACCACTAACTGTCTGGCGCCAATGGCCAAAGTGCTGAACGATGCTTTCGGCATTACCGTGGGCACCATGACCACTATTCACGCTTATACCGGTACGCAATCGCTGGTCGACGGACCCCGTGGCAAAGACCTGCGCGCCTCGCGAGCGGCGGCGGAGAACGTTATACCCCACACCACCGGCGCGGCAAAAGCCATCGGTCTGGTGATCCCGGAACTCAGTGGGAAACTGAAAGGTCACGCCCAGCGCGTGCCGACTAAAACCGGCTCAGTCACTGAGCTTGTGTCCGTGCTGGCGAAGAAAGTCACCGCGGAAGAGGTTAATCAGGCCATGAAAAATGCGGCGGCGAACAACGAGTCTTTTGGCTACACCGAAGAAGAAATTGTCTCCTCCGACATTATCGGCAGCCATTTCGGCTCAATCTATGATGCGACCCAGCTGGAGATCGTAGAGGCCGGCGGCGTACAGCTAGTGAAAACCGTGGCCTGGTACGATAACGAGTACGGTTTTGTCACCCAGCTTGTCCGCGTGCTGGATAAATTCGCGAAGTAATCCCAGAATCTGCGGATAGCTGCGGCTATCCGCCTTTCTCCCTACCCCAGCGTTCTGGCGTTCAGCGCCTGGCTCAATAGCGTATCTGCATGCAAGCATTGCCACGCCGCGCTAACATCGCGTGGGAAATCGACATGGGCAATAAAATCTTTACCGTTGGGGCCATAACCCTGCGGGTTATCCAGCAAACGCGGCAGCTCGCCAAGCAGCAGTTCCAGATAACGCCCCACCGGCCACAGTCCACTATCATCTCCGCTGAATCTCAGGCCAGTAGCGCTATTTTCGAGCCGCGGCGAACAACCGGGGTAGCTCCACCAGTGCGGCGGCGCCGGAGCATCCTGCCAGACGCGGGCAAACGTCGCCATCGTCCGACGCTGCATTGTCGGATCCTGAATCACCACGCCAGACGCATGATCCAGCCCACGCTCTTCCAGTAACCGGCGGGTAAACCACGCGTTTTCGCCGCAGTTGGTTGAACGGTCTTCCACCACAATGCGATCGCGCGGTATTTGCCAGAAACGTTCGGCGATATCCGCCAGGATATGTGATTCCGGACGCCCCTCTACCTGCAGCGCCTGATAGTGCGGATGCTTTCGTACAGCGTCATATAAAAAGGTCGTCGAATGACCAATACCGCCGCTTATCAGCAACGGGACCTGCGCCTGCGCCGCCAGGTGACAGGCGGCATCAATCGTCGGGATCACCGCATTGCCGGCCAGCACGACAATTTTCGGCTGTGACTCCTGCGGTAAATCATCCTGCGCCAACCAGGCGCCAATCTGATTGGCCGCCGCTAACGTCTCGAGCGAAAGCGCCGGGAAATGCTCTGTCATACCCTTTCCTTCTTTTGTCCTGGTCCAACGATGGAGTGCCGGGCGACATCATAAACCGCGCTAAGGCGAAAAGGAAAATCCGGCAGCCACGCTTAAGCTGCCGGGTATCATCAGGCGCTGACATTATCCAAAGCCAGTTGCCCTTCGCGCTTCTGTTTCACTTTCCAGAAGCACCATAGCGCGATAAACCACACCGGCGAGGCCATCAGCGCCAGCAGCGTATCCGGGTCGAAAATCATAATGAAGATCGAGAAGGCGAAAAACAGCAGGCTCAGCCAGCACATCACCACTCCCGCCGGCATTTTGAATTTCGACTGCGCGTGCAGGTCCGGGCGTTTATGACGATACACCAGATATGCCACGAGGATCATACCCCAGCTGAAAACCACCATGATCGCCGCCAGCGTCGACACAATGGTAAATAACGTCATCACGTTTGGCACCAGGAACAGCAGTAACGTGCCGCTTAGCATGCAGAAGCAGGAGAACAGCAGGCTACGTACCGGAATACGGGTATTACGCGACAGAATACGGAACTGCCAGTGCGCATGTTTTTCTACCGACAGGCCGTAGAGCATGCGGGTACTGGAGTAAACGCCGCTGTTCGCCGATGACATGGCCGACGTTAGGGCGACAAAGTTAATTACCGCGGCGGCGGCAGGCAGCCCGGCCTTGGCGAACAGGGTCACGAACGGACTGGCATCCGGCGAGACGCCAGGCCATGAAGCCACGGCAATAATGACCACCATCGACAGCAGATAGAAAATAATGATGCGCAGCGGCAGCGCGTTAATCGCCTTCGGCAGGATGCGCTCAGGATCGCGCGTTTCCGCCGTCATGGTGCCGAGCAGCTCAATACCGGTGAAGGAGAAAATCGCTATCTGAAAACCGGCGAAGAAACCGGTCACGCCGTGGGGCATAAAGGCCGTCGGGTCGGTAATATGGCCTAAAGAAGCCTTCACGCCATCCGGCGAAGTCCAGCCAATAGCAATCATCCACGCGCCGGTCAAAATCAGCGCGATGATGGTGATAACTTTAATCAGCGCAAACCAGAACTCGGCCTCGCCGAACATCTTTACCGACAACAGATTAAACAAGAACAGGATCCCAAGCGTACTCAGCGCGGGCATCCACGCCGACATCTCCGGGAACCAGTACTGCATATAGCTGCCGCAAACCACCACGTCGGCAATACAGGTCACCACCCAGCTAAGCCAGTAGGTCCAGCCCAGATAGAAGCTGGCCTGCGGGCCGAGATAATCGCCGACGAAATCCGCAAACGAACGATAATCCAGGCGGGTCAGCAACAGCTCCCCCATCGCCCGCATCACCATATAGGTAAAGAAACCTACCAGTAGATAAATAAGCAGAATGGACGTTCCGGCGACGGCGATGTTTCTGCCCGCCCCCATAAACAGTCCGGTGCCGATAGCGCCGCCCAGCGCAATCATCTGAATGTGCCGGGCGCCAAGGCCGCGTTTGAGCTGCGACGGGCACTCCCCGTCGGCGGCAGGATGAACCTGCCCCTCACGTTGATGTTCAGTCATGTTGATTCCTTCAAGCAGGCATGGAAAGGCTTGGCGCGGTAGCGGTCAACAGCAGCCCGGCGCGTTGACCGGCGGCGACGCCCGCATTCGGAAACAGGATGTAGGGGGCGTCGGCATTGACCACCCAGGTTTTCTGCGCTTGACGGGCGATTTCATAGCCTGCCGGCAGCGCGGTAAAGTTTTCAATTTTCGGGTCGAGATTAAGGGTGAAACCGTTCTCGCTCTTGATGATGCTCTGCTGCACCACAAAGTATTCGACCGGCGCTTTGCTGCGCGGCGGCATGATGCCATCGGCGATCAGCGCACCGATGGCCAGTTCGGTGGCGGCAAACAAGCGCAGATCATTTTCACCGAATGGCATCACCTTCCCCAGTTCCAGCGTGGCGCTTTGCGCGCCGAACTTCTCGCTGGTGAAGTGGGTAAAGGTGCCGCCCGGTTCGGTATGGCGCACGATGGCGTCCATACCGCTGGCCTGTAACAGCTGATAAAAATCCGCGCTGTAGTCGCCATCATGAGCGGGCAGCAGCGCAAACTGCCGATATTTCGACCCGCGAATGGCGGTATGCAGATCGAGATGCGTGCGCGGCACCTTGCCGTGGACATCGGCGCTACGGAAGAAGGCCTGTACGGCCATCTCCAGTTCAAAAGCGCGCCGCGATTCGTTACCGGGCATCGCCGCCAGATGGCGACCGCCAAACAGCCGGTTGAGATCGTTATGCAGATAGCGACGGCCGGCGAGAATGGCGGGCAGATTGCCGAACACCACCAGTAGCGCGTGGGTCAGCGGCTGTTCGCCATGGCTTAACCCCTGCAGGATCTGCAGCAACATTTCAATCGGCGCGGTTTCGTTACCGTGCACCCCGGCGGAAAGCACCGTCGCCTGTCGCCAGGGCGTTTTTGGCAGCAGTTGCAGAATGCCATCGCCTAACCAACTGGCTTCGATAGTCGGCGGAAAGGTCCATGTCTGCAGTTTACAATGCAGTAAATCGTTGACGTTTTGTTCCATTCCCGGCCCCTTATCGCTGGAAGTCATAAATCGCGCCCAGATGTAAAATCTGCGTCAGCTCGTCCAGCGCCTGATAAACCTCGCGCAGTAGCTGCGGGTCGGCGAGATCGCTGGCATGCAGGCGGTCGCGATAATGCTTTTCAACCCACGCGGTCAGCTGCCGGTAGCGTTCGTCATTCATCAGACTGTGAGCGTTGACCGCCGCGCGCTCGGCATCGTTAAGCACCACCCGCAGACGTAAACAGGCCGGGCCGCCGCCGTTGCGCATGCTTTCACGTAGATCGAATGCCGCCACTTCATCGATAGGCGATGCGCTATCGGCGGCGAGAGCGGAGAGATAACGCCAGACGTTTTCACGCTGACGACACTCTTCCGGCACCACGATCAGCATTTTGCCATCGGTTTTGCTCAGTAACTGGCTGTTGAACAGATAAGAGGCCACCGCGTCATCGAGGCTAACCTGCTCGTCCGGCACTTCAACGCTGGTAAATGGAATATTCAGACTGGCGTTTCTCTCCTTCAGCGTCGCCAGCACCTGCTGCTGTTGCAGGAAGGCGTGTTGATGATGGAACAGTACGTGACGGTTGCTGACGGCGATAACATCATTGTGGAATACGCCATGGTCGATAGCCTGCGGATTTTGCTGAGCGAATACGGTGTACTGCGGGTCGAGCTGATGCAGACGCGCCACCGCTTCGCTGGCCTCCAGCGTCTGGCGTGCGGGGTATTTTGCTGGCGTAACACCGCCGCTGGCGCGCTTACCGTAAACAAAAAACTGCACGCCCTGGCGGTCATAATCCCCGCAGAAACGGTTATGGTTAGCGGCCCCTTCATCACCTAAATCGCCATGCTGCGGCAGTGCCGCGTGATGCGCAAAGTAGCGCTCATCGGCGAAGGTCGCCCTGAGGATGGCCGAGGTGATCGGCGCTTCCTGCATGCGGTGCAGCTTATTGTTGAGGTTCGCCACCGTAAAATGCACTTTTCTATCAGCGCTATCGGCCGACGGCGACACGGTGGCGGCGTTGGCGGTCCACATCGAGGAAGCGGAGCTAAAGGCCGACAATAGCTGCGGGGCCTCTTTAGCCGCACGCTGGATCACCTGCTCATCGCTGCCCTGAAAACCAATGCTGCGCAGCATCGTCATATTTGGCCGCGGCTGCGGCGGCAGAATGCCCTGTACAAAGCCACGATCGGCCAGGGTCTTCATCTTATAAAGTCCCTGCAGCGCCGCCTTCTTCGGGTTAGATAAACCGTCACGGTTGTTTTGTGACGCTTCGTTGCCTACCGACAACCCGGCGTAGTGGTGCGTTGGCCCCACCAGGCCGTCAAAATTCGCTTCAAATCCAGACATAGTGTCCTCACAAAAACGGTTATCAGAATGGCAGACCTGGCGACGTCGTCGCCGGAAGCGTCAGCGTTTCGCTGACCAGAGAAGCCATCGGCCAGGCGCAATAATCGGCGGCATACCACGCCGAGGCGCGATGGTTGCCGGAGGCGCCGACACCGCCGAATGGCGCTTTGCTGGAGGCCCCGGTGAGCGGTTTGTTCCAGTTAACGATCCCGGCGCGCGCTTCGTCGGCCAGCTTGTCGAACAGCGCCGGGTCGGCGGAAATAAGCCCGACCGCCAGACCGTAGCGGGTGTTATTGGCAATCGCGATCGCCTCATCGAACCGGTCGTATCGAATCACGGTAAGCAGCGGGCCGAAGTACTCTTCATCCGGTACCGTATTCCCGGTAACGTCGATAATCCCCGGCGTTAACACGGTAGAGTGAGGGTCCGGCTGGCTCATGCGCAGCAGCACTTTGCCGCCCAGCGCTTCCAGCTTCGCCTGCGCCGCCAGCATGCCCTGCGCCGCGCTTTGCGAAATCACCCCGCCCATAAACGGCTGCGGTTCGGCGTCCCATTTACCGGCGCGGATCTGCCGGCTGGCATCAATCAGTTGTTCGACTAGCGCATCGCCCTGTTCGCCGCGCGGTACCAGTAAACGACGCGCGCAGGTGCAGCGCTGCCCGGCGGAGATAAAGGCCGATTGAATAATCACGTTCAGCGCCGCAACGCTATCGGTAACGTCGGCCACGATCAGCGAATTATTGCCGCCCATTTCAAGCGCCAACATTTTCTCCGGCTGACCGCCGAGGTAACGGTGGAAGTGGAAGCCAGCGGCGGCGCTACCGGTAAACAGCACGCCGTCGATATCGCGATTTTCCAGCAGCGCCTGGCCGGTATCTTTCGCCCCCTGCACCAGATTCAGCACCCCATCCGGGATCCCAGCCTGCTGCCATAGCTGAACGGTGAGTTCCGCGGTCGCCGGCGTCAATTCGCTCGGTTTAAATACCACCGTGTTACCGGCGATCAGCGCCGGGATAATATGGCCGTTCGGCAGATGCCCCGGGAAGTTGTAAGGGCCAAACACCGCCATCACGCCGTGCGGCTTATGGCGCAGCAGCGCTTTGCCATCCGGCATAGCGGACTCGCGATAACCGGTGCGTTCGGCGTAGGCATCAATGGAAATCCCGGCTTTGCCGATCATCGCCTGTACTTCAGTGCGGGTTTCCCACAGCGGCTTGCTGGTTTCACGGGAAATTAACGTCGCCAGCGCCTCTTTATTCTCTTCCAGCAGCGCCGCGAAACGCTGAACCACGGCAATGCGTTCGCTTAATGTTCGATGCGACCAGCCATAAAACGCCTCGCGCGCGGCGGCGCAGGCGGCCTGCACGTCGGCCGCGCCCGCACTTTGCGCCTGCCATAAAACGGACTGGTCTTCCGGCGCCAGCTTAGTTAACGGCGCGCCTGCGCCCTGCTGCCACTTACCTGCTATAAACTGTGCATTTACCGCCATGATCTGTTTTCCTCTGGATTGAGTGTCACCGCGTGAACCCGGTCGGTGGCATTGACCTGCAGGGCGTCCAGCACCTGCTGATCGAGCGCTCCCGGCGTCTCTTGCGCGATGAGCACCGCGCGGAAATTATCAAACTGTCCGTTGGCGACGATGGTTGGCGTCGCCTGCGGCGTCATGAGTTGCAGCGCCGGCAGCGAATAGCTCTCTCTGATAGCGCGAATATTATCGGTTTCAGCTTCCAGTACCGGGCCGGCATCGAAGATGTCGACGGACCCGCGCCAGCTAAACCCTTCTTTTTCGAGAATAGCCCGCGCCGGCGCGGTGTTAGCATGAACCTGGCCTATCACCTCGCGGGCATCATCCGGCAGCAGCGAGATGTAAATCGGGTAAGCTGGCATCAGTTCGGCGATAAAGGTTTTCATCCCTGTACCGGTGAGGCGATCGGCATCGGCGAAAGGAATGTCGAAAAAGTGGTGCCCCAACGCATCCCAGAATGGCGAATTACCCTGCTCGTCGCTGCGCCCGCGCAGCTCGGCAAACAGATGAGGCGAAAACCACTCGCGGAACGCGGCAATAAAGACAAACCGCGCTTTGGAGAGCAGCAGGCCGTTGCGGTTCTTCTGGTACTCCGGGTCCAGAAACAGGGTACAGAGTTCGCTATGGCCGGTATGGTCGTAGCTTAAATTGAGCAATTCCTGATGCTTGTATACCCCAAGCTCTTTAGATGCCCGTACCGTCTTTTGAATACGAAAATTGTAGAACGGTTCGTCGAGCCCCACCGCGACCTCAATGGCGCTGACGCCGACAACCCGGCTCAGTTCGGTATCTTCCAGAACAAACAGAAACCCCTGTTCGCCGCGCGTCAGCTTGCCGGCAAAGGTTTCTACGCTGCGTTTGATCCGTGCGGCGAGGCGCACGGCATCATTGGGCAGCGATGTCATTCCCACGCCCGCCCGGGAGGCCAGGCGGACAATATCATCAAGGTCGTTTTCCCGTACGGGACGAAATAACATCATAGGCCGTCTCCCGGATTAGCTGGTTAAGCGGGCGACGGCGCGCTCAAGGCGCACGAAGGCTTCATCAATATCCGCCAGGGGAATATTGAGCGCCGGGGCGAAACGCAGTACGTCCGGCCCGGCTATCAGCGCGATCAGCCCCTCTTCCGCCGCCAGATTGGTCAGCGCTTTGGCTTTGCCGCGCAGATGGCTTGCCAGTTCGGCGCCAATCAGCAGCCCCATCCCACGCACGGCGCTAAAGACATCATATTTGGCGTTCAGCGCATTGAGTTTATCGACGATAAGGGTATGGCGTTCGCCCACGCCCGCCAGCAGCGCGCTATCCATTTGCGCCAGCACGCTATTAGCGACGGTCGCCGCCAGCGGGTTGCCGCCGAAAGTCGTGCCGTGAGTACCGGGCTGGAACACCTGCGCCCAGGCCTCTTTCGCCAGCATCGCGCCAATTGGGAAGCCGCCGCCCAGCCCTTTCGCGCTGGTGAGAATATCCGGAACCACGTTGTAATGCTGGTAAGCATACAGTTGGCCCGTACGCCCGGCGCCGGTCTGCACTTCATCAAAAATCAGCGTTGCTTCATGCTCATCGCACAGCTCGCGCAGCGCCTGCAGGAATTGCGGATCCGCCGGCATGACGCCGCCTTCGCCGATAATCGGTTCGACGATGACCGCGCAGGTGCGGGAAGAGAACGCCGCTTTCACCGCGTCGATGTCGTTATACGGCAGATGGGTGATGTCCTGCGGTAATGGCGCATAGTCGCTGGAATACTTCGGCTGTCCTCCCACGGTGACGGTAAACAGAGTGCGCCCATGGAAAGAGTTCTTGAAGGCGATGATTTCGCTCTTGTCGGCGCCGAATTTGTCGTGCGCATACTTGCGCGCCAGCTTCAGCGCGGCTTCGTTGGCTTCAGCGCCGGAGTTACAGAAGAAAATTTTATCGGCGAAGGTCGACTCCACCAGCGTTTTCGCCAGCTGCAGCACCGGTTCGTTGGTATAGCCGTTGCCGATATGCCACAGCTTATCCAGCTGCGCTTTCAACGCGTTAGCCAGCGCCGGATTCGCATGACCCAGCGCGTTAACCGCAATGCCGCCAGCCACGTCAATGTACTCTTTGCCCCGCTGGTCCCAGACGCGGGAGCCCGCTGCTTTCACCGGGATAAACGGCGCGGGAGCGAAACACGGAACCATATAAGCATCAAAATCTTCGCGAGTGATACTGCCTGACATAACAATTCTCCGGAACGAGGATCGGCGGCATAAATTGGCCAATCGTGAATAGTCGAATTTAACAATTTCCCTTTAGCCGTTTTCAGGGCGCACACGTCCCGCTGCGATGACAAATATTTTCACCACAACTGAAATAAGCCATTTTATTTGTATGGGTATATGTTAATTCACGGTTAATACCTTGTGTATTGCGTGAGCTAATGCTGGGCCCTGACGCGCAACAAAGTCAATACAACCACGAATCATTTTATTCACTTTTAGAGGATCATCAAGATAATGAAAAATATGAAAAAATTATTTCAGTATTCACTTATCTGCATAAAATATGCATATTGATGCATGACATACAGGCGTCAGAGTGTGCTTATTTATTCAAATGCAACCCCAAAAAACTAACAAAAATGTAAAATTCGGAATAGCCGTCAAATACTGGTTTATAAAATTGGTGATAACATTCATCACACAGATTTTACTGCTGTACCTATTCCACGGTTTTACACGACACAAATAACATTGAGATACAGGACTCTTATGGAAAAGTTATCTTACGCATCTGAAAGTAGTACATCTCCATGGACCACTTACCTGCGCCAGATCGACCGCGTCGCGCCGTATCTGGGCGACCTCGCCTACTGGGTGGAAACCCTGCGCCACCCGAAACGCGCGCTGATCGTTGATATTCCAGTGCAGATGGATGATGGCACCATCCGCCATTTCGAAGGCTATCGCGTACAGCACAATCTATCGCGTGGACCGGGTAAAGGTGGTGTTCGCTACCATCCGGATGTCGATCTTAACGAGGTAATGGCGCTTTCTGCCTGGATGACCATCAAGTGCGCCGCGGTCAATATTCCTTACGGCGGAGCCAAAGGCGGCATCCGCGTCGACCCGTTCTCACTGTCTGAAGGCGAGCTGGAACGTCTGACCCGTCGCTATACCAGCGAAATCGGCATTATCATTGGACCACAGAAAGATATTCCGGCGCCGGACGTAGGCACCAACGGTAAAGTGATGGCGTGGATGATGGACACCTACTCCATGAACCACGGCACCACTATCACCGGCGTGGTTACCGGTAAGCCGATTCATCTCGGCGGTTCGCTGGGGCGTGAAAAAGCTACCGGCCGCGGCGTCTTCGTCACCGGTCGTGAAGTGGCTCGTCGTAACGGTATCGAAATCGAAGGCGCGAAAGTCGCGCTGCAAGGTTTTGGTAACGTCGGCAGCGAAGCCGCTCGTCTGTTCGCCGACGTTGGCGCGCGTATTGTCGTGATCCAGGATCACACCGCGACCCTGTTCAACGAAGGCGGCATCGACATGCAGGCGCTGACCGCATGGCAGGCCGAGAACAAGAAGATCGCCGGCTTCCCGGGCGCGCGTGAAATCGCTAAAGAAGATTTCTGGACCACCGAGATGGATATCCTGATCCCGGCAGCGCTGGAAGGCCAAATCACCCGTGAGCGCGCGGAAAAAATCAGCTGTAAGCTGATCCTCGAAGGCGCCAACGGCCCGACCTATCCGGACGCCGACGACGTGCTCGCCGACCGCGGAGTGATCGTGGTTCCGGACGTTATCTGTAACGCCGGCGGCGTGACCGTCAGCTACTTCGAATGGGTTCAGGATATGGCGAGCTTCTTCTGGAGCGAAGAAGAGATCAACGCCAAAATGGACCGCATCATGACCGATGCTATCGTTCATGTCTGCGATAAAGCCGCCGAGAAAGCCTGTTCTCTGCGTACCGCGGCCTATATCGTCGCCTGTGAGCGCATCCTGCTGGCGCGTAAAGATCGCGGCATCTATCCGGGCTAATGTCCTGGTAATCCAGATGTTCAACCCGGGCTCGCCCGGGTTTTTTATTTTTTTCCACGTGTCAGCCGGCCTTTTCCACAAAAAACGCACATTGCGTTAACCTATTTTTATCTTCGTGACTTGAAATCGGTAAATCGCCGCGCCTAAAATCATTAGAGCTCTAATGAATTTGCAGGCGGAACATGGATAACCGACAGCTTAACTTTTCCCATCTCTTATACTTAACCGCGCATCACTGGCGGCTGGCGGTTAACCGGCGGTTGAAAAATCTTGGCATGAGCCAGGCGTCATGGGTGGCGGTCTCAGCCATTGCCCGCAACGAGCAGCCCCTCTCGCAAAGCGAACTGGCGCAGGAGCTCGGTGTTGAAAGCGCCACCATCGTCCCGCTCATTAACCGCCTGGTCGAACTTGAACTGGTGGAGCGCGTTAAGCCTGACAGCGATAAACGTAAGCGTCTGCTGGTCGCCACTGCAAAAGGGATGGCGCTTTTCCATCAGGTGAAAGCGGTCGCCGACGACCTGCGCGAGGAGATCCTCACCGCCATCACTGCGGAAGAGCGTGAGCAAACCCACCGGGTACTGGAAAAGCTGCTGCACGAGGTGGAAAAGAAATAATGCCTCGTCGCGAAGCTAATCCTTATGTGCCCCACGACTGGGCACCGCATGAAAAGCCGGCGATGCTCGGTTCGCCGTCGACGCCAATCCACAGTACGCCGAAACGCGTCGCTTACGGCATCGTCGGGCTGTTGGTGTGTCTGACCGGCGCGCTGGGTAATGCCGTCGTTACCGCCAACCTGCAGCTGCTGCAGGGCACTTTTGCCGCCTGGTCGACGGAAATTGCGTGGCTGCCGGCGGTCTACGTGATGACTAACGTTTCTATCAACCTGCTGCTGGTGAAATTTCGCCAGCAGTTTGGCCTGCGCGCCTTTACTGAAGGCTTCCTGGTACTGTATGTACTGGTCACTTTCTTCCACCTGTTCGTCAACGACCTCAGCTCGGCAATGATGGTTCGCGCGGCGCACGGCATGGTGGCAGCGGCGCTGAGTTCTCTGGGGATTTACTATCAGGTACAGGCCTGGCCGGCGCGCCACCGTCTGAAGGCGTTGACCATTGGGATCACCGGATCGTCGCTGGCAATCCCACTGGCGCGTCTGTTTTCGACTGAACTGCTGCAGATTGACGAATGGCGCGGGCTCTATTTCTTTGAGCTCGGGCTGGCGCTGGTGTCGCTCGCCTGCGTCATCGCGCTCAAACTGCCGCCCAGCGATCGCAAAAAAGTGTTTGAGAAGAAGGATTTTATTACCTTCTTCCTGCTGGCTCCCGGCATGGCTTTGGTCTGCGCGGTGCTGTCGCTGGGCCGTCTGGACTGGTGGTTTGAGGCGCCGTGGCTTGGCTGGTCGCTGGCGGGGGCGGTGGTGCTGATCGTTTCGGCTATCGCTTTTGAACATAATCGAACGAATCCGCTGCTTAACACCAAATGGCTTTCCAGCGGCAGTATCATTCGCCTGGGGCTGATTATGCTGCTGATTCGTATCGTACTGGCGGAACAGAATACCGGGGTCATCGGCTGGCTGCAGTACGTCGGCTTGCAAAACGAGCAGATGACTAACCTGGCGTGGTCGATTTTCGCCGGTATCGTCTGCGGTATCGTCGCCAGTTGTCTGACGCTTAACCCGCAGCGCCTTTACTGGCCCACCGCGACCGCGCTGGCGTTGATCATGATTGCCTCGTTGCTTGATAGTCAGTCCACTGCCCTGACCCGTCCGGAACAGTTAATGTTCAGCCAGTTTTTACTTGGTTTCGGCAGCGCCTTCTTCCTCGCGCCGGCCATGCTGGCGGGAATTGGCGGGGTGATTGCCGACCAGCGCAATCTGGTCAGCTTCTCGGTACTGTTTGGCATGAGCCAAAATATCGGCGGTCTTCTCGGTTCAGCTATCCTCGGTACCTTTCAGACCTGGCGCGAAAAATTTCATTCCAGCCAGTTGGCCGATCAGATAACCACGCTGAACCCGTTGATCGCCGAGCGACTGCAGCAGTACAGCCAGATGTATCAAAGCCAAATTGGCGACAGCACGCTATTGAACGTGCAGGCTACCACGTTGCTGCAAAACGCCTCGACGCTACAGGCCAATATTCTCGCCTACAATGACACTTATCTCCTGACGGCGGCGATCTCTGCCGCAACGCTGGTGTGGATTTTCTGGCGCTTAATCAGATTGCGAATCACCGCCCGTATCGCGTTAAAACGCGCAACCGGCAACAAATAATAAGATAATTTTTACTCTGGAGTGGTTATGAGTCAGCAGGACGCGGCCAGGCAACAGGCCAATACCCGAAACAACATCCGCGTGGTGTCTATTTTTACCGCCGCGGCGATCGGCATCGTCGGTGTATTGGTTATTCTTTACGCCTGGCAGTTGCCCCCTTTCACCCGGCATAGTCAGTTCACCGATAACGCTTATGTGCGCGGTCAGACGACGTTTATCAGCCCACAGGTTAACGGGTATATCACCGCGGTGAACGTCAAAGATTTTGATACCGTTCAGCCGGGACAGGTACTGTTCCAGATTGACGATCGCATCTATAAGCAGCGGGTACACCAGGCGCAGGCGACGTTGGCGATGAAACAGGCGGCGCTGAAAAACAACCAGCAGCAGCGGAAAAGCGCCGAAGCGACGATCGCCAAAAACGAGGCCGCCTTGCAAAACGCCCGCGCGCAGAATCAGAAAACTCAGGCCGATTTAAAACGCGTCCAGGAGCTTACCGCGGATGGGTCGTTATCCATTCGCGAACGCGATTCCGCGCGGGCCAGCGCGGCTCAAGGCGCTGCCGATATCGAACAGGCGAAAGCCACGCTGGAGATGTCGCGCCAGGATCTGCAGTCCACTATCGTCAATCGCGATTCGCTGGAGGCCGATGTAGCCAGCGCCAAAGCAGCGCTCGAGCTTGCCGAAATCGACCTGCAAAATACGCGGATTATCGCCCCGACGACCGGGCAACTGGGGCAAATCTCCGTACGCCTCGGCGCTTATGTCAGCGCCGGTACGCATTTGACCTCGCTGGTACCGCCTCAGCACTGGGTTATCGCCAACCTGAAAGAGACGCAGCTCGCCGAGGTGCGCGTCGGCCAGCCGGTTACCTTCTCGGTCGATGCGCTGAATAGCGAAACCTTCCACGGCAAGGTACAAAGTATTTCGCCAGCAACCGGCGTCGAATTCAGCGCGATCTCGCCGGATAACGCAACCGGCAACTTTGTCAAAATCGCCCAGCGAATTCCTGTCCGTATCGCGGTCGATGAGGGGCAGAAAAACAGCTATCGTCTGCGTCCGGGTATGTCGGTGCAGGTGACGATTGATACCCGCGCGGAGAATAAACAATGATCCGCCCGTTAACTCTTGCCGTGGCGCTGGCGCTGGTCGGTTGTCAGTCTGCCGATGTACCACGCGCGGATCCCACGCTGGCGATCCCGGCTGCCTGGCGGGCCGATGTGGGTCCATCCAGCCCGGTAGAAGGAGTGTGGTGGCGTAATTTCCACGACAGCGCCCTTAATCAGTATGTCGATCGGGCGTTGCGCTACAACAGCGACGTCCTGATCGCCCGTGAGCGGGTTAACGAGTATCAGGCGCGAGCCTACGCTGCTAATAGCAGCTTATTCCCCTCGCTTGATGCCAGCCTGACCGGTACCCGCGCTCGCGCACAGTCCGCCGCGACTGGCCTGCCCATTCACAGCACGCTGTACAAAGGGGGCCTGACCGCCAGCTATGACGTCGATATATGGGGAGCCAACCGCAGCGCCGCCAGCGCCGCCGAGGCCAGCCTTGAAGCGCAGAAAGCCGCTGCCGCAGCGGCTAATCTGACCGTGGCGACATCGGTCGCCGTCGGCTACGTCACCTTGTTGTCATTAGACGAGCAGTTGCGGGTCACCCGCCAAACGCTGAAATCGCGAGAAGATGCGTGGAATCTGGCTAAACGCCAGTATGAAACCGGCTATACCTCGCGCCTGGAGCTCATGCAGGCGGATTCAGAGCTACGCTCCACGCGGGCGCAGATCCCGCCGTTGCAACATCAAATTGCCCAGCAGGAGAACGCCCTGAGCGTGCTGTTGGGCGACAATCCCGGTGCGGTGAAACGCAATGAATTCGCGCAACTTACCCCACTACGGCTACCCTCGCAGCTGCCATCATCGCTAATGAGCCGCCGTCCTGACATTGTACAGGCTCAACGACAGCTGGTGGCCGCCGATGCCACCCTTGCCTCGTCGCAGGCGCAGTTGCTGCCATCGATTAACCTGACCGCCACCGGCAGCCTGCAGGACCGGACGCTGCCGGATCTGCTCGATAATCCGCTGCGGCTCTGGAGCATCGGCGGCAGCATTCTGACGCCGTTACTCAACCGCCAGGCGCTAAATGCGCAGGTTGATGTCTCGATGGCCCAGCGCAATCAGGCGCTGTACGGGTATGAGAAAACGGTACGCGGCGCGTTCAAAGAGGTGAACGATAGCCTGGATGCCATCAGCCGCTACGGGGAACAGCTAACCGAGCTCCAGGAGCAGGAATCGGTCGCCGCAGAGACGTTGCGTATCGCGCAGAACCGCTATCGTAACGGCTACTCTTCTTATCTGGACGTGTTGGATGCGCAAAGAACGTTGTTCTCCACTCAATTAAGCGTGGTGCAGGTGAAAAATAATCTTCTGCTGGCGCAGATTGATTTGTACCGGGCGCTGGGAGGCGGCTGGTCTGACTCATCAGGGAGCTGAATGGGGAAGCGTCATATGCAACAACAGTGGTCGGCAGTAGACAATTATTTGATTGAGGCCTTAATTCCCGGCGATGCTGTGCTCGATCGGGTACTCGAAAACAACCATCGTTCCGGGTTGCCGGCACACGATGTCGCCGCCAATCAGGGTCAGTTTCTCGCCCTGCTGGTACGGCTTACCCAAGCTAAGCGAATACTGGAGATCGGCACTCTCGGCGGCTATAGCACCATCTGGATGGCGCGCGAGCTTCCTGCCGACGGCCAACTACTCACGCTGGAGGCCGACGCGCATCATGCCCAGATAGCGCGGGAGAATCTGCAGTTGGCGGGGGTTGACCATCTGGTCACGCTGCGGGAGGGACCGGCGCTACAGTCCCTGGAGGCGCTTGGCGAATGTCCCGCTTTCGACCTGATCTTCATCGATGCCGATAAGCCGAATAATCCCCATTATCTGCGCTGGGCGCTACGTTATTCCCGCCCAGGAACCTTAATTATTGGCGATAACGTGGTACGCGACGGCGAAGTGGTCAACTCACAGAGCGCCGACGAGCGCGTTCAGGGCGTGCGTCAGTTCATTGAGATGATGGGCGCCGAGCCACGGTTGACGGCAACGGCGCTGCAGACCGTGGGTAATAAAGGCTGGGACGGCTTTACTCTGGCGTGGGTAAACGCTTAAACGTGGGCACCTGACCAGTAGCCCCGGTAAGCGCAGCGCCACCGGGGACAACCGGCCAAACTACGGCGTAATTTGCTCCATCGCCTGCAATACGCGTTTGTCCGAGATCGGATACGGAGTACCCAACTGCTGAGCAAAGAAGCTGACGCGCAGCTCTTCGATCATCCAGCGGATCTCCTGTACGTCGTCATCATCACGGCGATTCGGCGGCAGCTTATTCAACCACTGCTGCCACGCCTGTTGCACGCTCTCGACTTTCAGCATCTGGGCGCGGTCACGGTGTGGATCGATTGCCAGCTTCTCAAGACGCTTTTCAATTGCCTGCAGATAACGCAACGTATCGCCGAGACGGCGGAAACCGTTGCCGGTCACAAAGCCGCGATAAACCAGACCTGTCATCTGCGCTTTAATATCCGACAGCCCCAGGGCCATCGTCATATCTACCCGCCCTTTCAGACGCTTATTGATGTTAAATACCGCCGTCAGGATCTGCTCGACCTGCTTCGCGATATCGACCACCGTGTCGTTCAGTTCGGCGCGCACTTTATCGTGCAGTTTACTAAAGCCCTCTTCAGTCCATACCGGGCCGCCGGCTTCATCGATAAGCTTGTCAACGCCGCAGGAGATGCAATCGTCAATCAAATCCAGCACCTTGCCATAAGGGTTGAAATAGAGTCCCAGCTTGGCTTTGTTTGGCAGTTTCTCGTGCAGATACTTAATCGGCGACGGAATATTGAGCAACAGTAAACGGCGTAAACCACGCCACATCGCCTGCTGCTGTTCCTGTGGATTATCAAACAGTTTGATGGCTACGCTGTCACGCTCGTCCACCAGCGCCGGCCAGGCTTTCACCTTATAATTACCGCGCTTCTGTTCGTAACTCTCCGCCAGCGTGCCGAAACTCCAGATATGCAGCCCACTTTGTTCAATACCGTCGTCGGCCACCGCCGATAGCGTCTCCTGAACTTTGCCTTTCAGCGCGTCCTTCAACGCCTGCAAAGAGCGCCCTTCCTGCAGTTTCTTATTTTTGTCATCCACCACCCGGAAAGTGATTTTCAGGTGATCGGGCACCTGATCCCACTGCCAGGACTCGCGGTCGATGGTCACACCGGTCATTTTACGCAGTTCACGCTCCAGCGAATCCAGTAGCGGCAACGCCAGCGGCGTCGCGCGGCCTAAAAAAGCCTCCGCATAGTTTGGCGCCGGGACAAAATTCCGTCGTACCGGTTTCGGTAGAGATTTGATTAACGCAATGACCAGCTCGCGACGCAGGCCGGGGATCTGCCATTCAAACCCGGCTTCCTCCACCTGATTGAGCAGCGGCAGCGGGATATGTACCGTTACGCCATCGGCATCGGCACCGGGCTCAAACTGATAGCTGAGACGCAGTTTAAGATTGCCCTGATGCCAGAAGTTCGGGTAGTCCAGTTTACTGACCTGTTCCGCCCCCTCTTTAATCAGCATGCTCTTTTCAAAATTGAGCAAGTCTGGCGTTTCGCGGCTGGCCTGCTTCCACCACTTATCAAAGTGGCGAGCGGAGATGACATCGTGGCTAATGCGCTGGTCGTAAAACTCGAACATCGTCTCGTCATCCACAAGGATGTCGCGACGACGCGACTTATGCTCCAGCTCTTCGATTTCAGCGCGCAGCTTCAGGTTATCGCGGAAGAAAACATGCCGCGTCTGCCAGTCGCCCTCTACCAGCGCGTGGCGGATAAAGAGCTCACGGCACAGCGCCGGGTCAATCTGGCTATAGTTGACCTTACGCGCGGCGACGATCGGCAGGCCGTAAACGGTAACCTTTTCTGTCGCCATGACCGCGCCCTGCGACCGCTCCCAGTGCGGTTCGCTATAGGAGCGTTTGATCAGATGCTGCGCAACCGGCTCAACCCACTCAGGCTCAATGCGGGCGGCAATACGCCCCCACAGGCGGCTGGTCTCGACCAGTTCCGCAACCATCGTCCACTTCGGCGGTTTCTTGAATAGACCGGAACCTGGGAAGATAGAGAACCGGGCATTACGGGCGCCGGTGTACTCCTGTTTATCGGAGTCTTTCATCCCGATATGCGACAATAAACCTGTCAGCAGCGCGGTATGAATCTCCCGGTACTCCGCCGGCTCGCTGTTGATAGGCAGGCCGAGTTCTTTCACGACCTGGCGCAGCTGGGTGTAAATATCCTGCCATTCACGCACGCGTAAATAGTTGAGGAAATCCACCCGGCACTGGCGGCGGAACTGATTCGACGAGAGCGCCTTTTGTTGTTCGCCGAGATAGTTCCACAAATTAACAAACGCAAGGAAATCAGACTCTTTATCGTGGAAACGGCGATGTTTCTCATCAGACGCCTGCTGCTTGTCCATGGGACGCTCGCGCGGATCCTGAATCGACAGCGCGGAAGTGATGATCATCGCTTCACGCACGCAGCCATGTTTCTGCGCTTCCAGCACCATCCGAGCCAGACGCGGATCCACCGGTAGCTGGCTGAGCTGACGGCCCAGTGGGGTTAGCCTATAAGCCGTTGCCTGCGCATCGGTGGTGATGGCGCCGAGCTCTTCCAACAGGCGTACGCCATCCTGGATGTTGCGCTTATCCGGCGCTTCGACAAACGGAAACGCGGCGATATCGCCCAGCCCCAGAGCGGTCATTTGCAGAATGACCGAGGCCAGGTTGGTACGCAGAATTTCCGGGTCGGTAAATTCCGGCCGCGACAGGAAATCGTCTTCCGAATAAAGACGAATACAGATACCTTCCGATACGCGCCCGCAGCGACCTTTACGCTGATTAGCGGAGGCCTGTGATACCGGCTCGATTGGCAGACGCTGCACTTTGGTGCGATAGCTATAGCGACTGATACGCGCGGTACCCGGATCGATAACGTATTTAATGCCCGGTACCGTCAGCGACGTTTCGGCAACGTTGGTCGCCAGGACAATACGCCGCCCGCTATGCGACTGGAAAACCCGGTTTTGCTCGCTGTTAGATAAACGCGCATATAGCGGCAGCACTTCGGTATGACGCAAATTGAGCTTATTCAATGCATCAGCGGTATCGCGGATTTCCCGCTCGCCGCTCATAAAGATCAGGATATCGCCGGGGCCTTCGCGCCCCAGTTCATCGACGGCATCAAAAATCGCCTGCAGCTGATCGCGTTCGGTATCGTCTGCCTCTTCAACAATGGGACGATAACGCACTTCAACCGGATAAGTCCGCCCGGAGACTTCGATAATCGGCGCATGATTAAAATGGCGCGAAAATCGTTCCGGATCGATGGTGGCGGAAGTGATGATAATTTTCAGGTCCGGGCGCCGTGGCAACAGCTCTTTGAGATAGCCCAGCAGAAAATCAATGTTCAGGCTGCGCTCATGCGCTTCATCGATAATGATAGTGTCATACTGCATCAGCAGGCGATCCTGCTGGATTTCCGCCAGCAGGATACCGTCGGTCATCAACTTAACCATGGTGTTTTCGCTGACGTGGTCGCTGAAGCGGACTTTATATCCGATACAACCGCCCGGCTCGCTCTGCAGCTCTTCAGCAATGCGGTTAGCGACGGTTCGCGCCGCCAGTCTACGCGGCTGGGTGTGGCCAATCAGGCCTTTCAGGCCGCGCCCCAGCTCCATGCAGATTTTAGGTAACTGAGTGGTTTTACCTGAACCGGTCTCACCGGCGACGATCACCACCTGGTGATCGCGCACCGCTTCGAGAATCTCTTGTTTTTTCTGGCTAACCGGCAGGTTTTCCGGATAGGTAATCGTCGGACGCGCGGCTTCTCGCAGCAGGACTTTCCCTGCTGCTTGTTCTATCTCCTGCGTCATCTCCTGCAGAATGGCCTGCTGAGCATCAGGATTTTTAACCTTCTTTACGCCATGCAGGCGACGGCTATAGCGCGATTTATCGCGCAGCATCAGGTCATCAAGCCGTGCATAGAGCTGCGAGAAAGTAATTTTTTGTTGTTCTGTCATAGCGTTATCGGGCAGTGCTCTGCCGGAAAAATCTCTTATGAAGTATTGCTGTAGATTACCACATCTGTTGAACTCATGCCTTGTTCAAAAAAACTGAACATAGGATTCGATATATTGCGCTATCTCTACGGCATGATTGTGAATACAGTGTCACCAGGCACCAGGGCATTGTCCCGTCAATCACATTAAAAAGGAAACACCCATGAGCAAAGTATTAGTTCTGAAGTCCAGTATTCTTGCAGGGTACTCACAATCTGGCCAGCTGTCCGACTATTTTGTTGAACAATGGCGCGAAAAACACCCGGGCGACGTGGTCACCGTGCGCGATCTGGCGGCAAATCCGATTCCGGTACTGGATGGTGAACTGGTTGGCGCGCTGCGTCCGAGCGATGCTCAGCTGACTGCGCGTCAGCAGGAAGCGTTGGCGCTCTCCGATGAGCTGATTGCTGAACTGAAAGCTAACGATGTGATTGTTATCGCTGCGCCGATGTACAACTTCAACATCCCGACTCAGCTGAAAAACTATTTTGACCTGGTTGCCCGTGCAGGCGTCACCTTCCGTTACACCGAGAAAGGCCCTGAAGGTCTGGTTACCGGCAAACGTGCAGTGGTTCTGACCAGCCGCGGCGGTATCCATAAAGATACGCCAACCGATCTGGTCACGCCGTATCTCTCTACCTTCCTTGGCTTCATCGGTATCACCGACGTGAACTTCGTGTTTGCAGAAGGCATTGCCTATGGTCCAGAAGTTGCGGCCAAAGCACAGTCCGATGCCAAAGCGGCAATCGACAGCGTGGTTGCAGCCTGATAAAACCAACCTCCCGCACCAGCGGGAGGTTTTATTCTTGCCAATAATTAAACGCTAACGCCATGTGCTGAAGCCAGCGCAGCAAGACCGCCAGCAAATCCCTGACCAACCGCTTTAAATTTCCATTCCGCACCGTGACGATAAAGCTCGCCAAAAATCATCGCCGTTTCCGTTGATGCATCTTCGGATAGATCAAAGCGCGCAATTTCCTGGCCATTATCGTGGTTATACACCCGCATATAGCTGTTCTGCACCATGCCAAAGTTTTGTTTCCGCGTTTCTGCGTCGTAGATGGTGACGGAGAAAACCAGCTTCTTGACCTCAGCGGCCACCTGGGAAAGCGTGATTTTGACCTGCTCATCATCGCCATCACCTTCACCGGTGCGGTTGTCGCCCTGATGTTCTACGCCGCCGCAAGGACTCTTCTTATTATTGAAGAAGATAAAATTCGCATCCGATAGCACCTTGCCATCTTCGCCAACCATAAAGACCGATGCATCGAGATCGAAATCTTGCCCATCCGTTACTCGCGCATCCCAACCCAATCCCACCATCGCAATATTCATCGACGGCGCTTCTTTAGTGAGTGATACGTTACCGCCTTTAACGAGGGAAACAGCCATTTTAAACCTCCTGTTATAAACTACTGTATGGCCCGACGGACGGTCGGGCTGCTCGGTTTTTAAGATGCATTAATGCCATACTGGGCGCAGACGCTGGATAATCCACCAGCGTATCCCTGCCCAACGGCGCGGAATTTCCACTCGCCGTTATGGCGATAAAGTTCACCAAATAGCATTGCCGTCTCGCTGGAAGCGTCTTCCGTCAAATCGTAACGGGCCACTTCAAGTTGTGAATCGTTGTTGACCAGGCGAATAAAAGCGCCTGACACCTGACCAAAACTCTGACGACGCATTTGTGCATCGTGAATGGTGACCACGAAAACGATTTTGGCGACGTTGGCCGGGATCATATCCAGTTTGATGATTAGCGATTCATCATCGCCATCGCCTTCCCCGGTGCGGTTGTCGCCGGTGTGGGTGACCGAACCGTCTGCCGATTTTAAGTTGTTGTAGAAGATGAAATCGCTATCGCTGCGCACCTTTCCCGTCTCTGATAACAGGAAGGCAGATGCATCGAGGTCAAAATCCTGGCCGTCGGTAGTGCGGACATCCCACCCTAATCCAACCAGCACGTTTTTCATTGACGGATCGCTTTTGCTAAGAGAAACGTTACCGCCTTTTGACAGTGATACGCTCATATTAAATCCTTTTTAAAGTGAACATGAATAAGGACAGCGCGAGGAATTAATGCTCCCCTGGCTGTTCCTCGTTTTTATCCTGAAAGACAAAACTGGCGACAATACCAACAATAAGCACCAGTAGAACGACATACAGACTGGCGGTCGCCGAAATACTATAGCCATGGTGCCAAAGATGATCGGTGGCGTTCAGACCAAGCTTAATGGCAATAAAGAAAAGTAATACGATGACCGCTTTTTCAAGATGCACTAAATAATGTTTGAGTGCCTCCAATACAAAATAAAGCGTACGTAGGCCAAGGATGGCAAACATCATCGCGCTATAGACAATCAGCGGCTCCTGGCTTATTGCAATAATGGCCGGCACGGAATCAAAAGCAAACATCACATCAGAGAGTTCTACTACTGCCACGCATAGCATCAGCGGCGTTGCATATAACGCGACGCGCTTTCCGGTGCTGATAATGAGATCTTTATTTTCCGGCTTCGCCCGTTCACGCTCGACCTCTTTCGCGGTCAGTAAAAAAGCATGCCCCACTAATTTTGGCCAGATAGGGAATACACGTTTTACCAGACGGTAAGCGAGATGCTGCGAGTAATCTTCAATTTCATCGCTCTCCTCCCCGCTTTTTAACATCATGACGGCCGTCCAAAGCACAATTAAGGCAAAGACTATTTCAACATACGGGCCCAGCGCTAATAGTCCTGTGCCAATGGCGACAAAAATAGCGCGGAAAATAATCGCGCCGATCACTCCCCAGTAAAGGACGCGATGGCGAGAGCGTTCCGGGATGCCAAACCAGGAGAAGATCGCCATCATCACGAAAAGATTATCGACCGAAAGCACTTTTTCCAAGGCGTAACCAGTAACAAATAAACTAGCCACTTCCGCGCCGTGGTGCACCAGTAGAAACCCGGCAAAAACCATCGCCACCGCAACCCAAAATAGTGACCATAACGCCGCGCTTTTCAGCGATATGACACTATCGTTACGATGCATTACGAGGTCAATAACGATCGCCCCAATGGCGAGAATAATAAAAACGCTCACCGTTTCAACGGGAAAACCTAAATGAGTGGAGACCATGAAATACCTTTAAGTGCTGTGGTTAAAGACCAAACTCTTCAGCGTTAAAACCGAGCGCAGCGATTATTTCTCGGGTTGCCGCCTGTTCATCCGGGTCGAAATTACCATCGCTTTTACCCACCGCAATTCCTACCCGTACAGCCAATTGCGCAGCTTCTGGCTGATCCTTTAAGGCCAGAATATATTTCATGGTTTCACCTTTGCCGATTTCCATATCGAAATCGAAGCTGGATACCAATTTATTAAAAAAGTCGATTACTTCGTTGGTATCAAAAACTTTCATTTCTTCCGACGAGCGCAGAAAACCCATCATTTTCTGTTTTTCTTCGGCGCTAACACCATCACTGGAGACGGCAATACGAGCACATACCGCAACAGTTCCTTGCATGAATTTCTTATTTTTAAATCGCCCAACCTGTTTGACCAGTTCTACGCGGCTGGCGCTCAATGTCGATTTTACTTTATTGAATAATCCCATCGTTCCCTCACTTTGTTTTCTTTATTTTGAACCGGCTCGCCAGCGGAATCCCCAGCCGAATGCGCGATCCATCTCTTTATGGCCGGTGAAATATTGATTGATACGCTCTACTTTTATGGCGCCGTTATCATTGACTAAGCGAGCAATAGCGCACATTGTTCGACGATTATTGCCTTCGGTCAGTCGGGTTTCGATTGGCGGCTGCCCGGGAACATGTAGCGTGACGACACCATCTGTTTTATCCCAACTGGCGACCCCCTCATAAATAAAGGCATAGATTAATATCTGGTTAATTTTTTGCCATTCGCTACCATTGATCCAGATCCATTCTCCATCGTTAACCGCCCCCGTGCGATCGTCACCCTGAAGCTGAATAAAAGGCGGTTGTTGATATCGCCCAAATGCATTACCCAGTGCTTGTACTACGCTTAAATCGCCATTTTTTAATTCGACAAAAGCGCCCAGATCCAGATCAACGCTGCTGGCGCCTGCCCCTAATAATGAACCAAATAAACCTGTAGCCGAGCTTTGGCGATGCCAATTCAGATTTACGCGTATCTCGCCATAATCGTCACGTTTAGCGAGGCTGATTGCCGGTTTCTCTTTAGTCAAAGTGACCTTACTGAGGTTCACTTTCACGGGTTCATCTGCAGGGGGCAAGGCTTCATCGGCAATATCAACGCCATAGTATTCAGCGAGCGGTTTTAGGCCGCCAGTAAATCCCTGTGCGACAAAGCGAAACTTCCACTCGCCATTACGCCGATAAAGTTCGCCCAGTATCAGCGCGGCTTCATTTCGACCGTGAACATCGACCTGACACTCAATCAGCGTAGTACCGTTATGCTCCACCGCGATCGTCAAATGGCCTAATTCACCGATAGTCCTGTTATTATCGCAGGTTGCGGTAAAGGCCACTTTCTGGACATCCGCCTGCAGCAGCCCTAATGCTACCAGAAATACAGTAGCGGTATTATTAGTACTCAGCTCAATGGTATTATCATCATTTCGCGGCTGGCCGTAAAAACACATATCCGCATCGCCTCTTACCTTATTATTGGCATAGAGACGAAATGACGACACATCAATACTACTGCCCGCGCTTATTTTGATACTAAGGTTAGCAACAGGAACCGCGCTATTTCCTCCGGGTAATAGTTTCATTAGCGCACCACAATGCGTAATACGTCACTTTTCATATCGTCGATGGTGCGCCCCTGAGCTGCTTGACCATGGGCGGTAAAATCCCAACTGCCGTTCTGGCGGCTTAATGAAGCAATAATAATGCCGGTATGAGAACCTTGCTCGGTTAGCTGATAGCGGGCCAATTCCTGATTATTTTGATCGAGCACGCGGCAATGGGCATTCTCAACTTCGTTAAACGTTTGGCCGCGAAAACTATTGACGGTAAAGGCCAGATATTCCACGTTAGCGGAAAGTTTCTCCATATTAACGCGAATGACTTCATCATCACCGTCACCTTCTCCCGTTAAGTTATCGCCGCTATGCACGACAGCGCCACAGCGAGATTTCAGCTGGCCAAACCAAATGGTATCCAGCACGTTGCCATTCTTGTTCAATAGAATGCAGCTTGCATCAAGGTCGATAGAACCTGCGCCACCGGAGAACAACCCGCCGAATAGCCCTTTTTTCTTCGCCCGCAGAGGATCCCAGCCCAGACCAAAAGTCAGCTGCGATAATGCCGGAGATACTTTGCTTAATGATATTGTCTGATTTTTAGTAAGTGAGACCATTTATTCTTCCCTATTAAATACATTTAGCAAATCAATATGCGTTAAAGACTCAAAAAAATCATATCATGATAAAGAACTGACACAAGGCAATTTAGAAAATTAAGAAAAAGAAAAACTCGCCGATGATAAATTATTTTAAAAATCATTACGGAGATATGAACACATTCATTTCATAAATAATCATTCCGAAAACAAAAAAGCGCCTCATATTATGATTGACATGCCAACATAGCGCTTTTAGACTCCAGTTAAATTTAACGCTGGACGCGTGGAAATAATATCAATGGAAAGAAAAATATGGATTATGGAGGGACTATCCTCCCAACGCGATATCATTTTCGGCATTAATGGTTTCACAATCAATAATAACGAACATCCTATAACCACCTACGCCTCACACAGTCAACCCCGACATGAAATATTATCAACGGCACATTTTTCATTAAGTGAACCCACCGACATCAATTCACGGATGCCATTTATTTCATCAATAGTAAAAGAGTATGGCATTGCCGCAATTCAGGTTGGCAAAGCGTGCCGCTGGTACGAACAGCACCGACGGCAGATTGAAGCGCTGGGCGTGACTCTCACCACGGGCGCCCGCCAGGTGTCCACATTTGATATTGCCGATGACAAAGTCAACTTTGCAAAAGCCATGCAAGCATGTGGGCTTCCCGTGGTGCCATCCATACGAGCCAATGATGCCAACACGCTGGAATATCTACTCAAAGCTTCGCCTTTCCCCGGCAGCCGCCTATGTGTGAAACCCGTTACCGGCATTTATGGCGCGGGGTTTTGGCTATTTGATGAGCACGCGCTTTCTACAGGTATTATTAATCATCCGGAACAGCGACGTATCCGCCCGGAACAATATATTGAAGCCGTTAAGACCAGTGAGACGTTTACTCCACTGGTACTCATGCCCTGGCTTCCAGGTCCAGAATACTCTGTCGACATGCTGCTTAGTCATGGCAAAGTACTGACAGCCATTGGCAGGCGAAAAGAAGGTGCATTGCAGTATCTGGAAAATAAAGGAGCGGCGCTCGAACTTGCCTGCGCCTGCGCCGAATCACTGCATGCTGATGGTATGGTAAACGTACAGACTCGTCACAATACAGAGGGCAAACCGCTTTTACTGGAGATTAATCTACGCCCCTCCGGTGGTATTGGGTATACCCGCCACAGCGGCGTGAATTTGCCCGGGTTGTTCGCCGCGCAGCGGCTGGGTTTACTGACGGCGGATGACATTGTGCAGCGCGTAGCGCATCAATTCACCCCTGCAACCATCAGAGTCATGACAGAGAGCTGTCTATATCCTCAGCAACTCAATAATGCGCTTGCGCCTTCGCATAATGCGGAGGTGAAATGATGAAAAACGAAAACTGCTACCTCCGTCAGCTCTCAAGTGGCGAATTACGCGTGTTTCACCACGGCGAGGAAAACGAACTTCATGCACTGTTCGACATCGCTGAACGGCGCAACCCTAAAAGGGCGTTTCTCTTTGTCAGCCATGTTTTAGGTCGGCATATTCCTGTTTCGCCCGCAACCATGCGCGCAGTTTACCAGCGGCTTGCCGTAAGTTTCCCCGCCGACCTCGCCGGTCCGGTGTTGTTCGTCGGGATGGCTGAGACTGCCGTTGGTCTCGGCGCTGGCGTGTTTGACGAACTCCGCAAACGCGTTGACCGGGCAATCTATCTCACCTCTACGCGTCATCCGCAAGAGGCGGAACTACTGTGCGAATTTAAAGAAGCGCACAGCCATGCCACGGACCATTTGATTTATCTCCCCCACGATCGAGAGATGCGCCGACGGGTGCTGGAAGCTAAAACTCTGGTGCTCATCGACGATGAAGCCACGACCGGCAATACCTTCATCAATCTCGTGTCCGCGTTACACCCGCACCTGACACATTTGCAAAGTGCTGTCTCCGTGACGCTTACCGACTGGAGCGGCGATGCCTTCGCCAGGCGTTGTAACCTGCCGGTGAGCCAGATCGCGTTAGTTAAAGGACGTTGGGAATGGCATCCGCTGTCCAACGCTACACCTCCCGACATGCCTGCCGTCAATATCACCTCGCGTGGGGAGTATGCTCTTTCCCGGCGCCAGACGTGGGGGCGTCTGGGAATGATACGTCCCGCGGCAGACCTTGGCATCGAGATCAACGCAACCACAGGAGAGACTATCCTGGTACTGGGCAGCGGTGAGTTTGTCTGGGAACCATTTTTGCTGGCCGAACGCCTTGAGCAACAAGGCGCCACTGTTAAGTTCAGCGCGACCAGTCGCTCGCCGATTGCGCCTGGCATGGCGATCCAATCGCTGTTGTCATTTAACGATAATTACGGGCTGGGCATCCCAAACTTTGTCTACAACGTCGCCCACCAGCGTTTCGATCGCATTATTTTATGTATAGAGACCCCTACGAAAAGCGTTGATCCCCACCTGGTCCACGCGCTGGAGTCGCTTTGTTCGCGACTGGAGATTTTATCTTATGAATAAGCCAGTAGTATTTTCCGATCTCGACGATACGCTATTTCAGACCAGACGAAAAATGGTCAATGAACTTTCTGCGGCCCCCTTTCGTTGCGCCGCGCTGGACAGGGAAATGCGTCCGCGCAGCTATATGAACGAAGCTCAGGCCATGTTCGTCGATTGGTTGCTTGAACACGCCGAACTGATCCCCGTCACCGCCAGAGGGAGCGAAGAGTTGACGCGGGTGCAAATCCCATTTCGCTCATGGGCTATAACCACCCACGGCGCAGTCATCATGACGCCTGAAGGGCTACCGGATACCGAGTGGCAACATCATATGGTAGCTATCCTGGCGCCCTATGCTGACAGACTTAAAGCCATGCAACACGACATAACTACCCAGATGGCTATTCAAGGTATCGACGGCTGGGCGCGCATCAACGAAGAGTATGACGACGTGCCCGTTTACCTGGTGATGAAACATCGCGACAGCACCAGAATCGCCGAGCTCTACGCTTTTGCCGACTGGCTGACGCAGCGTTTCACGCTGCAGGGGTTTTATCTTCACCGCAACGGCAATAACGTTGCCTGGATACCGGAGCCTGTCGATAAAGGGCTGGCCGTCGGTTGGCTAATAAATAAATTGCAGGCCCAGCGCGGTACGTTCCCGGTGCTCGGGTTTGGCGACAGTCTTAGCGACCATCGCTTTTTGCAACTTTGCCATTGGTTTGCCGTCCCCCAGCAGAGCCAGTTTGCCACAGCTATCAATCACCACATTTTCGCAGGTTCTTAATATGCACAAGCTCCATTACTTTTCCGGCGCTTTTGCGCAAAATGACGTCCGCTTTTTGCTCAATCCTGTGAATATCGCCATGACGTCGGTTGATGAAAAAGAGGCTTTGATTCAATCGGGTAAAGCGCATTATTCCGACTTGCTAAGCCAGGAGCCCGCGCCAAGTCAGTGGCATCTTAATCTTTTTGCCAAAGCCCTACAGCGCGAAACGCCACGTATGGCTAACGAAGTGCAGCAGCTCAGTCACACGCTCATCGCGCAGTTCAACAATACGCCTATCATCCTGGTGAGTTTGGTGCGTGCGGGTGTCCCGCTGGGGGTGATGCTACAGCGGGCGCTGCGCGACGCGGGTAAAACGTCCTTCCACTACGGTATCAGCATTATTCGCGATCGCGGTATTGATAGCGCCGCACTTGAATGGATTGAAAATCGTCACGGTACGCAAGGTATCGTATTTGTCGACGGATGGACCGGTAAAGGCGCCATTCGCTCGCAGCTGCAACGTTCGCTTCACGGCCGAAAAGGCTACCCTGCCGAACCAAAGCTGGTGGTGTTAGCCGACCCCTGCGGCTGCGCATGGTTGTCCGCGTCTGACGATGACTGGTTAATCCCCTTCGGCATCATGGGGGCGCCGGTATCGGGTCTGATTTCTCGCTCACTATGGTCACCGGTCGGCTTTCACGGTTGTGTGCAATGCGATCATTTAGCTGATTTTGAATGCGGCCAACTACTAGTTGATACCGTTGATAATTATCGACAGACGCTAGTTTCTGCCGCGCAGATTAAACCCGATTTAGCGCAGAAAGCCAGACTTCGACGCAAAAGCGAAGCGGTAGTGCTTCATCTCGCTGAACGATATGCCGTAGACAATCTTAACCGCATCAAACCAGGCATCGCAGAAGCAACGCGCGCGGTGCTTCGCAGGGTACCCGATCATGTTCTGGTGCGCGCCATTAACGATCCGGATGTTGCGCTACTGATGGCGTTAGCCCGCGATAAAGGTATTCATATAAGCGAAGTTGGCGATGAAATTGGCCAATACCGCGCCGTCACTATTATTAAGAAGGTATTTTAATGAAAACACGTCTCTCGGCATGGAATCTGGGAGCGACCCTATACATGCCCGCCACTCGCCACGATATTGCCTCCACTATTATTGACGGCAAAATTAAAGGGCTACGCTCATTAGTGATCTGTCTTGAAGATTCGGTCAACGAAAGCGATATCAAACATGCTCTGGTAAACCTCAAAAACCTCTGTATACAGCTAGCCCGTGCCAAAGCAACGCAAGAGCATCATTACTGGCCGCTGGTATTTATTCGCCCACGACATCTATCCATGGCGAAACTGCTAATTGAGAACTTTGATTTAACGGCCATTGACGGTCTGGTCATTCCCAAATTTACGCATCATTCATTGGCTTGCTGGTGGCGCGCGATCGGCAGCACGCCTTTGAGCATAATGCCAACGCTGGAAACCGAAGAGGTGTTTGATTGCGAGAAAATGCGCCAGCTTGCCGGAGAGCTCAGCGCCCATCCATGTCGGGCCAGGATAATTGCCTTACGTATCGGTGGTAACGATCTCATGAATGTTATCTCGCTGCGTCGTTCGCGTAATCTGACGCTGTATGACGGGCCAATGGGATACGTTATCAAAATGCTGGTATCCGTTTTCTCTCCCTATCATTTTGCCCTGACAGCACCGGTCTGCGAACATATCGACAGCCAGGAGATCATGGAGCGGGAATTGCAACTGGATATGGCCCACGGCCTGGTCGGAAAAACAGCCATCCATCCCAATCAGTTACTGACTATTGAGCGTGCGCTAATGGTCACGCCCGGCGAACACGCTGATGCGCTACGGATCCTTAACTCCAGCCAGGCAGTGTTTAAATCTCAGGGAACAATGTGCGAACCGGCCACCCATCGCAACTGGGCAGCGGCAATTCTGGCCAGAGCAGCCTATTACGGCATTGTTAGTGATTTCGCCCCTGATGCTTTAGCCCAGGGTTAGATAAATTAATCAACACACCCACTATGGATAATGCGATGGTCTCAGGATGAGATTAAATAGTAAACAAGAGCGTATTTTTAAACTGGCGCTAATTCTCGGCAACGGGCAACCGGTATCCTCAGCGGAACTGCTGGAAAAGCTGGATTGTTCGGATCCAACGTTATCAAGAACGTTGAAAACGTTGCGGGACACCTATGAGGCGGAAATAAAATATAGTAAAGCCGCCCATACCTATCAACTTGTCGCCAGTGGCTCCTTGACTAAGGATATGATGGAGCGAATGGCAGAAGCGATCCGTGTCAATAGCGGCCTGAAAATGCCGATGCCATCAGGTAAAGTGGTATTGAATAAGGATCAAAAAAAGGCTATTTCGCTGTCGGTTAAACGCTCAGTGCTACGTAAACTGGACCGCCTGGCCTGCCTGGCGATGCTTACCCGTAGCGGCGCTGTAGAGATGCTGGCGCAGAAGTTTATTGATGAATTAATTGATTCCTTTTACAAGCAGAAGCGCTGATTATGACGTTCGCCGCCCCGTGTCCGGGCGGCAACAAACCTGTACCGGAGCGGTCACGCTATAATAAAAACAATAGTCACATTCAGCTCGCCGATTTTGGCCGCAGGTTTTCATCAAATTCCAGACGCTTACGCCCGGCCTCTATCTCTTTTAATGGCTCCACCTGATGCAGCGACTGCTTACAGCGTTCCACCAGCACCTGGTATTCACGGGTACCGTGTTTTTTCCACTCCAGTTCCTGCTCGCTCAGCGTACGAATCGCTTTCGCCGGACTGCCGATAATTAAATGATTGGCGGGCATTTCCGCTTTCGCTTTTACGAAGGCCGATGCGCCGACAATACTGTTTTCGCCAATTACCGCCCCGTCGATAATTACCGCGCTCATCCCCACCAGCGCGTTGCGACCAATCACGCAGCCGTGCAGAATTGCGCCGTGGCCGATGTGACCGTCCTCTTCCACCACCGTATCCTGGCCGGGGAAGCCGTGCATGACGCAGTTATCCTGAATATTGGCTCCGTCTTTTACTACAATACGGCCAAAATCGCCGCGCAGGCTGGCATTTGGCCCAACATAGACCCCTTTTCCCAGGATCACATCGCCAATCAGCACCGCCGTCGGATGAACATAGCTCTCGTCCGGCACCACTGGCGTCAGCCCATCAATCTGATAAATCGGCATGCAACCTCCTTAGACGCCCGGCAAACCGCCAAAGCGTTGAAAATAAAGCGGCCCCGGCGCGGGAAGCTCGCCAACCGAGCTTTCGCCTTTTTCGCCGACAAAGGCCAGCGCGCCGGGCGTCACGCGCTGATAAATATTGATACACAGCTGCCGCGCGGTTTGCCCGGCCCAGTGCGCAGGCAGGAGCTCTTCCGGCAGCAGCGGGTCTTTTAATACCACCCGGCGATAGAAATGGATAAGCAGCAGTTGGATCTGGAAACAGCGCTCCGGCGTCAGCTCTGACGGTTCGCTGTCGCGCAGCAGCGGCAGTAACGGTCGGAACAATGCGATAAACGCCTCGTACATCTCATTTTGTTCGGTGAGATGCCAGCACTCTTCTACGCGGTCGCGCAGCGCCGCCCTTGAGAGCGCCAGCGGCGAATGGGCTTCAAAACAGATGACGTTTTCAGCGACGCCCGCTTCATGTAGCAGCGATTGGACATCGGCCAGCTTTTGCGACGGCGAGGCCAGCAGGCTCGGCGCCAGCGCGCCAAATCCCTGCCATAGCAGTTGCTTTTTGACTTCCGCCAGAACCGTTTTTTCTAATCCTTCCGACAGTAGCAGCAGCCAGGTTCCGTCCCATTCCGGGGCGTTCGCCCGGTAGATTTTATGTTCCGCGCGCCGGGTCAGACGTAGTCCTTTATCGCTCAGGCGATAAAAGCTGCGCCGGCCGATACGGACGACGTCGAGCCACTCTTCTTTATTGAGGCGAAATAGCGCGGTGCGTACAAAGCGCTCGCCGAAACCTAATCCTTCCAGCAGCGCCGCGACGCTACCCAACCACACTTCCCCACCGCGTTGTAATAAGGCGTCGCCATACAGCGAGGCAATCAAGGAGGTACCGCTAATCGGCATCGCCGTTACAGCTTGTTGAATAAAGGCGTCGAGTTTACTCATCTGATTCATTCTGTTGTTATATTTTTCCTTTATGAATCATAGCACAGGAAATTCCCGGCTTACGGCGTAAAGGCCTCAGCCGGGTTACCGGGAGAGATTTAACCGCTAACCACCGCTTTACGCAGATCGAATACCCGGCAAGCTTTTCCTTCAGAGCGAGGAATGCTGCCGCAGTTGACGATAGTAATATCGGTAGAAATCCCGACCATTGACTTAATACGGTGACGCAACTGATGGCAAATCTGGCAGCGTTGTTCATGACTCAGCGCCAGCCCACTCTCTTTCAGCTCAACGCGTACCGCCAGCGAATCAAGATGACCGCGGCGATTCACCTCTAACTGATAGTGCGGCGCCAGGTGTTCAAACTTGAGGATCTCCTCTTCCAGCTGCGAGGGGAAGACGTTAACTCCGCGGATAATCAACATATCGTCGCTGCGTCCACTGATGCGATCCATGCGGCGCATGGTCCGCGCGGTTCCCGGCAGCAGGCGCGTCAGGTCGCGGGTACGATAGCGGATCACCGGCAGCGCTTCTTTGGTCAAGGTGGTAAACAGCAGTTCGCCATGCTCGCCATCTTCCAGCGGCGTACCGTCGTCCGGGTTGACGATTTCCGGGAAGAAGTGGTCTTCCCAGATGGTCGGGCCGTCAACGGTTTCCAGACACTCCATCGCTACGCCCGGACCCATGACTTCCGACAAACCGTAAATATCCAGCGCGGTGATCCCCAGGCGGCGCTCGATTTCCGCGCGCATCGCCAGCGTCCACGGCTCGGCGCCAAACACGCCGACCCGCAATGAACAACCGCGGGCATCGCCGCCCATCTGGCGTTCCAGCTCTTCAATCAGATTCAGGCAGTAGGACGGCGTCACCATGATCATATCCGGCTGAAAATCGCGGATTAACTGCGCCTGTTTCTCGGTCTGACCGCCGGACATCGGGATCACCGTCGCGCCTAAACGTTCCGCGCCGTAGTGCGCGCCAAGGCCGCCGGTAAACAGGCCGTAGCCGTAGGCGACGTGAATTTTGTCTTTCGCTGAACCACCGGCCGCACGCAGCGAACGGGCGACAATATTGGCCCAGTTATCAATATCGTTTTGCGTATAACCCACCACCGTCGGTTTGCCGGTGGTGCCGGATGAGGCGTGAATGCGCACCACCTGCTCCATCGGCACCGCGAAGGTATCGAACGGATAGTTGTCGCGCAGATCTTGTTTGGTAGTACAGGGGAATTTTTTCAGATCGTTTAATTCCCGGAAGTCGTCAGGGTGCACGCCTGCTGCGTCGAATTTGCGGCGATACATCGGCACATTTTCATACGCATGCTTCAGCGTCCATTTCAGGCGCTGGGTTTGCAGGGCCTGCAGTTCGTCACGCGATGCGGTTTCAATCGGATCTAATTTTGTAGTAGTTATCATTGTAGGGTACTCGCAGGTAAATTAGCTCACACTCGCTCAAGGATCATGGCAATGCCCTGACCCACGCCAATACACATCGTACACAGCGCATAGCGCCCGCCCCGGCGTTGCAGCTCAAGGCTGGCGCTCAGCGCCAGCCGCGCGCCGCTCATGCCCAGCGGATGACCTAACGCGATGGCGCCGCCGTTGGGATTCACGTGCGCCGCATCATCCGGCACGCCGAGTTGTCTGAGCACCCCCAGCGCCTGCGCGGCGAAGGCCTCATTCAGCTCTATCAGATCCATATCGTTAATATTGAGTCCGGCGCGCTCCAGCACTTTACGCACCGCCGGTACCGGCCCCAAACCCATCAGGCGCGGCTCAACACCCGCCGTCGCCATCGCCACGATACGCGCGCGCGGCGTGAGTCCCTGTACGCTGGCCTGCTGTTCACTGGCGATAATCAGCGCCGCTGCGCCATCGTTAACGCCGGAAGCATTCCCGGCCGTAATGACTCCGCCTTTACGGAACGGCGCTTTTAATAGCGCGAGTTGCTCAAGCGTAGTTTCCGGGCGGGGATGCTCATCATCGCGTACCGCGCTGACCGCGCCTTTCTTGCCGATGATCTGCACCGGCACGATTTCCTGCGCCAGAATGCCATCGCGCTGGGCCTGCGCCGTGCGCTGCTGGCTGCGCCAGGCGAAAGCGTCCTGGTCGGCCCGGCTAATATTTAACAATTCTGCTACATTCTCTGCCGTTTCCGGCATGCTGTCAGTTCCGAATTGTTGCGCCATGAGCGGGTTCACAAAACGCCAGCCAATCGTGGTATCGAAGAGTTCCGCCTGACGCTGATAAGGCGCGCTGGCTTTTCCCATCACGAACGGCGCGCGCGACATCGATTCCACGCCGCCGGCAATCAACAGATCGGCATCGCCGGCTTTGATCGCCCTGGCGGCAAAACCGATTGCATCCAGACCCGATCCGCACAAGCGGTTAATCGTGGTGCCCGGCACGGTATGCGGATAACCGGCCAACAACGTCGCCATATGCGCTACGTTGCGGTTATCTTCACCGGCCTGGTTAGCACAGCCGAAAATCACATCATCAATCGCTGCCGGGTCGAGCCCGGGATTGCGGCTCAGCAGCTCACGCAGCGGGATCGCCGCCAGATCGTCGGCGCGGACGCCGGCCAGCGCTCCGCCGTAGCGGCCAATCGGCGTGCGGATCCCGTCACAAATAAAGGCGTCGCGCATTACACTTCTCCCGTGATTGTGCCGCCGATGCGGTGCGATTTGCCGCGAAACAGGGCCACAATCTTTTGCTGTTGATTAACAATTTCGATGTCGTAGACGCCGGTCAGCTTGCCCTGCTGTTTGACCCTGGCGGTAGCGACCAGCCTGTCCCCGGCAAACGCCGGACGAAGAAAATCAATGCTCGCCGCCGAGGCCACCGCCGCCAGCCCCTGGCTGTTACAGGCGTAAGCGAAAGCGGTATCGGCAAGCGTAAATAGCTGACCGCCGTGGCAGGTTTGATGGCCGTTAAGCATGTCCGCCGAGACGGTCATGCTCATCTGCGCAAAGCCGTCGTCCATTTCGATAAGTTCGATCCCCATCTTTCTGGCGCAGGTATCTTTTTCGTACATCACGCGCGCGTTGCGCCACGGATCATTGCTCATGGTGCTTCTCCATCAGCGCCTTCTGGCGCAACAGGGAACAGGGGCGATAGCGCTCCTCGCCATAATGGTGTTGCAGGTTCTCCAGCAGTTGCAGCACCCGTCGCCAGCCAAGGCTTTCTCCCCACGCCAGCGGGCCTTGCGGATAGTTGACGCCAAGGCGCATGGCGGTATCGATATCCTGCGGGCTGGCGACCCCTTTTTGCACCGCATCCAACGCTTCGTTAATCAGCATCGCCACCGTGCGCCACACCAGCAGTCCGGGATAATCGGCGATACGTAGCACTTTCTTGCCCTGCTGTTGGAAATAATGCACGGCCTTATCAGTGGCCGCTGGCGCGTTGGTCGCCGCTGCGGCCAGCACCACCGTATCGTTGGCGCAAAGGTCATACACCACCACCGGGCGGTGGTGCTTCACACTCAGCGCCAGCGCCGTCTCGCCTTCGGTCTCCAGCAACAAGAGATCATCTAATTCAGTGACGTTGTCACTTACATCCGTAATGGATTGAGCGCCAGTAGATACCGACGGCAGCGCCGCGTCCGGCTGCTTCTCAGCGGGCCAGCGATAGACGCCGTGACCGCTCTTTTTTCCCAGCCGCCCGGCCAGCGCCAGCTCTTGCTGGAGGAGCGACGGTAAGTAACGGCGGTCCTGCCAGAAGGCGTTAAACACCGAACAGGTCACGGCGAAATTGACGTCCTGGCCAATCAGGTCAGTCAACGCCAGCGGTCCCATCGGAAAACCGCCGCCGTCACGCAAAGCGGCATCGATAACCTCAGGGGCGGCAACCTGCTCTTCCAGCGCGCGCCAGGCCTCGGCGTAGAACGGACGCGCTACGCGGTTAACGATAAAACCGGGCGTTGAGCGGCAGTGCACCGGCTGTTTCCCCCAGCCGCTTACGCACTGGCACAGCTGCTCTACCACCTCCGCAGAAGTCTCCAGGCCACTCACCACCTCGACCAGCTTCATCACCGGCGCCGGATTAAAAAAGTGCAGCCCGGCCACCCGCTCCGGGTTTTTGACCCCGGCGGCGATGGCGGTAATCGAAATAGACGAGGTATTACTGGTCAACAACGTTGACGGCGCGCAGATCTCCGCCAGCTGCGCGAACAGCGCCTTTTTTACTTCCAGACGTTCAGAGGCCGCTTCGATCACTAAATCTGCATCGGCAAGCGCGGCTAAATCGTGGGCCGGATGCAGGCGCGCCAGCAGCGCGTCGGCCTGCTCAGGGGCCAGTTTGCCCCGCGCAACGCGCGACGCCAGACTCCCGGCGATACCCTCTATCGCCTGGCCTACGGCCTTAGGGTTAATATCAAAAATACGCACCGGATGTCCGGCTGCGGCGGCCACTTCAGCAATACCAGCTCCCATGGTGCCGCTGCCGATCACTGCCACCGTGGATAAGGATGTTGTCATGGCCTATTTCCCGCTGAACTGTGGTGGTCGTTTGGCCAGAAACGCGCTGACCCCTTCGCGGTAATCATCGCTGCGCCCGGCCAGACGCTGATAATCGCGCTCCAGGTCCAGCTGCGCGTCGAGACTGTTGGTTTCAGAAGCCAGCAGCGCCTTTTTAATCAGCCCAAGACCAAACGTCGGTTGCGCCGCCAGATGGCGCGCCAGCTGCAGACTGGTATCCGCCAGTTCTGAATCGTCCACTAGCTGCCAGATCATTCCCCACTGCGCGGCTTGTTCCGCGCTTAGGCTATCGCCCAGCAGCGCCAGCCCCATTGCGCGAGCGCGACCGGCCACCCGCGGCAGGAACCAGCTGCCGCCGCAGTCCGGCACCAGGCCGAGCTTACTGAACGCCATCACAAATTTGGCCGAACGCGCGGCCAGCACGATATCGCAGCCCAGCGCCAGGGTAGCGCCTGCGCCAGCGGCCACGCCGTTGACCGCGCAGATGACCGGCTTCGGCAGCGCCGCCAGACGGCGCACTAACGGGTTGTAAAAGCGTTCTACCGACATGCCGAGATCCGGCGGCGGGCCGCTGGGGTCGACATTGCGGTCGTTCAAATCCTGGCCGGCGCAAAAGCCGCGACCGGCGCCGGTGATCAGCAAGCAACGTATGCCGTCATCGCGCTCGGCCTGCTTCAGACATTCCGCCAGCTGTTGATGCATCAGATCGTTAAAACTGTTGAGGCGGTCCGGGCGATTGAGGGTAATGGTCATGACGCCCTGTTCCACTGCGCTGAGAATGAAAGCTTCCACGATTAGCGTCCTTTAAATTCCGGTGTACGTTTTTGTAAGAAGGCGTCGATGCCTTCGCGGCGGTCCTCGGTGGCGCTCAGCAGGCTAAACAGCTGGCGCTCCTGTTGCAGACCGGCCTGCAGGCTGACTTCCTGCGACAGGCGCAGCGACTGTTTTGCCGCCCGTAGCGCCAGCGGCGAATGGCGGGCGATGGTGGCAGCCAGTTTCAGGGCGTACTCATCGGTTAACGCCGCCGGATGGATATCGCTGACCAACCCGGCCTGCTGGGCCTGGCGGGCGTCAATACTTTCGCCGCTCAGCACCATCCGGCTGGCCAGCGCCTTACCTACGCTGCGGATCAGCCGCTGGGTGCCGCCAGCGCCCGGCATAATGCCGAGGGTAATTTCCGGCAGGCCAAAACGGGCGTTGTCACCGGCGACAATCAGGTCGCACAGCAGGGCCAGCTCGCAGCCGGCGCCGAGCGCGTAGCCGTTGACCGAAGCGATGAGCGGTTTAGTAAAGGCATCGATTCGCCCCCACAACCGTGGGCGAATATCATCAAGGGTGGCAGGCAGATCTTTTTCAGCCATTTCGTTGAGGTCAGCCCCGGCGGCGAAAAAACGCGCGTTACCGCTGATAACGCAGACGCCAACGCTGTCATCAATTGACGCTGCCTCCAGCACCTCGGCAATCTGGGTTAAGAGGGCATTGTTCAGCGCGTTGCGGGCCTGCGGGCGGTTCAGCGTCAGCTGTAGCACCCGGCCATGACGGTGGATCAGCAGGTCACTCATGCCATCCCCCGCGCGTCAAAGTCGACTACCACATCGCCGCTGGTCGGTAACGACTGGCAGCTCAGTACGTAACCCGCCGCCAGCTCATCCGCTTCCAGACTGTAATTGGCGGCCATCGCCACTTCGCCACGCAGCACTTTGCATTTACAGGTGGCACAAACCCCGCCCTTACAGGCAAATGGCAGATCCGCACCCTGACGCAATGCGGCATCCAGGATGCTGTCGTCTTCCGCGCTGAGGGCGATCAGCCGATCGCGCCCGTCCTGGCGGATGGTTACCGTGCGCCCTTCCGCCTGCACGCCGGCGGCGCGCTTCACATTGCCGCCAGGTGTATTAAAGCGTTCGAGATGAATCGATTTCTCCGCTACGCCAAGTTCACGTAACGTTGCTTCCGCGTCGTCCATCATCGCCGCCGGTCCACAGATAAAGGCGTCATCGAAACGGCTGAAATCCAGTAAATGCGCGGAGAGCTGGCGCAGTTTGTCGCCGTCAATGCGCCCCTGTAAAAGATCGCTGTCCATCGACTCCTGGCTAAACAGGTGTATCACCTGCAGGCGCTGCGGATAGCGGTCTTTTAAATCGGCCAGCGCCTGGCGGAACATCATGCTATGGCTGCTGCGGTTGCCGTAGATCAGCGTGAAGCGGCTTTGCGGCTCGGTCGCCAACGTCGCGCTAATGATCGCCATCATCGGCGTGATCCCGGAACCGGCGGCAATCGCCAGATATTCACCCTGCCGTTCAGCCTGCGGTTGATAACCGAAATGCCCCTGCGGCACCATCACTTCCAGCTCCATACCCTGCTGGATATCGTGCTGGGCGTAGCGCGAAAAGCGCCCGCCGTCGATAGCTTTGACCGCGACGCTAATTTCGCCGGGCGTGCGGCTGCGACAAATGGAATAACAGCGGCGCAGTTCTTCGCCGCCCAGACGGGCTTTTAGCGTCAGATGCTGGCCCGGACGAAAGCAGTACTCCGCCTGCAGGGCTTGCGGAATCGCAAAAGTGATGGTCACCGCATCGCGGGTTTCCGGCTCGACTCTCGCCACCTTAAGCGAATGGAACGTCGTCATGGCAACCTCAAATACATTTAAAGTAATCAAAAGGTTCGCGGCAGCTGTCGCAGCGATAGAGCGCTTTACAGGCCGTGGAACCGAATTCGCTAATCAGCGAGGTATGGATGCTGCCGCAGCGCGGGCAGCTCACCTCGGTGGGCATGTCCGCATGGCAGGCGTGCCCCTGGGGCGGGCTGATGCCGTACTGGCGCAGGCGCTCGCGAGCATCCTGGCTCATCCAGTCGGTGGTCCACGGCGGATCCAGCTGCAGGACGATATGTACCGGCACAAAGCCATGCTCGCTCATGACCGCGCGGATCTCGCCCAGCAGATGCTCCGTCGCCGGACAGCCCGAATAGGTCGGGGTAAAGCCAATCACCCAACCGTCGCCGTGGCGCGCGACGCTGCGCACCATACCGAGGTCGGTGATAGTGAGTACCGGCACTTCCGGATCCGGGATCGCGCTTAATAATCCCCAGATGGTACGAACCTCTGCTGGAGCGATGTCGGCAAGACGTTGCATAGTCACCTCACTTACCACTGCAGTCCGGGATGCGAACGCTGCAGATACTGCATCTCCGCCAGCAGCGGGCCGAGATGTTCACTGTGCAGCCCCTGTTTGCCGCCGCTGCGGAAAGCCTCTTCCTGCGGGATCTGTAAGCCGGAGTCGAGCAGCGCCGTGTGTACCGCGCTTTGCCATTCGGCCTGAAGCTCGCGCGGATCAACCGCAATGCCCTGCTCAACCAGGAGGAGATCCACTTCATCGGCAAGGAACAGTTCGCCGGTGAAGCGCCACAGATTGTCGACCGCCTGCTGCATTTTGCGATTTGATACCTCGGTGCCGTTACCGAGACGCTCCAGCCAGCCGCGGCTAAAACGCTGGTGGTAACGCACCTCTTTCAGCCCTTTAGCGGCAATGGCCGCCAGCTGCGCGTCGCGGCTGTTCACCAGGCGGCTGAACAGGGCGACGTGCCAGACGTCGATAAAGAACTGACGGGCGATAGTGTCGGCAAAATTGCCGTTTGGCTGTTCCACCAGCAGCAGGTTGCTGAACTGGCGTTCTTCGCGGCCAAAGGCCAGCGTATCTTCGTCGCCGCAGCCGTTAAGTTCGGCGGCATAGCTTAAAAAGTTGCGCGCCTGGCCGAGCAGGTCGAGGCCGATGTTGGCCAGCGCAAGATCGATCTCGAGCTCGGGAGCATGGCCGCACCAGGCGCCTAAACGCTGGGCCAGAACCAGACCATTGTCGCCAAGACGCAGGGCGTAGGTGGCTACGGGGTTAGGGGTATTCATCGCCGCCTCACATATGTTCCATGCCGTCCGGCACGGTATAGAAAGTCGGATGACGGTAGACTTTGCTTTCCGCCGGGTCGAAGAATTCGCCGCGCTCTTCCGGCTGCGAAGCAACGATTTCGCTGGCCTTCACCACCCAAATCGAGCAGCCTTCGCTGCGGCGGGTATAGGCATCGCGGGCGTTCTCCAGCGCCATTTGATCGTCGGCGGCGTGCAGACTGCCAACGTGGCGATGGGATAATCCCTGTTTGCTACGAACGAACACTTCATATAACGGCCAGTAAACTTTGCTCATGTTCTCTCTCCTCATGCCGCGCTGCGGGCCTGCTGTTTTTGCGCATGGGCCAGCGCGGCCTCGCGCACCCACTCGCCCTCTTCCCAGGCCTTACGCTTGGCGGCCAGTCGTTCGTGATTGCAAATCCCACGGCCGCTAATTACCTCGTTAAATTCCTGCCAGTCGATTTCGCCGAAGCGGTAGTGGCCGCTGGCTTCATCAAAGCGCAAATCCGGGTCCGGTACGGTCATGCCGAGGATCTCTACCTGCGGCACGGTGTTATCGACGAAGCGCTGACGCAACTCGTCGTTGGAGTGCAGTTTGATTTTCCACGCCATGCTGCGGGCGCTGTTCGGCGAGTTGTCATCGTTGGGGCCAAACATCATCAGCGCCGGCCACCAGAAGCGGTTAATAGCGTCCTGCAGCATCTGCCGCTGCGCGTCATTGCCCTGCGCCAGCGCCATGCAGGCTTCAAATCCCTGACGCTGGTGAAAGCTCTCTTCTTTGCAGATTTTGACCATCGCCCTGGCATAGGGGCCGTAAGAGGTCCGGCACAGCGCCACCTGGTTGACGATGGCCGCGCCATCGACCAGCCAGCCGATCACGCCGATATCCGCCCAGCTGAGGGTCGGATAGTTAAAAATGGAGGAGTATTTCATCTGCCCGTCGAGCATTTTCTGATACAGGTCTTCCCGCGCGCAGCCCAGCGTTTCCGCGGCGCTATAGAGATAAAGCCCATGCCCGGCCTCATCCTGTACCTTAGCCAGCAGGATCGCTTTGCGGCGCAGCGTCGGCGCGCGGGTGATCCAGTTGCCTTCCGGTAGCATGCCGACAATTTCCGAGTGCGCGTGCTGGCCTATCTGCCGAATCAAGGTCTTACGATAGGCATCCGGCATCCAGTCCTGCGGTTCGATGGCCGTTTCCTGCGCGATGCGCTGGTCAAAGCGTTGTTCTTCTGTCACGTCATCACCTTTATGATTCCGATATTCACAATAAAAACATTTATGTGAATCACTTTGTTTATTGAAGGTTACATATTAGTTAAATAAAACCACAAATTTTGTTTGTTCTTTTTGTGATGATAACCGCAAAACCTTTTGTAAATGACAGATAAAACAGCGATGTAAGCACAACAACCAATTAACCACCGATCACAATGTTAATAAAATATTAAATACGGGCTTGATTTTTATGATTCATAAAAGAACTATTTATAGATACCACACGTAACATATTTGGAGATTTGCGATGCAGCAGTTAGCCAGTTACTTATCCGGCGCCTGGCAGACCGGCCGGGGCCGCGCCCGTACTATCCATCACGCCATTACCGGCGCGGCGCTTTGGGAGGTGACCAGTGAAGGACTGGATATGGCGCAGGCGCGCCGCTTCGCGATTGAACGCGGTGGCAAAGCCCTGCAGGCGATGACCTTTATTGAACGTAGCGCGATGCTGAAAGCAGTGGCGAAACACCTGCTGGAGCAGAAAGCCGAGTTCTACGCCATCTCGGCGCAAACCGGCGCAACCCGCGCCGACAGTTGGGTGGATATTGAAGGCGGTATCGGTACTTTGTTCACTTATGCCGGGCTGGGTAGTCGCGAACTGCCGGACGATATCCTGTGGCCGGAGGACGAGCTAATTCCGCTCTCCAAACAGGGCGGTTTTGCCGCACGTCACGTGCTGACCTCGAAGTCGGGCGTCGCCGTACATATCAACGCCTTCAACTTCCCCTGCTGGGGAATGCTGGAAAAACTGGCGCCCACGTGGCTTGCCGGTATGCCGGCTATCATTAAACCGGCAACCGCTACCGCCCAGCTCACCCAGGCGATGGTAAAAGCGATTGTCGACAGCGGCCTGGTGCCTGAAGGCGCCATCAGCCTGATTTGCGGCGGCGCGGGCGATCTTCTCGACCATCTCGATAGCCAGGACGTGGTGACCTTTACCGGCTCTGCCGCCACCGGCCAGCAGCTACGGTCGCATACTAACCTGGTGGCCAAATCCATTCCCTTTACCATGGAAGCTGATTCGCTCAACTGCTGCGTATTAGGCGAAGATGTCACCCCGGAGCAACCGGAATTCGCGCTGTTTATTCGGGAAGTGGTCCGCGAGATGACGGCGAAAGCCGGGCAAAAATGTACCGCTATCCGCAGAATCATTGTGCCACTAGCTCAGATTAATGCGGTTAGCGATGCACTGATCTCCCGCCTGCATAAAGTAACCGTCGGTGACCCTGCGCAGGAGGGCGTTAAAATGGGGGCCCTGGTTAATAGCGAACAGCGTCAGGATGTGCAGGATAACGTCAATAAACTGATTGCCGCCGGCTGCGAAGCTCTGCTTGGCGGACAGGCAGATCTTAATGCTGACGGCGCATTCTTCCCGCCGACCCTGTTGTACTGCTCACAGCCGGATGAAACGCCGGCAGTCCACGCCATTGAGGCTTTTGGCCCGGTGGCGACACTGATGCCATATCGTGACCGCCAGCATGCGCTGACGCTGGCGCGCGCCGGCGGCGGTAGTCTGGCCGGGACGTTGGTCACCGCCAGCGGCGAACTGGCGCGCGAGTTTATCCTTGGCGCCGCGCGCGCGCATGGTCGTATTCAGATCCTTAACGAGGAGTCTTCGGCAGAGTCAACCGGCCACGGCTCGCCGCTGCCGCAGCTGGTACACGGCGGCCCCGGCCGCGCTGGCGGCGGAGAAGAGCTTGGCGGGCTGCGTTCGGTCAAACACTATATGCAGCGTACCGCGGTCCAGGGCAGCCCAACGATGCTGGCGACCATCGGCCAGCAGTGGGTGCGTGGCGCGCAGGTTAGCGAAGACCGAATTCATCCCTTCCGTAAATACTTCGAAGAAATCCAGCCTGGCGATAGCTTATTAACCCCGCGGAGAACCCTGACCGAAGCGGATATCGTTAACTTCGCCTGCCTGAGCGGCGACCATTTCTATGCGCATATGGACAAAATCGCCGCCGCCGAGTCGATTTTCGGCGAGCGGGTGGTTCACGGCTATTTCCTGATCTCCGCAGCGGCCGGGCTGTTCGTCGATGCCGGCGTCGGGCCGGTTATCGCTAACTACGGCATGGAAAACCTGCGCTTTATTGAACCCGTCAAACCGGGAGACACCATTCAGGTTCGCCTGACCTGTAAGCGGAAAACGGTTAAACGTCAGCGCAGCGCCGATGAGAAAGCCACCGGCGTCGTTGAATGGGCTGTTGAGATTTTCAATCAGCACCAGCAGGCGGTGGCGCTGTATTCCATTCTTACCCTGGTGGCGCGCCAGCAGGGAGATTTCCCGGCGTAATCTGCAAAAAAATCGCCCGGCGGCGCTGCGCTTGCGCGGGCCTACAGACAGTCAGACCCGGTTGGGTAGGCCGGGTAAGGCGTCAGCCGCCACCCGGCAAAAAAATCGGCGCACGTTCTCAATGCCTCTACGGAGGCATTTTTTACGTCCGTCTGGCAAAACTGACAAACAAGCTGGCAAAAGCAAACAAACGTTCCCGGGCGGCAGACTGCTAGGGTAAGCGTAAAAAGCCGACATTCGCAGCGGCAATAACAACACAACAATAAGATGAGGTCACAATGGCAAACGGCTTAATGTTTTCCCCTCGTAAAACCGCGCTGGCCCTCGCTGTCGCGGTGATTTGCGCCTGGCAATCACCGGTCTTCGCTCACGGTAGCGAAGCGCACATGGTGCCGTTGGATAAAACGCTGCAGGAATTCGGCGCCGATGTGCAGTGGGATGACTACGCGCAAATGTTTACCCTGATAAAAGACGGCGCTTACGTCAAAGTCAAGCCCGGCGCCAAAACGGCGATCGTCAACGGTAAATCCCTTGATCTACAGGTGCCGGTGGTAATGAAGGAAGGTAAAGCCTGGGTCTCCGATACCTTTATCAACGATGTGTTCCAGTCCGGTCTCGATCAGACCTTCCAGGTAGAAAAGCGCCCTCACCCGTTAAACTCCCTCTCGGCGGCGGAAATCGGTGAAGCGGTGACCATTGTTAAAGCCGCGCCGGAGTTCCAGCCGAATACCCGCTTTACTGAGATTTCCTTACACGAGCCGGACAAGGCGGCGGTATGGGCCTTTGCCCTGCAGGGAACGCCCGTTGATGCCCCGCGCACCGCCGATGTAGTGATGCTCGATGGCAAACATGTCATTGAAGCCGTCGTCGATCTGCAAAACAAAAAAATCCTCTCATGGACGCCAATTAAAGGCGCCCACGGGATGGTGCTGCTCGATGATTTTGTCAGCGTGCAGAACATTATCAATGCCAGCAGCGAATTCGCTGAGGTGCTGAAAAAGCACGGTATTACCGATCCCAGCAAAGTGGTCACCACTCCGCTCACCGTTGGCTACTTTGATGGCAAAGATGGCCTGCAGCAGGATGCGCGTCTGCTGAAGGTAGTCAGTTATCTGGATACCGGCGACGGCAACTACTGGGCGCACCCGATTGAAAACCTGGTGGCGGTGGTCGACCTTGAAGCGAAGAAAATTATCAAAATTGAAGAAGGCCCGGTGATCCCGGTCCCAATGGAACCACGACCTTATGATGGCCGGGACCGCAACGCCGCGGCGGTGAAACCGCTGGATATTACCGAACCGGAAGGCAAAAACTATACGATTACCGGCGATACCATCCACTGGCGGAACTGGGATTTCCACCTGCGCCTTAACTCGCGCGTCGGGCCCATTCTCTCGACGGTGACTTACAACGATAACGGCACAAAACGCCAGGTGATGTATGAAGGTTCCCTCGGCGGGATGATCGTGCCCTACGGCGACCCGGACGTCGGCTGGTATTTCAAAGCCTACCTCGACTCCGGCGATTACGGCATGGGCACTCTGACATCGCCGATCGTCCGCGGCAAAGATGCGCCATCGAATGCGGTACTGCTGGATGAAACTATCGCCGATTACACCGGCAAACCGACCACGATTCCAGGCGCGGTCGCCATATTCGAACGCTATGCCGGGCCGGAATATAAGCATCTGGAAATGGGCAAACCTAACGTCAGCACCGAACGCCGGGAACTGGTGGTGCGCTGGATCAGTACCGTCGGGAACTATGATTATATCTTTGATTGGGTGTTCCACGACAACGGCACCATCGGCATCGATGCCGGCGCCACCGGGATTGAAGCCGTTAAAGGCGTGATGGCGAAGACCATGCACGACCCCAGCGCCAAAGAGGATACCCGCTACGGGACGCTGATCGACCATAATATTGTCGGCACCACCCACCAGCATATTTATAATTTCCGCCTCGACCTCGACGTGGACGGCGAAAACAACACCCTGGTGGCGATGGATCCTGAAGTGAAGCCAAACACCGCCGGCGGCCCGCGCACCAGCACCATGCAGGTGAATCAGTACACAATCGATAGCGAGCAGAAAGCGGCGCAGAAATTCGACCCAGGCACCATCCGCCTGCTGAGCAACACCAGCAAAGAGAACCGCATGGGTAACCCGGTCTCTTACCAGATTATCCCTTATGCCGGCGGCACGCACCCGGCGGCGACCGGCGCCAGGTTCGCCCCGGACGAGTGGATATATCATCGTCTGAGCTTTATGGATAAACAGCTGTGGGTGACGCGCTACCATCCAGGCGAACGTTATCCGGAAGGAAAATATCCCAACCGCTCCGCCCAGGATACCGGCTTAGGCCAGTACGCAAAGGATGATGAGTCGCTGACTAACCACGATGACGTCGTATGGATTACTACCGGCACCACGCACGTCGCGCGCGCCGAAGAGTGGCCGATCATGCCGACCGAGTGGGCGCACGCGCTGCTCAAGCCGTGGAACTTCTTTGACGAAACCCCAACGCTTGGCGAGAAGAAAAAATAATCTTAACCCGCGGTAAAATCGAGCAGGATTTTACCGCTTCTTCCCGGCTGGCCTGCGGCGGCAATCGCTTCATGCCAGTCGCGCAGCTTTATCACCTGCGCTGCAGGCTGCGCCGTGGTCGACAGCTGTCGCCAGATCGCCGTAAAAGCAGCCTGCCACGCATCGACGCTGAGTGTTGGTAAGGCCTCCCGCAGATGAAATTTGCGTACCGATGCGCTGCCTCGCGTCTGGGTGAGCGGTTTACCGGATAGCAAGCCGTAAGAGACAAGCGTTGACGACTGCGGCAGTACCGATAGCAGAAAGTCAGCCAGCTCACCGCCCACCGCATCAAACACCAGATCGCTGTACTGACTCACTTGTTCAATCAGCGCCCTGTCACCTTCGAGTAGCGGATAGACGCCATACTGCTGTAAGCGCGGGATGTGCTGCGGCGAGCGAATAATACCGCTTACCGAACGCGCGCCCATGGCGAGCGCCCACTGCCCCAGCAGGCTGGCGCAGGACGATGAAGCCGCGGTCAAAAGCAGATGTTTCCCCGCCACCGGCCAGCGCGTCAGCATCAGCATTGCGGTCAGCGGATTGATATAGCCGCGCGCGGCCAGGATGTCATCTATCTCTTCAGCGACCGGCACCAGCCAGCGCGGGTCAATATCAAGATAACGCTGCCAGGTTCCGGCGCCGCGCAGCGGCAGAACCCGCAGCCCCAGTCGTGGACGCCCACTCGTCGCGTCTTCAATCACCACACCAACACCTTCATAGCCCGCTACCGATGGCAGCGTCGTACGATGGCGGTAAGCGCCGGTAATGGGAATCAGATCGGAAGGGTTGACCGGCGCATAGCGCATTTGTACCCGAACAAGTCCGGGCGCCAGCGGCGGCAACGGCAGGTGATGCAGCGCGAGCACCGTTTCCGGCGCACCGTACTGCTGATAGCAAAGCGCATCATTCCACATAGCGGGGCAACATCAGAAAAAAAGAGCGCCGATCATAGCAAATCAGCGCTCAGGGGGAAGAGGTATGTCGAACCACCGGGGCGTTTCCCGGAGGCGGCGCGTTGCGCCTTATCCGGGCTACCAAATCGCAAAGCGCTGTAGCCCCGGTAAGCGGCAGCGCCACCGGGGGGTTTTGAGATCACCAGCACCAGTAGTGTCAGCCAGCGTGGTGAATAAATTAAAGGCAGGCCGCACGAACCGTAGGTCGGATAAGCGTAGCGCCATCCGACAAAAAATCAGTAGCGCACGCACACCGATTTGGTTTCGCACCAGTCGTCCAGCCAATCCGGACCAAAATCACGCCCGGTACCGGACTGCTTCATCCCGCCGAACGGCAGGTTGGCATCAATCAGCGTATGGCTGTTGACCCATACCGTACCGGCCTGCAGACGATCGGTATAGTTCAGCGCCTGAGTCAGGTCGCGAGTCCAGACGCTGGCAGTGAGGCCAAAATCACTGTCGTTAGCTAAGCGTAGCGCCTCTTCGCCATCGGCGACGCGCACCAGGTTCACCACCGGGCCAAACACCTCTTCGCGATTCAGGCGCAGCCCGGCATCCGGATTAATCACCAGCGTCGGCGCAATATAAAAACCGTTACCATTCGGCCCAACGTTACCGCTGATCAGCTCGGCGTTTTGCTTACGCGCTTCGTCCAGATAAGCGGCCACTTTGGCGCAGTGCGCCTGCGACACCACCGGGTTAATTTGCGTCGTTTCAACCATTCCCGGCCCCACCTGCAGCGACTTGACCGCCTGCTCAAAGCCAGCGACCAGGTTATCAAACAGCGGCGCTTCGATATAGATCCGCGAACTGGCGGCGCATACCTGCCCCTGATTGAGGAAACTTCCGGTCATTAACCCTTCAATCACCCACTGCGGATCGGCATCTTTCAGCACGATGGCCGGGTTTTTGCCGCCGAGTTCAAGGGTTACGCGGGTCAGGCGATCGGCCGCCGCGCGGGCAATCTGTTTGCCGGTGGCGGTCGAACCGGTGAAGCTCACTTTCGCCACCTGCGGATGGGTGGTTAAGGCCGCCCCGCACTCGGCGCCGCTACCGGTGACGACGTTAAAGACGCCGTCCGGGATCCCGGCCTCCGTGGCCAGCTCCGCGACTCGCAGCAGGGTTAACGGCGTGGTCTCAGAGGGTTTAATCACAATGGAACAACCGGAGGCCAGCGCCGGCATCACCTTCCACATGCCGATCATCAGCGGGAAGTTCCAGGGAACAATCCCCGCCACCACCCCAACCGGCTCTTTACGGGTCCACGCCTGATAGCGCGCGCCTTCCGGGAACGGAATGGAGACGTCCAGCGTGCGGCCGCTGATTTTAGTGGTCAGTCCGGCGGTATAGCGCATCCAGTTGAGGGTGCAACCGACTTCAAACGCGCGCGAGATATTGATCGACTTACCCTGTTCAAGGGTTTCGAGCTGCGCCAGCTCTTCACCATGCTGTTCCACCAGATCGGCGAAACGCAGCAGGATCCGCTCGCGCTCGGCCGGCGTGCGCCCGGCCCAGCTACGGGCGACAAAAGCGCGCCAGGCGGACATCACCGCGCGGTCAACGTCGGCGGCATTAGCATCTGCCGTCGTGGCAATCGCCTGGCCGGTGGCCGGGTCCCAGACGGTTAAGCGTTTTTCGCTCTGTGCCGCCTGCTGGTTGCCATCAATATATAAGCCATGCTGTCTGTCGAGAAATTGCTGTACGCTGGCGAGCAGCGCGACCTGTGATGTGGACATGCGACTTCCTTATTGTTCGCGGATAGTGCACACAGTCTAGGACGGGTCAGCCATTTGCGCTTTTTTCTCTGTGACAATCATTTTTGCCGCTGTGACAGGTCCCGCAATTAAACACCCTGGCATGCGGCGAAATGTGCCGCAGGTAATAGTTCTTTCATATACTCCACGCTGCGCTCTTGCCACTCACGGCGTAAATGCAACAATACAGAAACATTATTTTTACAGGGTGCAGACGATGGCGACGGTAGAAAACGGGCAGGACTATCAGCGTTGGTTAGCGAAGATTAACCAGGTATGCGGCCATTTTGCCGCCCGTCCGCTGGAAGGCGCGTTCCATGGCGAAATTGATGCAAGCTATACCGGCAGCCTCAAAGTCAGTACCGTCACCGCCCGCGGCGTCAATCTTTACCGCACCCGTAATGAAATTAAACGCGACAACGACGCCTGGTTCTATACCGTTTTTCAGCTCGAGGGCCAGGCGGCTATCGAGCAGGACGAGCGCCAGGTAGTGCTTGAGGCCGGCGATATCACGCTCATTGATGCCTCACGCCCCTGCTCTATCTTTTGGCAACAAACGTCAAAACAGGCTTCGCTGCTGCTGCCCCGCCAGCTCGTGGAAAGCCAGCTGCACGGCAGCGACATCAGCATCGCCACCCGGCTGAATAAAACGCTGCCGATGGTCCAGCTTAGCCAACGGCTGCTGCAAGAAAGTATGCGCAGCCCGGCGCTCTCAGAAAGCGAAGGCGAAGCGGCGCTGGAGGCTATCGTCTGTCTGCTGCGACCAATGCTACAGCAGCATGACGCACCGCCGACGCGTCGCGAGAAGCAGTTTCAAAAAATCATGGCGTTGATAGATGAGTCGATACAGTCAGAGCAGCTGCGTCCGGAGTGGCTGGCCGGGGAAACCGGCATGTCGGTACGCAGCCTGTACCGCCTGTTTGCCGATAAGGGGCTGGTGGTCGCGCAGTATATTAAGAACCGGCGTCTAGACCTGTGCGCACGGGCGCTACAAAACGCTCATGATGAAGAGAAGCTGGCGGGAATTGGCTACAGTTGGGGCTTTACCGACCATAGCCATTTTTCGACAGCGTTTAAGCAGCGCTTCGGCGTATCGCCCGGCGAATACCGTAAGCGCTATCGGTAACTATTTGCGCAGCCATTTGCCGTTAATACCCTGCACATATTCCCCCGGCTGCGCCCGGGCGACCAGCTTCTGCCCGGCCATTTTCGCCACTTCATCCACCGGCAGGTTATTGTCATCCGCCAGTTGCTGATAGCTTTCGCTGCGCGCGGCATTAATCTGTTTAACTAACGCCAACGTCTGCGCATCCTGTTTCAGCGGCGCCAGATAGCCGTTCAGCGTTTCCCCCACCCGCCCCTGCGCCCGCGCCTCATTCAAGGTCAGCGCCAGCGCCGGGCTACTCAACAGCATTAACGCCAGGGTGGCTGTCAGCAGTCGTTTTTTCATTATCGCCTCAGAACAGATCGCTACGCGACTTCAGCAGATTTTCGACGTCCTTATCCACCTTAATATGAATCTCATGCTCAATTTTGACATTCATATTGATGGTGATCGGCTCCTTGGACGCGGCGATTTCAATACGCGGCGTACAGCCTGCCAGCAGCAGGGTCGCCAGCGCCGCGGCGAACAGTTTTATCATTTTGGTTCCTTACATGTATCCGTACAGCGCGGGGCGGGCAGTTTCGCATTCTGCTCAAGCCATGCCTGCAAATTATCGCCGAAGCGCAAGCTGCGCCACAGATCGAAAATATTCTCTTCATGGGTATAGTTTAAATGCACGGTGCTGCTTTTTCCGTCCACCCGGCTGGTGCCGCTAATCGCCGCGCTCATCGTCAGCTTGCCGAGATTATCAAGGTTGATACGCGTCCAGGATTTCGAGACTTCCATATAGCGCAGCCAGTTGATCGCCGCGCCGGCGGAAACGTTTTCGGCCACCAGCGCATCGGCGGTATCTTTATCCAGACGCATGGTCATCGGGCCGGGGTTGCTAAACCAGCCGTCTTTAATGATCCACTTATCGTTGTTCAGCCATAACGGTAACGCGCCGTTAAACGCGCCAGACACCGCAAACTGTTTTACTTTGATGGCGCTGATTAATTCACTACTGGAGATATTCTGCAGACGCAGTAGCGCCGGCTGATGCTGCGGCATCCTTAGCTGCTGCATGGTCAGCTTACCGCCAAGGATATCAACATTGACGTTGCTCAATTCCAGCGGATCCTGCTCGCTCCAGGGCCATGTTCCCTGGAGATCGGCGCTGAGATTTTTGGCGGTAAACTGGTTGACGATTTCGCCAATACGCAGCGAAACCGGACGGCGGGTACCGAGCTGCCAGCTTCCGCCGCTGAAGCGGAATGGCAGAACAAAGTCGACGCCGTTGATTTGGTTGTCCGGCATCCAGGCGCTACCGCCTTTTAAGACGCCGTGGCCCCCGGCCTCAAAACCCTGCCCGGCTGCCGCGGAAAATGCTACCTGCGCATACATATCACCTTCACGCAGGGTCATTTTCCAGTCCGGCGGGATCAGCGGCTGGAATACGCTTAGCGACTGTTTCGGCCACCAGGCCTGGCCACGCAGGCGTTCGCCGTCCCAACGGCCGGTCAGACGAATCGGGCCGATTTTCTCCGCGTGTAATGAGCCGTTAAACAGGAACCAGGTCGGATCGCGGCCATCAATATTGAACTTGAGCGTTGACGGCGGCAGAACGCTGCCGCCGCTGAAAGTGGTTTTACCGGCATCAAGCGACAACGCGCCGCTGAATTTTGGATGCTGTTCATTGCGTAACCAGTGAATGGGTTTATCGAGGGTCAGGCGCGGCGTGCTGACCAGCATGGTGCCGTACTGTAGCTTATCGAACCCGGTCGACAGGCTGTTAAGAATAATGGCGCTGTCCCGCCACTCGCCGGCGCCCTTCACATCCCAGCGCGCCTGCATCGGCGTAAAGTGACCATCTCCCCAGTATCGCCACGACCAGCGACCGCGGTCGGGCATAAAGTTGTCGGCTTGCCCATCCAGGTGCAGGATGAAATCGCCCATTTCCTGTTCGTGGGCGCGCAGTATCGCCTGCAGGCGGCCATCCACCCCCTGCTGAGTCACTTTCACTCCCGCCAACGGCAGGCGGATCTCATCGATATTCAGCGAGTCAATCACCCGCCCGCGCGAGCGCAGCAGCGCCCCGGGATGAAAAGCCAGCTCAGGCGTCGTTAGCGGCCCGCTGAGTTTGGCGGGCAGCACGGCGTAAAAAATCATATCGTCGAGCTTGGCTTCGCCGGTCAGGCTGAGCGGCATGTCGCTGTGATCCATGCTTAGCTTACCTGGGCCAATGTTCAGCACGGCGTTCCCCTTACCCGCTTCACCGTGCGTTAACACATTGAGCCGGCCGCTGATTTCCATCTCTTCGGTGCCTTTTTGCCAGTCGCCAACCGATAGCGCCACCCGCCCGCTAAGCGGATAGCCGGCATAAACCGCGTTCCAGCGCCCGTCGCTGATGGTGATACGTTCCGGGGTTATCTCCCAAGGCAAATCCAGCATCGGCTCAACCTCACCGCGCGGCGTGACCAGCAGCTGGCCGCGATTTTTCTGCCATTCCAGTTCCGCATCCACCAGACCCGGCGTTTGCGGGAATTCGAAAGTGCTGACCAGATGACCATCGACCGGTAGGCCATCCGGCACCAGCGGCATTTCGAATTCACCGACCAGCTTAACCGGCGCCTGATCTTCCACCAGCCGCGCGCTGAAATTGCTGACCGTTAAGGTCTGGCCGCGCAGTTTCGCCTGTAGCGTGACCTCTTTGCCTGAATAACCGATATCCTGCTGCCCAGGCGTCAACGACATCACCAGTTTTCCCTGCCATTTTTCCCACGGCGACAGGCGCAGATTGTCGATAGTTAACCAGCTATACGGCAGCATCGATTGCCACTCGGCGAGGGTTCGCGGCGCGCCGGAGAGCGGCTCGCTGGAGGGGACCTTAGCCAGGCAGGCGCTATTGATATCCAGTTCACTCAGGTGTAACCGCCAGCGGCTGGGACGGGTAAGACGCGCGTTGCTGACGCGAGCAATTTCACAATCGCCCACCAGGTAGCGTAAATCGGGGATAACCAACGAGGAGCGCGTCAGGCGCGGACTTTCGCCAAGCGAGATCCGCGTGCCGACCGGCAGCCAGATACCCGCCAGCGTCGGAACCCAATGCGTTAATGTGGCCAGCAGGGCCAACGGCAGCAAAATTAGAGCTAATAACAGCGCAAGAGCGGCTTTATATTTACCCTTCATGGGCAGTCAAATCCTGATTCTAAGTAAAAGCCGATAAGCGCCTATTGTGGCACGTTCGACCCGCGAGTGAAAGTTAACGTCCAGATTAAGGATAGCCGCACTCATTTCTGCTGAAAAAATATTTAGTCTTCGTTTAAATTATGCCTGCGACACTTGGAAAAACAGGTAATAAGGAGCCGTTATTCCGTGGAGCTCATTATCTCGCTGATCGAACGCGCGCAGAGCCACTATTCATTGGTATTACTGATTGTTTTCCTGCTGACCTTCAGTAAATCCTGCGCCCTCATCTCTTTTGTGATCCCCGGGACCTCCGGTTTGCTGGTGCTCGGGGCGTTGGCGTCAACCAGTATCGGTCATTTCTTGCTAATGTGGCTAAGCGCCAGCCTCGGCGCAATCGGCGGATTCTGGCTCTCATGGCAAATTGGCCGTCGCTATCAGCATCATCTGCAGCGTCTGCGCTGGCTCAGCGCCGAACGAGTGCTGCGCAGCCAGCTATTCCTGCGCCGTCACGGCGGTTGGGCGGTATTCTTTGGCCGCTTTCTGTCGCCGCTGCGAGCAACGTTACCGCTGGTTACCGGCGCCAGCGGTACGCCGCTATGGCGTTTTCAGGTGGCCAACGTTGCATCGGGTTTACTCTGGCCATTTATCCTGCTGGCGCCGGGAGCATTTAGCCTTAGTTTTTGGTGAAACGTATTGTCTTTTAAAGAGATTTCTTAAGACTGCGATATGCTCTAGAATTAATATCATAACCTGATGATTAAACTAATTTTTAATATTTGTAAGATTATTTTAATTATGCTACCGTGACGGTATTATCACTAGAGGAAAGCCTTATGAAAATCGCTGTTTATAGTACCAAGCAGTACGATAAAAAGTATCTGCAGCATGTTAACGACGCATACGGCTTTGAACTGGAATTTTTCGACTTCCTGCTGACCGAAAAGACCGCAAAAACGGCCAACGGTTGTGAAGCGGTATGTATCTTCGTTAACGACGACGGTAGCCGTCCGGTGCTGGAAGAGCTGAAAGCCCACGGCGTGAAATACATCGCGCTGCGCTGCGCCGGGTTTAACAACGTCGATCTTGACGCTGCTAAAGAGCTGGGTCTGCGCGTCGTGCGCGTTCCTGCCTACTCGCCGGAAGCCGTAGCAGAACACGCCATCGGTATGATGATGTCCCTGAACCGCCGTATCCACCGTGCTTACCAACGTACCCGCGATGCCAACTTCTCGCTGGAAGGGCTGACCGGCTTCACCATGTACGGTAAAACCGCGGGAGTGATCGGCACCGGTAAAATCGGCGTCGCGACGCTGCGGATCCTTAAAGGTTTCGGTATGCGCCTGCTGGCGTTTGATCCCTATCCGAGCGCGGCGGCGCTGGATCTCGGCGTTGAATATGTCGACCTGCCGACGCTGTACGCGCAGTCCGACGTTATCTCGCTGCACTGCCCGCTTACCGACGAAAACTATCACCTGCTCAATCAGGCAGCCTTCGATCAGATGAAAGACGGCGTGATGGTCATTAATACCAGCCGCGGCGCGCTAATCGATTCTCAAGCGGCTATCGACGCGCTGAAGCATCAGAAAATCGGCGCGCTGGGAATGGACGTGTATGAAAATGAACGCGATCTGTTCTTTGAAGATAAATCGAACGATGTCATTCAGGATGACGTGTTCCGCCGGCTCTCCGCCTGCCACAACGTGTTGTTTACCGGCCACCAGGCGTTCCTGACGGCTGAAGCGCTGATCGGTATTTCCGAAACAACGTTGAGTAATCTTCAGCAGGTTGCTAAGGGCGAAACCTGCCCGAACGCGCTGGTCTAAGCTTCTTTCCCCTTTTGTGCTCCCCGTTAGCGGGGGGCACATTCAGACAATCCCCACAGATCCTGCCTGCATTACAGTTACACTGTTTTTCGTTTTATTGATATGACAAATGTTTTGGAGTACGAATGAATAAGTTTGCTGCACTGCTGGCGGCGGGAATGCTGCTATCGGGCTGCGTATACAACAGCAAAGTTTCTACCAACGCCGAACAACTGCAACATCACCGTTTTGTGCTGACCAGCGTTAACGGCCAGGCGCTACCGACAGGCCAGACGCCGCCGCCGGAAATTAGCTTCGGCGAAAAAATGTATGTGTCAGGCACGATGTGCAACGGCTTCAGCGGCCAGGGCAAGCTGTCTGACGGCGAGCTAAAAGTTGAACAGCTGGCGATGACGCGTAAGCTGTGCGCGGATCCGCAACGGAACGCGCTGGATAATACCCTCAGCAAAATGCTGCGCGAGGGCGCGCAGGTCGATCTGACGGAGAATCAGCTCACGCTGGCGACCGCCGACCAATCACTGGTGTATAAACTCGCCGATTTAATGTAGCGAGGCGCGTTGCGTATTAGTAGTTTCCGCAGCTTCCGCCCGCTAATGCCTGCTCGCTGCAGCGTTTACCATTCGGTAGCGCGCACATGCCAATAGCGCTGCCATCAAGCTGGCGGGCAACGGATAATGAACCGCCAACCATCGCGCAATTCGCCTGGCCGCTGTCGCTCATCGCCGCGCGCATGCCGGGCGGTACGTGTGCCGCGGTGGCTTGTTGCACCGGCTCGTTGCTACAAGCCGACAGTAATAACGCAGCGCACCCCACTAAAAACGCAGCTCGCATCCTCTCCCCCTTTCAGAAACATCTTAGAATAAACAAACTCAAGAATAATAGGCAGCGCAGCGCCTGCCGTCGAGAGGCGAAATACGTATTTATGCGCCTCATTAACATTTTCTAGCAAATTTTCCGCTTAAAGCTTGATCTCGGCAGGCAAAGCGCCTTACCAGCGCGCTTTTCATCCCAGCCCGAAATATTTTCCCGACGAAAAAATCACGGTTGCAGCGACCGGGCGGCATAGTTTGCACATGATGATTGCGGTGCCGGGTGCCTCCCGGTGAATTAGCCAGTTCGAGCTAATTCGCGTGCTAATTTTCGCCAACAGGGAACTGAACTGAACGCTCCGCCGCAGAGGGGAATTCACCGCAGCAAATAAATAGCACGCGATTGCCGGTTGGCTAAAAGCTATTAAATTTAAAAATATATTTTGCTTTGTTTAAGCGATGCATCGCCGGTATCCGTCACTACCTTTTGAGCTCTCTGGTCAGCCACTTTTCTGTTTTTCCGCCAAAAAATTGATCCAAACATAGGTAAGGACATTCCCAAGGACACAAATGCGAAAATGGTCGCGGCGGGCGTTTGCTAAAATATGGAAATAACAACAGGACTCGTCGCCGTTTCACGAGTCCCTTCTTTTTGCGCAATGTAAGGGTGTCTTCTTATGATTACGATTGACGGTAATGGCGCGGTCGCTTCAGTCGCGTTTCGCACGAGTGAAGTTATCGCCATCTACCCGATTACGCCCAGTTCAACGATGGCGGAGCAGGCCGACGCCTGGTCTGGCGATGGGCTGAAAAACGTCTGGGGGGACGTCCCCCGCGTGGTCGAAATGCAGTCGGAAGCCGGGGCTATCGGCGCCGTGCACGGCGCGCTGCAGACCGGCGCCCTTTCCACTTCCTTTACGTCATCGCAGGGCCTGCTGCTGATGATCCCGACGCTGTACAAGCTGGCCGGCCAGTTGATGCCTTTTGTCCTGCATGTCGCCGCCCGTACCGTCGCCACTCATGCGCTGTCAATTTTCGGCGATCATTCCGACGTGATGGCCGTGCGTCAGACCGGCTGCGCGATGCTCTGCGCCAGCAGCGTCCAGGAAGCGCAGGACTTCGCGCTGATTTCCCATATCGCCACGCTGCAAAGCCGCGTGCCGTTTATTCATTTCTTTGATGGGTTCCGCACCTCGCACGAAATCAACAAAATCGCTCCGCTGGCGGATGACACTATTCGTTCCCTGCTGCCGCAGGATAAAATCGCCGAGCATCGCCAACGCGCCCTTAACCCGGAGCATCCGGTCATTCGCGGCACCTCCGCCAATCCGGACACCTACTTCCAGTCCCGTGAAGCAACCAACCCTTGGTACGACGCGGTGTACGAGCACGTTGAAACGGCGATGAATGATTTCGCCGCCACCACCGGTCGCCAGTACAAACCGTTCGAATTTTACGGTCATCCGCAGGCGGAACGAGTTATTGTCATCATGGGGTCCGCTATCGGTACCTGTGAAGAGGTCGTTGATGAACTGCTGAGCCGTGGGGAAAAAGTCGGTGTGCTGAAAGTTCGCCTCTATCGCCCGTTCTCCGCCGCGCATCTGCTGCAGGCCTTACCGGAAAGCGCCCGCGCGGTTGCCGTACTGGATCGCACCAAAGAACCCGGCGCGCTGGCCGAACCGCTATACCTCGATGTTATGACCGCACTGGCGGAAGCCTTCAACCGCGGCGAGCGCGAAACGCTACCGCGTACTATTGGCGGCCGTTATGGTCTCTCGTCCAAAGAGTTTGGCCCGGAATGCGTGCTGGCTATCTTCAATGAATTACAAGCCGCACAGCCCAAGCCTCGTTTTACCGTAGGCATATACGATGATGTGACGAACCTTTCGCTGCCGCTGGGGGAAAACACGTTACCTGCGGAAGCGAAGCTGGAAGCGCTGTTTTACGGCCTCGGCAGCGACGGTAGCGTCTCGGCGACCAAAAACAATATCAAGATTATCGGCAACTCCACGCCGTGGTTCTCGCAGGGCTATTTTGTCTATGATTCGAAGAAGGCCGGCGGCCTGACCGTCTCGCACCTGCGCGTTAGCGAAAAACCGATCCGCTCGTCGTATCTGATCTCGCAGGCCGATTTCGTTGGCTGCCACCAGCTGCAATTTATCGATAAATATCAGATGGTAGAGCGGTTGAAGCCCGGCGGCATTTTCCTGCTCAATACGCCCTACAGCGCTGATGAGGTTTGGTCCCGCCTGCCGCAGGAAGTACAGGCCGCGCTGAATCAAAAGCAAGCGCGCTTTTATGTGGTTAACGCGGCGAAAATCGCCCGCGAGTGCAGCCTTGGCGCGCGCATCAACACCGTTATGCAGATGGCTTTTTTCCATTTAACCCAAATCCTGCCGGGCGACAGCGCGCTGGCCGAACTGCAGGGTGCGATTGCCAAAAGTTATAGCAGTAAAGGTCAGGAGCTGGTGGAACGCAACTGGCAGGCGCTGGCGCTGGCCCGCGAATCGCTGGCGGAAGTGCCGCTGCAGCCGGTTAACGCCAGCAGCCCTAATCGTCCGCCAGTGGTCTCCGATGCCGCGCCGGACTTTGTCAAAACCGTCACCGCGGCGATGCTTGCCGGTCTTGGCGATGCGCTGCCGGTCTCCGCGCTGCCGCCAGATGGTACCTGGCCCATGGGCACAACCCGTTGGGAAAAACGCAACATTGCCGAAGAAATCCCTATCTGGAAGGAGGAGCTGTGTACCCAGTGCAACCACTGCGTCGCCGCCTGTCCGCATTCGGCAATCCGCGCCAAAGTGGTCTCACCGCAAGAGATGGAAAACGCCCCTGCCAGCCTGCACTCGCTGGATGTGAAATCACGCGATATGCGCGGGCAGAAGTACGTTCTGCAGGTCGCGCCGGAAGATTGCACCGGCTGCAACCTATGCGTCGAAGTGTGTCCGGCGAAAGATCGCCAGAATCCTGACATCAAGGCCATCAATATGATGTCGCGCCTTGAGCACGTTGAAGAAGAGAAAGTCAATTATGATTACTTCCTCAATCTGCCGGAAATCGATCGCACGAAACTTGAGCGCATTGATATTCGTACCTCGCAGCTGATTAGTCCGCTGTTTGAATACTCCGGCGCCTGCTCCGGCTGCGGCGAAACGCCGTACATCAAACTGTTGACCCAGCTGTATGGCGATCGGATGTTGATTGCCAACGCCACCGGCTGTTCCTCTATTTACGGCGGCAACCTCCCCTCAACGCCTTATACCACTGACGCTAACGGCCGCGGTCCGGCGTGGGCCAACTCGTTGTTTGAAGACAACGCCGAATTCGGCCTGGGCTTCCGCTTAACCGTCGATCAACACCGCCAGCGCGTAATGCGGCTGTTGAGCGAATTTGCCGATAAGCTGCCGACTGAACTGAATGCCGCGCTACATGCGCAAGCGTCGCCGGAAGCGCGCCGCGAACAGGTCGCCGAGCTGCGTCAGGCGCTGACGGGCGTAGCCGGAGCCGAAGAGCTGCTCACCGATGCGGATGCTTTAGTTGAGAAATCGGTCTGGCTTATCGGCGGTGATGGCTGGGCCTATGATATTGGCTTTGGCGGCCTTGACCACGTGTTGAGCCTGACGGAAAACGTCAATATCCTGGTACTCGATACCCAGTGTTATTCTAACACCGGCGGGCAGGCATCGAAGGCGACGCCGCTCGGCGCGGTCACCAAGTTTGGCGAGCACGGCAAACGTAAGGCACGCAAAGATCTCGGCGTGAGCATGATGATGTACGGTCATGTCTATGTGGCGCAGATTTCGCTCGGTGCGCAGCTTAACCAGACGGTGAAAGCCATTCAGGAAGCGGAAGCCTATCCGGGTCCTTCGTTGATTATCGCCTATAGCCCGTGCGAGGAGCACGGCTACGACCTGGCGCTAAGCCATGACCAGATGCGCCAGCTGACGGCAACCGGTTTCTGGCCGCTGTACCGCTTCGACCCGCGTCGCGCCGATGAAGGTAAGCTGCCGCTGGCGCTGGACTCACGCCCGCCGTCAGACGCGCTGGCTGAGACGCTGCTCAACGAGCAACGCTTCCGCCGCCTGAACGCCCAGCAGCCGGAAGTTGCCGAGCAGTTGTGGAAAGACGCGGCCGCCGACCTACAAAAACGCTATGACTTCCTGGCCCAGCTGGCAGGTAAAGCGGAGAAACCGACAACCGAAAGCTAAACCGGCTGACGCAAATCTGGTGCTATAAAAAAAGCCCGAATAGTAAATCTATTCGGGCTTGTCATTTTCCGACAAATTAATCATTCAATATGAATGAGACGGCAACAATATAAGAATTCAATGACAATAAAGGCATATAACGCAGTCAGAATACGATATTCAATCTGTATTGTATAATTTTTATTTTATATATTTACCCGCAAACCATTCATACGGAAAATTATCATTACTGTATATTTATTTACTTTAGAATTTACTTATATTGTAACAATTGATACTTATCATATCAGAATGCGCTCCTTTAGCATAGCCGTACTTCCACCCAGGAAGTTAAAACAAAAATAGTTAAAGGAATATCCAAATCAAAAGAAAAGCACTGGCATTGGTTATCCCGGCATTATTGGCTGCCGGCGCTGCTCACGCGGCAGAAATTTATAATAAAGATGGCAACAAATTAGATCTCTACGGCAAGGTAGACGGTTTACATTATTTCTCCAGCGACTCCAGCAAAGACGGCGACCAGACCTACCTGCGTTTCGGCTTTAAAGGTGAAACGCAAATTAACAATATGCTCACCGGCTATGGTCAGTGGGAATACAACGTTCAGGCCAACAACACCGAAAGCTCCGGCGATCAGGCATGGACCCGTCTTGCATTCGCCGGGATCAAAGCGGGCGACTACGGTTCATTCGACTATGGCCGTAACTACGGCGTCCTGTACGACGTGGAAGCCTGGACCGATATGCTGCCAGAGTTCGGCGGCGACTCTTATACCCAGTCCGACAACTTTATGACCGGCCGCGCCAACGGTGTCGCGACCTATCGTAACAGCGATTTCTTCGGCCTGGTTAACGGCCTGAACTTCGCGCTTCAGTATCAGGGTAAAAACGAAAACCAGAATACTGAAGATATGAATGTGGGTACCAATAACCGCAGCACCGATGGCGATATTCGCTATGACAATGGCGACGGCTATGGCCTGTCCGCTACCTATGACTTAGGCATGGGTATCAGCGCTGGGGCAGCATATACTTCATCCGATCGTACAAACGCCCAGCAAAACTATACTGTTGGCGATCGCTACGCCAAGGGCGACAAAGCGGATGCCTGGACTGCAGGTCTAAAATATGACGCCAACAATGTATATCTGGCGACTATGTATTCTGAAACCCGTAATATGACGCCATATGGTTCTACCAACAGCGATCATGGCGGTGGTATCGCCAATAAGACGCAGAACTTTGAAGTCACCGCACAATATCAGTTCGACTTTGGCCTGCGTCCGGCGATCTCTTACCTGCAATCCAAAGGCAAAGACCTGAGTTATATGGGCCAGTACTCTGATAAAGACCTGGTTAAATATATGGATGTCGGCGCGACCTATTACTTCAACCGTAATATGTCCACCTACGTTGATTACAAAATCAACCTGCTCGACGGCAATGACGACTTCTATAAAGACAACGGTATTTCTACCGACAATATCGTAGCACTGGGTCTGGTATATCAGTTCTAATGCTTGCGCCCGCCGTTCACGGCGGGCGTTTCACTTAAACCAACAATAAATTGCCGGTTGTCGTACCAATTTGTGATTCACGCAGTAGCAGAACCTCAATCCTGATGGCATACTGTTTTGGTGGTTATTAAAACAGGAGGTTTTATGAGTAGAATGATTCTGGTACCCATCGATATTTCTGATAAAGAATTTACTCAACGTGTGATCCGCCACGTTGAATCCGAAGCACGCGTCGATGACGCGCAGGTGCATTTCCTCACCGTTATCCCTTCGCTACCCTACTACGCCTCTCTGGGTATGGCCTATACCACTGAACTGCCGGCAATGGATGAACTGCGCGCCGAATCGGAAGCGCAGTTGCGTGAACTGGCCAAAGGCTTCGCCATTCCGGAAGACAGAATGCATTTCCACGTTGCCGAAGGCTCGCCAAAAGATAAGATCCTGGCGCTGGCTAAATCGCTGCCCGCCGACCTGGTCATTATCGCCTCGCATCGCCCGGACATCACCACTTATCTGCTCGGCTCTAACGCCGCGGCGGTAGTGCGCCATGCCGAGTGCTCGGTACTGGTCGTCAGATAATCGCAAAGCCCGCCGCCCGGCGGGCTTTATTATCTTTACTCCTCGCGGATTAAAGTGCCGGAAAGATGCTGACATTGCCCCCCCGAATCCGTACCATACACGCCACGGTTTTCTATCAGACCTCACTCATTGCTACGCGCCAGCGGGAATTGCTCCAGCGACTGGCACAACGCGTGCTCTTCTGATGCCACACTATGAATTGAGCCACTATTAAATGCTGCAAAATCAAGAAATTAGTAAAAAAGAAAAATACAACATCGACAAGCTGCAGAAACGTCTGCGCCGTAATGTCGGTGAGGCGATCGCCGACTTCAACATGATTGAAGATGGCGACCGTATTATGGTCTGTCTTTCGGGCGGCAAAGACAGCTATACCATGCTGGAAATTCTGCGCAGCCTGCAAAAAAGCGCGCCTATTTCTTTTTCGCTGGTAGCCGTTAACCTCGATCAGAAACAGCCGGGCTTCCCGGAGCACATTCTGCCGGCGTATCTGGAACAGCTGGGCGTTGAGTATAAGATTGTCGAAGAGAACACTTACGGCATCGTTAAAGAGAAAATCCCGGAAGGCAAAACCACTTGCTCACTGTGCTCTCGTCTGCGCCGCGGCATTCTCTACCGTACGGCGACCGAACTGGGCGCGACCAAAATCGCGCTCGGCCATCACCGCGACGATATCCTGCAGACGCTGTTCCTCAACATGTTCTACGGCGGCAAAATGAAAGGTATGCCGCCGAAGCTAATGAGCGATGACGGCAAGCATATCGTTATCCGCCCGCTGGCCTACTGCCGCGAAAAAGATATCGAACGCTTCTCGCAGGCCAAAGGCTTCCCGATCATTCCTTGCAACCTGTGCGGATCCCAACCTAACCTGCAGCGTCAGGTGATCGCCGATATGCTGCGCGATTGGGATAAACGCTATCCTGGCCGTATCGAAACCATGTTTAGCGCAATGCAGAACGTGGTGCCGTCGCACCTGAGCGACGTCAATCTGTTTGATTTTAAATCCATCACTCACGGATCTGCGGTGGTTGACGGCGGCGATCTGGCTTTTGACCGCGAAGAGATCCCGCTGCAGCCTGCGGGCTGGCAGCCGGAAGAAGAAGACGCTCAGTTAGATGAACTGCGTCTGAATGTGGTTGAAGTAAAATAACAGGCAACACGTCTCCGGCAACCGCCGGAGACCATCACTTGTCGCCCCTTACTTCAGCAGACGTACGCGGCAGGACTTGCCTTTAATCTTGCCGTTTTGCAACTGCTTATACGCCTTCTGCGCCACGCCCTGGCGGATAGCGACATAAACATGCGCGGGATGAACGTTGATCTTACCGATATCGGCGCCTTCAAACCCCATATCGCCAGTTAACGCCCCCAGCACATCGCCCGGACGCATCTTCGCCTTCTTACCGCCATCGATACACAGGGTCGCCATCTCCGCCTGCAGCGGCGCAATATGATTACCCGCCGGCGCGTTAACCCAGTTGAGTTTGATCTGCAGCATTTCGGCAAGAATGTTAGCGCGCTGCGCCTCTTCCGGCGCGCAGAAACTAATCGCCAGGCCGCTTTCGCCTGCGCGGGCGGTTCGCCCGATACGGTGGACGTGCACTTCAGGATCCCACGCCAGTTCAAAGTTAACCACCAGCTCCAGCGATTTGATATCCAGACCGCGCGCCGCGACGTCGGTCGCCACCAGTACGCGGGCGCTACCGTTGGCAAAACGTACCAACGTCTGATCGCGGTCACGCTGTTCCAGGTCGCCATGAAGCGACAGCGCGCTCTGGCCGGCAGCGTTCAATGCATCGCACACCGCCTGACAATCGCGCTTAGTATTACAAAATACCACGCAGGAAGCCGGCTGATGCTGGCTGAGCAATTTTTGCAGCAGCTTGATTTTACCGCTTTGCGAAACGTCGAAGAACTGCTGTTCAATAGACGGCAGCGCATCAACGCTATCGATTTCGATCGTCTGCGGATCCCGCTGCACCCGGCCGCTGATCGCAGCGATGGCTTCCGGCCAGGTCGCGGAGAATAGTAAAGTCTGGCGCGAAGCCGGGGCATAACGAATCACTTCATCGATAGCATCGCTGAAGCCCATATCAAGCATGCGATCGGCTTCATCCATAACCAGCGTCTGCAGCGCATCCAGCGACACGGTCCCCTTCTGCAGGTGGTCAAGCAGGCGACCCGGCGTGGCGACAATAATATGCGGCGCATGCTGTAAGGAATCGCGCTGGGCGCCGAAAGGCTGGCCGCCGCAGAGGGTTAATATTTTAATATTTGACAAAAAGCGCGCCAGGCGACGCAGTTCGCCAGCAACCTGATCCGCCAGTTCGCGGGTCGGGCACAGAACCAGTGACTGGGTCTGGAACAGACCGGCGTCAACGTGCTGCAGCAATCCCAGACCAAAGGCCGCCGTTTTACCGCTGCCGGTTTTCGCCTGTACGCGCACATCCTTCCCTGCCAGGATTGCCGGCAACGCGGCGGCCTGCACCGGCGTCATCGCGTGGTATCCCAGTTCGTTAAGGTTGTTCAGTTGAGCTTCGGGCAAAAGGTTCAGTGTTGAAAAAGCGGTCACAATGTTTTCTCGCATTAAAGGGCGGACAATCTGCAGGCGCGTATCCTCGCAGATCTCCGCTCTTGATGCGACAATTTAATCGGGTCATCGTCCGGCGGCGGGTCGGGAAGCGGGTGTGGACGAGGCCGCGGATCGGGAACGGGCACCGGATCGTTAGGCTCAGGGCCGATGGGTATCGACTGCAATGATAGCGCCATTTTACGCATAGTTTATCCCCTCTCTTTACAGGACTATTCTTTAAGCGTAGAAGTTAGCTGGCAGAGGGCAAAAAAAAAGCCGACTCAATAAAGTCGGCGTCGTACGAATCAATTGTGCTATGCAGTAATTCAAAAAAGGAAGTAAGACAATATGGAGCGCAACGCCCATCGCTTGACGTTGCATTCACCTGCGAGAGAGATATTGCCCTGAATGGGTAGAAGGTTTATTGATTTCGCTCAAATATTGCCGGGGTTTCAACGGCAAAATCGCCTGTAAAGACAATTTCTTACAACCATTTACTACGATGTAACCACCAAGTAACACCACCAATTAGAACAACTAACATTACGCAAAAAATCGAAAAACCAAGATGCCAGCTGTTCCCCGGGATACCGCCAAGGTTGACGCCAAACAGCCCGGTCAGGAAGGTGCTGGGCAAAAAGACCATCGCCATCAACGACATCGTGTAAGTCCGCCGCGACAGCGACTCCTGCATAATCTGTGCGATTTCATCGCTCATGATCGCCGTGCGGGCAATACAGCTGTCAATCTCATCAAGCCCCCGTCCAAGACGGTCGGCAATATCCTGCATCCGGCGACGATGATCGTCACTCATCCACGGCAGGCGTTCACTGGCGAGGCGGGCGTAGACATCGCGCTGCGGGGCCATATAGCGGCGCATCACGATAAGCTGCTTACGCAGCAACGCCAGAAAACCGCGCGGCGGCACCTGCTGGTCGAGCAGGTCATCTTCAAGGTCGATAATCCGGTCGTGCAGCTGTTCAATAAACTCGCTGGCGTGATCGGTCAACGCATCGCAGATTTCCACCAGCCAGCTACCGCAATCCGTCGGCCCGTTGCCCTCCTGCAGATCGCCCAGCACATCATCCAGCGCCAGTACTTTACGCTGACGGGTGGAGACGATCAGCCGCTCGTCCATATACAGACGCATCGCCACCAGTTGATCGGGGCGTTCATCGGTGCTGCCGTTAATACAGCGCAAGGTGATTAGCGCGCCGTCGCCGATGCGCGTCACCCGCGGGCGCGTACTTTCCCCGGCCAGCGCGTCGCGAACGTTATTCGGCAACAGCGGCGTGGCGGCTAACCAGTCGGCGCTGTCGGTATGGGTATAATTGAGATGTAGCCAGCAGGGATTGCTCTTATCGATATTATCGTTATCAGCCAGCGGCTTTACGCCGCCCTGCCCGTCGAGCACCCATGCAAAGATGGCGTCCGGCACTTTCAGCTCCGAGCCCTTAATCGCGTCCACTGAACCTCCATTAATGCATGCCTGTAAAAAGCGTGAATAATCCATAAGGTACGCTATTCGGCTGAATTTCGCCTCCCGCAATCGTCGCAATCGCCTAACAAATAGGCAGCATACCGCTTTTGGCGACAGCTGATCATATTTGTATTACAATTACATCCGTAATTTTAATGAGGTTTTAGTATGAATATTTATCAAGCCCAGCCCCAGGATGTCGATACCGTCCTGCCGCTGTATCTCGCCTATCGTCGTTTCTATCAGGTCGAAGAAAATCTCGTTCAGGCGCGGGAGTTCATCCTTAAGCGCCTGCAACTGAATGAGTCGGTCATTTTCTTCGCAGAAGTGGACGGCAAAGCGGTGGGCTTTACCCAGCTCTATCCCCTGTTCTGCTCGCTGGAAATGAAGCGCATCTGGCTGCTTTACGATCTGTACGTTGATGAATCTGCCCGCCAGCACGGCGTAGCGCAGCAGTTGATTGCCCGTGCCGAACAGCTGGCAAAAGAGAGTGATTCAGCATTTATTATGCTTAGCACGGCAACCGATAATACTAAAGCGCAGGCGTTATACGAGCGTAGCGGCTTCGTACGTGATACGGATTTTTACGTCTATAACAAAATGCTCAAGTAAGTTGTTCAGGCCGCCAGAAAGGGAGAACCCGCCATTGGCGGGTTCTTATTAGTTCGTATCAGTCGTCGGCTAATCCACAGTAGTAACCCTTGCCATCGTCTGGGCGGGCACAGGACGGGATTAGCAGCAAGCGTTCATTTTTTCTCTTCCGCATAGCGGCGGGCGTTATCGTGTAAATTGGTGCACATGGTTATTACTCCATTTTTATAAGCAGACTAAGAGCCTATCCCATTAGGGCTATTTTACTTGCCATTTTGAACCAGGGCAGTGCTCGAAATCCTCACGTACTACGTGTACGCTCCGGTTTCTGCGCGCTGTCCGTGTTCAAACTGGCTGCGCCAATTACGCCTACTGGGATAGGCTCTAATCCTAGAAGCTTCCGTCAGATTTGCCACATTCCTGGCTAAAATTTTTCCCAGCCCAGCACCGATGCCCCCAGTAATCCCCCTTCGCGACTAAATTGCCCGGCGACCAGTAGTGGCTCAGCGCTCTTCAGCAGAATCTTTGCCCGCAACGCGGTATCAAGGCGCGCCAGCAGAGACGTTTCGCTCGCCAGCCCGCCGCCTGCGACGATTTTATGCGGCCCGAGGATATTTACCGCATGTGCCAACGGTTCGCTCACCAGATCAAGCCATACTTCAAGGGTGAACGCCGCTGTCTCTTCTCCGGCCATGCCCTGCGTCACGATCTCGACACTGCTTAGCGCCTGACCGCTGAGCAGTTGATGCAGCCGCTGCATCCCTTTTGCCCCGCCAAGGGTGTCAAGACACCCCTGCTGTCCGCAGCCGCAGGGCAGCCGCGGCAACTCAACTCCCCGCAGATGAGTGCGCGTAATGGGTCCGTGCCCCCACTCGGCGCCGATCCCCTGATTGCCGTAGAGGATTTTGCCGTTGATGGCAATCCCGCCGCCGATCCCGCTGCCGAGGATCACCCCTAACACCACCGGCAGATCTTTTGCCGCGCCGAAACGCGCTTCGGCCAGGGTAAAACAGTCAGCATCGTTAGCCATCGCCACCGGGCGCCCGAGCTCAGCCTGCAGGGATTGGATAATATCGATACCGGCAAACGGCGGAATGTTGCTCGACAGAATACGATCGTTGGCAACATCCACCACTCCGGCGCAGGAGAGCGCCAACGGACTCCGTCCGCTAATCGCATCGCCATATTGCGCGATAATCTCCTGTACGGCGTCGATGAATGCCGGCCAGGAAGTCAGCGGCATCGCCCGCTGACGCGGCATTACTACCTGGCCAGGCGCCGGAGAGATAGCGCTTTTAATAAAGGTTCCGCCAATATCCAGGCACAGCACGCTATTACTCATAGGCGAGAGTCCATGATGTCACGCAGGCCATCGCCCAGCAGGTTGAAGCCTAATACCGAAAAGACAATAGCCAGCCCCGGCCACAGCGAAATCCCCAGGCTGATGCCAAGGAAGTTACGCCCGTCGCTCATCATCGTTCCCCACTCCGGCATCGGCGGTTGCACGCCCATGCCGAGGAAGGAGAGCGAAGCGGCGGCCAGGATCACCGAGCCGCCGGTCAATGTCGCCTGCACGGTAATCGGCCCCAGGGTATTACGCAGAATGTAGTGAATTATCTGTCGGCGATAGCCAATTCCCAGCGCCCGCGCCGCTTCCATGTACTCCATATTCTTGATACCCAAGGTCAGGTTACGGCTGAGGCGCGCGTAAACCGGCACGGAGAAGATAGCGATCGCCAACAGCATATTCAGCAACCCTGCGCCGAGGACGCTGACCAGCAGGATAGCCAGCACGATGCCGGGAAAAGCGAAAATGACATCCATCACCCACATAATCAGGTGATCGACACTTTTCCCGCACAACGCGGCGATGATGCCCAGAGGCAGCCCCATCAGTAGCGACAGCGCCACGCTGACCACCACTTCAATCAGTGAGATCCTGGCGCCGTAAATAGTGCGGGAAAAGATATCGCGGCCATAGTCATCGGTGCCCAACCAGTGGTCGGCCGACGGCGCGGAGAGAATATTCAGCAGGTCCTGCGCGTAGGGATCGTAGTGGCTTAACCATGGCGCGAAGATGGCGCATATCAGGATTAAAGCGACGATGATGCCGCCGAGGGTCAGCGAGGGATGCTCCATCCCCCAGCGCAGGCCGCTGAGTACGCCGCTGCGCGATTTGGCGAGTGAAATTTCCGACATATCAGTCAAACCTTATTTTCGGGTTGATTCTGGCGATAATCATCTCGCCAACCAGGTTCATCACCACCACGCTTGCCACCGTAATCATCGTCACGCCCTGGATAACGGGATAATCGCGATAGCGCACCGAATCCACCAGATAGCGGCCTATCCCCGGCCAGTTAAACACCGACTCGGTCACCACCGCGCCGCCGATCAGGCTGCCGAAGTTGAGTGCGATAATGGTCACGATGGGGATCAGCGCATTACGCAGCGCATGCTTGAAATAGACCTGAAACGGCGCCAGCCCTTTGGCCCGCGCGGTGCGGATATAATCTTCGCCTAACACGTCAACCATACTGGAGCGGGTCATCCGCGACATTACCGCCATTGGGAAAATCCCCAGGCAGACCGACGGCAGGATATAGCTTTTCCAGCCATCCGCGCCCAGCAAAGGCAGCCAGCCCAGCTTCACCGAAAAAGTATCCATGGCGATCAGCGCCAGCCAGAAGTTGGCTATCGACGCGCCGGCTATCGCCACCAGCATCAGCACATGGTCGGCAACATGATTGCGGTAAATGGCCGCGCACATCCCCATGGGAATACCGAGGATCACCGCCATCATCCACGCCAGCAGCGCCAGGCCTAAGGTATAAGGAACCCGCTCGCTCATTTCGGTGGAGACCGGCTGGCCGGACTTCAGCGAGGTGCCAAAATCCCCCTTCAGCATTCCGCTGACGAAATGGCCATACTGCACCGCCAGCGGATCGTCCAGGCCGAGGCGCGTATGCATACGGCTGACATCATCCTGGGTGGCCTGCGGCCCTGCCATCAGGCGGGCCGGGTCACCGGGGAGCATCCTGATCGCCAGAAAGACAATCAGCGATGCGCCCAGTAGGATCAGCGGCAAAGAAAGCAGTTTTTTAATCACATAAGCTTTCATAACAACTCCACCCTGACCCCAGCGTTACGGTTTTTGCGCTTCGGTGACGATAATTTCGCCGCCCGGCTCCATCCGCACGCCTTTAATGGTGGCGCGGGTGGCGTACAGATCGTCCTGGAAATAGAGCATCACATGCGGCGCGTCCTGCATAATGGCCTTTTGCGCCGCCACATATTCGGCGATACGCGCGTTGTTATCCATGGTGGTCGCGGCTTTATCTAACAGCTCATCTACCTGCGGGTTGCGGTAGAAACCAAGGTTAGCCCCGGCCGGCGCGGCGCTCTGTGAGTAGTACAGCGGGCGCAGTTGCAAATCAGAACCATTAAGGCCGGAAGACCAGGAGGCCAGCACCGCATCGGTACGGTTGGCCAACTTTTCCGCCGCCGGGGCAAACGCCGCTTTGCTCCAGACGCCGCTCTCCATCTGCTGGATGTTAAGTTTCACGCCAACTTTGCCCCACATCGCCTGCAGGATTTGCGCGGTACGCGCATCCGGTCCCTGCACGGCGATGTTCATCTCAAAGCCCTGCGGGTACCCGGCCTCTTTTAATAGCGCTTTCGCTTTATCGAGATCCCACGGATAGTCGTTGAGGGTTTTATCATATCCTTCGTTCACCGGCGCCAGCGGCGAGTTGGCGGCAGAAGCAAAACCAAACATCACCGCCTTCAGCAGCGCTTCTTTGTCGGTCGCCAGGTTCAGCGCCTGACGCACGCGGACATCATTCAGCGGCTTTTGCTCAACGTTGAGCGCTACCCAGAATACCGACGCTCCCTGCCCCTGCTCCAGCTTCACCTGCGGGTTGCTTTTCAACTGCATACCAAACTGCGGCGGTACCGGGTTAATCACATCGACCTGGCCGGAAAGCAGCGCCATGTTCATCACCGACGGCTCCGCGCTCCAGGTCCACTTAATCTCATCCGGGCCGTGATTCTCGCCCCAGTATTTCGGGTTTTTCTTCTCCAGCACATATTCACCGGTTTTATACTCCTGCAGCATATATGGGCCGGTACCGTCCGCTTTACGGCCAATGGTGCCGGCTTTCGCCGCCGTGGGGCTCACCATCTTCGCTGAGCCGCCGGTCAACAGATTGAGGAAAGAGGGATAGACCTTTTTCAGCGTAATCTCGACGTTGTCATCATCGAGCTTCTTCACGGAAGCGATCACGTTGCGCATCCGCGAACTGGCTGCCAGTCCGCCTTTCGGGTCGATATGTCGTTCAATATTGGCGACGACCGCATCGGCATTGAACGGCGAGCCGTCATGGAAAGTGACGTTTTTACGCAGGGTAAAAGTCCAGACTTTACCGTCATCGCTGACCTTCCAGGCGGTGGCCAGCGCCGGGGCGATTTTGAAATCCGGCGACAAATCCACCAGACCTTCATACATCGGTTTTAAAACGGTATCGGTAAAGGTCGCGGTTTGGTCGCCCGGATCCATGCTACGCGGAGGTTCGTTTTGCATCACGTTCAGCGTCGCTGCCTGCAGCGCCGTCGCCCCGCCGGTTGCCAGTAAGCCTGCCAGAATGGCAAGTCGATATTTATTCATAATTGCCTTCATCCGTTAACCCCTACCTGTCTGTTATGTCGCCAGTTGTGGCTGTTATGTTGCGATTAGGTTTTCTTTTTACCCAAAACAGAGTCCCATAAATGTGATATTAGCCATGATTAACGCTTAATTAGGTAATAAATTTAACTTATATGTGATTGTTTAGTTATTTTTGAAAATAAACTGGTTGCTAAAGCGCCAGCCCGCGATTATGTTCAGAAAAAAGCGTTATGGCTGAGTAACTATGCTGAACAAACTCCACCAACAATTGATTCATTTGGTCTGTAGCGAGGAAGGCGCCAGCCGCGCAGACCTCGCCCGCCTGACGGGTATGAGTAAAGCGGCCATTGGCGCACTGGTAAAAGAGATGCTGGCCGATGGGCTGCTAGAGGAGAGCGATATGGCCGCTTCCGGCGGCCAGGGGCGCCCCTCCGTCACCCTTTCGCTGGCGCCGGACGCCGCTTACGCTATCGGCATCTCGCTGATTGATAATCAGCTGGTGTTGGTACTGATGAATGCCAGCGGTGAGAAAATCGCCGAGCGGCTGCTCACGCCGCTGCTTGAAATCCCCGCCTTAATCCAGCAACTGGCGGATGAAATCCGCAGTTTGTTAAACGATACGCTTATCGAGCGCCAACGGCTGGTCGGCATCGGTTTTGCCCTGTCTGCCTTTGTCGACGCCGCGCAATCGGTCTGCATACAGTCGGCGCTGCTGGGCTGGCATCAGGTACCGCTAGCTGAACTGTTAAGCCGCGCGACCGGCGGGATCCCGGTATTGATTGAAAACGACACCCGGGCGCTGGCGAACTGGGAGAAAACTTTTGGCCATCTACGCAAGCTGGAGAGCGCAGTGGTGATTTCTCACGGCAGCGGCATCGGCAGCGCGGCGGTCATCTGTAACCGAATCTGGCGCGGCGCCCACGGCGGCGCGGGAGAAATAGCCCACTGCACCATCGTGCCGGCGGGCACGCCTTGTCGCTGCGGGAAGCGTGGCTGTCTCGACACCATTGCGTCTCTCACCGCCATCTTTGAACAGGCGCGTATGGCCGGTATCGACACTAACCAACTGGATGAACTGGAAGCCATGGCGCGTAAGGGCCACAGCGCCGCCATCCAGATCCTGCATCGGGCCGGCGATGCGTTAGGGTTAGCCATTTCACATCAGATCCAGACTCACGATCCGGCGGCGATCATGCTTGCCCACCAGCCGGAAAGCTTTAACGGTTTACTGAATACCGTGATGCAACAAGCCATTGAAACCAACCTGTTGCCGGGGATGGCGGGAAAAACGCCGCTTATCTATCGTCCGCTGGCTCAGGACAGCTGGGCGCTCGCCGCGGCGAGCGTCGCGCTGACTCACGTTCTCTTTCCAGGATAATTTCGAGGTCCTTATGCGCATTGCCGTTGGCGGAATACATATTGAATGCAGCACGTTTAATCCGGTCCTGACTCATGAAGCGGAGTTTCGCACCGTCAAGGCCGAAGCCCTGCTGGAAGCGCCTCACTTTCAGTTTTTACGCGATTATCCGGCGACATTTCTGCCGACGCTGCACACCCGGGCGATTCCCGGAGGCCCGGTGGCGCGAGAGACCTATGAACAGTTCAAGGCCGAATTCTTAAGCCGGCTGCAGGCGCAACTGCCAATCGACGGCCTGTACCTTGCGATGCACGGCGCAATGTACGTTGAAGGTATGGAAGACGCTGAAGGCGACTGGATCACCGCCGCCCGCGCCTGCGTCGGCGATGACTGCCCGATTGCCGTCAGCTACGATCTTCACGGTAACGTGACCCAGCGCATCATCGACGCCATCGATATCTACTCAACCTATCGCACCGCGCCGCATATCGATATCGAAGAGACCATGCGCCGTTCGGTCAGTATGCTGGTGAATAGTCTGCAAAGCGGCGTGCGCCCGGGCATAGTGTGGGCCCCTATCCCGGTATTACTGCCTGGCGAGCGAACCAGTACGGAAGATGAACCGGCAAAAAGCCTGTACGCCATGTTGCCGCACAGCGACCAGATCGACGGCGTACTCGATAGCTCATTAATGGTCGGCTACGTGTGGGCCGATGAACCGCGCGCCACCGCCGCGGCCATTTTTACCGGCACCGATCGCGCGGTACTGGAGCAACAGGCCGCCAAACTGGCGCAGGCCTATTGGGATGCGCGGGAAGATTTTGTTTTCGGCTGTCGGACGGGCAGCGTCGCCGAATGCGTCGCTCAGGCCATCGCCAGCGCCACGGGCCCGGTGATCCTGGCGGATTCTGGCGATAATCCAACCGGCGGCGGCGTCGGCGATCGCGGCGATGTGCTCGCCGAACTGCTACGCCAGCAGGCGCAAAATACCCTGGTGGCCGGCATTACCGACGCGCCGGCGACGCGTGCGGCCTTTGAGGCCGGCATTGGCGCAGAACTGCAGTTGACTATCGGCGCCAGCCTCGATCCGGAGGGTATCAGCGCGAGCGCGCGTTTTACCGTCACCGGTCTGCTGGCGGCGGATCCGCAGCGCCCGGCCAATCAGGCGGTGCTACAGACAGGTGGTGTTACCGTGGTGGTAGCCGACCGCCGACGCCCGTATCACGATATCGCTGACTTTAGCGCGTTGGGGCTCAACCCGCGGCAGGTGAAAATCCTGGTGGTCAAATCCGGCTATTTATCGCCGGAGCTGGCGCCGTTGGCCAATCCGAACCTGATGGCGCTCTCGGAAGGGGTGGTCGATCAGGATATTGAACGGGTGGCGCGTCTGCGGATGCTGACACCGACCTGGCCATTTAAGCGTGATCTCGAATTCACCCCACTGGTGCGGGTTTCCGCTCGCGCGCCCTTTGCCGGGGAGTGCTGACTCATGAACCGTGAAACGCCTGCGCCAGTGCTGGCCGTCGACAATCTGAGCGTCGCATTCCGCCACGGCGATAGCTGGCAGAAAGTGGTGCGTAATATCTGTTTTAGCCTCTATCCAGGTAAGACGCTGGCGATCGTCGGCGAATCCGGCTCGGGTAAAAGCGTGACGGCGATGGCCATTATGCGTCTGCTTTCTGCCCGGCATAGCCGTACCGAGGGACAGGTGCTGCTCGGCGGCAAATCCCTGCTCGACCTTCCTGAAGAGGAGATGCGTCGCGTGCGCGGCGCCGAGGTGGCGATGATTTTTCAGGAGCCGATGACCAGTCTTAACCCGGCATTTACTATCGGCAATCAGATAGCGGAAGTTTTTATCCGCCATCAGGGCTTATCGGCGCGCCAGGCGAAGCAGGAGGCCATCGCCCTGCTGGAAAAAGTCCGCATTCCGCATGCCGCGCAACGTTTCGATGAATATCCGCATCAGTTTTCCGGCGGTATGCGCCAGCGTGCGATGATCGCGATGGCGCTGGCCCTGAAGCCGAAACTGCTGATCGCCGATGAACCCACGACCGCGCTGGACGTCACTATCCAGGGGCAAATCCTCGATCTGATTAAAACCCTACAGGCAGAAAACAATACCGCGGTGCTGTTTATTACCCATGATATGGGCGTAGTCGCGGAAACCGCCGACGATACGCTGGTGATGTTTCGCGGCGATGCCATCGAATGCGAGCGTACGCCGACGCTATTCGCCACCCCGCAGCAGCCCTATACCCGTACGCTGCTGGCCTCGGTACCCGCGGCAGGTGAAATGGATATATGCTCGACCCCCTGTAAGTTCCCATCGGTGAACCTGCAAACCGGGGAAATCCGTCGTTACCCGCCAGAGCCTGACCTCAGCCTGACCAGCAACGAGCCGGTATTATCGGTCAAAAATCTGGTCACCCGTTTTCCAGTTAAAAAAGGCTTTTTTAATCAGTTAGCCGGGCATATCCACGCCGTAGAAAACGTTAGCTTTGATCTATGGCCCGGTGAAACGCTATCGCTGGTGGGCGAATCCGGCTGCGGTAAATCGACCACCGGTCGCAGTCTCATTCGCCTGGTCCAGGCGCAATCCGGCCATGTTCGCCTTAATGGCTATGACGTCCTGCAAGCCGGGCGCCAACAGCAAAAGCGGATGCGTCAGGATATCCAGATGATTTTTCAGGATCCGTTCGCCAGCCTGAATCCACGGCTGAAAATCCAGGAAACGTTGATTGAACCACTGCTGGAAAATGGCCTCGCCACCCGCCAGCAGGCGCTGGCGCGCGCCCATGAATTGATTGAGAAAGTGGGACTCAGCGTCGCGGTGCTTAACCGCTATCCGCATGAATTTTCCGGTGGTCAGCGCCAGCGCATCTGCATTGCCCGCGCGCTGGCGATGAATCCCAAGGTGATTATCGCCGACGAGTCGGTGTCGGCGCTGGATGTGTCGGTCAAAGCGCAGGTGGTCAACCTGATTATCGAACTGCAACGAACGATGAAAATCGCCTTTCTGTTCATCTCTCATGATATGGCGGTGATTGAACGCATCAGTCACCGGGTAGCGGTCATGTATCTCGGCGAAATCGTCGAAATTGGCCCGCGGCAGGCAATTTTCGCCAATCCGCAACACCCCTATACGCAGAAGTTAATTGCGGCGATCCCGAAAACCGATCCGTCTCGCCGACATCTTCTGCGCGAAGCCAATAACGATGAACTACCCTCGCCGTTTCGCGATAAAGACTGGCAACCGCCGACCCGCCGCTACGAGCAAGTCGGTAATCAGCACTGGGTAATGCGCTGAGCGGAGTACCTTTAAATAGACCGGCTCAACGCTCTGTAGTCTGCGCTGAGCCGGTCCCCCTTCCCAAAAAGCGATGCACAATCTCCTCTTTTAGCTGACAACGCATTTTTTGCTGCTTTTTGCGATTCACATTCTCACTTCATGCTGTATTATGCGGTTTATTGCAGCCTTTTGCAGGAACAGCGATTATGCATAAAACCGCCCGACAACAGTTTTTACTCGAACTACTGAGCGAAAACGGTCAAATTAGCATCAGCGAACTGGTCGAACGATTGCAGGTCTCGCCCGATACCGTTCGCCGCGATCTTAGTGACCTGGAAAAACGCGGACTGGTACAGAAAAACCATGGCGGCGCTATCGCTCTCGATCTTCCAGCTATGAATCGTCAGGCGCGCAATGCGCTGCTGCCCGAGACTAAGCAACGCCTCGGCGCGCTGGTCGCCCGTGAGATTCCTCCAGGATCAACGCTATTTTTAGACGCCGGCAGCACGGTACTGGCCGTCGCCGCTCATCTAAAAGGACCGCTGACGGTCATCACCCCTTCGCTGGATATTGCCCAACTATTTAGCGAACGGCCCGATATCGAGTTGGTTTTACTTGGCGGAAAATGGGATATGCGGCAGCGGCTGTTTGCCGGTAGCGCCACGCTGGCGCTGCTTTCTCGTTACCGCGCGGATATCGCCATTCTCGGCGCCTGCGCGATCCATGCGCAACAAGGGCTTAGCGCCAGCCAGGAAGCGGATGCGGAGGTAAAGCGCGCGATGCTGGCAGCCAGCGTCGAGCACTGGCTGGTGGCTGACCATCTGAAACTTAATCGCTGCGAGCCATACCTGGTCGCCGAACTGAAACACATCGATCGTCTGTTCCTCGACAAGCCATGGCACGCGCTTGGCGAAGACAATTCAATGCAGGTCAGCATTGCTGACGCTGAATAACGTGGAGAAAGTCATGCATAAAGTTATCACCGGCGCAGGTAAACCTATTAACATTGCGCTGATCGGCTATGGATTTGTCGGCAAAACGTTTCACGCGCCGCTCATCAACGCGGTCGAGGGGTTAAAGCTTGCCGTCGTCGCCTCCCGCGATGAAGCCAAAGTGAAGCAGGACCTGCCAGATGTCACGGTAATCGCTTCTCCGGAAGAGGCCATTCAGCATCCGGATGTCGATCTGGTGGTACTCGCTTCGCCGAACGCCACCCACGCCCCGCTGGCTCGACTGGCGTTGAACGCCGGTAAGCACGTGGTGGTGGATAAGCCCTTCACTCTCGATATGCAGGAAGCGCGCGAGCTGATCGCGCTGGCGGACGAAAAGCAACGACTGCTTTCAGTCTTCCACAATCGCCGTTGGGATAGCGATTATCTCGGCGTTAAGCAGGCCATCGAGCAGGGGCTGATCGGCAAGGTTAAGCATTTCGAGTCGCATATCGACCGTTTCCGCCCGGAAGTACGCGTTCGCTGGCGCGAGCAGAACGTGCCGGGCAGCGGCCTGTGGTTTGACATCGGCCCGCACCTGATCGACCAGACGCTACAACTTTTCGGCCTGCCGCAATCGGTACAAGGCAATATCGCTACCCTCCGACAGGGCGCGGAGATCAACGATTGGGCGCACGTGGTGCTGAATTATCCGCAGCACAAAGTGGTTTTGCACTGTAGCATGCTGGTGGCCGGCGGCGTCTCGCGCTTCACGGTCCACGGCGATAGCGGCAGCCTCGTGAAACTGAAAGCAGACCAGCAAGAGAGCCAGCTGCTGGCTGGGGTCGTCCCAGGGAGCGAAAGCTGGGGCCAGGATGACGACAGCATGACGCTGTTCGACGCCAGCCTGCAGGCGCACACGCTCGCCACGCCGAAAGGCGATCAGCGTCAGTACTATATTCAGGTTCGCGATGCCCTGCAGGGCAAAATCGCCAACCCGGTGCCGCCGCTACAGGCGCTGGCGGTGATGGCGGTGCTGGAAGCCGCCGTTGCTTCAGCAGAAAGCGGCAGCGTGCAAAAGCTGGCGTTAACCACCGACGAACTGACCGGGCTTCAGTAACCCCTTGAGGAATAGCGGCTGCAGCTCCGCGCGGCCGCTACGCTTATCTCTCCTGTCGGGCGTATAAATAGGCGGTCGCCCGCGAAATGCCAAGATGCTGCGCGACCATTTCCATTGATTTGCGCAGATCTAATAGCCCCTCTTTACGCAATTGTTGAATCACCGTTTTACGATCCGTCGCACTCAGCGCCCTGGCTGTCGTCGCCCGCTCGGCGGCGAATGCATCAATTCGTTGGCGAATGGCCGCTGCGCCGCCCGGTTCAAGATGTTCAACCACCGTGGCGCTTTCCGTGGCGGTAAAGCGCGCCAACGCGCTCTGCATACCGCGAAACAACGTCATATCGACGTTAAGACAGAGGGCGGCAACATATTCACCGTTATCGCCCTTAATACCGATGGAGGTACTTTTCACCGCACGGCCATCGGCAAATTGATTGGCATAGTTGGCAACGACGGCCGGAAACTCGGCGCTGGCAATCCGCGCTAACCCCATCTCGGTCGCCGGCTGACCAACCTCTCTGCCGGAGAGATTATTGTGGATTGATAAAATGGCCTGTTGAGGATGCGTCAGGTCATGGACGACCACTTCACAAAACGGCGCGAAGGTTTCGCTTAACCCCTGGGCGATGAGATCAAGCTGTGCCAGCAAGGGCGACATCTCGCTACTCATAATTCGTTCCCGGTGGCCAATAAAGCGCTGTAACGACTCATATCCACATTACCGCCGCTGATAATAATGCCGACTTTTTTACCCCGCAGATGCGCCATGGCGCCCCGTGCGGCAGCGAAGCCCAGACAGCCGGTCGGTTCGACCACCATTTTCATCCGCCCGGCGAGAAATTTCATCGCTGCGACCAATTCATCGTCACTCACGGTCAGGATATCGTCGACGTGTTGCTGTATTAGCGGAAAAGTATATTGCCCCAGATGCTGGGTCTGCGCGCCATCGGCGATGGTTTTCGGCGTCTCAATATGCACAATGCTGCCGCAACGAAAAGATTGCTGGCCGTCATTGCCAGCTTCGGGCTCTACGCCATAGATTTTACACCCCGGAGACAGATGACGCGTCGCCAGCGCCGAGCCTGACAACAGCCCACCGCCGCCGAGGCAGACAAATAGCGCATCCAGCGGACCGACCTCTTCTATTAGCTCTTTCGCCGCCGTCCCCTGCCCGGCAATCACGTGCGGATGATCGTAAGGAGGGATAAGGGTTAACCCATTCTGTTGCGCCAGATCGCGACCGATCTGCTCGCGATCCTCCGTGTAGCGGTCATAAAAAACGACTTTACCACCGTAGCCCCGGGTGGCGGCGACTTTAGCCGCAGGCGCATCGTGTGGCATGACGATAGTCGCCGGAATGTCCAGCAGTTTAGCCGCTAGTGCAATGGCCTGCGCGTGATTACCAGAAGAAAACGCCACTACCCCGGCCCGTTTTTGCGTTGGGCTAAACTGTTGCAACGCGTTCATCGCGCCGCGGAATTTAAATGCCCCCATGCGCTGATAATTTTCACACTTTAAAAACAGCTGCGCTGAGTATTGCTCATCCAGGGTACGGGAGGTCATCACAGGAGTAGAGTTGGCGTAACCGGCAATCCGCCGGGCGGCGGCTGCCACGTCGCGATAATCGGGAAGTTGTAGAGTCATTGTTTCGCCTTGTTGTTCAATGAGTAATCAGGACCTAATACATTTCGTCTAATTAAATACATTATGCATGATCAATATTCAACCGCAAATGGCATAGATCGCAACCAGAAGAAAATGTGCTCCGCTTGCCTATTGCCTGCTGGAAATTTCCCACATTTGGGAGCAGGATATAATCAAATACCTGATTATTGTGGTAACGCCCCATCAGCTTCTGCGGACGCAACCCGACACACTGGACAGGAGAATGTCATGTATTACACGTTAGGAGAAAAGACCCTCCACTTTTATCGCTATCAGTGCCGTTACTACGTTGCTCATTGGGACGGCGGTCACGTGATGGCCGAGCAGTTCAAGCCGTTTATCGCCGGGATCAGCGAAAAGACCGGTCTGGAAGCAAAGCGTGTGGAAGCAGTCGCTCGCGATTACTTTACTAACGTGGATTAACACAACCCTTTGATATCGCCAGAAAAGACTAAACGGCACCTCAAAGGTGCCGTTTTATATTCACTTTGGTGAGTACCAATCAGGCGGTGGGGATTTTTGAAATAATATATTCGAGTGATTCATCAATATTCTCACCTGCCAGCATTTTCTTCCGCACGCTAAACGCCCGGCCTGTACGTAAGAATTTTAGGGATACCGTGTCATTAGTAACGCCTTTGCCTGTTAATACGATTTCATTCAGCGGTACGATAAAAGTATCTGAGTACAATTTTGGTTTAACTATCAATTTATCACCAGAAAGACCAATCATAACGCGCTCCTTGAGGCGTACCCCATTCCAGATATTGAGAATGCCTACTGCGACCAATAAATAGCCAATTCCCACGCCCATCACCAGCACAATAACTCCCATACACAAAGCAATAGCACCAGTAGGAGTAAATCGGGATGTATCGCATGTTAATTTATAGTTTTTATCTTCAGGCTTAGATATTTCAACCGCAGCTTCAGGGTTATAAACATCAAGGTTTGCATTGCAGTATCTTTCGTAGCTAAAAAGATAACCGATTAAAAACAACAAACCAATCGGCACCATAGCAATCCCACCGATATAAGCAAACACAATACCAACACGCGGGACTTTCGGTAATAAAAAAACGCTTACCACCTGAACAACTATAGCAAAAGGAAGTACAATTGTGACCAAATCTTTAATCAAACGCAGCGTTCGATCATAGCCATAATAATCTGAAAGCGAGTTGACCTCATTGAGCGCCAAAAGAAACATGGCTAAGTTAATAATAATACCAATCAATGTCAGACGGTGAATTTTATTCATTCATACTCCATTATGCTTACTCATCGTAACATATTAATTTAATTAATAGGTTTACACTATGCCGCTAATAAAAAAGGCATTTTTAACACCTGACGCCGTTCAACAACTCGAAATATCCGAATATATTCTCGCATGTAAAAAAGACAAGACATACATAAGACAAACAATATACCCCAAAGATTCGCACGCCAATAAAAAGAGCCAGCCGATATTAACAAATACACCCTCCCCGTCAACAAAAAAAGCAAAACACAATATTCAGGCGTCATTTCTTTTTAATGTAAACTTCCCTGGTGCGGAATTTAATTCATGCGTTAAATTTATTACTCTTGATCCGATACATCAGGTCTATATTTTATCGACATTGCTGCTTTCATTCTTATTCATGCATTAACCATTGGCATTGTTCATTTTACCAGGCTATACCTTAGGCATCATTATTCATCAAGGATCTGTTGCAATGGGCAAGAAAATTTTAATGCTGGTGGGTGATTACGCTGAAGATTACGAAACCATGGTCCCGTTTCAGGCATTACAGATGATTGGCCATCAGGTCGATGCTGTCTGCCCGGATAAAAGCAAAGGCGACTATATTATGACGGCGATTCATGATTTTGACGGCGCACAAACCTATAGCGAAAAACCCGGTCATCGCTTCGTACTGAACGCAGACTTCGATAGCGCCAATGAGCAAGACTACGACGCACTGCTCATCCCCGGCGGCCGTGCGCCAGAATATCTGCGCCTGAATGAGCAGGTGATTAAGCTGGTACAGGCTTTTGACGCTGCGCGTAAACCGATTGCCGCCGTCTGCCACGGCCCACAGCTTCTCGCGGCCGCCGGCATTCTTAAAGGCCGTACCTGCAGCGCTTATCCAGCTTGCGCTCCCGAAGTTCGCCTCAGTGGCGGACATTACGCCGATATCGGTATCGACCAGGCGCACGTTGATGGCAATCTGGTTACTGCCCCCGCCTGGCCCGCCCACCCGCAGTGGCTTGCTAAATTTGCCGAGGTGTTGCAGCGGTAAGCGCCTTTTCCAGGGCTGGAGTCGCTACGGTACGATATGCCCCCCAGCCCTTACTCCTTGCGCGAAGCTATTCCACGGTTTTATTTTTTACTAGTGCATAAGAGACTATCAGCTGCTGCAGGTGCTGTTCCGCTTGTTGCTGCTGCGCGGCGCGGCTGATTTGCCCTTCTGTCATCGCCGATAGTTGGCGTAACTGTTCTTCAGCCGGAACGGTTCGATTAAGAGACTGAGTAATGGCGAACACCGCGGATTTCAGTTCACTGACCGTCAGGTATTTTCCCTTCTGCTCATCCAGGGCATTCAGACGCTGAGTTAATTGCTGCAGTTGCTGCATTCCCTGATACCACCCGGTGAGGTTTTCCGCCGGCAGCGCGGCGGCTATGATCTGCTGCCGCCACTGCGAGGACAATGTTTTCGCCTGCTCCGGCCATAGCGCCAGTGCCTGTTGTACCAGTTGATCGCTATAGTCGATGGCCCAATTAGGTTTGAGTTGAGCCAGATGTGTAAGCTGCTGCCGGGTCTGCTTTATCCCACTGTCTGCTGACGGTGCGTGCAGAGAAAAGGAGCGTAACTGATCTGGCGAAAGTACCGTCGGCAATGGCGCCAGACTGAGAGCGAATTGCTGCTGTTCCGGATCTGGTTGATTCATCGCCTGCCACCCCCACCCTGCCGCTGCGGTCAGCGCCAGCATCGTCAGCATACCGGCCATAAAAGGTCGCCATCGTTTTTCAGAGTTCTGACGCTCATTGCCGACTTGCACGTTTGGCAGCGTTTCCGGCGGCGCAATATAAACCCACTTTGTTCGCTCAACCCGCTCATCCAAATGGGTGGACGCGTTCTCCATCGTGACTACGTGCGGTAGGGTATCAGCGCTGGTCACGCCATCGCTATTCTCCAGCCGTACAGCCGCGTTATGCATCAAATTGAGCAACGCATCAAACTGACTGGCGTGCTTTAATTCCAGACGCTGCAGCGCAGCATCCAGCGCTTTCAGATGCGCTTCCGCCTCATAAATCAAACTAAGATCGGCATAGGTCAGCGTCAGCGTACGCAGCGCTTGCTGTAGCCGTTTACCCAAACCGCTGAGGATTTCCATCCGCGCGTGTACCGGCTGTGGCCAAAGGCTCCCCCACTGACGGGTAATCAGCGTTTCCAGGATAGCCAGGCCTTCATTCAGCCCGGATAAACCGGTTAACTGCGTACGGGCAAGCGTATACCAGGCCGCAGTCTGCAGCTCTACGCCGTTACGGTCAAACAGCGACAGACAAAGCCGTTCTGCGTACAGCCAGTCAACGTCGGGGCGCGCCGGGTGGCTGAGTTTATGCATTTCTTCACGCAGCTTTGCGTAGTCTGCCAGCGTGCGCGGATCGCCGCCGGTAGTCAGGTGACGCTTAGGATATGTTGTCATAGGGGTAACCAGAGTGAGGGCTAAATAGCGGTGCGGGCATTCAGATACTGTTGCTGTTTCAGATGGCGAAGGAGAACCCTGCCTTCAGGCATAAATTCCGTGCCATAGCGTACCAGACCAATTTCCTTCAGTTCCGCGTCGATGGCATAACGCAGTTCGCCTGGCTGTGTCTGTTCGAGCATCTCCACACGGAGGCTGTTCAGCCGCGGTTCGTATTTGAGCAGTACCGCGGACAGCGTGGTCATTAACTGGTGCGCGCTACCCGGCATCCCCTGGAGAATTTTTGTCATATCCGGCAGACCGTAATCCGGAAGATGCGCCAGCGTGCCCGCCCGGCAGTTGAGGATACGCTGCATATTATCAAGCACCGATAAAATGACCTGATTTTCTTCACCGATCTGATGCAGCTCGAGACCGCCGGAGAAATTACCAAACAGGGTGTCGTAAAGTGAAGGGCGCGGCATTTTAGTTACCTTTTAACGGTTGCAGCGTCAGCCGGTTGTGACCGGCTTCGATAATACGCGGCTTGTCGGGGTCGAGGTCGTCGCGGGTCAACACTAACCGCCAGCTGTCCTTGACCCGATCCGGCGCGATAAACATCCCCGCCACCGCGACGTATTGCGCCGCCGTCTCCAGCGGCATATCCAGCGCCACGGATTCCCCCGGGCGTAGACGGATATATTTTTGGGCCAGCCAATCGCTTGGTATTGCCCGGCTATCGTCAGCAAATAGCGAGGGATAATCGCTGGCGTCAAACGCTTTGCGCTCTTTGAGTTGGTAAATTCGCACTACGGTTGCCAATGACGCCCCTTGCGCATTGTGGTTCACCCCTTCCCGGGCCCGAATATCCAAATGCAGCGTTTTGATCTGTTTATAAAAAATAGCGTAGGTCACTGAGACGGCTCCATCTTTTACGCTCTGCGTCAGGCCGCAGCCGGTTAAGGCTGCAGTGAGAGTGATGGGCAGCAATGTGGCGCAATTTTTACCAGCGATAGTTGCCATCTTCATCGTTCTCCCTTCGGTGAATATTTTTCGGATGCGCTGATAACGCCCCAGATGAATGGTGATAATGTCAGTAGCAGGGTATTGCGCGTTAAGCGGGCGCAGTACCGCGGTCCGCCCTAACCGCGCCGCGTTTTTGGGTTGGCAAGAGCGTTGCGCAGCCGGTAATAAATGGCGGGCCACATACAGCTGTAGCCGTACATCCAAATGGGCGCCCAGCCAGGGCATTCAGCGTGGAGTCTGCGGTGTCGGACATACGATGTTCTCCTTAACATGGTCAAATAATATTTTTTTCGCTTTTTCATCCTCATCGGGCGCACGATGTATCGGATATTCCGGAGATGAGCGATCGTGACAAGAACGAACAATTCTTACCTTATCGCAGGGAAAAATATGCACTTCAAAGCCACAGGCCTGTCCCTTCTCCCAGCGCTCAATGGGAACGGTGATCGGTCCATGGCGCTGATAGTATTGTGAATAGTTGTCAGGCATATCGCTTATTTTCATCCAGGAGTTAGGGTCGGAAGTCCAGGTGATTTTTGCCGTCAGCCCCGGCCGCCAGTCGTTGGGCACCATCACACAGCAGAAGCCGCCGCCGCCGTAGGAATTGGCTCCAGGCCCGCCGTAGCCGTTCACCTGCACCGAAACAATGGCATCCGGACCGTGGTTTAAGACGTTTATATCAGCGCCGCTCATGCCGTCGCGACTGTGATCGCGGCAGGCCGTCAGCAGGCAGAGAAAAACGGCGACCAGTACCGCCAGCCCTGTGGGCAAAATACGGGTATGCTTTATCATTGATGTATCCTTACAAAAATAAAATAAAGTAATGAATTATTAAGAGATGACGTAATTACAGATTTTTATTTTTACGACGCCGTCCATAGTAATATGGTAATTAAAGTGTCAGGGAAGCAGTATTTTAAAAGCCTCGCTTTTTATATCCCGATATATTTTCCCCAGCACGCCCGATACCGTATTCAGATCTTTCATATCCGTTCGCGCCTGCACTAATATATCGCCAACATTAATATCAATAATCGCTTTTACCCGCTGGCCAAATTGTTTCACCGAATCCCACGTATCGTCATCGTTATCGTAAATCGTCCGCGACGCAAAATAACCGTGGGAAAACGAGGAGTGCAGCGGGTCGTGATTATATTTGGCCAGCGTGTCATGCACGTAGTTATCGTAAAAATCCAGCATCGTCGGCGAGCCCATCAGCGCCGCCCGCCGGGCATCGCCGCTTTTCTTGATCTGGATATATTCCGACTCCTGCGCCGCCACCAGCGGACCGCCAAGCTGGTCGGTTTGCGTGGTGGGGATCACATCCAGCAGCACCTGGCCCAGCAGCGCCACGATACCGGTATGGGCAAAGTCATAACCCCATGCCGCGCGATCCAGACGATCCTTATCGATAAACGGCACTTCTCGCGGCCCTTTGCTTTCCGCGGGCGCCGCCGCCGACGGCAGCGCGCCGGTCTGCTCATTCAGCGCCTGCTGATAAAAAGGCTTACGCTGATAATACTTATCGGCGTATTGCGGGCTGGCAAAGCGCTCGGTGCGCCACGCGGTGATCCAGCTCAGCTGGTCCGCCAGCATCACCTCCAGCGCTTTGCCCTTCAGCGGCACATACACCGGATCCGGCAGTTTACCCAGCGGGCCGTTCTCCGGAGACTTCGCGGCGGTGGCAGCGGCTTTCGCCTTATCGCTATCCGCCTTGTCGTGAGCCGCCTTCAGCGCGGCGACCGGATCCCGGCCCTGAGCCACGGCGATGGCCACCACCTCCGCCTCGTTGACGGCCGGCGTTTCGGTCTTCGCCCCCGCCTGCTGCGCCCCGGCCTGCTGCCAGGCGTTAAACAGGGCGATGGCCTGGGCGGAGATTTTGAATTGATCCAATACATAAACAGACATCATTCGATAGGTTTTATCTTTGGCGCCGCCGGGCAATACCTCAGGAGGCACGCTCAGCGGCGCCCCGGCATCAAAGGCAGCGGCATACATATCGTGCAGCACAATCTTTGACAGCAGGCTGCGGGCGTCGGTCTGCACTTTGCCGAGTTCTGACGGTTTACAGTCGCCGCCGACATCGACATGCATCCCGGGATAGACCACCTCTACCGCTCCCGCCGGGTATTTACCGTCCGGACCGCGGATGGAGTCCAGCGGCAGGTCGCCATGCTGCTCGTGGCCGGCGACAAAGTGGTAGCAGCTTTTTAAGAAGCCTTTGGTGGTCGGCAGCCGCAGGCTGTTGGCCGCCCAGCCCAGATGCCCGGTGGCCGACGGCAGGATATGCGGCACGCCAACCGCGGAGACCGTATCCAGCAGCCCCATAAACTCGATACTGATGGGGATACCCAGCAGGGTCGGGCCGCCTGGCACCCCGGTCCCCGCCGGCAGCATATTTGTCGCATCGAGCGGCATTTTAGCGTCATCGAGCAGCGACTCCAGCCCGCGGGCGAAGGCGCGGGCGGTGGCGGCCCCCCGGCAGTAGCCGTAGACAAAGAGCTTGATTTTGGCGATGCGCCGCTGCGAGCGCTGGATATGCAGCCGCGTGGGCTGCCGCGGCCACTGGTTCACCACGCAGCCCAGATGATCGTCGCAGAAATCATCAAGCGCGCTTTTACGGTTGAACTTCTGGGTCAGCCGCGAGAAGGGCCAGACGGTGGCCATACTTTGCCGATATCTGGTCAGCTCACTGTCTTCTATCCTTTCCTTTTTCACCGCATAACAAATGCTGCTGTAGGTTTTAAGCAGCGCCTGGTTGATACGATCCTCACCGCCGTTGGCAAACAACTCGCCGTCCAGCGAGTAGTGCTCTTCGCCAATCTCCGGAAAGCGCGCGCCACAGCCGGGAAAGTAATAGCTGAAGTAGCCGTCGTTTTCCGCAGTTTCATCCTGCTCTTTCCAGTTTGCCGCATGGTAGAGCCTGCCGATATTGGTCAACGGCGGGTTACGCGAGCCGTATATCTCATCAGCCCCCTCTTTAGTACAGCAGGTACCGTCGAAGAACAGGCTGATATGCAGGCTGGCCGGGCAGCCCGGTTCCGTTTTTTTACCCGATTGATGATCGGACTCCCCGATATACCCTTCCAGGTACTGCCTGGCGTAGTTGCCTTCGGTCTGCGTTCTGTTCGCCGGCAGTCGACCGCGCTCGTTGTATTCGGCTTTCTGCTGTGTAGATTTATCGGCAGGCTTTTCTCCCTTTTTATCATCCGGCCCGGGAAACTTTGGTGGTAAACTGGCGGCTTCCGCGGTGGAGGTTTTAACCGTAACCGGGGTGGCGCCGGTCTGGAAGGCCGCAATAAGCGCCTTCAGAGCACTTAACGTGGAGTCTGCGGTATCGGACATATAATTTCCTCCCTGATATGTTTGATAAGTATTTTCTGAGCTCTTTGCTTCCAATCTGTCGGCGACTGGGGAACCGGATACCCCGGCTGTCCCGGTGGTATGCAGGAACGGACTATCCGCACCTTATCGCAGGGGAAAATATGTACATCAAAGCCACATCCCTGACCTTTTTCCCAGCGTTCAATGGGCACGGTAATCGGCCCATGGCGCTGGTAATGACTCGCATGATCATCAGGGATGTGCTTCGGGTCTATCCATGCGTTAGGATCGGAGGTCCAGGTGATTTTTGCCGTCAGTCCCGGGCGCCAGACATCAGGCACCATCACGCAACAGAAGCCGCCTCCGCCGCCGTAGGAGTTAGCACCTGGCCCGCCGTAGCCATTCACCTGCACCGAAACGATGGCGTCCGGACCGTGATTGTAGAGGTTTAAATCGGCGCCGCTCATGCCGTCGCGACTGTGGTCGCGGCAGGCCGTCAGCAGGCAGAGAAAAACGGCGGCCAGCACCGCCAGCCCGCCGGGCAAAATACGGATATGCTTTATCATTGATGTGTCCTTACAAATACAAAGTGATGACTTATTAATAAATGGCGTAATTAAATGCTTGTATTTATGCTAATAGATGAACCTCCATATATAACTGATGATGATATTTGTAGCGGTCAAATAAAATGGGCCGCTACAAATATCAATACCGGTTTCTCATAGACCAGAGCCGGGCAATATTAGTCAGCAGCGAATTGTGTATGCAGGCTGGCGGGACAGCCCGGCTCCGTTTTTTTGTCCGATTGATGTTCAGACTCCCCGACATATCCTTCCAGATACTGCCTGGCGTAGTTGCCTTCGGCCTGCGTTCTGCTCGCCGGCAGGCGGCCGCGCTCGTTGTATTCGGTTTTCTGCTGCGTGGAGTTATCCGCTGACGTTTTCCCCTTTTTGTCGGGAAACTTCGGCGGTAAACTGGCCGCTTCCGCGGTGGAGGTTTTAACCGTGACCGGGGTGGCACCGGTCTGAAAGGCGGCAATAAGCGCCTTCAGGGCATTCAGCGTGGAGTCTGCGGTGTCGGACATACAACTTCCTCCTTAATATGTTTGAAAATGATCTTATCCGCTCGTTGCTCCCAGTCAGGGGGAGACTGGGGTACCGGGTAGCCCGGCTGTCCCGGTGGAATGCAGGAACGGACTATCCGCACCTTATCGCAGGGGAAAATATGCACATGAAAGCCGCAAGCCTGATCCTCTTCCCAGCGTTCAATGGGCACGGTGATCGGGCCATGGCGCTGATAGTATTGCGAATAGTTGTCAGGCATATCGCTTATTTTCATCCAGGAGTTAGGGTCGGAAGTCCAGGTAATTTTTGCCGTCAGCCCCGGGCGCCAGACATCTGGCACCATCACACAGCAGAAGCCGCCGCCGCCGCCGTAGGAATTGGCCCTTGGTCCCCCGTAGCCGTTCACCTGCACCGAAACGATGGCGTCCGGACCATGGTTTAAAAGGGTGATGTCAGCGCCGCTCATGCCGTCGCGACTGTGGTCACGACAGGCCGTCAGCAGGCAGAGAAAAACGGCGGCCAGCACCGCCAGCCCGCCGGGCAAAATACGGATATGCTTTATCATTGATGTGTCCTTACAAATACAAAGTGATGACTTATTAATAAATGGCGTAATTAAATGCTTGTATTTATGCTAATAGATGAACCTCTATATATAACTGATGATGATATTTGTAGCGGTCAATGAATATTGGCCACGATAAATATTCTCAGCAGTTATTTCATATCCGTTCGTGCGTGTATTAATTATTTCGCCGATATTAAGTTCAATAATTGTTTTACTCGCAGGCCCGGCAGGACGCTATTATCGTAAAAATCCAGCATCTGCGGCGAACCCAGCTGCGCCACGATGCCGGTGTGGGCAAAGTCATAGCCCCACGCCGCGTGGTCCAGCCGATCCTTGTCGATAAACGGTACCTCACGCGGCCCCACGCTCTGCGCAGGCGGCGCAGCAGACGGTATTTTTCGGCCCCAGCGGGCGGGAATATATCTGCAGCCCGGCAGGCACCGTTTCCGCCATCTTCATCGTCGGTAGTTCCGGCGTCAGCGCCACCACCGATAGCCACGGAATGGTGCGCAGATAGTGCGGCCACAGCATGCTAACCAGCCCTTCGGTAAGCTCAGGCAGGTCGTCATCAATCTTTTCCCGCAAGCGCTCCATGGAAAAAGCAACCCCTTCAAACAGACGCTCTACGTAGGGATCCGGCGTACCGGCTTTGTCGAGATCCAGCATCGAAATAGCGCAAGGTTAAATCATCGATCGTATGCTATCCGTTACTCGTCCATGACGATCATCAGGCGTTTAAACGCACAGCACCGCCGCGCGGGCGGGGTCAATAGCAATCAGGTCCGCCAGCAAACGGTCCATCTGCGACTGCAGACGAGCTCTTTCCGTTTCGCTGCGTCCGGCCTTACCGCGCAACAGCCGCAGATGACGCGCTCGGACTTCAAACAGTAGTTCCGGTTCCCATTGCGCCAGTGACAGCGTGGCTGCCAGCACGTCCAGTTCCGCCAGCAGATGTTGCGCCAGTTCGTTTTTCCCGCTCTGCTCGGCAATCCGCGCCATCAATAATCGCAGTAACCAGCGGCTTCTGGGGGTGGTGATACCCGGACGATGTTGCAGCCAGGTCAGCGCCGCCTCAGCGCCATCGCTGTCGACCAGAGCCAGCGCCTCCGGCTCTAACTGAAGGATGTTGTCGTCGCCGGAAGCGGTGACGGCGCGGGAAGCGGTGTCGTCCAGCCAGATGGTTGCATTATCCAGCACCTGTTGCTGTATCCAGTTCAGCGTCACCTCATCGGCAAACGGCGTACCATCGTTAAACGCCAACCCTTCCAGGCCGATCAAACGTGCCAGCAGTCCTTGCAGATCATGCTGAATAATAGCGGCCTGCGCGTCGCGCCCGGATTTCAACAGCGCCTGGTGAACATACCACTGCAGATCCAGCCACAGATGGTTTGCGCCGCGGGAAAACATCTCGCTGGCCTGCTCGAGTAATTCCATCCAGCTCTGTTGGAGATACAGCCTTTTCAGCAGCGCCCGCTGGTCCGGTTTTGGCGGATCAATACGAGTTCTGCCGTCCGCCAGTAACGGCGGCAACTGATGCAGCGTATCATGGCGAATGCTCTTTATCAGGTGGTGGGCAGAGAGCCAGCCATCCGGCTGGTCGCTGAGATACTTTGCCAGCACCCGCGCCTGCGTCAGCAGCTCCTGACCAGAGGTGATACCGCTGAGCACTGGCGCGCTGCCCCCCACCGCCGCTAGCGGCGCATCGCTGATATTCTGCGGGACCACAGCTTCTGGCCCGCCGGATTTCATTAACCGGGTTTCGAGGGCGGCGCACAACGCGCCGGGGACCGCCCCTTCTTGCGTCTGCTCCATGATCAGCAACGCGCCGGTGATACGTAGCGCATCGCTGTTGCATACCTCCGGGTATAACGACAGGCTGTCGAGCATGCGCTGGCTCGCCAGCCAGTCAAGGGCAGCTCTCCTGCTGCGATCCCGCTGCGGGTGTAGACTCACGCCAAAACGCTGCATTAATCCAGCCAGTAATTCCAGCCCATCAGCCAGACCCGCTTCGCCATCGCGGTGCAGGCGGGCCCAGGCGTAGTATGAGGCGACGCGGATATCCTGGGTGACGGTGGTCAGCAGCTTTTCCGCAAGCTGACAAATCAGATCGGTATTGGCGCCGGATAGCTTATTCACTTCTTCGCGCATCAACTGGAAATCATCGTCATAGCCGGGATCATCGCCCGTTGGTTGCTCGGTCGTGACCGGCTGCAGCCAGTTTTCCCACAGCAGCAAACGCTGCTGGGTCTGTGCGGCCAGCGCTTCCGGCGCTACCTGGCTCGCACTAATCAATGTAAGAACTGATGCCATTAATAAAGATCCTCCCTGCGCTGTTCACTCTCCACCTCGCAGCCCCATACGGACTCCGCCCCGCTGTCGCTCATTCCCGACGGGCTGTTGACGGGGAGTGTCTTACCAAATATCAACGTGCGCTGCGCATCGGCGAAATTCACCACTTCGCTCTGCGCCTCTTCCTGCAGGGTGAAATAATAGAATATGCCGACTTCAGCCAGCAGGCGCTGAATAAACGCCAGGTCGCTCTCGCGATACTGGTTTATCTGTTCGCGTTTTGGGTAGCTTTGCTTGAGATTAAATTCATATTCCCAACCATGCAGGTTATGCTCCTGCGGTTGTGTTGCGCTCACGGCCCAACGAACTCATCCAGGTCATATTTTTTCTCCATAAGACCGCAATGCCCTGCAGATAGTGTTCTGCTTGCCCATCGCCCGCGCCATCCTGTACCGGGATGGGGTTGACGCTAAGAAATTCTCATCAGGAGTGGCTAAATTCCATGACCACGTCGCCTTCTTCATCGACATCCAGAGAAAGGCTCTGCGGCTTCAACCCTGCCGCCAGATGGCTCAACAGTTGCTGACTCAGCACCGGTAGAATTTGTTGATTAAGCAGGCTGTCAATGTTACGCGCGCCGGTATCCGGCAGCAGGCAGGCGTCCGTCAACGCGTCGTACAAGCTTTCGGCAATATCGGTTGTCATACCGTAGTGACGATACAAACGCTGGCTGACCTGGTTGAGTTTCATGTTGACAATTTTGCGCATCGCCAGTTGGCTGAGCGGACGGTAAATAATGGTCTGGAAACGCGCGAGCAGCGCTGGTTGAAAATGTTCTCGCAGCACAGGGCGCAACAGGTCATGTAAATCGGATTCTGTCGCTTCCGGCCGCTCCTCCAGCCTCTGCATCAGCCGATCGCTGCCGAGGTTTGAGGTCATCAGGATCACCGTATTGCGAAAGTCGATTTCGCGTCCCTCGCCATCGCGCATAAAGCCACGGTCGAACACCTGGTAGAACACATTCATCACATCACGATGCGCTTTTTCCACTTCATCAAGCAGTACCACGCTGTACGGGCGTTTGCGTACCGCTTCGGTGAGAATCCCCCCCTGACCGTAGCCGACATAACCGGGAGGCGAACCTTTCAGTTGGGACACCGTATGCGGCTCCTGATATTCGGAAAGGTTGATGGTAATCAGCGATCTCTCACCACCGAACAGCTCATCAGCCAGCGCCAGCGCGGTTTCCGTTTTTCCAGTGCCGCTCGGACCGACAAGCAGAAATACGCCCTGCGGGCCGTTATCCGGTGCAAGCCCGGTTTTGGTCGCCCGCAGTCTCTTGGCAATGGCGTTTAGCGCCATATCCTGCCCCACCACTCTTTTATCCAAATGAGATTCGAGACTCAGCAGTTCCGTCTGCTCGTCCTTCAGCAATGAAGAGAGCGGTACCCCGGTCCAGTCGGCAATCACCGTTGCTACGGTACGTAAATCGACATCTAGCCCCAGCAACGGATGGTTATTCTGGACGCTGGCAAGTTGGCTCTGTAATGCGCCGATCTCCTTGCGGCGGGAAGGATCGGCTCGGCAGCTCAGCAGTTGCTCGGTCAGCTTCAGTTCCAGGCCGTACTGCGTTTCCAGATCACCAAGCTGTAAAATAATACGCGATTCTTCCAGCTCAATTGCCGCCAGCCGCGCTTCGTCGCTACCGCTACCGACCATGGCATCTTCCAGCAACGCCTGTTTTTCCATTTCCAGCGCCGTGATTTGCGCTTTCATACGCGTCAACAATTCCGGCACCGTATCGATTCCCATGCGAATGCGGGCCGATGCGGTATCCAGTAGGTCCACCGCTTTATCTGGCAACTGGCGGCCGGTGAGATAGCGTCGGGAAAGTGTCACGGCAGCGCGAATGGCTTCATCGGTGATATGTACCCCGTGATGCTGAGCATAGCGAGATTTTAGCCCGCGTAGCATCAGACAGGCGGTGTCATCGTCCGGTTCGTCGACTTTGACCATCTGGAAGCGGCGCTCCAGCGCGGCATCACGCTCGAAGTACTGCTTATACTCACTCCAGGTCGTGGCGGCGATAGTTCGCAGTTCGCCGCGCGCCAGGGCCGGTTTGAGCAAATTAGCGGCATCCGCGCCACCGGCCTGGTTGCCTGCGCCGATGATAGTATGAGCTTCATCGATAAACAGCAGCACCGGAACAGGAGACTGCTGTACCGCTTCGATAATGTTCTTAAGCCGCTGTTCGAATTCCCCTTTAACGCCTGCGCCGGCCTGCAGTAAGCCGAGATCCAACGTACGCAATGAAACCGGCTTCAGACTGTCCGGCACGTTGCCCTCCGCGATACGCAACGCCAGCCCTTCGACCAGCGCAGTTTTGCCGACTCCGGGTTCGCCAACCAGGATTGGGTTGTTTTTTCGCCTGCGCGACAGGATATCCACCATTTGACGAATTTCGTTATCGCGACCAAAGACCGGGTCGATTTTGCCTTCGCGGGCACGAGCAGTGATATCAAGGGTAAATTTGTCCAGCGCGTTCTGTAACGCAGGGGTCATCTCAGCGGACTTCACGGCCGATTCCACGGGGCGGCCGACAAACTCCACATCGCCAACGTGGCCTGGTTCATCTGGCTGTAATTCCGGGCGCTCATCAGACTGCATATCTAATAGTGGTCGCAGGTGTTCAAGCTGCGCTTGTCCCAACGTTAACAGCGGCCACAGACTGTCACAGCGCACCCGCGTTGGGTTGCTGACTAACGCCATCAGTAGATGAACACTGCGTAGAGAGGTCTCGCCCGCCAGTGAGGCCCTTAACCACGCCTCCTGCATCAGGCTCTGGATGCTGCCGGACAGCTGCGGCCGGCTGTGTACCGAGCGCGGAAGCGTTTCCAGAAAAGAGAGCAGATCCTGCCAGATAGCGTCCATATCCCACTCATAACGCCGCGCTAATACGGTCAGGTCTCCCTCGCCCTGCTCCAATAGTTTTAGCAGCCAGTGTTCGGGAAGGATTTGCGCATGCGCGCGGGCCTGGCACAACGAAGCGGCGCCTTCCAGGGCGCGGGCGCAATAAGGGTTTAAACGGCGTAACAGAATGGCTGGGTTTTCCATGAGGCTCTCTCTTTGTCGATTCCGGACACGCTACCGCCCATCGCCGTTTCCCGTGATGCAGGAGACCAAAGCGCACAAGGTCGGGCAGGCTGATTATTTTTGCTAAAAGCCAACGGTCACTGGCGCTTAGCAAAAAAGCAGACGGCGAACCGCCTGCTTCGGGCGTCAGGCTGTCGTTCGTTCATTCCATGAATCGGAATGAATGATGTTGCCGTCTTTATAGGTCCAGGTGATTTTTTCGTAGCGCAGTTCAATCTGCTCAAGATGGCTGTGTTTCTCGTAGGCTGGGTTCTTGATGTCGTGCATCAGCGGATTGACCTTCACCACTTTCACGTTTTCCAGTTTGGTGTTGAAGTATTCCACTTCCTGACCAGCATCATTGATTTTGTACCACTTGAATTCGGCAGACTTCAGCGTCTGGCCGGTAGTCACCGCCTTGTAGAGATAGGGGCTTGAGGAGTCGATTTCCTTGGTAAACAGAAACGGCGTGTGGATACGCGTGCCGGTTAGCTTTCCGGTGTTGTTGTCGGTCGGGATGTACAGGTTATGCTCCTGCGCCACTACTTCGATGCTGCCTTCACGATCTTTCACATCTACGGAACCTTTAATGTCCGCCCCGCCGTCGTCTTTCAACCATAAATAGACTGGTATTGCCATGTTAATTACTCCATTTCATTTTTTAACACGCCATCATCCTGAGATGGCGCAGGTGTGTTGTCTCTCGCCAGACAGGCTGTAGCCTGTCGAGCCAGACGACTTGGATAGTGACAGGCGTGTTACCCTTTCGCCTTCGGCATCTGGCTAACCAGAGACAAATTGACGTCCATGCCTTCCACCTGGAAGTGCGGCACCGCGAACAGCTTGACGCGGAAGAAGCCAGGGTTATCCTCGATATCTTCCACTACCACTTTCGCATCACGCAGCGGATGTGAGGCCTGCAGCTCGTCGCCCGGATCGGTCATTTCCGTAACCAGGCCACGAACCCAGGTATTGAGCTCCAGCTCAAGCAGGCGGCGATCTTTGGTGGTGCCGATGTTCTCGCGTTGGATCAGTTTCAGGTAGTGGGCGATGCGCGATAGCAGGAAGATGTACGGCAGGCGGGCGTTGATACGGCTATTGGCTGTCGCATCCGCGGTGTCGTACTGCGCGGGTTTCTGAGTTGAGTTAGCCGAGAAGAAGCAGGCATAGTCACGGTTCTTATAATAAGACAGCGGAATAAAGCCCAGATTGGCGAATTCGAACTCACGGGTTTCCGGGATCATCACCTCGGAAGGGATTTTCACCTGATTTCCTGTGCCGAGATCATAGAGGTGGATGGGAAGATCTTTCACCGCGCCGCCCGCCTGCGGGCCACGGATTTGCACGCACCAACCGTTTTGAATAAAGCTGCGTACCATGTTCGAGGCGAAGGCGAATGACGCGCTGGTCCACAGATACTTTTCGTGATCCGGCCCCTTTACCTGCTCAATGTAGTTAAAGCTGCGCACCGGAACCGTGTCCGGCCCATACGGCAGACGGCCCAATACCCGCGGCATGACCAGGCCGATATAGCGCGAGTCATCGGTATCGCGGAACGATTTCCATTTAATGTACTCAGCGCGATCGAAATAGTTGCCGATATCTTTAATTGCCGCGACTTCTTCCATTGAATCCTTGAGGAAAAATTTCGGCCCTACGGCGCCGATAAATGGCATATGCGCCGCAGCGGAGACTTTCGAAATATTACGCAACAGCGCCATGTCCTGCGGGCTGGCGTCAAACTCGTACGCCGATATTACCGATCCTATCGGCTCGCCGCCGGGGGTGTCGTATTCGGCGGTGTAAGTATGCCAGTACAGGCCGCTCTGTATCAGCTCTGGCGCATCTTCAAAATCCTGACGTAAATCGTCTTTGGACACATCGAGGATTTCGGTTTTCACGTTCTGGCGATAGTCGGTGTTATCTACCAGTTGCTTCAGGCCGCGCCACAGAGATTCCACCTTCTGGAACTCCGGGTGATGCATAACAGCATCAAGTTGACGGCTTATACGAAAATCCAGGTCCGCGATGTGGTGGTCAATAAGCGTTTTATCGAGTTTCTCCACCTGCTGGCCGGATTGACGAATGCAGTCCATAAAAACCTGCATCGCCGCGGTCAGGCGTTCCCCCGCCGTGGCCTCTGATAGCGCCGTGTCGTCCAGAAAGACATTAATATCGCCAAGGCTTGATGCCGGGCTCAGATTGATTTTTTCAAAAAGAGAAGCGTAAACGCTTTCTTTGTTCATTACGGCAGTTTGCCCCTGTGCGGGGTTCGTTTCAGTATTTACAGACATCAGCATATTCCCGGTTAATCCATTAAAAGAGATGACCGCCGTTTACTTCCCGGCAAGGGCACTCATTTCGGCGCGTAATTCGCTGGACAGAGCTGGATCTTTAAGGATTCTCTCAAGCTCTTTTCTGAAAGTAGCGTTATCAAGCAGGTTCGATTTGAGATCGCGTAATAAATTACGCATCGCCAGCATGGCGCGGAGTTGAGGGATTTGCCGGGCAACCTGTTCGGGCTCAAAGTCTTTTATATCGGAAAAACGCAGTTTAACATTGTCTTCTGAGTTATCCCCAGCCAGCGTATTCTCAACGGTGAGATTGATCTCTGGGTTAAATTCAGAAAGCACACTATTAAAATTATTCTTATTGATATCTATTTTCTGGCGCTCGGCCAATGGTCGATGCTCTTTTCCATTACTGAAATCACCAACGGTGAGCAGTTTAAGCGGTAGTTCAACCTTCTTCTGCGCCCCCCCGGTATGTAAGGATAATTTTAAATTAATACGTGCCTTCGGCACCTCATTCTGGAATGAATCAGCCATAGCGGTCCCTTTTCCTTAAGGAATGATTGTGGAGTAAATTTCGTTTTATTCACAACGTTATGTTTAAAGAAATCAGGGCAATATATCAACCAGCAGATACGAAGATCCAGAGATAACAAGTCATTTAATTGGCATAGATCAATATCGCCGGCAAGCAATCATTTCAACCAATAACTTATGCAATCTCAACACGATAACCAATATATAATTCACTCAATCACAGATGAAAACTATTTAAATGTGATAAATTCAACTTTCAGCGTCGAAATAAAATCATTCCTTTTAATAAATGAATTATTAAAAGGAACTATTAATAGAGACGTTAATAAAATAGCATTCTGGGTGTCAAAAACTACCAGACTGGCGTAGGCCAGTCTGGTATTCTCGTAAAAAACATTCTCTCAGAACCAGGCCTCAAACATACCGCCGATGTTCAGCGAATCCAGCCGCTCGTCGCTGGTGCCGTCTACTTTCGCGGTGTGCTCGTTATCCACCTGGCCGCCGGTAACATAGAAGCGCAGCATCGGGCGGAACTCCGGCCCCATGCCGATGGCGATGTTCTGCGACAGCGTCAGCTTCCAGCCGTGGTTATCCCCGCCCTGGTCGTAGTCAACGCGCTGGTAGCCCGCTTCCAGCCAGGTCGAGTGCACGTCGTTCCAGAAGTACATCGGCCGGACGATCGCACCGTAGTTTTTACGGTTATCGGTATTGTCCTTGCCGTTGTCGTAATCGTGGAAGGCCAGCAGATACTCGATCTGCGCCTGCTGAGTGAATTTATGGCTGCCCTCGAAGCTGGCATAAACCGTGGTCAGGTCGTCGGTCTTGTTATAGACGCTGTTATCCGAGTTGTCGGAGTAACGCAGAATAACTTTGTTCACCCCGCTGTCGTTGCTATGGCTCAGCACCAGCCCGCCCTGCCAGGCATCGAGGCGCGCGTCGCTGTCCACCGCTTTTGAGTCAAAGCCGTAGTTGGCATATACTTCGACGTCGATCGGCCCGGCCTTGATGTTGTGGGTTTTGGTGGTCAGCGCGTAGTGGCCGTTGTCGCCGGTATCGGAGCTGCCGGTACAGGTGATGCGCGACGGGTTGGTCTCGTCGGCCATCACTTCCGGACTACAGGATTTCACCTGCGACACCGTCGCCACGTCGAACTGCACGCCGCCGATATCGAAATTCTTCACCCCGGCGCCCTGGCCGTCGTGGTTCATCCAGAAGTAGTCGTTGATCCCCTGTTGTGGGCGCTGGTGGAAGTCGCGACCGGCCCAGATATAGGCGTTGGGGTTAGATTCGAGGACGTTGGTGACGCCGACGTAGGCTTTTTTCAGGTTAACCTCGTCGCTCCAGTGGTCAAACATGACGTTGAGATCCCAGATGGCCCCCTGCGCGCTTTTGAACGCTTTGCTGATCTGGAATTCGCCGCCGTTGCTTTCATTACCGAGACGGCCGATCGCCGAGGCGCCGTTATAGGAGCCGTCGACGCCGACATATTTCTGGTCGCCGGTCTGGAAGTGGGCGCCATAGCGGGCGTAACCGCTAAATTTCAGGCCGAAAGGGATCGCCAGATCCGGCGAAGCCGCGGTGGTTTGCGGGTTGGTTATAACATCGACCTTCTTATTAGCCGCGGCGTCGATTTTGGCCTGGCGGTCGGCCAGCGCTTTATCGACGGCTTTCGCGACGATGGCGTCGATCTGCTCCTGGGTAAATTCTTGGGCTGTTACAGAGGTAAGCGGAGAAAACACGGCGATGACCGCCATAGTTAATGGAAGCTTTCTTATCATTGTCATCATTATCTCAATAGAGGTTAATTTTATTCAGGCAATAACAATCTCACTCTGGCCACGCAGAATATGTTGCTACTGTGAGAACAATTTAATTTTTATTTTGTTCGACTACAGAGGTTTTATACGAATAACGTTCTCCTTTCCCACAATTAAATTAATGATTAGCGCTAAAACAAGCAACGCCGCAGAGACTTGCCAGTTGAATTTCATTGTATGGTGAACAAAACCATTAATCGCGCTGCACTTGACCTAAGATTGCATGAACACTCCAATATTGGTGGATGTAAGAAATGTAACAACTATGACACATCCTGTATTCTATAAACCGGCTGCTCAATTACGTTATTTCACTCAGCGATTGAGAAAACACTCAAATGTGAGCCATCTCGCAAATATCACTTTCATATATTCAACATCATAAAATCCATATAGAGTACAGAGATAATGCCAAACGGCCTTTGCTTTGAGGATCACAGAAGTAAAAAAACATAATTAATTAATTTAAAAACGTAATAGATTCTTCGCGATCTTTTGTGTCAGAAAGTGTTTCACATTCACACAACAAACCGGAGTCTGCTCAGAATGAGTAAAAACATAATGCAAAATCGCAATGATGAATATCATAAATTAACTCGCGGGGAACGTATTGGCTACGGTATGGGCGATTTTGCGCAAAACCTGGTTTTCGGCACGATCGGCGGCTTTCTTGCTCTACATATGTTGACGGTAAATACGATCAGTACAGCCACTGCGGGGTTCATTTTTCTTTTTGTCCGAATCATCAATGTTTTTTGGGATCCGATGGTTGGAACCTATGTGGACAAAAGGACCTCCGCGGCAGGGAAATATCGTCCCTGGCTATTAAGAGCCGGAGTGCCGCTAGTGATTCTTTCCGCTTTGCTTTTTGCCCCCATTCCGGGCGTCAGAGGCTCCGTACCGTTTGCTTTTATCATCTATTTAGCGCTGGATTTAGTCTATTCCCTGGTCAATATACCTTACGGTTCTCTTAATGCCTCGCTAACCAGAGATCCCGAATCAATTGATAAATTAACCAGTACGCGAATGATGCTGGCTAATAGCGCCAACCTTTTAGTCTATACCCTGTTTCCGATGTTCGTACAAATGGCTTCACCAAAAGATCGTAGCCTCAAGGATACTGGTTTTTTTGGCATTGAACTCAACCTTGGTAACTATACCGATCCATCAGCGAATTACGCCTGGTTCGGCGTCTACTCCGTTTATATGTTATTAGGCGCGGTGGCACTTTTTATTTGTTATAAATTCACCAAAGAACGCGTTGTTGCAACCGCAGAACAGACGGCGAATGTCAAAACAACCGATCTGTTCCTTGAGCTCAAAAATAACCGTCCTCTTGTCATTCTTGGACTATTTTTCATGCTGGCCTTTACCTTCATGTTCTTTATGAACACGGTAAATGGCTTTTTCAATCAGTATGTGGTTGGTCACTCTGAGTGGATGGGCGCCGTCGGTCTGGTCGCCTCAATACCGGGTATTGCGTTCCCTATTTTTTGGCCAAAACTTAAGAAAATTTTTGGTAAGAAAGGCTTCTTCCATATTTTCCTGGGGATGTTTATTGTCGGTGAGTTATTAACCTATGTCTGGTCACGCGAAGGGATGCACGATGCGCTGTGGCTTGCTTATATCGCCACATTTATTAAACAGTGGGGCTTAACCTCAGCCACCGGATTTATGTGGGCACTGGTACCTGAAGTGATTGCCTATGGCGAATTAAAGTCCGGTAAGCGAAATGCGGCAATTATCAACGCAATTATGGGACTCTTTTTCAAAATTGGCTTTACCATCGGCGGCGCCATTCCTCTGTGGTTGTTGGCCGTCTATGGTTTTAATGAAACCGGCGCGCAACAAAGCGCGAGCGCTATCGACGGGATCATGATGACAGCGGTCTGGATCCCCATCGCCTTAGCGGTTGTCTCGATGATCATCATGCAAATTTATCCTATCTCAGACAAACACGTCAGCGACATTAACCGCCAGCTTGATGAGATTCGGGTGTAAAACCAATACGAATTAAATTGTAAATTTATAAAGGTGTAATGATATGTCTCTTATCCAAAACCCTATTTTGCGTGGCTTTAATGCCGACCCCAGCATTATCCGTGTTGAGGACACCTACTATATCGCCAACTCAACGTTTGAGTGGTTTCCCGGCGTCCGTTTGCATGAGTCAAAGGATTTGCAGCACTGGAATCTGCTGCCGTCACCATTGTCGACCACTACTCTTTTAGATATGAAAGGCAATCCGTCTTCAGGCGGCATCTGGGCTCCGGCGCTCTCTTATGCGGATGGCAAATTCTGGTTAGTGTATACCGATGTGAAAGTCACCGAGGGTGCCTTTAAAGACATGACAAACTACCTGACCACCGCAACTGATATTCGCGGCCCGTGGAGTTCGCCGGTCAAACTTAATGGCGTAGGTTTTGATGCTTCACTTTTTCATGATGATGATGGCCGTAAATATATCGTGCAGCAAACGTGGGACCATCGAGAGTACCATCATCCTTTTGACGGCATTACCTTAACTGAACTCGATACTAAAACGCTAAAACTGATGCCCGAAACAGCAAGAACCATTTATCGCGGTACCGCAGTGGCGCTCGTTGAGGGGCCGCATCTCTATAAACTGCACGGCTATTACTATCTCTTTGCCGCTCAGGGGGGAACGGTATTTACTCATCAGGAGGTGGTGGCGCGTTCCACGACATTAAACGCCGATAGCTTTGAAACTGAGCCTGGGGAGGTATTTTTAACTAACGTTGATACCCCTGACAGCTATATCCAGAAACAAGGACACGGGGCTTTGGTTTCGACGCCCGAAGGCGAGTGGTATTATGCTTCGCTGTGCGCTCGTCCATGGAATCGCCCTGGTGAGTCAATTTATGATCCACGCGGTTGGTCCACGCTTGGCCGGGAAACGGCTATCCAAAAGGTGTACTGGGATGACGATGGCTGGCCACGAGTGGAAGGCGGTCACGGCGGTAGAACGTTTGTCGAGGGACCAAAAGACGCCATTTATACCGAAAGCACGAAAGACAACAGCCAACATGATGAATTTACAACGCCAGCGCTCAATCTCAACTGGAATACCCTTCGGGTACCTTTTAGCGAAAAAATGGGTAGCACAGGCAACGGAAAGCTAACCTTAATCGGCCAGGGGTCATTAGCGAACACCCATGACCTGTCGTTGATTGCCCGCCGCTGGCAAGCCTTTTACTTTAATGCTGAAGTTAAAGTAGTCTTTAATCCCTTTAGTTACCAACAAATGGCCGGGTTAACAAATTACTACAACGATCGCCACTGGAGTTTTGCTTTTATCACCTGGAATGAAATTAACGGTAGAGTCATTGAGGTCGCCGAAAACAACCGTGGAAAATATACTTCATATTTGAAAGATAATGCGATTAAGGTTCCTGAAAACGTCGAATACGTATGGTTACGGACGAAAGTCAGGAAGCAGACCTATAGCTATGAGTATAGTTTTGACGGCATCGCGTTTATTGAAATCCCGGTGATATTAGATGCCGCTGTTCTTTCTGATGACTATGTCCTGCAGAGCTATGGCGGTTTCTTTACTGGGGCATTTGTAGGTCTTGCTGCAGTAGACTACTCCGGTTATGACGTCAGCGCCGAGTTTTACCATTTCGATTATCAGGAACTGGGCGACTCATTAATTGGCGATGATGTTTATAGCTGGGAGGCTGGCGAGCTACGTGCTGGTTAGTTTGATGAACATCTTTTATAGTCAACCTGGCGCAGATTAACCCGGTAAGATGAAAGCGAAGATCTGTGGATTGGCAATGTTTATATCAGGACGGTGGGTTCCCCCACCGTCTCATTATGACTTTTCTACTGCTTTTTAACCCCCAGACAACCGCGAACAAATTCAGGATTAAAGTGTTTCACCGCTTCACCCACATAGCCTAAATCCAGTGCGCTGATTTGCGCCATTTCGCTGTCAGTCAGTGAGAAATCCCAGATTGCAAAGTTCTCTGCAATCCGTTCCTGCCGAGTGGATTTAGGAATCACCGTGACACCGCGCTGCACGTTCCAGCGCAGGACAACCTGAGCAATGGTTTTTTGATGAGCAGCGGCAATCCCCTGAAGCATTGCATCTTCATAAGGTTTATATCTGCCACCGCCTAACGGCGCCCAGGCTTCAGGCTGAACGTTATAATGCTTCATGGTTTCCAGCGCTGCGGGTTGCGCAAAGTAAGGATGCAGTTCGACTTGATTGACCATAGGTTTAATTCTGACGGTTTCGCAAAAGTTGGCCAAGACATGCGCATAGAAGTTGGACACGCCAATGGCTTTCAATTTACCGGCTTCATAAGCCTGTTCCAACGCGCGCCAGGCGCTGAAATAATCGCCCATGGCCTGATGCAATAAATAGAGATCGAAGTAATCCAGGCCCGATTTTTTCAGTGACGCCTCGATACCGGCTTTGGCCATATCGCCATTGGCCATGTCCTGAACCCACAGTTTTGAGGTAATAAATAATTCCTCACGGGTACACAGCCCTTCGGCGATAGCTTCACGAACTGCCTCGCCCACGGCGTCTTCATTGTCATAGACGGCAGCGGTATCAATCAGGCGATAACCGGTACGAATAGCGCTTAATACCGACTGCTTACACTCTTCTTTATCGGTAACCTTAAACACGCCAAAACCGACCATCGGCATGTTGAGGTTGTTACTTAAAACTGCGTATTCCATGAAAAGGCTCCCGTCATGTGAAAACATCATTTTAGGACCGGAATGCCAACATGATTAGTCTGTCATTTCTGATTTGACCTATGCATTGAATTCATAAATACAGGTAGGTTGATTGGCGCAACGCTACAGAGCGGAGAACGTATTGAATTAATGCCGGATATGAAACGATGATTAAGACTGAACCACAAAATATTGCTGCTATTTACCCTCATGCTCTTCACCCAACGTTAATCGTCAGGGCCGCAATTGATTATTAGATAGTCTTTTTAAGTAACTCTGATAACATGCCTGTAAAAAATGGGCCACCCTGGCGACCCATTTTTTACTCGTGGCGATTAGAACAGAATGCAGAAATAATATATGTCGCAAAAACAATAACATTCTATTATCACATTATATTGTGAACGCGACATCAAGTTACGGCATGCCATTATGCATATATCTAACTAATCTTAATATCATCGAAGTTGATATCTTCCTCTTCTTGATCGTTATTAATAACAACATCGCGAGGAACATCTTTTTTGATGACAGCATAGATGGTTGCTGTTACTAAAATATTAACTATTAATGCCATAATACCTGCCATAGGATTTGACATTGTTGGGAGCATTAATACCCCGCCAAAAGGTACAGTTGCATCCGCACCATAAACCATGGTGATTGCACCACCACAAGCACCGCCGATTGCCGCTGCTGCAATACCGCGAACGATATCATTCATCACTATAGGGATAGATCCTTCAACAATATTCACTACCCCCATAGGAACCGCCGACTTCAACATTTCGATTTCTTCGTTATTATAGATATTTTTGCGAAGCAGCTTAGCGATAAAAAATGCAAGCCCAAAACCGATAGGTGTTGCCGTGTTGACTAACTGAAGGGCCGTAACTGGCTCATTTATACCCTGTGCCTGGAGGGTTAAGACGAATGCAAAGCACGTTTTATTGATCGGCCCACCAAAGTCAACGATACACAACGCCCCAATAACAGCACCTAACACTAAATTAGATGAAGTTCCCATACTTCTCAGGAACGATGTGAGTGCATCGGTAAAAATACCAATAGGCGTGCCGATGATATAGACCATGAGCAGAGCACTGAAAATGGATGCAAAAAATGGCACAATCAATGTCGGCATTAAACCCCGAGCCCAGCCAGGAACCTTCACATTTTTAATGATAGCAAGAGCAATATACCCGGAAATGTAGCCACCGATCATGCCCCCGATAAAACCCGCACCAATAGCATTAGCGGCCAGACCGACAACAAAACCAGGGGCAATACCGGGCTTACCTGCGATCGAACCGGAAATTCCGATAGCAATAACGACGGGTAATAGTCCGAGTGCCTTAGCTCCCATGGTAGCGAAAGCCTGCCACAGATCAAATTGACCCGATACTAAAGTGTCCTGAACCGTCCCGCCAAAACCCATACCGATGGCAATAATAAACCCAGCGCCACAGACAATCGGAATCAAGAATGAGATGGCAGTCAGCAGATGACCTTTAGGGTTTGCTGCTTTCCATATTTCTTTTATATTCATAAATTACGCCCTTTATTTTATATAGGATACGCATAGGTAGGGGTTATGAATTGACTAATTCACCAAGCTTTTCAATAAGCTTATTTGGTGATTTAACTGCCATTTCCGTTGGTACTTTGACGACTTTCTTTCCGGCAAACCTTTCTTCACCGGAAACTTTAACATCGGCGGCTAACAGAACAATGTCGGCTTGTGCAATTTCTTCAGCGGTCAAGGCATTCTCAATACCTATAGTGCCTTGCGTTTCGATTTTGACATTGTGACCGGCCTTTTTTGCAGCTATTTCAATTTTCTTTTGCGCAATATAGGTGTGTGCAATACCTACAGTGCAGGCTGTAATTCCAACAATATTCATAACTATTCTCCAGAATGGTTTTTTAGATACTATGGCAGATCTGACAATTAATTTAAGCGCTGGCACCTTCAGCATTTAAAAGATCAATAATTTTTTGAGGGGAATCTTCCATCAGCAATTTTTCTACTATCTCTTCATCGGCAAGTGAACCTGAAACCTGGGATAATAATCGGATGTGGGTAGTATTTTGATCCACCAGGCATACAGCAAATAAAATAATACAACGAACGTCACTACCATCCATCGTTTCCCAGGGGATATGATGTTGGGTTCGTCCAATGGCCAATGCCGTACGGGCTACGCCTGAGGATTTACCATGCGGGATCGCTATATGATTTTCGAATCCAGTGGAGCCCTGTTCTTCACGTAACCAAACATCTTTCAGAAAAATATCTTCATTAATAACTGCTCCATCACGTACTAATAAGTCAGCTAATTCTTCAATTGCTTCTTCTTTACTCTTAGCCATCATGTTCAATTTGATATTTTTTACGTTCAGTACACTCGAAATGTCCATAAGTTACCTTCGTTAATATAAATAATCATTATTAATCAGCGATACCAGCTTCTGCCACCATGCAGTCTGCCAAACCTGTCGGGGCGCCTCGGTGGCCGGACAGCATCAATAGATAGCATCCGCAAGCGTGCGACGAGGCGCCGCACGCGAACTCCAGATATAAAAATGGTTACAGCGCTCTCAACCATATAAATCTAACGCGAAGGCAAAAAGACAGACCGGTTAAATAGACTCTTTGCACCGCACAATGGCTCAATACGGCTGAGCGCGCTGCAATTTTCAGGCAGCGATTTCGCGTTGATAGATATCGACCATTTTATCCCATGCATCGCTGACATTATCCGCCAGGGAGAACAGGCCAGAGGTTCCCACAATAAAGACGTCAACGCCCGATTGGGAGATAACATTAAAAGTTTTCTCGTTACAGGAGCCGTCAATTTCGGTCAGATAGTGGTACCCATGCGCTTCGCGCATGGCGATCAGCTGTTTAATTTTATTGAGCGACTCCGGGATAAACTTCTGACCTGCGTAGCCTGGGTCAACCGACATGACGGTCACTTTATCCAGCAGGTGCGCGTACTCTTTAATAGCATCCGCCGGTGTAGCAGGGTTCAACACCACGCCGCAGCGACGACCAGCGTCTTTAATCTGGTTCAACAGACGGAATATTTTGTTATTCGCCGTCTCAGGGTGGAAGCTGATAATATCGGCCCCGGCATCAATACACATTGGAATTATATCTTCCGGGTGATTCACCATTAGATGTACGTCGATCGGCACATCGGTAATTTTTTTCAGGTTTTCGATAAAAAACGGTGATAGCGTAATATTCTTCACATAGTTACCGTCCATAATATCGACGTGATAAAAATCAGCCCGACCGTTCATTGCCGTAATTTGCTCTCTGAATTGCGTTAAATCCATACACATTAACGAGGGCGAAAATTTAGCTGCCATACCTCACCTCTATAAAATTAGTTAGTTAAACAGTGACACGACATGCCCAAGAATGATGCCAACAACGCCAAAGTCCGCATCGCCAAAGGTGGTGGATGCAAAGCCAAGGTCGCCCATCAGGGGCAGCAAAATCGCGGGCAAAAAAGAAATCAACAGACCGTGAGCGAATGCCCCCACCACCGCGCCGCGACGACCGCCGCAGATGTTGCCGTAAACGCCCGCCGTCGCGCCGCAGAAGAAGTGCGGCACCAGGCCGGGAACAATGACGCTCAGGCCAAGCAGCGGACACAGGAACATACTCACCAGACCAGCGGCAAAACTTGACAGGAAGCCGACGATCACCGCGTTCGGGGCGAACGGAAAGACGGTTGGACAGTCGAGCGCCGGTTTCGCGTCTTTCACCAGCTTGTCGGCGATGCCTTTAAAGGCCGGAACAATTTCGGCAATAATCATGCGAACACCCGCAAGGATGATCCACACGCCTGCCGCGAAGGTCAGCGACTGGATAATGGCGAAGATGATAAAGTTCTGACCACCACTGATGCTGGTCTCAACAAACTCTTTACCTGCGACCAGTACCAGAATCAGGAACAGAATCATCATCGTCAGCGAGATAGCTACCGAGGAGTCACGCAGGAAGTTCAGCGTTTTCGGCACCTTCAGCTCTTCAATCGACGGGCTGCCTTTACCGATCGCTTTTCCCACCAGCGCCGACAGCAGATACCCGGTTGAACCAAAGTGGCCCAGCGCCAGGTCATCAGTGCCTGTAATTTTGCGGGTAAATGGCTGCAGAATAGCCGGAGAGACCACCATCATGATGCCGAGGATTACCGCCCCCACCAGTACCACCCAGAACGGCGACAGACCGCCGACAGAGAGAATGACAGCCAGCATCGCCGACATATACAGCGTGTGGTGGCCGGTCAGGAAGATGTATTTCAGCGGCGTAATACGGGCAAGGACGATGTTAAACAACATCCCCAGCACCATGATCATGGCTGTCGCAGTACCGTAGTTTTTCTGCGCCAGCGCCGCCATGGCGTCAGTATTGGGGACAACACCCTGAATATGGAAGGAGTGCTCAAACAGCTGGCTAAACGTCGTTAACGTCGTGGCGACAATCGCCGCCCCGGATGTTAATATCACAAACCCCATAATGGTTTTGAGGGTTCCGGAAATAACGTCGGAAACTGCTTTTTTCTGCAATAATAAGCCGATCAGGGAAAACAGACCGACCAGTATTGCTGGTGTGCCCAACACATCATGAATAATAAACTGCAGCATAGAATGACTCCGTAAGGCCGCAAATAATTAATCAGAGATTCTCGGAAAGAATTTCTTTGATTTTATTGTTATCCAGCAGGTTAGATAAACCAAAAACCTGTGCAGAATGGCTGGACAGATGTTCAGCTATATCCCTGGCGCTAAGAATAATATCGGCAGTTTCGCTTTTTGCTGAAGTCAGATCGGTATGGGAAACCTCTGCTTCTTTATTCAACTCTGTAATGATTTTTTTTACGTTCATTTCAACGATAAAGCTACTACCTAAACCGTTACCACAAACAATCAGAATCTTTTTCATCTCTACCTCATTATCCATTGATAACGGCTTGAATTGTTTTCATTGATGATGCTTTCAGCAGTGCTGAGAGTCGTTCATCATCGCTAAAAATGTCCGCCAGTGCTGTAATCATATTGATGTGTTCATCTCCCGAAAGCGCACACAGCATAATCACGACGTAAATAGGGTCATTATCTTCCGAATCAAAAGAAACGCCTTTTTTAATATGTAATAGCGATAGCCCGTTTTTAATAGCCCCTTGCTCCGGGCGAGCATGTGGCATCGCCAGACCAGGCGCTAAAACATAATAAGGACCAAGTTTTTGGTGGCTGTTAAAAATGGCCTGAATATAATTTTCAGTAATCGCCTCTTTCGCCAATAAGGGTTGGGCCGATAATGTAATTGCCTGTTTCCAGTCACTAATTGAATCTACAATCTGGATATTTTCCGTGGGTAGCCAGGTCGTAATCATAAATACCCCGATGGCGTTGAAGGTGCGCCTACTATAGTGGAATGCCTTTACGGCTTACCGTGATCTCCCTCGCAAAGTTAGCGCTAACATGGTAGCTATGTTAAAATTATTGTTACCGCTAACTTGATAAACCATACTTATCATTACTTTGCTGTTGGGCAATGCGCAAAGCGCTAAATATCATTTACAATGGCTGCCCAGTCAGGCGAAAGGAGGAAATCAGTGCAGACGTTAGAAGCGGACGATGGCGCGAGAGAAAAACGCAGAAAAAATACCGGTAAAATTACGCTCGCTGAAGTAGCAAAACTGGTTGGCGTTAGCACAATGACCGTGTCTCGCGCGTTACGGATGCCTGAAAAAGTGAACCCTGAACTGCGCACACGCATAGAAGCAGCGGTAAGCGAACTGGGTTATGTGCCAAATCTGCAGGCCCGCAACCTTGCCTCCGCTGACTCTAGCCTGGTGATGGGCGTGGTTCCCTCTTTTTCCTCCCCGGGCTTTCTTGCCGTCTCCGAAACACTGCAGACCGTGCTCGCGACCCAGGGCTATAGCATGATGTTTATCGAATCCGGCCAGGGTGGACAGAGTGAAGAAAAAGCTTTTGCGCAAATGCTCGCTTACAACCCGGCTGCGATTGTTCAATTCAATATTGATAACATCAGCAGTTGTTCGCAAATGATAAGTAATACCGGCGTGCCGGTGGTTGAGATTGGCGCCATCAATCGCGATGCGAGCTGGGTTAGCATTGGTGTTGACTATGCTGCAGCCATCAAAAAGTTGGTCACCTCGCTTGTACAGGCCGGATATAAAAATATCGGCCTGCTTTGCACGGCTTCCAATAACATTATGTTTCGCCAGGTACTGAGCGGCTGGAACAGCGCGATGCTCTCCGTTAACCACTCTCCGCATCGCGTGGTGACCTCTCACCTGGCGGCAGGTATTACGACCGGCCTGAACCTGCTCGGCGATATTCGTATCACCTGGCCCGAACTGGATGCGCTGATTTGCACATCCGATGAAATCGCCTGCGGTTGCATTATGGCCTGCCATGGCGCGGGGCAAAAAGTGCCCGACTCTCTGGCACTGGCAAGCCTGAGCGGGGGGACTCTTGCCGCCGTTTGTTCACCGGCGCTGACTGCCGTCGAATTTCCCTGGAGTGAAACGGGAACCCTCGCAGGACAGACATTGCTGGAGCTCCTGGCGGGTAATTCGACGGATAAATTCATTGAATTACCTTCAGCGTTACAAGTTCGCGCCAGCACCAGAAAGCCGTAGTTTTAGTGATATATTTATTGATTTGTTATCCCGCCAAATACGGCAGGATAACTATGAGTCAGAAAAGTGATGTTTTCATCTGCGGCGGAAAATGGTCAGAAAGAGAGACTGGCGCTGCAAGCCGCGCCAGTTCTGGGGTTAGCGATGGTTGCCTGACGCCATCAGGCAACCGGTACTGATTAATGCTTCACAATATACATCGTGCGGCTGTAGGCCACGTCTTCCGGATTGGTGATCGGGTATCCTTTTAACCACGGCTTGATCAGGCGGCCATTGGTATACTGATAAATCGGCGCAATAGGCGCTTTGGCCATGATGATTTTCTCTGCCGCATTGTAATCATCGTTACGCGCTTTTTCCGAGGTTTCCTGCGCCGCCTGAGCGAGGATCTTATCGTATGCCGGATCGTTAAACCGCGAGATATTACCGCTATGAGTAGAAGTGAGTAGCGACAGGAAGGTCGACGGCTCGTTGTAGTCCCCTACCCACGACGCGCGGATAACGTCGAAATTACCGGTATTACGACTATCGATGTAGGTCTTCCACTCCTGGTTTTGCAGTTTCACGTCGACACCGAGGTTTTTCTTCCACATTGACGCCACGGCGATAGCGATCTTTTGGTGATTTTCCGACGTGTTGTACAGCAGCGTCAGCTTCAGCGGACGGTCCGGGCCATATCCTGCCGCCGATAGCAGCGCTTTAGCCTGGGCATTAAGCTCGGCCTGGCTCATACTTTCAAACTGCGAAGGCTGCGGGGTAAAGCCTGCGGTGACATCAGGGGTGAATCGCCAGGCCGGTTTCTCACCGGTGCCGAGGATCTTCTCCGCCATAATCCGCCGGTCGATAGTCATGCTTAACGCCAGGCGCACGCGCTCATCGGCGGTTGGCCCTTTCTGCGTATTGAAGGCGTAATAATAGGTACCTAACTGCGGCGGCGTGTAGACCTGTCCGGGAATATCCTTCAGCAGCTTCTGATACATATTTTTCGGGAAGGATTCGGTGATATCAATATCCCCCGCCAGATAGCGTTTGGTCGCCGAGGATTCCTGGTTAATCGGCACGAAAGTCACCTGCTTAATCACCGTTTTGGTGTTATCCCAGTACTGTGTATTCGGCACGACAACCAGTTTCTCATTCACCACCCGGTCTTTCAGCACATAGGCGCCGTTGCCGATAAGGCTGCCCGGGCGCGTCCAGTTAGCGCCGCTTTCAACGTTAGCTTTCTGCACCGGGTAGAACGCAAAGCTGGCGGTCAGGTTGCTGAACCACGGCAGCGGTTTATCCAACTGCACGCGCAGCGTGTGGGCATCTACCGCCGTCACCCCGAGGGTGTCTGGCGCCGCTTTACCATCAATAATATTTTGCGCATTACTGATACCCGCTAAGGCGGCAAACCAGGCAAATGGCGAGGTGGTTTTCGGATCGACCAGCCGCTGCCAGCTATAGACGAAATCCTGCGCCGTCACCGGAGTGCCGTCGGACCAGCGCGCATTATCGCGCAGGGTAAAGGTCCAGACGCGGTTATCGTTGCTCTGCCAGCGGGTCGCCACACCAGGGATGATATTGCCCTTCGCATCCTGGTTCACCAGCCCTTCGAACAGATCGCGGATAACCTGAATTTCCGGCAGGCCGACGGCTTTAGCGGGATCTAATGAAGCGGGCTCGTCTTTGATATGGCGTACCAGCTGCTGTTTTTCAGCTAATACGGTTCCCGGAGGCACGTCAGCCGCCCAGGCAAGAGAAGAAACGCTGGCTAACCACAGCGCGCCGCATGTCAATGTGACAGGATACTTCATGAGATCCCCTTTTAAATGAACAAACCAGTGCTGGCAGAGCGATAATTATTTGTTTCCCCAGCTGAAATTGCAAACGGCTTATGATAGAAAATTGACATGACGAGTTTTTTCGCCAGCCATGGAAACTATTTGATTCCGGGGCGCTTTTCTACAACACTGCTAACAATAACCTGATGACAGGATACCCTATGCCCGTTTCACGCCCTCGCCCCTTGCGCGGCGCTTTCCCGCCAGGCACGCAACGCTACGGCCAGTCGCATCTCGGCGCGCCGCTGCTGTGGTTCCCCGCTCCGCTGGCCGATAGCCGCAGCGGTCTGATTATCGCCGGCACGCACGGCGACGAAAACTCGTCGATCGTCACCCTCTCCTGCGCGTTGCGCACGCTGAAACCGGAGCTACGTCGCCATCACGTCGTTCTCACAGTCAACCCCGATGGCTGTCAGTTAGGGCTACGCGCCAACGCCCGCGGCATCGATCTCAACCGTAACTTTCCGGCCGCTAACTGGAAGGCGGGAGAAACGGTGTATCGCTGGAATAGCGCCGCGGAAGAGCGCGATGTAGTGCTGCTGACCGGTGAAAAGCCAGGTTCGGAACCCGAAACCCAGGCGCTGTGCCAGCTGATCCACCAGATCCACCCGGCGTGGGTGGTCTCCTTCCACGATCCGCTAGCCTGCATTGAAGACCCCGGCCACAGCGAGCTTGGACAATGGCTTGCCGGGGCCTTTAATTTACCGCTGGTGGGCAGCGTCGGTTACGAAACGCCAGGCTCTTTCGGCAGCTGGTGCGCCGATATCGGCCTACCGTGCATTACCGCCGAATTCCCGCCGGTCTCCGCCGACGAAGCCACAGAAAAGTACCTCGCGGCGATGACCGATTTACTGCACTGGCACACTCACAGATGAAGCAGGCCGGTGCTGAACTGCAGCGCCGGCTCGACATCCACCGCCAGCCAGGTCGGTCCATCAAGGTCCGCGAAACGGGCCAACGGCGCCAGCGGCAGCGCGGCGGAAATGGCCCGTGAAGTACAAAGCATACAGCCCAGCATCCGCGTATAGCCCAGCCGTTCAGCCTCCTGCGCCAATAGCAATGCCTCGGTCAAACCACCGGTTTTATCCAACTTAATGTTGACCATTTCGTAGCGGCCCGCCAGCGCCGGCAGGCTTTCCCGCGTATGACAGCTCTCATCGGCGCAGATCGGCAGCGGATGAATAAAGTTTTCCAACGCCTCATCCGCGCCGGCCGGCAACGGCTGTTCCAGCATCGCCACGCCAAGATCGGCCAGCAGCTGGCAGCGAGCCGCCAGACCCTCGCCACGCCACGCTTCGTTAGCATCCACGATCAAGGTCGCCTGCGGCACCGCGTCGCGAATAGCAACCAGCCGCTCGCTAATCAAATGATCGTCGAGCTTGACCTTCAGCAGCCGCGCGCCTTTCTCCCACAGCGCGGCGGCGCTGGCCGCCATCTGTTCCGGCGTGCCGATTACCACGGTTTGCGCCGTCACCACTTCGCGCGGCAGATTGACGCCAAGCAGCTGCGGCAACGTTTTCCCCGCGCGGCGCGCCTCCAGATCCCACAGCGCACAGTCGACGGCGTTGCGCGCGGCTCCTGCCGGCAGTAGCTGTTGCACCTGCTCGCGGGTAGCGCCGCGCTCAAGCTGCTCACCGATTGCCATAATCTGCGCCATCACCGAGGCGATGCTCTCACCGTAGCGCGGATAAGGCGTACATTCTCCGGCCCCTTTTACCCCATCCTCTTCTATTTCCACCACGACAACTTTGGCCTCGCTGCGGCTGCCGCGAGAAATAACAAACGGCGTGTGTAGCGGCCATGATTCTTCAAAAACTCGAAGGTTGCGCATTCCCTGGGCCTCTTAGGTAAATGTTAAATAGAGTTTGCCGTGTTGCTGGCTGATGTCATACACTAACTACGACGTTAACTATATGTAAACAGGAAGATAACCATGTCGCAAACCGTACATTTCCAGGGTAACCCAGTGTCCGTTCAGGGCTCCATTCCGCAGGCTGGCGCGAAGGCGCAGCCGTTTACGCTGGTCGCCAAAGATCTCTCTGACGTCACGCTGAGCCAATACGCTGGTAAACGTAAAGTACTGAATATTTTCCCAAGCATCGATACCGGCGTCTGCGCGGCATCGGTTCGCAAATTCAACCAACTGGCTTCTGAGCTGAACAACACCGTGGTGCTGTGCATCTCCGCTGACCTGCCGTTCGCGCAGTCCCGTTTCTGCGGCGCAGAAGGCCTGAGCAATGTGGTCACCCTGTCCACCCTGCGCGCGCCGCAGTTCCTGGCAGATTATGGCGTTGCTATCTCCGCAGGCCCGCTGGCTGGTCTGGCAGCACGTGCAGTCGTCGTTATCGATGAAAACGACCAGGTGGTTTACAGCCAACTGGTTAACGAAATCACCGAAGAGCCGGATTACGATGCGGCGCTGGCTGCGCTGAAAGCGTAATCGCCCTCCTTCTGTTATCAAGCCTCCTTCAACGGAGGCTTTTTTCTTTGCGCGGCGCATAGCGCGAAATCAACCGCGCGGTGGCCGGGCCGGTGAGCAATATGGTAAACAGGCGCAGCGTTTGCATCGCCATGATAAAAGACATATCCGCCCGGGTCCCGACGGCGATTATCGCTACCGTATCCAGGCCGCCGGGGCTGGTCGCCAGATAGGCGGTGAGAAAATCCAGCGGCAGCAGGTGCGTTAACGCTAAAGCCATCAGCGCGCACAGCGCGATCAAGCCAACGATGGCGGCGATGATTTGCGGTAGCGTCTTCAACGCCAGCAGAAAAATCTCGCGATTAAACTGCAGGCCAACCGTCCAGCCGAGCGCGGTATACGCCAGCACCAGTAACCATTCCGGTAGCTCCAGCAACAGCATGCCCTCGCCCTGCGCCAACGCGCCGGCCAGCATCGGTAATAACATTGCCCCGGACGGGATGCGTAAACGTAACCCCAACCAACCGGCGACCGCGGTCAATAGCAGCGTTAACGGTAGATTAAAAGTCAGCGGCGGGAACCAGACGATATGCTGGGTCATCTCCTGCGCCTCGCCGCCAAGCGCCAAACGCACCACCATCACCGCCGCGCCGACCACAAAGAGCACCCGCAGATACTGCATCAGAGCCACCAGCCGAACATCGGCTCCATACTCCTGCGCCATCACCACCATCGCCGATGCGCCACCCGGCGAGCTTCCCCACGCGCCGGTTGCTCCGGGTAGCGAACTGTAGCGCACCAGCAGCCAGCCGGTCAGCGCGCTGATGGCTAGCGTGGAAAAGAGGATAATCAACACCAGCGCCCAGTTGGCGGCCAGAACGCCGAAAATAGACGGCGTGAGCGCACGGGCGATCATGCAGCCGATGATAGCCTGAGCGGCGATAAAGAAGGGACGAGGGAGACGAATCGTGGCGCCGCGCAGGCTGAGGATTATTCCGGCGATCAGTGGGCCAAGCAGCGGCGCGGCAGGGAGATGAAAGCGGAACAGCACAAAGGAGAGCACGGCGGAGAGTACCAGTAATATCATCCACTGAGGCCAATCCCGTTGCAGCACCAACCGTCACCTTCCCGGAAAAAAGAATAATAAAATAAGTATATACAGAAATATCGCTAAAAAAACGCAGTTAATTGCGGCCGCGCCGAGCCGGCCGCAACCTGTGACTTACTCGTCGCCCTTCTTCTGGCTCAGACCATACTCGCGCAGCTTGTTAGCAATCGCGGTATGCGAAACGCCGAGACGTTTGGCTAATTTACGCGTGCTGGGGAAACTGCGATACAACTGCGTCAATACCGAACGCTCAAAGCGGCGGGTAATATCGTCGAGCGATCCTTCCATCGCCTCTTCGCCAACCGGCAGCGACGACACATCGTGATCTGGCAACAGGATATCCTGCGGGCGCAGTTCGAAGCCATCAAGCTGGGTTAACGCCCGGTACACTGCGTTTTTCAACTGACGCACGTTGCCCGGCCAGCTATAGCGGGTCAACACGGTATTAAGGTCGGCAGAGAGTTTGGGCCGCGGGATGCCCTGCTCATCGGCAAAGCGCGCGACGAACAGTTCGGTGAGCGGCATGATGTCCTGCGGACAATCACGCAGCGGCGGCAGGTTCAGCGTCAACACATTCAGACGATAATAAAGATCTTCGCGGAACAGCCCTTTCTGCACCAGTTCGACGAGATTTTTTTGCGTCGCGCAGATAACGCGGACATCGACATGCACTTCGTGATCTTCACCGACGCGACGGAAAGTGCCATCGTTGAGAAAGCGCAACAGCTTCGTTTGCATGCCCGGCGACATTTCGCCGATCTCATCCAGCAGCACAGAGCCGCCGTTGGCCTGCTCAAAGAAACCTTTTTTCCCCTGCGACGCATCGCCGAACAGCTCGCTCTCCACCGCGTTTTCCGGAATCGAACCGCAGTTCAGCGCCAGATACGGTTTGCTGGCGCGCGGGCTGGCCAGATGGCAGGCATGGGCAAGCAAATCTTTACCGGTACCGGTATCGCCGACAATCAGCAACGGGGCGCTAAGCATCGCCAGCTTGCGGGCCTGTTCAACGACGTGGCGCATTTTCGGCCCAACGGCGAGGATCTGGCTAAAGGCGCTGGTATCCTGGGTCGTTAGCGTTTGCAGTTGACGCCCCATACGTACGGTGGAGCGCAACATCACCACGGCGCCGGTCAGCACGCGTTCGGCGTGTTCGCCTTCCAGATACACCGGCGTTACTTCCAGCATAAAGTTTTGGCCATTAACGACCACATGCTCGGTATGCGACTCCAGCGGATTGCCTTCCAGCCAGCGCTGCAGGTTGAAATCAGTAATGAGTTGCGCCACCGGATGGCTGCGTAAGCGGGCCTGGGTTTGACCAAACAGCTGGCAGCTGGCCGGGTTGGCAAGCTCTACTTTGCCTTTGGCATCCAGCGACAGCACCGGTTCCGGCATTGCCACCAGCAGCGCGCTCAGCGCCAGATGTTCCCGTTCTGACGGCATCCACGCCACGGTACGTACATCGGTTACGCCGGAGATACGGCGGATTTCCGCCATTAAACTGCTGAAACTGGCGAACTCCAGCTCGGCGAAATTAAGGTAGATTCGGCCAATCGGGTCGATATCGATACCGCGCAGGTCAATACCGCGCAGCACCAGCAAATCGAGTAATTCACGGGTCAGACCAAGACGGTCCTGACAAAAGACTTCCAGACGCATAGGAGTTTTCACCCTAAAAAGGCCAATGACGGATGAATGATAGGACAGATATGGGCTTACGTGAAGATAGCTGTCAACAATTATTGACAGTATGGCGGAAAAATGGGCTTTATGCCGTAAAGTTATGCGGGCAACAGTAAACTGTTTAAAGGATTTCATCAATTACAGCAGACGCAGCGTATCGTTTGGTCCAGGAAAGCATATGCGTTGTGTTAATTCAGAGCACATTGCGCTCCCGATATTTCTTCTGCGTTATGGCTCTCATGGCACAGAGGGCGCTGGTCGCTAGGTTTTTTCCCGGAGGCGGCGCGTTGCGCCTTCTCCGGGCTACCAAATCGCAAAGCGCTGTAGCCCCGGTAAGCGGCAGCGCCACCGGGGGATCCAGCGTGGTGAATAAATTAACGGCAGGTCGCACGAACCGTAGATACTGTTATCGGTTTGCAACCTTTTAGCTTGAGAAAAGCGTTTATCTCGTTTCGCTCCAGAGTATCTTGCGCTCCTGGTTAATTTTTCTGCGACATGTTTTCCGTGGCGCAGGGAGCGCACAGAGGGCGGCCAGTCGCCGCCGCCCTCTGTACTCCCGGGCTCTGGCCGCCAAAATCGCCACTTCGTGGTACCTTCGACTTATCCCGGCAGGCTTCGGGTCGGGCCGAGGCAGCGTCCTTGCAAATCACGGCCCTCAGCCCGCATCCATGCGGGCTGCCCCGGCCTGCCGGGAACGTCTCAGCGATTTTGAGGCCACCAACACCGGCAGTTTCAGTCAGCATGGTGAATAAAATAAAGGCAGGCCGCACGGACCGTAGATACTGTTATCGGTTTACCACTTTTTTAAGGGGTTTTCCCGGAGGCGGCGCGTTGCGCCTTCTCCGGGCTACCAAATCGCAAAGCGCTGTAGCCCCCGGTAAGCGGCAGCGCCACCGGGGGATCCAGCGTGGTGAATAAATTAACGGCAGGCCGCACGAACCGTAGGCCGGGTAAGGCGCAGCCGCCACCCGGCATTTACGCTTGCCGAGGTTATTTCTCCGCGCCGGTTTTGCTTTTCTGCAGCGTCTCTTTCAACTGGCCGATCAGCTCGCGGCGGAAATCGCCGAGCCGCGGTTTATCATCCGCGATCCACGGCAGCGGACGGCACAGCTCCATCGCCTTAATCCCCAGACGGGCGGTCAACAAGCCGGCACCGATACCCTGGGCGGCGCGCGCCGACAAGCGGGCCGCCAGATCCTGCGACATCCAGTCCATTCCGACTTCACGCACCAGTTCGCTGGCGCCGGCAAAGGCGATATTCAACAACACCAGGCGGAATAAACGCAGGCGGCTATAATAGCCGAGTTCAATACCGTAGAGGGTGGCGATACGGTTAATCAGCCGCAGGTTACGCCAGGCGATAAACGCCATATCGACCAGCGCCAGCGGGCTGACGGCGATCATCAGCGTCGATTCCGCCGCCGAGCGGCTGATTTCCCGCCGCGCCTGCGCGTCCAGCACCGGCTGTACCAGTTGCGCGTACAGGCTCACCACTTCGCGATCGTTTTGCGTTTCATGGATGGCCGCATACCAGCGCTGCAGCGCCGGATGCGATTGATCGAGCCCGGCCTGCTGCGCCAGCTTCTCACAGAATGCGCGCCCTTTGCCCACCGCGTGGCTATGCATCAGATCCCGCGCTTCATCGCGTTCGTGCGCGCGCTGGCGCAAACGCCACAGGCGACGCCATTCGGTCGCCACCGAGCCCACGCCCGCGCCGACAATCAACGCCCCGGCCGCACAGCCGCCGAGCGCAATCCAGTCCTGGGTCTGCCAGGCCGTCGCCGTCCACTGTACGCCCTGCGCCACCACGCTAATGCCAAAAATCGCCAGACCGGCGCTAACCATCCGCCGCCACAGGCTGCGTTTCGGGCGCAGTACCGATTCCGCCACCGCTTCGGCGGCCCCCTCCTCTTCAGCCACCCTTTCAGGCAGCATCGGAGAGAAGGTTTGCGCATCGGCCGCGTCAAAGGCGCGGGCCGATTTTAAGGTCTGGCTCTTTTCCGTTTCCAAAGGGCCATCGAAATCGATCCGCGGTTTTATCGGCTCGCTCATCGCAATTTATCTCCAATCAAAAATTCCAGCGCCGCGTCGAGGCGAATATGCGGCAGCGGTTTATCGACATCCATCGCTCTCGGGCGGAAGTTCTCAAACTGGAAGCCCTGCTGTTCCCAGAAGGCCTGACCCGGCAGCCGCGCCGGCACCTCGCCCGGGAAAATGGTGAGCGGCTGCCCATCGCTCAGACGATCGCCGCGCAGCGCCGGGATCTTCTCGCCGTTAACCTCGATAAGCCCGCCCTGGGTGGCCTGAATTGACGCCAGCCCCAGACAATCCATGCTGATGCCCTCAAAGGCGGCATTCTGCCAGGCGTCCTGAATCAGTTGCTGAAGTAGCGACACCATGTTGCCATGCTGATCGACGGTCACGTGATCGGCTTTGGTGGCGGCAAACAGTAGCTTGTCGATAACCGGTGAAAACAGGCGGCGGAACAGCGTTCGCTGGCCGTAATGGAAGCTTTGCATCAACTGGGTCAGCGCCAGGCGCATATCGTTAAACGCCTGCGGCCCGCTGTTTAATGGCTGCAGACAGTCCACCAGTACAATCTGGCGGTCAAAGCGCAGGAAGTGATCTTTATAAAAGCCTTTCACCACTTTCTCGCAGTAGTATTTGAAACGCTCGCGCAGCATCCCGGCATTGGTGTGTTTATCAGCCTGCGCCAGTCTGGCTTCGCCAATCGCATCGACATCCGGCCAGGGGAAGAACTGCAGCGCCGGCGCGCCCGCCATGTCGCCGGGAAGCACAAACCGCCCCGGCTGAATAAAGTGCAACCCCTCGCGCTTGCAGGCGTGCAGATAATCGGTCCAGGCGGCGGCGATCTCCGCCAGACGGGTTTCGTCGGCGGGCGCCAGCGGATCGAGCCCATCACACAGCTGCCGCCAGCGGGCAGACCACTCTCCGCGCTGCCCCTGTAAAAGCCCGGTCATCTGCCGCGACCAGCTTAAATAATCCTGCGCCAGCATCGGCAGGTCGAGCAGCCATTCTCCCGGATAATCCACGATTTCCAGATACAGCGTTGAAGTGTCTTTGAAATGACGTAGCAGAGAGTCGTTGGAGCGATAGCGCAGCGCAAGACGAATTTCGCTCACCCCACGGGTCGGCGTCGGCCAGGCCGGGGGCTGGCCATAAAGCTGTGCCAGGCCTTCATCATAGGTAAAACGCGGAATACCGAAATCACGCTGCGGAACCCGTTTCACGCCCAACAGACGTTCTTCACGCGCCGCGCTCAGCAGCGGCAACCGCGCCCCGGCGTGGATATTCAGCAGTTGATTGACCATCGCGGTGATAAAAGCCGTTTTGCCGCTGCGGCTTAGCCCGGTCACGGCAAGACGTAAATGCCGGTCAACCCCGCGGTTGACCAGCGCATTGAATTCAGTTTTGAGTCGCTTCATCGCCAGTCCGTTATGCCCAGAAGGAATGTCGTTTAATGATAAGCTAAATAGATGGGGATAATCAGGGCCAATATAAAGCGCGCCGGTATTCCTCCCCCTGAGGAATTATTTCATTCCGCGGGCAAAACGATTGGCCAGCCGACTGAGCAGCGGCTCAAGCGCTACCGCCAGCAACATTTTCAGCGGCCGACGCGCCACCGATTTCACCGCCCAACCGGCAACGCCCGCCGGGCCGTATCGCAGCGCGGTCAGTAGCACCAGCTTACCGGCGATCTTAAGACCCGGTTTCACTTTTTGCCCTGCCTGTTGCCATTTCATATTCATGCGTTGCCTCATGGGTTATATGGAAAAAGTTTTACAGTTGACGAAAACGGCTGCGCAGCGTGAAGGTATCGGAGGTGATGTAACGCTCCATATCACGCAGGCGCTGTTCGCCGGAAGCCAGTTCGGCATCCACTGCGGCCAGTAAATCGCCATTGCTCGGCCCTTTCTCGCCGTACAGTTCGCTATCCGGTATCGGATCCAGCGCGAAAGTGAGAATGATGTAGGCCACCAGCACGAAAAAGAAGAGGCCAAAAATCATCGCCAGTACGGTTATCAAACGCACCAGCTTCACCGGCACATCCAGGTGCTGCGCGATACCGGCGCAGACCCCTTTCACCATTCCGCGCTGCGGAATGCGCCACAGTTTTTTATTAAAATCCAATCCGGCCATTATTTGTCTCTCCAGTTCGGATGTTCCGCATCAAGGATCGCTTCCAGCGCCTGAATACGCTCGCGCATCCGTTTCGCCTCATCGGTCAGCTGCAGCAGTCGCTGCTGTTCATTCTGGGTTAATGCCCCGTCCGCCGAGCGATTGTTGTAGTGCAGCCATAACCAGACCGGCAACACGAACAGCACAAATAGCGTGAGCGGGATGGCAAGAAAAAGCATGCTCATGTGTACTCCTTACAGGTGGTGAGCCGCGGCGCAACACCGCGCCGCGCAATATGCATTACTGGTTATTCTGATTCATTTTGGCTTTCAGCGCCGCCAGTTGCTCGCTGATTTCATCATCCGCTTTCAGTTCGGCAAACTGCTGATCCAGCGATTGTTGTTTGCCAAAACGATGGCTCTCCGCCTCGGCTTCCATTTGGTCAATACGGCGTTCGAAAGACTCAAAACGCGCCATCGCTTCATCCATTTTACCGCTATCCAGCTGGCGGCGGACATCGCGCGAAGAGCTGGCAGCCTGATGACGCAGCATCAGCGCCTGCTGACGAGCGCGGGTTTCGCTGAGCTTATTCTCCAGCTCGCCAATCTCTTTTTTCATCCGCGCCAGGGTTTCATCCACCAGTTGCGCTTCGTGTTCCAGGCTGCCGATAAGGTCGGTCAGCTTCTGTTTTTCGATCAGCGCCGCACGCGCCAGATCTTCTTTCTCTTTACGCAGGGCCAGCTCGGCCTTTTCTTGCCATTCCACCTGCTGCGCCTGCGCCTGTTCGATACGGCGGGTCAGCTGTTTCTTTTCCGCCAGCGCGCGGGCGGAGGTCGAACGCACTTCAACCAGCGTGTCTTCCATCTCCTGAATCATCAGACGGACCAGCTTCTGCGGATCCTCCGCTTTCTCCAGCAGGGAGTTGATATTGGCGTTCACGATGTCGGCAAAGCGAGAAAAAATACCCATAATTTCAATCCTCATAGTTCTGATAGCAGGCAGCGGCCTGTGCAGTAGTTAATACAAATGGCGTGCCAACTTTTTATCTTGTTGATTTTAAACAAGGTGGTTGAGGAATGGCCGCCTGCTTGCTACAGTGAGTTGGCGAATCACACTATTTAATGGCGAAATTCATCATGGCGGAATACAAGGATAACCTGCTTGGCGAGGCCAACAGCTTTCTGGAGGTGCTCGAGCAGGTCTCGCAGCTGGCGCCGCTGGATAAACCGGTGCTGGTGATCGGCGAGCGCGGCACCGGGAAAGAACTTATTGCCAACCGACTGCACTTTCTCTCTTCGCGCTGGCAGGGGCCGTTTATTTCGCTCAACTGCGCGGCGCTGAATGAAAACCTTCTCGATTCCGAATTGTTTGGTCATGAAGCCGGCGCCTTTACCGGCGCCAGCAAACGGCATCCGGGGCGCTTTGAACGTGCCGACGGCGGCACGCTGTTTCTCGATGAGCTGGCCACCGCTCCGATGCTGGTGCAGGAAAAATTGCTGCGGGTAATTGAATACGGCGAACTGGAACGCGTCGGCGGCAGTCAACCGCTGCAGGTTAACGTACGGCTGGTGTGCGCCACCAACGCGGATTTACCTAAAATGGTGGAAGAAGGCCATTTTCGCGCCGACCTGCTCGACCGGCTGGCGTTTGACGTCGTGCAACTACCGCCATTGCGCGAGCGCCAGAGCGACATCATGCTGCTTGCCAACCAGTTTGCCATTCAGATGTGCCGCGAACTGGGGCTTCCTCTGTTTCCCGGCTTTAGCGAGCGAGCCGTCGACACGCTGCTCGCATACCGCTGGCCGGGCAATATTCGTGAGCTGAAAAACGTGGTTGAACGTTCGGTTTACCGCCACAGCAGCAGTGATAGCGAGCTGGATAATATCATTATCAACCCATTTCGCCGCGCGGCCCCAGCGCCTGCTCCAGGCGATGAATCTGCGCTTCCCAAACTACCACTGGACCTGCGCGCCTTTCAGCTGGAGCAAGAAAAAAGCCTGCTGCAGTCAAGCCTGCAGCAGGCGAAGTACAATCAAAAGCAGGCGGCGGCGCTGCTGGGGCTTACCTACCACCAGCTACGCGCATTACTGAAGAAGCATCAGCTATGAGCGACGCGCGGCAGCATCGCCGCGCTGACCAGCATTGAGCCTAAACACAGCGCGGCGTTAAACCACAGCGCGTACTGCGCGGCGCTGGCCATCCCCAACGGCAGGAATAGCGCAAAAAGTGACGCCGTCACGGCAATACCCATCGCGCCGCCAAGCGAGCTTCCCATCTTATACACCCCTGACGCGACGCCAATTTTATTCTCCGGCGCATTGGCGACGGCGGTGTCGGTCGATGGCGTGGCGTAACAACCGAGCCCGAGGCCAAACAGGATATTGCTGAAGAAGACGGTCCCGATATAGAGCGACTTATCGAGGAAGGTACAGGAGATCAGCAAAATGCCGATGGCGGTAAAGACCGGCCCGGTCATCATCGGCAGCCGTGCGCCGTAGCGCTGGAGCAGCTTTTCCCCGACGCGGATCATCGCCAGTACCGTCACCAGATAGCCCAGCGTCATCATGCCGGTTTCCAGCGGGGTAAGATGATGCCCCTGCTGCAGCCAGATGCTGGTGATCATCATGGTGCCGATAGCGCCATTAAGCATAAAGTTCGATAGCACCGCCGCGCCGTAGGCTCGGTTACGAAATAAAGCGAAGTCGATCAGCGCCGCTTCACCTTTACGCAGGCCGCTGCGGATAAATACTGCTGCCGCCAGCACCGCGCCACACAGCATCGACAGCGATAAACCACTACTCCAGCCCCATTGATGACCCTTGCTGATAAACAGATTAAGCAGCACCAGCGACGCGATCAGGCTTAATAATCCGCCCACATCCAGCTTATGCCGATCGGCGCTGGCGCTGCGGCTCTCCGGGGTGCCGCGCAGCAGCAGCAACGCCAGCAGCGCCACCGCAATCGAGAACACGAAGATCCACCGCCAGCCAAGACCGGTGGCAATCGCACCGCCGACAAACGAGCAAAGCCCGCTGCCGCCCCAGGAACCAATCACCCAGAAACTCACCGCCCGCTGCCGCGCTTTGCCTTCATACCAGGTTTTAATCAGCGCCAGCGTCGCCGGCATAATGCAGGCCGCCGAGAGCCCTTGCAGGATACGGCCGGTGATAAATAGCCCCGGCCCCTGCGACGCCGCCAGAAATGCGCTACCGATAATACTCAGCGCCAGGCCTAGATAGGTCATCCGCACCCTGCCGAATTTATCCGCCAGCCCGCCGCTGGCCACCACAAAACAGCCGCTGAATAAGGCGCTAAGACTCACCGCCAGGGTTAGCGTCTCCAGTGAAATATCGAGGCTGCTTTTCATCGCCGGAACAACATTGATAACCGATTGCGCAAACAGCCAGAACGTCAGCACGCTGAGCACAATACCCGCCAGCAGGCGATCGCTACCGACGAACTGAGATTCGCTTAACGATACAGAACTCATAATCGGGTCCCCCCGTCGCGATAGGTTAACGCAGATAGCGTTCCGTCAGGCCGCACCACAGCGCCGCGCCGGTAAGCAGGATTTGATCGTTAAAATCGTACCCTGGGTTATGCACCATGCAACGGTCGGCTTCATCACCCGCGCCGATAGTGAAATAGCAGCCGTTGGGATTGCTCTCCAGCATGAAGGCGAAATCTTCGCTGCCCATAAATGGATTCACGGTACCAACCTGTTCTTTGCCAAACAGCGTGGTCGCCACTTCACGGACCAGCTCATTAGCCGCCGGATCGTTACGCAATACCGGGCTGCCGTTGACGTGGGTTAAGGTAGCGCTGGCGTTAAAACTTTCCGCCTGAGCGACCGCGATGTCGTGAATACGCTGCAGCACCGTCTCGCGCACCTGCTGGTTAAGGGTACGTACGGTTAGCTTCATCAATACCTTATCGTTGATGATGTTCGGCGCATGGCCCGCCTGAATGCTGCCGACGGTGACTACCGCGGGTTCAAATGGCGTGATGTTGCGTGAAACGATCGATTGCAGCGCGAGGGTAATGTGGCAGGCCACCAGCGTCGCATCGACGGTATGTTCCGGCACCGCGCCGTGGCCGCCAATGCCCTTCACCTCGATATGCAGCGTATCGGAAGAGGCCATCATCGCGCCGTCGCGCAGGCCGATTTTGCCCAGTTTCTGGCCCGGCATGTTATGCAGGCCAAAGATGGCGTCACAGGGGAATTTCGTGAACAGGCCATCTTTGACCATCACCCGTCCGCCGTACAGCAGCTCTTCCGCCGGTTGAAAAATTAAATGCAGCGTACCGTTAAACTGACGCGTGCGCGCCAGATATTCCGCGGCATACAGTAGCGTGGTGGTGTGACCGTCATGGCCGCAGCCGTGAAAACGCCCGTCGACCTGGCTTGTCCATGCTTTGCCGCTCATTTCCTGCATCGGCAGCGCATCCATATCCGCGCGCAATCCCAGACGTTTATCGCCGCTGCCGACTTTCAGCGTCCCGACCACGCCGGTACCGGCGAGGCCGCGATGCACTTCATACCCCCACTCAGTAAGCAGCCGGGCGACTTCATCGCTGGTTTTATGTTCTTCAAAGCCAATCTCGGGCTGTTGGTGGAAGCGGCGACGTAACGCCACAAACTGCGCTTCATTAACTTGTAAGGATTCAATCAATGGATGTGTCATTTTTATTATTCCTGTGTTGTGTTTGCACGACACTTTCGAGTTTATGCGCCCCACCCGGCTTTAAAATGCTTTTTTTTGTTTTATATTGACGAAATATCAATGACTATTTTCTATACAATTCTGTTATGACAAAAAACAGCCTGCTATTTTTTGTCTTTTAAGGAGCGGCGCATGGAATATCATCTCGGCGATTTCAGCCTCACGGTTCGCGATATTCGCCATTTCAGCCCGCCGGAAAACGACGGATTAACGCTGCTATGGCTGCTGGAAGGTAGTGCAACGTTGCAACTCGGCGAATCGTCGCAACCGATGCGGGTTGATGAACTGGCGATTATTAACCGCCGCCAGCGCTGGCAGATTGCCGGCGAAGAGGCCAATGCGGTCATGATCCTCAACCTTGCCGCCGGTTGGCTCACCCGCCTTGATAGCGATTTTTTTGCCAGTGATTATCGGGTTAGCAGCGAAACCAGGGATGCCACAGATAATCTACGCCAGCTGATGCGCCAGTTGCTGGTAGCCGGGCTGGTCAATCATCAGTCGCGCTATCGGCTGGAAGCGAACCGTTGGCTGAGTGAAATTGCCCTACTGCTGGCAACCCGTTTTACCCAACCTATCGTGCCCAGCCTGCGCCGCGGCGCCGAGAACTGGAGCCGACGAATTACCAACGTGATAGCGCGCATCGAAGCCAACTATCAGCGGCGGATCTCGCTGCAGGAACTGGCTGCCGCCGAATTTGTCTCTGAGGCCTGGCTTTCGCGCCTGTTCCATAAAGAGGTCGGCATTAGCTTCGTGCAGTACATTACCGCCCTGCGTCTCGGCAAAGCCGCCGAGCAACTGCTGACTACCCGCCGCTCGGTTCAGCAGGTGGCGCAGGATAACGGCTTCGCCAGTACCCGCATCATGAGCGATCTGTTTAAGCGCCAGCACGGCGTCACGCCGCGACAATTTCGCCAGCAGCAGCCGCAGTCCAGCGCTCGTCCACGAGCGAACGCCAGCGAAATCTGGCGCCCGGTCGCGGTCGAGAGGCTTTACGCCCGTCTTAACGAGGCGGAAAAAAGCAGCGATGATACACCGCCGCTGCTGCTCAACCCGCGTCAGACACGGCTGGTGGATATCCGCCAGCTGCCAGCGCGCGCGCCGGTATTGCGCCATACCCGAACCATCGTTACCGTCCGTGAACTCGATGATTTACTCCGCGAAGATGTGCGACGCGAGCTGGAGCAACTGCAGCAGACGCTACCCGTTTACGGCATCGATATTCACGATCCGTTTCTCAGCAGTCGCTTGTTTGGCGAGGGCTGGGACGACCCGACGCTCGCAGGCTATGCCTGTTGGTACAATCTTCAGCAGCTGTTTAGCTGGCTGGCGCAGAAAGGCTGGACGGTGCTGCTACATACCGGCTTAACCACCCGCTGCGACTTATTACAACGTTTTCTGCAACTCGCAGTGAATCACTTTCCACCCGCGACGCTCGCGAGCTGGCGCTTTGTCTGGCACTGGTCGCCGCAGGCCGGTGAAGCGGCGCGACAGCTGGCCTGGCGACAACAGCGAGAAGTGCTCGCGTCCACCTTGCAACAACCGCAAATGGGTATCTGGCATCGTTTCCCGCAAAGCGGTATTGGCGACGATCCGCTCCTGTCTTCCCCGCTGCTCAGCGAGGCCGACTTTCTCGCCTGCCAGGCGGATGCCAACGAACTGCTTGACCTGGCGCAGGCCGATAGCAGCAAACTATCCGCCAGCGAAGACTATCCACGACAAAAATTACGCCAAATCCATCATGCCCTACGGCAACGGCAGCTCTCGTTACCGCTGTGGCTGCTATCGTGGAATACCCTAACCGGCGATACCCGCGATACCAACGGGCGTTTTTTCCGCGGCGCGCTGTTGATGGATAACCTGTTGGGCATTGCCGATCGGGTGTGGCTGGCCGGCTTCTGGCTTAATTCAGGTCTTCAGGGGGAAGCGCGGGACAACGGTAAACTCGACACCTCCAGCCTGGCGCTGCACTACCTGCATGGTCTGCCGCGCCCGGTGTACTGGGTATTATGGCTGTGGCGGCGTCTACGCGGCGAAGTCTTAATCAATGACAAAAACCTGTTGTTATTGCGCCATAACGGACACTACCAGTTGCTACTGCGCAATACGGTGATTTTCAACCCCTGGCTGTCGAGCGAAGAGGCCTTTACTCAGCGTTTTCGCCAGCCCTATACCCTGCGGCTTGCAGGGCTGAAGGGACGCTGGCGCATCAAACAGCATCTGTTCGATCAGCACCATGGCGCGCTATTCCCGCTATTTGAGGCATTTCGTAGCCGCAGCGGCCCTGACGAAGAAGATTATCGCTGGCTCCAGCACCACGCCCGTCCGGCGCTGAGCGTGCATGAGGAACAACTGGATGATGGCTGGCTACGGGTGGATTCACTGCAGAGCAATGCGCTGGCGTTATATGAATTCACACCGCTGGAGGATTGAAAAGTGACAACGTCACTATTAATTCACATATGAAAACGCGGAGAGTTAATAATATGTAACTGGTAAGATGTCTTAATGTGAATTATCATCGACGGCAATATCATTCAATGGATTGAAAATTCACGTGATTCCGGTTAATTCTCATACGCTCACCCGCTATGCCGCCCATGCCAGTTTGATCCACACCATGAAAAATCATCATGCGCCAGCCCTCTCATTAATGATGATTTTCTCGGATCTCTGCGTGCGTTCCACCCGTGATGCCTACAATGAACAAGGCTGGGAAATATCAGAGCGTAAAAGCGGACTGGTGCTGCGTACTTTCGTCGCCATCCATCGCGATGGCGGAGAACTGGAGATCACGCCAAAAGATTATATTGCCCGCTATAATCAGCTCCTTCCGATCTGATCCCCACAGCCCACCCGCGCCGATACCAGAACGCCTGCAGATGGCTAACTGGAGAAATTGGCAATAAAAAGATACCATGTTTGATAATACTGGTTTAGTTCCGACACTATTTTGACCAACTGGCTGGACAACATGCGCTGCCGGTGACCGCATTATCCCCCTCGATGTCGTAAAGGTGGTGGTAAATGTCATTTAATATTAATAAGATAGAGCTCTGCTCTATGATCAAAAAGAAAATATGCGCCTGAAATTGTCCTCTCTTTTAGCGGCAGCCTCGATGCTGTGCGGGCAGGCTTTTGCCGCACCGGCCCCGACACCGGCGCTGCCAGCTAATGCCGATATCCGCGATAGCGGATTTGTCTATTGCGTCAGCGGGCAGGTAAATACCTTTAACCCGCAAAAAGTCAGCAGCGGCCTGATTGTCGACACCCTCGCCGCCCAGATCTACGATCGCCTGCTCGACGTCGACCCTTATACCTACCGTCTGGTGCCTGAACTGGCGGAAAGCTGGGAAGTGCTTGATAACGGCGCCACCTACCGCTTCCATCTGCGCGATAAGGTCCAGTTCCAGACCACCGACTGGTTTAAACCGACCCGCGCTTTTAACGCTGATGATGTCATATTCACCTTCGGGCGCATCTTTAACCGTGACGACCCGTGGCACAGCGTCAACGGCAGTAGCTTCCCCTATTTCGATAGTCTGCAGTTCGCCGACACCGTAGAAAGCGTTCGGAAACTGGATAACCATACCGTCGAGTTTCGCCTGAAACGTCCCGATGCCTCTTTCCTGTGGCACCTGGCGACGCACTATGCTTCGGTCATGTCCGCAGAGTACGCCGCGCAGCTGACCAAAAGCGACCGCGAAGAACAACTCGACCGCCAGCCCGTCGGTACCGGTCCGTTCAAGCTAGAAGAGTATCGTACCGGGCAGTACATCCGCCTGCAGCGCCACGCGGCCTACTGGCGCGGCAAGCCATTGATGCCGCAGGTGGTGGTGGATCTCGGTTCCGGCGGCACCGGCCGGCTGTCAAAACTGCTGACCGGCGAATGCGATGTGCTCGCCTGGCCGGCCGCCAGCCAGCTCACCATCCTGCGCGACGATCCGCGCCTGCGTCTGACGCTGCGCCCGGGTATGAATATCGCCTGGCTGGCTTTCAACACCGCCAAACCGCCGCTGGATAACCCGGAAGTTCGCCACGCGCTGGCGCTGGCGATCAACAACCAGCGGCTGATGCAATCGATCTACTACGGCACCGCGGAAACCGCGGCTTCAATGCTGCCGCGCGCCTCGTGGGCCTACGACAACGACGCTAAAATCACCGAATACAACCCCGCGGAGGCGCGTCGTCGCCTGCAGGCGCTGGGCTTGAGTAATTTGACCTTAAAACTGTGGGTGCCGACCAGTTCTCAGGCGTGGAACCCTAGCCCATTGAAAACCGCCGAGTTGATACAGGCGGATATGGCGCAGGTGGGTGTAAAAGTGATTATTATTCCTGTTGAAGGCCGCTTCCAGGAGGCGCGTTTGATGGACATGAGCCACGATTTGACGCTTTCCGGCTGGGCCACCGACAGTAATGATCCGGACAGTTTCTTCCGCCCGCTGTTGAGCTGCGCGGCGATTGGTTCGCAGACCAACCTCGCCCACTGGTGCAACCGCGAGTTTGATGAGGTGTTACAAAAAGCGCTGATTTCTCAGCAGCTGGCCTCGCGCATCGAAGCCTATAAAGAGGCACAGCATATTCTCGCCCGCGAACTGCCGGTGCTGCCGCTGGCCTCTTCGCTGCGGCTGCAGGCTTATCGTTATGATATGAAAGGACTGGTGCTGAGTCCGTTTGGCAACGCCTCCTTCGCAGGCGTGTCGCGCGAAAAAGAAGAGGTGAAAAAACCATGATTATTTTTACCCTGCGCCGCCTGCTGCTGTTACTTGTGACGCTGTTTTTCCTCACCTTTATCGGCTTTAGCCTCAGCTATTTCACGCCGCACGCGCCGCTGCAGGGTGCATCGCTGTGGAATGCCTGGCTGTTTTGGTTCAAAGGGGTGCTGCACTGGGACTTTGGCGTCTCCAGCATCAATGGCCAACTGATTTCCGAACAGCTGAAAGTGGTCTTCCCGGCCACAATGGAGCTGTGCATTCTGGCATTTGGTTTTGCGTTATTGGTTGGCATTCCCGTGGGGATGATTGCCGGGATCATGCGTAATAAGTGGCCGGACACGCTCATTAGCGCCCTGGCGCTGGTGGGGTTCTCTATTCCGGTATTCTGGCTGGCATTACTGTTTACCCTGTTCTTCTCGCTGACGCTGGGTTGGTTCCCGGTATCCGGTCGCTTTGACTTATTATACGAAGTGAAGACGGTGACCGGCTTCGCGCTCATCGATGCCTGGCTCTCTGATTCGCCGTGGCGCCATGAGATGATCGTCAGCGCCGCGCGGCATATGGTGCTGCCGGTGTTGACCCTGGCCGTCGCGCCGACCACCGAAGTGATCCGCCTGATGCGCATCAGCACCAGCGAAGTCTACGATACTAACTATGTTAAAGCGGCGGCGACACGCGGCGTCACCCGACGGACAATCCTCCATCGTCACGTGTTGCACAATGCCCTGCCGCCGGTGATCCCACGCCTGGGGCTGCAGTTTTCCACCATGCTAACGCTGGCGATGATTACCGAAATGGTCTTCAGCTGGCCGGGGCTGGGGCGCTGGCTGATCAACGCCATCCGCCAACAGGATTACGCGGCGATTTCCGCCGGAGTGATGGTAATCGGCGCGCTGGTCATTATCGTCAACGTCATCTCGGATATTTTAGGAGCCATGGCTAACCCACTGAAACATAAGGAATGGTATGCCCTACGATAGCGTCTATCTTGAAAAGCGCCCGCCCGGCGCATTGCGCACCGTATGGCGTAAATTCTACGGCGATACCACCGCGATGATTGGTTTATACGGCTGCGGCGCGCTGGTGCTGCTGTGCGTATTCGGCGGCTGGTTCGCGCCTTATGGCATCGATCAGCAGTTCCTCGGCTACCAGCTGCTGCCGCCCTCGTGGTCGCGCTACGGCGAAGTGTCGTTCTTCCTCGGTACCGACGATCTCGGCCGCGACGTTCTGAGCCGCTTGCTCAGCGGCGCGGCGCCGACCGTTGGCGGCGCCTTTGTGGTCACGCTCGGCGCCGCACTGTTCGGCCTGGTGCTTGGCGTCATTGCCGGCTCCACCCATGGTTTGCGTTCAGCGATAATGAACCACATCCTCGACACTCTGCTGTCGATCCCCTCGCTGCTATTGGCGATTATCGTCGTCGCTTTCGCCGGGCCGCATCTGAGCCATGCAATGTTCGCCGTCTGGCTGGCGCTGCTGCCGCGCATGGTGCGTTCGGTCTATAGCATGGTGCACGATGAACTGGAAAAAGAGTACGTGATTGCCGCCCGCCTCGACGGCGCTTCCACGCTCAATATTCTCTGGTTTGCGGTTCTGCCTAATATTACCGCCGGGCTGGTCACCGAAATTACCCGCGCGCTGTCAATGGCGATCCTCGACATTGCCGCACTCGGTTTTCTCGACCTCGGCGCCCAGCTACCGTCTCCGGAATGGGGCGCCATGCTCGGCGACGCGCTGGAACTGATTTACGTCGCTCCCTGGACGGTTATGCTGCCGGGCGCGGCCATCATGATAAGCGTACTGCTCATCAATCTGCTGGGCGACGGTATTCGCCGCGCAATTATTGCCGGGGTTCAATAATGCCGTTACTGGATATTCGTAATCTTACCATTGAGTTTAAAACCAACGAGGGTTGGGTAAAGGCCGTCGACCGGGTCAGCCTGACGCTGGCTGAAGGTGAAGTCCGTGGTCTGGTCGGTGAGTCTGGCTCCGGCAAAAGCTTGATCGCCAAGGCGATTTGCGGCGTCACCAAAGACAACTGGCGGGTTACCGCCGACCGTATGCGTTTTGATGATATCGATCTGCTGCGCCTGTCTAACCGCGAGCGCCGCAAACTGATTGGCCACAACGTGTCAATGATCTTTCAGGAGCCGCAGTCTTGCCTTGACCCTTCCGAGCGTATCGGTCTGCAGTTGATGCAAAATATCCCCGGCTGGACCTTTAAAGGCCACTGGTGGCAACGCTTTGGCTGGCGCAAGCGCCGCGCTATCGAACTGCTGCACCGGGTGGGGATTAAAGACCACAAAGATATTATGCGCAGCTTCCCCTACGAACTGACCGACGGCGAATGTCAGAAGGTTATGATTGCCATCGCACTTGCCAACCAGCCGCGCCTGCTGATTGCTGATGAACCCACTAACGCCATGGAACCGACGACTCAGGCGCAAATTATTCGCCTGTTGACCCGGCTCAACCAGAATAACAACACCACCATTTTGCTGATCAGTCACGATATGCAGATGCTCAGCAAATGGGCGGATAAAATTAACGTCATGTATTGCGGGCAGACGGTGGAAACCGCCCCGAGCGAAGAGCTGGTGACCATCCCTCATCACCCCTACACGCAGGCGCTGATTCGCGCGATCCCGGACTTCGGCAGCTCAATGCCGCATAAAAGCCGGCTGAATACCCTGCCCGGCGCCATTCCGCTGCTGGAACAGCTTCCCATCGGTTGTCGGCTGGGGCCGCGCTGTCCCTATGCGCAACGCGAGTGTATCGTCACGCCGCGTTTGACCGGCGCGCGTAATCATCTGTACGCCTGTCATTTCCCGCTGAACATGGAGAAAGAGTGAAATGGTCGAAACATTGCTGGAAGTTCGCAATCTGAGTAAGACCTTTCGCTACCGCACCGGCTGGTTCCATCGCCAGACGGTAGAGGCGGTGAAGCCGCTCAGCTTTACCCTGCGCGAGCGGCAGACGCTGGCAATTATTGGTGAAAACGGCTCCGGGAAATCCACGCTGGCCAAAATGCTGGCCGGCATGGTCGAGCCGACCACCGGCGAACTGTTGATTGACGACCATCCGCTGGAGTTTGGCGATTACTCATTTCGTAGCCAGCGTATTCGCATGATTTTTCAGGATCCCTCGACCTCGCTCAACCCGCGTCAGCGTATTTCGCAGATCCTCGATTTCCCGCTGCGTCTCAATACCGATCTCGAACCGGAAGCCCGGGAAAAGCAGATTATCGAAACCATGCGCATGGTGGGACTGCTGCCGGACCACGTCAGCTACTATCCGCATATGCTGGCGCCGGGGCAAAAGCAGCGCCTGGGGCTTGCTCGCGCCTTGATCCTGCGCCCGAAAGTCATTATCTGCGATGAGGCGCTGGCCTCGTTGGATATGTCGATGCGTTCGCAGCTAATCAACCTGATGCTGGAGCTGCAGGAGAAACAGGGAATATCCTACATCTACGTGACCCAGCATCTGGGGATGATGAAGCATATCAGCGATCAGGTGCTGGTGATGCATGAGGGCGAAGTAGTCGAACGCGGAAGCACCGCCGATGTGTTGGCCTCGCCTCTGCATGATCTGACCAAACGGCTGATCGCCGGCCATTTCGGCGAGGCGCTAACTGCCGACGCCTGGCGAAAAGATGGCAAATAGCGTTAACATTCCTTCAGGGGCGGCATAATAGCCGCCCCTGCTGTTTATGACTGCGGGAACACGCTCTGCGCCGGTAATGGACGGCGGTCGAAGCGGCGCAGCGCAAAATACAACCATCCGGTACCTACCCAGCCGATAATCCATGACACATCATTGCCGGCGAATATCCACGTCAGCGAACCATGGAACAGCGGGTTCTCAATAAACGGCAGTTGAATCAGCACGCCAATGATATAAATGGTAATGGCATACCAATTCCAGAAACCATAGCGTTGATGCGGATCGCTCAGCGCCGGAATATCGACCGCGCCTTTAGAGATAATGTAGTAATCCGTCAGGCTGATGGCGCTCCAGGGAACGAAAAAGGCCAGCAGGAATAACAGGAAATGGGTAAAGTGCTTTAAGAAAGCCGGTTCGCTGAGCAGCGCGATAATACATGAAGCCGCCACCATCATGACGACGAAAGCAACCCGGCATTGCTGCGACAACGCGGTCTGACGACGAAAACCGGAAACAATGGTAGTCAGAGACATAAAACTGCCGTAAGCGTTGAGCGTCGTGAAGGTGATTTTGCCAAAGCAGATAGCAAAATAGATAACCATCGCCATCACCTGGCTTTTACCTAATCCCACCAGATAACTCACTTCATGACCGGGGAATGCGCTGCCGGCAATCGCGGCGGTAAACACACCCAGCGTCATGGATGTCTGGGTTCCCAATATGGTTCCGAAAAACACCGAGCAGAACGTTTTCGTTGCCGATACATTGCGTGGCAGGTAGCGCGAATAGTCGGACACATACGGGCAGAAAGCGATTTGCCACGACGAGGATAGAGACACCGCCAGCAGGAACATCGGCAGGGAGAAATGGTTATTTTGCGCCAGGGCCGTGAGATCCGCCGACATCAGCAGGGTAACGAACATATAGACGAAGGCCAGAATGCCGATAATGCTCGCCAGTTTACCCAGCTTATGAATCACCTTATAACCCAGCACCGCAATAACAATAATAATTGCACTGAATAGCAGCATTCCGGCTACATTGCTGATACTCAACAGTTTTGCCATCGCCTGCCCCGCCAGTACGGTACCGCTCGCGGAGAAACCGACATACATAATGCAGACCAGTACCAACGGCACTACTGCGCCAAAGACGCCAAACTGGGCGCGGCTTATTATCATCTGCGGCAAACCCAGCCGTGGTCCCTGCAGCGCATGCAGCGACATCACCGCCGCCCCCAGCACCTGTCCAAGAAGAAGACCTATCAGCGACCACACCACGTCACCACCCAGCACTACGGCTAAAGCGCCGGTGACAATAGCGGTAATTTGCAGGTTGCCGCCAAACCATAGGGTAAACTGGCTAAAGGGATGCCCATGCCTTTCGCGCTCGGGGATGTAATCAATCGACCGCGTTTCCTTTAATCCTGCCTCATTACTTTTTGATTGCCCGTCTGTAGACGAAAAAGAAGACATAGGTACCTCGCTATTATTATTTCACTCACTCCCCATCTGACCGATCCTGTATATACAAGCATTGACAACCGCCCGCACCGCACGCATCCTATTTTTGTGATGAATATGTAAATTCTTTGTATTGCAAAAAGTAACAAAACCATAACAATAACGTTGATTAACGCCTGCGCAGGCAGCGCTTAACCGAGGTGTACCGCTCATGATCGTTCCCGTCCAACTATCCACTCTGCCCGTCACACCCTGGAAAAATGGCGCAGGCGAGACCCGTGAGATAGTCTGTGTGCCTTCACCTGATGCCCCTTTTTTATGGCGAGCCAGCATTGCCACTCTGCAAAATGATGGTCCGTTTTCCTGCTTTCCCGGCGTCGATCGGGTCATTACCCTGCTGACCGGGCAACCGCTCCGCCTGAAAGGCGAAGCTATCGATCACCCTTTAGCGTTGTGGCAACCCTGGGCTTTTGCCGGCGAGTGGCCGCTGCGTAGCGAAGGGATCCGCGAGCGCGGTCTCGACTTTAATATCATGACCCAGCGCAGTCGCGCCGCCGCCGAGGTACGCGTCGTGGACGATGTACAGACCCCCGGCGACGAAGGCGTCGCGTGGGTATTACAGGGTCGCTGGCAACTTGGTGAACGGCAATGTGAAGCGCAATCGGGTATTTTCTGGCGCCAACAAGCGCCGGGCGAACTCGCGCCGCTAACGACGGACGCCCTGCTTTTACTCACCACGATCGTGCGCCGTTAACCGCAGAAATTTCGGCAACGCGTTGGGATCTGTCGCTAAAACACAGTGATTATCCGGTGATATACTGGAGCAAGCGCATTTATCATTACGCGCTGCGTTGCGACAGGCGACACAAAAAATCGTGACACAAGGGGTCTTCAGTGGGATATAATTCCCGGCTAAATTTGAGTTATTTTGAAATAACAACGTTAACCTTTTGATTGTTAGAGTAAAAATAAGCAATAACGATAAGGATTAAAGCTATGGGTTTTCTTTCCGGTAAGCGCATTCTGATCACTGGCGTGGCCAGTAAACTGTCCATCGCCTACGGTATTGCGCAAGCAATGCACCGTGAAGGGGCTGAACTGGCATTCACCTATCAGAACGAAAAACTGAAAGGCCGCGTAGAAGAGTTTGCTGCTGCGCTGGGTTCCAACATTGTGCTGCCGTGCGATGTGGCTGAAGACGAAAGCATCACCGCGCTGTTCACTGAGCTTGAGAAAGTATGGCCGAAATTTGATGGTTTCGTGCACTCTATCGGTTATGCGCCGGCTGACCAGTTAGATGGCGACTATGTCAATGTCGTAACTCGCGAAGGTTTCAAAATCGCCCACGACATCAGCGCCTACAGCTTCGTGGCGATGGCGAAAGCCTGCCGCGCGATGCTGAACCCGAACTCCGCGCTGCTGACCCTCTCCTATCTGGGCGCTGAGCGCGCGATCCCGAACTATAACGTTATGGGTCTGGCGAAAGCGTCTCTGGAAGCCAACGTCCGCTATATGGCGAACGCGATGGGTCCGGAAGGTATTCGTGTTAACGCCATCTCCGCCGGTCCGATCCGCACCCTGGCGGCATCCGGTATCAAAGATTTCCGTAAAATGCTGGCGCACTGCGAAGCGGTCACCCCGATCCGTCGCACCGTCACCATCGAAGACGTCGGCAACAGCGCGGCTTTCCTGTGCTCTAACCTGTCTGCGGGTATCTCCGGCGAAGTCGTTCACGTTGACGGCGGCTTTAACATCGCTGCGATGAACGAACTGGAACTGAAATAAGTTCCTTATCCTCCTCACCCCGGTGAGGAGGATCTTTCCCCCCCCTCTCTACCTACGCTTTTCCTCTGTTATTCCAATCCGCTATTTATTAGTACGTATCAATATTTTCTCCTGCTTCAGGGTTACGCCAGGATAGTTGTGCATAGAGGTACCGCGAAACGGCGGTTCGCCACCTACCGAACAAGGAACGCCCATGGAGCAACGCCGCGTGTATGGCAAAAACCACTGGTATCACGAGACCCAGTCAACCAACAGCCCGGTCGAGGTTCTTCCTCTGGTGCCAGAAGCCGCTGACGTTGATGACCGTTTTTTGCTCGATCTGTCGCTTGCAGCCGATGTCAGCCACCCCCATGAAGGCTGGCTGGCGCCCGCGCGTCAATTGGCAAAGGTACTTTTCCCGGACAGCGTCACGGTAACCCGATTACAAACCTTCAGCGCCTACGACCGTCTCAGCACCGCCTTGACCGTCGCTCAGGTCTACGGCGTACAGCGCTTATGTAACCACTATGCCGCGCGTCTGGCGCCGTTGCCGGGCCCTGACTCCTCACGAGAGAGTAATCGCCGACTGGCGCAGATTACCCAGTACGCACGCCAGTTAGCCAGTTCCCCTTCGGTTATCAACGAGGTCTCCCGCCGCCAGCTTGATGAGGTCGGACTGACCAGCCGCGATATTGTGTTAATTAACCAGATTATTGGTTTCGTGGGCTTTCAGGCCCGCGCGGTAGCTGCCTTTCAGGCCGCGCTCGGACAACCGGTACGCTGGCTTCCGGGTATGCCGCAGCAGGAAGATGCCCCGTCAGAACGCTTCACGGACGTGACAGGAGAGTGGTCTGCGGATATCGATGATGCCGACCTGCGTTACGCCAATGACGATAGGCAAGCAAGGCTCGCCGCATGGCACCGTCATCCCGGCCTACAGCCTCTCGCCCCTATTCTGGCAACGGATGAAGGGGCGTTAGCGCTGCTGCATCAACTGCTAACTGAACTGGATAACTCTGCGCAGCCCTTAAGCACAATGGCGGCGTTGCTGGCGGCGCGAATCAACGGTAGCGTCAGCTGTTTTAACGCCTGGGCAGCGCGCTGGACAGCTGATAACGGATTGTTGCAAGCATTGCGCGGCGATGAACGAACGATTCAGCGCTGGGCGCAAAGCCATTCTTTGGAACACGTTTTCCTGCAGGCGGCGCAGCTATTGACCCGTGCGCCGGACCGTTTTAGCGCCGCACAGCTAACTCCCCTCACTGAATATGGGCTTTCCCGCATTGAGGCTATCAATCTGCTGGCGTGGTGCGGCCTCTGCGGCTGGCTGAACCGGCTTAAAATCGCCCTCGGCGAGGTACGTCAAGCGACGTAAAATGCTGAAACAGCGCTTGCTGAGGCAGGCATATTCGCGTAAAAATGTCAGCCGCTCTTTTAGCCACGAAAAAACCTAATTATGTTTCAGGACAACCCGCTGCTAGCGCAGCTTAAACAGCAATTGCATTCCCAGACTCCGCGCGTTGAAGGGGTCGTTAAAGGTACGGAAAAAGGTTTTGGCTTCCTCGAAGTCGACTCGCAGAAAAGCTACTTCATTCCGCCGCCGCAAATGAAAAAAGTGATGCATGGCGATCGTATTATCGCCGTGGTCCATACGGAAAAAGAACGTGAAAGCGCCGAGCCGGAAGAGCTGGTTGAGCCTTTCCTGACCCGTTTTGTCGGTAAAGTGCAGAAAAAAGACGATCGCCTGTCTATTGTTCCTGATCATCCGCTGCTGAAAGACGCCATCCCTTGCCGCGCCGCGCGTGGCGTTGAACACGACTTCAAACAGGGTGACTGGGCGGTGGCTGAAATGCGTCGCCATCCGCTGAAAGGCGACCGCGGATTTTATGCCGAATTAACGCAGTTCATCACCTTTAGCGACGATCATTTCGTGCCATGGTGGGTGACGCTGGCGCGTCATAACCTGGAAAAAGAAGCGCCGAATGGCGTTGCTACCGAGATGCTCGATGAAGGACTGGAACGTCGCGATCTGACGGCGCTTGAGTTCGTGACCATCGACAGCGCCAGCACCGAAGATATGGACGATGCGCTATATGTAGAGCGCGCCGACGACGGTAAACTGCTGCTGACCGTCGCTATCGCCGATCCGACGGCGTGGATTGCCGAGGGCAGCAAACTGGACAACGCGGCGAAAATCCGCGCCTTCACCAACTATCTGCCGGGCTTTAATATCCCGATGCTGCCGCGCGAACTGTCTGATGATTTGTGCTCGCTGCGCGCCAACGAAGTGCGCCCGGTGCTCGCCTGCCGCATGACCCTGGCAGCCGACGGCGCCATTGAAGATAATATCGAATTCTTCGCCGCGACCATCGAATCAAAAGCCAAACTGGCTTATGACGACGTCTCCAACTGGCTGGAAAATATCGGCGCCTGGCAACCTGCCGATGACGCTATCGCGCAGCAAATCAAACTGCTGCAGGAAGTCTGCCAACGCCGCAGCGAATGGCGTCAAACCCACGCCCTGGTGTTCAAAGACCGCCCTGATTATCGCTTCGTGTTGGGTGAGAAAGGTGAAGTACTGGATATCGTTGCCGAACCTCGCCGCATCGCCAACCGCATTGTTGAAGAGTCAATGATTGCCGCTAATATCTGCGCGGCACGCGTGCTGCGCGATAACCTCGGCTTCGGCGTATATAACGTGCATACCGGTTTCGACCCGGCTAACACCGAGCAACTGGCCGCGCTGCTAAAAACGCACGATGTACACGTTGATCCGCAGGAAGTCCTGACGCTCGAAGGTTTCTGTAAACTACGCCGCGAACTGGATGCCCAGCCTTCAGGTTTCCTTGATAGCCGCATCCGCCGCTTCCAGTCGTTCGCTGAGATTAGCACCGAGCCGGGCCCACACTTCGGCCTTGGGCTGGAAGCTTACGCGACCTGGACTTCGCCAATCCGTAAATACGGCGATATGATCAACCACCGTCTGTTAAAGGCCATCATTAAAGGCGAGACCATTGGCCGCCCGCAGGATGATGTCACCGTGCAGATGGCGGAACGTCGTCGTCTGAACCGTATGGCGGAACGCGACGTCGCAGATTGGCTGTACGCTCGCTTCCTCAACGATAAAGCCGGAACCGATACCCGTTATGCGGCAGAAATCATTGATGTCAGCCGCGGCGGCATGCGCGTACGCCTGGTTGATAACGGCGCTGTCGCCTTTATCCCGGCACCTTTCCTGCACGCGGTACGCGATGAACTGGTTTGCAGCCAGGAGAACGGAACCGTACAGATTAAAGGTGAAGTCGTTTATAAAGTCACCGATGTTATCGACGTGACTATCGCTGAAGTCCGTATGGAAACCCGCAGCGTCATCGCCCGTCCGGCGGCGTAACGCTTTTATGGCCCCTGCCCAGGGGCCATACATTTCTCGTTTTGAGTGAATATCGCCAGCTGCGCAAGGATGTGCGTTTTTTTCGCTTCTCTTTTGCAGTCGTTTTTTGCATCATTGATTTCATTCATTTTTGTAACCAGGATAATGCTATGTCTGATCTGAATGCCCGCCTGCTCGCCCAACGTATCGATACCGTGCTGGATATTCTGGTTGCCGGAGATTATCACTCGGCTATCCATAACCTGGAGATCCTCAAAGCCGAGCTGCAGGCGTTGTCTCACGACGAGCCAGAGAAGGACTCAGGGCAAACGAAAGCGCCGTGGGAAATCTGATTCATTCCTGTCCCCCAGCACGCCCGAAGGCCTGCTGGGCGCCGTATAGACCTCTAACTGTGATGTAGCTATGAACGCCCGACAACAAAGTATTTTACAAATGGTCATCGATAAAGGCCGCATGAGCGTTGCCGATCTGGCCAGGATGACCGGTGTCTCCGAAGTCACTATTCGTCAGGATCTGAATTCGCTGGAAAAGCAAAGCTATCTGCGCCGCACCCACGGCTTTGCCGTACCGCTTGATAGCGAAGACGTCGAAACCCGCATGATGACCAACTTTGCCATTAAGCGTGAACTCGCCGCGCGCGCCGCGTCGCTGGTAGCGGCCGGAGAGACGGTGTTCATCGAAAATGGCAGTTCAAACGCCCTGCTGGCCCGCACGCTGGCGGAACGCGGTGATATCACGATCATCACCGTTAGCAGCTATATCGCGCATTTACTCAAGGAAACGCCGGGTGAGGTCATTCTGCTGGGCGGCATTTATCAGAAACGCAGTGAAAGCATGGTTGGCCCGTTAACCCGTCAATGCATCCAGCAGGTGCACTTCAGCAAGGCATTTATCGGCGTTGACGGCTGGCAGAGTGAAACTGGTTTTACCGGCCGCGACATGATGCGCGCCGATGTGGTTAACGCAGTGCTGGAAAAACAGTGCGAAGCTATTGTGCTCAGCGACAGTTCGAAATTCAGCGTCGTGCATCCTTATCCACTGGGCCCAATTGCCCGTTTCAATCGCGTCATCACCGACAATAACCTGAGCGAAACTATTCGCCAGCAGCTCTGCGCAAGCGGTTTAACCCTCGATATTGTCAACCCCGCCTAATCGCTTCCGCCAGCGCCCAGGAATGGCGTTGGCAGCCCCTCTGTGTCTGAGAGTATTCTGACCTGCAATTAAGATTTTTTACCTGACGTTAAATTTTAAAATAAGTAGAATTATTATTAGCGATATAACAGGAAGTGACTATCACCTGCGTGATTAGAGCAACACCTGCGCAACTTAAGTTTCATGGAATAACCCTTAAGTCATAGTCAGTTGCTATGCTTAAAGGAAGTTGTATCCATGAATAGATTATTCAGGAGAATAAAATGATGACTTCGATGAGCAAAAAAATGGCTGCGGCCGTACTGGCGGTTACTGTAGTAATGTCCCTGAGCGCTTGCTCTAACTGGTCTAAACGCGACCGTAACACCGCAATCGGCGCAGGCGCCGGCGCACTGGGCGGCGCGGTATTAACTGACGGCAGCACCCTGGGCACCCTGGGCGGCGCAGCGGTTGGCGGCATCATTGGCCACCAGGTTGGTAAATAACCACCCCGCGTATTAAATTAATAATAATTTCGTAGTTACTGACTCACGCATCTACAAATAATTAAGGCCACGGTAAATACCGTGGCCTTGTTGTTTATTTCGCAGAAATTATCTTAGCCACCCGCTAATTTCACTTTCATCCCTTTGGCTTCCAGCAGTGATTTCAGCAAGTCGCGTTTATCACCCTGAATTTCAATCACTCCATCTTTCAGTGAACCGCCGCAGCCGCATTTCTTTTTCAGCTCAGCGGCCAACTTCGCCAGCGCGTCATCATCGAGATCGATACCGGTAATCAGGCAGACGCCCTTCCCTTTGCGCCCGCTGGTCTGGCGTTGAATACGCACAATACCATCGCCCTTCGCTCTTTGCGGCGCCGCTTTCGGCTCTTCGATACGTCCGCTCTCGGTAGAGTAAACCAGGCGGCTGTTAGAATCGCTCATTACGCCTCCAATTTCAGCGACGCGTTGATCGCCGCAAGCGTTGCAGCCGGATCGGCTGACTGGGTAACCGGTCGGCCGATTACCATATAATCAACCCCCGCCTGCTGCGCCTGTTCCGGAGTCATAATCCGGCGTTGGTCGCCAGCATCACTGCCTGTGGGGCGGATCCCTGGGGTAACTAACTTAAATTCTTGTCCTAACTCTTGTTTAAAGCGGACGGCTTCCTGCGCTGAGCAGACGACGCCGTCGAGACCACAGCGTTTGGTTAGCGCCGCCAGTTTAGCAGCATGATCGGCTGGAGAAAGCGTAATACCGAGATCCTGTAAATCGCTGGCCTCCATGCTGGTCAGTACGGTGACCGCTATCAGTAACGGCGCCTCTTTCCCAAACGGCAGCAGCGCCTCGCGGGCGGCAGTCATCATACGCGCGCCGCCGGAAGCGTGGACGTTTACCATCCATACGCCAAGCTCTGCGGCGGCGGCGACCGCGCGTGCGGTGGTGTTCGGGATATCGTGGAATTTCAGGTCGAGGAATACTTCAAAGCCGCGCTGATGCAGGTCGCGAACAAACTGCGGGCCCAGCAGCGTGAACATCTCCTTACCTACCTTCAACCGGCAATCGCGCGGATCGATTCGATCAACAAAGGCTAACGCCTTATCGCGGTTATCATAATCAAGCGCAACAACCACGGGAGAAGATGTGATAACGCGAGGAGAAGAGCTAGCAGTAGACGTCATGACCGGACCTTAATTGTTGATGGGCGCCTGCACGGCGCAAAAAAGGTAAACGGGCAGCATTCTACCTGCGAACCAGGGAAAATGACAGGCTGGTTTTGCCCGGCTACAGACAAAAGCGGGCACGTGGTAACAGAAACGGGTACGGTAAAATACAGATAAGTATGTTGTAACTAAAGCCAGGTTTTTTTTAGATGTTACTGGCCATCAAGGCCGCGAATCGGCTTGATAGTCGCCCACGAACGGCAGGACGGGCAGTGCCAGTACAGGGTGTGGGAAGTAAAACCGCACTTCTGGCAGCGGTAACGCGGTTTGCTCCGCACCTGCTCGCCAACCATGTTGCGCAGAACCCCCAGGCTCGCCTTCGCGCGCCCTTCTTCCGCCTCATTAAGATGGTAGTCCATCAGTTTATGGAACACGCGCATCGTCGGGTGGCGTTCCAACTGGCGAGTCACATAGCTCTGTGCGGCCTCGGCGCCTTCCTGCTGCTCGATAATTTGCGCCAGCATAAGCTCCGCGGTCGCCCCGGTGTTCTCTTCGACACAGCGGCGCAGGAACGCTTCCCACTCCTCATGCTTACCCAACTGCTGATAACAGGTTTGCAGCATTTCCAGGGTTTCACCAACCAGTTCTTTATCCTGGCCAATCACCCGTTCCAGGTTTTCTACCGCTTTCGCGTAGTCGCCTTTTTCCATCCACACGCGCCCCATCATAATCGAGACGCGGGCGCTGTTACGGTCCGCTGACGCGCCTTTTTTCAGCAGCGTCATTGCTTTATCGAGATCGTTACTGGCCATCTGCTGCAGCGCCAGCTCACACCAGAAGTTGGCGATATCGCTGCGATGTTTCTCTTTGCCCAATTTTACCAGCCTTTCGGCGACTTCAATCGCGGACTGCCAATCGCTGGTTAGCTGGTAGATTTGTAGCAGTTGCTGTAGCGCGCCCAGGCGGAAGTCGGTTTCATCCACCAGCTGCTTGAACATATCTTCCGCGCGATCGTACAGGCCGGCGGCCATGTAATCGCGCCCCAGTTGTTGGACGGCAAGCAGGCGCTGATCGTAGGTGAGAGAGGCGCTCTCCATCAGGCTTTGGTGAATGCGGATGGCGCGGTCGACTTCACCACGCGAACGAAACAGGTTGCCAAGGGTCAAGTGGGCTTCAACGGTGCCGGTATCCTCTTTTAACATATCGAGGAACAGATCTACGGCTTTGTCCTGCTGATTGCTCAGCAGGAAGTTGACCCCGGCCACGTAATCACGCGACAGGCGACTAGCATCGTCCTGTTTGGACTGTTGTGCGCTCCTGCGCCCCATATACCATCCATAGGCAGCGGCAACGGGAAGAAGCAGAAACAACAACTCCAGCATAGAAGGTTATTCCTTGACCGCAGGGACGCCGGCATCAGCAGGCGCTACGGTCACTGGCGCGATCTGCTGCTCCAGGCGTTTAATTTTACGTTCGGCGCGCGCCAGCGATACACGAACCCGCAGCCAGAACAGGCCGCAAATCAGCCAGCCAATCGCAAACCCGGCAGCGAATAACACCGCTAGCAACGTGGAGATGCGGAATTCACCCTGCGCGAGCAAATAGTTGAACGTGACCAGTTGGTCGTTTTGCGCACCCAGCGTCACAGAAATGACGAAGATAGCTAACACCAGTAAGAAAATAAGTAAATATTTCACATGACTTCCCGTTCTGTGGGTTGCGCGAGTAAAACGCGTTCAAGCCCTATAAAGTATCATTTTCACCGCAGTGGTGAAATGGAAAAGCATGACACCCGTCATGATATGCGGCCAGGTGTCGCGAAATTCAACATAAACGGCGTCAGGTTGCGCGTTTTTTGATATCCGTCGCCTCTTCGACAGGCGGGGTTAACGGGCCGCAAAAACGCTGCGTGAGCCAGGTCGCCGCGGTAACCAGCAGCCAGGAAAGGCTGGTCGCCACGATAAGATCCTGCGGCCAGTGCATGCCTAACGCCAGGCGGCTGCCCATGACCGCAGTAGCCCACCCCAACAGCAGGCCGATAGTCACCCAGCGCCGACGTGGCCACAACAGTCCTACCCCCAGCAGCGCCCAACTGGCGGCAAACATGGTATGGCCGGACGGAAAGGCAAAACCGGTCTCTTTTTGCCAGTGTTTACGCAAGAATCCCGGTATTGTCTGTTGTTCAGCCAATTGCTCATGCACCAGTTTAGCGCGTTCTTTACGTTTTAACTCATAGAATTGCGCCACCGGTACCTGTTGGGTTCTTTCTAACCAAATCACAAATGGCCGTGGTTCCTGCACCCGTTCTTTGATCCAGGATTTAAGCCCCTGACCTGCCAGGATGGCGGCGCCGAGAATGAGAAACAGCACCAGCGCTTCGCGCAGACGAAACCGTAAACACCACAAAAACCAGCCAAATAGCGCTACATGAGTAATTATTCCCCACGGCTGGGTGACGGTTTCAGTCACCCAGTACCACATTTTCAACATGGCCGGGGCTTGACCCGGCTGCCACTGCCAGCCGGAGAGCCAGACTATAACGGGCATAACAAGCAATAGCGCCGCCCCGATGGCGGTCCTTTTGGCAATCAACAGCATCATATCTCCTTCTCTTTCCTTCTGAATATCATAACGGAAAGTAGATCGTTTGTGCGCTTTCCGCGCAGGCGGTCGTTGGTAATTAGGAGAACGTCGCGGCGTTGTGGCAAAATAGTAGTAAACAGAAAGCACATTCAGGTGCTGTCAGAATCTGGAGAATCACATGCAGCTTAAACGTGTGGCAGAAGCCAAACTGCCAACCCCCTGGGGCGATTTCCTGATGGTGGGCTTTGAAGAACTGGCAACCGGGCAGGATCATGTCGCGCTGGTGTATGGCGATATTTCGGGGCAAGCCCCGGTACTGGCTCGCGTACACTCAGAATGTCTGACGGGCGATGCCCTTTTTAGTCTGCGTTGTGATTGCGGTTTTCAGCTGGAAGCGGCGCTGTCGCACATCGCTGAAGAGGGGCGCGGGATCCTGCTTTATCATCGTCAGGAAGGCCGAAATATCGGTTTGCTGAATAAAATTCGCGCCTACGCGCTTCAGGATCAAGGCTACGATACCGTCGAAGCCAACCACCAGCTAGGTTTTGCCGCCGATGAGCGCGATTTTACGCTGTGCGCCGATATGTTCAAACTGCTCGGCGTTGAGCAGGTTCGACTGTTGACCAACAACCCGAAGAAAGTCGAAATTCTGACCGAGGCGGGAATCAATATCGTCGAACGCGTTCCGCTCATCGTCGGCCGTAACCCGAAAAACGAACACTACCTGGATACCAAAGCGGCCAAGATGGGGCATCTGCTGAATAAATAAGTCAGCTCCAGAATGAATCAGGGCCAGCATTCGCTGGCCCTTTCTTTTACAGCATATTACGAATCACATAATGCAGAATGCCGTCATTCTGATAGTAGGTAAGTTCAGTCGCGGTATCGATACGACAGCGACACTGAATGACCTCCTGCTGTCCATCGGCGCGGGTGATGGTGACTGGAACCGTTGCCGCAGGATGCAGCGCCTGCAGGTTACTGATATCGATCCGCTCTTCGCCGGTCAGCTGTAGCGTTTTACGCGTCACGACTTGCGGAAACTCCAACGGTAATATCCCCATGCCAATAAGGTTGGAGCGGTGAATACGCTCGAAGGACTCGGCAATCACTACCCGCACGCCCAACAGACGCGGCCCTTTTGCCGCCCAGTCGCGGCTGGAACCTGAACCATATTCTTTACCGGCAATCACCGCCAGAGGCGTGCCCTCGGCTTTATACAGCATAGCCGCATCGTAGATGGCAACAGGCTGCGTGTCTGGTAAATGACGCGTCATCCCCCCTTCCACGCCCGGCACCATTTCGTTACGGATACGAATATTGGCAAAGGTACCGCGCATCATCACCTCATGGTTGCCACGTCGTGAACCATAAGAGTTGAAATCGGCGCGCGCCACGCCGTGCTCCTGCAAATAGCGTCCTGCAGGGCTGTCTGCCTTGATACTTCCTGCCGGAGAGATATGGTCGGTGGTCACCGAATCGCCTAACATCGCCAGGATCCGCGCGCCGTGAATATCTTCTACCGGTTTCGGCTCAACGCCCATCTCATCAAAGAATGGCGACAGGCGAATATAGGTAGAGTCATCCTGCCAGCGATAGGTATCGGAACGGTCTACCTGAATAGCTTTCCACTCCTCGGTACCTTCGAAGACTTCGGCATATTCTTTACGGAACATCTCGGTGGAAACCTGCTGCACCGCGCGAGCAATCTCCTCGCCGCTCGGCCAGATATCCTTCAGGAACACCGGCTTACCGTCTTTACCAACCCCAAGCGGTTCACGGGTCAGGTCAATGTTCATATTGCCAGCCAGCGCATAGGCCACGACCAGCGGTGGCGACGCCAGCCAGTTGGTTTTCACCAGCGGATGGATACGACCTTCGAAGTTGCGGTTACCGGAGAGCACCGCCCCCACGGTCAGGTCACCTTTTTTAATTGCCTCTTCGATAGGTTCCGGCAGCGGCCCGGAGTTACCGATACAGGTTGTACAACCATACCCTACGAGGTTAAAGCCCAATTCATCGAGATAAGGCGTCAAACCGGCATGCGCCAGATAATCAGAAACCACTTTCGAACCCGGCGCCAGCGAGGCTTTCACCCACGGCTGCGGTTTCAGGCCACGCTCAACGGCGTTCTTCGCCAGCAGGCCGGCGGCCATCAACACGCTCGGGTTGGAAGTATTGGTACATGAAGTGATTGCCGCAATCGCCACCGCGCCTTCCGGCAGCGAATAGCGTTGCCCATTGAGAGTATAATCAACCGGCTGACGCGATTTTTGCGTTTGATTCACTTCCAGTTCGTTGCTGGCGGCAAACGCTTTCGGCACATCGCCCAACGCGACGCGGTCCTGCGGCCGTTTCGGCCCGGCGAGGCTGGCCTCAACCGTACCCATATCCAGCGCCAGGGTGCTGGTGAATACCGGCTCATCGCCCGTCTGGCGCCACATCCCCTGCGCTTTGGCATAAGCTTCAACCAATGCCACCTGCTCTTCGCTGCGCCCGCTCAGGCGCATATAGCTGAGAGTTACCGCATCGATCGGGAAGAAGCCGCAGGTCGCGCCATATTCTGGCGACATATTCGCAATGGTGGCCCGGTCGGCCAGCGGTAACGAGTCGAGACCGTCGCCGTAGAATTCTACGAACTTGCCAACCACACCATGTTTGCGCAGCATCTGGGTCACTGTCAGCACCAGGTCAGTCGCGGTGATCCCCTCACGCAGTTTACCGGTCAGCTTGAAACCGACGACATCAGGTATGAGCATGGATACCGGCTGCCCAAGCATCGCCGCTTCCGCTTCAATCCCGCCGACGCCCCACCCTAATACGCCCAGACCGTTAATCATGGTGGTGTGCGAATCTGTACCCACCAGCGTATCCGGGTAAGCCACCCATTCGCCATCCTGTAGTTCGCTCCACACGGCACGGCCGAGATATTCAAGGTTCACCTGGTGGCAGATCCCGGTTCCCGGAGGCACAACGCTAAAGCGGCTGAAGGCCTGCTGCCCCCAGCGCAGGAAAGCATAACGTTCGTGGTTTCGCTCCATTTCAAGGCGCACGTTATCTTCAAAGGCGTTTTCATTACCAAAACGGTCCACCGTTACCGAGTGGTCAATCACCAGGTCAACCGGCGAGAGCGGATTCACCTTTGCCGTATCGCCGCCCAGCCGTTTTACCGCTTCACGCATGGCGGCTAAATCGACCACCGCCGGTACGCCGGTAAAATCCTGCATCAATACGCGCGCCGGACGATAGGCTATTTCGCGGTCGGCATGCGCTTTCTGCAGCCAGCCGGCCAGCGCCTGAATATCTTGTTCCGTCACCGACTCGCCATCCTGCCAGCGCAGGAGGTTTTCAAGCAGAACTTTGAGGGATTTGGGCAGTCGGGTGAGATCGCCCAGTTGTTTAGCGGCCAGCGCCAGGCTGTAGTAATGGTAGGTTTTGTCTTTGACCTGTAGCGTATCCTTACTGGCTGCTCGTAGTGTTGACGACATAGCTCCTCCTTTATCACAGGGATGCATGCCCTGAACTCCTCAGGGTCTTTATAAAAGATAACACAAACTTGACATAACACTTTGATAACAACTCAAATTGCTAAAATTGACAAAACCATACAGTTCAGAAATTTTGAAGATAACAGTGTTACAGCACGGAGATATTTGATGAGGTTGAGTAAGTTCCGATCCTATTCTCTGAACGGGAAAAGAAAAAGAGCTAATCACGGATAGACAATGATTAGCTCAGGATGGATTAACATTTAAAGCTGATAAGTCGGAAAATAATTTCTTCCACCGTGTTCCACAATTCCGGGTGCTAATTTTACCAACCTCCTTTTGTCACAAAAGTGAAATATAACCTTCTCTGATAAACTGCTTTAGCTAATAATCCAGATGAATAATGCAACGATGCACCAGAAAGCGCTAAGCCCCATCAGTAGTGAGCCCCAGACCTGACTGCGCAGCGTTGGATCGATTTCCGCTTTGTGACGTTCATACGACATCGCGAGCTTTGCATAATCGATATTGTTTATCATTTCATCACCACCAATTGCTAAAATCATCAGGTACAGATAAATCTTAATAAGATATATAAAATAGATCCAGCTAATTCAGGAACAGGTAAAAGGCTTTTAACCGTTATTTTGATCGCAGCGGGTATATTGGAGAAATAACGAAGTGAAAATCCGTAGAAATGTGATTACAACGAGGTTTATAAGTTCTGATAAGGTCCATAATAGAAAATGGCACTCCCCGGAGGAAATGCCATTTATCAATTCGATTATTTTTCCGGCAGTTTAATATCTTTGAACATGGCCTCTATATCCTCATTCGAACGTAGCGCCACGGCCGTATCGACCACATCTCGCGTCAAATGCGGCGCAAAACGTTGAATAAAATCATACATATAACTCCTGAGGAAGGTGCTTCGGCGGAAGCCTATCTTGGTGGTGCTGTGGCTGAAAATACCATTGGCATCGAGTTTTACCAGGTCTGGATCGGACACGGGATCGACCGCCATGCTGGCAATAACTCCAACGCCAAGCCCTAAGCGCACATAGGTTTTGATGACATCGGCATCAGTCGCCGTGAAGACGATACGCGGAGTCAGCCCGGCGCGATTAAACGCGGTATCCAACTCAGAACGTCCGGTGAAGCCGAAGGTATAAGTTACCAGCGGATACTGCGCCAGCTCTTCAATGGTCACCGAACCTTTCGAAGCGAGCGGGTGGTCCGGCGTCACTACAATTGAACGGTTCCAGTGATAGCACGGCAGCATCACCAAATCGTCGTACAGATGCAGCGCTTCGGTAGCAATGGCAAAGTCGGCATTACCCTTCGAAACCGCTTCTGCAATCTGCGTCGGCGACCCCTGATGCATATGCAAAGAGACCCGAGGATAACGCTCAATAAAGCCTTTAATCACTCCAGGGAGCGCGTAACGCGCCTGCGTATGGGTGGTGGCAACGTACAACGAGCCCTTATCCGGCCAGGTGTGCTCGCCTGCCACGGATTTAATGGCCTCAACTTTAGATAACACTTCACGCGCGATGCGAATAATTTCCTGACCGGCTGGAGTGACCTGAGTTAAATGCTTACCGCTGCGGGCAAATATCTGAATTCCCAACTCATCTTCCAGCATGCGTACCTGCTTGCTGATGCCTGGCTGTGAAGTATACAAGCCTTCGGCGGTAGAGGAGACATTCAGGTTATGGTTAACAACCTCAACGATGTAGCGGAGTTGCTGTAGTTTCATGGCTGATATCCGTAAACACGTCAAATGAATCCGCTTAATACCCATTACGTTCAGACTGCTGCCTGCCGGCGGCAAAATGCCAGAGATGCCCTGCGGCACGCCGAACCTGCGCCACAACGCGTGCTGAGACCGATGGTGTATAAGACGATTTAATAATAAAAAAGTGATTCGCTATAACCACTATATCATTTATATCTACAGTGTATAGATGGTAACAAAAAATAATAAGTCGGTTATAAAGCGACAATGACGAGGCGGTAGTGCGAGGAAAATCGAAGAAAGAATGGGCCGCATCGCGGCCCATTCAGAAGGTTACTTTTTCGCTTCAGTCCATTTACCGTCGATAAAGAAGGCGGACCAGCCGGTCGCTTTACCCTCTTTCTCGGAGGAGACGTACTGTTGCTTGGTCTTACGACTAAAGCGTACCAGCGTTTTATTGCCCTCAGGATCCTGCTGCGGCGCATCGGCCAGATAACGCAGCTTTTCAGGCAGACGATCGCGGAAGCGGTACAACTCTTCCACTAACGGCGCACGTGTTTCACGTGATTTCGGGAAGGTGTTTGCCGCCAGGAAAACGCCCGCCGCGCCATCGCGCAGGACGAAATAAGCGTCGGACTTCTCGCAGGGCAGTTCCGGTAAAGGCACCGGATCTTCCTTCGGCGGAGCCACTTCGCCATTACGCAGGATCTTACGCGTATTTTTACATTCGTCATTGGTGCAAGCCATGTACTTACCAAAACGCCCCATTTTGAGGTGCATTTCGGAACCACATTTCTCACACTCCACGATAGGGCCGTCATAGCCTTTAATACGGAACTCGCCCTCTTCAATCTCGTAGCCGTCGCAGGTCGGGTTGTTACCGCAGACATGCAGTTTACGCTTCGGATCGATAAGGTAGCTGTCCATCGCGGTGCCGCATTTCTGACAGCGACGTTTAGCGCGCAGCGCGTTGGTTTCGGCATCATCGCCTTCCAGCACGTTGAGAACTTCGTTTTCCGGTACCAGGTTAATGGTGGTTTTGCAACGCTCTTTCGGCGACAAAGCGTAGCCAGAGCAGCCGAGGAATACCCCGGTACTGGCGGTACGAATGCCCATTTTACGCCCGCAGGTCGGACAGTCGATGCTGGTCAGCACCATTGGGTTCGGCTGCATACCGCCTTCTTCAGGATCCTTCTCAGCCGTTTGTAGCTGGGAAGTGAAATCGCCAAAGAAGTTATCCAGTACCTGTTTCCACTCGGCCTGATGATTGGCCACCTGATCGAGGCGGTCTTCCATCTGTGCGGTAAAATCGTAGTTCATCAGATCGCGGAAGTTTTCTTCCAGACGGTCGGTGACGATTTCACCCATTTTTTCAGCGTAAAAGCGGCGGTTCTCGGCGCGTACATAGCCGCGGTCCTGGATGGTCGAAATGATCGACGCATAAGTGGACGGACGACCGATGCCGCGTTTTTCCAGCTCTTTTACCAGCGAGGCTTCGCTGAAACGCGCAGGCGGTTTGGTGAAGTGCTGCGCAGGTGTCAGTTCCACCAGGCTGAGGCTGTCGCCCTGATTGACCACCGGTAACGTCCGGTCTTCATCGCCTTTACGCAGCGCTGGCATCACTTTCGTCCAGCCGTCAAAGCGCAGCGTACGACCGCGGGCTTTTAGTTTGAACTCGCCAGCCTGTACCGTCAGGGTGGTTGAGTCGTATTTTGCCGGCGTCATCTGACAGGCGACGAACTGACGCCAAATCAGTTGATATAACTTCTGCGCATCGGCTTCCATGTCTTTCAGCGATTCCGCCATCACATTCACGTCAGAAGGACGAATCGCTTCGTGCGCTTCCTGCGAGTTTTCTTTGCTGGCGTACTGATTCGCGCTTTCAGGCAGGTATTTTTTGCCGAAGTTATCGCCGATATAGCCGCGTACCATATTCAGCGCATCCTGACTCAGATTGGTAGAGTCGGTACGCATGTAGGTAATATGGCCGGCCTCATACAGACGCTGGGCCATCATCATGGTTTTCTTCACGCCGAAGCCAAGACGGGTACTGGCGGCCTGCTGCAGCGTGGAGGTGATAAACGGCGCGCCCGGCTTGCTGCTGGTCGGCTTATCTTCGCGCTCCAGCACGCTATATCGCGCTTTTTCCAGCAGCGCGACGGCCGCCATGGTTTCGTCACGGTTAACCGGACGGAACGGCTTGTCATTCTTGTGAGTCACCTGCAACGGTAACGCGTCACCGCCCGGCGTGGTAGTACTGGCGTCGATCTCCCAGAACTCTTCCGGAACGAAGGCTTTAATTTCACGTTCGCGCTCCACGACCAGGCGGACTGCGACAGACTGCACGCGGCCAGCGGACAGACCGCGGGCAATTTTTTTCCACAGCAGTGGAGAAACCATATACCCCACCACGCGGTCCATAAAGCGGCGCGCCTGCTGGGCATTAACACGATCGATATTCAGCTCGCCCGGCTTCTCAAAGGCCTGACGAATCGCGTTTTTGGTGATTTCGTTGAACACCACGCGGCTGTACCGTTGCTCATCACCACCGATAACTTCCCGCAGGTGCCAGGCAATGGCTTCCCCTTCGCGGTCAAGGTCGGTTGCGAGATAGATGTGGTCGGCTTTTTCCGCCAACTGTTTGAGTTCTGAAACTACCTTTTCTTTACCCGGAAGTACTTCATAATGCGCATTCCAGTCGTGCCATGGGTCTACACCCATGCGGTTGACCAGAGCGCCACGTTCATCCTTTTTAGGCTTTTTAGCCCCTTTGGTGGAGGTAGAGTCGGCGCTCTTTTTGGAAGCTGAGCCACTGGTCGGCAAATCGCGGATATGACCGACGCTGGATTTCACCACGTAGTCATTACCCAGATACTTATTGATCGTTTTGGCTTTTGCCGGGGACTCAACGATAACGAGAGCTTTACCCATATTCACCTTTACCTAATTTAATTCATCCAGGAATACATCGCACATTGATTCACCATCCACTAGCGACGTGCCTGATATGTTGCGGCCACGTCGATGGATATCAACCCTCTGCACGCCCAGTTTCACATCCATAAAACCAGATAGCTGAGTTTGCTGGCTTTAGCGAGCCAGGTTGCATAGCACGAAGAATTTTTGGCCGAATGTCAAGCAAATCTGTTGCCAGATCGCTGAAAGCGTCACACTGTACCTGATAAAATTCGTTACGCAACTTTATTAGCATGCAAAAGCCAACTCCGCCAGTAAAGTGATGTTTCTTAGCCAGTTGCAATTACCCCTGCACAATCAATGGAAAATTTGCCCGTTGCCCTCTCGCGGCGTAGACTACCGGCGAAGAACTACAGGAGTCCGTTATGCAAGGTACAACCCAACCCATCGAACGCCAGGCGTTACTTGAAATTGCCAATCAACTCATTCGCGATCATGAAGATACGTTAGCCGGAATTGAAGCCACCAACGTCGTTCAGCGTAACGGGGTTTTGGTGTTCAGCGGCGAGTTTTATCTTGATGAGCAAGGTTTGCCGACTGCGAAGAGCACTGCCGTATTTAACATGTTCAAGTATCTCGCTCATGAGTTGTCAGATAAGTATCACCTGGTTGATTAATAGCCAGTCATTGATGGGCCGGCTCTCGGCTTAAGCCAGCCAGAAACAGCAACGCGAGGTATTAGCCTCGCGTTGTCTTCTTTACATTAACGGCTTTTGCCCACGCTGCCACCAGCGCAACAAGAGACGGTCAGCACTTTCCGCCGCGCTACCGGTAACGCGGTCGAGCAACTTCTTACGCTGCTGATAACGCACGCTAATGACTTCATGGTTATCCATCATGCTCAACAGGAGTTCATCGCTGGTCTGTACCGCATCCGCCAGCCCTTTTTCCAGCGCCTGCACGCCGTACCAGTGCTCGCCGGTCGCTACCTTTTCGATATCCAGCGACGGGCGCATCTGATGTACGAAATCTTTAAAAAGCTGATGGGTTTCATTGAGATCTTCGCGGAATTTCTGCCGGCCTTCCTCGGTGTTTTCACCCAACATGGTTAACGTGCGTTTATATTGCCCGGCGGTATGGAGTTCAATATCGATGTCTTTGTTTTTCAGGAAGCGATTGATGTTGGGGATCTGCGCCACTACGCCAATCGAGCCAAGGATAGCAAACGGCGCGCAGACGATTTTGTTCGCCACGCAGGCCATCATATAGCCGCCGCTGGCAGCGACCTTATCGACCGCAACCGTCAGTGGGATCTGTTTATCACGTAAGCGCTGCAGCTGCGATGCAGCCAGGCCATAGCCGTGAACCACCCCGCCGGGGCTTTCCAGACGCACCACCACCTGGTCACGCGCCTTCGCCGAAGCCAGCACCGCCGTAATTTCTTCGCGCAGACCGCTTACCTCGTGGGCATCCATGCTGCCTTTAAAATCCAGCACCCAGATACGCGCCTTGCCGCTGGGCTCCGCGGCGCCCAATTTTGCCCGCGCTTTGGCTTCCTTGGCTTCCTGCTTATGCTTTTTCTTCTGCGCTTTATGCCAGAGTTTTTGCTGCGGGCCATCCAGCAGCGCCACCGCCAGCTCTTCTTTCATCTCCTTATATTGCTCGCTAAGATTCGTCACCCGCAGCTCGCCGCGCTGCTTCTTACGCTGAGTCAGATTAACGATAATGGCGGCGATAACCGCAATGGCAACGACGATAGTCGCAGCCTTGGCTAAAAATAAGCCGTATTGAGCAAGTAATTCCACGTTTTCACCTTGTGTAAAGCACTGACGTTGACGCACAGTGTACATCAGCCTTTATCATCAAGTCTCTGCGCTTTCCGTGCGCTGCGAGGCGCATTCCCGTTTTTTTTGTCGCAATGAAATCGTTGCAAGATATTAATTCTGCGAAGAGTTTCCCTTTGACTGATTGCAATCATCAATCGTTTGAGGCATAAAGCGCAAAAGTAAGATACCGAATAAGATGTGGCCATAAGCAGGCCAGCAGAGGAGTCGCCGTGCACTATCAACCGCAGTTTCACCTACTTAAAGACCGTATCATTCTGGTCACCGGCGCCAGCGACGGCATCGGCCGTGAAGCCGCCCTTACCTATGCGCGCTACAGCGCAAGCGTGGTACTGGTCGGCCGCAATGAAGAAAAGCTGCGCGGCGTCGCGCAAGAAATTGAACAGGCTGGCGGTATTGCGGCACGCTGGTTCACTCTCGACCTGTTGACCTGCACGCCGCAGGAGTGCCAGCAGCTGGCGCAGAAAATCGCCATTCACTACCCGCGTCTCGACGGCGTATTGCACAACGCGGGCCTGCTTGGCGACGTATGTCCGATGGACCAGCAGGATCCTGAGGTATGGCAGCAGGTGATGCAGGTGAACGTTAATGGCACTTTTATGCTCACCCAGGCGCTTCTTCCTTTATTACTCAAGTCTGATTCCGGTTCGCTGGTGTTTACCTCTTCCAGCGTTGGCCGCCAGGGCCGCGCCAACTGGGGCGCTTACGCGGCCTCGAAATTCGCCACCGAAGGGATGATGCAGGTACTGGCCGAAGAGTACCAAAGCCGTCATCTGCGGGTAAATTGTATTAATCCTGGCGGGACGCGCACCAAAATGCGCGCCAGCGCTTTCCCGACCGAAGATCCGCAAAAGCTGAAAACCCCTGCCGATATCATGCCGGTCTATTTATGGCTGATGGGCGACGATAGCCGACGTAAAACCGGTATGACCTTTGATGCCCAGCCAGGGCGTAAACCAGGGATATCCCAATGAGCGATCAACGTTACCGCGAGCGCCAGCAGCGGGTAAAAGACAAAGTCGATGCGCGGGTCGCCGCCGCCCAGCAAGAACGCGGGCTGATCATGGTATTTACCGGAAACGGCAAAGGCAAAACTACCGCCGCCTTCGGTACCGTCACCCGCGCGGTTGGACACGGCAAAAAAGCCGGCGTGGTGCAATTCATCAAAGGTACCTGGCCTAACGGCGAGCGTAATTTACTGGAGCCGCACGGCGTCGAGTTTCAGGTAATGGCCACTGGATTTACCTGGGATACGCAAAATCGCGAAAGCGATACCGCTGCCTGCCTCGATGTCTGGCAGCACGGGCGGCGTATGCTGGCCGACGACAGCCTGGATCTGGTACTACTGGATGAACTTACCTACATGGTGGCCTATGACTATCTGCCGCTGGAAGAGGTGCTGACGGCGCTGAGAAACCGCCCTGCGCACCAAACGGTGATGATTACCGGGCGCGGCTGCCATCGCGAAATTATCGAGTTAGCCGATACCGTCAGCGAGCTACGCCCGATAAAGCATGCCTTTGACGCGGGGGTTAAAGCGCAGATGGGGATTGATTACTAACCGCCAGCCGCGCCAGCAGTTGGCCGTTTAATGGCAGGCATACACAGTCCTCGCCGAGCGCCAGCTGCTGGTCGAGGACGTTTTGCCGCGAAACAAAGCGTTTACGGTACTCGGTCGGCGTCAGTCCGCAGTATTTGTTAAAGGCGGCGATCAGGTATTTGTGCTCCTGAAAACCGCAGCTATGGCTGATTTCGGTTATCGGCGTACGCGTATCCCGCAGCAGATTACGGGCCTTATTCAGCCGTACCAGGGTCAGATACTCTTTAAAGTTGTAACGACTCACCCGCTTAAACAGCCGGGAAAACCACGAATAGCTCATGCCGCTGTGCTCGGCCACTTCGCTCAACGTCAGTGGCCGATCGTAATGCAGATTAATATAATCAATGCCTTTTTTAATCATCGACTCTTCGCGTAGCGAGCTCTCTTCGCGCTCCTGCGGCTCCCCTGCCGTCACCAGCGCATCAAGCAGTAAATAAATTGCCGCGATGCGCTGGAATGGCGTACGGTTATCGACGAGCTGTTGCAGCAGCGCCGTTAGCCGCTGGCGCACCTGCCAATCCGCGTTCTGCGCAATACGTCCGGCGGTACACCACTCCAGCCGCGGAGAGGGATGCATTTCATCAAACAGACCTGGCGAAAATTGCACGGTGACCAGCTGGCTACCGGCCATCTCCGCGCAGAGTGAATGCACTTCCTCCGCGTTGATATACAGCATATCGCCCTCGCGCAATAGCCACTCCCGCTGACCGACGGCCAGCGTAAAACCGCCATGAAGGACGGTGATTAGCTCCGGCGCCGGGTGCCAGTGAGGTTCGCAGTAGCGTACCTCGGCGGCAAAGACGTTGAGTTTCTCGGCGTCGAAGGCGATCAGCTCGTAGCCGCTATTGGTCGCCGGCTGCCCGCTTTGCGTTACCTGACGAGGATGCGTCACCGAAAACGGGAACACGGATTACCTCCTGAACTTTTGTTTATTGATGACCCGCCAGCACGGCATTGAGTTCATTGCGATCGATATCCAGCGCCAGGAATTCAGTCAATGCAATCAGCAAACCACAGAACAGATCCGGGGCCAGGCGGATAAGCTTTTCCCGTACCAGGTCTGGCGCTACACCGCTTTTCGCCGATATCAGCGTCACCACGCGGGCAAAGGCTTCCGGCTGTTGAATAAGCTGCTGGAGAGAATTGTCGTCGCGTAACGGTACGTAGCGCGCAGGGCAATCAATCTTAACGCTTGCCGTTAATGGAAGATCGCGTGACGAAGCGCCCACGTAGATTTGCCACTGCCCAGGGGTCAGCAGCCAATCCGCCAGCCCCGGATGATAGCAGGCTAAATCAGCGACAGGCAGCGCGAGCTCGACCCGACGCGTTTCTCCCGCCAGCAACGACACTTTACAAAAGGCTTTCAGCGCGCGAACCTCGCGGATAAGCTCCCCCTTCGGGGCCGCAACGTACAGTTGTACAATCTCTTTGCCCTCATAATCGCCGGTATTCGTTAAATCAAACGCTACATACAGGGTGTCGCCTTCGGCAAGCCGCGCTGTGGAAAGCGAAAGATTGGCATAGCTGAATTGGGTATAGCTCAGGCCAAAGCCAAACGGGAAAAGAGGCGTAAGACTGCGCTTATCGTAATAGCGATAGCCGACAAATAGCCCTTCGCCATAATGATGGCGCAGGTTTTCCCCAGGATACTGCAGCCAGGCGGGCGTCTCTTCGAGCGTATTTGGCACCGTGACGGTCAGCTTACCGCAGGGGTTGCGCTTACCGAAGAGAATTTCAGCAACGGCGCGCCCCATCCCCTGTCCGGCGAAGAAGGTTTCCAGCAGCGCCCGGCATTCGCCAAGCCATGGCATCACCACCGCATCGCTGTTGGCCAACACCACCACCACGTTCGGCTGTACCGCAGCGACCTCGCGGATCAGCTGTTCGTGCGCGGGGAGAATATTCAGATCCTGGCGATCGCCATTTTCGCCATCTTCGCCAACCGCCGTGCTGACAAAAACCACTGCCACGTCGGCGGCCCCGGCAACATCGCGCGCCTGCGCCAGAGGCTGCTCGTCGCTTTGGTTGTCGTCTGGCGCGCCCGGCGACCACGTGACCTTAAAGTCGTCCCCGGCAAGATCGAAAATCTCATCCAGCGGACGGTCGAGCAAATACGGAACCGTGGTGGCACAACCTGAGCCCTGAATAACCGGCTCCTGTGCGGGCTTACCGATCACCGCGATGCGCGGGGTTTTATGTGGTTTCAGCGGCAGCAGGTTGTCTTCATTTTTCAGCAATACGATGGATTCTGCCGCTAAACGCTGCGATAACGCATGGTGTGCGGCAAAGTCAGCGCGCATTTGCGGCCGGCGATGTCGTTGTACTTTATCGACCAGCTCCAGCATCCGCAAACAAGCCCGGTCAACCACCGACATCGGTACCTCGCCGCAGGTGATGGCCGCCAGCAGGGTTTGTTTGTCCCGGCGGGTTTCCGGCATCGCCAGGTCGTTGCCGGCAAGCAGCGATGCCGGACGGTCTTTAATACCGTACCAGTCGGACATCACCAGACCGTCATATCCCCATTCATCACGCAATACCTGGGTCAGTAAGAACGGATCCTGCGATGTTTGGACGCCATTAAGACGGTTATAAGAAGACATCACCGTCCACGGCCGGGATTTGGCAATCGCTCGTTGAAATCCGGCGAGATAGATTTCACGCAGCGCTCGCTCCTCAATAATCGAATCCATTTCGGTACGCCGATACTCGGAGTTATTGGCGGCAAAATGTTTAAGGCTGGCGCCGACGCCTTCGGCCTGTAAGCCGTTAATTAGCGCCGCGGCGATATCACCGCTGACGATCGGGTCTTCAGAGTAGTATTCATAGCCGCGTCCAGCCAGCGGGGTGCGCCGAATGTTAATTCCCGGCCCCAATAGAATGCCCACCCCCATCTGTTGGCATTCGCGACCCAGCGCTTCCCCCATCTCCCGTACCAGTTCAACATCCCAGCTACAGGCCAGACTGGAGCCATTCGGAAAACAGGTGGCCGGCAGCGAGGCGCTGAACAATGCTTCACTGCCGCCCTTCGCGACAGGCTCATCGGCGCTGGCCTGGTCGGCGGTTTGAGTAATCACCGAGATGAAGTCATCCATGCTCCACTTTTCATTACCATCTATTTGCGCGCTGCTATAGCGCACGCCGTAGGTACCATCGGTCATCACGATATCGGGGATACCATGCTGCGGCAACGAAGCCGTGCGCCACAGGCCGCTGCCGGTCAGCAGCGCCACTTTTTCCTCTGCCGTCATGGCGGCGATAAGGGTACTAAAATCGTTATTCATCTCTCTGACTCCTTGAGGTTAAAGCGCATTTTGCTTACGCAGGCTGATTTTTTGCACAATATCGCGATAGGTTTTTTCATCCAACGAATAGCAGGCCACGAAGATGGCGCTGATGGCGAACATCGCGCCGGGGAAAAGCGTCATCAGAATATTGATGCCATTAATTGCATCGCTGGTCACATTACCCGCATCATAGTGATAGAGATCCAGCATCCAGCCCGCACAACCGCCGCCAATCGCCATCGCAATTTTGGTGATGAAGTTAAAGAAACCGTAGATTGCGCCTTCAGAGCGTACGCCGTGATGCCATTCAGCATATTCGACGGTGTCGGCAATCATCGACCACATGGCGACAAAGCCCATGCCTAGCGTAATGCTGTAAAGGCACACGCCAATCATTATCAGCCACAGATTATTACCGGCGATAAAATATTGCATCAGCACTCCCAGCACGCCAATTAACAATGCCATTAGCGCCATTTTCTTTTTCCCCATTAGCGCAATCACTTTCTCGGAAACAATGGTACCAATGATATAAGCGCCTGACTGAACCATGAAGAAAGTAGCGGTGAAACCTTCGCTGCCGATGATGTATTTAATAAAGTAAATGGCGATCGCCATCCATACGGTATAAGCGATATAGAAAAATACGGTAAATAATGACAGATGAATTAGTGGCGCATTACCTAATACCGCACGGAACATTTCACGAAGCGTCGGCGCATTCATTTTATCCTCTTCGCCAACTCGCTCCGTGGTCATGGCAAAACAGGCAAGAAACATAAAAGTCGCTAACAGCGCAAAACAGGAAACGGCAAAGACATAGCCCATTTGTTTATCGTTAAAAGGCGAAATCAGCCAGTCGGCGGTCGTGGAAACAATCAGATAGCCGACAATCGCCAACACAAAGCGGTATACCGACAGCGACGAGCGCGAGGCTTCATGCTGCGTCAGGCGGTTGGTCAATGCCGAATAAGGCGTGTTAACCGCCGTATAGGCCAGACAATAAATGGTATAAGAAGCAAGCGCGAAATAAAATTTAGCCTCCCCGCCAAACGGCACAAAACACAGCACGGTTAAAAAACCTAACGGTATCGCACCATATAATAGCCAGGGACGTAGTTTGCCATATTTACTCTGCGTCTTATCAATTGCAAAGCCAATCAGGATATTAAATATTGCGTCAATCACCCGGGCAATCACAAAGATCAGGCTCGCTTGTACCGCGCTGATGCCATAAATATTCGTATAAAAAAATAGCAGGAATAAAGAGACAAAACCGAACGATAAATTAGAGGCGAAATCACCTAAGCCATAGCCTATCTTTTCTTTTACGCCGATGACCACATAGCTTGCCGATAACTTTGTTGTTGTACTCATTGCGGGCTACCTGTTTTGTAATCAGTGCCGACAGTATATGGCGACGCTAATAACATCACTTTGCGTTATTTGTCTGCGTAATTCCTGTTTCTTGTCTTTATGCAAAAGTGTGAAAAATGTCACAAGCGAAGGGATAAAGGAGGAGCGTTCCGGCGGGAGACCGCCGGAACGGACAGCATTAGCCGTTAGTCTTGTTGCGGGTGCTGGAACGGCGGTTACCGTTATTACCCTGACGCGGATTGCCGCTGGTCTGGCTATGACGCTTGACGGCACGGCGAATCTGATTCGCTTTCATGCGACGGCGATCTTTCTCCACCGCCACTTTGCTTTCGGTTTCCGCTGGCAGCTCCACCAGTTCACGCAGATAGTTGGTCTGAGCCAGATCCAGTTCCGTCCAGCCGCCGCGCGGCAGGCCTTTCGGCAGCAGAATATCGCCGTAGCGTACGCGGATAAGACGGCTAACCTGAACGCCGACCGCTTCCCACAGGCGACGCACTTCGCGGTTGCGGCCTTCGGTCAGAGTGACGTTATACCATTGGTTGATCCCTTCACCGCCGGTGAACTTAATCGTTTTAAATGCTGCAGGGCCATCTTCTAACTGTACCCCACGCGCCAGCTGGCGCAGTTTGTCTTCATCAACCTGGCCGAAAACGCGAACGGCGTACTCACGCTCGACTTCGCGGCTTGGGTGCATCAAACGGTTCGCCAGTTCACCATCGGTGGTAAACAGCAGCAGGCCGCAGGTGTTCACATCAAGGCGACCTACCGCGATCCAGCGCGCGCCGCGCAGTTTCGGCAGACGGTCAAATACCGTCGGGCGCCCTTCCGGGTCGTTACGGGTGCAGAGTTCGCCTTCTGGTTTGTAATAGGCCAATACCCGGCAAATCTGCTCGGCAGATTCTTTTACCGAAATAAGATGACCGTCGATACGAATTTTCAAACCAGGTACGATTTCTACGCGATCGCCGAGGGTTGCGACCTTACCATCCACGCTGACGCGGCCAGCTTCGATGATAGTTTCAATTTCACGGCGGGAGCCATGGCCAGCACGAGCCAGCACTTTCTGTAATTTCTCGCTCATAGAGCTTCCTTTAGGTGTCGCCTTCCCAGGCGTCTGATATGCTTTGGCGACAACAGGTCATTAAAAACACCAACCTGTTGTTATATAAACACTTTACACAATTTAAGGCGCCATTCGTCAGCGCTGTAAAACAGCGCGCGCGCCTGCGTGGGCGAACATACTACACTAACTTCAAAATGAATGCTTCACTGCGATACATTTCTCCGTCTATTGCTCATCATCCGCCGTCAGCGAACTTGCCTGGATGGGAAAGTGGGCAAATGGCGCCGGATGACCAAATAGATAACCTTGCGCTTTCTGGCAGCCGAGGTCGCGTAACTGGTTTTTTATCGCCTCATTTTCAATACCCTCAGCAACAACGGGCACCTTAAAACCCTGAGCCAGCACAATCAACGATGCAATCATCGATTCTGCTTTATCCTCATCGGCAAATTGGCAAATCAGCCGGCGGTCAATTTTGATGCTATCAAATGACAGCGAGTGTAAATAAGACAGGCTGGATAAATTGACGCCAAAATCATCCAGCGCTACGGCAATACCATGGCGGCGTAAATAAGCAATCATTCTGCTCATTCGCGTAGCATCATTCATCAATAGCCGTTCGGTTATCTCAAGGCAAATATTGCCCGTGACCAGGCCATGACGATAGATAGCATCCATTAAATGCCAGGCAAAATCCTGTTGCAGAAGTTGAATCGCCGATACATTTATGTGCAGGAGGAAATGCGGTGACGCCCCGCGATTTATCATCCCGGCGAGTTCCCGACAAGCCTCCTCAATAATCCACCGCCCCAGTGGAATAATCATCCCACTCTCTTCCGCCAACGGGATGAAACGCTCAGGCGAGATCTCCCCACCCACTGCGGACGGCCAGCGAAGCAGACACTCTCCTTCACGAAAAATGGTTTGATCCTGCAAATCCACAATTGGCTGCAGTACCAGACGAAATTCATGATGCTGGATGGCATCATGAAGATGCTCATGAAGTTGGATATTATAAAGCTCGGCCTCATGCATCTCAGCGCTGAAAAACGTCGCGACGCCATTCCCCTGTTTCTGCGCATGACGTAGGGCAATCCACGCCTCACGCAACGTTTGCTCAATATTCTCAACGCTAATATCAGCCGTAACCAGACCAATATTTCCGGTGTAAACATATTTGCTTGCCGCAAGATGGGAGTCGTATTCGACATCGATAAATAGTGAGGAAAGTAGTTCACTATATTGCTGCCGCTCCTTTGGCTGGTGATGCCCCGGAAAAACCACGATAAGCTGATCCACTTTATCACGAGCGATTAGCGTATTCGTCGGCAGTAAATTACGCAGACGAAAAATAAAATCGCTAATAAATCTCTCACCATATTCGGTACTTAATGAATTGATAATCGCGTTCATGTTACTGATATGCAATAGCGCAAGTAAGTTTCTTCGCTGATATAGCGATGTCTGCCGCAGTAACCCTGTCCGCGTGAATAAGCCGGTGGTTTTGTCCTCTTCTATCTCGCGCCGTTGGACGTCGAAGCTTTCCGCCAGTTTATGTGACAGCGCCATAAAAGTGGTTTCCAGAGAGGCGATTTCCGGGAAATGACGCTTATTATCAGGCGGCGTCCAGCGGTGCGTCGCAAGCTGATCCGCTTTACGGACAATATCCCGCAATGGTTTGACCACCCTCGCCAGGCCGCAGAAAACCACCAACAGGCCAAAAGCAAAAATGATAAACAGCACGCCCATGGTAATGGCTATATATTTGACTATGGTGCGCGTAATCATTCTCGCCGGGCTAATTACAATCCCCGTCCAGTGCAGTATGCCGTCACGGTCGGTAACAGGAAAAGCATCAACATAATATTCTTCATTGCCGGAACTGAAAAACTGTAATCCCGTGTGGTCATGCGCTTTTAAGGTACGACTAGCGGCTACAACAACCGGTAAAGGAGTATTTTCCAGCGTTTGCAAATTCAGTTGCGAGTGTTTTTCCCCCGCCAACATACTCCGCGTTAATGAGGGAACGGATGAAGAGATTAGTTCATCTTTTTCATTAACAATCAGCAGAATACTTTCAGGATTGGGTTTAAATTTTTCCAGACTTTTATTTAGTTCGTTGAGGTGCAATTCGCTGGCGACGACGCCAACAAACTGCCCTGTGCGATTGAATGCCGGCGAGCTAAACGCGACGCCAATTTCATTATCATACTCATAATCGCGAAAGGGTTTTGTCCAGTGAGAACTCTGGTCTTTAGCAACCGCCGCATACCATTCGCGCTGCGTTATTTGATAATCCGGTAGCACCGCTTTTACCAATGAATTCACAGTGAGATGACTATACACCGTCAGATGATGAGCTGTTCGCGCATCTTTTACCGCAAGATAATCATTCGACGCGACTTTACCATGTGCCGCCTGAAGGAAATCGCCATTCACCGCGCCAAATTCAACCAGATTGAGATAATGTTTGTTGCTGAATACGTTATTGGTGATATTGACCATTTCTCCAATCAAACTGCGAACCGGGATCGCCGCACTGGATTGGCGCCCAATGGCATGGACCAGTATCGCATTCGCTTGTACGGGAACATCAATATAATCGTGGATAACTTCCTCGATATTGACTCTTTTCGCGCGCAGAATATCAGCACTCACCTCATCAAAAAAAGCATAACCTTCGTAGTAAAGAAAAGCATATGTCGTCAGCAGCACGACGATAATTGTCGTAACTAAAGTAAATATGATGGCCTGCGTTAAGGTGAACGGGTAGCTGTTGACCGAAAGCTGTTTTTTTAATATTTGCATCGTTATTATCGCCGTTTGTCTGGCACATCACTCGGGGTCAACAACAAATAAACCATTAGTAAATTCAAAGCTATCAAACGTTTTCGGCCGGGAATAATAATACCCCTGCGCCAAATCACAGCCCATCTCCTGCAGTTTTTCCGCCATTTCGCACGTTTCAACGCCTTCGGCCACCAGAGGCACGGAAAAGCTTCGAGCCAGCATTAACACCGAGGCGATAACCGCTTCATTTTTTTTGTCGTCAAGCACATTGCTGACAAACCCACGGTCGATCTTCAAACAATCAAACGGCAGTGAATGCAGATATGAAAGGCTGGAGTAACCGGAGCCAAAATCATCAATCGCGACGCAAACGCCAAGGCGGCGTAAATAAGCCAGTATCTCGACAATTCGCCACGTGTCTTGTAGCAAGACGCTTTCGGTGATTTCAAGGCAAATATTACTGTTCATCAAATCACAAGCGTGAATTGATTCCAGCAGATGCTGAGCAAAATCAGGTTGCTGAAGCTGAATTGGCGAGATATTGACGTGAAGTTTAAAATCCCGTGGCGCGCCGCGCGCGATAAACGCGGCAAGTTCACGACAGGCGGTTTCAATTATCCATTTCCCTAACGGCACAATCATGCCGGTGTTCTCGGCGAGGGAAATGAATTTATCGGGCGGCACGAAGCCAAGCACATTGGATTGCCAGCGAACCAGGCATTCACCTTCTTTACAAGGGCGCTGCGATTCAAATGCGACGATCGGCTGCATAACCAAATGAAAACCTTCTGAACGGAGATCATCGCATAACGCCTGGTGCAGACGCAGATTATTGACTTCCTCTTCACGCATAGCGACGGTGAAAAGTTTACTCATGCCGCTACGCTGCATTTGAGCATGCTGTAAAGCCAGGCTAACATTCATCAGACATTCGCTGATATTCTCTGGCGTGAGCGACTCAATCAACATGCCAATATGGCCTGTAAATATATGCGATTCACCCGGCATATCAGAAGTAGACATACGAAAAACGGAAGCAATTAGCGCACTATACCAGGCGACATCTTTTTCGGCATAAATGCCGTCAAAAGCAATGATGAACAAGTCTTCGCGATCGCGGCAACATAGCGCCCCTGCAGGCAACATTTTCCGAATGCGTAAAGCAAACTGATGAATAAACTGCCGCGCCTGGGCGGTACCAAGTACATGCTTTACCGAGTTGTAATTGTTGACGTGAATCATCGCCAACATATTGCGGTGATAGTAAAGAGATTCACAATTCAGTAGACCACTACGGGTTAAAAAGCCGGTTTCGCTATCCTCTTCCAGTTTCCGGCGTTTCAATTCAAACGTATCAGGAATAATTGAACAAAGATTGCTCAAGGCCGTATCCAGTGACGCTATTTCCGGAAATACTCGTTTAGTTTGTTTCTTCCACGGCATCAATCCGAGACGCACTTTATCTGCAACATCCTTTAAGGCGCCGGTAAAATGCGAAATAATCATCAGTAGAACCAACATCAAAATAAAAATAAACAGCGTCGTGGTGAAGGTCAAAAGTAGACGCTGCTTATTCATTTCAGCCATTTCCGCATGCTGCGGGGCGATAAGAACCGCCTTCCAGTTCAACAGATGTTGGCTGTCCTGCACGCTAAAGGCGGTCGCCAGCAAAGTCTTCTCCCCAGCACGTAAGGAAAATGACGTTGGCGACGGTGGCGCGGAAGTCAGTTTTTCTATCAGTTGGCGATCCTGCTGCCAGATCTGTTGGTTACCGGTACGCGCGACAATACGATTGTTGTCATCAATAAGCAGGAGAGCATAGCTTTTGTCCGGCAGGAGACTCTGTAAATAAGCGGTCATATCTGCGGGTGTGGCGCCACTGGCGATCGCCCCGACAAAGCGACCTTGCTTGTCGTACACCGGCTGGTTCCAGCTCATGATGATGCTGCCGGTAGAGAGGGAGCGTTGCCAGAAACCGCTCGTTTGCTGGCGTGCGCGGCGAAACTGCGGAAAATCAGCGACATTAAAGGCGTGATTAACTTTGACAATATTGGTCTGCGGGCTTAAACCGCTGTATTTTACCAGGGAGTGATGATTATCGCGCTGGGTTCGCTGCAAATAAATTTGATTACTGTGATTGTCGCGAATGACAGCAATACAGGCGCCATTTTCTGCAAACCACGACAGGCTTTGAAAGGCAGGCATGGTTTTAAACGCGCTCGCGGTCAAATACACCATTTCAGGAACCAAAGCATCCTTATCGATATTGTTACCTTCCCCCTGAATATATTGTAAAAATAGATTCGTTATTTGTCGCGGGCGGTCAACGGCATCCTCAAGTTTATGCTGAATCAACGCATACTGAGTTCCGATGATTTTTTTATCAATGGCGGTACTGACCTGACGCGACTGATAGTTAAACAGGCCGGTCAGGCTGACAATAATCAGCATTAACGCCAGCAGTGAAACAACCAGCACGCTTTTCACCAGGGTGATGGGATAAGTATTTGGGGTCAGTTTGAGCATAAATTAACTGTATTCAATCACAAGTAAAAGGTCATTATTATTGAGTTTCACCAGCTTAAATCTCGACTATGAGCCGGTAACATTGTTATTTATTAGAGGAGAGGCGCTGATACGATTGCGCCCCGTTTTTTTAGACTGATAAAGATAGCTATCTGCCTCAGATAATAACCGATCAAAGCTGTCAACAATATTCCAGCGCATCACCTGCCCGTAGCTAAGACCAATACTGACGGTTAGCGATAAATTCGCACTTTGCCAGGCAATATTCATCTCTTCAATCGCCTGACGAATATCTTCAGCTAAACGATAGCCATCTTCACCCGGTTTGCCCGTCATCACCACGGCAAACTCTTCACCGCCCAGTCGGGCAATCACCCCTCGATCGGCTACAGTGTTTTTGACCCGCCGGGCGAAAGTCATCAAAACATTATCGCCACAATCATGGCCCCAGGTGTCGTTAATTTTTTTAAAATGGTCAATATCAAGCACCAGCACGTTTAGCGACGTCTCATTGTCCGTTACTTCCAGTTCCCGCAGATGTTCATAAAGACCAAAACGAGAATGAACCCGGGTCAGGTAATCGTAGCGAACCTGTCGCGATAGCTGTTTCACCATCTTGTTGACCGCCTCCACGCTGACCGCGACGATAACCGGACTAATGGCAATAGATGCGATGCCAAGGCGCGTGGAGATAATCATAGGCAGAAACGACGTCATGTTCGATTCAATAGCGTGCCGATCGATCAGCATCATTTCCACCATACCGGAGCACAAAGTCAGCAAGCAGGTTGTTGATAATGAATAGTTTAGCGCGCACCAAATTAACGCCGGAAGAATCATCGCCAGCGTTCCCATACTTCCCGTTACTCCGCTGAGAATAGAGACCAGCAGCGAGGCCATTAACATGCCAACCGGTACTAACCGCCGCAAAGTTAATGGGCTAAAAAACTCTTTTTTCTGACACAACAGCGTAAAAGGTAGAATGAGCACACTAGTGGTAAACTCCTCGCTAAACCAAACAGGATAGATTTGCCAGAATTCAGCGTGAATACCGCAGGAATAAATATAACTCCCCAGGGCTGAACATAATAACGCGGAGATAAAACAATAGCTGTAAATTCGAAAGATGGTTATTTTTAAATTATCTTCATCTGCCTTCTCTTCTCTGATTATCAGCCAGTACATTATTAACATAAATAGCACATCGGAGAAATCCACCAGAATGCTATAGACTCCTCGCTCGCCCGTAGCAAAGCTTGATAATAGCATTGCGGCTAAAACAACTGCGGCGTATTTTTTATAACGTAACGCCTTATGCCTGATAAATAATCCGACAATGACTGCATTCAGTGGCCAGAACAAAGCAATATCGCTATGGCGTATGGCTTTTCCCACCAGATATAAAGTAACGGTAATGCTTGAAAGTATGAAAAAATTGAATAGCACTTTCTCCCTCTTAATAACATCAGAGGGTTGAATAGTCAGCTTATGCATAATGTTGAGTTTCTTTCTGGAAGCGATATCAATGAGTGATATCGTAAGCGTGCTAATAATATACCAGGGAAGAAATGACTCAATATGAAAGGTGTTTTAAATTAAATTTAAGCCGCGGGCGGCGCGTGTAACGCCGCCCGCGAGAAGCATCACAGGAAGGGTTTGATATCACCGACGCCTTCACGCAGCACCACCGGAGCGTCTTCGGTCAGGTCGATAACCGTCGTCGGCTGCTGGCCGAGATAACCGCCATGAATAATCAGATCGACCACCTTCTCCAGACGGTCTTTAATCTCTTCCGGATCGGACTCCGTGAATTCATTACCTGGCAGCATTAATGATGTCGAAAGCATCGGCTCGCCAAGCGTTTCCAGCAGCATCTGGGCGATAGGGTTCGCCGGCACGCGCATACCAATGGTTTTACGCTTTTCTTGCAACAGGCGTCGCGGCACCTCTTTCGTTCCCTTAAGAATGAACGTGTAGTTGCCCGGCGTGTTGTTTTTGATTAGACGAAACGCCACGTTATCGACAAACGCGTAGGTCGACAACTCGGAGAGATCGCGGCACATCAGGGTGAAATTGTGGCCATCCGGCAACTGACGGATACGGCAGATCCGCTCCATCGCCCCTTTATCTTCGATTTTGCAACCCAGGGCATAGCCAGAGTCCGTTGGATAAACGATAACCCCGCCCTTACGCACGATTTCCACCGCCTGATTAATCAACCGCGCCTGCGGATTATCGGGATGGATATAGAAAAACTGGCTCATACTTCCCTCTCAATTTGTTCAGCGGCCCCTTCCCAACTGCGCCAGATCCCTTCCACGCCAGCGGGTAGCCAAAGTTTACGCCCCAGTTCAATCCACGGGCAGGGCTGGTGGAAATCTGAACCCTGCGACGCCATCAAACCAAACTGTTTCGCGTAGCTCGCCAGCTGCGCGCGCTCATGCGGCGCCTGCTGACATTGGGCGACCTCCATCGCGTCGCCGCCCTGCTCGCTAAAATGGGCCAACAGCCGTTTCAACCATTTGGCGGAAAGATCGTAGCGCCCTGGATGGGCGATCACCGCTTTGCCGTCAGAATGATGAATGACATCAATCGCTTGTTTTATTGTACACCACTGCGGCGGAACGTATCCGGTTTTCCCGCGGGCGAGATATTTTTTGAATACGTCGGCGATATTGCCGGCGAAACCCGCTTCAACCAAAAAGCGCGCGAAATGGCCGCGGGTGACCGCGCCGCCATCGGCGAGCTTTAACGCCCCTTCCCAGGCGCCGGGGATACGCGCTTTCTCCAACCGTTCGGCAATCATCCGCCCGCGCTGGTTGCGCCGCTCTTTCTGTTCGCAAAGGAGTTGCGTCATCGCCGGATGGTCGATATCAATATTCAGTCCCACGATATGAATTTCGTGATTTTCCCATAGGGTGGAAATTTCTACCCCGGTGATAAGCGTGAGCGGCAGTCCAGCCCGCGCAATTTCGGCACGTGCCGCCGGTATGGCCGCCACGCTATCGTGATCGGTGATAGCCAGCGTACCCACCCGCATCTCATGCGCGCGGTGTACCAACTCTTCTGGAGTCAATCGCCCATCGGAGGCGACGGTATGGCTGTGCAGGTCATAAATGACCGCGTAATTAGTGTCGCTCAAGATGGCTCCTGGTGGACCTGAACTGAAATAAGCGCATTATGATAACGACTGAGAAAGAAAATCTGCAAACAAGGGTTGACTTTATTTTCATGAACCAGTTAACTAGTACGCAAGTTCACAAAACGGGTATCTCTGATGAAAACGCAAATTATTACTCTTCATAGCTGGTGGCGTCGTTCCTGGAATCGGGCGGCGTAATCGCGTTTTGCACTCAGCAAACAGATACCTGGCCCGCCACTGAGCGGGCTTTTTTTTGAACAAAATAATGAACAGAACAGGCGAGAATGATAATGCAAACATCAAAACCAGCGCTCGAGCTTCTCACCAGCGACGCCATCTATCGCGAAAACCCGACGGCGTTATTCCATCAATTATGCGGCGCGCGCCCGGCAACCCTGCTGCTGGAATCGGCCGACATCGATAGTAAAGACGATTTAAAAAGCCTGCTGCTGGTCGATAGCGCCCTGCGCATTACCGCGCTTGGCAATACCGTCACGGTCCAGGCGCTGTCGGCGAACGGCGCCGCGCTGCTTGAACTGCTGGATAACGCATTGCCGTCCGGCATTGAGAATCTGCGCCAGCCGAACAGCCGGGTACTCACCTTCCCACCGGTTAGCGCCCTGCTGGATGAAGACGCTCGCCTGTGTTCGTTATCGGTGTTCGATGCGTTTCGTCTGCTACAAGATTTGGTCAGCGTCCCGCAGGCCGAGCGCGAAGCGATGTTCTTCGGCGGCCTGTTCGCTTACGACCTGGTGGCCGGTTTCGAGGATTTACCGCCGCTCGACGCCGATACCGCCTGCCCGGATTACTGTTTCTACCTGGCGGAAACGCTGCTGGTCATCGATCATCAGACCAAAAACACCCGCATTCAGGCGAGCCTGTTCACGCCGCTGGAGAATGAGAAACAGCGTCTTCTGCAACGTATCGCCCAGCTTCGCCAGCAGTTAAATGAACCGCCTGCGCCGCTGCCGGTCACTACCGTCGCCGAGATGCGTTGCGACGTCGATCAGAGCGATGAAGAGTACGGCGCCGTGGTGCGCAAAATGCAGCGCGCTATTCGCGCGGGCGAAATTTTCCAGGTCGTGCCGTCGCGCCGTTTTTCCCTCCCCTGCCCGTCGCCGCTGGCCTCTTACGATGTGCTGAAAAAGAGCAATCCCAGTCCGTATATGTTCTTTATGCAGGATAACGATTTCACCCTGTTCGGCGCCTCGCCGGAAAGCTCGCTGAAATACGACGCCGTCAGCCGCCAGATTGAGATCTACCCCATTGCCGGCACCCGTCCGCGCGGCCGCCGCGCCGACGGTTCGCTGGATCGCGATCTCGATAGCCGTATTGAGCTGGAGATGCGTACCGACCACAAAGAGCTTTCCGAACATCTGATGCTGGTTGACCTGGCCCGTAACGACCTGGCCCGCATCTGTACGCCGGGTAGCCGCTACGTGGCGGATTTGACTAAAGTCGATCGCTACTCCTTTGTGATGCATCTGGTTTCCCGCGTGGTTGGTGAACTGCGCCGCGACCTGGACGTCCTGCACGCCTACCGCGCCTGCATGAATATGGGCACTCTTAGCGGCGCGCCGAAAGTTCGCGCCATGCAGCTAATCGCCGCCGCAGAAGGCAAGCGGCGCGGTAGTTATGGCGGCGCGGTCGGCTACTTTACCGCCCATGGCGACCTCGATACCTGCATCGTGATCCGCTCAGCCTACGTTGAAGATGGTATCGCCACCGTGCAGGCGGGCGCCGGTATCGTGCTCGATTCCGTTCCGCAATCCGAGGCGGATGAAACCCGTAATAAAGCTCGCGCCGTGCTGCGCGCCATTGCTCAGGCCCATCACGCGAAGGAGACTTTCTAATGGCCGACATCCTGCTGCTCGATAATATCGACTCCTTTACCTATAACCTCGCCGACCAGCTGCGGGCTAACGGCCACAACGTGGTTATTTATCGCAATACCGTTCCGGCGCAATCGCTGATTGAACGTATCGGCACCATGGATAACCCGGTGCTGATGCTCTCTCCGGGGCCGGGAACCCCAAGCGAAGCCGGCTGCATGCCGGAGCTGCTGACCCGCCTGCGCGGCAAGTTACCGATTATCGGTATCTGCCTCGGCCACCAGGCCATCGTGGAAGCCTACGGCGGCTATGTCGGCCAGGCGGGAGAAATCCTTCACGGTAAAGCCTCCAGCATTGAGCATGACGGCCAGGCGATGTTCGCTGGTCTTGCCAACCCGCTGCCGGTGGCCCGCTACCATTCACTGGTCGGCAGCAATATTCCGGCCGGGCTCACCATTAACGCCAATTTCAACGGTATGGTGATGGCGGTTCGCCACGACGCCGATCGCGTCTGCGGCTTCCAGTTCCATCCGGAGTCGATTCTGACTACCCAGGGGGCGCTGCTGCTGGAGCAAACGCTGGCATGGGCGCTGCAGAAACTGGAACAGACCAATGTCGTACAACCGATTCTGGAAAAATTGTACCAGGCACAGACGCTGAGCCAGCAGGAGAGCCACGTGCTGTTTTCCGCCGTCGTGCGCGGCGAAGTGAAGCCGGAACAGCTGGCCGCCGCGCTGGTGAGCATGAAAGTGCGCGGCGAGCAACCACAGGAAATTGCCGGCGCTGCCACCGCGCTGCTGGAAAACGCCGCGCCCTTCCCGCGTCCGGATTATCAGTTTGCCGATATTGTCGGCACCGGCGGCGATGGCAGCAACAGCATTAATATTTCAACCGCCAGCGCCTTTGTCGCCGCCGCCTGCGGTTTAAAGGTGGCGAAACACGGCAACCGCAGCGTCTCCAGTAAATCCGGTTCGTCCGACCTGCTGGCCGCGTTTGGTATTAATCTGGATATGAATGCCGATAAATCGCGCGCCGCGCTGGATGAACTGGGCGTCTGCTTCCTGTTCGCGCCGAAATACCACACCGGATTCCGCCATGCGATGCCGGTCCGCCAGCAGTTGAAAACGCGCACCCTGTTTAATGTATTGGGGCCGCTTATTAACCCTGCGCACCCGCCGCTGGCGTTGATTGGCGTCTATAGCCCGGAACTGGTGTTGCCGATTGCCGAAACCTTACGCGTACTCGGCTATCAACGCGCCGCCGTGGTACACAGCGGCGGTATGGACGAAGTCTCGTTGCATGCGCCGACCGTGGTCGCCGAACTCAATAACGGCGAAATTCAGAGCTATCAGCTGACCGCCGCCGACTTCGGTCTGACGCCTTATCATCAAGAGCAACTGGCCGGCGGCACGCCGGAAGAAAACCGTGACATTCTCACGCGCTTGCTACAAGGTAAAGGTGAAGCCGCTCACGAAGCCGCCGTCGCCGCCAACGTCGCCATGTTGATGCGTTTACACGGGCATGAAGACCTGAAAGCCAACGCCCGGCAGGTACTGGATGTGCTGCACAGCGGAGCGGCCTATGACAGAGTGACCGCATTAGCGGCAAGAGGGTAAATAATGCAGACCGTTTTAGCAAAAATCGTTGCCGACAAAGCGATTTGGGTAGAAGCCCGCAAACAACAACAACCGTTAGCCAGTTTTCAGAATGATATCGTGCCGTCCGAGCGCCATTTTTACGATGCGCTGGCCGGCGCCCGCACCGCCTTTATTCTTGAGTGCAAAAAGGCGTCGCCGTCGAAGGGACTGATTCGGGAAGATTTCGACCCGGCGACCATCGCCGGGGTTTATAAGCACTACGCTTCGGCAATTTCAGTACTGTGCGATGAGAAATATTTTCAGGGCAGCTTTGATTTTCTGCCGATCGTCAGCAAGGTCGCGCCGCAGCCGATTCTGTGTAAAGACTTCACCATCGATCCTTACCAGATTTACCTCGCGCGTTACTACCAGGCCGATGCCTGCCTGCTGATGCTCTCGGTGCTCGATGATGACCAATATCGGCAGCTCGCCGCCGTCGCCCACAGCCTCAATATGGGCGTTCTGACCGAGGTCAGCAACGAAGAGGAGCTGGAGCGCGCGATTGCGCTGAAGGCCAAAGTCGTCGGCATTAACAACCGCGATCTGCGCGATATGTCGATTGATCTGAACCGCACGCGTCAACTGGCGCCGCGTCTCGGCCCGGATGTCACCGTGATCAGCGAATCCGGAATCCATACCTACGGCGAAGTCCGCGAACTGAGCCACTTCGCCAACGGCTTCCTGATTGGCTCGGCGCTAATGGAGCAACCGGACCTCAGCGCTGCGGTGAAGCGCGTGCTGTTAGGTGAGAACAAGGTCTGCGGCCTGACTCGTCCGCAGGATGCGCAAGTCGCCTGGGAGGCGGGCGCTATCTACGGCGGCTTGATTTTCGTCGCCAGTTCGCCGCGCGCCGTTGACGACCAGCAGGCACAGGCGGTAATGGCCGCCGCGCCGCTCAGCTACGTTGGCATATTCCGCGATGCAGCCATTGAAGAGGTCGTCACCCGTGCGACCAACTTGAAACTCGCCGCGGTCCAGCTTCATGGGAGCGAAGACCAGGCCTGGATTGATGCCCTGCGCGCGGCGCTGCCGGAGCAGATCCAAATCTGGAAGGCGCTGAGCGTCGGCGAAACGCTGCCGCCGCGTAACCTCAATCATGTGGACAGATATGTCTTTGACAACGGTCAGGGCGGTAGCGGTCAACGCTTCGACTGGTCGCTGCTGCAGGGCCAGGACCTGCGTAACGTGATGCTGGCAGGCGGCCTCAGCGCCGATAACTGCGTAGAAGCCGCGAAAAGCGGCTGTGCCGGACTCGATTTCAACTCAGGCGTAGAGTCGCAGCCGGGAATAAAAGAGGCAAGCCTCGTGGCTGCCGTTTTCCAGACGCTGCGCGCATATTAAGGAGCAATGCAATAATGAGCACTTTACTGAACCCGTATTTCGGCGAATTCGGCGGTATGTACGTTCCGCAGATCCTGATGCCCGCCCTGCGCCAGCTGGAAGAAGCTTTCGTCAGCGCGCAAAAAGATCCTGAGTTTCAGGCCGAATTCACCGACCTGCTGAAAAACTACGCGGGCCGCCCGACGGCGTTGACCAAATGCCGCAATCTGACCGAAGGCACCCGCACCACGCTGTACCTCAAGCGTGAAGATCTGCTCCACGGCGGCGCGCACAAAACCAACCAGGTGCTGGGCCAGGCGCTACTGGCCAAACGTATGGGTAAAACGGAAATTATCGCCGAAACCGGCGCCGGCCAACACGGCGTCGCCTCGGCGCTGGCCAGCGCCCTGCTCGGTCTGAAATGCCGCATCTATATGGGCGCCAAAGACGTCGAGCGGCAGTCGCCGAACGTGTTCCGCATGCGCCTGATGGGTGCGGAAGTCATTCCAGTGCACAGCGGTTCCGCCACCCTGAAAGATGCCTGTAACGAAGCGCTGCGCGACTGGTCCGGCAGCTACGAGAAGGCGCACTACATGCTCGGCACCGCCGCTGGCCCGCACCCATTCCCGACTATCGTGCGTGAATTCCAGCGCATGATCGGCGAAGAAACCAAAGCGCAGATCCTCGAGAAAGAAGGACGCCTGCCGGACGCGGTGATCGCCTGCGTTGGCGGTGGTTCTAACGCCATCGGCATGTTCGCTGATTTCATTGATGAATCCGGCGTTGGCCTGATTGGCGTCGAGCCTGCCGGCCACGGTATCGAAACCGGCGAGCACGGCGCGCCGCTGAAGCATGGTCGCGTCGGCATTTATTTCGGCATGAAGTCGCCGATGATGCAAACCTCCGACGGGCAGATTGAAGAATCTTATTCTATCTCCGCCGGGCTGGATTTCCCGTCAGTGGGGCCTCAGCATGCGTTCCTTAATAGCACCGGGCGCGCTGAGTATGTGTCAATTACCGACAACGAAGCGCTGGATGCCTTTAAAGCGCTCTCCCGCCATGAAGGCATTATTCCGGCGCTGGAGTCGTCGCACGCTCTGGCGCACGCGCTGAAGATGATGCGCGAGAATCCGGATAAAGAGCAGCTGCTGGTGGTTAACCTGTCCGGCCGCGGCGATAAAGACATCTTCACCGTACACGACATTTTGAAAGCGCGAGGGGAAATCTGATGGAACGTTACGAGACGCTATTTGCACAGTTAAAAAACCGCCAGGAAGGCGCCTTTGTTCCCTTCGTCACCCTCGGCGATCCGGGGCCGGAACAGTCGCTGAAAATCATCGATGCGCTGATTGAAGCCGGCGCCGATGCGCTGGAATTGGGGATCCCCTTCTCCGACCCGCTGGCCGACGGCCCGACGATTCAGGGCGCCACATTGCGCGCTTTTGCCGCCGGTGTTACCCCGGCGCAGTGCTTCGAGATGCTGGCGGCGATCCGCCACAAGCATCCGACCATTCCAATCGGCCTGTTGATGTACGCGAACCTGGTGTTCAGCCCGGGGATTGATGAGTTCTACGCCGAATGCGCGCGTGTCGGCGTGGATTCCGTGCTGGTCGCCGACGTGCCGGTCGAAGAGTCCGCCCCGTTCCGTCAGGCAGCGCTGCGCCATAACATTGCGCCGATTTTCATCTGCCCGCCAAATGCCGATGACGATTTACTGCGCCAGATTGCCTCCTATGGCCGCGGCTATACCTACCTGCTATCGCGCGCTGGCGTGACAGGCGCGGAAAACCGCGCCGCGCTGCCGCTGCATCATCTGATTGAAAAATTGGCGGAATATAACGCCGCGCCGCCGCTGCAGGGCTTTGGTATCTCGGCGCCGGAGCAGGTTTCGGCCGCTATTGACGCCGGTGCCGCCGGGGCAATATCCGGCTCGGCCATCGTCAAGATTATCGAGCGCAACCTTGAACAGCCGCAAAAAATGCTCGAAGAGCTAAAAACCTTCGTGCAGAGCCTGAAAGCGGCAACCAAAACCGCCTGACCCTTTGTCGCCCGGCCTCACGCCGGGCGGCTATTTCCGCTGCAGGCTGTTGGCGTATTTTCGCGTTAAGCGAAACAGCGCCAGCACCTCGTCTTCTGACCATCCAGCCAGCACCTGATTCATTAACCGCCGCCGCGCAACGGCAATAGCGTCGATCATCCGCTGCCCCTTTTCGCTGAGCGTCACCTCGCTAATCCGCCGGTCTTTGGCATTGGCCTGCTTGCAGGCAAGCCCCTGAGCCTCCAGCTTTTTCACCTGACGACTGACGGTGGTGTAATCGCGGCCTAAATGATCAGCCAGCTCAACTACCCCCACCGGGCCATAGCGCCCTACCGCCACCAGTAGCGGAAATAGTATCTGTTCAAGCTGCACCCCTGCCGCCTGCAATATCTGCTCATCGCGCAGAGGTTGATTCATCACGCTAATGATATCCAACAGCGCGCCGTGAAAGTCGGTGATGTCGTAATTATTATGTGCATCTTGCATGTATTAGTTAACCGCGTATAGTGCTCCTGAAGAATATGTGCATATTACACATAATTATCATCAGGAGATAATGTTATGAAAGCCGCCGTGGTATTTGATCTAAGCGAAGGCCCGGTATGGGCCGATTTTAGCGAACCGCAGCCCGCCGTCGGACACACGCTGATCGACGTTCGCGCCGCCGCCATTAGCCACGTGGTTAAAGGCCGGGCATCAGGACATCATTATAGTTTTGACGGCACTATGCCGTTTGTCGTCGGTATCGATGGCGTCGGTATGACCCCTGACGGCCAGCGCGTCTATTTCGCTTTCCCCAGCGCCCCGTTCGGCAGTATGGCGCAACGCGCGCCGGTCGCAATGCAGAATTGCCTGCCGCTGCCGGATGAACTTGACGATATCAGCGCCGCGGCCATGGCCAATCCGGGCATGTCTGCCTGGGCTGCGCTTGTAAAGCGGGCGCAGTTTCAGGCCGGCGAAACGGTACTGATTAACGGCGCCACCGGCAGCGCCGGGCAGTTGGCGGTGCAGATTGCCCGCTACCTCGGTGCGAAAAAAATCATTGCCACCGGGCGCAATGCGCAAGCGCTGGCCACCCTCGCAGCCGATGAGTGTATTGATTTAACCGCCGATGAGCAGACGCTTAGCGCACAATTCGCCGCCGCCAGCGCCGGGCAAGTTGATGCGATCGTGGATTATTTGTGGGGACGCAGCGCAGAGTTGCTGCTGCCCATGCTGGCGAAATATACCCCCGGCGATAAGCCGGTGCGTTATGTGCAGGTGGGTTCCCTTGCCGGGGCGGATATCGCGTTAAATGGCGCCGTGCTGCGCGCCGCGCCGCTACAGCTCATGGGCAGCGGCATCGGCAGCCTGACCATGCCGCAACTGCTGGCGGCAACCGGGGAGATGCTACAGGCTGCGGTTCCCGGTCAGTTTACCATCGCCACCACGCCGCTGCCGCTCCGCGATGTCGCGGCGGCCTGGCCGCGTGATAACAGCCAGAAACGCACGGTTTTCACCCTTGATTAAAAAAATTCGCCTCCGCACAAACTCTGGGGTTGATATATCAAATGAGAAATATTATCTTTCTCATTACCGAATAGTTGAGTCAACAACTCAGGTATTCGGTACGACATTGCTCACATTGCTTCCAGTATTTTTGCCCGCGTTTATCGCGGGCTTTTTTTCGCTCAACTTCGGCCTTTAGTGGTCGAGATACAGATAATGCAACCAGCTGGTCATCCGTAACAGCACCTTACGCATCACCGACACGTGGGCAAAATGGTCGGTATACACCGCCGCCTGGGCACTGACCCCATCAGGGAGATGGGCGAGATCGCGGCTCGCCGCGAGGTCAATCATCACATAAACCCCTTCCCGACCGGGCGTGGCGCTTAAACCCTGTAACGCGCCGCTGGCCTGGTAGCTGCCGTCGGGAATAGTTGGCAATACTTTTGTGACCTTGCCGGCATACACCTGCCCCGGTAGACCATTGAATACCACCTCTGCCTCGTCCCCCTGCTCCAGGCGCAGGATAGCGTTCTGGCGAAATACCGCCACCACCTGCCGTTTCTGCTGCGGAATAAAAATCATCACCGGTTTGAACGGCAGACGAACTGCCGTGGTGCCCGGTCGCGCCAGCACCTGGGTAACATAACCATCGCTGGGCGCGCGGAATACCGTCTGTTCAAGGTCATAACGCGCCTCGGCAATCTGCGATTTCAGGCTGGCGATTTGCGCATCCTCGCCATTGAAACGCGCAGAAAGTCTTTCTAACTCCTGTTGATACTGTGCCTTAGCCGCCCGCAGGGCCGCGGATTGCGCCTGATATTGCTGCTCGGCGTGATTCACGTCCTGCTCGGAAAAAGGGTTAACCGGCATGGCCGCGCCTTTCGCATAGCGTTGATAATCCTGCCGGGCACGTTCATATTCCGCCGTCATCCGCTGGACGTTAGCGGCGGATTCACTTAATGCCGCTTTCCGGGTTCTGATATCCGCTTCGGCGGCACTGAGATCCGCCTCCAGTTTATTCAGTCGCGCGCGATAGCGGCTATCATCAAGACGAAACAGTACCTCGCCTTTGCGTAATAACACATTCGTTTTATCGGTAACTTCTACGATGGCCCCCGACACCTGCGGCACAATCGGGATCGACAGAGCTATTTTTTGCGCCCGGTCGGTGTACGGGTGATTATAATTCATAGTCAGAATTAGCGCGCCGACAATAAACACACCACCAAGGACCGCCGTGGGTACCGTCCATTTATTTACCGGGATACGGAAAATTTTAAATACGCCATAGGCCAACGCCACATAGCAAAGAATAATGAGTAAATCCATACACTGGCCTCAGCGGTTATTTGACGAGTTTGTCGTTACAGTTATCTGTTGCTCCTGCAGACGCTTTAGCTCGCTTTCAAGTTGCCTGATTCGCTGATGCATTTCGGCGCTATCTTCGACTTTATGCGCCATTCCCCATCCGCGCTCGGGGCGATACAGCGTTGCCCAGATCCATAACAGCGGCCAAATCGCATGCAGGGTAAACAGGCTCACCCAGCCGGCCACATGGATCGCATCCTGATGAGGATGCTGACGTTTTTTGGCTAATAAATAGGGAATATCATGAATAATAATAATGCCGTAAAATAAAATCAAAAACACGGCAATTAACACGCCTAAGGCGAAGTAGTTAAGGAACATAATAACACCTGGTAATAAAAAAGGTAAACCGTACTAACTACGCTGTTTTATAATTAGCAATGCCACTCACTGTAATAGTGGGGCTGCGCCGAGAATAATCATTTTCCGACTGATAGACCAAATATTGGTAACGGTAAAAATCAGTACTTTTATCTTTCCGGTATAATATCTCTTCCCCCGAAACCGATAGTCCCTTGATAATATCGTCATATTCAATATATTTTTCTTTTTCGGTTACGCTGGAAGCGCACGCAGCCAGCAGCAACATTGCAGATAACGCAGCCATTCTTGTTATTTTCATCGAATTATTTCTCTGTATTTTTCGGCTGTAACAAATAATCCACGCAAATGATACCCAGCTCCCAACCAGAAGTCATATGACAATGACAGCAAAGATGTATATCATTTTTGATATAGCAAAACCAAAAGAAGCGACCTCGTGAAAGAAAAAGACCTGCGCATAGACGAACTCCGCATCGTCCGCGTGATTGCCGAAACGGCAAGCGTTAGCAAAGCCGCCCAGCTACTGGATATGCCGCAGTCGAACGTGTCGCGGGCGCTGAATGCGCTGGAACGGCGCCTGGGGCTGGAAATCTTTATCCGCCACCCACGGGCATTAATCCTGAGCGAGTTTGGCGAGCAGTTCCTGCGCCGGGCGGACATTCTGCTGGATAAGCATAATGACCTGCTTGATATGTCCGGTACCTGGAAACGCAGCCTCAACGGTATGGTGACGCTCGGCGCGCCAATCGGCATTCAGGCTTTCCTTGCCCGATATCTTTTGCCGCCGGTGCTGCGCTCAGCGCCGGAATTAACCGTAAACCTTCTCACCCGCAATCCCGACGAGCGCGAACAGAAACACGGGACGCTTTTCGATAGCGATTGCGATCTGCTGATTAGCTTTTTCCAGCCCCAGGACGAAAGCCTGATCGCAAGGCCTCTCACCCGCTTTCGCATGGGGCTGTTTGCCTGCGCGGATTATATTACGCAGTCGCCTCTGCACGATGTTGATGAGCTTGCGCAGCATCGTTGCATCACTTTGCGTACGTTGGGCGGGATCCGCAACAGCTGGCATTGCTATAACGCAGCGGGTGAAAGCATTCAGGTGGAGGTCAACGGTTCCAGCGTATGCGATAACATTTTACCGGCCATCGAGCTTGCCAAGCAGGGTCTGGGCATCGTTTATGCCCCTTTTTACTCCGTCGCGGCGGAATTGGAGGCCGGTACGTTACAACCCTGTCTGCCACGGGAACGCGGCGTGAATATGCAGGCGTGGTTGATTTATCGTCAGCGAGGCGTGTTGCCGCATCGCGTGCAGGTGATAATGGATAGCATTATGGAAAGCGCCAAACTGCACGCCCATCGGCTGGTCTGAAGAGGATAAAACTGGCCGCAGGCGGCCAGTTTTTTTAAAGCATTAGAAGCGATAACCGGCAGAGAACATAAACACCCACGGATCCAGACGGGTGCTGACTTTCTGGTCAACGCCGTTAGCTTTAAATTTCACATCGGTGTCGATATCCATGTACCAGACCGACATGTTAAGCAGCCAGTTGCGGTCAATCAGATAATCCAGGCCAACCTGTCCTGCCGCGCCCCATGAATCTTTCAGACTCAGGTCGGAAAGCCCGGCCTCCTTACCGGTATCGTTGAAATCATTGTTAAAGAAGGTCGTATAGTTAATACCGGCGCCGATATACGGGCGCACTTTACTTTGCGCATCGCCAAAGTACCACTGCGCCATCAGCGTCGGCGGCAGCTGATGTACGGTGGCGATAGTGCCGGTCGGCCCGGTACCGACCTTATGGCGGAACGGCGTTGCCGCCAGCAGTTCGATACCGATATTGTCGGTCGCCATATAGGTAAAGGTTAAACCCAACTGGGTGTTATTACTGACGTTAAAACCGCCGAGACTACCCAGCACGTTGTCAGAGCCCTCAGTCGGGCGAACCGTCGCCGAGCCCGCGCGAATAAAAAACTCCCCCGCTTCATGCGCCCAGGCGCTACCACCAGAAAGCGTACCTAAGATCAATGCCGCCGCTGCTATTTTCTTCATATCCATGTCCCCATTATGGTTTTTATCAGCGGCTGCAAATATACCTACAATGAGTTAGCTTTGATCTGTTTTAGATCACACCAGGCCATTAGATTTAACATTTATTGATCCAGATTAATTTTTGCAGCAGTTAGTAACGTTCTGATTTGTCTTTACATCAATTTTTACCCATGAGCAAAATTTTTGCTTGCCCCTCTTGTCGCCGATCGCGCGGATAGCTAATTTAATTGCCGACAATTTGTGTTGATGCGTTTTTTTCAGGTGTAATTATGAGTGAAATCAACCCGTGCATGACGTGCGGTGCCTGTTGTGCGTATTTTCGAGTCTCCTTCTACTGGGCTGAAGCCGACGACGCTGGCGGCGTGGTACCCACACAGCTCACCGAACCCCTTACCCCTTTTCTGCGCTGCATGAGCGGTACCAATCAGCGGCAAAGCCGCTGTACCGCCTTAAGCGGTGAAATCGGCGAATCGGTACACTGCTCCATCTATCACCAGCGGCCTTCCCCCTGCCGCGAGTTTGCCATGTCAGGCGAAGGCGGCGAACTCAACGAAGCGTGCGATCGCGCCCGTGCCCGCTATGGCCTGCCGCCGCTGGGAACTCTTTACAAAGATATACCTACCGTGACCTCGGCAGAGACTGCTACCCAACCACGTTTTGCGGTACAATCCCCGGCTAGTTAAAACACCTGCAAGACTCAAGGAGAATGCATGTCTATCACGGCGAAGTCCGTCTACCGTGACACGGGGAATTTTTTTCGTAATCAGTTCGTTACTATTCTGCTGATTGCGTTGTTATGCGCGTTCATCACGGTAGTCATTGGCCATGCCTTTTCGCCCAGCGACGAGCAGTTATCGATTCTCAGCGAGGGCGATAACCTCGTGGGCAGCGCCGGCTTGTTTGAGCTGGTGCAGAACATGACGCCGGAACAGCAGCAGATCCTGCTGCGCGCGTCGGCAGCCTCAACCTTCTCGGGCCTGGTGGGGAATGCCATCCTCGTCGGCGGCGTACTGTTGCTGATTCAGCTGATCTCCGCCGGGCATCGCGTCAGCGCGCTGCGGGCGATCGGCGCGGCGGCGCCGGTTCTGCCGAAGCTGTTGCTGCTTATTCTGTTCACCACCTTCGTGGTACAGATGGGGATGATGCTGGTGCTGGTGCCGGGCGTGCTGCTGGCGATTGTTCTGGCGTTCGCGCCGGTGATGCTGGTGCAGGATAAAATCGGCATCTTTAGCGCAATGCGCGGCAGTATGCGTCTGGCGTGGACGAATATGCGCCTGGTGGCGCCTGCGGTACTCGGCTGGCTGCTGGCAAAAACGGCGCTGCTGCTGCTTGCTTCAAGCTTTGCAACGCTGTCGCCCAACGTTGCCGCCGTGGTCATTAATACCATCAGCAATCTGTTCTCTGCGCTGTTGCTGATCTATTTGTTCCGCTTGTATATGCTTATTCGCAACTAACTTTAATCAGGGCCGGGCATTCCGGCCCTTCCTGAACGACGGAATTGATGTATGAAGCAGTTTCTCGATTTTTTACCGCTCGTAGTCTTCTTCGCTTTTTATAAGATTTACGATATCTACGCCGCAACCACCGCGCTGATCGTCGCCACCGCGGTAGTCCTCATTTATAGCTGGGTGCGCTATCGTAAAGTTGAAAAGATGGCGCTGATCACTTTTGTGCTGGTCGCCGTATTCGGCGGGCTGACAATCTTCTTCCACAACGATGAATTTATTAAGTGGAAAGTGACCGTCATCTACGCCCTGTTTGCCGGCGCCCTGCTGTTCAGCCAGTGGGTAATGAAAAAGCCGCTGATCCAACGCATGCTTGGTAAAGAGCTGACGCTGCCGCAGCAGGTGTGGTCGCGGCTGAATCTGGCCTGGGCGCTGTTCTTTATTCTCTGCGGGCTGGCTAATATCTACATCGCGTTCTGGCTGCCGCAGAATATCTGGGTCAACTTCAAAGTCTTCGGTTTAACGGCATTGACCCTGGTCTTTACCCTGTTGAGCGGCGTTTATATCTACCGCCACATGCCACAGGACGATAAGCACTAATACCTCTCAACGGTACGCGCCAGCCGGCGCGTACCGCCTCCCTTGTGCTTTTCATTTCTTTTCTCTACCTCCTATCCCGTTCAGTTCAAATTTAACTTCCGAAAGAGTGGGTAAGCCACCTCTTATTACGCCATTCCCCAACGGCTCGCCTTCACGCTTTCTTCATCAAACTGGAAAAATTGCGCCAATTGTGAGGATTTGATGAAGTTTCGTCTCGCCTCATTGTAATGATAATGATTATTATTAATATTCACGTTCTTGTTTTATTTTGATACGGATATTTACAATGAGAACGAACACCGCATTCCCCCTCGCTCCCCTTACCATCATTATCGCCAGCTTCTTTTCAGCGGAGAGTTTGGCCGAAGAAGCCGAACAGGATACTGAAACCATGGTGGTCTACAGCACCGCCGAAGAAGCGTTAAAACAACAGCCCGGCGTTTCGATTATCACTGCCGAAGATATTGCCAAAGAGCCGCCGGTTAATGACCTGTCAGAAATCATCCGTAAAATGCCCGGCGTGAATCTGACCGGCAACAGCGCCAGCGGTAGCCGCGGTAACAACCGTCAAATCGACATTCGCGGGATGGGCCCCGAAAACACGCTGATTTTGATCGATGGCGTACCGGTTACCTCAAGAAATTCGGTACGTTACAGCTGGCGCGGTGAACGCGATACCCGCGGTGATAGTAATTGGGTACCCGCTGAAATGGTTGAACGTATTGAAGTCCTGCGCGGACCCGCTGCGGCCCGCTATGGGTCCGGCGCGGCCGGCGGCGTGGTGAATATCATTACCAAACGACCAACCAACGACTGGCACGGCTCACTGTCGTTCTTCACCAATCAACCGGAGAATAACAAAGAAGGCGCCACCAACCGGGCCAACTTTAACCTCAGCGGCCCGCTGGCAGGCGATGCCCTCACCATGCGTTTGTACGGCAACATCAATAAAACCGATGCTGACGCCTGGGATATCAACCATGCGCAGAATGGCTCATATGCCGCCGGTCGCGAAGGCGTGCGTAATAAAGATATTAACGCCCTGCTGTCGTGGAAAATGACCCCACAACAGATCCTCGATTTCAACTATGCCTACAGCCGCCAGGGCAATATTTATGCCGGCGATACCCAGTACAGTAACGGCAACCTTAGCCCCAATGGCCTGGTTGATTCACTCTACGGCCATGAGACCAACCGCCTGTATCGCCAGTCGTGGGGGCTAACCTATAACGGAATTTGGGATTGGGGACAGTCAAAAGCCGGCGTTTATTATGAAAAAACCAATAATACCCGCCTGCAGGAAGGATCAACCGGCCGCGTCGAGGGGATGATCAATAGCGATGAATACGCCACCAGCCGTCTGGAATCATGGCGCTCCACAGGCGAGTTAAACATTCCGTTCTACTGGTTGGCGGATCAGACGTTGACGCTTGGCATGGAGTGGAACCGCGACGAACTCAACGATCCGGCGTCGATGCAGGCCACTGACGTGAGCGGTGAAACCATCGCCGGCACCAGCGGCAATGCCGCCGATCGTAGTAGCAAAAACAGCGCCACGTTAACCGGGATCTACCTGGAAGATAATATCGAGGCCACGCCGGGAACTAACATCATTCCCGGCCTGCGTTTCGATTACCACAACCAGTTCGGCAGTAACTGGAGCCCAAGCCTCAACCTGGCGCAGGCATTAGGTGAGTGGTTTAAAGTCAAAGCCGGTATTGCACGGGTATTTAAAGCACCGAATTTATATCAATCCAGCGAAGGCTATCTGCTCTCCACCCGCGGCAACGGATGCCCGAACGCCATTACAACAGGCAGTTGCTATCTGCTCGGCAACCCGGATCTGGATCCGGAAATCAGCATCAATAAAGAGCTTGGGCTGGAATTCAACGCCGGAGGCTATAACGCCGGGATCACCTGGTTCCGTAATGATTACAAAAACAAAATCGTCTCCGGCACCGAGGTGCTTGGCTACACTTCCAGCGGCAACAACATTCTACAGTGGCAGAACGGCGGCAAAGCCGTAGTAGAAGGACTGGAAGGGACCGTGCTGATCCCATTGATTGCCGACACCCTGAACTGGCGCACCAACGCGACCTGGATGATTAAATCGGAAAGTAAAGATACCGGCAATCCGCTGTCGGTGATCCCGAAATATACTATCAATACCATGTTCGACTGGCAGGTAAACAGCAAACTGTCGGCTAACATAAACTGGACAATGTATGGCCGTCAGAAGCCGCGTCAGTACGCGGAAATTCGCAACGAGACCGGGGTTCTCGCCACCAATGAAGTCGGCGCTTATTCGATAGTCGGGATCGGCGGCAACTATCAGTTGATGAAAGATATTCGCCTGAACGCTGGCATCAGCAACCTGTTTGATAAGCAGGTTTATCGCGAGAACTCCGGTGCGTCAACTTACAACGAGCCGGGGCGCGCCTATTACGCTGGCGTTACCCTAAGTTTCTAATCTGCCGACGCCCGTACCGACGGGCGTATTCCCCTATTCTCTCTGCGCCGTTTTCATAGTAGCATCGCGCCTGATCTTCTTTGACTAGTACAGAGTATAGAATGACAACAACAGATCTCGCCCCGAAGGGCGAATTGGTTTTACGCACCCTGGCCATGCCGGCGGATACCAACGCGAACGGCGATATTTTTGGCGGCTGGCTGATGTCGCAGATGGATATCGGCGGCGCGATTATGGCCAAAGAGATTGCCCGCGGCCGCGTTGTGACTGTCCGTGTTGATGGTATGACTTTTTTACGCCCGGTCGCCGTTGGCGATGTTGTGTGCTGCTATGCCCGCTGCGTAAAGCGCGGCAACACCTCAATCACTATTAATATTGAGGTATGGGTGAAAAAAGTATCGACGGAACCGCTGGGCCAGCGTTATAAGGCGACGGAAGCCCTGTTTATTTATGTGGCGGTAGACAATGAAGGCAAGCCGCGAGCGCTGCCTGCCGAGTAAGACATTGCCCGGCTTGCCGGGCAGATCTTCTGCTTAAAGAAAGCCAAGCAGCGAGAAGAAAATATAACCGATCACAATCACCACAATCGGCAGCACGTAAAGCGTGAAATACTGCTTCAGAATAGTATGACGCGGAACGACAATACGTTCGGCAAGCTGTTCGCGAGACAGGCCTTCCGCTCCTTTAGCCTGTTCCAGAATCAACTGATCTTCCACCCCTTCGCGTAGAAACTTCGCCTGGCGGGCCATCCGCGCGCCGGAAGCCTGCAACGCCATACCGACAAACACCAGCGCGTAGATAATCCAGAAACCGATGTTCAACGCATGTTTGAACTCCGGCAGCGGCGAGTTGTACCAGAAGAAATTCAGGAACGGCGTATTGAAACGCACCATCTCAATCATCAGGTGGGCGAAATCCATCATCACCGCATCAATACCCGGTTTCTTTTCGCTATGCTCGTACATAAACTTCAGTACGGAAATCAGCGTAGACAGCACGGCTGGAATGAAGATGACCCATCCCAAAATGCGTTTAATGACCGCAATGCGTCCAGCTTGTTGATACGTCATGAGTTCCCCTTGTTTAAAACGCCAGACTCTCCATGCCGACATAGAGTCAGGTATAAGTCTATCTTCCGCAGCGAATTTCGCCTGCTTCAGCGCGGTATGATATACCATATGGACAATTTCGTTATCTACTTACGCCAATGGAGAGGAACTTATGTCAGCAAAGCGTCAGATTCTTGCCGCTATTTTCGATATGGATGGCCTGCTTATCGATTCAGAGCCGCTATGGGACCGCGCAGAGCTGGAGGTACTGGAAAGCCTCGGAGTGGATATTAGCCGCCGTGATGAATTACCTGACCTGCTGGGGCTGCGCATCGACCTGGTGGTCGATTTATGGTTTGCGCAACAGCCCTGGCGCGGCCCGGACCGCGCGGAGGTAACCGCCAGCATTATCCGCCGGGCCATTCAGCTGGTCGAGGAGTCACGGCCGCTACTGCCCGGCGTGCGTGAAGCCGTGGCGTTGTGTAAGGCCGAAGGACTAAAAATCGGCCTCGCCTCCGCGTCGCCGCTGCATATGCTGGAAAAAGTGCTGGAAATGTTTGAACTTCGCGACCAGTTCGACGCGCTGGCCTCAGCCGAACATCTGCCTTACAGCAAACCGCATCCCCAGGTTTATCTTGATTGCGCCGCGAAGCTTGGCGTCGCGCCAATGTCCTGCGTGGCGCTGGAGGATTCTGTTAACGGCATGATTGCCAGTAAAGCGGCGCGGATGCGCTCGATTGTGGTTCCGGAAGCAGAAAACAGCCGCGACCCGCGCTTCGTACTGGCCGATGTGAAACTGGCGTCTCTGCAGCAGCTGACGGTAGCAGACCTGCGCGGCTAAACGACTTGCGCTGGCATTAATGTCGTCAAAATATGTCAACCTTGTGACAAAGAGTTACACCGTCACCTCTTCCGTATACTGTATAAAAACCCTATACTGTATGAATTGACAGTTTAGGGTTTTTATCATGACGGCGGAAGGCCACCTCTTCTTTTCTATCGCCTGTGCGGTATTTGCAAAAAATGCAGAATTAACCCCCGTGCTGGCGCAGGGGGACTGGTGGCATATCGTTCCTTCCGCCGTGCTGACCTGCCTGCTGCCCGATATCGACCATCCTAAATCTTTCCTCGGGCAGCGTTTAAGCTGGGTCTCAAAACCGGTAGCCCGCGCCTTTGGCCACCGGGGCTTTACCCACAGCCTGCTGGCGGTATTCGGCGCGCTGGCGCTGTTCTATCTAAAAGTGCCGGAGAGCTGGATAATCCCGGCCGATGCGCTGCAGGGTTTAGTGCTTGGCTACCTCAGCCATATACTCGCCGATATGCTCACCCCGGCCGGCGTACCGCTGCTGTGGCCTTGTCGCTGGCGGTTCCGCCTGCCGATCCTCGCGCCGCGCAAAGGCAATCAGCTCGAGCGCGCGCTGTGCATGGCGCTGTTCATTTACGCCGTCTGGATGCCGCAAAGCATGGCCGAAAATAGCGCCGTGCGCTGGTCATCAAATATGATTAATTCGCTGCAAATAACCTTTAATCGTTTTATTAACCATCAGGCTGAACGATAAATACGCTAAATAATTTTTTGGTTATAACCCATTCCATTTGAGTATAAGAAAGCAATAAGGCCTTCTGCTACTCTTGGCGCCATAAGAGTTGGTTTCAGACCAACCCAGGTAACAAGATATCAGGAGAACGGGGATGAATTTTCCATTAATAGCGAACGTTGTCGTGTTCGCGGTTTTACTGTTTGCGCTGGCTCAAACCCGCCACAAACAGTGGAGCCTCGCTAAAAAAGTACTGGTCGGTCTCGTTATCGGCGTTATCTTTGGTCTTGGCCTGCAGCTGGTTTACGGCTCCGACAGTCAGGTTCTGAAAGATTCTATTCAGTGGTTCAATATCGTCGGTAACGGCTACGTGCAACTGCTGCAGATGATTGTCATGCCGCTGGTCTTCGCCTCCATTTTGAGCGCGGTGGCGCGCCTGCACAATGCATCACAGCTGGGGAAAATCAGTTTCCTGAGCATCGGTACGCTGCTGTTCACCACCCTAATCGCCGCGCTGGTCGGCGTGCTGGTGACCAACCTGTTTGGCCTCACCGCTGAAGGACTGGTGCAGGGCAGCGCGGAAACCGCTCGTCTGAACGCCATCCAGAGCAACTATGTCGGTAAAGTATCAGATCTGAGCGTTCCGCAGCTGATCCTGTCGTTTGTGCCGAAAAACCCGTTTGCCGATCTGACCGGCGCTAACCCGACTTCTATCATCAGCATCGTTATCTTCTCGGCGTTCCTTGGCGTCGCGGCGCTGAAACTGCTGAAAGACGATGTGGAGAAAGGCCAACGCGTCCTGACCGCCATCGACACGCTGCAGGGCTGGGTGATGAAGCTGGTGCGTCTGGTGATGCAGTTGACCCCGTACGGCGTACTGGCACTGATGACCAAAGTGGTTGCCGGTTCCAACCTGCATGACATCATCAAGCTCGGCGGTTTCGTGGTGGCCTCTTACATCGCGCTGGGGATCATGTTTGTGGTACACGGTCTGCTGTTAGCCGTCAATGGCGTCAGTCCGCTGAAGTATTTCCGTAAAGTCTGGCCGGTGATTACCTTCGCTTTCACCAGCCGTTCCAGCGCGGCGTCTATTCCGCTGAACGTGGAAGCGCAGACGCGCCGTCTGGGCGTGCCGGAATCTATTGCCAGCTTCTCCGCCTCATTTGGCGCGACGATTGGTCAGAACGGCTGCGCCGGTATCTATCCGGCGATGCTGGCGGTAATGGTAGCGCCAACCGTTGGCATCAACCCGCTGGATCCAATGTGGATTGCCACCCTCGTGGGTATCGTCACCGTAAGCTCCGCGGGCGTAGCCGGCGTTGGCGGCGGCGCGACCTTCGCAGCCTTGATCGTGCTACCGGCGATGGGTCTGCCGGTCACGCTGGTCGCGCTGCTGATTTCCGTCGAGCCGCTGATTGATATGGGCCGTACCGCCCTTAACGTTAACGGTTCAATGACCGCCGGCACGCTGACCAGCCAGTGGCTGCGCCAGACGGATAAAGCCATCCTCGATAGCGAAGAAGACGCCGAACTGGCGCATCGCTAACGTTAACAGCCACAAAAAAGCCGCTGAATTTCAGCGGCTTTTTTATTTTACCCGCGAGGTCAGGCCTCTATTTCACCTTCCTGGCGTATCTGATTAGCCCAACGCTGCGCCGATTCCGGCACGGTGAACGCCGGTGAACGGCGGAAACGCTCGCCCATCAGTACAAAGGCGACATATTTGCCCCGCAATATCCAGACATCGCGAAAATGGTCCATTTTAACGGCATGATCCGGCGGCGCAGGCTCGACGCGCGGCACGTAGCTAATGACAGGGCGATTTTGTTGGCGCAATGTTTTCATAACAGATGGATTCACTAAGCAAAGCGGGAACATAAACCCCTATCATAGCCGATCGCCCCCCTTTTCGTCGCCCCTCCTCCGCTAATGCGCATTTTAGGATAACTCTATTCGTTTCTGCCCGGCGAACCCAGAACAATGTTCTATAGTTAGAAGGGTTTTGGTTTAGCAACGACCACTTTTAGCAATGAAAGCAGGAGACGAGCAGATGTCAGAAAAACACCACGACCCACACAGCCGACAGGCTCCGGTACACGATAGCGATGAAGCAAAACCGGGCCTCGATTCACTGGCGCCCGAAGACCGCGAATGGCGCCCTATTCCCCAGCCAACCGCGCCCGGGGAGGAGCCGACGGCGCCGGGTAGCCTGAAAGCACCTGATACTCACAGCATAAAATTAGATACGCTTGAGCCGCAGCGTAAAGGCGGCGAAAACTTCCCGCTGACCACCAATCAGGGGGTACGCATCGCCGACGATCAAAACTCGTTACGCGCCGGCAACCGCGGACCAACGTTGCTGGAAGATTTTATCTTACGTGAGAAAATTACCCACTTTGACCATGAACGCATTCCCGAGCGTATCGTTCATGCTCGCGGTTCCGCCGCGCACGGCTATTTCCAGCCTTACAAAAGCCTGAAAGAAATTACCAAAGCCGATTTTCTGTCCGCGCCGGAAAAAATCACCCCTGTTTTTGTCCGCTTCTCCACCGTTCAGGGCGGCGCGGGCTCGGCCGATACCGTGCGTGATATCCGCGGCTTCGCCACCAAATTCTATACCGAAGAGGGCATTTTCGACCTGGTGGGCAATAACACTCCTATTTTCTTTATCCAGGATGCGATTAAATTTCCTGACTTTGTCCATGCGGTGAAACCCGAACCGCACTGGGCAATTCCGCAGGGACAAAGCGCCCATGACACCTTCTGGGACTATGTTTCGCTGCAGCCGGAAACATTGCATAACGTGATGTGGGCCATGTCCGACCGCGGCTTGCCGCGCAGCTATCGCACGATGGAAGGTTTCGGCATACATACTTTCCGTTTCATCAACGCCGAAGGCAAAGCCACCTTCGTACGCTTCCACTGGAAGCCGGTGGCCGGTAAAGCATCCCTGGTGTGGGATGAGGCGCAGAAATTAACCGGCCGCGACCCGGATTTTCATCGCCGCGACCTATGGGAAGCCATCGAGGCTGGCGATTATCCGGAGTTTGAGCTCGGCCTGCAGTTAATTCCGGAGGAAAACGAGTTCGATTTCGACTTCGATCTGCTGGATCCGACCAAACTCATTCCGGAAGCGCTGGTGCCCGTGCAACGAGTCGGCAAAATGGTGCTTAACCGTAACCCCGACAACTTCTTCGCTGAGAACGAACAGGCGGCATTCCATCCGGGTCATATCGTGCCGGGTATCGATTTTAGTAACGACCCGCTGCTGCAAGGGCGACTCTTCTCCTATACCGATACGCAAATTAGCCGCCTCGGCGGGCCAAATTTCCACGAAATTCCGATTAACCGCCCTACCTGCCCGTATCATAATTTCCAGCGTGACGGCATGCACCGAATGGAGATTGATACCAATCCAGCAAACTATGAGCCCAACTCTATCAACGATAACTGGCCTCGCGAAACGCCGCCGGCGCCGAAACGCGGCGGCTTTGAATCACTGGCGGAACGCGTTGATGGCGAGAAAATCCGTAACCGTAGCCCCTCCTTCGGCGAGTACTACGCCCAGCCTCGCCTGTTCTGGCTCAGCCAGACGCCGATTGAGCAGCAGCACATTATCGGCGGCTTTAGTTTTGAGCTGAGCAAAGTGGTCAGAGTCTGGATCCGCGAGCGGGTGGTCGATCATCTGGCGCATATTGATATCGGGCTGGCGCAAGCGGTAGCCAACAATCTCGGTATCGAACTCAGCGATGAGCAGCGGAATATTGCCCCGCCAGCGCCGGTTAACGGCGTGGAGAAAGATCCAACCCTCAGTCTTTACGCTGATGGCGATGGCGACGTAAAAGGACGAATTGTCGCGGTATTACTCAACGAGAAGACCTGCGCGCAGGATGTACTCAACCTGTTGCAAGCGCTGCAGGCCAGAGGCGTCCACAGCAAACTGCTCTATTCGCGTATGGGCGAAGTCAGCGCCGATGATGGATCGCAGCTACCGATCGCCGGAACCTTCGCCGGCTCGCCATCGTTGACGGTTGATGCGGTTATCGTTCCCGGCGGCGATCTGAGCAGCATCAGCGATAACGGAGATGCCCGCTACTATCTGCTGGAAGCTTATAAGCATCTGAAGCCTATTTTACTGGCGGGCGATGCGCGGCAGTTTAGTTCGCTGCTACAGGTGCCCGCTGCGGGTGAAGAAGGGGTTATCGAATGCGACGCGATTAATACGCTTAGCGTCGATAAACTGCTGACGCTACTGGCCGCGCATCGCGTCTGGTCAAGAAGCAGTAAAGTTGCGGCCATACCCGCGTAACAAAAAGCCCGGCAGTTCATGGCTGCCGGGCTTTCCTCTCTTTATACGTCGCGATAGTTTCCGAGCCGGTAGCCGCGTTCCGCAATAGCGTACTTCAGTTCGCCGGACGTCAGCACGTCCAGTTCGGTCAGCCGCGGATAGCAGTAAGCGCTGCCCATAATGGTGTTATCGACAAATGCCGGATGACACATCACTTCCAGCGAGTTTTCCTGCCGTTCGAGCGATGCATCCAGCGTCTGCAGGAACAGCGCTTGTGAAACCGCTTCACCGTAAAATTCGCTGCTGAAGCCATCGCTACTGCGCGCCGCATCCTGATCGAGGCCATTCAGCGCCGCCACCTGGCGGTCGATACGCAAAGCGACGCCCTTTTCGCGCGCAAAAGCGGCGACGATGGGGTAGATCTGCGCGATCATATGCACGTGGTGGTGGCTGTCGATATGGGTCGGTTCGCAACCAAACAGTTCGATAAAACGCCGGTACTGGCACTCCAGTTCGTGGGCGATCTCATCCAGCGGCAGGCTGTCTTCTTCCGCCATCTGCCAAATCCATTTGCCCAACCGCCCGTCGCGGGTTAACCCCGGCATCGCCGATAATGGCTCGCCCAGCGTCAACACAAAGTGCATGCCCACCGCCAGCTCGGGCAGGCTGCGACTCAACTGGGCGGCGTGGCCGATAGCCGCGCCGTTGACCAACGCCGTGGTCGACGTCACCAGTCCGTTCCTGCAGGCTTCGATAATACCGTAGTTCTGCCCTTTGCTCAGGCCATAATCATCGGCGTTAACGATCAATACGCGTTCCATCGGCCGCCCCCGTTACTGTTTCAGTTTTTCGATAGTGGCTGCAAAGTTCGGCAGCCACTTCTCATGGGCGAGGATCATCTCCCGCGCCAGCTGCTCGGCATCGCGATCCGAATGAATCAGCGGACTTAAATTCAGCGCCAACAGTACGTCATTAAGCTCGCCGCTTATTGCCGCCTGGCTGGCCGCCACTTCAAAGCCTTTGATGGTATAAATCAGCCCCAGCACTTTTTCATCAAAATGCGTGATTCGCGGCGTGGGCTTCGCACCGTCGCGGCCCAGCGTACAGGTCATTTCTACCGCCCAGTCGGCCGGAATATTATCAACGTGGCCATGGTGCGGAATATTCACATAGTGCTCGGCCTGCTTATCATTGTAAATGGCGTTAATCACCTCGCAGGCGGCATCAGAGTAGTAAGCACCGCCTCGCTGCTCAAGCTCCTTCGGCTTAATGTTCAGATCCGGATTTTTGTACAGTTCGAACAGCTGTTTTTCAACCTTCTGTACGACCTGAGCGCGCGCGCCGCCTTTGTAGTACTCGCCCATCTCAATCGCCAGCATCTCTTTTGGCTTGAAGTAATAAAGCAGATACGAGCAGGGGATCAGGCGCAGTGAGCGAATCAACCCTTCGCTAAACGGCAGGTCGAAGATATTTTTCACCGAGTTCGCGGTCAGGCGGCCAGAAGCCACGCCGTCCAGCAGTTCATCGAAGCGCGACACGCCATTGACCAGCACATCGCGAACGAACACCAAGTGGTTAAGGCCGAACAGATCGATATTCAGTTCATCGCTCGGGCTCAGTTGCAGCACATCGGTAATAAACATCTTCATACCGATTGGAATGTTGCACACGCCGATAAAGCGTTTGAAGTTAGTGTGGCGGTATACCGCCTCGGTCACCATACCCGCCGGGTTGGTAAAGTTAATGATCCACGCATCGGGGCAAATTTCCTGCACATCTTTGACGATATCGAAAATCACCGGGATGGTACGCAGGCCTTTAAACAGGCCGCCCGCACCGTTGGTTTCCTGGCCAAGATAGCCATGGCTTAGCGGGATACGTTCATCTTTTTCACGCGCTTTCAGCTGGCCAACGCGTAGCTGCGTGGTGACGAAATCCGCCCCTTCCAGCGCCGCGCGGCGATCCAGCGTTTTGTAGACTTTCATCGGCACGCCGGCTTTTTCCACCATCCTCTGGCACAGCGCATGGATGATATCGAGCTTTTCCTGCCCTTCTTCCACGTCCACCAGCCACAGTTCCGTTACCGGCAGCTCGTGATAGCGTTTGAGGAAACCTTCCAGTAATTCCGGGGTATAGCTGCTGCCGCCGCCGATAGTCACGACTTTTAATTTCTGGCTCATATCTTTCTCCCTTAGGCGCTACGCGTAGACGTAGACCGCTCTCCGCATAAATGCGGACAGTTAACTTGAATGAATAAACCGCGCGGTAAATTCCGCTGCGAGTTAATTAATATTGGTCAGCTGTTTGCGATAACTGCTTGGCGTAAAGGAAGTCAGCTTTTTGAATGTTTTAATAAACAGACTTGGGCTGCTATATCCTGATTCATACGCAATATCAGTGACCGAATAGTTGGTAATTTCCAGCTGTTTTTTCGCGAAATTGATGCGGATATCATTAATGATCTGCATCGGCGTCTTACCATAATAGCGCTGGGTCGCCCGGGTTAAATATTCTTGCGTTTTCCCGGACAATTGCACCATATTTTCCAGCGCGCTTTCGCCAAATTTGTTTTTATCGTGCATATCCTCTACGGTATTTTTCAGCCAGTGAGGAATCACATCTTCAACGGGCTCTTCACGATAATGACGTAAGCGGTTAATGGTGTAAAACGAGACCAGTTCAATAAACTCGTCAAATTCAGTCTCGCGAAAATTCAGTGAAGCAATAACCGACTCGATATAACTGAGAAAGGCGCTTTGCACCGCATAGACCTGAGAGGCGACCAGACCGAACGGCAGCAGCGGCAGATAATGTTTCTCAAAGAAGCGTCTGCTGATGCCAACGTTAAGAATGCGCGTCGCACCAAACTCGTAAAAGCTCTGATGGTGCGACCCCATTGGGATAAAGACAAAGTCCCCGCGCTCCAGCAACACCCGCTTGCCATTAATTTCCTGATAATAGCGCCCGGTTAAAACGATAGTGAACTCGTAGTAATCATGCTGGTGAAGCCCGCTCACGCTCTCCGTTTTGTTATAGATGACCACATGAAAGTTTTTCCCGTTGAAGAGCTGTTGTTCCCTGGCGGTACTGATCTCGGTGGTCATCATCTTCGGCTGCCTCATCGTTCGGATAGCCTATTGTACCTTCTCGTGCAGCTCGATCAATTCGGCCACCAGTTCACGGGCCAGCATTGAGGTCATCAGATGATCCTGCGCATGAACCAGCACCAGACTCACCTTCATCTTGCCCTCGCCTTCATCGCTTTCAATAAGCTGGGTCTGGACGCGATGCGCTTCGCTCAGCGCCATCCGCGATTGCTCCATCATCGATTTCGCGGCGGCAAAATCCCCCTGCTTCGCCTGCTTCAGCGCCGCATAGGCCAGGCTACGCGCCTGTCCGGAGTTGATAATCAGCCCCATCACCACCTCTTCGAGGTCATTTTCCGGGGTTTCTACCGCGTCGATGTTATCCAGATCAAACATAATATTTCCCTCGTTTCTCAGGCGGTACGGGGAGAGCCCGTACCGCTCGACATCAGAATTTCAGTGCGTTAGCAATATCTTCTTCGCTTTCTTCCTGCTCGATGGTGCTCTGCGCTTTGTTCGACAGGATGACGAACGGCAGGTACACGGCAGTAGCGACACAAAGGTTGAAGAGCGCGACCAGCAGGGCAGCAACGCTACCGTTACTGTTAAAGAAAGCGCCCAAACCGGTTGGCATCGTCCACGGGGCCAGGTTGGTCACCGGTGGGATAATGCCCAGACTATAAGCGGCCAGCGTAATCGCGGCCAGAATCGGTTGGACCAGAACGAACGGGATGAACATGACCGGGTTCATGATGATCGGCAGACCGAACAGAATCGGTTCGTTAATCTGGAAGATGCCTGACGGCAGCGCCAGCTTAGCGACCTGACGATGATCGGCGCGGCGAGAAGCGATGAAGATGGCGATAATCAGACCCAGCGTCGCACCGGAACCACCCAGCAGGATGTAGGAGTCGAGCATCGGCTTCGCCCAGAAGTGGAACTGTTTGCCGGCTTCGATGGCCGCGTCGACAGAACCATACTGGTTATACAGCGCGATGTTTTCCAGCGCCCACGGCGTCATAATGCCGTTATCCAGCGCGGTCAGCGCCAGCGAACCGTGCACCCCGAAGAACCACAGCAGGGAGTTAAAGATTACGTACGCCCAGCCAACGACGCTGCCCATCGCCGCCAGCGGCGTGGAGATGGAGTCCATGATGATCTGATGGAAGTTGCTGCCGTAGTTTGACAGAATCCACGAAATAATGCCGAAGACCGACAAAATCAGGAAGCCCGGGATCAGCGCCGAGAAGGAACGCGATACCGATGACGGCACGCTATCCGGCAGTTTAATGACCCAGTTGCGACGAATGACAAAGGTGAACAGTTCCGCCACCACCAGGCCGATAATCATCCCGGAGATAATGTTCTGCCCGCCGAGCCAGTTGGCGCCGACGGCGTAGGCTTCACCCACGCTATAAGGCGTGACGGTCATAAAGGCGGCGACCGCCAGCAGACCGGCAGCCATGGGGTCGACTTTACGCTCTTCGGCCAGCGCGGCGCCGATAAAGAACGGCGCCATCAGCGACATAATGCCCAACGTACCGTTATAGACATTACCGCCGATGGCTTTAAAGCCGTTTAAGGTTTCAATGGTGGAGGCATCCAGGCGAATCCCCATTGAATAAAAGAAAGAACCTTCACCAAAGCTCAGAAAAACGTTGTTGATTAATACGAACATGGCCCCGGCGAGGGTCAGCGGCATTAATTTAATAAAGCCGTTTTTAATCGCATTAATGTGCGGTTGCTTTCCTATTTTAACAGCAAAAGGAAGGAGTACCTTTTCAAGCGAATCGATCACTTTACTCATAGTCAATACCCTTAAAAGCCGCAATAAAATATTACGGCGATGATGTATGAAATTACTCTTTGACGGGAAAATAAACTGTTGAATATAGTGGCGGCTAGTATTAATTAACTACCAGACGCCAGAATATCGCGAGTTTAAAAAATAAAATTATTGTGCAGCAGCTTTCTTAATGGCCGCGACGGCCGCTTTCAATACACCTAAGCCATCAACTTTACCGTACAGAATGGAATCAATGACCTCTACCGGCTTGTTCGGCAGCAAACGTTGGATTTCCGGCAGCATATACGCAATTTGTGGCCCTAATAATACGACATCAGCTTCCGGCCCTTTTTCACCGGCCAGCGTTTCAGGATACGCTTCAATAATTACCGGGACTTCATACTTTTCTGCCTGGGCACGCATTTTGGAGACCAGTAATGAAGTGGACATGCCAGCCGAGCAGAACAGATAGATATGTTTCTTTTCCATGAACGCTTCCTCAATTTGTAGGACCTGGGCCTCAGCAATGGCTGAGAGCCGGTAAGACTGGTAACTTTCGGTTAGTTTTGTTTATGCATTGAGTATACGGCAACATTTGGCGGCAGGATAATTCCCTGTTGAACAGAATTGTCTCTCATTGACCTCGCGTTTTGACTACCCTCACATTTCCCCCAAATAATTCGCGCAATTAAATAAGCATTAGCCGCCATAAAAAAGCCCGACCAATGGTCGGGCTTTCGTAGCTCTCAGCTTGTGACGCGTAGTTATTTGCTGTTACGCGGATCGGTGTCGTACTCGGCGCAGGTCTGGTAGCCGGAGTTCATCACGTGACCGGTCTCGTCCAGCGCGACGAAGTAGGTTTCAATTTTACCATCCCGTTGACCCAGGATATAAGTCTGGCAAGTTCCGCGTGCGTGGATCATGGTGACTTCAGACGACGGTTTACCGGCAATCTGCATAACCTGGCTGCGGGTCATGCCTTTTTTGACATCCTTAACAACTGGCTGTGTGAACTGGTCTTTGGTGCGGTCATAGGCCGTACACCCCGCCAGCATGGTTAATACTGCCGCTGCGCCCATCAATCCTGCTAATTTTTTGTTCATATTCCGTCCTCATTATGTAATCGGCGTGTTTTAAGCCTGGAATAAAAAGCGTTATTTTTCAAGCCAAACGTCGAATTCATGTAAATTCAGAACTTTTCTGGTAACCAGATATGTGCAAAAAAAAACAGCGGCGCAGCGCACTCTACTTCCAACTACCTTCCGCACCATAATTAAATGCTATGCCATTGGTTGCCTTCTTTTCCGTCAGTCAGCGGTACCAGCCTTGTCGTTTCAGCAGCAAAGAGGTAGTTTTAGACCATGCTGGTTGCCATACAGGCTCACTTTCCGGAGGGCGTAATGACGCTTCAACAACAAATTATTCAGGCGCTGGGCGCGAAGCCGCAGATTGATGTCGAAGGCGAAATTCGCCGCAGCGTGGATTTCCTGAAATCCTATCTGCAGACCTATCCGTTCATTAAATCACTGGTGCTCGGCATTAGCGGCGGCCAGGATTCGACCCTTACCGGCAAACTATGCCAGATGGCGATCGATGAGCTGCGTGCCGAAAGCGGCGATCGCAGCCTGCAATTTATCGCCGTGCGCCTGCCTTATGGCGTCCAGGCCGATGAGCAGGATTGCCAGGATGCCATCGAATTTATCCAGCCCGACCGCGTGCTGACCGTCAATATTAAAGGCGCGGTGCTGGCCAGCGAGCAGGCGTTGCGAGAAGCGGGTATTGAGCTGAGCGATTTTGTTCGCGGCAACGAGAAAGCCCGTGAGCGAATGAAAGCCCAATACAGTATCGCCGGCATGACCAAAGGCGTGGTCGTGGGAACAGATCATGCCGCAGAAGCGATCACCGGCTTCTTTACCAAATACGGCGATGGCGGTACCGACATTAATCCTATCTTCCGTCTCAATAAACGTCAGGGCAAACAGCTACTGGCGCAGTTGGGCTGTCCTGAGCACCTTTATATGAAGCAGCCGACCGCCGACCTCGAAGATGACCGCCCTTCTCTGCCGGATGAAGTCGCGCTGGGCGTGACCTACGAAAACATTGATGACTATCTGGAAGGTAAAACCCTGGACGAGAACATCGCCAAAACCATCGAAGGCTGGTATCTGAAAACCGAGCATAAGCGCCGCCCGCCGATTACCGTCTTCGACGATTTCTGGAAGAAGTAACTACTCCCCTGCACCCCGGCCAGCGCCGGGGTTATTTTTTGTTCTTTTCGCCGTAAAACTCGCCTGCTATACTGGATACATAAACAGTATCAGGAGTTGTTGTGGCCAGAAAACAATCTGCCCCGCGTCTGGAATTTGAAGCGGCGGCAATCTATGAGTACCCCGAACACTTACGTCCATGGCTTGAGGCCTTGCCAAAGCTGCCAGGGGTGTATCAGTTCCATGGGGAAAGCGAGACGCTGCCGCTTTATATCGGTAAGAGCGTGAATATCCGCAGCCGGGTGCTGTCGCATTTGCGTACCGCTGATGAAGCCTCCATGCTGCGCCAGGCGCGGCGCATCAGCTGGCAGCGGACCGCCGGGGAATTAGGCGCGCTGTTACTTGAAGCGCGGTTAATTAAAGAACAGCAGCCGCTGTTTAATAAACGACTGCGGCGTAATAAGCAGCTCTGCTCCTGGCTGCTGGAGGCGGGTAAACCGCAAGTTGTGTATGCGCGAGAAGTCGATTTCTCCCATCAGCAGCACCTGTACGGCCTGTTCGCTAACCGCCGCGCGGCATTACAGGCGCTGCAAACCATCGCCGATGAGCACCGTCTGTGTTACGGCATTCTGGGGCTGGAACCGCTGAGTCGCGGGCGCGCCTGTTTTCGTTCCGCGCTGGGGCGCTGCGCCGGCGCCTGCTGCGGTAGAGAGCGCGTCGAAGATCATAACCAGCGGCTGCTGGCGCAGATGAGTAAGCTTCAGCTGGTGTGCTGGCCGTGGGCGGGTCCGGTGGCGCTGGAGGAGCGCGGTCCGGATATGGTCCAGTACCACATCATTCATAACTGGCTGTGGCTGGGCGCGGTGGATTCGCTGGCGCAAGCTGCTGAACTCACCACACTGCCAGCCGGTTTCGATCACGATGGCTACAAGATCCTTTGTAAGCCTTTGCTCAGCGGTGAGTATCAGCTGCATTCATTTTAAAGCGTTAATTTGCGCCGGGTTCTGGCGCAAAGTAACTCCGGCAAACCTAACGGCCGTAGATCATAGCTTTACTACCAGCCGCCGCCGCCACCGTCATCTCCCCCAGAGCTACTATCGGAAAAACCACTATCGCTGGAGCCATAACTACTGTCAGGCAAATCCTGTGAAACAGCTCCAGAGTCAGGTTTAGCAGCAGCCATTGAACAAGCATGACAGCACTCGCAAAATTGAGTTATGTCGTTCCACTCAATACCAGCGAATAATTGCGAGTTCATATCGTGGTCTCTAAGGTAGTCTGCGAATGTCTCCATCCATTATTTACCTAAGCCGAGCGCTACCGCCACGGGCAACAGCGTTTCGAAATGCGACATGATTTGAGCAGGCGGGTATCGATAGTGTAGATTTTCTTTTTGTGCTGACGCCAGATACAGTTTCACCCCTTTAGCAACGGCGAGTTCATTCAAGCCGCGCTGGGTATAGCGCGGCGTTCGCCAACTTACAAATACGAGAAATGCAAATGCCATCGCCATACCACCAAGGTATCCAGCCGGGAGCTGATTAACCGGTTGCATAAACATGAGAACGTAGCCTCCCCACGTCGTCAAGGAACCAAAAATTAATCCTAAAACAAGAGGAACTGGCCCCCAAAAACGCCACATGTCACGGCGATGACATAAAAATCTCGCCAGGAAAAACCAGATTGCCCCTCCTACCAGCCATAAGAAAAGCACCGGAATAGTGATAAGCGCAATGCGAAAATCCACCCAAATAGCGCAAACTGCAGGCATCAAAAGCGACAGGTAAATACAATGCCTGAGGGGTGGCCCCCACTTACGAAAAAGCCTCTCACGCTGCGCATCATAATATTTTTCCTGATTTCGACGCGCCTTATGTAGTGAGGGTTGATGCCCTGTACAAAGAGGAAGATTTTTTCGCTTTCCACTAAAAATCTGACTAACAAGCGCTTTGTCAGCACGATCCAGACGGCTGTTTCCTGCGGTGTTTAATAGCGAGAGCCGTAGTATTACACCGGCCTTCCTCAGAGCATCCCGTTTTCCACTTACTAACGCGACCGCCCTCTTGGTCACTAATCCAAGCACATCGCTACTGAAAGCAATATCATCATAGTCACGGCGGATAAGAAAACGCAGATAGCCCGGAGTCATACCATTTGGTACATGATCAAGCGAGAAAATAGCCGGCATCTTTAAGCCGGTTTGAATGACATTTTTTTGCCACCAGCAATAGTAATAGCCAATCATTAGCAATAATGGCAGCCATATCACCAGGGTTTCGGGTGTAGGTATCAACAAATGTACTAATGGCGCAACGGCCTTCGGCTGGGGAGCGTTAGCCAGTACCGCTTGCGGCCAGCTATAGACAACCGTTAGACCCTCACCTTTTGCCATAGAGCGTATAGTACGGACACTGCCGTCTGGTAATATGGTCGCTGCAGATCGCTTCGACCCGACCATTACGGAAAACGCTTCAATGGAGTGTAACCGGCGATCTTTTGCTTGAGCGTTCAGATTTTCACTTGCGTTCGGAAGCTGCAGACGAAAACTGGCCCTACTGATAGGCCAGGGCCAGCTACTCCCGGTAACATTCCAGTAAAGCTCATCTTTGCCATGAGATCGGCTGAAATGATTACTCACTTTATAGCGTATTTGATAATGATAGATACCGGGCCTGAGGATATGTCCAGCGCTGCCAATACGCACAATCACTGCTTGCGGTTGTTGATCAAGCTGAAAAAGCTCTGGAACGCCGTTTAGTAATACTGACATTACCGTATAGTTGGCACGGAATATTCTACCATCACGTCGCTCCCAAATATCAGGCAACGTTCGGAAAATGCCCTGGCGGATCCTTCCACGCATAGCTAAAACGCTTATATTCTCCTGGACTTCCATGCTCCCATCGGGATTAAAGCTGGCCAGAACGTCAAATGAAAGGATATGCTCAAAAGAAGGTATTGCTGTGGTTGAGAACTGTCGCGGCTTTTTTACATCCCCAATACCATCGGCGGCGAAAGCCATATAATTCATTAAAAACAATAGGACAGTAAGTAGTTGCGATAACTTAAGGAGTAATTTCGTCATGACATCACTCCGGATGCACGACTAATAGCAAGCCTGGTACCACCGCCCGAAGCTCTTTGGGCTCTATAGCAAGCCGTCGCCCTGTTCCCTTTTGCCAACGATAAAAATAAAAAGAGATGATGGCGATTAGCGCCAAAACATTCCACTCAATTAAAACCGGTTGACTCCCAGCAGATACCATTCAGCAACCCCATTCTTACATAAATATATATAAACATTTGATATTAAATATAAATATTCTTCGAGAGGGGATATTAGCGTGCATCAACAGGGGAGATAAACCGTATCTTTATAAATGTATTCCGATAATGGCGAGCAACTCGCAGAAACAGACGAGCAGGCTGAACGCAACGGGATTAAACGTAAAAAACCGCCGGCCCTGCCCAAAGCCTTACTGGCAATGATTGGGCAAGACCGGCGGTCTTCATTCTTCGCGCTGAGTTACTCAGCAGGTACAGGCATTTTACCTTCCGGCGCTTTACGTTCTGTCAGATGCTTCTCAAAATTCGCATTGAACTGTTTTTTCTGTTCCGGCGTCAGGATGTTGTAAATCTTGTTCTGGGTTTCCATGCGGGAAAGCATCATCTCTTTATGCTGCGCTTCCATTTTGTCGATCTGCGCGCTGGCTTTCGCTTTGTCGAAAGTATCGCTGGCGATCAGATCGTGCATGGCACGACGTTCGTCAAGGGACGGACGTTTCATGTTCTGGCGTTGGCTTTTCATGATGTCACGAACCTGCTGTTTTTGCGCATCGGTCAGGTTCAGATCTTTGAACATCATATCGTGATGACCCGGCATACCTTTATGGTGCATCATCGGTTTGCTATCGGTTTGGGTGGTAGCGGTGGTATCGGCCGCGTGAGCCAGGTTAGCAGCACCCAGAGCCAGAGTAGAGGCAACAAACAGAGCAGTAATCTTCTTCATGGTTATGTCCTTACTATCAGTTATTCTGACGGCGCATTGCCGTGTTGACGAGATTAACTTTACGCGCTTTATCGTCAATTAGTCAGTGCAAGCGTAAAACAATGAAAGTGTAAAAAACATTTTCTCACCAATTGTGGAGAAAATAAGGAAAATGAGGAGGGATATGCAACAAAAAATAAATAACAGGCTGTTTTATAAGGAAACTATGAAGATTATAAAACAGTGGAGATTAAAAACAAAGCATTTAACCAGGAATAATCCGCAAACAATGCCAATGGCACAAATAAATAAGATCGGTGCGCAGCCATATTTCACTCGATATTCACAACCGCGAACAACAACGGCTGTGAATAGTTAAGAAAGGAAATTACAACCGTTCCAGCATCAGCCCAGCCCGTAGCCCTGGCGCTACGCCGGGGTTGGGAAACAGCACGTACTCCTGCGCCTTTTCGACGACATAGCGCGTTTCGCCATCCTCAGCCAACAGCGTCCCGGCGCTGAACGGTGTAAAATTGAGCGTCTCCCCCGACATATGCAACTGGAACTGGTCGCTGTGGCGGGTGATCTGCTGCACCACCCGGTAGCGCAGCGGCGCAGTCGTTTCTTCCACCGCCAAATCGCCCACCAACAGCCTGCTTAACGCCCGCTGCGTCGCTGAGAACTGGGTTAAATCGTTGTCGCCAAAAGGCAGCGCTTTGCCCAACTCCAGCGTACAGGCCAGCGCGGCAAAACGTTCGCAGCTAAAGTGGGTAAAGGTTCCCGCCGGTTGTTGATGGAACACCAGCGCCTCCAGCCCGGCCGCGCCAAGCCAGCTGAGAAAATCTTCGCCCCACGGCTCCTCGCGTGCCGGCAACACGCCAAAGCGCGGATGCAGCGAGCCGCGAATAGCGGTATGCATATCCAGGTGCCAGCGCACGCCATGGCTATCGCTAAAAAAACGCGTCACAGCGCTTTCCAACTGCCGTGCCCGCACCGTTTCACCACTGGGCGCGAACTTGCGCCAGCGTTCGCCGAACATGCGGTTCATATCGCTATCGAGATAGCGTTTATTTTGCCGCAGCGCCGGCGGGTTGCCGAATATCACCAACACACGCCAGCGCAGCGGGAGTTCGCCGCTAAACAACTGCTGAAGCAAAGCGTTGACTATCTCCACCGGCGCGGTTTCATTGCCGTGAATACCGCAGGAGAGCACCAGTGAACGTTCGCAGCGCGCATGCGGGGTCAGCAGCAGGATGCCGCAATCGATCCAGTGCCAACGAAAATGGGCGGTTTCGCCATGAAAATGATGCGGCCAGCGCCCCGCCAGAGTTAGTGCCAGAAAGTCGTCCACGACGCCTCCTTTATTACTGAAACGGATCGAGGAAAACTCGCAGGGCCGAGAATCCCGGCCCCGCGAACTTTCATCAACTTGCCTGCGATGAAAAATCCAGCCCCGGACTGAGCGTCTCCGGTAGCGTCAGTTCGGCGGATTCCAGGCTGGCCATCGGCCAGGCGCAATAATCGGCGGCGTACCAGGCGCCTGGACGATGATTTCCCGAGGCGCCGGTTCCGCCAAACGGCGCGGTACTGGCAGCACCGGTGAGCGGCTTGTTCCAGTTGACGATCCCGGCGCGGGCCTCCAGCAACAGGCGCTCGAACTTATCGCGCTCGGCGGAAATCAACCCACAGGAGAGACCAAACCGGGTGGCGTTAGCCATCGCGATCGCTTGCTCGAAATCGTCATAGCGCCACACGCACAACAGCGGGCCAAAAACTTCTTCATCCGCCACCTGCTGCACGTTGCTCATGTCGATGATCCCCGGCGTCAGCAGCGAGGTACCGTCGCGCAGCAGGCGCGGCTCCAGTAACGTCTGTCCGCCGCTCGCCACGTGCCCAAGCCAGGCCTGATGCACCTTTTGCGCGGCCTGCGGCGATACCAGTCCGCCCAGGAACGGCTGCGGCTGCGCATCCCACTCGTCGGGAATAAGACGTTGTGACACCGTCACTAAACGCTGTAAAAACGCATCGCCCGTCGCGCCGCGCTTCACCAACAGACGGCGCGCGCAGGTGCAGCGCTGCCCGGCGGTGATAAACGCCGACTGGATTGTCAGGTGGACCGCAGCGTCAATATCCTGCGGTTCGTCAACAATCAGCGGGTTGTTACCGCCCATTTCGAGGGCGAGGATTTTTTGCGGCTGCCCGGCCAGTTGACGGTGCAGTTGGAAGCCGGTCGCGGAACTGCCGGTGAACAAGAGACCGTCGATATCCACCTGCCCGCTCAGCGCCTCGCCGGTCTCCCGGCCGCCCTGCAGTAGATTCACGACTCCAGCGGGTAAGCCCGCCTCCGCCCACAGCTTAACCACCACTTCGCCGCTTTGCGGCGTAAGCTCACTGGGTTTAAAGACGATGGTATTACCGGCGAGTAGCGCCGGTACAATATGTCCGTTGGGTAAATGGCCCGGGAAATTATAAGGCCCGAACACTGCCAGTACCCCGTGGGGACGGTGGCGCAGGGTGGCGGCGCCGTCGGCCATCGCCGTCTCGCTCTCGCCGGTGCGGCTATGATAGGCGCGCACCGAGATCGCCACCTTATTTATCATGGCGGTAATTTCCGTGGCCGCCTCCCAGCGCGGTTTACCGGTCTCGGCGGCAATAATCGCCGTCAGCTGGCTTTTGTTCGCTTCCAGCAGCGCCGCAAACTTCTCGACGATCGCCTGACGCGCGCTAAATGGCAGGCGGGCCCAGGCGGGAAAAGCCTGACGCGCGGCGCTAACCGCCTGCGCGACCTGCCCGGCGTCGGCGTCATTCCCCTGCCACAGCAGCGCCTGGTTGACCGGGTTATATTTACTGCGCTGCGGGCCGCGCCCGTTTTGCCATTCGCCGTTAATCCATAAACTCATGATGCTTTCTCCTCGGGGATCAGGCGGACCATCCGTACGCGGTCGCCTGGGTGGCATTTCAGCGTATCCAGCTCACGCGCGCTCAGCAGCAACGTTTCGCTATCCGGGTCGGCATGGACCAGGATGGCGCGGAACTGCTGATACTGCTCGTTGGTGACCAGACACTGCGGCCACTCTCCCGGCGCAGGTTGCCCTTCCTCCACCGTCAGCAGGCGGCTTTTGCGTATCGCCCGCACCCGGTCAATTTCGCACTCCAGCGTCGGGCCGCCGTCAAAAATGTCGATGTAGTTGTTAAAACGGAAGCCTTCTTTTTCCAGTACCGCACGCGCAGGCGCCGTTTGCGGATGAACCTGGCCGATGACCGCCCGCGCTTCATCGGAGAGAAAGTCGATATATAACGGATGTTTTGGCATTAATGCGGCGATAAACGCTTTTTTACCGGTGCCGGAGAGATAGTCGGCGCGGGAAAATTCTATCGCGAAGAAGCGCTTGCCAAGACTTTCCCAGAACGGCGAATAACCATGCTCATCAATCACGCCGCGCATCTCGGCGACCACTTTGTCATTAAAGTGGTCGCGGAAACCGGCCATAAACAGCAGTCGCGATTTCGACAACAGGTAGCCGTTGCCCTCTTTACGCCACGCCGGATCGAGAAACAGCGTGCAGAGTTCGCTACAGCCGGTGTGATCGTTGCTAAGGAACAGCGTCGGCAGCGCGTGATAAACATTGAGCTCTTTTGAAGCATGTACCTGGGTGCCGACCCGATAGTTGTACCAGGGATCGTTGAGGCCAACGGCGACTTCAATCGCGCAGATCCCAACGACCGCGCCGCTGACGCTATCTTCCAGCACAAAGACATAGCCCTGTTCGCTTTTCGGCAGTTCGCCGCGCCAGGTCCTCTGGGAGCGTTCAATGCGGGCAGCCAGAGTGGGTTCGTCCGCCGGCAGCGACGTCAGGCCGCCGCCGGTTTCTCCCGCCAGGGCCATCAGCCCCGGCAAATCGGCTTTTTCAACCGGTCGGATCACCATCATGATGAAACTCCCGCAAGGAAGTGACGGCAGGCCAGCTCAAAGCGATCGAGACCGGTGTTAACCTCTTCCTCGCTCACGTTAAGGGCCGGGGCGAAGCGAACGACGTTTGCCCCGGCTATCAATACCATCAGCCCGTCTTCCGCCGCCTGGGTACTAATGGCTTTTGCTTTTCCGGCATATTCGTCGTTCAGTACGCAGCCAATCAGCAGCCCCAGTCCGCGAATTTCCTTGAACAGGCCGTATCTGGCGTTAATCGCGCTCAGGCGTTCGCTAAACCACTGATGACGCTGTTTAACGCCGTTCAAAAGCGTCGGGGTATTGACGATAGACAGCAGTTCCCCGGCAACAGCAGTGGCGAGTGGGTTACCGCCGTAGGTCGTACCATGAGTGCCGACGGTCATCACGCTGGCGCATTTCTCCGTCGCCAACAGTGCGCCGATCGGGAAGCCGCCGCCCAGCGCTTTCGCCGTCGACAGGACATCCGGCGTCACCCCGTAGTGCATATAGGCATACAATTCGCCGGTACGCCCGACGCCGGTTTGTACCTCATCAAAAATCAGCAGCGCGTTGTGCTGGTCACACAATTCGCGCAGGCCGCGCAAAAATTCCGCTTTCGCCGGCACCACGCCGCCCTCGCCCTGCATCGGCTCGACGATTACCGCGCAGGTGTCGTCATTAATCAGCGCGCGCGCCGAGTCGAGGTCGTTATAGGTAGCATGCTGGATCTGCGGCGGCAGCGGCGCAAAATCCTGCGAATAGGAAGGCTGACCGCCGGCGGAGACGGTGAACAACGTGCGCCCGTGGAAAGCGTTTTTGAAGGCGACAATGCCGCTTTTGTGGCTGCCGTAATGATCGTGGGCGTATTTACGCGCCAGTTTCAGCGCCGCTTCGTTGGCTTCGGCGCCGGAGTTACAGAAGAAAACGCGGTCGGCAAAGGTGGCGTCGATCAGCTGTTTGGCAAGGCGCAGCGCCGGTTCATTGGTGTAACCGTTACCGGTATGCCAGAATTTTCCCGCCTGCTCGGTCAGCGCTTTTACTAGCTGTGGGTTAGCGTGTCCCAGCGCATTCACCGCGATACCGCCGGCAAAATCGATATACTCTTTCCCCTGCTGATCCCATAACCGTGAACCTTCGCCGCGTACCGGAATAAAAGCCGCCGGCGCATATACCGGCATCATCCATTGATCAAAATTGCTACGCGTAATTGACTGAGACATATCGACCTCTTCCGGTAAATTAAAAGTAAGAACAATGTTAAAATTTATGAGTTATTACGCTGTAAATGTAGATTGCACGCATCGTGCCAGCCAGAGGCAAAAATGCATAAATTGAGCTCAATCACGTGATATCAACGAGTTACAGGCACTAATTATTCAACAAAAATGCATATCTAGTGAATAATTATCAGGTAAACGGCGCTGGATAGTGGAAAAAGACGATAAGTTATGCAGCGATAAGATATAATTCTGTAATTGTGATCCTCTACGAAATTTATCGTAGATATCTGCGCTTTTTTGGCGCGACATGCGCCAAAACGGTGCATAATTTGTGCGATTCGCTCGCCAACCGCAGTAATCGGTAGAATTAACCACCTGCCGGCAGCCACCATGATGAAATTCTGCTAACATCCTTGCACTATTCACCTTGCACAGTGGCAGCGACTATGAAATTCATCTCTTTTAATATCAACGGCCTGCGTGCCCGCCCCCATCAACTGGCCGCCATCGTCGATAAACATCAGCCCGATGTTATCGGTCTCCAGGAAACCAAAGTTCACGACGATATGTTTCCTCTCGAAGAGGTGGCGAAGCTGGGCTACAACGTCTTTTACCATGGGCAAAAAGGCCATTACGGCGTGGCGCTGCTGACCAAAGAGACTCCGATAGCCGTGCGTCGCGGCTTCCCGGGCGACGGCGAAGATGCGCAGCGTCGCATCATCATGGCGGAAATCCCCTCACCGTTTGGCAATGTCACGGTAATTAACGGCTATTTCCCGCAGGGTGAAAGCCGCGACCACGAGACCAAGTTCCCGGCAAAGGCGGCGTTTTATCAGAATCTGCAGAACTACCTCGATACCGAGCTGAACAAAGAAAATCCGGTGCTTATCATGGGCGATATGAATATTAGCCCTACCGACCTTGATATCGGCATCGGCGAAGAGAACCGCAAGCGCTGGCTGCGCACCGGTAAATGTTCGTTCCTGCCAGAAGAGCGTGAATGGATGGATCGTCTGCTGGGCTGGGGCCTGGTCGATACCTGGCGTCACGCCAACCCGGATAATAATGAGCGCTTCTCATGGTTCGATTACCGCTCAAAAGGTTTTGATGACAACCGCGGTCTGCGTATCGACCTTCTTCTGGCAAGCTCGCCGCTGGCCCAGCGCTGCGTCGAAACCGGCATCGATTACGACATCCGCGGCATGGAAAAACCCTCCGATCATGCGCCGGTATGGGCAACCTTTAAACCATAATTCTTCTCCGGGGCTCCGGCGCGGAGCCCCGCTATCCTGAGCAAAATCAATAAAGTGAACGGTATACATTGTCGCTAACGGCAATTTACTATACTGTCGCGCGCACCCGGCGTTTCCTGCCGGGCAAAACGAAGACAGGAGACCCCTCATGCAAAAGAAGCCGTTACCAGGCACGCTATAAACTGCTGTTTGCCGTACTCCTGTTTGCCCTGCTGGCATGGCTTGTTCATCACGCCGGGCTGACGAGACTGTTCAGCCACCTTCACGATCTTCAATTACTTATTCTGCACAGTGGTAGCGCAGGTTATGCGCTTTATATCCTGTTGTTTATCATCGCCACCTTGTGCCTGATGCCCGGCAGCGCGTTGGTCATCGTCGGCGGTATGATATTTGGCCCCTGGTTGGGCACGTTACTATCGCTTATCGCCGCGACTGTCGCCTCATCGCTGTCGTTCCTGCTGGCCCGCAGGCTGGGGCGCGAAGCGCTGCAGCGCTATTGTGGTCACCATGCCGTTTTTCAGGCGTTCGAGCGCGGTATTGCCCGCAGCGGCTGCGATTTTCTGATTTTCACCAGGCTGGTGCCGCTGTTTCCTTATAATCTGCAGAACTATGCCTATGGACTGACGGCGATCCCCTTCTGGTCCTTTACGTTTATCTCCACCATCGCCACCCTGCCGGGATTGTTTATTTATACTTTTATGGCCAGCGAACTGGCCCGCGATGGCATCACTCTGGCCTTTATTGGCAAACTCAGCATCGCCGGCCTGGCGCTATTTGTATTAACTCAGGCAGCCAGGCGTTATGGCCGCTATAAACGTATTAGTGTCGCAACATCCGCGGTAAGCGATGAAAATGGATAACAGAAAACGGCTGTGGCTCTTACGCGGCGCTATCGTCCTGCTGGCGCTGGCAGCGCTCGTCGGCTGGTGGTTAATACCGGGCGTACGCTCCTTTCTGCAACATAGCCTTAGCGCGTTTGCCACCCTCGATCAGCAGGCGCTGGAGCGTTTTATTGACGCTTATGGTCCGCTGGCAGCCCTGGTCTCTTTCGGTCTGATGATCCTGCAGGCAATTGTCGCGCCGCTGCCGGCGTTTTTAATAACTTTTGCCAACGCTTCGCTGTTCGGCGCACTGTGGGGCGGCGTATTGTCATGGGTCAGCGCGATGGCTGGCGCGGCGCTGTGCTTTTTTATTGCCCGCGTACTGGGCCGTGAAGTGGTAGAAAAACTGACCGGCAAGGCGGTATTACAGAGCGTAGATGGCTTTTTTAGGCGCTACGGCAAGCACACCATCCTGGTTTGCCGCCTGCTGCCCTTCGTCCCTTTCGATCCGGTGAGCTATGCCGCTGGGCTAACCTCAATCCGCTTTCGCCATTTTATGTTTGCCACCGGCGTCGGCCAATTACCGGCGACTATCGTCTACTCGTGGGCCGGAAGCTTGCTGACGGGGGGGCGGTTCTGGCTGCTCAGCGGCTTATCTATTTTGTTCGCTTTGGCTATCGTAGTCGCGATAGCCAGGGCGCAATACGTTGCGCATCACAATAGGAAATCGCCATGAATCTACCGCCGTTAACGTCGATTCCATTGATTCTGCGCCCGCAGGCATGGCTACACCGTCGCCATTATGGCGCGGTGCTCAGCCCTATCCGCTGGTGGGGTCGCATCCCGCTGGCGTTTTATCTGGTTTCGATGTTTGTCGGATATCTGGAGCGCCGGCGCTCGCCGCTCGATCCGCTGCTACGCTCGTTGGTGAGCGCCCGTATCGCCCAACTGTGTCACTGTGAATTTTGCATTGATATCACCAGCATGAAACTGGCGCAGCGCGCCGGCGGCAGCGAAAAACTATTGGCGGTTAACGACTGGCGCAATAGCGGATTATTCAGCGATAGCGAACGGTTGGCGCTGGAATATGCCGAAGCGGCGAGCATGACGCCGCCCGCCGTCGATGACGCGCTGCGCGCCCGGCTGGCGCAGCAGTTCGATGCTCAGGCGTTAACCGAGCTAACCGCGCTGATCGGCCTGCAAAATTTATCCGCGCGCTTTAATTCCGCGCTGGCGATTCCGGCGCAGGGCCTGTGCCAAATCCCGAAGCCCGATGTTTCCGACACTCATCCCTAAGGAGTCAATATGCGCAGTCTGCGTTATTGTTTAATTTGGCTTGCCGCGCTGCTGCTGGCCCCGACTCTCGCCAACGCCGACGAGAGCTGGCAGAGCATCAGCCAGCAGGCGCGTGGCCAGACGGTGTGGTTCAACGCCTGGGGCGGCGATCCGGCGGTTAACCGCTACCTCGACTGGGTCAGCGCCGAGGTTAAACGTGATTACGCCGTCGATCTGCGTATTGTACATATCGCCGATGCCGCCGATGCGGTTAAGCGTATTCAGACCGAGGCGCGTGCCGGTCGTTCCCGCGGCGGTTCAATCGATTTATTGTGGGTTAATGGCGAGAATTTCCGCACGTTGAAGCAGGCGAATTTACTGCGCAGCGGCTGGGCTGAAAAGCTGCCTAACTGGCGCTACGTCGATACGCGAAAACCGGTTCGGGAAGATTTCTCCCTCGCCACCGACGGCGCGGAGTCCCCGTGGGGTGGCGCGCAGCTGACCTTTATCGCTCGCCGCTCGCAGCTGTCTGCCCCCCTGGACAGCGCACAGGCGCTATTGGCGTTCGCCACAGCGCATCCAGGCAGCGTCACCTATCCGCGACCGCCGGATTTTACCGGCACCGCTTTCCTTGAGCAGTTGCTGATCTCGCTAACCGATCGACCGGATGCCCTGCGCCAGCCGCCGCAGGCGGCCAGTTTCGCCGCGGTGACCGCGCCGCTATGGGACTATCTCGCCAGGCTACACCCGCTGCTCTGGCGCCAGGGTCGCGATTTTCCGCTGTCACCGGCGCGGATGGACGCGATGCTGTCGCAAGGCACGCTACAACTATCACTCACTTTCAATCCGCTGCATGCGCAGCAAAAAGCCGCCAGCGGCGAACTTCCGCAAGACAGTTATAGCTTCGGTTTTAAACAAGGGATGCTCGGCAACGTGCATTTTGTCGCTATCCCCGCCAACGCCCGCGCTACGGCAGGCGCACAGGTGGTTGCCAACTTCCTGCTATCGCCGCAGGCTCAGCTACGCAAAGCCGATCCGCAAATCTGGGGCGATCCCAGCGTACTCGATCCCGAAAAACTCAACGACGCCCAGCGCGCCGCATTGTACGCCGTGCAACCGAAAGCGACGCCGCCGATGCTGGCTGAACCGCACGCCGCCTGGGTTGATGCGCTGGAGCAGGAATGGTTGCGCCGCTACGGTACCCACTAATTGCGCTGACGTGGGGAGCGATAGCGCTTGTCTATCTCCCTCTGCTTCCCGCCGCCGCGCTGATGGCGGTACCTGCCGTCGACGCCGCGGCCTGGCGGGCGCTATTAAGCGATCCGCAGTTGCCGCAGGCGCTGGCGGCGACGCTAGCTTCTACGCTGCTGGCGGTGGGTGGCGCGCTGTTCATCACCCTGACGGTGATTGGCGCGTTATGGCCAGCCGCCGGCTGGCAGCGCCTGGCGAGAAGATTACCGCTGCTGCTGGCGGTACCCCATGTCGCTTTCGCCACGGCCGCCCTGCTGCTATTTGCCGAAGGCGGCTGGCTGTATCGTCTGTTTCCCGCGTTGAGCCCACCGGCCGATCGCTACGGTATCGGTCTGGGCCTGACGATGGCGGTCAAAGAGAGCGCCTTTTTACTGTGGGTGGCGTATGGCGTACTGGGTGAAAAACAGCTGGCGGCCCACACCGTAGTCATGAAAACCCTCGGCTACAACCGCTGGCAATGTCTGCAGTGGATTATTGTGCCGGCGCTACTGCCATCGATGAGCCTTGTTCTGCTGGCCACCGTTGCCTGGAGTCTGTCGGCGGTGGATGTCGCTTTAGTGATCGGTCCGGGAAATCCGCCAACGCTGGCGGTACTGGCGTGGCAGTGGCTTAATCAGGGCGATCCGCTGCAACAGGCGAAAGGTGCGTTGGCCAGCCTGCTGTTGTTGGCGTTCACGTTAATCTTCGCGGCCATAGCATCGATAGGCTGGCGCCGTTGGCGGCAAACTATTCCCGCACTATGCGGCAAGCGCGCCGCCCCCGCCAACGCTGCGACCGGACGTATTCTGGCGCAGGTGGTACCCGCCTGCGGTCTGGTTTGCGCGTTGTTGTTGGCTGGCATTTCGCAATGGACGCAGCCAACGGCTGAGGCGATCGGTAACAGCCTCTGGCTGGCATTGGGCGCAGCGATACTGGGGGCCGCGCTCTGTCTGCTGTGGCTGGAGTTCGGTCCCGCCAGATATAACGGACTCTGGCTGCCATTAATCATCCCAACGCTGCCGCTTGCCGATGGTCAATATCAATTAGCACTTGTGGGCTGGCTCGACGGTCAATTGGTGACGGTATTATGGGGGCATCTGTTATGGGTCGTGCCATGGATGCTGTTTATCCTCTCCCCGGCGTGGCGCAATCTTGATCCACGGTTGTTATTAATTGCCCGTACGCTTGGCTGGCGGCGCGGCCGCCTGTTTTGGTGGGTCAAACTGCCGTCAATGGCGCGACCGCTGCTCACCGCGCTGGCGGTCGGGTTTTCGGTGAGTATCGCGCAGTATCTGCCGACCGTGTGGCTCGGCGGCGGACGGACGCCGACGTTGACCAGCGAAGCGGTAGCGCTGAGCAGCGGCGGCGACAGCACGCGGCTTGCCGCACAAGCGCTGTGGCAATTGCTGCTACCGGCGATCTGCTTTATGGTTACTGCGCTGATGGCCTGGTTTATGGGCCGTCGTCGCCGGGGATTACGCTAATGCTAACCGTTAACGACCTGACATTAACCCTCCACCGCCAACCGCTGTTGTGTGGAGTCAATTTTTCTGTCGCTCCCGGCGAAGTGTTGACCCTGATGGGCCCTTCCGGCAGCGGTAAATCAACCCTTTTTGCCTGGATGATCGGCGCGCTTGCCGACACCTTTCGCGCTGAAGGTGAATTATGGCTCAACGAACGCCGCTGCGACGGGCTCGCCACCGAAGCGCGGCGCATTGGCATCCTGTTTCAGGATGCGCTACTGTTTGACCACTTCAGCGTGGGGCACAATTTACAGCTCGCCCTGCCTGCGGAGATCCGCGGCGCGGCGCGGCGGGCCGAAGTCGAGCACGCGCTGGCGCGCGCCGGTATGCCGGGCTTCGCCTCGCGCGATCCGGCCACGCTCTCCGGCGGACAGCGCGCGCGCGTCAGCCTGCTGCGCGCCCTGCTGGCGAGGCCGCAAGCGCTGCTGCTGGATGAGCCTTTTAATCGCCTGGACGCAGAACGCCGCGCCGATTTTCGCCAGTGGGTATTTGCGGAAATTGACCGGCTGGCAATCCCGGCGGTGCTGGTGACTCACGACAGCCAGGATCTCCCGCCGGGCGGACGCTATATTAATATCGCCGCCTGGCAGGCAAATTCCGTCTAACCTGCGTTATCGCAAAGAAATTCCCTTATCAGGAGCAGAGAATGAGCCCTCCTCTTTCTACCGTCGGGCATTTCGATGAAACGTGTTTCTCAATTGACCGCACTCGCCCTGCTCATGGGGCTTGCTGCTTCCTCTTCTTTCGCCGCTGATACCATGCCAACGCTGGACTTTTCAACGCTGCAACAGCGGCACGGCGTGGCGATAGACACCCGCCTCAGCGCTTTCTATAACGGTTGGCCGCAAAGCGCCAACGGGCCACAGGGCCATGAACCTCAGGCGCTAAACCTCTCCGCTACCTGGCTTGGCGCAATGAGCGACGAACAACTGCGCGCATGGGCTACTCAGCACCAGCTGCAGGCCGATACGCCAATCGCGTTATATGGCGGCGCCGAGGATAACGCCAGAGTTGCGGCGCGCCTGAAAGAAGCCGGATTCACGAAGCTCAGCACGCTTAGCGATGCCTTCAGTCAGAGCGAGCGCCTGCAGAAGCTGCCGCACTTTGAGCAGCTGGTGTATCCGCAGTGGATCCACGATTTACAGCAAGGTAAAACCGTTACCGCCGCCCCGCAAGGCGACTGGAAACTGTTTGAAGTGGCCTGGGGCGCGCCGAAATTTTATCTGCTGAATCACATTCCCGGCGCCGGTTATATCGATACCAATGAAGTGGAAAGCGAGCCGCTGTGGAACAAAGTGTCCGATGAACAGCTAAAAGCGATGCTGGCTAAACACGGTATTCGCCATGACACCACGGTGATTCTGTACGGCCGCGACGTCTACGCCGCCGCGCGCGTCGCGCAGATCATGCTGTATGCCGGGGTGAAAGATGTACGCCTGCTCGACGGCGGTTGGAAAAGCTGGTCCGACGCGAATCTGCCGGTCGAACGCGGTATGCCAGCCGCAGAAAAAGCGGCGGCGGATTTCGGCGCGCCGATCCCCGGTCAGCCGCAGTTAATGCTCAATACCGAACAGGCGCGCGGGTTACTACACCGCCAGGATGCTTCGCTGGTCAGCGTCCGCTCGTGGCCGGAATTTATCGGCACCACCAGCGGCTACAGCTACATCAAGCCGAAGGGCGATATTGCCGGCGCGCGCTGGGGCCATGCCGGCAGCGATTCCACCCATATGGAAGACTTCCATAATCCGGACGGCACGATGCGCAGCGCCGACGATATCGCGGCGATGTGGAAACAGTGGAACATTCTGCCCAACCAGCAGGTCTCGTTTTACTGTGGCACAGGCTGGCGCGCCTCAGAGACCTTCATGTACGCCAGAGCGATGGGCTGGAAAAACGTCTCCGTTTACGACGGCGGCTGGTACGAATGGAGCGGTAATCCGCAAAATCCGGTAGCCACCGGCGAACGCGGCCCGGACAGCAGCAAATAATCCGGCTACTGAGGGAGGTTCTGGCTTTGCGCCTCCCTCAGCGTCAGGTAGCCGCTCCAGATACGGGTGAAGGTCGTCAGCCAGCATAGCGCGCCGAAGCACCACGCCAGCCAGGTGAAGTGCGCCGGAAACAGGCAACACAGTACAAATAGCAGGATCGTCTCCGTTCCTTCCGTCAACCCGCCAAGATAATAAAATGATTTATGCGCATAGCCCGGATTGGCAATTTGATGCTTTGCCGCAAGGGTCGCAAACGCCAGGAAGCTGCTGCCGGTGCCGATAAACGCAAACAGCAGCCAGCCGCCCGCCAGCGCATTTTGCGCCGGGTCGGCGACAATAAAACCGAACGGCACCAGCGCGTAAAACAAAAAATCGAGCGAAATATCCAAAAACCCGCCGGCATCGCTGAGGCCACGCCGCCGCGCCAGCGCGCCATCCAGGCCATCCAGCAACCGGTTGAGCAAAATGGCCGCCAGCGCGGCGCCGTACCAGCCGAGCGCCAGAAACGGCAGGGCCAGCACGCCGATAGCAAAACCGAAAAGCGTCAGGCCGTCAGGGGAGATCCCTGGGCGATCGAGCACGCGGGCGATGGCATTCAGTACGGGCTTCAATCGGGGGTGCAGGCGGCTATCAAGCACGGTGACGCTCCATCAGGCTAAAAGGTTGTCGGTACAGGGGAAAGACGGAGATAATACGCCATTATAAGCAAGGCCGGTATTTGAATGATTCAGGACAACTATGCAAAAAATCATTGATGTTGTCGCCGCGATTATCGAACGCGACGGCAAAATTCTCCTGGCGCAGCGCCCGCCGCATGCCGATCAGCCGGGGCTGTGGGAGTTCGCCGGCGGCAAAATCGAACCCGGAGAAAGCCAGCCGCAGGCGTTAGCGCGCGAGCTGGAAGAGGAGCTGGCTATCGTCGCGAGGCCAACCCGCTATATCGCCAGCCATCAGCGGGAAGTTTCCGGACGTTTGATCCACCTGCATGCCTGGTGGGTAGGCGAGTTTAGCGGTGAACCGGTCGCCCGTTACCATAGCGAACTGCGCTGGTGTACGCCGTCGCAAGCATTAGAATTTGATCTGGCGCCAGCGGATATTCCTCTGCTGAATGCCTTTATAAACCAACAAGCAGGCTAGCTTCTTTCCCCCTCATCTCCGGCCTGGGTCATCGTTTTTAGTTATGACCCTCGTCGGATTATAAATTTTTCTCCGCGCTCAATTTTTCCTTGTCAGCCTAACTATTTCCGGTGTTATAGTCGGAAAATCGGCTTTTTCAAGGCCGGGTATAAAAAATAACAAGCAACCACAACCGTAAGGGGAAATTACATCTATGGATCAGGCGTGTACTCTGGAAAGTTTTCTCGCCCGCGTTCAACAGCGCGACCCGCATCAAACTGAATTCGCTCAGGCCGTCCGCGAAGTGATGACCACTCTGTGGCCGTTCCTTGAACAGAATCCGCGCTATCGTCAGCTCAATTTGCTGGAACGCCTGGTCGAACCGGAGCGCGTCATCCAGTTCCGCGTCGTCTGGGTTGACGATCGCAATCAGGTTCAGGTTAACCGCGCCTGGCGTGTGCAGTTCAACTCCGCGATTGGCCCGTACAAAGGTGGTATGCGCTTCCATCCGTCGGTCAACCTGTCGATCCTTAAGTTCCTGGGCTTCGAACAGACCTTCAAAAACGCCCTCACCACGCTGCCGATGGGCGGCGGTAAAGGCGGCAGCGATTTCGACCCGAAAGGTAAAAGCGACGGCGAAGTGATGCGCTTCTGCCAGGCTTTGATGACGGAACTGTATCGTCACCTCGGCCCGGATACCGACGTTCCGGCGGGCGATATCGGCGTTGGCGGCCGCGAAGTCGGCTTTATGGCCGGCATGATGCGCAAACTTTCCAACAATAGCGCCTGCGTCTTCACCGGCAAGGGTCTCTCCTTCGGCGGCAGTCTCATCCGCCCGGAGGCCACCGGTTACGGTCTGGTTTACTTTACGGAAGCGATGCTTAAGCGCCACGGTCTGGGCTTCGAAGGGATGCGCGTCGCGGTATCCGGATCCGGCAACGTGGCGCAGTTCGCCATTGAGAAAGCGATGGAATTCGGCGCGCGCGTCATTACCGCCTCCGACTCCAACGGTACGGTGGTAGACGAAGCCGGCTTCACTAAAGAGAAACTGGCGCGCCTGATCGATATTAAAGAGCGTAGCCACGGCCGCGTCGCCGACTACGCGCGCGAATTCGGTCTGACCTACCTCGAAGGCCAGCAGCCGTGGTCAGTGCCGGTAGATATCGCGCTGCCGTGCGCGACCCAGAACGAACTGGATGTCGATGCCGCGCAAATGCTGATCGCCAATGGCGTTAAAGCGGTTGCCGAAGGCGCCAACATGCCCACCACCATTGCCGCCACCGATCTGTTCCTCGACGCTGGCGTGCTGTTCGCGCCGGGCAAAGCAGCCAACGCCGGCGGCGTTGCCACATCCGGCCTTGAAATGGCGCAAAACGCTGCGCGTATGGGCTGGAAAGCGGAGAAAGTGGATGCGCGTCTGCATCACATCATGTTGGATATTCACCACGCCTGCGTCGAGTACGGCGGTGAAGAGAAGCAGACCAACTACGTCCGCGGCGCCAATATCGCCGGCTTCGTCAAGGTCGCTGACGCCATGCTGGCGCAGGGTGTGATTTAATCTGTGTCTTTATCCCCGACGCCCGGCGTCGGGGATATCAACTCTACTCCATGGTAATCACCACTTTCCCCAGATGATTACCGCTATCGAGGCAGGCATGCGCCTGCGCGATTTCAGCCATCGGATAGCTGGCGTAAATCAGCGGCTTACATTTACCCTGCGACAGCAGCGGCCAGACGTGGTCCTTCAACGCCTGAGCGATCTGCCTTTTTTCTTCTGCGCTTCGGCCGCGCATCGTTGAACCGGTCACGGTCGCGCGCTTGAGCATCAAGGTTTGAATATCAACATCATGGGCGATTCGCCCGCCCATAAAGCCGATAATAACCAGCCGCCCGTTTCGTTTCAGCAGTTCCAGGTTACGATTAAAATAGGGTCCACCCACGATATCGAGAATAACGTCGACGCCTTTACCATCGGTCAGCTGAGTGATTTTCTCTGCGAAATCATCGGTTTTATAATTGATGGCCGTGGCATAAGGACGCAGCGCCGCCACTTTTTCTTCCTGCCCGACGGTGGTATAGACTTTCATACCTAACTCATGACACAACAGGATCGCCGTCGTCCCGATGCCGCTGGCCCCGCCGTGAATCAGGACGCTTTCATGAGGTTGCGCCCGGCCCATCTGAAACAGGTTCACCCACACGGTGAAGAAAGTTTCAGGTATCGCCGCCGCTTCGCTAAAACTCAACCCAGGCGGTATTGGCAACGTTTGCCCCGCCGGTACCGCGCAATACTCCGCATAGCCGCCGCCGTTGGTCAGGGCGCAAACCTTATCGCCGGGATGAAAATCCGTCACCTGCGATCCTACCGCCGCGACCACCCCAGCGACTTCCAGTCCGGGTATCGGCGTTACCCCTTCCGGCATCGGATAAACGCCCTGTCGCTGTAAGATATCCGGCCGATTGACGCCAGCGGCTTTAACCTGGATCAGGACGTCGTTATCACCGACCGAGGGGATGTCGCCTTCACCAATCTGAAGAACCTCCGGGCCGCCCGGTTGACTAATTGAGATATACTTCACTGCTCCCCCTCATCATCAGATTGCTGTTACTTTGCATATTCGTCGAGCAACGCTTTTGCCGCCAACTGACCGAGCGCATTCGCCGCAAAAGGGCTGTCCCCGGTCAGTACTTTACGGTCCTGATGTACACGACCTTTAATATCGCTGTTTACGATCTCAAGCCCCATTGCTTTTAACGCTTCGCCAAAATACCAGGTCAGGTGACCGGGCATATAGCCGATATCAGGCGTTTGTTTATCGGCGGCATCCGGAAACGCGCAAATAGCATAACCGTTTAACGGATTCTCCCCCTGTCGTAACGCGAGGAACGCCGCCGGGCCGTGACAGAGCGAAATCACAAACCGATCGTGTCGTATCGCCCAGCGCAGCGTTTCGGCGACGGCTTCGCTCTCCGGCAGGCCGATAAGCGCACCGTGGCCGCCGGGAATAAATACCGCCGCATAATCGCTATCAGCATCCAGCTGCGCTACGACGTCAGAAAGGGCCAGGGGCTGGCGGAACTGCGGAAGATAACGCTCGAAGAACGGCATAATCTTTTGGTCTTCGCGCGGCATCGCCCAGTATTCAAACTTGACCATTTGCCCGGAGAGCGTCGCAATATCAAAATCGAAACCTGCGGCGTGCAGATGGTACATCGGCAGCAGCGTCTCTACCGGATGATTACCGGTCGAAAAGAGCGCGCCGTTATCGGTAGGCAGATAACGTTCATCGGCGGCGATAACCAGCACTTTCCGCCGTCCATTATAGCGCCGCGTGTAATCAGCGCCGCTGAGGTCAGACACCGGGCTGGTAAACTGGCTGAGAGAATAGGCCGAAGGAAAAAAAGCATTCTCTTCAGCATGGTCCACTTGCGGTTGTTTACTGATTTGTTCGCTCATCATCTTTTCCTTTTCATCTGCGGATATAGCGATTATTCACTGTGTGGCGGCGATATTTCACCGTTCAGCATCGCCACCTGGACGGCCTGCGCCGTGGTCACCACTCTCAGGCGACCGCGCGCATGGCGCAAATGATTCTCCACCGTACGTTCAGAGATCCCCAGCACGGCGGCAATGTCTCCCTGCCTAAGCCCTTTGGCTACCAGAGTGAGTACTTCGATTTCTCTCCGGGTCAGTACGGTTGCGTTACCTTCCTCAACAGAGCTCAACAATCTCCGCGCGCAATGAAATGCCTCTATGCCCAGTAACATCAGCAGCATTTCGGCTCGTGGAGAAGCGTCGATGGCCATGCCGCCAAGGCTCAGCGCCCCTTCAATCCCCGTGCGGCCGAAAATGGGGATCTGCATGCCATGAAGCGCGCCTTTCAAGGGAACGTCGACAATTTGATACTCACTGCTGGCCGTGTCACTACCGGTTTTTCGCCACAAAAATGGCCGGGAGGTATGGATGAAATGCTGGTTGACCGGACAGCGCTGCAGGTAGGTTTGTTCATCTACCTCATCGTCAAACCAGTGCCCTTCAATCCAGTAAATGCGTTCAATATAGGGAGTACGTAGTGGGGAAATAGAAAATAGTACGATCCGGTCATAGCCAAAAGCGGACATCACGTTTCTGACGTGTCGTTGCAGTTCAGCCATGGTGCTGACCGATCTGATTTTGAGGATACTGTCCATTGGATCGTTTGCCATCATCATCCCTTCTTTAACATCAATGACCCTATTTTAGAGCAGGGAGGCGGAAATGATATGCGGGAAAACCCTCAACCGGGTTAAGCGCCCTCAGGCGGAAGGGCGTTTTAGCTAAGCCCCTCCGTGGCGAGGGGCGGAGACATTATTGCGGACTTTCCGGCGCGATATCCGCCGCCGGCTTTTTGCCTTTCGGCTTACCCTTCCCTTTACTAAACGATTTTTTCGCTCCGCCTGGCGCAACCAGCCCGCGGAACTGGCGCACCGGCGTGCTCCGCGCCTGATCGATAAGCTGGAAAAGCGTCCCTACCAGCGGCTGCATAAAGTCCTGATAGCGGCACTGTTTTTCGCTGATTTGCGTCAATACCGACTCCCAATGGGCGGTCATATCCGGGCGCGCGGCCATTTCCGGCAGGGAATGGATTAGCGCCCGACCGGCGTCCGATGAGTGGATATAGCGCCCCTTTTTATTCAGGAAACCGCGCTTAAACAGCAGCTCGATAATCCCTGCACGGGTCGCTTCCGTCCCCAGACCGTCGGTTGCGCGGAGGATCTTTTTCAGTTCTTTATCCTGCACAAAGCGGGCAATACCGGTCATCGCCGACAGTAGCGTCGCGTCGGTAAAGTGGCGCGGCGGCTGGGTCTGTCGCTCCACCACTTCACCTTTTTCGCACAATAGCTCATCGCCTTTGGCGACCACCGGCAGCGGCGTACCGTCGTTCTCTTCGTCGCGCTCTTTGTTGCCAAGCAGCGCGCGCCAGCCCGCTTCGGCGAGGAAGCGCGCCTTAGCGACAAATTTGCCGTTAGCAATATCAAGGTCAATCTGGCACTTGCGGAATACCGCATCCGGGCAGAACTGCATCAGATACTGACGAGCGATCAGGTTGTACACCTTCTCTTCGTTATCGTTGAGTTTGACCTGACTGCTGCGCGCGGTCGGGATAATCGCGTGGTGCGCATCGACCTTTTTATCATCCCAGCAGCGGTTGCGGATCTCCGGATCCATCACCGGCTGCGGTAGCAGATCCGGCGCATGGACGCTAATCGCGTTCAGTACCGCATGGCGGCCAGCAAAGTGTTCTTCCGGCAGATAGCGGCTATCCGAACGCGGATAGGTAATTAGCTTATGGGTCTCATACAGCTTCTGGCAGATATCCAGCACGTTCTGCGCGCTGAAGCCGAAGCGTTTCGCCGCCTCAATCTGCAACGCCGACAGCGAAAACGGCAGCGGCGCCGGTTCGGAATCGCGTTTATCGTTATAGCCGGTTACGATTGCCGGCTGCCCTTCTATGCGTTTAACGACATGCTCGGCCAGCGGACGATGCAGTAAACGCCCCTCTTCATCCTGATAGGGTTCGCAGGCTTCGCTTGGCACCCAGGTGGCGATAAACCGCTCGTCTTGCGGCGTGACAATATGCGCTTTGACGTCAAAGAAATCTTTGGCGACGAAGTTTTCAATCTCTTCATCGCGACGGACTACCAGCCCCAATACCGGCGTCTGTACGCGGCCAACCGACAACACTCCCTGATAGCCGGCATTACGCCCGAGAATGGTGTAGGCGCGGGTCATGTTGATGCCATACAGCCAGTCGGCGCGAGCGCGGGCCAGCGCCGACACGCACAGCGGGACAAACTCGCTATTCGCGCGCAGGCGGTTAATCGCCCGTTCAACCGCCTGTGGGTTAAGGTCGTTAATCAGGCAACGCTGCACCTGCTGGCGCTTTTCCGGCGCCAGCTGCAGGTAGTCCAGCACTTCATCGACCAGCAGTTGCCCTTCTCTATCCGGGTCACCCGCATGAACCACTTCCTGCGCCTCGCCAAGCAAGCGCTTGATGACGTTCAGCTGTTTTGTGACCGACGGTTTTGGTTGTAGTTGCCACTTTTCCGGAACGATGGGCAGGTCGAGCAGATTCCAGCGCGCATAGCGGCCGTCGTAAACATCCGGCTGCGCCTGCTCCAGCAGGTGGCCGATACACCAGGTGACCACCTGCCCGTTGCCGCACTCAATAAAACCATCGCCTTTGCGATGCGGTTTTGGCAACACATCGGCGATAGCGCGACCGAGACTCGGTTTTTCTGCAATAAACAACCGCATCTAATCAACGGATCTCGATCATTGGACGCCCGCCGCGGGCGGTTACCAGCTCGCCAATGGCGGCCAGCTTGATGCCAAATTCCGCGGCAGCGGCCTGGACTTCGGCTTCAGCTTCCGGCGTTACCGCCAGCAGCAGGCCGCCGGAAGTTTGCGGATCGCACAGCAGATCGCGCCATTCCGCCGGCATCTCGCCCATCAAATGACCGTAGCTGGCAAAGTTGCGCCCGGTGCCGCCCGGCACCGCTCCGGCGGCGATATAGGCTTCAACGCCCGGCAGTTTCGGGATATCGGCGTAATTTAGCTGCGCCTGAACGCCCGCGCCGCGGCAGACTTCGCTGAGATGCCCCAGCAGACCGAAACCGGTGACGTCCGTCATCGCTTTTACCCCTTCGATATTGGCAAATGCGGCGCCGGCAAGGTTCATCTGGCACATGGTCTCCGTCGCCAGCCCCTGATGTTCCGGCTTCAGCAGCGATTTCTTCTCGGCGGTAGTCAGCACGCCAATGCCCAGTGGTTTGGTCAGATACAGCTTACAGCCCGCCTGCGCGGTGCTATTTTTCTTGATACGTTCGGTTGGTACCACGCCGGTCACCGCGAGCCCGAAAATCGGTTCCGGCGCATCGATGGAGTGACCGCCCGCCAGCGCAATTCCGGCCTGCTGGCAGGCAAAACGCCCGCCTTCAACCACTTCGCGAGCAATCTCCGGCGCCAGCGTGTTGATTGGCCAGCCAAGTATCGCAATCGCCATAATCGGTTTGCCGCCCATGGCGAAAATGTCGCTGATGGCGTTAGTCGCCGCGATACGGCCAAAATCAAAAGGATTATCGACGATCGGCATGAAAAAATCGGTGGTGCTGATGATCGACGTCCCGTTACCCAGATCGTAGACCGCCGCATCATCGCTGGTTTCGTTGCCGACAAGCAGGTTCGGGTCGACAAACTTCGCCTGCTCGCTATGCAGAATGGTTTCCAGCACTTTGGGGGAAATTTTACAACCGCAACCGGCTCCGTGGCTGTATTGCGTTAAACGAATAGCTTGCTCGCTCATGGACATCTCCTGTCATTGCAATCCCGCTATGGTAGCGCCCAAACGGCAAGGTGATAAGTGCGACAGTCCGAAATCGCGAGTGGTTGCTCATTAAGCAGACAAATATGCGTTTTTGCGATACCGAACAATTTTTTCAATGTGATTTTAACTTTTACTTACAGATGACAAAAATGTGACTAAAAACAAAACCATTGTTCTGGACATATAACACCGTAAGGAAATGTAGATGAAAAAGCGCGTTCTCGCCCTCTGCCTCGCCAGCCTGTTTTCCGTTAACGCTTTCGCACTGGTCCCTGCCGGCAACGATGCGACAACCAAACCCGATCTCTATTATCTGAAAAATGCCCAGGCCATCGATAGCCTGGCGCTGCTGCCGCCGCCGCCGGAAGTTGGCAGTATCGCATTTTTAAACGATCAGGCGATGTATGAGAAAGGACGACTGCTGCGCAATACCGAACGCGGTAAACTGGCGGCTGAAGATGCCAACCTTAGCGCCGGCGGCGTGGCGAATGCCTTCTCCAGCGCCTTTGGTTCGCCCATCACCGAAAAAGACGCGCCGCAGCTGCATAAGCTGCTGACGAATATGATTGAGGATGCCGGCGATCTGGCCACCCGCAGCGCGAAAGAAAAATATATGCGCATTCGCCCGTTTGCGTTCTACGGCGTCTCAACCTGTAACACCACCGAGCAGGACAAGCTGTCGAAAAACGGCTCTTATCCTTCCGGTCACACCTCAATCGGTTGGGCAACCGCGCTGGTACTGGCGGAGATCAACCCGCAACGACAAAACGAAATTCTCAAGCGCGGCTATGAGCTGGGCGAAAGCCGGGTTATCTGCGGCTATCATTGGCAGAGCGACGTCGATGCGGCGCGTATTGTCGGCTCGGCGGTTGTAGCGACCCTGCATACCAATCCGGCTTTCCAGCAGCAGTTGCAGAAAGCCAAAGATGAATTCGCCAAAACGCAGAAGTAACGTCATCGCCTTTGCATTCCCGGAGGCGGCGCGCTGCGCCTTCTCCGGGCTACCAAATCGCAAAGCGCTGTAGCCCCGGTAAGCGGCAGCGCCACCGGGGATTTTGAGATAGCCAGCATCAGTAGTTTCAGCCAGCATGGTGAATAAATTAAAGGCAGGCCGCACGCCCCGTAGGCCGGGTAAGGCGCCAGCCGCCACCCGGCGTAACAAGCGTTGACTCAGAAGCGCGTGACGAACGGCGCGGTATCCGGTCGCGCAAACGTGGTTGCTGCTTTTAACTGCGGCGTGCCGAGGTAAAGGAAACCGACAATTTTGTCCTGCTCGCGGCAGCCAAAGCCTTCGCGGACAACCGGACTCTCGGTTAACGCGCCGCTACGCCAGATACCGTTAAAGCCCTGCGCCACTGCGGCCATTTGCATCGCCATCACCGCGCATCCGGCGGACATCTCCTGTTCCCACTGCGGCACCTTCGGATGCTCTTCGCAGCGCGCGACCACCGCGATAATCAACGGTGCGCGAAACGGCGCATTGCGTGCTTTTTCAATGGCTTTTTCATCCTGCCCAGCGGCCATCGCCCCTTTTTCCAGCAGTTGACTAAAGCGTTCGCGACCATCATCGGCAATAATAAAGAACCGCCACGGCTGTAACGTACCGTGATCCGGCGCGCGCATCCCCGCATGAAGGATATTTTCCAGCTGTTCGCCAGCCGGAGCCGGGTCGGTCAGGCGCGACGCGCTGCGGCGATTTACCAGTAGTTCGAGAGCATCCATCTGTGTAACTCCTGTGATGTCATTTTGCATAAAATTAACATGCGCATGGATTTTGTTACAGCCCGATGGGTGATTCCTGCTGACAAGCGTCGGCACTCTCTTTAGGATAGCCAGACGCGGCAGCCCCTGCGGCTGACCCATCATCAAAATATTAGGGAGAATACATGCGAACCCTTTGGCGATTTCTTGCCGGATTTTTTAAATGGACATGGCGAATACTCAATTTCATTCGCCAATTCGCGCTGAACCTGGTGTTCCTGGCACTGGTGCTGATTTGCGTCGGCATCTGGGCGCAGTTTAGCAGCAGCACCGCGGAACATACCGCACGCGGCGCGCTGCTGATGAACATCACCGGCGTGGTAGTTGATAAGCCTTCCGCCAGCAGCAAACTGGGAGTCATCGGTCGCCAGCTGTTCGGCGCCAGTTCCGATCGTCTGCAGGAGAACTCACTGTTCGATATCGTACAGACGATTCGCCAGGCGAAAGACGACCGTAATATCACCGGTATCGTACTGGATCTGAAAAACTTCGTCGGCGGCGATCAGCCTTCGATGCAGTACATCGGTAAAGCGCTACGCGAGTTCCGCGACAGCGGTAAACCGGTATATGCCGTCGGCAGCAGCTACACCCAGGGGCAATACTACCTGGCGAGCTTCGCAAATAAAATTTGGCTCTCGCCGCAGGGTGAAGTCGACCTACACGGCTTTGCCACCAACGGTCTGTACTACAAATCGCTGCTGGATAAACTGAAAGTCTCGACCCACGTTTTCCGCGTCGGTACCTACAAATCCGCCGTCGAGCCGTTTATTCGCGACGACATGTCGCCGGCTGCGCGTGAAGCGGACAGCCGTTGGATCGGCGAACTGTGGCAGAACTATCTCAACACTATTGCCGCTAACCGCCAGATCACCGCGCAGCAGCTGTTCCCCGGCGCTCAGGGCGTGATCGACGGCCTGCGTAAAGTCGATGGCGATACCGCGAAATACGCGCTGGATAACAAGCTGGTCGACGAGCTGGCCACCTCGACGGAAGTGGAAAAGGCGCTGACTAAGCAGTTTGGCTGGAGCAAAGCGGATAACAACTATCGCGCCATCAGCTACTACGATTACAACGTCAAAGCGCCTGCTGAACAGGGTTCAGCGGTAGCGGTTATCTTTGCGAACGGCGCCATCATGGATGGTGAAGAAACGCCGGGTAACGTCGGCGGCGACACCACCGCGGCGCAAATCCGCGACGCGCGCCTGGATCCGAAAGTCAAAGCGATCGTTCTGCGCGTCAACAGTCCTGGCGGCAGCGTCAGCGCCTCGGAGGTCATCCGCGAAGAACTGGCGGCGGCGAAAGCGGCGGGTAAACCGGTGGTGGTCTCAATGGGCGGCATGGCGGCATCCGGCGGTTACTGGATCTCCACCCCTGCGGATTACATCGTGGCGAACCCGAGCACCCTTACCGGCTCCATCGGTATCTTTGGCGTGATTAACACGGTGGAAAATACGCTCGGTTCAATTGGCGTCCATACCGATGGCGTCGCCACCTCGCCGTTGGCCGATGTCTCAACCACCAAATCGCTGCCGCCGGAAGTGCAGCAGTTAATACAGCTGAGCATCGAAAACGGCTATAAGCGCTTTATCACCCTGGTGGCTAACGCGCGTAAGAGCACGCCGGAGAAGATTGACCAAATCGCGCAAGGCCACGTCTGGACCGGTGAAGACGCCAAGGCCAACGGTCTGGTGGATAGCCTCGGCGATTTCGACGACGCGGTGGCGAAAGCCGCGGAGCTGGCGAAACTGAAACAGTGGCATATCACCTGGTACCAGGAAGAACCAACGTTCTTCGCGATGGTGATGGATAGCCTGACCGGTTCAGTGCGCGCGGCTCTGCCGGCCGCCATCCAGGCATACCTGCCTGCGCCGGTTGCGGCAGCCGCGGACGTTGTGAAAACGGAAAGCGATAAACTGGCGGCATTTAACGATCCGCAGAATCGCTATGCCTTCTGTCTGACCTGCGCCAATATTCGTTAATCCCCCGTCTGCCCCCGCCGTGGGGCAGCGTTTCAACAACATTAAATTCAAGCGCTTCTCTGCAACTCCCAGGGTTAGCGCTTTATTTTTTTGCCTGCCACTTTATACTGCGCCTGTTCACATCCAACCTAAGCGATGCTATGCAAAAGAAATCGATTTACGTTGCCTACACCGGTGGGACCATCGGTATGCAGCGCTCCGATCACGGTTATATCCCCGTTTCCGGCCACCTGCAGCGCCAGCTGGCGCTGATGCCCGAGTTCCACCGCCCGGAGATGCCGGACTTCACTATTCATGAATATGCGCCGTTGATGGATTCGTCTGATATGACGCCGGAAGACTGGCAGCATATCGCTGACGATATTCGCGACCACTACGACCAATACGATGGCTTTGTTATCCTGCACGGCACCGATACCATGGCCTTCACCGCTTCGGCGCTGTCGTTCATGCTGGAGAACTTAGGTAAGCCGGTGATTGTGACAGGGTCACAAATCCCGCTAGCCGAGCTGCGTTCCGATGGGCAAATCAATTTGCTCAATGCGCTGTACGTCGCCGCCAACTATCCCATCAACGAAGTTTCGCTGTTCTTCAATAATCGTTTGTATCGCGGCAACCGCACGACTAAGGCCCACGCAGACGGTTTTGATGCCTTTGCTTCGCCAAACCTCGCGCCACTGCTGGAGGCCGGCATCCATATCCGCCGTCTCGGTACCCCGCCGGCGCCGCACGGAAATGGCGAGCTGATCGTTCACCCAATTACGCCGCAGCCGATCGGCGTGGTTACCATCTATCCGGGGATTTCTGCCGATGTGGTGCGTAACTTCCTGCGTCAGCCGGTGAAAGCGCTGATCCTGCGCTCTTATGGCGTAGGCAATGCGCCGCAGAACGGCGAGTTTATTCAGGTCCTGGCGGAAGCCAGCCAGCGCGGTATCGTGGTGGTGAATCTGACGCAATGCATGTCGGGTAAGGTGAATATGGGCGGCTACGCCACCGGCAACGCACTGGCGCAGGCCGGTGTCATTAGCGGTTTTGATATGACCGTGGAAGCGACGCTGACCAAGCTACACTATCTGCTCAGTCAGAACCTTGATGGTGCGGCCATTCGAAACGCCATGCAGCAAAACCTGCGCGGCGAGCTGACCCCCGATGAATAAGGAGCATGCTATGAGCCACCGCGCACTGCTATTGGTCGACCTGCAAAACGATTTCTGCGCCGGCGGCGCGCTAGCCGTCCCCGAAGGCGATAGCACCATTGATATCGCAAATCAGCTGATCGACTGGAGCCTGGCGCGCGGCGACGCCATCATCGCAAGCCAGGACTGGCATCCGGCCAACCACGGCAGCTTTGCCAGCCAGCATCAGGCAGAACCCTATGCCCAGGGCGAGCTTGATGGCCTGCCGCAGACTTTCTGGCCCGATCACTGCGTGCAGCATAGCGATGGCGCCGCGCTGCACCCGTTACTGAAACAGCAGGCCATCAACGCCGTGTTTCATAAAGGGCAAAACCCGGCAATCGACAGCTACAGCGCGTTTTTCGACAACGGTCACCGGCAGAAAACCGAACTGGATGGCTGGCTACGCGCGCACGGCGTGACGGAGCTGAACATTCTTGGCCTCGCGACGGATTACTGCGTTAAATTTACCGTGCTCGATGCGCTGGATTTGGGCTACACCGTTAACGTTATCACCGACGGCTGTCGCGGTGTCAACCTGCAGCCGCAGGACAGCGCCGTTGCCTTTATGGACATGGCCGCCGCCGGAGCCACGCTCTACACCCTCGATGACTGGCTGGAAACTCAGCCCTGACGTCTCGCCCGGCGTGCCTCACGCCGGGCGGTATTTACCGCCTCGTTGACCTCGATAAATTGAGCTGTCTCGCAGTTTCCCCGGATAAGGGCTGATACTGTGGGCAGGCTGTTTTTTCGCCATGCCATTTCCGTGGCGTGTGCTTATTTATACCCTAAATAATTCAAGTTGTAGAAAGGCGGCAAGGGCGCGAATCCCCAGGAGCATAGATAACTATGTGACTGGGGTGAGTGCACGCTGCCAACGCATCTGCAGCTTGAAGTATGACGGGTATATCATTGTCAAAGAGGAACTCCGATGAAACTTTTGCCCTTTCTGGCAGCATTACCCCTGCTCTGCGCCTCTGTCGTTTCCGCGCAATCTTACATGTCGGTCGGCTACTTTAACGGCGGCGGCGACGTCACCGCAGGCCCCGGCGGCGATATCGACAAGCTTGATGTCCGACAAATAACCCATCTTAACTACTCGTTCGGCCTTATCTACAACGATGAAAAAGACGAGACCAACGACGCGCTGAAAGACCCTGACCATCTCCATCAAATCTGGCTGTCGCCGAAAGTACAGGAGGATTTACAAAAACTGCCGGCGCTACGTCAGCAAAACCCGGATCTAAAAGTCCTGCTCTCCGTCGGCGGCTGGGGCGCGCGTGGATTTTCCGGCGCGGCAGCCACGCCGGAAAGCCGGGCGGTGTTTATTCGTTCGGTTCAGCAGGTCATTAACCAGTATGGCCTTGATGGCATCGATCTTGACTGGGAATTTCCGGTTAACGGCGCCTGGGGATTAGTGGCTAGCCAACCGGCGGATCGCGATAACTTTACCGCGTTGCTTAAAGAACTGCGTGCCGCCGTTGGCACTAAGAAACTGGTGACCATCGCCGTGGGCGCTAATGTTGAAAGTCCAAAAAGCTGGGTCGACGTGAAAGCGGTCGCCCCGCAGCTGGATTACATCAATCTGATGACCTACGACATGGCCTACGGCACGCAATATTTCAACTCCAATCTGTATGACTCCCGCCACTGGCCGACGGCGGCCGCAGCGGATAAATACAGCGCCGATTTTGTGGTTAATAACTATCTGGCTGCTGGTCTCAAACCCAGCCAAATGAATCTCGGTATTGGTTTCTATGGCCGGGTACCGAAACGTGCCGTCGAGCCAGGCATCGACTGGAGTAAGCCGGATGCGCAGAAAAACCCGGCCACCCAACCTTACTTCGGGGCGCAGCAAATCGAGTTGTTTAAATCGCTGGGTTATGACCTGAGCAAAGATACCTATGTGAAATACAACGATATTGTCGCCAAACTACTAAACGATCCGCAGAAACGCTTTACTGAGCATTGGGATGATGAAGCGAAGGTGCCGTGGTTATCGGTAAAATCAACCGATGGCAAAGCGCTATTCGCCCTGTCCTACGAGAACCCTCGTTCGGTGGCGATCAAAGCCGATTACATCAAGAGCAAAGGGTTAGCGGGCGGCATGTTCTGGGAATATGGCGCAGATGATAAAAACCAGCTTGCCCGACAGCTGGCCGAGTCGCTAGGTATCAAGACGCAGTAAAGCGCGAGCCCCGGAAGCACGACGCGACCGGGGTGACTTAAAGAGCCGCCCGGTTAAACCGGGCGTTCAGTGCAGCAGATTACTGCGGTTTGAACGTCGCAATCGGCTTCGGCACGATTCCGAAATCCTCTTTCAATTGCTGTTTGCTCTTCATCACCATCTGACCGTTGGTGTCGATGGTCATATGCTGCGCATCCGTGTTGTTGCGCGCCTGCCACAACATCACCAGCTGCATGCTGTTTTCTTTTTGTTCCGGGGTCAGCGCAACGCCGTCCGGCCATTTTCCTAACTCCACCGCGGTGGCTAAACGTTGGTACAGTTCCGGCGTCATACTGGCAATAATTTGCTCGATATCCATCTTCTGCTCATCCGACTTGGAATAATTTGCTGAATCGTTTCTTAGCCTTTGGTTCGCTCGCCGTTTTGGTCATCGGTGAAGCTTAATGAGGCCGAATTGACGCAAAAACGCTCGCCGGTCGGCTGCGGGCCATCCGGGAAGACATGCCCCAGGTGCGCATCGCAATTGCCACAGCGAATTTCCGTACGCTGCATACCGTGGGAGTAATCATTGAGATAACGAATCGCGTCGTCGCTCACCGGCTCATAGAAGCTCGGCCAGCCACAGCCGGAGTCATACTTGGATTGTGAGTGAAACAGCGGCGCATCGCAGACCAGGCAGTGGTAGATGCCGTCTTTTTTGTTATGCAGCAACCGACCGGTAAACGGCGGTTCGGTACCGTGATTCTGCGTCACATAAAACTGCATCTCGCTCAATTCTTGTTTGAGCTCGTCAGGAGATGGTTTATTAGCCATGTGATTACTTCTCGCTTTGAAAGGGCAACTTTACCCGTCGATTCTAACAAAACATTAACAATGAAACCTGTACTTTTGTTCTAAACTTATCCGATGCCATCAGGCAGCCAGATAATTGTGATACTAATCACATTTTTATCTTATATGACCTTTAAAATTCCGGACGCAGTCCCCATATGGAATTGGGCTCAAAGGGAGAGTGAGGCAAATCAATCGCGCAAAGGTCTGCTCAGGATTGATTTGTCGCAATGATTGACACGATTCCGCTTGACGCTGCGTAAGGTTTTTGTAATTTTACAGGCAACCTTTTATTCACTAACAAATAGCTGGTGGAATATATGACTATCAAAGTAGGTATCAACGGTTTTGGCCGTATCGGTCGCATTGTTTTCCGTGCTGCTCAGAAACGTTCTGACATCGAGATCGTTGCAATCAACGACCTGTTAGACGCAGAGTACATGGCTTACATGCTGAAGTATGACTCCACTCACGGTCGTTTCGACGGCACCGTTGAAGTGAAAGACGGTCATCTGGTCGTTAACGGTAAAAAAATCCGTGTTACCGCTGAACGTGACCCGGCTAACCTGAAATGGGACGAAGTTGGTGTTGACGTTGTTGCTGAAGCAACCGGTATCTTCCTGACCGACGAAACCGCTCGTAAACACATCACCGCTGGCGCGAAAAAAGTCGTTCTGACTGGCCCGTCCAAAGACAACACTCCGATGTTCGTTCGCGGCGCTAACTTCGACACTTACGCAGGCCAGGACATCGTTTCTAACGCATCCTGCACCACTAACTGCCTGGCTCCGCTGGCTAAAGTTATCAACGACAACTTCGGTATCGTTGAAGGCCTGATGACCACCGTTCACGCTACCACCGCAACTCAGAAAACCGTTGATGGCCCGTCTCACAAAGACTGGCGCGGCGGCCGCGGCGCAGCTCAGAACATCATCCCGTCCTCTACCGGCGCTGCTAAAGCTGTAGGTAAAGTACTGCCAGAACTGAACGGCAAACTGACCGGTATGGCGTTCCGCGTTCCGACTCCGAACGTATCCGTTGTTGACCTGACCGTTCGTCTGGAAAAAGCAGCGTCCTACGAAGAAATCAAGAAAGCAATCAAAGCGGCTTCTGAAGGCGCAATGAAAGGCGTTCTGGGTTACACCGAAGACGACGTTGTATCTACCGATTTCAACGGCGAAGTTTGCACTTCCGTGTTCGATGCTAAAGCTGGTATCGCACTGAACGACAACTTCGTGAAACTGGTTTCCTGGTACGACAACGAAACTGGTTACTCCAACAAAGTTCTGGACCTGATTGCTCACATCTCCAAATAAGTTGAGATGAACAAGTAATTAATAAGAGCGGCTTCGGTCGCTCTTTTTTTTGCCTGAAAGAGGATGGCGTAATGATTAATAAAATTTTTGCTCTCCCGGTGATTGAACAACTTTCTCCTGCTTTATCCCGCCGCCAGCTGGACGATCTTGAACTTATCGTCGTTGACCACCCGCAGGTAAAAGCTTCCGTCGCCCTACAGGGCGCTCACCTGCTCTCCTGGCAACCGGCCGGTGAAGAAGAAGTTTTGTGGTTGAGCAACAATACCCCATTTAAAAGCGGCGTCGCCCTGCGCGGTGGCGTACCCATCTGCTGGCCGTGGTTCGGCCCATCAGCGCAACAGGGGCTGCCGTCGCACGGTTTCGCACGTAACCTGCCGTGGGCGCTAAAATGCCAGGACGAAGATGAAAACGGCGTGATGCTGACCTTCGAACTGCAGAGCAGTGACGAAACCCGCAAATACTGGCCGCACGACTTCACGCTGTATGCGCGCTTCAAGCTGGGTAAGACCTGCGAGATCGAACTGGAAGCCCACGGCGAGTTTGAAACCACTTCTGCCCTGCACACCTATTTCAACGTTGGCGATATCGCGGCGGTGAAAGTTAGCGGCCTTGGCGATCTCTATGTTGATAAAGTGCTGAATGCCGAAGAAGGCGTGCTGAAAGACGGCATCCAGACCTTCCCTGACCGTACCGACCGCGTTTATCTGAACGCCGAAGCCTGCAGCGTGATTCATGATGATGTCCTGAAGCGCAACATCGATGTGGTCCATCGCCACCACGGTAACGTCGTTGCCTGGAACCCGGGCCCGGCGCTTTCCGTCAGCATGGGCGATATGCCGGATGATGGCTACAAAACTTTCGTTTGCGTCGAAACCTGCTGCGTGACCGTGCCGCAGAAAGCCAGCGAAGAGAAACCCACCCGCCTGGCGCAGACCATTCGCGTCGTGAAGCGTTAATCAACGCGCAAACCCTGTACGAAAACGCCCGATAACCGTCGGGCGTGAGCGGGTAGCCTATGTGCGCCTGATGGCGCTTCGCTTATCAGGCCTACTTTAATGGGGCGACAGGGGGCGGCCAGTCGCCACCAACACCGGCAGTGTCAGTAACCATAGGTACGAGATAGAGATTTAAGCTCACAATGGCACGGACCGTAGGCCGGATAAGGCGTAGCCGCCACCCGGCATAAACGCGAATTGTCGTGGGAGTTCGCCACTTTCGCGCCACCGTATAGCAAAACAGGGCATAACGCCCTGTTTTGATGCACAAAAAAGTCTGTCGTAGTGCGCTGTTAGAAGGAGTAGGTAATCCCGGTCGAAATCAGGCCGCTCCAGGATTTGTCCACCATCGGGCTATCGGTGATTTCGTCAGACAAACGAGTGTAGCGGGCGATACCGTAAACGCTCCAGTCGCCGAGGAAACGATAGTTCGCCGCCAGCTCCAGATACGGGTTCCAGCTGCTGTCAGGATCGTAGCTGCGCATGCCGCTGCGATTAGACTCATGCTTCGAGACGCCGTAGTAGTATTCGTTTTGATTATCGCTGTTCCACTCCACGCCGATACCCGGCGTCAGGGTCAGGTTGCCATTGGTATAACGGTACAGCCAGGCCAGATCCCAGGTGATACCGTTGCTGTTGTCCAGCGTATCACCGGCAAGCGTCGTACGCAGGAATCCGTACTGAGTGTTATGAACGTAGCTCAAACCCGCCATCATGGTGGATTTGCGGCGGTCCAGCTTGCGCATCTGCGAATTGTCGCTGTCGCCCGGCTTGAAATACATCGGCGACCAGTAAGCGGTCACGGACAGTTTGTCGTTGGTATCATTCCACAGGTAGTAACCACCACCCAAACCGTGGAACCAGAAATTATCACTTTCATAACTAATGACAGGTACCGGGTAAACATCTGCATCATATTGTTTATAAGGATGTTCGACGACGCCCACGCCGGCCCCCAGCGTTAACTTCCCGTCAGCGTGCGCTGCGCTAGCTGACGTCGCGATGAACACACCCAGTGCCAGAAGTTTGATTTTAGTCACAATCCATATTCCTGTTGTCAAATAATTAGCGCGTGCAGTTTAACGTCGTAGAGGTCATGCCTCAAATGCTTTACTTGCTCTTACACTAAACCGAACAATTTCCCACTGCTTGATGACCGCCCTCTTGCAACTTCATGACGCATTGATGAACGGCTTTGGCAAGATATGCGAAAAATAGCCTGGTTTCCGGATGAGTTATTGATATGTCATTGAAATTGAGTTTTAGCGGCATGCAAGTTTTCTAAATGCATCTACGCTTAAATTTAGAAGGTGTAGTCGCAGAGCACGTTATCCAAATCGCTTCTGTAACCTGGCACGAGGGTTGCTGAAAAGTGAAGGATGTCGTTCAGCCTGCTCCTTCCGGGGGCCCCTACTATTCATATGAACGGCTCTCAACCTGTGCTAAAAAACGAAAGGACGGCATGCCATGAATATATTCGATCACTATCGCCAGCGCTATGAAGCTGCCAAGGACGAAGAGTTCACACTGCAGGAGTTTCTTACCATCTGCCGGCAAGATCGCAGTGCTTATGCCAACGCGGCTGAGCGGCTATTGACGGCCATTGGTGAACCAGTCATGGTCGATACGGCCCTGGAGCCGCGGCTGTCCCGCCTCTTTTCAAACCGGGTTGTTGCACGCTATCCGGCGTTTGAAGAGTTTTATGGTATGGAAGATGCCATCGAGCAGATTGTTTCCTATCTGAAACATGCTGCGCAGGGTCTGGAAGAGAAAAAACAGATTCTGTATCTGCTGGGGCCGGTCGGCGGTGGTAAGTCCTCGCTGGCGGAACGACTGAAATCGCTGATGCAGCGAGTGCCAATCTATGTACTGAGCGCCAACGGCGAACGCAGCCCGGTCAACGATCATCCGCTGTGCCTGTTTAACCCGCAGGAGGACGCGCAGATCCTCAACAAAGAATACGGTATTCCTAACCGTTATCTCGGCACAATTATGTCGCCATGGGCGGCGAAACGCCTGCACGAGTTCGGCGGTGATATCACTAAATTCCGCGTCGTGAAAGTGTGGCCGTCAATCCTCGAACAGATTGCCATCGCCAAAACGGAACCCGGTGATGAAAATAACCAGGATATTTCGGCGCTGGTGGGGAAAGTGGATATCCGTAAACTGGAACACTATGCGCAAAACGACCCGGATGCCTATGGTTACTCCGGCGCGCTGTGCCGCGCCAACCAGGGGATCATGGAATTCGTCGAGATGTTTAAAGCGCCGATTAAGGTACTGCACCCACTGCTGACGGCGACCCAGGAAGGCAACTATAACGGTACCGAGGGGATCTCCGCCCTGCCGTTCAACGGCATTATCCTCGCGCACTCCAACGAATCCGAGTGGGTAACCTTCCGTAATAACAAAAACAACGAGGCGTTCCTTGACCGTGTCTATATCGTCAAAGTGCCTTATTGCCTGCGCATCTCGGAAGAGATCCGTATTTATGAAAAACTGTTGAATAACAGTGAGCTGACCCATGCGCCATGCGCCCCAGGAACGCTTGAAACGCTGTCGCGCTTCTCTATTCTGTCGCGCCTGAAAGAGCCGGAAAACTCGAGCATCTACTCGAAGATGCGCGTCTATGACGGCGAAAGCCTGAAAGATACCGACCCGAAAGCGAAATCCTACCAGGAGTATCGTGATTACGCCGGCGTCGACGAAGGGATGAACGGTCTCTCTACCCGTTTTGCCTTTAAAATTCTCTCAAGGGTGTTTAACTTCGATCATGCCGAAGTGGCGGCCAACCCGGTCCATCTGTTCTACGTCCTGGAACAGCAAATCGAACGCGAACAGTTCCCGCAAGAGCAGGCCGAACGTTATCTGGAATTCCTTAAAGGCTATCTGATCCCGAAATACGCCGAGTTTATCGGCAAAGAGATCCAGACGGCGTATCTTGAGTCTTATTCCGAATATGGACAGAACATTTTTGACAGATATGTCACTTATGCGGATTTCTGGATTCAGGATCAGGAGTACCGCGATCCGGATACCGGGCAATTGTTTGACCGTGAATCGCTGAATTCGGAACTGGAGAAAATCGAGAAGCCTGCGGGGATCAGCAACCCGAAAGATTTCCGTAATGAAATCGTCAACTTCGTGCTGCGCGCCAGAGCGAATAACAGCGGACGTAATCCGAACTGGACCAGCTATGAAAAACTGCGCACGGTTATTGAGAAGAAAATGTTCTCCAATACCGAGGAGCTGTTGCCGGTCATTTCGTTCAATGCCAAAACGTCTACCGACGAGCAGAAAAAACACGACGACTTTGTCGATCGCATGATGGAAAAAGGCTATACCCGTAAACAGGTGCGCCTGCTGTGCGAATGGTACCTGCGGGTACGTAAATCGTCCTGATAGCGACAAACCCGGTAGCCGCGGCTGCCGGGTTTCAGCACCACGGCTCGTATAATGAAAGACATCTACCCTAATCAACATCAGGGTACAGTTGGCAAATGCAGTACAGGAGGGCATATGACCTGGTTCATAGACCGACGCCTGAACGGGAAGAACAAAAGCGCTGTCAATCGTCAGCGCTTTCTGCGCCGTTACAAGGCGCAGATAAAGCAGTCGATCTCCGAAGCCATCAATAAACGTTCGGTGACCGATATCGACAGCGGTGAGTCTGTCTCTATTCCGACGGACGATATTAACGAGCCGATGTTTCATCAGGGGCGCGGCGGGCTACGTAATCGCGTCCATCCCGGCAACGATCACTTTGTGCAGAATGACCGCATTGAACGCCCTCAGGGCGGCGGCGGCGGAGGCGGCGGTGGTCAGGGGCAAGCCAGCGCCGATGGCGAGGGCCAGGATGAATTCGTCTTTCAGATTTCCAAAGATGAATATCTTGACCTGCTGTTTGAAGATCTGGCCCTTCCCAACCTGAAGAAAAACCAGCAACGCCAGTTGAACGAGTTCAAAACCCATCGTGCGGGTTTTACCGCCAACGGCGTGCCGGCCAATATCAGCGTGGTGCGCTCGCTACAGAATTCGCTGGCGCGGCGAACCGCGATGACCGCCGGTAAACGGCGCGAACTGCGGGCGCTGGAAGACGATCTCGATACCATTGCCAAAAGCGAACCAGCGCAGTTGCTCGAAGAGGAGCGGCTACGTAAAGAGATTGCTGAACTGCGGGCTAAAATTGAGCGCGTGCCGTTTATCGACACCTTTGATTTACGCTATAAAAACTATGAGAAACGACCGGAGCCTTCAAGCCAGGCGGTGATGTTCTGCCTGATGGATGTTTCTGGTTCAATGGACCAGTCCACAAAAGACATGGCGAAACGTTTTTACATTCTGCTGTATTTGTTCCTCAGCCGGACCTATAAAAACGTTGAGGTGGTCTATATTCGCCACCACACCCAGGCGAAAGAGGTGGATGAACATGAGTTTTTCTATTCCCAGGAGACCGGCGGCACGATCGTTTCAAGCGCCTTAAAGCTGATGGATGAGGTTGTTAAAGCCCGCTATGACCCAGCGCAGTGGAATATTTACGCCGCGCAGGCGTCGGATGGCGATAACTGGGCGGACGACTCGCCGCTGTGTCATGAACTGCTGGCGAAGAAAATATTGCCGGTGGTTCGTTACTACAGCTATATCGAAATCACCCGCCGCGCCCACCAGACGCTGTGGCGCGAGTATGAGCATCTGCAGGCGACGTTTGAGAATTTTGCAATGCAGCATATTCGCGATCAGGAAGATATTTACCCGGTCTTCCGCGAGCTGTTCCATAAACAAGGCGCCACCAGTAATACTTAGTCTCATAAATCAGCCAGATAAATACCCATTCTGGCTGATTTATCTGTCACGAAAACACATTGCCAGGCAGATTCTGGCTCCGTACATTTACATTTTGATAATTGCCGAATTAATCCTTTACGCATCGGGCCTCCGGACGGCTAAAATAAAGGTTGCACTATTTTTTCTACTATGCGTTAATGGTTACGTCGATTTGAAAGACAGAAAGATATTACCCAAGCAGTTACTCACACCTCCAGGCGCTATCGCTGATACCACCTTTCCTGAGTCTCTCCAATAGTATTAAGATTCTTCTGCAAATCAAATCCTGTATGCTTTGATACATTAAAAACTGGATAGAAGATGACTAATAAGAGTAATGGCTTAGTAAGACGGTTAAACGCCGGCTAAATTTGATGCGAACTTCTGATTTACGATAACGATGACGGCCTTGACCTGAGTAGATAAATAAGAAGCATCCCATTCAAATCAACACAAAATGGCATAAATTGATAACATAATTTGTCAGGCATGCTATTTTTAGTAGTAACGCAAACGATATTTCCGTTTTGCAGTTCAGCCCATCAGAAATTTACATATCCATCTGTGGGTCAGTAACAAAATGTAAAAAAAACATAATAATATAAAAGGATAAAATTATGATTAACAATATTCATTTCCGATGCCCGTGCTGCCATGGGTCACAGTACAGAACCTCACATTATGATGTGAGCGAAAAAAACCCCTTCGGCGCGAAATGCATTTTTTGCAAATCCGACATGGTGACTTTTGACAATATCGAATCTATCGATGTTTATCAGCCTGTCATGTCACAAGTCGCCGGAAGCAAAATGTTTGCCTCCGCCGCCTCATGAGTGGCCTTTGGCCAGTCCTGCGCACTCTTCAGACACGCGTCATGAAGAGTGCCGCATTTTAGTTAGTCTGCCCTGCCTCGTTCTCCACACCTACACTATCTGTCAGCATAGTTAATCTGACCAGCCGTTCGTTCACCCACGCTCTGGTAGCCTGTTTATCCACTATGATAAAATCAGCTAAACGGGTAAGACGAATCCAAACATCATGAAATTACAGAATAAATTACTGCGACATGTTATTTCCGCAGGCGTTGTGGTGTTGACGTCTTCATTTCTTGTATACGAATTAATCGCTACCCATCGCGATATGTCAGGCTATATGCGATACATCATAGAAAAAGGAGAATCGACCTTTCTCTATGATAAGTATCAGAATCAACTCATCATCTCTCAATTTCTGCGCAAACTGGATACTCCCCCAAATCAAACGGAGCTAGAGCAGGTCTGCAATAGCGTACAACACAACGGGGATGTCAGTGGTTTGAATATCGCCGGATATACCTATCCCCAACTGCATGGCACGCTAAGCGCCGCGCATGCCGACTGCCGCAAGTGGCGTGGCGATATTCCTGCGCTCCAGGCATTCGATCGCGCGGTTGCCAGGAATGATAGCTGGCAGCCAGAGGTTCCTGCGACGCTCAAATCAGAAAAACGCTTTCGCTATTACATAGATCTGGTAAATAAATATATCTATTTTTATGCACCCGTCAGAATTAAAAGCAATCCGATACAGAACTGGAATTTTCTTCAGGACAGTAAACTGGGTATTAGCCAGGCCAGCCTCGATGGTTTAGAACAGGGTCGCTCGCTCATCTCAACCGTGTATGTTGATGCGATGACGGGAAAGAATATTTTATCGTTTTTAACGCCGGTGTATTTCAAGGATAAGCTAAAAGGCGTAGTGATGGTCGATGTGACCGCGCAAGAGATTGAGGCGTTGTTATATACCAGCGACCGGCCTTTAGTGTGGCGCTATCTGGATATTACCTTGAAGGATTCCGATACCGGCGCCCTCATTGAGGTACATCATAGTAAAACACATCTGTTGAATTACGCCCATTACACCCATCAGGTGGCAGAAAACTTACGGATAAGCTTATCTCTTGATATTATGTATTTTCTGCTCAGTTCGTGGAAACTCTTCCTGTTTTATTTACTCTCTACCGCCGCGTTACTGCATCTGGTGCGGGTTCATTTCCGCCTTTATAACTCGGTATCGAAAGAGAATATCAGCGATACCATGACCGGCCTTTATAATCGTAAGATCCTTACTCCGATGCTGGAGTCGCGCCTGCAACGGCTTACCGCGCAAGGGGTTAATGTGGTAACGGTGGCGCTTGACTGCGATGGACTGAAAAAGATCAACGATACCTGGGGGCATAACGCCGGCGACGAAGCGATTATTCTTCTGGCACGGGCTATTTCCGCTTCCATTCGTAGCAGCGATTATGGCGTGCGCTTAGGAGGCGATGAGTTTTTTCTAATTCTGATCGATTATCCGCACGATGAAGCGGAAAATATCCCGGCGAAGATCCGGCAATATCTGGCGATTCATGACCATCAACAGCGCGTCGATTTTTCCTGGGGCGGGGAACATCTCGCGCCAGAACAATCACTCAGCGACGCAATGAAAGCTGCCGATACGCGCCTGTATATGAACAAAAAGCAGAAAAAAAGCCCCAACTTTCGCAGATAAGTTTTCATTGCCATCGCGCGGGGTTAAGCTTTGCCTTTTCTGTAGAGGAACTATCGCAACATGCAATCGCCAGAGACCGCAGACATACACCAGCGGTTATGTCGTCTCCTTGATCGGCAACAGGCTCGCTACCGGGTTATGGAACATGAGGCCGTGGGTAAATGTGAAGCCGTATCTGCAATCCGCGGTACCGCGCTGGGACAGGGCGCCAAAGCACTGGTCTGTAAAGTGAAAGGTAATGGGATAAACCAGCACGTGCTGGCTATCCTTGCCGCCGATCAGCAGGCTGATTTATCCCGCCTGGCGCAGCATATTGGCGGCAGTAAAGCGTCACTCGCCAGCCCGGCAGAAGTCGATGCCCTTACCGCCTGCGTATTCGGCGCTATTCCGCCGTTTAGCTTCCACCCTAAGCTAAAACTGGTCGCCGACCCGTTGCTGTTCGAACGTTTTACAGAAATAGCCTTTAATGCCGGACTGCTGGAAAAATCGATCATTATGAATACCGACGATTATCTGCGTATCGCCCGTCCTGAGCTGGTAGCGTTCCGTCGCGTCATTTAACGCATCGCCGGTATGCGACAAGGTTCACGGGCAGCGCTGGTAGTCTTATTTGCAGCAAATAAATTAAAAGCCTGTTTATTCACGCGATTATGCGTAGAGTAAGCAGGTTTTCTTTTTTTATTTTGGCAAGGATCTCTGGCATGTTCGATACAACCCTGTTTATTTTGCTGGGGCTGGCGGCGCTCGGCTTCATCAGCCATAACACCACTGTCGCTATCTCAATACTGGTGCTCATCATCGTGCGGGTGACGCCGCTTAATGTTTTCTTCCCCTGGATTGAAAAGCAGGGGCTGACCATTGGTATCATCATTCTGACCATCGGCGTGATGGCTCCCATCGCCAGCGGAACGTTACCGCCCTCGACGCTTATCCACTCTTTTGTGAACTGGAAGTCACTGCTGGCGATTGCCGTGGGCGTGTTCGTCTCGTGGCTTGGCGGACGCGGAGTCGCTCTCATGGGTTCGCAGCCTCAACTGGTCGCCGGGCTGCTGGTGGGTACCGTGTTGGGCGTGGCGCTGTTTCGCGGCGTCCCGGTCGGGCCGCTTATCGCCGCCGGCATTATTTCACTTTTTATCGGAAAGGCTTAGATAAACTGGCGTGGTAGCGGCCAGGCGTTTGCCCTAATCCTTTTTTAAACATGGTGATAAAGGCGGTTGTTGAATCATAACCGAGCGTCTGGGCGGTTTGCTGTACCGTCTGTCCGCGCACCAGCATCTGCAGCGCCAGAATCAACTGCAGCTGATGCCGCCAGCGGCGAAAGCTAAGCCCGGTCTCCCGCACCACCAGCCGCGCCAGGTTGCGTTCGCTCATGGCGAACGCCGCCGCCCACTGCGACAGCGTCTGCCAGTGCGCCGGATCGCGGGCCATAGTGTCGGCCATCCGGCGGATCTTCGGATGTCCTGAAACCGGCAACTGCAGGTGCTCCTGCGGTTGTTGAGGTAGCTCATCAAATAATACCTGCACCAGGCGCTGCGTAGGCGGCGCGTCAAGCGCCTCCCTGCCGCGTTCGGCAAGGGTCATAATCAACTCTCGCACCAGGGGTGAGATTTTTAACGTGCAGCAATGCTCAGGCATCGGCGCCGCCCCCGGTTCGATGAACAAAAAGCACACCTGCGCCCCTGGCGTTGCACGATTGCTGTGTGGAAGCTGACCCGGTACCCACACCGCATACAGCGGCGGCACCATCCACATAGCGTTATCCACTTCGCAGGTTAAAGCGCCGTGCAGCGCGAGGATCAGTTGACCTTTGCGGTGCTGATGGCGCGGAATAAACTGCTCGTCGTCCACCACCTGGATGCGAAACGCCAGCGCCGCTTCATGGCCGCTGTCTGGTTCATAACCGTCTAAACCCAGTCCAATCATCAAATTGTCCGATATTAGCGATAATCTGTCATTTTAGCTTGATTCAAACAGAGGTTAAACAGGCTATTGTTACGACCCTGTTTATTAGTCTGAGAATGTTATGAGTCCTGTTTTTTCCTCTGCCAACGGCAACAAACTGCTGCTGATTGTCGGAATTTTATTTATCGCCACCACGCTACGGGTAACTTTCACCGGTATCGCCCCACTGCTGGATGCGATACGCGCTGAATACCAACTGACGACGGCGCAAACCGGGCTGCTCACGACCTTGCCGCTGCTGGCCTTCGGGCTGGTCTCTCCGCTGGCGGCCGGCGTCGCCCGCCGTTTCGGCATTGAGCGTAGCCTGCTGCTGGCGATGGTGATTATTTGCCTCGGGATCGGATTACGTTCCCTCCCCTCAACAGCCTGGCTATATCTCGGTACAGCGCTCATTGGCTGCGGAATCGCGCTGGGTAACGTGCTGCTGCCTGGGTTAATTAAGCGTGATTTTTCCGGCCATGTCGCCCGTATGACCGGCGCCTACTCCATTACCATGGGCGCGGCGGCGGCGGCAGGTTCCGCAATGGTGGTGCCGCTGGCGCTAGTGGGTTTTGGCTGGCGCGGCGCGCTGCTGCTGCTGATGATTTTCCCCCTATTTGCGCTCTTTCTCTGGCTGCCGCAGGCCCGCCGCCAGGCTTCCACGCCGATGACCGGTTCGGGCGCCGCGCACAATCGGGGGATCTGGCGTTCGGCGCTGGCCTGGCAGGTAACGCTGTTCCTCGGCATTAATTCACTGGTCTATTACGTGATCGTCGGTTGGCTGCCCGCAATCCTGCAGAGTATGGGCTACAGCGAAGCGCAGGCTGGCTCTCTGCATGGTCTGTTGCAGCTGGCGACCGCTGCGCCTGGCCTGGCCATCCCGCTAGTACTCCATCGCCTGAAAGATCAGCGTGGCATCGCCGTTCTGGTAGCCTTAATGTGCGTGTTCAGCACGCTCGGTCTGTGGTTACTGCCCGGTCAGGCGGCGATCTGGACATTGATTTTTGGTTTCGGATCCGGCGCTACCATGATCCTTGGCCTGACGTTTATTGGTCTACGCGCCAGTTCAGCGCATCAGGCCGCGGCGCTCTCCGGCATGGCGCAGACTATTGGTTATCTGCTGGCCGCCTGCGGGCCGCCGCTCATCGGTAAAATCCATGATGCTTACGGCGACTGGCATATACCGTTAATCATCGTCGCACTCATCGCAGTGGTCATGGCGCTGTTCGGCGCCCTTGCCGGAAGGGCGCGGGAAATTCATTAATAACAAGGGTCGGCAGCCGGGGCTGCCGATTTTTTATTGTCGGGCTGCGTGCAGGAAAGCCTGTACCAGCGGCGCCGGACGCCCTTCCAGCGAGTTGCGCTCGTGCTGGAACAACGTGGCGACGAAGAACGGATGGGTGGTTAACTCCACGGCGCGGATCTCGCCGTTCTCATCCCAACCGGTCACCCGCAGCGCGCCCTGCTCCAGCTCATGGGCAAAGCTTTCGGCAATGCCGTAGTTACAATGATATCCCTCTTCAATGCTGTCCCGGCCATAAGCGCGAGCAATCAGCGTGTTCGCGCGCAGCTCGATAGCGTCTGATTTCTCCACCAGCGAACAGCTTAACGGCGCAATGACCATTCGCCCTTCGCTATCGGTTTCGGCGTGCGCCGCATCCTGCCATCCCATTACATTACGGGCGTATTCGATAATCGCGTGCTGGAAACCGCCGCAGGTGCCGAGGAACGGAATACCATTTTCACGGGCGTAACGAATGGCGATAAATGCGCCTTCGGCGTTTTTATACGGGCTGGCGGGAACCACCCAGATAGCGTCATAATCGGTGAGCCGGTCAGCGCTGGTAATCTCGCTGGTGGCTATCCAGTCATAACTCACCGGTTGTTCCAGAACCGCGGCAGCGTCATCGATAGCCAGCGGAATCGCCTTATGGGCAATCACGTCAGGGTTGTAATCGCCAACAAGGGCAATGCGCAAAGGGGTGTTCATAGCAGGATCCTTATGTCTGTGGATTATCGGGCAACACAAGGAACCTCAGATTAGCGTTATCATTCGCGGAACACAATGGTTATTTATCGGTGTGCTGCAAGGGCTTGCCGCCAGATTGACATAACGACGGGAGAATAATGATGATTCAATGTAAACGCGTTTATGACCCTACAGAGGCCAGCGACGGTTACCGCGTGCTGGTCGATCGCCTGTGGCCACGGGGGATAAAAAAAGAGGATTTGCATTATGACGAGTGGTGTAAAACCCTGACGCCTTCCAGCGATTTACGCAAGGCTCTGCATGGAGAAGCGATTGACTTCCCTCACTTCCGCCAGCAGTACCACAAAGAACTGGAAAACCATCGCGATGAAGGGCTACGGCTCGCCAAATTGGCCAACCAGCAACCATTAACCCTGCTCTATGCGGCAAAAGATACGCAACAAAACCATGCGCTGGTGCTGGCGGAGTGGCTAAAAAGCTTAATCTAGCGGCGGCGAATTATTTTTTCGCCGGATGATCGCGCCGCCACAGTTCCCATTCATCGAGCGTTTCGCCACTGGGAAGTTTACAGTCGGTGCGCACGCCCTGAGGTGTCTGGACCGGAACCTGCTTACCGCCCTTCTGGTCGCAATAGACGGCGGCCGGATTGGCCATCCCGATCGAGTTTGGCGGCGGCGGCGCATCAGGCTGTTGTGACTGAGCGCAGCCCGCTAACGCCAGCGGCAACATCATTACTATCCACTTCATAATTGCTCCTGTTTTATTCAAAGCGACCTTTCGCCCTGAATCTCCACGGTTTCTCCATTTTAACTACACTTTTGCCCTTTAGAGTAGCGCTCGTTCTCGAATTGACCAGAGAACAGATCATTCCATAATCAATGAGTTTTGCCCCATCGCCCCCGATGGGGCTTTTTTTTACCGTCGCGATAGCAGATATCCCCCTGCTAAATGTGATACATTCGTTATAAATATGTTTGTTATTAGCTGTTCGCTGCGCCAGCTCGCAGTACTGCGCTAACGTCCGGGGGCCGTTTCATTCATGTCAGACTTCATTCTTGCCCGCGTCTCACAGACGCTTGCTACCGAACGAACGCTCGAAACGTTGGTGCGACAATTGCTGGAAATGCTGGAGCTGGTGACCCGTATGGAGTCAACTTATCTCACCCGCATTGACTTCGAAGCCCAGCGCCAGCTCGTCATGTATGCCCACAACAGTAGCGAAATGCAGATCCCCGAAGGGTTCTCCGTTCCCTGGGACGAGTCGCTTTGCAAACGCGCGATCGATGATAACTGTATATTTTGCAACGACGTTGGCCAACGTTGGCGCTCCTGTATTGCCGCGCAGGAGCTCGGTATCGCTACGTTCTTCAGTATCCCGGTCCATCTTGCCGATGGTTCCTTATATGGCACGTTGTGCGCCACCAGCCGCGTCAAGCAGCCCTTTAACCTGGAAGGCGAGCAGGTCATGATCCTGTTCGCCAGCCTGATCTCTCATTACGTGGAGAAAGAGACGCTGGTTCAGCAACTGCGCAGCGCGAATGCGGCGCTGGAGATGCACTCCTATACCGATGAGTTGACAGGTTTAGCTAATCGTCGCGCATTGTTTAAACATCTTAAGACGCTGTTTATCACTGCTGGCGCCCAACAACGCCGACTTCTGCTTATCTTCATCGACCTCGATGATTTTAAAGCGATTAACGATAAACTGGGCCACCCCTGCGGCGACAGTTTTCTCATCCAGATAGGCGAACGATTAAGTGCCAGCGTGCGTGACGAAGATACCGTTGGCCGCCTCGGCGGCGATGAGTTTTTAATCATCGGCCCGGCGCTTGAATCATCCGCGCAGGAGGCGTTTATTGCCCAGTTACGCCAGCAGCTTACCGGACGTTACCGCCTGGCCGGACACGGTATAGAATATCCTGGCGCCAGCTTTGGTGTGATCGAAGTCGATCCGCGAAATATGGATGTTGAGCAGGCGCTACGCGCGGCGGATGAGGCTATGTACCACGACAAAAACGCACGCCGCATGCTGACTCGGTTCGATATTGACCAAAAAGCATAACTTTCCAGTATGATAGATAACATAACGTTAATAGACAGGAACTGAGCATGAAATTGGGTATTCTTTTTCCGGTGGTGATTTTCATCGTCGCCGTGGTCTTTCTGGGCTGGTTTTTTGTTGGCGGCTATGCGGCGCCAGGGGGGGCATCATGAAAAAGACGACCATTATTATGATTATCGTCGCCATCGTGGTGGTTGCCGGTACCGAATTGGGCTGGTGGTAATCTCATTTCTCCCCTCCGCCCGGTATTGCAGAGTTGTCTTATCTACTCAATAAGTTAAGACGATACACTCACTTCATCAGCCGCTTCGCTGTATTTATTTGCTAAAGCGGGCATTAACTGGAGAAGTGAGTAATGAAAAAACCGATGGTGTTACCGTTGATTATTGCGCTGTGCACGCTGTTATCGGGATGTATCGTAGATGATGGTTATCATCATCGACACCACCACCATCATCATGACCGTGGCTGGTGACAGATAGGATCATTCAAAAAGGCGAACAAGAGTTCGCCTTGTTGCATTTAGTCCTGACGATCAGAACCTAAAAACAGAAAGCCCAGCGGGATAGCAAATAACACGGTGAACACGGTACTGTAAACCATCACCATCGCGCCTTGCAGGAAGAACATTGAAGTTGTCCACTCCGAGTACGGCATGTTGTACTCGCTCACCACGCCACCGAACGTTGCGCGGCCCACGACGGCAAGCGCAATAGCAAATACCGTCGCCATCGACAACAGAAACTTCTTGCCGTTTTTATTACTGAGGATTTTTTGCAGAATCATCCGGGTTCCCTTCTCTGTGAGCGATAATCGGCTGTATATGTAACACCAATGCAATAAAAATTGAAGGGTTTTTGTTACAACACAGCGATTATCGCTGGCAGATAGTTTCCGGGATCAGGACTGCAGCGTCGCCAGGCGTGCGGCAAAGCCGACAAAGACCAGGCCGATCAAGCTGTTGCCCAATTTCGCCAGTTTCTTTTTGGTTTTCACATAGCGCGTAACAAACGAACCAGACAGGATAAGGAAGCTCATGTAGATAAAACTAATGATCTCCAGCGTCAGCGCCAGGATAAAGAACGCGACGCCCGGCGATGTCGCATTAACGTCAATGAACTGGACGAAAAAAGAGACATAAAAAAGGATCGCTTTCGGGTTGGTCAGGCTCAGGGTTAACGAACGTTTGAGGATCGCGCTCCCCGGCTCAGCATCGGCGGCATCATGCCCCTCGCGCTGTTTAAATACCGAGTAGAGCATTTTGGCGCCCAACCAAAGCAGATAAATCGCGCCGAGATAGCGCACAATATTAAACAGCACCGGGGTCGTTTTGATAAGCGTCGCAACGCCAGCAAAAGCCAGGAACATCAGAACCGCATCGCCGATAAATACGCCAGCGGCGGCAAGGTATCCTTTCTTAACGCCGTGCGCGATACCGGTTTTCAGTACAAAAAAAGTATTGGGACCTGGTACGAGAATGATAAAAATAGCCCCGACCAGGTAGGTCAGATAATTCAAAACACCAAACTCAGCGAACACGCTGCACTCCTTCGCTTTCAACAAAAAGTATGATCCGGCTCACGTTAACGCAACTGCGGTCATTTTGAAAGCGTGGAGCGCAACTGTGGTACTAATATACCGAAGTTTCGCCAAGCGGGCGGGTTTTGAACCGGCGATGCACCCACAGGTACTGCTCCGGCGCACGCAGAATTTCGCGTTCAATGACCTTGTTGATATAACTGGCGGCAATCTGTTTATCTTCGCCGGGATAATCATTCATGACTTCACTGATATGCAGGCTGTAGCCTTTACGATCCAGCTTGCGCACCATACTGATACTCAGCATTTTTGAACCGGAGAGGCGCGACAGCACCCAGGTACCATTAGTCGTCGCCGCCTGTGGAACCGAGAAGAACGGCGCAAATACGCTGCCCTTCGGGCCGTAATCCTGATCCGGCGCAAACCACACCGCCTCACCGGATTTCAGCGCATGTACCAGCCCGGAGAGATTACGACGGTCGATCATCGCTTTATTCGAGCGCAGACGAGCGCGAGTCTGCACCCACTCCATAAGCGGGCTATTGTGCGGGCGATACGTCGCCATCATCGGACGACACAAGCCCATTGCGCGGCCACCCAGCTCCAGTGACATAAAGTGAATGCCAACAACCATCACGCCTTTATCGGCGCTGAGCGCGTTGTTCAGATTGGCGATGCCTTCGACGTCAAACCATTTTTTAACGCGTTCATCGCTCCAGAACCACGCCATACCCGTTTCGATAAGCCCCATGCCGAGAGACATAAAGTTCTCTTCCAGCAGCTTTTCGCGGGCAGCGCATGACATCTCCGGAAAGCACAGCTCAATGTTACGCCGGGCAATGTGTTCCCGACGTTTCAGAAAACGACGTGATAACCGCCCTGCGCTAGTACCGAGCGTATGTAACACGGGATAAGGGAGTTGGACGATTAACCAAAGAATGGCCAGGCCAAACCAGGTCACCCAATAGCGGGGAAGCAATAGATGTTTTTTAAAGGCGCAAGACATGGTTTTTCCTGTAAACATTAAAATATAGGGTAACGCTTAAGGAAAAAACGAGTCCCTTCATCCGTCATTAGGCGATACAGCAAGTCAGACAATAGTAATCCTTGTAAATTCACGGCAGCAAGAAAAAATTACACTTAATGCCAAAATACATAATAGATTCACAGATGTTACAAATTGTAAAGCGAAAATGAAGTCCGTTCATTCATATTCACGCTGATAATCATTTTCGCGCTAATGATTTTTTCTGATATAGGAATGGACTTAAACTGCTATCTGGCGATTTTACAGGCATGACATCACGCAGGCCGCTGTTGACGCCGCCTTCCGGCACATTAGGCCCTGAACGCGCACGGGCAAAAACATACATACATCAAATATAGTCAGTGCAAACAATCACTGTGGATAATAATATTTGCGACCGTGCTAGCCGATTAAAAATGTTAGCTATTAATAAATATAAATAAGAACAGGATTATTTATGCTTACTGATAAATACTGACAAAAGTATAACATTGCAATTAACTAATAGTCGCGTTCGCAGGACTCTCAACTATTCCCTGGTTGTTACTCTTTGCTGCACTCGTGGCAATTAAACCGCATTGCCGATGCCATCTCGCAAAATTGAGACTGACAACACATTATCGCTGATTTGGGTTTGTCAGTCCGCGCCTATCGCCTCCTGAAAGGTGATGTAAAAGCAATCACTCCTCATCGCAACTAGATATGAATCAAACTGTGAAAGGATTCATCAAGTGATTAGCAGAATGAAAGCGACTATGTGAGCTAAAATGAATTGTTTACGGAGCGTGGATGAAGCCTCAGATATACATCTCTTCACTCATGCAGCGTCCGGGAGGCATTTGAGCATGCTTTCGGATGTCACAGGATTAACGGCAACAGCGGTTTACATGGACGGAGAGAAAAATGCGTATTGCCTTAAAGTCGGCTTTAATGCTGGTCACGCGCGTCATTAACGCCATCAACCCAAGGTTGGATCTGCATTTACTGCGCACGGCGCTGATAAGCTACAAATTATCGCTGGCGTTGGAGCTTCCAGCACTCCAGCAAAAAACCATCTTTCTGGCCGCGCTGCTGCATGATATCGGCGTACTGGGTGATAAGCGGCGCATTGACTCACTGAATGCGATAGATAACCTTTATGACCCACACCAAATCCGCGGCGTACAGATGCTTGCCGGCCTGGACACTTTTACCCTTATTCGCCCTATTATTGGCGATCACCACTTTGATCCAACCCGCAAAGGCACTCTGGAGCAGCATATCGTCTATTTTGCGGACTGCTTTGAGCGTCTCCTTCCTACGCAAGGCGTCGTTGCCCCGGACCAACAAAAGGCGCTCGTCGCCCGCTTTGTCGATGACTATCGCGATATCGATCCACCACTTTGCGATACTCTGCGTGAACTAGCGCAACACCCTACCTTCTGGCGCCATATGCAAGCAGAGCATATTCAGCGGTTGCTGGAAATTGTGGGGCCGATTAACGACGTATATATTGACATCGATGGTCTGAAAGATATTTGTTTGCTGATCGCGAAAATTGTTGATACCTACAGTAGTTTCACCGCCAGCCACAGCATCATGGTTGGCGAAATTTCTTATGCCCTCGCCGTCTATATGAATTTACCGCCGCTGGTGTGCCGTAAAATTGAAATTGCCGGCTATTTGCATGATATCGGCAAAATATATATTCCACTGGCGATCCTCGAAAAACAGGCTGAACTTAGCGATGACGAAGCCGAATTGATTCGCGAACACAGCTATATGACCGGTGAAATATTACGAGATTTCACCGATCTGGCGGAAATCATCGATTGGGCCGCTAATCACCATGAAAAACTCGATGGCAGCGGCTATCCACTTCATTTGAATCATCGTTATTTGCACCTTCCAGACAGAATTATCGCCGTTGCGGATATCTTTACCGCGCTCGTTGAGGATCGCCCTTATCGGCTCGGTATGCCGTATCAAGAGGCGTTACATCTTATCGAAACTGATGTTATAAATGGCGCTCTGGATAACGATGTGTATCTTGTTTTGCGCCAGCATGCCGAGGAGTTACACCACCTCGTCACCCGCATACCGCGCCTCTGAATCTTCCGGTTGGCTGCGGGGTTCTATAATAAAAAGACGAATGCCTCATTCATCTGCCTGCAAGGAAATATTCGGTGAGAATCGCCACCATGACTAACTGGGCCTACGGGATCACCGTAGGCCTGACCATTGCATCCGGTATGGCGATGCTAATGGCTTCCGGCGCCGATCGCGCTGAACGCCAGGCAGTACAACAACGGGATGCGTTCGTTCGTCTTGCCGATGAGATAGAAAGCGACGCATGGGAGCTTTCGGACCTCACGCGACTGTACGTCATCGAAAAACAACCAGAGACCCTGCAACAGTATCGTCAGCAGCTCCAAACTCTCAAATCAATTGAAGATCGGTTGCTTAAACTAAAAGACATTGGCGCCAGCCAGCAGGAGTTGGCGCTGTTGCGCGACGGCCTGCGTATTGTCGATGAATTACAAGATGAACAGCAGGCCGCCATCGATCGCGTCGCTCGCGGCGAAGAGAAAGAGGCAATTTTGCAGGTTTACGGCAAGCCTTATGAGCAGGAGTTGGATCGGGTGCAAACGCAGATCGATCATTTCCGCCTGCTGCTGGAAGGCCGAACGAACAACGCCATGCAGCAAGCTACTGAAAAATCGCGCCTCTGGCGGACGCTTTCGGAAGCGATGGTCGGCCTGACCGCCTTAATGTTTTTATTTGTTCTCGGTTTTATTCTCAAACGCCGGGTACTCACCCCAGTGGTACGACTCAGCGATGTGGTACAACGTCTGGCATCACAGGATTATGCCGTCGAACCACCGCACTTCAAACAGATCGATGAAATCGGCGATATGGCGCAGGCAATCCGCATCTTTCGCGAAAATGGCCTTGCCCGCCAGCGCCTTGAACAACAACGCGATGCCGACTGGGCGGTTCGTGAACTGCTGGCGCGAATGACTCAACGCTTGCAGGGATGTGAGTCATTCGAGGATGTGGTGAAGGTCGCTGAACTTTTCGCGCCCAACATCGCGCCGGACGTTCCTGGCCGACTGTATATTCTGGATACCGATCCCTGGCAAATGCGCTGCGTCGCGCAGTGGCTTTCGCCACCTGACGAGCCCGCAGTCTTTTATCCTGATAACTGCTGGGCAGTACGCCGCGGTCTGAGCCATCCGCCGGTTAACGGCGAGCCGGACATCGCCTGCTATCATCTGCCGCAAGAATGTAACGAGCAATCATTGTGCGTCCCACTGATCGCCCAGGGTGAAGCCATTGGCCTGCTCTCTTTTCGTAATGTCACCAGTGAGACAGCCCCTTCCCGCGCCTATCTCGAACTCATGGCGGAAGCGCTGGGCCTGGCGCTGTCCAATCAGCGTCTGCGCAACGCGCTGCTGGAAAAAGCGTTGTTTGATTCTCTGACCGGGTTGCGAAACCGCCACCATCTTGAGGAAGCGCTGCATACGCAGATGAATCTGGCGGTGCGCAACAACAGTCCGCTGAGCTGCCTGATGATTGATATCGATCACTTTAAGGCGGTTAACGATAATTACGGCCATGAAGCGGGCGATCTGGTGATTAAAAACGTCGCAGCGATCATCCAGCGCGCGGTTCGCGATATTGGCATGGCATTCCGCTATGGCGGCGAAGAGTTTTTGGTGCTGCTTTCCGGCAGCGATGAGGCCAGAGCGGAAGCCTGCGCGACTGAAATCTACAACAACGTGAGAAATATGACTTTACGCTGCGGGCTGACGGACATAGGCCAGGTGAATGTCTCTATCGGTATCGCCAGCTATCCGCAACACGCGCAAAGCGACAGCCTGCTACGTGCTGCAGATGCCGCGCTGTATCGGGCGAAAGAGCTGGGACGTTCGCGGATTATCCGCTTTGATATGCTGAAATCAGCATAACGTGTCACGCCAACCGGGAGTATATTGGCTCCCGCTTGGCGCATTACACCGATTTATCCACCCGGGTATCATTTCCCGACGTCAGGATACGCACCTTATCTCCCTTGTTGAAGATAAGCCGACCGTCGTAACCCTGTAGCACCTGTATCACCTGGCCACTATTGGTTTTGATTAGCAGTTCAACCTGCTGAGCGCCCTGCTGCCGATCCTGGTGATAGCGTGAAGCGCCAGCTCCGGCCAGGGCGCCTGCGGCGGTCATCGCCGTCTGCCCTTTACCATTACCGAATTGATGGCCGACAACGCCGCCCAGCGTTCCCGCAGCCAGCGTGCGAAGCGGCTGGCGCTGATGCGGGTTGCTAATAATATGGCTTTCCTGTACGACGCCATAATCGACCAACGTTTTAGTCCCGGCGACCCCAGCCTGGCTAAACAACGCGGTCATTCCCAGCGCAATAAAGAGAAACTTCTTCATGATGGCCCCCTTGTCTTTTCATTGCGGAAAGTCATTACGCATGTTCCGCCAAAGGGCGCAACATGCGTACATTGTTTAGTTTAGTGCCTGCTGCAGATCTTTTTTTACCTGCTCGCGCTGTTCAGCCGTCAGTACCTGATTAATACCGAAGTAATATTTCACTCGGTAATAACGCGTTTGCTGATCCAATTGCGCAAAAGCGGCTAACTGCTGTTTTACTTTCGCATCATCCCATTTGCCGGATTGAATCACATCAACCAGAGCCCCATCCTGGTAACCACCAATTTTGATATTTTTGAGGTTTGTTTCCAGCTCCTGACGCAGGGCCTGAATTTTGCTGACCTGATCGTTGCTCAGCTTGAGATGTTGCACCACCGGGTCCTGGGATAACGGCGGTACTTCGGTTGTCGTCGCGGCCTGAGCGGCAACGGAAAGACCCGCAGTCATCAACACGGCGGCCAGGGTGTTACGCAAGAAAGTATTCACGATAAATTGTCCTTAATACGCTTTATAAAGAGTGCGGATTATTACCTCCGGAATATGATCCATCTGTAACTAAGCGTTAAATTTAAATCTGGACAAATTTACAATAGATTTTATTTAATAGATAAAATAGCGGAGATGTCAGCAGCGGATCTTTTTTTAACTACACTTATTGTTATATTGGTTGAATATTCTCTTCGATTCATCAGGAACGCCTTATGCCACCTCGTAGCGCCAGCGATCTCTACGCCGAAATGAAAAATATGTCAGTAGAAGAGCGTATTCGCTTTTTCTCGCTTTCGCTTGCGGAAATGCATCGTGAGCTGCAAGAGAGTATCAGCGAGATTGAGTCGATGCAGCGAGCGCTGGCAGAAAGCGAGGAGAATCATCGACAGCTGGTTGAGACCGCGCAGGATGCGGTGATTACCATCAATCATGCGGGCGTAGTGATTAACTGGAATCAGGCCGCGGAAAAAATGTTCGGCTGGTCCGCAGGGGAAGCTATCGGCAACAACCTGGGCGAGATGATCGTGCCGGAAGAGTTTCGCGAGCAGCACGCACGAGGTTTAATGCGCTTTCAGGCGGCTCAGCCGTCGAATATCCTTAATCGCACCATCGAAATTACCGCCCTGCATCGCACTAAAGGCAAGTTTCCTATCGAGCTGTCAATCTGGCCACATCAACAATCAGGCAAGCAGATTTTCTCCGCGTTTATTCGCGATATCACCGACCGCAAACAGCGGGAGCAGGTGGTCTGGCTGCACGCCAACTTCGACGCGCTGACCGGATTGCCAAACCGCAGGCTGTTGGTTAATCGCCTGGAGCTGGCGATTACTCAGGCTATCGCCAATGAGACAGAGGTGGCGCTGCTCTTTATCGATCTCGACCGCTTTAAGCCGGTGAATGATGTTTACGGCCACGCCGTGGGTGACGAACTGCTGCGGCTGGTAGCATTCCGTCTACAAAGCGTTTTACGAGAAGGTGATACGGTAGCCCGCCTTGGCGGCGACGAGTTTATCGCCCTGCTCCCCGGATTAAAGGTAAACGATCCGCTCCCCCGACAAACGGCGGAAAAAATCAGCAATGCGCTGACTCAGTCATTTTTGATCCACGAGTATGTTATTACGATTTCCGGCAGCATCGGCATTGCGCTTTTCCCTCACGATGCCGCGGATGCCGATACATTGCTGAACAGTGCGGATAAAGCGATGTACAGTAGTAAGAAGGGGATGCCGCGAGAGAGGTAAGTAAGGTATTCAGCCGTTCAGCGTCAAAATACTGGCCCTGAAAACGCAGCGGGTTGCTGATACGTTCGGCGTAGCCCCCCCCCTTTTTCTCCCCATACGCCCGTCTTCTCAGACCACACTATCTCGCCCTGCAATGACGTCAGGCGGACCGGCGCATGCTGCCGGCTGCCGGAATCAAAAAAATGCCTGTACCGCCGGCTGGAATCCTTTTTCCCGGCATTATACCATTTGCTCAAAGGGCTTTCGCATTGCAAAACCCACACAGTAGCGAGGATTTTTATCATTTAAAGAAATATTTCTTACTCTCGTTTGCAACGTCATTTCGCCCCTTTTTTTGCCTCATTGTAATCACCAAGGTCAAAATAAGCGCTGAATATATTTGCGGTAATCCAGTTAGCAACTTGCCATTCTGGTTTTGGTTCAGGCAAAATATTCCAGGCTTTTTCATATTGCTCTTAAGCCTGAGCATATTTTTTGTCATTACGCAACGCATTTCCTTTTTCAACAAAGGAGTTAACTTCGGATTCAATTCTTGGATTTTCGAGTTCTTTCATAGTGCAATACTCCTTTACTGGAAATACTGAGATTTTTCTTCTGGGCCAATAAAATCTCCAGAATGTTTATATCTATCAGGAAGCAAGACTCCCTAAATCCTATGATCCAATTTATTACTTTTTAATACTTGACATTATAGATGTGCAATCCAATTTATTATTAAACCCTGCATGATAATTAACCATGCAGGGTATTAAAGAAGTATATCCTTAAATTAAGAGTATCATTACAATCCCGTAGATAACTTCATTCCTTTATTGACTGTTAGATTCATTATACTTCCAAAAAAATCTGAAAAGGTTTTATTTATAAGATAAAGATGGTTTAAATCATCATCATCACTAATATCATAGCTTTGTTTATTATCCTCAGCATGTAGGCAAGTCCGGTCCCAGTAATAAACTCCGGCCAAATTATTTTTAGTTATCAGGACATAGCCATTGTCACTTGGATCCATGCCAATTATTAGTGCACCATCAATAAACGATATTTCATCTAGTAACTCTTCATTAATTTCAACTATATCAAAATTACTATTACTAGTCTTATAACCAAGAAGCACATCGAATGAAATAAAATCATTATCAACTTTATCGAATGGTAGATCGCAATAGTCAGGTGCCACGATTCTATATCCATTGTATTTTTTTAAAAAATCTTTGTAATCATCAGGAAAAGCAACAGAGAAATGTCCCTCCAGATAGCTAATATCTTGTTTATCAATACTTAATCCAGTCAAAATAGGCATTCTATAACTCCTGATATTATTGACAGTTGCTTTTTATTTTAGATACACCGCCTCTATGGGTGAACCGGCGATGAATATTTTTGGGCACTTCCTGCATTGTGATGCCATTTTGATGATGATGCCACGTATTAAGATCATAATTCGCCTGGCCTTTTGGCGCTAATGCATCTGCTTTACCAAAATCTCCTCCAGGTGACTTACTATGATCTCCCCTTAAGTCTGGAACATTAACACTCTGCCTTTCATATGGTGTAAAATCTGGAAAGCCTTCTGGATAGCGAACAACATTGCCAGCACTATCTTGGTATACCCAAACTTTGCTTTCAACTTCTTGCCAAACCGTTCCCCCTTTATTAAGCCACTTGCTTATATCAGGTGAGTTTAACGGTTTTCCAGTCAGCCCCCACGGATCCACCCACCCCAGCGGGTTCGGCGCATACTGATAAACATTCAGCCCACCGGCTAATCCAATCGGATCAGACGAACAATCCTATCCCCTGGGCCAATCGTACCGTCAACCCGCACCAATCTAAGCTCTAAGATAGAGTTCCCAAAGCGCAGCGTTGCTATAAAGGCCGGGAAGAGTTAATTTATTACCCGGCTTTGCTTTGTTATTTACATGGATTCCAAAATGAAAAATCCCCTATATATATTTCATTCAATTTCAAGTCGGACGGAATGTTATCTATACTGTCAGCTATCTCATCAAATGGTGAGGGTAATATAAATTGAATGCCAAAATCCTCGTCTATAATAATGGAACCATTAAATATTCTTTGCCGATAAGTGAGTTTTTTTATCTCACCAAATTCTTGACCGGCATATAATAAGTTTTTGTATAACCCTTTGTAATTTTGATTGCATCCAATAGAAAATATATTTCCATCAGGTTCGGTTGATATAGTTAAAGTATCATCCAATACATAGGCAAATCTCTTACTCGCATCAGGTAGAAGATACTCTTTGTACTCAACACAATGGTCAGCATACATTTCAGCAAGATAGACAGATATATTTGTATTTAACAGCACATCGCCTAACGAATGAAATGATTTTATTTCTGCAGAAAAATCAAACATTTTACATCCCACCATTTACTAATACACCGTCGACATAAACAGGAGAGTCCTTTATTAGATCATAATTTTCAAAACCACCATGACCTATACGTCCATATACGATATCCTCACCTTCACTATTAGTCCTATAAACCTTCCAGTAATCATTTCCATGAATATTTTGTTGTTTTGCGTTACCACCAGGATGATAATCTAATTTATATGTTGTACCAGATTTTGTCGTTTTCACATATTGTATATGTTGAATAGCCTCAGGCCTACCAGCTTGTGGATAGATCTTCGTCCAACCTTTAGATGTTAAAAGGGAGTCTATTTCAGCCGGAGTTTTACCTGTTAATTTATTTACCCACCTTTGGGTTATATTGTCCTTTTCCGCGAAGCCACATTTTAGTCCCAGCGGATCGATCCAGCTTAATGGGTTCGGCGCATACTGATAAACATTCAGCCCACCGGCTAATCCAATCGGATCCTGACTAATAAATCCCGCAATTTCAGGATCATAGTAACGATGTCGATTATAGTGCAGCCCCGTTTCAGCGTCAAAATACTGTCCCTGGAAACGCAGCGGGTTGCTGATACGATCGGCGTAGATCTCCCCTTTTTCTCCCCATACGCCCGTCTTCTCTGACCACACTATCTCGCCCTGTAATGACGTCAGGCGGACCGGCGCGCCGTTCGGGTCACAATGATAGTGCCAGCTCTCCTTCCTGCCCGCTTCCTGCGTCAGCAGCGCCAGCGGCTGAAAACTTCCCGGATAGTACACGTACTCGCGCATACTGCTGAACAGCGCGGCCTGCGCTTTCTGCCGCTGCAGCCGGCTGCCGGTATCAAAAATGTTCTGTGCCGCCAGCGGTTCGCGGGTGATAGTGACCGTTTCCCCCGCCAGCGCGTCGCCCTGCCAGTAGAACCAGCGCGTCTCTTCCGCCGTCTGCTTGAACACCCGGCGCCCCAGCCCGTCGTAACCGTAGCGCACCAGCCGCTCGCCCTTGCGCACCGCCACCAGCTGGCGGTTATCGTCCCAGCTAAAATCCTCTTTCTCGCCGTTATGCCGGACATCGCGCCGCTGTCGCAGCTCGCCCGCGCGATCGAATACATAACGCACCCCGCGCTGCTGCCCCTCGCGGAACCAGCCTCCGGCGCTCTCATTCACCGCCCGGGTCTGCGTCTGCAGGTGGCTGCCTGCCGCATCCTGCACAAACTGCCGCAGCGTACCGTCCGGCGCGGTATGGGCCGTCAAGCGCCCCACCGGATCGTAAGCGTAACGATCGCTGCCCCACAGGCTGTCATCGCGCCGGGTCAGGTTACCCAGCCTATCCCAGCTGAAGCCGCTGGCGAACAGCGGTAAATCATTCTGCAACACCTGCTGCGACGTCAGCTGGCCGAGCCGGTCGTAGGTGAAATGACGCGTCACCTCCGCCGACAGCTGCTCGCTGACCCGCCGCCCGGCCTCATCGTAACCCAGCACGATCGGCGCATCGTCATTCAGCTGGATCTGGCTCAGCCGGTCATACTCATCCATGGCGTAACGCACCTGATGACCGCTGTCGCTGCGTCGTGAGACCAGCAGGCCGCGCTCGTTATAGCCGTAATGCAGCTGAAAACCGTCCTGCTCCTCCAGCAGCACCCGCCCGGCGTCATCATAGCGCCACGCCAGCCGCCGCCACGGATTCTCACACAGCACCATCCGCCCGCAGGGATCGTAATGATACTTCGCCTGCAGGGTATCGCCGCTGCGCCGCTCGCTTAGCCGCCCGCCGCGGTCGTAACCGTAACGCACCAGCCGCCCCAGCGGATCCTCACGGCCGATCAGCCGGTTGCCTTTATCCCAGCCATAACGGGTTACCTGTCCCCAGTAATCGGTCTCCGCGGCGATGCGCCCCAGCGCGTCGCGGTCCAGCTGCCAGCGCTGACCGTTCTGGTTGATCACCGCCAGCAGGCGATCTTCCAGGTCGTACTGATAGCCAAGCGTCGCGCCATCCGGCGTCTCGCAGGCGGCCAGCATTCCTGTGCGGTTATAACGAAAACGGGTTATCTGGCCGGCTTCATCGGTGAAGTGAAGCGGTGAATCTTCCCGGTCGTAAGCGACGCGAATTTCGCCACCCTGCGGATTGACCATCGCCACCAGCCTATCCTTGCTGTCCCAGTGGAAACGGCTGCTGCCACCACTAGCGTCAATACGCTCCAGCAGCGTACCGCGCGCGGAATGCCGCAGTTGAGTGGTTCCCGCGCCGGCCTGGCTCAGCGCCTGCAAAAAACCAAACCGATCATAGCGATAACGACTCTGCCCGGAACCCGGCACGTCCGCCGCGCTCAGTTGTCCGTACTCATCATACTGATAGCGCGTGGTGACGCCGGTAGGGTCCGTTCCCGCCAGCAGGTTGCCGCGTTCGTCATAGTCCGAACGCCAGCACGCGCCTTTCTCATCAATCAGCGTCAGCAGATCGCCGTCTTCATTGTAGGCCGCCTGAATCTGGCTACCGTCCGGCAGATGTTCGGCGATCATTCGCCCCTGTTCATCATACTCCCAGCGACGCGCGCTGCCGTCCGGCTCAATGAGTTCGACGGTACGGCCAAAATCATCGTAGTGGAAGACGGTATTGCCGCCGATCGGATCGACCTCCGAAACCGGCAGGCCGTTATCATCAAAGCTGACAGACGTTACATGGCCGTTGGAATCGGTGATTTCCACTTCGTTGAGCAAGTCGTGCCAGGCGAAATGGTAATCCCATACGCCGCCGTCGCCCCAGGCGTGGACCACCTGCCACTCGTCATTGAACTGGTAGTGGAAGCCCTGGCCGTTACGGTCGACATGGCTGGTCATATGACGCTGTTGATAGTAGAAGCGCCGCGGATGCGAAAGCGCATCGATCTCCGCGCTCAACTGATTATCGCTATCGTATTCATAGCGGGTCAACGGCGTGATCTCGTCATCCAGCGCGTTGCGCAGGCGTAGCGCCCGCAGGCGGCCATCCTGCCAGGTGACGAGGATCTCTCTGCCGCTCATGCCGCGCGTGCTGAACTCGCGGATGCGCTCAAGCTCGCGCCCCTGCCAGTCGAACTGCCAGCCGTTACCGTTACGGTCCGCCAGCCGGTAAATCGCCAGCGGCCCGCGCTTACCGCGAAACTGCAGCCGCGCGCTCCCTTCCTGCTCAACATGCCAGAAGCATTCGCCATTGCGGGTTTCCCGCCACAGGCGGCTACCGTCCGGCAGGCCGACAATACCCTGATCGCGGCCGTTGGACTGTGGCAGCGCCGCAAACAGCGTCATCCCTTCCGGCTGGGTCAACACCGCGACGCCTTCATCGGCCAGTATTTCAAGGCGGGTGTCCGCCGGGGTTGACCAGCCGTAACCGCACAGCCCTTCTTCATCGAGATCCGCCGACGAGTAGCTTCGCGTCCACGCCAGCGGCAGGCGGCCGGGTAACAAAAAATCCTCATGTTCCAGGCTCACGCTACCGTCGCGGATATCAACCGGTTCGGCGCGTAGCACCCGGCATTTCAGGACGCCGGGATCCATGTTGCGAAACAGCTTCTGGCGCAGCTTTTTAAACCGCCGCATAAACAGCCGCCACTGCGGCGTTTTTTTAACTTTCTTCAACCCCTTGCCCAACCCGCTTAACCCGGCGCGCATCAGCAGCGCCATCAGGTTGATGGTTGGCGGCCCGCCGACAATCACATTGTTGGGAATCGCGAGGTTAAACGTCAGCGGCAGCGTTAGCGAGAGCGGCTTTGGTTTGCTCAGCCGCTTCAGGCGGAACGGCGGCACCATCCCGAGGATGTTACAGCTCAGCACCGGCATGCCGATGCGGGAAAACGGCTCACCGTCGACGGCGACGGTTTTACTGCCCATAAACAGCTCGTCTTCCATCTGCGGGCCGCCGGGCGCGCGCAGCGGCGGTACCCACACGCCGCCGACCGGAATATGCACCGCAATACCGCCGGTCCCCGCGCTGGCGCGTTTGATGCCGTTGACGTGTACGGTAGTGCCCAGCAGCGGCAGATAATCAAACACGTCGAAAACGATGCCGATATGCGGCGTCGGCAGCGGCCAGGGATAAGTATGGATATCCAGGCCAAGCTGCGGGTCGAAGTGAGCGCCGGAGTGCATCAGACGCGCCTCAGAACATGGCGCGCAGCAGCGCGCGCAGGAAGGTGCGCACTTCGGTGGCGAAACCGCCGTCCGAGAGGCTTAAAAACAGGATTGCCAGCAGCGTCACGGCAACAATAATAATAATCCGGGTCTTCATAGCGGGTTGCTCCCTGCAGTTTCAGTGGATGATGCATCGGTATTTCCCCAGGCAGGCAGGCTTTGCCATTCACCCGGCGGGGCATCAAAGGGGTGGGCGATCTCCGGCAGGCCGTTCCAGTGCGGATGCAGCGTCTCCCGCGCCAGACGGATCACGCGGCGAAAGCTGTCATCGCCGCCGCGGATCAGTTTTTCCCGCGCTTCGCGGATCAGCGCGAACGCGGCTTCCAGCTGTAGCTGTAACTGCCGGTCCACGCGTTTTACCTGTTCGACGACGGGTTCCCGCGGCAAGCGGTCTTCCGCCTGCTGGATTAAGCGCTGTTTTTCGCTTTGCCAGCGCGTCGCGCAGGCTTCAAGCGCCTCGGTTCGCCGTTTATCATGGATGCGCAGCAGATCCTGAAATGCCAGCGGCAGCGTGGTCTGGGCGCGCTCTTGCCGTGGGATCGGCTCCGCCGCCTGGATGGCGTGGGCATACTCCTCCATCGCTTTTGCCCGATGCCCGGCGAGGTTGAGACAAAAACCGGACATCCGCCAGCCTTCTACGGCAAATACCGGATGTGGAATGGCTTGCGCTTCACCCGCCGCCCGGCGATAGCCTTTCGCCGCCTGGAGATACTCTTTGCGCGCAAACCAGGCGCCGGCCTCGCCAAAAGTGCTTTGGGTACGCAGTTGTCCTTTAAGCGCCGGATCGGCAATTTCGCCGCTGATGTTTTGCGCCTGGCGGTAGTGTTCGACGGCCCGTTGATGATCGTTACCTTTCAACCAACCGCCGGCGATCAGGTTATGCATCATCGCCTGCTGGTCGGCCCAACCGCAGCGCTGGGCGACGCCGAGCGCCATGCCGCCGCGCGCGGCCACCTGCGCGGCGCTGCCTTTTTCCAGCAGCAGCATGGCGTCAGCCAGATAGCGGCGAAACAGCAGGCGATCGGGATTCGGATCGCTCTGTCCGCGCGCGGTTTGGTGCATCACTTTCATACTGTCGACATCATCGGTCAGCAGCCGTACCCTGCGCGGATGCGCCTCATACAGCGGCTGCCAGATCGGTTGCTCAAGGGTGTCGATCAGTAACAGTCTGGCGTTGCACGCCTCCTGCGCCAGCCAGCCGTTCAACCAGCGGTTCAACGCCTTTTCATCGCTGACGGCGGAGGGTTTCAGCACCAACACCAGATAACGTAAATCGTCATGAAATGTCGTCGCAAAATCCTGCAGCAACTGCCGCAACTGCGCCGGGCTATAGGTCGGAAGAAAGCGTTCGGCATCCCATATAGCGGCATCCGGCGTCGCTTCGTAATGTTCCACAAACTCGCGCCCGAGCGCGTCGCTGTAGCCATAGCTGGTCTCAAACGGCGTGGTTAGCCCCAGCAGCAGATCCGGCAGCGAGCGCCCTTCAGGGTGCTGCTGCAGCGCGATAAAACCATCAAGCAGCGACTCGCCGCCGGCAGGCACCCGCCAGATAAATAAGCGGATCTGCTCCGCCTGCTCGCAGGCGTCCAGCCAGCTAAGCTCAAGCTCGCTCATCACTTTTTCGGTCGGATTCTTCGCCGCGTTCATTCCTTTTCCCTGTCAGGCATTGAGCTCAATCTTCTTACCATTCACCATCACGCCGGCGGCGTTAATGGTGATCGTCGACCCGCCAGCGGTAATCTCCACGCTGCCGTTGCTTATCAGAATGCCGCTTTCACCCACGTTGATATGTACGGTATCGGTAGCGCTGTCGGTTACGCTCCCTTGCGTAAAGCGGGTATCACCGCCGGTGATGCTCAGGGTACGTCCGGCGCCGATCGTCACCTCTTGCTTGCTGGCAATGGTCTGCGTTTGCTTACCGGTCACGGAAATATCGTGATTGCCGGTCACTCCCAGCGTCTGATTGCCGGTGACCTGCACGTTACGGTTCTGCTGGACGCTGACGCTTTCGTTACCCTGCACCTGACGGGTGCGATCCTGTACGACCGTCAGAGACTGCTTGCCTTCGACGGTCGCGGTATGGTTGCTTTTCACCGTGGTGGTATGGTTGCCGCTAATAGTTTCATCGCGGTTCTGCTCAACGCTTAGGGTCTCATTCCCCTTCACGCTCTCGGTACGGTTCTGCTCAACGGTGGTGGTTTCATTACCATTGATGGTTTTGCTGCGATCTTTGCCGACGGTAACGCTTTCATTGCCATCCACCGTGCGGGTTCGATTCTGTTTGATATGGCTGGTTTCGTCTTTGCCGACGGTTTTGGTGCGGTTATTGCCGACATCATGGGTCTCGTCGTTTTCGACTTCAGTATCCATGTTGCGCTCGGCGTGCAGCCAGAGCTGCTCTTCGCCGGGTTTATCTTCAAAACGCAGGGCGTTGGCGTTGTCCGGCGAACCATCCTTTGAACGGCTCATAAAGCCCATCTGCGTGGCTGCCGCCGGTAGCGCCCACGGCGGCATACTGGCTTCGTTATAGACGCGGCCAATGACAATCGGCCGGTCCGGCTCGCCGTTAATAAAGTCCACCACCACTTCATCACCGACGCGTGGGATCTGAACCCCGCCGTAACCCTGGCCGGCCCAGGCGCTGGAAACGCGCACCCAACAGGAGCTATTTTCATCGCCCTGGCTTTCGCGGTCCCAGTGGAATTTCACCTTAATCCGGCCATATTTATCGGTCCAGATCGATTCTCCTTTCGGCCCTACCACGCGGGCGGTTTGCGGCCCGTAGGTGCGCGGCCAGTCGGTCCTTGACGCAGGGACAAATGGCGTCGCGGCGGGAATGACGGTGAACGCGATGCGGTGCTGCGCGGTATTTCCGCCGCCGGAGGCGTACTGATTCTCTTCAAAATCATAACGGGCGCCCACCACCAGCCATTTAGCGTTATCAGCCATATTGGGCGCATGCGTCAGCGTAAACGTGTGTCCCGGGACGATACCGGTCGCGGTGGCGATACCCTGCGTTTGCTGCTGTTCGGCCTGCCAGGACTGCTGACGAATGCGGGCGTAGGCTTCGCCGTCGCCGTGCTCCATAAAGCGCCCCGGCCAGTCGTAAACGTCGATTTTGCCCGGCGTCGGCGAGACCGGATTCTGCAGCGTTTGCAGCATCCAGGCATGGGGCTTGCGAAAATCATAGTCATCGGTGCTGTAAAGCCCCGGCGTGACGACGTGGCTCGCCATCAGCTGGCTGATGCCCTCTTCGCCGACCGCGCCGCCGCCCGGCTGCGCATGCCAGGGAATAGTTTCATAACCGGGGAAGGATTCAGCCTGCTGATAGTCATCCATCAGCACCAGGGTATGGCCGTCTTTATCGTGGCGGAACAGATAGCTAATACCTTCCAGCTCCAGCAAACGGCTGATGAAATGGAAGCTGCTTTCCGCGTACTGCACGCAATAATCCCACTGCCGGTAGCTACGCGTAAGTTTGTCCTCAAACTTAACGTTATGCTCGCTAAACAGTTTGGCCACGATATCCGGCACCCGCTGCTGCTGGAAAATACGGAAGTTGCGGTCGCGCATCATCGGCCAAAAATCGGGTTCCAGCGTGGTCTGATAGACGGCGTAGCGCGTCTCGCCAAGATCTTCGGCGCGCACGGTAACGGCGGTGATTTTGCCGGAAAGATAACGCTCCTGCCCCCATTGGCCGGGGACCGCCACCGTCATGTTTTTGCCAAGCATGGCCTGACGGTCGATAGCAAAATCCTGGCTGAGTAAATCGACCTGAAAGTGGAAAGGTTCGGACAGTTTCTCCTGCCCGCTGAATTTCCAGAATAATAACGAGGAGCTGTCGACAGATGACAGGATCGATATCCGATTAACCATATGGATTCCTTTATGGTACAGGCAGCCGCGGGGCAAATTCCTTAAGATTGATAAATTATCCTGAATATTTATCAGAAGTCATCTCTCTGCCCGATAATTCCCCCAGGAATACTCTTAATTATTCAACTCTGTGCTTTTGTTCATCTTTATACCCTCATTATTAGTAGTGGAGCTTTCTTAACAGGCGTTAATTAGTGGTTTGACTTATTAGCAACGGTAATGAGGTAAGTCTGAAAATAGCCTCCTGGCGCGAAGAAATATGTTTAAACCTGCGCGGACGCTTTAAAATAACCGCGGCTGCGAACTGCCATCACAGCCATTTGCTCACCGGCCAGCTCTTGCATACGGTCGGCCGGTGAGCAATCCCTGCGCGTTAATCGCGCAGACATCCCTGTCTCGTTAATATCAGATCCTTTACCTCAGTCATATTCAGATTCTTTTTACATAAAATCGTCGCGCTATTTTCGCCAGCTAAACGGCGAAGTCGTTAATATTAGCGATGAGGTAATCTATTGTTTATCAACCGGCTTCAGACATAAAACCCCCGCCAGCCGGGCGCTGGCGCAGGTTTTGATAAGGTACGCCCCTCTTGATCTCTGCCACCGATCTACAATACTGTATATGCATACAGGAAAAATAATCGGTGATCATCATGCAGTTTTTCACACTAACCGAACTACGCCAGATCGTGGCATTACCGCTGTTCAGCGACCTTGTTCCCTGCGGTTTTCCTAGCCCCGCGCAGGATTATGTTGAGCGGCGTATCGACTTGAATGAACTGCTGATTCAGCATCCAGGCGCCACCTACTTTGTGAAATCAAGCGGTGACTCAATGATTGGCGCTGGCATTGGCGATGGTGATTTACTGGTGGTGGATAGCTCCCGCAAGGCCGTCCATGGCAGCATCGTTATTGCCGCTGTGGATGGGGAATTCACGGTTAAGCGCCTCCAGCTGCATCCTGTTGTCATGCTCAAACCTGATAATCCCGCCTATCAGCCGATTATGCCAGGCAGTGAAGAGTGTCTGGAAATTTTTGGCGTGGTGACCTACATCGTGAAATCGGCGGGCTGATCGTGTTTGCCCTGTGTGATGTGAACTCGTTCTATGCTTCCTGTGAAACCGTCTTTCGCCCGGACTTACGCGGCCGCCCGGTGGTCGTTTTGTCCAATAATGACGGTTGTGTGATTTCACGTTCTGCGGAAGCCAAACCGTTTGTGAAAATGGGTGAACCGTACTTTAAACAAAAAGATATCTTCAGACATCATGGCGTGGTTTGCTTTAGTAGCAACTATGAACTCTACGCCGATATGTCCAATCGGGTAATGACGACGCTTGAAGAGATGTCGCCTCGCTGCGAAAAATACTCCATTGATGAAGTTTTTTGCGATCTTACCGGCGTGCGTAACTGCCGCGTTCTTACCGAGTTTGGACATGAGCTCAGAGCCACGGTGCGGCAACGCACGCACCTGACGGTAGGCGTCGGTATAGCCCAGACAAAAACGCTGGCTAAACTGGCGAATCATGCGGCAAAACGCTGGCAACAGCAGACAGGAGGCGTGGTTGACCTGTCGAATGCGGAGCGGCAAAGAAAATTGATGGCGGCGCTACCGGTGGAAGAGGTTTGGGGAGTGGGTCGACACATTGCGAAGAAGCTTGAAGCGATGGGGATCCGGACGGTATTGCAGCTGGCTGACACGGATATTCGATTCATCAGAAAACACTTTAATGTCGTACTGGAAAGAACCGTCCGTGAATTACGCGGCGAGCCCTGCCTTGAGCTGGAAGAGTTTGCCCCGGTAAAGCAAGAGATCGTCTGCTCCCGTTCGTTCGGCCATCGCATTACGGAGTACGAAGAAATGCGCCAGGCCATCTGTAGTTACGCCTCCCGGGCAGCAGAGAAACTTCGTCAGGAACATCAATACTGCCGGTTTATCTCCGTCTTTGTAAAAACCTCACCCTTCGCGCCTGACGAACGGTATTACGCCAATAATGCCTCGGTGGCCCTGCTTACCCCAACGCAGGACAGCAGGGATATTATCGCCGCCGCGACGCGTTGTCTGGATGCCATCTGGCAAAGTGGCTGCCGGTATCAGAAGGCCGGGGTAATGCTGGGCGATTTTTATAGCCAGGGCGTCGCGCAACTTAATCTGTTTGACGAAAATGCGCCGCGAAAAAACAGCCAAAAATTGATGGAGGTGCTGGACCGCCTGAATGCAGAAGACGGACGTGGGACGCTTTACTTCGCCGGCCAGGGTATCCAGCAACCGTGGCAGATGAAGCGGGAAATGCTCTCCCCGCGATACACCACCCGATATAGCGATCTGCCCACGGTTAAATGATTCCCCAACAGGCCAAACCTTAAATAAAATCAGGTTTGGCCATCATGGCGTCCGTGAGGTTATTAATTGAATATAAAATTGCGCAGCGCGTTTCTCACTTGTCCTTCTGCGGTTGCAGAACAAGTTGATGATGGCTGGCCTCAATGACGCGCGCGCGGTCCGGGTCAAGATCCTCACGGGCAAGCACCAGCTTCCAGTCGTTTTTCGTCAGATCCGGCGCCCGGAACAGCGCCACCACGGCGACATACTGAGCCTGTTCATCCAGCGGCATGGTGAGACTCATCGCCGTTCCCGGTTTGAGCACCAGGCCGCGGCTGGCCAGTTGGTCGTCTTTTAATATCTCCTCCCCCTCCGCCGCCAGCTGCTGGTAAACCGTCTTATCGAAGGTCTTGCGATCTTTCAGCACATAGACCCGCACCATCACCGGCTGGGAGGCGCTGTTATCCTCGCGGTTATCGGTGTTTAACGCATTGCGCGCGCTAAAATCCAGACGCAGCGTTTTCACCTGGCGATAAAATACTGACTTTACGGCGGATGAAGCGCCGTCGCTGATTTTCTGTGTTAGCCCGCAGCCCGCCAGCATGAACGGCAGAATAATCAGTGCGGATAGTTTAAGTGAAGTGATATGCAACACGTTGGTTTCCTTGTGATAATGGTGCAAGCGGCATGCCACGGTAGCCGCCCAGTTCCGTGGTAAACGTGGCCGGTAAATCCGGCGGAACCGCGTCCCCCTCCATGCCCAGAACGCCGCTGATGCCGAGCATAAACGGCGTTTCACCGAGCACCGGCGCGGGTAACAGCGGCGTGGGAAGCGTTAAGGTGATTTTGGCCTTATAGCGCCAGCCGAGATAAACCCGCAGCAGAACCAGAAAGTCCGCATAGATTTGCCCTTCCGGCATCCAGCCTGCGGCCTCGGCGATATCATCGGTATACAGCGCGATCAGCAACTGGCTGGCAATCTCGGTCGTTTCATCGCCCAGTACCGTATAGCCATCAAGCAGGAAATCGTTATCGCCGTAAAAACCCAGCGGCTGCGCCGGGTACACCGTCCGTGGGCAGTGCGGCGACGCTTCCGCCCGCGTATGGGGCGCCAACAATCGTACCAGCGCCTGAATTCCCTCTTCAGTGCGCGCGGGCAGGCGCATCACGCTGAGTAATGCCAGAAAGCGAGATACCGGCGCGGCAATATGCTGAGCGGTGCCGGGAATGCCCAGCCCGATCAGCCCCAGCAGGCTCTGCGAAGTACGGTCGCGACCGCCGTCTTCAAAGGTTGCCGGATACGAGTATTTGCGCCAGATGCGATAAAACTGGCTCAGAATGCGGTGGTTGAAAATATCGAGAAATGCTTCCTGCGCCTCATGCCCTTCTCTTTGCTGCGCAATATCATCCAGCCAGGCGGTAGGCAACGGTGAATCGACACCGTATAGCCCCATAAAGGTGGTGCGCAGCGTCGGCGGCGCGTCGGGATGCGCCTCATCATACTCCACCGCTTTGAGCTCGCTGACCGGAAAACCCATCCCCGGATGCGGGCGAAAGCGTATCGGATCATCCGCCGGGTTCAGCGTGCTGCCTAATGCCGGCGCGCCAGGTCGCGATTTTTCCAGTAGCTGACAGAAGCGGTAAAAGTTGATGCGCTGAATATCCCGCTCAAGCCGCGGGCTCAGCCGGGAATGCGGCGTTTGTGGTTCTCCTGCCATTCGAGACGCTCTCCGGTAGGTTGCAGTATCAGAATCAGACGATTAAACAGGTGGATGTCGGTATACAGGGCAAAGAAGCGGTTGAGCATCTCGCCAAACAGACAGATGTCGCCGTGCCCGGCGAAGCCGTTACCGTCAAGCGTCACTTCTATCTGCACGCCGCGTAGAAAATGCCCCTCGGCAAAACGTTCCACCTCACAGTGGCTCACATCGACGATCGCCTGCAGACGACGGCGGTTCATTTCGTTATCCGTCCAGTCATACAACGCCAGCGCGCCGCGCAACACCTCGGCGTTATCCATCATCCACAGGAAGCTGCTGCCGAGATGACTCAACACCCGCCAGTGAAAACGGTCGCGATCCGGTGGATAACACGGCAACGTCGGCGCGCTGAGATTACGCACCTGGAGGCGCGACGTCGTGGATTTGACCACCGTGTCCAGCAGCGTGCTTTGCAACGCCCGGCGCGGCAGCTGGCCGTTGGTGCCGATCAGGCTCAATGACAGGGTTTCATTCTGCGGCACGCGATGCTGGTCAAACGCCTCGCCGCCCAGCGTCAGCCAGGTATCATGTAGCCCGGACGGGCCACGTTTAACGCGCGTGTGGTAATAATATTCCGGCGCATCATGGCGCAACATGCCGCCTTTGTGGCGAAAACTGGTAAACGGCACATACGCCTGGGTGCCGGAAAGGCGAGAAGAGGTGACGGACTCCACCGAATAGATTTCGGTGTGTCCATCCTGGACGCGCATGGGACGCAGCAGATACTCACTTTGTAGTGAATCCAGATGCAGCGGGTCCGACTCCAGCGGGAACAGGTTAATAACCGGGGTGCAGTGTAAGCGCAGATGTTTCTCTGACAACGCGTATTCCTGCGGCCACGATTTATCCAGCACCACGTCTATCTCAAACCATCCCGGCGCATCAGGAAACGTCATATTCTCCAGGCCGCACAGCGCGACCGACATAAATTTTTCACGAAAGCTGAAATACTCCAGCAGCAACTGGTAGCCGCTGAACCCGCCGCTTTGAGGCAGCAGCGCCTCATCGTTGGCAAACCCGCAGACGGCAAAATGGGCCGCCAGCGGCCTGCTATCGGCCTCCCCCGCCAGACGTATGCCGATGTGCGCCACGTTCAGGGTCAGCGCTTCATGCAGCGCGCAGGCCAGCGGCGCATCGGCATTCAGGTATAGCGGGATACGGCGCAGGTCGAGCGTGCTCCAGTCAACCAGCTCGCCACAATCAAAACGCAGACAAATCGCCTGGCGGCCATCCGCCAGCGTCCTGATACTGGCGCGGGAGAGCGCGAGCGGCTGTAAGGTTAGCGGCTGGGTCGTGGTGTAACGGCAGCGGGTGCCCGTCTCGCCGATAGGCCGGGAGATCACCTCCGTCCCCTTCTCCAGCCGCTGTGGCTCTTTCATCTCCCGCCAGTCGATGCTGAACTCCACCATCGCCAGCGACGGAATGGTACGTAGATAATGCGGCCAGATCATACTCACCAGCCCGCCGGTCAGCTCCGGCAGATCGTCGTCGAGCTTTTCGCGCAGCCGCCCTATCAGGAAAGCAAAGCCCTCGAACAGCCGCTCAACATAGGGATCGCGGGCGCCGGCTTTATCGAGGTTTAACGCCGCGGCGCGATCGGGATGGGCGCGGGCAAACTCCTCGCCAGCCTCGCGCAGATAGCGCATTTCAGCGTCAAAATAACGCAGAGTTAAATCGTCCATGGAATATCTCAGATGTCAGAATTAGAAAACTCGCTGCTTGTAAAGCAGCGCTTGCAGAGTGAATGTCGGCCCTTATTCCTCTACGTCACCGTCGGCAAACGGTTCTGCTCGGGGGGCCTCCACGATGAAAATCTGTGTCGGCAACGTGAAGTTTCGCAGTTTCAGCAACGCCAGCGGGCCATCGCCGAGTTCCGTACGCAGTAACCACTGCAGGTGCCGGCTATCCGGCGTATTGACCGTCAGGCGAAACAGCCCATCGCCGATCTGCTGGCGCTTCATTCTCTCCAGCATACGCAGCGTGCCCCACGGGCCGCTGTCGTTCGCCAATAGCCGGGCGCCCGCCGCCGTTGAGCTCCAGGTCAGCATCGCGCCGGGTTTGTTGAACGTCCCCGGCCAGCGGAAACTTTTCCATTCGGCAAGCTGGTTAAAGTAGTGCATATTCTGGCCGTCGAGGGTGAGCTGCGTTTCAACAATACCCGGCGTCGCCACCCCCTGTAGTTCAAACCCCATCCCCTGGCTGCCGTCGGTAAACAGGATGTCGGACAAGGAACTCAGTTGATTAATCGCCTTCAGGAAGGCCGGGTTAAACGTCAGCCCCTGACTGTGCGTGCTATCGGCCACCCAGCGGCTGCCCTCGCGGTTGAGCACGCCACCCAACTGGCTGGTGAGAAACCGATCGATCCGCCCGCTGTCGCGGCGGATAAATGCCGCCAGCATCGGTAGCGAGACATCGTTTTTACCCGCGGCAAACGGATAGCGGCCGTCAAAAGCCGAATGCCAGTTGGCGACCACAGAACGCTGCCACGCCTCATTGAGGCTGGCCGCCGATGGCTGCAGCACCGTCTCCCAGGCCTGCGTCAGCGGCTGGACGAACATGGTCTGGCCAAAACCGCTCCACTCTTCGCCGAGGCTGGCCGCCACCAGGCTGCCGTACTCCTGGGTGTCGGTCAGGTCGACGCTTTTGCCCTGGAACACGGTCTGCGCCAGCTGCTGCATCATCGCCTGCGGGTCGGGGGCGTTTGCCACCTGCTGGAGCCGCAGGCGTACGCGAGTCAGGCGAGTCAGCCAGGTCTGTAAACTGAGGGTGCTATCTGCGGCGACCACGCTCTGAGAGGGATTTTTGCCCATCAGCGCCAGCAGCGGCCCAAAGGTACTCTCCAGCGGGCCGCGCACGCCGCCGGCCTGCTGATCGATAAACGGCTGCTTATCCTTATCGAGTAGATTTTTAGCCGACTTCACCAGCGAATCCGCCACGCCCTCACGCTGCTGCCCGGTCTGCCCCTGCCAGGCAAGGGTATTCATCAACGCAATCAGCGGCGACTGACGAACGTCGCCCGCCAACGTCAGCTGATCGGTCACATCGGCAATATTGCGCGCCGGATTCAAGCGAATGCTATTGAGAAAACCCAGCCACGCCCCGGCGAAATCGGTGAAATAGCGATCGGTCAGCCGCTGTTTCAACGCCTCCGGGGAGACATCGCCGCTGACGGTCTGGCGGCTATCGCTCAGCACCCAGTCGATCTCATCGCGCCTGGCCGCCACCGCCTTATCGATCGCCTCGCGCACGCCGCCTTCCCACGCCTGGCGGGTGAACATCCCCGGAACCACCTCTTCCGTGGTAAACAACCGGCTGGCATTGGTCTGCGGCGTCATATCTTCCAGCGTCATGTCGGCATAGTTGCGGCGCACCTGCAGCAACATGTTCTCGTAAAGCGTGCTTTCAGCGTTGCGCCGCCCGATTTGCGCCAGCAGCACCTGACGCGCTTGCGTCACCAGCGCGGCGTCCGGGGTGATTTTCCACGCCGGCTGCGACGGCAAGTTGTCCATATAGAAGGCCCATAGATCGGGGGCGATACTCTGCCATAGCGCCGGGGCGACTCCCTGACGCGTCTGCTGCGCGGCGGCCATTGTCTGGCGGTAAAACGCCGCATCGGCTTTATCCGGACGCGCCATCATCAGATAGGCCTTTAACTGGTCATAACCCGCTTTCGCCAGCTGCGCCCGCTGCGGGCTGCGCGGCGGCAGGTTGACCAACACGTTCAGTTGCCAGGTGAGCGCTTCTGCCGCCGCGTCGCGGATCAGACGCTGGTTAGCCCGCCCATACCACGGCAGCAGCGCGGTAGAAAGCGGCGCATTATGATTAAGACCAAAGCGCTGATACCAGGGCGCGCCGTTGGCGAGCTGATTCTGTAGACGGCCGATATCGTTACGCAGCACCTGCAAATCGATCAGCTGTTGGTCGTTAACGACGGGCTGCCGCAGCAGCTGTACCCGCTGGGTGGCGCTAACAATTTGCTGGCGGTTGACGATAAAAGAGAGCAGGCTTCCCGCCGCCCACAAGCCAAACAGCGCCAGCAGGCCGACGCCGAGGGAGCGGCGCCACGCCCCCCCCACCGGCACGCCGCGCGCGCGGCCGCAGTCTGCGATGATCCCCTGCCAGACGGCCGGGGCCGGCCAACGGTGGGGATAGAGCCCATTGTCCACCGCTTCTTCCGCCTTTAACGAGGGGCTGAACAGCAGACCGCGGAGCGGGATCTGTTGCAGATGCCCGGTAAGCCACGGCGTCAGTAGCGTCTTCCAGCCGCTGATACCGCCCTCCTTCAGCCATTTAGCGACACGCAGCAGGTAATCGTGGGACGAATCAGCGCACAACTGCTGGGTCCCCTGCGCCAGCATGGCGGGCAGAATGGCGCGAAGCTGCCGTTCAACATCCTGCGGGACGGCCCGCGGCGGGAACAACGCCCCCAGCGTCTGGGTAATGCGCGTATCCTGCGGCCAGTCGCTGTCGTGGAGTTGCCACAGATAGACCGGCGGCTGGTAGCGCAGAACCTGCGCAACCTGCTCCAGCGTTCGCAAATACCCGTCCAGGGTCGCGGCGGTGGCCTGAGCATTGTCCAGCGCCAGCACGATACCATCCAGCGGCCGGCGGCCGCGCAACCGACGCAGGGCGCTGAGCCGCTCGTTATCCTCCTTCGCCGACAGGCTACCGCCGTGAATTAGCACCGTACCGCGGCCCTCCAGCCATTGCTGTTGCGCAAGGCCGGGAACGATGGCGGCAATCTGCGCCGCCTCGCCAGCGACCCACAGCAGGCGGACCTTATTGCGCCACAATCGGCCGTAGCGGCGACGAAGAGTTTGCTTTAAGGACGCAAACGGCTGCGCCGGTTTTGTCTGCTGGCTAATAAAAGTCCGCGTCTGACGCTGTTGCCCATCGGCTTTTTGCCTGATAAACAGGTGGAAAGCAATAAAGCCCAGTACCCAAAGACAGAGACCATACGCCCAGACCAGGCTGCAGACGGTCACTATCTCGCGGACCGCCGTCCACTGCAGCGTGCGGTTGGCGTGCCAGTTCCACCATCCCAGACCGCCCAGCAGGACCACAATTGTCCAGACGGCAAGACACAGGGTCGCGGTGGCCGCTACGGTCATTACCGCGGCATTTTTTTCCTTGAACATAAAATTGATGATTCCCTTAGCCACGGGCGTGCATCATCACGCCCGTATAGCGTTATTAAGGATACTTAGCGGATATAATGAATATGGCGATAACGAATTAAGGCAGCAGTATTTTAAAAGCCTCGCTTTTTATATCGCGATATATTTTACCCAGCACGCCCGATACCGTATTCAGATCTTTCATATCCGTTCTCGCCTGCACTAATATATCGCCGACATTAATATCTATAATCGCTTTTACCCGCTGGCCAAATTGTTTCACCGAATCCCACGTATCATCATCGTTATCGTAAATCGTCCGCGACGCAAAATAACCGTGGGAAAACGAGGAGTGCAGCGGATCATGATTATATTTGGCCAGCGTGTCATGCACGTAGTTATCATAAAAATCCAGCATCGTCGGCGAGCCCATCAGCGCCGCCCGCCGGGCATCGCCGCTTTTCTTGATCTGGATATATTCCGACTCCTGCGCCGCCACCAGCGGACCGCCAAGCTGGTTGGTCTGCGTGGTGGGGATCACATCCAGCAGCACCTGAGCCAGCAGCGCCACGATACCGGTATGGGCAAAGTCATAGCCCCACGCCGCGCGGTCCAGCCGATCCTTATCGATAAACGGCACTTCACGCGGCCCTTCGCTTTCCGCGGGCGCCGCCGCCGACGGCAGCGCGCCGGACGATTCATTCAGCGCCTGCTGATAAAAAGGCTTACGCTGATAATACTTATCGGCATATTGCGGGCTGGCAAAGCGCTCGGTGCGCCAGGCGGTGATCCAGCTCAGCTGGTCCGCCAGCATCACCTCCAGCGCTTTGGCCTTCAGCGGCACATACACCGGATCCGGCAGTTTGCCCAGCGGGCCGTTCTCCGGCGGCTTCGCGGCGGCGGCCGCAGCTTTCGCCTTATCGCCATCCGCCTTGTCGTGAGCCGCCTTCAGCGCGGCAACCGGATCCCGGCCCTGGGCCACGGCGATGGCCACCACCTCTGCTTCGTTGACGGCCGGCGTTTCGCTCTTCGCCCCCGCCTGCTGCGCCCCGGCCTGCTGCCAGGCGTTAAACAGGGCGATGGCCTGGGCGGAGATTTTGAATTGTTTTATAACGGCATTACTCATTACCCGATACTTTTTGCCTTTGGCGCCGCCGGGCAATACCTCCTCGGGTACGCTCAGCGGCGCCCCGGCATCAAAGGCGGCGGCATACATATCGTGCAGCACAATCTTTGACAGCAGGCTGGCGGCATCGGTCTGCACTTTGCCGAGTTCCGTGGGCTTACAGTCGCCGCCGACATCGGCATACATCCCGGGGTAGACCACCTCCACCGCTCCGGCCGGGTATTTACCGTCCGGACCGCGGATAGAGTCCAGCGGCAGGTCGCCATGCTGCTCGTGACCGGCGACAAAGTGGTGGCAGCTTTTTAAGAAGCCTTTGGTGGTCGGCAGCCGCAGGCTGTTGGCCGCCCAGCCCAGATGCCCGGTGGCCGACGGCAGGATATGCGGCACGCCAACCGCGGAGACCGTATCCAGCAGCCCCATAAACTCGATACTGATGGGGATGCCCAGCAGGGTCGGGCCGCCTGGCACCACCGTTCCCGCCGGCAGCATATTTGTCGCATCGAGCGGCATTTTAGCGTCATCGAGCAGCGACTCCAGCCCGCGGGCGAAGGCGCGGGCGGTGGCGGCCCCCCGGCAGTAGCCGTAGACAAACAGCTTGATTTTGGCGATGCGCCGCTGCGAACGCTGGATATGCAGCCGCGTCGGCTGCCGCGGCCACTGGTTGACCACGGTACCCAGATGGTCGTCGCAGAATTTGTCAAGCGCGCTTTTACGGTTGAACTTCTGGGTCAGCCGTGAGAAGGGCCAGACGGTGGCCATACTTTGCCGATATCTGGTCAGTTCGCTGTCTTTGATCGCGGTTTTGTTCACCGCATAGCAGATGCTGCTGTAGGTTTTAAGCAGCGCCTGGTTGATACGGTCCTCACCGCCGTTGGCAAACAGCTCGCCGTCCAGCGAGTAGTGCTCTTCGCCAATCTCCGGAAAGCGCGCTCCGCAGCCGGGAAAGTAGTAGCTGAAGTAACCGTCCGCTTCCGCAGGCGATGTCTGAGTTGTCCAGTTGGCTGCATGGTAAAGGCGGCCAATATTGGTCAGCGGCGGATTACGCGAACCGTATACCTCATCGGCTCCCTCTTCATTACAACAGGTACCGTCAAAGAACAGGCTGATATGCAGGCTGGCCGGGCAGCCCGGCTCCGTTTTTTTGTCCGAGGGATGTTCTGACTCTTTAACATACCCCTCCAGGTACTGCCTGGCGTAATTGCCTTCGGTCTGCGTTCTGCTCGCAGGCAGGCGCCCGCGCTCGTTGTATTCGGTTTTCTGCTGCGTGGAGTTATCCGCTGACGTTTTCCCCTTTTTATCATCCGGCCCGGGAAACTTTGGCGGTAGGCTGGCCGCTTCTGCGGTGGAGGTTTTGACCGCGACCGGAGTGGCACCGGTCTGAAAAGCCGCAATAAGCGCCTTCAGAGCATTCAGCGTGGAGTCTGCGGTGTCGGACATACAACTTCCTCCTTGATATGTTTGAAAATAACGCTATCTGCTTTTTTTTCTTCGTCAGGTTCAGGTTGTACTGGGTATTCAGGGGAATCACGCATATGACAGGAACGGACTATCCGCACCTTATCGCAGGGGAAAATATGCACATCAAAGCCACAGGCCTGTCCCTTTTCCCAACGTTCAATAGGTACAATAATCGGCCCATGGCGCTGATAGTGAGTTTCATAATCATCGGGCATCTCACTCGATTTCATCCATGAATTAGGATCGGAAGTCCAGGTGATTTTTGCCGTCAGCCCCGGGCGCCAGACATCAGGCACCATCACACAGCAGAAGCCGCCGCCGCCGCCGTAGGAATTGGCCCTTGGCCCGCCGTAACCATTCACCTGCACCGAAACGATGGCATCCGGGCCGTGGTTTAACAACGTTATGTCGGCGGCGCTCATGCCGTCGCGACTATGATCGCGGCAGGCCGTCAGCAGGCAGAGAAAAGCGGCGGCCAGCACCTTCAGCCCGCCGGGCAAAATACGAATATGCTTTATCATTGATGTGTCCATACAGAACTGATAATCGCCTATTGATTATCAAAAGGGAGGATGTTTCATTCCTCAAAGTGACTTTCGAACCAGGAAGCTAAATCACCGATAAAATTCTGCTGATGCGCCTGCCAGCCGAGCTGCCAAAGGGTATTAAATTTGTCCTCCTGAGTCGTAAAAAAGGTGCAGAATTTTTCAGAAACCGTAAATCGCTGGGCATCGATAGCGACATCCAGTTTCATTATTTGCTCATCGCTGAAATTAATCTTGATCGCCTCCGGGATCGTTGCCTGAACTGGCGAACACTCGCCTTCCAGCCAGCAGATCTTGTTGTCTCTATCGCGGTAGCTCCAGAGATAAACCGGTTCTAAAAACCACGCTTTTTGTTCTTCAGTGAGCACATGCCGCATCAGCAAGGGGAACATGCGGGTATCGTAATAGCGCACCAGGCCAGAACGGTCTTCCCAGGCGCCATCGGCCAGATTGCGCAGGTGGGCGGCGAGCGTTGAAAAACTTAGCGGTGAGAGAAAGATCAGCAGACCCGGCTTGTAGGAAAATGCGGCGATCAGATCGGCGAGCCACTGACGATGCTGCCAGCAAGCTAGCTCAAGCCGCATCAATAAAGGCGCCATCTCCAGCAGCGGCTCTTCCGGTTGCCCCTGATAGAGCGAGAACCACTGCACCGGAGGAGAAAGTCTATTTAAGCCATCCAACAACGGATTGCTTAAAACACCTTGATCGGCAATGAGATAGACGTCGCGCAGCGCGAGCTTTCGGGCAAATTGTTCCAGCTTGCTAGTCCATTCCTGATTCATTAACGACATGTTCATTCCTTCTTATCTTGAGGTTGCGGTGCCGGCACGGCTGCGGTGACGATGCCCAGAGAGAGGGCATGACGCGGATCGCGGGCGATCCAGCCGCAAGACTGGTGAAAGCGGCGGGCAAATATCGCCGCCAGCGCGATGGTGATGAGCTGCTCCATCTGCCCTGTCTCTCCCCAGTTTTCATCCTGCAGTAGTTGGTTGCTGTTCCAGCCGCTTTGCGCCAGTTCCGGGATTTGCGGCTGTGTAAATGCGATACAGGGATCGGGCGGACGTTCGGCCCCGCTTTGCTGCATCGCCCGCTGACAGACCTGCTGGATATTTTCCACCGCGGCGCCTTCATAAACCTCGCCGCGGGTCAGTCGCGCCTCCCCCTCCCGGGCCAGTAACCACAGCACGGCGGATTCACCCGCCGGTCTTGCGGTATCAGCCGTCGCCGCTACCGACTGGCACCCTGCCACCAGAATGAAACATGCGTCGCCAGCCACATTCATTCGTGCGGTAATCTCCGATAAGCTGGCCTCACCTTGCCAGGGTTCCGCCATATGCGGCAACTGAGCGGTGGGATAGCGCTTTCGCAGCTCGGCGCAAAATTCTCGCCATGCCGGTTCGCTGCCCTGCCAGTAACAGCCGCTCAGGCAGGGAAATTGATGATCGCCTCGCTGCGCCAACCATTGCCGCACCAGCATCCGGGCCAGCTGTTGTTCGCGCAGGTCGATATCAACGATGTCCGAGTGGATCAGCCGCAGCGCCCGCGCACCGGCCTCCAGTTTCTCTTTTGGCGCCTGATGTTCTCGCTTCAGCAGCGTCTGCCAGTGCTCGGGCTCACACCCCACCGGCCCCAGCAGCACCGTTTCCACCAGCCCTACGCTATATTGATGCCGGGCCCACCACGTTTGATGATCGAGATCGATCAACCGCTGGTAGTACTGGGTGTAGTGGACCGACAGGCGGTAATAAAGCAGACGCAGCATCCAGATGATGAAGACCAAAAGCACGGCGCTAACGATCGCGACGGCAATTAACGCCCCTCCACGCGCTTCGGCAGGCATTAACGCCGCGCCTCCTCCGCTGATAAACGTCAGCCCCGCGCCAAAGGACAACCACCGTCCGTTGTGGGGTGGCGTGGCGGTTTTGTAAGGCAGATAGTCGGTGAGCTGTCTCATAGCGCGACTTCGCAATCAGGGCGTGAACTCACCAGCGTACAGCCGCAGGCGCAACGATGCCCCTCAAGAGCCACCGGAGCACCATCCACTTCATACAGCGAGCTTCCTTCGGCTATGACCGTCAGGCCATGTTTATTGCAGCTCACTTGGTCGCCTTTACAGGCGATACCTTTACCAAAACAGAGGTAATGGCCGCCGATCACCGTACCGCCATGCTCACGCAAGCTATCACCCTGCCGAATAATGGGTTTCAAGGTCTGTTCCTCCGGGTAAGTTATATCAATAAGCGATTGTCAGGCGGCACGCGGAACAAAGGTCTGAGCCAGTTCTTGCGCATGAATCAGGCAATCTTTACAAATCGATGTGGGAAGGTCGGGAAGCGGAAATGTCTCGCCGGCGGGCCCTTGCATCTTATGTGTGCCCTTAAAACTGAGCAGGCTCGGGCTATGAAGGTGGATTTCCCCCTGCGGAGTCAGACGAATGTAGCCGCCGCCGCAGCCCAGGGTGATACCATTTTTCGCGGTAAGCTGCAGATGACCCTGCGTTGACTGAACGGTAATATCTTTCAGTGAAGTGAGCGCCAGAGTATCGCCGTGCGACTCTATCTCCAGCGGGCCTTTCACCGATACCATACGCATCCCTTCGCGGTGGGAAAGCAGTGAGATAGCGTTTTTGGTATTCACCGACAAACGATTACCGCTGGCCAGCGCAATATCGCTGGCGCTTTGCAGATACAGTCCTTTACCACTCTGCAACAGCGTCGTTTCCGCCGTCACGATGCCGATGCCCTTCGGCGCGCTCATCAGCAGGACGGGGCTCGCCAGATTGACGGCTTTGCCGACGAACTGCTTTAACGTGCTGATATCCGGTGGGATGTTGTAGTGGGTGCGGGCAATCTCCTGCCAGTCGTTGAGCTGAACTGCGGCGGCGCTGAGCAATTTACTGGCGGGCTCCATTTCCGCGACCGCCCCCATCGCTTTCAGCTGTTCGTCAGCGGTGATAAATATCCCTTTGCCTGCGCGGATCGCGCCGTAGCTGTCGGTGCGTAACTCAAACCCTTCTCCCCGCGGCGTGTTCTGATGATCCACCAGATGGCCGAGGTTCAGTTGGCTCTTGCCGCCATATTCGGTGCTGACCTTAACGTGCTCTTTACCTCGGGTATCATCGAGGCGAATTTTGTTGTTCGCTGGCGTGCGCAGCACGTTGCGCTTGTAGTTGTAAAGCGTCACATGGTCCTGGTGCGTGGAATCGTGCAGCGCGCCGGCGATGTAGGGCCGATCCGGATCCCCCTGCTCAAAAGCGATCGCCACTTCGGTTCCCGCTAACAACGGCAGATGCAGGCCAAAAGTTTCACCGGCGTAAGGGCGTGCCTGCCGCACCCACAGGCTTTCCTCACCCGGCTGCCAGCGATCGCGGTCGAATAATAAGTTCACCCGATAACGTCCGTCGCGATCGATATGGCCGTAGAGATCGTTGATTTTGGTGCTGGTGACGCGCGCTGGCAACGTCCCGGCCATCTTGGGTTTGCTGATGATTGCCGGGCGAAAGCAATAGGTTTCTACACTGGGAATGGCCTGAAACGTCACTTCGAAGCTGCGATCGCGGCGGGCGCGACAGTGAATAGCGGTGATCGCCACGCCCCGGCGCCAGACCTCCGTCACCTCCTCGCCGCCGTTCACTTTTAGCAGTTGGCCGGGAGCCAATGTCGCGCAGTTTGTTTCCCCGCTCAGCCGCGTCTGCTGGTTCAGGTAGCGCTCATGGCGAATACGGGCATAAAAGGCCCCGCTCTCCGGGTCCGGCGTATGCTGGTAGCGATTACCCGGCGCCAGATAGTTGTCCGCCCAGTGATAGGCTTCACCATAGGTGGTACTATCGCCGCGGCTGACATTGATGTTGAGATTCATGTCCTCGGGCGCGTTACGATAGTTGTAGTCACGGGTGAAGACCGAACGCTCAACCACGTGGTGTCGGCTCTGCAAATCCCACACCGACTCGCTGCCGCCATCATGCTGCCCTGACGGGGCGACCGAGGGCAACATCAGCCCCGCCTCGTAGTGTTGCTGGTCGTCGAAGAACTCCGCCACATCAATATTTAGCCGGGTATCTGCGGTGAAGCGAAACCAGATCCCCACCTCGCCCAACAGCCGGGAGATAAAAGTCAGATCGTCCTCGCCGTACTGCATCACCTGTTCACGGCGCGGATATTCATGCGCCAGTCGAAATACAAAATCTTCCCCGCGCATGTGGTGACGGGTTCTGAGAATGTGCTCCACAATCTGCGGCACCGACATGTCCTGGTAAATTCGATTCTGATGGCTCTTCGACAGTAACGCCAGACGCGGCTGTAACGTCAAGGCGTAACGCGTTTCCTCCTTTGAGGTGGAAATCCGTTCAAAAGTGGTGATCGTCCCCTGCAGCACGCGCACCGGTTGCTGGATCTTAATGCCAAATCCCTGGTCAACCGGCGCCTGCAAGGTCAGCGAGGTGTTTTGCAGCAACATCTGCTGCGGGGTGATGGCGCGATCGCTGCTGGTAAATTCAATGGTATAGCGGAAAGGCTCGCTTAAGTTTTCCTCGCCTTCGAAGCACAGAACATCCAGCGAGGAGTTACAACCATGCACCTGTAAAAGATGATGACTGTGGTTGAAAAACAAAGGCTTTATGTCACTCATGGTTTATTTTCCCTTATCAAACACCATTTTCTTTATCTCCCTTCCATCACTTTCAGCCACGCTACCGCCCGTCGCTGTTTCCTGTTGATGAGGAGCCCAAAAGCGCACAAGGTTGGGCAGATTGTGTTGACCCCGGTCCCCGGCAACAAAAACGACGGACAGGAAAACCTGCCCGCACGGAGATTGATGAGATAGTCGGTTTAGAAAGCACCATCCGCCGGGGATGAGGCGGAGTTGGTCGCCACCCGGCAGGCATCGGCCTGCGGCACCAGGCTAATTTCGACCCGGCGGTTCAGCGCCCGGCCTTGCTGCGCCTCGTTGCTGGCGATAGGTCGGCTTTCGCCATAACCCTGTACCGCAAAACAACTTTCCGGCACGTCACCGGTGTCGCGCATCCAGTTGCGCACCGATTCGGCACGCTTCAGAGAGAGTGTCTGGTTGGATTTATCATCACCCACGCTGTCGGTATGCCCGGCGATGACGATAAGCCAACCTGGCCTGGCCTTTATCCCCAGCAGCGAGTTCACCAGCAGCTTGGTGGAGCCCGGTTTCAGCGTCCACTTGCCGGTATCGAAAAGTGACATGCTGTCGAGGCGGATAATTTTCGGCACGATTTTTTCTACCGCTTTCGGCGGTGGCGGGGGGACGTAGGAGCGAATCGTTTCCAGTACCGTCTGACGCAGACGCTCGCCGCGATATAGCCCGAGCCCCAGCGCCAGCGGCGCGCCATCACGCGCGAAGGCGTCCAGTTGCGCCGCATCCTGACGTAAAATCTGTACGGCGCGGGCTTTTGCTGCATGGTCGTCCATCGCCGTCCGTTCATAGCGCTGAACATCAAAGCCGATCCGCTGAAGGAGTTGATGGTTGTTCCATGCGCTGCAGCACAGCGCGATCATGGCCGCGAGGGAGAACAGGCAGAATGCCCGCCGCAGAGCACGGTTTTTCGGCGTGATGCCACCGCCCAGCGGTAGTATTGGCAAAATGAAATCAGGCAATGTCCGCGCTTCTGAAGTCATTTCCGGCAACCAGCCCGGTAGTGAGTTGAGGGCGGTATGACCAGACAGCCAGCGCTGCCATAGGTTATCCGCCACGACAGGCGCCCCGGCAGGCGTGAAATGATACAGCACGACTGCCGGAGCAATCGGGGGAACATCGTCGGTTGCCGCAGTCAACGCGCTCAACGCCATCTGCTGCGTAAAGCGGGCAAACGCATTCATCCTCACCAGCGCCGCCAGGCGATGAGCGCCATCAGCCTGCATCAGCCAGCTTGCGCTGCTGCACGGCACGCCGTCAGAGGGCCACACCTGCGTCATCTCTCCGGCACGCGCAGTCTGCCATAACGGCTCCAGCGATGCGCCGGACAGGGTGCTGTTCAGCAGTAACGGTATCGCCCGGCGGGTATCACGCCGCACCTGAGCAAGCTGCCAGCGCAACTCGCGAAGCCGGGCCGTCAGCGCCGCGTCATCATCATGTTGTTGCGGCTGCACGCAGAACATCACTGCCAGTTGCGCGATGAGCGCCGGCCGCTCACGCTGCAAATAACGCACCGTCTGCTGTAACGCGGCGGTGGTGACTCTCAGCCAGCAACCTTGTGAGGTAGGATAAACCGCGCTTTCTCCCGGCCAGTCCGCGGTGTCGCCGCAGACCAGCACAACCGGCAGTCGGTAAGGCGCCGGCGGTAGCTCAACCATCCAGTCGGCATCCTCTGGTCGCCCGCGTCGTTGCCGCTCGACGTAGACCACTCCGGCCGCTACGCCCGCCACCGTCAACCCAACAGCCAGCAACCGGCCGCCGGTGGTTAACGGCAGAAACAGCAGGCTCAGCAGCACTACCAGCAGCCCCGCCCACAACCATAACAGGCGCTGATAGCGCGCGTTCATTGCCCGCTCCCCAGTTGCAAAGCCGCTACCAGACCATCCAGCCAGTAGTTCAACCCCAGCCACAGCGCGGCCACCGCCGCCAGCGACAATCCAATGCAGATAGGCCAACGGCGCAGCCAGTCAGCCATGCCGTTGCGCCCGGAGAGCGCCGCCAGTATCGGCTGATGCGGGTCGCTCGCAAACGGCGGTACACGCTCGCCGAGCGTGCTGACAAGCGCTGCGCGCGCCGGGTCATTAAGGCTATACCGGCCCTTAAACCCCAGCGCCAGCACCCGATGAAAACAGGTCAGTACGGCTAGATCCGGCGCCGGTTCGCGCAGCACCTGGCGGATGCGCTCATAGAGCGCATCCCCGGCTTCCATGCCGCCAAAATATTTGACCTCCAGCGGTCGATCGTACCAGGTGATACTGGCGTCATCTTCCTCTTTGCGGCCTTTGGCGGTTTCATCCAGCAGCGCGCACCAGCTATAAAGGATATGCTGGCGGTTCGCCTCACTGACATCCGCGGCCACAAGCTGCGCCATCACCTGTTCAATGTTGTTTACACAACGCTGCCAGAGGAGTTTCCCCTCCCCCTCGGCCAGTTTGGCGCCGAGACGCAGTTCCGTCACCGTAAGCCAGCTATCCGCCAGCAGAGCATCAATATTGAGATCCTGAGTCATGAGCGCAGCACCGCATACAGTTCGAGTTCAGGGTCGCCCAGCAGGCCGGGCACATAAAAGACGCAACTCCCTTCCGCCAGCATCGCCTGCGCCGCCGGATGAGTCATATCAAGGGTGAAATACTGATTTTCCAGGCGCAGCGGGATGGCGGCGGGAACATGGCTCATGGCCTTTAGCGGAATACCCGGCTGCGAACCGTTGACCACCCGGTCAACCTCATCGGGGCTACCGGCTTTACACTGTTGCGGAAATTGCTCCAGCAGCTGCGCCGCAGGTAGCGCGGAACGCACCGAGAGATAAAAATCGGCCTCTTCGCGCAACCTTGGATCGTGCAGACGGGCATGCCAGCGCTTACGCCGGTCATCGTGCGTCATTTCAATCGCCACGACCCTGGATGGCAGGCTGGCTTCGAGCAGTACGCCGAGTAATTTGAACAACGGTGGAAAGACTTCTGTCAGCGCCTGATGGCGATAAGGCGGAATATCCGCCGTAGTATGGTCAAGGGAGAAGGTCAGCAGACTGCCCGCCAGGCTGGCCAGCGCTTCATACAGCCGTTCCGGATGTACCTGTGGATGGCGTAGAAAATGGCTCAACACCGGCTCCGCGCTGTTGAGCGCGTTCAGTAGCCAGAACAGTGATACATCCGCTACCGCAAAATCCGCCATCCTGGCGTTGCTCTCCCGGCGCATCGCCATCAGGCGCTGCAGGCGCGCGCGCAGCTGATTCGTCAGCTGTTCTGTTTGTTCGTAAAGCCAGTGGCTGGCCAACACTTTCAGCAGCGGCGGGATAAAGTGCTCATCCAGCGACCAACAGTTCTGACTGTCGCGACGTAGTCTGGCGAGGGCGACGGTTTGATAATCGCCGTTATCGTCATCCGCAGCGCGCAGCGTTAGTTGCGCAAGCAGCACCGCAATTTGTCGACTGTCTTCGCCATATCTGTTGCGCACTTCTCGCCAGGCCAGACGCCAACGTACCGGCCGCTCTGCGCGCTCTTCCATCTGCAGGCAGTTGCCGCCGTTTTCATTCTCATGAGGCAGCGCCAGCACCACGGTTAATTCACGGCAGTCCTCCTGCGGCAATACCATTACCGCAGGAAGCGCATCAGCGTTATCGCTGTCGATAAGCGTGCCGTCAGGAAAGCGCACGTACAGGTGACTGGCTTTCAGTGTCCCTTGCTTTAGCAGGGCGGCGTCAAATTCGACGCGGATGACGCCCCAGGGATTCATTACTCCCAGACGGGCAATACATTCGCTTTGCCAGGCCGCCTGGTTCACCTGTTGTTGAAAATGTTGTGGGGAGATCATCTGACCCCTGCCCCACAGTGGTCGTAATGTTTTCATCGCACCTCCTGTGCGTTACTTTTGCTTCTTCAATAAGACGTTCTTAAACCCCAGATTTCATTTCACCTTGCTAACTCACGGGCGAACGGCGCTCCGAAAGAGAAAAAATTGAATTATTGTTATTGGTATTTATTTTTTCTTGAACGAATATTGGGTGGGCTTTAATATTATCGAAACGACTAACGGCCAGAAGTTTAAGCGTCAGCTCGACGGCCCTCGGTTCAATTTCGATATGCAGTGACAATTGTGAATGAATACGGGTATTGAGTCGCTCACCTGGGAAGGCGTTGTTCATTACATCCCTTATATATCCGAACCACATCAGAATGAATCACTAGTTACCGTCAGCCACCCAGATTAATGAACCATATTTAGATTGATATCAAGAATATTCACTATAGAAATAACAAACAAAATAACTAGCAATCGCAATATTACAATATATCGCGTGGGTTCATGTGTTTTTAGTAGGGAATTAAACCAAAAACTCACTGACTAACGGGGCATGCGCCAATGATGCCTATTCCATTGATATAAATCATCACTTACCGCTATGCCGCAACAATATTGACCTGAAAGAATTTTCGGCTCAATTATATTTCTGGCGAATTATTTACAAACATTCTATCTCCCCCAAATGCGCACCAGCCAGAAAAGTCACCTCTTCAACGGCGGAGAATATTTTTATATTCGGCGAATAACATTCATTCAAATAATAAAACCCATTAATTGCGCGCAATTAATGGGTTTTATTAGCCTTGACCCGGCTTATCGTGTTGCCCGCATCAGCAGACTAACAATAAACGCGCCGCCAAGCCCGGCAGTAATAATACCAATCGGTAATTCTTGATTCGCTATCAGGCTTCGGCTAAGTATATCGCCGCCAATGAGCAATATCGCGCCCAGCAGAGCGCACATTGGCACGGCCATTCGGTGCCTGACGCCCACGACCCGACGCGCCAGATAAGGCACCATCAGGCCGACAAAACCAATGACCCCGGTTAAAGAGACCAGCAAAGCGGTAGCCAACGCGCAGCAGAGAAAGGTTTCGCTTCTCAGCCGCTCCACGTCGACGCCCAGCGAGCAGGCCGTCTGCTCACCCGCCAGCAGCGCATCCAACGCCCGCCAGCGAATCAGGGTAAATCCGCTCAACAACGCCAGGCTCAATAACGGAATGAACAAGTTGTCCCATCGCGCCAGTCCCAGACCGCCCAATGACCAGAATAGCAACGAACCGGCCGCTCGCTGATCGCCGGAAAAGACCAGATAGCTGGTCAGCGCGCTGAAAAGAAACGACACCGCCAGGCCGCAGATAATTAACTGTTCCGCTCGCCTTAGCTGGTTGACGCGAAACAACATCATCACCGCCAGCGCGGATAATATCCCGCCGATGAAGGCCGAGACCGGCAGCGTAAACGCCCCCAGTATCTCGCCGAAACGGGTGATCACCAGCACCGCGCCGGCGGAAGCGCCTGAAGAGAGACCGAACAAGAATGGATCGGCCAGTTCGTTACGTGTCGTAGTCTGTAACAGCAAGCCGGCGATCGCCAGTCCTGCGCCGGTCAACGCCGCCAGCAGGCTCCGTGGTAGGCGTAAGTCAATGATGATAGTTTTCAAAATTTCGGGAATGGGAGCCGATGATAGCCCTAACGCTGATACCACCTGTCGCCATGAGAGTTCCACACTCCCCAACCGCAGGCTCGAAATCATCAAGGCGCATAAAACGACGGATGCCAGCGCCGTCCATAGAACAAAACGTTGCACTGACGGCTTCATTTCACGTCCGTGGCATATAAGAGATGCACCAGCTTCTCAACTGCCGCAATATTCGCCGGCCCCGGAGTCAATTCAGCATACTGCAACTTTAGATAACGCTGCTGCCGGACAGCGGGGGTCTGTTTCATCAGGGGATGGGATTCCAGTATGCGCTGCAGCGCCTCGGTTCCCGTGCCGGTTTGGTAATCGAGCAGAATAATCACCTGTGGTTCTCTGGCCGCCACCGCCTCCCAGCTCGTCGTTGTCCAGTTCGCGTCCAGAGTATCCATCACGTTGCGTCCCCCGGCCGCCTCGATAATGGCCGTCGGCATCCCGTACTTGCCGCTGGTAAAAGGTTTATCTTCGCCGGAGTCATAGACAAAGACCCGCAGCGGCTGCGTATTCGCTGCCCTGGCAGGCAGATGCGCCAGGCGACGCTTCCATCCTTCCACCAGCGCTTCTGCCTGTTGTTGCTTGCCAAAAATCTTGCCCAACTTGAGTTCATCGTTGTACAGCAAACTCATATCAGCTTTCTTCCCGCGCCCGCCGGCCTGGACGCAGCTTTCACTGAGTACCAGGGTGTTAATCCCATATGGCGCCAGCGTCTGCGGCGTCACATCGCCGCCGATTTTCATGCCGTAGTTCCAGCCGGCGAAGAAAAAGTCCGGCCGAACCGCCAGCAGCGTTTCCAGCGCCGGATATTTAGGCGCCAGCTCGGGGATGGCCCCCATTGCCGCTTTGAACTCCGGCGTAAGTTTGTACCAGCCGGTGATGCCGGTTAGCCCCACAATCCGCTGCTGGAGATCGAGCGCGAAGGCCATTTCCGCCATATTAAGATCGTTAATCACCGCGCGCTGCGGGGGTTGATTAAAGGTGATGGGCTTACCGCAGCTATCCACGGTGACGGGAAATTGATTAGCCAGCGCCAACGGGCTACTTAACAGCAGCAATAAAGTAGTTAAAAGTTTGTTCATATTTACTCGAGTTCATTAAGCGCGATGAGGAACTTCAAAAATGCGCAGCGCTTTACCGCTAACGGGATGCGCCACGCGAAAACTGGTCATGCCAAAAACCGGATAGCTCACGCTGGGGTGCAGCGCAGCCTCGGGTACGTCGCAAATCATCTGCTTGCCATGGTGGAGAACCAGCATCCGGTCGGCAAAGGCTTCAGCCGCGGCAAGGTCGTGTAACACCGCAATCACCGCAACCTCTGCGCGTTTTACCAGGGCAAGTAACTCGGTTCTCGCCAGCGGATCGAGGTGATTAGTCGGCTCATCCAGCAGTAATAATGTGGGCGATTGCGCCAGCGCGCGGGCGAGCGCGGCGCGCTGGCGCTGACCGCCGGAGAGGTCGCCCAACTGGCGATGGCGTAAAGGTTTCAGATCCGTATCACTAATAACGCTCTCCACGATGCGACGTCCCTGCGCCGAGGACGGTGATTCGCGATACGGTAAACGCCCCAATTGAACATACTCTTCCACCGTCAGACGCAAATCGGGGATATCGTTTTGCGACAGGAAGGCAATATTCCGCGCGCGCGCTTCCGGCGACAGTTGCCGTAGTGGACGCCCCTGCCAGTACAGCGTCCCTTTATCCGGACAGAGTTCGCCAATAATGGCTCTTAATAGGCTCGACTTACCGCTGCCGTTAGGTCCAATAACCGCCAGCTTTTCCCCGGCTCGGAGCGAGAAATGAATACCGTCGAGTATCACGGCCCCCCTTTTGGCTGTCAGATGCAGCGTATTGATGCGAAGTATTTCAGTATCGACCTTGGACATATTACTTTATTTCGTATGTTATAACATAACAATTATGTATCACACCCCACTCGTCTCTGCAAAGGGGTTGCATACTTTGTTATCGTTATTCGCTAAAAAGTCTTCCGTTCCGGAGCGTAGATTCCGGGTCGCCTTCCAGACAGAGATTCGCTATCATCCGCCCTCACCCTTAAGCAGCGCCTGCCCATGTCTACCGTAATTGATACCTTCATCGCCCCACCTTGTTCCGCGCAGATTAAGATCCTCTACGAGGACGAACATTTGTTATTGATCGACAAACCCAGCGGTCTGCTCAGCCTATCGGGTAAGAACCCGCAGAACCTGGATTCGGTCCATCACCGCCTGGTGCAGAATTTTCCTGGGTGCTCGCTGGTTCATCGGCTCGATTTCGGGACTTCCGGCCTTATGGTGGTGGCGCGTAACAAAGCGATAAACGCCGCGCTGTGTCAGCAGTTCAGCCAGCGGGCGGTAAGCAAGGTTTATCACGCCCTGTTGTGTGGGCATCCAGAGGAAGATGAAGGGGTGATAGACGCGCCGATTGCTAAAGATCCGGCGCTGTTTCCACGAATGGCGATTAGCGTGCGTAACGGTAAACCGGCGCGCTCGTGCTTTCAGGTGCTATCACGGGAATGGTTGTCAACAGCCGATGGTTCGCTGGCGGTAACTCGCGTACGATTGCTACCGGAAACCGGACGCACCCATCAGCTACGCATCCACTGCCAGCATCTCGGCTATCCGATTCTCGGCTGCGATCTCTACGGAGGGCTGGCGTCACATCAGGCCTCACGCCTGATGCTCCACGCCAGCGAACTGCATTTTCACCATCCGGTCAGCGGTGAAGCGATAGCGGCGCGCCAGCCCAGTCCTTTCTGATTCGTCAGTCGCAAATCACTTTTATCGCCAGCCCGCCGCGTGAGGTTTCGCGATATTTATCGTTCATGTCTTTACCGGTTTCATACATTGTCTCAATGACCTTGTCGAGACAAACCCGCGGCTCGCTGGTTCGGCGGAGCGCCATCCGCGCGGCGTTAACCGCCTTCACCGCATTGATGGCATTGCGTTCGATGCAGGGGATTTGCACCTGCCCGGCCACCGGATCGCAGGTCAGACCGAGGTTATGTTCCATGGCGATTTCCGCGGCGTTGCATACCTGCGCCGGGCTGCCGCCAAGGAGCTCCGTCAGCCCAGCCGCCGCCATAGAGCAGGCCACGCCAATTTCGCCCTGACAGCCAACTTCTGCGCCAGATATAGAGGCATTCATCTTATACAGTGAACCGATAGCCGCCGCAGCCAGCAGATAGCGGGCAATCGAGTTGGCATTGACCGGGCGGCGAAACTTGTCGTAATAGGCCATAACCGCGGGAATAATCCCGCATGCGCCATTGGTAGGCGCGGTGACGACCCGGCCACCGGCGGCATTTTCTTCGCTCACCGCCAGCGCAAACATATTGATCCAGTCGATGACGTTCATCGGATCGCGGGACAGACTATCGCTGGCCACCAGCTGTCGGCGCAGCGCCGCCGCCCGCCGCGGCACGTTGAGCGGCCCCGGCAGCACGCCCTCGGTATTCATTCCCCGCTCAATACCGTTACGCATCACCGCGTAAATGGCGGCGAAGCCAGCATCGATTTGCCCCTTATCGCGCAGCGCCAGCTCGTTTTGCATCATCAGGCCAGAGATGGAAAGGCCATTGTGTTCGCACAGCTGAAGCAGTTGATGGGCGGAACGGAAATCAAAGGGGACGGGCGTTGCGATATCGTGAGTCTGGCCAAAACGCGATTCCTCAACGATAAATCCGCCGCCAATTGAGTAATAGGTTTTGCTGAGTAGCGGCTGCTGATGATCCCAGGCGCTGATGCGCATACCGTTCTCATGGCGGGCCAGCGCGCTATCATGAAATACGATGCTCTCCGGCAGCGGGAAATCAACCTGCCGACTCCCCTTCGCCACCGGCAGACGGCCGCTCGCGGTCACCTGCTGAATGAAAGCCGGGATGGCGTCAATATCGACATCCTGCGGACTATTTCCCGCCAGCCCCATGATAATGGCGACATCGGTTGCATGCCCTTTGCCGGTCAGCGATAGCGAACCGTACAGATCGACGACAATGCGCGTAGTCTGCGTCAGGTCGCCGCGGGTCGCCAGCTCGGTGATAAAACTTTTTCCTGCATTCATCGGCCCCACCGTATGAGAGCTCGAAGGACCAATACCAATTTTGAAAATATCGAAAGCGCTAATCATATCTACACCTCGGTTTACCGTGCAGTGAAGACCAGGTTTCACACCCATGATAAAAATGGGGCGACCATTATCGTCGCCCCGTTGCGTTACAGCGCCTGGGTGAAGGTTCGCGAAATGACATCCTGCTGCTGTTCGTGGGTTAGCGCATTAAAGCGCACCGCATAGCCAGAGACGCGGATGGTCAGGTTCGGATAATTTTCCGGATGAGCTATGGCGTCCAGCAGCATCTCGCGGTTCATCACGTTGACGTTCAGATGCTGGCCGCCCTCGATCCGTTCTTCGTGGTGGAAGTAGCCATCGAGCAGACCGACAAGGTTGGTTTGCCGGACGCTCGCCTCTTTGCCTAACGCCGCCGGGACGATCGAGAAGGTATAAGAGATTCCATCCTTCGCGTAGGTGAACGGCAGCTTAGCCACGGAAGTCAACGAAGCGACCGCCCCTTTGCGATCGCGGCCATGCATCGGGTTGGCCCCCGGCGCAAACGGCGTACCGGCGCGGCGGCCATCCGGGGTATTACCGGTTTTCTGGCCGTACACCACGTTTGAGGTAATCGTCAGGATCGACTGCGTGGGCACCGCGTTACGGTACGTCGGCAACACCTTAATTTTCTTCATAAAGCGTTCAACGAGATCGCAGGCAATACTATCGACGCGCTGATCGTTATTGCCGTACTGGGGATAATCGCCTTCAATCTCAAAATCGATCGCCAGGCCGCTGTCGTCGCGGATGGGTTTCACCTTCGCGTGCTTAATAGCCGAAAGCGAATCCGCCGCCACCGACAGCCCGGCAATCCCGCAGGCCATAGTGCGGTATACGTCGCGGTCGTGCAGCGCCATCAGCGAGGCTTCATAACTATATTTATCGTGCATGTAATGAATGATGTTCAGCGCGCTGATGTACTGCACCGCCAGCCAATCCATAAAATGATCGAGGCTGGCCATCACTTTGTCGTAATCCAGCACCTCATCCATCAGCGGCGCGGTTTTCAGCCCGACCTGGATTTTGAGTTTCTCATCCACCCCGCCATTGATTGCGTACAGCAGCGTTTTGGCGAGGTTGGCGCGCGCGCCGAAGAACTGCATCTGTTTGCCGATGACCATCGGGCTGACGCAGCAGGCAATAGCGTAATCATCACTGTTGAAATCGGCGCGCATCAGGTCATCGTTTTCATACTGCAGCGAGGAAGTGACGATCGAGACCTGGGCGGCATATTTCTTAAAGGCAATCGGCAGCGCTTCCGACCACAATACGGTAAGGTTGGGTTCCGGCGCCGGGCCCATGGTGTGCAGCGTATGCAGATAGCGGAAGGAGTTTTTAGTCACCAGCGTGCGGCCATCCAGCCCCATCCCGCCAATCACTTCGGTTGCCCAGATAGGATCGCCGGAGAACAGCGTGTCGAATTCCGGCGTACGCAGGAAACGCACCATGCGGATCTTCATAATGAAATGGTCGATCAGTTCCTGGGCCTGTTGTTCATTGAGGATCCCGGCGTGGAAGTCGCGCTCGATATAGATATCGAGGAAAGAGGCGGTACGCCCCAGCGACATCGCGCCGCCGTTTTGCGATTTCACCGCCGCCAGATAGGCGAAGTACAACCACTGTACCGCTTCCTGAGCGTTGCGCGCCGGGCGGGAGATATCGCAGCCGTATTTCGCCGCCATCTCCTGCATTTGCAGCAACGCGCGGCGGTGTTCCGCCAGCTCTTCACGCAGACGAATAGTGGCTTCCAGATCCTGCCCGCGCTCCAGCGTTGCCTGCAGATCGGCAAACTGCAGTTCACGTTCACGCACCAGATAGCGGATGCCGTATAGCGCCACGCGGCGGTAGTCGCCAATGATACGCCCGCGGCCATAGCCATCCGGCAGACCGGTCAGCACGCCGGATTTACGGCAGCGCAGCATATCCGGCGAATAAGCGTCAAATACCCCCTGATTGTGGGTTTTACGCAGCTCGGTGAACAGATATTCAAACTGGCTATCCATTTCCCGGCCATAGGCATCAAACGAGCTTTTAATCATTTTAATGCCGCCAAACGGATGCAGCGCGCGCTTGAGCGGTTTATCCGTTTGCAAGCCGACTATTTTTTCCAGCGATTGCTCAATATAGCCGGCATCGTGAGCGGTAATGGTGGTGGCGATATTAGTATCAAAATCAACCGGCGCGTGGGTGGCGTTCTCTACGCGAATGCCGGCCATGACTTTTTGCCACAGCGCGGTCGTCGCCGGCGTCGCCTCAGCAAGGAATGATTCATCTCCGGTATATGGCGTATAGTTGTGCTGAATAAAATCACGGACATTAATTTCTTCTTTCCAGTCCGTACCTTTAAATCCGTGCCATGCTTCGGCGTACAGCATATCGCTGGTATCGATATTTACCTTCATGAAAATAATCTCTCTACAGGACCACAACGTAATTAAGCAAATTCCAGGGATGCATTAATTTTGCCTAAATGAATAGCATCGAGCGCAATCATCTTCTCTTCATTGGTGGGTATGACTGCAGATATCACTCGTGCCTCGCGGGAAGAAATAATGCGTTCGCCGGCGGAGTTGGGTTGTTTATTTAGCGCATCATTCAGGCTGACGCCGAATACCGCTAAATGCTCAATCACCAGTTGGCGGATTAATACCGAATTTTCGCCGATACCGCCGGTAAAAATAATCGCGTCAAGGCGGCGTAGCGAGGCGGCATGGCCGGCAATGTGGCGGGCAATACGATGCACAAAGGTTTTAATCGCCAACCGCGCGCGTTCATGCCCCTCATGCCAGGCTTTTTCCAGCACCCGCAGGTCGGATGACAATCCGGATATCCCCAGCAGGCCGGACTCCTTATTCACCACGCGCTCCAGATCGCTGAGCGTCTGGTTAGTTTCGCCGGCGATCCACGCCATCGCGCCAAAATCGACATCCCCGCTGCGGGTGCCCATCATCAGGCCTTCCAACGGCGTCATGCCCATCGAGGTATCCACGCTGCGGCCGTTGCGTACCGCGCAAATCGACGCCCCGTTGCCAAGATGAGCAATGACCAGCCCGCTATCCTGCTCGGGTAAATCAAGCAACGCCAGCGCGCGCTGAGTCACATAACGGTGCGAGGTGCCGTGGAAACCATAGCGGCGCACGCCCAGTCGCTGGTAATAGTCCCACGGCAGGCCGTAAAGAAATGCTTCTGGCGCCAGCGTCTGATGAAAGCTGGTATCAAAGACCGCTACCTGCTGTACGCCCGGGAATAACTGCTGAGCTGATTCAATACCGCTGAGATTGGCGTAATTATGCAGCGGCGCCAGCGGCGACACCTGGCGAATATTGTCGATAACTTCATCGGTAATTATCGCCGATTCGGTAAATATGCTGCCGCCGTGCGCGATACGGTGGCCAATTAACGCCACGCTATCCATTAAATCACGCTTTTCTAATTCAAATGCGATCGCCTTCAATGCGCCTTCATAGCTGCGGTGAGCCAGCTTAGCCGGCTCTCCCCCATTTATTGACAGGAACGCATCTTCAGAATTAATGCCATCTGCAATACCAGCCATTAATACTTCACAGCTGGCGGCATCAAGTACTGAAAATTTAATTGAAGACGAGCCGCAGTTAATGACCAGTACTACCGGATATTCATTCATGTCATCACTCCGCTCGTCCTGAGCTTAATTAAAACAGTTTGTAAACGATGTTCAGAATGGTCAGCAGACCGATTACCGTGACGAAGACGTTGTCCAGGCGGCCGCGATATTTCGCCAACGATGGCGCTTTACGGATGGCGTACATCGGCAGCAGGCACAGCAGCGAGGCAATAATCGGCGCGCCCATCGCTTCAATCAGGTCGAGAATGTTCGGGTTGGCGTAGGCGACAATCCACGTTGAGCCCATGATAAAAATCATGCTGATGGTGTTGAGCTTGCCGCTGGAAACGCGGGTTTTATCGCCTTTGTAACCAAACTTCAGCACCAGACCGTTCAGGCCTTCCAGCGTGCCGAGGTAGTGTCCGAAGAAGGATTTGAAAATCGCCACCAGCGCGATGATTGACGCGCCATATTCAAGCACCGTGGCAAAGGTGGATTTGGTGCCGGACAGCGAGGCGAAGTGGTTCGCCAGGTACGAGAGCACCGGGATATTCTGCGCTTTGGCATCCGCCATATTCTGCGGCGACAGGGTAAACAGGCAGCTGAAGGCGAAGAACATTACCACGGCCACCATCAGCATGCTGGCGCGAGAGATAATCTGTGAACATTTGCGCTCGGTGAACTCGCGACCAAAGTCTTTTTCATACTCTTCGCGCTTGGAAACCACGAATGAAGAGACAATTGGCGAGAAGTTAAACGAGAACACCATAATCGAAATACCCAGCCAGACGGTCACCAGAATACCATCGTGACCGGTCAGCGAGATCTCGCTTAAATTCACCTGATCGATAACCGCGGAGTTCCAGTAAGGGATCAGCGACAGAGAAATCAGCACCAGGCTGGCGATAAACGGCCATACCAGATAGCTCATTACCTTCACCATCAGATCTTTACCGAACCAGATGACAAACGCCATCAGCAGCAGCAGGAACAGCGCGACAAAACCGCGGTTCAGCGCCGGCAGCTGCAGCTGGTTTTCCCAGAAGGTCATAAAGGTATTGGTGATCGTCACGCCGTAAATCCACAGCAGCGGGCAAATCGCGAAGAAATAAAGGAAAGTAATCACCACCCCGCCGGTTTTACCAAAGTGCTCCTCTACCGTTTCAGTGATGTTGCCGGAAGGATTTGAGCCGGAAAGGCACAGCCGGGCCAGCGCCCGATGGCAATAGAAGGCGATCGGGTAGGCCAGCACTAACATCAGTAAGATGGGGATCAGGCCGCCGAAACCGGCGCGGATCGGGAAGAATAATACCCCGGCGCCAATGGCGGTGCCGAATAAGCCCAGGGTCCAGGTGGTGTCCGATTTGCGCCAGGACGACTCTTTTGTCTGGCTGGATACAATGCTATCTGTAGTACTCATATCCTTTCCTCATCAAAAAGATTAAGCGTCAACTAAACCAGTAATTTGCGATACGCGAGACAGGTCGATATTGCCGCCGGAAATAATGCTGACGGTTTTTCGGTTTTGAATATAGCTGTCCAGCTTACCGCTTAATAATGCGGCACAGGCTAACGCCCCGGCCCCTTCGGTAATCACTTTATTGCGTTGAATAAGTGCGACCATACTGTTGCGAATTTCGTCTTCGCTGACCAGCACAATATCGTCAACTAATTCACGAACGATCTGATAAGTAATATTTCCCGGGCGAGAAACGTCGCAACCGTCAGCCAGGGTGGCATTATTGCGATGATTGGTGATTTCTCCGGCGTAATACGAGGCCGCCATGCCGTGAACGTTTTCAGACTGCACGCCAATAATACGAATGGTCGGGTTGATCGATTTAATCGCCACCGCGATACCGGCAATTAAACCGCCACCGCCAATCGGTACAATAACGTTATCGACATCATATAAATCCTCCATGATTTCCAGACCAATAGTCCCCTGGCCGGCTATCACTTTCGGATCGTCGTATGGTGGAATAAATATCCGCCCTTCCATTTCAACAATTTCGCTGACTTTGGCGATGGTGTCGTTAAAATTATCGCCATGTAGCACCACTTCCGCCGAATAGTCGCAGGTGGCGGCCACTTTTGATTTTGGCGCGCCTTTCGGCATCACCACTTTACCGTCGATGCCGAGCATAGCGCAGGAGAGCGAAACGCCCTGCGCATGGTTACCGGCGGAACACGCCACCACGCCTTTGCGCTTTTCCGCATCAGTCAGCGAACTGAGTTTATTAAACGCGCCGCGAATTTTAAAAGAACCGGTGCGCTGCATATTTTCAAACTTAAGGAAGATTTCGCCTTTGCATCGTTCGCTGAAATAATTCGAACGCGGCATCCCCGTTTTATATATTTTACCTGCCAATCTTTTTTTCGCTTCGAGGATATCTTCAATAGCAACTGGAAGATCGTATGTAATATGCATGAGAACCTCTTAACCTGGAATTAAACAAATAGCGTTAATGGGCAGCGACTGATAAATAAATCGCAGCTTAAGTTTCAATCAATATAAAAAGACAGTTAATCTACGGTGATTAATTGTCGTCGTCGGCAACCGCTATGGGCTGAATATTCTTTCGCTAATTCAACTAACGCCGAGGCCGCACTTTTAATGCGATAATTCTTCGACCATACCGCAGCATAATGCGCTACCGGTAATGCGTCCTCGACAGGAATAGTAATAAATTGATTAGAGCCAAATGGTGCGGTCATATCACACGGAATAACCGTCAGGAAATCAGCATTGAGAACAAGATTATAAATAGTAACGACAGAGTCTGTTTTAACGATGTTTTCATTGTTGATGCCGCTGCGTTGAAGCGTGGCGAGGAGTTCACTGTAGTAACCCATATTGGTTTGCGGCAATACCCACTGTTCGTGCTGTAACGATGCCAGCGTGGCACTGCCGCTCCGCGTTCGCGATTTGCTGGCCACCAGGACGAATTCCGATTCAAATAGCGGTTCGACATGTAGATCGTGCAGCTTCATTTCATCGCTCAGCGTGCCGATGGCGAAATCGAGACGACCATCACGGATCGCCGGCAGGAACGAAGAAAGCTGCGCTTCATACATCGAGACCTGTGCTTTTGGATATAATTTTTTGAATTTATGGATCATATCCGACATAAACGTGAAGCCGATTAGCGACGGGAAACCAAACGAGACGTCAACGACTGTGCTGCAGGTCATACTGTGCATTTCGTTAACCATATTTTTCATTTCACGGGTAATCGACTCCGACCAGGTCAACAGCACCTGCCCGGCTTCAGTCAAAGTTACACCGGTATTTTTACGGACAATGAGCTCGGTACCGAAATAGTCTTCAATATCATTAATTGTTTTACTGACTGCAGGTTGAGTTAATCCTAATTCTTTCGCTGCTGAACCAATCGAACCACTTCTGATCACCTCCTGGAATACAACCAGGTGCTGAGTTTTAGGGAGCGGAATAGTATTCATATTGGTTATCCACGTTAATGACTTTGTTGACGGCGGGAAGTGTATCAAATGATGATCTGGTGGTTGTGTGAGACCACTCACAAAGCCCTTTCACCTATAATCAACCTTATCCAAAAAACAAATTAAAACACTTAAAATCAATAAGTTAAAATAAAAAACATGAAATTAATCATGATTTTAGTCAAAGAAATATGAGGGGATAAAAAATATTTATGGGGATAAAAAAGGTTAATTTTTAAGCTAAAAATGAGCGAGCAAAGGGTAATTTTCAAGCAATAAAAGGAGGCATTTCACATTAATTTCTGTTTAAACCTCAGGTGTAAACAATCAAATAAAATGAGAAAACTGTATTTATTTCGATTCATTACGGGATGAGGTCACAATTTTTCACGTTATTTGTATGTAAAGATATATTTCATTAATTTAGCTGAAAACAAAAACAAACAATTGATTATCATTACCAACATTATTTTAACCTCATTTTTTGGCTATTTTATAGCAGGTAATTCCTTGATTAAAATCAATATCGATTTTTCATCCAGTCACATACCTGCCAAGCAGTGATTTGTGCTAATCATCACAAATCAGGAAAACTCATCATCCATGTGCCGCAGATAACGCCAACCGGTAAGCGCACTCACCGCCGCACAGATCGCTAACGTGATACCCAAGGATTCCCCCCAACCCACAATTGCCAGCCCCAAGCCGATAATCAAATAATAGGCCAGGCCAAGCAGCGCCCCGGCACTACCGCGGCAATCGCCGTAATCGCTAAGCGCCGTACCCAGCACCACGGGGATCGCCATGGCATAGGCTGTCGCTACCCCCATCATCGGTAGCAAAAAGAGCCATGAATGTGTTAACAGGCCAACGCCTGCGCTGGCGAGCAATAACAGAAGACCGGCACAAATAAATATGTGCTGCTGCCCCGCTCCACGTCGTAGCAACAGACGATTCCCCTGCGCGCCGGCTAACGCTCCCGCGGCCAGCGCCATACCGCTGTAGCCAAAAGCCCGCGCATCCAGCCCCAGGCGGGCAAAAAGGAACGGCCCCTGGCTGTAGTAGCTGAACAAACCGATATTCAATGCCGCCACCAGCGCCACCGCTAAACGGATTTTTGTATCCACCATCATGCGCAGTAATAGCGGCCAGAGCGCCTGATTTGCCGTTCGCGACGGCCGGGTTTCCGGCATTACCGCCGCGCACAGCAGCAATAGCGTCGCCGCCAGCAACGCCAGGGCGCTAAACACGCCATACATCCCCCACCACCCCGCCAGCACGCCGCCAGAATAGACGCCAATTGCTGGGCTGATAGCCAGCGCCATGCCCACGAAGGAAAAAATCGCCGCCAACTGCCGACCTTCAAACGCATCGCGCAACACCGTTTGCCCAACCACCGACCCGATAGCCGCGCCGAAAGCCGCCAGGATGCGAGCCGCCAGCAATACGCCAAAATTTGGCGCCGCCAGCGCCAGCATGCAGCCTGCGGTATACACCGCCAGACCGAGCAATAACGCCGGCCGCCGTCCACGCCGGTCGCTGAACCAGCCCCAGAACAGCACACCGATGGCAAAGCCGATGAAATAGACCGCCAGCGTCTGCGCCGCATCAGCGGCGCTAACGGAAAAATGGGCGCTGATATCAGTCAGCGCCGGGCTATAGATAGTTTCCGCGATTTGCGGAAACATGAGTAATGCGGTAACCAGCGCCATCGCCGAACGACTTAACATATCAATCTCCCTCATCAGAGGCGCCATTGTAGGGAGCGGCAAAATCGGCGATTATAAATATAATGACACTTAACATCGAGAATCAGACATTATGGCCTGGCTCAGCGCGGATGCATCCTTTGACCCTGATATATTCAATGCGCCGCTGATTGGCGTGCAAGCGACCCTTAACGGCGATCATGACGATGGTCTGCATCAACATCAAATGGGACAGATGCTATTTACCCGTCAGGGCTGCATCCGGCTGACGCTGAACGACGGCGCGCTATTGTGTATGTTGCCGCCGACCCGCGCGGCGTGGATCCCCGCAGGCGTCACCCACCGCGCCGAAATGCAGCACATCGTTGATTACCGTTCGGTATGGTTCGCCAATGACTCATACCCGCAGTTGCCCCGTCAGCCTGCGATCCTCAACGTTACGCCGCTGCTGCGCGAGCTACTGGAACGCATCAGCGCCAGCCCCTGGGATACCGACTGGCGACAGGGCCCGGCCCTGCACCTGGCGGCGCTTTGCGTGGCGGAAATCGGCGCGGCAAAACATGAACCGATGATGCTAACGCTGCCGCAGGATAAACGCCTGCGTCATCTCAACGGCCATGAGCAACCGCCGCTACTTCAACAACTGGCGGCGCAATGCGGCGCCGGAGAAAAGACCATCAGCCGCCTGTTTCAGCGCGAAACCGGCATGTCATATCAGCAGTGGCGCCAGCAGTGGCGGCTGATGAAAGCCGTAGAATTGCTGTCCTGCGGCCAGCGCATCACGGATGTCGCCCAGGCGCTGGAGTTTGCCAGCGATAGCGCCTTCATCTACTTCTTCCGTACTCAGACCGGCAAAACGCCGGGACAATATGTCGCCAGGTAAATACTCTGTTTTCGGCCAAAATGTTAACTCCAGCACGCGAGGCGGCCGATATTCGGCTAAGGTTTTCTGATGGCCGTTCGCAGTGGCGCGAAGTCAGCAAAACGTAAAATGGAGAATTATCGATGACGAGATCGGTTCTACGTCGCCCGGAAACCCTGACCCACCTTATTCAACTGGCGCTGGGAGGCGCAATGTTAAGCCTGGCGACATTCGCCGCGCAGGCAGATGACAACACCTCCCCGGTGCCGCAATCGCCTGATGAACTTTTAGGTCCGCTATTTAACGACGTGCAAAGCGCGAAACTCTTCCCTGACCAAAAAACCTTCGCTGATGCGGTCCCGAATAGCGATCCGCTAATGATCCTTGCCGACTATCGGATGCAAAAAGGTCAGGCCAGCTTCGATCTGCGCCATTTCGTCGAGATCAACTTCACCCTGCCGCGTGATAACGATCAATACGTGCCGCCGAAAGGGCAAACCCTGCGTCAACACATTGATGGGCTATGGCCGGTGCTAACCCGCAGCACCGTCGAGGTCGAGAAGTGGGATTCGCTGCTGCCGCTACCGAAACCTTATGTGGTGCCCGGTGGACGCTTCCGCGAAGTCTATTATTGGGATAGCTATTTCACCATGCTGGGCCTCGCCGAAAGCGGGCACTGGGATAAAGTGGAAGACATGGTGGCCAATTTTGCCGCCGAGATTGACCGCTGGGGGCATATTCCAAACGGCAACCGCAGTTACTATCTGAGCCGTTCGCAACCGCCGTTCTTTTCCTTTATGGTTGAGCTGCTGGCCAGCCACGATGGCGATCGGGCGCTAAAGACCTGGCTGCCGCAGATGGAAAAAGAGTATCGCTACTGGATGGAAGGCGCCGATGCGCTGACGCCCGGCAACGCGAATAAACGCGTGGTACGTCTGGAAGATGGCGCGCTGCTTAACCGCTACTGGGATGATAACGATACGCCTCGCCCGGAGTCCTGGCTTGACGACGTGACAACCGCCAAAAACAATCCTAACCGCCCGGCCACCGAAATCTATCGTGACCTACGTTCCGCCGCGGCCTCCGGATGGGACTTCAGTTCTCGCTGGATGGATAATCCGCAGCAGCTGGGGACTATCCGCACCACCAGCATCATTCCGGTCGACCTCAATGCGCTGATGTTCCACATGGAGAAAACCATTGCCCGCGCCAGTAAAGCCGCAGGCGACAGCGCTAAAGCCGGACAGTACGACGCGCTGGCGAATGCCCGCCAGAAGGCGCTGGAAAAATATCTGTGGAACGATAAAGAGGGCTGGTATGCCGATTACGATCTGAAGAGCCATAAAGTCCGCAATCAGCTGACCGCCGCGGCGCTGTTCCCGCTGTACGTCAAAGCGGCCTCCAGCGAACGTGCCGCGAAGGTAGCCGCCGCCGCCGAAAGCCGCCTGCTGAAGCCCGGCGGGCTTACCACCACCACGGTCAATAGCGGCCAACAGTGGGATGCGCCAAACGGCTGGGCGCCGCTGCAGTGGGTGGCGGTGGAAGGTCTGCAGAACTATGGTCAGAAAAAGGTGGCCATGGACGTCACCTGGCGCTTCCTCAGCAACGTCCAGCACACCTATGACAGCAAGCAGAAGCTGGTTGAGAAATATGACGTGAGTTCGACGGGTACCGGCGGCGGCGGCGGAGAGTATCCTCTGCAGGACGGCTTTGGCTGGACCAACGGCGTGACGTTAAAGATGCTCGACCTGGTTTGCCCGCAAGATAAACCGTGCGATGCGCTGCCGGCAACCCGCCCGGCGCAGGCAGAAATCACCGCTGGCAAGCAGCCCGCCGCGAACGATGCCGTGGCGGCTGCGGAGAAAAAAGCCCAGTAATCCCCTGCGCGCGGCGATATCTTCGCCGCGCTTTTTCCATCGACGTAACCCCATCATCCGCCGACAGCCAGCAAAATGTCTACTTGCTCTGAGGAGGACTATTTTGCTTGATCATGCAAAAGCAAACGATAATAATTCGCATTATTTTTAACGAAAAAGCATTTCGTTTATTTCCGCGGCGGCGCACAGGAGTGCCAGACCGCGCTATTCAGGATTATGGCATGATCTCCTCTGTTAATTTTAAGCGCTCCGCGCTGGTGTGCGCCCTCGCGGCCGCCTTCCCTCTCGCCGCTCAGGCGCAAGATACCCTGATCGTGACCGCGCAACCTGACGACTCCGCCAGCGCGCAAACTCAAGGCTATAGCGCCAAAACGTCAACCGGCGCCACGAAAACCGACCAGCCGTTGATTACTACCGCCCAGTCGGTATCGGTGATCACCCGCCAGCAGATCGCCGATCAGGGCGCCGATACCGTAAGCCAGGCCCTACAGTATACGCCGGGGGTTTATTCCAGTTTTGGCGGCGGCGCGACGCGCTTTGATACCATCTCGCTGCGCGGCTACCACGGCGGCGACGTTGATAACCTGTTCCTTGACGGCATGCGCCTGATGAGCGACGGCGGCAGCCATAACGTACTGCAGATCGACCCATGGTTTATTGAACGCGTCGACGTCATCCGCGGCCCCTCTTCCGCCCTTTATGGCCAAAGCGTGCCGGGCGGGGTGGTCAATTTGACCTCCAAACGGCCGCAGTTCAGCCAGCAGGGGCACTTTCGCCTGACCGGCGGCACGCAAAATACTAAGGGCGCGGCCTTCGACTACACCGATGCCATTAATGACCAGTGGGCCTGGCGGCTCATCGGCATGACCCGCAGCAGCGATACGCAGTATGATCATACCCGCGAAGAGCGCTATGCGATTTCGCCTTCCTTGCTGTGGCAACCGGATAGCGATACTTCGCTGCTGTTGCGCGCCTACCTGCAAAAAGATCCCTCCGGCGGCTACCACGGCTCTCTGCCGCTGGATGGTACCCGTTATGCGCACAACGGCCGTAAGCTCTCACCCAGCACCAATGAAGGCGATCCGGGCGATGGCTACCAGCGCCGCGAGCAAATCTACAGCTATGAATTCAACCACCAGTTCAGCGATGTCTGGTCGGCTTACTCCGCGGGCAGCTATACCCATACGAATGTCTCGCTGGATCAGGTTTATCAGGTTGGCTGGGTGGGTGACAGCGACATGCTTTCCCGCGGCTACAGCGGTTCCCGCGGGTCGCTGGACGGCTGGTCAACCGATAACCGCCTGCGCGCCGATTTCGCGACCGGCGAAGTGGCGCATACGTTAATCCTCGGCGCTGAGTATCATCGCTTCCGCAACGATTTATGGACCGGAGCCGGCGGCGCGGCGCCGCTTAACCCCTTTACCGGCTATACGCCGCAAACCGGGCATACCATCACCTACAGCGATAAAAATAATCGCCGTTATTACCAGACCGGGCTTTATCTGCAGGATGAAATGGTGTGGAATCGTTGGCACTTTGACGTTTCCGGACGCTACGACCGCATCGTTTCACAACAGGTTAGCGACACTTCAGGCACGTCAAACCGCCGCTCCGACGATCACATCAGCGGCCGCGCCTCGCTGCTGTACGCGCTCGATAATGGCCTTTCGCCCTACTTAAGCTACAGCCAGGCGATTACCCCGGCGATGCTGCCGGGCGCCGATGGTACGTTATTAAAACCCACCACCGCCGAACAGGTGGAGGCCGGCTTGAAATTCCAGCCGCCGGGCAGCAGCGATTTGTATAGCATCGCGATTTACGATTTGATGCAAAAAGATGTCGCCACCCGCGATCCGAACATCGCCACCGCCACCTATATTCCCGCCGGGAAAGTGCATTCACAGGGCGTAGAGCTGGAAGCGCATAACCAGATTACGCCGCAATTGAGCACGATTGCCTCTTATACCTGGAATCGCCTGCGCTTTCAGGACACGAAAGACGGCACCGATAATAATACCCCTCAGCTGACGCCGGATCAGATGGCCTCATTCTGGGCGCGCTATCAATTGCCGGCGGGCATCACCCTTGGCGCGGGTGTGCGCTATATCGGTAAGCAGTGGGCCGATGACGCCAATACCGAGCGTTTACCGTCAGTCACCCTGATAGATGCGATGGCGCGCGCCGACCTCGGGGCATGGTCAACGGCGATGAAAGGCGCCTATATTCAGGTTAATGCGAATAATATCGGCGATCGCGAGTATATTTCCGGCTGCTACGGTACCGGCAACTGTTACTGGGGGGCTGAGCGTAGCGTCACGGCAACCGTGGGCTACGATTTTTAATTTACCTCGTAAACATAAGCCTCCTGAAATAAGTCGGAGGCTTAATTTCATAAACCACATAAATATCTGATCAGTGCTTTTTAATGAAAGCCGCCAGGCAAACTAAATTTATTGTTTAACCAGAACCACCCTATTAAACTAGCTACTATTCTGGTAAAAATTCACGCGCAAGGTTGCGCTTATCACAAGGAGTGTGAAGTGAACAATTTAATCAGTTTCATCTCTGATTTATCCCCATTGTCCTTTATGGGTTACCATATATTATCAACCACGGTGATATATATTCTGGTGATGATTATTATCTCAAAGACTCGTCCTTCTGAGAAAAACACGCCGATACCACCACCTTACTCCATATCTCCGTCGTTTCTTGCCTGGCTTCGGGGCAGAGCCACCGTCGTTATTCAATTAGCCATGTTCAGGCTATTAAGAAAAAACTACGTAAATATTATTCATTGCGCTGAGAATATCGAACTTTGCGCCAACCAGCAGTATGCAGAGTGCAAGATGACTCGTGTAGAAAAAATACTCTTTGACCATTTTTCTACACCAAAACCCAGCGCCCAGAATTTACCCCTTTCTCTTTACGTCGCCGATAAAAACCATTGGTCAGACGATCCCCAGTGTAGGAGCCTGATGCTCAGTCCGGCGCAACATACGTGGAATATGATCCTGATCGTCGTTCCTTCATTAATTTTAATCGGTACATATCTGTGGAAAACGTTTTTCGATAGTAGCACGCTTATCCACACCGGCGTATTAAGCTGGCTCATGATGCTTATCGTTACCGGGCTTTGGTTGTTACTTTGGCTCATTATTACCTTAAATGCCACCCTGATGGACCGTGAGGGGATCTCAATTAACATTGTTCATAATTATGTAAATAGATTAAAGGATACTCTCATGGCTGAGGCCGAAACAACAACGGATGAAACAGCTGATTATTACGTCGCCATCGGTAAAACTTCCCTGCTACCCGAGAAATATCGTGAATTTATAACGATCATCAAGCCAATAAATTATGCATTTTCTGTTGAACGGCTTGAGTAGTCTGAGGGCGACATCATGTGGACTCTTATTATGCATATGCATCCTTTACTGTTTCTCGGCTGTATTATCGTTGTCGTCCCGGCTATTTATCTTTCTATCGGAATCATTATCGCCCTGACGCGGCCTGCGGCTAAAGCCCAACAGTTAACGACCGGGATCGACCCATGGCTTCTTGCCTGGATTGACGGCGGCGGCACGCGGGTCATTCAGTTAGCAATGTTCAGTTTGTTACATAAAGGATATCTGTGGGTCCCCGAGCCCGGGCAGATGTTGGCTAACGGACGTTACGCAAGCAATGAAATGAACGTCATTGAAAGAATTTTATTTGACCATTTTGAGGTACGAAAACCATGTCATGAAGATCTGCCTACTAGCCTGCATATCACCAACCTTAACATCTGGCAGGATCAGCAAAAAAGCCCAGAGCTGGCCTTAAGTATGCTACGCCGCCGATGCAATTTTCTGTTGTTCAGTATCCCCTCACTCATCTTAGCCGTAATATTAGCTTGTCGAATATTTATCTACGTCGATGTCGCTGAAAACACTTTTTGTTGGATATTGATGGTTACAGGGAGCCTGTTGTGGTTCACAGCATGGGGTTGCAACGTCTGGGATCATAATCGTCTGGAATTGAATGGGGTCTCACATAATAATTCTCAGGCGCTTATCGGATTATTACGCGAAAAATTAGCCCAGACTGGCGATGAAATGGATGAGGCCACGGCTATGCTGGTGGTGGCGGTTAGTGGAATCGAGTCCCTTCCTGAAAGTTACCGGGATTACAAAGAGTTGATTGGTCCCGTCAGCTACATCAGTTCAATTAGCCACGAAAGTTAGGATTTTCTGAAAGGCACCCCGCAAGGCGAATCCTGCCTGACGGGGTGAGAGATGACGCTACATCGCGTCCAGCGCTTTCTGCAGTTTCCAGATATAGCGCGGGGCCTGCGGGGCAGGATGCTTTTTCGCCACGTGTTCAAAGAACTCATCGGCATCAAGATCGTTAATCTCGTCGATGGCGTCCTGGCGATTCGACGAGAAGGTGCGCAGCAGCGCGCCTGCGCCGTTGGCATAAGAGACCACCACCGCATAGCGCATCACCTGCGGGTCCTTAATCCCCGCCAGCGGGCCGTTTTCCAGAATGCTCAGATAAGCGGCGCCCATCGAAATATTGCGTTCCGGGTTTTTCAGCTCGCTGACCGAAGGCTGGCCACGCCAGCCCATCCGTTGATAGACATCGCGCCCGGAGGTCGACGGCTTCAACTGCATCAGTCCTACCGCACCAGATTTACTGACCACCGAGGGATTACCGCCGGATTCAATCGCGATGATCGCGGTTATCAGCTGCGGGTCAACTCCCCACGCGGCACCGGCTTTTTCACTGATCGGCATCCACTGCATCGACCGCTTCACCGGGACTTCCGGGTTCCACGGCGGATTGGTGTAATCGTGCTTCGAGCTACAACCGGCCAACAATACAAATAAAAAAACAAACCATCTCAATTTCACACATCTATCCTTATTGGCTGAAGTTTGCCGCACGGAGATGACAATAAACGTTCCAGGCGGCATGATAACCCTTTCATTCTTTGCAAGGAATTGCCATGTCTCAGTTTTATCTGGTCGCCCCTTCCGGTTACTGTATCAATCAACAGGCTGCGGCCCTTGGCGTGGCCCGTCTTCAGGAGGCCGGTCATCAGGTACTGAACCAACAGGCGATCCCCCGTCGACAGCAGCGTTTCGCCGGCAGCGACAGCGAACGTCTGGCCGATATTAACCAACTTGCATCCCTTGAGGGAAAAAACCACATCGTGCTGGCGGTGCGCGGCGGCTATGGCGCCACCCGGTTACTACCGCATATCGACTGGCAGGCGTTATCGAAACGCCAACAGCGGGAACCGCTGCTTATCTGCGGCCACAGCGATTTCACCGCCATCCAGATGGGACTGCTGGCTAAAGCCAACGCTATCAGCTTCAGCGGGCCGATGTTAGCGGGCAATTTCGGCGCCGAAACCCTGAATGCGTTTACTGAACATCACTTCTGGCAGGCGCTACGCGAACCCGAATTTACCCTCGAATGGCAAAGCGACGGCCCAACCTGCCGCATCGAAGGTACCCTGTGGGGCGGCAATCTGGCGATGGTCACGTCGCTCATCGGCACGCCGTGGCTCCCGCAGATTGACGACGGTATTCTGGTGCTTGAGGATATCAACGAGCATCCGTTCCGCGTTGAACGAATGCTGCTGCAGTTACTCAACAGCGGGATCCTTGCCCACCAGCGGGCTATCGTGCTCGGCAGTTTTACCGGCGCGCAACCCAACGACTACGACGACGGTTATGATCTTCCCACCGTCTACACCTGGCTACGTCAGCAACTCGCCATTCCGCTGCTGACCGGCCTCGAGTTCGGTCATGAACAGCGCACCGTTACCCTGCCTCTCGGCGCGCGGGCGCGGCTGGTCAACAACGCCTCAGCCGCAACCTTAACGATAAGCGGCCATCCGGTGCTGGCGGAATAAAAATTCCTCTGCGCGAGTATCCTGCAAACGCGCGGATTGTTAAAATGGTGTAATTTTCACCCCTTCACGCTGACAAGGAGTACGTGAACATTGGACGCCGCTGCGGTCATTAGTCTGTTTATCCTGGGTTCTGTTTTAGTAACCTGCAGTATTTTATTGAGTTCTTTCTCCTCACGCCTCGGCATCCCGATTCTGGTTATCTTCCTCGCCATCGGTATGCTGGCAGGCGTAGACGGTATCGGCGGCATTCCTTTCGATAACTATCCTTTCGCCTATATGGTGAGTAACCTCGCGCTGGCGGTGATCCTGCTGGACGGCGGAATGCGCACCCAAGCCAGTTCGTTTCGCGTGGCGCTCTGGCCAGCGCTGTCGCTGGCGACGGTCGGCGTGCTGATAACCTCCGCCCTCACCGGGATGATGGCGGCATGGCTGTTCAAGCTCGATTTAATCGAAGGGCTACTAATTGGCGCCATCGTCGGCTCCACCGATGCGGCGGCGGTGTTCTCGCTGCTCGGCGGTAAAGGGCTTAACGAGCGCGTCGGCTCGACCCTCGAAATTGAATCCGGCAGCAACGACCCGATGGCGGTGTTCCTCACCATTACCCTGATTGAAATGATCCAGCAGCATGAAGCCGGACTGAGCTGGATGTTTGTGGTGCATATCATTCAACAGTTTGGCCTGGGCATCGCTATTGGACTCGGCGGCGGTTATCTGCTTCTGCAGATGATTAACCGCATCGTCCTGCCTACCGGGCTCTATCCGCTGCTGGCGCTAAGCGGCGGGATCATGATTTTCGCCGTCACCACCTCACTGAACGGGAGCGGTATCCTCGCGGTCTATCTCTGCGGTTTCCTGCTCGGTAATAAACCCATTCGCAACCGCCACGGCATCCTGCAAAACTTTGACGGCCTGGCGTGGCTGGCGCAAATCGCCATGTTCCTCGTCCTCGGCCTGCTGGTCACACCGTCCGACCTGTGGCCGATCGCGATTCCGGCGCTACTGCTGTCAATGTGGATGATCTTCATCGCGCGTCCGCTGTCGGTATTCGCTGGCCTGCTGCCGTTCCGCGGTTTTAATCTGCGCGAGCGGGTGTTTATCAGTTGGGTCGGTTTGCGCGGCGCGGTGCCGATTATCCTCGCCGTTTTCCCGATGATGGCCGGGCTTGAGAACGCGCGGCTGTTCTTTAACGTCGCCTTTTTCGTGGTGCTGATTTCACTGCTGCTTCAGGGCACCTCACTTTCCTGGGCGGCGAGAAAAGCGAAGGTCGTGGTACCGCCGGTCGGCTGGCCTATCTCACGCGTCGGGCTGGATATCCATCCGGAAAATCCGTGGGAACAGTTTGTCTACCAGCTGGGTGATGATAAATGGTGCGTTGGCGCAGCGTTGCGCGACCTCCACATGCCGCCGGAAACGCGTATCGCCGCACTCTTCCGCGACAACGTACTGCTGCATCCTACCGGCAGCACGCGGCTGATGGATGGTGATATTCTTTGCGTTATCGGCCGCGAGCGCGACCTGCCGGCGCTGGGTAAAATGTTCAGCCAGTCGCCGCCGGTCTCGCTCGATCAGCGGTTCTTTGGCGACTTTATCCTCGATGCGGAAGCTAAATTCGCCGATGTGGCGCAGATTTATGGCCTCGACGGCGGTGAAGAATTTCGCGAACATCAGCAGTCGCTGGGCGATGTGATTCAGCAACTGTTGGGCGCCGCGCCGGTCGTCGGCGATCAGGTGGAGTTTGCCGGTATGGTGTGGACGGTCGCCGAAAAAGAGGACGACCACGTACTGAAGGTGGGTGTGCGGGTTGCGGAAGATGAGGCGGAGTGATCCGCCTCACGCAAAGTTACACTGTCACCACCGGTACGCGCGGCGCCAGAGCGCACATTAATTCATAACCGACGGTGCCGCTGGCCGCAGCGACATCGTCAATCTTAATCTCCTGCCCCCACAACTCAACCGGCGCGCCAATACCCGCATGCGGACAAGGTGTCAGATCTACCGCCAACATATCCATCGAAATACGCCCGACGGTGGTGGTGCGTACGCCGTCGACCAGCACCGGCGTGCCGCTCGGGGCGACGCGTGGATAGCCGTCGGCATAACCACAGGCGACAATGCCGATGCGCTGCTCGCCGGATGCCTGATACAGCCCACCATAGCCCACCCGTTCGCCGCTTTTCAGCGTCTGTACGGCAATCACTTCACTGCTGAGGGTCATCGCCGGTTTCAGGCCGCTATTGGCAATATCCCGCCACTGACCCGACGGCGATGCGCCGTACAGCACAATTCCCGGGCGCACCCAATCAAAGTGCGCTTCCGGATGCCACAACGTGGCCGCTGAGTTCGACAACGAACGCGGGCAGTCCAGCCCCTCCGCCGCCTGCTCGATACGGCGCAAGGGCTCCACGATGCCATCCGGGTTTTCCGCATCAGCGAAATGCGACATCAGCGTCATTTCACCGACGTTGGCGAGCGATCGCAGCTGTTGCCAGACGGTATGCACTCGTTCTGGCATAAAGCCCAGCCGGTTCATACCGCTATTTACTTTGAGATAGATATCCAGCGGCGCATGCAGTTTAGCCTGCTGCAGCGCTTTAATTTGCCAGTTGCTGTGTACGCTGGTGGTCAGGCGATACTTATCCAGCAGCGCCAGTTCATCGGCGTGAAAGAATCCTTCCAGCAGCAGAATCGGCCCTTTCCAGCCCTTTTCCCGCAGTAGGATCGCCTCTTCGAGATTCAGCAATGCGTAGCCATCTGCGGCGTTCAGCGCCTGCCACATCCGCGCCAGGCCATGGCCATAGGCATTGGCCTTCACCACCGCCCAAACGCGCGCCCCAGGGGCAGCGCGGCGAACAATCTGTAAATTCTGACGTAAAGCCGACAGGTCAATGCTGGCTTTTACCGGACGAGACATGGAGGCTCCTTAGTTATGCACGCCGTGCAGATGCTGAGCGCGAGCCGGCGTAAAGCCCGGGCTGTAACGCGCCACGGCCAGATCATCATAAGGGATCGCCGGCGTACGCCCGGAGATCAGATCGCTCAGAAGCTGCCCGGACCCGCAGGCCATGGTCCAGCCCAGCGTACCGTGCCCGGTGTTCAGCCACAGATTTTTGTACGGCGTGCGGCCAACCACCGGCGTACCGTCCGGCGTCATTGGTCGCAGGCCTGTCCAGAAGGTCGCCTGCTCAACGTAGCCGCCGCGCGGGAACAGATCGCGAACCACCATCTCCAGCGTCTCGCGGCGCGGCTTCAGCAGCTCTTTATTAAAGCCGACAATTTCCGCCATCCCGCCAACGCGAATACGCTGATCGAAACGGGTAATCGCGATTTTGTAAGTCTCATCAAGGATAGTCGATACCGGTGCGCCGCTCTCTTCGGCAATCGGAATAGTTAACGAGTAGCCTTTCAGAGGATAGACCGGGATGTCCACCAGCCCTTTAAGCATCGCGGTGGAGTAAGAACCAAACGCCATCACGTAGGCGTCGCCCTTAATAATTTCGTCGCCGCATTTCACACCGGCGATTTGATCGCCTTCGTAAAGCAGCGCATCGACGGAGGTATTAAAGCGGAAAGTCACCCCTGCCGACTCGGCCATCGCCGCCAGACGGGTAGTGAAGAGCTGGCAATCGCCGGTTTCATCATTTGGCAGGCGCAGGCCGCCGGTCAGTTTATGGCTGACTTCGGCCAGCGCCGGTTCGACTTCGAGCAGGCGGTTGGCTTCCAGCAGTTGATACGGCACGCCGGCCTCTTCCAGCACGGCGATATCACGAGTGGCGTTCTCATACTGTTTTTCGGTGCGGAAGAGCTGCAGGGTGCCGCCCTGGCGGCCTTCATACTGGATACCGGTGGTTTCACGCAGCGCTTTCAGGCAATCACGGCTATATTCCGCCAGGCGCACCATACGCCCTTTGTTTTCCATATAGTGGCGGGTATCGCAGTTACGCAGCATCTGCCACATCCACTTGAGCTGGAACTGCGTGCCGTCAAGGCCAATCGCCAATGGCGCATGGCGCTGGAACATCCATTTAATCGCCTTCAGCGGCACGCCCGGCGCCGCCCACGGCGCCGCGTAGCCGGGAGAGATCTGCCCGGCGTTGGCGGCGCTGGTTTCTTCAGCGGGCCCTGGCTGACGGTCGATAACCGTCACCTCATGTCCCGCCTGGCTTAAATACCAGGCGCTCGCTACCCCAACCACCCCACTTCCCAGTATGACGACTCGCATAGCCACTCCGTAATAGTTAAAGAACAATCATCTAATTACAAATTGATAACCCAGATGAAAATATTATTCAACATACGCTTTATTTATGGTGACTTATCTCACACCAAACCGCACCAGCACTGACACCAGAGATTTACGATCTCGTGCTGCGCTTTATTTTTCCTCAGTATAAAATGCTGCAAAGATGTTAAATAAAGGCCTTTAGGATTGCGAAATCGCGAAGAAAAGAAATTACCCGCAGACGCAGTTTGTTATGGCGTGTTCTATGCTTGATAAGAGGTTCTCCACAAAGAGAGAACCACCAACAACGAGGGCGCGCTAATGGCTACGATTGATTCCATGAACAGGGACACCACCCGGTTAAGCGATGGACCCGACTGGACTTTTGAACTGCTGGAAACCTATCTTGCCGAGGTTGACCGGGTGGCGAAGCTGTATCGTCTCGATACCTATCCGCATCAAATCGAGGTGATCACCTCCGAACAGATGATGGACGCCTACTCCAGCGTCGGGATGCCGATCAACTATCCGCACTGGTCGTTCGGCAAAAAATTTATCGAAACCGAACAGGCGTATAAACACGGCCAGCAAGGCCTGGCCTATGAGATAGTCATTAACTCCAACCCGTGTATCGCTTATTTAATGGAGGAGAACACGATTACCATGCAGGCGCTGGTAATGGCGCACGCCTGCTATGGGCATAACTCCTTCTTTAAAAATAACTATCTGTTCCGCAGTTGGACCGATGCCAGCTCAATCATCGACTATCTGATCTTTGCGCGTAAATACATTACCGAATGTGAAGAGCGTTACGGCGTCGATGAAGTTGAAAAATTGCTCGACTCCTGCCATGCGCTGATGAACTACGGCGTCGACCGCTACAAACGCCCGCAGAAAATATCGCTGCAGGAGGAGAAGGCGCGGCAGAAAAGCCGCGAAGAGTATCTGCAAAGCCAGGTGAACATGCTATGGCGTACTCTGCCAAAACGGGAAGAGGAAAAAGCCATCGAGGCAAGCCGCCGCTATCCTTCCGAACCGCAGGAGAATCTGCTGTACTTTATGGAGAAGAACGCGCCGCTGCTTGAGTCCTGGCAGCGCGAGATCCTGCGTATCGTTCGTAAGGTCAGCCAGTATTTTTATCCGCAGAAGCAGACTCAGGTTATGAACGAGGGCTGGGCGACATTCTGGCACTACACCATCCTCAATCATCTGTATGACGAAGGTAAAGTGACCGAGCGCTTTATGCTGGAGTTTCTGCACAGCCACACCAACGTGGTGTTCCAGCCGCCCTACAACAGCCCGTGGTACAGCGGAATCAACCCCTACGCGCTGGGTTTCGCTATGTTCCAGGATATTAAACGTATCTGCCAGTCGCCAACGGAAGAAGACCGCTACTGGTTCCCGGATATCGCCGGCTCCGATTGGCTGGAGACGCTGCATTTCGCCATGCGCGATTTTAAAGATGAGAGCTTTATCAGCCAGTTCCTGTCGCCGAAGGTGATGCGAGACTTCCGCTTATTCACGGTACTCGATGACGACCATAATAATTACCTGGAGATTTCCGCCATTCATAATGAGGAAGGCTATCGGGAAATTCGTTCTAAGCTGTCGGCGCAGTATAACCTCAGCAATCTTGAGCCGAATATTCAGGTCTGGAACGTTGACCTGCGCGGCGACCGTTCGTTGACGCTGCGCTATGTGCCGCACAACCGCGTGCCGCTGGATAAGAGCCGTCGCGAAGTGCTTAAACACGTTCACCGCCTGTGGGGCTTTGATGTGATCCTTGAGCAGCAGAATGCCGACGGCAGCGTTGAGCTGTTGGATCGCACCCCGCCGCGGCAGAACGCGTTGTAAATCGGATCAAGTGTCAAAAAGCGAAATGCCCGGATTATCCGGGCATTTTTTATAGGGTGGTCCGTACTTAGCGCATATTGATGGCTAAATCGCCGGGCAGCGTTTTTTGCATCCGATGCCAGATCTCGCCGCTGTTGTGGCCATAGGCGCGGACGATTTCGTACACTTTATCGTGCTGACTCTCTTCGCACACTTTCGCCAACTGGTGGTAGAAACCCAGCGCCAGGCTACGCGCTTCCGGATTAGCAAAATAGTGACGACCAATGCGGGTATACAGCCCCTTCATGCCGTTGAGGATCAGACCGTAGATCGGGTTGCCGGAGGCAAACGCCAGACCGCGGAAGATGTTGTAGTCCAGTTCGGCGAAAGCATCGGCATGATCTTCAACTTCACGCGCGGTAGCCAGGACCTCCAGCGCTTTGTCCGGGTGCTGGCGGAAAGCGGTACGAATAAAAATCGTTGAGATATTGGTTCGCACCGACAGCAAGTTATCAATCAGCTGCGGCACGCTATCGTGGTCGAGACGCGCCAGCGTTTCAAGGATATTCAGTCCGGAGGTTTCCCAGAAGTTGTTCACTTTCGTCGGTTTACCGTGCTGGATAGTCAACCAGCCATCACGGGCCAGACGTTGCAACACTTCGCGCAGAGTGGTTCGGGTCACACCAATCAGTTCAGAAAGTTCACGTTCAGCAGGGAGAATGGATCCAGGCGGGAAACGATTATTCCAGATACTTTCAATGATGTACTCTTCCGCGAAACCCGCAGGGCTTTGCGCCTTAATGACCATAATAAGATTTCCATTACACAGCGTTGCAAATTGCACTCATCATACCAGAGCAGCCATACGCCAGATAGCATCTGAAAGTAATTAAAAGGGGATCGCCGTTTCATTTTCAGCTTTTGCTTAACGCCTTCCATTACCTGTAATGCGCCGCGAAGAAAGTTGCTTACCTTTTTACTCAACTGGTAATCTTGCAATAGTTACGCATAAAATCATGTTGTTTGACGGAAGGACCTCTGTCGTGGAAATGTCTTATGGCCGCGCCCTGTGGCGCAATTTTCTTGGCCAGTCGCCAGACTGGTACAAGCTTCTCCTGATTATCTTCCTGGTGGTTAACCCGCTGGCGTTTTATCTTCAACCGTTTGTCGCCGGTTGGCTGTTAGTGGTGGAGTTTATCTTCACCCTGGCGATGGCGCTCAAATGCTACCCGCTGCTGCCTGGCGGCCTGCTGGCGATAGAAGCGGTGCTGATCGGTATGACCAGCCCCGAACATATTCGCGAAGAAATAGCCAATAATCTCGAAGTCCTGCTGCTGCTGATGTTCATGGTGGCCGGGATCTACTTCATGAAGCAGCTATTGCTGTTTATTTTTACTCGGCTGCTCCTCGGGATCCGCAGCAAGATGCTGCTGTCGCTGGCCTTCTGCCTGGCAGCGGCTTTTCTCTCCGCCTTCCTTGACGCGCTAACTGTTGTTGCGGTGGTCATTAGCGTAGCGGTCGGCTTTTACGGTATTTATCATCGCGTCGCCTCCGCGCGGCCTGATGATAACGACATGCTTGATGACAGCCATATCGATCAACACTACCGCGACGTGCTCGAACAGTTCCGCAGCTTTTTACGCAGCCTGATGATGCACGCCGGCGTCGGTACCGCGCTCGGCGGCGTGATGACCATGGTCGGCGAACCGCAGAACCTGATTATCGCCAAAGCCGCCGGCTGGCACTTCGGCGAATTCTTCATCCGTATGTCGCCGGTAACCCTGCCGGTAATCGTATGCGGCCTGATAACCTGCCTGCTGCTGGAAAAATTCCGCCTGTTTGGCTATGGCGAGCCGCTGCCAGTCCCGGTGCGCAAAGTCCTGCAGGATTTCGACGACCGTAGCCGCCAGAGCCGCAGCCGCCAGGATCGGATGCGCCTTATCGCTCAAGGGATCATCGGCGTGTGGCTGATTGCCGCCCTCGCCCTGCATCTGGCGGAAGTTGGCCTGATTGGCCTCTCCGTCATCGTGCTGGCGACCACCTTTTCCGGCGTGACCGACGAACACGCCATCGGTAAAGCCTTTACCGAAGCGCTGCCGTTTACCGCCCTGCTGACGGTCTTTTTCGCCATTGTGGCGGTGATTATCGATCAGCATCTGTTTGCCCCGGTGATTGAGTTCGTCCTGCAGGCTTCACCGCACGCTCAGCTATCGCTGTTCTATTTGTTTAATGGCCTGCTGTCGTCCATCTCCGATAACGTCTTTGTCGGTACGGTGTATATCAACGAAGCAAAAGCGGCGCTGGAACACGGCGTTATCAGCCTGCAGCAGTTTGAAATGCTGGCGGTCGCCATTAATACCGGCACTAACCTGCCTTCCGTCGCGACCCCCAACGGCCAGGCCGCGTTCCTGTTCCTGTTGACCTCGGCGCTGGCGCCGCTGATCCGCCTCTCTTATGGCAGAATGGTGTGGATGGCGCTGCCCTATACCATCGTGCTCACGCTGGTCGGCCTGCTGTGCGTCGAAACGCTGTTGATGCCGGCTACCCAGTGGATGCTCAGCCACGGCTGGTTGACCACCCCAGTACTGCCGTAATTACGCAGCCCGTTACCCGGGTTCCCCCCGGGTAACGAATATTCATTTACGTAATATTTTCCGACTAGCGGATGGCGTCGCGGTAGTTTTCGTTTACACTGCCATGATTTAGCATGTTCCAGGGAAATGATTATGTTGCAATACTTAAACCAGTGCTCAAGGGGACGCGGTGCCTGGCTCTTGATGGCGTTAACCGCTTTTATACTTGAATTAGTGGCGCTGTGGTTCCAGCACGTGATGCTGCTGCAGCCCTGCGTGTTGTGTATTTACGAACGCTGCGCTCTGTTTGGCATTATGGGCGCCGGTCTGGTGGGCGCTATCGCGCCGAAAACCCCGCTGCGCTATGTCGCGTTGCTCATCTGGCTATACAGCGCCCTGCGCGGTCTGCAGTTAGCCTGGGAGCACACCATGATTCAGCTACACCCTTCTCCGTTCCAGACCTGCGATTTCGCCGCTCGTTTCCCGACGTGGCTGCCGCTGGATAAATGGCTACCGCAGGTATTCGTTGCCACCGGCGACTGTTCCGTGCGCCAGTGGGAATTCCTGACTCTGGAAATGCCGCAGTGGCTGGTAGGCATCTTTGCCGCTTATCTGGTCATCGGCCTGCTGGTACTGATCGCTCAGCCATTTAAAGCCAAAAAGCGCGATCTGTTCGGCCGTTAAGCTATCCTGCCAGATGGTAAACGCTCCTTCGGGGGCGTTTTTTGTGCCTGTAAGTTGACGACGCCTCTTTAAAGTTGCATGTTAAATACATCTTATTTGCATCCACTAAGGAGCTTACTATGTCCCACCTGCGTATCCCGGCTAACTGGAAAGTCAAACGCTCCACTCCGTTCTTCACTAAAGAAAATGTTCCGGCAGCGCTGCTCACCCATCACAATACTGCCGCTAACGTTTTCGGTCAGCTGTGCGTAATGGAAGGCACAGTAACTTATTACGGTTTTCATGATGAGCAGGCTAGCGAACCGGAGATGAAAGTCGTCATTAATGCCGGGCAGTTCGCCACCAGCCCGCCGCAATACTGGCATCGTATCGAGCTCAGCGATGATGCCCAATTCAATATTAACTTCTGGGTTGAAGATGAAAGCCACGGCGAAGACGGCCTGTTCCACGCCAGGAAAAGCTAAGCCCCTCACGTGCTTGCGGTTGAAAATCGACATCCGGATGTTTAAAGTCGTTACCCGATAGGCTCGTCTTTCTTGAGTCTGAAATGGGATAAGTCACCATGAGCATAGTCTGGTATATGACGCTAATCTGCATTGTCGTCGCGTATTTGATGATGAGTTTCCTGCCCATCTGATCGCCGCAAGCAGTCATCGCGCCGGGGAGACCTGGCAGCTCGTCAACTCCCTCTCAGCCCGGCCACCGCGCCGGGTCTATTTTTATCTACATCTGCTTTACAAATATTCCTAAAGTTCCCCGCCCCCGCGCCGATGATGAAATGCCAAACGCACCTGGTGATGATGACTTAAATGTGGGGTTTCCGATGAGTAGAAACGGCTGGCGTTCTCTTAGTGTTGTTATTTTTCCATGCGCTTTATTGTGGGCGGGAATTATCTGGCTGGCATTAAGAATGATGGGATATTGATGCGTACAAAGAACCGGGCCGCGCAGGCAGGGAATGCCCGGTTCTAATATTTCAACGAGCTTACTGCGCCCAGTCTGGTTTGTTTAAGACAGGCATCAGTTTAAAAGCAAGGTGCGTTGAAGTAATGCGGATGTAGTGTGTAAGCAATGCATTAGCGCAAGACGAATCGATGCCTTATGAGGTTTTGAGTTGTTTTGCGCTAATTTTTTGCCCCATTCATGCCCCATTAAAAATTCTGCGAGCAGCTTTCCAGATTAAAGGCAACGCCGTTTACCTCTCCCCCATCCCATGTCATCCTCTTTCACGTTAATCATGGATTTTCGGTGCGCACCACTCTTTCGTGATTCCCTTCTTTTTCAAGCTTACAGCTTCGTCCAGAACTCGTTTTTGACGCCTATACTTTCAGTCTGACCACTGGAGGTTGATATGTGCGGACGCTTTTCCCAGTCAATGACCCGTGAAGATTATCTATCCTATCTTGCCGATGAAGCTGATCGCGACATCGCATATGACCCGGAGCCGATTGGTCGATATAACGTCGCGCCAGGTACCAAAGTTTTGCTTCTGAGCGAACGCGACGAACAACTACATATCGATCCGGTATTCTGGGGTTATGCGCCTGGGTGGTGGAATAAGCCGCCTTTGATTAACGCACGCGTCGAAACGGCGGCCACCAGCAGAATGTTTAAACCTCTCTGGCAACATGGACGGGCGATCTGCTTTGCTGATGGTTGGTTCGAACGGAAGAAAGAAGGTGACAAGAAGCAACCCACTCTACTTTATCCATCGCGCCGATGGCCAGCCGATATTCATGGCGGCAATCGGAAGCACACCATTTGAACGTGGAGACGAAACAGAAGGCTTTCTGATCGTCACCGCAGCAACAGAAAAAGGTCTAATAGATATCCACGACCACCAGCCTCTGGTACTGTCGCCAGAAGCAGCAAGATAATGGATGAGGCAGGACATTGGAGGGAAAGAATCAGAGGAGTTAGCTGCGGATGGCACCGTGCCCGCAGACAAATTTATCTGGCATGCAGTAACGCGCGCCGTAAGAAATGTGAAAAATCAGGGGAATAATTGATTGAGGCAATCAAAAGCACATAGCCAAACGTGCGCCTAATGCCAAAAGCGGAAATAAATAATAATTTTTCGATAATAACTTACTGGGTCAGAAAACGGAATATCCGGTGAAAAAGCCCTTGTTGCATTGTCTGGATGTATCAATATGATACCGGGTTCCTCCCGGTAAATATCTAGGTATCCCCCATGACTCGCGGCTTCAGTCGTGCATGATGAACATTCCAGCAGCAAAGTCATCAGGTTAGAAAGATATCTGCATTTTGTCAGTGCACAAAGAGTGACTTCCTTATATGAGAACGATTATTAAAAATGAACATGTAAAAAAAAGGCCTGCTATTAGCAAGCCACAAAGATTTTAACTCATTTTTTGTTCGCTTCTGATAAATAGGGTAAATACGCAATTCAATTTGAAGCAGAGAACATAACGAAAATGCTATAAATATTTCCGGAACGCATCGAGTATTTCCTGTGACATTAACTGTCTGTCAGAGGCTACGTAAATAACATCATGATCACCGGTTAATGAAGGAAAGCCTGCAGACATAATCTGTAGATGTATTTCTTCACCGTTTGGGTATTCCTGTCTGATTGAGGATGTACCCTCCGGAACGGTCATGACTTTACAGGATTCGGTATTAAAGAAAACGAGTACTTTTATCATATGCCACCATAATTCTGTTAGTCTTTCCCGTCACTCTCTTATATCAGTGATGTTAAATGCCGATGCCATTAAAATACAATCAGGGACGTGATGCTTTCGAAGGCAGTCTCGTCTCTTACGCACTTTATTATTTAACAAGCAGTTAGCTTCTGCTTTCAGGCTTTCAGGCTTTCAGGCTTTCAGGCTTTCAGGCTTTCAGGCTTTCAGGCTTTCAGGCTTTCAGGCAGCAGTCCTGCACTTCATCACATCGGTCAGCACACTCATAATTGCGAAAAACATGTTGACCTGATATTAAAAACAACCGACTTTCTCTGATTTAATTTATGGACCTGTATACTCAGGAATAATCCTTCATCGTTGTCGCGGGCCCACAAATCTTCATTTATCGCAAAGTATTACGTTTGTAGCAGCAGGCCCTTTTTCACCACTCTGCATAGCGAACTCAACTTTCTGCCCTTCAAATAAGGTATTGAAATTCTCACCATGGAGTGCGGAAAAATGGACGAAGACATCCTTGCTTCCGTCAAGAGGTGAAATGAAACCAAAACCTTTATCTTCGTTAAACCATTTTACCAAACCTTTAATTCTTGTGGACATACTGACTCCCGTTATACATGATAGTATTAATAGTAAACGTATAGTATTAAAGGTATGACTCAAAAGGAGGGGATATCAGCGATAGCGCCTAGTAATGAGGACTGACCAGAAAATGTTTAACGTTCGTTTGTACATTGAACTAACAGGATTCATTAAGACACGGGAGATACTAATACGCAAATTATTTTTTAGCCATCCAGAAGTCCTGCAGGAAAATTAAATGTGGGCAATATACTATTTTGAATGTATAGTCTTTACGTGTTTTTAATAAGGAATTGACTTGTCCCATAAAATGACAGGCATTGTCAAAAGCTTTGACATTCTCAGTGGTAAAGGCCTCATCATCCCTTCAGATGGGCGGAAAGATGTTCTGCTTCACATTCCAGCCGTTAACTCCCGCGAATCAGAATTACTCATCCCAGGAAGCCGCATAGAATTCTGTCGGATCAATGGTCCCAGAGGGCCTGTGGCTGCGAACATTTACCTCTCCTGAATTTCAGGGTCTCAAAATAAACAGATTAAAACTTAACCATATGTGATACGGTGAAGTTCATTCATTGAAAGGTTAATGGTTATGTCTATTATCAATTACGCAATGAAATTCTTCAGCGGTGCATCTACTGCCACTGTTGTCTGCACTGTTTGTGGTTTCAAATCAGTTCAACCGATGGCAAAAATCCGGCGCAATCAGGCCATGCTTTGCCCTCGGTGTAAAGCCCTGTTTATCTCACGGCGCTAATATCAACTGATCCGTCGTGGACAGAACCATCTTCTATACTTAAGTTAAATCCCAGCAGCTGTTAAATCCCTGATGCCTTACGCCCATCCTGAGAGAACGTTTCTGAACTGATTTCGCAACTGCTCCTGCGCGCTAATGTCGCATCAGAGCAATGCTATGAAAATGAACCCCAGAGCGTGGTTTAACCGCTCCCGTATTCCGGTGAATGCTGCCGAAAACGTAACGTTTTCGGCGAACGATCCTGCAAGCGAAAGCACTCCGCGGTCAGAACTCTTTTCGACTGCACAGATGGAACGCTATGGTCAGAAGCTGGCGCGGACCCATAAAGTATCACCGGATAAACATCCCTATTATCTTTTGAAACGGCTTGGCGACAATGAGGCCGTTATCACCCAAAACTGCTATGAGCTTAATGCAGGTAAAAAGACCAGTATCATGCCCGCCGGGGAGTGGTTGCTGGACAATTATTATCTGATTGAGGAACAAATCCGTACCGTCCGCCAGCACTTGCCGAAAAGTTTTGGTAAAGGTCTCCCGTCGCTGATGTCGCCGTTGAATTGCCCACGAATTTATCATATCGCATCAGAGGCCATTGCTCACGGTGATGGCCGCTGGGATGCCACCAGTCTGACCAGCTATCTCGCTGCCTATCAACAGGTGACGCCGCTGACACTAGGTGAAATCTGGGCATTACCGGGAATGCTTCGACTGGCGCTGATTGAAAATCTTCGTCGTATCAGTATGGAAGTGATAAAAGCGCAACAGGACAGAAACCTGGCAGATACGTGGATAACCAGGATTTTCGAATGTGCAGAGAGTGCGCCTGGTGATTTAATTATGGTGGTTGCCGATTTGGCGCGCTCCCGTCCTCCGTTATCCAGCGCGTTTGTCGCAGAACTGGTGCGGCGTCTGCAGGGGCACGGCAACGCGCTGTCGTTACCTCTTACCTGGATTGATCAGTGCCTTCGGGAACAGGGAGTCACCACTGACATTCTCATAAATAACTTCAATCAACAGCTTGCCGCCAGTCAGCTGTCTGTCAGTAACAGCATCGCAGGTCTGCGATTACTGGGTGAAACGGACTGGGCTGATTTCGCCGAAACGATAAGCGTCGTCGAACAGGCATTAAGCAATGACCCTGCCGGTATCTATCCCCGGATGCACTTCAATACCCGGGATCATTACCGGCACGTAGTTGAGGTCCTGGCCAGAGACAGTGGGCTCAGCGAGCCTGAGGTTGCTGACAGGGTGCTGGCGCTTTCAGAGGAAAAACCCCCCAATACACCGGAACATCATATTGGTTATTATCTCGCCGGCGAAGGTCGACAGGCACTGGATATACATCTCCTGGCAGACACCTCAAGACTCATACGCTTGCGGCACAGTTTCAACAGAATAACCCTGCTGTCATGGCTTGGTAGCCTGGCGTTGTTAACAACCGCAGCGACCGCGGCAATATTGCACGAAACTGCCATGCAGGGCGCAGGTTGGTTGTTAATCGCGGTGATATTACCTCTGGTTATCGCTTTAACTCAGTTAATGAGTGATTTACTCAGTGACGCAACCACCCGTTTTCGCGTTCCTCGCCCCTTGCCGGGGATGGATTTTTCAACCGGCATTCCCGCTGACAGTGCCACCATGATCGTCATCCCCTGCATGCTGACCAGCCACGAAAGTTTCAGCCAGCTCCTCTCCAGTCTTGAAGTCTGTTGGTTGGGGAATGAAAACGAAAATCTCAGGTTCGCGCTGCTCACTGATTTTGCAGATTCTGAAAATAAACCCTCGCCGGAAAGTCACGCGCTGCTCAGACAGGCTATCGCTGATACGCAGGTGCTGAATCGCCGCTACCCCTCCGGCCGACCACGTTTTTATCTGTTACATCGTCAGCCTGAATGGAACCCCTCGGAAGGAGCGTGGATGGGCTATGAACGCAAGCGGGGAAAACTGGCGTTACTGAACAGTTGGTTGCGCCATCCCGGAACGCAATTCGTCAGCGTTGCAGACATGCCTGCCCACCTTTTACCGGGTCACATAAAATACGTCATTACCCTGGACAGTGATACGGTGTTGCCGCGCGATACGGCTCACAAACTGGTCGCGGCGATGGCTCATCCGTTGAATACGCCAGAGTATGATCCGGTACGCCAGAGGGTGGTCAAAGGATTTGGTATTTTACAACCCGGTCTTGCGGAGGAGATACCACGTAACGGTCAGGGGCGTTACGCCGCCCTGCGCAGCAGCGTACCGGGTAATAACTCCTATTCTATGATGTCTTCGGATATCTATCAGGATCTCTTTGGGGAAGGATCGTTCGTGGGCAAAGGGATTTACGATGTTGATATTTTTATGCAGGCCACTACCAACATCTGCCCGGAAAATCTGGTACTCAGCCACGATCTGCTTGAAGGATGCTATGCACGTTCGGGTCTGCTGAGCGAGGTGTTACTGTACGAACAGTACCCTAATAATTATCTGTCGGATGTTGCACGACGTTCACGCTGGATCCGGGGTGACTGGCAACTGCTTAACTGGCTAAAACCACGCGTCAGAAAAGCCGATGGAACCCGGGTCAGGAATCCGCTGACCGCGCTTTCTTACTGGAAATTACTCGATAATCTACGTCGCAGTCTGGTCGCTCCCTCCTTACTGGTATTGCTGTTCTTCACTCTGCTTTGGGTACCCAATCCGGTTTACTGGCTGGGCATACTGTTGCTGATATGGCTGTTGCCAGCCATCCTCTGCATTAGTCACGACCTTCTGCATAAACCTCTGCGTCGCCGCATGAAGCCGCATCTGTTACTGGTGGGGGCGGGCGCGCTAAAGCGTCTGTCAGGTATAAGCCTTAATTTTGCGATACTGCCGCACGAAGCCGGATATTCGCTGAAAGCGATCGCCGTGACGCTATGGCGACTGGGGATAAGCAGGCGTCACCTCAGCCAGTGGGTCAGCCACAGCCAGGACAGCAGTCAGGCCAGACCCACTGTTGCACGTTTTTATCAGGCGATGTGGCTGAACGTTGCCGGTGGCGTGGCGCTGACAATACTGACCGGACAATTTGCCCCACAACTGCTGGGGATTGCATTACCGATCGGTTTGGTATGGTGTGTGGCACCGCTGCTGATGAGCTGGCTGAGTCGCCAGCCCGTGCGTAAGGCTTTTTCACCTAATCAGGAACAAAAACAGCTGTTACGCCAGACAAGCCGTGAAATCTGGGCTTTTTTTGAAACCTTTGCCACAGCAAAAGAGAACTGGCTTCCGCCTGATAATTATCAGGAAATACCACAACCGACGGTGGCACACCGAACTTCCCCTACCAATATTGGTCTTTCACTTATGGCTAACCTGACGGCATGGGACTTTGGCTATCTGCCTGGCGGAGAGGTGCTCCGGCGCGTGTCGCTCACGCTCGACACGATGGATAAAATGGAGCACTACCGGGGTCATCTCTACAACTGGTATGACACCCGTACGCTGGTCCCCCTAAGTCCACGCTATATCTCCAGCGTCGACAGCGGCAATATGGCCGGGCATTTATTGACCCTGCGTGCAGGCCTGTCCGCCATGCGTCATCAGCCTGTTTTAAGCAGCCAACAGATACTGGCAGGACTGAACGATACGCTGGATATTCTGGAAAAACAGTGGGGAAAGAACCCACCTAATAGCCTGAGACTGCTGCGCAAGCATTGCCTGAACGCGGTGTCGCTCTATCCGCAGGCGCTTTTCAGCGAACTGAAAAGCATGCGCACCCAGTGCAACCATCTGACCAGCGCATGTCATCAGGGATCTCCTCTTCAGATGCGCTGGGCTGGACATCTGGAGCATCAACTGGTTCAGCTTTGCCATGAGTGGTCTCTGTTGCTTGGCTGGTTGCCTGCATCCTGGAATGAACAGACGCTGCCGACGCTGAGCGAGCTTGCCCGTCCGACATTAACCGGTACAGGAACGCCTCCGGCGTCAGTGGCGGAGCAGGCCCGAATGCGACTCAATATTATCACCGAGCTGGAACAGCGGCTGGATGAGCATGCCCGGATGGATTTCGCCTTTCTGTACAGTGAAGCAACCAGTCTGCTCAGCGTCGGTTATAACTGTGACACCAATATGCCTGACAAGAGCCACTACGATCTCCTGCCGTCTGAAATCCGCCTGACCAGTTTTCTTGCCATTGCGACTAATCAGCTGCCTCTTAAAAGCTGGTACGCGCTGGGTCGATTGTTTACCACGATTGATAATGAAACTGCCCTGATGTCATGGAGCGGTTCCATGTTTGAATATTTGATGCCGAATCTGGTGATGCCCACCTGGTCCGGCAGCCTGCTCGATGAAATGAGTCAGTCGGCGGTTATGCGCCAGATTCACTGGGGGAAAGAACGCGGGGTACCATGGGGTGTTTCAGAGTCTGGCTATCATGCTTTTGATGTTCAGCATAATTATCAGTATCAGGCATTTGGCGTACCGGGGCTCGGTCTACGCAGGGGACTTGCCGATGACATGGTTGTTGCTCCTTACGCCACGCTGCTGGCGCTGATGGTTTCCCCACAGAGAGCCTGTGAGAACCTGTTCAGGCTGCAAAAAAATGGTGCACGCGGAGAATACGGTTTTTATGAAGCGCTGGACTATACTCCCTCACGTCTTGCAACCGGTCAGCTCTATGCGGTGGTACAGTCCTGGATGGCGCATCACCAGGGTATGGCATTTCAGGCGCTGGCTCATGTGCTGCTTGACGCCCCCATGACTGAACGCTTTATGTCCAGCACGGTATTCCGGTCAGCAAGTCTGCTGTTACAGGAGCGCGTGCCGGATGCGGTCGATCTGTACAGTCCGCGCCGTCATTTTGAATCTCATGAGGGCAGGGTCAAACCCGTTCGCTATGAACCCCGTATTTTCTATAGCGTGGATACCCCCGCCCCGGATATTCAACTCCTGTCCAACGGCCATTATCATCTGATGTTGACCGCGGGCGGCGGTGGTTACAGTCGCTGGAATGATATTGCACTAACGCGCTGGCGCAGTGATACCACCCGTGATAACTGGGGAGCGTTCTGCTACATCCGCGATACCCAGACGGGAGATGTGTGGAGCAATACCTGGCAACCAACAGGCTACACCAGCGGACAAGACGAGGAAGTGTTGTTCACCGATGCGGGGGCAGAATTCAGACGCAGCTTAGGGGGACTCAGCGTCAAAACTCAGGTGGTGATCTCTCCGGAGGATGATGTTGAATTGCGACGGCTCACACTGATTCATCGTGGTCGCAAGCCTCGCTCTCTGGAGCTGACAACCTATGCTGAAGTGGTACTGGCACCTGATGCCAGCGATCTGGCACACCCGGCATTCAGCAATTTGTTTATTCAGACTGAGCTGGCTCCTGAGCGTGACGCTATTCTTTGCCACCGGCGCCCGCGCTCACCGGATGAATCGGGCCCTTGCCTGTTTCACATGATGGTGGTGCACGGCGATAACCGACATAACGTGTCGTTTGAAACGGACAGGGCAAGGTTTATTGGACGTGGCAGAAACCCTGCGAATGCACAGGCAATAGAGACGGGAGGGATGCTAGGCAACACGTCAGGCTCGGTGCTGGATCCGATACTGGCAATTCGCAACGCCATCATTCTGCAGCCGGGGCAGCCGGTTACGATTGATATCATTTATGGCATCAGCGAGACTCGTCAGCAGAGCCTGGCGTTGCTGGAGAAATATCGCGATTACCCTATCGCCGATCGCGTCTTTGAACTGGCCTGGTCTCACAGTCTGGTAGTATTGCGCCAGATGAACGCCAGTGAAGATGATGCCACGTTGTTCAATAGTCTCGCCAGCGCTGTACTTTACCCTGTCCAGGAGTTGCGCGCCGAAGGCCAGGCGATCGGCCGCAACCGGCGTGGCCAGTCCGGACTGTGGGGCTGGGCAATTTCAGGGGATCTGCCGATAGTGCTGCTGAGTATAACCAGCGAGGAAAGTATCACCTCAGTGACCACACTGATTCAGGCACACCGTTACTGGAGACAGAAAGGGCTGGATGTTGATTTGGTTATCCTGAATAACAGCACCGGCGGCTACCAGCAGGGATTACAAAATCAGATTATGGAGTTAATTTATGCCGGGTCTGAAGCCATTCTGCTGGATAAAAAGGGCGGGCTTTTTGTCCGGAACGGTGAGCATCTCTCCGCTGAGGATAAATTGCTTTTGATGAGCGTGGCCTGTCTCTATCTTGATGACCGCGCAGGGGGTATTAATGAGCAGCTTAACCAGCGTATTCATACCCTGAAATCGCCGGCAAGGGCATTCATTCCGCGTGCTGTGCGCGAGCGTAATCAACATACGGACTGGAGCCCTGATACCAGTCAGTTATGCCATTTCAATGGGTACGGTGGATTTTCTCAGGATGGGCGGGAGTATCAGATCGTCCTTCGGGAAAATGCGCTTACACCGGCTCCCTGGTCGAACATACTGGCAAATTCTCGTTTTGGCAGTGTGATCTCAGAGGCAGGGCAGGCCTATACCTGGTATGAGAATGCCCATGAATACCGGTTGACGCCGTGGGAGAACGATCCGGTGAGCGATCGCAGCGGCGAGGCATTTTACCTGCGCGATGAAGAGAGCGGGGAGTGCTGGTCGCCGACGGCTTTACCTGTTCGCGGAAACGGTGATTACCTGACCCGCCATGGTTTTGGCTACAGCGTTTTTGCCCATCGTGAGAGTGGTATAGACAGCGAGTTGACGGTCCTGGTTGCTGAAGAAGATCCGGTTAAACTGGTGCTCCTGACGCTCAGTAACTCTTCGGGACGGCCACGTCAACTTTCCGTCACAGGCTATGTAGAGTGGACGCTCGGAGAAACACGAACGCGCTCAGCCCCTCACATTGTGACACATGTGGCCAGAACGCCCGGCGGCTGCGGGGTGCTTGCGAATAACTTTTATGGTGATAATGGTGGCGGCCGAACTGCATTTTTTGCCGTCAGCGGTAATGACTGTTCTCTGACAGGGGACCGCCGGGAGTTTATTGGCCGTAATGGTTCCCTTCACGCCCCTTCGGCCATGAAACTGCAAAAGCTTTCTGGTAAGACGGGGGCCGGTCTGGATCCCTGCGGAGCGGTGCAATCGGCGGTTACATTAATTGACGGGGACCAGAGGACGTTTATTTTTATCCTCGGCGCAGAGGAGAATGATGTTTGTGCTCAGGAGACGCTGGCCCGCTACATGAACGAGGATACAGTCCGCCAGGAGCTGAACCGGATTCATAATCACTGGCACAATGTTCTCGATAAAATCGTAGTTAACACCCTCGACACGTCCGTAAATTTACTGGTTAATGGCTGGCTGTTGTATCAGACGGTCGCCTGCCGTCTTATGGCCCGGAGTGGCTACTATCAGTCTGGCGGTGCATTTGGTTTTCGCGATCAGCTGCAGGATACGCTGGCTCTGAGCCACGCTGCTCCGGACCGGATGCGTGAACAGATAATACTCTGTGCATCACGGCAGTTTATCGAGGGGGATGTGCAGCACTGGTGGCACCCGCCACACGGCAACGGTGTGCGTACCCGTTGTTCCGATGACTATCTTTGGCTGCCGCTTGCTGTTTGCCACTATGTTGAAACGACGGGGGATATGGATGCACTGGAAATACGCATTCCTTATCTGGAGGGACGCTCGCTTCAGCCTGGTGAAGAGTCTGTCTATGACACGCCGGTCATCAGCGGCACCGAAGAGACACTCTGGTTACACTGCGTCAAAGCTATTCACTATGGACTTCGCTTCGGGGAGCATGGCCTGCCGCTGATGGGGGCTGGTGACTGGAATGACGGGATGAACCGGGTGGGTATCGAAGGCAAAGGTGAAAGCATCTGGCTGGGCTTCTTCCTGTACGACATTTTGCAGCGGTTTGCAGCGCTGGCGGAGTGCAGGCTGGATGAAAGCGTCGCCGCGATGTGCCGTTCACAGGCTCTGCGCCTGCAAAGTAATCTCGAAGCCCACGCCTGGGATGGGGAATGGTACCGGCGCGGGTATTTTGACGATGGTACTCCCCTGGGATCGAAAACCTCACAGGACTGTCGGATTGATGCGATTGCGCAGAGCTGGTCTGTATTGTCCGGCGCCGCGAGCCCGGTACGGTGCGCAAAGGCCATGCAGGCGCTGGATAAGCACCTTGTGGATAACAAAGGCGGGCTGATCAAACTGTTAACGCCTCCTTTCGACGGACACGGTTCAAATCCGGGCTACATACAGGGATACCTGCCCGGTGTGCGGGAAAACGGAGGGCAGTATACTCATGGCGCCATCTGGGCCGTGATGGCATTTGCCCGGATGGGGAATGCCAAACGTGCCTGGCAGCTCTGGTCAATGCTCAACCCTGTAAATCATACTCTCAATGCGGGCTCTGTCGGGATTTATAAAGCTGAACCTTATGTCATGAGTGCTGATGTCTACAGCGTCGCTCCCCATACTGGTCGTGCAGGCTGGAGCTGGTACACCGGTTCTGCAGGCTGGGCCTGGCGTTTACTTACCGAGGAATTACTGGGGATAAAACGCACCGGCACTGACTTTAGTGTTCATGCCCTATTACCGGATGCGTGGCCGTCTTTTTCTATTGCTTATCAGTATGGTGAAAGCCACTATCAGATTAGTGTCTCACGCGGCGATGCAGGATATTGCGTGACGCTGGATGGTGTTCTCCTCCCTGATGACAGAATACCGCTGAAGGATGATGGACAAAACCATACGGTAGAGATCATTCAGAACTGACACTGATCCCGGAGGTGCATTAACGTCTGCCGTTAATGCGCTGATTATCCCTGAGAACATCAATCGCAGTCTGCATGGCGATTTTGTCATCCCGCCTTTTTTGTTTGTCCTGCATGACCTGAAGGTATTCCAGCAAGGTGCGGGTATTAATCGGTCGGCCCTGTTTACCCACAGCCAGCACGGCTTCGCCAAGAATAATTTTCACAGGCGGTAGTTGTGCCGGATACCAGTCAAGGGTGTCTTCTGATTTCATCATAAATTTCTCACGGAAGGATAGTGTATCATAAATCAGACGTTCAATTTTCAATATCTGACATCCTGATTCAGACACAACTTAACATAACTTATGCCAGTTATTTTTATATTAAAGCGTATAATAATTACTGTATTCCTCAGAGAATCATTTATGTCTTATACAAAAGGGCTCAGATATTTTAAAGAAAGACCGGTTCATGTTGCCTGCCAGGAATGCGCACACAGAGCCGATCAGAAAGCAGGTAAGCTAAGAAAAGATGCCGTTCTTGAGTGCCCTGCCTGCGGGCTGTTGTTCAGACCATCAGAATACTGGTGTATCGGCGGCTGATCAGCTTCTTCCACTTAACGTAAGTGATATCGGGAAATGACCACATTTCTCCTGTACTGCAGTTGTTGAGGCATGATAATGAAATCTAAAAAATCGCTTTTTATTGAAGGACATATCCTGTCGTACAGCTGTCACGGGCAGGCTGGCCAACCTTTCTGTATTCACCGGGTCAGGTTTAGTAATGGTAAATATGCGATTATCCGGGAGGCATCCGGGATATGTTTCAAACCAGGCGAAATTATTCAACGAAACGATTGCAAATGGTTTTATAACCTTACCCCAATTCGCCTGCTATCTTTTGAGTACCTTGAGGATGATGAATCAAGAAGACAATTTCTTGAATATCGATGAAAAACCCATGAAGTTATAACAGCATAACTTTGCTGATTTACAATGTATCCCTGACTATTCAAAAACTGTTGCCAGTAATTGAAATTGTTTTTTCTGAATTTATACGAATTCAAACTGTCTAAAAGAATGAGTATCGCTAAAGACGAATTTTCTCAGCATTTCCCTTTTGCGTTATAACTCCATTAGCATTAAGGAAATTTATGTCACAGACTTTTACTCATAATTTACTCCATCCCCGCTACTGGCTTACCTGGACTGGTTTGGGTCTGCTGTGGCTTCTCGTTCAGTTTCCTTACCCGGTTTTACATATTCTGGGCTCTGGTCTTGGAAAAATATCCAGACCCTTTCTGAAACGCCGGGAAGGAATTGCGATTAGAAATATCGAACTCTGCTTTCCCGAAATGACACCGTTTGCCCGGAGCCAGATGGTCAATAAAAACTTTGTTTCTCTCGGACTGGGACTGATGGAAACAGGAATGGCCTGGTTCTGGAGTGATGCGAGAGTCAAAAAATGGTTTGATGTCGAAGGGCTTGAAAACCTGACCGGTGCGACCAGAGGGGTAATGGTTCTCGGGATTCATTTTATGTCCCTTGAGTTGTGTGGAAGAGTAATGGGTTTATGCCATCCTATGATGGCAACGTATCGCCCACACAATAATCTATTAATGGAATGGGTACAGACAAAAGGGCGTATGCGTTCAAATAAAGCGATGATTAATCGGCGTAATTTATCTGGTTTTGTTCATGCATTGAAAGCTGGTGAAGCCGTTTGGTTTGCACCAGATCAGGATTATGGGCCTAAGGGAAGCGTTTTTGCACCTTTTTTCTCGGTAAAAAAAGCAGCCTCAACGAACGGAACATATGCTCTGTCAAAACTCGCAGGTGCACAACTGATCACACTTAGCATGATTCGACGTAGCGATAAAAAAGGTTATCGCATGTATATCAGCAATCCGTTGTCAGGCTATCCAGGGGAAGACAAGGTCGCCGCAGCGGGTTATATGAATAAGATCATCGAGCATGAAATTCTCCGAGCCCCTGAGCAATACCTGTGGATGCATCGCAGGTTCAAAACGCGTCCTGAAGGCGAAGCCTCTTTATATAAATGAACCATTCTACTTGTCATGTACCATGAATCTATCTTGCTGACTACTTTGTAATAGCAGCAGGCTTTACCACGTTGAAATCTTTAAGTTTATAAGGATGAGGCAATGTTTTCCGGGGAAATATCTTAGTAGTCTTCAAACTATCTCCGATTATCCCTGCAATTTGTTACCAAGAGGTTCCCGAGTAAGTACTCGGTGGTTCCCAACTAACTCTTACAAATAGCCATTGGCAGTTTACTTAACCAGAAAACGATTGTCAGAAATTTGTAAAGCTCACAACCTTCTACAGTTCCTGCTGTCTAATGAATGACAACACACACCTCAAGGAACTACATGACATTTTTAATCATCTCAGGCGTATCAGTAACCTTATTTGCCATGACTATACTTGGCCTGATTATCGTGTGGGGCGGTATCTCCAACATCCCTGACGATTACTGATTCTCAATATTTTCCAGACTAGCTACCGGGAAATATTTGTAAATCGTTTTTGCCCCCACCCCGATCACGTCGGCCACTTGCTTCCTGGTAGCGCCGTTCTCCAGCATCATTTGGCATCGCTCCAATACCTGCGGTGTCATTACCCTACGCCGCCCTCCTATTCTCCCCTGCTCCTTTGCTGCGGCTAAACCAGCGCGAGTACGTTCGACGATCAACTCTCGTTCCATTTCTGCCAGCGCGCTCATGACATGAAAGAAGAAACGGCCGGCAGGTGTCGACGTGTCGATCGAGTCAGCCGGTGGTTCTGAAACCATTCATTCCCTGTCCACCACTCTGAGTTATGCTGCAGTCATCGGCCAGCCTTACACCTTCAGTATTTTCGCAAAGGCCAATACTGGTTCTATCATGCAGATTGCGCTCCCTGCGGGTGTGGTTACCAGTCCGCAATTTGCTAACTTTGACCTGGTTAACGGGAAGATTACGCGCTCGTCTCCGCTGATAGTGCAAGCCAATATCGAGAAGTGCCCTTCAGGATGGTTCCGCTGCTCAATCACCATCAATCCGACAGCTGCTGGAGAGCCTCTGTTCACGCTTTGCCTTACCGGCGGTAATTCAGCGGCTGATGCCTTCCCTGCTTATAGTGCTTCCACCCTCGGATCTGTTTACGTCTGGGGTTCACAGGCTGAGCGTGCGGCGGGCTATACGTCGTATATTCCTACCGTTGGTGCTGAGGCAAACCGCGACGCTGACCTGTTGACAACGCCATCGGGGTATACGCTGATTGACTCCACGAAAGGCGCATTCTTTGTCTCTGTCGTTCATGCACATAGCCTGAAATTGTTATCAACAGCCTATGCGTCTCTCGCCTCTGCTGTTGTGCTGGACAATATTGTTGAAGGGGCTCATTATCGGCTCGCCTGGCGGACCAGGGATAATATGAATGGACAGGCTGCATTTGCTGAACTGAATGCAGCAGGTGGGACTAACGTTTCAGTGAACATGCCGCCACTTATTGCCGTATCTGATTCTGAGCAGGCCGCTTTCTGTACATTCAGTACAAGCCTGCTATCCATGAAAGCTTTCGAGGGGCAAATCTGGAATACCGCATCACCTGCTGCCATGCCCCCTCAGCTATCGCGCATTTGTCTGGGACGTTCCTATATTGGCGCGAATAACTGGTTTAATGGCTATATCAAAAAGTTTGTGTACTGGCCGGAATATCTTTCTGAACAGGAAGCGGAAGAATATTTCAATGTGTTGTGACAAGAAATCAAGGCTATCGCCTTTGATAGCCGTTTTTATTCAGTTCACCACCACGCCTCTTATAGCCATAATACTTTTCATCTTGTCACGGACATCTGTCTGTTCTGCATCGGTCAGCACCCGATTATAGACAGCGAATATCCCCATTAAGCCGGGAAGCCCCATATTCTGCTCCGGGCTCTGTCCACCATTCAGGATCAGGGGCAGTGTCGATTTCTTACGTACAGAGATAGCAGAAGTATGTTTATCACCGCTTGCCCGGGTGATAGACGCTTCTGTATTTGATACCGCTACGGTGAAGCGCGTCCATCCACCTACTGCGCCACCGTGGCTCACCTGAACAGTTGACTCAACACTATTCCCCGTAGCTACCTGTAAAATGAGCGTACCCGCGGCTTCAATTCGCAGCTGCAGACCACCAAACGGGGCGACACCGGGAAATAAGTTGGAGAACAGACGGCCCGATACCGTGGGCTGGCTCATATTGATACACAGTGCAAACGTCATTTCATCGGTTTCAATGATCCCCGTATTAGCACCATGCGCACTGTCTGCGATGGTACGCATCCCCAGCTCAGTAAACTCATTGCCAGTAACCAGGTCATACCCGTTTCCACTTGAATCATACTGGTCCTGCATACCGTAAGTCGCAATACTGGCGCTATCGTTGAGAATCATTTCAGGCTCGGCCAGTTCCAGATCGTCGGCATTTACCACGCCATCACATACAAGAATCATACTTCCTCCAGTTTTAATAATCCCATCTGTCCCACGCTGGTAGTGGCTCCATTCGCAACGATGGTTAATTTCATTTCGGTCATACCCTCCGGGATCACCACGTCATAACTGAACGTCCTGAAACCGTCCGTCGAATGGTTCCAGGGGCGGATTCCGGCAATATTGGCTCCGTTGGCTTCGAGGAAGCAGGCGGTTGCCGCGTTTTCATCCACATCAAATTTCACTCTGAAACTGAATTTCCGGCGCTCACCTGGCGTAACCGGGATAGTCTGTGACACGCGCGCGCTGGTATTCCCGGTGCCAGTCACCACCAGAACGTTACCAACGACATCAGGATCAGTGGTTAATGACACGGTTCCGCTTTCAATAACCCATCCTGACGGCAGACCATTCACGGTATCGAGAAAGAGTGGGTTGATAATGGCATTCGGTCCTCCTGACGTGACCGGGTTGGAGATGGCCATCTGCGGAAAAACCGGCATCATGAAAGGTGCCAGCGCTTCCGCCAGTGCTTTACCCATATGAAAAGCACCGAGTGGCGCAGGGTGTGATGGGTCAGGAGAGCCATCCTGAAGTTTGCCGTTATAGCCCGCCCTCCAGCCGTCGGTTTCCGGTTCAACAGTGACTGACCGCATATCAACGAACGGAAATCCCTGCTCAATTGCATACGCGCGGATAAAAGCGTTTATCGCGTTTTCTCTGGCTTTCAGAGCCGGATCGCTGTTGTTCTGGGCCGCCATGCTACACACTACCGGGATAATGCCATTCTTGCGAAATTGGGTGAGGATGTACCGAATATTGCTGGTGACCGTTGCAATGGTGAATTTAAAGTTCCCGGCACTATCTTTCTGAATGACATCGTTACGCCCACCCAGGAAGGTAATGAATCTGGGCCTGGCTTCAATGGCTGGCTGTAAGTGGACGCGGATCATATCGGCAGTGGTATAACCGCCGGTAGCCCACTGGCCAACGTACTGCAGTTGTCCATTGCTGAATAATGATGCCCATATCTGCCATGACCTGGCGTTATAAGCATTACCATCCAGCCCATTCGCCGTTAATGAATCCCCGAAACCGCCGAATGTGTTTTGCAAAAGCCCCTGGTGGGTTTCCAGCGGGATTCCTCGGTACTCAAGCGTGGCGTTGCCGTCGTCGCGAACAGCCAGAACCCTGAATCCTCCAATGACCAGATTAAATAAATATCCTGCTCTGGCCCGACGAATTGATGAGGTTCCGATGAGTAGAGATCGCAGGATATTCAGGTAATCAGCAAAGGATTTGCCTGGTAACTCTTTCTCACCATTTTCATTGATTGAGAATAGCCGCCTGCCTTGCCGGGTCAGAATATCCAATGGCCTTTTTTTACGACTGACAGTGTTTATTCCGCGCGTTCGCATATCTGTCGCGCGCGCAAAGTTATGGACCATCTCAATGAATTCCTGAGAGGCCTGTTTCCGTCCTGTCGGTTGCAGGATGCCGTTAACGTTCATTACTTCATAGGCCAGATAATCATTATCCTGGCTGCGTATGAACGTTGTGCTTCCCTGCATAATGTTTGCAATATCAGCCTGCGCAGCCTCAGGCGTCATGTACTGACGGCTCAGTGGGATCAGATTCTGATGGATACCCCGCCACGAATAAAGCGGATCACCGCCGCGGTCAGGAACGGTCGTCGGCTGTCCATTGACCAACTTATCCAGGCGCGTGGCGTTATCGAGCAACACAGCGGGAGAGGTATCCCCCAGCGGCGGATTAAAGGCCATGTTTTTTGCTCCAAAAAGAGGCTTCGCCCAAACGAGGGTTTGAGCGAAAGAAAGTTAATCGGGGAAATTTTTGGTTTTAAGAGACGCTGCCGGGGTAGTTGGCGTCGTCGTACTGGTAGAAAATGTCGCTGTATTGCCTTGTCGTCACCTGGCAGGTTCCGTCCGCCTGCGGGGCTATCTCCTCAAAAATGGCATCGTAGACACTGCGCGTTGAGCTGCAGAACACCAGCCGCGGTGGCTCAATGCTCGGATCGTCCAGCAGAATTTCATCAAAAGCAGCCTGCCACGGAACGGACAACTGATAATCCCCGACAAAGGTGGCCACCAGCAGCCCGGAGGCCGAACCATCCTGGTAACGCAGAATTGCGCGCGGGTTTTCAAAGGACCAGTCCAGCGGCTCGGAGACGGTAAATACCGTTTGACCGCCAGATGTGGCCATATCCATAACCAGACTACTTACCGTTTTATTTCCCGGAATGTCATCCGTCAGCAGAATGCGGTCGCCATACTGATAGACCAGCGCATCCAGTTCTGTTGTCGTGTTATGGCCCAGCCGCTGATAGAGGTATTTCATCAGGCGGCGCATGCCGATTTGATAGGCGCGGTTCGGGTCCAGCACCCCATCGAGGGTATAACTCTCAATTTTCCTCGGTGTGGGGTTATCCGGAGTCCGGCATTGCACCGTTTCTTCTGACCACGTCGTGCCATTGATATAAGTGACATCCACACCATCGTAATCATCGGCGGACGGCGCCGAGAAGGTGGTCTGTAACTCTTCGGTCATTTCATGCGGGCTGATAATGCCGGACCAGTTCTTAATCCCTTCCCTGCCTACAGATGCGAGCCCATCACTCAGCAGGAAATACGATTTCCCCGCTGTGGTGATCTTCTGCAGCATTTCCAGCGCGGAGACACTGTCGCCTGTCGCGAAGTCGAAATACTCATTTTTCGGGGTCCAGTAGGTTGCCTCAAGGGCATTAATGGCTTCGGTGTCCATCGCCAGCCCGAGCGAATTACCGACATGAAACAGCGCGCTGGAGATACGCCGCGGAGCGCCATTATCATAAATTCGCGTGGCCACAACGTTTACGCGCCGATCGGACTGCGCCGCCAGTTTGCCCCCAGTCTCGACCGTCACACCCATTAGCGAAACACCTGCGTAAGAGGCTGGACGGTTAAGCAAACGGCCACGCAACGACTGCCAGTACATCGAGTCACGCGCATTATTGCTGCCCTGCTCATTCTGGCGGCGCATCCGGACTTCAACCAGCGCAGGAGTGCTTAGCGTGATTCTGTGCGTATAACCGAGGGCATTAACGTTTTTGTTTTCATACTGGAATGATGCGGTCTGCCAGCCGCCGCCACTTCCATAGGTTCGGTACTGAATATCCACCCCGGTATGACGGACGCGTTTTTTCCCTTTGTTATCAAATCCACATAACCCACCAGGGAAAGAAACGTTGACCTCAAAGGCATCAACTACCTCATTATCAGGACAAGCCAGAAATGGCCCCATCCACGTATTACTGTCGTTAATCCCTGTCGCCTGGTAATCGATCATTGTCCTGGGTGAAAAGCCAGGCCAGGTTGCATCAATGGTGCCATTCACCATACGCTGAACCGTTGCGGTCGTACCGTCAGTGGATGCGATACGGTATTCATTACCGCGGTGCGAAAGTGATAATCGCTGTGTACCCTCAGGAATGCCGGAGAATGCCGCGCCGGTGCCGCAGCCATACGCAAGGGTGACATTGGCGGTGATCGCCGGGCTGCCGCCGCTGGATACGGTTCCATCTGTAAACGTCGGGTTATCCCCGAACACAGAAGCCGGGAGTGATGAGGCGATAATACTGCCGCCCAGCCACGGACTGGACTTCTCAACGATGCGAACAACCCCGCCATCATCCTGCGCTACCAGATTAGACCCGGCGATCGCTTCATTGATTGCCGCCAGCAGGCCAGACATATTGCCGTAGTTGGCGATAAGCGAAACGGTATAAGTTGTCGCCAGCCAGGTCAGGTTAAACGTCTGGCTGTTAGTCGAAAAATCATAGGTTGTTGGTGCTGCACTTGCACGCAAAGAAGCAGCCGATCCCCCCACACCCGGAACAGCATCCTGTTTGGGCGTGAACGTCGCGATAAAGAGATCATATTCCGCCCCGTTAATTTCCAGCGCAACGGGCATGCCGGCAAAGGGGTTAATCTCAGTCAGCGTGTCACTGAACAGGACGCTGTAACCCGATGAAGAAGAGATCAGGTAGTTGGTCGGCGCGATGATAGTCACCAGCGCACCTTCCACCCAGGACTCAGGCAGAGAATCATCGCCATCATCATCACTCAGCCCGGTGAACGAAACTGACGATCCTGAAACGGTCATGCTGTCGGCGGTAATATCGGATGAATCCGGCGCCGTCTGCGCCATATCAAGTCCGCTGCCGCTGGACGTTCCGCCCACCTCGGTAGAATTGAACCAGTTTTCACTGCGGCGATCACCTGAAACATTTGCTCCCGGCGGATACAGTGTCCAGGAGAATGAATCACCCAGGGCGGAAATAGGCGTCGAACCAATCCTGATATCGCCGTTGGCAAATGCCACATTTCCACGACTCACGCAGACCAACATCTCTATTGTCATTCTGGTTGGGTCATCAGGGTTAAAACGACTGACCGGCTGAACAACATAATCCGGATAAACCCGCGCACGCCCGAATAATTCCCGAATAGGATCGCCCAATTTGGCCGTATTAGATTTTGCCGGATTTAAATCCAAGGATTTCCCTGTTGATGAACCATATCCTCCTGAGTCGAGGTTATTCATCATGTAGATAGAATATGCCGCAGCTGCTACCGCTACGACTAGAGCCGCTATAGCAAAGCCTGCTGCGTAAGGAACGGGGTAAATCTTTACGTCAGTATCTGGTACCAGTTCGCACCGCGGCCATTCCTCTGATTCGACGGGCACGCCATCAATTTCAACGCTTATTGGCTGCGGCATTCCGGGATCATAATTTTCGACATTCCTCTGCATCCACTCATGCAGAGTCGTCCGTGCGTGCTGATGGGTTTCCAGTGGTCCGCCAGGTAACCGGGAGGGATAAATACAGATCGTCATCGCCAGAATTCCACCTTGATAAATCGCCGTTTAAATTTCCAGACCGGCATAAAAGAAACGTTCGAGCCGGGGTTACATTCCGCTACCTGCAGCAACCCGTTCAGCTCAACAACAATCCCCACATGGGTGACCATTGTTCCCGAATAACACGCCACGCCAGCGCCGACGCAGGGCTCACAACGCTCAAGCTGCAACATCATTTTTCTGGCTTCTTTATCAAGGCCGCCGCCGTCTTTGGTCACACCTGCAAAGTCAGGCCATTCAGGTAGCCCAAGATCTCGGCGTATCTCATTCACGATGCCAAAACAGTCGAGTTTGGGAAAAGAGCGACCGCCCTTCAGCCAGGTGACCGAAAGGTATTTATCAGGTTCAAACATGGGGAAACCTCAACTCATGTAACGCAGGCCGGGATACTCATTAAGGGTGTAACGGAATCTCGGCCAGGCGGTATCGAGAACGTTCATATAGCCCGCGGTAATTTGCGCCTGCAGCGCCGTCCAGGAGCCCGATTTGATAGCTAGCGTATACGGCATAGAAGCCGGGGCATTCAAATCTGTAGAGACATATTGCCTGTAAGTCAGAGAGGCGTTTGTCAGGCTGGCCAGCGCATCACGAATAGCCGTACTCACCTCTCCGTTTATGTTGCTGATAGCGAACTGCAAATCCTGTGTACCGTCGCTGTTTCTGGCCGGGATGGCGATATCGATAGCTGCGGCTGAAAAGGTTATAACAGAGCCATTTTCGGTCGTCGCTGTAATATCGTCGTAGCCTTGGCAGAAATAATGCACCGTCGAACCGATATTGATTTGCAGCGTTTCAATGATGACTTCCGATCCGCTGCTGGCATAAAGCCGGTTAAGCACCGTCATGCTTTGGCCACTCCCTGTTTAATGCGATATCAAGCAGTGAACTACCTGCTATCCACCCGGGGTAGTTACCCCACGGCGGAGGCAATAGTGGACGCTCCCATAACTCCAGCGTCGCCGAATACCGCCAGTAGATGGGAGCCACCAGCACTGGCCCCTGGTAGATATCCGTAAAACGACATTTGTAGAATTTTATGCCTGCGGGGGTTTGCAACTTCATCATGAACCAGGCCGCACCATCAGAGAGCGCATCGCGGTACCACGATTCAAACGTTAGCCCCTGAACATCGCTCTCCATAAACCAGGATACAGTCGCTTCCGTGGGAGTCGAGGTATACGCCCTGCGTTGTCTCGCCCGGCCTGTGGTGAGTTGAGTTCGTTTCAAAGGGCTGACTGGCTGGAATCCATAGCCTTCTTGTAAAGGCATAGGGAGATAGTCATGCGGATAAAATATTTCAGCCATTACCCTGTTCTCCGTCCAGTGTTATACCCCCCAGTTAATGCCTTGTGCACTTGGCCAACCCCTTTTGCCAGATCGTTAGCAACCTGCTGGTAACCTTGTTTTGCTCCTTCACGAGTAGCCTGCTGTACAAGCAGCACAGTCGCGTCAGAAGGATTTCCATTGATGGTTATTGGAGGAACCGTGACTGTGGGGCGGATGATGGTCGTTTGCTGGCTGTTGCTAACGTTCTGAACGCCAGTCCCAAACCCCGAACGCCCCAATGTGGCATCAAGTGGCTTGCCGTTCCGTAACGCCTCAAGTTGTGACACGCCGATTCGATTTGTAGACTCCTGGTCGAAAACGTACTCCCCTTTATGAACAATACCCGCTGGCTGATACTTTCCGCCTGAGCCAGTATATCCACCAGAAGCAAAGCCGACGGCGGCAGCACTGGAGATGCTGGACGTTATTGTAGCCATGAGGCCTGCAACAGTAGCCATTGCTGCTAAGTTGTATGGGAATGGCTGGCTTGAAAGCGCCTGCGCCATTGCCATTGGCAATTGAACAGCCGCCTGAGCAAGCGCAAAAGCTTTTTGCGTAACAAATGCCGCTTTATACATTACAGATTGCTCGCCGAACATCGCCCCCATCGAATCGGTGATACTGGAGAAAGAATTTTGCGCTGATTGCATCTGTGCGGCATAAACTGCGGTGCTTAGTGCTTGCTGGTTCTGCTGTCCTTGCTGTTGGAGAGCCAGCAATTGCTGCTGCTTCTGCTGCTCATTCAGTAAAGTACTTTGTGTGATCGCCTGCTGCTGCTGGTTCAGCCAGGAAGCATAATCAGTCTGGGCTTGCTTCAGCTTTTCGATAACCTCAAGCTGCGGATCTATTTGCAGCCCTATCATGTTCAATCCCTGCCCTGACAGGTCACTATTGGTTGCTCCAGACGTCAGCGTACCACCGGCCTTGTTCACACCTGATATAACGGAATCAGGCAGCACTGATTTACCAATCAGGTCGCTCGCCTGCTTCCCTGCAGCCTCCGGCGTCAGTTTCTTCAGCTCAACCATCTTCTGAAGAATTTCGAGGCGTTTTTGCAACGTCTCATTTTGGCGCAATTCCTTTGGTGCAATTTGCTCCTGCATTTTCCGGTAGTCATCCAGCGTTTTAACTGAACTCTGCAAAGCCTCCTGCTGCTTATAGGCCTGCAATATTTCGTCAGAACGGGAAAGAATCGACTTCTGGTCGGCGGTTAGTTGCGTTTTAGATTTGAGGTCAGCGATCTGCTGTTCGAACTTAACCCGTGCCTGCGTAGCGCTATTAAGTTTATCGCTGGCATCCAACTGGGACTGCATCGCGGCAGTCTGCTGGTGTATCTGGTCAAGAAGCCGAGTTGCTGCGTCCTCTGCGTAGGCTTTTCCTTGAGGCGTCTTCGCGATCTTTGGTGCTTTTGGATCTTTATACATCTCGTTAATACGAGAAACATTTTTAGCGTACTGGTCTGCCGTGATAGCGCCAGCCTTCAAGAACTCACTCTGCTGCTTAATAGCTTTATTTCGCTTATCAGCATTGCTCAAGTATTGAAGGTTAACTCGATCCGCTTCCTGCTGAGTTTTAATGCGCTTTTGTTCTGCTTTGTCATGATCTGACAAAATATCATTTAGCGTATCTTCCGCTGTAATTTGCGATTGAATAGCATCCCGTTGTTTGAGCATCTCCGGAAGGTTACTAAACCGAGCATTTAACCCGTTCCAAAAACCTCCTTCCGCCTGACCTTTCTGCGCCTCGGCAATGTTTTCATTTAAGGTACTTAACTTGTCTTGTAGGGTCTGCTCGCGCCCAATGTTGAGCATCGCATCCCATGCACCTTTAGCTGCTTTCCCCAACGAGTCCCAGGCGCTTTCAAGAAGGCCTAGATTATGATGAATATCATTTGCACGCTGCTGCATGGTATTGGCGTACGCATCGGTCGCTACGCGTGCCGCCTCTTGCTGATTCCCTTCATCCTGCAAGGCCTTAATCTGGTTGTAGGTTGCCAGAGTTAAAAAATGGTATTGGTCGTTTAGTTTAGTAATGGCCGCAACCGGATCAGCTGCAATATCGTTGAAGTCACTCACAAGTTTTTCAGTGGCTATTCCTGTCGCGTCACTGATTTTTATGACTGCAGTTGTTACACGCTCCAGTGAATCGCCTGCGACTTTTCCAGATGAAACTAAATGATTTAACGTTGAAGCGGCTTTCCCGGTGGTTGAATCAGCAACAGCTCCTGCACGAGCAGCCATATCAGCAAGTTGACCGGATGTTTTCCCTACCTGATTACCAGTTAATACGAGGGATTTATAAAATTCGTCCTGCTCTTGAGCGCCTTTATAGTAAGCAAGACCAAGAACACCAACAGCTGCGGCAGTAATCGTAAAAGGGTTAACCAACCCCATAACATAGGTACCAACTCCCTTAATAGCTGGCCCAATACCGCCAAACATATCTTTTAACTGCCCACCCTGCTGCATAAGCACCATAAAAGGGGATTGGCCTGTAGAAAGTCCGACTACGATATCCGTCATCTGAGCGGGAATCATGCGCATTGCAAAAGCTGTCTGGGCAGCAGACTGCCCAGTTTTTTTCAAGTCGTCACAAAAGCCGGTTAATTTGTTACGAGTCTCTTCAATTCGCTTTGAATAAAGCTCAAATGTATCTGTATCTACCATCCCTTTCGATTTGAACTTCGCCAAATCCTGTTGTTGTTTGTCCAACTTATTCAGGGCAGCATTCACCGGGTCAATACGATCGAGAAGTTCAGATAGAGCCTGCTTTTCTTCGTCCGTAGCCTTTGTCACCTTGCCAGCGCTCGAAGCAGCACGGTCTCCAGCCTGAGTCATTTTTACCAGTGCAGTTGCGAGATTATCGGCCTGTTTCTCTGCTCCAGAGCTATCAATAACAATGGCAAGGCGGGAGGTTTGTTCTGTCATTTAGCGATCTCCGGGCAATAAAAAACCCCGCCGGGGCGAGGTTAGATTTTTAATAAACAATTACTGTCGATATATGATAATTGTTGCGATTATTGAAACAGAGACAATGGCAGCCAGAATTAACCTGAGACTTTGCTATCTGAACACTTAACTGTTTTAAGAGATTCAAGCTGCTGAAGACGTGCCTGCGCCTTTTTACGCGCTTCACTTTTGGCCATACCATTACCGATACCGAAATCTCCCAAAGCTCCCAATACGGTACGCCCATCAAACTGACCTGTAGTTTCGATTTCGTTCTGAATACTGTGAGTTTTAGCTATCTCCTGCTTAATTGCTGCGCAATCTAACGCAGCAGACTCTTCGCTCGTAACGGATGGAGCTTGCGGATACTGCTTAGTAGCGCATCCAGAAATAATAAACATCCCAGCTATTACCATCATTAGTTTCTTCATTTTATGCTTCCTATGATTACAATCGGAAACATCCTAACACATGGATATGAGCAGACAATGATATGACTACTTCACTTTTTCTTGTCTTTTCTGCTCTTCGGCCCACTCATCACGCCACGCATCGTCGAGCGCCAGGATTGCGGCGTCAAACTCGGTGCGGTCAATCAGGATCGTGCGCGATGCCAGATATAGCTCAATATCATTCAGGGATAATGGGAGCGGTACTCCGGCCATGCCAGCATATTTCCTGCTGCGCGATATCATGGCATAGGCATTGAGGATCTCCCCTGTTACTGCATCAATTTCTGGCTCAGGAATCGGCGGAAGGTTCAATTGCTCCCGACGCCATTTAGCCTTATCTCCCCTTTCGCCCCCGAACTCCTTTAGCCACGCCTGCGCCTCTAGGGCTTTTTTACGGTTTCCTGAGTCTGCTGCTCCTTACCCTGAGCTATGTTCGCAGCCTCTGCCAGAATCAGCCAATACAACGCGGGGTTCTGCTTCAGTAACGCGACGCCAAGTTCTGGCGTATACGCTACAGCCTTCTCAATACCATCCACCAGCTCACCTACTCCCTCCCAGTCTTTCAAAAGGAAGCGCGCGCAGTTATCGATGAGCAGGTCATCAATTGAGTCAATGTCACCCACGCTGGCGAGATCGAAAGCGTCGGTACCGACCTGATAGCTCGCGTCCATTTTGTCGATATGGCGCCGCACCAGCGCATTACGTGAGCGGTACTGTGGATTCTCGCTGCTGGCCACCAGCAGGCGGAGTTTAAACAGTGCTTCTTCTTCCGGTGTGTATTTCTTTTTACGGCCATCAGGCTTTTTAAAAGGGAAAAACCAACGCTCGCCACTCAGATCAAGTTGAGAAGAAATAATCAGCATACAGACTCCATAAAAAGCCCGAACCGCGATGTTCTGCGGAACGGGTCAGGGAAATTAAGGTGCGGTCACAGTGATTTCAGACGTTGCTGTAAAGGTGCGAGCCTTCCCGGTGATCGTGGCGTTCCCGGCTGCATTGCGGGTCACTTTCGCCGTTTTTTGCCCGGTAGAAACTACGCTGGCAATCGCAGGATCAGATGACGTCCACTGGACGATATCTGTTGAATCAGCAGGCGTAAGCGTGGCGGTTAATGTCACCGTAGAGCCGACAGCGCCATTTGAAGTGGCTGGCGCAACACTGATTGCTGTCGCCGGTACTTTTGGCGCGCGGGTAAGGGATGGCGGCGTATTGGCGGCGGTGATATCGAGCTGAACCTGTACGATGTCAGTATTCCCGGCGTCCGGCCAGTCGCCAGAAATCTGCACTTCAGGGAAGCTGAAGGTATAAGCGCCTTCGGCGTTCTCCAGCGTGAAGGTAAACGGCACCGTTTCGCCGGTGAAGGTTTTTTTATAAATATCCCAGGCCGCCTTGGACCATGACAGCGTGATCTGGCCTGACGGTGTAAAGGTCGTCGGAATGTTTGCGCCAGCAAATGCTGAGCCGGTACCGATACAACGCTGAGTCTGCATGTTGTTATCAAACTGGATATTAAACGTATCCACACAGAAGCCGGCACCACCCGCCACCCCGTTCAGACTCAGGCCTGTCACTTCCTTAAACGAATAGCGCAGCGCGCCAGCACCATCCACCGGGTTAGTGAAATAGCTGGTATCGTCGGCTTTGGTTTCCCAGTCTAGCCCGGCGAAGGTAATGGTCGCAGTGATGTCGCCATCATTCGGGATTTCAATCTGGAAAGTGGCAACCTGGCAACCGCGGGCAATCTGCGCGATCCCTACATCATCAGCGTATGAAGAAACTGAAAAAGTAATGCGGTTGTTGCCCATCGTCAGCACATTATCGAGCCAATCCGCTCCGAAACAGCTCGCCAGAAAATCATCATGCTGATTCCAGCGAAATTTGGTGCCGACATCACCGCCGACATCAATCGTGCCACGGGAAACGCCCTGCGCCATACGGTCACCGCCGATTTCATCGTTATCGTTGGTGTTCTGCGTTGGCATCAGCCCGAACGACGAACGGCGTAACAGGTTCCAGACACCAGCAGAGGGTGTCTCTCCCGGTGTGGTTTCGCGAATAAACGCGGTTACTACTTTTGCGCCTGAACTCACAGGAGCCTCCTGTTGATTGTGCGCTACAGAGCGCGATAAGGGATTTGAAGATTGAGCTGTGACCAGCCATCGGTTTCACCTGCCGGGATGGCAGATACGGCGAAATAACTCAGCGCTCCGTCGTCCTGAAACTCGAAGAGTTGCGTTAATTTGTCGGCAGCCTGAGTCAGCTGCAGAGTGCCTGAACCAACAGGGACGAAAAGCTGGATGATGAGAACCCCTGTTCGGTGGACAGTCGGCCCCGCTCCAATTTCGTTAGCACCTGCTTGTCCGGGGATGTCAGTAAGACGCGCCCAGATTTTTCGACCGCTGGGATCGAATACAGGACCGTTTGGGTAGTCCACCGCATCTTGGGCAATAGCGGTCTGCGTCGTCATTCGTCTGATGACAACGTTTCTTATTTCTGTGAGGGTCATTTGTAGGCCTGAATCACACCATTAAATGAGACGGCATAGACGCCTGTCGGCGCTTGCGTAGAGTGGCCATTCTCCAGAGGTACGGAGTAAGGGAGGTTTGACTGAATGTAAATCACCGAGTAGGCCGGCGCCTGATTGATGATATTTTTCCCGTTGAGGAATGTCATCGTTCCCCGCGGGTCAGGCTCTGATGGTATTGAATGATCTGGTTCTCCAATACTGACAAAGTGTGACGCCCGGAAAGTTCCTGCGCGATACTCAGCCGGACGCCGGATATCCATGCCATCGTTAACACGGACTTTCTTTCTGAGACGGCCTGTCTTTGTCAGGTTGGCAGGATCGGCATAAAGAGATTCGTTCCATTCACCTACCGCTTTGTTGTACTGCACCGCAGTGGCGTTGATGGCCCACAGTTCCGGGTTACCTACAGGCGATCGCTGAACGATTTCATTCAGCAGCTGAATGGCGATAGTTCTCTGCCGTAACCTCACATCGTCTTCCACCAAGCCGGCGAATGCCGCCGGGTCAATGTTCCAGCCCTTAGCCATATCACGCCCTGCGCAGTTGAATGGAGTACGCAGCGCCAGCAGAGTCGGCAGAAGCGGTGATGACCTCGTAGCGCTGGAGTACGCCAGTAATCGGGTCAGGTGCCGTGATGATGTGCTCAACCGCAGGCTTGTCGGTTACCTCATTAACGAGGGCAGTGAGTTTCACATCACCATGAAGGATGTTAACGCCATCGATGCGGCGGAGTTTATAGCGCGCCAGCACTCCGCGTCCTGAGTAAGTCACCTGCGTTTCAGTGCCGGTTTCCGTAACCGGGTCCCAGTCACTTCGAACGGTGTATGTTCCAGTGAAATCCTTAACAGCATCCTGCAGGTCGGTATTAAATGCCGCGGCAACTTCAGTCTGCAACTCGTCACGAATCCCCATATCACCCCCTTACCAGCCGCACCTGAGACTGACTAACGCCATATGGCTTCAGCATTGCAAGCGCCAGCTGCAGATCAGAACCAAGCAATGCCGAGCTGTTGGTAGCGAGTTCTGCGAAGGTCTTCGAAACGCTGACATCGTCGGCATCCACCGTCTTGCTGAGGAGCACGCCAGAATCAGTTTTCTGCTGATACAGCCCACCATTTGCCGCCGCCAGCGCCGCATAGGCGCCAGCCTGTTTTACATCGTCAGGAATGATGGTTTCTTGAGTTGCCTTATCACACGGCATTTTCAGGTTAAGTCCATTCATCCAGGTATTAGCCATCAGCACAGATTTGGCTTTCTTGCTTTCATCCGCCCAAGTGGCACCGAGAATCGAATTGACATCTTCAACAGTGATGAAACTGATCATGCATCACTCCATTTCTTTCCAGCCGTGCGCCTTCCAGTTCTCAACTTCATCAGGGTGAACGTTGGCGGTATTAGGAGCGCCGGGGAATGCCGGGAAATCGGTAATCATCGCCACCAGCTGCTGTTCCTGCTGTGCAGGAGTATTGGCGTCAACCTGCACGGTCGCAAGTTTTGCTGCAGCACGTTCAGCACGCTGCTCTTTGGTTAATCCGGCCATAAGCCCTCCACTAAAAAAAGGGGGCGAAGCCCCCGATAATTAACCCAACAGCAGAACCGAATGCTCAGTTTTCACTGCCGCTACGCCCCAGGACAGACCAACTTCGTAGCGCACCTGACGGTATTGACGGTACAGCGCCACCTGATAAGTGATGCCTGACACCGGGTCAGTAACGTTCATGACGTCATCCGCAGTATCACCGCCCTGCGGCATTGCCGGAGTACGCGCAGCCAGCAGGAACGCGTTACGGTCGAATGCCATGTTTGCGGTATATCCACCTACGGTAGTAATCGCGGAGTTATCCGCCAGCGCCTGACGCAAGCCCGGTGCCGCCAGGGTAATAGTGGTAGCAGTAGCTGCAGCAACGAGGTATTTGTTGCTGTCCCCATCGAACGTCACAATGTCACCTGCTGCGAAAGCGCCTGTACCGGTATCAATCGCGATCAGGATGTCACCCTCAGATTTTGCGCCATTCACCAGATAATCAGCAGCGGCCGATGCTACACGTTTTTTGACGTGGGCAGATTCGTGGATGTTGAATCCCTCCAGACGACCCACGATACCCTCACGCAGCAGCGCATCGGTACCAGATTCGTTCACTTTGAACAGAACTGACTGTTTACCGCGGAGGTTAGCAATCGCAGAGGAACCAAGGACCATCTGCAAATCGGTAGTCGGGGAGCCGTTATCGGACAATACCTGACGGGCATTTGCCGCATCAGACAGATCGCCAGCAATCCCGAATGGAGCAGTACCAGCCGTACCGACAGCGCGGGAGGAAGAGAAATACAAAGCCGCGATATCCGAGTCCATCTCATTTGCCAGTGCACGGAACGCTTGCTTGAACTGATCCGCCAGGATGGTGTTGTATGTCCCTGCGGGCCCCAGCGCTAGTTGTTCTTCACCGTTCCATTTGACCGGGGCCATTTTGGATTTGGTGATTTTGACATCAACGGTACCGATCGTCTGGTCGCCGTCATTTGGCGCAGTGGCCCCCGGGGTAATATCAACAGTGGTTGCCGGTGGCGCAACCGGCGCAGTAACAGTCTGGTCCTTCGCCGCAGCATCAGCTTTCGCATTGCGCGATACAGCTGGGATAAAACCGACCTGTTCGCGAGATACGGTATCCAGAGCCGTGAAGATAGTCGGGATCAACCCGGTAAGCGTATTAGCCATGTGTATGGATTCCTTGGAGATTAAAATATAGGGTTGGTTGAGCTATCCAGCTCCGGCACCAGCTGCCATCCGGCGGCTGGCAAAGAATTAATCGACGATGGTGATACCGTCTTTGAGAGTTGATTGCTGATCTGTCGGGCTCAAACTGGTAAACGCATCGCGTTTCATCGTTTTCTGCCCGAGTGAATGCTGAGACTGGCGAGAGCCGCCGCCCTGGTTGCCGCTGGCCTTCAGAATGTGGTCTTTCTGTGGGTACTGCTCCACCAGAAACTCCAGCGCCTCATCAAAGGCTGCCAGCTCGCCCGGTTTAGAGCGGGAATAAATTTTGTTGCCAGAGCCATCATAGGCAACGACTTTGCCGTCCTCGACTTTGAAGGACTGACCGAACCGCGCCTGAAGCATATCTGCCGGAATTGCCACTTTATCTGCGATGAATTTCGAGCCAGAGAACCGGCCGCCTATCATTTCCTGATAGAGCTGGCCTTCTAGGGTCGTCGCACGCTGTGTAGCTTCATCAAGCTGCGCCTGGAAGGATTTGGTGATATCCGCTTTAACCTGATCAACGGCGCCTGCATCGATCAGTTTTTTCTGGTCGATTTTAGTCATCATCTCCAGTGCTTCGAGTGCCTTCGCCGGATCACCGATTTTGGCAAACTTAGCCAGACTGGCTTCAGCTGCTTCTTTGGCTTCACGATGAGATTTTGCCTCGCCATTCAGAGAGGAGATTTTCCCAACGGCCTGCACAGCATCAAAACCAACTTCCTGGCCGTCATCGTGGACGTAGACGGGTAAACCGCTGGCATCGACTTCTGCATAGCTTTTGCCGTTAACTTCGACTGTTTTCAGTTTCATGTGGTTACCTTTTCGGGGTCATCCGACCGTTGCACCGCTCACCATCCGGATCACGGCAATAAAAAAAGGCCGCCCGGAGGCAGCCTGATTGAAGACTTAAATAGCTTTAAAGTCTGGCGTTGCTGAACGCCTGAGCATCCAGGTTACGCAGTTGCTCCAGAGTCAGCCATTCGCCCTTGTCGTTGTAGAAATCATCGGGCGACATACCGCCGTCACGAATCAGCCGGGCCCGGGTTACGCCAACGATCTGGGACTGACGCGTGAACGACTGGCGCGAGAACCAGCCCTGATAATCGGTATCCGAAGGCTCCTGCCCGTCCATGCTGGCACGTGAGCTATCGGATATTTGCCCTACAGCAATACCGAGCTCATCAGACGATTTCAGGATGTAGGTTTCGACGCTGCGACAGCAGAAATGGATTTTTCCGGGGCCCTGCAGATACGGCACCTTATGGCCGATCGGCTTGTTATCCAGTGTGTACTTGAGGCGGTCGCGAATCCGACAGTCTTTTGATGTACGGTTATCCAAAGTGGATAACCACTGCTTACCCTTCAAAAGGTCATCGTTCGCATCTGCAAAGGTTTTCCTGGCCGTCGAAGCAAGATGCCCTACAGCCGTTTTTGCGATACTGCCAGCATTGGTGCGGCTCATCTGCAGCGCGCCATCCTGATAGCCACGGTTAGCATGACCCCGGACCTTTCTGGCGATTTGCTCATGGGTATCGCCCAGGAGAAAACCCTGCCGCACTGTATTGGATATTCTAGCCATCCTGTCAGCTTCAAGGTTATCTGCCCACTCCGAAAGCAGGCGCCCCTGAAACGGCTGAGCCATCGCCGCGGCGTAAACGGCATCCGGCGAAATGCCCACCAGTGGATGAAGCGATAGAACATCGTCGGGGATCGCAAACTGGAACAGGCTCATCTGAAAACCGGCTTCGTGCTGAGCGAGTTGCTGCAGCTCATCAGATAGTCCCGCGTACATTGACTGCACAGCCTCACGATTGAGAGCTCTGACACTAACGAGCAGCGCTTCCAGTCGCGACACGGTAAAGCTTTCAGCATCCAGGCTATCCATCGCCACCAGTAATCTGGCTGTCAGTTCCGCATCGCTGTCATTCAGGATTTTTATCATCCTGTTTGCAACGCTGGTGCTGTATCGCGCTCCCCATATCGCATGGGATATCGATTCATCCTTAAGCTTGTCATTCGCCGTTGCCATTTGCACCACCCGGATTACTCAGTCCGCCAGCAAGCGTGACCTGCTGATTCCGCAACTCGTCGATTACCTCTTCGGGCTTCGCGTCCGGATCGATAAATTTGAGGGACTGCAAAACGCGAACAGCATCGACCTGACGTATATCACCACCCTGACGGAGCGACTGAACAGCCGTTGCAGCTGCGGCATCAAACGTCTGGGCTGAAACATCCAGTTCGGTGCGTACATCGACATTGCCGCCTTCTTTCTCGCCCAGCCATTCCGCCATAATCTGCAGGATATTATCGAGCGCATCCTCAAGCGAGCTTGCCATGGTGTAGAGAGGTGAATTCTCCTGCATCCGCTCTTCGTGAGTCTGGTCTAAGGATTTAGTCGATGTGTTTTCCGCGCGCAGCAATTTTGCGCCGGCCTGACGCATCTGGTTTTCCAGATCCTCAAGGGAAATCTTACCGGCTTCAATCGCAGCCCCGGTATGCTCGACATATTCCAGTCCCTGCCGCTGGCGGTCATCGAAACGAGTCGCAGAGGAAGAACCTATCGTCAATGTTTCGCCATCAGCCAGACCGTAAGCCACCAGCAACGGCACACGAGCGACATGCAGGATGTTGTCCTGTTCACTCTGACTCTGCCAGTGCTTGATATTCAGTAAAGCGAGATTAAGCAGTGGAGGTGAACCGCGCATAAAGCCTGTGCGTTTCGTGTAAAGCGTCACCAGCGGAATATCATCGCGACTGGTTTCCCACTCGTCGTGGATCTGCCACTGGCTTTCGCTGTTATCACCTTTATTTCGGCGATAAATTTCAACCTTGCCCGGCATGATATGGCGTATTTGCTCAACTTTCGTTTGCCCGTAATCATCGCCATCAATAATGATGACCTCTCTGATACGCAGATCGGTGAGCACCACTTTCCCTTTAACCACTTTCGATTTCCAGCCAATGACCTGGCGAGGATTAAGCATCGTGGCATAGGGGCGGGATCCCGCGGCTTTTTCGTCGGCTTTAGTTTTTACTGCCTCCGGGTCAATTTTCGGGAAATCCACCAGCGCATGTACCAAACCATACTGGAATCCGATGCTGAAAAATTGCTGTGCCCAGACATCGAGCCGGTTTCCTTCCATATCAATATCTGGCGACAACTCCCGTATTTGTTCAGGAGAGCCCTCACTCAATACTGTCGGCTCAGCAAACACTCGCCCGATGTTTTGTTTAATGGCCTCTTCATAGGCAGGTAGTAACGTTGCCGAAGCTAAACGCTCCTTATAGCTTTGAGGATCTTCGTTCGGCCATTTCGGGAGATACTTCTTGCCCTGCCGGCGCATTTCCAGTGTGCCGCCCATCAGCGCATCATTAATATCCCATGCCTCAACCATGTCGTTATAGTCGAGGTTGGGCGTTGAAATATCAGGCATGGTTTTACATCCGCAGTTGGGTGACTTTTCCAGTCGGTTTAATGATCGGGAATTGCTTCACAATGAAATACCCACCGGCATCGTTGGGGTGATCGTTATCCGCCGTTTTATCCGGCTCACCGTTTTCACCCCAAACCTGTTGCTCAAGCGACTCGGTGTACACCGGGCACCGCTTTACATTCACTTTGTAGCGACGTTCATCGTTACCATTGCAGAACATGGCATTCATCGCGTTGATGCGGTCTTTCACTGGCGGGTTTGATGCATTAACAACAACATTGAAGCCGGCCTGCTTAAGCTGGGCGATATCCGTAGCGCTGGCATTGCTGGATTTGCGGGAATCGCCGGAAGCGTCCGGGTAAATATAGATTTCCCGCACCTTACGATAATCGTTGCCGTCGTACAGCCAGAACCGTTCTTTGATGATGCGGATCATGTCAGGTGTGTCGTAAGCCTTCACGATTTCATTAACCGCAAATGGAAGCCCCAGACGTAATACATGAACAATCCCGGCCATCTTCCCGACGTTGAAATCCATACCGATATACAGCGGCTCACCGGGTTGTTCTTCCTCCCGGCAGTTATTCAGCTTACGATCAAACTGATGGTAAATCGTCCCGCTGGTAAGGTTGGTGAACTGGCCACGGAGATAAGCCTTGATCAGTTCTGGCGGGTATGACTCCATCAGCGACGGGATATAGTCCGGTGGCAGATTCTTTTCGTTGTCGAACGTTGAGGCCTGCACCAGGCCGTACAGCGTTGAGAGCGAAGGCTTATCGCGTACAGCCTTTGCGAACTGCTGATAAACGAATTTAAACCCTTCCGGCGTAGTGGTGACGTCGATCCCGTTACGAAGACCGGCCACGTTGTAACGCATACGAGCAATGATTTTTCGCCAGGCTAACTGCGCCTTTTTCGCGGGCATTACGTCCAGCTCATCAATCAGCGCATTACCGATTTTAAAACCAACGATGGTTTGCGGTTTCTCCATCGAGCGGCAAATCGTCGTTCCTCGGTACTGGCGCCCGGCGTAGAAGTGAATCTCTTTGTTTCCCTCGTTGATTTTAACATTCAGTCCCCAGTCGTAGGCCACCTCCTCAACAGTGGGATAAAAGATGTCACGGATCTGCGGATACGTTGGCGCAAAGTAACCCTGGTTGATTTTGGGGTGTTCCCACATCCCTTTGCAGATACCACCACAACCGACCCATGTTTTGCCAGAACCGAAGCCGGCGACGTAGGCCTTAAACTTGTACTGCATTGCAAGGAATTTGGCCTGAGGGATGTTAAGCGTCGGTGCTATCGCCATCCTCTTCCCTCACTCGTGCATCGACTACGTTGATATTGATTGCAACTGGCGTTGGTTCGTCATCCTCAGGGTCAGCAGCCAGCTCTTTGCGTAATTTTTCGACCTCCAGTTGCCGGCGCTCGATTTCAATCTGCTGCAGGCGCTGGGCGAACTCGCTATCAGCCAGGCCGAGACGTTTCATAACCGCCTCGTACATTCGCTCACGGCTAATAGCGGTAATCTCCACGCCATTCTTCCCGAGCTTCACACCGGAATAGGCAAGCGCAGCATCCGCCGCCAGCTTGCGCGTATCGGCGAAGAAAGGCTGGCCGATACCATCACCATTGCAGCGAGGACATTCCGGGTTAGGTGCGCTGGTGTGGTCGTAACCGTAGCCGCCATCATCCAAAGGCTCGCGACGTTTTCGCTCAAGCGCTTCGAGTCGCTTCTCTTCGTACTCCACGGCATCACGCCATTGATACTGATGACCGAAGCCCCAGCAGTAGCGGCAGCTCCCGCGGCGATACTGAGAAAGCTGATTGGCGTCGAACGTTGCCAGCCGCCACATTTGCTCAAGGACTTCATCAGCACTTCCCAGAGTGCGCACGATGGATGCTTTCTGCTGCTGCGCAATGGCCTGCGCAACGTTAGGATTCGTTAGAAGCTGACGGCCATAGTTTGGGTCGCTATAACCCGCGCGCTCTGCGGCAGCAGTAGCGTTATTGTCCTTGAGGTATTCAGCAATGAAGCGCTTTACCTTTGGACTCAGTTTGCTATCCACCAGCTCTTCTGCGCACTTTTCCTTTTGCGCAGTGCGCAATTTCTTCTGCGCAGGTTTTTGCGCAGTTTGCGCAGTGGGTTTCTTGATATATCGGCGGGCAGTAGCGTAATTCAGTCCCTGCGTTTCACACCAATCCTTCGGTGATACGCCGGTTGCGGCATGATCGGACAGGAACCGTTTCTGAAGCTCGCCCCAGTCCGGTTTTGCCATGGTATTTTCCTGTGGTAACAACCATTAAAAAAGCCACCCGGAGGTGGCCTTTGTATTGGTGGCTGTATGTTGCTTTGCTGTCGGCCTCAGAAGATTACCAGGCCTGAGAATCAATCTTGTTTTGGACGTAGCGAAATTCGAGTAATTCTTTGGAGAGACTCTCTTATGTGCGCGTGCAATGCGCATTAAAAAGCCCCGCGTATGCGAGGTACTGGTTAAACATCAGGGTGTTACTGATAGAGCACAGCGTGTAAGGTTAACACTCAGCCCGTCCGTGGTGGGACACTGACGAACACATCAATAGCGGAGGAATGGTTGAATATCTCCGTGCAAGGAAAAATGATGAAAGAAGAATTCGTACCTGTTGAAAATGAAGTAGATACCTCCAGTTTGGAGGCATTAGGAGAAGAGCTGAAAGCTATGCGCCATGCGTACGCCATTCTGTTTACACAGCTCAGCCCACAAATTAAAAACGGTATTATCTATCAGCTAAATGAGCTACCTACAGATGCGGCCAAAAGAATGGGGCAATATCTCTCCCAGTTTACAAAGTTTGAAAAGAGTTAGAATCCTTAGGTGTACATTGCTTACTAAATCAGTTCCTCTGGTAAGAGTAGAGTATCCATCAGAAGTGGCATAAAGAAAATTCTGTTCAAAGACTGCTTGGCAAAAGAAACATCCGGATTTAGAACCTGATTTATCCAGTGCATTGAAATGTCCGAAAAATGTGATAACGTCAGTTCGGACCAAAATGATAACTGCTTTATTCATGTTACATCTCGCCCTGCTCCCCCATAAAGCAGGGCTATTTTTTTTATTTGCTCTATACAAAGCCGGTATAAATAATGTGGACTTAGATACATCAATGCCCATAAAAGGGCCGCATCAGCGACCGAAAAAAATAAGGAAAAATATATTTCCACAATCAGGCATACAGCCAACCTAATACACTAATAATTATTGCTAGTACGATTAAAATTATGGCTGTCTTGCGCATGTATACTCCATAAAACGCCAATGCCATCCCAATACAAACGACTATCAATACAGGCCACATATTAAGTAATAATAATAAGTAAGCTTCCAAATCGCTGTGAATCGTCACAATTACTCCGAACTCATTAAATCAGCCATTCCTTAGTTCAAAACTTCGTCACACGATATCATGTGATTGCCCTTACAAGATCAGATCCTATCACAAAGTTTTAACAAGAGAGTGCTATTTGTGAGCAGTATCGGGAGATTTACCCACTACCCTTAGATGAGATAGACATTCTCATCGATTTGTTATTTGCCAGGATATCGCACCTGAACTGCTCTGAAAATATTTTCGAGTTATTTACCGCTTACGCTTGTTGTTTCTGAGCTGGCTTATAGGCTAAAAGAGCCATAACATAAAAGACCTTGCGTTTACTTACCCGTGGACCTCAAGGATGAGGCCATTGATCTCACTCGCTGAGAGGGGGTGATGCTCTGGCAGTTAGCTAGCACCGATTTATTGTGCGCCAGAATGTCGCGCTTGGTCTGCTTATCCAGCACATCGATATCGTGGTCGGTCAGGTAGATGATTCGTACCCAGTAACAGGAAGTATCAACGACTACCGGGGCGGGTGAATTGTTCGCGCAACTCCCGATCAACATCGTCACCAGACATACGCTTAACAGTTTCCTGAACATTGTCAGCCCTTACTGTAACTTCAACTTTGTGCTCTGCGGCAGCGACACTGGCGGCAGCTTTCTCTTCGGTACGCTCTTGCGCTGCTTTGGCTTCTGCCTTACTGGTTCCGCGTGAATGGCCTAACCCAAATACGCCAGCGACAATGGCCAGAAATGCAGTAGCCAGGCCAATAATCATTTCAATGCCCATGAGGACCTCACACCAACACGGCTTTTGCCAGATTGAAACGGCGACGGCGGTCATCAAGACCGTTTTTACCGCCGTTAATGATGATCGTGATACGTTCCACATCGCCGGAATACACAAGGCATCCGCTGGTGGCAAAGAACCACGCTGCGGAACGCGCTGCATTTTCGTCCTGTTCCAGCAATTCCGGCTGCTTAACCAGAACCAGTTTAAGCGCCAGACCGCATTTGCGATAGTTGCTTAACCCTGTGATTTGCTTCAGCCCGCGCCCGCGATATTTCCACCCGTCACCGGCAACCTGATTACCGAGATTCCTTTTTCCCCACTCGCCACCGTACACCAGGTTAGCGATAGCTCGCTGATTGGCCGGTTGTGTTGCCGTTCTGCCGAGGGCGGCGGCCTGCTGGGCGGTGATGCGGTGTTTACCGAACGTAGGAACAAGGCTATCTGCTGCATAGTTCAGATTCTCCACCAGCCGGGTAAAGCCTCCGGACTCATGTCCCATCTGGGCAATGAACATCGCCTGGTCGAGGGGGCCAGTGATGCCGAATTCTTTCATCGCGGCCGTAATATGCGGAAACCAGCGCGCAGCTAACCCGGCGCTGATACCTGCCGCCTCCTGAAATTGAGATTGATTCATTAGAGCCTCAATGTATCGACCAGACGCGCCACGTTACCCCGTGCCCACAGCACAGCGGCACATATCATCACGTTGGCCAGCACCACCAGCCAGTGAGACTGAACATAAAGACCAAAGATAAATTGGAAAGGTATGCTCGCGTAAATCAACACCAGCAAGTAAGCAAGAATCGAGATACCAGGCCGATGCCTGGCACCGTGTCGTTGATAAAACATCAATGCGCAGACTATAACGGCACATATCACCGCATTGACCAGCGCAGCCGGGTCATTTATTACCACTCGAACCTCCTCCCCTTAATCGGGAAAGTAATCCAAACAGGCTGCTCAGGTCCTGGCTGTTAATGAAAGTTAGGACCTTAATAGTGATAGCTGAAGCCACCACCGCTCCGAGCGCGTCTAGCGGTCGGTCTGTATAGCCTGTCCAGGTAGTAAATTTTGAGCCTAATAATCCTGCAGCCAGAACACCGACAATAAACGACGTCATGAAGTAAGCTATTTGCCTTCCACGTGTCAGGTTTGCGGTCGTTGCCACATAAAATACCGCGCCGCCAAAAGCCCCAAATACCACACCAAAATCGGTATGAGTGATAACGCCATATACGACGGAACCAATTAAACCGCCGCCAAAAATCAGGCCGGTACCAGTTAAAGGATCGGACATTAAGCCCCCTCTTATTGCTGTGAGTCCTCTCAGAATTGAGGGGAAAAAGAAAAGGCCACGCATAAGCGCAGCCTCAAATAATTTGTTCCTCAGCTCGCCGAGGTACCGTATTTATTGCGAAAAAAAGCCCGCTGAGAGAGGCGGGCTGAAGTTGGCATTTCAAGGAGCAACGGTAAGAGCGCGCCTGATTGTCCGAGCTACCGATTTACCAGGATGCATTTGTTTTTTACCGTTACGTTCTTTAAACATAGAAGGGTAACTGTAAACAGTAAACCCGCCATGAATCTTAAATATGTTTAGTAGCAGTGTGGTGCCGGGTGCCTCCCGGTGAGCACGCCCCAGCCGGCATGACTCGCGCTGCATTTACAGGATTTCTGTAACTGACTGGTCGCCCCTCCGCTCAGGGGGATTCACCACAATTATAAATTAACAAGTTGGTATTTATCAGGTCAATACGTAGTGACATCAGAAACCTACACCTGTTAACTATCTCCGGCTCCCCATGGCGAACATTTCATATAAAAAAGCCCACGCGTTAACGTGGGCTAAGATAAGGGGGTGTGGTGCCGGGTGCCTCCCGGTAAGTCGTTGGTCAGCCACCGTGACTTGCGGTACGAGTGAATCTTGAGGATTCAAATACAATGCTGTTTCCGCCCCTCCGCATAGGGGGATTCACCACACCCAAAAGTTAACAAAGCATTAACCTCATGGTCAAGGGTTTGTGACACCAGGACGCTACGCCTGCTTATTTCCTGCCGCTCTGTTTTGGTATTGACCGCCAGTAACTGCGGCTCAGCCGATTTACAGGTCTTTGCTTCGGCCTGCGCTGCAACTCGCTTGAGTACGTCACAAATAAAAAAGGCTGCGTAGATGCTCAACCCTCGTTATTCTGGTAGGTAGACTGGATTGTTTCAGATGCTAAAATCTCATCCCAGGATGCCTATCATCCTGATAATAATGTTAGCTGTTTTACTTGGCCCGCCCATGCGGGCTTTTTTTGTACAAAACTCACACTAAAAACAGACAATGAAAATCATTAAAATCTCAATTCTTATAGTTGCTATTTTTCAATCCGTTATGTCATATGCAGCAGATATTCCCAAGGGTAAATATCAACAAGGTGACTGCATACGTGGAGCTGACCCGTCTTACTCATGGGATGGACAATTCGCAAAAGTTGAAGCCTACTCGTACATAAGCGGATTCATAGGGCCAAATTACATCCTCTACTTTCCTAATTACAAAGCCAGTTCAGTTATTTTCAGCCCTGATATTGAAAAGTCGACCATCAAAGTAGAGTCCGTTTATTGCCATAAGCACTGATAACGTCGGCCAGCACTGCATCCCACCAGGGAACACCACAAATAGAAAAGGCCGTCAATCGATAGCTATAAGAAACGAAAAAGCCCCGGCGTTTGCCGAGGCTCAAACATTCTTCTTCAACGGTGAACATACAATGCCCATCGTTAGAACAAATTAACACGAATTCGGGAAAAGTAAATATCTCAGCGCGTTATTTGTTTGAGCTGTCCCTCCGCCCACGCCTCTTCTATATCGAATTTAGTGATCAGTTCGTCAAAAAACGGTTTAACAGACTTCTTCCATGTATCCAGGGTGATGGCGTCCGTTACCTGGCAAATGGCACTGTGCACAGCAGTGGAAAGGATTCGCTCATACCCACGACCACCACAGCGCTTGCAGTTGTCCATGACTGGTACACCCTGCTTCTCGGTCTCATCCTGGTTCACTACCTTCCCTCGACCGTGGCAGTCGTTACAGGAGGCACTAACAGTCCCTTTTCCCTTGCACTTTTGACAAAGCACCCGAACCTGCTCCCGGACAGACTTTACTTCTTCCCAGTCCGACGGCGAGATTCCCTTTGTTACCTTGACCCACTTTGGCGGTTTCCCATCTGGATACGATACTTTGTTGGTGAATACCTCCGCGTCGATGAATCCGGAACCGCAGCAGCAGTCACATTTTTTTTTGCTGGAAGCGCTACGGGAATAATCTTCAAAGGCGAACGCTGCGAGGATCTGGATAACCCGGGGTTTTACGTTCGGCGCGAGCTTGCGCAGCGAGGCAACTTTATCGCATTTTGTCAGCGCGTAATCAGCCAATAGTCCGATAGCCCGATCCCGGTCATTGTTGCTAATGCCCATCTTGCCCAGGAATGCGCTATACCCCATTGCGGCACGTTCCTGCGTCATGCCCATTGCAGCCATAATGTCAGTGCCGGTTAATGAGTCTGATGACGTTGCTCGTGGAGAATCGCTAATCATCGTGGACTTCGCGAAGTGGTATTTCACTGTATTTTCGAGGTTCATGCTGTTTCTCCCAGAGACTGATAAATGCGGACAAAGTTTTTCAAAATTCGATAATCGGTCATTACTGTTCCACGGTGCCGGCAGAGGCGTAGCTTTTGCCAGCGTTCGCGGATGCGTTCGATTACGTCGCGACTCATGCGGCCTCCCGTTGTTTTATGAGCGCACGGCGTTGCGCGCTGTAATGGCGCCTGATGCCTTCCAGTTCTTCGATGGTGTATCGGTGAGGGGTATTGTTGTTTTCAAGCGCCTCGGCGCGTTCAGCGCCAATTTTCTCTACCAGGCCAATGCGGTACTGCTGCTGATTACCGGACAACTGCACGTTGCAGTGATGACACTGCTTGTGAATGTTGTCCTCGTTGTAGCGCAGGTGCGATGCTTTACCACGGGAACGATAATGGCCGGCTTCCCACTGAACAGTGTCGAAAGTGCCGCAACTGATGCATGGCAAGTCGTAGTCTCGTTCGCGGATATAGTCGTTAACGACACGCTGGGTCATATCCTCCCAGTGCCTGAGGGGCTTCACCGAGGCTTTGCGTTTACGCCATTCGGCGCGCTCTTTCTTCGCATTAGCCTGCGCCTGTTTTTCGCGCTTCTTCTCCAGTTCCTGCGTGGCAAATTCAGCGCCATGCTCAGGACAGCACCAACGATGGTTTTCGAATGCTGGGGTGAAATTAGCCCGGCAGATTTTGCAGCGGCGCTGGGGTTTCTTAGCCACGCTTCCCCCTTGCCGCCAGGCGCAACCATTTCTTATCAACGAGACCAGCGGTATATCCGAGCAGTGTTGGTATTTCTGATGGGCTTGGTTCCTGCTTGCGCTTGCTACGTGTCGTCACCTTAAAGATGTGACCATTCATGACGCGATCCATTTGGTTAGCCATGCTGCTCACCCCACTCTTTAGCCCATTCGATTTCGAGGCGGGATTTCTCGCTGAACTTGACGCCCTGCTGTGTGCCGAACCAGTAGATAGCCTCAATGACCTCTACCATCTGGCGAACGGTCATCTTGCTGGTACGCTGACCAAACATCACAACGCCTCCATCAAGTCCGGGCGCCATTCTTTGTTCTTGTTTTTTGGCCTTAGCTACCATCGCCGTGATGAGATCTTTCCAGTCGTCGGAATCATATTTGTTCCCGAACCAGGTAACCTGGTCAGACAGGTCTTTAAGGAGGGGCCACATCTTGCGATTCTGATCCAGCGTGCGAGTCATCTCTTTGATGTCGAGAATCAGCGGCCGCTTCTGGTCAACCGGTAACGTGCGGATGAAGTTGATAGCGTTCTGCTTAACGCTTTCGTTGATGAGGTGGAATTGTTGCTTCACGCCTCACCTCCTGAGAGGTAAAACGTTGAATGCAGAAAATCGCAGGTGCATTTCTGCATCTGTGACTGGTTGAAAGGTGTTCTGATTGTCGTTTGCACTTTGAGTCCCCTCAAAGCGCAGAAGTCACCGGAGTTGTTCAGGCTCCGATGACATGATTATGGCTGGTTGATAACGGAAAATCAAAACTTTCAGATTTTTGATACGTCCAGGCCAGCGGCAACAAGACGATCAATGATATTTCGCATTTTACCCACTTCTGTTTTAAATGAAGGACTTAACCCAACCTCCTCACAAATACTCTCACGCGGAACATGCTTCAGTTCTTGAGCGTATTTAAGTAATTGAAGATGCATTTCAGAAGAACGGTTCCCTTGTGGAGCGGTGTTGATTGCTTGACGCATAGCGTCATAGATAGCTTGTTCTTTAGTCACAGTGCTTTACTCAGATTTGGGCATGGATAGATTATACAATAAAGCCCCAAATACCGGTCTTGAGTAATATTGCGAATATGCGCCAAACCTATTGTTGCTAGTTGATAGCCAGTTGTGCGATCAGAAACTGATCAGCTAAGATTGACATCCTTCCGGTCTCTTACCCTGTAGCGTTTCAATTCACATAATGCACTTAATATCTGACCAGACTCTTCAGCTTCCTGTTCCGAACCTAATTCAGACATCACTTCAGAATGTGCCTGAGCTTTTTCGATGAGAACATTTAGCTCTTCATCAGTGAGAAGCTTGGACATGCTATTTACCTCTTTAAGACGGCCTAAATCTTATGGTTCCACGGGCAATGCCCGGTCTTCCTGGCTCAAACTTGCATTTCCTTATTGCTGATCTGGTTTCTCTAAAGAAGATCTCAGTACCGGTTGTCTCAACAGAAGTAACCTCCCCTTTTTCATTTACTGCGGCAGAGTATGTTACAGTGCCGCTAATCTTGTTAGCCATAGCAGAAGCTGGATAATAAGGGAAAGGGCAACTTATACGCACAGGCACTATTTCTTCTTTATTTTCTGCAGCAAGCGTCAAGTTTGATATAAGAACAGCACAAACCAGAAGTGATGTTTTTTTCATAAACGATACCAACTTTTTTTCCTTGTATCCCTGGGCCACTAATACGCTTTTTCATGCGACACCGGATGGTGTGGATCCACTTCTACAACCCCTCTGGTGTAGAGGGGATTATATTCCAAAAGATGCCGCACTACCCGTTCATCGCTAACGCATTAGCCTTCCAATGCGTTAGCGCACTGCTCTCGCTAGAGCCTGTTTCGACGATATGGCGGCCCCAGGCATCCCCCCACGCTCTCCACGTTGATTTTCCTGTTTTGGCTAACGTGACAACAAATTCTTTGCCGTCGATGTTAACTTCGTGCTGCACTGTTGATTGTGGTTTCATTTTCAGGCTCCTTTTCGCTGTTGATAGCGAAATTATGCTGTCACGACACAATTACTTTCACTCCTGCGCGGCTTTGCGTTCTGTTGGGGATTCAGGCATCACAAACCTCCTGCTGGGCGACTCCTTCCCTGTACTGTTTCAATTCACATAATGCACTCAATATCTGACCAGACTCTTCATTCTTCCTGCTCTGAACCTAATTCAGACATCACTTCTGAATGCGCCTGCGCTTTTTCGATGAGTACATTTAACTCTTCATCAGTGGGAAGTTTTGACATGCTATTTATCTCTTTAAAGGCGGCCTGCTAACACGCACAGTATCAAAAAGCTCACCATGGAGTTACTACTTGTATTCTGTTCAGCCATTTCGATGTAACACGGATCGGAAGCGCGCGGGAACTGTAAGATCTGCACTCGGTTGTAATGGACATACCCCATAAAATACTCTCGCAATAGCTCTGGCTGCTCACGCGCTAGAGCCGGCATGTTCAGGCGCTCCATGTAAACCATGCCCGAAGCGGCAAGGTCGACGTTAACCTTGTCGCGCATCTATCGTGATTTAGCTGCAATATGATGTTCAGACATCATCTACCCGTCTTGGTCACCCGCGGGATAGAATAAGCTGTTTTTGTTCCTGGATTGTTTACAACAAACCCCGGCTGAATGTAACGCGAGAAGATATCCATATTGCCAGGAATTGAACTTGATGGTATGCCTTTTCTTTCTATGTCAATCTTCCAACGCTTAAGCAGTTCCTTTGCTTTTTTTGGCGTTAGCGGAATGTTTCGCTCTTTTGCTACTGATAATATCTGTTCAATAGTTGGCAACGTTGAAGGATTAGATTCTTTCATAAAAACATCCGGCTCAATCCGGTTATTGACGCAGATAATTCTCTCGCCGGTTTAGTAGGTGGTACAACTCATTCCGCCATTTATTGTGGGGTTACAATTAGTTGTAATCGGTCTGTTAGCGGCATCGATAGCTGCTTGCTGAGCTTGCTGCTGTTGAATGGTCTGGTTTGCTTCGTTGAGACCAACCTGCATTGCTCCCATATCGCGAGCTGCATAGCAAGCGTCCCGATCTCCATCATCACACATTGCAGAGACTTGACCGACAGTCTTAAATGCATAACGGCTATGCCACATCGATCGGGTGTCACTAGTGCAGCCGGCCAATACAGAAACTGCAACAATCATCATTAAAATTCTCATTATTGACTACTCTTAATTTTGAAAAAGATATTGCTGACAAATTACGCGCAACCCAGACAACTAATTATGATTCAGCTCATCATTTTCGCATTTTTGCGATTTACATCACAGCAAATTTCCTCCTACGTCATCAGTACGCGTTTCATAACAGGACTGGTCTGGCACTCCTGAATATGCGTTGGAGCAGCTGAGGACTAAATCTGCCTGTTCTTCCCGCGGCGATGTGTCACCATTCGCCAGACCTTGCTAACTGCAACCAATAAGCCCTGCTTTGCCAGGATGTTCGCCGCCTGGTTGATACAGGTGTGCGAGATGCCAGAGGCTTCAGCCACATCCAGTGAGCTGCAGGTTTTGTGTGTCTTGAGGTAATTCAGAATTGCGTCTTTTCCGGTCATTGTTTGCGCCCTCTCAGTCCGTGCTTCTCGCGAATTTCAGCCAGCCTGGCCAGTCCCTGCATGCGTGATAACGGCTTACCAGCAAGAACAGGAAGTTGCTTAACGGGTTCCGGAATCGTCTCTCCTGAGTTAATTCGGTTAGCCATACGCGCCAGTTCCTCTGATGCTTTGCGGCGCAACTCAGCGTCGCTGAGGCCGTTTGCGCGCATGTTCTGGTACAGGGATGTAACCAGCCAGTAGTGCGCGTTGGACTCCCATGGGTAAGATTCGACATCCGGATACTGTCCGCGCGTACGGCAGTACTGGTAAATCATGTCCACCAGTTGTTCGGCGTTAGGTAACCCGGCCGCCGCTGCTTCTTCAGCTTTGCACCAGGCAACAAACTGGCCGGGTGACGGAAGGAATGGACGCTCCTGGCGACGGGCTACCCGCATACCAGCTGCAATCTGCTCCATGGTGGTGATGCCGTTTTCTCTGAATGCCAGAACCCACTGGCGCCGGATTTCGTTCATCTCGGTCTGGTCACGGTTTACAGTGGTTGCCGGGAAAGCTGCCAGCAACTGGCTGAACACGCTGTTGATGACCTGGGCTACCTGTTCAAGCTGCGGTTTATCGTCGTACTGCTCCGGCAGGTTGTGCGCAACGCGGCGCATCTGTTCGCGGTCAAAGTTATGCATCTGCTCTGCAAGGCTTTTCATAGCTGCACTCCATAAATCCAGTCAGTGTTGGTAAGGTCAACCTTTGGCTTGTCGGCAGCAGTTCCGTTGGTCTGCTTACCTCGCTTGATATCGAGTTGGGTCCACTTTTCGCGAAGGGTTGATGGGCACAGGACATTGCCCTTCCAGAACTTGTCTTCACAGGCCCACTTGAACAGCGAGGCGATTTCCTTGTGGGTGCGCTTGTCACGCTCTCGCATCAGGCGGATATCATTCGCCCAGGTGGCGTAGTTCGGTTTCCTTGCCGAGGGGGCGATGCCCTGTACGACGGTGAACAGCCATTCAGCACAGCGGAGGTCTTCAGAGTTGCCCCATTTTGTTCCGCTCTGGATCGCTGCTTCTGGTCTCAAAACAGGAGTTTTCTTTCCTGGCTTGTCAGAGGATTCGTCAGAATTCTCGGACGAAGAGTTATTTATATTCTTGTTATTACCTTCTTGTTCATGATGTGCGGGGAATTGTGCGGCCTTATGTGCGGCATCCCCTTCCGAACCCGCGCCATTACTGGCTTCGTCATGTGCGCTTATATGTGCGGCTTTATGTGCGGGTAAATCGTCCATTTTTTGAGCATATTCGACATAGTTTTTAATGGTGATCACCCTGCCTTTTCGTTTCTCTCCCTCGATGGTGATCATCCCTTCGCGAACGAAAACAGACAGCATTCTCTCCACTGCATCACGGCTTGTCGGATTACCCTGACGGTCACACAACTGAAGCCCAAGATCTGCAGCAGTGACGACCAGTTGACCGGTTTGCAGAGGCCATTGTTTGCCCTTGAAGAAGGCCGTATATGGCTGTCTGGCTGCGTCAATGAGAAGGTTTTCCCACAATGCGCGCAGGAACACGTCTTTAGCCCATGACTTCTTCTTGATGCTCCGGTACAACGGGACGTAACCAGACTTCTGGTTCTCCATCCTGTTGCTCCTAGCGGCTGAGTGTGCCGCGAAATTGGCGTAAGCTACGTTCGACACAGTTAAACCTCCTGCGCCTGGCGTTTTTTATTAGCGTTTGTCATAATGACCTCGCAATTGACTCGCGTTATTGCATCGAAGGCTGGCTGTGTTGGCGCACAACAGTCTTCACCCATTCCTAACGTCTTCACATAACCCCCAGCATCGATGTCACCATCGTCATCAGTGGGCCTACCTGCTCCGGCATGAGGCGAAACAGCGAAGCGATACCCTCGCTTACCTCCTTCAGTTTCTGATGCTCAGGCGCGTTAAGAAGCACTGCCTGCTTGGCTTCGGCACACTCTTTCATTGCAGAAGCTATCAGCGACATGGAGTCGTCCTGCGGCGCCAGCTTGGTGCGGAACTCCAGCGGTAAAACGGCCATGATTGCCGGTGTCAGCTGGCGAACGTTCTCGCGGTACTGCTCCGAATCAAACCGGTTATCCAGGAAGCGAAAGAGTTTCTGGCGGGCCCGACTGATATCGTCAGGAAAGCTGATTGAATCGCCGCCCTGCTCCCGGTACTCGTTGATAATCAGTGCCGAAACTACATCCTGATTGTCGATAGCCGACGCCCAGGCTCTTACTGCATCGCGGATCAGGTCATGATCGTGATCCTGCTTTGTTTGAGCGCGATTTATCATCGCGGCCGGAACGAATCCGGTATTGTGTTGATACGTAAGTGATTGCATTTGCATTCCCTTAGTTAAATAGTTTCCAAATGGCTGATAATTCAGCCGTTAGATTTGATTTCCTGATTGTTAAAGAGCGTTGAGCTTTAACGCGGCTCAGGCGGCAGTGTCCGGATGCGGGAATAGTGCTGGAAGGTCAGGCCTGAACTCATACGCCTTGATCTCCCCGCCAACCGCACTAACAAGCTCAGGAACATGGATTGGCGAAATACGTTTCTTGCCATTAAGCCAATCGCAAATTGTTGACTGTGCCTTGCCGCAACGCTTAGCCAGTTCTTTCTGGCTACCAGCGATTGCAATCGCTTTTTCTACTGCGGAGTTTTTCTCTACTGTTGGGGTCTTCATAATCACCTCAGCTATCAGTTTAAAGCGATTATGATTATCACTTTAGCGAATGTCAATCGCATAGGCGATTTTTTGCTAAATAATCGCTTGAGCGATAGAGTTAAAGGAGTCGTTAACAGAGGTGAATATGGGATTCTCGGAGCGCCTGGCGCAGGCAATGAAAAATGCTGGATATACTCAAGGCCGATTAGCCAAAGATGTCGGCATGGCTCAATCCAGCGTAAATAAGTTACTTAAGGATGCTAACGGTTCGCGTAAGACTGTTGAGATCGCCTCTGTACTTGGTGTACGTCCAGAATGGCTTTCTGCGGGTGAAGGAGAAATGCTCGCTTCTGGTATGCAAGAGCCACATAAGCTATACCAGGTTAAAGCGCCAGAAAATGGATTCTACCGCGTGGATGTTCTAGACGTTAAGGCCAGCGCTGGTCCAGGTTCGCTGGTCACCAGTGACTTTATTGAAACCATACGTGCCATTGAATACACAACTGAACAGGCTCGCGCTTTGTTTGGCAACCGGCCATCACAGCACGTTAAAGTTATCACGGTTAATGGCGATAGCATGGATGGCACTATTTCCCCAGGCGACCAAATATTTGTCGACACTGGCGTCACACATTTTGATGGCGACGGTGTGTATGTTTTCGTTTTCGGAAAAACTCTTCATGTGAAACGCCTGCAGATGCAGCGTGACAGACTGGCTGTCATTTCAGACAACCCTATCTATGAAAAGTGGTACGTTGAAGCTGGGGATGAGGACACGTTCTATATCATGGCGAAAGTCCTGCTCAGGCAATCAATAGATTACAAACGTTTCGCATAACCCGCTTCGGCGGGTTTTTTATTGCGCTCAAACCGCCCTCCTTACCGCCAACCTAACTTTTCCAACCTCTTTATCTAATTTTTTTACCTCTTCCTCTAAAAATTATCGCTTTATCATTCAATCAATTATCACATTATCGATTATAAATATCGTTTTGGCGATTGACTCAAATAATCGCTTTAGCTATTGTTTAGCCATCGAAACGAAACATCGATGCGGCCACCAGAGTTAAGCCGCGGCGGACAGCAAGTCGCCTGCTCATTAACAAATCAGATAAGCAACACAATCACCCGGAACGCTCCTGGCAAATCGAACAGAGCGCCCAATAGGATTGAGGCAGGTGTGTAACGCGTGGCGGGTATAGCACACGAAGAGGATTACGGCCCGGTGATGTTTGGTTGCTCAGTCGCCCTGAACATCGGGGCATCAACTTAGAGGAGTGATTCCAATGAAGCATTAAAGCGGATAGACCGCACTTTGTTGCCTTTTCAGGCAGCGTGACGACGGCGTTCATACGGTCGGGTTCCCACGGCGGCGTAGTGAGGGAAAGGAAGCGTAAAGCATCACTGAGTTACCGGTTAGCGCCCGGTTAACGCGTAAGCAGCTTCAAAAGATGACCGGGAGACCGGCGCTAGCCACTGCGAGATTGTGGCAAAGATTTACCAGCAGGTCTTAAAAGGGTTCTCCCGTTAAGCCCAAATAATGGATCGAGATAGTCCTTTAATAATCCAAGGAGAAGTAAATGAGCCAATTTGAAAATGTATTCCTGTCTGCAAAGAAAATCGTCGGTAATCAGCTGGCGGTTGAAATCAACGTGGAGAAGGCGAAAACCTTCAGCCCATTTGTTCGTGTTGGTATTTCCGCTACCGGCATTTTTGAGCGCCGCCCTATGAACATGTTTGGCGGCATTTTTGAGCAGAATGAGCTCTCTAACGTTGATACCTTCCCTGCAATTCTGTGGCAAATCGACAACTTCGCCAATCCGGAATATCCAGACCATCTGATTATCTCCACTAACGGTCAGTTTGGCGATTACCTGGAACTGAACGTCATTGATCAGATGCAACAGTTCAACGAACCAGCAGAAAGCTTCATCCTGGAAGTTCAGGACCTCACCAAATAACACTGAGTCAAAGGCCGCTTAGGCGGCCTTTTCATACCTCAGTCGCTTCACCGAGGCGGCTTAGTTATGACAACCGGCGGCCATCCACCGCCAGAGATTAAGCGCAGAAGTCTTTCTTGTTCCGCTGGCCGGCGATAAGGCAACGAGGGTGATATGAATCACGATGAATTTGATGATGGTCGTTGCGGTATATCGCGCCGGTGCTGGCGATACATGGTTCGCTTCTGCATTGGCTTGATAGCCATATACCTGCTGATTGCCTTATTTGTGATGGAGGTCTTCCATGATTAGTCAGCACTACGGTACCCAGACCGTTAACCGCGGCGCCGTTCAGCCAGGCATGCTGGTTAAGCATCGCGACGGCACCTGGACTGCATCAGCTCACAAGCGCGGGAAGTTATACCTTCACCGCGGCTGCGAACGTACCTACACCAAAGCCCTGCTTATCGAGATTTACCTCGATGGGCGCGGAAACGGATTAAGCAACTAACCTGTCATTTATTTGGCCCGTGAGGCGCGAGCTTGAATTCGAGGTTGTAAAGCTTGCCATCAGGCGCTCTAAAATCGACTTCAAAGAAATCAGGCGGATTAAACGGATCAGGTGCATTTTTTGCGATACACGTAGAACGCCACGCTATATGTCCACTCTCACCTAAACCAAGTGAACGTGATTTCCACCAGTCATACCATGACTGATCGCTTGGCTGGTCACTACCCTTTTCCTTCACAAACCAACGATTCCGTTTAGAACGCCTACCCATCTCTTCGGTTGGGTACATCGGAGTTGGCAATTTTTTATCAATCAGCATCTGGTCACCTTATTTGTCGCCGCTGCGCTTCATACATTCTGAGCCGTCATGCTGATTAATCAAGTTTCACATTGAAAGGCCGGGCTGGCTTCATGCAGCCGGGCTCTGCACATCCAAATTTCAGGAGTTCAGACATGAACGAATTTCTCACTTACGACTGCATTGAAGATCGTCGTTGGGTTGAGCAACAGCTTTCCGAGGAAAAAGAAAAGTGGATTGACGACCGGGCGCAGGAAATTATCGACGCCCTGCCGAAAGAGCCGTCAGGTCTGTTCCTCTTCTCTGTACCGATGGACAAAAGCCCATACGAAGGACTCCGCAGCGATGCCGCCGGAGAGGCATATAACGATTTCATTTCGGCAGTTGCTTACTCCCAGGCGGAATACGACTGGGAACACCGTACCGGCTGCCCGTTTTAATTTTTGAGGGGATTAACGATGGCAAACGAATTAACAATCACAGCGAGCGCGCTGCAGGAAAAAGGCATCGACTTCGCGACCTGGAGCGCGCTGAAGAACAGCATCTACCCTGGCGCCAAAGACGAATCTGTGATGATGGCGCTCGATTATTGCCGCGCCCGCCAACTGGATCCACTACTGAAGCCTGTCCACCTCGTGCCGATGAGCGTCAAAGATTCGAGAACAGGGAAAAGTGAATGGCGCGACGTGGTCATGCCGGGAATCGGGCTTTACCGCATTCAGGCAGACCGTTCCGGCGATTATGCTGGGGCGCGGGAACCAGAATTCGGCCCCGACGTAACTCAGACGCTTACTGGTGTCGAGGTTACCTTCCCTGAGTGGTGCAAATACACCGTTTTCAAGCGCATGCCCAGCGGCGAGATCGTCGAATTCAGCGCCAAAGAATACTGGATTGAAAACTATGCCACCGGCGGCCGCGACACCACAGCGCCGAACGCTATGTGGAAAAAGCGCCCATACGGCCAGCTGGCGAAATGCGCAGAAGCCCAGGCGTTGCGTAAGGCATGGCCTGAGATTGGACAGCAGCCTACAGCCGAAGAGATGGAAGGTAAAACGCTGGAATTGGATGTGCGTGACGTTACTCCGCGCAGCACTACAGAGGCGATCCCCCTAGTGGCCAGCGATGAAACGCTGCAGGCAATCACCGATCTCTTATCGTCACTGAATAAGGACTGGGAGCAGGACTTCCTGCCTCTGTGCAGCAACATCTTCAAGCGTGATATTTTCCAGGCATCACAACTCACCGAAGAAGAAGCGCAGAAAGGCTTTAGCTTCCTCCAGAAAAAAGCGCAGGTGACAGCATGACACCTGAAATTATCCTGGCCAGGACCGGCATTGACGTAACCAACATCCTACAGGGCGATGAGGCGTGGCACCGGCTGCGCCTCGGCGTCATCACTGCCTCTGAAGTGCATAACGTCATCGCCAAGCCAAGATCTGGGAAGAAGTGGACAGACATGAAAATGTCCTACTTCCACACCCTACTCGCCGAGGTATGCACCGGCGTCGCGCCAGAGATAAACGCCAAGGCGCTGGCATGGGGTAAGCAGTACGAGGAAGACGCCCGCACTCTTTTTGAGTTCACTACTGACGTGAAAGTCACGGAGTCTCCGATCCTGTTCCGCGACGAAGGCATGCGTACCGCCTGCTCACCTGACGGCCTGTGTAGTGATGGCCGCGGCCTTGAGCTGAAGTGCCCTTTCACCTCTCGCGACTTCATGAAATTCCGGCTTGGCGGTTTCGAGGCTATCAAATCCGCCTATATGGCCCAGGTGCAATTCAGCATGTGGGTAACCGGCAAGGATGCCTGGTATTTCGCGAATTATGACCCTCGCATGAAGCGAGAAGGCATTCATCACGTGGTTGTTGAGCGCGACGACAAATACATGTCCGACTTCAACGAAATGGTGCCTGAGTTCATCAGCAAGATGGACGAATCGCTGGAAGAGATCGGCTTTACCTTCGGGGAGCAGTGGAAATGAAACGCACTCCATTTTATCGCAGGCCCGGCAAAGTCGGGAAATTCTCCGGACTCCGCGAACGCGTGATCTGGATGATTCAGACGCGCGGCCGCCCTGTAACCGGCAGCGAAATAGCGGAGAAATTTGGCGTGTCGCTTATCGAATTTAACCGCGTTGCTAACAGCATAACCAGGGGAGAAGGCCGTATTGCGCAGCTGGCCGCATCGAAAACCTGGCTCAATGAGGATGGAATCTGCGATCGCACCTTTGATTTGATCACAAGGCCAAAGGTCATCACCCCGCAGGGCAAAACGCGCCTGTTCACTAAACGCTCGATAGCTCAGGCCGCTTCTGGTAACCGCCAGAAATGCATTGATAAAGCGGCCCGGCGCCGCCGGCTTATCGCATCTGGCCTCTATATCGATGAGATGGAGTCAGTCCTATGAACCGCTACTCACTTATCTATGCCGACCCTGCCTGGTCTTACGGGAACCAGATCAGCAACGGCGCCGCCGTCGATCACTACCCCACCATGAGTCTGCTCGATATGAAACGGCTCCCTGTATGGGAGCTCGCCGCGGATAACGCTGTGCTCGCGATGTGGTACACCGGCACCCATAACCAGGAGGCGGTCGCGCTTGCTGAGTCGTGGGGTTTTACGGTGCGCACGATGAAGCTATTCACCTGGGTGAAGCTGAACCAACTGGCCGAGTTACGCATTAATAAAGCGCTGGCAGAGGGAGATGTGACCGACTTTTACGACTTCCTCGACCTGCTGAATGCAGAGACGCGCATGAACGGCGGCAACCACACTCGCGCCAACACGGAAGACGTGCTGATTGCCACCCGCGGCGCCGGGCTGGAACGCAAGCATGCCGGCATTAAGCAGGTGGTCTACAGCCCGCTCGGCGCTCACAGCGAGAAACCGTGGGAAGTGCGCCACCGGCTTGAGCTGCTTTACGGTGCCGTGCCACGCATTGAGCTGTTCAGCCGCAGCGCAGCGCCAGGCTGGAGCCACTGGGGAAACCAGTGCTCCACCGCTTCCGTTGAGCTGATCCCCGGCTGCGCCATCGAAGTTGCGAAGACGGAGGCAGCATGACGCCAGCGGCTTACTACAACGAAATAGACCCCTTCGCGGCGCAGTGGCTGCGCAACCTGATCGCCGCCGGGCATATCGCCCCGGGCGAAGTTGACGAACGGAGTATTGAAGATGTCACACCTGACGACCTCAGAGGATTTACCCAGTGCCACTTTTTCGCCGGAATTGGCGTCTGGTCCCATTCCCTCCGCCTCGCAGGATGGCCTGACGATCGCCCGGTCTGGACTGGTTCCTGCCCGTGTCAGCCTTTCAGCGCGGCAGGCAAAGGCGATGGGTTTGCTGACGAGCGGCACCTTTGGCCTCACTTCTTCCATCTCATCAGCGAGCGCAGACCTCAGCATGTCTTTGGCGAACAGGTTGCAAGCGGTAACGCAAACACATGGTTCGACCTTGTACAAGCAGACCTGGAAGGAGTGGGATACGCCTTCGGGCTTGTGCCGTTTACGTCAGCGGGCATCGGTGCGCCGCACATCAGAGAGCGGGCTTACTGGGTGGCCAACGCCGACAGCGTCATCAGTGACCGGCGCGGGAACGTCCGGGCGCCAGGGCGGGATGAATATTCAAACAGCGGCGATGATGTCCGGCTGGCCGACGCCAACCACGATCGACAACAACCAGGTCAGGGGATTGGGTGCAGCTTCAAATGCGCCGAACAGGGGATCGACATTGGGTGGAGCCGCCAGAATGGCGGGCTGGGTAACTCCAACGTCGCGCGACTGGAAAGACTCGGCGGGAATGACAGCGCAGCGGGACGGGAAGGAACGATTGGACCAGCTGCCGCGCCAGGTGTTCATGACGGGTTGGCCAACACCGACGACGAGCAACACTCGATCGCCATCGGTGGATGCGGCCATGAACATGTATCGACAGGACGGCAGCAAGACCCAGCAGCGTCTGCAGGACTTCGCGGGGATTACCGGACCCTTGAGGTTAACGGTTTTTGGCGAGATGCGGACTGGCTCTTATGTCGAGATGGCAAATGGCGTCCAGTTGAACCCGGCACATTCCCGCTGGTTGATGGGGCTGCCGCGCGCCTGGGACGAGTCGAGCCCGGGGTGGCAAGAGTGGCAAGCAGCAACCGCGTCGGAAGACTCAAAGGATACGGCAACGCCATAAACGCTCAGGCTGCCGCTGAGTTCATTCGAGCTTATATGGTGGGTGCATGACGCCAGAAGAAAAGAAAAATGCGCTCAGAAGCATCGCGCGCAGAGCTAACGATGAGGTAAAGGTACAACGGCGGTCATCCCCCGCTTTAGGTTGCGACGAGATATCACGGCCGATCCTTAACGGATGTATGCCGCTGATAAGGCAACTTGGATTAACACCAAGCCATCTCTATGTGGAAATCGGCATTTTGAACGGAAAGATAAAGGAGCGATGACATGCCAGAAATCATCGATCAGGCCAACGAGCTTGCGCAGCAGCGAATCGACATGGCGATCGCAGCGCACCGCATCAACAGCAACGCCGTTTCAGCTGAGCATTGTAGTGAATGCGGAGAGAGTATTCCGGCGCCGCGGCGCGCTGCCGTTCCTGGCTGCCAGACATGCGCTGAATGCCAATCTGTTATCGAGCTTAAGAATAAGCAGAGGGGTGTCTGATAATGATTGGAATTCTCAAACCCATACCAGAATCACAATGGCCTGTACGGTGTCACGATCCGAAGCGGAGCAGCGTCTGGGCTAACTCTTATTTTCTGGTCCAGGAGTTCCAGGAAGAGAACGGCGTTATCCGTCTGTCAGTGAACGCCACCAGCATTGCCAGCTCCGGTCGGTGGAAAGATGGCATCAGTTGGGATGCGCTGCAGGCGATAAAGTCAGCTGTCGGTTACGGGGATCGTGATGCCGTTGAGATATATCCGCGGGATTCAGACATCGTTAACGTGGCGAATATGCGGCACCTTTGGATTACACCGGAGCCGCTCACTTTCGCCTGGCGAAAATGACACAACTGATAGCCAGTTATGATCAGAACAACTCGGTTATGACGCTATAATATTCTTGTGGAGGATTTTATGTCGGAACTGAAGAGCAAACCGTCAAAACCAGTAGCTGTAAGCAGACGTATTATAAAAGGATTGAGTCGCTGTGAAAGGTGTAATAAGACGCGGCTAGAATGCAGACGCATTACCATGTCGGATGGCTCAAAAATCGTTGCATGTACAGACTGCATGGGTGCTAAGGCAATTACTGGGAAAAAGCAAAAGAAACTAATTGCCATTGAAATACCAACAGCTTTTGAGTCGTCCCGCCGTAAGCATTAACAAATTAATGAAGAAATAACCCCGCATGTCGGGGTTTCTTTTTGCCTGGAGAACACCATGAGCGAAGTTATTCAGCTGACTCCTAATAAGTGGGTTTCGGAAGAAGTGCTGATGACGATCACCGGACTCACCAAAAACGCTATCAAATCGGCCCGCGAAAAATCCTGGATGGAAGGTCGCGAGTATCGGCACTACTCCGGAGACTGCCAGCCTAAGGACAACTCCCCTATCCTCTACAATCGCTTAGAGATAGACAACTGGGTTGAACGTCAGCGCCCGGCGATCCCGCGCCAGAGATCTGTTTAAATACCCCAGTGATTCACAACAAGGAGAACACATGAAATATCCTACCGGGGTAGAAAATCACGGGGGTAGTTTGCGCCTGTGGTTTATATATAAGGGTGTAAGAGTTCGGGAAAATCTCGGTATACCTGACACCCCCAAAAACAGGAGAATGGCAGGAGAACTGAGAACGACCATTTGCTATGCCATCAAGATCGGCACTTTCAATTATGTCGAGCAGTTTCCGCAGTCTTCAAACCTTGGGCGATTTGGCCTGACGCGCCCAGGGATTACTGTTGGCGAACTCGCCAAAAGATGGTTAGAGCTTAAGAGGATGGAAATTACGCTTAACGCCTTCAACCGTTACCGGTCTTATATCAAAATTTGCTGCGAATTACTGGGCCCAGACAAATTGCTTTCCAGTATTAACACGGAACAGATCCTGGTAGTGAGAAAGGAGTTGCTTACAGGGTTCCAGATTTGTGGGAAACACCAGAAGAATCGCTCCGCCAAAAAAGGCCGGACAGTGAGAACAGTAAATGTTTACCTTAACTGCCTTGGAGGTATGTTTTCTTTCGCTAAGCAAAATGGGTATATCGACAGAAACCCATTTGAAGGCATTGATCCTCTCAGGAAGAGTAGAACGGAACCAGATCCACTTACCCACGAAGAATATTTCCGACTTCTTAACGCTTGCCCATCAGAGCAAATAAAAAATCTGTGGATACTGGCCGTTAACACTGGACTTCGCCACGGAGAAATCAGTGCGCTTGCCTGGGAAGATATAGACCTGAAAAAATGGACAATCACTGTAAGCCGCAACATTGCCATTAAAGGGCATTTCACCCCGCCTAAAACAGAATGCGGTAACCGGGAAATAGTGCTCACCGACGCAGCAATACAGGCTCTGAAAAGCCAGATGGCTTATACCCGAATGGGCAAACAGCATCAAATAGAAGTGCATTTGAGAGAGTTCGGCAGAACAAGAACAGATGCATGTACTTTCGTATTTGTTCCGCGGCTGACTGCAAGAAATGGAAAAGGTGGAGACTGGTATGCACCAGGTTCATTCGGCGCGACGTGGAATGATGTGCTCAAGAGAGCCGGCATTCGCCATCGCCGTGCATATGAATCAAGACACACTTTCGCATGTTGGGCATTAAGTGCAGGAGCAAATCCAAACTTCATTGCCTCACAGATGGGCCACACGTCAGCGCAAATGGTTTACAACGTTTACGGAAAATGGATGACTGACAACAACAGTAATCAGATGGCGATACTCAACGCAAATTTTGGAGGTTTTGCCCCATCCATGCCCCAGGCACTAAATCAGTAACCACTTTTCCCTTTCATTTCAACGTGTCATTGCGCCCAGTCTGGTTTGTTTAAGATATGGTCCTGCCAGTCGACGACGGTGGACTCTTTCACCGCTATATGGCGCACGGAAATACGTTCGCCGTGCATCGCCACTTTTGAGCCGGTCAGCAGCGGATGCCAGTGTGGCAGCGGTTTACCTTCCGCCAGCAGGCGATAGGCGCAGGTGTGCGGCAGCCATTCGAAGGTCGGCAGATTCTCACGCGTGAGTTTGATGCAGTCCGGTTCGTACTCGAAGCGACGCTCGTAGTTGCGGCACTGGCAGGTTTTAATGTTGAGCTGACGGCAGGCGACGTTAGTAAAGTAAATCTCGTCGGTATCTTCATCCATTAGCTTATGCAGGCAGCACTGTCCGCAGCCGTCGCACAGTGATTCCCACTCCGCGTCGGTCATTTCATCCAGTGTTTTTTGTTGCCAGAAAGGTTGTTCGCTCATTGGGATGTCCGTCATTACAATTCAGGGTGCACCTTATAACCAGTCTGGCACGCCGATGCAAGTTTTGCCGCCCCAAAAGGCGGCAAGCGGACGTTACAGCACGCGGGTAGACAACGTCAAACCATTGAAGCCGACTTCCAGCTCGTCGCCGCTGGCCAGCGGCCCGACACCGTCCGGCGTCCCGGTCAGGATGATATCGCCCGCTTTCAGCGTAAAGAAGCGCGACATATAGGCAATTAGCGGTACGATCTTATGAATCATATCCGCGGTCGTCCCCTGCTGGCGGACTTCACCATTAATCTTCAGGCTTAGCGGCGTATTTTGCGGATCGCCGTTGAACTCGGCGGCAGGAATAAAACCGGAGATCGGACAGGCGTTATCAAACCCCTTAGCTTTCTCCCACGGTTGCCCGGCCTTTTTCATCTTGCCCTGAATATCACGCAGGGTGAGATCGAGCGCCACGCCATAACCGGCAATCGCCTTGCGTACGTGGTCTTCGCTGGCCTGGCGCAGGGTACTGCCTATCAGCACCGCCAGTTCAACCTCATGATGCACCGAGCCCAATCCTTCAGGCAGTACCAACGGCTGGCGGATATCGCATAGCGCCGTTTCAGGTTTAATAAACAGCACCGGTTCTTCCGGCATCGCGCTGCCCATCTCCTTAATATGTTTTGCGTAATTACTGCCAACGCAAACCACTTTGCTCACTGGATAATCCAGTAACTCACCCTGCCAGTTATGATGTTGGTACATTATTTTCCCTCAATGGGTTAATCGGATTTATTCCCCTGTTCCGCGAGGTGTTTCTTAAGTAGATTCTCAGGAGGGGGAGGAAGTTGAAGGTAATAGCCCTGATCGACGAGCGCTTGTTTTACTTTTTCGAGGTCAGCGTTAGCCAGCGTCTTGCGCCCGTCGAGCGGCAGCAGCATGGTCATCTGCGGGGTGCCGAAGCTTGCCATCAGTTCCGGCGGAACGCGCGAGAAATCGTCCTTTTTTTCGACATATAAATAGGTTTGTTCACGTTTAGTACTTCGATAGATCACACAAAACATAGTTTTACTCGGAATTAGACCCGTGGTCACTTGCCTCAATATATGAGTGACTATAACATGCCTTTTAGTCTTCGGAATATCACCGCACTTCGGCGGATGATAAACAGCAAATTGAGTAAGGCCAGGATGTCAAATACGCCAATCGAACTTAAGGGCAGTAGCTTCACTTTATCTGTCGTTCATTTGCACGATGCAAATCCCGAGGTTATTCGTCAGGCGTTAGAAGACAAAATCGCCCAGGCTCCCGCTTTTTTACGTCATGCACCGGTCGTGGTCAACATCAGCAGTATTGAAGAGAGCGTCGACTGGCGCCCGATGCATGAAGCTATCGTCGCCACCGGATTGCGCATCATGGGGGTGAGCGGTTGTAAAATTTCCCGCCTGAAAACGGAAATCGACCGCGCCGGGATCCCGCTACTGACGGAAGGAAAAGAGAAAATCGTTCGTCAGGCGCCGCCGCCGGAACCCGTTGAACCACCACCAGTTGCTACGCCGATCACAAAAACGCGTTTGATTGATCTGCCGGTACGTTCCGGTCAGCGCATTTATGCGCCACACTGTGATCTAATTGTTACAAACCATGTGAGTGCCGGAGCGGAACTTATCGCTGATGGTAACATCCATGTGTATGGCATGATGCGGGGACGTGCGCTGGCTGGCGCAAGCGGCGACAGAGATGCCCAAATATTTTGTACTAACCTCGCGGCGGAACTGGTGTCCATCGCAGGGGAATATTGGCTGAGCGATAACATCCCAGCTGAATTTTATGGCAAAGCGGCGCGCCTGCGTTTAGGCGACGGCGCTTTGACAATTCAACCGTTCAATTAATCCCTTTTTAACAAGGAATTTCTATGGCACGCATTATTGTTGTGACTTCGGGTAAAGGGGGCGTTGGTAAGACCACCTCCAGCGCGGCCATCGCTACTGGTTTGGCCCAGAAGGGAAAGAAAACTGTCGTTATCGACTTCGATATCGGCCTGCGTAACCTCGACCTGATTATGGGATGCGAGCGTCGGGTGGTTTATGACTTCGTCAACGTTATCCAGGGCGATGCCACTCTCAATCAGGCGCTAATCAAAGATAAGCGTACTGAAAATCTCTATATCCTTCCGGCTTCTCAGACCCGTGATAAAGACGCGCTGACCCGCGAAGGCGTAGATAAGGTTCTTGAAGAACTGAAAAAGATGGACTTCGATTTTATTGTCTGCGACTCCCCGGCAGGCATCGAAACCGGCGCGCTGATGGCGCTGTACTTCGCTGACGAAGCCATCATCACCACTAACCCGGAAGTCTCCTCCGTGCGCGACTCCGACCGTATCCTTGGCATTCTGGCCTCCAAATCCCGCCGCGCGGAAAATGGCGACGAGCCGATCAAAGAGCACCTGCTGCTGACGCGCTACAACCCGGGCCGCGTGAACAAAGGCGACATGCTGAGCATGGAAGACGTGCTGGAAATTCTGCGCATCAATCTGGTCGGCGTGATTCCGGAAGATCAGTCCGTGCTGCGCGCATCGAACCAGGGCGAGCCGGTCATTCTGGATACCGTTTCAGATGCGGGTAAAGCCTATGCGGATACTGTGGATCGTCTGCTCGGAGAAGAACGTCCTTTCCGCTTCATCGAAGAAGAGAAGAAAGGTTTCCTCAAACGCCTGTTCGGAGGATAAATTATGGCATTACTCGACTTTTTTCTCTCGCGAAAAAAGAACACGGCTAACATTGCGAAAGAACGCCTGCAAATCATCGTCGCGGAGCGCCGCCGCGGCGACGCGGAACCGCATTACCTGCCGCAGCTGCGCAAAGATATCCTGGAGGTCATCTGTAAATACGTGCAGATAGACCCAGAGATGGTCAGCGTACAGCTGGAACAGCGCGATGGTGATATTTCGATTCTCGAGCTGAACGTGACCCTGCCAGAAGCTGAAGAGTCGAAACCCTGACCCTGTTGTCTTGTTAACGGCATTTCGCCGTAGCCTTAAAAAAACCGGCCACGCAACGCGCGGCCGGTTTTTTATGGCCTGAATAGCGCCCGGCGCTAGCGAGGATAGTCGTTGAGCAGCGCTTTAAGACGATCGGCCATCAATTCGCCACGCCAGCCGGAAACCAGTTCTGGCTCACCATTTTTATTTTTAAGCTGCCAGTGCCAGTTCAGCAGTTGGTTTATCTGACGGCGCGACGCCAACAGCTCGGCGCTCACGCCCTTCTCCGCGCTCACTTCCTGCACCAGCGCTTTAATATCTTTAAAGGCTTTACGGTATCCCGGCATATCGATCAGGTTTTGCAGCGGCTCCGGCAGCGCCGATTCCGGCAAGGCCTGCGCTTTTTCAACCAGGCTAATCAGCGTTTTGCCGTGGAAGCGAATTTCGCTGCCGGATAAACCGAGGCTATCGAGCTCGCCGAGGCTGGTCGGCATATAGCGCGCCACGCTCCACAGATGCTCTTCGCGTACTACAAAGTTCACCGCCAGGTTACGCTCGCGCGCTTTGCGCAGACGCCACTCCGCCAGCAACTGCAGGCAGCCCAGCTGGCGCGTTCGCAGTTGCCAGGCATTGCCGATTTCCCGCCACGCATCCGCCGGGTCAAGGATTTCCTGACGGCGCTGCTGCATCAGGTGGCACTCGTTCAACGCTGCCGGCAGCCAGCCCGCATGGTCGGTTTCCGCCATTAATTTGCTGGCGATCGGCAACAGGTACCAGACGTCGGCGGCCGCATATTCGCACTGACGCTCGGTCAGCGGGCGGGCCAGCCAGTCGGTGCGTGATTCGCTTTTGTCCAGCGCGACGCCGGAATATTCTTCCACCATTGAAGCAAAGCCCCACGACATCGGGCGCCCGCAGAAGGCGGCCAGAATCTGGGTGTCGATCAGCGGCTGCGGCATCAGGTTGAACGCGTTGAGGAAGACTTCTAAATCTTCGCTACCCGCATGCAGGTATTTGGTGACATCCTGGTTGAGCAGCAGCTCGCGCATCGGCGCCCAGTCGTTGATGGTCAACGGATCGATCAGAGAGACCTGTTTGCCGTCGAACAGCTGCAGCAAACCAAGCTGCGGATAGTAGGTACGGGTGCGAACAAACTCGGTATCCAGCGCAACTGCGGGTGCCGAAGTTGCCGCTTCACAGATAGCGCGCAGGCCATCGTCGGTGGTGATCATCTGATAGTTCAAATCATACTCTCTTAACTTGCGCCCATAAAAAACGCCGGCTTAGCCGGCGCGAGATTAATCACAAACCTCATGCAATCGTTGGGCTTGCAGATTGCACCAGACAAATAACAAGGAAAATCAATTGATTGATTTTCGGCCGATCGCCACAAAGAAGGAAAAACCACGCTTTTTCCTTCTTTGTCAGTAATCTGGACGCCGGCTAGCCGGCGCCTGGCGACTCACTCGTTGCTTAGCCTTTATTGTCTACTTTAGCACGGGCTTCGTCACGCAGTTCTCGACGTAAAATTTTGCCGACGTTGGATTTCGGCAGTTCATCACGAAACTCAACCAGCTTCGGCACCTTGTAGCCGGTCAAATGGCGACGGCAGAAAGTAATCAGCGCTTCTTCGGTTAACGCAGCATCTTTCTTCACCACGAAGATCTTCACCGCTTCACCGCTGCTGCCGGACGGTACGCCGACGGCGGCCACTTCCTGCACGCCGGAATGCTGCATGACCACATCCTCAATTTCATTCGGATAGACGTTAAAACCGGAGACCAGAATCATATCTTTTTTGCGATCGACGATGCGCAGGAAGCCTTCATCATCCATCACCGCAATATCGCCGGTATGCAGCCAGCCATCTTTAATGATTTCATCGGTGGCATCCGGACGCTGCCAGTAGCCCAGCATCACCTGCGGCCCTTTGATGCAGAGCTCACCCGGCTCGCCCGGCGCGACTTCATTATCATCGTCATCGACCAGCTTGGCTTCGGTCGACGGCACCGGCAGGCCGATGCTGCCGCTGTGGTAGTCGATATCATGCGGGTTGACGCTCACCAGCGGCGAGCACTCCGTCAGGCCATAGCCCTCCAGCAGATACTGGCCGGTCAGTTTCACCCAGCGCTCCGCCACCACCTGCTGCACCGGCATGCCGCCGCCGGCGGAAAGATGCAACGAAGAGAAATCAAGCTGCTGGAACTCTTTATTGTTCAATAGCGCGTTAAACAAGGTATTCACCCCGGTCATCGCGGTGAACGGATATTTTGCCAGCTCTTTTACCAGGCCCGGAATATCGCGCGGATTGGTAATCAACAGGTTCTGCCCGCCGAGTTCAATAAACAGCAGGCAGTTCATGGTCAAGGCGAAGATGTGGTACAGCGGCAGCGCGGTCACCACCAGCTCTTTACCACGGTGCAGTAGCGGACCGTAGGTCGCATTCACCTGTTCGAGGTTAGCCAGCATATTGCGGTGAGTCAGCATCGCCCCTTTCGCCACGCCGGTGGTACCGCCGGTGTACTGCAGGAAGGCCAGATCGTCGGCGACGATTTCCGGCTTCACGTACTGCATACGGTAGCCATGCTGCAGGGCGCTACGAAATGAGATGGCGTCCGGCAGATGATATTTTGGCACCAGCCGCTTAATGTACTTCACCACGAAGTTGACCAACGTCCCTTTGGCGGTGGAGAGCTGATCGCCCATCCGCGTCAGGATGACGTGTTTTACCTGGGTTTTATCGACTACTTTCTCCAGGGTATGTGCGAAGTTGGAAACGATCACAATCGCCGCCGCGCCGCTGTCATTGAGCTGGTGCTCCAGTTCGCGCGGGGTATACAGCGGGTTAACGTTGACGGCAATCATTCCGGCACGCAGGATCCCAAACAGCGCCACCGGGTATTGCAGCAGGTTAGGCATCATCAGCGCGACGCGATCGCCCTTCTGTAGCCCTAATCCTTGCTGGAGATAAGCGGCGAAAGCACGGCTGCGCTCTTCCAGCTTACGGTAGGTCATCACCTCGCCCATGTTGATAAATGCCGGCTGATCGGCATAACGGGTGGTGGCGTGTTCAAACAATTCAACCAGGGATTGATAGCGGTCAGGATTTATCTCCGCCGGGACATCGGCGGGATAACGGTTTAGCCAAACCTTTTTCACTGCTTCACCTCTGAAATAGTTATTCGTCGTCATCACAGCCCCTGATCAACAAACATTTTGTTAACATTATATTAACTCAGCGTACCAGTTTATTAATTAGGCGTTTTTCAGGTTGCGAAGCGCGTCACTATTTATTTTTCTTATGAGACTAAAAAACACGAAACAGCGGGCTAGCCGCTGTTTCTATTCCATTATAAAAACAACAAAATCATTCCGTTACGACATTTCTGACCTCGGCCGGTCCCGGGTTATACCAACCCCAACCGCCGTATCCGTAGCCCCAGGGGCGTGGGCCGAGCATCCACGGGTCGATGGGCTGCGGCGGCATCACCACCTGCTGCACCACGTTCCAGCGCTTATAGCCGGTGGCGTTCATCAACATGAATTTATAGGGGGTGGCGCCAACTTTACCGTCGACGACGCCGCTAATCGGCCCAACCACGGTCACCAGCTGGCCGCGGAAATCGACCGGGTCGAGGAAACCGCTCACGTCGGCGAGGATACGCCCGCGTGAAGGTTCGCCCAGTTCCGGCCGCGCGCCGCTATCCAGCGGTACGGTGGCAATCTCTAAGCGGGTTTTCCCCTGCTGATTCTGCACGTTGACGACCTTACCGCCAAAACGCGCTTCCTGGCCGATATACAGCTGCGGCGCGTTCATCACCCGCACTAAATCCTGCTGCGGCGTAGGGCTGGTGCCTTTAATAACATCCGGCACCGACACGCAACCGCTTAGCGCAACGGCGACCGCCGCGGCTAACAGCCAACGAACACCCTGTTTTTGACCCGCCATGATGCGACTCCTTCTCTCAGTCTTCTCTCTACTGAGATTCACTCGCGGCCAGGAAGTTTCTTCCACGCCACTTCGTTTCGCAAATAAACTGGTTCCGCATGCTCAACGGCCACGGTTTTTCCCGCCGCAAGCAGTTGGATGGCCAGCGGTAGCATATCTTCTGCCGCCGGCAGTTCAATCTCGCCGCTGCTTAAAATCAGCCCGCTCTCTTTCGCCAGATCCGGCCACGCCTGCCAGCCGGTGCCGACGGTAGCCCATTCGCCGGAAAGCCGCGCCAGGCGTTCGGCAACCGCAGCCGGTTTGAGGACCGCTTCAGTTTCTTCGCCGTGCCAGACGCCATCTTCGTCGCGCTGATACTCGGCCCAGTAGACTTCGCCCATACGCGCGTCAATGGCCGCCAGCACGCGAGTAGCGCCGGTTTTGCGCCACGCGCCCTGCGCCATCGTCGCCAACGTAGAGACGCCAATCATTGGCAGCTCCGCGCCCAGCGCCAGTCCTTGGGCAATGCCGATACCAATACGTACGCCGGTAAAACTGCCCGGCCCGCGGCCAAAGGCCAACGCGTCAAGTTCATTCAGCGTAGTGCCGCTTTCAGTGAGGACCTCCTGCACCAGCGGCAGGATACGTTGGGTGTGTTCGCGAGGACAAATTTCAAAATGGGCGCTCAGGGCGCCATCATTCCACAGCGCCGCGGAGCACGCCTCCGTGGCGGTATCGATAGCCAAAATTCGCATGGGTGGTCACGCTCTCGTTACATATTCCAGGTTTTAGGGCGGTACATTCATCGGCGGGCGGACTCACCGCCGCCGTACCGTCCTAAATCCATTGGGGATAGCTGATTAACAAAATGGCGCGCAGCTTATCACATTTTACTGCGGATTACCTTGCCGGCGGCACGGCGAGGAAGCGCACCGCCCGGCGGATATCGCGGGTCCGCGGCGCGGGTGGCAGGCTGGCCAGGAACACGGCGCCGTAGGGGCGCATCACCAGCCGGTTGTCGCAGATAACCAGAACGCCGCGATCGTCAATATCGCGGATCAGGCGCCCCACACCCTGTTTGAGGGTAATGACGGCATCCGGCAGCTGAACTTCATCAAACGGATCGCCGCCGCGCAGTCGGCAGTCTTCCATTCGCGCTTTGAGCAGCGGATCGTCCGGTGAGGTAAAGGGCAGCTTATCGATAATCACCAGCGACAGCGCGTCGCCGCGCACGTCAACCCCTTCCCAGAAGCTACTGGTCGCCACTAATAGCGCATTGCCGGCGCTAACAAACTGCTGCAGCAGCTGGCCTTTGCTGGTCTCTCCTTGTAGCAGTACCGGCAGCGTCATGGTGGCGCGAAACTGCTCCGCCAGATCGCGCATCATGGCATGCGAGGTGCAGAGCATGAAGCAGCGTCCATCATTGGCCTCAATCAAGGGTTTCAACATGGCCGCCAGATGACGGGCAGCACCGGGCTGGTTCGGCAGAGGTAGGTTACGCGGTACGCAGAGCAGCGCCTGATGCTGATAATCAAATGGGCTGGGCAACAGCAGCGTCTGCGCGTCATCAATGCCGAGACGAGCGGTAAAGTGGTGGAGATCGTCGTTCACCGACAGCGTCGCCGAGGTAAAGATCCAGCTCCCCGACTTTTGCGCCATCACCTCTTTAAACTTCTCTGCCACCGTTAACGGCGTCAAGGCGAGGGTAAAATGACGCGACGTGCATTCATACCAGTAGCTATAGCCAGGCTGATTGATTTCTTTGAGCCGCTTCAGGCGCCCGCGGTAGAGCGTCGCGCGCTCGAAGGCGGCGTCGAGCAGCGCCGAGCGGCCAAGGGAGAGTTTGGCGACGTCGTAACACAGTTCAAGCGCGTCATCGAGCAGCAGCAGCGCGCGCTGAATGTGGCTATCCGCCAGCAGATCGCGCAGGTTGCCGCGATAGCCCGGATCGCCCAACTGCAAACGGAAATCCTGCGCGCTTTGCGCCAGACGATCGGCGCATTTTTGCAGCTGTTGGGTATCTTTTAGTTCGGTACGGTAGGCAATGGTGATGTCTTTGGCCAAATCCAGTAGCTGGCGGCTGGAGAGCGACTGGCCAAAATACTGGCTGGCGATATCCGGCAACTGATGGGCTTCATCGAATATCATTACTTCCGCTTCGGGGATCAGTTCGGCAAAGCCGCTCTCTTTCACCACCATATCGGCAAGAAACAGGTGATGGTTGACCACCACTACATCCGCATCCATCGCCTTCTTACGCGCTTTCACCACAAAACAATCTTTATATAACGGGCAGTCGCTGCCAAGACAGTTATCGTTGGTGCTGGTCACCAGCGGCCAGGCCTGAGAATCTTCGGCGACGCTGGCGCAGGTGCTGATATCGCCATCCTGCGTCTGATTTGACCAGGAGCGCAGAAGAATAACGTCACTTAACGTTTGTACCGGCAGATCGCCGCCCGCCAGCGCCTGCTGCTCAAGGCGTTCAAGGCACAGGTAGTTTGAGCGCCCCTTTAATAGCGCCAGTTTACCGGTGAATTTCAGCGCTTTGGCGACGGTCGGCAGATCGCGGCTATAGAGCTGATCCTGCAGCGCTTTCGAACCCGTGGAGATGATCACCTTTTTCTTCGCGCGCAGCGCGGGCGCCAGATAGGCGTAGGTTTTACCGGTGCCAGTCCCTGCTTCCACCACCAGCGGCCGGGAGGCTTCAATAGCTTCACTCACCGCTATCGCCATCTGGCGCTGCGGTTCGCGCGGCTTAAATCCCGGTATCGCCATGGCCAGCTGGCCGTCTGCTGCAAAATCGTCGATCACGTTGCCCCCTGGTTATTTGGACAGTGATTATGTCAGGGAGGATGGCGTTTCGCCAGCCCGGGTAGTGACGCGGGCGGAACATTGTGGCAGTCTTGCCGCAGCCAAATGGATAGAACAAAGAGGAAAGATAAATGACAATTACGCGTATTGATGCCGAAGCCCGCTGGTCTGATGTGGTGATTCACAACCAGACTATCTACTACACCGGGGTGCCGGAAAACCTCGACGCCGACGCGTTTGAGCAGACCGCCAATACCCTGGCGCAAATTGACGCGGTGCTGGAAAAACAGGGCAGCAATAAGTCACGTATTCTTGATGCCACCATTTTCCTGGCCAACAAAGATGATTTTGCGGCGATGAATAAAGCCTGGGACGCCTGGGTGGTTGCCGGTCACGCGCCGGTGCGCTGCACCGTACAGGCAACCCTGATGAAGCCGCAGTATAAAGTTGAGATCAAAATCATCGCCGCGGCGTAATTACTCGTCTTCGTCGTCATCTTCGAAGCGCGCTACGATCCGGTCGCCGGTATGCGTGGCGCGCAGTTCATCGGCCACCAGGGCGATTGCCTGGCCGCTGCTCATCCCCTGCGCCATCAATTCCTGAATACGTTCGACCGCTTTTTGCTGTTGCTCATGGCTCAGCGAAGGTAAACCTGCAAACATCACTCACTCCTGCTACATTGTGGGGCGTAATTATTTCACGCCGTCCGCCATTTCGCCAGTGGGCGGCACATTAGGATCGAGGTTAATGTTGTCCCCCGCTATTATTACCCTGCCCTGGCGCCCGGATGCCGCCGAACGCTATTTCGCGCCGTTAAGCGCCACGCCGTGGGCGATGCAGCTGCACTCCGGCTTCGCCGACCATCCGTATAGCCGTTTCGATATTATCGTCGCCGAACCGCGCGCGACGCTGGTTACCCGCGGCGAGCAAACCTGTGTCTGCGACGGTGAAGGCGAATTTGTCTCGCAGGACGATCCGCTGCAGCTGCTGCAACAGCAGTTGGATCGCTGTCAGTTAACGCCGCAGGCCGATGAAAACCTGCCGTTTCTCGGCGGCGCGCTGGGGTTATTCGGCTACGATCTTGGCCGTCGCTTTGAACGTCTGCCGACGCAAGCGCAGGCTGATATCGCCCTGCCGGAGATGGCGGTCGGCATTTATGACTGGGCGCTGATCGTCGATCATCAACGCCAGCAGGTGTCGCTGCTCAGTTACGACGATCCGCAACAGCGCCTGCAGTGGCTGGAGTCGCAAATACGTGAGCCGGGTGAAGCATTCGCCCTGACCTCCTGCTGGCAATCGAATATGAGCCGCCAGCAGTACGGCGAAAAATTCCGCCAGGTGCAGGCGTATCTGCGCAGCGGCGACTGTTATCAGGTCAACCTGGCGCAGCGTTTCCAGGCCCGCTACCGCGGCGACGAATGGCAGGCATTCTGTAAGCTTAATGCCGCTAACCGCGCGCCGTTCAGCGCTTTTATTCGCCTGCCGGAAGGGGCGATTTTAAGCCTGTCTCCGGAACGTTTTATTCAATTGCATCAGGGTGACATCCAGACGCGCCCCATTAAAGGCACGCTGCCGCGACTCGATTCCCCGCAGGAGGACGCACGCCAGGCGGCGACGCTCGCCAACTCGCCGAAAGACCGCGCCGAGAATTTAATGATTGTCGATCTGATGCGCAATGATATCGGCCGCGTCGCCGTGCCGGGCAGCGTTCGCGTACCGGAACTGTTTGTGGTCGAACCGTTCCCGGCGGTGCATCACCTGGTGAGCACCATCACCGCACGATTGCCTGCTACGCTTGATGCCAGCGATCTGCTGCGCGCGGCCTTCCCTGGCGGCTCCATTACCGGCGCCCCGAAAGTTCGCGCCATGGAGATTATCGATGAACTTGAACCGCAGCGACGCAACGCATGGTGCGGCAGCATTGGATATCTCAGCTTGTGCGGCAATATGGATACCAGCATTACTATCCGTACGATCACCGCCTGGCAGGGCCAACTGTACTGCTCAGCGGGCGGCGGTATCGTGGCGGACAGCGAAGAAGCCGCGGAATATCAGGAAACTTTTGATAAAGTTAACCGTATCCTGCATCAACTGGAGAGCTAGAACATGGCGGCTAACGCCCTCGATCTGGACGACTTTCTTTCCCGTTTTCAACTGCTGCGCCCGCAGCCCTCGCCGCAGTCGCTGAACCAGCGCCAGGCGGCGGTACTGGTGCCGATTGTCCGTCGCCCGCAGCCGGGACTGTTGCTGACCCAGCGTTCGCCGCTGCTGCGCAAGCACGCGGGCCAGGTCGCCTTCCCCGGCGGCGCAGTTGATAACACCGACGCTACATTGATCGCCGCCGCGCTGCGCGAGGCGCAGGAAGAAGTGGCGATCCCGCCGGAAGCCGTGGAAGTGATCGGCGTGCTGCCGCCGGTCGACAGCGTCACCGGCTTTCAGGTGACGCCGGTGGTCGGCATAATCCCCCCGGACCTGCACTATCATGCCAGTCAGGACGAGGTGTCTGCGGTGTTTGAAATGCCGCTGGAAGAGGCGCTGCGCCTGGGTCGCTACCACCCGCTGGACATCCATCGGCGCGGTAATTCTCATCGCGTCTGGCTATCGTGGTACCAACATTATTTTGTCTGGGGAATGACCGCCGGCATTATTCGCGAGCTGGCGCTGCAAATCGGCACTCGCCCTTAGCTATAATAAGTAATGCGAAGCCGCTCGCACTATTAGTAAAACCAAGGTTATCCATTAGTTTAATTCATGTGAATAGTTAAGCTGACAACCCGGTTCCCTCTTACACTATGCGCAGTTATTACATCGTTACCGCAACCGCGGTAACCCTGTCAGGAGTGTTATCGTGATTAGTATATTCGACATGTTCAAGGTGGGGATTGGTCCCTCATCTTCCCATACTGTAGGGCCGATGAAGGCCGGTAAACAGTTCGTCGATGACCTGGTCGAAAAGGGATTGCTTAATGAAGTGACGCGCGTCGCCGTTGACGTTTATGGGTCGCTTTCATTAACCGGCAAAGGCCACCACACGGACATCGCCATTATCATGGGGCTGGCGGGCAATCTGCCTGCAACGGTCGATATTGACGCGATCCCGGCATTTATCCGCGACGTTGAAACTCGCGGCCGTCTGCTGCTGGCAAACGGGCAACACGAAGTCGACTTCCCGGCGGATGACGGCATGCGTTTTCGTAGCGACAACCTGCCGCTGCACGAAAACGGCATGACTATCCATGCCTGGGCCGGCGAGAAAGAAATCTACAGCAAAACTTACTATTCAATCGGCGGCGGTTTTATCGTCGACGAAGAGCATTTCGGCAAAGAAGACGCGAGCGAACTGCAGGTTCCGTATCCGTTTAAGTCGGCGCAGGAAATGCTGGGCTATTGCAAAGAAACCGGTCTGTCGCTCTCCGGCATGGTGATGCAAAACGAACTGGCGCTGCACAGCAAGCAAGAGATCGAAGCCTATTTCGAAAACGTCTGGCAAACCATGCGCGCCTGTATCGATCGCGGCATGAACACCGAAGGCGTGCTGCCGGGGCCGCTGCGCGTGCCGCGTCGTGCTTCGGCGCTGCGTCGCCTGCTGGTCGCCAGCGATAAACTGTCTAACGATCCGATGAACGTTGTCGACTGGGTGAACATGTTCGCGCTGGCGGTCAACGAAGAGAACGCCGCCGGCGGCCGCGTCGTTACCGCGCCGACCAACGGCGCCTGTGGTATCGTTCCGGCGGTGCTCGCCTATTACGATCACTTTATCGAGTCCGTCAGCCCGGATATCTATATTCGCTACTTTATGGCGTCCGGCGCGATTGGCGCGCTGTATAAGATGAACGCGTCCATTTCAGGCGCTGAAGTCGGCTGTCAGGGCGAAGTCGGCGTCGCCTGTTCAATGGCGGCGGCGGGCCTGGCTGAACTGCTCGGCGCCAGCCCGGAGCAGGTTTGCGTGGCGGCGGAGATCGGCATGGAACATAACCTCGGCCTGACCTGCGACCCGGTCGCCGGACAGGTTCAGGTGCCGTGCATCGAGCGTAACGCTATCGCCTCCGTGAAGGCGATTAACGCCGCGCGTATGGCGATGCGCCGCACCAGCGAACCGCGCGTCTCTCTCGATAAAGTTATCGAGACCATGTACGAAACGGGTAAAGACATGAACGCCAAATATCGCGAAACCTCTCGCGGCGGCCTGGCGATCAAAGTGCAGTGTGACTAAAACGCGTCTGTGAAATGCGCCCTTTCCGGGCGCATTTTTCTTTTTCTCCCACCAACTTATCTTACCCACTACACTTGCTTTAAGCCGGCTGTTACTCTTATTCCTCTATTTAGCCGACAGGGCGCCGCGCATGCAAAATGCACAGAAGGTCATTTCGACATATCGCCGCAAGCGCATTCTGGTGTGCCTGGCCGTTGCATTTCTGACGCTTGCCGTCACCCTGACAATCCGATTTATTTCACAGCGTAGCCAAAATCAGCAGCGTATCCAGACGGTGACCCGCAATATGGTGATCGCGATGGACAATATCCTGCAACCGCTGGCGGCAAAACACGCTACCCTGCTAAGTATGGTCGGCAAACCCTGTCAGGATGTACATCTTGAACTGCGTAAAACCGCAGCCACGCTACAGACCGTGCGCTCAATCATCCTTGTTCAGTCCGGGATGGCCTACTGCTCCAGCATTTTTGGCCCGCGCCATGTGGCCATTCATCAGCTACAGCCCACACTGCCGACGGTAAAGCCGCTGCTGGCCTTTTCAACCGACAACTCACTGCTCAAAGGCACGCCGGTACTGATCCAGTGGTATCCCTCCTCCGTGAGCGGCGCCGACGGCGCGTTGTTAATTATTAATATCGAGCTGCTTGGCGAATTGATTCTCAAAGAAAAATCATCGCTCATAAGCGACATCAGCCTCACTGTAGGCAACAAGAGCTTTCTCAGCGATGTCGGCGTCGTCGAAAGTCATCAGTTGCCGGGTCTGCCGATAATTTACCGGCAAAGTTCCAGCCAGTTCCCCTATACCATCAACATCAGCGGCCCGGGAGCCTCCGCGGTGGCCTTAGAAGAGCTGCCCGCTGAATTACCGCTGGCGCTGATGTTCAGCCTGTTGATGACCGGTATCGCCTGGCTGACGACCGCAGGACGAATGACTTTTTCGCGCGAAATAACCCTGGGTATCGCCGCCCACGAGTTCGAGGTATGGTGCCAGCCGCTGCAGGATTTACGCACCCAGCAGTGCTGCGGCGTGGAAATTTTGCTGCGCTGGAACAATCCGCGCCGCGGCAATATCTCACCGGATGTTTTTATTCCTATTGCTGAAGGCTACAACCTGATAGTCCCCCTGACCCGCTACGTCATCGCCGAAACCGCCCGCCGGCTACATTATTTCCCGCAGGATGCCAATTTTCATATTGGTATTAACGTGGCGGCGCGTCATTTCAGTAATGGCGAACTGCTGCGCGATCTGCACACCTATTGGTTCAGCGCTAATCCGGTACAGCAGCTGGTGGTCGAGCTGACTGAACGCGATGTCCTGCGTGAGGGCGATCACCACATGGCGGAGCACCTGCATTTTAAAGGCGTCCAGCTGGCCATTGATGACTTCGGCACCGGCAACAGTTCTTTGTCCTGGCTGGAAAAACTCCGCCCGGATGTACTGAAGATTGATAAGTCTTATACCGGCGCCATTGGCATTGATGGCGTCAACGCGACGGTGACCGATATGATTATCGCCCTGGCGCACCGGCTCAAAATCGTCACCATTGCCGAAGGGGTCGAAACTCAGGAACAGAAGAATTACATGCGCAGCCACGGCGTGGATTTACTACAGGGATATTATTATGCCCGCCCGTTACCGGTAGAGGATTTTCCGCGCTGGCTGGCGGAGGAGAAGCACCGTCTGGCGGCGACTGGGGGTAAAAAACAACCCGCCGGGCAAGTTTAGCCCGGCGGGTTCGACATTACTCTTCTTCGTCGTTATCGTGTACGGTTTTAATAACCCGTACCAGATCGACGCGGTAATCGTTCGCTTCAACAATGGTAAACTGCAGCGGCGGCAGTTCCACAACATCGCCTACCCGCGGGATATGGCCGTTCGCGGAGATAACCAGCCCGGCAACGGTAGCGATATCATCGTCTTCGTTGACCAGGTCGTCCAGCCCCAGCGCCTGCTGCAGCGCGTGGAGGTCGGTTGAGCCTTTGATTAACCACCCCTCGCCATCCAGCACAATTTCCGGCGTTTCATCCGCATCCGGGAACTCACCGGCAATCGCTTCCAGGACGTCCAGCGGCGTCACCAGCCCCTGCACCACACCAAATTCGTTGGTGACGATGACAAAGCTACCGCGCGCCCGGCGCAGCACGCCCAGCAGGTTGATCGGGTCCAGCGTTTCCGGCACCACAATCGCCGGAGAAGCGGAAGCCATTGCGGCAACGTTCTCGCCCGCTTCCAGCGCCACCAGCATCTCTTTGGCGCGTACAATACCGATGATTTCATCAAGCTCACCGCGGCAAACCGGGAACATGCTGTGCGGAGACGAAAGCAGCTGGCGACGAATTTCTTCTTCGCTCTGCTCAGCATCCACCCAGCTAATTTCGCCTCGCGGGGTCATGATGCTGCGCAATGAACGCTGCGCCAGGGTCAGCACGCCGTTAATCATATAGCGTTCTTCTTCAGCAAACGCGCCTTCCGGCACCGGCACTGCCGCCGGGCTATCGCTATCGTGCGCGACGGCCGCCTGTTTGCGACCGCCCATCAGGCGCAGAATCGCATCAGCGGTACGCGCGCGCAGCGGCAACGTCGACTGGTGGCGGATAAAGTTACGCCGCGCCACCTGGTTAAAGAACTCAATGGTTATCGAGAAGCCAATCGCCGCGTACAAATAGCCCTTAGGAATATGGAAGCCAAAGCCTTCTGCCACCAGACTCAGACCGATCATCAGCAGGAAGCTCAGACACAGCACGACAACCGTCGGGTGCTGGTTCACGAAGCGGGTTAACGGCTTCGAAGCCAACAGCATCAGGATCATCGCGATGACAACCGCAGCCATCATCACCGGCAAATGGTTCACCATGCCGACGGCGGTAATCACCGCATCAAGCGAGAAGACGGCATCCAGCACCACAATTTGTAGCACTACCACCCAGAAGCTGGCATAGCCTTTGCCGTGGCCGGCATCATGCTGGCGGTTCTCCAGTCGTTCATGCAACTCTGTCGTCGCCTTGAATAGCAGGAAGATACCGCCGACCAGCATGATCAGATCGCGCCCGGAGAACGAAAAATCGCCTATGCTTATCAAAGGCTTGGTCAAGGTGACCATCCACGAGATAACCGAGAGCAACCCCAGACGCATAATCAGCGCCAGCGACAGGCCGATGATACGTGCCTTATCACGCTGTTTTGGCGGTAGTTTATCGGCAAGGATGGCGATAAAGACCAGGTTATCGATACCCAGAACAATTTCGAGGACCACCAGCGTCAGCAGGCCAGCCCAAATGGTGGGATCCATTAAGAATTCCATGAGCGGCTCCCGTTAACGACAGCGGTAGTCATCGCGATGTCATGCACCGGCGAAACAATAGTTGCTGGTAAAAAAGCGTGTGAGGTAGAGGCGGCAGACGAGTGCCTGAGGGTGAAAAGACGTCGATGACGGTCCATACGGCGGGCTATGCCCTATACTCCTGAGTAATTAAACGGAAGCTAAACATAGCAAAATATAGCGCAGAATTGGCAAAAATTTACCTGTCTTTGCAATAGCTAAGGCTATTTTTTGCGCTGCGAAATTATTGATTATCGAAGCGTAATTTACGGAGCTCCATCACATTAATTATTTTTTCACTATCTAAAATAATTCGCGGTAGTAATTAAATTAGATCTTACACCCTTACTGAATCGATTTTTCCACAAGAGTGATTCAGGATGTATCAGACCAGATGATGCATTCACCATAATAACGGAGGTAGCAAGTGACGATTGCTATTGTAATAGGCACACATGGTTGGGCTGCAGAACAACTGCTGAAAACCGCAGAAATGCTGTTGGGCGAGCAGGAAAACGTTGGCTGGATCGATTTCGTTCCCGGTGAAAACGCCGAAACGCTGATCGAAAAGTACAATGCACAGCTGGCAAAACTGGATACCACAAAAGGCGTGCTGTTCCTCGTCGATACGTGGGGCGGTAGTCCATTCAACGCGGCAAGCCGCATTGTTGTTGATAAAGAAAACTATGAAGTGATCGCTGGCGTCAACGTCCCGATGCTGGTCGAAACCTTCATGGCCCGCGACGACGATCCGTCGTTTGATGAGCTGGTGGCGCTGGCGGTGGAAACCGGTAGCGAAGGCGTGAAAGCGCTGAAAGCCAAACCGGTTGAAAAAGCGGCACCGGTGCAGGCGGCCGCGCCAAAAGCGGCGACACCCGCTAAACCGATGGGTCCAAATGATTACATGGTGATTGGCCTGGCGCGTATCGATGACCGTCTTATCCACGGCCAGGTTGCGACCCGCTGGACCAAAGAGACCAACGTCACCCGCATTATCGTGGTCAGCGATGAAGTCGCCGCCGATACGGTGCGTAAAACGCTGCTGACCCAGGTGGCTCCTCCGGGCGTGACCGCTCACGTTGTTGATGTCGCGAAGATGATTCGCGTTTACAACAACCCGAAATACGCCGGCGAACGCGTCATGCTGTTATTTACCAACCCAACGGACGTTGAACGTATTGTTGAAGGCGGCGTGAAAATTACCAGCGTCAACATCGGCGGTATGGCTTTCCGTCAGGGTAAAACGCAGGTGAATAACGCGATTTCGGTCGATGAAACCGATATCGAAGCATTCAAAAAACTGAATGCCCGCGGTATTGAACTGGAAGCGCGCAAAGTTTCCACCGACCAGAAACTGAAAATGATGGATTTGATCGCCAAGGTGGATAAATAACCCGGCGCTCGCGAGCCAATTTTCACTTTAAGACTTAATCAACAGGAGAAGTACAATGGAGATTACCCTTCTTCAGATTGTGCTGGTGTTCATCGTCGCGTGTATTGCGGGTATGGAGTCGGTACTTGATGAATTTCAGTTCCACCGTCCTCTGGTCGCCTGTACCTTAATCGGCGCCGTTCTCGGCGACATGAAAACCGGTATCATCATCGGCGGTACGCTGGAAATGATCGCCCTGGGCTGGATGAACATCGGTGCGGCGGTTGCGCCTGATGCCGCGCTGGCGTCCATTATTTCTACCGTACTGGTTATCGCCGGCCACCAAAGCATCGGCGCCGGTATCGCGCTGGCTATCCCGCTGGCGGCGGCAGGCCAGGTTCTGACCATTATCGTGCGTACCATCACCGTTGCCTTCCAGCACGCGGCGGATAAAGCCGCTGAAAACGGTAACCTGACGGCCATCTCCTGGCTGCACGTTTCCTCGCTGTTCCTGCAGGCGATGCGTATCGCCATCCCGGCGGTTATCGTAGCCATCTCTGTCGGCACCAGCGAAGTTCAGGGTCTGCTGAACGCTATTCCGGAAGTGGTAACTGGCGGTCTGAACATCGCGGGCGGTATGATCGTCGTCGTCGGTTACGCGATGGTCATCAACATGATGCGCGCGGGCTACCTGATGCCGTTCTTCTACCTCGGTTTCGTCACCGCGGCCTTCACCAATTTCAACCTGGTTGCGCTGGGGGTGATTGGTGCCGTCATGGCCATTCTCTACATTCAGCTGAGCCCGAAATATAACCGCGTAGCGGGTGCCCCGGCTCAGGCGGCTGGTAACAACGATCTCGATAACGAACTGGACTAACAGGTGAGCGAAATGGTTGATATGACTAAAAATACCACCGAGAAAAAACTCACTCAGAGTGATATTCGTGGCGTGTTCATTCGTTCTAACCTGTTCCAGGGTTCATGGAACTTCGAACGTATGCAGGCGCTGGGCTTCTGCTTCTCTATGGTTCCGGCAATCCGTCGCCTGTACCCTGAGAACAACGATGCGCGTAAGCAGGCTATTAAGCGTCACCTTGAGTTCTTCAACACCCATCCGTACGTCGCGGCGCCGGTACTCGGCGTAACCCTGGCGATGGAAGAGCAGCGTGCTAACGGCGCGGAAATCGACGATGGCGCAATCAACGGTATCAAAGTTGGCCTGATGGGGCCGCTGGCAGGCGTCGGCGACCCGATCTTCTGGGGTACCGTACGCCCTGTATTCGCCGCGCTCGGCGCCGGTATCGCGATGAGCGGTAGCCTGCTCGGTCCGCTGTTATTCTTTATCCTGTTCAATGCCGTGCGTCTGCTGACCCGCTACTACGGCGTAGCATATGGCTATCGTAAAGGCGTGGACATCGTTAAGGATATGGGCGGCGGCTTCCTGCAGAAACTGACTGAGGGGGCGTCAATCCTCGGCCTGTTTGTCATGGGAGCTCTGGTCAACAAATGGACGCACGTTAATATCCCGCTGGTGGTTTCCACTATCACCGGTCAGGATGGTCAGACTCGTGTGACCACCGTGCAGACCATCCTTGACCAGCTGATGCCGGGACTGGTGCCACTGCTGCTGACCTTCGCCTGTATGTGGCTGTTGCGTAAGAAAGTCAACCCGCTGTGGATCATCGTTGGCTTCTTCGTCATCGGTATCGCCGGCTACGCGGTCGGCCTGCTGGGTCAATAATCGTCACGTTGTAGGCCGGGGACAGCTTTGTCCCCGGCTTTTTTTTAGCGTTAAAACGTGCGCCTGTGCGAAGGCCCACGCAGCCTGGAGGATCAATGGCAATCACGGAGCTGGTGCTCATTCTGTTTATCGTCGCCCTGGTGGCTTTCGCTATCTACGACCAATTCATCATGCCGCGCCGCCATGGCCCCACCCTGCTATCAATCCCCCTGCTGCGTCGTGGACGGGTCGACGGGATGATTTTCGTCGGCCTGACGGCGATTCTCATCTACAACAATATCGCCAGCCACGGTGAAATGATCACCACCTGGTTATTATCTGCGCTGGCATTAATGGGGCTATATCTGTTCTGGATCCGTACGCCGCGAATTTTGTTCAAAAAGAGCGGCTTTTTCTTTGCCAACGTGTGGATTGAATATCCGCGCATTAAAGCAATGAATTTGTCGGAAGACGGCGTACTGGTGATGCAATTAGAGCAGCGGCGCCTGCTTATTCGCGTACGAAATATCGACGACCTGGAAAAAATATACAAATTACTTGTTACCAGTCAATAAGTTACAAAGATAGCCTGCGCTATATTTTCGCCATTCATTGATGCCGGAATATATAGCCATGGCTATATTTACTCACCGCTCCTCGTTATATTATTTAACCAATCCTTCACTTAATATTTTAAATGAAAATCGTTATCATTTATTGTTGCTAATATTATTTTTCTGTGATTGTTTTATCTTCTAAAAATATGTTAAGGTTGCGCCCGTCGTTGGGGAGTAGCCGATTTTCCGCAGGTGGAAAATGTACGTGTCAACATACTCGTTGCAAAACGTGGCACGTACGGGTTGAGCGGTCGTTCAATCAGGCGAGACCATAGATACATCACTGCTGTACGTTATGCTCAAGCTCCGCGTATGTTTACTGGGGGCAGCGATGTGTCATATGGATATTCCCCGGTCAGGACACGCTCATGAACATATCTGCCACTATTCTTCTTGCCTTCGGCATGTCGATGGACGCGTTTGCCGCTTCTATCGGTAAAGGCGCCACCCTGCATAAACCCAAGTTCTCCGAAGCGCTGCGTACCGGTCTTATATTCGGCGCGATCGAAACCCTGACGCCGCTGGTCGGCTGGGGCCTTGGCATGTTGGCCAGCCAGTTTGTGCTGGAATGGAACCACTGGATCGCGTTCGTGCTGCTGGTGTTTCTCGGCGGGCGTATGGTCATTGAAGGTTTTCGCGGCGGTGATGACGAGGAGTGTGAAGCGCCGCGCCGCCACGGCTTCTGGCTGCTGGTGACCACCGCATTCGCTACCAGTCTTGATGCGATGGCGGTCGGCGTGGGTCTTGCTTTCCTGCAGGTCAATATTATCGCCACCGCGCTGGCTATCGGCTGCGCCACCTTTACCATGTCGACGCTGGGAATTATGGTTGGCCGCTTTATCGGCCCGCTGCTCGGCAAACGGGCCGAAATTCTCGGGGGTATTGTGCTAATCGGTATCGGCGCACAGATTCTGTGGAGCCATTTCGCCCCTTAGCGCTTACGCTTCGCGCTGCCAGCAGTGGATCATGAAATCGGTCTGGCAGCTAAAAGTTTCCTGCTCGCGCAGTGACTCACGAACTTCCGGTTTCGCTCGCCAGGCAAACGGCGTCATCTGTAGTAATGCTTCCGCCTGCGCGCCGCTCAACTGCATCGGATACGCTAACTGCTGCTCATGACGCAGCGTAAAGCCCGGCATTGCCTCCCGGTTCTGTTCATGCAGACGAACTTCATCGTAGATCAGCCCTTTCAGCTCCATCAAATGGCGCGGCCCCGGCGTAGCGGTAATCACCCAACCGCCGGCTTTTACTACACGCGCTAATTCGTCCGCGTTACAGGGCGCATAAATACGCACGACGGCATCCAGAGAGCGATCGGCAAACGGCAATCGTTGGCTGGAAGCCACGCAGAATTCGACCTGCGGGTAACGTTTAGCGGCGGCGCGGATCGCCGACTTTGAGACGTCGAGGCCGAAACTGCGTGCGGCAATGGCGGCGAAAGCATGCGTGTAGTATCCCTCGCCGCAGCCGATATCCAGCAGCTCGCCCGGCGCGAAAGTCCGCAGATAGCCGCAAATCGCCTCACGCAACGGTTGATAATAGCCGCCATCAAGGAAGGCGCGACGCGCCTGCATCATCTCAGCGCTATCGCCCGGGTCACGTGAACGTTTGAACTGCACCGGCAGTAAATTGACATACCCTTCCTTTGCCAGATCGAACTGGTGCCGCTGCGGGCAAATATAGCTATTTGCGCTGCGGCTAAGCGGCGCGTGGCATAGTGGGCAGGTATAAGACATGATAACTCCGGTGGCGCTGAAAGGGCGAAAGTGTAGCGCTATTCGCCCTCGCAGACCACTGTTACAACGCGGGAGCCAGATCCTCGCGGTTATGCATGACGATAAGATTCTCAGAGCCTTGCGGCATACCGTCTGGCATCACGTTTTCCAGACGTAACACATCGCCCATGATCTGGCTGAACACCGGCGCGGATACCGCCCCACCGTAGTATTTACCGTTGCTGGGGTCGTTTATCACCACCACCAGCGCAAACTTCGGCTGACTGGCCGGCGCCACGCCGGCGGTGTAGGCGACATATTTATCGATATATTTTCCGTCAGGGCCAATTTTCTTCGCCGTGCCGGTTTTCACCGCTATCCGATAATCACGTACCGCCGCTTTTGTACCGCCGCCGCCCGGCAGCGCCACGCTCTCCATCATATGTTCAACTTCATGCACGATCTCTTGCGGCATGACTCGCGTACCGATGACAGGCGGGTCGATACGGGTTATCGACAGCGGGCGCTCAATACCGTAACCGCCGATCGTTGCATAGACATGCGCCAGCTGCAGCGGAGTTACCATCAGTCCATAGCCAAAAGCGAAGGTGGCGCGATCCAGCTCACCCCAATAACGGCGATGCGGCATTAACCCGGAGCTTTCGCCGGTCAAGCCAAGCCCGGTCGGGTCGCCAAAGCCAAAGGCCTTATAAGTGTCGATCAAGTGTTGCACCGGCATTGCCAGTGAGAGGTGCGAAACTCCTGTATCGCTCGATTTTTGCAGGATACCGGTGAGCGTCAGCTCGGGATAATAACCCACGTCGCGGATGCGATGACCATCAAGCGTAAAGGGATGGGTATCGACGACGCTATCCGGCTGCACGATACCCTGCTGTAACGCGGTCATAATCACCAGCGGTTTGACCGTTGAACCCGGCTCAAAGGTATCGCTGATAGCGCGATTTCGAAAATCATCGAGCTGGGCGCTGTCGCGGTTATTAGGGTTAAAATCCGGATAGCTGGCCATCGACAGGATTTCGCCGGTATCAATCTTGATCAACACCGCCGCGCCTGATTCCGCCTTATTCCAACGCACGGCATTATCCAGCGCATCCTCCGTGACCGTTTGCAGCCGCTCGTCGATACTAAGTTGCAGGTTATGTGCCGGAACGGGGGCCTGCTCGGTAATATTTTCTATCACATGACCGTGGCGGTCTTTGCGCACCAGCCGACGCCCAGGCGTGCCCATGAGCTGTTTGTTAAAACTTTTCTCAACTCCCTCAATCCCCTGATTATCTACGTTGGTAAAGCCCAGCAGGTTGGCGGCGACGTGTCCGGCCGGATAAAAACGGCGGGACTCATCGCGCAAATAAACGCCCGGGAGATGCAATTTATCGATCCAGTCGGCCTGTTCCGGATTAACCTGGCGCGCCAGATAGAGGAATCGGGCATGGGGATGCGACTGCACCCGATGAGAGAGCTCAATAAGATCGAGATGCAATGCTTCCGCCATAGCCTGCCAGCGCGGGCCATAGCCGACGCCGCCCTTCTCCAGCATGGTCTGTGGATCTATCCAGATTGCGCTTACCGGCACGCTCACCGCCAGCGGGCGTCCTTCACGATCGCTGATAGTTCCGCGCATTACGGCAATGGGTTCTTCGCGCAGCGAACGCATATCCTCTTGTTTAACCAGATTATCCGGAGAGACGATTTGCAGCCAACCTACCCTCGCCAGCAGAAATCCAAGACATCCCAAAATCGCCACACACAGCAACCCAAAACGGATAGGGAGAAAATTTGTGGCGGACTTACTTTTATTCTTTTGCACCGTAGCTCCAGCATTATTTTGCAACCACCTGATTTAACAGAAAATTGGCAAAACAGACTGCTAAACAGTGCTAATAAGGGTGATGTTTTGCAACAAAGCGCGTCGGAGGGGAAATATTGGAAATACTTTGCAACAGATGCTAAAAAGCCCCGCAGTAGCGAGGCTTTCTTACAAGATGAGTGGTCTTGAATCAGATAGCAGTTACGTTAACTGCAGCCGGACCTTTCTGGCCGTCCTGAATTTCGAACTCAACGTTCTGGCCTTCAGCCAGAGTTTTGAAGCCGTTACCCTGGATTGCAGAGAAGTGTACGAACACGTCTTTGCTGCCATCAGCCGGAGTAATGAAGCCAAAACCTTTAGACTCGTTGAACCACTTAACTTGACCTTTAATCTTTGCCATTTGCAAAATTCCTTAAACTGTTTTCTTCACCCGCAGGTGCTTACATAGATAAAACTGACACATAACTGCATGAGGCACTAATATAAGGTTCGGCAGAGAAGCGGTATTCAACGACAACGTGTTTACTCAGGACTTCTTTACTGAAAATGCCACACATAAACAGAACTGTACCTCGTTTAACCCGAAACGTGTTATCACACACAACGTAAATAATGGCAAGCCATTTTTAAACGTGTCACGATCGTTCGCACAAATTATCAGGAAATCATTTGATCGCCTGCACATTTATGCGTCTTTGCCGCGCCTGGCTTATCTTTGCATTGTTACCAAACAAACAATAACGTATGCCTGATAAATGCAACTTTTTTACCATAGCTCAACAACTTCTGTTCGTCCAGGTACGTACGTATACGAACTGCCATATTTAAGGGGGCGCAGCGGCGTATTGTGCATAATGATGCGAAAATGGCGCTGAAGAACAAGAGGAAATCGCCTGAACTATGCCAGTAGTAGAGTTAATTAAACCGCTAACTCGTTACGACACAAATATTCGCTAAAATAGACGTTAATAATGAAACATTAATGACAACGTATTGCCAGCAGGCAATAGAAACGTTTCGTTATTACTTTTTTTGATTAGCTCAAAAGATTATTCAATATGTGAAATAGAGCATGGATGTTTAATCCATTAAACGGAAAACGTTTGAGGCGGAATAAGGGATTATATAAGAATAAGTTATAGCTAAATTTTATGACACTCACAGGCGCGCACATGATGTGCACACCTGTTCATCAACTTAACGTTCGGCAACGAGACGAATGAAATCGTCGTCGTTTTTCTCCTTCTCAGCCGCTGAAGGTTCAGCAACCTCTTCTTTCTCCGGCTCATTGGCTTCACAGAGACGGCGCAGCAGCGCATTCTGCCGCTTTTGTTGATCCAACAGCGACTGCAGCAGTTCGATTTGCTCATTGCTACGTGAACTGGCGCGATTCACAAAGAACCACAGCAGCAACCCCACCAGCAGCAGTACAACGGAAAGCGCCAGAGACGCCAGACTTACAATCCCAGGATTCAATAACTCACTCATTTCACCACCTCAAAGAGAAGGCGTTCATTCTACCACCCGCGCGGCAGAAGAAAATCCGTCGGCACAAAAATGTCTTACCAGGGGATGAACTTGTTAATAGCGCAAATACCGCTGAAAAATTGCACATCCTGATCGCACATTACGTTAAGCATCTGAGTCCACAGCAGTAAACAGCCCGCTATGACAACAATCAGCAAAACCCAGCGTAATTTTTTCACTCCACTCTCCGTACCATAATCAGATGTTGCCAGGATAACACGGCCTTCTTAAACCGCGGCTAACTGTAATACGAAAGGCGAGTTTAGGAATCATAGACTTGTATCAAATAATGTTCGTGCCAGAATAAACGTCAGGATCATACAAATAACGAGGCAACAATGCGATTGATCATTCGCTCTATTGTCATACTGGCGATCGTCTGGATTGGCGTATTATTAAGCGGTTATGGCGTATTAATTGGCAGCAATCAGAATGCTGGCGGGCTGGGACTACAGTGCAAATACCTGACGGCGCAAGGCATCACCACCGCACAATATGTTCACTCTGATAGCGGTATTATCGGCATTACCAACTGCCCGATTCTGCGCAAAAGCGTGAAGGTTATCGATCAGGGTTAATACAAGTGGAGCTACAGCATCGCGCTGTAGCTCCCGCTGACTATCAGAACGGATAATTGTTATAACCCATCTGCTCGGAAATCTTACGCGCGGCGGCATGCAGCATCGCCACATACTCGTGCAAACGTTCTTCAGAGAAGCGCAGCGTCGGGAAGGAAATACTCAAGCCGGCAATCACCACGCCAAAGCGATCGAAGACCGGCACCGCAATACAGCGTAATCCTTCTTCCTGCTCCTCATTGTCTTCGCCATAGCCCTGCTCGCGCACCTGGTCCAGCACTTTCAACAGCTCGCTGGTATCGGTAATGGTTCGCTCGGTGCTACGTTTGTACTCCACGCCCTCCATGATTTGCTCGACTTCCGCCCGCTCGCGCCACGCCAGCAGCACTTTACCAATGGCGGTGCTATACAGCGGATTACGACGACCGATACGCGAATACATCCGCAGGTTATACATGGAATCAATTTTGTGGATATAAACGATGCTGTCTTCATCCAGCGCGCCGAGGTGAATCGTCTCTTTAGTCAGACGCGAAATTTCGCGCATCTGGATATCCGCGCTGCGGATCAGATCAACGTTCTGCAATGCCCGCGCGCCAAGCTCGAACAACTTCAACGTTAAAGAATATTTCTCAGACTCGCCTTCCTGTGCGACATAGCCCAGCGACTTCATAGTCTGTAAAAAACGATACACCGTGCTTTTAGACATCATCACACGCTGTGACAATTCGGTGATACCAATCTCACGCTCTTCGCCCAAAGCCTGCAGGATGCCAAAAACTTTTAATACTGAAGAGACAGAATCTGGCTGTTTATCCATATCAGCAGCTGCCATTGTTCACCTCATCGTAACTGTTTTATAAAATTCAGAACTGTTTTTTATTATAAATTCACATTATGACCGTCGCAATCGTTGTTCTGCGAGTTGGTTACAAATCTGCGACTTATGGTTGAATAATCAATGCTAAAATCATTAATCAGAAAATAGTTTCCTCTAAGACTTTAACTTCACATGGATAAAAAATTTTTGGATGGCCTGCCGGCGCCGCAGCGCTACGGCGCCATTCTGACGATTGTTTTAGGCTTGACGATGGCCGTACTTGATGGCGCTATCGCCAACGTCGCCCTGCCGACGATTGCCACCGACCTCAATGCTTCGCCGGCATCGTCAATCTGGATAGTCAACGCTTATCAAATCGCTATTGTCATCGCCCTCCTACCGCTATCGTTTCTTGGCGATATGGTTGGCTATCGGCGCATCTATAAAATCGGTCTGGTGGTATTTACTATCACCTCGTTGATTTGCGCACTTTCCCGAAGCCTTGAGATGTTGACGCTGGCGCGAGTGGCTCAAGGTTTAGGTGGCGCAGCGCTGATGAGCGTCAACACGGCGCTGATTCGCCTTATCTATCCTAAAAGGCAGCTAGGACGCGGAATGGGCATCAACTCTTTCGTTGTTGCCGTATCCTCCGCCGCGGGGCCAACCATTGCCGCCGCTATTCTTTCGCTCGCCTCCTGGCAATGGCTGTTTTTAATCAACGTACCGCTGGGGATTATTTCTATTTTCCTCGCTATGCGTTTTTTGCCGCCCAACAGCGCCGCCAGCAAAATTACCCGTTTCGATCTGCCGAGCGCGATCATGAACGCTCTCACCTTCGGGCTGCTCATCACGGCGCTCGGCGGCTTTGCCCAGGGGCAATCCGGTTATCTGGTGCTCGCGGAAGTCATCGCCATGCTGATTATCGGCTTCTTCTTTGTGCGCCGGCAGTTGCGCATGCCGGTACCACTGCTACCCGTAGATTTACTGCGAATTCCGATCTTTTCGCTCTCTATCTGCACCTCGATCTGTTCATTTTGCGCCCAGATGCTGGCGATGGTATCCCTGCCCTTTTTCCTGCAAACCGTTATCGGACGCAGTGAAGTAGAGACCGGGCTGCTGTTAACGCCGTGGCCATTGGCGACCATGGTGATGGCCCCTCTGGCGGGTTACCTGATAGAGAAAGTTCATGCCGGGCTACTGGGGGCAATGGGGTTGCTGATCATGGCCTGCGGCCTGTTTGGCCTTGCGCTATTACCCTCTTCCCCTTCCGACCTCGATATTATCTGGCGGATGGCGCTGTGCGGCGCGGGCTTCGGGCTGTTTCAGTCGCCAAACAACCATACTATTGTCTCCTCCGCGCCAGGTCATCGCAGCGGCGGCGCCAGCGGCATGTTAGGTACCGCACGCTTACTGGGACAAAGTAGCGGCGCCGCGCTGGTCGCCCTGCTGTTTAACCTGGCGGGCGATAGCGGCACCCATACCGCGCTTCTGCTGGCAGGCGCCCTGGCGGTGGTTGCCGCCGCCATCAGCGGGCTACGCGTAACTCAACCGCGCGCCGCCTGATAACGCGCGGCCAAAAAAAATCCGCAGCCCGAAAGCTGCGGATTTTTATTTTCAACGTCTGCACGCCAGATTATTTCAGGTATTCCCCGCTGCGCAGCGCTTCAATGCGTTTATCCAACGGCGGGTGGGTCATGAACAGTTCGCTCATCGACTTCGCTTTACCGTTGATACAGAACGCCATCATGCTGCTCGCTTCCTGCGGTTCATAGCTGGTTTTCAAGCGCTGCAACGCAGCAATCATCTTCTCACGGCCGACCAGTTTGGCGGAACCAGCATCGGCGTGGAATTCACGGTAGCGCGAGAACCACATGGTAATGATGCTGGCGAGAATACCAAACACCAGCTCCAGTACGGTAGCGACCGCAAAGTAGATAAGCGGGTTACCGTTGCTGCTTTCGCCTTCATCTTCACGATTACCGCCGAGGAAACCAGCCGCAATCTGCGCGATAACGCGGGAGATAAAGATAACGAAGGTGTTCACTACCCCCTGAATCAGCGTCATGGTGACCATGTCGCCATTGGCAATATGGCTGATTTCGTGAGCGATAACGGCTTCCGCTTCATCACGGCTCATATTCTGCAGCAAGCCGGTGCTCACGGCGACCAGAGAAGCGTCGCGGCGCGCGCCGGTGGCGAAGGCGTTAATGTCCGGGGCGTGATAAATCGCCACCTGCGGCATGCCGATGCCCGCCTGCTGCGCCTGCTGCGCGACGGTGTTCATCAGCCAACGCTCAGTTTCGTTACGCGGCTGCTCGATAACTTCCCCACCAACCGACTTCAGCGCCATCCATTTCGACATCAGCAGCGAAACGATCGAGCCGCCAAAACCAAATAGCAGCGCCATGATCAACAGGCCGGTCATGCTGCTCGACTGGATCCCCGTCAGGCTAAGCACCAGGCCAAATACCACCATGACTGCCAGGTTAGTCAGCAGGAAAAGCGCGATTCGCATCATAATATTCTTTTTACCTCGATTTAACAAAACGCACTATGCGATACCCATATCGTATGGGTCAGATGCTAATTTTCAACTATCAGGCCCTGCTAAGTCACGAGAAAGACACAACTTTACATTTTGTAGCATATCGCTGACACCCTGAGAGAGTGTTGACATTTTTGTTGAATAAAGTCGACGGGCAGATGAAGAGAGAAAAAGAAACGGGCACAATCACTTGTGCCCGTTGAGGAGTTATTTGCTAACCGGCGGCTCTACCGGAGGCTGAGCTTTTTCCTGTTGCGCCAGGTCAATGGCGATATGCACGGTCTCATCAAGATACGGATCCGGTTCCTGATAATCCTTCGGCAGATCGTCAATCTTTTTGAGCAGCGGCTTGCCTTCGCGTTTCAGGCGATCGTTCACTCGCGCCAGACGAATCGCATCATCTTCTTCATTCTCTTTCTCACGCTGCGCGTAGTTCAGAGAAACAATATTGCGCTTGTCTTTCATAGCGTTAAAGCGCGCAATATCCTTCATGATGTACTGGAATTCCGGATCTTTCGCGATACGGTCTTCATGGCGCTTAAGCAGTTCAGGTTCGAACGGTTTCATATCGCCGGACTTCACGTAGGTCGCCGGATCGATACTATCCCACGGCAGCGCGTTATCTTCATACTGCTCGCCGGTATCGCGATCTTCTTTACCGGTTGGCATCATGATGTCCGGAGTAACCCCTTTACGCTGAGTGCTGCCGCCGTTAATGCGGTAGAACTTCTGGATGGTGTACTGTACGGAACCTAACGCCGGCCATTCCGGGCGCAGCATCTGATCGTAGATACGGTTTAGCGAACGATACTGCTGAACGGTTCCTTTACCAAAGGTCTGCTCGCCGACGATAAGCGCACGGCCATAGTCCTGCATCGCGGCGGCAAAAATTTCCGATGCCGAGGCGCTGAAGCGATCGACCAGGACCACCAGCGGACCTTTGTAGTAGACGACACCGTCGGTATCGCTATCTTCGCGAACCTTACCGTTGTTATCACGCACCTGTACCACCGGGCCGGATGGGATAAACAGACCAGAGAGCGAAACCGCCTCCGTCAGCGCGCCACCGCCGTTACTGCGCAGATCGATGACGATGCTGCTGACATTCTGTTTTTCCAGCTTCTGCAGTTGCACTTTGACGTCATCGGTCAGGCCAACGTAGAAGCCCGGGATATCCAGCACGCCGACTTTTTCTTTACCGACGGTTTTGACCGACATCTTAACCGCACGGTCTTCAAGACGAATACGTTCGCGGGTCAGAGTAACAATTCGGGTTTTCGCCCCTTTGCCAGCCGGCAGAACTTCCAGGCGAACTTTGCTGCCCTTCGGCCCTTTGATCAGCGCGACAACATCGTCCAGCCGCCAGCCGATGACATCGACCATGCTCTTACCCGGCTGACCGACGCCGACGATACGGTCGCCAACGCTAATCGCTTTGCTCTTCGCCGCAGGACCACCGGCAACCAGTGAATTGATCACCGTATAGTCGTCGTCCATTTGCAGCACCGCGCCAATACCTTCCAGAGACAAGCTCATTTCAGTATTGAACTGTTCGGTGTTACGCGGGGAGAGATAGTTGGTATGCGGGTCGATTTCGCGCGCGAAAGCGGTCATTGCCAGCGAGAAGACGTCTTCGCTGTTGGTTTGGGCCAGGCGACGAATCGCAAACTTGTAGCGACGAGTCAGGGTTTCACGAATTTCTTTCTCGTCTTTACCCGCCAGCTTCAGGCTTAGTTCATCGAACTTCACCTTGGCGTCCCACAACGCGTTAAGCTCGGCTTCATCCTTCGGCCACGGCGCCTTGCTGCGATCGAGATTGAAGTTGTCGTTGCCGGTAAAATTCATCGGACGATCCAGTACCTTTAAGGCGTACTGGTAACGCTCAAAGCGACGCTTCTGCGCGAGGTTATACAGGTCGTAGAAAACGTCCAGTTTACCGCTGCGCAGTTCGTCGCCGATTTTATTTTTTTGCGCCGCAAACTGAGAAACGTCGCTGGCCAGCAGCACGTTATGGCTGTAATCCAGCAGATTCAGATAGCGGTCGAAAATTTTTGCCGAAAAGGCGTTGTCGAGATCAAACTGCCGATAATGGGAACGAGTAAAGCGCGAGGTAACGCGCTCACTCACCGTCGCGTGCTGCGGCTCTTCTTTCAGCACGGGAATTTGATCGACTCGGGTGATATCGTCCACGGCGAAGGCATGGCCTGCTATTGCTAGCAGGCCCGCAAGCGCGGTGAGCTTAAAAAGTTTGTTCATGCCTGGCCCGGCCTCCGTTTCAGAACACCAGGTGTTCTGCGCGTACAATCATTGACATACCAGAAGTCAGCTGTACACGAACGCCATCTTTGGTGATTTCCACAACGGTGGCGTCCATTGCGTTGTTGCCTGCTTTCACCTTCAGAGCCTGACCGACGCTCAATACAGAGACGTCAGACACCGGGGTAAGGCGTTGCTCTTCACGCGGTGCTTTGGCAGCTGCAGGACGCGGCTTACGCTGTTCACTACCTTCTTTACGGCGAGCCTGCGGCTGAGGACGCGGTTTACGCTCGCGGCGTGCCCCTTCTTCCTGCTGGCCTGCCGCGGCAGCGGCTTCGCGCTTCTTCGCCTGCTGGCTGGCGCGCTGCGCCTGAACGCGGGCTTTGGCTTCTTCGAGCTGCTGACGGGCGTGAGCAACGTGTTGCTCTTCCAGTTCGCCGCACGGGTTGCCGTCGAGATCGACGCGAATCGCTCCCGCTTTCACGCCGTACAGATAACGCCAGCTCGAAGTATAAAGACGTAAGGCAGCGCGCAGTTGGGTTTTGCTGAGATTCATCTCGCCGCCAACTCGCTCTACAAGATCCTGAAAAATACCGATTTTCAGGGGGCGCGCTTCGCCTTCAGCGCTGAAACACTGAGGAAAACGTTCGGCCAGAAACGCGATTACTTCTTTACTGCTATTCAACTTAGGTTGATTTTCCATGAAATTTCCTGATTACAACGGACGTAGCCAACAAGCCGCAGGCATGAACAGGCGTCATTATAATGACGTCATCGCTAAATGCTACGTTATCCGTTGATTATCCTGCGACGTGGGCAAAGATTTTTTGATAATCGGTCGCCGCAATCAGCGTTTCAAGGCGCGAGACCAGCTCTGCAAGCCCCTGTTCGTCTTCTGCGGTGAAGCGGGAATACGCCGTGCTATCGATATCCAGTACGCCGATAATCTGATTATTCACCTGCAACGGAAAGACGATTTCCGAATTGCTGGCGGCGTCACAGGCGATATGGCCATCAAAGGCATGGACATCTTCCACGCGCTGGACGCGGTTCTGCGCCACGGCGGAACCGCACACGCCGCGGCCGACAGGAATACGTACACAGGCCAGCTTACCCTGGAACGGCCCCAGCACCAGCGTGTCGCCTTCCAGCAGGTAAAAACCGGCCCAGTTGACCTCTTCCAGGCGTTCAAACAACAACGCGCTGGTATTGGAGATCATTGCCAAAAAACTGGTTTCGCCTGCCATAAGCGCCTGGAAATCGCGGTTCAGATCCGCGTAGAATTCTGTTTTGTTCATTTTTTAATCACTTAGTTGTCTTACTATCTCATCTGCAGATGCCTACTAAAATAAGCATTAAATGCCTTCGGGCTCAAGATGAATTCATTCCTGGGTTAATATAGTGGGATACATTCATTCCCGAACGTAATAAATGCTGATAAAAACACCCTCAATCACGCCGACGAAGAAGATTACCGTTCATTCGGTCAGTTCGCCAACGCCGCATGCGCACTATCAGCGCTGTACGCAGTGCGACATGCTGTTCCGCATACCGGTTGTGAAAAGAAATCAATGCGCCTGGTGTCCGCGGTGCAACGCGAAAGTACGCGACGGCCGCGATTGGTCCCTCTCCCGGCTTGCCAGTATGGCGTTTACGATGATGTTGCTGATGCCGTTCGCCTGGAGCGAGCCGCTGCTGCGTTTGCATCTGCTCGGCGTGCGCATTGACGCTAACGTCCTGCAGGGGATCTGGCAGATGACCAACCAGGGCGACCCCATTACCGCCGCGATGGTGCTCTTCTGCGCCGTGGTTGCGCCCGTCCTGCTGGTGGTATCCATCGCCTACCTTTGGCTTGGCAACGTGCTGGGGATGAACCTGCGTCCGGTGCTGCTGATGCTCGGCAAACTGAAAGAGTGGGTGATGCTGGACATTTATCTGGTCGGTATCGGCGTCGCCTCCATTAAGGTCCAGGACTATGCCTTCCTGCAGCCCGGCATCGGCCTGATCGCCTTTATCGCGCTGACCCTACTCAGCATCCTGACGCTCATCCACATGAACGTTGAAGAGTTGTGGGAGCGTTTTTATCCCGAACGACCGGCAATGCGCTACGACACCAATCTTCAGGTTTGCACCGGCTGTCACTATACCGGTTATCGCGACTCCCGCGGCCGCTGCCGCCGGTGCCATACTTCGCTGCATCATCGCCGGCCGCAAAGCCTGCAGCGTAGCTGGGCGGCCCTGATTGCGTCGCTGGTTTTCCTGCTGCCGGCCAACCTGCTGCCGATATCGATAATCTACGTCAATGGCTCGCGCCAGGAAGATACGATTCTTTCGGGCATTATTTCACTTGCCAACAGCAACATCGCTATCGCCGGCGTAGTGTTCATCGCCAGTATTTTGGTACCATTCACCAAAGTTATAGTGTTATTTACCCTGCTGGTCAGCATACAATTCAAATGTGAACAGGGGCTACGTACGCGTATCCTGCTGCTGCGGCTGATTACCTGGATCGGCCGCTGGTCGATGTTGGATCTGTTTGTTATCTCATTAACCATGTCGTTGATAAACCGCGATCAGCTCCTGGCTTTTACCATGGGGCCGGCGGCGGTGTACTTCGGCGGCGCGGTGATTTTAACTATCCTTGCAGTTGAATGGCTGGACAGCCGCTTACTTTGGGACGCTCATGAGTCAGGAAACGCCCGCTTCGCCGACTGAAGCCAAAATAAAAACCAAACGTCGTATCTCGCCATTCTGGTTGTTGCCGGTCATCGCGCTGATGATTGCCGGATGGCTCATCTGGACCAGCTTTGAAGGCCGGGGAACGACGATTACCATCGATTTCCAGTCCGCAAACGGGATTGTTCCGGGGCGTACGCCTATCCGCTATCAAGGGGTAGAAGTTGGTACGGTACAGGATATCTCTTTGAGTAAGGACCTCAGCAAGATCGAAGTTTCCGCCAGCGTGAAGAGCGATATGAAAGACGCGCTGCGCAAAGACACCCAGTTCTGGCTGGTGACGCCAAAAGCTTCACTGGCCGGCGTTTCCGGGCTGGATGCGCTGGTCGGCGGTAACTATATCGGCATGATGCCGGGCAAAGGCGAACAGGAAGATCACTTCGTCGCCCTGGATACTCAGCCAAAATACCGCATCAACAACGGCGAACTAATGATTCATCTGCAGGCGCCGGATCTCGGCTCGCTGAACAGCGGCTCGCTGGTCTATTTCCGTAAAATTCCGGTTGGCCGGGTGTATGACTACACGCTCAACGCCAACAATCAGGGGGTGACGATTGATGTATTAATCGAGCGTCGCTTCACCAATCTTGTTAAAAAAGGCAGTCGGTTCTGGAACGTCTCCGGGATTAAAGCCGACGTCAGCCTGAGTGGCGCCAAAGTCCAGCTGGAAAATCTCTCCGCGTTAGTTAACGGCGCCATCGCCTTTGACTCGCCAGACGACTCCAAAGCGGCGGCGCAAAACGACGAGTACAACCTGTATGAGGATCTGGCGCACAGCCAGCGCGGCGTGCTGGTGACGCTGGAGCTGCCCGACGGCGATGGGTTGAAGGCGGGCTCTACGCCGCTGATGTACCAGGGGCTGGAAGTGGGTCAGTTAACCAAACTCAATCTCAATCCCGGCGGTAAAGTTAGCGGTGAGATGACCGTCGACCCGAGCGTGGTCACCCTGCTTCGGGATAAAACGCTGATTCAAATGAAGAAGCCGAAAATCTCGCTGGATAACCCAAGCGTCAGCGCCCTACTCACCGGCAACACCTTCGAACTGGTACCCGGTGACGGCGAACCGCGCAATCACTTTATGGTTATGCCAGCCGATAAAGCGCTGCTGGATGAGCCTAACGTCGCCACCGTGACGTTATCGGCGCCGGAAAGCTATGGCGTTTCCGCCGGCCAGCCGCTGATGCTGCACGGCGTGAAAGTGGGCCAGGTACTGGAACGCAAGCTAACCGCAGAGGGTGTCACTTTCCAGGTCGCCATTGCGCCGGAGTATCGCAATCTGGTACGCGGCGATAGCAAATTTGTCGTCAACAGCCGCCTTGATGTGAAAGTTGGGCTGGATGGCGTGCAGGTACTCGGCGCCAGCGCCAGCGAATGGGTTGATGGCGGGATCCGCATCATCCCCGGCGAAAAAGGGGAAATGCAGAGCCGCTATCCGCTGTATGCCAACCTGGAAAAAGCGCAGGAAAATAGCCTTAGTGAAATCCCAACCACCACGCTAAGCCTTTCTGCGGAAACGCTGCCCGATGTGCAGGCAGGCTCGGTAGTGTTGTATCGCAAATTCGCCGTCGGCGAGATCATCTCGGTGAAGCCGCGCAGCAACGCATTCGATATCGATCTGCATATCAAACCGGAATATCGCCATTTGTTGACCAATAACAGCGTCTTCTGGGCCGAAGGCGGCGCAAAGGTAAAACTCGACGGTAATGGGCTAACCGTGCAGGCGTCACCGCTGGCGCGCGCGCTGAAAGGCGCCATCAGCTTCGATAACCTCAGCGGCAGCAGCGCCAACGCGCGCTTGAACAATAAGCGTATCCTGTACGCCTCCGAAACCGCTGCCCGCGCGGTGGGCGGCCAGATCACGCTGCACGCTTTCGATGCCGGTAAAATGGCGGCGGGTATGCCGATTCGCTACCTCGGTATCGATATCGGCCAGATCCAGTCGCTGGAACTGATCACGGCAAAGAATGAAGTTCAGGCCAAAGCGGTACTTTATCCGGAGTATGTTGGCACCTTTGCCCGTGCCGGGACGCGTTTCTCGGTGATTACGCCGCAGATCTCTGCCGCCGGCGTTGAACATCTGGACACGATTTTCCAGTCTTATATCAACGTTGAACCCGGCCGTGGTTCGCCGCGCCGCGACTTTGAGATTCAGGACACCACCATCACCGATTCCCGCTACATCGATGGCCTGAGTATTATCGTCGAAGTGCCGGAAGCCGGTTCGCTCGATATTGGTACGCCGGTGCTGTTCCGCGGCCTGGAAGTGGGCACCGTGACCGGGCTGACCCTGGGTTCAATGTCCGACCGCGTAATGGTTAAGCTGCGTATCAGTAAGCGTTATCAGTACTTAGTGCGCAACAACTCGGTGTTCTGGTTGGCTTCCGGCTATAGCCTCGACTTCGGCCTGATTGGCGGCGTGGTGAAAACAGGAACCTTCAACCAGTTTATTCGCGGCGGTATCGCCTTTGCCACGCCGCCGGGAACGCCGCTGGCGCCGAAAGCGCAGGATGGCAAGCACTTCCTGCTGCTGGAAAGCGAGCCGAAAGAGTGGCGCGACTGGGGAACGGCGCTACCTAATTAATTCCCAATGTCCCATAAAACGCCCCGGTGTCCCGCTCCGGGGCGTTTATGGTAAACTGCGCACCCTTTTTTCTTGTGGTGCGCTGCTCGTGGCTCAAAACGCTGTCTATCTTCCGGAACCCTTCCTCGCTCAAATGCGTGCGGCTATGCCAACGCATCTCTCTTTCGATGACTTTATCGCCGCCTGCCAGCGTCCGCTGCGTCGCAGTATCCGCGTCAATACGTTGAAGATTACGGTCGCTGATTTTCTGCAACTGGTCGCCCCTTACGGCTGGCAGTTAACGCCGGTTCCGTGGTGCGCCGAGGGTTTCTGGATCGAGCGCGATGACGACGATGTATTACCGCTTGGCAGCACCGCCGAGCATCTGAGCGGGCTCTTTTATATTCAGGAAGCGAGCTCGATGCTGCCGGTAGCGGCGCTGTTCGCCGATGGGAACATGCCTGAGCGAGTGATGGACGTCGCCGCCGCGCCGGGTTCCAAAACGACGCAAATCGCCGCTCGTATGAGCAATCGCGGCGGGATTCTGGCTAACGAATTCTCCGCCAGTCGGGTGAAAGTGCTGCACGCCAATATCAGCCGCTGCGGCATCACGAACGTTGCCCTCACCCACTTCGACGGGCGCGTCTTCGGCGCCGCTCTGCCTGAGTGCTTCGACGCGATTTTGCTCGACGCCCCCTGCTCGGGCGAAGGGGTAGTGCGAAAAGATCCCGACGCGCTGAAAAACTGGTCGCCAGAAAGTAATCAGGAGATTGCCGCCACCCAACGTGAGCTCATTGACAGCGCCTTTCACGCTCTGCGTCCTGGCGGCACCCTCGTTTACTCCACCTGTACACTGAACCGTGAAGAAAACGAGGAAGTGATAAACTGGCTCCTGCAGACCTACCCGCAGGCGGTAGAAGTCCTGACGCTGGATTCACTGTTCCCACAGGCCCGCGAGGCGCTCACCGACGAAGGCTTCCTGCACGTGTTCCCGCAGATTTTTGATTGTGAGGGTTTTTTCGTTGCCCGCCTGCGTAAAACCGCCTCTATCGATCCGCTGCCTGCGCCCGGCTATAAAGTGGGTAAGTTCCCTTTCGCGCCGATGAAAGGACGTGAGGCAGCGGCTGTCACCGCAGCCGCCAACGCCGTTGGCCTGCATTGGGGAGAGCATCTTCATCTGTGGCAGCGTGATAAAGAAATCTGGCTGTTCCCACAGGCGCTGGAAGCGCTAATCGGCAACGTCCGTTTTTCGCGCATCGGGATCCGCCTCGCTGAAACGCATAACAAAGGCTACCGCTGGCAGCATGAAGCAGCGATCGCGCTTGCCGCGCCAGAGGAGCCGTTTGAGCTCACCTTAGCGGAAGCGGAAGAGTGGTATCGTGGACGCGATGTCTATCCCGAGGCGCCGCCGCGGCAGGATGAAGTGATTGTCACGTTCCAGGGAACGCCATTAGGACTTGCCAAGCGTGTGGGATCGCGGTTGAAAAACAGTTACCCCCGCGAACTGGTGCGCGACGGCAAACTCTTCGCTGGAAAGTCGTGACCGCGCGCCAAAAAGCGCACTTTTTGACTGGCGATTTACTCCCCGTTGTCTACGCTGAAAAATGACGGCCTAACTGGTCGTACCACAACTCAGCAGACAAACGGGGTGAATGATGAGTAAAACTAACGTACGAATCGGCGCGTTTGAGATCGACGACGCCGAGCTGCATGGCGAGTCACAGGGTGAGCGAACGTTAAGCATTCCTTGCAAATCCGATCCTGACTTATGCATGCAATTAGACGCCTGGGATGCCGAAACCAGCGTTCCCGCCATTCTTAATGGCGAACATTCTGTGCTTTACCGCAAACATTACGATCGCCAATCCGATGCCTGGGTCATGCGCCTTGCCTGACTCAAATGAACCCGTCGCCTGAGACGGGTTATTTATATCCCTCCCCCGCTGCGCCAACTTCCCCTACACTTACCTTATGTTCATTCGCTAATGAGGGCGGGATGTTTGCCTTAGTATTATTCATTTGCTATCTGGACGGCGGGTGCGAAGACATCGTAGTGGATGTCTATGATAACGAACGACAATGCCTCGTCGCTATGGACGACCAACGAATTCGCCAGGGAGGCTGTTTCCCGGTAGAAGATTTTATCGACGGCTTCTGGCGACCGGCGACGGAATACAGCGATTTTTAAGCGGCTCACTGCAGCTGCACCAGCGTTAGCTCTCCGCCAAACACCGCGCCGGTGTCAATGTAGTGTTGGTTATCGCTATCGTAACGGCGTTTAAGCGGCGTATGGCCAAACCAAAAGTGATCCGCCCCGGCTATCTCACCGTGCCGCCCCGCCAGATGATCGGTTAAACGCTGGCGGCCCCAGAGCACCTGATGTTCGTCCACGGGCAACTGCCAATGATAAACGCTGGCGGGATAGTCGGCATGGGCAATCACGTGGGTGGTATCCTGACAGCGGAGTTCAATGATTAACGGCACATCCCGGCAGCGGTTAAACAGCAAATCAGCCAACCGTTTCTGTTCTTGTGAGGCGGTTGGATACCACTCGCCACCGTTCATCGTCCACAGTGCCATTTCCCCGCTCGCCAGCGCATCCAGCGCCATTTGCTCATGGTTACCGCGCACCGCTCTGAACCACCGGCAACGCAGCAACCCCAGACATTCCACGCTTTGCGGCCCACGGTCAATCAGATCGCCAACAGAAATAAGAAGATCCTGCCAGGGATCAAATTTAAGCTGGCGCAGCTGGGACATTAATAAAGCAAAACAACCATGTAGATCGCCCACCAGCCAAATATTACGCCAGGTGCTACCTGCCAATCGCTGATACATATTTCACCCCCTCTGTTAATTATACAAAATATGTCTGAAAACGAGGTTGAAAATTCATACGTCAATCAACGTTAAACAAGGCGTAAATATAGTCTGGCGAACCATTAAGCTTGTCCCGCGAGATCCGTAAAATAAAAATAAAATAATGACGAGGTATGACATCGTGACGGACAATAGCCTGCATTCATCATGCACACTGCAGCAACGCTCAAATTTGATTGCCGATCTCGTAATGGGGCGTATCACGCCTGCGCCAATCTGGCAAAAACGCAACTTTCGGCTCAAATTCTTGTTGCGTACGGCATTATTTTATCAGCCGACCCGAGAAATGCTGGACACCCTTTCGGCACGTAGTGATTTCCGCCAACTGTTGGCTGCGCAGGCTACGCTTCCAGGTAAAGTACATCGTCAGTATTTAGTGCGCGATCTAAACGCGCGTCAGCGTTCCCAGGCCATCATCAGCCACTATCAGTACGTCGACTCGTTGGGCGAAAACCGGCTGGCGATGGCCATGATATCGCCGTCAGAACTACCGTTACTGACCCTGTCCGCTAAAGATGATGCGGCCTTTACGCTCTTTGCCTCGTCAGCCGGGAAAGCAGAGCGGGAAGGTGAAACCACCCTTTGGCTTCGCGATAGCCATCACCAGTTGTTGGCCAGCGTCACGTTTAGCGTAATCCGCCACCAAGGGCAGTGGCAACTGGTCATCGGCGGCCTGCAGGGGCCCCGCCGCCATGTTTCTCATGAGGTGATTAAACACGCGACCCGCGCCTGCTACGGCCTGTTTCCCAAACGTCTGCTGCTGGAATTCATCTGGCTGTTGGCCGGCCAAAGCAATATTCAGGCTATTTACGCCGTTAGCGATAATGGCCACGTATTCCGCGCGCTGCGCTATCGTTTAAGCAAAGGCCGGCACTTCCATGCCAGCTATGATGAGTTCTGGCAATCAATTGAAGGTGTGCGTGAGGATAGTTACCGCTGGCGCTTGCCGCTGAAACTGGAAAGAAAATCGCTGGAAAGTATCGCGAGCAAGAAGCGTGCCGAATATCGCCGCCGTTTCCAGCTAATGGATGAGATGGCCGTACAGGTGGCTAATCTGCTAAGTGTAAAATAAATATTCACGTCTTATTACGAAAAAGATTCGCCGTTTTAAATAACGGCGTTTTCATTTGTACATTCTTTGGTTAATATCGTGGCCTGTTGATAATCGGTTTAAGTTGGCCATTGACCCATGAGTAAAACTGAGATTTTCCTGCTGCTGGTTATCCTGCTTATTTTAGGTAGTGCCCTATGGTTTATATTCAGTGACGAGATATGGATATTGGTCAGCTATCTGGAAACGTCACTTTATCCGGCACTGATCGCGCCAGAATAATTCTCCATATTGCTCGCGGCCGAAAACTTAGTTCAATTATTAACAACTTGCAGAATTACGACGTCGATTAGCCGAAGAACCGCATTAATTGTAAAACATTCCATCATTGCCTTATTTCATTTGTCATACAAATATGTATACTGACGACTTCCGATGTAGACCCAATTTTCACCTGCACCATGGGTCTGGTTGCGTGCAGGTGTCTTCTTTTCTGCTGTTTTTATATGCTCATCCCTACCAACTTTTTCCCTGGCATTTCGCTAAAAATATGCGCTAACACGACAATTGCAAAAATTGTACACAGTCCCCCCTTCGCCACCTCGCCATGCTCAGAATTTACAACGCTCAAAACACCTAAAAACCAATAATAAAAATAAACATTCACAAAATATAAAGCATAAAACACCATAAAAACACCAACTATAAGTTCATTGTAAAAAAATAAGCATTTTTCCAGAGAGCGATTATATGTTGATTAATGGGATTAATCTCATGCTCACAAAAACAGGGTTTTACTTAGCGGCTTTCAATCCAGAGGTTCATCATGAACGTCAACACTATTTCGCGCATTTTGCTTGGCGGCTTTATCACAACAGCGCTTCTCGTTCAGGCGCCATGGGTCACTGCAGCTGGGCTAACCACAGGTACATTGACGGGTCAGGTCGGGGTGCAATTGACTATCGGCTCGGGCTGTACCGTCACCAATGGTTCCAGCGCAAGCGGCGTAAACAACTGGGGTACCATTGATTTCGGCACCTATAGCGATTTGGTTAACGCCATAGATAGCAATCTGATTGGCAGCGGCGGCGCCAGCGCTGTCTCTATCGTCTGTAGCAATAACCTTCCCGCGACGCTGACATTGAATAACGGCCAACATGCAGGAACAAACGGACTGCGCCAAATGCAAAGCGCCGACGGCGATCAAATTGCCTACCGGCTTTACTCAAATAGCACCCGTCAGGCTGAATTTACCAGTGCCGGTATCGGTATCACGGGGACAGGTAGCGCTCAGGAAATCCCGATTTATGCCCGAGTGCTGCCGGCGGACCAAGGAGGCGTAACCGCCCCTGCTGCGGGCTTCTACCAGGACATGGTCACCGCGACATTAACCTGGTAACACTGTGGAGAAATGGATGTCATGTCGCGCGTAATTTGGCTACTCATATTCTTTTTTTCGACCACAGCCGTCTGGGCTGACACCGCGCAGAAAACCTTCAAGGTTACCGCCCAGATCACGACCGGCTGCCTGCTTGGCAACGGAACAGGAACACCTGGCGCTGATTTTGGCACCTTAAATTTTGGCTCCATGTCGTCGCTTTATAGCAATGTTGATGTCGCTAGCTCCGCTGGCGCTGGCTCAATCGTCGTCGCGTGTACGCCGGGGATGGCGATCTCGCTGGCGCTTGACTACGGTGTCAACGGCGGCTCCGCGGCCCAACGCTATATGTCCAACAGCACCGGCAATACGCTGGCTTACCAGCTTTTTCAGGATGCTAACCGCTCTACCGTTTGGGGGACCGGCGCTCAAGCTTACAGCGTCGCCTCATTCCCCAACACGACACAAACTTATACGGTTTATGGCCGCCTTTTTGCCACGAATGGCTTTCCGGCGCAGGGTTCATACAGTGATACCGTTACGGTCACGCTGACCTATTAAAATAAGACAGGTTGAATATGATTCGTCGTTGTATTGTTGTTTTGCTGGGTTCAGCAATAAGTACTAACGCCTGCGCCGCCAGCTCGGTGCTGGTCTGGCCTATTTTTCAAACCATCAGCGCCAGCGAAAAAGGCTCTGAACTGTGGCTGGAAAACCGCGGCGAGACGGCGGTCAATTTACAGCTACGCATCTTCGGCTGGGATCAAAGAGAATCGAAAGATGTTTACGCCGATCAGAATGACGTCGTCTCCAGCCCGCCCTTTGCCAATGTGCAACCCGGCCAGCGTCAACTTATCCGCCTGATGCGCGTTTCGCCAGTCGCCAGCGGCCAGGAAAAATCATACCGTATCGTGATTGACGAAATCCCCGCGGCGCAACCGATAAAACAGACAGACAAAAGCTCCGCCGGCCTGAATATGCGCATGCGTTACGTATTGCCTCTGTTCACCTATGGGCAGGGTGCGGATCCGTTGAAGCTGGAAAACGGCATAGAGCTGCTACGAACCACGTTAAACTGGTCACTTAGCGGTCAGAGTCTGTGCATTAACAATGGCGGAAATCAGCACGCCAGGCTGAGTAACGTCTACTGGGCAACCGCTGCGGGAAAATCGCAGATAGAACAAACGCAGGGTTTATTGGGTTATGTACTGGCTAAACGCCGCGTCTGTTTCCCGATCTCAGGTCACCCGGAAAACAGAGCCGGTATACGTCTGTATGCGAAGTTAACGGATAATAGCCAGGCGGTGGAAATTCCGGCAGCGCGTTAATTATGAGGCTCCTCATTGGAACCTGCGGTCTGCTGGTCATCGCTTCGGCAACGACATGGTCGGCGACTTATGATTCTTTACCTGCACCTGCGGCTATACTCAACCAACAGCAGGAGTACGTGCTGTATTTGGGTATTTCCGTTAACGGTAATACTCCCGTGGGAACCGTACCGGTTAAAGTAGTAAATAATCGTTATTGGGTCTCTGCGGCTGTACTCAAGCAGCTGTGGATCCCGGTGCCCGATGGCAAAACGCTGGTCGATGTCGGGCAGTTAGCAGACGTCAACGTCGTCTACGATCAGGCCGGGCAGATGCTGAAATTAACCGTTCCTGATAGCTGGCTGCCGGAACAGCATATTGGCAATAGTCGCGAACAGGAGTATCTGCAGGCCATCAGTACCCCAGGACTGTTGTTTAACTATGACTCCTACAGTCTGGCATCTTCCGCCGGCGACCGAACCACCAGTACCTCTACGGAATTTCGCTTTTTCGGCCCGGCGGGCGTTTTTTCTAATAATGCCGTTATCAGACAAAACTGGTCATCCCGCCGCGATGATAGCCAACAGGGATATATCCGCTACGATTCGCTGTGGAAGTATAGCGATCCTGAAAATATGCTCAGCTACCAGGCAGGCGACGTGGTGAGCAATGCGTTAACCTGGAGTAGTTCGGTGCGCCTCGGCGGTATTCGCCTCAGCCGTAACTTTTCGGTTCGTCCGGACCTGGTCACTTACCCGTTATTGAATCTATCCGGTAGCGCAGCAGTCCCTTCAAGCGTCGATCTGTTTATCAACGGTTATAAAGCCAGCTCAACGCAAATTAACGGCGGTCCGTATACCCTGACTAACGTGCCGTACATTAGCGGCGCTGGTGAAGCAACCATCGTCACAACCGATGCTCTTGGCCGTCAAGTCTCTACCAGCGTCCCTTTTTACGTCTCAAACACCCTGCTGCGCCAGGGACTCAGCGATTTCGATTTTACCCTCGGCGCGTTGCGTAATAACTACGGCATTAAAAATGCCGACTATGGCGCTGGTGCCATCAGCGCAATTTATCGCTACGGTTTAACCAACTGGCTCACGCTGTCAATGCATACAGAAGATCGGCAAGGATTAACTAATGGCGGGGTTGGCAGCGACATCGCTATTGGCGCGCTGGGTACGCTGAGTCTGTCCGCCAGCACGAGTAAGGGCGATGGGCAGGGTGACCAGTATTCCGCTGGTTATTCGTATTACGGCAATATCTGGGGGATTAACTATCAACATATTCAACGCAGCGAGAATTTCGCTAATCTCTCCAGCTATCGATCGACGGTAACGCTCAGCCGTCAGTCAGACCAGGCAACATTAAGCCTCAGCCCATGGGGAAAAATACTGGGTTCATTTAGCCTTGGTTATTTCGATATCCAGGCGCAGGATGACAGCCGCACCCGCCTGATGAACTTATCCTGGAGCCGTAGCCTGTGGCGAAATAGCAGCTTCAACATCAGCATTAACCGGGATCTGCAGGCAAATACTTATTCCAGTATGATGCAGATAACCATTCCTTTCGACAGTTTCGGCTCATTGCAGTTAAGCAGTCAGCGCGCCAGCTCCGGCGAATGGGGGCAAAACGTCGCCTACAACCGCTCCGCTCCCGCAGACGGTGGATTAGGTTGGAATTTGGCCCACTCCGTTACCGGAGATCGCTATAGTCAGGCGGATTTAACCTGGGTAAATGATGTTTCAACGTTAAGTGGCGGTTATTACGGTTCCCAGCATGATAATCAGGGCTGGTTTGAAGCAGCTGGTTCGGTGGTGTTGATGGATAGCAGCCTGTTCTTCGCGCGCAGGATCAGCGATGCGTTTATCGTCGTCTCGACCGCTGGCTATCCGGATGTCGCAGTTAATTACGAAAACCGTAAAGTCGGAACGACCGACAAGAGTGGCCATCTGCTAATCCCGTGGGCCACCGCCTGGTATCCTGGCAAAGTGACCCTCGACACCTTACCGCTGCCCACGGACGTTGAGGCTAAAGTCGTAGAAAAACGAATTGCGATACGGGAATCCAGCGGCGCGCTGGTGGATTTCCCGGTCACCCGCGTCCGTTCCGCTTCGATTACCCTGGTCGATGAAGCGGGCAACCCTCTTCCGCCAGGCACGTCGGTTGAAGAAGTCAGCAGCCAGCAATCGGGGCTGGTTGGTTACGACGGACTGGTGTGGTTCAGTCATCTCACTCAACACAACAAATTGGTTATTCACGCTGCCAGCGGCGTGTGTACGGCTCAATTCGAGTTGCCGGAATCAACGCCGGTACCGCAACGTATCGGCCCGATTAGCTGCCATTGAAGAATAAGGATAGAAAATTGAAACATCTGTTTTTACTGTGCGCGCTATTCTTTCTGCTTTGTGCAACGGCGCGCGCGGATATTAGTTGTTCATTTCAGCTCTCAAACGATGCAAGTTTTGGTTCTGTTGACTCTTTTACGCTGGCAAACACTCAGCAAACGGTCAAATCGGGGTCTGGTTTTTCCTGTTCCGGCAGTGCCCTATCGCTACTCAGTACAAATACGATAAACGCCAGGATTCTTTCCTCCGATCATCCCTCGGGCACCACACCCCAAATGATGAGCACCACCGGTACCGACGTGGTTCCTTACAACATCTGCTCAGATACCAATTGTTCGGAAATTTACAATATTGGCTATACCAAAACATGGAGTATCACTTCACTCATCGGCCTGCTTGGGTTATTTAATGCCAGCGACGGTTCGCTGCCTTTGTATTTGAAGATCCCGGCCGGACTCAACGTACCTGCGGGTACTTATACTGACACCATTAGTATTCATTGGGATTACCGGATTTGCGTTTCCGGCATTATTACCTGCAACTATGCCACCGGCCAGCAAACCGTCACGCTGAATGTGAAGCTAATTGTTACCAATTTCTGTTACATCGATAATGCTCCTGATGTCGCCTTTACTCCGGCGTCAATTCCTTCAAGCTTTACCACGCTTAGCAACAAACTTTCCGTTCGCTGTACTAAAAACGCAACCTATACCGTCAACCTCACCAGCGCCAATGCCCTCGCTGGCGGATGGCGGCAGCTTATTGCGAGCATTAACCAGGTGAATTACGGGTTGCAATATCAGTTTTATCAGCCTTCAGGCAGTGCATGGACGCCAACCAATAATCTGAGCTTCAGCGGCACCGGCGCATCACAGGATGTAAACTACACAGTACAGATAAATCCCAGCCAGACCAGTAAACCCGCAGGAGTATATTCGGATATCGTCACCGTCACCGTGACCTATTAAGAACGGTACAGGATTCCGGCCAGCATGTCTGAACTCGGCCATTAACGGGACAAATTTTATGTAAAAATAATGTTAAGAGTGTTTTTGTTGTGATATAAGGGGAAAAGCTGAGCGTTCGGCCGTTTGGGCAGTCAAAAATGGATATTATTAACTCGCTGAACTTCAGATAAAAAGAGACCGAACACGATTCCTGTATTCGGTCCAGGGAAATGGCTCTTGGGAGAGAGCCGTGCGCTAAAAGTTGGCATTAATGCAGGCTAAGTCGCCTTGCCTTATAAGAATAGTTGACTGTGTCAGCTTTTCCAGTCCGCGACAAAAGCGGTTGAAAAATTGCTGACAAAATCCGTTGCGCCAACAAAAAACCGCCGCGTTTTTCCACAAGACGCAGGCGGTTTTTTATCTTTAAAACAACGTGATATAGGTAATTATCAGCAGAGCTTTTGTGCTCGTTCGATAAACGGCGCCAGACTCATTTTTTGCCCCGGATGCTGCGGATCGTCAGCCAGGATGATTGAAATCGGCTGCGCGGTAGTCTTACCGGCCTTCACTTCCTGCTCGGCGACATCATTCAGCGGATACTGCACCAGGGTGCTCGGGTTAATCACATAAAGCGCATTACCCGGGCGGCAGGTTAACATCACCTCTTCGCGGGTGAAGGCCCAGTTGTCCTTGCCCACTTCAAAACGGCTCACGGTAATCACCTGTGGTGCCGCCAGCGCGGCGCCTGAGCTTGCCAGTAACAACATTGTCAGAACGATTTTTTTCATCATTTAGCCAGTTAACTCAATTAGGTTGCCAGGTCGCGAACAGGCTGACGGCGAGGATCGCCAGCGCGGCAAGCGCCATTTCCAGCTGTGTAGTGCGTAAAATAGTCCGTTCCGCCCATGCGCCTTCGCCTGACATTCGCGGTACCAGAACATACCTGTTCACCAGCGCAATTGCTACCATCGCGGCGACCAGCGCACATTTGAGCAACAACATCGCTCCCCACGGTGAATCGCCAATCAGCCGCCCCTGTATTAATAGCGTATTGCCAATTCCGCTGGCAATCGCGCCAGCCACGGCCAGATGCCCATAACGTGAAAAACGCATCATGGTGGTTATCGCTACCTGACGCCAGCGCCCGCGCGCCAGCCGCAGGCAATAGACAAATGGCAACAGCCCGCCGGCCCAGGCAGCGACGCAGAACAGATGTAGCGCGTGATTGGTGCGCTGTAGCGCGCCGAGCCAACCGTCGTTCATCGCCGCATGCCCCACGCCGGCCATTAACAACAACTGCGCGCAAAATAGCAGTAACAGAAGACGCGCCGGGCGGCGTGGTTTGAGCCACGCCACCGCCAGCGCAATCCACGCCAGCACCATTTGCCAAAGCCAGACGCCGCCGAACTGCGTCCCGATAACAGCCCTCCAGATTGCAGGTCGCCAGACATCCCCCCAGCCATCGGCCATCAACCCGCCTTGTGCCATCAGCATCAAGGTGGCTGAAATAGCGCTAATCATTAGCAGGTAGCGCAGCAAAGGATAAAAACGCTGCATCAGCAGACGACGCAGCGAGGCTGGCGCCCACCATGCGCCGTACAGCGCGCAACCGAAAGCCGTCATCAATGAGATGAAGTGGACAAACCGCAGGCCGACATACACTCCCGTCAGCATGGTTTACTTCACGCTGAAGTGGTATTGCCCTTTGGTCTTATGGCCGTCAACGGAGACCACATGCCACGCTACGGTATACTCGCCCGCCGCCAGCGGTTCAGTCAGCGGCAGCGTTAATTGCGCCTTATTACCGTCGCTGCGGGCCAGCTTGCCGGTAGCGACAGGTTTATTCTGCGGGCCGCTGAGGGTCACACCACTGAAGGAGAGCTCGACGCCTTCACTAAACGTTAACGTGAGCGACTGCGGCGACGCGGAGACCGTCGAATCGGCCGCCGGGATTTGTTGTTGCAGATGAGCATGAGCAAAAGCGCTGGCGGTGGTTAACATAGCGCTGAAAAATACGGCGGCGTATAGCGCGCGTCCGGCGATGTTTCGCATAAACGTCATTCCTTTTTGTTATGTATGTTGGACAGAGAATAACCCTGTATAATGGCATAGTCGAGCTAAGCATCCGGGACTTGCCTTTCAGCGTCACGCTTAGTAACTTTTGCGCCGTAATGAAGGAGGTACTGATGGCAAATAATCTGGCAAAAATTTCGCAAGATGAAATGGACAAGGTCAACGTTGATCTCGCGGCGGCCGGCGTCGCCTTTAAAGAACGCTACAATATGCCGGTCGTTGCCGACCTCGTCGAGCGAGAGCAACCGGCTCACCTGCGCGACTGGTTCCGTGAACGTCTGATCGCGCACCGTCTGGCATCCGTGTCACTTTCCCGCCTGCCGTATGAACCGAAAGCAAAATGATTGATCATTCCTTGAGGATCCCCCCATTGGCATCCGCCGCGCATTCCTTTACGCTGGTGTTTTTGGCGAGGAGTAAGCCATGCTGCGCGTAATCGATACCGAAACCTGCGGTTTGCAGGGCGGCATTGTCGAAATTGCCTCCGTCGATATCATCGACGGCCAGATAACGAATCCCGTGAGTCATCTGGTGAGACCTGACCGCCCTATCAGCCCGCAGGCGATGGCTATCCACCGCATCACTGAAGAAATGGTGGCCGATAAGCCCTGGATTGAAGAAATCGTACCGCAATACCAGGGCAGTCCATGGTATGTCGCCCATAACGCCAGCTTTGATCGCCGGGTATTACCGGAAATGAACGGCGAGTGGATTTGTACTATGAAGCTGGCGCGCCGCCTGTGGCCGGGAATTAAGTACAGCAATATGGGGTTGTATAAGTCGCGCAAGCTAAGCGTAGCCACCCCACCGGGTTTGCATCACCACCGCGCGCTGTACGACTGTTATATCACCGCTGCCCTACTGCTGGATATCATGCAGGTTTCCGGCTGGTCACCGGATGAAATGGCCGACATTACCGGCCGACCGGCGCTGCTGACTACCTTTACCTTCGGCAAATATCGCGGCAAAGCGGTGTCGGAAGTGGCGGAAAACGATCCAGGCTATTTACGTTGGCTGTTCAATAACCTGGACCGAATGAGCCCTGAACTGCGGCTGACCCTCAAACACTACCTCGGCGAGTAACGCTACACTTCTACCTTGCCGGGCAAGGTGCCTTGCGCGAGGGCGATTAAAAAGGCGTACTCCAACGCCACGCCCTCGTAGCTTTTAAACCGTCCCGACTTACCGCCATGCCCGGAATCCATGTCGGTACATAACAGCAGCAGATTGTCGTCGGTTTTCAGCTCGCGTAGCTTCGCCACCCATTTTGCGGGTTCCCAGTATTGCACCTGCGAATCATGCAGCCCGGTGGTCACTAACATATGCGGATAAGCCTGGGCTGAGACGCCATCATAGGGGCTATAGCTCTTCATATAGTGATAATAGGTTTCGTCCTGCGGGTTTCCCCACTCCTCAAACTCACCGGTCGTGAGCGGAATAGATTCGTCGAGCATGGTGGTCAGTACGTCAACAAACGGCACCTGCGCCACTACGCCATGGAACAACTCCGGTCGTTGGTTTATCGCCACGCCCATCAGCATGCCGCCGGCGCTGCCGCCCATGCCATAGCATAATTTAGGGTCGCCATATCCCTGCGCCAGCAGCGCATCGCAGACGTCCAGATAATCGTTAAAGGTATTCTTCTTGTTGAGGAATTTGCCGTCTTCATACCACTGCTGGCCAAGTTCGCCGCCGCCGCGAATATGGGCTATTGCAAAGACAAAACCGCGATCCAGCAGGCTCAGACGGCTGGCGCTAAAATCGGCGTCCATGCTGGCGCCGTAAGAGCCATAGCCGTACACCAGTAACGGGCTGACCCCTTTGCGAAAGTGTTCACGGTGATAGACCAGCGATACCGGCACCTCCACGCCGTCACGCGCTGTCACCCACAGATGTTCGCTGCGATAACAGGCAGCGTCAAAGCCCTGCACTTCCTGTTGTTTGATAACCCGCCGCTCGCCGGTATCCATATCCAGCTCAAATAGCGTATCCGGGGTCGTCATCGATGAATAACCATAGCGCAGCCTTGACGTTTCCGGTTCCGGATTATAGGCAAGCCACGTGACGTAGGCGGGATCGTCAAAAGCGATGCCAACCACTTCTCGCGTTTTACGGTTGATCTGCCGCAGGCTGGTTAAGCCCCGCTGGCGTTCCTCGACCACCAGCCAATCGGTAAACAGGGTAAAACCTTCGAGCATCACGTCAGGACGCGCAGGGATCAACGTCTGCCACTGCCCTTCGTCGCGAAGCACGGTGCGGTAGAGGCCAAAGTTCTTACCTTCGCGATTAGAGCGCAGATAAAACGCGTGCTGATAATGGTCGAGGCTATATTCATGATCCTTGCGTCGCGGCAAAAAGCACACCGGTTCGGCGTCAGGAAGCTCCGGATTAAGGAGTAACACTTCACTGGTGGTGGCGCTGGCAAGATAAATAACCACAAACTGCTGGGAGGTGGTTTTATGCACGCTGACGTAAAACGTGTCGTCTTTCTCTTCGTAGACCAACACATCGTTATCCGCGCTAGTGCCAATGGCATGCCGCCAGACCTGATACGGCAGCAGCGTGGTCGGGTGCTTACGCACATACCACAAAAAACGAGAGTCATTACTCCAGGCAAATCCTGGCGTGACGTTTTCCAGGATCTCAGCCGACCATTCGCCGCTGCTCAGATCCTTAAAACGTAAGCCGTACTGACGGCGGGAAAGATAATCTTCCGCCACCGCCATCAGTTGGTTGTTCGGCGCGACGCCTAATCCGCCGAGAGTATAGAATTCGCTCTTCGCCGCCCGTTGGTTGGCGTCGAGCAAAATCTCCCATTCATCCCACTCTTCTTTGAGCACCGATTGACGTTGGTAAATCGCGTATTCACAGCCTGGTTCATAGACCTGGCGATAGCGGTAGCCATTTTTGCTATAAGGAGCGGAGACCTCCCGCTGCGGAATGCGATCGATGATTTCCTTCAGCACCCGCTCCTGCAGGCTGCTTTGTGAATCCATCACCTTTTTGCCGTAGTCATTTTCCTGATGGAGATACTCCAGCACTTCCGGGCGCGCGCGTTCGTCATCGCGTAGCCAGTAGTAGTTATCGATGCGAGTGTCGCCATGTAGCGTCATGGCGTGGGGGATCCGTTTGGCTTTCGGTAGCATGCGTTATTCTTCTGCGTCTTATTATGGAATCACAAAATCACTCAGGGCGCCGAGCGCCCTGAACGATGTCGTGTCTATAAGGGTGGCAAAAGTGGCCAGCGATGCAAGCGAAACGCTCTCTTTTAAGAATCAAGCGCCTGTTTTTGCGCCTGAACATCGCGTTCTATCTCCTGACGAACGTCCTCAGGCAGCTTGAGCGCATCGCCGAGCGCATCCAGATAGCTGCGCTCCATAAAATGGTCGATATCAATTACCGCGCAGCTGAGGTAGTAGATTTCCAGCGCCTCTTGCCCATCGCGCACGCTTTGCGCCAGCCGCTGCGGGTCGAGCGGCTGGGTTAAAACCCTGTCGATCAACACTCGGCCCTGCACGTCGATGTTCGCCGCGCGCAACTGCTCTTCTATATGCTGACGTTCACGTTCGTCAATATGACCGTCGCTTTTGGCGGCAAAGACTAGCGCGGTAATCAGCCGCTCGCTGCGCGCATCAAGCACAACCGGTTCCTGGGCAACCGCGGTGGATGTCTGTGTCGCGATATCCGCCTGCTGGCCGCGCATTTTTTGCTGATACTTATTCCACAGCACGCTGCCTGCCACCGCGCCGCCGCCAACCAGCAGCGCGCCGGTGCCATATTTCGCCAGCAGCTTGCGCGATGATTTGCTGGCGACCAACAAACCCGCAAGGCCGCCCAAGGCGCCAGGCAGCAGGTTTTTAGCGGATGAAGACTTTTCAGCGGAAACGGAATCGCCCTGCTGACCCAGCAGGGACTGAAGTTGATTAAGCCAGTTAGCCATAACATTCCTCATAGCGCGAGATGCGATGCCATCAGCCTAAACGACGAGACGTCAGGAAATGTTATGGCTGGCTAAAGATGCGAAAATTTCCGTTGCGCCGGTTATCAGGCGGCCTTTGCTTTGCGCGGCTTTTTCGCGGCGCCTTCTTCGGCGGCACCAGGCTGAGCCTCGTCCTCTGTAGGCGCAGACTCCGGCATTTCTGCCGCCGCCTCAGCATGATCTTCTGCTTCCGGCAATTTCCCTGACTTCAGAATGTGGTGTAAGGCGTCTTTGCGCTCGGCCAGCCACATCGACATATTGTCACGCTGAGCTTCATCTAATTCCAGCGGGCACGCGACCAGCCAGTCATTGAGCACCTCTGCCAAATCGAGCATTTTGTCGTAAGCATCGGCCTCTTTTTTGCTGGCAAAAGACATTTTTTCCTCACCTTCACGGATCACGACGTATTTGATTTCAACCGCCATTGTGCAGCCTCTTTATACTGTATTTATATACAGTATATCAAATTTCACCGCCGTTCTCAACTTACGCGTATAAAGACAGACGCAAACGTTTTCGTTTATAATGCGCGGCATGTTCTGTTTACGCTGAGAGTAGGTTATGACTTTATTAGGTACCGCGCTGCGCCCCGCGGCCACGAAGGTAATGTTGTTAGGTTCCGGCGAGCTCGGAAAAGAAGTCGCCATTGAATGCCAGCGGCTGGGTATTGAAACCATCGCCGTCGACCGCTATCCCGATGCGCCGGCGATGCAGGTGGCCCATCGTTCGCACGTCATCAACATGCTGCACGGCGACGCGCTGCGTGAACTGATCGCCTTAGAAAGGCCAGATTATATCGTGCCGGAGATCGAAGCCATTGCCACCGACACTCTGGTTGAACTGGAACAAGCCGGGCAAAAAGTGGTGCCAACCGCGCGGGCCGCGAAACTCACCATGAATCGCGAAGGCATTCGCCGGCTGGCGGCAGAAGAACTGCAGATCCCCACCTCTGCCTATCGTTTTGCCGACAGTGAAGAAGGGTTCCGCGCCGCCGTCGCCGAAATTGGTCTGCCTTGTATCGTTAAGCCGGTAATGAGTTCCTCGGGTAAAGGCCAAAGCTTTATCCGCTCGGCTGACCAGCTCAGCGCCGCCTGGCAATACGCCCAACAGGGCGGGCGCGCAGGCGCCGGACGCGTCATCGTCGAAGGGGTGGTAAATTTTGATTTTGAAATTACGCTGCTCACCGTCAGCGCCGTCGACGGCGTCCACTTTTGCGCCCCGGTAGGCCATCGTCAGGAAGATGGCGACTACCGTGAATCCTGGCAGCCGCAGCAGATGAGCGATCTCGCGCTGCAACGCGCGCAGGAGATCGCCCGCAAAGTGGTGCTGGCGCTGGGTGGATATGGGCTCTTCGGCGTTGAATTGTTCGTTTGCGGCGATGAGGTTATCTTCAGCGAAGTCTCCCCTCGCCCACACGATACCGGCATGGTCACTCTGATCTCGCAGGATCTATCGGAATTCGCCCTGCACGTTCGCGCCTTCCTTGGCCTGCCGATCGGCGCCATCCGCCAGTATGGCCCAGCGGCATCGGCGGTGATTTTACCGCAGCTAACCAGTGAGAATGTGACCTTTGGCAATCTGCATGCCGCCGTTGGCGCGGGTCTGCAGTTGCGGCTGTTCGGCAAACCGGAAATCGCCGGCGCGCGTCGCCTGGGCGTTACGCTGGCGGTTGCTGACAACGTCGACGAAGCCATCAGCCGCGCCAAAAACGCTGCCGCCGCGGTTGTCGTGAAGGGATAAAAAAAAGCCCGGTCGCTCACGCGGGCCGGGCTTCTGTCATTTAAGGCGCAGAAATTATTTCGCGCCTTCTACCGCTTCACGAGCCAGCTTAGTGATACGCTCGTAATCGCCAGCCTCCAGCGCGTCGGCCGGAACCAGCCAGGAACCGCCGATACACAGCACGCTGTTCAGCGCCAGGTAATCGCGATAGTTCGCCGGAGAGATACCGCCAGTCGGGCAGAAACGAATGTGACCGAACGGACCCGCAATCGCCTGCAGCGCTTTCACGCCGCCGTTCGCTTCCGCCGGGAAGAATTTGAATTCTTTCAGACCATACTGCATGCCCAGCATCAGTTCGGAAACGGTGCTGATCCCCGGGATCAGCGGGATAGTACCTTCGCCGGTCGCCGCTTTCAGTAGGGACTCGGTCAGGCCCGGGCTAATAGCGAACTGCGCGCCTGCTTCAGTTACGGCTTTCAGTTGCTCAACGTTGGTCACGGTGCCGGCGCCGACAATCGCCTCCGGCACTTCTTTGGCGATAGCGCGGATAGCTTCCAGCGCGCACTCGGTGCGCAACGTGACTTCCAGAACGCGTACGCCGCCTGCAACCAGCGCTTTCGCCATCGGCACCGCGTGTTCCAGCTTTTTCACCACGATAACCGGTACGACCGGGCCGTTAGTCAGGATTGCTTCTGCAGTTGTTTTCCAGTTTTTCATCAGAGTTTTCTCTCGCCAGATCTACAAATCGAATCGTCTTAAAAAGTGATGCAGGTTGCGCCCTGCTCGGCTCCGGAGAGCTTCTCGCGCAGCGCGCCGAACATCTCGCGGCCGGTACCGACCCGCGAACTGCTCAGGTCAGGAATATGCGGCTGGCGGGCGGCCAGTTCGGCTTCATCGACCAGCAGGGTCAACTCGCCGGTCTGCCCGTTAACGCGAATCATGTCGCCATCGCGCACTTTCGCCAGCAAGCCGCCATCATAGGCTTCAGGAGTAACATGGATGGCTGACGGTACCTTGCCTGATGCGCCGGAAAGTCGACCATCGGTGACCAGCGCAATTTTGAAACGGCGGTCCAATAATACACCAAGTGGCGGCATAAGTTTATGTAATTCTGGCATGCCGTTCGCTTTCGGCCCCTGATGGCGTACAACGACTACGCAATCTTTATCCAGCAGTCCCGCCTCAAACGCCGGCAGTACGTCGTGCTGGCTCTCAAAGACGACCGCTGGCGCTTCGATAATCTGGTTCTCAACCGGCACCGCGGAGGTCTTCATTACCGCACGACCGAGGTTACCGCTCAGCACTTTGGTACCGCCATGGCGGGAGAACGGTTTCTCGAAGGTAGCAATGACCTGATCGTCAAGCGGCGCGGTCGCCCCTTCACGCCAGTCCAGTTCGCCGTTATTCAGCCATGGTTCCATGGTGTAACGGGACAGGCCGAAGCCGGCAACCGTGTTGACATCTTCATGCAGCAATCCGCCTTTTAGCAGCTCGCGCACCAGTACCGGCACGCCGCCTGCCGCCTGGAAGTGGTTAATGTCCGCCGGACCGTTTGGATACAGACGCGCCAGCAGCGGCACCACATCAGAAAGATCGGAGAAATCATCCCAGTTAATGATAATGCCCGCCGCGCGCGCCATCGCTACCAGGTGCATCGTATGGTTGGTGGAGCCGCCGGTCGCCAGCAGCGCAACGATACCGTTGACCACCACTTTTTCGTCAATCATTTTACCCAGCGGCATCCACTCATTGCCGTTGCCGGTCATGCGCGTCACCTGACGCGCGGCGGCGCTGGTCAGCGCTTCACGCAGCGGAGCGTCCGGGTGAACAAACGAGGAACCTGGCAGCTGCATACCCATGAACTCAACCACCATCTGGTTGGTGTTGGCGGTACCGTAGAAGGTACAAGTGCCCGGCGCATGATAAGAGGCAGCTTCGGATTCAAGCAGAGCCATACGGTCAACCTTACCTTCGGCATACAGCTGACGAATACGCACTTTTTCTTTATTCGGCAGACCGCTGGCCATCGGGCCGGAGGGAATAAACACCGACGGCAGATGGCCGAAGGAGAGCGCCGCCATGGTCAGACCGGGAACAATTTTATCGCATACGCCAAGATACAATGCGCCGTCGAACATGTTATGCGACAGGCCGATGGCGGCGGACATGGCAATCACTTCGCGGCTCAGCAGCGACAGCTCCATGCCATCCTGACCCTGCGTCACGCCGTCACACATTGCCGGTACGCCGCCGGCCACTTGCCCTACCGCATTGGCGGAGTGCAAGGCTTTGCGAATGATATCCGGATAATGTTCATAAGGCTGGTGGGCGGACAACATATCGTTGTAGGAGGTGATAATGGCGATGTTGTTGCGCAACATGCTCTTCAGCGACGCTTTATCTTCTGACTGACAGGCGGCAAAACCGTGCGCCAGGTTACCGCAGGCCAACTGCGAGCGATGGACGGTATCGCTTTTGGCTTGATTAATCCGTGCGAGGTAGGCTGAGCGGGGTTCGCGCGACCGTTCGATAATGCGATTTGTTACCCGTAACATTGTCGAATTCATAGAGGCTCCTCAAAATTTATCTGTCCGGCCACCGCGCGATGACGTCGAAGAATGGTGTAAATGGCACCACCACTGGGGCTCAGGGGCAAAATGTCTACAGGCAGTGTAATAAAAAAAGCCCCGGGGGTGAATCCTCCCGGGGCTTAAAAGATTAAAAATTATGCGCCAGACTGCGCCAGATCATGTTACCGGTAAAATAACTCTCCCGGATTAACGATACACTTACTCGAATTCGTTCCAGGAACGGCCATCGCGGGTGATCATCGCCACCGACGCCACCGGGCCCCAGGTACCTGCCTGGTAAGGCTTCGGCGCGTCGCCGTCGGCCGCCCATGCGCCGGTAATGGAGTCAACCCACTTCCACGCTTCTTCCACTTCATCGCGACGCACGAACAGCGCCTGGATACCGCGCATGGTTTCCAACAGCAGGCGTTCGTAGGCATCCGCCAGGTGAGTTTGATTGAAGGTCTCGGAGTAGCTCAGATCCAGTTTGGTGATCTGCAGATTATGCTTGTGATCGAGGCCTGGAACTTTGTTAAGCACCTGAATATCAACACCTTCATCCGGCTGCAGACGAATGGTTAGTTTGTTCTGCGGCAGCTCCTGCCAGGTCTCTTTGAACAGGTTCAGTTCCGGAGTTTTGAAGTAAACCACCACTTCGGAACATTTGGTCGGCAGACGTTTACCGGTACGCAGGTAGAACGGAACCCCAGCCCAGCGCCAGTTATCGATATCCACGCGGATGGCCACAAAGGTCTCCGTATTACTGGATTTGTTAGCGCCCTCTTCTTCCAGATAGCCCGGTACTTTTTTGCCTTGCGCAAACCCGGCGGTGTATTGACCACGGACGGTTTTCTCACGCACGTTCGAGCGATCGATTCGGCGTAGCGATTTCAGCACTTTTACTTTTTCATCGCGGATGCTGTCGGCAGTTAGATCCGACGGCGGCGACATGGCGATCATGCACAGGATCTGCAGCAGATGGTTCTGGATCATGTCGCGCATCTGCCCGGCTTGATCGAAATAACCCCAGCGGCCTTCGATACCCACTTCTTCCGCCACGGTGATTTCAACGTGGTCAATGGTGCGGCAGTCCCAGTTATTGACGAACAGGGAGTTAGCAAAGCGCAGCGCCAACAGGTTCAGTACCGTCTCTTTACCCAGGTAATGGTCGATACGGTAAACCTGGCACTCTTCGAAATACTCACCCACCTGGTCATTGATTTCCCGGGAGGTTTCCAGCGAGGTACCGAGCGGTTTTTCCATCACCACCCGCGCGGGTTTGGCATTCAGCTTCGCTTCGCCCAGGCCTTTGCAGATGGCGCCGAAAGTGCTTGGCGGCATCGCGAAGTAGTTAATGGTGACCCGGTTTTCCTGATCCAGCATTTCGCCCAGACGGGTGAAGCCGCTGGTATCGTTGACATCAAGATTACAGAAGTCCAGACGACCGCTCAGGGTATCCCATAAACCTTCGTCGATTTTCTCTTTCATGAAGGTTTCTAACGCTTCACGCACTACTTTGGTGTAAGCGTCTTTATCCCAATCGGCGCGACCAACGCCGATGATGCGGGTTTCAGGGTTAATCTGGCCAGCCTTTTCAAGCTGATACAGGGAAGGCAACAGTTTACGGCGCGCGAGGTCACCTTTCGCGCCGAAAATGACCAGATCGCATGCCTGGGCCGTTTGCGTTACCGCCATGTCATTCTCCTCAGTTGATAGTCTGGTGCTTATGCCAGGCTAAATTTGTAATTTTCTTACGCTGCACTGTACTGTGTTTACGAATTTCCTGAAACCCTTAGCGGTGCTTTCCCGACGTTACCGCACATAGAGGAAAAGCGTTCGCCGACAAATTGGGCATCAGGCTAAGAATGTTCGTTGTTTCGTCTGGTTTTCAGTTAGTAAAATACGACTCTGATCATGTAATGAAAAAAAACGACATTTTTTCTCGTTATTCCTCACCGCTTCTGATTGCGGAGGGGTATATTCTTGCTAAAACGCCTGATGATTTCACCCATTAATGAAATCGTTTCCATTGATGAGCGCCTGTTAACAATGAACATGCTGGAAAAAATCCAGTCCCGACTGGAAAACCTTAGCAAATCTGAACGCAAAGTGGCGGAAGTCATTCTTGCCACCCCGGCGCAGGCCATTCACTCAAGCATAGCGGCCCTGGCGCTGGAAGCCGGCGTCAGCGAGCCGACCGTAAACCGATTTTGTCGCAGTCTGGAAACCCGGGGTTTCCCCGATTTTAAACTGCATCTGGCACAAAGTCTGGCACACGGTACCCTCTATGTTAACCGTAATGTCGATGAAGACGACAGCGTCGAATCCTATACGGCGAAAATTTTCGAATCGGCGATGGCCAGCCTCGATCAGGTACATCATGCGCTGGATATGTCGGCGGTCAACCGGGCAGTCGATCTGCTTACCCAGGCGAAGAAAATCTCCTTCTTCGGTCTGGGGTCCTCAGCCGCCGTCGCGCATGACGCCATGAATAAATTTTTCCGTTTTAACGTCCCGGTCATCTACTCCGACGATATTGTCCTGCAGCGCATGAGCTGTATGAATTGTAACGATGATGACGTGGTGGTCATCATTTCACACACCGGGCGCACCAAAAGCCTGGTTGAACTGGCGCAACTGGCGCGTGAAAACGATGCCATGGTCATTGCCATTACTTCAGCCGGCACCCCGCTGGCGCGGGAGTCGACGCTGGCCATTACTCTGGACGTCCCGGAAGACACCGATATTTATATGCCAATGGTGTCGCGTCTGGCCCAGCTCACGGTAATTGATGTGCTGGCGACTGGCTTCACCCTGCGCCGCGGAGCAAAATTCAGAGATAACTTGAAGAGGGTCAAGGAAGCGCTCAAGGAATCGCGCTTTGATAAAGAACTACTCATTAGTAGTGATAAACAATAATAGTCATTATAAGTCAGAGACCAATTATGTCCCGGCAGCGTAGCAGTTCCGCCGATTAGCGGATTCGGCGCTACCGAATCCATGTTCACGCAACACCAAAGTTGTTTCAGTCAACGGAGTATTACATGTCCAGAAGGCTTCGCAGAACCAAAATCGTAACGACCTTAGGCCCGGCAACTGACCGCGATAACAACCTCGAAAAGGTTATCGCCGCGGGCGCTAACGTCGTACGCATGAACTTCTCTCACGGTACCCCGGAAGATCACCAGCTCCGCGCAGACAAAGTCCGTGAAATTGCAGCAAAACTGGGCCGTCACGTAGCAATTCTCGGCGACCTGCAGGGGCCGAAAATCCGCGTCTCTACCTTCAAAGAAGGCAAAATTTTCCTTAACATCGGCGACAAATTCCTGCTCGACGCCAACCTCGGCAAAGGCGAAGGCGATAAAGAAAAAGTCGGCATCGACTATAAAGGCCTGCCGGCGGACGTCGTTCCAGGCGATATCCTGCTGCTCGACGATGGTCGCGTGCAGCTGAAGGTTCTGGAAGTACAAGGGATGAAAGTGTTCACCGAAGTTACCGTTGGTGGCCCGCTATCTAACAATAAAGGTATTAACAAACTCGGCGGCGGGCTGTCTGCAGAAGCGCTAACCGATAAAGACAAAGCCGATATCGTTACCGCCGCAAAAATTGGCGTTGATTACCTGGCGGTCTCCTTCCCGCGCTGCGGCGAAGACCTGAACTACGCTCGCCGTCTGGCCCGCGACGCTGGCTGCGATGCGAAAATCGTCGCTAAAGTCGAGCGTGCGGAAGCGGTCTGCGACCAGGATGCCATGGACGACGTTATTCTCGCCTCCGATGTGGTGATGGTTGCTCGCGGCGATCTCGGTGTGGAAATCGGCGATCCGGAACTGGTGGGTATCCAGAAAGCGCTGATCCGCCGCGCTCGCCAGCTTAACCGCTCGGTCATCACCGCCACGCAGATGATGGAATCGATGATCACCAATCCGATGCCGACCCGTGCGGAAGTTATGGACGTAGCGAACGCCGTGCTGGACGGTACCGATGCCGTAATGCTGTCCGCAGAAACCGCTGCCGGCCAATATCCGTCAGAAACCGTTGCCGCGATGGCGCGCGTGTGCCTGGGCGCGGAGAAGATCCCAAGCCTCAACGTTTCTAAACACCGTCTTGACGTCCAGTTCGACAACGTCGAAGAAGCGATTGCCATGTCGGCGATGTATGCGGCCAACCACCTGAAAGGCATTACCGCGATTATCACCATGACCGAGTCCGGCCGCACCGCACTGATGACTTCGCGTATCAGTTCCGGCCTGCCGATTTTCGCCCTCTCCCGTCACGAGCGTACTCTGAACCTGACAGCGCTCTATCGTGGCGTGACGCCGGTACATTTCGACAGCCATAACGACGGCGTTGCCGCCGCGCACGACGCGGTTAACCTGCTGCGTGATAAAGGCTATCTGGTCTCCGGCGACCTGGTGGTCGTCACCCAGGGCGACGTGATGAGCACCATCGGCAGCACCAACACCACCCGTATCCTGACCGTTGAGTAATCATCTTCAGAGACAGGAAAGCCTCCTTACGGAGGCTTTTTTATGCTTGTTATCCTGGTAAATGCAGGCATCACAGCATGCCGGCGATGGTAGCATACGGAAATGCTTTGTAGGCCCGCGCAAGCGCAGCGCCGCCGGGCAATATCCGCGGATAAGGAGCCGCTTTTGCGCCGGATGGCGGCTGCGCCTTATCCGGCCTACGGTCTGGTAAATGCAGGCGCCGTAGCCCTGCTCAGCGCAGCATACAGCTTACTTCTTCGGAAACAGTTCTTTGCGCTTATAAGGCTCAGTTTCACCCGGCTTACGCGTCTTCAGCAGTTTCAGGATCCAGGTATACTGTTCGGTGTGCGGCCTGACGAAAATCTCAACCTCTTCGTTCATACGGCGCGCAATCGTCGTGTCATCGGCTTCCAGCAGATCGTCCATCGGCGGGCGCACCAGTACCGTCAGGCGATGCGTTTTACCGTCATACACCGGAAATAGCGGCACTACGCGCGCGCGGCAGACTTTCATCAGACGGCCAATCGCCGGAAGAGTCGCTTTATAAGTCGCGAAGAAATCAACAAATTCGCTGTGCTCGGCGCCGTGATCCTGGTCGGGCAGATAATAGCCCCAGTAGCCCTGTCGCACCGATTGAATAAACGGCTTGATACCATCGTTACGCGCGTGCATCCGCCCGCCAAAACGACGGCGCACGGTGTTCCAGACGTAGTCAAATACTGGATTACCCTGGTTATGGAACATCGCGGCCATTTTTTGCCCGCCTGAAGCCATCAGCATCGCCGGAATATCCACGCCCCAGGCGTGCGGCACTAAAAAGATGACCTTTTCATTATTACGGTGCATCTCGTCAATGATCTCTTTCCCTTGCCAGTCAACGCGGGACATCACACGCTGCGGATCGCGCATGCCGAGTTCGGCCATCATCACCATTGCCTGCGGAGCAGACATATACATCGCATCAATGATAGCTTCACGCTCTTGCTCACTTTTTTCCGGGAAGCAGTACAGCAGGTTAATCTGCGCCCGACGGCGGGAGCTTTTTGCCAGACGGCCAACAAAACGCCCCAGTTTTCCGAGAATAGGGTCGCGGAAAGAGGGAGGCGTCAGCGCGATTCCGGCGAAGGCGAAAACGCCCAGCCACGCGCCCCAGTAGCGCGGCAGTAAAAAAGATTTCTCAAATTTGGGGATAAATTCAATGTTATTTTTTTTCGTTTCCATGCCCGGTCCGCAGAAGTTCTGCTTAATCAATAAAGATAATGGCTTAGTTTAGCGACACGTCACTCATCGCACAAAAGAAAAAGCCGGCGCATATCAGGCGCCGGCTTTCAGTGAAGATAATTCAGACTAATCAAAGCGCAGCTGTGGGATAACCTCTTTGGCCTGCGCCAGATAATCGGTACGGTCGGAACCGGTTAAACCTTCGGTACGCGGCAATTTCGCCGTCAGCGGGTTAACCGCCTGCTGGTTGATCCAGACTTCATAGTGCAGGTGCGGGCCAGTAGAACGCCCGGTGTTGCCCGACAGCGCGATACGATCACCGCGTTTCACTTTCTGCCCCGGTTTCACCAGCAGCTTACGCAGGTGCATATAGCGGGTGGTATAGGTGCGGCCATGACGCACGGCGACATAGTAACCTGCCGCGCCGCTGCGTTTCGCCACCACCACTTCACCATCGCCGACGGAAAGCACCGGCGTGCCCTGCGGCATAGCGAAGTCAACGCCGCGATGCGGCGCAACGCGCCCGGTCACCGGATTCAGGCGACGCGGGTTGAAGTTAGACGACACGCGGAACTGACGCGAGGTCGGGAAGCGCAGGAAGCCTTTCGCCAGACCCGTACCGTTGCGATCGTAGAATTTGCCATCTTCGGCACGGATCGCGTAATAATCTTTGCCATCGGAACGTAAACGCACGCCCAACAGCTGGCTCTGCTCGCGCTTGCCATCAAGCATTTCACGCGACATCAGCACCGAGAATTCATCACCTTTTTTCAGCTTACGGAAGTCCATCTGCCACTGCATCGCTTTGATGACCGCGCTGATTTCCGTACTGGTGAGGCCAGCATCACGGGCGCTGGAGACGAAGCTAGCGCCAACGGTACCTTTCAGGACATTGTTGACCCAATCCCCTTTCTGCAGCTCGCTGCTCATTTTAAAGCCATTGGCGACGCGGTTATAGGTACGCGTCTCGCGGCGCGACATCTCCCACGTCAGGCTTTGCAGGTCGCCATCGGCGGTCAGCGTCCAGGAGAGCTGTTGACCAATTTTAAGGTTGCGCAGTTCTTTATCAGCAGAGGAGAGTTGAGCGATATCGCCCATATCAATACCGTACTGATTAAGAATACTGCTCAGCGTATCGCCGGTGGAAACCACATATTCATGGCCGCCGGAGTCGCTATCGGATTTATCGTCGAGCTCATCCTGCGGGATAGCTTCTTCTTCCTGCGGCGCCTGATCGATGGGTTCAGAGGCTTCCGGCAGCAGAGAGCGGATTTCGCTTTTTTCCAGCTCAATCGTTCTGACGATCGGGGCTGATTCCGGGTGGTAGATGTAGGGCCGCCAGACGGCGACCGCTAAAGTCAGGACGCTCAACGACCCCAGCATAACGCGATGGGGTCGCGGCAAGTTGTTGAATGCCTGAGTGACAGCGCGGGCTATCTGTTGCACGTATTCACTTCCTCGTTAATCTCCTTTCAGGCAGCTTGAATACTGATGCCCCAACTGGCTCAGGAACTGCGGGTAACTGTCTTTACCCAGCTTAATTCCGATTCCAAGTGGATCCAGGGTTCCCATGCGCACGGAGGTCCCCCTGGCAACAGCTTCGATAACCGCTGGCCTGAATTGTGGCTCAGCAAAAACGCAAGTCGCTTTCTGCTCAACCAACTGTGTTCTTATTTCGTGTAAACGCTGCGCACCAGGCTGGATTTCAGGGTTGACGGTAAAATGCCCCAACGAGGTCAAACCGTAATGTTTTTCGTAGTAGCCATAGGCATCATGAAAAACGAAATACCCCTTACCTTTCACCGGCGCCAGCTCGTTACTCACCTGTTTGTCGGTTGCGGCTAATTTTGCCTCAAATTCCTTCAGGTTGGCGTCAAGTTTGGCTCGACTCTGCGGCATAAGTTCCAATAATTTATCGTGGATTGCAACCGCTGAGAGCCGCGCTATCTCTGGGGAGAGCCACAGATGCATATTGTAAATGCCGTGATGGTGATCGCCGTCACTTTTTTCGCCATTAGCATGTTCGTGACCATGTTCGTCATCGTCATCATCCGTCCCTTTCATGAGCAACGGTTTCACCCCATCCAACTGGGCGATGGTGACCTTTTTCTGCTCCGCAATGCTTTGCGTTGACTTGTCCATAAAGGCTTCCATTTCTGGACCAATCCATACGACTAAGTCTGCGTTCTGTAAGCGTTTTACATCCGATGGACGCAGGGAATAATCATGCTCGGAAGCACCATCAGGCAGTAAAACCTGGGTATCCGTCACGCCATCGGCGATGGCGGAAGCGATAAAGCCAAGGGGTTTCATGGAAGCGACAACGGCTGCATGAGCAACCGGGGCATGAGCGAACAAAAAAGCGGCGCTAAGTCCAGCGCAAAGAAGCGTATTTTTATGTAACATAATGCGACTAATCATCGTAATGAGCGAAAGTGATGTGATATTATAACATTCAATCGCTAGTGCAACCCCTAATTTGACATGACGAATCTTGTAACGCTGGAAAAAGTCGCGGTCGTCTACGGCCAGCGGCGCGTGTTGTCTGACATTTCGCTAACGCTAAAACCAGGCAAAATTTTAACGCTTCTTGGCCCAAACGGCGCCGGGAAATCGACGCTGGTGCGCGTGGTGCTCGGCCTGGTGACGCCGACCGAAGGTGCTATCCAGCGCGAGAAAAATCTGCGTATCGGCTATGTGCCGCAAAAACTGCATCTTGATGCTACCATGCCGCTGACGGTCAGCCGCTTTATGCGCCTGCGTCCCGGTACCCGCAAGCAGGATATTATGCCGGCGCTGCAGCGTGTGCAGGCCGGGCATCTAATCGATGCGCCAATGCAAAAGCTCTCCGGTGGCGAAACCCAGCGCGTTTTGCTGGCGCGCGCCCTGCTGAATCAACCACAACTTCTGGTGCTGGATGAACCGACCCAGGGCGTCGACGTCAATGGTCAGGTGGCATTGTATGATTTAATTAATCAACTGCGTCAGGAGCTGAACTGCGCGGTCTTAATGGTTTCCCACGATCTCCACCTGGTGATGGCCAAAACCGATGAAGTGCTGTGCCTGAATCAGCATATTTGCTGCTCCGGAACTCCGGAAGTGGTCTCGATGCATCCGGAATTTATCTCCATGTTCGGCCCGCGCGGCGCGGAACAGCTGGGCATTTATCGTCACCAACATAATCACCGCCACGACCTGCAGGGGCGGATTGTACTGCGTCGAGGAAATGGCCGCTGATGATTGAATTACTGTTACCCGGCTGGTTAGCCGGCATGATGCTCGCCTGCGCGGCAGGCCCCCTGGGTTCGTTCGTGGTCTGGCGGAGAATGTCCTACTTTGGCGATACGCTGGCGCATGCTTCGCTGCTTGGCGTGGCGTTTGGTCTGCTGCTCAACGTTAATCCGTTTTATGCGGTTATTGTGGTCACGCTGCTGCTGGCAGGCGGGCTGGTATGGCTGGAAAAACGCCCTCACCTGGCGGTCGATACCCTGCTGGGTATTATGGCGCACAGCGCGCTGTCGCTCGGTCTGGTGGTGGTGAGCCTGATGTCGAACGTGCGCGTCGACCTGATGGCCTATCTGTTTGGCGATCTGTTAGCCGTTACCCCGCAGGATTTAATCTCCATTGCGTTAGGCGTGGTGGTAGTGGTCGCGATATTGCTCTGGCAGTGGCGCAACCTGCTGGCGATGACCATCAGCCCTGATTTAGCGTTTGTTGATGGGGTGAAGTTGCAGCGGGTTAAGCTGCTGCTGATGCTGGTGACGGCATTGACTATCGGCGTGGCAATGAAGTTCGTCGGCGCGCTGATCATCACTTCGTTGTTGATAATCCCGGCCGCTACCGCCCGCCGTTTTGCCCGCACGCCGGAACAGATGGCCGCGGTAGCCGTTGGTGTAGGTATGCTGGCGGTGACCGGCGGTTTAACCTTCTCGGCGTTCTACGATACCCCTGCAGGCCCTTCGGTTGTGCTCTGCGCAGCGGCGCTGTTTGTTCTGAGTATGACGAAGAAAGCGGCGAGTTGATTGAGAGGCTACCCGGTAGCGGAAAGCTACCGGGTTTTATCAGGGCATTTCCGGCGGGGTAATACCGAAGTGATTCCAGGCGCGCACCGTCGCCATTCGGCCACGCGGCGTGCGCTGCAGGAACCCCTGCTGAATTAAGTACGGCTCCAGCACGTCTTCAATGGTTTCCCGCTCCTCGCCGATAGCCGCCGCGAGGTTATCGAGGCCGACCGGACCACCGAAGAATTTATCGATCACCGCCAATAGCAGCTTGCGATCCATATAGTCAAACCCTTCGGCATCCACGTTGAGCATATCCAGCGCCTGAGCGGCGATCTCAGCGGAAATAGTGCCATCGTGACGCACTTCGGCGAAGTCGCGTACCCGGCGCAGCAGACGGTTGGCGATACGCGGTGTACCGCGCGCACGACGGGCCACTTCCAGCGCCCCTTCCTCGCTCATCTCCAAACCCATATGACGGGCGCTGCGGCCTACGATATGCTGCAGGTCCGGCACCTGATAAAACTCGAGGCGCTGCACGATACCAAAGCGGTCGCGCAGCGGCGAAGTCAATGAACCGGCGCGGGTAGTCGCGCCAATCAGGGTGAACGGCGGCAGGTCGATTTTAATCGAGCGTGCGGCCGGGCCTTCGCCAATCATGATATCCAGCTGATAATCTTCCATTGCCGGATACAGTACCTCTTCCACTACCGGCGAAAGGCGATGGATCTCATCAATAAACAGGACATCATGCGGCTCAAGGTTGGTCAGCATTGCCGCCAGGTCGCCGGCCTTTTCCAGCACCGGGCCGGAGGTGGTACGCAGATTCACGCCCATTTCGTTGGCGACGATATTAGCAAGCGTGGTTTTCCCCAATCCCGGCGGGCCAAAAATCAACAGGTGATCGAGCGCATCGCCGCGCAGTTTCGCCGCCTGGATAAAGATTTCCATCTGCGAACGCACCTGCGGCTGGCCGACATATTCTGCCAGTAATTTGGGGCGGATAGCGCGGTCAGCGGCCTCTTCAAAGCCAATGCTGTCGCCTGATACCAGCCGATCTGCTTCAATCATCCCTTACCTCACAACGCCGCGCGCAGCGCTTCGCGGATTAGCGTTTCACTGTTGGCGTCCGGGCGAGCGATTTTGCTCACCATTCGGCTGGCCTCTTGTGGTTTATAGCCCAGCGCCACCAGCGCGGCAACCGCTTCTTGCTCCGCATCGTCGGCAGTTGGGCCGGCAGGCGTGGTCAGCACCAGATCGGCGGCCGGAGTAAACAGGTCGCCATGCAGGCCTTTAAAGCGATCTTTCATCTCGACAATTAAACGTTCGGCGGTTTTCTTGCCGATACCAGGCAGTTTCACCAGCGAGGCAACTTCTTCACGCTCAACGGCGTTCACAAACTGCTGCGCCGACATGCCGGAAAGGATAGCCAGCGCCAGCTTCGGCCCGACGCCGTTGGTTTTGATAAGCTCTTTAAACAGCGTGCGTTCCTGCTTGTTGTTAAAGCCGTACAGCAGCTGCGCGTCTTCACGCACTACAAAATGGGTGAAGACGATGGCTTCCTGCCCGGCTTCCGGTAGCTCGTAGAAGCAGGTCATCGGCATATGGACTTCATAACCTACGCCCCCGGTTTCCAGTAATACCAGCGGGGGTTGCTTTTCGAGAATGATGCCTCTGAGTCTGCCTATCACGTAGCGCTCCTGAATAAAGGGCCGAAAGTCTAATGCGTTATCATAAAAAAAGGCTGGATGAATATCCAGCCTGATTTGTGATTATCGTAACCGCCCTCGCGCCAGATTGAGCCGGGTCTCGCTAATCTGAGCCAGGTTCTGACTGAGGTGGCAATGGGTGATGGCGATGGCCAGCGCATCCGCCGCATCCGCCTGCGGATTTGCAGGAAGTTTCAGCAAGGTACGCACCATATGCTGTACCTGGCTCTTTTCCGCGCTACCGATGCCGACGACGGTTTGCTTAACCTGGCGGGCGGCGTACTCAAAGACCGGCAGGTCCTGGTTCGTCGCCGCGACAATCGCCACCCCGCGCGCCTGCCCAAGCTTCAACGCCGAATCGGCATTTTTCGCCATAAAGACCTGCTCGATAGCGAAATAGTCGGGCTGGAACTGGGTAATAATTTCGGTGACGCCGGCGTATATCAGCTTCAGCCGCGACGGCAGATCGTCTACTTTGGTGCGGATACATCCGCTGCCAAGGTAGCTCAACTGCCGCCCGACCTGGCGAATCACGCCATAACCGGTCACGCGTGACCCCGGGTCAATGCCGAGAATAATGGCCATCACGCGCCTCCAGTAATAACTCACCCGCAATACCGGCTACCGGCATCACAGCGTTGCGGCAACCTCATCAGAGATTTCGCCGTTATGATACACTTCCTGCACGTCGTCGCAGTCTTCCAGCATATCAATAAGACGCAGCAGCTTCGGCGCGGTTTCCGCATCCATATCCGCTTTAGTCGACGGGATCATTGAGACTTCAGCAGCATCGGCTTTCAGGCCAGCGGCTTCCAGCGCATCACGCACCGCGCCCATCTCTTCCCAGGCGGTGTAAACGTCAATGGCGCCGTCGTCATAGGTAACGACGTCTTCAGCACCCGCTTCCAGCGCGGCTTCCATGATGGTGTCTTCGTCGCCTTTCTCGAAGGAGATCACGCCTTTTTTGCTAAACAGATAGGCCACGGAGCCGTCGGTTCCGAGGTTACCACCGGTTTTGGTAAAGGCGTGGCGTACTTCGGCGACGGTACGGTTACGGTTGTCGCTCAGACATTCAACCATTACCGCAGTGCCGCCCGGGCCGTAACCTTCATAAATGATGGTTTCCATGTTCGCGTCTTCATCACCGCCGACGCCGCGCGCGATGGCGCGGTTCAAGGTGTCGCGAGTCATGTTATTGGACAACGCTTTATCTACCGCCGCGCGCAGACGCGGGTTGGATGCCGGATCGCCGCCGCCCAGACGCGCAGCGGTGACCAGCTCGCGGATGATTTTAGTAAAGATCTTACCGCGCTTGGCATCTTGCGCCGCTTTGCGGTGTTTGGTGTTGGCCCATTTACTATGACCTGCCATAAAAAACTCTCCAAAAAAGCCGTCTTCCCGCGACAAACGCCGCGGGAAGTTATCCGGCGTTAATTACAAATTCTTCAATCGCCTGCCGGTTGCTCCACGATTTGGTTAGCGCGGCGGCATCCGACGCGCTAACCCAGCGGTAATCCAGATGTTCAGTGAAAACAATCTGGCGCTCATGGGGCAGCGCAAGACGGAACCAGAATTCCGTATTGCGCTCGACGCCCGGCGCATAGCGATGACGTAAGTGAGAAAATATCTCGAACTCCACCGTACGCTGACAGTCAATTAAGGCCAGTTGCTCGCGAGCAACGTCAATGGCGACCTCTTCCTTTACTTCGCGCGCGGCGGCCTGCAACGCGGTTTCCCCCTCTTCCAGGCTGCCGGTAACCGACTGCCAGAAAGCGGGATCGTCGCGTCGCTGCAACATCAGCACCCGCTTCGTATCTTCGGCGTAAATCACCACCAGAACGGAGACGGGCAGCTTGAATGACATCTTAGTTGTTCTCCGGAGACTCTTTTGCCTCTTTCGCCACAACCTGAATCCCCAGTTCGCCTAACGCGGCAGGATTCGCGAAGCTCGGCGCTTCGGTCATCAGGCACGCGGCAGCCGTCGTTTTCGGGAAGGCGATAACGTCACGGATGTTATCGGTACCGGTCAGCAGCATGGTCAGGCGATCGAGGCCAAATGCCAGGCCGGCATGCGGCGGCGTACCGTACTTCAGCGCATCCAGCAGGAAGCCGAATTTTTCACGCTGTTCTTGTTCATTAATGCCCAGAATGCCAAATACGGTTTGCTGCATTTCACCGCTGTGAATACGCACCGAACCACCGCCGACTTCATAGCCGTTGATGACCATATCGTAGGCGTTAGCCACAGCATCTTCCGGAGCGGCTTTCAGCTCGGAGGCGGTCATATCTTTCGGCGAGGTGAACGGGTGGTGCATCGCGGTCAGGCCGCCTTCGCCGTCGTCTTCGAACATCGGGAAGTCGATAACCCACAGCGGCGCCCATTTGGTCTCGTCGGTGAGATTCAGGTCTTTGCCCAGCTTCAGACGCAGCGCGCCGAGGGCATCGGCAACCACTTTCTTGTTGTCAGCGCCGAAGAAGATCATGTCGCCGTCCTGCGCGCCCGTGCGATCAAGAATAGCTTCGACGATTTCGGCGTTGAGGAATTTCGCCACCGGGCTATTGATGCCTTCAAGGCCCTTCGCACGCTCGGTCACTTTAATATAGGCCAACCCTTTCGCACCGTAGATCTGTACGAATTTGCCGTATTCATCAATCTGTTTACGGGTCAGCGCCGCGCCGCCCGGCACGCGTAAGGCAGCAACGCGGCCTTTGGCGTCGTTAGCCGGGCCGGAGAAGACGGCGAATTCGACCGCTTTCACCAGATCGGCTACGTCTACCAGTTCCATCGGGTTACGCAGGTCCGGTTTATCGGAACCGTAACGACGCTCCGCTTCGGCAAAGGTCATCACCGGGAATTGACCGAGGTCTACGCCCTTCACGTCCTGCCACAGCTTACGAACCAGATCTTCCATCACTTCACGCACCTGCGGCGCGGTCATGAACGAGGTTTCAACATCAATCTGAGTAAATTCAGGCTGACGGTCGGCACGCAGGTCTTCGTCGCGGAAGCATTTGACTATCTGATAGTAACGATCGAAACCGGACATCATCAGTAGCTGTTTGAACAGCTGCGGAGATTGCGGCAGCGCGTAGAATTTACCTTTATGTACGCGCGACGGCACGAGGTAGTCACGCGCGCCTTCCGGTGTGGCTTTAGTCAGCATCGGGGTTTCGATATCAAGGAACCCGTGATCGTCCATGAAGCGGCGCACGAAGCTGGTGATTTTGGCGCGGGTTTTCAGGCGCTGAGCCATTTCCGGACGACGCAGGTCCAGATAGCGGTATTTCAGGCGCGCTTCTTCGGTGTTGACGTGGTTGGAGTCCAGCGGCAGCGCTTCCGCGCGGTTGATGATGGTCAGGTCAGACGCCAGCACTTCGATTTCGCCGGTGGCCATCTCGCGGTTGACGTTACGCTCTTCACGCGCGCGCACGGTACCGGTGATTTGGATGCAGAACTCATTACGCAGTTCGGAAGCCAGTTTTAATGCATCCGCACGATCCGGATCGAAAAACACCTGCACGATGCCTTCACGGTCGCGCATATCGATGAAGATAAGGCTACCGAGATCACGACGACGGTTGACCCAACCACACAGGGTCACTTGCTGCCCCACGTGGGACTGACGTAGCTGTCCGCAATATTCTGTACGCATGAGATATCCCTTAACTTAGCCGCAGGCGGATGTTGCCTGCCATGCAGGCGACGAGGTCGCAGCTTTGCTGAATGTCACTACTGAATGAAAAAAGGCGGCTATTATACTGGAAATTCTGTCTGACGATAAGCCCGACGCAGTTTGTACGCTGCTTTGCTGCGCGCTTATTGCTTGTGCTCACATAAATTAACAAAATTTGTTACCCTTGAGCCGAATTAGCAACGGTATTGTAGCGGCCTGACAAGAGAACAAGATACGGGGATACCATGTTAGAACTCAATGCGAAAAAAACCGCGCTGGTCGTTATTGACCTGCAAGAAGGCATTTTACCCTTTGCCGGCGGCCCGCATCGCGCCGACGAGGTGGTGACGCGCGCGGCAAAGCTGGCTGAAAAATGTCGTCAACAGGGTTCGCCCGTCATCATGGTTCGCGTCGGCTGGTCCGCCGATTTCGCTGAAGCGTTAAAACAGCCGGTAGATGCCCAGGCTGGCGCCGCGAAGCTGCCTGAAAACTGGTGGGTCTATCCGCCGGCGCTTGGCAAGCAGGATAGCGATCTTGAAGTGACGAAACGTCAGTGGGGCGCGTTCTACGGTACCGATCTTGAACTGCAACTTCGCCGCCGCGGTATCGACACCATTATCCTTTGCGGTATCTCCACGAATATCGGCGTGGAATCCACCGCTCGCAATGCCTGGGAACTCGGTTTCAATCTGGTCATCGCCGAGGATGCGTGCAGCGCTGCCTCCGCCGATCAGCATCAGGGCAGTATGACGCATATCTTCCCGCGCATCGCCCGCGTGCGCAGCACTGAGGACATTCTCGCCGCCTTATGATTTATATCGGGCTCCCGCAATGGTCGCACCCTAAATGGGTGCGCCTTGGCATCACCGGCCTTGAAGAGTATGCTCGCCATTTTAACTGCGTGGAGGGTAATACCACCCTGTATGCCTTACCAAAGGCCGAGATAGTCGATCGCTGGTATCAACAAACTCACGATGATTTTCGGTTCTGTTTCAAATTCCCGGCCACGATTTCGCATCAGGCGGCACTGCGCGACTGCGACGATTTAAGCCACGAATTTTTTACTCGTCTGGCGCCGCTGGAATCGCGCATCGGCCAGTACTGGTTGCAGTTGCCCGCCACCTTCGGGCCACGAGACCTCCCTGCCCTGTGGCATTTTCTCGATACGCTACCGAAAAACTTCACCTACGGCGTTGAAGTTCGCCATCCCGAGTTTTTCACCAAAAGCGATGCCGAACAGCAGCTTAATCGCGGGCTACACCAGCGCAACGCCAATCGAGTTATCCTCGATAGCCGCCCGGTGCATAGCGCCGTCGCGCGTAATCCGGCGATGATCGACGCGCAGAAAAAGAAACCCAAAGTCCCGGTTCACGCGGTCATGACCGCGGAGCAGCCGATGGTGCGCTTTATCGGCAGCGATGATATGGCGCAGAATCGCGAATTGTTTCGCGTCTGGCTACAGACGCTGCCAAAATGGCATCAGTCGGCCACGCCGTGGCTGTTTTTGCATACCCCGGATATCGCCCAGGCGCCTGAACTGGTAGATACCTTATGGGAAGACCTACGCGCGGTGCTGCCGCAAGTCGGCGCCGCACCGTCAATTCCGCAGCAATCCTCGCTTTTCTGATATCCTGCTATGATAGTCGGAGCCACCTGACATAATTAAAGGGAGTTTTGGGTATGGTCAGCGCGCTGTATGCGGTTTTGGGTGCGTTATTGTTAATCAAGTTTTCCTTCGACGTGGTACGTCTGCGCATGCAGTATCGCGTCGGCTATGGCGACGGCGGTTTTAGCGAACTACAGGTCGCCATTCGCGTTCATGGCAATGCCGTGGAATACGTCCCCATTGGGCTTATCTTGCTGCTGTTTATGGAAATGAACGGCGCGCTAACCTGGATGGTGCACGTTTGCGGTATTTTGCTGATTGCCGGGCGCCTGATGCACTCGTACGGTTTCCATCATCGCCTGTTCCGCTGGCGGCGTTCCGGAATGAGCGCCACCTGGTGCTCGCTGTTGCTGATGGTGCTGGCTAACCTGTGGTATATGCCCTGGGAGTTGGTTTTCTCCCTGCGTTAGCGCACAATACGCCGTTTTCGTTTTTTCGGGTTTAACGTTATGTCTCACCGCGATACGCTTTTTTCCGCGCCGATTGCCAGTCTCGGCGACTGGACCTTTGATGAACGGGTAGCCGAAGTCTTCCCGGATATGATCCAGCGCTCTGTTCCTGGTTACTCCAATATTATTTCGATGATCGGCATGCTGGCTGAGCGTTTTGTTCAGCCAAACACTCAGGTTTACGATCTTGGCTGTTCGCTCGGCGCCGCGACGCTTTCCGTGCGCCGCAATATTGCGCATCCGGGGTGCAAAATTATCGCCATTGATAACTCCCCGGCGATGGTAGAACGTTGCCGTCGTCATATTGATGCCTATAAAGCGCCAACGCCGGTTGAGGTTATTGAGGGCGATATTCGCCATATCGCCATTGAAAATGCCTCGATGGTCGTGCTGAACTTCACTATTCAGTTCCTCGAACCGAGCGAACGTCAGGCGATCCTTGATAAAGTCTATCAAGGGCTCAATCCGGGCGGCGCGCTGGTGCTTTCCGAAAAATTCAGCTTTGAAGATGCCAACGTCGGCGAACTGCTGTTCAACATGCACCATGACTTCAAGCGCGCCAATGGCTATAGCGAACTGGAAATCAGCCAGAAACGCAGCATGCTGGAAAACGTCATGCTGACCGATTCGGTTGAAACCCATAAAGCGCGCCTGCGTCAGGCCGGATTTGAACATGCCGAACTGTGGTTCCAGTGCTTTAATTTTGGTTCGTTGGTGGCGGTTAAATCCGAGGAACGGGCATGATCGACTTCAGTAATTTTTATCAGTTGATCGCGAAAGGGCCGCTCTCCCACTGGCTGGAAACCCTGCCCGCTCAGGTCGCGGCCTGGCAACGCGAAGCGCTGCACGGTAAGTTTCGCGAATGGGAACGCGCCGTTGAGTTTCTGCCCGAGCTGGCGCCCTGGCGTCTCGATCTATTGCATAGCGTCACGGCGGAAAGCGAAACGCCACTCAGCGAAGGCCACCAGTTGCGAATTGAAAATCTGCTGCGAAACCTGATGCCGTGGCGTAAAGGCCCTTATTCGCTGTATGGCATTAATATCGATACCGAATGGCGTTCCGACCTGAAATGGGAACGCGTGCTGCCGCATCTTTCCGACCTCACCGGTCGTACTATTCTTGATGTCGGCTGCGGCAGTGGTTATCACATGTGGCGAATGATCGGCGCCGGCGCGCATCTGGCGGTCGGTATCGATCCAACCCAGCTGTTCTTATGCCAGTTTGAAGCGGTACGCAAACTCATCGGCAACGATCAGCGCGCGCACCTACTGCCGCTAGGCATCGAACAACTGCCGGCGCTGGAAGCTTTTGATACCGTCTTTTCGATGGGAGTGCTGTATCACCGCCGTTCCCCGCTGGATCATCTGTGGCAGCTCAAAGATCAGTTAGCCCCCGGCGGCGAACTGGTACTGGAGACGCTGGTCGTTGAAGGTGATGAGAACACCGTGCTGGTGCCAGGCGACCGCTACGCGCAAATGCGTAACGTTTATTTCATTCCTTCCGCCGCCGCGCTAAAACAGTGGCTGGAGAAGTGCGGATTCATCGATGTGCGCATTGTTGATACCTGCGTCACCACCAGCGAAGAGCAGCGCCGCACCGAATGGATGACGACGGAATCACTCGCCGACTTCCTCGACCCGCATGACAGCAGCAAAACGCTGGAAGGTTACCCCGCGCCGCTGCGCGCGGTGATCGTCGCCACTAAACCAGAGACGCAACAGTCGCTGGCCAAAAAAGCGGCCGCGGCCAGGGCGTAATTCACCTCAGCCGACCACTGGCCCTCGTGGGATAAAAAAAGGCCCCTGTTGAAATTGCAGGGGCCTGGTACGGGCAATCATCATATTGGGCGACATGATGTGCAGCAAAAAACGGTTAGCTTCGCGGGCTAATCCCGCGCGGCAGAAATAATCTGTTTCATTTCCGCCACCGCTTCGCCGTTAACGGCATAGCGGCAATATTCATCGGCATCTGCGTCGGTGGACATCGATAACCCCGGATTACGAAAGCGCATCGGCGATGGCAACCACTGCCCCGCTGAGCTATGCACCTCTTTGAGGCCTGCCTGTAGAAACTTTTGCAGATTGGCAGCCCGCACTCCCGCTCCGGCCATAATGATTGGAGTATCGCCCAGCGCAATTAGTTCCATAATTTTTGCAAGACCTTGTTCCGCCGTTGGCCGTTGACCGGAAGTGAGGATGCGAGCAACGCCAAGTTCAGCAAGCGCATGCCAGGCCTGACGCGGGTCGGCGCACATATCAAAGGCGCGATGGAAGGTCACCGCCAGCGGACCCGCCGCCGCCATAATTTTTCGCATACGGGGGATATCCACCTGGCCGTCAGCATCGAGCACGCCAATCACCAGACCAGCAAAACCCAGATCTCTGACCGTCGCCACATCATCCAGCATGGCGGCAAATTCACCCTCGGTGTAACAAAAATCGCCGCCGCGCGGACGGATAATCGGATGAACCGGAATCGAGATATTGTCTCGCACCGAACGCAGCACGCCCAACGACGGCGTTAACCCGCCCTCCTGCGGCGCGGCGCAAAGTTCAATGCGATCGGCGCCGCAGCGCTGCGCCTCAAGCGCGCATTCCATGCTATAGCAGCAAACTTCCAGCAACATCGATTCCTTCTCCATTTTCATCACGGGCAGCACAGCATGTCACGATTTTTCCCCGCAGACGCCGCGCGGCTTCACACTGTTAAGTATCGGTTCGCTCGCTGGCGACGATTTGCTCGATCGACCAGGGATGGAATTTGATGGTCACTTTGCCGTCCGTGACCGCAAGCGTCGGGTTCGGCAAGCGTTCACGCTCCCCTTTCGGCGAGCTGGTTTTTACGAAAATTCCCGGCTGGCTGAGCCCGTCATCGGAAAGCAAGGCCAGCGCGCGAGCGTTGAGGGTTTCCGGCTCGCCCGGCAGAACGATTTCGATATGTTCCCAGCCTTCGTGCGGATAGCGTTTTTCCCCCGGCCATGGCAACTCCACAACCGTAAAGCGCCAGTGGGCGACACAAATAGGTTCGGCAAGCTTAAATAAGCAAATGGGGCGGCCATTAATGATATTTTCCGATAACAGCGCGCCGCAACGCTCCAGCCCCTGCCGCCAGCGTTCCGCCGTAGTATTTTGATGACAGCGCAGCGAGATATGGTCGGCGTCCAGCGGCGCAAGCTCCAACCCCAACCGTTCGGCCAGCGCTTGCAGCGCATCGCTAAAACGCGGTAAATCCGCCGAAATATCTTTCAGTTCATCAATTTGCTGCCAGTTCGCCATCTTGCGCCTCGGTCATTGCTAAAAAGGCTAATTTATCCTGTTTCGCCGCCCCGACCAACCGCCAATCCGCGCGCCTGAACAACGAATGGTTATTCATTAAGCGTGCCGCTTTACAACTTGCGCGCGGTGCTGACGGCTGGGCGCAAATGCAGTATACTCCCGCCTTAATTTGTCCATGTTCCGGCGCCGCCCCACAGGGGTTCTCGCGCCTTAAAAGTAAGGTATTCCGGTGAATATTCAGGCTCTTCTCTCAGAAAAAGTCAGCCAGGCCCTGATCGCGGCAGGCGCGCCTGCCGATTGCGAACCTCAGGTCCGCCAGTCAGCAAAAGTTCAGTTCGGCGACTATCAAGCCAATGGCGTGATGGCAGTGGCCAAAAAACTGGGCATGGCGCCGCGACAACTTGCAGAGCAGGTACTGTCTCATCTCGATCTGAACGGCATTGCCAATAAAGTCGAAATCGCCGGGCCGGGCTTTATCAATATTTTCCTCGATCCGGCCTTCCTGGCGGAAAACGTCAATCTCGCGCTGCAGTCCGAGCGCCTGGGCGTGGCGAAACCACAGCCGCAGACCATCGTTGTTGACTACTCCGCGCCGAACGTGGCGAAAGAGATGCATGTCGGCCATCTGCGTTCAACCATCATCGGCGATGCCTCGGTACGTACTCTGGAATTCCTCGGCCATCGCGTTATCCGCGCCAACCACGTCGGTGACTGGGGTACCCAGTTCGGGATGCTGATCGCTTATCTGGAAAAGCAGCAGCAGGAAAACGCCGGCGAAATGGCGCTGGCCGACCTCGAAGGTTTCTACCGCGAAGCGAAAAAGCACTATGACGAAGACGAAGCGTTCGCCGAGCGCGCGCGTAGCTACGTGGTTAAGCTGCAGGGCGGCGACGAGTACTTCCTGCAGATGTGGCGTAAACTGGTCGACATCACCATGTCGCAAAACCAGATCACCTACGATCGCCTGAATGTCACCCTGACTCGCGATGATGTGATGGGTGAAAGCCTGTACAATCCGATGCTGCCGGGGATCGTTGCCGATCTGAAAGCAAAAGGTATGGCCGTCGAGAGCGAAGGCGCGACCGTGGTCTTCCTTGATGAATACAAAAACAAAGAAGGCGAACCGATGGGCGTCATCATCCAGAAAAAGGATGGCGGCTACCTCTACACCACTACCGATATCGCCTGCGCAAAATACCGTTATGAAACGCTGCATGCCGACCGCGTGCTCTACTACATCGACTCTCGTCAGCATCAGCACCTGATGCAGGCATGGACCATTGTCCGTAAAGCCGGCTATGTGCCTGAATCCGTACCGCTGGAACACCACATGTTCGGCATGATGCTCGGGAAAGATGGTAAACCGTTTAAAACCCGCGCCGGCGGTACCGTCAAACTGGCCGATCTGCTGGACGAAGCGCTGGAGCGCGCACGCCGCCTGGTGGCCGAGAAGAACCCGGATATGCCTGCCGATGAGCTGGAAAAACTGGCCAATGCGGTGGGTATCGGCGCGGTGAAATATGCTGACCTGTCGAAAAACCGTACTACTGATTACATTTTCGACTGGGATAACATGCTGGCGTTCGAAGGTAATACCGCGCCTTACATGCAGTATGCCTATACCCGCGTGCTGTCGGTGTTCCGTAAAGCCGGTATCGACGAAAGCGCGCTGGCTGCCGCGCCGGTGGTTATTAGCGAAGATCGCGAAGCGCAGTTGGCTGCCCGCCTGCTGCAGTTCGAAGAAACGCTGGCCGTCGTCGCCCGTGAAGGTACTCCGCACGTGATGTGCGCCTATCTGTACGATCTGGCCGGGCTGTTCTCAGGTTTCTACGAACACTGCCCAATCCTCAGCGCCGAAAGCGAAGAGGCCCGTAATAGCCGCCTGAAACTGGCGCAGCTGACGGCGAAGACGCTGAAGCTGGGTCTTGATACTCTGGGTATTGAGACCGTAGAGCGGATGTAAAAACAAACCCGGTGAAAGCCGGGTTTGTTTTATCAGGAGCCCCGGTACGCACAGCGCGGCCGGGGAATCTATGCCGCTATCAGAAATACTTGCGCAGATATTCCGTCAGACAAAGAATCGCCATCGCCTGGCCGTACGGCATCGACGTCAGCGGAATTTGCCGATAAAAATCAAGATCGGAGCCCATCCCGGTACCAAACGAGGTTTGCAGCAGTTCCCCCTCTGGTGAAATATTTCGCACAATCCCGCGTATCGCCTTTTCGGCAACCTCGGTGTACTCCGCCCCGACATAACGCTTGCGTATCGCTTTCAGGATGCCGTAAGCAAAGCCCGCCGTCGCTGACGCTTCAAGGTAGGAATGCGGATCGTCGAGCAGGGTATGCCAGAGGCCGCTCTCATCCTGACAGTCAGCTAACGCGGCAATTTGCGCATTCAGTACCTGTAGCAGATAGCGGCGCACCGCACTCCCCTCTGGCAAATCCACCAGCTCAAGGAAGTCCGGGATAACGATGGTGAGCCAGCTGTTACCCCGCGCCCAGCGCGCACGCGCAAAGTTGTGCCGACCGTCGTAATTCCAGCCGTGGAACCACAGGCCAGTCTCTTTGTCCATCAGGTTCTGTACATGCAGCAAGAACTGATAGGTTGCTTCTTCAATGTAGTGCGGACGATTTAGTAATTTACCGATTTTGGCTAGCGGCAGCACCGTCATCATCAGCGTGTCATCCCACATCTGCTGATGGTTCTCTTCCGCCAGGGTAATGTGCTGCATGCCTCCCTGCTCGGTGCGCGGCATCTCATGCATCGCCCACTCGGCCCAGCTATCGAGCCACGGGAGATACTCCTGACGCCCGGTCTCTTCATAGCGATAAGCCAGCGTCAAAAACGGCGCCATGGTATTAACGTTTTTGGTGGTTGCCCCTTCGGCGAAGCGGTCGGCGAACCAGCCGTCAATGATATCGCGCATGGCGGTATCGCCGGTTTGTTGATAATACTGGTAGATGCCGTACAGCCCAACGCCGTGGGTCCATTCCCAACCGGCCCAGCCTTTGGTATCGATGACTCGCCCGTCGTCCAGCCGCAGTAAAAATTGCCCGCTTTCATCCTTAATATTCACCAGGTTTTGCGTCACATTACGGATCAATGCCTGAAGCTCGCTGCGAGCGATAAAGCGCTCAGGCTGACGCAATAATGGGCTATGTTTGACCGGCCAAACTTTCATGTTCTTAACCTCTGGTATATGTCGAATTCAAAGCACCGCCCTGATTCAGCGCCGGGGCGGCAGGTTTATTGCGATTCAGGTAACCAATATTGTTATTGCCCCACAGGCATTCGTAAGGCATCCCCGCCAGCTGCTCAACCACCGCGCGGTTTTCCGCTGTCGCCCGCTCGGGCTGTGCGTAACCGACATCGCGCATCATTAGCGTCTCGGCGCGCAGCACGCTATGCGTATGCAGATTGAGTTTAAAGCGCAGGGAGACCAGGAAGCCGCAAGCCAGCACCACCAACGTACCGACGCTAAGGATCAACAGAATGGTATGACTCACGCCTTCCGGCTGAATTTTTTGCCCGGAGACAAAGCCCGATAGTTGCATGATGATGCCAACCAGCATCACCGCCCCCGCCTGCGACGCTTTGCGGGTCAGCGTCATGATACCGGCGAAAATACCCTCCCGACGCTGGCCGGTAATGACTTCGTCGACGTCGGCAATATAGGTGTAGGTATTCCACGGCACGTAATTAATGCCGCCGCGCCCCAGGCCCGCGATAGCAGAAATGAGCAGCAATAATGAATAGACATCGCTCAGCCCCGCGTAATAAAGCACGGCATAAGAGAGTGAACTCAAACCGAACAGCACCACTACCATGCGGTATGAAGGCGCCGGGCCAAAGCGGATGCAGAGCGGGATCATGGCGATGACCGCGATAAACTGGAAGATAGCCATCGTGCCGAGTAAGTTAGAGGCGACGGAGGCATCCTGCATCAGCACAAAGACCACATAATAGGTAAACACCGCATTGAAAACGTCCTGCGCGATGTAACCGCCCAGATACATACCAAGATGCTGGCGGAAGATTTTAATGCGCAGCGTAGAGCTAAGCTCAATAAACAGCCGGTTAAGACTCTGCGCGAGGGTTAAATTGCGTTTTTCTTCTTCTGCGCGCAGCGCCGCTTCAGACCACGCTTCCCGAGGGCGCTCCCAGGTAAAAAACCAGACGAAGGTCAGCATCAGGGCGCACAGCACCGAAAAGACCAGGCTTGCATAAAAAAATGAGCTGGCGTTGTCTTTACCCAGTTGGGTGAGCAGAATCCCCGGTAAAAACGAGGCTAATATCGCCGACATTTGCGCCATTGAAATACGCGCGCCTGAAAATTTGGTCTTCTGTTTGAAATCATCGGTCATCTCCGGCACCAGCGTCTCGTAGGGCACCAGAATCATGGTATAGACAATATCAAACAGCAGATAAGTCGCGAGGTAATACCAGAACCCCATATCGCCTACCCACATCATTGAGTAGCTAAAGACACAGGGAATACCGAGCAAAATAAAAAATTTGCGTCTGCCGAATCGCTTACCCAGCCAGGTAGAGCCAAAGTTATCGGTTAAGAAGCCCATCAGGGGGCTAACGACCGCGTCGAGTACGCGCGCGGTGGCGAAAATGAGCGTCGCCTCAATGGGTGATAGCCCGCAGAAAGTGGTGTAAAAATAGAGTAGCCATGCTGCGGTAAGCGCGGTAGTTCCCGCGCCGAGAAAATCGCCGGAACCATAGGCGAGATAATTAGCCAAACCGATTTTTCGTGTTTTCATCGCCGTAAATCCTGTCTCTTTTTTATTAGATAACTTCGGCCTTACCAGGCTATACCGAAGTTTTGCGGATACATGGCTACAGTAAGATCATGAAAACCGGCTTACCTTTGCATTTTTGCCAGTACTAATCATTCAGTGGCAAAAAAACAAAGGGCCGGGCAACATGCGTCACCGATTTATAAAACAGCGTTTCTTTTAAAGCAAAAGAGAGAATCATTTTTGCGAGTCGGCTGCCAGAATCTGATATCACACGGCCGGAGAAAGGCGTTTTTAACCGCGCGAATACCCCTTGTGGAAAGATGGAATTAGGAGTAAAGAAAGTAGAAAGATCCCGTTGCGTATCTCAAGGAGGCTAGATGCCCTACTCTCATCTGTTAGTCGCCGTCGCCCCAACGCCGGAAAGCCGCATGTTGGTCAATAAAGCGGTGTCTATCGCACGTCCGCTTAATGCGCAGGTCAGCCTGATCACGCTGGCGACAGATCCGGAAATGTATAATCAGTTCGCCGCGCCGATGATGGAGAATTTGCGTGAGATTATGCAGGAGGAGACACGTAGCTTTCTTAATGAACTCGCCGCCCAGGCGGACTATCCCATCAGCAAAATGACCATCGCCAGCGGCGAACTTTGTCATCACGTGAAGGATTTTTGCCGTCAGCATCACGTCGACCTGGTAATCTGCGGCAACCATAACCAGAGCCTGTTTTCCCGCGCAACCTGTTCAGCGAAGAATATCGTCGGCAGCAGCGGAGTCGATGTGCTGTTGGTTTCCCTGGAATAAGCTGATGCCGAAGCATCAGCCATTTTGACTACGCGGAGGGAGTAACTACGGTTGGCTGCTGGCAGCTATCTTCATGCGACTTTACGCGCTTTAGATCGGCAACGAACTGCGCCTGCCAGTTATCAATATCATTATTCTCGATCGCCTTGAGCATTTTGCCATGGCGAATAATTCGCTCCGCAAGCGGCATAGTCAGAGCGCGGTCCAGCGCCGCCGCCACTTCATCGCGATCGTAAGGGTTGACGATGAGCGCGGAAGTCAGTTCATTCGCCGCGCCAGCGAACTGCGATAGCACCAACACCCCAGGGTTTTCAGGGTCCTGCGCGGCGACAAACTCCTTGGCCACGAGGTTCATGCCATCGCGTAGCGGCGTGACCAGCCCCACGTCCGAATAACGAAACACCTTCATGAGTAGTTTGCGATCGAAGTGCTGATTCAAATAATACAGCGGCGTCCACCCCAGTTGACCATAGTGGCCGTTGATTCGCCCGGCGGCCGTTTCCAGTTGATGGCGGATATCCTGATAAGCCTGAACATCGCCCCGCGAAGTGGGCGCTATCTGGGTATAGCGAATTTTTCCACGATGCTGCGGGTAGTTTTCCAGCAGCGCCTCGTAAGCCTGAAAACGCTCCGGCAGCCCCTTGGAGTAATCCAGGCGCTCAACGGAAAAAATATTCTTAACTCCTTTTAGTTCAGCTTTCAATTGAGCCAACTTCGGCGGCAGCGGCCCGCTGGCGCTGCGCGCGACTTCCTGAGGTTCGATGCTTATCGGATAGACGGCAGTACGGAACGTCTTACCCCAGGCACGGTATTGCTGGTGACCCACTTCGCACAAGGTCGTTTGTTGGGCGACGCAATCAACAAATGCCTGCCGGTCGTTTTCGGTCTGAAAGCCGAGTAAATCATAATCACAAAGCTGTTCAAGAAGCTCCGCATGTGGAGGTAAAGCGTTGAATATTTCAGGCGTCGGAAACGGAATATGCAGGAAGAAACCGATGCGGTTTTTGACGCCGTTTTTGCGTAATTCACTGGCAAATGGCAATAGGTGATAATCATGAACCCAAATCATATCGTCGTCGGCTAGCAGCGGCAGCAGCTTTTGCGCCACAGCGGCGTTAACGCGCAGATACCCCTCCCACGCCGGACGCTGAAAATTGACTAAGTCGAGACGATAGTGAAACGCGGGCCATAGCACCGCATTGGAAAACTGATTGTAGTAGAGCTCGTGATCTTCTTCGCTAAGGTTGAATGAGGCCCAGGAAATATCCCCTTTACTCACCTTCTTCAACGGCTGGCTATCATCGCCGATCTCCCCACTCCAGCCAAACCACGTGCCGCCGCTCGCCTTCAGCGCACCTAAAATACCCACCGCCAGGCCGCCAGCGCTGGCCTTTTTATCATTCGGCGTTGCAATACGGTTAGATACTACGACTAAACGACCCATGGTCATCCCTCCCGTTAGTGAATACATCCAGGCATTGGGTATTGTCGACGACGTGACGTAACCACTGATGTACGGCGGCAACATTTGCCAGCCGCCAGCGCGCCTGTGTGTCGCCTTGTCCAACTTTTATCGATACTCCGCCTAATTGATTAACCATAGTAAAACCCGCCTCATCAGTCAGGTCATCGCCGATAAATACCGGCTTTCGTCCCGCAAAAGGCGCTTCCCGCATAAACGCGGCAATCGCTTCACCTTTGTTAATCCCGCGCGGTTTGATCTCAACGACACACTTCCCTTGCTGAATGGCCAGAATCGGATAACGCTGCACGATATCCTGCGCCAATGCCAGGATGGCGCTCTGGTGTTGTGGCGCCTGGCGATAGTGCAGCGCAAAAGCGATGCCTTTATCTTCCAGCTCACTGCCAGGCAGCGCCTGTAGCGCCGAAGTTAATGCTTCGCCGACCTCACGGCTCAGCGCCGGCGGTAGTGATACATCATGTCTTTTTCCATTGATATCGCGGCGTTCAGCCCCGTGGACGCCGGCAAGCGGCAATCGCCAGTGACGGGTAAGTGCGTCGAGCTCTGCGAGTGAGCGCCCTGAAATCAATGCCACAGCGTCATGTTGCTGCTGTGCCAGTAATCGCAACATCTGAAGGACGTCTTCGGGGATAACAACCTGATCGGGATGAGGTTTGATATCGGCAAGCGTGCCGTCAAGATCCAGAAAAAATGCGTGGTTTCCGGTTAGCTCAGGCGGTACAGATATCTGGTCAGCCACCCTGTATTCCTCCTTATCATGGCCAGCATTACGCTGGTTGTTAACTAATTGTTAGCCATGTAAGTATAGACAGTGTGACCAGCCTCGCCATTTTTGATAGTCTCCGCCAGCGCAGCGGGCGCTGGCGGGACATTATGAGTAGACTTAAAAGTTGCGCTCAATTAATGCGAACGTTTCGCTTTTTGCTTGTAACGGTCGAAGATAACCGCCGCCAACAATATCACCCCGCGGACCACATATTGCGAGAATGGCGAGATGTTCAGCAGGTTCATCGCATTCTCTACGGTACCCAGAATCAGGATCCCGGCCACCACATAAGAGATCTTACCGATCCCGCCTTTTAGCGATACGCCACCCAGTACGCATGCCGAGATCACAATCAGTTCATAACCAATTGAGGTCATAGGCTGACCACTGGTCATGCGCGAAGCCAAAATGATCCCCGCCGCCGCCGATACCAGACCTGAAAGAACGAAGATGATAATCTTGGTACGAACCACCGGTACCCCTGCCAGACGCGCTGCCTCCTCATTACCTCCTATTGCCAGAGTATTGCGGCCAAAGGTGGTTTTATTCAGCAGCAGTCCAAAGACAATCAGGCAGGCAACCGTCAGCCAGATAGGCGCCGGCAAACCTAACCAATTGGCATAGCCCAGGGTGAAGAAACGTTCATCCTCAATGCCAACCGCTTTACCATCGGAAATAATATAGGCTAGCCCGCGGACAATTTGCATGGTGGCCAGGGTCGTGATTAGCGCGTTGATCTTCAAACGCGCAATAACAAAACCATTCACCAGCCCGCTGACCGCCCCTAATAGTAATCCTGCGGCAATACCAATCCACAGGCTTTCGGTGAGATTAATCACCACCGCTGTTGTCACACCGGCGCAGGCAATCACAGAAGCAACTGATAAATCAAAATCGCCTGAAGCCAGGCAGAACAGCATTCCGCAGGCGACCATTCCCGACATGGAAATCGCCAGCCCCAACCCTTTCATGTTGACGAAAGAAGCAAAATTGGGAACAAAGATCACGCAGCCGATAAATAACACGGCGAAGACCACCAGCATACCAAACTGATCCCAGATTCGGCCGAAACTGAAAGAGGATCGGGCAGCGCTGGGTGTAGTTACAGATGACATCATTCACTCCTTACTCAGGCTACGGCCTGGCTGACTTTAGGCATTGCAAGGCTCAGCGCCTGCTGTTCATTCGCGTCTTCATGCAGCAATTCACCGGCCACTTCACCTTCGCGCATGACGACGATGCGGTCGGCGACGCCGAGCACTTCTGGCAGGTCGCTGGAGGCAAAAACGACCGCCACGCCAGAAGCCGCCAGCGCATAGATAACGTTGTAGATTTCATGCTTTGCGCCAACATCAATGCCGCGGGTCGGTTCATCAAGCAGGATGACCTTCATCTCTTCCGACAACCAGCGACCAAGAATAGCCTTCTGCTGATTACCACCGGAAAGATTCATAATTAACTGCCCAGCTCCTGGGGTTTTAATATTGAGCGATTTGATATGTTGTTCGGCATTACTCGCTTCCCAGGCATTGTTAATCAGGCAGCCGGCATGAATATGCTTACGCCGGGCGCTGATATTGATGTTGTCGCGCACCGAATGTACCGGAATGATGCCCTCGGCTTTGCGATCCTCCGGACACAGCATCATTCCCGCCTGAATCGCCTGCGCGGGTTTGCGAATATTTATCGCCTGACCATCGATATAGACCTGACCGCCGGTAATTCTGCTGCCGCCAAACAGCCCTTTCATTAATTCACTGCGTCCGGCGCCGACCAGACCAAACAGGCCGACAATTTCACCGCTGCGTACCGATAAACTGATTGGCATTCTGACGCCCGGCGCTTTAACCTCTTCGAGCCGCAGCCGCTCACTGCCATATTCACGCGCTTTCCAGCCGTAGATATCGCCAAGATTACGACCCACCATCGCTTGCACGAGCACGTCGTGGTCCACCAGCCGCATGTCATCGAAGGTACGCACGTAGCGGCCATCTTTAAACACGGTAATGGCATCGCTGAGAGCGAAAATTTCCTCCATACGGTGTGAGACATAAATAATCACTCGCCCTTCTTCACGTAGCTCGCGAATGACGCGAAAAAGGTTGTCGATTTCCCGTGCGGAGAGTGAACTGGTAGGCTCATCAAACGCGATGATCTTCGCGTTACGCGCCAGCGCCTTGGCAATTTCCACCATCTGCCACTGGCCGATCGACAAATACTTCAGCGGCGTCTCCGGGTCGATATCCAACCCCAGATGTTCTAACTGCAGCCGCGCTTCATAATTCAATAAAGACCGGTTCACAATGCCGCCTTTATGCGGCAACTGACCAAGATAGATATTTTCGGCAACGGTCATTTCCGGGATAAGATGCAGTTCCTGATAAATAATCGCCACGCCGGCATTTAGCGCCGCGGTGGTATTACTAAATGCCATCTGCTGGCCATCAATTTGCAGATACCCGGCAGTCGGAATGTAGTTACCGCTGAGAATTTTTAAGAGGGTGGACTTCCCGGCGCCGTTTTCACCCATCAGCGCGTGGATCTGCCCGCGATAGCAGTCAAAGCTGATATCAGACAGCGCTTTAACGCCCGGGAACGTCATGGTGATGCCGCGAAATGAGAGATAAGGGGTAGATTGTTGCATAACGACTCCGCTCTACTACGCATAACCTCCCGCCAGGGCGGGAGGCGGAATGAACCCGGCCTTACAGCCCTTTCTTCGCCAATTCTTGCTTAAAGTTATCGCGGGTAATCAGCACCACGTCGGTCACGGCGGTAAATTTCGGCGGCTCGGTCCCTTTGGTCACCCAGTTGTAGAGCATCTCACTGGTTTTATAGCCATGAATGTCCGGGCTTGGCAGCAAAGAGCCATAGAACCCCGTCGGCTGGGCTTTCGAAAGTTCGTTCACCGCGTCAACGCCGTTAATGCCGATACCGATAACATCCGGCGCTTTAAAGCCCTGGCCTTCAGTCGCACGTACGCCACCCAACACGGTGTTATCGTTCATGCCAACAATTAACCAGTGTTTGACCTGAGGGTGCTGAACCAACATGGAGTTGCCCGCATCGAAAGCCCCTGGGATATCATTAGATTTGGTTGGCACGCGATAGATCTGTTTTTCCGGGAAACCCGCCGCTTTCAGCGCGTCGATCGAACCGGTAGTACGGCGGCGGGCGGTATCCAGTTCATCGGCGGTAATCGCCATCACGCCGGTATCTTTCACGTCCCAGCCGCGTTTTTGCATCTCTTTATACAATTCCTGCCCCTGACGAGCGCCGATTTCGCTGGCGGCCATCATGACCAGCGGCACGCTCTCCATCGGCTTACCTTTGGCATTAACAAACTGATCGTCGACGGTGATAACTTTCATGTCATAGCCGCGTGCCTTGGCAACAATCGCCGACCCCAGTTTTGGGTCCGGCGTGCAGATGACAAATCCCTTCGCGCCGCTGGCGGCGAGGCTGTCGATCGCATTAAGCGTTTTTTCGCCATCCGGTACCGCGATTTTAATGACATCAAAGCCCAGGTCCTTGCCGGCTTTATCAGCAAATTTCCACTCGGTCTGGAACCAGGGTTCCTCTGGTTGCTTCACCAGAAAACCGAGCTTGAGGTTTTCAGCCATAGCTGATTGTGACATAACCGCCGCGAGGCCAATGGCCGCCAGCGCTTTAGTGAATTTGTGCATGGTAAACTCCAGCTTTATTTCGCTTTTCTGTAGGGAAAAATCGGACTTAAATTTTTTATCGGTCTTAAAACAAGGCATTAGAAAAAACGCAATCAACATTGCCGTTGTTAAAATAGTTTTAACTGGAAATTATTTATCCATACGAGAGCGTCATCACACCGCAGAATTACAGTAATTGCGTACATAAATTCAGCAAAAAATGACATAAAAAAAACGCTAATTGTCAGACAATTAGCGTCATGCGTGACATAATAATCCATATCATCAGCAGACTTATCCTTGTGGCTGCGTCGACGCTATCCCAGGCGACTCTGGCCTTCTATTCTCAGCCAGCATAGACGTTATTCTTCTACCCCCTTACAAAAATGATCTATCACAAATTCATTCTCATCTCGCTATTTTCGAATAATGAATAAGCTATGATCGATATATGAAATTATCGTTAAATCAACTTTATTAATACAAATTAACTAGCCCTACGAATAATTAAACATAAGCATTTAAATTCAGATGGTTACAATACAATAATTACAAAAAACCAATTTAAACAATCGCTAAGCTGATGTTGTAACAAATCGTAAATTACCCGTGTTGAGAGTTTCCTTATTCTATATACAAGGGTATTCTTAATGTGTCGGCAGAAACAAATAAATGGTTAAGTGCAAATGGAAAGCACCGTATTTATTTCCTGCCCATTGCATTGCGCCTGCTGTATTCGCCTGTGCAAGGCGATGGTAGCGCGTCATACTTCCCTTGCGGATAAATAAGGATATTGTTATGGCAGTTCCAGGAATGGTTCAGAAATTAAATACCCAGATTAATCTTGAGTTTCACGCCTCAAATGTTTATCTACATTTAGGCGAATGGTGCGCGCAGCAGCGCCTGAACGGTACCGCAACCTTCTTACGTACCCGTGCGCAATCCAGCGTGACGTTAATGATGCAGGTTTTTGACTATATGAAAAAGGCCGGGGCCTGGCCAATAGTGAAAGCCGATGAAAGCTATCCCCCACAATGCTCAACGCTTGAAGAGGTGTTTGCCAAAACCCTTGAAGAGTATCAGCAACGTAGCAACATGCTGTCCGGTCTGGCGCAGGAAGCAAAAGCGCAGCACGATGACACAACGTGGCGTTTTTTGACGCTGCTGGAGAAAGAACAGCAGCAAGATGGACTTTTATTGCAAACCGTCCTTGATGAAATACGGACTGCAGATAAAGCCGGGCTCGGTATGGAGCAAACGGACCGTCGACTTCTCAATCTCATCTCGCCTCAACACCACTAATTGAATCCGGCCGTTCCTGACTGGAACGGCCGGGCAATCAACTGCGCAGTGATAAATCTAGTGCGCTTCACCCTGCGGGGTAAACTTCAGCTCAATCAATGCAATTGCTTTTTGTACTGCGCGCAGCGTAACCGGATCCGCCGAAGCAGGGTTGCTCGCAAAATCAATCGCTTTTAACTGGGCCGCCATTTTTTCGCGCACTTCGACCGGGGCGATAACGTCAATCACATCGAGGATTTGTTTGATGACCAGCTGGCATGCAACGACATCAGATACCAGCTCATCTTGTTCAGTGAAAGGTTGAGACATTTTTTACTCCTATTTTCAGGAGCGTAATAGTAACCTAAATCGCACCAGATAAAAAAACATGTGCGGGAGCGGCGAAAAGAAAACGTACCGCAAAGATACTTATTCACTTTGCTATGGCAACGACTCAATGGGTACAACAACAATTACGCCGAAAGCAGGCGCTTTTTCCGCCCCGGCATTATTGGTGGCTGGCGCTTTCTTTATGGAGTTTCTCGATGGCACGGTCATCGCTACCGCCCTGCCTGATATGGCGAAGGATTTTGGCGTAGCGGCGGTCGCGCTTAATATCGGCATCAGCGCCTACCTGATCACCCTCGCGGTGCTGATCCCCGCCAGCGGCTGGATTGCCGACCGCTTCGGCGCGCGAAAAGTGTTTACGCTGGCACTAGCCATTTTTACCCTCGCCTCCGTTTTCTGCGGTTTATCGCGCAACATCGAAAGCTTTGTGACAATGCGCATTCTACAGGGTATCGGCGGCGCGCTAATGGTCCCCGTCGGGCGACTGGCGGTGTTGCGCGCCACGCCCAAAGATCAGCTCATCAAGGCAATAGCCACGCTGACCTGGCCGGCATTGGTCGCACCGATAATCGGCCCGCCGCTCGGGGGCTTTATTACCAGTTACGCCAGCTGGCACTGGATCTTTTTTATAAACGTGCCGCTTGGGCTACTGGCGATGGCGCTCTCGCTACGCATCATTCCCAGCATCCGTGAAGAAGAACGCCGCCCCTTCGACCTCCCCGGTTTTGTGGCGACGTCATTGGCAATGATAAGTCTGGTGGCAGCTATGGAACGGCTCGGCGACCAGCAGCCACAAAGTTGGCAAACGCCGGCGCTCCTGGCGACGGGTATGGGATGTATGGCTTTTGCGCTACGTCATTTCCGCCGCGCCGCCTGGCCAATGGTACGGTTGGACGCTCTGCAGGTTCCGACTTTCCGGGTAACCATGTACGGCGGTTCACTGTTTCGCGCCTCGATAAGCGCCGTCCCGTTTCTGCTTCCGCTATTATTCCAGGTAGGGTTCGGTATGGATGCTTTTCATTCCGGGCTACTGGTGCTGGCCGTTTTCGTCGGCAATCTCACTATCAAGCCCGCAACCACGCCGCTCATCCGCTGGTTGGGTTTTCGCCGCTTATTGCTGATTAACGGTGCGCTGAATGTCGCCTCGCTACTTGCCTGCGCGCTGTTAACGCCGCAAACGCCGGTATGGCTGATAATGTTGATCCTCTATCTTGGCGGGGTGTTCCGTTCCATCCAATTTACCGGCGTCAGTACGCTCGCTTTTGCCGACGTTCCTTCCGCTCAGATGAGTTATGCCAATACGCTGTTCAGCACCGCTTCACAGCTGGCGGTTGGGCTAGGTATCACTCTCGGCGCCATCGGCATCCGCATCGGTGAACAGTTGAGCGAGTGGTTTAACCTGACGACTCTACCGGGAATTGATTTCCGTATGGCGTTTGTCTTTATTGCGCTGATTTGTTTGGTAGGGATGGTTGATACGTTGCACCTTACGCGAGATGCTGGCAGCACGGTATCCAGCAAAGAAAAACCATAGCAAACAGACCTGCACATGGATGCAGGCCTGTTTGAAAAGCCCTATCAACCAATAATCTGGCGGACAAAAGCTTCGATTTCTTTATCCTGGCAGTTTTCGAAGAAGCATTGCTGGAACCGCGGCCCGGAAACGGCGGTTTTTACCAGTTCCGGATCGATCGCCCGCAGGGTATCAAGATAATTTTCTTTCACCACCGCCGCTTTCACTGTGTTGAGGATGCCCGCGTTGCGTACCTGAGGTTCTTTGCGCTCAGGCGGATAACCTTCGCCATTGCGGCCCGTAAAGGCCTTCTCGAAGATAAAGCGCACGTTCAACTCCGCCCCCCAGCCAAAGCCTTTAGCAAAAGGCAGCGACAACGCGTTACCGTTGTTGATTTGGGCAAACAGGAAGGCATCCGCAGGGTCAATACAATAACCACAGACCACCCCTGGATGAATATTCAATGACATCAACGCGCCCTGACCTGTGCCGCAACCGGTCACCACGAAATCGACCGCTTTAGCGTTCAGCAGGATGCTGGCCATGATCCCCAGATGAATGTAGGTCAGATGATGGTCCTGTTCATCACTCATTCCCACGTTGTAAACCGGAAAGCCTTTCTCATCAGCAACGGTTTTCAACTCGTTGAGAATGATGGCGTTTTTGCTGGCCTGGCTGTTTTCCATCATCAGTGCGATTTTCATGCTTCACTCTCCTGAAAGCTGTGCGGGAGCGGCCCGCGAGTTCATTAGCGTTATCAGGACTCTACTACTTCATAAATGCATTTTCAAACTTTATGAAAAGCTGTTTTATAAATTACGTAGCGCTTCACACTTTAAGATCCGAGGCCCACGTACCGCCACCTTTGCCTCTGCGCCTAACGATGAGTATGTTGTCGTTGGGCTATCACTGACGGAATAATTATTAAATTAAAAGCATTCTCATCCTTTAATATATTGCCAATGCGTTTTATTCCCATTTGCATTTTTAATAATTAAATTTTTTAATTTACTTTTTGCAAATAAATAACTAACAAATTATAGTGGCGCCACACTATGTTTTATTCTTTATTTCCGGAGTGGACGCCATGCTGAAAGCAGAAATGATCGAAAAACTTAATGAGCAAATGAATCTTGAGCTTTATTCTTCTTTGCTTTATCAGCAGATGAGCGCATGGTGCAGCTACCATAGCTTTGAAGGCGCCGCCGCGTTTCTCCGCCGCCACGCGCAGGAAGAAATGACGCACATGCAGCGCCTGTTTGACTATTTGACCGATACCGGTAGCCTGCCGCGCATTAATGCCATTAGCTCGCCGTTTGCCGAATATACTTCACTGGATGAACTCTTCCGCCAGACCTATGAACATGAACAGTTAATTACGCAAAAAATTAATGAACTGGCGCATGCGGCGATGACCAATCAGGATTACCCGACCTTTAATTTCCTGCAATGGTATGTTGCTGAGCAGCATGAAGAAGAGAAATTATTCAAATCTGTTATTGATAAACTGACTCTTGTCGGTAAGAGCGGTGAAGGCTTGTACTTTATCGATAAAGAACTGGCAACCCTCGATACACAAAACTAATTCCCGCTGCGGCGGCTGCTGGCCGCCGCGTGTTCAATGACGGCAGATTTTACTTTCGCTGGTATTGAAGCCCTCTTCCACCGCAATAAATTTACCTTTCCGCTGCAAAAAAGCCACCAGTTGCGCCGCATCCAGACCCTGCGCCGAACAGGTGTGAAAGCGCGCATCAATACCAAATTGCGTCTTAATTGCCGCTTCGAGACTGGCAACGCTGTACGATTCGCCCGATGCGATCATCATCTGTAATACTTCATGACCGTGAATAGATGACATAGCTCCTCCTGTAAAAACGTGCAGCATATATGAGTCTGCGCCTGGCGGCTTTGCGCCAGCGCAGTGTTTTCTGCCCGCCAGAAGTGTAAATTTTTAATTACACACAATGTAACCTTCATTTGACGAAATCACTCATTTCACATACTCTGCGCGGCATAATTATTTGTCCATTCATTCACAGATAGAGAAAAGCGTGAAGAACCGCACTCTGGGTAGTATTTTAATCGTTGCAGGCACCACAATTGGTGCCGGTATGTTGGCGATGCCGCTCGCTTCGGCGGGAGTGGGTTTTGGCGTCACCCTGGTATTACTGATCGCGCTGTGGGCGCTGATGTGCTATACCGCCCTGCTGCTGCTGGAAGTCTATCAACATGTCCCTGCGGATATGGGGTTAGGCTCACTGGCGGCGCGCTATCTCGGCCGCTACGGCCAATGGGTCACCGGTTTCTGTATGCTATTTCTGATGTATGCGCTAACAGCGGCCTACATCAGCGGCGCCGGGGAACTACTGGCCTCTAGTCTGAATCAGTGGCTAAACTGGAGCCTGCCGCCTTCTGCTGGCGTATTGCTCTTTACCGGCATTGGCGGCGCGGTGGTGTGCATCGGGACCTCGCTGGTCGATCTGTTTAACCGCTTTTTATTTAGCGCCAAAATTATCTTCCTTGCGGTGATGCTGGTGCTGCTGCTGCCGCATATTCACCAGATAAATCTCCTGACCCTGCCGTTACAGCAAGGCCTGGCGCTGTCCGCTATTCCGGTGATTTTCACCTCGTTTGGTTTTCATGGCAGTATTCCAAGCATCGTTAGCTATCTGAATGGCGATATTCGTAAGCTGCGCCGCGTCTTTATCATCGGTAGCTTTATTCCGCTGGTCGCCTATATTTTCTGGCAACTCGCCACGCTTGGCAGCATCGACTCTCCGGCCTTTACCGCCGTGCTGGCGAAGAATTCCGGCCTGAACGGCCTGCTGGCAGCAATCCGCGATGTTGTCGCCTCGCCGCATGTAGAAGTGGCGGTACATCTGTTTGCCGACTTCGCGTTGGCCACGTCTTTCCTCGGCGTCGCATTGGGTTTGTTTGATTACCTGGCAGATTTGTTCCAGCGTAAAAACACGCCTGCAGGACGTATTCAGAGCGGCATCATCACTTTTCTGCCGCCGCTGGCGTTCGCCCTGTTTTATCCGCAAGGTTTCGTGATGGCGCTGGGATACGCCGGCGTGGCGCTCGCCGTACTGGCGCTGATGCTGCCATCATTGCTGGTGATGAAGAGCCGTAGACTGCACCCGAAGGCGACATGGCGTGTACCCGGCGGCTCGATAGCGCTGTGGCTGGTGTTGAGCTGTGGAGTGGCGATTGTGGTCATTCAATTCTGTATTGTGGCGGGATTATTACCCGCAGTCGGATAAACAACAGGGGCCATTTGGCCCCTGTTGTTATTTAGCTAAGCAACACTGCTTATACTTTTTGCCGCTACCGCAGGGACAAGGATCATTACGCCCCACCTTGGTCTCATTTCTTACCGGTTGCTGCACGGCCGTCGGCTGAGCGTTTTCCATCCAGTAATTATATAAAGCCAGCGCCGCGGGCTTAATACTATCAATGCTTTCGACAAATTCGTCAGCCGTCAGCGTATCGAGCGCTTCGAAGCGTTCTTCCGTTCCGTGTAGCGCAATGGCATCAAGCTGCGGCTGCAGTTCAGCGGGTAACGTCGACCAATCACTGAGAGCAACGCCACGCATGTAGCCGAAGCACCACTCTTCAACAATAGTCAGCTCCTGCCCTTCAAACTCACGGGTGCCGAACAGGGGATCAAACTGCTCCGGATAGTCAGCCAGGCGTTCGGCGATGTCGCTCATATGCTGCAGGGTCAGGTTGACGAAACGGTCGCGCTCGCGATCGTTAGCCCAGCGCGGTACGTTATCCGCTCCGCCCCAGATAGCCAGCAGCCACTGCGCTGGTTCAATTTCGCTCGGTCCGGATAAGATAGCCGTCAGCAGACCATCAAGTTCAGAGACATCAAGGATGGCGCCTTCGGTGGCATATTTCGACAGGATCTCATCCAGCCACTCGAGTTCGCTTTCGTTCAGGGGTCCGGTTTTCATTAACAGGCTCATGATGGTAGAAAAATGGCGCTTACAGTAGCGAAAACGGGAGGAGAAAACCACCCGCTCTCACTATCACAGGTGAATTTATTAACGCCGGGCAGGCCCGGCGGAGAATCAGTTACATATCTTTAATGATATTAGCACGCATCACTTCGTATTCACTTGCGCTAATGACGCCGTCATCAAGCATTTTCTTAGCTTGCGCCAGCCGATCTCTAACATCATCCGCGGCAGAACTCTTACCCATCGTGTTACCACCGACATTGTCGTCGTTCTGTTCATCGCCAAAGCGGTTGCTGCCAATGGTGCCACGGGTGAAAATCATCCAAATCGACATCACCAATGCGGCCAGGCCGCCCAGCGCAATCACCCATACCCATACTGCGGCTCTACCCTCTTCGACGGTGGCGGCAATACCAATCAGGCCGATTAGCATAATGCCGTACGGCGCCAGCAACCACCAACCGGACTTATTGAGATCGTGCAGACGGCGCACCGCAACCGCGATCCCCGGAATGATAATGATTAACCCGAAGATACCGCCAACGACAGGAATCAATCCCAGGATCGCGGACAAAATAAAGTTAGCAATGGTAAAAACCACATATTCCTGGCGCGCGGAGCGGCCGCGGAACGTAGCGTATTTTCGAAAACAGTTCCCGTAGCTTTCAAGCAACGTGGCCATAAGATCCCTCATATATAATTATCATTGCCATTAAGGCTTCACATACCCAAAAGATATCAATACAGCGTTAACATTAACGCCAGTGATATATTACCTTAAATAGTTTGTGAATTTCCTGATAAAAATAGGTAAGGGAAACGCGGTTAACTTCAGCGTAGACCCAGCTTATCCATAACCGATTTAACTTCGTTAATGGCCTCCGCGGAGAGTGAGACCAAAGGTCGTGGTAAACACTCTACTTCGGTCAGTTCGAGAATAGAGGCGGCGGCGGCAATCACTTTCAGACTGCCGTGCAGTCTAAACAATGCCCATAATGGCTCCAGACGCTCGCTTAATACCGATGCCAGCTGCCGATCGCCGCTCAGCGCTGCCGCGGTAATATTTTGGGCAATTTCCGGGAACAGGCCACCGCAAACTGAATACCACAAGTTACAGCCGGCGTTTAACCCTGCAGCGGCAAAAGCGTCGCCGCTGACGCCAATACTGACTCGCTGCGGCACGAGCTGACGAAGCGTAGCGACTCTGACACCAACCTGATCATCCGGCAAACCGGGGATCTTTATTGATGCAATATTAGCTAACGAGGCAATACGCTCAACAAGCGCATCAGAAAAGATCCTGTGGGTGGTACGCGGGTTATCATAAATGCAAATGGGTACCGACACATGGCGATCAACCGTCTGGAACAGGGTGAACACCTCGTCATCCGCCAGAGGCTGGTAATTCAACACCGGTAGCAGCAACGCGTCCGCCCCCGCCTGCTGAGCATCCTCTGCAAGACGTAAAATAGTATCCGTCGCCATCGCACCTATCCCGACCATCATCGGGATCCCTTGCGTATGCTGCTTTGCCGCCAACACAACCGTTTTACGCTGCTCGCGGTTCAAATAGGCATAGCTGCCGGTCGAGCCCAGGATGCCCAGAGAATCAACTCGCGCCGAAACCAGACGATCGATAATTTTTATCAGCGCGCGGCTATCTACTTCATTGTCGCGCAGCGGCGTCAGTGGAAAAGCACACAATCCGGTAAACATATTTCCCCTACTCCTGTTGCCTGGTTCGAAAATCCCATTAAGCGTAGCAAGCACCGCAGGTTTTGTCATAGGACAAATAACGCTATAGCGCTGTGAGTCTATCTCAGCGGGTGGGGGAGGATGTCAGAAATGATGTCAGGAAATGACGCTTCAGAAATGGAAAAACCACCCGGAGGTGGTTTCACGACACTGCTTATTGCTTTGATTATTCTACTTTATCCCAATGGTACCCGGAGTGGGACTTGAACCCACACAGCGCGAACGCCGAGGGATTTTAAATCCCTTGTGTCTACCGATTCCACCATCCGGGCTCGGGATATAAAGTGGAGGCGCGTTCCGGAGTCGAACCGGACTAGACGGATTTGCAATCCGCTACATAACCGCTTTGCTAACGCGCCTTTAATACTTAAACACCCGCTACTGCCGATGCTTTTAATTTGGAGCGGGAAACGAGACTCGAACTCGCGACCCCGACCTTGGCAAGGTCGTGCTCTACCAACTGAGCTATTCCCGCATCATCAAGTAGATTAGCTAATCACTTGATTTTGTTATCGTCTGGAAGACTGTGCCGCCGTTCGATGCGTTGCATTCTACTTATCTCACGCGGTGAGTCAACGGTATTTTTCGCAACTTCGTCTCGTTTGCTGAAATTTGCGTCGAAACGATCACTGTTCAAGCAAATCGCCGCGCGCAGCGTTCAAATATTGTAGCATTGACCACAGCGTCAACACCGCAGCAACCATGAACAGAACGATACCAGCCCATTCCACCCACATATTCGGCCGCCACAGCATCCAGACCAGCGCCGCCATCTGGGCTGTCGTTTTCACTTTACCAATCCATGATACGGCTACGCTGCTGCGTTTACCCAGCTCTGCCATCCACTCACGAAGTGCAGAAATAATAATTTCACGTGCGATCATCGTCGCTGCCGGCAATGTCACCCACCAGGTATGATAGTGCTCGGCGACCAGCACCATGGCAATCGCCACCATCACTTTATCCGCGACTGGATCAAGGAAGGCGCCAAAACGCGTGCTTTGGTTCCAGCGACGCGCCAGATAACCATCGAACCAGTCGGTAACGGCAGCAACAAAGAAAATTAACGCGCAGACGAAAGGCGCCCAGCTAAAAGGCAGATAGAACGCCAGCACGAAAAACGGTATCAAAATAACGCGAAACAGAGTGAGCAACGTAGGAATATTAAATTGCATGGTAACAGGTAACTATATGTTGTAAGTGTAAATTAGCCCTATGGTGCTACAGAGCCCCTAATGTTTCAACGAGTAGAAGATCTTTTCTGCCAGTCCGTGAGATATCCCCGGTACTTGCGCAATTTCTTCTACACTGGCTTTCTGCAAACCCTGCAGACCACCCATATATTTCAACAACATCTGTCGGCGTTTCGGACCAACGCCGTCAATCGTTTCAAGAGTACTGGTACTTTTCACTTTTGCCCGTTTTTTGCGGTGCCCAGAGATAGCATGATCGTGCGACTCATCGCGAATGTGCTGGATAACATGTAAAGCAGGAGAATCCGGCGGCAGACTAAACCCCTCGCCTTCAGGTTCAAAGAATAATGTCTCCAGTCCGGCTTTACGATCGCTCCCCTTTGCTACTCCCAGCAGCAGTGGATGATTTTTGTCCCACGGTACATCCAGTTCGGCAAATACGGTTTTGGCCTGGCCAAGCTGGCCTTTACCGCCGTCGATCAGGATGACGTCCGGGATTTTGCTCTCTTCAATGGCTTTACCATAGCGGCGACGTAATACCTGATTCATTGCCGCGTAATCATCGCCAGGCGTAATACCGGTAATATTGTAGCGGCGGTATTCCGCCCGCAGCGGACCATTGCTATCAAACACTACGCAGGAAGCGACGGTTTGCTCCCCCATGGTATGGCTGATATCAAAACACTCCATCCGCTTCACCGCAGGCAGTTTCAGTAACGTCGCCAGGGCCTGCAGACGCTGGCTGACCGTTGATTGCTGCGACAGTCTGGTGGTAAGCGCGACAGCGGCGTTGGTACGCGCCAGCTTCAAATAGCGCGCGCGATCGCCGCGAGGTTTGGTCTGCACATTCACCCGACGACCGGCAAGCTCGGAAAGCGAATCGGCAAGCAGGGTTTTATCGCCAAGGTTGAAATCGAGCAATATTTCCCCCGGCAGCGTTCGCATCTGGCTACCCTGCAGGTAGAACTGGCCTACGAAGGTTTCCACTACCTCCCCCAACTCAGTGCCACCCGGAACTTTCGGGAAATAACTGCGACTACCGAGTACCTTACCCTGACGAATAAACAGCACATGCACACAGGCCATTCCGGCATCAAACGCCACGCCAATCACATCCAGGTCGTCGCCAGTATTGGAAACAAACTGTTTCTCCGTCACCCGACGTACCGCCTGAATCTGATCGCGGATACGGGCGGCTTCTTCAAATTCAAGCGCCTGACTGGCCTTTTCCATACGGGCAATTAGCTGGGTCAATACCTGATCGTCCTTGCCAGCAAGGAACAGGCGCACATATTCCACCTGCTGTTCGTACTCTTCTTCACTCACCAACCCGGCGACGCATGGCCCTAAACAACGACCAATTTGATATTGCAGACAGGGACGCGAACGGTTGCGATAGACGCTGTTTTCACACTGGCGAATGGGGAAGATTTTTTGCAGCAGCGCGAGCGTCTCGCGGACGGCATAACCGTTAGGGAACGGGCCAAAATATTCGCCTTTGGCGTGTTTAGCGCCGCGGTGCATCGCCAGTCGTGGATGGGTGTCGCCGCTGAGAAAAATAAAAGGATAGGATTTATCGTCGCGCAACAGCACGTTGTAACGTGGCTGGTACAGCTTAATATAGTTATGCTCAAGCAGTAGCGCTTCCGTTTCGGTATGAGTAACGGTTACGTCAATTTGCGCGATCAACGCCACCAGAGCCTCGGTTTTACGCGAAGCCAGGTTGCTGCGAAAATAGCTGCTAAGCCGCTTTTTCAGATCTTTGGCTTTACCAACATAAATGACGGTACCGCCGGCATCATACATACGATAAACGCCCGGTTGGCTGGTAACCGTCTTGAGGAAAGCTTTTGCGTCAAAAACATCACTCACTGACTTGCTAACGACTCCGCATTGCACAGGCCATGGCGAATTGCCAGGTGAGTAAGCTCCACGTCGCCATGAATGTTTAGTTTACTGAACATTCGGTAACGATAGCTATTCACCGTCTTGGGACTCAGGTTTAACTGTTCTGAGATCTCATTGACCTTTTGGCCCTTGGTGATCATCAGCATAATCTGCAATTCGCGTTCAGACAAACTGGCAAACGGCGATTCCGTTTTTTCCGGTTCAATCTGACTGAGCGCCATCTGTTGGGCAATATCGGAAGCGATATAACGCTGACCCGAAGCAACGCAACGAATCGCATTTACCACTTCCTGCGGGGCTGCGCCTTTGCTTAAGTAACCGGCGGCGCCAGCTTGCATAACCTTCGCAGGCAGCGGATTCTCAGTATGCACGGTCAACATGATCACTTTGGTATCGACAATAGAGCGCGCAATTTTACGCGTCGCTTCAAGCCCCCCGATACCCGGCATGTTCATATCCATCAGGACGACGTCCACAGGATTCGCACGGCACCACTTCACGGCATCCTCGCCGCAGCAGGCCTCACCGACAACTTTAATCCCTTTTATATCTTCCAGAATGCGTCGTATCCCTGCGCGCACTAGTTCGTGGTCATCAACAAGAAGTACGTTGATCAAAGGAATAATCTCCAGAATTAGGGATAACGCTACTGATAGTTTATCTCACATATATTACCGGGTTTTATCGTAACTTTAAAAGCCCAAAAAGTGTCCTGGAGAAGATTTCTATCCCATTCATGGCAATTTGTCTCCACACCAGGTGGAAACCTATACAGAACATATAGTTGGATTATGTTTCTTTTTTAACATTCCCCCTACAGAAGGAGCAAAAAAAGCAACAGAACAGCTCGCGGATAAATACGGTTCGAAGGATGTAACAATAATTAACTTCTCCCAAAAACAGCGGCAAAAATTAACGACGACCGTTAAGATGAACAGATATTATTCAGTAAATTTAACCGCTCAGCGCCCGAAACCTGGAACACAAATCACGCGCTCCTTTTTTTTCTACTGCTTGTGGTATACTGCGCCGCCTTAACATTTAGTATTGCGCAACAGCGCCGATAGCAAACGAGGATATCGATGAGCACACCAGATTTTTCCACTGCAGAAAATAATCAACAACTGGCGCAGGAAGTCTCCTGCCTGAAAGCGCTACTGACGCTAATGCTTCAGGCTATGGGCCAGGCGGACGCAGGCCGCGTGATTATTAAAATGGAAAAACAAATCGCGCAGATGGAAGATGAGGCTCAGGCTGCCGTATTCTCCAGCACCGTTAAGCAAATTAAACAAGCTTACCGTCAGTAAGAAAGGACCGGCTGAAAGTTATCACTGACAGCCGGTTTCACGTCTGACACGCAGAACGAACGATTCGCTCAAATTAATCCTGTTGCGACGGCATAACAGGCGATTTGCGTTTTGTTGGGCGCGTTAAATTTGCGCTGCATATTCTTCTGATGAAAATTGACCGTATTTTCTGAAATAGACAATATCATCGCCACCTCGGCGGAAGTTTTCCCTTCTGCGGTCCATTTGAGAATCTCCAGTTCGCGTCGGCTAAACTTCATCTCCGGCGGCATTACCATCTCATCCTCCAGCCGCAACAGCGCCAGCAGGCTGAGTTCGGTGAGCGTTCTCAGGCGCAATTCTAATTCGTCCTCCTGATAAGAACCCGGTTGCGCATTTTTCGCGGAAACCGATAAGAAGCCCAACGCATGATTTGGCAAGGTAAGACACTGCGTCACACCTTTATTTAAACCATGATCGCGCGCGCCATTCCATAATTCCGGCGTATCGCAAAAGAGCTGGTCATTCCACGGCAAATGTCCACGGAGAAAATTTTCTCTGCGTAATACGGGGTCAACAGCAAAATAATTCTCCGCCTGATAATGAGACATCCAGGCCTGAGGATAAGTTGATTGCAGCGTGAGTTTCGGACGCGTAAAAGGCACCGGATGGCGCACACAAAGTGCGTAGTAGTCGTATTCCAGCGCCTCTGTTTGTTGCTGGAGCAGGTTATAAACCGAATCCCCATCATGAGTTGACTGGAATTGTTGCAGCATTTCCCGCCGCCAGCTGAAAAAATCAATGTCCCTCATAACCTACCAAATAACCCCTGATTGATAATCATTATTATAAATACATAAAACTAACACATAAATCTTATTTATATGTATAAAATAACGTAGCCATCGCATTATTCGATTTTCGCTGACGATTATTTATCGAACTCTGGAGGAAAATATGCTCTCGCCGTCCTCGTCTATGCAGCTCTTTTCCCGGATGTGGCAAGACTTTAGCGCAAGCCCTGTCCCGCCAATCGAGTTCCGCCACCCAGGGGCTTTATCTTCTTGTTTTGCTGTCAGTGATTTTGCTGCCGCCTCAATGGGGATCGCCGCCGCTTACCTTGCCCGCTTGTGCTCATCATCCGCCACGCCAATAGTGGATCGCCGGCTCGCGTCATATTGGTTTTCAGCCAGCGCCAAGCCGCACAATCGCCCAATACAGCAGCTTTGGGATCCATTAGCGGGAGATTATCAAACGGAAGATGGATGGATCCGACTGCATACGAATGCCGCCCATCACAGAATCGCCGTGGCGCAGATTCTGGGGCAACATGCGACGCGGCAAATGTTGGCTCAACAAGTTCGTCAATGGCGCTCGCATGCGTTGGAACAAGCGGTGGTGGAAAATGGCGGTTGCGCGGCGGCGATGCGCAGCGCGGAAGAGTGGCGAGCCCATCCGCAAGGCATCGCCGTCAGCCGGCAGCCGCTGCTGATAGAAGCAGATTTACCGCCGGGACCGTCGGTTGTTTGGCCTCTCTCCTCCTCCCGTCCTTTGTCAGGAATCAGGATACTGGATTTAACCCGGATTATTGCTGGCCCAGTCGCAACACGTTTTCTCGCGGGATTAGGCGCTGATGTATTACGTATCGATCCGTTCGACTGGCAAGAACCCACGCTCGAAGAAGAGATTACGCTCGGTAAGCGCTGCGCCCGATTGAATATAAAAAAACAAATCGATAAGCAACATTTAATCACGTTACTCTCGCAAGCCGACGTCATTGTTCATGGTTACCGCGCTGACGCGTTGGATGCGCTAGGCCTGGATTGTCATACCAGAGCCGCTTTATCGCCGGGAATTGTTGATGTTTCATTGAATGCCTGGGGATGGGAGGGTCCATGGAGAAACCGACGTGGTTTCGACAGTCTGGTGCAAATGGCCTGTGGTATCGCTCATGCCGGTCAACGCTGGCGCGACGCGGATAAACCAATCCCGCTTCCGGTACAAGCCTTAGACCACGCGACGGGGTATCTGATGGCTGCAGCGGTATTAAAAGGGATAGGACAACGCATAGAGAGCGGCAAAGGTTATCGTGCGCGGCTGTCATTGGCGCGCGTCGCCGCCACCCTGATGGAGTGGCCAGGCGCACGGCATGAGATGCCTTTCGCGCCGCTGCAACGTCGTGATTTTCAACCTGCGATGGAGTGGTCGACATTTGGTCTGGCTGAACGGCTCACATTTCCCATCCGCCTGTCGGGTACGCCCATTATCTGGTCACGACCGCCCTGCCGTTTAGGGTCGGCCGCGCCAGAATGGTAACATTTACTGCATTAAAAATTTCTCAAGGAACTGACGCGTCCGCGGCTGCTGAGGATTAGCAAATAGCTCTCTGGCCTTACCTTGTTCGACGATACGTCCCTGATCCATGAAAATGGCGCGGTCGGCGACATCACGAGCGAAGCTCATCTCATGGGTCACAATAACCATGGTACGTTTCTCCTGCGCCAGCTGGCGTATGGTGTTGAGCACCTCGCCCACCAACTCAGGATCCAATGCAGAAGTCGGCTCATCAAAAAGGATAACGTCCGGGCGCATTGCTAACGCGCGGGCAATTGCCACACGCTGCTGCTGCCCACCGGATAAACGACGCGGATAGCTATTCTCTTTTCCCGATAACCCCACCTTTGCCAGCAGCTCACGCGCCAGAGAAATGGCCTCGTTCTTATCTTCGCCTTTTACGATAACCGGCCCTTCAATAATATTTTCCAGCACCGTACGATGCGGAAACAGATTGAAGTTCTGAAACACAAAGCCAACATGCTGACGCAGGCGGCGGATCAGCCCTTTTTGCTGGCTAATACTACGCGACGTATCGATAGTCACATCACCCACGCGAATGGTACCGCTTTCGGGGTGCTCAAGCAGGTTAATGCTGCGCAACAGCGTGGTTTTACCGGAGCCACTAGGGCCGATAATTGCCACCACTTCCCCTTCCTGAACCTCGAGATCGATACCGTGCAGCACGGTCTGCCCGTGGAATTTCTTCACCAGTTTTTTGACTTCAATCGCACTCATTTTGGATCACGCTCCTGGCGATTCAGCTGATTTTCAAAATAATTCTGCAAGGTTGAGAGTACGGTCGCCATCACCCAATAGATCAGCGAGGCGGCCAGATACATCGTAAAGACCTCCAGCGTACGCGAGGTAATTAACTGCGCCTGACGGAACAGTTCCGGTACCTGAATCGTCGCCGCCAGCGAAGTATCTTTGACGAGGCTGATAAAGCTGTTAGAGAGCGGCGGCAGCGCCACGCGGGCAGCCTGGGGTAAAATAGCCCGTCGCAAGGTCTGCCACGGCGTCATACCGATACTCGCTGCCGCTTCCCACTGCCCTTTATCTATAGAGGCAATTGCCGCTCGCAACGTTTCCGCCGCATAGGCCGCGGTATTCAACGACAGGCCAATCATCGCCGCCGGAATAGGATCCAACTCAATGCCGAACTGCGGCAGACCGTAATAGATCATAAACAGTTGAGCAATCAACGGAGTTCCGCGGAAAATGGAGATATACATCCGCGCCAGCCATCTGATCGGCCAGATGGACGACATGCGCATCAGTGCGAGGATAAAGCCCAGCAGCAGACCAAAGAACATGCCGCCGATGCTCAGTTGTAACGTAAAAACCGCGCCCTTTAACAGGTATGGTGCGGAATCAATGACCAGTTGGATACTTTCGTGCATTCTATTAATTCTGCATTAAACGTGCGGATGATAAGCAAACAGCGCTGGTGCGCCGCCAGTATGGATAAACAGAATCGGCCCCTCATCCTTAAAGCGATTCTGATTAATGCCGTCAATCAGACCGGCCATAGCCTTGCCGGTGTAGACGGGATCCAGCAGGATACCTTCCAGCTGCGCCAGTAGTTTCACCGCTTCCAGGCCTTCTTCATTGGGCGTACCGTATCCGGGAGCGAAATAATCATCCCACAAGGTAATTTCCGCTTTGGCCTGTAATTCAAGGCTATTCGCAACGGCTTGCTGCAGCGCAACCACTTTCGGCAACTGGTCGGCAACGCTACGTGACACGGTCACCCCAATTAATTCTGCGTTCGGCATTAGCTGTTCCAGGCCAACGGCTAGCCCTGCGTGAGTACCCGCGCTACCGGAGGCGACCACTACCGAGGAGATCTCCACCGCCCCTTCACACTGCTGGGCGATTTCCAGCGCGCTTTCGACATACCCCAACGCGCCAAGGGCGTTAGAACCGCCAACCGGAATGACATAAGGGCGATATCCCTGCGCTTCAATACGAGTCGCCAGCTCCTCAAGCTGCGCGTTAGGATCGGTCAATGCATCGCACATCTCGACCTGAGTATTGAACAGATCCAGCAGCAGGCGGTTACCGTTGGTCAGATAATTTTCAGCACGAGTGCCTATCGGATTTTCCAACAGCGCGACGCAGTGCAGACCCAGTTTCGCGGCGACGGCCGCCGTCTGACGCACATGGTTGGACTGAATGGCTCCAGCGGTAATCAGCGTATCAGCGCCCTCGCGCAGCGCATCAGCGGCAAGAAATTCCAGCTTGCGCAGTTTATTTCCGCCCATCGCCATGGGGGTAACATCATCACGTTTAATAAATATATCCCGCCCGAGATGATCGGACAGGCGCGGTAGATATTCGAGCGGCGTCGGCGCGCCAATAAATTCCAGGCGCGGAAAACGCGTTAAATTTTGTAGTGACATGGCACCTCCAGACTCAGTTATCCTTATTATGCACGCAGTTGCGTGCGAAATAAAAAAAGGCGCCATTATCAGCGCCTTTTTTCATCTGCAGACGTTACTTAGTGACGTCAGCACCAAACCATTTTTCTGAAAGCGCCTTCAGGCTGCCATCTTTCTGCATATCGGCAATGGCGGTGTCCACCGCTTTCAGCAGATCTTCATTACCTTTACGCAACGCCACGCCGGATTCCTGACGGGAGAATGCTTCACCGGTTACGGCCAGGGTATTGTTGGTTTTCTTCACTAAATCCAACGCTGCCAGGCGATCGACCAGAATAGCGTCAATACGGCCTACGCGCAGGTCCTGATATTTTGTCGGGTCATCATCGTAGGTACGAATATCAACGCCCTGTACATTCTGGCGCAGCCACTCTTCATAATTGGTGCCCAGGCCAACGCCGACTTTTTTGCCTTTCAGGTCCGCTGCGGTTTTAATCACGCCTTCGTTACCCTTTTTCACCAGCGCCTGAATACCAGAAATAGTATACGGGGTGGAGAAGTCGTATTTTTTCTTACGCTGGTCGGAAATAGTGACCTGGTTAATCACCACATCAATTCGTTTGGAATCAAGTGAAGCCAGCATACCGTCCCATTTAGTAGGTTTGAGGTCCGCTTTCACACCGATGTGTTTCGCCAGCTCATTGGCAAACTCAACTTCAAAACCGGTCAGTTTGCCATCATCACCTTGATAACTAAATGGCGGGTATGTGCCCTCCAGGCCAACGCGCAGCGTGCCGCGCTCTTTGACCTGATTAAGCAGATTTTCAGCGGCGAAAGTTTTCACGCTCACACCAGCCATCAATGCTACGGCCATTGCGCCCATCAGCGCCTGACGACCCAGAAGTGCTAGTTTCATAGATACCCCGAATATGATGAGATTTTCGTGTAGTGTAAGGCGTTTAGCAGTAGCCTACCAACATCTATCCGCTACATCTTATGCCAATTTATTATATATGCAGCCATTTAGGGTATAGCGAAAAAGCAACGAAATTATTCATATTTGCCAGTTATCTCCCATACTGCAAAGGTCAGCTTGATGACGCCAGGAGCATGGAAGATGAAAAATCCCACGTTGTTGCAATGTTTTCATTGGTATTACCCGGAAGGTGGCGAGCTATGGCGGGAAGTAGAAGCCCTTGCGCCAAATCTTAACGAAATTGGCATTAATATGATTTGGTTGCCGCCCGCCTATAAGGGTGCCTCCGGCGGTTATTCGGTTGGCTATGATAGCTACGATCTTTTCGACCTCGGGGAATTCGATCAGAAAGGATCGGTTGCCACCAAATATGGCGATAAGGCCCAGTTATTGGCGGCAATTAAGGCGCTAAAAGAGCATCAAATTGCCGTCCTACTTGATGTCGTCGTTAATCATAAGATGGGCGCCGATGAGAAAGAACGCATTCGCGTACAACGCGTTGATGAACAGGACCGCACGCAAATTTCGGAAGAAATCATCGAATGTGAAGCCTGGACTCGCTATACCTTCCCTGCCCGTGGTGGACAATATTCACAATTCATCTGGGACTATAAATGTTTTAGCGGTATCGACCATATCGAAAATCCCGATGAAGATGGCGTATTCAAGGTGGTTAATGACTACACCGGCGACGGCTGGAACGATCAGGTCGACGATGAAATGGGCAACTTCGATTATCTCATGGGCGAAAATATCGATTTCCGCAACCATGCCGTCACCGAGGAGATAAAATACTGGGCCCGCTGGGTCATTGAACAGACTGGCTGCGATGGTTTTCGCCTTGATGCCGTCAAACATATTCCGGCATGGTTTTATAAAGAGTGGATTGAGCACGTACAGAGTTCCAGCGAAAAACCACTCTTTATTGTTGCCGAATACTGGTCGCATGAGGTGGATAAACTACAGCAGTATATCGATCTTGTAGACGGTAATACCATGCTGTTTGATGCACCACTGCAGATGAAATTCCATGAAGCCTCACGTCAGGGGCGCGATTACGACATGAGTCAAATCTTTACCGGCACGCTGGTTGAAGCCGATCCCTTCCATGCGGTTACGTTGGTGACGAATCATGACACTCAACCGCTTCAGGCGTTGGAAGCGCCGGTCGAAGCCTGGTTTAAGCCGCTAGCCTATGCGCTGATTTTACTGCGTGAAAACGGTGTTCCCTCGGTATTTTACGCCGACCTGTTCGGCGCAAGCTATGAAGATACCGGCGGAGATGGCCAGACTTACGCCATCGAGATGCCGGTTATCGAGCAACTTCATGAGCTCATCGACGCCCGTCAGCGTTTCGCCCACGGCGTACAAACGCTGTGGTTCGATCACCCTAACTGTATTGCCTTTAGCCGCAGCGGTACCGATGAGCACCCGGGCTGCGTGGTGGTGCTTTCTAACGGCGATGATGGCGAGAAAACGCTGCCGCTTGGCGAGAATTACGCCAATAAACGCTGGAAGGATTTTCTTAATAATCGCCAGGAGGTGATTGAAACCGACGACGAGGGCAATGCCGTATTTACCTGTAACGCTGGTAGCGTCAGCGTCTGGGTCATTGAAGAGGTGCTTTAAAGCACACGGGCCGGCTTAAGCCGGCCCGCCAAAAATCGATTATGGCGCGGTTTTACTCGCCGCCAGGTTCTTTTTCCAGGCCTCTTCGCACTCCGGCGTTAAGCGCTCGACGCGGGTTAACGTCATTCGGTCATATTCCAGCGTATTTCCATTACGTTCAATAGGATAAATATCAAGGCTGCTGGTCACATTGTAGACCTGGTCATCGCGGTTCATTAATTTCCCCGGCTCAGCAATCACCCGCTGCCACTGACGGCAATCGAGGGTATCCCCGTCTTTAGTGACGATAAACGTCGCAATCGCCTCAGGGCTTACCATCGCGCTTTGCGGTCCCTTCGATTGCCAGAACCCTTCCAACCCTGCAGGCGCTGGCGCTTTAACCACTGCCTGATAGGTATCAACCTGTACGCATCCGGCCAAAGCAAGCAGCGCGCCAGCCATAACAATCTTTTTCATCATCCATCCCACAAACCGATAAAAAAGTATTGTGGCATTAAAGCGTTAAGGCCGCCACCCCTGCACGATGCGCCCGTTGCTTAACCTCACCGCCAATCCCGGCATTTACTCTTACCGATTATTATTAGTTGTATGAAACATGAATGAAAAATGCATTTTTTGAATACAACACCGATAACATCCATTTAATTGACTGCCGCCTCATAAGGATAATCCGAAAATAAATTGAAATAGTCGCGACGCCATGCCCCAGCGCCGGGCATTATTACTGTCAGGAACTGATTATTCTTTTTCTATGGCTTTACTTTAAGAATATTCCTGGCAAATTATGAGTATTATTAGCAAATAGTTTAGTCTGGCTAATGCTTTCCGCATAAAGTCAGGCGTTATAAAAATGGACTTCATCACACGGCCAGGCGCCAGATGAATTATCGTTACGTGTTGATTGAGGATGGGTCATGTCAACGATTATCATGGATTTGTGCAGCTATACCCGGCTAGGTTTAACCGGATATCTGGCAAGCCGGGGAATAAAGAAGCGCGATATCATTGAGGTGCGTAGTGCACTAAGTTTGAAGGAGCGCTGCGAATCACTGCGTCCGGCGGTTGTGTTTCTCAACGAGGACTGTTTTATACATCACGAAGAGAGCAACCAACTTATCCGCGACATCATTACCACCAACCCCGATACCTTATTTGTTATTTTTATGTCCCTGGCAAACATCCATTTTGACCACTATTTACTTGTGCGCAAGAATCTACTTATCAGTTCAAAATCGCTAACGCCGAAAGACCTTGATAACATTCTGGGTAATTATCTACAAACCGATACCGCCAATAATCTAAACCAATTACGCACCCGCATTCCTACTTTATCGCTCAGTCAGGCAGAATCGAATATGCTGCAGATGTGGATGGCCGGGCACGCGACTTCACATATTTCAAGACAGATGAATATCAAAGCAAAAACCGTCTCGTCACATAAAGGTAATATTAAGAAAAAGATCCAGACGCATAATAAACAGGTGATTTATCATATTGTTCGATTGGCTGAAAACATTACTTCCGGCATTTACGTCAATATGCGCTGATGGCAAACTGGCGGGTATCGCCGCCAGTTTCTGAATCGGGCCTACTCAGCTTTCTCAACAAAAATGCCGTCCGGGTGCCCCACTTCATTGAAAAACCAGATCCCCAGCGGGTAGTCTTCCAGCGCCACAAGATACATGGTTCCTTCACTAAACGACTCAATTGCCAGTACTACCCCCGAACGACGTGGGCCACCGTCGGTCTTTACCGTGACACGATCGTTTACCTGCATAACTCGCCTCCTCTCGTTTTGAGCCAGTGTAGAACAAAACCTGCCTTCACGCAGCGTTCAGCCAGCGCAACTGGCGTTTTTATAGACCGTCTATACTTAAAGAGGCCCTGTCAGAGCCGAGCGAGGTAGTGATGATGAAATCCGCTAAAGACCGCGGTGTGACGAATACAGACGGGATTGACGTTAATGTCGATGCCCTACTGGCGGCGATCAATGAGATAAGCGAAAGCGAAGTACATCGTAGTGAAGATGATCCGCACCATGTCAGTATCGATGGTCGCAACGAACACACCTGGCGCGAGCTGGCTGAAGCTTTTGAGCTTGATATTCATGACTTTAGCGTGACTGAAGCCAACCGTTAAGCACAGGTGAAAAAAATCCCGACTCGCAGGAGTCGGGATCAAACTTGCTAATGCAAGAAGCACTTGAAAATTCGTTACACCGGGAAATCCGATGCATGGAAGACATTATCCTCAATTATTTTGCATGACAAGAAGTATTGATGATGAGAATTATTGAGAAATGCGGCTTATATTTACATCCAATTTAATAACCCAGGCGTGACAAGGCTTGCCCCTTATCGTTCTGTTACGAACGGTGCGCCGAAGTGGTGAGTTTTTTAGGAATTTTCCTATACCGAAGAATATCAACGCGGCAGAAAAGGTGAGCAATTTCACATTATCGAGTCCTATCCAGCCGAACAAACCCGGTTACGTCCATTCTGCTTTGCCAGATACAGGCGATGATCGGCAATCGACTGCAGCTCCTCAAAGTTAAACTCCTCTGATATCTCGCTACTACTAACCCCCAGCGAGGCGCTGATCCGCAGACTAACGCTGTTGTGCAATAATATCTCCCGGCTATGGATACGCAGACGAATACGCTCAGCAATCGCGCGTGCTTGCGACAGTTGCGTGTTGGGTAGAACGATACAGAACTCTTCGCCGCCAACGCGGCCGGCAATATCCTCCTCGCGGATCTGCCCCATAATGGTGCTTCCCACCAGCGTTAAAACGCGGTCTCCGGCCTGGTGTCCGTGTTTATCATTAATACCTTTAAAATAATCCAGATCCAGCTGAATGACGGATATGGGCTGATTATTCCGCCGGCAGTTTCGGGCCGCCGCAATCGCCCTCTCAAACAGGGCGCCGCGATTTAACAGCCGTGTTAAAGCATCATGCCAGGCCTGCCATTCAAGCGACGCCTGTAACACGCTCATATTGATGACCATACGGCGGATAACCAACCAGGACACGATCAGCATGAGGGTAAACATTAACCACATCAGGGTCAGGGCGATGGAAATCGTCCCGAAATCACCACGCACGCCCTCCTTCAGGGTATGAATATGCAATAGTAGGCCGTCAAAGTTACGGATCTTTTCCCAACTGATATAACGGGTTAACTGGCGTATGCCACCATGGTTATCATTGGCCAACGCATAGCGCAGTTTTTCTTGTTCCTCGGGCGAGAGCGGCGTCAGCACATCATCCGGCGCCGAAGAGGCCAGCAAGTTGAGCTGCTTGTCATACAGCTGATACTCGCCCATCTGGCCTCCTTTTACCGCACTGACGAGAAAATTCTGCAGGTCGCGGATGGAAAAATCCATCGCCAGCACGCCCAGCCAGTAGTGCTCATAATCCAGAGGAATCGAGGCCGTAACCACCTGCGGTTGCGTATACCCATCTTCCTGCTGGGTGGTTTGCCAGAGGATCCCTCGCCCCGGATTATCACGCTGGGTTTGCCGCATAAACCATGCTGACCCCGTATCTCGCGAAAACTGCGCCAGCACCTGGCTTGAACTGCGCGGAGCATCGGTGGTGGTGTAAAAGCCGCTGCGAGAAACGTAGGACATGCGCTCGCTGAAGATTCGGTTATTGTTGGTCAAACGCAGAAGATAGCCAAGCTCAAGGGTAGCCATCAATTCATTGCTGGCCTGAGGATTGTTACGCGACAACAGGTCATCTGCGTCGACAAAAGAATCGGAGACTCCGTATACCGTCAGGGTACGCCGGTTATTTAGCTCGACTGACCAGATAGGATCGTGACGTTTACTGATGTACTCCTGCTCGGCCCGGCGCAGAATGGCGAAATCCAGCGGGTTCTCCAGCGCCGATTGCATGCTGTTGCGGAAAAAGAGCAGCCGATTAAGATTAAATTGCAACAGCCCATCCATTTCATGGGCCACGTTCTCAAGATTATTACGTTGATTGGCGACGTAGGCCTCTTCCAGTACCCGGATTTCTCGCCAGATGAGTAACGTAGAAAAGAACAGCACCACGATGAAACAGATATTAACCACACGCCCCGGATTGAAGAGGCGACGGAACTTTTTTGGCCACAGCGGCTTATCCATTATTTACTCGCAGTACGGTCAAAGAAACCAACGACATCAACGCTCCTTGTCCGAACGTAATCAATATAAAAAGCGCCCGCACCAGCGGGCGCTGCACATCTAATTATGCTGCGAACGTTGCCCTTCGCCGCGGACCAGCTCATCTTCACGGAAGGCTTCACGCTGTACGACGTGACCGTCATACCACCGGCACTCCACCATGTCGCCGGCGATGCCGGTGACGACCATTCGCGGCCCGCCGCTTTTCCGTCTGACTTCATCACTGACCAACAAGACCATTTTTGCCTCCGGTATCAGGGAGAAACAGTTTCACCTTAGACGACGCCGGCCCATCTTGCGTAACCGGCGCTGGGATTTATTTCGCGTTACCGCGCAATGCGGTTATCGCTTTTACGACGCCAAAGACGATAGCGCCAATGATAAATCCTAGCACCAGATTAGCGACCACAGGCATTATGGATGCCAGTATACCGCTCAGCCCATGGGCAAGATTTTCGATGAAATGATGCAGCGGCGCTACGCCGTGAACCACGATACCGCCGCCAACCAGAAACATCGCCAGGGTACCGACGAAAGTCAGAATTTTCATCAACCGCGGCGCGATGGCCAGGAGAGCTTTTCCTATCCATTGTGCCAGTACGCTTTTTTTCTCTACCAGCCAATAGCCCATGTCATCCAGCTTGACGATGACGCCCACCAGGCCGTAAACCCCAACGGTCACGAGGATGGCGATACCGGATAAAATCAGGATCTGATTAAGCAATGGCGCATCAGCCACAATACCCAGGGTTATCGCGACGATTTCGGCTGATAAGATAAAATCGGTACGGATCGCTCCTTTTACTTTATCGCGTTCAAAGGCCTGCGGATCCTGGGCTGCGAGCGTTTCCAGACGCTGCTGACGCAGTTTCGGGTCTTCCTTATTCTTACGCGCATGCAGGTTATGCAGCACTTTTTCAAAACCTTCAAAGCAGAGAAAAGCGCCGCCGAGCATCAAAAGCGGCGTAATAGCCCAGGGAATAAATGCGCTGATGAGTAACGCCAGCGGCACCAGAATCACTTTATTCAGAAACGAGCCTTTTGCTACCCCCCATACTACCGGGAGCTCGCGGTTGGCCCTTACGCCAGTGACCTGCTGCGCATTGAGAGAAAGATCATCGCCCAGTACGCCAGCCGTTTTCTTGGCCGCCAGTTTTCCCATGACGGAGATATCGTCCAGCAGCGTGGCAATATCGTCCAATAAGGTTAAAAGACTACTTCCTGCCAAAATGTACTTCCTTCAATTTCTGTTTATGAAACATAGAGTATGAGGCAAAAGCGCCCTCTCGCCCAGAGATGTCACTAGTCAACAAAAAAATAACAAAAAAATCACATTGAAAGCGCTCGCCAGCACGTTAGTTTTCACGTTAACTATATGTCCCCTTTCTATCTTTTTTCGTCGTGAGGAAGTATGTCTACCCGTCAACTGTTACCCCTAATCGGCGCGCTGTTTGCGCTGTATATCATTTGGGGTTCAACCTATTTTGCTATCGCGATTGGCGTCGCCAGTTGGCCGCCGTTGATGATGGCCGGGATCCGCTTTCTCTCTGCCGGGGGCGTGTTGCTCATCTATTTGTTGGCCACCGGCCATAAACTCCCGGCCCGCCGGCCGCTACTTAATGCTGCACTGATAGGTATCCTGTTGCTCGCCGTCGGTAATGGCTTCGTCACCCTTGCAGAACATCAGCATGTACCATCAGGTATCGCTGCGGTAATGGTCGCCACCGTACCGCTGTTTACGCTCTGTTTCAGCCGTTTTTTTGGCATTGCCACACGCAAGCTGGAATGGTTCGGTATCGCGATCGGCCTGGCGGGAATTGTGATGCTCAATAGCGGCGGCAACCTCAGCGGCAACCCCTGGGGTGCATTGCTGATTCTGATTGGTTCCCTGAGCTGGGCGTTTGGCTCGGTTTACGGTTCGCGTATTGAATTACCAACCGGGATGATGGCTGGAGCGATTGAAATGCTGGCGGCAGGGATTGTGCTGTCTGCGGCATCGGGGCTCTCGGGGGAGAAACTCACTCAAATGCCGTCCTGGTCCGGTATTTTTGCTGTTGCTTATCTGGCCATTTTTGGCTCGCTTATTGCCATTAACGCCTATATGTATCTGATACGTAACGTAACGCCGGCGGTTGCTACCAGCTATGCCTATGTAAACCCGGTTGTCGCCGTGCTACTGGGAACCGGGTTTGGCGGCGAAAGTCTCTCCTTGATCGAATGGCTGGCGCTGGCGGTGATTATTTTCGCGGTCGTGTTGGTGACGCTGGGTAAATATCTCTTCCCTGCCCGTTCAACCGTTACGCCTTGTCAATCGGATCGATAATACCGATGCCGTGAGTGTCGATCTGCGCGCAATCCCCGCCGCCGCAGATCCACTCCTCCAGACGCTCGTTTAGGGCTTCATCGCTTAATTTCAGCCTCCCGCGGAGCGCGCACTCCCAGACAATAAGCACCCGCCAACCTTGTTCTACCAACAGCGCCAGGTCGCGGCGATCGCGCTGCACGTTAGCACCAATCTTTTTTAGCCAAAAATCGGTGCGCGTCGCCGGTACTTTAAACAGATAGCAGTGGTGATGATGCCAAAAGCAGCCGTGGGTGAAGATAACACAGCGGTAGTCAGGCAGCAGAAAATCAGGCCGCCCAGGAAGCGATGCCGCCTGAACGCTAAAAGTGAACCCGGCCTGCGTCAGTAGCGCCGCCAGCCGCTTCTCAATAGCCGTATCGCGGGTAGCGATAGCGCGCATATTTTTACTACGCGTGGCCTTATCGTGAACGTCCGCCATCGCTCTCTCCGGCAACACGTTGCTTTACCGCGACGGCAATTCGCGGCGCCAGCAGCTTCGCCACCGCGGCAAACACCGGAACAATCACCGAGTTGCCAAACTGGCGATAGGCCTGAGTATCGGAAACCGGAATACGAAAACGGTGCTCTCCCGGCGCTTCGAATCCCATCAACCTTGCGCATTCACGCGGCGTTAAGCGCCGCGGGCGACGCAGTTGATTCTGAGGATCGTCAAAATGCTTTTCGCCTAATGCCTTATCCCAACCGCGATCCACCAGGATCTCAGCGCCATCTTTGTAGTAGCGAGCAGAGAGCGTTCGCGCGACGCTGCCTGGATGAGTCGGGTCGACCAGACCGTAGCCAAAACCGTTGCCACGCGCCTGATGTTTACGCGCGTACCGGTAAAGATACTTCCACAGAACCGGCGTCAGGATGAATTTAGCATCGACGGTCGGATCTAATAACTCACCGAAGGTTGGCCGCTGCGGCGGATACAAACTGGCGATATCGCGCAGCGTAAATCCTTCATGCAACTGTAAGTCACGACGGAAACCCACCAGCACAATACGCTCGCGGTGCTGCGGCAGGAAATGACGCCCATCGATAACTTTGGGATCCTCGGCGCCTGCATGATCGGCATCCGCCACCTCATAGCCAAGCTCATCCAGCGTTTGCATGATAATGCGGAAGGTTCTTCCTTGATCGTGACTTTTCAGATTCTTGACGTTTTCCAGCACGAAGATCGGCGGACGGCGGGCGGCAATAATTCTGACGACATCAAAAAACAGTGTTCCCTGAGTTTCACAGGCAAAACCATGGGCGCGTCCCATGGCATTTTTCTTTGATACCCCGGCGAGGGAAAAGGGCTGGCAGGGGAAGCCCGCCAGCAGCACATCATGTTGCGGGATCGCCTCGCGGATAGACTTCGCCGCCTCTTCATCACTGATATCGCTGCGCTGGCTGAGAGTGATTTCGCGGATATCGGCGTTAAAGCTGTGCTCCTGTGGATCGCAATACCAGTTAGCTTTATAGGTACGAACAGCGTGTTTATTCCACTCGCTGGTAAATACGCACTGCCCGCCAATAGCTTCAAAGCCGTGGCGAATGCCGCCGATGCCGGCGAAGAGATCGATAAAACGAAACGCATAGTCGGGATGATGGCGCGGCGGAATCGGTAAAAGGCTCGCCAGATGCGCACACTCCGCGTTCGTCAACCGGCTTGCCGCACGGCTCACCGTCGCCACCCGTTTGACTATCGCCGGGCTCCAGTGCTGATCGCCAACAGCAACCAGCTGTGCAACCAGGGTTTTGACATCATATATCGTCATCAGCTGGCGCAATAACGCCTGCGCGTGTTCCCCTGCCGGCTCAGACAGGAGCTTTTCTTTTGGTAAATTTTGCGGCATAACCTCAACCAGCACGGACAATTTTTGCAGAGAGTACCACAAATAGTCGCAACGGATTTAAACCGCAGGCGCAAAGCGGCGCAAAACCGCCTCATCCAACGACAGAGGGTTGCCGCGCAGTTCGGCGCTCAGCTTCGCCATAAATTGCACCAGAAATTGGGCATTATGCACCGCCAGCGCTCTCCCCTGCTCCGTTTGCATGGTCTCAGGCAGGCGTAGCAATTTACTCTGAAAATGGTCGAGGGCATATTTCTTGTCATCAAGATCGCGCTGATCAGCAAAGGGGTCGTCAGCATCAAACAAAATAGTGTTCAACGCGCCGGAAACAGCAAAGACACGAGCCAGGCCAATCGCGCCCAGAGCCTCCAGACGATCTGCATCTTGCACAATTTTCGCCTCTACGCTTTGCGGTAATATAGCCGCACTAAAGCTATGCGCTTCAATAGCATGCATAACCGCAGGATAACGGTCGGCGGGAAAGTCGGGGAAAGCGCTTTGCAGGATAGACCGCGTTTTTTCTGCCGCCATCCGTGAGGACTGATGACGTTGAGGGTGATTTTTAGCCAGGCTGACAATATCGTGAAAGTAGCAGGCCGTCAGGATAACCAACTGGTCAGCGTCGCTATCGCCGACCAGTTGCTGCGCGGTACTCCAGACACGGCGAAAGTGAGATATATCATGAGCCGCATCTTCCTGCGCATGATGCGCATTTAACCAGTTTTCAAATCGTTGTTGCCATTCAGCTAATAACATGAGCTTTTCCTGATGCCTGGACCCGCTGTGAGCATAGCAACTTTAATCGTGCTGTTCATGTCCCTGAATTTGGGGACGCGTGTACCAGGCTATCGCCCCAAGGATGGACCCCACACCTCCCAGCACCAAGAAACCCAGTAGCGCGCCAATCCATTTGCCTGCCGTTGAACCCAATTCACCATCAATGCTGGCGCCGGGAATGCTTTGAATACGCCCCACTATCCACCAGTACCGCACCATCGCCCATACAAAGTAACCGCAAAAGGCGTAAAAAGCCCATAACGCCAGCTTTCCACCGGGGCTCCGTTTCGCTTTAGTGTCCATTAAATCCTTCTCCATACGTCAACCACTGCGCATGATCTCCAATCACACAGTTGTGATGTGTGTCACATTATACAATTATCGTGCTTATCTGGAAGCATGAGTATGGTGTGAGCGCTTTCGGCCACCCGCGAACGCAGGATTGGGGCGCTCTCTATATACTACGGATGTGGTCATGCTTTTAAATAAGACGATTTGATGAAATGTAGCGCCATTAATTATAAAGCAACATTATTCCAAATATAATTTATCAATATATAATCTGTCATATTTTATATTATTTACAATGCAAATGTTATTTCAAGAGATAATTTAAAGAACATTAATATCAACAAGAAAAATAAAACACCAATAAACCACAGAAATATTAATCACCCAAAGAATAAAAAATACATATATTGAATATAAAATAAATATTTTGAAATATTTTAATATACTTTTATTACATTTTTTATTTAATTAAAAATGAACTTAAGCGGCTAGTATCAATTCGTCATTCCACAGGGAATTAGACAATTCATATTAATTATGATTAAAGGGAATACATAATGAAAAGAAAAGTATTGGCTATTATGCTGCCGGCGTTATTAGCAGCAGGCGCGGCGCACTCTGCGGAAATTTATAACAAAAACGGCAACAAGCTTGACCTCTACGGAAAAGTTGACGGTCTGCACTATTTCTCTGACGATGCTTCTGAAGATGGCGACCAAACCTACGCGCGTTTAGGCGTGAAAGGCGAAACGCAGATCAACGATCAGCTGACCGGCTACGGCCAGTGGGAATACAATATTCAGGCGAACACCACTGAAGGTGAAGGCGCTAACTCCTGGACCCGTCTGGGCTTCGCGGGTCTGAAATTTGCTGACTACGGTTCTCTGGACTACGGCCGTAACTACGGCGTTATCTATGATGTCGAAGCGTGGACCGACGTACTGCCGGAATTCGGCGGCGACAGCTACACCCAAACTGACGTCTTCATGCTTGGCCGTACCAACGGCGTGGCGACCTATCGTAACAGCGATTTCTTCGGCCTGGTTGATGGTCTGAGCTTTGCTCTGCAGTATCAGGGTAATAACGAAAACGCTGGCTCCGGCGAAGGCACCAATAACGGCGGTGATCGTAAACTGGCCCGTGAAAATGGCGACGGTTTCGGTATCTCCTCTTCCTACGATCTCGGCATGGGCATCAGCTTCGGCGCGGCGTATGCTTCTTCTGACCGTACCAACAATCAGGTGGCCGCAGCGGCCAACAGCGCTTACGCCGGCGGCGATAAAGCCGATGCCTGGACCGTGGGCGCGAAATACGATGCTAACAACATCTACCTGGCCGCAATGTACGCGGAAACCCGCAACATGACTTCCTTCGGTAAATCCACCAGCAATCTTGGCGGCGGTATTGCCAACAAGACGCAGAACTTCGAAGTTGTTGCCCAGTATCAGTTCGACGATTTCGGTTTACCGCTGCGTCCATCCGTCGCTTATCTGCAATCTAAAGGTAAAGACCTGTACAACAGCGGCGACAAAGACCTGGTTAAATACGTTGATGTGGGTATGACTTACTACTTCAACAAAAACATGTCCACCTACGTTGATTAGAAAATCAACCTGCTGGACGAAGACGACTACTTCTATCGCGCTAACGGCATCGCGACTGATGACGTAGTCGCGCTGGGCCTGGTCTACCAGTTCTAAGAGCCCCGCATCACCAAAGCCTGCCACGGGCAGGCTTTTTTCGTTTTTAGCAGTCAGCCGATCGCGGCATCGGCATACATCCAGCCATTGAAGTCATTTAAACTTTCGTCCTGGAAATGGCTCCAGCCCCCACGGTTCAGGAAAGCGGGAGATTTGCTCCCCCAATAAAGTTGCCCCTAATCCGCTGTTCAGAACCTATTCTAACGACATAAAAATCAGCTAATTAATAATTTTACTATATTACATTGATTTTACATCCAGCAATATTGGGTTGGCATACGGCTCTTATGAACTATCTGGCAAAATGATTGGCACGATCGGACAGTATTTTCTCGCCCCTGCACTGATGATTATCCGGCAACTCTTCTATTCGATTGCTGGCTGGCTCTCTCCTCTCGCCCCCTACATCTCCCACGATTTCTGCACCGGGATGGAATACCCCTACAAAAATGATCGTTTTGACCGATCGATTTAACAAAATCGATCTGTCATAACAATTATCCACACGAAAAATACGCCTTTAAAATATCCCCTTCACAGGGAAGAACATTTTGTGACTCTTAAACAGGTAATAACCGGGCTGGTTTACGGCGTGAAAGTTATGTCGTGTCGCATCACAACACGTTAAACCTGTTATGAAGAGCATGACTACAGCAGGCTTAGCTGTCTGATATGCATTGATTGAAAAAACGACAAATTGGTATAATTGCAAAGTGAAATTATTTAAATGTAAACACTGCATGCGCTGCGGTAAAAAGCTAGGGTTCTTCGAAAGATTAATGGCTGAGAAAGATTATCTCTGCGATGCGTGTTGTTCTAAAGTAAGCAAATACATGTATGACAAGAGACAATAAGTTTCCAACCGCAAGGCAGGAAAACGACTCAAATTCGCATGGATAAGTCTTATGATATGTAAAATCTCATGACCCGTGAACAAAGTAATGGGGTTCGTTTTCTCTTACAATTGCGACATCAATAGCGACCAATACGGATGGTCAATAATATTGATCAGGTTTGCCATTTGGTTGCGATAGCCAGGTACTAGTATTGTAAACAATCATCTCGGTTAGTTGTTAACCGTCCATTTCAATTTTTTATCGCGCTTTAAATAATCAAAAAGAGGAATAATGGAAACAGCAAAATGCTTACAGCGGTTGGTTATGCCAAACGCCAGGTTTGGGGCTTCTGAAAGCATGTACATCAGAGGGAGCCTTTTTTCATTTTCGGGAAATATCATTACCATATTTCCCGGAGGGAAAATTTCTTTTGATACCTATTACAATGGTTTTTCCACTATTCTCTGGAAAGAAAAATGCGGAATACACGATCTCGCGTTCAATGCATCAGGCACTGGGTTAGCCAAAATCAGCGCGATGCTCATTACAGAAGAAAATTCAAAATATGAGCTAGCATCGGCGACCGTGGCACTGGATAACCTCACTCGAGAAATATTCACCCTGGATTTGGGCAACACTCTCAATCGAGGCATTATATATATTGAAATAATTCCGATAGATGGAATTGTCTCCCTTAATAGCGGGGAATGGTTTACCAAACAGTCTCCCCGCAGAGAGGTTAAGCTTGGGATATCAATTACACATTTTGATAGAAAAAAATACGTTATCCCATCAATGATGAGAATAAAGCGAGAAATATTAGAAGATGATAACTATCGCGGACTAATTGATTTTACTGTTATTGATAACTCCAATAATATAACAGCTAATGAGGCTAATGGAATTAAGGTCATTCCAAATAAAAATACCGGAGGTGCGGGTGGATTTATGAGAGGCCTACTTCATTACATTGATGAAGGTGATTTCACCCATACATTATTCATGGATGATGATGCAAGTTGTGAAGCTGAATGCATTAAAAAGACATACTCGATATTGAGTTATGCGTTAAACGACAATGCTGCAGTTTCTGGTTCGTTATTCGCAGGTGCGCGCCCCGACTCTTTAGTTGAGAAGGGAGCATTTTTTGATAGGGTATGTCATCCTATTTACTCAGGGTGGCGATTAAATGATGTGGAATCCCTGGTAAAAACAGAAACTCTAATACAATTCCCTAATTATGGCGCGTGGTGGTTCTTTGCATTCCCGATAAATCACGTCAAGAGTTTTGCATTTCCTTTTTTTGTTCGCGGTGATGATATCTTATTCGGCATGATGAACGATTTTGATATATTAACAACAAATGGCATTGCTTGTTACGCGGAGGAAGATTTCTCCTCTAAGACCTCACCGTTGACCGCCTACCTTGATACGCGAAATCATCTCGTGAATATGTTATATTTTGGCCGACCAGTTAAAGACATAATTGGTACATATATTTCATTTCATCTAAAAAGCCTGCTTGCTCATCAATATGGTAGTGCAGCCGCCATCAACCTGGCTTTCAAACATGTTTATGGCGCTCCCGATTTTTGGGAAAATAATGCAGACATGAAGGATGTTCGAGAAGAATTAAACTCTATTACTTTTAATGAAAAAATGAAACCGATATCTCCTCCAGATAATAGTGTAGAGTTTAAGTGTAATTTCGAAAAAAAATCACGGCGATTTTTCAGAATTATTACGTTAAATGGATTTCTGGCGCCTTCAAAAAACAAAATTATTTATCAGGAAAAAACATCAGGCGTGTCGCTGAGACAGATTTTTAGGTACAAGAAGATCTTTTATTACGATCGAAGCACTAAAAATGGTTATATTGCTGAAGCATCAAAAAAACAGCAGGCCTTAGGGTTTATCAAGATACTCTTTAATACCTTAAAGATAATTATTACATCAAAAGCACAGCGAAAAAAATATTCAGAAGTGACTTGCAAGCTCACAACAGAAGGGTTCTGGAGAAAGATACTTCTTCGCCAATAAATACTCTTTCTCTCTTATTCGAGTGAATCCTATCCCGTAAGAAAAGAGTTTTTATTCTTACTGGCTATCAACGCATCAGATCTTTTTATAGTTGCAGGAGTTGAAGTATCAACAAACTGCAACTTTTTAATGTAATCCATTCACCCCGTCAAGCTGACTATACACGCTAGCATGTTTACGATGGTAAATTCAGTGAATCGATTTTATGCAGAATAATCATCACCGCACTACACATGAAGAGGCTCTGTTACGTAAATTATCGCTCAAGTCGTGTAGTGACAAGATGAGTTCATGACCACGTTTTTACCGGTGGGTGGCTGACAACTTACCGGCCCTGACATTTTATGAGCCTGCGGGCAAACCAGTTCCCTATTCTGAAGCCTTTTAGGGTTGCCTGGTCGCGATACTTCTTACAACTGCTATTTGTGTGAAATTCACGCGAAGTTAAACAACTTTCTGCGGTGATAAAACAGAGCGTCAGGTACGGGTTTATGACCGCAAATTGACCGTTTCGCCGACACTGGAGCAACCGATTTTCGAGGATTCAGAAGATGATGATTGATAAAAATATAGCGACGGAATATACCAACAGTATACCAAGTGTGATGGATGTCGTTGAAGGGATTTGGCGTAAGTGATTGAATAGTGGCGGAGAGAGGGGGATTTGAACCCCCGGTAGAGTTGCCCCTACTCCGGTTTTCGAGACCGGTCCGTTCAGCCGCTCCGGCATCTCTCCGCTGTTGAGGTTGCTATAATGCCAGGTTCTTTGGCATTTTAATAGCTCCAGTCCCTTAAATTGAGTTCAAGTGACGACTTTGCGAGCGATATGATGTTTAAATGGCCGTGGAAAGCAGAAGAACAGACAGGCAATGGCGAAATCCCATGGGAACAAGCGGTTGCCATTCCGGTTTTAGCGAACCTCACTCAACAGGAACAGCAGCAGCTGTGCCAAATGGCGGCACGTTTTTTACAGCAAAAACGTCTGGTGCCGTTACAGGGATTTGAGTTAACCCCCCTGCACAGCGCGCGTATCGCACTCCTCTTTTGCCTGCCTGTACTGGAACTTGGCCTTGAATGGTTAGATGGCTTCCATGAAGTCTTGATCTATCCTGCCCCCTTTGTCGTCGATGACGAATGGGAAGATGACATCGGCCTGGTACATAATCAACGCGTTGTCCAATCCGGCCAAAGCTGGCAACAGGGCCCCATTATCCTTAACTGGTTAGATATTCAGGACTCTTTCGACGCCTCCGGCTTTAATCTGGTGGTACATGAGGTCGCGCACAAACTGGATTCACGCAACGGCGACCGCGCCAGCGGCGTTCCTTTTATCCCTCTGCGAGAAGTGGCTGGCTGGGAACACGATCTGCATGCGGCGATGAACAACATACAGGATGAGATCGATTTGGTCGGCGAAAGCGCCGCCAGCATTGATGCTTATGCGGCAACCGATCCGGCTGAGTGCTTTGCAGTGCTATCTGAATATTTCTTTAGCGCCCCAGAGCTTTTCGCCCCCCGTTTCCCGGCGCTATGGCAGCGGTTCTGTCAGTTCTATCGTCAAGATCCGCTACAGCGTTTACGAGAAAACGATCTGCTGGATGAAGACGACGTGCGGATTGTTCATTAAAAGCTCGCTTTGAATTAAACTTAGCCATTCGAATCAGTTGCTTAAATTTAGCGTTGACACAAAAATGCGAGGCCAGTAGTATGCGCCTCGTTCACACGATTCCTCTGTAGTTCAGTCGGTAGAACGGCGGACTGTTAATCCGTATGTCACTGGTTCGAGTCCAGTCAGAGGAGCCAAATTTAAAAAGCCTGCTTTCGAGCAGGCTTTTTGCTTTTTAACGTTCATGGCTTAAAAACTGGCTTCCCCCGCTGAACTGCTAATATTCACCGGCATCCCGGATCGCCGCTGTAGTGCATAATCCGCACGACCGACGTTTACACCCGCTCCCTGCACAAACTCGCGTATTGCCGGGGTATACGGCAGCGGCACTTTGCGGTCTGACTCAAATTCCGAACGATTACGCGACAATGGTTCATGAACTTCCAGCCAGCGGCTGCCGTCCGGCTCGGTAGTGTACTTCACCGGCTGATCGATTATCTGTACTCGCGTGCCGACCGGCACATTATCGAACAGGTATTTAATGTCATCGTTGCGCAGGCGAATACAACCCTGGCTCACCCGCAGGCCAATGCCAAAATTGGCGTTGGTACCATGAATGGCATACAGCCTGCCGATATAGATAGCATATAGCCCCATCGGATTATCTGGCCCGGGGGGCACCATCGCCGGCAGGGTTTTACCTTCTTTGGCGTACTCACGACGGGTATTCGCCGTCGGTACCCAGGTAGGTCCTTCCTGTTTACGTTCCACCGTCGTCACCCAGTTGCGCGGCGTTTCACGCCCCGCCTGGCCAATACCGATCGGCAGCACCTCGACGGTAGTGCCCTCGGGCGGATAATAATAAAGCCGCATCTCGGCGACGTTGATTACGATACCGCTCCGTACGGTGGCAGGCAGGATCAATTGCTGCGGGATAATCAACGAACTACCGGATTTAGGCAAATAGACATCGACGCCGGGGTTAGCCTCCAGCATGTTGCTGAGCCCCTGCCCGTACTGCGCGGCAAAGGTTTCCAGCGGCTGGGTGTTACGCTCGGGCACGCTAATTTTAATCGGGCTGCCAACCAGACGACTCCCTTCCGGCGGTAACGGATAACTTACCGCCAACGCGCTGTAGCTGGCCAACATCATCACCAGAGAGCAAAGCAACTTCATACGCCGCACCATCATTTTCCCTTCCTCAGTCGCGACTCACGTGAATGAATTATAGCTGCTTTGACGCCTCCCGCTGGCCTGCTGCCCGCACTCAGATTTGATAATCGATAGCCACTTCCTCCGGCTCCATCGCCTGGCGTTTAATCTCATCCAATGACAACCCGGCATTGCACAGTTCAATGAAACGCCAGACATAGTTACGCTGTAACTGACCGCGTTTTAACCCCAACCAAACGGTATTAGCATCAAAGAGATGGCGTGTTTCCAGACGGGTAAAGGTATCCGCTTCGCGAGCATCGCCGGATTGCTCCGCCACCAGCCCCACGCCCAAGCCCAGCTCCACGTATGTTTTAATGACATCGGAATCCTGAGCGCTGAGAACGATATCCGGCATCAGCCCTTTACGGGTGAAGGCTTCATCAATACGCGAACGTCCGGTGATCCCCTGCCGATAGGTAATTAACGGCCAGCGTGCAATAGCCTCAAGCGTCAGCGGCGTAACCTCAATCAGCGGATGATCTTTTGGCACTAACAAACTGTGATGCCAGCGGAACCAGGGGAATGCCACCAGCGTCGGATCGTTACTTAAGCGCTCGCTGGCGATACCAATATCCGCCCCGCCGTTGTGCAGCAGCGCTTCGATTTCCTGCGGCGTCCCTTGCACTAACTCCAGCCGCACGTCGGGGAACAGTTCGCGAAAAGCTTTAATCACCGGAGGCAGGCTATAGCGTGCCTGAGTATGCGTGGTGGCAATGGTTAATACGCCTGAAGCGTCGTTGGTAAAAAGGTCAGCCAGTCGGCGGACATTGCTGGCTTCGTTGAGGATCCTTTCGGCAATAGAGAGCAGCGCTTTGCCAGGTTCGGTCATCCCCAGCAGACGCTTACCACGACGGATAAAGATTTCTATCCCCAACTCTTCTTCCAGCTCACGAATATGGCGGCTGACGCCAGATTGCGAGGTGTACAGCATGTTAGCAACCTCCGTCAGGTTGTAATCCCGACGGGCCGCCTCACGAATAATTTTAAGTTGCTGGAAATTCACCTTTTCCCCCAGGTCTTCAGACATAACATGATGTCTATTGTTAAAGTCTGTTTACCCGGCAAACAAATAATAAAAACCAGCAACTTATTCCTTAAAAGAATATAACCTAACTGACCAGCTGTAATTCACGATTCTCCAGGGACGGACGACTGACCAGCGACAGCAGGATATCTTTGACGGCCTGTGCTTGAGGAGATAAGCCGCCACGTGCCGAGGTATTCAGTGATAACGACAGACTCATCGACGGCGTGCTGATGCGCGCCATCCAGCCATTAGCCGTAGCACACAGCGCGCGCGCCGCCGATTCCGGCAATACGGTAACGCCCATTCCACTAGCGATTGCCGCAGTTAATGTGGTGATGGATTCGATCTCGCCAATCACTTTTGCCGACAGGCGGCGTAAAGTGAAAGCTTCGGTGACCCGGGCGCAAACGGCGCTATAGTCGCGCGGTAAAAACAGGCTCATTTCCGCGACGGCTGAAAGGTCAACGCTTTGCCCCGGACAGTTTTGCGTACCGACCAGATACAAATCCTCTTTCAGCAGCGGCTGGCTGACCACTCCCGCCACCGGCGAACGCTCATACAGCACCGCCATGTCCAGCTGACCGCCAAGCAGCTTGTCATTCAATACGCTGCCGCTGCATTCCTGCAGATATACGTTCACCTCGGGAAGTTCATTACGCACCGTTTGCAACAGCGGCATGGTGATCGCCGAAGCCGCAGTTCCCGGCGCAAGGCCAATTGCCACCTGCCCGCTCAGCGTCTGGCCAACGTTATGTACCGCCAGATGCGCCTGTTCACACTGACGTAAAATGGTCCGCGCGTGGGTATAGAGAATCTTCCCCGCTTCCGTTGGCGTGACGCCTCGCTTGGTGCGGATCAACAGTTTCTGCTCCAGTTCACCTTCCAGGGTCGCTACCTGCTGGCTCAGCGCCGGTTGTGCGATGTGCAAGACTTCAGCGGCCTGGGTCAGACTGCCGATATCGACGATTTTCACAAAATACTTCAGTCGTCTTAAGTTCATTTTGCCTCCTGTAAGGGAATGCCACTACTGGCCATTAAGTTACAGGTATTTTGCAAGATGCTTGCCAGGTTTTACGTCGCGGCGTCATCACCCTGCTGGTGCGGCAAAATAAGGGTTTGTGATAATACTGGTGGCTTCCATGAGCGCATGATATGCCCCATTAGGGGTATAAATGCACCATCACGGTGCATTTCGGCATGATTTATCATAAAAGGCTTTTGATTGTTGAAATTGTCAGCAGTCGCACGCTTTATGGCGATTCAGCCTTTGACAACACCGTCAGTCATCGATAATATGCGCCCCGTTCACACGATTCCTCTGTAGTTCAGTCGGTAGAACGGCGGACTGTTAATCCGTATGTCACTGGTTCGAGTCCAGTCAGAGGAGCCAAATTTAGAAAAGCCTGCCTTCGAGCAGGCTTTTTGCTTTATATTTCACACAACTCTTCTGCTTCGTTCATCACCTGCGCTATGGTAGCGCCATACTGGTTTTTCCTGATGAGTCTGCATGTTTATCGTTACCAACAGCTTTCACGATCTCCCCTTTATTCAGCACGCCGAATACGGCTATCTTCGTGCTGACCCGGCGTTGAAATTTTGTCGGGTACGTTTCGCCAGATCGCAACTACAGGACGCTCTTTTTAGCCAGTACGCCATCCCGCTTCCTCCTTCTCTTACTGGCGCCGTCGCAAAACGGAAAGCCGAATATCTGGCCGGGCGCTACTGTGCGCACTATTTGCTGCAACAATCAGGTTGTTTCAAACCGGTGTTAACCGCTACGGATCGTGCGCCAATTTGGCCGGCAGGCTGGCGAGGAAGCGTCTCGCACAGCGAAGATATTGCCATCGCGGTGGTTAGCGCCGAGGACGACGGTCTATATCCCGGGGTCGATATCGAGCATCTGCAACCGGGGATCATGCTGGAAAGCGCCGATATGTTTGTCTCGAGACCGGAACAGACGCTGCTTTCCTGTTGTGGTCTGGATAAGGAGTGGGCGCTGCTGCTGGCTTTCTCGGCCAAAGAAAGCCTGTTCAAAGCGCTTTATCCGCGCGTACAGCAGATGTTTGATTTCGATGCCGCCGCCATGGTTGCACTCGACCCGGCAAATCAGCGTTTCACATTGCGCCTTAATAAAATCCTCAGCGACGAGTTGCCCGCAGGTAGCCAGTTCAGCGGCGAATACCACTTCCGTGAAGGCACTGTTCTTACCTGTCTACGCTAACACACGAAAGCATGTTCATTTTGCCCCTTCAGGATTATGATGGCGCTAACTATTTGACCTGCATACAGTGATAGATAAATGGATGTCATCGGCATCATTATGTCAGCGGGAAAATCCTCCGTCGACGTAGCGCTTTATACCTTGTTACCCATTATGGTCGTCATGCTGATCATAATGAAATATCTCGAAGTCCGTGGAATTCTCGACATCATCGTGCGCTGGCTGGCGCCGCTGCTTAAGCCCTTTGGACTGACCGGCATGAGCGCCTTCGCGCTGATTCAGATAAATTTCGTCAGCTTTGCCGCCCCACTCGCCACGCTGGCGATTATGGATAAACGCGGCGTCTCTGACCGTCAAATGGCCGCCACCCTGGCGATGGTCTTCGCCATGGGCCAGGGCAATGTATTCTATCCCTTAACGCCGTTCGGCCTGCACTGGCTGGCCGCGATCGCCATTTCTATTATCGGCGGACTCTGCGCCGCAGCGGTTTGCTGGTACGCAACCGGGCGTAAGTTGTCAATTGTCGAGAGCAGCCGGGCAGAAGCGCTCCCGGAAAGCGAACAAAATAATCACGGGCTGATTGCGGTCATCAATAGCGCCGGCGCCGACGCTATCCGCCTGGCGCTTGGCGCCGTGCCGATGCTAATTTTATCATTGACTATCGTCGGACTGATGCAGGCGGCTGGCGTCATCGAGATGCTGCAGCGCGTACTGATGCCGCTGCTGCTATGGCTACATATCCCCGAAAACTTCGTCCTACCCGCGCTGGTGAAATGCGTGGCGGGCGGTACCGCCTATTTTGGGGTTATCTCCGAGCTGGCGCAGCAGGGTAAAGTGACGCTCAGCCAAATTAACGCCTCCGCAGGGATCCTCATCCAGACCTTCGACCTACCCGGCATCGGCATTTTCCTTGGCGTCAGCTCAAGATTTGTGCGTCTTTTCCGCTTCGTCGCCCCTGCCGCCCTCATCGGTATTGCGCTGCGGACGGTACTGCACATCCTGTGGTTCTGAGAACGACGGCAGACGCTGATTGATCCGCTGCAGCAGATAGGGGAAAAACGGGTTAGAAGTAGCGCGCATTAACGTATCAAGGCCGACGCTCAGCGTCGCGGTCTCGCCGCGTAGCGAAATGGTGCCAAGGCTAATACCGCTAAGGTTTTTCTCCGTCGGCTCGCGGCCATACAGCGAATCGGTGATGGGGAATGGCACCGCAATATGCGAAAGCGAGTACATATCCTGCGGCCAGGCCAGATGCAGCGCCTGCGTTCTCTCTGCGGTTTGCTCCGCCAGCGTCAGGCGCGCGACGGTATCGAGGGTGTGCTCAGTCGCGTTCGTCACGATAGTCGTAGAGTACGGACGCGGCGCCGGAGGTAACAAGGTATTCACCGCTGAGTAGGTCGCCGGGCGAAACAGCGCCCGCAGGTTCGCCGCCTGATTAATATCGAAAATCACCAGTTCGCTGCCGTTGTCCGGCAAATAGCGGTACAACGAATCAACCACCGCCCGGGTGCTGACTGTAGAATCAATCACCGATTGAAAGGTTAACACCGGGGCGAGAGAGGTTAAGCGTTGGCTCTGCGCCGCCGCAAGAATCTGTTTTTGCAAGGCCTGGGTCAGCAACCACGACTGGCGCGCCGCCTTAACCGGAAAGGAATTGTACTTATAGGGGTTAAACTCCGGAACGACATTTAGCCACGCCGCACGCGCAAAGGCGGGAAACACCGAGGGTAGCCCGGCAAGTCCTGCGAAACGGGCAAAAGCGGTTACGCCAATCATCGGCGATAACAGTATTATCTGCTGCGGCCTGACCAGCGATTTATCGGTCAGTTCATCGAGCGCATACTTCAGCGCCAACGCGCCGCCGTTAGAATATCCCACCAGATGCAGCGGCACATCCCCACCGGCAAGTCGCGTCGCTTCCCGAACCGCCAGGCGCGTTGTCGCCAGCCACTGTTGCCAATCAACGTGGGTTAATGCGCCCGGGGCGGTACCGTGGCCGGGTAAGCGCGGCGCCACTGCAATAAACCCCTGCCGTTGATACTCTTCCGCCAGATAGCGCACGCTGTAGGGGGAGTCGGTTAAACCATGCAGTAGCACCACCGCACCACGCGGTTTGCCAGATGGCAATAGTATAAAGGAGCGATTCCAGTCAGGCTTAAAGCGTGGTGGATAGACCAGGCTGTCGCGATAAAAGCGGTTTATCGGCGTTTTGTCAGCGGCAGGCAGTTGGTCACTGACCTCACGCCGCAAATCGGCGAAAATCTCATCTTCCCGTTTGAGATAGCTGGCAAAACTGGCGCGGTCGATTTCATCAGCGGTCATCTCATCGCCAGACCAGGTATGCCGCCGCTGCCAGCGTTTTTTTCGCTAGCGAGACTATTCTTAATCCAGAATGATTCAGAAACTTGTTAAGCCGCATCAAAGCCATAAGCGTTATTTGCCTGTCCCGCTGCATCGCAGAGTTAAGATTTAACAACGTGAGCTAAACGTAAATTAAACCAATGGGTAGTTTCAGTTGTCTTTAAAGCGATAACACGTCAATTATCATGCCGAGTGTATCAAGCCAGGGTGAAAAAATGGAATGGTGGGTAAAAAAAGTACGGAAAAATTCATCTCCAGCAAGAACTTGCGTGGTTCTACAGAGCGGTCAGATCGTGGTGATTGCTGAAATCGAAAGCCGATGCAAACTGCAGGAAGGCGATAAGTTAACGCCTGGTCCTAATGCGCTTTATTACATCAACAATAACAGCGCGGCGACCTTAAGAGTGATAAGCGCAAGTAATTTTAGCGCCGAACGCTGGGCACAGACTGCCTGACCCTGCGCGGCTAAGCTTTTATTATCAACGCGTTTGAATATTTACCCGGGACAGTAATTTTCCTTCGCCATTTTCACGCTGTAGCATACTATCGACAGTATCAGCAGACCTGAAACAAGGAGCGAATGATGAACCAGAAGGCCGTCAGTCTGACCCCGGAGCAGGCGCTTTCCCAGCTGGAAGCGCAGTATGAAAGAGCGGTTAACGCGTTGCGTAAGGCCATTGGCGAGTACATTCACCACAATATCCTTCCTGATGAAATAGCCCGTGCTGAAGGCTTATTCGTCTATCCTCAACTGTCTGTTTCATGGGATGGCGCCGAGCACAAAGCCTTAAAAACCCGTGCCTGGGGGCGATTCACCCATTCGGGCTGCTACACCACCACCATTACTAACCCAAAACTCTTTCGCGCTTACCTGCTGGAACAATTAACTCTGCTGTATCAGGATTACGGCGCGCATATTAGCGTTGGCCATTCGCAGCACGAAATTCCCTTTCCTTACGTGATTGATGGCTCAGCCCTGACGCTGGATCGCTCAATGAGCGCTGGATTAACACGTTATTTTCCAACCACCGAACTGTCGCAGATTGGCGATGAAACCGCCGATGGTCTGTTCCACGCTACCGAGTATTATCCGCTGTCGCATTTTGACGCCCGCCGCGTCGATTTTTCGCTGGCACGTCTGAAGCATTATACCGGCACGCCGGTTGAGCACTTCCAGCCGTATGTATTGTTTACCAACTACACTCGTTACGTCGATGAGTTCGTCAGCTGGGGCTGTAGCCAGATCCTCGATCCGGATAGCCCGTACATTGCCCTCTCCTGCGCAGGCGGGATTTGGATCACCGCCGACACGGAGGCCCCGGAAGAGGCGATTTCCGATCTGGCGTGGAAAAAGCACCAGATGCCGGCCTGGCACCTGATCACTAACGACGGTCAGGGCATTACGTTGATCAACATCGGCGTCGGCCCGGCGAATGCAAAAAATATTTGCGATCACCTCGCGGTGCTGCGTCCTGACGTCTGGCTGATGATTGGCCACTGTGGCGGCCTGCGTGAGAGCCAGTCGATAGGCGACTACGTGCTCGCGCACGCCTATTTACGTGATGACCACGTGCTGGATGCGGTGCTGCCGCCGGATATTCCCATCCCGAGCATCGCCGAAGTGCAGCGCGCGCTGTATGACGCCACTAAACAGGTTAGCGGCATGCCGGGCGAAGAGGTCAAACAGCGTCTGCGTACCGGTACGGTGGTGACGACCGATGACCGCAACTGGGAGTTACGTTATTCCGCCTCGGCGCTGCGCTTTAATCTCAGTCGGGCGGTGGCTATTGATATGGAAAGCGCCACTATTGCCGCACAGGGCTACCGTTTCCGCGTTCCTTACGGCACGCTGCTGTGCGTCTCCGATAAACCGCTGCACGGTGAAATCAAACTGCCGGGACAAGCGAACCGCTTTTACGAAGGGGCGATTTCCGAGCATCTGCAGATAGGGATCCGCGCCATCGATCTGCTGCGCGCCGAGGGCGACCACATGCACTCCCGCAAGCTGCGTACCTTCAACGAACCGCCGTTCCGTTAATCCCAGGCGAGCCCTGCGCGCTATGTGCGCAGGGAAAAATTGTATGGATGCAGAAAAGCAAAAAGCCTGCTCGAAAGCAGGCTTTTTAAATTTGGCTCCTCTGACTGGACTCGAACCAGTGACATACGGATTAACAGTCCGCCGTTCTACCGACTGAACTACAGAGGAATCGTGTGAACGGGGCGAATATTAGCGAGCACGCTCAGCCATGTCAAAGATGTTTTTTATAATGGCGATCGTTTGCCTATTTATTCCTCACTTCGTCTAAAAAGTAACGCTTTTTCAGTATATTCATGACTTTTCTTCCAGCCGAGCCTTTAATCGCGGGTACTTCCACAACCAACGCCCGGTGATCATCCGACGATAGAACAACAGGCCGCGCACCGCCCAGTCAAGCACCATACCCAGCCAGACGCCGATAACGCCCATACCCAGCATGATCCCCAGCGTATAGCCAGCAACCACCCGGCAGCCCCACATACCCAGCATCGACACCCACATGGTGTAACGCACGTCGCGTGCGCCTTTAAAGGCACAGGGCAAGGTCCACGAAAGCGACCAAATTGGCATAAACAGGGCATTGAGCCACAATAATTCTTTAACCACTACTTTTACATCTTCTTCGCTGGTATAGAACGAAGCGATCAGGCCGGCGAAAGGTGCGGTGCCCCAGGCGATAAGCGTCAGGATAATGGTCGACAGCCAGAACACGAACCAGGCCTGACGTTCCGCCTGGCCGACTTGCCCTTTCCCCAGACGTTTACCGGTAATAATGGTGGAGGCCGATCCCAGCGCGTTACCCGGCAAGTTAATTAACGAAGCCACCGAGAAGGCAATAAAGTTTCCGGCGATGACGTTGGTCCCCATACCGGCAACAAACATTTGCGTCAGCAGCTTGCCGCCGTTAAACAGTACCGATTCGATGCTCGCCGGGATACCAATACCCATCACTTCCCAGATAATGGCAAAGTTAAACGGTTTAAAGTAACTCTTCAGCGAAATGCGCAGCGCCGGGTTAAAACCGGTCATCAGTACCCAGATTGTTGCCAACGCACCAATATAGCGGGCAATAGTCAGCCCCAGTCCAGCGCCGACAAAGCCGAGCCCCGGCCAGGAAAAGAGGCCGTAAATCAGGATACTGCTGATAATAATATTGAGAATATTCATCCCACCGTTAATTAGCAGCGGTATTTTGGTGGTTCCCGCGCCGCGAAGCGCGCCGCTACCAATTAAAGCAATGGCCGCCGCCGGATAGCTCAGCACGGTCAGTTCGAGATAGGTTAGGGCCAGCGCTTTAACCTGAACCGTGGCGTCTCCGGCAACGATATCGATAATCTGCTGACCAAAAGCGTGAATAACCGCCGCCAGCACAATCGAGAACAAGGTCATGATCGCCAGCGACTGCCGCGCAGCCGCCCTCGCCCGCTTTCTATCGCGCTTGCCGAGGCTGAAGGCCACCACCACGGTGGTGCCAAGGTCAATCGCGGCAAAGAACGACATAATCACCATATTAAAGCTATCGGCTAAGCCCACCCCGGCCATCGCTTCTTTGCCGAGCCAGCTAACAAGGAAAGTACTCAGCACACCCATCAATAACACGCAGGCATTTTCCAACAGGATCGGTACGGCAAGGGGACTGATTTCACGCCAGTAGAGCACCCGATAGCTCTTGCGTTTTTTAAACCAGGACGTGCGCGCTACGGCCTGGCGTACTGCTGAAGTGACGTTCAAGGGAGACCTTAGTGAGAAGAGTTGAAACAACATTTCAAATGATGATTGAGAACTGCTAATCCTGCAAAGTATTTTTCCTGATAATTTGTTGGCAATTACGACAATTTGTTGAGAGATGCAGCAAGCGAAGCCCCACCACTGAATTGATATTTGACAAATTTTTTTTCGCCGCTAAGATACCACTCCACACGATTCCTCTGTAGTTCAGTCGGTAGAACGGCGGACTGTTAATCCGTATGTCACTGGTTCGAGTCCAGTCAGAGGAGCCATATTCTTGTTTTCGTGCAGCTTCATTAATGCCTGTATGGTTTTAATACAACAGCTTAGCGTGAAAACTTCTCCTGATGCATTTTGATTTTATCCTCCGCATCGGGAAAAATTGGTGGTCAAATCTGGGGTCCGGTTCGTTCTATTATGGAGTGACCCCATATGTCTCTTACCGACACCAAAATCCGCAGTCTCAAACCATCTGATAAACCCTTTAAAGTTTCCGATTCCCACGGTCTGTATCTCCTGGTCAAACCTGGCGGTTCACGTCACTGGTATCTCAAGTACCGTATTAAGGGTAAAGAATCCCGTATTGCACTCGGTGCCTACCCAGTCATCTCCCTCTCAGACGCCCGTAGTCAACGTGAAGGTATTCGCAAAATGCTGGTACTTAACATCAATCCAGCAGAGCAGCGAGCAGCTGAACGCAGTTCTCGTATACCAAAGAAAGTGTTTAAAAACGTGGCACTGGCGTGGCATAAGAGCAATAAAAAATGGTCACAGAACACCGCCGACCGTCTGCTCGCCAGCATGAATAATCATATATTCCCGGTCATTGGTACGATGTCAGTTTCAGAACTGAAACCCCGTCACTTCATCACTTTATTAAAAGGAATTGAGGAAAAGGGTCTACTGGAAGTTGCATCCCGTACACGCCAGCACCTCCGGAATATCATGCGCTACGCCGTGCATCATGGATTAATCGATTTTAATCCGGCAGCAAACTTGGACGGAGTGACGGCTCCGCCAGTAAAACGTCACTACCCCGCTCTACCGCTGGAGCGTCTTCCAGAATTGCTTGAGAGCATTGAGAGCTTTCAGCAGTGCCGTGAACTCACCCGCCTTGCCATCCTGCTAACACTGCATCTATTCATTCGCTCGAGTGAATTGCGTTTTGCCCGCTGGCATGAAATTGATTTCGGAAACCAGGTCTGGATAATACCCGCCACGCGCGAAGCTATTGAAGGCGTGCGTTACTCTGGTCGTGGTGCCAAAATGCGCAGGCCTCATATCGTACCCCTCTCACAACAATCGATCGCGATCCTGAAAAAGATTAAAGATATCTCAGGAGATAATGCACTCGTGTTTCCCGGGGACCATAACCCGTATAAACCGATGTGTGAAAATACAGTAAACAAGGCGCTACGCCTGATGGGCTGGGACACGAAAGTGGAAATCTGCGGTCACGGTTTCAGGACAATGGCATGCAGCGCCCTTATGGAGTCCAGTATATGGTCACAGGATGCTGTTGAACGGCAAATGAGCCACCAGGAACGTAACTCCGTGCGCCAAGCATATATTCACAGAGCAGAGCATCTGGAAGCCAGAAAGGCAATGATGCAGTGGTGGTCGGATTATCTGGATACTTGCCGCAAAACCTATATACCGCCCTATATTCTGGGGAGAGAGAAAGCGACTCTTCAACCAGCCTAATGAATCAATCGTCCTGACACATCAAAGCCGCATCAGTGCAGACTGATGCGGCTTTTTACTTTGTCCAAACTACATGGCAAACCGTTTCGCTAATACCGTGTAAAAAACCCACATCTCCGAAAAAATGCTTAATAATTTAATTGAAAATAAAAAACACTCCTGTCAGAACTGACAGTTTTATTTTATATTCAAAAGCTTTTAATAGACTCTCCATATTTAAAAAACACTCTAAAAATGAACTTAAACAATGAACATGGGGTTTCTATGCACGTAAAATATATACGACTTAAACCATTTATTGTTGCTCCGTTTATTACTGCAGCGATAGTCGCACCTGCCTGTGCACAGGTGAGTAGCGGGGAACATGCGGCTCCAGCATATACTGCTACACAGACCAAGGGGGAGATGATTTATCAAAATGATGATACAGCCATTTCAGTTATGGGATCCTTACGTCTCATGGCAAAGGACGATTCAGCGCACAGTGTAGAACATAATATACAAAACAACGACTCACGTCTGGGTGTCGCACTACGACACAATATTAATGACAAAGGCTATTACGCGGCAGGTTATTATGAAACTGGCATACACGGTCTGGATTCCGCAACTGATAATCAGGGTAACGATGTTTATACCCGTCAGGCGTATGCGGGGATAGGTAATGATGAATATGGGGTGGTGACTTTCGGTAAGCAATATTCCCCAACCGACTGGGGGCTGGGAATTGATACCACCTATGCATACGGTGGCAAAGCCAAACATGATACCACTGGTATGTCGACCGATATTATTAACTCGGCTGTTATTTATTATTACAACACCAAGGCCTTCACGGTGGGTGTAATGGGCCAAGGGAATGACGATGTCGATAAAATTGGTTTTGGCAGCGGTTACGGCAACGGACCGGATATGCATGATGCGTACCACGATGGTTCCGCGACTGTTCACGGCGGCGCTGCGTTAGCAGCACAATATCGCTTCGATAATGGTTTCTCACTTTCCGGTACGGCAGCTTATAACAACTATTCTGTCAATCAGGGTACCATAACCACGGATGTGCCCATAGGTCCGCACGGTGGTACTGTTCCAGTTACAACGGTGACCGGCCCTTCTTATGACGGTAATACCTATTCGATGGGGATGAACGCTAAGTACACAACAAGCTTTGATAGTTTCACCTGGTATAACGGCGCGCAAGCGACTTACTATATCAATAAAGTTGATGACGTTCAGGCAGCAACCAGCGGCGCCAGCAAACAGACTAACGACCAAGAAAAGATTCTGGGTCTGGAATATGCCTCACAGTTCAAAATTACCCCTGAGTGGAGCGTCTATGCCAACTTTGACTGGACCGAAGGCGGTGATGCGATGGACGGTCAACACTTCCAGTCCACCACGCTGGGTACCGATTACTGGCTGGGGAAAAACGCAGTGACCTATATTGAATACGGTTATGAGAAAGCAAGCGGTAACACTGATGCGTCATATAATGTATCAGATCATCTGGCGGCGGTCGGCCTACGTATCTTCATTTAATGTGATTTGACCCAGTTCTTTTCCAGTCTAGTTCACAAAAAGTAACAATGCTGAATGGACTATTATGTACTCCGCTGGAGTTGCCACGATATGTAGTAAAAAACCGGCTAGGTTAACCATACCTAGAAGGAACGACAATTCATGCTATAGGTGAGGCATTGTCCGATATACCTCACAGAATCTTGTCCATTGGTGCAAAACCAAAGGAGCTCAGACAATGTTGGACCCCAGAAGAACACATTCGGGCGCATGGATTTGATACCGATGGCTTGAGATTACGCCTTTCAGAATTCTATCGTCATTGATAGATGATCTGACAAGGAAAACCTTGTCAGATCAAACCTTCGGAAGCTGCTTTAAAGATCGCATAACGAACTGATGTCACATTCAATTTATCAAGAATATTATTGATATGAAATCTGACGGTCCTTTCACTTACACCAAGAATAAATGCTATTTCAATATAAGTTTTTCCAAACTTCAGCAAATTCATAACTTCCTTTTCTCGTACAGTGAATACATGCTTGGGTGTTTTTTCATAATGGGATTCAAAAAGATTCATAACATCATACAATATTTTATGTTTCTTTCTAGAGTAGTACCTTATGAAATCCTCATCATCCTCATTGTAGTACATCGTGAAGATCACGACATCATGTTTTATTTTTATAACAAAAGTCACCCCATTGCGAATATTATACCTATTGGATAAAGCCTTAAGATCTTCATTATTACCATTTACAGAAGACCATTTGAAGGGGGTTATTTTACTTCTAGCTATCAATATAATATCACTTCGAAGATGCAGCTCTCTTTTCAGAAAATCACGCTCCCAACAATGAGGCATATTAGATATAATTGAAGCTTCATCAAGAGAATTAATAGTAATAATTGAGTAATTTTTTATGTAGATCTGATTAAGATATTCTTCAACGAATTTTTTAATCATAATTACACCTTTATTATTACTTTTAACAAAATGAAGCTGCTATTTCATGCATCGACAAAGTTATTTTATCGCATATAGTCCGTGGGAAAATTGATCAATCGTAAATTATATTCCTACCAGAATTACCATCTACTCGCACGGTTTCGCAATAAACAATTCCTCAATTCTTATTTTCTCTGCGATATTGGCTACCTATCACACTGCAACAATAAATGATTCTTTCTGTATTCCTTTGTGTTCAAAATGACAGCGTTTAACGGGAACATGGAAATAATCGGCGAGGAGAGACTCTTGTAAGACACTCTGTGTAGTTCCAAAACAGTAACTATCTTTTCCCATTAGCAGACATTTATCTGCAATGTTATTTGCATGATTGATGAAGTGCGTATTCAGGATAATAGTAACATTTTTCTCCCGCGACAACGTGTGCAACCAATTGATAATGAGAGACTGATTATTAAAATCAAGATTTGATTCAGGTTCATCAAGCACAAGGATGTCCGGCTCTGAGACCAGCGCCTTCGCGATGTAGCACATCTGTAGTTCACCTCCACTGATCTGGTTAACGTCTTTGGTTGCAAGATATGAAGCGCCAAGTCCCGATAATATTTGCGCCGCTTTTTCGATATCCCTCTCCCCAGGAGATGCCAGCATTCCGCCCCGTAATGGGCAACCAAAGGAGATGAAATCGAGTACGTTGTAAGAAAAGTGAACACGTTTGGCCTGCGGAACATACGCCATATGAGCTTTCCGGTTTCCAACTCGGCCAATATGACATGAGCCACTAACCGGCTGATACAGACCGGTAACCGTTTTAAGCAATGTTGTTTTGCCAACACCATTCGGTCCTAATACGCACAGTACCTCACCTTCATCAATGGTGAAGCTGATATTGTTAAAGGCAGTTTTACTCTTTTTGAACGCGAACGTCAGATTATTCACTTCGATCATATCGGTTACTCATGATGAACAGTACAGCAAATAAAGGCGCACCAACCAGAGCAGTAAGTATTCCAATGGGGATCTCTGCGTAAGTCAGGGTCCTGGCAATGTTGTCGATGACCAATAAAAACAACGCACCACATACAGCCGAAGCCGGGATCAGCTTGCTATGGTTGTACCCGACCAGCGTTCTAACCAGATGCGGGATAACCAGACCAACCCAGCCCACCACGCCAGCGATGGTGACTGATGCTGCCACCAAAATTGAGGCTGTGATTAGCAAAACTGTATTCAACAATTGTGGGTTCATTCCAGCAATTTTGGCCTCATCATTTCCCAAAGACAAGACATTGATTTTCCATCGAAGTTTGTAGATAACCAGATAACAAATGATGTATAGCGGGATGAGTCCATAAACCTGCTCTTTGACCAGAGAAGCGAAACTCCCCATAAGCCAGAAGACGATAGCAGGGAGTTTGTCCTGTGGATCGGCAACATATTTAATGATTGATACAAAAGACATAAACACCGAAGCCACTATGATGCCCGACAGGATAGTCGTGAGCTCCCCATTGTTTTTCTTGAAATGGCAAAGTCCCATCACGCATAAAAGGCTGACAATGCCAAAGAAGAAAGAGGAAAAAGCGCTGAGTTGTAGTGGAAAACCTAGCAGTATCCCAAGTGCTGCGCCGAACGCTGCGGCGGAAGATGTACCGAGCACATCCGGGCTAGCCAGTGCATTTCGCAACACCGCTTGATACGTCACGCCTGCTACTGATAGCCCTGCCCCTACCATCATGACGGCAATAATCCTTGGCAACCGTAGATTGCATATAACCGAGAATCCTGCGCTCAAACAACGGTGACCATTATCATGTAATACCTCCGTCATTATTTCGGGGAAAGATAATGTATAGCGACCTATGAACAAAGAAATCATAGCCACAATCAGTAACAATACGATTGAAATCCACATTAGCATGCGGTATTTTTGTCTTTCCTGCATAACTAACCTTTAAAAATAAAAACCTATGCGCCGAATTACTTTATTACCGCTGTCTTAACTCATCGGTTAATAGCGCGTCCGGAATTTCATAATCAAACACTTTTTTATAGTGTAACCGCGTTGCAACTTTCAATTCCGCATCTGTTATATAGTCAGGGTTAAATTTATTAATCATAAACAATGGTAATAGCGAAGTCTCAGCAGACAATCCTCCCCAATTATGTAGTCCTACGGGTGTAGAAAATATTTTCCCATCTTTGAATGCTTTAACATTATGCCAGTCTTGCCCGGGATTTTTATTATTAAGAATATCCTTCGCGCTACCAAAGACCACAAATACAACATCGGGATCCCACTGAATTATTTGCTCCATTGAAACATTAATGTACCTGCCAGCATCCCCTTTTACCACCAGATCACTTGCTACATTTTCCATCCCCGCCATCTTAAGATAGGTATCACCATATGTTTTCGGCCCACTCACCTTGAGCTCTTTCCCATCACTCTGCTCAAGATATAATGCCCGAATATGTTGTGATTTGATCTTCTCGGCATATGGTTTTGCCTCACTGAGGCTTCTCTTCCATGCATCCGAAAATTTGTGACTGTGAGGTAAACCAAGCGTCTGGTTAAATTCGTTTTCCCAATACGTTTGCGTTACTACTGGCTCAAATTTCGTGTCACCACCAGCATCAAGATTAATAGTTGGGATCCCTGCCCGCTCCAGATTATCATTCTGACTTTTACCATAATAGTAAATAATATCTGGTTGTAAATTTAGTAAGGATTCCATATTTACAACATAGTCTTTATTAATAAAGTCAGTAGTGATACGGTCGATATCTGGCTTCATATCCTTGAGAAGTTTCATGTTTGAATGCAGAAAAGCCCAAGGTCCTACGCCCACAACATGTTTATATGCCAAATCATTTGCCATAATTACACCAAAGGGGCAATTACCGGTGATAATAATACGGTTGAATTTTATGGGTATTTCTTCAGTATTTTTCATATTTTGGTCATTTATCGTCTTACTCACCTCACTACTATTGGCATAGCTTGCCGTTGATAATAATATTATCGATGATATGAATAATGAGAATAATATTTTTCCATTAAGCATACTTAGCACCTCAATGAGTTAAATGAATTGTAATTTAATAGCATCACATGATTATTTTATTGAAAGACTTATATTACTTTCTTAACAAAACCAACGTCATGAGAAGCAGATTTATAGCGGAGATAACTCACCGCCAGAGACATAAATGAGAACAATGCTCCGGCGAAAAGACTAATATTTGTTACATTACGCCCAAAGTTATTAAAGAAAAACGCCACCAGCACAGAACCAATAATCTGCCCAATCAGACGTGAACTGCCTAATAATCCGCTGGCAATACCGCTATTTTCATGTGGGACCGAAGTCATAATGAGAAAATTATTAGGGGACTGGAATAGTCCAAAACCAAAACCACAAATAGCGATCCGCCAGAGGATCTGCAGATTCGAGGGTTGTACGGGCAGCCATGTCATTAAAAGAGTGCCTATCAAAAGTAGTAATAGTCCGGTAAATGCTACCAGGTTGGGCTCGAACTTTTTGATTAGTTCACCCGCGACCAATGACGTCAACATTGTCGCCAGCGGCCATGCCGTTAACAGCATGCCAATTTCAACGACATTGCGGTTTAATACATTATGAAAATAAAATGGTAAGGAGACATATGCCAGTAACTGCGTACTATATGATAACAAAGACATTAATAACGACAGAGAAAATGTCCTGTTGCGAAATATCGCAACCGGGATCAAAGCATCAGTAATCTTTCTTTTTTGATTCAGATACAAAGTGATTGCCAGCACGACAAGAATAATCGAGCTTGGGATAACGTCTAACACGTTGTTCCTCGCCAGACCCAGCATCATCGTTGAAAACGAAGCGAACGTCAGGAAAACCAGCAACGCACCCGCTTTATCAAACCGGTTTTCGGTACGTTGCGTCGATTTGAACGATACAATACAGAGCAGCAATGAAATACAAGCGATCGGTACATTAATAGAAAACAACCAGTTCCAGTTCGCAACTGACATAATAGCTGAAGCAATTGACGGGCCCGCCGCTGCGGAAACAGAGACCACCATTACATTAATCCCCAATCCACGACCTAACAACCGGGCAGGATAGATCTCTTTAATCAACACCGCATTCACACTTAGAATGGCCGCAGCCCCAAAGCCCTGAATGACGCGAAAAGCCGTCAGCATCATCAGTGTTTCAGAAAGTGCACATCCTAACGAGGAAAGCGCAAAAAAAATCACTCCAAGAATAAAAATACGTTTGTTACCTATTTTGCCTCCCAATGCAGCGAATACCAGCAATGAAGCGACCACAGCAAACTGGTAAGCATTGATTATCATGATGGATGCAGCTTCTGAGACGGCAAAATCTTTGCCAATAACAGGTAAGGCAACATTTGCGATAGTGCTGTCCAGCATCGCAATCACTGTACTAAGTGATACAGCCAGCACAGCACCAATGTTGAGTTTTTCTTCTTTGATATGTTCAGTTGACATAATTCCTCCCCAGAATAAGTCATCGAATAATGGATAGACTCATTCTAAATCTCGGCACACCCTCAATTGTTACGTTATAACATATCTAATAGTAATGAGAATAATTATCTTTTGAAAGGATCTATATCAATATGTTTCCAGCAGGACTCCATTGTCCTGTTTGATAATTCAGGATTTAAAGTAAACAGATGGGACAAAGGCTAATCAGCAGTGCTCTTGCAGATTACGATCATACCTGGACGCCTGATGTCATCATGATTCAAGCGATGAGAGGTAGTGATGGGTATTAAAAATCCAATTTATCAATAGATTGGGAGCCTCGTGATTTTCCAATGATTAATATTAAGTAACCCGAAGCAACAAAAAATAACATTCAAGTCCTCGACCTTAAATAATTCATAACGTTATAACATAACAAATCATTCAGCATGAGGCGTCAACATTGAACACCAACATTACCCGGCGAAAACTTATTCTTACTGGTTTAGCGGCCCTCGCAGCCAATACACTGGCTATACCGCTGACATATGCACATATGCGACCTCAGCTAAGTCATAAGCATTCCTCCCTCCCAACAAATGGGCGTAGCAAATTTACGATAATGCTAGATCCTGGACACGGGGGTATTGATTCCGGCGCAGTGGGTTGTGAAGGATCGCTGGAAAAACATGTAGTACTGGATATTACCTCTAAGATAAAAGCCATTCTCAATAGCCACGGTATTAATGCACTCCAGACGCGATCGGATGACACATTTATTCCACTATACGATCGCGTACAGATTGCTCACGCACACAAAGCCGATCTATTTATGTCCATTCACGCCGATGGTTTCGCAAGTCCTGCAGCCCATGGCGCTTCCGTTTTTGCACTTTCAACACGGGGAGCCAGCAGCGCTATGGCAAGGTATCTATCTAAAAGTGAGAATGCTGCTGATAATATTGCTGGAAAACGAATCATTCACAGAGACAAGTATCTCGACAAAATCATCTTCGATCTTGAACAGACTGAAACCATCAGGGAAAGTCTTTTACTGGGATCACATATAGTTCACCACATTTCTCCTGTCCACCATATGCATTCAAACCATACAGAACAGGCAGCTTTTGCCGTACTTAAATCACCCTATATCCCATCTGTCCTGGTTGAAACCTCTTTTATCACCAACCCACAGGAGGAGAAATTATTAGGCACAACAGCATTCCGCAACAAAATTGCATCCGCCATTTCTAATGGCATCATCAGTTATTTTAGCCATAAACAAAACGCTCCAGCATAACGATAATAATCTCATTCCATTGGATTTAAGCAATGAGCATATGTCGCGGTAAATTGTTCACCCTGCCACCATTCAGATGCTGAGCCATCTTTAGGGATGTTTATCATGACATTGCATTACTTACGCTATTATTTTATATCAATCACACTACTCTTCTCACCCTACTCTTTTGCGGTCAACGTTCTGAACCAGGACGGTAAAAGTCTCGATTTTTATGGCACTATTATTGCGAGACGTTTTACCAGTAATACCATAAAAGATGATGGCGATCGTAGCTATCTCTATTTTGGGTTGATTGGGAAGCATGAACTTACCCACAACTGGCAAACCTACGCTCACTGGGAATATACGGTTAGTGCATCAGATGCCAGCAGAAATGCAACCCGACTAGCGTTTCTGGGTGTAGACAACCCGTACTGGGGAAGCCTTGATATCGGTCGGAACTGGGGGGTACTGTACGACGTTACCTCAATAACAGACCGCTCTCCCTTATTCAGGGAAATGTCCTATAACTACATTGACAACTTCATGCGTGGCCGAGCCCTTAATCTTATTACGTGGCGAAAAAAATTTTCGGTCTTTCAACAGACTGTGAAATTAGCGATGCAATACCAGTTCAAAAGTAACAACGAGAATCGTGCCTTAAGACAACAGAACGGCAATGGTATTGGTACTTCGCTATCCTGGTTCTTTACGCCAAAGCTCAGTGCAATTTTTGCTGCGTCATCTTCCGAGACCACATTTTCACAGCAACAAAATGCCGGTTACAAAAAAAATATTCGAACTTTCGCAGAGGGAGTCAAGTACCAGAGCAAAAAACTTTATCTGGCCACTGTTTTCACGCAGAGTAATAATGCTATCAACCCCCAACCTCGCAACAATAATACCAACTCCTTCAGCTATGAAGCCCTGGCTAAATATATGCTGACCGACAAATTTCAGCCCAACATTGGTTACACTCACCTGACGCAAACAATCGCTGGCCAACGAACCCGAGTGCTGGATTATGAAGAAATAGGCTTTAGCTACTACTTCAACAAAAATATGCAGATATTTTTAGATTATAAATTTAATAACGTCAGAAATAGCCCTGCAGGGATTGACTGTGCAGATAAACTTGATACAGGGATAAGTTATCACTGGTGAAAACGTATCCAGAGTTAGATGTATTCTGACTCTGGACAACAGAACATGGTTGAAATTAACGGATAGGATATATGCCCATAAAGACCCTTTCCCTTGCATCATTGGCTACTACCACTTACAAGCTATAAAGAAGAGATATCAATAAGATAATTTATTTTTCTGAACCTCGCATGTCTATAAACGCTGAGGTATTTCTCACATTGATAGCAATCAATTAACTTATGGCATCAGATAATTGCCAAAGAAAATAAATGAAGGAAAATCACTTATGTCCTGGAATAGCAATCTCAAGCTTATGGTAAAAAACTGGTTAACAATACACGAAGCTGTGCAAGTGATTAATGAGACATTCGACACTTCAATTACAGAAAGTACAATATATCGCTGTGCACTGTATGGGCAAATAAATCTATCCATTTACTTCCAGTCTCCGGTGACATTACGAAAAATAACTAAAAATGGAGAAAAAGTAAAAATATCCACCTTGGACAATTCAGAACTAAAGAGACTCTGCTTTCTCGATAAACATTGTTTCAAAAATAATAGGAACCTTATCATATCTACTGAAGGAGATTACTTTTCATCTCGCAGGAATATTTTGGACACAAACCTATTTGGATTTGAATACATTATCATACAAAGATATCTAGCAGACTCGCTCAGCATGCCACTACCTATTGATAATCCTGACACCATTAATTTTGGCATCACTGTTACGAGTGGAAATGAACTTTTCTTACTTTTCAATAAAATATCATGGAAAGAACAAATTCAGAGCAAGATAAAATACTTATCGAATGAAACCACCTCTATAATAAAAGAGTCTACCTTGCGGAATGAAAAGCGGGACTATGCGGATCCATGCTACTTCCCAATGCATGACTTGCCACAAGATGCTTGTTTCGTTATCAAATGTGTTGAAATTGAGAGATTGATAGAAAAGCTAACCAGTGACAAAAACCCCAAGTTATCTCCGACGAGAATATCTACGCCCTTATCCCGGCTGTTCTGGCTAGCCTGTTATCATAATGATGATATACGCCCTCTGGTGAAACAACCCTACAAACTCTTGTCTATATTTGAGGAATGGGCAATCTCTGATGGTATCACCGATCATCTCAGCGGTGATACGCTAAAAACGGCGCTGGAGCGTGGCTCCCCTTTATCGTTTAAAACTACGGTGAAGTAGTACATCCTTCGTGTATATAGCTCTGAGATCCGTATTACGGGTGAATAATGTCGTAATACGGGTTCACTGTCTTTATCTAAACATCATTCTGTGTTCCTTTATGATAGCAATCCCATAAGCCCCTGGAGGAACAAATGCCATCTCATCAATTATTACGCCTCAGACAGGTCGAACAAAAAACAGGTCTTAAACGCTCACAAATCTATCTGTATATGAAAGACAAGCGTTTCCCACTCTCAATAAAAATCGGCCCAGCCAGCGTAGCCTGGCTCGAGTCGGAGATTGACGAATGGATTAATTGTAAATTAGCTAACCGCTAAGATAAGAGAGATAACTTATGTTTCCCTTGCTGAATTATTACGTTCTCACGGATGTAATTTATGCATTGAAGGATGGTGACTTATCTTACGGTGAAACACTTGGATTTACTCTTGAAGAAATAAACGAAATCAGTCAGTTACCACTTGATGTACTATTGAGCATCTGCCACTCTCCCGCATCATTTATTACAGTCAAAATTCACCATGACATTTTACGCAAACAGCTGGAAAGAGCACGTACTGAAACCCAGCATCATCAGCAAATTAATCGGGCGATCCGGTTAGGTGGATCTATAGCATTACTAAAGCATTATTTTGGTCTTACTTCCAACGATGTCTGTTTCAACCGCAGATTACAGGGCATCTCTGTACCGTATGGACGCTCACCTCTTCCTGATGAAACCATGGATGCCACAATATGGTGCCGATGGAAGGCGTTAAAAGGGAAAAGTCCTGATGCTAATGAAGCAATTAACATCATGATGCAGATCACCGAAGAGTTAGCCTCAGAGCCCAATCCCCCCTCACTCACTGTTGTGTGTAACCGAATCACATTTTGCGAGCAGGGAAGGACAGACAGGAGGACATGATATGCCTGACGAAGTTGATCGCGACCAGGAATTCAATGAGCAACGTCTGGAGGAAATGATTGAACAAAGCCGTTTCAAACCAGCAGCAACACCTTCCCTGTATCACTGTCAGTTCTGCGGTAGACCAATTCCTGAAAAGCGGAGGCACACTCTGCCAGGAGTAACAACGTGTAGAGAATGCCAGGAATTGCTTGAACGACGTAAACGCTAATGTTAACAGTAAGGCGTGCAGGGAATTAAAACCCCGCACGTCTTTATATTTCACTATTAGTACAAACACAATCATCGATTATATCCCCCTCCCCTTACACTACTAAAATTCATCCCCGAAAAACTCTTAGCATTTCATTTTCACTTTATCATTCCAATTTATATTAATTAAATCCATCCTGATAGTGTTTCTGCTCATCGACCTGACAGTTAGGCATTTATTCAGCCTGGTCGAGCACCGTTCTTTAATAATTTATATCAGGCTATCACACAACCTTAATTCAGTGTGCCGCTGAATGTTCTCGCTGACCCGTTGAAATCGGAATGCAGAATTGGGATGTGACCCATTAATTATTATTTTGATTAGAGACTATCCAGATAAAACCAAGTGACATCATTTTGTCGGTCTTGAATTTTCAACAGACACGCTGAAATAAAACATCTACTGCCAAAACATTAGAGCCGCATTTACCCGAATCAAAAGCCCTGTAAAGAATATCTCATGAAACCCTTTATTATGGCTTCGGAAATCCGGCGCAAAGTGCTCACAATCTCGAAACCACAAATTACCCCTTCAAGTTTCCCTCAGCATGCATGGTTCTTTGGCTATGTACGCTGCCCGCATTCCCGAGGCTACTATGCTTTCCACATCTGCCTTTCTGGCGGTGGCCATGCAGTGTGCCACCAGCATTCATCCGTCCACAGCACTCGACGTCGTAAGGGTGGAGTCCAATTTTAACCCTTATGCGATCGCCGAAATTATCCCAAAGGGCTCAGGCACCTTCGGTCACAATAAAATCATTTCTCATCAGCCCACCAGCCGGGAAAGAGCCGAGCGAATCATAGGTCGCCTTGTGGCGCAGAGCCGCCGTTATTCTGTGGGGCTGATGCAAATTACCAGCACCAATTTCCATCATTACGGTGTGACAGCCTCTGAGCTGCTTGATCCCTGTACCAATTTGTCTGTTTTCGAACACATCCTCAACGACTGTTACCGACGCGGCGGCTCGCTGAAAAGAGCACTGAGTTGCTACTACTCCGGCAATTTCCGTACCGGAGAACAGCCGGAAGCGGCTTTTTCCGGAACCAGCTATGTGCAACGAATCGGTTACGCTGCTGCTCCCCACTATGCCGTACCCGGAACCCACGAGGATAAATTGACACCCCCGCCGTTCCTGAAGCCTACGCCTGCAGGTGACCAGTTACGTCCCTGCGTGATCTGGCCGAAGGGCGTGGTTCGTGGCGTCCCCTCAAAATTCCGCCAGAAGAAAATTGCCATAGAAAAGATCTCTACGCCGTCATTGCGCCGGAGCCTCTCCCTGTCACCCCGTGAGGAGAAAGAATAATGACACTTTGCTGCAAACTTAAGGCCGCTTTCAGTCCTGTTTCCGCATTTGCACTCATCGTTTGTTCTGTACCTCCGGTTTTTGCCGATGGCTTTCAACGCGCAAATACCGTGATGGAAAAAGTCGCCACCGGCCTTAATGGCCTGGCGGCCATCACCATTACCGTGGCCGTGATCTGGGTAGGTTACAAGACACTCTGGAAAGGCGAAAGCCTGTCCCAGTGCGCCTACATCATCATTGGCGGCATCCTGATTGGTGGAGGCAGTGAAATCGGCGCACTGCTGATGAGCTGAGAGGTTATCTATGGCAAAGCTGCTTAAGGCAATGAGACGTCCGGCGGCACTATGGGGAGTGCCGATGGTGTCTCTACTGGCTGTCACGGGTATCACCATCATCATTGCTGTCTGGACCTCCATCGCTTTCCTCGCCCTACTCCCGATTGAATTTCTGCTGATGAAATCGCTTACCAAGAATGAACCCATGCGGTTCAGCCTGATAGCCGTCTGGCTCAGGGCAAGAGGAAAACCTGCGGCAAACCGTCTATTTGGCGCAACAGCATTTATGCCCATTGAGCATGATGCTGTTGATATCACGGAGTTTCTCAACGTCATGAAATTGAATCAGAGTGCCACGCTCAGGAAATACATTCCGTATTCATCGCATATTCATCAACATGTCGTCCGCTCACCCAATAGTGACCTCTACTGTACCTGGGAACTGACGGGCACTCCGTTCGATTGTGAATCAGAAGAAACGCTCAATATTGACCGTAACCAGTTGCACGGAATTATCCGCTCTTTCGAGGGGATGCCGGTCACCTTCTATATCCATAACGTAAGGGAGCCATTTACCGATTCGCTACATAAGGTATCCGGCAACCCTTACGCTGATGAAGTCAGCCGTCTGTATTATGCCTCGCTGGAGGCTAACCCGTTTCGCCGTAACCGCTTGTTCCTGACTGCCTGCTACCGCCCTTTTGCCAGTCTGGAAAAAGCCGGACACCGGCGTATGAAAGACGGCCAGAAACTGAAAGAGCTTGACGGTGCGTTGCAGGGGATGCTGGAAATTAAAGGTACCCTCGATACCGCTCTGTCACGCTACGCCGCACACTCTCTTGGTACTTTCAGCGAAGAACGGGCGGTATTCTCCTCCCAGTTATCCTTTTACGAGTATCTCTTGACGCACCAATGGCGCAGGATCCGCGTCACCCGTGCTCCTGCATATTCCGTCATGGGATCGGCGGCGCTGTTTTTCTCCGGGGAGTCTGGACAGATAAACCATACCGGCGGCACCCAGTATTTCCGGGGTCTGGAAGTTAAAGAGTTCCCTGAAGAAACAGCGACTGGAATGATGGATTCTCTGCTTTATGCCCCCTGTGATTATGTCATCACACAGTCCTACACCTGCATGTCACGGGAAGAAGCCCGGAAGGCCATCAAACGCACCCGACGTCTGTTAATGAGTTCAGATGATGATGCGGTGTCTCAGCGGCTGGATCTGGATGTGGCGCTTGACCTGCTGACATCGGGAAAAATTGCGTATGGAAAACACCATTTTTCCATCATGGTGTTTTCCCAGACGCTGGATAGTCTGGTAGCCGATACCAGCGAAATCAGCAATGCCCTGAACAACCTCGGCATTATATCGGTTCCCGCCGCGCTTTCTCTTTCAGCCGGGTATATGGCGCAACTGCCTGGCAATTATCATTTGCGGCCCCGCAAGGGTGAGCTGAGCAGTCAGAATTTTGTCGAGCTGGCTTCGCTACACAATTTCTATCCCGGCAAGCGCGATAATGCGCCCTGGGGGGATGCGATGGCCTTACTGCGTGCCCCATCAGGGGATGGCTACTATCTGAACCTTCACAATACGCTGGCGGATAAGGATGAATTCAACGAGAAGAATCCAGCCAGTACCTGCATTCTCGGTACCAACGGTTCGGGTAAAACCATGCTCATGACGTTTCTGGAAAACATGCAGCAGAAATATAGCCGTACGGAGAGTTTTTCTCCCGACGCAAAAACCAAACGACTGACAACCGTTTATCTGGATAAGGATCGTGGCGCTGAAATGAATATCCGGGCATTGCGAGGCCGTTATTACCGTATTACACATGGCGAGCCCACCGGGTGGAACCCATTTTCGCTATCGCCCACGAAACGCAATATCAGTTTTATCAGTCAGCTGATGAAACTGCTGTGTACGCGTAACGGTGCGACCATCACGCCCCGCAATGAACGACGTCTAAATGATGCCATACTGGCGGTGATCGGTAATGAACCACAGTACCGTATTCATGGGATCACCCGTTTACTGGAGAATCTTCCGGAGCCTGCGACCCGAGAAGCCCAGGAGAATGGCCTGAGTATTCGCCTGTCGCAGTGGGCGCAGGGTGGCGAGTTTGGCTGGGTGTTTGATAACGCATCAGACACCTTCGATATCAGTCGCTGCGATAACTTTGGCATTGACGGCACAGAGTTTCTTGACGATACGAATATCTGCGCACCGATCTCCTTTTATCTGCTGTACCGCATTACCAGCCTACTCGACGGACGTCGACTGGTTATCTTCATGGATGAGTTCTGGAAATGGCTACGGGATCCGGTTTTTAAGGATTTCGCCTATAACCGACTGAAAACTATCCGCAAGCTAAACGGGATGCTGGTTGTTGGAACACAGTCCCCGGCGGAGATCATCAGGGATGAAATTGCGCCTGCCGTGATTGAGCAGTGCGGCACGCAGATCCTGGCAGCCAACCCCAGTGCTGACAGGGAACACTATGTCGACGGAATGAAGTTTGAGCCGGAAGTGTTCGACGTCGTGAAAGCCCTGGATCCTCAGGCCCGTCAGTATGTAGTGGTAAAAAATCAATTTAGACGTGGCGACATAAAGCGTTTTGCTGCACGTGTGACGCTCGATCTTTCCGGGATCGGCAGGTACACAAAAGTCATGAGCGGCAGCGCCGACAACCTGGAAATCTTCGACTCTCTCTACCGGGAAGGAATGCAGCCCCATGAATGGCTGGGTACTTACCTGGCTCAGGCACTCTGAAAATCCACAGGAGATTCATGATGAAACGGCGTTTTCATGCATTAATTATTGCGTGTGTGATCATCAGCCCGATGGCACACGCAGGTATCCCTGTTCTGGTGGATGCTGACCCACTACGTGAGCTCGAATGGCTGAAAGAGGCACAACGCTGGATACAAACAGCGCAGCATTATGAGAGCCAAATTCAGGCATATAAAGACCAGTTAGCAACGGCCACCGGTGTACGGAATATTGTTGATTTCGTTGATCAGGCGAAGAGTCTTAAATCAGATCTGGAAAAACTGCGTAAGCCGGGCCAGACACTCAACGACCTGCTACTTTCTGGTGGCATCGCCGGGCAGTTCGATGCGCTATACGCAAAGTACCGGGTTTTCGATACGTGCAACGCGGCGCAGTCCGGAAGCTATGCCGATATCTGCAAACAACAGGTTATCAATAAGGCAATTCAGTTTGAGCAGACTGACGAGATCCAGGATCAGGTCAGCCAAACATTGGGTGAGATCAATAATCTTTCAAACCGGATTGCACTCTCTAAAGACTCAAAGGAGTCGCAGGACCTTGCCAACAGTATTCAGTTGAAATCAGTGATGCTGAACACGCTCACTGATCAATGGGAAATGAGTGTGAAGGCGGCAGAAAAACGCGGGAAAGTGCTGGAGGATGAGCGTCTCAAACAGTGGAACCAGCAGCAGTTAACTGCACCAACCTCCGATTTAAACCGTTAAAGGAGTTTCACATGCGTTTATTAACCCTTTCGTTCCTGTCCATTTTATTCCTCATCATTTGCGGCTGCAGAGACGAAACCAAAACTACCCAGTGGTACAAAGATCATCCCGATGAGCTGAAAACAGTATATGAAAAATGCCTGAAAACCGGCGATGCCTCTGAAAACTGTAAAAATGCCAATGAAGCTCATTTTCAGATTCAACAGTTAAATGCCCCCACTCCCAACCTGAATTCATAGTGAGGTTAATATGCCTGGTGGTGTATTTATCGGTGTTGAAAAACACCTGATAGGGGGAGTCACCGACGCAACAAAGGGACTGATGATGTCATACTCCGCCATGATGCTGGGACTGGCGGCAACGTCAGCGACACTTTATATCATGTGGCGTGGATACCAGAGCCTGGCAGGTAAGTTGTCCACACCCATGGAGGACGTCATGTGGGACATCATAAGAATGGCCATCATCCTGTCCTTTGTGGCCAATGTCAGCGGTTATCTCGACGGGGTCATTGACGCTATCAATGGCTTAAAAGACGGCTTTTCCGGCAACGATAATATATGGCAACTACTGGATAGCTTATGGGATAAAGCGAAGGTATTAGGCAAAACGTTACACGACATGGATAATTCAACGTACATAAAAGACGAGGGCATCACAGCTCAATTTTATGTGTGGCTTGGGATATTCGTTTTAATGACTATTACAGCCTTTGTTGCAATGATCGCAGAGGTCATGGTTTTGCTGCTCAGCATCACAGCCCCCGTTTTCATCTTTTGTCTCATGTATGGCTTTTTACGTCCCATGTTTAACAACTGGCTGCAAAATATTTTCGCAGCCATATTAACGGTTCTGTTTTCTGCATTGTCGCTACGAGTGGTCGTAAATTATTTAAACTCCCGCTTAGATATTGCCACACAAATATCTGCACAATCTAATATTGTGGAGCTAGGCGCTCAGGTCTGTCTCGCCGGGGTCTGCGCGGCAATAATGGTATACCTTTCCGCAAAACTGGCCGGAGCACTAGCCGGGGCGGGAGCGACTGTCTCCATGCAGGGACTGTCCGCCGTGGGTATAGGCGCAGCGGCGTTTGGTGCAGGGAAATTAGCCGCAGGAGCCGGGAAGCAGACAAACCGCGCAATTCAGGACAATCTTCAGGGATGGAGAGATGCCAGTACAGATAAACCCGGCAGCGGCCCGGGATACAGAGCTGCTCAGGCACGTAAGTATGCCATTGAGCAAATGATCGCCAGGAACGAGGCCCGGCGGCTGGCAAAATCAAGAGAAACAACCGTTCAGAAATTTCATCGTTAAACTTGTCATCCCTTGCATACTATTTCCGTCAATCCCCCCGGCGCTAACACTACCCTCTATCCAACCCACTGAGGAAACATCCCATGAAACGCTTGATTGCGCTGATTTTACTGTGCGCGCTTTACGGCTGTGCACAGTCACCCCATCCCCTGGCCTTTAGTGGGCATGGCATCCCGGTAAACACGCCTCAGATTATGGCGGAGTTAAACAATCATGAGTGAACAGTCAATCATTGCTGATTCCCACACCTTTGAGCAGAAAATGATTGAGCGGGACAAACGCGCCACGAAGGCGGGATTTATGGTTGGCGGCGCGGGCTTACTCATTGCCATACTGGCACTCACCACTGTGGTGCTGCTATTACCGCTGAAACAGACAGTTATTGAGCTGTATGCTGTAGATAATCATACCGGACGGGTGGAACACGTCACCCGAGCGTCAAAAACGAGTCTGACAGCGGAAGAAGCTTATCAGAAGGCGATGACCTCAAGTTACGTCAGAGTGCGTGAACGTTACATTTACCCTGCCCTACAGGACGATTATTCAACGGTACAGGTTTATAACAGCCCTCAGGTTAATGATGATTACCTGGCACTGTATGCAGGTAAAGACGCCCCGGATAAGGTGTACCAGAATGAGGCCCACACCGTACATATCGACATCCTGTCTAATCAGATCACCGAAGGCACTGCCCCCAATAACGTCGCCACCCTCCGTTACAAAAAAACTATCCGCCGCCTCGCTGATAGTAGTACGCGTACAGAATACTGGGATGCCCATCTGACATTCCACTCCGACCCCAGTAAGGAAATGAGCGATACAGAGCGGGAAGTTAACCCGTTCGGTTTTACGGTGACCAGTTGGCAGGCAGATCGTGAAATCAGAGGAGTTGAATAATGAAAATTATCATCCTTTTCGCACTGGCGATGTGCGGTATAGCCTGGGGTGCTGCAATACCACAAGCAAGCCGCTACGACGCCCGTCTCCAGCAGGTTGTCTATAACCCGTTTAACGTCACTGTCGTCAATACCCGACCCGGTTTCGTAACCACGCTCATCTTTGACAATGACGAAGCGGTTATCAGTGCTAAACCAGGTTTTGAGGACGCATGGGAAGCCACAACAGACGCAAACCGGGTCAGTATCCGCCCGGTAGCACTGATTCAGGGTGCCCCCGGAGTGGACGGTAATACAGCGCAGGTGGTCATTCCTCCCAACAGTCACGACTGGCATACCAACATGCTAATCGTTACCACTCGGCGGCTGTATAACGTCGAGCTAAACGTCATCGATGAAAAATCATCGCAGCAGCCTGCTTTTCAGGTGAGTTATCGCTATCCCGATGAAGCACACGAAAAAGCGGGCCGTGAGGCCACAGCCAAGGCGCGGGAACGGGAGCAGAAACAACAGCAGACCGATATCCAGCAGGCTCTTAACGCCGCGCAGACGCCACGAAACTGGGACTATCTTAAATATCCGGGGAGCAATAGCACGCGTATCGTTCCGGACTTCGCCTATGACGATGGTCGCTTTACGTTCGTGGGCTTCTCCCCGGCCAAATCCATTCCCTCTTTGACGAAAGAGCTAAACGGCCAGGAGCATGTGGTTAACAGCAGTGTCCGCAGGAAAGGCAACTTCACCGTACTGGTTATTCAGGAGGTCACGCCCCGTCTGGTCCTGCGTTCCGGTGGCGCTGTGGTCGGCCTGGAAAATCGTGGTTTCGGCAGGGTTCAAGTCGCAGATGGTGCCACAGTCTCCCCGCAGGTTGAGCGAGTGGAAAAAACCGCAACCCATTAACAGCTGAGGAACTGTACACATGAATGACGAACATCTACATCCTGTGCCAGATGAGTCCAGGTCCTGTCCGACACAGAAGGATGATGATATTGCTGCGCTTGAGCGCGAGGCCCGCGCAAAGCGTGAAGCTGTGCTTCACACCTGGCAGGATGATGACAATAACGATCCCATACAGCCGACTGTCAATAAACTGAAAAAGCGCCAGCGGGGGAACGCCACCTCTTTTCTGGCATTCGCTGCCGTTGCCCTGATTGCACTGGCGTGGGGGGGTAACTGGATATACCACAATCTTCTTTGGCAGCCCGGTGAAGAAAAACCTCAGGAAACAGTGGCCCCGACAGATCGGACCGATTCCCGACAGCGTACCGATCTGGGTACGCACTATATCGACGCGAAAACACCAGAACCGGCGGACAACAACCCTGGTAGTATGACACCCAACGGATCGGAGGCTCTACCCGACTTAGATAAAGCCCGTTTTCTGGTGCGCCGGGAGGGTTCAGGTTCGGCGGTACGAAATCCGGTACGGACCCGGCATCAGGAAATGGCGCAGGTATCCTCTACCGGGCAGCCGTCAGGGACACAATCTTCTGATACCGGTCAGCCGCTAAACACCTCGTCGCCACAGCCGGAATCGTCCCCGACAGCGGTCCGGCGAATTCCTTATAATCCCGATCTGTACGTGCCGGAAAATACCACTATTCCCTGCTCACTGGATTACCGTTTTGTCTCAGATCGGGCTGGGAAAATCCGCTGCACGATCGCCGAAGACATCTGGAGCGCCAGCGGTAATACAAAGCTGATTGAAAAAGGGACCACCGCCACCGGGATGTACCAGACTGGCGCAGAAACAGGAATGACACATGGACAGGGACGCGCATTCATCATCATCACGAAACTGCGTACCCGCCAGCCCCCTTTCCTTGATATTCCGCTGGTCGATACGAGTGCTGCCGGAGAGCTTGGCGAGGCTGGCGTTGATGGCTGGATCGACTCGCATTTCAGAGAGCGATTTGGAGGCGCATTACTGGTCGGTATGATCCCTGATATTGGGGCATGGGCATCCAACAGCGCCGGTCAGAAAGATCGGAATACCGACTATACAGAAAACAGCCGTCAGGCTATGGCGGATATGGCACGTACCACGCTGGAAAACAGCATTAATATCCCACCGACTCTCTACAAAAATCAGGGTGAAATCATCAACCTGGTCACAGGTCAGGATATTGATTTTTCAGGCATCTACACGCTGAGGATGAAGAGTGAATAATCGAAAGTTTTTGTTTGGTGTTACGGCGACAGACGTCATCGTAAGGGACGATTTCAGCAATGCTGTCGTCAACGACTTACTGTCACACCTTACCGGAATCAAAAGAATAGTCATGACATGCTATCGTGCAAGCGGCGCATTGGCAGAGCTCAGTATTGGCTCAGGTGAAGGACAAACGTTCTGTATCACCATAAGTGAAGGCCCTTTGGATGCACCGCCGTTTTCCTCGGACGATATCCGGCTGGCACATAAGCAGATATCGCTGCCTGACGTCACCGATATACTCATTCTTGTGACGACATTAGCCCGCTACGCCGGACTTTCCCCCTCCGTCTCCACCGATGAAGATTCATCTTCTCTGCTGGAGTTCAGTTCGTAGTAAATAGCCAGTTGACGCAGCTTTGATATTTCAAGGTTGATAACGCTTTTTCCTGTGCTGTTTTCCCGTTCGGAAACAACCGGATTGAGTAAAAATATACGGAAATATCTGACGTTTTTAGTGTCCAGAATCTCATCGATATAATGACCAAACCGTCCTTTCGCCATCAGATCTTTACTGACATACAGGCGAACAGGCTTCCCCTCATGTTTATCAAAGAAATTAATCAGAAAACCCCGACCATACCGATGCATTAGGGTCCCACCACCATAGATGACGCCCGAATACGGATTAGCCAATCCACGCTGTATATGCGTTATATATTCATGTAGATAGACCTGATCATGGTGCATGATCCTGAGTCTCAACGCCCGGAACTCATCCTGAGGGAGCGTTTCTTTCGCTTCCTGCCATGTGTCGATAAGTCGCTGAAGCTGGTTGGTTCGCGTGTAGCGACTCCAGCGGGGCTCTTCATTTGTACCCGTTTTATCATCATCCCCGACCGTTTTTCTTGTGTGAACAGGCGTAACAAGCTTCACGGGATCGGATGGTTCGCCATCAGGATCATCTATTGAAGGGTCAAAGCAGTTGATATAGTCCGTCAGCTTTTGCTTTGCTTTTCGTTCTGTGAAATCAGCCTCTGACTCATCTGGACGCCGGTCCTGATCCGCATCCTCGGTGAATTCGAGCCATTCACATCCGAACTTGTGAGGATGAGGTGAACGGAAGTGCGCAGCCTTGAATTTCTCACCATCTTCAGCTTTGACGTGATAGTTAACACCGCTAATGGTGACATCACAGTTGCGATCGCTACATGAAAAAGTGAACCGCTTCCTTTCTTCCGGCTTCCTGGAAAAAAATTCCGTTCGCGCTTCATCAATGGACAAACAGCGCCCGAGTTCATGGCAATAAGCGAACAGTACTTTCGTCTTCGACATACTCCCTCCATAAATGTATCCGATACAAGGATATCACATGAAAAACATCTCTCTCGATCGCTATACACAGCGATTTTTTGGCGATTTTATTGCTCATCCTGGACTAACAGAAATCGCCGTCAACCGCCCGGGCGAGCTATTTACCAAAATTGATGGTATCTGGGAGCTACACAGTGTTTCGCTGGATTATGAGGGGTGCTACAACTTCGCCAGATGCCTGGCAAAGCATCACGGCGACAATATTGAAGATATCAAACCGGGGCTGTCAGCCACGCTGGAATCCGGTGAACGTTGTCAGGTTATTGTCCCTCCGGCCTGTGAGCGCAACACCGTCTCCATAACTATCCGAAAGCCGTCACAGGTACAAATTCCCCACCAGAGCTACATTGATGCCGGTTTTTATAACAGGGTAACAGGCGCAGAAACCACTCAGACACACGACCAGGAATTATTGGGCCTGTATACCGCCAAAGATATCCCGCGTTTCATGGAGAAGTGCGTGGAGTACGGTAAAACTATCGCAGTGGCCGGGGAAACCAGTACCGGGAAGACAACCTACATGAAGATGCTGATTGGTTTTATTCCTCGCCATTTGCGTATTACGACCATTGAAGATAATCCGGAAATCACCTTTTTTGTTCATAAAAACTATGTCCACCTCTTCTATCCGTCCGAATCAGCAGATGAAAAAGGCTCGATTGTGACGCCAGCCAGTCTTCTGCGCTGGAATTATCGCATGAATCCCGACCGTATATTGTTAACCGAAGTGCGCGGTGGTGAAGCCTGGGATTTTCTCAAAATAACCGGCTCCGGCCATGAAGGCAGTATGACTTCCCTTCATGCGGGTTCAGCAATAGAAGCGGTAGACGGTTTTATTACTCGCTGTTATGAAAACCCACAATGCGCCCGGCTGCCCTACACGTTTATATTACGCAAAGTGCTGGACAGTCTGGATGTTATTGTCAGTATTGATTTAGACGGCAACGTCCGCCGGATGAATGATATCTATTTCCGGCCACTGCACCGTAATGCCTTCTTCGAGGAGATGAAAGCATAATGAAAACCATCAATATACTGTTATTTTTAATGGTGCTTACCGGCTGTTCGTCACCACCCCCACCGGTATCTGTTGAATGGGATAAATCGGGCGAGTCAGTGAATATCAATTTATCGCAATGGAATGACACCCCCGTTATTAATCCTTCCCCAGTCGTTAATGGAAATTGGTTATTGTCCGTTCACTCAACGCAGTTTAACGAGACACTCTGGACCCCCGACGTATTTTACGCAGTTGCGCATTCGACGCGTATTGTTGTTGCTGCACCATCAGGCACAGCATTCTTTACTGCAACAAGCTGGCTTCGCCAGCATGGCGCAAAAGGTGTTATTGAATATCAACCTGCAACTCAGTGCCTGACGTGTAGCAATACCTATATTTATTTTTCACATTAAATATACCGATATCCTGGTACAGAAATTATGGTAAGGACTTCATCATGAAATACGCCACCATTGCGACGGTAATGCTGTGCATTGCCATTGTGCCCCCTGTTTATTGCTTCGCCTCTGACCCATGCGAAGTCGTGCTTTGTATGTACGGGAAAGCGACCGGAAACAGTGGAGGGAGTGAGTGCCATTCAGCTGAAAAAACTTTCTTTAATATCGTCAAAAAGAATAAACACGGATTTTTACCCGGTCATACACTGAATGCCAGAAAAGCTTTCCTCGGAGAATGTGCCAATGCCGACCCGGAGGCGGTGAATAAAATCCTGTCCAGATTTGGTAGGCTCAGAGGATAATAAACCTCAGGCCATTATGTTAGTACGTTTTTTGGGGAGAAATAAATATGGATAAAGAAAACCTTTTTATTTCCAACATCCACTCAATGCATCATGACAGAATATCGGTCGGAGCCGTGTACAGAAAGTTCTCTGAGGAAGCGAATCAGGGATGCGGCCTTTACTATGAGATCTATGAAAGTAGACTGATCAGTTTATTGCGACATCATCTTTCGCGTCTTAATGAACAGGATGCTGACAAACTCAGACGATACGCCGAAAATCAGGGAACGAAAGTCGATGATGAAACCTACCGGGAGGTATTAAAGGCTGAACAGGAATGCCGGGCTGAAATATATCGCAAACAGGTGTGAACCACCGGACATTACACTATGCCTCACAGCGCCACAGACTGACAGACGGCGGGGTTGAGGCTGGCTAATTTCTGGCTTCAATTTCGGAGAAATTGTTAAGCCGTGAAATAAGCCAGTGGAACGCGGACAGAAAATTCAATTTCGCAGAAATTGTTAATTTTCAGGTACCGCATCCATCTGCGCACATTCGCCCACAGCGAATTAAGCAGGCCGGGGGAGCCGCAAAAATTTTGCCGCCCCAGCGAGCAGAAAGGCACGCCCACGTGCCGTTTTTTGTGGGGGGCTTGCCCCGCACACCGTCAAGCCAGGTAATATTTCCCGCCCCAGCGGGGATATTACCGATCAGGCGCGACCAACCCCTTTAAAGCAGCGTTCCCGTTTTTTGGAGCTTGCGAGAAAAAAACAGGCGAAACGCGCGTCTTAAAGGGGTTGGTCGCGCGTAGCGGGCGACGGTGTGCCGCCGTTGACCCTGGGGATTTTGGCGCGGCGTTCAGCCACGACATTACCCCCACGCGCCAGGCAATAAGGGCGTCCAGCCCGCATGAACTGGCGCACATCGTTTCGGGCCGGAATGTCTATCTACCGGCACATGGCTGCACCGCAGCCACCTCTGTTTGCCCCTGCTTTCACCCCAGCTTTTCGCCCAACACCGTGGGGCGAATTGAGGGGGCGATGTCGTGGGGCGAATGGCCGATAAAGGAAGCATTATGGTGTTAAATAAGCTGATCGTTTCACTATCACCGATAGTGGACGGCATGCTGGGACTGCTCGTTTTTATGCACCAGCATCAACCTATTTTGGCGCTATTCTCAGGGCTGACCATGCCATTCTTCGCGTCGATGAAAAGCGATGAACGACTCAAAGCCCCTTTATGGAAAAAGCTGGTGATAGTTTTTTCCATACTGTGCTTTTTGTTTGGCACAATAGCGCCCGTGGTGAACGAATTATTTCAATGGATATACCGAATAAAGATAGCCACCAGCAATACTGTCCTCTCCTGGCTGATACTGATTACCTCTACCGCAGCCGGTTTTGTTTTCCATATTCTTCTGCGCAGGGTGTTAACACCTGAACTCGATAAAGTAAAAAGTCGGTTCGTCAGAAAAACCACTCTGGAAAGGGAATTACGTACTGATGTCCGAACGGTGAAATCGCTGCTACCGGAAACATTGCACTATAACCCGGAGGATTATATTAACCTGAGTAAAGGTATTTTTATCGGCATGAACAGAATGAAACAGCCGATGTACCTGCCGTTAAAAGACTGGCAAAAACAACATGCCGATATCATCGGGACCACGGGGGCCGGTAAAGGGGTGGCTACCGGGATATTACTTTATCAGAGTATTTTGGCCGGTGAAGGCGTATTTGTTATGGACCCCAAAGATGATGAGTGGGCCCCACACCTTTACCGGAAAGCCTGCGAGGATGCAGGGAAACCCTTTGCCCTAATTGACCTGAGGAAACAGGCATACCAGCTAAACCTGATTAACGATATCACCGCTGATGAACTGGAAGAACTTTTTGTCGCGGGTTTCAGTCTGGCAGAGAAAGGACAAGAGTCTGACTTTTATCGCATTGACGATCGCAAAGCAGCCCGAATAGCTGCACAATTTGTCGCCCGTAATACGACCTCAACCATTCGGGATGTGTATAACGGGGAATACGTCCAAAGTATCGCTGATAAGATAAAAGCCTTTTTCGGGAAAATTGAGGAGCTGGCCTTACTCAATGCCATCAATGCACCGACAGGATTTTCCCTCAAAACGATATTTGATAAAGGTGGTTGCTGCTATGTGATTGGCTCGATGCGCAATAGCAAAATTATTACCGCTCAGCGCATGCTGCTGGTTCGGCTGTACCAGTTGGCAGAAAGGCGTGACCGGGTAAACCACACACCCCGCCCTATTGCTATTTACCTTTCCGAACTGAAATACCATTTATCCAAGCCTGCACTGGAAGGCCTAGGTGCGGCACGGGATAAAGGTGTACACATTATTATGGACCACCAATCCATTGCCGATTTAAAAGATTGTCCTGCAGATTTGAAAAGCGATGCCGTAGTGGGTGCTGTCGTGGAGAATGCTAAATTCAAGCTGGTTTATCGTGTCATGGACCCTGATACCGCTGAATGGGTGGCAAGGATGTCGGGCACCATATTAGTCGATGATGAGGTCCGCAAAGCGAAAACAGATGCGGTACTGACAGAGACAATCGATAGAGAACGCACCATCAGGCAGGCCGAGCGTTTCTTTATCGACAGTAATATGGTGCTGAACCTGCCTGATTTTGTCAGCTTTATCTTCACCACCAAAGCCCTCCCTTCTGCTTCACTGATTTCTCCCATCAGGGTTAAAAAAAGGGAACTGGCGATCTGTGCCGTATCGCCCACTGTTGCCGCCACCGCCGCAAGAGTCAACATACCCCTGAATTTTGACGAGGAAGAAATGTCATCCGGGCCGTCATCAACATCAGTTATCACGACAACGCAACCCGACCTTTTTTTTGATAAGGTGGACGAGAAACACACAACAACAACGAGTGCAGGTAGAGAGGATGAACCCTCGTCACTGAACTTTTAGAAGGGGGAATGATGCTTATCACCGCATACCGCGAGCGCCAGACCCGACATCGCGAGAAGATAAAACGACTGCTGAAATTCCTGAAAGAAGAAACGTACAGTGATTTTAAAACATTAATGCTGCTGTTCGGCTTCAGGGATCATAAATCACTGTATTCCCTTCTTTCAAAAGTTGTGGAAATGGGGTTAATACAAAAACACGTCCTGGTATCACGTACGAAGAAAATTTCATTGTGGGGAATAACCAACGACGGGCTGGCGGTCGTAATACAGCCTGATGATGAAATTTTCCCGGCCCGGTTTGAGCCTTCAAAACTCACAGGCTGGACGCTGGAACATCACCTTGATAATCAGATGGCGCGGATCATCCTCGAAAAAAAAGGCGCATGCGGCTGGATACATGGCGATCGCACAACTTTCCTGAGCCGTTATCAGGTCAGTCACCGCCCGGACGGGCTAATTGCCCTCCCCAGCGGCAAGGTGATCGCCATCGAGACCGAGCGCCATCTGAAAACCAAAGCCCGCTACCAGTCGATCATCGCCAGTCATTTACTGGCCCGAACACGTAAAGACTGGATCTACGTTTTTTATATTGTGCCAGACTCGCAAAAAAAACGCGGTCTTGAACGGCTGTTTGGCAGCATCCAGTACGTCATCGTGAATCATCAACACATCCAACTGGAAACCCGCCACAGGAATGTGTTCCGCATCTACACGATTGACGAATTGCAACGTCTCGATATCGCTACCTCAATGCAAATTTAAATTTTACTGAAGTCATGATAATAAGGGATAGCTCTCATTTTATGGTTCTGTCATGCGCCTAGTATAAGAAACTATTGCATTCAGGGGTGATCAGGATAGCTCTGGATACCATTCTTCAGATGCAAGAGATCTGAGGGGGCCTGAATTCTCTGAAACAGCATGTGAGAGAAGTTGCTCTACGGTATGGTTATGACTGTAGCCTATTTTTTCTCAGTTTCGTTCATGAAGAGGCCGTTCACTGAACGTATACTCCGGGGGGAAGTGAAGTTTTTTTATGAAAAAATCATATGAATTACTTACAGTTAAATCGATATTTTATAAAAATATCGATTGATTTCACCTGGCATAAAACTGGAACATAAAACTACTTTTAAAGTTATTGAATTGTCGTAATTTTGTTAGTGATATTTTGCAAAATATTATGATTCCTATATTCGGAAATATGGGCATTAAAGGAGCGTTTAGTTTGGGGGTATGAGTCATCAAAAGCTAAAGTGGTTCTTGGTTTACTGGGAATATCTCCGCATGCTGTAGCAAACCACCTGAGATACGTACGCAACCGTATGGAAGAGACTACCACTACTCAGGCTATCCTGGTCGCCCTTGTAACCGGCGAATTCAGGCCCGAGAAAGAGAGTTAACACCAATCAACGAGGAATACGTAATGACAAATGATACAAGTAAACATCCGAAAGTGGATCATGCCGAAGAAAACGCATTTTTCCCCTCGGACTATTCTCTGAGTCAGTTTACCAGCCCCGTATCTGACCTTAGTGACTACGACTATCCCAAACAGTGCATGGGAGGGAAGAAGGTGCTGGTCATCGCTGCGGATGAGCGTTACCTGATGACTGATAGCGGGGCTCTGTTCTCAACGGGAAACCATCCTGTTGAAACGCTTATTCCAATGTATCACCTGCATGCCGCTGGTTTTGATTTTGACATTGCGACAATCTCAGGTTACATGGCCAAGTTCGAATACTGGGCTATGCCGCATAGGGATGAGAAAGTTATGCCATTTTTCAGCCGGTATAGAGACAAGTTCCAAAACCCTGAAAAATTGTCTGATATATTGAATAGCCTGAACAAGCAAAGTGAATATGCTGCCGTGTTTATTCCTGGTGGCCACGGCGCACTGATTGGGCTGCCGGAAAGCAGCGCAGTAGCCGATACTCTTCGCTGGTTCATGAACAATGACCGCTTCGTCATATCCCTTTGCCATGGCCCAGCAGCATTCCTTTCGCTGCGCAATGGTGAAAACCCTCTTAAGGGGTATTCTATTTGCGCTTTTCCAGATTCAGCTGATAAGCAGACGCCTGATATAGGTTATATGCCTGGCCATCTCACATGGTATTTTGGGGAGGCACTTAAGCAAATGGGGATGAATATTGTTAATAATGATATTAAAGGAAGCGTATACAAAGATCGTAAGGTACTGACAGGTGACAGTCCTTTTGCGGCCAACGCACTTGGTCAATTGGCAGCTAAAGAGCTCCTTTCAGTTTATGCCTCCTGAATATTGTTAATTTGAATGCAAAATACAGAAAATGGCGTAATTGATCTGGCAGCGACAGTTTCATTGATACATGTATCTGTCAGATCATAATTTAGTTTTTTGGCACGTGGCGGATTTGGTGGCCCTGCTTTCTGTTCGCTCCGTGCCAGAAGCAGACATTGCTTGATCATACCCACCAATAGTGGACACGCGACTAATACAATTCAGCATTTAGATTCGCATCGGTCAAATTGACTCTATTCTATAAACATTAACTGGAGGTTGAATAATATCATGTTTATCATTACATGTAGTTGAAGATATCTGATTAGCAATGTCAATATTAGGAATAAAAGCCATGGAAGTTTGTAAAAATAGGAGCAAAACAAACGCAAGAAATGTTCTAAGTATAAGTTCATGCGTCATTTTAATACATGTTACCTTACGATTAACCCCGTCTCTATTTTTTCTAACAGCACAAAGATTTTCAACAATTAAATATTTTTTGTATTCATCTCCAGCCCCTCCCCAAATTTTGACTAAATCTATCGTGTCGATTCTATTGGAAGCAGAAACTTTTAAGGTATTAAAAGCCCATAATGCAGCTCTAAGCAAATTAGCAAGTGCATACACAAAAATTGCGAATGACAAAAAATTAACAAAAGCATTATTTTTATCACTACTAATAATACCGGGAACTAACGAGACTAATACAGGGGCAAGAGCAGTGATTGCTGTTAAATATATGGCAGCTTTACTCTCTGCACCTAATCTTCTTTGATTTTCTAATTCATTGAGTTTTTTTGCCTCATCTAGGGCTAGTTCACTTTCATTATTCCAGTCAGTATTTTTAATATTTAAGATATCGTTATCCAGCTTCTCTTGGTCTTGTCTTATTTCTTCAAGATTAAGTTCAACTAAAACTGGCCAAAAGAATTCTCTGATGTATTCAAAATTCATATCTACCGATCCTCATCAGTTCATCGACTATAGAACTAGCAATAGGAAGACCCGTCTGATTTTCTATCCATGCCCATTGACCGTTAGGATTAATTTCTAAAAACCAAAAAACATCATTTTCGTCGCAAATCAAATCTATTGCCCCAAATCGAAGATTAAGTGATTCGACTAAATCTATGCACTTAGAACTCACTGACGGAGGTAGCTCTAAAGATTTATGTTTTAAGTCAATTCGAGAACCCTTGCGCCAGTCTACCTTAGTTTCTTTATGACTTTGGGAGTAAATTGCCACAGAAAAAACTCTTTTTCCAACTACCGTTACTCTGACATCAAACTTTTTTAGTATCTCATGCTGAACTATAATAGGTACCAAAGAAAGTGAACTCGAATCGGCCTCATCTAGCTGACCTAACCTGTTGGTAAATATTATACTTTCAGTATCATCACTTATAAATAGAGCTTGTCGTAAAGGTTTGCCGATCATTTGAGAACTAGTGCTAGATCTTTTTATTTCTTCAAATGAATTAGTGACAATCGACTCTGGAACATTAAAACCCAAACGTTTAGCGACAACCAGTTGCTTTGGTTTATCTTCAGCTAAAATTATATTAGCAGGCGAGCAAAACCAAAAAGAATCAAGTCGCGAATAAAGACTCTTAAGGAAACTATTCCATTCTCCCTGAATGTAATCAGCAATACTAGGATCAGTTATAGAGGCAGGAACTTCGGGATTCCCAGGTCTACGAAAGTAGGCAGCTTTAACATCGATACCTTTTATCGTGTTTCCATTAATAGATATACTCCAATCCATAAATGATGAATCTGACATAGAACTGTATGATCTTGGCAAGTCTTCTGTATTAAGACGGAAGTACTTGATACCTCGTTTCTTTAACTCAACTACGATATAATCCATAGTTATATCGCGCTTATTAGTCACTAATAATATCATTAAATTACACCTTCCCCTTGGTGATCATAAGTATGCATAGAGAAATCCTCATCTCTTTCTACTGCAACAAATGTTTTAATAGATAACTCCAGAAAATTTCCTTTATTCCAGTTATCATCGTCTCGTTCTTGGATTGTATCTGTTTTCGTCATTAACTCTAATAGGTGATTCATACTTGAATCAGCATCATCCCTTTCAAGCTGCGCCTCTGTTTTAGTGGTTAACTCAAGCATAGAAATTGATGAATCATCATCGCTTTCTTGCCTTACTTTAGTTTTAGTTACTGTCTGTGTAAGAGTATATTTAGATATTATTGGGGTTTCTATCCTATCCTCTTCAACTACCCAAAGGTCTTGCTCATACGAGTACCAACCAGGAATGTTTTCCCCCTCGGTTCTCTCGGTAGCGAATCGAGCCAAAAACGGTAAAGCCGAGCTATTACTTTTCATTTTATGCCCCACTGAGATTTAACGAGCCAAAATATTTAAAGAATTCAATAATTGAGTGTCGAGTGTTTCAGTTGCAGGAATTGGTAATCCGTTCGCAATGCGGTAATTTTTCACAGACAGCCTTGTAGATGGCCCCATTATGCCGTCAATATTCCCGTTGTAAAATCCCTTGTCCAGCAATGCGAATTGAACACGCATGATCAAACGCTTACGTTTCTCTGCACCAGAAGTCAGCCCATTACTTGCACGGTTAACTTCTGAAGTTCCAACAGAATTGGTGGTCGTGGTTATGTTATTGTCGTTAGAGCGAAGTGCACGCACAGAGGAAGAGGACGATGAGGAACTTGTACCTGAACTTGAAGAGCCAGATGAGCTTGGTGAGCTGTATGTTTTAGGATAATAGGGTGTACTTCCACCATAGTACCCGCCACCTGATGATGATCTGTGAGAACTATGGCTCCGATGGGAGCTATGACTGCGATGCCCTGCAATATAGAATGGAACTTCGGTGTTAAGTGGGGCTATCACTAAATCATGTTCATTAAGAGTCATACCTGGCAAATCACTCGCTCCGGTAGATGAATCACTTGCCCATACAGAATTATTGAGTGCCAAAAATCCCGGAAGTAAAGCAGCGAAATTAAATTTTTTCATAAAATTGGTCTCGGTGGTTGATGAAAACGGCCTGTTGAGGAGCTGAAATAACCAGCACAGGAAGACTTCTGAGTGCATTCATCACATTCTTTCGGATAGTAATTTTTCCAATCAGAGATCGACTGAGCAGCAAGCTCCCAAGCTCTTTCAGGAAGATGACACAAAGGATAATTAAAAATTGTTAGAGGTATGCCTGACCTGTGTGCAACGTCTATGGCGGAGGTTATTTTCTCACTATAACTGCTGTGCTCAATGAAGATTGTTGACCAGTTCTTTCGTGCCCAACCGATAGATTCCAACCCCATAAGGGAAATCTGATTGATGTTGGAGAACACACGGCCAACGAACTCTACAATATCATCCAATTCTGTATAGTTAGCCAGTGTCGGAATAACTCTAAGTTCGATATTAATCCCTGAGTTTCCTGCATTAATTAACCCCTTAACCGTTTCATTAAATGCGCCATAACTCCCTACAAGATGGTCATGCACAAGTGGTCTTGATGAGTAGAGCGGGATACCAAAGGTGATTTTTATCTTTTTGCTTCGCTTTGCCATTTCCTGAGTAAAGTTCGTATCAGAAAATTTGCGTCCGTTTGTTAAAACATGCAAAGCAGTATCTGGTGAGTTCTCGATGATAAAATCAATGAAATGTAGGAAATCATCTCCATACAGCAGAGGTTCACCACCGCTGACCCCAACAACTCCATTCAAACCAAATGAAGCTATAGCAAGGGCTGATTGGGTAAGCAGCCAATCATCATTTGCTTTCTTTGGTGGCTGGGAACAAAACAGGCACAGGTTATTGCAGCGTTCCGTAACTAATACAGTATTATGATTGGCTCTGCGGGACAGAATAACGCGTATCATATTGCCATTGTTGATTATCCCAATATCTCCATCTTCAATTGACTCAAATAATTCAGTGCTAATAACAGAGTAATCAAAGCATGGTTGAATGGCATCATTATTGCCTTCAGCAACAACCAGTAAATTGGGCAAAAAGAATAAAGGGTTCACTGGTTTTTGTTTGCATAACCGATAGAACCCCGTGGGCACATTCTTTTTTGAAGCAAAATGAAAGATATCGTTCCTGATAACCTCAGACATATGCCCATCCTTTTAGCATCTCAGCCTTCGGACCACCTTCTGAGATGGAGTTCATCAGATACCTGAACATCCCCTTGTGATACTGACAAAACGTCGACCGACTCCTATCACCGACAGGCTCACCTTGTACACTTATGTTCTGGCATGGGTCTGCACCGCAAAATGGTTGATACGCGCATGTATCACAACCTGGCAGAGCAAAATTGAACGATGAACTCAATACTGCGTTATAGTAAGGACTCTTGGAAAATGATAGCGTCTTAACCTCACCTGCACTGAACTCCGTTTCAGGATTCACCTTCTGCAACATACGGCTCTCATCGCTACCATATACTCGACCGTCATAATTGAAAAGAATACTGTTAAGCACGACCCCACTTGGCGACTTCAAATCCGCATAACCACTAAAACCGGGATTGAAGATCCTTTTCAGATGAATGGAGGCCGAATGTTCCACAACCCTTATCCCTTCAATGTTGATCTTAAGGATTTCATCTATCAACGAGGCATAGAAACTTAAGTATTCGTCCATAGAAAAGGTGAACGATGCTTTTTGTGCAAACCCATAGGGACTAACAGGTCGGATAAACATGTCCTTGAGGCCAAGAGACAAGTGAGCCTGGACAATCGATTCAGGATGCCTGATAAGATCTTTAGTAACTGTAGTAACCGTTGCAACGCGACCAGCGCCTAAAGACCGTTTGATAGCCTCTACTCCTGATACTGTTCTACTGTAAGCAAGCCCATGACCAAGAATTCGATTACTGTTGTGAATAACTTCCTCACCATCAAGCGAAACAGAGAACGTTATGTTCCTGTCTCTCGACCATTCAAGCATATCCTCATTCAAGACAGACAGGCTTGATGCTATCACCATCTCAAAATCGTTGCGTCCCAGAGTTTCAGCGCATTGCTCATAGATAGACTGGATTAAATCGAACCGCAAGAGTGGCTCTCCACCCTGTATCTCTATCTTGTAAGGTGGCGTCGAGAGTTTTTTGATAGTAGAAATGATGTCTGGGATGAGATTAGGATTTAGATCATAACCAGAGGCGTTTACGGAAGCTCTACTGACCTGACAATACTTGCAAGTATGGTCGCAACGTAATGTGGGCACAATCATGAAAATTGGCCTGACTGCCAGTTCATTCATCAATCGTTTTGCAAAAGCAGCACTTAAAGCATAGGGGGTTGTGGCAGATGAGCTTTCATTGGTTATGAAAAGCTTACTTTCTAGGACGTTTGATTGTTCCGCACTTATTTGCTCATCAGCCAGATCAAGCAGGCCTTTCTCATCAATGAAGTGATGAAACCCAGCGAGATTGCTTAAAAACACGTGTCCATTGGGCAATCTGTCAAAATTGAAAGGCATCAATTCCATTAAGAAAGCCTTTCATCGACACTGCGAAGCACTTTATGGACAATAGAATCTCTCAACGCCCCTGTTTTATGCTCTAGTTTTTCTCGCAAAGTGTAATCATTCAGCAGCCTCTGGAATTCATAGAGGCATTCGGGGCTATCGCTTTCAAAAGAGATTGTCCAGTAGGATGGATCCTCACGGAGTTTCCATTGAGTAAGTGGAGTCATCCAGTATAGGCTGTTGCGTATAACCCATTCAGAATAAAGTTCTTTTTCAAACATCCTTTCGCACATTTCCATTACCTTCCAATACGAATAATCACTATCAGCAACCGCTTTAAAGCAGATTTTTCCTATGGAAACAATAATACAACATATCCGTTGATATGTTACAGTAACCGTACATAAGTTCCTTCTTTGGATTGTCTTAATTCCACTACAGGAACATGACTGTTTGGTGCTCGCTCTGCTTCACCAATATTACTAACTAAACCTTTACTGGTTTAGCACCCCAGCTCGCAAAGCCGCATTCCTTTACGGCTTTTGCCACTCAGCTTTAATCCATCAAATAGCGATGTGCTTTCGATGCCGCGCTGGCGGCCCTGAAAATATAGCGTTTGTCGTTCCTCAGTGCCTTAAGCCAGGAAGCGATATAACTTTCATGTTGAACTTCTCCAACTATCCCTAGATCCGCCATCAGGAATGCGCTCCCCAGCTCAGCGATCAACTCTTCAAACGCATAGCCCTCGCTGCCAAATTTCCCTTTCATTTCACGGTTCAGCCGACTTTTTGCCCCACTCCAGTGAACGAGCTCATGCAGGCCGGTTGCATAGAAATTGGCAGCATCGGCAAAAAGATACCGTTCCGGTAAGCGGATTTCGTCGGTTGATGGTGTAAAAAAAGCATTCTGTCCTTTTTCAATAATGGTTGCACCGCTACTATGAAAAAGTGCTTCTGCACGTGGTAATGGCTCAAAGGTCTCTGCCGGAAAAATGGCATCATCACTCAGGGGCAAACCGTCAATTTGTTCAACATTAAACACAGTGAATGTTTTCAGCATCGGAATATAGTCAGTTTCTCCGTTATCATTTTCCTTTTCCAGCGTGGTATAGAAAATCGCGGTAGTGCCGTGCTCTCCCTTGCGCACCTGCCCACCCACCGCTTTTGCCTGTTTGTAGGTCATCCAGCGTGAATCACAGAATCCCTGTTTTGACGCGCTGCACCAAAGCAACATGATATTCATTCCGCTGTAAGCCGTACCGGTGGCGTAATTCGACGGTAAACCGGACATACCGGGAGTTCGCTGCCAAGGACACACCCAAGGTTTAACTCCGGTTTCCAGCGCCGAAATTATGCTGTCGGTAACAGTCTGATAAATATCGGTTCTGGCTGTTGAACGTTTCGTTTTTGAGGAGCCTGACAGATCCAGCGAGGATACGCTGGTCGCCGCTGTCGTGTTAGGGGCACTTATCTGGGTATGAAGGGAAATAGTCATGTTTTTTCTCCGTCAGTGGTGTGATTTTCGTCTTCGTATCGCCTGACGGTTCGCTTTCCTTGCATCGTTCCATCCCGCAAGGGCGCAGCATGCGTGCCATTTACCCTTGCGGGACGGGTTGTGCTGGGAAACGATTAACCGGAAGCAGATACATGAACGGAAATCACGCGGGAGAATTAACTTTCCCTGCATAGACGGGTATAGAGCCCCTTACTCGCCAGTGGTGAAATAGGAGTTGGGGGTTGGGGGTTGGGGTTTGAATTTACAGGTATTAATTCAGATCTGAGCTGCCGGTTAATTTGTATGATAAAAACCAAGGCAATTATTTTTAACCTCAATTCGGAGATAGAAACTTGATGTTAATTAATATAATAACGTTTACGGAAGAACCACATAAAACCGGGCAATTTTAATTCAGGAAAACAAATAAAAAGAGTGACAAGCGTATTCTCTGGAGCGATGAATATCATCAGGAGATAAACAATGATTATCCAGAGTCCCCTTTTTGCAAGCATCATGCTCGCTCTGTCAGTGTTCTCTTCAGCACAGTCCATCCCTCTTGCCCGAGCGTTTCATCCTGAGGTTCCCATTCACCACCCTGCCGTCGTCAACTGTTCCGATACCGCAGAATTACCCGATGAGAAAATCGTCCTGCCGGTATCCCTAGCATCACGAATGCATTCCTGAAACACATCTTCCTGAAGATGGGATCTGGGGCAGAAACTGCGGCACCTCTCCCCGGTTTTATCTTCTCGATTTTGATAGCTGGCTATGACTCAACTGCAGCTATTTAGATATGAAGCAGGGTATTTCTTAAGATTCAACCAAGCGTTAAAGAGCGGACAAACTCGATCAGTTCCCTGCTTTTCCTGAATTTCGGCCAGCAAAGCGTTAGGGTCGTTGTGGCCTCGGGACCGTGCAGCAGGCAATAGCAGACATTAGGCAACGTTACAGAACGCTGGGTTTCTGGCACCAGCGTAACTCCTATTCCCATCGACACCATGCCAATAGCCACCGCAACATCGCGAGTAAAATAGATTTTTGGCGGGACAAACCTGGCCATCTCACAGGCATGTAATGCAGACCAGCCTAGCCCGATCCCGGGCGGATCTTTCTGGATCATAAATGTATCCCCGGACAACGTCTCCAGCTCTATTTTACCGGCACCTGCCTGCGGATGCGTGTGCGGTACTGCGGCGATGAGTGACCTGGTGGCGATATCCACGTAGTCCAGGTTGGCAAAATGCGGAACAGGCGATCGTAGCAGCCCCATATCCAGTTGATGGTCGAGCAGGAGGGTGAGCTGTTCGTCAACGTTGTGCTCCTCAATAACAATCTCAACATCCGGTTTAGTCTCGCGAAAACAGGTGATTAACCGTGTCAGGGCGGGATCAAGAATGGAAGATCCGACATAACCCAGTATGAGTTGTCCTTTATAGCCTTTTCGGAGGCTACTCGCACGGCTCAGCATTTTTTCGTAATGACTGACGGCGCTCCGCGCCTCCGCTGCAAGCTGAGTTCCTTCCACAGTCAGCGCCACATGACGACGATCACGCGTAAATAGCACCATGCCAAGCTGATCTTCCAGCACTCTAATCTGACGGCTTAAGGCTGGCTGCGTGATGTTGAGCCGCAGTGCGGCTTTTCCAAAATGCAGTTCTCTGGCAAGCACCACAAATGCATGCAAATACCGATAGTCCACACGTTCCTCCAATCACTATTTTCGATAACAATCCCACATTAAAAACGTCGTTAATGTGATTAGACGGGGATTTATGTTGCCTCACATACTGTCAGTGATGTAACGGCTCGTCCTGTTATTGCCTGCAGGATGAAGATAAAAGCACGCCGGGCAGGCTGTCTCCCGGCGACTTACTGAGGAAAACGTAATGTCTCAAACACAAAAAGTGACTGACCTGCGCAGTGCGCTGGCCGTACTGCACAAGTTTGATGATGAGCTTATCGAAACCGATGAACCCGTTGATCCAAGTGCAGAACTGTCGGGTGTGTACCGCTACATTGGTGCGCACGGTACTGTCATGCGTCCGACCCGTATCGGTCCAGCCATGCTTTTTAACCGGATTAAAGGCTATACCGATATGCGAGTGCTGATAGGCCTTCTCGCCTCGCGAAAACGCGTGGCCCGGCTACTGGATACCACACCCGATAAGCTGGCCTTTTTACTGAAAGACGCGGTAAGCACCCCGATAAGTCCTGTCGTTATTCCGCAGGAAAATGCCGTCTGTCAGGAAGTAGTCCATCTGGCATCCGATCCGGATTTCAGTATCCTCAACATCCTGCCTGCACCCACGAATACGCCGGAGGATGCCGGTCCTTACTTCACTCTCGGTATGTGCTACGCCGCCGATCCACATACCGGCGATCATGACATCACTATTCACCGCCTGTGCGTGCAAAACAGGGATGAAATATCCATGTACTTCGTTCCCGGTCGGCATCTGGATGTGTTCCGTCAGAAGGCAGAGGAAGATGGGGCCCCACTTCCCATCTCGATCAGCATTGGTGTTGACCCAGCCATTGAAATCGGTGCCTGCTTCGAACCGCCCACAACTCCACTTGGTTTTGACGAACTGTCAGTGGCAGGGAGCTTGCGCAAACAGCCTGTCGAGCTGTGCCAGTGTCTGACCGTGAATGCCCGGGCCATTGCGAACGCCGAAGTCGTTATCGAGGGGGAACTCATTCCTAACTATCGGGTCAGGGAAGATCAAAATACCAACAGTGGGAAAGCCATGCCGGAATTCCCCGGCTATACCGGACAGGCACAGCAAATGGTGCCAGTGATTAAAGTGAAAGCTATCACCCATCGCCGTCACCCCATTCTGCAGACCTGCATTGGTCCAAGTGACGAGCATACCAATATGGCGGGGATCCCCACCGAGGCCAGTATTCTGCAACTAGTAGAGCGCGCCCTTCCCGGCTTTGTGCAGAATGTTCACTGCCCGTCACCCGGTACCGGAAAATATCTTGCTGTATTACAGGTTAAAAAACGTCTGGCAAACGATGAAGGTCGTCAGCGTCAGGCGGCTCTTCTGGCCTTCTCTGCATTCTCGGAACTCAAGCATGTGATTCTGGTTGATGACGATGTGGATATTTTCGATCTCAATGACGTGATATGGGCAATGACGACACGCTATCAGGGGGATATCAGCACGGTGTTCATACCCGGTGTAAGGTGCCATCCCCTCGATCCGTCCTCTGACCCGGCTTTTAGCTACTCCGTCCGCGACCATGGGATCGCCTGTAAAACCATTTTCGACTGTACCGTTCCGTTCACGATGAAAGGCCAGTTTCGCCGCTGCGAATTCATGGAGGTCGAGATCAGTCGTTTCCTCCCGGATAACTTCAAGTACTGAGGACGCCATAATGTCGACATCTGAATGTGCTCCTCGCAAGCGCGTCATCATTGGGATCAGTGGTGCATCCGGTTTTTTATATGGAGTGCAGGCCCTGCATTATCTGCGACAACTTCACGTGGAAAGTCACGTTGTGATTTCTCCTGCCGCTCATCTGACCCGCAGTCTGGAAACCACTCTGTCAGAAGACGACGTTCATGGGCTGGCTGATGTAATTTATCCCTTTGATGATATTGCAGCCGACATCGCCAGCGGTTCGTTCAGGGTATCCGGGATGTTGATTGCCCCCTGCTCGATGAACACCCTCGCCGCTGTTGCGGCAGGCTTTACCAGTAATTTGCTGGTGCGGGCAGCCGATGTGACCCTGAAAGAGCGCCGGGGGCTGGTTCTGATGGTCCGGGAAACGCCGCTGCATGCCGGGCACCTTCGTAACATGCTTCAGGTCAGCGAAACCGGTGGCATCATTTTTCCCCCCGTGCCTGCCTGGTATGCACGCCCTGCCAGTACTGAGAACATCATCGCCCATAGTGTTGCGCGGGCGCTGAGTTTACTCGACCTTGATTGCGACACATTGCCGCGCTGGGGTGAAACGCCCAACCTGAATAACAGGAGTAAATCGCTATGATTACAGGCCCATGGTTTAACGGCTCTGCCGTCGTGATCGGCGGGATGGCAGGCGCCATCATTAGCTCACGTCTACCTGAAAGGTTACGTACTTCAATGCCGCTCATTTTTGGTGCGGCCTCCCTGTGTATGGGGATCGTCCTGGTGACAAGTGTCAGCCATATGCCCGTCATGGTTCTCTCGGTCCTTCTCGGCACACTGGTGGGCGAACTCTGCTATCTGGAAAAAGGGATAAGCCACCTGGGCGGAAAAGCCCGTGGGTTGGTGGAGCTCGTCGTGAAAAGCGATCCCGGAGACAAAGACTCACAGGCTCAGTTTTTACAAAACTATGTAGCGATCATCGTCCTTTTTTGTGCCAGTGGCACCGGTATTTTTGGTGCGATGCACGAAGGCATGACCGGGGACTCGAGTATCCTTATCGCGAAAGCGTTCCTGGATTTGCTGACAGCCCTCATTTTTGCCACAACCCTTGGTTACGCCGTGGCATTAGTCGCTGTCCCCCAGCTTATCATCCAGTTAGCTCTCGCATACAGCGCGATACATATATTACCCCTGACCACGCCTGCTATGCAGGCCGACTTTTCAGCTGTGGGTGGCGTTCTAATGGTGGCGACTGGCCTGCGTATTTCCGGTATCAAGGTCTTCCCGGTAGCCAGTATGCTTCCTGCATTGGTACTGGCGATGCCAGTTTCCTCTTTCTGGACAACCTACTTCTGAGATAGAAAAGTACTTCAGTAAAAGTGGTCAACAAAGCGGCGTACCCCGCATTGATTATGTATTTTCTTCATTCCTGAGGGGGTTTGTCATTCATTCCGGGCATCTTCACGGGCTCTTTGCCGCCCGCACCCGCAGCCCCCGGGTGTTACGGGCATCCAATGTCCGAAACATCCGGAGGGTAATTAACACAAAAAATGGAGATTTTATTATGAATAAAAAGATAAAGTGTCGTGCCGAAATTTTTTTATTAGGTTCATAAGTCATTACTGCAGCGCCCCTTGTTACCTGACCATGAGCATTAACGAAAAATCTGAGCACAATATTTCCCGGTGATTATCGGTATGTTGAGATCTATACCTAGCCTTATATATACCGTTCTTCGTTAAAGCTTTATTGAGTCAATCAGGCATATCATAGAATGAACGTAACTTTTGTCTGGAGAATATATGAATGTACTCACCCGCTGCACCCTACTGCCCTTCCTGTGGCTCTGTGCATCTCAGGTGTACGCCATCCAAAGCACACCGCCAGAACAGCCGTTTTCTACAAGGCAATCCGTAAATTCGGAGCAACACATTCAGGAATATAGTTACTCAGACAAACATGAACCGTTGCAAACAACACTCTTAGGGGGCTGTAATGCTAGCCCGATTCCTGGATGTAATTATCCTACGCAATCAGATTCCGATTTTCACCAGAAGTAATGAGTGTCATGTTTACTAAAAAAATCTAAAGAACTCCTTCAGGTCCTGAGTATACCATCATCATTAATGCTCTGATTTAAATCGAATGATGTCATCTACGTTAACATTCAGAGAGTGAGATTCCGCATCACCGCCCCCCAATATTATGTCCAGGATCACATGCAGAGATGGAAGGCGTAGTTGCAGGGTTATTTTCTATTGGCTCCCAACCAACAAAGACATGGGCACCTTTCTTGAACCGTTATACGTCCAATTTGGCATATCCTGGACGGGGCATAGCACTAAAGCGCCGCTGCGAGCGAGGTGCTGACGTTTAGAGCAGTGTCTCCATTTTAATCTCTTTTGATTGCTATAGACGACAACATATATTATTGATGGCAAATTGATATTACTCAGGCTTTCAAGGACGGCCCATGTACATCCAGCACATAGAGATATCTAATTTCCGAAAACTACTTTCTGTGCGAATTGACTTCGCTAATGAGACCACGCTGCTTGTAGGTGCAAACAACAGCGGCAAATCCTCTGCCATGCTGGCACTTCGGAGATTTTTGGTTTCTAAGGCTTCAGCTTTTCGGCTCCAGGATCTGACTCTTTGCCATCTCGCCAAGCTGGATGAGATTGGTAAAGTGTGGGAGAACGCGCCGGAAAACTTTGAAATACCTACAGCCAAGGACTGGGCTGACTGGCTCCCTGGTCTGGATATCTGGGTGTCGGCAGATCAAGGGGAGTTCCACTACATCCGGGATCTCATACCCAACTTTGCGTGGCGCGGGGGGCTAGTGGGAATGCGTTTTCTGCTTGAACCTGATGATATGAATACGCTGTACACGGACTATCGTAAGGAGCGCATGAGGGTTGTAGAGCTTGAGGGTGCTCTAGAGAAGGAAGATCCACCCGGTAGGCCGCTGAAGCTATGGCCGCAGAGCCTACATGATTACCTGAGCCGTCGGCTGGGAGATAAATTCAAAATACGTTGGTACCGCCTAGATCCGCAACAACTTAAAAAGCCTGACAAGTCGACTAGAATGGCGCAAATGCAGCAATTGAGCCCTACTGCCCAGCCCTTGGAAAGCAATCCTCTCAGTGGATTAATTCGAGTACATGAAATCAATGCACAGCGGGGATTCGGCGACCATTCGGACGACAAACAAGGAGAGCACACTAGACCTAGCGGCGCTCAAAAACTCTCGGAACAACTCAGATCTTATTACTCCCGACACCTTGACCCAGGTGACAGCCCAGATGTTTCAGACCTCGAAGCGTTGCGGGCGATAGAAGCAGCCCAGTCGGCATTCGATACGAAGCTAGGTAGCAGCTTCGAACCTGCTATTAGAGAGGTCGAGGGATTGGGCTACCCCGGCCGTAATGATCCACGCATCAAAGTCGCAAGTCGCCTAGCAACAACTGACGGCATGAACCATGAAGCGGCCGTCCTTTTTGAGTTGGATTCAATCCAGGGTACTCCAGGAGCCCCTCCTCTTCATTTACCAGAGACCGCTAATGGGTTGGGATATCAAAACCTGATATCTATGATTTTCCGGCTGATGGGCTTCAGGGACGAGTGGCTGAGAAAAACCAGAGCCGCCAGCACGGAAGTAATAGACCGTGTCGAGCCCATCCACCTCGTGCTCATTGAAGAACCTGAAGCCCACCTTCATGTTCAAGTGCAGCAAGTGTTCGTGCGGCACGCCTATCAAGTTCTATGCCGAGACGCTTTGCTTGAACGCTACCCAAATCTGAAGACTCAGCTTTTGGTAAGCACTCACTCCAGCCATGTAACACATGAAGTGGAGTACCAGAACCTTAGGTATTTCAGGCGACTTCCAGCCGGAATGTATGGTATCGGTGTACCGGTGTCGACGGTTTCTAATCTCTCTAACGTGTTCGGCGAGGGAACAAAGACGAAGGAATTCGTAACTAGGTATCTGCGGGCACAGCATGCAGACATATTCTTCGCCGATGCCGTCATCTTGGTAGAGGGTTCAGCAGAGCGAATGATGCTGCCGCATTTTTTGCGAAATAAGTTTCCATTCCTTGACCGCTGCTACATCACAACCCTCGATATCGGTGGCAGTCACGCACACCGATTAAGGCCTTTAATTGACGCCCTTGGCATCCTCACCCTAGTTATTACAGACCTCGATGCAGGGCTTAATAAAGCTGCAAAACCGGTGCAAAGAAATTCAGATCAGATTACGAACAATCCGACATTGCGGAGCTGGATGAAACTGATGCATCTGGGCAGCACAGTGGATGAACTGCTTGAGTTACCAGCGAACCAAAAAGAGCACAAAATCGACGACCTGTACTCGGTACGCATCGCCTATCAAACTCCTATTTCCACCCATCTGCCCGCTACTGGTGAAGCAATACAAGCTCTTCCAAATACCTTTGAAGACAGCTTTGTGCTTAGCAACGCTGGTTACTTTGCGGAAAAGACAAACGGTACTGGTCTGATGAAGGCTTTCATAAAAGTTTTGAATGAGGCGCAAACATCAGAAGCCATAGGGGAAGGGTTTTTCAACGAATTACGCGAAGGAAAGAAAGCAGAGTTTGTGTTGCTCGTTTTGGGCGACAAAAACTTTCCCAGCCTCGAAATTCCTGAGTACATCCTTGAAGGCCTCAACTGGCTTGAGTCCAAATTGCGAAGCAAGCAAAAAGAGCTTCTGGTAATTCCGCCCGAGGGCGCAGAGGTGACGTCATGAACGAAGCAGTTGTCGCCGATGCCGACACCATTATGCAGGCTTGCCTGAATCTGGCAGATCCAAAAAGTTTTTTTCTTTACGCAGGTGCGGGGTCAGGAAAAACCCACTCACTCGTCGAGGCTATCCGCGAACTCAAAAGTCGCGAGCGAGAACGCCTGACGTTCGAAGGGCGGCGCATTGCGGTGATTACCTATACAAACGCAGCCTGCGAGGAGATTCTTCGAAGGCTAGAGTTTGATCCACTCGTGGAAGTCTCAACCATTCACGCGTTCGCCTGGCGCCTAATCCAAGGATTCGACAACGAGATCAGAGAGTGGCTAAGGATCAAACTTGCCCTGGACATTGAGAAGATAGAGGGCGAGCTAGCACGCTCGAGAGGCGACAATAAAACATCTCGAGCAAACCGACGGAAGCTACAAAGCAAAATACGCAGACTTGAGACTCTCGACGAGATTACCAAGTTCATCTATAGCCCTACAAGTAACAACAGAGAACGACAAGCACTCAATCACGATGAGGTCATCAAGTTGACCGCAGCATTCGCTCCCAAGCGCCCTTTGTTAGATGTTCTAGTAGACCGCTACCCAGTTGTATTGATCGACGAAAGCCAAGACACCCACGCGCCAGTAATGGAGGCTTTTCTGAAAGTCCAGCAATTGGCGCAGACACGCTTCTGCCTGGGGCTACTCGGCGACACCATGCAACAAATTTACGGCCATGGAGTAACGCACCTTGATAAAGCAATACCAGGTGACTGGCGGAAACCTGAAAAGGTCGTTAATTGCCGCTGTCCTCGTAGAGTGGTAGACCTTATCAACGTGATTCGAAGCACCGTAGACAATCATCAGCAGACCCCAAAGCCTGATGCCATTCAAGGTGTAGTGCGCATGTACTGCATTAGTCAAAACCAAGATCAGGCACCAAATCTTGAGGAAGGCATAGCTCATTCAATGGCTGCAATCACCGACGACGGAGAATGGGCTACCGGCCCTGAAGGCCGAAAGACCTTGATTCTCGAACACAAGATGGCTGGACGGCGGATGGGGTTCGAGAAGCTTTTCACGCCCCTCTACGCGGTTGAGCACCTTCAAACAGGCTTGTTGGATGGAACCCTGCCCGCACTTCGCGTTTTCAGCGAAGGCGTTCTTCCCATCCTTACCGCAAAGGACGATCATTTCCTTCTGCTTGAAGCAGTACGCTCTCGCTCCTCCTTGCTCAGCAAGGATTCTATGCAATCAACAGTGGATCAATCGGCCCACATGCAGCGTGTAGAAGACGCTACGCACGCCCTGCTCTCTCTTTTCGAAAGAAACGATCCAACACTGAGCGAAGTCGCAACGCTTCTGTTGCAAACTCAACTGCTTGATGTCCCAGAAAATCTGGTTGAGGCAATGGTGTTGGGATCTCCTGGTGAGGCGCCCGATCTTGAAGATACGAACGCGATAACCAATTACGCCTATCAGCTATTTCTTGAGCGCCCATTTTCGGAGCTGGCAGCTTTTGCGACTTATACAGATGGCCTTTCACCCTATGGTACGCACCAAGGTGTAAAGGGACTCGAGTACCCGCGAGTTATGGTTGTCATCAACGATGATGAGGCAGACGGTTTTTTGTTCAGCTACGACAAATTGCTGGGTGTGAAAGAACCAACAAAAACTGATCGAGACAATGAGCGTGATGGCAAGGATCACGCACTGGCTCGTACTCGCAGGCTTCTCTACGTAACGTGTAGTCGTGCTGAAAATAGCTTAGCGATTGTCGTATACACACCTCAGCCGGCACTGGTCAAGCGAAACGTGGTTGCTGCTGGCTGGCTCCAAGATAGCGAGATCGAAATCCTATGAGGCTTCCTCCTTGGTCTGATTAGCCCCTGACTTTGTAGATGTTGCAAACATCCGTTTCTGGCACGCAGCGGATATGGCCAACAGTATTCTGTATGAATCAACGGGGAGCAGGTCACTGCGACTTCCGCTATGGACAAAGTCGCTTACTTGGCTTCCCTGTTTCGATGTTGCAACTCACATATTCTTAACTATCAGAATGTGTTACCCAATAGTTCGTGCTAATGCTACTATTTGTATTCAATCGGATTAATGACGTTATTACGCGAGTCCATTGAACTAGACATAAGGGAGTATATGGGTTTAGCTGAAACTTTGGTTAGTATTCCGCAGTCTGAAAGAGGCGGTGAGATTGCTCAACGTGGGTTTGACTATCAAACTTGCTGGGCTTTATCTCAAATGCTGGAATATGAACTAGATGAAAAGAACTATGTGTTTATCTTCGAATATCATGATGATGTTCTTATTCTTGATGACGAAGTTTCTCCAACACAACTAACATTTGCTCAAGTAAAAACAAGAGAGAAACACTGGACTGCATCCACTCTGAGTAATAGCACCAAGAAGAAACCCGTATCTATCATCGGTAAGTTATTTATTCATCATAAGAATTTCGCCGTATATTCACCTAAGCTCCTTTTTGTTACTAATGCTTCTTTCAATCTATGTGAGGAAAACGGTGGTAAGTCTTGTTTTGGTGCAAATGAAGTCAAAGTGGAGTATCAGACGAGCTTTAAGAAAGCAATCAAAGATCAAGTAAAGCTTGATGACTCTAGTATCGATCTTTCTGTAATGCGATTCGTTCAATCCTCATTAAGCCTAGATGACCACATTACGCATCTAAAAGGTAAGCTATGCGATTTCCTTAGCAAGAAGTTTGGCGATAGCATTAGCCTGAGTATCAATGCATTAGCATCTTTGCTTGAACAGGCGTGTCGAGAAAAATCCAAGGTAAAATCCGCAGATATTATTAATTTTCCTGAACTTATCTCACGAAAAGGTTTCTCATCAGAAGCATTGAACGGTGTGCTTGATTCCTTGAATGTAAGTAATAGTTTAAAGCCTGATTGGGACAAAGCTAGTCCTCTATTCAATGATCTTGGCAAAACATCGCTTCAGCTCATTATCCTGCAAGCCATATTCTCACAAGTTTGCATCGACCTTAACCAAAAAACAAAAAATCCTTCGACTGTATATCTAGAATATGCAATTAGCCTTTACGATGAGGCGAGTGTTCACTCGGATTTGAAACTATACTTAACTGAGACCATGCACAAAATTGATGCACTTTGTACAGATTACGCATTGACTTTAAAGTCAGGGAAGAAAGAATGTATCGTTATTTACTCAATAATCCAGAAACTATTTGAGGGAGGTGAATAATGAAAAGCATATACTTTAAAAGTGCTCACATACTATCCCTTCGCGATAAGAAAGGATTCTCTTTCAAGTTCTCACCTGATATCAATATCATCACAGGTGAGAACGACACAGGTAAATCTAGTTTTATTAAGAGTTTATATCATACATTAGGTGCCGATGTTCGGCTGGATAAAAAGTGGAAAGAAGACAACTTTGTTTCAAAAGTTGTTATTTGTGTCAGTAATCGTGACTATGCGTTTCTTCGCCACGAAAAACGTATTTCCATTTTCGATATAACAGAAGGACAAGAGCATCACTTAGTGACCTCTAGCTCTCGTACAGAGATTGCATTAACTGTACGTGATATCTTTGATTTCAATTTGGAGCTTGTGACTAAAAGTAATTTGGTTCAGGGACAAGCACAACCAGCAAGTCTTTATCTCCCTTACTATATTGATCAAGATAACGGTTGGGGGAAAGTTTTAGATTCATTCAGCAGTTTGGCAATGTATAAGGACTGGCAAAACAATATCTTGAATTTTCATGCTGGTGTAAAACCAAAGGAGTATTACACTTTACAAGGAAAGATTAATTTAATTGATATCGATCTTGTTGAAATCCGAACGACGTTAAAAGCTTTAAAGAGAGCTAAGAAGCGATTTGAAGAGTCATTTGGAAGAGTACTTTTCGATGTGGATGTAAAATATTATGAAGAGCTGCTGGAGCGTTTCCTTCGTAAGTGCCAAGACCTACATCAAGAAGAGACAGAATACAGAATTAAGCTAATAAAAGTCTTATCTCTACGAGATGAATTAGTAGCAGAAATCGAGGAGTCAAAAAGACAGCTCGATGAAAATGATATAGATTCTTTGCTACCATCAGCAAGCTTAGAAGCGAAATATGTAGTACTTGAGAACAAAGAAAAGCTATTGCAAATCATACCAAAGTTGTATGAGGAAAAATCTGTATATGATGATCAAATCACTAAAATCAAAGAAGATTTGAAAAATGCTAAAAGCCTAAGCTCAGAACTCAAAGACATGCTTCAGGAAGTTAAAGAGCAATTGTCTCTTCAAGACGTTATTAAGTCTCAAGCAAGTAAGCAGGTTGAGGTAACTTTCGATGAGCAAATTAATGAATTACTGCTAAAGATTGGTGAATTGGATGTTGCTAGAACTCAGCTTTCAAAAGAAATAGTAAAGTTCGAAGATAAAAACCGAGCAAAAGAAATCAATGATAAGTTTAAAGAGTCACTGAAGTTTGCACAAACTGAGTTAGGTATCAAAGATCCTAAAGTTGGAACTATTCTTCAATATGGTCCGATTTCCAAGAGCGAAACAGGTAGCCGTGCTCCAAGATCAATATTGGCTTATCACTATGCTCTTCTCAAAACAATAGAAGATAAATCTACAAGCCCTATGCTTCCAGTAGTAATTGACTCGCCTAAACAGCAAGATCCAGATCCGCGCACAACGAAAAAGTTATTCGATTTATGCATTGATGGTTTATCAACTAATAGTCAACTAATTATCGGCTCAGTTTCATTTGAAAGAGAAACGAATCAGTTTAAAACACTTATTATGACTGAAAAATACAGTCTGCTAAAATCAGAGCTTTACAATCAGGTTTATCAAGAAATCATGCCTCTTTATCAACAAGCTGCGCTATCATAATCTGATCATTAATATGGGAACACGCTCATCGCTAATGAGTGTGTCTCCTCATAGTCACACTAGCTCTCAATTAAATTAGCCTATTCAATTGATCAGCTCCCCGTTGATCAACACTAAGTGCTGTTAGCTACTTCAGCTTCTGGCACGAAGCGGACCTACCAGTTGGTCCTCAGGTCCGCTATGAGCGAGGAGCGGAAGTTCAAAATTTTTCATAACGACTGATGAGAACAACACTAATTATCGAACTTACGGGTACAAAAAATTTCCATAATCTTATAAAAAGTGGGAGAGTCAGTATGGTTCAATATTTGAAATACTACTTGTTTATGTTGAGAAAATTTTAAGCTAGACCAGATTACAGCTGATCAACACCTAGACATCGACACTTAGAGTTACCTCTGCTTTCAGGCATACTTAGAGGTCTATGTCTAAACCACCCGCTATGCAGGTGGTTAATTTACCTAATTCGGCCTTGCTTGAATAGCAGACTCTATAGCTGCTCGGAATTCTGGGGCATCAGTTCTTAATCGATAATCATCAAGGCTATTGAATATTTCTAGAAGTTCTCTACGATAATGCGGCGGTGCCGAATTACCTTCGCCTCTAGTGGTGAAAATTAATAATGACTCAGCGACGTCTTTTGATTTTTTATTCCTTTTCAATCTAATATAACAAGATATAACTATATCAAGAATACATTTTCTAGATTTCAAGGTGAGTTTTTTATTAGGCATAACCAACTGCAGCATAGCACCAAGTAATTTGGTAGCCTCTTTTGAAATATAATGAAGATCGAAATTATCTGTTTCTTTATTTTCTTGAGGAATCTCCTTTTCATCTATCCATTCGCATTGTTCTGCCCAATCTGTAGCGATGCTAAATAAGTGACAGAGAAGGAAGTGAAAAGGTGTTTCCCATTCACCACTATATTCATCCGATTGCCTATTCATATTCTTTATAATTTTCCTTGCAAAATATGAATAGTAATGCAACCATAAATGATCCTGAAGACCCTGGTGAATACCTTCATGAACCATGATTTCAAACAGCGTGACCCCTGAGTAAATAGGACATTTATACTTTGAAACATCGTAATAGGAACCTAAAGACTTATTAAGTGCAGCAATGATTTTTTCATCTTCATCTAACCTCCAGTAGAGATAGTCACCGATATCACGGTATATTGCTGAATCAGCTGCAAACTTAGCATTGGAAAAGAAAAAATGTAATATACGGTTGTTTTTTGGAATCAATAAACGATGTCCTCGACTAACGTTAAGATTATTTTTAAGCTCAACATATAGACGACTGTTAGGTGAACTAAGTAATGCACTGATAAAATTAGAAGTAAAGTCAGAACGAACTATTGGCTCGATCTTGATTAACTCAAGGCAGAGGGATGGGTGCGCAAGTGCAAAGTGATTGGTAAGTTCAGGTGATGAGACAATACTTAACAATGCTTCATGTGCATATTCAGCAGCTGTCTCGCGATTAGAGATGCGGAGATTGTTAGCTATCTTATCACAAAGTCGATTCTTCACAGGTCTATCAATTATTGATATTAATTTTTCTAGTTGAGGTGCCAACAATTGTGCCAGATCGTCGTATCGTTTAGTAAGGTGCAAATTCTCCACTAACTCTAGAAAGATCCCTGTTCTTCCAATTGAGAGTTTAGGATTTTTTAAGCGAAATAAAATGTAAATAGCAACTGCGAGTGATATCAGGTATACGGCACTTGAACTATCTAATCCCCATTTCCAGGGGCCAAAGCTAAAATATAAGTCTAGCGATTTTAAAGCCGGTGCAAACACCAAATAATTGCTTAGTAAGAATGCAAAACCAACAATTACCCAATCCCACCACGCTAGGCAGAACCTTAAACGTAGTCGAGCGTTTGGCGTAATAAGGGCCCATACAGCAGCAATAACGCCCAGTATGGTAAGTAGACTTGATGTATCAATTTTGGTTGGCGGTGTCATAATTTCTCTTGTAATCATGGTTTGACGTACATCGGAATGGCTTCACATGATAAGGCTCTGTGTAAGATAAATCAGAACATTATGCACGTTTAAGAATACCCTCAAAATGGCATTAAATGGACACTATTTGTCCACATAAGTTTTTTTTCAGTCGGCTTTTCCCGACTAACGTTTGGGGTGTCCTATTGAAACTACGCTCCTTATAAAAGCAATACTGCAGCTGTATGTTTATCAAAGGGGTTGTGCTAACCAAATTACTGGAGCCTAAGGTCCGCTCCTGGCACAGAGCGGACTTTTTGATGCTCACTCTAGCTTCCCATCCTTCATATGTAGAGTTCACCAAAGAACAATCTACACATGAAGCGAAGCGTATAAGCCTGCTTTAAGTAAAACGGCAAGGATGGGTGGTCATTTTAGCGGTCTTGACAGAAAGGAAATTCAGGTCTAGCTTACTTATTAGCCAGTTATTGGCTAAGGCGATCCCAGTCAGAGGAGCCAATTTTAAGAAAAGCAGACGTTCAGCGACGTCTGCTTTTTTGCTTTCCACTCTCTTCTGTTCGTTCGCTTCATCCACAGACATCAAACATAACGACTAAACCTGCTGAGCACCGTCGAAATGACTATTCCTTCCAGCGTTTACGCGCCAACAGGAATAGCAAGGTTTACTGTCTTCGTGGTAGCATAGAATCAAGTTAGTCTGAAATATTTAGATACTTTGAGAAAATATTTTTAACACACATATACCAGGATTAAATACATGGATAGATCATTATTATTTTTTTATTGCCTGTGTGGGTTTTTCCTGACTTACTTTTTATTTAAATTTGCAAAAGAAAAATATAAATTACAAAGCTTAACATTTATCTTTTCGTTAATAATAAGTTTAGTTATCGCATCTTCTTTTTCGGTTTTATCAACAGGAGAATGGTTTTTAGTAGTAATAGCATCAACGGTTACCCTTTTATTTTTATTAGGATTCTTCACGGCTCTACTAAAACAATTTGTAATGTACCGATACATTCTTCGTTGTGTTGATAATTTGAAACGTCTATCCCCTGCCGAAATGGTTGAATCTTTAATTAACAACCATAATAAAAAACAGTGGTACGTTTTATATTTTCCTGTAGAAGGCGTCATTGAGATTGGCGTTAATTTATTCGCTGAAAACCCTATTGTTGGCAGAAGATTATACATTAGAACTATGACAAACCGCCAAATGTACATTATTCCTGAGAACATCTCCAGCACTATAGATTTACAATCTAATATAGCTTGTACGTTACATGAATTTTACACCCTCGCCCCGCAAACTAAGAGTTTAATTGAAGATTATTTAACCAGAATTAAAAATGGTCATTTGCAGCCATGGCGGCTAAATGCAGAACCCGATGAAAAATAATCCATTCACGTCTCAAGTTACACCTGTATTGTAGGCTGGTGTATCCGAATGACGATTGTACTCTCATCGTCTAAATGACTCTTTAATGCAACTGCGGAATAGAGTGTTTTCCGGATCCACTTGTGAGTCTTCCCGCTTTTTTACTGCTTAAATCTTCGCTTAAGTGCTGAAAAAATCGCTGCCATTGATGATTTTACCAGCGAACAATCGCAAATGACGCAATCTCCTTTGACAACCCGTCACTCACTCGTTAACATGCGCCTCGTTCACACAATTCCTCTGTAGTTCAGTCGGTAGAACGGCGGACTGTTAATCCGTATGTCACTGGTTCGAGTCCAGTCAGAGGAGCCAAATTCAGAAAAGCCTGCTTTCGAGCAGGCTTTTTGCTTTTCTATTATGACAAGCCGGGTACCGGCGTTGCTCTAAACGCATTGACCGCTTTATCAAGCACAACCTGATCGTCGCTTCCGGAATCAAGTATGGTATTACGTTGAGATGCTGCATCGACCTGTACGGTCGTCACGTCGAGAACTTCCAACCCCTTTAATGCCAGCAGCGCTCTAACTTGTGTAGAGAAACAAGATTCTGCATGACCTTTTAACGATGATGTATCGGTGGTAGCAACAATATGATTGTCAGAAATATAGTTACTATCTCCTGATGCCAACCGTATTATCACAGGTGTAGCGCCAACGGGAACGATATACTGTTTATCAATCGATTCAGAAATATGGTTAGCAATGATCGAATTATTCTCACCCTCTATATATAGCAACCCATACAAGTCATCTAAACCATTACTATACGCCTGCATAGGTTCCCAAGGTTCATGTTCACGGAAAAAGTGGTTTGCCGTCACCAGGTTTTCTGAACAGCTTTTCTCAAAAACCAACATCCCTGGATAGAATGAATGAAACCTGTTGCCGCTAACTGCAGAACGGACGACACCAGAAAAATGAATACTGCTTTTACCGCGGGGAAAAATGTTGTTTGCTGTAACCAGAAGGCCACCAAAGTTCTCTGCATAAATAGAATATCCTCTATAACCGGCACCTATCAAATTATCAGTTACTTTTGAAGCCTGTCCCGATCCGCGGAGTTCTATACAATTACCGCACTCGGCAATAAAGTTATTATGTATCGCCAATGCATCGGCATTATATATAGTGATGCCGTGTTCAAGATATACAAATCCCATTCCACTAATACGGAATGAGTCCTGTGCACTGGCAATATAAATACCCGTTTTACCATTGAGGTAGGTGTTTTCAGGGTCGTTATTTCCCGAACCATCATCTACAAAATGTAACCCATCAATGCAAAAATCAGCAAACTCAACTGAGCTTATTCTTGGGTCACCGCTACGCTCAATATAAAAAGCCGCCCCTTCCGCTTCCGGAGTCGTAGCTGATGGTGTTATATCAACAAGTATACGGCTACCGCCTGGCCACAATTCATGCCAACTTGCCCACTCATTTTCCGGGGTATTAAAACGGATACTTGAAGAGGTAAACCCATGTCCGTCCCCTTTAATTTTCAAATAACTGACGTCTATTACTACCTGAGTGAGCAAATGATAGTCTCCAGGTGGAATAAAGATCACGGCCCCCGGCTTCCCGCCATCATTAACATCTGTGTCAGTCTGCCGTTTTTTAATATCAGCAATAATACTATTAATCACAAAACCGATATCTTCAAAAGGGTTACCTTCACTCCACTCTGTTACATCATAATAATTATTACTCGACATGCGTTATTTCCCTCTACATTATTAGGATAGATAGATATTATGGTTCTAGTGACCTTCTGAACATTATAATAAGTAACACCTCCCCTGATTTCTTTCAGAAGAATTTTCACTAATGATTAACCACTGTGGTCGTATCTCGCCCGATGTCATGATGCGGTGAAGAACCGTTATTAAGTTCACGCTTAGCGAGTTCCACTTTAATTTGCTCAAGAAAGTGGTTATTCAATTTAAAGTATCTAACTACAAATGCACTAAGAAAATAGGTAATCATTGGCAGTAAAGAAAACATAATAATGATACCTTCGATAGTCTCTGTGTTTTGTTGAGGTTTATTAGCGATGTAACCCGTTAATGATAATATCCACGCAACAATCGCACCAGCAACTGCCAGGCCCATTTTTAACATAAACAAATTACCGGCAAATGAAATACCGGTAAGGCGTTTACCGTATTTCCAGTCACCGTAGTCATCAACGTCGGACATCATAGCCCATAATATTGGGCCTGATTGAATTAAATGCAGGATGTTAATGATGATAAAGAGTGTAAGTAGTGGCAGCAAAGACCTGGGATCGACAAACCATAGAGCTAAAGAAAGGAAGCCAAGAACGATATTAATCGAACGGAACAGCTTAATTTTATCAAAACGATCGGTGAGTGGTTTCGCTATAACACTACCTAGCATGTTACATGCAACACCAAGAGCCAAAAAAAACGTAGTAAATCCGACGGAGGCTTGCATAACATAGGTAGCATAATAAATAGTCACTGCACCACGAATAAATGCCGGAAAAACATTAAGGAAAGTAATACATATCATCAATAACCATTGATCGTTTTTGATGATATCTTTTAGATCATTTATTAAAGAGTCATTAACTTTAATTGCAGTAACACGTTCTTTGATACTGGCAAAACAAAAGAAGAACATTAGTGTCGCAGCGCCTCCCATGATTACCATAGTCAACTGAAAACCAGCCGCTCTGTTACCGTTACCTAACCAGTCTGTTAAGGGTAAAATTGAAGAAGAGACAATTAGCGTCGCCAATCCATTGAGGAAAAATCGCCATGACAAACAGCCTAAACGCTCTTTCTGGTTTAGCGTGATCACACCAGCTACTGAGCAATATGGAATATTGATAGCAGTATAAATCAATGACATCATAAGATATGTCACCCAGGCATAAACAATTTTTCCATTCATACTTAAATCGGGCGTTGTGAACATCAGTACTGCTCCCAAACCAAATGGCAATGCCATCCATAATAACCATGGTCGGAATTTACCCCATCGGCTACGAGTACGATCGCAAATCGCCCCCATAACCGGATCGCTAAAGGCATCAAAAATACGAATGACCAGAAACAAGGTACCGACAACACCGGGAGCTAAGCCATAAACATCTGTGTAGAACCATGTTAGATATAACGCCAGTACACTCCAAATCATACAAGAACCAGCATCTCCCATTCCATAACCAATTTTTTCTTTTAAACGCAGTTTGCCGTAAACACCTTGCCTTTCGATTGAGTTTGCAGACATAGAAAACCTCTAGAGTATACAGTCATAAGTGTTCAACAGAGGTTAGTAAACCAATGTTAGTTTATATTTATAAGTTAATAATGGCGTATATAGATTAAAACAAAGTAATATTAATACTCACGCTACTCTCCCGAATAATTAACCGAGAGACAATTTCGTGCATTTCAATACTGCCTTGCTTCGTTTCGTTGTTAATCATTTGAAATGCCAGATGGGCGATTTCACTTATCGGTTGCGCCACACTGGTAATTTTTTTAGTTTGTGCCAGTAAAGTATTATCAAAACTAGCGATGGCAATATCTTTAGGCACAGATATTCCTTTTTCTTTTAACCCATCAATAATATAACTAGCAGCCACATCGTTATAAACCCAGAGAGATGAGCAATGATTTATTCTCGCGGCTAGCCTGACAATAATATCATCGAGTATACTAATATGCCCTGACGTTTTCTCACCCTCACCTTTCGCTATCCAAAACTGATTTTCTTTATCTATAGACAATCCCTGGCCGGTAATTCGTTTTGCCCATGAAAAAACCTTTCGGTTATCCGCGCCTTCCTGCGCTACAAATCCAAACGTGGTATGACCGGTCTGAATAAAATGCTCAGCTATAACTTCCGCCCCTTTACTTTGATCGATAGAAACAGAATTGAAAAATCGCGATACCAGCGTAACCACGGCAACGGGGATATTAGTTGCGATGAGCCATTCTGCAAGTTCGCTTTCGGCTTCTGTTGGTACCCATAGCAAACTGTCAATACCCATACTAATAAGCGTATATATAATTTGCTTATCTAGCTGCGGTTGATTCTGATGAGTTTTGACGATAACCGTTTTACCGATGTATCTTGCCTCTTCTTCAAATGTCGCCAGCAGTTCACAAAAATGTGGGTTGACAAGGTTTGGCAGAACAACAGCAATCAGCCCAGAACATTTCCCACTCAATTGAAACGCACTCTTGCTGGGCACATAGCATAAGAAATCCATTGCTTCACGAACTGCTTTGCGAGTTTCTGGAGCCACGCTGGGATGATTATTCAGCACGCGTGAGACCGTAGCGGTGGATACTCCAGCTTTTATTGCTACGTCTTTAATGGATGCCATAGTAAATAACTGCGTCGACCAAGAATGACGTAACTATAAAGTGTGATGAAAGTCAAAAATGTAAGCCACTTCACATGTTGTCACGTTACATAAAACAGCGATTTTTCTCTCAATTCTGCTGTCACCAAAATGACTAAGTGTTCACGACTTATATTTAATGGATTCACTGACAAATAGAGGAGTATGGGCACCACGCCAAAACCAAAGTCGTCGTGGTGTTACGCTTGCGTAGATGATAGGTAGGATTTGCCATGGTCAATAACTGGCCGATTTACGACATTTCCTGCTGCCTAATTTTCACCAGCACCGCTCCCAGCAATGCCAGATCCACCAGGACCGCCAGTGCGTAGACAAAACCTCCCTTTCCCGAATCCGCATAGTGATTGGTTAGCAGAGTCGCCAGGATAATAATAACGATACCTGCTATCATCGGGATGTTCGCCATCATTCCCGACGAATATCTTGCTGTAGCATTGTTTTGCCAGACGATGCCCGGACCTAATCCACCAAAGGCGATCCCCGGCATTTGAGATAGCCAACCGTGTCCGCTATTCCACAGCACCAGTAACATTAACCAGCCCATAGCGGACAGCACAAAGGCGTAGCACGATACCCTAACGCTAAAACGTGCTGGCCACGGCTGCCAACGCGCGATTGCATAGCCAACGGCAAAAGCTCCCACCAGCGTCAGCAGAGACGCCAGAGTACCGATAGCGCCAATCATGGAGGAAACGCTCAATAGCAGCGCCCCCGCCGCGAATACGCCACTTAGCGCGATAGCTTGCGTGAACGGGACTACGCAAATTATTGCCCCACCGGCGTGCTGATTAGAATAGATACTCATTATTCACTCCTGATAATGGCAAACGCTGATGAATTAAACTCAGCGTCTATTTCACATATCAGTAGGCTACCGCCTGTATAATGAGTACAGCAAACGCATAGATTTCAGCCATAGATGAGAAAAATTCAGCCATGAGAAAAACCCGCCTTCCTCCGCTGGGCGCGCTGCGCGCCTTTCATGCCGTGGCCCGCTGCCGCAGTTTTAAACGCGCCGCCGATATGCTCGGAGTGAGCGCTACTGCGGTGAGTCATCAGATAAAACTTCTGGAATCTGTGCTGGAGTGCCGGGTCTGTGAACGCAACGCCATGGGCGTCAGCCTGACCGACAGCGGCGAAATCCTCTACGCAGGCACGCAACGCGCCTTTAGCGCGCTGGAAGAAGCGACTACGCAAATTGTTCGCTCACACCAGCCGCCGTCGCTCACCGTCACCACCACCTCCAACTTTTTGACCCACTGGCTGGTACCGCGGCTGGCAGCATTTAAAGCGGAATTTCCCGCCATCGACCTGCGGCTCCATACCAGCGTCGAGCGTGTGGATCTCAACTTGCGCAGCGTCGACGTCGCGATTCGCTATCGTGAAACGCCGGAGCGCGAACTGCACTGCACCTTGCTACATGAAGACCGCTTTATCGTCGTCGCCAGCCCAGCGCTGGGTATTACACGGCTGGAGGATTTGCGTCACGCTACCCTGTTCCACGTTGAACATCGTCACGTTCCGGCAGATTCGCCAGACTGGGAGAACTGGCTGCGCCACTACGGGCCATCACAACTGAATACCGGCGCAGGGTTAACCTTCAGCGACGAGACGCATGCGCTCCAGGCGGCTGTGGCGGGACAAGGCGTGGTTATTGCCAGCGAACTGCTGGCGCGCGATCTGCTGCAACGCCGGGTTCTGGTAGCGCCATTTGAGATGTCCTTACCCGGAGCGAACTATTATCTGGTGGCGACACCAGAGATAGCCCAGCGCGGCGATATCAACGCGTTGCGGAACTGGCTACTGCGGCAGATCGCGCTTAGTTGAAGCCTGTGAAAAGGCAGATATCGGGCGATATCTGCCAGACGGCGTATTACCAGCCACAGACGTTAGTCTCTTCGTCAGACTCATAGCCGCGCACAATATTGATGAGCTCTTTCACCGCGTCAGCGGCGATCTGCGGGTCCTGTAAGGAGTCAAGCGAGTCAAAGTCTTTATCCACCGACACGCCATTATTATTATTCGTTACCGTCAGACTAACCCCTTTACCCTGTAAATTATCGCTCGAAATCCCAGAGAGTAATTCTGCTACGGCCTGAGCCGCGATATCAGGAACATAGAGCGCCAGCGGCTTTAAATAAACTTTCTCATATTTTTCGTGATTGTTGCCATTGACTATCGCTAATGAATAACCTTTATTTTCACTGTTCATAGACATAGCTTATCCCTCAATCAGAATTTTAGGGTCAACGTAAAAATCGACATTAAATACGGTATCGTCAGATAATGCCTCAATGCAGTGCCACTTTTCCGCAGGGAAGACACCAAACTGCCCCGCTTCGATAGTCATCGTTTCAACAGGGTCTGGGCTCGTTTCATCGGCATAACCATAATAGCGTATTGCCCCCTGCATCACCGACAGACGCGGATAGACGCCCTGTCGCGTGCCGGCATCAAGATGGCGTTTCCAGATAGACGCGGGTGCGGTCTCTTTGGTCCACATAGGGGTGGAACGGGTCTGAACATAATGGGTAGGTATAATGATTCGCTGCATGATTTGCCTCTCTTTCCGCGCCGTGAAATAACGCCGCGAATGGAACGATATATTGCATATCATATACCCCTTTTAATTGCTAAGGGTATTATTTTTTCGAATCTATTGCTTCTACCCCTATTTATACCCATTCCGGATTAGCTTTATTTAAAATATAAAAAAGCGCCTGCGATAGTTCACAGGCGCCAGTTTATAGACCGAAGATGTTCTTTTTTCAGTTGTTATTTAACAGCCCCGGCTTCCCAATTAAATAACCCTGGACGAGATCGCAACCTAATTGTTGCAGCGAAGTTAACTGTTCCTCGGTTTCAACGCCTTCGGCGACGATGCGCATATGCAAGCTTTTCCCCATACTGATGATCAGGCGCACAATATCAAGGTCATCTTTTTGCATAGGTATATTGACCACAAACGAGCGATCAATTTTGATCTTATCGAAAGGGAAATAACTCAGCCGCGACAATGACGAATAGCCGGTGCCAAAATCGTCAATAGAGATCTGAATCCCCTGCTCGCGCAACTGGCTGAGGATCTCCAGCGAGCGCGTATTTTCGTTAAACACATCAGATTCCGTAATCTCAAGATCAAGGCGTCGCGGGTCGAGTCCGGTCTTCTTTAGCACCGCTGCCACCGTCTCGGTAAGCGAAGTATTAATAAGTTGAATCGGTGAGACGTTAACCGAAACCTTCAGCGGCTGTTCCCAGCGGGCAGCCTCCTCACAGGCGGTTTTCAGCACCCACTCGCCAAGTTGGTTAATCAGGCCGGTTTTCTCCGCCACCGGAATAAACTCAACGGGCGGTACCATACCGCGTAGCGGATGGAACCAGCGTACCAGCGCCTCGTAGCCGTAGATTTCACGTGACACCGTGTCGGCAATTGGCTGGTAGTAAACCTTGAACTGGTCGTTTTCCAGCGCATGGAGCAGGTCGTCCTCAAAGGATTTGTTTTCCTGTAAACGTTGCAACATGCCAGGACGGAAAATCTCCACGTGGCCCGCACCAGACTTTTTCGCTTCATACAGCGCCAGATCGGCACATTTGTATAAGTAATCGGTACGACTTTCACCATCGGAGATAACGATGCCGATGCAAGCGCCGATGTTAATCAATGAATCGTAGATATAGTACGGCTGGCTGATTTTCTCGCGGATCACATCCGCCCGCTCCAGCGCCATTTCTTCGCTCAGATCCTGCGAGACCAGGGCAAACTCGTCGCCGCCAAGCCGGTACAGCGTCTCTGATGTTTTACGGAAGAACGACAGGCGGCTGGCGAGCTCCTGCAGCAGTTTGTCACCCGCATCATGTCCCAGGGTATCGTTAACATCTTTAAAATTATCCAGGTCGAACAACATAACCACAGCGCAACCATTATAAGGTTTTACGTGATTAACCACTTCCTGCAGCCTCTGCCAGAAAGAGAGGCGGTTAGGCATGCCTGTTAACGAATCGTGATAAGCGTCATATTGCAAACGGCGGTTTTGTACCTGCAGTTTCTCTTTCGACAGCTGCAAATCGTTAGCTAACAACTTCATGCGCACATGCGCTCGACGCAAGTTATTATTTTGCCGAAGCATCAATAAACCCAGAGAGATACACATCGTAATCAGTAAGATTGAAATCACCGAATAGATGTAATAAAGATGCTGAATCTTATCGTGCGTAAGATTAACGACATCAAAGTCCTGCGCCAGGGTCATGGAGGCCAGTGAGGTCATCGGGCCATCCAACTTACTCATGGTATGCAACAGAGTCACCATCTGCTCAGGCGTCATGGTGTCCAGTTGCCGATCGAGTTGATCGAGGATCTGAATCAGACTGGTAACCGTGGCCTGCCGCTGCTCGCTTTTTCTGATGAACTGGCCAAGATCGCCCTGCTGTAGCAGCTCGATCTGGCTCATCATTATTTCCAGGCGCAGGCGTACCTCATCGCGGTCGGTCCCCTTCACGTTCAGCGCCAGGGCGCTTAAACGAGCCTCCAGACGCATGTATTCGGAGACCATCTGGGATACGGACCACGAGTCGGTGTAACGTGTTAATTTTTGCAGCTCACTCTGCCGCTCATGCACCAGATAGGTAATGTATCCGGTGACGATAAAAAGCGACAAAATAATGGCAGTGAGTATTCGATTCAAGATCAGAGCCTTACTCAATTATAATCTTTGAAACCTGCCATGCCGAGCGGGAATAATAGATTTGGTTCTGTAACTCCGCGCTACTATCGTAGGGATAAACAATAAAAAGCGGCCCTTTGTCACGAATGCGCATATATTCGCCATTCATCTTCAGCGCGAGGATCACCGGGAATTTATGAAAATCCTCCACCGGCACCTCGGTTGTATAATCATTCAGAGCCATCACTTTCGCCGTCTTACCTTGCGCACCCACTAAGTCCATAAGTTTGCTAAGTGAAATACCGTCAAAGCGCACTTTTCCTGAATACCAGGGTGTGGTTGTGATCACTGTCTCATTGCCCAATTTTTCTAACGCGGCAACGTCAAATACGGCGGTATCGCCTTCGTTTGTATTGGTAATCTTTCCTGAAATGGTTAAAACGGGTTTGCCCGTTGGCGCAGGCAGTTTTTCTGCGAAAGCATTAGGTAAAACTAAAACATAAAATAAAACTGCAAAAATTAGACGCATATCACCCACCATATCCAGCGTTGGAGATAGTAATTGTAAACCATTTACGTGAATTCTTAAAAGCTGTCCCAGTGGGGCGACAAAAATAAAATAGCAGTCATGGTCAACAGTTAACCCGCGCCAGCGGTGGAAATTAAATGTTCGATTTAGACATTTTTTACTTTATTGTCTTTCCTGCAGGTAAAAAACTTTTCAGTTGCGCTTGTGCGCGGTAATCTCCCTAACGGCGCGAAGATAAGAAAACGTCTCATTCAAATAATAACAAATTAGCAACAAACAGGACAGACATGGACTCAACGCTTATTTCACCCGACTCCGGCAAGGGGGTTGGTTCTCTTAATCGCGCTCGTCGCGCGGCATGGGGCAGCTTTGCCGGCGCCGTCGTCGACTGGTACGATTTTCTGTTGTACGGCATCACCGCCGCACTGGTGTTCAACCGCGAATTTTTCCCACAAATTGGCCCGGCGATGGGCACGCTGGCAGCCTTCGCGACTTTCGGCGTCGGCTTCCTCTTCCGCCCGCTCGGCGGCATTATCTTCGGCCATTTTGGCGACCGTTTAGGCCGTAAGCGCATGCTAATGATGACCGTGTGGATGATGGGGATCGCCACCGCTTGTATCGGCCTACTGCCTTCCTTTAACCAGATTGGCTGGTGGGCGCCGGTTTTGCTGGTGATTTTGCGCGCGGTGCAGGGCTTCGCCGTCGGGGGCGAATGGGGCGGCGCGGCGTTGCTGTCGGTTGAAAGCGCGCCGAAAAACAAAAAAGCGTTCTATAGCAGCGGCGTGCAGGTGGGTTACGGCGTCGGTCTGCTGCTCTCTACTGGGCTGGTATCGCTTGTCAGCAGTTTCACCACCGATGAGCAGTTCCTGAGCTGGGGCTGGCGCCTGCCGTTCCTGTTTAGCGTAGTGCTGGTACTGGCGGCACTGTGGATCCGCAACGGCATGGCCGAGTCGGCGGAGTTTGAACAGCAGTTGCAGAAAACGCCCGCCGCGGAGAAAAAACGCCTGCCGGTACTGGAAGCGTTGGTACGCCATCCGGGTGCCTTCTTATTAATCATCGCCCTGCGCCTGTGTGAACTGTTAACGATGTATATCGTGACCGCATTCGCCCTCAACTACTCGACGCAAAACCTCGGCCTGCCGCGTGAACTGTTCCTCAATATCGGGTTGCTGGTGGGCGGTATTAGCTGTTTTACCATTCCCTGCTTTGCGTGGCTGGCGGATAGGTTTGGCCGCCGTCGGATCTATATTACCGGGGCGCTGATCGGGACATTAAGCGGCTTCCCCTTCTTTATGGCGCTGGAGCAGCACTCGCTGTTCTGGATCCTGTTTTTTGCCCTGATGCTGGCCAACATCGCCCATGATATGGTGGTCTGCGTGCAGCAACCGATGTTTACCGAAATGTTTGGCGCCAGCTATCGCTATAGCGGCGCAGGCGTCGGATACCAGGTGGCCAGCGTGGTCGGCGGCGGTTTCACGCCCTTCATCGCCGCCGCGCTGGTCACTTTCTCTGGCGGCTCGTGGCACAGCGTGGCGATTTATCTGACGGTCGGCTGCCTGATCTCTGCCGTCACGGCGATGTTGATGAAAAATCGACATCCGGCATAAAAAGGGGGCTTCGTGATAACAGCACAGAATACGGAATGCTGGCCTGACGGGTTCAACGCCGACGAATTGCCCATTGTCCGCTGCAATGATCCAACGCTCGCCGAACAGCCTTTGTTCGAGCGCGCACGCCGCGGTGAAGCCGTCGCTCAGCTCTGGCAGGCGCCGCAGGGGTTCGTAGTACCCGGCAGTTACCGGAAATTCGCCAATCTGCCCGAGGTCAGCGAAGCCTTTGCCGCCCGCGGCTGGCCGATATGGATCCGTCGCTCCGGCGGCGGGCTGGTGCCGCAGGGGCCGGGGATCCTCAACCTGAGTCTTGCCTGGCCGGTAACCCAGCCGTTAGGCGAAGCCGCCGAACCTATTTATCTGTTGTTGTGTGGAATATTGCAACGCACGCTGGCGACCTTTGGCGTCGAAAGCCAATTTCAGGCCGTCAACGGTTCCTTCTGCGACGGGCGCTATAACCTTGCCTGCGGCGAGGGAGAGAACGCGCGCAAGATTGCCGGTACCGCTCAGTACTGGCGGCCCGTAGCCGAAAGCCAGGGGCACATCGTTCTGGCCCATGCGGTGATATTACTGGATACCGACCTGAAGGCAGCGCATCAGGCGGCCAACAGTATTGAGGCGCAGCTCGGTAGCGGCAAGGTCTATGGCGCGGACAAAACGATTACGCTTGCCGAATTATTGCCGGGTGAAACCGACCTCATCGAGCGATTCAGGCTGGCGCTCGCTAAGACGCTGCAACGAGTGGGTTAACAGCGTCACTAGCGCGCTTTTTGATCGGCGGCAAGACGCAACCGAGCCTGCTGTTCGATATTCTCCAGTAGCTCCTGAACATCGTCCTCATCGATATCGAGGAATTGCCCCTCCAGCAGCGCGGCATGAATATCTGCACGAGTGACTGTAATCCCCATCGGTACCGCATTCGGCTTCACTTCTTCCGCAGCCAGCGGATGCGGGTAGCGGCGACCGACCAGGTTATTGAAGACAATCGCCAGCAGCGCCAGCATCATGGAGTTCAGGAGCACCGGCGTCAGTACAAACTGGTAGCCTTCACTGTGTACGCCGGCGCCGCCAAGAATAGCCGTGAGCGCCACCGCGCCGCCAGGTGGATGCAGGCAACGCAAAAAGTACATCCCGGCGATCGCCAGCGCCGCCGCCAGGCCGCAGGCGATCGCCGTATCCGGCACTAACAGCCCCACCGTGACGCCGATCAGCGCTGAAAGCACGTTGCCGCCAACGATAGACCAGGGCTGAGCAAGCGGGCTGCTGGGCGCGCCAAATAGCAATACCGCCGAGGCGCCCATCGGCGCAATAAACCACAGATTCACCTCGCCAAGCAGCCAGTGGCTGAACATGCTGGTGACGGCAAGACCCGTTCCGGCGCCGATTGAGCCCAATAAAATATGCTTTTTCGCAACGGGTAAAGCGTGGGGTTTTAAACGGCCGAGGAAAATACGCGCGCGGGAAAATAGCGGGCGCTGTAAAACGCGTAACATCGAACGAATCGCTCACATCATAGGAAGAAATTATATTTCATTGTCTTTATTTAACTCTTCATTAACAACCATGTATTTATGATGCCTATTATTTGCAACTTTATCGGGCAGTGCGGGTTATGTGATTTTTACATGCTGCGTTAGAATCATCTTCCCCTCCGGGGTTAAACCCACTCTACGGATTAAAGGTCACAATACGGTGAATAATAAGACAAATTTAACGAAAGAAGTGGCATGGGCCAGCCAGAATATGCCGCGTACCCTGCGCCAGGTGGCGGCCCTTCCCGACCTCAGCCATGTACGCCTGGCCTGCTGTATGCATCTGGATATGAAAATGATCCCGCTGGTGCAGGGGCTCCTGGAGAAAGGGGCGAAAGTCTTTTTGACCACCTGTAACCCAACCACCGTGCAGGATGAGGTCGTCGCCTGGCTAGTAGAACGTGGCGCGGAAGCTTGCGCCTGGCGCAATATGAGCGATGCCGACTGGCAGCAATCATGGGAAAAAGCCATCGCCTGGGGGCCAACTCACCTTTGTGAGATGGGCGCAGATATCACCACCCTGCTCCACCAGCGCGGCGAGTTCGGCAATGTCGTCGCCGGCCTTGAAGCCACCGGCTCCGGCGTCAATCGTCTCGGTGATATCCGCCCCGGCTATCCAATTTTTAACTGGGATGATCTGCCGGTCAAAGAAGGGCTACATAACCGCCATATGGTTGGCCTGACGGCCTGGCACACCTTCTTCCAGACCACTCACCTTACCCTACATGAGAAAAAAGTGCTGGTGATCGGCTACGGCCTGGTCGGGCAAGGCGTCGCGGCGGCGGCAAAAGCCTTCGGCGGCCAGGTCATGGTGGCGGAAATCGATCCGGCGCGCCGTTTACAGGCCGCTTATGACGGCTGGCATGTCGTGGATTTACAGGATGCAATCGCATCAGCCGACGTCGTAGCCACCGCCACCGGCGGCAAGAAAGTGGTCAACAGCCTGGCGCTGGACAGCGCTAAAGATGGCGTGTTTATTCTCAACGTCGGCCACGTGGCGGAAGAGATTGACTGCGAACACCTGCGCCAGTTCCCGCATGAAGAGGTTATGCCCTATATCAACGCTTATCGGCTGCCGGAGAAAACAATCTATCTGATGGCCGATGGCTCAATGCTCAACCTTACCGCCGGTTTTGGCGATAGCCTGAATGCGTTTGATGTCACCCTTGCGGTGATGGCCAGCGGCATTCGTCATATCGTCACCGACGGCATGCAAGCAGAAGCGGATGTTTATCTGCTGCCGCAAAGCGTGTGGCAGCAGACGCTGTAAGCACTATTTTGGGGGGCCGGTCGGCGCCCCGAAGCCGGTTAACGGGTTTCCGGCAGCACGATATTGCTCTCCGCCAGCGTCCCCATATCGTTGAACATTGCCCCTGCCGCCTCGACCAGATGCATCGCTAACGCCGCGCCGCTGCCTTCGCCTAAGCGCATCCCCATATCCAGATAAGGGTTCAACTGCAGATGCTCCAGCGCAATATGTGCCCCCTTCTCCGCCGACAGATGCGACGGGATCAGATACGGATGCAACTGTGGGGCAATCCGGCAGGCCGCCAGTGCCGACGCGTATGATAAGAAACCATCAAGTATCACCGGCAATCCGCAGGAAGCGGCGCCCAGCATGACCCCGGCCATCCCGAGCAAGTCAAAACCGCCCACTTTTGCCAGCACGTCGAGACCATCTTCGGATGAAGGCTGGTTGACCGCTATCGCCCGGCGTACGACTTCCGCCTTGTGCGCCAGCTGCGATACTGGAAGGTTCGCGCCGATGCCCACAACATCGCCGGCATCATGATCGGTCAGCACGCTGACTACTGCCGCAGCGGGGGTCGTGTTAGCCATTCCTAATTCGCCCACGCCGAACAGACGCACGCCCTGCTCCGCAAGCTGACGGGTGTAGCGCATGCTCGCCAGCAGCAGCGTTTCGGCCTGCTCCCGGCTCATCGCCGCGGTGCAGGCAATATTGCCGCTACCGCGCGCCACTTTCATATTCACCAACCCCGGGATCGGTTCGGCGTCAATCCCGACGTCAATCACCTGAACATCAGCCCCCGCCTGCGCTGCCAGCACGCAAACACCGGTATTCTTACGGGTCATATTGACCGCCTGAATCGCGGTCACCGCCTGTGGCGAGACGGTAACGCCTTCATGCCAGACGCCGTGGTCGGCGCACATAACCACAATAGTTTTACGTGGAAAACGTAACGCGCCCTGTAGACCCGGCATGCCTGCCAACTGAATCGCCAGCGATTCCAGACGCCCCAGGCTACCAGGCGGTTTCAACAAGCCGTCAATATGCTCACCTGCGCGCGACATCGCGCTTTCGTCCAGTCGCGGGATGGCTGCTAACCATTCAGTTAATGTATTCATATGCTTCCTGTCAGCGCGGTATATGCTCTATAGCAACGCCAGTAAAAAGATAACTTCGCCCAGTTCAATGGCCGCCCCAAGCGTATCGCCGGTTTGCCCGCCCAGCGTGCGCTTCAGCGCCTGACCAAGCGCCGATATCACCAGCAGCGTTATCACCGCAGCCAGCAGGCCATGCAGGCCCAGCAGCAGCGTTGCCAGCGCCAATGATAGCGCCAGGGTAATGACGGTCTGTCGGAAAGTCACCTTGCCAATAAATACGTTACCAAGCCCCTGCTCCCGGGCATAGCGCTGGCGGTACATCAACAGCACCGACATCCCACGCGCCACGGCGCAGGCGGCAGCCAACGTCGCCAGCATCGAGGTACCGCGCAGCGCCAGTTCGCTAATGACGAAGACCTTCGCCACCAGCACAAAGATCAGCGCTAGTCCGCCGTGCGTCCCCAACCGGCTATCGCGCATGATCTCCAGCATCCGCTCGCGGCGGCGGGCGGAAAAGATCCCATCGCAGGTATCCGCCAGGCCATCAAGATGAAAACCGCCGGTCAGCAGCGCCAGCGCCAGTACGGCAAACAGCGCGGCCAACGGCAGGCCGCACCAGGCATGAAGCGCCAGCATCACCAGCCCGGCAATCGCGCCAAGTAATAACCCCACCAGTGGGAAAGTGACGATCCCGCGCTCATATTGATCGATTTCCAGCCCCTGCGACCAGCGGGCCGGAACCGGCAAGCGGCTCATAAAAGAAAGCGTGGCGAAGAACGATTTAATCATTTGATTTTGACTCCTATCCCTGAAACAACCAGCCACACCTCATCGGCGGCCGCGGCCAGCATCTGATTCACGCGCCCGGCAATATCGCGAAAATGCCGCGCCAGCCGGTTATCCGGCACTATTCCCAGCCCCACTTCATTGGTGACCAACAGCACCGGCGCCGGGCAGGCGCGGCAGGCAGCAATCAGCAGAGTGGTTTCTTGCATGACTATCCTTTCCAGCGCTGCGTAATCCCATTCATCAGGATCCGTTTCCCCACCTTCAGCGAACAGAATATTGGTGACCAGTGTAGTGACGCACTCAAGCAAAATGGCTTCATCGGGTGCATTATCGGGGGTAATAAGTGGCGCCAGGTCACGGCTGCGCTCTGCAGTACGCCAGTGCGCCGGACGGCTATTACGGTGATGTTGAATGCGTGCGGCCATTTCATCGTCAATAACGGCTGAAGTGGCGATATAGAGCACCGACGCGCAGGATTGGAGTAAAGATTCGGCGTGACGGCTTTTGCCGCTACGCGCGCCGCCGGTAATTAGTATCATCGCGGCGGTACCTGAAGCTGGGACTGCATGTGATAAACCCTTCCGGTATCAATAAGTTCACAGCGGCAGTATAACAAACTGTCGGCTTAAAGGGCGATGCTTATACGGAGGTTTAAGGCGGGAAGATGGAGGAATCCGGCGGCCTGCTATGCCGCCGGAAGAAGTGGGTATTTTATTCGCCGACTTTGGCTTCACCCATCACTTTGAGTTTTTTGGAGATATCGCGACGCTCTTTCGACAGCTCGGCGTTTTTGATGATGTAATCGTCAACGCGGTCTTCGTAGTCGGTTTTCATGCTAGCGATGATACCCTGAATGGCTTCAACGCTCATACCCGGCTTGATGTAATCGCTGAGGTTGTCCAGCAGCAGGACACGCTTCTGGTTATCACGGATCTTTTTCTCAACGTCCTGAATTTCACGCTGCAGTTTGTTCTTACGACGGAACAGACGAACAAACTCCAGAACGTCCTGGAAAGAAGGCTTAGTTGTTTCCATTTTTACACCCCTAATATTTGAGATTCGGATTCGCTAAAGCGACTGCCCTATAGGGCTAACATAACTGCTAGCAGTCGCTGATGACAATGTTTTTTCCTTTGCGTTTATCATAACCCTAAATGCTGCTGAATCGAAGCAACCTGTTCACTTCGCGCACGTATCTGCCTTTTATTTGCGCAGCGCGCGGCAAATAAGGTGCGACAGCAGCTCAAGCTGGCGCGCCAGCTCAATGGTCAGCCAAACATAGCCGTGAATCGGCGTTTCCGACAGATTATCGTCCTGATGCTCTTTGATAAGCTGTCGCAACTCGACCACGATCTCGTTGAGCTTCTCGGTGTTGGCGCGAACAGGCTGCGGGTTTCCCTCATACAGGGCATGGGCGATAGTCAGCAACGTTTGCTGGGTCATCCGTTGGGTTTCGCGCAAAGTCTGGGCGTTAAGCATCACAAAATGGCCCTGACGAGAGGCCCAATAAGCGTTGATTTGCAGTTCCAGCATGCATACCAGATTACGGCTGACGGTCTGGATGGCTTCGAAGATTGCTTTCTGAATATGCGTTTCTTTGCTGGCCGGGGTTATCAACCCGCGCATTTTCACCACGTCATTGAGCGCTTTCTGAAGATGTTTTTCCAGCCGCGGGCGCTCAACCAGATTTGGCGAAAAACCGGCCTGATACAGCCGATTAAACGTTGTGACATAATTCGCCATCTGGATGCGCCAGTGCAAAAACGCCCGCTGCGGCCAGATACCGGTAAACAGCATCGCCAACAGTGAACCAAAGATAACATCGCCGCTTCGCCACAACGCGGTGTTCATATCGCCCGGCGGCGCGCCCACCACCACCGCCAGCGTAATGCCGATAAGCAGCGCCTGATAGGGCCGCTTGCCGAGCGCCAGCCAGCCGCAAAGGAACATCGCCACCGCGCACCACAGCACCATGATTGGCAGTGAAATAAGCTCAAGTTTGAGCGCTACCAGCCCCAATACCGAACCAAGGATAGTGCCGCCAATACGTTCGAAGGCCCGCGGCACCACATTGCCCCAGAAAGAGATAGGCCCCATCACCACCACCAGGGTGATCAAAGGCCAGGTGCCCTCCGGCACGTTCAGTAGACGCACCAGCAAGAAGGTCAGAACAAAAGCCAGCGCGATGCGGATACCGTGCACAATTCGGTAATGACGATACAGTCGGATCTCAAATGGCTTAAGTGATTTATCAGCGCGCACGGCCTGCTCCGGCAAACAGAAAAAGCCAATTGTAGCCGCTTTTTTCGCAAGCGCACTGCGCTAGTGTAAGAAACCTTGTCAAAATCAGGGATAAAGGTTTATTAGCCGACGCGATTCACCGCTACGTACATCTCAATATCCCAGTGACCGTCCTGGTTGCCGTCGTTAAGGTAGATTTCAAAACAGGGTTTATCGGCAATTTGAAGATCGCTGCTCTCCAGCAGGCTGTCAAAGAACTGCAGCCACGGCGTGGAGAAATCATGGTTAATGACCCGCGCGCTGGCGCAGGCGTAGTCGCCGCCGGCGATCGCGGTGAGGATGACTCCTTCGCTATTCGGCGGGATGACGTAATCATCCGCCACGGTAACAACGGTGTCACAACGCAGTTTTTCCGCGGGCACCTGCTGCGGATTATCGTAATAAACCGCGACCCACTCCTGCGCCGGCACCTGGTGGTGACTGACCCACGCCGCCAGTTGTTCAAACCCCTGCTTTACGGTCTGCTCCCACGGGCCAACCATATGAAACCCGGCAATCTTGCGGGCGTCGAGAGATTGAATGCTGTAGTTCATAGCGCCTCCAGTGTTGATAGAATACTGTATAAATATACATCAAATTTAGCAGGCGGATGAACAACAGTATGTGCGCGGATTCACAGAGTCGCCACAAGCGCGAAATGAATGAAGCCCGCCGCAGAGCGCGGCGGGCCCATGGGTGCGGAGATTAAATGCCGTGATGCAGATAATCGCTCAGACGGGAAAACATCCCGCCCTTGCCAACGCTTTCAAGCGTCACCAGTGGCCAATGACCGACCACTTTGTCGCCATCGTAAAGCGAGATTTCGCCCACGCGTTGGTTAGCGGCGATAGGCGCTTCCAGATCCTTAGTATCCAGTACATATTTTGCTTTGATACGTGGAACTTCAGATTTCGGGATCGCGAGCCAGAAGTCCTGATCGGTGCCGAGCTTGATCTGCTCTTTGTCGCCATACCAGATATGTTCGACGCCAACCTGCTTACCTTTTTGTAGCACCTGGACGGTGTCAAAATTCTGTTGGCCCCAGTGCAACAGCTTAGCCGCCTGCTCTTCTCGCCCTTTTGGACTATCGGCCCCCATCACCACGGCAATCAAACGACGCTGTCCATCGACCGCAGAGGCAATAAGGTTGAAACCCGCTCCTGAGGTATGGCCGGTTTTCAGACCATCGACATTCATGGTTTTGTCCCACAGCAAACCGTTACGGTTCTGCTGGGTGATACCGTTCCACGTCAGGCTTTTTTCGCTATACATGTGATAGACATCCGGCTCGCCGTGAATAATCGCCCGCGACAACACCGCTAAATCATAGGCGGAGCTATGCTGGCCAGGCGCGTCGAGTCCGTGGACGGTTTCAAAATGGGTGTCTTTCAGATGCAATTTTTCAACGTAGCTATTCATCAGCGCGACGAACTGCGGTTGACCGCCGGCGACATAGTCAGCGAGCGCGACGCAGGCATCGTTACCGGAATCGACGATCAGTCCGCGGCTAAGATCGCGGACGCTAACGCGATCGCCCGCTTTAAGGAACATCAGCGAAGAACCGTTAAACACGGGATTGCCCTTGGCCCAGGCGTCTTTGCCGACGGTGACCATATCATCAAAGGTAATACGATGGCTGTCGATGGCGCGGTCGACGACGTAGCCGGTCATCAGTTTGGTCAGGCTGGCGGGGTTACGCTGTTGGTGTTCATTACCGGCGGTCAGGATTTGACCGGTAGTGTAATCCATCAGCACCCAGGAACCGGCCTGGATCGAAGGCGGCGTCACGGTGACGGGCAAATCAGCAGCGGCAAATGCGCAGGAAACGCTCGAAGCGAGCAAAGTTACAGCAAATAAAAAACGGCCTTTCAACGGCATATCCTCAAGATTTACAGATTCGCCGTCCTTTTTACGGAAGTTCGCCTGAGAGATCAGGGTTAAATTGCAAGAAAATATGACATGGTAGATTTATCGATGCTCATAATGAATAAAAAGCATAACAACTAACCTATCTAATAGAACGCCATTTATTTTAACGAGGCTATTAACACCCATAATTAGCATGGGATTTAAAAACACTCAAACACAAAAAGTAATTAAGAAAAAACCTAAAAATGCATGTCATAAAAAATTAATATGAAAAACCTTCATGAGGTTATTCTTAAATACTTTCCATAAACAATTCCTATGTAGACATTTCAACTGATCATATATTATCTATTAACATCTAATTCACAAACATATTCATTGGTGTAACGATGAGCCAGAATAAAAACTGGTCTCCTGAGCTTGATGGCTTACGAGGCTACGCTTCCTTGTGGGTCCTGCTCGGTCACATTTGTATTTTGACACGATGCAACATCCCTATCCTGAGCAACCCGGATTTTGGCGTCGATCTTTTCATTTTGCTGTCCGGTTATCTGATGGCTAAAAATTACATTGAAAGGCAGCATGTCGAACCCTGGATGTCCGTTAAAACGGTAACTTCATTTTGGACAAGGCGCTTTTTCCGAATCGCTCCGCTTTATTATGTCCTTCTAATTGTGGCATTTATTTTCGGTGAAACCTTTGGTCACTACCGGGATGCTATCGCGCTGGCATGGCCTGAAACGCAAACTGAGACCGCGAGATATACCGACTCATCAATGGCGAACGTGTTAACGCACATCTCATTCACCTTTGGTTTCCTTCCTTATTATTCATTCAGGACAGTCCTTCCTGACTGGAGTATTGGGCTTGAAATGCAATACTATGCCCTTTTCCCGTTTATCATGATGCTGGTCATGGGGATTGGTTTCATTAGGACTTGCCTGGCATTGATTGTAATGTGCGTAATGGCTGCATTTATTTTCCCTGGATATTTCGCAGCATTCCCGATGCCCTCGATGATTTTATTCAAGCTACCTTTATTTACATCAGGAATGTTGCTCTATAAAGCCGTAGCAGAGAACCGTAAGATCTACGTTATGGTTGCATTACTTTCTCCACTCGCTGCATTTTTGATGGGTTACTTTACTTCACCTATCCGTATGATCATTGAGGTTATGATAATCCTTGGGATGTCGATTCTTCTGATGCCTCATAGCGATAAATCGCCACTAAAAGGTATTGTCTTCTTTAGCAGAAAGTTACTTTCCGCCCGCTTCAGTCAGTTCCTCGGTGACGTATCATATTCGGTATATCTGTTGCATTTGATGATTGTTATTCCGATGATTGGATGGCTTGTTCAACATCAGTCCTACGTGCAACTTCCTGCATTGCTCCGTTTTGTTATTGCTGCTGTGATAATTTTACCAATAACTTATAGCATTGCCATCAATCTATACAAATACATTGAGAAGAGAGGAATTGCACTGGGTCGTAAAATTATTAAGCCTAACAGCATAAAAGTGAATGAAGCGGCTTAAACAACGGCTATAAACAATGTGAGGACGTGGCGATATTATTTAAAAATAATATCGCCACGACATTAAAAACCGCGACAAACTTTAGTTGCGCCTTCAATGTTAATAAGGGAAAATCAGGCTATCAAATAGATTATCAGAGCGATTACATTTCAATTATGGCTGACCGCGAACAACAATCCTTCCTCTTCCACGACTACGAAACCTTCGGAACCAGCCCTTCGCTCGACCGACCGGCGCAGTTCGCCGCCATCCGCACCGATAGCGATCTGAATGTCATTGGCGAACCGGAAGTCTTCTACTGCAAGCCTGCGGACGACTATCTGCCGCAGCCGCAGGCGGTAATGATTACCGGTATTACGCCACAGGAAGCGCTGGCCAAAGGTGACAACGAGGCCGCTTTCGCCCGCCGCATCAACGATCTGTTCACGGTGCCGAAAACCTGTATCGTCGGCTATAACAATGTCCGCTTTGATGACGAAGTCAGTCGCAATATTTTTTATCGCAACTTTTACGATCCCTATGCCTGGAGCTGGCAGCATGATAATTCGCGCTGGGATCTGCTGGATGTCATGCGCGCCTGCTATGCCCTGCGTCCGGAAGGTATCAACTGGCCGGAAAACGAAGAAGGATTGCCAAGCTTCCGCCTTGAGCATCTGACCGTCGCAAACGGTATTGAGCATAGTAATGCCCACGATGCGATGGCCGATGTGTACGCCACCATCGCGATGGCGAAACTGGTGAAGACCCATCAGCCGCGTCTGTTTGAATATCTGTACAGTCATCGTAATAAACGCAAGCTGGCGACGTTGATCGACGTGCCGCAGTTAAAACCGCTAGTCCACGTTTCCGGTATGTTCGGAGCCGCCCGCGGCAACACCAGCCTGGTCGCGCCGCTAGCCTGGCATCCGGATAACCGCAATGCGGTGATTATGGTTGATCTGGCGGGGGATATGTCGCCGTTGTTGGAGCTCGATGCCGATACACTGCGCGAACGCCTGTATACTCCACGAGATGAAATCGGTGATTTACCGGCAGCACCAATTAAGCTGGTACATTTAAATAAATGCCCGGTGCTGGCGCAGGCCAATACGTTGCGCCCGCAGGATGCCGACCGTTTAGGTATTAATATTCAGCGCTGCCTGGATAACGCCCAACTGCTGCGCGCAAATCCGCAGGTACGCGAAAAGGTAGTCGCGCTGTATGCCGAAGCCGAACCGTTCACGCCATCGGATAATGTTGACGCCCAACTTTACAACGGATTCTTTAGCGATGCCGATCGCGCGGCGATGAAAATTGTGCTGGAAACCGAACCCCGAAATCTGCCGGCGCTGGATATTACCTTTGCTGATAAACGCATTGAACGCCTGCTGTTTAACTACCGCGCGCGTAACTTCCCCGGTACGCTTGATGAAAACGAACAGCAGCGTTGGTTAGAGCACCGCCGTAACGTCTTTACGCCGGAATTTTTGCAGGCCTATGCCGATGAACTGCAGATGCTGTATCAACAGTATGCTGACGATAGTGAAAAACAGGCCCTGTTGAAAGCGCTGTGGCAATATGCGCAGGAAATCGTTTAACCCGGGCCAGGCCGTAACCGTAGCCCGGGAATACTGACTTAACTTTTCGCGCGGCTGGCGATGATATCGTCGGCCACGTTACGCGGCGCTTCCGCGTAATGATGGAACTCCATGCTATAGGTCGCGCGGCCCTGCGACATCGAGCGCAGCGTAGTAGAATAACCGAACATTTCGGCCAGCGGCACATCGGCACGAATAATCTGGCTACCGAAACGCTCCTCCATCCCCTGCACCATCCCGCGACGGGAAGAGAGATCGCCCATAATATTCCCCGCGTACTCTTCCGGCGTCTCCACCTCGACGTGCATCACCGGCTCCAGGATCACCGGGTCCGCTTTTCGCGCCCCTTCCTTGAAGCCGAAAATTGCCGCCATACGGAAAGCCATCTCGGACGAATCGACGTCATGATACGAACCAAACGTCAGAGTCGCTTTAACGTCGACGACCGGATAGCCCGCCAGCACGCCGGCGCCCATCGCTTCACGCAGCCCTTTCTCCACAGAAGGAATGTATTCACGCGGTACCACCCCACCTTTGGTGGCATCTTCAAATACAAAGCCGCTCCCCGCCGCCAATGGCTCCAGTGTCAGCACGACGTGCCCATACTGCCCCTTACCGCCGGACTGACGCACAAATTTACCTTCCACATCCTTCACCGTTTTACGGATGGTTTCCCGATAGGTAACCTGCGGACGGCCAATATTCGCCTCAACGCCAAACTCGCGTTTCATACGGTCGACGATAATCTCCAGATGCAACTCCCCCATCCCGGAGATAATCGTCTGTCCGGACTCTTCATCGGTGTGCAGGCGGAACGACGGATCCTCGGAAGCCAACCGCTGCAGCGCAATGCCCATTTTCTCCTGGTCGGCCTTAGTCTTCGGTTCAATCGCCAGCGAAATGACCGGTTCCGGGAACTCCATGCGCTCGAGAGTGATGACCGCATCCGGATCGCATAGCGTATCGCCCGTCGTGACATCTTTTAGACCAACACAGGCGGCAATATCGCCGGCGTGCAGCTCGTCGACTTCGTGGCGATCGTTGGCATGCATCAGCACGATACGCCCGATACGCTCTTTCTTGCCCTTCACCGGGTTAAAAACCGCATCGCCCTTTTTCAACGTCCCGGAATAGACGCGAATGAAGGTCAACTGGCCGACGTAGGGATCGGTCATGAGTTTAAACGCCAGCGCCGACAGCGGCTCATCGTCGCTCGGGTGACGTTCCGCCGGTTGCCCCTTGTCATCAATACCCTGAATAGCCGGAATATCCAGCGGCGACGGCATGAATTCAACGACCGCGTCGAGCATCCTCTGTACGCCTTTATTTTTAAAAGCGCTACCGCAGAGCACCGGCTGGATCTCGCCGCCGACCGTGCGTTTGCGTAGTCCGGCCACAATTTCCGCTTCGCTCAGTTCACCGCTCTCTAGATATTTATCCATCAGCTCATCACTGGCTTCCGCCGCGGCCGAGACCATTTTTTCCCGCCACTGCCGGGCCGTCGCCAGCAGGTCATCAGGTACAGGCGCGTAACTGAACGTCATCCCCTGCGTTGCATCATCCCACTGAATGGCCCGCATCTTTATCAGGTCAACGACGCCGGTGAAATGCTCTTCGGCGCCAATGGGGATCACAATCGGCACCGGATTGGCCTTCAGGCGGTCGATCATCATTTGCACCACGCGGAAGAAATCGGCGCCCGGGCGGTCCATTTTGTTGACGAAAGCCAGTCGCGGTACATGATACTTGTTGGCCTGCCGCCAGACGGTCTCCGACTGCGGCTGCACGCCGCCGACCGAGTCATAGACCATCACCGCGCCGTCCAGCACGCGCATCGAGCGTTCTACTTCGATAGTGAAGTCCACGTGCCCCGGAGTATCAATGATATTAATACGATGGGGCTCAAAGCTGCGGTCCATCCCGGGCCAGAAACAGCTTACCGCTGCGGAAGTAATGGTAATCCCACGTTCCTGCTCCTGCGCCATCCAGTCGGTAGTTGCCGCGCCATCGTGTACTTCACCCAGCTTATGGCTCATTCCGGTGTAAAACAGAATGCGCTCAGTGGTGGTGGTTTTACCGGCATCGATATGCGCGGAGATACCGATGTTGCGATAACGTTCGAGGGGGATGGGTCGGGGCATGATGCGTCCTTAGTCATTTTGACTGTCAATGAGCGGCTAAATCCGCCGCGGTTAGGTTTACGGCATCTATAATAGTACAACTGTACGAGTATATTCGAACTGTTTTCTCTATCACTGTTATCGGTCAGGTTGCGACGGCGCGCGTGGCGCAAGAAAAGGAGTTTGGGTATATTAGCCGCCAGCCGCCGATACGGACTGCTGTTCGCGTAAACAGCACAACCGCCGACACAGGAATATTATGATCGCCAATCACCCCGAACGTGAACAAATTCGCCTGGAAAATGTCCTTTTTGCCCTGGGTAACCCCTTGCGGCTGGAAATCATTCGCACGCTCGCCGACGGCAGCGAGCAGAGTTGTAACGCGCTACGCAAAGAAGATATCGCTAAATCCACCATGACTCACCACTGGCGGGTACTGCGCGACAGCGGCGTGATCTGGCAACGTCCTCAGGGGCGGGAAAACTTAATTTCGCTACGCCGCGACGATTTGGATGCCCGCTTTCCAGGACTGCTGGATACGCTGCTTAACGTGATGCGACAGGAGAAGTAAGCGCTCCATCCCCTGCCCCCCGGCCGCCACCGGGGATATTCAGCGGACGCCAGAAACAAAAAAGCCGGAGGTTTCCCTCCGGCTTTTGTTAGCATAAAGCGTGATTACGCAACGTCTTCGTATTGCGGTACCGGGTTGCGGAAGCTTTTGGTTACACACGCCAGGTAAATCAGACCGATACCGGCCCAGATCAGACCCAGGATCATCGAGCTCTCTTCCAGGTTAACCCACAGCGCGCCTACGGTCAGAGCGCCGCACATCGGCAGGAACAGATACTGGAAGTGGTCTTTCAGCGTCTTGTTGCGTTTCTCGCGGATCCAGAACTGCGAGATAACCGACAGGTTAACGAAGGTGAACGCCACCAGCGCGCCGAAGTTAATCAGCGCGGTCGCCATTACCAGGTCAAAGTTAATCGCCAGCAGCGCGATCGCGCCAACCAGGATGATGTTCATCGCCGGAGTGCGCCAGGTCGGATGCACGTAGCCGAAGAAGCTTTTCGGGAATACGCCATCGCGGCCCATTACGTACATCAGGCGCGCAACGCCAGCGTGCGCCGCCATACCGGAAGCCAGCACGGTGATAGTGGAGAAGATCAGCGCGCCCACCTGGAAGGCTTTACCTGCCACATACAGCATGATTTCAGGCTGTGAGGCATCCGGATCCTTAAAGCGCGAGATATCCGGGAAGTACAGCTGCAGGAAGTAGGTAGCAAAAATGAAGATCAGGCCGCCAATCAGCGCAGTCAGGAAGATAGCGCGCGGAATAACGCGTTCTGCATCTTTGGTCTCTTCAGACAGATTGCTGATGCCATCAAAGCCGGTAAATGAGAAGCAGAGTATCGTCGCCCCGGTAATCATCGGGATAACGTGCGCATCGCCGGACCAGAACGGACGGCTGCTGGCCAGCGTACCGGCGCCTTCGCCTTCAAATACGCCATACACCACCATGCCGAGGATCACGGCAATCAGTACCACCTGCAACACCACGATAACGGTATTGAAGTTGGCGACGGACTTGATGCTGCGCAGGTTAAAGGCGGTCATAAATGCGACCAGCGCGATAACAAACACCCACGATGGAATCGAAGGCACCAGCGCTTCAAAGTAGATTTTCGCCAGCAGGATATTGATCATCGGCGCGAACAGGTAGTCGAGCAGAGAGGACCAACCCACCATGAAGCCAACGGTCGGGCTAATGGATTTCTGGGCGTAGGTATACGCTGAACCCGCGGAAGGATAGCGGCGTACCAGCTTCCCATAGCTCAGCGCAGTAAAAAGAATAGCGATTAACGCAAAGGCGTAGGCCGTCGGCACGTGGCCGTCGGTCATACCAGAGACGATACCGAACGTATCGAACAGCGTCATCGGCTGCATATAGGCCAGGCCCATCATTACAACCGGAACTAACGTAAGGGTTTTACGTAATTCCACGCGAGAGGTATTTGGAGTAGCGTTATGCGACATAGTTATCCCCTTTTACGGCGAAGGCCAGCGCGTAAGCAAAAAATTGCCCCATTTCTTTCTATTCCTCAGCGACAACGACTGTCGGTTTTTAGTAAATATCTATCCGGTACGAAGCCCGGCCTCTTGGTATTGAATGATGTGTCTTTCGACCAAAAAAATAACCGACACTTTAAAAAAAGCGTCGGCTAGTCTCTGGTTTTCAGGCTGCGTATTTTGCAACAACTTCTGGCTTAATGACAAGATGTTGTAAGGTTTATTAATAGGCTAAGAATTCTAACCGCCTAATATTCATACTATTTTAGTATTGTAGATCTGACGAATAGCACTATTTGCTAATATCGCTTGTAACCACCATTGCGCGGCAAGGCCAAAAACGTCTTCATTCCAGCCAATCCATGCCCGATGCAGCCGCGCGGGTGTGGTAATGCGTTTCTCGACCAATTTGCCCTTCTCCAGCCAGGCCTTAGCCAGATAACGCGGCAAGTAGGCCCAGCCCAGCCCGGCGCATACCAGCTCCAACAGGCCGTTCATATCAAAAACCGTCACACTCTCCTGCTTTTCGCTTCGCAGCAAACCGGCATCGCAAATAATCGCCCGATATCGCTGTAACACCCGCAAATTCAGCGGTTCCTTAGCCTGCGCCAGCGGATGATTAATCGCGACCACAAAACACAGATCCAGCTCGCCAAGCAGACTAAAACCATAACCCACCAGCGTTGGCGGCTCGTTAAGCGCGCCCAGCACCATGTCGACCTCGCCTGCCGCCAGAGCATCCCAACCTCCAGCATTGGTGAATTGCAAACGGGTCACGTTGTGCTGTTGATAAAACTGTTCCATGAGTGAAGTTAAAAGAGAGAAAGGAAAAGTCATATCGACGCTAATGGTCAGGGTATTTTCCCAGCCCTGATGTAACCTGATAGCCTGCAGCTCAAGTTCACGAGCGGTATGAAGTAGCTCACGCCCCTTTTCCAACAGCATCTGCCCGGTGCAAGTAAAGCGCGCCCGATGGCCGCTACGATCCAGCAGTTGGATATTTAGATCGCTTTCTAGTTTATGGATGGTGTAGCTCAGCGCCGAGGGGGTTTTATAGAGCTTTGCCGAGGCCGCGGCAAAGCTCCCCTCTTTTTCTAAGGCATCAAGAATAACGAGGACATCCAGCAGTGGTTTCATCGCCCCCCCTTACGGTACGCGAATGCCTGCTGGTGGTTACTCCATCGGCATCACCAGCGGATCGGGGTACTGGTATTCAAAGCCAAGCTCATAGCAGATCCGGTTGCCATCAATGATTTTGCCTTTACCGCCTTCCGGGTTATCGGTAAATACCGGTAACGGCAGCCCAAGTTCACGGGCCATCTGCGGATAAAAGACACCTCGCGCCGGATGCATTGGCGCACATATATTATAGATGTGTCCGCCTTTCGGAGCCTGAAGCAATAACTCAATCGCGGCAATAACATCCTGCAGATGCACCAGATTGACCCCGTGCTGGCCATCCGGAGCCGATTTACCGGCAAAGAAACGCCCCGGGTGGCGAGAAGGCCCCACCAGCCCGGCGAGACGCAGAATATCCACCGAGGTACCCGGCAACGCATGCAGCCAGTCCTCCAGCTCTTTCAGAACCCTGCCGCTGGCGGTTTGCGGATCGCGCGGCGAATTTTCCTTCATCGTCCCTTCAGTATTGCCATAAACCGAGGTCGAACTGGTAAAAATAATGCGTGGAATATGACGCGAGAGCGCGGTATCGACAATCTCCTGCACCGCCTGTAGATAAAAATCTTCCCCGGGGCCGGTGCGCCGCGCTGGTAACGTGATGACCAGCGCATCGACGTTCATCATCGCGTCCAGATCCTCAGCATCACAGATCAGCTGGGGGTCAAGACGCAGCGGATATCCTTCAATACCGCACATCCGCGCCGCCTCTACGCCATCCTGCGTCGTTTTACTGCCGGTGACATGCCAACCACGCGCGCGCAATGACAACGCAAGCGGCATGCCCAGCCACCCTAATCCGACAATCGCGACCTTTTTCATACCCTGGCTCCTGACTCATTCGCTGTGCTGATACTAGGCTACGCCAGCCTGCGAGACCTGACAATTTGTTCGACGAATATGAAATGAATTAATGATGGAAAAAAGGGCTTGCTTTATGCGCCGGAACTGGTTTAGGTTAAAAGACATCAAATGCATAGTCATTCAAAGAGAATTTTATGAACAGCGTTCAATTTAAAAACCACCATCATCACCATCATCCTGACTAGTCTTTCAGGCGATGTGTGCTGGAAGACGTTTGGATCTTCCAGTGGTGCATGAACGCAAAGAGAGCCCCCGGAAGATTCACTTCCGGGGGCTTTTTTTTGGACCGAATTCGGACAGATTCAGACAGGTATTCAGAGGAAAACAACAATGTTAGACAACACCCGTTTACGCATAGCTATTCAGAAATCAGGCCGTTTGAGTGAAGATTCACGCGAACTGCTCGGCCGTTGCGGCATTAAAGTCAACCTGCACACCCAGCGTCTGATCGCCCTTGCGGAAAACATGCCGATCGACATTCTGCGCGTTCGCGATGACGATATTCCGGGGCTAGTGATGGACGGCGTTGTCGACCTTGGCATTATCGGCGAGAACGTGCTGGAAGAAGAGCTGCTGAGCCGCCGCGCGCAGGGCGAAGACCCGCGCTATTTCACCCTGCGCCGTCTCGATTTTGGCGGATGCCGCCTGTCGCTGGCGACACCGGTGGATGAAAACTGGAATGGCCCGGCGGCGCTGGACGGTAAACGCATCGCCACCTCTTACCCGCACCTGTTAAAGCGCTATCTCGATCAGAAAGGTATCTCCTTTAAATCCTGTCTGCTGAACGGCTCCGTCGAAGTCGCCCCACGCGCTGGCCTTGCCGATGCCATCTGCGATCTCGTTTCTACCGGCGCAACCCTCGAAGCCAACGGCCTGCGCGAAGTTGAAGTGATTTATCGTTCCAAAGCCTGCCTGATCCAGCGCGACGGTGAGATGGACGATGCGAAACAGCAGCTGATCGACCGTCTGCTGACCCGTATTCAGGGGGTTATCCAGGCCCGCGAATCGAAATACATCATGATGCACGCGCCGACCGAACGGCTGGAAGAAGTGGTGGCGCTGCTGCCGGGCGCAGAGCGGCCAACTATTCTGCCGCTGGCAGGAGACAAACAGCGGGTAGCGATGCACATGGTCAGCAGCGAAACCCTGTTCTGGGAAACCATGGAAAAACTGAAAGCGCTGGGCGCCAGTTCTATTCTGGTGCTACCGATAGAGAAAATGATGGAGTAATCCAGCAATTCGTTTACGGGACAAACAGGGGAAATGACCATGAGCTTCAATACCATTATCGACTGGAATAGCTGCAGCGCCGCACAACAGCAACAACTATTAACGCGCCCGGCGATTTCAGCTTCCGAGAGCATCAGCAAAACGGTAGCCGGGATCCTCGCTAACGTAAAAGAGAATGGCGATGCCGCCTTACGCGAATATAGCGCCAAATTCGATAAAACCACCGTCACAGCGCTCAAAGTGTCTGACGAAGAGATTGCCGCCGCCGGCGCGCGCCTCAGCGACGAGCTCAAACAAGCGATGGCGGTGGCGGTCAACAATATCGAGACCTTTCACAACGCGCAGCAGTTGCAGGTTGTCGATGTTGAAACCCAACCCGGCGTTCGCTGCCAGCAGCTTACCCGCCCTATCGCTTCCGTCGGCTTATATATTCCGGGCGGTTCGGCGCCCCTGTTTTCAACGGTGCTGATGCTCGCCACACCGGCGCGCATTGCCGGCTGTCAGGAAGTGGTACTTTGCTCGCCGCCGCCGATTGCCGATGAAATCCTTTATGCGGCGCAGCTTTGCGGCGTGCGTAATATCTTTAACGTCGGCGGCGCGCAGGCTATCGCGGCAATGGCCTTCGGCACGGAATCGGTGGCGAAAGTCGCTAAAATCTTTGGCCCTGGCAACGCCTTCGTCACCGAGGCCAAACGCCAGGTCAGCCAGCGCCTTGACGGCGCGGCTATCGATATGCCCGCTGGCCCGTCGGAAGTTCTGGTGATTGCCGACAGCGGCGCGACGCCGGATTTCGTCGCCTCCGATCTGCTCTCGCAGGCGGAACATGGCCCGGATTCCCAGGTTATCTTGCTGACCCCGGACGCCGACATAGGCTCCCGGGTCGCCGCAGCGGTTGAACGTCAGCTAGCGGCCCTGCCGCGTGCCGAAACCGCGCGTGAAGCGCTTTCCGCCAGCCGTATTATTGTCGCCCGCGATCTCGCCCAATGTGTAGAGATCTCAAATCAGTACGGACCGGAGCACCTGATTATCCAGACCCGTAACGCCCGTGAACTGGTTGACGGTATCACCAGCGCCGGTTCGGTATTCCTCGGCGACTGGTCGCCAGAATCGGCAGGTGATTACGCCTCTGGTACCAACCACGTGCTGCCGACCTACGGCTACACCGCGACCTGTTCCAGCCTCGGTCTGGCGGATTTTCAAAAGCGCATGACCGTACAGGAACTGACGCGTGAAGGCTTCGCCGCCCTCGCCCCGACTATCGAGATCCTGGCCGCAGCCGAACTGCTGACCGCCCACAAAAACGCCGTAACGCTGCGCGTAGCCACCCTTAAGGAGCAAGCATGAGCATTGAAGACTTAGCCCGCGCCAATATCCGCGCGCTGACGCCGTATCAATCCGCCCGCCGTCTTGGGGGGAAAGGCGACGTGTGGCTGAACGCCAACGAATTCCCCACCGCCGTGGAATTCCAGTTGACCGAACAGACATTAAACCGCTATCCAGAACCACAGCCGAAGGCGGTTATCGAAAACTACGCGCAATATGCCGGCGTAAAACCAGAACAGGTACTGGTGAGCCGCGGTGCTGACGAAGGCATCGAGTTGCTGATCCGCGCCTTTTGCGAACCGGGCGAGGACGCTGTCCTTTATTGCCCGCCAACCTACGGCATGTACAGCGTCAGCGCCGAAACCATCGGCGTTGAGTGCCGTACGGTGCCGACGCTCGCCGACTGGCAGCTCGATTTGCCGGGTATCGAAGCGAATCTCACCGGCGTGAAAGTGGTGTTTGTCTGCAGCCCCAATAATCCGACCGGGCAGATAATCAATCCGCAAGATTTCCGCGCCCTGCTGGAAATGACGCGCGGTAAAGCAATCATGGTAGCGGATGAAGCCTATATTGAGTTCTGCCCCCAGGCATCTCTGGCGTACTGGCTAAACGAGTACCCGCACCTGGTTATCCTGCGCACTTTATCGAAAGCCTTTGCGCTGGCCGGGCTGCGCTGCGGTTTTACGCTGGCTAACGCAGAGGTGATTAATGTACTGCTGAAAGTCATCACGCCTTATCCGCTCTCGACGCCGGTCGCCGATATCGCCGCCCAGGCATTAAGCCCGGCAGGCATTGCCGCTATGCGCGCGCGCGTGGCGCAGATCATTGATGAACGCGTATACCTGGTCAATGCGCTGCGCGGCATCGCCTGCGTCGAGCAGGTTTTCGATTCCGAGACCAACTACCTGCTGGCGCGGATAACCGCCTCCAGCGCGGTGTTTAAATCTTTGTGGGATCAGGGCATTATCTTACGTGACCAAAATAAACAACCCTCATTAAGCGGCTGTTTGCGTATCACTATCGGTACCCGTGCAGAGAGCCAGCGCGTGATTGACGCTTTGACTGCGGAGAATGTATGACCCAGAAGTTTCTCTTTATTGACCGTGACGGTACGCTTATCTCTGAACCGCCGGTTGATTTTCAGGTAGACCGGTTTGAAAAACTGGCCTTCGAACCGCAGGTGATCCCGACGCTGCTTAAGCTACAGCAGGAAGGCTATAAGCTGGTGATGATCACCAACCAGGATGGCCTTGGTACCGATAGCCTGCCGCAGGAGGAGTTCGACGGCCCGCACAACCTGATGATGCAGGTCTTCTCCTCGCAGGGCATTAACTTTGAATCCGTGCTGATTTGCCCGCACATGCCTGGTGATAACTGCGACTGCCGTAAGCCGAAGACCCAACTGGTATTGCCGTGGCTGGAAGAGGGCGTAATGGATAAAGCCCACAGTTACGTCATCGGCGACCGCGCCACCGATATAGAGTTAGCGGATAACATGGGCATCATCGGCCTGCGCTATAACAGTGAAACGCTGAACTGGCCGACCATCTGCGAACAGCTGACCCGTCGCGACCGCTACGCTCACGTTGAGCGCATCACCAAAGAGACCCAGGTTGACGTTAAAGTCTGGCTGGATCGTGAAGGCGGCAGCAAGATCCACACCGGCGTGGGTTTCTTCGACCACATGCTCGATCAGATTGCCACCCACGGCGGCTTTCGCCTGGAGATTAACGTCGGCGGCGATCTTTACATCGACGATCACCACACCGTAGAAGATACCGGCCTGGCGTTAGGCGAAGCGCTGAAGCTGGCGCTGGGCGATAAGCGCGGCATTAACCGCTTTGGCTTCGTGTTGCCGATGGATGAATGCCTGGCGCGCTGTGCGCTGGATATCTCAGGTCGCCCACACCTCGAATATAAAGCTGACTTCACCTATCAGCGCGTCGGCGACCTGAGCACCGAGATGGTCGAACACTTCTTCCGCTCGCTCTCCTATACCATGGCGGTGACGCTGCACCTGAAAACCAAAGGTAAGAACGATCACCACCGCGTCGAGAGCCTGTTCAAGGCCTTTGGCCGTACGCTGCGCCAGGCCATTCGGGTCCAGGGCGACACGTTGCCATCTTCAAAAGGGGTATTGTGATGAACGTGGTGATCCTCGATACCGGGTGCGCCAACCTCAACTCGGTGAAATCTGCAGTGAGCCGCCATGGCTATGAGCCAGTGGTCAGCCGCGAGCCGGATGTTGTTCTGCGTGCCGATAAACTTTTTCTGCCCGGCGTCGGCACCGCGCAGGCTGCGATGGATCAGCTGCGCGAACGCGAGCTCATTGACTTGATTAAAGCCTGTACCCAGCCGGTGCTGGGGATTTGTCTCGGCATGCAGTTACTCGGTGCGCGCAGCGAAGAGAATAACGGTGTTGAGCTACTGGGCATTATTGATGAAGAAGTGCCGAAAATGACCGACCACGGACTGCCGCTGCCGCATATGGGATGGAACCGGGTCTATGCCAAAGCCGGCGATCGCCTGTTCCGCGGCATTGAAGAAGGCGCTTATTTCTATTTCGTCCATAGCTACGCCATGCAGGTCAATCCGTACACTATCGCCCAATGCAACTACGGCGAGGCCTTCACCGCGGCGGTACAGAAAGATAACTTCTTTGGCGTACAGTTCCACCCTGAGCGCTCAGGTAGCGCCGGTGCGCAGCTGCTGAAAAATTTCCTGGAGATGTAATGATCATTCCAGCTTTAGATTTAATTGACGGTACCGTGGTGCGCCTGCATCAGGGCGACTATGGCCAGCAGCGCGACTATGGCAACGATCCGTTACCGCGCCTGCAATCCTATGCGGATCAGGGCGCAGAAGTATTGCATCTGGTTGATCTGACTGGGGCGAAAGATCCGGCAAAACGCCAGATTCCGCTGCTTAAGACCTTAGTTGCCGGCGTTACGGTACCTGTGCAGGTCGGCGGCGGCGTACGTACGCAAGAAGACGTTGCCGCACTGCTTGATGCCGGCGTGGCGCGCGTGGTGGTCGGTTCAACGGCAGTGAAATCGCCGGAGGAGGTCAAAGGCTGGTTTAAACGCTTTGGCCCCGAGCATCTGGTGCTGGCGCTGGATGTACGCATTGATGCCGAGGGTCATAAACAGGTGGCGGTGAGCGGCTGGCAGGAAAACTCTGGCGTCACTCTGGAAGAGCTGGTGGAAAGCTATCTGCCGGTCGGCTTGCAACATGTGCTGTGTACCGATATCTCCCGTGACGGTACTCTGGCGGGTTCCAACGTCTCTCTATATGAAGAGGTCTGCGCGCGTTATCCGCAGGTGGCGTTCCAGTCTTCCGGCGGGATCGGCGGTCTCAGCGATATCGCCGCGCTGCGCGGAACCGGCGTTCGCGGGGTGATCGTCGGCCGCGCGCTACTGGAAGGTAAATTCAACGTAACGGAGGCCATTCAATGCTGGCAAAACGGATAATCCCCTGCCTGGACGTCCGCGACGGTCAGGTAGTAAAAGGCGTGCAGTTTCGCAACCACGAAATTATCGGTGATATCGTTCCGCTGGCAAAACGCTATGCCGATGAAGGCGCGGATGAACTGGTGTTCTACGATATTACCGCCTCCAGCGATGGCCGGGTAGTCGATAAAAGTTGGGTATCGCGCGTAGCGGAAGTGATTGATATTCCGTTCTGCGTAGCCGGTGGAATTAAGTCGCTGGAAGACGCGGCGCAGATCCTCTCCTTCGGCGCCGACAAAATTTCAATTAACTCGCCTGCGCTTGCGGATCCAACGTTAATCACCCGTCTCGCCGATCGCTTTGGCGTGCAGTGCATCGTGGTAGGGATTGATACCTGGTTTGATGAACAGACCGGAAAATATCACGTTAATCAGTACACCGGCGATGAGAGCCGAACTCGCGTCACCCAATGGGAGACGCTGGATTGGGTACAGGAAGTACAAAAGCGCGGAGCGGGAGAAATTGTTCTCAACATGATGAACCAGGACGGCGTGCGCAACGGTTACGATCTGGATCAGCTCAGAAAGGTCCGTGAAGTGTGTAACGTTCCGCTGATTGCCTCCGGCGGCGCCGGTACCATGGAGCACTTCCTTGAGGCATTCCGCGACGCCAACGTCGATGGCGCCCTCGCCGCTTCCGTGTTCCATAAACAAATTATTAATATTGGCGAATTAAAAACGTTCCTGTCAGCCCAGGGCGTGGAGATCAGGGTATGTTGAGTGAACAGCTGGATTGGCAAAAAACCGACGGCATGATGCCGGCCATCATACAGCACGCTGAATCTGGCGAAGTGTTAATGCTGGGATATATGAATGAGGACGCGCTGGCGAAAACGCAAGAAAGCGGCAAAGTAACCTTCTACTCGCGCACCAAACAGCGCCTGTGGACAAAAGGTGAAACCTCCGGCAACTTTCTTAATGTGGTCAGCATCACCCCGGATTGCGATAACGATACCCTGTTAGTGTTGGTCAACCCGATAGGCCCGACCTGCCACAAAGGGACTTCAAGCTGCTTTGGAGAAACCGGACACCAGTGGCTGTTCCTCTATCAACTGGAACAACTGCTGGCCGGGCGCAAACATGCAGACCCGGAGAGCTCATACACTGCGAAACTGTATGCCAGCGGCACCAAACGTATTGCGCAAAAAGTTGGGGAAGAAGGCGTAGAGACCGCCCTGGCCGCGACGGTAAATGACAAGTTTGAACTGAAGAATGAAGCGTCAGACCTGATGTATCACCTGCTGGTACTACTTCAGGACCAGGGGCTGGATTTAGGGGATGTTATCGATAATCTTAAGTCCAGACATAAGTAAATCGAAACATGCATTGAAGGGACTCTGGTTTAATATGATCATCCTTTAAACCAGAGTCTATGTATTAACCGCCGATTAAGGATGTTGCGGTAAGGGCACATCCCTTAATTCAGAGAAACGAATAGCGTCTTCTTTTTCATTCAGCACGAAATCAGAATTTTTTACCGCGTCTTTCATATGCTCATCAGAAACAGCATAACCCATCATTTCTAACACCAGGAATTTGGTTAAATCAGATGAGAAGTAGTGGTTGTTGTTGCGCAATTGTTCAGCCTTCGCACACCAGGACGCATCATTCATCAGCAATGGAATTTTATACATTTCATTATCACTGGATGGAAAACCATGTCCCTGCCCCACAACTTCCCCATGGTCTGATACATAAACCAACTTGTAATCTTTAAGATAGGTATCAGCAAGGGTAAAAATACTCTTTAAGGTATCATCGACGTTATAAATAGACGCATCATAATCATCAACCATCGGGTTGTCCGCTTCCCCTCTACGGTCAGAATAAGGCAAATGGTTACCCATCAGATGAATGACGTAAAAATTTCTCTCTTGCGATTGCTTAAAATAATGCTTGATTGCCGGTAATAACTTTTCGTCCTGCCCCTCGTTAACTGGGAAACGGGTATTATTATCTTCCGGAGTTTGCAGTACTTCAGCATATTTTGCCAGATAACCGAAAGGCTTGTTCCACATGTTGTTTTGCATCTGAGAGTCGAACCAGTACGTATGGTAGCCCTGCAATTGTGCCATCTCGATAAGATTCTTAAATTTAAACAAGTTGCCACGCTGCAAGGGTGTTTCAAAAGAAACCAGCATCGGTACAGCAAGTCGTGTTTGCGCAGCCGGAGAGTGAACGTTATTAACGACACATATTTGTCCATCTCTATCCATCTGCGATAAGTTTGGCGTAGTATCTTTTCCATAGCCGTAAATACCATAGCGGCCAGGGTTAGATGATTCGCCAATCACATATATAATGTTCTGGCTACCTGCAGTCTCTTTTTTAATATAATCAGGATATTCTTTATGCTCTATCTTTTTGTATTTAACATCATCAACTATATTTTCAGCGATAATCGACACTGAGGAAACAAGAGGTCCAAAAAAAATCTTGTACTGATCGATGTATGGCTGCGAAATAAAAGTTGGTGAATATTCGATATTATTGATAAAGAATTTAGTCCCCCAAAAACTAACACCATCTATTACAGGCTTTGAAAGAATAAGGATAAGACTAATAGTCAAAATAACACGTTCTTTAACAGAATAGCGTGCTTTTGGTATTTTAATCGATAACAACGAAAGTGCAAAAAGTATGAAAAGAAAACCTACCAGAAATTTTAGACCAAAGGTTTGTACGGTACCTAATGAAACGGAAAGGCCAACCCCGAAGGTTGACATAACCATACTGGTTGAGAGTCCACCATATTTCTGATAGATAAAGTAAGTCAAAAACGTGATCAATGAAACAAAAACCACCAGACTATTTCTGATTATTTTATTACGAATACAAAAAATCAAACGCAAGAAAATAAAAACAGAGAAAAAAGTGGTAAAAAATATATTTGTAGGTTCAAACCAACACAACACAAGGGACAGAAAAAACAGTATAAAATATAAAAAACGTCTGGTTTTTAAATACTCTAAACATCTAAAAAAAACGCTCATGCAAACTCCGAAATAAAGCAACTTATTATTGTGCATTGTAATGTTGCTATTTTAACACACTGAACCTCACTGACAAATATCACTCCATTGATCCTGGATAATGAAAGCGTTTAAAAATAATTTATTCGGCATGATGGGTGCTGCACTCCGGGCTTAATTTCACATACTTAAGCAAATTTAATGTTAAATCAACTATCGTGAGACCGATCACAACAACAAAAAAATAACTACCAGTTAACATCAGTGTGGTAATATAAACAAATACCGTCAGGTTCTGCTTCTTGACGCGTTGGTTATGGAACACAACAAAAATAAAGCCAAACAGGCTACGGGGTCTCACTTGCAACATTATAAACATCTCGACGGACTCCGCGGAGTCGCGTCGCTTGTCGTCGTGCTTTACCATATGGATGTATTTATGGGGGTGCTGGTATCGCCAAATGGATTATATTCGCAAAACTCAGTATGGTGGCAGATATATCGAAGGATTTTGGATGGGAACTTCTCAGTTTGTCTATTTTTCGTAATGAGTGGTTATGTGTTGCTCATTGGCTTTTATAAGCGGCAAAACGACCTTTCTTATCTTAAAGAAAGCTTTATAAAAAGATACTTTAGACTTACCCCACTGGTACTCGCTTCAGTCATTCTGGCTGTTGTTTTACAAAATACGATAGGCTTCCATAATGTCGAAATGGCGGCGATCGTAGGTGGGCACGAGTGGTTAAAATCTAACTATCAATCAGAACTCACACTAACTGGAGCCATATACAATGGTCTGTATTCTGCTTATATAGGCGATACCTCCTATAATGGCCCACTCTGGACGATTAAAATAGAGTTAATGGGGTCACTTTTTCTGTATCTCTATGCCGCATTATTTTTTGTCAAAAAAAACGGTGCCCACATCATAATATCAGCAATACTAATCTATCTGATTGAACCGACACTTGGCTGCTATTTGATACTATTTATTATTGGCGGTACTATTTTGGTATATAACATAAAACTTGAACCTAAGTTTATTCTTCCAGCCAGTATATTAACAGTTGTTCTTGCAACAGAAAATCCGTGGACAATTGAAATTAACTTCTTAAATGAACTCACAAGTTTTAGTAAAGAAGGTTTGGCCACGTTGTGTCACTCAATCGCAGCAGTAGTTTTATTATTAATAGCTAATACATCATCAAAACTTTCAAATTGTCTGTCCAGACCTGTTTTTACTTTTCTGGGTAAGATCTCATTTTCCTTATATGTATTTCATATCCCTATTATCATGAGTATTGGAACGGCATTATTTGTTTATTTACATGATGCAGGTATTACTAACCAATTTGCTAGTATAATAAGCACATTAGTCAGTTTATTATTTTGTGTGCTTATCTCATGGTTTGGCTATGCATTCATTGATAAACCATCTACAAAAATTGCATCTTTAGTAGGCGACAAGCTGAATATGAGAGCCAGCCAATTATAAAAAAAAAGCCGCGAAAGAAATCTTTCGCGGCTTTTAATAAGGTGGAAGAGTTAGAATGTTTTGGCTTTTAGTAGCTTTAAATAAAACATAAATCTTTCTCTTCCTTTATTTTTGGCTATTACCAGCATATCAAATTTAGACAAAATCTTCTTAGATGCAAAAATTTGCGCCAGGACCTGCTTAAAATATTCATCCTTGAATTTAGCTTCAATGACACTCCAGGCCCAGAAGTGGACATCGAGTTCTAACTCAAATAATTTACGCTCTTCATCATAGTTGAACGTATCCGAGTTACGACTGTAGATCCAATCAAAAATAGGGAAATGAACATAAAGTCGGTCATCTCGCACAGAAATATCCTGACCTAAGCGCCCTTGACGATAATAGTAATAATCAAAAGGTATATTAGCAATAATCTTGGCGTTTAAAAAAGTCTCGAACTGGAAAGGTAAATCATCAAACCGACGAATATGCTCAGGGAAAGAAATTCCTTTGTTTTTCAGCATGTCAGCAGAGTAAATACGACGCCACATTGTTGGGCGCTCGCGTAGTAAATCCAGACGGCTGAGATTAATGTCCAGGGGGAATTTAACTATTTCACCGGTCTCATAAGCTTCTTTATAGCCACACTGGGAAATGTCAGCATTTTTCATCACCGCGGCACGGAACAAATCTTCATACATCTGAAGATCGCACCAATCATCGCCGTCAACAAAACCAATATATTGCCCTTTGGCCTGGCTAACGCCGGCATTTCTTGCCGTCGCGCACCCACCATTGGCTTTATGGATAACTTTCACTCTGCCTGGGTATCTCGCAGCCCAGGCGTCAGCTTTCTCACCAGAATCATCCGGTGTACCATCATCGACGACTAAAATCTCTAAACTTTCAATAGACTGATTTGCCAGGGACTCAATGCACTGGTCGATATAGGCGCTGATATTATATGCGGGTACGACCACTGAAACTTCATACTCATACTTCTGGCGACTACCCGCGAGAGGTTGGTGTTGATCCTGAATGCGCCAGTAAAAAGTATCCGCCGCACGCGCGCATTGACGATAAACAATTAACGGATCAACATCGTACTGATTGAATTCACCACAAATATGGTCAAGTTTCCACTGTGCAGTAACATACTCCAGAGCTGCCCGGGTAAATGCAGGAAGAGAAATACGAACACTAACGTGACGCTCACCAATCAACTCATTAATTTCAGGGTTGGAGAAATTATCAAACAGATAGACACGTTCTTTCAATTCAGGGTTTTTATTTAATAGTTCCTGAATACGTTTAAACTTGCTTGCATTAGATTCAACAACAATTATCGCGCGCGGCTTGCTGTTATAAAATGCAACCAGGAGCTCCAGACCAGTATAAGTACCGACAAAAGCCAAAACATCACTTTCGCAAGAAAGCAAATCTACGCCAAAAAAGCTTCGCTCGATGATATGCTTGTGTTGTGCTAACTCATCATGGCTAATTGCTGAAGGTAGTTTATTTAGATATGCATTCAATTGTGTTCTATTGATCATTTTATTAACCTACTACCCGTTTTCCGAACTTATTTTTTGCAAATCGCAAAGCTTTTTTGAAGATCAATTTATTGACATCAATGTTTGCAGTAGAAATAGCCTTCAACAGTTTAAATTTTGTTGATAGCGTTTGCTTACCAGTACTGTACTCTGTAAGAAAATCCGTTGCGCCATTGAAAAATGCCAACATGAGAATAAACTCTCTGTTACGCTCCGCAAAACCTAAGGATGTTTTTAAGCGCGAACGCACGCCCGGATTTGATACAGAAAACAGTTCCACACCTTGCTTGAAGTAACGACGTCGATCACTCAGAGTTGTATATCTACCACACCAGAAAATCATTTTAAATATTAGCGACATTACGCAATATTGTTGATATGCATTGAGACCTTTAACTTCAGGCTTCTGCAATAACTCTTTCGCGGTCTTAATTATATCAAATCGCTTTTCGCTTTTTTGATCCGTAATCTTTCCTTCACGATTAACTCGATAAAAATAGCCGACAGTATCTATCATGCCAATTTTTGTTGCGTTAACCAGACTTACAATATGAGGAGTAACGTCTTCAAAATGAATCCCTACCGGGAAGATAGTTATATACTTGTCAAAAAACTCTTTCTTAAGGATTCGGTTGTTGGTATTAGGTTCAAGACTGAGGATTTGCGGATATGCTGCAATATTTACTGTCTTCTTCAGCTCACCACCTAAAATGTGATCCCAAGTCGCTGCATCATAGAACGGATACGAATCTTTTGTTTGGTTGTCGTAAACGTATGAACGATATAAGACAATATCAAGATCGTCAGACTCGGCAAATTCCAGGGAATCAAGAACAGCTTTTTCGTTCAACCAGTCATCACTATCACAGAAAGAAATATATTGGCCATTCGCGTAGCGTAAGGCCGTGTTTCTGGCCTCTGATAGCCCTTTATTTTCCTGTGATACGAAAATTGCGTTACCTTTATAGGTATCAAGCCATTGCTGAACAACTTCGACACTATTATCAGTACTGCCATCATTTACAATGATAAGTTCTATTTGATCATTACCATTTTTATCAAATGAAGATAAAGTCTTCTCCACAAAACCAGAAGTATTATAGACTGGTACTATAATAGACAATTTTGGTATAACCTTTGATTGTCGAGTATCACAAACTATCATGTCGCTCATTACTGTCTCTTGTATAAATATATTTAACTTCAGACTAGATTGTAGAAACTAGCCAAATCAAAATGTGTATCTTCCGTATAAATAAATATCCTAAACTCTATCCGCAAGAGAAATATTTAACTATGACAATATTATCATTACGAATAAAGAACAAGCCATCAATATTTAAATAAAATATTTCTTCCAAAAATTCTCAGACGTTAAGTACGAGATCTTATTTCCATACTCTTCTGCAATAGCATTATAGGTAAAGAACCCTTTGCTAATGGCCCACAATGTTTTGATGATCAACTTAGCACAGCGTAATTTATCCTGCTTCAGTACGATAAAACTACCCTCAGTAGTTTCATAGTAAACTTCAGCATTCAAAAAAACCTGTTTTGTCGGATGAATTTCTGTGTTAGGGATTCGTACCCTATTTCCAGCCATAATAAACCGAGGAACCAGATGACCATTGAGAAGAAACAGCCTGATTATCTTCGCCCATTTGGACTCGGGGCTATCACGGTCAGTTTTTTTCACGCCATTACCCTGCTCTACTTCACCTGGCAATTCATCTTTCGACAGCTCACTAATCCGTCTACGCGCTTTTTGCGCATCCGCATCGTCAATCCAGAAATCAGGGCCTTGCATAACATCTGAATAAGCTTCAATGATAGCCTCAGCCGAAGAATAACGGTATGAAAAGCATAGCAAAAGTACTTTTGCTAATATCCAAAAAGCTATCTGTCTTCTTTTATGTGATGACGGGTATACAAATGCAGGAACCAACAGACCTCTAACGCTCAAATATTCAACTAATGCGCTATATTTTTGATTAAAATTCATCTGCCACGACGCAATACCATTGAGAGTAACGATCGGGTAAGCATGCATTATCCCGAATAAAATGTCATCGCCGCGGACGAAGAAAGGAAAAGCATAGTATTTTATCGCTGATACTTTAAAAGCGCAGAACCACCATGCTGCGTAATTGGCTTGTCCGTCCTCTTTATTAAACACATCCAGGCCACTTGGTGTTGAGACATCAACACCATTTTTTAAAGGCCGCATTCGTATCTGTTTATAAGGATAAATAGCACCAGCCTCGTAAACCGTTTGAGGTTTATCCTCGTATAGCATACTGCCTGCTATCATCTGTTCATCTTTTTTTGAAAAACACATGAACCAATATGCTCTTTTAATACTTTCGATTTCACAGGATGCGTCATCATCCATAAAGATACAATAAGTTTCTCTATTGTTCTTTTTCACCTCAAATAAACCACGAGTGAAACCACCAGCCCCCCCCATGTTTTTATTTTTTATATAGGTAACATTAGGTCTTGGCTCTAAATCTAAATTGCATCCATTATCAATAACATACACATGAAATTTTGACTGACCGACACTATCGGCAAATAAGTTTTTCTCAAATCTCGACAACGTCGATAATAATGCTGCCTGTCGATTATAAGTCGTGATGACAATCGCTAACTTACCAAAATCCTCTACTGCCCCATATGTAGTAAAAGAAAAACTCCTGATCTCACTATCATCAATTGACGACCAGTAAAAATAAAGCCTACCGTCACGACATTCATTTAACTCTAAATTATCTAGCGTGAATGCCCCTTCAATTTCGCGTTGAAATACTTTCTTTAATTTATCATTCGTTTTTAAGAAAATTGTGGCAATACCTCTACCAACAACATCAACTTTGAACCCAATCTGTTTAACTGTAGTGTATTTTGACCACTTTTGGAGATCAAATGAATTGTAAAAAGTATCAAAGCAAACGTCATGATTCCTCGATACTCTGACGTACCCTGCATCACTATAACATGTAGATACATTATCGGATAAAAAATACAGAGCGCTAATTTCACGGTGGTGTATATCAGGGAATACTGATGACTGTAATGCAATATTATTATTCATAACCTAACCGCATGAGTATTTTTCAGCGCTGAAACAGCTCTTCATATACTTGTAATGTTTTATCAATAACAATTTCTGATGTATAATGATTGACAATATTTTCCCTGGCATTGATACCCATTTTCTGTCTGTCAGCATCTTCATTTATTAATGCTTTAATTCTCGCGGCCAGTTCTTTGACATTTTTGCGTTCAACTATATAACCATTATAGCCGTCTTTAATTAGTGAATTGCACCCACCATTATCATAGACAACACAAGCTCTACCCACAGCACCAGCCTCAAGCAGAATTCGCGGTACACCTTCGGGATATACAGAAGGAAGAGCAACAATATTTGCCCCAGCAATCAATTCTCTAATATCATCTCGAGTACCTAACCAGACGATATCGCCTGCTGCGTGCCATTTCTCTATTTGTCCCAAGGTAATCCCATCGTCATCATTCTCAACAATGATACCTGCAACCTGAATAGTACAATCTATCCCTTCTAACTTCAGGATCCTTTTTGCCTTAATGAGATCAAGTAATCCTTTACTATGTAGCATACGACTGGCAAAAAGTATTATTCCATGAGTCAATTTCGGTTCTTGCTGGTATGAAAAATAACTGATATTAACCCCGGCGCCATCAATGACCTTTGCTTTCTCTTCTTTGACTCCCAGCAGAGAAAGTATTTTTCTTTTATCTTCTCGATGTTCAAATATTATTTTACAATCAACATTTGAGAACAAATATCGATACAACCTGAGGACAAGCCAACGTAATATTTTAAAAATGAGTTGCTCACTCTCAAACACTCGCCCTAGCCCTACAAAACTATAAACAAGTTTAGTTTTGTGATATTTGGCCCACAGACAACTTATGATCCCAGGTTTAATCGTAATGCAATGAAGGATATCAGGATTAATGCCTTTCAATATCCTCGATGCATTAATAAAGCCTTTGATAAAAGCAAAAGGATTGATGCTTTTCTCATTAATTTGGCTATTAACGCAGTGAAATCCTAATGCGGTGAGTCTGTTTGAAATTGCATCATCTACAAAATTTGCAATAACATAGACATCATATCCATTATTTAATGCAGCAATTCCTCTTTCGAGCCAATGAAGTTCAAAATACCAGGCAGAGTTAACAAAATAGCATAATTTATTTTTCATAGCGGATTATGCACCTCTACCTTTTGGCTTCCAGAAACCATCCTTGATTCCATTATAGACATTAATCATACATTCTTTCCGCTTTTCATGCTTCAGTGCTGTAAATATATACTTCAACAACCTTAATGAAACATCAAATAAGGTGAAAGGCGAATTGTCCTGGAATATTTTACGGGACAAGATAAGGTTTCTACTTAAATAATATAGTTTCCATGGGGCTATTAATTGATTAGTAGTATCAATATCATGGACAATACATAATTCAGGAAGGTAAATAATAGGCGTACGCTGCAGGACCAGATGATGACCAAAATACACATCGTCAAAATAGATAAAAAGCTCATCATATATAAACGATATAGATTTCTTTAGTGTCTCCTGACTTATCAACATTCCTACAAATGAAACGCTCACCACGGTCTCTTGCTGGCTTCCGTCAGGAATAAAACGTGCAGGATTAACTCTGTAAGCGATATTTCCCCAAAAACCATTAGGAATTTTCTTCCAGGGTATATTCATCTTGCAGCATTTGTCTGATGTATCCACCACCGTGCAGACATAGACATTTTCACTCGATAAATCAAGTGACTGAAAAGCTACGCCAAAATCTTTCTTCGGATACGCATCATCATCGTAAAATAGAACCCAATTAGTGTTCAAATTTTGCGTTATCCATTGCGCTCCATATTTAAAACCGCCAGCCCCGCCATCATTCATCTCCCGATGTAAAACTATAACGCGTTCATCGCAAACAGAATTAAGATAGGCTTGAGTGTCGTCGGTTGATGCATTGTTAACCACAACTATATATTGAAAAGGCAACGCCAGCGTTGCCTCTATTGTTGTTTTTAACTTTTCTAACCGATTATAAGTGACGATTAGAGCAGCTACATTCATCTGACTTTGACCGTGAACACAGGCATCACAGAATTCTGTTCTAATGACTTAAGATAAGTTCGCCCAGTTTCCAGAGCTTCAGCAATAGTTACATCCATATCAAGATAGCGGTATGTACCCAGACGACCAACAAAGGTAATATTCGCTTCTTTTTCGGCGCGATCGAGATAGTTTTGCAGCATAGCCATCTCCCCTACCTGACGAATTGGGTAATACGGAATATCCTCAGGCTCACATGAGCGACTAAACTCACGATAGCAGATTGATTTTTCATGACTTTCCCATGGTGCAAAGTACTTATGCTCAGTAATACGAGTATAAGGCACTTTTTGCTCACCATAATTCATTACCGCACATCCCTGATAATCACCGTCGGTTCGGAATGCATCGAAATCCAGGGTACGATAGCCCAGACGTCCCATATCATATTTATAAAAACCATCCAGCGCGCCACTATAAAATACATGGTCATATTCGCCACGAGTGGTTTCATCAAACAGGGTGTTTAAAGCCACTGAAATATTTTTATGATCTAATATCTTATCTACGATTACCGTGTAGCCGTCTTTTGGCATCCCCTGATATTTATGATTAAAGTAGTTATCATCATAATTAAATCGTACAGGCAGACGCTTAAGAATTGAAGCCGGGAGCTCCGACGGAGACATTCCCCACTGTTTGATTGTGTAACCTTTAAAAAAGGCTTCATAAAGTTCTTTGCCGACAAAACGCAGTGCCTGCTCTTCAAATGTTGCAGGTTCTTCTATCGTTTTATCACTCTTTTCATCAATTAATTTACGTGCTTCGGTTGGGGAGCACGTGGTATGGAAGAACTGATTAATTGTGTGTAAGTTGATTGGTAAGGAAAATACTTGCCCATTGACCGTCGTCTTCACCCGGTTCACATAAGGCATCATTTCCGTGTATTGGTTGATGTACTCCCAAACCTCAGCATTGTCAGTATGGAAAATATGAGGGCCATAGGTATGAACCATAACGTTGGTTTCACTATCCCGCTCACTATAGCAGTTACCAGCAACATGCGGCCGGCTGTCAATAATCGTCACCTGATGACCTGCTTCAGCCAATAAGCGACCAATAACCGCGCCTGAAAATCCTGCGCCGACAATAAGTACATTCTTCTGCATTAGTTTTTCCATCAAGCCATTGAGGCTACATATTCATCAACAATAGAGCTTGCCTCACCGATAGCTTTCAACCGGTGATTTTCAACCCACACAACTTTATCGCAAATCTGCATAACATCTTTCATGCTGTGGCTAACAAACAGGATTGTTACCCCACGTTTTCTGAACTCATTGATTGTTTCAATACATTTCCGTTGAAATGCGATATCCCCAACCGCGAGAACTTCGTCGATAATCAATACATCTGGATCAACCTGGCTAATAACGGAAAAGCCCAGCTTCGCCAGCATGCCACTGGAGTATACGCGAATAGGCTCATCAATGAACTCACCTAGCTCTGAGAACTCGATAATTTTATCAAGCCGTTTATTAACTTCTGCTCTGCGTAACCCCAGTAAGGTGGCATTAAGTTTGATGTTTTCACGCCCGGTAAGTTCCGGATGAAAACCGCCTCCCAGCTCCAACATCGAAGCCACGCGTCCGACAACTTTTACCTCGCCCTTACTTGGCTTTAGCACACCCGCAACGAGACCAAGGGTCGTACTTTTGCCTGCGCCATTGCGACCAATCAATGCAACTGATTCACCCTTATTGACGGTGAATGACACGTTCTCGATAGCCAGATACTTACGGCCTTTTAGCAAATTAAAGGCCCGACGCGGATGAAAAAACAAATCTTTAATGCCAGAGCCAATATGATGATATAGAGGATACTCTTTTGTTACATTGCAAAATTCAATAACAGCGGTCATCACAAAATCTCTGCAAATCGATATTTTAATTTATTAAAGACCCACACTCCTAGCAGCAACACAACCATGCCTGATGAGTATAGATAAGTGATATGCACATAATCCAGGTTGCCATTCATAAGCAGATCTCGCCAGGCCATTATCATGCTAGCCAGTGGGTTATAATCAATGATCCAGGTAAATTGTTGCGGGATCATATCTGAATTATAGAGTATCGGGGTACAGTAGAACATCAACATAATGCCCAAGGCGACAAATCGCTCCAGGTCACGGAAAAACAAATTCAGCGTTGAGAAAATTAGAGCAAATCCAAATGTAAAAATAATCTGTCCGATCGCCAGTAGAGGAATGCCCCAGAACCAACTCAGCGACGGTGACATACCATAAACATATAGAAACACAGCGATTACAGGAATTGTACACAAGAAGTGCAGCCCTTCCATCATCACATTACTCAAAGGAATAACCGAGCGCGGAAATACTGTTTTTTTAATGATCTGCGCATTAGAAATAAATGAGTACAATGAATTGGTTGCCGAACTTGCGAACCATTGCCACGGGAACAACCCAGTAATCAGGAAAACGGTATAATTTGGAATTTGTACTCTCATTACCATTTTAAAAATAAAATAGTAAATCATCGCAAATAATAAAGGGTTTGCGATAGACCATAAATATCCAAAGATGCTACTTTTATAGCGAACTTTTAAATCTTTATTAGTTATCACAACAAGTAGATCAAATAAATATCCTAATTTAAACTTCATTATTTGCACTCATTTTTTTGAAATCGACCACGCAATCATTCTTTCCTCTGGCACCTTGAGGAAATTGTGCACAGCTATAATATCAACATAATTATAATAAATTAGCCAAAAGCAGTCGTTGCCTCTATATCCACGGTATAGAGAAACCCTTCTTAGCAACCATAAGCGGTTCCATATAATAGCGTACTCTATACCATCATTTGGAGTATGTTACGGGGGTGACTATACGACTACAAACGATTAGCTTTGTCTAGTTGACTCGCAACAGCCAACGATCACATCAATCAGAGACACGCTACCGCCATTGGCTATCGCAACCAAAGCGCGCAAAACAAGCTTAGCATTTGATAAATCGTCATAAACCTCAAAGCACTACTACCGCAAGAGTCCATGATTTTGCTCTGTCTCAAGCCTCAAGTTGAGCTCAATCTGAGAGCGGTCACTCTCGCCGCTTTAGAGGCAACTTGCCATCAGGTTAGTCTCATTTCAGGCAACGGACCTGGCAACTGAGTTACTTAACTTTATACAAGTTGCCCTATTCAGCAGCGTCATTAATGTCAGTGGTATACCTGCCTATTATGGTAATAAAATCAGAAAGTTGCAATGTGGGCATCTTAAGTTAATACCATATGAATGAAACAGCAGCATAGTATACTCCCGGACTATAAGATTAAAAGCGAAAAAGCAGTATTGGCTGGCAAAGAAGAGATATATACCAGGTAAGTACAATGCCGTTTAAACATTTGTCTACAACTAAAAACACTTGCTAACCAATGAGAGTGATTTTCACTCTCATATTGGAGATGGCGTCCTTGCTACGGTAGGTTTAGCTTTAAATGTTATTATCTCCAACCTTTCCGAACCAATCAGTAAACAAGATGATCGATACCTCCCCCCTGTGTAAAATAGGCCCTTATAGGCAGTGGGACATAATGATCCTGGAGGATATAAATGAAATTTTTAGTCACTGGTGCTGCTGGCTTCATCGGCTTTCATGTATGTAAACGCCTGCTGGAAGCTGGTCATGAGGTTGTCGGAATCGACAATATGAATGACTACTACGATGTGAGCCTCAAACAAGCCCGCCTGGATCTTCTGAAAGCACCTTTGTTCAGTTTTCACAAAATTGATCTCGCCGATCGGGTCAGCATGGAGCAGCTTTTTGCTACGGAGAAATTTAACCGCGTAATCAACCTTGCCGCTCAGGCCGGCGTGCGTTACTCGCTGGAAAACCCACACGCTTACGCTGACGCTAACCTGATGGGCTTCCTGAATATCCTTGAGGGTTGTCGCCATACTAAAGTTGAGCACCTGGTCTACGCGTCATCCAGTTCCGTCTATGGCTTAAACCGTAAGATGCCGTTTTCAACCGATGATTCGGTAGACCATCCTGTATCGCTATACGCGGCAACCAAAAAAGCCAACGAATTGATGGCACATACTTATGCGCATCTGTATGGAATTCCAACAACCGGGCTGCGGTTTTTTACCGTCTACGGACCCTGGGGACGCCCGGATATGGCACTATTCAAATTCACGAAAGCCATGCTCGAGGGGCAATGTATAGACGTCTACAACTACGGAAAAATGAAGCGGGACTTCACCTATATTGACGATATAGTTGAAGCAGTTGTTCGTGTTCAGGATGTTGTTCCGCAACCGAATCCAGACTGGACGGTTGAAGGCGGGTCTCCAGCGACCAGTTCCGCCCCCTATCGGGTATATAACATTGGTAATAGTTCGCCTGTAGAACTGATGGACTACATCACTGCGCTTGAAGAGGCGCTGGGAATGGAAGCTAAGAAAAACATGATGCCGATGCAACCAGGCGATGTTCTGGAGACAAGCGCTGAAACCCAACCGCTATATGATCTTGTTGGTTTCCGGCCACAAACCACAGTTAAGCAAGGAGTGAAGAACTTCGTGGATTGGTATAAAGACTACTACGCAATTTGATAGTTTCTTATCTTCTATTTTACCGCAATCAAAAGATTGCGGTATATTAACCGCCAATAGTGTAATCAGCCTAGTATTATCCCTACGCTATATATATCTAATTCGACAGGCGTATCTTTCGATGTAGAAGACAGAGATAGTCTCGCAAATGCCACGGTAGCATTAGTATTTTATTTCAGCACATAATGATGCTGCGTTTTTTCTTTATAAAAAATTAAGACAGGTAATTTTGCAAACTACCTGTCATTATGGAAAGTTAATCGTTACCAAAGAGGTCACGCGTATATACTTTATCTTTCACATCCGCCAATTCTTCTGCCATGCGGTTAGAGATAATAACATCTGATTCCTGCTTGAAAGCATCAAGGTCGCGAATAACGCGTGAGTTAAAAAACTCATCTTCCTTCATCACTGGCTCGTAAATAATTACAGGTATACCTTTCGCTTTTATCCTTTTCATTATACCTTGAATAGAGGAAGCACGGAAATTATCAGAGCCGCTCTTCATAATTAACCGATACACACCAACAACTTTCGGGTTTTTCGCCAGAATGGAGTCTGCAATAAAATCTTTTCGGGTGCGATTAGCATCAACAATTGCCGAAATAATATTATTGGGCACCGACTCATAATTCGCCAGCAACTGTTTGGTATCTTTCGGTAAGCAGTACCCACCATAGCCAAAAGAGGGATTGTTGTAATGATTACCAATTCGCGGATCCAGACATACACCCTCAATAATTTGTTTACTGTTTAGTCCCTGGCTTTCGGCGTAGCTGTCTAACTCATTAAAATAGGCAACACGTAGTGCTAAATAAGTATTAGCAAAGAGCTTAATAGCTTCAGCTTCAGTTGAATCAGTAAAAAGGGTCGGAATGTCTTTTTTTATCGCACCTTCTTTCAATAGGTCTGCGAATCGCTCAGCACGAGCAGAACGCTCACCAATGACAATCCGTGATGGATATAAATTATCGTACAAAGCACGCCCCTCGCGGAGAAACTCCGGCGAGAAAATGATATTTTCAATGCCAAGGCGTTCTTTTATGCCACGAGTGAAACCAACTGGGACCGTTGATTTTATAACCATAACAGCTTTCGGATTGATAGCAGTCACATCACGGATGACAGCCTCAACAGAAGACGTATTGAAGTAATTTGTCTTGGGATCATAATCTGTCGGCGTAGCTATAATAACGTAATCAGCGTCATGATACGCATCGAGTTTGTCTGTTGTTGCACGAAAATTAAGCTTTTTTTCCGTTAAATATTGTTGGATCTCATTATCTGCTATAGGTGAAATTTTCTGGTTAAGCAAATCTACTTTGGCCTGAATGATATCCAAAGCAACCACTTCATGGTTCTGGGCAATCAGAACACCATTCGATAAACCAACATAGCCTGTACCGGAAATAGTAATTTTCATAGAGCAACACTTCTACAGTTAACGGGTGATGGCAAATCGCCACAGTAATCATGGATACTGCTGGCGTTTTACTCTTTGCGAATAGTGAAGTCAAGACGGGGACGGGTCTTAAGGGTCCCCTTCATGTGAGCATACAGATTGAAGCGTAGTATCGATACGGGTTTCAGAGATGCAAAAAACAAACTATTTTACACTCTTTCTGTTTCCGACTTCATAGCTTAACTCAAGAACGATGGAAATACCCCGCGACTTGCATAATATCTTTTTCGCTCAGCGTACCTGAATCTCCAAGCAACGTAATCCAGGCCTTAATATACGTGTATTTGGCCTCTGCTAAATCTCGCTGTGCAGCGTAAAGCTGCTGCTCCGCATTAAGCACATCAACGTTAACCCTTTGCCCTGCAAGCACACTTTGCCGCGTGGCCTCAACCTGCGTCGTTGCAGACTTTACAGCCAGTTCGTAAGCCCTAAGCTTCGCCTGGCTACTAATACATTGATTAAACTGTTTACGCAGATCGTTCATTATCGAACCGACCTGGGCGTCCAGTTCATACTTGGCCTGACCATAACGTGCCGCGGCCTGCCTTGTCGAGGCAGCAACCCCCCCGCCAGAATAAATTGGCATTGATACCTGAACCCCAACGCTATCTGTTCGATATTTTTGATTTACGGTGTTGTCGCTGCTGGAATCATTTTCCGAATGTGATGCGTATAGCTGTACCTGAGGCATAAATCCAGCCCGGTTGCGTTCTACATCATAACGCGCTGCATCCACGCCATGACGTGATGAAGCTAGTTGGGGATTTCGTTCCATGGCTAATTTTTGCCAATCATCGAATGCTGTATAACGTAGCGGCGAGACCTGAAATTTGCCTTGCCGTAACGTCTGCAATGCATCTAACTGATCAAGTGGAATTCCGATGATGACTTCAAGTTCCCGCTGAGCTGAGTCTAAGACATCCCGAGCCTCGATAACCTGAGCTTCGGCCAAACTGTACCTTGCTTGAGTCTCAGCAACGTCCGTTACAGTACCCTCGCCAGCGGACATCAGGCGATCATTTAAAGCAAGCTGTTCTTTATAAGCAGCTTTCTGCGCCTCAGCGAGTGCAATTTGATCTTTTGCATATGCAACACTGACATAAGCCGAAATGACCCGGACTGCAAGATCGAGATATTTACTGCGATATTTTTCGTCGGCCATCAAACTTTGTGCGACTCCCGTTTTATATTTCGCATAAGCCTCATAATCAAATAGAGGTTGCGTTAAGGTCACGGAACCAGCATAACTGCGGTACTGCTGTCGTTTAGTCACATCGCTGACATTGCCAAAAATATCACTCGTCTGATATTTTTGAGTCTGCCAATTTCGTGGTGCATTCTGATAATTGAGAGAGACTTTTGGTAGCAACCCTGCTCGTCCGATATTCCTTGCCTCATCACCGGCTTCTTTTTCTTTAATCGCCGCCTGAAATGTTGGGTCTTTTTCCAATGCAAGCGAATAAGCATCCAGAATACCCAATGCATGCACCGGTGAGGATATCACCCACACTATCGAACTAAGGGCTAGATTAATCATCTTCCTTTTCATGAAAATCACGATTATTCCTCGGTCAATGAAGTACGCGCACGATCCAAAATAGGTTTAAAGAGATAACTTAACAACGAACGTGACCCCGTCCTTACGAACACCTCGACAGGCATCCCAGGTTTTATTTCCTCGCCCTGGAGCATTTTAATGCCTTCCGGAGTGACGGTTACCTGCATCTGATAATAAGCTTCCCCATTTGCTTTATCGATTAAACGGTCTGCAGAAACGAGCGTTACAGTACCAGGTATTTTAGGGGTCCTGTTCTGGTTAAAAGCAGTAAACATAAGCTCAACGGGAAGTCCGGTATATACTTTATCGATTAATTGTACTTTTAATTGAGCATCCACAACCAGCGCAGCTTCACTGGGAACCACATCCATAAGATGGTCGCCTGCACCCACTACTCCCCCTTGGGTAAATATATTCAGCCCAACAACTGTTCCATCAACTGGCGAAATAATTTCCGTATTCCCTAGTTCAAAATTAGCCATATCAAGTTTGTTTTTATAATCATTTACATCCATTTGCGTTTGCGCTAACTGCGTTCTTACTTCACGCTGATAATCCGCATAACGCTGGTCTATTCGCTGTTGCGACTCTAGCAGTTGTTTTTGAAGCTGTCCGATCCTGCCAATCGTCTCATCAATGCTGCTACTGATTTCTGCAAACTGACGTTGAGCCTCCAGATAACGATTCCTCGGCAAATACCCTTCAGCAGAGAGCTGTTTCATACTGGTCATCTGCTCACGGATACTGTTTAGCTGAATCTGTTTATTCGCCCGGGAATCCTGTAATCCCTTAAGCTGGAAACGGATGCCATCAATAGATTGTTTAAAACCATCAACTTCACTACGTAATGCCTGTCGGCGCGAAATAAAAAGTTGTTGCTGCAAGGCAATGATTTCCGCTGCACGAGGCTTGTCTTTGATAGCATTGAAAACGTCAGAGAATTTTATGGTATCCAGGTTATCTCTTTCGGCCAACAGACGCCCTTCTGTTGCCAGAGTGGTATAATATTGAATCTTCAGAGAATCCACCTGCGCCTGCGCCTGAACCTGGCTCATTTGAACCAGTACCTGCCCGGCTTTGACCTTATCCCCTTCTTTAACCGCAATATTGCTAATAATACCGCTAGTTGGAGACTGGATTGTTTTACGGTTTCCTGAAACTGTTACCGACCCTTGAGAAGCAACGCCTTTATCCAATGGGGCAAAAGCTGCCCATAAAAGGAAACCGCATAAACCAATGGCGATCACCAACCAACCGAAACGCGTATACTTCCGCTCATCAGTAGAATCTGATGAGGTATCGCCACGAAGAGACTGATTAATGTGAGAAGACATATTCCCCCCTTTAACAACAGATAGTTGCAGCTATTATTTGAGAAGCCGTATTTTAGTTTATTTGTGTTTTAGGGGGTGCCCCGTTGCCGTCATGCGATTCATTATTAACTGCATGCATTGCCTGTTGCTGTGCTGACTGAGTTCTCTGAGCATTATTCAAAGCCTGAAGTACCTGCTGGGTGGTACCAAATGCGTTAACCTTACCAGTGACTAACAATAACAACTTACTGGTCATTGAAAGCAAGTTAGTTCGATGCGTAATCAGTACCACCGTTTTTTTCCGCTCTCTAAGAAAGGCAATAGCCTTATTAAGAGCTAATTCGCCAGCGTCATCCAGATTAGAATTAGGTTCATCAAGAACAATCAACGAGGGATCGCCATATAAGGCCCTTGCAAGACCAATTCGTTGCTTTTGACCTCCGGAAAGTCCGTTTCCTCCGTTGCCAATAACTGAGTCATAGCCATGTGGAAAACGTAAAATCAGTTCGTGTACCCCTGCCAGTTTCGCGGCAGCAATCACTTTCTCAGCATCGACATCATTAAATCTCGCGATATTCTCCGCTATGGTTCCGGCGAACAATTCAATGTCTTGTGGTAAATAGCCAATATGGGGGCCCAGTTCATCTTTATTCCACTGATAAATATCTGCGCCATCCAAACGAACAATTCCTTCACTAACCGGCCAAATCCCAACTAATAATCGTGCCAGGGTCGATTTTCCGGATGCACTAGGGCCAATAATGCCAAGCACATCACCCGCCTGTAAATTAAATGACACAGCGTGTAGTACCGGTTCACCCTGCGCGCCCGGCGGTTTCGCAGATACATTTTCTACGCTCAGTACTCCTTCAGGCTTCGGTAGAGACATCCCGGTGCCACGGGGTGGATTACTATCGAGTAACTTCACCAACCGGCCATAAGATAGTTTTGCCGAACTCCAGCTTTTCCAGACGTTAATCACTTGTTCTATCGGAGCAAGCGTTCTTCCCATCAAAATAGAACCTGCGATCATCATCCCCGGAGTAATATGGCCATCAATGGCCAACCAGCCCCCCAACCCGAGCACCAAAGATTGCAAGGAAAGACGCACAAATTTTGTAATAGAATTGATACGGGAAGCTCGTTCGCTCGCGACTCGCTGACTGTTCAGAAATCGTTGATGTAAACTAAACCATCGTCCCTTGATATTTGGCAACATTCCTAATGCTTCTATAACTTCCGCATTACGCAAGTTGGTGCTGGCAAGACTTCCTGATTGCAACGCAAGCTTACTCGCTTCAGCCAATGGTTCTTTTGAAACTATTTCATTCACCACGGCCAACGCTATCAGTATTAGTGAGCCAATTAATGCAAACAACCCCAACCAGGGATTAAACAGAAAAATGACCAACAAATAAATCGGGAACCAGGGTGCATCAAAAAAAGCAAAAAGCGCGCTGCCGGTCAAAAACTGACGCATGTTAGTAAGATCGTTAAGCATTTGCCCGGCATCAGCAGATTTGTTTTTGAGATTATCTTCGTATGCTGCGGTATAAATACGTGTATTTAAACGCATATCTAGCTGTGCGCCAATCCGTATTACCACCATGCTACGGACGTACTCCAGCAATGCCATCATACCAAACATGGCAAGCATGATGAGAGTTAGCATCAGCAGAGTGATTTCATTACCAGAGGGCAGCACCCGGTCGTAAACCTGGAGCATATAAATCGAAGGTACCAACATTAAAATATTTATGAATGCGGTAAAAACACCAACGGTCCAGAATATTTTACTGCGTGTGCGTATAACATCCGCAATTTCATTGCGCGGTAAATAGTGCTCCACTGCTTTTTCCCTTAATTTTTGTGTACCTTCAGCCACACCTCTACCGACAGTAGAGCAATCAGATCCCAACAACTCAGGCTGGAGATATTTATAATATATAGATAGGAAAGCACTAAAATATCAAGCTACCAAAAAAATATTTTTTCATAATCCATGCGAAAATTAATGTTAATAAAAATACGACAGAGATCACAATAAAAAGGGGGAAGAGCGTCCTCCCCCTTTCTTTATAAAACATCCATCACATCACGCTACTTAAGCGTAGTGCAAAGTATCAACCAACTGCTGATGAGTTTGTCCATTGAGGTATACAACGGTGTCACTCGCATCCAGAGTATGGTTGTTGTTGTTATCAACAATCAGGTAATTACTAGCCTCGTGGGAGTTATCAGTCCAGACAACCGACGCTACCCCCACCTTAGCAGTAAGATCCCCATTCCCACCAATACCAAGGATTTGCCCTAACAAGCCGACAACGCCGCCAACCACACCACCAACCAATGTACCTAACAACGCGTCAACAACATCAGTCGTACGTACACCATAATCAGCAACTTGGGTATGCGTGACATCATTGTTAATAGTCAGACCTGAAGCAGTGTCAAAAATGCTATCTTTTCCGCTATTAAAATCTGAAATGGTCACACCAGAGCTGACGGTGCTCGCTTTCAACTGGTAAAGGTTCGCACCGTCACCACCTGAAACAATGGTGTTACCGAGAACCTTAAAGGTATCCGCAACGCTAGTTCCTTGAACCGATAAGTTATGCCCACCACCTAACCCCAACAGATTAATAATCGTTGTTGTCACACCTGCAGCAGGAAGAATGGTAAGGAGTTGATAAAGGATCCCTTTACCGGTTCCCCCCACATTAGCATCCAAATTCAATCCTGCGGAATTTGCCGAAGCATTGATAGTCTCCAGGTTGCCGTAACCTGTGCCTACCGTCAGATTAAGCAAATGGTCTCCAGTAACATTAATTGTCTGTACTTGACTATTGGTTCCCGCCAGCGCAATGGTGTTTGCAAAGCTGCCTGTACCACCAGAACCAATATTCAATGTTGTCAATGCGGTACCAAGTAGCGAATTACTGCTATTAAGGGCCAGTGCTCCCGCATTAATATCGCTATTACTGGTTGCTGTAAAATTAACATTAAAGTGATCCGTGATATCCTGTCGGAATGTAATATCAACGCTGCTTGCTGCAGTGGCGTTACCGGTGACCTCAAGTTGCGCGGAATTGCCACCTGCCGCATTAATCACATGGACGTTACTTGCCAGACCCGATAGCACAAATCCTTGTGAGCCGACTGTTGAAGTTCCAGCCTGGGTGATATTTGTCCCAAGAGTACCAGTCAAACTCGATTCGGTGGTTGCATTACCCGTTAATACGCCAAAGTCAAATGTATGGGCCTGCGCAGTAGATCCAGAACTAACAGTTGCCTGCCCTACATAGCCAGCAAGATCCAGCTTTTCGAAGTTACTAAATTGCGCGGAGTTAGAAGTGATGACCGCAGTTCTGTTTAGAATAGTCCCACCCATAACGACATTTTTCGTAATAAAGTTAGCCGAAATGGTATCAATCCCAGCTCCACCATCAGCGGTGACAGATGTGCTCACCGTATTTGCCCCGCCAGTAGAGTTACCGGCCCATTTCAGCGTATCGTTACCCGTTCCGAGGTTAAACTTAGCCGTGGCGGTGGTCATATTAACAAGGTTACTCACAAGAACATCATCAGCGCCGGAACTGGCATTGAGGATCACGCTGCCGTTGTTAACAACGATGTCCACTCCAGGGTTTACCCCATTATCGGACAGGTTAACAGTGGCTGCGCTTGAACCATTAATGGTGAGATTAGCCAAATGATCCGCGAATTTGAGGTTAACGGTGCTCGCCACGTTAGCATTGAGTTGCGCGTTAGTCAGAACCGCAGTTTCAGCATTGGTGAGCTGATGGCTGGCATTAGTGTTAACAGTACCTGTCGCGTTTCCGCCTGCGGCGCTGGCGCTGAGGACTGCGCTGGTTTTATAAAGTAGCCCGGTGCCAATCTGGTATTCAAAAGCATGCTGATTGGTTACAGTTGCCGCATCTGTAGCCGTAGAACCGCGTAAATCGTTAATGATTGCCTGAGTAATGGTTGCCTTATTGGTACCAAGAGCGCTGTATTGCGCTAAAACCGCTGCGCTAGGCGCGACGCCGTAAATTCCTTGATAAACATGTGTGATAAAGGCATCACCAGTTAAGTTAGATCCCTTGCTTTGAAACTCGGAAGATGCGATTAATTTTGTCAGTAATGAACTATATGTATTCCCACCGGTGGCGAGATAATTAGTCCAGTCGCCAAGCCCACCCATATCAACTGAACGGCCAACTAAAGAAATGTACGCAGCTTCGACTTGCTCCTTGCTACTTAAAGCGACGCTCCATGTATTCCAGTTCGCTGAGCCATAGTCTTTGTACATGACTTTATTCAGTGCATTATCAAAGCTATTTTGTGCAGTTAGGGTCGCAGAATCGAATCCTGTATAATTAAGAACGCCATTAATTACATTATTAAGTGCAGCATTTAAATTTGAGCCTGTTAAAAAGGTTTGGGCGACACTATCTGCTGGGGTACTTCCCCAAATGGACGCATAGACAAGTTTAACTATCTCAAGGTCAGTTTTGCCAGAATACAAAGTCTGACCCGCGGTGGATGCTAACAGGTTAGAAATATATTGTTCTTGGCTAATCGCCCCCGTACGAAACTGGCCTGCTACGGCATCATAGGTGGAAGCCGTCGTATAGGTGTTTTTCCCAAGAATTGCAAATTGTATAGCTGCAACTGCTTTTTGTGTGAGTAGCACTTGAGTAACCATTTAAGAATCCTCAAAATTTCGTATCAGGAGCAATCCAGGCCCAGAGTTATTGGGAGTACATTGGAAGCGTTTGCATCAGCATAGATGCACCTTCCCCTTAATAAGAAAAGTCTAAAAAAATCACACCGTCAACACGCCCGAATAAAAAAATAAATCACGAATAGTTTCCATAAGTTATACAGCTATAAATTAAAACCAGAGCTTCCCTCCCCCCACTAAATTCAGTAGGGGAAAACGCAAGAAGGATAAATTCAAATTAGAAACGACAAATACCACCACTTATAACAAGGGTATTTTATATGTTAACAGAATTGCGGAATTTTTTGAGGATAGGGCCAGAGGATGGTGTAGTAAATGCAGGCTTAGCAGATGTAGCCTAATTGAGGTCAGAGCAAGTCAAGGCGGGTAAAATGTTAATTAACTGCAATAATTAACACCATTATTAATAAAGCAACTTTGTTGACAATGAATAACTTGTAACACACTCGAGAGTGTATAGTGAATAAGCTATTCAACTTTAGTAATAAGCATATTCAGTGTTTCAGCGGAACGCTCCCAGGAGTATCTCAGCACATTTGCTCTACCTTTACTAATCAACAACTTACGGTCTTCAGCGCTATTGTTTAATTTTATGATAGCTTTGATAAGCTCATATTTTGAGTCTGGATCAAAGTACAATACACTATCACCTAAGGTTTCTTTGAGGGAAGCTCTATTTGAAGAAATAACTGGGCAAGAGCATGATTGAGCTTCCAGTGGGGGTATACCAAATCCTTCATAAAAGGATGGAAATATAAAAGCTTTCGCACCTTTATATAATGAAATAAGTTCATCATCAGATACACGCCCTAAAAAATCTATTCTTGGATCATTAGTTTTTATATTTACACAATTAAACACTGTGTTCCTGTCACCTATTATCTTCAAGTTTATATTTAAATCTGCAGATAGTATAGTTTCAATAAGACCATGAATATTTTTATGATGATTAACCGAGGATACAGTCAGGAAGTAGTCACATCCACGAATCTCATTAGTCTTAACCGTACTGTCATGTGGTTTAAAAAAATTATTACTCACAGCATTCGGAATAATATGAATCTTACTGGCATCACAATTATAATAATTTACTAGCTCACTTTTAGAAAAATCACTAACCGTCACTATTAATTTAGAGTTCTTTAGTAAAATAGGGGTTATTAATGAATATAACCATCTGAAGCCAAATGAAAAGCTTTCTGGGTAACGTATATAAGTAATATCATGTTGCGTAATAATCTGCCTTTTGAAAAGCAAAGGACCAGTGTTGCATAAGTTGATTAGCATGCAATCTTTTTGTTTTTTTAAAAAAAGAGGTAATGTGAATTGTTCCCAGAAATGGCCTCTACCCCCTGAGATTTCTTTAATATTAAAACCTGAAATGTTATAGCTTTTATCAATGGCGGACATATTGGGTACCAAGACCACAACATTATGTCTCAATTTCGATAACCGAAGAGTCATTTCATAAGCAAATCGCTGCACACCGGTAAGTTTTTGAGTAAGAAAACGACCATTAACATAAATCATTAGCGACCTACTTGAGGTTTATTATTATAAGACACTCATTATGACAGGATTATAAATTGAAAAAAACCATTTTCGAACAAAATATAATATCTAAACAGATATAGATAAAAAAAAGCCCTGTAAAAACAGGGCTTAGATAGCAAATCATTACTAACTTAGTTAATCCATTCAGTATGGAACACACCGTCTTTGTCAGTGCGCTTATAAGTATGTGCGCCGAAGTAATCGCGCTGAGCTTGAATTAGGTTCGCTGGCAATACAGCAGAGCGATAGCTGTCATAATAAGCAATAGCAGCTGAGAATGTCGGAACAGGGATCCCATTTTGCACCGCATAAGCTACGACATCACGTAATGCCTGCTGGTAATCATCAGCGATCTGTTTAAAGTACGGGGCTAATAACAGATTGGCTATTTTATCATCCTGATTATAAGCATCGGTGATCTTCTGAAGGAACTGAGCACGAATGATGCACCCTGCACGGAAAATTTTAGCAATTTCACCGTAGTTGAGATCCCAATGATACTCATTCGAGGCAGCTCGCAACTGAGAAAAACCTTGGGCGTAAGAAACAATCTTACCTAAATATAATGCTCTACGGACTTTCTCGATAAATGCAGTTTTATCACCGGCAAGTTTAGCCTGTGGGCCCGTCAAGACTTTAGACGCTGCAACACGCTGCTCTTTTAGGGACGAGATATAACGAGCGAAAACTGATTCCGTAATAAGGGACAAAGGTTCGCCTAAATCGAGAGAACTTTGGCTTGTCCACTTACCGGTGCCTTTATTCGCGGCTTCATCAAGAATAACATCTACCAGATAATTACCTTCTTCATCTTTCCTGGTGAAGATATCTTTTGTAATATCAATAAGATAACTGCTTAGCTCACCTTCATTCCATTTGGTGAAAGTTTCCGCCAATTCGTCGTTAGAAAGATTTAAACCACCTTTCAACAATGCATAGGCTTCAGCGATAAGTTGCATATCACCGTATTCGATACCATTATGAACCATCTTAACATAATGGCCAGCCCCATCAGCTCCGATGTAAGTTACGCAAGGTTCACCGTCTTCCGCAACAGCAGCAATTTGTTTAAGAATTGGCGCAACAAGTTCATAAGCTTCTTTTTGACCACCCGGCATAATTGAAGGGCCTTTCAACGCACCTTCTTCTCCGCCGGATACACCTGTCCCGATAAAATTGAACCCTTCAGCAGAGAGTTCACGATTACGACGGATAGTATCCTGGAAGAAAGTATTACCCCCATCAATAATGATGTCGCCTTTTTCCAGGTATGGCTTAAGAGATTCAATAGCACTATCAGTGCCGGCACCGGCTTTAACCATCAACAGGATGCGTCGAGGGGTTTCCAGAGATTCAACAAACTCTTTCACTGTGAAATAAGGGACTAATTTTTTGCCTGGATTCTCAGCAATAACTTCTTCAGTCTTTTCACGGGAGCGATTGAAAACAGAGACGGTATAGCCACGACTTTCGATGTTGAGCGCAAGGTTTCGGCCCATCACCGCCATACCAACAACCCCAATCTGTTGCTTGGACATTACTTACTCCTGTCTGGTGTGGTCACTGCGACACGTTCGCAGTTTAAATGTGATGTTTATATTAGCTCAAAGCCTGTATGACGTATAGTGTAAAAATGTTCACAAATTAAGAATGGCAGCCATAACCCATTGAAAATTATTGGTTTTAATTCTGCCTTTTAATACCATTACCGCAACAAAAGCCAAGTTGCACAAAATTGCTTAGTTTTTATTCATTTATTAATAGATAATTTTTTTATTTTCCACAAATTCACAATATTTAGAATTGACGTATTCAGAAATTTCCTGATTAAACCGCTCGGTTGAAAATTTTAGCGCATGAGCACGACAATCATTAGGAAGAATTTGATCCTGCATAGTTTCAAACTTTTGGACAGCATCAATGACAGAACCTATATCCTGTTTGTCAAAAAGGATACCTGTTGGATTATCTACACCAAATGGTCTTACTGTTTCAAGTGAACCACCTTTGCCAAACGCAATAACAGGCGTCCCACAAGACTGCGCTTCAACAGGAGTAATTCCAAAATCTTCTTCTGCCGCAAAAACAAATGCTTTAGCATTTCTCATATGTTCTTGCATGACTTCATTTGATTGATAACCCAGGATTTCAATGTTAGCCGTGGCTTTAGACTTTATCTTTTGCATTTCCGGCCCATCACCAACAACAACAAGTTTACGGTTTGGCATGTGACTGAAAGCCTCAACTATCAGATCAATACGCTTATATGGAACAAGGCGTGATGCGGTAAAGTAATAATCTTCTTTAGCTTCATTCAGAAGAAAGCGATTGACATCAACAGGCGGATAAATGACATCAGCCTCTCGCCCATAAACTTTTTTAATCCGCCGCGCGATAAATTGTGAGTTAGCAATAAAATGATCAACGCCATTTGCAGTACGGTAGTCCCACATGCGCATTTTATGCAAAATCAATTTTGCAATCATTCCTTTGACTCCATGATCTAAACCTGCTTCCCGTAGATATTGATGCTGGAGATCCCATGCATATCTTATAGGGGAATGAACATAACTAATATGCAGTTGATCAGGCCCCGTCAAAACCCCTTTAGCAACAGCATGGCTGCTAGAAAGAATGATATCATGGCTGGATACATCAAGTTGCTCAATCGCTAATGGCATTAAAGGAAGATATGTTTGATATTTTTTCTTCGCTTTTGGGAGGCGTTGAATGAATGTTGTGGTTATTTCTTTATTCTGAAAGTGTTTTTTATTTTCAGAGGAAAGAAAATCCACAACAGAATACAAGTGTGATTCTGGATATGATTTAATAAGTTCCGCTACTACTTTTTCAGAACCAGCATAAGTAATAAACCAATCAGCAACAATACCAACATTTAAATCGCGCATAAAAATCCATCGTACATTTATAATTTAACATGCAAAATATAAAGGTGCTCCAGATTTGAAAAGCACCTTTAGTAATTTAAATTTAAGCCCTTAACAAGGCTAAAATCTCTGCAGTTTTTTCTTTCATTAAAGTAACATCACTTCTGGATTCCACATTTAAGCGAACGACAGGCTCAGTGTTAGAACTACGTAGATTGAAGCGCCAGTCCGCAAATTCAAGGCTTATACCATCCGTGTAATTAATATCAAGAGCTTCATTCTGATATCGCTCAAGAACCCGTTTGATCGAGGATTGCGGATCGCTAAGGGAGCTGTTGATTTCTCCAGAGGCAGGATAAGCTTGCATCCGTGCACTAACTAATTGGTTTAGCGTTTTATCCTTGATACAGAGCAATTCAGCGACAAGGAGCCATGGGATCATTCCGCTATCGCAATAGGCAAAATCGCGGAAATAATGGTGGGCGCTCATTTCGCCGCCGTATATTGCATCTTCTGCACGCATACGTTCTTTAATGAAAGCATGACCTGTTTTAGACATCACAGGAATACCGCCAGCATTTTTTACAATATCAATTGTATTCCAGCTTAAACGCGGGTCATGAATAATACGAGAACCAGGATTCTTTTCAAGAAATGCGTCAGCCAAAAGACCAACAATATAGTAGCCTTCGATAAAGTTACCCATATTATCGAACAGGAAGCATCGATCGAAATCACCATCGAATGCAATACCCATATCAGCATTATTTTTTATGACAGCGTCAGTGGTATCTTTTCTACACTCTGGTAATAATGGATTTGGTATACCATTTGGGAAGGTCCCATCGGGTTCATGGTGCACCTTTATAAATTCAACAGGAACATTATGTTTTATAAAGCGCTTCTCAAGGGCATCAATAACATGACCAGCGGCGCCATTACCAGAGTTAACAACTAATTTTAGCGTTCTATTGATATTATGAAGATTGATATAGCTCAATAACTTATCAATATATGCATCTAATATAGAAATGGATTGATAACTACCTTTAGGCTGCGATGAATTTATAGCAAAATTATTCTCTTCGGCAAGACGCTGGATCTCCCTTAGCCCAGTATCACCACTGATTGGCTTTGAGTTCTCGCGGACGAGTTTCATTCCATTATAATCAATTGGGTTATGACTGGCTGTTACTTCCACTCCGCCATCAACACCGAGGTAAGATGTAGCAAAATAAATCTCCTCAGTACCCGATAAACCAATGTCTAAAACATCAGTACCAGCATCCTGCAATCCTTTGGCAAGGGCAAGTTTAAGGGATTCACTAGTTAGTCTAACATCGCCTCCGACAACCATTTTTTTAGGCTTAAGATACTCACCATATGCACGACCAATACGGTATGCGATGTCCTCTGTAAGTTCCGAGCCTAACTTGCCGCGAATGTCATACGCTTTAAAGCAGGTTAATAATTCCATCATTTTCCCCGTTTAATCAAATTCCATAATGATCTTTTAGACGAACAATATCATCTTCACCTAAATATGAACCAGATTGAATCTCAAGGATTTCAAGATCTATTTTCCCTGGATTTTCCAGCATATGAGTCGAACCAGCAGGAATAAATGTTGATTGGTTTTCAGTAAGCAAAAACTCACGTTCGTTTAAGGTAATCTTCGCTGTTCCTGATAATATAATCCAGTGCTCGGCCCGGTGGTGGTGCATTTGCAAAGAAAACTTACCGCCCGGTTTAACTGTAACTTTGTTAATGTGATATTTAGTTGTATTAACCACTTTATCACTATGCCCCCAAGGGCTATAGGATTCACGGTGGATCCTATACTCTCTACGCGAAGTCATTTTAAGATGTTCAACTACACGTTTAACGTCTTGCACCTGTGATTTATCTATAACGAGCACAGCATCTTTGGTGCTGACTACTACCAGATTGTTAACCCCAACGGCAGCTACTAGTTGTTCTTCGCTATTTATATAACAGTTAGAAGAATCATGAACAAAAACATCCCCGGATAGTGAATTACCTTGACCATCCTTATCGTTGACTTCCCACAGTGCTGACCATGAACCAACATCATTCCAACCTGCATCCAGTGGTACTACAGATGCAGATTGCGTTTTTTCCATTACAGCATAATCAACTGACTCATCAGGGCAAGCAATAAAAGCATCTTTATCAACACGAATAAAATCACGTAAAGAATCGGTATGCACAGTCTGCATTGCCTTTTTACATGAGCTAAGAATATCTGGACGGAACTCATCCAACTCTTGCAGAAAGCGTCTTGCTCGAAACATGAACATACCGCTATTCCAGTAATATTCACCGCTGTCCAAATATTCTTGTGCTGTATGCAAGTTAGGTTTTTCAACGAAACGTTTTACATCATAAGCTATATGATTATCGAAATGCTCTTCGTTACCACGCTGGATATAACCATATCCCGTTTCAGGGCCAGTAGGCACAATACCAAACGTTACAAGTTTCCCTTGATTTGCATAAACTACAGCGCTGTTGATTGCAGCTTGAAAAGCATCGTTATTCTCAATAACGTGGTCCGCGGCCAAAACAAGTAGCAATGGATCATCATCATCATGTGCTACTGCGTGTAATGCAGCAAGTGCAATTGCTGGAGCCGTATTACGTCCAATTGGTTCAAGGATAATGTTATTAGATAGCTTTTCGATTTGACGTAGTTGTTCTGCGACTAAAAAACGATGTTGTTCGTTACATATCACAATAGGTTCTTTAGTCTCTAAACCATTAAGGCGAGTAATTGTCTCCTGAAGCATTGATTGCTCGCCGTGTAAACGTAAAAACTGTTTTGGATATAGCTCTCGCGACATCGGCCATAAACGACTACCAGTACCTCCAGCCATTATCACTGGGAGAATCATGACTTAACCTCATTTAATATATTTACAGTTCGATAAAGAGACATTTAGAATAAAATTACACAACAAAACTTCTGCATTTATCCGCTAATTCATTAGCATATTGTTCATGCAATGTTTTATTTTTAATAATAGTATTCATACCTATTTTCTTACCATCAAATTCGAAGTTAGCAGTCGCATTGGCATTCATATCGACGTCAATTCTATTAAAGAAGTCAAATAACCCATCGAAACGGCAGTTATCAACTTTATTTTTAAAACCACCATTTACAAAAATAACTGGAGTGCCCATAGCCAGGCATGGAAGAGCAGTATGAATCCTGGAGGTTACTACCAGTTTTGCATTAGCCAATTTCCTCAGAAAATCATCGGCTAATTTAAAACCTTCGTCAGCGGAAAGGTACGGAATGATCTGTTTTTCATGTTTAGCATGCTTGAGTAATTCACTATCAAAAAACTGGTTTAGTACTTTGCTTCTATGATTAAATTCAAATGCCCGACCATTTAGCAAGCGTTTTCCGAAACGTAATGGTTGGCTCATTAACTCTGGTAATGACATTGAGTCATACATCACATCGATAAAATAAATATCATCAGTAACATTATCCCGTTTATATTTATTCCCCAACGTAAGTGTCATACAGCCTGAGTAATACGCATCAATCCCTTTTGAGATCAGCAAATCACGAGTGTAAAAATCACGGCAACCTATCGGCGCATGTTTTTTAAAGTGCGCAATACTCGCAGGTGTGAAAATTTTATCTACAATAGTAGAGTTAATATGGATTGACACATATAAAGGAGTTATATCTTCAGATGGCGGAAAGTTTTCTGGTATATCCATATACCACGCATTCATGATCATTTTTACTTTATTACCACTATAAGTATTCATATGATCTCGTGGTATATACTCATTCACGCAAGGTAAAAACTGGCGTGCTGCTGTACTTTGTACATAATCACCCAGATTGATCCAGTTTCTTTTGACATAGATGTCACTTTCGTACGTCAGGACGCCATATTGAGTATTGTTTACTTGCATGTTATTTCCTACCTAATTTTTTCTTTATTAAAGATGTTAAATATTTTCTTTCTGAACTAATTAGCACCAAATAGAAAAAGAGTATAGCCACTGAGATTGTGTTTAAGGCGATTAGAAGCAGTAATCCTAAAAAACCTACAGGAAGTACGGTGTTAATGTAAAATGAAATTGCAAATGATATTACAGAAACAGAAAATAAGCGCGGGAAAATATTAAGGAAAAATATTTTACTATTTAATCCAGTTACTTTTTCCACATACAAAACTCTGAACATAAGCATTGCAACTGCACAAAGTATACGACTAGACACCGCCACAACCAATGCAAAACCCAAAGAGTAAAGAGCATATGTTAATACCAAAGTTAAAAGCATTATTAATGATGCTATTAACTGATAGTTCCGCAACTTTCCCACTGCGTATGCTACGGTAACAAAAGGTCCTGATAGAGAATCAATGATGACATACAGTATGACAATTCTTACCAACACCACCAAATGTTCTGGAACTTGTTTCAACCATAAGTTAATAACAAAAGGCGCATCTACAAAGGCGGGTACTGCTGCAATCAGTACGATAAAGCCAGTCAACTTGCAGGATAAAGATAGAAGAGACGAAACCTCTTCGTGATTTCCAGTTGAATGCTGCTTTATCAGTTGAGGATTGAATGCGGTTTGCAAAGTACCTATGACACGGTTAAATGCAATCAGCACCTGCTCCGCTAACCAAACAGAACCATTTGCCACAACTCCGACAAAGAAATATGTCAGGAGAGCAATACCTTGAGAAAGTCCGACTAAACTCAATGAGCCCATCATTGACCAACTCGAGAAGGATAGTATTTCCTTGAGCAGTTCTTTATTTTCTTTGAAACTTACCTTTACAGTACATATATCTATTTTCTTAATGCAACTAACAAAATAGACAAAAAACACTGATATATATCCAAAAAGCAAGAATGTAGCATACCATATTAATTTCGAGTCGAATTCGAACAAGGTAAATAAATACACCATGCCCCAGCGCTGAATAGCATCAAATATCCCTATCTTAGCAAACAAATCCATCTTTTCAGTTGCAATTAACGCTGCAATAAATGGTGTTTGCATGATCTGAATAAGCAGAGATATGACAGACAACTGGTACACCCAAAATATTTCTGTCATACGCTCAACGGGAACTCTTAATTTATAGATTAAGAACCATAACCCAATTGTTTCAGCGAGGAATAAAACGGCACCACATATTATGAAATGGACCAATATACTTGTCGAAAAGACTCTTTTAGTCCAGGAAAAGTCCCTTCTACCTAAACCAACTGACAGGAACCTTTGAGTTGCCAAAGCTGATACGTTTTGAATGAACGAAAATAAAACGATAATACTGCCAATGACACTGTAAAGCCCAAAGTCATAAACCCCAAGCGCATTTAAAACTAAGCGTGAGGTATAAAAAGTTGCAAACATTATTAGTAACATCCTGCCATAAAGCATGAATGTGTTCTTTGCAACTATTTTTTTATTTGTAGCGTATTTTTCACTCATTTTTACCAACATTATCGTCAACACAGAAAAATTTCATTCTTGTTTTACGATTTCTATACTCTCAACTACTTGTTAGATACTTATTAACAAGTTCTGCGGTAGCACTCCAGGAATATTTACCGACCTGTTTTGAGCCTTTACTAATGAGTTGGGTTTTAAGTTCAATATCAGAATGTAATTTAGATATTGCAGTTGCTATTTGCTGTATATTCTCAGGGTCAACTACAAGTGCTGCGTCGCCAGCAACCTCACCGAGGGAGGTTGTTTTGGAGGTAATTACAGGTATACCACTTGCCATTGCCTCAATAACAGGGAGACCAAATCCTTCATAGAAGGAGACGAAAATCAATCCTTCTGCACCACGATAAAGCTCAGGTAATTCTTCGTTTTTGACAAAACCAGTAAATACAACCCTATCAGTAAGCTCATTGATTTCGATGAGAGTCGCTAACTCATCTGTTTTCTTGCCAGTAAAAACAAGTTTTACGTTTTTAGGGATATCTGCTCTGGCAAAAGCCTGAATTGTTCCAACCTCATTCTTATGACTTTTCCTGTTACTGACACATAAATAATAAGGATATCCAAAATCTTTCTTTTGTCCATTTGGTCGAAAATTGTTGGATACTCCATTCCCTACATTTACAACTTTTTCAGCAGGAACTCCGGACCATTGGATGATTTTTTGTCGAGAAAATTCGGAAACAGTAAAAATATACTTAGCTTTTCGACATCCTCTTTTTATAACAACCTTATAGAATATTTTTTTTAATAGACTCGAATTTTCAGGACGCTCCAAATGATTCAAATCATGGATTGTAAACACAAATGGTATTCTGGAAAATAATGGAGGAATATAGCCTGGAAAAAAAACTATACCATCACGCATCTTCAGCATCTTTAACGATGTTTTTATGCAATCAACAGGGCTGAATGGTTTGCCGGTGAAACCCGCACTCTTATAATTTGTTATTTTATTAATTTCTTCAGCAAATGTTCCGATTCCGCCTGAACCTGACCATCGGTCATCAATTAGAATGTTTTTCATAAATATCCATTGGTTAGTTGCCACTTATAATATCTTGCAGCTTTATCGATAAAGCGTCTATTTCTTCTTCTTCACTACCAGTTTTATATAAATAAATCTGAGGTATATAATCAAGCATGCCATCACGGGCAGGAGCTATAATCGAGACATTTGCCTTAATTGCTTCAAGCATGACGAGCGGTACTCCTTCATACAATGAAGGTAAAACTAATGCATCCACATCCTTGGTATAGTCCCATATATTATTCTTCCAGCCCATGTATTCAAACGTCACATTAGAACTCAGTGTGTCTGACATCTCCTTCATTTTTTTAAGGTCTGGGCCATCACCAATAACCTTAACTCTTATGTTTTTATTGACATTAATTTTTCTCAAAGCACCAATCAGTAGATGTTGCCCTTTTTGCCGAAAATAGATTCTTCCGGCCATTAGCAAAACAAATTCATTTTCACTTTGATGGTATGTGTAACCACTTCCTCTTACATTCTCAGGGTTAAAATTAACTATAACATTACGTAATACTTTTACACGAGCATTTGAATTTCTTTTCTTCAGCTCATTAGCAAATACATTGCTTATTGTGATGTATTTGTTGCATCTTTTATAAACGATGTTGGACAAAATATCCTTAACTAAGGCAAACTTGCTTCCCATTAAAGAAAAGCGATGTGTATAAGGGATATAACTAATTATTTTGTCTTTACAAATAACCGCCCCTTCATTTATTAATACAGAACCTAACTCAATATCACCTTGAATAATGACAATATAATCATAATCAGCACTTATTTTTTTTAAAAAATGTCTTGCCCGCATTCTATATTTTAGATTTAAAAAAGAGTGCAGAATTTCCAATCTTTTATGACATACTGCATGCGTATCATATACTACGCTTTGATTTGTAAGGATTTCTTTTAGTTGAGAATTATCCTCTGGTACAAAACATGATAAACTAAACCCTTTATTAAGAAATCGCTTTATATGAGCTATAGCCATTAATTCATGACCACCCACGATTGATGCAGTAAAAACAACCGCTGTTTTAATTTTATTAATCATTAGCACCTTCAGTTTTATTTTTACACTCTTGATTAAACCAAACTGTACATAACCCCATAATAATAAAAAGATTCGTAGCAGTCGGTGGCAACCAAAAAGCACCATCTGACAATGCGGCGCAAAAATATGCGACAAACGGCAAAATGTAAGGCGATCTCAACAACGGTTTTAACTTAATAAAAATAAAACTCAAGAAATATAAAACCATAGGCACACCAAAAATTTGTGCTATTGATGCCGGAAGAACTTCATAAATCTCATAAAATGTTCTATTGTAAGATAACATACCATTTAGCAAAATTAATGGATGTTCGGTAATAATATCAATATAGGATATAATCTTTTCAATTCTCCCGCTCCCTTGACTTAAGTCACGGTTAACCAATCTTTCATATATTATTTTTGAAAAAATATTATCGGTATTTAATAAAATCAAAAACATTACTGCCGAGACTACGATTACAAGTAGCATTACTATCAATGCCATTGGGGATTTTTTTTCTGCAGTAAAAAACATCCATAAAAGTGCCCCAATCATTCCAAGGTATATTGATGCTGAGGCTGTCAATAACACGACGACCCCAAGCAAAGATAATGGGACAAGTGTTCCTTTTAACTCATTTCTTAAATTTGCAATAACAGCGAAACCAATTAGTAATAGATTCGCGCCAAATACATTACCATTTTGGTATGTGGATGTAGCTTTAAGATAATGTATCCCCCAAATCATGTTATTTTTGTCTGCAAGAAAGTTTGGCGTTACTGCATCCTGAAAATTTGCTGTAATGCCGGGGATAACCACAGTATAGTCACCAATAATTTTTTGCATTAAAGCATAAATAACAAGGATGTAAAAAATTAATTTTAAATAACGTTTCCAATTATCAGCATTGTTGATACCAAGAGCACCATAATAACAAAAAAAAGCAAACATCGAACTAATATATGCTATTTGAGATGACAATGGTAAAAATGGTGAGCCCGAAAAAAACAATGCATTGTATGAAGATTGATTTATTAAAAATGAAAGCAATAACAATATTAATGGTATTAATGCGAGTAAGAGTTCTTTCGGTCTTGTCAGTGCATGCAAGGCTCCCATGAACATAAAATACATACTACTCAACAGCGAAATATATAGTGGGAACCCTCCGATTTTAGCACCTGCTTTGGGGATCGCAAATGTTATGAAAAGCAGTGCATCTTTTAACCTACTCATATTTCTTATCCATTTTTATATTCTTAATTTCAAAACATCAATTCTGATATGATATTTGGTCTTTGTTAATCAAAACATTATTTAATACATTGTTATTGGTTTTTACGCTCAATTTCTTATTTGATTCAATCTTAAAAAACTGTATAGCTTTAAAATTTTCAGATGGTATGTTTATGAATGTATTATTAGCGATTTTTATACTTGCACTTGCTTTCTTAACGTTTCCAACCCTAATTGTACTAGCCATTTTATCAATTATAGTATCGTATTTAAACTTATTATCAGAAATGTCAATATCACCATTGTTATTGCTAGTAAAATCAACAATTACATTGCCAAAATAATTATTTCTAACATTCAGGTAATCAGTCGCACCATTTTGTTTAAAATATGAAATCAAACCTTCACTAACAAACACATTACCGATAAAGTTAATATTTTTATTAAGTGGTTTTTGACTTGCATTAAATATAGCCGCGATTGATTTCCCATAAAGACCCGAGTTAAGTGCAAGATTATTTTTAAATATAATATTATTACATATAAAAAAAGTTGCTAGACATCCATGCTTAAAATTTTTGACGATGTTGTTTTTAGCAATACTATTATTACAGCCCTCAAAATCAATACCCACATCACCACCGTTTTCTACATAATTCGCAGTAATGCTTACACGTTCCCCCATTGACCCCCAAATCCCGCCTAATCTGACATCACGGATTATATTATTATTAATTACTAATGCTGTGCATTTTCTTTCATTATGCGGTTCCCCATCTTTAACGGGATTCGAATCACCGCCCCAGAACATAATTCCATGATAGAAAGCTGATATTATATTATTACCACACCGCCCTCCATTGATATAACTAAGTTCAATACAGGCATGATTAGTTTTTATTTGTTTTGCATTAGCACTACAAGATGACACATTGATATCCTGACTTATTCTTTCAATAAGAATATCAGAGTATCTTTGTGTCATTTTGGAAGAAAAAATCCTACACCCTATACACTTAATTTTTTTTACAGTAATATTTTCAACATAATCCACACACTGCACAACTACTATCAAATCATCTTCAGCAATGAAGTTCCCTCCTGAAATTTGTATATTTTTAGCACCTGCAATATTAAATATCGCAGCACTACGATTACTCTTATGTGCATCAATATAAATATTAGCCCCATCCGAAAAAATTATTTCTGACATCGAGTCAATGTTTATAGATGTACCGTCAAAGTAATAGTCACCAGGAGGGATTAAAATCTTCTTACTATTTTGGTTTTTAAAAAATTCTGATAAATTTTTTTTAGTATTATTTACTGTTACTGCGCGCGCAAACTGACTGCTTAATGCTACACTAGAAATCGTTGATAACAAGAAAGCTCTTCTATTCATGTTCACACCCACAGCAATAGTTAATAAGCACCATCTTTTTTCAAAACTACTGTAATTGTTTTGAATAATATGGCTATATCATTCCACATTGACCAATTTTTAACATACCAGGCATCAAGATATACACGGGTGTCATAGTCAACATCACTTCTACCACTTACCTGCCATAATCCAGTCATTCCTGGTTTGCTCAGAAGATAGTACTCCACTTCATCGTTATACCTTTCTAACTCAGCTGTGATAATTGGCCTCGGTCCAACCAGACTCATTTCGCCTTTTAACACATTAAACAACTGAGGTAACTCATCCAAACTTGTTTTCCTCAGGAATTGGCCAATTTTGGTAATCCTTGGATCATTTTTTAATTTAAATGTCGCATCCCATTCCGCTTTGGCATCAGCATTTGAAAGAAGTAACTCTTCCAAAACCTGCTTTGAATTAACAACCATTGAACGAAATTTCAAACACTTAAAAGATTTCCCGTCTTTCCCTACTCGTTCGTGACCATAAATTGCCGGGCCACCATCCTTTTTAACTTTATGGCTGATATATATAAGAAGCGGTGATAATATCACTATAATACTTATTGACCCTATAATATCAAAGGTTCGTTTAAGTATTCTTGACGACAGTTTCGCTAAATTTTGTTGAACACGGAATATCATTACCTCATGACTAAAAATAAATGACATATCCGTACTATCGAGTGGCACACCCCTCAATGTTGGTATAACCGATACGTATCGGTATCCTTTGATCATAAAATCTCGTAACCATGCATTTCGCACATCGCCTTGATTTGATTCTACTGCAACGATGAACTGTGTTCTTTTATCAATGCTATTCAGCCAGTTTTCTTCGGGCTTCAAAACATTTGCATTTTTTAATTTTTCTTTTATTAACCCCTGCTGCTCACTATCTGAAATAAACCCAACAATATTTAAACCGAGATTTTTTTCACTTTGTATCGCATTATATGCATCTAATGCATTTTTACCGCTGCCAATAATCCAGGTATCTCTGAGCCATAACCCGATCTTTTTGAGCACCCATTTTGCAGCGATTCTTGACAACGGGACTAATGCAAGGGCAAATAACCATGTCAGCAACCAGACATATCTTGAAAAATACCATTTTGCAAATGCAATGACAGCGATTTCTATAACAGCAAAAATTATTAATGTACGCAATATTTCTTTTAATTCAAACCAAAATGTTTTCCGATAAAAATAATGTCTGAGTCGTACTCCATACCAGCATATGCAACATACTCCTAGCAACCAATGTAAAGCAACCCAACCGGATATTTGTTCTTCTGGTACACGTTCTTCAAAGTGAGTTAGCGTAACTGAAAGTATTCCTAAGGAAAGATATAAAGAGAGAACAAAGCCAAAAAAATCGGCAAGCGCTAGGATTACGCTGCAAGTTATATTTTTAGAAAAGTGCGTCATAGCTCCCTCTGTGTACACATAGAGATTTAAATTGTATATGACAATATTTAAGGTGAGCTATAGTAGCTCACCTTTAATATCATAATAATTTATTATTCTTTGTTTGAGTATGAATAACCATAATGATTATATCCATAACCATAATAGCTACTTGCTTTCTTTAACACACCATTCAATATACAACCTTTAACATTTACACCACTTTGTTCAAAGCGCTTAACACTTACTGAGATTTCTTTCGTAGTATTAGCCTCGAAACGAGCAACAAGCAATGTTGTTCCTGCATAGCGCCCAATGATAGCAGCATCGGTAACCGCAAGGATTGGTGGTGTATCGACAATTACAAGGTCATAATTACTTGATGCCCATTCGATCATGTCAGAGAAGCGAGTATGCATTAGCAATTCAGCAGGGTTCGGAGGAATTTGTCCACGGCCAATATAATCAAATTCACCACCGGGAACTCGTTCGATGACTTTTTCAATTGATTCTTGACCAGATAATATCTCAGATAGTCCCTTGGCATGCTGTTTGCCCAACATTTTGTGTACATACCCCTTACGTAAATCGGCATCCACAAAAAGAACTTTTTTTCCTGTCAAAGCAATTATTGCAGCTAAGTTAGTACTAATGAAAGTTTTACCTGCATTAGGGCTAGCACCTGAAATCATAAGAACATTATTCTTTGCTTCCATCATTGCAAAGTGAAGGCTGGTGCGTAAACTTCGGATAGCTTCCACAGCCAAATCAGCTGGATTCTCTACAGCAAGTAAAGTACTAGATTGATTTTTATTGCGTTTGATTTTTCCGGTATTTTGTTTTGTTAACCATTCAGACACCGGTACACTTGCATAAACATTTACACCGAGTTCTTCTAATTGTTCAGGAGATTCGATTCCTCTACGCAGAACGACACGAACCAATACGAGTCCTACCGAAATAAATAATCCCAATATAATTCCGATTACTATAACAAGGATTTTTTTAGGTTTCACCGGACTTGGTTCTGTTATTGCCTGATCAATTATACGGACATTACCAATAGCACTCGACTTAGCAATGCTTAACTCTTGTTGCCGGTTGAGCAACTGCATATAAACAGCTCGACCTGACTCAACATCACGGCTTAATCGAAGTACTTCTTGCTGCGTTGATGGCATCGCGCTTACGCGCTTACTTAGTTTTCCTTTTTCTTGTTGCAGAGTTTTACGTTTTTCCATTAACGCTTTATATGTAGGATGTTCTTTCGTATATAACTGCGAAATTTCAGCCTCTTTGAATGTCAACGTATTCAATTGGTTATCGACATTTACAATTTGATCAAGTACTGATTTTGCCTCCATAGACAAATCAACTGAGTCTTTTTGTTTCCTATAAGCATTCAATTTATCTTCTGCAGCATCTAAGTCAGAGCGAACAGTCGGTAACTGATTACTCAAAAACTCTAAACTCTTTGCATCTTGTGCTGCTTGCCGATCGACATTCTGGGATAGATAATTTTGACTAATATTATCTAACATATGAGCAATAAGCTCAGGATCATCTCCGGTTAATGTCAAATTAAGCATCCCGGTATCTTTGCCTTGATCGACAACACTAAATGAGTCTTGAAGGTTACTTATTGCTAATAGCCTTGGCAAATATCTTATTTTAAATTGTGTTCCCGGTTCTGCATCGATTGATTGAACTAATAATGATATTCCTTTATCTTCAATCAATTTACCCACGACTCCATTAATGACCAAATCACCACTTTCAATTTGGTAATTATTTTTATCCTTAACTGTCAGTATGATTTCAGGTGTATCGCCCTTCAGGCTTTTTGGCAAATACAGCCTGGATACATTTATTTTGCCTCGTTTTTCACCTAGTATTCTGGATAAACCTTTCCCAAACACGGGAAAGTAAATCTGTTCTGTCTGAGCCTGAAGATTTAAATCATCAACTGATTTGCCAAGAATCATTCGTGATTGTAGTAATGCTATTTCAGGTGCAGACTGAGGTTGACTATCAGGCAACATCTGACTGAGACTATCTAAAAGTGCATTTCCTTGTTTTTGTTCAACTTGGATTAAAGCATTTGCTTGATATATTGGGGTAGCTAACAGTGAGTACAATACCGCCAGTACTGTAAAACCAGCAGTAACAGCAATGATGAGTTTTTTATGGTCAATCAACTCACCAATCAGCCGCCCGAAATCAATGTCGTTACTATCTTGCGAAGTATTGTTATTTAATGATGCCATGCAGAAAATTCCTGAATTATCTACCTAGTTTCTCTGCCCAGTGCTGGCAGCTTTGGTCTATTAATCGATACACCGACTCAAACGCCTCATCGCTTTTGCGATAAGGATCGGGGATTTCTTTTCCTTGCAACCAATGTCCAAGTAGCATTGTCTTGCCTCTAACCTCCGGCGCGATTCGACTAACTTGTTCTAAATGCTCAGTTTCCATTACAAGTAGCAGATCGTATTGTCGACCCAAAGCACTAGTAAATTGTATTGCTTTATGCCCTTCCAGGGATATGCCATGGTTACTAGCTACCCTTATCGCTGAATTATCTGCTGCATGACCTACCAATGCGCCAACACCAGCGGAATCAATTTTTTTATCTGGAAAAATACTACGTAGTATTCGCTCTCCTATTGGAGAGCGACAAATGTTACCTGTACAGATCACTAATATAGAATCAAACATTATTATGGCCACGTTTTGATATATCTAACAGTTTCAGTCATATCATGAACCCCACTAATTGTTGGTACCAATTGTGAAATAACGCGGTTCCATCTAACCAGCGGAGCTGTTGTAACATAAACAATGTCATATGGCTGTAATTGGAATTCAGTCCCTAATACCATTGCGGATGCATCTTGAGCATTAAGTTGGTAAATATTAGCAATTTTACCCTGCTTATCACCTTTAAGCTGGCGAACTACAAATACCCCTGTTGCATCGCTCATTGCTTGGGAAATTCCTTCTGCATTCCCTAGAGCTTCTGCGAGCGTCATTCCACTTCGATCCATTTTCATGGTGCTTTGTTTGCCCACTTCTCCCATCACAAATACCTTGAGATCATCGTTTCTTGGTACAAACAAAATGTCACCCGGATACAGTAAGTGGTTTTGAGTTAAATCTCCTTTTTGCATCAGAGCATATAATGAAATCTTAGTATCTTTGCCATTATGTGTCAGGACTACATTTCGCCAATCAGCATCAGGTGCTAAGCCGCCCGCGTTATTTATTGCGTCCATAACTGTCAGCGGTATATTGGTTATCGGTTGTTGGCCTGATTTAACCACTTCACCTGTAACATATGCTTTTTGAGAGCGGAAAGCTGCCACGCTGATGTCGACTTGTGGACTCTCGATGTATGTTGTCAATCTGCTCGCTATTTCTTGTCTAACTTGACTCAACGGTTTTCCTGCTACCTGAACTTTACCTATATAAGGATAAAAAATTGAGCCGTCAGAATTCACCCAGTTGCCGGTGTCACTTGCACTACGATACTGGCCAGCTGGAGTAGTTAACTCTGGATGATCCCAAACAGTGACCATCAGCACATCCCCCACCCCAATACGATACTCATAGTTTTTCAATAAGTTATCTAACTGAGGGTTTGGGCGAGCCAGCACAGTCTCAGGTCTAAGCTGCTCCACTAACCTCGGCGTCATTGGATAAACGTTCACCAACTTATCCAGGTCATAATCGCTATCCGGAAGTTCAACTACATTTTTGCGTAAGCTGTTCAGCCCCTGACCCGGAACAATAGTACACCCTGTCAAAAAGCTAATTGCCAATGCCACTGCTGAAACCCTAACAATTTTTTTCTTCATAATGTCACATCATCAATAAACCAAATTTTTCAATTACTGATTTGCCGTCTGAGTTTTTACCGATTAACAATTCACAATCAGTAATCCCTACCCTCTTCTCAGCATCCAGCCTATAAACTAAATGGAATCTCTATCCCTGCACTGGCACCAACATCGTCGCTATCGCTGTTATCGGCATTGGTGTACCAAAGATTAGTATTCAATCGAACAGATTTATAGACATCGCCACTCCAGCCCAACTGTATCCCTTTTAAGGTGTCTGAATTAGGAAACGCTTTATTGATAGTCTGATTTTCCGGGTTCACTTTCGCGTACACCAGACGGGTACTCCAGCGCTGATTATCTTCAGTCACCAACTCAACTTTGCCTGCAAACAACTGGCCATCTCCCCCCATCGCATCACCTAGTGGATAGCCTTGCTGATAATAACCATCTTTATAGATGTGATGGGTATAACTGTAATTAGTGCGACTCATATTGGTACGGGTATCATGCGCTTCCACATACCAGTTAATCGCATCTTTACCCCAGCCGTGGTGACCTTCAATACCACCAAGATACATATTCGCGGAAGGTAAGAATCCTGACTCATCTTCGCCAATCATTTGGCCATAGAAACTCACCGGCCAGCCCAGAGTAGGTTCGAGCTTAAACTTAAAATCAAAACCGGCAAGTTGGTTGCCCGGTTCATTTGGGTCGTTGGCTGAGGTGTTGTCTTTGCCGGTGAATCCATCCCAGAAGTTGCTAAACGATTGAGGACGTCCCTCCCCACCCCACTGCATTATGCGTGAAGCGCCAAGCTCAAGTGACTGGAACGGAGTAAAGGTAAAACGGCCACCGATAATTTTGGTATGAGGTACGGCCGTGTATTGGTTCATCTGGCTTGCGGAAATCTGATACTGCCACGGACCAATCCAGCGCAACCACCATGTCTCAGGAGCAGCTTGTTCAGCGCGTTGCATTAAAAAACCGGTCATCGGTCTTGCCGCATCGCCACGAATCAAGCTACCTTCATAACCAGGGCCCCACCACTGGGGCACCTGGCCGAATGATAACCATTGATTCCAGAACTTGACTGCGCCATATGCGCCGTTGGCATTAAAACGTGATCCATTGCTAATACGCTCGCCGCCTTCGACATTCCCCTGCAGATGCACATCCCACCATTCACCGCTGTTATTGAAGGCAAGAGAGAGAGAATTATCTGCTGGTTGGCTTTGGCCGAATCCCTGCGGTGTTCCAGGCTGGTCAGTTGACGTATAGCCGCTTACGCGAAAATCCGCCTTCAAATTAGAAAGGCGTTGATTGATGCGCGCCAGGACAACTTGTTCAGAGGAATATGAAGGTTTTGCTTTTTTCAGTGCTCGGGTAATTTCTTCCTGGCTGAGCGGCCAGGTGGAGAGACTTAGATGAATGACTCCGCGATCGGATAACCACGCCAGGTCGTTGCGAAGTTCATTATCATTTTGCACCAACCCTGCTGCATATACCTGCGAGCTAACTGATGCAACCAGACCCAAAGCAAGTGCGATACGAGCAATTTTTATCATTGTTCAAGTTCCATTTACGAGTCCCTTCCCACCAGGTGGGTACGGCAATGGGGATTTTTAAGAATCAGGAGCTTATGAGTTCGACAAGCCTATTTTTTACAACAGCGATCCATTGCCTCGATGGACAACATCCTCAGGTACGAGCGGTTTGCTGCAAACGGATGTGAACTTAATGCATTCATAATGTAAGCGATATTGGTTGCCAAGGCTACTTTCATGGGCTCAATAATGTGCACATGATCAGAAGTCTGACAACGTCGCTATGCGTATGGTGAGTATTCAAAACATTGGGTACCGTGAGTGTCAGGATACGCTACCGCCCTTGGCTTAACAGCTACCAACGCACTGTACCTCTTACCCAGGAATTTTCTTTACATCGACTGTTGGTGAATTAACCACAGCAATTATTTTTACCGCCTCGAGTTTACGAGATTCTTCTGTTAATTGGGAGTATAAATTCACCCCCACGAAGCGGATAAAACGATATTTTTCATTTTTACTGGCAAGGGTTCATCTGTTAATAAGATTATTTAATGGCATCCCTCACCAGCTGACCACTTTATTACCACCCTAAGAATGAACCATGGTAACCATATGATTTTAAAGCAATTAAAATAAATGCCATGTTTAAGTAAAAAAATACCCATGCAGTAGTCAACTACAAAATATGATAGATATCATCACCCACTTCTTTTTTGGGTTCCAGAACGATAACTCTGATTTCCGTTATTCTCTTTTCATTTAAGAATCATCTTATCCGTAATAACATACCGAACCGCGCTTTCAAAGATCCTGTTAACATTATTATGTTTCACCATTATGAAAGCCACGATTCTAAAATCCCTTAGTTAACTATGGATACGCCATTTATCATACTAATCACGCCAACTGTTAACCCGTAAACTTATCGAAATAGTATGATTAATATATATGCTTATGTAGATCGGCTCTGGTAAACGGCTTCTCAAATGGTCCGATCATGGTTGCAACCTCGCCTAACAACGACTGCGTCGGTGCTTTAACCCCAGTGTTTAATAATATGAGTGGGATAATTACCACGCTCAACGCCCCCATCCATGAAATCTGCGCAGAACGAAAAGCCGACGTACGCCATTGCAACAGCAGAAAAGTCAAACTTCCACAAGCCCCCAGAATAAATCCACTCACCACTTCAGATACCGAATGTGCATGAATCATCAATCGGGAATAACCCACAATACCCGCCAGAATAAAGCCCAGAAGCACGGCCCCCCAGCGCAGGGATGATGAAGCACGAGAAGTTAACAGCCATAAGAGTATTGGCCAAAAGGCGGTTGAGAGTGCGGTATGTCCGCTGAAACCGGTAAAATCGATTTCCCGTATGCCAATTCCCCAGCCCATAAAGGCCAGTTTTGAAATGCACACGACAGTCCCCGTAATCCCAAAGAGCAGCGCCCATTGCCAGGCCAGAGTCCGGGATGTTTTACGCAGCACCAGCACCGCGAACAGCACCACTGCGCTAGGAAGCAACACGGTACTATCGCCAAAAAACGAGACAAATTGCCAGTTCATTTACGCTTCATCCTCTGACGATACATCCCTTTTCCCTGTATCTTATCCATGAATTCCTTATGGGCATATTCATCCATTAACGTTACGTTTATATGCATACATCACCGTTGTTTAATGGCTAAACATGATCTCAGTCAAGTTTTATTTCGCATCTCTAACTGTGCTACAGTGCGCTTGCTTAAGAAAGAGCGCACTAAGCAACTATCAGTTAAGCAATTTTCTGACTCATCTGACCAAATGACTGCTTCACGCACGACAATCATCAATCAGCCATCGCATCTATGTACTCAATAAGATTCAACTGAGATGAAAACTCTTCATTGCAATTAATGAACCGAATAAATAAGAATCTCGGCTTCATTTCAGTTGGATCTTCTAACGCTGGCGTGCCACTCAACAATATGATGTTATCTGCACGCCAGCTTTCGTTCGTATTAAGCGCCTGGTTTCACGCCAGCAGCTTTTTGATGCTCTCGCGGAATTTAGTTCCTTCTTTATGGTTACGTAAGCCGTAGCTTACAAACGCCTGCATGTAGCCCATTTTTTTACCGCAGTCGTAGCTCTCACCGGTCATCAACATGGCATCAACAGACTGTTTCTTCGCCAGTGCGGCTATAGCGTCAGTCAGCTGGATACGACCCCATGCGCCAGGTTCGGTACGCTCAAGTTCTTCCCAGATATCAGCAGACAGCACATAACGGCCAACGGCCATCAAATCGGAATCGAGCGTTTGCGGTTCGTCTGGTTTTTCAATAAATTCAACAATACGGCCAATCTCCCCTTCCACTTTCAACCCATCTTTGGTTTGAATGACGGAATACTCGGAAAGGTCCCCTGGCATGCGTTTGGCCAGAACCTGACTGCGCCCGGTTTCATTAAACCGCGCTACCATTGCCGCAAGGTTATAACGCAGCGGATCCGCGCTCGCACCATCAAGAATGATATCCGGCAACACCACTACAAACGGATTATTGCCAACGGCCGGACGCGCACAAAGGATAGAGTGACCCAACCCCAGTTGCTGACCTTGTCGAACGTTCATTATCGTGACGCCTGGCGGACAAATCGCCTGCACTTCTGCTAACAGTTGGCGTTTAACTCGTTGCTCCAGCAGCGCTTCCAGCTCATAAGAGGTATCGAAATGGTTTTCTACAGCATTCTTAGATGAATGGGTGACCAGCACAATTTCTTTGATTCCGGCGGCGACAATTTCATCGACGATATACTGAACCATCGGCTTATCAACGATCGGCAGCATCTCTTTCGGTATCGCTTTGGTTGCAGGCAACATATGCATCCCTAACCCTGCTACCGGAATAATTGCTTTCAAACTCACCATTATTTCATCCACCTATATGGTTATAAACTTTCGAATTTTTGTCAGAACGTTGATGTCACTGGCATTTGTTTGTGATGGTACAGCATCGTACCGTGCACGACTTTAACCAAAATCCTAAATTACTCTCTTAGTCCAAGAATACACGCAAAAAATGCTAGCTGACAGGTAGCTTTAAGAAAATTCTCACACATTTGTCCTGGTCAATTGGCATTCATGGGAGCAGAGCAAAAGCAGCGCTTAATGCATTGTTATTTAACAATAATAATTGGAAAACGTTCCTGGCGATAAGCAACTTCCTTTGCAGATTAAACATCTTCTTTCTTAAAAACCGCCATGGCAAGACACTTCAGAAAAAGTCAAATACCATGTGAAATAGCAATTTGGCGATAGTAATTAGTAAAATCGTCTAAATTTTGGACAAAAGGCTAACTTGACTAACCTTCTTACCCGCAGATTAACCCATTGTCCATCGCTGATACTGCTGCTTTTATGCAACAATGAGCCATCTTAAGGGTCTTATTAAACGAGAGACCTGACAAGCTACGGAATTCAGTAGGAATTTTCCCCTAAATAACAACTTGGTGAAAAATACGCCAATATTTTGGTGTTGGCCACGGTTAATAATCTTTTCTTATCCTTGCTATTACCGCACAGTAATTGTATGGATTTCTAATTAATTCCAAATCAGCCCAAATAGATCTTAAAGGCCCGATATTTAACCATCGTTTATTACGTTATAACTTTCGTTTGTACGCTAACCCGCTACGCATCGCCACCATAAGTCGTTGCATTTTACCTGGCGCTTATCCATGATCGATAGATGATACGATTATGTTGTAAAGGTTCTTATTGATTATGGAATGGATTGCCGATCCCTCTATCTGGGCTGGTCTCATTACGCTCGTGGTTATCGAACTGGTTCTGGGGATAGATAACCTGGTATTCATTGCTATCCTTGCCGAAAAGCTTCCCCCTGCCCAGCGCGATCGCGCGCGTGTTACCGGTCTGTTGTTGGCAATGGTGATGCGTTTGGTTCTGCTGGCGTCAATTTCCTGGTTAGTCACCCTCACCACGCCGCTCTTCAACTGGCATGACTTAAGCTTCAGCGCCCGCGATTTGATCATGTTATTCGGCGGGCTGTTCCTGTTGTTTAAAGCCACCGTTGAGCTTAATGAGCGGCTGGAAGGGAAAGACAGTAATAATCCCACCCAGCGTAAAGGGGCGAAGTTCTGGGGCGTGGTGGCGCAAATAGTCGTGCTAGATGCTATCTTCTCGCTGGATTCAGTCATTACCGCGGTTGGTATGGTTGATCATCTGGCGGTAATGATGGCCGCAGTTATTATCGCCATTACGCTGATGTTAATGGCCAGCAAAGCCCTGACCCGCTTTGTCAACAGCCACCCCACGATTGTCATCCTATGCCTTAGTTTCCTGCTGATGATCGGTTTTAGCCTGATCGCCGAAGGGTTTGGCTTCCCAATCCCGAAAGGCTATCTGTATGCCGCTATTGGTTTCTCGGTGATGATCGAATCGTTCAATCAGTTAGCCATCTTTAATCGCCGGCGCTTCCTCTCGGCAAATCTCACTATGCGGCAGAGGACGACTGAGGCGGTGATGAATCTACTAAGCGGACGTAAGGAGAATGCTGAGCTTGATGCCGAGACGGCAACCATGGTCGCCGATCAGGGGGAAAACCCGCTGTTTAATCCGCAGGAACGCTTAATGATTGAGCGCGTACTGAATCTGAATCAACGCACCGTCAGCAGCATCATGACTTCACGTCATGATATCGAGCACATCGACTTAAGCGCGCCCGAAGAGGAAGTCCGCGCGCTGCTGGAGAAAAACCAGCATACCCGTATCGTCGTCACCGGCGGCAACGATAACGAGGATCTGTTAGGGGTTGTTCATGTTATCGACCTGCTACAGCAGTCGTTGCGCAATGAGCCGCTTGATTTACACGTTCTGCTACGCCAACCGCTTATTTTTCCGGAAACCTTGCAGCTACTCCCGGCGCTGGAGCAGTTTCGCCAGGCGCGGACGCACTTTGCTTTTGTGGTCGACGAATTTGGCTCCGTTGAAGGGCTGGTGACTATCAGCGATGTTATGGAAACCATTGCGGGTAATCTGCCTAATGAAGTGGAAGAGATCGATGCTCGTCATGATATTCACAAAAACGCCGATGGCAGTTGGACCGCTAACGGCCATATGCCGCTGGAGGATCTGGTTCAGTACGTTCCGCTACCGCTGGATGATAAACGCGAATATCACACGATAGCCGGATTATTGATGGAATATTTGCAGCATATTCCAGCCGCAGGTGAAGAAGTGAAGATTGGCAGTTATACCCTGCGAACTCTGGAAGTTGAAAGCCACCGAGTGCAGAAAGTACAGATTATCCCGCCGGTTGAAGTAGAAGATGAATTAGATTATGAAGTGTGAATAAAGCGGTTCAGCCGCCGCGGGTCACCTGCGGCGGCTGATGATGATTACAGCTTATCGAGCAGTTTCTTCACATCTTTGCCGTTCTGACTATTACTATTGCGTTCAGCCCACTCGTTCAAACGCTGTCTGGCTTCGTCCTGCAACTGCTTACGCAGGATCTGATCTACCTGTAGGCTATAGCTTAACGACTGCCACTTACCATAGATACGCAGCGGGATTGCCGTCTGCTTGAGGCGGTCAATCAGCTTGCTTTCGCCTTTCCAGCCGCCTAACACCCGCACGTTGAAATGCATGTCGCAATCCTCTGATTGCAGATTCAGATTACCTTGCCCGTTCAACGCCATCATTGCGGACTGTCCCTGCAAGCCGTTAAGCGTTATCTGGCCATTATTCAGGGTTAAATCACTGCTTAACGCGTCAAGCTGAGTCGCATTATCGAAGTTTTCTTGCGCCTGTACGTTGGTGCTCCTCGCTACAGCCTGCTGTACGAGCTGCTGGAAGTTGAGCCCTTCAGTACGCGTATCCTTCATTCGTAGCTGTGCCCTTCCCTGCCAGTTACGACGGAAGTCATCTGCATCAATGCGCGGGCCGGAGAAATCGCCATTCAGGGATAATTTTCCCGTCAGGCTAATCGGGTAGTGGAAGGCCTGCAAAATGGTACCGATTTCCACATTATCTAACTGCGGTTGGAAAGCAGCATGGGACGTATTGCCCCGAACATCCAGCACTCCAGGTAACGAGATACGCCCCTCGCCCAGACTGCCCTGCAGTTGTTTCACCGTCAGCAGCCCCTGCTGGTTCGTGATATCACTCTTCACCTGGCTGAATCGCATACCACGCCACTGCACCTGATCCGCCGACAGCGCGAGCTGGCCGTTAAAGCCAAGCAAACTATGATAATCCTGCTGGATATCGCTATCGGCAATCACGGGGCGCAGCTGTCTCGGCTGGCTTTGCCCACGCTGATCGGCATTGCCTTCATTAGCCGCCGCGTTTTGCGCAAGCAAACTGTCCAGATTCAGGGTGGTCGCCTGCAGGTTTAGCACCCAGTCAGGTTTATCCCCCAACACAACGCTACCACTACCGGTAATTGCGCTGCCATTAGCCGTGAGATTGAGATTGTCGAAATTGAGTTTTTTCGCCTCTTCAATCCAGCTGGCTTGCAGACTTCCTTGCCCGTTGAGGCCATCCGGCGGCAGCTCCGCTCCGCGTACCTGCCAGTTGAGCTGCGAAAAATCCGCTTTCAGAGAATGAGGGTAATCACCGCCCTGAACCTGTGCAGTAAAGGACAACGCCAGGTCACGTTGATCGCGATTGACCCTGCCGGAGAAATCAACCGTCGCCAGATGGTTGTCATCCTGCTCCATTTGTAAGCGTATGTCGCGCACGGTGATCTGTTCGCCATTTTCATGCTGGAAGAACAGGACACTATCGGCTACCTGCAGCTTACGGACATCGTAGGACCAACCGCGATCTTGCGGCGCCTGCGGCAACGTATTGTCATGCGGCACCACCGGCGCGTTCTGGTCACGCACCGCTTCCGTTTTCGCGGTAAGCTGAATGACCGCGCCTTTCAGCATCACCTGCTTGACCTGCAGTTGATGAGAAAGTAGCGGCATCAGCGCAACATCCAGACGCATATTATCGGCACGCACGACCGGTTCGGAAGCACCTGGCGCCGTTAGCACCATACGGCCGGAGAGAATACTCAACTGCGGCCAAACATGCCAACGCAGCGGACCATCAAGCTTCAGTTGATAGCCGCTACGCTCCGCCACTTCCTGCACCATATAGTTGCGGAAGTCATTAGGGTTGACCAGCAACACCAGCGCAGTGAGTCCCGCGACAATGACGGTCAACAAGATCATCAGCGTGGTCAGAATTCGTCTCATGACATCCTCTATAAGCCGCTTACTTTATCAATCCTTGTCGATTCGACTAGCCACCGCGCCCTGCTGGTCGCGATATTTGGCGTCTTCACGGCGGTTGTATGGCCGCGCCGCCGGGCCAGAAAGCGGCTCGAAGCTCAACGCGCCAATGGGCATTCCCGGGCGCAGCGCCAACGGCAGCTTGCCGGAATTATAGAATTCCAGCACGATGCAGCCAGACCAGCCCGGGTCAATACGGTGCGCAGTGACGTGAACCATAAGTCCGAGACGCGCCAGTGACGAGCGGCCATCAAGCCAGCCGACGAGGTCTGCCGGAAGCGTTACGGACTCATAAGTCACCGCCAGCGCCAACTCTCCAGGATGAAGATAGAAAGCCTCTCCTTCCGGCAATACGATCTCTTCGCTCATGACCCGGTCCAGCGCCGCGCTCACTTCCGCCTTAGGGCCGCTCAGGTCAATAAATGGCGCCGTATGACCGCGGAAGGTACGGAATTTATTGCCTAAGCGAACGTCAACGGTCGCACCGTTAATTCGATCCACCGGCGGACGTGGGCTGATTGCCAGGCGCCCTTCATCCAACCAGGCTTCTATATCTCGGTCACACAGACGCATGAGCTTTCTCCTTTAAGGCATCTAGCCCTTACGCTTTCCGGGAATAAGGGCAATTGAGGATTCTCTTTGCACGTTACACAATTAGTACGTGTTATTCAAAGAACTGACTGATTTTGGCCTTCAGAATATCGATGGCAATACGGTTTTTACCGCCGCGCGGGACAATAATGTCGGCATATTGCTTGGAAGGTTCAATAAATTGCAGGAACATTGGCCGCACCGTCTTCTGATACTGCGCCATCACCGAGTCCATGGAACGACCACGTTCGTTAACATCACGCTTGATGCGGCGCATCAGGCAGATATCCAGCGGCGTATCGACGAAAATAGAGAAGTTTAATTCATTGCGGAGTCTGGCATCCGTCAACAGCAGGATCCCTTCCAGAATGATCACTTTCTTCGGTTGAATATGAATCGTTTCCGGCATACGCGTATGTTCAACGTAGCTATACACGGGTAATTCAATTGGCTGGCCGCTTTTCAGCGTCTGTAAATGCTGGAACAGCAAGCTATGGTCCATCGAGCTTGGATGGTCATAGTTGGTTTTTACACGCTCTTCCATCGACAGATGGCTTTGATCTTTGTAATAGCTGTCTTCTGGAATAACGCCAATATGCTCATCGCCAACTTGTTCACGTAATTCACGATAAAGTGTGCTGGCGATAAGGCTTTTGCCCGAAGCCGATGCGCCGGCGATGCCTACAATGACGCACTGATGAGACGTATCAGTCATAAATTTTTGCGACCTGATTAACCTGGATGTAGATGGAGGGTGACGTTTGACCGTCAAACGCGGCAATTATAGGGATTTCAGGGCGGCGATACCAGTGATATGCGCCCTGTACGCCTATTCCTCGTCCGGCGTCCAGCCTTCGGTATACCAGATATGCAACAACGCATAGGAACGCCAGGGTTGCCAGCGGCTGGCATAGCGCGCGATACGCGCGGGCGTCATTCCAGGAAAACGCTGTTTAATCAGATAGTCATCGGGCAGAAAAATATCTTTTGCCTGCCAACCACGCAGCGCATAGTAATTCGCCGTCCAGCGACCAATGCCCGGCAGACTCTGCAATCGCTTCATACCGGTTGCAATATCAGCAGGCGCCGTCAACGGCAATTCACCGCTCAATGCCGCTTTGCCAAGGTGAATCAAGGCTTCCGCGCGGCGAAGGGGCATACCTAGCGCTTTGAGAGCCAATGGATCGGCTTGCGCCAGTTTCTGTGGGTCAGGGAAGAGAACATAGCCTGGCGCTTCGCTTAACGGCTGCCCGTAGGCCGCAGCCACTTTGGCCGTCAGCTTCGCCGCCATCGCTACGCTCACCAGTTGCCCCAATACCGCGCGCACCGCCTGTTCAAACGCATCCAACGCGCCCGGCAAGCGTAACCCAGGCCGCGGCTGCGCCAGTTTGCCTAAGGTTTGCGTGACCTCAAACGGATCGCATGCTAAATCAAACAGTTGCGCTACGCGCGCCAGGCACTGGTCTGCTACCGGTAATAGTCCGCGAGAGAGCATCACCCGGAAACCCTGCCCGCATTCATCCGCTTTAACGGTAATCAATCCGCTGTGCCCATCGATACTAAAGCTGCGGGTATATTCATCTTCATGGAAGCTTTCAATTCCCGCTACCGCACGCGCGCTGAGAAACGCGAACATCCATCGCCAGTCATAAGGCGGTTGCCAGGGTAATAATGTCATGCACTCTCCTTATTGATCGCAACAAGCATAGATGCTCTGCACCAGATACGCCTTGCTTTTAAATTCCAGTTGTCGGCATGGCGGCAATCCGCTAAAGTCGCCCCCCTTCTTCACTGGCATGGGGATTTTTCCGGTTATGTTTATTGGTTTTGACTATGGTACCGCTAACTGTTCGGTCGCCGTTATGCAGGGTGACAGCCCACGGCTTTTAACGCTGGAAAATGGTAGCCCGCTGTTGCCATCGATGCTTTGCGCTCCGACGCGCGAAGCGGTCAGCGAATGGCTATACCGCCACCACAATGTCCCGGCCGACGGTGCGGAAAACCAGGCGCTGCTGCGTCGCGCCATTAATTATAACCGTGATGAAGATATCGAAGTCCTGGGCAACAGCGTTCAGTTCGGACTCGCCTCTCTGCATCAATACGTTGACGATCCGGAAGAGGTCTACTTCGTTAAGTCGCCAAAATCGTTTCTTGGCGCCAATGGCCTTAAACCCCAACAGGTCGCGTTATTTGAAGATCTGGTCTGCGCGATGATGCTGCATATTAAGCAGCAGGCGCAGTCTCAGCTTAGCGAACAGATTACCCAGGCGGTCATTGGTCGCCCGATTAACTTCCAGGGGCTTGGCGGCGATGACGCCAACGCTCAGGCACAAGGAATTCTTGAGCGGGCGGCGAAACGCGCTGGATTTAACGATGTCGTATTTCAGTTTGAACCCGTCGCGGCGGGATTAGATTTTGAAGCCACCCTCGCTGACGAAAAACGCGTGCTGGTCGTCGATATCGGCGGCGGCACCACCGACTGCTCGCTGCTGTTGATGGGGCCGCAGTGGCGGCAGAAAGCTGACCGTCAGGCTAGCCTGCTCGGCCACAGCGGCTGCCGTATCGGCGGTAACGATCTGGATATCGCCCTGGCCTTCAAATGCCTGATGCCGTTACTCGGTATGGGCGGTGAAACGGAAAAAGGCATTGCGCTGCCGGTACTGCCCTGGTGGAATGCAGTGGCGATTAATGACGTCCCGGCGCAAAGCGATTTTTACAGCGCCGCCAACGGCCGTATGCTCAATGACCTGCTGCGCGAGGCCCGCGATGCCGACAAGGTCGCACTGCTGCTTAAAGTCTGGCGTCAGCGTCTGAGCTATCGCCTGGTGCGCAGCGCGGAAGAGAGCAAAATAGCCCTTTCCGCCCAGCAGGATTTCAACGCCGAACTGCCGTTTATTAGCGATGAGCTGGCGACCGCTATCAGCCAGCAGGGGTTGGAAGAGGCGCTCAATCAGCCGCTGGCCCGCATTATGGAGCAGGTAAAGTTAGCGCTGGAAAGCAGCCATGAAACCCCGGACGTTATCTATCTCACCGGCGGTAGCGCGCGATCGCCATTAATTAAGAAGGCGCTGGCCGCACAGCTGCCGGGGATACCGATCGCCGGCGGCGATGATTTTGGTTCCGTGACCGCCGGGCTTGCCCGCTGGGCGCAGGTGGTTTTCGCCTGAAACGCGAGCGCCATTCGGTAACCTGAGTTGACTTTGCCGCTTTTTCGTCCTAATTTGCAGGATGAAGGGTAAGGGAGGATTTCTCCTCCCCCTGGCGTCTTAGTAAGCCGGTAAGCTAATCACTAAGAGTATCACCAGTATGATGACCAGGTTCATCATAACCCTTTCCTTATTTAAGGCCCCTTCCTCAGGAGGGGCTTTCCTGTATTTAGCCTCCGCTAAATCAAGCTGACGTTACCATGCCGCGTCCGACACATTTCTTTTCAGCGTTCGGCTTTGCGAGCCTCCTCGTGAAAGCCCGCCAATTCAGACCTTTCCATACGCGCTTTTCATAATTCCTCCATTTTTGCGGGGCGTTCCGTTACTAAACTAGTATCATTCAGCGAAAGCTTCAGGATGAGATAGCAAAATAATGAAAAGTAGTCACACACTTCGTTGGGGAATAGTCCTGACGGTAATTTTGGCGGCGGGAGCCGCCTATTGGTTCTGGCACGATCGCTCCGTAGAGACAACCGCAGGCGCTGCTGGCGCAAGTCAACAAGGAGCAAAAGCGCCTGCCGGGGGGCGCCATGGCCGCTTCGGCGCGGCGCTGGCCCCGGTGCAGGCGGCAACCGCCACCAGCGAATCCGTCCCCCGCTATCTTACTGGCCTGGGGACTATCACCGCGGCGAACACCGTGACCGTGCGCAGTCGGGTTGACGGTCAGTTGCTGAGTATTCATTTCCAGGAAGGTCAGCAGGTAAAAGCCGGCGATCTGCTGGCGCAAATCGATCCCAGCCAGTTCAAGGTCGCGCTGGCCCAGGCGCAGGGCCAGCTTGCCAAAGATAACGCTACCCTCGCAAACGCGCGCCGAGATCTCGCCCGCTATCAACAACTGGTCAAAACCAACCTTATCTCCCGTCAGGAGCTGGATACGCAGCAGTCGCTGGTGGTTGAATCCGCCGGTACGGTTAAAGCCGATCAGGCCGCCGTCGCCAGTGCGCAACTGCAGCTGGACTGGACCCGCATCACCGCGCCGATTGACGGACGCGTGGGCCTGAAACAGGTCGACATCGGCAACCAAATCTCCAGTGGCGACACCACCGGCATTGTCGTACTCACGCAAACCCACCCTATCGATTTGGTCTTTACCCTGCCGGAAAGCGATATCGCCACCGTGGTACAGGCGCAAAAGGCCGGGAAAACGCTGACCGTTGAGGCCTGGGATCGTACCAATAAACAGAAGATCAGCACTGGCAACCTGCTGAGCCTCGATAACCAAATCGATGCCACCACCGGCACCATTAAGCTTAAAGCGCGATTTAATAACCTCGATGACGCATTGTTCCCGAATCAGTTCGTCAACGCCAGAATGCTGGTGGATACCGAGCAGGATGCGGTCGTGATCCCCACCGCCGCGCTACAAATGGGCAACGAGGGGCACTTCGTGTGGGTGCTGAACAGTGAGAATAAAGTCAGTAAACATACGGTCACGCCGGGTATTCAGGATAGCCAGAAAGTGGTGATTAACGCCGGGCTGTCAGCAGGCGACCGGGTGGTGACCGATGGTATCGACCGCCTGACCGAAGGCGCGAAGGTCGAAGTCGTCGAAGCCCACAGCGCCGCGGAGGAACAACCTGCCGCCCGCCAGAGTGGTAAAAACGGAGCGGGCGCCTGATGCAAGTCTTACCCCCAAGCAGTACGGGCGGTCCGTCCCGGCTGTTTATTATGCGTCCGGTAGCGACAACGCTCTTGATGGTCGCCATTCTGCTGGCCGGCATCATCGGCTATCGCTTCCTGCCGGTCTCCGCGCTGCCGGAAGTGGACTACCCCACTATTCAGGTGGTGACGCTTTACCCCGGCGCCAGCCCGGATGTGGTGACGTCGTCGATTACCGCGCCGCTGGAGCGCCAGTTTGGCCAGATGTCCGGCCTTAAGCAGATGTCATCACAAAGCTCGGGCGGCGCGTCGGTCATCACCCTCCAGTTCCAGCTGACCCTGGCGCTGGATGTTGCCGAACAGGAAGTGCAGGCGGCTATTAACGCCGCCACCAACCTGCTGCCGTCTGATTTACCCAACCCGCCGGTTTATAGCAAAGTGAACCCGGCGGATCCGCCGATCATGACCCTGGCCGTCACCTCCAGCGCAATGCCGATGACGCAGGTCGAAGATATGGTGGAAACTCGGGTGGCGCAGAAGATTTCTCAGGTTTCCGGCGTCGGTCTGGTGACGCTGGCCGGCGGCCAGCGCCCTGCGGTGCGCGTTAAGCTCAATGCCCAGGCGATCGCCGCGTTAGGTTTGACCAGCGAAACCGTGCGCACCGCCATTACCAGCGCCAACGTGAATTCAGCGAAAGGTAGCCTTGACGGTCCGGCCCGCGCGGTCACTCTTTCCGCCAACGATCAGATGCAGTCGGCGGAAGATTACCGTCGACTGATTATCGCCTATCAGAACGGCGCGCCGATCCGCCTTGGCGATGTTGCGACCATCGAACAGGGCGCCGAGAACGCCTGGCTCGGTGCGTGGGCCAATAAGCAGCGGGCGATCGTAATGAACGTCCAGCGCCAGCCGGGAGCGAATATCATCGCCACCGCCGACAGCATCCGCCAGATGTTGCCGCAGCTCACAGAGAGCCTGCCTAAATCCGTTAAGGTACAGGTGCTTTCTGACCGCACCACCAATATTCGCGCGTCGGTCAGCGATACGCAGTTCGAATTGCTGCTCGCCATCGCTCTGGTGGTGATGATCATTTATCTCTTCCTGCGCAATGTCCCGGCAACCATCATTCCCGGTGTCGCCGTGCCGCTGTCGCTGGTCGGCACCTTCGCGGTTATGGTGTTCCTCGATTTTTCAATTAATAACCTGACGCTAATGGCGCTGACCATCGCCACCGGCTTCGTGGTCGATGACGCCATCGTAGTCATCGAAAACATCTCCCGCTACATTGAAAAAGGTGAGAAACCGCTTGCCGCCGCGCTGAAAGGCGCGGGGGAAATCGGCTTCACGATTATTTCATTAACCTTCTCGCTGATTGCCGTACTGATCCCGCTGCTGTTTATGGGTGATATCGTTGGGCGATTGTTCCGCGAATTCGCCATTACCCTCGCGGTGGCGATTCTGATTTCGGCGGTGGTCTCGCTGACCCTGACGCCAATGATGTGCGCGCGGATGTTAAGTCACGAATCGCTGCGCAAACAAAACCGCTTTTCGCGGGCCAGCGAGCGATTCTTCGAGCGGGTGATTGCCGTGTATGGTCGCTGGCTGGGCCGCGTGCTGAACCACCCGTGGTTAACATTGAGCGTGGCGTTAAGCACCCTTGCGTTATCGATTCTGCTATGGGTCTTTATCCCGAAAGGCTTCTTCCCGATCCAGGATAACGGCATTATTCAGGGCACCTTACAGGCGCCGCAGTCGGTATCGTTCGCCAGTATGGCGCAACGCCAGCAGCAGGTATCCGAGCTGATTCTGAAAGATCCGGCGGTTGAAAGCCTCACGTCGTTTGTCGGCGTTGATGGCACCAACCCGGCGTTGAACAGCGCGCGTCTACAGATTAACCTCAAGCCGCTGGATGAGCGTGACGATCGGGTACAAACGGTCATTAGTCGCCTGCAACACGCGGTGGCAAGCGTACCGGGCATTGAGCTCTACCTGCAGCCAACGCAGGATCTGACCATCGATACCACCGTCAGCCGAACGCAGTATCAGTTTACCCTGCAGGCTAACTCGCTCGATGCGCTGAGCAACTGGGTGCCGCAATTGCTGTCGCGCCTGCAATCCTTACCCCAGCTTGCCGATGTCAGCAGCGACTGGCAGGATAAAGGGCTCGCGGCTTATATCAATGTCGATCGCGATAGCGCCAGCCGACTGGGTATTTCCATGGCGGATGTCGATAACGCGCTGTATAACGCCTTTGGCCAACGGCTGATCTCGACAATTTATACCCAGGCCAACCAATATCGCGTGGTGCTGGAGCACGACACCCAGGCGACGCCGGGGCTGGCGGCGCTGGATAATATTCGCCTCACCAGCAGCGATGGCGGCATTGTGCCGCTGAAGTCTATCGCCAGCGTCGAGCAGCGTTTTACGCCGCTGTCGATCAACCATCTCGATCAGTTCCCGGTTACCACTATTTCATTCAACGTGCCGGATAACTACTCTCTTGGCGAAGCGGTAGAGGCTATTTTGTCCGCCGAGCAGTCGCTGGATTTCCCAAGCGACATCCGCACTCAGTTCCAGGGCAGTTCGCTCGCGTTCCAGTCGGCGCTCGGTAGCACCGTCTGGCTGGTGGTCGCGGCGGTCGTCGCCATGTATATCGTGCTCGGCGTGCTGTATGAAAGCTTCATTCATCCCATCACCATTCTTTCTACGCTGCCGACCGCTGGCGTCGGGGCGCTACTGGCGCTATGGCTGGCCGGTAGCGAGCTGGATGTGATTGCCATCATCGGCATCATTCTGCTGATTGGTATCGTGAAGAAAAACGCCATCATGATGATTGACTTTGCCCTCGCCGCCGAGCGCGAACAGGGAATGCCGCCGCGGGAAGCCATTTATCAGGCCTGCCTGCTGCGCTTTCGTCCGATTCTGATGACCACCCTCGCCGCCCTGCTTGGCGCGCTGCCGTTGATGCTCAGTACCGGCGTCGGCGCCGAGCTGCGTCGTCCGCTGGGGATTGGCATGGTTGGCGGCCTGATGCTCAGCCAGGTACTGACGTTATTCACCACGCCGGTGATTTATCTGCTGTTCGATCGGCTATCGCTGTATATGAAGAGCCGCTTCCCGCGCCGTGAAGAGGAGGCGTAAGTGAAGTTTTTCGCTCTCTTTATATATCGCCCAGTGGCGACGATTCTTATCTCGCTGGCGATTACCCTGTGCGGGATCCTCGGATTCCGCCTGCTGCCGGTCGCGCCGCTGCCGCAGGTCGATTTCCCGGTGATCATGATTAGCGCCTCGCTGCCCGGCGCCTCGCCGGAAACCATGGCCTCGTCGGTAGCCACACCGCTGGAGCGCTCGCTGGGGCGCATTGCCGGGGTCAATGAAATGACCTCGTCGAGCTCGCTTGGCAGTACCCGCATCATCATGGAGTTTAATTTCGATCGCGATATTAACGGCGCAGCCCGCGACGTGCAGGCGGCGATTAATGCCGCGCAAAGCCTGCTGCCGAGCGGGATGCCCAGCCGCCCCACGTATCGCAAAGCTAACCCGTCCGATGCGCCGATCATGATCCTGACGCTCACCTCGGATACCTATTCGCAGGGCGAGCTGTACGATTTCGCGTCAACCCAGCTGGCGCAAACCATCGCGCAGATCGACGGCGTCGGCGATGTCGACGTCGGCGGCAGCTCCCTGCCGGCGGTGCGTGTCGATCTCAACCCGCAGGCGCTGTTTAACCAGGGCGTCTCACTGGATGCCGTGCGCAGCGCCATCGACAACGCCAACGTGCGTCGCCCGCAGGGCGCGCTGGAAGATGGAACCCATCGCTGGCAGGTGCAGACCAACGATGAACTGAAAACCGCGGCGGAATATTTGCCGGTAATCGTCCACTACAACAACGGCGCAGCGGTACGTCTTGGCGACGTGGCAAAAGTGACAGATTCAGTGCAGGATGTGCGTAACGCCGGAATGACCAACGCCAAACCGGCGATCCTGCTGATGATACGCAAGCTGCCGGAAGCCAACATCATTCAAACGGTTGATAGCATTCGCGCCCGCCTGCCGGAGCTACAGCGTACCATCCCCGCCGCCATCGATTTACAGATTGCCCAGGATCGTTCGCCCACTATCCGCGCATCGCTTGAAGAGGTCGAGCAAACGCTGGTGATCTCGGTCGCGCTGGTGATTCTGGTGGTCTTTCTGTTTTTGCGCTCCGGGCGCGCAACGCTTATCCCGGCTGTCGCCGTACCGGTATCGTTAATCGGTACCTTCGCCGCCATGTATTTATGCGGCTTCAGCCTTAATAATCTGTCGCTAATGGCGCTGACCATCGCCACCGGTTTTGTTGTTGATGACGCCATCGTAGTGCTGGAAAACATTTCCCGCCATCTTGAGTCGGGAATGAAACCGCTGCAGGCCGCGTTACAGGGCAGCCGTGAAGTCGGCTTTACCGTGCTGTCGATGAGCCTGTCGCTGGTGGCGGTGTTCTTACCGCTGCTGCTGATGGGCGGCCTTCCGGGCCGTCTGCTGCGCGAGTTCGCCGTCACGCTATCGGTAGCGATCGGCATTTCGCTCGCCGTATCGCTCACGCTAACGCCGATGATGTGCGGCTGGCTGCTGAAAAGCGGCAAACCTCATGAACCAACGCGCAATCGCGGCTTTGGCCGCCTGTTGGTCGCTATTCAGGGCGGCTATGGCAAATCGTTAAAATGGGTGCTGAAGCATAGTCGTCTGACTGGCCTGGTCCTGCTCGGTACGATAGCGCTCAGCGTGTGGCTGTATATCGCCATTCCGAAAACCTTCTTCCCGGAGCAGGACACCGGGGTGCTGATGGGCGGCATTCAGGCGGATCAGAGCATTTCTTTCCAGGCGATGCGCGGCAAACTGCAGGACTTTATGAAGATCATCCGCGAGGATCCGGCGGTCGATAACGTGACCGGCTTTACCGGCGGCTCGCGGGTGAATAGCGGTATGATGTTTATCACCCTGAAACCGCGCGAGCAGCGCCATGAAACCGCGCAGCAAATCATCGACCGGCTGCGGAAAAAGCTGGCGAAAGAGCCCGGCGCTAATCTGTTCCTGATGGCGGTGCAGGATATCCGCGTCGGCGGGCGTCAGTCGAATGCCAGCTATCAATACACTCTGTTATCGGACGATTTGTCGGCGCTGCGTGAATGGGAGCCAAAAATCCGCAAGGCACTGGCGGCGCTGCCGGAACTGGCCGACGTTAACTCGGACCAACAGGATAACGGCGCGGAGATGGATCTGGTCTACGACCGCGACACCATGTCACGACTGGGTGTCAGCGTACAGGATGCCAACAGTCTGTTAAACAACGCTTTCGGCCAGCGGCAAATCTCGACCATCTACCAGCCGCTGAACCAGTACAAAGTGGTGATGGAAGTCGATCCGCTTTATACCCAGGACGTTAGCGCGCTGGAACAAATGTTTGTCATCAGTAAAGACGGCAAACCCATTCCGCTGTCGTATTTCGCCAAATGGCAACCGGCGAACGCGCCGCTTTCGGTCAATCATCAGGGGCTATCGGCCGCCTCGACCATCTCCTTCAACCTGCCAACCGGCAAATCGCTATCGGAAGCCAGCGACGCCATTGACCGGGCGATGACCCAGCTCGGCGTGCCGTCGAGCGTCCGCGGATCGTTTGCCGGCACCGCGCAGGTATTCCAGCAGACGATGAACTCACAGGTGATCCTGATTATCGCCGCCATCGCCACGGTGTATATCGTGCTGGGGATCCTCTACGAAAGCTACGTGCATCCGTTAACTATCCTCTCTACCCTGCCATCGGCTGGGGTGGGCGCGCTGTTGGCGCTGGAGTTGTTCGGTGCCCCATTCAGCCTAATCGCCCTGATAGGGATCATGCTATTAATTGGCATCGTAAAGAAAAACGCCATCATGATGGTCGATTTAGCCCTTGAAGCGCAGCGCAGCGGTAATCTGCCGCCGGAAGAGGCCATCTTCGAGGCCTGCCTGCTACGTTTTCGCCCGATCATGATGACCACCCTGGCGGCGCTGTTCGGCGCACTGCCGCTGGTGCTGTCGGGCGGGGATGGTTCAGAGCTGCGGCAGCCGTTGGGGATCACCATCGTCGGCGGTCTGGTCATGAGCCAGCTGCTGACGCTGTACACCACCCCGGTGGTCTATTTGTTCTTTGATCGTCTGCGGCTGCGTTTTACGCGCAAGTCTGCTCAACCGGTAAGCGAATAAAATGACAGATCTGCCCTCCAGCGTACGCTGGCAGTTATGGATTGTGGCCTTCGGCTTCTTTATGCAGTCGCTGGATACCACCATCGTTAACACCGCCCTCCCCTCGATGGCCAAAAGCCTTGGGGAGAGCCCGCTGCACATGCATATGGTGGTGGTCTCATATGTGCTTACGGTGGCGGTCATGCTGCCGGCCAGCGGCTGGCTGGCGGACCGGGTTGGCGTGCGCAATATCTTCTTCAGCGCCATTGTATTGTTTACCGTCGGCTCGCTATTCTGCGCCCAGGCCAGCACTCTCGATCAGTTAGTGATGTCCCGCGTGCTGCAAGGCGTCGGCGGCGCGATGATGGTACCGGTCGGGCGTCTGACGGTGATGAAAATCGTTCCACGCGATCAGTATATGGCGGCGATGACCTTCGTCACCCTGCCCGGCCAGGTTGGACCGCTGCTCGGCCCGGCGCTTGGCGGCGTGCTCGTCGAATATGCTTCCTGGCACTGGATTTTCTTAATTAACATCCCGGTAGGTATCATCGGCGCTATCGCCACGTTATGCCTGATGCCAAACTACACCCTGCAGACCCGGCGTTTTGATATTCTTGGTTTTATTCTGCTGGCGGTGGGAATGGCCGCCCTGACGCTGGCGCTTGACGGCAAAAAAGGGCTGGGTATCTCGCCGCTGCTGCTCGCCGTGCTGGTCGTCGGCGGCCTGATGGCGATGGGATTCTATTGGTGGCACGCCCGCGGTAACGTTAACGCATTGTTTAGCCTCAAACTGTTTCGCAATAAAACCTTCTCGCTCGGTCTTGGCGGCAGCTTCGCCGGGCGTATCGGCAGCGGGATGTTGCCGTTTATGACCCCGGTATTCCTGCAAATTGGCCTCGGCTTCTCGCCGTTCCACGCCGGGCTGATGATGATCCCGATGGTGCTGGGCAGCATGGGGATGAAACGCATCGTGGTGCAGGTAGTGAATCGCTTTGGCTATCGCCGCGTGCTGGTTTTCGCAACCCTCGGCCTGGCGCTGGTGAGTTTGCTGTTCATGGCCGTCGCACTGGCCGGCTGGTACTGGCTGCTGCCGCCAGTGCTGTTCCTGCAGGGCATGATTAACTCCAGCCGTTTCTCGTCGATGAATACTCTGACGCTAAAAGACCTGCCTGATGAGTTGGCCAGTAGCGGTAACAGCCTGCTCTCGATGGTTATGCAGCTCTCGATGAGTATCGGCGTGACCATCGCCGGGCTACTGCTCGGCATGTACGGCCAGCAGCATATCAGCGCCGATGCCCCAGCCGTTCATCAAGTTTTCCTCTACACCTATCTGAGCATGGCGGTGATTATCGCCCTCCCGGCGCTCATCTTTTCCCGCGTACCGAACGATGTCGGCAGCAACACCGTCATCCGCCGACGCAAAAGGAGTGAATCGTGAAACTTTGGCGCCCGGGTATCACCGGTAAGCTGTTCCTGGCTATTTTCGCTACCTGTATCGTGCTGCTGATTAGCATGCACTGGGCGGTACGTATCAGCTTTGAGCGCGGCTTTATCGACTATATAAAACGCGGTAATGAACAGCGATTAACGATGCTCGGCGACGCGCTGAGCGAACAGTACGAGCAGCACGGCGACTGGAAGTTTTTGCGCAATAACGATCGTTTTATCTTCCAGTTACTGCGCACCTTCGAGCGGGATAACGACGAACGCCCGCCGGGTGGTCCGGGCCCACACGGCGAGCCAGGGCCAATGCCCGGGCCTGGCCCGCGTCCCGATATGCCGCCGCACGGTTGGCGCACGCAATTTTGGGTTGTCGATCAACAAGGGCGCGTGCTGGTAGGCCCGCGAGCGCCGGTACCGCAAGATGGCACCCGGCGCAACATTGTCGTCAACGGCGTGACCGTCGGGGCGGTGATCGCCTCGCCGGTCGAGCGACTCACGCGCAACACGGATATCAATTTCGACCGCCAGCAAAAACGCACCAGTTGGCTTATCGTCGCCCTCGCCACCCTCCTCGCCGCTCTGGCCACCTTCCCGCTGGCCCGCGGGCTGCTGGCGCCGGTCAAACGGCTGGTGGAAGGTACCCATAAGCTGGCGGCGGGCGATTTCTCTACCCGCGTCACGGTCACCGGCGGGGATGAACTGGGTCGTCTGGCGCAGGATTTCAACCAGCTTGCCAGTACGCTTGAGCGCAACCAACAAATGCGCCGCGATTTGATGGCCGATATTTCGCATGAACTCCGCACGCCGCTAGCGGTGCTGCGCGGCGAGCTGGAAGCTATTCAGGACGGCGTGCGTAAATTCACCCCGGATTCAATTTCTTCGCTGCAGGCGGAAGTCGGCACGCTCACTAAGCTGGTAGACGATCTGCATCAGCTATCGATGTCCGATGAAGGCGCGTTAGCCTACCAGAAAGAATCGGTCGATTTAATTGCGCTACTGGAGGTCGCCGCAGGAGCGTTCCGCGAACGTTTCGCCAGCCGCGGGTTGACCATCGGCGTCTCGCTGCCGGATAACGCTATCGTGTTCGGCGATCGCGATCGGCTAATGCAGCTGTTCAATAATCTGCTGGAAAACAGCCTGCGCTATACCGACCGCGGCGGACGCCTGCTGATTAGCGCCAAACAAAACGGCCGCATGTTGACGCTCGATTTTGCCGATAGCGGCCCCGGCGTTAGCGACGAGCAGTTGGCGCGGCTGTGTGAACGTTTTTACCGCACCGAAGGTTCGCGTAACCGCGCCAGCGGCGGATCCGGCCTTGGGCTGGCAATCTGTATGAACATCGTAGCGGCCCACGGCGGCAGCCTGAACGCCAGCCATTCGCCTTTTGGCGGGGTTAGCATTAAAGTAGAATTACCTCTGGAACAGGATTTATCGAGGGACGTATGAGCGAATTACCCATTGATGAAAACACGCCGCGTATTTTAATCGTGGAAGACGAGCCCAAGCTCGGTCAGTTGTTGATCGACTATTTGCAGGCCGCGAGCTACGCGCCAACGCTAATTGCGCATGGCGATCGGGTACTGCCCTACGTTCGCCAGACGCCCCCGCATTTGATTCTGCTGGATTTAATGCTGCCCGGCACCGACGGCCTGACATTGTGCCGTGAAATCCGCCGTTTTTCCGATGTACCGATCGTGATGGTCACCGCCAAAATCGAGGAGATCGATCGCCTGCTGGGGCTGGAGATCGGCGCCGACGACTACATCTGCAAACCATATAGTCCGCGTGAAGTTGTGGCTCGCGTGAAGACGATCCTGCGTCGCTGCAAGCCACAGCGCGCTCTGCAGGCGCTGGATGCGCAAAGCCCGCTCATCGTTGATGAGAGCCGCTTCCAGGCCTCGTGGCGCGAAAAATTACTGGACCTGACTCCCGCCGAGTTTCGGCTATTAAAAACGCTGTCTCAGGAGCCGGGTAAAGTCTTCTCCCGCGAACAACTGCTCAATCATCTGTACGACGATTATCGCGTGGTCACCGACCGCACTATCGACAGCCATATTAAAAACCTGCGCCGTAAGCTTGAATCGCTGGATGCCGAGCAGTCGTTTATTCGCGCCGTCTACGGCGTCGGCTATCGCTGGGAGGCGGACGCCTGTCGAATAGCCTAACCTCTGCGCCTCTCAGAGCAGAGAGGCGCAAAGGTTTACTCCCTCTTTCCACGGCGCTACAATGCCCGCCCTTAATGTGGGGACACTCCCCCGAATCGCCGCACCTGGTGCGGCGAGTCTGACCTGTCATCAGAACGAGAAAATCATGTTTAAACCGGAACTCCTTTCCCCGGCGGGAACGCTGAAAAATATGCGTTACGCTTTCGCTTATGGCGCCGATGCGGTCTACGCCGGCCAGCCGCGTTACTCACTGCGCGTGCGCAACAATGAATTTAACCACGAAAACCTGCAGCTCGGCATCAATGAGGCCCACGAGCTAGGGAAAAAATTCTACGTGGTGGTTAACATCGCACCGCATAACGCCAAGCTGAAAACGTTTATTCGCGATCTCAAACCGGTAGTGGAAATGGGGCCGGACGCGCTGATTATGTCCGATCCTGGTTTAATCATGCTGGTGCGGGAAAACTTCCCTGATATGCCAATTCACCTGTCGGTACAGGCCAACGCCGTCAACTGGGCGACGGTGAAATTCTGGCAGCAAATGGGGCTAACCCGCGTGATCCTCTCCCGCGAGCTGTCGCTGGACGAGATCGCCGAAATTCGCAGCCAGGTGCCGGAGATGGAAATCGAGATTTTCGTCCATGGCGCGCTGTGCATGGCCTACTCCGGCCGCTGCCTGCTCTCCGGCTATATCAACAAACGTGACCCTAACCAGGGTACCTGCACCAACGCCTGCCGCTGGGAGTACAACGTCCAGGAAGGCAAAGAAGATGACGTAGGTAATATCGTCCACAAGCATGAGCCTATCCCGGTGCAGAACGTTGAACCCACTCTCGGTATCGGCGCGCCAACCGACCAGGTATTTATGATTGAGGAAGCCAAACGTCCGGGCGAGTATATGACCGCCTTCGAAGACGAGCACGGCACCTACATCATGAACTCCAAAGATCTGCGCGCAATCGCCCACGTGGAGCGCCTGACCCAGATGGGCGTGCACTCGCTGAAGATTGAAGGCCGCACCAAATCCTTCTACTACTGCGCGCGCACCGCCCAGGTGTACCGTAAAGCGATTGACGACGCCGCCGCCGGTAAACCGTTCGATACCAGTCTGCTGGAGACGCTGGAAGGTCTGGCTCACCGCGGCTATACCGAAGGCTTCCTGCGCCGCCACACCCACGACGACTATCAGAATTACGAGTACGGCTACTCGGTTTCCGAACGCCAGCAGTTTGTCGGCGAATTCACCGGCAAGCGTAATGGTAATCTGGCCGAAGTGGCGGTAAAAAATAAGTTCTCGGTCGGCGACAGCCTGGAGGTCATGACTCCGCAAGGCAACGTCAACTTTACGCTCGAACATATGGAGAACGCCAAAGGCGAAGCAATGCCGGTCGCGCCGGGAGACGGTTATATCGTCTGGCTGCCGCTGCCGGAGGATATGGCGCTGGAGTATGGTTTGCTGATGCGTAACTTCAACGGCGAGTCGACGCGCAATCCGCATAAAAATTAGTTTATTGGCGTTATTTTTTCACTATGTATGGATATTAGAATCGGATCACATACCGTTACGTTCGAAGCAGGTATCATCCATTTCGCTGAAAAACATAACCCATAAATGCTAGCTGTACCAGGAACCACCTCCTTAGCCTGCGTAATCTCCCTTACGCGGGCTTATTTTTTATGCATCCTATTTTCCCGACTTTCTTATTCCATGACGCCATTCATGCGATACACTGAGGATGACGACTAAGAATGAGGCGATAAAGGATGACCCAATTTCCAGCCAGCTTATTAATTCTCAACGGTAAAGGCGCGAATGAGCCCCAACTGCGCGAAGCCGTTAATCTCCTGCGCGAAGAAGGTATCGAGATACACGTCCGCGTGACCTGGGAAAAAGGCGATGCGATTCGTTTTGTCGAGGAAGCCGAAACGCTCAGGGTGGCGACGGTGATTGCCGGCGGCGGCGATGGCACGATTAATGAAGTCGCCACCGCGCTGGTCCAGCGCGGCAGCAATATGGCGCTGGGAATACTCCCCCTCGGCACAGCCAATGATTTCGCCACCAGCGTCGGCATCCCGCAGGACTTAGCCAGCGCGCTGAAGCTGGCGATAGCCGGGCGCGACGTCCCTATTGATGTGGTTCGCGTGAATAACGAGGCCGGATTTATCAATATGGCCACCGGCGGCTTTGGTACCCGTATCACCACCGAAACGCCGGAAAAACTAAAAGCCGCGCTCGGCGGCGTCTCCTATCTGATTCACGGCCTGACGCGCATGGATACCCTGAAGCCGGACCGCTGCGAAATTCGCGGCGAGAACTTTCACTGGCAGGGCGACGCGCTGGTTATCGGCATCGGCAATGGCCGCCAGGCCGGTGGTGGTCAGCAACTGTGTCCTGAAGCATTAATTAACGACGGGCTACTGCATCTGCGTATTTTTACCGGCGAAGAGTTGCTGCCTGCGCTGTTTAGCACCCTCGCTAATCCCGATAATTCACCAAATCTGATCGACGGCGTATCGCCGTGGTTTGAAGTCACCGCCGCCCATGAAATGACCTTCAACCTGGATGGAGAACCGCTGAGCGGCAAATCCTTCCGTATGGAAATCCTCGGCGAGGCGCTACGCTGCCGTCTGCCGCCGGACTGTATGTTACTGCGTTAAAACATCAGGGCGGGATATACCCGCCCTGATAACGTTATGAATATTCTACCCCTTCCCTGACGCCGCTTGCCTTACGGACAAAGCCCGGCTGATCGACACGAATAAACGGGCACAGACAAAACGCCAGCAGATAGAGCGCGGTATAGGCCACCACCACGCCGATGGTGCTGAAGTGCGGCAGCAGCACCACCGCAATCGCCGGCGCGAGGAAGTTCGACAGCCCGGCAGACAGGTTGTAGACCGAAATCGCCGCCCCTTTATGCTTTGGCTCCAGCGCCGGGAACACCGCCGCCATCGGCACGAACGCCGCGACGAAAATCCCCAGCGCAATCGCCGGCACCAGCGCCATGGCGAAGTTATGCCCGAAGTGCTGCGGCAGGTAGTAAAACGCCAGGCTCGACAGCGCCATGCCGATGCAGCCGAACCAGCGCACCACTTTCATCCAGCCCAGTTTCTCCGCCACGATACCCCAGAAGACGTTGGAGAAGATGGTGGTGAAGAAGAACGCCGCCCATACCTGCAGCCATTCGGAAGTGGTGAAGCCGAGCTCATCGACGAACATCATCGGCATGACCACCGCGAAGCCGAACAGCGACAGGGTGTTGATAATGCGCACAATGCTGGAGAGCATAATGCTGCGGTTGGTGTAGATAAGGGTCACCGCGCGCCCCAGCTCGGAGAACTTCTCGCGGGTGGTGAGGTTCTGCATATGGCGCGGGGTTTCGGTGTTGCGCAGCGCCGCCAGGGCAATCAGTCCGCCGGTGACGCAGAACGCCAGCGCCAGCCACAGAGTGCCCATCTCGCCGATGTGCGGGATGGTGAAGCTCGGGATATAGCTGCCGAACACGCCGATACCGACGGAGTAGACCGCCCAGAACCAGCCCAGCGCCGAGCTGGAGCTGTCGCTGCGGACGTTATGGATAATGGCGACGATGAACGAGTAGAGGAACAGCGGATAGGCCAGACCGCGGATACCGTAAAACAGCAGGATTAAGGCGTAGTTGGCGCGGCCGAGGCCGAAGACGAGGAACAGGACGTGGAACACGCACCACAGCACAAAACCGATAAACATGGTTTTACGCGGGGTGATGATTTCCGCGACCACGCCGGAGACCCAGGCCGAGAGGGCAGCGGCGAGGCCGTAGAGGGTGAAGGCGAAAGAGGCCTGTGCCGGGCTGAAGCCCAGCTCCTTGATGTAGTGCGAGAGGAAGGCGAGTTCAAAACCGTCGCCGGTCATAAACACGGCGATGGCGACGTATCCCCAGATAAGGTTCAGCGGCAGACCGAGCCACTGTTTGTGATTAACGGACATGGTGACCTCGTTGTTGTAGGGTGCAGGAGAATCACTCCGGCAGTTTCGCCGGAGCGTCATATGTCTTATTGCTGTCGAAAATGTCGGTCGTTGAGGTACAGAGACTGAAAATGGGCGTAACGCGGCATCAGCGTCTGATGACGCTGCGGATCCGTCTGCCAGGTTTGCCAGATTTCCGGCTTATGACAAACGCTGGCCAGCGGTTTGCCCGCCGCCAGGCAGGCCAGCCGCGCCGCTCCCAGCGCGCCGCCGGTTTCCCCACCTTTATGCGTCACCACCGGCATCGCCAGGATATCCGCCAGCAGTTGCGCCCAGAACGGACTGCGGGCGCCGCCGCCGACCAGGGAACACTGGTCGATACGGGTTCCGCTCTCCTGCAACGCGCGCAGGCCGTCAGCAATGCCGAAGCTCACCCCCTCCAGCACCGCATATCCCAGTTGAGCGCGCTGGCTGGCATGGGTCATTCCCCAGAACATACCGCGCGCCAGCGGATCGTTATGCGGCGTACGCTCGCCGGAAAGATAAGGCAGGAAGTATGGCGCATTGGCTTTTTCGTCTTCGCTTAACTGGGCTATCTCCTCCAGTAGCGCCACTTCGGTGGTGCCGGTCAGACGACAGAACCACTGCAGACAGCTGGCGGCGCTGAGCATCACGCTCATCTGGTGCCACAGGTTCGGCAGTACGTGACAGAAAGCATGCACCGCCGACTGCGGCGCCGGACGATAGCGGTCGGTGACGACAAACAGCACGCCGGAGGTCCCCAGCGAGATAAAAGCGTCTCCCGGCGACACCGCGCCAACGCCAATCGCGCTGACCGCATTATCGCCGCCGCCCCCCGCCACCAGCACCGAAGGATTAAGCCCCCAGCGTTCGGCAATGTCTGCCGCCAGCGTGGCGGAAACGTCGCATCCTTCAACCAGTTCCGGCATTTGTTGCCGCGTCAGGCCGCACTTTTGCAGCAGCGCGTCGGACCAGTCCCGTCGCGCAACATCCAGCCACAGGGTGCCGGCGGCATCCGACATATCGGAGACTTTTTTGCCGGTCATCTTGTAGCGCAGAAAATCCTTCGGCAGCAGTACGCAAGCGGTACGGGCAAAATGCTGCAGCTCGTGACGCCGCACCCACAGCAGTTTCGGCGCGGTAAATCCCGGCATCGCCAGATTACCGGCCACCTGATGCAGCTCCGGCGCCATCTCCTCAAGCTCGGCGCACTCCTGCGCGCAGCGGGTATCATTCCATAAAATCGCCGGGCGAATCACCTCGCCGCTGGCATCCAGTAGCACGGCGCCATGCATCTGTCCGGAAAGGCCGATGGCTTTAATCGCCGACCAATGGCTCGCGCACTTCTCGCGCAGAGTGGCAATCAGGTATTCCGTCGCTTCCCACCACGCCTGCGGCGATTGTTCAGACCACTGCGGATGCGGCCGTTGAATGGTCAACGGCGCGCTATGGCTGGCGACGACCGCATTGTTTTCATCCAGCACCAGCGCTTTAACTTCCGAAGTGCCGAGATCGATGCCTAAATACATAGCGCCTCCTGCTGGGTCAGCGCGTAGACGGCGGCGATTTGCTCACGCAGCAGCGCGTGGAAATCCGCCGATTCCGCCAGATCGCCAAACAGGGCTTTATCACCGGCGTACCGGGCGATCGGGTCAGGCGAATTAAACATGGCGTGTACCGCCGATTCATCAAGAATTCCGTCCTGGTACTGATACGGTAAAGCCCCTTTATGCCACTGCTGCATAAAGACAAAGAACAGCGCCGGCAACATAGCGGTAGCCTGCGGACGCACGCCGCGCTGGTAGCACTCCTGCAGGGTTGGGGCAATCATCGCCGGGATTTTTGAGAATCCGTCTGCCGCCACCCGCTGATTGGTGTCCTGGATATAGGGGTTGGTAAAACGCTTGAGTACCACGTCGCGATAGGTTACCAGGTCGATACCGTTATCGCCCAGACACGGAATCACATCTTCACTGACGTAACGGTCAGCGATGGCGTAGATGGCATCGGTAAGCGTACTCTCGTGAATATATTGCTGGCCCAACAGGGTTCCCGCCCAGGCGATACAGCTATGTGACGCGTTAAGAATGCGAATCTTCGCCTCTTCATAGGGGATAACCGACGCCACCATCTCCACGCCTACCGTCTCAAGCGCCGGGCGCTCAGCGCGGAAATTATCTTCCACAACCCATTGAATAAAGGTTTCGCCCATCACCGGCGCTTTATCGTCGATGCCGGTTTGCGCTTTGATACGTGGCGCCAGATCGGCGGCCGGGCGCGGCGTGATACGATCGACCATGGTGTTTGGACAGGTCGCGTTCACCGCCAGCCAGTCAATAACCTGCTGTTTACCGGTCAGCTGCAGAAATTCCACCAGTCCATCATGGAAACGTTCGCCGTTGTGGCGCACGTTGTCGCAGTTAAGCAGCGTCAGCGGACCAGCATCGTCGGCGATGCGTTTTTCAAGGATCCGGGTGATGGTGCCATAAATGGTTTTGCAATCCCCCTGCAAATCGGCCTGCAGATCGGCGTTGCTGGTTTCCAGGCGATGTTGCGTATTGAGGTAATAGCCCCCTTCCGTCACCGTGAAAGCAATGACTTTGGTCTGCGGGTTCGCGCCTTCATCAATCAGCGGCTGCAGCCCCGCCTGCCACGGCAGTAATTTTTGAATTGAGGCGATCTCTTCGTATTCTCGCTCCCCTTCCGGGCTCACCGTCTCGAGGACATAGCGCCCTTCCTGCTCCGCCAGCGCATGCACCACATGCTCGGCGTCATTACGAATATTTCCCGCCGCGATATGCCAGCGCGAATCGCCGGAAACCCGCAGTCGATGCAGATACCACGCCTGATGGGCGCGATGAAAAGACCCGAGACCAATGTGAAGCCATGTGAATTGCGTATTCATGTTCTGCTCTCCTTGAGGTGATGCGGCTCACTGTAGGTGATCATTTGAATCAAATAAGAGCTACAGATCACAAAAGAACAATTACCCAATAAAATTACAAATGACCAATTCAGAGCAAAAGCTTGCCTGTTTGGAAAACCGCAGCCAAAATGCGGGTATCTGCGCTACTGCGCCCGCGTATTTAAGGCAGGATAACGTGAGTAAAGAAGACGACATCAGGCTGGATCAGAAGGTCCGCGCCGCATGGATGTACTACATTGCCGGTCAGAATCAGAGCGAAATCGCCAGCCACCTTGGCACCTCAAGGCCGGTGGTCCAGCGCCTGATCGCCGCGGCGAAGGAAGAAGGCATTGTGTCAATTGGTTTGCATCATCCGGTGGCGAACTGCCTCGATTATGCGCAGTTGTTGCAGGAAAAGTATCAACTCATCGAGTGCAATATCGTGCCGACCTACAACGAGGAGAGCACGCTGGATAGCGTTTCCTTCGGTTGTTATCAGCTGATGGCCCGCTACCTGCAGAGCGATAACGCCAAAATAATCGGCATTGGTTCTGGATTAACGCTGAAAAAAACCATCCAGCGCATTGATTTCGATAGCCCCAACAGCCGCTGCGTGGCGCTGATTAGCGCAATGAACGATGAAGGGAAATGCAACTACTACGACGACGTGCCGTTGCTGCTGGCGCGGAAAATTCAGGCCAACTACTACCAGTGGCCCGCGCCGCGCTATGCGCAAACCCGTCAGGAACATGAGATGTGGTGCGGCAGCCGCCTGTTCAGCAACGTATCTGCCGCCGCACAGCAGGCGGACGTTATTTTCGTCGGTATCGGCCCATTGGGGACCCAAAGCCCCATCTTCAAAGACGGATTTATTAATAAGGCCCAACTGGATGAACTGACGGCGCGCGGCGGCATCGGCGAGATCCTCGGCCGCTTTATCGATGCCGACGGCGGCGTCGTCGACAGCGAAATTAATCGCCTGATCACCAGCTACGATATCCGCCAAAATCAGTGCCCGCGGATAGCCGTCGCCTGTGGCGAGAACAAGCGCCCGGCGATCCTCGCGGCGTTAAAAGGCGGCTGGATTAACGGCCTGGTGACCGATGAACATACCGCCCGCTGGCTGCTGACGCGCTAGCGCCAGCGGTTTTCACGCCAGATGCTCGCGGCTGCTAATCAGCAGCGGCGGGATCTCTACCCGCTGCTGGCTGGCCTCGCCAGCGTCGATGATATTGAATACCGCTTCCAGCATCGCCGGTACGTTCTGCTGCACCATGTCAATGTCGTGACCCAATAGATAAACAAACGGATCCCAGTCAAAACAGCCCATTGGTGGCTGTTCGGCGCCGGTCAGCCCTAGCTGGGCCAGCCATCGCACCACCCCTTCCAGCGAGATGGTCGAGTTAACGAAGAACCCCTGAAGATGTTCATCAGCGCTTTTGAAACGCGCCTGCATGCAGGCTTCTACTTTGCCTTTTGAATAGCCCGGAGAAAGAATATTTTCATCCGGCACGCTCATGCCGCGCGCCGCATGGGCATCGCGAAATCCGCGCAAACGCTCCAGGGTGTTGTGGTCGCTACTGCGCCCGCCGACAAAAAACAGCGGCGCCAGTTTGCCGTGGCGATTGAGGCTGTTATCAAGAATTTTATCGGTCAACGCGCGGGCGCCCGCGTAGTTATCGGAGATCACCGACGGTGCGGTGGAGCCCGGCAGGTCAAGGTTGACCGTCGGCACCCCCGCCTGCTGACAAAGCTCGGTAATTTTATCCGGATTAGTCGCCCCGGTCGCCACCACCCAGTCCACCTGCCAGGAGAGCATCGCTTTCACCGCTTCGATTTCCAGCTCCGGTCGACGGCGAGTACAGGTAATAATCGGCAGCAGGCCGCGCTCACGAGCCATCTCTTCAAAGCCTTCCGCCACGGAACCAAAATAACGGTTGTCGTATTTGGGGACAATCATCCCGATGACATGCGATTTTTTACTGCGCAACATGCTGGCCTGGCGATTAATCGCGTAGCCCTGTTCTTGCGCAATCCGCGTCACTTTTTCCGCAAGTTTGGCGCTGATACGGCGTTTTTTCCAGTTGCCATTGAGGATCGCGCTCACCGCGCTTGCCGAAACGCCGGATAATTCCGCCAGATCGTAGATAGTGATTTTTTTCATTTTCCCAACTTGCGTCACAAATTCATTTCGCTGTTAATTTCCCCACTTGCTCAATCGATGAAGCTGGCGCAACATTAGCTTCATCGATTGAGCAACCATGACGCTCGCTAGCGTATACACTCAATAATCGTTCAGACATCAGCAAATTGAAATAAATGGTGCTGATATTCAATAGCTTAACTTAGTTACTCCTGCTCTGACAGGCCAGATTGTTGTAGCAGGTAACCGCTCCTCAAGCTCGTCGAGACCCGCTTGATGAGCAAAACAGACAACATGAAGGATTATAAAATGAACCACTCTGTATCCTCTATGAATACTTCTCTTAGCGGCAAAGTCGCCGCGGTCACCGGCGCCGCTTCCGGCATTGGTCTTGAATGCGCGAAAACCCTGCTTGGCGCGGGCGCGAAGGTGGTTCTGATCGACCGCGAAGGCGAAAAGCTCAACAAGATTGTGGCAGAGCTTGGCGAAAACGCTTTTGCTTTACAGGTCGATCTGATGCAGGGCGATCAGGTGGATAAGATCATTGACGGCATCCTGCAACTTGCCGGCCGTCTCGATATCTTCCACGCCAACGCCGGCGCTTACATCGGCGGCCCGGTCGCTGAGGGCGACCCGGACGTCTGGGATCGCGTGCTGCACCTCAATACTAACGCCGCCTTCCGCTGCGTGCGTAGCGTGCTGCCGCATATGATTGCGCAAAAATCCGGCGATATTATTTTCACCAGCTCCATCGCCGGCGTGGTGCCGGTTATCTGGGAACCTATCTATACCGCCTCAAAATTCGCCGTACAGGCATTTGTTCATACTACCCGCCGCCAGGTTTCCCAGCACGGCGTCCGCGTCGGCGCGGTACTGCCGGGCCCGGTGGTCACCGCCCTGCTCGATGACTGGCCGAAAGAGAAAATGGAAGAAGCGCTGGCCAACGGCAGCCTGATGCAGCCTATCGAAGTTGCCGAATCGGTGCTGTTTATGGTCACCCGTTCGAAAAACGTCACCGTGCGCGACCTGGTTATTCTGCCTAACAGCGTTGATTTATAACCCCCGGTATCGGTGACTAAAAGGACGATTTTATGAATGGCGAGACTCAAACCCTCATCGGCGTCGATGTCGGCTCCGGCAGCGTACGCGCCGGGGTATTTAACCTCAGCGGCGAACTGCTGGCCCACGCCACCCGGGAGATAACCCTCTTCCGTAGCACCGGCAGCGTGGTGGAACAATCCAGCCGCGAAATCTGGCAGGCGGTTTGCGACTGCATTAAACGCGCGGTCGTAAAGGCCGCCGTCTCTCCGCACTCGGTAGCCGGTATCGGCTTCGACGCCACCTGCTCGCTGGTGGTAATCGGGGAGAATGACGCGCCGCTGGCCGTCGGCCCCAGCGAAGAGGCGGACCGCAATATCATCGTCTGGATGGATCACCGCGCCACCGAACAGGCGGAACGCATCAATGCCACCCGCCATCCGGTGCTGCAATACGTCGGCGGGACTATCTCTCCGGAGATGGAAACGCCGAAGCTGCTGTGGCTGAAGGAAAATCGCCCGCTGACTTATGCCCGTGCGCGTCACTTCTTCGACCTGGCCGACTACCTCACCTGGCGCGCGACCGGCGATCTGGCCCGCTCCGTCTGTACCGTCACCTGTAAATGGACCTATCTGGCCCATGAAAAGCGCTGGGATGCCGACTACTTCCGCCAGATTGGCCTCGCAGAGCTGGCGGAAGAAGACTTCGCCCGTATCGGCCAGCGTATCGCCGATCCGGGAACGCCATGTGGTGATGGGTTAACCGCGGCGGCGGCCGAAGAGATGGGTCTGCCTGTCGGTACGCCGGTGGCGGTCGGGATGATCGACGCCCATGCCGGCGGCATTGGCACCGTTGGCGTACTCAACGGCGCGGTGAATAATATGGCCTACGTCTTCGGCACCTCCTCCTGCACCATGACCACCACCGAGAAAGCGGTGTTCGTCCCTGGGGTCTGGGGGCCTTACTATTCGGCGATGGTGCCGGGTTACTGGCTGAACGAAGGTGGACAAAGCGCCGCCGGCGCGGCTATCGACCAGTTACTGAGCTTCCATCCGGCGGCGGCCGAAGCGCGCGAACAGGCCAAAGCCGCCGCCGTTCCACTGCCGGTCTGGCTGGCGGATCGCGTGCTGGCGCAGGTTGCCTCGCCGTCGGAGGCGGTGAAGCTGGCAGATGGACTGCACGTCGTGCCGGAGTTTCTCGGCAACCGCGCGCCGCTTGCCGACCCCCACGCGAAAGCGCTGATTGCCGGGCTGGGGATGGAGCGGGATCTTGATAACCTGACCGCGCTGTATGTCGCTGGATTATGCGGGATTGGCTACGGCCTGCGGCAGATCCTTGATGCCCAACGCGCCTGTGGTATTGAGAGCGAAAATATCGTTATCAGCGGCGGCGCGGGGCAGCACCCGCTGGTACGCCAGCTATTGGCCGATGCCTGTGGCGTAACCGTGGTCAGCACCGCCAGCAGCGAACCAGTATTGCTGGGTTCCGCCATCCTCGGCGCCGTCGCGGGTAACGTCGCCGCCTCGCTACCGGACGCCATGAAGCGGTTCACCAGAGTGGATAAAACCTATCGCAGCGAAACGGCGTTTAGCCCGCTGCATCAACGCAGGTATGAGGCCTACAAAGCGCTACAACAGGCCGGTCGGCTAATCCGCGAATAACGTACCTCTTTAATTTAATAACAATAATGCTCCGCTGTTGTGCAGTGGAGCCGCTCCTCTGCATCCTGAAATCGAGGTTAACATGTCCGTTAATAACAAACAGTGGTTCGGTCTGCCGCTGAACCTTATCTGGGGATACGTCGCCATCGCCGTGTTCATGACCGGCGACGGTTTTGAACTCGCCTTCCTCTCACACTACATCAAGGAGCTGGGCTTCAGCCCGGCGCAGGCCTCTTTCGCCTTCACCCTCTACGGCCTCGCCGCTGCCCTCTCGGCCTGGGTCTCCGGCGTGGTCGCGGAAATCATCACCCCGCGTAAAACCATGTTTATCGGTTTCGTGCTGTGGTGCGTGTTCCACGTCCTGTTCCTCGTCTTCGGCCTCGGCCGCGCCAACTACGCCTTAATCCTGCTGTTTTACGGTATCCGCGGCCTGGCCTATCCGCTGTTCCTCTATTCGTTTATCGTCGCCATTATCCATAACGTCCGTAGCGACAGCTCCAGCTCGGCGCTGGGCTGGTTCTGGGCGGTCTACTCCGTCGGTATCGGCGTGTTCGGCAGCTATATCCCGAGCTTCACCATCCCGCACATTGGCGAGATGGGCACTCTGTGGCTGGCGCTGGCGTTCTGCGTCACCGGCGGGCTGATTGCCCTGGCGGCGCTGCGCAACACCGAAACCCCGCGCCATATGCAGAACCTCACCACCCGCGAGAAGTTCTCCGAGCTGGGGCGCGCGGTGACCCTTATCTACACCAACCGCAGCATTATGCTCTCCAGCATTGTGCGCATTATCAACACCCTGTCGCTGTTCGGCTTCGCGGTGGTCATGCCGATGATGTTCGTCGATGAGCTCGGTTTCACCACTTCCGAATGGCTGCAGGTGTGGGCGGCGTTCTTCTTCACCACCATTTTCTCCAACGTCTTCTGGGGGATTGTGGCGGAGAAACTGGGCTGGATGAAAGTGGTGCGCTGGTTCGGCTGCATCGGCATGGCGCTGTCGAGCCTGGCGTTTTACTACCTGCCGCAGCACTTCGGGCATAACTTCGCCATGGCGCTGGTGCCGGCGATTGCGCTGGGGATTTTCGTCGCGGCGTTCGTGCCGATGGCGGCGGTGTTCCCGGCGCTGGAGCCAAAGCATAAAGGGGCGGCGATTTCGGTCTACAACCTGTCGGCCGGGCTGTCGAACTTCCTCGCGCCGGCAATTGCGGTGGTGCTGCTGCCGCACTTCAGCACCATCGGCGTGGTGGTGGCCTATACCGCACTCTATATTCTCGCCTTCTTCCTGTGCCCGTTTATTCGCGTTGAACAGCCAGGGTTTGCTACCAGCGAAGCGGCTAAACCGCTGACCGTCAGCGCAGCAAAATCATAAAAAAACCCCGGAGACCGGGGTAAGTAAAAGAGTCAATCCGGGCCTCGCGCCCGGATTTTTGCCTTATGCGATAGTGACTTTGCCGTCCAGATAGACGTCCTGCACCGCATTGATCAGCTTCACGCCTTCGCTCATCGATTTCTTAAACGCTTTACGACCGAGGATCAGCCCCATGCCGCCGGCGCGTTTGTTGATCACCGCCGTGCGCACCGCATCGGCGAGATCGGTTTCGCCGCCCGCCGCGCCGCCGGAGTTAATCAACCCGGCACGGCCCATATAGCAGTTTGCCAGCTGATAGCGCACCAGATCGATCGGGTTATCGCTGGTCAGCTTGCTGTAGACGCGATCGTCGGTATAACCGAAGTTCACCGCCTTATAGCCGCCGTTATTCTCGGCCATTTTCTGCTTCACGATATCAGCGCCGATGGTGGCGGCCAGATGGTTGGCCTGGCCGGTCAGGTCAGCGGAAACGTGGTAATCGACGCCATCTTTTTTGAATGCCGGGTTGCGCAGATAGGCCCACAGCACGGTGACCAAGCCGAGCTCGTGCGCGCGCTCGAAGGCGGCGGAGATCTCTTCAATCTGCCGACGCGACTGCTCGGAGCCGAAATAGATCGTCGCGCCAACCGCAACCGCGCCCATGTTGAACGCCTGCTCGACGCTGGCGTACAGGGTCTGGTCATACTCGGTCGGGTAGCTCAGGGTTTCGTTATGGTTGAGCTTAACGAGGAATGGAATGCGGTGCGCGTAGCGGCGCGATACCGAGGCCAGTACGCCATAGGTAGAAGCCACGCAGTTACAGCCGGCTTCGATGGCGAGTTCCACGATATTCTTCGGATCGAAGTAGAGCGGGTTGGCGGCGAACGACGCGCCCGCCGAGTGCTCTACGCCCTGGTCGACCGGCAGAATGGAAAGGTACCCTGTTCCCGCCAGACGCCCGGTATTGTAGAGGGTCTGCATATTACGCAGCACCGCAGGCGGGCGGTTGTTATCCACCATCACCCGGTCGACGTAATCCGCGCCCGGTAAATAGAGTTGGTCGGCTGGAATAGTCATACAACGGTGCTGTAAAAGGCTGTCGGCATCTTTGCCAAGCAACTGCGTAATATCAGTCATAGCTATCTCCCGTAAGTGCTGGCCGCAGCCAGCATGTTTTATCCCAACCCAAAAATTTTGGGCAGGTTAAGCCTGGTACCGAGTTAGCATATTTTCCAGCCGGAAGCGCATTTTTTCAGTAGATTCTGCTGTCTCGTTTCACTGCCATTTACCACCAGGCGTGGAAATGATGTACCGGGCCGATACCGTGCCCCACTTCCAGCGAATCGGCCTGCGCCAGCGCCGCCGATAGCCAGCCCTTCGCTTCGGCGACGGTTTGTCCCCAATCGGCATAGCGCGGACGCAGCGCCGCCAGCGCGGCAGATAACGTACAGCCGGTACCGTGGGTATTTTTGGTCTTCACGCGCGGCGCGGTAAAGCGCTGTTCGCCTTCGCGGGTGAACAGCCAGTCCGGGCTTTCGGCGTCGTCCAGATGTCCGCCCTTCATTAATATCGCCCCGCAGCCTAATGCCAACAGCGCCCTGCCCTGTTCCAGCATCTCGCGCTCGCTTTGCGCATGCGGCGCATCGAGCAGCGCCGCGGCCTCCGGCAAATTCGGGGTGATCAGTGAAACCTGCGGCAGCAGGCGCTGGCGCAGCGTCGCAATTGCCGAGTGGGATAACAGCGGATCGCCGCTTTTCGCCAGCATCACGGTATCCAGCACCACGTTGGCAATCTGATAGCGGGCAAGACGTTCCGCCACCGCTTCAACGATATCGGTTTCCGCCAGCATGCCGATTTTCGTAGTATCGATTCGCACGTCGCTAAACACCGAATCCAACTGCGCCGCCACGAAGTCCGGCTCAATGCGGTATACCGACTGCACGCCGCGGGTATTCTGCGCCACCAGCGCGGTGATCACCGAGCAGCCGTAAGCGCCGAGTGCGGAGAATGTTTTGAGGTCGGCCTGGATCCCGGCGCCGCCGCTGGGATCGGTGCCGGCGATGGTTAAGGCGTTAATCCGCTTCATGCCGCCACCTCCGCGTATAACGCGTCGAGGAATGCCGGGATAAAACTGCCGGGACCGCCGTGTCGCGCCGCTTCCCCACCCGCCATTTTCATCAGGCCGCAGGCGGCTGCTACGTTTTGCAGCCGATCGCCGGGCATCGCGGCGCTTGCCGCCACCACCGCGGATAACGCGCAGCCGGTCCCTACCACCCGCGTCATCAGGACATCACCGCCGCTCACGGCAAGCGTGCGCTCACCGTCGCTGATGTAATCCACCTCGCCCGTCACCGCGACCACGGTATTGAGCTTGCGCGCCAGCACCTGGACTGCGGGTAACGCCGCAGCTACGCTATCGGTCGTGTCCACGCCGCGCCCGCCGCCGCTATTCCCCGCCAGCGCCATGATTTCCGAGGCGTTGCCGCGAATCGCCGCAGGCCGCAGTTCCAGTAGCTCGCGACAAAAATCGGTACGCAGCGTCAGCGCGCCGACGGCAACCGGATCCAGCGTCCAGGGTTTTCCCGCCTGGCGGGCGCTCTGCGCCGCCGCTCGCATCGCGTTGGCGCGCTCAGTGGTTAAGGTCCCGACGTTAATCAATAGCGCATCGGCAATGGCGGCAAACTGCGCGGCTTCCGTAGGATCAATCACCATCGCCGGCGAGGCGCCAATAGCCAGCAGGACGTTAGCGGTGAAAGTCTGGACCACATCGTTGGTCATACAGTGAACAAGCGGCGAAGAGGTGCGGAAAAGCTGCTGCAGGTGCGCGATATGCGCCGGATTTAGCGGTTCATGCATGGTTTGCTCCCGCCAGATGAGGAAGCAGCGCAGACCATGCGGTCTCTGACTTCCCTACGCTGGCATTATCCAGATCAGGTGGTACGGGTATTTCTCAGCCTTCACAAAGAAGGGCACCCCGAGTCATTTGGTACAAAATGGCGACTAACGTTCCGTTAATCTCTCTTCAGGATAGTAATGCCAGCGGTAAGTCTTGTAAACGGTAAAAGCGGTATGTCTCCCGGCGATATGTCCCTTAATCGTACAGCCATTCACCCGCTTTTGCGGACTCTACCAACATTTGTACTGTTAGCGGTTTAAGCGGCTTCTCTGGAGGCATGGAACCTAAAAACTCAGGTTCAAAGTAATAGATAATTTCGAAGCCATTCATTTTTACATTCCATTGTTTGAAATAGTAATCTAAAGTATCTTCTGCATCTTCCCAGATGATATTCAGCCCCCCCTTTGTTAATTCAGTATCTAACGTGACTTCTGGACGATCGCCAAAAAAACAGTATTTCTTATGGCTATGATGAGTATATATATAATCAATAATTTCTTGTTCAATGCTCATTAGAAGTATGTCCATAGTTTCATCATAATGGCTGATTGGCACACCGTCATTACTCGTCATTGTATCATCCCCGTACGCTTGCCACAGAGACGCTCTTTTCACCGCATTGTAAACGATTACACTATTGTTTAGTTATCCGTACGGCGGTTGATGTAGATCACAATTTTCTTAATCACCCTACGACATAGTTACCACGCGTTACGAATTAAGCACGCTAACGATCCGCGGACGATCGCCGCTGTCATGAATGTTCGTCGCATGTATAAAATAATATCTACGATAAGGTCGTTAATGATGAAAGTGAAATACGTCTCGATGATACTGCTGGCACTCAGCGCAGCCATCGCGGCCGGTTGCAGTTCGCCGGCGCAGCGTATGGCCGAGTGTGAAGCCCAGGGGGTCAGTAAAGACGCCTGTTATATTGCGGAACAAAACAAACAGGCTGCGGTGAACGCCGCAGCAGAGAAGCAGGCGCTGGAAAATGCACAGGCTTTATATCCCGTGCAGAAAGCGCAATCCAGCAAAAAAGTGAAAATCTTCAATGGCATGAAGCTGGTCACAAACTCAACCGGGCTGATCGTTGATGGCAAACCCGCGGCCTTAGACGAAAGCAATGCTGACGCGAAAACCTATTCTCAGGGTTTATACGTTTTTATTGTCTACCAATCAGGAAAAATTGCCGTCATGCAGGACGGTAAATTTTTAGGCTACGCCAAATAGCGCCGCTTCCTTGTTAATTTAAAAGCGGCCTAAGAGCCGCTTTTTTCTCCCCTTCCCCCCAGTAACCGACACGTCTGACACCGCGCTAAACAAGCGACATCAATCCCATTGGATAAATCTCATTTTACCTACGAGTGAGTAGTTTTTTAACTAATGTAGTTTTTTTGTAACCATAACTTGCTCAATGTAAACAACTGGTTATAGTTCAAATAAGCGTTACAAGTTGTAACACCACGTCAGATCGGAATTAACGAGTGAATTGCCATCATGGTAAGAGGATTCCAATGAAATTGACCCCCGTAGTGAAAGGTTTAGCCATCGCCGGCTTGCTGTCATCGTTAAGCCTGTCAGCATGGGCGGAAGTCGCCGCAAAAGAAGCGACCGCCGCCACCAAACAAGCCAACGACGCTCTCTATAACCAACTCCCCTTCTCAGATAACACCGATTTCACCAACGCCCATAAAGGGTTTATTGCCGCCCTACCCACCGAGATCATTAAAGGCGAACAAGGTAACGTAGTATGGGATCCGCAGCAGTACTCCTTCATCAAAGAAGGTGAAAAAGCCCCGGACACCGTCAACCCGAGCCTGTGGCGTCAGTCTCAATTGATCAATATTAGCGGCCTGTTTGAGGTCACCGATGGCGTCTACCAGATCCGCAATCTGGATCTCTCCAATATGACCATCATCGAAGGTAAAGAAGGCATTACCGTCGTGGATCCGCTGGTGTCGGCAGAAACCGCCAAAGTGGGCATGGATCTGTATTACCAAAACCGCGGTAAGAAACCGGTCGTCGCCGTTATCTATACCCACAGCCACGTTGACCACTACGGCGGCGTGCGCGGCGTAATTGATGAAGCGGATGTAAAATCCGGCAAAGTGAAAATTTACGCACCGTCCGGCTTTATGGAAGCGGCGGTCGCAGAAAACATCATGGCCGGTAACGTCATGAGCCGCCGCGCCAGCTACATGTACGGTAACCTGCTGAAACCATCGGCCACCGGACAGGTCGGCGCCGGCCTTGGCACCACCACCTCGGCGGGCACGGTTACCCTGATTGCCCCAACTAATATCATTGAAAAAGACGGGCAGAAAGAAGTTATTGACGGTTTGACCTATGACTTTATGCTGGCGCCGGGTTCGGAAGCGCCGTCGGAAATGCTGTGGTTCATCGAAGAGAAAAAACTGATTGAATCCGCGGAAGACGTGACACACACCCTGCACAACACCTATTCGCTGCGCGGCGCGAAAATCCGCGAACCGCTGCCGTGGTCGAAGTACATCAACGAAGCAATTGTGCGCTGGGGCGACAAGGCCGAAATTATTATGGCTCAACACCACTGGCCGACCTGGGGCAACGAAAACGTGGTTAACCTGCTGAAGAGCCAGCGTGACCTGTATCGTTACATTAACGATCAGACCCTGCGCATGGCCAACGAAGGGCTGACCCGCGATGAAATCGCCGCTAAATTCAAACTGCCGGAGAGCCTTGCCAACACCTGGGCTAACCGGGGTTATTACGGCTCTGTCAGCCACGACGTGAAGGCCACCTACGTGCTGTATCTCGGCTGGTTCGACGGCAACCCGGCGACCCTCGACGAACTGCCGCCGGAAGAAGCGGCGAAGAAATTCGTCGATTACATGGGCGGCGCCGATGCCATCATGAAGAAAGCGAAAGAGGATTACGACCAGGGTAACTATCGTTGGGTTGCTCAGGTGGTTAGCAAAATCGTCTTCGCCGATCCGAAAAACCAGGATGCGCGTAATCTTGAAGCGGATGCGCTGGAGCAGTTAGGCTACCAGGCGGAATCAGGCCCGTGGCGTAACTTCTACCTCACCGGCGCGCAGGAACTGCGTAACGGCGTGGTGAAAGGGCCAACCCCGAACACCGCCAGCCCGGATACGGTGCGCGCGATGACCCCGGAAATGTTCTTCGACTATCTGGCGGTACATATCAATGGCGAGAAAGCGGGTAACGCGAAATCGGTGTTTAATATCGATCTCGGCAGCGACGGCGGCAAGTATAAGCTGGAGCTGGAAAACGGCGTACTGAACCATACCGCCAACGCGGAAGCGAAAGATGCCGATACCACTATCGCCCTCAACCGCGCCACCCTGAATAAGATCATCCTCAAAGAGGAGACGCTTAAACAGGCCGTCGATAATGGCGACGCGAAAATCACCGGTAACGCCGATAAGCTCAATGAAATGCTGGGTTATATGGACAATTTCGAATTCTGGTTCGACATCGTCACGCCATAATGCCCTGCTCCCGCGACCATCGGTCGCGGGAGTTTCCTTTCTACTAGTAAGCTTCCGGCAGCGGTCGGTCGATCGAAACCAGTTTGCCGCGCTTCATCGTGATATAGCCCCCGGCTTTTAGATCCGCCAGTACGCGAAATACATGCGTGCGCGACAGATTAGTGCGCTTAATAATAAACAGCGCCAGGCCTTCATTTTCCCCCTGATGCGTACTCTGGCGATAAAGATAACGAAACAGCATCGGCCTGATGGTCTGGTAGCTGGTCATTTGCCGGCGTTCGTTGTGAAGATCGATAGTAAAAATCGACATATAGGTCAGAATGGTCGCCAACTCCTGCACGCGTTCAGGGCCACCGTGTAAAAAGATTTGGTCAAAGACATCATAGGTGACTTTAACCAGCTTCACCGCCGCGCTGCCGCTATATTCAAACTTCGCCAGCGGGCAGTACCTTTCCATAAGTCCAATCGGCATATACTCAATGGAATTACCAATATGAAGGCCATTCTCCGGCATTAATATTGAAAGCGAACCTTCAGTGCAAAAATAAATATACCCTGGCTGAATTGCTAATTTTTTATTTGCCGCAACCGTCAGGGGCTCCCCTTGTGCCATTATTTGCGGAAAAAAGGCATCAATGTTGAGTTGCTGATAATAGCTATGGATATCCTGAAAATTCACGCTATACACCTTGCTACGCCGTCTGTTGTGATATCGAGTATAGCAGCGAAGTGATAGCAGATTCGAGGGTGATTATTTCTTTGATAATGACCAGTCCCATATGGGACTATCAACGCAAAGTATTCGCTTTAAAATGGCCAGTAATTAGTCCGCATTTGAATTATCCGCTGATATTAAACATTGATAGCGGAACAAATAATCTAAGAGGCCATGCAATGAAATTAAATCAGATCGCTAAACATCTGGCTCTGGCCGGTGTTTTAACTTCACTGTCGCTTTCCGCCTTCGCTGCCGCCCAGCAACAGGACGCCACTCCGGCAACTCATCAGGCAAATAACGCGCTCTACAACAAACTGCCGTTTGCCGATAAAACCGATTTCGATAACGCGCATAAAGGCTTTATCGCCGCGCTGCCGCAAACCATGATTAAAGGCGAGCAAGGCAACGTTATCTGGAACCCGGCAAAGTATGACTTCGTCAAAGAAGGTGAAAAAGCCCCGGATACCGTTAACCCAAGCCTGTGGCGCCAGTCGCAGCTGATTAATATCGGCGGCCTGTTTAAAGTCACCGACGGGGTTTATCAGATCCGTAATCTCGATCTCTCCAACATGACTATCATTGAAGGTGAGAAAGGGATAACCGTTATCGACCCGCTGCTGAGCGCCGAGCCGGCGAAAGAAGCGATGGATCTCTATTACGCCAACCGTGGTAAAAAGCCGGTTGTCGCCGTGCTGTTCACCCACAGCCACGTTGATCACTACGGCGGTATCCGCGGCGTGGTTGATGAAGCCGACGTGAAAGCGGGTAAGGTGAAAATCTACGCCCCTGCCGGATTTATGGAAGAAGCGGTTTCCGAGAACATCATGGCCGGTACCGCAATGAGCCGCCGCGCCAGCTACATGTACGGCAACCTGCTGAAGCCTGACGCCAAAGGGCAGGTCGGCGCCGGTCTTGGCACCACCACCTCCGCAGGTACCGTGACGCTTATCCAGCCGACCAACTACATCACCAAAACCGGCCAGCAGGAAGTGATAGATGGTCTGACCTACGACTTCATGATGGCGCCGGGTTCCGAAGCGCCGTCGGAAATGCTGTGGTATGTCAAAGAGAAGAAAATGATTGAAGCGGCAGAGGATGTTACCCATACCCTGCACAATACCTACTCGCTGCGCGGCGCGAAGATCCGCGACCCGCTGGCGTGGTCAAAATACATCAACGCCGCGATCGACCGCTGGGGCAACGATGCTGAAGTCATTATCGCTCAGCACCACTGGCCAACCTGGGGTAACGACAACATTATCAAGCTGATGAAAGGTCAGCGCGACATGTATCGCTACATCAACGACCAGACCCTACGCATGGCCAACGAAGGCCTGACCCGCGATGAAATCGCCGCTAACTTCAAGCTGCCGGAATCGCTGGAGAAACAGTGGTCGAGCCGCGGTTATTACGGCTCCGTCAGCCACGATGTGAAAGCGACCTATGTTTACTACCTCGGCTGGTTCGATGGCAACCCGGCGACCCTCGACGAGCTGCCGCCGCAACAGGCTGCGAAGAAATTCGTTGAATACATGGGCGGCGCCGATGCCATCATGCAGAAAGCCAAAGCCGACTATCAGCAGGGGAACTACCGCTGGGTGGCGCAGGTGACCAGTAAAATCGTCTTCGCCGACCCGCAGAATACCGATGCGCGTAATCTCGAAGCGGATGCCCTGGAGCAGTTAGGTTACCAGGCGGAAGCCGGTACCTGGCGCAACTTCTACCTGACCGGCGCGCAGGAACTGCGTAACGGCGTACAGAAACTCCCGACGCCAAATACCGCCAGCCCGGATACCGTGCGCGCGATGACCCCGGAGATGTTCTTCGACTATCTGGGCGTACATATCAACGGCCAGAAAGCCGGCGCGGCGAAAGCGGTCTTCAATATCGATCTGGGTACAGATGGCGGGAAGTATAAGCTGGAGCTGGAAAATGGCGTGCTTAACCACACCGCTAATGCGGTAGCAGACAACGCTGACGCCAGTATTACTCTGAACCGCGATACCCTGAACAAGATCATTTTGAAACAGGAAACGCTGAAGCAGGCTGAAGATAAGGGCGACGTCAAGATTAGCGGCAATGGCGCTAAGCTCGATGAAATGCTGAGCTACATGGACAAATTTGAATTCTGGTTCAACATTGTCACCCCGTAAGCGATAATCGCTGACATCCCCCGCACCGCTCTGACCACGGGGGATTTTTTTATCCATTCGACTCGCATGTTCTGATTTGCGTTCCCCTCGCCGCAGGCTCAAAATGAGTTCAGGACTGTTTTATTGCGCGGAGGTATATATGACCGTTTATCACCATGCGCTGGTACTGATTAATAGCAGCCTTGATGGTGTTCCGTTGCTACAACACGCCGCCAGGATGGCGCAGGAAAACGGGATGCGGATTACCATCGCCCACATCAGCACCGACTACCGGGCACTTAATTACGTGTCCGACAGCCTGCAGAATGATGAAGTATCGCAAGAGGTCATTCAGGCCAAAGCCCTGCTCAACGAGCTGGCGGTGACCGTCGCCCTGCCGGTACAGACGCTATCGCTGGTGACGACCCGCCGTTTTGCTGATGTCGAAGAGTGCGTACAACAACGCCATATCGATTTAATTATCGCCGGACACCATAACCGGCTGCTGGGGGTGCTGTCCTCGCACTCGCTGGAGTACATCAACCATTTGACGGTGGACGTACTGATAAAACACCTGCCCTAGCGCAATGCTGACTGTAACAGAGAAAAACACTCTTCGATTAATGGCGGTAGCGCCTGCGGCCCGCGCATCAGGGCCACCGTCCGCGTCAGCGCCGGCTGCTGCAGTTGCGCCACCTTTAACGCCGGGTCCTGGAGATAGGTCGTATACAGCGCCGGGAGAATGGCCACCGCCAGTCGCGAACGCACCAGCCCATAAAGGGTTTCGATATAGTCTACCTGGTAACGCGTCGTTAAAGTCAAACGCTGGCTTTCCACCAGCGCCGCCACCAGCCGCTGGATATTCCCCTTGGAGAAAACGGCAATATCACGGCCCACCAGTTGTTTCCACGGTAAATTTGGCTGCGCAGCCAGCGGATCGTCGCTGTGCAGCACCGCCACGAAAGGATCCTCGCGCAGCGGATAAACCAATAGCTCAGCCGGCAGCGAACTGTCGATCGCGCCGATACCAAAATCAATCTCACCGCTTTGCAGCGCCCGCATTAACGCATCGTTGGTCTGGTCATGAAATTCGATGCGCAGACGCGGAAAGGCCTGCGCCAGGGTCTGCGGCAGCAGCGGAAACAGCAGTGAGCTCACCGACGGAACCAGGCCTATCCGCACCGTGCCATCGCCGCCCGCTTCCACGATCTGTTGCATATCAAAAAAAGATGCCTGGGCCACGCTCAGTATCCGCTGGGCATGAGGTAAAATCGCCGCCCCCAGTTCCGTCAGGGTGACCGCCGAGGCGGTACGATTGACCAGCTTACCCCCAAGCACCGCTTCTATCTGGCGCAGCGCGCTGCTGAGCGCCGGTTGGCTAATCGCCAGCCGATTGGCGGTATCGGTAAAATGGCGCAACTGGGCCAGGGTCACAAAATACTGCAGTTGCTTTAGTGAGAGCGCGGGCAGACGTTGCCAGGGTTCGTTCATTGTCAGGTTCGCTACCGGTGGTGATACAGAATAACCCGAGCTTATCGGGCGATAAATTTATTCATCTGGGCAAACGTTTGCTGTGCCCCTAGAGTATCCGCATTATCCTTGTGGCGGAGTTGTTATGTCCAGCAATGCTGAAGTCCGTCGTCGCGCCGTACAGGCCGCGCGCGGCGAGTCCCCGTTTGATCTGTTGCTTATCGATGCGCAGATAGTCGATATGGCCACTGGCGAAGTCCGCGACGCTGACGTCGGCATTGTGGGTGAAATGATTGCCAGCGTGCATCCGCGCGGTAGCCGCGCCGACGCCCATGAAGTGCGCTCGCTGCAAGGCGGGTATCTGTCGCCCGGCTTGATGGACACCCACGTACACCTTGAAAGTTCGCATCTACCGCCCGAGCGCTACGCCGAAATCGTCCTGACGCAGGGTACCACCGCGGTATTCTGGGACCCGCATGAGCTGGCCAACGTGCTCGGCGTCGATGGCGTGCGCTACGCGGTTGACGCCAGTCGCCACCTGCCGCTACAGGTGATGGTGGCCGCGCCATCCAGCGTTCCCTCTACGCCAGGTCTCGAAATGTCCGGCGCTGATTTCGCCGGCGCTGAAATGGAAACCATGCTCGGTTGGCCGGAAGTACGCGGCGTGGCGGAAGTGATGGACATGCATGGCGTGCTGAACGGCAGCGAACGGATGCAGGAGATTGTCCAGGCCGGTCTTAACAGCGGCAAACTGATTGAGGGGCACGCCCGCGGGCTTAGCGGCGCCGATTTGCAGGCATATCTCGCCGCCGGCGTCACCTCCGATCATGAGCTGACTTCAGCGGCCGATGCGCTGGAAAAACTGCGCGCCGGGCTGACTATCGAAATTCGCGGCTCACACCCCTATCTGCTGCCCGATATCGTTACGGCGTTAAAAACGCTGCCGCATCTCTCTTCGCAAATCACCGTCTGTACCGATGACGTCCCGCCGGATATGCTGCTGGAGAAAGGTGGCGTTATCGCCCTGCTCAACCTGCTGATTGAACACGGTTTGCCAACGGTCGATGTGCTGCGTTTCGCCACCCTCAATGCGGCTATTCGCCTGCAGCGTAACGATCTTGGGCTGATTGCCGCGGGACGGCGCGCGGATCTGGTGGTGTTTGATTCGCTGGAGAAACTCGAGGCTCAGGAGGTCTACGTCGGCGGCAAACTTATCGCTCGCAGCGGTCATCTGCTAACCCCCGTTGCCGCCGCGCCCGGCGTGACGCCGCCGCGTGATACTCTGCAGTTAGCGCCCCTCGCCGCGGAAGACTTTATCCTGCGAATTAAGGGCATTCGCCATGGCGTCGCCCGCCTGCGCCACATCAGCGGCGCGCGCTTCACGAAATGGGGTGAAGTAGAAGTACAGATCCGCGACGGTGAAGTACAACTGCCCGCGGGCTTTAGCCTGATTTGGGTTAAGCACCGCCACGGCCGCCATCAGGCAACGCCGCAAATCGCTCTGCTCGAAGGCTGGGGCGAGCTGCGCGGCGCCATCGCCACCAGCTACTCGCATGATTCACATAACCTGGTCGTGCTCGGGCGCGATGCTCAGGATATGGCCTTAGCGGCAAATCAGCTGATCGCTTCCGGCGGCGGAATGGCGCTGGCGCAACAGGGCGAGATCCTGGCCCATGTGGCGATGCCGATTGCCGGCATGCTCTCCGATCTTCCCGCCGCCGAGCTGGCGCGGCAGTTCCGCGAGCTGCGAGATTTAAGCAGTAAAGTCGCCGACTGGGAGCCGCCATACCGGGTATTTAAGGCGATTGAAGGCACCTGCCTCGCCTGCAACGCCGGGCCGCATTTAACCGATTTGGGTTTAACCGACGGCGGCAGCCGCCAGATAGTTGACCCGTTGATAGCCTGCCGGGAGACACCGGCGCCAACTCATCACAACAATAATCCTCAGGGAGCCTGAGCATGGCCGATAACACACTTCATACTTCTGCCCGTAGCCACTGGCTGGAGCGCCGCTTTGCGCTGCACTCACGGGGCGGTTCGCTACGCACCGAATGCCTGGCCGGGATCACCGGCTTTCTCGCCGCCGCCTATTTACTGGTGGTCATTCCAGGGCTGCTGGCGATTGGCGGAATGGATAAAGGCGCCGCCACCACCGGCACTATCCTGGTTTTTGTCGCCGGTTCGCTATTAATGGCGTTTTACGCCAACCTGCCGTTTATCGTCGGTCCGGGCATTGGCGGCTCGGTACTGGTGGGGGTGACGCTGGCGGGCAGCGAAGGTATTGGCTGGCAGATTGGCCTCGGGATTGCCTGCTGGTCGGGGATCCTCTTCTTCCTGTTGACCCAATTCGGCCTGCGCGAAGTGGTCACCCGCTCGGTACCGCAGTCAATTAAGCTGGGGCTGACGGCCTCGATCGGGTTGTTCGTCGCGGTTCTCGGCTTTCGCAATGCCGGGCTGGTGTTGGCGAATGCCAAAACCAACGCCCTGATGCTCGGCGATTTTCTTGCCCCCGGCGCGCTGGTGGCGCTGTGCGGCCTGTTTCTGGCGATAGCGTTACAGGCGCGTAAAGTGCCCGGCGCGATACTGTGGGCCATTCTGTTCGCCACCCTGGTGGGTATTCCGTTCGGGGTAACAAAACTGCCGGGCAGCTTTATTGATGTTCCGCACTCGCTGGCTCCGGTGTTCGGGCAAATCGATCTGTTGGGGGCATTAAATATCGCCTTCCTGCCGTTCCTGTTCGTCTTTTTTGCGTCCGAGTTTTTCTCGACCATGGGTACGACCCTGGCGGTCGGCGGCGAGGCGGGCTTACTGGATGAAGAAGGCAACATGCCGCAGATTAATCGCCCGTTTATGGTCGATTCGATTGCCGCCGCGCTGGGCCCGTGGGTCGGTATTCCGGCGGCCACGGCGCTGATTGAATCATCCGCGGCAGCGGAAGCCGGCGGCAAGACCGGCCTCACCGCGCTGGCGGCGGCGGTGATGTTCCTGCTGATGTTGCTGTTTACGCCGGTGGCGCTCATGATCCCTAAAGAGGCCACCGCGCCGGCGTTAATTTTGATAGGCCTGAACATGTTTAGCGGCCTGCGCAAAGTCGATCTGGGGAACTTTACCGATGGACTGCCGGTCCTCATGATGGTGATGATTACGCTCATCGCCAACAGCTTCGGCACCGGTATTGCCGGCGGGCTGCTGTTTTACATTGTCATTAAAGCGATCGCCGGCAAGTGGCGTGAAATTCCGATTGGCCTGTGGGTGCTGGCGATCCCGCTAATCTATTACTTCGCGACCTTAGTTAAGCACTAAGCGCTTCACAATGTGATTTCACCTCTTGATATAACAAACGCACCGCGGCAGAGAGCTGTTTGCGGTGCGGACAAATCATATTCAACGGCGTTAAATCGCCCTGATAGTCCGGCAGCAGCCGCACCAGTCTTCCTTCCCGCAGATCGTCGCTGACATCGAGAAACGATTTATATGCGATCCCCTCCCCGGCTACCGCCAGCCGACGGATCACCTCCGCATCATCGCTCATAATCGCGCCGTTCATCTCCACGGTATGTACTTCATTACCTGAAATCAGCGGCCAGCGGTCAAAAGGCCGGCCGCGTAATACATACAGTAGCGCACTGTGCCGGGATAACTCCTCCAGACTACTGATTTGACCGTGGCGGGCAATCCACTGCGGTGAAGCGACTAACACCCGGCGATTCTCCGGCGCGACCGGCAGCGAGATAAACGAAGCGTCTTCGTGGTAGCCGTAGCGAAAAGCGACATCCACCGGATCTTTAAACACGTCGGTCAGATGATCGGAAAAGTGCAGCCGCAGACTCAGCGCCGGATGACGTTCGCGAAAAGCGCAAAATACCTTGAGCAGCAGGTTGCGCCCAAGGTCGGATGGCACAGCGATTTGCAGCGTGCCGCGCACTTCATCCCCCGGAGCCTGAATTTTCTGTAACCCGGCCTGTAAGGTATCGAGCATCTGAGTGGCATAGGGCAACCAGGTTTCGCCCTCCGGAGTCAGACGCAGGCTACGGGTCGAACGGGCAAAAAGGCGAATGTTGAGCGTCGTCTCCAGGCGTTTGATCGCCGCGCTCACCTGCGCTGGCTGCTGCCCCGCCTCCCGCGCCGCCTCGCTAAAACTGCCTAACGCCGCCGCGCGGACAAATAAGGTCAGATCTTCCAGCCTGAACATGCCAAGTCTCCCCTGCTTCAGAATGCTCCCAAAATAGCGATTTACCGCCTAACAACGCAAGCGGGACAAGACTTCAGCCGTGTTTTGCTTACACTTTTTAAAAAACCAGTGCTTGCCATTTCAGCAGCGCTTCAGGAATGATACGAGGCTGCTATTTTGAGTCCAGGTAATATTGAGGAAAATATGCGTAAAACAAAAATGATGCTTCTGGGCGTACTTCTTGCCAGCGCCAGCGCAAGCTGGGCGGCGCCGGCCTCCGGGATTGAACAGTATGCGATGAAAGAATTCACCGCTGATTTTACCCAATTTCATATTGGCGATACCGTGCCGGCGATGTACCTCACTCCTGAGTACAACATCAAGCAGTGGCAATTGCGTAACCTGCCCGCGCCGGATGCCGGCAGCCACTGGACCTACATGGGCGGCAACTATGTTCTGATCACCGACACCGAAGGCAAGATCCTGAAAGTGTATGACGGCGAGATCTTCTATCATCGCTAAGCTCTCACTATCGCCGCAGTTGCGTATTCGTCCTGGCCGCGACAGCGACTACCCTCGCCTGCGTCAGCTGTTTCTTGACGCGCGTCTTGCGTCGTGGACATGGCTTAACGGCGATCAATGGCGGTTGGAAGATTTTGATGCCGTAGTGCAAGACGAACAGCTATGGGTCGCCGAATGCGGCGATGTGCTGGCAGGATTCGCCTCGGTGTGGGTTATCGACAACTTCCTGCATAACCTGTTCGTGGATCCGCAGTGGCAGGGAAAAGGCGTCGGTAGCCTGCTGCTGGAACAGGTTCAGCGCTCATTTAAGCGCAGCGGCACGCTGAAGTGCCTGTCGCGAAATGAAAACGCCCTGAGCTTCTACCAGCATCACGGCTGGAAAGTCGAAGCGCAGGGCGCGTCTCCTGACGGAGATTATTGGCTGATGCGTTACACCCAGCCTTAAACGGCGCGGAAGGCAATCTCGCTCGGGATAACTTCGCCCTGCCAGTACATCTGCGCCGCCACGCGTCCCGCCAACTGGCGGTAGATATCGGTAAACTCGCTTTCCGGACGCGCAATGACCGTCGGCGTGCCTTTATCCAGGTCTTCACGCAGCGTGATATGCAATGGCAACTGGCCTAGCAACTGGGTGTGATACTTCGCCGCCAGCTTCTCGGCGCCGCCGGTGCCAAAGATAGGTTCGTGGTGGCCACAGTTGCTGCAGATATGCATGCTCATGTTTTCCACGATCCCCACGACCGGCACTTCCACCTTCTCAAACATCACGATGCCTTTTTTGGCGTCGATCAGCGCGATGTCCTGCGGCGTCGTCACCACTACCGCGCCGGTCACCGGAATGTTTTGCGCCAGGGTCAGCTGGATGTCGCCGGTTCCCGGCGGCATATCCAGTACCAGGTAATCCAGATCCGGCCACAGCGTCTCTTGAAGCATCTGCATCAGCGCCTTGCTGGCCATCGGGCCGCGCCACACCATGGCGTTGTCGTCGGTCACCAGATAACCGATGGAGTTAGTCGCCAGGCCATACTTCATGATCGGCGCCATATGGGTGCCGTCCGGCGACGTCGGGCGGCTGTCTTCGGCGCCGAGCATGGTCGGAATCGACGGACCATAGATATCGGCATCGAGAATACCCACTTTGGCCCCTTCCGCCGCCAGCGCCAGGGCGAGGTTCACGGCGGTAGAGGATTTGCCCACCCCGCCTTTACCGGAACTCACGGCGATGATGTTTTTCACGCCATTAATGCCCGGCTGGTTTTTCACTCGCTTCAGGGTGGCGATACTGTGAGAGAGCTTCCAGTCGATGGCCTTCGCGCCGGTAATGCGCAGCAGCTCGGCGCTGCATTGCTCCTTCAACGCCTCAAACGCGCGGGTCCAGACGAACGGCATTTGGATCTCGATATGCACGGTATCGTCAAGCCAGGCAACATGGTGCAGCGCCTTTAGCGTGGTGAGGTTATGCTTCAGGGTTGGGTGCTGGAAATTAGCCAGAGTCCCGGCGACCATCGCACGTAGACGTTCGGGGGATTTGGCCTGGGATTGCGAACTCATCCCGACTCCTTTGTTATTGTGAGTTGATTCTTGTCCGTTAAGTTTACCTGAAAGGGAATAATTCCCCCACAATAAGCTTTGGGCTTACCAAATTATTGCCTTTCAGGTAACATCAAAAGCCCTTTTTACAACAGAAGATGTAATGCCCACTATGACTCAAGTCGCGAAAAAAATTCTGGTAACGTGCGCGCTGCCGTACGCCAACGGCTCTATCCACCTCGGCCACATGCTGGAGCACATCCAGGCTGATGTCTGGGTCCGTTACCAGCGAATGCGCGGCCACGAAGTCAACTTCATCTGCGCCGACGACGCCCACGGCACCCCGATTATGCTGAAAGCGCAGCAGCTTGGCATCACCCCGGAGCAGATGATTGGCGAGATGAGTCAGGAGCATCAGACCGATTTTGCCGGTTTCGATATCAGTTACGACAACTACCACTCGACGCACAGCGACGAGAACCGCGAGCTGTCGGAGCTTATCTATACCCGTCTGAAAGAAAACGGTTTTATTAAAAACCGCACTATCTCCCAGCTCTACGACCCGGAAAAGGGCATGTTCCTGCCGGACCGTTTCGTCAAAGGTACCTGTCCGAAGTGTAAATCTCCGGACCAGTACGGCGATAACTGCGAAGTCTGCGGCGCGACCTACAGCCCGACTGAACTCATCGACCCGAAATCCGTGGTGTCCGGCGCGACGCCGGTGATGCGTGAATCTGAGCACTTCTTCTTCGACCTGCCGTCCTTTAGCGAAATGCTGCAGGCGTGGACCCGCAGCGGCGCGCTGCAGGAGCAGGTGGCGAACAAAATGCAGGAGTGGTTCGAATCCGGCCTGCAGCAGTGGGATATTTCCCGTGACGCGCCGTACTTTGGCTTTGAAATTCCGAATGCGCCGGGCAAATACTTCTACGTCTGGCTGGATGCGCCGATCGGTTACATGGGTTCCTTTAAGAATCTGTGCGATAAACGCGGCGACACGACCAGCTTCGATGAATACTGGAAGAAAGATTCCAGCGCCGAGCTATATCACTTCATCGGTAAAGACATCGTTTACTTCCACAGCCTGTTCTGGCCGGCCATGCTTGAAGGCAGCAATTTCCGTAAGCCGACCAACCTGTTCGTTCACGGCTATGTCACGGTAAACGGCGCCAAGATGTCCAAATCTCGCGGCACCTTTATCAAAGCCAGCACCTGGCTGAACCATTTTGATGCCGATAGCCTGCGCTACTACTACACCGCTAAGCTCTCTTCGCGCATTGATGATATCGACCTGAACCTGGAAGACTTTATCCAGCGCGTCAACGCCGACATCGTTAACAAAGTGGTGAACCTGGCTTCGCGTAACGCCGGCTTTATCAATAAGCGCTTCGACGGCATGCTCTCCGCCGAACTGGCTGACCCGGCGCTGTATAAAACCTTCACCGATGCGGCTGCCGCTATCGGCGAAGCGTGGGAAAGCCGCGAGTTCGGTAAAGCCATCCGCGAAATTATGGCGCTGGCCGACGTCGCTAACCGCTATGTCGACGAGCAGGCGCCGTGGGTGGTGGCCAAACAGGAAGGCCGCGACGCCGACCTGCAGGCAATCTGCACCATGGGGCTGAACATGTTCCGCGTGCTGATGACCTGGCTGAAGCCGGTTCTGCCGGGGCTGAGCGCGCGCGCTGAAGCGTTCCTCAACACCGAGCTGAGCTGGGACGCCATCCAGCAGCCGCTGCTGGCGCACAAGGTTAACGCCTTTAAGGCACTGTACAACCGCATTGAAATGAAACAGGTCGAAGCGCTGGTGGAAGCCTCTAAAGAAGAAGTTAAAGCCGCCGCCGCGCCGGTGACTGGCCCGCTGGCCGATGATCCGATCCAGGAAACTATCTCCTTTGACGATTTCGCCAAGGTGGATATGCGCATCGCGCTGATTGAAAACGCCGAGTTCGTCGACGGTTCCGATAAGCTGTTGCGCCTGACCCTCGATCTCGGCGGCGAGAAGCGCAACGTCTTCTCCGGCATCCGATCCGCCTACCCGGATCCGCAGGCGCTGATTGGCCGTCTGACGGTGATGGTCGCCAACCTGGCGCCGCGTAAAATGCGCTTCGGTATCTCCGAAGGGATGGTGATGGCCGCCGGCCCTGGCGGGAAAGATATTTTCCTGTTAAGCCCTGACAGCGGCGCACAGCCGGGTCAGCAGGTTAAATAACCCTCCGCAAAAGCGCTGCTCCGGCAGCGCTTTTTTTATTCCCTTCACGCCTTCTGTTGCGACAACGCGTAATCGCCATAATAATCATTACTGTCTGCTCCTCTCTGGACGCGCAATACCACTCAACATAGGGAATCGTGATGAAATTTAACCGCAAGATGGCTGGCATGCTGGCCGTATCCGTTCTGCTGGCGGTCCTCGCCGGCTGCGATAATAAAAAAGAAGAGACTAAAACCTTTGCGCTGAATACCAACGGCGTCGAACTTAGCTTTACCTACCACTATGACGGCGACAAAGTGCTGCGTCAGGATGCCGACAATACCATTCCCTATAAATCGATCGGCGCGGAAAATAAAGAACAGGCGCGGGCGATTATCGAGCCGATCAGCAGCGTCTATCGTAATCTGCAGGGCGTTGAGCAGACCATCGACTATAAAGATTCCTACGCGCTTGAACATCTGACCGTGGATTTCAGCAAAGCGAAAATCAGCGAGCTGTGCAAGCTGCCGGGCTCGATGTTCACCGACTGCTCACAGCAGTTTGTTTCGCTATCAGTATCGACTAAGCTGCTGGAATCGCAGGGTTTTGAAGAAGTGAAGAAGTAAAGAGATACAGGGCCCGGGCGCAGGCCCGGGTCAAGTCAGGCGCTTAGCCTTTGGCGTGCTCGCGCTCGGTAAGACCGCGCAGGAAATAGCGCAAAAACTGATCGCCGCATTCACGGTAGTTTTTATGGTCCGGCGCGCGCATCATGGCGGTAATTTCCGGCATCGACACGCGGAATTTTTGCTGAGTCAGGATAGCCAGAATGTCGTCGGTCTTCAGCGAGAAGGCGATACGCAATTTTTTCAGTACGATATTGTTATTCACCCGGCGCTCGACCGCCAGCGGCGGCGCCGACTCATCTTTGCCGCGCTTGTCGTAAATCAGACCGTTGAGGAAATTCGACAGTACGACATCCGGGCAGCGCGCAAACCCTTCTTCGTCTTCTTTTTTCAGCCAGGGTACCAGTTGTTCCGCGCTCACCGGCGCATCCGCCAGCGCAAAGATACGTACCAGACCGTTATTATTCGTTTTCAGGGTGTAGCGCAGGCTACGTAAAATGTCGTTACTGATCATAATGCCTTCATGATGAAAAATGCTGGCGCTAAGTCTACCATGATTCCGCGTTTTTACAGACCAATCGCCTCTTTCAGGCTTTTCAGATAACGACGGCTGACCGGCACCGTTTGCCCGGCGCGCATCAGTAGCTCCGCCTGGCCGTTCTCCTCAAGGCGGATCTCTTTCAAATGCGCCATGTTAACCAAATACTGACGGTGGCAGCGCAGCAGCGGCGTTCGGCTTTCCAGAGTACGCAGAGTCAGCTCGGTAAAACCTTCTTTGCCTTCGCTATCGGTGACGTAAATACCGCTCATTCGGCTGCTCACAAAAGCCACATCCTCCATTTGCAGTAGCCAGATGCGGCTGTGACCGGTGCAGGGAATGTACTTCAGCGCCTGCTGGGCATCCTCCAACAGTGATACATCCTGCAGACTGCGCTCCTGGCGCAGGCGGCCCAGCGTTTTCTCCAGCCGGACGTTCTCAATAGGCTTGAGGAGATAATCGAAAGCGTGCTCTTCAAACGCCTTCACCGCATATTCATCGAAGGCGGTTAAAAAGACGATATAGGGGCGATGTTCAGGATCGAGCATGCCAACCATCTCCAGCCCACTGATACGCGGCATTTGAATATCCAGAAACAGCACGTCGGGACGCAGCTTATGCACCGCGCCAATCGCTTCGACGGCATTGCCGCATTCGCCAACGATTTCTATATCGCTTTGCTCCTCCAGCAGGATGCGCAGGTTTTCCCGCGCCAGCGGCTCATCATCGACGATTAAAACTTTTAGCATGCATTTTCCTCCACAGGCAGTCGCAGCGTGATGCGGGTAAAATGTTCCGCTTCGCAAGCGACGCTAATTCCGCAGTCGGCGCCGAAGCGCGTGCGCAGTCGTCTGTCCACCAGACTCATCCCAAGCCCGCTGGCATTAGGGTTATCACGGTAAAGCCCGGCATTGTCTTCCACATCCAGCTGTAGCCAACGCTCATGCTGACTGGCGCGAATGGTAATTTCGCCCACGCCAAGATGCTGAGAGGTGCCATGCTTGATCGCGTTTTCGACTATCGGCTGTAACGTAAATGCCGGTAGCTGGAGATGCTCAAGCGACGCTGGCACCTGCATGCGTATCTGCAAATTATCCTGGAATCGCGCCTTCTCAATTTGCAGATAGGCATTCACATGTTCAATTTCGTCCGCCAGGGTGACAATCTCCGTTGGTCGCTTCAGATTTTTGCGAAAGAAGGTCGATAAATACTGCACCAGTTGCCCAGCCTGATCGCTATCACGGCGGATCACTGCCTTCAGCGTGTTCAGGGCGTTGAACAGAAAGTGCGGGTTAACCTGCGCGTGCAGCAGTTTAATTTCCGACTGGGTCAGCAACGCTTTCTGTCGTTCATACTGGCCGGCAAGGATCTGCGCCGACAGCAGTTGCGCTATCCCCTCCCCCAACGTGCGGTTAATCGAGCTGAACAAGCGGTTTTTCGCTTCATATAGCTTAATAGTGCCAATAACCCGTTGATTCTCACCGCGCAGCGGAATGACCAGCGTCGAGCCCAGTTTACAGCCAGGATGAATTGAACAACGGTATGGCACTTCGTTGCCGTCGGCATAAACCACTTCGCCGGTATCAATCGCCTTTTGTGTATAGGATGAGGAGATAGGTTTACCTGGCAGATGATGATCGTCGCCGATACCGGTAAACGCCAGCAGCCGATCGCGGTCGGTAATCGCCACGGCGCCGATATCGAGTTCCTGAATCAGCACCTGAGCGACCTTCATACTGTTCTCTTCGTTGAACCCCTGGCGCAGGATCCCCTCGGTGGAGGCCGCCACCTTTAACGCGGTGGCTGAAAAAGCCGAGGTGTATTTCTCAAACATCGCCCGCTTATCCAGCAGAATGCGCATAAACAGCGCGGCGCCGACGGTATTAGTGACCATCATCGGCGCGGCGATACTCTGCACCAGGTGCAACGCATCCTGGAATGGCCGCGCAATGAGCAGGATTATCAGCATCTGTACCAGTTCAGCGAAAAAGGTAATCGCCCCGGCAGTAAGCGGGCTGAACACTTTATCCGGACGTCCGCGTTTGATCAGAATGCTATGCACCAGGCCGCCGAGCAGCCCTTCGACAATGGTCGACACCATACAGCTTAACGCCGTCATTCCGCCCAGCGAATAGCGATGCAAGCCGCCGGTCAACCCCACCAGACCGCCGACCACCGGGCCGCCGAGCAGGCCACCCATCACTGCGCCAATAGCGCGAGTATTAGCAATAGAGTCTTCGATATGCAGACCGAAATAGGTCCCCATAATGCAAAAAATCGAGAAGGTGACATAGCACAGCAGCTTATGCGGTAAACGCACGGTGACCTGCATCAGGGGAATGAACAGCCGCGTTTTACTCATCAGCCAGGCGATAACCAGAAACACGCACATCTGCTGGAGCAGCAGCAATACCAGATCGAACTCGTACATACCCGCCAACCACACAACCTTTGAAAGCGCGTAACATACACTGACCGCTTATAACTTTCTTTGAAGCGATACAAGAAAATGATAAATCATGGTGACGATCACACTTCCCACCGTCTCGCCGGCGCCGTAAAGCGCAAAAAATGAACAATTGATAAACCCCTTCTACAGTTAAATGAGGAGCACACGGCGGGAGGGGAAAATGGCGCTGTATACGATAGGCGAAGTGGCTCAGCTTTGTGATATCAATCCCGTGACGCTGCGAGCCTGGCAGCGACGTTATGAACTCATCAAGCCGCAACGCACCGATGGCGGCCATCGTTTATTCAATGACAGTGAAATCGATCGCATCCGCGAAATTAAGCGCTGGATTGATGCCGGCGTTCAGGTCAGCAAGGTAAAAAACCTGCTGCCCGATCGCGAAGCGGATGTCGAAGACGGCTGGCGCGAACAGCAGGAAATTTTGCTCGGTTTTCTGCAGGAAGGTCATTACCAACGCGTGCGACTATGGCTCAAAGAGCGTAGCCACAGCTATAGCGCACAGATGCTGGTGCATCATCTGCTTAATCCGCTTCGCCACCGCCTGCTAAGCCCTCAGCCGACTTTACTGGCGCTGCGTAGCCTGCTCGATGGTATCTTAATCAACCACATCGCCCAATGTCTCGCCCATGCCTGGAAGCGCCCCGGCCATCACGCGGTGGTGGTGGGCTGGAACACCGATGACACCACTCAATTATGGCTGGAAGGTTGGATCGCCTGCGAGCAGGGCTGGCGGGTGGATATCGTCGCGCACTCGCTTAATCAGATCCGCCCGCAGCTATTTCCTGACAGCACCCTGCTGGTGTGGTGCCCCGCGCCGCCGGGTAGCCCGCAGGCAGCGCAGCTCCGCGAATGGGAACAGCAGGAAAATCTGATCTGGCTAAATAGCAATTAATGTTTCATTAACACCTGCGCTTCACCGTATAATCCCTCCGTTAACAAAAGGAGCCTATCATGAAGCCTGCGAAAATCGCGGTCATTACCCTCTTCTTATGCATGGCCATCGGCGGGATCGGCGGCGTCATGCTGGCAGGTTACTCGTTTATTGTTCGCGGCGGTGTCGGCTGATCCACTGGTTCAGCCGTTCAAAAAAGCGGTCGATTATGATCGCGGCGAGCGCCACCAGCAGCGCCCCTTGCAGCACATAAGCGGTATTAAAGCCGCTGAGGCCGATAATTATCGGCGTGCCGAGGGTGTTGGCGCCCACCGTTGAGGCAATGGTTGCCGTACCAATATTGACGATGGTCGAGGTGCGGATCCCGGCCAGCATCACCGGCGCCGCCAGCGGCAGCTCCACCTTGCACAACCGCTGCCAGCCGCTCATCCCCATCCCCTCGGCAATATTCAATACTCCAGGCGATATCGAACTTAATCCAGCCAGCGTCCCCTGCAGCACGGGCAATATTCCGTATAGCGCCAATGCGATAAGCGCCGGCTGCCAGCCGAAGCCCATCACCGGTACCGCGATCGCCAGTACCGCTACCGGCGGAAATGTCTGTCCCATGGCGGCAATGGTTTCCACCAGTGGACGAAACTCTCGCCCGGCGGGTCGGGTGACGATAATCCCTGCCCCCACGCCGATAACCGTCGCGGCAATGCTTGAGAGCGCCACCAGCCAAAAGTGGGCCAGCGTCAGCGCCAGAAAACTCTCCTGCTGATAAACCGGGCGCGGCAGCTCCGGAAACAGCCAGCTAAACAGCGGCGCGCTGTGGGGCAATACCAGCAGCAGCGCGATAAACAGCGCTACCAGCCACAGTAGCGGATCGCGAAGCGCCTTCACATCGTGCCCCTATCGTGTAGCAGGTCTGAAAAGTGCAACGTACCGCACGCTTCACCCTGTTCATCGACCACCGGCAAAACGTCGCGGCGGTGAGCGACAAACTGCGACAGCGCCTCGCGCAACGTCATCGAGACGTTCAGCGCATCGCCTGCCAGCCGTTCATCCCGCCGCAGGTAATCCCCAACGCCGCGTAGCGAGAGCAGCCGAACGCCCAGTTCGCTACGGCCAAAGAAGGTTTCAACAAAGGCGTTTTTCGGCTGCAGTAGCATCTGCATAGGTTCCCCCTGCTGCACCACTTCGCCGCTGTCCATCAGCACCAGGTGATCCGCCAGGCGTAGCGCTTCGTCGATATCATGGGTGACGAGCACGATCGTGCGCCCAAACAGACGATGAATGCGCAGCATCTCCTGCTGCAGCGCTTGGCGGGTGACCGGATCCAGCGCGCCAAATGGCTCATCCATTAACAGCACCTCCGGGTTGGCTGCCAGCGCCCGCGCCACACCAACGCGCTGCTGCTGGCCGCCGGAAAGCTGATGCGGGTAGCGATCGCGTAGCAGAGGTTCCAGGCCAAGTAACGCCATGAGTTCATCAACCCGCTCGGTAATTTTTCCGCGCGGCCACTTTTGCAGCTGCGGCACGGTGGCGATATTCTGCGCCACCGTCCAGTGTGGAAACAGGCCGATAGACTGAATGGCGTACCCCATACGGCGGCGCAGCGCCAGCAGCGGCTGTCGACGGATATCCTCGCCGGCGAAGCGTATCACTCCACTATCCTGTTCCACGAGTTGATTAATCATCTTCAGAGTGGTCGATTTTCCGGAGCCGGAAGTACCAATCAGCACGGAAAACGCGCCTTCGCGCAGATGCAGATTAAGATCCTTCACCGCCGGCTGTCCGGCGAAGGCCTTGTTCACCCCGGCGAATTCAATCATGCGCCTCTCCTTTTAATAACGCGCCCCACAGTGCAAACACGGCATCCACGACTACCGCCAACGCAATCGTCGGAATGACGCCCAGTAGCACCAAATCCAGCGCGCTGCTGAGGAGCCCCTGAAACACCAAAGCGCCGAAGCCGCCCGCGCCTATCAGCGCCGCCACCACCGCCATACCGACGGTCTGCACGCTGACGACCCGCAGGCTACGCAGCAGAATCGGTAGCGCCAACGGCATTTGGACCTGGCGAAAACGCTGTCCGCCGCTCATTCCCATCGCCATCGCGCTTTCCAGCGCCTCCCGCGGCACCTGCTGTAGTCCGGTCACCACCCCGCGCACCAGCGGCAATAACGCGTACAACACCAGCGCGATCAGCGCCGGCGCCATCCCGGTTCCAGAAATACCTATATTCCCCAACCACGGAAAATGGCGGGTCAAACCGGCGAGCGGCGCGATCAACAAACCGAATAGCGCCACCGAGGGAATAGTTTGAATCACATTAAGGAAGGTAAATACTGGCGCCTGCCAGTGCGGTCGCCGCCAGAGGGCGAAGCCTATCGATAAACCCAATAATAATCCGGGTAGCAACGTCCCGAACAACAACCATAGATGCTGACGCAGCGCGTCATTAAAGACATCCTCGCGGTTAGCATACTCTTTCAGCAAAGAGAGTTGATCGAGGGCCCCATGCCACAGCAGCAGGCACGGTAGCAACCAAAGCTGCGCATTCAGCAGCCAACGCCATAAAGCGTGCGGAGTCAGTCGGCGGATAGTATCGCTGGCAAGCAGCAGGCATAGCGCGAGAGCAAGCCATAATCCGCTGCCAGGAGAGGTACGCGCCAGCGGGGAACCCTGTTGCACTAGCTGTAGCGCGATGTCTCCGGCGCCCCACATTAGTAGTGGCAGGAGCAAATCGGCAATCAGCAGACTTCCTAACAGCGCCAGACGGCCAGGGATCCAGCACAATAACAACAGCAACAGCCCGCCCGCCAGCTGCGCCGCCGCCAGCCACGGCATTTGCGTCCAGAGCCAGCGCGCTTCACCGGAGAGCAGACGATTAGGGGCATAAGTAACAAACGGCAGCGCCGCCACGGCCAACAGCAGTAGCGTGAGCAGCAGCGCCACGCGGTTATAACAACGAATAGTCACCAGTCCTTACTTCAGCAGCCCTTTTTGTTGCAGGTAATCGGCGGCAACGCTCTTCGCGTCACGCCCTTCAACGGCAATACTGGCGTTTAGTTTCTGCAATGTTTTTTCATCGAGGCTAGCGAACACCGGCTCCAGCCACTGCGCCATCTGCGGATACACCTTCAGCACCGCGTCGCGCACAACCGGCGCCGGCGCGTAAATGGGCTGTACGCCTTTTGGATCGCTCAGGGTTTGTAATCCCAGCGCCGCCACCGGCCCATCGGTACCATAGGCCATCGCCGCGTTAACGCCGGAGGTTTGCTGTGCCGCCGCCTTAATGGTCACTGCGGTATCGCCGCCCGCCAGCGACAACAGCTGATTCTGATTAAGCTTAAATCCGTAAGCTTTTTCAAATGCCGGCAGGGCATCGGCGCGCTCGATAAACTCCGCGGAAGCCGCCAGTTTGAAGTCGCCGCCCTTCTGTAGATAGGCGCTAAGATCGGCCAAAGAAGTAAGATGATTTTGCTCTGCCACTTCCTGTCGCACCGCGATAGTCCAGGTATTATTTGCGGGGGCCGGAGTCAGCCAGATCAGCTTGTTTTTGTCCGCGTCCAGCTTCTTAACTTTTTCATAGCCCTGTTTGGCGTTTTTCCACGCCGGGTCATTTTCATCTTTAAAGAAGAAAGCGCCGTTGCCGGTATATTCCGGATAGATATCCAGCTCGCCGGCGGTAATCGCTCCGCGAACCACCGGCGTGGTGCCAAGCTGAACTTTATTGACCGTTTTCACCCCATGGCTTTCCAGCACCTGCAAAATGATATTGCCGAGCAGCGCCCCTTCCGTATCGATTTTCGAGCCCACCTTCACCGGTTCCGCCGCCTGCAGCGGCAGGCTAAGCAGGGCTGCAAGCGCCATTACACCTGACCATTTCATTGCCATCATCATCCCGCTTCCCTCATTTTTATACGCTTCGCTTACAGAAGCTTAAGAGAAAAGCGTAGTCCATTTGGCCATTTAACGAAAAAGAAAAGGCCGATTAATCGGCCTTTCAGGTGTAACACCCGGTTTATCCCTTTTTACAGGGCTCGCGACTACAGCAGCTCAAACTCGCTCTGCTTAACGCGGGCGGAATCTACCCCAATAAAGACGTTAAATTTGCCCGGTTCGGCAACGTATTTCATCTGCTGGTTCCAGAACTTCAGCGCTTCAACATCAATCGGGAAGCTGACAGTTTGCGTCTCGCCCGGCTTGAGATTCACCTTCTTAAAGCCGCGCAGCATTTTCACCGGCCGGCTCATCGACGCGGTCACGTCCTGCAAATAAAGCTGGATCACCGTCGCCCCTTCGCGTTTGCCGGTGTTGGTCACCTGCACGCTGGCGGTCACGCTGCCGTCGCGCGGCATCGTTGGCGCCGACATTTTGACATCGGAAACGCTAAAGGTGGTGTAGCTCAGGCCATAGCCAAATGGATACAGCGGGCCGTTCGCTTGATCGAAATAACGCGAAGTGTATTTATTCGGTTTTTCCGGATTATACGGACGGCCGGTATTCAGATGGCTGTAGTAGGTCGGGATCTGACCCACCGAACGCGGGAAGGACATCGGCAGCTTACCGGACGGGTTGTAATCGCCAAACAACACATCGGCGATCGCATGGCCGCCTTCAGTACCGGCAAACCAGGTCTCCAGCAGAGCATCCGCCTGCTGATCCTCTTTCACCAGCGCCAGCGGACGCCCGTTCATCAGCACCAGCACCAGCGGTTTACCGGTCGCTTTCAGCGCGCTAATCAGATCGCGCTGACTTTGCGGCAGGGTGATATCGGTACGGCTGGAAGCCTCATGCGCCATACCCTGCGCTTCGCCCACCACCGCAACGACCACGTCGGACTGTTTCGCCGCCGCGACGGCCTCATCGATCATCTCCTGCGGCGAACGCGGGTCGACCTGCACCGCTTTCTCATACAGGTTAAGGAAATCGACAATGCCTTTATCGTCGGTAACGTTAGCGCCTTTGGCATAAATCACTTTGCCTTTATCACCCAGCGCCTCTTTGATGCCGGTCAGCACGGTGACCGACTGATCGGCCACGCCCGCCGCCGACCAGCTGCCCATCATGTCGCGCTTGCTATCCGCCAGCGCGCCCACCACCGCGATGGTGCCTGATTTTTTCAGCGGCAGCGTATCGAGACGATTTTTCAGCAGCACCAGGCTTTCTCGCGCTACTTCGCGCGCCTCTTTACGATGCAGACGGCTTTCGGCGTTGGTGTCCTGCGGGTCGGACGCTTTCGGCCCCAGATGGCTGTACGGATCGTTGAACAGCCCCATGTCATACTTGACGTTGAGCACGTGGCGGGTAGCGTCATCCAGTTCAGCCATCGTCACCTTGCCGGATTTCACCAGCCCCGGCAGATATTTGCTGTAGTACTCATCGCTCATGCTCATGTTGATACCGGACTTCAGCGCGACGCGCACCGCGTCTTCCGGGTCGGAGGCGACACCGTGTTTAATCAACTCTTTGATGGCGCCATGGTCGGAAACGGTGATGCCTTTGAAGCCCCACTGGTCGCGCAGGACGTCTTTCAGCAGCCAGGAATCGGAAGTGGCCGGGGTACCGTTGAGCGAGTTTAGCGCCACCATCACCGCGCCGCTGCCGGCATCGAGACCGGCTTTATACGGCGGCATGTAGTCATTGAACAGGCGCTGCGGGCTCATATCGACGGTGTTGTACTCTTTGCCGCCTTCAACCGCGCCGTAGGCGGCGAAGTGTTTAACGCTGGTCATCACCGAATAGCGGTCTGCCGGGCTCTTGCCCTGCATCGATTCCACCATCGCTTTACCCATCATGGTGGTCAGGTAAGTATCCTCGCCAAACCCTTCAGAGGCGCGGCCCCAGCGCGGGTCGCGAGAAACGTCGACCATCGGCGCCCAGGTCATATTAAGACCATCGTCAGCCGCTTCGTAGGCCGAGATACGCCCGACGGTATTCACCGCGTCGAGATTAAAAGAGGAGGCCAGGCCGAGGCTTATCGGGAAGACGGTACGCTGGCCGTGCAGCACATCGTAGGCGAAAAACAGCGGGATCTTCAGGCGGCTTAGCTGCATCACCTGATCCTGCATCACGCGGATATCAGGCCGGGTCACGGTATTAAAAATCGCCCCAACCTGACCGTTTTTGATCATTTCCCGGATCGCTTCTTTCGGGTTATCCGGGCCAACGCTGATTAAGCGCAGCTGACCGATTTTTTCATCGACCGTCATTTTTTTCAGCAGTTCGCTAACAAACGCATCTCGCGCCTCAGGCGTCAGCGGATGGTTACCAAACAGTTCATCGGCCAGCGCGGGTTGCAGCGCCAGGCTCACGGCGACGCCAACAGTACACAACCATTTCATTATTATGTATCCCTCTTTGATTCGGTGCTAATAGCCCAGCGAAAACGCAGCAAAAACCGCAGTTTGCCATATATATAAACAACGCGCCCGTAGAATGCTAAGGTTCTTATCTGATTTATAGAAACATTCATACACCAAATTGTCATACAAAGCGGTATGCTAACAGCGATATAGCTTTCCTGTGCCCACAAGGAGTGAATCATGTCATCTGCAACAACAATAAATAACCCTCCCTTTTTGGCGGAACTGGCGCGGCTGGTTGGCTCCTCGCATCTGTTAACCGATCCGGCGAAAACCCAGCGTTACCGAAAAGGTTTCCGCTCCGGCCACGGCGATGCGCTGGCGGTGGTGTTCCCCGGTACCCTGCTTGAACTATGGCGGGTTCTCAGCGCCTGCGTACAAGCTGACAAAATTATCCTGATGCAGGCGGCGAATACCGGCTTGACCGAAGGCTCCACCCCGAGCGGCAATGATTACGATCGCGAAATCGTCATTATCAGCACGCTGCGTCTGGACAAGCTGCACCTGCTGGATAAGGGCGAGCAGGTGCTGGCCTACCCTGGCACCACCCTCTATTCACTGGAAAAAGCGCTAAAACCGCTGGGCCGCGAACCGCACTCGGTGATCGGCTCTTCCTGCATCGGCGCATCGGTTATCGGCGGTATCTGTAACAATTCCGGCGGATCGCTGGTGCAGCGCGGACCTGCCTATACCGAAATGTCGCTGTTTGCGCAGATTGACGCCGACGGCAAACTGAAATTAGTCAACCATCTGGGAATCGATTTAGGCGCGACGCCGGAACAAATCCTGAGCCGCCTCGACGACGATCGTATCACCGATGCCGACGTGCAACACGATGGCCGCCACGCCCACGATCACGATTACGTCACTCGCGTGCGCGATGTCAACGCCGATACTCCAGCTCGCTATAACGCCGACCCGGACCGCCTGTTCGAATCCTCCGGCTGCGCCGGCAAGCTGGCGGTCTTCGCCGTCCGTCTCGATACTTTTCCAGCGGAAAAACGCCAGCAGGTGTTCTATATCGGTACTAACCAGCCGGAAGTGCTCACCGAGATCCGCCGCCACATCCTCGCTGAATTCAATAATCTGCCGGTGGCCGGCGAATATATGCACCGCGATATTTACGATATCGCCGAAAAATATGGCAAAGATACCTTCCTGATGATCGATAAGCTCGGCACCGACAAAATGCCGTTCTTCTTCACCATGAAGGGGCGTACCGACGCGATGCTGGAAAAGGTCTCCCTGTTCAAGCCGCACTTCACCGACCGCTTTATGCAGAAGCTCGGTCATGCCTTCCCGGCGCACCTGCCGGAGCGTATGAAAACCTGGCGCGATAAGTACGAACATCACCTGCTGCTGAAGATGGCCGGCGACGGCATCGAAGAAGCGCAGAAGTGGCTTACGGAATATTTCCAGCAGGCTGAAGGCAATTTCTTTGTCTGTACCGCGGAAGAAGGCAGCAAGGCATTCCTGCACCGCTTCGCCGCCGCCGGCGCGGCGATCCGCTATCAGGCGGTACATGCCGACGAAGTGGAAGATATTCTGGCGCTGGACATCGCCCTGCGCCGCAATGACACCGACTGGTTCGAACATCTGCCGGCGGAAATCGACAGCCAGCTGGTCTACAAGCTCTACTATGGCCACTTTATGTGTCACGTCTTCCACCAGGATTACATCGTGAAGAAAGGGGTCGACGCGCACGAACTGAAGGAAAAAATGCTGGATCTGTTGAAAGCGCGCGGTGCGCAGTATCCGGCGGAGCACAACGTCGGCCATCTGTATGAAGCGGCGGAGAGTTTAAAGCGCTTCTATCGCCAGAACGATCCCACCAACAGCATGAATCCGGGTATCGGCAAAACCAGCAAACAAAAATACTGGGGCGAGGCGCAGAAGCCGACTGAAGCACAATAATCGTTAACCAGGACTGTTCAGCCGCGGGGCTTCTGTATTACGCTGCATGCCGGAGAAAAAGACTCTCCGGCCAATTAGCTTGAGGAGCCCCCATGTCCGCCAAGGATAAGTTACAAGACGCCGACTTAGAGATCCGCGAAGCGCTGCCCGATGACGCACATGCGATTGCCGCGCTGTACGTCTGGCACGTGCTTAACGGCCGCGCCTCGTTTGAAGAGATCCCGCCTACCGTCGACGAAATGCGCAAGCGAATTAAAACCGTGCGCGATAACGGGCTTCCGTGGCTGGTCGCGCTGTGGCGCGGCACCATTGTCGGCTACTGCTATGCCACCTTTTACCGCCCTCGCCCGGCCTATCGCTATACGCTGGAAGAGTCGATTTACGTCGAGTCCGGTATGGGCGGGCGCGGCATCGGCAGCGCGCTGCTGACGCGCCTCATCGCGCAGTGTGAACAGGGGCCGTGGCGGCAAATGCTGGCGATTATCGGCGACGGCCACAACAACGCCGGCTCGATTGCCATTCATAAGAAATTTGGCTTTACCGTTGCCGGACAGTTGCGCAGCGTCGGCTATAAGATGGGCGACTGGCGCGATACCCTCATTATGCAGCGCCAGCTTGGCGACGGCGACTGGACGTTACCGGAGTGATATTAGAATTCCCGGATTGCGGCGCAATCCGGGGAAGGACAAATTAATCGTTCTGCGCGGTCTGCGTGCCGCCTTTCAGCATCGCTTCCGCCATCTGCGCTTCGCGCTGCTTTTTATAGCTCAATGCGGAGGCCGGAACCGGCATCACCTTGCCGGTTTCAATCCAGGTCCGTAAACGACTGGCGTCGGCAAAATGGGTGTATTTGCCAAACGCGTCCATTACCACCAGCGCCACCGGGCGTTGATTAATCACCGTACGCATAATCAGGCAGTGGCCGGCGGCGTTAGTAAAGCCGGTTTTGGTCAGCTGAATATTCCAGTTATCGCGATACACCAGATGGTTGGTATTGCGGAACGGCAAGGTATAAGCCGGATGCGCAAAGGTGGCGGTATCTTCTTTGGTGGTGCTTAGCTGGCCGATCAGCGGATATTGTTCGCTGGCGATCAGCAGCTTAGTCAGATCGCGCGCCGTGGAGACGTTATGCACCGACAGGCCGGTCGGCTCAACATAGCGTGTATGGGTCATCCCCAGCGCCTGCGCTTTGGCGTTCATCGCGCGGATAAAAGCGTTATAACCGCCAGGATAGTGGTGCGCCAGGCTGGCGGCGGCGCGGTTTTCCGAGGACATCAGCGCCAGCAGCAGCATATTGCGGCGGCTGATTTGGCTGTTAAGACGCACGCGGGAATAGATACCTTTCATCTCCGGCGTCTGGCTGATATCAACGGTCAGCATCTCGTCCAACGGTAAATGCGCATCCAGCACCACCATGGCGGTCATTACTTTGGTGATCGACGCCATCGGGCGCACCAAATCGGGCTGGCTGGCGTAGATGATTTTCTTGGTCGCCAGATCGACGATCATCGCGCTACCGGAAGCGATATCCGGCTGGGAAGCGGCGGTTACCGCGCTGGTTTTTGCTATCGCCTGGGGCGCAAAAGGCACAGCCAGCAGCAAAGTCAGGCTGAGCAAGGAAATTCGAAAATTCGGCATCATGGGCATTCTGAAAAGTATTTTTGCACGCTATTGAACGTACGCCGCGGCGTAAAGTGGGCTACGCCGCTGGCAAACGCCATCATACCGCGTCATAACGCCCTGAGGCCAATAAGAATCGTGAGTAAATGCTGCATTGCCGACATAATTATTCATTTCTGCCGGCAATGCATCTGATTAGAAGAGTCGGTACCCGTAGCCCCACAGCACGACGGTGATCGCCAGCAGCACTTCCAGCACCAGCACCCCGATAGCCAGGGTTGAGCTGGCGAAGCTGAGCCCCTCTTCCTTATTAATACTCAGAAAGGTCGGAATACCCAGATACAGCAGATAACCGGTGTAAAACAGCGCGATGGTGCCTATTAACGCGCACAGCCATACCAGCGGATAGAGCGCCACGATCCCGCTTAAAAACAGCGGCGTCGCGACGTAGCCGGCAAAGACCATACAGCGTTTCAGCGACGGCTGTTGCGGATAGCTCCTGGCCATCCACCAGATCACCCGCCCCATCACCGCCACCCCGGCCAGCATCACGGCATAAAACAGTACCGCTAATACCAACCCGGTCATCAGTGAAAGCTTAATCACCGTGCCGTCGCCGAAGTTCCAGCCGAGCTGCGTCGTACCGATAAAGGCGCAGATAACCGGAACCGCCGCCATCACCAGCACATGGTGGGTATAATGGTGCGAAATGGTTTCATTTTCACTCTTGATCACGCTCATCTCTTGATTAGGATGAGAGAAGAGTCCCCAGACATGGTTCATAGCGTCCCCCTTGTCACGGCTTCGTACAGCACTGATCCAAGTATAATTCACTCTGTAGATTATTTTGTGTACAGCGATAAAAATGCGCTTCAGACCGTTTTAATCATCAGGGTGTATGATTAAGGGACTGGTAATAGTAGGAGTTTATGTTTATATGGATATCAATCACCTGATTTCCCAATACGGCTACGCGGCGCTGGTTATCGGCAGCATCGCAGAAGGTGAAACCATCACCATCCTTGGCGGCGTGGCGGCGCATCAGGGTCTATTGAAGTTTCCTTTGGTGGTCGTTGCCGTAGCCTTAGGCGGCATGATCGGCGATCAGCTACTCTATTTTCTGGGGCGCCAGTTCGGCGGCAAGCTACTGCGTCGCTTCTCGCGGCAGAAGGCGCGGATCCGGAAAGCGCAGCGCCTGATTCAGCGGCATCCCTATCTGTTCGTTATCGGCACCCGCTTTATGTACGGCTTTCGGGTTATCGGCCCGGTCTTGATCGGCGCCAGTCGCTTGCCGCCGAAAATTTTTCTGCCGCTGAATATTTTCGGCGCCATCGTTTGGGCGCTGATTTTTACCACCCTCGGCTACCTTGGCGGCGAGGCGATAGGCCCATGGCTACATCATCTCGATCAGCACATCAAACACTGGGTCTGGCTGATCCTGGTGGTGGCGCTGGTAGTCGGAGCTCATCTGTGGCTGAAACGCCGGGAAGCGAAAAGAAAAGCGGAAGATACAGAGGATGATAATGAATAGCGGCGCCGCGCGCCGCTATTGACGCCGTTATTTCGTCGTCTGGTGATAACCGCCGCCCAGTGCGGAAGTCAGCTGAATGCTGGCGTCCAGCCACTGGCCGTGCAGACGCAGGGCGGTGATTCGCTCCTGTAGCGCAGGTAGCTTCGCCATGCTCACGCGGGAGCCGGGTAAGATTCCCGCATTCATCCGCGCCTGGGCGAGATTGACCACCCGCTGCGCATCTTTCTCCACCTGCTGCTGCTGCTGGTTTTTCTCCATCAGCGTCTCTACCTGGCTTGCGGTTTTCGCCACCTGGTTCACCGCATCGACTACGGCTTTGTTGTATTTAGCGATCGACAGGCCGTTCTGCGCGCTGGCGATATCGAGATTGGCGTTCAACCTGCCGCTATCAAAGATAGGCAGCGTCAGCCCGGCGGTCACGCCCATCTGCTGCGCCGAGTGGCGGAACAGATCGCTTAAATGCAGCGCATCCTGCTGCAGGAACGCCATCAGGTTGATATCCGGATAAAACGCCGCTTTCGCCGCATCAATTTCGCTCAGCGAGGATTCGATATACCAGTGGGCTTCCTGCAGATCCGGACGGCGGGCCAGCAGTTCATAGCCCAGTTCGCTCGGCATCTGCGCGCTGACCGCGGGCAGCGGCGCCGCTCGCAGATTGAGCGACTGGCTCTGGCTGTTGGTTAACGCCATCAGCCGCGCTTCAATCTCTTTCATATTACCCGCCACGTCGGCCAACTGCTGATCGGTTTTGCTGACGTTAATGTCGTTCTCCGCCCCTTCGGCGGAGTTGGTGATGCCACGCTGATAGAGCGCGGTATCGACGCTCACAATATTATTCTGTTCGCTTTTAACCTGCTGCAGCACCGTTTTTACCGCCGCTTCGGTCTGCCACTGCCAGTACAGGCGCGCCACGCTGCTGGCCAGCAGCTCGCGGGTCTGCGCCTGCTCGGCGAGCTGGGCTTTCACTTCGCCGATGCGCGCTTTCACCAGCGCGCGGTTTTTCCCCCACAGGTCCAGATCCCAACCGGCGGTCAGGCCAAAGGTACCGTTGGTATACCAGGGTCCGGTATTGCCGTCGGTGTCGGTGGCGAATGGCCCCATCAGGCCTTCCGCGGACATTTTCTGTCGTTCGATATCGGCGGAGAAATCCATCTCCGGACCGAGATTCGCCTGAGACATTCGCGCCTGCGCTTCGGCCAGCTTGATGCGCTGCGCGGCAATTTGCATATCCGGAGCATTAGCTAACGCGCGCTGAATCAGATTATCCAGTTGGGCATCGTGGTAATCTTTCCACCAGTCGGTATGCGGCCAGCCATTTTTTACGGCGGCGGGCAGATCCATCGAAACGTGAGATGCCGGGGTTTGCTGCTTTAAAGGGCCGCCAATGTCATGCGATGGCGCGCAGCCAGCCAGCGCGATGGCCAGTGGCAGTGCCGCCAGCACGCTTTTGCTCAGTGTAAGATTCATTCTTCAGGTCGGGTTACTTATAAAGGTTGGTCATCATAAATTAATTGAATGACGGTCGTTAAGTAAAGCGTGTGCATTGACAATGAGCCAGCTAAAAATAAACAAAGTTATTATTGGAGTTGCAATGAGTCAGAACATTTATGACGATCCCGGTTTCTTTGCCGGTTACGCCACCCTTGACCGCTCGGTGAAGGGGCTTGACGGCGCGCCGGAGTGGCCGGCAATTCAGCGCCTGCTGCCGGCGTTAGATGGCCTGCGGGTGGTCGATCTCGGCTGCGGATACGGCTGGTTTTGCCGCTGGGCGCAGCAACAGGGAGCAAAACAGATAATCGGTTTCGATCTCTCCAGCCGGATGCTGGAGCGGGCGCGAGAGATGACCACCGGCGAGACTATCGAATATCGCTGCGCCGACCTGCAAACCCTGACGCTGCCTGCGGATAGCTGCGATCTGGTCTACAGTTCGCTGGCGCTGCATTATCTGCCGGACGTCGCGCCGCTGTTCGCTATGCTCTATCAGGCGCTGGTTCCCGGCGGTACGCTGGTCTTTTCCGCCGAACACCCCATCTATACCGCGCCGCTGCAGCAGGGTTGGCAGGTAGATGAACAGGGGCAAAAACGCTGGCCGGTGAGCCACTATCAGCAGGAAGGCGAACGTATCAGCAACTGGTTTGCCGAGGGGGTGATTAAACAGCATCGCAAACTCTCAAGCTGGATTAACGCGCTTATCGCCGCCGGTTTTGTGCTGGAGCAGCTTGATGAGTGGGGCCCGAGCGCCGAGCAAATCGCCGCCCAACCGGCGCTCGAGGAAGAGAAAGAGCGTCCGATGATCTTTTTACTGCGCGCCGGTAAACCGGCTTAAACGGCATGCGGCCCGGAAAAAACCGGGCCGCCGAACAGCTTATTCCTGCAGACTACCGCCGTTGCTGGCAATCACCGCCTGATACCAGGCGAAGCTTTTCTTCTTACGCCGTTCGAGCGTCCCCTGCCCGCGATCGTCACGATCGACATAGATAAAACCGTAGCGCTTTGACATCTCGGCCTTCGACGCGCTAACCAGATCGATTGGCCCCCAGCTGGTAAAGCCCATCAGTTCGACGCCGTCAGCAATGGCTTCGCGCGCCTGCACCAGATGATCGTTGAGATAGCTGATGCGATAGTCATCGTTGATGCTGCCGTCGGCTTCGATTTTATCCTTCGCCCCCAGACCATTTTCAACGATAAATAACGGCTTCTGATAGCGGTCCCACAGTACGTTCAACAGCGTACGCAGCCCCAGCGGGTCTATCTGCCAGCCCCACTCTGAGCTTGCCAGATGCGGGTTCGGCACCATGCTGAGAATGTTGCCGCGCGCCTGCTGGTTCAGCGCTTCATCGGCGGTGACGCAGCCGGTCATATAGTAGCTAAAGGAGATAAAATCGACGGTCTCTTTCAGCGCTTCCCGGTCGTCGTCGGTGATGGTCAGCGTAATATCGTTTTCGCGGAAATAGCGCTGCATGTAGCCCGGATAGGCGCCACGGCACTGCACATCGCCGAAGAACTGCCAGCTGCGGTTTTGCTGCAGCGTTTCAAAGACATCTTCCGGCTTGCAGCTCAGCGGATACATCAACCCGCCGAGCAGCATATTGCCAATTTTCCCTTGCGGTACCAGTTCATGACAGGCTTTGACCGCCAGCGCGCTGGCCACCAGCTGGTGGTGGATAGCCTGATAGACTTCGCCTTTACTGCTACCGGCCGGCAGGCCGACGCCGGTCATTGGCGCATGCAGTGACATATTAATTTCGTTAAAAGTGAGCCACAGCTTGACCTGATTTTTATAGCGACTGAATACCGTCCGGGCGTAGCGCTCGAAAAAGCCAATCACCTCGCGGCTGCCCCAGCCGCCATAGTTTTTCACCAGCGCCCACGGCATTTCGTAATGAGATAGCGTCACCAGCGGAGTGATGTTGTGCGCGGCCATCTCGGCAAACAGTTTGTCGTAGAAGGCCAGCCCGGCTTCGTTCGGCTCGGCGTCATCGCCGTTCGGGAAGATACGCGTCCAGGCGATCGAGACCCGCAGACAGTTGAAGCCCATCTCAGCAAACAGCGCGATATCCTGCGGGTAACGATGGTAAAAATCGATCGCCACATCTTTAATACCGCTGTCGCCGGCGACGCGCTCCACGACGTCGCCGAATACCCCCTGCGGCTGCACGTCGGAGGTGGATAAACCTTTGCCATCTTCCAGATATGCGCCTTCGACCTGATTTGCCGCGGTGGCGCCGCCCCATAAAAAGCCCTGCGGGAATGTTTTCATCGCTCTCTCCTGTGATTAATGGCTAACGGACAACAGCGGCTGGCCGGCATCCACGACGCTCGCGGACACAATCTCAACGCTGCGGTAATCATCGCTGTTGCTGATAATAATCGGGGTCGCCAGGTCGTAACCGGCGTCCAGAATGGCCTGACGATCGAACTCCAGCAGCAGATCGCCGGCCTGAACTTTGTCCCCCTCTTTGACATGGGCGGTAAACGGTACGCCGTCGAGTTTGACGGTATCAATGCCGACGTGGATCAGTAGCTCAATGCCGCTGTCGCTCAGCAGGCCGATAGCGTGTTTAGTCTGAAACAGTGAGGCGACCTCGCCAGAAAACGGGGCAATGACCTTGCCCACCGCCGGAATAATGGCTACGCCTTTGCCCAGCAGGCCGCTGGCGAAGGTGCTATCCGGCACCTGATCGAGGGCCAGCACGCTGCCGGACATCGGCGCCAGAATATCGTTTTCCGCCGCGGGCGCGACGACGACCGCCTGTTCTGCCTGGCTGCGCGGCAAGCCGGCGAAGAAGGTCAATACGCAGGCGAGAATGAAAGCCACGCCGGTGCCAATGAGACCGCCCCACACGCTAAAATCAATGCCGCCGGGCGGGATCATCTGCGCCGGAAAGAAAATGTTCGGCACCCCAAAGGAGTAGGCGTAGCTATTACTGAAGGCGGTAATCGCGCCGCCAATCGCGCCGGCGATACATCCGAAGATAAACGGGCGACGTAACGGCAGCGTCAGGCCATAAATGGCAGGCTCAGTAATGCCAAACAGCCCGGCGGAAAACGCGGAACCTGCCAGCATCCGCTGACGCGAATCGCGCGTGGCCAGCAGTATCCCCAGCACGGCGCCCACCTGGGCTATCACCGCCGGCAGAATGATCGGCAGCATGGAATCATGCCCCAACACGGTCATGTTATTGATCATCAACGGTATCAGCCCCCAGTGCAGGCCGAAGATAACGCATACTTGCCATAGCGCGCCCAGCACTGCGCCTGCCAGCCATGGGGCAAAAACGTAGATAACCTGATAGCCATTGGCAATCATGTGGCTCAGCCAGGTCGCCAGCGGGCCTATCACCAGAAAGGTCAGCGGCACTACCACCGCCAGACAGATTGCCGGGGTAAAAAAGTTCTTCATCGCCGACGGCAGCACCGCGTTACTCTTCCGTTCGAGCCAGCAGCAGACCCAGGAGGCAAGAATAATCGGGATCACCGAGGAGCTATAATTGATATAGGTCACCGGTATACCGAGAAAATGCTCCACGGGCGCCCCCGTCTGACTGGCTTCAAAGGCCTGCATCATTAGCGGGTGGGTTAACGCGCCGCCGATCACCATTGAGATAAACGGGTTGCCGCCAAACTTTTTGCCGGCGGTGTAGCCAAGAAACAGCGGGAAGAAAAAGAACAGCGCGTCGCTGGCGGCAAACCAGATTTTATAGGTCCCCTGCTGCGGCGTGAGCCATCCGCAGGTTAGCGCCAGCGCCAGCAGTCCTTTCAGCAGACCCGTCGCCGCCATCACGCCAATAAAAGGGGTAAAGATGCCGGAGATGATGTCGATCAGCTGACTTAATACCGAGCTTTTCGCCGCTTTCTCCTGCGGCACCGGTTCGCTGTCGTCACTTAACCCCGCCTGCTGGCGCACTGCCAGCCAGACATCGTGGACATGGTTACCGATGACCACCTGAAACTGGCCGCCGCTTTCGACTACCATGATCACACCAGGGTTCGCCTTCAGCCCTTCGGCATCGGCCTTCGCGTTATCTTTCAATTTGAAACGCAGACGTGTCGCGCAGTGAACCAGACTCACAATATTCTCTTTGCCGCCGACGCGGTGAAGAATATCCTGCGCGAGTGCTTTATATTCCATGCTCTTTTCCTTACTGCCGCTGCCCACAGACAACCGGCGACTGAGTAGTAAAAATAAAAAAAACCCGAGAACCACGCCGGTTGGCGTCGCGCTCAGGTTTTGCCTGCATCATGCAGTAACAATCCAGTTTTGTGGGGGGATTAACGCCCCTCTTTTCTTACCCGCTCGATATGAATGGCAAGAAACATAATCTCTTCGGTGGTCAGCGCCCGTTGATAATTCTTTTGCAGGTGCTTCGCCACCGTTTCCGCGCACTTCCACGCTTTGGCGTAGTTATCTTTCACCGCACTGTGCAGCGTAACGTCGTCATCCTGCACTACCGTTCGCGTTAACATGCGCTGGGCGAAAAACTTCAGATGGGTCACAAAGCGCTGGTAGCTGAGCGACTCTTCATCGTAGTTAAGCTGCAGCTGATACTTCACCAGTTGCAGGATCTCCTGCATCACCCGCGTTACGTGCATCACTTCCGGCATTTCGCTGTTGAGCTGCGCCGTCACCAGATGCAAAGCGATAAACCCGGCTTCATCCTCGGCAAGCTCGACGCCCAGCCGGCGGGCGATGATGGCCCTCGCCTCCTGACCCAGTTCGAACTCCTTCGGATACAGCCGTTTAATCTCCCACAACAGCACGTTGCGAATCGCGACGCCGTTTTTCTGCCGCTCGATGGCAAAGTGGCAGTGGTCAGTTAAGGTGATGTATAAACTTTCTTGTAACTTTCCCAACCGCCCGCGGGCCAGCTCGATGATACGATCGCAGGTGGTCATCACTTCTAACGGTATCTGACTGAGTAATTCGCCTAAGCGGCCAACCAGTTCATCGCTTTGTAAGGCGAAGACTTTTTCAATTTTACTTTCGTCCAACGAGTCGCCCACGCGCTTTTGAAAGGCCAGCCCTCGCCCCATCACCACCTGTTCGCGCTGCTGCTCGTTGACCACTACCACCACGTTATTATTAAGTACTTTGGCGATTAGCATATGAACCCCAGAAACAAAAAAACCTGACCCCCGACAAATGCCAGGTAATCAGGTTTCGCCTGCCGAAGCAGTAGCAATCCAACTATTGCACTGTATCAACTTCTTGTGACGACTCAAGCGCGAGGGAATAAAAACGTGATACAGCTCGCGTCGTATCGTGCAGGAATAAGTGCTAATTACTAAAGTGCGTACGGAATAACACCGCCTTATCTAATAACGTGCAATCGCTTTCGCTATCTCTGCTGAGGTTTGCAAGGTGCGAATTTCATTAAAGAGGCCAAGCGCTTCCGTGTATTCTTTGCGTAAATAGCCCAGCCACTGCTTAATGCGCGCTACGTGATATAAACCGGTATCCCCCTGCTTTTCCAGCTGGGTATATTTTTTGAGTAACTCAACCACCTGCGGCCACGGCATACGCGGTTCATTGTATTTGATTACCCGGCTGAGATTCGGCACGTTGAGCGCGCCGCGGCCAATCATCACTGAATCACAGCCGGTAGCGGCCATGCACTCCTGCGCGCTTTGCCAGTCCCAGATTTCGCCGTTAGCAACCACCGGAATAGTCAGGCGCTGGCGGATTTCGCCGATGGCCTGCCAGTTGATGCGTTCAGCTTTGTAACCATCCTCTTTGGTGCGGCCATGCACCACCAGCTCGCTGGCGCCCGCCTGCTGTACCGCGTCGGCGATTTCGAAGCGCCGTTCGCCGCTGTCCCAGCCGAGGCGAACTTTCACCGTCACCGGCAGGTGATCGGGAACCGCTTCGCGCATGGCTTTCGCCCCGCGATAGATAAGCTCGGGATCTTTCAGTAACGTTGCGCCGCCGCCGCTGCCGTTCACCAGCTTCGATGGACAACCGCAGTTTAAATCCACGCCCCAAGAGCCAAGCTCCACCGCGCGGGCGGCGTTTTCCGCCAGCCATTGCGGGTATTGCCCCAACAATTGCACGCGCACGCGGGTGCCGGACGGAGTGCGACTTTGATGGTGCAGTTCCGGGCACAGTCTGTAGAACGATTTTACCGGCAGCAGTTGATCCACCACGCGCAGAAATTCGGTGATGCACAGATCGTAATCATTAACCTCGGTCAGCAGCTCGCGCACCAGCGAATCGAGCACGCCTTCCATTGGCGCCAGTAATACACGCATATCGTTACCCGGAAAAAAAGAGGCGCTATGGTAGCGCCTCTGTGCGTCGGTTTAAAGATCTCAATATCAGACCTTAGCGTGGTGCGAGGCAGTTATCCTCTTTCCAGCCGTAAAGCCACTCGATACCGCGGTAAAATTCATCCTGCGTTTTGCCCTTCCATAGAAGATTACGTACCTGCCGTTCGACCCCCGCCGCGTGATAAATCCGCCCCATTTCACGAGTTGACCAGACAATTCGCGCGGTACGCGGAATACGCACCGACTCGTACAGCGCGAAGGCGCGAGCGGCGTCGCCGTCGCACTGTTGCAGCGCTTTGCCTATCGTTACCGCATCCTCCAGCGCCATGCAGGCGCCTTGCGCCATATACTGCGCCACCGGGTGTGCGGCATCGCCGACCAGAGTAATGCGATCGTTGCCCCACTTTGCAACCGGCTCGCGGTCGGCGGTAGACCAGCGGCGCCAGGACGTTGGTTTGTCGAGCATTTGCCGCGGGCGGGGATGAATCCCTTTAAAGTAAGAAAGCACCTCTTCTTTGTTTCCGTCGCGCACGCCCCACTCTTCACTTTCGCGGCTATGGAAGGTGACCACCAGGTTGTACTGTTTGCCGCCGCGCAGCGGATAATGCACCAGATGACAATGCGGCCCGGCCCACAGCACCGGCGCGTTAATCCGCAGGTCTTCCGGCATGTCGGCCGCCTCGATCACCGCGCGGTACACCACGTGGCCGGTGACCCGCGGCGCATCGCCGAGCAGACTCTGGCGCACCACTGACTTCACGCCGTCGCAGCCCAGCAGAATATCGGCGGTCCAGCTGTTGCCTTTGTCATCAAAGACCGTCACGTCATCGGCGGTCTGGCGGATATCCACCACCTGAGTTGAAGTCCGGTATTCCACGCCGGGATGGGTCAGCGCGGCTTCCCAGACTGTGGCGTGAATGTCCACCCGATGGATCACCGCATACGGGCCGCCGAAATGGTCACGGAAGGCCTGGCCGGTCTCGATACGCACCACCTCTTCCCCATTCACCGCATCCATCATCGTGATATGGTCGGTAAACACCGCGCGCTGGCGCGCCATTTCGCCGACGCCGAGGCTATCCAGCGCTGAAAACGCATTCGGCCCCAGTTGAATACCGGCGCCGATTTCACCGATTTCATGCGCCTTTTCCAGCAGCATTACTTTGATTCCCTGGCGCGCCAGAGAGAGCGCCGTCGCCGCGCCGCCAATGCCGCCGCCGACGATAATTGCTCGCGTCACTTTCGCCATTTTCCTTCCTCCCTAGGCCGGAATTTTGTCTTGTTGATTTTCCGGCGCGGCGGCAATAAACGCCGGTAGCCGGGTACAGGCGTCGTAAACCGCCTGGCAGCGCGGATAATGGCTCAGATCGCACCCCATCCGCTGCGCGTTGGCCCATTGCGGCACCAGACAACAGTCGGCGAGCGTTGGCCTATCGCCGACGCAGAAAGCGCCGGATTTCGATTGTCGCAGCAGTTGCTCCAGCGCGCTCAGCCCCTGCTGGATCCAGTGGGCATACCAGCGTTTTTTGTCCGCTTCGCTGACCTTCAGCTCGTCGCTAAGATAGCGTAAAACCCGCATGTTATTAATCGGATGAATATCGCAGGCGATGGCGTAGACCATCTCCAGCACCCGCATCCGCGCCGGATCCTCCTGCGGCAGCAGCGGCATCTGTGGGTAGTGGCGGTCAAGCCAGTCAACTATCGCCAGCGACTGGCCCAGCGATTCACCGTCATCGGTGATAAGCGTCGGCACCAGCCCCACCGGATTGAGCCGCCGGTACTCCAGCGCATTCTGCGCCCCGATGCGGATATTCACCCCCACGCTCTGATAATCGATACCCTTGAGGGCCAGTGCGATGCGCACCCGGTATGAGGCAGAGCTATTAAAAAAACTGTACAGCTTCATTGTTCACCTCACACCACGCGAACGGCGATAGGCGTCAGTCCGTCTACGTTGCCGGTAATCACATCGCCCTTCACCACCGCGCCGACGCCTTCCGGCGTGCCGGTGAAAATCAGATCGCCGGGCTGCAGTTCAAAAAAGCCCGACAGATAGCTGATGGTTTCATTTACTGACCAGATGAGGTGGCGTATATCGCTACGCTGATGATCTTCACCATTCACCTGCAGCCAGATCCCGGCTTGATTCACCTCGCGCGCCTCGGCGGCTTTATGCAGCGGCGCGACAGGAGCGGAAAGATCGAATGCTTTACCTATTTCCCACGGGCGCCCCATCTGGCGCATCTCCATCTGGCGGTCGCGGCGGGTCATATCGAGTCCGGTGGCATAGCCCCAGATATATTCCTGCGCCTGCTCCAGCGGGATGTCGCGTCCCGCCTTGCCGATGGCGACCACCAGCTCAATCTCGTAGTGATAGTTGTCGGTCTGCGCCGGATACGGCAGATCCAGCGTTTCGCCAGCCGCCACCGGCACAACCGCATCCGCCGGTTTGCAAAAGAAGAACGGCGGTTCGCGATCCGGATCGAAGCCCATTTCACGGGCGTGGGCGGCATAGTTACGGCCAACACAGTACACGCGGCGCACCGGGAACTGCTCATCGCTGCCAACAACGGGGAGACTAATCGGCGCCTGGGGAGCAAAAACGTATTGAGTCATGATGGTTTTCCTTCTTATTAATAACGCGCTTCGCGGAACAGGCCTAAGGCCTCCTGTACCGGACGGTCCGAGAAGCTAAATAACACGCACTCTTCGCAGGCGTTGAACGATACGCCGTGCCAGGTTGGCGCCACGAAGATGTCTTTCGGCTGGAATGCGAAGGTTTGTTCGCCAATCGTCACCTGGCCGCTACCTTCCACTACGTGGTAGATGGTACTGTCGGTGGTTTTCGCCACCCGCGACCGGAACCCTTTCGGCAACAGTTGCAGGAAAGCGCCCATCGAGGGCATCGGATAGCCGCCGGTGACCGGGTTGACGTAGCGCATCTTGTAGCCGTCCCATTCGTCGGCCTCGCCAAGATGGGTCAGGTCATGCAGCGCCTCGCGGCTACGGTCGTAGCTGTAGTTAAAGATCGGCGAGGAATTTCCCACCTGATGGCGCAGCGGCAACATGTTGGCAGCGTAGCGCGGCAGGTAGTCGCCCTCTTTACGCGTCACCGGCTGCTGCTCCTGCGGATAATCTTCAGCAAAACCGCAGCCGAGATAGTTGACCAGCGGTAAATCGAGACCATCGAGCCAGACCACCGGTTCATCGCCAGGATTGCCGTGATCGTGCCAGCGCCACTGCGGAGTCAGAATAAAATCGCCGGGGCGCATTGGCGTGCGCTCGCCGTCGACGGCGGTAAACGCGCCGTGGCCTTCCACGATAAAGCGCAGCGCCGACTGATTGTGACGGTGGCTCGGCGCCACCTCGCCCGGCATGATGAGCTGCAGGCCGGCATACAGCGACGCGGTAATGGACGACTGGCCGCGCAGCTGCGGGTTCTCCAGCACCAGTACCCGACGCACCGCCTCTTTAGCGCCGATTAACTGCCCGCTTTCCAGCAGCAGCGGGCGAATTTCCTGATAGTTCCAGTACGCCGGGGCGCAGTTGGCATTCGGCGTTTGCGGCACCAGATGGTGCAACGATTCCCACAGCGGCGTCAGATTCTGTCCAGCGATATGCTGATAGAACTGCTGACGATTGCGGTTCGATTGCGGAGTAGATGGCGTCATTATTATTCTCCTCATTTATTCGCGATACCGGCAGAGGGCAACGCGTCGGGTACAGTTCCAGGGCGGCGAACCGCCAGCATCAGCAGGATGAGCATCACCGCGCCGATCGCCGCCGGTACCGCTATAACGTAAAACAGCGTGTCGAAAGAGAGATTCATCGCCATCATCATGCCGCCGGAGAGCGAACCAACGATGGCGCCGCAGCGGCCGACGGCGTTGGACCAGCTGACACCGGTCGCGCGGCTCTGAGTAGGATAAAGCGTGGCAGTCAGCGCATTCAGGCCTACCTGCGAACCACTCACGCCGATTCCGGTGCCGAAAATCGCCAGCGCCATCAGCCACAAACCGTTTTCGCTTAAACCGATCATCACGATGCACAACGCGCCCAGGCAGTAACTCAGCGCCAGCACAAGGAAGGGATTGAAACGGTCCATCAGGATACCGAGCAACAGTGCGCCGAGCGTGCCGCCCACCTGAAACGCGGCGGTCACCCACGAAGCGTGCTGCAAATCGATACCACGATGGTTAAGCAGCGTCGGCATCCAGCTGGAGAGCAAATAGATAATCAGCAGGCTCATAAAGAACACCACCCAGAGCATCAAGGTGATTGTCAACTGGCGGCCGACAAACAGCTGGCTAATGCTGCCTTTCGGCCCGGCCGCCGGTTCATCCAGCCAGAAATGGGTTTCGGAATAGCGCTCGCCGGTGATGGCGCTAACGGTTTTGGCGATGGTCGCCTGCGGCAGTCCGCGGCGAACCTGCCAGCGCGGCGATTCCGGCAGCGCCCACAGCAGCGCGACGGCCAGCAGCAGCGGCAGGATGCCGCCTAAGGCCAGAATGCCGTGCCAGCCGATATGCGCCACCAGTTGGGCGCTCACCACGCCGCCCAGCGCCGAACCCAGCGTGAAGCCGCAGAACATCAAGGTTACTAACGCCCCGCGGCGGCGAGCCGGCAGATATTCCGAAGTCATGGTAATGGTGTTGGGCATCGCCCCGCCCAATCCCAGACCGGTGAGAAAACGCAGGATCACCAGCATTTCAAGATTCGTCGAGAACGCGGAGAGCAGGCTAAATAAGCCAAACAACGCGACACAGAACTCAATCACCCGTTTTCGGCCAAAGCGGTCAGAAAGCGGGCCGCAGAGCAGCGCCCCGGCGGTCAATCCCAATAGTCCGGCGCCAAACAGCGGCGCGAGGTCGCTGGCGCTCAGTTGCCAGTGAATGCGGATATCGGGGGCGATAAAACCAATGGCGGCGGTGTCAAAACCATCAAGCATCACCACCAGAAAACAGCAAATAATCACACGCCACTGCAGGGCGCCAACCGGCGCTGCGTTGAGTAACGTCTGTAGTTCACGTCGTTGAGCCATAATGATGCCTCAGTGCAGGTCAGGGTAGATGTTGTATTTATTTCTTTTATGTTGCGATTTTGTAACCATGGCGATGAAATGTACAATGGCTTTTCGGGCATAGACATAACCTGGAGGTTATCGGCTGATGGCGAACTGGACGCAAAAGTTGAAGCTGCAGCATTTGAAAATGCTGGTGGCGCTGGGTGAGCAAGGCAATCTCACGCAGGTCGCGAAAATGATGAATATTACCCAGCCCGCACTCTCTAAGTGGCTGACGCAATTTGAAGAAGAAGTCGGCATGCCGCTCTTTGAGCGCCACAGTAAGGGCCTGCGCCCTTCGGAAGGTGGCAAACTGCTGCTTCAGCACGCCCAGCGGCTAATCAACGACATGTCGCGCTCGCAGTACGAGATCGAGCGCTTTAAACAAGGCGGGCTGGTCGGCAGCCTGATGATCGGCTGCTCGCCGGTGGCGACAGACTGCGTGGCGCAGGCCATCCTCGCCCTGCTTAAAGAGATGCCGACCCTGCATCTGAATATCGAAGAAAAAGTGATGACGCCACTGCTGCACGACCTGCTCTCCGGCGTGGTCGATGTGGTCGTTGGACGTGTTGGGGGGCGCGCGCTGGAACTGCCGCTCAACTACCGTGTGCTCTATACCGAACCGGTATGCTTCGTCGCCCGTCCCGATCATCCGCTGGCCAGCAGGTCCCATCTGAGCTGGGCGGATCTTGCCGCCTGGCGCTGGATCGTCTGGCCTACAGGCACGCCCATTCGTCAGAGTATTGATAACGCGCTGGTCGATAACGGCGTCATGCTGCCGGAGAATACTATCGAGTCGGCCTCAATGAATGTCACCAGCAATTTGCTGCAAAGCAGCGATATGATCTCTATTCTTTCTTTGCGGCTGGCGCAGCATTACGCCGAACATGGGCAACTGGCGATTCTGAATTTGCCGCGTATTGAACAAAAAGGTAGCGTTGGGGTGTTCTGGCGCAAAAGCGAAGTGCCATCGCTGGCGCTCACTCGTTTTCTGCACTACCTCGCAGAATAAGGCCGCTGTTCCCATTTTCTATGCTGACGATGCGTAGAATTCATGATGTGATCGGTAGCACATTTCAGGGTTTAATTGTATGATGAATGGCAGTTCATCAAGGGTTATTACCATGAGTAAGTCGCTGAATATTATCTGGCAGTACGCGCGAGCTTTCGTCCTGATTTACGCCTGCTTGTATGCGGGCATTTTTATCGCCGGGCTACTGCCCATCACAATTCCCGGCAGCATTATCGGCATGCTGATTTTGTTCGTGCTGCTGGCGCTGCAAATTATGCCGCCGCAGTGGGTCAACCCCGGCTGTAACATCCTGATTCGCTACATGGCGCTGCTGTTCGTGCCTATCGGCGTCGGCGTAATGCAGTACTGGGATTTGCTGCGCGCGCAGCTGGGGCCGGTGGCGGTCTCCTGCGCCGTCAGTACCTTATTAGTCTTTTTGGTAGTGAGCTGGAGCTCGCATCTGGTCCACGGTGAACGCAAAATCATCGGGCAAAAAGGAAGTAAAAAATGATCCATGAAATGTGGTGGTCGCTCCCGTTAACGCTGATTGTCTTTTTCCTTGCCCGCAAGCTGGCGGCGCGGTTTAAATTTCCGCTGCTCAACCCGCTGCTGGTCGCCATGGTGGTCATTATTCCTTTCCTGCTGGTCACCGGCATTTCTTATGAACGCTATTTTGCCGGCAGCAAAATCCTTAACGATCTACTGCAGCCGGCGGTGGTCGCGCTGGCCTTTCCGCTGTATGAACAACTGCACCAGATCCGCGCGCGTTGGAAATCCATCATCACCATCTGCTTTATCGGTAGCTGCGTGGCGATGATCACCGGTACTACCGTCGCTCTGCTGATGGGCGCCACCCCGCAAATCGCCGCTTCCATCATGCCAAAATCCGTCACTACGCCGATTGCCATGGCGGTCAGCGGCAGTATTGGCGGTATTCCAGCGATTAGCGCCGTGTGCGTCATTTTCGTTGGCATCCTCGGCGCGGTGTTCGGCCATACGCTGCTTAACGCCATGCGTATTCATACTAAAGCATCCCGCGGCCTGTCGATGGGTACTGCCTCGCACGCCCTCGGCACCGCCCGTTGCGCCGAACTGGACTACCAGGAAGGGGCATTTAGCTCGCTGGCGCTGGTACTGTGCGGAATTATTACCTCGCTGGTCGCGCCTTTTCTGTTCCCGGTGATCGTCGCTGTTGTTGGATAAATGTGATATGCATCACACTTATAAATGCAACAAATTAGCGTTGCACAAACAATGAGACTTATGTCACATATAGAGCCCGTACGGGCCCGTACACTAGCTTCCCATTACATTGTTATGAGGCAACGCTATGCACTCTCGTTTTCAAGCTGCTTTGACTAATCTGGCGGCAGACCTGCAGGCGGCCATCGCCCCGATGCTCGCAGACCCGCACTTCCCGGCGCTGCTCGAAGCCGATCAGGTGGCGACGCTACAACAAGCAACAGGTTTGGATGAAGACGCGCTGGCCTTTGCGCTACTGCCGCTTGCCGCCGCCTGCGCCCGTGCCGATCTTTCTCACTTTAACGTTGGCGCTATCGCCCGCGGCGTGAGCGGTCGCTGGTATTTCGGCGGCAACATGGAATTCCTCGGCGCCACCATGCAGCAGACCGTCCACGCGGAACAGAGCGCCATCAGCCACGCCTGGCTGCGCGGCGAAAAATCCCTGCGCGCCATTACCGTCAACTACACGCCTTGCGGCCACTGTCGCCAGTTTATGAACGAACTGAACAGCGGTCTGGCGCTGCGCATTCATCTGCCGGGTCGCGAAGCGCACTCCTTGCAGCACTATCTGCCGGACGCCTTTGGTCCGAAAGATCTGGAGATTAAAACTCTGCTGATGGATGAGCAGGATCACGACTTCCCCCTCAGCGGCGATGCGCTCACGCAGGCGGCTATTCAGGCGGCGAACCGCTGCCATGCGCCGTACAGCAACTCCCCTTCCGGCGTGGCGCTGGAGCTGAAAGACGGCACCATTTTCTGCGGCAGCTACGCGGAAAACGCGGCGTTCAATCCGACGCTACCGCCGCTGCAGGGCGCGCTGAACCTGCTGAGCCTTAACGGTTACGACTATCCGGATATCCAGCGCGCGCTGTTAGCCGAGAAAGCCGACGCCGCGCTTATCCAGTGGGATGCGACCGTTGCAACCCTGAAAGCGTTGGGCTGTCAGAATATCGACCGCGTGCTGTTAGGTTAACTAGCCAGATAGCCTGAGCAGATTGCCGGATGCGCCTTTGGCTTATCCGGCCTGGATTCGGTAATCTGCCATATTGCTGAAAATCCCCGCAATTAAACGATGGTTTCTTGCGCTTACCCGGCGGGTAAAGTAGCCTGAAGCTTCCCTCGTCCACCATTGAGTCAAGTTCATGTTAAAGCGTGTGTTATACAGCCTGTTAGTCCTGCTCGGCCTGCTGCTGTTGACCGTGCTGGGTCTTGACCGCTGGATGAGCTGGAAAACCGCGCCCTATATTTACGATGAGCTGCAGGAACTCCCCTACCGCCAGGTTGGCGTGGTGTTGGGTACTGCCAAATATTATCGCACCGGCGTGATCAATCAGTATTATCGTTACCGAATCCAGGGCGCGCTCAACGCTTACAATAGCGGTAAGGTTAATTATCTGCTGTTAAGCGGTGACAACGCCCTGCAAAGCTATAACGAACCGATGACCATGCGCCGGGATCTGATCAAAGCCGGCGTCGATCCGGCGGATATCGTGCTGGACTACGCTGGTTTCCGCACCCTCGATTCGATCGTGCGCACCCGCAAAGTGTTCGATACCAACGATTTTATTATTATCACCCAGCGCTTCCACTGCGAGCGCGCGCTGTTTATCGCCTTGCATATGGGGATTCAGGCGCAGTGCTATGCGGTGCCTTCGCCGAAGGATATGTGGACCGTGCGTCTGCGCGAGTTTGGCGCCCGGTTTGGCGCACTGGCGGATCTCTATATCTTCAAACGCGAACCGCGTTTCCTCGGGCCGCTGATCCCCATCCCGGCGCAGCAGCATGAAGTTCCGGAGGATGCGCAATCCTACCCGGCGGTCACGCCTGAGCAGTTACTGGAACTACAGAAAGAAAAATAGCCGCCGTCGTTTCGTCGATTTGAGATATAAAAAAACCCGCGCCAGGCGCGGGTTTTGTATGGGTTCAATCTTATTTCTTACGCGCGTATTTCAGTGAATCCAGCGCCACGGCGAAGATGATAATCGCCCCTTTAATAATATACTGCCAGTATGGATTGACGCCGATGTAGGTCAGACCGTAGTTGATGACGGTAAAGATAATAACCCCGGTCACCACGCCGAAAACCGTACCCACGCCGCCGCTGAAGGAAACGCCCCCCACCACGCAGGCAGCAATCGCATCCAGTTCGTACATAAAGCCGAGGTTGTTGGTCGCCGAACCGATACGTCCGGCTTCCAGCAGCCCGCCGAAGGCGTAAAACACCCCGGATAGGGCATAAATCATCAGCAGGTTCAGCGCCACGTTAACGCCGGAGACACGCGCCGCTTCCGGGTTGCCGCCGATAGCGAAGATGTTTTTACCGAAACGGGTTTTATTCCACAGGATCCACACGAAGAAGATAGCGATCAGCGCGTAGAAAGTAATGTACGACAGGCGGAATGAACCTAAAGCGACAAAGCCCTGGGCAAACTGCGAGAAGTGGCTGTCGAAACCGGAAATCGGCGACGCGCCGACGAAGTCGTAGTACAGGGAGTTGATACCGTAAACGATAATCATCGTCCCCAGGGTAGTGATAAACGGCGTCACGTTGAGATAGGCAATGACGATACCGTTAATCAAGCCAATCACCGCGCCAATTGCGCAAACCAGCAGAATAACCAACGGGATCGGCATGGTCGCCATCTCCGGGAACACCTTGTTGGCGTTATCCACCGCCTGCAGCATGGTAGCCGCCACCACCGCCGCCAGCCCCACCTGACGTCCGGCGGAAAGGTCGGTCCCCTGAGTAACAATCAGCCCGGCGACGCCGAGCGCGATGATAATACGTACCGAGGATTGCGTCAGAATGTTACTTAAGTTCAGCAGACTTAAGAAGGTCGGGTCCTGGAAAATAATAATGGCCAGCAAGACCAAAAGTACAACGTAAATCCCACCCTCTTTCAGGTAAGTGAGGAAACTCTTTTTATTTAACGCACTCATGGAAAGCCCCTGATCTCAAAGGTGCAATGATGCAAGACGCAGAATTTCATTTTGCGTCGTGGTTTTGGTCTCAACAATTCCGGCAACCAGCCCGTTGCTCATAACCAGAATACGGTCGGTAATTCCCAGCAGCTCCGGCATTTCAGAAGAGATAATAATGATGCCCTTATCTTTTTTAGCCAGTTCGGCAATCAGCTGGTAAATTTCAAATTTCGCGCCGACGTCAATTCCGCGGGTCGGTTCATCAAGCATTAATATTTCCGGTTGGGTTAATAACCAACGGCCGATAATAACCTTCTGCTGATTCCCGCCGGAAAGCGAACCGATTTGCGTTTGATGACCTGGCGTTTTTACACGCATGGAATCGATAACCCATTGGGTATCGCTTTTCATCCGTGAATTGTCCAACAGGCCGACCTTGTTTTTATACTTCTTGATATTTGATATCAGCGAGTTAAAACCAATATCGAGATAAGCATAAATCCCCGTCGAACGACGCTCTTCGGTTACCAGCGCAAAGCCGTGGTTAATCGCTTCGTTAGCGCTATGGTTATTAATTTTTTTACCATGCAGGGTAATAGTGCCGCTGGCCTTTTCGCGGATGCCAAACAGCGTTTCAACGATATCGGTACGCTTCGCGCCTACCAGCCCGGCAATACCGAGAATTTCGCCCTTATGCAGATCGAACGAGACATCGCGAATCGACGGCTGGCGCAGCGAGGTCAGGTTACGAACTTCAAGGATTACTTCGCCCGGTTTGTTTTGTTTATCCGGAAAACGCTGGTTCAGCGAACGGCCAACCATCATCGCAATGATCTTATCCATATCCAGCCCTTCCAGCGGCTGGGTGGCAATCCACTGACCATCGCGCAGGATAGTAATCTCATCGCAGAGCTGGAATATCTCCTCCATTTTATGGGAGATATAAACAATGCCGCAGCCACGCTCTTTCAGCTTGCGGATTATTTTAAACAGGTGATTGACCTCTTTTTCGGTCAGCGATGAGGTAGGCTCATCCATAATGACTATTTTGGCGTCATAGGAGAACGCCTTCGCAATTTCAATCATCTGCATCTGCGATACCGATAACGTCCCCACGCGAGCGCGCGGGTCAATATCAATATCCAGTTCATCAAATATCGCTTTGGTATCGCGATACATTTTATCCTGATCGACAAACATACCTTTGGTGGGGTAACGCCCCAGCCACATGTTGTCCATGACCGAACGTTGTAGAACCAGGTTTAACTCCTGGTGCACCATTGAAATACCGTTCTCCAGGGCTTCTTTCGCCGAATGGAAATCGATCTCTTTTCCCTGAAAAAGAATACTGCCGGAATCTTTTTGATAGATCCCAAATAAGCATTTTAATAATGTCGATTTACCCGCGCCATTCTCCCCCATTAATGCATGGATTGAGTGCGGACGAACCTTCAGGTTGACATTATCAAGAGCTTTCACGCCGGGGAAAGATTTGTTGATGTCGCTCATTTCCAACAAATATTCGCCCGACTGTACGCTATTATTGCTGACCATAGTTATACCTGGCTGCGTTCGTGCCGATCCGCGACGATAAGTTATATCGCAGCAAAATCGGCTTCGGTATCAGGAATAATCGGGCGCGCTGAACGCGCCCGCAATGCATGTAAAACTTATTTACCGATAAACTGGCTGAGGTTGTCTTTATCGACGCCTACGTATGGTACGCGGACAATCTTATTCTCAATTTTCCAGTTGGTGCCAGCAGCAGGCTCTTTGCCGTCAGCCAGGTTCTTCGCCAGATCGAAAGTCGCTTTCGCCTGGTTGTTGGCGTCGTTCAGCACGGTACCGGCCATCGCGCCGGATTTCACCAGCGCCAGCGCTTCAGGCAGAGCATCGACGCCGAACACCGGAATGCTGCTCTTGTTATGCGCTTTCAGCGCTTCTACCGCGCCCATCGCCATCGCATCGTTGTTAGCGATCACCACTTCGATTTTGTTAGCGTTCGGGCCGGAGAGCCAGGCGTCCATTTTATCTTTCGCTTGCGCGGTATCCCACATGGCGGTATCTAACGCCAGCTGCTGAGTTTTAAGACCTTTTTCATTCAGCTCTTTGATAACGTAGGAAGTACGCGCTTCGGCATCCGGGTGGCCCGGCTCGCCTTTCAACAGAACAAACTGAATCTGACCATCTTTATTCAGATCCCAGTTAGGGTTCGCTTTCCAGTGTTTGGCGATAAGATCGCCCTGGATAATCCCGGATTCTTTAGAGTCGGTACCTACATAGTAGGCTTTATCGTAGCTATCCAGCGCCTTGCGCGATGGCTCTTTGTTAAAGAACACCACCGGCACATTTTGCCCGCGCGCTTTGTCGATAACCGTACCCGCCGCCGCCGGGTCAACCAGGTTGATCGCCAGCGCCTTCACCCCTTTCGCCAGCAGCACGTCGATCTGATCGTTCTGTTTGGACTGATCGTTCTGCGAGTCATTCATCAGCAGTTTCACGTCCGGCGCAGATTTGCCGTCTTTTTCGATAGCTTTACGCACGACGGACATAAAGTTGTCGTCATACTTGTAGATCGTAACGCCGATACGGGTATCCGCGGCATGCGCTGCGGCGCCGAAAAGCATACCAGCCATGACGGCGGACAGAGCTAAGACCTTCTTATTCATGGAATCTCCGGTTTTATTATTTTGCATCGTTTTTTTTGGCGTGAAGATAGCTGGCGGGAGTTGTTACATTAGGGTTACCGCACAACGATATTCACAACGTTAATTCTGTCTTCCGTGTAGGGTAACGCTCCAGAAAAACGGCTTCATCAAGTGCCTAACCTATTGTTTAAGATGATGTTTAAACGCATCATCAGCACAGTCTGGTTCGGACTGGTCAACGCTGCCATCATAAACAGCGGAATGTTAATATACTGTGAATTTACTCACAGATTGAAAGCGGTTACATCGATGGATAGATTCAGTTAGTGATCGGCCCCACACTTTGCTTCTGCGTCACAGAATGGCGGCGCACCAGCGTGGGCATAAAACAGTGGCTGGCCTCACTATCGAGTTTTCCTGCCGCCCCTTGTAGCGCCAGTTCGGTAGCCAATTTGGCCATCGACATAATGGGATAGCGCACCGTGGTCAGCTGCGGATCGGTGTAACGGGAAATGGGAATGTCATCAAAGCCAATCAGCGAGAGATGCTGCGGCACAGCAATGCCGTTATCCTTGAGGGTGGTGAGCGCGCCGGCGGCCATACTGTCGTTATAGGCAAACACCGCCGTCAGGCCTAAATTACGCCCAAGCAGTTCCACCATCGCCGCTTCGCCGCCCTGCATATCCGGCGATCCCGAGCCAATCCAACTTTCCGGGGCGATAATACCCTGCTCCTGCAGCGCCTTACCCCACCCTTCGCGGCGCAGTTCATCATCCTCAATGCCGTGGTTGGAAGAGAGATAGCCAATCCGCTGATGGCCGTGATTGAGCAGCATCCGCGTAGCCATGAGCGCGCCGCTGACGTTATCGAGACCCACACAGCGGTGCGCGAAGCCGGGTACAATGCGGTTAATCAGCACCATGCCCGGAATATGCTGCATAAAATCGCCGAGTTCGGCATCGCTTAACGCTTTCGAATGCACGATAAGCGCCGAACAGCGCTGGCGAATCAGCACCTCAATGGCGTTACGCTCTTTTTCAGCTTCATGATAACTGTTGCCGATCAGGACATATTTCTGGTGCTGCTGCGCGACGGTATCCACCGCTTTCACCAGCGCGCCGAAAAAGGCGTCCGACACATCCATCACCACCACGCCGATGGTATCGCTAACCTGGGTCGCCAGCGCCTGGGCATTGGCATTGGGTCGATAACCCAGCTGCGCGACCGCCTTCATCACCGCTTCCCGCGTATCCGGGCTCACCAGCGCGCTGTTGTTCAGCACCCGTGAGACCGTCGCTACGGAGACCCCCGCCTGACGGGCGACATCACGAATGGTGATCATGGAGACCCACCTTAATAGCATTACAATACGTCACACCCACCTCCTGTGTTCAGCAAGGTGGCTATTCTGGCAGTGACACGCGCCGCGCTACGTGAGTGAGGTCACACCGCTGGAAACGGTTACATCCATTTTGTTAATGATTGTGATCGAGATCGTTATACGGATGTATCTCTTGTTGTTGTCCCTGAGGCTCTCAGGGTTAACTGACGCCATAGCCACTCAACGGGCCCCTGGCGGAAATGACGCAACCAAAACTGCGAGAAGAGGAGATTAACGGCCCACACCGCCGGCACAAAGGCCAACAGCTGAAAACGGTCAAATTTCATAAACAGGCCGAGATGATAGAACAGCGTGGTGCAGATCAGGGTTTGCAGTAAATAGTTACTGAGCGCCATCCGCCCAACGCAGGCAATCGCGCCGACCAGACGGAAGCGGCATAATTGCGGCCAGAATCCCCACGCCAGCGCGGCATAGCCGATGGTTTGAAGCGGCGCGCCAAGTTCACGCGGCGCCTGCAGCAGAAAACCGCACCAGCGGTAGTCCCATTGCAAGTACCACTGCGCGGCGATGGCCGGCACATTCACCGCCATCCCGGCAATAATCAGCACCAACCCGACGCGGCGGTAGTGACTAAGGCTAAACTGCCCTTTCAACCAGCCGCAGCGCATTAGCGCCGCGCCCATTAGCATCATCCCCGCCAGCTGCCAGCCGTACTGCACGCCCAGCGCCACCAGGTTATCGGACAGCATATCCGCGCGATTGCTCACCGCCTCCATACCGCCTTTAAGCTTCCAGAACTGTTCATACTGCACATTCGCGGCATCGGGCACCCATGACCGGCTGGCGCCGTTGGCGGAAATCAATCCCAGCAATACCAGCACCGCAATACCGATGAGATATAGCACTACGCCGGTATTAAATAGCGATTTAACGTGTTGGGCATCGCGTACCATGCGCCAGGCAATCAGCCCCACCAGCGCATAGGCCAGCAGAATATCGCCATCCCAGAAAAAGAGGCCGTGAATAAAACCAAGTAGGGCAAGCAGCGTTAGCCGCGACTGGATCCAGCGTTTACCGCGTACCAGCAGCATTTGTAATCCGGCGCCGAACAGCAGAGCAAACAGGGTGAGGAATTTCACCTGCGCAAACAGGTCGAGGATTGCCCAGCTCCAGGCGTCGCTCAGCGAAATACTCCCGGCCCATGCTGGATTAAGATAGGCCGCCTTCGGCAAGCCGAAGGCGGTGATATTCAGTAGCAGAATGCCGAGGATGGCGACGCCGCGAACGAAGTCCAGCGTGACGTTTCTCTCCATGCACCCTGCTCCGAATTAATTGTGGTGACGTACGGCGCGCAGGAACTCCTGGCGGGTATTCTGGCTGGATTTAAACAGACCGCCAAGCGAAGTGGTGGTCGTGGCGCTGGTCGCATCGCGGATGCCGCGCGCTTTCACACAGTAATGCACCGCGTCAATGGATACCGCGACGTTACTGGTACCGAGCAGGGTCTGCAACGCAGTGAGGATCTGCTGCGTCAGGCGCTCCTGCACCTGCGGACGCTGGGCAAAGAACTGCACGATGCGGTTAATTTTCGACAGGCCGATTACCGAATCTTTCGGGATATAAGCTACGGTCGCTTTGCCGTCAATCGTCACAAAGTGATGTTCACAGGTACTGGTCAGCGTGATATCGCGAACCGTCACCATCTCGTCAACTTTCATTTTGTTTTCAATAACGGTGATTTTCGGGAATCTGGCATAATCCAGACCGGAGAAAATCTCATCAACGTACATTTTTGCGATGCGATGCGGAGTCTCCATCAGGCTGTCGTCACTGAGATCAAGATTCAGCAGCTGCATAATCTCAGTCATGTGCCCGGCGATCAGACGCTTGCGCGTTTCATTATCAATTTCTTGTACTGGCGGACGCAGCGGCGTCTCCAGCCCACGAGCGACCAGCGCTTCATGAACGAGTATGGCTTCTTTACTCAATGATGACATTTAGGTTCTCCTGCAGGTGTGGCGCTCTTTGCTCTTCTGAGGGCAAAGTTTGCACTCATTGTGCGTGAGGTGGCGCACATAATCCAGTAGCCGTCACGATAATTATTGAAATTGGCGCAACCTTTCATTTTTACCGCTGCGGTTGGACGTTGTCGATGCGCCACGCCAGCGAGCCCCGCCGCTACCGCGCGCAATCATAAGTACTGTAGATGTTCTGAGATGTTCTTTATAACTCGTATTAATGATGCAATAGCTTTGCGCGACGGGAAAGTGAAAGTTGCTCACCGGTTAATGAAATATCTGTATTATTAAGCATTACACATAGATACCCGAGGAGCCCTGCATGGAACTGCTTGAAGAGCATCGCTGTTACGAGGGTCGACAGCAACGCTGGCGTCATCACTCCAGTACCCTGAACTGCGCCATGACGTTTAGCATCTTTTTACCGCCGGCGACGGAAACCGCCCCGCCGCCGGTGCTGTACTGGCTATCCGGTTTGACCTGCAATGACGAAAACTTTACCACTAAGGCCGGCGCTCAGCGGATAGCCGCCGAACTTGGCATTGCGCTGGTGATGCCCGACACCAGCCCGCGCGGCGATGACGTCGCCGATGATGCCGGTTACGATCTCGGTAAAGGCGCAGGTTTTTACCTCAACGCCACTCAGGCGCCGTGGGCGGCGCATTTTCGCATGTACGACTACCTGCGCGATGAGCTGCCGCAGTTAATTAACAACCAGTTTCAGGTCGCCGACCGTTGCGCCATCAGCGGCCACTCGATGGGCGGCCACGGCGCGCTCATCGTGGCGCTGAAAAACCCAGGGCGCTTTACCAGCGTCTCGGCCTTCGCGCCGATCGTCAACCCATGCAAAGTTCCGTGGGGACAAAAAGCGTTCAGCACCTATCTCGGCGATGATGAGGCGACCTGGCAGGAGTGGGACAGCTGCGCGCTGATGCAGGCAAGCCAGGCCGGGGATGCCATTCCGACTTTAATTGATCAGGGTGACGCCGACCAGTTTCTCGGTACCCAGCTGAAGCCCGCGGTCCTTGCAGAGGTGGCGCGACAGAAACAGTGGCCGCTGAGCCTGCGTATCCAGCCCGGCTACGACCACAGCTACTATTTCATTGCCACCTTTATAGAAGATCATCTGCGCTTCCACGCGAAGCATCTGTTTAAATAGTCCCCCTTCCCCGCCTCGCCGGGCATCCTCCGCTTGCCCGGTTTTTTATCATCGTCAGGAACTACCTTGTCGCTACGGGCGATAATTTGTTATTTCAAACACAACACATATGATTTAGCATATATGTACTCCGATGATAATCTGGTCAACCATGATAAAACCTATCCAGCTGTTTAAAATTCTGGCGGATGAAACCCGTCTAGCCATCATCATGTTGCTACGTGAGTCCGGCGAACTGTGCGTCTGCGATCTGTGTGCCGCCACCGGGCAATCCCAGCCGAAAATTTCGCGTCATATGGCGATATTACGTGAGTCCGGACTGGTGCTCGACCGTCGGCAAGGGAAATGGGTCCACTATCGCCTCTCGCCCCATATGCCGGCCTGGGCGGCGGAGATCATTGCCGCATCCTGGCAGAGCATGAGAGAAGATATTGACGAATGGCGCACGAAATCAGCGTGTAGCACCTGTTGATACATATATATAAACGCATATATTGGAGTAGGAAATGTTGTTGGCAGGTAGTCTCTTTTTATTCACGCTGGTGTTGGTTATCTGGCAGCCCCGGGGCCTCAGCATCGGCTGGAGCGCGAGTATTGGCGCAGTGCTGGCGCTGGTCAGCGGCGTTATTCATCCCAGTGATATTCCTGTGGTCTGGAATATCGTCTGGAACGCAACTGCGACTTTTATCGCGGTAATTATCATCAGCCTGCTGCTCGATGAATCGGGCTTTTTTGAATGGGCCGCGCTGCATGTCTCCCGCTGGGGTAACGGGCGCGGTCGTCTGCTGTTTAGCTGGATTATCCTGTTAGGCGCGACCGTTGCGGCGCTGTTTGCTAACGATGGCGCAGCGCTCATTCTGACTCCCATCGTCATTGCCATGCTGCTCGCTCTGGGGTTCAGCAAAAGGACAACATTGGCCTTTGTCATGGCAGCCGGGTTTATTGCCGATACCGCCAGCCTGCCGCTTATCGTTTCTAATCTGGTAAACATTGTCTCTGCTGACTTCTTCCGGCTTGGTTTTACGCAATACGCCTCTGTAATGGTTCCTGTTGATATTGCTGCCATCGCGGCCACGCTGGGCATGCTGCATCTGTTTTTCCGCCGGGATATTCCGGCAACCTACAACGTCACTTTGCTGAAAACGCCTGCCAGCGCGATTAAAGATCCCGCAACCTTCAAGGCTGGCTGGGTTGTTCTGCTTTTGTTGCTGGTTGGTTTCTTTGTTCTTGAACCGCTGGGGCTGCCCGTTAGCGCCATCGCCGCTGTCGGAGCCGCTGTTCTGTTTGCCGTTGCGAAAAAAGGTCACGCTATCAATACCGGTAAAGTATTGCGCGGCGCGCCCTGGCAGATCGTTATTTTCTCGCTGGGTATGTACCTGGTGGTCTACGGTCTGCGCAATGCGGGCTTAACGGAATATCTGTCGGGTGTCCTGAATATGCTGGCGGATAAGGGACTGCTGGCGGCAACGTTTGGCACGGGCTTCCTGACCGCTTTCCTGTCGTCGGTAATGAACAATATGCCAACGGTCCTGGTGGGCGCGCTGTCGATTGAAGGAAGCACCGCTTCTGGCGTTATCAAAGAAGCGATGATCTACGCCAACGTGATTGGGTGCGATTTAGGCCCCAAAATCACGCCAATAGGCAGTCTGGCGACCCTGCTGTGGCTGCACGTACTGTCGCAGAAGAGTATGATCATCAGTTGGGGATATTACTTCCGCACCGGCATCATCATGACGCTACCCGTGCTGTTTGTCACTCTGGCCGCGCTGGCGCTGCGGCTCTCTCTCACTCTATAACGAGACACTTATATGAGTAATATCACCATCTATCACAACCCGGCCTGCGGCACGTCACGTAATACACTGGAGATGATCCGTAACAGCGGTAATGAACCCACCGTTATTCACTACCTTGAAACACCGCCGACTCACGATGAGCTGGTTAAACTTATCGCAGAGATGGGGATCGCGGTGCGTACTCTGCTACGCGAGAATGTTGAACCTTATGCCCAGTTGGGACTCGCGGAGGATAAGTTCACCGACGAACAGTTAATAGAATTAATGCTCGCTCATCCCATCCTGATTAATCGCCCTATTGTGGTCACTGAACGGGGAACCCGCTTATGTCGACCTTCTGAAGTGGTACTGGATATCCTGCCCGATCCGCAGCAAGGCGCTTTTAGCAAAGAGGATGGAGAAAAGGTGGTGGATGAAAGAGGCAAACGGCTGATACCTGGCGGATAGCGGCGTACACGTTTTATCGGGGCTGCCGCCACTGAAGTTACTTCAGCGGCGGCGGACAGTTTATCGCTATCAGAAGCGGTAATCGACGGCCATAAAGTAGCGACGGCCATCTTCGGTGTAGCTGTAATCGTCGCGGTTCAGATCTTTGTCGCCAACGTTAAGCACGCCGGAGCGCAGTTTCACGTTTTTACTGACCTGCCACGCGGCGCCGATATCGAACATGGTATAACCGCCTGGGGTTTTACCCGTCGCGCTTACCGCACGCTGCTCGCCGGTATAGTTGGCCGTGACGTAGAAAGACCAATCCTCCAGCGGTTTCCAGTCGAGGGTACCGTTAGCGGTGTGGAACGGCAGCGTCTGCAGCGGTTTATTGCCGCCGTTGCTCAGATCGCGACCATCGTTATAGGTATAGTTGACCGTCAGTTTCCACTCTTCGCCGAACGGAACCTTCACTTCGGTCTCCACGCCTTTAATCCGCGCTTTGTTGACGTTGAAGTAGCGGAATACCGGCACGCGCTTACCGTTCACGGTCTTCCAGCCGACGAAGTTCGGGTAACCCGGCGCCTCGCTGGCGCTGGAGGTGCGCAGGATGTCGATCATATCGTCAACGTTGTTCTGGAAGGCGGTCACGCTGCCTTCAACACCTTCCAGCCAGCCCTCTTCACCGCTGTAATACAGACCAAGCTCAAAGCTTTCGCTGGTTTCCGGCTTCAGATTCGGGTTACCGATAATGCTGCAGCTACCGCGACAGGAGTTGGTGGTCCAGTCCGGGTTCAATTGCAGCAGCGAAGGCGCTTTAAAGGCCGTAGCCCAACCGCCTTTCACAGTCACGGTATCGGTGGCGTTATAGACCAGGTACGCACGCGGGCTCCAGTGATCGCCGTAAGTTTGGTGATCGTCCATACGGATGCCGGTGGTCAGCGCCAGCGGTTCAAAGATCCGCCACTCATCTTCGAGGAACAGCGCGTACTGGCTGGCGGAAGTCGATTTGCCGCCGCTACTCAGGTTTACCGGATCTTTGAGTTTATCGTGGCGCCATTCACCGCCGAGGGTGACGATCTGGTTGATCATACCCAGCGGCATCACATATTTACCATCGACCGCATTACTCTCAGAAGTAATAGTGCCCGCCTGCCCTGGATTTTTGTTATCCACTTTCTCGCCGTAGAATTTCACTTCGCTATTGCCGACATCCCAGCGCCCGTTATGGGTCAAAGAGTAGTTCTGACGTTCGAGGCGGTTTTTGTCGAGCGAGTCTGAATCGCGATCCTGGCGATCGAAACCGTAGCCGGCGGTAATGTCCTGATTCTCCGTTGGCGTCCAGGCGAACTCAACGTTGCCGTCGCGGCTGGTAAAACCTTCAATGCGCGGCGTTTCGCCCGCGGCGTTGCTGGAAGATTGCTGATCGTCTTTACTGCGTTTCGCCAGGCTGCCGTAGGCTTTCATGCCCAACACGCCGTCAATCAGCGGGCCGCTGGTGAAGAACTGGCCGTTATAAGTGTCACCGCGATCGCGGTGTTCCTGAATGGTGGCATCGCTGCTGAGGGTACCGGTCCATTTCTGGCCGATTTTTTTGGTAATGATGTTGACCACGCCGCCGAGCGCGTCGGAACCGTACAGGGAAGACATCGGGCCGCGCACTACTTCAATCCGTTCGATGGAGTCCACCGGGATCCAGTTCAGATCGAAATCGTTATGGCGGAAGACGGCGTTACGCGAGTTGACGCGTTTGCCATCGATCAGGATCAGCGTATAGCTGCTATCCAGACCGCGGATGCTGACACCCTTGCGGTTATCCCCTTCGTTGGTGAGCTGAACGCCAGGCACATCGCGCAACACGTCCTTCAGGTTCTGCACCGGCTTACGCTGCAAGTCCTGTTGGGTGATCACGCTGATACTGGCGGGGGCATCTTTGACGCTCTGTTCAGTCGCCGCGGCGGTGACAACCAGCGTTTCGTCATCATTTGCGGCCAGCGCCGGAAATGCCAATGCTACGACGGACGCGCACAGTCCCGCCCGGGCAAAAGGGTTTAACCTGAACATACCAAATCTCCATGAGGTCAACTACAAATCAAACAAAGGGTGCTGCTTGCACATCCTGTCGACACACGGCTCTGGCGGCCGCGCGCAATTTTTTTACAGTCGATGTGGCTGGTCACCCCTTGCCTTTCATGGTTGAGCGGCAAGATATGGAGATTGGCTTCATCCTGAATTTGCCGAAATGATAAGGATAATGATTACAATTATCAATACAATTATGAAGAAGTGTGTCCGTTTGTAAGTCTTGCAGGCATAAAAAAAGCCCTCTTTAAAAGAGGGCTTTATCGAAAGCGGCAGTGTATGAAGTTAGCCTTTAAAGCGTTCCGGGAACTTCATCTCGCTGTAGCGCACGAAGCGGGTACCTTTCACCAGCTTGTAACCAAACCAGATAACCAGGAACAGCGGAATGCCGATGTAGGTCGCCGCCACGCCGCCCCAATCAATGGTGTCCTTGAGGAAGGCTTCATAGTTCTGGCCAAGGGTGATGATAAGGCACAGTACGAAGGCGAAGATCGGCCCCAGCGGGAAGAAGCCGGAACGGTACGGCAGGTTATTAATATCGTTACCCTGCAATACGTAGCCACGACGGAAACGGTAGTGGCTGATCGCAATCCCCAACCAGGCGATAAAGCCGGTCATCCCGGAGGTGTTCAGCAGCCACAGGTAGACCGTCTGGTTGCCGAACATCGAGGTCAGGAAGCACAGCGCCGCAATCACGGTCGTCGCATACAGCGCATTACGCGGTACGCCACCTCTCGACAGCTTCGAGAAAATGCGCGGCGCTTTGCCGTCGCACGCCAGGGTATACAACATACGCGTAGAGGCGTACATCCCGGAGTTACCCGCCGACAGCACCGCCGTCAGGATAACCGCGTTCATGATAGCCGCCGCAGAGAGCAGACCGGCGTGCTCGAACACCAGGGTGAACGGGCTAACGGAAATATCTTTAACGTCGTTACGCAGCAGGCTCGGATCGGTATACGGGATGATCAGGCTGATAATCAAAATCGCGAAGACATAGAACAGCAGGATACGCCAGAACACCTGACGCACCGCGCGCGGAATGTTCTTCTCCGGATTTTCCGATTCGCCCGCGGCAATACCGATGAGCTCGGTGCCCTGGAAGGAGAAACCGACAATCATCGCCACGCCGATCATCGCCGCAAAGCCGCCGGCAAACGGCGCGTCATCAATGCCCCAGTTGCTCCAGCCCGCCGGCGTCGTGCCTTCGAAAATGCCAAAAATCATCATGATGCCGACGATGATAAAGATAATCACGGTGGCAACTTTAATCAGCGAGAACCAGTACTCCGCTTCGCCGAAGCCGCGTACCGAGATCCAGTTCAACAGGAACATGATACCAAGGAACAGCGCGCTCCAGATCCAGCCGGGGGTATCCGGGAACCAGTAGCTCATCACCAGCTGCGAGGCAACGAGGTCAACGGCGATAGTCACCGCCCAGTTGTACCAGTAGTTCCAGCCCAGCGCGAAACCAAAGCCTTCTTCTACGTAGTTCTGACCGTAGGTCGCAAAGGAGCCTGAAACCGGCATAAACGCCGCCAGCTCGCCGAGACTGGTCATCAGGAAATACACCATCAGACCGATCAGAATGTAGGAAAGCAGCGCGCCACCGGGGCCTGCCTGTGAAATTGTTGCGCCAGAGGCAACGAAAAGACCTGTACCGATGGAACCGCCAATAGCGATCATGGTCAAGTGGCGCGCTTTTAGCTCGCGGCGGAGCGTGGGCGCTTCTGTGGTTTTAGTTTCCGAAACCATGTGAAAATGCTATCCATCCAAAAAATGAGGCGCGATTGTAGCAGACGATCGTCCGTCCATCCGGTACAAATGCAAAGTTATAAGAGAGCTTCATGATCTGACACAAATTATTAGTAAAGCAGTAATCCTGCATTGGCGCATAAAAAAACAGACAAAAAATCGTGGCTTACGCCAGCGCTATACCTCGCAGTAGCGGATAAAACGCTGCAGCGCCTTGGAAACGTGTTTTTGCCGATGGCGAATACGCCACAACGTGCGCGTCAGGCGCGGTAACGGCAGCTTGAGCTCCACCAGCGTTCCGGCTTCCAGCTGTTCGGCAATCACCCGCCGTGACAGGCAGCTGATGCCTAACCCATGACGGACCGCATGTTTAATCGCCTCCGAGTTGCCAAGCTCCATGCCCAGTTGAAATGCGGGCAGATGCGACAACAGCACGTAGTCGACGATTTCCCGCGTGCCGGAGCCATGCTCGCGCAGGATCCACTGCGCTTCCGCCAGCCGTTGCAGCGTCAATTCGCCCTCTAAGAACGGCGAGTCAGGGGCGGCGAACACCACCAGTTCATCTTCAATCCACGGCTCGGCGATAATATCCGCCGCGTGGCACGGCCCTTCTATCAGACCAATATCGACGCGCAGATCGCTGACCGCATTAATCACGTCCTGGCTGTTGCCGACGCTCAGCTCCAGCGGTAGTTCGGGGAAATCGCGGCGGTAGCGGGCGATGATTTCCGGCAGAATATAGTTGCCGATGGTGCTACTGGCATAAACGCGGATAGCGCCATTATCGCCGCGAAACAGCTGTTCTATCTCTCCGGCGCGCTCCAGCAGGGCCAGCGCGCGCGGATAGAGCAAGCGGCCGTGCTCGTTGACCACCAGCCGTTTGCCAACGCGGTCAAAAAGCTGAACGCCGAGTTGCCCCTCCAGATCGGTCAACGCCGCGCTCACCGCCGACTGCGACAGCGCCAGCATCTGTGACGCCTGAGTCGTCGACCCGCTTTTCAAAACCTCAGCAAAAACTTCCAGTTGCCGTAGCGTGATATGCATAACTCACCTGTGTAATAGCCCAAGCTGGATAACCGTCAACGCTATGTTGACATAAATCAGCAGGGCTGTGGCCTGAAGGATGAAGGGTATAACCCAAAATCATTCGTGCTGCAGAAAGGCGGCAAGTGAGCGACAAATTCGTCAGGAACGAATTTGACCAGCCAAAGGCTGACCTCCGGTGAGGGACAAGGATGTCCCTCATTAATCCCCAAGAGCTTACATCAGTAAGTGACTGGGGTGAGTAAACGCAGCCAACACATCTGCAGCGCGAAGGATGAAGGGTTTATCACTTATTCCGATAGATTATAAATATATAATCAATTTTATTTTTAAACCAGCCAGTCGTATTCTTTGCCCAGACAAAGGAGAAGGTTATGACAGCACTCACTTTACCCACTAAACATCGCACCCTGTGGCATTTCGTCCCAGGCCTGGCGCTGACCGCCGCGTTGACCGGCGCCGCCCTGTGGGCAGGCAGTTTTCCTGCTATCGCCGGCGCGGGCTTCAGCGCGCTGACGCTGGCTATCTTGTTCGGCATGGTGGTCGGTAACACCGTTTATCCAAAGATTTGGCAGTCCTGCGATGGCGGGGTGATTTTCGCCAAGCAGCATCTGCTGCGCCTGGGGATCATTCTGTACGGTTTTCGTTTGACGTTCGCCCAGATTGCTGACGTCGGCGTCAGCGGGATCCTGATTGACGTACTGACGCTTTCCAGCACCTTCTTTATCGCCTGTTTCCTCGGGCAGAAGGTCTTCGGTCTCGATAAACACACCAGTTGGCTTATCGGCGCCGGTAGCAGCATCTGCGGCGCCGCGGCGGTTCTGGCCACCGAACCGGTCGTCAAAGCTGAAGCCAGTAAAGTGACGGTCGCCGTGGCGACAGTAGTTATCTTTGGTACCATCGCCATCTTCCTCTACCCGGCGATGTATCCGCTGCTGGCGCACTGGTTCACTCCGGAAACCTATGGCATCTATATGGGCTCCACCATGCATGAAGTCGCGCAGGTGGTTGCCGCCGGTCACGCGGTTAGCCCGGACGCCGAAAATGCCGCGGTTATCGCCAAAATGCTGCGCGTGATGATGCTGGCTCCGTTCCTGCTGTTCATCGCCGCTCGTGTGAAACAGCTGGCGCCAGCCGGTAACGGCGAAAAGAGCAAAATCACCATTCCGTGGTTTGCCATCCTGTTTATTCTGGTGGCGGTGTTTAACTCCTTCCACCTGCTGCCGAAAGCCGTCGTCGATATGCTGGTCACGCTTGATACCGTACTGCTGGCAATGGCAATGGCCGCGCTGGGCTTAACAACCCACGTCAGCGCGCTGAAAAAAGCCGGCGCTAAGCCGTTGCTGATGGCGCTGGTGCTGTTCGTCTGGCTGATTGTTGGCGGCGGCGCGATTAACTTCGCTATCCACCACCTGATTGGCTAAGCAGTAAGTTTCTCGTCGATATTCATTCATTGCTGTAACTCTCCGGTTAAGCCGCTATCATTACCCTCCCCCCAGCGGCTTAACTGGAGTTTTTTTATGAAATACATTGGAGCGCACGTAAGCGCCTCCGGCGGGCTGGCCAATGCCGCCATCCGCGCCGCCGAAATCGAAGCGACCGCCTTCGCCCTGTTCACCAAAAATCAGCGTCAATGGCGCGCCGCGCCGCTCACCAATGACGCGATTGCCGAATTCAAAGCCGCCTGCGAAAAATATCACTTCGGCCCGGGGCAGATCCTGCCGCACGACAGCTACCTGATTAACCTCGGTCATCCGGTCGAAGAAGCGCTGGAGAAATCCCGCGAGGCGTTTATCGATGAATTAACCCGCTGCCAGCAGTTGGGATTAACGCTGCTCAACTTCCATCCGGGCAGCCACCTGCAGCAGATCCCGGAAGATGAATGCCTGGCGCGTATCGCTGAATCCATCAACATCGCGCTGGCGAAAACCGAAGGCGTGACCGCGGTTATCGAAAATACCGCCGGTCAGGGCAGCAATCTTGGTTTTAAATTTGAACATCTGGCCGCCATCATTGACGGCGTTGAAGACAAATCCCGCGTTGGCGTCTGCATTGATACCTGCCACGCTTTCGCCGCCGGTTATGACCTACGCAGCGCGGAGGTGTGTGAAAAGACCTTTGCCGAATTCGAACGGATCGTCGGCTTCCAGTATCTGCGCGGCATGCACCTCAATGATGCCAAAAGCACTTTTGGCAGCCGCGTCGACCGTCACCATAGCCTCGGTGAAGGCAATATCGGCCATGATGCTTTTCGTTGGATCATGCAGGATAACCGTTTCGATGGTATCCCGCTGATTCTGGAAACCATTAACCCGGATATCTGGGCGGAAGAAATTGCCTGGCTGCGGGCGCAGCAGACCGCCGAAGTGGCCTGAATTCAGGAACAAAAAAAGGGCCGATGAATCGGCCCTTTTCTATTGCGCTGATATTACGCCGCTTTTTCAACTTCCGCTGCCGGCGCTTCCGGGCGCTTCAGCACCGCGTAAGAGAGACCCGCGACCAGCGTACCGGCAATAATCGCCAGCAGATAACCCAGCACCGGAGTGATGGCGCCAGGGATCAGCAGGACGAACAGACCGCCGTGCGGCGCCATCAGTTTCGCGCCTACCGCCATCGAGATAGCGCCGGTCACCGCGCCGCCAACGATACAGCAAGGCAGTACGCGCATCGGGTCACGTGCGGCGAATGGAATCGCCCCTTCGGTGATAAAGCACAGCCCCAGAACCAGCGCCGCTTTACCGCCTTCACGCTGCGATTTATCGAACTTGTTACGAGCAATCAGCGTTGCCAGGCCAAGCGCCAGCGGTGGCACCATACCGGCCGCCATGATCGCCGCCATCGGCGCATAGGTTTGGGTACTCAACAGACCCACACCGAAAGCATAAGCCGCTTTGTTCACCGGCCCACCCATATCGGTACACATCATACCGCCGAGGATCGCGCCCAGCAGCACCGCGTTCGCCGTCCCCATGGTTTGCAGCCAGTGGGTCAGCCAGGCCAGGATACCCGCCACCGGTTTGCCAATCAGGTAGATCATTGCCAGGCCGACAATCAGGCTGGAAATCAGCGGAATGATCAGAATCGGCTTCAACGCTTCCATACTCTGCGGCAGCTTCAGCTTGGTGCTGATTAACTTCGCCACATAACCGGCAAGGAAACCGGCGATAATACCGCCGATAAAGCCGGAGCCGCCGCTGACGGCCAGCATACCGCCGATAAGACCAGGCGTCAGACCCGGACGGTCAGCGATGGAGAAAGCGATAAAGCCCGCTAGTACCGGCACCATCAGCGCAAAGGCTGAACCGCCGCCGATTTGCATCAACGCCGCCGCCATGGTGTCTTTCACTTCAAACGCTTTAATACCAAACGCGAACGACAGCGCGATACACAGCCCGCCCGCGACCACCATCGGCAGCATGTAGGATACGCCGGTCAGCAGGTGACGATAGGCGCCAGCCGACTCTTTTTTACCTTCACCGGACGCCTGCGGTTTGCCGGATGGCTGGTACGGCTTCGCTTCCGCAACGGCTTTATCCAGCTCCTGCGCGGTTTTCTTCAGCGCCAGGCCGGTGGTGGTGCGATACATCGGTTTACCGGCGAACTTCGCCAGATCGACTTCAATGTCGGCGGCGACGATGACCAGATCCGCCTGCTCCACCTCTTCCGGAGTAATGGCATTACCCGCCCCCACGGAGCCACGGGTTTCCACTTTCACCCACCAGCCGCGTTTTTTGGCTTCGGTTTCGATGGCTTCCGCCGCCATAAAGGTATGAGCAACGCCGGTCGGACAAGCGGTAACGGCGACAATACGTTTCTGCCCCTGAGCGGCGGCCGGAACGGCTACCGCCGCTGGCGCAACGTACGGCTTAGCGTGGTCTTTCGCTTCGCCGAGGAACAATTCCGGATGAGCGACTGCACGGTTAATATCGCCCAGATAGACGTTTTTACCGTTCAGCGCGCTGTCAGCCGGCAGCGCGGTTCCCAGCACGATGGCCAGTTCAGCATCGTTCGGGTTATCAATCAGCTCAAGGTGCGCTTTCTGCGCCGCGGCGCTGAGCAGGGTCTTCGCCATGTAGGCGCGAGCCTGTCCAAGCCCGGCATCAATAATCAGCAGCGTTTTCATTATGCCTCTCCTGCTGTCAATTAAAGGGTTGTAAGTCGACGCGCGCCATCATTGCGGCCAACTGGGTACGATCGGTAATGCCAACGTTGCTCTGGCTGACGGCCAGGGCGGCGACGGCAGTCGCCAGACGCAGGGTATGCTCGCTGGATTCACGCATCAGCAGGCCGTAAATCAGGCCGCCGACCATCGAATCACCGGCGCCTACGGTGCTGACGACCTCGACTGAAGGCGGTTTAGCAATCCATTCGCCGGAGGCGTTGACCCACAGCGCGCCCTCTTCGCCCAGCGAAATCACCACGTGGGCGATACCTTGCTCGCGTAGCGCATGAGCGGCGTCGATGACATCTTTCATCTCCGGCAGCTTGCGGCCAGCCCAGATTTCCAGCTCGCGGCGGTTTGGTTTTACCAGCCACGGCGCGGCTTTCAGTCCGGCGACCAGCGCTTCGCGGCTGCTATCGAAAATAATGCACGGACACTGGCTGCGCAGGCGCGTCATCCAGTCGGTGAAGGCCTCCGGACTTACGCCGGACGGCAGGCTGCCGCTGACGCAAACCATATCGAACTGCCCCAGCCAGCTCAGAGAATCATTAACGAAACGCTCCCAGTCCGCCGGGGTTACTTCAAAACCGGAGAAGTTGAAATCGGTCACTTCGCCGTCTTTTTCCGTCAGCTTGACGTTAATACGGGTACGCCCCTGCACCACCTGGAAGCGGTTGGCGATGCCCAGCTCGCTGAACAGCTGCTGGAAGCCATCCTGGTTATCTTTTCCGAGGAAGCCGCCGACGGTGACGTCGATGCCGAGATCTTTCAGCACTTTCGCCACGTTAATACCTTTACCTGCCGCATGCAGGCCGGTGGTGCGCACGAGGTTCACTTCGCCACGTTCGATTTCCGGGGTGAAGCCCACCAGGTCGTATGCCGGATTTAAAGTAATCGTTGCTACACGTCTGCTCATTTATGCGCCCTCCCCAAGGCCTGCGGCGATCGCTTCGCCAATCGCATCCAGCGCTTGTTGCGCATCTTCACCCTGCGCGGTAAAACGCAGACGGTGACCTTTTTTCACACCCAGCGCTACGACCTTCATCAGGCTGCGGCCATTGGCCGGCTTGCCGGAACCGTCGAGGTTGGTGACGGTAATGTCGCTGGAGAATTGTTTAATCGTATTGACCAACATCGTGCCCGGACGCGCGTGCAGCCCGTGCTCGTTGCGTACTACAAATTCAGCATTCAGCACGTCTTCAGCAATGGCGTCGTCGCTGGTCAGCAGCGCCAGCAGCGTGGCGGCGTCGGCTTTCAGCAGATGCTCCGCTTTTTTATCAATGAGCAGATTGCTCAGGCGATTAAGCACCGCGGTCGGCTGCTCATCGGCCATCGCGACGGTGATCAGCAGCGCCACCGGCTGCCCGTCAGCGGTAAACACGTTGGCGGCGCGACTCACGGCGATAGCGCTACGCAAGTTGCCTTCCGCACAGTCGTTCAACCAGATCCCCTGACCCAGGTTGAGCGGCGCATCGTTAATGGTGCGGCTGACGAAATCGGCGTTTACCGCGCCCGCCTCTTTCAGCCGCGCGGCGTTCAGCGCCTGCAGCGTCAGCAGATCGTTGGCGACCACGTCCAGGCTCAAGGTTTCGTTGTCGAGCTTCAGCGCTTCGCTTTGCTTTTCGCCCATCAGCAGAGCGCGCAGTTCTTCTGCCGTAGTGGCGGTTCTCAGCTGTTCAGCCACCGAGTCGTCGCTCAGAACGTGCGTCAACTGACGCAGCAGACCAAGGTGCTCGTCGGAGCTGGCGGCAATGCCGATCGCCACATAAGCGGTTTGTCCTTCTCCCCAGGTCACGCCCTGCGGGAACTGATACACCTGTACACCCGTTTTCAGAACCTGGTCGCGGGTATCGGTGGTGCCGTGCGGGATGGCGATGCCATTGCCGAGGAAAGTGGAGGTCTGCTGCTCGCGGGCAAGCATACCGTTAACGTAGCCGTCAGCCACATTACCCGCGCTAACCAGCGCGCCAGCAATCTGACGTATTGCCTCTTCTTTATTCGCGGCCTGCTGGCCGGGATGAATATCCTGAACAGATAACTGGAACATAGTTCTCCTCTCCGCTGAATTGAATCGTTTCAGCTAACATGAGAAAAAATACGCCACCCGATGATTGGATAATACTCTGATGACGCTGAAACGTTTCAATGAGTCTGTACCTTTATTGTGCACTGCGCAAGTAAACTCCGAAGGCTGATAACAGAATTTAGAGATACCGCACATTTTTGCTGAAGCTAATAGTGAAATCCGCCATTGGCTTCAGCATTTTGCTGAACGACATAATTTGAAACGCCTTTTTAATTTTTCGTGCCATACCACTATTTATTTTATGGGTGTCGGCGTAAACTTCGCCTCTTCTGAAACCAACGATATTCCAGCATGCAAAACAGTAGCGCCGCCCTTCCCCGCCGCGGGTTCGACTTAACCTCCTCCGCTTTTCTTATCGTCGCCTTTCTGACGGGGATCGCCGGGGCCTTACAAACCCCGACCCTGAGCCTGTTTTTGACCAATGAGGTGCACGTGCGCCCGGCAATGGTCGGCTTCTTTTTTACCGGCAGCGCGGTCATCGGTATTCTGGTAAGCCAGTTTCTTGCCGGGCGTTCCGATCGTAAAGGCGATCGCAAGCAGCTGATTGTCGCCTGCTGCCTGCTGGGGGTGCTGGCCTGCGTGCTGTTCGCCTGGAACCGCAACTACTTTATTCTGCTGTTCGTCGGCGTCTTTCTCAGTAGTTTTGGCTCTACCGCCAACCCGCAAATGTTCGCCCTCGCTCGCGAACACGCGGACAAAACCGGGCGCGAGGCGGTGATGTTCAGCTCCATTCTGCGCGCGCAGGTCTCGCTGGCGTGGGTAATCGGCCCACCGCTGGCCTACGCGCTGGCGATGGGTTTTGGTTTTACCGTGATGTATCTCAGCGCCGCCGTGGCGTTTATTATCTGCGCGCTGATGGTCTGGTTTTTCCTGCCCAGCATGCGTAAAGAGAGCAAAACCGCCGTTGGTCATCTCGAAGCGCCGCGCACCAACCGCCGCGACGCGCTGCTGCTGTTCAGCATCTGTACGTTAATGTGGGGCACCAACAGCCTCTATATCATTAATATGCCGCTGTTTATCATTAATGAACTTCATCTGCCGGAGAAACTGGCCGGGCTGATGATGGGGACCGCCGCCGGGCTGGAAATCCCCACCATGCTGATTGCCGGGTATTACGCGAAACGCTTTGGTAAGCGCTTGCTGATGCGCATTGCCGCGCTTGCAGGGCTGCTGTTTTATATCGGTATACTGACCGTCCATACCCCGGCCCTGCTGCTGGGGATGCAGGCGCTGAACGCGATTTACATCGGGATCCTCGCCGGTATCGGTATGCTCTATTTTCAGGATCTGATGCCGGGCCAGGCGGGCGCGGCGACCACGCTCTATACCAATACCACGCGCGTCGGCTGGATCATCGCCGGCTCGCTAGCGGGCGTCGTCGCGGAAATCTGGAGCTATCACGCGGTATTCTGGATTGCGCTAGTGATGGGAATTATCGCCCAGGTCTGCCTGTGGCGTATTAAAGACGTTTAGGGCGCAGTCAGCGCTTCGAGATGAATGAGATAAGCCATCGCCTGCTGACGCGTGCTGCCGCACATTTCCGCCGTCGGTTGTAAACCCGCGCAGACTTTAGGGCGCAGCGGCGAGGCAAAAATCTTGCAACGCAGATGTTCATCCAGCTGCACGCACGGTGTATTTGCCGGCTTGCCGTCAGGCATTCCGGGAATGGGGCTTGAGATGGACGGCGCGGTGCAACAGGCTCCGCAGTCCGGGCGACATTCCATACCTGACTCCTTAATGAGTGGGAGGCGGACAGTAGCAAAATATCGGCTATCAGGAAAGCTGAAGCTGGCGAAACGGCTTTTTCAGCAGCGCCGATCGAAGATTTGCCAGGAGATAGCAAAAGTCGCGAATTCCGCTTGCCTGAAAGGCCCGGCGCGAGTAGTTTTACGCGATATTTTTGACCCTTTAAGTGACAGGATTACTGCAATGCCAAGAGCGAATGAAATTAAAAAAGGTATGGTGCTGAATTACAACGGCAAACTGCTGATTGTTAAAAATATTGATATTCAGTCGCCAAGCGCCCGTGGCGCAGCAACGCTGTATAAAATGCGTTTTTCCGACGTGCGTACCGGCCTGAAAGTAGAAGAGCGTTTTAAGGGCGACGATATTGTTGATACCGTCACCCTGACCCGTCGTTTCGTTGATTTCTCCTACGTCGATGGCAACGAATATGTATTCATGGATAAAGAAGACTATACCCCGTATACCTTCACCAAAGAGCAGATCGAAGAAGAGCTACAGTTTATCCCGGAAGGCGGCATGCCGGATATGCAGGTTCTGACCTGGGATGGCCAGCTGTTGGCGCTGGAGCTGCCGCAGACCGTTGACCTGGAAATCGTAGAAACCGCACCGGGTATCAAAGGCGCTTCCGCCAGCTCGCGCACCAAACCGGCCACTATGAGCACCGGGCTGGTCATTCAGGTTCCGGAATACCTGACCAGCGGTGAGAAAATCCGCATTCATATCGAAGAGTGCCGCTATATGGGCCGCGCGGACTAACCCCCCTCCTCTGACGGTTGCCCGGCCCCGCGTCGCGCAGGCCGGGTCTGTTCCCGGATGGCGGCGCTGCGCGCCTTATCCGGGCTACGGTTCGTGCCATTGTGAGCTTAAGATCTCTATTTTGTACCCATGGTTACTGAAACTGCCGGTGTTGGTGGCCTCAAAATCGCTGAGACGTTCCCGGAAGGCCGGGGCAGTTCGGTAGCCCGGCTAAGCGTAGCGCAGGCCGGGGAATGTCCCGGATGGCGGCGCTGCGCTCCTTATCCAGGCTACTCGCTGCCGATATCAGGCACAAAAAAGGACAGCCGTTGGCTGTCCTTTTGCTTTCCCTCACGCCATGATTACAGCAGCTCAGGGTATTTGGTCATCTTCAGCGCCAGCTCAACCCCGCGCACTTCCGCCATGCCTTTCAGACGGCCAATCGCCGAATAACCGGGGTTGGTTTTCTTACGCAGATCGTCAAGCATCTGATGGCCGTGATCCGGACGGAACGGGATCGGGCGCAGATCGCCGGCTTTCTTACGACGCAGCTCTTCGCTCAGGATAGCATTGACCACCGCCACCATATTGACGTCGCCGTTCAGGTGCGCCGCCTCGTGGAAGGTTTTTGGATTTTCTTCACGGCAGGTAGAGCGCAAATGGGTAAAGTGGATACGATCGCCGAAGGTTTCCACCATCTTCACCAGATCGTTATCGGCGCGCACGCCGTAGGATCCGGTACACATGGTAAAGCCGTTATAAATGCTGTCTACCGTCTCTTTCAACCACTGCATATCGTCGATCGTCGACACGATACGCGGCAGGCCGAGGATCGGACGCGGCGGATCGTCCGGGTGAACCGCCAGGCGCACGCCGACTTCTTCGCACACCGGCACAATCGCCCGCAGGAAGTAGGCCATGTTCTCACGCAGCTGCGCTTTATCGATGTGGTCATACTCCGCCAGCCGCGCGCGGAACTGATCGAGGGTATAGCCCTCTTCCGCTCCCGGCAGACCGGCAATGATATTGCGGGTCAGCTTGTCGATATCCGCCGCGCTCATCGCCTTGAAGTAAACGTCAGCCTGCTGCTGCTCTTCAGCGCTGTAGTCAGCTTCGGCGCCCGGGCGTTTAAGGATGTGCAGTTCAAAAGCGGCGAAAGCAATCTGGTCAAAACGCAGCGCTTTGGAGCCATCGGCCAGCTGATATTCCAGATCGGTACGCGTCCAGTCCAGAATCGGCATGAAGTTATAGCACACGGTATCAATACCGCAGGCCGCCAGATTGCGGATGCTCTGCTGGTAGTTGGCAATCCACTTATCATATTGTCCGCTGTGGGTTTTGATATCCTCATGCACCGGGATACTTTCGACCACCGACCAGCTCAGGCCTTTTTCCGCCAGCAGCGCTAAACGCTGTTGAATCTCGTCTACCGGCCAGACCTGGCCATTCGGAATATGATGCAACGCCGTCACGACACCCGTGGCGCCCGCCTGGCGCACATCATCAAGCGATACCGGATCGTTCGGTCCATACCAACGCCAGGTTTGCTCCATCGCAATGCCCTCTTTAAGTTGTTATACCAATAATGTGAAACATCATGACGACTACCATACATGCTTCTGCTGAATGGTCAATTTCGCCCGTAGCATTGATTGATCCAGCTCACACTAAGCGGATAAATTCGGCTTACCAATTTAAATTGCTGTCATATAACTTTACACTGCGTGATGTTAATCATTGGTTAATCAGGTGTATAAAAATGACAACTATCGCTACCGCCGCGCTGCCAGCAGGCGTGCAACTTCCGCAGTACGATCGCCGCCAATTGCGCTCGCGTATCGTGCACCTTGGTTTTGGCGCGTTTCACCGCGCGCATCAGGCGCTGCTAACCGACCGGGTGCTTAACGCCGGCGGCGGCGACTGGGGAATTTGTGAAATCAGCCTGTTCAGCGGCGATAAGCTGATGAGCCAACTGCGTGCGCAGGACCACCTGTTTACGGTGCTGGAAAAAGGCGCTGAGGGTAACCAGCCGATCGTGGTTGGCGCAGTACATGAATGCCTGAACGCCAGACTGGATTCGCTGGCGGCGATTATCGAGAAATTCTGCGAACCGCAGGTGGCTATCGTTTCGCTGACGATCACTGAGAAAGGTTACTGCATCGATCCGGCGACCGGTAAACTGGATCCAACCCAGCCGCGTATCGTTCACGATCTGGAAAACCCGACGCTGCCGCAGTCGGCTCCCGGTATTTTAGTTGAAGCGCTCAATCGTCGCCGCGAACGCGGACTCGCTCCCTTCACCGTACTCTCCTGCGACAATATTCCCGACAATGGTCACGTCGTGAAAAACGCCGTTCTCGGCATGGCTGAGAAACGTAGTCAGGAGCTGGCCGACTGGATTGCTGAACATGTCAGCTTCCCCGGCACTATGGTTGACCGCATCGTACCGGCCGCCACCGAAGAATCGCTGGCGGAGATTGTCTCCGTGCTGGGCGTTGAAGATCCCTGCGCCATCAGCTGCGAACCGTTTATTCAATGGGTGGTGGAAGATAATTTTGTCGCCGGGCGCCCGGCCTGGGAAACGGCGGGCGTACAGATGACCCGCGACGTCCTGCCGTGGGAACAAATGAAACTGCGGATGCTCAACGGTAGCCACTCTTTCCTCGCCTGGCTGGGCTATCTGGCAGGGCACGCGCATGTGAGCGACTGTATGCAGGATGATGTTTTCCGCCATGCCGCACGCCGCCTGATGCTTGATGAACAAGCGCCAACGCTATCGATTACCGGCGTGGATTTAGTTGCCTATGCTGACAGCCTGATAACGCGCTTCGCCAATCCGGCGTTAAAGCATCGTACCTGGCAAATCGCCATGGACGGCAGCCAAAAGCTGCCGCAGCGCATGCTCGATAGTATTCGCGTTCATCTGGCAAACGGCAGCCGCTGGCCGCTGCTGGCGCTGGGCGTGGCTGGCTGGATGCGTTATGTAAGCGGCGTCGACGACGCCGGGCAAGCCATTGATGTGCGCGACCCGCTGGTCGACAAAATCAAACAGTTGGTTGACGCCAGCCAGCAAGAAGAGCGCGTCAGCGCCCTGCTCAGCCTCGAAGAGATATTTGGCAAGGATCTACCGGGCAATCCGCAGTTTGTTGCCGACGTCACTGCAGCCTGGCATCAGTTGGTTAAATCAGGCGCCCGCGAAGCCGTGGCTAAGGCGCTACGCAGTTAACAATTTCTGCTGTTTAGCGGACAGAATGCATTTCTGTCCGCAGTATCCCTTCTCTTTTTCCCCTTTTTTCGTCAGGATAGTCGCAACTGTTACAACATTACATTTCTGTGCTGGAGAAATTGTGACCAAAACTAACCTGATCACGGGCTTTCTCGGCAGCGGCAAGACGACCTCAATTCTTCATCTACTGGCCAATAAACCTGCGGATGAAAAATGGGCCGTGCTGGTCAACGAGTTTGGGGAAGTCGGCATCGACGGCGCCCTGCTGGCGGAAAGCGGCGCGTTGCTAAAAGAGATCCCCGGCGGCTGCATGTGCTGCGTCAACGGTCTGCCGATGCAGGTTGGGCTCAATACGCTGTTGCGCCAGGGAAAACCTGACCGTCTGTTGATTGAGCCTACCGGGCTGGGCCATCCGAAGCAAATTCTCGATATCCTCACCGCCGCCGTCTATGAACCGTGGATCGATCTGCGCGCGACGCTGTGCATTCTCGATCCGCGCCAGCTGTTGGAGGAAAAGATCGTGGCCAATGATAATTTCCGCGATCAGCTGGCCGCAGCCGATGTCATCGTCGCCAATAAAAGCGATCGGGCGACGCCGGAAAGCGATGCCGCTTTTGCCAACTGGTGGCGGCAGTACGCCGGGGAGCGCCTGCAGGTAAACGCCACCCAGGGGAATATCAAGCTCGCGCTGCTGGATCTCCCGCGCCGTAACACCGCCCCGCTGCCGGCAAGCCCGGACCACGTGCATAGTCACGGGCAAAAGCAGGGTCTGGCGGCGTTGAATCTACCGGCGCATCAACGCTGGCGTCGCAGTGTTAACAGCGGCCAGGGATACCATGCCTGCGGCTGGATTTTTGATGCTGATACCCAATTTGACACCGTTGGGTTGCTGGAATGGGCGCGCCTGGCGCCGGTTGGCCGGGTGAAAGGCGTGATGCGTATTGCTGAAGGATTGGTGCGTATCAACCGTCAGGGGCTCGATCTACACATCGAAACCCAAAACGCGCCGCCGCCGGATAGCCGCATCGAACTGATTTCCGAGTCAGAAGTTGACTGGAATGCCCTGCAGTCCTCGCTGTTGAAGCTTCGTTTAAGTTAATGCGGCTATGTTTGGCCGCTGTTTAAAAAAATCGCATCTGTTATGACTAAAAACCGTATCCCCCTTATCTTGCTGCTGAACGTCGCGGGCGTAGCCTTATTTTGTTCCTGGTATCTACCGGCAAATCACGGTTTCTGGTTCCCGCTTGACTCGGCTATTTTTCACTTCTTTAACCAGGGCGTCAGCACCAACCGCGCGTATGCCTGGCTGTTAGCCATTATCAACAATCGCGCGTTCGACGCCTGCTCGCTGCTGGCGATGGGCTGTCTGATGCTCAGTTTCTGGATCAAAGCGCAGAGCGCTGAACGCCGTCGCATTATCCTTATGGGGCTGGTGATGTTGCTCGCGGCGGTGATTATCAATCAACTTGCCCAGCATCTGATGCCGGTACAGCGCGCCAGCCCTTCGTTGTTCTTTACGGATATTACGAAAGTCAGCGACGTGGTCTCACTGCCAACCAAAGACGCTTCAAAAGATAGCTTCCCGGGCGACCACGGCATGATGTTGCTCATTTTCGCCTCGTTTATGTGGCGATATTTCGGCCGCCGGGCATTTATCATTGCACTGGTTATTTTTGTGGTTTTTGCTTTCCCGCGAGTGATGATCGGCGCCCATTGGTTCACCGATATTGCCGTAGGGTCGCTCAGCGCGGTGCTGATAGGCGCGCCGTGGGTATTAATGACCTCGCTTTCCGATAAGTTGATCGCCTGGTTTGACCGTTCGCTTCCGGGTGGAATAGCAAAAAAATAAGATCATTTTTACATTTTATTAATATTATCCATAAGGGGTCGTTCTGACCCCTTTTTTTATATTTGCTGATGATTTATTCGCGACATCATCTTCCTGTCACATTAATCATCATTGAAATGAAGATATTGCATATTTTTCAGCCAAAAAAGGCGCTATTTTTCCCTTTGCCGATGATTCACTTTTTGTCGCAAAAATACTTATAAGAAATCGCGCAAAACCGCTCGCCATCCCACGTTTGATAGGGTAATCTCTTTCTCGTTTTGCCCTTCCAGGCAACACAATTCATCATTTGAATAAATTTGTGCGGTACTCCACATTTTTAGGCTTAAGGAATTGTCTCATTGCTTTCTGGAATCTAGGCTCTACCACGTTTGGCATTTTTTATAACGACATTGTCGTTAAGGACAACAAGGGAAAATAAACATAATGGTCAAATCTCAGCCGATTTTGAGATATATCTTGCGGGTCGTCCCCGCGATTGCAGTTGCGGTTCTGCTTTCCGCGTGTAGTTCAACAAGTACCGCCAAGAATATGCATTCTGAGACGCATGCTGTGGGTAGTGGAGATTTATCATCACTGCAAGCCTCTCAGGATGAATTTGAAAAAATGGTCAGCAACCTGGACGTTAAGTCCCGCTTGATGGACCAGTATGCTAGCTGGAAAGGCGTGCGTTACCGCCTTGGCGGCAGCACCCGGAAAGGGATCGATTGCTCGGCGTTCGTGCAGCGTACTTTCCGTGAACAATTTGGTCTGGAGCTGCCGCGCTCAACTTCCGAGCAGCAGGATTCCGGCAAATCGATTTCGCGCACTCAACTGCGTACCGGTGATTTAGTACTGTTCCGTGCGGGCTCTACGGGCCGTCATGTCGGTATCTACATCGGCAACAACCAGTTTGTACATGCCTCTACCAGTAGCGGCGTCACCATCTCAAGCCTGGATGAGCCATACTGGAAAAAGCGCTATAACGAAGCGCGTCGCGTTCTGAGTCGTTCCTGATACCTCTTCTTACCGTCGGTTATCCCTTGGCTGACGGTAAGAAATGAAAAAAACACTGCCCCGGCAGTGTTTTTTTGCTTTTCCGCCGATGATCTCCGCAAAATAAGCTATGTCTTTACAAGCTATGCCTTTTAAAGGAAATGGAACCATACTCTTCTGGCACCCCATTGGCATGATTCAATTATACGGACAGATTCTGGCCTATGCTAACCCGCTACTTTTCACCCCGACGTAAAATCTGGCTCACCAGTATTTGCATTGGCGTTGCCGTCGCGCTACTGGCCGGCAGCATCCAGTTTATGGTTATCTACCACAACCGCTCTGAACGTTTCGATCAGATAATCAATAACGTCAGTCACTACCTTAATAGTTATTTCGCCGATTTAAGCGAAACCATCGATGGCCTGCAGCCTCTGCTCGATCAGCCCTGTGAGCATATTGACTCCGGCCTGGCTGCCAGCGCCGCCTTCAGTCCGAACGTACGCGCCTTCCTGCTGGTGAAAAACGGTAAAGCGTTCTGTTCATCCGCCACCGGCGCAATGAACACACCGTTTAAACAATTGATACCGCAGCTTGATATCAATAAACCCCTGGATATGGCCATCCTCCAGGGCACACCGATGATGCCGGACACCGCCGCGTTGGCAATGTGGGTGCAACACCCCGGCGATCGAGACAGCGGCATTTTTGTATCCATCAATGCTAATCTGACGCCTTACATCCTCTATACCGCACGGCAGAATGACTTCAACGGTATTGCGCTGGCCATCGGCCATACTGCGATTTCGACCTTCAGCAGCAAAATTATCGATCCGCTATCATTGCCCAATGAGCCGATACGCCAGATTCAGGTTCCGGGGCTACCGCTAAAAGTGTATCTCTTTTCCAACAGCTGGTTTGGCGAGAATACCCAGTTCGCCCTGCTGCTCGGCGTGGTATGCGGCATGCTTGCCGGCTTACTCAGCTACTACATCCTGACGATCAAATCCGATCCGCGGAAATCGATCCAACTGGGCATCAAAAACAACCAGTTCTACGTGGTCTACCAGCCGGTGGTAAAGGCCGATACCCTGCAGATTAGCGGCGTTGAAGTGCTGATGCGCTGGCGGCATCCGGTGGTGGGTGAAATCCCGCCAGACGTCTTTATTAATCTGGCGGAAACGCAGCAGATGATCGTGCCGCTCACCCATCACCTGTTAATGTTGATTGCCCGCGATGCGCCGACTCTGCAGCGCATTTTGCCGCGCGGCACCAAGCTTGGCCTGAATATCTCCCCTGCCCACCTGCATGCCGCCGAATTTCAGCAAGATATGCGACGTTTTGCTGCCGCGTTACCCGCAAACTACTTCGACGTCGTGCTGGAAATAACCGAGCGCTCGATGATCGATAAAAACCGGTCGATGGCTATTTTTGAGTGGCTGCACCAACAGGGCTTCGAAATTGCTATTGATGATTTTGGTACCGGCCATAGCGCGCTAATTTATCTTGAGCGCTATAACTTTGATTATCTGAAGATCGATCGTGGTTTTGTGCAGGCGATCGGTACCGAAACCGTCACCTCTCCCGTCCTGGATGCGGTATTAACGCTAAGCCGCCGCCTGCAGCTGAAAACCGTGGCAGAAGGCGTAGAAACACCGGAGCAGGCGGAATGGCTGCGCGCTCACGGCGTGAAATATCTGCAAGGTTACTGCTTCAGCCGCCCGCTGCCGCTGGAGAAACTGGTTGCCGCTCATGATGAACCGGCAAATTATTTCACAAGCCGCTGAGGGTCGCTTATGATGCGAAACCATCGGGGTTAATGGTCAGAGGATGATATTCCAACTATGTTTGCGCGCATCGGCCTGCTGCTGCTGGCTTTATTTAGCCTTAGTAGCCAGGCGCAAACCATAAAAGAGAGCGAGGCGTTCGCTATTATCGGCGAGCCAAAGTATGCCGTTGACTTTCATCACTTCGATTACGTCAATCCGGATGCGCCAAAAGGCGGTGGTATTACGCTTGCCGCCATTGGCACCTTCGACAATTTCAATCGCTACGCCCTGCGCGGTAATCCCGGCGTACGCACCGATGCGCTGTATGACACTCTGTTTACCACCTCGGACGATGAACCGGGCAGCTACTACCCGCTGATTGCCGATCGCGCGCGCTTTAGCGATGATTTCTCGTGGATGGAAATTACCCTCAACCCGCGCGCCCGCTTTCATGACGGTAGCCCGATTACCGCCAGCGACGTTGCTTTCACCTTTCAAAAATTTATGACCGAAGGGGTGCCGCAGTTCCGTCTTATTTATAAAGGGACAACCGTCAAAGCTATCGCCCCGCTGACGGTGCGCATCGAACTGGCCAAGCCGGGCAAAGAAAATATGCTCAGCCTGCTGTCCCTGCCGATAATGCCCGCGTCATTCTGGCGCCATCATAAACTGAGCGACCCCCTTTCAACGCCGCCGCTCGCCAGTGGCCCCTATCGCATCAGCAGTTGGCGGATGGGGCAATATATTGTCTATTCGCGAGTCGAGAACTACTGGGCCGCCGACCTGCCGGTGAACCGCGGGCGCTGGAACTTCGACACGATTCGCTACGACTACTATCTCGACGATAACGTCGCTTTCGAAGCCTTCAAAGCCGGAGCGGTAGATATGCGCGAGGAGAGTTCGACAAAAAACTGGGCGACGCGCTATATCGGGCGCAACTTTAGCAACGGTTATATAGTGAAAGACGATCGCACGACTACCTCGGCAAAGGATACCCGCTGGCTGGCTTTTAATACTCAGCGCCCGGTCTTTGCCGACCGCCAGGTGCGTGAAGCCATCACCCTTGCATTTGATTTCGAATGGATGAATAAGGCGCTGTTTTACGGCGCCTACAGTCGACCAAACAGTTACTTTCAGAATACAGAATATGCCGCTCGTGATTACCCGAAGGCCGATGAACTCACTTTGCTGGCGCCGTTGAAAAAAGATGTGCCGCCAGAGGTCTTTACCCGGATTTATCAGCCGCCCGTTTCCAACGGCGATGGGTTTGATCGCGCCAATTTACTTAAAGCAGATGCCCTGTTGAACCAGGCGGGATGGGTGCTAAAAAACCGTCAGCGGGTAAACCGTAAAACCGGCAAACCGCTGCGCTTTGAGCTGCTGCTCGCTTCCGGCGGCAACGTCAGTTGGGTACTACCGTTCCAGCATAATTTACAGCGTTTAGGCGTGACGATGGATATCCGTCAGGTGGATAACTCCCAGGCCAACAGCCGACTGCGGAGCCGCGATTACGACATGATGCCTTCGCTGTGGCGCGCCACCGCCTGGCCAGATACGGGTTTACAGGTTTCGTGGGCCTCGGACTATATTAACTCCAGCTATAACGCGCCGGGAGTGCAGAACCCGGCGGTCGACGCGCTGATTGCGCAGATCGTTCGCTGGCAGGGCAACAAACAGAAACTCCTGCCGCTGGGCCGCGCGCTCGACCGGGTGCTAACCTGGAACTATTACATGCTGCCGATGTGGTATATGGCGCAGGACAGGACGGCTTACTGGAATAAATTTTCCTTCCCGCAAACACGCCCGGCCTACTCCTCCGGTTTTGATGGCTGGTGGTACGATGTTAACAAAGCCGCCAGGCTTCCCGCGGACCGACGTTAAGGATTAAAGATGGGCGCCTACCTGCTCCGCCGACTATTACTGGTGATCCCGACGCTTTGGGCCATCATCACCATCAATTTTTTTATCGTGCAGATTGCGCCAGGCGGTCCGGTCGATCAGGCGATCGCCGCCGTGGAGTTCGGCGACCGCAGCGGGTTGCCCGGCGCAGGAGATAGCGGTATGGGCGCCAGTCATGCGCGTACCGGCGTTGGCAATATCAGTGAAGGTCATTATCGCGGCGGGCGTGGGCTCGATCCGGAAGTGATTGCCGAAATCACCCACCGCTACGGCTTCGATAAACCGATTCACGAACGCTACTTTAAGATGCTCGGCGACTATCTGCGCTTTGATTTTGGCGATAGCCTGTTTCGCAGCGCTTCGGTGCTGCAGTTGATTAAAGACAGCCTGCCGGTGTCTATTACCCTCGGCCTGTGGAGCACGCTGATTATCTACCTGGTGTCGATACCGCTGGGGATCCGTAAAGCCGTCAGTAACGGCAGCCATTTCGACGTCTGGAGCAGCACATTTATCATCATCGGTTACGCCATCCCGGCATTTCTGTTCGCGATATTACTGATCGTGATTTTCGCCGGCGGCAGCTATTTCGATCTTTTTCCGCTGCGCGGCCTGGTCTCCGCTAATTTTGATAGCCTGCCGTGGTATCAGAAGATCGCCGACTATCTCTGGCATATCACCTTACCGGTGCTGGCGACGGTGATCGGCGGTTTCGCCGCCCTGACGATGCTGACTAAAAACAGTTTCCTTGATGAGATCCGCAAACAGTATGTGGTGACGGCCCGCGCCAAAGGCGTCGGGGAAAAACAGATCCTGTGGAAACACGTTTTTCGCAACGCCATGCTGCTGGTGATTGCCGGTTTTCCCGCCACCTTCATTAGCATGTTCTTTACCGGTTCGCTGCTGATTGAGGTGATGTTCTCGCTCAATGGTCTTGGGCTGCTCGGCTACGAAGCCACCGTGTCGCGCGATTACCCGGTGATGTTCGGCACTCTGTATATCTTCACGTTAATCGGCCTGCTATTAAACATTGTCAGCGACATCAGCTATACGCTGGTCGATCCGCGTATCGATTTCGAGGGCCGCTAATGTCATTTCTCTCCCCCGTTAATCAGGCCCGCTGGGCGCGTTTTCGCCACAACCGCCGCGGCTACTGGTCGCTATGGATCTTCCTGGCGCTGTTTATTTGCAGCCTGTGCGCCGAGCTTATCGCCAACGATAAGCCACTGCTGGTGCAGTATCGCGGTAGTTTGTACGTACCGGCGCTGAAAACCTATAGCGAAACGACCTTCGGCGGTGATTTTGCCACCGCCGCCGACTATCAGGATCCCTGGCTGCAAAAACGGCTGGCTGAAAACGGTTGGGTGCTGTGGGCCCCGGTGCGTTTCGGCGCCACCAGCATCAATTTCGCCACCGACAGCCCCTTCCCTTCGCCGCCGTCCAGGCACAACTGGCTGGGTACCGACGCTAACGGCGGCGATGTATTCGCACGGATCCTCTATGGCGCGCGGATTTCATTATTATTCGGTCTGCTGCTGACGCTCTTCTCCAGCGTGCTTGGCGTGCTTGCCGGGGCGCTGCAGGGCTACTACGGCGGTAAGCTCGACCTGTGGGGGCAGCGTTTTATCGAAGTATGGTCCGGAATGCCGACGCTATTTTTAATTATTCTGCTCTCAAGCGTAGTGCAACCTGATTTCTGGTGGCTGCTGGCGATCACCGTTTTATTTGGCTGGATGACGCTGGTCGGGGTGGTTCGCGCCGAATTCCTGCGCACCCGTAACTACGATTATATTCGCGCCGCACAGGCGCTGGGGGTCAGCGATCGCCATATTATCCTGCGCCATATGCTGCCGAATGCGATGGTCGCCACCCTCACCTTCCTGCCGTTTATTTTGTGCAGTTCGATAACCACCCTGACCTCGCTCGATTTTCTCGGCTTTGGCCTGCCGCTAGGCTCGCCGTCGCTGGGCGAACTGCTACTGCAGGGGAAAAATAACCTGCAGGCGCCGTGGCTGGGGATGGCGGCATTTTTGTCGGTGGCGGTGCTGCTGACGTTGCTGATTTTCATTGGCGAAGCGGTCCGCGACGCCTTCGATCCGAGTAAGGCGGTATAACATGAGCCAGCCGTTATTAGACATTGACGACCTCTCTATCGCCTTCCGCCAGCAAGGGGCAAGCCAAACGGTAGTCAGCAACCTGACGCTGCAGATTGCCGCGGGTGAAACGCTGGCGTTGGTCGGCGAATCCGGCTCCGGCAAGAGCGTCTCCGCGCTGTCGGTACTGCGCCTTCTGCCCTCGCCGCCGGTTAGCTATCCCAGCGGCGATATCCGCTTTCACGGCCAGTCGCTGCTGCACGCCGATGAGCGTACCCTGCGCGGGATCCGCGGCAACCGCATCGCGATGATTTTCCAGGAGCCGATGGTCTCGCTCAATCCGCTGCATACGCTGGAGAAACAGCTGTACGAGGTGCTCTCGCTGCACCGCGGCATGCGCAAAGAGGCGGCGCGCGGCGAAATCCTCGACTGTCTGGATCGGGTTGGCATCCGTAACGCTTCACGGCGGCTTGCCGACTATCCGCACCAGCTTTCCGGCGGCGAACGCCAACGGGTGATGATCGCCATGGCGCTGCTGACGCGCCCGGAGCTGCTCATCGCCGATGAACCAACCACCGCGCTGGACGTCTCGGTGCAGGCGCAAATTCTGCAACTGCTGCGCGAACTGAAGCATGAGCTCAACATGGGGATGTTGTTCATCACCCACAATCTAAGTATTGTCCGCCAGCTTGCCGACCGGGTGGCGGTGATGCAAAACGGCCGCTGCGTCGAAGAAAACGGCTGCCGGGAGTTGTTTCAGGCGCCCGCGCATCCGTATACCCGCCGCCTGCTGGATAGCGAACCGACCGGCAAACCGGTGCCGCTATCCGCCGATGCGCCCATCCTGCTGCAGGCCCGCGATCTTAACGTCGCCTTCCCAATCCGCAAAGGGATCCTGCGCCGGGTGGTCGATCACAATCGGGTGGTCAACCATCTGACTTTTACCCTGCGGGCCGGAGAAACGCTGGGGCTGGTGGGAGAATCCGGCTCTGGCAAAAGCACCACCGGGCTGGCGCTGCTGCGGCTGATTAACTCCAGCGGAGAAATGCAGTTTGCCGGCGAGTCGATCCAGGGGCGAAATCGCCGCCAGATGCTGCCGCTGCGCCGACGCATTCAGGTCGTTTTTCAGGATCCGAATTCATCGCTCAACCCGCGCCTGAGCGTCCTGCAGATTATCGAGGAAGGATTACGCGTTCATCAGCCAACGCTGACGCCCGCGGAACGTGAACAGGCGGTGATTCAGGTGATGCAGGAAGTGGGGCTCGACCCCGCGACGCGACAGCGCTATCCGGCGGAATTCTCCGGCGGCCAGCGCCAGCGTATCGCCATTGCCCGGGCGCTGATCGTCAAACCGCAGCTGATTGTGTTAGATGAACCGACTTCATCACTGGATAAAACCGTGCAGGCGCAGATCCTGGCGCTGCTGAAGACGCTACAGCAAAAGCATCAGCTGGCCTATCTGTTTATCAGCCACGATTTACGTGTTGTACGGACGCTCTGTCATCAGGTGATAGTGCTGCGGCAGGGAGAAGTCGTCGAGCAGGGTGAATGCGAGCGCGTATTTACGGCACCGCTTCAGGAGTACACCCGCCAGCTGCTGGCGTTAAGCTGACGGTCAGAAGGGGTTGTTGCCAGAGAAAGGCTCGGCAATGGCCACGCCGAAATTTTTCAGTCGGCAGGTAGCGGCAAACTCATCCTGCATATTAACGAACAGGCACGGCTCGCCTTCACACTCGAGAATGGAACAATCCACTTCGATGTCGCTCAGCGCCTGGCTCAGCGTACGCATCACCGGCCACGCTTTCTCGCCGTCCGGGCTGAGCAGTTTTAATGCCACCAGGCTATTTTCGCCCTGCGCGCCGTTTTGCGGAATCGGTTCAACTCTTGAACCCGCAAAACCGGCCAGCCAGCGATAGCTCTGCGGCAGTCGGTGTACGATAGAGAGTTGCTGTGTATTCACTTGGTTTCCCCGGAAGCAAAAGGCTTCACAATAAATTTACATCAATATTAACACATTGTTGACAAATAGTCCTGCAACAGCTTAGAAAACGCTTACACCAGCATCGGGCCAGGGCTAACAGCTTATTATCCAGGACTTTATAGTTGCCTTGCGGAAACAGTTCGCGGCTATATGTACCCGTTTCTGTGATCCAAAACAACTTTTTTATCGCAACATTGCGACTTTTTACACTAATTGATTTTACATAAAAGAAACAAATAGCTAAACAGGGAAGCCGATTTCGGTTGATATGTATCAAAAAAGGGGCGGAAATCGCCCCTGAAAATGTGACTTAATGTGCGACTTTTCGTCGCCGGCTGGCGTACAGATAGAAGAGAATGGAGCTCGCGGCGCAAAAAGCGATAGAAATCAGCATCGGCCAGGCGGTGGTAAAGGTGGCCATCGACAGCAACGCGCCGATAATCGCGCCAATCCCAAAACGAAATGTTCCGGCCAGCGACGATGCGGTTCCCGCCATATGCGGAAACTCGTCGAGGATCACCGCCATGGCGTTAGAGGAGACCATTGATACGCAGCCGACGAACGCCGCCACGCCCACCACCAGCGACCAGAAACCAACATCAAGCAGCGCGCAAACCACCATCCACACCGCCATCGCCAGCTGGATCCACAGCCCGGCGCGGAACATATTCAATGCGCCGACCCGGCGAACAAAGCGGCTATTAATGATGGTCATGATGAACAGGAACACGATATTCAGCGCAAAATAGTAGCCAAAGTGCTGCGGCGACACGTGATTAATGTTGATGTAGACGAATGGACCCGCGCTGAGAAATGAAAACATGCCGGCAAAACTAAAGCCGCTGGCCAACATATAGCTTAGTACCCGCTTGTGGCGGAACAAGGTGGCGAAGTTGCCAAGCGTGGTGCGAATATGAAATTTCTGCCGTCTTTCAACCGGCAGCGTCTCGCTAATAAAGAAAGCGATCATCGCCGACGCCAGCAGCGCCGCCAGCGCCAGGATCCAGAAAATCGCGTGCCAGCTGAACCACACCAGCACCGCGCCGCCGACCATCGGCGCCACCAGCGGCGCAATGGTGGTGACCAGCATGACAAATGACATCATGCGCGAGAACTCTTCTTTCGGGTAAATATCGCGCATCAGGGCGTTGATCACCACGCTGGCCGCCGCGGCCGCCAGGCCGTGGAAGAAACGCATAGTAATCAGCATCTCGATGGTCTGCGATAACGCGCAGGCCACCGCCGCCGCGGCGAAAATCAGCGTCCCGCCGAGGATCACCGGTTTACGGCCAATGCTGTCGGCCATCGGCCCGTACAGCAGCTGGCCCAGCGCAAAGCCCAGAATATAGGTGCTGAGCGTCATTTGCGCGCTGCCGTCCGGCACGTTGAACTGCGACGAGATAACCGGTAGCGCCGGCAGATACATATCAATCGACAGCGGCATTAACATGGCCAACAGGCCAAGAATAAACACAATCCCCAATGAAGAATTCTGCTTTGTCGTCACGTTTTACTCCGTGCTTGTGGGGCGCCAACGCTGGCGATTTCGTCAGCCGTCAGCGGGCGGTATTCGCCGGGCTCCAGCGACGCATCAAGGGTAATATCGCCGATACGTTCGCGATGTAATCCCACGACGTGGTTACCCACCGCCGCGAACATGCGTTTTACCTGGTGGTAGCGGCCTTCGCTGATGGTCAGGCGCACTTCTGTCGGAGTGATGACTTCGAGGACAGCAGGTTTGGTGAGATCTTTTTCATTATGCAGCTGCACGCCTTTGGCAAACTGCTCGGCGACGCCCTCTTCCAGCGGATTTTCCAGCTCCACCAGATAGGTTTTTTCGCAGTGATGGCGCGGCGAAGTAATGCGGTGCGACCACTGCCCATCATCGGTCATCAGTACCAGACCGGTGGTGTCGATATCCAGACGCCCGGCGGCGTGCAGCTTATGGGCAACCGGCTCATCGAGAAAATAAAGCACCGTTGGATGATCGGGATCGTCTGTTGAACAGACATAACCCTGCGGCTTGTTGAGCATAAAGTAACGGGGGCCGTGCTGCTGGGTCAGCGTATTGCCGTCATATTCCACCTCGTGCTCCGGCTGGAGCTTAAAAGAGGCATCTTTCACAATGTCGCCGTCCACGGTAACGCGGCTGCCGCGGATTTCACGCCCGGCAATAGCACGGCTGACGCCAAGCTGCTGAGCGATAAACTTATCAAGTCGCATGAGATTTTTTAGCCTGTAATAATGCTGGAGCGGGCATCTCGCCCGAAAAAGAAGAATTCCATTGGTTAGTATAACGGGCTCTTAACACCACTCAAGGGAAAAGATTCATGGCATACTATTTGCGAGTTAATTAACCCCCGAGAATTGATGACTTTTACACTACGTCCCTACCAAAAAGAGGCGGTCGACGCCACGCTCGCCTGGTTTCGCCGTCACCATGAGCCGGCCGCCATCGTGCTGCCGACCGGCGCCGGCAAAAGCCTGGTGATCGCCGAACTTGCGCGGCTGGCGCGCGGACGCGTATTGGTTCTGGCCCACGTTAAAGAACTGGTGGCGCAGAATCACAGTAAATACTGTGCGCTTGGCCTGGAAGCCGATATTTTCGCCGCCGGTCTGCAGCGTAAAGAGAGCCAGGGCAAAGTGGTCTTCGGCAGCGTGCAGTCGGTGGCGCGCAATCTTGAGCAGTTTCAGAGCGAATTCTCCTTACTGATCGTCGATGAGTGCCACCGTATCAGCGACGATGACGACAGCCAGTATCAGCAAATCATCAGCCACCTGCGGCAGGTGAATCCACAGCTCAGGCTGCTTGGCCTGACCGCGACCCCCTTTCGCCTGGGCAAGGGGTGGATCTATCAGTTCCACTATCACGGAATGGTGCGCGGCGACGAGAAAGCGCTGTTCCGCGACTGCATCTACGAGCTGCCGCTGCGTTATATGATTAAGCACGGCTACCTGACGCCGCCTGAGCGCCTCGATATGCCAGTGGTACAGTACGATTTCAGCCGCCTGCAGGCGCAGAGCAATGGTCTGTTCAGCGAAGCCGACCTTAACCACGAGCTGAAAAAACAGCAGCGCATCACGCCGCATATCGTTAGCCAAATCGTTGAGTTTGCCGAAAGCCGTCAAGGCGTGATGATCTTTGCCGCGACCGTCGAGCATGCGCGGGAAATTACTGGCCTGCTGCCGCCCACGCAGGCGGCGCTGATTACCGGCGAAACGCCGGGGCCGGAGCGCGATCGCATCATCGAAGCTTTTAAAGCGCAGCAGTATCGCTATCTGGTGAATGTCGCGGTACTGACTACCGGCTTTGACGCGCCGCACGTCGATCTTATCGCGATTCTTCGGCCAACCGAGTCGGTAAGCCTTTACCAACAAATTGTTGGCCGTGGTCTGCGTCTGGCTCCGGGCAAAACCGACTGCCTGATCCTCGACTATGCCGGTAACCCTCACGACCTGTATGCGCCGGAAGTCGGCACGCCAAAAGGCAAAAGCGATAATGTCCCGGTACAGGTTTTCTGCCCGGCCTGCGGTTTCGCCAATACTTTTTGGGGGAAAACCACCGCCGACGGCACGTTGATTGAGCATTTTGGCCGTCGCTGCCAGGGCTGGTTCGAAGACGATGACGGCCATCGCGAACAGTGCGACTTCCGCTTTCGTTTTAAAAACTGTCCGCAGTGCAACGCCGAGAATGACATTGCCGCCCGCCGCTGTCGCGAGTGCGATACTATTCTGGTCGACCCGGACGACATGCTGAAGGCGGCGCTGAAGCTTAAAGACGCGCTGGTGTTACGCTGCAGCGGCATGGCGCTGCAGCATGGCAGCGATGAAAAAGGCCCGTGGCTGAAAATCACCTATTACGATGAGGACGGCGCCGATGTGAGTGAGCGCTTCCGTTTACAAACACCCGCGCAGCGTACCGCCTTTGAGCAGTTGTTTATCCGCCCGCATACCCGTACTCCGGGCGTGCCGCTACGCTGGATAACTCCGGCAGACATCATTGCCCAGCAGGCGCTGCTGCGCCATCCGGACTTTGTCGTCGCCCGGATGAAGGGGCAATACTGGCAGGTGCGGGAAAAAGTGTTCGATTATCAGGGCCGTTTCCGTCGCGCCAATGAGCTGCGTTAATCCGCCAAAAACTGAGGTTTTGATTGCCGCTGTGCCGATAGGCGGCTATAATGCCGCCCGCTTTTGCATTCGCAAAGCAGATAATCTGCCTGCTGCTGGGTCGCCTGTTGCAGGCTTTATATATAGAGAGACATCAATGTTTACTATCAACGCAGAAGTACGTAAAGAGCAGGGTAAGGGTGCGAGCCGCCGCCTGCGCGCAGCTAACAAGTTCCCGGCAATCATCTACGGTGGCGAAGCTGCTCCGGTTGCTATCGAACTGGACCACGACAAACTGTGGAACATGCAGGACAAAGCTGAGTTCTACGGCGAAGTTCTGACCCTGGTTGTCGATGGCAAAGAAGAGAAAGTTAAAGTTCAGGCTGTTCAGCGTCACGCGTTCAAGCCGAAACTGACCCACATCGACTTCGTTCGCGCTTAATCGCCGATAGCAAGTTGTATGGCAAACGCCCTGGTGTCTTCTGACCCGGGGCGTTTTGTTATCTGCGCCGCCATAACCCTGGCGCGTCGTCAACAATCTCTCCCAGCGCGCGGTGTTTATTCATTCCCGGCAGCCACAGCATCACCATGGTAACGTTAAGCCCCTGATTACCGACCTCGGTGGCTATTTCAGCAACCCCCTGCCACTCGTCGGGCCGTAAATGGTCGGGTAAAAAACCCCAGCCCTGCCCCTGCTCCATTGCGTGGCGCAACATGGTGATTTCATTCATATACAGCGTATGGCCGGATATCTGCAACCGGCGGGCGATTTGATCGTCGCTGCGCCGGTGCATGACTAACTGCGGGGTGAGCGATAAATTCAGCAACGTCAGCGGCCTTGCGGCATCAGCGAACAACCGCTGCGCGGCGTAAAAGCGTAAATCAACGGTACCCAGCGCCCGCCACTCCATTTCGCTACCCAGCGTACGATTGTTAGCCTGGCAAATGGCCATATCCGCGACGTCATCGCTCAACGCCTGCTCGGCTTCGCGACGCGAAGCGCTCCAGCAGCTTAAACGGATCTGCCGCCGGGCAAGCGTATCGGCCAGCAAACAGAGAAATTCACGCGGCACGAACGGATCGTACACCAGGCGTAACTCCTGCCAGGCCGTTTGCGGCAGCGTTTGCGCAAAAGACTCGAAAGCCTGCGCCTGTCGCAACAACAGGTGCGCCTGGCGAAAAAGCTGCTCTCCCTCGGCCGTTAAAGTCAGGCTACGCCCTTCACGGCTGAATAGCCGGTAGCCCAACGCATCTTCCAGGTAATCCAGCAGATCGCGAAGCGTCGTACGGTCTTTCCCTAAACGGATCGCCGCCCGCGACAGGCTGCCGGTCTCAGCAATCGTCGCGAAGGCTTCAATCTGTGCAAATGAATACTGCAGGGTTTTCATCCTTCTCTCCCTTTCGGGGGAAAATCCCCCATAGAGTGATTTTAGCCGCCGCGCGCCGGTTTATATACTGCGATGCGAATCTATGGCAAACGAGGGAATGAAAATGATAAGAAAACCACTGGCTCTGGCGTTAATTTTGGCGGCGCTGCCGGCGGCGGCAATGGCGCAAAACTGCGGCGGCCTGACGCTGGATGTCTGCCCCACGCCTTACGATCAAACGCTACCCGCGGCCAAAGACATGCTCACCTGGGATCAGGCGTCACGCGTCGTTGGCTTTCGTAATGACTATCGCAACTATGCTGGCGATGTTTTCCGTCACGGCGACTCGGTCCCGCTGGAGCGCGCTAAAAAGCAGCTGACCGATGCCCGCTACACACTCAACGGCCACACCTGGAATTTGCAAGATTACCTGAAGCGCGAAAACGTCAGCGGTATGCTGGTGCTGAAAGATGGCAAAGTCGCCTGGAAATATCTCGCCGAAGGTAATACCGACACCACGCTGTGGACCTCGCGCTCGGTGGGTAAATCGGTCGTCTCGACGCTGGTCGGTATCGCTATTCAACAGGGTAAAATCCACTCCCTTGATGACCTGATTACCGTTTATGAACCCGAACTGAAAGGCACCGCCTGGGATGGCGTGACGCTCAAGCAGCTCATTCAACATACCAGCGGCGTGGAATGGAATGAAGATTACACCAATCCACAGTCGCACTTCGCCCGCCTGACCCAGTGTGAAGCGCAGCCCGGCGCCTATGATTGCGTGCGTAAAATTGTGTCGACGCTGTCGCGCAAACACCCGGCAGGCGAGCAGTGGTCCTACTCTTCCGGCGGCGCCTGGCTGCTGGGCGATGTGCTGGAACGCGCAACCGGTATGTCGCTGGCCGCCTGGCTTGAACAATCACTGTGGCAGCCTGCGGGCATGGCCCACGATGGCGTGTGGCACGCCTACAAAAAAGGACAACATGATGTCGGCGCCCACGGCTTTAACGCCACCCTCGAAGACTGGGGACGCTTTGGCGAGTTTGTCGCCCGCGATGGCCGCCTGAGCAACGGTGAACCGCTGGTGCCCGCAGGCTGGTTCGATCAAGCCGCGAGCTGGACAAAAGCGCTGAACTCGGTTTCAGCAGCGCATCCGGAAGGTATCTACGGCTATCAATGGTGGAATAACGCCATTCCGGCCAATGCGCAAAACGTGCAGCCGACGCCGCAGGAAGGGCTCAAAGGCTCGCTGTGGGCGCTGGGGATCTACGGCCAGGTGATAATGGTCAACCGTGCGGAACATCTGGTGATCGTGCAGTGGTCAACCTGGCCACAGGCGGAACCGTCCTTTAACGCGCAACCGCTGGAAGCGGCGCTGATGTACAGCGCCATTGCCCGCGAATTGCGCTAATCTTGCCGGCTCCTTGCCGCTTAACCGGCAAGGAGCGTGTCGGCATTTAACGCCAGGTGCTGCAGCAACATAATGGTTTTCGCATCCACGATTTCGCCATCGCGAATGGCCCGTAACGCCCGCGCCAGCGGCCACTCCAGCACTTCAATATCCTCTCCTTCCGCCGCCAGCCCGCCGCCATCGCCACGGCGATCGTCAGCGGAGTATTCGGCAATAAAGAAGTACAGCTTCTCGGTCACCGACCCCGGACTCATAAACGCGGTGAATACCGGTTCAATACGGGTGACGCGAAAACCGGTCTCCTCTTCCGCTTCGGCGATAATGCGCTCTTCCGGCGAGGCGTTATCCAGTAACCCCGCGGCGGCCTCGATCAGAAAGCCGTCGTGACCGTTGATCCACACCGGAAAACGAAACTGGCGGATGAGCACCACGCTCTGCTTGTGGCGATTGTAGAGCAGAATAACCGCGCCGTTGCCGCGGTCGTAGGCTTCCCGGCTCTGCTCCTGCCAGCGTCCATCACGACGCAGCAGTTCGAAGGTATATTTTTTCAGCGTGTACCAGTTATCTGACAAGAGCGTTTCGCGAACGTGGCGAACGCGCGGTGCGTCTACATGCATGTTTTTCCCCTTCTAAGGTGACAGCGGGCAACATAACATGCATAATCGTGCATAAACAAGATCAATCGTGAAGTGAACAACATGCTCGCCAGCCAGAGAAAACAGCACATCCTGCAGCTCCTTGCCGCAGAAAAACAGGTGATGTCGGGAGAGTTAAGCCAGCGCTTTAAAGTCTCCGAAGACTCCATTCGTCGCGATCTGCGCGAACTGGCGGCGGAAGGTAAACTGCAACGGGTCCACGGCGGCGCGCTGCCGGTATCCGCCGCTATCGCGCCAATCGAAAGCAGAAAAAGCGTGCAGATGGCTTCCAAACAGGCGATAGCCCGCCGGGCGGCGGCGCTTATCCAGCCAGGACAGGTGGTCATCGTCGACGGCGGCACCACCACCACGGCGATGATCGCCGCGCTACCCGCCGACCTTGCTTGTACCGTGGTGACGCACAGTCCAGGGATCGCCGTGGCGCTGGTCGAGCATCCGCTGATCGACGTGATCCTGCTCGGCGGCACAATGTTTAAACATTCGGTAGTCACGGTCGGCGCCGAGACGCTGGCGGCGATGGCGCGGATTAATGCCGATCTGTTCTTTATGGGAGTAACGGGTGTGCACCCGCGGGTGGGCTTTACCACCGGTGATTATGAAGAGGCGGGCATCAAGCGCGCGCTGGCGGCCAGAGCCGCAGAAACCGTGGTGATGGCCTCTGCCGAGAAAATCAACTCCGCCTCCGCATTTGCCATCGGCGAGCTTAATCTTGCCAGCACAGTGGTTATCGACAGCGAACTGGATGACACGTTACGCCAGAAGCTTAAACAAAGCGGCGTCGGGATTATTCAGGTAGAAGGTTAACCCGGCGGCATCATGTTCCGCCGGGATAAGCAGCAGGGATTAATTACCGCCAGAAGTACGGCGCTGCAGCTGATCGCGCAGGTTCGGCGGCGTACCTTTGATGGTCAGCGTATCCGTTGCCGGATCCCAGAATACGCGTTCGCCTAACAGCATCGCATCAAAGTTAATGGTCAAACCGCCACCGCTACCGGCAAATTTGGTCAGCTGGCGCAGCGTACTGCGGTCCGCCGGGAAGCTCTCTTCCAGCTCATAACCCTGTTCAGCGGTAAACTCCTGGAAACTCTTTTCGCTGACGCCGGAGAGCTCTTTAGACAGCGACTCCAGCTCGATCTCTTCACCCGCCTGCAGCTGTTCGTTACAGTAAGCATACACCTGCTGGCGCACGTTCTGGCGCTCGGATTTATCCAGCTGCGCGTCAGCGGCGAAATCATCCACCGCCTGCAGCAGACCGCGGTTCTGCGCTTTGGCGTTGAGCCCTTCGCTGGCGCCGAGGAAGTCCATGAAGAAATCAGCGACTTTACGCCCCACCCGCCCTTTCAGGAAGGTCAGGTAACGGGTCGATTCGGGATTGGTTTCCCACTCGGTCAGATCGATACGCGCCACGATGTCGGCATGGTTGATATCGAGGTAATGCGTGGAACTGATATCCAGCTCTTCGTTAACGCGCATGCTGCTCAGATTATTGAGCACCGCCACCAGCAGATACTCGACCGCCAGATAACGATACTGACAGAACAGCACAATGCCGCCTTCGGCAAACGGATACTTCGCCAGCTCATCGCGCAGGCGACCGGTTGCCGCACGGCTGAAAGGAAGAAATTCTTCTTCACCCTGACGCTGTAAACGCAACGCTTGCGCCAGCTCGCTCTCTTCATTAAAGAGGCCATAGGCTTTGCTTTTTGCGCTGTAGACACGATGCAGTTCAGCCATCATTTCCACGACAGTGGCATTTGGTTCCAGCAGCGACTCGCGCAGCACCAGTTCCAGATTCTGTTCATCACGTTTGATCAACTGATGCAGGGCAATCTGGTCGATATCCAGACTCATGTTAAACTCTCCTTTTAGACCGGGCGGTATTCAACCACCACCGGGACGATGACGCAACCGGCAGATGTCTGTTTCACGCTTGAGACTCGCGTTGCTGGGCGCTTTTACGCCGTGGCGAAAAAATGCGGAAAAAATGCTGCTGCTACGGTAATATGTTGCCCTTTCACGAACAAACAGATTTTGAGTTTATGCCACAAATATCCCGCTATAGCGATGAACAGGTCGAGCAGCTGCTCAGCGAGCTGACGAACGTCCTGGAAACACACAAAGCGCCGGTTGACCTGTCACTGATGGTGCTGGGCAATATGGTGACCAACCTGATTAACAGTAGCGTCGCGCCGGCGCAGCGTCAGGCAATCGCCCGTTCTTTCGCCCAGGCGCTGCAATCGTCCATTAACGACGATCCCGCGCACTAAGGATAACGAACAACAGTATATGGTGACTCTACGTCAGCCCTACCGAGAAAAAGTCTCCCAGATGGTCAGTTGGGGACACTGGTTTGCCCTGTTCAACATGTTGTTGGCCATGGCGCTCGGCAGCCGCTATCTTTTTGTCGCCGACTGGCCAACGACGCTTGCCGGGCGGGTTTTCTCGTATGTCAGCCTCGTTGGTCATTTCAGTTTTCTGGTGTTCACCAGCTATGTACTGATTCTCTTCCCGCTGACCTTTATCGTCGGCTCGCAGCGGCTTATGCGCTTCCTGTCGGTCATCTTCGCCACCGCCGGGATGACGCTGCTGCTGATCGATAGCGAAGTCTTCACTCGCTTCCACCTGCACTTAAACCCTGTCGTCTGGGAACTGGTGATTAACCCCGACCAGAACGAGATGGCTCGCGACTGGCAGCTGATGTTTATCAGCGTACCGATCATCTTCCTGATCGAGATGCTCTTCGCCACCTGGAGCTGGCAAAAGCTGCGCAGCCTGACGCGCCGCCGCCACTACGCGCGCCCCGTCGCCTGGTTTTTCTTTATTTCATTTATCAGCAGCCACCTGATTTATATCTGGGCGGATGCTAACTTCTATCGCCCGATCACCATGCAGCGGGCCAACTTGCCGCTCTCTTATCCGATGACCGCTCGCCGCTTCCTTGAGAAGCATGGCCTGCTCGACGCTCAGGATTACCAGCGCCGTCTGGTTGAACAAGGCGCGCCGGAAGCGGTTTCCGTGCAGTATCCGCTGAGCGATCTGCGCTATCGCGACCTCGGCACGGGCTACAACGTGCTGCTCATTACCGTGGATAATCTCAACTATTCACGCTTCGAGAAGAACATGCCGCAGCTGGCTGCTTTTGCAAAAGAGAGCGTCAACTTTAGTCAGCATATGAGCTCCGGTAATAGTACCGATAGCGGAATGTTCGGCCTGTTCTACGGCATATCGCCGGGTTATATGGATGGCGTGCTCTCGGCGCGTATCCCGGCGGCGCTGATTACCGCCCTCAACCAACAGGGTTACCAGTTGGGCCTGTTCTCATCTGACGGTTTCAGCAGTCCGCTCTATCGTCAGGCGCTGCTGTCGGACTTCTCGCTGCCGGCGGCCAAAACGCAAAGTGACGAGCAAACGGCAGACCAATGGATCGGCTGGCTGGATCGCTACGCCCAGGATGAGAACCGCTGGTTCTCGTGGGTATCGCTGAACGGCACTAATATTGATAACAGCCAGCAGCAGAATTTTGCGCGCACCTATGGCCGCGCCGCAGGCGACGTCGATACGCAAATTGGCCGCGTGCTCGACGCGCTGCGCAAAGCGGGCAAACTGGATAATACGGTGGTGATTATTACCGCCGGGCACGGTATGCCGCTGGATAACAAGCAGGGTAAATTCGACTGGTCACGGGGCAATCTGCAGGTGCCGCTGGTTATTCACTGGCCGGGAACCCCAGCGCAGGAGATCGCCACGCTCACGGATAACAAAGACGTGATGACGACGCTGATGCAGCGTCTGCTGCACGTGTCGACGCCAGCGAATGAATATTCGCAGGGCGAAGACCTGTTTAGCCCGGCGCGCCGCCGCAGCTGGGTCACCGCGGCCAATAGCGATACTCTGGCGATTACCACGCCAACGATGACCGTGGTGCTCGACCACAACGGCACCTATCACACCTGGAACAGTAACGGCGAGAAGGTGAAAGACCAAAAACCACAGCTCAGCCTGCTGCTGCAGGTACTGACGGATGAAAAACGCTTTATCGCTAACTGATTGATTAATTTTGAATCAATCAGTTGTCGGTCGCTTGCATTCGATGGGGGAACGGGTAATATTATCCTCCACGCGTCGGCACGTAGCGCAGCCTGGTAGCGCACCGTCATGGGGTGTCGGGGGTCGGAGGTTCAAATCCTCTCGTGCCGACCAAAAACCTTCGAAAAACCAGCCTCTTATGGCTGGTTTTTTTGTGCCTGTTTTTTGCAGGGGGTGAAACCCCGTCGAAAAACTCGATCCTTCCTTCACTCCAGACCTGAAACGTGTCTCCCTGCCCGGCCTTTCTCTATAGATCATTCACCGCGTAACCGCCGGCTGTAACTCCCCCTGCCCATCATGATGAAGCAGGACATCCGCCCCTCGCTCCCAGCGGAAATTCAACTCAGTAAATATATACTTCTTACTCAACCTGTTTTCCCATATTTGTTATATGACGGCAGGAAACTTATATGGCATAAGAGCAATAAACGCACATCAAAAGGAATGGCGCTATGTCGCTTTATGACCTCAGAACCGAAGCGCATGCATTACCTGAAGCCTGGCACTCTCATGTATTAGGCCGCATTGGCACTGCAAATCTTAAAGTTGTACGAATGGATGAACGCTCAGTAGCTGAAGAAGTACATGAGTATGACGAGGGGTTACTGGTCATTAATGGACAACTGGAGCTGAGTGTGAAGGGAGAAAAAATCACTGTATCGTCTGGCCAGCTTTATGTGGCAAAAGCTGGCATTCCTCATACGGTAGATACGGGCAGCTTTGGTATACTGGTTATCATTGATTTACCCGAAACGGACGTTGTCTAAACGTTGATTGCAAGGATGTTAAAGACCGCTTTATGGATATGTTCAAGTTAACACCCTGGCTAAATTGCTGGAATCTCATTCCTGATGGCACCCCATTTGTCACTCATACGTCACAGTTGTATCCGGTCAAAACAGCAACCCATGGTATTAAAGCCATGTTAAAAGTCACTGATGATACTGACGAACAAGCCGGTAATGCACTCATGGTATGGTGGGAAGGGAACGGCGCTGCCCATGTGATTGCACATGAAAAGGAAGCAATTCTTCTCTCAAGAGCCACAGGTTCCGCGTCTTTATCAGCAATGTCTCGTGGAGATAGGGATGATATCGCTTGTCGTATTTTATGTATGACTGCGAACCGGCTTCATTCATTCGCCAAAAGACCGTTCCCCCGGCTAACCTCCCTGCGTGAATGGTTTTATCCTCTAAAACCAGCCGCCTTGCAGTATGGCGGTATCCTGACACGTTGCGCAGAAATTTCAGAAGAGTTGCTTTCTTCTCCACGAGATGTGGTTGTATTACATGGCGACTTACATCACGGTAACGTGCTTGATTTTGAAACGTCCGGTTGGTTAGCCATTGACCCCAAAGGGCTGATAGGTGAACGGGGATTCGACTTTGCTAATATTTTTACTAATCCGGATCTTGGTTATCCGGTACCTGCTGTTGCGACTGTACCAGAGACCTTTAAACAGCGTCTAAGCATCGTTACCAGGATGGCAGACATGGATAAAGAGCGCCTGCTCAAATGGATAATTGCGTGGTGCGGTCTTTCAACCGCCTGGTCACTCTCAAGTAACGAAACGACTTCAATAACAATAAAAATTGCCGAACTGGCGATTGCTGAATTGGAATCGTGAGTGGGATATCGCCACTGGGTATGGTGATTTCCTGCACGCCCGCTTCGCGTCAAGAGTAGATACATCAGGAAACAAGCCAACAAGCACCTGAATATGAGTGTTTGCCAGACAGATTTTATCCCTTGGTATAAATATCAGGCCTGGTAATAGTCCAGGCGTAGTTTTCCTGGTTTACTGGCTGGTAGCCGAACTTTTCGTAAAGCCAGGGCGCGGTGGTGGTGAATAACATAATTCTGCGAAGCTGTTCAAATAAAGGATGATTATGCAAACATTCCATCATCCACCTTCCAAGCCCTTCTCCCTGATATTCTTCGAGCACATACACATCACAAAGATAGGCAAATGTAGCAAAATCCGTAATCAGGCGAGCGAAGCCTATCTGAGTATCATGATGATAAATGCCAAAATTAAGGCTGTTTTCAATTGATGTAGCGACAGTGTCAAGATTGATACCCTTGGCCCAGGTCGACCTTGTCAGATACCGATGGATAGCCTTAACATCCAGTTTTTCTCTGTCTGTACTGACCAGGTAGCTATTCTTGCGCCACTCGTAGATCTCGGAAATATTCACTTTCGGCCATACCTCAAATAGTTAGATAAACCCAAGCCTATCACCTGACGAAAAAATGTATGATTTAAATTGCACGGACGGATCGCCACACATGATCATGTCGTCTTGTAGCACATCTTTTTAATGTTTGTACTCCCCTTCCCGCTAAGACTGCGATTATCCTGATGGCAAATTGTTAAATTCCATCTATTATTCGACTGTATTCGTTATCATCTGGAGCGGACCCAATGAGAGTTAAAGGACTTCCCAAAGGATTTTTTATCCTTATTTTACTGATCGTTACCCTGGCCTTTTTTGACGTACTCTCCCCTTACTATTCCGCTATCCTGTGGGCCGCAATCCTGGCGGTGATATTTAATCCGATAAAAAACAATATCCGTACGCGCATCGGTGAACGCAACGGCATCGCGGCGCTCCTGACCGTCGTCATTATCTGTCTTATTGTTTTCACCCCGTTGGCGATTATCATTTCGTCGCTAGCCTTCGAGCTGAACGTGGTCTACACCAAGCTACAGCATAATGACACCCAGTTTCCGACGGTGGTCGCCAACCTGTTTGCCCATCTCCCGAGCTGGGCCAGAAGTTTCCTCTCAGAGCACAATCTCGATAGCGCGGAACAGATTCAGCAGCAACTATCCGATGCCGCCCTGAAAGGCGGACAATATCTGGCCGGTAGCGCCTTCCTGATCGGTAAAGGGACGTTTGGCTTCACCGTCAGCTTCGGCATTATGTTATACCTGCTGTTCTTCCTGCTGAAAGACGGCCCTTATCTGGTGCTGTTAATCCTTGAATCTTTGCCGCTATCCAATTATGTCAAACAGCACCTGTTTGCCAAATTCGCCGCCGTCGCGCGGGCGACGGTTAAAGGTACCGTTGCCGTCGCGCTGGCACAGGGGGCGCTCGGCGGCTTTGCATTCTGGATTGTCGGTCTTGATGGCAGCATTCTGTGGGGCGCTTTAATGGCTTTTCTGTCGCTCATCCCGGCGGTGGGCTCCGCCATTATCTGGGTGCCGGCGGCGATTTATCTGTTCGCCACCGGGCAATTGTGGCAAGGGGCGTTTATTGTCGGTTTCTTCGTCATTGTCATCGGCCTGGTGGATAACATTCTGCGTCCGCTGCTGGTGGGAAAAGATACCAAAATGCCGGATTACCTGATCCTGATTGCCACTCTTGGCGGCATGGAAATCTACGGTATCAACGGTTTCGTCATTGGCCCGCTGATTGCCGCCTTGTTTATTGCCTGCTGGAACCTGTTATCGGGGCGTGAACACGCCGGGAACGCCGACTTACTGGACGAAGAGTTTATTGAAGAAGCCAAAAACAGCCGCGATGAATAGCTGGCGCACGCTTCACTTCACTAGTGCATTTCACTATTCATAATGAAAATAATGGTAAATAACTCTTATCATTCAGGCCAATGATGTTAGTCTGTATTGGTTAGTAACGATAATAAAGGATGATCAACCGTGAAAAAAATCGCTACGCTTGCTGTTTCTCTGCTGGCCGTTGCCTGTGTTTCCACCAGCGCGTTAGCCGCTGAGCAGCCGTTGGAGAAAGTCGCCCCCTATCCGAAAGCGGAAAAAGGGATGAAGCGTCAGGTGATTCAGCTGCCGCAGCAGCAGGATGAATCCGCGTTAAAAGTTGAACTGATGATTGGCCAGACGCTGGAAGTCGACTGCAACCATCACCGCCTCGGCGGTCAACTGGAAAGCAAAACGCTGGAAGGCTGGGGCTATGACTACTATGTCTTTGATAAGCTGACGTCCCCGGTTTCCACCATGATGGCCTGCCCGGACGGTAAGAAAGAGAAGAAATTTGTTACCGCGGGTCTCGGCGATGCAGCCATGCTGCGCTACAACAGCAAGCTGCCGATCGTGGTTTATACTCCGGCCAACGTTGAAGTGAAATACCGCATCTGGAAAGCCGAAGAAACTATCGGTAATGCCGTGGAGCGTTAATCGCCAGCGGTAATACAAAACGGCAGCCCTCGGGCTGCCGTTTTTGTTATAGCGCGATATCCGCCATCGGTTTGCCGCCGGTCAGCGGCTTGAGTTCAGCCTGCGGCACGTCGTCTGCCGCGGTCGTCGGCTCGTAGTGTAGCCCCAGCACTTCACTGGTCCACGCCAGCGCCTGCTCAATAGCGGCCGGATTACCATCCAGACGCATGCCGTAGCTCGGCACGATCTCTTTCATCTTCGCCTGCCAGGCCGGCGTCTGTACTTTGTCTTTGAAGACTTTCTCCAACAGCTGCACCATGATCGGCGCCGCCGTCGACGCGCCAGGAGAAGCGCCCAGCAGAGCAGCTACGGTGCCTTCATCATCGCACACCACTTCGGTGCCAAGGCGCAACACGCCGCCCATCTTCTTATCACGCTTGATAATCTGTACACGCTGGCCGGCCTGCCACAGGCGCCAGTCTTCTTTGCGCGCCTCCGGGTAGTACTCGCACAGCGCGGCATGACGATCTTTATCTTTCTGCAATACCTGGCTAATCAGATATTTCACCAGGTCAAAGTTATCCATCCCGACGTTAAGCATCGGCAGAATATTCGAGGTATTGGTCGACGCCAGCAGATCCCAAAGGGAGCCGTTTTTCAGGAAGCGGGTCGAGAAGGTCGCGAACGGCCCGAACAGCACCACGCGTTTGCCGTCGATAATACGGGTGTCGATATGCGGCACCGACATCGGCGGCGCGCCAACTTCCGCCTGGCCATAGACTTTCGCCAGGTGATGATTAACCACTTCCGGGTTCTCACACACCAGGAACTGTCCGCCAACCGGGAAGCCCGCATACTCTTTCGCCTGCGGAATGCCGGTTTCCTGCAGCAGCGTCAGGGCAGCGCCGCCCGCGCCAATAAAGATGAATTTGGTTTTGATCGTCCGCTTCTGGTGACGATTGTTGGCATCCGCCAGCGTCACCGTCCAGCTGTTGTCCGCATTGCGCTTAAAGCGGCGAACGACGGTACCCAACTGGAGAGAGAAGTTATCATGCGTCTGTAGCCCGGCGATCAGCTGGCGAGTGATCTCGCCGTAGTTAACGTCGGTACCCATTTCGGTACGCGTTGCCGCGACTTTTTGCTGCGGATCGCGTCCTTCCATCACCAGCGGCGCCCACTCTTTGATCTGCTGATGATCTTCAGAATAACGAATACCGCGGAACAGTTCGCTCTGCTGCAGCGCCGCGTAGCGCGCGCGCAGGAAGTTAACGTTGTCTTCGCCCCACACAAAGCTCATGTGCGGCACGCTGTTAATAAAGGATTTCGGCTTAGTCAGGATGCCGCGGGTCACCTGGTGGGCCCAAAACTGACGAGAAATATGGAAGGACTCATTGATATCGACCGCTTTGTCGATATTGATCCCATTGGCGGTTTGCGGCGTGTAGTTGAGCTCCATCAACGCCGCATGGCCGGTACCCGCATTGTTCCAGCCGTTCGAGCTTTCCTCGGCAACGCTGGTCATCTGCTCGACCATGGTAATAGACCAATCCGGCTCCAGTTCCTGCAGCCAGGTTCCCAACGTGGCGCTCATGATACCGCCGCCAATCAACAATACATCCGTCTCTTGCTCATGGCGGGTGTTGGTCCGATTTGTATTGGAACCAACCGCCTGTGAGCTGGGTACGGCCATCTTTTTCTTCATCGGATTTGAGCCTTACTTTTACTCGCTTTTTTTATTTAGCGCAGGTGAAACGATTCTCGGGATCAAAGGTACCACCTGTACTCAAAAATTTAAATATTGTTTAAATTTTAAGTTGAGTTTTGAGATCTGTTATAAAAATGTTTAATAAATGTGTACACAAAATCACTTTTTGTACTGGTATGATGGCCCTTTCCGCGCTATCATCTCCCGTTCTGTGATGGAGCGCACGCCAACGGCGGCTTCTCTCCCTTCAAATTTTTTATCATCCGCGAACTTTTATGCCCTCAACTTCCCGCACTCTCTCACCGGCGTTGATAACACGCGAGACCCTCGCTGGCGTGCTAACTGCCCTGGCGTTAATCCCTGAAGTCATTTCATTTTCGGTCATTGCCGGCGTGGACCCGCAGGTCAGCCTGATTGCTTCAGTGGTGCTCTGTCTGGCGATGTCGGTTCTCGGCGGGCGTCCGGCGATGGTGACGGCGGCGGCAGGTTCTGTCGCCCTGGTAATTGGCCCGATGGTACATCAGCATGGCGTAGGGTATATTCTGCCTGCTGTCATTCTGGCTGGTATTATTCAAATTTTGTTTGGGGTATGCGGTATGGCGCGGTTAATGCGCTTTATCCCGCCAGCGGTGATGACCGGTTTTGTTAATGCGCTCGGCATTCTTATTTTTTTCGCCCAGGTTCCCCATTTCTGGAGCAGGCAGCCGCTCATCGTCGGCCTGTTCGTTCTGACGCTGCTCATCGTGCTGTGGGCGCCGCGTTTTATCAAAGCCGTGCCGGCGCCGCTTATTGCTATCGTCCTTCTCACCGTTTATACCGTCACCAGCGGACAGTTGCTGCCGACCGTGGGTGATGAAGGCGCCATGGGCGGCGGTCTGCCGGGCTTCAACGCGCTGGCGGTGCCGCTGGATTTAAGCACCTTGAAAATTATCTGGCCCTGCGCCCTGAGTATCGCCTTTGTCGGCCTGATGGAATCGCTGTTGACGGCAAAGCTGGTTGACGATCTCACCCATACGCCGTCAAATAAGTCGCGTGAGAGCGCAGGACTGGGGGTCGCCAATATCCTCGCGGGCTGCTATGGCGGCATCGCCGGGTGCGCGATGATCGGCCAGACTATCGTTAACGTGGAAATGGGCAAGGCGCGTAGCCGCCTATCGACGATAGTGGCCGGTCTGGTACTGCTGCTTCTGGTGACGGCGCTTAGCCAGGTGATGGCCAAAATTCCAATGGCGGTGCTGGCCGGGGTCATGGTGATTGTGGCGGTGAAAACCTTCAGCTGGCAGAGTATTCGCCCAACCGCGCTGGCGCGCAATCCGTGGCCGGAAACGCTGGTCATGGCGGCAACCGTCGTCGTGACGGTCACGACCAGTAATCTGGCGATCGGCGTACTGGCGGGGCTTATCGCAATGGCGCTCATCCCTCGCCGCCTGCGCGTAAAAGCGCAGCTTACATCAGAAACAGCGTCGCCAGACCAAGGAAAATAAAGAACCCGCCGGTGTCGGTAATCGCGGTGATCATCACGCTGGAGCCGACCGCCGGATCGCGCCCCAGCTTGACCATCACCATCGGGATGATAACCCCCATCATCGCCGCCATCAGCAGATTGAGCATCATCGCCAACGTCATCACCCCGCCAAGCTGCGGGTCATCGTATAACCACCAGGTGATAGCCCCCATAATCCCGCCCCATACGAGGCCATTAATCAGCGCCACCCCCATCTCGCGCAGGATCAGGAAGGTAAAACTTCCCGGCTGGATCTTTTGCAGCGCCATCGCGCGGACGATCATGGTGATCGTCTGATTGCCGGTATTTCCGCCTATCCCGGCGACGATCGGCATCAGCGAGGCCAGGGCCACCAGTTGAGAAATGGTATGTTCAAAGCCATCGATCACCCGTGAAGCGATAAACGCCGTACAGAGGTTCACCGCCAGCCACGCCCAGCGGGTTTTCACCGCTTTGCTTACCGGCGCAAAAACATCATCATCTTCGCTCAGACCGCCCATCCGGCGCAGATCGTTATCGGTCTCTTCGTACACCACATCGACGATTTCATCGATGGTCAAACGCCCCATCAGCTTGCCGTCGGCATCAATTACCGCAGCACTCAGTAAGTCATCACGCTCGAAGGTACGCGCCACTTTTTCCGCCTCTTCCTGCGGCTGGAAAGTCACCGGATCGCCTTCCATCACCTCGCCAACGCGCTTTTGCGCATCGTTGAGCAGAATAGTCTGTAGCTCCAGCTCGCCGAGCAGCAGTTTATTGCGCGTGGTGACGAACAGTTTATCGGTGTTTTCCGGCATTTTGCCCAACCGGCGCAGATAGCGCTGTACCGCCGCCAGAGTGGCTTCCGGGCGAACGGTAATCACCTCAAACTCCATGATCGCGCCGACGGTGTTATCGGCGTAGCGCATCATCTGGCGAATGCGCGCGCGTTTATCCGGCGGCAGCGTCGCCAGCAGGCGGCCGGTTAAGTCGCGCGGCAGGTGCTGCAACAGGTAAACCTGTTCATCAATATCCAGCGATTGCAGGGCAAATATCAGGTCGTGGTCGCTCATCTTGTCGATGAGATCGCCCCATACGCTCTCTGACGCCTCCAGCAGCACTTCGCCGCGCTTGTCATCGGCAACCAGCCCCCACAGCGCGGTACGCGCGTCATAAGGCAGCGCTTCCAGGGCATCGGCGAGATCCGGCGGCGGCAGATGCGACACCAGCACTTCCACTTCCGCCAGGTCATCGGCCAGCGTCCCTTCATCATAGCGCTCCGCGAGGGTGAGTTTCCCCAGCAGCGCGGAGGTGACGGCTTTATCAGTGCTCAATAGCCAAATCAGGCGGGCGCGTTCTTCATCGCGTAATCGGGCGCTTTTTTTATGCAAAACGGACATCGCTCAGGCAATCCTTGTGAGAATAGAAGTCGACCTGCATGGCCGCAACCATAAGCATAGCGCGAGGAGGGGGAAATAATAACCGCCAGCAATTTATCTGCTGTAAAAACCAGCAATATGTCCCGATCGGACGAAAACGACCGATCGGGTAACCAGCAAAAACGTTAAGCAGTACGTGCTACCGCGTCGCGGGTCGCCAGTTCGCGCTCAACGCCGGTGAGCTCGCTCAGCTTGCCGCTGCGCATCTCCAGCAGGCGATCGGCATGCTGGAAATAGTGATCATCATGGCTGATGGCAAACACGGTTTTCCCCATTTGCTGCATCAGCGGCAATAGCACCTGATAAAACTCGCGGCGGAAATGCGGATCCTGATCCGCGGCCCACTCATCGAGCAAAATGATATCGCGCTCTTCGGCCAGCGCCAGCAGCAGCGCCACACGCTTTTTCTGCCCTTTAGACAGCTTCAGATCGAGGATTTTCCCCTCTTCCAGCTGCAGCTTGTGGTCCATCTTCAGATATGCCAGCCACTTCGCGACCAGCGCCGGATCGGCGCGTTCGCCTTTTGGCCCTAACAGACGATCAAATAGCCAGACATCGGTAAATACCGCCGAGAATAGCTTGCGGTAATCTTCTGGTTTTTCCGTCGCCAGAGGCTGACCATCGAGCAGGATCTGCCCGGAGAGCGGTTGATACAGCCCGGTCAGCAGCATCGCCAGCGTCGACTTGCCGCTGCCATTGCCGCCAATCAGAAACACCAGTTCGCCGCGTTTGAGAGTCAGATTAATCGGCCCGACGGCAAAACTGTTATCCGGGTAGCGGAACGAGACGTCGCGCAGCTCCAGAGTCTGCCAGTGCGGATGCGCCTGCGGCTCGGGGAAACCGGGGCGGTAAGGCGCCAGCGCGAACTGATGCAGTTTATTGAATGCCACCTGGGCGCTGAGCAAGGTCGGCAGCGCCCCCACTGCCGACAGCAGCGGCGTACGCAGGAATAGCAGCGTCAGGGAATAGGTCGCCGCCACCGCGGTATTGGCCCACCCGAGGCCATTAGCCATCCAGAACACCAGACCGATGGCGCCAAGCATCATGATATTCGACCAGTTCACCGCGCTCAGGTGGAACGTATCGGCGCGAATGATGTGGTGGCGATAATCGCGGGCATCCGGCAGATACAGCTGATTAAAAACATATTCGGCGCGTTCGCGGTTCAGCGTCAGCTCTTTGCGCCCTTCCAGCACCGTCTGATAATCATGATACAGCTTATCTTCGGTCTCGCGCAGCGTCGCCATATGCTTATAGACGCGCGCCACCAACACAAAGCCGCCCCAGATGGTGACCGCCATCCAGACCGCGGTCACCAGCATCATTTTACCTGACAGAAAAGCCAGGTAGGCGGCGGACCCGAAGGTCAGGATAATCCCCTGCACCAGCTCCGGCAGGCGCACAAAGGCGATGGTAATGTTACGCACGTCGCTGGTTAAGCCCGCCAGCAGCGAAGCGCTGCCGATTTTTTCGATCTTTTCGATTTGGGTGTCGAGAATGCGTTTAATAAATTCGCCGCGCAGGCGATAGACGAAATGGTGGCCAAGGGTGGTTAACGCCAGCTGCGAGCCGAGCGTTACCGCCATCAACAGCAGCAGCAGGCCGAGAAACTCCGGCAGCACGGTGAGCGAGGTATCCACAAGGGAAATCAGGCGCAGGTTAATAAAGGCGATAAGCCCGATACCCAGCGCCGCGCTGAGCAAACTCAGCGCCATGACGGCAATGAACGGCCAGCGGTACTGGCGCCAAACAAGAACAAGTAATTCCATAAGCTACGATCCGGACAAGCAAACAGCCAGCAGTTTAAACGGCTTGCCGACGACAGCAAGAATAATTCTTATTTTTGTTTTTGCCGGCCTCCCGCGAGGCGAAACGTGAGGTTATAACGACAGGCGCCGGTCAGCGGGTGCTCCCCCGGTTTAAGCGGCTGGATGCCGTGGTAAAAGAGCCGTGATTCGCCGCCCCAAACCACCACATCGCCATGCTCCAGCAGCAGCCGACGCAGCGGATCGTTACGTTTCAGCCCGCCAAACTGAAACACTGCCGGCAGTCCCAGCGACACCGAAACGATAGGCGCACGCAAATCCCGCTCGTCTTTATCCTGATGCAGCGACAGCTTCGCGCCCGGCTGGTAGCGGTTAATCAGACAGGCGTCCGGGGAGAAATGCGCATAGCCCGCCTCCTGCGCTGCCTCCGCCGCCAGTTGCTGAAAGAGCGGCGGCATCGGCGGCCAATGTTCGCCGGTCAACGGATCGCCCGGCGCATAGAGATAGCCGTGCATATCGGTCGTCCAGCCGAGTTGGCCACAGTTGGTCATAGCCACCGACATGGTATAACCACCGGGGGTCACCATCTGGCGGAACGGAGAAGCGCTGGCCACTCCGGCGATGGCCTGCAGCAGCGCCGCCGCGCGCTGAACGGCGAAACGGCGTAATATCATCGCCCCGGGGGCCAGCGGCTCCTGCCAGGGCGGCGTATCGGCAAACAGATCGAGCATTATTTCTCCCGTATTTTTGCTTCGCGCGCCAGCAGCAGCGCTTTGCGTTCGCTGCCCCAACGATAGCCGGAAAGCGCCCCGCCCTCACGCACTACCCGATGGCAAGGAATGACTATCGCCAGTTTATTAGCCGCACAGGCCCCGGCAACCGCTCTGACCGCACGCGGTTGACCAATGCTGTGCGCCACCTCGCGGTAGCTGCGGGTTTCGCCTGGCGGGATCTGGCGCAAGGCTTGCCACACCCGTTGCTGGAAAGCGGTACCGCGAATATCCAGCGGCAAATTCACCGCCTGCTGCGGATTATCCAGATGGGCAACCACCTGCGCCACGCGTTCGGTAAACGTGTCATCACCCGGCTGTAATTGGGCGCCGGGAAACAAGCTCGCCAGCTGCGCATATAACGCCTTATCGTCATCGCCCAGCAACACGGCGCATACGCCACGTTCGCTGAACGCCACCAGGCACCGGCCAGAGGCGCTATCGCTGCAAACCCAGCGAATCACCACATCTTCGCCGCCGCGTTTAAACTGGCGGGCGGTCATGCCCAGCGTCTCGTTTGCCTGGCGATAATAGCTGGCGGAATCAGGGAAACCGGCGGCTAATGCCGCGCGGGTGACATTCTCGCCCTGGCTTAATGCTTCGCGTAGACGCCGCGCGCGCCACGCCTGCTGCCAGGCCTTGGGCGTAAGCCCGGTGACGGATTTAAAAATACGATGGAAGTGAAACGGGCTGACCGCCAGCTGCTGCGCCAACGCCTCAAGGGTGATTGGCGCCTCTTGTTCCAGCAGGCGACAGGCGGCGGCCACCTTCTCGACCCGCTGTTGGTCGGGGTCGAGATTATCCGGCCGACAGCGTTTACAGGGGCGATATCCGGCGGCCTTTGCCGCTTCGACATCAGAATAAAAGCGGACATTCTCCCGTAGCGCGCGCCGTGAACGGCACGAGGGACGGCAGCAGACGCCGGTGGTCAACACGGCGAAGACAAACTGCCCGTCGGCGCTGGCGTCACGTTCGCAGACCGCCTGCCAGCGGCGGTCATCGTTAGTCATATCGGCAATCATCGGTTTCATAGCGGGCTCCTGCTGTAAGTGTATCCTTACTTTGCGCCTTGCTCCGATCTAAAAAACTGCGCTTCTTGCTTTTTAATTCTGCTCGCCGACCAGGAAGGTGCGGAACTGCGGCGACATCCAGGTCTTAAAGCCGTCGCCCTCTTTGACAATCATATAGACCGCCAGCCCCTGCTCGTGTGCCACCTGTTGGGCTTTTTCCGGCCCTAATACCATCAGCCCGGTATCCCAACCGTCGGCTTCCAGCGCCGTCGGCGCAATCACCGTCACCGAAACCAGCTTATGGTTGATGGGGTGCCCGGTTTGCGGATCGATAACGTGAGAAATACGTTTGCCGTCCAGCTCGTAGTAGTTGCGATAGCTGCCGGAGGTGCTGATGCCGTGGCCGTTGATATCGACTATCGCCTGGACGGCGTTTTCGCGGTCGGTTGGTTTTTGAATCGCCACTCGCCAGGGTTTATCGTCGCCGTTCATCCCGCGGCTGACCAGCGCGCCGCCAACCGATACCAGATAGCGGGCAATTCCTTCCTGCTCCATCAGCCGCGCCAGATGATCGGCGGCATAGCCCTCGCCGACCGTGGAAAGATCGACAAATAAATCGGCAATATCTTTTTGCAGATACTGTTGATCGGCGCGGTTAATCACCGTCAGATGCTGCAGCCCGGTACGCGCTTTTGCCGCCGCGATTTGCTGCTCCGTCGGCGTTTTTACCGGTTGCTTATCCGGGCCAAATCCCCATAGATTGACCAGCGGCCCGACGGTAACATCCATCGCTCCGGCGGTTTTGGCGCCAATACGCAGCGACAGAGTGACGATATCCGCCATCGCTTCGTTCACCGGCCACGGTTCGGTCGTGGCGGCATGATTGAAGTGCATCAGCGCGGAGTCGTTTTTCCAGGTCGAAAGCAGCAGATCGTCACCATCGAGCTGCGCCTGAACTTTATGGCGTAAATCTTCGGCTTTCGCTGGATCCAACCCGACGACGCTAACGCGCCAATAGGTCCCCATCGTTTTGCCATCGAGCACGGTGGCGGCGGATTTTGGCGTGGCCGGGGATGTCGCGGAATCACAGCCGGTAAGCAGAACGCAGAGGCCGATAAAGGCGGCGCGGAAAAAGGTGGTATCCATGAAAACGGGCTCCTGTTACAAAGGCAGCCAGAGTATACCAGCGAGGTTAAACCGGGCATAAAAAAAGGCGCCCACAGGCGCCTTTTTCAACACTTCAGCTTGCTTAGAACTGGTAAACCAGGCCCAGAGCAACGACGTTGTCGGTAGAGATACCGGCAGCGCGGGTGAAGTCGTTGTCGTCCAGCAGGTTGATTTTGTAATCAACGTAGGTGGACATGTTTTTGTTGAAGTAGTAGGTCGCGCCCAGGTCAACGTATTTCAGGATATCCTGGTCGCCATAGTTGATACCGGTGCCACGAATGGACAGGTCCTTACCTTTAGACTGCAGGTAAGCGATGGACGGACGCAGGCCGAAATCGAACTGGTACTGAGCAACCACTTCGAAGTTCTGCGCTTTGTCAGCAAAACCGATGTCGCCAGTGCGAGTTGCGTTGTAAGTCTGGGTGTACTGAGTCGCCAGGTATACGTTGTTAGCGTCGTATTTCAGGCCACCGGTATAGGTTTCAGCGTCGTCGCCGTGACCCATAACACCATTAACGTTCTGATCGTCAGTACGTTTAGAGTGGGAGTACGCGAAACCAGCGCTGATGCCGTCCCAGATATCATAAGTAACGGAGGTGCCGTAGCCTTCGCCGTTCTGTTTCTGGAAGCCGCGACCGTTGTTGGTCATGTCTTCACCGCTGGTGCTGCCGTTTTTACCCTGGTACTGCAGAGCAAAGTTCAGGCCGTCAACCAGACCGAAGAAGTCAGAGTTACGGTAGGTAGCAACGCCGTTAGCACGGGACTGCAGGAAGTTGTCGGAACCGTAGGTGTCGCCGCCGAATTCCGGCAGAACGTCGGTCCAGGAAGTCACGTCGTATACAACGCCGTAGTTACGACCGTAGTCGAAAGAACCCGCGTCGCCGAATTTCAGACCAGCGAATGCCAGACGGGTCCAGGACTGCTTGTCAGAACCTTCGGTGTTGTTAGCCTGAACGTTGTATTCCCACTGGCCGTAACCGGTCAGCTGGTCGTTGATCTGGGTTTCGCCTTTCACGCCGATACGCATGTAGGTCTGGTCGCCGTCTACGCTCTTGTCGTCAGAGAAGTAGTGCAGACCATCAATTTTACCGTACAGATCTAATTTGTTGCCGTCTTTGTTATAAATTTCAGCCGCATTTGCTGCGCCCGCTACCAGCAGTGCTGGTACCAGGAGGGACAGTACTTTAACTTTCATGTTATTAACCCTCTGTTTGTTATATGCCTTTTATTATTGCCACTGCTTACTGATTACCCTTCTAATCAGTCGGCTGTATTCATTGTGCTGCAAAATGCAGAATAATCCAACAAGAATATGATACGAAAACTTCTAAGGTGTTTCAAAATGCGCACAAGATGTTTCAATTTGTAAATATCAAGGAACTTTTCAGGCACGATAATGGTCGCCAAAATAAGCATCAAAAATCAAAAAAATAATATTTATCTTTAAAATCAAATTATTGAAAGCATGTAAATGTATAGCACTGAATGGTAAAACAAAATCTTCCCCGAAGACTAAAATAATCCTCGCTATCATCATTAACTTTATTTATTACCGTCATTCAGTTCTGAATGTCTGTTTACCCCTATTTCAACCGGATGCCTCGCATCCGGTTTTTTTTACCCTTCTTTACGTATCTTTAATTATGCTGTGCTATCGCATAAAAAAAATAACGACTATTAATCAATCAATTCCGAATGAAAGTTAGCCTATTTCGCCAATTTCTTGTTTTTTCGTGCTATTTACCTGCAACAAATGCCAGTTAATTGTACAAGATCAATTCCACTGTACATATTCGTCGTCGCTATGGTTTTGAGACAAATCTCAGCATTAAAAGATCCCTCAGCGTCAATCTGTTGTATGGATTTCCCGTTTTAGCCTTTATACTTCCAGCCAGTATTCGTTGTGCTGCCCGTCACTATGGCGCAACATCTTGTTTACAAACACTACTGAGCAGCCCTGCTACGCGATGACCCAAAAAAAATTCTCCCTGATCCCAGGCAACATCACCCGCTTCTTCATTTTGATGGTTATCGTCTTGCTCGCGACGATGGGCGTGATGATCCAAAGCTCGGTCAATACGTGGCTAAAAGACAGAAGTTACCAGGTGGTTGATATCAGCCACGCGTTGCACAAACGCATCGATACCTGGCGTTACGCCACCTGGCAGATTTACGACAATATCGCAGCCACCAGTTCCAGTACTTCAAGCGATGGGCTGCAGGAAACCCGGCTAAAGCAGGATGTCTACTATCTGGAAAAGCCTCGGCGCAAAACCGAGGCGCTGATTTTCGGATCTCATGACAGCTCGACGCTTGAGATGACGCAGAAAATTTCTAATTACCTCGATATTCTATGGGGCGCGGAAACCATCCCCTGGTCGATGTATTATCTGAACGGGCTGGATAACAGCTTGATTCTGGTCTCTACCCTGCCGCTGAAAGATCTGTCTTCGAGTTTTAAAGAATCGACGATTAGCAGCGTGGTGGAATCCCGCCGCGCCGAAATGCTGCTGCAGGCAAATACGCTGGACGAACGGGAAACCTTTTCTTCGCTGCGCCATTTGACCTGGCAAAATGGCCACTACTTCACGCTGCGTACCACCTTTAACCAACCGGGCCACCTGGCAACGGTGGTGGCCTTCGATTTACCGATTAACGACCTCATCCCCCCGAGCATGTCGTTGGATAGCTTCCGTCTGGAGGCAGATCCGGCACAGAATGCCGCCAACAGCCCTGATAAAGAAGCCGTTGATAACGTTAGCGTCAGCTTCAATGGCCTGCGTATTGAGATAACTACCGCCATCAATACCACCGGCATGCGGCTGGTGTGGGTCGTGCCGTTCAGTACTTTGCTGATGGAATCCCTGCAGAATATTTTACTGCCGCTGCTGCTCACCATTGGTCTGCTGGCATTAACCCTGTTTGGCTTTACCACATTCCGTCACTATAGCGGTCGCCGTAATACTGGCAGCGTTAGCGCGGCACCCACCGCCGCCAACAGCGAGCTTCGCGCTCAGCGCGCAATTAATGAAGAGATTGTCTCTTTGCTGCCGCTGGGCCTGTTGGTGCACGATCAGGAAGCCAATCGCACTATTATCAGCAACCCGATCGCCGATCATCTGTTGCCTCATCTGAACCTGCAGAACATCACCAACATGGCCGATCAGCATCAAGGGGTCATTCAGGCGACGATCAATAATGAACTTTATGAAATCCGCCAGTACCGTAGCCAGGTTGCTCCGCGTACGCAGATCCTGATTATTCGCGACCAGGACAGAGAAGTACTGGTGAACAAAAAGCTCAAACAGGCCCAGCGTCTGTATGAAAAAAATCAGCAGGGGCGTATCGCCTTTATGCAGAACATCGGCGCCGCGCTGAAAGAACCGGCGCAGGCGCTGGCGCATGAAGCGGCGGCCATCGGCATTAATGAGAGCCGTAAACTGGCGCAGCGCGCGGATGAACTGGTTCATCTGGTCGATGAGATTCAGTTGGCGAACTTACTGGAAAGCGACGCCTGGAAAACCACACCCGGCTTATTCTCCATTCAGGGCTTAATAGATGAAGTAGTTCCTGAAGTCCTACCAATGGTAAAACGCAAGGGACTCCAGCTGTTAATCAATAACGCGCTGCCGGCCAACGAGCAGCGCTACGGCGATCGCGACGCGCTGCGCCGCACGCTATTACTGCTGATTCAGTACGCGATCACCACTACCTCTATCGGTAAAATCACCCTTGAGGTGAGCAAAGATGAATCTGCCGACGATCGGCTGACTTTCCGTATCCTTGATACCGGCAACGGCGTAAGCGCTAATGAAATCGATAATATGCACTTCCCGTTCCTTAACGAGACGCAAGCCGACCAGTACGGCAAGGCCAATGCCCTCACCTTCTGGTTATGCGACCGTTTAACCCGCAAGCTTGGCGGGCAGCTTAATATTAAGGCGCGAGAATCGCTCGGCACCCGCTACTCGCTACACCTTAAAATGGCGGCAAGCGAGGAAGAGAGCGACTCCGGCGAACACCTGTTGGACGATGTAGTCGTAATGATTGACATTACCGCCAATGAAGTACGCCGCATCGTGACGCGCCAGTTAGAGAGCTGGGGCGCGAGCTGCATCACCCCGGACGAAAGACTCTCAAGTCAAGAGTACGATCTCTTTTTAACTGATAATCCGTCTAATCTTACTGCTTCAGGCTTGCTTTTAAGCGATGATGAGGTTGGGATACGCAAAATTGGCCCTGGTCAGTTGAGCGTCAATTTTAATATCAGCACTGCCATGCAGGAAGCTATCCTGCAGCTGATTGAGCAGCAGCTGGCGCAAGAAGAGATTCAGCCCGCCTCCACTGGAAATGAAGGGAATGCTGAACTCCATGCCAGCGGTTATTACGCGCTGTTTGCCGACACTGTTCCGGATGATGTTCAGAGATTGTATACTGAATTAACCATCAGCGATTTCGCTGCGCTGGCGCAGACCGCTCACCGCCTCAAAGGGGCGTTTGCGATGCTTAATCTGATACCCGGCAAGCAGTTATGTGAAGCGCTTGAGCATCTGATTCATGAAAGAGATGCTCAAGGTATAGAAAAATACATCAGCGACATTGACGGTTACGTCAAGAGCTTGCTGTAGCAAGGTAGCCTAATACATGAACAATATGAACGTAATTATTGCCGATGACCATCCGATCGTACTGTTCGGCATTCGTAAGTCACTTGAGCAGATCGAGTGGGTGAATGTTGTTGGCGAATTTGAAGATTCCACAGCTCTGATTAACAATCTTCCTAAACTTGACGCGCACGTCCTGATTACCGACTTGTCGATGCCTGGCGACAAATATGGCGATGGGATCACCCTGATCAAATACATCAAACGCCATTTTCCTGAACTGTCGATTATCGTTCTGACCATGAACAACAACCCGGCTATCCTCAGCGCAGTACTGGATCTCGATATTGAAGGGATCGTACTGAAGCAGGGTGCGCCGACCGATCTGCCGAAAGCGCTGGCCGCGCTGCAGAAAGGCAAAAAGTTTACTCCGGAAAGCGTCTCCCGCCTGCTGGAAAAAATCAGCGCCGGCGGTTATGGCGACAAACGCCTGTCGCCGAAAGAGAGTGAAGTTCTGCGTTTGTTCGCTGAAGGCTTCCTGGTCACCGAGATCGCCAAAAAGCTGAACCGCAGCATTAAAACCATCAGTAGCCAGAAGAAATCGGCAATGATGAAGCTGGGTGTCGAAAATGATATCGCACTGCTGAACTACCTCTCTTCCGTTTCTCTTACCTCAACGGATAAAGAGTAATTCACTTTTCCCGGATGGCGGCCAGCCGCCGTTTCCGGGCCATTCTGAAACTTTATTCCCGCCCCGGAGAGCATCGCGCGCCGGGGAGCTCTCAGCACCATTCCGTGCGGCCTCAGCTTGTTTTTCTGGCTTTACGTACCTGTGCGGCATAGGTGGCCAGCGTGTGCTTAAGGATATCCAGCGTCACCGGTTTTGACAGGCAGCTATCCATTCCCGATTCCAGACAACGCTGTTTTTCTTCCGCCAGCGCGTTAGCCGTCACGCCAATAACCGGCAACATCATCTCCAGCTGACGGATCCGCTGCGTCAGACGGTAACCATCCATATTGGGCATGTTCACATCGCTGAGAACAATATCAATATGCTGTTTACTGAGGACGTTAAGCGCATCGATGCCATCATTGGCCGTTACGCATTGATAACCCAGCGAGCCAAGCTGATCGGCCAACAGGCGGCGGTTAATCGGATGATCGTCGACCACCAGAATCATCATGTCGTCATTGCTGGCCGTTGGCGCGTCATGGGCCGATAGCGCCGGACCATTCTCTTCCGCCGCCAGCGCCAGATGCAGCAGACGCCCCAGTAATGGCAGGAGCTCATGCGGCGTGGTAACGCTATGTAGCCACTCTCCCGGCGCGCGCTCAACAGGAATGCCGATATGGCGGCGGCAGAAGATTACCGCAGCGCTTCCCGGCCAACCCTCATAGCCTTCATCATCGGTTAATAAAATATCGTCGGCAGCCGGCGTCTGACCAGCAAATTGACGTACCGTCAGGCCATGATATTGCAGCAGCGATTCGACAAAAAGCGCCAGTGACGTGTTATGAATCTCCAGCCAACAGGTGCTGTTGCTGTGCCGATCGGCCAGCAGCGGCGGCATCGGCTGCATGCCGTATAGCGGAATACGAATAGTGAAACGGCTTCCCATGCCGGGTTCAGTTTCCACGGCAATGTCGCCATCCATCATGCTGATAAGTTTTTCACAGATAGCCAGCCCCAAGCCGGTGCCCTGGAAATTACGCTGTACTCCGGTACCGACCTGGAAGAACGGGTCGAACAGGCGCACAACCTCTTTCGCCGGGATCCCCTCGCCGGTGTCACGTACGCTAATTTGCAGATAGTCGCCGGCGCGCTGGACGTGCAACACGATACAGCCGGTATCGGTAAATTTAATAGCGTTACTCAGCAGGTTGGAAATAACCTGCTGCAGACGCATCGGGTCGCCGATCATCGTTTGCGGGACATCCGGCTCGATGAAACAGTACAGCCCCAGCTGTTTGCGCACCACCAGCGGTAGATAGTTCGCCGAAATATGATTCATGACCTCGCGTGGCGAGAACTCTCGCGGTTCGATTTTTAGCTGCTCTGACTCAATCTTCGAGAAGTCGAGAATATCGCTGATAATCTTCAATAGCAGGCTGGAGGAGTTATTCATCGCCGTCACCAGCCGATCGACTCCCTTCGGCAACGCTTTGGTCTGCAGCAGATCGAGGTTGCCAATAATGCCGTACAGCGGCGTACGCAACTCGTGGCTAACGGTGGCGAGGAACATCGATTTCGACTGGCTGGCCTGTTCCGCCGCCTGGGCCATCTCCTGCAGCGACTCTTCCATTTTCACACGGGCGGAAACATCCACCAGCACGCATATCGCTACGTTTTCATTACGATAGCGCGAGTGTACAAAGCTAATCTGCAGGTTGGTGTTGTTGCTGGTTAACACGTCGACGAAGTTGACCTGCTGGCCGCAGATAATCTGCGTGAGCCGCTGGCGGTCTTCGTGAGTCAGCATATTCAGATAGTTATGCGCCAGTTCGTTACTGAGTATGTTAGTGCCGTCCTGGGTACGCAGAATACAGATCCCTACCGGCGCGGAGGCGACGATTTTACGGTTGAACTGCTCATGCTCTTCCAGACGCTGGGCGTCGTTTTCCGCCGGAATAAATATCCGCCGTTCATACATGCGCGCCAGCGCGAACAGGATCGCGCCAGTCAGGATATTCAGCACGATAGCGTTGAGGATCAGCATCCTGATACGCTCGAGCACCTGATCGACGGAAACCGAATAGACAATACTCAGCGATGACGGCAGCAGGCTCTTTTTCAGCACCAGTTCGCGGAAACCAGAACTGTAGCCAAACCACATCCGCTCCTGCATCCAGCGGGTTTCCGGTTTAATGCTGTTATCCGGTCCGGCAAGGGAAATGAGCTGCTGGCCGTTATCATCGAGGATCGTCACGCTCATCGGCAGGCTGCCTGGCGTAAAGAAGCTCTCCATACGGATAGTCTGCTCGACGCCGAGCATCGCCTGCAGGCGGTTAGCCATATAGATTGGCGTCAGGGCATAGAAATAGCCGACGCCCGGACGCACGCCCTGGCTAATCCAGAACAGGTTATTGCCCCGCTCGTTTTGCGGCGCATCGCGATATTGTTCGATACGTTGATGCAGCACCTTCAGCGCCTGATCGCGCTCCAGCGGCATATCGCGCAGGCCGAAGTTAGCCATACAGAGGTTGTCGCTGCCAATTAAAAAGATACGGTTCAGGTCGTAGGCGGCGGAGAAATTATCGCGCCAGTAGCGCATGAACCACGCCAGCGATTGCAGCGAATTGCGCCAGGCGCCGCTCATTGCGCTGCAGTCGGAATCCGGATACAGCGGTTCAAAATTGGGGATAGTGATATTGCCGCTGTTGGCCAGCGCCGCGCTGCCCTCGCTCCCGGTCGCCGCACGGTTGCCTGCGACGTACTTCAGCTCTTTAATGACATCCGCAGTCCGCTGGATATAACGCTGCGCCTGATCGGCGTTAAGATTCAGCTCCTGACGAATTTCCGATTCCCGTTCATGCAATGCGTTAACGATATAAAACACGGAGACAAAAGCAATCAGCATCCATAGCAGAACCGCCAGCGCTCTGAACAGATAACGAGAAACCTTTAAGGTCGTATGAAACGAGGCAAGATATTTCAATGGGGCAATGCTCGGTCGTCAGGGGCTCAACAGAATGGGGTTAAAGTAGCGGTAAATGGGCTTTGTCGCAATGTTAATGCAAAAAGGGCCGGGATAATACCCGGCCCTTTCAGAACATTTACCTGCGACGATTACTCTTCGTCTTCGGCGATGTCGTCGTCAGCATCGTTTTCCGGCGCGATATCATCATCGCCTTCCGCTACGCTGCCGTCGATGGCATCCAGTTCTTCGTCGTCAACCGGTTCAGCCACGCGCTGCAGGCCAACAACATTTTCATCTTCCGCGGTACGGATCAGAATCACGCCCTGAGTATTACGACCCACGATGCTCACTTCAGAAACGCGAGTACGCACCAGGGTGCCCGCATCGGTGATCATCATGATCTGGTCGCAATCATCGACCTGCACGGCGCCGACCACGGAACCGTTACGTTCGGTGACCTTAATAGAGATAACGCCCTGCGTCGCACGTGACTTGGTCGGATACTCTGCTGCCGCAGTACGCTTGCCGTAACCGTTTTGCGTCACGGTCAGGATAGCGCCTTCGCCGCGAGGAATGATCAGCGACACTACGCTATCTTCTCCCGCCAGCTTGATGCCGCGTACGCCGGTTGCGGTACGCCCCATCGCGCGAACGGCGTCTTCTTTAAAGCGCACCACTTTACCAGCGGCGGAGAACAGCATCACTTCGTCCTGGCCAGAAGTCAGATCGACGCCGATCAGTTCGTCGCCTTCGTTCAGATTAACGGCAATGATACCGGCAGAACGCGGACGGCTGAACTCGGTCAATGCCGTTTTCTTCACGGTACCGCTGGCGGTCGCCATAAAGACGTTAACGCCCTCTTCGTACTCGCGAACCGGCAGGATAGCGGTGATACGCTCGTCAGCTTCCAGCGGCAGCAGGTTGACGATCGGCCGACCACGCGCGCCGCGGCTGGCTTCCGGCAGCTGATAAACCTTCATCCAGTACAAACGACCACGGCTGGAGAAGCAGAGGATCGTGTCATGGGTGTTGGCCACCAGCAGGCGGTCGATAAAGTCTTCTTCTTTAATACGCGCTGCCGATTTGCCTTTACCGCCACGACGCTGCGCTTCGTAGTCGGTTAATGGCTGATATTTCACATAGCCCTGGTGCGACAGGGTCACGACAACATCTTCCTGGTTGATCAGGTCTTCGATATTGATATCGGCGCTGTTGGCGGTGATTTCGGTACGACGCGCATCGCCAAACTGTTCTTTAACCAGCTCCAGCTCTTCGCGAATAACTTCCATCAGACGATCGGCGCTACCCAGAATGTGCAGCAGCTCGGCAATCTGATCCAGCAGCTCTTTGTACTCGTCGAGCAGTTTTTCATGCTCCAGACCGGTCAGTTTCTGCAGACGCAGATCCAGAATCGCCTGGGCCTGCTGTTCGGTCAGATAGTACTGGCCGTCACGCACGCCGAACTCTGGCTCCAGCCACTCCGGACGCGCAGCGTTATCGCCGGCGCGCTCCAGCATCGCGGAGACATTGCCCAGATCCCATGAACGCGCGATTAAACCCGCTTTTGCTTCCGCCGGCGTCGGCGCGCGGCGAATCAATTCGATAATCGGATCGATGTTAGCGAGCGCAATCGCCAGCGCTTCAAGGATATGCGCACGGTCGCGCGCTTTGCGCAGTTCGAAAATAGTACGACGAGTGACAACCTCGCGGCGGTGACGAACAAACGCCGCAATGATGTCTTTCAGGTTCATGATCTTCGGCTGACCGTGGTGCAGCGCAACCATGTTGATACCGAAAGAAACCTGCAGTTGGGTCTGGGAGTAGAGGTTGTTAAGAACCACTTCACCCACCGCGTCGCGTTTTACTTCGATAACGATACGCATACCGTCTTTGTCAGACTCGTCGCGCAGCGCGCTGATGCCTTCAACGCGTTTTTCTTTCACCAGCTCGGCGATTTTCTCAATCAGGCGCGCTTTGTTCACCTGATACGGAATTTCGTGCACGATGATGGTTTCACGACCGGTTTTCGCGTCAGCTTCGACTTCCGCGCGCGCGCGAATGTAAACTTTACCGCGACCGGTACGATAGGCCTCTTCAATACCGCGACGGCCGTTAATGATAGCGGCGGTCGGGAAGTCCGGGCCCGGAATGTGTTCCATCAGCCCTTCAATGCTGATGTCTTCGTTATCAACGTACGCCAGGCAGCCGTTGATCACTTCCGTCAGGTTATGCGGCGGAATGTTGGTCGCCATACCTACGGCGATACCGGAAGAACCGTTCACCAGCAGGTTAGGGATTTTTGTCGGCATGACGTCAGGGATTTTCTCCGTGCCGTCATAGTTGTCGACGAAATCAACCGTCTCTTTTTCGAGATCGGCCATCAGCTCATGAGCGATCTTCGACATACGGATTTCCGTATAACGCATCGCTGCGGCGGAGTCGCCATCGACAGAACCAAAGTTACCCTGGCCATCGACCAGCATATAACGCAAGGAGAACGGCTGCGCCATACGTACGATGGTGTCATAAACGGCGGTATCACCATGCGGGTGGTATTTACCGATTACGTCGCCAACGACACGGGCTGATTTTTTATAGGCTTTGTTCCAGTCATTGCCCAATACGTTCATGGCGTATAGTACGCGACGGTGTACCGGCTTCAGGCCATCTCGGACATCCGGCAGCGCACGGCCAACAATGACCGACATCGCATAATCCAGATACGAGCTTTTCAGCTCTTCCTCAATGTTGACCGGTGTAATTTCTCTCGCAAGGTCGCTCATCTAACCGCTATCCCTCTACTGTGTCCCGGATTCAAAGGTCGCAAATTATAACACAGCCGTCGTAATAGAGGTAAAGCAATACGGTTTATTCGTGGCAGTCTGCTGATATACTCGCAGGTCAGAACAGAAAAGGAGTAAAAGCGCCCATGAATGCCGAAAAACCGTCGGTGGCCCCCAACGTTGATCACAATGAAATCGCCAAATTTGAAGCCGTCGCCTCGCGCTGGTGGGATCTAGAAGGCGAGTTCAAACCGCTGCATCGCATCAACCCGTTGCGCCTTGGCTATATTGCCGAACGCTCCGGCGGCCTGTTCGGCAAAAAAGTGCTTGATGTCGGCTGCGGCGGCGGCATCCTCGCCGAAAGCATGGCGCGCGAAGGTGCGACAGTCACCGGTCTGGATATGGGCTTCGAGCCGCTGCAGGTCGCAAAACTGCACGCGCTGGAGAGCGGCGTTCAGGTGGAGTATGTGCAGGAGACCGTCGAAGAGCACGCGGCGAAGCACGCCCAACAGTACGACGTCGTCACCTGTATGGAGATGCTCGAGCACGTCCCTGATCCACAGTCGGTCGTGCATGCCTGCGCGCGACTGGTGAAGCCCGGCGGCCAGGTCTTCTTCTCGACCATTAACCGCAACGGCAAAGCCTGGCTGATGGCCGTGGTCGGCGCAGAATACGTGATGAAAATGGTGCCAAAAGGTACGCATGACGTTAAGAAGTTCATCAAGCCGGCGGAGCTCATCGGCTGGATCGATCAGACTTCTCTGAAAGAGCAGCACATTACCGGCCTGCATTACAATCCGCTCACTAATACCTTCAAGCTGGCGCCGGGGGTTGATGTTAACTATATGTTGCATACAACGGCGAAAAAAGCATAACGTCATACGTTTTTATGATGATGATTGCGCGGCATCAAGCTGCGCAATTTTCCCTTCCGACGAAGAAATCAGCACTCGATCAAATTTTGATTTTTTTTTCTGTTTTATTGACTTCTTCTCCAGGCCTTATACGGCGTGGACTTAGCGATTATTACGCCTGCGCAACCTCAAATTAACGTCAAAATCAACCCTTGTACTCAAAAGAATCCTTACTAAAATAACTCACCATATAGCGTTCTTTTTATCGACAACCCCCTACATATAGTATTTATCCACAGAGTTAGTCACAACGACTTGCTGTGGATAAATGGGGGGATATTTTTTCTCACGGACAGGTAAAAACCACATGAATCAGAGTCTGCTGGTGACAAAGCGCGACGGTAGCACCGAGCGTATCAATCTCGACAAAATCCATCGCGTACTAGATTGGGCGGCAGAAGGACTGAATAACGTTTCGATTTCTCAGGTAGAACTGCGTTCGCATATTCAGTTCTATGACGGCATCAAAACCGCCGACATCCACGAGACCATTATTAAGGCCGCAGCGGACCTGATCTCCCGCGATGCGCCGGACTACCAGTACCTCGCCGCGCGACTGGCGATTTTCCACCTGCGCAAAAAAGCGTTTGGCCAGTTTGAACCGCCGGCGCTGTACACCCATGTGGTGAACATGGTCGAAAAAGGTAAATACGATCATCATCTGCTGGAAGACTACACGGAAGAAGAGTTCCAGCAGATGGACGGTTTTATCGACCACTGGCGCGATATGAACTTCTCCTATGCCGCCGTTAAGCAGCTGGAAGGTAAATACCTGGTGCAGAACCGCGTCAGCGGCGAAATCTATGAAAGCGCCCAGTTCCTCTATATTCTGGTCGCGGCTTGCCTGTTCTCTAACTATCCGCGTGAGACCCGTCTGGACTACATCAAGCGTTTCTATGACGCGGTGTCCACCTTTAAAATTTCGCTGCCGACGCCGATCATGTCCGGCGTGCGTACCCCTACTCGTCAGTTCAGCTCCTGCGTGCTGATCGAGTGCGGCGATAGCCTGGATTCGATCAACGCCACCTCCAGCGCGATTGTGAAATACGTTTCCCAGCGCGCCGGTATCGGTATCAACGCCGGCCGCATTCGCGCGCTGGGTAGCCCGATCCGCGGCGGCGAAGCTTTCCACACCGGCTGCATCCCGTTCTATAAGCACTTCCAGACCGCGGTGAAATCCTGCTCGCAGGGCGGCGTTCGCGGCGGCGCGGCCACCCTCTTCTATCCAATGTGGCATCTGGAAGTCGAAAGCCTGCTGGTGTTGAAAAACAACCGCGGCACCGACGCCAACCGCGTTCGCCACATGGACTACGGCGTGCAGATCAACAAGCTGATGTACACCCGCCTGCTGAAAGGCGAGGACATCACCCTGTTCAGCCCGTCCGACGTTCCTGGCCTGTACGATGCGTTCTTCGCCGATCAGGACGAGTTCGAACGTCTGTATACTAAATACGAAAAAGACGACAGCATCCGCAAACAGCGTATTAAAGCCGTTGAGCTGTTCTCGCTGATGATGCAGGAACGCGCCTCCACCGGCCGTATCTATATCCAGAACGTTGACCACTGCAACACCCACAGCCCGTTCGACCCGGTTGTCGCGCCGGTGCGTCAGTCTAACCTGTGCCTGGAAATCGCCCTGCCGACCAAACCGCTGGACGATGTGAACGACGAAAACGGCGAAATCGCGCTGTGCACGCTGTCGGCGTTCAACCTTGGCGCCATCGATAGCCTCGATGAGCTGGAAGATCTGGCGGTGCTGGCGGTGCGCGCCCTGGATGCGTTGCTGGATTATCAGGATTACCCAATCCCGGCGGCCAAACGCGGCGCGATGGGTCGTCGTACGCTGGGCATCGGCGTTATCAACTTCGCTTACTATCTGGCGAAACATGGCAAACGCTACTCCGACGGCAGCGCCAACAATCTGACGCACAAAACGTTCGAAGCTATTCAGTATTATCTGCTGAAGGCCTCCAACGAACTGGCTATCGAACAAGGCGCCTGCCCGTGGTTCAACGAAACCACCTACGCGCAGGGTATTCTGCCGATCGATACCTACAAGAAAGACCTGGATGCGATCGTGAGCGAATCCCTGCATTTCGACTGGGAGCAGCTGCGCGAATCCATCAAAACCCACGGCCTGCGTAACTCCACGCTCTCCGCATTGATGCCGTCTGAGACCTCTTCGCAGATCTCCAACGCCACCAACGGCATTGAGCCGCCGCGCGGCCACGTGAGCATCAAAGCGTCGAAAGACGGGATCCTGCGCCAGGTCGTTCCGGATTACGAAAATCTGCAGAACGCCTACGAACTGCTGTGGGAAATGCCGAATAACGACGGCTATCTGCAGCTGGTCGGCATCATGCAGAAGTTTATCGATCAGTCGATTTCCGCCAACACCAACTACGACCCGACGCGTTTCCCGTCCGGAAAAGTGCCGATGCAGCAGTTGCTGAAAGACCTGCTCAACGCCTATAAATTCGGCGTGAAAACGCTGTACTATCACAACACCCGTGATGGCGCGGAAGACGCCCAGGATGACCTGGCGCCGTCAATTCAGGACGACGGCTGCGAAAGCGGCGCATGTAAGATCTAAGGTATTTTTGCCGGGTGGCGCGATGCCTACCCGGCCTACGGTTTTGTAGGCCCGGCAAACGCAGTGTTGCCGGGCGATACAATCTCAACAGGACCCACTCATGGCATACACCACTTTTTCACAGACGAAAAACAATCAACTGCTTGAGCCGATGTTTTTTGGCCAGCCGGTTAACGTGGCCCGCTACGATCAGCAAAAATATGACATCTTTGAAAAGCTGATTGAAAAGCAGCTTTCCTTCTTCTGGCGCCCGGAAGAAGTCGACGTTTCGCGCGATCGCATCGACTATCAGGCGCTGCCGGAACATGAAAAGCATATTTTCATCAGCAACCTGAAATATCAGACGTTGCTCGACTCCATCCAGGGCCGTAGCCCGAACGTCGCGCTGCTGCCGCTGATTTCCATCCCCGAACTGGAAACCTGGGTGGAAACCTGGGCCTTTTCCGAGACGATCCACTCGCGCTCTTACACCCATATTATTCGCAACATCGTCAACGATCCGGCGACGGTGTTCGACGATATCGTGACCAATGAGCAGATCCAGAAACGCGCGGAAGGCATCTCGCACTATTACGATTCGCTGATCGAAATGACCAGCTACTGGCATTTGCTGGGCGAAGGCACCCACACCGTCAACGGCAAAACCGTGACCTTGAATCTGCGCGAGCTGAAAAAGAAACTGTATCTGTGCCTGATGAGCGTCAACGCGCTGGAAGCGATCCGCTTCTACGTTAGCTTCGCCTGCTCCTTCGCCTTTGCCGAACGCAAGCTGATGGAAGGCAACGCCAAGATTATTCGCCTGATCGCCCGTGATGAAGCGCTGCACCTGACCGGCACTCAGCATATGCTGAACCTGCTGCGCTCCGGCAGCGACGATCCGGAAATGGCGGAAATCGCCGAAGAGTGCAAACAGGAGTGCTATGACCTGTTCGTGCTGGCGGCGCAGCAGGAAAAAGAGTGGGCGGACTATCTGTTCCGCGACGGCTCGATGATCGGCCTGAACAAAGATATTCTCTGCCAGTACGTCGAGTACATCACCAATATCCGCATGCAGGCGGTGGGCCTCGATCTACCGTTCCAGACCCGCTCCAACCCGATCCCATGGATCAACACCTGGCTGGTTTCCGACAACGTTCAGGTCGCGCCGCAGGAAGTGGAAGTCAGCTCTTATCTCGTCGGCCAGATCGATTCTGAAGTCGACGCTGACGATCTGAGCAACTTCCAGCTGTAATGAAGCGGATTTTCTTGAGGATTTCTGACACTCGCCTTGAGTGTCAGGATGAACATCCTTCCCTGTTGGCCGCGCTTGAATCGCATAACATCGACGTGGAGTATCAGTGCCGCGAAGGCTATTGCGGTTCCTGCCGCACGCGTCTGGTGTCAGGCCAGGTTGACTGGCTGACCGAACCGCTGGCGTTTATCCAGCCGGGAGAAATTTTGCCCTGCTGCTGCCGGGCGAAAGGCGATATTGAGATCGAGATGTAGTGTTGTCGATGTGTGCGGCCTGATGCCCTCACCCCGGCCCTCTCCCACAGGGAGAGGGGGAAAACATAAAAAAGGGCCTTACGGCCCTTTTGTTTTATTTCGCGTCCAGGAACTGCACCGCTTTATCCGGGAAATCGGTAAACAAGCCGTCGACGCCCGCCTGGTTATACAGCACGTCATAGAGCTGATTAACGTTAGTGGCGTACTCCGGCAACTGATCCGCGCGCACGGTGTACGGATGTACCTGCAGATGGCTGGCGTGCGCCTCTTTTACCATCGCCGTCAGCTTCACCGCGCCCGGCTTCGAGCCTTCCGCTACCAGCATATGGTAATCCGGGCCGATACCGTCGGCGTACTGCGCAATCTGCGCCATCGCCCCCGGCTTGAACATCCAGTCATAGCTGTAGTTCACCCATTTACCATCGGCCTGTTTCTGCTGCGTTTCATTCCAGTCGGTATAGGCGATGAGCTGCACCAGATTGAGATCCATCCCCATCTTCGGCTCCAGCTCATTCTTAATGCGTTTGAGCTCGTTGGCGTCAAAGCACTGCAGATAAACCTTATCCTGCTTGCTGGTGTAGCCATATTCCTTCAGCACTTTCAGCGTGCTGGCGGCAATATCTTTGCCTTCCTGATGGTGGAACCACGGCGCTTTGATTTCCGGGTAGATACCGATATTTTTACCCGTCGAATGGTTTAGCCCCTGTACAAACTCAATCTCTTCTTCAAAGGTATGAATACGGAAATCGGATTTACCCATCGGGAAACGCCCGGGATAGGTTTGCACGTTTTTACCATCTTTCGGCTCAAAACCTTCGGTGAACTTCAGCGACTTAATCTCGGCCAGGGTAAAGTCAATAGCGTAAAAACGACCATCTTTACGCGCCCGCTGCGGGAAACGCTGCGCTACGTCAGTCACCCGATCAAGATAGTGGTCATGCAACACCACCAGCCGGTCGTCTTTGGTCATCACCAGGTCTTGCTCAAGGTAATCCGCCCCCTGAGCGTAAGCCATCGCTTTCGCCGGCAGGGTATGTTCCGGCAGATACCCGCTGGCGCCGCGGTGGGCGATGACAATTTTCTCTGCCGCGACGGCGCTGAAGCACAGCGCCGCACTGGCCAAAATCATTCCGCTCATTAGCGCGGTAAGTTTCATTTTCATCGCCGCTCCTTAGGCTTGTTTCAGTTGTTGATGATGACGACGCTCGCCAAGCATAACGATAATCAGCAGCAGAACCGCCAGTACGCTACCGCCAATCATTACCATGAAGCCGCCGTCCCAGCCGAAGAAATCGACGGTATAGCCAACAATGGCGCTCGCGGCTACGGAACCGCCGAGATAACCGAACAGACCGGTGAAGCCCGCAGCGGTGCCGGCAGCTTTTTTCGGCGCCAGTTCCAGCGCATGCAGACCGATCAGCATCACCGGGCCGTAAATCAGGAAGCCAATGACGATCATACAGGCCATATCGACGCCCGGATTACCCGGAGGGTTCAGCCAGTAAACGATAGTGGCAATCGTCACCAGGGTCATAAAGAACACGCCGGTTGCGCCGCGGTTGCCTTTAAATACTTTGTCCGACATCCAGCCGCACAGCAGGGTGCCGGGGATCCCCGCGTACTCATAGAGGAAGTAGGCCCAGGAGGACTTATCCAGCGCGAAGTGTTTGACCTCTTTCAGGTAGGTCGGCGACCAGTCCAGAATGCCGTAGCGCAGCAGATAAACGAAGACGTTAGCGATAGCGATGTACCACAGCAGCTTGTTTGGCAGAATGTACTGCATAAAGATCTGCTTCGCCGTCAGCTCTTCTTCGTGCTTTTCGCTATAGTCATCCGGATAGTCGTTTTTATACTCTTCGATCGGCGGCAGACCGCAGGACTGCGGGGTATCTCGCATCATCGCAAAAGCAAAAATGGCCAGCAGAATCGCGCCGAAGGCGGGCATATACAGCGCCGCGTGCCAGTCGTTAAACCACGCCATCCCCAGCAGGAACAGCAGCGGCGGAATACCGCCGCCGACGTTATGCGCGCAGTTCCACACCGAGACAATCCCGCCGCGCTCTTTCTGCGACCACCAGTGCACCATGGTACGTCCACACGGCGGCCAGCCCATCCCCTGGAACCATCCGCAAAGGAACAGCAATACGAACATGATCATGATGCTGGAAGTCGCCCACGGCACGAAGCCCATCACCAGCATCACCAGCGCCGCCAGAATTAACCCTGCGGGCAGGAAAATGCGCGGATTCGAGCGGTCGGAGACCGATCCCATGATGAATTTCGAAAATCCGTAGGCGATGGAGATACCGGAAAGCGCGAAACCGAGGTCGCCACGAGAGAACCCCTGCTCAATCAGATAAGGCATCGCCAGCGCAAAGTTCTTACGAACCAGATAGTAAGCGGCATAACCGAAGAAGATGCCAATAAAGATCTGCCAACGTAATCGACGATACAACGGGTCGATTTCCGCCGCCGGCAAACGCGCTTTATGCGCTGCGGGTTTAAAAATACTTAACATATCAGCCTCCGTGGCCATTGCTGTTTCACTGACATCGACGCAAAAAATCTAATTTATTCACGCACTTCTAATTAGGTCGCGATGGTAGGCAAAGCGTAGAACTAATACTGTGAAATATCGCACATTTTGTTACAGATATATGACAAAATTTTCCATTGTGAGCACAAAATCACAGCAAACGCTCGAATTGCGCGCAAATATGCTCGAAATCAAACATTCCACACTTTTGATATGGCTAAATGGTGTAAAACGAAAGTAGAGGACCGGAAGATGGCCGAGACGCAAGAATTTGATGCGCTGATTATTGGCGGCGGCGCCACCGGCGCGGGAATCGCCCGCGACTGCGCCCTGCGCGGGTTACGCGTAGCGTTGATTGAGCGGCACGATATCGCCACCGGCGCCACCGGCCGTAACCATGGTCTGTTGCACAGCGGCGCACGCTATGCCGTCACCGATGGCGAATCCGCGCGCGAATGCATCAGCGAGAATCGCATTTTACGCCGCATCGCCCGCCACTGCATTGAACCCACCAACGGGCTGTTTATCACCCTACCCGAAGATGACATCGCCTGGCAGCAAACCTTTATCAACGCCTGTCAGCAGGCCGGTATCGATGCCAAACCGCTTACCCCCGCTGAAGCTTTGCGTCTGGAACCCGCGGTCAACCCGACGCTGCTTGGCGCCGTACAGGTACCGGACGGCACCGTCGATCCGTTCCGCCTGACGGCCGCTAATATGCTCGACGCCCGCGAACACGGCGCGCAGATCCTCACCGGCTGCGAGGTTACCGGCCTGCTACGTCAGGGCGATCGTGTGTACGGCGTACAGATCTACGATCATCAACGTCACGAAGCGCGCAGTATGCGTGCACAGGTCGTCGTCAACGCCGCCGGGATCTGGGGCCAACGCATCGCGGAATACGCCGATCTGCGCGTCTCCATGTTCCCGGCAAAAGGCTCGCTGCTGATCCTCGACCACCGCATTAATAACCAGGTGATTAACCGCTGCCGCAAGCCGGCGGATGCCGATATTCTGGTGCCCGGCGATACCATCTCGCTGATTGGCACCACCTCGACGCATATTCCTTATGACGAAATTGACGATAACCGGGTGACGACGGAAGAGGTCGATACGCTGCTGCGCGAAGGTGAAAAACTGGCGCCGATCATGGGACGTACCCGAGTACTACGCGCTTACTCCGGCGTCCGGCCGCTGGTCGCCAGCGATGACGATCCCAGCGGACGCAGCGTCAGCCGCGGTATTGTGCTGCTCGACCACGCCGCGCGCGACGGTATGGAAGGCTTTATCACCATCACCGGCGGTAAGTTGATGACCTACCGTCTGATGGCGGAATGGGCCAGCGACGCCGTCTGCCGCAAACTCGGCAATACTGAGCCGTGCCGCACCGCGGAGCGTCCGCTGCCGGGCTCGCAGGAAGCTACAGAAACCACGCTGAAAAAGATTATCTCGCTACCGACACCGCTGCGCGGGTCGGCGGTCTATCGCCACGGCGACCGCACCCCGGCATGGCTCGGCGACAGCCGCCAGCACCGCAGCCTGGTCTGTGAATGTGAAGCGGTCACCGCCGGGGAAGTGCAGTACGCGGTAGAGAATCTGGCGGTGAAGAATCTGCTCGACCTGCGCCGCCGGACCCGAGTCGGTATGGGCACCTGCCAGGGGGAACTGTGCGCCTGCCGCGCCGCCGGGCTGCTACAGCGCTTCAACGTCGCCACACCGGCGCAGTCGTTAACTCAGCTGTCGGAATTTCTTAATGAACGCTGGAAGGGCGTTCAGCCCATCGCCTGGGGCGACGCGCTGCGCGAAAGTGAATTTACCCGCTGGGTCTACCTCGGCTTATGCGGACTGCAAAAGGAGCATCAGGATGAAATTTGATTGCGCCATCGTCGGCGGCGGACTAGCCGGTCTACTGTGCGGGCTGGCGCTGAATCAATACGGCCTACGCTGCGTGATAATCAGCCGCGGGCAAAGCGCGCTGCACTTTTCCTCTGCTTCGTTAGACCTGCTCTCGGCGCTGCCGAACGGTGATACCGTCACAGACGTCGCACAAGGTCTTCAGCAACTGGCCGTTCAGCTTCCTGAACACCCTTACTCCCGCCTCGGCGCAGACGCGGTGCTCGAATACGCCAGGCAGACCGAAACGCTGCTGGCCGCTTGCGGCGCGAACATGCAAGGCGAAGCGCGCCAACCTCATCTGCGGGTGACGCCGCTGGGGACGTTGCGCCCGGCGTGGCTGTCGCCGGAAGAGGTTCCGCTGGCGCCCTTCGCGCAGCAACGGGTATGCCTGGTAGGAATTAGCGGTTTTGCCGATTTTCAGCCGCACCTGGCAGCCGCCGCCCTCGGGCAGAGCGGAGTGAATGCCACCGCCGCGGAGATTGATTTACCGCTGCTTGATGTGCTGCGCGATAACCCTACGGAGTTCCGTGCCGCCAACATCGCCCGCGTGCTTGATAATGAAAACCTGTGGCCTGCCCTGCAGTCCGCGCTGCTGCCGCTGGCGCAAGAGTACGAGCTGCTGATGATGCCCGCCTGTTTTGGGCTCGCGGATAATCGCCTCTGGCATTGGCTACAGGAACATCTGCCCTGCCCGCTGCGTCTGCTGCCGACGCTACCGCCTTCGGTGCCGGGGATGCGCCTGCATAGCCAGCTTCAGCGTCAGTTCATCCGCACCGGCGGTACCTGGCTTGCCGGTGACGAAGTGGTGAAAATCAGCCATCAGCAGGGCGCCGTCGAGGCCGTATGGACGCGAAATCACGGCGATATCGCGCTGCGCCCGCGCTTTACCGTGCTGGCGAGCGGTAGCTTTTTCAGTAACGGTCTCGTCGCCACGCGTGATAGCGTGCGCGAACCGATTCTCGGCCTCGATCTGCAGCAAACTCTGGCGCGCGATAGCTGGTATCAGCGTGATTTCTTCGCGTCACAACCGTGGCAACGCTTTGGTTTAAAGACGGACCCCATGCTGCGCCCACACCTGCTCGGCCAGCCGCTGAGTAATCTTTTCGCTATCGGCTCGCTGCTCGGCGGTTTCGATGCCATTCAACTCGGCTGCGGCGGCGGCGTTTGCGCCGTCACCGCGCTGCATGCCGCCAGACAGATCCACGACCTTGCAGGAGGCCGGCCATGAACGATACCCGCTTTGAAAGCTGCATAAAGTGTACGGTCTGTACCACCGCCTGCCCGGTGAGCCGGGTGAATCCGCGCTATCCTGGCCCGAAACAGGCGGGGCCGGACGGCGAACGTCTGCGTCTGAAAGATGGCGCGCTGTACGACGACGCGCTGAAATATTGTATTAATTGCAAACGTTGCGAGGTGGCCTGTCCATCTGATGTGAAAATCGGCGATATCATTCAACGCGCGCGTGCGCAGTACAGCCAGCAAACACCGACTCTGCGCGATGCTATCCTCAGCCATACCGACCTGATGGGTACCCTTTCCACGCCTTTTGCGCCGCTGGTCAACGCCACGACCGGTTTAAAACCGGTGCGCCGCCTGCTCGATGCGGCGCTGAAAATCGACCATCGCCGCACGCTGCCAAAATATGGCTTCGGCACCTTCCGCCGCGCTTACCGCCAGCTCGCCGCCGCACAGGCGCAGTACAGCGAGCAGGTGGCTTTCTTCCATGGCTGCTACGTCAACTATAACCACCCGCAATTGGGTAAGGATCTGATTCGCGTCGTCAACGCGCTGGGTACCGGCGTGCAGCTCTTATCAAAAGAAAAATGCTGCGGCGTCCCGCTTATCGCCAACGGCTTTTTTGACAAAGCGCGCAAGCAAGCGCACAGCAACGTCGCCGCCATGCGCGAAAACACCTTGCCGATCATCGCCACCTCTTCAACCTGTACTTTTACCCTGCGCGATGAATATCCCCATCTCCTGGATATCGATAACAGCGATCTGCGGGATCGGGTGGAGTTAGCAACCCGCTGGATTTGGAAACAGCTCGATGCCGGCAAAACCCTTCCATTGCGCCCGCTGCCGCTGAAGGTGGTCTATCACACTCCATGTCACATGGAAAAAATGGGCTGGTCGCTATACACCCTTGAGCTTTTGCGCCAAATCCAGGGCCTACAGCTGGAAGTACTGGATTCGCAGTGCTGCGGTATCGCCGGCACCTTCGGCTTTAAGTCGGAAAACTATTCGTCGGCGCAGGCGATTGGCGCACCATTATTTCGCCAGATTGAGGAGAGCGGCGCGGACTTAGTGATTACCGATTGCGAAACCTGCAAATGGCAGATAGAGATGTCCACCAGCAAGCGCTGCGAACATCCCATTACTCTGCTGGCGCAGGCGCTGGGGGCGCCTGCCTGAATCAGTCGATAAACAGCGTCTCGACGACGTTGATCCAGCCATGCTCGCCGCTGACCGGCTTACCGTTGAGCCAGCGGCGCAGCATATTCAGCGCCATCATGGCGCACACTTCTTGTCGCACCGCCAGCCCGTGGCGATTCACGCTGAACTTAACCCGCAGCGCGTGCGTACCTTCCGGCGTCGCCAGCACAAAGTTCAGGTAATCGGCCTCCTGACCGCTGACCGACAATGCCAGTCCGGCAAAATGGTTTACGCGCCGCTCGGCGGCCCAGCGCGCCGATTGCGCTAACGTCTCCTCCTGCGCCGGCACCACTTCGCTGGCGAGAAGCGGCGCGTTCGCCCGCCTCAGCTGCAGCGCCAGCAGGCCGCTGGTGAACTGTTCGCTCAAGGTCAGGCTAAGCTGACGCTCCTGCAGGCAGCGCGCGATCTGCGCCGGTAACCCTTCCGTGCCCTCGAAGATAACGCTCTCCCCGGCCACTTTACGCACCTCTGGCCACAGCGCCAGCATCGCATCGCGCTGCGTCGCGGGACCGGTCAACTTCAGTTCGATAATCGGCATTGACGAGCGATAGCCCATCACCACACCCGGGGGGAGTTGCAGGTGGTTGAGGCTCTGCGCCAACTCGCTTTCCGAACGTCCGAAGGTAGTTAAACGCAGACAAACCGGCGGCGACGGAAGCGTGAAGCGCGCACGTAAACGCGGTACGATCTCCTGCTCGACCATAACTTTGAATTCAGACGGCACGCCGGGGGTGAAAAACATCAGGCAGCGGTTGAGCTGTACGGCGAACCCGCAGGCGGTGCCCACCGGATTATTGATCATTTCGGCGCTGGCGGGGATTTCCGCCTGCTTGCGATTGCTTTGCGCCATTGGCCGACCGCGCTCGGCAAAGAATCGCGTCATCGTCTCCAGCCATTCAGCGTTGAGGACCAAACCTTCGCCTTTCGCCGTCGCCGCCGCCAGCGCGCTAAGATCGTCGCTGGTCGGCCCCAGACCGCCATTCACGATCAGCACATCCGCCTGTTCGCTGCGTTCGCGCAGAATAGCCACCAGCGCGTCGAGGTCATCGCCGACGGTATTGCGGCGCGTTAACGGTAAACCCTGATTAAAAAAGTAATCCGCCAGCCAGGCGGCATTGGTATCGACAATCTGCCCATGCAGCACTTCATCGCCGGTGGACAGCATTTCCACTTGTAGCATTATGAACTCCAGCCTGATAAGTCGAATTACTATAGCGCAAAGGCGCGGGCTGGCGACGAAGAAATTTGGCGCGGCGGCAGGCCGCGCCGGAGGATTAGAAGCTGGCGCTGGCGCCGATGTACGGACCGTCGGCGATAGTGTTATCACGGTTGCCGTCTTTACCCGCCAGGTTCAGATAGCGATAGCCTGCCTGGATGCTAAGCGGACGCATAATGGTCCAGCTGGCGCCGACGTTAGCTTCTTCATAGCTATCGATGCCGCTGGAGAGTGAATCAGGCGAGTAGTAATAGTCGCCGTACAGACGGAAGCTATCGCCGATTTTCCACTGCAGGCCGCCGCCGACCGCCGCCGCGTAACCTTCATCGCCCTGCTTCGGATTGGTGTAGATACCTTTGCCGCCCACGGTCGCCAGGAATGGTCCCAGCGGAATATTCAGACCCAGACCCAGGCCCGCGGCGTCGCCGTCGTTATCGCTATGCAACCAGTTGCCGGAAATTGCCAGGCCGGTGGATTCGGTGCCGAAGCCAACGCCGAGGTTGGTATAGTGCTCGCCGGCTTCGCCGGTAACGCTAATAGCATGGGCCGCCGAGGAAACCATCATTACCCCGGCCAGGGCCATAAAAATGCTCTTTTTCATTATTTACTCTATCCAGAAAAGAAGAATCAAAGAAGTCCCGAAAAAACCAGAAAATTCTACTGCGCACCCGTCAGGAATCAATGACCTGGCGAAATGATTTTTCACAAGAGTGTAACCAGTTGCGTCTTTTTACATCAATACCGACGCGCATTTGCGAAAGAAAGTAAATTCCACCGAATTCAAATTCAGCGTAGTTATATTTAATTAGGTTGTATTGATTAAATAAATATATATTAACCTGCGCAATCAGCGTCGCGCAGGCCGTTTGAAAGAAGCAGAAAAATTAATGGGCGAGCAGGGCCAGACGCTCCGGCGCAAGCCCCGTCAGCTTCGCCACCAGCGCCAGGTCAAGCCCGTTTTCCAGCATCGCCTGGGCAATACGTTGCGTAGCCAATTGTTCTCCCTGTTCAAGACCTTGCTGCAGGCCCTGCTGATGGCCGCGTTGTTCCAGAAACTGGGCAATGTTCATTAGCGTCTCCTTATGCGGCCGTCTGGGGACATTTTGCGCAAGATTACGTAAAAAGGCGACCGGATCGGCGGCATTTCCTGCCTGCAATAAATAGTGAAGCAGCGTCCTGAGCTGTCTGCGGCTAGTGTATCCCAGCGCCAACAGGCTGGCTAGTTGCTCCTGCAGTTCCATCATATCGCGTTGCCGGATATGCTTTTGCAGCAACTCAAGCATCGCGACCCGTCGGTGCTGCATTATTGTATCGTCAGGAAGCACCGTGATATCGATTAAGTGAAAATCCTGATTGTATACCTGCCGCGCGGTTTGCGGATGAGCAAATCCTTCCAGCCAGCACATGGGATACGGCCAGGGCGAGACTTGCCCATGATAAAAAAGCAGCGGGATCACCAATGGCAGTTGTGTATGCCCTTTATCCAGATGCCGCTGCATCGCTGCTATCGCATAACGCATCAGGCGAAATGCCATATGACGGTCCACAGAGCTTTGATGTTCGATAAGCAGATAGATATATCCGTCTCCCGCCTGAGTTTGCAGCGAGTAAAGAATATCGGAATGGCTGGCGCGCAGGTCTTCATCGATAAAACTTCCGGATTCCAACTGCAGCGTTTGCAGATTGCATAATTCTCGCAAATGTTCAGGAAGGTGAATATCCAGAAAATCCCGCGCCGTCGCCCGATGCGACAGCAGGTGTTTAAACACGGCGTCATGTGGGGAATGGGTGGTCCTTTCCATGGTGGCTCTCCATAAGATAATTTCGCCTAACTTAGCACTCTGTAGAGCCAGCGCCGTATTTCCCTTGCGGTTTGCCGAGGCGCCTCGCAAACTGTTTCCTCGATACCCGGCCCGACTCACTGCGAAGGAGAAAAATCATGCGTCAAAGGACGATTGTTTGCCCGCTAATCCAAAATGATGGCCATTACCTGTTGTGCAAGATGGCTGCCGACCGCGGGGTTTTTCCCGGACAGTGGGCGCTGTCCGGCGGCGGCGTGGAACCGGGGGAAAGTATTGAAGAGGCGCTGCGACGCGAAGTCCGCGAGGAGCTTGGCGAAAAACTGCAGTTGACCCACATCACGCCATGGAGCTTCCGCGATGATACCCGCGTGAAAACCTATGCCGATGGTCGCCAGGAAGAAATCTACATGATCTATTTGATTTTCGATTGCACAAGCGCCAACCGCGAGGTCACGATCAACGAGGAATTCGACGATTACGCCTGGGTGAAGGGCGAAGACCTGCAACATTACGATCTTAATGCCGCGACCCGCCTCACCCTCAGCCAGAAAGGGCTGCTTTAAGCCACGGTCAGCAGACGCAGCGTCACCTTTAATCCTCCCAGGCTTTCGCTGCGCGACAGCTGCGGCCGGCTACGATGCAGACGCGCGATATCGTTTACCAGCGCCAGGCCCAGCCCGGCGCCGGGTAGACCGCCGCCATTCTCCAGCCGTCGAAACGGCGTTAGCGCCTGGTTAATCAGGTTTTCCTCGATACCCGGGCCGCTATCCTCCACGCTCAGCGTGACGGCTTCGCCATCGCGATGCAGGCTCAGCGTCACCGTTCCGCGTTCCGGCGTGTAGCGAATCGCATTGTCGAGCAGGTTGGCGCACAGTTCGCCCAACAAAACGCCATCACCCAAAACGTACACCGGCGACTGTTCGCCCTCATAACCCAGATCGATGTTTTTACTGCGCGCCTGAGCAATACGCGAAAAACAGCTATGGTGCACGACCTCCTGCAGATCGACCGCGGCAAACGCCTGCTCGCCCTGCTCCCGGCGTTTCACCGTCGCCAGTTGCAACAAACGTTCGGTGAGTAAAATCGTATCATCCAGCGTCGCGCGCATGGCCTGCAAACTCTCGCGCCACAGCCGCGGATCGTCGCTGGCCAGCGCCACCGAAGCCTGGGTTTTCAGGACCGCCAGCGGCGTTTTCAACTGATGTGAAGCATCGGCGCTAAAGCGTTCCTGCCGGGAGATCATCACCCGCAGGCGGTCGATATAGCGGTTAAAAGCCACGATCAGCAGCCGCGTTTCCGACCACGGCAACAATTCCGGTAGCGGCGTCAGCAGGCCGGGTTCACGGCGCACCATCAGCGCCGAGAGCTGACGCATTGGCCGCAGAACGCGGCGCAGTAGCCACCCCGCCAGTACCAACGTCAACAGCACTAATAAGCCCTGCGACACCCAGGATGAGAACAGCAGTTGCCCGGCCAGCCAGCGCCGCGACTGCAGCGTTTCGGCAATATAAATCTCCGCCATACCAACGATGCCGCCTTCGTTGACCGGCTGCAGCAGGCGCGCCACGCGGATGGCCTGACCGCGGTATTCGGTATGATAAAACCATGCCAGCGCCGGATAAAGTTGAGTTCGTGAAGTGGCCGGCGGCATTGCCGGCAGATCGTCAAAGCCGGAAATCACTTTCCCCTGCGGGTCGACCACCTTGTAATACAGCCGGTCGTTCATGTTGAGTTCAAAGCTGTCCAGCACCACCCAGGGCACATTGACCTCCAGATGGCCGCCGCGCACTACCAGCCGCTCCGCTACGGTACGCGCCGAGGAGAGCAGCGTACGATCGTAGGCCTGCGTCGCCGCCTGCAGTGCGCTCACGTAGCTATTGAATGCCGATAACCCCCATAACAGCGCCAGCGGCAGGCCGAGAAACAGCAGCAGTTGGGCATACAGCGATTGCGGTTTACCCCAGCTCATGCGGCTCACACTCCAGCAGATAGCCCAGCCCGCGTAGCGTAGTGACACGCACGTTACTCTGCTGGAGCTTCTTGCGCAGACGGTGAATGTAAAGTTCGATGCTTTCCGGACTGACGTCGTCGCTGAGGCTAAACACCTGTTCAAACAACTGCTGGCGGGAAACCGGACGGGTACGGCGAAACATCAGCACTTTCAATAGCGCCAGCTCGCGCGGCGTCAGGGGCAACATCTCACCGCGCAGCAGAAAATAGCCTTCATCGCGATATTCCAGATCGCCAAGCTGCTGCACCTCATGGACCTGCCCTTCGCTACGTCGCAGCAGCGCCCGCAGCCGGGCGTCGAGCTCCTCCAGCTCGAAAGGTTTAGGCAGGTAATCGTCGGCGCCGACGTTCAGCCCTTTCACCCGGTCAGCTACCGCGCTGCGCGCGGTCAACAGCAGCACCGGCAGCGTTTGTCCGCGCTTACGTAACCGCTGTACCACCTCGAGGCCATCTAAGCCCGGCATACCGATATCCAGCACCGCCAGCGCATATTTTTCGCTTTGCAGCAGGTGATCCGCCGCCCGGCCATCAAAAACGCAATCCACGGCAAAACCGCCCTGCACCAACGCTTTTTCCAGCCAGTGAGCCAGCTCACGGTTATCCTCGGCTAATAAGAGACGCATATCACATCCTGTAAAGTTGCTGCCGCATTGAAAGGGAAATGAAAGGTAACTGTTTTAACAATCACGCAACCGAATCGCCACATGTCGGTTCACATAATCAGAAAAACATTCCCTGTACCAACTGAGGAAGCCTATGAAAACGCCATTTTTCCGCCATCTTAGCGCCATCGCGCTGTGCCTCTGTACAACCACCGCTTTCGCGGCGCAAGCCCCGTCCCGCACCGAATGTATCGCGCCCGCCAAGCCCGGCGGCGGCTTCGACCTCACCTGTAAGCTGATTCAGGTGAGCCTGATGGAAACCGGCGCGATCGAGAAACCGATGCGCGTCACCTATATGCCCGGCGGCGTCGGCGCGGTAGCCTATAACGCCATCGTCGCCCAGCGCCCGGCGGAAGCCGGAACCGTGGTCGCCTTTTCCGGCGGCTCGCTGCTGAATTTGTCGCAGGGGAAATTCGGCCGCTACGGCGTTGATGACGTGCGCTGGCTGGCCAGCGTCGGTACCGACTACGGCATGATTGCCGTACGCGCCGATTCGCCATGGAAAGACCTGAAGTCATTCATGACCGCGATGGAGAAAAATCCCGCCACTATCGTCATTGGCGCCGGGGCCTCCATCGGCAGCCAGGACTGGATGAAAGCGGCGCTGCTGGCGCAAAAAGCCAACGTTGACCCGCACAAGATGCGCTACGTCGCCTTTGAGGGCGGCGGCGAGCCGGTAACCGCGCTGCTCGGCAACCATGTGCAGGCGGTCTCCGGCGATCTCAGTGAAATGGTACCGTACCTGCGGGGAAATAAGATCCGAGTCCTTGCGGTCTTCTCCAACGAACGTCTGCCGGGCGCGCTGGCCGATGTCCCTACCGCTAAAGAGCAGGGCTATGACCTGGTCTGGCCGATTATTCGCGGCTTCTTTATGGGCCCGAAAGTAAGCGATGCCGACTACCAGTGGTGGGTTGATGAATTCACTAAACTGCAGCAAACCGATGAGTTCAAAAAGCAACGTGAACTGCGCGGCCTGTTTGAATTCAACATGAACGGCAAGGAGCTCGATACCTATGTAAAACAGCAGGTCAGCGATTATCGCGAACAGGCGAAAGCCTTTGGCCTGGCTAAATAATCCGCGGAGGCGCTAATGAGCGATCGTATCTTTGCCGGAGTCTGGCTGTTGTTATGCATTGGCGGCCTGTTTATCGCCTGGCAGATCCACAGCGAATACTCGTATGAACCCGTCGGCCCGCGCCCTTTCCCATTGGGTATTATCGGCCTGATGCTGCTGTGTTCGGCGCTGATGCTGCTGCGTCGCCCGGACGCCATCGAGTGGCCGGGACGACATGTCCTGCAACGGCTGTTAACCATGGTCGTGGTGCTGGTGATCTATGCCTGGGGATTTGAATGGCTGGGCTTTCCGCTAGCCACCGCGCTGCTGACGGCGGTGATCGGCCTGCTGTTCGGCGCCACGCTACCGGCGGCAGGTATTGCCGGCGTGGTGATGGGCGTCTCGTTATGGTACGCCTTTGATACCTTACTTGATGTGACTCTGCCGCTTGGCGTCTGGTTAAATTAACGGAGAAGCTTATGGATACCTGGATCTATCTGTCGCAGGGTTTCGCCGTCGCCATGACGCCGGAAAATCTGCTTATCGCCCTCATCGGCTGCTTTGTCGGAACCATCGTCGGGCTGCTGCCCGGCCTCGGGCCGATTAACGGCGTCGCCATTCTGCTGCCGCTGGCCTTTGCCCTGCACCTGCCCGCGGAATCGGCGCTGATCCTGTTGGCGACGGTCTATATCGGTTGCGAATATGGCGGGCGTATTTCGTCTATCCTGCTGAACGTGCCCGGCGATGCCGCCGCCATCATGACGGCGCTTGATGGCTATCCCATGGCGCAGCAAGGGCGCGGCGGCGTCGCGCTGTCGATTTCCGCCGTCAGCTCTTTCTTCGGTTCGCTGATTGCGATCGGCGGTATTATTCTGTTCGCGCCGCTCCTCGCCCAGTGGTCGCTGGCGTTCGGCCCGGCGGAATATTTCGCGCTGATGGTGTTTGCCATCGCCTGCCTCGGCAGCATGATGGCGCAAAACCCACTGAAATCGTTCCTCGCGGCGTTAATCGGTTTGGGCCTGGCGACGGTCGGCGTCGATGCCAACACCGGGGTTTACCGCTTCACCTTCGACAGCGTCCATCTCTCCGATGGCGTGCAATTTATTGTGGTGGTTATCGGTCTGTTCTCCGTTTCGGAGATTCTGTTGATGCTGGAGAGCACCAGCGGCGGGCAAACGCTGGTGCGTAAAACCGGGCGCATGCTGTTTAACACCAAAGAGGCCGCGCAGTGCGTCGGCGCGACCCTACGCTCTTCCGTGGTGGGTTTCTTCGTTGGTATTCTACCCGGCGCCGGGGCGACCATCGCCAGCGCCATCACCTATATGACGGAGAAAAAAATCAGTGGTAATAGCGATAACTTCGGCAAGGGGGATATTCGCGGCGTGGCGGCGCCGGAAGCCGCGAATAACGCCTCCGCCTGCGGTTCGTTTATTCCGATGCTGACGCTTGGCGTGCCTGGCTCCGGCACCACCGCGGTCATGATGGGCGCATTGACGCTGTATAACATTACGCCCGGCCCGGCGATGTTCACCGAACAGCCGGATATCGTCTGGGGGCTCATCGCCGCGCTGCTTATCGCCAACGTGATGCTGCTTATTATGAACATTCCGCTGATTGGCCTGTTCACCCGCATGCTGACAATCCCGCTATGGTTCCTGGTACCCGCCATCGCCGCCGTTTCCGCCGTTGGCGTCTATGCGGTTCACAGCACCACCTTTGACCTGTTGCTGATGGTTGGCCTCGGCGTGCTCGGCTACATCATGCGTAAAATGCACTTCCCGATGTCGCCGCTGATCCTCGGTTTTGTATTGGGCGAGATGCTGGAGCAGAACCTGCGCCGCGCGCTGTCAATCAGCAACGGTAATCTGGCTATCCTCTGGGAAAGCGGCGTAACCAAAACGCTGCTGATGCTGGCTGTCGCCGTGCTGGTGGTACCGCCGCTGCTGCGTCTGAGACGTAAACAGCGCCAGCGCCGCGCCGAGGCCAATATCGGCTAAACCGGCGAATTGACCCATTCGCGCAGCGCCCGGCGCGAAATCTTAATCCCGCCGTTCTTTAACGTTTCCGGCAGCCGTAGCCACTGTATCGGCTGCTGGAAACGCGCTAACCGTTCAGCACTCCATGCCGCCAGGGTGGTCATTTCGCAGCCATCCTCGCATTCAACCACCGCCACCGGGCGCTGGCCATATTCGACATCATCCTGCGGCACAATAAACACCTGCTGAACCTGCGGATGGGCGAGTATCACGCGCTCAACCTCCTCCGGCTGAATGCCTTCGCCGCCGCTAAAAAAGAGATTATCCAGTCGCCCAATAACCGACAGTCGACCGGCACGTAACTCCCCGCGATCGCGCGTCGCAAACCAGCCTTCATCGTTGGTTAATGACAACAGTTGACCATTCCGCCAGTAGCCGGCGGCCATGCTCGCCGCCCGTAGCCAGATCTCGCCGGCGACAATTTTCACCTCCCGCCCCGGCAGCGCTTCGCCCACATCCGCCTCGCCGTCGGCCTCTTTAGCGCAGACCGTGGAGGCGAATTCGGTGAGGCCATAGCCGCAGAAGCTGCGTATCCCCCGCGCTCGCGCCCTTTCGGTCAGCTCGACGGGGATCGCCGCGCCGCCAAGCAGCACCGCCTTGAGTGAAACATCGGCATCGCCATTCAGCAGGCGCCATAGCTGAGTCGGTACCAGTGAAGCATGGGTACAGCCCAGCAGCGCTTGCTCCAGCGGTTGTCTATCGCGCACCGTCAGCCGCGCGCCAGCCAGCAGCCAACGCCAGATGATCCCCTGCCCGGAGACATGGAACAATGGTAGCGACAGCAGCCAGTCGTCCTCCCCGGCAAACGGCATCAGCGCCAGCACGCCAGCGGCGCTGGCCAGATGGGCGCTGGCGCTATGCACCGCCGCCTTCGGCAGGCCGGTTGAGCCGGAGGTTAACGTCATCGACACCAGCCGTTCGCCATGCCAGCAAACGGCATGGGCGGCTTCTGCCGCCTGCAGAGTTAACGCCGGTAAATTCCCCGGCAGCGTATCACCGTTAAGCACCAGTTGATGCTGTACGGTTAACGCAGGCAGCAGTTCCTGCAGCAATGCCATAGGCAGCTGCGGATTAAGCGGCAGCACCCGCGCCCCGCACTGCAGCAGCGCCAGCCAGGCGAGTAGCGTCTCCGGCTGGTTGTAGGCCCGTAGCGCCACGCCCTGACCTTCCATTACGCCCTGCGCGGCAAAACCAGAAGCCAGCGCGTCAATCCGCGCGCACAGCTCACGCCAGGTCAACGCCTGGTCATTCAGGCGTAGCGCCTGCGACTCGCCGCGTAACTGACGCCAGTGGCGCCACGGCCAATCGGAAAACATCACAGCAGTTGCTCCAGCTCATCAGCATTGAATATTGGCAGCGTACTCTCCGGCCACGCCCGCACCAGCTGCGCGCCCATCAGCGCCAGCGTGTCGAGTCCGGGGATAGTCTGCGGGGTCAGCCAGGCGGCGATCCGCGCCAGCTGCGTTAACCCCAGGCTGGACTCGATCGACGAGCTAATCACCGCGCTCAGCCCCAGCGCATGCGCCGCAGCAACCTGTTGCTGAACCTTTTGCAAGCTGCCGGTCAGCGTCGGTTTGATCACCACCGCGCGCACGCCGGGCTCGGCGACAAAGCGGAAATCCGCCTCGCGCAGGCTTTCATCCCAGGCGATAGCGATACCGGTCTGCTGGCTGAATTCGCGCGAATCGTCGCGGCTTTTGCACGGTTCTTCGAGAAAGGCAATGCGTTGGCGATACGCCGGATTAACGTATTTGGCGAACTGCTGCGCTTTGACCGGCGTCCACGCCCGGTTGGCATCCAGCCGCAGCTGCAGGTCGGGGATCGCTTCCAGCAGCAGATTCACCACCATGCCGTCACGTACCGCCTCCCACAGCCCCACTTTCACCTTAGCGACTTTCTCGCCGGGCATCGCCGCCAGTTTGGCGAACAGTTCATCCGGGTCGCCGGAACAGAGCGGCGCCGCGCGATAATCCGCCGCCTGCGGTAGTTCGCCGCCAAGCTCCGCCTGCGCGCAGCTAATACCAAAAGCAACGGAGGGCTGCATGGGAAGCGGCGGCTCGGCGCCGTCGCGCCAGGCCCGCGCCCACGCCAGCAGCGTCATTTGCGCCTCTTCCAGCGTTTCGTCACTGAATCCCGGCAGGGGAGAAATTTCCCCCCAGCCTTCGCGTTCGCCCTCCTGCAGGCGGATGAACAGCCCATCGCGGGTTTTTAACCGCCGTTCGCGCAGAACCACGCCCGCGTCCATCGGTATCTGCCAGCGGTAAACCTGCGAAACGCGCATTATGGATTCCGTTTAAATTTGCTGAAGTCCGGCTGACGTTTCTGGTTAAAGGCGTTACGCCCTTCTTGCCCTTCTTCCGTCATGTAGAACAGCATGGTGGCGTTACCCGCCAGCTCCTGCAGCCCGGCCTGGCCATCGCAGTCGGCGTTCAGCGCCGCTTTCAGGCAACGCAGCGCCATCGGGCTGTTTTGCAGCATTTCACGGCACCAGCGCACGGTCTCTTTTTCCAGATCCGCCAACGGGACCACGGTGTTCACCAGCCCCATATCCAGCGCCTGCTGGGCGTCGTACTGACGGCACAGGAACCAGATTTCGCGCGCTTTTTTCTGCCCGACGATACGCGCCATATAGGAAGCGCCCCAGCCGCCATCAAAGGAGCCGACTTTAGGCCCGGTCTGGCCGAAGATGGCATTATCCGCCGCGATGGTCAGGTCGCACATCATGTGCAGTACGTGGCCGCCGCCGATAGAGTAACCGGCGACCATCGCTACTACCGGTTTCGGGCAGGTGCGGATCTGGCGCTGGAAGTCGAGTACGTTGAGATGGTGAACGCCGGAGTCGTCCTGATAGCCGCCGTAGTCGCCGCGGACTTTCTGGTCGCCGCCGGCGCAGAAAGCTTTATCGCCTTCACCGGTCAGCACGATGACGCCGATATTGTCGTCATAGCGGGCATCCGCCAGCGCCTGAATCATCTCTTTAACGGTCAGCGGACGGAAGGCGTTGCGCACCTGCGGACGATTGATGGTGATTTTAGCAATCCCGTCAGTCGATTTTTGATAACGAATATCGGTATAGCCTTCTGAGCAATCGTGCCATTCAACGGGGGCATAGAGCATTGCTTCATCAAGAGAGATCATAGAATGTCCTTCAGTTAACTTGCCAGAATCTGCGCCAGACAGGCAATCACCGCCGCGGGGTTGTCCCGGTGCGCGTTGTGTCCGGCATGGTGAATGATATGGGTATCGGCGGCGAGCGCTTGCGCGATAGCGCGAAACTTCGCGTCGCGTTCGCCGCACAGGTAGTGAAAAGGAAAATCGCGAGCCTGCAGAGACGGGCGCAAATCGGCCTGCCGGGCAAGGGAGGTCGCCTCCAGCATCGCCGCCAGCGTAGCGCCGTTATTGTGGCGACGTAGGGCGACCAGCGACGCGCGCTGCGCCGCATTCAGCGAAGCGAAGACCGGCTGCTGATACCAGTCGGCGAAGACCTGCGCTAACGGCTCGCGGCGAAAGCGTTCCGCCCAGGCGCTATCATTGCCGCGCCGCGCCTGCCGCGACGCTTCATCCTGTAGGCCCGGATGTCCGCCCTCGACGATCAGGCCGCGCAGGCCCGCGCGCGGCTGGCAGGCGAAGTTCATCGCCACCCGGCCGCCCAGGGAGTAGCCAACCAGCCAGTAATCCAGGATGTTGTAACTATTTAGGGTAGCCTGCAGTAATTCGCTGACCCCGGCAAAGCCATCGACCGCGATATCCGCCGATCCGCCGTGTCCCGGCAGATCGAGATACAGCCGCGGCCAGGCCGGAAACGCTTCGCCAACCGTACGCCACTCGTCGCGGTCTCCGGAAAAGCCGTGCAGGAATACCAGCCAGGGATAACCCGGCTGGCCGCTTTCAACCGCCGCGTTGAGCGTCACAGCCGGCTTACCTGCGCCAGCAGTTGCTGGAGAGTCTGCGTACCGTCGGTCTCGTTAACCGCCAGCTCAATCACCGTCGCCCCGGCGCGGCGCCACGCGCCTGCCATCGCCTCATCCAGCGACTGCCAGTCATCAGGGCGGTGATAAGCCAGACCGAACATCGCCGCCGCGTGGCTGAAATCCACGTCCTGCGGCATTAAATAGAACTGACGCCTCTCGTCCTGCGGCGTCGGCAGCATAGAGAAAATCTGCCCGCCGTTATTATTGACCACGACCAGCACCAGCGGCGCCGAAGCCTGGCGCAGCAGGGCCAGCGAGTTGAGATCGTATAACGCCGAAAGATCGCCGACGATCGCAAGCGTAGGCCGGGCGCTCGCGCGCTGCACGCCGGCGGCTGTCGCCAGTAGGCCATCGATGCCGCTGGCGCCGCGATTACTATAGACCGGATAACCCGCCGGCAGTTGCCCCAGCGCGTCTATCAGGCGTACCACTAAACTGTTGCCAACAAACAGCTGTCCCTGATCCGGCAAATAGCGCCGAATGCGCTGCGCCAGCTGCGCTTCGCCAAAGGGCTCGTTGCTGGCGACCGCGGCCTGCCACGCCTGCCCGGCAAGCTGCGGGATCACCGTCGCCCACGGCTGGCGTTTCTCCGCCGGATGCAGTTCGAGCCAGCGCTCAACGCTTGAGAGCAGACGGCGACCGCGGTGCTGCGCCGGATCGAGGCGACCGCGCAGATTATCCACCAGCCAGTATTCATCCGGCTCGCAGGTCGCCTGCCACTGGAGCACGCGTTTGCCGGTCAGACTGCTACCGAGTTGCACGACGATTTGCGCCTGCGCCAGTTCGCTGACCGCTTTACCGTTTCCCAGCCACAGGTCGGCGCACGGCAACGGCTGCCCGGTCTGCGACAGGACATCGCCAATCAGCGGCCAGCCGAGGGTTTGCGCCCATTCGGCCACTTTTTTACCTTCCGCGGCGCTCATCCTGCCCGCGACTACTACGCCGCGTTTTTGCCGCCAGAAGAACCAGTCGCGCTGTTTCTCACTCTCCATCTGCAGCGCCTGACGCAACCAGGGTTTATCGCTCTGCCACCAGTTGCCGAGCTGCTGTTGCCACTCCAGCCCGCTATCGTCCATATCGCCATATAGCGGCTCAGCGAACGGGCAGTTGATATGCACCCCGCCGGCATGCAGCTCGCCCAGCGCCTGATCGATGGTCGAGACCAACCAGCGGGCGGAAATATCCTGCGAAGGACGCGGTAAAGAAACGGTCTGCGCAGGATGAGAAGCAAACATTCCCGGTTGGCGGATGGCCTGATTGGCGCCGCAGTCGATAAGCTCCGGCGGGCGGTCGGCGGTCAGCAGGATCAGTTTTTCACCCGTCAGGCCCGCTTCAATCAGCGCCGGATAGAGATTCGCGGTCGCGGTTCCGGAGGTGACAATCACCGCCACCGGCTGGCGGCTGGCCTTCGCCAGTCCCAGTGCCAGGTGACCAAGGCCACGTTCGTCAAAATGAGTGTGATGAATAAAAGCGCGGTTTTCCGCCGCCGCCAGGGTTAAGGGCGTCGAGCGCGAGCCTGGGGCAATGCAAATGTGCTGCACGCCGTGGCGGGTTAAAGCTTCAAGGATCACCGCCGCCCAGCGTCGGTTAAATGCGCTTACTGACATGAAATTGTCCGGTATCAAATATTGATGCTAAGTATAGATAAGGCAGAGTTGCGTCGTTTTGATATACGTCGTCTCTCTACGTTTCTGAAAGTAATAACGTTCGTAGTCCCGCCGCTTTATTTTCTATTTCTTGCCACTCCTGCTGCGGGTCAGATCCGCTGACAATACCGGCCCCGGCATACAGCCGCAGGGTGTCGTTTTCGACTTTTGCCGAGCGCAGCGCCACGCAAAACTCGCTTTGCGCCAGTGAAAGATAACCTGCGGAGCCGGCATACCATTCGCGGGCGAAAGGCTCATGACGGCGGATGAAAGCCAGCGCCGCCTGGCGCGGTAGCCCCGCCACCGCCGCGGTAGGCTGCAGCTGCAGCAAGCAGCGGCTATCGTCGGGCTCGGCCAGTTCGCTCCAGATACAGCGCCGCAGATGCTGCACCTTGCGCAGGCGTACGACCTGCGGCGGCAGAACGTCAAGCGTCGGCGACTCGCCCTGCAAACGCTGGCAGATATCCTCCACCACCAGCATATTCTCCCGCTGGTTTTTATCGTCTTTCATTAGCCAATCGGCCAACTGCTGCGCCCGGGCGTCATCGTGATGGTTAGCGACGGTGCCCGCCAGCGCTTCGGTGCGCAGCAGCGCGCCGCGTCGCCGCCATAGCCGTTCCGGCGTGGAGCCGAGAAACGCCTGCTGCGGGCTAAAGGCCATCAGGAAGTGGAAACAGTTAAGATTGCTGCGCCGACTGGCCGCCATAATGGCAAACGCCTGCAGCGGCGCGCTAAAGCGTAAATCCGTGACCCGCGCCAGCACAACCTTATCCATTTCGCCGGCGCCGATTGCCTGCGTCGCCTGCATAATCAGCTCGCGCCACTGCGGGTATTCCGGCGCATGCTGCTCGCTTCGCAGCGACGGCATCGATGCCGCCGTCGCCTGCTCGCTATTTAATGATTGAAGAAACGCCCGCGCGGCCACCGCGTCGTCAAGCAGCGAGGTCGCGCTATGTACCACCAGCCGTAAAGTCGCTTTACCGCCCAGGCGGCGCCACTCCAGCCGCGGCAGAAACAGATTACCCTGATGAGGGTCGAACGCGTTCAGCCCGCTGATGCGCAGATCTTCCCGCCCCTGCGCGCATAAAAAATCATGCGCCGCGGACAAAGAGGCAAAGGTGGTTACCGCCCCCAGCGCCGCCAGCTCTTCATCACCGTTACGCTGCTGCCAGTAGAATTGCGGCCAGCACGGCTGATGCGCGCACCACAGTAACGGGTCGAAGGCGTCGTTTAACGGGAAGGGGATATCAAAAATTCGCGTGCCGGATGACGGAGGGAAATCTTCAGCCAGGCAACCCAACAGGCTTTCCAGCGCAGTGGAAACAGACAGCACGCGAACCTCCACGAAATTAAAAACCCCACATTATAAAGGGTAGCTGCGATAAATAGCAGTACCCATCATGAGGGAGCGAACCTTAACAGGCCCGGCGAACGCCAGCCACTGGATTCGCTACAGGAGGAAAAGTATAGATAATTGATAGCGATACGCTATTACTATTTAGCTTCTTAATGAGTTGTGATGTCACGCGCCATACCGATATGGGCAATACCGTCCTCATCGTATACGTCCGTCACCGGCACAAAACCAAAGCTGGCATAAAATTTCTGCAGATGCGCCTGCGCCCCAAGATAAATCGCCTTCTGCGGCCAGTTCTGCCGGCAGCTGGCCAGCGCCTGCTCCATCAGTTGGTAGCCCAGTTTCTCGCCGCGCACGGTCGGGCTGACGATAACCCGGCCGATCACCACCGGTTCGAACTCCTCTTCGCTTTTGAGGATCCGCGCATAGGCCACCAGCTCGCCGTCGCGCCAGCCGAGCAGATGACGGTTCTCACCGACTAAATCATCGCCGTCGATATCCTGATAGACGCAGTGTTGTTCGACGACAAACACCGCGCTGCGCAGCTTCAGCAAGGCGTACAGTTGGGCAACGGTGAGCTCACTGTGATGTAAATCCTGCCAGGTCATCATTTGTTACTCCTTATTGATATACTGATGCTTTACCACTCGCCTGAGGACACTGGACGATGGAATTAACATTTTTGGGGACATCCGCCGGCGTGCCGACCCGTACGCGTAATATGACGTCGATAATACTGAATTTGCAACAACCCACCAGCGCTGAAATGTGGTTGTTTGACTGCGGCGAAGGCACCCAGCATCAGTTTCTCCACACCCCTTACCACCCAGGCAAACTGAATAAAATTTTCATCACTCACCTGCACGGCGATCATCTGTTCGGCCTGCCCGGCCTGTTGTGCAGCCGCTCGATGCAGGGAAATTCGCTGCCGCTGACGGTCTACGGACCAAAAGGGATTAAAGAATTCATCGAAACCGCGCTGCGCCTGAGCGGCTCGTGGACCGATTATCCGCTCACTATCATTGAAGTCGGCCCCGGTCTGGTCTTCGACGAAGACGGCTATCGGGTCAGCGCGTACCCGCTCAGTCATCCGGTGGAGTGCTACGGCTACCGCATCGAACAACATGACAAACCCGGAACGCTCGATGCCGCCCAACTGATTGCCGATGGCGTGCGTCCGGGGCCGCTGTTCCATCAACTCAAGCTCGGCCAGCGCGTTGAGCTGGAAGATGGTCGGGTCATTGACGGTAGCCGCTATCTGGGGCCATCGACGCCGGGTAAAACGCTGGCCATTTTTGGCGATACCGCCCCCTGCCCGCAGGCGCTGGAGATGGCGCGCGGCGCGGATGTGATGGTCCACGAAACCACCCTTGAGCAGGCGATGGCGGAGAAAGCCAATAGCCGTGGCCACTCTTCCAGTCAGCAAACCGCGGCGCTTGCCAAAGAAGCGGGGGTCGGCACGCTAATCGCCACCCACTTTAGCTCGCGCTACGATGCCGAAGGCTGCCTGCGTATGCTGGCGGAATGCCGGGAGATTTTCGCTAATACGCTACTGGCGGAGGATTTTATGGTCTATCGGCTGGCGTAAACCGCGGGCATAAAAAAACCGCCGACAAGTCGGCGGTTTTTTATTTATAGCGCAGATTACATCAGCGGCGTCGCCAGCTGCACGATGCTAATCAGCGGCTGCGGCCACACGCCAAGCACCAGCACCAGCAGCGCGGAGATCAGCACCACGATACCGCCGGCGCTGTACTGCCAGTTTGACGGCGCATCGCGGTTCAGCTGCTCCGGGGCGCTCAGGTACAGGCTGACGGCAACGCGCAGGTAGTAGTAGAGACCAATCGCCGAGCCGATCACTACCGCGGCAACCAGCCACCACAGGTGCGCATGCACACCGACGGCCAGCACGTAGAACTTACCGATAAAGCCGAGGGTCATCGGAATACCGGCCAGCGACAGCATCATCACCGTCATTACCGCCGACAGGATCGGACGGTGCCAGAACAGACCGCGGTAGGAGAACAGCGAGTCAGCATCCGGGCCGCGGTACGGGCTGGACATCAGGCTGACCACGCCGAACGCGCCGAGGCTGCTGAACAGATAACCGGCCAGGTAGACGCCCACGGCTTCCATCGACATTTCGCCGCTCTGCAGGGCGATTAACGCCACCAGCAGATAGCCGAGGTGGGAAATGGAAGAGTAACCGAGCAGACGCTTAATGTTGGTCTGGCTCAGCGCCATCAGGTTACCGAAGATGATAGAGGCGAAGGCGATCAGGCCCAGCACCACGCGTACCGCTTCGCTGTCGCCCACCGGCATGTACAGGAACAGACGCATCACCACGCCGAAGATGGCAATCTTGCTGGCGGTCGCCAGGAAGGTGGATACCGGCGCAGGCGCGCCCTGGTATACATCCGGCGTCCACAGGTGGAACGGCACCAGCGACAGTTTAAAGCCAAGACCGACGATCATCAGACCGAGGCCCGCCAGCAGCAGCGGCTCGTGCAGCGCGTTGTCAGCCAGGCTCTTGCCCAGCGCGAGGAAGGACAGGTTGCCGGAGTTCGCATACACCAGCGCCATACCGAACAGCAGGAAAGACGAGGCTGCCGCGGAGAGGATGGTGTATTTGATGCTCGCTTCCAGCGAACGTTTCTGGCGGAAGGCGTAGCCGACCAGGCCGAACAACGGCAGCGAAATTAATTCGATACCGAGGAACAGCGAGGCCAGGTGATTGGCGCCGGCCAGCAGAATGCCACCCAGCGCGGCGATCAGCACCAGCAGGTAGAACTCTTCTTTATTGTCCTTGTAACCCTCAAGCCATGGGTAGGCGAAAGTACAGGTCGCGAGGCTCGCCAACAGCACCAGCCCGGTATAGAGCATCGAGTAACCGTCAACGCGGATCAGCGGGGTGACGTCCATCGCCCCGTTCTGACCGACAAACCAGAGCGAGACCAGCGCGGCGTTTAGTCCGAGAACCGACAACGTGGCATTGAGAAAATGATTGCGTCGCCACGCAATGGAGAGCATCACAACCACCACCGTCAAGCCGACGATCAGCAGCGGTAGCAGTGCGATCAGTTGTTGTGGAGTTATTGTCATGGCGAATTACGGCCTTGTAGTAGAAACAGAATTAACAAACCACTGCTGAATGTTGCTCATCGCAGCATGCGAGGTGTCGAGAATCGGCTGCGGGAAGAAGCCCAACAGCACCAGCAGCACCACCAGCAGCAGGATGATAGACAGTTCACGCAGGGACATCCCCGGCAGCTCTTTCGTCGCGATTTCGCTCTTCGCCTTACCGAAGTAGGCGCGATGCAGCATCGACAGCGAGTAAACGGAAGCGAATACCAGACCAAAGGTCGAGATAACGGTAATCACCGGCACCACTTTATAGCTGCCGAACAGAATCATAAATTCGCCGACAAAGTTACCGGTGCCCGGCATCCCCAGGGTGGCGACAGCGAAGAACATCGACATCGCCGGCAGCCATTTAATTTTGCTCCACAAACCGCCCATCTGGCGCATATCGCGGGTGTGCAGACGTTCGTACAGCTGACCGCACAGAATGAACAGACCCGCCGCGGACAGACCGTGGGCAATCATCTGAATCACCGCCCCTTGATAAGCCAGCTGGCTACCGGTGTAGATAGCAATCAGCACGAAGCCCATGTGGGAAACGGAGGTGTATGCAATCAGACGTTTGATATCGGTCTGGGCGAAGGCCATCCACGCGCCGTAGAAGATACCGATCACGCCCAGCCACATGGCGATTGGCGCAAACTCGGCGGAGGCGTTCGGGAACAGCGGCAGCGCAAAGCGCAGCAGACCGTAGGCCGCGGTTTTCAACAAGATGCCCGCGAGGTCGACGGAACCGGCAGTCGGCGCCTGGGAGTGGGCGTCCGGTAGCCAGCCGTGCAGCGGCACCACCGGCATTTTCACCGCGAAGGCGATGAAGAAGCCGAGCATCAGCATGTATTCCACGCCGTGCGACATCGGGGTTTTCAGCAGCTCTTCATAGTTGAAGGTCCACACGCCGGTGGCGTTGAAGTGAACGAATGCCAGCGCCAGAATGGCGATCAGCATCACCAGGCCGCTCGCCTGGGTATAGATGAAGAACTTGGTGGCCGCCGTGATACGCGTTTTACCGTCAGAGGCTTTGTGACCCCACAGCGCGATCAGGAAGTACATCGGCACCAACATCATTTCCCAGAAGAAGAAGAACAGGAACATGTCGATGGCGAGGAATACGCCGATGACGCCGCCCAGGATCCACATCAGGTTGAGGTGGAAAAAGCCCTGGTACTTTTCGATTTCGCGCCAGGAACAGAGCACCGCCAACACGCCGAGCAGGCCGGTCAGCACCACCATGAGCAGCGACAAACCGTCAATCGCCAGATGGATGCTAATGCCGAAACGTGGGATCCACGGCAGCACGAATTCCGACTGCCACTGCGGAATCCCCGCGGATTGCGTCAGAGAATAGCCGCCCTGCATCCACAGCTGCAGGCCAAGCACCAGCGTCAGTCCCATGGTAATCAGCGCAATCCAGCGCGGCAGTTTCACGCCAAAGCGTTCAGTCTGCCAGCACAGGAAGCCGCCAATAAAGGGGATTAATATCAACCAGGGTAATAACATAGCTAAGTATGTCCCTTATATTTACTCCTGCTCAGGCTATCTCACTCGTCAGCCCAAATCCCGGCAGTGCTCGCAATCCTCACGTACTTCAGTACGCTCCGGTTGCTCTGCGCTGGCGGTCTCCGGTCTGACTTCGCCGATGACGCCTGTACATCAGGAACAGATTTTCAACGAATTCTAAAAATTATTTTTGGGTTTGTAGGCCGGATAAGCGCAGCGCTATCCGGCAATCGTTCATCCAGCCAACAAACTCAACGCAGTACCATCAGCAGAGCCAGCACCACCACCGCGCCGATGCTCATTGAAGCCACATACCAGCGCAGATAGCCGTTCTCGCTCACCAGCAGACCTTTGCCTGCGAAGCGGGACAGAATCGCCGGGATATTCATCAACGAGTTCAGCGGATCGCTCTTCAGCAGCCAGGCAATACCGAGGAATGGTTTCACGAACACTTTGTCGTATAACCAGTCGAAGCCCCAGGCATGGAACCACCAGGTACCGAAGAAGCGGCCAGGCGCGCTGTTGGCGATGGAAGTCACCAGCGTACGTTTGCCCAGCCACAGCCACGCGGCGATCAGGATGCCGGCGATAGCGATAATCCCGGAGGTCATTTCCAGCGTCATCACGCTACCGTGAGCGAGCTCAGTGGTCTGCGGCAGAACGCCTTCCAGAGGCGGCACAATCAGCGCGCCAACGAAGGTGGACAGAACCAGCAGCACAATCAGCGGCAGATGGTGGGTAATCCCCTTCCCTGCATGCGCGTGAATTTGCTCTTTACCGTGGAACACGATGAAAATCATACGGAAAGTATACAGCGAGGTCATAAAGGCGCCGACCAGGCCCGCAACCATCAGATTGATATGGCCGTTGGCCATCGCGCCAGCCAGAATCTCATCCTTACTGAAGAAGCCTGCGGTGATAAGCGGCAGAGCGGACAGCGCCGCGCCCCCCACCAGGAAGCAGACATAAACCAGCGGAATGGATTTGCGCAGGCCGCCCATCTTGAAGATGTTCTGTTCGTGATGGCAGGCGAGGATCACCGAACCGGACGACAGGAACAGCAGCGCTTTAAAGAACGCGTGCGTCATCAGGTGGAAGATCGCCGCGTCCCAGGCCTGCACGCCCAGCGCGAGGAACATGTAGCCAATCTGGCTCATGGTCGAGTAAGCCAGCACGCGTTTGATGTCGGTCTGCACCAGCGCGGCGAAGCCCGCCAGCACCAGCGTGATTGCGCCAACGATACCGACCAGATGCAGCACTTCCGGCGTCATCAGGAACAGGCCGTGGGTACGGGCAATCAGGTACACGCCCGCGGTCACCATGGTAGCCGCGTGGATCAGCGCAGAGACCGGCGTCGGGCCCGCCATCGCATCGGCAAGCCACGTTTGCAGCGGCAGCTGAGCGGATTTACCGACCGCGCCGCCGAGCAGCATCAGCGTCGCCCACTGCAGCGTGGTGCTGCCGTTAGCGAAGTGCTGCGGCGCCAGCTCAACCATTTCACGGAAGTTCAGGGTGCCCAGTTCGTTATAAAGAATGAACAGCGCGAAGGCGAGGAACACGTCGCCGACGCGGGTGACCACGAACGCTTTCATCGCCGCGGCGTTGTTCTTCGGATCGGTGTAGTAGAAACCGATCAGCAGGTAAGAACAGAGACCCACGCCTTCCCAACCCAGGTACATCAACAGCAGGTTATCGGCCAGCACCAGAACGACCATGCTGGCGATAAACAGGTTGGTGTAAGCGAAGAAGCGAGAGTAGCCCTCTTCGCCGCGCATGTACCAGGAGGCGAACATGTGGATCAGGAAGCCGACGCCGGTAACCACGGAGAGCATGGTCAGAGACAGGCCATCCAGCACCAGGTTGAAGCCGATGTTGAAATCACCGACCGACATCCAGTTCCACAGCGGTACGCTGACCGCCTGTTTGCCGTTAGCGAAAAAGTCGACGCCGACGTACGCCGTCACCAGCGCCGCCAGGCCTACCGAGCCCATCCCAACGGTGGCGGAAAGATTTTCCGACCAGCGTCCGCGGGAGAAGGCCAGCAGCACAAAGCCAATCAATGGCAGAAGAATGGTTAAGGCAAGCATGTTCATCCACGCAACTCACTTACTGAATCGATGTTCAGGTTCTGGCGGCGACGATGGAGCTGCAGCAGCAGCGCCAGACCGATACTCGCTTCCGCAGCCGCGAGGCTGATAGCGAGGATATACATAATCTGACCATCAGTCTGGCCCCAGTAGCTTCCCGCGACCACGAATGCCAGCGCGGCGGCGTTAATCATGATTTCCAGGCTAATCAGCATAAATAGCAGATTGCGGCGGATCACAAGACCAGTCAGGCCGAGCACAAACAGGATGGCGGCGAGGATCAGTCCATGTGTTAAGGGGATCATGCGTGTTCCTCCGTTTTTCTTTTGTCGCTGTCGTTCACGCGGTTGCTCAGCACCTCACCGGCGCGCTCTTCGCGGCCAATGTGGAAGGCGACAACCAGGCCCGCCAGCAGCAGCATGGAGGCCAGCTCCACCGCCAGGACGTACGGCCCAAACAGCGCAATACCCACTTCTTTGGCGTTGATCGCCGCGCCGTCGATACCCTGGTCATTGATGCCCAGGATGGCGTAAACGATAACCACCAGCAGCACCGCGGAAAGGATGGCCGGGCCAATCCAGATCCCCGGCTGCAGCCATTTGCGTTCCTGTTCGATCTCGGTGCCGCCCAGGTTGAGCATCATCACCACGAACACGAACAGCACCATAATGGCCCCGGCGTAAACGATGATTTCCAGCGCACCGGCGAAGTAAGCGCCCAGCGAGAAAAACACCCCGGCAATCGCTAACAGCGAAATGATCAGGTACAGCAGCGCGTGCACCGGATTGGTGTGGGTGACGACCCGCAAGGTTGCGAGGATGGCTATCAGGCCACAGATATAAAAAGCGAATTCCATTGCCCCTCTCCTTACGGTAACAGGCTCTTGACGTCGATTGGCTTAGCTTCGTTTTCCGCTTCGCCCTTATCTTTGCCGTCGATTGCCATACCCGCCATCCGGTAGAAGTTATATTCCGGGTATTTGCCCGGACCGGAAATCAGCAGATCCTCTTTTTCGTACACCAGATCCTGACGTTTGTATTCGCCCAGTTCGAAGTCCGGGGTCAACTGAATCGCCGTGGTCGGGCACGCTTCTTCGCACAGGCCGCAGAAAATGCAGCGTGAGAAGTTGATGCGGAAGAACTCCGGGTACCAGCGGCCGTCTTTGGTCTCTGCTTTCTGCAGAGAGATACAGCCAACCGGGCAGGCTACCGCACACAGGTTACAGGCAACGCAGCGCTCTTCACCGTCCGGATCGCGCGTCAGCACGATACGGCCACGATAGCGCGGCGGCAGATATACCGGCTCTTCCGGATACATCTGAGTTTCACGTTTGGCGAAGGCGTGCATCCCGATCATGCAAATACTGCGGACCTGGGTGCCGAACCCTACCAATAATTCTTTTAAGGTCATGTTCAATTCACCCCTTATTGCGCCTGCCAGAGAATGACAGCCGCCGTTACCAACAAGTTGACCAGCGTTAACGGCAGGCATACCTTCCAGCCAAAGGACATTACCTGGTCATAACGCGGACGCGGTAATGATGCGCGGATCAAAATGAACATCATCATGAAGAACGCGGTTTTCAGCGCGAACCAGATGAAAGGCGGTAACCACGGGCCATTCCAGCCGCCGAAGAACAGCGTCACGATCAGCGCTGATACGGTGACGATACCGATGTATTCACCGACGAAGAACAGACCGAATTTCATACCGGAATATTCAATGTGGTAACCATCGGCCAGTTCCTGCTCCGCTTCCGGCTGGTCAAACGGGTGACGGTGACACACCGCCACGCCGGCGATGGCGAAAGTCACGAAGCCGAAGAACTGCGGGATGACGTTCCACAGATGCGCCTGGTTGTTGACGATATCGGTCATGTTGAATGACCCCGCCTGCGCCACCACGCCCATCAGGGAGAGACCAAGGAACACTTCGTAGCTCAACGTTTGTGCGGAAGCACGCATCGCCCCCAGCAGCGAGTACTTGTTGTTGCTCGACCAACCGGCGAACAGGACCGCGTAAACCGCCAGGCCTGCCATCATCAGGAAGAACAGAATACCGATGTTCAGGTCGGCGACCACCCACGACGGGCTAACCGGCACGATAGCAAAGGCCAGCAGCAACGAGGTAAAGGCGATAACCGGCGCCAGAGTAAAGATCACGCGATCGGAGAAGCGCGGGATCCAGTCCTCTTTGAAGAACATCTTGATCATGTCGGCGACCAGCTGCAGCGAACCGCCCCAGCCCACGCGGTTAGGTCCGTAGCGGTTCTGGAACAGGCCGAGCAGACGACGCTCGCCGAAGCTCATGAACGCGCCGCAGGTGACGACCACCAGCAGAATGACCACGGCCTTCAGGATGCTTAACAGAATGTCGATAAGATCCGGCGTTAACCAACTCATGCTTGCGCCTCCTGCAGTGAATCAATACGCGCCCCGGCCAGTACCGGCGCGATGCCCGGCATGCCCATCGGTAAGCCAACCTGTCCTGCGGTCAGCCCTTCAGAGATAACCAGCGGCAGACTCAGCGTCTGGCCTTCTACGCTGAAGGAAACCATCGCCCCGGCGTTGACGCCAAGCTTTGCGGCATCCGCCGGGTTCAGCTTGATGTACGGCTCAGGCATCCGGCTCTGGAACACCGGAGAACGCTGCGACAGCTCATCGCTGCCAAACAGGTGATAGTACGGCGCGATACGCCATTTGCCTTCTTCCGCGTGGAAGCTGGCCGGAACCGCCGTGAAGTACTCCAGCCCGCTGGCGGAAGCTTCAATCAGACGCACGCCCGGATCGCCGTGGCGCAGTTTACCGCCCACTTCATCCTGGAATTTGTTCCATGCCTGCGGGGAGTTCCAGCCCGGCGCCCAGGCGAACGGGATCTGCGAACGCGGCGCGGACGGCTGGTTGTTCCCTTCCATTGAGAAGGCGAACATGGTGTCTTTATCCTGCGGCTGACGCGGCTCGTGCACGCTGATGTTAGCGCGCATCGCCGTGCGGCCGCTGTAGCGGTGCGGTTCACGCGCCAGCTTCTGGCCGCGAATGCGGAAGGTCGCATCCGGCGCGGCATCTTTAATGCCCGCCAGCTGCGGCAGGGCGGCAATCGCCGCATCGATGACGTGGTCCAGCTGCGTCCAGTCAACCTGACGGTTGTTAACGGTACTGTGCAGCGAATGCAGCCAGCGCCAGCTTTCCAGCATCACGGTTTTCGCGTCGTAGTAAGCCGGATCGTAAACCTGGAAGAAGCGCTGGGCGCGGCCTTCGTTGTTCACCACGGTACCGTCGCTTTCCGCAAAGCTTGCCGCGGAGAGCACCAGGTGCGCTTTGTCCATAATCGCGGTGCGCTGATGGTCAACCACCATCACCAGCGGCGCTTTCGCAAGCGCTGCGTCGACGCGCGCGGCGGAAGCATGACGGTGCAGGTCGTTTTCCAGCACGATAACCGCGTCTGCGGCGCCGCTTTCCAGTTCGTCCAGCGCCTCTTCAAGCGAGCCGCCGCCGATCATGCCCAGACCGACGCTGTTCACCGCGCGGGCAACCATCGTGATGCCAACATCGGCGCCGCGGCCTTTCAACGCTTTCGCCACGTTAGCGGCAGCCTGAATGATTTCCATGCTGCCGGCGTTAGTGCCGGAGATAATCAGCGGTTTTTTCGCCCCGGCCAGCGCCTGAACGATCACATCGACTTTACCCTGCAGGTCATGGCTCAGGCCATCAACCGCCGGCGCGCTGTCATCCAGCGCATGAGCGATAGCGAAGCCCAGACGCGCCTGATCTTCCACCGGCGCGCGGTAGGTCCACGCCGCGATGTCATCCAGGCGCGTGTCGTCGATATTAGTGACAAATAACGGATGCTTGGCGCGCTGTCCGATGTTGAGAATTGCCGCAATCTGCCAGTCGGCCACTTTCTGCGCCGCCGCCATTTCACGTGCTTTCCCTTTCACCGCCTGGCGTACCGCCAGGGCAACGCGCGCGCCGGTCTGGGTAATGTCTTCGCCCAGCACCAGTACCGCATCGTAGGATTCGATATCGCGCAGCGTCGGGGTATGGATCCCGCCTTCACGCAGCACTTTAAGCATCATCTGCAGGCGCGCTTGTTCGCCTTTAGCGATGCCGGTATAGAAGTTTTCGCTACCGACCAGCTCACGCAGCGCGAAGTTGCTTTCAATGCTGGCGCGCGGAGAACCGATACCAATGACTTTCTTCGACTGACGCAGGATATCCGCCGCCCCCTGCATCGCCTGTTCGGCGTTGAGCGCGATCAGATCGTCGCCGCGGCGCTGAACCGGCTGACGCGGACGATCTTTGAGGTTTACGTAGCCATAGCCGAAACGACCGCGGTCGCAGAGGAAGTAGCGGTTAACGGTACCGTTATAGCGGTTTTCGATACGACGCAGCTCGCCATAGCGTTCGCCAGGGCTGATGTTACAGCCAATGGAACACTGCTGGCAGATGCTCGGCGCAAACTGCATGTCCCACTTACGGTTGTAACGCTCGGAGTGCGTTTTATCGGTGAAGACGCCGGTCGGGCAAACTTCAACCAGGTTACCGGAGAACTCGCTTTCCAGCGTGCCATCTTCCGGGCGGCCGAAGTAGACGTTGTCATGAGCGCCATAAACGCCCAGATCGGTGCCGTCGGCATAATCTTTATAGTAGCGAACGCAGCGGTAGCAGGCGATGCAGCGGTTCATTTCGTGAGAAATAAATGGCCCCAGATCCTGGTTGCGGTGGGTACGCTTGGTGAAACGATAGCGGCGGAAGCTATGACCGGTCATGACCGTCATATCCTGCAGGTGGCAGTTGCCGCCCTCTTCGCAGACCGGGCAATCGTGCGGGTGGTTGGTCATCAGCCACTCCACCACGCTTTCGCGGAACTGCTTCGCTTCGCCGTCGTCAATAGAAATAAAGGTGCCGTCGGATGCCGGAGTCATACAGGACATCACCAGGCGACCACGCGTGTCTTCCGCGTTCTGATATTGCTTCACCGCACACTGGCGGCAAGCACCGACGCTCCCTAGCGCCGGGTGCCAGCAAAAGTATGGAATATCAAGACCAAGAGAGAGACAAGCCTCTAGCAGGTTGTCCGCTCCGTTGACCTCGTATTCTTTGCCGTCTACATGAATCGTAGCCATTTGCGTGCTTCCAAAAATAAAAAACCTTTAGATTACCAGCGCGTCTTAAGCAGGTTCGGCTGAATACCGTTAATTGCATGGGTATTGCTGAACTGCTGCTTAATGCCAGCCTCGAATTCTTCGCGGAAATATTTGATAGCGCTCTGCAGCGGTTCAACCGCGCCCGGCGCGTGCGCGCAGAAGGTTTTACCCGGCCCGAGGAATCGACACAGTTGCTCAAGGGTTTCGATGTCGCCAGGCTGGCCTTCGCCGCGCTCCAGGGCGCGCAGGATCTTCACGCTCCACGGCAGACCGTCGCGGCAAGGCGTACACCAGCCGCAGGATTCACGGGCAAAAAATTCTTCGAGGTTGCGCACCAGCGGAACCATGCCGATCTCGTGGTCGACGGCCATCGCCAGCGCGGTGCCCAGACGGCTCCCTGCCTTACCAATGCTTTCAAACTCCATCGGCAAATCGAGGTGCGCTTCGGTCAGGAAGTCGGTACCGGCGCCGCCCGGCTGCCAGGCTTTAAACTTCAGGCCATCGCGCATGCCGCCAGCGTAATCTTCGAGGATCTCGCGCGCGGTGGTGCCGAACGGCAGTTCCCAGACGCCCGGATTCTTCACGCGCCCGGAGAAGCCCATCAGCTTGGTGCCGGCATCTTTGCTGGTTGAAATATTCTGGTACCACTCCACGCCGTTGGCGAGAATGGCTGGCACGTTGCACAGGGTTTCAACGTTGTTGACGCAGGTCGGTTTGCCCCATACGCCCGAGCTCGCCGGGAACGGCGGCTTGGAGCGCGGGTTCGCGCGGCGGCCTTCCAGCGAGTTGATAAGCGCCGTCTCTTCACCGCAGATATAGCGCCCTGCCCCGGTATGCACGAACAGCTCGAAGTCAAAACCGGTGCCGAGGATATTTTTCCCCAACAGGCCCGCTTCGGTGGCTTCGGCGATCGCGCGACGCAGATGCTGCGCCGCTTCGATATATTCGCCGCGCAGGAAGATGTAACCGCGGTATGCCTTCAGCGCAAAGGCGGAGATCAGCATACCTTCCACCAGCAGGTGCGGCAGCTGTTCCATCAGCAGACGGTCTTTATAGGTGCCCGGTTCCATTTCATCAGCGTTACACAGCAGGTAACGGATGTTCATGGACTCGTCTTTCGGCATCAGGCTCCACTTCAGACCGGTGGAAAAGCCCGCGCCGCCGCGCCCTTTCAGGCCGGCGTCTTTTACCGCATTGACGATTTCATCCGGCGCCATGCCGCTTAAGGCTTTGCGCGCCCCTTCATAACCGTTTTTGCTGCGATACTCGTCCAGCCACACCGGCTGCTTGTCATCGCGCAGACGCCAGGTTAATGGATGCGTTTCGGCAGTACGAATAATGGTTTTCATTTATACCGCTCCAGGAGGTCAGGAATCGCTTCCGGCGTCAGATAACTGTGCGTGTCGTCATCAATCATCATGGTCGGCCCCTTGTCGCAGTTGCCAAGGCAACAGGTCGGCAGCAGCGTGAAGCGGCCATCAAAGGTGGTTTGACCCGGTTTGATGTCCAGCTTTTTCTCGATAGCCGACTGGATCCCCTGGAAGCCGGTGATATGGCACACCACGCTATCGCAGTAGCGGATCACGTGACGGCCAACCGGCTGGCGGAAGATCTGGCTATAGAATGTCGCCACGCCTTCGACGTCGCTTGCCGGGATCCCCAGCACATCGGCGATCGCATAGATCGCGCCATCCGGCACCCAGCCGCGCTGTTTTTGAACAATTTTCAGCGCTTCGATGGACGCCGCACGCGGGTCTTCGTAGTGGTGCTTCTCGTGCTCAATAGCCTCACGCTCTGCCGCACTCAGCTCAAAAGCCTCGGTTTGTGGTTGTTGATTCTCGTGCATAATTAGCGGTCCACGTCTGACATAACAAAATCGATACTACCCAGATAGACGATAAGGTCGGATACCAGGCTACCGCGGATCGCCGCCGGGATCTGCTGCAGGTGCGCATAGCTCGGGGTACGAATACGGGTACGGTAGCTCATGGTGCTGCCGTCGCTGGTCAGGTAGTAACTGTTAATCCCCTTCGTCGCTTCAACCATCTGGAAGGATTCGTTGGCCGGCATCACCGGGCCCCAGGATACCTGCAGGAAGTGAGTAATCAGGGTCTCAATGTGCTGCAGCGTGCGCTCTTTCGGCGGCGGCGTGGTCAGCGGGTGATCCGCTTTGAACGGGCCTTCCGGCATATTATCGAGGCACTGCTGGAGAATGCGCAGGCTCTGGCGCAGCTCTTCCACTTTTAGCATCACGCGGGTGTAGCAGTCGGAAACGCCGCCGCCGGTCGGGATTTCAAAGTCGAAGTTTTCGTAGCCAGAATAAGGACGCCATTTACGCACGTCGAAGCCGATACCGGTCGCGCGCAGACCTGCGCCGGTGGTGCCCCACTCCAGCGCTTCTTTCGCGGTGTAGGCGGCAACGCCTTTCGAGCGGCCAATCAGAATGGTGTTGCGCAGCGCGGCTTTCTCATACGAATCCAGGCGCTTCGGCATCCACTCAAGGAATTCACGCAGCAGGCGATCCCAGCCGCGCGGCAGGTCGTGGGCGACGCCGCCGATGCGGAACCACGCCGGGTGCATACGGAAACCGGTGATCGCTTCGACCAGATCGTAGATTTTCTGACGGTCGGTAAAGGCGAAGAAGACCGGCGTCATCGCGCCGACGTCCTGAATAAAGGTCGAGATATACAGCAGGTGGCTGTTGATGCGGAACAGTTCGGACAGCATCACGCGGATCACGTTCACGCGATCCGGCACAGTGATCCCGGCCAGTTTTTCCACCGCCAGCACGTACGGCATCTCGTTGACGCAGCCGCCGAGGTATTCAATACGGTCGGTGTAAGGGATGTAGCTGTGCCAGGACTGGCGTTCGCCCATCTTCTCCGCGCCGCGGTGGTGGTAGCCGATATCCGGCACGCAGTCGACGATCTCTTCGCCATCCAGCTGCAGAATGATACGGAATGCGCCGTGAGCGGACGGGTGGTTCGGGCCGAGGTTGAGGAACATAAAGTCCTCGTTTTCGGTGCCGCGCTTCATGCCCCACTCTTCCGGCTTGAAGGTTAACGCTTCCATTTCCAGATCCTGCTTGGCTTTAGTCAGCTCAAACGGATCGAATTCGGTGGCGCGCGCCGGATAGTCTTTACGCAGCGGGTGGCCTTCCCAGGTCGGCGGCATCATGATGCGGCGCAGATTCGGGTGACCGTCAAAGGTCACGCCAAACATTTCCCAGGTTTCACGCTCATACCAGTTGGCGTTAGGGAAAAGTTTGGTGAAGGTCGGCAGATGCAGATCGTTTTCAGACAACGCCACCTTGAGCATGATATCGCGGTTGCGGTCTACTGAGATCAGGTGGTAGAAAACGGAAAAATCCGCGGCTGGCAAGCCATCGCGGTGCGTACGTAAACGTTCGTCCATGCCGTGCAGGTCAAACAGCATCACGTAAGGTTTCGGCAATCTCTTCAGGAAATCACCCACCTCGAGCAGCTGTTCGCGCTTCACCCACACCACCGGAACGCCGGTACGGGTAGGCTGAACGGTAAAGGCATCCGGCCCAAAACGGTTGCGCAGTTCGCCGATCACCGGGTCATCAAGGTGATCGCGGGTTTGCCAGGCTGGTGCGGCGTCATGCGCGGTTAAATCAGTCATATTGTTCACCATTGCAAAAGGTCCGTGGTGACTGCCGGGCGAGGCTTCGCTGCTTTTGTAGATTGATTTGCGAAGTCTGGTTCCCGCCCGCAGGCGCAAGTTAAATCTCGTCCGGAGTCCGCAGATTGGTCACCGCAATTCGTTCGCCGCGTTTACGCTCGCGCTCGGATTGCATGTTGGCGCGATAGACGCCCTGATCGCCAACCACCCAGGAGAGAGGACGGCGCTCTTTACCAATGGATTCCTGCAGCAGCATCAGCGCCTGCATATAAGCTTCCGGACGCGGCGGACAGCCCGGGATGTAAACATCCACCGGAATAAACTTGTCCACGCCCTGCACGACGGAGTAGATATCGTACATCCCGCCGGAGTTAGCGCATGCGCCCATAGAGATAACCCACTTCGGCTCCAGCATCTGATCGTACAGGCGCTGAATTACCGGGGCCATTTTGGTGAAGCAGGTGCCGGCGACCACCATCAGGTCGGCCTGACGCGGAGAGGCACGCAGTACTTCCGCGCCAAAACGCGCAACGTCATGCACCGCAGTGAATGACGTCACCATTTCTACATAGCAGCAAGACAGGCCGAAGTTGTACGGCCAAATCGAGTTCTTACGGCCCCAGTTCACCATGTCATGCAGCGCATGTTCGAGTTTCCCCATATACACGCTTTTATTGACTTCTTGCTCCAGGGGGTCGGTTACGATCTCCTGTTTTTGCAGGGGGTAACGGTCGTTCTCACCGTTAGGATCTATGCGGGTGAGCGTATAATCCATCTTATTGCCTCGCTTTTACTGCATATGACGGTTAGTGGGACTGTCTGTTTCCGGGTTAACCAGCGTGCGACGGGAACGCGCAGGCGTCCAGTCCAGTGCGCCGATGCGAACGAGGTAAACCAGACCAGCCAGTAGCACTAAAATGAAAATTGCGGCTTCCACAAAGCCAACCCAACCGCTTTCGCGAATGGAGGTTGACCATGCGTAGAGATACAGGGCTTCCACGTCGAAGATAACGAAGAACATGGCGACCAGATAAAACTTCGCAGAAAGACGTAAGCGGGCCGAACCAACGGAGTCGATCCCCGATTCAAACGGCGTGTTTTTGCTACGCGCGCGCGCGCGACCGCCGAGGTACCAGCCGCCGACGAGCATCAGGCAGCACAGACCGATAGCGATGATGAGAAATATAGCGAATGCCCAATGATGAGCGATGACTTCAGTGGATGTTGACATACGCATTGCTTAACCAAAAAAGTGTAGCGCCAAAACCCTCTGCTCTTGATGGCAGATGAACGCCACAGCGTTTCACGGGAGGAATAAAAAAATGACCTTGCAAAAAAGCGTCCCTGGTTGATGAGGAAGCCCAAATGCCGTGGCTTTTTACCCCTTTCTTTAACCTTTTGTCAACTTTAACAAAAGTTTTAACTACATTAATTTACATTGGAATCTTTTCATTAACATTAAATGCCCTTTGTTGCGTAATAACCTTGCATATCATTCGGATTTAGTGTTGTTGAATCGTGTCCGTTTTAGACGTAAATCAGTTTCGCCAATCTATTTTGACAGGATTTGGCCGCGATTCCTCCCCCCAAGTAGGGGTATTTTCTTGATCTGTGACACGCTTTTGTTAATTACATCAGAAAAACGGCAACAATCCGTCCGGTTTTTTAACATTAGCAGGAAGTATTGAAACTGCAGCTAAAAACAGGGAAACAATGGCCGCTTCCGGGTCAACCTATTGATTCATATATCAATAAATTATTAAACTGCTTAAAATCCTTGTAAAATATAAAAAAAAAGAGCCACTGACCTCATTTTGTCGATCGGCGGCTCTTTTTTACACTTACATTTTGTTACCGGATTATTGTGATCGATATATGATAATTTGGCTTTATGAAACCAGGGAGCCGTCTCCCCCTTCCGGGGTATAGAGCGTTTCTGTTTTCCACGGGTTATGGTCCTGGCTCAGCGACTGAAAAATTGCCTGCGCCAGCTCGTTTTCCCGCTGTGGATTACAGCTCAACACATAATGGGTATCCGGCAGGCCGGGCAAACCGTCGCTTTTACCCGGCACGCGCAGCTCAGGGCTCATCATTTCAACCGGTCGCGCGGTGACGCCAAGCCCCGCCTTCACCGCGGCTTTTACCCCGGCCAGAGAACTGGCGGCATGCGCCAGATGCCAGGGGACCTGCGCGGCATTAAGCGCGGAAATGATATCTTCACGGAACGGCCCGGACTCTTCGAGCAGCACCAGCGGAACAGATTCTCCGTGCGCCAGTACATAATCCGCGGCGCAGTACCACAGCGTCGGCGAGGTACGCAGCGTCAGGACATCAAATTCGCCGGTTTGATGAGTGGTTAACGCCAGATCGATCTCGCCGCTGCCTAACTTCGCAACGATATCGGCGTAATTCAGGACCTTAATTTCCAGCGTCAGTTTGGGATAGAAGCTGCCGATTCGATTGAGCAGATAAGGCAGGATGGTATCCGCCGTTTCATCGGCAGCGCCGATAGTCAGCGTCCCCTGCAGGCTGCCAAACATTAGCGACATGCAGGCTTCATCATTAAAACGCAGTATTTTGCGCGCGTAGCTGAGCAGTTGGATCCCCTGCTCGGTCAGTAATTTATTACGCCCATGTCGAGCGAAAAGCTCTTTGCCAACCAGTTGCTCCAGGCGCTGCATCTGCTGACTGACGGCGGACTGGGTACGACATACCGCGGCAGCGGCCGCCGCAAAGGTGCTCAGATCGGCGACGGCGACGAAGGTCCGCAGCAGATCGAGATCGAGATTCAGTATCGGACGATTTGCATTTATCATATTTCTTCACTTACAGGCGCTGATGCTGGCCTGCCTTGTTGATGCTGTATCCAGGTTTCCGGCTATTCCATGAGCCTCGTGCCGAGCGGACAATTGCCGCAGATGACAACTGGAAGAACGTCATTGCATGTGAAAGCACTCGTTCGCGACAAATGTGCGAAAAATTTGAGTAATATTTTGTTCGTAGCTCTACGCATTTTTAATTACTGAGACTTACGTTATGTGATGAATCTCAAACAAAGTCTGCAATAACAAATCTCGTTACGCCCGGAAGCCCGACACGCATAACAACGCCTGCTGGAACACAAACAAAAAAGCCTGCAATAACAATATATTAATAAAATCACGCCGTTAAACAGAGGTTTATACGTCGATATTAACCGTCATATCCTAACCGAAAACCACAATATTTATAAGCGCTAATCAGTATTATCTAAGGTAATTTTAAACATTTTTGCAGCACTATAATTAAATTAACAAAACCCGAAATAATCTATGCAATCAAATATACCTGATTCATTAATTGGCATGTTTTATTAAAAAAAATTAACATAGTTGCTACAGTTATCAGCACCCTCTTTCTTATTAGCATAGTGTCTTTTAGCGGTTAAAATTCAGGCAACCCGCTTTTTCCATCAGCAACAAACCAGATAAATATCCATGTATCTGCGCAATATGCGCAACATAAAACCATTCCAAAACCCATATCAGGCACATTATATAAAGAATAACGCCATTACACAGACAAATTCATTACTCTAAAAAAATACTATTCGCAAAATCTTCTCCTGTTAACCCTTCAAAACAGCGGGGATGCGGAGTACATTGTTCCGTGCTGACTTCCACGGCAGGGAGTGGCGATAACAGCTAAAAGGTCAAAGGTTCATGTCCCCTATCGAAAAATCCAGCAAGTTAGAGAATGTCTGTTACGACATCCGCGGTCCGGTTCTGAAAGAAGCAAAACGCCTTGAAGAAGAAGGCAACAAGGTACTCAAGCTGAATATCGGCAACCCGGCGCCGTTCGGCTTTGATGCGCCTGACGAAATCCTCGTCGACGTTATCCGCAATCTGCCGACCGCCCAGGGCTACAGCGACTCAAAAGGTCTCTATTCCGCCCGTAAAGCAATTATGCAGCACTACCAGGCGCGCGGAATGCGCGATGTTACCGTGGAAGATATCTATATCGGTAACGGCGTTTCTGAGCTGATAGTCCAGGCCATGCAGGCGCTGCTCAACAGCGGCGACGAAATGCTGGTTCCAGCCCCGGACTACCCGCTGTGGACCGCGGCGGTCTCGCTTTCCAGCGGCAAAGCGGTGCACTATCTGTGCGACGAATCCTCAGACTGGTTCCCGGATCTCGACGATATCCGCGCCAAAATTACGCCACGCACCCGCGGGATCGTCATCATTAACCCGAATAACCCAACGGGCGCCGTTTATTCCAAAGAGCTGCTGCAGGAGATCGTCGAGATCGCCCGTCAGCACAACCTGATTATTTTCGCCGACGAAATCTACGACAAGATCCTGTATGACGACGCCGAACATCACTCTATCGCCGCGCTGGCGCCGGATATGTTAACCGTCACCTTCAACGGGCTGTCGAAGACCTATCGCGTCGCTGGTTTCCGCCAGGGCTGGATGGTGCTGAACGGGCCGAAAAAGCACGCCAAAGGCTATATCGAAGGGCTGGAAATGCTGGCCTCGATGCGCCTGTGCGCCAACGTCCCGGCGCAACACGCTATCCAAACCGCGCTAGGCGGCTATCAGAGCATTAGCGAGTTTATCATTCCGGGCGGGCGCTTGTATGAGCAACGTAACCGCGCCTGGGAGTTAATCAACGAGATCCCGGGCGTCTCCTGCGTCAAGCCAAAAGGCGCGCTGTATATGTTCCCGAAAATCGACGCCAAACGCTTTAATATCCACGATGACCAGAAAATGGTGCTCGATTTCCTGCTGCAGGAGAAAGTGCTGCTGGTCCAGGGTACCGCCTTCAACTGGCCGTGGCCGGATCACGTACGTATCGTCACCCTGCCGCGTGAAGATGACCTGGAAATGGCGATTTCCCGCTTCGGGCGCTTCCTCTCCGGCTATCATCAGCTTTAATCGCGCCGCCGCCGGTATTTGCATCCGGCGGCGATCCCTGCGCACAATGGAACCCGATGTTGTCACTGCTTAAGGGTTCCTATGAGTCAGAGTCATTTCTTTGCCCACCTCTCCCGCCTGAAACTAATTAACCGCTGGCCATTGATGCGCAACGTGCGCACCGAGAACGTCTCCGAGCACAGTTTGCAGGTGGCGATGGTCACCCACGCGCTGGCGGCGATTAAGAACCGCAAGTTTGGCGGCCAGGTCAACGCCGAACGCATTGCCCTGCTGGCGATGTATCACGATGCCTCCGAGGTCCTCACCGGCGATCTGCCCACGCCGGTGAAATATTTCAATTCGCAGATTGCCCAGGAATATAAAGCGATTGAAAAAATCGCTCAGCAAAAACTGGTCGATATGGTTCCCGATGAGCTGCGCGATATCTTTGAGCCCCTGATTGATGAACACCATTACAGCGAAGAAGAGCAGTCGATTGTGAAGCAGGCCGACGCCCTGTGCGCCTATCTGAAATGTCTTGAAGAGCTTTCTGCCGGCAATAACGAATTTCTGCTGGCGAAAGGTCGGCTGGAAAAAACGCTGGAGTCGCGCCGTAGCCCGGAGATGGATTACTTTATGCAGGTATTTGTCCCGAGCTTCCAGCTGTCGCTCGATGAAATCAGCCAGGATTCACCGCTTTAATATTCAGGCCGGGCAGCCCCTGCCCGGCCTGAATGAATTAAAACGGAAAGAGTACCGGGATCAGCAGTACGCAGACCACCATCACCAGTACGGTGAAGGGCACACCGATTTTGACAAAATCACTGAACGAATATTTACCGGGTCCGAGCACCAGCGTATTAACCGGTGAAGAGACCGGGGTCATAAACGCCGCCGAAGCCGCCATCGCCACTACCATGGCAAAAGGATATGGCGATACTCCCATCGATTTCGCCGCCGCCAGAGCAATTGGCGCCATCAGCACCGCCGTCGCGGTATTCGAGATAAACAGACCAATCGCCGCGCACATCACAAACAGACAACCCAGCATCAAATAGGGGCCTTTACTTCCGGCGACGTCCATTAATCCCTGCACCACTAAATCCACGCCGCCGGTTTTCTGCAACGCCAGGGCGAAGGGCATCATACCCACGATCAAAATGATGCTCGGCCAGTGGATCGCCTTATAGGCGCTCTCGGCGTTAATACAGCGAAACTTGCCCATCAACAGGCAGGCGATGATGGCGGCGATAGGGTTGGGGATTTCATCGGTAAGCATCAGCGCTACCATTAACACCAGGCAGAAAATGGCGTGCGGCGCCTGGCTGTGCGCGGGCGAAGCATCGTTGACCTCTACCGGCATATTCAGCACCACAAAATCGCGGCCGCGTTTAGCCAGCATGGCTATCTGCCGCCAGTTGCCAACTACCAGCATAATGTCGCCTAACTGGAGTTGTTCATCGACTACCGCGCCGTCGAGCGCTTTACCATCACGCTTCAGGCCAACGATATTCAGACCAAAACGGGTACGGAAGGCCATCTCGCGCACCGTTTTGCCGATAAGCTCTGAGTCAGGGATTAACGAAACTTCCGCCATACCGACGTCCAGCGCCTGGTCGGAAAAGTATTCGCCGCGCAGCACCATCGGCTCAAGCATCTGCTCGCCGCAAAACTGCCGCAGATCGACGTCGGATGCCGACATATCGATCAGCAACACGTCGCGGGCGCGAAACTCCGACACCCCGTTAACGTTGACGATCACCCGGCGAAAACGCCGCCAGCGTTCGACGCCGATAACGTTGGCGCAGTAACGTTCACGCAGCTTTAAATCATCAAGCCGCTGGCCGATCATCGGCGAGCCCGGACGAATCGCCAGCCGGCGCGCCCTACCGGTGAGGTGGTACTCTTTGATTAAATCGCGGAAGGTGCTTTTCTTGCGGCCATCGCGGGCGGCGCTGTCATCTTCGCCCTTCAGCATAAAGCGCATCACCAGCATATAGACGATACCCAACACCAGCACCACCAGGCCAATCGGGGTCACGCTGAAGAAGCTGAAGCCATGCAACCCCTCGCGCAGCAGCTCACTGTTGACCACCAGGTTCGGCGGCGTCGCCACCAGCGTCATCATGCCGCTAATCAGCCCGGCGAAGCTTAGCGGCATCATCAGCCGCGACGGCGAGGTATTCATACGCAGCGAGACGCTGAGCACTACCGGAATAAATATCGCCACTACGCCGGTTGAGCTCATAAACGCCCCCAGTCCGGCAACGGTGAGCATCAGGTAGACCAGCATTTTGGTTTCGCTATTGCCGGCAACCTTGACCAGCCAGGAGCCCATCTTAGTCGCCACGCCGGTGCGCACCAGGCCGTCGCCAATGATAAATAAAGCAGCAATGAGAATAACGTTCGGATCGCTAAAGCCGGAGAAGGCTTCGCTGAGGGTTAAGGTACCGCTAAGCACAAACGCAACTATCACCATCAGCGCGATGGCATCCATGCGCACCTTGCCGGTCGCAAACAAGACAACCGCGATGGCCAGTAGCGATAACACCCAAATCAATTCACCGTTCACAACTTATCCTTGTCTGAAGAGGGAGCCGAAATTGTGGCACAAAAAAGCCCCGGCAACGCGGGGCTAAGTCATGAGATTATGCTTTAAGATTCACCTGAACATTGCCATCCGCCTGCCGCTCAATGCGCAAGCTTTCGAGGGTCGTCAGCACCAGATCGGCCTCATCAAGGCGCGGCGCATCGGCCGGAACGTTGACGGCGATGGTGCGGCATCCGGCAGCCAGCCCGGAAAGCAGCCCCGCCGGCGCATCTTCCACCACCGCGCACTGTTGTGCCGGTATGCCCAGCAGCTCGGCGCCGAGCAGATAGGCATCCGGCGCCGGTTTCCCCTTCTTCACCTGCTCGGCGGTAACGAACACTTTCGGCATCGGCAGACCTGCCGCGCGGTGGCGGGCGTGAGCAACCGGAATGGAACCCGAAGTCACGATAGCCCACGGGATCCCCGCTTCATTAAGCGTATTCAGCAAGCTTAACGCGCCCGGCAGTGCGACAATGCCGTCGATATCGGTGGCTTCAATCTGCTCAAGGAAGCGGAACTCGGCCTGAATATCCTCTTCGCTGCGCCCCGGCATAAAATGACGAATCGAAGTGATGGCCTGTTTACCGTGAATGAAACCGAGAATCTCATCGTGCGGAATGCCGAAACGATCGCCCCATTTACACCATGAACGCTCGACCACCGGCAAAGAATCCACCAGCGTCCCGTCGAGATCGAACAGGAAACCTTTACACTGCACGGGCACCTCCATCAGGCATTGATAATTTGGTTAATTTCGTTACTACTCAAGTGATACTGGCGCGGGCAGGAGTGCCAGGCGGCCAGCATACGCTGGTATTTTTCCCACATCGGCGTCTGCGAGTTAAAGCCGTGAGTACCGGCATCGAAGTGGCTATAGCGCCCTTCTACATTGACCATAAAGCGCACGTAGCCGAGATAGCGGGCCTCGGTGGCGACGTCAAAACCAAGGAAGGTCACCCGACGTTCATCGATAGCGGAGGCGTCCTTCAGGTTGGTCCACGAAACGTGCAGCGCGTGGTACATCTCCATGATATCGATAATGGTCCGGCAGGTTTCTTCCGTCAGTTGGCCAAATTCGCGGTCCAGCTCGCGCATTTGCAGCCCATATCCACGCTCGATGATGGTCTGTAGACGGCGGTAACGTTCGGCGTTGTCCGGGTCGAGCATAGTCATCATCTTGTACTGATTGGACAAAATCAGACGCTGCGCATTGGTCATTTCCATTTTTGACTCCTGTAGCACTTACGGCGTGAAATAAAGAAGGCGCATAAATCATGCGCCTTCTTTTATATGCGTTTTCCGTATGGAATTACAAATCATCAAGGAAAGTTTTATCCAGTTGTTTGAAGGCGCGCTTAAGCGTGTCAGCCAACGCCTGGTAATCCGGCTTGCCGTCAACCGGCGCTAACGCCTGCCCGGCCTCTTGTAATTTGCCGCGCACTTCATAAAACCAGTTCAATATTGATGGCGGTAATGGCGTCACGGAACGCTTGCCCAACCACCACAGCCCCTGCATCGGCAGGCTTAAGGCAAACAACGCGGTGGCGACGGCCGGGCCAAGCTGGCCGCCGAGCGCTATCTGCCAGCATAAGGTGAAGACCGCAACCGGCGGCATGATGCGAATCGCGTAGCGGGTAGCGCGAATAATGCGGTTTTCGACAAACACCGGCGCCAATCGCTTATCGAGGGGCCAGGTCTTCGCATAGTGCTGCCCGCGACGAAACAAGCTGAAAAAGCTAACGGGGCGATTCTCAGGGGTCGACATGGCTATACCTCAACTTTACATATAAAACTTAAAATTTTCGTGCAAAACACCAACTGTGCATGACAACGTTCAAAAGATTTTGGCAATGGATGCGGCAATCAGGTATCCTGTGCCCACCTGAGAGGGCGGTTAGACCCTTTTACCAGGTTAGTCAAATTATCGCATATTCTGCTGCTGGCGGAAAATTATGCAAAATGACATAAAATCATATGTACTTCCCTCATCGTGCCAGAAAACAGAACAAGGCATGATGTTAATCATAAATGTCGATGTCATCCTGCGCTACGCTTTGTGACACACTGATGTTTTTTTAGCCACGTATCATAAAAGGTACTTCCATGTCGAGTAAGTTAGTACTGGTTCTGAACTGCGGTAGCTCTTCCCTGAAATTTGCTATCCTGGATGCCGTTAACGGTGACGAATATCTCTCCGGTTTAGCCGAATGTTTCCATCTTCCTGAAGCCCGTATCAAATGGAAAATGGACGGCGGCAAACACGAAGCTGAGTTAGGCGCAGGCGCCGCTCACAGTGAAGCGCTGAACTTTATCGTTAACACTATTCTGGCACAAAAACCAGAACTGTCAGCCCAGCTGACCGCAATTGGCCATCGTATCGTTCACGGCGGTGAAAAATACACCAGTTCCGTCGTCATCGACGATTCCGTTATTCAGGGCATCAAAGACTCCGCTTCCTTCGCACCGCTGCACAACCCGGCGCACCTGATCGGTATCGCTGAAGCGCTGAAATCCTTCCCGCACCTGAAAGACAAGAACGTTGCCGTGTTCGACACCGCGTTCCATCAGACCATGCCGGAAGAGTCCTACCTGTACGCCCTGCCGTACAGCCTGTACAAAGAGCACGGCGTACGTCGTTACGGCGCGCACGGCACCAGCCACTACTATGTGACTCAGGAAGCCGCTAAGGTACTGAACAAGCCGGTTGAAGAACTGAACATCATCACCTGCCACCTCGGCAACGGTGGTTCCGTTTCCGCTATCCGTAACGGTAAATGCGTTGATACCTCCATGGGTCTGACCCCGCTGGAAGGTCTGGTGATGGGTACTCGCTCTGGCGATATCGACCCGGCGATCATTTTCCACCTGCACGACGCGCTGGGTATGAGCGTAGATGCTATCAACAAAATGCTGACCAAAGAGTCCGGCCTGCTGGGTCTGACCGAAGTCACCAGCGACTGCCGCTACGTTGAAGACAACTACGCGGATAAAGCTGACGCTAAGCGCGCAATGGACGTTTACTGCCACCGCCTGGCGAAATACATCGGTTCTTACACCGCGCTGATGGACGGTCGTCTGGACGCGGTTATCTTCACCGGTGGTATCGGTGAAAACGCCGCGATGGTTCGTGAACTATCCCTGGGTAAACTGGGCGTTCTGGGCTTCGAAGTTGATCACGAGCGTAACCTGGCTGCCCGTTTCGGTAAGTCTGGCTTCATCAACAAAGAAGGCACCCGCCCTGCCGTGGTTATCCCGACCAACGAAGAGCTGGTTATCGCTCAAGACGCACACCGTCTGACCGCTTAATTCCACACCGCCAGCGATAACCCTGACGTCTTCGAGTTACCACTTGAAGCATGACGGTAAGCTGGCGGTGCTGTTTTGTATCCCGCCTAAAACTGGCGGTAACGAAAGAGGATATATCGTGTCCCGTACTATCATGCTGATCCCTACCGGAACCAGCGTAGGCCTGACCAGCGTCAGCCTCGGTGTTATCCGCGCTATGGAACGCAAAGGCGTTCGCCTGAGCGTCTTTAAACCTATCGCCCAGCCGCGTTCCGGTGGCGATACTCCAGACCAGACTACCACCATCGTTCGCGCCAGCTCTTCAACGACGACTGCCGCTGAGCCGATGAACATGAGCCACGTTGAGTCGCTGCTGTCCAGCAACCAGAAAGACGTGCTGATGGAAGAAATCATCGCCAACTACCATGCCAACACTCAGGATGCTGAAGTGGTGCTGGTTGAAGGCCTGGTCCCGACCCGTAAACACCAGTTCGCTCAGTCTCTGAACTACGAAATCGCAAAAACGCTTAACGCGGAAATCGTCTTCGTGATGTCTCAGGGCACCGATACCCCGGAACAGCTGAACGAGCGTATCGAACTGACTCGCAACAGCTTCGGCGGCGCGAAAAACACCAGCATCACTGGCGTTATCGTTAACAAACTGAATGCTCCGGTTGATGAACAAGGCCGTACACGCCCTGACCTGTCCGAAATCTTTGACGACTCGTCTAAAGCGAAAGTCGTGAAGATCGACCCGGCTCAACTGCAGAATGGCAGCCCACTGCCGGTGCTGGGCGCGGTGCCATGGAGCTTCGATCTGATCGCCACGCGCGCTATCGACATGGCGCATCACCTGAATGCGACCGTGATCAACGAAGGCGACATCAATACTCGCCGCGTGAAGTCTGTAACCTTCTGCGCGCGCAGCATTCCGCACATGCTGGAACACTTCCGTCCGGGTTCTCTGCTGGTGACTTCCGCAGACCGTCCTGACGTACTGGTCGCTGCCTGCCTGGCGGCGATGAACGGCGTAGAAATCGGCGCTATCCTGCTGACCGGCGGCTATGAAATGGACGCGCGCATCAGCAAGCTGTGTGAACGTGCTTTCGCCACCGGCCTGCCGGTATTCATGGTTAACACCAACACCTGGCAGACCTCTCTGAGCCTGCAGAGCTTCAACCTGGAAGTACCGGTTGACGATCACGAGCGCATCGAGAAAGTTCAGGAATACGTTGCTAACTATATCAACGCCGACTGGATCGAATCGCTGACCGCGACCTCCGAGCGCAGCCGTCGTCTGTCTCCGCCAGCCTTCCGCTACCAGCTGACCGAGCTGGCGCGTAAAGCGGGCAAACGCGTCGTTCTGCCGGAAGGCGACGAACCGCGTACTGTTAAAGCGGCGGCCATCTGTGCCGAGCGCGGTATTGCAACCTGCGTGCTGCTGGGCAACCCGGATGAGATCAACCGCGTTGCGGCCTCTCAGGGCGTAGAGCTGGGCGCTGGTATTGAAATCGTCGATCCGGAAGTGGTTCGCGAAAGCTACGTGGCGCGTCTGGTCGAACTGCGTAAGAACAAAGGCATGACCGAAGCGGTTGCGCGCGAGCAACTGGAAGATAACGTGGTTCTCGGCACCCTGATGCTGGAACAAGACGAAGTTGACGGCCTGGTATCCGGCGCGGTTCACACCACCGCCAATACCATCCGTCCGCCGCTGCAGCTTATCAAAACGGCGCCGGGCAGCTCGCTGGTCTCTTCCGTATTCTTCATGCTGCTGCCGGAACAGGTTTACGTTTACGGCGACTGCGCGATCAACCCGGATCCGACCGCAGAACAGCTGGCGGAAATCGCGATTCAGTCCGCTGATTCCGCGATTGCCTTCGGTATCGAACCGCGCGTGGCGATGCTCTCCTACTCCACCGGCACCTCCGGCGCAGGTAGCGATGTAGAAAAAGTACGCGAAGCGACTCGTCTGGCGCAGGAAAAACGTCCTGACCTGATGATCGACGGTCCGCTGCAGTATGATGCCGCAGTGATGGCTGACGTAGCGAAGTCCAAAGCGCCGAACTCTCCGGTAGCTGGACGCGCGACCGTGTTCATCTTCCCGGATCTGAACACCGGTAACACCACTTACAAAGCCGTACAGCGTTCCGCTGACCTGATTTCCATCGGGCCAATGCTGCAGGGTATGCGTAAGCCGGTAAACGACCTGTCCCGCGGCGCGCTGGTAGACGATATCGTCTACACCATCGCACTGACGGCGATTCAGTCTTCTCAGCAGCAGAAATAATCTCCCGCTGAGACAAAAAAGGCAGCCAAATGGCTGCCTTTTTTATGACGCTAACGCGTAAAGGAAATTACGCTTCGTCTTCTTCCGGCTCGTCGCGATCGTGGCCGGTATTGCCCGCGTTACGGGTCATCCACAGCGCCAGCGCTTTCAGTGAATCGGCGGTGAACTCATCGCAGCGCGCGGTGATCTCTTCCGGCGTCAGCCAGCATACTTCGCTGACCTCTTCTTCCTGCAGGGCGAACGGGCCATGAGAAACACAGCTGAATAAGCTTCCCCAGACGCGGCAGTGTTTATCTTCGTAGTAGAATTGGCCGTGATCGGCAAAAGGCACGCCCGCAATCCCCAGCTCTTCTTCCGCTTCGCGGCGCGCGGAGTCCAGCAGCTGTTCATCCGCCTGCACCACGCCGCCGGCGGTCGCATCCAGCATGCCCGGCATGAAATCTTTGCTCTCGGTACGGCGCTGCACCAGAATCTTGCCCATCCCATCATGAACCACAATATAGGTCGCGCGGTGACGCAGACACTGCGCGCGCATCTGCTCGCGGCTGGACTGTGCTATCACCTCATTGTTTTCATTAACAATATCGACCCATTCTGTGCTTGCCAAATGCTTCTGTTCCGCCATCAGGAAACCTTACTTTTAAGCGCTCTCGCGGCGCGTCTTTACGATTGAGGGGTAAATTACGGGTAAATTGCGGCCTCTGCAATAACCTGATTATCTTTGAGTGCGAAAACCTGCAGCCGATCATCTTCCAGCATGCCGTAGCTGGCGGCAAAGCCGCCTTTCGGGATGCTCACAGAACCAGGATTGAAGAGGAAAATATCGCCGCGTTTCTCGGCAACCGGAATATGAGTATGACCATAAGCCAGTACATCGCCAGCGGCGAGCGGCGGCAAATTATCCGGACTATAGAGATGACCGTGGGTCAGAAACAGGCGGTAGCGTTCGCTGAGCACCTGCTGCCAGGGGGCGGTAATGGGGAAATGCAGCAGCATTTGATCGACTTCGCTATCGCAGTTACCGCGGACGGCGATAATCCGCTGCGCGACGCTGTTCAGCCGCTCGGCGACCTGCGCCGGCGCATACCCTTCCGGCAGCGCGTTGCGCGGCCCGTGATTAAGCACATCGCCGAGGATAACCAGCCACTGCGCCCCGCTCTGCGCGAAGCGTTCCAGAACGCGTTCGGTCGCAGGCAGCGAGCCGTGAATATCGGATGCGAACATCAGTTTCATATCAACCCCTTACCAGACAATACGGTCTGTCTATGATAACGGAACTGCCTGCGCTTATCAGCCGCTACGTTTAGCCGACAGTGCGGCATAACGCTGAACAGATGCCCGCTGCCACTGGAAGGTCGCGTAGTCCGCCAGCGCTTCCGGCACCTCGTCACCGTTCAGCACCAGACGGTTTAGCATCAGTGCAAGATCGGCATCGGCGATACACCATTCGCCAAACAGATTCTGCCCGCCATGCGCCAAAAGCGCGCCGGCGGTAGCAAAGAGTTTAGCCGCGCTGGTTTGCCCCGCGGCGCTGAGCGCCGGCTTCTTCACACCGCCAAACACCACATCGGTGGAGCGTTCTTCGCGTATGGGCATCAGATCGCTGCGCAGCCAGGCCTGCACCTGCCGCGCCCGCGCGCGTTTTTGCAGGTCGTGCGGATACAAGCGCTCCCACTCCGGCGGCGCAAAGCGTTCATCAAGGTATTCGGTAATGGCCGAGGATTCGCTCAGCGAAAAATTATCCACTTCCAGCAGCGGCACGCGCCGTGTCGCGGAGTAGCCCTTCCAGCCTGGCTGCAGATGCTCGCCGCTGTCGAGATTGACGGTCTTAAGAGTGAACGGCAGGCTTTTTTCCTGCAGCGCCACGTACACGGACATCACATAGGGGGAGAAAAAATCGGCATCGGACCACAGGGTAATAACAGGCTGATTCATAACATCCTCAATGAAGCCAGGGGGAGATAAATCAACATAGCTGGTCTGCTATAAGATGTCACTGGCAGCCGCATGAGGATTTCGCAATATAATCTTTGCCCCGCGATTGCGCAGGTCGCCTATACTCGAAACGTTTGCGACCTTCGATGGCGGGAGACCTCATGATCGATCTTTACTACGCACCCACCCCCAACGGCCACAAAATCACTCTTTTTCTCGAAGAGGCGCAGCTGGCCTATCGCCTGATACGCGTCGATATCGGCAAAGGTGAACAGTTTCGCCCGCAGTTTCTGGCTATCTCGCCAAATAATAAGATCCCGGCGATCGTTGACCACGTTCCGGTCGACGGCGGCGCGCCGTTAAGCCTGTTTGAGTCCGGAGAGATCCTGCTCTATCTGGCGGAAAAATCGGGAAAATTACTGAGCGGCGAGCTGCGCGAACGGCATACCACCCTGCAATGGCTGTTCTGGCAGGTCGGCGGTCTGGGGCCGATGCTTGGGCAAAACCACCACTTTAACCATCACGCGCCTCAGGCTGTCCCCTACGCCATTGAACGCTATCAGGTCGAAAGCCAGCGTCTGTATGGCGTAATGAACCGGCGTCTTGAAGCCAGTCCATGGTTGGGCGGCGAGCACTACAGTATCGCCGATATCGCCTGCTGGCCATGGATTAACGCCCACCAGCGCCAACGCATCGATCTTAGCCAGTTCCCGGCGGTGCATAACTGGTTTGAACGCATCCGCCAGCGCCCGGCAACGCAACAAGCGCTACTCAAAACGCAACAGTATTAATCCCCTGCTCGCAGGGCGTGCTTTGATGTATGATTGCGGAAATTACTACACGGAGGAAGCCTGCAATGTCTCAGCCAGACGCCATTATTCGTATTAAGAACCTGCGCCTGCGTACTTTTATTGGAATCAAAGAGGAAGAGATCGCCAACCGTCAGGATGTGTTGGTGAATGTGGTGATTCACTATCCGGCCGATAAGGCTCGCGACAGCGAAGACATCAATGATGCCCTGAACTATCGCACCATTACTAAACGCATCATCAGCCATATCGAGAATAACCGCTTCTCGCTGCTGGAAAAATTAACCCAGGATGTGCTCAATATCGCATGCGAACATCACTGGGTCACTTATGCTGAAGTAGAGATCGATAAACTTCACGCGCTGCGCTATGCCGACTCAGTATCGATGACTATGAGCTGGCGGCGCTAAAACGTTTGTAAGGGAGGCGGTATGAAAATCCTGCTCACTGGCGGTACCGGGCTCATTGGTCGGCATCTTATTACCAGGCTGCTGGAACTTGGGCACCAACTCACGGTTTCCACCCGCAACCCTGAACGCGCGAAAGCCCGTCTCGATCCCCGCGTCACGCTGTGGCGCGGTTTCGAGGGGCAAAACAACCTCGATGGCTTTGACGCCGTCATTAACCTTGCCGGTGAACCGATCGCCGATAAGCGCTGGACGGCAGAGCAAAAAGAGCGCCTGTGCCACAGCCGCTGGGACATCACCCGCCAGCTGGTCGCGTTATTTAAAGCCAGCGAAACACCACCTTCCGTGCTGATTAGCGGTTCCGCTACCGGCTATTACGGCGATCTCGGTGAAGTCGTGGTGACCGAGGAAGAGCCGCCGCACAATGAATTTACCCATAAACTTTGCGCCCGCTGGGAGCAAATCGCCTGTGAGGCGCAAAGCGATCGCACGCGCGTGTGCCTGTTGCGCACCGGCGTCGTCTTAGCGCCGCGGGGCGGGATCCTGGCCAAAATGACGCCCGCGTTTAAGCTCGGCCTGGGCGGACCTATCGGCGACGGTCGCCAGTATCTGGCGTGGATCCATATCGATGATATGGTGAACGGTATTCTGTGGCTGCTGGATAACGATCTGCGCGGCCCGTTCAATATGGTCTCGCCCTATCCCGTGCGTAACGAACAGTTTGCCCACGCGCTCGGCCACGCGCTTAATCGCCCGGCGATTTTCCGCGTTCCCGCCGCCGCCATTCGCCTGCTGATGGGGGAATCCTCGGTACTGGTGCTCGGCGGCCAGCGCGCGCTGCCAAAACGCCTGGAAGCCGCCGGCTTTAGCTTCCGCTGGTACGATCTGGAAGAGGCGCTGAAGGATGTGTTGGGCTAGGTAGATAAACGGGGAGTAACGGCTCCCCGTTCTCTTCCCTGGGGCGGAAGCCGCCTCGCAAATCGTTAATTCCTCGTTCTCCTTGCTACGCTTCTTGTGAAGCGCATTCCAACCGCAAAAATATACTCCTGCCATAACGTCCTGACGAGGAATATACCCTCAAAACACGTTGACACCCGTCAACACTCTTTTTATTCTGAGCAGGATTTAACGATGAAGGAACATCCGGACAAACATATCAGGATGGCGATTGCCACGGCGCTGGCGCGGGGGTGGATATTGCTGCCTGCAGGTAAAAGCGCTCATTGCTTTGGGCGTCTCGTCTGCGGCGTGGCTGAACACCGTGAACATATGATGAGCATTTGGTCGACGCACGCCGTCCCTGAAAACCACGCCCGGCAAATAATCAGAATGGTCGAACGGTGTTCCATCCCGACTACCGCGCGCATCACGCATAAGGAACACTAAACGATGCCGATATTTAATTTTACGCTGACGCTGTCCGGCGTCACCAGTCAAACGCCCGGACTGGAAGATGCGCTCTTTGCCGCAGGCTGTAGCGACGCTCTGGTCTGCTTTTACGGTACCGCGGTCTACCTCGAGTTCGATCGCGAGGGCCAATCGCTGGAACAGGCGGCGCTGTCCGCCATCCGCGATGTAGAAACCGCCGCGCTGCCAGATATCCGCGTGGAGTCCATCGATTCGACATTGGTCGGGCTGAGCGATATCGCCGAACTTATCGGCGTCTCCCGCCAGGCGATCGCGCTATTAAAAGAGGGCGCTCGCGGCAGCGGGCGGTTTCCCGGCCCCGTACAGCGTGTGAAAGGCAATTCCCCTCTCTGGCGCTGGAAATCCGTCGTTGAATGGTTAGTCGCGGAAAAGCGCATCGCCGCCGATTCGCCGATGGTGGCTAACGCCCAACTGCTGGATAGCCTCAACCTGGCGCTACAGCTTCGCCGTTCACCTGAAAATCACCGCGTACAGCGCTACCTGCAAAGTCTGAGCACCACGTCACCCACGGGCTGATTCGCGAGGACGAGCATGTTACCCGGCGCAGCATAGTGGTAAAGTAGGCTTTCGTTTTAGCTGATTAATCGCTTTATGACTACGATAACAACGCCCCGCCTGTTGCTTTCCCGCTTCACTCCGGCCGATTGGCCCTTTTTTCTGCGTCTGCGTCAGGATCCTGACGTCATGCGTTACATGGGTGAGGTGTTAAGCGAAACGGCGCTACGCAGCGTGTTTGAATGCCGCTGCGAAGATACCGGCGTCTTTGTGTTGCGCGATTCGGCCGGCACGCCGCTGGGAGATATTGGTCTGCGCATCAGTACGAAAAATCCGCACGAGGCCGACGTCGGCTACGCGTTACTGCCGCAAGCGCAGGGCCAGGGCTACGCCAGCGAAGCGCTGCGCGCGATTTGTGATTACGGCTTTACCACCCTTGGCATCCACGCCATTAATGCCTGGGTGCTGGGAGATAACCTGGGGTCGTCGCGGCTGCTGGAAAAGCTGGGTTTTGTACGCATTCAGGTGCTGGAACAGGCCTACCACCTCAACGGCGTGGATTACGATGATTGGATCTACCGACTGGAGCGTTAAGTCATTCCCGGCGAGCAAACCCGCCGGGATAGAGGCGATTACTTCAGTGAACCTTTAAGGAACTGCTGCAGGCGCTGGCTTTTCGGGTTGCCGAACAGCTCGTCGGGATGCCCTTCTTCTTCGATTCTTCCCTGATGGAGGAAAATCACGTGTGAAGAGACGTGGCGGGCAAAGCCCATTTCGTGGGTGACGACCACCATGGTTTTCCCCTCTTCCGCCAGTTTTTGCATAATACGCAATACTTCGCCCACCAGCTCCGGATCAAGTGCCGAGGTCGGCTCATCAAACAACAGTACGTCCGGCTCCATCGCCAGCGCCCGCGCGATGGACACGCGCTGCTGCTGACCGCCGGAAAGATGTACCGGATATTTGATCTGCTGGCGTTCATCGATGCCGACTTTCGCCAGATACTTCACCGCCCGCTCGCGCGCTTCCTGTTTGTTGAGGCCGAGCACCTGAATCGGCGCCTCCATGACGTTTTCCAGTACCGTCATGTGGCTCCACAGGTTGAAGTGCTGGAACACCATCGTCAGTCGCGTGCGCAGCAGACGCAGCTGGTTTTTATCCGCGACCTTCAACTGGCCGTCTTTATCGCGCACCAGGCCAATATTCTGCCCGTTGACGATAATCGTTCCTTCGCTTGGCTTCTCAAGAAAGTTAATGCAGCGCAGGAAGGTACTTTTACCGGAACCCGATGAGCCGATAATACTAATCACGTCTCCGGCCTTCGCTTTCAGCGAGACGCCTTTCAGCACCTCGTGCTCGCCGTAACGTTTATGCAGATCGATAACGCTTAATTTATTGTCGGTCATGGCTTTCTCAGTGCGTCGAAGAAGGTTTGATATGCTGCAGCCAGCGCTTTTCCGCCTTGCGGAACAAGCTAATCAGCACATACGAAATAATTAAGTACAGTACCGCGGCGATACCGAAAGCGGTAAACGGCTGATAGGTCGCCGAGTTAATATCGCGCGCGATTTTCAGCAAATCCGGCACCGTGGCGGTAAACGCCAGCGCCGTCGAGTGCAGCATCAGAATGACTTCGTTACTGTACGCGGGCAGCGCAATACGTAGCGCTGAGGGCAAAATAATGCAGCGGTACAGCTTAACTGACGAAAAGCCGTAAGCCCGCGCGGCCTCAATCTCGCCCGGCGCCACCGAACGAATCGCCCCGGCAAAAATCTCGGTGGTGTAGGCGCAGGTATTTAAGGTCAATGCCAATACCGTACAGTTCAGGCCGCTGCGGAAAAACGCATTCAACAGATCGCTGCCTTTGACGATTTCCAGCGTATACATCCCGGAGTAAAACACCAGCAGCTGCACGTACAGCGGCGTGCCGCGGAAAATATAGGTAAACAGCCAGATCGGAAACTGGATGTATTTATTGCTCGATACGCGCCCGATGGCGAGAAACACCGCGAGGATGCCGCCCATCACCACTGAAGCAATCAACAGCCACAGGGTGATCGCCACGCCGGTAAAACGGTAACCGTCGGTCCACAGCAGGGATTTCCAGTACTCCTGAATAATTTCAATCACAGGTCAGCCCTCTTCACACCCACGGAGTAGCGGCGTTCAAGCAGCAGCAGCACACCATTGGAAATCGTGGTAAACACCAGATAGATCGCCCCACAGACGATAGCGAAATAGAACGGCTGCCAGGTACTTTTGCCCGCCAGTTGCGTTGCCTTAACCACGTCTTCCAGACCGAGCAGCGACACCAGCGCGGTGGCTTTGAGAATCACCTGCCAGTTGTTGCCGATGCCGGGCAGCGCATAGCGCATCATTGCCGGAAACAGGATGCGGCGGAACGTCTGCCAGCCGCTGAAGCCAAATGCCGTCGCCGCTTCAATATGGCCTTTCGGCACCGCCAGAAACGCGCCGCGGAAGGTTTCAGTGAAGTACGCTCCATAGATAAAGCCGAGGGTGATAATACCGGCAATCATCGGATCAATATCAAATTGCGCCATGCCGAATGCATCGGTGATGCTGTTAAGGGCGATTTGTAGCCCATAGAAAATCAGCAGCATCAGCACCAGATCCGGCACCCCGCGGATCAGCGTGGTATAGCCTTCAAACACCAGCGCCATAGGCCGGTTGGCGGATAGTTTCGCCCCCGCGCCCACCAGCCCGATAAGGACCGCCAGCACCACCGAGCTAAGCGCCAGCTCAAGGGTGACCAGCGCGCCCTGAAAAATAACCTGTGAGAACCCGTACAGCATGCTGTCTGCCCTGTCTGTCATCGATCGCCGCACGTGAAAACGCGTGCGGCGAGGTACTAACGATGATTAGTCGCCGTACACGTTAAAATCGAAATATTTCTTCGCCAGCTTGTCGTAAGTGCCGTCTTTACGCATCTCGGCGAAAGCTTTATTTAGCGCCTCACGCAGCTCGGTGTCGTCTTTCCGCAGACCCATGCCGGTACCGACGCCAAACAACTTCTCATCCTTAATGGACGGGCCGCCAAACTGATAATCTTTGCCAATCGGCTGTTTGAGGAAACCTTCGCTGGCGGCGACCTCATCCTGGAACGCGGCGTCAATACGGCCCGCGGTCAGGTCGGAATAGATATTGTCCTGGCCCTGATAGGAGACAATTTCAATGCCTTTCGGCGCCCAGTGCTCGTTGCCGTAGGTTTCCTGAGTCGTACCCTGCAGCACGCCAATGCGCTTGCCTTTCAGCTTGCTCAGGTCTGGCGTAATATCGCTGCCCTTTTTCACCACCAGACGGGAATCAGCGGCATAAAGTTTGTCGGTGAAAGCAATTTCCTGCTGGCGCTTTTCGGTGATCGACAACGAGGACATAATCGCATCGATTTTCTTCGCTTTTAACGAGGGGATCAGCGCATCCAGCGGGTTTTCAACGAAGGTACATTGGGTATTGATACGCTTACACAGCTCTTTCGCCAGATCGATGTCAAAACCAATCAATTGACCCTGCGCATTCTTCGATTCGAACGGCGCATAAGTAGGATCGGTACCAATACGGATTTTCTGTGGAATGGCTGCGAATACCGTGGAAACGCTGGAAAGGGCCAGCGCCAAAGAAAGAGACAACGCCAGTTTTTTCATAATTATCCTCAACAGACTGTCATTCTAACGGGTTTATTAGAAGCACTTACGCCAGTTATCGTGCCATTATTCGCCCTGCCAAGGCAAAGCAAAATGCGCATGAAAGCAGATTTTTTTGCATCAGAAACGCTTAACTATGCACTTTCTGAACAAAGAAAAACCGCTATCGCCCCATTCTGGTGCAAGCCATTAACCGCTTGCACCTATCAAGGGCAACAATAACCGCGTCGCAATGGAGCGGCCTGGCATAACCAGACCGCTACAGTCTTAATCGCCGTAGACGTTAAAGTTGAAGTATTTCTTCGCCATTTTGTCGTAAGTGCCGTCTTTACGCATCTCACCCAGCGCTTTGTCGAAAGCGGCTTTCAGCTCGCCATCTTCTTTGCGCAGGCCGATGCCGGTACCATCGCCGAAGTATTTTTTGTCTTTAACGGAAGGGCCGGCAAAGGCGTAATCTTTACCGGCAGGTTGTTTGAGGAAACCTTCGCTGGCCGCGACTTCATCCTGCAGCGCCGCATCGAGACGCCCGGCGGCGAGGTCGGAATAGATCAGATCCTGGTTGGCATAGGCGACAACATCCACGCCCTGGCTGCGCCAGCGTTCGTTGGCATAGGCCTCCTGAGTAGAGCCCTGCAGTACGCCAACATGCTTGCCTTTCAGCGACTCCAGCGTCGGCTGAATCGGCGAGCCTTTTGCCGCGATCAGACGAGAGTCTGCCGCGTACAGCTTGTCAGAGAACGCAATCTCCTGCTGGCGTTTTTCGGTAATCGACAGCGACGAGATAATCGCGTCGATTTTCTTCGCTTTCAGCGAGGGGATCAGCGCGTCAAAATCGCTGCCCACCCAGGTGCACTTCACCTTGATACGCGAGCACAGTTCATTGCCCAGATCGATGTCAAAGCCAATAAAGTTGCCCTTCGAATCCTTCGACGAGAAAGGCGCATAGGTGGTATCGGTGCCGATGCGGATACTTTGCGGCAGCGCCGCAGATACGCTGGCGGCGCTACTGATTCCCATGATTAACGAGAGAGCCAGGATCGTCTTCTTCATAGAAAGCCCTTAAGTGTCGTGATGTTGTTATGTTGTGCGCTGTCTGGTTATGTGTGTTGCCGACGGTTCTTGCAGGTTTTATGCCATTTTCCCGGTGCGTGCCGGTAACAGTGTTAAATTTGTTAATATAAAGTTGCAAGATTGTCTTAGAAGGGAAGATACCAGCATTAACGGATAAACCGCAGCGGCAAAACGCAAAAAAACAAATTAAATGTCGAGGATTTGATCAGGACAACAAAAATGCACCAGTGGAAGGCAAAGGTAAATAAAATGCACCAAACGGGTGCATCAGGCCCCGCCCTGCCAGCGGGTAAACAGGTCCTGCGGCAGGTCAATATCAAACTGATCGATAACCCGGTTAACCGTCTGATTAATCACATCGTCCAGCGTCTGGGGACGATGATAGAAGGCCGGCACCGGCGGCATGATCACCGCGCCCATTTCCGCCGCCTGCACCATTAAACGCAGATGCCCAAGGTGGAACGGCGTCTCGCGTACGCAAAGCACCAGCGGGCGGCGCTCTTTTAACACCACGTCCGCTGCGCGGGTCAGCAGGCCGTCGGTATAGCTATTGACGATGCCGGAGAGCGTTTTCATCGAGCACGGTAGAATAACCATCCCGCTGGTTTTAAACGAGCCGGAGGAGATGCTGGCGGCGATATCGCGCGCGTCGTGTACCACATCGGCCAGCGCCTGCACTTCCCGCAGCGAGTAGTCGGTTTCCAGCGACAGCGTTTGACGCGCCGCCTGGCTCATTATCAGATGGGTCTCGACCTCCGCGACGTCACGCAGCACCTGTAGCAGGCGTACGCCGTAAATCGCGCCGCTGGCGCCGGAAATGCCGATAATGAGTCGTTTCACGATGTTATACCCCTTGCGCATAGTGCCGCAGACTTTGCCGGATTATAGTCTCCGACGCAACCTGGCGGGTAAAAATAAAAAGGCCCGCGGTCTTCGAAAGACGGCGGGCCAGCAACAAGGGACCAATTAGCCTTCGTTATGCATCTCTAAGTTTTCAACTTCGGTTTGCAGTTGCACCGCTTTCGCATCGTCGTTACGCAGAGAATCAAGATAATCGAGATACTGTTGGTCAACGTCTTTGGTGACGTACACGCCGTTAAAGACAGAACACTCGAACTGTTGAATGTCCGGGTTCTCGGCGCGTACCGCTTCGATCAGATCGTCCAGATCCTGGAAAATCAGGCCATCGGCGCCGATGATCTGGCGGATCTCGTCAACTTCGCGACCGTGGGCGATAAGCTCGTTGGCGGTCGGCATATCGATACCGTAGACGTTCGGGAAGCGAATTTCCGGCGCCGCGGAGGCCAGATACACCTTTTTCGCCCCCGCTTCGCGCGCCATTTCGATAATCTGTTCAGAGGTGGTGCCGCGAACGATAGAGTCATCCACCAGCAGCACGTTCTTATCACGGAATTCGGCGCGGTTGGCATTCAGCTTACGGCGCACGGATTTACGGCGCAGCTGCTGGCCCGGCATGATAAAGGTACGACCAACATAGCGGTTTTTGACGAAGCCCTGACGATACGGTTTATCAAGGATACGGGCAATCTCCAGGGCGATATCGCAGGAGGTTTCCGGGATCGGAATAACGACATCGATATCCAGATCTTCCCACTCACGGGCAATTTTCTCGCCAAGCTTCGTGCCCATGTTCACGCGGGCGCTATAGACGGAAATCTTGTCGATAAAGGAGTCCGGACGCGCGAAATAGACGTATTCGAACAGGCATGGGTTGCTGACCGGGTTTTCCGCGCACTGGCGGGTAAACAGCTGGCCTTTCTCGGTGATGTAAACCGCTTCGCCCGGCGCGACGTCGCGCAGAAATTCAAAGCCCAGAGTATCCAGCGCCACGCTTTCGGAGGCGACCATATACTCGGTGCGGCCATCGCCGATATCGCGCTTGCCGAGCACCAGCGGACGAATACCGTTCGGGTCGCGGAAAGCGACCATGCCGTGGCCGATAATCATCGCCACGCAGGCGTACGCGCCGCGGATCTGGCGGTTCGTCGCGGCAATCGCGGCGAAAATGTTATCGGCTTCCAGCGGGTAATGACGGAAATTATCCAGCTCGCTGGCGAAGATATTGAGCAGAATTTCGGAATCGGAGGTGGTGTTGATGTGGCGGCGTTTTTCTTCAAACAGCTTTTGACGCAGCTCGTGGGCATTGGTCAGGTTGCCATTATGGGCCAACGTAATGCCGTACGGCGAGTTAACGTAAAAAGGCTGCGCTTCAGAAGCGCTGGAACTGCCTGCCGTTGGGTAACGGACGTGGCCAATCCCCATATTTCCCTGCATACGCTGCATGTGGCGCGCTTCGAACACATCGCTCACCAGTCCGTTGGCTTTACGCAAACGGAAGCAGTTATTTGCATCAATGGTGATGATGCCCGCGGCATCCTGCCCACGATGCTGAAGCACCGTTAACGCGTCATAAATCGACTGGTTTACCGGCATAACACCGGCGATACCGACAATACCGCACATACGTCTTTTCCTCGTTAAGCTACATCCCAACGCTTATGCTTTGGGCAAGAAACTTGACGAGCTCTGCAGATAGTCAAAGAACCATCTGATAACGAAACTGAACTGCGGGATAAGCTCAGACTTTTGCCAGTCTTCACTTTTTGCCATACCGGTGAAGCTGTCGAGAAAGAACAGAATAGCGGAGACGATCAGCACGCCGCGCAGGGCGCCAAAACAGATCCCCAACACCCTGTCTGTTCCTGACAGACCGGTTTTCTCTACCAGAGCGCCTATCACATAGTTAACGATAGCGCCGACGATAAGCGTTGCGATAAACAATATCGCGATAGCAATCCCATTTCGGACCAGTTCGTCTTCAAAGCCCGTGAACCAGACAGCCAGGTAAGTGTAGTAATGACTGGCGACAAAGAAGGCACATCCCCATGTCACCAGCGATAACGCTTCACGAACAAAGCCGCGGATAAGGCTAACCAAACAGGAAAAACCAATTACCGCAATAATGGCGTAATCAATCCAGACCATATACATCCCACGATTTTACGCCCTGTCGTCCAGTTCGGGGCGCATTCTAACAGAAAAAGAAAACGTTTGCGTAGGGATTTCCGTGCCCTACAGAAATAAAAATGGCGCTGAAAAAACATTCAACGCCATACAGCCTGACGCCTCTTCAGGGCGTATCCGGCAAGGGTTTCAGCAGGTTAACCCGCTTGCTGGCTCACCCAATCGGAGCGGATATGGTTTTTAATTCGGGCTATATCCCATGACCACGCCGCTCAGGCCAGAAATTTGCTGCAGCTCGCCGAGTTGCCCCTTCAGCTTGTCTTTCGACGCATCCGGCCCCACCAGAATACGGGTAATTTTACCCTGAACCGGGGTGGATGGCGATGTCCAGGCTTTAAAGCCCGAGGAACGCAGTTTACCCACGATTTCGTTAACCTTATCGGCATTCTTCAACGCCCCTAACTGCACCACATAGGCTTTTCCGGTCGGCGCCGGAATAGCGGCCTGCTGCTGTTGCGGCTGTGGTTGCGGCTGCGGTTTCGCCGGAGGCGGCGTCTGCGCGACCTGCTGCGGCTGCGGTTTCTCAACCGGCTTCGGCTGTGGTTTCGGCTGCGGCTTGGCGGCCACCACCGGCTCCTGAACTTCATCGAAGCTATTGTTATTCACCGGGATGCGCGACGGATCCAGCGATGGCGCCGCGGCATCTCCCGCTCTCACCTCTTCCGCGGCGCCTTCCGGCGGCTGCGAAGGCAGCGCCTGGGTAGCCGCCGGCAGCATATCCGGCTCATCGCGATCGCCCGGCTTCGGCACCAACGGGATCGCCGCAAACTCATCCTGATAATGTTTTTTCTGACCGTCGAGCAGACCCGGGAGAATAATTACCCCCAGCGCTACCAGTACAATCGTCCCGACTAAACGGTTCTGAAACTTACTCGCCACCGATTCTCCCCGCGTCTATCTCTTCCATTACATGCGCTACCGTGTGGAAGGAACCACACACCAGCACCGTATCTTCGGCTTTGGCATCCGCCATGGCGGCATGCCACGCCTGGGCTACGCTGTCATAACTTTGCCCTGCGCGCAGATGCGCAATCAGCTGATCCGCCGTGGCGCCGCGCGGCCCTTCCAGCGGCGCGCAGTACCACGCGTCTACTTCAGGCGCCAGATTCGCCAGGGTTCCGGCGATATCTTTATCATGCAGCATACCAATAACCGCCAGTACGCGCCCCGTTTTCGCTAAGGTTTTGAGACGCCCGGCGAGATAAGCCGCCGCATGCGGGTTATGCGCGACATCGAGGATCACCCGCGGCGCCTCGCTGATAATCTGAAAACGCCCCGGCAGCATGGCGTGATGAATACCGTCGCGCAGCGCCTGTTCAGCGACGTTAAGCCCGCTGGCGCGTAGCGCCGCCAGCGCCGTCGCGGCGTTCGGCAATGGAACCTGCGGCAGCGGCAGCCCTGCCAACTCGCCCTGACCATCGCTAAAGTTCCATGACTGGCCAGTCACGCTATAACGCCAGTCGTGGTCGCGGCGCAACAGCGTCGCGCCTTTTTCATCCGCCACGTCGGCAATCGTGTGCGGCATATCGGGTTCGCCCACCACTGCCGGTTTGCCGGCGCGGAAAATACCGGCTTTTTCACGGCCAATGCTTTCACGATCCGGCCCCAGCCAGTCGGTATGATCCAGCGCGATGCTGGTGACCACCGCCACGTCGGCATCGACGATATTCGTGGCGTCCAGGCGCCCGCCGAGGCCCACTTCGAGGATAACCACATCGAGCTGCGCCTGCTTAAACAGCCATAGCGCGGACAGCGTGCCAAATTCAAAATAGCTCAGCGAGATATCGCCGCGTGCCGCTTCGATTTCGGCAAATGAGGCGGTATGCGCCGCTTCCGGCAGCTCAGCGCCCTGAATGCGCACGCGCTCGGTATAGCGCACCAGATGCGGCGAACTATACACGCCAACTTTATAACCCGCCGCCATCAGCACGGATTCCAGCGTCCGGCAGGTGGTGCCTTTGCCGTTGGTACCCGCCACGGTAAAGACAAACGGCGCCGGTTTTAGTATCGCCATCCGTCCGGCGACTTCGCTCACCCGCGAAAGCCCCAGATCGATGGCTTTACTGTGCAGATGCTCCAGATAAGAAAGCCACGTAGCCAGGGGCGACGTGGCCTGAGGAATAGGATCTTTTTCCATGATGTCCGCGAGAGTTAACGGTAAAAAAAAGGGCAGCGCCTGTCGGCCCTGCCCTCTGCATTATCAGGCCTCTGGTTCCTGATCCGGTACCGGTGGCACCACCTCGCCTTCGTGAGGCGCATCGGCCTGCGGCGAAGGAAGATTCATCAGTTTCGCCAGGATGCTGGCTAATTTCAGACGCATTTCAGGACGACGGATAATCATGTCGATCGCCCCTTTCTCAATCAGGAACTCACTGCGCTGGAATCCCGGCGGCAGCTTCTCACGCACGGTCTGCTCGATAACGCGAGGACCGGCGAAGCCGATCAGCGCTTTCGGCTCGGCGATATTAAGATCGCCCAGCATCGCGAAGCTCGCGGAGACGCCGCCCATGGTCGGGTCGGTCAGCACGGAGATGTACGGTAAACCGCGTTCCTGCATTTTCGCCAGCGCCGCGGAGGTCTTCGCCATCTGCATCAGCGACATCAGCGCTTCCTGCATACGGGCACCGCCGGAAGCGGAGAAGCAGATTAGCGGGCAGTTGTCTTCCAGCGCCTGCTCAACCGCACGGACGAAACGCGCGCCAACAACGGAACCCATCGAACCGCCCATAAAGGCGAATTCAAATGCCGCCGCCACAACAGGCATGCCGTGCAGGGTGCCTTTCATCACCACCAGCGCGTCTTTCTCGCCGGTCTCTTTCTGTGCAGAGGCCAGACGGTCTTTATACTTTTTCGAATCGCGGAACTTCAGCACATCCTTTGGCTCGAGCTCGCTACCCAGCTCCACGAGAGAACCTTCGTCCAGCAGGCTATGCAGGCGATTGCGCGCCGACATACGCATGTGGTGATCGCACTTAGGGCAAACCTCCAGGTTGCGCTCCAGCTCTGCGCGGTACAGTACCTGACCGCAGCTGTCGCACTTGGTCCATACACCTTCAGGAATACTTGCCTTACGGGTGGGGGTTATATTGCTTTTAATTCGTTCAATCCAGCTCATTGATAACCTTTCTACCTGAACCTGGTCGATGCCAGTTTTGTCGCAAGGGGCGCATAATGCCACTTTTGCCCCTCACAGACCATGAATGTTGCACATTAAATCATAACATCCCGTAACATGGGATAAAAAAGTGGTCGAACCGCTCACACTTTGCGGGCCGAACGTCATAGCAACGCCCGGCGAAAATGCCGCTAAGGGCTTATTTAGCCTGCTTTGCCGCCGCCCGGCGATGGCGAATCACTTCGATAACACCCGGCAGTACCGACAGGACGATAATCGCCACGATCAGCAGCTTCAGATTTTCCTGCACGATCGGCAAATCACCGAACAGGTACCCGGCATAGGTGAACAGCAGTACCCACAGCAGCGCGCCTACCACGTTATACGCCGCAAAATGACGATAGGACATGTGGCCCATTCCCGCCACAAACGGCGCAAAGGTTCTGACGATCGGCACAAAACGCGCGAGGATGATGGTTTTGCCGCCGTGGCGTTCATAGAAGGTATGGGTTTTGTCGAGATAGCTGCGACGGAAAATCTTCGAGTTCGGATTGCTGAATAGCTTTTCGCCGAACAATCTACCGATGGTGTAGTTCAGGGCATCGCCCACAACGGCGGCAATGACCATCAGCGTGACCATCAGGTGTACGTTGAGATCGTTAGTTGGCAGCGCGGAGAGCGCACCGGCGACGAACAGCAGAGAATCTCCGGGCAGGAACGGCGTCACCACCAGGCCGGTTTCGCAGAACAGAATCAAAAACAGGATGGCGTAAACCCAAACGCCATACTGTGCGACCAGCTCCGCAAGGTGCACATCAATATGCAGGATGAAATCAATCAAAAAATGAATCAGGTCCATATTTGTCTTAGCCTTTAGTGACAACCGCCCCCTGTTATGGGGGCGCTGATATTAGTCCGCCAAAAATAGCGGGCCCATCGGCATTACCGGCAGATCGAAATGGGCCGGATAATCCACCGACACCAGATACAATCCTTCCGCTTTCGCCGTCGCGGCAGCCAGAGTCCGGTCCTTCGCCGCCAGCAGTTCTGCAATCCAGCTCTCTGGCTGGTTTCCGGCGCCTACTTCCATCAGGCTGCCGACGATGTTCCTTACCATATGATGAACAAAAGCGTTCGCCTTGATATCCACCACCACATAAGCCCCGTGACGGGTCACGTTGATATGCATCACGTTGCGCCACGGCGTGCGCGACTGACATTGCACCGCGCGAAACGAGGTGAAGTCATTCTCGCCAATTAAACACTGCGCGGCGCGATGCATCCGCCCGGCATCCAGAGGGTGGTAATAATGCGTCACCCCCTGGCTTAACACCGCCGGACGCAGGCGGTGATTATAGATGACGTAACGGTAACGACGGGCCGTCGCGCTGAAGCGGGCGTGAAAATCGTCCGCAACATGCTTCACCCAACGCACGGCGATGTCACCAGGTAAATTCGCATTTACGCCCAGCGTCCACGCGGCGTCTTTACGCTGAGCGCGGGTTTCAAAGTGCACCACCTGGCCGGTACCGTGTACGCCGGCGTCGGTACGCCCGGCGCAGAATACGTGTACCGGTTCGGCCGCCACCTGCGACAGCGCCTTTTCCAGCTTTTCCTGCACGCTGCGCACTTCGTTTTGCCGCTGCCAGCCGTAGTATTTGCTGCCGTCGTACTCGATGCCCAGCGCGATTTTATACACCGGCTGCTGCTGTGCTTCAGACATCAGTACAAATACTCCTGAACCAGCTTCTCGGCGATTTTCACCGCCATCAGCGCGCCGCCAAAGCGCACGTTATCGGCAACCGACCAGAACTGAATCTGCTCGGGCATGCCGTAATCGTTATGCACGCAACCGATGGACAGACGCGCGTTACCGGAAGCATCGCCGACCTGCGTCGGGAACTCGCCCTCTTCAGAAAGCTCGATATCCTCGCCGCGGGTAAAGGCGTCGCGCGCCTCCTCCGCCGCTAGCGGACGCAGCGCTTCAAAATTCACCATCTGCGCATGACCATAGAAGACCGGCGATTGCACGACGCTCGCGGAAATCATCAGGCCGTCATCCTGGAGAATTTTGCGCGCTTCATCGACGATACGTCGTTCTTCGCGCACGCTACCTTCGCGATCCGGCAGAATCGGCAGCATATTGAATGCCAGCTGGCGACCAAAGAAATCGTCTTCATCAATCGGAATACCGTTCAGCAGCTTCGCGCTCTGCCCCGCCAGCGCATCGACCGCTTTTTTCCCCTGCGCCGAGGCAGACAGCAGGTTGGTAACGGTAATACGCGACAGGCCGCCATCATCGATCAGCGGTTTCAGCGCCGTCAGCAGCTGGCTGGTCAGGCTGTTTGGTACCGCAATCACGTTACGGTTGCGGTAGTCGCCGAGCACGAACGGGTTAACGTCCGGCACCACCAGCGGCACGTCCGGCTCCAGCGCGAACAGGCCGCTAAGATCGATAACCAGACAACCGGCGTTGGTGGCTTCTTCGACATACGCCGCGCTGGCTTCGACGCCTGCGGCGAAGAAAGCCAACTGGGCCTGGGTCCAGTCAAATTCGGCGGCGTCCTGCACGATGACCGATTTGCCACCATAACGCAGATGTTCGCCCGCGCTTTCATTGCGCGCCAGCGCATAAATTTCGCCTACCGGAAACTGGCGTTCAGCAAGGGTTTCAAGCAGGGCTTCGCCTACGGCGCCGGTTGCGCCCAGTACGGCAATATTCCAGCCTTCAGACATGGTGGTGTACTCCAGAAAATAGCGACCCTGCCGGATTATCCGACAGGGGCATTAAGAAGATATTAACGAACAGGATGATGTACGGCATTAAAACCGAGCTGACGCAGCAGCGTCGCTGCTTTTTCATCGCTGCACTGTACGTACAGGGACGACCATTCGCGGCGTTCCTGATAATTTTTACGCAGCTTGTCGAATTCGCCGGCAATGCCTGCCACTTTACGCAGCGGCGCATCATCGCGGCGCACATCATACACCAAATGGACCAGCCTTTTTAGCGTCGCCTGATCGAGCGGGCCGTGCAGAGTGATGCGGCCAAATTCCGGCGCTGGCAGTAGCGTATCCAGCGCCACCTGCTGCGGATGACCAATGAACGCGCTATAGGCTTCAAACACCTGAGTGGTGCCGCGCGCTTTGCCTTCAAGGGTATAACCGGCGATATGAGAGGTACCGATATCGACACGCGCCAGCAACTCAGTATTCAGATCCGGTTCGGGTTCCCAGACGTCGAGCACCACGCTCAGTTGCTGCCCGGCCTGCAAGCGCTTGAGCAGCGCCGCATTATCCACCACGGGGCCACGGCAGGCGTTAATCAGAATAGCCCCCGGCTGCAGGCGGCTAATCAGCGCTTCATCGGCAAGATGCAGCGTTTTATACTGTCCGTCTTTAAACAACGGCGTGTGGAACGTCAGGATATCCGCCTGCTGCACTAACTCGTCCAGGCTGCGGAAATCGCCTTCATCGCCGCGATCGGCGCGCGGCGGATCGCAGAGTAACGTTTTAATTCCCAGCGCTTCCAGACGTTTTTGCAAACGCCCGCCAACGTTGCCGACGCCGACGATACCGACGGTGCGGTCAGCCAGCGCGAATCCATCGCGCTCGGCGAGCATCAGCAGCGCCGAGAAAACATACTCCACCACCGCGATCGCATTACAGCCCGGCGCGGCGGAAAAGCCAATCCCCGCCTGCTGCAGCCACGCTTGATCGACATGATCGGTGCCTGCGGTGGCGGTGCCGACAAACTTAATCGTCTTACCGGAGAGCAGCGCTTCGTTCACCTTAGTAACGGAACGCACCATCAGCGCGTCGGCGTCGGTTAACGCTTCCTGCGGAATGGGACGACCGGGAACGGCCTGCACGTCTCCCAAACGGCTAAAAAGCTCACGCGCATAGGGCATATTTTCATCAACGAGGATTTTCACGGTTCAGTACCTGTCTGAGAACGAGAGTAAACCGGGGAAGTGTGCCATAATCTGGCCGCCAGGAACATCATCACCCGGCTTAAGTACAGCACTACGGTAAGGATTCATCATGACACCACCCGTTTCAGGTATGTCCGATCGCCCTCCGGGGACTGGCCCATCCGGCGCATCCGCCGTGGGTCCAAATGCGCTCACCATGCAGCAACGCACCGTTCTGGAGCGGCTGATAACGCGTCTGGTGACGCTGACATCGCAGCAAAACGCCGAAGTGTGGGCCTGCGTGAAGCACGATCTGGGTCTGAAAGGCGATACGCCGCTACTGGCGAGCCATTTCAGCGCGGCTGAGAGCAACCTGAATCAGCGCTTAAGTATCGCTCAGCAAAACCATCACCACCGGCAAATTCTCGCCCAACTCAGCGAACTGCTGACCCAGGGGAATAACCGTCAGGCGGTGAGCGATTATATCCGCCAGAATTATGGTCAAACCGTGCTGCATGCGCTGACCCAGGCGCAGCTGGAGAACGTGCTGCATCTGCTGCAAAACGGCCAGTTGGCGATCCCGCAGCCGCAGCAGCGTACGCCGACGCTGCGTCCTTTGCTGCCGGCGGAACATAACACCCTGAACCAGTTAGTGACCAAACTGGCCGCCGCAACCGGCGAATCGAGTAAGCTTATCTGGCAATCAATGCTTGAGCTGTGCGGCGTGAAATCCGGCGAGCTGATCCCCGCCACCCACTTCACCCCGCTCTCATACTGGCTGCAGGCGCGACAAACGCTGAGCGCGCAAACCGCACCGACGATGAATTCGCTGCAGGCAGCGCTTAAGCAACCGCTGGAGGCGCAGGAGTGGCAGAAAATCGCCGATTTCGCGCAAAGCAGCTGGCAGGTAACGCCAACGACGACCTTAACCAGCCCGCAAGTGCTAACGCTATTAAATAAAGTCTTTGCGCTACGCGTGGCCCGCGCCCAGGCGACAATGGCAATTACCCCGGTCGAGCCACTGCCCGCCCCCCATGCGGTGTATAGTAAAAAAGCGTGGACGGTGGCAATTGCGCTGCTGGTGGTGATTATTCTGCTGTGGCTGGTGCTGTAAGCCTAAAACAATAACGGCGGCCTGATAGCCGCCGTTATGCCTTTATTTACGTAGCGTCAACAGAGTGACCACAATCCCTAATACCGCGCAAATCGCCCCGGCAAGAAAAACGGATGCATAGCCCAACGAGGTGGCAAGCAGGCCAGTCAGCGGGCCGGTGACGCCGTAAGAGATATCCTGAAACGCGGCATAGCCGCCAAGCGCGGTGCCGCGAACCTGAGCCGGAACCCGTTTGACTACCTCAACGCCCAGCGCCGGGAAGATAAGCGAGCAACCGCAGCCGGTCAAAGCGGCGCCCGCCAGCGCCACCCAGGCGCCCGGCGCTTGCCACAGCAGCGTCAGGCCAATAGCTTCAATCAGTAGTGACACCATCGCCACCTTAATGCCGCCGAAGCGATCCGGCATCCAGCCGAACAGAATACGCATCAGGACAAAAGCGCCGCCAAACGCGGTCAACGTGAAGCCGGCCATCGCCCAGCCGTGGCTGGCGAAATAGAGCGAAACAAAGGTGCCGATTACCGCAAAGCCGACGCCCTGCAGGCCGAGACCAATCCCCGGCCGCCAGATCATGCCGATGACGCTCCATAGCGAAGGACGCTCGCCGCCGTGAGCGGGAACTTTACGGACCGTGCCGTTAATCGCCCACGCCAGCAACGGCAGCGCCATCGTGACGCAGGCCAGCGTCGCCACGCCGAAACGGCTGTAAATCAGCAGCCCCAGCGGCGCGCCCACCGCCAGCGCCCCATACATCGCCATGCCATTCCACGACATCACTTTACCGGAACGACGCGGGCCAACCAGCCCTAATCCCCAGCTTAAGTTGCCGGTCAGCAGTTGGCTTTCACCAAAACCGAGAATCAAACGGCCCAGCACCAGCAGGCCAAATTTGGCCATTACCGGCACCGGCAGCAGCGCCGCCGCCAGCCAGGCGCCGCCGGCCAGAGCACAGGCCAACATTCCTTGCAGCACCGAGCGTTTCGCGCCGTACTGATCGGCCAGTCTCCCGGCATAGCCGCGGGTTAAGACCGTGGCGAGAAACTGGATGCCGACGGCCACGCCGACGAGAGTGTTGCCAAAACCGAGATCGTGATGCACAAATAGTGGGATAACCGGTAGCGGCAACCCCACGGTCATATAGGTCAGAAAAACCGCAAAGGTAATGCGAAATAGCGAGAGATTCTCTGAAGCGTTGTTTATCGTTTTTGTCGCTGCGGACATGCGTTACCCCAGTTTTGCAGAGCAAGGCGAGAAGATGGAATGAGAATAATGGCGAGCAATTTGCCTTCTCTCGCCGGGCGCTGTCAAGACGTCAAAAAAAGGGGAGCCTGAGGCTCCCCTGGTTCTGTTTCGTACCAATTAGGCGTTGTATTTACGCATAACCAGAGTAGCGTTGGTGCCGCCGAAGCCGAAGCTGTTGGACATCACGGTGGTCAGCTGAGCATCGGTCGGTTTGGTGACGATGTTAAGGCCGGCAGCCTGCTCGTCCATCTCTTCGATGTTAATGCTTGGCGCGATAAATCCGTGCTCCAGCATCAGCAGAGAGTAGATGGCTTCCTGTACGCCTGCGGCGCCCAGAGAGTGGCCGGTCATCGCTTTGGTGGCGGAGATAGCCGGGCTATTGTCGCCGAAGACTTCGCGGATAGCGCCCAGCTCTTTCACGTCGCCTACCGGAGTAGAAGTGCCGTGGGAGTTCAGGTAGTCAATCGGGGTATCAACGCCGTGCATCGCCATCTGCATGCAGCGCACTGCGCCTTCGCCAGATGGCGCAACCATGTCCGCGCCATCGGAAGTCGCGCCGTAACCGACGATTTCCGCATAGATATGCGCGCCGCGCGCCAGCGCGTGTTCCAGCTCTTCAACCACGACCATGCCGCCGCCGCCCGCGATAACGAAACCGTCGCGGTTCGCATCATAGGTACGGGACGCTTTGTCCGGAGAATCGTTGTATTTGGTGGACAGCGCGCCCATGGCGTCGAACTCGCAAGCCATTTCCCAGCACAGCTCTTCGCCGCCGCCGGCAAAGACGATGTCCTGTTTGCCCAGCTGAATCTGTTCTACTGCGTTACCGATGCAGTGTGCGGAAGTGGCGCAAGCGGAGCTGATAGAGTAGTTGACGCCGTGGATTTTAAACGGCGTGGCGAGGCAGGCGGATACGCCGGAAGCCATCGCTTTGGTGACAACATATGGGCCCACGGCTTTCAGACCACGCGGGCTACGCATGGCATCGGCGCCGAAGACCTGGAATTTCGGGGAGCCGCCGCCGGAACCTGCAATCAGGCCGACACGCGGGTTGTTCTGGTATGCTTCCGGCGCCAGACCGGCGTCGGCTACCGCCTGCTCCATGGACAGATAAGCATAAATGGATGCGTCGCTCATAAAGCGCACTACTTTGCGGTCAATGAGGCCCGTGGTATCCAGTTTGACGTTGCCCCATACGTGGCTACGCATTCCTGAATCCTTCAGCTCCTGAGAGAAAGTGATCCCTGAACGTCCTTCACGCAGAGATGCCAGGACTTCCTGCTGGTTATTACCGATGCTGGAAACGATGCCCAAGCCAGTAATCACTGCACGTTTCATTCAATACCTCTGTAAGTCGCACTATTTTAAGTTTCGAGTCGCACAATAGCGTACACTTGTACGCCGAACAAGTCCGATCAGCCATTTTGTGTATAAATTTGCGCCTTCTGGCACACATCGTTAAGATCGCGCTACGCCTTGTGATTCGAGTAACTTACGTGAAACAAAACGCCATACAACCCGCCAACCTGGAATTCAACGCTGAGGGTACACCTGTTTCCCGAGATTTTGACGACGTTTATTTTTCTAATGACAACGGTCTGGAAGAGACGCGCTACGTTTTTCTCAACGGCAACCGGCTTGATAGCCGTTTCCCAACCCACCCGCGCCCGTTGTTTATCGTCGCGGAGAGCGGCTTCGGCACCGGGCTCAATTTCCTGACGCTGTGGCAGGCGTTTGCTGTTTTTCGTCGCGATAATCCGCAGGCTACGCTGCAAAGATTACATTTCATCAGTTTTGAAAAATTTCCGCTGAAGGCCGACGACCTGCGTCTGGCGCACCAGCACTGGCCGGAACTGGCGCCATGGGCTGAACAGCTACAGGCGCAGTGGCCGCTACCAATCGCGGGCTGCCACCGCCTGCTGCTCGACGATGGCCGCGTCACGCTGGATTTATGGTTTGGCGATATCAACGCGCTTACCGACCAGCTTGATGATTCCCTTAACCGCCAGGTCGACGCCTGGTTCCTCGACGGCTTCGCGCCGGCGAAAAATCCGGATATGTGGACGCCGGGGCTGTTTTCCGCCATGGCGCGCCTGGCCCGCCCCGGCGGCACGCTGGCGACCTTTACCTCAGCCGGTTTCGTGCGCCGCGGGCTGCAGGAGGCCGGTTTTAGCATGCAAAAACGCAAAGGCTTTGGCCGCAAGCGCGAAATGCTAATCGGCGAATTGACCGCCGACGCTCCGACGCTGGCGCGGACGCCATGGTTTGCCCGCAGCGGCAGCCAATCGCGCGAAGCGGCGGTGATCGGCGGTGGTATCGCCAGCGCCCTGCTCTCGCTGGCGCTGCTGCGTCGCGACTGGCAGGTGACGTTGTACTGCGCTGACGATGCGCCCGCCAGCGGCGCATCCGGCAATCGCCAGGGCGCGCTGTATCCGCTATTAAGCCAGCACGATCCAGCGCTGGCGCGCTTCTTCCCGGCGGCGTTTACTTTCGCGCGCCGCGTTTACGACGCGTTGCCAGTGGAATTCGATCATCAATGGTGCGGCGTAACCCAACTCGCCTGGGATGAAAAAAGCGCGCAGAAAATCGCCCAAATGTTGGCGTCAGATATACCTGCGGAGATCGCCCGCGCGGTGACGGCGGATCGGGTCGCTGAACTTACCGGCGTTGATACCGGCTGTGGCGGCATTACCTATCCTGCCGGCGGCTGGCTGTGCCCGCAGCAGTTGACGGCAGAATTGCTGTCGCTGGCGGCAACGCAGGGACTACGCAGCCACTTCGGTTATCCCGTTGAAACGCTCAGCGCGGAGGGCGACGGCTGGTTGCTCAATCAGCAGCATCATCATCAGGCGGTGGTACTGGCGAACGGACATCGCCTGACTGATTTTGCCCAGACCGCGCAGTTGCCGGCTTATCCGGTCGGCGGCCAGGTTAGCCATATCCCCACCACGCCGGGGCTTTCCGCCCTGCGCCAGGTGTTATGCTATGACGGCTATCTGACGCCACAAAATCCCGCGAATCAGCAACACTGTATCGGCGCCAGCTATCATCGCGGCAAGACAGATACCGATTTCAGCGCCGAAGATCAGATGCAAAATCGCCAGCGCCTGATTGATTGTTTCCCGCAGGCGGCATGGGCAAAAGAGGTGGATGTTAGCGGCAACGACGCCCGCTGTGGCGTACGCTGCGCCACCCGCGACCACCTGCCGATGGTGGGCAATGTTCCGGATTATGAGAAAACGTTGACGCAGTACGCCACGCTTCACGAACAGCAGGAAAATGTCGACAGCGCGCCGGTTTATCACAATCTGTTTATGCTCGCGGCATTGGGATCTCGTGGGCTGTGCACCGCGCCATTGAGCGCCGAACTGCTGGCCGCGCAGATGAGTGAAGAACCGCTGCCGCTGGATAGCGACACGCTGGCGGCGCTGAATCCGAATCGGCTGTGGGTGAGAAAACTGCTGAAGGGAAAAGCGGTAAAATAACGGCGACTTGCGCCTTATCCGGCCTACGGTCCGTGCAGTCTGCCGTTAATTTATTCACTACGCAGGCTAAAACTGCCGGCGCTGGTGGCCTAAAAACCCCCGGTGGCGCTGCCGCTTACCGGGGCTACAGCGCTGTGCGATTTGGTAGCCCGGAAGGCCCTGTGCGCTCTCTGCGCCACGGAAAACATATTGCAGAAGAATTAACCGGGAGCGCAAGATACTCTGGAGCGAAACGAGATAAATGCTTTCTCAAGATAAAAGTTGCAAACCGATAACAGTATCTACAGCCTGGTAGCCCCGGTAAGCGCAGCGCGACCGGGGAGAGTCTCCGGATGTCGGCTAACGCCTCATCCGGATGACATCAGTTATCAGGCCTGATTTTTCGCCTGCTGGTACAGGTTATTCCACATCCCCTGCACCAGAATCTGGTCCGGCGGCGACAGTTCGCCCGCGCTAATAGCCTTTTCCAGGCTGCTGGCGACTTTATCATTAATCGCCTGCGCCGAGTGCTCCCCTTCCCCTTCCAGCTCGGCCACCGCCAGCGTCAGGTGGCCGCGCAGATAACCGCCAGCAAACAGTTCGTCATCACTGGCGTGGTCTACCATATCGTCAATTAACGCCAGAATGCGTGATTCAAACTCCGCGATCATCGTCTTTCCTCTTTCATTTGTAATTCGTGGCTTTAGTGCAGGTCTTCCGGCCACGGAAATTGTTCTGCCGTCAGCGGCGGCGTTTGGTAATACTGTTGCAGCGCGCGAATAAAGCGCGCCGGGCGCTCAGGGATCCCCTGCTCCAGATAAGTCATCACCTGGGCATGCACGCGCCGCTGAAACGCAATACGGTCGGGTTCAAAGTCGCCTTCCAGGTTGTCGCAGCTGACGTTAAATGGAAATCCCGCCGCCGTACAGAACAACCAGTCAAAAGCCTGTGGCTTAACCTCGACGTCTTCGAACTTGCTTTGCGTCATTGCATCGCGGCCGTCCGGGCAGTACCAGTAACCAAAATCCACCAGCTCGCGCCGCGCCTTGCCGGCGATACACCAGTGGGAAATTTCGTGCAGCGCGCTGGCGTAAAAGCCGTGGGCAAACACGATCCGGTTATAGGGCACTTCGCTATCTGCAGGAAGATAGATCGGTTCGTCGTCGCCTTTAATCAGACGGGTATTAAAATCATCGGCAAAGCAGCCGTCAAAGATCTCGACCAACTGCTGATAATGGTGTTGCTGTTGCATTAGTGAATTCCCAACCACTGCAAAATCTCAGCCCCGTGGCTGTCGTAAAGAAGTTTAGCGCTCATCACCGCGGAGACGATGACGATCATCGGCCGAATCAGCGACTGTCCTTTACTCAGCACCAGCCGCGAACCGGCGCGAGCGCCGATAAACTGCCCGGCCATCATCACAAAACCGGTAGCCCAAATCACTTTGCCGCCAATAATAAACAGCAGCAGTCCGCCAATATTGGAGGTGGCGTTTAGCAGTTTGGCGTGAGCGGTGGATTTCGCCAGATTAAACCCGGCGAGCGTCACAAAGGCCAGCGCATAAAAAGAACCGGCGCCGGGGCCAAAAAAACCATCGTAGAAACCAACGCTGCCGCCAGCGACCAGCGCGAACGGCAAGCCATACAGGCGACGCTGACGATCGGATTCCCCGAGCTTCGGCATCAGCAAAAAGTACAGCCCGATGCCAATCACCAGCAGCGGCAGGATTTGCTTTAAAATATCGGACTGCACGTGCTGCACCAGCAGCGCGCCCGCCGTCGAGCCGATAAAAGTCATCAGAATATTGAGTTTCTGATCGGCGAGATTCACTACCTTGCGACGGATAAAATAGAGCGTCGCGGAAATGGAACCGCCGCAGGCCTGTAGCTTGTTGGTCGCCAACGCCTGAGCGGGCGGCATACCCGCCGCCATCAGCGCCGGGACGGTCAACAACCCGCCGCCGCCGGCTAAGGAATCAATAAATCCGGCCAGAATTGCGACAAAAAAGAGCGCCACCAGAACCATTGGCGACACCATAAACAGCTCGGCAAAACTATCCATTAGAGAAGATGCTCATCCAGTAGCGCCTGACAGGAAGGCGGCAGCGGAGGCGGCGTCTTCTTCACAGGTGGGGTTGACCCAGGTTTAGGCGGTTCAAACCAGCTTTGCAGCTCGGCTCCGCAGCCATCGCCAGCCGGCGGCGGCGCTTGATCTTCGCACTCGAGGCTGCCCGCCGGGCAGCGCAGGCGCACGTGCATATGGGCGCGATGCTGGAACCACGGGCGGACTTTGCGTAGCCATTGGCGATCGTTACCGGCATCGAGGCACAATTGCTGTTTGATAGCCGGGTTGACGAAAATACGTGTTACATCGTTATCTTCCGCCGCCATTTTAATCAGATTGCTGATTTGCGGGCTCCACAGCGACGGCACCACCCGCTTGCCATCGCGGGCGACTAAGTCCAGCGCCTGTGGTTTCAGCAGTTGCGCGGAGGTCCAGCGGGTCTGCGGCAGTTGCAGGAAAATATCAACATCCAGGCCCGACTGATGGCTGGCGTGGCCGCCGTTAAAGCGCCCGCCGGCAGGCATGCCCATATCGCCAATCAGCACCGTCCCCATACCTTTATTGTGCGCCTGCAAACTCAGTCGCTGAATAAACTGCACGAGATCCGGGTGGCCGAAGTAGCGCCGCTGATCGGTACGCATCACCTGGTAATCAGGGGAGTTCAACGGTAACGGCTGGGCGCCGACGATGCAGCCATTGGCAAACGCGCCAATAGATTGAGCGCTGCCGCTAATCGGCTGGGATATTTTCTGCCACGGCGTCGCCGCCAGGCTGGCGGTGCTGGCCAACAGCGCCAGCAGTGCGATAACGGTATTTTTCATCGGTTACCAGCGTGGAATTGTTGTCGTCACGTCGCCATTCTGCGCGCGCTGACGCATAAAGTGATCCATTAACACGATAGCCAGCATGGCCTCGGCGATTGGAACCGCGCGAATGCCGACGCACGGATCGTGACGCCCTTTGGTGATCATTTCGACTTCTTCGCCGAAGCGGTTAATCGTATGACCGGGAACGGTAATACTGGAGGTTGGCTTCAGCGCGATGTTAGCAACAATTTGCTGGCCGCTGCTGATACCGCCAAGAATGCCGCCGGCGTGGTTACTCTGGAAGCCGTCTTTGGTGATTTCGTCGCGGTTTTCACTGCCGCGCAGTTTGACCACCTCAAAACCATCGCCGATTTCTACCCCTTTCACCGCGTTGATGCTCATCAGCGCGTGGGCGATATCGGCATCCAGACGGTCGAAGACCGGCTCGCCGAGGCCCGGAGGAACGCCATCCGCCACGACGGTCACTTTCGCGCCGATCGAGTCGCCCTCTTTTTTCAGGCCGCGCATCAGTTCATCCAGCGCCTCGATTTTATCCGGATCCGGGCAGAAGAATGGGTTCTGCTCAACCTGATCCCAGTCTTTGATAGCCAGCGGAATATCGCCCATCTGCGTCAGGCAGCCGCGGATAACAATACCGAATTTGGCCGCGAGGAATTTTTTGGCAATCGCCCCGGCCGCCACGCGCATCGCGGTTTCACGCGCGGACGAACGCCCGCCGCCGCGATAGTCGCGCAGGCCATATTTCTGCTCGTAGGTGTAATCCGCATGTCCCGGACGGAACACATCTTTGATAGCGCCGTAGTCCTGAGAACGCTGATCGGTGTTTTCAATCAGCAGGCCAATGCTGGTGCCGGTGGTCACGCCTTCGAAGACGCCAGAGAGGATTTTCACCTGGTCCGGTTCGCGGCGCTGGGTGGTGTAACGCGATGTCCCAGGGCGACGGCGATCCAGGTCGTGCTGCAGGTCGGCTTCGGTCAGCGGAATGCCTGGCGGCACCCCGTCGACGATGCAGCCCAGCGCCAGGCCGTGCGATTCGCCGAAGGTGGTGACGCGAAAGAGTTGTCCAATTGTATTTCCTGCCATCACGGCTCCGTTCTTTTCGTTATGTTTGCGTGTTGTTTTTTTAGTCTTTATAAATGCCGAAATGCGCGCGCGCCTCAATGAGCTGCTGTTTAGTCAGCATAAAGACGCCATCACCGCCGTTATCAAACTCAAGCCAGGTGAACGGCACGTCCGGGTACTGCTCCATCAGATGTACCATGCTGTTACCGACTTCACAAATCAGAATACCGTCGTCGTTGAGGTAATCCGGCGCGCAGCCGAGAATGCGGCGCGTCAGCTTCAGGCCATCGCTACCGGAAGCCAGACCCAGAACCGGCTCGTGTTCATATTCATCCGGCAGATCGGCCATATCTTCTTCATCAACATACGGCGGGTTGGTCACGATCAGATCGTACTGCAGCTTCGGCAGATCGCGGAACAGATCGGAGCGGATCGGGGTAACCTGGTTAATCAGGCCATGTTCTTCAACGTTATGTTCGGCAACGGCCAGCGCGTCCGGGGAGATATCGACAGCGTCGACTTCGGCTTCCGGGAAGGCATAGGCGCAGGCGATAGCAATGCAGGCGCTACCGGTACACATATCGAGAATATGTTGCGGTTTATGGTTTATCAGCCCGGCGAACTGGTTATTGATCAGTTCGCCAATCGGCGAACGCGGTACCAGCACGCGCTCATCGACATAGAATTCATGGCCGCAGAACCACGCTTTGTTGGTCAGGTAAGCGACGGGAATACGTTCGTTGACGCGGCGAATCACGCGCTCGACGATACGATGTTTTTCGCTGGAGGTCAGGCGCGCGGCGCGCATATCTTCCGGTATATCTAACGGCAGGTACAGTGAGGGTAATACCAGCTGTACGGCCTCATCCCACGGGTTATCGGTACCATGACCGTACCAGATGTTGGCGGCGCTAAAACGACTTACCGCCCAACGCAGCATGTCCTGAATGGTCTGCAGCTCATTGACCGCTTCATCAACAAAAATTTTATCCACGCAATCCTCCAGGGCACGCTCTGCTATAAATTCGGCGGCTAGTTTGCCACGACGGCGGCGATAAATCAGCATTCTTGCGCAGCAGGAGTGGGGAAAAATAGGTTTTCCTTGCCTGAAGCGCGGGCGAGTCGGGTAAACTACCGAAAAGAAATAGTGAGATTGGGCAATGAAAAAGAAAACACCGCTAAGCGCGGAGGATCAGGCGCTGTTCCGCCAGCTAATGACCGGCACCCGGCAAATTAAACAGGACACCATCGTACACCGCCCGCAGCGCAAGAAACTCAGCGAGGTACCGCCCAAGCGATTGCTGCAGGAACAGGTGGATAACAGCCACTATTTTTCCGACGAATTTCAGCCGTTGCTCAATACGGAAGGCGCGATGAAGTACGTGCGCGCGGATGTTAGCCATTTTGAGCTGAAAAAACTGCGCCGCGGCGACTATTCGCCGGAGCTGTTTCTCGATCTGCACGGTTTAACCCAACAGCAGGCGAAACAAGAACTCGGCGCGCTGATTGCCGCCTGCCGCCGCGAACACGTCTTCTGCGCCTGCGTGATGCACGGGCACGGCAAACATATCCTCAAGCAGCAAACGCCGCTGTGGCTGGCGCAACATCCGCATATTATGGCGTTCCATCAGGCACCAAAAGAGTACGGCGGCGATGCCGCGCTATTGGTACTGATTGAAGTTGAAGAGTGGTTGCCGCCGGAGCTTCCGTAAACGGAAGCTCCGGGGGGAAAGCCTTAGATTGCTTTCGCCATTCTCAAATTGCAGGGGCTCATCTGCCAGGTGAATTCGCCCTTGCCGTCGGCGTCGAGGGTGACGCAGGCAATGGCTGAGGTCGTAAACATCGGGGGCGTTTCCCCCGGGCACAGCTCTGAGACGAGGTACCCCACCAGCGGCAGGTGTGAAACGACCAGCGCCGTTTTCACGCCTTCATTTGCCAGCGCCTGAAGATAAGCGCTGACCATCCCTACATCGCCGCATGGCGTGAGTTCCGGCATCACGTCGACATCTTTCGGCAGGTTCATGCACTCCCCTACTATGTCCAGAGTTTGCTCTGCACGCAGGTAAGGGCTGACAAGCACCCGCTCAATATCCACTTTTTGACCTTTCAGCCAGGTTGCCATCTGACGAGATTCGTCACAACCGCAAACGGTTAAGGGACGAACGGAGTCACTGGCTGCATCGAGGGCAGCGTCGCCGTGACGCATGATAAAAACTTGCATATTGCACCGCTTTTGTTAACCAGAATCACCGCAACTCGCTCTGCGTAAACAATACGCAGGCGACCCGGTGGCCGGGCATTGTGCCTGATCCATCCAACGAATGAAACGCTGTTTTTTACCTCAATGGCGTAAGTATAGTCAATATTTGTTTACAAAACAGCCAATCAACAGCGCCAGCCAACGTTGGATTTACCTTCTTTTGACCACAACTTAGGTCGTCCGTTCACCAGTGGGCCAAAAGGTCGCCCCCTGCTCGGCCATGCGTAATAAGGTGTCGCACGGAGAAAAACGAGGGCCGTACTGTGCGGCCAGACGCTGCAAGATTGCGGCGACTTCACCCGCGCCGAGGCTATCCATATAGCGGAACGGGCCGCCGAGAAACGGCGGAAAACCTATACCAAAGACGGCGCCGATGTCGCCATCGCGCGCGCTGCGCACGATCTGTTCATCAAAACAGCGCGCCGCTTCGTTGAGCATCATCATCACGCAGCGTTCAGCAACCTGCTGAGCAGACAAACGCGCCTGCGGACTGGCTACTGCCACTAATGGGTAAATAGCGGGGTCAGCCCGTTTTTTGCTTTTACGCCTTTTTGTCTCATAAAGATAGAAACCGCGATTATTTTTTCTCCCTTTGCGATCGTCCTTCAAAATCGCGTCAATGATGTTTGCAGGCGGGCTAAAACGTTCACCAAAAGCGGTCTCCAGTACCGGGATAATCTTAGTGCCGGTATCAATGCCGACTTCATCCAGCAACTGAATAGGTCCGACCGGGAAACCAAATTTAACCAATGCATTATCAATATGTTCAACCGGCTCGCCTTCCAGCAGCAGGCGCATGGCTTCATTGATATAGGGCGCCAGAATACGGTTAACATAAAAACCGGCGCGATCCGCGACCACGATCGGCGTTTTCCCCTGCAGCTTCGCGAGCTTGACCACCGTGGCGATAGTTTGCTCATCAGTCGTTGCGTGCGGGATAACCTCAACCAGCGGCATTTTTTCGACCGGGCTGAAAAAATGCAGACCGATGACCTTCTCCGGCCGGGCGGCCTGAGCGGCGATCTCGCCGATCGGTAACGATGAGGTGTTAGAGGCAAAGATCGTTTGCGGCCCGCAGCATTGTTCGATCTCGGCAACCATCCGCTGCTTGAGCGCCAGCTCCTCAAACACCGCTTCGATCACCACATCGCGATGGGCAAAGCCATGATAATCTGTGGCGCCGGAAATCAGCGCCAGCTGACGATCGCGTTCACTGGCGCGCAGATAGCGGCGACGCACCTGCTTATCCAGCAGATCCCAGCTGTACTTCAGCGCATGATTGATGCCTTTCGCCTGAATGTCTTTTATGCGTACCGGCAGACCGCCTTTACAAGCGGTGACGTAAGCAATACCGCCTCCCATTAAACCACCGCCTAGCACGCCAATGCTATTAAGCGCAGCAGGGTCAGCCTCGGCGCCACGATCTTTTTTCAGATCGGTACTGGCAAAGAAAATAGAGCGTAACGCTTGCGATTGCGGCGTCATCGCCAGTTCGCCAAACGCCCGCGCCTCTTCTGCATAACCGCTGCTGCAGCCGTGCGCCAGTCCGTTTTCTATCACCTGTAAAATACGCTCTGCCGCCGGGTAATTACCCTGCGTTTTTTGCCGGGTCTTTTTTGCCGCCATGCGGAACAGCAGCTGACGGCCCAGAGGCCCGGCAAGCACCCGTTCGCGCGCCGGTACTGTTCGGCTCGCCGGCCGGCCCTGTAGCGCCAACTCAACCGCGGTCTGTAGCAATATCGATTGCGGGACAACATCGTCCACCAGACCGGCTTTCAGCGCCTGACGCGGACGCAATTGTTTACCGGTGAGGATCATTTCGAGCGCCGTACTGACGCCAATCAGCCGCGGCAGGCGTTGAGTGCCGCCCGATCCCGGTAGCAACCCCAGCTGTACTTCCGGCAATCCCAACCGCGTTTTATCATCATCGCTACAGACTCGCCCATGACAGGCCAGCGCCAGCTCCAGGCCGCCGCCAAGGCAGGCGCCGTGAATGGCGGCAATCACCGGGATAGAAAGCGCGTTGATCTCGGCCATGATCTGCTGACCCTGACGCGCCAGCGCTTCGGCCTCTGCGGCGCTGGTACAACGAGCAATCATGTTGATATCGGCGCCGGCGATAAAGTTATCGGGTTTAGCGGAGATAAATACAGCGCCGCGCAGCGCTTTATTCTCGCGGAGCTGACGGATAATCGCCCGTACCTCGCCGCCGAACTCGGCTTTCAGTGTGTTCATCTTTTCGCCGGGCGCGTCGATGGTGATAACGGCGATATTATCCGGGCGAATTTCAAGCGTAAAAGCTGTTGCCGCTTCCATTATTCGGCCTCCAGAACCATAGCGGAACCTAAACCCCCTGCCGCGCAGGCAGTGACCAAACCAAATCCGCCGCCGCGGCGCCGGAGTTCATGCAAGGTCTGCGTAATCATGCGCGCGCCGGTCGCCGCAAAGGGGTGTCCGTAGGCGATAGAGCCGCCCAGCACATTGAACTTGCTGGCATCGACTTCCCCGGTCGCCTGCGCGCGGCCCAGAACTTCCCGGGCGAAACGATTGCTGGCTAAACATTGTAAATTCGCCAACGTCTGCGCCGCGAAAGCCTCATGCATATCAATCAGCGTGAGGTCTGCAAGGGTAATTCCGGCCCTGTCGAGCGCCAGGGGAGTCGCCCACGCAGGGCCCAGCAGCATATCCTGCCAGACATCAATAGCGGTGAAAGCGTAGCTACGCAGATAGCCCAGCGGCGTTAACCCCAACTCTTTGGCCCGGGATTCGGTCATCATGATCACCGCGGCGGCGCCGTCGGTAAGCGGCGTACTGTTTGCCGCCGTGACGCTACCGTGTTTGCGATCGAACGCCGGACGTAACTTCTGGTAATCCGCGAGGGTTGAATTTTTACGAATATTGTTGTCCTGTTCCAGCGGCTCGCGATAAGGCGGCACATAGGCCGTCATCACTTCACTGGCCAATTTGCCCTCTTCCCAGGCGCGGGCGGCAAGCTGATGCGAGCGCAGCGCCAGCGCGTCCTGATCTTCACGGCTGATGCCCCAGGTTTTCGCCATCTGCTCAGCGGTATCGCCCATCCGCAGGCCGGTTGAGTATTCCGCGACAGCTGGCGGCACCGGTAAAAGATCGCGCAGGCGCAGGCGGGAAAAGAGTTTTAGCCGTTGACCAAGGGTACGCGCTTTATTGGCATCCACCAGGGTGCGGGCCAGTTTTTTACTCACGCCGATGGGGAGAACGGAGGAGGAATCCGCGCCGCCGGCAATGCCCGCGCGGATCGTGCCGGCCATCAGGCTTTCGGCAATATTGGCTACCGCCTGAAAACTGGTGGCACAGGCGCGACTAACACTATAGGCGTCGGTATGCACATTCATGCCGGTACCGAGCACGATTTCACGAGCAATATTAGGCGCTTCCGGCATCTGCACAACCTGGCCAAAGACCAGCTGTTCAATCACTTCCGGGGGAACTTCACTGCGCGCCAGCATTTCGCCGACGACCATTTTACCCAGATCAACGGCCGGAACGCCGTGATACGCCGTCGCCTGACGGGCAAATGGGGTACGTAAACCGCTGACAATGGCAATGCGATCGCCCTGACGGGTGATAAGCGGTAATGCCTGACTCATAACACTCCCCTGTTAACCGATAAAACCAAGTGGTCTGACCTGATAACTAGTCTTAACTAATTTTTTACATTAAGCCAATCGGGGAAGAGAAAAAGTGGGAGCCAAAACACATTGAATAGAAAAGATAACGCCTCAGGAAAGAGGCGTTAAGAGAGAGGATTAACGTAACCCCAGCTGGAAGATCAGCGATTCCGCTTCGCAGCTAAAAACAAAATCGATATTCAGCTGCACGCCGCCGTCAACATCGGTGAACGTCGAGTTAATTTTGCACGGTTCAGACTCAACATTGCGGGCTTTTTCGCTCAGCGCGGCGAGCGTCGCTTCCGCTTCAGCGCGGTTGGCAAACACGCGGCTGTAGGAGGCGGTGCAGTCGGTGTTGTCCACAATGGTGCCAACATCCATACAGCAGCAAACTGGGGTTTCATCAGCGCTACATTTACTCATCGTAGATTTCCTCTGTATATGCACCTTTGGTGCCAGACAAATAATGCGCCTATTTTACGCCCGCCCCCGGCCGCCCTCCAGTTGTTAATAGCAAGAAAACGGTTAAGTGACAGAAATCACACTTAAAAATGATCCAAAACAAAAATGCCCCACTTTGGGCATGACGCACCGGGGCAATTTTGCCAGCTGGATCGCGTTTCTGTTATCACAATTGAAAAATCTCATAAACAAACTTGCAACAACTCATCTGGTCAGACCTATACTCAGGCCACTGGTCTGATTTCTCTGTCGTAAAGCAGACCCTACACTTCGCGCTTCTGTTACGGCATGTAACATAGTTTAAATAAAAATAACTCAATGAGGTTATGGGCATGAGCCAGAAAACCCGCTTTACCCAATCTGCCCTTGCAGTGGCTGTAGCACTTGTTTCAACCCAAGCCTGGTCCGCAGGATTCCAGTTAAATGAATTCTCCTCTTCAGGTCTTGGTCGTGCCTATTCCGGTGAAGGGGCAATCGCTGACGATGCGGGCAACGCCAGCCGTAACCCCGCGTTAATCATGATGTTTGACCGCCCGACGATGTCGGCAGGCGCCGTCTTCGTCGACCCGGACGTTAATGTTTCTGGTACCTCGCCTACCGGTAAAAGTCTGAATGCAGACAATATTGCCCCAACGGCATGGGTACCAAACTTCCACTTTGTTTCGCCAATAAACGAGCAGTTTGGTTGGGGTGCATCTATTACCTCTAACTATGGTCTCGCGACTGAGTTTGCTGATGACTATGCTGCCGGCAGTATGGGTGGCAAAACCGATCTCACCACCGTTAACCTCAATTTAAGCGGCGCCTATCGCCTGAACAGCAACTGGAGCTTTGGTTTAGGGTTTGATGCGGTGTATGCGAAAGCGAAAATCGAACGCTACGCAGGTGATTTAGGACAAATCGTTGCCGGTTCCGGCAAGCTGCCGCCAGCGCTAGCGGGCCGGGTCTCCCAGATCCCTGCAGATACTCAGATTGCGCATTTGAACGGCAACGAATGGGGCTTCGGCTGGAACGCCGGTATCCTGTATGAGCTGGACAAAAACAACCGCTACGGTTTCACCTACCGCTCTGAAGTTAAAATCGACTTTGATGGCAACTATAAGAGCGATCTGCCGTCCGCGTATAACCAGATCCTCGGCAACTTCGGTCTACCGGCCGGTACCGATGGCCGTACCACTAACGGCGCGCTGACCCTCAATCTGCCAGAAATGTGGGAGCTGTCGGGTTATAACCGCGTCGCGCCGCAGTGGGCAGTGCACTATAGCCTGACCTACACCAGCTGGAGCCAGTTCCAGGAGCTGAAGGCCACCGGCAGCAATGGTCAGACGCTGTTCTATAAAGATGAAGGCTTTAAAGATGCTTATCGCATCGCGCTGGGTACCACCTATTATTATGACGATAACTGGACCTTCCGTACCGGTATCGCCTTCGATGATAGCCCGATTCCGGCCGGCACCCGCTCCATCTCTATCCCGGATCAGGATCGCCTGTGGCTGAGCGCCGGTACCACCTACGCGTTCAATAAAGATGCTTCAGTGGATGTCGGCGTCTCTTACATGCACGGTCAGCACGTAGAAATTAAAGAAGGTCCTTACACCTTCCGTTCTGAAGGTACCGCCTGGCTGTACGGCGCGAACTTCAACTACCGCTTCTGATAAGCAAACGATATAAAAAAAGGGTGAACATCATGTTCACCCTTTTTCTTTTATGAATCGCGTGGATTACTGCGAATCGATATCTTTCAGCTCATCCTGAATCGCCTGCGCGTTCGGGTTGTCTGCCGGCGTCAGCTTACCGCCATTAGCGATAAAGTCGTGCCGCTGGAAGTAGGCTTCACGCATCAGGATGTACGGATCGGAAGACTGGCGCAGCAGGCCGTCGGAATCCAGCAGCTGAGCGCGAGTTTCAATCCCTTCTACCGCCCATTTACCGATAGACATCGGCCAGGTCAGCCAGGAGAGTACCGGATACAGGCCGTCGGCCATGTCGCCGCCCTCATCACGCAGGGTGAAACTGCCGTAGAACGGTAACTGTACGTACGGGCCGTAGCCCACGCCGTAGTGGCCCAGCGTGCTACCGAAACGATGCGGTTCAACGCGCTGCAGCTGCGGGTTCGCCATACCGGCCACGTCGATCAAGCCGCCCATCCCAAGAATGGTGTTAAGGAAGAAGCGAGTGAAATGCACCATGCCTTTATAGGGATCGCCCTGCAGGAAGGAGTTGACCATTACCGCCGGTTCTTCAAGGTTGCTGGTGAAGTTGCTTAAACCATTACGCGCCGGTTGCGGCACATAATCACGCCAGGCGACGGCAACGGGGCGCAGTACATAAGGATCAACCACATTAAAGTTGAAGTTGAACATGGTACGGTTAAACCCTTCAAGCGGATCTGAACGCCCCTGCGACCGATCGTCAGTGCTGGAACTGGCGCATCCCACCAGCAATGTGGCGCCAAGCGCAAGCGCCGACAGGCGATAATTCATAGGTTTCTCCCTGTTAATTCTGGCTATCGCTGGAGGCATCCGGGACGGCGCCCCCATTAGCATTTTATCGTTGGGTAGCTGCTTTCAGCATAGCCTTCTTTGGCATCAATGTAGCTTCCCGATTCTATACATATTTTGCAATATTCGTATTGCTATTCTTGCCATTGCGCTGAATTTAGGAGCATATCCTGTGCCGCCGCGCTGATTTCTCTCTACGCTTAGTAACAAATACAAAGGGAGAACAGCCATGACCCGACAAAATAGCGCCACCGGCACACATGATAGCGATGAACGAGAAGTTGAAAGCGAAGAGAAGCAACATGGCGAGAAAATAGAAGTGGATGAGGAGCGTCTGCCTTCGCAGGCAATGGCCACCCATGAGGTGATTCGCCAGGAGGGTGAAAAGGAGCTCGAGCGCGATGCCATGGCGCTACTGTGGTCAGCGATTGCCGCCGGCTTATCAATTAGCGCTTCGCTGGTGGCCAAGGGAATTTTTCATGTTCACCTCATCGCCCTGCCCGGCGGTTATTTGTTGGAGAATTTGGGTTACACCTTCGGCTTTATTATCGTCATTCTCGCCCGCCAGCAGCTGTTTACGGAAAATACCGTTACCGCCGTGCTGCCGATTATGCATAAACCCAGCGCCGGTAATATTGCGCTATTGCTACGCCTGTGGGGCGTGGTGTTATTAGGTAATTTATTGGGTGGCGCTATCGCCGCCTGGGCGTTTAATATCATGCCGATTTTCGATGACGCCACCCGTGAGGCGTTTCACAGCATCAGCCAGAAAGTCATGGAGAATACGCCTGGCGAGATGTTCGCCAATGCGATTATTTCCGGCTGGCTGGTGGCGACGATGGTCTGGATGTTCCCGGCCGCCGGCTCGGCGAAAATCATCGTCATCATCCTGATGACCTGGCTCATTGCGCTGGCGGATACCACGCATATCGTCGTCGGCAGTGTGGAAATTTTCTATCTGATTTTCAGCGGCGCCCTGCCCTGGCAGGAGTTCTTCTGGCCCTTCGCGTTGCCGACGCTTGCCGGCAATATCTGCGGCGGCACCTTTATCTTCGCCCTGCTAAGCCACGCCCAGATTCGCAACGACATGACCCAGGAACAGAAAGCCAAAGCGAAGGCCGAAGCAGATAAAAAGGGCTAAACGGCTGCAAATTAAGCAATTAATCGCAATGCGCTTAACGGGCGGCGGAAAAAACGCTATAATCCCGCCGCCTTGTCCCCTTAGTTAAATGGATATAACGAGCCCCTCCTAAGGGCTAGTTGCAGGTTCGATTCCTGCAGGGGACACCATACACACCTCTCCTGACATCTACCAAATTCAATAAAACCCTCTTATAATCAGTGAGAAACCCTCTATTCTGGCTATGCGGCGTCAACTGATGTCTACCCATTTCAACGTGAATCGATAAACACTTGGGGGCCTTAGTGGGGGCTTATCCTGTTCAATGAAAAACGAGGCCCCCAAAAGTGACCTTATATGCGCGTCAGGTCGAGACTGCAAAGCCAAGAGACAAAGCCTATAAGCTCGCTGATGGCGGAGGACTCTATCTCATGGTCAATACTAACGGTTCAAAGTACTGGCGCATGAAATATTGATTTGCCGGGAAAGAGAAAAAGCTCTCATTCGGAACCTACCCGGGCATCTCACTTTCGGAAGCTCGCACTAAACGAGATGAGGCAAGAAAGGTATTGGCGAATGATAAGGATCCCGGAGAGGTCAAAAAAGCCACGCAATTAGCTAAAAACTCTCGGTTACCAACACATTTGAAGCAATAGCTCTCGAATGGTACAGTGCAAAAGTATCTGGTTGGTCAAAGAGTTATGCTGATTACGTCAAGCGAGCTTTTAAAAATAATGTCTTCCCCTATCTAGGCTCTCAGCCAGTTAATGAAATAAAACCACTGGAGCTTTTGTCCGTATTACAACGAATGGAAAAGCGGGGAGCGCCTGAGCTTGCAAGCAAAGTACGTCAGCGTTGTAGTGAGGTTTTTCGGTACGCGATTGTTACAGGTCGTGCCGAATACAACCCTGCTGCTGATCTTGGTAGCGCTTTGCAAGGCCATGAGAAAAAGCACTATCCCTTCCTTACCGCCGGTGAGCTGCCGGAGTTTTTGCAAAAGCTATCAAGCTACTCTGGAAGTCTTATTACTCTTCTTGCAACCCGTTTGCTCATGCTGACAGGCTTGAGAACAGTAGAGTTACGTCTGGCTGAATGGAGTGAAATTGACTTCGATAATCGTATCTGGGAAATTCCCAAAAATAGAATGAAAATGAAACGTCCTCATGTAATCCCGTTATCGGCTCAATCCTTGAGCGCTCTTCGTCAACTGGAAGAACTAACAGGAACCTACCAGCTTATTTTTGCAGGACGCAACGATGTTAACAAAGCGATGAGTGAAGCTAGCGTCAATATGGTCATTAAAAGGATTGGCTATGATAAGAGAGCGACTGGGCATGGTTTTCGCCATACCATGAGTACCATTTTGCATGAACAGGGCTTTAATACAGCCTGGATCGAGATGCAGCTCGCTCACGTGGATAAAAACAGCATTCGCGGCACATATAACCATGCACAGTATCTGGATGGAAGACGAGAAATGATGCAGTGGTACGCTGATTATATTGACAAGCTTCTCAGTTCATCGACAAAAAGTTAGTGGTTGTTCACCCGCACCTGAAGGTGCGGGGAACGCAATTCTTTTATTTTTTGTTTGTTCTATAACCTTCTGGCATATTTACCGCGCTGCATGGACTTTAGCGTGAAGCGATCCAGATCCAGTACTGCTTTCCCTGTCGGAACAAGTTCAGGTAAGCAAGACGTTCGGTCAGATCACGTCGTATTGTGTTTTCGCAAATGTTAAATTCGTCACCAAGGCTCCTGACGGTCAGTGACTCGCCATTGTTGAGGCGGGTTGACCTGATCCCCGTTGATTAATACACCGCGATGTTTGTAATGCCTTCATCAGCAACGTAAGGGTCCCCCTATTAAGAAGCGTTTTTACAACAAAAAACCTTCACATGACCGAACGCCGTTTTCCATTCAGGATACAAAGTGCCTCATCAGCACGATAAACCTCGGCACGGAAGGCTATTCACTTCACATTTAGCATCCTCAAGTACTTACTTTTTCTATTCACGCAGGAAACACAGTGGTATTGTTTTAAGCTAATATCGATGATGTGATACGTACCGCTAACCGAGCTTCCCTGGACCAAGCCCCCTGCTCTAGTACCAGAAGACTGGCCTCTACCGTCAGAATTACCAAATTAAGCATGAGTTTTGAAAATCCCCGCATCTTTGGTTCGATTGCGAGTCTTGCACCAAATTCATATCAACGGACCTCCATGGAGGTCCGTTTTTGCATTCTAAGCCCGCCGACATCAACACTTCTACAATACCTTAACTCCACCTGACCAGCCCCCAGGATTAGATACAACCGCCAGTTAATAATGGCGGTGCATGACCCTGCCTCCGAATATGCTCAAGTCATAATCAGGAATACTGTAGTGCGCCTGCATCAACACCAATTCCCATTCCGACCAGGGTCTGTTTTTCCCTGTTCCAAGGTCAAATTTGACCACTGCCGCCCTCACCGCGCTGACGCTTCTGCCCAGTCTGGTAGCAATTTCTTTTGTTGGCAGATTTCTGTAATGTTTTTCCAGAAATGCTTTCTCTTCACTGCTCCAGCTACTGCGACTAGTGAGCCCGGCAAGGGACGCCTGCCGGAAGATAGCCTTGCGTGAACGCCCGGGCAAGAGTGATATGACATACTCTATGCCTTCTGCATAGTGGGTCCGGAGCAATGCCAGCTCCTCTTCTGACCAGGACTGTGCGACGCCCTGGGACAGACCTAAAAGCTGAACGATTCGGGCCACTCCATGGGCAGACCGGCCAAGCCGCTCCCCGATTTCACGGGCAGACAGCTGACCATAGTGTTGTTCCACAAACGTAATTTCGGTGGCCGTCCACTGTGTCCGGTGATTACGGTGTCGCTGTGTTTTACCCACCCCGTCAGTTCCTTTTACATCACTCACGATGTTTTTCCTGCGCCAGCATATAGACTTGAGCCCGGAGGTGCTGCTCAGCCTGCTGAATCTGCTGCTGACGCTGCGGAGCGTCTTCAGGGAGCAGCTTCAACTGCCGAAGCTGTTCTTCCACCGGCACGGTCTGCCGGAAGCTTGTCAGCATGCCAAAGACCTGCGATTTAAGTTCACTGACGGTGATGTATTTTCCCTTCTGACCATCAAGTGCATTCAGTTTATCGGCAAGAGCCTGAAGCTGCGTCATACCTTCATGCCAGCCGTTCGTTTTATCGACAGGAAGTACTGAGATATTAATCTGCTGCTGCCACTGCTGTACCAGGGTCTTAGCCTGTTCCGGCCACAATACCTGAACCTGTTCGATGAGTTTTCTGGCATAAGTGATATTCCAGTCAGGAGGTAATTTATCCAGCCGGGCAAGCTGCTGCTGTGTCTGTGCGATAAGATCCTTCGGTAACGGAGTCTGCTGACGCAACATCCCCAGTTGTTCAGACGTGAGAGGTGCAGGGAACGGAGCCAGTGAAGCAGCAAGCTGAGTCTGTAGCGGATCCGGACGGTGAAGATACTGCCAACCCCACCCTGCGATGGTGGTTATCACCATCATGGTACACATCCCGGCGACGAAGGATTTCCACTTTTTAACCGGAACAGGCAATGTCGACAGCACTTCCACATTCGACTGCGGTTCCGGTTGCGCAACGTAAACCCACTTCACTGCACTCTCTGGCGTATCTTCATCCGGTCCACCAGCAAAGTCTCTCGTGGATGCTGTCGCCTCATTCATCACGGTGGTAGGCAATACGATACCAGGCTGAATGCTCGACCCGGTAGTGGTTATGCCATCGCTATTTTCCAGCCGAACAGCACTGTTGTGCATCAGGGTACGCAACGTATCGAGCTGACTCAGATGCTTAAGCTCCAGACGCTGCAGTACCTCTCCCAGACCTGTAAGCAGTTGCTCCGCCCGGTACAACTGGCTGAGGTCGCTGTAATTCAGCGGGAGCGAGCGCATTCGTTGCTGCAGGCGCTGACTCAGACTGCTGAGAATTTCCATGCGCGCATGGACTGGCTGAGGCCACAGTGCCCCCCACTGATGGCTTATCAGGGCCTCGAGTATCGTCAGCCCTTCATTGAGCCCGAATAAACCGGCCAGCTGTGCACGCGCAAGCGTATACCAGGCTGCTGTTTGCAATTCCACACCGTTCTGCTCGAACAGTGAGAGACATAGTTTTTCCGCATAACGCCAGTTCACATCCGGGCGAGCCGGATGTGTCAGCTTACTCAGCTCATCACGCAAGGCGGCATAATCCGGTAGCGAGCGCGGGTCACCGCCGGTTTTAATCTTACGTTGGGTAATGTCATTCATGACCAGTTGTCCATTCTGACGTGTCCGGGAATAAGGATGATTAAGGCTTATGCGGCTTCACTTTCTGCATATTCGAGACTCTGCAGATACTGTAGCGCCACCGGGTCGGCGATATATTCAACCTGGCCATGATGACGCTCAACCTCATCGATAATTTTACTGAGTTCAACCCGGAAAAACTCCTTCCGCAGGTTGATTCGGTTAATCCGGTAGCTTTCCAGATGATCATGCAGTGTCTTTTCAAGCGCAGGGGCGTCATCGCAGGAAATCATGGCATGGACGTCAAAATCAAACGGCACGGCTGCTCCGCTCAGTTCTTTCACACGCTCCATAGGTTCCAGTCGTCGGGTCATACCGATTTTAAATACGTTTTCACCGAAGGAGCCAATATTCGAAATCACATATACGTGTCCCTGCTTCGTGAGCTGGGCCATGGATTTGGCGCGTTCATAATGTTGATGCACGTCCTGGATTCTATGCTCCAGCTCCAGACGCTGTCTTTCCAGCTCTTCCCGGTGCGCACCTTCAGCGGCGAGCAGAGCTTCTTCCAGTAAACGCTGCTGCTCAGCAAGGCGTTGCTCCTCCTCTTCCGCTTCGCGCTGCTGCTGCTCCAGTTCATCCTGACGCTGTTTCTCTTCCCGCATCTGACGCCTGAGCTCAGCCTGATATTCTTTTTCTTCCTGCGCTTTTTCAAGCAGGGCGACCTTATCCAGAAACTGCTGTTTTACGCCTTCCCAGTCGGCATTATCTTCCAGTTCCAGAAAGGTGATTTTCTCGCTTGTAGCAGCATAAGCGTCTCTCTCTTTTCTGAGCTGGTCGTACTTGCTTTGCCAGTTATTTACCGTGGTGCCGGAAAGCAGGGTTTTGACTTTGAATTTATACGCGGAGTCCACAATACGCTGCAGAGCCCGGGAGGTTTTATTTCTGGCATTGTGAAAGTCATCCCACTGACCGGAAAGCTTTTTCTTTTCCTGATACAGGCCGCGAGCCACTTCAGTCCTGACCGTTTCGTCAAAGGCTTTCTCTTTCTGGGCCAGGTCCGAAGTTGCCTGTTCAAGCTCCGCGGTTTTCTTCCTGAAGCCCCGGTAAATGAAAACCCGCATTATCAGTGCAACGGCTATCAGTAAGCCAAAGAACAGACCGATGATACCGGCCGGATTCGACACAGATTCAATAAATCGCTCATTAATATTGATTAATGCTCTTACCGCGACATAAATACCCCAGGCAATGACACCAATAATAACCAGAATAATACCCGCCGCATTGTCATCTTTTTTTCTTCGTGCCATGTTTTATTTTTTTCCTTTCTTCTTTTAATCCTGACGATTTAAACTGAAAATGGGCCAGGGGATTAATACTGGTTCCCTGAGCAAATCGGTAAATGGGTATATCCGGGCTTACTGGCCATATAGAGGGGGGCGCATGTGGGCTGTCGGGGTTGGGTACTGACCGGTTCGTCGTTTTCTGCAACACGTTGCGGCTTCTGCTTTTTCGCCGTTGTCATCTTTTTCGTCTTAGCTTTGTGAGTGGAAGTAGACGGTTTTACCGGATTACTGGCTTCTGAGTAACCATACCCGGAACATAATCGTTTCGACTGACTCAGACTCCCGTCATTACAGACAAAGCGGCCATCCGATGTGCAGTGCGCTATGCCGCCTTTTGAACCTGAGCAGGGCAGCCTTCCACGCGCAGCATCAGCCTGTGCCGTAAAAAGAATTCCTGAGACCAGAAGGAAGATTAATTTTCTCATTTCCATATCCGTTATTTATTTCGTTACTTTGGGGCTCTGTTCTCCGTCAGCCATTAACAGTTTCGCCAGGTAATTATGCAATGACTGATAGGCAAAAAATATATAACTATTGATCATTCCGGTTGCACTATGGAAGGAGCTCCAGAATCAAACCAAAAAATGTGCTCTCATCAAAACTCTGCCCGGAGGGGGATAAAGCACCAGGCGGAGTAAAGGTCCAGTGGTTCACCGTGCCTGACCGCATAAATAGTCGCCCAAGAGGCGTCACGAATCCTCCATTATGGAAGGTCGCCTCCACACATCCGCACCGGAGAGTTTATTGACCTCCTCGCGCATCTGCTGGAAGTCATCGTCATAGCCCGGGTCTTGCCCAACGGGCGATGAGCCGGATATCAGGGCTGAGAGTTGCTCTGCCAGCCCTTCGGTATGACACCCGGCAGGCAACAGACAACCGGTCGCCTGCGTAATGCGCCCTTCCGGCTTACCAGCGCGCGGGTGCAGGGACCAGACATACAGCGGGAGCTTCCAGCCAAGCGTTTCCATACGCGCGCTGATGGCATGAGACAGGGAATCCATGATGCTTTCAGAGGGTACCGGCAGCGGCTGTTCCAGTCCTGGTGCTGAGAGCTGGTCAAAGGCCGAGGTGACCCACACCAGCCCATCCACCGGACGGCGACGCAGTTTGCGCAGCGCGGTCAGCCAGGCACTGTCCACTGGAGTATTGAGGTCACCGCCCCATAGTAACAGCGTGCCGCGATCTTCCTGCCAGAGCTGAGCTGTAAGACCCGGGGTCAGTTGCTCCACTTCAGCGGCGGTACCGGTTATCAGAAGGATGCGAGTTTTATGTCCCCAACACCGACCGTAGAGGTTACGCATGGCTTCACGGATGGTATTGACGGTGACGTTACGCGGCTCAGTCTGTTCAACGCGGCCTTCATCGGCTGGCAGAACATTCTTTCGCTTAGACTGGAAACGATACCAGCCCTGTTTAATGGCGAGCGTAATGGTTTTGCCGTGGCGGAACAGCATCAATAAAATCAGGGCTCCGGCAATGACCAGCCCTTTAAATAACGGGGTATGCAGCCCCATCTGATCACCATAGTGCCAGATGCCCCAGGCAATCCCGCCCGCTAAGAGCGCGGAGAACCCCAGTTTTCCCCATCCTCCGCGCCATGCTGAATCACCCGTTGTCATCGTTTCTGTTCCCTGTTTGCACGGTATTAATAAATTTCTGCTCACCATCTGTAGAGAGCATCAGACAGTCGGCTTTTTGTATATTCACGATATCGCTGGCTACTGCAGCCATTATCCATGGAGAAAAGGGGCCGCTAAGCCCGGCATATTTCTCCAGCCAGTGGAGCTGTTCAGGTTTCCAGTAACCGTCATAATCTTGTGCCGCTGCAAGTAAATCAGAAAATGCATCACCCCACTCCACGCTGTCGCCGACAATACTGGCGGTGGCACAAGCCTGAGTCTGGGTCGAGAAAAATGTATCCAATGACTTTTCTGAAATCGCCATGTCAAGTGCCATTGGACGCAAAAGACGGGCGTTAAAGGAGAGGTTGTATTTTGTGGCGACATCATCGGAGGTCAGCAACAGGGCTGCCAGCACATCACTGTACGTATCCCGCCCCTGTGTCTGGTGAATCAGGATCAAATCCACATCCAGCGTCGGTGACTTAATTCGCTCATCCAGTGAAAGGAAGGACTTTGACGTAAGAATCGTCAACGCTGGAACAGGGAGATCCAGAATGGCTGTCTGCCAGGCCTGCGCAAATGCATCCTGCAATACCAATATGTCATCGTGAGAATCTGTCAGTAGCGTGACAGCTGGTACTAAATCTAAAGGCAACTTTGCCAGTACAGGACTTAACCCGGTCAACAGAACTGAAAAATGTGTCTCATGATCTTGCAGATAAATTCGTTGGGTCAGGGATGTGCTCTGCTCCAGCGTTGGCGGGGCTGCAATAAAATTTTGAGGTATCAGATTTGCGGGCAGCATTACACCGCTGTGTAATACAGCGACATTGCGTCCAGACCATTCAATCCACTGTTGTTGCGCATATTCTGCCTCACCGGCTTCAAATTCGTGTCTGTCAAATGCATTGTTATAGAGCCAGCCACGCAGACAGAGAAAGAAAAACCAGACAACTGCAGGGGATGCGGTAACAATCCAAAGATTAAATGTTTGAAGTGGCCCAGCCAGTTGATTGGCATGCAGGACAAACAACAGCACGCACCCGACCAGCGCAAGAACACCCAGCATCATCCACAGGATGAATGAAGGTTCTTCGGGCTTAGCCGATATTGTTGATTTCTGACGCTCCCAGCTCATTACTTATCCTATTACACAATCCGGTGCACTGGAGATCACCTGACAACCGCACTCACAGTGGCAACCATCCACAACCACGGCTTTGCCATCAGAGGTCCATTCAGGCGAACCTTCAATAATGGCATTAATACCGTGCCCCTCTTTTGGGCAACTGACCTTATCGCCCACGAGGGCAACCTTCTTGCCATTTACTACCATTGTTGATGAGGCAGAAATGACCTGGCCGCCGTGCGTGGTGTTATCACCAATCAATACAAAACCTTTAGACATCCGAAGCTCCATTTTTTGACTTCCGCATATTCATATCTTTATGCAGATAAAAGATTATTTCTCTGCTTTAATTTCTTTTAACTTATCACACGCATTCGAATCACCTTCAGAGCAGCTTTTTTGAAATAGCGGGATAGCCTTATTTTGATCTTTAGTTACCCCTTTACCCTCAAAGTACATCATTCCCAAATGATTCATGGCTGAAGGCTCGCCTTGTTTAACTGCAAGTTCAAGAAAATTTTTGGCTTTATCATAATCAACAGCGACACCTTTACCATTAAGATATGCGTAACCTAAATACATCTGAGCTTTAGCGTTGCTGTTTTTCGCAGCCTTCTCATACCAATAATTGGCTTTTTCGTAGCTCTGAGAAGTTTCTTCGCCAGAATAATACATATCGCCTAAATCGACCTGAGCATCCGTGTTTCCGAGTTCAGCAGCAACCTGATAGAGTTCAAAGGCTTTTTTCATATCCTTTGGAACACCCATGCCCATACGATACATATTGGCTATTGTATTTGCATCGTCTGCTTTAGTTGTTGATGTTGGATCTATAGTGACAGTTTCAGCAAAACACAGAGCGGAGGTAAAAAATAACACTAATACATAAAATGGTTTCATAAAAACACCTTTCACAAAAGCATGATAGAACATTAATGGTTTGTGATGTACATCTTTAAAAATCACCATTTACAACGATTACCAATTACCATAAGGGTATTTTTTTCCATTTATAAATTTCTTTATACCCTCGCTATATTCATATCCATTAGGAAAGTTCGTTTCACCTTTGCACATGTCAAGGTCTTTACCTGAAACAGTCGTTATTTTTGTATCATTTAATGGGATATCCGAATGACCATATTGTCTCAACCAGACCCGTACTTTTCCTTCCGGCGCTAATCCTATTAACATCGTTTGCCGATATGCATTTTCCCCAGGTTCTAAGACATCAGGATAAGGGGTTGTCATCTTATTCCAAGTATCCTGAGTAAAGAATAAAGTGGACTGATAAACCTTTTTATCAATGATTGAGTCCCAACAAAATATCATTATCTGTGGCAACCTGTCGGCTTTATTAAACTGGGTGTTCCCCGCAGAGTTACGTTCACTCCATTTACCTACACTGATCCCTTGTGGCTGATCGATAGTCCGATATGTCGATGCATAACCATCAACATCCAACAGTTTTAACAATGTAACCTGTGCTGGTAGAGCTTTTGGTGTGGTAAAGGCAAAGTACCATTTGTCCCAAGGGGTTTTAAGACTATTGGGTTGTTCACTAGCACAGGCACTAACAGAGCCCAAAAGAAATAAGATCGAGATAATTCTGGCATTTGATTTCATGGTTTACTTCTCTGCATATTCTAAGCAACTTAAACTGAGCAAAGGTTCATATGAATAAAGAGTATTGAACACAACTCTGTCTTTGAAATGCGATTATTCACCATGAACCATAAGGATATTTTTTACCCTTGATGAACTCTTTGGTTGTATTACTGTACCCATAGGAAAAATCACTTCCCGTTACCCCTTTACACATATCAAGGTCTTTACCGGAAACTGTCGTTATTTTTGTATCATTTAATGGAATATCTGAATGACCATATTGTCTCAACCAGACCCGTACTTTTCCTTCCGGTGCTAACCCTATTAACATCGTTTGCCGATATGCATTTTTCCCAGGTTCTAAAACATCAGGATAAGAGGTTGTCATCTTATTCCAAGTATCCTGAGTAAAGAATAAAGTGGACTGATAAACCTTTTTATCAATGATTGAGTCCCAACAAAATATCATTATCTGTGGCAACCTGTCGGCTTTATTAAACTGAGTGTTCCCCGCAGAGTTACGTTCACTCCATTTACCTACACTGATCCCTTGTGGCTGATCGATAGTCCGATATGTCGATGCATAACCATCAACATCCAACAGTTTTAACAATGTAACCTGTGCTGGTAAAGCTTTTGGTGTGGTAAAGGCAAAGTACCATTTGTCCCAAGGGGTTTTAAGACTATTGGGTTGTTCACTGGCACAGGCGTTAGCAAAACCCACAAGTAATAAAACCGAAGTTATTCTGGTAATTGTTTTCATAATTTTCCTCCCTGCACACCCAAGCTACACGAATGCAATATATTGAAAAACTAAACATTACTGTGCATTTACCAGCTCCCGTAAGGATACTTTTTATCTTTAATAAAATCAGGAGTTTCTCCATAGTAAATATATCCATCTGGATGCCCTGTCACCCCTTTGCACATATCAAGATCTTTACCTGAAACAGTCGTTACTTTGGTATCATTTAATGGGATATCCGAATGGCCATATTGCCTTAACCATACCCGTACTTTTCCTTCCGGCGCTAATCCTATTAACATCGTTTGCCGATATGCACTTTTCCCAGGTTCTAAAACATCAGGATAAGGAGCGATCATTTTATCCCATGCATTTTGGGAGAAAAATAGAGTTGATTGATATGTTTTTTTATCAATTATTGAGTCCCAGCAAAACATCATTATTTGCGGCAACCTGTCGGCTTTATTAAACTGCGTACTCCCCGCTGAATTCCGCTCACTCCATTTTCCGACACTGATGCCACGCGGCTGATCAATAGTCCGATATGTAGACGCATACCCATCAACATCCAACAACTTCAATAGCGTAACCTGTGCCGGTAAAGCTTTTGGGGTAGTAAAAGCAAAGAACCACTTGTCCCAGGGAGTTTTGATACTGTTAGTTTGCTCACTAGCACAGGCATTAACAGAGCCCAAAAGAAATAAGATCGAAATTATTCTGGCGATTGATTTCATGATTTACCTCCCTGCATATTCCAGACAGCTCGAAGCCACCCCGGATTTGGGCGATTGATATAAAAAAACAAATCGGATGATTTCACTGCCCCGTAGATGGTTTTCACTTTATTCCCGTCCAACCAGACATCTTTTACAACCACAGGATTCCAGTGAGCGGAGCAATGAATATATTTGCCAATCAACTGTAATTCCGGTGAGATAAAAGGCGTCGGCACACCACCACCTCTTACAGTCTTTCCCTGGTCAATTGCTTTTTGACACAACGGCTCAAGCTCAGGAGGAAGTTTCATATCTGGTGATAAAGGGTTATAAGCCTCAAAAATCCCTCCAGCTTCTTGAGCCGCATCCAGCATCACCCGTAAACTAACTTTGCTCCAGTCATTAGTCACTACCCTCTCAATAGTGACTGCCGCCCCAACACGCTTTTGTGTGATGCCACCACGTTTTTTATCCTCGTTAACCAGATAGTCATACCAGGTTTCTGTCTTTACTTCACCACTCGGAATGATCGCACTTAACGCTGGCAGGCTCTTTAAGTCAGGTATTTCAGCCGCTGAACGCCGGTAGATATCAGTCATTTCAGAAGGAATACTTTCACTGACAGTTTCGTTTTGGGGCTGAGTCAGGAAAAGATACTCCTTTTCCCTTGGATTATAGCCACCGCCGATATCCGAATGAACTCCTGGTAAAGCCAGTTCTGGCCACAATTCCTTAATACTGTTCAGGCTGAAGTTGTAGCGGCACTCATGCATTGCCGTGATCTGAAAGACTTTCTGTGCAATATCTGGAGGCAGGTCCAGCTCAACGCCGGGGTTCACACCACTATGAACATCAAAGAGATTACTGACTGTACCTACCGCGCACACGGTATCAAACAACCCCAGAAAGCGGGTTTCACCTGCAGGTTTTCCATGCTGATTTCGTCCACCAAGCCCTTTCGTTATGGCCTGCTGTATGGCTTTATCGTTGTTTCTTACACGGTTAACAAAGTGGCGAGCCGCTGCCGCTCCGCGACTAAATCCAAAAACATCGAACTGAATTTTTTCGATTGCAAAATTTATCCCCTGGTTAAGAGCCAGAAATTGTGAAATCTGTTCAGCAATTAGACCAACGCCTTCATCAGATTTATCAACCACACCATAAAACCAACCGCCCGTCCCCATACTTATCGTGCTATCACTATTCCCCTTATCGGTACCGATCCCCTGTACATAGATAGCGCGTTGATAATCTGATTGCCCTTCAATTACTTCATCATTGGTAGCATAAAGTGTATTGAGCCAGTGAATATTTGAATAATAGCCAATATAACTCCCTGCATTATCAATTTTTTTTCCCAGTTTTTTAGCACAGGCTTCAGCGTCTTCTGACTTCATTCCAACGTCAAGATGAGAGCAGGACTCCAGGATGCGATTCTGGGTATTAAACGCATTATTCCCTGTACCATCAAAAAACATCCCGATCGTGATGGTTATCCCCGGAACGGGTTTTCGTTTGCAGACAACTGTTTTCTCGGAAATATTAACATCAGTGAAATGCTCGCAATCACTGGCTTCCCATGCATGGTAATCACTCATACTTATTCACTCCCTGTTGTTGAATTGCCGGTTCCAAGGATCTCAACTTTTAATTTGCCGGGCATTGTGGTATAAATCGGCAGTGTTTTGCCATTATCATCTGAAATACCATGAAACACCTGCCCGTCAGCTGTCGTCACTTTATATTCAGTCTGAGGGATGATTTTCCCTTCTTCGTCATTCAGAGAGTAAACACCACCATAACCTTTTGGAAATTCAGGGGCTGGCGTGTTCAGCGAAGCTGCTCCCATTTTCTGAGCATTGGCACATTTCAGAAGAATATTTCCAGGACAACCCAATTCAATATTCCCGCCACTTAACTTGATATAGGCCCCACCACAGTTAACGACCAGTTCCGTTGCTGCTGTAATTTCAATTTTGCCTTCGGCACTCGTTACCGTAATATCTTTCTTGGCGATAGCGTCCAGTGCATCATCCTGTGCCTGAATTTCGACTTTCCCCTTCGCAGCAAACAGCTTCATACCCGCCTGACGGGCCAGCATACTGATAGCTTCACCTGCCGCAACCGTGAAACGCTTCATAGCGCTGATGTCTGCATTATTTTGCGCGACGATCCCCACGCTGGCACTTCCCGAGGAAATGCGTACACCTTCCGGGCTGCTGATGCTAACGCCTTGCGGTGCATTCAATACCATCCCCGGCTGCGCCAGTTCCGTCAGTGCATCCGTCAGCATTTTCTGGCTCTGGATATCCGCCGGATACGCCTGAGCACTGTCTGCCGCATCGGAAAGGCTTCTGGCGATACTTAACGCATTTTCAAGCTGTGCCATAGCCTCTTTCATGGAAAGCATTTTGTCACTGGCGAATGGTTGTTTGTCCGCACTAATGAATACACCGGCTCCGCCACGAACGGCCACCCATTTATCGGTGCGTAACTCCGCACCTTCGCCACGAAGCTTCCTGGAAGCGTCTACATTGTGACCTAAATTGAGTTGGGTTTTGCCGCCATACTCCGTACTGAGCTTGACGTGCTCTTCGCCGCGCTTGTCCTCCATCCGAAGCTTGTTCAGGCCAGCTGTGCGGACAACATTGCGCGTACTGTTGGCCTCAGTGACATGGTCAACGTGGCGGGAGTCGTGGAGGGCATAAGCAATGTATGGACGGTCGAGGTCACCTTCATGGAACGCAATGGCAACCTCAGTTCCCTGTATCAGCGGGAAGTGAAAGCCATACTTGTCGCCGCCGTAGGGTTTAGCAAAGCGTACCGGCATACTTTCCATTCCCTGGCGTTTGTCGTCGCGGTCCGCATCGAATTTCACCCGGTACATGCCCGACGCATCCTGCCAGGCGTAGATATCGTTATCTTTGGCGCTGGTCACGCGTGCCATCAGGGTGCCGCTGACCACCGGGCGCTTTTTAGCGGCAGGTCGCCAGCATCGGTTCTCGTAATATGGCATCCCCTCCCACATCACCATCAGGGCATCTTTACGACTGGCGATATAGCTCGTGCGGGTAATGATAATGCCGTTGTCCGTTTCTGATGGCAGGGTAGGCGACACCACACGTTCACTGATGGTCAGCACCTGGGCCGGAGAAAGCAGGGCATCATTACTACAGCCGCTGATAGTCGTCTGCCCGGACAGGAAACGTTCATGTTCAAGGCGTGCCCAGAAGTTACCGGTTTCGGCTGCGGGGGTGATTTTGTCGCCGCGTTCAAGATGACGCGGCAGGTAGTGATACACATCACCGTAGGTCACACCTTCACCATCACCCCTCGTCATGTCTGCCGGTACAGAAGTCAGGATATTCTGGGCTTCACGGTGATTGTAATCACTGGCGGTGACAGAGCGCTCAACTACGTTCTGTCGGACATTAACCCCCCAGACCGAATCTGCTGCATTGTCACTCATGCCCGATGGACTGCTCAGTGGCAGCGACTTACCGAACGTCCATGCACTCTGCTTGTCTGCAAAATGCACCACCTCAGTCTGGGTGTCGGGTTGCAGGGTAAAGAAGTAGAAAATCCCCACTTCAGCCAGCAGACGCTCAATAAACGCGAGATCGTTTTCCTTGTACTGGTTAATCTGTTCACGCTTCGGATAGTCAGCTTTGAGGGTGAACTCATACTCCCAACCTTTCAGGCCATGCTCCTGCAATACTTCAGTGACAACTTCCGGTACTGACTTATTAACGAAGAAGCGGTGGGTACGGAATTGATTGCGCAGCAAAGACAGGAACGGCTCAATAATAATCTGGTACGTCGCCTGGTCACGTGAGCCACTGATACGCTTAAAATGCGTCACCACACCATGCACCACTTTCTGCCCGGTCAGCCCCATCAGAGGCCCGGTCCCCATGGTCAGCGTGGCAGGCTTAGTCAGCAGTTGCGCTGAACTGATATTTTGATCGCAGCTGGTAAAGATAACCTGGTAGTAATAAAGCTCACTCATAAACTCCTTACCGCTGAAAGTTTCCACATCCAGTAAGGCTGTGCAGGACGGAATATCCAGACGATAGCGGTTCAGCCCGCCTTCAGTTAGCGCAGACAGGGTGTTCTTAAGCGTATCTGTCAGACTCATGATATTGACTCCATGGGATAACCTGCAGTCCATGACTTTATTGCCAACGGGTAAGTAACAGGTTCAATCAGGGTACTCAGCGAGTACGAAAAAGGGGGATTACGGTTCCAGCCCCGAGGGCGCAGGCGAGGATTTTCATCAGCAAAACGGTCATTTCAAAATTGTTCATGCCGTATTCGCCGTCACCAGTGATGGGGATAAAGCGCTTAACGATTGTGTAAAAATACGTATCCGGAAGAAACAGTACTCCCGCCACCACTAAAGCTAAAAAGATAAAAAGCTTCATGACGTTATACCGGAGCACTATTCAGAAACTTTAATTGAACCATACGGCCTTGCAATTTCACGATCGGTCAACGGAAAATTGTAAACCACCCCATGATTTATCCCCACGCCGACAACAAATTTCCGTGGCTTATCATGTTTCTTTGAAATTAATATATATTCAACAATAAACCTCCCATTATCAGGAAAGTGATAAAAAGAAGGAGGAATACATAATTTTCCATCAACGATCGTAAGTTCAGGGGAAAAATTAAAGTCCTTTTCCTTCGAGGGAGTTCCGCGCGGATTTATTCCTATGTCAGCAGGTTGATAATCCTGAGCATCTGTAATGTTAAAACATACGTTTTTTCCCTGTTTACTAGCAGAAGTGGTTTCATGGGGGATAAACCTATCTCCCGGGCCTGGACATCCGGTTAAAATCACCAGACACAAACCAGAAAAAACAACAGGCCAACACTTACCAAAACCAAACACTTTTACCATGGGAACCCCCGTAACGCAATTTTGTATTGTTCACGTATTACTGATTCAGTAGTATCACCATCCAGAGTAATAGTTGGATATTTACCGCCCCATAATCGATGCCATATCTTATATCCCTGCGTTTGCAACGTAAAATTATCTGCAATAATCTGTGCCTGTTGCTCCATCGAATATTCACTTAAGAGACGACCATCAAGTATATAGTGATAGTTCACCATCCAGCTAACCAATCCTCTGAAGATTACATTCATCCCTTTTTCACGTTGCCAAACATGCCCCATTTCATGGATGAACATATGTTGAAGATCGTCTGTCGTCTGGGAAAAATCATCGCAGTATTGATCGCGAAAATAGATCTCCCCGTTTGGGGTCATCGCCGTATTGTTATCCTGTAAATTGAAAGGGAGATAACTTTCTCTGTGTATCCATACTTTCGAATAATCAATGGTGGATAAAAAAACGGATTGCGCCAGCTGTATTTCCCCCGCCGTGAGTAGTCTGACACCACCCTCTTTGATTCTGAACCCATCCTGCGTTTCATCAGCCATGTGTAAACTCCAGCCCTATGCCCTCTTCCTCACTCCATCCCAGAGTCAGGGAGTGTGGTTTCTGCTTCGCCGCCATGTGGGTCAGCAACTGCTGACTCAGTACCGGCAGAATCTGCTGATTGAGCAGACTGTCAACGTTACGCGCACCGGTATCGCCTGCGCGTCCTGCCAGATATCCAGCGCACTCAGCTCGGACACCGGGTTCAGGTTGATTTTTTCAAACAGGGATGCATAAACCCCACCTGCCTCAGGACGTTCCAGCAACACGCTCTCGCCACCAGTGGCATTCTCATTTTTTACAGACATCAGCATCTTCCTTTTTAATCCGTTAAATCATCGTGACCGTTATGGCTGTTTCGGGGCCAGGGCTGAAAGTTCGGCTCTGAGTTCTGCACTTAACGCCGGGTCGAGCAGAATTTTTTCCAGCTCCTTTCGGAAAGCCTGGTTATCCAGCAGGTTCGCTTTTAAATCGCGAAGCAGGTTGCGCATGGAAAGCATTGCCTTCAGCTGAGGGATTTGTCGGGAGACCTGCTCCGGGGTGAAATCTTTCATGCTCCGGAAGGTCAGGCTGATGTTGTCTTCACTGCCGTCATCAGCCAGCGTGTTTTTAACGGTCAGATTGATTTTTGGGGAATATTCGGAAAGCACTGAGTCGAAGTTATTTTTGTTCAGGTTAACTTTTTTGCGCTCAGACAGTGGTGCAGACTCCTGACCATTACTGAAGTCACCCGCCACCAGTAATTTCAGCGGGAGCTCGGTTTTCTTGCTGGCTCCCCCTGTATGCAGGTCAAGCTTTAGATTAATACGTGCCTTTGGCACTTCATTCTGGAAACTATCAGCCATCTCATCATCCCTCGGTTTATCGCTGCGTGCACTTTCAGACTAAAGTGATTCACAAGCGATAATAGAATAATGATCGATTCAAGATCAAATATACCGATCTTTAATCGGCATATAGAAAATTCTTAAGAATTTTCCACTAAATGTTAATAGCGAATCGCACTGTCATGCCAGTAAAATGAACTACCACCAGCACACAAAACAAACATTTATGTCGCAGTAGAAAAAACAAACGGACAATTGTTAATAAAATGATATTAAATTGATTTATATCAATATCAGGGGAATTAAAATACCCATGCTTTTTAAAGATATGGTTTTAGATCAGAAAGAGATAAAAGGTTCAGAAATTCATAGCGTTGCTTCATGTGGGAAATACAGCAGTAGCGATAAGGAAAGTATCCGGAACATAATCGGCTTTATGAACTGACTGATAGCGTTTCATTTACTGTCAGAGCTGTATGGCGATCTTATCAGGTTTCAGCACGACAACATGGAGTGCATGGGCCTGGAAAACCGCCATACAGGATGACAAATCATCAGTCACAAGAAATTCAATCGGTGCAATCAACTTGCCCTCATAAGAAAACCCATGAGTCAATGCTGACTTTTTTACCAGAAGTGCAGCAATATCGCTGTATTCCTGGAGCAAAGGAGCGTCATTGTCCCAGTCTTCGTCACTCACCACCTCATTGATCCAGCCCTGCGATTTAAGCTGTTCAATTGCGTACGTCAGACGGTACAAATCTGACTGAGCTGACACAGGACCTGTGCAGTAACTCCACAGATACTTAAGACGATTAAGCAAACTGGCAGCAAGGCCTTTCTGGCTCCCCAGTACCACCAGACTCTCAATATCAGACACGATTGCACGCGGAAACAGTTTTTGCTTATACGCCACAGTCAACCAGCGCATCAAAAATGCATGCGTACTGAGCGGCGACAACGCCTGACCATCCTGCTGCGCGGTACGTAAGGCGACCAGTGCGCACCAGGCAAAATGTGCCAGTGCCATGACGGTTTGTTCCGGGGGTAAGGTATCGTGAGCTTTTTCCATTCAGAAATTATATCGGCGCAGCAGAGATCGGAGAAGTCCGGGATAAGGTGCGTATTTTCAGGTCTGAATAATCAGCGCCAACCGGACTGAGTTATGTCGTCTCATACAGAGCTCAAAAAAGCAGTCCTGGGAGCCGTAAAACCATCAGCTGCGAAAGCGCCCCAGGCGGCCAATCCCTCACTGGAGCTGGCTGCTAATCTGCAGTTGCGTGGGGGGGGCTCACATGCAGCTCAAGACGCTGGGTCAGCATCCGTAAGATGAGCTCCTGGCGCCTTGGTCCCGTCGTTATCGCGCATTGGTATAGACCCAGTCGTTACAGCGCGGGCATTTCTTGCCACTGAAGTAAGTATATTCACACCGGGTACAACGCCAGTTTCGGGTCCGGGTGTTCAGCGCCACTCCCTGAAAGCCGAATTCCGCTCTCGTCAGCCAGCAGAGCCGTATCCTCCCCCTATATCCGAGTGCACCCCCGGATAAATAACCTCCACGCTATTCGCCGGGTATTTGCCGTCCGGGCGGCGAATGGAATCCAGCGGGAAACACAGCCGCTGTTCATGTGCCGAAACCAGATGTACACAGCGTTTGATAAATCCGCCGTAGAACTCTTCATCCGGCAGCTCCTGGCTTCCGTCCGCCCACCCCATATGTCCTTCCGCTACGGGGGAAATATGCGCGACCCCCACTGAAGCAACGGTATCTAACAGGCCCAGAAACTCCACGCTTAATGGGATCTTCAGCTCTCCCACCGCCAGACACTGTTCGGGCTTTGTTTCCCCCTCCCCTGGCTTTGGCAGCAGTTCGCTCAGCCAGTTAACAAAGGTCCTGGCCGCTGCCGCTCCACGAGAAAAACCATACACATACAGCTTAATGCCTAATAGCTTCTGTTTGCCGGGCGTAGCGGGCAGCAGCGCTTTGCGCAGATCTGCGGACATTGCATTCAACAGATTATGGATGGTTTCATAGCGGTTAGCGCTGCCGGTCAGGCCAAAGGAAACCATCGATGTTGCCATCTTTTTGACCGCCTTCCAGCTATCGCCATCCGAGAGCGCATCCTTATCCATGGTCCGTTTGAGAGCATCGACCAGCCGTAGCAGCCCCCAGTTTATCCGGTCTTCGCCGTGTGTTGCCGCGGCGAGTCCCATTATGCTGAAATCCAGATCCATCACCTCCGGGAAAGGAGTACCGACGCCGGGAATATAATATTTGTAGTATTTATTGCCGCCACTGTTGCTGGCATCCAGCAGCTCAGGCCCTTTATCCGCCAACCCACCAGCATAACCCTGGCCAATAGTGGCGCGGAACAGGCGGGCAATATTAGTTGGATGCTTCGGATTGGCGACAAAAAGATCGTGATTAAGGTTATTACCGGTGCCATCAAAAAACAGGCTGATATGCAGTGTTTTGCAACAGGGGGGCTCCACGCGCCGCCCGACGGCCAGCGATAATTGCTGTCGGTAGGCCGTTTCAAGGCTCTCCTGGCGGAGGCTATTCTGCCCTACCAGCGCGGCTTGCGTCGGTAAACGTCCTTGCGCCGGAAACGCAGGCGGGTACCATGCCCGCTCGCTAATTATCGCGGACATAATTTCGGCTCCATCATCTTTATAGGTTCCTTAATGGGGTATCCCGGACTGCCGTAGTTGGCACAACTGGTGGTCACTTTGGCCCGATCGCAAGGCAAAAAATGCACGGTGATCCCGCAGGTTTCCTGTCCCGTATAGTCCGGTACCGAAACTAAAAATGAATGATGTCCACCTAATGCATTGATTTTTTTATACCACTCTTGTATTTCATCTGAATAACTTTGCCACGCCTGATAATATTCTTTTTCACTCATTCTAGAGGTATCAGGCCGTTCTGGCTCTGGGATATCAGGAACATCGCTGGCAAAAGCCACCCCCGTTTCCCAGTTCACCTTTACCGTCATCCCTGGTCTCCATTTCGCAGGTACCTGGTAACAGCATCCACCGCCGCCCCCCTGATACGGCCCGATAATGTCTATTCCCGACTGGCCATCGACGCTGAAAGCGTTAATCGCCCAACGGGTATGATTGATGGCTTTAATGGTTCCCGCCAGCGCCCCCTGGCTGGCGACAGTCAGCAGCAATGCCACCAGTATCACGCGCGGAAATGTTAGGTTCATGGAATATTCCTTTATCAATAACGAGGCATGTGAGTCATGATTTGGTTTTCATTCTGCAAGAGAGTGCCGTTCCACCAGGGTATTCATCACCCATTCCTCGCGATCGTTGTCCAGCAAAATTCCATTTTTTGTCGCATCCAACATCGCCCGAAAGCAGGCTGAAAAGCGTTCCTCTTGGGAGCTGAACAAGCTGTCCGGCAGACTTCGATGGCGAAGAAATAACCTAACGTCGCAAAGACACATCATCACTTCGAATTGCTCATCACTGAAAGCGATTTTCTGGCATTTTTCACCACGCCCAAGCGGAGCGCCGTGACCGATCAATAGTGCCGGCCTGGCATCAAGATCCAGCCAGCTCCAGAAGAGTGCGGGACGACGTAGCTGCGCTTGCTGCTCGGGTTGCAGAATATCGGAAAATAGCCACGGAAATAGACGAGCGTCAAAGTAGCGAAAAAGGCCTGATCGTCCCTCATGCGTTGCATCAACGCAGTCAGTTAGCCATTCGGCTAGCGTGGAGAAAGCCCACTGCGACCCTATTGCCAGTAATGGCGTTCTGGTTTGCGTTTTATACGCCAGTTCGATAAACCACTGCCGCTGTAGCGGGGCATTAAGTGCGATACGAATCAGGAGCGGCGCCATTTCGGGCAGAGATTCCTCCGGCAGACCAAGGTAAAGGGACTGCCATTGAAGAGGGGGAGAAAACTCCTCAAGTGCCGGGATAATGGAATAATCGAGACCGCTCTGGTCAATAATAAAATCAAGATACGCCGTTTCTATTTCGGCACAAAGCGGCTAAGCTTGCTTACCCAGTCACTTATAGATTGCATACTCAATTATGTTTCCCTCTGTAAGAAACGCTCAGGTATGTTGCTATTTCCCCCCTATTTTTATGCTACACACCTTCGCCAACAATAAAAGAATAATGATTGAGATGAGATAAAATTAAGCAACGCCACTAAAAAAATAAAAAATCACTTAAATATATTCATCAATATGAAATAGATAAATCACCCTATGCTAATGGCGTTAAATGTGCAAAATCAGGCAACCGGGAGAGCAATCTGCGCTTCGTAGCGCAGATTGCTCAACTCCACCTTAGTCATGCAAACCGGCGTAAGCCCTGAGTCATCTTTTTTTGCAGGCGGTATACATGAAACAAATCACTATCAGTGATATGCAACAACAGAGCGCGGCCGCCGCGGTCTCGCCCCGCCTACGGGCGCATCGTAACTTCCATCCGGAACTCAGCGATCCGGTACAGCGTCTGGCCATTGCCATGGAGCCGGGAACTTACATTCGTCCTCACCGTCATCCTCATACTTTTGAGCTGCTGCTGCCGTTAAGCGGCCGTTTTGTAGTACTGAACTTCGATGAACAAGGCACCGTGACCCACCGCGTGGTATTAGGAGAAGAATGCACGGCGCTTGAAATGGCGGCCGGTACCTGGCATGCGGTACTGTCGCTCGATCGCGGCGGTATCATTTTTGAAGTCAAGCACGGAGGCTATCAGCCGGTAGCCGAGCAGGATTCCGCGCCATGGGCACCAGCCGAAGGCGCGCCGGGTACCGAGGAATTAATGGCGTGGTATGCCACGGCGCAGGTGGGGGATGGCGGTTTTACTCTCCAGAAGAGCGCCCGCTAATTTATGCCTGCGATGGTTACTATAAAAAGGCGCTGCGGCGTCTTTTTTATTTATCGATACAATCATTAACATCTAACGCATTCAGTTTTAGAGTAATTTATTATAGTTCAAACCCGGTTTACCGTTAATTAAGCATTGTTCTATTCCTTATTTATAAAACAGGGATTATAATTATCTACAGAGGGTATTTTAACCATCCTCCGCCGTATAAATATTATGAACTATAAACTCACATTCCGCTGATGAATAGTTTTTCATGAAAAGGATTGTGTAGTCGAATAAAAACGCTCGCGTTCTGTTAATCAGAACACGCAAACCATTTAAAACATTTATATTAAATTAACGCCATGAATAAGATAGAAAGAAACATTTGGAAGTTGAACAATCTCCCACCGCTGGAGTATTGCTCTATCGCTCGTGCGCAAAAACTCTTGCAGTGCGAACTGGAAGATTTACTTCACTGGCACGATATCGGCGCTATCAGCCTGTGCCTGAAACTGAAAAAAAATCGCGGCACTCTCAATAGCGCCTTAACCAGGAATCAAGGGGTTGGCGACTCGTCATACGGCTACGGTGGTTTTGATGACATTACCAAAGCCAATAAACCCTGGTCTCAGCACTCTAAAATAAACAATATCATCACCCTGAATGAAAATGTGTCGGTCATTGATGCCAATCACGACAGCGCCATCGCCAAAATTAAACTCAACGTTTCAGTTTCTGGTTTATGGCACACTCATTCAAGAAATCTAATGGATGTGCTGGAGAATCCGGACAACATTCAACAAGAAGATTCACTGAGCATTATCTCTCCGGCTAAAAACGTCATCTACTGCAATTTCATTCCTGATAATGATGATAAGCCGACGATTGAGCTAAGCAAGCTGTACATTACCTGTAAAGAAATTGAGAAAATTTACGAGCACACCATCAGTAGTCGTCCGCTGGAACATTCTGAAGCCGCGATGAATTCATATAATGAAAAAACCATTAATGAGCCATCCACGCCGCCACAAAATAAGCTGCTGCTCGAATTCATTAATTATATCATTCAATCTAATCCCGCCTTTAACCGCGACCTACTTAATGCGACAGAAAGCAGTAAACAGCTCGCTTTTAAATCCATCATGGAAAAACTAAAAAAAGAAGGCATCGTCACCAACGAAAATCATTCGATGGCTTCACTCTCTGAACTGATTCTCAATTCATGATACTCATTTTTGTGCGGATTATTCACACGAATAATCCGCTACTGTTACAGTTATAGTGCTGATATCGGCGCACTTTGCTTTCCCGAGTAAAAGCAAAACAGAAAAAGTACGATAAAAGACAAAAAATATCCCCCTACCGCGTTCGCTATCGTCTATATATCTTCTATTGTTTATCACGGTCGATTCACATCGACTTCATCATCTCACGCCAACTATAAGCTCATGCTCAAACTATCCCAATGCCCCATAGCCATTCTCGGTACGCTTGCTTTGTATTGCGGTTCCGCTAGCGCTGAGGTCGACCTCGGCTCAATCGACATTTTTTCCGCCGATAACCCGAATAGCCCGGTGCCTAAAGGATGGGTTCTCGGCGGCGCCGCCATTAGCGGTACCGCACGCTACCAAAAGCAGGACAACGAAACCCACTTTATTCCCGGAGGATTGTATTTTGGCGACCAGTTAATGTATCTCGGCGATCGCGCCCGCTACTACTTTCACCTTGATGACAATATCGCGCTTTACGGCTATGGGCGCTGGCGTTTCGGTAATTTAGATCCCAGCGACGATGCGGCATTCAAGGGAATGGACGAACGTAAAGGGGAACTGGAAGGCGGTATTGGCGCTACCTGGATCACGCCATACGCGCTGATAAGCGCGCGCATCAGTTCCGATATCAGCGGTCGCAGCAACGGCCAGGAGCTGCTGTTATGGGCCGATTTTCCGATTGTTAAAGACAATCTGCTGGTGATGCCCGGTATGGGGCTGATGGTGCGTAGCCATAACATGGCGAACTACTATTTTGGCGGCGTCTCAGCAGGCGAGGCGACGCCCGAGCGCCCGCAGTGGGATACCGGTACGACGGTATCGCCAATGGTCGCCATCATTACCAGCTACCGCTTTAGCCCGCATTGGGTCGCTATGGTAGCGGCAAACTACGAACGCTATGATGACGATATTGCCGATAGCCCCATTGTCCAGCACAGCGGAGAACTGTATGGCATCCTTGGCGTTGGATATACCTGGTAGATAAACCGCATGTCTGGCAAAAATCATCCTCGCGTGAGAGAACTCAGTAGTATTTCGGCAACCAATAAGCAAATCTTATTGACTCAATCATAAATAAGTCTTTTAGCTTATGGCATAAGCTCGCTACCCTGAAGCAGGGTTCAATCTCCAGCCTGCCGCCGACTGAGTTCTTTTACCCGGCCTCTACGCCGGCATGTGCTCTGTAGGCCCGCGCAAGCATAGCGCCGCCTGGCAATAACCGCGGGTAAAAAGCCGCTTTCGAGCCGGATGGCGGCTGTGCCTTATCCGGCCTACGGTCCGTGCCATGGCGAGCTGAAAATTTCTACCGCTGTCCCCATGGTTACTGAAACTGCCGGTGTTGGTGGCTTCAAAATCACTGAGACGTTCCCGGCAGGAGGGGAGCGCAATGTGCTCTGAACTAACACCACATGTTTTTCCCGGACCAAAACAGTTGCAAACCGATAACAGTATCTACAGGAGCCGCTCATGCCTACTCATGATAACTATCTTCAGCGCGCCATTACGCTTGCTGCCAAAAATGTTGAAAACGGCGGCCGCCCATTCGGCGCCGTCATCGTGCGCCAGTGTGAAGTCATTGCCGAAGCGGTGAATACCTTGCACCAGAGCGGCGATCCTACCGCGCACGCTGAACTCAACGCCATCCGCGACGTTTCTCTACGTCTGGGCAATCAGGTATTGCGCGAATGCGTGGTTTACGCCAGCGGACAACCCTGCCCGATGTGTCTGAGCGCGATGTATTTAACCGGCGTGCGCGAAGTCTATTTTGCCAACAGCAATCAGGATGGCGAGCGCTTCAATCTCTCTACCGCCGCTATCTACCAACAATTGCAGCAGCCATTGGATGACCAATCACTCCCCATTCACCACTGCCCACAACCCGAAGGGCTGGCCCTGTATCAGCGCTGGGCGGGTAAAGCGTAATGAGCCAGACGCAACGCAATACGCTGACGTTATTTGTGCTGGTACTGATCGGCATTAATATGCGCCCGCTACTGACCTCGATAGGTCCATTGCTGCCGCAACTGCAACAGGCAACCGGTATGAGCTTTACCCTGGTTTCACTGTTGACCGCGCTTCCGGTCATCGCGATGGGGGTGCTGGCGCTCGCTGGCGGATGGATTAACCGCCACGTTAGCGAAAACCGCAGTATTGCGTTAAGTCTGCTGGCGATTGGCATTGGCGCGCTCCTGCGCGAGCTGGCGCCGCAAAGCGGCCTGCTGCTTAGTAGCGCGCTGCTCGGCGGGATTGGCATCGGCGTGATTCAGGCGATTATTCCCAGCGTCATCAAGCGTCTTTTTCATCGCCGCACGCCGCAGGTGATGGGATTGTGGTCAGCGGCGTTGATGGGCGGAGGCGGCCTTGGCGCCGCGCTCACCCCCTGGCTTGCGCAGCAAAGCGCGCTCTGGCACCACGCGCTGGCATGGTGGACGCTACCGGCCCTGGCTGCGCTCATTGGCTGGTTGCCGATCAGCAAAATGCTGCCCGCCGCGCCGGTTGCCGCATCGGCGCAAGCCGCGCCGTCGGTCTTTCGTCACCATCGGGCCTGGACGCTTGGCCTTTATTTCGGGCTGATCAATGGCGGCTACGCCAGCCTGATTGCCTGGTTACCGCCCTATTATATGCAGCTTGGCCACAGCGCTCAGTTTAGCGGCACGCTTCTGGCATTGATGACCGTCGGCCAAACCGCCGGCGCGCTGTTACTACCGATGCTCGCTCGCCACGAAGATCGCCGTAAGCTGCTGATGTTGGCGCTGGCGCTGCAGTTGCTCGGGTTCTGCGGTTTCATCTGGTGGCCACAACAGTGGCCGCTGCTGTGGGCGGTGAGCTGCGGCATAGGACTGGGCGGCGCCTTCCCGCTGTGCCTGGTACTGGCGCTGGACCATTCACCGCAACCTGCCGTCGCCGGTCGGCTGGTGGCGTTTATGCAGGGCATCGGTTTTATTATCGCCGGTTTATCGCCGTGGCTTTCAGGGCTGCTGCGCAGCCTGAGCGGAAACTACCAGCTAGACTGGGAATTCCACGCCATCTGCGTTTTCCTCTTAATGGCGCTTACCTTGCGCTTTGTTCCCGCACGTTATCCACATCAATGGCGCGCGCCGACGACCGGCCACTAACCTCATCGCGATAGGGTGCAGAAAGTGATTTCTGCACCTTCCCGCCTATAGAAAAAATCCCAAAATCAAATAACTACAGAATGTCAGGGTATTGCTTAAAATCATCGTCGCCGTAATTGAATTTATTACCGAATGAAATTAATGTGTCGCCTATTCACGACAGTCGTAAGTAACTAAAAATTAATAAAAAAATGGATCTTGTTTCCACCATTTTTTAAGCGTACATTAGCGCCATCTGGAGCAGTTAACGCACAGAATTTCGGGTTGCCGCAGCTGCCAGAATAGTCTGGTTTTATCTGCGACAATCCTGCAATGGTTAAAGTTAAATTCATTTAGGCGTTTCGCCAAAATGCGGAGTGACATGTCGTGAAATACTTTTTGATGGGAATTTCTTTTATGGTCATCGTTTGGGCCGGTACCTTCGCCCTGATGATTTAACCTGCTATGCAGTAAAGAGATGGGAGCCAGACGGCTCCCATTTTTTATTCGTGGTGTTCAGCTACCGTTTTACCAGCTGCCGGTAGCAGCCCATCTGCACGGAACATGGATTTGATACCGCGGATGGCCTGACGGATACGATCGCGGTTTTCGATTAATGCGAAACGCACATGAGTATCGCCATAGTCGCCAAAGCCGATTCCCGGCGAGACGCACACTTTGGCCTCCTGCAGCAACTTTTTAGCGAACTCCAGCGAGCCCATCGCCGCATATGGCTCCGGAATTTTCGCCCACACGTACATTGACGCTTTCGGGCATTCAACCATCCAGCCGGCTTCATGCAGCCCTTTCACCAGCACATCACGGCGACGTTTATATTGTTCCGCAATATCACGCACGCACTGCTGATCGCCTTCCAGCGCGGCAATCGCCGCTACCTGCAACGGCGTGAAGGTACCGTAGTCATGGTAGCTTTTGATGCGGGCCAGAGCATTAACCAGCGTTTTGTTCCCTACCATAAAACCAATACGCCAGCCGGCCATGTTGTAGCTTTTTGACAGGGTGAAGAATTCGACAGCCACATCGCGCGCACCGGGCACCTGCATAATCGACGGCGCTTTCCAGCCATCATAGACGATGTCGGCGTAGGCCAGATCGTGCACCACCAGCACGTCATAACGTTTCGCCAGCGCGACGACTTTTTCGAAGAAATCGAGTTCAACGCACTGGGCGGTAGGGTTCGACGGGAAGCCCAGAATCATCATTTTTGGCTTCGGATAACTTTCACGGATCGCGCGTTCCAGTTCATTGAAGAAATCAACGCCTTCCACCAGCGGGACGGAACGGACCTGCGCCCCGGCGATAACCGCGCCGTAAATATGAATCGGATAACTGGGGTTTGGCACCAGCACCGTATCGCCATGATCGAGCGTCGCCAGCATCAGATGCGCCAGTCCCTCTTTCGAACCAATCGTCACGATGGCTTCTGATTCCGGGTCGATATCGACGTCATAACGCTCCTGGTACCAACGCGAAATCGCGCGGCGCAGACGCGGAATACCGCGAGAGGTAGAGTAACCGTGGGTATCCGGGCGCTGGGCAACGGTACAGAGTTTTTCGACGATATGCGGCGGCGTGGCGCCATCCGGGTTACCCATACTGAAATCGATAATATCTTCGCCACGCCGACGCGCAGCCATTTTCAGTTCGGCAGTAATGTTAAAAACATACGGAGGGAGACGATCGATACGCGTAAAACGGCGTTCAGGACTGAATTCAGCCATAGATTCCTCAGATTAACGTTAGCGCCCGGACCGTCCGAGCGACGCGGCCACCGATGTGGCTCGCTTAGAAAATAACCTGAAAAAAAACACGCTGTCGAGAGGGTTGATAAAAAATAATCGTTGGCGCAAAAAATAAGGCATTACTTATTAGCATGCGGCAGAACGCCTCCCTAAAACGTGCATATATTAAATAAACAATTAACATATTGATATCATTTATAATACTTGAATTTATCATCACTCCCCATCAACGCCCTGATAGCTGGAGATATCCACTTATCCCCTTTTATTTTTGTGCTTGTTCCTCATTGATTTCTGCGGCTAGCCTTCTGGCGCGAGGTTTTCTATCATATTGCTTTCCTGCGAATCCTGGGCGCACCCATGCACGATATTTTTAATATGCTGCTGGCGGTTTTTGACCGCGCGGCATTAATGCTCATTTGCCTCTTTTTTCTTATCCGCTTACGCCTGTTTCGCGAACTGCTGCATAAATCGGCGCATACGCCTCGCGAGCTGCTGGCGGTCACCGCCATCTTCTCCATGTTCGCGCTGTTCAGCACCTGGTCCGGCGTTCCGGTAGAAGGTTCTCTGGTCAACGTACGTATTATCGCGGTGATGTCCGGCGGGATCCTGTTTGGCCCGTGGGTCGGCGCGATTGTCGGCGTAATTGCCGGGGTACACCGCTATCTCATTGATATTGACGGTGTGACCGCCATCCCCTGCTTTATCACCAGTATTGTCGCCGGGCTGCTTTCCGGGCTTATCAACCGCAAAATCCCGAAAGCCCAGCGCTGGAAGGTGGGGATTCTGGCCGGGATGCTGTGTGAAACGCTAACCATGATCCTCGTGGTGCTGTGGGCGCCGACGCTGGCGTTGGGGATCGATATTGTCTCCAAAATCGGTATCCCGATGATCCTTGGCAGCATCTGCATCGGTTTTATTGTACTGCTGGTCCAGAGCGTGGAAGGCGAGAAAGAGGCCAGCGCGGCGCGCCAGGCAAAACTGGCGTTGGATATCGCCAACAAAACGCTGCCGCTGTTCCGTCACGTGAACAGCGAATCGCTGCGTCAGGTTTGCGATATTATTCGCCGGGACATCAATGCCGATGCGGTCGCGATTACCACCACTGACCGGGTGCTGGCCTACGTTGGCTATGGGGAAAATAACTATAACGATCGCAACAACGATATCAGCCCAACGACTCGTAAAGCTATTGAAAGCGACACCATCATCATTAAAAACAACGATGAAGCCTACAGAACGCCGGAGATCCACTCCATGCTGGTGATTCCGCTACGCGAGAAAGGTGTGGTGACCGGCACGCTGAAAATTTACTACTGCCACGCGCATCGTATTACCTCCTCGCTGCAGGAGATGGCGATCGGCCTGTCGCAAATAATCTCCACCCAGCTTGAGGTCTCCCGGGCCGAACAGCTGCGTGAAATGGCCAATAAAGCGGAACTGCGCGCCCTGCAGAGTAAAATAAATCCCCATTTTCTGTTTAATGCGCTTAACGCCATCTCCTCTTCCATCCGTATGAATCCGGATACCGCCCGGCAGTTGATTTTCAATTTGTCGCGTTATTTACGCTATAACATTGAGTTAAAAGATGACGAGCAGATCGACATCAAGCGCGAGCTATACCAAATTAAGGATTATATTGCGATCGAGCAGGCGCGATTCGGCGACAAGCTGACGGTGATTTATGATATTGATGAGGACGTCAGCTGCGTCATCCCCAGCCTGCTCATTCAGCCTCTGGTAGAAAATGCCATCGTCCACGGTATTCAACCCTGTCGGGGCAAGGGCGTGGTGACTATCGCCATCAACGAATGCGGAAACCGGGTGCGCATCAGCGTACGGGATACCGGGAACGGTATTGACCCGGCGGTGGTGGCCCGCGTCGAAGCCGACGAGATGCCGGGTAATAAAATTGGCCTGCTGAATGTTCATCATCGGGTGAAACTGCTCTACGGCGAAGGGCTGCATATCCGCCGCTTGACGCCGGGGACGGAGATTGCGTTCTACGTCCCCAACCAGCACGCCCCCGCGACTGAACCGGTATCGCTGTTGCCATGAGCGGAGAAAACATGAAAGTCATTATTGTTGAGGATGAGTTCCCGGCGCAGCAGGAACTCACCTGGTTGATTAACACCCACAGCCAGATGGAGATCGTCGGCACCTTCGACGACGGTCTCGACGTGCTGAAATTCCTGCAGCACAATAAAGTCGATGCCATCTTTCTCGACATCAATATCCCCTCGCTGGATGGCGTGCTGCTGGCGCAAAATATTAGCCAGTTCGCGCATAAGCCGTTCATCGTCTTTATCACCGCGTGGAAAGAACATGCGGTGGAAGCCTTTGAACTGGAAGCGTTTGACTACATCCTCAAGCCTTATCAGGAATCACGGATTATTAATATGTTGCAGAAGCTGTCCAGCGCCTGGCAGCAACAGCAGCAAGTGGCGGTAAGCGGCACGCCCGCGCACAACCCAACCCGCGAAAACGACACCATTAATCTGATTAAAGACGAGCGGATCATCGTCACCAGCATTCACGATATTTATTACGCGGAAGCGCATGAGAAAATGACCTTCGTCTATACGCGCCGTGAATCATTCGTCATGCCGATGAACATCACCGAATTCTGCAGCAAGCTGCCGGCTGCGCACTTCTTTCGCTGTCACCGCTCGTACTGCGTCAATCTGAATAAAATCCGCGAAATTGAACCATGGTTCAACAACACCTACGTCCTACGATTGCGCGACCTTGAGTTTCAGGTGCCGGTCAGCCGCAGTAAGGTAAAAGAGTTTCGCCAGTTGATGAATCTGTAATGAGATGGGCGGCGCCAAACGCCGCCCGACTGAGAGTGGCTTAGAGTATATACCCAAGCGTCTGGCGCAGATGCGCGCCGGAGCCGAGCAGGCCAGGGTTATCATGAACGATGAGATAGACCGGAATATCCTGCACGTAGGCTTTAAAGCGCCCTTTATCTTCAAACCCGCCGCGGAAACCCGACGCCTTAAAGAACTCAAGGAAACGCGGGACAATGCCGCCCGCGATGTACACGCCGCCGAATGTGCCAAGGGTTAGCGCCAGGTTACCGCCAAAGCGCCCCATAATGACGCAGAACAGCGACAGCGCGCGGCGACAATCAATGCAGGTATCCGCCAGCGCACGTTCAGTGACGTCCTTCGGCTGTAGGTTTTCCGGCAAACGGCCATCGGATTTAACGATAGCCCGATACAGATTAACTAATCCAGGGCCGGACAAAACGCGTTCGGCGGACACGTGGCCCAACTCGTTGCGTAACTCCTCAAGAATAATGCCCTCTTCTTCGCTATTCGGCGCGAAATCGACGTGGCCGCCCTCGCCCGGCAGGCTCACCCAGCGTTTATCAACATGTACCAGGTGCGCTACGCCAAGACCAGTACCAGCGCCGTAGACGGCGATCGGTTTACCTTCCGCCGGTTGCGCGCCGCCGAACTGGATCAGATGCTCAGTTTTGAGCATTGGGATCGCCATCGACACCGCGGTGAAATCATTAATGATTTCCAGATGCGCAAATCCGAGGTTCTTTTTCATCTCGGCAATAGAAAAAGCCCAGGTATGGTTGGTCATCGCCACCCAGTCGCCGGTGATGGGGCAAGCAATGGCGATGCAGCCATCCTCGACCTTCACGGTTTGTTCGTCGAGATAGACGCGTACAACGGCCTCAAGGCTTGGGTAATCGAGCCCGGAATAAGTTTTAGCGCGGGAAATCTCCCCGCTTGCGATATCACATAACGCCAGACGGGCGTTAGTTCCGCCGACGTCTCCTACTAAAGCAAATTTTGTCATTCCGTTACGGCTCCGCTAAAGTCAAAATAATTCTTTTCGCACACTGTAAATTCATGGCGACATAACAACAACGACCAACGTACAGCCGCCGGTAGTTTAGCGACATTGGTCACATTTAGACTGTAATCTATGTAACATGCCAGTTTATGTCATACACGCAACGTCAGGTTTGGCCTTAAGTTTATCGTTTCAGCACCATTTGCGCCGAAGCTCTTTACAGAGACAGGCAAAGTAGCGCTTCAGGACATTTAAAAGGAACCCTTCATGCTGCACCCGCGCGCCAGAACGATGCTGTTGTTATCGATACCCGCCATTCTTATTGGTATCGCATCCAGCCTGGTATTGATTGTGGCGATGAAGATAGCCGCAGTCCTACAGAGCATCTTGTGGAGCGACCTGCCGGCACATGTCGGCATTGCCGCCGATAGTCCGCTATGGATAATTGCCATCCTCACTCTCACCGGGATAGCCGTGGGGCTGGTGGTCCGTTTCAGTCCTGGACATGGTGGGCCAGATCCGGCAACAGAATCCTTAATCGGCGCGCCCATCGCCACCAGCGCGCTACCGGGGTTACTGGCGGCGTTGATTCTCGGCCTCGCGGGCGGCGTGAGTCTCGGGCCGGAACATCCGATCATGGTCGTCAATATCGCGCTTGCCGTCGCCCTTGGCTCGCGTCTGTTCCCACGAGTAAGCTCGCTGGACTGGACAATCCTCGCCGCATCGGGAACCATCGGCGCGCTGTTCGGTACGCCGGTTGCCGCGGCGCTTATTTTTTCGCAAACGCTCAATAGCAGCAGCGACGTTCCGTTATGGGACCGGCTATTCGCCCCGCTGCTGGCAGCGGCGGCAGGCGCATTGACGACCGGTATCTTTTTCCATCCCAATTTCACCCTGCCGATCCCGCACTATCCACACCTGCGTATCGTCGATATTATCAGCGGCGCAATCGTCACGCTTATCGCCATCGCCGTCGGCATGGTCGCCGTGTGGTGTCTACCACGTCTGCACGCGCTGATCCACCGCCTGAAAAATCCGGTGTTAATGCTAGGTATCGGGGGGTTTTTACTGGGGATCCTGGGCGTTATTGGCGGGCATATTACGCTGTTTAAAGGGCTGGACGAAATGCAGCAACTGGCCTCTAGCCAGACCCTTGGCGCCGGCGATTTTCTACTCATTGCCGTGGTGAAACTGGCGGCGCTGGTGCTGGCGGCCGCCTGTGGCTTCCGCGGCGGGCGTATTTTCCCGGCGGTGTTTGTCGGCGTCTCGTTGGGGCTAATGCTGCATGCCCACGTTGAAGCGGTACCGGCCGCCATTACCATCTCCTGCGCGATCCTCGGCCTGGTGCTGGTCGTCACCCGCGACGGCTGGCTGAGCCTGTTTATGGCGGCGGTGGTGGTGCCGGATACCACCTTGCTGCCGCTGCTATGTATCGTGATGCTCCCGGCCTGGCTACTGCTGGCCGGGAAGCCGCTGATGATTGCCAAACGCCGCGGCGATTAGCTGCGGTTGTTGCGATCTTCCAGCGCCTGGGTAACCGCGCGTAAGAAGTCAGGGATATCCATTTTCGGCAGCATCACTTCGACCATCGTTAGCTTATCGGAGTTAACGCTATCGGCCATCGCCTCAGCCAGCTCACCGGTTTGCGATACCCGCCAACAGCGGGAAGGCGTATCCGGCGCAAAAGCATCGGGGAAGCGGCTCCAGTCCCACAACGCAATATCGTTGTAGCGCTGTTCTGGTCCGTGGATGGCGCGCTCGACGGTGTAGCCCTCGTTATTCAACAGCAAAATTAACAGTTTTTGCTTATCGCGCAGCATTGAGCTCATCTCCTGGATAGTGAGCTGCGCGGCGCCATCGCCAATGATTAATACCACCCTTCTGTCCGCGGCGGCGGTCTGCGCGCCGTAAGCGGCAGGTAGCGTGAACCCGATTGAGCCCCATAGCGGTTGCACCAGCAGCGTGGCCTGCGAGGGTAGTTTTAATGAGGCGATACCGAATGCCGAGGTCCCCTGATCGGCAAGAATAATATCGCCCGGCCGCAGCTGTTTCTCGACCGTACTCCAGAAGTTTTTCTGCGTCAGATTACCCTGCGGCGCGCCGGAAGCGTCGGGCGCGATGATATCTGGCGCGCGCCATTCCGCGGACAGCTTGCCAGAAACATCAATGAGGGCCGCCAGCGCCTGATCCATCGGGATTCGGCTGAACCAATGATCGCCAACCCGCGCGGCAAACGGCTGGATTTCGATGGTTTTCTCCGTTGGCAAATGATGGGTAAAGCCGGCGGTAATCGTATCGGTAAAGCGTGTACCCACGCAGATGATGGCATCGGCGCTTTCCATCGCTTCGCGGGTTTGCGGCGCGCTGGCGATCCCGCTATAGGTCCCGGCGAACCCCGTTCCCTGTTCGTCAAATAGCCCTTTCCCCATTAGCATGGTGGCGTGGGTAATCGGCGCGGACTTAACCCACTGCTGTAGTGTGTTTTGCAGACCGTAACGCTGAGCGAGAAAATCCGCCAGCAGCGACACGCGGCGACTGCTGCGCAACAATTTGGCCGCGTGCTCGCGAAAGCCGGCAAGCTGGTTTTCATCGGCCGCCGGGCCCTTAATGACCAGCGCGCGGGCCGGCGGCACCGCGCGGGCTTTCGCCACGTCGGCAGGCAGCATCAGATACCCTGGGCGGTGGTGGGTCAGCATGTCGCTTAATACCCGGTCAATTTCATGACAGGCGTTGCCCGCCGTTAACGTCGCCTGAGTACAGGTAATATGTTCGCTCATCCGCGAGAAATGGGTGAAATCGCCATCGCCGAGGGTATGGTGCAGCAGTTCGCCGCGCTGCTGCGCGCCGGTAGATGGCGCGCCCACAATGTGCAGCACCGGGATATGTTCCGCATAGCTACCGGCCACTCCGTTTAACGCGCTTAACTCCCCTACGCCATAGGTGGTTAACAGCGCGCCGGCGCCTTTTATACGCGCATAGCCGTCTGCGGCGTAGGCCGCGTTCAGTTCGTTAGCACAGCCGACCCATCCCAAATTTTGATGGGCTATCACGTGATCGAGAAACTGTAAGTTGTAATCACCAGGTACGCCGAACAGGCGATCGATACCACAATCTACGAGACGATCCAGCAGATAATCGCCAATGGTGTAAGTCGGTTGCATATCCATAATCCTTGTTGTTGTGCAGGTAATCTGAGTATTAGATATGCGTTTTACCTGTCCAGATTGTGAGCAATAATGAGGGTGGAAAGCAAAATTTACGCGTTATCCCCATATACTCCGCATGCAACATTGATTAGTGTAAACGTATACACACCCTGTTTTGATGCGGAGGAAGTATGGTTTACCAGGCAAGCGACACGCGTTATCAGACCATGGAATACCGCCGATGCGGACGCAGCGGCCTGAAGCTACCGGCGATATCTCTCGGTCTGTGGCATAACTTTGGCGATGAGACACAGGTCGAGGTCAGCCGCCAGTTGCTGCGTCACGCCTTCGACCTCGGGATTACCCACTTCGACCTGGCGAACAATTACGGCCCACCGCCGGGATCGGCGGAGAGCAACTTCGGGCGGTTCCTGAAAGAAGATTTTCTGCCCTACCGCGACGAACTCATCATCTCCAGTAAAGCCGGCTATACCATGTGGGACGGTCCTTATGGCGACTGGGGATCGCGCAAGTATCTGGTCGCCAGTCTCGACCAGAGCCTGAAGCGGATGGGTCTTGAGTACGTCGATATCTTTTATCACCACCGCCCGGACCCGGAGACGCCGCTGGAAGAAACCATGCGCGCGTTGGATCATCTGGTTCGCCAGGGAAAAGCGCTCTACGTTGGTTTATCGAACTACCCGCTTGAGCTGGCGCGTCAGGCTATCGCTATCCTCAACGATCTCGGCACACCTTGCCTGATTCACCAACCCAAATATTCGATGTTTGAACGCTGGGTGGAAGAAGGATTATTAGCGATGCTGCAGGCCGAAGGCGTGGGAAGTATAGCGTTTTCACCGCTGGCTGGCGGGCAGTTGACCAACCGCTATCTAAACGGTATTCCGCCAGACTCGCGCGCAGCCAGCAATAGCCGTTTTTTACAGCCGGAACAGCTCACCGCCGAGCGGCTGGAAAAAGTCCGCCAGCTTGACGCCATTGCCGGGCGCCGCGGACAGAAGCTATCACAGATGGCCCTGGCCTGGGTGCTGCGTGAAGATAAAGTGACGTCAGTGCTGATCGGCGCCAGTAAAACGGCGCAACTGGACGATGCCGTGGGTATGCTAAGCAATCGTCAGTTCAGCGCTGAAGAGTGCGCCGCCATTGATGCGATCCTTGCGGTGTAAACTCATTTTTACTTTGGCAAAAAGTGCTATTTCTTGCGATTTAAGAGTTCCCTGATGCTACGCCTCTTTACCGGCTCGTAATATCTGGTTAACAGGTCATTAAGACCCGATCGTGAGGAGAAGAGTATGTTCAGGTCACTGATTCTGGCTGCGGTACTGCTGGCGTGCGCGCCGGTTATCGCCAATGCTGGTGAAATCACCCTGCTGCCATCGGTAAAATTACAAATTGGCGATCGTGACGGTTACGGTAACTACTGGGACGGTGGCGGCTGGCGCGACCGTGATTACTGGCGTCGTCATTATGAATGGCGCGATCATCGCTGGCATCGCCATGATAACGGCTGGCATCGCGGTTGGGATAAACGCGGCTGGGATCGTGGTCGTGCTTACGAGCGCGGCTATCGCGAAGGCTGGAACGATCGCCGTGGCGGCTGGGGCCGAGGCCCTGGCGGCGGGCGCGGACATGGTCACGGGCACCACTAATTGATAAAGGGAGCGAAAGCTCCCTTTTTTGTTGCCGTATTAATCTAATGCGGAACCAATAATCAGCCAGCCGTTCAGCGCCACCACAATCGCCACAATCAGCCAACCGATGCGTTTTACCCAGCGACTGTTTACCAGATCGCCCATTAACCGCGCATCGCTGGTAAAAATCAGCAGCGGCACCAGCGCCAGCGCAATCCCGAAGCTCAGCAATACCTGGCTCATCACCAGGATACGCGTTGGATCCAGCCCCATCATAATCACGATAAACGACGGCAGCATGGTGATAGTCCGGCGAAACCACAGCGGAATATGGAAGCGGATAAACCCCTGCATCACGACCTGCCCGGCAAGCGTTCCGACTACCGTCGACGAGAGACCGGCGGCAACCAGACTGAGACCAAAAATCGTCGCGGCGGCATGGCTAAGCAGCGGTTCGAGAGTTAAATAAGCCTGGTCGAGATCGGCCACGCCGGTGTGGCCGTTGAAGTGAAACGCAGCGGCGGCGGTCGCCATCATCGCCAGGTTAACGAAGCCGGCAATGGTCATTGCAATCGCCACGTCCCAACGCGTGGCGTTATAGCGTTCTTTGCGCGAGCCGTCGTGCAGGTTTTGCGTCAGCGATGAGTGCAGATAGATAACGTGCGGCATAATCGTCGCCCCGAGAACCCCGGCGGCAAGGAATACCGCTTCGCCATTCGGCAGGCTCGGAATAATCATGCCTTTGGCCAGCGGCGCTAACGCCGGCTGCGAGAAGATAAGCTCGACCACATAAGCCACCGCCACAAACAGCAGCAGCCCGCCGATGACTTTTTCCAGCGGTTTCTGCCCGCGACGCTGCAACATCAGGATCAGGAAGGTGGCGACGCCGGTCAGCACCGCCCCCTGTAATAAGGAAACGCCGAGCAGCAGCTTAAAGCCGATGGCCGCGCCGATGAATTCAGCCAGATCGGTCGCCATGGCGATAATTTCCGCCTGTATCCAGTAAAACCACACCACCGGGCGCGGGTAATGGTCGCGGATCTGTTCCGCGAGGTTTTTACCGGTGGCGATACCGAGCTTGGCCGATAACACCTGAATCAGCATCGCCATCAGGTTCGCCCATACCACTACCCATAACAATTGATAGCCAAAGCTGGCGCCAGCCTGGATATTCGTGGCGAAGTTACCCGGATCGATGTAGCCGATGGCAGCAATGAATGCGGGCCCCATCAGTGCGAGCCTCATCTTGCGCGCTGCGCGACCGCTGCTATTCTCAACGCGACTGTTAGTCATTTTCTGCCCCTGGAAATATAGCCTTTGCTATGTTTAATGCTATCAAAATGCGAATGATTATCAAGTTCATTTAGAAAGGTGATAATGATTGCTTTGATAGGAGGGAACGATAGCAGGCCAAATAACGAAACGGGCGTGAAGCTGTCGACAACGCGCCTTTCATCAGATTAGTACATTAATGCAACTTTTAATACCTTTGCATAACATAACAAAAATGTACGATTGATCACTATTTTTGTTATTGGTCACATATCCTTGCAATAGTGTGGATTCGATCTCGTTTTATTTAGGCTTGTTGCATAGAATGTGCACGGAAATTTAACCTGCCTCATATTTGGAGCAAATATGGACCGCGTCTTGCATTTTGTCCTCGCGATCGTTGTGGTGGCTATACTGGCCTTGCTGGTCAGTCACAACCGTAAGCAGATCCGCATTCGTTATGTTATTCAATTACTTGTTATTGAAGTTTTGCTGGCCTGGTTCTTCCTGAACTCCGATGTCGGTCTGGGTTTCGTGAAAGGCTTTTCTGAGATGTTCGAGAAACTTCTCGGTTTCGCCAACGAAGGCACCAACTTCGTATTCGGTAACATGAACGATAAAGGTCTGGCCTTCTTCTTCCTGAAGGTTTTGTGCCCAATCGTCTTTATTTCCGCGCTGATAGGTATTTTACAGCATATTCGCATTCTGCCGATTGTCATCCGCGCGATCGGTACCGTGCTGTCGAAAGTTAACGGCATGGGTAAACTGGAATCTTTCAACGCCGTCAGCTCGCTGATCCTCGGCCAGTCGGAAAACTTCATCGCCTATAAAGATATTCTCGGCAAAATGTCGCGCAACCGTATGTACACCATGGCGGCAACCGCGATGTCTACCGTTTCGATGTCCATCGTCGGCGCCTATATGACTATGCTGCAGCCGAAGTATGTGGTTGCCGCGCTGGTGCTCAACATGTTCAGCACCTTTATTGTTCTGTCGCTGATTAACCCGTATCGCGTTGAGCAGAGCGAAGAAAACCTGCAGATGTCCAATCTGCACGAAGGTCAGAGCTTCTTCGAAATGCTGGGTGAATACATTCTGGCAGGCTTTAAAGTAGCGATTATCGTTGCGGCGATGCTGATCGGCTTTATCGCGCTGATTTCCGCGCTCAACGCCCTGTTCGCCACCGTCACCGGCTGGTTTGGCTACAGCATCTCCTTCCAGGGGATCCTCGGCTACATCTTCTACCCGGTTGCGTGGGTGATGGGTGTGCCGGCGAGCGAAGCGCTGCAGGTAGGCAGTATCATGGCGACCAAACTGGTGTCTAACGAATTCGTGGCGATGATGGATCTGCAGAAAGTGGCAGCGACGCTCTCCCCGCGTGCGGAAGGTATCATCTCCATCTTCCTGGTCTCCTTCGCCAACTTCTCTTCTATCGGCATCATCGCCGGGGCGATTAAAGGCCTGAATGAAGAGCAAGGTAACGTGGTTTCTCGCTTTGGTCTGAAACTGGTTTACGGTTCCACGCTGGTCAGCGTGTTGTCAGCCTCTATCGCTGCGCTGGTACTGTAATCTCAAACAGACGTTAATTAAATAACAAGCCGGGCTGCGTTATCGCCCGGCTTTTTTACGCCTTCAATTCGCTTAACGGCTGTGGTTTGCCAATCAGGTAGCCCTGCAAATAATCGACGCCCAGCGCCAACAGCATCGCCTTTTGCGCCTGAGTCTCTACGTACTCTGCGACGACCGTAAGCTGTTTCGCCCGCGCGATTTCGATAATGGATTTCACGATAATCGCATCAAGCTGGTCGCTCTCGATTTCGTGCACGAAGCAGCCGTCAATTTTTACGATATCCGCCTGCAGGCTTTTCAGACGCTCATAGTTAGCGTAACCGGTACCGAAGTCATCAATGGCGATAGCGCAACCGAACTCACTCAGCAGCTGAATATTATGCATGCTGGTATCCGCATTCGAGAACGCCTGCTCTTCAGTTATCTCAATCGTGATATAAGCAGGCGAAACGCGATAACGCTTAAACAGCGCGATAATCTGCGCGGCGCTATCCTTTTGCATCAGCGTATACGGCAGCAAATTGACGGAGAAGCGTCGGCCGGGATGTTGATCAAGCTGGCTGAACAGCGTTTCCAGCACCAGCATATCGAAGCGCTGGCTGAGGTTAAACTGTGCAATAAGTGGAATAAACCGATCCGGCGTGATAATCGTCTCGCCGCAGCGCATACGGGTGAGGATTTCGTAATAGCCCTCCCCCTCCGCATTTTGAATCGGCTGCGCGTACAGCAGGAGATTACGCTCGTTCAGCGCTTGTTTTATTTTCGTCAGCATCCGCACCTGTTCGGTTGTTTGGTCAGAAACCTCCTCCTGCGCGGTATCTAACGCCAGCACCCGCTGCACGGCGCCAGCCTGCTCCGATAACCAACTAAGCTGGCCGAGCATAGGGTGTAATTCGGTCTCAATGCCGCTGTAACTCCCCCACGCCGCGCCAAACTCTAAATCCAGAACCTGGTTATGCCAGTTAAATTTAGCGTGGTTAAGCATCGCGACGATGTGATTTAGCCGCGCAGCCGGTTCCGGCCCCTCAATCACCAGCAACAACTCGCTACCCGGGAGCTGATAAATTTTATCGCGGTGGTCCAGTAGCGGCTGCAGACGGCGGGCTATTTGCCGCTTGCACTCTACGCGCATCATCATGCCGTAATGGCGGCTAAGGAAGTCCAGATTTTCGATGCGCAGACTGCTAATAACAACCCGCGGCGACTGGCGCAAATGTCCTTCCAGCGCCCGCAAATTGGGTAACCCGGTTAACGGATCTTCTTCAGCTCGATCGCGCCAGCGTTGTTTAATTCTGTCACTACGCGAATAAATATCTGTCATGTAAAACAAACAAATCGTGAATGAAATTAACACCGACAGGACAAATGACAAGGAGTACCCCGACTGAACACCCTGCAGAAAATTTTTGTTATAGGCGACTAAAAAGAATGCCGAAATAGCCCACGTAATGCGAATTAACTCATGCCCCAGACGCCCAATACCAACGAAGTAGAGAATAAAAATAATTGGCACCAGATATCCGGCAATTAAATCGGAATCAAAAGGCGCACAAAGCACCAGCATGATTGTGATTAATGCCATAAACCAGTACAAGGTAAAGGTTCTTTTTTCTTTCACCAGCCACGGTTGACAATGACGCAGCCAAAACACCCGCCGATAACGTGGGCTAACTATCATTCTCATCGGATAATAGAAAGCGGTAGTAAAGATTAAGGCGGCGCATATCAACGCCTGGATATCAATAACGGAATAGATGATTGACGCAGTACTGAAGTAGCTGGAGACGGCAAGCGGGAAGGCGAAGAAGCGCCCGGCCAGATACATCGTCAGCTTAAGCAGGATGGGGGCAAAGAAGCCGCCCCAGAAGATACGACGACCGATATGGCGCTTCGCTGGCCTTCCGCTACGCCATTTTTTTCCCGACAACGAGCGCATGATTGCGAAGGTGAAAAAGACGGAAAATAACTGACAGAATAATAGGATAGCGGCCTGCGCATAGGTTAGATCTATTATAAATGTATTAGTAATTGCAAACGCAACAATCAAGGGAGCAACGGCATAACGACCAAAAATACAAATGGTTGCGTACATGACGCTTAATGGCAGCCATGCCAGATAAATTTGTTTTCCGTCGATAAGGGTTTGCGGAGAAATTAATCGAGAAAGCGGAATAAAAATCAAACAAACAATTAACGCCAGCAGAGTTTTTTTAACTTTGATGTTAAATATGTCAGTCATTATTGTTAATCAACACCTCTGCGGCTAAAAATTATAGGCAATCAGAAAATAGTATGTTGGTTAATAATGGCAGGCAAGAAAATAAACCGAGAAAAATTCCTAAATTACGTTGGTTTTTATTTGCTCGATACACGCTGACGTAAGCTGAAAATCATTTACATTGAGGACGCAAAAGCAAAAACCCCCGCCGTAGCGAGGGTTCGAATTTTGGTGGAGCTAAGCGGGATCGAACCGCTGACCTCTTGCATGCCATGCAAGCGCTCTCCCAGCTGAGCTATAGCCCCACAGGACCTCTTTACGAACCAAATCCGCTGGGTGCAGAATTTGGTGGAGCTAAGCGGGATCGAACCGCTGACCTCTTGCATGCCATGCAAGCGCTCTCCCAGCTGAGCTATAGCCCCGTAACGTAAAGCGTGTCGTGTTGACGGGCGGCATAATATGAATTCCTTCGCCAGGTGTCAACGGCAAAATTACCCCTCCTGATTCAATCGCTGAAAAAGCAGGCAAATAGCTGACAATGCGAGCCTTATCGCAGGCAGGCGTTAAACATGTCACTATTTCCTGTAAAAGGATGCTATAACATGAAGCACTAATTCCCACATATTTACTCAGGAAATAGTATGCTCAAGGAACGAATGACTCCGGAAGAAATTGCGCATCTAACTGGCTTCAGCCGACAGACGATAAATAAATGGGTTCGTAAAGAGGGGTGGCAAACTTCTCCGCGGCCTGGCGTACAGGGAGGCAAAGCGCGTCTCGTACACGTTAACGAGCAGGTACGGGAGTTTATCCGCAATGCCCAACGCGTAGCGGAAACGCCCTCTCCCTATTCGGTCGCCGAGACCGATCTCGAACCCTTATTGCTTACGCTCTGCAAAGAGATGACTCATCGCGAACAGAAGCAGCTAATGTCGCTACTGCTGCGCGAAGGCATTACCGGGTTGTTAAACCGTCTTGGAATACGCGGCCAGTAAAATAAGAATGATGAAACTAAAAGAAAAAATGACGCCTGCAGAGCTTGCCGAAGTTCTGGGTCTGGCCAGACAAACGGTCAACCGTTGGGCGCGAGAACAAAAGTGGCGAACCGAAGCGATTCCCGGCGTCAAAGGCGGGCGTGCGCGTTTGATTGTCATCGATAGGACAGTGATTGATTTTCTGACCAATATTCCGGCATTTCGCCATCTGAATGAAGAGTACCAGCTCGCCGAACAGCCCGGCGGCTACTTTATCAATGAAGCGGATGCGGTATGGCGGCAAATCGCCGATACGCTGCAGCTGATGACCGCCGCGGAACAAACTCACCTGCGCGATCTTCTTGCCCGCGATGGCATTAGTGGCTTCCTGGCGCGGTTAGGTATCAACACTGCGACAAAATAGCGGCGAAAAAAAACGGCAGGATTAACCTGCCGCTTGCTTTAGCTTACGCTCGGCCTCAGGACTGCTGGCTTTCGCGTTCGGCGATAAACGCCAGCGCTTTGTTGATACGTTCAACGCTACGGGATTTACCGATAGCATGAACGGTGACGTCCAGCGCCGGAGATTGACCCGCGCCGGTCACGGCCACACGCAGCGGCATGCCCACTTTCCCCATGCCCACTTCCAGCTCATCGGCGGTCGCCTGAATCGCATGATGGACATTTTCCGCTGTCCAGTCGCTAATGGCCGCCAGCTTATCGCGAACCACTTCCAGCGGCTGACGCGCCACCGGACGCAGGTGTTTCTTCGCCGCATCGGCGTCGAACTCGGCGAACTCTTCATAGAAGTAGCGGCAGCTCTGGGCAATCTCTTTCAGCGTTTTGCAACGCTCGCCCAGCAGCTTAACCAGCTCGGACAACTGAGGGCCGTTACGGGTATCGATATTTTCCTGCTCAATGTGCCACTGCAGATGCGTCGCCACATATTCCGCCGGCAGCGTGTTGATGTAGTGATGGTTTAACCACAGCAGTTTATCGGTGTTGAACGCACTGGCGGACTTGCTCACCGCGCCCAGCGAGAAGAACTCGATCATCTCTTCGCGAGTGAAGATCTCCTGATCGCCATGGGACCAGCCCAGGCGCACCAGATAGTTCAGCAACGCTTCCGGCAGGTAGCCGTCGTCGCGGTACTGCATCACGCTCACCGCGCCGTGGCGCTTGGAGAGTTTTTTACCGTCATCGCCGTTGATCATCGATACGTGCGCATACACCGGTACCGGCGCATTCAGCGCTTTAAGAATGTTGATCTGACGCGGGGTATTGTTGATGTGGTCTTCGCCGCGGATCACGTGGGTGATCGCCATATCCCAGTCATCCACCACGACGCAGAAGTTGTAGGTCGGAGAGCCGTCGGTACGGCGAATGATCAGATCGTCCAGCTCCTGATTGCTGAATTCGATCGGCCCGCGGATTTGATCGTCAAAGATAACCGAACCTTCCTGCGGATTAGCAAAACGCACGACGCAAGGCTCATCGGCGGCGTGATGCTGATGATCATGGCGGCAGCGACCGTCGTAGCGCGGCTTTTCACCGTTCGCCATCTGTTCTTCGCGCAGCGCGTCCAGACGTTCTTTCGAGCAGTAGCATTTATAAGCTGTGCCTGCTTCCAGCATTTCATCAATAACCGCGTTATAGCGATCGAAACGTTTAGTCTGGAAATACGGGCCTTCGTCCCATTCCAGATTCAGCCAGTTCATCCCATCCATGATGGCTTCAATTGCTTCCGGGGTGGAGCGTTCGAGATCGGTGTCTTCAATACGCAGCACAAACTCACCGCCGTGGTTACGTGCAAAAAGCCAGGAATAGAGAGCAGTACGCGCACCGCCAACGTGCAGATAGCCTGTTGGGCTTGGCGCGAAGCGAGTTTTGATTTTCATGAAATGGCCTTACGTTTAATAAAGATGCCGATAGCCGGCAGTGTTCTTGGAATTGATAGGGGAATATTCTAACACCACAGGCTGATTCCTCAATGTAGATCCCGCCTCAACATCACGCTTTACCATTTTTGTTTATAAATCATACGCCGAAGCTGATTTTGCGATCGCTTTGTTTAATTTTACGACGAACAAACAAATTATTTAGAAAAGGCGTTGACTCAATTTCAACTCTCCCTATAATGCGACTCCACACAGCGGGGGTGATTAGCTCAGCTGGGAGAGCACCTCCCTTACAAGGAGGGGGTCGGCGGTTCGATCCCGTCATCACCCACCAACTACTTTACGTAGTCTCCGCCGTGTAGAACAGAAAATTGAGAAGTGGGTGATTAGCTCAGCTGGGAGAGCACCTCCCTTACAAGGAGGGGGTCGGCGGTTCGATCCCGTCATCACCCACCACTTTCTCGCCAGCTGGATTTTCTGTCAAAATGTGAAGTACCGAAGTGGGTGATTAGCTCAGCTGGGAGAGCACCTCCCTTACAAGGAGGGGGTCGGCGGTTCGATCCCGTCATCACCCACCACTTCGGGTCGTTAGCTCAGTTGGTAGAGCAGTTGACTTTTAATCAATTGGTCGCAGGTTCGAATCCTGCACGACCCACCAATGTAAAAAGGCGCCCTAAAGGCGCCTTTTTGCTATGCGCAGAACGCCAGATAGCGGAACGGCCTGCAACGACAGCCAACAATGAAGAACAGGCTATCAATACGCTTCTGACGGAGTTTTTTCACTTTCCACTCCAGGTTCGATAATCGCCACGACGGTACAGGGTGGCGGCGGCATGATTCCATTATTAATCGCTATCAGATTGCCATCCTCTCTTTGCGCAAACAGCGGTGTTGCACCGGGGTTGGTGCTGAGATACTCCGGCCAGCCAAAATTGTTATTCAGGCGAGTGACTTTCATGACTGCGCCTTTCGCTATCAAGCTACTAAGCCGTGCCCAGGTCATTTCAGTATCGAAAAGCTGTTCGTGACGCGTTTCTTTCTCACTACGTCCTTTGGTCACAGGCCCCGTACGGATTGAGAAGACGCGATTATTACCAAATATATGCTGAAAATGCAGGGCGGTCAGCGCATTCTGGTGACGATTAGGCGACAAGGCGATCACCTGACGAATCTCACTCAGATTCAGGTAGTTTTCCGCATGTTCAGACCAGACATTGCCATAATATGTTGGTAACCCTTCCATTCTTGCCAGCCGGTAGTATTCCCAGCTGTTATCGCTCAGCTGAACCGGAATATCGAGTTTTCTGAGCGCCTGGGCCAGGGTTCTGGCGACCGTATTCGCCCCGACAATCAGCACTCCTCGAGGCCTACGTTGCTGCACGCCAAGCCAGCGCGCCAATTGACTGCTGGTAAGGCTTTGCAAAACTACCGTACCTATAATGATTGCGAAAACGACGGTTACCAGCTGATCCGCGTTCTCATAGCCTTTTTTTTGCAGCGTCAAAGCAAACAGGGAACTGACGGCGGCAGCAACGATTCCGCGCGGGGCGATCCAACATAACATCAGCCTGTCACGCCAATGCAAGCTGGAACGCCATGTCGAGACAAGAATGCATAGTGGACGGGCCACAAACTGGACGATCAGCATCAATATCAGCAGCGGCCAGCCCATATCCCAGAGTGCATGGATATCCAGACGGGCCGCCAGGATGATAAATAGCGCTGAAAGTAAGATGGCGGATAGCTCTTCTTTAAATTCAACGATATCCGAGGTCTCAACCTCTCGCATATTAGCCAGCCAGATCCCCAGAACCGTTACCGCAAGCAGACCAGATTCATCCGCCAGCGTATTGGACACGCCAAACGTCAATAGAACGAAGGATAAAACAGCGAAGTTTTGCAGATAACCCGGGATCCAACCACGCCTGAGCGCATTCCCTAAGAACACGCCAAATACCGCCCCGCTCACCAGCCCTATAACGACCGTTTTTGTAAGCATGATCAGCAAATGAAGCCATGTGCCCGTTTGCTCCTGCAAAGTAATAAACTCAAATACTAATAGTGTAAAAATCGCTCCCACCGGATCAATGACGATCCCTTCCCAGCGCAGTACCTGATTAATAGAGGCTGTTGGGCGAACCACTCGCATGAGTGGAGAAATCACTGTCGGCCCTGTAACCACCGTGACCGCCCCGATCAGCGCTGAAATCTGCGGCGTGAGGCCTAAAATCCCCCAGCAGGTTAGTGAGATAACGGCGAAGGTAATCAACATTCCAATTGTGACTAAATTGCGCACAATACCACCCAAGCCGCGAATCTCGTCAAAGCGTAGCGTTAGGGCCCCTTCAAACAGAATGATGGCCACCGACAGCGATACCAGTGGGAAAAGTAGAGGACCAAATAATATATCCGGTTGCAATAAATGCACCCCGGGGCCAAGTAGTACGCCGATGAGCAGCAGCGGCAGGATAGAAGGTATACGTAATCGCCACGCCAACCACTGAGCAAGCAGCGAAGCAATGGAAATAATAACGAGCATAAAAGGGACTGATAATTCCATTTTTACCATTCTCAAATAGCGTCTGGAAAATTCAACAGCTCGGCCGCCCGACAATGACACGCTCCGCTCTATTCTCTGTATAGTGTAAACAAGTTGATCGAACGTAGTGTATTTAAACAATGATTCAAATTGGGGCTGTTGATTTCTGAACAGACTAAATTAGGGTTTTCACCAGGCATGAGAAAAGGAAATATCTACGATTGTGCAGTATAAAAAGTAGCGTTCCCCACCAGCGTTAAGAATGACGCTTAGCGCTGATACAGCGGGTCCTCGACCCTGGCTGATGTAAGGTTTGCGCCCTCTTCGCGTACGATTTCCCATAGCGCCTGCGCCGCGGTCGACAGCGAGCGATTTTTTCGCTGCGCCAGCATCAATTGGCGCTCCACAACCGGGGTTAATCTTTTTACCTGCAAACGGCTGCCCTGCGGCAAGGGTAAAGCCAGCGCCGGCAGCACGCTAATACCAATCCCCGATTCCACCATCGGGAACAGCGTCGCCGGATGACCAATCTCCTGCACGATATCGGCTTTGATGGCGAAACGCGCCAGCGCGGCATCAATCAGCGGCCGACTGCCGGAAGCATAGTCCTGCAATACCAGCCTCTCCCCCTGCAGCTCCTGCCAGTTGACCGATGACTGCCGGGAAAAGCGGTGATCCTCACGGCATAACAACAGAAAAGGTTCCGCCAACACGGACTCGCACTGCAGATCTGCCGCCGTCCCCGGATCGATAACGATACCAAAATCAACCTCGCCCTGACGGATACTTTCCAGCACCCACTGCTGCGGCCTGTCATGCAGTACGAAATCAATATCCGGATAGCGGCGATTGCTATGTGCGATGCATTGCGGGATCAGATGCGCCGAGATGGTCTGGCTGGCGGCGACGCGCACGGTCCCCGTCAACTGCTGCCCTACCCGCCCCGCTTCACGTAGGGTCACATGGAGTTCATCAAGCAAACGCTCAAGCCTGCCCGCCAGCTGATGGCCTGCCTCGGTGAGCACCACTTCACGCGTCGTTCTGTCGAGCAAACGTACGCCGGTCTGGTGCTCCAGCTCCTTAACACTATGGCTTACTGCCGACTGGCTGAGACCAATAATCTCCCCGGCACGGCTAAAACTGCGCGCCCTGGCAACGGTGATAAAGACCCTTAACTGACGTAGCGAGTAATTCATCTTTTTTATTCATGAATAGATGCAATAAATCAATTTTATTTCTCAAAACAAAGAAAGCACAATAGCGGCATCGAATTTCAGGAGCGTTTATGAAACTTTTCCGCATTCTTGATCCATTTACACTGACATTGATTACCGTGGTTCTGCTGGCCTCGTTCTTTCCGGCGCGCGGCGAATTCGTCCCTTTCGTCGAGCACCTCACCACCGCCGCCATCGCGCTATTATTCTTTATGCACGGCGCCAAGCTGTCGCGTGAAGCAATTATCGCCGGCGGCAGCCACTGGCGTTTACACCTGTGGGTGATGTGCAGCACCTTTATTGTTTTTCCGGTTCTGGGGGTTCTGTTTGCGTGGTGGGCGCCGATTAAGGTCGACCCGATGCTTTATAGCGGTTTTATTTACCTTTGTATCTTACCGGCGACCGTACAGTCAGCAATTGCCTTTACTTCGCTCGCCGGCGGTAACGTCGCCGCGGCGGTCTGTTCCGCTTCAGCGTCAAGTCTGCTCGGTATTTTTGTCTCGCCATTGCTGGTAGGACTGCTGATGCATTTGCATGGCGCTGGCGGCGATCTGGAACAGGTCGGTAAGATTATGCTGCAGCTGCTGCTGCCGTTTGTACTCGGCCACCTGTCGCGCCCGTGGATCGGTAGTTGGGTGGCGAAACATAAAAAATGGATTGGCAAAACCGACCAGACCTCAATCCTGCTGGTGGTCTACTCCGCCTTTAGCGAAGCCGTCGTCAATGGAATCTGGCATAAAGTGGGCGTGGGATCGCTGCTGTTTATCGTCGTTGTCAGCCTGGTACTCTTGGCTATTGTCATCGCGATCAATATCTTTGTCGCTCGCCGCTGCGGCTTTAGCAAGCCGGATGAAATTACCATCGTCTTCTGCGGCTCGAAAAAGAGCCTGGCGAACGGGATACCGATGGCGAATATCCTGTTCCCGGCGTCGATTCTGGGAATAATGGTGCTGCCGCTAATGATCTTCCATCAGATCCAACTGATGGTCTGCGCCGTACTGGCTCGTCGCTATAAAGCGCAGACAGACGCCCAACTGGCGCAGGAGAAATCCCGCGCCACGGCAGGTTAACGCGGTTGTTTCAGGGGCTGAACCAGTTGCGTCAGCCCCTCGGTCTTGATCAATAAGGTCAACGCCATCAGCTCGCCGAGATGCCCGGCAGGGAATTGATCCTTACGGGCAAACCACAGCAAATATTCTTCCGGGACGTCGATCAAGCGTCGCCCCTTATATTTGCCAAACGGCATCTCGGTATTAGCAATCTCGATGAGCTGCGCTTTATCCACGTTATTCTCCCAGCAGGCGCATCATTTCGGCTTCATCGATAACCTCGATGCCTAACTCCTGCGCCTTCGCAAGCTTAGAACCCGCCGCTTCGCCGGCGATCACCAAATCGGTTTTCTTCGACACGCTGCCGGCGACTTTCGCCCCCAGCGCGACCAGCCGCGCTTTGGCATCATCGCGCGACAGCTGGCTCAGGCTACCGGTTAATACCACGGTTTTACCGGCAAACGGACTGTCAATTTCTTCCGCCTTCACCACCACCGGCGCCGGCCAGCGGACACCTTCCGCGCGCAGTTGCGCGATAACCTCGCGGTTGCTCTCTTCGGCGAAGAAGTTAAAAGTATGCGTGGCGACGACAATCCCGACGTCGGGCACCTTCTGTAGTTCCTCGATTGAAGCCTGTTCCAGCGCTTCAATCGTGCCAAAATGCGCCGCCAGTCCCGCGGCGGTCGCTTCGCCAACCTCACGGATACCTAACGCATACAGGAAGCGGGCGAAGGTCGTCTCTTTTGCTTTTTCCAGCGCGTTGACCACGTTTTGCGCCGACTTCGGCCCCATGCGATCCAGCCCGGTTAGCTTACCGGCGCTGAGGCGGAACAGATCGGCTGGCGTATGCACGTACTCTTTCTCAACCAGCTGATCGATGATTTTATCGCCCATACCGTCGACATCCAGCGCCCGTCGGGAGACAAAGTGCTTCAGCGCTTCTTTACGCTGCGCGCCGCAGATAAGCCCGCCGGTACAGCGCGCCACCGCTTCTCCTTCTACGCGTTCAACATCGGAATGACAGACCGGGCAATGGGTTGGGAAGATGATTTCACGCGTATGTTCCGGGCGTTCGGAAAGCACTACGTTGACGACCTGCGGGATCACGTCCCCGGCACGGCGAATCACCACTTTATCGCCAATGCGCAAGCCTAAACGTTCGATTTCGTCGGCGTTATGCAGCGTGGCGTTACTGACCAGCACCCCGGCTACGTGCACCGGTTCCAGGCGCGCAACAGGCGTAATCGCTCCGGTACGGCCAACCTGGAATTCCACATCGTTGACGAAAGTCATCTGCTCCTGGGCCGGGAATTTAAAGGCCACCGCCCAGCGCGGAGCGCGGGCAACGAAACCGAGCTGCTCCTGCAACGCCAGCGAATCAACTTTTATCACCACGCCGTCAATATCAAAACCAAGATGCGGACGGTCTTCTTCAACCTGGCGATAGTAAGTAAGCACTTCCTCTGGAGAATGACACAGCTTCACGCGGTCGCTCACCGGCAATCCCCACTGCTTAAACTGCTGCAAACGCGCAGAGTGGCTGGCCGGCAGTTCGCCGCCTTCCAGCACGCCAACGCCGTAGCAGAAGAAAGTAAGCGGTCGCTTCGCGGTAATACGCGGATCCAACTGGCGCAACGAGCCCGCGGCGGCATTGCGCGGGTTAGCAAACACTTTGCCGCCGGTGCGGCGCGCTTCTTCATTAATTTTTTCAAATCCGGCCTGCGGCAGGAACACTTCCCCGCGTACTTCCAGACGCGCCGGAATATTGTCGCCGCGTAGCTTCAGTGGAATAGCGCGAATGGTCCGCACGTTGGAGGTGATGTCCTCGCCGGTGGTGCCATCGCCACGAGTCGCCGCCTGCATCAGCACGCCGTTTTCATACAGGATGCTGACCGCGAGGCCATCGAGCTTGAGCTCACAGCACCATGTTAGATCCGCGGTATCGCTTAAACGGTCCTGCACGCGTTTGTTAAAGGCGAGGAAACTCTCTTCATCAAACACGTTATCCAGCGACAGCATTGGCACTTCATGGCGAATCTGGCTGAAAGAGGCCAATGGCGCCGCGCCCACGCGCTGGGTCGGCGAGTCGGGGGTTATCAGTTCAGGATGTTGCGCTTCGAGTTCGCGCAGTTCACGCATCAGCCGGTCATATTCCGCATCGGGAATCTCCGGAGTGTCCATAACATGATACAGATATTCATGATGGCGAAGGGTAGTTCGCAGTTCAGTCAGTTTTTGTTCGATTGGTTCCATATCGCACCATCAATGATAAAAAACCCCCGACGGGCGGGGGTTCAGATTAAGCAGACGACACGCTAGCGCGTAGATCAGGCGTTAGCCTCTTTTACTTCGCGAATACGATCCTGGTACTCGCGCAGTTTCTGCGGCGTCATCATCCGACGCTGATCGTCAAGCACCACGCCGCCAACTTCATCGGCGATGTACTGCGCCGACTGCAGCATCAGTTTAAAGTTTTGCAGCTCGTCGCCAAACGACGGCACCTGCATAAAGATAGTCACGCCCGGCGTGGTCATATCCACCATCGCATCCGGATTAAAGGTGCCAGGTTTAACCATATTCGCCAGGCTGAACAACACCTGTCCGCTACCGTCCGGGCTTAAATGACGGTGGAAAATATTCATATCGCCAAACTTAAAGCCGGCCTGCTGGATGCTGTTGATCAGCAGTTCACCGTTAAGCTGCGAACCGTGATGCGCGGCGACGTTCATCACGATGACCGTCTCTTTGCGCTCTTTCGGCTGCGGCGCGGCGGCGGGCTGCTGAGGTTCAGCGGCTGGCGCTTCAGGCGCCTGTTGCGGCTGCGGCGCGGCAGGCTGTTGAACCGGCGCAGGTTGTTGAGCAACAGGTTGTTGGACTGGCGCCGGCTGTTGCGCTACAGGCTGCTGCGGCGCAGGCTGCACCGGCTGCTGATATTGCGGCGGTACCGGCTGAGGCTGGGTCGGCTGCGGCTGATGGACCGGCTGCGCAGGGGCAACGTGCTGCGGCGGCTGAACGTGCGGCTGCGGAGCAACAGGCTGCTGCGGGCGCGGCGCGTGCGGCGGCGCCTGATGCACCGGCTCGTCCTGACGCACAGGCTGCTGCACCTGACGCTCGTACGGAGGCTGATACTGGTGTTGCGGCGCCTGACGAGGTGCTTCTTGCTCCCCATATGCGCCGTTCGGGGCGTGATTAACCCGGTGAACGCGAACTTCACCTACGCCTTCAACATCGTCATCAAAGTCATCGCCTTCCGATGTTTCATCGTCGCGAGACTTCATACGTTTCAGTGGGCGATCGCGGAACATCGAGGAACGCTCTTTACGGCTGGTCCAGAAACCATGTACCAGTAAAGCGATTATGGCGATCGCGCCAACAATGATTAATATCAGACGCAAATCCTGCATCATTATATTCTCTGTTGTTCTAACACCTTGCCACCACGGCAAACATTTACTCACTAAGAGTATTTGCCGATTACATCAAGTGCAAGTGCGTCTGCCCCTTTCACCCCATAAAGATGAACTAAATCGTGCTTTTTGCTGTTTTTTCGAACATTTCCTAACTGGTTATTGTCTGGCAACCCGATAAAATAAGCGGGCATTCACACTGAATGTTAAAAAAGGAGCATCGCCTGACTATGGTTTCATCATCCGCAACTACCCCACGTAGCGGCGTCTACTATTTTTCACAAGGCTGGAAACTCATCAGGCTGCCAGGGATCCGACGTTTCGTGTTCCTGCCTTTATTAGTTAACGTCATTCTGATGGGCGGCGCGTTCTGGTGGCTGTTTACCCGCCTCGATAGCTGGATCCCTTCATTAATGAGCCATGTGCCTGAATGGCTTCAGTGGTTAAACTACCTGCTATGGCCGATGGCGGTTATCTCTATTTTGTTGGTATTTGGTTACTTCTTTTCGACCATCGCCAACTGGATTGCCGCGCCGTTTAGCGGTCTGCTGGCGGAACAGCTCGAAGCGCGACTGACCGGCGCCACGCCGCCGGATGTTGGCGTATTCGGCATCATGAAAGATGTCCCGCGCATTATGAAACGCGAATGGCAAAAGTTTGCCTGGTACCTGCCGCGCGCCATCGTTCTGTTGCTGCTGTACTTTATCCCCGGCATTGGCCAAACCGTCGCGCCGGTACTGTGGTTCCTGTTTAGCGCCTGGATGCTGGCCATTCAGTACTGCGACTATCCGTTCGATAACCATAAAGTGCCGTTTAAAACCATGCGCGAGGCGCTGCGCTCGCGGAAGGTCATTAACATGCAGTTTGGCGCGCTGACCAGCCTGTTCACCATGATCCCGGTTCTCAACCTGGTCATTCTGCCAGTCGCTATCTGCGGCGCGACGGCGATGTGGGTGGATTGCTACCGCGATAAGCACGCCATGTGGAAATAGCGAGCTGAGCTGTCTCTTTCAGGGCGGTTCACCGCCGCCCCTTATTTCCGTCTTATTCCTTCTTGCTCATCATTATTTCCCTTCAGCATATAGATATGCTAAATCCTTACTTCCGGATATTGTTTAAGCGGGTATGCTGAAGCCGTACCCCCAAATTTCATACAGTTAAGGACGGGCCATGAGTAAGATTTTTGAAGACAACTCCCTGACTATCGGTCATACGCCGCTGGTACGACTGAACCGCATCGGTAATGGCCGAATCCTGGCCAAGGTAGAATCTCGTAACCCGAGCTTTAGCGTTAAATGCCGTATCGGCGCCAATATGATTTGGGATGCTGAAAAGCGCGGCGTACTGAAACCGGGTGTGGAACTGGTTGAACCAACCAGCGGCAACACCGGTATCGCCCTCGCCTACGTCGCCGCCGCTCGCGGCTACAAACTGACGCTGACCATGCCGGAAACCATGAGCGTGGAACGCCGCAAGCTGCTGAAAGCGCTGGGCGCTAACCTGGTGCTGACCGAAGGCGCGAAAGGCATGAAAGGCGCCATCCAGAAGGCGGAAGAGATTGTCGCCAGCGACCCGGAAAAATATCTGCTGCTGCAGCAGTTCAGTAACCCGGCGAACCCGGAAATTCACGAAAAGACCACCGGCCCGGAAATCTGGGAAGACACCGACGGCCAGGTTGACGTCTTTATCTCCGGCGTAGGTACCGGCGGTACCCTGACCGGTGTCTCTCGTTATATTAAAGGCACGAAAGGCAAAAAAGATCTGATCACCGTCGCCGTTGAGCCAACCGACTCGCCGGTTATCACCCAGGCGCTGGCTGGCGAAGAGCTGAAACCTGGCCCGCACAAAATTCAGGGCATCGGCGCCGGCTTTATCCCGGGCAACCTCGACCTGAAACTGGTCGATAAAGTGGTCGCCATCACCAACGAAGAAGCCATCTCCACCGCTCGTCGCCTGATGGAAGAAGAAGGTATTCTGGCCGGTATCTCTTCCGGCGCGGCTGTCGCCGCGGCGTTAAAGCTGCAGGAAGATGAGGCCTTTACCAATAAGAATATTGTGGTTATCCTACCGTCTTCCGGTGAGCGTTATTTAAGCACGGCGCTGTTCGCAGATCTCTTCACCGAGAAAGAATTGCAACAGTAGTGCCAGTTTGTAAAAACCGTGTAAAAAAGCACCTTTTCGGGTGCTTTTTTGTGGCATACGTCAAAGTTTTACCCCTCCTGGCATTGATTCACCTCGTAGGGTCTGGTATTTAACCAGCACATTTATTTTGAAGCGCGAAATTATTCAGATTTGGATTTCCGCAGGCTGAATCGATTTTATGATTTGGTTCAAGTCTTCCTTTCGCGGCATAATGTTTAATGAAGTGCTAGACGTCAACGGACTTAAGGTCCTCTCAGCGGTTCCGCTGCTGACGCCTTAGCCACACACGTAACGCCGGCGCTAACAATACAGGCTAAAGTTTGGTCGTTAGGCTAGACTTTAGGTCCACAACACTAAACCTATAAGTTGGGGAAATATAATGTTCCAGCAAGAAGTTACCATTACCGCTCCGAACGGTCTGCACACCCGCCCTGCTGCTCAGTTTGTTAAAGAAGCGAAAGGCTTCACTTCTGAGATCACTGTAACCTCCAACGGCAAAAGCGCCAGCGCAAAAAGCCTGTTCAAACTGCAAACTCTGGGCCTGACTCAGGGTACCGTTGTGACCATCTCCGCTGAAGGCGAAGATGAGCAAAAAGCAGTTGAGCATCTGGTTAAACTGATGGCTGAACTCGAGTAAGTTCACGGGTTCTTTTTAATATCAGTCACAAGTAAGGTAGGGTTATGATTTCAGGCATTTTAGCATCCCCGGGTATCGCTTTCGGCAAGGCTCTCCTGCTGAAAGAAGACGAAATTGTCATCGACCGGAAGAAAATTTCTGCCGATAAGGTTGATCAGGAAGTTGAACGTTTCCTGAACGGCCGCACCAAGGCCTCCGCCCAGCTGGAGGTCATCAAAACCAAAGCTGGTGAAACTTTCGGTGAAGAAAAAGAAGCCATCTTCGAAGGGCATATAATGCTGCTGGAAGATGAGGAGCTTGAGCAGGAAATCATAGCCCTGATTAAAGATAAGCACATGACTGCCGATGCGGCAGCCAATGAAGTTATCGAAGGTCAGGCAACTGCACTGGAAGAGCTGGATGACGAATACCTGAAAGAGCGTGCCGCTGACGTACGCGACATCGGTAAACGTCTGCTGCGCAACATTCTGGGCCTGGCAATCATCGATCTGAGCGCTATCGCGGATGAAGTTATCCTCGTTGCCGCCGATCTCACCCCGTCGGAAACCGCACAGCTGAACCTGAACAAGGTGCTGGGTTTCATCACCGACGCGGGTGGCCGTACTTCCCACACCTCTATCATGGCGCGCTCCCTTGAGCTGCCGGCAATCGTCGGTACCGGAAGCGTCACCTCCCAGGTGAAAAACGGCGACTATCTGATTCTCGATGCGGTTAACAACCAGGTTCTGGTTAACCCAAGCAACGAAAAAATCGAAGAGCTGCGTGCGCTGCAGGCGCAGGTTGCTGAAGAAAAAGCAGAACTGGCGAAACTGAAAGATCTGCCGGCCATCACTCTCGACGGTCATCAGGTTGAAGTTTGCGCCAACATCGGTACCGTTCGCGACGTCGATGGCGCTGAGCGCAACGGCGCGGAAGGCGTTGGCCTGTACCGTACTGAATTCCTGTTCATGGACCGCGATTCTCTGCCGACTGAAGAAGAACAGTTTGCAGCTTATAAAGCGGTGGCTGAAGCGTGCGGCTCACAGGCCGTTATCGTTCGCACCATGGACATCGGCGGCGATAAAGAGCTGCCGTACATGAACTTCCCGAAAGAAGAGAACCCGTTCCTCGGCTGGCGCGCCGTGCGTATCGCGATGGATCGTAAAGAGATCCTCCGCGACCAGGTTCGCGCTATCCTGCGTGCCTCCGCTTTCGGTAAGCTGCGCATCATGTTCCCGATGATCATCTCTGTTGAAGAAGTGCGCGCACTGAAGAAAGAGATTGAGATCTACAAACAGGAACTGCGTGACGAAGGTAAAGCTTTTGACGAATCGATTGAGATCGGCGTGATGGTGGAAACCCCGGCAGCCGCGACCATTGCTCGTCATTTAGCCAAAGAAGTTGATTTCTTTAGTATCGGAACCAATGATTTAACGCAATATACTCTGGCAGTTGACCGTGGTAATGATATGATCTCGCATCTTTACCAGCCGATGTCACCGTCTGTGCTGACTCTGATCAAGCAAGTTATTGATGCTTCTCATGCAGAAGGCAAATGGACGGGTATGTGTGGTGAGCTTGCAGGCGATGAACGTGCTACACTTCTGTTGCTGGGTATGGGGCTGGACGAATTCTCTATGAGCGCCATTTCCATCCCGCGCATCAAGAAGATTATTCGTAACACGAACTTCGAAGATGCAAAAGTATTAGCAGAGCAGGCTCTTGCTCAACCGACGACGGACGAGTTAATGACGCTGGTTAACAAGTTCATTGAAGAAAAAACAATCTGCTAATCCACGAGATGCGCGGCCCAAATTACTGCTTAGGAGAAGATCATGGGTTTGTTCGATAAACTGAAATCTCTGGTTTCTGATGACAAAAAAGACACCGGAACTATTGAGATTGTTGCTCCGCTCTCTGGCGAGATCGTCAACATCGAAGACGTGCCGGATGTGGTTTTTGCGGAGAAAATTGTGGGTGATGGCATTGCCATCAAACCTACTGGCAACAAAATGGTTGCGCCGGTAGAGGGTACCATCGGTAAAATTTTTGAAACCAACCATGCTTTCTCTATTGAATCCGATAGCGGCATTGAGCTGTTTGTTCACTTCGGTATCGATACCGTTGAACTGAAAGGCGAAGGCTTCAAGCGCATCGCTGAAGAAGGTCAGCGCGTGAAAGTCGGCGACCCGGTTATCGAATTCGATCTGCCGCTGCTGGAAGAAAAAGCCAAGTCTACCCTGACTCCGGTTGTTATCTCCAACATGGACGAGATCAAAGAGCTGATCAAACTGTCCGGTAGCGTCACCGTTGGTGAAACTCCGGTTATCCGCATCAAGAAGTAATTCTTGCTTGCCGAGAAAATGGCGCCTTCAGGCGCCATTTTTTTATGCCGGCCGGTAGCACTTTTCACTCGCCAGGATTTTCATCCCCTGCGGGCTACTTTCCAGAATCCGCCGTTCGCTATCCGCGACCCATAGCTCGCACTGGCAGCCGCTCTCGTTTTCAAACATCATTCTCGCCCTACAGGCATCTTCCAGAGCGTTCATCCCCATCGTCTCAAAATGGCCAACGGTTCTCCCCTCCCTGCGTACCACTAACCGATAGCTATGCATCGTTATTGCGCTCCCGACGGCGGTAAAATGAGTTCATCGCAGCCCTGACTCTCGGTCCAGGTCATTACCGCCAGCACGCGCTGAGCGGCGGCGCGCGTAGCGTCGCCCAACGGCATGTCGCACACCAGGTTGCTGATGAGCTCGGCGCAGAACAGGTCGCCGGTACCTTTGAGGTCGGTTTCGACGCGAGGATGGACGACCACTTCGACCGCGTCGTCGGTGACCACCAGCACGTTAATAGTCGAAGCATCCAGCCCAGGCGCGCTGGTAATCACCACCCACTTTAGGGTATCGGAAAGCAGACTACGCGCGGCGATCACCGCTTCCTGCTGGTTGTGGCACGGCATGCCGCTGAGGGTTTCGAGCTCGAAAAGATTTGGCGTGATCCCCCGCGCCAGCGGCAACAGGTGGCGGCGATAAGCCTCGGGGATCTCCGCTTTTACGTAGATGCCGCTATCTACATCGCCAATCACCGGGTCAACCAGAATACAGAGGTCGGGATGGTGCACACGGATCCGCTGCAGCCACTGCGCCAGCAGCGCAATTTGCCCGGCGCTGCCCATATACCCGGTGGTTACCGCCCGCAGCTCGCGAAGCGCATCACGCTCCTCCAGCGCCCGCAGATAGCCGCTAAACCACTCTTCCGGGATCACCCCACCGTAGAAAGTATCGTAATGTGGAGTATTGCTGAATAACACCGTGGGCACCGCCATCACCCGCAATTCATGCTGCTTGATTGCCGGTACCGCGATACTGTTACCAACGCTGCCATAGACCACCTGCGATTGCACCGCCACGATATCAACCTCCAGCGCCCGGCTGTGGTCGTTAAAGAGCACGGACTGTATTTCGTCTTGCTGACTCATCCTTTCTCCCCCCGCTGGACAGCGGGTCATACTCTGATTATCATTCGTCCTATGCTAAAATTCATTTTGTCATAGGTCAATAATGTTCACCGGAAAAACCGCAAACGAGATTTTCGATAACATCCGTCATCTGGTGCAGAGCGGCGCGTTGCAACCCGGAGAGGCGCTGCCGCCGGTGCGCGAGCTGGCAGGCGAACTGGCAGTCAACCGCAATACGGTGGCGGCGGCCTACAAGCGGCTGGTGACCTCAGGGCTCGCCGTAAGCCAGGGGCGCAACGGCACGGCCATTAAGGCGCTTAATACGCTTAATGCGGTCGAGGGCGGCGATCCGACGACATCGCTGATTGATATTTCCGGCGGCAATCCGGATCCGCGACGTCTACCGGATATTGGCCGTTTTCTTCCCAAGCTGTCGCGGACCCCGCACTTATATGGCGATGCCGCCGTTGAGCCGCGTCTGGCTAACTGGGCGCGGGAGTGGGTCAGTCGCGATATTGGCCACGAATTTGACATCAACTTGACCAGCGGCGCAATTGACGCCCTTGAACGCCTGCTCTGCGCACTGCTGCTACCCGGCGACAGCGTCGCGGTAGAAGACCCCTGCTTTCTGAGCAGCATCAATATGCTGCGTTACGCCGGTTTCCAGCCCAGCCCTGTCGCCGTCGACGGTGAAGGCATGAACCCAGAGCGGCTTGAAGAAGCGCTGCGCAACGGCGCCCGTGCGGTAATACTGACTCCACGCGCCCACAACCCGACCGGCTGCAGTTTGACGCCCGAGCGCGCACAAGCGATTCGCACCGTGCTCGCCCGCTATCCGCAGACGCTGGCGATCGTTGACGATCACTTCGCCCTGCTCTCAGCGACACGCTGGCACAATCCTCTACCTGAAGGCATTCAGCGTTGGGCGCTGGTGCGCTCAATGTCCAAAACCCTGGGCCCGGATTTGCGCCTGGCGATAGTCGCCAGCGATCCGACCACCTCAGCGGCGCTGCGCCTGCGCCTGAACGCCGGTAGCCAGTGGGTCAGCCATTTACTACAAGAGCTGGCGTTCTCCTGCCTGAATGATAACGCTTTTACCGCTTCTCTGACTGCGAGCCAGCGCCATTATCAGCAGCAAAATCAGCGGCTCGCCGCCGCGTTGGCCCGCCAGGGCGTTGGCGATTTTCCGCCTGGCGATGGTCTTAATTTCTGGCTGCCGCTATCAACCGTCAGCCAGTCGCTGGCGCTGCGTCTGGCGCGTGCCGGTTGGCTGGTGCGTGAAGGTGAAGCCTTTGGCGTGAAAACACCGTCGCACGGCCTGCGCCTGTCGCTGGGCGCTTTAACCGAGGCGCAAATTGAACAACTTGCACACGATTTATCGCTGGTCTTACCTTGTTAAACACGGGAGTTGTTATGCGGATCCACTTTATCGTCCATGAAGTTTTTGAAGCGCCTGGCGCCTATCTGCGCTGGGTTAACGCGCGCGGCTATCAGGCCAGCTGGTCGCGAGTTTATGTCGGGGATCCGCTGCCGGCGAATGCCGAAGGTTTTGATATGTTGGTGGTACTTGGCGGCCCGCAATCACCACGCACTACGCTTGCCGAGTGCCCATGGTTTGATGCCCATGCCGAGAAAAACCTGATTGCCCAGGCGATTGCCGCCGGGCGTATCGTGGTCGGGATTTGCCTCGGGTCGCAGCTTATCGGCGAAGCGCTGGGGGCGCCGGTGATGCAAAGCCCGGAAAAAGAGATTGGCCACTATCCTATCATCCTGACCACCGCCGGACTGCAGGATGACAACATCGCCCATTTCGGTCCATCGGTGGTAGTCGGCCACTGGCACAACGATATGCCGGGCCTGACGCCTGCGGCGGAAGTCCTGGCCTCCAGCGAAGGGTGCCCGCGGCAAATCGTCAAATATAGCGATCGGGTCTACGGTTTTCAGTGCCATATGGAGTTTGACACGGAGGTCATCGAGTTATTAATTACGCACTCGCAACCTGAACTTACCGCCGCAAAAGGCAGGCGCTTTATTCGCAGCGAAGATGAAATGAGGCAATGGGATTATCGCGAGATGAATCAAAAGCTATGGGCGTTTCTGGATAAGCTGGTAGCGAAATACGCACTTTAGGTTAACCGCCCCCCATGCCAGGCATGGGAGGCCGTGATAGCGCGTTTAGATACCCGCCCCCTGGCTGAAGTGTTCTTCGCCGAACACGCCGGTTGAGAGATAGCGATCGCCGCGATCGCAGATGATCGCCACCACCACCGCGCCCGGATTGGCGCGAGCAATACGCAGCGCCCCGGCAACCGCGCCGCCGGAACTGACGCCACAGAAGATCCCTTCCTGTACGGCCAACTGGCGCATCGTGTTTTCCGCATCCTGCTGGTGGATATCCAGCACCTCATCCACCAACGAGGCATTAAAAATGCCCGGCATATATTCCTGCGGCCAGCGGCGGATCCCCGGAATACTGCTGCCCTCTTCCGGCTGCAGCCCAATGATGCTTACCGGCTTCACCTGTTCGCGCAGAAAACGCGATACGCCGGTAATGGTACCGGTGGTGCCCATGCTGGAAACAAAGTGGGTGATACGCCCGTCCGTCTGGCGCCAGATCTCCGGGCCGGTAGTGGTGTAATGGGCGTAAGGGTTATCCGGATTGTTAAACTGATCCAATAGTTTACCCTCGCCACGCTCGGCCATCGCGGCGGCCAGATCGCGAGCGCCTTCCATCCCCTGCTCTTTGGTGACCAGGATGAGTTCAGCGCCGTAGGCGCGCATTGCGGCACGGCGCTCCTGGCTCATGTTGTCCGGCATCAGCAGTTTCATCTGATAGCCTTTTAACGCCGCTATCATCGCCAGCGCGATACCGGTATTACCGCTGGTCGCCTCGATAAGCACGTCGCCTGGTTTAATTTCGCCGCGCTTTTCCGCTTCGACAATCATCGACAGCGCGGCGCGATCTTTTACCGAGCCCGCCGGGTTATTGCCCTCAAGCTTAAGCCAGATTTCGCTGCCGTTGTCCGGCCCCAGACGTTGTAATTTCACCAGCGGCGTGTTGCCGATTGTTTGTTCTAATGTGTTCACTTCAGCTGTCCAATAAAAAGCCCGGCCGCGTCATGCGCTCCGGGCTGTCGGCCGGGTCAGCGCAGCGCCGCCCGGCAAAAGCACGTGGATTTAAGCTATCAGGCCGTCTCTGCCAGAGCAAGTTCGCCGCGCGGTTCGATGCGTTCGGTTCCATTATACAGGCGCGCATTCTGCAAGCCGACAAACAGGCGTTCGCCGCGGGACGGGGCCTCATCGCCCGCCAGCACCACGCTCAGCGGTTCGTCATACCACCCCAGAGGCTGGACAACTAATTGGGTGTAGTGCCCCTTCGGACTGGCTTCCAGCACCTGCACCGGCAATGGCGAATCCAGGCTGGTACGGCGGCTGATATCTACTTCCCACGGTCGCAGGAACAGATCGACCGGCCCCTGATATGCCGGGGTATAGCCTAAAGGCCAGCGGTGGGCGCCGACGTGGAACTGGCCGCCGCGAATGGTGCCCTGCAGGCGGTTAACTTCGCCCATAAACTCGAGCACAAAACGGGTCGAAGGTTCCCGCCACACGCGTTCAGGCGCATCGGCTTGTTCGATATTGCCCTGGCTCATTACCACCACCCGATCGGCGACTTCCATCGCCTCTTCCTGATCGTGGGTAACAAACACGCTGGTGAATTTTAATTCTTCGTGCAGCTGGCGCAGCCAGCGGCGCAGTTCTTTACGCACCTGCGCATCCAGCGCGCCAAAGGGTTCATCCAGCAGCAGAATTTGCGGCTCGACCGCCAGCGCGCGCGCTAACGCTACGCGCTGCTTCTGGCCGCCGGAAAGCTGCGCCGGATAACGGTCGGCAAGATGGGCCAGTTGCACCATCTCCAGCAGTTTGGTCACTTTGGCTTTAATCGCCGCCGCATTGGGACGCTCACGACGCGGCAGGACGGTCAGGCCAAAGGCGATGTTATCGAACACCGTCATATGACGGAACAGCGCATAGTGCTGGAAAACAAAGCCCACTTTACGATCGCGGGCGTGCATCCGGCTCACGTCGGTGCCGTGAAAACGAATATGGCCGCTGGATTGATGCTCCAGCCCGGCGATAATCCGCAATAAGGTGGTTTTACCGGAGCCGGACGGCCCCAGCAGCGCAACCATTTGCCCGGAAGGGATATCCAGCGAGATATCATTCAGCACCTGGGTGCGACCAAACGATTTCTTAATATTGGCAATCTCAATGCTCATGATTTCCCTCCTGTTGCGCGCGTTTTTCCTGATTGGCCAGACGCCATTGCAACATACTCTTTAAAAACAGGGTCAAAATAGCCATTAACGTCAGCAGGGCCGCGGCGGTAAACGAACCGACGGTGTTGTAGTCCTGCTGCAGTAATTCAATTTGCAGCGGCAGCGATAGCGTTTCGCCGCGGATCGAGCCGGAAACGACCGACACCGCGCCGAATTCGCCAATCGCGCGGGCGTTGGTCAACACCACGCCGTACAGCAGCGCCCAGCGAATATTGGGTAGCGTCACCCGGCGGAACATCTGCCAACCGGAAGCGCCGAGCAGGATCGCCGCTTCATCTTCATTGCTCCCCTGACTCATCATGACCGGCACCAGCTCGCGGACCACAAACGGACAGGTGACGAAGATAGTCGCCAGCACCATGCCCGGCCAGGCGAACATGATCTGCAGGTTGTGCTCATCAAGCCAGCCGCCGAGTGGGCCGTTGGAGCCGTAAAACAGTAAATAAACCAGACCTGCCACCACCGGCGAGACGGCGAACGGGATATCCAGCATCGTCAGCAGCAGCTGGCGGCCTGGGAAGGTAAAGCGCGTCACCAGCCAGGCCAGCAGCGTACCGAACACCAGATTCACCGGCACGGTAATCAACGCAATCATCACCGTCAGCCAGATGGCGTGCAGCATGTCCGGATTGGCCAGATTTTCCAGCACCGGCATTAACCCTTTACTGAAAGCCTGGACAAAAATATAAATCATCGGCACCACGAGGATGAAGGCGGATACCAGCATCCCGATGCCGATCAGAAACCATTTGCCCCAGTTGATCCGGGGCGCGTCATAGCGCTTCAATTGAGTAACTTCCGCCATTAGTGACCTACCACGCGTCGACCAAAGCGACTCTGCAGAGTGTTGATGGAGAACAGCAGCAGCAGCGAAGCCGCGAGGATCACCGAGGCAATCGCGCTCGCCGCCGGGTAATCAAACTCTTGCAAACGAATGAAAATCATCAGCGAAGTCACTTCCGTTTTCCACGCGATGTTGCCAGCGATAAAAATCACCGCGCCGAACTCGCCAAGGCTGCGGGTAAACGACAGCGCAATCCCCGCCAGCAGAGCCGGCGACAGCTCCGGCAGCACCACTTTGCGGAAACTCTGTAAGCGCGTCGCGCCGAGGGTTTCCGCCGCTTCTTCATATTCCGGCCCTAACTCTTCCAGCACCGGCTGCACGGTACGCACCACAAACGGAATACTGGTAAAGGCCATCGCCACCGCGATGCCAAGCCAGGTATAAGTCACTTTGATATCAAACTTCGCCAGCCATTCGCCGTACAAGCCATTGACCGAGAACAGCGAGGCCAGCGTCAGGCCGGCCACCGCCGTCGGCAGCGCGAACGGCAGGTCCATCAGGGCATCCAGCAGGGTACGGCCCGGGAAACGATAGCGGGTAAGGATCCACGCCATCAGCAGGCCAAACACACCGTTAAAAATTGACGCCACAAAAGCAGACAGCAGCGTGACTTTATAGGCAGCGACCACCTGCGGGTTGGTAATCACCTCCCAGTACTGCGCCCAGCTCATCTGCGCCAGCTGCATTACCAGCGCGCTGAGCGGCAACAGTAAAATCAGGCACACAAATAGCAGGCTGGTGCCAAGGCTCAGGGTAAAGCCCGGCAGCACGCGCTTGGACGACACAGCCAACATTACTGACGCCCCGCTGCCAGCAGTTTGTCCAGCTCGCCGCCGCTGACGAAGTGGGTTTTCATCACTTCAGGCCAGCTGCCAAACTGGTCTTCCACGCGGAACAGTTCGGTCTGCGGGAATTTATCTTTCAGCGACGCCATGACTTTCGGGTCATTCACGCGATAGTAGTAATCGGTGATGATGGTCTGCGCCTGCGGACTATAGAGATAGTTCAGGTAGGCTTTCGCCGCTTTTTCAGTACCGTTGGCCTTAACGTTTTTGTCTACCCACGCTACCGGGAACTCGGCAAGGATATTGACCTTCGGCACCACTACTTCGAAACCCTGCGCTTCATACTGTTTACGGATGTTGTTAACTTCCGATTCAAAAGTAATCAGCACATCGCCCAGCCCGCGCTCAACGAAGGTGGTGGTCGCGCCGCGACCGCCGGTATCGAAGACCTCGACGTTCTTCAGGAACTGGGTCATAAACTGTTCGGTTTTGGCTTTATCGCCGCCATCGGCTTTATCCGCCGCCCCCCAGGCCGCAAGATAGGTATAGCGCGCGTTGCCTGAAGTTTTAGGATTCGGGAAAATCAGCTTCACGTCGGAACGCACCAGATCGTTCCAGTCGTGAATATTTTTGGGATTGCCCTTACGCACCAGGAAAGCCATGGTCGAATAGAACGGCGAGCTGTTATTCGGCAGACGGCTCTGCCAGTCTGCCGGGATCAGGTTGCCTTTATCATGCAGAATCTGGACGTCCGTCACCTGGTTGTAGGTCACGACGTCAGCCTTCAGGCCTTGCAGAATCGCCAACGCCTGCTTGGATGAGCCCGCATGGGACTGCTTGATGGTCAGCTTGTCGCCGCCGTTTTCTTTTGCCCACTGCTGCTCAAAAGGCGGATTAAGGGCGGCGAACAGCTCGCGGGAAACATCATAGGAACTGTTCAGCAGTTCAGTCGCCTGCGCCTGCGCCACCAGCAGCATGGAAGCCGCCAGCGCCAGATATCCTTTTTTCAGTGATTTAACGGCCATTGCGCACCCTTATCAAAAATGATCATTTACTGATGATCATCATATTTATAACGAGTACGAAAGGAGTAACGGTTTTATATACCGTTTGGCGATTTAGAAGTAGAAAAGAGAATAAGCAACTGGCAAAGCTTTGCTGAAAGCGGCTCGCAGATTCGACGTGTCATTGTGACAAACGGCAGCCAGGGGTGCACTGTGTTTATATGAAAAACACACAGATATTTGCACGTCAGCTCAGACGTAGCTTAACGCCAACAGAACGTCGACTATGGTACTTACTGCGCAACCGCCGTTTTGCTTGCTATAAGTTTCGCCGCCAACATCCCGTTGGTCCCTACATTCTCGATTTTGCCTGCTGCGCAACACGGCTGGCGATTGAACTGGACGGCGGTCAGCACGATGAGAGGCGCGTCTACGATGTTCGCCGCACCCGCTGGCTACAGAGCCAGGGATGGCGGGTTTTACGCTTCTGGAATAATGAGTTTGAAGAGTATGAAGATGCGGTGATGGAGAGAATACTTGAAGCGCTTGACTCGCCGATGCCCTCACCCCGCCCCTCTCCCTGAGGGAGAGGGAGAAAGAGAGTCCGCACGCGGAATCCATAGCCGCAACGTACGTCCCCTCTCACTGAGGGAGAGGGAGAGGGAGAGGGAGAAAGAGAGTCCGCACGCAGAATCCATAGCTGCACCGTACGTCCCCTCTCCCTGAGGGAGAGGGAGAAAGAGAGTCCACCGTGCCGTCCCCTCTCCCCCTTGGGGAGAGGGTTAGGGTGAGGGGAAAAATTACAGCGCCTGAATACGCTCCAGCGACGGCGCGAAGTAATAACCGCCGGTCACCGGTTTAGTGAAGCGCAGCATGGCATCACGCTTACCGTCGGTATCGCCGAACATGCTCAGCAGCTGCTGTTCAATGTTGTACAGGCGCGCGCAGTAGGCGCAGAAGTACAGGCCGTTAGTGCCGCTGGCGGTACCGTACGGCAGGCTCTGGCGGACGATTTTCAGCCCTTTGCCATCTTCTTTTAAGTCCACGCGGCTCAGGTGCGAAGTGACCGGGCGCTCGTCGCCGTCGATCTCTTCATTGGCTTCTTTGGTACGGCCAATCATCATCTCCTGATCCGGCACGCTCATGCGGTTCAGTTGCTTAAGATTGTGCTCCCAGCGTTGCACAAATACGTAGCTGCCGCCCGCGTCAACGCCGTCTTTAATCACCGCGACTTCACGGCGAGTGTCTTCGCCTGCCGGGTTTTCGGTGCCGTCAACGAAGCCGCTCAGATCGCGTTCTTCCACCCAGCGGAAACCGTGAATTTCTTCTTTCACTTCGATGGCGTCGCCGAACGCGGCCATCGCCGCCTGGGCGACGGAAAAGTTCACTTCATGGCGGGCGGATAAAATATGAATTAACACGTCATACTGCGTGGATGGCGCCAGCCCTTTGCCGTAAACCGGAAAATCTTTTAACTCTTCCGCGCCTTCACCACCGCTCAGCTGACGCCAGACGGTATTGCCGAAAGCCACCACCGCGCCGAGTTTGGCATCGGGGAATTTAGCCTGGAAGGTGGCTACTTTATCGACAAAAATTTTGCTCGCTTCGCGCAGGGCGTTAACATCCCCTTTGACATTGGCTTCAATCCAAATCGCCGCGCGGCAATGTTCCGGCAAAATGCCGCTCTGAACCTGAGACATCGCTCCTCCTGAAATGATGCAACCACAACGCTATGACGTTGCTAACGCGCCATTGTAACCGTTTTTATCCGCCCACGTGTCTCTTCAGATCAAATTAGCGACGCCAGATAATTTTGCTGACTTTCCAGTTTTTCAGGGTATCGTCGGACGGCATCAGCTCGTCCGGGCCGCTCCAGTGACCGGTAAAGGCGTAGCTGATGTGCTGGCTACCTGCGGCTTTACATTCCACCACCGCGCCGTTATCGGGAGCGCCTTTCTCGCAGTTGCCGAACGCTTTGCTGTACAGCTCGCTAAACGGAGTACCGATTTTCACGCCGCTGGCGGCAGGAATCGCGCTATCGCGCACGTCAATACGGCTCACCGTACCGCCATCGCCGTTGATGGTCAGCGCCAGCTTGTCATCCTTCAGCGCTTCAAAATAGTGAACTATTTTGCCATCCGTGGTTTTCATTCCGCTGCGCAGACGGTAGCTGCCGCCGAGGGCATCGCTAATCGCCTGCTCATTCAGCGGCGTCGATGCTGTCAGTTTACCCACGCCCTGCTCGGTGACCTCGTTGGAGGAACCAAACCAGTTCCACGGATAGGCAGCCGACCAGTTCACCGCGCTCATCGTTGAGCAGCCGGTTAGCGCCAGCGGAAGCGCGCAGAGCATTAGACGTAGCGATTTCATATCTCAATCCTTCTGATTAATTCAACGCATGTTGGAGTACGCGATCGGCAAAAAGTGCCATTAAAGCGCTTCGAGGCGAAAACAGGCGTGCAACCTGCGGCTGGTTATCAGCCACCATAGCGCATAAATATCGGCCGCCAGCAGGGCGATGGTCAGCCCGGAAGGCGCCTCGCCGGTAAACCACAGCCACGGCTGCCAGGCCAGCAACAGCGCCTGCGAGGCGATCAGCAGCCAGCGCATCAGCGGCCAGAGACGCGGGAAACGCTGACGCTGACCGCTAAGCAGAAATGCCGCGACCGCCGGTACGCCGGGCAGCAAACCCAGCCAGAAGTTATCGTGATCGGGATAGAACAGGCTCAGCAGCGCATCGCCCTGCTGGCGGGAGGCGCCGGCCATGACGAACAGTACCCAGGTGCGCGCCTGCAGCAACAGCACGCCCCAAAACAACAGCGGCAGCCGCAAACGGCCCTGGGCATCGTAATCGGCAGGAATAAATTCAGTATTCTTCATCTTCGATCAGGCGTTTACCCAGGGTGAGTACATCCGAGTGCTCGTAACCGAGACGCTCATACATCCCCTGCACCACTTCGTTATCGTCACGCACCATAATTGAAATTTTCGGGCAGCCGCGGGCGATCAGCTTCTTTTCCAGCCGATTGAGCAGCGCATTGGCTATTCCGCGGCCTCGGTATTCCGGATGTACGCCAAGATAGTAAGCGGAACCGCGGTGACCATCGTAACCGCCCATTACCGTCCCTACCACTTCACCGTTCACTTCAGCGACCAGAAACAAGCTCACGTCGTGGTTGAGCTTACGCTCGATATCCATTTCCGGATCGTTCCATGGGCGCAGAAGATCGCAGCGCTCCCAAAGGGTGATCACTTCTTCGAAATCCTGCTGGCGAAAAACGCGAATCTCCATGGTATTCCCCACCATTTACGGTTAAAAACAGTGATTATGGCGCGAATATGACTGATAGCCAATATCAGGCGAAATCATCGGCAAAAAATGGCATAATATATCTTTGTCATGTATTGAAATGAAAAGTAAAACAATTCTTATTTTGAGTGGTCGTAACGGGAAACGCGATACGATATAACATTGGACATCACTTGTTTACAATTCAGGCCGAATGAGCACTTTTAAACCATTAAAAATACTTGCTTCGCGCCGTCAGGTGCTGAAAGCAGGACTGGCTGCGATGACGCTAACCGGCGTCGCTTCCCAGGCCAATGCCAAAGAACAGCCGCTAAAAACTTCCAATGGACACAGCAAACCCGTCGCAAAGAAAGCAGGCAGCAAGCGCCTGGTGATGCTTGACCCCGGTCATGGCGGCATCGATACGGGGGCAATTGGCCACAACGGTTCGAAAGAAAAACACGTCGTGCTGGCCATTGCCAAAAATGTGCGCAGTATTTTACGCAGCAACGGCATCGATGCCCGCCTGACGCGTAGCGGCGATACCTTTATTCCGCTATACGATCGCGTTGAAATCGCCCACCAGCACGGCGCCGATCTGTTTATGTCGATTCACGCCGACGGCTTTACCAACCCGAGTGCGGCCGGCGCCTCCGTCTTTGCGCTCTCCAACCGCGGCGCCAGTAGCGCCATGGCGAAATATCTCTCCGAGCGCGAAAACCGCGCCGATGAGGTCGCCGGTAAAAAAGCGACGGATAAGGACCATCTGCTACAGCAGGTATTGTTCGATCTGGTGCAAACCGACACCATTAAGAACAGCCTGACGCTCGGCTCGCATATTCTGAAAAAGATTAAGCCGGTGCATAAGCTGCACAGCCGCAATACAGAACAGGCGGCCTTTGTGGTGCTGAAGTCACCTTCCATTCCCTCGGTGCTGGTCGAGACATCGTTCATTACCAACCCAAATGAAGAGAAGCTACTCGGCACAACCGCTTTCCGCCAGAAGATCGCCAACGCTATTGCTTCCGGTATTATTAGTTATTTCCACTGGTTCGATAACCAGAAAGCGCATTCGAAGAGACGTTAATGAAACCCGATGTACAGCAGGTCAAAGCCTTCCTTCTTCAGCTGCAGGATGCCATTTGCGCCAACCTCTCCGCCGTTGACGGCAAGGATTTTGTCGAAGATAGCTGGCAGCGCGAAGGCGGCGGCGGCGGACGCAGCCGGGTTTTACGCGACGGCGGCGTCTTTGAGCAGGCCGGGGTTAACTTCTCTCACGTCCACGGCGATGCGATGCCTGCATCGGCAACCGCCCACCGCCCGGAGCTCGCCGGGCGCAGCTTTGAAGCGATGGGCGTTTCGCTGGTGGTGCATCCGCGCAACCCCTATGTGCCGACCAGCCACGCCAACGTCCGCTTTTTCATTGCCGAGAAGCCCGGCGCCGACCCGGTGTGGTGGTTCGGCGGCGGGTTTGATTTAACGCCTTATTACGGATTTGAAGAAGACGCCATCCACTGGCATCGTACCGCCAGCGATTTGTGCCTGCCGTTCGGCGACGAGGTCTATCCGCGCTATAAAAAGTGGTGCGATGACTACTTCTACCTCAAGCACCGTAACGAACAGCGCGGCATTGGCGGCCTGTTCTTCGATGATTTAAATACCCCGGACTTTGACCACTGCTTTGCCTTTATGCAGGCGGTGGGCAACGGCTTTACTGACGCCTATCTGCCAATCGTTGAGCGCCGAAAAACCACGCCTTACGGCGAACGCGAGCGCGATTTCCAGCTTTATCGCCGCGGGCGCTATGTGGAATTTAATCTGGTATGGGATCGCGGCACGCTGTTCGGCCTGCAGACCGGCGGGCGTACGGAGTCTATTCTGATGTCGATGCCGCCGCTGGTGCGCTGGGAGTATGACTACCATCCGCAGGAAGGCAGCCCAGAAGCCGCGCTGAGCGAGTTCATCAAAGTGAAAGAGTGGATCTGATTTAGGTCTCCTGAGACAAAAAAGCCCCGGAATACCGGGGCTTAATTTTTTGCGTTTACAGCGGCTGGGTCTGCGCTTCCACGACCGCCAGCGCCACCATGTTGACGATACGGCGCACGGAGGCGATAGGCGTCAGAATATGCACCGGCTTAGCGATACCCATCAGTACCGGCCCGACGGTGACCCCTTCCGAACTGGAGACGCGCAGCAGGTTGTAGCTGATACGCGCGGCTTCCATATTCGGCATCACCAGAATATTGGCCGCCCCTTTCAGCGGGCTATCCGGCATACGGTCATTACGGATGCTTTCGACCAGCGCGGCATCGCCGTGCATTTCACCGTCAATCATCAGATCCGGCGCGCTCGCCTTCACCAGCTCCAGCGTTTTACGCATTTTGCTGGCCGACGGGCAATCGGCGGAACCGAAGTTAGAGTGCGACAGCAGCGCCACGCGCGGTTCGATACCAAAACGACGCACGCTTTCCGCCGCCATCAGGGTGATCTCCGCCAGCTCTTCCGGCGATGGATCGTGATTGACGTAGGTGTCGGCGATAAAGGTGTTACCGCTTGGCAGCAGCAGCGCGTTCATCGCCCCGGCGGTGCTGACGCCGTCGCGGAAGCCAAACAGCGGCTGTACCACGCGATAGTGCTCATGATAATCGCCGATGGTTCCGCAGATCATCGCGTCCGCCTCACCGCGATGAACCATGATCGCGCCAATGACCGAGGTGTTGCTAATTACTGCCCGTTGCGCCTGCTCCTGGGTAATGCCGCGGCGCTTCATCAGCTGATAGTACTCGCTCCAGTACTCTTTAAAGCGCGGATCGGATTCATTATTGACGATTTCAAAGTCCACGCCCGGTTTGATCTGCAGACCCAGTTTCTGGATGCGCATTTCAATCACGCTCGGACGACCGATGAGGATTGGCTTCGCCAGCCCCAGCGATACCAGCTCCTGCGTGGCGTGCAGCACGCGGGTCTCCTCACCTTCCGCCAGCACCACGCGCTTCGGCTCTTTGCGCGCCTGGGAGAAGATCGGCTTCATAAACAGGTTGGTTTTATAAACGAACTCGCTCAGCTTCTCGATGTAGGCATCGAAGTCGGCAATCGGCCGCGTCGCCACGCCGGATTCCATCGCCGCTTTGGCAACCGCTGGCGCGATCTTGACGATCAGGCGCGGATCGAACGGTTTCGGAATAATGTACTCCGGGCCAAAGCTGAGATCCTGGTCGCCATAGGCGGAAGCCACGACTTCACTCTGTTCGGCATGCGCCAGCTCGGCGATAGCGTGAACCGCCGCCAGCTTCATCTCTTCGTTAATCGCCGTCGCGCCAACATCCAGCGCGCCGCGGAAAATGAACGGGAAGCACAGCACGTTGTTGACCTGGTTTGGATAGTCGGAACGGCCGGTACAAATAATCACATCGTCGCGCACTTCCTTCGCCAACGGCGGCAGGATTTCCGGCTCCGGGTTCGCCAGCGCGAGGATCAGCGGCGAGCGCGCCATTTTCTTGACCATCTCCGGAGTCAGAACTTTCGGCCCGGAGCAGCCGAGGAAAATGTCCGCGCCATCGATGACATCGTCGAGGGTACGTTTCCCGTCGTCTTCCACCGCGTAGGCCGCTTTGGTTTCCGCCATGTTGGCTTCGCGATCTTTATAGATTACGCCTTTCGAGTCGCAGACCACGATATTGTGTTTCTGCATTCCCAGCGCCACCAGCAGGTTCATACAGGCGATTGCCGCCGCTCCCGCGCCGGAGACCACCATCCGCACATCGGAGAGATTCTTCTCAACCACCCGCAGACCGTTGAGAATTGCCGCGGTGCTGATAATCGCCGTGCCGTGCTGATCGTCGTGGAACACCGGAATATTCATGCGTTCACGCAGTTTCTGCTCAATATAGAAACATTCCGGCGCTTTAATATCTTCGAGGTTGATGCCGCCAAACGTCGGCTCCAGGGCGGCGACGACATTAATGAATTTGTCAGGATCCAGCTCATCGACTTCAATATCAAACACATCAATGCCGGCGAATTTCTTAAACAGAACGCCCTTTCCTTCCATTACCGGTTTTCCGGCCAGCGCGCCGATATTGCCTAAACCGAGGACGGCGGTACCGTTAGAGACCACCGCAACAAGGTTGCCGCGAGCGGTGTATTTGTAAGCGGCCAAAGGATCCTTCTCAATTTCCAGGCACGGCGCGGCAACGCCCGGCGAATATGCCAGCGCCAGATCGCGTTGGGTCGCCAGGGGTTTGGTCGGCGACACCTGAATTTTCCCGGGCACCGGGAACTCGTGGAAATCGAGGGCGCTTTGTTTCAACTGCTCATCCATTTTATGGTTCCTTTCACGTATCGAATCGTAGGGGGTGAAGCGTGATGGCGAGCCGTCGGCCCGCCTTAAGGCGATGCTTAGTATCGCGCCTGACGGCGGTTTAAACTTTGAAGGCCGCCATACTCTTGCCATCACAAAGGTCTGGTTGTTATCAATTTATAATATTTATGTAACCTAGTTTCACGGTCAATGATAGCCCCGTCTGCTATGCTTTTTAGTTATGTACCTCATCACCATCTCTACCGCATAACGACAAGAACTCATGCAACTTATTGTTCCAGGAGTACTTTTTAATGAATCAGCTAGACAGTATCAAACAATTCACCACCGTGGTCGCCGACAGCGGCGACATTGAATCTATCCGCCACTATCAGCCGGAAGATGCCACCACCAACCCTTCGCTGCTATTAAAGGCTGCCGGATTGGATAACTACGCCGGGCTTATCGATGATGCCCTCGCCTGGGCCGCGAAACAGGGCGGCAACCGCGAGGCGCAGGTCGCTAATGCCTGCGATAAGCTGGCGGTCAATTTCGGCGCGGAAATACTCAAAAGCATTCCAGGGCGCGTCTCTACCGAAGTCGATGCCCGTCTCTCCTTCAATCGTGAAAAAAGTATTGAGAAAGCGCGCCACCTGGTCGCTCTCTATCAGGAAATGGGGATCGATAAGTCGCGGATCCTGATCAAACTGGCCTCCACATGGGAGGGGATCCGCGCCGCGGAGGTGCTGGAAAAAGAAGGGATCCACTGCAACCTGACGCTGTTGTTCTCATTCGCCCAGGCTCGCGCCTGCGCCGAAGCCGGCGTGTTTCTGATTTCGCCCTTCGTCGGGCGTATTTACGACTGGTATCAGGCGCGTCAGCCGTTAGAGCCTTACGTGGTTGATGAAGACCCGGGGGTGAAATCGGTGCGCAATATCTACGACTATTTCAAACTCCATAAGTACAACACCATCGTGATGGGCGCCAGCTTCCGCCGTACCGAACAAATCCTCGCGCTGGTCGGCTGCGACCGCCTCACCATCTCCCCGGCCTTGTTACAAGAGCTGCAGGCCAGCGACGCGCCGGTAATACGTAAACTCATCCCCGCTCATCAGATACTTCCGCGCCCGGTTCCGCTAAGCGAAGCGGAATTCCGCTGGGAGCATAACCAGGATCCGATGGCGGTAGAAAAGCTGGCGGAAGGTATTCGCCAGTTCGCCGTCGATCAACGCAAACTGGAAGATCTGCTAGCAGCCAAACTGTCATCCTTTGTCACGGAGTAAACGACTATGTCCCGAAGAGAGCTTGCTAACGCCATTCGCGCCCTGAGCATGGACGCCGTCCAGAAAGCCAACTCCGGCCACCCCGGCGCTCCGATGGGGATGGCGGATATTGCCGAAGTGCTGTGGAACGATTTTCTCAAGCACAACCCGACAAATCCGCACTGGTACGATCGCGATCGTTTCATTTTGTCTAACGGCCATGCTTCGATGCTGCTGTATAGCCTGCTGCATTTGACCGGCTACGATCTGCCGATGAATGAGCTGAAAAACTTCCGCCAGCTGCATTCGAAAACGCCGGGTCACCCGGAACATGGTTATACCCCCGGCGTGGAAACCACCACCGGGCCGCTCGGCCAGGGGCTGGCTAACGCCGTCGGGATGGCTATCGCCGAACGTACGCTGGCGGCGCAGTTTAACCGTCCCGGCCACGACATCGTCGATCACTACACCTGGGTGTTTATGGGCGATGGCTGTCTGATGGAGGGGATTTCACACGAGGCCAGTTCGCTGGCGGGCACCCTGGGATTAGGCAAGCTGATTGGGTTCTACGATCACAACGGTATCTCTATTGACGGCCACGTTGAAGGCTGGTTCACCGACGATACCGCCGAGCGCTTTCGCGCCTACCACTGGCACGTGATTGGCGATATCGACGGTCACGATCCGCAGGCGGTGAAGCAGGCAATCCAGCAAGCGCAGGCGGTAACAGACAAACCTTCGCTGATTATTTGCCGCACCATAATCGGCTTTGGTTCACCAAATAAAGCCGGTTCCGAAGAGTCGCACGGCGCGGCCTTGGGGGAAAAGGAGGTCGCGCTGGCCCGCGAACAGCTGGGCTGGAAATATCCGCCGTTTGAAATCCCGAAAGAAATTTATCAGGGCTGGGATGCGCGGCCGCGCGGCGAGAAAGCAGAACATGCGTGGAATGAAAAATTCGCCGCTTACCAGCAGCAATATCCAGAACTGGCGGCAGAGCTGAAACGCCGTATGGAAGGTGAGCTCCCGGCTAACTGGCAAAAAACGGCCCGCGATTATGTGGCGAAGCTACAGTCGGAACCGGCGAAAATAGCCAGCCGTAAGGCTTCGCAAAATGCGCTTAACGCCTACGGCCCGGATCTGCCTGAGCTGCTCGGCGGTTCCGCCGACCTGGCGCCCAGTAACCTGACGATCTGGTCCGGCTCGAAGTCGATCAAAGAGGATCAGGCGGGTAATTATATCCACTACGGCGTACGCGAATTCGGTATGACCGCGGTAGCTAACGGCATCGCCCTGCACGGCGGTTTTATTCCCTATACCTCGACCTTCCTGATGTTCGTCGAATACGCGCGTAACGCCGCACGCATGGCGGCGCTGATGAAGGCGCATCAGATTATGGTCTATACCCATGATTCAATCGGCCTTGGCGAAGACGGTCCAACGCACCAGGCGGTAGAGCAGCTGGCAAGCCTGCGCCTGACGCCCAATTTTAGTACCTGGCGGCCGTGCGATCAGGTGGAAACCGCCGTCGCCTGGCAGGCGGCCATCGAGCGCAATGACGGCCCTACCGCGTTAATCCTTTCGCGACAGAATCTGGCGCAAATGGCCCGTACGCCGGAACAGGTGCAGGAAATTGCGCGCGGCGGTTACGTTCTGAAGGATGCGGGCGGCAAGCCGGATCTCATCCTTATCGCCACCGGTTCGGAAGTCGAGATTACCGTTCAGGCGGCGGAGACGCTGCTGGCCAGCGGCGTAAACGTGCGGGTGGTGTCGCTGCCCTCCACCGACGTTTTCGATGCTCAGGATGAGGCCTGGCGCGAGTCGGTGCTGCCTTCCGATGTTAGCGCCCGCGTCGCTATCGAAGCCGGTATCGCCGACTACTGGTATAAATATGTCGGCCTGAAAGGCGCAATTGTTGCTATGACCCGCTACGGGGAATCGGCGCCAGCCGACAAGCTGTTCCCGTTCTTCGGCTTTACCGCTGAACATATTGTCGAAGTCAGCCGCAAAGTGCTTAACGGGTGATCCATAATGTGGGCCAGGCGTCTGGCCCCTGCCAGTTATCGCACTGCGGTTGCTGAGCGTAGCGGGTCAAATTAAACCGCTGGCCGTCATAGCGCCAGCGGGTTTGGATCCCGCAATCGCCCGGCGCGCGGCCTTTATCGAATGTCACCAGTTCATGACGCTGCTCATCGAAGCTGGCGTTAATCAACTCAATATCGCGCGGCGCATTGCCGGGCGGCTGGAAAGGCAGCGCCAGCCGCACCTGACGGGCAAGATGCGGCGTTTTGCGCGACACCAGCCACGCCAGCCAGACGGTGTTATACGCGCCCGCTTCGCAACTGGTCATCAACAGAACTTTCTCATCGGTTAGCGCGGTGACGCGGATTTCCCGGCGGAAAGGATCGAGCGAACAGGGGCTGGCGTTCATCCGCTCATTGCCGTAATCGATAAGCTCATTAAGTTCGTCGCGGCTGAGCGGCGACTGCGCTACTTCCGCTTTACCTACGGTTCGCAACGCTGGTGCCGGCGGTACGCTGAGCGGCGGTTCTTCACCTTTGCCGACCCACGCGGTTTCGCTGCCGACCCGCTTTTGCCGATTATCAATAAATAGCAGCGCGGCCTTCAGGCCCTTCAATGAAATGCTTTGCAGACCGTTTTGCAGGGTAATCTCTTTCCCCTCCTGGGCCTGCTGCAGGAAAGCGTCGATACTGACGCTATCGCCGGTTTTAATCAGCTTATCGGCAATCTGCCAGTGTTTGCCGTCAAAATGCAGCGGTTTACCATCCAGTTGCAGCCGCGGGCCGATGGCCGCCAGCGCGGCGACCGGATTACCGACGCCGCCAAGTTCAATGCGCAAAGCGGCATCGGTAGCCGCTCCCGCGCTCCGGCTTAGGGTCATCACCAATCCATGATGCAGCCCGACATTACGCGTGACGCAATAATTTTGATTGTTGCAGGTGACAAGCCAATCTCCAAACAACTGCTGGGCTGGCGCCGCCCACGCCAACGACGTCGGCAGAAAACCGAAAAAAAGCAGTATTAAAACCCGATAAAGCATGAGCGGCACAATCCCGAAGTATGACTGACAGAGTGATTTCTAATTCATCATTATCATCAGCACTGGCGGGGTTTTGCTCAATCAGATTTATCAGAGATCCCGCGACATGAGGCCGGAATTTTGTAGGTATTGCAGCAGGATCACCGCTTTGCCATCCTGGATTTCACCGCTGGCGACCATTTCCAGCGCCCGGACGAACGGCAGTTCCAGCACCTCAATATCTTCATCATCTACGCCGCCGCCCCGGTTAGCGCGCTGCGCCTCGCTGTATTCGGCGATAAAAAAGTGAATCAGTTCGGTCACGCCGCCGGGCGACATATAGAGTTCGAAGACCTTGCGCGCCTCGCCGACCTGATAACCGGTCTCCTCGATCGCTTCCTTGCGGATACACACCTCTGGCGCGTCGTTATCCAGCAGTCCGGCGCAGGTTTCAATCAGCATGCCATCCTGGTTGCCATTCACCCAGGTGGCGACGCGGAACTGGCGCACCAGAACCACACTCTGTTTGCCGGGGTTGTAGAGCAGAACCGTGGCGCCATTGCCGCGATCGTACACTTCGCGTTTGTGACGCACGACGCTGCCGTCGCGGCGCGTCAACTCATAGGTCATGTTGCGCAGTACGAAGTAGTTTTCGGAGAGGATTTTATCTTTAATGACGTGGATATTAAGTGACATGCAAACTCCGCAGCGTGAAATAACCCAGTCATACTACGCCGCGGAGCCTGCTTTGTCGTTAGTGCGTCAGTGCGGAAGCGACGCCCAGGTAGTCCATGATCCCCTGCGCGGCATGCCGCCCTTCCGCCATCGCCGTCACCACCAAATCCGCGCCGCGCACCGCGTCGCCGCCGGCGAAGATCTTCTGATTACTGGTCTGGTAACGATAGCGGCTCTCCACGTTCGCCTTGATCCGCCCGCGGCTATCCAGCTGTACCCCCGCGGCTTCCAGCCACGGCATTGAATGCGGGTGGAAACCAAACGCCATAATGACCGCGTCGGCAGGCATCACAAATTCGCTGCCGGGGATCGGCGACGGGCTGCGGCGGCCCTGAGCGTCCGGTTCGCCAAGCTGGGTGCGCAGAAAACGCACGCCGCTGACCCGGCCATCCTCACCGAGCTCAAGGGTGATCGGCTGAACATTGAATTCAAAACTCGCCCCCTCTTCCCGGGCATTTTTGACCTCTTTTTTCGAACCTGGCATGTTGGCTTCATCACGACGATAGGCGCAGGTGACCTGCTGCGCGCCGTGGCGCAGCGCGGTACGCACGCAGTCCATCGCCGTATCGCCGCCCCCCAGCACGACCACCTTCAACCCGGCGGTATCGATATAAGGTTCATCGGCCAGCGCCTCCAGCCCCATCACCTGTTTGGTGTTGGCGATAAGGAACGGCAGCGCCTCATACACGCCCGGCGCCTCCTCGTTAGGCAGATCGGCTTTCATTGAGCGATAGGTACCGGCGCCAACGAAAACCGCGTCATAGTCTGCAAGCAGTTGTGTGAGTTTGATGTCTTTACCCACCTCGCAGTTCAGTTCAAAGCGGATGCCCATCTGGCTGAAAATCTCGCGCCGACGGGCCAGCAATGATTTATCCAGCTTGAAAGGCGGGATGCCGAACGTCAGCAGGCCGCCGATTTCCGGGTGGCGATCGAACACCACCGGCGCCACGCCGCTACGCGCCAGAAGGTCGGCGCAGGCCAGGCCCGCAGGCCCGGCGCCGATGATGGCAACCTTCCTACCGCTGGCTTTTACCGCCGAAAGGTCAGGGCGCCAGCCGCCAGCCAGCGCCTGGTCGGAGATATAGCGTTCGATATTGCCGATCGTCACCGAGCCGCTCTCATCGCGCAGCGTGCAGGCCCCCTCGCACAGACGATCCTGCGGGCAGACGCGACCGGTGATTTCCGGCAGGCAGTTGGTTTGATGGGAAAGCTCAACGGCGCTGGCGATGTCGCCGGCTTTTACCCGCTCGATCCACTGCGGAATATGGTTATGCAGCGGACAGGTCCACTCGCAGATGCTGCGATCGCCGCATTTCAGACAACGTTGCGTTTCCCGCTGCGCCTGCGCCGCGCTGAACGGCAAATAGATTTCGCCAAAGTGCTGTTTACGCGCATCAGCCGCCAGTTTATCCGCCTCGCCTCGGAGGGGCGTGGCCGCCATCTGGCTAGCCTTATCGTCGGCGGTTGACGCTAAAGCGGTCAAAGTCCGATGTTGCCAGGACGCCGCATCCGCACGCGCCGCCCGCAGCCGCCGCGCTTTCGCCATCTCGCTTAACGCGGAATCGTTCGCCATCTGTAACGCCTGCGCCGGACAATTCTGCACGCAGGCTGGCCCGGCTTCGCGACCATGACATAAGTCGCATTTGTGCGCCGTCGCTCTGCCGTTTGGCGTGACGACGATTTGCATCACGCCAAAGGGACAGGCCACCACGCAGGATTTACAGCCGATACATTTTTCTTCCTGCACCAATACGCTGTCTTCCTGCCGGCTAATGGCGCCGTTAGGACAGCTACGCGCGCAGGGCGCGCCTTCACAGTGACGACAGGTTACCGCGTTACGCTGTTTCTGGTTTTTAATCACGGTAATGCGCGGCAAAAAGCGCTGTGGGGTCAAGACATGTTGTTCGCCATTATGCGCCATCACGCAGGCCACTTCGCAGCCCCTGCATCCGATGCATTTGCGACTATCGCTCATAATAAAGTGGTTCATACATCCTTCCGGCTTATCGCTAATAACCCCTCATTTAGTATGACTGTTTATTACCTGACATCATGACCGTGGGACAATGGTCGTTTGCCCAGAAATCGGCTTTTCTCACCAGAATCCGGTTTAGATCAAAAATATTGACCTGAATGAAATTTTGTTTCATTTAGCTGAGCAATAATAAGCGGCTTTGACGGAATGACAGAAAAGACGTGATAAGCGCATATAAATTCAGAGAGGAGCGACAGACGTTTCTTTACGCTCTCATAAAAGACACATGATAAATTACACTATCTCCTTAATTTCTCCACGATTGCCTGCGGGGTTATCTATAAAGTATCACAGGCTGCGAAATAACAAAAAATGTACACAATGAGGTCCTGATTCCGATGGCGAATTTCTTTATCGATCGCCCCATCTTTGCCTGGGTTTTGGCTATTTTATTAGTCCTGACCGGCACGCTGGCAATTTTGTCGCTCCCCGTAGAACAATATCCGGATTTGGCGCCGCCTAACGTCCGAGTGACGGCCAATTATCCCGGCGCTTCGGCGCAAACGCTGGAGAATACCGTCACCCAGGTTATCGAACAGAATATGACCGGCCTTGATAACCTCATGTACATGTCATCGCAGAGTAGCGCCACCGGTCAGGCAACGGTTACCCTGAGCTTTACCGCCGGTACCGACCCGGATGAAGCCGTACAGCAGGTACAAAACCAGCTGCAATCGGCGATGCGTAAACTGCCGCAGGCGGTACAGAATCAGGGGGTCACGGTGCGCAAAACCGGCGACACCAACATTCTCACTCTCGCGTTTGTCTCTACCGACGGCAGCATGGATAAGCAGGATATTGCCGACTACGTCGCCAGTAACGTGCAGGATCCTCTAAGCCGCGTCAACGGCGTCGGCGATATCGACGCCTACGGTTCGCAGTACTCAATGCGTATCTGGCTCGATCCGGCGAAACTCAACAGCTATCAGATGACGGCGAAAGATGTAACTGACGCCATCGAATCGCAGAACGCGCAAATTGCCGTCGGCCAGTTGGGCGGTACACCATCGGTTGATAACCAGGCGCTGAACGCCACCATCAACTCACAATCGCTGCTACAAACGCCGCAGCAGTTCCGCGATATTACCCTGCGCGTTAATAAGGATGGTTCGGAAGTCACGCTGGGCGACGTCGCCAGCGTCGAAATGGGCGCAGAAAAATATGATTATCTGAGCCGCTATAATCGTCAGGCCGCTTCGGGGCTGGGGATTAAGCTCGCCTCGGGTGCCAACGAAATGGCCACCGCCGAGCGCGTTATCGCCCGTCTTAATGAACTGTCGCAATATTTCCCGCACGGACTGCAGTATAAAGTCGCCTACGAGACCACCTCTTTTGTAAAAGCCTCGATTACCGATGTGGTGAAAACGCTGCTGGAGGCGATTCTGCTGGTGTTCCTGGTCATGTATTTGTTCTTGCAGAACTTCCGCGCGACCCTGATCCCGACCATCGCCGTGCCGGTGGTATTGATGGGCACCTTCGCCGTGCTCTACGCCTGCGGCTACAGTATTAACACCCTGACGATGTTCGCGACGGTGCTGGCTATCGGCCTGCTGGTCGATGACGCCATCGTCGTCGTCGAAAACGTCGAGCGCATTATGAGCGAAGAAGGTCTTTCGCCGCGCGAAGCGACGCGAAAATCGATGAAGCAGATCCAGGGGGCGCTGGTCGGTATCGCCATGGTCCTTTCGGCGGTATTCGTCCCTATGGCTTTCTTCGGCGGCACCACCGGCGCCATTTACCGCCAGTTCTCCATCACCATCGTTTCAGCAATGGTGCTGTCGGTGCTGGTGGCGATGATCCTCACCCCGGCGCTCTGCGCCACGCTGTTAAAACCGATTCAAAAAGGCGAGGAGCATGGTCAAAAAGGGTTCTTCGGCTGGTTTAACCGCACCTTCAACCGCAGCGCCAGCCGCTATGAAACTTTCGTGGGCAAAATTCTCCATCGTTCGCTGCGCTGGATTTTGATTTACGTCCTGCTGCTCGGCGGCATGGTGCTGCTGTTCCTGCATCTGCCGACTTCGTTCCTGCCGCTGGAAGACCGCGGTATGTTCACCACCTCGATACAGCTCCCGAGCGGCTCCACCCAACAGCAGACGCTGAAAGTGGTGCAAAAAGCGGAAGATTATTTCCTCAATAACGAGAAGAGTAACGTCGAGTCAGTGTTTGCTACCGTCGGCTCCGGCCCCGGCGGCAACGGTCAGAACGTCGCACGTATGTTTGTCCGCCTGAAAGACTGGGACCAGCGCGACCCAAAAACCGGCTCCTCGTTCGCTATCATTGAGCGCGCGACCAAAGCCTTCAATAAAATTAAAGAAGCGCGCGTGTTTGCCAGCAGCCCACCGGCCATCAGCGGCCTTGGCAGCTCCGCGGGCTTCGATATGGAGCTGGAAGATCACGCCGGCAACGGCCACGAGGCGCTGATGTCGGCGCGCGACAAACTGCTGGAGCTGGCGGCGAACAACGACCAGCTCACCCGCGTACGCCACAACGGCCTGGACGACAGTCCGCAGCTACAGGTTGATATCGACCAGCGTAAAGCCCAGGCGCTGGGGGTCTCCATTGATGATATTAACGATACGCTGCAGACCGCCTGGGGTTCGAGCTACGTGAACGACTTTATGGATCGCGGACGCGTGAAGAAGGTCTACGTCCAGGCGGCGGCGAAATATCGCATGCTGCCGGACGATATCAATTTGTGGTATGTGCGTAACAGTAGCGGCACCATGGTACCGTTCTCCGCCTTCGCCACCTCGCGTTGGGAAACGGGTTCGCCGCGCCTCGAACGTTACAATGGCTACTCAGCGGTCGAGATCGTCGGTGAAGCCGCGCCTGGCGTCAGCACCGGTACCGCCATGACCATTATGGAAGAGTTAGCCAAACAGCTCCCGAACGGTTTCGGCCTGGAATGGACGGCGATGTCCTATCAGGAGCGTTTGTCTGGCGCTCAGGCGCCTGCCCTGTACGCCATTTCTCTGCTGGTGGTGTTCCTGTGTCTGGCGGCGCTATATGAAAGCTGGTCGGTACCGTTCTCGGTGATGCTGGTGGTGCCGCTGGGGGTTATCGGCGCGCTGCTGGCGACCTGGATGCGCGGCCTGGAAAACGATGTCTACTTCCAGGTAGGTCTGTTGACGGTCATCGGCCTGTCGGCAAAGAACGCCATCCTGATTGTTGAGTTCGCCAACGAGCTGAACCAGAAAGGCGAAGATCTGCTGACCGCCACCCTATCGGCCTGTCGCCAGCGTCTACGCCCGATACTGATGACCTCACTGGCGTTTATCTTCGGCGTGCTGCCAATGGCCACCAGTACCGGCGCGGGCTCCGGCAGCCAGCACGCTGTTGGTACCGGCGTCATGGGCGGAATGATCTCCGCCACCGTGTTGGCCATCTTCTTTGTACCGCTGTTCTTCGTGTTGGTACGCCGCCGCTTCCCGCTGAAAGAGAGGCCGGAATAAACCGTCAAATAACAGAAAAGGCGACTGTCACAGTCGCCTTTTTCATGGGTTAAACATTGTCTTCAGTACCGACAAAGCCAGATTTTATTTACGCAGCATATCTTCGATAAAATCTTTCCAGTTCCCCAGTTCATGTTCAATCATAATAGCCTCTCTTATTATTATGGCGATTTTAGATAAATTCCCCGCTCAGGAGAAGTTCGTCCGATCTATCGCTCTAATCGCTTTTCTTGTCACCGCAAGCCTTGAATACTCTGGCTTGCGGCTACCATAAGCCGGTTCATGTAAATTTAATGTGACATAGAGCAACATTACGCAACATTTTGTTAATATCAGAATTCCTGTAATTCATTATCTTAGTCTGTCGCGAAAAAGAACAAATTTTAATCAGACAAGGCTGAAAAGTTATATTTATCCAGCCGATTCACGTATTATTTAACAAAGCTTATATATTCGGAAAAAACTGAGAAACATATTCTTTTAACATGAAGGTTTAATTATGTTGACCATGTACGGCATCAAAAACTGCGACACCATTAAAAAGGCCCGCCGCTGGCTGGAAGCCCATCAGATAGACTATCGCTTCCATGATTATCGTGTTGACGGACTGGACCGCGAATTGCTGAATACCTTTATTGCCGAATTAGGCTGGGAAGCGCTGCTTAACACCCGCGGCACCACCTGGCGCAAACTCGATGAATCGGTCCGCACTGGGATCGATAATGCCGATGCGGCGGCGGCGTTGATGCTGGAAATGCCGGCAATTATCAAACGCCCATTGCTCTGCGCGCCCGGTCAGCCTATGCTGCTGGGCTTTAGCGAAGCAAACTACGAAAAATTTATTAACGAGGTGTAGTCTATGTCTTGCCCGGTCATTGAGCTGGCTCAGCAGCTTATTCGCCGCCCTTCCCTTAGCCCCAATGATGCGGGATGCCAGGCGTTAATGATTGAACGCCTGCGGGCGATCGGCTTTACCGTTGAAGCGATGGACTTCGGCGATACGCAAAATTTCTGGGCCTGGCGCGGACAGGGTGAAACGCTGGCCTTTGCCGGCCATACCGATGTGGTGCCGGCCGGCGACGCCGACCGCTGGATCAACCCGCCGTTTGAACCAACTATTCGCGATGGCATGCTGTTTGGCCGCGGCGCGGCGGATATGAAAGGATCGCTGGCGGCAATGGTTGTCGCCGCCGAGCGCTTTGTCGCGCAGTATCCGGATCATAAAGGACGCCTGGCGTTTCTCATCACCTCTGATGAAGAAGCCAGCGCCACCCATGGCACGGTAAAAGTGGTCGAAACGCTGATGGCGCGTAACGAGCGCCTTGATTACTGCCTGGTCGGCGAACCTTCAAGTACCGAAGTGGTCGGCGATGTCGTGAAAAACGGCCGCCGCGGTTCACTCACCTGTAACCTGACGATTCATGGTGTCCAGGGCCACGTCGCTTATCCGCACCTCGCCGATAACCCGGTACACCGCGCCGCGCCGATGCTGGCGGAGCTGGTGGCTATCGAATGGGATAAAGGCAACGAATACTTCCCGCCGACCAGCATGCAAATCGCCAACGTGCAGGCTGGCACCGGCAGTAACAACGTCATCCCTGGCGATATGTTCGTTCAGTTCAACTTCCGTTTCAGCACCGAGCTGACCGACGAGATGATCAAAGCACGCATCATCGCGCTGCTGGAAAAATATCAGCTGCGCTATACCGTCGAATGGTGGCTTTCCGGCCAGCCGTTCCTGACCGGTCGCGGCAATCTTGTCGATGCGGTCGTGAACGCCATTGAGCACTATAATGAAGTAAAACCGCAGTTGCTAACCACCGGCGGTACCTCTGACGGACGCTTTATCGCCCGCATGGGCGCGCAGGTGGTGGAACTGGGCCCGGTGAACGCGACCATTCACAAAATTAATGAATGCGTCAATGCCGCCGACCTGCAGCTGCTGGCGCGGATGTATCAACGCATCATGGAACAACTGGTCGCCTGACGACAATAACGATTACCCTGCAGCGCCGCTGCGGGGTAAAAAGAGGACACAGCATGGAATGGCTTATCAACCACTGGTGGATTCTGGTGTTGGTATTTTTAGTCGGCGTGATGATCAACGTGATTAAAGATCTTAATCGCGTCGACCCGAAAAAATATCTCGACAACAAACCGGATCTGCCGCCGCATCGCGACTTCAATAGCAAGTGGGATGACGACGACGACTGGCCGAACAAAGACCAGCCGAAGAAGTAAACCTGCGTTCCCCGTCATCACGCGGGCTGGATGCATTCCCGGGTAGCGGCTGACGCCTTACCCGGGCTACGGCCCGTACCATTGCGAGCTGAAGTTCTTAATTTTACCTCTGTACCCGTGGCTACTGAAACTGCTGGTGTTGGTGGCCTCAAAATTCCCCGGTGGCGCTGCCGCTTACCGGGGCTACAGCGCTGTGCGATTTGGTAGCCCGGAGAAGGCGCAACGCGCCGCGTCCGGAAAACCCTTAAAAAAGTTGTAAACCGATAACAGTATCTACCTATACCAGCCGACGTTGTACCGCGGGGCCATTACAGCATTTCGATTATATCGTCATCTTTCGGCGTACCGCCGCTCAACGCTTCATCAAAATAGTGCTTCGGTACGGTGTAACGCAGACGGTCGAGGGCAAACTGCATGCTCCGGTCATCAATGGCATGTCCGAGATCTTCAACGATATCCAGCGTGACATCTCCACCCAGCTCCTGCAGCCGCTCCTGCGCGGAGACCGCCCACGCCAGATCGATCACCCGATCCTCGCCGCCGTGGATCAGATGCACGGTGGTTTGCGTGGTCGCCGTTTGCGGCAGCGTCGCGTAACGGCCGTTAAAGGCAATTACCCGCGACGCCAGTCCTGGCTCGGCTTTAATACTCTCGAGGGACATAATCGCACCCTGCGAAAAACCGATCAGCGCCGTCGCCTGCGGGCCCAAACCGCTCTGTTTTTGCCAGTAGCGTACCGTTTCAATAAAGGTCGGCATAATGGCATCAATGCGCTGCTGACGATTCTCTTCCGTCACGCCTTGTACCGAAAACCACTGGCGCGCCGGCGCCGGACCGCAGGGCTCCGCACCACCGATACTGACAATGAGCGCGTTGGGAAACAGCGGCGCAAACCAGCTACCTATTTGCCCCATCGAAACCGGATTATCGCCCACGCCATGAAACAGCAGCAGCAACTGTTGCGCAGGCGTCGCCGGGCTCTGAACAATAAAGTGATCGTGTTTCATGGTTATCTCCTGATGTCTCAGATAAACAGGAATCGGGCTCCTGATTGATGCAAGGCAGTTTACGCCGCGCAGAGAATATGACCATGCCATTTAACTGAATGAGTTAGTTAAAAAAATTGCAGCTTCCTGACCCACTCTTCCAGCCGCTGCGCGCGGGCAGGATCGAGTCCCGCCATGGCCGAAGCCGCCTCTTCCCGCAGTCGCGCCAGCAGCGCCTTGCGACCGGATAAGCCGAGGTCCACGCATAGCGCTGCTTCATCCTGCTGCGCTAAGCGCGCGCGTAGCGCCACTAACGGCAGCGGCGTCGCCTGCAGAAGCCGGTTCAGACTCCCGACCGCCGCCAACAGCGGACGATGCGCAAAGGCAAAACCGGCGACCTCCAGCCAGTCCTCCTCAGTAAGCATAGCTGTTTCATCCATCGTCACCGGAGCGCGTTCATCACGCCACTGACTCAGCCAGCGTTCATCCCGCGCCAGCCGTTGATGTTCGCGCCAGGCCAGTTGCCGCCCCTCTTCGCTGAGCGGATAGAGCGCCATCGCCGTATAGCAGCCGCTGCTCGCCTCGCGATGCGTGCCCATGCGCACCAGCAGAAACCCGCAGCGCTGCCAGAAGCGCCATAGTTCAGGGGTAAAACCAAAGCTGACGGAGAGATAGTCACAGCCGTGCGTCTGCTTGACGGCATGGGCGATTAAACACTGCCCCAACCCTTCGCGCTGGCGCGCTGGATGGACGGCAATACGACTGACGCGCCTGCCGGTCAGCGTCGCCGCCAGCGGGCTACCGCCGTGCGCGGCCAATGATTGGGCGACAAGATTGCCGCGCGGGCGGCGATATCCGGCCCAGACGGCGCGGCTAAGCTCAGGTTCGAGACCGCCCTCTTCCACCAGCCACACCGCGCCAGCGACGCCATCCGCGCAGCGAGCCACGGTGAAGTGCTGGCCTGGCGCATCCATCATCCTGCGCAAATCCAGCGGCGAAGTGCGGTAATGAGCGCCGGAAAGCAGTTGATAAGCCTCTGATGGGCGCGTGGGTTGTTCGCGCCAGGCATCCTGGCTTAACGTCTCCAGCTGCGGTTCCCCATGCGGCGCCAGCAGAAATGCCTCATCGTTAAATAACAATAACCGGTCGATAACCGACTCCAGCGGGCAACCCGGCGCCCAGCGAATCGGCGACGACAGGTTATACCGCCGTAGCGTTGGGAAACCGGCGCAGAACTTCAATAAGAAGCCGCGGCCGGTTCCCTCATAGCCCTGAACCGTCGTCGTTAACAGCGTATGGGGAAAACGCGCCGTCAGCTGGCGCAGCGTCGGTGCCGGGATAGCGGCGGCCTCATCGACCACCAGCCAGTCGGCTTTCGCATCGCTTGCCAGCAGCGCATCGGGCGCCATAAAGCATATCTTTTGTCCCGCAAAAACGGCGATGACTTCCGTCGCGTCGCGCGTCGGCGCGGTGACGATGGTGGAGCCGGTGAGCTGATGAATCAACATTCCCGCCAGCGCAGATTTACCGCGCCCGCGCCCGGCGGTGACGGCGGCAATTTCCGGGGGCGATGACAGTAGTGACGAAAGAATGGCGGCCTGTTCGGCCTGCGGGTAGCCATCGGCAGCGTGCCAGTCTCTGCGCGGAGCGACCTCCGGCAACCGTAAGCCGTAGCCCTGTCGCCACAGTGCGACCTCAGGATCCGCGGTGAAGAGCTGGAGACAACGGTGGACAAAGTTAGGGGTGGCGATTGGTTCAGACGTATCGCTCCAGCGCAGCGAATCGCCATCCGCCTGCTCAGGCCAGCGGGCAAAATCCGGCGCCAGCAGCACTAACCAGCTGCCGGCGCGCAGCGTGCCGGCAAGCGCGGCAAAAGCCGCCACGTCAAAACCGTGGCGAGCGTCGAAAAAGGCATGCTGAAATTCGCGCCCGAGCAGCGTTTTCAGCGCGCCCGGCGCCGCGCAGGGCGCCAGCTGTGACGACGGGCCGACCCACAGTCCATCGCCCTCCAGCCGCGCTCGCAAATCCAGGGCTTGCGTCAGGCACCAGTCTTCGTCGCCGCTAAGCACCAGCAGGCGACGAATGCCCTCGCGCGCCATCCGCGCGGTCAGGTGAACAAGCGGTTCCATGAGCAAGCGTTAACGAAGTGAACTGCCAAAGGTATTACACTGCGCAGGATCGCCGCTATCAAAACCGCGTTTGAACCAGGTATAGCGCTGCTGGGAGGTCCCATGGGTGAAGCTGTCCGGCACTACGCGGCCCTGGCTTTGTTCCTGCAGACGATCGTCGCCGATGGCCTCAGCGGCATTGAGCGCCTCTTGCAGATCGCCGGTTTCCATCACATCCTGCTTCTGCATGTTATTGCCCCAGACGCCCGCAAAGCAGTCTGCCTGCAGCTCCATTTTCACCGACAGGCGGTTCACTTCGGTCTGCGAAGCCTGCTGCTGCATCTGACGGACCTTAGGTTCGATGCCGAGCAGTTTCTGCACATGATGGCCGACTTCGTGCGCAATCACGTAGCCCTGCGCAAAGTCGCCGTCAGCGCCGAGTTTGTTTTTCATCTCGTCATAGAATGACAGGTCGATATAGACCGTGCTGTCCGCCGGACAGTAGAACGGCCCCATCACCGATTGGCCGGTGCCGCAACCGGTACGGGTCGCGCCGCGATACATCACCAGCTTCGGCTGAACGTATTGCCGCCCCATCTTTTCGAAAATAGGCCCCCAGGTGTCTTCGGTGGTTGCCAGAATCACGGAGGTGAACTTCGCCGCTTCGTCATCCTTCGGGCTGATGGAACGTTGGGTAGAAGTCTGCTGCTGCGGCATCGGTTCGCCGGTCAGCATGCCGGTTAAATCCACGCCATAATAACCCGCCACCAGAACGATAATCAGCAGGACGATGCCGCCTTTACCGCTTGGAATGCGGAAACCGCCACCACCGCCGCCCAGCGGCGAACCTGAATCACTACGTCTGTCTTCCACATTGTCGCTTTCACGACGCCCTTGCCAGCGCATAAGCACCTCTATTCCATCATGTTACGAATATGAGAGATCGTAGGCGGTTCAGCGGAGGATTACCACAGGAAACAACGAATAAGAGCGCCGGAAGAGACGATTTCTTCCGGCGCGGAGGAGATTAGTCGAGCTTGACGCCCAGACGGTGGGCCACTTCTTCGTAAGCTTCGATCAGGCCGCCGAGACTCTGGCGGAAGCGATCTTTGTCCATTTTATCGAGGGTGTTTTTATCCCACAGACGGCTACCGTCCGGAGAAAATTCATCGCCAAGCACCACTTCGCCTTTGAACAGGCCGAACTCCAGCTTGAAGTCGACCAGAATCAGACCGGCATCATCAAACAGCTTGCTGAGTACGTCATTCGCTTTGTAGCTGAGCTCTTTCATGCGCGCCAGGTTTTCTTTATTCACCCAGCCGAACGTCTCGCAGTAGGATTCGTTGACCATCGGGTCGTGCATGGCGTCGTTTTTCAGGAACAGATCGAACAACGGCGGAGTCAGTTCGATACCTTCTTCAATACCCAGGCGTTTCACCAGCGAGCCCGCCGCGCGGTTACGAATCACGCATTCAACCGGCACCATATCCAGCTTCTTCACCAGGCATTCAGTATCGGAAAGCAGCGCTTCCATTTGGGTCGGGATACCGGCTTGTTCCAGCTTGCTCATAATGAAATGGTTGAATTTGTTATTCACCATACCTTTACGATCGAACTGCTCGATGCGGGCGCCATCCCCTGCTGACGTATCGTTACGGAATTCAAGTACCAGCAGATCCGGGTTTTCGGTGCTGTATACCGTTTTCGCTTTGCCACGATACAACTCAGCTTGCTTTTTCATCTTTCACCACTCCAGTGATATTAAGCCAAAAAATTACGTTTCCGCCCGTAGGCAAAATCAGGCAATTTACCGGACTTTGCGGCCACGCACACGTTTGCGTCACTATACATTAAAAAGGGCCGGATTGCTCCAGCCCTTTTTATTACTTGTTAAATGCGGCCTGGAATACGGCTACCAGGGCGTCATTTTGCGACTGCGTCAGAGTGTGGCCTTTCGGGTCGATGAACTGCAGACTACTGCGGTTATCGAGATCGCCGACCTGCAGTTTATAGTCGCCAGAGACCAGCTGTGGGTCACTGGCGCCCAGTTCCTGCCAGCTGCTGTCAGACAGCGGCTTGTAAGTTACCGCCATGCTGCCCTGGGAGCGAGTGCTGTCGGTCACCTTCATGCCCACTTTTTCAAGCGTGGCCGGCAGTTTCTGCCATACCATGTTGAATGGCGCGCGCACCACCAGCATCGGCAAGCCGGTGTCATCCGCCGCGCTCTGCACGTCGAAGGTCGCGCCAGCGCTTCTCTGCGCCGCGTTCTGCGCATTGGTGGCGTTAGAATCAAGACCGGAAGAGATAACGTTCAGCATCGAGGTGCTGTAGCGCTGCAGAGAAGCCGGGTCAGACACGGGCTTGCCCGCCTGCTCCAGGTTCACCAACTTCACTACCACCGCCTGCTGATAGCCCTGCGGCTTAACGGAGATTTGATAACGGCCACGGTACTGCTGGTCTTCATCAAGGCGGTTCCACTCTACCCAATCGGTATTCAGCGTCTGGCCTGCATCGTCACGCTTGGTGATGGTGTAGTTTTTCGCCTGGATGATGCTGACAACCTGCGCCCATAAAGAACCGCTGCGGCTATTTTCAACCATCAAGGTGGAGGTGTCGCCGTTAAACTGGGTACGCGCGCCGCTGACCAGGGCTAACGCCTGAGCCGGTGGACGAATGTCCAGCGCCTTACCTACCGCGCCGGTGCTCGCGGCAACCGGAATGTTGTAGTCGCCAGTCTGCAGCGGCAGGATCATCCCCGCCGGGGCGTGAAGTTCACTGAGCGGCGCGGCATCTAAATAAGCCTCGTCGCCGCTAACCTGACGCTTATAGCGCGAGTCAGAACTACAGGCCGCGAGGAGTAAAACCAGCGAAACACCCGCAACCTTCGCCAGGCGCGACTTCTGTACTGAGTAAGCCATCAAATCTCCCTAAACTCTACAGCAAACCGGCATGCTTCAGCGCTGCGGTAACCGCTTTCGTACCCGCTTCGGTAATCGGCGTCATCGGCAGGCGCAGCGTGTCGGTCGCTACAAGTCCCAACGCCTTACAAGCCCATTTGACTGGGATCGGGTTGGGTTCGACAAATAATTTTGTATGCAGCGGCATCAGACGCTGGTTAATCGCGCGAGCTTCCGCGAATTGCCCCGCCATCGCCAGTCGGCACATGTCCGCCATTTCACGCGCAGCAACGTTCGCCGTGACGGAAATGACGCCGACGCCGCCGAGCTGGATAAAGTCCATGCCGGTCGCGTCATCGCCGCTCAGCAGAATAAAGTCGTCTGAAACCAGCTCTTTGATCTGGTGAACACGACTTAAGTTCCCTGTTGCTTCCTTAATACCGACAATATTTTTAATTTCCGCCAGGCGACCGACGGTTTCCGGCAGCATATCGCAACCGGTACGGGACGGCACATTATACAGAATTTGCGGCAGGTCAGTATGTTCAGCGATAGCTTTAAAGTGTTGGAACAGGCCTTCCTGGGTCGGACGGTTATAATAAGGAGTGACCGTCAGGCAGCCGACAACGCCGCTATCGTTAAAACGCTTGGTCAGGCTAATCGCCTCTGCGGTTGCATTTGCACCGGTACCTGCAATGACCGGAATGCGGCCATCGGCCAGCTCGAGGGTCATCATTACGACGTCGCCATGCTCTTCATGGCTTAACGTGGCGGATTCGCCGGTAGTCCCTACAGAAACAATCGCCGAGGTTCCGTTGGCGACATGGTAATCAATCAGTTTTTTCAGGCTTGACCGGCAGACATTACCGTTATCATCCATCGGCGTGACAAGCGCTACAATACTTCCCGTGAACATGGGCCATCCTCAGAGCAGAAGTGGGACAAGATTCTCAATGTTACGTTTGGTGCTGCAATAAAAGCAAGAGACCCAACGCCATCTGGGATGTTGTACGCCGGTTTTTTTTATGCTTTCCTAATGTTACCTCACCTTTTTAAAGGAAGAACAGGTTTGACAGCCTCATTACAACACTATCTGGTGATTACCGCTCTGGGCGCAGACCGCCCCGGCATCGTAAACACAATCACTCGCCACGTCAGCAGCTGCGGCTGCAACATTGAAGACAGCCGGTTGGCCATGCTCGGCGACGAGTTCACGTTTATAATGCTGCTTTCCGGCTCGTGGAACGCGATTAACCTGATCGAATCAACGCTGCCGTTAAAAGGAGCCGAGCTGGATTTGCTGATCGTAATGAAGCGCACCTCCGCCCGGCCGCCGCAGGCGATGCCGAATACGGTTTGGATCCAGGTAGAGGTGCCGGACTCGCCGCATATTATTGAGCGCTTTACCGCGCTGTGCGACACGTGGAATATGAATATCGCCGAACTGGTCTCCCGAACTCAACCGGGAGAAGATAAAGACGCCGCTCAGCTATTTATTCAAATCACCGCGCACAGTCCTGCCTCGCAAAACACGACAAATATCGAGCAAGCGTTCAAAGCACTATGTACAGAACTGAGCGCACAAGGCAGTATTAACATCGTTAATTATTCACAGCATGATGAACAGGATGGAGTTTAACCAATGACCCCACTGAAAGCCGGTGATATCGCACCGAAATTTAGCTTACCGGACCAGGACGGCGAGGAAGTAAATTTAACCGACTTCCAGGGACAGCGTGTTCTGGTTTATTTTTACCCGAAAGCCATGACCCCAGGCTGCACCGTACAAGCGTGCGGTTTACGCGATAATATGGACGACCTGAAAAAAGCGGGCGTCGAAGTACTGGGTATCAGCACTGATAAACCAGAAAAGCTGTCTCGTTTTGCCGAAAAAGAGCTGCTGAACTTTACGCTGCTGTCTGATGAAGATCATCAGGTCTGCGAACAGTTCGGCGTCTGGGGCGAAAAATCATTTATGGGGAAAACCTACGACGGCATTCACCGTATTAGCTTCCTCATTGATGCTGACGGCAAGATTGAACATGTGTTTGATAACTTCAAAACCAGCAATCACCATGATGTCGTGCTGAACTGGCTGAAAGAAAACGCATAACCTCTAAATGAAAAACGCCGGGGGATAAAAAATCGCCCGGCGTTTTTTTTGGCTCAATCAGCGCGTCACTCGTCTTCGATAGCCATTCCATCTGGCCAGGCATGCATTACCGCCTTGATAAGCGTCGCCAGCGGAATCGCGAAGAAAACGCCCCAGAAGCCCCACAGCCCGCCAAAAATCACCACCGACAGAATGATCACCAGCGGATGTAAATTCACCGCCTCCGAGAACAGCACCGGCACCAGCAGGTTGCCGTCCAGCCCCTGAATAATCAGGTATACGGCAAACAGGCTCCAGAACTCAGTACCCGCGCCGAACTGGAACAACGCCACGCCGATCACCGGAATAGTGACCACAAAAGCGCCGATATAGGGGATTAACACCGAGAATCCCACCAGTACTGCCAGCAGCAGCGAGTAGTTAAGACCGAAGAGAATGAAGCCTATCCAGGTAGCGACGCCGACGACAATCATCTCCAGCACCTTACCGCGGATATAGTTGGTAATCTGCTGGTTCATCTCCTTCCACACCTGCCCCGCCAGACCGCGATTACGCGGCAATACCCGGCGTACGGCATTCAGCATCTGCTGTTTGTCTTTCAGCAGGAAGAAGACCATCAGCGGAACCAGGACCAGATAAACCGCCAGGGTCAGCAGGCCCACCAGCGAGGCGAGCGAATACTTCACCACCGAATCCCCCACGGTCAACATGCGAGTGCGCACGTTTTCCGCCATCGCATCGATGATGCCGGCATCCACCAATGCCGGATAGCGACGCGGCAGCGTGGCGGCGAAATCGGAAAGCTTATTAAGCATGCCAGGCATATCGCGGATGAGATAAATGCCCTGTTGCCAGGCCACCGGCATCACCACAAAGGCCATCAGCAGCAAGATACCGACAAATAGCACCAGCACCAGCGAGGTGGCCCAGGTTCGCGACAGGCCGATACGCTCCAGGCGAACGGTCGGCCACTCCAGCAGATAGGCCAACACGATGGCGACCAGAAGCGGCGCCAGCAGGCCGCTGAAAAAGAACATAATGCCGAAGCCGGCCAGCAGAATAACCAGCAGCGCTATCGCTTCCGGGTCGCTGAAACGACGACGATACCACTGCATTAACATCTCAAGCATAAACCCTTCCCTGAAGCGCAAATCGCCACAATCCGGGGAATTGTATCTAAGTGTCACAAAAAAGACTTCGCTTTTTATTGGCTATGACACAAACCTGCACAACTGTGCGAATATCATATTTTCAACGCCATCAACCACAGCTAAACTCGCAGAATCTGCGGCACGGGAACATTGGGCCGCGCAACCGGTCAAACTGGCACACCCACATTACAGGACAGAGGTTATGTTCAGGCAGTTAAAGAAAACGCTGGTGGCCGCCGCCGTCGCGTCGCTGACGCTGGGGACGATATTACCTGCCGCCGCTGACTCGGCGGATACGCTGCCGGATATGGGCACCTCGGCAGGAAGCACGCTTTCCATCGGTCAGGAAATGCAGATGGGGGATTACTACGTGCGCCAGCTGCGCGGCAGCGCGCCGCTGATTAACGACCCGCTGCTGGTGCAATACATTAACGGGCTGGGTATGCGCCTGGTCGCCCATGCTAACTCCGTGCGTACGCCGTTCCACTTTTATCTGATTAATAACGATCAGATTAACGCCTTCGCCTTCTTCGGCGGCAACGTGGTGTTGCACTCGGCGCTGTTCCGCTATTCCGATAACGAAAGCGAGCTCGCCTCGGTGATGGCGCACGAAATCTCCCACGTTACCCAGCGCCATCTGGCGCGCGCGATGGAAGACCAAAAACGTAGCGCGCCGCTAACCTGGGTGGGCGCGCTGGGCTCAATTCTGCTGGCGATGGCCAGCCCGCAGGCGGGGATGGCGGCATTAACCGGCACCCTTGCCGGCACCCAGCAGGGGATGATTAGTTTCACCCGTCAGAATGAAGAAGAAGCTGACCGCATCGGTATTCAGGTACTGCAGCGTTCCGGTTTCGATCCGCAGGCGATGCCGGCGTTTATGGGTAAATTACTCGACGAATCCCGCTATTCCAGCCGCCCGCCGGAAATGCTGCTTACTCACCCGCTGCCGGAAAGCCGTCTGGCCGACGCCCGTAACCGCGCCAATCAGATGCGTCCGGTGGTGGTCCAGTCGTCGGCGGATTTCTATCTCGCCAAGGCCCGTACGCTCGGGATGTACAATTCCGGGGAAAATAAGCTCGGCAGCGATCTGCTTGACGCCTGGTCGAAAGGCAATATCCGCGAGCAGCACGCCGCGCTGTATGGCCGCGCGCTATTGGCCATGGAGAGCAATAACTACGATCAGGCGCGCAAAACGCTACAGCCGCTACTCAGCGCCGATCCGCAAAATCCCTGGTATCTTGACCTTGCCACCGATATCGATCTTGGACAGAAAAAGACCACTGACGCGATTAACCGTCTGAAAAACGCCAAAGAGATCCGCACCGATCCGGTCCTGCAGCTGAACCTGGCCAACGCCTATCTGCAGGGCGGGCAGCCGGCGGAAGCCGCTACCATACTCAATCGCTACACCTTTAATAATAAAGATGACGGCAACGGTTGGGACCTGCTGGCGCAGGCGGAAGGCGCCCTGGGTCATCGCGACCAGGAGCTGGCGGCGCGGGCCGAAGGCATGGCGCTGGCCGGCAGGCTTGACCAGGCCATCTCGCTGCTGAGCAGCGCCAGTTCGCAAGTGAAATTGGGCAGTTTGCAGCAGGCGCGCTACGACGCTCGCATCGACCAGCTGCGCCAGCTGCAGGAAAGATTCCGCCCCTATCAGAAAATGTAAGGAGACCACATGTCTGACGCGGTAAAAATTTACCACAACCCGCGCTGCTCGAAGAGCCGCGACACGCTCAGCCTGCTGAAAGCCAACGGCATCGACCCTGAAGTGGTGCTGTATCTGGAGACACCGCCGGATGCCGCGACGCTGCGCCAGCTGTTGAAAATGCTCAATATGAGCAGCGCCCGTGAACTGATGCGCCAGAAAGAAGATCTGTATAAGTCGCTCAATCTCGCCGACCCACAGCTCAGCGAAGAGGCGTTGATTAAGGCCATGGTCGAGAACCCGAAACTCATCGAACGGCCCATCGTGGTCAGCCACGGCCAGGCGCGTATCGGCCGCCCGCCGGAACAGGTGCTGGAAATCGTCAGCTAACCCCTACGCGCCGCCGGTGTTGCCCGCGGCGCGATTTTTTTCGTGGCCGCTTCCAGAAAAAACAGGCCAATCCCCTCGCCTCGCGCAGTAGTGCTACTGTCCGTCCATCACCTGAATCCACTGGACGGATTGCCAATGAATAAAGCTATTTCCACACCGCATGACGCAGTATTTAAAACCTATCTTTCCCATTCGGATACCGCGCGCGATTTTCTCCAGTTGTATCTTCCTGAAGCGCTTAAGAAGATCTGCGATCTGCGTACGCTACATTTAGAATCGGGTAATTTTGTCGAAGAAGATCTCAGACCTTACTACTCAGATATTCTCTACTCGCTGCAAACCACCGCGGGCGACGGCTATATTTACGCGCTGATCGAACATCAAAGCAGTCCCGACCGGCATATGGCCTTTCGCCTGATGCGCTACGCCGTCGCCGTCATGCAGCGCCACCTTGATGCCGGACACGAAAAACTCCCCCTGGTAATCCCGGTACTTTTCTACCACGGCCTGGTAACGCCCTATCCGTTTTCTATGCGCTGGCTGGATGAGTTTGCCGCGCCGGAGCTGGCGACCACGCTCTACCATGGCGAATTTCCGCTGGCGGATATCACCGTCATACCGGATGATGAAATCGCCACTCATCAACGTATGGCAACGCTGGAATTACTGCAAAAACATATTCGACAACGCGATCTGGCGCAGTTACTCGACAAGCTGGGCGAATTATTATTGACTGGATTAGCCACGCAAACACAGGTGCAGGCGCTAATGCACTACCTGGTGCTCGCGGGAAATAGCCGCGAACCGATAAAGTTTATTCGTGAGCTGGCGCGCCGGACGCCGCAACATAAGGAGACGCTGATGACTATTGCAGAATATCTCGAGCAGCAAGGGCTGGAGCGCGGTCTGCTTCAGGGCCGGCAAGAAGGTCTGGCTGAGGGGCGTAAAGAAGAAGCGCTGCGTATCGCCGCCGCGATGTTACGTAGCGGCCTCGCCCCCGCGCTGGTGGCGCAGCTAACCGGCCTGGCAGAGCAGGAGCTGGCGTCGCTTTCGGCCTAAAGCTTCAGGATCTCTTTAACGAATGGGATCGTCAGTTTTCGTTGGGCGGTAATCGACGCGTGATCCAGCTGATCGAGCGTCATAAACAGCGAGCGCATTTCTCTATCCAGCCGCTTGAGCAGGAAACGGCAGACGTCTTCCGGCATCTCGAAACCGCGTAATCTGGCGCGCAGCTGCAGCGCCTGCAGCTTATCTTCATCCGACAGCGGTTGCAGCTTGTAGATTTGGCCCCAGTCAAGGCGCGAGGCGAGATCCGGCAGGCCGAGATGCAGCTGCCGCGGCGGGCAATCGCCGGTGATCAGCAGGCGAGTTTTACCTGATTCGAGAATACGGTTATAGAGATTAAAGATAGCCATCTCCCAGGGCTCATCCCCCGCCACGCACTCGATGTTATCGATACACACCAGCGCCAGTTGCTCCATGCCGTCCAGCACTTCCGGCACGAACCACGTGCGCTTATCCAACGGCACGTAGCCGACGGCATCGCCACGCTGGGATAGCTCAGCGCAGGCGGCATGCAAAAGGTGGCTACGCCCCGCGCCTTCGCGTGACCAGATATAGATGTATCCGCTGTGTTCCTGCCGCAGTACGTTCTGCAGAGCGGCAAGTAGGGAAGGATTATCACCCGGCCAGAAACTCGCGAACGTTTCGTCGTCAGGAAGATACAGTGGCAAAGAGAGCTGTGCCGGAGCGTTCAGATGGACCTCAACATAGGCTTACAGAAAAACGCGAAGAGTTTAACACAGTTTTAGGTCCGGAGAGAACCGGGCAGGATCGCTGCCCGGTATCAGGATCGTTATTTCGCTTCTTCGCTATCCGCGGCGTCCAGCACCACTTCTTCCGGACGCAGGACGCTGATCAGTTTAAAGATCAGGCTCAGGCAGATACCGACGATCGTCGCCAGCGCCATGCCTTTCAGCTCCGCCGCGCCAATATGCACCTTGGCGCCGCTCACGCCGATGATCAGAATGACTGAGGTCAGAATCAGGTTCTGCGCTTTGCTGTAATCGACCTTTGATTCGATCAGCACGCGGATACCGGATGCGCCGATCACCCCGTACAGCAGCAGAGAAACGCCGCCCATCACCGGAACCGGGATAATCTGGATCGCCGCCGCCAGCTTCCCGACGCAGGAGAGCAGAATCGCGATAATCGCCGCACCGCCAATAACCCAGGTACTGTATACGCGGGTAATCGCCATCACGCCGATATTTTCACCGTAGGTGGTGTTTGGCGTCGAGCCAAAGAAACCGGAGACAATCGTCGACAGCCCGTTGGCGAACATCGAGCGGTGCAGACCCGGATCGCGGATCAGGTCGCGCTTAACAATATTGGCGGTCACCACCAGGTGCCCCACGTGCTCGGCAATGACCACCAGCGCGGCAGGCAGAATGGTGAAAATGGCAAACCACTCAAAGCGCGGGGTGTAGAAGGTCGGCAATGCGAACCAGTGCGCTTCGGCGATAGGCGTCGTATCGACTACGCCCATCACGAAGGAGAGCGCATAGCCCACCAGCACGCCGATAAGAATTGGGATAATCGCCAGGAAACCGCGGAACAGTACGGAACCAAAAACCGTCACCGCCAGCGTTACCATCGAAATAATAATGGTTTTGCTGTCGGGGGCTTGACCGTCAGCCGGCAGCAGCCCGGCCATATTCGCCGCCACGCCCGCCAGTTCCAGGCCGATAACCGCCACGATGGCGCCCATCGCCGCCGGCGGGAACATTACATCCAGCCAGCCGGTACCGGCTTTTTTGACAATAAAGGAGACGATGCAGAACAGGACGCCGCACATAATGAAGCCGCCGAGCGCCACTTCATAACCCAGCGGCAACAACAGTAACACCGGGGAGATAAAGGCGAAGCTCGACCCCAGATAGGCCGGAATTTTGCCTTTACAGATAAAGAGGTACAACAGCGTACCGATGCCGTTAAACAGCAGTACGGTAGCCGGGTTAATGTGGAACAGGATAGGCACCAGAACCGTTGCGCCAAACATGGCGAACAGATGTTGCAAACTAAGCGGGATTGTCTGTAAAAGCGGCGGTCTTTCACTCACCCCGATTGCACGGCGCGTCATAATATTATCCTCTGAGAGTCGTTTGTTATTTGTTGTGGGCGTGATTTATTCAAAAAAAAGCCGACTCTCAAAGTCGGCTTTTTATCACTTCATCATTTATTTGGTACCGAAAATCTTATCGCCGGCATCGCCGAGGCCCGGAATAATGTATCCGTGCTCGTTAAGGCCCTGGTCGACGGACGCGGTGTACAGCTCGACGTCAGGATGCGCTTTCTCCAGCGCGGCAATGCCTTCCGGCGCCGCCACCAGCACCAGCACCTTAATGCTCGAGCAGCCCGCTTTTTTCAGCAGGTCGATAGTCGCGATCATCGAACCGCCGGTTGCCAGCATTGGGTCAACCACCAGCGCCATACGCTCGTCAATGTTAGAAACCAGCTTCTGGAAGTAAGGAACCGGCTCCAGCGTTTCTTCATCACGGTAGATACCCACGACGCTGATACGCGCGCTCGGCACGTGCTCCAGCACGCCTTCCATCATCCCCAGACCGGCACGCAGAATGGGCACTACGGTAATTTTCTTCCCTTTGATCTGCTCAACTTCGACCGGACCGTTCCAGCCTTCGATGGTGACACGCTCGGTAGCGAGATCGGCGGTTGCTTCGTAGGTCAGTAAGCTACCAACCTCTGAGGCGAGTTCACGGAAGCGTTTAGTACTGATGTCATGCTCACGCATCAGGCCCAGCTTGTGTTTGACGAGTGGATGTTTCACTTCCACAATCTTCATTCTCTTTCTCCTCTGAGGGGCAGCCACAAAAAAAATCGCGGGATTATACCGCTTTTTGCGGATTGCGCCATACCCATCTTGCTTGACGTATATCAAACAAAGTGATTTATGGATTGTTACACATTATAAAACAAACAAAAAAAGCCGGAGGTTCCCCTTCGGCTTTTATATCTGGCAACGCTACGCTTGTTGGCAACTACAGGTTTTCGCCGTTACTCGCAATAACCTGCTGATACCAGGCAAAAGATTTTTTCCGGCTGCGGGCCAACGTACCGCGCCCCTCGTTATCTTTATCGACAAAGATAAATCCATAGCGCTTTTTCATCTCCCCGGTACCGGCGGAGACCAGGTCGATGCAGCCCCACGGGGTATACCCCATCAGGTCGACGCCATCTTCCACCACCGCTTTTTTCATTTCGGCAATATGGGCGCTGAGATAATCGATACGATACTGGTCGTCCACGCTGCCGTCCGCTTCACGCACGTCAATGGCGCCAAAGCCGTTTTCAACGATAAACAGCGGCAGTTGATAATGATCCCAGAACCAGTTGAGCGAGTAGCGCAGGCCAACCGGGTCAATCTGCCAGCCCCAATCCGATTTCTTCACGTACGGGTTGGAGACCAGGCTGGTGCTTTCGTCGTAATCCAGGTGCGGATTATCGTCAGTCGCTTTGGTGGCGAAGGACATATAGTAGCTAAAACCAATATAGTCGACACAGCCCTCTTGTAACGCCCGGCGGTCGGCGTCGGTAATATCCAGCGTAAAACCGCGGCGCGCGAAGTAGTTGAGCAGATGTTGCGGATAGCGACCGCGTACATGCACATCGGTAAACCAGTAACGACGATGCATGGCGTTCATCGCCATCATCATGTCGTCCGGCGCGCAGGTGAGCGGATAGATAGGACACATCGCGATCATACAGCCAATCTGCAGGGCAGGATTAATCTCGCGTGCCGCCTCTACCGCCAGCGCACTGGCGACTAGTTCATAATGGGCGGCCTGGAACATCACCGGTTCACGGTCTTCGCCGGGCTGATACTTCAGGCCCGAGTTGGTAAAGGGGGCGAAATCTTCATGGAAGTTGGCCTGGTTGTTGATCTCGTTAAAGGTCATCCAGTACTTCACTTTGTGCTGATAGCGGGTAAACACTACCTTCGCGAAGCGGACAAAGAAATCAATGAGTTTACGGTTGCGCCAGCCGCCGTATTCAGTCACCAGGTGGTAAGGCATCTCAAAATGGGAGAGCGTGATCACCGGTTCGATACCATATTTCAGGCACTCGTCGAACAGATCGTCATAGAATTGCAGGCCCGCTTCATTGGGCTCCAGCTCATCACCCAGCGGAAAAATGCGCGTCCAGGCAATTGAAGTACGGAAACACTTAAATCCCAGTTCGGCAAACAGCGCTACGTCTTCTTTATAACGATGATAAAAATCAATTGCCTCATGGTTGGGATAGTTATGACCAGGCAGTACGCCGTCGGTGATCGTTCGCGGCACCCCGTGGGCGCCTGCGGTCATCACGTCAGCGACGCTAATTCCCTTCCCTCCTTCTTGCCAGCCGCCCTCAAGCTGATGCGCCGCTACCGCGCCGCCCCACAGAAAACCTTCTTTGAATCCGGACATATGCTCTCCCTTTAGACGATCGTTATTCGCTTTTCACCAAACAGAAACCGGTTTCATTGGCATAATGATCATTCAACAAAGGCGAGGCAAGCAGAAGACTGTACCCGGTTTCATTTTCGTGAACAGTATCAAATTTGCTCATCTGTAAGCCGTTTTAAATCGAGTGTAAAGCGGGCTCGCAAACGTTTGCTTTCCCTGTTAGAATTGCGCCGATTTTTCTTGCTACCGCAAACGCGTGGAGACTTCGCAGTGACCGATAAAACCTCTCTCAGCTATAAAGATGCCGGCGTGGATATTGATGCAGGCAACGCTCTCGTCGACCGTATTAAGGGCGTGGTGAAGAAAACGCGTCGCCCGGAAGTGATGGGCGGACTGGGCGGATTCGGCGCGCTGTGCGCTCTGCCGCAGAAATACCGCGAACCGGTACTGGTCTCCGGCACCGACGGCGTCGGCACCAAGCTGCGTCTGGCGATGGACCTTAAACGTCACGACACTATCGGTATCGATCTGGTCGCCATGTGCGTTAATGACCTGGTGGTTCAGGGCGCCGAGCCGCTATTTTTCCTTGACTACTACGCGACCGGTAAACTGGACGTAGACACCGCGGCAAGCGTCATCAACGGCATCGCCGAAGGCTGCTTACAGTCCGGCTGCGCGCTGGTTGGCGGCGAAACGGCAGAGATGCCGGGTATGTACCATGGTGAAGATTATGACGTGGCCGGTTTCTGCGTCGGCGTGGTAGAAAAATCAGAAATCATCGACGGCAGCAAAGTGGCTGACGGCGACGTACTGGTCGCGCTTGCCTCCAGCGGCCCGCACTCTAACGGCTACTCGCTGGTACGTAAGATTATCGAAGTCAGCGGCGTTGACCCGCAGACCACCGACCTCAACGGCAAACTGCTGGCCGACCACCTGCTGGCGCCGACCCGTATTTATGTCAAATCGATTCTGAATCTGATTGCCAATGTCGACGTCCACGCTATCGCCCACCTGACCGGCGGCGGCTTCTGGGAAAATATCCCGCGCGTACTGCCGGACAACACCCAGGCAGTGATCGACGAGTCATCCTGGCAGTGGCCGGAAGTCTTCAACTGGCTGCAAACCGCCGGTAATGTCAGCAGCCACGAAATGTACCGCACCTTTAACTGCGGCGTCGGCATGCTGGTCGCGCTCCCGGCAGCCGAGGCGGATAAAGCTATCGCCCTGCTGAACGAGCAGGGTGAAAACGCGTGGAAAATCGGTTATATCAAGGCATCCGATGCCGAACAACGTGTGGTCATTGAATGAAAAACATTGTGGTGCTGATTTCCGGTAACGGCAGTAATCTACAGGCGATTATTGATGCCTGCGCCCGGAAGCAAATCAACGGCACCCTGCGTGCGGTATTCAGCAATAAGGCCGAAGCATTCGGCCTTGAGCGCGCCCGCGAGGCCGGTATTCCGGCCTTTGCGCTCTCGCCGAAAGCGTTTGATAGCCGCGAGGCCTTCGACCGCGAGCTGATGCAGCAAATCGACGCCTTTCAACCGGATTTGGTGGTGCTGGCAGGCTATATGCGCATCCTTAGCCCAGCGTTTGTTGACCACTATCAGGGGCGCTTGCTGAATATCCATCCTTCTCTGCTGCCGAAATATCCAGGGCTGCATACTCATCGCCAGGCGCTGGAAAACGGTGATGAGGAACATGGCACCTCGGTGCATTTCGTCACCGACGAGCTCGACGGCGGGCCGGTGATCTTACAGGCTCGGGTACCGGTATTTCCGGAAGACAGCGAAGATGACGTTACCGCCCGCGTTCAGGCGCAGGAGCACGATATCTACCCGCTGGTGGTGAGCTGGTTTGTTGATGGTCGCCTGCGTATGGAAGCTAACTCTGCGTGGCTGGATAATCGCAAGCTGCCGCCGCAGGGCTATGCCGCTGAAGAATAACTTGTTCTGGCCCCGGAGCAATCGCCGGGGCAACTTCCTCTCTTGTTTCCTCGCTAATTATCTCCGTTTTCCAGACATAGCGCGTTAGGGTTCCAGGCTGCCGGTAATGGGGTCGGGCGCTGATAATCAAATTCGCGCAGTGTCAGACCCGCTACGCCGTTAGCATACAGTACCGGCAAACCGCCGGGATAAGGCTCGACACCCCAAACGCGGCCGCTTTGCGGATTCAAACACCAGGCGTTATCAATCCCCATCCCGGTCGGCGACATCGGATTGCACGGCGGGCGGATATCATAAAGCCCCTGCTCCGCTGCCAGGTTCAGCTTCTGGGTTAGCTGCACGCCGTCAAACAGAATGCGCCGGATCTGACCTGGCGTTTCACTATGCAGGTTTATCGCGCCTTCGCACTCGCCAACCAGCCCGCGGAACTGGATCTGTGAGATTTCGCCGGGTTCAATCGCCGGATCGCGACGGCGCGCGGAAAGGAAAACAGGGTCCGCCTCGCCCCAATGACAGGCCGGCGCGCTCACGCAATCAAAAGCAATGCTGCTAAATATCATCCGCCGTAGCCGCCCGCCGTCGCGGGATATCAGGCCAATGCCGCGATTGGAGTCAAAGATAGTGCAGTTACTCACCAGCACATCTTCAATATCCCGCCAGGTTTCAGTACCAATTTTAAAGGCGCAGCTTTTCGAGCGCAGCGTGCAGTTAACGATGGTTACCTGACGCAACGGTCGCTGGATGCGCTCAGGTTTATCGGTGGTTTTCAAACAGATGGCATCATCCGCCGCGCTGAAATAGCTATTGGCGATATGGACCTGCTGGCAGCTGTCGATATCCAGCGCATCGGTATTAGCCATCGTCAAATCATTGTCGACGGTAACGCCGTCAACCACCACGCCCGTGCAGGAGACCAGATGGATTGTCCACATCGGGGCATGTCGTACGGTGATATTTTCCAGCCGGACGCGACGGCAATTCTCCAGCAAAATGATCCGCGGGCGCGCCCTGGCTGGCGTGCGGTAGCCCATGGCATCAACGCCACGGGAGAACCAGCCGTCAGCGCTGCCGTAAATCTCGCCGCCGCCGCAGATGGTAATATTCTGTGCATCCACAGCATACAGAAAGGCCCGATCTGAAGATTCCGCCCGGCTCAGCGCCGTCGCCTGAGCAAAGTCATCATAGTTTTCGCTAACGATAAGCTCGGCCCCCGGCGACAGCCACAGACAGGTGTTCGACCCTATCCGCAAACCGCCAAGCGCGTACCTGCCGCAATCAACTACCAACTGGCCGCCGCCCGCCTGCGCCAGTTCGTCCAGCGCCTGTTGAAAAAGTTCGGTATCCGGCGTCACGCCATCCGCATGGGGATGGCGCTGCGAAAGATAAATGTTCATAGCATGTCCTGGAAATCAACGTATTGGCTATCTCACCATCTCTCTCGCCCTCAGCGTAGGGTCGAAATCACTACCGCGGAAATATCTGCGTACCCTTTCACATTCCCCGTCACGCTCAGAGGAAAAACGTGAGATAACGCGCATAATTTACCGGCGAAAAAAATGAAAACAGGGCCGTTATCACAGTTATTGCCCTCTTCAACCGCAGCATATGTGAGCAGCATCACGGGATTTATTTCATTTTGTCGCCATTTGGCATGCTGCTCGCAGAACGGTACGAAAAACCGACTGTCGGGATTCTCGCCCCCCTCCCCCTCTTTTACTGTGCAACCTCGCATTCCTTACCAAAGAGATACGCTCATGACGAGGACAGTGACCCCGCAACGAGAAGTCAAAACCCGCAACATCCTCTGCTGGGGGATGGGCGATATTTTCGGCAGCGGCGCGATGACCATCACCGGCCTGTGGCTGCTCTACTTTTATATCGAAGTCGCCGGGCTCTCACCCGCCGCCGCGGCCTCTATTTTCGCCATCGCCAAGATTTGGGACGGCATCACGGATCCGGTGATGGGCTACATTACCGACAACATTCGCACCCGTTGGGGACGGCGACGGATCTTCTTCATTCTCGGCGCGCCGCTATCGCTCTGTTTCGCTCTGATGTGGATAAGTGGTTTTGGCTACGCCTGGTACCTTGGTACCTATCTACTATTCAGCACCGTCTTCACCCTGCTGATGGTGCCTTACGATACGCTGCCTGCAGAGATGACCACCCGCTATGATTTGCGCTCGAAAATGTCCGGCGCGCGAATGTTATTCGCTCAGGCGACAGCCTTTCTCGCGGCGCTGATCCCCGGGCAAATCATGGCCCACGTCGCCGATAAATCGCAGGCGTTTCTCTATATCGGCATTATCTTCGCCCTGCTTTTTGCCTTGCCGTGGATCTTCGTCTGGCGCGGTACCTGGGAGCGCGACAACCTCCCGCCTCCGCAGACGCAGCAAGGTTTAGGCAAAACGCTGCGTTCGCTGTATCGGGAAATGGCCTCGACCTTCCGTCTGCGGACCTTCCGTATTCATATCATGATGTACGTCGGCGGCGCGGTGGCGCTGGATATTTTCGGCTCGCTGTTTATGCACTATATGACCTACGTGCTGCGTGTCGGCACATCGCTGGCTTCGCAGGCCATGAGTCTGATGACGCTGTTTCAGTTCTTCGCGATCCCTTTATTTACCTGGCTTTGCATCCGCGTCGGCAACGGCAACGCCTATAAGGTGGCCATCGCGCTGATCCTCTGCGCGCTACTGTGGTTCAGCCAATTGACCGCTTCTTTCAACCATCTTTCCTGGCTGCTGCTCGGCGGCGCAATCGTGATGGGGATCGCCCGCGGCGGCACCTATCTTATCCCATGGAATGTCTACAATTTTCTGCCCGATATCGATGAAGCCTACACCGGCGTGCGCCGCGAAGGGATCTACGCTGGGGTGATGATGCTGACGCGCAAATTCTCCCAGGCGCTGGCGCTGTTTATCGTCGGCCTGGCGCTGGAAGCCTTTGGATTCACCAAAGGCGCCGAAACGCAGAATACCGCCGCGCTGAATGGCATCTGGTGGGTATTCCTCGTTGGCCCCGGCCTGCTGGCCCTACTGGCGATGTATGGCGCGTTTCGTTTTCGCTTGAGCCAGCCGCGACATCAAATCCTGATTAGCGAACTGGAGCGTCTGCGCGCCGGTGGTCATCCACAGGATGCCAGCCCGCTGGCACGCGAAACCATCGAGCTATTGACCGGCCATCCACATCGCAACGATCGCTGGCAACGCGCCGCCGTTTCTTCTCAAGGAAATCACTATGTCGCAGAAAAACAACCGTCCTGAATTACAGTCACTCATCGAAGCGCTAATCGGCAACTTAACCGCGATTACCGACGATAGCGGCCAGTATTTGCAACGGCTGGCGGATGGCCGGGTGGTTGACACCAAAGGTTGGGACGGCTGGGAGTGGACGCATGGCATCGCCCTGTTTGGCCTGTTTCGCTACCAGCAACTGACAGGATCGCTTCGGGCTCGTGAACTTATTGACGGCTGGTTTAGCGCCCGCTTCGCCGAGGGCACGCCGGAAAAAAACATCAATACCGCTTGCCCGTTTTTAACCCTGGCGCTGCGCTATCAACAGACGCCTCGCAGCGACTGGCGCGCCTACCTGGAAAGCTGGGGAGACGCTATATATCGCCAGATGCCGCGTACCGATGAAGGCTGCCTGCAGCACGTCACCTATGAGGCTCCCCATCATCAACAAATCTGGGACGATACGCTAATGATGGCGGTGCTGCCGCTGGCGATGCTCGGCAAAATGTTTGGTAAATCGCGCTGGCTAGAAGAGGCGAAATTTCAGTTTTTGCAGCACCTGCACTATTTAAGCGACCGCCAAAGCGGCCTGTGGTTTCACAGCTGGCATTTCAACGGCAGACACCATTTCGCCGGCGCGCTGTGGGCTCGCGGCAATAGCTGGATAACGCTGGCGATACCGGAGCTACTGGAGATGCTCGATCTCGACGAGCACGACGCCTTTTACCGCCAGTTGCAAAATACTCTGCAAATTCAGGTCAGCGCCCTTGCCCGCTGCCAGGCCGAAAACGGCCTATGGCCGACGCTGCTCAACGAGCCGGATAGTTATCTGGAAGCCTCTGCGACGGCGGGGTTTGCCGCGGGTATTTTCAAGGCGGTGCGCCTCGGCTACCTCGACGACGCGTTTCTGCCGGTCGCCGAGCGGGCCTGCCGGGGTATAATCGAACATATCTCGCCGCAAGGAGAGTTAACGCAGGTGTCATTTGGCACAGCGATGGGCAACGACCTCGACCACTATCGTAATATCCCCCTGACCGCCATGCCCTACGGCCAGGCAATGGCGATACTGTGCCTGGTTGAAGCCCTACGTCGCACCCTTTAATGCAGTTACCTGAGTGCCGCCAGTTCGGTGCTCAGGCTATCCGCCAGATTACGTGCTCGTACAGGATCGAACATCACGTAAAACGCCGGCGAGGCCTCGCCAATCTGCTGACAAAGCGTTTCCATTTCCGATGCGCAGCGATATAACGCCTGCACGTTGATATGGCAAATTTCCCGCATGCTCCAGCTGTTTTCCACCTCTCGGGCGTAGTGCAGGGTAAAGAAGGCCTTTTGCGCATGGGTAAATAACTGACAATAGAGCGGCAGTCCCTGCCACTCTTCACGCCACCGAAGCGCCAGCGCGGCGGGAAAATCCGCGGTGAGAGCGAACGCTTGCGCCGCTATCCCCAACTGCTGCGCGCTGGCTGCGACTTCATCTTTTTCTTGCGCGATTTGCGTGAGATTAGCCATCGACTTCTGCGGGTCATCGCGGGTGAAGTGGATATCCTGCGCCGAACCGGGTAACCAGTGGCTACGCGCCAGTTGTCCGTAAAGGCTCCACACCGCCTGGCCGTAGCTTTCAGGCAATTGGCTATGGCGATGGAAAACATGGTCACGCACATATATTGACTGGTAGAGCGTCTGCGTCGCCTGTTCAAGCAGCAACTGGAACTGCTGCGCGACATCGGCTGACGGACACCAGCCGTAACGTTGCGCCAGCCATTGCACCAGTAACTGCTGCTGATTTTTTACCGCCCCTTCACCCAGCAACTGACTACAGGCGAAGAGGTTGCATTCGCTTAGCGTCGCAGGGATCCAGTGATTATCGATACTTTCCCAACTGGTTTTACAGATAGCGCCGGTAATGCGCGGGTTGCGACTCTGACACCACAACAGTCGCCCCTGCAGCTCATCAATACGTAAAAACGGCATGACGCCCCATCCCACTTCTTCGCCGGCAAGATCGATATCGATCCATACATCCCGCGTCTGCACCGCCAACAGCGCCGGATTGTTAGGGAAAGCAGGCCAGAAACGTTCCGGCGTGAGTTTTATCGATACCGAAACCGCAGGCGGCAGCGGTTCAATCGCATCCAGTACGACGCTGAGATCGTCATTGCTGGCCGGGAAAACTCGCAGTACCAGATGCTTATTTTGCGCGGCTACCGCCTGGCTCAGGGCATTAAAGCAGCGGCGATAGAGCATCAAGCTTTGCGCCGGCTGGCGAAGACCGTCGCTTTGCCTGACCCACTGCGGGCGAGAGATCGGCAGTAAACCGTCGGTACTGGAGAGTGCAATAATCAAACCGGTGAGCGCCGGCACGCTTTGGCACACGGCGCGCACTTTGTCAGTTAACCAGCGGCTCCAGAAATCGACATCAAAACGCACCCCGCGCGGGGTATCCAGCAGTTCCGGATGCGCTAATAACAGTTCGGTGGGAAAGCTAAGTTCTTTCGCCTGCAGATAAAATCGCAACCCCTGTTCACGACAGCGCAACGCCAGGCGATTGAGATAGATACAGCGCGCTCGTTGTTGGCTCGACAAGCGGTCGTTATAGTCAAAAGGCGTATACCCCTGTGGCGCAACCAGCTTGCCAAATAGCTCGGCCTGCCCCACCACCACGGTATTAAAATCATGCTCAATTGCGTATTCAATCAACCGACAGGCCGACGGCCAGTGCCAGATATCCTGATTGTTAAGCTCCAGCGCCCGCGTTTCCCACATCGTTTCGCCCTCCATTTCGCCCCTGACTGAACATAACGTAAGCAAACAAACGCGTCCGCTTTTTCCTGACATCCGATTGAAAGAAAACTGTCATATTGCTTTGACATAGTTGGACATTCAATGGCAAAGCTCGCCATAATGAAAAAGCGACGTCAATGATCCGGAGTGTGAGTTGTAATGGGCCAGGAAAAGCTATACATCGAAAAAGAACTCAGCTGGTTGTCCTTTAACGAGCGCGTACTTCAGGAAGCGGCAGACAAGAGTAACCCGCTTATCGAGCGCATGCGCTTCTTAGGAATTTACTCCAATAACCTTGATGAGTTTTACAAAGTGCGTTTCGCTGAACTTAAGCGACGCATTCTTATCAGTGAAGAACAAGGTAGTACCGCCCATTCACGTCATCTGTTAGGTAAAATCCAGGCCCGCGTGCTCAAGGCCGATCAGGAATTTGATGGTCTTTATAATGAACTGCTGCTGGAAATGGCGCGTAATCAGATCTTCCTGATTAACGAACGCCAGCTGTCCGTTAATCAGCAGTCCTGGCTGCGCAACTACTTCAAACAGTATCTTCGCCAGCATATTTCGCCGATTCTGATCAATCGCGAAACGGATCTGGTTCAATTCCTGAAAGATGATTACACCTATCTGGCGGTGGAGATTATCCGCGGCGATACCATTAACTACGCGCTGCTGGAAATTCCATCCGATAAGGTGCCGCGCTTTGTGAACCTGCCGCCGGAAACGCCGCGACGCCGCAAGCCAATGATTCTGCTGGATAACATTCTGCGTTACTGCCTGGATGATATCTTCAAGGGCTTCTTTGACTACGATGCCCTTAATGCATACTCGATGAAAATGACCCGTGATGCCGAGTACGATCTGGTACACGAAATGGAATCGAGCCTGATGGAGCTGATGTCCTCGAGCCTGAAGCAGCGCTTAACCGCCGAGCCGGTACGTTTTGTCTACCAGCGCGATATGCCGGACGCGATGGTTGAAATGCTGCGCGATAAGCTCTCCATCTCCAACTACGATTCAATGCTGCCGGGCGGGCGTTATCACAACTTTAAAGACTTTATCGGTTTCCCGAATGTTGGCAAGGCCAACCTGGTCAACAAACCGATGCCGCGCCTGCGCCACCTGTGGTTCGATAAATTCCGCAACGGCTTTGACGCCATCCGCGAACGCGACGTACTGCTCTACTATCCGTATCATACCTTCGAGCACGTGCTTGAACTGCTGCGTCAGGCCTCGTTCGATCCAAGCGTGTTGGCAATCAAAATCAATATTTACCGCGTCGCTAAGGATTCACGGATTATCGATTCGATGATCCACGCCGCCCACAATGGTAAAAAAGTGACCGTGGTGGTTGAACTGCAGGCGCGCTTCGATGAAGAGGCCAATATTCATTGGGCTAAACGTCTGACTGAAGCCGGCGTACACGTTATCTTCTCGGCGCCGGGGCTGAAGATCCACGCCAAACTATTCCTCATTTCACGTAAAGAAGGCGATGAGGTAGTACGTTATGCACATATCGGCACCGGCAACTTCAACGAGAAAACCGCTCGTATCTACACCGACTATTCATTACTCACTGCCGACGCGCGCATCACCAATGAAGTCCGTCGCGTATTTAACTTTATCGAAAACCCTTACCGACCCGTCAGCTTCGACTACCTGCTCGTATCGCCGCAGAACTCGCGTCGTCTGCTGTATGAAATGATCGATCGCGAAATCGCCAATGCGCAGAATGGGCAACCGTCCGGAATTACGCTTAAATTAAATAATCTGGTCGATAAAGGGCTGGTGGACAGACTCTACGCCGCCTCCAGCACCGGCGTACCGGTGAACCTGCTCATCCGCGGCATGTGCTCGCTGATCCCGGGTCTTGAGGGGATTAGCGAAAATATTCGCGTTATTAGTATCGTTGACCGTTTCCTTGAGCACGACAGGGTCTATTGTTTTGAAAACGGTGGTGATAAACAGGTGTGGTTATCCTCCGCCGACTGGATGACGCGCAATATCGACTATCGTATCGAAGTGGCCGTACCGCTGCTGGACCCGCGTCTGAAGCAACGCGTACTGGATATTCTCGATATCCTGTTCAACGATACCGTAAAAGCGCGCTATCTTGATAAAGAACTGAGTAATCGCTACGTGCCACGCGGCAATCGTCGCAAAGTACGCGCACAGATGGCGATTTACGATTATCTCAAATCACTCGAACAACCCGATTAACCTATGCCAATAAACGAAAAAACACCTCGGCCGCAGGAGTTCGCTGCGGTCGACCTTGGTTCGAACAGTTTTCATATGGTGATCGCCCGTGTCGTCGACGGGGCAATGCAGATCATCGGTCGCCTCAAGCAGCGCGTCCACCTGGCCGATGGCCTGGATGAAAACTCGGTGTTGAGCGAAGAAGCGATTACTCGCGGGCTGAACTGCCTGTCGTTGTTTGCTGAACGTCTGCAGGGGTTCTCCCCTTCCAGCGTTTGTATCGTCGGGACGCATACCCTGCGCCAGGCGGCTAACGCGGCGGATTTTCTCAAACGAGCGGAAAAAGTCATTCCTTACCCCATCGAGATAATCTCCGGTAACGAAGAAGCGCGTCTGATTTTTATGGGCGTTGAACACACGCAACCGGAACGCGGACGTAAGCTGGTTATCGACATCGGCGGCGGTTCGACCGAGCTCGTCATCGGCGAAGATTTCGAGCCCCGCCTGGTGGAAAGCCGACGTATGGGCTGCGTAAGCTTCTCGCAGGCCTATTTCGCCGGCGGCGTTATCAATAAAGAAAACTTCCAGCGCGCGCGCCTGGCGGCGGTGCAGAAACTGGAAACCCTGGCCTGGCAATTCCGTATTCAGGGGTGGAACGTGGCGCTGGGCGCCTCTGGCACCATCAAAGCAGCGCACGAAGTGCTGGTCGCGATGGGTGAAAAGGACGGATTCATTACCCCAGAACGCCTTGAAATGCTGGTCAGTGAACTGCTGAAGAATAAAAACTTCGATTCATTAAGCCTGCCGGGATTGTCGGAAGACCGTAAAGCGGTATTCGCGCCCGGTCTGGCCATTTTGTGCGGGGTATTCGACGCGCTGGCGATCAAAGAGCTGCGCCTGTCCGACGGCGCGCTGCGCGAAGGCGTGCTGTACGAGATGGAAGGTCGCTTCCGCCACCAGGATATTCGCAGCCGTACGGCCCAGAGCCTCGCAAACCAGTACAATATCGATCGCGAGCAGGCGCGCCGGGTACTGGAGACCACCACTCAGATGCTCGAGCAGTGGCAGGAACAAAACCCGAAACTGGCGAATCCGCATCTGTCCGCCCTGCTGAAGTGGGCGGTAATGCTACATGAAGTGGGGCTGAACATTAACCACAGCGGCATGCATCGCCACTCCGCCTATATCCTGCAAAATAGCGATCTACCGGGCTTTAATCAGGAGCAGCAGATGCTGATGGCTACGCTGGTGCGCTATCACCGCAAAGCTATCAAGCTTGATGATCTGCCGCGTTTTACCTTGTTTAAGAAAAAACAATTCTTGCCGCTGATCCAACTGCTGCGTCTGGGCGTATTGCTGAATAATCAGCGTCAGGCGACGACTACGCCGCCAAAACTGACATTGAAGACGGAAGCCAATCACTGGACATTAATTTTCCCCCACGACTGGTTTAGCCAGAACGCGTTAGTGCTACTGGATCTGGAGAAAGAGCAAGAATACTGGGAAGGCGTGCCGGAATGGCTGCTGAAAATTACTGAAGAAGAAGCGTAAAGCTGGATTCTTTCACTAAAACGGCCGGGTCATACGCCCGGCCGTTTTTTATGCGACGTCAGCCGCGCAGGCCAGCTGTTCTATCGGAACCGGCATACCAATGTCATAGCCCTGCATATAATCAATCCCCAGTGAAATCACCGCCTGGCGGATCTCCGGCGATTCCACATATTCCGCCACTACCTGCATGTTTTTGATTTGCGCTAACCGGCAAATCGACGCTACGACCTGATAATCCAGGCTACTGGTGACCAGATTACGGATAAAGCTACCGTCAATTTTCAGCATGTCGACGTTAAGCGTTTTCAGCCGCGCATAGCTGGCATAGCCGGTGCCAAAATCATCAATCGCCACCCGGCATCCCAATTCCTGCAACCGCGCGAGCGTTTGTTGCGCCTGCTCCGGATTACTGAGCGAGTGGTTTTCCGTCAGTTCAAAAATAAGCTGCCACGGCTCGATATTATAATGATGCAGCATTTCCTCGACTTCATCCGGGAAACGGCTGCGACTGACCGAGACTGGCGACAGATTGATGGCCAGACGCATGCCTGGCAACGTATGGCGATTATCGTTCATAAAAGCCAGCGTATTGTCGATAACCCAGCTGTCGATGCGCGAAGCCAGGCCAAATTCGTGCGCCGCGGACAAAAAATTATCCGGCGCAACCAGCTCGCCCTGCTCGCCAACCATGCGTAACAGGACTTCATGATAGCTATCGCCGCGCATGCCGACAATTGGCTGCGCCATCAGCCGAAAGCGATTCTGCTCCAGCGCCTGCAGGATCTGGTTCATCATGGACACGCGTTCTTTTAGCCCCTGTTGAACGTGAACGGCGCCGCGGCGCTGCACGTTTTCCGGCTGTCCGCTGGTTAACGACATGTCGGCAATATTATTCAGTTCACCGAGCAGTAAATACAGATGCTTGACCGGAGAGCGCACGTTGCAATAGCTGATCCCGACGGGCGGCTGCAGCGGAATACCATCCCAAATGAAACGGAACTGCTTAATCCGCTCATCCAGCATCACAATGCGTTTTTGATGATCGTCGCTATTCAGGCGTACCACAAGGTCATGGCCCGAAAGATGACAGACCATTTCGTTTGGCTGCAGTAGGTGACTCAAATACTCCGACAGCTGCTGCTTATACTGAATTCGCAGCATCACGCCGTAGTGCCGCCCGAGCAGCTCCAACTCTGGCATGCGTAAAAAGCACAGTACCGACCAGGTCGAGTGGTTTAGCGCCCGGCTCAGGGCGCGCAAATTTGGCATATGAACGACCGGGTCGAGAAAGGCCATTCTGCGAACCCGACGGTGGATCATCCGCTGCTGCGTCGCCAGCATTGCCATATAAGCGATAATAAAAGAGAAAACCAGGTAGCTGGAGGAGGTAATCGCCAGCTGGTTATTGTAGATGGGGGAAAATGGCAAGTAGCTGTAATGAAAATGGATGACCAGAATTAATATCGGCGGCCACACCAGGGAAATAAAACGATAACCAAAGCGCATCGCTCCCCATAACATGACCGGCATAAGTAATGACAATGTATAATTTGTGCTAAATATCGTGCTGTTGACATTTAACGGCATGAATAATAAAGCCAGTATTATTAACAATGCTATTGCCCAGACAATAATTTCCAGCGGTTTTATTTTTTGGTCGATTTGTAAACGCACCTGGGATATAAAGCCGCGTAAATGCAAAGGATTACGAATAACGCGCAGCAAAAAATAGCACAGCGGCACGCCGGTCAGACAACCGACCATCAGCGCCTGAAAAGTGATTAACGATCGTAAACTAAATGGCGTCGTCCCAACCAGCTCCGCCGCGCGCGGATGCAGACCCAGATACTCCGCAAGTTGCGAGATAATGAGAAAAATCACCGAAGGCAGCAGCATTTGCCAGAACAATCGATGCGGCATCAGGGCAACATTGCCGTGGGAAATCTGCTGGCGGCGCGGAACGAAAATACGATATCCGCCCCAGCACAGCACCGCGGGGATCAAAAAATGAAATAACACGCCGATGGCCTGCTCAAAGGTCATGCCGCGCGTAATGGTCAGCAGCAAGCCGATAACAATGCCAGGCAATGCCGCCCAGCCAAAAAATAGCATCAGGCTTAATACTAGCGCCAGCGGAAGGTAATACAGGAAGACGGTATGACCGTTAAGATTCGCGAATGTATTCGCAGCGCGCGCTAATGGCAACAGCAACGTAGGTAAGACGAGCGGTAGTGCCCACCATTTATCCTGATATCGTTTGTATAGTTTAATAATACTCATAGATGCTCGACAGATTACCCCAACTCCTGCGGAGTATATTCAGACAGGCATCCAACCCGACCAGGCTAACCGCGAAAGTAATAACGATGCGGAACAGATGGTCGATTTTAGTGAGCAACAGAATCAAGCAATTGACGCAAATCAATAAACTATTTAGCTAATATTAATAAAACTTATTTTTTTGCGACCTTGTGCAACAACCAAAATCCGTGTAAATACGATGTTCATCTTATATAACATTAAGTAATGTTTTAGCTCTACGATTTTTACACCGCCGACAATTGACCCCACCGCTATACTATGACTTAATAGCCCCATTGCCCGTCTTCGGGTATACTTCAAGGAACCTTTTGTGAGTCAGGCACCCAGTATGCGTAAACGACATCGATTTAACCGTCGCATGACCCGTATCGTACTACTTATCAGTTTTCTCTTCTTCTTTGGACGCTTTGTCTACTCCTCTATCGGCGCCTGGTACCATCATCAGGGCAAGCAAGAGTCGCAGCAATCGACCATCACCATTGATGCTCCCGCGACGCCAACCACTCCAGCCCAGGAATAACGCCTACGGCCAATGTAACGGCTCTTTCGAGAACCCGCGCCCTTCCGCTTTATCTTTCTGTGACAGGGTAAGCAACTGCAGCAAAAATTGACATTCACCCGTCGCGGCGTTCTTTTAACGTTGCTGATTGACTCGACTTCATGGCGTGTTCGCTAATCGTCAGGCATCGTTTTTAATCCAGACCATATGCCCAACTGACATCAAACATCATTACGGGCATAAAAAAACCCTCTGTAAACAGAGGGTTTCGTTCAGCTATCAGCAGGAATTATTCCCACTCAATAGTCGCTGGCGGCTTGCCGCTGATGTCGTACACCACGCGGGAAATACCGTTAACTTCGTTGATGATGCGGTTGGAGACGCGGCCGAGGAAATCATACGGCAGGTGCGCCCAGTGCGCGGTCATAAAGTCGATGGTTTCTACCGCACGCAAGGAGACGACCCAGTCGTACTTACGACCATCGCCCATCACACCGACGGAGCGAACCGGCAGGAACACGGTGAATGCCTGGCTTACTTTGTCATACAGGTCGGCTTTGCGCAGTTCTTCAATGAAGATAGCGTCCGCGCGACGCAGTAGGTCGCAGTACTCTTTCTTCACTTCGCCAAGTACGCGAACGCCGAGGCCCGGCCCCGGGAACGGGTGGCGGAACAGCATGTCGTACGGCAGGCCCAGCTCCAGACCAATCTTACGCACTTCGTCTTTAAACAGCTCTTTCAGCGGCTCAACGAGGCCCATCTTCATTTCTTTCGGCAGGCCGCCAACGTTGTGGTGAGACTTGATGACGTGCGCTTTACCGGTCGCGGAAGCGGCGGATTCGATCACGTCAGGGTAGATAGTGCCCTGCGCCAGCCATTTCACGTCTTCCAGCTTCAGCGCTTCTTCGTCAAACACTTCAACGAAGACGCGGCCAATGATTTTACGCTTCGCTTCCGGATCGTTTTCGCCCTTCAGCGCGGTCAGGAAGCGATCTTCCGCCGCAACGTGTACGATGTTCAGGCCGAAACGGTCGCCGAACATATCCATAACCTGCTCGGCTTCGTTCAGGCGCAGCAGGCCGTTATCCACGAATACGCAGGTCAGATTTTTACCGATGGCGCGATGCAGCAGCATCGCGGTAACGGAAGAGTCAACGCCGCCGGACAGGCCGAGGATGACTTTATCTTCACCCACCTGCTGACGAATACGCTCAACCGCGTCGTCGATGATCTTCGCCGGCGTCCACAGCGCTTCACACTGGCAGATGTCGCGCACGAAGCGCTCCAGCATACGCAGCCCCTGACGGGTGTGGGTGACTTCCGGGTGGAACTGTACGCCGTAGAAGCGTTTTTCTTCATTCGCCATGATGGCGAACGGGCAGCTCTCAGTGCTGGCGACGGTCACAAAGTCGGAAGGGATAGCGGTGACTTTATCACCATGGCTCATCCACACGTCCAGCAGCGGCTTACCGTCAGCGCTCAGCGCATCTTCGATGCCTTTGATCAGCGCGCTGTCGGTCTGCACTTCCACCTGCGCGTAACCGAACTCGCGCTCGTTGGAAGCTTCAACGTGGCCGCCCAGCTGCATGGCCATGGTCTGCATGCCGTAGCATACGCCGAATACCGGTACGCCGGCCTCGAAGACGTACTGCGGCGCGCGCGGGCTGTTGTCTTCGGTAGTGCTTTCCGGGCCGCCGGAAAGAATGATGCCGTTCGGGTTGAACTCGCGGATTTGAGCTTCGGTCACGTCCCAAGCCCAGAGTTCGCAATAGACCCCTAACTCACGTACGCGACGTGCAACCAGCTGGGTGTACTGTGAACCGAAGTCCAGGATAAGAATGCGATGTTTATGAATGTTATCCGTCATTGACGTTAATTCCAGAGAAGTAGCGATGATTGAATAAAAATCGCCCGGCGCGTAGCCGGGCGATGAAAATCAGGAGCCCATGCGGTAGTTCGGGGATTCCTTGGTGATCGTCACGTCGTGAACGTGGCTCTCCTGGATGCCCGCGCCGCTGATGCGCACGAACTCTGCTTTGGTACGCAGTGCATCAATAGTACCACAACCGGTCAGACCCATACAGGAGCGCAGGCCGCCCATCTGCTGGTGAATGATCTCTTTCAGGCGGCCTTTATAGGCAACGCGGCCTTCGATACCTTCCGGTACCAGTTTGTCAGCGGCGTTATCGCTCTGGAAGTAACGGTCAGAGGAACCTTTAGACATCGCGCCCAGGGAACCCATACCGCGGTAGGATTTATAAGAACGGCCCTGATAGAGCTCGATTTCACCCGGGGATTCTTCGGTACCGGCCAGCATGGAGCCTACCATCACCGCGGCGGCGCCTGCGGCAATCGCTTTTGCGATATCGCCGGAGAAGCGGATACCGCCATCGGCGATAACCGGAATACCGGTGCCTTCCAGCGCTTCAACCGCGTCAGAAACAGCGGTGATCTGCGGAACGCCTACGCCGGTAACGATACGGGTAGTACAGATGGAGCCAGGGCCAATACCCACTTTCACCGCGCTGACGCCCGCTTCCGCCAGGGCACGAGCGCCCGCGCCGGTCGCCACGTTGCCGCCGATGATTTGCAGGTCAGGATATTTAGCGCGCGTTTCGCGAATACGCTGCAGAACGCCTTCGGAGTGACCGTGAGAGGAGTCGATCAGCAGAACGTCAACGCCTGCGGCGACCAGCGCGTCAACGCGCTCTTCGTTACCGGCGCCAGCGCCAACGGCGGCGCCAACGCGCAGACGACCGTGCTCGTCTTTACACGCATTCGGTTTACGTTCCGCTTTCTGGAAATCTTTTACGGTGATCATGCCGCGCAGATGGAAGCTATCATCCACTACCAGCGCTTTTTCTACGCGTTTTTCGTGCATTTTCGCGAAGACCACTTCACGGCTTTCGCCTTCACGTACGGTGACCAGGCGCTCTTTCGGCGTCATATAAACGCTGACCGGCTGATTCAGGTCGGTAACAAAACGCACGTCGCGGCCGGTGATAATGCCGACCAGTTCGTTGTCTTCGGTCACTACCGGATAACCGGCGAAACCGTTACGTTCGGTCAGTTCTTTCACTTCGCGCAGGGTGGTAGTCGGCAGAACGGTCTGTGGATCGCTTACCACGCCGGATTCATGTTTCTTCACGCGGCGGACTTCTTCAGCCTGGCGCTCGATTGACATGTTTTTATGAATAAAGCCGATGCCGCCTTCCTGGGCCAGGGCAATTGCCAGGCGCGCTTCAGTTACGGTATCCATCGCCGCGGAGAGCATAGGAATATTCAGACGAATCGTTTTCGTCAGCTGCGTGCTGAGATCGGCGGTATTCGGCAGAACGGTAGAATGAGCGGGAACAAGGAGGACGTCGTCAAACGTCAGGGCTTCTTTAGCGATACGTAGCATGGGCAATATCTCGACCAGGGTGGATAAATATTGCCGTGGCATTATACAGAGCGTAACCGATTGCATCCACCCTTTTTTGCAAATAATACTTGCGATCCCCTCTCAGCGCGTTACTATCGACTGAATAACCTGCTGATTTAGAATTTGATCTTGCTCACATGTTGCCATCTCAATCCCCTGCAATATTTACGGTCAGCCGCCTGAATCAGACGGTTCGCTTACTGCTGGAACGCGAAATGGGCCAGGTCTGGATAAGCGGCGAGATCTCTAACTTCAGCCAGCCCTCTTCCGGCCACTGGTACTTCACCTTAAAAGACGATAACGCCCAGGTGCGCTGCGCGATGTTTCGCAACAGCAACCGCCGCGTCACGTTTCGCCCGCAGCATGGCCAGCAGGTGCTGGTTCGCGCCAACATTACGCTTTACGAGCCGCGCGGCGACTACCAGATCATCGTCGAAAGCATGCAACCCGCCGGTGAAGGCCTGCTGCAGCAGAAATATGAGCAGCTCAAAGCGCTCCTGACGGCGGAAGGGTTATTCGATCAAAGTCACAAGCAGGCGCTCCCCTCACCCGCGCACTGCGTCGGCGTTATCACCTCCAAAACCGGCGCCGCGCTGCATGATATTTTACATGTGTTGAAACGACGCGATCCCTCGCTGCCGGTGATCATCTATCCCACGGCGGTGCAAGGCGATGATGCGCCGGGGCAAATCGTGCGCGCGATAGCAGTAGCCAACCAGCGCCAGGAGTGCGACGTGCTGATCGTCGGGCGCGGCGGCGGTTCGCTGGAAGATTTATGGAGCTTTAACGATGAACGGGTCGCGCGGGCGATTTTCGCCAGCCGCATTCCGGTAGTGAGCGCCGTCGGCCATGAAACCGACGTCACCATCGCCGATTTCGTCGCCGACCTGCGGGCGCCGACGCCCTCTGCGGCGGCAGAGATCGTCAGCCGCAATCAGCAGGAGCTTCTGCGTCAGCTACAGTCCGGCCAGCAGCGCCTGGAGATGGCGATGGATTACTTCCTCGCCAACCGCCAGCGCCGCTTTACGCAGTTGTTTCACCGCTTACAGCAGCAGCATCCGCAACTGCGTTTAGCGCGTCAGCAGGCCGAACTGGAACGCCTGCGTCAGCGGATGCGCTTTGCGCTGGAAAGCCAGCTCAAACGTGCCGACCAGCGCCAGCAGCGCGCCGCGCAGCGGTTGAATCAGCAAAACCCGCAGCCGCGCATCCATCGCGCGCAGTCGCGTATTCAGCAACTGGAGTATCGTCTGGCGGAAAATATTCGCGCCCGACTGAGCGAGCAGCGCGAGCGTTTCGGCAATACCGTGACGCATCTGGAAGCCGTCAGCCCGCTGGCGACGCTGGCTCGTGGCTATAGCGTCACCTCAGCCGGTGACGGCAAGGTACTGAAAAAAATCAAACAGGTGCAGGCTGGCGATGTTGTCACTACCCGGCTGGAAGATGGTTGGGTCGAAAGCGAAGTGACAACCATTACCCCGGTGAAGAAAACGCGCGCCCGCAAAAAAGTCTGATTATCCCCCCGTTTCAAGCGGGGATAACTATACTGCTGTCATGCCCTTTTAACACCGTTCATCCGGCCAGGGAGCGTGATATGCCAGATACTTGTCCTCGTTTCGTGATTCCACCCTACATTTTACGCCGTATTGTCGACCATGGTTCCGTTCAGCAGCAGCGCTGCGCGCAGCAAACGCTGAGCCATGTACAAACCCTGATGGCGCACGTGCCGGGCCGCCCCACCGCCGCCCATGTCGCCACGCCAGGCCAGCTTGAGCGCGACATTTACGATGCCAGGCAGACTCAGGAACTTCCAGGATTCCAGGTGCGCTTTGAAGGACAACCTTCCAACGGCGATGTCGCCGTCGATGAGGCCTACGACTATCTCGGCATCACCCATGAGTTTTTCTGGAAGAGCTATCATCGCGATTCGCTGGACAACCGCGGATTGAAGCTGACCGGCAGCGTCCACTATGGTCACGAATATCAAAACGCCTTCTGGAACGGGCAGCAAATGGTGTTTGGCGATGGCGATGGCGAGATCTTTAATCGTTTTACAATTGCGATTGATGTGGTGGCGCACGAGTTAAGCCATGGCGTTACGGAGAGCGAAGCCGGGCTTATCTATTTCGAACAATCCGGCGCGCTCAATGAATCGCTTTCCGATGTTTTTGGCTCGCTGGTCAAGCAATATCAACGCCAGCAAACGGCAGATAAAGCAGACTGGATAATTGGCGAGGGGCTCCTCGCGAAAGGGATTCACGGCCAAGGACTGCGATCGATGTCGCATCCGGGGACCGCCTATGATGACCCCATTCTTGGCAAAGACCCGCAACCCGCCCATATGAAAGATTTTGTGCATACCCAGCAGGATAACGGCGGCGTGCATATTAACTCCGGCATTCCTAATCATGCTTTCTATCTCGCCGCCAGCGCGCTGGGTGGTTTTGCATGGGAAAAAGCGGGATACGCCTGGTACGACGCGGTTTGTGATAAGTCACTGGCCAAAGACGCCGATTTTTCAGCCTTTGCCAGACTGACGATTCAACATGGCGAAAAACGTTTTGGTAAAGCGGTCGCCGATACGATTCGCCAGGCCTGGGAGGGCGTTGGAGTCACATCATGAACGAGGCCGATCTTAGCGATGACGCGATTATTGAACTGGCGCGTGAAGGCGGTGTCGCCTGGTTCCCGACGCTTAGCGGCATGCGTAAGATTGTCGTAGCGCAACTTAACGAGCAACAAAAACAGCGCATCGCCGCAATACTGCAGCAGTCGTTGCCGCTCGGCAAGCCGCCGGGGCAGCCGGATTCCCCGGGTAGCGGCGACCAGCGTTTCTTTCGTATCCAAATAATCAGCGCCCAGCACTATCACAGCCTGATCATTCTCATCCCGGAAGAGCGCGCGCCGGAGGCGCTGGTTGAACTCTGGCGAAATGGTGAAGGCTGCGTTAGCGATTAACCGAGCACAAATTCGACGCGTTTTTTCGAAATCAGTCCGTGGCCGTGCTGGCAGAAATAATCCACCGCACCGCACGCCTTCAACACTTCCAGCGGCTGATGGCAGTCCGGGCAGCGCGCCTCTAAAGCAAAATCTTTCTCACAGTGCGCGCAATGCGCGCTGTTGCCTTGTGCTTCCAACCGGGCATGACAAATGGGGCAATTGAGTTCCATGGTGTCTCCTTCTCATAATGAATAGCATGAGTTTATCACGTCATACGTCAGCGTTGCTGACCCGGCGAAGCGTTGAATAGGGTAGATAAAAAAACCCGCCAGCGGCGGGTTTCTGCATTATTTGCTTTTTTTGATATGTTTAATCAAGCGCTTACGCTTACGCATCTGGTTCGGCGTCAGGGTATTGCGTTTATTGGCAAACGGGTTTTCCCCTTCCTTGAACTGAATGCGAATCGGCGTACCCATGACATCCAGCGATTTACGGAAGTAGTTCATCAGGTAACGCTTGTAGGAATCCGGCAGGTCTTTCACCTGGTTGCCGTGAATCACCACGATCGGCGGGTTATAACCGCCAGCGTGCGCATACTTCAGCTTCACGCGGCGACCGCGTACCAGCGGCGGCTGATGGTCTTCTGCCGCCATGGTCATAATACGCGTCAGCATGGCGGTACCCACGCGACGGGTGGCGCTGTCGTATGCTTCACGCACCGATTCGAACAGGTTGCCGACGCCGCTGCCGTGCAGAGCGGAGATAAAGTGCACGCGGGCGAAGTCGATGAAGCCCAGACGGAAGTCGAGGGTTTCTTTCACCTGCTCTCTCACTTCCTGGCTCAGGCCATCCCATTTGTTGACCACGATAACCAGGGAACGACCGCTGTTAAGGATAAAGCCCAGCAGCGACAGGTCCTGATCGGAGATGCCTTCACGGGCATCAATGACCAGCATCACCACGTTGGCGTCTTCAATCGCCTGCAGCGTCTTGATGACCGAGAATTTCTCCACGACGTCGGTAATTTTGCCGCGCTTACGCACACCAGCGGTATCGATAAGCACATATTCGCGTTCATCGCGCTGCATCGGAATGTAGATGCTGTCGCGGGTTGTGCCCGGCATATCGTAAACCACCACGCGATCTTCGCCGAGAATACGGTTAGTCAGCGTTGACTTACCGACATTTGGACGACCGACGATCGCCAGCTTAATCGGGAGATCTTGCGGGTTGAAGTCGTCTTCCGGTTCTTCAACTTCTTCGCCGTTTTGCTCGGCTTCAAACTGCGCCCAGTAGGCGGCGTCTTCATCCACTTCTTCCTGCGGATTAACCTCATCCACCCACGGCAGCAGCACATGTTCCAGCAGGCTGGTAACGCCGCGACCGTGCGAAGCGGCGATCGGATAAATATCGCCCAGCCCCAGCGACCAGAAGTCGGCCATCGCCTGATCGACGTCGATGCCGTCGGTTTTGTTCGCCACCAGGAAGGTCGGTTTTTCGCGAGAACGCAGATGTTTGGCGATTGCGGAATCCGCCGGCATCAGGCCCGCGCGCGCATCAACCATAAACAGCACCACGTCGGCCTCTTCAATCGCCAGCAGCGACTGTTCCGCCATCCGGGTTTCCACGCCTTCTTCCGTACCGTCGATACCGCCGGTATCGATACAGATGAATTCGCGGCCTTCCACTTCAGCACGACCGTACTTACGGTCGCGAGTCAGCCCCGGGAAATCCGCGACCAACGCGTCACGAGTGCGCGTTAAGCGGTTGAAGAGCGTGGATTTTCCAACGTTAGGGCGCCCGACAAGCGCGACCACAGGTATCATGTTAAATGCCTCATACAAATTGCAATACAACCTCATTTTACGAGGTTTTTTAAAAAGTCAAAACGGCCCCTGTCTGTCAGGAGCCGTTTATTAAAGCGATACTACCGCGCGAGTTAACGCGTGATTGAATACAGCGTACCGTCTTTGGCCTGGATAAGCAGGCGACCGTCGGCGATAACCGGGTCGGTCAGGAAGCCGGAACTATCGACTTTCTGCTGCGCCACAAAGTGGCCGTCTTCCGGATTGATCCAGTGCATGTAGCCTTCGCTGTCGCCTACCACCAGGCTGCCGTTATACAGCGCCGGAGCGGTCAGCAGACGGTGCAGCAGATCGCTCTGGGTCCACAGCGTTACGCCGCCATCGGTGGTCAGCGCCAGCAGGCGGTCATTCTGATCGACCAGATAGATACGATTGCCGTCAACGATGAAATCGTTCACTGAACCCAGTTCGCGTTTCCAGATAATCTGGCCGCTGCGCAGATCAAGCGCGGTCAGGTTGCCATTATAAGCCAACGTATAAACAACGCCATTAACGATAACCGGCGTGGTGTCAACGTCGTTCAGACGGTCGATCTCAGTCGGGCCGGTAGCCGTAGAAATACGCTGCTGCCAAATCATCTGCCCCTGCTGCATCAGCACGGCGCTGACGCGGCCGTTATCGCCGCCGACAATTGCCGCGCCATAAGCGGTGGCCGGAGCGGATTCACCGCGCAGGGAGAGCGCCGGCATGTCCAGGTTCACGGTCCATTTTACCGCGCCGTCAGTTTCGTTCAGCGCCTGCAGCTGACCGTTACTGGTATGCACCAGTACCATGCCATCGCTAACGACCGGACGAGAAATCGCTTCACCCGCAACACGGCTCTGCCACGCAACGGTACCGTCGCTGGTATTCAGCGCGAACAGCTGCGCCTTTTCAGTACCAACATAAACGTGGCCGCCGGAAACGGTCAGCCCGCCGGAGAGCAGCGCCGGGGCGCGTGAGAACCAGCCGTCTTTTTCCGCCAGGTTCACCGACCAGACTTCTTTTCCGTCTTCAGCGTGCAGCGCTTTCACGGTGCCTTTACGGTCAGCCGCATACACAACGCCGTCAGCAAACGCCGGGTGCAGGTTGGAATAGAAATCACCGATACCATCGCCAACTGAAGTGCTCCAGGACGTGGACGGCGTAAACTGGTTTTCCACCGTCGGCAGCGGTGACATTTTCACCACATCTTCTTCGCTGTTAAACAGCGAGCAACCGCTCAGTAAGGTGACGGAAAGCAGCCCTGGCAAAAGTAATTTACGCAATTGCATCGAGTCCCTCTCAGATGGACAAATTATTTATTTTCATACGCATCATTTCGCTGAGCGCTGGCGATGCATCGCTTTTCACGCCTGCTTCCCAGGCCGCGCGGGCGCCCTGCTTGTCGCCTTTGCTCAGCAGAATTTCACCACGCAAATCGGCGACGATAGCGGTCCAGCCTTCGCCTTTAATGCCTTCCAGGGTTTTCAGCGCCGCATCCGGCTGCTTGAGCTGCAGCTGTACGCGGGCCAGACGCATATTGATAACCGATTTCAGGTTATCATCGGAGGCGGCAGTCAGCCCTTGTTGCAGCTGCTTCTCCGCGCCCTGCAGATCGTTTTTGTCGACCAGACGCTGCGCGAGCTCCAGCGATGCGAACGCGCCATAGGTGTTTTTACTGTCGGCGGCGAATTTCTCCGCTGCGGTCAGCGTTTCAGGCGTACCCGATTTCAGCGCGGAAATGGCATTTTCGTAGGCCAGAGAGGAATCCCGGGCCGAATCCAGCTGATGGGAAGTCCAGTAGCGCCAGCCAACCAGCGCGCCGATCCCTAAAATCACCCCGACGGCCAGCGCTTTACCGTTCTCGGCAAAGAAACGCTTGAGGGCGTCGACCTGCTCGTTTTCGTTGTTGAAAGTTTCCACGCAGTCCTTCTCCTGACTAATGGTTTCCGGGAAATTAACCCAGAAGTGTGCGCAAATGCGCGGCAACGCTATCCTGCGTTACGGTAGTTTGCTCACCTGAGCGTAAATCCTTCACTACCACGTTTCCGTCAGCAATTTCTGACTCACCGACCACCAGCGCGACGCGCGCGCCCCACTTGTCAGCACGAGCGAACTGCTTCTTAAAGTTACCGCCGCCGTGGTTAGTCATCAGCTTAACGCCGGGCAGCGCATCGCGAACCTGCTCAGCCAGACGCATTGCTGCGGACTGAGTATCGGTACCGGAGGCTACCAGGTATATATCGACAACAGGATCGGCTTTAAATTCCGGATTGACTGCCTGAACCAGCAAAACAAGACGTTCCAGGCCCATCGCAAAGCCAACGCCCGGCGTCGCGCGACCGCCAAGCTGCTCAACCAGACCGTCGTAACGGCCGCCGGCGCAGACGGTGCCCTGCGAACCGAGGCTGGTGGTGACCCACTCAAATACGGTGCGATTGTAATAGTCAAGCCCGCGCACCAGACGCTGGTTGACGGTATAGCGAATTCCGGCCGCGTCGAGCAACGCGCACAGACCGGCGAAGTGTTCTTTGGACTCGTCGTCCAGATAATCGCCCAGCGCCGGCGCATCGTTCAGCAGCGCCTGTACTTCCGGATTTTTAGAGTCCAGCACGCGCAGCGGGTTGGTATACATGCGGCGTTTGCAGTCTTCATCAAGCTTATCTTTAAATTGTTCCAGATAGGCAACCAGCGCGTCGCGATAGGCGGCACGCGCCTCCAGCGAACCGATGGAGTTCAGCTCAAGGCTGACGTGATCGGAAATGCCCAGCTCGCGCCACCAGCGCGCGGTCAACATGATAAGCTCGGCATCGATGTCCGGCCCCTGCAGGCCAAAGACTTCCGCGCCAATCTGATGGAACTGACGGTAGCGCCCTTTCTGCGGACGTTCGTGGCGGAACATCGGCCCCACGTACCACAGACGCTGTTCTTGATTGTACAGCAGACCATGTTCGATGCCGGCACGTACGCAGCCCGCCGTTCCTTCCGGACGCAGCGTCAGGCTATCGCCATTGCGGTCTTCGAAGGTATACATCTCTTTTTCAACCACGTCGGTCACTTCGCCGATCGCGCGTTTGAATAACGGGGTCTGCTCTACAATCGGCAAACGAATTTCGCTGTAACCGTAGCTACCAAGCACCTGCTTCAGTGAGCCTTCAATGCGCTGCCAGAGAGCGGTTTCGCCCGGCAGATAATCGTTCATGCCACGGATGGCTTGAATGTTCTTTGCCACGTTTATTCTCTTTATATATAAAAATGAACCCCGGCGCCTTGCGCCCGCAGGTTCAATCATACACGGGAAGCGTATTGCTTCCCAACACGTTATTTTGCTTCAACCTGCTGAACTTCAATACGACGCGCTTCATCCAGCATGGTGGCTTTCGCGCGGATACGCGCTTCCAGCTGGTCGATCATGTCATTATTGTCCAGTCGGTCTTTGCGCACGCCGTCTTCATACAGGCCGCTTTTCTTGTTGCCGCCGGTGACGCCGAGGGTAGAAACCAGCGCTTCGCCTGGGCCGTTAACCACACAGCCGATGATCGAAACATCCATCGGAGTGATGATATCTTCCAGACGCTGCTCCAGCGCGTTCACCGTACCGATGACGTCAAACTCCTGACGCGAGCAGGTTGGGCAAGCGATGAAGTTAATACCGCGGGAACGGATGCGCAGCGACTTCAGGATATCGAAGCCGACTTTAATCTCTTCCACCGGATCGGCTGCCAGCGACACGCGCAGGGTATCGCCGATCCCTTCAGACAGCAGCAAACCTAAACCGATCGCGGATTTTACCGCGCCGCTACGCGCGCCGCCGGCTTCGGTGATCCCGAGATGCAGCGGCTGATCGATCTGCTTCGCCAACAGGCGATAGGATTCAACGGCGAGGAAGACATCAGAAGCTTTTACGCTAACTTTGAACTGATCGAAGTTCAAACGATCGAGATGATCGACGTGACGCATGGCGGACTCTAACAGCGCCTGCGGCGTCGGCTCGCCGTATTTTTCCTGCAGATCTTTTTCCAGCGAACCGGCGTTGACGCCGATGCGGATAGGAATGTTTTTGTCGCGCGCGCAGTCCACGACCATGCGGATACGCTCTTCGTTACCGATGTTGCCTGGGTTGATGCGCAGGCAATCAACGCCATATTCCGCGACTTTCAGCGCGATACGGTAGTCAAAGTGGATATCGGCGACCAGCGGGACGTTGACCTGCTGTTTGATGAGCTTGAAAGCTTCCGCTGCGTCCATCGTCGGGACGGAAACGCGGACGATGTCCGCGCCCACGCGCTCCAGCGCTTTAATTTGATTTACCGTCGCGGCCACATCGGTGGTGCGAGTATTGGTCATCGACTGTACGGCGATGGGAGCCCCATCGCCAATCGGCACATTACCAACGTAAATGCGTTTGGACTTTCTACGTTGAATCGGAGCCTGGTTATGCATGAAAAATCTCCCGCGTTACCCGTCTGTTACTGCGCCGGTGATTGTTCGGCATTAAGGGTCAGACGCGCAACCTGGTTAGTTCTGATAAAACGACTCAAATCGACTGGTTTGCCCAGATACTGGATTTGTACCGCAGCCGGGGCGCCGATTTTCAGCTTATACGGCGCCTGACCGCTCAGGTTCAGGTTCCCGCCTTTACGCTGCAGGCCGCTGAACAGTTTTTTACCGGTCGCATCGCTCACTTCCAACCAGCAATCGGCGCTAAAGTTCATTACCAGATCCTGAGCGGAAGCCGCCGCTGCGGCATTGGCCTGATCGGTAGGCAATGCGGAGGTCGGGGCTGGCGCAGCCGGCGCGGTGGCGGCGGTATCGACGTTCGCCTGCGAAGGGGCGACCACGGCGTTGTTATCCGCCGGCGCGGAGGTAGTCGCTGGCGCGCTCGCGGCTGGCGCAGTCGAGTTATCGACCGGCGCGCTATTGGTATTGGCTGCCGTCGTATCCGGCGCGTTATTCGCCGAACCGGTGTCCAGCGGAATTGACTGGCTGCCGCTATCGCTACTGTTCAGATCGCTGGAGGATTGATCGGCCATGCTGGTGATCTCTTCCTGCTGCGCTTTGTGGTCTTGCCACCACCATGCGCCGCTCAGGCCGATAACCACAAACAAAATCAGCCAGGTAAAGCTCATCAGCCAACCGTCGCGTTTTTTACGACGTTTACCCAGCGAGAAGCTCTGCATCGGCGCCACTTTGGCGGCGCGAATTGGCGCTTGCTTCGCCATCATCGGCAGCAGTTCTTCTTCCGGGATATGTACGAGGCGAGCGTAGGAACGGATATAGCCGCGCAGGAAGGTCGAAGCGAGATCGGCTGGCGCCTTATCTTCTTCAATATCACGAACCGTGGAAACCTTCAGGCATAAGCGTTCAGCCACCGCTTGCTGGCTGAGTCCGAGTTGTTCGCGGGCATTACGCAGGCGCGCGCCCGTAGAGTTTGCTTCTTGATGGTCTTGAGTGGCTTCAGTATTCATTCGCTACAACTACTGGTACGTGAAATTTAAAGTTCAGCGCGGGAAATAGCCTGCGCCGCGAGACACTGCTCAACGTCAACCGACAGTATAAGGCTGTCCGGGCGACTATCACAGAGACTTATCAATATTGAATGCTAAGCGGTTGTTGTACCGCTACATACTGCCTCAAAGTCGACAAAAACGCACCGTAATTATTAACCGAATCAGCGTATTTCGCCTGGCAATTCGACATATTTATGCAGCGCGCAGCGAAAGCTGTGCGCTGCATAACTTATCAGACGGCTTTCACGTCGATCGCTTCGCCCTGCATACGCTTACGCAGCGTACGTTTGGTACGGTCGATTACGTCGCCCGCCAGCTGGCCGCAGGCAGCATCGATATCGTCGCCGCGGGTTTTACGCACGATGGTGGTGAAACCATATTCCATCAGCACTTTGGAGAAACGATCGATACGGCTGTTAGAACTACGGCCATACGGCGCGCCCGGGAACGGGTTCCATGGGATCAGGTTGATCTTGCACGGCGTATCTTTCAGCAGCGCCGCCAGTTCGTGGGCGTGCTCGGTACCGTCGTTGACGTGATCCAGCATGACGTACTCGATAGTCACGCGGCCCTGGTTGGCGTTGGACTTCGAAATATAGCCGCGCACCGAGTTCAGGAAGGTCTCAATATTGTACTTTTTGTTAATCGGTACAATTTCGTCGCGGATGGTGTCGTTCGGCGCGTGCAGAGAAATCGCCAGCGCAACGTCGATCATGTCGCCGAGTTTATCCAGCGCCGGCACCACGCCGGAAGTGGACAAGGTCACGCGGCGTTTGGAGAGACCAAAACCGAAATCATCCAGCATGATTTCCATCGCCGGAACGACGTTATTGAGGTTCAGCAGCGGCTCGCCCATACCCATCATTACCACGTTGGTAATTGGACGTACGCCGGTAGTCTTCACCGCACCGACGATTTTCGCCGCGCGCCAGACCTGGCCGATAATTTCGGAAACGCGCAGGTTACGGTTGAAGCCTTGCTGAGCGGTGGAGCAGAATTTACATTCCAGCGCACAGCCAACCTGTGAAGAGACGCACAGCGTGGCGCGGTCTTCTTCCGGGATGTAGACCGTTTCAACGCGCTGATCGCCAACGGCAATCGCCCATTTGATGGTGCCGTCGCTGGAGCGCTGCTCTTCAACGACTTCCGGCGCGCGGATCTCGGCGACTTCCTTCAGTTTGCCGCGCAGGACTTTGTTGATGTCTGTCATTTCATCAAAGTCATCGCAGCAGTAGTGATACATCCATTTCATCACCTGATCGGCGCGGAAAGGCTTCTCGCCCATGTTTTTGAAAAACTCGCGCATCTGCTGACGGTTTAAATCCAGCAGGTTGATTTTGGCATCTTTATTCGGCACCGTCAGAGCGGCGGTATCAGGTGTGACAATTTGTTCAGACATAATTTTTCCGGCCTCGTTATTACACGTTATGGCCCCAGGTGGGTTGAAAAAGAAACGCCCCGGAGAGCGACTGCTCGTCCGGGGGCGCTATATTCTACAAATTCTGGCGCATCATTGCCACGTTTGCACAAAGCAATGATAAAAAAATCTGTAACTGACTGCTCAATCCTCTAAGGCTTTTCGATTGTCAGGCCACGCCGCGACGGTCGAAAAGACGAGGGTCGTATCTCCAAAGTATTTCAGGTCACAGCGAGGCGGCGAGTTCGCAAATCCCCGGGAGCATAGATAACTATGTGACCGGGGTGCGCGAATGAAGCCAACAAAGCTGTGGCGTGAAAGACGCAGGAGATTAGCGAGTACGCGGGCAAACCTCGCCTTCAGCAAAGAAGAACGCGATTTCGCGAGCAGCAGACTCTACAGAGTCGGAACCGTGGGTGCCGTTCTCGGTGAAGCTGTCAGCGTAGTCAGCGCGCAGGGTACCGGCCAGGGCGTTGTCCGGGTTGGTCGCGCCCAGCAGGTCACGGTGACGCTGAACCGCATTTTCGCCTTCCAGTACGGAAACCACGATCGGGCCGGAGGTCATGAACTCAACCAGACCGTCGAAGAACGGACGGCCTTCGTGCTCAGCATAGAAGCCGCGAGCCTGCTCAACGGTCAGATGCAGCATTTTGGTGCCGACGATTTTGAACCCTGCAGCTTCAAAGCGAGAAAAGATGCTGCCAATAACGTTTTTTGCCACCGCGTTTGGTTTGATGATGGAAAAAGTACGTTCAATAGCCATGATTACCTCTAATTAAATGTTCTGTTGTTGCACATACGATCGTATGGCCTGGCGCGCATTATAATGAGCAACGTCGGCGATGCCTACGGACGAAGGTAACATTTTGTTAAAATAAGATGAGTATTAGCAACACAAACCGCCAACAACAGATTTACCCTGTTTATTGTAGGGTGAAATTGGCGGCCGCCGTTTGCCCCGCCTCATCCATTACCACCAGTTGCCACTCGCCGGGCCTATCGAGCGTAATTATCGTTCTTGCGCCTGCTGCCTCTAACGGTTCACCGTTAATAAACCACCAGCGCCGCCCTTCTCCACCGCTCGTTTGCACGGGTAACATCACCCGCGCCTCGCCCGGGAGCCGTTTTATTACCGCCCCTTCGCGAATGCCGGAAAGCACCAGCGGCGCGGCATCCTGAGTCTGCAGCGGCGGACACGCCTTCGATGCCGTGCCCAGCCGCGCCCGGCGGCGCTCGCTAACCGGCAGCCAGGGTTCTAACGGTAGCGGCCAGACATCAACAGAAGTTTCTGTCGCGCCCGGACAATCCGCGGCGACCCTTTCTCCTGCTGCGTTACGCCACACCGGGAAGCGGATACCGCGCACACCCTCCTGACCCGGCAACAGCAGCGTCGGCGGCTGGCTGGCATCCAGAAGCCAGCTGGCTAAGCGCCGGCGGCAGTTGCTATCGCCAACCGGCAGATCCTGCCCGCCGGGCCAGCAGATAGTGCCGCGGCTGACCGACGGCGGACGCGGGTCGACCGGCAGCCCGCCGCGGCTCATTAACGGACGCGCCAGCAGCATATTATTGACCTGGTTTAACAGCGGCACAGCGCTGGCAAAACCAAACTGCCCCACCACCGGCGTACCGTCTGGCCGTCCGGTCCAGATGCCAATCAAGTAACGCGCGTTGAGGCCTACCGCCCACGCATCGCGATAACCGTAGCTGGTGCCGGTTTTCCACGCCAGCGGCACCGCTTGCGGCAGCGACGCATCGGGTAACGGCTGGGCTTCGCCTGCCAATATCCGCCGGGTGATCCACGCCGCGCCTGGCGACATTAGCGCCCTTTCCACCAGCGGGTCGTCGGGTTTCATGCGCAACCGCGCCGCTTTGCCATGACGGGCGAAAGCGCCGTACGCCGCGACAATATCTTCCAGCCTCGCTCCAGCGCCGCCGAGGATCAGCGACAGATTCGGTTCAGCGCCGGCGGGCAACATCAAGGGAAGGCCGGCATTGCGTAAATTAGCCGCAAAGCGTTTGGGTCCATAGGCCTCGAGCACCTGCACCGCCGGCAGATTCAACGAACGCACCAGAGCCTCGCTGGCGCTCACCGGGCCATGAAACCCGCTGTCGAAATTACCGGGGCGATAATCGCTAAAGCGCCGCGGCACATCCTGTAATAGCGATGCCGGGTGAATCAGCCCGTCATCCATCGCCATCGCGTAGATAAAGGGTTTCAGCACCGAACCCGGCGAGCGCACCGCCGAGACCATATCAATGTGGCCGAAGCGGCTATCGTCGCGGATATCCGCCGATCCCACCCAGCCGCGGACTTTCATATCAGTGTGATCGACGACGACAATCGCCAGTGAGCTGCGCGGCGGCAGACGTGATTTCCAGTTCATCGCCAGATCTTCAAGCTGCCGCTGGAGCCCGGCATCGAGCGTTGTCGTCACCTTTTCATCACGACTTGTCGCCAGCGCCCGGCGCGCAAACAGCGGCGCCAGCTGCGGCATCTGCCGCGGGAAAAGCCACACCGGCTCTTCCATCGCTTCCTGTACCGCCCGTTGCGGCCAGACGCCCTGGCTGAGCATCCGCTCCAGCACCTTATCGCGAGCGGCCTGGGCCCGCTGCGGCCAGCGGTCCGGGCGTAAACGGCTCGGCGCCTGCGGCAGCACGGCCAGTAGCGCCGCCTCGCCGTAGCTGAGCTGGGCGGGCGGTTTGCCGAGATAAGCCCAGCTGGCCGCGCCGATCCCCTGTAGGGTGCCGCCAAACGGCGCGCGGTTCAGATACAGGGTAAGAATTTCGCTTTTTGACAGATTCCACTCCAGCTGCAGCGCCCGCCATAGCTGGCGTAGCTTGCCGCCAAAGGTGCGCGGATGAGGGTCGAGCAGACGCGCCACCTGCATGGTGAGGGTGCTGCCGCCAGATATCACCCGCCCGGAAGTAAGATCCTGCCAGGCGGCGCGCAGCACCGCGAAGGGGTTGACCCCCGGATGTTTCCAGAACCAACGGTCTTCATACTGAATGAGCGCCTGCAGATAGCGCGGCGAAACGTCAGCGATAGCCACCGGGTAACGCCAGACGCCCTGCGCGTCAGCAAAGCGCCACAGCGGCGTGCCGTCTTCCGCCACCACCACGCGGGCAGGAGTGACTTCATGCAGCGGCAGCGGCCACAGACGGTCGGCCGCCAATAGCGCCAGCCACGACAGAAAAATAAACGCCGCCAGCCAGCGCCAGCGGCGTTTTATGCGAGGTAATGCACGCATTTACGGCGTAACGGTAAGCGGGCCGCTGGCCGCCCCTGTTGCCCGCCACTGCGGTACATACATCGATTCCACCTGCGGCTGCGGAACCTGATAGGTGCCAGGCGTCACCGCCCGCGCCAGATAGACCAGCGTCACCGGCTGACCTTCATTAATGGCGACTGCGGCGACAAAGCGGTCGTCGCGGAACTCGATATGCTGAATATCCGCCTGCTGCATCTGGTTAAGCAGATTTTGTACCGCTTCGCCATTCTCCTGCAGGCTGGCGCTGCTATTGGCCAGGTTCTGGTTTTCCAGCTCAAGGCCCGCCGGCAGCAGATCGACCACCAGCGCGTCAGGAACGTTACGTTTGGCGGTCACCTCCAGCTTGACCAGCACCAGTTCGCCGCTACGCAGCGAGGTCAGCGATTTCTGCTGTCCGTGAGTATCGAAAATGGCGCGTTCAATCCCCAACACGTTGCCGCCCGGCTGCGGCGCGCTTTGCGGATAACCGCTGCTATCGAGACGCAGCCACAGCGGCTGATTGCCGGTATTCGTCACCTGTAGCGCCGCCAGCCGATCGCCGTCGAGATTGCGGGTTTGCGCTTTGTCGCTGGCAAGCGGCTGCGCCTGCAGCGAGGTTTGCGCCTGCCAGTTGCCCGGCAGGTCGGCGAGGGTACGCCCGGCAAGGAACAGCGCGTTGGTTTCCTGGGTCGACAGCCAGCGCTGACCGAAGGCTTCTTCCGACAAGCTGCCCAACAGCTGATTTTGTACCTCCGGCAGCAGCTTGTTCTCTTCCAGCAGCGCCAGTTTCAGCGCATCATCGCGAAGTTGGCTGCCGTAATCGCCCAGCCAACGATTCTCATCCTGGCGCGGCGTGGCAACCGCCAGCTTCATGGCCTCATCGCCGCGCGGCGCATCGCCCATGGTTTTCAGCGCAATACCGAGTTGCAGCAGCGGTAGTCCGGATCGCGCCTGTTCGTGACGGCTCCAGATTTCACGCAAGGCGCCGAGCGGCGCTTTTTGCTGGCGCGCCAGCACCAGCGCGGCGTAGGCCTGAGCGGCAAAGCGGCTGGCCTGCGCATCGTCGCTGTAGCGCACGGTCATCAAACCCGGTTCCTGCAGATAGCGCAGCAGGCGCTCGTTGCCCTTATTAAGGGCGTTGACCGGCACGCTATAGCCCTGCTCGCCCGCGCGGACGAGGAAGTCCATGGCGTAGGCGGTTAACCAGTACTCTTCCGGGCCCTCTTTATCCCATAGCGCAAAGCCGCCGTTTTCCAGCTGCATCTGCAGCAGGCGCGAGATACCAACATCGACCGCCGCGCGGCGTTTCTCATCGCTATCGCCGCTGATCCCCAGCGCTTTTAGCTGCGCCGCGCTGGTGTACAGAGAAGGGAACAGGCCGCTGGCGGTCTGCTCAAGGCAGCCGTAAGGATAGGCTTTCAGCTCGCGAATATAGCGGGCGAGATTCAACGGCGGTTTACCGCTGAGCAGCAGTTGGCCCTGCAGCGTTTGCGGGGCGAACCCCTGACTCTGCGCCGCCGGCGCCTGCCAGCTTTCACCAGGTTGTAGCACCGCGCCGCTATTGACGGTCTGGGCCGGGAATGCCGGACGCACGCCGATTTTCCACTGCTTTTGCAGCGGCGCGAAGGTTTCGCCCGGCAGATTCAGGCCGCTGATGGTGGCATTGACCTGACCATCGCCGAATCCCGCTAACGCGGTCACCGGTATAAACAGCGTGCTGCGGGCGCCCGGCGCCAGTTGTACTGGCGGCAGTTGGCCATCGGTCAACGTGACCAACCCGCTGGCGGTAAGATGCACCTGCAGGGTTTGCGGTTTGTCGGTCAGATTACTGAGATCCAGCGCCAGACGCGTGGCGTCGCCGCTGGCAAGGAAGCGCGGGGTATTCAGTTCCGCGATAACCGGGGCGGCAACCACCACTTTATCTTCGCTGCTGCCGAAGTCATCTGCCGTCCACGCCTGAGCCATCACCCGCAGCTCGCCGTTAAAATCACCGATGGGCAACGTCACCGTGCCTTCGCCCTGGTCATTCAACACCACCGGCTGCGCCTGCTGGGCGACGATCGTCACGTGATTAACCGGCGGTTTACCGCCGCGTTTCAACTCGTCGCCATCGCCGCCGAAGCGCAGGCTGGCTAAACGCCCCTGCCCTTCGATTACCTGACCATAGATGTCATAAATATCCGCGCCGTAGCGCTTCTGGCCGAAGAAGGCGTTCCACGGATCCGGCGTGGCGTAATCGGTAATATTCAGCACCCCGCTATCCACCGCCGAGAGCAGAACGTTAACCTGTTTCGGCACCTCGCCCTCCTTGACGCTGGCCTTCACTTTCACCGTCAGCGGCTGATTCGGGCGCATTTTGTCCGGTGCCTCCAGCGCCAGCGTCAGACGGCGGTTTTCATCGCCCAGCGGCAGATGCAGCAAGCCGACCGCGCGTTTCGGCGTCGCCGAGCGCGATTTATCGCCGGGGCGAACCACCAGCGTGCTGAGGTAGAGGTCGTGGCGATTCCAGGCTTTATCGACCGGAATCGACAGTTCCATGCCCTCCGCCGGGACGTCAATCTCCTGCCACCACAGCGGCCCTTCGCTGGATTCCACCATCGCGTAGCCTTTACCCGCCGCCGGAGCGGCAATATGCAGCTTGATGGTGTCGCCCGGTTTGTAGCCTGGTTTGTCGAGCTTCATCGTCACGCGGTCAGGACGCGCCGCGCCGGCGCCTTCGCTGTTATCCTGCCAGCTATAGCCTGCCCAGAAGCGCACGCTGCTGACGACGTCGTCCGGCCCCTTCACCTCAAGACGATACGAGCCCCACTCCACCGGGAAACTTACTTTGCCGGTCTGCCCGGCCTGCAGATCCAGCGACGTTTCGCCCTCCTGCAGATCTTTTTGATCAAACTGCGACTGCCAGCCCTCACTATCGGACCAGTTCCAGTAGTAGTCGCGCCGCTCGCGGATCAGCCGCACCTGCAGACCGGAGACCGCTTTTTTCTCGCCTTTCGCGTCGGCATAGACGATGTCAAAAGCGGCGTTACTGTTTTCATCCACCACCGGCTGTTTCACCGTGGTATCGGTGCGGTAGTCGTAAACGTCCTTCAGCGTAAATTGCGGGCGGATCCCCGGCAGCGCCTCGGCAGGCCAGATCGGCTGCTGTACGGTGCGGGTCACCGGACGGCCGCCTGATTCCAGCAGGCTGGCCTGCAACACCACCTGCAGCGGCGAGTGGCTATCCTGCCACTGGCTCGAAGTCGTCACTTCCCCATGGCCTTTTTCATCCAGCGTCAGCTGAACTTCGTCCAGGCTGCGGGAGAGGTTTTCTTCCGCGATATCGCCGAACTGGAAGCCCGGCAGCGCCGCGACGGCGTCGCGCAGCGGGCGCAGGAACAGTTTGCCCTGCAGTTGGTTGCCGCTGGCCGGCGCGCCGTAGAGATAGGCGCCGCTGACGCTAAAGGCGACGTCGGCATCCGGGGCTATAGGCGCGGACTGCGGTGTCAGATTCAGCGCCATGCGTTCGGGCATAAAGTCTTCGACGTGGAAATCCCACTCGCGGGGTTGATTATCGCCGGAGCTGGCGCGAATGTGCCACATACCGGTGGCCGCGCCGCTGTCGAGCGGATAAGTAAACTGATACAGGCCATTGACCGGTTTGCTCATCACAGAGCGAATCACCTGGCCATCCGGCTGCACCACTTCCAGCTTCACCGGCTGCTCCGCCAGCGGTTTACCATCGCCGTCGCGCAACAGCGCGTTAAGAATAACCGTTTCCCCCGGGCGATAGAGATCGCGCGGGCCAAACATAAAGAACTGTTTACTGAAGCCAGGAGCGCCAGCGATGGAGAATTCCGCCAGATCCAGCGCCGGCAGTTTAAGGTCAAGCAGCGTAGTCTGCCCGTCTTTACGCGCCAGCAGCAGCGCCGCTTCTTTGTCGGTTTGCAGAGTAACATGGCCCTGGCTATCGCTTTTCGCCTGCGCCAGCGTCTGCCCTTTGGCGTTTAGCAGTTGCACTTCAATTCCCGACTGCGCGGCGCCATTTTCGAGGCTCTGGGTGAAGACATCGAGCCGGTTGTGATAGCGATGCGCCGAGACGCCAATATCGCTGAGGGTGAACAGCGTTGCCGCGTTACTGTAGCTATAATGACCCGCCGGGTTCATCACCGCCACATAGACGCCCGGCTGCTGGAGCGGCTTGATGTCGGTAAGCGGCAGCAGCAGCTTTTCACGGGTATTCCGCGCCGGGTTGAGATCGAAGCGTCCGCTATAAACCAGATCGGCCATCTTCAACAGTTCGTCAGATTCCCAATTGCTTAACGAGTTACGGTATTCCCACTGACTGACGAAGGCTGAGAGTGATTCCGGCTTAATACGGAAGAAATTGACGTCGACGTTGTCGACGTTCAGCGCCATCACCGGCAGCCCGGCGACCACTTTCCCCGGCAGCAGCGAGCCGCGACTGGCGAAACCGACGCTCGGCGCGATATCGCGGGTGGCGATGTTTTTTTCAAAAGGGCTGCCGAGGGTGGCGTCATTGAGGGCAATGAGCGTTGGATCAACGGTAAGGATCAATTCACGCTTTGGCTCGAGATGGCGCAGACGCAGCTCTTTGAGATTCGGCGCCAGCTCCCATGCGCCGTCAACCTTGCCGCTTTTCTTATCGACCAGATGGACGCTGCGGGAAAAATCCTGATCCGGCTTGAGCGGAATGGAGAAGGTCAGCACCAACGTCGCCGCGCCATCGAGCTGCACTTCAGAAGCGTCGAGCACCGTCAGCGCCTTGCCCTGGCTTTTTTCTTTTAACGTCGCCAGCTGGGCGCTATCCGGTTTTTTCGCGCTATCGGCAGCGCCTTTGTCGGCCGCCGATACGGCCTGCGGTTCACCGCTGTTATCGCAGCCGCTTAATGGTAGTGCGGTAAGGAGCGCCAACGATAGCGCCGCTAAACGAAATGGTTTCATCCTTCTAACCCCTAGGCCCAGAGCCTGATGCAATCAATAACGTTCTATTATGCGTCATCGCGGCGATTCTCAACAGCTACCAGCATAGAAACCGCCTATGAATCGGGAAACTCCGTGACCGCCTCCCCACTCCCGCGTCCTTAACTTGTCAGCCCTTTATAAAACGCCGACAATTCATTGATCGATAATAAAACGGAGGCACTCATGTCCACCTCATTCTTTGTCGCCGCCGACTGGCTGGCGGAACATATTGATGACCCGCAGATTCAAATTCTGGATGCGCGGATGGCGCCGGCAGGTCAGGAAGCGCTGCGCGATATGGCGGCGGAATACCGCGACGGGCATATCCCCGGCGCGGTTTTTTTTGATATCGAAGCGCTGTCTGACCACACCAGCCCGCTGCCGCATATGATGCCGCGGGCGGAAACTTTCGCCGTAGCGATGCGCGAGCTTGGCGTCAGCAGCGATAAGCATCTGGTGGTGTATGACGAAGGCAATCTCTTCTCAGCGCCGCGCGCCTGGTGGATGTTACGCACCTTCGGAGTCGAAAAGGTATCGATTGTCGCCGGCGGCCTCGAAGGCTGGCGTCGCGACGAATTGCCGCTGGAAAAAGGCGAACCGGACCTGCCGGAAGGCGAATTTGAGGTGAACTTCGATCCTGAGGTGATCAAACGCTTAACCGATGTGCTGCTGGTCAGCCATGAAGGATCGGCGCAGATCGTAGACGCCCGCCCGGCGGCGCGTTTTAACGGCCTGGCGGATGAACCGCGTCCAGGCTTACGCCGCGGGCATATCCCCGGCGCGCTTAACGTCCCGTGGACCGAGCTGGTGATTAATGGCGAACTGAAAACCGTCGATGAGATGAACGATATTTTTGCGCGTCAGGGCGTTGATTTTGCGCGACCGATTATCGCCAGCTGCGGTTCCGGGGTTACGGCGGCAGTGGTGGTACTGGCGTTGACCACCCTCGGCGTCAACGGCGTGTGCCTGTACGATGGTTCATGGAGCGAATGGGGCGCGAGAACGGATTTGCCGATCGAGCCGACCCCTGCCGCTGAGTAAACGCGTCGTGACTGCGGGTCCCCCCTCCCGCAGTCCCTAAATAATTTCTGATTTTCCCCGCCCCTTTCTTCTGCTTCTCGATAAACCGGTTACTCTACCCTGCCGCAGGATTTGTACCTGCCGAATTTGCTCTACCGCCACCCAATTTATAAGGAAATTGAATAATGGCCTTTTCATTACAGAACCTCATGGATGTCGTAAAAAAGCACAATCGCAATCCCTCTCCTAAACCGATGCTGGAAGATGAGGTGGAGCGCCTGCGGGTCAGGAAATACCGCGATCCGCAAAATAGCGAAACCGTGGCGCTTCCGGACAGTTTGAAAGCGCTGTTGGCCTACGATTGTCAACTGAAAAGCCCCCACGGTCAGTTGGTGCTGGAATCGGTTGTGGACTCAATTGATGAACATGGCGTCCTGCTTTCCGACTCGCTGGATGAAGATGCTTATTACATGAATGGTCTTGATATGGCCGGGCTGGACTTTGAAGAGCTGACGCCAATCTGGAACGACGATCCGCGTCTTCCTGCCCTGATTCGCATCAGCCATTCCGGCGATCAGCAGGTATTTATCTATGTCACCGAGCGTGATGAACAGGGTGAATATCCTGTCGTCCGCTTCGAAGGTAAAGAGAATGACCTCTGGCTGGCGGAATCGTCACTGATTGAATATCTGCAAGGGGTCTTTACCGATGAGGAAGAGAGCCATGACGAATGGCAGCGCCAGCAAGCCCTCAACGAGGCACGCGATGGCACCTTGCTGGAGCTGGAATACATTCATGAGGATCTTTACGCCAGGCTTGAAGGCTGCCCTGACTAATTCACGGTCTCGCCTCGGATGGCGAGGTTAACGCGCGCCGCCGGGGCTGCTCCAGGAGAGCGCCTTTTCCGTAACCTGATGTCACCACAAGGAGTGAAAATGGCATTAGTCTCCACCCCACATTCTGCTGATTCATCTCGCCTGCCCTGGCTGGGAGGCATAACCGGCCTGCTGGCGGGCGGCATCATTCTTTATTTTTGGCCGGAATGGAACCGGGCATGGTTAAGCCTGGTTCCTGCGCCGGTTTCCGTTTATACCCGCTTTCTCGGAGTCACTCTGGAACAAGTTCCGTTGATAACCTATTTCCATCAGGCGCTGCTGGGTTTTCTGATGGTGCTGCTTGCTCCCGGATACGATAAATCGACCCTTGCCGCATGGATGCTGCATAGCCCATCGCCATACCGCCGCTGGCCGGGCGAGATATTACGCGCCTGGAGCATGAAATTTGGCCTGCTGGTCATTGTCTTTTGCAATCTTTTCTTTTTGTCCAGGGTCGGCTCCGGGACTCTGGCGTTATATATCTTTTTTCTCCAGCACGTTAGCGTTGCCGCTGCGGTGGCGTCAGGCGTACTGCTGCTACGTGATGCCCGACGCCTGACCCACACGTCTCATGCTCAGCTGGCGGACCTGCACCTTCTCATGATACTCACGCTGGGGTGCCAGACGATTTTGCCTGCACAGATCGCGCTAATGAGCGCCCGCGGCGTGAACACACCGTTAGGCTGGTACATTGTTATCGCGCAGATGGCAGGCGTGTTACTGGCGTTAATACTGGTCGGCGGGCTGGTGGCAGCGATACGTTCTCTGTTGGGCGAAAAGAGGTGTCGGGCCTGGCGCGGTGATATGGCGCTCTTCAACGGCATTGTTACGCTGTGCGTGACGGGATTCCTTATCTATAACATGGTGTCAGCCTATCCGCGGATCTTTGCCGCCCTGCATTGACCTTTGCAAACCCGATTTTCGGCCTCGCGCAGAAGACATAAAAAAACACAGCGGGGGCTAACGCCCCCGCTTTCAGATAATCCGGTTCTGCTTGAAATCGCGCAGGAAGCTGCCCCAGCGCTTTTCATAGAACGGCGTGATATGGGCAATCATAAAGTGGCTGATGCCCTTCTCACCTTCTACCACCTGACAAATATCGATAGGTTCATCGCCAGGCAGGGTATCGGTAGCCACGCTGCCGGTAGTCTGGATAACGGATTCAATATCCCCTTCCGCTTCAATACCGATCAACAAGTTGGCCGGCGCGTCGGCGCTCTCTTTAATCGAGCACAGAAACGCCCGCTTGACGGTCTTCAGCGTTTTGAACAGCGTGGTCAGCGAATCCACCATCTGCGCCGGTGGTTCGGCGACCTCAGACAGCAGCAGCGCTTCGCCGCCTTCCAGCACCGTCTGGGTACTGAGCGGGCTGCCCTCTTCGCCCAGCAAATGGCTGATTTCTCGCGGGGTGAACTCTTTGCCGCTCGGCAACTTCGGGTTGAGGAACAGCGATTCGCCCAGCGTCATCGCCATCAGCGTGCGCGCTGGCATCATCACGAAGGCCTGTTCCTCTTCTACCGCCTGCTGTAGCGCCTCCAGCGAGGTGAAGAACGGAATGACCGAGGTGCCGTCATCTTTTTCCCAATGCTGGAGATCGAGGGCGCTATCTTCGACAACCTGCTCACCGTCCGCCGCGCTACCCGGCACCCACACGGTTGCCTCAAGCAGTGCGGTGAAAAATGCCGGACGATGAGCAGGCTCGGTCGCCGCCTTCTCCAGCAATGTTTCTAATTCATTTTTAGTATCAGACATAGATTCGCTACTTCAAAATCGCCCGGCGGCGCTACGTCCGCGCGGGCCTACGGTTTTCCAGGCCGGGTAAGCGTAACGCCCGGCAAGGCCATCACTCAGCCGTCAGCAGATTAGCGATAGTACGCACGCCAAGACCCGTCGCGCCCGCCGACCACTGCTCTACCGCGGCTTTGCGGTACGTCGCGGAGCAGTCGATGTGCAGCCAGCCCTGGTGGTAGTTTTCCACGAAGTGGGACAGGAAGCCCGCCGCAGTGCTGGCGCCGGCCGGATACGCCGCGCTACCGGTGTTGTTCAGTTCCGCGAAGTTAGACGGCAGCTGGTTGCGGTGAAATTCGGCCAGCGGCAGACGCCAGAAGGCTTCATTTTCCGCCTGCGCGCTCGCCAGCAGGCGATTCGCCAACGCGTCGTCAAAACTGAACAGCGCGTGGTAGTCGTTACCCAACGCGGTTTTCGCCGCGCCGGTCAGGGTGGCGGCATCGATGATCAGCTGCGGCTTCTGCGCCGAGGCATCGATCAGGCCATCTGCCAGCACCAGGCGGCCTTCGGCGTCGGTATTCATGATTTCAACGGTTTTACCGTTGCGGTAATGAATGATATCGCCAAGCTTGAAGGCGTTGCCGCTAATCAGGTTATCCGCGCAGCACAGATACAGCTTCACACGTTTGTTCAGACCGCGGGTAATAGCGAAAGCCAGCGCGCCGGTCACGGTGGCCGCGCCGCCCATGTCGGATTTCATCGAGTCCATAAAGGCGCTTTGCTTGATGCTGTAGCCGCCGGAGTCGAAGGTGATGCCCTTGCCAACCAGACAGGCGTATACCGGCGCGTCTTTATCGCCGGTCGGGTTATAGTCCAGCGCCAGCAGGACCGGCGGGCGCTCGGAGCCGCGGCCAACGGTATGCAGGCCAAGATAGTTCTGCTCACGCAGATCTTCGCCTTTGGTGATGCGATAGCTGACCTTTTCGCCCGCCACGCCGCACAGCAGATCGACGGCGCGCTGGGCCAGCTGTTCTGGCCCCAGCTCTTCTGCCGGCGCGTTGATGGTGTCGCGAACCCAATCGATAATCGTCAGGCGGTTATCCAGCTCGCTGCGCTGCGCATCGTCAAGGGTTGGCCATTCGACCTGGCGCTGACCTTTCGGCCCTTTATAGCCGGCCCAAAAGGCCCAGGCGCGATCGGTATTCCAGCCTTCGCCGCTCAGGGCGACGTGCTTGATACCCATGCCGTCAATTTTGCGCGCCGCGCGCTGGATTAACCCCAGGTCGTCTTTACCATTGAGATGTAAGGCGATACCGTCGTTATTGATACTCCAGGTCGCTTTTTCTCCCCAGCGCGCATCGGCAGGCAGAGTAGAAAGCGTAATCTTCATGGCTTCGGTCATTATCTTTATCCTTATTAACAAACGGGCCACCCTATGGCAGCCCGTTAAAATTTTTCCGCTTGAGGCGAAAATTATTCTGCTTCGTCTAACCAGACTAGCAGAATCGCCTCCAGAATTTTTTCATTGGATGCGTTTGGGTCGTCATCGAACTCTTCCAGATCGCAAATCCACTGATGCATATCGGTAAAGCGAACGGTTTTCGGGTCGAGATCCGGGTAAGCGTCATACAAGGCTTCGCCGATTTCGCGACTGTCGGTCCATTTCAGTGCCATATTAGTGCTCGCGTGCGTGGTTGATGGTATAACGCGGGATCTCAACGACCAGATCTTCGTCGGTGACGCGCGCCTGGCAGCTCAGACGGCTGTCAGGTTCCAGCCCCCAGGCTTTGTCCAGCATGTCGTCTTCATCTTCGCTACTTTCCGCCAGCGAGTCAAAACCTTCACGCACGATGCAGTGGCAGGTGGTGCAGGCACAGGATTTTTCACAGGCGTGTTCAATCTCGATACCGCTACGCAGCGCCGCATCCAGAATGGTTTCACCGCTCTCAGCTTCCACAACTACGCCATCCGGACACAGGTCCTGGTGGGGCAGAAAAACAATTTTTGGCATTTTAAACCTCGTCCACGGATTGGCCTTTCAGCGCAGCGCGGACCGACTGGTCCATGCGGCGTGCGGCGAATTCCTGGGTTTGTGTGTCGATATTTTTAATGGCTTCTTTAATCGCGTCTGCATCTTCGCCTGCCGCGGCGGCGCGAACTTGCTCCGCGGCGGCATCGATAGCCTGACGCTCTGCGGCGCTTAACAGCGCGGCGTCGGCGGCCAGCGCGCTTTCCAGGCTCTCCAGTACGCGAGCGGCTTCGACTTTCTGTTCAGCCAGCATACGCGCCTGGATATCCTGTTCGGCGTAGCTCATCGAATCTTTAATCATGTTGGCGATTTCGCCGTCCGTCAGGCCATAAGACGGTTTCACCTGGATTGAGGCTTCCACGCCGGTCGATTTTTCCATCGCCGTGACGCTCAGCAGACCGTCGGCATCAACCTGGAAGGTCACGCGAATATGCGCCCCGCCCGCCGGCAGCGCCGGGATACCGCGCAGCGCAAAACGCGCCAGCGAGCGGCAATCCTGCACCAGCTCACGCTCACCCTGCATCACGTGAATAGACATCGCCGTTTGACCATCTTTGAAAGTGGTAAACTCCTGCGCGCGGGCCACCGGAATGGTGGTATTACGCGGGATCACTTTCTCTACCAGACCGCCCATGGTTTCCAGCCCAAGCGACAGCGGGATAACATCAAGCAGCAGCAGTTCGCTGTCCGGTTTGTTGCCGACCAGAATATCCGCCTGAATCGCCGCGCCAATGGCGACGACTTTGTCCGGGTCAATAGAGGTCAGCGGGGTACGGCCAAAAAATTCGCCAACGCGCTCACGCACCAGCGGCACGCGGGTGGAGCCGCCGACCATTACCACTTCCAGCACCTCTTGCGCTTCAACGCCGGCGTCTTTCAGCGCGCGACGGCAGGCCATCAGGGTACGTTTTACCAGTGGGGCAATCAGATCGTTAAACTGGCTACGGCTGATATCGCCCTGCCAGCCGCCTACCTCAACGTGCGCCACATCGGCATCGCTCAGGGCGATTTTCGCCGCAATGGCGGCATCCAGCAGCTCACGCTGCAGACGGTTATCGCTACGGTCGCTAAGGCCCGCCTGCTCACGCAGATAGTCGGCCAACAGATGGTCGAAATCATCGCCGCCGAGAGCGGAATCACCGCCGGTCGCCAGCACTTCAAACACCCCGCGGCTTAAGCGCAGAATGGAGATATCAAAGGTGCCGCCGCCGAGATCGTAGACCGCAATCACCCCTTCCTGACCGGAATCGAGGCCGTAGGCGATAGCCGCCGCGGTCGGCTCATTGAGCAAACGCAGCACGTGCAGGCCCGCCAGACGCGCCGCGTCTTTGGTTCCCTGACGCTGAGCGTCATCGAAATAGGCCGGAACGGTAATGACCACGCCGTCGAGATCGCCTGCCAGCGCTTCAGTGGCGCGGGCGGCAAGGGCTTTCAGGATATCGGCGGAGACCCGTACCGGGTTCAGCAGGCCGCCGGCGGTTTGAATCATCGGCAGTCCATTTTCACTGGCCTGCAGCTGGTACGGTAGATGCGGATAGCGGGTTTGAATATCGGCGAGGGAACGCCCCATCATCCGCTTCACCGAGCTGATGGTGTTCACCGGATCCTGAGCGGCATTGAGCCGGGCTTCATAGCCGACGGTCAGCCCCGAGGCGTGATAGTTCACGACCGACGGCAGCAGGTAGCGCCCTTGATGGTCGGGCAGAGTTTCGGCCTGGCCGCTACGCACGGTAGCAACCAGAGAATTGGTGGTGCCAAGGTCGATACCTGCCGCCAATCGACGCTGATGCGGCGCGGCGCTCAGACCAGGCTCACTAATTTGTAATAGGGCCATAATTGCTTCCGAAAATTAAAAGTCGAGCAGTTTTTCTTCGAGTTCTTCAGCACTGCTGCGCAGTTTATCGAGAAAACGGAGCTTGCGTACAGTATCAGCCGCCGCATCCCAGGTCTCGTTTTGCAATTGTTCAACCATCAGTTGATGGCGGGTATCAAACAGCGCTTTTACCCGTTTGATAAAGGTTTCCAGCCGCGCTTCGTCTTTCGCCTGGCCGATATCATCGAGCTCTTCGCGCAGTTCCAGCTGTTCCATCAGGAACGCGGTGTCGCGTACGGTGTGCTGCTCGCTGGCGAGGTCAAAGCCGTGTAGCGAGAGGAGATATTCCGCACGGGTCAGCGGATGGCGCAGAGTCTGCCATGCCTGGTTAATGGTGGCGGAGTGCTGAACCGCAGCCAGCTGTTCCGCAGCGGGCGCGCTGGCGAATTTATCCGGATGGTACTGGCGCTGCAGATCCTGATACCGGACAGCCAGTTGTTCGAGCGAGAGGGTATAGCTGGCTGGTAACCCGAAGAGGGTGAAATAGTCCATAGTAACCTCAGGGTCATGCATCTAAACTAAAACCCCACGCGCGGCGTGACCGCGGTGGGGTTGGGGATTACCGATTATACGTTAAAGCTTTCGCCGCAACCGCACTCATCTTTCACGTTCGGGTTGGTAAATTTGAACCCTTCGTTGAGACCTTCTTTGACGAAGTCCAGTTGAGTGCCGTCGAGGAATTGCAGGCTCTTGCCGTCGATCACGACTTTCACGCCTTTGTCTTCAAACACGGTGTCTTCTGCCGCCGGCTCGTCAACAAATTCCAGTACATAAGCCATGCCTGAACAGCCGGAGGTTCTTACCCCCAGACGCAGGCCAAAGCCTTTACCGCGGTTCGCCAGGAAGGAATTGACTCGCGCTGCTGCACTGTCGCTTAAGGTAATCGACATAACAAACCTCAACTCTTAATTATTTTGCTTCACGTTTGCTTTTGTAATCCGCAATCGCGGCTTTAATCGCGTCTTCCGCCAGGATAGAGCAGTGAATTTTCACCGGCGGCAGTTCCAGTTCATCGGCGATATCGGTGTTCTTGATAGCCTGCGCTTCGTCCAGCGATTTACCTTTCACCCACTCGGTGACCAGGGAGCTGGAAGCGATAGCGGAACCGCAGCCATAGGTCTTGAAGCGCGCGTCTTCAATGATACCTTCATTGTTGACTTTAATCTGCAACTTCATGACGTCGCCGCACGCCGGCGCGCCAACCATACCGCTACCGACGCTGTCGTCGCTGTTGTCGAAAGAGCCGACGTTGCGCGGGTTTTCGTAATGATCGATGACTTTTTCGCTGTATGCCATGATGAATTCTCCTTATCGGTGCCGAATTAGTGATGTGACCATTCAATGCTGTTCAGATCCACGCCCTGCTTGAACATTTCCCACAGCGGAGAAAGGTCGCGCAGACGGCCGATGGAGTTACGAACCAGCTTGATGGTGTAGTCAATCTCTTCTTCGGTAGTGAAACGACCTAAAGAGAAACGAATAGAACTGTGCGCCAGTTCATCAGTCATGCCTAATGCGCGCAGCACGTAGGATGGCTCAAGGCTCGCGGAAGTACAGGCTGAACCGGAGGAAACCGCCAGGTCTTTCAGCGCCATTATCAGCGACTCGCCTTCAACATAGTTGAAGCTGACGTTGAGAATGTTCGGCGCGCCCTGCTCGAGGTCGCCATTCAAATAGACTTCTTCCATATCTTTCACGCCGTTCCACAGACGGTCACGCAGGCCGCGCAGGCGCGCCATTTCGCTTTCCATCTCTTCTTTGGCGATACGGTAAGCTTCGCCCATACCGACGATCTGGTGGACAGGCAGGGTACCAGAACGCATGCCGCGCTCGTGACCGCCGCCGTGCATCTGCGCTTCGATGCGAATACGCGGCTTACGGCGTACATACAGCGCGCCGATACCTTTCGGGCCGTAAATTTTGTGACCGGAGAAGGACATCAGGTCAACTTTCAGCTGGCTCAGATCGATAGGCAGCTTGCCCACGCTCTGGGTGGCGTCAACGTGGTAAATGATACCGCGGGCGCGGCACATCTCGCCGATGGTAGCGATATCCTGCACCACGCCGATTTCGTTGTTTACGTGCATGATGGAAACCAGGATGGTGTCGTCACGCATCGCCGCTTCCAGTTCTTTCAGATCGATAATACCGTTGCTCTGCGGAGCAAGGTAGGTCACTTCAAAACCTTCGCGTTCGAGCTGACGGCAGGTATCCAGTACCGCTTTATGCTCGGTTTTGCTGGTGATGATGTGCTTGCCTTTTTTCTGATAAAAGTTGGCTGCACCTTTAATCGCCAGGTTATCGGATTCCGTTGCGCCGGAGGTAAAGACGATTTCGCGCGGATCGGCGCCGACCAGTTCGGCAATCTGATTACGGGCGATATCTACCGCCTCTTCAGCCTGCCAACCGAAACGGTGAGAACGTGAGGCCGGGTTACCAAAGGTCCCGTCCAGGGTCAGGAACTGCATCATTTTCTCGGCAACACGCGGGTCCACCGGCGTTGTTGCGGAGTAATCGAGGTAAATCGGTAATTTCATTGCTCTTAAACTCCGTACATCACTCAATGCAAGGAACCAGGCAACCGGCTTGATGTACGACCGAGTACACGAGATGTCTTAACATCCCGGCCTGATTCTGAAAATCTTTATTATTGCTATCTACCCTGCCGTTTCACCTTGCAGCCCGTAAGCCGCAAGCTGAAACTAAGCCTCGTGCTAGGCGCGCAGTTTTACGTCAATGGCGTCCTGAGAACGCGTAGTACGCTGAGATTCATGATTGTGCTGACGACCGGAAACATCGAGGATTTCCTGGTTATTCACCAGTTCGCCCAGGGTGATGTTGTTCAGGAAACCGGTCAAACGTTCGCTCAGATCGCGCCACAGCGCGTGAGTCAGACACTTATCGCCACCCTGGCAGCCGCCTTTACCCTGACAACGGGTGGCGTCAACGGATTCGTCTACGGCGCTGATCACTTCGCCTACGGCGATGCTGCCAGCTTCTTTACCTAACAGGTAACCGCCGCCTGGTCCACGAACGCTGGATACCAGACCATTTTTACGCAGGCGAGAGAACAGCTGTTCCAGATAGGAAAGCGAAATTCCCTGACGCTCTGAAATATCTGCCAACGGAACCGGACCCGTTTCAGAGTTGAGCGCAACGTCAAGCATTGCGGTCACGGCATAACGCCCTTTAGATGTCAGTCTCATGTCTTACTTAACCTCAAACTCGCCCCTGCCCGGGCTTTTTATTAATATGGGTATTGCATAGCAGGGCCAAGTCTGACATTCCCGAGTAAATTGGTCAACTATTTACTTGACTGTTTTAGTCAGGTATTTGGCTTTCCGTGCCGTTATTGATTTCGAGCCGCTCCCGGGGTCGGCCAAAGGCCTCGCCCGGGCTACAACAGAGATGTAGCTTCGTAGGCCGGATAAGCGAAGCGCCATCCGGCGGGAACGCGGTTACTTACCTTTATTCTGCTGCTCAATAGACGCCAGCATCCCGCGCAGAATGTTCAGCTCCTGGCTTTCCGGACGCGCGCGGGTGAACAGACGACGCAGCTTGTTCATCACCTGCCCCGGATGATTCGGACGGATAAAACCGGTCGCCAGCAGCGTCTGCTCAAGGTGGCCGTAAAAACGTTCTAAATCATCGACCAGCGGATACGGCGTCTCTTCATGTTCAACCGCCGGCTGCGCCTGCTCCTGCGTCGCCAGCCAGGCCATTCGCACTTCATAGGCGATAACCTGCACCGCCATTGCCAGGTTCAGCGAGCTGTACTCCGGGTTGGCGGCGATCGCCACGTGATAGTGGCACTTCTGCAGTTCGTCGTTGGTCAGGCCAACGCGCTCGCGGCCAAAGACCAGCGCGACCGGCGCATGCTGTCCTTCGGCGACGCTTTTCAGACCGCATTCGCGCGGATCCAGCATCGGCCACGGCAGCGTGCGGGAGCGCGCGCTGGTGCCAACCACCAGGCTACAGCCCGCCAGCGCTTCATCAAGGGTATCGACGATCTGCGCGTTGCCAATCACATCGCTGGCGCCAGCGGCCAGCGCGATGGCCTGGGAATCAGGTTTCACCAGCGGGTTGACCAGCCACAGGTTAGTTAAGCCCATGGTTTTCATCGCGCGGGCAACGGAGCCCATATTGCCGGTGTGTGAGGTTTCTACCAGTACGATTCGAATATTTTGCAGCATTATGGTTCTTCGGCTAAAGATTATTCGTGCATGCTAACATAAAACGAAGACATAAGCAGAATTCGCTGTTACTATATGCGCCGTTTTTTCCCGTTCTTTAACATCCAGTGAGAGATACCGATGCATCCGATGCTGAACATTGCCGTGCGCGCAGCGCGCAAGGCGGGTAATTTAATTGCCAAGCACTACGAAACGCCAGATTCCGTAGAAACCAGCCAGAAAGGCAGCAATGACTTTGTGACTAACGTCGATAAAGCCGCAGAAGCGATTATTATCGAAACCATTCGCAAGTCTTACCCACAGCACACCATCATCACCGAAGAAAGCGGCGAGCACGCTGGTGAAGATCAGGATATTCAATGGGTTATCGATCCACTGGATGGCACCACCAACTTCGTTAAACGTCTGCCACACTTCTCTGTTTCCATCGCCGTACGCATTAAAGGCCGTACTGAAGTCGCGGTGGTTTACGATCCGATGCGTAATGAACTGTTCACCGCCACCCGCGGTCAGGGCGCGCAGCTGAACGGCTACCGTCTGCGCGGCAGCAACGCTCGCGATCTCGACGGCACCATCATCGCCACCGGTTTCCCGTTCAAAGCGAAACAGCACGCTACCGCTTACATGAACATCCTCGGCAACATGTTCACCGAGTGCGCTGACTTCCGTCGCACCGGTTCCGCCGCGCTGGATCTGGCCTACGTTGCCGCTGGCCGCGTTGACGGTTACTTTGAAATCGCCCTCAAACCGTGGGATTTCGCCGCAGGCGAGCTGATCGCTCGTGAAGCAGGCGCCATCGTTTGCGACTTCACCGGTGGTCATAACTATATGCTGACCGGCAACATCGTAGCCGGTAACCCGCGCGTCGTGAAAGCGATGCTGGCGAACATGCGCGAGCAGCTGAGCGAAGCGCTGAAGCGTTAATTTCTCACTGAATGTAAAAAGGAAGCCGCGGCTTCCTTTTTTTATCCCCTAAAACGGCCGCAAGCCGCCGCCCGGCGGGATCGCGCTACTCCACATCACGACGGCCGCCGTCAACAGCGCCACGCCGCCGGCCAGCGCCAGCGTCGCCCAGCCAACCTGTTTCCACATCGCTGGTGCCTGATGGCGACTCAGGCGGATAGCCAACTGGCGGAATCCATGCACCAACAGCGCCAGCCCGCTTATGGTCAGCGACGTTCCCGCCGCCATCACCAGCGCGGCTGCCATGCCCCAGCCAAAGACGCCGATCACCTTACTGAACAGCAGCACCATAATCGCTCCCGAGCAGGGACGCATGCCCATCGACAGCACAATCGCCAGCCTGGCGCGCCAGTCGTCGCCACTCTGTAGTTGATCCGGCGCCGGAAGGTGCTGATGGCCGCAGCCGCAATGTTCATCATGGACGTGCTGCAGGGTAAAAGCGGTAAACGTTGGCCGCCGTAGCAAGACTCGCAGTTTTTTCAATGCCCGCCAGCACAGTAAAAGCCCCAATGCGCCGACCAGCAGATAACTGCCCTTCTCCAGCCAGAAGCTGCTGAGATGCAATTGACGCGCCGGGAGCTGCAGCAGCGTCAATACCACCACCACCAGCGCTATCGCCACCATTCCCTGCAACAGCGATGCTGCCAGCGTCAGCGTAATACTCGATTTCAGCTTTGAGGGATGGGTGGCAAGCCAGGTGGTAATCACGATTTTACCGTGGCCAGGGCCTAAGGCATGTAGCACACCGTAGACAAAGCTGAACCCGAGCAGCGATAGCCCCGCCGCTGAAGGGTTATCCGCCACCGCCTGCAGCAGTTGGCTGAGCTCAAGATTCAGTGAACGCTGCCAGACCGCGCTTTGCAACAGTACCTGCGGCCAGGCGAGCCACAACCAGATACCGCCCACGACGGTCAGCGTCAGAAACAGCGCCAGCGGCCAGAGTGATTTCCAGCGCGGCGCCCGCGCTCGCGGCGTAAAGACTACTGACATGTCAAGGTCACCTTCTGGGCGAAGTAGTTACCCAGTTCCATGTCTTCCGGCGGCGCGTCCTCTTTATCGAGCGACTGCGCATAAGACAGCATTTTGTCGTTGGGTTTCGGCGTCATTACCGTGGTCTTACAGGAGGCCCGCAGCGCGGTAGGCAGTGAAAAATCGCTATCCTGCTCATAAAACATATCGACATAGTAGGTCGGATCGAAGGTGGATAAAGTGAAGGTTTGTCCGGCAATGGGCTGCGGCGTCACCAGCGGCAAGGTGAAGGTAAGTACCGCCTGCATCCCGCTACGCGCAAGGCCGTAACCATCCGGGCGGTTAGCAAACTTCACCCGCTGGCCGTTATGCCACAGCTCGCTGAAGTAGTGCTGGCCGAGCACATTGGCCATCACCTCCGCTGCCAGTTTTTTCCATACTTCGCTGCCCGGCTTGGCATTTCCGGCATCATAGAGCAGATCCGCTGAGGTTATTTCGTCCATCGTCCAGCGCATATTGAAACCGGTCAACTGACCGTCTTTCACCACGGCCTCACTCTGCAAATTAATGAAGCTGTGCGGATGCGCAACGGCTGACAATGATAAAACCATGAAAAATGCCGCACTGACGCAGTGTTTCACTCTCTTCATCTGTTCCTCGCGTGAAAAATTCTGTGAACCTCGCCAGCAATCCTGATCTAAAGGCCGCGGCCCGTCCTGCTCAACCCGCATCCTTTGGCTATTCTTAGCTGAAACCCTAACTGGAACTTACCAGATGATGACAGTGATTGAACCACCATCTGCGCTTTCCAGTCCACAGCGCCGTAGCCAGGTGCTCCTGATGTTCTATCTTCCGGGACAATCCGTCACGCCGCAACAGCTGGTCAGGCTCAACCAGGTGGATGAGGCGACGGCCCAACAGGATATCGCGGAGACGGGGCGCGAAATTCAGCGTTATCATCGACTGACTCTCGCGTCGCAGATGGACGGCAGCTATCGGATTGAAGGCGCCGCGCTCGATCAACGCCTGTGCCTGCTGCACGCTCTCCGGCGCGGGCTGCGCCTGTGCCCGCATTTCGTTCACCACCATTTTACCCCGGCGTTAAAAACGCAGCTTAAACAGCAGGGTATCGCGCGAACCTTATATGATGATACCAATCTTCAGGCGCTGGTGAATCGCTGCGGGCGCGCGCTAAATCGGCAGTTTGACTGTCGGGACGGGCAGTTCCTGCGCCTGTATCTTCAGTACTGCCTGCTACAACATCATCTGGGCCAGTCGCCGGATTTCACCCACCAGCAGCGCAGCTGGGCCCAGGCGGCGGCGGAATTTGACCTCGCCGCCGAAATCGTTCGCCACTGGCAGCGTCGGGTCAGCGCCACGCCCCACGCCGGCGAACAACATTTCCTGACCCTGCTTTTTATGTTGCTGAAAACGCCGGATCCGATTCATGACGGCCATCAACAGGACAGACGCCTGCATCTGGCGATCTCCCGCTTGATCCATCGTTTCCAGGATCTGGCGGGACGGCCGTTTAGCGATGAACAGGGGTTAAGCGACCAGCTCTATATTCATCTTTCGCAGGCGTTGAACCGCAGCGTATTCGCTATCGGTATCGATAACGCCTTACCTGAGGAGATCGGACGCCTGTATCCGCGCCTGATGCGTACCACTCAGGACGCATTGCGCGATTTCGAAACGGCCTATCATATTCAATTTAATCAGGAAGAGGTCAGTTTAATTGCGGTGATTTTCGGCGCATGGTTAATGCAAAAAGCCGACCTGCATGAAAAGCAGGTGGTGTTGCTGACGCGGGAAAATAGCGAGCTGGAACAGGCGCTGGAAATGCAATTGCGGGAATTGACGCTGCTGCCGCTGAATATTAAATACTTAAGCGTGACGCAGTTTCAGCAACAAGGCGCGCCGAAAGATGTGACCTTAGTAGTCACGCCTTACACGACCGCGCTACCGCTGTTTTCGCCGCCGCTGTTTCATGCTGAAGAGAATTTCAGCGATCACCAGCGGCAGCAGATTTGCAAAATGCTTGAGAGCTAGGCGGTTACCACCTTCGGCCGCACGATCAGCGCCGGAAGCGCTACCAGCGCCATCACCCAGAAGACGCCCTGATGCAGGTGCTGATAGAGGAAGCCGGCAAATACCGTCATCACCGCAATGCTGCCGCCCATCGCCACCGCCGAGTAAACGGCCTGCAGGCGGATGACCTCACTTCCCTGCCGCGCGGCGATATAGCGCATGGCCGCCAGATGGCAGACGGTAAACGTTCCACAATGCAAGATCTGCGCGACCAGTAACCATGGCAACGCGGTCGTCCAGCCCATAATCGTCCAGCGCGCCACGCCGCACACCGCCGAAAGCAGCAGCAGGTCGCGGGCGCTAAAGCGGCGGAAGACCTTTTTACTCAGGGCGAAAATCACCACTTCGGCGACGACGCCAAGCGACCACAAATAGCCGACGGCGGAAGCTGAATAACCGGCCTGCTGCCAGTACAGCGCGCTGAAACCGTAGTAGGCGGCGTGCGCCCCCTGCAACAGACAGACGCAGGCAAGAAAACGCCAGCTTTGCCGCACCAGGCTAAGCCACGCCGATAGTCCGGCCGCCTCCTGATGTCGGCTCTCCCCCTGCGGCATCACTGAAGGTTTCAGTAACATGCCCAACAGCATCGAAGCGGTGCCCAGGCTTAACAACAGCAGGATCGCCCGGTAATCATACAAACTCACCAGTTTGCCGGTCAGCGCAGAACCGATGACGAAAGCAATCGATCCCCACAATCGCACCCGGCCGTAATCCATGGTGATCTGCTTTTGCCAGGTGTTGGCCAGCGCATCGGTTAGCGGCACCAGCGGGGAGAAAAAGAGGTTGAATCCGACGATGACTACCATCAGCCAGGCCACCTGCCCGCCGACCCAGAAGGCGAGAGCAAACAGCAGCGTCAGCAACGCGAGGATTCGCAAGGCGCTAATCAAACGAGAAGGATCGCTAACCCGCGGCGCAATCAGCAGACTGCCCAGAAAACGCGCCACCAGCCCGGCGCCGAGCAGCACGCCGATGGTTTCCGGCGTCAGGCCAACGCCTGCCAGCCAGACGCTCCAGAATGGTAGAAAAATACCGTAGCTAAAAAAATAGGTGAAGTAACTTAGCGCCAGCCAGCGCGTGGAGTGCAAGACCATGATTCCCTCCCGAATGGAAGCTCTAGTCTGGCGATAAAGCGCATACTGAGCAAACCCATGTCTCACTATCTGCATGGTCATTAACTACATTTCTCTTAAAATCGTGAGCATCGTCACGCAAAGGTTTTACGAAATGGCGGGCAGTATGAAAAAAAATCCGATAACCGGGCATCAAAGCGCTTTCTGCATATCGACTCAATCGCCGCTAAACGAAGCGCAACAATATTAGTTTCCCAGCGTGGCGGGGAGTAAAAATGTGTATTACGTTTAGATCACACGCCTGTGATAAAGGACTGATTATGAACACGCTACGCTATTTTGACTTTGGCTCTTCCCGCCCTGTTCTGCTGTTAATCGCACGTATTGCGATCGTGCTGCTGTTCATTATTTTTGGCTATCCGAAACTGATGGGATTTAGCGGAACGGTACAATATATGGCTTCTTCCGGCGCGCCGCTGCCGACGCTGGCGGCGATTATCGCGGTCATCATGGAGGTTCCCGCCGCTATTCTGATTATTTTAGGTTTCTTTACCCGCCCGCTGGCGGTGATCTTTATTTTTTACACCCTGGGTACCGCGGTTATCGGCCACCATTACTGGGATATGACCGGCGATGCGGTATTGCCGAATATGATTAACTTCTATAAGAACGTCAGTATCGCCGGGGCCTTCCTGCTGCTGGCAATAACCGGACCGGGTTCAATTTCGCTGGACCGCCGCTAATCATCAGACACAAAAAAGGCCGCAATCGCGGCCTTTTTTATCTTAACGCGGCAAGATTATGCGTAAACCGGGAAACGTGCGCAGATATCCAGCACTTTACCTTTGACGCGCTCAATAACAGCTTCGTCGTTGATATTGTCGAGAACGTCGCACATCCAGCCAGCCAGCTCCTTCACTTCCGCTTCTTTAAAGCCGCGGCGAGTCACAGCCGGAGAACCGATACGGATACCGGAAGTCACGAACGGGCTCTTCGGATCGTTCGGCACGCTGTTTTTGTTAACGGTGATGTTGGCGCGGCCCAGGGCGGCGTCAGCTTCTTTACCGGTCAGGTTTTTATCAACCAGATCCAGCAGGAACAGGTGGTTTTCAGTACCGCCAGAAACCACTTTGTAACCGCGGTTCAGGAACACTTCCACCATCGCTTTGGCGTTTTTAGCAACCTGCTGCTGGTAAACTTTGAACTCTGGCTCCATCGCTTCTTTCAGCGCCACCGCTTTCGCGGCGATAACGTGCATCAGCGGGCCGCCCTGCGCGCTTGGGAACACGGCGGAGTTCAGTTTCTTGTACAGCTCTTCGCTACCGCCTTTCGCCAGGATCAGGCCGCCGCGCGGACCCGCCAGGGTTTTGTGGGTGGTAGTAGTAACAACGTGGGCGTGCGGAACCGGGTTCGGATAAACGCCGGCGGCAATCAGGCCCGCTACGTGCGCCATATCGACGAACAGGTATGCGCCGATGCTGTCAGCGATTTCACGCATTTTCGCCCAGTCAACGATACCGGAGTAAGCGGAGAAGCCACCGATGATCATCTTCGGTTTGTGCTCCTGGGCCTGCTTCGCCATGTCTTCGTAGTCAATTTTACCGGACTCATCGATGCCGTAAGGAATGATGTTGTACAGTTTACCGGAGAAGTTAACCGGGGAGCCGTGGGTCAGGTGGCCGCCTTGCGCCAGGTTCATACCCAGCACGGTATCGCCTGGCTGCAGCAGCGCGGTGTAGACGGCAAAGTTAGCCTGCGAGCCGGAGTGCGGCTGCACGTTAGCGTAGTCGGCGCCGAACAGTTCTTTCGCGCGGTCGATAGCCAGTTGCTCAACGATATCCACGTACTCGCAGCCACCGTAGTAGCGCTTGCCCGGATAACCTTCGGCATATTTGTTAGTCAGCTGGGAACCCTGAGCCTGCATCACGCGCGGACTGGTGTAGTTCTCGGAGGCGATCAGTTCGATGTGCTCTTCCTGACGTACTTTTTCCTGCTCCATAGCCTGCCACAGTTCGGCATCATAATCGGCAATGTTCATTTCACGCTTTAACATCCGCATCTCCTGACTCAGCTAACGATAAAATTTTTGGCCTAAAAAGGCGGTCCTGATGGACAACGGCCCACAGTATAACCGAATCATTCTGTGATAACAGGTCTTGACAAAGGATTTTACGCAAACGATTGGCTCCACAGCACACAAGGCTTTGAGCAATAACACATCAAACATTATCAACGGATTTCTTTTCAGGTTTGTGATGCAAATTCTTCATGTTGTAACGGCTTTGCGGCAAAGTGATAAAGAACCATTTACATAGCAGGGTTATTTATATAAGATGCATTTGAAATGCATCAATAGGATAATATTTAAGGAAGCTGCTATGCTCGACGCTCAAACCATCGCCACGGTCAAAGCCACCATTCCCCTGCTTGTAGAGACCGGCCCAAAGTTAACCGCGCATTTTTATGATCGTATGTTTACTCATAATCCGGAGCTCAAAGAGATCTTCAATATGAGTAACCAGCGTAACGGCGATCAGCGCGAAGCGCTGTTCAACGCTATCGCCGCCTACGCCAGCAATATCGACAACCTGCCGGCCCTGCTGCCGGCGGTCGAAAAAATCGCCCAGAAACATACCAGCTTCCAGATTAAACCGGAGCAGTACAATATTGTCGGCAGCCATCTGCTGGCGACCCTCGACGAAATGTTTAGCCCGAGCCAGGAAGTACTCGACGCCTGGGGCAAAGCCTATGGCGTGCTGGCGAACGTCTTCATCAATCGCGAAGCGGAAATCTATCAGGATAACGCCAGTAAAAATGGCGGTTGGGAAGGTACCCGTGCGTTTCGCATTGTTAAGAAGACCCCGCGCAGCCAGCTTATTACCAGCTTTGAACTGGAGCCTGTCGACGGTCAGCCGGTCGCCGATTACCAGCCGGGACAGTATCTGGCTATCTGGCTGAAGCCGGAAGCCTTCGAATATCAGGAAATTCGTCAATACTCTCTGACCCGCAAAGCGGACGGTAAGGGCTATCGCATCGCGGTGAAACGCGAGAATGGCGGCCAGGTGTCTAACTGGCTGCATAACCACGCCAGCGAAGGCGACGTGGTCTATTTAGCCGCACCGGCAGGCGACTTCTTCCTTAACGTGGAAGCGCAGACGCCGGTGACCCTGCTCTCCGGCGGCGTCGGCCAAACGCCAATGCTGGCGATGCTGGATACGCTGGCGAAAAGCCATCATCAGGGCCAGGTGAACTGGTTCCACGCGGCGGAAAACGGTGACGTTCACGCTTTTGCGGACGAAGTGAAGGCGCTTGGCGCGACGCTACCGAAATTTACCTCACACGTCTGGTACCGCAGCCCGAGCGAAGCCGACCGTCAGGCAGGACGTTTTGATAGCGAAGGTTTGATGGATTTAGCGCCGCTGGCGGAAAATATTCGCGACCCGCAGATGCAATTCTATCTCTGCGGCCCGGTAGCGTTTATGCAATTTGCAGCGAAGCAGCTGGTAGAATTAGGGGTCAATAAAGACAACATTCATTACGAATGTTTCGGCCCGCATAAGGTTCTGTAAGCCCAACGACGCGGGGATTTGTAGAAGGCCACCAACACCGGCAGTTTCAGCAAGCGTGGTGAATAAATTAACGGCAGGCCGCACGGACCGTAGGCCGGGTAAGCGCAGCGCCACCCGGCAATACTGCAGCGAGCGGCGAGGATTAAATCGCCGCATCGTCTTCTTCACCGGTACGGATACGAATCACCCGCGCCACGTCGAAGACAAAGATTTTACCGTCACCGATTTTACCGGTCTGGGCGGTACGAATGATGGTATCGACGCAGGTATCAACGATATCGTCAGTCACCACGATTTCAATTTTCACCTTCGGCAGAAAATCCACCATATATTCCGCGCCGCGGTACAGCTCGGTATGCCCTTTCTGACGACCAAACCCTTTGACTTCCGTCACCGTCATGCCGGTGATACCGACTTCCGCCAGCGCTTCACGCACGTCATCCAATTTGAACGGTTTAATAATCGCATCAATCTTTTTCATGGTTTTCCTGTCTTTGTCGCGTAACCGGTTGCTTACCGTATCATAGCTTGCGCTATGCCGCGGGGCTACTCTTTAAAGTCGTTGGCGTCGAGCTCGTGGCGCGACAGCAGTTTGTAAAATTCGGTGCGGTTGCGCCCGGCCATCCGCGCGGCATGCGTCACGTTACCTTTGGTTATCTGTAAAAGCTTACGCAGGTAGTTGAGCTCAAACTGATTACGCGCCTCAACGAAGGTCGGCAACGCGGTATTCTCCCCCTCCAGCGCCTGCTCCACCAGCGCATCGCTGATCACCGGCGATGAGGTCAGCGCCACGCACTGTTCAATCACGTTAACCAGCTGGCGCACGTTGCCCGGCCATTTGGCGGCCATCAGCCGCTTCATCGCATCGGTGGAGAAGGCGCGCACGAAGGGTTTGTGACGGTCGGCGGACTGGCGCAATAGATGATTAGCCAGTAGCGGAATATCCTCCGCGCGCTCGGAAAGCGGTGGGATCTTCAGGTTAACCACATTGAGCCGATAGAACAGATCTTCACGAAACTCACCGCGCGCCATCGCCTTCGGCAGATCGCGGTGGGTCGCCGAGATAATGCGCACGTCGATGTCGATATCGCGGTTGCTGCCCAGCGGGCGCACCTTACGCTCCTGTAGGACGCGCAGTAGCTTTACCTGCAGCGCGACGGGCATATCGCCGATTTCATCAAGGAACAGCGTACCGCCCTCGGCGGCCTGAAAAAGCCCTTCGCGGTTGCTGACCGCGCCGGTAAAGGCGCCGCGCGCGTGGCCGAACAGTTCGGACTCCAGCAATTGCTCCGGCAACGCGCCGCAGTTAATCGCAATAAACGGTTTTTCGTGGCGCGGACTGGCGTTGTGGATCGCCTGGGCGACAATCTCTTTCCCGGTACCGCTCTGGCCGATAATCAGCACGCTAACGTCCGACTGCGCCACCATACCGGCCTGCTCCAGCAGCCGCAGCATCTGTGGGCTACGGGTGACGATCGCCTGTCGCCAGCGCTCGTCGGTGGCCGGCGAGCTCTGCTCGAGAGCATCATCAATCGCTTTATACAGCGCGTCTTTATCGACCGGTTTAGTCAGAAAACTAAAGACCCCTTGTTGGGTAGCGGCAACGGCGTCTGGAATGGAGCCGTGGGCAGTCAGGATGATGACCGGCATGCCGGGCTGCGCCTTCTGGATTTCAGCAAACAGCTGCAGGCCGTCCATTTCATCCATGCGTAAATCGCTCACCACCAGGTCCACCCGTTCGCGCGTCAGCACGCGCAGCGCCTCGGGCCCGCTTTCCGCCGTGACCACGCTGTACCCTTCGCTGACCAGACGCATCCCCAGCAGCTTTAACAGCCCCGGATCGTCGTCCACCAGCAGCAGGTGGGCGGGTTTACGGATCGTCATGGATCACCTCCGGTACCTTATCGCTACCGCTATTAAAATTGCCGCCGGGCTTACGGCTGGAGAGCTGGCGCTCAATATCGGTAAGGTTTTCCAGCTTGCGGGTGGTCAGCTCCAGTTGGCTACGCAGCTGCTGCTCCTGCTGGCGCAAGGTTTCCAGTTCAGCATCGCTTGATTGCTGGAGTTTGCCGTAGCGGGAGCGCTCCTCGAATAACTGCAGCTGCCGGGCTTGACCGTCGCGCCACAGCCGGTATAGCGGGCGAACCTGCGCGGCGATTTGCGGGCTAAAGCTGTCGATGCGGGCAACCATTTCGCGACGCTCGTCGGGGGTGATTTTGGCGTCGGCCAGCAGAATGCCGCGTTTGAAAGCATCCTGCCAGTTATCATCATTATGCAATTTGGCTTCGGCACGGGCCTGTACCGGCGCCAGGCGATCCGCGCAGTCAATTCCGCGCAGCCAGTACAGCGGGTTTTTATCACTGGCATCGTTTTCCAGCGACCAGATATTGGCGCAATCTACGGAGAGAAAATCCGCCACCTGATGTTCCGGCAGCTCGGGCGGCGCATTGCCGTCAGCGGCGCGCGGCGACATAGCGGCGGAACAGCCCGCCAGCGTCAGGCAGCATAGGCCCGACAGCAGCCATCCCCGTAAAGGACGGCGCAATGCGAAAAAGTGGGACATATTCACCCAATGTTGATTCATGTGTTGGTTTTTCCCGGCTCAGCGGCGGGGAGCGAGATGCGAAAACAGATGAACCCGGGATTGTCATCGACCAGGCTCAGCTCTCCCTGCATTTGCCGTACGCAGTCGCGGGCGATACTCAACCCCAGACCGCTGCCTTTTACTGCCCCTTTACGCAGGTGGCTTCCCTGATAAAAAGGCTCGAAAATCATGTTTCTTTCGGCGGCGGGGATCGGCTCGCCGCTATTGGCGACATCGATACGAACCTGCTCGCCGTGGCGGTAACTATGAATACGAATGTTACCGGATTCAGCGCCATAGTGCACCGCATTGGAGTACAGATTATCAAGCACGCTGGTCAGCAACGTCGGCTCCGCCAGGCAGAAGCGTTCATCCAGCGCTAGCTCGGTAGACATCATCTTGGCCCTTGCCGGTAAACTATGCGCGGAAACGACGGTCTGCGCCAGTTCGGCAATATCCACCTTCTGCCGCTCGACCGGGCCATCGGCCAGTTTACGGTTATAGTCGAGCAGTTGTTCGATTAGCTTTTGCAGATTACGGCTGCTGTTATCGAGGATCTCAACGATTTCTTGCTGCTCCGTCGTCAGCGGCCCCGCTACCCGGTCCGCCAGCAGTTCCGTTCCTTCACGCATGCTGGCGAGCGGTGTTTTCAGTTCATGTGACAGATGACGAAGAAACTGGTGGCGTTGGGACTCCAGCCACGCCAGACGTTCGCTCAACCAGATAATCCGTTTACCGACCGATCGCAGTTCGCGCGGGCCGGTGAACAGCGCCGCATCATCCAGCGACTTCCCCTCCCCCAGGCGGTTAATCATCTTCTCGATGCCCTTCACCGGGCCGATGATCATGCGGGTAAACAGCAAAACCAGCGTCAGGCTCAGCAGAAACAGAACCAGCGCCTGCCATCCGAAAAACTGCCCGCGCTCGGCAATCTCCTGCTGTAGCTGCTGGCCGCGGGAGAAGATTACCGTTCGGGTCGCCTGTACCATTTCATTGTTAGCATCGGCAAAGGCTTCGAGGCTCGCCGCAGCTTTGGCGTCCGGCGCGCTATTATGGCAACGTAGTTGGGCCAGATCGGCGAGGTTTTGCCGCAGGGTCTGCCAGATGTCAGCATCCGGCAACACGTCAGAGAGCGCCTCAAGCATTTCGCTATAACGCTTACGTTGATTTTGATAGACCCGCTCAAGGGTAGGATCGTCCAGCACGCAATACTGGAGATAGCTACGCTCCATTTCCAGCGAGGCGTTGACCATCGCTTCGCTACGCCGCGCATCCGTCAAGGTGGTGCGGTTAATATGCGCGGCCTGGGCGCTGAGCGCGTTCAGGCTTTGCCAGGCCTGCCATGCCAGGACAAGCAGCGGCAACATGATCAGCACAAAGGAAAGCGTCACCAGTTGGCGCAAGGAACGGGGGAAAAGAGAGAATCGCTTCAAAGATATAGCCTCAACCATTAGCTCCTGAAGATGCTAACTGAGGATGGCGGAAACATCCACGGCAGAAACAATAAAGGCAGGCTCTAAAGCCTGCCTTTATTAAGGAATGAGGCGGTGCCTTACTCGACGTTTCGCCCGATGACTGATAAAGCAGAGCTGTTATCAGGAGTTGGACGGCAGGCACCTGTTTGTGCGTCATTCGAAGTTTATGTAGCGCTTCCCGAAGGGGCTGACATAAGAAGGTGAATGAGCCACTGCCAATTATTATGCATGAAGTGTGCCACCTTTCAAAACAAATTATTAACAGCATGATATATAAAGAATTACATGTAATTCCGCTTCAAAAGCCTATCGCACAACATTCGGCCTTTGTGTCGCTAATTAGCAACACCAAATAAGCATATATATAGAATCTTTTAAAATCAGTGTGTTAAGTGTCGCCTTTTGGAGACACCCCAAAACCGCGTTTGTCGGTAATTCCCGACACCGTCACGCGGCCCCGATCACAAATAAAAAAGCCCCCTGATGACCAGGGGGCTCATTATCAACAACGCGTTACGTAAACGGTATTAACCCAGTTGCTTACGCGCGTTGCGGAAGATGCGCATCCATGGGCTGTCTTCACCCCAGTTTTCCGGGTGCCAGGAGTTGCTGACGGTACGGAATACGCGTTCTGGGTGCGGCATCATGATCGTCGCGCGACCGCTTTCGCTGGTCACTGCGGTAATGCCGTTCACCGAGCCGTTCGGGTTCGCCGGATAGGTTTGCGTCACTTTGCCGAAGTTATCGACGAAGCGCAGCGCCACCAGGCCTTTGCTTTCAAGCTGAGCCAGATGCGCGCTATCACGAACTTCCACCTGCCCTTCGCCGTGCGAAACGGCAATCGGCATCATCGAACCGGCCATCCCCTGCAACAGCAGCGATGGGCTTTGGGTAACTTCAACCAGGCTGAAACGCGCTTCAAAGCGGTCAGAGTGGTTGCGTACGAAGCGCGGCCACAGGTCGCTGCCAGGGATCAGTTCACGCAGATTGGACATCATCTGACAACCGTTACACACGCCCAGCGCCAGCGTCTGCGGGCGGTGGAAGAAAGTGGCGAACTCATCGCGTACGCGTTCGTTGAACAGAATCGATTTCGCCCAACCTTCGCCTGCCCCCAGTACGTCACCGTAGGAGAAGCCGCCGCAGGCCACCAGCGCATGGAAGTCGCCAAGACCGGTACGACCCGCCAGCAGATCGCTCATATGCACATCGATGGCGTCGAAGCCGGCGCGATGGAAAGCGGCGGCCATTTCAACATGGGAGTTAACCCCCTGCTCGCGCAGCACGGCCACTTTCGGGCGCGCGCCGGTCGCAATAAACGGTGCGGCAACATCTTCATTGATATCAAACGACAGCTTAACGTTAAGACCCGGGTCGCTATCGTTAGACTTCGCCTGGTGCTCCTGATCGGCGCACTCCGGATTATCGCGCAGACGCTGCATCTGCCAGGTGGTTTCCGCCCACCACATACGCAGCGTGGTGCGGCTTTCGCTGAACAGCGGCTGACCGTCGGCGGTGATAACAAAACGATCCCCCGCCGTCGCCTGGCCTAAGTAGTGCACGCAATCTGCCAGACCATTCATCGCCAGCAGCGCTTCTACCGCTTCGCAATCCGCGGCGCGAACCTGAATCACCGCGCCCAATTCTTCGTTGAACAACGCAGCCAGACGGTCGTCGCCCAGCGCGGCGATATCGGCAGTTACGCCGCAGTGACCGGCAAAAGCCATTTCCGCCAGCGTCACTAACAAGCCGCCATCGGAGCGGTCGTGGTAAGCCAGCAGCTTACGCTGCGCCACCAGCGCCTGCATCGCGTCCCAGAAGCCTTTCAGCTGCGCGACATCACGCACGTCGGCCGGCTGGTCGCCTAGCTGACGATAGACCTGCGCCAGCGCGGTGGCGCCCAGCGCGTTACGCCCTTTGCCGAGATCGATCAGCAGCAGGGCGTTGTCTTCCGTAGAGAGCTGCGGGGTCACGGTGCCGCGCACGTCTTCAACGCGGGCAAACGCGGAGATAACCAGCGACAGCGGCGAGGTCATTTCGCGCTGCTCGCTGCCTTCCTGCCAGCGGGTTTTCATCGACATTGAGTCTTTGCCCACCGGGATAGTCAGGCCCAGCGCCGGACAGAGTTCTTCACCGACCGCTTTTACTGCTTCATACAGACCGGCGTCTTCACCCGGGTGACCGGCTGCCGCCATCCAGTTTGCCGACAGTTTGACGCGGTTGAGTTCGCCAATCTGCGTAGCGGCGATGTTTGTCAACGCCTCGCCGACCGCCAGACGGGCTGAGGCGGCAAAGTCGAGCAGCGCAACCGGCGCGCGTTCGCCCATCGCCATCGCTTCGCCGTAGTAGCTATCGAGGCTGGCAGTGGTCACCGCGCAGTTAGCGACCGGGATCTGCCACGGTCCTACCATCTGATCGCGCGCTACCATACCGGTCACGGTGCGGTCGCCGATGGTCACGAGGAAGGTTTTCTCGGCCACCGTCGGCAGATGCAGCACGCGGTTAACCGCATCGGCAATCGTCATTGGTTGACGATCCAGCTCACTGCCCTGCGCTTTCAGCGTTTGCACGTCACGCGTCATTTTCGGCGTTTTGCCGAGCAGGACGTCCAGCGGCAGGTCGATCGGCCGATCGTTAAAGTGGCTGTCGCTCAGGCTAAGGTGTTGCTCCGCCGTGGCTTCGCCGATCACCGCGTAAGGCGCGCGCTCGCGGCGGCACAGCTCTTCAAACAGCGGCAGCTGTTCCGGCGCGACCGCCAGAACATAACGTTCCTGGGATTCGTTACACCAGATCTCCAGCGGACTCATTCCCGGCTCATCGCTGAGGATATCGCGCAGCTGGAAATTCCCGCCGCGGCCGCCATCGCTCACCAGCTCCGGCATGGCGTTAGAGAGACCGCCCGCGCCAACGTCGTGGATAAACAGAATCGGGTTCGCATCGCCCAGCTGCCAGCAGCGGTCGATCACTTCCTGACAGCGGCGCTCCATTTCCGGGTTGTCGCGCTGTACGGAGGCAAAATCCAGATCGGCATCAGACTGGCCGGAAGCCATGGATGACGCCGCGCCGCCGCCGAGACCGATGTTCATCGCCGGGCCACCCAGCACGATAAGCTTGGCGCCAACGGTGATTTCGCCCTTCTGGACGTGCTCGCCGCGGATGTTGCCAATACCGCCCGCCAGCATGATCGGTTTGTGATAGCCGCGCAGCTCTTCGCCATTGTGGCTGGTCACTTTCTCTTCATAGGTACGGAAATAGCCATTCAGCGCCGGACGACCAAATTCGTTGTTAAACGCCGCGCCGCCCAGCGGGCCTTCGGTCATGATATCCAGCGCGGTCACGATACGCTCAGGTTTACCGAAATCCTCTTCCCACGGCTGCTCAAAGCCCGGAATACGCAGGTTAGAAACCGAGAAGCCGACCAGGCCCGCTTTCGGCTTCGCGCCGCGTCCGGTTGCGCCTTCGTCGCGGATCTCGCCGCCGGAACCGGTCGCGGCCCCTGGCCACGGCGAAATTGCCGTCGGGTGGTTGTGGGTTTCAACTTTCATCAGAATGTGCGCCGGCTCCTGATGGAAGTCATAGCGCCCGGTCTGATAGTCGGCGAAATAGCGGCCGACTTCGGAACCTTCCATTACCGCGGCGTTGTCTTTATAGGCAGACAGCACATATTCCGGGTTTTTCTCGAAGGTGTTTTTGATCATTTTAAACAGCGACTTCGGCTGTTTTTGGCCGTCGATAATCCAGTCGGCGTTAAAAATTTTGTGGCGGCAATGTTCCGAGTTGGCCTGCGCGAACATATACAGCTCGATGTCGTTCGGATTGCGGCCAAGTTTAACGAATGCGTCCTGCAGGTAGTCGATTTCGTCATCGGCCAGCGCCAGCCCCAGACGGAGGTTGGCGTCAATCAGCGCCTGACGTCCCTGGCCCAGCAGGTCTACGCTGGTCACTGGCGTCGGCTGATGGTGAACAAACAGCTTCTCTCCCTCTTCCAGCTCAGTGAAAACGCTCTCCATCATGCGATCGTGCAGTTCCGCCGCAACGGCGTCCCACTGCGCATCGCTCAGACCCTGTGCTTCAACGTAGTACGCCACGCCGCGCTCCAGCCGCACGACCTGCGATAAACCGCAGTTATGGGCGATGTCGGTAGCTTTGGAGGACCAGGGAGAGATAGTGCCGGGGCGAGGGGTGACGAGCAGTAATTTACCGGTTGGCGTATGGCTGCTGAGGCTTGGGCCATATTTGAGCAGTCTGACCAGTCTTTCGCGCTCCTCATCGCTTAGCGGGGCGCTCAGGTCGGCAAAGTGAACATACTCCGCGTATAAGGTGCTAACCGGCAGGTTGGCCGCCTGAAAACGTGCCAGCAGTTTGTTGATACGGAATGCCGACAGTGCAGGTGAACCACGCAAAATATCCATCATAAGTCTCTCGTCTTCGAAGCTTTCAAGGTGAGCCAGGGGGAAACGGCGGCCATTATAGAGAATCCTGAGCCCCGACGAAACCGTTTGCGTAGAAATAAAATGATTCATCAGTTTTATCAATAAATGTGACATGAATCGCGAATAAGTTGCCAACTGGCGCATTCTTAAGCAAAATGCCGCTCAACTTACGGCAACCTTTTACTTTTTCCGGATATACCCAGCTGAGGAACTCCACGCTGCAGAAAATTAACTATTTGAAAAAATTAAAGATTAATTATCTGCTGATCGGCGTCGTCACCCTTTTGTTGGCGGCGGCGCTGTGGCCGTCTTTGCCGTGGATGGGAAAACCGGAGAACCGCGTGGCCGGGATCATTGCCCGCGGCGAACTGCGCGTGAGTACCATTAACTCGCCGCTGACCTATGCCGCCATCAACAACAAAGACTACGGTCTCGATTACGAGCTGGCGAAACGCTTCGCCGATTACCTTGGGGTGAAGCTGAAAGTCACCGTGCGGCAGAATATCAGCCAGTTGTTCGACGATCTCGATGCCGGTAAAACCGATATGCTGGCCGCCGGGCTGGTCTATAACACCGAGCGGGTGAAGAACTATCAGGCAGGCCCTACCTATTATTCCGTTTCGCAGCAGTTGGTCTATCGCGTTGGCGGTAATCGCCCGCGCACGCTGGCCGGGATTAACGCCGAACAGCTCGCCATCGCCCCAGGCCACGTCGCCCTTAACGACCTGCAGGCGCTGAAGGAGAGCAAATATCCGGACCTCAACTGGCGCGTCGATGAAAAACGCGGCACCACCGCCCTGATGCAGGCGGTCATCGACGGTACGCTGGAATATACCGTCGCCGATTCCGTCGCCGTCAGCCTGTTCCAGCGCGTGCATCCGGAGCTGGCTGTGGCGCTCGATATCAGCGATGAACAGCCGGTCACCTGGTTTAGCGAAAAAAGCGAAGACAATTCATTATCGGCAGCCATGCTCGATTTCTTTAATAGTATGAACGAAGACGGCACTCTCGCCCGCCTGGAAGAGAAGTATCTCGGCCACGGCAACGACTTCGACTATGTTGATACCCGCACCTTCCTGCGCGCGGTGCAAAATACGCTGCCGGATCTGAAGCCGCTGTTTGAGAAATACGCCCGGCAGATCGACTGGCGACTGCTGGCGGCGATTGCCTGGCAGGAGTCGCACTGGGACCCGCAGGCCACCTCGCCGACCGGGGTGCGCGGCATGATGATGCTAACCCGCAATACCGCCCAAAGTTTAGGTTTGACCGACCGTACCGATGCCGAACAGAGCCTAGACGGCGGTATGCGCTATCTGCAGGATATGATGGCCAAAGTGCCGGACTCGATCCCGAAAGAGGAGCGGATCTGGTTTGCGCTGGCGGCTTATAACATGGGCTACGCGCATATGCTTGACGCGATGGCGCTGACTAAAAAACAAAAAGGCAACCCGAACAGCTGGTCCGACGTTAAGCAGCGTCTGCCATTGCTGAGCCAGAAGCCCTACTACAGCCGCTTAAAATATGGCTACGCCCGCGGCCATGAGGCCTACGCCTACGTGGAAAATATTCGTAAGTACCATATCAGCCTGGTTGGATATTTGTCTGAACAGGAAAGGAAAGCGGCGCAGGAGATGGCGATTGCTGAAGATTATCCAGCCGTCACGCCGGAAGAACTCGATGGCGAGCATAAAGAGTATGCGATGCCCTTCTTTAGATTCCGCGGCGAAAAGCTTGTCGACAACGTTAAACTAAAGTTGCCGACAGCAGGACGTTAGCCCTCGTCCTGCCGCGCTCTTTTCAACGCTTTTTTCTCTTCCCGCCGCCAGCGGAAGAAATCGCTCAGCATCGTGGAGCAAGACTCAGCCAGAATTCCCTCGGTAATTTCAACGCGGTGGTTCATCCCCGGATGATGCAGCACATCGATTAACGACCCGGCCGCGCCGGTTTTAGCATCGCGGGCGCCGAACACCAGCCGCGAGATGCGACTATGCACCATCGCCCCGGCGCACATCACACAGGGCTCCAGCGTGACGTACAGCGTGGCATCAATTAAACGATAGTTCTGCAGAACCAGTCCACCCTGACGCAGCGCCATTATTTCGGCATGGGCTGTGGGGTCGTGACGGCCAATCGGCCGGTTCCATCCCTCGCCGATGACCTGATTGTTATGCACCAGCACAGCGCCCACCGGCACCTCGCCCTCTTCCCAGGCGCGTTTCGCCAACGTCAGCGCATGGCGCATCCAGTATTCATCGTTAAATTCGTGGTCAGACACAGCGGCACTCCTGCAGAAAAAGCGGGGCGCATTATACATGGGCGCTATATATCACCCAAATAATTCGCCAGCAGCGGAATTATTCGAGCTGCTGGAGATCGCCCTGCGGCGTGACCCGCCAGCGGTGCTGGCAAAAACAGAGTAGCGGGTTATCCTGCTCGCTATCGCTATAGCCGCTGTATAAACGTAGCGGCGCGCCGATCCGCTGTTCCAGCTGCGCTACTTTCTCATGGCCCAGGCAACGCAGCGTCAGCACCCAGCCGCCGCGACGACGGCTCATGCGGCTGGCGATAAGTTTTACGCGCGGCAGCCAAAGCGTATCGGCATAGACCTGTTCCACCAGCGACTGCGGTGAGCCGGTAATCAGCCAGACGTCGGCATCAGTACTGGTTAAATAGTCGTTTAGCCGGCCCTGCACCACCGGAAAGGCGGTCACGTGCTGGCGAAACCAGCTAACGAACGCCGCCTCCAGACGCTTAAGATGGCTTTCACGCCGCCCGCAGGTAGCAGCCCACAGCAGCAGGCTCATCGGCCAGCGCGCCGCGCGACCGTTAACCAACAGCCCCAGCAGTACTACTGGCGACAAGGCCGCCACTGCCAGCACGTTGAGCGGCTGACGACGTAAAAGATAACGAATAAAGCTGCCGAACATATCCTGCTGGTGCAATGTGCCATCAAGATCGAAAAACACGACTCGTCGCGCGTTACTGTTCAAACCGAACTCCTTTCTGGTACGGATTTTCCTGGCGATGTCGATAGCTTAACAGGCTTGCCGCGACGAGCGCGAAATTGTCTGCCGTGGTTGAGGTAAGATTCAGAATCTGACCCGTTCGCATAATTCTTCACAGCAGAATTTTTAATTCGTATTATTCCACTTATAATCGAATACAAAATTCTTTTCGCCGCTAACGCCCTCCTTCGGAGAAGCCATGAACTGTTTAATCCGCATCCGCCAACGTTACCCGTCGCTGGCGGCGAGCGACAAAAAACTTGCTGACTTTATTCTGGCTCAGCCGGATCAAACCCGCCATCTCAGCTCGCAGCAGCTGGCGGGCGAAGCGGGAGTCAGCCAGTCCAGCGTGGTGAAGTTCGCGCAGAAAATGGGATTCAAAGGCTTTCCGGCATTAAAACTGGCGCTCAGCGAAGCGCTGGCCAGCAGTCCGGACCCGCACTCGGTGCCGGTACACAACCAAATCCGCGGCGACGATCCGCTGCGTCTGGTGGGCGAAAAGTTGATCAAAGATAACATCGCGGCGATGCACGCCTCGCTGGACGTCAACAGCGAAGAGAAACTCCTGGAGGCGGTGACTCTGCTGCGCGATGCTCGCCGGGTAATCATTACCGGTATCGGCGCCTCCGGGCTGGTGGCGCGCAATTTTAGCTGGAAGTTAATGAAAATTGGCATCAACGCCGTCGCCGAGCAGGATATGCATGCGCTGCTGGCAACGGTGCAGGCGATGTCGGCGGACGATCTGCTGCTGGCTATCTCCTATTCCGGCGAACGCCGCGAGATCAATATGGCGGCTGCTGAAGCGCTACGCGTTGGCAGCAAGATCCTCGCGATCACCGGGTTTACTCCCAACGCCTTGCAGCAGCAGGCTTCGCAGTGTCTCTACACTATTGCTGAAGAGCAGGCGACGCGCAGCGCGGCGATCTCCTCCACCAGCGCGCAAATGATGCTCACCGATCTCCTCTTTATGGCGCTGGTGCAGCAAGATCTCGAACACGCGCCGGAACGGATACGCCATAGCGAAGCGCTGGTGAAAAAGCTGGTCTGAGTAGAAAATGGGCATCTGGCGATGCCCACAAACATTAGATTGTTTTGAGCTGATTGATAATAAAAGGATTGAGCTGTAATAAAAGCAGCAATTTTCGCGGCGCCCCGGTTGGCTGACGCCGTTTAGTTTCCCAGCTTTTAACTAAGTCATAGCTAACGCCTACGGCGAGAGCAAAATCCTGCTGTTTTAACCCCGTCGCTTCGCGAATAGCTTTCACATCGATCGGGCTAAAAGTGTGAACATGCTGCGGCTCAGGGGTTTGCTCACCTTTTTCAATTCTCACCATTTCTTCTGCACTGGCCAGCAGATCGGCAAATAATTCGTCTTTCATCTGTACCTCATCGCCCTCGTGGGCACCACTGACAACGTGGTCCCGTGGAGTGATAGAAACTCAGCGTTATTCCAGCATAGCGGATAACTGTTTCAGCATCTTCTTTTGTTCTTCCGTTAAATCATCCAGCTCATTTTTGGGATAGACCAATGCCAGGTAAATTCGCCCTTTACGCGTCACATTGTAATAAATAATTCTCACCCCGCCACGCTTGCCCATCCCCGGTCGGCTCCAGCGAATTTTTCGAAATCCCCCTGTCCCTGCGATGGTATCGCCAGCCTCAGGATCCTCAATCAACACCTCCTGAAAAACGCGAAACTCGTCATCCGGTAGAAGCGCCTGACGCCGTTTACTGAAACCCTGCAGCTCAATAAAAGTGTACATACCGCATCCTGCGTATCATGATTATAAAATCATCATAAGTGTACGGGGTACAACAAGCAAGTTAATAAATGTACCAGGTACATATTCAGGCTCAACGGGGTTATAAATATAGACGCTAGCGAAGCGCTGGTGAAAAAGCTGGTCTGAGTAGAAAATGGGCGTATAATGCCCGCCCTGTTTGTGTTGTTTCTGAGATTTTCCTGATGGCGCTGTTAATCACCAAAAAATGCATCAATTGCGATATGTGCGAGCCGGAGTGCCCGAATGAGGCCATTTCGATGGGCGATAGCATTTATGAGATTAACAGCGACCGCTGCACCGAGTGTGTGGGTCACTACGACACGCCAACCTGCCAGAAAGTGTGCCCGATCCCGAATACTATTCTCAAAGATCCGGCGCACGTCGAGAATGAAGAACAGTTGTGGGATAAATTCGTGCTCATGCATCACGCGGATAAGCTTTAACCGCGGGTTTAGCTTTCGACGATCACCGTGGCGCAGGCATAGTGGCGTTCATCGGCGAGAGTGACGTGAATAACGCTTACCCCCATCCGTTCAGCCAATAGCTTTGCTTCGCCCCATAGCCGCAGTTTCGGCTTGCCTAATTCATCGTTGAAAACTTCGAACTGATTAAACGCCAGGCCGTTGCGAATACCGGTTCCGAGCGCTTTCGCCGCCGCTTCTTTGACCGCAAAGCGTTTTGCCAGAAAACGCACCGGCTGCTGATGCTGCTCCCAAATGCTCCATTCGTGATCGCTCAGCACCCGGCGAGCCAGGCGATCGCCGCTACGGGCGATCACCGCTTCGATGCGGGCGATTTCGACGATGTCGGTACCCAGCCCGAGAATCGCCATTAGCCGCGCGCTTCCAGCATCAGGCGTTTCATTTCCGCGACAGCCTCTTTCAGACCGCTCATCACTGCGCGACCAATAATGGCATGGCCGATATTCAGTTCGTGCATTTCCGGCAAGGCGGCAATGGCTTTCACGTTGTGATAGGTCAGACCGTGACCGGCGTTCACCTTCAGTCCAAGGCTGGCGGCATAGGTCGCCGCTTTGGCGATACGCTCAAGCTCTTTAGCCTGTTCGGCATCGGTTTTGGCATCGGCGTAGCAGCCGGTGTGGATTTCAATATACGGCGCGCCCACGTCGGCAGCCGCTTTGATCTGCTCATCATCGGCGTCAATAAACAGGGAGACCAGAATACCGGCATCCGCCAGGCGCTTACAGGCGTCGCGCATCTTATCGCGCTGCCCGGCAACATCCAGTCCACCCTCGGTGGTCACTTCCTGACGCTTCTCCGGCACCAGACAGCAGAAGTGCGGTTTTGTCTCGCAGGCAATCGCCAGCATCTCTTCGGTAACCGCCATTTCGAGATTCATTCGGGTATGCAACGTCTGGCGCAGGATGCGCACGTCACGATCGGTGATATGGCGGCGGTCTTCGCGCAGGTGCACGGTAATACCATCGGCGCCGGCCTGTTCTGCAATAAAAGCCGCCTGCACCGGATCCGGATAAGCGGTACCGCGCGCGTTACGCAATGTCGCAATGTGGTCAATATTGACCCCTAACAGTAATTCAGCCATGACAATCCTCGTTAATCATTATTCGTATTATCGGCTCGCGCCTTTCGCGCGGGCATAAACTGGCGAAACAATTCCCGGCTCTTGAGCGGTTTCCCTCCAAGATACGGCTTCAGGGCGATGCGGGTAAAGCGCTTCGCGGCGCGCAGCGTATCTACATCCGGAAACTCGCGGCTAGCCAACGCTTTCAAATGGTGCCCGGTAAACGTGCTGTTATCAATCACCAGGCTGGCGATAAAGCCTTTTTCTTCGCGATAGCGGTAGGTCATGGTGTCATCCACCGGGTCGCCGCTGCCGGCACAGTGGAGGAAATCCACGCCATAGCCCAGGTGCCCGAGCAGCGCCAGCTCAAAGCGCCGCAGCGCGGGCTCCGGCGAACCGCTGGCCCCGGCAAGCGCCTGGATGCAGTGCAGGTAGTCGAAAAAGAGTTCGGAGAAGCGCGTTTCGTGCTCAAGCACGCGGGAGATGAGCTCGTTTACGTAAAGACCGCTGTAGAGCGTGATGCCGCTAAGCGGCAGCGCCAGCGAGACGGCTTCCGCGCTGCGAAGGGTTTTGACTTCGCCGCGGCCGCCGAAACGAACCAGTAAGGGGGTGAAGGGCTGTAAAGCGCCCTTGAGATTAGAGCGTTTGGAGCGTGCGCCTTTGGCAACCAGGCGCACGCGACCGGACTCTTCCGTGAAGACGTCCAGCATCAGACTGGTTTCGCTCCACGGTCGGCTATGCAGGACAAAGGCGCGCTGCCATCCATCCACGTTGCGTTAACTCAGAGGTCGTCAACGTAACCGAGACTGCGCAGCGCGCGCTCGTCATCGGCCCAGCCGGATTTCACTTTGACCCACAGTTCGAGGTGCACAGGCGCTTCAAACATCTCTTGCATGTCTTTACGCGCTTCGATGCCGATGGTTTTGATTTTGGCGCCTTTGTTGCCAATTACCATCTTCTTCTGCCCTTCACGCTCGACGAGGATCAGGCCGTTGATGTCGTAGCCGCCGCGTTCATTGCTCACGAAACGTTCAATTTCGACGGTCACGGAGTACGGCAGTTCAGCGCCCAGGAAACGCATCAGCTTTTCGCGGATGATCTCGGAAGCCATGAAACGCTGGGAACGGTCGGTAATGTAATCTTCCGGGAAGTGATGAATCGCTTCCGGCAGATGTTTACGTACGATCGACGCGATAGTATCAACGTTGGTGCCGGTTTCCGCAGAAATCGGCACGATGTCGAGGAAGTTCATCTGGCTGGCAAGGAACTGCAAATGCGGCAGCAGATCCGCTTTTTCCTGCACGTTATCAACTTTGTTGACGGCCAGAATCACCGGCGCGCGCGCATCGCGCAGCTTGTTCAGCACCATCTCGTCATCTTGCGTCCAGCGGGTACCTTCAACGACAAAGATAACCAGTTCCACGTCGCCAATCGAGCTGCTGGCCGCTTTGTTCATTAAGCGGTTAATCGCGCGCTTCTCTTCCATATGCAGGCCCGGGGTATCAACATAAATCGCCTGATACGGCCCTTCGGTATGGATACCGACGATGCGGTGACGGGTAGTCTGCGCTTTACGGGAAGTGATCGAAATCTTCTGCCCAAGCAGCTTGTTCAACAGCGTGGATTTGCCAACGTTTGGACGACCAACGATGGCGACAAATCCGCAATAACTTTTTTCTTCGCTCATTCCAGCTCCAGTTTTTTCAGCGCCTGTTCGGCGGCAGCCTGCTCCGCCTTACGACGGCTGGAACCTGTGCCAACCACCGGTTCACTCAGGCCACTGACCTGGCAGTGGATAGTAAATTCCTGATCGTGCGCTTCGCCGCGAACCTGGACGACCAGGTAGGACGGCAGCGGCAGATGACGCCCCTGCAGATACTCCTGCAGACGAGTCTTCGGATCCTTTTGCTTATCGCCCGGGCTGATTTCATCCAGACGAGTCTGGTACCAGGAGAGGATTAAGCGTTCAACATTTTGAATATCGCTGTCGAGGAAAACCCCGCCGATTAAGGCTTCTACGGTGTCAGCCAGAATCGATTCGCGACGAAAACCGCCGCTCTTCAGCTCGCCAGGCCCAAGGCGCAGGCACTCGCCCAGTTCAAATTCGCGGGCGATTTCCGCCAGCGTATTGCCTCGCACCAGCGTCGCGCGCATACGGCTCATATCCCCTTCGTCTACCCGCGGGAAACGATGATAGAGCGCATTGGCGATCACGAAACTTAAAATAGAGTCGCCTAAAAACTCGAGACGCTCGTTGTGTTTGCTGCTGGCACTGCGGTGAGTTAATGCCTGTTGCAACAGCTCCTGATGAACAAAAGTGTAGCCCAGCTTTCGTTGAAGCCGATTAATTACGATGGGGTTCATGCGTTACCAATAAATGAATGCGTCAAAGATGCAGCACACGAAACCGACCTGAGCATACATACCCTTGATATATAAGGGCAGAAACTAACCAACGCGGTTTCGTGTGCAGTGTCACTCTTTCGAGAGACAACCAAAAACTTCGGGGGGATATTCTATACGCAACGACAAGGGATGTCGTTAGTTTGGATGGATTTAAATACTAAATAATTCGCGCTGCCATTATTGCACCGGCAGCGCGAATTAAGACGAGGAATTAGTGGATGCCGCCGATGCGCGATAAACGTACGCCGGTTGGCCACTCACCTTCCTGTTTTTCGAAGCTCATCCAGATGGCGGTGGCTTTACCCACCAGGTTCGCTTCCGGCACGAAGCCCCAGTAACGGCTGTCGGCGCTGTTGTCGCGGTTGTCACCCATCATGAAGTATTCACCCGGCGGAACGACCCATGTCGCCAGCGGCTGACCGGACTGACGATAGTACATCCCCACCTGATCCTGAGCGATAGGTACCGTCAGAATACGGTGGGTCACTTCGCCCAGCGTCTCTTTGCGCTCGGTCAGACGAATACCGTCGGCTTTGGTTTCGCCTTTTGGCAGCTGCCAGAAACCGCTGGTGGCTTCACCGCCGTTGCGACGGGAGAAGGTCTGAACGAAATCGCTCGGCTCAACGTTTGAGTAGGTGATCGGCAAGGCGCTCCCGCATGCCTGGCCCGACGCGCAGCCAGGCTCAATCGTCACCTGCTTAGCCACCGGATCGTAAGTGACTTTATCCCCCGGCAGACCAACCGCACGCTTGATGTAGTCAAGGCGCGGATCTTCCGGATATTTAAACACCACGATGTCGCCACGCTTCGGATGGCCGGTTTCGATCAGCGTTTTCTGGTAGATCGGATCTTTAATGCCGTAGGCGAATTTCTCCACCAGGATAAAATCGCCAATCAGCAGAGTCGGCATCATCGAACCTGACGGGATCTGGAACGGCTCATAGATAAACGAACGCACAATCAGCACAATCGCCAGCACCGGGAAGATCGAGGCGCCGGTTTCCAGCCAGCCCGGTTTTGGGCCAACCTTCTTCAGCGTTTTCTTGTCCAGCTGATCGCCAGTCGCTGCCTGAGCAGCGGCCTGACGTTCACGACGTTTTGGTGCGAATATGAACTTATCCAGACACCACAACAGCCCTGTCACAAGGGTCGCAATGACCAGAATCAGGGCAAACATGTTCGCCATGCCAACTCCTTAGATTATTTGCCGTCTTTACCAACGTGCAGAATGGCGAGGAACGCTTCCTGCGGCAGTTCAACGTTACCAACCTGTTTCATACGCTTCTTACCTTCTTTCTGCTTCTGCAGCAGCTTTTTCTTACGGCTGACGTCGCCGCCGTAGCATTTCGCCAGGACGTTTTTACGCAGCTGTTTCACGGTAGAGCGCGCGATAATGTGGTTACCAATAGCCGCCTGAATCGCGATATCGAACTGCTGACGCGGGATCAGCTCTTTCATCTTCTCGACCAGCTCGCGGCCACGATACGGCGCGTTGTCGTTGTGCGTAATTAACGCCAGCGCATCGACGCGCTCACCGTTGATCAGCACGTCGACACGCACCATGTTGGAAGCCTGGAAGCGCTTGAAGTTGTAATCCAGCGACGCATAGCCGCGGGAGGTCGACTTCAGACGGTCGAAGAAATCGAGGACCACTTCCGCCATCGGGATTTCATAGGTCAGCGCAACCTGTTTGCCGTGGTAAACCATGTTGGTTTGCACGCCGCGTTTCTCGATACACAAGGTAATCACGTTGCCGAGGAACTCCTGCGGCAGCAGCATGTGACATTCAGCGATCGGCTCACGCAGTTCCTGAATATTATTCAGCGGCGGCAGCTTCGATGGACTATCGACGTAGATAACCTCTTTAGAGGTGGTTTCTACTTCATAGACTACCGTCGGCGCGGTGGTAATCAGATCCAGATCGTATTCACGCTCCAGACGCTCCTGAATGATTTCCATGTGCAGCAGACCGAGGAAGCCGCAGCGGAAGCCAAAGCCCAGCGCCGTTGAGCTTTCCGGCTCGTAGAACAAGGAAGCATCGTTCAGACTCAGTTTACCCAGCGCATCGCGGAAGTTCTCATAGTCATCAGAGCTCACCGGGAACAGACCGGCGTAGACCTGCGGCTTCACTTTTTTGAAGCCCGGCAGCGCTTTATCCGCTGGATTACGCGCCGCGGTCAGGGTATCGCCCACCGGCGCGCCGAGGATGTCTTTAATGGCGCAAACCAGCCAGCCTACCTCGCCGCATTTCAGTTCGGTACGGTCAACCTGTTTCGGGGTGAAGATGCCCAGACGGTCGGCGTTATAGACCTGACCGGTGCTCATCACCTTAATTTTGTCGCCTTTGCGCATGGTGCCGTTTTTAATACGCACCAGCGACACGACGCCTAAATAGTTATCGAACCAGGAGTCGATAATCAGCGCCTGCAGCGGCGCGTCCGGATCGCCTTCCGGCGGCGGAATATCGCGTACCAGACGTTCCAGCACATCCGGCACGCCAACACCAGTTTTCGCCGAGCAGCGAACCGCGTCGTGAGCGTCGATACCGACGATATCTTCAATCTCGTCCGCTACGCGCTCAGGGTCGGCTGCAGGCAGGTCGATCTTGTTAAGAACCGGGACGACTTCGAGGTCCATTTCCATCGCGGTATAGCAGTTCGCCAGAGTCTGGGCTTCTACGCCCTGCCCGGCGTCAACCACCAGCAGCGCGCCTTCGCACGCCGCCAGGGAGCGCGATACTTCATAGGAGAAGTCAACGTGGCCCGGGGTGTCGATAAAGTTGAGCTGATAGGTTTCGCCATCGCTGGCTTTGTAATCCAGGGTGACGCTCTGCGCCTTGATGGTAATGCCACGCTCACGTTCAAGGTCCATGGAGTCCAGAACCTGGGCCGCCATTTCGCGATCAGAAAGGCCACCGCAAATCTGGATGATACGGTCAGACAGCGTCGACTTACCGTGGTCGATGTGAGCGATGATCGAAAAGTTACGTATATTCTTCATATTTAGAGTTAATTATGCCTTACGAGTCTCATGAGGCCGCTGTTCTGTGCCTGACGTTTTTTAATCCGAAAACGCCGCATTCTACACTACATCCGCGAAACCAGGAAATGCTGTTAGATCCAGCATAACGGCAGAATTGTGGCGTTGTATCAGGAAGCGTAAATAAAGATGAGGGACAGTGAAATCACTGCCCCATTTCAGAGGAAGGCGTATCAACGCGCAGCAGATCCGGCGGTAAACCGACGCTTAAAATCACTGGCTGCCACGACTGGCGAGCAGCCAGCTTCGGCGACAGCCCGCGCGCCACCAGGAACCCGCCGACGCCGCCAAGCAACGCGCCGCACAGCGAAGCAATGTCGCTGGCAAACAGCACCTGGAAAATCGACGCCATCACGAACAGCCCGAACAGCGGCGCCATGTATACCAGCAGCGCCGAACCCAGCAGGCTGCTTTCAGCAATGCCCAGTTCCACTTTTTGCCCGGCCGTCAGCGGCTGGTCGCAGGGAACGCTTATGGTATGGCTGGTTTGCGGCCCCAGTTTATTGAGCACCCGGCTACCGCAGCCGGCGCGCGAGGCGCAGCTGCTGCAAGAGGCTTTAACATCGCAGTGAACCTGCGCCACGCCGTTGTGCCAGGAGACGACAGTCGCCCACTCTTTGATCATTGCGCGGCCCTGAACTTAATGCTGTCTGAGATACGTTTTGCCGTTTGCGGCGGTAATTCGCCAACCACCGAGATTTCGGCGTTATCGCGTACCGAAGTGCTGACGGTACGGCGACCGGTGCGCAGCAGCTGATCGCTGCTGTTAGCCGTCGCGCGATTAACGTTAACGGAGAAGCTAAACAGACCGTCGGAATAGAGACGAGACTCGACCGGACCGTCGAAGGTCGGTAAACGACGCTGGCTGCTGGAAACTTCCGTCACGCCCTGCGGCAGCCAGGTTGGCGCCCAGTTAAAGTTGGCTTTATTGCCGCTTTCCGGAACCGACAGCTGCGGCGGCAGGCTGGCTTTCGACAGCGCTTCCATACTCGAGCTTACGTTATCACCGATATTGAATGAGACCACCCGGAACTGCTCCAGGGTTTCACCGTCGCGGTCGAGCAAGTCGACGCGCAGCGGCAGCTTGGTCTCGGCATCCAGCCACGCAATGTAGCTGTAGCGCGTGCCGTCGCGGGCCACCACGCGCACTACATCGCACAGGCGATCGGCGATACGCGTCCGGCCAACGGAGATGAAATCATAATACGAGGCCAGCTTTTTGAAATCGGTGTACACCAGAGACGGCAAGGAATCGACGATATAGTCGCCGTTCAGGGTGAAGGGATCGAGACCGGGTTCAAAATAGCTGATTTCAGTACCGCGCAGCACCACTTCCCGACGCGGACCGTCGAGCTGCAGCAACTGAGCAAGGGGCTGATTGTTCAACCGCACGTGACGATAGCGCAGCGACTCAACGCCCTGTTTGTTGATACTGACAAAAGACAGCTCGTAATTTAGGGACTGGCTGGCCAGGTTCATCTGCTGCAACAACGCCCCGGACGATGTATCAGCCGAGGCGTTGGTGGAGAAGAACAGGCTGCCTGCCATGAGCGACATGGCACACCAAAGTTGCTTCATTACTGCGATTGCGTTCCTAAAGTTTGATAACCCGGCACCTGAACAGCGGCTTGCTGAGTCTGGGCCTGGCCAAACTGAAGCTGCTCAGCGTGCAGGCGACGCTGCAATTCATAGTCCTGCAGCATAGCATTAATACGACGACGTTGCTCCTGAACCTGCGCCTGCTGACCGCTACCGGCGGAGGCATCGGCCGGAACGCCCAGGCTAACCGGGCTGGCTTTGCCCATCATCGGCATGGTGTTGAAGACTGGCGCTTCCGGCTGCTGGGAGGCATCGGAGTGTCCGTTATACTGCTGGACACCGACGATCACAGCCAGAGACACGCACGCTGCCACGCCCATTTGGGTAAGCGAGCTGGCCCACGGGCGCACTTTCTGCCAGAAAGGCATCTGACGCCACTGGTGTGGAGCGGGTTGAGATTCAGGAATAAGCGGCGCAACCTGACGAGCAGGTTCGTTCTCGATGGCGGCCATTACGCGAGCTGAGATATCGAATTGGAGCATCTCGGCGGTATCGCCTCGCAGCGTGTCGCGGATGAGATGGTAGCTCTCCCAGGTTTTTTGCATTTCAGAAGAACGACTCAGCTCATTGAGCAGCTCGTTATCCAGCGTTTCACCATCCATTAAGGCCGAAAGTTTTTCTTTCTGCATGCCTGATACCCTTTTCCAGTATTCCGCTATCGTCAACGCCTGATTAGCGGTTGAACTTTATTATCAATAGCTTCACGTGCCCGGAAGATACGCGAACGTACCGTGCCAACCGGACAATCCATGATGGCGGCTATTTCTTCATAGCTCAGGCCATCCAGCTCCCGTAACGTAATTGCCATGCGTAAATCTTCCGGGAGCGATTCAATGGTACGAAAAACTATTTGTCTCAGCTCTTCTGACAACATTAAGTTCTCAGGGTTCGAAATTTCTTTCAATGCCCCGCCGCTTTCGAAGTTTTCCGCCTCGTTGGCGTCTACATCGCTTGATGGCGGACGGCGTCCCTGAGCAACCAGATAATTCTTTGCCGTGTTTACGGCGATACGATACAACCAGGTATAAAAAGCGCTATCCCCCCGGAAAGAATCCAGCGCACGCCACGCCTTCACGAACGATTCCTGAACAACGTCAGCGATATCGCCCGGCGGTACATAGCGGGAGACCAGGCTTGCCACCTTGTGCTGATAGCGTACTACCAGTAGGTTAAAGGCTTTCTGATCTCCTTTCTGGACCCGTTCAACGAGGACCTGATCCGTTAACTGCTCGCTCATCCGAGGTAATGTCTCCCCAAACCCAATTCCCATGCGTATTCAGAACACCACCCAAGCACTGCATTATGAGCAAGCAGTCGTTTGGAGTGTCTGAACACAATAAAGTTCCGTTACGCTTTTGATTTTTGTCTGACAACGGTGGACTGATTGTTATCTCTCATTATAAGTCCCGTTGTTCAACGCCAGGTAAGCTAATGAAGAAAAAGCGCAAGGCCCGCCTGAAGGGTAACGTAACCCAACTTATTTTTCACTATAAAATCTGAAGGTAACGGCCTGCTTCGCAAATATTTTCTTTCGTTTACATATTTTCTTTTCCGCCAGCTTTGTTTAGCCCGCACAACTATTCACGAAAATAATTGTACGATTTGGCCCCATCAGGTGCTATGGTGACGCCATTGTGTTTAGTAAATTAAACAGAAGCTATGAAGACGACTCCTGACTTTTCCTGTGATGTGTTGATTATCGGCAGCGGCGCTGCCGGATTGTCTCTGGCGCTGCGCCTGGCGGAACGCCACGCGGTCACCATACTAAGCAAAGGGCCGGTTAGCGAAGGCTCGACGTTCTACGCCCAGGGTGGGATTGCCGCCGTTTTCGATGAAACCGATAGCATTGAATCCCACGTCGAAGATACGCTCATCGCCGGGGCCGGTCTTTGTGACCGCCATGCCGTCTCCTTTGTCGCCAGCAACGCCAAACCCTGCGTACAGTGGCTTATCGATCAAGGGGTACTGTTTGATACCCAGGTTCAGGCCAACGGTGAAGAGAGCTACCATCTGACGCGTGAAGGCGGCCATAGCCATCGGCGGATCCTGCATGCCGCCGATGCCACCGGTAAAGAGGTAGAGACGACGCTGGTCGGCAAAGCGCTGGCGCATCCGAATATCACCATTCTGGAGCGTAGCAACGCGGTTGACCTGATTATCTCCGATAAGATTGGTCTGCCGGGTACCCGGCGGGTCGTCGGCGCATGGATCTGGAATCGTAATAAGGAAAAGGTAGAAACCTGCAGCGCAAAAGCCGTGGTGCTGGCGACCGGCGGCGCCGCGAAAGTCTATCAATACACCACCAACCCTGATGTCTCCTCCGGCGACGGCATCGCCATGGCCTGGCGCGCGGGGTGCCGTGTGGCCAATCTCGAATTTAACCAGTTCCACCCTACCGCGCTGTTTCATCCACAGGCGCGAAACTTCCTCTTAACGGAAGCCCTACGCGGTGAAGGCGCGCTGCTAAAACGGCCCGACGGTAGCCGCTTTATGCCGGACTTCGACGAGCGTGGCGAACTGGCTCCGCGCGATATCGTCGCCCGCGCCATCGACCATGAGATGAAACGCCTCGGCGTCGACTGCATGTATCTGGATATTAGCCATAAGCCCGAAGCGTTTATTCGCCAGCATTTCCCGATGATTTATGAAAAGCTACTCGGCCTTGGCATCGATTTAACCAAAGAGCCGGTACCGATCGTGCCTGCCGCCCACTACACCTGCGGCGGCGTGATGGTGGATGATAACGGACGTACCGACGTTGACGGCCTGTACGCCATCGGCGAGGTGAGCTACACCGGGCTGCACGGCGCCAACCGCATGGCCTCGAACTCATTACTGGAGTGTCTGGTGTACGGCTGGTCGGCCGCCGAGGATATTGCGAAACGCCTGCCGCTGGCGCAAGCGGCGGAACAGCTGCCGCCGTGGGATGAAAGCCAGGTTGAGATCCCGGATGAACTGGTGGTGATTCAACATAACTGGCACGAACTGCGCCTGCTGATGTGGGATTATGTCGGAATCGTGCGTACCACCCGCCGGCTGGAAAGGGCCCTGCGGCGCATTACTATGCTGCAGCAGGAGCTGGATGAGTATTACGCGCGTTTTCGCGTCTCCAATAATTTACTGGAGCTGCGCAATCTGGTGCAGGTGGCCGAGCTTATCGTGCGTTGCGCCATGCAGCGTAAAGAGAGCCGCGGCCTGCACTATACGCTCGACTACCCGGACACGCTGGCCGAGAGCGGCCCGTCAATCCTCTCGCCGCTCACTCACATAAAAAGATAGAAGTCGCGGGTCAGCGCGGTAAAGCCTTCAGAGTACTGCTGCTCTGGCCCACGAACCACCAGCCGATCGCTGAAACACTCGCCGGAGCTGGGAGAGAATGCCAGCAGGACGCGATGCGGCGGACGCATTTCTGTTTCCGCCACGTCGGTGCGTAAGCGCAAATGCCATCCCATCGCTTTTGCCCGTTCGACAAACGCATTACCAATATCCACCGGCAGCACTACGCAGAAAAAGCCCTCCTCGGTAATCAGATCCGCAGCGCAGGCGAGCAGCGTCGTATGATCGAGCGAGGTGGTGTAACGCGCCTGTTCGCGCTGCGACGTCGCGCAAGGGACGCCTTCGGCAAAAAACGGCGGATTGCTGACAATGAGCTCATAGCGCCGCGGCGGCTGCGGCTGCCACTGCTGAATCGGCGCCTGAAATACCGCGATACGTCCAGACCAGCTGCTGGCCGCCACGTTATCCCGCGCCTGCGCCGCGGCCTCTTCATCCAACTCCACCGCATCCAGTTGTACCGGCTCCGCGGTACGCTGGGCTAACATTAATGCCAGTAAACCGCTACCGGCGCCGATATCCAGCACGTGCTTCACCTGAGCAATCGGCGCCCAGGCGCCCAGCAGAATACCGTCGGTACCGACTTTCATGGCGCAGCGATCGTGGGCGACGAAAAATTGTTTAAAGGTAAAACCATTGCGCGGCAGCGCAAACTTCGACTGAGACATCCTCAAAAACCTTGCTGGCGAAAACGGCTGTGCTTAAGGCTATGCACAATACCGGAGAACAGATAGCCTTACAAACAGATGAACATTACGTCAGTAACGTCTATAATCGGCGGCCCACTCAGAGGTAGAACATGACTGTAACGACTTTTTCCGAACTTGAACTCGACGAAAACCTGCTGGAAGCGCTCCAGGATAAAGGTTTCACACGCCCGACAGCCATTCAGGCCGCCGCTATTCCGCCTGCGCTTGATGGCCGTGATATTCTCGGTTCTGCGCCGACAGGCACCGGTAAAACTGCGGCATATTTGCTGCCAGCGTTGCAGCATCTGCTTGATTTCCCGCGTAAGAAATCGGGGCCGCCGCGGATCCTTATCCTGACGCCGACCCGCGAGCTGGCGATGCAGGTTGCCGATCACGCCCGCGAACTGGCGAAGCATACCCATCTGGATATTGCCACCATTACCGGCGGCGTTGCGTACATGAACCACGCGGAAGTGTTCAGCGAAAACCAGGATATCGTGGTCGCCACCACCGGTCGCCTGCTGCAGTATATTAAAGAAGAGAACTTCGACTGCCGCGCGGTAGAAACGCTGATCCTAGATGAAGCGGACCGCATGCTGGACATGGGCTTTGCCCAGGATATCGAAACCATCGCCGGTGAAACCCGCTGGCGCAAGCAGACCATGCTGTTTTCCGCCACGCTGGAAGGCGATGCGATTAAAGACTTTGCCGAACGCCTGCTGGAAGAGCCGGTTGAGGTTTCCGCAAATCCGTCGACCCGCGAACGTAAAAAAATCCACCAGTGGTACTATCGCGCCGATGATATCGAGCATAAAACCGCGCTGCTGGTTAATCTGCTGAAGCAGCCGGAAGCAACCCGCTCTATCGTGTTCGTGCGTAAACGCGAGCGCGTTCATGAACTGGCGGCCAAGCTGCACGAAGCAGGCATCACCACCTGCTGGCTGGAAGGCGAAATGGTGCAGATCAAACGTAACGAAGCGATTAAACGCCTGACCGATGGTCGCGTGAACGTGCTGATTGCCACCGACGTCGCCGCGCGCGGTATTGATATTCCGGATGTCAGCCACGTGTTTAACTTCGATATGCCGCGTACCGCCGATATCTATCTGCACCGTATTGGCCGTACCGGCCGTGCTGGTAAGAAAGGCACCGCTATTTCGCTGGTTGAAGCGCACGATCATCTGCTGCTGGGCAAAATCGGCCGCTACGTTGAAGAACCGCTGAAAGCTCGCGTGATTGATGAATTGCGACCGAAAACCCGCGCGCCGAGCGAGAAGTTAACCGGTAAGCCATCGAAGAAAGTGCTGGCGAAACGCGCCGAGAAAAAAGAGAAAGAAAAAGAGAAGCCGCGGGTCAAGAAACGCCACCGCGATACCAAAAACATCGGTAAGCGCCGTAAGCCAAGCGCTGCCGGGACGCCGTCAACGTCCAACGAAGAGTAAAAAAAACGCCGGGATATCCCGGCGTTTTCACATCTGGCTTTAGCCTTACAGGCTTTCGGTAAAGGTACGAGCGATAACGTCGCGCTGCTGTTCCGGAGTCAGAGAGTTAAAACGTACCGCGTAGCCGGAAACACGAATGGTCAGCTGCGGGTATTTTTCCGGGTGCTCAACGGCATCCAGCAGGGTTTCGCGACGCAGCACGTTCACGTTCAGGTGCTGACCGCCTTCCACACGGACTTCCGGTTTCACGTCTACCGGGATTTCACGGTATTCGATTTCACCCAGTTTGCTCACCGCAACCACGTCATCTTCCGCAAAACCACCTTTGGCGCACAGGCAGCGCGCTTCGCCTTTTTCGCTATCCAGCAGCCAGAAAGAGTTCAGCAGGTCGTCGTTTGCCGCTTTAGTAATTTGGATACCAGTAATCATTTGATGCCTCCCAGGCAGTGTTTATTCGATTTTGGCCTCTTTGCGGCCAATTGGTAAAACCATTGTTGTATGAGTGTATATATATCAGCCACACACCCGGCATTCATTGATTTAAATCAACAAAAACCACTCACTCAAAGTGGGTATATGAGGATAGTATTGTTTTACATCAAGTTACGCCAGTAGGTGCCATAAAAAATTTTGTAAATTTTCAATTTTTTTTATGTACAACCAGTCAGGAATGACGTCGCGATTTTGTTATGCAGAAAGAAGCAGTTAAGCTATGGGCATGACACTTTGCAGGAGAGCGAGATGACCACCCCATTAACCTGGCACGACGTGCTGGCGGAAGAGAAGCAGCAGCCCTATTTTCTCAACACCCTCAAGACCGTCGCCGAAGAGCGTCAGTCCGGCATGACTATCTATCCGCCGCAGAAAGATGTCTTTAACGCCTTTCGCTATACCGAACTGAGCGAGGTCAAAGTGGTCATCTTAGGTCAGGATCCCTATCACGGCCCGGGACAGGCGCACGGTCTGGCCTTTTCTGTTTTACCGGGAGTACAGATACCGCCGTCGCTGCTGAACATGTATAAAGAGCTGGAAGGCACCATCCCCGGCTTTCAGCGCCCGGCGCATGGTTATCTGGAAAGCTGGGCGCGCCAGGGCGTGCTCCTGCTTAATACCGTGTTAACGGTGCGCGCCGGTCAGGCGCACTCACACGCCAGTCTCGGCTGGGAAACCTTTACCGATAAAGTGATAGCGCTGATTAACCAGCATTGTGAAGGAGTGGTATTTCTGCTGTGGGGCGCGCACGCGCAGAAGAAAGGCGCCATTATCGATCGCCAGCGCCATTGCGTCCTGAAGGCGCCGCACCCGTCACCGCTGTCGGCGCACCGCGGTTTCTTCGGCTGCAATCACTTTGTGCAAACCAACCAGTGGCTGGCAGAACGCGGCGAGGCGCCCATTGACTGGATGCCGGTGCTGCCCGCTGAAAGCGAGTGAGCGACGACAATAAAAAAGCCAGCATCAGCTGGCTTTTTGCATTCAGAGACCGATATCAGGCCTTATTCTGACGCCACCATTCCGCCAGCAGCACGCCGGTCGCCACGGAGACGTTAAGACTTTCGACATTGCCGGTGCCGTCGATGGCGACGTTGAGGTCAGAGCTGGAGATCGCCGCATCGGACAGACCGTCACGCTCCTGGCCTAATACCAGCACCATTTTTTTCGGCAGCTCGGCCTTAAACAGCGGCGTACCGTTATGGCTGGAGGTCGAGACGATGGCGTAGCCAGCCTGACGGAACTGCGTCAGGGTATCGATAAAGCTGTCGCCGGTGATCGGCTCAACATGTTCCGCGCCGCCTTCTGCAGTGCGGATCGCCGCGCCAGACTCCAGCACGCCGGCATCCTGTACTACCACGCCTTTCACGCCAAAGTGCGCGCAGCTACGCATAATCGCGCCGAGGTTGTGCGGGTTGCCAACATCTTCCAGCGCCAGTACGCAATCTTCGGCTTCTGCTTTCGCCACCCACTGGGCCACGGAAGTACCATGACGTTTTTTGATCAGGAAGCAGACGCCGCCGTGGTGTTCGGTACCAGACGCTTTCGCCAGCTCGGCTTCGTCCACTACGTGGTAGGCCTTACGGTTGGCTGCCATCCAGCGCAGCGCCTCTTTAAAGCGCGGGGTAACGCTCTGGATAAACCAGGCGCGTACGATGGCTTCCGGACGGCTCTGGAACAGCGCCTGACAGGCGTTCTCGCCGTAGACGCGGGTCTCTTCCGCGCGCTGACGACGCAGCACTTCCGGATCGATAAAGCTCTTACCGCTGATGCCGCCGTGATCTTCTTTTACCGGCGTCTCATCGCCCGGAGCGCGGGAAACGGTGCGCCACGGGGACGCATCATCGCGATTAAAATCATTACGCTTGCGATCGTCGCGTTTGCGATCGTCGCCGCGGCTGTTACGTTCATCGCGCGCAGGGCGGCTGCGGCCGTCAACACGTGATTTTCCTGGACGCCCTCCCCCTTTCCCGGTACGCGGGTTATGGGTACGTTTGTCAGAATCATCATCACTGCGGACATACATCACTTTGACCTTGCCGCTTTTATTTTTCAGTTCGTCGCTCATCTATTTTCTCCACCTGCGCTGCGCGAAGCGCGAAGATTACCCGATGTATCTTCACTTAGCCATTATTTCATTTAAAAGCCTTGGTCTATTGTAACCATCGAACAAAAGACATTGTCCTTTATTCGCGCCTAATCGATAATATGTAACATTACAGAAACAAATCGGCCACGTGCCGCGCTGCAACCCCATAACCAGAGGTTAGTTATGAATACCGTTTGTGCCAGTTGTCAGGCTCTTAACCGCATCCCCGAAGACCGTAGCGCCGATGGCGCCAAGTGCGGACGCTGCGGCCACGATCTCTTTGACGGCGATGTCATCAACGCGACCGGGGCAACGCTGGATAAACTATTAAAGGACGATCTGCCAGTCGTGATTGATTTCTGGGCCCCGTGGTGCGGTCCATGCCGTAGCTTCGCGCCGATCTTTGAAGATGTGGCTGAAGAGCGCAGCGGCGAAATGCGTTTTGTGAAAGTGAACACCGAAGCCGAACGCGAACTGAGCGCTCGCTTCCGCATCCGTAGCATTCCAACCATTATGATGTTCAAAAATGGTGAAATGGTCGACATGCTGAATGGCGCCGTCCCCAAAGCGCCGTTCGATAGCTGGTTGAACGAAGCCAACCAACAGTAAAGCCGCCGGGGCACCGCTTGTGCCCCGTTTTCTCCTCTGCGACAATAGCGTTTTTCATTAGCGACTCCCATGATTGATAACGCTGTCCTTCGCCTGCGCGCCGAACGCCTCGCGCGCGCAACCCGGCCTTTTCTTGCTCGCGGCAACCGCATCCGCCGCTGTCAGCGCTGCCTGCTCCCCCTAAAACAGTGTCTGTGCGCAACGCTGGCGCCAGTGCCCGCCGACAGCCGCTTTTGCCTGGTAATGTTCGACACCGAGCCGATGAAGCCCAGCAATACCGGACGTCTTATCGCCGATATTCTGCCCAATACCGAAGCGTTTCAGTGGTCGCGTACCGAGCCGCCGCAGGCGTTGCTCGATCTGGTCGCCAACCCTGATTATCAGCCCATGGTCGTCTTTCCGGCCTCTTATGCCGGAGCGGATCGTCAGGTACTGAGCGCCCCGCCGGAGGGTAAGCCGCCGCTGTTCATTATGCTCGACGGCACCTGGACGGAAGCACGGAAAATGTTTCGCAAAAGCCCGTATCTCGATGCGCTGCCGGTAATCTCAGTCGACCTGTCGCGCATCTCAGCCTATCACCTGCGCGAGGCCCACGCCGACGGTCAGTACTGTACGGCGGAAGTCGCCATTGCTCTGCTGGATTTAGCCGGCGACGCGCAGGCGGCTGCCGCGCTTGGCGATCACTTTAGTCTGTTCAGAAGCCGCTATCTGGCGGGAAAAACGCAGCATAAGGGCAGTATCACAGCACAACAGGCTGAAAGCGTTTAAAATCATTCGGTCACTGGGGATTAAAGGAGACCGGAATGAGCCAACGAGGCCTGGAAGCACTGCTGCGGCCAAAATCGATCGCCGTCATTGGCGCATCGATGAAACCGCAGCGCGCTGGCTATTTAATGATGCGCAACCTGTTGGCCGGCGGTTTTAATGGCCCGGTCCTGCCGGTGACGCCCGCCTGGAAAGCGGTGCTTGGCGTACTGGCGTGGCCGACTATCGACAGCCTGCCTTTTACTCCGGATCTGGCGGTGCTCTGTACTAATGCCCGGCGCAACCTCGAGTTGCTCGAGGCCTTAGGGCGGAAAGGGTGTAAAACCTGCATTATCCTCTCTTCACAGCCGGACCAGTACCCGGCGCTGCTCGAATGCGCCGCCCGTTATCAAATGCGTCTACTCGGCCCCAACAGCCTGGGGCTCCTGGCGCCGTGGCAGGGCCTCAACGCCAGCTTCTCGCCGGTGCCTATCCAGCGCGGCAAGCTGGCGTTTATCTCGCAATCCGCCGCCGTCTCCAACACCATTCTGGACTGGGCGCAGCAGCGTGAAATGGGCTTCTCGTACTTTATTGCGCTGGGCGATAGTCTTGATATCGACGTCGACGACCTGCTCGATTTTCTCGCCCGTGATAGCAAGACCAGCGCCATTCTGCTCTATCTGGAGCATCTCAGCGATGCGCGGCGTTTTGTCTCCGCCGCCCGTAGCGCCTCGCGTAATAAACCCATTCTGGTCATCAAAAGCGGCCGCAGCCCGGCGGCGCAGAAATTGCTGCATGTAAACTCAGGAATGGATCCCGCCTGGGACGCCGCTATTCAGCGGGCGGGGCTACTGCGCGTGCAGGACACCCACGAGCTCTTTTCCGCCGTTGAAACCCTGAGCCATATGCGCCCATTGCGCGGCGAAAAACTGATGATCATCAGTAATGGCGCGGCGCCGGCGGCGCTGGCGTTGGACGAACTGTGGCTGCGTAACGGTAAGCTCGCCACGCTTAGCGAGGCAACCAGCAACCAGCTCAAACAGACGTTACCGACAGGCGTCGAGGTTGCTAATCCTCTGGATCTGCGCGATGACGCCAGCAGCGAGCATTATCTCAAGGCGCTGAATGTGTTGCTGGATAGCCAGGATTATGATGCGCTGCTGGTGATCCACTCCCCCAGCGCCGCGGCGCCGGGTACCGAAAGCGCGCTGGCGTTGATTGATGCCCTTAAGCGTCATCCGCGCGGGAAATACGTTACGGTGCTGACGAACTGGTGCGGAGAGTTCTCCTCCCAGGAGGCGCGACGGCTATTTAGCGAAGCCGGCATTCCAACCTATCGCACGCCTGAGGGTACCATTACCGCCTTTATGCATATGGTGGAATACCGTCGCAACCAGAAACAGTTACGGGAAACGCCGGTATTGTCCGATACGTTGACCGCCAATACCGCCGAGGCCCACACGCTATTGCAGCGCGCGCTGAGCGAAGGCGCGACCTCACTGGACACCCATGAAGTCAGCCCGGTGCTGCGCGCCTACGGCATCCATACTCTGCCCACCTGGATTGCCGCCGACAGCGCCGAAGCGGTACATATCGCCGAGCAGATTGGCTACCCGGTGGCGTTGAAGTTACGTTCGCCGGATATTCCACATAAATCTGAAGTTCAGGGCGTTATGCTCTATTTACGAACCCCTGCTGAAGTCCAGCAGGCGGCGGACGCGATTATCGACAGGGTAAAAATGGCCTGGCCGCAGGCGCGTATTCATGGCCTGCTAGTCCAAAGCATGGCCAACCGCGCCGGGGCGCAGGAACTTCGGGTCGTCGTCGAGCATGACCCGCTTTTTGGCCCGTTGATTATGCTTGGCGAGGGCGGCGTCGAATGGCGAGCGGAAAATCAGGCCGCGGTCGCCCTGCCGCCGCTGAATATGAACCTGGCGCGTTATCTGGTGATCCAGGCCATCAAGAGCAAAAAGATCCGCGGACGCAGCGCGCTGCGCCCGTTGGATATTCCCGGCCTCAGCCAACTGCTGGTGCAGGTCTCTAATCTGATCGTCGATTGCCCCGAGATCCAGCGGTTGGATATTCACCCCTTGCTTGCTTCCGGCAACGAGTTTACCGCCCTCGACGTCACCCTCAGTCTGGCGCCATTTAGCGGCGACAGCGAAAGCCGGCTGGCAGTCAGACCCTATCCGCAACAGTTAGAAGAATGGGTGGTGATGAAAAACGGTGAACGCTGCCTGTTCCGGCCGATCCTGCCTGAGGATGAACCTCTGCTATTGGCTTTTATCGAACAGGTCACTAAAGAAGATCTCTATTACCGCTACTTCAGCGAGATCAACGAATTCACCCATGACGACTTAGCCAATATGACCCAGATCGACTACGATCGTGAAATGGCCTTTGTTGCGGTACGCGCTACGGAGCAAGGAAGCGAGATCCTTGGCGTGACCAGAGCGATTTCCGATCCTGATAACATTGATGCCGAGTTCGCCGTGCTGGTACGCTCGGATCTGAAAGGTTTAGGTCTGGGGCGACAGCTCCTTGAAAAGCTTATCGCCTATACGCAAGGACACGGATTACAGCGCTTAAATGGCATCACCATGCCAAATAACCGCGGCATGATAAGCCTTGCCAGAAAACTTGGCTTTGCCGTAGATATCCAGCTAGAAGACGGAATTGTGAGCCTGTCTCTTGCGCTGAATACGTTACATTCGGTGACAAGCGACAGCAATTAATGACCACATTCGCGGGTAGTGATGTTATTATTGCCCGCTTACGTCGTCTGCATGGTACAGAAGACCCTTCAATAAACAGAGAAGAAACGCACTGTGATGTTGTCAAAATTTAAGCGTAATAAACATCAACAACACCTTGCCCAACTCCCTAAGCTCTCTCAGTCAGTTGATGATATCGAGTTCTTTTACGCGCCGGCTGATTTCCGCCAGGCGCTACTGGCAAAGATAGCCCACGCCACCCAGCGTATTTGCATTATTGCGCTCTACCTTGAGCAAGATGATGGCGGAAAAGGAATACTGCAAGCCCTGTACGACGCCAAACGTCAACGTCCGGAACTGGACGTGCGCGTGCTGGTTGACTGGCATCGCGCCCAGCGCGGCCGCATCGGCGCTGCAGCCTCCAATACCAATGCCGACTGGTACTGTCGTATGGCCCAGGAAAATCCTGGGATTGATATCCCGGTCTATGGCGTCCCGGTCAATACCCGTGAAGCGCTCGGCGTGCTCCATTTTAAAGGCTTCATCATCGACGATAGCGTCATCTATAGCGGCGCCAGCCTGAACGATGTGTACCTGCATCAGCATGATAAATATCGCTACGATCGCTATCAGTGCATCCGCAACGGCAAGATGGCCGATGTCATGTTCGACTGGGTCGAGCACAACCTGGTAGAGGGTCGCGGCGTGAATCGTCTCGATCGCCCGGATCGGCCGAAAAGCCCGGAAATCAAAAATGATATTCGCCTGTATCGCCAGGATCTGCGCGAAAGCGGCTATCACTTCACCGGCAATGCCGATGAAGATCAACTGTCAGTCACACCGCTGGTCGGGCTCGGTAAATCGAGCTTACTCAACAAGACTATCTTCCACCTGATGCCGTGTGCGGAACATAAGCTGACAATCTGCACCCCGTATTTCAACCTGCCCGCCGTACTGGTCAGAAATATTATTTCTCTGCTACGCAGCGGCAAAAAAGTGGAAATCATCGTCGGCGATAAGACCGCGAACGACTTCTATATCCCGGAAGATCAGCCGTTTAAAATCATCGGCGCACTGCCTTATTTGTACGAAATTAACCTGCGACGCTTCCTGAGCCGCCTGCAGTATTATGTGAATACCGATCAGCTCATCGTGCGTTTATGGAAAGATGACGATAACAGCTACCATCTAAAGGGTATGTGGGTTGATAACGAATGGATGCTGTTAACCGGCAATAACCTCAATCCGCGCGCCTGGCGGCTGGACTTGGAAAATGCCGTGCTTATCCACGATCCTAAACATCAACTGCGCGAAATGCGGGAAAAGGAGCTTCAGCTCATCCGTACGCATACGACGGTGGTGAAGCATTATCGCGATCTGCAAAGCATCGCCGACTATCCGGTGAAGGTGAAAAAGCTCATTCGCCGTCTGCGACGTATCCGCATCGACCGTCTTATTAGCCGCATTCTTTAAATCAATGCCCCGTTTACGGGGCTTTTTTTCAGGAAGCACTATGCGTCATCTTGTTATTTTTGCCCCTTTACTGCTTGGCGGCTGTAGCCATATGGCCAATGATGCCTGGAGTGGTCAGGACAAAGCCCAACACTTTCTCGCGTCGGCAATGCTCTCCGCGGCCGGCAATGAATATGCGCAGCATCAGGGATACAGCCGCGATCGCAGCGCCGCCATCGGTCTGATGTTTTCCGTTAGTCTGGGGGCATCAAAAGAGTTATGGGACAGCCGCCCGGCAGGGAGCGGCTGGAGCTGGAAAGATTTCGCCTGGGATGTCGCCGGCGCCACTACCGGCTATGCGGTGTGGCAACTGGCACATCAATAAGGTTACAAACGCAGACCCTTCCCTTTACCGTGCAGCATCAGAGACACCAGGAAGGCAATCGCCGCCATCGCCGTCACGTACCAGTAGAAGGCATTCTCCATTCCCGCAGATTTAAGCGACAGCGCGACGTATTCCGCTGAACCGCCGAACAACGCGTTTGCTACCGCATAGGACAAGCCCACGCCCAGCGCGCGAACCTGTGCCGGAAACATTTCCGCCTTCAGGATCCCGCTGATGGAAGTGTAGAAGCTGACAATCAGCAACGCACAAATCACCAGGGCAAATGCGGCATATGGAGAGCTGACATTTTGCAGCGCGCTAAGGATAGGCACGGTAAACAGCGTCGCCAGCACGCCGAAACACAGCATTGAAGTGCGGCGACCCACCTTATCCGAGAATGCGCCAAACAGCGGCTGTACCAGCATATACACGAAAAGCGCCGCCGTCATAATCATGCTGGCGGTGCTGGCCGACATGCCGGCGGTATTCACCAGATATTTTTGCATGTAGGTGGTGAAGGTGTAAAAAGTCAGCGAGCCGGCGGCGGTAAAGCCCAGCACCATGACAAAAGCCCGGCGATTACGCCACAAACCCTTAAAGGAACCGGCCTCTTTCAGCGCTCGGGTTTCCTGTTTCGAGGTTTCATCCAACTGACGGCGCAGCCACAGCGCGACGATGGCCAGTACGGCGCCCAGAGCAAAAGGTATACGCCATCCCCAGGCATGCAAGTCTTCATCACTGAGGATTTGTTGTAGCGCGACAACGACCAGTACCGCCAGCAGTTGACCGCCAATTAACGTAACGTACTGGAAGGAGGCGTAGAATCCTTTCTTTCCTTCTACTGCCACTTCACTCATGTAGGTCGCGCTGGTGCCATATTCCCCGCCAACGGACAGGCCCTGGAACAGACGTGCCAGCAGGAGCAAAGCCGGTGCCCAGGTGCCGATAGTGGCGTATCCCGGTAGACAAGCAATTACCAGCGAGCCGAAGCACATCATGCATACCGAAATAAGCATTGAGGCTTTACGTCCGCGACGGTCAGCAATGCGGCCAAACAGCCAGCCGCCGATGGGGCGCATCAGGAAGCCAGCGGCAAAAACTCCGGCGGTTTGTAACAATTGAGTAGTGGTATTTCCTGAAGGGAAAAAGATGTGCGCAAAATAGAGTGAGCAAAATGAATAGACATAAAAATCAAACCATTCCACCAGGTTCCCTGAAGATGCGCCCACAATTGCCCATACACGGCGCCGGGTATCTCCCTGTTCCAGGGTCCCCTGCTCGTTAATACTGCTTTCTGTCATTGTAATTTTGCTCCAGCAAAGACCGTAATCTGTCTCATCGGGCGTGACACGTCACTTCGACAAATTAATTAGTGAACCAAATGTTATATAATTGTTATTTATTTATATGTGATTGTATTCACATTTTTTTTCGTAACACCGCTTTTCGCGATTAACGTCAGTACATGCGCAATGAAAAAGAGAATTATGGCGAAGTGGGTACAACGACGGGGTTTTATATGGCTTTGAATGAAGGTGAGCGTGTGGATTTGGCGCGATCTTCCCCGCAGGAGGTGCGGATCTGTAGCCCCGGTAAGCGCAGCGCCACCGGGGAAGATAGCGGCGCGTCTGGCCGCAAAACACCAAAACAAAAGGCCCAGTCTTCCGACGGAGCCTTTCGTTTACGTTGCTATGGCAGCGGCTTTTCCCGGAGGCGGTGCTGCGCACCTTTTCCGGGCTACGGGTTGGTAGCCCCGGTAAGCGCAGCGCCACCGGGGGAGCTATACGCCACACAGCAAAAAACCCCGCACCTTACGGTACGGGGTTCTTCTTGTTTGATGCCTGGCAGTTTATGGCGGGCGTCCTGCCCGCCACCCTCCGGGCCGTTGCTGCGCAACGTTCAAATCCGCTCCCGGCGGATTTGTCCTACTCCGGAGAGCGCTCACCGACAAACAACAGATAAAACAAAAGGCCCAGTCTTCCGACTGAGCCTTTCGTTCTATTTGATGCCTGGCAGTTCCCTACTCTCACATGGGGAGACCCCACACTACCATCGGCGCTACGGCGTTTCACTTCTGAGTTCGGCATGGGGTCAGGTGGGACCACCGCGCTATCGCCGCCAGGCAAATTCTGTTTTACCAGCCCGTCATTACGACGCACTGATTAATCTGTATCAGAGCTGAAAATCATCTCAAATCCGCCAAAACAGCTTCGGCGTTGTAAGGTTAAGCCTCACGGTTCATTAGTATCGGTTAGCTCAACGTATCGCTACGCTTACACACCCGACCTATCAACGTCATCGTCTTTAACGTTCCTTCAGGAGACTTAAAGTCTCAGGGAGAACTCATCTCGGGGCAAGTTTCGTGCTTAGATGCTTTCAGCACTTATCTCTTCCGCATTTAGCTACCGGGCAATGCCATTGGCATGACAACCCGAACACCAGTGATGCGTCCACTCCGGTCCTCTCGTACTAGGAGCAGCCCCCCTCAATTCTCCAGCGCCCACGGCAGATAGGGACCGAACTGTCTCACGACGTTCTAAACCCAGCTCGCGTACCACTTTAAATGGCGAACAGCCATACCCTTGGGACCTACTTCAGCCCCAGGATGTGATGAGCCGACATCGAGGTGCCAAACACCGCCGTCGATATGAACTCTTGGGCGGTATCAGCCTGTTATCCCCGGAGTACCTTTTATCCGTTGAGCGATGGCCCTTCCATTCAGAACCACCGGATCACTATGACCTGCTTTCGCACCTGCTCGCGCCGTCACGCTCGCAGTCAAGCTAGCTTATGCCATTGCACTAACCTCCTGATGTCCGACCAGGATTAGCTAACCTTCGTGCTCCTCCGTTACTCTTTGGGAGGAGACCGCCCCAGTCAAACTACCCACCAGACACTGTCCGCAACCCCGATTAGGGGCCAACGTTAGAACATCAAACATTAAAGGGTGGTATTTCAAGGTTGGCTCCACGCAGACTGGCGTCCACGCTTCAAAGCCTCCCACCTATCCTACACATCAAGGCTCAATGTTCAGTGTCAAGCTATAGTAAAGGTTCACGGGGTCTTTCCGTCTTGCCGCGGGTACACTGCATCTTCACAGCGAGTTCAATTTCACTGAGTCTCGGGTGGAGACAGCCTGGCCATCATTACGCCATTCGTGCAGGTCGGAACTTACCCGACAAGGAATTTCGCTACCTTAGGACCGTTATAGTTACGGCCGCCGTTTACCGGGGCTTCGATCAAGAGCTTCTCCTTACGGATAACCCCATCAATTAACCTTCCGGCACCGGGCAGGCGTCACACCGTATACGTCCACTTTCGTGTTTGCACAGTGCTGTGTTTTTAATAAACAGTTGCAGCCAGCTGGTATCTTCGACTGATTTCAGCTCCACCCGCAGGGGCTTCACCTACATATCAGCGTGCCTTCTCCCGAAGTTACGGCACCATTTTGCCTAGTTCCTTCACCCGAGTTCTCTCAAGCGCCTTGGTATTCTCTACCTGACCACCTGTGTCGGTTTGGGGTACGATTTGATGTTACCTGATGCTTAGAGGCTTTTCCTGGAAGCAGGGCATTTGTTACTTCAGCACCGTAGTGCCTCGTCATCACACCTCAGCGTTAATAAGGTACCGGATTTACCTGGAACCTCCGCCTACATGCTTAAACCGGGACAACCGTCGCCCGGCTAACATAGCCTTCTCCGTCCCCCCTTCGCAGTAACACCAAGTACAGGAATATTAACCTGTTTCCCATCGACTACGCCTTTCGGCCTCGCCTTAGGGGTCGACTCACCCTGCCCCGATTAACGTTGGACAGGAACCCTTGGTCTTCCGGCGTGCGGGCTTTTCACCCGCATTATCGTTACTTATGTCAGCATTCGCACTTCTGATACCTCCAGCAACCCTCACAGGCCACCTTCGCAGGCTTACAGAACGCTCCCCTACCCAACAACACATAGTGTCGCTGCCGCAGCTTCGGTGCACAGTTTAGCCCCGTTACATCTTCCGCGCAGGCCGACTCGACCAGTGAGCTATTACGCTTTCTTTAAATGATGGCTGCTTCTAAGCCAACATCCTGGCTGTCTGTGCCTTCCCACATCGTTTCCCACTTAACTGTGACTTTGGGACCTTAGCTGGCGGTCTGGGTTGTTTCCCTCTTCACGACGGACGTTAGCACCCGCCGTGTGTCTCCCGTGATAACATTCTTCGGTATTCGTAGTTTGCATCGGGTTGGTAAGTCGGGATGACCCCCTAGCCGAAACAGTGCTCTACCCCCGAAGATGAGTTCACGAGGCGCTACCTAAATAGCTTTCGGGGAGAACCAGCTATCTCCCGGTTTGATTGGCCTTTCACCCCCAGCCACAAGTCATCCGCTAATTTTTCAACATTAGTCGGTTCGGTCCTCCAGTTAGTGTTACCCAACCTTCAACCTGCCCATGGCTAGATCACCGGGTTTCGGGTCTATACCCTGCAACTTAACGCCCAGTTAAGACTCGGTTTCCCTGCGGCTCCCCTATACGGTTAACCTTGCTACAGAATATAAGTCGCTGACCCATTATACAAAAGGTACGCAGTCACACCCGAAGGTGCTCCCACTGCTTGTACGTACACGGTTTCAGGTTCTTTTTCACTCCCCTCGCCGGGGTTCTTTTCGCCTTTCCCTCACGGTACTGGTTCACTATCGGTCAGTCAGGAGTATTTAGCCTTGGAGGATGGTCCCCCCATATTCAGACAGGATACCACGTGTCCCGCCCTACTCTTCGAGTTCACAGCCTGTGCATTTTGGTGTACGGGACTATCACCCTGTACCGTCGGACTTTCCAGACCGTTCCACTAACACACAAGCTGATTCAGACTCTGGGCTGCTCCCCGTTCGCTCGCCGCTACTGGGGGAATCTCGGTTGATTTCTTTTCCTCGGGGTACTTAGATGTTTCAGTTCCCCCGGTTCGCCTCGTTAACCTATGTATTCAGTTAACGATAGTGTGACGAATCACACTGGGTTTCCCCATTCGGACATCGCCGGCTATAACGGTTCATATCACCTTACCGACGCTTTTCGCAGATTAGCACGTCCTTCATCGCCTCTGACTGCCAGGGCATCCACCGTGTACGCTTAGTCGCTTAACCTCACAACCCGAAGATGTTTCACTTCTGATTGCGAAAATTTGAGAGACTCGAACACACATTAACTGTGTGTCGTTTCAATTTTCAGCTTGATCCAGATTTTTAAAGAGCAAATATCTCAAACGTCACCCGAAGATGAGTTTTGAGATATGTCGGCGCGCGTCTTTCACTCACGAACCAGCAAGTGGCGTCCCCTAGGGGATTCGAACCCCTGTTACCGCCGTGAAAGGGCGGTGTCCTGGGCCTCTAGACGAAGGGGACACTGAAGTCTCAATCGCAAGACGCCTTGCTTCTCTACTTTCATCAGACAATCTGTGTGGACACTACAAAGGCAGGTTCTTTAAGGTAAGGAGGTGATCCAACCGCAGGTTCCCCTACGGTTACCTTGTTACGACTTCACCCCAGTCATGAATCACAAAGTGGTAAGCGCCCTCCCGAAGGTTAAGCTACCTACTTCTTTTGCAACCCACTCCCATGGTGTGACGGGCGGTGTGTACAAGGCCCGGGAACGTATTCACCGTAGCATTCTGATCTACGATTACTAGCGATTCCGACTTCATGGAGTCGAGTTGCAGACTCCAATCCGGACTACGACATACTTTATGAGGTCCGCTTGCTCTCGCGAGGTCGCTTCTCTTTGTATATGCCATTGTAGCACGTGTGTAGCCCTACTCGTAAGGGCCATGATGACTTGACGTCATCCCCACCTTCCTCCAGTTTATCACTGGCAGTCTCCTTTGAGTTCCCGGCCGAACCGCTGGCAACAAAGGATAAGGGTTGCGCTCGTTGCGGGACTTAACCCAACATTTCACAACACGAGCTGACGACAGCCATGCAGCACCTGTCTCAGAGTTCCCGAAGGCACCAAAGCATCTCTGCTAAGTTCTCTGGATGTCAAGAGTAGGTAAGGTTCTTCGCGTTGCATCGAATTAAACCACATGCTCCACCGCTTGTGCGGGCCCCCGTCAATTCATTTGAGTTTTAACCTTGCGGCCGTACTCCCCAGGCGGTCGACTTAACGCGTTAGCTCCGGAAGCCACGCCTCAAGGGCACAACCTCCAAGTCGACATCGTTTACGGCGTGGACTACCAGGGTATCTAATCCTGTTTGCTCCCCACGCTTTCGCACCTGAGCGTCAGTCTTTGTCCAGGGGGCCGCCTTCGCCACCGGTATTCCTCCAGATCTCTACGCATTTCACCGCTACACCTGGAATTCTACCCCCCTCTACAAGACTCTAGCCTGCCAGTTTCGAATGCAGTTCCCAGGTTGAGCCCGGGGATTTCACATCCGACTTGACAGACCGCCTGCGTGCGCTTTACGCCCAGTAATTCCGATTAACGCTTGCACCCTCCGTATTACCGCGGCTGCTGGCACGGAGTTAGCCGGTGCTTCTTCTGCGAGTAACGTCAATCACCAAGGTTATTAACCTTAATGCCTTCCTCCTCGCTGAAAGTACTTTACAACCCGAAGGCCTTCTTCATACACGCGGCATGGCTGCATCAGGCTTGCGCCCATTGTGCAATATTCCCCACTGCTGCCTCCCGTAGGAGTCTGGACCGTGTCTCAGTTCCAGTGTGGCTGGTCATCCTCTCAGACCAGCTAGGGATCGTCGCCTAGGTGAGCCATTACCCCACCTACTAGCTAATCCCATCTGGGCACATCTGATGGCATGAGGCCCGAAGGTCCCCCACTTTGGTCTTGCGACGTTATGCGGTATTAGCTACCGTTTCCAGTAGTTATCCCCCTCCATCAGGCAGTTTCCCAGACATTACTCACCCGTCCGCCGCTCGTCACCCGAGAGCAAGCTCTCTGTGCTACCGCTCGACTTGCATGTGTTAGGCCTGCCGCCAGCGTTCAATCTGAGCCATGATCAAACTCTTCAATTTAAGTTTGATGCTCGTGAATTAAACTTCGTAATGAATTACGCATGTTCACTCAGAGACTTGGTATTCATTTATTGTCCGAAGACATTAAGAATCCATGTCACTTTGAGTGCCCACACAGATTGTCTGATAAATTGTTAAAGAGCAGTTGCAACGCGGCTTTCAGCTCACCGTTGCGAGGTCCCGTATATTACGTTTTCCTCATTCAGAGTCAAGCGCTTATTTCGCTTTTCTCTGTCGGCTTTCAGCGTCGTATTTCACTGCTGAAACCCTGCTGACTCGGCGGCTTGTTTGCCGTTGTTCCGTGTCAGTGGAGGCGCATTATAGGGAGTAATTCTGAAGTGACAAGCATAAATTCAAAAAAACAATCCAAGCGCTCACTTTTCAACCAAATCATCGTTTGGACTTTAATTCTTGCCTGGTTTTTAAACAAAAACGAGCCCAGAGGGCCCGTTTTTGTCGTTTTGTGACTTACTGCACTGCCACGATACGGTCGTCTTTCACCACCAGCTCGACGGTTTTACCCGGAACCAGCTCGCCAGACAGGATTTGCTGGGCTAACGGGTTCTCTATCTGTTGCTGGATGGCACGTTTCAATGGACGCGCACCGTATACCGGGTCGTAGCCATTTTCGCTCAGCAGCTTCAGCGCCTCATCGGACATATGCACTTCATAGCCGCGCTCTTCCAGACGTTTATACAAACGCTGCAGTTGGATCTGCGCAATAGAAGCAATGTGTTTTTCACCCAACGGATGGAAGACCACCACTTCATCAATACGGTTGATAAACTCCGGACGGAAGCGCTGACTAACCACGCCAAGCACCAGATCCTTCATATGACCGTAGTCCAGCTCGCCGAAACGTTCCTGAATCAGATCGGAACCGAGGTTAGAGGTCATGATGACAACCGTATTACGGAAGTCGACCGTTCTCCCCTGCCCGTCGGTCAGGCGACCATCGTCAAGCACCTGCAGCAGAATGTTAAATACATCCGGATGCGCTTTTTCCACTTCATCCAGCAGGATGACGGAATAAGGACGACGACGAACCGCTTCGGTCAGATACCCGCCCTCTTCGTAACCCACATATCCCGGAGGCGCACCGACCAGACGCGAGACGGAGTGTTTCTCCATAAATTCGGACATATCGATACGCACCATCGCGTCGTCGCTGTCGAACATGAAGTTAGCCAACGTTTTGCAAAGCTCGGTTTTACCCACCCCGGTCGGGCCGAGGAACAGGAACGAACCAATAGGCCGGTTCGGGTCAGACAGCCCGGCGCGGCTACGGCGAATGGCGTTGGATACCGCTTCAACCGCTTCATCCTGGCCAATGACGCGGTGATGCAGATCCTGCTCCATACGCAGCAGTTTTTCGCGCTCGCTTTCCATCATGCGCGCCACCGGAATACCGGTCCAGCGCGCCAGCACTTCGGCGATCTCGGCATCTGTAACTTTGTTACGTAACAGGCGCATCGTTTTGCCTTCAGACTGGGTGGCTGCCGCCAGCTGTTTTTCCAGCTCCGGAATTTTACCGTATTGCAGCTCGGACATCCGCGCGAGGTCGCCAAGACGTCGTGCTTGTTCGATGGCAATTTTGGCTTGTTCCAGCTCGGCTTTAATAGTCTGCGTACCGGAGAGTGATGCTTTTTCCGCTTTCCACTCTTCTTCCAGCACCGAATACTGGCTTTCTTTGTCCGCCAGCTCTTCATTAAGCATATCGAGACGTTTCAGGCTCGCTTCATCGGCCTCTTTCTTCAGCGCCTGCTGTTCCAGCTTCAACTGGATGATACGGCGATCGAGACGGTCCAGCTCTTCCGGCTTCGAGTCGATCTGCATACGGATGCTGGATGCCGCTTCATCGATAAGGTCGATAGCTTTATCCGGCAACTGACGGTCGGCAATATAGCGATGCGACAGGGTCGCCGCCGCCACGATGGCCGGGTCAGTGATCTGCACGTGGTGGTGCAGTTCATAACGTTCTTTCAGACCGCGCAAAATCGCGATGGTATCTTCTACCGTCGGCTCGGCAACAAACACTTTCTGGAAACGACGTTCCAGCGCAGCGTCTTTTTCAATGTACTGGCGGTATTCATCAAGGGTGGTGGCGCCGACGCAGTGCAGTTCACCGCGTGCCAGGGCCGGTTTCAGCATGTTGCCGGCATCCATCGCGCCGTCGGCTTTACCCGCGCCGACCATGGTGTGCAGCTCATCGATAAACAGGATAACGTTGCCTTCCTGTTTCGCCAGATCGTTCAGCACGCCTTTCAGACGTTCTTCGAACTCGCCGCGATATTTCGCCCCGGCCACCAGCGCGCCCATATCCAGCGCTAATACCCGACGGCCTTTCAGCCCTTCTGGTACTTCGCCGTTGACGATACGCTGCGCCAGTCCTTCGACGATTGCCGTTTTACCCACCCCGGGCTCACCAATCAGTACCGGGTTGTTTTTAGTACGGCGCTGAAGTACCTGGATGGTACGACGGATCTCTTCATCACGGCCGATCACCGGGTCCAGCTTGCCTTGTTCGGCCCGTTCGGTCAGATCGACGGTAAATTTTTTCAATGCCTGACGTTGGTCTTCGGCACCCTGATCGTTCACGCTTTCACCTCCGCGCATTTGTTCAATCGCCTGAGTCACATTGGCGGTTGTTGCTCCGGCAGATTTCAGCAGGTCGGTCAGCGTACCGCGTGATTCAAGCGCCGCCAGAACGAACAGTTCTGACGAAATAAAGTTATCCTTTCTCTTTTGCGCCAGCTTGTCGCAAAGATTGAGAATACGCACCAGATCCTGAGACGGCTGCACGTCGCCGCCGGTACCTTCTACCTGCGGTAAACGGCTCAGCGCCTGTTCGATTTGGCTGCGTAACGCCACGGCGTTAACACCCGCCGAGGTTAATAAAGGATGTACCGATCCCCCTTCCTGATTCAGCAAGGCGCTCATTAGATGAAGTGGTTCGATGAATTGGTTGTCGTGCCCGAGTGCTAGCGACTGGGCATCGGCAAGAGCAAGCTGGAATTTATTAGTAAGACGATCCAGACGCATAACTCCTCCCATAAACAGGTCAAATTTGCTACTGGAGATTAAATGAGGTCATCCCTCAATTATTCAAGGTTAAAGACCTGAACTATGTGAAAAATAAGTTTGCCTTCTGGATCGTCTTGATTCTCTAGGTTATATCAGCCAAATGAAACTTGCCATACGACCTGTGGTCTTGTCGCGACGATAAGAGAAAAAATCATCCTTTTCACTTAGAGTGCAACGATCGCCGCCGAAAATCTGCTCCACGCCGACGTTTGCCAGGCGCTGACGAGCCAATTGATAGATATTAGCAAAATATTTTTCACCGGCAGGACGGAAGGCGCTCTCCGCCTGGGCATCTTTGGCGATGAAAGCCTCGCGCACTTCCGCACCGACTTCAAACGCCTCAGGGCCAATTGCCGGACCAAGCCAGGCCAGGATATTTTCCGGTTTATCATTAAAGCAGGCGACCGTTTCTTCCAGTACGCCTTCACATAAGCCGCGCCATCCGGCGTGCGCTGCCGCCACCTCGGTTCCGTCGCGGTTACAGAACAGCACCGGCAGGCAGTCCGCGGTCATCACCGCACAAACGGTACCCGGCGTATTACAGTATGACGCATCGGCGCGTTTTGACACGTACGGCCCGCCATCCAACTTTAGTACCGTGGTACCATGCACCTGCTCCAGCCACACCGGATAAGAGGGTAATCCGCCAGCGGCAAACATCCGCCGGCGGTTTTCTTCGACATGCGGGAGATCGTCGCCGCAATGGGCGCCAAGGTTCAACGAGTCATACGGAGGCAGGCTCACGCCGCCCACACGAGTAGAACTACAGGCCGCCACGCCTTTCGGCATTGGCCACTGCGGAACAATCAGCTTTGTCATAACCAGTCAATATCGTCCTTATGGGCTTCAAAATCGGCGCGCATGGCGTCGATCAGATCCACCATATCCTGCGGGATCGGCGCATGCCATTCCATCTCAATACCGGTAATTGGGTGATACAGACGCAGCATCGTCGCGTGCAATGCCTGGCGATCGAATTTGCGTAGCGCGCTGATGAACTCGTCCGATGCCCCTTTCGGCGGACGCGGGCGGCCGCCGTAAACCTGATCGCCCACCAGCGGATGGGTGATATGCGCCATATGGACGCGAATCTGGTGGGTACGGCCGGTTTCCAGACGCAGGCGCAAACGGGTGTGGATACGGAAATGTTCCATAATGCGGTAATGGGTCACCGCCGGTTTCCCCATCGGGTGAACCGCCATATGCGTGCGCTTGGTTGGGTGACGGCTGATCGGTTCTTCAACCGTACCGCCAGCGGTCATGTGGCCGATGGCCACCGCTTCATACTCGCGGGTAATTTCGCGCAGCTGCAGCGACTCGACCAGACGCGTTTGCGCCGGAATAGTCTTCGCCACGACCATCAGGCCGGTGGTGTCTTTATCCAGACGGTGGACAATTCCCGCGCGCGGTACATCGGCAATGGGCGGATAGTAATGCAGCAGCGCATTCAGCACAGTACCGTCAGGGTTGCCCGCACCGGGGTGCACAACCAAATCACGTGGTTTGTTGATGACCAGGATGTCGTCATCTTCATAGACGATATTGAGCGGAATATCCTGCGGTTCAAAACGCACGTCTTCCTCGATCTCAACATCGATAGAGACGGCCTCGCCGCCAAAAACTTTTTCTTTCGGCTTGTCGATGACGTTGCCGTTTACCAGCACGCGCTGGTCAAGGATCCATTCTTTTATCCGCGAACGTGAATAATCCGGGAACAATTCGGCCAAAGCCTGATCTAAGCGTTGACCGAGTTGATTTTCGGACACCGTTGCGGTGAGTTGTACTCGTTGTGCCATATACAGCTTCTTCGTTTAACGTTGGGTTTTACGGCTTTGCCGTTTAATATAGTGTGCTATTGTAGCTGGTCTTAATCGGGAGCAGGAACAGAGATTCTCCCGCATAAACATTTTGAGGAAGTCAAAACGTCATGACGCGCATGAAATACCTGGTGGCAGCAGCCACACTGAGCCTGGCTTTGGTGGGTTGCTCTGGCTCAAAGGAGGAGGTGCCTGATAATCCGCCGAATGAAATTTACGCGACCGCCCAGCAAAAGTTGCAGGACGGTAACTGGAAACAGGCAATAACGCAACTGGAAGCGTTGGATAATCGCTATCCATTTGGTCCTTACTCCCAACAGGTACAGCTGGACCTGATTTATGCGTATTACAAAAATGCCGATTTGCCGCTGGCTCAGGCCGCAATCGATCGTTTCGCTCGTCTGAATCCTACGCATCCAAACATTGACTACGTCATCTATATGCGCGGCCTGACTAACATGGCCCTCGATGACAGCGCTCTGCAGGGCTTCTTCGGCGTCGATCGTTCCGACCGCGACCCGCAGCACGCTCGCGACGCATTCAATGATTTCTCGAAGCTGGTTCGCGGTTATCCGAACAGCCAGTACGCCACTGACGCCTACAAGCGTCTGGTGTTCCTGAAAGATCGTCTGGCGAAGTATGAGCTATCGGTGGTGGATTATTACACCGACCGCGGCGCCTGGGTTGCCGTTGTGAACCGCGTTGACGGTATGCTGCGTAACTACCCGGATACACAGGCCACTCGCGATGCGCTGCCGAAGATGGAAAACGCCTATCGTCAGATGCAAATGAACGCGCAGGCTGACAAAGTCGCCAAAATCATCGCCGCCAACGGCAAAAACACCTGAGGGTGATAGCAGAAAGCAAAACGGCAGCCACGCGGCTGCCGTTTTTTTATTCAATGAACACCAGCGCTGAAGCGGTTTAGCGCCGAGTTAACTCATCAAATATGGCCCCCTTTCTTCATTTCGACAAGTAAAATCTCATCCGTTCCTGTCCTGTCTCACAAAATGAATTCGTTGACAAAAAGTGACATTTAAATGTGATTTAGATCACACATTTTGACATTGGGCGAGGTATGCTGGGTTCACCAAGACGGGAAAGACAAGAGGTAAAATTTATGACAATGAACATTACCAGTAAACAAATGGAAATTACTCCGGCAATCCGCCAGCATGTCGCAGACCGTCTCGCCAAACTGGATAAGTGGCAAACTCATTTAATCAACCCGCACATCATTCTCTCTAAGGAGCCGCAGGGTTTTATTGCTGACGCAACCATCAATACGCCGAACGGTCATCTGGTTGCCAGCGCGCGTCATGAAGACATGTACGCCGCCATTAACGAATTGATCAACAAGCTGGAACGGCAGCTGAATAAAGTGCAACACAAAGGGGAAGCCCGCCGCGCCGCCACATCGGTGAAAGAGGCAGGCTTTGTGGAAGAAGAAGAGTAATCCTTAACTTAAGTTGTGTCATGCCACGCGCCTTCGGGCGCGTTTTTCGTTTTTTATTGACAGGATGAAAACGGTACAGGTACTGTAATCCACACTAACCTAAGGAATTCATCGTGAAACGACTCCCGTTCTTCTTCGCATTCTTTTTTACCTTCCCCTGACTGGGAGGCGGTTCGTCGTATAAGAAAGAATGCGAAGACGAATAACAAGGCCTCCCACGCGGGAGGCCTTTTTTATTGATAACAAGAAAGGCAACACAATTATGACCGAGGAAAACCCATTACTGGCCCTGCGCGACAAAATAAGCGCCCTGGATGAAAAACTGCTCGCGCTGCTGGCCGAACGCCGCGGCCTGGCGGTAGAAGTCGGGAAAGCGAAGCTGGAATCGCACCGTCCAGTACGCGATATCGACCGCGAACGCGACCTGCTGGAGCGTTTAATGACGCTTGGCAAAAAGCATCATCTGGACGCCCACTACATTACCCGCCTGTTCCAGCTGATTATTGAAGACTCCGTTCTTACCCAGCAGGCGCTACTGCAGCAGCATCTTAATAAGATTAACCCCCGCTCCGCGCGTATCGCCTTCCTTGGGCCTAAAGGCTCGTATTCACATCTTGCCGCGCGCCAGTACGCCGCGCGTCATTTTGAGCAATTTATCGAAAGCGGCTGCGCGAAATTCGCCGATATCTTTGAGCAGGTCGAAACCGGTCAGGCCGATTACGCCGTCGTGCCGATTGAAAACACCAGCTCCGGCGGGATCAACGATGTGTACGATCTGCTGCAGCATACCAGTCTGTCGATCGTCGGCGAACTGACGCTACCAATCGATCACTGTGTGCTCGTTTCATCCTCAACGGACGCTGATAAGATCGAGACCGTTTATAGCCATCCGCAGCCGTTCCAGCAATGCAGCCAGTATTTAAGCCGCTATCCGCACTGGAAAATCGAGTACACCGAGAGCACCTCAGCGGCGATGGAAAAAGTCGCGCAGGCAAAATCTCCCACCGTTGCCGCGCTGGGTAGCGAAGCCGGCGGCGCGCTGTACGGGCTGCAGGTGCTGGAGCACTGCCAGGCTAACCAGACGCAAAACATCACTCGTTTCCTGGTACTGGCGCGTAAAGCGGTGAACGTATCCGATCAGGTGCCGGCGAAAACGACGTTGTTAATCGCCACCGGCCAACAGGCTGGCGCGCTGGTTGAAGCGCTACTGGTGCTGCGTAACCACAACCTGATCATGAGCAAGCTGGAATCGCGCCCCATCCACGGTAACCCGTGGGAAGAGATGTTCTATCTGGATATTCAGGCCAACCTGGAATCCCTTCCCTTACGTAAGGCTTTAAAAGAGCTGGCCGAAATTACCCGTTCGATGAAAGTACTGGGCTGTTACCCGAGCGAAAACGTCGTGCCGGTCGACCCGGCTTAACGTTCAATAAATTGCCGTTTCTTCATCCCTGCCACCGCAACCGGCAGGGTGAAGATGGCGCCGGAAAGCGGATATTGCGCCACTTCGTCGGCGTCCATATTTTCCCGGGTGGTAGTGATATAGAGCGTTTTCATGTCCGCGCCGCCGAAACACACCATCGTGGGACAACGCACCGGCACGCGATACTCTTCCAGTTGTTCTCCGTTCGGCGAAAAGCGGGCAATCCGCCAGCCGTCAAACATCGCGCTCCAGTAACAGCCTTCTTCATCAACCGCTGCACCGTCAGGGATCCCCTCTCCAGGATGGAAACGACGAAGTACTTCCCGTTTGCCCGGCTCGCCCTGCTCATCCAGCGGCGTGCGGTAAATCACCGCGTTCGGCGTATCGGAGGTATACATCCAGCGCTTATCGTCGCTAAACGCCAGACCATTAGCACCATGAATATCGCACTGCACCACCTTTGGCGTCAGGTCGTTATCAATCCGTACCAGCAGCGCGCCATTGTAATCCCCCGGCCCCCAGAAGGTCCCTGCGTAAAAACGGCCATCCCGGTCGGTGCCACCGTCGTTAAAACGCGCCAGATCCGGGTTACTTGGGTTATCACAGATTTTGCGTTGCAGCAGACCACGGGCATCACAAAGCCAGATACCGCTACGTAAGGCGACGATAAAACCGCCCTTCTCGCGCAGAGCAAAGCAGCCCACTTCTTCGGGAAATTGCAGGACCTGGTGTTCTTTATTGCGTGTATCGTAGCGGTGAATTTCGCACTCCAGAATATCCGCCCAGTACAGTGCCTGCTCGGCATCGCTCCAGGTTGGGCATTCCGGCAGGTGCCCGACGTAATCAAACAGCGGTTGCGGTTGAGCCATCTTTTCATCCCTATAAAAAAAGCCAGCGGGTTACCCCTCTGGCTTTATTGTATACACGTTTAGCGGACTTACTGTCGATTATCATTCGCCTGGCGCAGCAGCGTACGGCTTTCGCTCTGGAAGCGCTGGGCGTAATCGCCAAACCAGTGTTCGACTTTACGGAAGCTGTCGATAAACGCCTGCTTATCGCCCTGCTCCAGCAGACCAATCGCTTCGCCGAACCGCTGGTAGTAGCGCTTAATTAACGCCAGATTATTTTCTGACGACATAATGATGTCGGCATACAGCTGCGGATCCTGGGCAAACAGACGCCCCACCATCGCCAGCTCCAGTCGATAAATCGGCGAAGAGAGCGCCAATAGTTGCTCAAGACGAACGTTCTCTTCAGCCAGATGCAGGCCATAGGCGAAAGTGGCAAAGTGACGCAACGCCTGAATAAACGCCATGTTCTGATCGTGCTCAACGGCGCTGATGCGGTGCAGCCGCGCGCCCCAGACCTGAATCTGTTCAAGGAACCACTGGTACGCTTCCGGCTGACGCCCGTCGCAGTAAACCACCACCTGTTTCGCCAGGCTGCCGCTATCCGGACCAAACATCGGGTGCAATCCCAATACCGGGCCGTTATGCGCTGCCAGCATCGCCTGCAGCGGCTCGGCTTTGATGGAAGCCAGATCGACCAGAATGCAATCCGCTGGCAGCGGCGGCAGACGCGAAATCGTCTCTGCTGTGGTATGGATCGGAACGCTGACGATAACCATCCCGGCATCGGCGACAATCTCTGTCGCCCGCGGCCAGTCTTCTTTTTCCAGCACCCGCACCTGATAGCCTGACAGCGTCAGCATCTTCTCAAACAGACGCCCCATCTGCCCGCCGCCGCCAACAATAACCACCGGGCGCAGGTTCGGGTGCAGCGTTTTGAAGCCTTTGTCGTTTTCACTTGAATACGATTCGCGCATCACCCGACGCAGGACATCCTCGATAAGATCCGGCGGCACACCGAGCGCCGCCGCCTCTTCCCGGCGGGAAGCCAGCATCGCGGCTTCGCGTTCCGGTACATAAATCGGCAGGCCATATTTACTCTTAACCTCACCAACTTCCGCCACCAGCTCCAGGCGCTTTGCCAGCAAATCAAGCAGCGCCTTATCAACTTCATCAATTTGATCGCGCAATGCGGTCAGTTCAGCAACCATACAATCCTCTTAACCCAGACGTGCCGCCAGATGTCCGCGCAAATCGCTATCGAGCTCGCGCAGCAGTGCATCGGTAGTTTCCCAGCTGATGCAGGCATCGGTGACGGATACGCCGTACTTCATATCGCAACGGGGCTGCTCAGAAGACTGATTGCCTTCGTGGATATTGCTCTCAATCATCAGGCCAATGATGGAACGGTTGCCATCTTTGATCTGCGCGACGACGGATTCCGCAACCGCCGGCTGACGACGGTAGTCTTTATTGGAATTACCATGACTGCAATCTATCATCAGCGACGGTTTCAGTCCCGCCTGCGCCATCTCTTTTTCGCACTTCTCAACGTCTTCCGGGCCGTAGTTTGGCGCTTTACCGCCGCGCAGAATGACGTGACCATCCGGATTCCCCTGGGTCTGCAGCAGGCAAACCTGGCCGGCCTGGTTGATGCCAACGAAGCGGTGCGGCATCGCGGCGGCGCGCATGGCGTTGATCGCCGTCGCCAGGCTGCCATCGGTACCGTTTTTAAAACCAACCGGCATCGACAGACCGGATGCCATTTCACGGTGAGTCTGCGATTCAGTGGTACGCGCGCCGATGGCGGACCAGCTGAACAGATCGCCAAGGTACTGTGGGCTATTTGGATCGAGCGCTTCTGTCGCCAGCGGCAGGCCCATATTGACTAAATCAACCAGCAGGCGACGCGCTATCTTGAGACCGCCTTCCACATCAAACGAGCCATCCATGTGCGGATCGTTAATCAGCCCTTTCCAGCCAACAGTGGTACGTGGCTTTTCAAAATAGACGCGCATCACCAGGTAGAGGCTATCGCTGACCTCTGCGGCAAGGGCTTTAAATCGACGAGCATATTCGATAGCAGCTTCCGGATCGTGGATTGAGCAAGGACCACAGACCACCAACAGACGCGGATCGCGGCCGGCAATAATGTTGGAAATAGTCTGACGGGAGTGCGCGATCTGCGCTTCCTGCTCCACGGTTAACGGGAATTCGGCTTTCAGTTGATCCGGGGTAATCAGAACTTGTTCATCGGTAATATGTACGTTATTCAGCGCGTCTTTTTGCATGATGGCGATCCTGTATAGCTCGTTTGCGATAGTCGTTGCCTCAGCGGGCATGACGTAACCATACCATATAAAGTAAAGATATCAATCCATATTACGTAAACATTACTTTACAACAGCAAAATAATTGGCATCGAATTGCCAGAAAAGTGTTCATATAAATGTACACATGGCGAAGACTCTTTTTTGCCGCCGCGTTTTATTCATTCCTTTACTAAAATTCCTGGTAAGGATTATCTCAAAGCGGCCGGGGCAGCTAATGACGCTTTTTGCCAATAATGCTATTCTCCGCTCAGGCAACTGCGAACTGCGTTTCCCGTGCAATAACGATTTGACGGACCCGTTAATGAAAGAGTTTTACCGTCTATTTTTGCTTTTCTTTTTGCTCATCGCGGGAGTTCCCGCTTTTGCCGCTGAGACATCTGAGAACGTTCGCGCCATAGTTTCGGGGATTGTGACTTATACGCGCTGGCCAAATTTATCCGGCCCGCCGAAGTTATGCGTTTTTTCCACCTCCCGATATATCCGCAGTTTGGCTCAGGAAGCGCCGGAAAATTTACCTTATCAACCGGTGATAGTTCGAAATTCACAGGAAGCCCTAAAGGCCAGCTGCGACGGTTTGTATTTCGGCAGTGAAACCCCGGATCAGCAGTCTGCATTAACAAAAAAATATGGCTCCCGTCCCCTATTACTCATAGCGGAACAAAATACCGATTGCTCTTTTGGCAGCGCTTTTTGCTTGCTCATAAATGACGATAGGGTGAGGTTTTCCGTTAATCTGGATGTCCTGACGCATAGCGGTGTACGGGTCAATCCGGACGTACTGATGCTTGCCCGGAAGAAATCACATGAATAAGGATTTTTCTCAGGCCCCGCGCCCCACTTTCAAAAACGCGTTACGCCGAATCAGCATGATAAGCGTAGTGATTTCGATGACGCTGGTCTGGCTTTTGCTCAGCGCCGCCTCTGTCATCACGTTAAAACAGTACGCGCAAAAAAATCTTGAGCTCACCGCGGCAACCATGGGCCGCAGCCTCGAAGCGGCACTGGTTTTTGGCGATGCCACCGCCGCAGAAGATACGCTGGCGACGCTTGGAAGACAGGGGCAATTTTCCGAAGCCACGCTTCTGGACAGCCGTCAGCGTCATTTCGCCGACTGGCGTAATGACGCCTTAGTTAAAAACGAAAAATTCAGTGGTTATATTAGTAAATGGCTGTTTCCTGAACCGACTGTCCAGCCAATCTGGCATCAGGGAAAAATAATCGGTGAGCTTCGTCTGAAGGCGCTCGATCGGTTAATCAGTCATTTTCTCGGTGTTTCGCTGATCGTATTGACCGGTAGTATTCTGCTGGCGTCCGTTATCGCCCTGATGCTCACCCATTCTCTGCACCGCGGTATTGTCACCGCGCTGCAAAGTATTACCGAAGTGGTACATGATATCCGCGAAAACCGCCATTTCTCGCGCCGTGTACCGGAAGAACGTATTGAGGAATTCCATCTCTTCGCCCAGGACTTCAATAGCCTGCTCGGAGAAATGGAGGATTGGCAGCGTCAGCTGCAGGCAAAAAATGCGCAACTGCTGCGCAGCTCGTTACATGACCCACTAACGGGATTGGCGAATCGCGCGGCGTTTCGCAACGTCATCGGTAAACTGATGGACGATGACGCGGCACGCCATAGCTCGGCGCTGCTGTTTCTTGACGGCGATAATTTCAAACTCATTAACGATAACTGGGGACACGCCGCCGGCGATAAAGTCCTTATTGAGGTCGCCAGCCGCCTGATGGCATTCGTTGGCGACCAACACCAGGCATGGCGTCTGGGCGGCGATGAATTCGCCATTTTATTGCACGATGTGCATACAGAAACCGAAGTCCAGGCGCTTTGCGCAACGCTGTCCGAACAGTTTCTCCAGCCATTCAACCTTCACAATGGCCACACGGCAACGCTCTCTCTGAGTATTGGCTATGCTTTGACCTGGGAGCACACCTCGGTGGAGGAGCTGCAGGAACTGGCCGATCAGAATATGTATCGGATGAAAAACCAGCGTTTTCATCACACACAAAAATAAGAAGGAATTACTATGCTCAGGCAATTTATTGCACCCACTCTTCTGGCTGCATTTCTCCTCACCGGGTGCCAGGCGCCAGGTAAGTTCTCTAAAGAACAGGTCGCAGCAATGAAGTCTTACGGCTTTACCGAAGCCGCTGGTGATTGGTCTTTAGGTTTGTCTGACAGCATTCTGTTTGACAAAAACGACTATCGCCTGCGTCCCGAAAGCCAGCAGCAAATCCACAGTATGGCCGCACGGTTAGCTGAGACCGGTATTACCCATAGCCGTCTTGAAGGTCATACCGATAACTACGGCGAAGACAGCTACAACGAAGCGCTGTCATTAAAGCGCGCCAACAGCGTGGCGGATGCCTGGGCTGAAGGCGCGAAAATCCCGCGCAGTAATCTAACCACCCGCGGATTAGGTAAAAAGTACCCCATCGCCAGCAACGATACCGCTGCAGGCCGTGCTGAAAACCGCCGCGTTACCGTGGTGATCAGCACGCCTTAAGCAGGTTAGTCTACCGACTTAGCCAGCCTCATCGCTGAAGCCGCGCGCCAGCGCAGGTAATCAACCACGAGGCACGCCGCGAGGCTGACGCCCATCAGCGGCACCGCCAGCCCGAGCAGGAGCGCGATTAGCAGCGCAAGCGCCCGGGCGGCGACACTTAACCCCAACCACGCTTGCACCAACGTCTGTGCTGGATTAAACGCACTCTGCGTCGGACGGCGGATCCACCACAGGCGGTAGCCGACGATGATCATGATGCACAGAGCCACCCCGAACGCCACCAACAGCAACTGGTTCGCCAACCCGAACAGTAAACCCATATGAAAATCGACGCCCCATCGGGTCAGCTTAGCCATCAGCGGGAAATCGCTAAAGCGGGTACGATCCACGACTTGTAACGTCTCGCCATCAATGGCCACCGCATCGACCCGTGTCGGCCAGCTACGGTCAATTTCATTCACCGTCCACGCCATCCCCGCGCTTTTGGGCGGCCGGATCTCCAGCTTGCTGGCCGTCAGCCCTGCGGCCTGCGCCACCTGCAATACGCTATCGAACCGATCCGCAGTCACTTTCACCTGTGGCTCATCCATTGCCATATGCGCCATGTGGTGCCCGGCGTGCGGATCGGGCGGCATCGCCTCCCCGCCATGAAGTTGCGTATTGACCTGCGGCGTTAGCCAGCCAAACGCGGCGCGCATCTTATCGACGTTACCGCCCGCCCACTGCGACCAGGTTAAGCCGGTGGCGGAAAACAGCAACATGCCAACCAGCAACATCCAGCCCAGCGTCACGTGCAGACGGCGGGTATTTTGCAGCCGATTGTTTATACGCCGCTTCGGACGGGTCATCGCCCATAGCGCAATACCGCCCAATGCCGCAACCCACATCCAGGAGGCCGCCAGTTCGCTGTACAGCCTGCCACTGTCACCCAACAGCAAGGATTTATGCGCGTAATCAATCCACTGGCGCAGCGGTAAAATACCGCTGGTACCGTAAACCGTCAGATCGCCTTTGACCCGTAGCGTCACCGGGTCAACAAAAATAGCCCGGTTTTCTGATTCCCCCAGCCGCGGGTCGGCAAACATCACCCGCGTCGTTTCGCCGGCGGTAATACCCGGGCGCACGGCCTGCAGGCGGAGGTTGTTTTGCGTAGCCTCTTTGGCGACGGCAATTTGCGCGCTAAGCGACTGTCTTTCGCCGTTGAGCGAGCCCTGTAAGGCATCATGGTACAGCCAGTTTTCCAGCTGCGGCGTGGCGACATACAGCGTGCCGGTCAAGGCCGCGACAAAGATAAATGGTCCGATAAACAGACCAATATAGAAATGGAGGCGCCGCAGCAGGTTTAACCATGCCGCGCGCGAGGTGCAGGTTGTCATACTCTTCCTTTTTTAAAGCAAAAGAGGTCGTTGCGCAGTACGCAGATTCATTTTTATTAAAGGGAAAAAGCAGACAGCCGCGGCGGCGCGCGGGTTTCAGGGTAGAGCCAGGGGAAGTAGTGCCAGTGTTTTAATACCGGGCGAGAAACCGGCAGGCGAATGCGCCGCAGGATCATAGCGAAGAACAGCGCCAGCGCGAACAGCAGCCCCGGTACGTGCGCTAATAGCACGCAATAGCCGCAGGCTTCGGCGTGATCAACCGGCATGCTATGCGCCGGCTGTGACGCGCTGTCAGCGCCGTGCATCATGGTCATCTCATGCCCGGACATCCCATCATGAGACTTGCCCATCGGCATAACATGATGCATGCCCGGCATTGCGCTCATGGGATCTTTCTGCAGCGAAACGGAGATCAGCGGCGCCACCACGATCAGCAGGATCGCAAACAGCGCCAGCCAGGCGGCCCGCCGTTGAAATGCTGGTTGTGAGAAAATAGTGCCGTTCACCGCCCCTCCGAAATCCGGGCGATATTGTAATTGATTTACATCAAAATAGTTAAAATTTAGATAAAAAAAGGGCCAGCCATCTGGCCAGCCCTTTCTATCAGGATGTCGCGAAAGCGAATCTTAGTTAAGACATTCCTACTGACACTCAATACAAATCCAGTAATTACCATAAAAAACAATTAGTTAATTTTATTTTTAATGCAATGAATTGCAGTATTATGAAACCTCTGTCGCCACTTTATCGCCAATTGCTATGGGGGACGATTGCTGGTTGCATTAACAAACGCCGTCGGTGCTGCAACTCGCTTTCGGTGCTGGCGGGGTTGAACAACAAGCCCAGCGAGGCGTTAGCTGCTGAGGTGTTTAAAACAAGTCAGGAAAAGTAGATTGAAGCAAAAACGTCCATTATGATGATCTGAAGGTTAACCAAAAGAAAATCATGACGATGAGTGTTGGATTAATTACAGACGAGCCTGGACGTTTTTACAACTTCCAATCAACATTGCCAGCCGGTGAATACTTTGAATTTCGCCCCCGCAATCCACCACTGAACTCAAAACCCATCGTTGATGACGAAAGCGGGATGTGTATTGGTTACTCCGTCGCTCAGGCTCCCGGGTTATGGCAGATTTATGATGCCGACGGTATGTTTGTCAGGCTGGAGGAGGCGCCATTAGAAGCCCCCCTGATTGATCCAACAGACCTCGCTTTAATTGCTTTTGGTGTATTTCGTCTATTTCGTGCGGGTAAAGCATTACTGGAGAGTGGTGTTAAAACCGCCGTAACTGTGAGACTTAGTGAGGCTACAATCAGTCTCTTGCGTGGCCGGTTGAAAATGGGCCTATCAGCTCACACGCTCAGAATGAGTGAGTCATCGGCAAAACATATGCTAAACCCCGGCCGCTATGTGCCTTTACAGATCCAGGAAAAGGCCATTCGCTATGGCGCGAGAACGCCGGATCCACTGAAAAAACCAGGCCTTTTCCGGTATGAAGCGCGTATGTATAAACTTGTTGAGAACAAGCAAAATAAAGGCTCATATATTTATAAGCCATACCGTCTTGAGGTTTTAGTCAGGGAAGCTGACTGGACTATCATGCATTTTCAGTACATGCCGTGAAGGGGGAATAATGATAGATATCATCAGCGGTGACAGGCATCTGAAATTAACGCCTTATGAAAGAGTGACTGAACCCGAGATACCATCCTATAGCCGTATTATGGTATGGGTTGAGTTCTCAATTCCTGCCTTAAAAACCGAGTTTGCAGCAGAGTTTTTTGTCGGTCAGTTAGAGCAATTCAGGAATGATACACAAAATTTCCATCAGGCCTTAAAGAATGGGGGGGAATCTAAGGATATTAACTTAACCTCGGCATTCGAGCAGGTTGTACTTAAGTTTCACCAGGCGCATTTTGCCGGGGCTGTTGGCGTCAGCATGGAACTAAAGCCTGAAAACCATGCTGAAAGTATTACGCTTGAGGGTTCCCTCGATATTGATGAAAGTTATTTTCCCGACCTGATCTCAGGTCTCGATGACATCATTTCATGGCAAAACTGATACATGCATTCAGCCATAAGACCGACACTAAGAATGTCGGTTTTTTTATGCCATTGAGTCGCGATTTTCCCGTTGTTAACGGCACCGGCTCGCCGATGGTGAACTCCTCCATTTTTTGCGGGGCGCTGACGGTCATGGCGACTGCTTTACGTGGCTTGCGCTTGCTCATGCTTCCACCTCACCCGCTGCAACAGCAAAAGACCAGTCGCAGCCAAACAGCCTGCGATAATCGTCGGCGCTGCGGTCGTGATATTCATTTGCACCGACCGGCCCCGCTACGCTCAAGCCTTCAAATGCCTGTCGTGTACGCAGACGCAGGTCAGTGTCGGATTCCATAACGGCAGGCGTTGGCTGGAAGTGGTGTCATCTGCCGGTGTGATGGTGAGGCGCTCGGTAGTATTGTTTCCGGGCACGACGTCGAGGTCGTTACCGGTTGAAGTGGATCCCGCGCCGCCACATCTGACGCGAGTGCAACAACATCAGCCCTGGCTTTGACCTGCTTCGGCAGGTTTTTTATCTCTGTCGCCATTTTGCCGCCATCGGCAATAAAAAAGGGGTTAGCATTACGCTAACCCCTTGTTTTATAACACGCTTTGGATGTAGCGTGATGCGCTTATTAGTTAAGACGCTCTTTGATACGAGCAGACTTACCGGTACGCTCACGCAGGTAGTACAGTTTAGCTTTACGTACAGCACCACGACGTTTAACAGCAATGCTGTCAACTACCGGAGAGTGAGTCTGGAAGACACGCTCAACGCCTTCGCCGTTGGAAATTTTACGAACAGTGAATGCAGAGTGCAGACCGCGGTTACGAATAGCGATAACCACGCCCTCGAATGCCTGCAGACGTTTTTTGGAACCTTCAACAACCCATACTTTCACTTCCACGGTATCACCCGGACGGAAGGAAGGTACGTCCTGCTTCATCTGTTCTTGTTCAAGTTGCTTAATAATGTTGCTCATAATTTAATCTCTTATCCTGGGTAAACTGATATTGGGGGCTCACGCCTGCCCATCATGTTTATGCTGCTGTTGCGCGTGTTCGCTTTTGAACTGCGCCAGCAACTTTGCTTGCTCTTCAGTCAGAGCCAGGTTTTCCAGAAGTTCAGGTCTTCTAAGCCAGGTGCGGCCCAGCGACTGCTTCAGACGCCAGCGACGTATCTCAGCATGGTTTCCCGACAGCAATACTGGCGGTACTTCCATCTCTTCTAACACTTCAGGACGGGTATAGTGCGGGCAATCCAGCAACCCATCAGCAAAGGAATCTTCCGTTGCCGATGCTTCATGTCCCAGTACTCCCGGAATGAACCGGGAAACGGAGTCAATCAGCGTCATTGCCGGTAACTCACCACCGCTGAGAACGTAATCGCCGATTGACCATTCTTCGTCAATTTCGGTTTGGATTACGCGCTCGTCTATCCCTTCGTAGCGACCACACACCAGAATCAGTTTCTGATTCGTTGCCAGTTCGCTGACGCCCGCTTGATCAAGCTTGCGTCCCTGAGGTGACAGATAAATCACCTTTGCGCCTTCACCTGCCGCGGCTTTTGCTGCATGAATGGCATCCCGTAAGGGTTGAACCATCATTAGCATCCCCGGTCCGCCGCCGTAAGGACGATCGTCCACGGTACGGTGCCGGTCATGAGCGAAGTCGCGAGGACTCCAGCTTTCGATGCTCAGCAGGCCATTTTTTACTGCCCGGCCAGTTACCCCGTAATCGGTAATTGCGCGGAACATTTCAGGAAACAGGCTAATTATGCCAATCCACATAGCGCCGTCTTTTACCGTTTATCCGGAGAATTTAAAAACCAGGATCCCAATCTACTTCGATAGTACGAGTAGCGAGATCGACTTTCTTGATAACCTGCCCATCGAGGAACGGAACCAACCGCTCCTTGATGCCAAATGCATCTTTCAGGTTTGCCTTGATGACGAGAACGTCATTCGACCCGGTTTCCATCATATCAATGACTTTACCCAGGCTATAGCCTTCGGTGGTAACTACCTGGCAGCCCATCAGGTCTTTCCAGTAATAGTCGCCCTCTTCCAGCGCCGGCAGCTGCGATGAATCCACGATAATTTCGCAATTAGTCAGGAGATTCGCCGCATCACGATCGTCAATGCCTTTCAGCTTGATGATGATGTCCTGATTGTGGTGGCGCCAGCTTTCCAGCTCAACAACCTGCCACTGACCCGCCTTCTGGATTAACCAGGGCTGATAGTCAAAAATGCTTTCAGCGTCTTCGGTGGAGGAAAACACTCTGAGCCAACCACGGATACCGTAGGAAGAACCCATTTTCCCCAATACAATCGGATCAACAGGTGCTTGTGCGGTGTGTTGCTTGCTCATCATGACCACCGTGACAGATTAAGCTGCTTTGTTAGCGGCTTTGATCAGCGCGGCAACGCGATCGGAAACAGTAGCGCCCTGGCCAACCCAGTGAGCGATACGATCCAGATCCAGGCGGGTGCCTTCTTCTTTCTCGGTAGCGATCGGGTTGAAGAAGCCAACGCGCTCGATGAAGCGACCGTTGCGTGCATTACGGCTGTCGGTGACAACAACCTGGTAGAACGGACGCTTTTTAGCGCCGTGACGTGCTAAACGAATAGTTACCATAACATCCTCTTGTGTGAATAAAACAACCGGGCCCCATCGAGGAACGGAGCCCGGTGTCATATTAAAAGCCCGAAAATTTTACTGATTTCTGTGCAAAAATCAATTCAAAACTACATACGCTAAATAATTCGAGTTGCAGGAAGGCGGCAAGTGAGTAAATCCCCGGGAGCGTACACAAGTACGTGACCGGGGTGAACGAACGCAGCCAACGCATCTGCGGCTTGAATTATGACGCGTATTAGCGGCCAGGGAATCCTGGCGGCATCATCCCTTTCATCCCACGCATCATCTTCATCATGCCGCCTTTCGACTTCATCTTCTTCATCATGCGCTGCATGTCGTCGAACTGCTTCAGCAGTCGGTTCACGTCCTGCACCTGCATTCCGCAACCGGCGGCGATACGGCGTTTACGCGAACCTTTAATGATTTCCGGCTTGGCGCGCTCTTTCATCGTCATCGAGTTGATGATCGCTTCCATACGCACCAGCACTTTGTCGTCCATCTGCGCTTTCACGTTATCGGGAATTTGCCCCATGCCCGGCAGTTTGCCCATCAGGCTGGCCATGCCGCCCATGTTTTTCATCTGGCGCAGTTGCTCAAGGAAGTCGGTCAGGTCGAAACCGTCGCCTTTCTTCAGCTTGGATGCCAGCTTCTCGGCCTGCGCGCGGTCAACTTTGCTCTCGATATCTTCGATAAGCGACAGCACGTCGCCCATGCCGAGAATACGAGAAGCGATACGGTCCGGGTGGAACGGCTCCAGCGCTTCGGTTTTCTCGCCGACGCCGAGGAATTTAATCGGCTTGCCGGTGATATGACGAATCGACAGCGCCGCACCGCCGCGGGCGTCGCCGTCTACTTTGGTCAGCACCACGCCGGTCAAAGGCAGCGCTTCGTTAAAGGCCTTCGCGGTATTCGCCGCATCCTGACCGGTCATCGCATCAACGACGAACAGCGTCTCAACCGGATTAATCGCGGCGTGGACCTGTTTGATTTCGTCCATCATCGCTTCATCGACGTGCAGACGACCGGCGGTATCCACCAGCAGCACGTCGTAGAATTTAAGCTTCGCTTCTTTCAGCGCCGCGTTGACGATATCAACCGGCTTCTGGCCCACGTCGGACGGGAAGAAATCCACGCCGACCTGCTCTGCCAGCGTTTCCAGCTGTTTAATCGCCGCCGGGCGGTATACGTCCGCGGAAACGACCAGCACTTTTTTCTTGTGCTTCTCGCGCAGGAATTTACCCAGCTTACCGACGCTGGTCGTTTTACCCGCACCCTGCAAGCCCGCCATCAGGACGACGGCCGGCGGCTGCGCGGCTAAATCCAGCGTCTGGTTTTCTTCGCCCATCGCCGCAACCAGCTCGTTGCGGACAATCTTGACGAACTCCTGACCTGGCGTCAGGCTTTTATTGACTTCATGGCCTACCGCGCTCTCTTTGACGCGGCTGATGAAATCACGCACCACCGGAAGCGCGACGTCGGCCTCCAGCAGCGCCATGCGCACTTCGCGCAGGGTGTCTTTAATGTTGTCTTCGGTAAGGCGTCCGCGGCCGCTAATGTTGCGCAGCGTACGCGACAAACGATCGGTTAAATTATCAAACATTGTCTCTCGCCTGAGGTGGAAACGGTCGGTCGCCGCAGCGACACAAAAATACGAATTTGGCGCAGTATAACACGACATAAACCTGAATGTGCTGCAACGGTTGGAGCAGACGTCGCGTGACGCTATACTGCTTCTCTTTCTTATTTAGTCAACAGTCGACGCTCCTATGCCTGTGTTTGCTCTACTTGCCCTTGTCGCCTACTCCATCAGCCTTGCGCTGATCATCCCTGGCTTGCTGCAAAAAAACAGCAGCTGGCGGCGGATGGCGATTCTCTCCGCGACGATAGCGCTGATTTGCCACGCCTTCGCGCTGGAGTCACGTATTTTCCCCGGCGGCGAAGGTGGGCAAAATCTCAGCTTACTTAACGTCGGCTCGCTGGTCAGCCTGATGATCTGTACGGTGATGACCATCGTCGCCTCGCGTAATCGCGGCTGGTTATTGCTACCGATCGTATACGCCTTCGCGCTGATCAATCTCGCCTTCGCCACCTTCGTGCCTAACGAGTACATCACCCACCTCGAAACCACCCCGGGGATGTTGGTGCATATCGGCCTGTCGCTCTTTGCCTACGCCACGCTTATCATCGCCGCGCTGTACGCGCTGCAGCTGGCGTGGATTGACTACCAGCTTAAAAATAAAAAGCTGGCTTTCAGCAGCGAAATGCCGCCGCTGATGAGTATTGAGCGTAAAATGTTTCATATCACCCAGGTTGGCGTCGTGCTGCTGACCCTGACGCTATGCACCGGGTTGTTCTATATGCACAACCTGTTTAATACCGAAAATATTGATAAAGCGGTGCTGTCTATCGTGGCCTGGTTTGTCTATATCGTACTGCTGTGGGGGCACTACCACGAAGGCTGGCGCGGCCGCCGGGTGGTCTGGTTTAACGTCGCCGGAGCCGGGCTGCTGACCCTGGCTTATTTTGGCAGCCGCGTCCTGCAGCAGTTTGTTAGTTAAAGACTAAGGAGTCTCTCCTGGAACACATTTCTACCACCACGCTGATCGTCACGCTGATCATCATGGTGATTATCTCCGCCTATTTCTCCGGTTCCGAAACCGGCATGATGACGCTGAACCGCTATCGGCTGCGCCATATGGCGAAACAAGGCAACCGCCCGGCTAAGCGGGTGGAAAAGCTGCTGCGTAAACCGGATCGCCTCATTAGCCTGGTGCTCATCGGCAACAACCTCGTCAATATCCTGGCCTCGGCGCTGGGAACCATCGTCGGCATGCGTCTATACGGCGACGCCGGCGTGGCTATCGCCACCGGCGTGCTCACCTTTGTCGTGCTGGTGTTTGCCGAAGTCTTACCTAAAACCATTGCCGCCCTGTACCCGGAAAAGGTCGCCTACCCCAGCAGTTTCCTGTTGGCGCCGCTACAGGTACTGATGATGCCGCTGGTGTGGCTGTTGAACACCATTACCCGCGTACTGATGCGCATGATGGGCATTAAGACCGATCACGTTATTAGCGGCGCATTGAGTAAAGATGAACTGCGAACGATTGTGAATGAATCCCGTTCACAAATCTCACGGCGGAATCAGGACATGCTGCTGTCGGTCCTGGATCTGGAAAAGGTCAGCGTTAATGACATCATGGTGCCGCGCAATGAGATCGTCGGTATCGATATCAACGATGACTGGAAATCTATCGTCCGCCAGCTAACCCACTCGCCGCATGGCCGTATCGTGCTGTATCGTGATTCGCTGGACGATGCCATCAGCATGCTGCGCGTCCGTGAAGCCTATCGGCTGATGACGGAAAAGAAAGAGTTCACAAAAGAGATCATGTTACGAGCGGCAGATGAGATTTACTTTGTGCCGGAAGGTACGCCGCTTAGCACGCAATTGGTGAAATTCCAACGTAATAAAAAGAAAGTCGGTCTGGTGGTCGATGAATATGGTGATATTCAAGGACTGGTCACCGTTGAAGATATTCTTGAAGAGATCGTGGGAGACTTCACTACCTCAATGTCGCCAACCCTTGCCGAAGAAGTGACGCCGCTTAATGACGGCTCGGTAATTATTGACGGCGGCGCCAACGTGCGGGAAATCAACAAAGCGTTCAACTGGCATCTGCCGGAAGACGATGCGCGTACCGTTAACGGCATCATTCTGGAAGCGCTGGAAGAAATCCCGGTCCCTGGAACCCGCGTACGTATCGAACAGTATGATATCGATATTCTCGACGTACAGGACAATATGATTAAGCAGGTGAAGGTGATGCCGGTGAAATCATTACGCGAAAGCGTGGCGGAATAGCGCAGCCAGCAAAGAACAACGGCGAACTTCGGTTCGCCGTTTTTTTATTTAAAGCCAATAAAAACGGCCACCCGCAGGCAGCCGTTACTGGCGAACTAACGAATTACTTCGCTTTCGCGACGGTTACCATCGCGGCGCGAATAGTACGACCGTTCAGGGTATATCCCTTCTGCATAACACCCAGTACGTTACCGGCAGCCACATCGTCAGACTCGACCATCGCGATGGCCTGATGCACGTTAGGATCCAGCGGTACGTTGGTATCGGCAACCACTTCCACGCCAAACTTACGCACGACGTCCAGCATCGATTTCAGAGTCAGTTCGATCCCTTCAACCATCGGCGCCATATCCGGGTTAGCTTTATCAGCCACTTCCAGCGCGCGATCCAGGCTATCGATAACCGGCAGCAGTTCGTTGACGAACTTCTCCAGGGCGAATTTATGCGCTTTCTCGATATCCTGTTCGGTGCGACGACGCAGGTTGTCTTCTTCCGCTTTTGCGCGCAGCATCACATCACGTTCACGCTTTTGCGCTTCGGCCAGCTGTGCTTCCAGATTCGCAATTTTTTCATCGCGCGGATCCACCTGCTCAGCAGAAACCTCAGGCTCTACCGCCTCTACGTTGTCGTGCTGCTCCGTGATAATTTCTTCCGGGGCTTGCCCCTCAGGCGTTTTCTGTTCTTTACTACTCATGAATTTCTCCGCGTTTTTTTCGCATTCATCTCGCTAACTTCGCTTATTATGGGGATCAGTTTCCGGGATTCAAGGGAAGCAGACAGATTGTCATCATTCATTTAACCCAAGGACATCCAGATCATGAAGAACCATTTCAAGTGTATCGGCATTGTGGGACACCCTCGTCACCCAACCGCCCTGACCACACATGAAATGCTCTGGCGCTGGCTATGCGGCAAAGGCTATGAGGTGCTGGTCGAGCAGCAAATCGCCCATGAACTCCAGCTTAGCAATGTTAAAACCGGCACGCTGGCGGAAATCGGCCAGCAGGCGGATCTGGCGGTGGTGGTCGGCGGCGACGGCAATATGCTCGGCGCGGCGCGTACCCTGGCGCGCTATGACATCAACGTCATCGGCATTAACCGCGGCAATCTTGGTTTTCTTACCGACCTTGACCCGGATAACGCGCTCCAGCAGTTGGCCGACGTACTTGAAGGCCACTATATCGCCGAAAAACGTTTTCTGCTGGAAGCCCAGGTGTGCCAGCATGACTGCCAGAAGCGTATCAGCACGGCTATCAATGAAGTAGTGCTGCATCCGGGTAAAGTCGCGCACATGATTGAGTTCGAGGTCTATATCGATGAAGTGTTCGCCTTCTCCCAGCGCTCCGACGGCCTGATCATCTCCACGCCTACCGGTTCGACGGCCTATTCGCTCTCTGCCGGCGGCCCTATTCTCACCCCTTCTCTGGACGCCATCACTCTGGTGCCGATGTTCCCGCATACGCTATCAGCGCGACCACTGGTGATTAACGGCGATAGCACCATTCGCCTGCGCTTCTCGCAGCGCTGTAACGATCTGGAAATCAGCTGCGACAGCCAGATCGCGCTGCCCATCCAGGACGGCGAAGATGTGCTCATCCGCCGCTGTGATTATCACCTCAATCTGATTCACCCGAAAGACTATAGTTATTTCAATACATTAAGCACTAAGTTGGGCTGGTCGAAAAAATTGTTCTGATTTTACAAGCTGCCTCTTTACTGGATAAAAAACCAGTTTATACTGTACGAAAACACAGTAATGTTTTTTCATACAGGAAGGCAGCTATGTTGGCGCAACTCACCATCAGCAATTTCGCTATCGTTCGTGAACTGGAAATTGATTTTCACAGTGGCATGACCGCCATTACCGGGGAAACCGGCGCCGGGAAATCCATTGCCATCGACGCGCTGGGGCTGTGCCTCGGCGGCCGAGCCGAAGCTGACATGGTGCGCCGCGGCGCCAGCCGTGCCGACCTGTGCGCGCGCTTCGCGCTGAAAGATACCCCTGCCGCCCAGCGCTGGCTGGAAGAGAACCAACTGGAGAGCGGGCGTGAGTGTTTACTTCGCCGCGTGATCAGCGCTGACGGTCGCTCCCGCGGTTTTATCAACGGTACCGCCGTGCCTCTTTCTCAGCTTCGCGAGCTGGGCCAGTTGCTTATCCAGATCCATGGCCAGCATGCCCATCAGTTACTCACCAAAGCCGAACATCAGAAAACCCTGCTCGATGGTTATACCGGTGAGTATGCGCTTACTCAGCGCATGGCGGAACGCTACCGCCAGTGGCACCAGAGCTGCCGGGAGCTGGCTCAGCATCAGCAGCAGAGCCAGGAGCGCGCCGCCCGCGCAGACCTGCTGCAATACCAGCTCAAAGAACTGAACGAATTTAATCCTCTGCCGGGCGAGTTCGAACAGATAGACGAAGAGTACAAACGTTTGGCCAACAGCGGCCAGCTGCTCAGTACCTGTCAGCATGCGTTAACGGTACTGGCCGACGGCGAAGAGGCCAATTTGCAAAGCCAGCTTTATACCGCTAAACAGCTGGTTAGCGAGCTGGTCGGTATGGATAGCAAACTCTCCAGCGTGCTCGATATGCTGGAAGAAGCCTCTATTCAGCTCAGCGAGGCGACCGATGAGCTGCGCCACTACAATGACCGTCTCGATCTCGACCCTAACCGTCTGTTCGAGCTGGAACAGCGCATTTCCCGGCAGATTGCGCTGGCGCGTAAGCATCAGATTGCTCCGGAAGAGCTGCCGGCGTTCTATCAGGCCATGCTGGATGAGCAGCGCCTGCTGGACGACAGCGCCGGTTCGCTGGAGTCGCTGAGCCAACTGGTCATTGAGCATCACCGCCTGGCGCTGGAAACGGCGCAAGAACTGCACGCCCTGCGTCAGCGCAGCGCCGATGAACTCACCCAGTTGATAACCGAAAGTATGCACTCACTTTCTATGCCACACGGCGTGTTTGCCATTGATGTCGCCTTTGATGAACGCCATCTGACCGCCGAAGGCGCCGACCATATTGAGTTCCGCGTCACCACCAACCCGGGGCAACCGCTGCAGCCGATCGCTAAAGTGGCCTCCGGCGGCGAGCTGTCGCGTATCGCACTGGCTATTCAGGTTATTACCGCCCGTAAAATGGAAACTCCGGCGCTGATTTTCGATGAGGTCGATGTCGGCATCAGCGGCCCGACGGCGGCGGTGGTCGGCAAACTGCTCCGCCAGTTGGGAGAATCCACGCAGGTCATGTGCGTGACTCACCTGCCGCAGGTTGCTGGCTGTGGTCACCATCATTTCTTTGTCTGCAAAGAGACCGATGGCGAGATGACCGAGACGCACATGCATGCGCTGGATAAACGCGCCAGACTGCAGGAACTGGCCCGTCTGCTGGGCGGTAGCGAGGTGACCCGCAACACCCTGGCGAACGCGAAAGAGTTGCTTGCGGCGTAAACTTTTTGATTTTCACAGAGTCATAGTGAACAGCAAATTGCCAATAGACCTGCAGTCGAAGGTTCCCAACCGGGCAAAGGTCTATTATTATCGGCATATTACAGATGAGCCACGTATTGCTCGGGCCCAAAAAGGAATCAAATCACTATGCGCTGTAAAACGCTGACTGCTGCCGCAGCGGTTCTCCTTATGTTGACCGCAGGCTGTTCCACTCTGGAACGAGTGGTTTACCGTCCTGATATCAACCAGGGTAACTATCTGGCACCAACCGATGTCGCAAAAATTCGTGTCGGCATGACACAACAGCAGGTTGCTTATGCGCTGGGTACGCCGATGATGTCAGATCCATTTGGTAGCAACACCTGGTTCTACGTTTTCCGCCAGCAGCCGGGCCATGAGAAAGTGACCCAGCAGACCCTGACGCTGACCTTCGACAGCAGCGGTGTGTTAACCAACATTGATAACAAACCGGCGCTGACCAAGTAATCTCAGGCCAGTAGAAATGCAAAAAGCGCTCAATGAGCGCTTTTTTTATTGTGCATTCCCGCTTATTTCTCGGCGTGCTTTTCAGCCCGCTGTCGGCGCAGCTCTTTCGGGTCAGCAATCAGCGGGCGATAAATCTCTACGCGGTCGCCATCATGGACTTCGTCGTGCAGCTTGACCGGACGGCTGTAGATGCCGACTTTATTCTTCGCCAGATCGATATCTTCGCGCAGCGCCAGAATACCGCTAGAGATAATCGCCTGCTCGACCGTTGCCCCAGCCTGCAGCTTCACGCGTTGCAGGTACTGTTTTTCCGGCAACGCATAGGCAACTTCAACCACAATATTAGCCGACACGATACACCTCTTTGGCGCGCGTGGTGAACGCCTGCACCATATTGGCGGCCAGCTCTTTAAAGATGCGACCAAAAGCCATTTCAATCAGCTTGTTGGTGAACTCAAAATCGAGATGAAACTCAATTTTGCACGCATCCGGGCTGAGCGGAATAAACTTCCAGCCGCCAATCAGCTTTTTGAACGGCCCATCGACCAGGCTCATCAGGATACTCTGGTTATCGGTCAGTGTATTACGCGTCGTGAAAGTCTTGCTGATGCCGGCCTTGGACACATCAACCGCCGCCGTCATTTGCGTCGGCCCGGCCTCCAGCACTCGGCTACCGGTGCAGCCAGGCAGGAAATCGGGATAGGACTTCACATCATTTACGAGTTGATACATCTGTTCCACGCTGAAAGGCACCAGCGCAGTACGGCTAATCTGAGGCATAGCAGGTTCCACATTTAAACACGGGACAAATAATATCATTTATCTGCTGCTAAAAAAAACGCTGTACCGTAACTCGTGCTAAGATAGCCCATTACGCCTCGCAGGAAGGATTGAGGTAACAATGTTTAGAACTAGCGATGACTTCAGGAAATTATGACTAAGAAAAAAGCCCACAAACCTGGATCAGCCACCATTGCGCTGAATAAACGCGCCCGTCACGAATACTTTATCGAAGATGAATACGAGGCAGGCCTCGCGCTGCAGGGTTGGGAAGTGAAATCTCTGCGTGCCGGCAAAGCCAACATCGGCGATAGCTATGTCATTCTGAGAGATGGCGAAGCCTATCTTTTCGGCGCCAACTTTACGCCAATGGCGGTCGCCTCCACGCATTACGTTTGCGATCCGACCCGTACCCGCAAGCTGCTGCTCAATCAGCGCGAGCTCGATGCGCTATATGGCCGCATCAACCGCGAAGGTTATACCGTCGTCGCCCTGTCGTTGTACTGGAAGAACGCCTGGTGCAAGGTGAAAATCGGCGTGGCGAAAGGTAAGAAACAGCACGATAAGCGCACCGACGTGAAAGATCGTGAATGGGCGGTCGATAAGGCGCGCATCATGAAGAACGCCGGGCGGTAATTCCCTCCCTCTGCGGGCCAGCTCCCCCTGGCCCCACGCTATATTGCTGTTGTCGCTGCTTTTTCACTCGATATGCCGCCAGAATCCTCGTTTCGGGGGCTGGTAACCACCTTCACAAATCTGTTATACTTCAAGTACACATTGGGGCTGATTCTGGATTCGACGGGATTCGCGAAACCCAAGGTGCATGCCGAGGGGCGGTTGGCCTCGTAAAAAGCCGCAAAAAAATAGTCGCAAACGACGAAAACTACGCTTTAGCAGCTTAATAACCTGCTTAGAGCCCTCTCTCCCTAGCCTCCGCTCTTAGGACGGGGATCAAGAGAGGTCAAACCCAAAAGAGATCGCGCGGATGCCCTGCCTGGGGTTGAAGTGCTAAAACTAATCAGGCTAGTTCGTTAGTGGCGTGTCTGTCCGCAGCTGGCGTGCGAATGTAAAGACAAACTAAGCATGTAGTGCCGAGGATGTAGGAATTTCGGACGCGGGTTCAACTCCCGCCAGCTCCACCAAAATTCTCCATCGGTGATTACCAGAGTCATCCGATGAAGTCCTAAGAGCCCGCACGGCGCAAGCCCTGCGGGCTTTTTTGTGCCTTGAATTTGTCCCGCGAAGTCCGAAGAGAAATCATTAAATCCGAACCTTTTAGGCACCTCATAAAGCTTTATTGTTTTTGAGGTGCCTAAAACTATGGAAACCCGGCAAAAGGGACTGAACACACCCCGGTAGACGATCCTGCCAGTCTTATACTACGAATAAAACCCAGCACCATATATAAAACTCATAAAAATATTATCTAACAACTTAAAGTGAATCAATCGCTATATTTTTAAATATAGAAAGACACTATGTAAAAAATTTGCCGATACCTCTCTCGATCATATAAAACATAGTTTTATATAAGCCCAAATTATAGGTTACACCGACAAAACTCACCCGTAAAAAAACCAAAAGCCAAGAAACAAAAATTACTTGTAGAGATTCATTTGCGAATCACGATAATGTTTTTTACTATCGCCAGGTAGATATCAGGGGGCACTATGAATAATGGATTATATATTGTAATGTCGCCAGTTCAGTTGGCGGCAGTAATGTCTGATAAAACAGTGACAGAAGCGGAGACACTACAAAACAGATTGCTAGGTGGGCTCGATGTAGCAATGAGTACTGTTGAATTAGCCGGAGCTACGATTTTATGCGCGGCTCCTGACCCAACTATGTTGACCAAAGCGGCCTGTGTCGTCGTTGGCGCCCATGGACTCGATAGCCTTCATGCATCAATTGACCAAATCATCACAGGCCGCGATACCCGTACAGCGGCTTACCAGTTAGCTGTTGAAACTGCACGTCAGTTAGGCGCCGACGAAAAGACAGCAATGAGCATTGGCCTGACCGTAGATATTGCTGTCCCGGCTGCATTTGGCCTCGCTTTAGGCGCTGCTCGTGTTGCTTATGTCCGCGCAGGAAATTTTAGAATCATAGATCATGAAGCCGTACGCCCAGTAAAAATTGGCGGTCACACGCTATCCAAACACGTATCGATTTCAGAAAAAGAGTTACTGGAACGTCTGGCGCGAAGCCCTCAGATGAGGTCTGTATCATCATTTTATTCTGTACAACATGCGGAAAAGGCTATCAGTAACGCATTAAAAGCCAATAAACTCAAAGTAGTATATTGGGCAAATTCAGGCGCAGGTTCTCGTCCACTTGAATTGACCTATAAAACCGGTAGTGCAATTGGATACGGGTTCCGGCAGGGACTAAATGTCAAAGAAACCAGTTATACTGTCCGTGTAGTGTTACTGAAACAAGTTTATCAGGGGAAACCGTACTATGTTCTCACGTCTTACCCATATATGGGATAAAAAACCGGGTCGTAAGTACCCTGCCATACAGGATATGCTCACTATTTATTTTAGTAACGAGCACGATGATTTTGGCAATTCGATTAATGAGATTATCGACAGATATCGTGACTATAGTATTTCATCAATTGAAGATGCTAAATTAGAAATTTCCTCTTTATTAGAAATCGAAGATGAAGAAGCGCTTAGCTCCATTATGAAGAAAATTGCGAATGACAGGTTCCATCCCGAACCGTGGGGTGAAACATGGCGTAGCTTCCTGGAAAAAATCCTTTTTTTATTAAAACATTAGCATCAAAAAGATCTTATTCAGTAAGTTCTAATCTGCATTAAGAAGATCGCTTACTGTTAATATTATTTCAGAGTATCGAGTTATTTATATTCAGGCCAGATATTTTTGCCTTGTAAGTCCGGTGCTATTTCTGACTATCGTTTATCCAGATATCTGACATACACTGTAGCATCGGGCCATTGGGTATTGCCGGCCACAGGGGAGAAACTAATTGCAACTAACAGAAGCTCAACTGATGACCCGAGTTCCTGTCTGGCACGCATTATCGGAGCTGTTTACCGGGCGCGAACTCCAGGACTACGACTACCGATGGATGGCGCAGAAGTTAAAGGAGTCTGGTTTAAGTCGGGAAGAGATCTTTGTGATTCTGGATGAGGAGGTTGCCCCTGCCCTCCAGTCAAATCTTCTCTACAACCCAACGCCGGTGATGGACGGTTGGTCAGAGAAAGATATTAAACAGCTCGTGACAGAGTATGTATATAAGAAACCGACAATTATCGAGCGCGTCATTCCAGCCCGCGTACTGTTAAAACAGCGCCGTAAATACATTCAGAACGAACTCAATAAGCTTTCCCACGAACTGGATAAATGCTTCTGAAAGGGTTTTAAACGAGGCGATTGGCATACATTTAGGTATATATCCAAAAGCCAGGCTCATGCAGTACAGGGAATAAGACGTTATAAAATTAGCGATGCCGTGAATATATTCACTTTCATCAGATAAACGGACACCCCTTACGGAAGTGTCCGTTTTGTCTTTCAGATCCGGCTGCGGGTTACGCGCCTACCGGCACATCGTGCGCAGTGTTTTTCAGCGCCGGTCCGGTGTACTTCTCGATCTGCAGCTGCGACATCTGGCCACAGTTCCCCTGCGCCAGGCTGGAGGAGCCGACGTCAAAGGTCAGACAGTTGACGTTACCGTTTTTACACAGCGATCCCGGCTGTGACGGATCGGCCGGATCAAACCATGCCCCTTCGCTGATGCGCACCACGCCTTCGCGAACGTTATCGGTAATCACCGCTCCGACCAGGATCTGCCCGCGATCGTTAAAGGCGCGAACCAGATCGCCTTCACTGATGCCGCGCGCGCTCGCATCTTTCGGATGGATCCAGATGGCTTCGCGATCGGCTACCGCGTATTTCTTGCGCAGCGGCGTATTATCGAGCTGAGAATGCAGACGGTTAATCGGGTGACCGGTATTGAGCGACAGCGGATATTTCTCGGCTTCCGGCCCGCGATACCACTCGTGCGGCGGCATCCAGGTTGGAATCGCTTTGCAGTCCTCGTAGCCCATTTTGGCGATGGCGTCAGAGTAGATCTCGATTTTCCCTGACGGCGTCCCCAGCGGGTTGAGCAGCGGGTTCTCACGGAAATCGGCGAAACGCACCCATTGGGTGTTCTCTTGCGGGATCGGGAAGCGAATGTAGTTGTTGGAAGCCCAGAACATATCAAACGGCGGCAGCGCCACGCGGGCGTTGCGCGCCTGGGCTTTCATCTCGTCATACATGCCCTTCAACCACAGCATCTCATCTTTGCCTTCGGTAAAGGCCTCATGCACCCCAAGGATCTCGGAAATCCCCGCAAAGACATCAAAGTCGTTTTTCGCTTCGTTCTGCGGCGGTACGCACTGGCGCAGCGGGAAGACATAAAGCTGCGAATAGTCGCCGCCCATATCCATGTCGTTGCGCTCGTAGGTGGTGGTCACCGGCAGTACGATGTCCGCGTGTTTCGCCGTCGCCGTCCAGTACGGTTCGTTCACCACCACGGTTTCCGGATGCTGCCAGGCTTTCACCAGGTTGTTGGTATCCTGATGCTGGTGGAAGGTGTTACCGCCCGCCACGTACACCATTTTAATATCCGGATAGGTGACTTTCGTGCCGTTATAGTCGATGGTCTTGCCTGGGTTCGCCAGCGCATCGGCGATGCGCGCCACCGGGAACGGCGTAATATCTTTCGCCGCCGGCGACGTTGGGCTACCGGCGGAGATCCCCGCCAGAATACCGCCGCGCGCGGTTGGGCTACCGCCGGAAGAGTAGTGATAGCTAAAGCCGAAACCGCCGCCGGGCAGGCCAATCTGCCCCAGCATCGCCGCCAGCGTCACCATCATCCAGTGGGCCTGTTCGCCATGATGCTGACGCTGGATGCCCCAGCCGCCCATGATCATGGTGCGATGCTTCGCCATATCTCGCGCCAGCTGCTTGATGGTCTCAGCATCAACGCCGCTGATATCCGCAGCCCAGTTGGCATCCTTGACGACGCCATCTTCTTTACCGTTCAGGTAGGCTTCAAATTTATCGAACCCTACGGTGTAGGTTTTCAGGAAATCTGGGTTATGCAGATTTTCAGCCAGCAGCGTATGGGCCACCCCCGCCATCAGCGCGCAGTCGGTGTAGCTGCGCGGGGCGATCCACTCGGCGCCTAACTCACGCGCGCTGTCGCTGCGCACCGGGTCGATACAGATCATCCGGGTGCCCTTTTTCTTCAGCGCTTCAAAGCCCGTCTGGCCGACGTGATCCGGCAGGTTCCAGCTGTTTTTCAGCGTGATCATTGGGTTACAACCGATCATCACCACCAGCTCGCTGTTATCAATCACGTTTGGCCACGCGGTCTGCTGTTCGTAAACCTCAACGGAACCGACCACGTGCGGCATAATCACCTGCGCCGCGCCGGTGGAGTAGTCACCGGAATAGCCGACAAAGCCGCCCGCCAGGTTCATCATGCGCTGCAGCAGCGTTCTTGGGTTGTGGAACATCCCGACGCTTTTCCAGCCGTAAGAACCGGCATAAATAGATGATGGGCCATGCTCTTTTTGCAGACGGCTGATTTCACCCGCCACCAGATGCAGGGCTTTATCCCAGCTGACGCGGACCCACTCATCGCGGCCGCGCAGCTCTGGCTTACCGTTTTTCGCCCCGCCTTCTAACCAGCTTTTACGCACCATCGGATATTTAATCCGGTTTTCGGCGTGAACCTGATACGGCGCCATGGTAATCAGTTCGTTGGGATACGGATCGTCTTTGATCGGGCGTACGTCAACCATTTTGCCGTCGCGGACGATGGCTTCAAACGCGCCCCAGTGGGCGCCGGTGAGAATCCCGCTTTCCGCCTGGCGCAATGCAATAAACTGCGGCATCGCCTGGCTGATGGCCTCCGCCAGCGCCGAACGCGGCCATAACCCCGCCAGCAGCGGCGCCGCCATCAGGGCGCTGGCGCCAGCCAGAAAACGGCGACGCGTCAGATTCATACCGGGTTCCTGGCTCTGATCCGCCATGTCATAATCGTTATTCTTTTTCATCATGGCTCCTTATTGTTTGTCCTGATTGGCCGCTGCTGGCATGTCGCTCGCATGTTTTTGTACGTACTGGGTCAGGAGACGAACCTGTTCCTGAGTCAGTGAAGTACGGCCGGACATACCTTTAACCACCCCAATCCACTGGTTGGCGTTAAAGCGATTCAACTCAGTCAGGCCATGACAGCCGGTACAGTTGTTAGCCATTAATTCAGAAGCGTAACTCCAGATTTTTTGTTGATCGCCAATCAGATTTTTCGCCGGCAGCCAGACCTGCAGATCGACTTCATGCCAGACCTGTTTGGTCTCTTCATCGGTAACGGAACCAGAGACTTTTAACGCTTTGCGAGCCTCTTCGCCCAGCAGCGCGCTCATAATGCGTTTACCGCGCGCGGCGTAGAAGGCTTCGGTAACGCCATCCTGTTGCCAGCCATGAACATCCGCCAGCACCATGTCGCCTTCACGTTTCACCACTTTCACTTCAGTGGAGGCCATCAGGTTACCGTCGTTATGGTCACCCGCTTTCTCGCTCAGCCAGAACGGCTGGGTCTGAATGGTGTAAAGAGTGGTCGCGGTCGCCGGGGTTTTCGCCGCCGCGTTAGCGAGCTCGCTCGCCCCTGCCGCCGCCAGGCCGCTCATGTTCGGCAGAATATGCGCCACGCCTTTATGGCAGTCGATGCAGGTTTCGCCCTCTTTGATCGCGACCGGGTGCTGCTTACGGGCTTCAGGAGTCTGCGCCAGAATATCCATCGCTTTATAGTCGTGGCAGGAACGGCAGGTCGCCGAATCGCTCTTCTTCAACCCATCCCAGACGCTCTGGGCCATCGCCAGTTTATGCGCCTCGTATTTTTCCGGGGTGTCGATTTTGCCGGTCATTTCACCCCAGACATCTTTCAGGGCGCCAATTTTGGTTAGCATATAATCGATCGGCTGATGAGGAACGTGGCAATCGGCGCACTCGGCGCGAATACCTTTATCGTTCTGGAAATGCACGCTGCCCTGATATTCCGCCAGAGGCTGCTGCATGGTATGACACGACACACAAAATTCGGTATCGCTGGTTTTATGCATAATAGTCGCAGTGCCGGCCAGCAACACCACGCCAATAATGATCCCAACCAGCAAGGCGATAAATATAATTTTTCGCCTACCAGAGCGTTCCAGTGAAAGTTTACTCATCTTATTATTTAACCCTTTTCCTAAATGAAAGACGCAAAAGTCCCTGCCAGATGGCAATCGTTATATAAATAAATCTATAACGATTGCACTCACCTTCTAATCCAACTGTGTTTTTGGAGATTTTCGGAGCCAGGATAATCAGCCGGGGATGATTATCCTGTGATTTCAGAGCGATAACCCATTGCAAATCCAATATGCCTTCGAGCAATACTCACGTTATTTTAATTATTTCAGTGTAGCGGCTTGTTCTTTTTTCGCCCGGTCAATACTACGAATGATAATTTCACGTTGAGTATCATCCGCCGGTAACAGTTGCAGCATCAGCTGCCACGCCGCGATCGCTTTGTCATACTGCTGATGTTCAAAGGCGTTAAACGCCGCGAGGCTAAGCACCCGCACATCGTTATGATTATTCTTCAGCAACGTATCGAGCAGTTGCTGGGCTTCACGGCTATCGTTGGGATCCGTAGAGTGAAGTAACGCTTCGGTGTATCCCAGCTGCGCATCGGCGTTGCCTGGCGCCAGCTGTCGTGCCTTATCAAACGCCTGTAACGCGGCGCCTGGATTATTGAGCACCAGTTGCAGCCTGCCGAGCATCGTCCAGCTCAGCTGGTCGGCCGGGTATTGCTGCAGGCGGGTACGTAACCCCAGCGCCAGTCGAAACAGCTCTTCTTCCGACAACGGTTTGCCCTGCGGATCCATCACCCGCTGCATCAGCTGCGGCGTTTGCTGGACAACTTGCTGCCACTCAACCACGCGGGTCATGTAACTCGTTCGGATAAAAACCCCTACGCATAAAGAGGTTAGTATAATAACCCCAAGAATATACACCCAATAACTACTATTTTTGTGATTCGTTTCGGCAGATTCAGGCAAATCTTCCAATAAATTCAAGCGTAAATCGTCAACCAGCTGCTGTTGCTGCGCCGCGTTCACCGCTGAAAGATCCTCATCAAGCTCCTGCAGGCGCGCCCGATAAATCATATGGTTCATGGTATTGCGGTCAACGCGCTGCCTGCCGCTCCACGGAATAAACAGCAGCGCCGCGGTTCCCAGCAGTAACACCAACATGATGAGCAAAGCGACAATCATTTCAGGGTCCTTTTATTGTCATCAAGCAGCGCCTTTAAGCGTTCCTGTTCCTGCGCGCTCAGCTCGCTGATGCGTTCAGCCCGTGAGCGACGGCTTAAACGGAAAATCACCAGCGCGCCGCCCACAACGAAACAAGCCGGCAGCAGCCAGAGGATAATCGTCGCGGGGGTCACCGGCGGTTCGTAGGTCACGAAGTTGCCGTAGCGCGCCACCATGTAATCGGTGATTTGCTGATTGCTTTGTCCCTGCTCCATCAATTGCCAGACCTTTTTGCGCATGTCGGCGGCAATCATCGAGTTCGAATCGGCAATACTGTTGTTCTGGCATTTCGGGCAGCGTAGCTGTTCGGTCAACTGGCGGAACTGCTGCTCCTGGGCTTCATCTTTAAATGGATAGGTATCAATCGCCGCCAGCGCCTGAAACGAGAGCAGCGCCGTCAGTAAAGTGATGAGCAGATATCTCACGCGCCCCCCTGCTGGCTGTATTTATTCCACAGCGGCAGAATCTCCTGCTGCCAGACCCGCTCGTTCACATCGCCGGCATGGCGGTAGCGGATAATGCCTTTGCCGTCGATGAGGAAAGTTTCCGGCGCGCCATACACGCCAAGATCCAGCCCCAGCATGCCGTCGCCGTCAAACACCCCCAGCGCATACGGGTTGCCCAATTCGTGCAGCCAGTTCACCGCTTTCTGGCGATCGTCTTTATAGTTGATGCCAACGATGCGAATACCCTGCGCCGCCAGGGAGCGTAAATACTGATGCTCCGCCCGACAGGTGGGGCACCAGGTGGCCCAGACGTTAATCAGCACCGGCTTACCATTGATAATGTTAGAGGGATCCAGCATGACATCCGGTTTTTCCAGTGACGCCAGGCGGAAATCCGGCAGAGGCTTACCCACCAGCGCCGATTCAAGCACGGTAGGATCGTCGCCGTCGCTGTTGCGCATTAGTTGCCACATCAGCGCCGCCGCCAGAATCAGAAAGATAGCCAGCGGTAAATATAAGACTTTGCGGTTCATGACGCGTTCTCCGGCAGTGATTTACGTAAGCGGTAACGTGGGTCCAGAATGCACAGCACGCCGCCAAACGCCATTAACATCCCGCCGAACCAGATCCAGCGAACAAAAGGTTTATAGTACAAGCGCACCGCCCAGCTACCGTCGGCCAGCTCTTCACCCAGCGCAGCGTACAGGTCGCGTACCAGCCTGCCGTCGATGGCGGCTTCGGTCATTTCCATGCGGCTGCTGCTGTAAATGCGCTTCTCCGCCCGCAGCGTACTCACGTGACGGCCATTCTGCGAAACTTCGATCACCCCTTCACCGCCAAAGTAGTTCGGCCCGGTGATATCCCGCACGTCACGGAACACAAAGTGATACTGGTGGATATCGACGCTATCGCCCGGCTTCATCCGCACGTCGCGTTCGATGCTGTAATTCTGACTGAAGGCGATGCCAATGACGGTGACCACCAGCCCTACGTGGCCGGCGACCATTCCCCAGTGACTGCGTCCGAGGCGGGTCAGCCCGCGCCAGAAGGGGTGGCGGTCGGTGGCGCGCTCCACCACTTCCATCACGGTAAGCACGAATGCCCATAGCGACATCAGCAGGCCAACCACGGTCATGGCTTTAATACGATCCTGCATCAGCCACGGCAGTGCGATGGCCAGTACGATGGCAACCACCGCGGCAATCAGCAGCCGCTTACGCAGCTTGTGGAATTCATCGCGACGCCAGCGCACCAGCGGCCCGATGCCAAGCAGCAGCGAGAACGGGATCATCAGCGCAATAAAGAGGGAATTAAAGAACGGCTCGCCGATAGAAATGCTGCCTAATCCCAATAACTTATGTATCAGCGGCAGCAGCGTTCCCAGCAGTACCACCAGCATGGCGGCAATCAGCAGCACATTGTTGCCCAGCAGCAGCGACTCGCGCGACCACAGTTCGTGACGCACCCGGGAGCGTACCTTGCCGCCTTTGATGGCGAATAACAGCAGCGAACCGCCGATAGTGATCACCAGCAGCGCCAGAATAAACATGCCGCGCGTAGGATCAGAAGCGAAGGAGTGTACGGAAATCAGTACCCCGGAACGCACCAGGAAAGTGCCCAGCAGGCACAGCGAGAACGCCAGAATCGCCAGCAGCACGGTCCAGGATTTAAAGCTGCCGCGCTTTTCGGTGACCGATAGCGAGTGGATCAGCGCGGTTCCCGCCAGCCACGGCATCAGGGAGGCGTTTTCTACCGGATCCCAGAACCACCAGCCGCCCCAGCCGAGCTCATAATAGGCCCACGCAGACCCCAGCACGATACCGACCGTCAGAAAGCTCCACGCCGCCAGCGTCCACGGCCGTGACCAGCGCGCCCACGCGCTATCAAGACGCCCGGTCATCAGCGACGCAATGGCGAAAGCGAAAGCCACGGAGAAGCCCACGTAGCCCATGTACAGCATAGGCGGGTGGAAGATCAGCCCGATATCCTGCAACATCGGGTTCAGATCGCGCCCTTCGATGGGGAAATCAGGTAGCGTGCGCACGAACGGATTTGAGGTCAGCAGGATAAACGCCAGGAAGCAGAAGGAGATCATCCCCATCACCGCCAGCACGCGCGAAGAGGCTTCCAGCGGAATATTACGGCTCAGGGCCGCGACCGCGCAGGTCCAGCCGCTCATCAGCAATACCCACAGCAACAACGATCCCTCGTGCGCCCCCCAGGTCGCCGCGACGCGATACCACACCGGCAGCAGCGTATTCGAGTTACTGACGACATACAGAACGGTGAAGTCATTCACCACAAAGGCGTACACCAGAATGAGAAACGCCCCGAGGATGGCGGCAAACATCGCTACCGACAGCGGCTTCGCCAGCGCCATCATCCGCGCATCCTGCCGCATCGCGCCCCAACTGGGAAATAGCGCCAGCAGGCAGGAAATGCCCAATGCCAGGCACAGCAGGAAGAGGCCGATTTCAGGGATCATTGCGCGGCTCCCTGCGGCTTCTCAGCCGGATGATGATTCTCTTCCATCGCTTCTTTCACTTCCGGAGGGGTGTAATTTTCATCGTGTTTCGCCAGTACTTCTTTCGCGCGGATATGCGTCCCGTCCTGCAGCGTCCCCTGGGCTACGACCCCCTGCCCTTCGCGGAACAACGCCGGCAGGATCCCGGTATAGCTCACCTCGACGACGCCGCGGGCATCATAGAGTTTGAAGGTCACATCGAGGGTTTTATCGTCACGCTTCACGCTGCCGGGCATCACCATGCCACCGATACGTAGACGCTGCCCCGGCTCTGGCTTCTGGCCATTTTCCCGTTTGCCGTATATCACTTCGCCCGGTGTATAGAAGAGATCGATATTGGAGCTTAATGCATACATCACCAGACCAACGGTCAGCGCCAGCCCCCCAATCACTCCGCAGGCGAGCCAGAGACGTACTTTACGCCGAGGATTCACAACGCATCTCCCTTCATTGACCTTTGCTTACGCGCCGCCGATACCCGGCGCTCGCGCGCCATCTGCCGGCGTATATCCGCCAGTAGCGCCCGGCGCTGCCAGCGGGTGTGGATGAACAAAATCAGCAACGCGATGACCGTCACTGCAACCGCCAGCCAGACATAAAAGGCGTAGCCGCCCATCTGCCAGAAATCGCTCCAGGAGTGAAAAGCGCTGGTCATGAGTTCTCCTCACGCTTACTTGCGCCAGCCAGCGCCACGACCCACGGGCGGCGGCGCTCCTGCAACAGAATTAAATTACGCATACGCATTAATGTCAGAGTAATAAAGAGGAATAAGAAACCGAAAATGGTTAAACGCAACGGCATGCGCATCGACGGGTCGATGGTTTTCTGCATATTGGTCGAGCCCTGATGCAGGGTGTTCCACCACTCCACGGAATAATGAATAATCGGCAGGTTGACCACCCCGACCAGCACCAGTATCCCGGCGGCGCGCCCGGCCAGCCGGCGATCGTCAAAAGCGTGATACAGGCCAATCACCCCGACGTATAAAAACAGCAGGACCAGTTCGGATGTCAGACGCGCATCCCACACCCACCAGGTTCCCCACATCGGTTTTCCCCACGCGGAACCGGTCACCAGCGCTATAAAGGTATAAACCGCGCCTGGCAGCGCCATCGCCATCACCGCTTTATCCGCCATTTTCATCTGCCAGACCAGGCCGACAAAAGCGGTCACGGCCATTGAGCCGTAAATCCCCATCGACCACATCGCCGCCGGGACGTGCAGATACATGATGCGATAGCTTTCACCCTGTTGATAATCTGCCGGGGCGTAGACAAATCCCCAGACGCAGCCCACCACCAGAAACAGCGCGCTGAGGATAGCCATCAGCGGAATGCATCGTCCGCATACGCTATACAGGCGCTCTGGAATGGCGAGTTGATGTAACACTTTCCACATTTTTTTTGCCTCATTGCCCCGAGGGAACGGGAATTATTGCACGCTAATTCTGAGTGCCGCCGCGGTAGCAAACGGACTTAAAGTGGCGCTTCCTGCCAGAAAGGCGCCAAGGATGGCCATATAGCCGTCAACCGGTAACTGCATCTGCGCCGCGCCCACGGCGGCGGTGGCGAAAATCAGTAACGGAATCATCAGCGGCAGCACCAGCAGGCTCAGCAATACGCCGCCGCGCCGAAGGCCGACGGTCAGCCCCACGCCGATGGCGCCAATAAAGCTCAGCGTTGGCGTGCCCATCAATAGCGTCAGGGCCAGCACCTGCCACTCCGCCGTCGAAAGTCCAAATAACATGGCGATCAGCGGAGAGATTATCAGCAGCGGCAGCCCGGAGACCACCCAATGCGCCGCAATCTTTGCCAGCACCACCAGCGACAGCGGTACCGGCATCAGCATCATTTGCTGCAGCGAGCCATCCAGCCAGTCATCGCGAAACAGCCGGTCCATTGCCAGCAGCGAAGAGAGCAGCGCCGCCACCCACACAATGCCCGGTGCAATCTGCCGGAGCAGCTGCGGTTCAGGGCCGATACTGAGGGGGAACAGGGTGATAATAATCAGGAAAAACCACAGCGGGTTGATAATTTCGGCGTAATTGCGAAAGGCAAGGCGCAGGTCGCGCCAGAATATCTGCTTGATCATGCCGCAGCCGCCTCATCGTCATTCAGCATAATCGTGCGTAAGGGAACGCAGAGCGGGCGCAGGGGTTGATGGGTGGTCAGGATGACCGCACCGCCCTGGCCGACGTGCTGCTCCAGCCGGGTGGTCAGCGTTTGTACGCCAGCCGCATCGAGCGCGGTGAAGGGTTCATCTAAAATCCAGAACGTCGCCCGGCTGAGCCATAGTCTCGCCAGCGCGACGCGCCGCTGTTGCCCGGCGGAGAGTTGCGCTACCTGAACATCTTCAAAGCCCACCAGCTCAACCTGCGCCAGCGCCTGCCAGCGCGCCTCAATGGTCGCCTCGGGATGGTAAAAGCGCAGATTTTCGTCCGCCGTGAGCGCCCCTTTCACACCAACCTGATGACCGAGCCATAAGAGCTGCGCGTGCCAGCTATCGCGAGTACGCCGCAGCGGTTTGCCCTGCCAGAGAATTTCCCCTTCTTCTGGCGTCGATAACCCGGTTAAGAGATGTAATAACGAGGTTTTTCCCGCGCCGTTGGGGCCTGAAATTTGAATAATCTCGCCTGGCTGTACCGAAAACGATAAGTGGGTAAAAAGGGTTCGTTCATCCCGCAGGCAGGCGATATTTTGTATGTCCAGCATCAGAAAGCAGGTCCAGTCCGGGCGTCAGCGCATTCAAGTGCCTTATTATAACGAAAGAAAACAATCTGTTTTGCTGAATGTATTAAAAATTTTATACCGGAGCTAAGCGGGTAAAAATGCTAAAAACACATAATCGAACATGCCAGTAGCGGTTGCATTTTCACCACTACCGGCATTCCCTTCTTTAGCGATGCAAGCGTAAGGTGCTGGCAATAGAGGATATTGCCGCAATAGCGCAGGCGAAGCCAAACACATAAACGGCAAACTGTGCGCCGCCTGGGCCGGTTAAGCCGTTCAACAGCGCAATGACCATCGCCACCAGCGCCGCACCGATGGACTGCCCTGTCGTCCTGGCCGTTGATAGCACGCCGGAGGCCGTTACCGTGCGATTTGCTGGAACATTGGCAAACATCTCCTTGTTGTTTGGCGGCAGGAATAAGCCATACCCCACCCCGCAAACGGCAACGCGCCACAAGAAATCATTCACCGTCGCGGCGTGCGGCAATAGCGCCAACGACCCTAAGCCAAGACAAAAGATAACCACCCCGACGGTAGAAATTTGCGTCGGATTAAAACGGTTTGACAGTCTTCCCGCTACCGGGGCGCAGAAGGCGACAGCTACCGGCCACGGCGTAAAGATAAACGCCGATTCAAGCACTGAATAGTGATAGCTATGTTGCAACACAAACGGTAAGCCAACCAGCGCCATTCCCTGAGCCACGAACATAGAGACGGATGAAAGCACAGCAAAGCTATATTGCCGTGAACGAAATATATCAAGCGGCAATAAGGGGTGCTTTGCTCGTGTCTGGACGATAATAAAGAAAGCAAATAACGCCACTGACGCCGCCGCACAATAGATAAGCGTCAGGCTCTCCCAGCGGCCAATTTGATCGACTGCCACCACCATCAAGCCCAATGCTGCTGCCGAACTCAGAGCCCCAGCCCAATCAAAGCCCTTCTCCTTTTCGTTATCCGCCCCTAATGAAATCAGGGAGAAAATAATCGCAGCGCCGCCAAGCGGGATATTGATATAGAAAAGCCACGGCCAGGAAAGATACGAAATGATAAGTCCGCCCAACGCCGGACCGATTGCCGTGCCAACCGCAAAGGCCAGCGCATTCAGCCCGAATATCGTTCCTAGCGCGCGAGGTGGAAAAATAACCCGATATAATCCCAGCCCCACGCTTATCATGACCGCATAACTTACCCCTTGTAGTATCCGCATGGTAACCAGTACGCCAAAGGTCGGCGCAAGGCTACAGCCCAGCGAAGAGAGCGTAAATAACACCATTCCCGCCGTGTAAAAACGCTTCTCACCGATTCTGCTGCCCAGCGACGCGCAAATCAGCATCGTCGCCGCGCTGGCTACCTGATAGCCGTTGGTGATCCAGATACTGGACGCCGAATCGACCTGTAACGCACTGGCAATGGTGGGCAATGCGATATTGACAATAGAGCTATCCAGCGCCGCCATCAGCACGCCAATTAATATGGCCGCGGCGGCTAAATAGCGCCTCGGCGCCTCAAAACCTTGATCAAGTGTACTACTACTTACCAACGACATATCCGCAGGTCCTTTATTAGAATGAAATTACGCGCACAGACTTTCGCTCGCGACGCTCGCCCCTTCGAGATAGGTCAGCATCCCAAGCATAAGTACCTCCTCAGGCCGGGCGATAACCGGAGAGCGCGGCGTTTTCCACGGCTGCTTGCTGCCATTAATACGGATGCTCCTGAGGAAGCAGTAAGCGGTGAGGACATAAAAGCGATGACGCATATTCTCGCCCATTATCGGCAGCAGCCCGGAAATACCGCCAATTTCCGGAATTTCGCTGAGAATATTGCCGTAATCCTGTTTCGCCAGAACAAACATGAGTGCGTCAGACATCGGTACCATTTTCACTGCGTCTTCAACCTCGGCTGCCAGCTCATGCCAGAACGAAAAAGCAAAGCGCGAAAAGCCGAAAAGGGGATCGAGGCCACTGACGGAAAAATCAGGATCGATGAAATGAGTCAATGAACGTTCTTCGTCATAAAGCACGTTGCCAAAGTGAAAATTGAAATGAGCCTTTTCTACCGATCGAAATTCTTCACCACGCGCCATCTCGATCGCTTTTTCGATAACCTCTCTGGCGGTAATGCTAAAACGGACGCCATTCAGTAAAACCGGTTTATCAAACAGATCGTGCGCAAATCGCGTAGCTTCCCACTCCTCCTGCAACCTGGCAGGCATATCGCTGACCCGTGCAGGTTGGTTTTCTATCTCCAGTCCAATCGCGGTTTGGATGTTCTCCAGGGCATTCAGAACTATTTTGCGCCGCGCCGCGAGCGTCCTTTGTTCATCAAGCACGATAGCCGATAGCGGAAGTGAGGCTTTCTTTTCCAGAACATAAAACTGACGTCCGGCGGCAACTCCCTCGTGTAACACCGGCACCATCAGTTCCGGATAAAGAGCATGTAACGCGCGGATTTGCTCAACCTCAGCCTTTAGCTTGCTATTAAAATCAGGAGACATGGCGGTTTTCACCACAAAACCAGAATTTAAAAAATCAACGGTATGGGAACGCGTCATTTTTCAATCTCCTGAAAGGTTGCCACCGGTAGACCTTGGGCAATATTGCGCGCAACGGCGCGAACAACTGCGGTATACCCTACCGAATTGTTAACAAAGGACTGGATAATCACTTCGCTCAGATTCTGCTTCGCCAGATATGCGGGTCGAAGAATGAGTAAATGGTTAGCGTCAGAGAGAATTGTCGAACAGCGGCGCTCATAAGCATAAGCGCGTCCCCCAAGAGGCGACCGCGAGGCCATCACTACATGAGGATGCAGCTTGTTCACGCGCTCAATAGCGGCTTCAATTAAACCAGTCGTTAAAGCACCGTTATCTTCGACGATAAAGCGGTTAATCTGATAGCCAGGGGCATGAACTGGCGCGCGAAGCGACACCGTATTCACCAACGGCGCCCACGGCATAACTTTTTTCTGGCTCATGGCAATTTGCGAGAAGCTGGGACGCAGATTGTCGCGAGCATCCTGCATACGGCCTTCAAAGGAGCGAGTGCCAAGTACGCCATTCGGCGTATCTGGATGCACAATATCGGTTTCAACCGACACAATTTGCGAAGCGTTGCCATGGATAGCATTTAGTGCCTCAACCACAACACGTAATGAAGCATGCATCCCATTGGTCTGGCAGGAACCCAGACAGTACATACCAGAACTTACTACCTTACGCTGAATCGTACTGATATCGTCACTCGTCAGATCGCCAAGGCAGCCATAAATACTTTTTAGGCTATCAGCCTCAGCGACACCCAGCACTACATTGGCCAGCTCCTGCATGTTGCGAGCCACAGGACTGTGCTGATCCATATCCTGTTTGCTGGTGGCAATAAAACCGATATCAAAGCGCCCGTTAACGGGTGGGCACACTTTGGCTAAATCGCCAAAGAAGAAATGAATTTCACGACCGTCAATTTGCAACGTATCGTCATTGATTATCTCGACCCGGGATTGAATGCCAGGTTGCGCCATCGCCAGACGCGCCACAATGCCATCAATCGGACGTAACTCCGGATAGTGTTTATCAGTAGCAGGCGGATTCGTTACTACGGTCTGCACCACGAAACCATCATTCTGCGGATCGTTTTGAATCAACAGATTTGCGCCAATCTCTGCACCACAGCCAACCAGTATTGCCTTTTTCACTTCATTCACCTTTAGCGTTATAAATTTATGTCAATGATTCAGAAATGGATTAATGCCAGGAAAAAAGTTTCAGGAACTCATTAACAGACATAGTCTCAAGCGCCGGGCCAGTGGTCAGGATATCGGCCAGTCTGTCCGCCCGATCGCGGAGCGGGCTGTCTGAAAGATTCAGATGGAATTTGGTTAACAGTGCGTCAAAACACTCCTCACGACGGCGGACGTGACCAAGCGGATATTCAATAAGCTCGGCAATCTCCTCCGTCATTCCACGACATTTAATGTACAGCGCATTCGGGATCGCGCGTTTTTCTGGGTCGTAGTAGCTTTCGGTAAAAGAAGGACGTTCAGTGCAGGTAATTTTGTGGCGTAAGGCTTCCAGTTGCGGATCGCAGGCCAATGGCTCATGGAAATCCCTAATCGTCAGATTTCCAGTTTGTAGCCCTACCGCTACCATATATTGCAGGCAGTGGTCGCGATCGGCTGAGTTATTCAGCACACCTGATTTATCAATAATTTGAATCGCCGGACGCGTCGTTTCTACGCGAACATATTCGATTGATTCAGGTGAATAACCGGCGGCAAGTATTTTTCCACGCAGGTTAATTGCCGCCTCGACCGCGGTCTGAGCATGATATTCAGCAGGATTGGGAACTTTAAACAATATATTATTGATGACGAAGTCTGAGAGATCTCGCGTCAGGTTGAACGACTGACCGCGTAGCACCGCGTCATCAAATCCCCAGCGTTTAGCCGTTAACGCCGTCGGATACCCCATTTCATCTGCCTGGGCAAACAGCGCCAATTGCAGTCCGCGAGCTGTGGCATCGCCGGCGGCCCATGATTTACGGGTGCCTGCATTAGGTGCATGTCGGTAAGTTCTGAGCGCATGGCCATCAATAATCACGTTGGAAAGCGCACTCAGCGCCTGATCCTTCGATAATCCCATGATCTGTGCAGCTGCAATCGCCGAAGCCACCTTGACCAGCACGACATGATCAATACCTAGCGCATTAAAACAGTTCGACAGGCACAGTACGCCATGAATTTCATACGCCCTGATCATGGTGTTCAGAACCGCCGCCATACTTACCTCTGGCTGGGCGCTATCGGAGAGGCTCCGCCACGCGGCAGCGGCCAGGATTGCCCCAAGGTTATCGGACGGATGTCCCCACTCTTGCGCCAGCCAGGTATCGTTAAACTCAAGCCAGCGGATCATCGAACCAATTTGAAAAGCCGCTTCGATTGGCCCTAACCGCAATGGCGTCCCCATGACCGGGACCCCCTGAGGGTTGCGACTGAATTGCGCGCTGCGCATGAGTCTGGAACAGTCGGCATCTGTAGAGGCGGCTATCGCACAGCCTATTGAATCCAGCAGACAAAAACGCGCCATCCGGAGCGTCTCATTATTAAAGGCTGTTTGCTCGTAGGCATAATCAACCAGATCGATCATTATTTTATCAAACTCAGCGTGCGCCATGTTTTATCCCATAAACGAAATGAAGGTTTCATCAATACGAGTAATAAAGGCCAGAAAAGCGAGATGACTGAACACAAGAGGATGCGTAACCACTTGATTATAAAATGAATAATTGGCCTTACTGATTAAATCGTAATTGGCGCAGCAATAAAAAACCAGCGAATAAAATCGAGGTATTCATCGAAAAGATTGATACCTTAATGATATTCAACAGAGCATGGCTCATTGCAATGGAGATTCAGGGCATACGAATTGATATACGAATAAGCTTATTGATGTCGAACGCCTTCGCTGTGACGCTCTCTGGCCAGCACTACCAACACTGGCAATTAGAAACATGATGACAAAACAAACGTCACAAATTATAAATACAATTGCAACATTAAACTAACCTTTAGCATGAGGTCTCAAATGAAGCTAAGTGAACTTCTTGCGTTCGTGACGGTGGTGGAGACAGGGAATATAACCCAAGCCGCAGAGCGCCTGAATCGAGTGCAATCAAGCATTTCCCACCGAATACGAAGTCTCGAGGACAACCTGGATGTCACCCTGTTAGACAGGAAAACCGAAGGATGCACTCCCACAGCGCAAGGCCAGATACTTTATGAGTATGCACTCAAAATTCTGAACCTGGCGGACGATTGCAAAAACAACATTTCCTACTCTAAAAGCAGTCAGTTAACGATAAGAGTTGGAATAATTGAATGTTTACCCCCCTATATTATTAGTTCCTTGATTGATTTAGGCCAGGAGCTGGGCTGGAACATCGACATATCAATCGGCAACACAATTAGTTTGCTCAGCGCCTTTGATAAAAACGAATTTGATGCGGTAATTATTGGCGCCGGATTTTCCAATACACAACATGCACGTTCCATATTGCTCTCAAGCGAGCTGGTAATTATCACCGAGAAAAATCAACCTCCCATTACTGATATCTCCAGTCTGGATGGCGAAGTCTTTTTGCTCAGTAGTAAAAAATGTGCAACGTCTACGCGCAACTTCAATGTGCTGTTCAATGAAGGCAATATCACGCCAAAACGTGTCGTTGAATGCGGATCTTATCCAGTGCTGTTCTCAAGCATTGCCGCGGGTAAAGGGGTATCGTTGGTGTTGCGCTGTTCTATTAGTAGTGAAGTTAAGAGCAAGATTAAGATTCATCAGCTCTCCGGGCAGTTCAATGACTTCAAAATAGAGTTGGTGTACCGAACAGACTGTGCCTATCTGGATATCGCCAAATTCACCGGTATGATGACCTCTGTGTTCCAGGATCCTCGGCTGCGCGATATCGGTTATTAACTAACTCATATGAACTGCATAAATTATGCTCGCACCACATTATAAAATACACCTACCTATTGAAGACGATCGGTAAAGGTGATTAGCGGGGATATGTTGTCATTCAAGGAAAATCTTGTAGAAAGCTGCGGCTTTCATACTGATTAAGCAGTAAAGCGTGGGAGTGCATCTCATTGACGCATGCCTCCCACCAGAAATGCTGAATATTCAATCTGTCATCATGAGGGTTCGCGCAGGCTGACCAACCTTCTTTCCCGAAACTTTGCCAGAATCGTTTTCATCATTGGTACTTCGAAGTATTTGTATAAAAAAGCGGCGAAAGCAATTGACAGAACCAGAGCAACAGCGATAAGCCCAATCCCTTCAGCTAAATCAAACTTTCTCCCTGCCGTTAAATTCAAAAAATAAAACAGTACTAAGAAATGAACCATATAGAATGCATAAGAGATCTCTCCTAACCAAACCGAGGTTGGCGAATTCAATGCAGTTTTCCTGGTTTTCAAGTCATCGCCGGCAAAAGAGGTAATTAACAAGCAAACAGGAATGATAAATACGACACTCATACTAAATTGGTATGGAATATACATAGAAGCAATATACGTTGCCACCAGTAAAGCAAGTGATACCGTTTTCGACAACATAATTGCCCGGCCATTGATGAGTAGTCGTGCAGCAAACATACCGGCCAGAAACTCAAAAATACGTGCCGGAGGGAAAATATACGAAATCCAGAAATGATGTTGAGAAATAGGGAATGCTCCCATCATTTTATTCGGTTCAGCCCACAGATAGATCGCAACCTGGACTGCTAACGATGCCATTGTGACCAACAACAGAGCAAATAAATCATGCTTTGTCGGGATCGTCTTCATAATCCGGTAAAGGAATGGAAAAGAGAGATAAAACATAGCTTCGATGCATAAAGACCAACTCGGCCGGTTACCAACGAAAAAGTAATGTACATCGTTAAACCAGGTATTCACCAACAGCAGATTGGTCGACCATAATTTATATTGATAAATACTGACTGCACCAATTAAAAATGCAACCAACCATGTCAGGAAATGTGTTGGATAAATTTTAGCAAAACGCCGCAGATAAAAATCACCAACGGTATCCGTATCTTTCGCGGACCATACCATGATAAACCCGCTCAAAATAAAGAAGTATGACACTCCCAGCCAACCAGCTTTACCGACAATAACGGTATAGATATGTTGAATCGTCGGATTGGCGAATGGGGCGAGATCGCTGGGCAGTGATGCATGAAATAAAAAAACTAAAAAAGCAGCCCAAAACCTGCTTCCGGTGATGGAAGGAAGCTTAGGCCGCACTGAAAATGCTCCTGCCGCTATTGATTGCATCCCTGGCGTGATATGTGCTTCACCGTAAAGCTTATCACTACTCATTTCTTTTGTTATTAGAGAACTCATTACACTCCTCCACAGATGGTATTTTTATATCACCAAGTTATTCTGAAATAGAAAGATGATTACTGGTATAAAAATTAATAACGGCAAAGCAGTATCGACTCAGATTAATGTCTATTACTCATCGGTAATAATGCAATATCCTGTGTTAAGCTTTTTAATATAACCAAAACCCTGCTGACCAAAATGCATACCGCCAACAAGAACTTGATCGGAGCTGGCCATCTCAAGGATGCGCGCACGCGTCTCCGCTGCCAACTGTGGATCATAATCAAAGGCGATAGTGACATCCGGCTTTAATAGCTGAATATGTGGGAAATGCACAATATCCCCCCAAATCAATAGGCTGTTATGACTCCCGACAATGCTATAGCCGGTATGTCCAGGTGTATGGCCTTTCAAGGGAATAGCATGTATGCCGGCAAGCACTTCACCATCATCAATTAACTGAAGCCGATCTTGATACTGTTTAAAAACGCTGCGCGCCAACAGGAAATTACCTTTAACGCGATCGCTGACCGTCGCAAACTGGTTATCGTCTTGCAGATAATCATATTCATCACGACTGATGAATAGCTCCGCGCGAGGAAATATAGCTTCTCCCTGAGCATTAACCAGGCCACCAATATGATCGGGATGAGCATGAGTGAGTAGAACGGCATCAATATCATCTGGTTGCAAGCCCAGTTTAGCTAAATTCTTAACTAAACCGCCCCCCCAACCTTTAATGCCACCAGCACCGCTATCAATGAGGATATTCTTCCCCTGCTGTTGCACTAAAAAGGTATTGATATGAACTGAATTTGGTTCCTCAGGACAGGATTTTTGCTGAATGGCCCTGCACTCCGTTTCATCTACATTTGCCAGTAGCCCGAAGTCAACCTGCAAGTAGCCATCGCTAACCGCAGTCACTAAGACATCCCCAAGGTCCTTCATTGGCAATTTTTCATTCATATTTTATCCTTTAATTTTTAGCGAAAATATTATTGGCTTGATAAAGGAAACAGCGAATTCTCGCCACAACGCCGATCCTCTCTTTAATTAACAAATCTACCTGATGTAAAAATTCATTCATCACCGGCTCGCTACGAAATATTTCTTGTCTGAGTTTTGCCTCGACATAAACTGGCGTACCATAGCCGATTTCAGCAGTGAGATAAGTAATGTGGATATTATTGTCTTTAGCTTGCAGTATCTCTTTGGCTAAATTTGCCAGGGCAATCGAAAATTCAGCAAAGGCGGCGGAATCCAACCGATATCTTGCTGATGTAGATACAGTAATACTGGGCATTTAGAAACTACTCCTGCAACAGGTATTTTAGCAACGTGGAACTACACGGTATGGGTAGTCACCAGACGCATGCGTTTAATCACATCCGGATTAACCACCGTGCCCAACTCGGCATCACCACGGCGGAGTTTATCCACCCATTCCATTCCTTTGGTAACCTGACCAAAGACGGTATAGTTTTGATCTAAATATCGAGCGCGGGTTGAGGTGATAAAAAATTGATGGCAAGCACTGTGCGGATTTCGCGATCTGGCCATGCCAATAGTGCCGCGTTCAAACGGCAAATGATTAATCTCCGCAGCCAGTTTTGGCATTACGCTGGGATCAAACCGTGTATTTTGTAGCGGCTCACCAGTTTGCGCCATAAACCCATCAATAACCCTGGAAAAAGGCATACCATCATAAAATTTAGACTGTACGAGTGTCTTAATCCGCGCCACATGATTAGGGGCAATATCAGAAAATAACTTTATCGTGACGATGCCACTATCCAACTCCATCTCAATAGTATCATCTGCAGAACCTAGCCATTTTAACGCGGCAGGCAACGCGACGGCTCCCGCACATAATCCCAGGCAGCCGCCAATAAATAACCGACGATTCATATCATTTACTCCATTCTGGCGACAGAAATTACCGCCTGTCGCTGCATTTGCTCATTAGCCGCGCTGATTGGCCCCTTATCGCGGCATTGATCTATTAATGTGTTTGCGCTTTCTCAATAAATGTAATGATCTCATCGGTAAGCGCATCCGGTTTTTCTAAATTAGGTAAATGTGAAGCGCCGGGGATAACATGTAATTCGGCATTACGCTTTTTCGCCAGACGTTGCGCGTAGTCTTGCGGAGTCAGCTTATCTTCCGCTCCCCTGACTATAACCGCACTAACCCCATGGATATCCATATTAGTCAAATCAGTATCGGCAATAGCTAAAGAACACCCGGAGAAAGCTTCGACCGTTGTATTGCGCAGCATTTTCCTCAGACCGTCAGCCTCAGGCGAGTCGATAAATTGCGGCGTGACCCAATTACTGATAATTCCTCTCTCAAGGTGCTCAAGACCATGCTGGAAAACATCCTCCGCCCTTGCGCGCCATAGCGAGGGCGGAGCGGCATTCACCAGCGAAGTATCAATAATCACCATTCCCTGTACGCGTTGCGGTAATTTGAAGCCAATCCATTGTGCTATCGTGCCGCCAATTGAAACACCGACGACATAGAACTTATTGATGTTCAGATGATCGACGACAGCAATAACATCATCGGCAAGATCTTCCATTGAAAAAGGCAACGCGTCGACGGCACTGAGTCCATGTCCGCGAATATCCAGGCGGACTACTCGATAACGCTCGGTTAATCGCGGCATTTGCAGATCCCAAAGATGCATATCCGTTCCTAACGAGTGAAGAAGAATCACTGTCTTCGCATTTTCTGGGCCCTGTACATCGACGTGCTGAGTTAATTTCAGTGGTCGGATAAACATTTAAAATCTCCGTATGCTTATTTTTACTTTTATCATTGACTCCGGATGCCGGTACACAGGCTCAGACGCACGGTTATACCAAAGGAATGTTTATCTGTTTAAGCTATCCCGCAAGCGCACTCATCAGGAAAAACGTGAGGTTATTTCCCGCATTAACATCGGATAAATGTTCTTATCTTGTTAGTACTGCTAGTATTATTAGAGTAATTTAATCCTGTGCTCTAACGGATAATTTCGATATCGCTATCGAATTTGTTGATGCGGTAAAGCCCCCCAATTCCCACCTGCTACGCTTACTACTCCATTCCATAAAAAAGGCTCAACCATGAATATTGATTTATCGGGGAAAGTCGCGCTGGTGACGGCGTCCACGGCCGGTATTGGTTACGCCATTGCGAAGGGGCTGGCGGCCAGCGGTGCGGAAGTGATTATCAACGGCCGCAGCGAACATAGCGTTAATGCGGCGATGGCGCGGCTGCAACAGGAGGTGCCGGGATTCAGGCCCTATCCCGCAGTGGCCGATCTCAGTGACGCCGCCGGGGTGAGTCAACTGCTGCAGGCGGTGAATGAAGTCGATATCCTGGTGAATAACGCCGGTATTTACGGCCCGCAGGATTTTTACGCCACCGATGACGCCACCTGGGAAAACTACTGGCAAACCAACGTGATGTCTGGCGTTCGCCTGTCACGCGCGCTGTTGCCCGCCATGGTGCGTAAAGGCTGGGGACGGGTGGTCTTTATCTCTTCCGAATCGGCACGCAATATTCCCGCCGACATGATCCACTACGGCGTGACCAAAACCGCGCAGCTGTCGCTGGCCCGCGGGCTGGCGAAATACGTCGCCGGCAGCGGCGTCACCGTAAACAGCGTGCTACCCGGCCCGACCCTCTCAGACGGTTTTGCCGAAATGATGAAAGAGGAAGTCGCCCGCACCGGTAAGCCGCTGGAACAACTGGCGAAAGAGTTTGTTATGGCGCAGCGCCCCGCTTCCGTTATTCAGCGTGCGGCCTCGGTGGACGAGGTGGCCAATATGGTGGTCTACGTCTGTTCGCCGCAGGCTTCTGCCACCTCCGGCGCCGCGCTGCGGGTCGATGGCGGCGTGGTCGATGATATTGTCTGAATTACCCGCTAAGCAGGGGGAGAAAGCTCCCCTGAGATTGATGACAAACCTCATGCAACCGTTGGACTTACAGATTGCAAGAGACAAATAACAAGGAAAATCAATTTATTGGTTTTCGGCTGATAACCACAAAGAAGGAAAAACCACGCTTTATCCTTCTTTGTCAGCAGTCTGGGGGGAGCAAAGCTCCCCTTTCTCACCTGCAGTTGCGCTATTTAGCGCTAAATAGCTCAAAAGGTTTAAAACACGCCGCGATGTCGCACAAAGTGAACAGGAAGTAGCATTCATGATACTTATCATTGCTGTTTTGAACATAAATAGTGGTGTTAATGTCTGTCATCAGAAGCTTACTTTTCTTTCTCGGCGCGGCGGTGGCTTCCGCCATCGCGGTACTTTGTTTGTGGGTGGATATCCGGGTATTTGGCAACGATATCCCGGAGGTTTCGCTTACCGAAATAGTGCAGGAGGGCGTGCTGGCGATAATCGTGCTGATTCACTTCCTGCTGGCGAAAAAATATGAGCTCCTGCGCTACTGTAATATCCTCGTTGGCGGCTTCTTCCTGGCGATGCTGATCCGCGAACTGGACGCGCTTTTTGACCTTATTTCTCACGGTAGCTGGGTATGGTTCGCGCTGGCAACGACGATAGCCGCGCTAATCGTTCCACTGCGCCACTCTCGTCAAACGCTGTCGCAACTGGCGCAATACACCCGCACGCCATACTACGGCATGATGATAAGCGGCCTGCTGGCGATTCTGGTCTTCTCACGGCTGTTCGGAATGCATGGCTTATGGTACGCCGTACTTGATGAGAACTACGCGCGGGTGGTGAAAAACACCGTTGAAGAGGGTAGCGAGTCGTTCGGCTACATGCTTTGCCTGACCGCCTCGATTGGCTACTACTGCTACTTCCGCTATCAGGCGCGACAGAAAAGCTAATCCACTGCGCCGCCAGAATCTGATGCTCTGGCGGCAGCGCGAATCATGAATTACCCCTGAATTTTCCACTTCCGCTTGAGCACATTTTTGTCCTGGCTGTCCAGCCAGTGGTTCACTTTCTCAAGCAGCGCCGGATTATCCTTATTCATCATATAGACCTTATAGCTGGCGGTACCGGGAAACGGCGTCTCATTCGCTACGCAGAACACGCCGGGCTCCTTGCTCTGGTAATACTCCCCTTCAATCAGGTCGGTCACCATCATATCGGCCGTTTTTTGCCGTAGCGCCTGCAGATTATCGACATTGTTCTGCACGCGAATGATCTGCGCATGCTTGATGTGCTCATCAACGAAACTTTGGTTAGTGCCGCCGGGGTTCACAATCACCTTCACATTCGGCTGGTCGATTTTTTCAAGGCTGCCGAGCGCTGGCGCGGCGCTGCAGTTAGCGAGGGCGATTTTGCCATTGGCCACCACCGGATGGCTCAGGGAGAAATCTTTCGCCCGTGCCGCCGTCTCCGTTACGCCGCCCATGGCGATATCAAACTTATCGGCTTTTAAATCAGTCGATAGCGTTGGCCAACTGGTGATGATAAACGTCACCTTCACCCCCAGCGTTTTACCCAGATCGTGCGCCATATCGACGTCGTAGCCGATAAGTTCGCCAGCGCCGTTATGAAACGCCAACGGCGCGTAGTCCCCCGGTACGCCGACTTTTAACTCGCCGCTTTGTTGAATCGACTGCATATCGCGCGCATGGCCCGCCAGTGCGGCCAGGGATAGCGTCAGGGCAAGCACCGCCTTCACTTTCATTTTATGATCCTTTTTTAATCATCAGTTTTTTGGTTATCACTCTGTCTGTCGCTGACGGCAAGCAAAATTATCTCTCTACCGCTCCGGCCCACAACCACATTGTTAACGATATGTTTTATTTTTGTGATGCACAACCAGGATTCATTGCACCTGATTTGTGCAATGAATAACCAAACCCTACGCTCAGGATCCGCTCACCTCCCAATAGATTAGCGATATTGCTGGAAATACTATTTCCCGCAATAGCTGGCACACATCGTGCTTTGTTAATTGAGTATCAGAATTCTGTTAAATGAGAGCGAACTATCATTAAGGGCAGAGATGAACGATAGCAACGGCTTGTTTCACATTATTGAATCCACTTTCAGCCAGCTCACGCCGAGCGAAAAGCGTATTGGCAGTTGGCTGTTAAGCCATCGGGAGCATATCCCGTTTGAGACCGCCGACAGCATTGCGCAGGCCACCGGCACCAGCGGGATAACCGTAGGCCGCTATCTGCGCAAGCTGGGCTATCGCAATCTCGATGACGTGAAGCACAGCCTGAAAGAGCCCGCATCAACGCCCTATCGCCAGTGGGGAGTGATTGACCGGCTTGACTCCTGGTCACAGCAGCAGGCGCAGCCGGATCGCGCCAGCCTGTCGTTGCAGATGGAGCTGGATGCCATTCGCTATGTCTACCAACTGGCGCAGGAACCGACCTTCGCCCGCGTCAGTCAACGCATCGCCGAGGCCGACGCGGTTATCATCATTGGCATTCAGTCGACTCGCGGCATCGCCAACACGTTCTTCAGCCATCTGGAATACCTGCGCCCGCGCGTGACCTACGCCGACGGCAGCTCTGGTAGCTGGCTGGAATCATTGAATTCTGAATACCAGCACCCCTATGTGGTGCTGACCGATACCCGCGCTTACTCCGTCGCCGCGCGCCAGTTTTGCCGGGTCGCCTGCGAACGCGGAGTTGCCACCGCGCTGGTCACCGATATCTGGTGCCCGTGGGCGCGCGACTATCCGGTTGATTTACTACAGGTGAAAACCGATACCGGCCACTTCTGGGATTCGCTGGCGCCGATCGGTTGTCTTTTTAATCTGCTGCTCTCCGCGGTGGTGGAACGGCTGGGGCCGAGCCTCTCCAGCCGCCTTGCCGCGAACCGCGCGCTGCAGCAGGAATTTGGTCAGTTTGAACGTTAAGGAAATTTTCGATGAGCCATCTTTCCCTGGTGGATATCGCCGCGCGTTTTCCCACGCTGCCTGTCGACCTGAAATACGCCACCGCCGATAACATTACCGGCCAACCGATTTATCGCGAAGCCCGCTGCCTGCTGCACCCCGATGCGGCCGTCGCGCTGGAGAAATCCATCGCCATCGCTGCGCTTGCGGGCTATCGCCTGCTGGTGCTTGACGCCTATCGTCCACAGCGCGCCCAGCAGCTGCTGTGGAATGCCTGCCCGAACCAGGATTACGTCGTGCCGGCCGATATCGGTTCCAACCACAGCCGCGGCACCGCCATCGACGTAACGCTACTCGATGACCACAACAACCTACTCGACATGGGCACCGCCTTTGACGAAATGGACGATCGCTCGCATCCCTACCACCCGGCGGTGGCGCAGGAGGCGCAGCGTAATCGCCTGTTGCTGAACGCCATTATGTTCGGCGGCGGCTTTAAAGGCATTACCACGGAATGGTGGCACTTCGAACTACCGGGCGCGGCCGGTTATCCGCTACTCGACGATGTTTTCGCCTGTTTCTCCCCCGCTCAGATTGACGGAGTTTCACCATGAACATGACTCGCCCAGCATCCTTAGGTTTTCGCCCGTTACTGTTAGCCGCCGCGCTCTGCGCCGCCATCCCTTCCGCCTTTGCCGCGGTGCCGAAAGATATGCTGGTGATCGGCAAAGCCGCCGACCCGCAAACGCTCGACCCGGCCGTCACCATCGATAACAATGACTGGACGGTGACCTACCCGGCCTATCAGCGGCTGGTCAAATACAAAACCGATAATGGCAAAGGTTCCACCGATGTCGAAGGGGATCTCGCCGAAAACTGGCAGGCCTCCGACGACGGCAAAACCTGGACCTTCACCCTGCGCAAAGGCGCGCAGTTTGACGACGGCTCGCCGGTGACGGCAGAGGCGGTCAAACTCTCTTTTGAACGCCTGATGCGTATTAAACAGGGGCCATCGGAGGCGTTTCCCAGCGGGCTGAAGGTAGATGTCGTCGATCCGGCCACCGTTCGTTTCACGCTGCCGGAATCTTTCGCGCCATTCCTGCATACCCTCGCCAATGACGGCGCCTCCATCATTAACCCGGCGGTGCTGAAAGCCAACGCCGCCGATGACGCCCGCGCCTATCTGGCCGAGCACACCGCGGGCTCCGGCGCGTATAGCCTGCAGCGCTGGCAGAAAGGCCAACAGTTGGTGCTGGTGCCCAACCCGCACTTCAGCGGCAATAAGCCGGCCTTTAAGCGCGTCACGGTGAAAATCATCGGCGAAAGCGCCGCCCGTCGTCTGCAGTTGACCAAGGGCGACCTGGATATCGCCGACGCGCTGCCGGTCGATCAGTTTGCGGCGTTGAAGAAAGAGGACAAGGTGGCGGTCTACGACTACCCGGCACTGCGCGTCACCTATCTGTATCTCAACAACAGCAAAGCGCCGATGAACCAGGCGGATCTGCGCCGCGCGGTGTCGTGGGCAACGGACTATAAAGGCATGGTCGACGGCATTCTCGGCGGTAACGGTAAGCAGATGCGCGGGCCGATCCCCGATGGCATGTGGGGCTACGACGCCAGCGCTATGCAGTATTCATTAGATCTCGACAAAGCCAAAGCGGCGCTGGATAAGGTGGCGGATAAGCCGAAAACGCTGACGTTCCTCTACTCCGATAACGATCCGAACTGGGAGCCGATTGCGCTCTCCACCCAGGCCAATCTGCAGGCGCTGGGTATCCAGGTCAAGCTGGAGAAACTGGCCAACGCCACCATGCGCGAGCGCGTGGGGAAAGGTGATTACGACATCGCGATCGGTAACTGGAGCCCGGACTTCGCCGACCCCTATATGTTTATGAACTACTGGTTCGAGTCGGACAAAAAAGGGCTGCCGGGAAACCGTGCGTTCTACGACAACCCGCAGGTTGATGCGTTGTTGAAACAGGCGGTCGCCACCACCGATCAGGCGGCGCGAACCAAAGATTATCAGCAGGCGCAAAAGACCGTCATTGATGACGCCGCCTACGTCTATCTGTTCCAGAAAAACTATCAGGTCGCCATGAACAAAGAGGTGAAAGGCTTCGTTTTCAACCCGATGCTTGAGCAAATTTACAATATCGCCGACATGCACAAGTAGCGGGCCGTCTCTCCATCTTGTCTGGTCGGGCCGTCACAGGCCCGGCCGAGGAGCGTCATCATGAGTTTCTGGGGTTTAATACGACAGCGCTGTTGGGGGCTGATATTAGTCGTCGCCGGCGTCTGCGTGATTACGTTTATTATTTCGCACCTGATTCCCGGCGACCCGGCGCGGCTGCTGGCGGGCGATCGCGCCAGCGATGAAATCGTCCGCCATATTCGCCAGCAGCTGGGGCTGGATTTACCGCTCTGGCAGCAATTTGCCCGCTACGTTGACGCCCTGCTCCACGGCGATCTCGGCACCTCGATTCGCACCGGCCGCCCGGTACTGGAAGATTTAAAAACCTTCTTCCCGGCGACGCTGGAGCTGGCCTTTTGCGCGCTGCTGATTGCCCTGCTGGTCGGCATCCCGCTCGGCGTGCTGTCGGCGGTATACCGCAATCGCTGGACCGATCACCTGGTGCGCCTGATGGCGCTGACCGGCATCTCGACTCCGGCATTCTGGCTCGGTCTCGGAGTAATCGTCTTGTTTTACGGCAAGCTCGACTGGCTGCCCGGCAGCGGCAGGCTCGATGACTGGTTCGATCCGCCCACCCGCGTCAGCGGTTTTTATCTGCTGGATTCACTGCTGGAAGGCAATGTCGAGGTCTTCTTCAATGCCCTGCAGCACCTCATTTTACCGGCAGCCACCCTTGCCTTCGTTCATCTTGGCATCGTCGCCCGGCAGATCCGCTCGGCGATGCTCGAGCAGCTCAATGAGGACTACATTCGTACCGCGCTGGCCAGCGGCCTGCCGAAATTCACCATTGTGGTGCGCTATGCGCTACCCAACGCGCTGATCCCCTCTATCACCGTGCTCGGGCTGGCGCTGGGCGATCTGCTGTACGGCGCGGTGCTCACGGAGACGGTGTTCGCCTGGCCGGGGATGGGCGCCTACGTGGTGTCTTCGATTCAGGCGCTCGATTTCCCCGCCGTGATGGGCTTCGCCATCGTGGTCTCCTTTGCTTACGTACTGGTCAACCTGGTAGTCGACCTGCTCTATTTATGGATCGACCCGCGCATGGGTCGGGGAGAAAGCTAAGTGATGATGACTCAGGAACAACCGCTTCCACGGCCAAAGGCTGAAAAAAGCGGCCACTGGAAGCGTCGTTGGTGGTTGATCCGCCAGAGCCCGCTAACGCTGATTGGCGCGGCGATCATGCTGGTTATGCTGTTTTTAATGATCTTCTCGCCGTGGCTGACGCCGCACGATCCTAACGCCATTAATCTTGCCGCGCGTCTGCAGGCGCCGTCGTTCGCTCACTGGTTTGGTACCGACGAGGTTGGCCGCGATCTGTTCAGCCGCGTGCTGATCGGCAGCCAGCAGTCGGTGGCCGCCGGGCTGGCGGTGGTATTGATCGCCGGGATCAGCGGTTCGCTGCTGGGCTGCCTATCCGGGGTATTGGGCGGGCGCAGCGACGCGCTAATTATGCGCTTGATGGACATTATGCTGTCGATTCCGTCGCTGGTGCTGACCATGGCGCTGGCGGCGGCGTTAGGCCCGAGCCTGTTCAACGCGATGCTGGCGATCGCCATCGTGCGTATTCCATTTTACGTGCGACTGGCCCGCGGCCAGACGCTGGTCGTGCGTCAGCATACTTTCGTCGAGGCCTCGGTGACGTTTGGCGCCTCGCGCTGGCATCTGATCAGCTGGCATATTCTGCGTAACGCCCTGCCGCCGCTGGTGGTGCAGGCCTCGCTGGATATCGGCAGCGCGATCCTGATGGCCGCCACGCTCGGTTTTATTGGCCTCGGCGCCCAGCAGCCTACCGCGGAATGGGGCGCGATGGTCGCTAACGGTCGCAACTACGTGCTCGATCAGTGGTGGTACTGCGCCTTCCCCGGGGCGGCGATCCTGATCACCGCCGTCGGCTTTAACCTGTTTGGCGATGGCATCCAGGATCTGCTGGATCCCAAGGCCGGAGGGCGCAACTAATGGAAAATAGGGTCTTAACTATCGATAACGTTCGCCTGAGTTTCCCGGTCTATCAGGGCCAGGTCAACGTGCTGAATAATATCTCGCTGCACATCGATCGCGGCGAAATCGTCGGCGTGGTGGGCGAGTCGGGTTCCGGTAAATCGGTGACCGCGATGCTGGCGATGCGTCTGCTCTCCGCCGGCAGCTATCATATTCATAGCGGCGCTATCACCCTGATGGGCCACGATATGCTCACCCTGACGGAAAAAACGCTACGCGATATTCGCGGCAGCAAGGTCGCGATGATTTTTCAGGAGCCGATGACCGCGCTTAACCCCACCCGACGTATCGGTAAGCAGATGGTAGACGTCATCCGCCAGCACCGTCCCATGTCGCTGCGTGAGGCGCGCGCCCGTGCCGTCGAGCTGCTGGCGGATATGCAAATCGCCGACCCGCAAAGCGTGCTCAAGCGCTATCCTTTCGAACTCTCCGGCGGCATGCGCCAGCGGGTGATGATCGCTATCGCCTTTTCTTGCGAGCCCGACCTGCTGATTGCCGACGAACCGACCACCGCGCTGGACGTCACCGTGCAGCGTCAGGTGTTGCGCCTGCTGAAGCAAAAGGCCCAGGCGACCGGCACGGCGGTGCTGTTTATCAGCCACGATATGGCGGTGGTTTCTCAGGTGTGCGATCGGCTGTACGTCATGTACGCCGGCGCGGTCATTGAAAGCGGTAAAACCGCAGAGGTGCTGCAACATCCCCAGCATCCCTACTCTATCGGTCTGTTAAACAGCGCCCCCGATAATGGCGAACCGCGTGCGCCGCTACGTTCTATCCCCGGCACCGTGCCGAATCTGGCGCGTCTTCCCGCCGGCTGCGCCTTCCGCGAACGCTGCTTCGCCGCGGGTGAAGCCTGCGGTATTACCCCTACGCTGCAGGCTCATGATAACGCCGCCGACAGACAGGCTGCCTGCTGGTATCCGCAACGGGAGAATGCCCATGTCTGAGACGCTATTAACCCTCAATGATGTGCACCTGACGTTCGCCGCGCAGAAAAACTGGCGCGGGAAAGTCATCGAACGCGTCTATGCGCTAAATGGGCTGGATATGACGGCCAGACGCGGCGAAACCTTAGGGATCGTGGGCGAATCCGGCTGTGGGAAAAGCACCCTGGCGAAGCTGCTGATGGGCATGCTAAAGCCCTCTTCCGGCCACTTCACCCGCGCGCCGGCGCGCGGCGAAAACCAGAGTGGACGCATGCAGATGGTGTTTCAGGATCCGCTCTCGTCGCTGGATCCGCGGCTACCGGTCTGGCGCACCATCACCGAACCGGTGTGGATCCAGTCGCGCATGCCTGAAAAGGCGCGTCGCGATCTCGCCGAGCAGCTGGCGCTACAGGTGGGGATCCGTAGCGAATATCTCGATCGGCTGCCGCACGCTTTTTCCGGCGGCCAGCGCCAGCGTATCGCCATCGCCCGCGCGCTCTCGTCGCAGCCGGAGATTATCGTGCTCGATGAGCCGACTTCAGCGCTGGACATCTCGGTGCAGGCGCAGATCCTTAATCTGCTGGTCGAACTGCAGCAGCGGCAGAATCTCACCTACGTGCTGATTTCGCACAACGTCTCGGTGATACGTCATATGAGCGATCGGGTGGCGGTGATGTATCTCGGGCAAATCGTTGAAATGGGCGAGGCGCGGCAGGTGCTGGATAATCCTGCGCATCCTTATACCCGGCTATTGATGGAGTCGGTACCGCGCATCGGCTCACCGTTAGGCGAAGGCGTGCGCAATACCGAACTACCGGGCAACCGCCGGCTGCCGACGGGCTGCTACTTTCGGGAACGCTGTCCTTACGCCAGCCAGGGCTGCGAACGGCCTCAGCCGCTGGAGGCGCAAGCGAATGGCGCGCAGGTCCGCTGCTGGAAAGCGCAAACAATAAGATGAGACCGGGCGCCGCCCGGTGCTACTGTTATCGGTTTGCAACGGTTTTGTGTACGGAAAACATGCGCTTTGTGTTAATTCAGAGCACATTGCGCTCCCGATATTTCTTCTGCGTTATGGCTCTCATGGTGCAGGGAGCGCACAGAGGGCTCTGGCCGCCAAAATCGCCACTTCGTGGTACCTTCGACTTATCCCTGCAGGCTCCGGGTCGGGCCGAGGCTGCGTCCCTGCAAGTCACGGCCCTCAGCCCGCATCCATGCGGGCTGCCCCGGCCTTCCGGGAACGTCTCAGCGATTTTGAGGCCACCAACACCGGCAGTTTCAGCCAGCATGGTGAATAAATTAAAGGCAGGCCGCACAGACCGTAGGCCGGATAAGGCGAAGCCGCCATCCGGCGCAAAAGCGGCGCCTTATCCGCGGATATTGCCCGGCGGCGCTGCGCTTGCGCGGGCCTACAGATCCAGTGCAATGAGTGGCCCAGTGCCATAGGTAGCCCGGGGAAGGAGCTTACGCCGCCCCCGGGTCAGCCGTTATAAATGAATCAGAACAGCCCCAACGGCGCAGTGCCGTAGCTCACCAGCAGGTTTTTGGTCTGTTGATAGGCTTCCAGCGCCATCTTGTGGGTTTCTCGCCCGACGCCGGACTGCTTATAGCCGCCAAACGCGGCATGCGCCGGATAAACGTGATAGCAGTTGGTCCACACTCGACCGGCCTTGATGCCACGCCCCATGCGGTACGCCAGGTTGGTATCCCGCGTCCATACCCCGGCCCCTAAACCAAACTGCGTCTGGTTAGCAATCGCCAGCGCCTCAGCCTCGTCCTTAAAGGTGGTCACGCCGATGACCGGGCCAAAGATCTCCTCCTGGAAGCTGCGCATCTCGTTGTGCCCTTTAATCAGCGTCGGCTGAATATAGAAGCCGCTATCCAGCTCGGCGGTAATGCTCGCGCGATCGCCGCCGGTGAGGATCTGCCCGCCTTCATCACGAGCAATCTTGATATACGACAGGATCTTATCGAACTGCTGGCGTGATGCCTGAGCGCCGATCATCGTTTCGGTATCAAACGGATCGCCGCGACGGATCTGCATCACTTTCGCCATTACCCGCTCCATAAACGGCTCGTAGATCGATTCGTGGATCAACGCGCGCGATGGACAGGTACAAACTTCCCCCTGATTGAAGAAGCCCAGTACCAGCCCTTCCACCGCCTTCTCGATAAACTCCTCCTCACCATCCATTACGTCGGCGAAATAGATATTCGGCGATTTGCCGCCCAGCTCAACGGTACAGGGAATAATATTCTCCGCCGCGCAGGCCATAATATGACGGCCCACCGGCGTCGAACCGGTAAAGGCAATTTTGGCGATCCGCTTGCTGGTGGCTAGCGCTTCGCCGGCCTCTTTGCCAAAGCCCTGTACCACGTTCAAGACCCCAGCCGGGAACAGATCGCCGATGATTTCCATCAGCAAAGTAATACTTAGCGGCGTCTGCTCCGCCGGTTTTAAGACCACGCAGTTACCTGCCGCCAGCGCGGGCGCCAGTTTCCATGCCGCCATCAGCAGCGGGAAGTTCCACGGAATAATTTGCCCGACCACGCCCAACGGTTCGTGGAAATGATAAGCCACGGTGGTGTCATCAATTTCGGCGGTACTGCCTTCCTGCGCGCGTAGACAACCGGCGAAATAGCGGAAATGATCGACCGCCAGCGGCAGGTCGGCGTTCAGGGTTTCGCGGATCGGTTTGCCGTTATCCCAGCTCTCCGCAACCGCCAGATACTCCAGATTCTCCTGAATGCGGTCGGCAACCTGCAGCAGAAGATGGGAACGCTGCTGTACCGAGGTTCGCCCCCAGGCGTCCGCCGCCCGGTGTGCCGCATCAAGGGCAAAATCAATATCTTTGGCGTCGGAGCGGGGAAACTGCGCAATGTTGCTCCCATCGACGGGAGAAGTATTCATGAAATATTCGCCGCTTAACGGCTCGACGAATTTACCGTCTATGAAGTTGCCGTAGGCCGATTTGAATGAAACCAAAGCGCCCGGTTTGCCAGGATGAACATAACGCATAGCAATCTCCTTCTGTAGGGTTAAGGCGCAGCGGCGTGGTGGTTTTTGCTATTGTCCGCTGCACGCTTTCTCCTGTAGCAGGGGTTATGCCAATTTTATGCACTCCTAATAAACTTAATAAGTTTCATATAATTAAATATATCCCCTTGCCAATTCGCATCCTTTTTGTCGCACAGGATCCCGCTTCTGTGTTGCGAATCGCAACACAAACAAAACCAAATAGCTACAATATTGCAACACAACCCAGCCGACCACGAGGTGCGCCGTGCAAGGAAATCCGTTCACTATCACCCCCGAGGCGCAGTCCAGCGCGCTGCTGAGCGACTCCTGGCAACGCAGCCAGCGCTACGGCCTGCAGCCAACGAGCGACGAGTTTCCGCGCCTGCGCGGCGGCGAACTGGCCGACGTGCTGGAAAGCAACCGCAGCCTACAGCGGCTGGCGCAACCGGTGGCGACGCCGCTGGCGCAACGTGCCGCCGGGCTGCAATCGGTAGTGATTCTTTCCGATGCCAGCGGGCTGGTGCTCCAAACCTTCGGCAATAGCGCGGCAATGAAAAAAGCGCAAAGCTTCGCGCTGGAGCCTGGCAATATCTGGAGCGAAAGCGGTCGCGGCACCAACGCTATCGGTACCGCGCTGGCGATTGACGACAGCTGCGAAGTCGAAGGCCGTCAACACTATTTAACCCGTAATCAGGATTTGTACTGTGCGGCGGTTCCCCTACAAAGCCCCGATGGCCAGATTGCCGGGGCGCTGGATATTTCCGGCCCGGCGCATATCCCGCATCCCCACTCTCTGGCGTGGATTAAAGAGGCCGCCAAACAGATTGAATATCTGTGGGTGAAACAGAGCCTGCATCCGCAGCAGTGGTTAATGAGCCTGCACTCGCGGGTGCAGAAGCTCGATAGCGCCGAAGAGCTGCTGCTGGTCTTCTCCGATAACCTGCTGACCGCGGCCAATCGGCTGGCCATCCGCGAACTGGGCCTGCAGGCTGGACAGATAGGGCAAATGACCTTCCAGCAGTTGTTCCCCCGCCTGACGCAAACGGCGGTTAGCGTGCCGCTGCCGATGACCTTCCAGCAACGTGGCTACTACTACCGTCTGCGCGCGCCAACCCGCGCCAGCGTCGCCGTCCCCGCGCAACCAGCGCTCAACCTGCCGTTTTGCGCGTCCGGCGAAGGCGAGAAAATGGTCCGCTTACTCAACGCCGGTATCGCATTGTGTATCGAAGGGGAAACCGGCTGCGGTAAAGAGTTCCTCAGCCGTGAGCTGCATGCGCATAGCCGCTGGCGCAGCGGTAAATTCGTCGCCATCAACTGCGCGGCCATCCCCGAATCGCTGATTGAATCGGAGCTTTTCGGTTATCAGGCGGGGGCCTTTACCGGCGCGAATAAAAACGGCTATATCGGCAAAATTCGCGAAGCCGATGGCGGAGTGCTGTTCCTCGATGAAATCGGCGATATGCCGCTGGCTCTGCAAACCCGTCTGCTGCGGGTATTGCAGGAAAAAGAGGTCATGCCACTGGGCGGGAATCGCAGCGCGCCGGTGAACTTCGCCTTGATTTGCGCCACCCACCGTCATCTCGCGCAGCGCGTCGCCGAAGGCGCGTTTCGCGAGGACCTGCTCTACCGCCTGCGCGAATACGCTTTTACCATCCCGCCGCTACGCCAATGGTCTGAACTCAAGCAGTTTATTCCTGCGCTGTGGCGCTCGCTTGGCGCGGCAGAACGCCATATCACGCTCTCCGATGCGCTGATTCATCAACTGACATTATTCCGTTGGCCGGGTAACGTGCGTCAGTTGCAAAGCCTGCTCAAAGTCCTGTTGGCGCTGGCGGACGATGGCGAATGCCTGGGCGTCGCGGCGCTGCCCGAGGAGTATCAAAGCGCGCAGCAAACCAGCGCTCCAGGCGGGCTTCAACAACATGATGCAAAGCTGATTGCCGATACGCTGGCCCGCTTTAACGGCAATGTGAGTAAAGCGGCGCAGGCGTTAGGCGTCGCGCGCAGCACGCTGTATCGACGGGCCGCGCGCGTACAAAGGAAGTGACTACGGCGTAAAGCGCGCCGGCAGCCAGGAAAAGAGACGGCGACTCAGCGCTTCGCACAGCGCCACCAGCGTCTGCCCCAGCCGTTGCCAGATCACTTTTGCCAAGCAGAGGCCCAGTGCTGAAATCAGCGCCGCGCCCAGCATATCCAGCGGGAAATGGACGCCGAGAAAAATACGCGCCCACGCTACCGGTAGCGCCGCCGCCAGCACCAGCAGCCCCATGCCGCGCAGGCGTAATGACAGCAGCGCGAAGGCGGCGCTGAACATTACGGTGCCGTGATCGCTTGGGAAAGAGTTATCCGCCGGGTGGCTTATCCAGGTATGGCCCAACGGCATCATAAACGGCCGCGGATGGAACCACAGCGTTCCACAGGCAAACCCCAACCCTAACGCTATCAAAATCGTCATGGCGCAAAACAGCGCCTGTCGATGCCCCTGCCGACCGCCAAGGAACCATAATCCCAGCAATATCGCCGGGACTAAAAGGATAATCCAGCTGGCGGAGAATCGCGCCAGCAGCAATAGGCTGTCCGGCGTACCAGGCCCGGCATTCAGCGCGAGGAAGGCGCTCTGGTTAAACGTTTCTAACAGGTTCATGGCGAGTTCTCGTCACAGTCATCATGCTGTCATTATCGCCAGAATACCTTAAGCCCGGATTAACCTGACGCTGAAGAATCCTCCTGGTTTTTACCACCGGCTAACTGCTGCGGCAGCCGCGCCAGCAGTTCATCTACCACTACGCGAATTTTCTGCGGCACCCATGCCGCTTCCGGCCAGACGGCGCTGATCGCAAAGCTGCCGCTGACCGACGACGGCAATATTTGCTGGAGTTCTCCCCGCGCTAGTTCGTCGGCCACCAGCCAATCCGGCAGCCAGGCGATTCCCAGCCCGCTTTTTGCCGCCGCGGCGATGGCGGCGAAATCATCCATTGCCAGTCCGGGCTGAGGGCGAAACGCGAGCGCCGCTCCCTGCGCATCGCGCAAATGCCATTTCTGCATCTGCCCGGCGTAGAGATAGCCAATAGTAAGATGCTCGTGTAGTTCTTCCGGCGTCTGCGGCGCTGGCCGATGTCGTAGATATAACGGCGATGCGCAAAGAATCATGCCGTGCTGGCCTAAACGCCGGGCCTTAAGAAAGCTGGAGTCGCTCAAGGTGCCGATCCGTATCGCCATATCGAATCCTTCTTCAAACAGATTGACCTGGCGGTCGCTAAACGACAGCTCGAGCTTAAGCTCAGGATAACGTTGGCTAAGAGGAAACAATATCGGCGCCACGCAGCGCTGGCCAAACAGCACCGGCAGGCTGATTCGCAGCCGCCCTTGCACCTGGGTTTTCCCGCGCTGAATTTCATTTTCCGCATCCCGCAGGTTATCCAGCGCCCGGCGGGATTGCAGATAAAAGACCTCGCCTTCTTCGGTCAACGCCTGCCGACGCGTGGTGCGCTGAAACAGCGCGACGCCGAGCCGCTGCTCCAGCCGGGAAATGGTCTTGCCGACGGCGGAGCGCGTCACGCTCAGCTTCTCAGCGGCTTGCGCAAAGTTGCCGCACTCGACGACAGCGACAAATACCGGGATCGCATTTAAATCACTGCGCATTGATTGGTTCCTAAGTGGATACAATGATTAAAAATAATGTCACTACTGGAGAAAAAAAGACAGTGTTACCCTGCGGACCATCAACTTTATAAGGAGTCCGTCATGAGTAACGTATTGATTTTAAAATCCAGCATCAACGGTCCGGCGTCGCTAACCAACCAGCTAATAGATGAATATATGCAGACCCGGCGCGAGGCCGGTCATCAGGATTTGGTTGTCGAACACGATCTGACCACCCTCGCCTTGCCGAAACTCGACGGCGCGCTGTTTGCCGCGCTGCGCGGCGCGCAAGACTCGCGTTCGGCGATTCAGCAAGGGGTTGCCCTCTCTGATTCACTCATCGGCGAGTTAAAGGCCAGCGATCTGCTGGTGATCGGCGCGCCGATGTATAACCTCAACGTGCCAACCGATCTCAAAAACTGGTTCGATCTGGTGGCGCGAGCGCGGGAAACCTTCCGCTATACCGAGACCTGGCCGCAGGGGTTGGTTGAAGGCGTGCGTGCAGTAGTCATTAGTTCGCGCGGCGGCGTCCATGACGGGCAACCCAGCGATGCGGTCACCCCTTACCTGCGCGCGGTGCTGGGATTGATGGGGATTAGTGACGTTGAATTTATCTATGCCGAAGGGATGGATATTCGCCCGCACGGCCGTGATGCAGGTATCGCCCACGCCCGCCAGCATATTGCCAGGGCCGCTCAGCTGGCGTGAGATCCGCTGCTTCTGTGGGCTGGTAAAGGGTCAGCTTTTATTTTAGAATAATCTAAATTTAGAAAAGACTAAAATAAAATGACCACAGCACAACAACTGCAGGCCAGCGCCGGGGAAGCCGCTGTCCTGCTGAAAGCGATGAGTAATCCCCACCGGCTACTGATTCTGTGCATGCTTTGCGAAGCCCCGCGTACAACCGCGGGAGACCTGGCGCAAATCACCGGCCTGAGCCCTTCCGCCACCTCTCAGCATCTCGCGCGGATGCGCGATGAGGGGCTTATCGACAGCGAACGCGACGCCCAGCGCCTGCGCTATTTCATTACCCATCCCGCCGTTCAGCAGGTTATCGCCACGCTGAAAACCATTTACTGCCCGTAAGGAGTCCTTATGACTATCGCCACCGTTACAGCCAACGAAGCCCAGGCGCTTATCGCCCAGGGCGCACGGCTGATTGATATCCGCGCTGCCGACGAATACGCTCGTGAGCATATTCCAGCGGCGACGCTGCTGCCATTAGAGCAACTGACTCACGGCGCGGCGCTCAATGCGCAGCCGGGAGAAACAATCATTTTTCACTGCCAGGCCGGCTCGCGCACGCAAAATAACGCCAGCCTTCTGGCCGCCGCCGCCGCGCCCGCGCAGGTTAAGCTACTGGCTGGCGGTATTCAGGCATGGCGGGCGGCGGGATTGCCGATAGTCGAAGATAAATCCCAGCCGCTGCCGCTAATGCGCCAGGTGCAAATCGCCGCCGGCGCGCTGATTTTGCTGGGAGTAGTGCTGGGATACGCCGTCAACAGCGGCTTTTTCTTGCTGAGCGGTTTCGTTGGCGCGGGGCTCACTTTCGCTGGCCTCACCGGTTTCTGCGGCATGGCACACCTGCTGGCGGTCATGCCGTGGAACCGACGTTAAAACGCCTGCCAGATGAGTAGTGCAATGCCGCCGAAAAGTAGCCATTTGACGATGTAGTAAACCGTTTTATTCCATTTTTTCAAACGCTTGCCGACAATGCGGATTTGATAAATGTAGCGGAAGCTGCGGTTAATCCCGCCGGTACGGTCGCCGATATCGTTCGGCGCGGCGGCGGCGCTCATTAAATTTCGCCCCAGCCAGTGGTTCACCTTCTGCGCCCAGCGGTAACGCATGGGCCGTTCGATATCGCAAAACAGAATCAGCCGGTTCTCACCGCTGGTATTTTCCGCATAGTGAATATAGGTTTCGTCAAATAGCACGCCTTCGCCATCGCGCCAGCTATAGCGTTCGCCGTCCACTTCAATAAAACAGCGATCGTCATTCGGCGTCGCCAGCCCAAGATGAAAACGCAGCGACCCGGCATAAGGGTCACGGTGGCGAGGCAAACGGCTACCATCAGGTAACGTGGCGAACATTGCCGCTTTAACCGAAGGAATGCCGCGCAGCAGTTCAGTCGTTTTTGGACATAGCTGGCTTGCGGAGGGATGCGCGTCTTCATACCATTTCAGGTAAAACCGTTTCCAACCGGTTTTAAAAAATGAGTTAAATCCGGCATCATTATATTTTTCCGCCGCTTTTATTTGCTCCAGACGCTGCAGATTAATCCCCTCTTCACGAATAACCAGCCAGTTATTTTGTAATATCGCAAGTTCCGGAAACGTCTCCGGACGCAGAAACGGGGTATTCGGCACACGCGAAAAGAGGTACATAAACCCGTTAAGAGGAGCGGTAAAAGTTGAATGGTCGGAAAGCTGACGCCAGAAACGATAGCGAACTTTTCCGCGATAATGGACGTAGAGCACAGCAATTATAATAATAAGTAAAATGATATACTTCATATTCGCTTATCTGACCATGTTCTGTTTTGAATCATTCTGCGCCAGCAGTCTCAGTTTCACTCACCGCAGCGCCACAAAAACCATTAACAAAGATAATACATCTACCCATAAATTGTTTTAACAAAAAGCAGCACGATCGTTGAATCCGTCAGCATCGTTGAGCTATCGTTTAGGTTCTTAGTTGTTACCAATGCTCAGGAGAGACACCATGTTTACAACAGGCGATCTGGTACAACCGCGCGTCGGCGGGCCAAAATTGAAGGTAGTGGAAGTGAATGGCGATAGCCTGATCGTTGTTCAGGCGAGTAACGAGCAGGGTGAGAAATTTACTCTGAAAGCGGTTGATGTTACGCCTTATACCGAAGAAGGCGATTTCGGCGTTTGCTAAGCAAAACGGTGGGTTTCCCCACCGTTTAAACAATCTCTGTTTAGATCAGGAAGCTCTCAAGTGATTGCCCCTGCGCGACGGCCAAAGCGATCGGCTTGGGCATACGGCCCTGGCCAGTCCAGGTTTTTTCTGCGCCGGTATGATCGGTGTAACGATATTTAGCCGGGCGCGGCTGACGTTTTTTACTGCTTTTCGCCGGGGCCATTTCATGCAGCGCTAATTCATCAGGTGAAATACCGTCAGCAACCATTAATTCCAGCCAGGTATTAATTTTTTCCTGATATTCCGCCTGCTGCTGTTGCGTCTTCTGCTGCTCTTCACGTTTTTCTTCAGTGACGATCCTGAGTTTTTCCAGCATCTCTTCAAGCACGTCAGTGGAGAATTCACGCGCCATAGCACGCAGTGAGCGAATATTATTCAGTTTTTGTAACATAAAAGACATAAAGATCAAAAATCCCAAATCGAAAAAATAAAACAAGAATTACCTGGTCAGTTTAATAGATATGTATATTTATTTCCAGCCTTAGCTTATTCAAATAAATATGTACAGGATTACGCCTATGAACGCGCTGAAATTTATTGGTGGGCAATATCGAAATAGAACACAAACTCTGACTGGCGCGGATGAATAATGCATAGCGCGACATAATAATATTCATAATATTATATTTATAGCCACGTCAGTGAGTTATAAAATCATCGCCGGTAAAACAGGAACGCCAATGGCTTTACGATGATGAATGAAAATTCACATAATCCGAATAAAAACCATTTTTTACATACAGCAGTAAATGCTAATGAACCGGTATTTATACGGTAAATAACGCCAAAAGCGACAGCCATCACATAACGCATTCAGATACCCGCTTTATCCACCACACTTCTCCTGCCACGCCCGATCGCCATCTGACAAAGCGAAATCATATCTATTTGATATAAAACGAAATAATCAAACAAAGGAACAAAAGTAGCGCAAGTTAAACAAAACGCCAGCTCGCAGAGTGTTTTATCGACAAAAAGGCGATAAATAAAAATTTATAGCTAGTTGTCACTTACTATGCAGAGATATACTCTACACACATCAAAACAGGCAGCCCAAAACCGCTACACCATGCGCACTTTTCGGCGTTATTGACTTCATTTTTCGAGGAGCATACCGATGTTCTCTGCTCAATCCCGCTTGCGTCATGCGGTAGCAGACACCTTTGCAATGGTGGTCTACTGCACCGTTGTCAATATGATGATCGAAATTTTCCTCTCCGGAATGACTTTTGAGCAGTCGTTATCTTCACGACTGGTCGCGATCCCGGTCAACATTATTATTGCGGTGCCTTATGGCTTCTATCGCGACTTCGCTATGCGCCAGGCGCGCCGAATCAGCACCTCGGGATGGATGAAGAACATTGCTGATGTCGTCGCGTATGTGACTTTCCAGTCGCCGGTGTATGTATTAATTCTGCTGTCGGTAGGCGCAGACTGGCATCAAATTGCCGCCGCGGTCAGTTCAAACATTCTGGTATCAATGATGATGGGCGCAGTATACGGCTACTTTCTCGACTTCTGCCGCCGCCTGTTCCGCGTCAGCCCTTATCAGCAAGCTAAAGCCTGATCCTCATCTTTCGGCGACTGGCCGCTGCCAGTCGCCTGCTTCAAAGCAGCCCGCATTAGATTATTCAGCCGTGAGACATCTGCGGCTGCGCCTCGCCAAACAGACCGTTCAGAAAACGCTCAAGCGCCATCCGCGAACTAAAACCATGTGGAATACCGTAATGCTGCTGCGCATCACCCGCCAAATAGAGCGGGAACTGTTCATAATGGTCGCAAGTTTTAATCTCGCTGGCGGGTTCCGCCAGTGAATTACTGCGCTCTTTAAGCGCCGGATGAATAACTAAAGCGGTACGCCCCATGCGCGCTTCGCGGTTCACATAAACATAATTATCGCCACGGCGATATCCATACGCTTTTTGCGTCACAACATCCATGGTGAAGCCGGCTTTTTCAAGAACACGCGCCACCTCATCGGGTCTTAAATACATACTGATTCCTCGTTATCTTTTACCGCACATTTACCTTACCTTATTCACGAATAGCAGCGCTTTCAGAAAATTCCATAAACTCCCGCAAAAGCATAATGCAAAATCATGTCCTACACTTAATAACTCGAATGGAAAAGAGGGAGAAACCAATGGCTAACCGTGTGAACCGCAACGACATTGATGAAAGCGCCGAGGATATTCATAACGAAGTCAGCCAATTAGCGGATACGCTGGAAGAAGTGCTGAAATCATGGGGTAGCGATGCGAAAGATGAAGCAGAGAACGCGCGTAAAAAAGCGCAGTCGCTGCTGAAAGAGACGCGCGCCCGCCTGAACGGCAATACCCGCCTGCGCCAGGCGGCCTATGATACCGTTGAACGCGCCCGCGATGCCGCCGGCTGCGCCGACAGCTACGTGCGTGATAAACCCTGGCAGAGCGTTGGCGCCGCCGCCGCCGTTGGGGTGTTTATTGGCGTTTTGCTTAATTTGCGTCGATAATAGTATCGATAGACTACATGTGAAGATAACAAATACGCGTCTGACCCTGCGTCCCAATGGTGCGCAGGGTTTTTTATTATTCCACGCTGGCCAGCGCTTGCTTAAGTTCGCCTACCACTTCACGTGCCATCACCGCCGACGTGATATTGGTAAAACTCATCAATAGCCCGCCCTCACCACGGCTAAGCATGCGCCAGTCGCTCAACGCCTGCACCGCCAGCCCGGCACGTTGGCAGCGACGGGCCTGCTCGCGATCGTCCCCCTTCACCGCCATCACCAGTTGGATCCCGCCGGACTGCGGTACCACCTGAAAACCCTGCGCCTGCAGCGCCGACTCCAGCCACTGCCTGCGCAACGCGTAGCTGGCGCGCATTTTTTTTAGATGACGCCAGAAATGCCCGTCATTGATGAAGTCCGCTAACGTCTGCTGCCATAAGGTCGGCACATTACAGTGGCTCAATTCGGCCTGACAACGAAACCGCGCCGCCAACGGCTGCGGTACCACCAGCCACGCGACGCGCAGCGCGGGAAACATCGATTTACTAAATGACCCGGCGTACAGTACCCGCTGTGGCGCATCGAGGCTTTTCAGCGGCGGTAGCGGCTTCCCCTGATAGCGAAATTCACTGTCGTAGTCATCTTCAATAATCCAGCTATCGCGCTGCGCCGCCCACTGTAATATCTGTCGACGTCTCTCCAGCGACAGGGCCACGCCGAGCGGGCTTTGATGCGCTGGAGTTAACAGCGCAAAGCGCGCCTGAGGATAGTGTGTCTGCGCCCAGTCGATATTCATTCCCTGTTGGTCAACCGGTACCGGATCGATATTGACCCCCGCCGCGCTAACCACCGGGCGAATGAACGGATATCCCGGATCCTCCATCCACATATGCTGCCCCGGCTGCGCAAGGGTACGCAAAATCAACGCCATCGAGGCCGCATAGTTGCCGCTAATCACAACCTGCTCCGGCTGGCACTCGATGCTGCGCGACAGGCGCAAATAGTCGACAATCGCCTGACGGAGAACCGGTTCGCCGCAGGGATCGCCGGGCGCGAGGTCGAAGCGCGATTGCGTCCGTAGCCGCCGCCCCATCACCCGCGCCCACAGCCCGCGCGGGAAAAGATCCAGTGCCGGCAACCCCATTTGAAAAGGCAGCGGCGCGGAGGATCCCCGCCCCGTCGCCGGTCGCTGAGCCGTGACCTGCCGCGGGCTCAGCCGCTCGCTGACAAAGGTGCCCGCCTGGCCGCGGCGCTCCAGCCAGCCCTGGGCCACCAGCTCGCCCCAGGCATTTTCAATCGTCGCCCGCGATACGCCAAGCTCCTGCGCATAAACTCTGCTCGCGGGCAGACGGCTTCCCGGCGCCAGCTCGCCATTCTCAATCGCTGATTTCAGCTGGCGGGCGATACGCTGGTAGTGCGGCACTTTTTTGGCTTCCATTATGGTCTGCTTTTTTCATCACAATATGGCTATCTTATGCAGTCCATTATAGTGCTATTTTGCCCGGGTCTTAGAGAGGAGAACTGCAAGATGACCACATTACGTCAGCCGTATAGCGAACTGAGCCCGGAAATCTATAAGGGGTTGGTTCAGGCCAGCATAGCGCTGGAAAAAAGCGAATTGGGCAGCACGATGGTGGAGCTGGTCTATTTGCGGGTGTCGCAAATTAACGGCTGCGCTTTTTGCCTTGAGATGCACAGCAAAGCGCTACGCAAAGCCGGCGTTGACCAGAGCAAACTGGATGCGCTGGCAGGCTGGCGCGTAAGCGCCCACTTCAGCGCTGCGGAACGCGCGGCCCTCGCATGGGCGGAATCGGTAACCGATATCGCAGCCAGCCACGCCGAAGATGAGGTGTACCTGCCTTTAGAAGAGCATTTTACCCCACGCCAGATTAGCGATTTAACCTTCGCCATCAGCCTTATGAACGCCTTTAACCGTCTGGCGGTCGCGATGCGGATGTAATTTTCGCGTATCGACTTCCCTCCCCCGCCGGGCTAGTTGGTGGGGGATAACTTATCGAAAAACTCTATATATTGCGTGGTTGAAGTTTTAAATAACTACATCTAGTATTTCCTGAACGGTAAGCCCATAACGTTCGGCGCGATGTTTTACGCCGTCTTGTTATCTTAAATGGAAATACGAATCATGCGCATTATTATTTACACTAGAAATGACTGCGTGCAATGCCATGCCACCAAACGCGCGATGGAGAGCCGCGGTTTCGCCTTCGATATGGTCAACATCGACCAACACCCGGAAGCCATCGACATGCTGCGCGAGCAGGGATTCCAGCAATTACCGGTGGTGATAGCCGGGGAAACCCGCTGGTCGGGCTTCCGCCCCGATATGATTAATCGCCTGCGTCCCGCCGCGGCTACGGCCAGCCTATGAGCCTCATCGTCTACTTCTCCAGCAGCTCTGAAAATACGCATCGCTTTGTGCAGCGTCTGGCGCTGCCTGCCGTGCGCATCCCGCTCAACGAGCGCGAGCGAATTCAGGTAGACGAACCCTATATTCTCATCGTCCCCAGCTACGGCGGCGGCGGAACGGCAGGCGCCGTGCCGCGCCAGGCGATCCGCTTTTTAAACGACCCGCATAATCGCCGGCTGATTCGCGGCGTCATCGCCGCCGGTAACCGTAACTTCGGCGAGGCCTATGGCCGGGCGGGAGAGGTCATCGCGCAGAAATGCGGCGTGCCGTATCTGTATCGTTTTGAGCTGATGGGTACCCAGCAAGATGTCGACAACGTGCGTAAAGGAGTAAGCGAATTTTGGCAACGACAACCGCAGAACGCGTAACCGCCGGGGCGTCTGATTTCCACGCCCTCAATGCGATGCTGAACTTATACGACAGCAATGGCCGCATTCCCCTGGAAAAGGACCAACAGGCGGTCGAAGCATTTATCCATAGCCACGTGCGCCCCAACAGCGTACCGTTCGCCGGTCTGGAGGAGAAACTGCAATGGCTGAGCGACGAAGGTTATTACGATCCGGCAGTGCTGGCCCGCTATGAACGTCGTTTCGTGCTGGCCCTCTTCGCCCACGCGCATCAACACGGTTTTCGCTTCCGTACTTTCCTCGGCGCGTGGAAGTTCTACACCAGCTATGCCTTACGCACTTTCGACGGCAAACGCTACCTGGAGCATTTCGCCGACCGCGCCTGCATGGTGGCGCTAACCCTGGCCCAGGGTGATGAAATCCTGGCGCGACAGCTGGCCGATGAGATCCTCTCCGGGCGCTTTCAGCCAGCGACGCCGACCTTCCTCAACGCCGGTAAACAGCAGCGCGGCGAGCTGGTCTCCTGCTTCCTGCTGCGTATCGAAGATAATATGGAGTCTATCGGCCGGGCGGTGAACTCCGCCCTGCAGCTGTCGAAACGCGGCGGCGGCGTGGCATTTCTGCTCTCCAACTTGCGCGAAGCGGGCGCGCCGATTAAACGTATCGAAAACCAATCCTCCGGGGTGGTGCCGGTGATGAAAATGCTGGAAGACGCCTTCTCTTACGCCAATCAGTTGGGAGCGCGTCAGGGGGCCGGCGCGGTTTACCTTCATGCCCATCACCCCGATATTTTACGTTTCCTTGATACCAAGCGGGAAAACGCGGATGAGAAGATCCGCATCAAAACCCTGTCGCTGGGAGTAGTCATTCCGGATATCACCTTCCAGCTGGCGAAAGAAGACGCGCAGATGGCGCTGTTCTCGCCCTATGACGTTGAGCGGCTGTACGGCAAAGCCTTTGGCGATATCGCGGTCAGCGAGATGTATGCGCAACTGGTGGCCGATGACCGCGTTCGCAAACGCTGGATCCGCGCCCGCGATCTGTTCCAGCGGCTGGCGGAAATTCAGTTTGAATCCGGCTATCCGTACATCATGTTCGAGGATACGGTGAACCGCGCCAACCCGATCGCCGGGCGCATTAATATGAGCAACCTGTGCTCGGAGATCCTGCAGGTCAACAGCGCCTCCACCTTTGACGAAAATCTCGATTACGCCACCGTTGGCGAGGACATTTCCTGCAATCTCGGCTCGCTGAATATCGCCCACGCTATGGATTCGCCGGACTTCGCCCGCACCGTCGAAGTGGCGGTCCGCGGCCTGACAGCGGTCTCCGATATGAGCGATATCCGCTCGGTGCCATCGGTGGCGGCGGGTAATGCCGCATCGCACGCCATTGGCCTTGGGCAGATGAACCTGCACGGCTATCTGGCCCGCGAAGGGATCGCCTACGGCAGCCCGGAGGGGCTGGACTTCACTAATCTCTATTTCTACACCGTCACCTGGCACGCCCTGCGCACCTCTATGGCGATGGCGCGCGAGCGCGGAGTACGTTTTGCCGGGTTTGAGCAGTCGCGTTACGCCAGCGGCGACTATTTCCAGCAGTATTTGCAGGGTGAATGGCAGCCGAAAACTGCCAGGGTACGCGAACTGTTCGCCCGTGCGGGGATAACCCTGCCCGACCGTGAGATGTGGCGACAGCTACGCGACGACGTGATGCGCTACGGCATTTATAACCGCAATTTGCAGGCGATCCCGCCGACCGGTTCGATCTCTTATATCAATCATGCCACCTCCAGCATTCATCCGATTGTGGCGAAAATCGAGATCCGTAAAGAAGGTAAAACCGGCCGCGTGTACTATCCGGCGCCGTTTATGACTAACGACAATCTGGCGCTGTATCAGGATGCCTGGGAAATTGGCCCGCAAAAAATTATCGATACCTATGCCGAAGCCACGCGACATGTCGATCAGGGGCTGTCGCTGACGCTGTTCTTCCCGGATACCGCCACCACCCGCGATATCAACAAAGCGCAAATCTACGCGTGGAAGAAAGGTATCAAGACGCTGTATTACATTCGCCTGCGCCAGCTGGCGCTGGAAGGTACCGAAATCGAAGGCTGCGTGTCCTGCGCGCTGTAAGGAGAACAGGATGACCCACTTATCGCGCATCAGCGCCATCAACTGGAACAAAATCGAGGATGACAAAGACCTCGAGGTGTGGAACCGCCTGACCAGCAACTTCTGGTTGCCGGAGAAGGTGCCGCTGTCCAACGACATTCCACACTGGCAGACTCTGACGGCTCAGGAGCAGCAGTTGACCATCCGCGTCTTTACCGGACTGACGCTGCTCGACACCATCCAGAATACCGTCGGCGCCCCGGCGTTGATGACCGACGCCCTCACTCCACATGAAGAGGCGGTGCTGTCGAACATCAGCTTTATGGAAGCGGTGCATGCTCGCTCCTATAGTTCGATATTCTCCACCCTGTGTCAGAGCAAGGATGTCGATGCCGCCTACGCCTGGAGCGAGGAGAACGCTCCCCTACAGCGCAAAGCGCAGTTGATGCTCAATTACTACCAGGCCGATGAGCCGCTGAAGAAAAAAATCGCCAGCGTGTTCCTCGAATCGTTTCTTTTCTATTCAGGGTTCTGGCTGCCGATGCATTTTTCCAGCCGCGGCAAGCTGACCAATACCGCCGATTTAATCCGTCTGATTATTCGCGACGAAGCGGTGCATGGTTACTATATTGGCTATAAATATCAAAAAGGGTTGGAAATCGTCAGCGCCGCGAAGCGCGAAGAGTTGAAAAATTTCGCCTTTGATCTGCTGATGGATCTGTACGATAACGAACTGGCCTATACCCGCGAATTGTATGCCGACAGCCCATGGCTCGACGACGTCAACGCGTTCCTCTGTTACAACGCCAATAAAGCATTGATGAACCTTGGCTATGAGGCGTTATTCCCGGCGGAAATGGCCGCCGTAAACCCAGCCATCCTCGCGGCGCTGTCGCCAAACGCCGATGAAAATCACGACTTTTTCTCCGGCTCCGGTTCTTCTTATGTCATGGGTAAAACCGAAGCAACCGCCGACGACGATTGGGACTTTTAACCGCGCGATCGCTGGGGAATATATCGACATATTCTCCAGTGATCTATTTCACATTATTCTTTATTATCACACAAATAATCTACTGACCATTCCCTCGTCATATTTCCTTCATTTAAGCCAATTTTCCCATTCATTATTCATGCATAATCAAAAAATATCATCAGCCGTATATGATGGCTCAGCCCTTATATCATGGGCAATTCAGCCAGAGTTCTCCTTTCAGATTTTGGCTAGCTATTCACATCGAGGGTTGTCACAGAATCTCAGTATGTTAGGGTGTAAACAGGTAATAAACTTCACCAGGTACGATATCGATATAATTAAAGACAGGAAATCATTTATTGCATGGCAATTAAATTAGAAATTAAGAATCTCTATAAGATATTTGGCGAGCACCCGCAACGCGCGTTCAAATATATTGAAAAAGGACTTAGCAAAGAGCAAATACTGGAAAAAACGGGGCTATCGCTTGGCGTTAAAGACGCCAGTCTGGCCATTGAAGAAGGCGAGATATTCGTCATCATGGGACTTTCCGGCTCAGGAAAATCCACCATGGTTCGCCTTCTCAATCGCCTGATTGAACCCACCCGCGGACAGGTGCTGATTGACGGCGTGGATATCGCCAAAATCTCAGATGCCGAGCTTCGCGAGGTGCGCAGGAAAAAGATTGCGATGGTTTTCCAGTCATTCGCCCTGATGCCGCATATGAACGTGTTGGATAACACCGCCTTCGGTATGGAGCTGGCCGGCGTTTCCGCCGAAGAGCGCCAGCAGAAAGCGCTGGATGCGCTACGTCAGGTGGGGCTGGAAAATTACGCTCACGCCTATCCCGACGAGCTTTCCGGCGGGATGCGTCAGCGCGTCGGCTTAGCGCGCGCATTAGCGATCAACCCCGATATTCTGCTCATGGATGAGGCCTTCTCAGCGCTTGATCCGTTAATTCGTACTGAAATGCAGGATGAGCTCACCAAATTACAGGCGAAGCATCAACGTACCATCGTCTTTATTTCCCACGATCTTGATGAAGCTATGCGTATTGGCGATCGTATTGCCATTATGCAAAATGGCGAAGTGGTGCAAATTGGCACCCCTGACGAAATTCTGAATAACCCGGCGAATGATTACGTTCGTACTTTCTTCCGCGGCGTGGATATTAGCCAGGTATTTAGCGCTAAGGATATTGCCCGCCGTAGTCCGGTTGGCCTGATTCGTAAAACCCCCGGTTTCGGCCCGCGTTCGGCGCTGAAATTATTGCAGGATGAAGACCGCGAATATGGTTACGTCATTGAACGCGGTAATAAGTTTGTCGGCATTGTCTCCATCGACTCTCTGAAAAGCGCGCTGAGCGAAAATCAGGGGCTTGATGCGGCGTTAATTGACTCCCCGCAGCCGGTGGAAGCACAAACGCCGCTCAGCGACCTGCTCTCCCACGTCGGCCAGGCGCCCTGCGCCGTCCCGGTGGTGGATGAAGGGCACCAGTATCTCGGCATTATTTCAAAACGCATGCTGCTACAGGCTTTAGATCGCGAGGGGGCAAACAATGGCTGATCAATCGAATCCATGGGATACCGCTGCGCCAGCGGATAACGCGGCGCAGTCCGCCGACGCCTGGGGCAACCCAACACCCGCGCCCGCTGACGGCGGCGGCGCCGACTGGCTTAATAGCGCGCCTGCGCCGCAGCCAGAACATTTTAATATTATGGATCCGTTCCATAAAACGCTGATCCCGCTTGATAGTTGGGTCACCCACGCCATCGACTGGATCGTGCTGCACTTCCGTCCGCTGTTCCAGGGGATCCGCGTGCCGGTGGATTATATTCTCAGCGCTTTCCAGCAGCTGTTGCTGGGGATGCCGGCGCCGGTGGCGATTATTCTCTTCGCCCTGATCGCCTGGCAGATCTCCAGCGTCGGCATGGGTATCGCCACTCTGGTCTCGCTGGTAGCCATCGGCGCTATTGGCGCATGGTCGCAGGCGATGGTCACTCTGGCGCTGGTGCTTACCGCGCTGCTGTTCTGCATGATAATCGGCCTGCCGCTGGGGATCTGGCTGGCGCGTAGCCCGCGAGCGGCGAAAATCATCCGCCCGTTACTTGACGCGATGCAGACCACACCGGCGTTCGTCTACCTGGTACCGATCGTCATGCTGTTCGGTATCGGCAACGTTCCGGGCGTGGTGGTGACCATTATCTTCGCCCTGCCGCCAATTGTCCGCCTGACCATCCTCGGGATTAACCAGGTACCGGCAGACCTCATTGAAGCTTCACGCTCCTTCGGCGCCAGCCCGCGCCAGCTGCTGTTTAAAGTCCAGCTGCCGCTGGCGATGCCGACCATCATGGCCGGCGTCAACCAGACGCTGATGCTGGCCCTGTCGATGGTCGTTATTGCCTCGATGATCGCCGTCGGCGGCCTCGGTCAAATGGTGCTGCGCGGTATTGGCCGCCTGGATATGGGGCTGGCGAGCGTCGGCGGGGTCGGGATCGTTATCCTCGCGATTATCCTTGACCGCCTGACCCAAGCCGTCGGCCGTGATTCCCGCAGCCGCGGTAATCGCCGCTGGTACGCCACCGGACCTCTGGGGCTGATTACCCGCCCTTTCTGTAAATAAGAGAAGGAATAACGATGCGACATACTACACTCCTTGCCACAGCGTTTACCGCCCTCGTCACGACCAGCGCGTTTGCTGCCGAGCTGCCGGGTAAAGGCATCACCGTGAAACCGGCGCAGAGCACCATTTCGGAAGAAACCTTCCAGACGCTGCTGGTCAGCCGCGCGCTGGAAAAACTGGGCTATACCGTCGAAAAGCCGAGCGAAGTCGACTATAACGTCGCCTACACCTCCATCGCCTCTGGCGATGCCACCTTTATCGCCACCAACTGGCAACCGCTGCACGATGATATGTACGCGGCGGCGGGCGGCGATAAAAAATTCTACCGTGAAGGAACCTTCGTTACCGGCGCGGCACAGGGCTACCTGATCGATAAGAAAACCGCCGAGCAGTACCATATTAAGTCCATCGACCAGTTGAAAGATCCGAAGATCGCCAAACTGTTCGATACCAACGGCGATGGCAAAGCCGACCTCACCGGTTGTACCCCAGGCTGGGGCTGCGAGGCGGTCATCAACCATCAGATTGATGCCTACGGGCTGAACAATAAAGTGGTCCATAACCAGGGCAACTACGCGGCGATGATGGCCGATACCATCGCCCGTTATAAAGAAGGCAAACCGATTCTTTATTATACCTGGACGCCGTACTGGGTCAGCGACGTGCTGAAACCGGGTAAAGATGTGGTCTGGCTGCAGGTGCCGTTCTCCTCCCTGCCGGGAGAACAGAAAGATATCGACACCAAGCTGCCGAACGGCGTCAACTATGGCTTCCCGGTGAACACCATGCACATCGTCGCCAACAAAGCCTGGACCGAGAAGAACCCGGCGGCGGCGAAGCTGTTTAGCCTGATGAAGCTGCCAATTGCCGATATCAACGCCGAAAACGCGATGATGCATGCCGGTCATGCTTCAGAAGCCGACATCAACGGCCACGTTGATGGTTGGATTAAAGCCCACCAGCAGTTGTTCGACGGCTGGGTAAAAGAAGCGCTGGCGGCGCAGAAGTAATTTCTCCCCTCTCCCCACGGCGGTTTGCCGTCGTGGGGCTGCCCTTTCCCCCATAGCAGCATGAAACGAATATGCCTAAAAAAGCGGATATTCTGATTTCCCATTTTCGCGATTGTGAAGCCATCACGCCGTCTGCTAAGGTGAGCAAATCTTTCCAGGCGTAATTTTCACCAGCGTTATCAATAAGTCACCGATATGGAAACGCCTGCTCCCCGACGTCAGCGCCATTGGCTACCAACACGGGTAGGTTGCGCCGCGTTCAGGTTGAGCTTACAGGCGACGAACAGCATTATTATCCCTACGCAACTCAGCGCTTTAGCCTATGGTTTGGCATGGAAAATCGGCGTCTCGCCGGAGATTTTAAGTATTAATAGTGACCGATAATTCATTTGCTTTATTTGTCACAATAGTTATTATATCGGCTGTAATTAATGAGGTTATACCCAAATGGATAGTTCGTTTACTCCCATTGAGCAGATGCTCAAATTCCGCGCCAGCCGCCATGAAGATTTCCCTTTCCAGGAGATTCTCCTCACCCGTCTCTGTATGCACATGCAGGGTAAGCTGCTGGAAAACCGTAACAAAATGCTGAAAGCGCAAGGGATTAACGAGACATTATTTATGGCGCTGATAACGCTTGAGTCTCAGGAAAATCACAGCATTCAACCTTCCGAGCTGAGCTGCGCGCTGGGTTCGTCACGCACTAATGCCACCCGTATCGCCGACGAACTGGAAAAACGCGGCTGGATCGAGCGTCGTGAAAGCGACAACGATCGTCGCTGCCTGCATCTGCAGCTAACCGACAAAGGTCATCAATTCTTGCGCGAGGTATTACCTCCGCAGCACAACTGCCTGCACCAGCTGTGGTCTTCTTTGAGCACTGCGGAAAAAGACCAGCTGGAGCACATCACCCGCAAACTGCTTGGCCGCCTCGACCAAATGGAAGAAGACGGCGCGCTGGCGGGATCCCTGCGCTAAGCACGGAGCCGCACAACATTTTGAGTTGCAAGGAACACGGTCAGGCCAGCAGATTTTCTGCTGGCCTTTCTGGTAAACAGGTCGGCTCAGCCGATGTGAAATAATAAGAATGTAAAATTGTGGAGAATCAGATGAGCGAAAATGCGGCGAGCCAAACTCCGCAGCAATCAGGCAGCAAGAAAGGGAAACGCAAAGGCGCCCTTCTGCTCCTGACCTTGCTCTTTGTTATTGTGGCCGTAGCCTACGGCATTTATTGGTTTTTAGTCCTGCGTCATTATGAAGAGACCGATGACGCTTATGTGGCAGGGAACCAGGTACAGATCATGGCGCAGGTTTCCGGTAGCGTCACCAAGGTCTGGGCCGACAACACCGACTTTGTGCAACAAGGCGATCCGCTGGTCACCCTCGACCAGACCGACGCCCAGCAGGCGTTTGAAAAAGCCAAAACCCAGCTGGCGGCAAGCGTGCGCCAGACTCGCCAGCAGATGATCAACAGCAAGCAGCTGCAGGCGAATATTGACGTCAAAAAAACCGCCCTCGCCCAGGCGCAGGCAGACCTTAATCGCCGTATCCCGCTGGGCGCCGCGAACCTGATTGGCCGCGAAGAACTGCAGCACGCTCGTGACACCGTCGCCAGCGCCCAGGCCGAACTCGACGTCGCTATTCAACAGTACAACGCCAACCAGGCGATCGTACTGGGCACCAAACTGGAACAGCAGCCTGCGGTGCTGCAGGCGGCGACCGAAGTCCGCAACGCCTGGCTGGCGCTGCAGCGTACGCAAATCGTCAGCCCGATTAGCGGCTACGTTTCCCGCCGCTCGGTGCAGCCTGGCGCGCAGATTGGCACCACTACCCCGCTGATGGCGGTGGTTCCGGCTACCAACCTGTGGGTTGACGCCAACTTTAAAGAGACCCAGCTTGCCCATATGCGTATCGGCCAGCCGGCGACCATCGTCAGCGATATCTACGGCGATGACGTGAAGTACACCGGTAAAGTGGTCGGCCTGGATATGGGTACCGGCAGCGCCTTCTCCCTGCTGCCGGCGCAAAACGCCACCGGCAACTGGATCAAAGTCGTCCAGCGTCTGCCGGTTCGTATCGAAATAGATGCTAAACAGCTGGCGCAACATCCGCTGCGCATCGGCCTGTCGACGCTGGTTGAAGTAGACACCAGCAATCGCGAAGGCGAGATGCTGGCAAGCCAGGTACGTAGCTCGCCGGTCTATGAAAGTAATGCCCGTGAAATCGGCCTTGAGCCGGTAAATAAACTGATCGACGGTATCATCCAGGCCAACGCCGGATAATTCGGGGTGAGCGTAATGCAACAGCAAAAACCGCTCGAAGGCGCGCAACTGGTCATCATGACCATTGCGCTGTCGCTGGCGACTTTCATGCAGGTGCTGGACTCCACTATCGCCAACGTGGCTATTCCGACCATTGCCGGTAACCTTGGCTCGTCGCTAAGTCAGGGGACCTGGGTCATCACCTCGTTTGGGGTGGCGAACGCTATCTCCATCCCAATTACCGGCTGGCTGGCTAAGCGCGTCGGCGAAGTGAAACTCTTCGTCTGGTCGACGGTGGCATTCGCCATCGCCTCCTGGGCCTGCGGGGTGTCAAATAGCCTGACGATGCTGATTTTCTTCCGCGTGATTCAGGGGATCGTCGCCGGTCCGCTGATCCCGCTATCGCAGAGTCTGCTGCTCAGCAACTACCCGCCAGCGAAGCGCTCAATCGCGCTGGCGCTGTGGTCGATGACGGTCATCGTCGCGCCGATTTGCGGCCCGATTCTCGGCGGCTATATCAGCGATAACTACCACTGGGGCTGGATCTTCTTCATCAACGTGCCGATTGGCGTGGCGGTGGTTCTCATGACGCTGCAAACCCTGCGCGGCCGCGAAACCCGCACCGAACAGCGGCGTATCGACGGCGTCGGGCTGGCGCTGCTGATTATCGGGATCGGCAGCCTGCAGGTTATGCTCGACCGCGGTAAAGAGCTCGACTGGTTCGCCTCCAACGAGATTATCATCCTGACCATCGTGGCGGTGGTGGCGATAAGTTTCCTCATCGTCTGGGAGTTGACCGACGATAACCCGATAGTCGACCTGTCGCTGTTTAAGTCGCGTAACTTTACCATCGGCTGCTTGTGTATCAGTCTGGCCTATATGCTCTACTTCGGCGCCATTGTATTGCTGCCGCAGCTTCTACAGGAGGTATACGGCTACACCGCCACCTGGGCCGGTTTGGCTTCGGCGCCGGTCGGGGTGATCCCGGTCATTCTGTCGCCGATTATCGGCCGCTTTGCCCATAAGCTCGATATGCGGCGGCTGGTGACCTTCAGCTTTATTATGTATGCGGTGTGCTTCTACTGGCGCGCGTGGACCTTCGAACCGGGAATGGACTTTGGCGCATCGGCCTGGCCGCAGTTTATCCAGGGCTTTGCGGTGGCCTGTTTCTTCATGCCGCTGACCACCATCACTCTCTCTGGCCTCCCGCCGGAGCGGCTGGCGGCGGCATCGAGCTTGTCGAACTTTACCCGAACCCTTGCCGGCTCCATCGGTACCTCAATTACCACCACCATGTGGACCAACCGCGAGGCGCTGCACCATGCGCAGCTCACCGAGTCGGTGACGCCGTTCAACCCCAACGCCCAGCAGATGTACGATCAACTACAGGGTATGGGAATGACCCAGCAGCAGGCTTCCGGCTGGATTGCCCAGCAGATAACCAACCAGGGGTTGATTATCTCCGCCAACGAAATCTTCTGGGTCTCAGCGGGGATCTTTATCCTTCTGCTAAGCCTGGTGTGGTTCGCCAGGCCGCCGTTCAGCGCCGGCGGCGGTGGCGGAGGCGCGCACTAAGTATCAACAAAAGGGACCTACGGGTCCCTTTTTTATTGCCGCGACCTTGTCCATTTCACGCTAGCTTCTGTCCATTTCGCTAAAGCCGCCGATGCGTTATGTCATGCAGGATAAAGCTCCGACTACAGGAGAACATCATGCTGACCAATCCTTGCGAAAAATACAGCCCTTATCCGCCTATCGCCCTGCCCGATCGCCAGTGGCCCGAGCGGCAAATCACTACCGCGCCGCGCTGGCTTTCCACCGATTTGCGCGACGGCAACCAGGCGCTGGCCGAACCGATGGATGCCGCACGCAAGCTGCAGTTCTGGGATCTGTTGCTTGAGTGCGGTTTTAAAGAAATAGAGGTCGCCTTCCCCTCCGCCTCGCAAACCGACTTCAACTTTGTGCGCCAGCTGATTGACGAGCAGCGCATCCCTGAAGATGTCACCATTCAGGTACTGACTCAGGCGCGGGAAGAACTCATAGCGCGAACCTTTGAAGCGCTGCGCGGCGCCCGACAGGCAATTATCCATCTCTACAATGCCACCGCGCCGCTGTTTCGCGAGCTGGTTTTCGGCATGGAAAAGGCCGAAGTGATCGAGCTCGCCACTCGCGCCACCCGGCTTATTCGTCAGCATTGCGAACATCAGCCGGACACCCGTTGGCAATATGAATATTCACCGGAAACCTTCTGTTTTACCGAGCCGGAATTCGCCCTTGAAATCTGCGAAGCGGTGGCGGAAATCTGGCAGCCCTGCGGCGAACGGCCAATGATTATTAATCTTCCGGCAACGGTCGAAGTCAACACGCCGAACGTCTACGCCGATCGGATTGAATATTTTTGCCGCCACTTCTCGCGCCGCCAGGATGTGTGTATCAGCGTGCATCCGCATAACGATCGCGGTACCGGCGTCGCCAGCGCCGAACTGGCGGTGATGGCCGGCGCCGATCGCGTGGAAGGCTGTCTGTTCGGCAATGGCGAGCGCACCGGCAACGTCTGTCTGGTCACGCTGGCGATGAATCTCTATAGCCAGGGCGTGGATCCGCAGTTGCGCTTTACGCAGATGAATCGGGTAGTGGAGATCGTCGAGAACTGCAACCAGCTCCCGGTACATCCACGGCATCCCTGGGCAGGCAGTCTGGCCTACACCGCCTTTTCCGGTTCGCATCAGGATGCCATTAAAAAAGGGTTTGATGCCCGTAAGCCGGGAGATCGCTGGCAAATGCCGTATTTACCTATCGATCCACAGGATATCGGCTGCAGCTATGAAGCGGTGATCCGTGTTAACAGCCAGTCAGGTAAAAGCGGCAGCGCATGGCTGATTGAGCAGAACCACGGTCTTAAGCTGCCGCGGGCGTTGCAGCAGGACTTCAGCCAGTACGTTCAGCAAGAAACGGATAGCCATGGTAAAGAAATGACCCATAACGCGTTATGGCAGCTGTTTCGCAGCCGTTATGGCCTGCTGGCGCAGCCGACGCTGGCGTTACTCGACTATCAGAGCGACGGCCAGCAAGATGGCGAACTGACGTTGCAGGCTGCGCTGCGGATGAATGGCGAAACCCGCCGCTTAAACGGACGTGGTAATGGTTTGTTATCCGCCGCCGCCAACGGCCTGAGCGCGCTGTTAAAACGTCATTTCGTCATCAAGGACTACCACGAGCATACCCTCGGGGCGCGCAGCGACAGCCGCTCCGTTGCCTATATTCGCTGCGTCTTTGCCAATGGCGAAAGCCGATGGGGCGTGGGCATTGATAATGACGTTGCCCGCGCCTCGTTACAGGCGTTGTGTAATGCCGTTCATACCAGGGATTAATCCAACGGGCGAAAATAGTCGCTGGGCGCGGTCCCCATGACCCGGCGGAACATGGCGCTAAAAGCGCTGTGGCTGCTGTAACCCAGATCCAGCGCCACCCGTAGCACCGACTGCCCCTGCGCCAGGCGAACCAGCGCCTCCATCAGCTTCGCCCGGCGCACCCATTCGCTCCACGTCAGGCTGGTCTGCTGTTGAAAATGGCGGTTCAGCGTACGCTCGCTCATCCCGCCGGCTTGCGCTGCCTCACGACTGCTCCACGGCTCACCGGGCGCTTCGCGCACCCGCTGGCACAACCGACGCAGGCTATCGCTATGCGGTTCCGGCAAACCGAACGGTAATACCGACATCCCACGAATTTCATCCAGCATCAGTTCATAGATACGTTCGTCGCGGGTGCCGGGGAAATAGCGCTCTTCCAGCGCCAGCGACGCGACGATAAGCTCACGCAGCAGCGGTGAGATCTGCACGATCTGGCAGCTAGAGGGCAGATCGGCGCGGGCCAGCGGATCGATAAATAACGTCCGCGCGGCCACATTGCCGGTTATGCGCAACGCGTGCGGCGTATGTGCCGGTAGCCAAACGCCGCGCCCCGGCGGCACGACCCAGAATCCGACCGGCGTTTCCACCCGAACCACGCCGCTGAGAATATGCAATAACTGAGCGCAGTCGTGGCAATGCATCGGTTCGCTATCGCCGTGGGCGTAATCATGGGCAAATGGCACCAGCGCGCGGTGCTGAAAGGAAAAGGAGAGCGTTGTCGACATGATAAGCGGAGAGCGGCCCGACGCGATTGCCGGGCCGACGCAGGCGCACTAGATGTGCAGTTCTTGCAGTTTTTCTTTCGGCAGCGCCAGCTCATCGTTGCTGTTGATGCGAACATCACGCTCAATGATGTGGCGAGCGATATCCTGCGCTTCTTCCAGCGAGTGCATGGTGTAGGTTCCGCACTGGTAGACGTTCAGCTCAGGGATCTGATTCTGATCTTTGACTTTCAGCACGTCAGCCATCGCCGCTTTCCAGGCATCGGCCACGCGTTGCTCTTCCGGCGTACCAATCAGGCTCATGTAGAAACCGGTACGGCAGCCCATCGGAGAGATGTCGATAATTTCCACGCCATTACCGTTCAGGTGATCGCGCATGAAACCAGCAAACAGGTGCTCCAGTGTATGAATACCGCGCTCCGGCATCACTTCCTGGTTCGGTACGCAGAATCGCAGATCGAAAACGGTGATTTGATCGCCGTGCGGCGTGTTCATTTTCTTCGCGACGCGCACCGCAGGCGCTTCCATTCGGGTATGGTCGACTGTGAAACTATCTAACAACGGCATTCTTCACCTCCGATAGTGATTTTTTTTTAAAATAAAATGAACTCTTCGTTCAACAGCGAGTCTGAGTATATGAAAGACGCGCATTTATTATCATCATCATCCCTGAATCAGAGATGAAAGTTTGGCCACAGTGATGTGGCCTTTTTCTTTTGTAGCGCTTTTTACTACGCGTGTCGTGCTAAAAGTGCCTCGAACGGCTCGCTATCTTCCGCTTCCACTTTTTTCTGTCGCGCGACCGACGCATCACGTTCGGCGATAAAATCTTCTTCGCTTAAAATTTCCAGCGGTTCATCGCGCAGCATCGTACGATACTCATCAGCCAGCTTACGCCCGGTACCGCCAATCCCTTCTTCAATCATAGAACGCAGAATGCGCGCTGAGAACGTTAATTCCGGATCGTCGAAGCACGCCAGCAGCTCATCGCACACTTGTTGATAGGCCTCGCCGCCGTGGATGCTGTCCAGCGTTTGCGCCACGCGACGTAAATCACGGAACAGATCTTTACCCACCTGCGCCAGCGGGAACTGCGCGCTTTCGCAGCCAATTCCCAGCGTCAGGCCCGGTTTGCGGCCTTCAAGAATCACCCGGTTCCAGTTAGTACGAGTACACAGCAGTTCGCTGCTGCTCATCTCCGGCGCATCGGCCAGTACGCACCAGACCATAAACAGATCGAGGAAGCGCACCTGCTGCTCATCGACGCCGATTGGCGAGAATGGGTTGATATCCAGCGAACGCACTTCGATATACTCAATGCCGCCGCGCAGCAGCGCATCCGACGGCGTTTCACCGCTACGGGTCACCCGTTTCGGGCGAATCGGCGCGTACAGCTCGTTTTCAATCTGCAGAATATTGCTGTTGATCTGCAGATGCTTACCGTCTTTCTCAAGCCCGATTTTAGCGTACTCTTCCGATGGCGTTTTAATCGCCCGCTTCAATCCTGCCACATACTCATGCAGATCGTTAAACGTAATTCCGAGATTGCTTTGCGACTTATTGGTATAACCGAGGTCGCTAAGACGCAGAGAAGTGGCGTATGGCAGGTAGTACATGCCGTTTCCGGCCTTCTCAAACGGCAGAGTCGTCGGTTTGCCTTGCAGGAACGAGGAGCAAATCGCCGGCGACGCGCCGAACAGGTACGGAATTACCCAACCGAAACGGTAGTAGTTACGAATCGAGCGGAAATAACCGGCCGAGATCGCCTCTTTGCCGCTTTCCGCGTCTTCCACGCCGCACTTGGCCTGCCAGAACGCCATCGGCAGCGAGAAGTTATAGTGCACGCCAGAAATGGTTTGCATCAGCGCGCCGTAGCGGTTTTTCAGCCCTTCGCGATACAACGTCTTCAGACGGCCAACGTTAGAGGTACCGTACTGCGCCAGTTCAATTTCCTGACCCGGCGCGATATAGCACGGCATGCTCAGCGGCCACATCCGCTCGTCTCCGAGCTGGCGGGCGGTGAAGCGATGCACATCGCGCAGGAAAGTCAGCATATGATCGACATCGCCATCCACTGGGGTAATAAACTCCAGCAGGGCTTCGGCAAAATCAGTGGTAATCCATTTATGGGTCAGCGCCGAACCTAAAGCTAAAGGATGGCCGGTAGTGGCCAGCGTGCCGTCGGCGTTAACGCGCAGCGTTTCGCGCTCAAGCCCACGTTTAATGCCTTGCAGCGCCTGCGGATTTTTTTCCAGCCAGGCCAGCGCCTGTGATACATCCGGGATCAATTTGACCTCCCGCCTGTCGAAATCGTTTGAATTAGCATAATTGTAATGGTTGAACAATCAGTCCAATTAGTGCCACCACGTCATGCCCTGAAGGGTTGCCGCCGCAATGACGATATAACGCAACGCCTTACCAAGGCATAAAAAAAAGAGCACTGGTCCCCAGGAAATGCGCATCCATCCCGCCAGTAAACACAGCAAATCGCCTATAACAGGCGCCCAGCTCAATAATAATGTCACCGCGCCATAGCGTTTAAGCCAGCCGGTTGCCCTCTCCTGCCAGCGCGACTGCTTGCGCAGCGGAAACAGGCGCCCCAGAATAACGTTAGTTACCCCTCCAAGGCTATTGCCGATTGTTGCTATTAATACCAGCAGCCACGGTTGACTTGCCCCCGTAAGAAGCATAGCAACCAGCACCACTTCCGAGTTGCCGGGCAGTAAAGTGGCGCTTAAAAAGCTGCTGGCAAAAAGCGACAGGAGCGACAGCGCGTCGCTCACAACAGACGCACATCCACAGCATCCATACCCGCGCGCTTCGCCGCTTCCAGACCGAAGTCGGCATCTTCAAAGACCACGCAGGTTTCCGGCGCGACGCCCATGCGCTCCGCGCATAGCAGGAAGGTATCTGGCGCAGGTTTATGCTGCGTCACGTGATCGGCAGCCACCACCGCGGAGAAGTAGTGGCGCAGGCCGAGATGCGCCAGTAGCGCTTCGGCGACGGCGCTTTCGCTACCGGTGCCGACCGACATCGGGCGACGGCCATGCCACTCCTTTACCACGTCAATGAGCGGTAACGGGCGCACGCTATCCAGCAGCATCGCTTTAACGGCCACAGTTTTTTCCTGCGCCAGACGATGCGGATCTAAATCAGCCTGATTCAGCTCAATGATCGCCTGGGCAATACGCCAGGTTGGAGAACCGTTGAGCGCGACCACGGCCTGTTCATCGAAACGCATACCGTAACGGCCCAATACTTCACGCCATGCCTTACGATGCGTCGGCTCGGTATCGAGGATGGTGCCATCCATATCGAAAATCAGTCCTGCGTAACGTTGGTACATCGTGTTCTCACAAACAGGATAAGGAAACGTTACTGTATCGCAAAAGGCGGGTTTTGTCGCGGGGGGCCAGAGACCGCAAAGGCGCCCGCAGGCGCCTTAAGTAATTAGGGAGTGCAAAAATCGCTTTATTTGATTCGCAGGTCGTTCTCAACCACGCGCACGCCCTGTACGCGACGGGTGACCTCTACCGCACGTTTAGCGCTCTCAGCCGACGATACAAAACCGCTCAGCTGTACGCGGCCTTTAAAGGTCTGCACGCTAATTTCTGAGGATTTGATATCTTTTTCGTTAAACAGCGCGCTTTTAACCTTGGTGGTTACCACGGTATCGTCAATATAACCGCCGGTGCTTTCTTTGGTGGACGATCCGGCACAGCCTGCCAGAGATACGGCGACCAGAAGCGTTGCGCAAAAGGCAGGTATTGCTTTGAACCATTTCATTGATTTCTCTCCTTGCATTCATCACACCCGGTTCAGGTAGATCTACAGGGATAAATTATAGTGGAAAGAGCGACTTGCCAATAAGAAATGTGTTGATTATCGAGGAGATAAAATGCGTCGTACTGAGGAGATGAAAATTGGAGAGTTTTATTGAAGAGAAGATGGTGCATCCGGGAGGATGCACTCGGCTGCGTCTCGCCCTACGGGCCGTTGCTAACGCAACGTTATCCTCCCTGGTACTCGCGATAATTTCGCATACCATGCAACATTGAGATTGCTGTTACTAAGGAGAATATGGTGCATCCGGGAGGATTCGAACCTCCGACCGCTCGGTTCGTAGCCGAGTACTCTATCCAGCTGAGCTACGGATGCATCGGGAAAGCTATTTAACTGCGAGGTTATTCTGTTGCAAATCTCATGGCGAGAAGATGGTGCATCCGGGAGGATGACTCGTCTACGCCTCGCCCTACGGGCCGTTGCTTACGCAACGTTATCCTCCCTGTGCTTGCGATAATTCCGCAAACCATAAAACAACGTCGTCGCTGTTACTAAGGAGAATATGGTGCATCCGGGAGGATTCGAACCTCCGACCGCTCGGTTCGTAGCCGAGTACTCTATCCAGCTGAGCTACGGATGCATCGGAATAACTAGTTTACTACAGAATTCATCTGAATAATTCAGAATCAGGCAAGAATGGTGCATCCGGGAGGATGACTCGTCTACGCCTCGCCCTACGGGCCGTTGCTTACGCAACGTTATCCTCCCTGGTGCTGGCGAAAATTTCGCAGACCATGTAACAACGATATGGCTGTTACTAAGGAGAATATGGTGCATCCGGGAGGATTCGAACCTCCGACCGCTCGGTTCGTAGCCGAGTACTCTATCCAGCTGAGCTACGGATGCATCGGGAAACTTGCTTTACTACGCGTCAGTGTCACAACTAACACATGCCACACTGAGTATGATGGAGTAATCGGTAGAGTGACTCGATTACGCCTCGCACTGCGGGCCGCTGCTTTCACAGCGTTCTTCTTTCTGTTTACAGAGAGAAGATGGTGCATCCGGGAGGATTCGAACCTCCGACCGCTCGGTTCGTAGCCGAGTACTCTATCCAGCTGAGCTACGGATGCAAAATGGCGGTGAGGCGGGGATTCGAACCCCGGATGCAGCTTTTGACCGCATACTCCCTTAGCAGGGGAGCGCCTTCAGCCTCTCGGCCACCTCACCACACAACACGCCTCTTGCGAGTGCTTCGAAGAACTTGTTTCTGCTCTTCGTCGCTGCGATGGCGCACATATTACTTTCTGAGACTTATAAGTCAAACAATTTTTCGAGAGCTTTTTCCGTTTGCACACTTCACGCGCAATTAGCCTGCAAAAACGGCAAAAAGAGTATTTTATCAACAGGAAATAGCCCTTTACGGCCACTCAAAAGCGACAACGAAAAATGACGCACGGCGAATAAAAACAAAAGAGAGGATGTCGCGAGAGAAGAAAAAGGAGAAGAAAAGAGAAAAACGACCGCCGGAGGGATGCGCCTCACAATAAAGCGAGGCGCGGAAAGCTTAGTAACTGGACTGCTGGGATTTTTCAGCCTGGATACGCTGGTAGATTTCTTCACGATGTACAGAGACTTCTTTAGGGGCGTTGACACCAATACGTACCTGGTTACCCTTAACCCCTAAAACTGTCACAGTGACCTCATCTCCAATCATGAGGGTCTCACCAACTCGACGAGTCAGAATCAGCATTCTTTGCTCCTTGAAAGATTAAAAGAGTCGGGTCTCTCGCATCCCGGCATTATCCATCATATAACGCCAAAAAGTAAGCGATGACAAACACCTCGCGGTGTAAGCAGTCACGGCATCACATTCTGTTAAACCTAAGTTTAGCCGATCTACACAACTTCAACCCGACTTTATCGTTATCAGTACTTATGACGCAAGATGCCGCTCCCATCAGGTTACGGCACCTATACCCGTCATACTTCAAGTTGCATGTATGTTGGCTTTCCTCACTCACCCCAGTCACTTACTTGAGTAAGCTCCTGGGGATTCGCTGCGTCGCCGCCTTCCTGCAACTCGAATTATTTAGGGTAAATGCGTTTATAGTTATTACAGTTTTGCGCTGACCCAGCCTTTCACACTGGCTAACGCAGCAGGGAGAGCAGACGCATCGGTACCGCCGGCTTGCGCCATATCCGGACGACCGCCCCCTTTACCGCCCACCTGCTGGGCGACCATACCAACCAGCTCCCCTGCTTTCACGCGGTCTGTCACATCCTTAGACACACCTGCAATCAGAGAAACCTTACCATCCGCTACCGTAGCTAATACAACGACCGTCGAACCGAGCTGGTTTTTCAGATCATCAACCATGGTACGCAGCATTTTCGGCTCAACGCCGGCCAGCTCGCTGACCAGCAGCTTAACACCGTTAATTTCTTCCGCTTTACTGGAGAGATTAGCGCTCTCCTGCGCCGCAGCCTGCTCTTTCAGCTGCTGCAGCTCTTTTTCCAACTGACGGGTACGCTCAAGCGCCGCGCGAACTTTATCGCCGATGCTGTGGCTATCGCCCTTCAGCAGCTGGGCGATATCGCTGAGCTGATCGCTCTGCGCATGCAGGCTGGCAATCGCCCCTTCGCCGGTCACCGCTTCAATACGGCGCACGCCTGCGGCGGTACCGGATTCAGAGGTAATACGGAACAGGCCGATATCACCGGTACGCGCTGCGTGAGTACCGCCGCACAGCTCGGTGGAGAAATCGCCCATCCGCAGTACGCGAACGCGATCGTCGTATTTCTCGCCGAACAGCGCCATAGCGCCGGATTCACGCGCGGCATCGATATCCATGATATTGGTTTCGATAGCCAGGTTACGGCGGATCTGGGCGTTCACCAGATCTTCCACCGCTCTAATTTCTTCCGGCTTCATCGCTTCAAAATGCGAGAAGTCAAAACGCAGCGCTTTATCGTTAACCAGCGAGCCTTTCTGCGCCACGTGGGTACCGAGAACCTGGCGCAGCGCCGCGTGCATAAGGTGCGTCGCGGAATGGTTGAGACGAATACGCTGACGGCGAGCCTGATCGACATCGGCCTGCACCGCGTCACCCACTTTCAGGGAACCGCTGGCGACTTTACCGATATGACCAATAGCCTGGCCGTACTTCTGCGTATCGCTGACCGTGAAGGAGAAGCCAGCGCCTTTCAGTTCGCCTTTATCGCCTACCTGACCGCCGGATTCCGCATAGAATGGCGTCTGGTCGAGGACTACAACCGCATCCTGACCCGCGCTGACGCTATCAACCGCTTTGCCGTCGATGAACAGCGCAGTAACTTTGCCGTTCAGTTCCAGATGATCGTAGCCTTTAAATTCCGATGCGCCGTCAACGCGAATCATCGCGTTATAGTCAGCGCCGAAACCGCTGGACTCGCGCGCGCGGCGGCGCTGCTCTTCCATCGCGGCTTCAAAGCCTGCTTCGTCAACCTTGATGTTGCGCTCGCGGCAGACGTCCGCCGTCAGATCAACCGGGAAGCCATAGGTGTCATACAGACGGAAGGCGGTTTCGCCGTCCAGCGTGTCGCCTTTAAGCTTCGACAGTTCCTCGTCCAGCAGCGCCAGTCCGCGCTCCAGTGTGCGCGCAAACTGCTCTTCTTCGGTTTTCAGCACCTGCTCTACCAGAGCCTGCTGCTGTTTCAGCTCTTCACCGGCGGCGCCCATCACGTCGATAAGCGGAGCAACCAGTTTCCAGAAGAAGGTGTCCTTCGCGCCCAGCATGTTGCCGTGACGAATCGCGCGGCGAATGATACGACGCAGCACGTAGCCGCGGTTTTCATTCGACGGGATCACGCCATCAGCAATCAGGAATGCGCAGGAACGAATGTGGTCGGCGATAACGCGCAGCGACTTGTTAGTCAGATCGGTCGCGCCGGTGACTTTCGCCACGCTCGCAATCAGATTGCGGAACAGGTCGATGTCATAGTTGGAGTTAACGTGCTGCAGAACAGCGGCAATACGCTCCAGCCCCATACCGGTATCAACGGACGGCTTCGGCAGCGGCTCCATGGTACCGTCAGCCTGACGGTTGAACTGCATGAAGACGATGTTCCAGATCTCAATGTAACGGTCACCATCTTCTTCCGGGCTTCCCGGAGGGCCGCCCCAGATGTGGTCGCCATGGTCAAAGAAGATTTCGGTGCATGGGCCGCACGGACCGGTATCGCCCATCTGCCAGAAGTTATCAGAAGCAAACGGCGCGCCTTTGTTGTCGCCGATGCGGATAATACGCTCGCGCGGAACGCCCACTTCATTGGCCCAGATGTCGAAAGCTTCGTCATCGGTCTCGTAAACGGTAACCCACAGTTTTTCTTTCGGCAGGGCGAACCAGTTCTCACCGGTCAGCAGTTCCCATGCGTATTTGATGGCATCCTGCTTGAAGTAATCGCCGAAGCTGAAGTTGCCCAGCATTTCGAAGAAGGTGTGGTGGCGCGCAGTGTAACCGACGTTTTCCAGATCGTTGTGTTTACCGCCCGCACGCACGCAACGCTGCGCGGTGGTCGCGCGCGAATAATTACGTTTGTCGAGACCAAGGAAGACATCCTTGAACTGGTTCATCCCGGCGTTGGTAAACAGCAGGGTCGGATCGTTGTGCGGCACCAGGGAGCTGCTGGCAACTACCTGATGTCCCTTACTATGGAAAAAGTCGAGAAACGCCTGACGGATCTCAGCGGTGCTCTTGCTCATAATTATCCTGAAATCAAGCTACACTTCATCCTTCAAGTCGCCTCTGACCTGGCGGAACGTCCTCTCCCGGTAGTGAACTCACGTACGCCCCAGAAGCTGTTCTCTCTTGCCGCCGTGATGCAGCTTGAATGATTTTGTGTATAAGGAATAATCGCCCTGGACGCTGATTATGCAATCACAAGCAGCGGCCCGACGGAATAAAGTGGGAATAAGATAAGTTTTCTTTAGAGGGAAGTAAAATCCCCGATGGGTCAATCTGCAAAATTTCGCCAGATTTCCTGGATATCTTCCATCAGATAGCCGCGGTAGAGCAAAAAGCGCTGGATTTTAACTTTTTCAGTAAAGGCGGAAGGTAACGGTTCGCCGTATTTACGCTGCGCCTGCTCTTTGGCCAGCGCCGCCCAGTCGATTTCACACTCGCGCATCACGCTTTCGATGTCGCTGCGGCCAATGCCCTTTTGATTCAACTCCTGGCGGATACGCGCCGGGCCGTAGCCCTTGCGGCTCCGGCTGACGATAAACTGGCGTACAAAACGTTGGTCATCAAGATAGCGGTTTTCCAGGCACCAGCCGACCACCTGCTCGAGCTCTTCCGGCGTGATGTCCAGCTTTTCAGGGCCGTTTTTACTCATTACCGGCGCCGCCAGCTTACGCCGCAGTTCCTGTTCGCTATGATCGCGCATCGCCAGAATACGAATTGCGCGATCCAACAGACGCGCGTAGCCGGAGCGGCGTGGTGAAGTCTCAGTCACAGGCACCTCGATAATCTTAGAAAAGCAAAAGGGCCGCATCAGCAGCCCTTTGTCACTCTTTTAGACGATATCAGAAATCTTGTTCGGTTTCTTCTGCGTCGTTGCCGTCAACCGCGAAGTCCGGCGTGGAATCCTGGTTGTTGAGCAGCAGTTCGCGAACTTTCTTCTCAATTTCTTTCGCCGCCGCCGGGTTATCTTTCAGCCAGGAGATAGCGTTCGCTTTACCCTGGCCGATTTTGTCGCCGTTGTAGCTATACCAGGCGCCCGCTTTTTCAATCAGCTTCTCTTTCACGCCGAGGTCAACCAGCTCGCCGAAGAAGTTGATACCTTCACCGTAGAGGATCTGGAATTCAGCCTGTTTGAACGGCGCGGCGATTTTGTTTTTCACCACTTTCACGCGGGTTTCGCTGCCGACGACGTTGTCGCCCTCTTTCACCGCGCCGATGCGGCGAATGTCCAGACGCACGGAGGCATAGAACTTCAGCGCGTTACCGCCGGTGGTGGTTTCCGGGTTACCGAACATCACGCCGATTTTCATACGGATCTGGTTGATGAAGATCAGCAGCGTGTTGGACTGCTTCAGGTTACCAGCCAGTTTACGCATCGCCTGGCTCATCATACGCGCCGCGAGGCCCATGTGAGAGTCGCCGATTTCGCCTTCGATTTCCGCCTTCGGCGTCAGCGCCGCCACGGAGTCGACGACGATAACGTCTACCGCGCCGGAACGCGCCAGCGCGTCACAGATTTCCAGAGCCTGCTCGCCGGTATCCGGCTGGGAGCACAGCAGGTTGTCGATATCAACGCCCAGCTTGCGGGCATATACCGGATCCAGCGCGTGTTCGGCATCGATGAACGCACAGGTTTTGCCTTCACGCTGCGCTGCGGCGATAACCTGCAGCGTCAGGGTAGTTTTACCCGATGATTCCGGCCCGTAAATCTCAACGATACGGCCCATTGGCAGACCGCCTGCGCCGAGCGCGATATCCAGAGAAAGCGAACCGGTGGAGATGGTTTCCACGTCCATGGAACGGTCTTCACCCAGGCGCATGATGGAGCCTTTACCGAATTGCTTTTCGATCTGGCCCAGTGCTGCCGCCAACGCTTTCTGTTTGTTTTCGTCGATCGCCATTGTTACTCCTGTCATGCGAGGTGAAGCGCGTTCGCTTCGCCGTTAATATTTGTTCAGTTGAAGCAATTATACTGTATGGTCATACAGTATCAAGTGTTTTGTAGAAATTGTTGCCAGAGCAGATTTAACGCATAGGCCGTCGCCTGACGACGCACCGCTTCGCGGTCTCCGGCAAAGCATTCGCGGCGGGTCACGCCCTGCCCGTTCGCACAGGCGACGCCGAACCACACGGTGCCGACGGGCTTCTCCGCGCTGCCGCCGTCCGGGCCGGCGATACCGCTGACCGAGACCGCATAGGTGGCGCGAGCCGCGCGTAGCGCGCCAATCGCCATCTCGACAACCACCGGTTCGCTCACCGCGCCGTTATCCAGTAACGTCACTTCACTCACGCCAATCATCTGCGATTTGGCTTCGTTGCTATAGGTTACGAAACCGCGCTCAAACCACGCTGAGCTACCGGCAATATCGGTCAGCGCTTTGGCTATCCAGCCGCCGGTGCAGGACTCCGCGGTGGTCACCGTCGCGCCCTGCGCTTTCAGCGCCAGCCCAACCTGTTCGCTTAGCTGCATTAATTCTGAATCGGTCATTTTGCCCCGCTTAAGCCAGATAAAGAGGCCATCAAAGATAGCACTTTCGGCAGAGATATGGGGACGAGGTGGTGATTTTACGAGGGGGGATCCAAAAATGGGCCGTCCCGCTGCAACCGGGACGACCAGACAACCAGTTACTTCATACTGTTGGCGATGAGTTCGACGTTATGGCGCAGCATTTTAACGTAGCTATCGGCTACACCCCCCGGCTTAGACAGCGCTTCCGGATAGAGTTCGCCGCCCGGTTGCGCCCCCGTTGCGCCAGCGATTTGCTGCACCAGACGCGGGTCCAGCTGGTTTTCCATAAACCAGGTATGCACGCCATCGGCTTTGATTTGCTTAATCAACGCCGCCACCTGCGCCGCGCTGGCTTCGCTCTCGGATGAGAGCCCCTGCGGCGCGAGGAACGTCACGTGGTAAGCGCGGCCAAAATAGCCGAAAGCGTCATGGCTGGTCAGCACTTTACGCTTCGCCAGCGGAATAGCGCTAAACTGCGCCTTCGCCCAGCCGTCAATTGCCGTCAGCTGCTCGATATAACGCTTACCGCTGCTCTGGAGCGCCGCTTTATCCTGCGGGTCGGCTTTCACCAGGCCATCAAGGATATTCTGCGCGTACAGCGCGCCATTGGCGGCGCTATTCCAGGCGTGGGGATCGGTCACCGTTTTCCCGTCTTCATCGAGGGTATGCGTCTTAACCCCTTTTGACGCCACCACTAATTCGCCCTTAAAACCGGATGCTTTCACCAGCCGATCCAGCCACCCTTCCAGACCAAGCCCGTTGACCACCACCACGTCGGCTTTGCTGAGCAGCGCGCTATCCTTCGGTGAGGGTTCAAAGGTGTGCGGATCGCCATCCGGCCCTACCAGCGTATCGACATGAACATGCTCGCCGCCGATCTGCTGCGCCATATCGCCCAGCACCGAAAAGCTGCTTACCACGTTCAGCGTTTTTGCCATCGCCCCCTGCGCCATCAGCCCCACGGCTAACGCCATCACCACTGCACTTCGTTTCATCATTTCCTTACCCCATTAATTTGCGCCAGCCAACGACCAGCCGGCTGCGCGTGCCAAAAAACACTGAAATAAAAAACAGTACGCTGGCGGTCAGCACGATGGCGGGCCCGGCGGGTAAATTCACTGCCCACGAAAGGCTCAATCCCATCCAGGCGCAAAACGCGCCGATCGCCGCCGCCAGCAACAAAATGCCCGGCAGCGTCCGCGCCCAGCAGCGCGCCGCTACCGCGGGCAACATCATCAGCCCTACCGCCATTAGCGTGCCGAGCACCTGAAACCCCGCCACCAGGTTCAGTACCAAGAGCGCGAGAAACAGGCCGTGCAGCAGCGCCGGTAGCCGCCGAGCGTTGACCTGTAGCCAGGCGCTATCGAACGCCTCGCTGACCAGCCCGCGATAAAACAGCGCAATGCACAGCAGCGTCAGGCTCGCCACGCCGGTGACAAAGAACGCCGCGTCGCTATCCACCGCCAGAATCGAACCAAACAGCAGATGCAGCAGATCGACGCTGGAGCCGCGCAGCGAGACCAGCGTGACGCCAAGGGCCAGCGAGCCGAGGTAAAACCCGGCAAAACTGGCGTCCTCTTTGAGCGGCGTTCGCCGGCTGACCCAGCCTGCCACCAGCGCCACCGCGATCCCGGCGATAAATCCGCCGACGCTCATCGCCAGCAGCGACATACCGTTAAGGAGATAACCCGCCGCCACCCCCGGCAGAATGGCGTGCGACAGCGCATCGCCCATCAGGCTCATCCGCCGCAGCAGCAATAGCACGCCCAGCATGGTGGTGCTCAGCGACAGCGCGAAGCACACCACCAGCGCCCGGCGCATAAAGCCAAATTCAATAAAAGGTTGAAAAAAGGTATGCCAGATCATGCCTGCCTCGCGGTGTTGAAGGCGGGAAGCACGCTTGACGTCTCGCCCCAGCGCGCGTGCTGGGGTTCAAGTAGCAGCGTCTCTGGGAAGAAATCGGCCACGCACTGGTTGTCGTGCAGCACCGCCAGAATCGTTTGCCCCTGGCGATGCATATCGACGATAAGCGCCATCAGCTCGCGGCTGGTGGCCTCATCGATGCCGGTAAACGGCTCGTCCAACATCACCAGCGGCGCCTGTTGCACCATCACCCTGGCAAAGAGCATGCGCTGGAACTGGCCGCCCGAGAGTTCTTCAATCGGCGTATTGGCCATCGCGCTGAGCCCCACCCGCTCCAGCGCCGCCGCGATGCGCCGGCGCTCGCCGCCGCCCAGACCGCGCAGCAGCGAGACCCGCGGCCAGGCCCCCTGGCTGACGACATCGTGCACCAGCAGCGGAAACTGTGATTCCAGGGCATGGCGCTGCGCCAGCCAGCCGACCACGGGCCGCCCTTTGCACCAGTTCAGCCGGCCGCTAACCGGCGGAATAAATCCAGCCAGCGTTTTCAACAGCGTCGATTTACCGCAGCCATTAAGGCCGACTATCGCCGTCAGGCTTCCGGCCGCAATCACGCCGCTCATCGCCGGAGTGATTGCCATGCCTTCATACCCGGCAACCAGATGATCCAGCTCAATCATGGCAGCGCCACCGCCCACCATGTGGCCAGCCATAGCGCCGCCAGCAGTACGCAGGCAATTGCCACGCGCGCCGCGCCGGATGCCATAAAAACCGATGTGAACATATTCCTGCCCCATTAAAATGTTATAACATAACAATATGAGATTCAGAAAAGAATGTAAATCTGCGTCAGCGAGAGGAAATGTAACAAAGGTCAACAACAGGCATGCAGACGGGAAAAACCGGAGGATAAGCGCGGCGTCACGGGGAAGATGTCCCCGGTCGCGCTGCGCTTACCGGGGCTACCAAACGGATACCAGACCGTAGCCCGGATAAGGCGCTACGCGCCGCTATCCGGGGAACTCGAAATATGTCGGCTGGATGAAAGGATCAATACCCGCCGCGGGCCTGCGAAACCGCCAACCCCAGCTGCCAGACAGCCATCGCGTAGTGGGTGCTGTGGTTATATCGGGTGATAGTGTAGAAGTTCGGCAGGCCATACCAGTACTGGTACCCGGTACCGATATCCAGCCGCAGCAGGCTGGCCTGCTGATGGTTGCCCAGCGGCTGCGTTGGGGTTAACCCCGCCGCCGACAGCTGTGAAATGCTGTATTTGGTTTTAAAGCCGTTATCCAGACCCGGCGCCTGGCCCAGCGCCTGCACCGCAACGGTATCGCCGCTCACCCAGCCGTGCTGTTTAAAGTAGTTCGCCACGCTGCCGATGGCATCAACCGGATCCCACAGGTTGATATGTCCATCGCCGTTGAAGTCCACCGCGTATTGCTTATAGGACGACGGCATAAACTGGCCGTAGCCCATCGCGCCGGCAAAGGAGCCTTTCAGATCCAGCGGGTCATCGCTTTCGCTGCGCGCCATCAGCAGGAAGGTTTCCAGCTCAGAGGAGAAGTATTCCGCGCGGCGCGGGTAGTTGAACGACAGCGTCGCCAGCGCATCGAGGATGCGCGTTTTGCCCATCACCCGGCCCCAACGGGTTTCCACGCCGATAATGCCGACGATGATTTCCGGCGGTACGCCGTAGACCTGATACGCGCGGTTCAGCGCGTCCTGATACTGGTTCCAGAACACCACGCCGTTCTGCACGTTATCCGGCGTAATAAACTGTTTCTTATAGCGTAACCAGGCGCCGTTTGGCCCGGTCGGCGGCAGCCCGCTTGGCGCCTGGCGATCCATCAGTCGCAACACGTAGTCCAGGCGCTTGGCCTGCGACAGGATCTCCTGGAGCTGCTGTCTATCGAAGCCGTGCTTCGCCACCATCTTATCGATGAACTGCGCCGCCGCTGGGTTATTGGCGAAATCGCCGCCCATCTGCATCACGTTATGCTGCGGTTCCAGCAAAAAGCCGCCGGTTCCGCTCGCCATCTCCGCTTCCGCGGGGGTCTTAGGTTTGCTGCTGCAGGCAGCGAGAAGTGCACATAAAGGGAGTAAAGCCAGATAGCGACGCTTCAACATGGGAATTCCATTTAACAAAATCGGCAAAGGGTAATTATGGTAAAGCATGCGCCCGCCAACAAGGAAGCGGCAATACATTTGCAGACAAAATAGTTCTTTTTTTGCACGTTCTCCGCATTCGATCCGCACGTTAATTTTTTCACTCATCGCGCATAAACTTTCAAAATAAAATATTTATCTTTCATTTTGCGATCAATTTAACACTTTTAAACCTTTCAAAGTGATTAAAATCAGCCTCCAGTTAGCAAGAAAAATAACACGCTGAAGGAGAGAACAATGATTGAAATCGTTACCCACGGCGCTGAGTGGTTCATCGGCCTGTTTCAGAAAGGCGGCGAGGTGTTTACCGGTATGGTGACCGGGATCCTACCGCTGCTGATAAGCCTGCTGGTGATCATGAACGCGCTGATCAACTTTATCGGCCAGCAGCGGATCGAAAAGCTGGCGCAGCGCTGCGCCGGCAACCCGCTTACCCGTTACCTGCTGCTGCCCTGCATCGGCACCTTTGTCTTCTGCAATCCCATGACCTTAAGCCTTGGCCGCTTTATGCCGGAGAAATACAAACCGAGCTACTACGCGGCGGCCTCCTATAGCTGTCATTCGATGAACGGACTGTTTCCGCACATCAACCCCGGCGAGCTGTTTGTTTATCTCGGCATCGCCAACGGCCTCACCACGCTAGGCCTGCCGCTTGGCCCGCTGGCGGTGAGCTACCTGCTGGTTGGCCTGGTAACCAACTTCTTCCGCGGCTGGGTCACCGACCTGACCACCTCTATTTTCGAGAGAAAAATGGCGATTCAACTTGACCAGAAAGTGCGTCTGTCAGGAGCGACATCATGACCCGTATTCGTATTGAAAAAGGGACCGGCGGTTGGGGCGGCCCGCTTGAGCTCGACGTCGTTGAGGGCAAAAAGATTGTCTATATCACCGCAGGCACCCGCCCGGCGATCGTCGATACGCTCGCCAGCCTGACCGGCTGGCAGGCGGTTGATGGATTTAAAGAGGGTGAACCGGCGGAAAGCGAAATCGGCATCGCCATTATTGACTGCGGCGGTACCCTACGCTGCGGCCTCTATCCGAAGCGCCGTATTCCGACCATCAACATCCACGCCACCGGTAAATCCGGGCCGCTGGCGCAGTACATCGTCGAAGATATTTACGTCTCCGGAGTAAAAGAAGAGAACATCAAACTGCTGGAAGATAGCGGCGAGACGGCAGTGCAACCACTCCCCGCCGCGGGCCGCGATTACGATACCAGCAAGAAGATTACCGAACAGAGCGACGGCCTGCTGGCTAAGGTCGGGATGGGGATGGGTTCAGTGGTCGCGGTGCTGTTCCAGGCCGGGCGCGACACCATTGATACGGTGCTGAAAACCATTCTGCCGTTTATGGCCTTCGTCTCGGCGCTGATCGGCATCATCATGGCCTCCGGCATCGGCGATTGGATTGCCCACGGCCTGGCGCCGCTCGCCAGCCATCCGCTGGGGCTGGTGACGCTGGCGCTGATCTGCTCCTTCCCGCTGTTATCGCCGTTTCTCGGCCCCGGCGCGGTGATAGCCCAGGTGATCGGCGTGCTGATTGGCGTCCAGATTGGCCTTGGCAACATTCCACCGCACCTCGCCCTGCCCGCGCTGTTTGCCATTAATGCCCAGGCCGCCTGCGATTTTATCCCGGTAGGCCTGTCGCTGGCCGAAGCCCGTCAGGATACCGTACGCGTCGGCGTGCCGTCGGTGCTGGTCAGCCGCTTCCTCACCGGCGCGCCAACCGTGCTGATCGCGTGGTTCGTTTCCGGATTTATTTACCAATAAGAGGTTCCTGAAGATGACCGTCATTTACCACACCACTATTACCCGTATCGGCGCCAGCGCGGCGACGGCGCTGGAAGAACAGATGCTCATTACCTTCCGCGAGGGCGCCCCGGCGGATATCGAAGAGTATTGCTTTATTCACAACCACGGCGAGCTGTGCGGCGAGCTGCGCCCGGGCGCAGAGCTACAGCTCGGCGATCGGCATTATCCGGTGACCGCCGTCGGCGAGGTCGCCGAGCAAAACCTGCGCGAGCTGGGCCACATCACCCTGCGCTTTGACGGCCATCGTCAGGCGGAGTTTCCCGGAACCGTTCACGTCGCGGGCCCGGTACCGGACGCCATCGCGACCGGCTGTGTACTGAAATTTGTTGCTTAGAAGGAGAGAAAGATGAATCAGGTTGCTGTTGTCATAGGTGGCGGACAAACCTTAGGAGAGTTTCTGTGCCGCGGTCTGGCCGCCGAGGGCTACCGCGTGGCGGTGGTCGATATCCAAAGTGAAAAAGCCAGCCGCGTCGCCCAGGAGATCAACGCTGAATATGGCGAAGGTACGGCATACGGCTTCGGCGCCGACGCCACCAGCGAAGCCAGCGTCACGGCGCTGGCCCACGGCGTAGATGAGATTTTCACGCGCGTCGATCTCCTGGTCTACAGCGCCGGTATCGCTAAGGCCGCCTTTATTAGCGACTTCGCGCTGGGCGATTTTGACCGCTCGCTGCAGGTCAACCTGGTGGGCTATTTCCTCTGCGCCCGCGAGTTCTCACGGCTGATGATCCGCGATGGCATCAAAGGTCGCATCATTCAGATCAACTCGAAATCCGGCAAAGTCGGCAGTAAGCATAACTCAGGCTATAGCGCGGCGAAGTTCGGCGGCGTCGGGCTGACCCAGTCGCTGGCGCTGGATCTGGCGGAATACGGCATTACCGTGCATTCGCTGATGCTCGGCAATCTGTTGAAATCACCGATGTTCCAGTCGCTGCTGCCGCAGTACGCCACCAAGCTCGGCATTGATGAGAGCGAAGTCGAGCAGTACTACATCGATAAGGTGCCGTTGAAACGCGGCTGCGATTACCAGGATGTGCTGAATGTATTGATGTTTTACGCCAGCCCGCAGGCGTCGTACTGCACCGGGCAGTCGATTAACGTCACCGGCGGCCAGGTGATGTTTTAAAAGGTTCCCGGATGGCGCTGCGCTTATCCGGGCAAAAAAACCATAGATACTGTTATCGGTTTGCAACGGTTTTGATTGGGGAAAAACAGTTGTTTTTTATTATTTCAGAGCAGATTGCGCTCCCGATATTTCTTCTGCGTTATGGCTCTCATGGCGCAGGGAGCGCACAGAGGGCGGCCAGTCGCCGCCGCCCTCTGTACTCCCGGGCTCTGGCCGCCAAAATCGCCACTTCGTGGTGCCTTCGACTTATCCCGGCAGGCTCCGGGTCGGGCCGAGGCAGCGTCCCTGCAAATCACGGCCCTCAGCCCGCATCCATGCGGGCTGCCCCGGCCTTCCGGGAACGTCTCAGCGATTTTGAGGCCACCAACACCGCAGTTTCAGTAGCCATGGTTACAAGATAGAGATCTTAAGCTCACAATGGCACGGACCGTAGGCCGGATAAGGCGCAGCCGCCATCCGGCGCGAAAGTAGCTCTTTACCCGCGGTTATTGCCCAGCGGAGCTACGCTTGCGCGGGCCTACTGACCATATGCCGGCGTAGGTCGGGTCAGGCGTTAGCCGCCACCCGACAAAAAACGGTACCCGGGTTATCCCCGGCATCACACCTTCAGGAGACATTATGGTTACCGCATTAATCACCGTCGCCGCTATCGCCTGGCTGACTCAGCTGGCTTTCGGCGGCTGGCAAATTCGCCGCTTCAATCGCGCCTTTGATCGCCTTTGCCAGCAGGGCCGCGTTGGCGTTGGCCGTTCCTCCGGGCGCTTTAAACCGCGCGCGATTGTCGCTATCGCCGTCGATGAAAACGATCGTATTTGCGATACGCTGTTGATGAAGGGCCTCACCGTCTTCGCCAGCCCGCGAAAAATCCCCACGCTTACCGGTAAACATCTCGAGGAATTGCAGCCTGATGTGATCTTTCCCAATGATCCGCTCTGTCAGAATGCACTATCATTAGCGCTTAATCCGAAACATGCATAATTTCGTTGTGAAAGTTAATATCTTGCGAAATTATCACTTCGAAACTTAAACGCAGGATACAACGCCTATGAAACCACGTCAGCGCCAGGCAGCCATTCTCGAGCACCTGCAATCGCAGGGCAAATGCTCGGTCGAAGAGCTGGCGCAACACTTCGACACCACCGGCACCACTATCCGCAAGGATCTGGTGATTCTGGAGAATGCAGGGACCGTCATCCGCACCTACGGCGGCGTAGTGTTAAATAAAGACGAGGCCGACCCGCCTATCGACCACAAGACGCTGATCAACACTCATAAGAAAGCGCAGATTGCCGAGGCCGCCGTGCGATACATCCACGATGGCGATTCAATTATCCTCGACGCCGGCAGCACCGTGCTGCAGATGGTGCCGTTGCTGAGCCGCTTCAATAACATTACGGTGATGACCAACAGCCTGCATATCGTCAACGCGCTTTCCGAGCTCGATAACGAGCAGACCATCCTGATGCCGGGCGGCACCTTCCGTAAAAAATCGGCCTCTTTTCACGGCCAACTGGCGGAAAATGCCTTCGAACAATTCAGCTTCGACAAGCTGTTTATGGGCACCGACGGCATTGATCTGGTCGCGGGCGTCACCACCTTTAACGAGGTCTATACCGTAAGTAAGGCGATGTGTAACGCCGCCCGCGAAGTGATCCTGATGGCCGACTCATCAAAGTTTGGCCGTAAAAGTCCCAATATTGTCTGCGGCCTTGAGCGCGTGGATAAATTGATTACCGATGCCGATATTGACCCTGAATTCCAGCGGGCGCTGGAAGCAAAAGGTATTGAAGTCATTATTACTGGAGAACATCATGAGTAACTTTTTGTTAGAGGCCGGACGCCAGACCCTGATGCTTGAACTACAGGAGGCGAGCCGCCTGCCGGAGCGCCTGGGCGACGACTTCATCCGCGCGGCGGAAACCATCATCCACTGCGAGGGCAAACTGATTGTCTCCGGTATCGGTAAATCCGGCCACATCGGTAAAAAGCTGGCGGCAACCTTCGCCAGCACCGGCACCCCGGCCTTTTTCGTCCATCCGGCGGAAGCCCTGCACGGCGATCTCGGCATGCTCGATAGCCGCGACGTGATGCTGTTTATCTCCTACTCCGGCAGCGCGAAAGAGCTGGATCTCATCGTGCCGCGGCTGGAAGAGAAATCCATTCCGCTGCTGGCGATGACCGGCAAATCCACCTCGCCGCTGGCGCTGGCGGCGAAAGCGGTGCTGGATATCGCCGTGGAGCGTGAAGCCTGTCCGATGCATCTGGCCCCGACCTCCAGCACCGTCAACACGCTGATGCTGGGCGACGCGCTGGCGATGGCGGTGATGCAGGCGCGCGGTTTCAATGAAGAAGATTTCGCCCGTTCCCACCCGGCGGGCGCCCTCGGCGCGCGTCTGCTGAACAAAGTGCATCACCTGATGCGCCGCGACGAAGAAGTGCCGCGGGTCAATACCGAGGCTAACGTCATGGACGCCATGCTTGAACTAAGCCGAACCGGACTCGGCCTGGTGGCGGTCTGCGATGAAGCCAACCGCGTGCAGGGCGTTTTCACCGACGGCGACCTGCGCCGCTGGCTGGTTGCTGGCGGTACGCTCAACGATGACGTCACTCAGGCGATGACCCGCAACGGCGTGACGCTGCAGGCGGAAAGCCGCGCGGTGGAAGCCAAAGAGCGGTTGATGAAACACAAAATCAGCGCCGCGCCGGTAGTGGATGAAAACGGCCAACTGGTCGGCGCCATCAACCTGCAGAACTTTTACCAGGCAGGGATCCTTTAAGCCCCAGACGTTTCGCCAGCCGATGCAGGTTGGCGACGTCCAGTTCCAGCGCACGGGCGGTCGCCGCCCAGTTGCGCTGGTTCGCCTCCAGCGCGCGGCTAATCGCTTCTCGCTGAAAAGCTTCGGTCGCCTCGCGCAGATTGACGTTTCCCGTCGCTGGCGCCGCTGCCGCCGTCTCAGTCGGCAACATCGGCGCCGCCACCGCAAACTGGAAATGCTGCGGCTCCAGCACCACTTCATCGCCGGCCTGGGTGGCCCGCGCCAGCACCACCGCCCGGTGAATAGCATGCTCCAGTTCGCGCACGTTGCCCGGCCAGGACCACTGCTGCAGCCTGTTTCGCGCCGCCTCAGCCAAAATGACCCGCGCCAGCCCCATCCGCAGGCGACACTGCTCACAGAAATAGCCCGCCAGCAGCACCACATCGTTTTCTCGCTCGCGTAGCGCCGGAACCGATAGCGGGAAGACGCTCAGCCGATGGTACAGATCGGCGCGAAAGCGCCCTTCCACCACCTCCTGGCGCAGATCGCGGTTAGTCGCCGCCAGCACCCGCACATCGACCCGCAGGCTGCGGTCATCGCCGACGCGCTGAATATCGCCATACTGCAGCACGCGCAGCAGTTTCGCCTGCAGCGCCAGCGACAGTTCGCCGATTTCGTCAAGGAACAGGGTGCCGTTATCAGCCATCTCAAATTTACCGCTGCGGTTGCTGATAGCCCCGGTAAACGCCCCTTTCACATGGCCGAACAGCTCGCTCTCCGCCACGCTTTCCGGCAGCGCCGCGCAGTTGAGATAGACCAGCGGATTAGCTGCTCGCGGCGACCCCTGATGCACCGCCTTCGCCACCAGCTCTTTACCGGTGCCGGTTTCGCCGCTAATCAGTACGTTTAAATCCGAGGCGGCGACGATATCGATCTCTTTTTTCAGCTGCAGCATAGGCGCCGACAGGCCGATAATCTCCTGACGCTCAGGCTGCGCGTAATCCACCGGCTGCGCCGGCAACACGTTTTGCGCCTCAAGGCGGGCGATGAGCAGCGCGTTATTCAAGGCGCCAGCCACCAGCGCGGCAATCAACCGCAGCTCTTCATCGCTGAAGCTATCGAAACGGTCGGCATCCATGCCGTCAAGGGTCAGCGCGCCAATCAGCGTCTGCCCGGCGAACAGCGGCAGGCCAACGCAGGCGTGAACCTTCAGGCTCTCATGACCGGGGATCAGCCCGTCGTAGGGGTCGGGCAAGTCGCTATCCGCCGGGAAGCGCACCACATCCCCGGCACGCGCAATCGCCTCAAGCCGCGGGTGTCCTTCCAGGGCAAAGCGACGACCAAGCACATCCTGCGCCAGGCCATCAATCGCCAGCGGCACAAACTGATGCGCCTCGTAGCGCAGCAGCGCCGAGGCATCGCAGCCGAGAATCTGCCGCAGGGTAGTAATCAGGCGCGAAAAACGGTCGGCATGACCGATATCGCTTTGTAAATCAATGGCGATTCTCGCCAACTCGTCGACGGAAAAACTCATTGCCGCTCCATTGTCATTTTGACAATACACATTGTCATAACGACTATTTTAATCATTGTCATTTTGACAGCAACTAAAATCAGAAAAAATTAAAAATAGCTAATTATCAATGAATTAAAAAGTTGGCACGCAACTTGATATAAGCCAATCAACTGAGTTTAAACACACTGTATTGATTGAGGTTGCTATGTCTATTGCGGTTAAAAATAACATTCTTTGGGTTGGCCAACGCGATTGGGAAGTGCGTGATTTCCACGGTACCGAATATAAAACGCTGCGCGGCAGCAGCTATAACAGCTATCTCATCCGCGAAGAGAAAAACGTGCTGATCGATACCGTCGATCATAAATTCAGCCGCGAGTTCGTGCAGAACCTGCGCAGCGAAATCGATCTGGCTGACCTCGACTACATCGTCATTAACCACGCCGAAGAGGACCATGCCGGCGCGTTGACCGAACTGATGATGCAGATCCCGGATACGCCGATTTACTGCACCGCCAACGCCATCGACTCGATCAACGGCCATCATCATCATCCGGAGTGGAACTTCCACGTGGTGAAAACCGGCGATACTCTCGATATCGGTAATGGTAAACAGCTGATCTTCGTGGAAACGCCGATGCTGCACTGGCCTGACAGCATGATGACCTACCTGACCGGCGACGCGGTGCTGTTCAGCAACGACGCCTTCGGCCAGCACTACTGCGACGAACACCTGTTCAACGATGAAGTAGACCAGATTGAACTGTACGAACAGTGCCAGCGCTACTACGCCAACATCCTGACGCCGTTCAGCCGCCTGGTGACGCCGAAAATTACTGAAATCCTCGGCTTCAACCTGCCGGTGGATATGATTGCCACCTCCCACGGCGTGGTCTGGCGCGATAACCCGACGCAAATCGTCGAGAAATACCTCGAGTGGGCAGCGGATTATCAGGAAGATCGCATCACCCTCTTCTACGACACCATGTCCAATAACACCCGCATGATGGCGGACGCCATCGCGCAGGGGATCACCGAGGTTGATCCACGGGTGGCGGTGAAAATCTTCAACGTCGCCCGCAGCGACAAAAACGACATTCTGACCAACGTTTTCCGCTCGAAAGGCGTACTGGTGGGCACCTCCACCATGAACAACGTAATGATGCCGAAAATCGCCGGGCTGGTGGAAGAGATGACCGGGCTGCGTTTTCGCAATAAACGCGCCAGCGCCTTTGGATCGCACGGCTGGAGCGGCGGCGCGGTAGACCGCCTGTCCACCCGCCTGCAGGATGCCGGTTTTGAGATGTCGCTGAGCCTGAAAGCCAAATGGCGTCCGGATATCGACGCGCTGGAACTGTGCCGCCAACACGGACGCGACATCGCCCGCCAGTGGGCCCTCTCGCCGCTGCCGGTTGCTGAAGCAGCGACAACGCCGGAACAACGGGACTGCGCCTGTGCCGCCGCCGCGGCCGCCGATCTCGGTCCCATGATGCAGTGCAGCGTGTGCCAGTGGGTCTATGACCCGGCGAAAGGCGAACCTAACCAGGATGTACAGCCGGGCACGCCGTGGAGTGAAGTGCCGGACAATTTCCTCTGCCCTGAGTGTTCTCTTGGCAAAGATGTCTTTGACGTACTGGCGACGGAGGCAAAATGAGTGATGGCATCGTCATCATCGGCTCGGGCTTCGCGGCCCGCCAGCTGGTGAAAAATATTCGTAAGCAGGATACGCAAATTCCGCTGACGTTAATCGCCGCCGATAGCATGGATGAGTACAACAAACCGGATCTCAGCCATGTCATCAGCCGCGGGCTGAAGGCCGACGATCTGACCCTGCAAAGCGCCGGCGAGTTCGCCGAGCAGTATAATCTGCGTCTGTTTCCCCATACCTGGGTAAGCGATATCGACGCCGAAAACCGGTTAGTGAAGAGCCAGGATAACCAGTGGCGCTACGACAAACTGGTGCTGGCCACCGGTGCGACGCCGTTTATCCCGCCGGTGCCGGGGCGCGAGCTGATGCTGACGCTGAACAGCCAGCGCGAATATGGCGCGGCGCAGAGCCAGCTGCACGACGCGAAGCGCGTGCTGATCGTCGGCGGCGGCCTGATTGGCTGCGAACTGGCGATGGATTTCTGCCGCGCCGGTAAAGCGGTAACGGTAGTCGATAACTCAGCCAGCGTGCTGGCGGCGCTGATGCCGCCGGAGGCCAGCAGCCGCCTGCAGCATCGGCTTACCGAGATGGGCGTACATCTGATGCTCAAAACGCAGCTTGAGGGGCTGGAGCAAACCGCCGACGACATTCGCGTCAGCCTCGACCGCCAGCGCGCGATAACCGTCGATGCGGTGGTGGCCGCCGCCGGCCTGCGCCCGGAAACGTCGCTGGCGCGTCATGCCGGATTGCGGATTAACCGCGGCGTGGTAGTCAATAGCCAACTGCAAACCAGCGATCCGGCGATTTATGCGCTCGGCGACTGCGCGGAAATCAACGGTACGGTACTGCCGTTCCTGCAGCCGATTTTACTCAGCGCCATGTGCCTGAGTAAAAATTTGCTGGCGCAAGCGGGCGAGCTCACCTTGCCGCCAATGCTGGTGAAAGTGAAAACGCCGGATCTGCCGCTGCATCTGGCCGGCGACACCCGCCGCGACGATCTGACGTGGAATATCGTGGCCGCTAAAGAGGGGCTGGTGGCGAAAGGTCTGGATGCCGAAAACCAGCTGCGGGCCTTTGTGGTGAGCGAAGATAAAATGAAGGAAGCCTTTGCGCTGCTCAAGCAACTGGTGAGGTGATTACCGTCCAGGCGACCCTGTTTTGCCGGGTGGCGCTACGCTTACCCGGCCTACGGTCCATGCGGCCTGCCTTTAATTTATTCACCATGCTGGCTGAAACTGCCGCTGTTGGTGGCCACAAAATCGCTGAGACGTTACAGGCAGGCCGGGGCAGCCCGCATGGATGCGGGCTGAGGGCCGTGTTTTGCAAGGAGGCTGCCTCGGCCCGACCCGAAGCCTGCCGGGATAAGTCGAAGGCACCACGAAGTGGCGATTTTGGCGGCCAGAGCCCGGGGGTACAGGGGGCGGCGGCGACTGGCCGCCCCCTGTGCGCTCCCTGCGCCACGGAAAACATATTGCAGAAAAATTAACCGGGAGCGCAATATCCTCTGAAACGACACGCGATAAACGTTTTTCTAAAGCGAAAAAGTTGCAAACCGATAACAGTATCTACAGTTCTGGTGAGGTGATGGTTTTCCCGGCTCGCGGCGTAAACGCCTTAGCCGGGCTACAGTCGGGCTACAGTATTGTCCTGGTAGCCCGGCTAAGCGCAGCGCAAGCCGGGAAAATAACCAGCCTAGCGCGCCAGATTATCGTAGCCGCGCCAGCGATAATTTAGCACCGACAGCGCCCAACAAACGACGAACAGCCCCACCACCACAAACCCGGCATCGCCGAGGTTATCGTTTAACGCCCCTACCCAGCGCCACACCCCGCCGCTTAAGGCGAACTTATCCATTAACAGCCCCAGCGCCTCCAGGCCGCCGATAAACAACGCCACCACCACCGAGGTACCGGTGATGGTCATATTGTAATAGAGCTTGCGCTGCGGCTTACTGAACGCCCAGCCGTAGGCGCCGACCATCAGCACATTATCAAGCGTATCCACCAGCGCCATACCGCTGGCGAACAGCGCCGGGAAGACCATTATCGACCAAATCGAAATGCCGCTCGACGCGCCGGCGGCGGAAATACCCAGCACGCCGATTTCGGTGGCGGTATCAAAGCCGAGACCAAACAAAAAGCCCACCAGATACATCTGCCAGCTGCGGCTTATCAGCCGGAAGGTTTTGCCAAACAGCCAGCTCATCATGCCGCCGCCGCTAACTATCTCATCGCTGACCTTTTCACCGCGCTTCCACGCCTGGAAGCTGCGCCACACGCTGCGCAAAATCACCAGATTGACCAGCGCCATCGCCAGCAGGAACAGCGCCGATACCGCGGTGCCAATCACGCTGCCGGTATCGTGTAGCCAGCTCATCTGCTGGCTGAAGGCGGTGGCCGTCGCGGCAATCGCCGCCGACGCCAGCACTACGATCGACGAATGCCCTAGCGAAAACCACGCCCCGACGCCAAACGGCCGCCGCCCCTGCTGCATCATCTTGCGGGTGACGCTATCAATCGCCGCAATATGGTCGGCGTCGACCGCATGGCGCAGACCGTAACCCCAGGCCAGCAGACTGGCGGCCATCAATGCCCCGCTATCGCCAAACGCCTGAAACGCCCATAGCCAGGCCAGGGCGTTCGCGGCGATAAGTCCCAGAACCAGCGCCGCCGCACGCGGCTGTTGGCGTAAAATCATCGTTATCATCTTAAATCCTTTGAGACTGCCAGCGGGCGGCGGCCACCACCGCCTGACCGTAGGCGATCGCGCCATCGCCAGCGGGAAGCTGCTGCGGCAAAAGCAAAGTAAAATCAGAAAGGTAATCGCTGAGGCGGGCGGCGAGCAGCTGATTATGCAGTACGCCGCCGCTACAAACGATTGTCGCGATCCCGCGGGAAGCGGCGCAGTCACGCGCCATCGCCGCCAGCCCGCAGGCCAGCGCATCATGAAAGGCCCAGGCTTTCTGCGCGGGCGTCGCCTGCCAGCGCAACCACTGTCGCCAGAAGGTGGATAAGTCCAGCTCGCCGCCGCGCCAGGGCAGCGTGACCGGATGGCTGACGCCCGGACAGCTGGCGGCCAGCGCCTCCAGCCGACAGGCCGCCTCGCCTTCGTAGCTCAGGCTCTCCGGCGCGCAATCCAGCGCGCAGGCAACGGCATCAAACAGCCGTCCGCAGGAAGAGGCGCGCGGCGAATTAATGCCGCGTTCGATGGCCTGCGCCAACAGCGGCCAGTTTCGCTGCCCCAGCGCGGCGGTTGGCGGGTATGACTGCCAGTCGGGAATAAATGCCAGGCACTGGGCCAACAAATTTCGCCATGGCTGGCGTGCCGCCAGATCGCCGCCCGGCAGCGCAACGGCCGGGAGGCCGCCAAGATGTTCGCATTCGCGGTAGTTCATCCGCAGGCATTCGCCGCCCCACAGCGCGCCGTTTTCCCCCATCCCGATGCCATCAAGGGTCAGGGCGATCACATCGCCGCCGTCGAGCGGCCAGCGGTGTTCCGCCAGGCAAGCCGCCGCGTGGGCATGGTGATGCAGTACCGGCTCGACCGGTAACGACATTGACGCCGCCCACTGCGTCGAGCGATAGCCGGGATGGGCGTCAACCACCACCCGCTGCGGCGCAAACGCATAAATGCTCTGCATTAACCGCAGCGCACTGCGCCACTGTTGCTCGACGCCCTCCTCGCCGAGATCGCCAAAATGCTGGCTCAGCACCGCTGCGCCGCCGCGCGCCAGGCAGAAGGTATTTTTCATATCCGCCCCCAGCGCCAGCAGCGGCGGAATATTATCCAGGCCCGGCGGCAGCGGCAGCGCATCCGGCACATAGCCACGGGCGCGGCGCAGCATCTCACCGCTTGAGCGCACCAGCGAATCGTCCATACGTTGCACGATATCGCGATTATGTAGCAGAAAACCGTCGGCTATATCGGCTAAGTCGGTGAGCGCTTCTTGATTACTCAACGCCGGAGGGCGGCCGCTGAGGTTGCCGGAGGTCATCACTATCGGGCGCGCCAGCGCCTGCAGAAGTAAATGCTGCAGCGGATTAGACGGCAGCATCACCCCGACTTCCGCAAGCCCTGGCGCAATCTCGTCACACAGGCCGGGAACCTGCGCTTTAGCCAGCAATACAATCGGCGCGGCGGGCGAGCGCAGCAGCGCCGCCGCCGCCGCGGGTAACTCCGCTGCCGTCGGCAGCATTACCGCCAGCGGTTTTGCCGGGCGCCGTTTTCGCGCGCGCAGCGCTGCCACCGCCACGCTATTGCCGGCATCGCAGGCCAGATGAAAACCGCCAATCCCTTTTATCGCCACAATATCGCCCGCCGCCAGCCGCGCGATGGCCGCCTGCAGCGCCGCTTCAGCGAATAGCGTTAGCGTTCCCGCCCGCCACTCCAGCTGCGGGCCGCAATCGGCACAGGCCACCGGCTGGGCGTGAAAACGGCGATCGGCAGGCTCCCGATACTCGGCAGCGCAGCGCGGACACAGCGGGAACGGCGCCATCGCGGTAAAGGGGCGATCGTATGGCATGGCGCGAATAATGGTGAAGCGCGGCCCGCAGTGGGTACAGTTGATAAAGGGGTAGCGGTAGCGGCGTTCTTGCGGATCGTTCATCTCCGCCAGGCACGCCGGGCAGGTTGCGGCATCGGGAACAATCTGCGTGCGCATACTGCCGCCGCCGCTGTGGCGAATGGTGAAATCCTGAGGAAGCTTATGCCAGTGAAACGGGGTGCAGTCGGTGCTGTCAATACGCGCCAGCGGCGGACAGTGACGGGCCAACGCGGCGGTAAAACCACCGTCGTCGCCGATCAGCCTGACCAGCACGCCGTCGCCGTCGTTACAGACATCGCCGCCGCGCGCCATTTGTCGCGCCAGTTGCCAGACGAAGGGGCGGAAACCCACCCCCTGCACTTTGCCGCGAATGCGGATTTGCACCCCGTTCATGCGGCGTATTACCAGGCCAGCGCCGTACGGCGACGTTTTTCGAGGTTCATCTGCTCAAGCTTGTTGCGGTCGACGCAAACCAGCGCGTGCGTCGGGCAGGCTTCAATGCAGGCCGGGCCGCTATCGCGCTGGTGGCACAGGTCGCACTTGTTGGCTTCGGCTTTTTCCGCCATGACGTTCAACCCGGCGCCGCTGTGGCGAACGACCGGGCGCACCACCACTTCCATCGCCCCATACGGGCAGGCGACAACGCAGGTTTTACAGCCGATGCAGCGCTCCTGCATCACGTGGACAAAGCCTTTATCGCGACTGATGGCGCCGTTCGGGCAGACGTTGGCGCATGGCGCGTCTTCACATTGACGACAGGCCGTCGCCGTCGACACATTGACGCCTTTGATCACGTGAATACGCGGCAGGAACGACTGCGGCGTCAGCGCGGCGCAATCCTGATTTTCCTGATGAGAGACCACGCAGGCCACTTCACAGGTGCGGCAGCCGATGCATTTGCTCGCATCGGCGATAATGAAACGGTTCATCCATTTCTCCAGCGGAAAGAAGTTAACGCGCCGGATTATGCATAATACGTTCCAACTTTTATTTAATTGAAATTTAAGGGAATTAAATTAACAGCCGCTGTCATCGTCACAACTGACGATGACAGATGACGACATCAGGCATGCGGGCCGCGCGCCAACGACTCGCGTTCAATCAGCTCGCCGGGGAAAGTTTGCTGATATTTAAATTCGCCGCCGTCGAGCATAAAGATCAGCCTGTTGATGCTCTCTTTCATCATTTCGGTGACCGGAATTTTAACGCTGGAGAGCGAGGGGATCACATACGGCGCCAGCGCGATGTCATCGAAACCGATCACCGATACCTGCTGCGGCACCGCGATCCCCTGCTGGTGCAGTTGCTTAATCGCGCCGATCGCCATGTCGTCATTACTGGCGACCAGCGCGCTGAAACTGATGCCGCGTTGGCTGAGCGCTTCGACAGCGGCGGCACCGGTGTGCGGCGTCCAGCGCCCTTCGACGATCAGTTCTTGCCGTACGGGAAGCCCCTGGCCTGCCAGCGCGTCTTTATAACCAGAGAGACGCTCAACCCCGGTAGGCGAATCCAGCGAACCGGTGATAAATGCAATGTCGCGATGACCGCTGGTAATTAACTTTTCAACCGCCATCCGCGCCGAGGCTTTGTGATCGGACCATACGCAGTGGCTGGCGTGGCGGCGCAGGCGACGATTCAGCACCACGATCGGCTGCGGATGATTGTCGATGATCTCATCCATTTCATCGACGCTTAGAAAGCGCGGATAGATGATGATCGCGTCGCAGCGCAGGTCGAGCAGATACTGAATCGCCTCGCGCTCTTCTTGCGCGCTGTGTTTGCCGTCGGCAAGGATCAGCTGCCGCCCCTGATCTTCCGTCAGCCGCGCCACGTGAAACAGCAGTTCGCTGAAATAAACGCCGTGATAAAGGGTGTTGGTTACCACCAGCCCGATGGTCTGGCTTTTTTTGGTCGCCAGATTGCGCGCCAGCAGATTCGGCCGATAGCCGCTTTCGGCAATTGCCTGAAATACCCGGTCTTTGGTTTCCTGGCTGACATAGCCGTTGCCCGACAGCACCCGCGAAACGGTCGCCTTTGATACTCCCGCGCGCTTCGCAACCTCCAGCATCGTTGCCATGGGGTTCTTCCTGTAACTTAAGTTGCCTGCAGTGTACTGCACGTCTCGCCGTTTTTCAGCAGTCGGCATCGCCCTGATGTTGCTCTGCCCCTGCTTATAAAGCGATCAAAATCACAAATTTGCAAAGTGAGTTTTTTAGTTCTTGTATGACTCAATGAAACTCATCATGATTTTGTGGAACCGGTTTCCTATGCATATACCGCGCATAGCCGCCGTCAGGCGCTGGCGTGTAATCAGTACCCTATTGATAAAACAGGATAAAATCCGATGTCTAAAAATTATGCAGCCCTGGCGAACCAGATCCTGACGGCGATCGGCGGCGCAGATAACGTCGTTGCCGTGACCCACTGCATGACCCGCCTGCGCTTCGTGGTGAAAGATAATCAACGCGTGGACGCCCCGGCGCTAAAAGCGCTGCAAGGGGTACTTGGCGTCGTGCGTAGCGATAACCAGTGCCAGGTGATCATCGGCAATACCGTCTCGCAGGCGTATCGCGAAGTGCTGAATTTGCTGCCCGGCGAGTTGCGCCCGGCGGAGCCGCAGGGGAAACCGCCGCTGACCTTAAAACGCATCGGCGCCGGGATCCTTGATGCGCTGATCGGCACCATGTCGCCGCTGATCCCGGCGATTATCGGCGGATCGATGGTCAAACTGCTGGCGATGATCCTGGAGATGAGCGGCGCGTTGCCAAAAGGCTCGCCGACGCTGACCATTCTGACGCTTATCGGCGACGGCGCGTTCTTCTTCCTGCCGCTGATGGTTGCCGCTTCCGCGGCGGTAAAATTCAAAACCAATATGTCGCTGGCTATCGCCATCGCCGGGGTGCTGGTGCATCCGGGGTTCATCGAATTAATGGCTAAAGCCGCGCAGGGCGAGCACGTTGAATTCGCCTTCATTCCGGTTACCGCGGTGAAATACACCTACACGGTGATCCCGGCGCTGGTGATGACCTGGTGTCTCTCTTATATCGAACGTTGGGTCGATCGCATCACCCCGGCGGTGACGAAAAACTTCCTTAAACCGATGCTGATCGTGCTGATTGCCGCGCCGCTGGCGATCCTGCTGATTGGCCCGCTCGGCATCTGGATCGGCAGCGCGATCTCCGCGCTGGTGTACACGATCCATAGCTATCTCGGCTGGCTGTCGGTGGCGATCATGGGCGGACTCTGGCCGCTGCTGGTGATGACCGGCATGCACCGCGTCTTTACGCCAACCATCATTCAAACCATCGCCGAAACCGGCAAAGAGGGCATGGTGATGCCATCGGAAATCGGTGCCAACCTGTCGCTGGGCGGATCGTCGCTGGCGGTGGCGTGGAAAACCAAAAACCCGGAGCTGCGCCAGACCGCATTAGCGGCAGCGGCATCGGCGATTCTGGCCGGGATTTCCGAACCGGCGCTGTACGGCGTGGCGGTACGTCTGAAACGCCCGCTGGTCGCCAGCTTAATCAGTGGCTTTATTTGCGGCGCGGTGGCGGGGATTGCCGGGCTGGCCAGCCATTCGATGGCGGCGCCGGGGCTGTTCACCAGCGTCCAGTTTTTCGATCCGGCCAATCCGATGACTATCGTTTGGGTCTTTGGCGTGATGGCGCTGTCGGTGGTGCTCTCCTTTGTGCTGACGCTGCTGCTCGGTTTTGAAGATATCCCGGTAGAAAATGCCGCCGCCGACGCCAGACAGCGCCAGGGCGCGGCCACTCACGCCTGAACACTTTTTTGAACGCGAGGTAACGCATGTCGAGTTTTCCACACGGATTTTTATGGGGCAGCGCTCTGGCCGCTAACCAGTCTGAAGGCGCTTATCTTGAGGGCGGCAAAGGGCTGACGACCGTTGATACTATTCCGCACGGCGCCCATCGCCTGGCGGTAAAGCTGGGTCAGGAGAAGCGCTTTACGCTTCGCGAAGACGAATTTTATCCAAGCCACGTGGCGATCGATTTTTACCATCGCTATAAAGAGGATATCGCCCTGATGGCGGAGATGGGATTTAGCGTCTTTCGTACCTCTATCGCCTGGAGCCGCCTGTTCCCGCGCGGTGATGAACAACAGCCAAACCCGGAAGGTATCGCGTTCTACCGTGCGATGTTCGAAGAGTGCAGAAAGTACGGGATCGAACCGCTGGTCACCCTGTGCCACTTTGATGTACCGATGCATCTGGTGACGGAATATGGCTCCTGGCGTAACCGGAAGATGGTCGATTTCTTCAGCCACTATGCGCGCACCTGCTTTGAAGCGTTTGACGGACTGGTGAAATACTGGCTTACCTTCAATGAAATCAACATCATGCTGCATAGTCCCTACTCCGGCGCCGGTCTGGTGTTTGAGGAGGGAGAAAATCAGGAGCAGGTGAAATACCAGGCCGCGCATCACGAGCTGGTGGCTAGCGCGCTGGCGACAAAAATAGCCCATCAGGTCAACCCGCAAAACCAGGTCGGCTGCATGCTGGCGGGCGGTAACTTCTACCCGTATTCCTGTAAGCCGGAAGATGTCTGGATGGCGCTGGAAAAAGATCGTGAAAACCTGTTCTTTATCGATGTGCAGGCACGCGGCGCCTATCCGGTGTGGGCCGCGCGGGTATTCCGCGAGAAAGGCGTCACTATTGCCAAACAGCCGGGCGACGACGAAATCCTTAAAAACACCGTCGATTTCGTCTCCTTTAGCTATTACGCCTCGCGCTGCGCGTCAGCGGAGATGAACGCCAGCAACACCAACGCCGCCAATATCGTCAAGTCGCTGAAGAATCCGTATATTGCGGCCAGCGAATGGGGCTGGGGTATCGATCCGCTCGGTCTGCGCATCACCATGAACATGATGTATGACCGCTATCAGAAACCGCTATTCCTCGTGGAAAACGGACTCGGCGCGCGCGATGAGATCGACGCCAACGGCGAAATCAACGACGACTACCGCATTAGCTATCTGCGTGAACACATCAAGGCGATGCGCGACGCCATCGATGATGGCATTCCGGTCATCGGCTATACCAGCTGGGGCTGTATCGATTTGGTCTCCGCCTCCACCGGCGAGATGAGCAAGCGCTACGGTTTCGTGTATGTCGATCGCGACGATGCCGGAAACGGCACGCTTGCGCGCAAGCGCAAGAAATCGTTCTGGTGGTATAAGAAGGTCATCGCCAGCAACGGGGCGGATCTGGAGTAGTCGGTATTGCCGGGTGGCGGCTTACGCCTTACCCGGCCTACGGTCCGTACGGCCTGCCGTTATTTTATTCACCACGCTGGCTGAAACTGCCGGTGTTGGTGGCCTCAAAATCGCTGAGACGTTCCCGGCAGGCCGGGGAACGCCGCTTCCTCGGCCGCTTCCAGCGCGGCAAAACCGCCCTGCTCCTGCCAGCCATCAAGCCGCGCGTATACCGTCGCGACGGCATCCTTAACAGGCTGAGTCATCGGGTAATAGAAACCGACAATATCAGGCTGAATGCCCACAAAAATCACCTCGCCAACATCCTCTTTTAACTGATCGATAAGATAGTTAAGCGGCATGTTGTGGGTGGTCATCATAAACATGTCGGCGATATCGTCCGGGTCGACAATACGGATTTCGCCGGGATTAAGCCCCATATCGGTCGCGTCGACGATCAGTAGCCGGGTCGGGCGCAGCTCGCGGATGGCGACGATATCGTTTTCCGGCGCGCTGCCGCCGTCAATCACCACCCAGCCGCCGACCGGATTGGCCGCGCACATTTCAGCCAGCAGCGGGCCTGCGCCGTCATCGCCCATCATGCTGTTGCCGACACACAGTAAAACGTCAGTCACGTAGTCTCCTCACCATCAGATAGATGGCGCTTTCCTGGTGAATATCGTGCAGCATGCTGAGCAGGGTTTTACTCCACGCCTGCTGCTCCGGGGTCTGCGCGGACTGCGCTTTATCAAAGGCATTAGCCAGCATCGCCACGTGATTGCTGTCGATAACGATCTCGCCATACTTCGGTACGCCTTCCATTTTGCGCCGCGCGGCGCTGCCCGCCTCCAGCGTGCCAATCCACGCCAGATAGTCCTCCCACGGGCAGCTTAACGCCGCTTCCAGGCAGTCGATGACGCCGAGGTGGTGGCCAATCGCCAGGCTGTAATAGACCACCTGCTGCGCCTGATCCGGCGTCGCGTCGTTCTCATCAATAAATTTACGGCTCAGTTGACTGAACACCACCGTCTCGCTCATCGGATACGCGCCCCCTCGACCACCTGATTCAGGTGCGTGACGATCTCGGTCAGACGCGGATCTTTCTCCGCCTCCAGCCAGCGCAGTACCTGATTATCTCCCTGCCCCAGCAGACGCATATAGTCGTCGGCGATCTGGCGGCCATAGCGATAGCCGGCCAGACGGCGCGCTTCGCGATCGATACGTACCCGCAGCGGCTGAACCATGTTGGGATGCAACAGTTCGGTGGGCTGTTCGTCAAGCTCGCCCGGCTGGCGGGCGTGGATTTTTTGCTCCAGCAAACCGAGCGCCATCGCAAAACCGTACAGCGTGGCGGCAGGCGTCGGCGGACAGCCCGGAATATAGACATCGACCGGCACAATTTTGTCGGTGCCGCCCCATACGCAGTACAAATCGTGGAAGATACCGCCGCTGTTGCCGCAGGCGCCGTAAGAGATGCAGATTTTCGGATCCGGCGCCGATTGCCATGCGCGCAGCGCCGGCGAACGCATCGCGCGGGTCACCGCGCCGGTAAACAGCAGAATATCGGCATGGCGCGGCGACGGAACTACTTTAATCCCGAAGCGTTCGGCGTCAAAAAGCGGCGAAAGGGTGGCGAAAATCTCGATTTCACAGCCGTTACAGCCGCCGCAGTCGACGCGGTAAACATAGGCGGAACGTTTGATTTTTTTCAGCAGCGAGGCCTTCATGCTGGCGATGGATTCATCCACCGTCATCGGCAGCGGAATGCCGTTTTCATCGCGCGGGCCTAATAAATTGCTCATCAGCTGGCCTCCCTCATGTGGCGAGTCAGTTCAATACGATCGGACGGCACCAGGCATTTCTGGCGTTTGCATTCCGGGCAGGTCTCAAAACTTTCGCGGTGAAATTCGGCGCGGGTATCGCCGTTGTGCTTAAGCAGCGCAATGGCGTAGTCGATCTCTTTTTGTACCGCGAAAGGCCGCGCGCAGACCCGACAGTGGCAAATGGCAAAGCGCGATTGCTGGAGGAAATCCTCTTTTTTCCACACCGCCAGTTCATACTCCTGCGACAGCTTAATCGCCGCCGTCGGGCAGACCTCTTCACAGCGGCCGCAGAAAATACAGCGCCCGAGGTTGAACTGCCACGCCAGCTGGTTAGTCGCCAGATCGGTCTCTACCGTCAGGGCGTTAGACGGACAGGCATTCACGCAGGCCGCGCAGCCGATGCACTGCTGCGGATTGTGCTCCGGTTTGCCGCGGAAGTTTTTATCCACCGGCATCGGCTCCAGCGGATAGGAGTGGGTCGCGGTGCCGGTCTTGATGACTTTTTTAATAAAGGTAAACATTGTTGCTCCCAGGTTGTGTGCGGCCTTTTTCCCTCACCCTAGCCCTCTCCCTGAAAGGGAGAGGGGACAGTTGTGCACGGTCAGTGAATTCGCACTCGTTCTGCCCTTCCTTCTCTCCTTTGTGGGGAGAGGGGACAGCTCTGCCCTTCCCCCTCTCCCCTGTGGGGAGAGGGTCGGGGTGAGGGGCCCCACGCAATGGCTCAATTATTTCAGCGGCGAGTTTTTACGCTCGATGCTGTAGCGCTCCAGCTCTTTGTACGGCACCACTTTGCTTTTCTTCTTACGCACATCGACCACCGTCATGCGGTCGGTACAGGAGTAGCAGGGATCGAGGCTACCGATAATCAGCGGCGCGTCGGAGACGGTGTTGCCGCGCAGCATATAGCGCAGGGTCGGCCAGTTGGCGTAGGTGGCCGCACGGCAGCGCCAGCGGTACAGTTTTTGGTTGTCGCCGGTCATGCTCCAGTGGATATCGTCGCCGCGCGGCGCCTCCGAGAAGCCCAGCGCGAAGCGGTGTGGAATATAGGTGAAGCCATCCACCATCAGCGGGCCGCCGGGCAGATTGTCGAGACCGAAATCAATCATATTCAGCGCGGTATAAACTTCGTTGATACGCACCTTGAGGCGAGAAATCACGTCGCAGCCCTGCTCGCTGTGAACTTCCATCGGCAGCAGACCGTAACCGACGAACGGGTGATCGGCGCGGGTATCGCGGGCGTGGCCGCTGGCGCGGACCATCGGGCCGACGTTACTGAAGTCGCGGGCGATTTCTGGATCCAGACGGCCAATACCGACGGTGCGCTGTTCCATGTTCGGCGTGCTGAGCAGCATATCCACCAGTTCCTGCACATCGCGGCGCATCTGCTGCGCCAGCTGGCGGGTCTGGATCATGTCCTCTTTCAGCAGATCGCGGCGAATCCCGCCGATCAGGTTCATACCGTAGGTTTTACGCGCGCCGGTGAGGATCTCAGCCATCTTCATTGAGGTTTCGCGCACGCGGAAGAACTGCATAAAACCGGAGTCAAAGCCGGTGAAATGGCAGGCCAGGCCAAGGTTCAGCAGGTGCGAGTGCAGGCGTTCCACTTCCAGCAGAATGGCGCGGATCATCTGCGCGCGCTCCGGCACCACGATGCCCATCGCGTTTTCCACCGAGGTGGTATAGGCGGTGCTGTGGGCAAAGCCGCAGATGCCGCATACCCGGTCCGACAGGAACGTTACTTCGTTGTAGCCCATGCGGGTTTCCGCCAGCTTTTCCATGCCGCGATGGACATAGAACAGGCGGTAATCGGCGTCGATAATGTTCTCGCCGTCGACAAACAGACGGAAGTGTCCAGGCTCATCGGAGGTGACGTGCAGCGGGCCAATCGGCACCACGTTGTTTTTCTTACTGCCGAGCTCGTTAATGAACTCGTAGGTCTCCGCGTCGGTGGTCGGCGCCGGGCGCTGGCGGTAGTCCATGCTGTCTTTACGCAGCGGATAGAGTTCATCCGGCCAGTCGTCCGGCAGCACCAGGCGGCGCTCGTCCGGCAGGCCCACCGGCACCAGACCGTACATATCGCGTACTTCGCGCTCGCCCCATACCGCCGCCGGCACGCGCGGGGTCACCGACGGATATTCCGGTTTGTTGGCATCGACTTCCACGCGCACGGTGATCCAGCATTTAGTGCCCTGCTCCATCGACAGCACGTAGTAAACCGCATAGTGGCCGTTCAACTTACGTTCGTCGTTGCCGAACAGTACCGACAGCCAGCCGCCCTGCTTGTAGTACAGGAACTCGACCACTTCCGGCAGGTAGTTAACCTTCACGGTGACGGTAAGCTGATCTTTGGTCTGCCAGGCTTCGTCCAGCACCACGCCAGGGAAAGCCTGGTGCAGCGCCGCAAGATAGTGTTGACCGATTTTTTCTTCAGACATGCTCAAATTCTCTTAATCACGCCACCAGCAAGGAGACGAAAGCTAAAAAGGCGAAACCAAACCCGGCCCAGGTGACGCGGGAGGTGGCACAAAAACGCAGACGCGCCATGCTGTTTTCGAATAGCGCGATAATCAGCACTCCCGCCACCAGCTTGACGATGGCGACCACCAGCGCCAGCAGCAGGCCTGGCGCGCTAAAGCTGGTCATCTGTCCCCACGGGATAAATACGCCGACGAACATCTGCAGCACCACCAGCTGTTTCAGGCTGATGCCCCACTTCAGCACCGCAAAACCGCTGCCGCTGTACTCGGAAAGCGGCCCTTCCTGCAGCTCCTGTTCGGCCTCGGCTAAATCGAACGGCAGTTTGCCCATTTCGATAAAGGTGGCGAAAGCGCAGGCGCACAGCGCCAGGATCAGCGGGATGCTGCGCGCGGCGGGCCAGTGGTAAATGGTGTCGGTAATCGCGCTAATATGGGTGGAGCCGGCTACCTGCGCCGCGACCCACAGCCCAAGCAGCAAGATCGGTTCGACCAGCACGCCGAGCATCGCTTCACGGCTGCTGCCGATAGCGGTGAACGGACTACCGGTATCCAGGCCGGAAATGGCGAAGAAGAAACGGGCGATGGCGAACAGGTAGATAAGCGTAATCAGGTCGCCCAGCCCCGGCAGCGGTGAATCTACGGTCACTACCGGCAGCGCGGCGGCGATGGTCAGCATCACGCCGACCATCACAAACGGCGTCAGGCGGAATACCCAGCCGGAAGCGTCCGGGCCCACGCTCTGGCGACCCAGCAGTTTCAGGATATCCCGATACTCCTGCAGTACGCCCGGCCCGCGGCGGTTATGCAGGCGCGCGCGGGCAACGCGGGTCAGGCCGGACAGCAGCGGCGCGACGGCAAACAGTACCAGCGCCTGTATTAATGCAACGAATAGGTTCACTCTCAGGCTCCTCGCGAAATCACAATCACCACCAGTACCGCCAGCTCGATCAGCGCCACGCCGCGCAGCAACGCGGGCGCGGAGGCGTTCTGCCAGCCGGGCACCAGCCGTACCGGATTCAACCAGTGACGCAGCTTCAGCAGCGGCGCAAAGGCTTCTTTCACCGGCATGGCGAAGCCGTGGGCGGTGACCACCATCGCTTGTTCATGATCGTAGCCGCAGACCCACGCCGCGCCGCGCGAGCGCGCCGGCAGGCGGTCGCCTTTGAAGAAGATCATCAGCAGGAACGGCAGCAGCGGACAGGCAATCAGCAGAATGGCGATCAGCGGCTGCGATACGACGCTAGTGGTCTGCGCCGGAACCGGAATGACGTGGCCGACCAGCGGCAACAGCCACGGCGCCGCCACGCCGCCGATGACGCAGCACGCGGCGGCCAGCACCACGCTTAAGGTCATCAGCCAGGGCGCGCAGGTGGCGTTTTCCGCCTCTTTACTGCGCGGCGCGCCAAGGAAGGTGACGCCGTAGACTTTGGCCATACACATCACCGCCAGCGCCCCGGTAATCGCCAGGCCAACCGCCAGCAGCGGCCCCAGCAGACGGCCGATAAACACCTCGCCGGTGCTCAGCTTGAAGAAGGATTGATAGATAACCCATTCGCCGGCAAAGCCGTTCAGCGGCGGCAGCGCGGCCATCGCCATCAGCCCCACCAGCATGGCGAGTGAAATCAGCGGCATTTTTTTACCGATGCCGCCCAGCTTCTCGATATCGCGATGCCCGGTACGGAACCACACCGCCCCCGCGCCAAGGAACAGCGTGGTTTTGAACAGGCTGTGGTTGATCAGGTGGTACATGCCGCCGATAAAGCCCAGCACCATCAGCGCATTGTTGCCGGTGGCAATACCGGTGACGAAGGCGCCGAGGCCAAGCAGAATAATGCCGATGTTTTCCAGAGTGTGGTAAGCCAGCAGGCGCTGGATGTTATGTTCCATCAGCGCGTACAGCCCGCCAATAAAGGCGGTAATCATCCCCAACACCAGCAGCAGCACGCCCCACCACAGCGGCGGCACGCTACCTGCCAGCGACACGGTCAGGATGCCGTACAGACCGACCTTCATCACCACCGTTGAAAACAGCGCGGCGGCCGGGGCGCTGGCGCCCGCATGCGCCTGCGGCGCCCAGCCGTGCAGCGGGATCACCCCGGCGAGCAGGGCAAAACCGAGCAGACCCGGCAGCCACAGCGCCATGTTCTGCGGCGCGCCGGCGGCCAGCTGGCTAATCGCCGCCAGATCGAGAGTGCCGTAGAACGACCACACCAGCCAGCAGGTCCACGCCAGCAGCAGGGTACCGAGACGCCCCAGCGCAAACCACAGTTTGCCGGACTGCGCGCAACCGGTGAGAAACGCGGCGCACAGCGCCATGATTTCCGCCATCACCACCAGGCTGCCGAAGTTAGTCACCACCACCGCGCAGGTGGCGGCAGCCAGCAGCAGGTTAACCAGCAGGCCATTCGATTTGACCTGCGGATGACGATGCCAGGAAATGTTAAACAGCGAAATCGGCAGCGCCGACAGGCCGATGGCCAACAGCCACAGAGCGTTAATCCCGCCCACCCGCATCGCCAGATGCAGATACTGCAGCATGCCGCCGTTGATCCGCTCCGGCGCGATCAGCGCCGAGAAGCCGGCGACGATTAACATCGCGCTGGCGACCGCGCCGCCGATCCCGGCAATCGCGCCGCTCAGCGGTTTACACAGACTAAACAAAAACGCCAGCACCGCGCTGGCGGCATACCAGGCAACCGCCTGATTCACTAATGCAACCACGCTCATTTCACGCCCCCTTGTTGCGCCTGAAACAGCGACAAATCGCCGAGGTCGGTATTAAAGGTCAGTTCGCGCTTACGCTTGCTGGACTTAGCAATATCGCGAATATCCACCAGCAGTAAGGCTTTGGTCGGGCAGGTCCGCACGCAGGCCGGGCCCTGCTCATCAAAGTGGCAGAGGTCGCATTTCACGGCGATAGCGCGAACGCCAGGCACCCAGTCGAGCAGCGAGCTGACGCGGGCCGGAGCCGGCGGCGCGGCGGGTGCCATCGGCGTGTTAGCGTTGGCGGGAATATCCAACGGGCGGCTGCCGGAGAATTCAATCGCGCCGAACGGGCAGGCGATGCCGCACAGTTTGCAGCTCACGCACAGGCTTTCATTGAGCTGTACCGCGCCGTCAACGCGAGTAATGGCGTTGACCGGACACACCGCGGCGCAAGGCGCGTCTTCACAGTGGTGGCACATCTGCGGCGCAGACTCTTTTTCATTACGCATGACCTGCAGGCGCGGCATACTTTGCAGGCCATACTGGCGGTGCGTCTCGGAACAGGCGGCTTCGCAGGTGCGGCAGCCGATACAGACGCTGGAATCAGCAATTACAAAACGGTTCACCGGGTCATCCTCGGGTGAAAGTCACTTTTGACGAAATCAGGCCGCGCAGGTGTCGGTTTCGACACTTGTCGACACTTCATAATTAATGGACCTGCGCCAGATGGTTTAAATCCACCGGCTGGTCACGCTCCATGGCCTCATACAGGCGGTCATAGACGGTGGCGATGATCGCCAGGTAGTGTTCCAGCACCGCTTCGCGGGAACGGTTACTGATGCGACCGTCAATTACGCCTTCCGCATCCAGCGTCGCCTGGGCGATCAGCCGTTTGTCATCGCCATTTTTGCTTTCTACGTAGTATTCGATGGTGTGGCTGTTAAAGCCTTCCGCCAGCGCGACATATACCTGAAAGTGGCCGAACAGCACGAAGCACAGCTCTTTGTCCGGCGCGCAGCTCATCGCGTGATGCAGACGCGCTTTCGACAGGGTGATGCCCTGAACCAGCGAGTTGCAGTAGGTGTGCCACTGCTCCTGATGCTGGCGGTGACGATCGGCGATGTAGTCCGCCTTTTCACTTAATTCCCAAATTGTCATCCCGGATCCTCCCGTTACATGAGATGCACCGGTTAAGCATTTTCCATGCCAAAATTTATTTATTTGAATTTAAAGGAATTATTAAAAACTCGCGCGCCATCACGACATGTCGATGACAGCCGCACGTCGTCGTCATCGACAGTTCCCCCGCCGTTTATGGTCTCCTGGCATCGTTATTGCATATAGCCGCCATAGTATTAACGGAGGCCAACATGCACGAAATCACGCTAAGCCAGCGGGCGCTGGAAATTATTGAGCAACAGGCGCGGCAAAACGGCGCGCGCCGGGTCACTGGCGTGTGGCTGAAGGTCGGCGCGTTTTCCTGCGTGGAGGCCAGCGCCCTCACCTTCTGTTTTGAACTGGTGTGCCGCGGCACGCTGGCGGAAGGCTGCGCGCTGCACATTGCCGAACAACAGGCCGAATGCTGGTGTGAACGCTGTCAGCAGTATGTGCATCTTGTCTCTCAGCACGTCCGCCGCTGCCCGCACTGCGATAACGACCAGTTGCAGATCGTGGCGGATGATGGCTTACAGATTCAGCGTTTAGAATTGGAGTAAAAGATTATGTGTACGACATGCGGCTGCGGAGAAGGCAACCTTTATATCGAAGGCGATGAACATAACCCGCACTCGGCGTTTCGCAGCGCCCCCTTCGCCCCCGCCCCGCGCCAGACCATGACCATCACCGGCGTGAAAACCGATAACTTTGCCCCGACCCGCAGCGCGCAAGGCGATCTGCATTACGGCCACGGCGAAGCGGGTACCCACGCGCCGGGGCAAAGCCAGCGGCGGATGCTGGAAGTCGAAATCGACGTGCTGGATAAAAACAATCGCCTGGCGGCGCGCAACCGCGCGCGCTTCGCGGCGAACAATCAACTGGTGCTGAATCTGGTCTCCAGCCCCGGCTCCGGTAAAACCACCCTGCTCACCGAGACCCTGACGCGCCTGAAAGGCATCGTCGACTGCGCGGTCATTGAAGGCGATCAGCAAACGGTCAACGATGCCGCGCGTATCCGCGCCACCGGCACGCCGGCGATTCAGGTCAATACCGGCAAGGGCTGCCATCTCGATGCGCAAATGATTGCCGACGCCTCTGCGCGTCTGCCGGCTGGCGATAACGGCATTCTGTTTATCGAAAACGTCGGCAACCTGGTCTGCCCGGCCAGCTTCGACCTTGGCGAACGTCATAAAGTGGCGGTGCTGTCGGTCACCGAAGGGGAAGATAAACCGCTGAAGTATCCGCATATGTTTGCCGCCGCCAGCCTGATGCTGCTCAACAAAGTCGACCTGCTGCCGTACCTCAACTTTGACGTCGAGAAGTGCCTCGCCTGCGCGCGGGAAGTGAATCCGCATATCGAGATTATTTTGCTCTCCGCCACCAGCGGCGAAGGCATGGACCAGTGGCTCAACTGGCTGGAGACGCAGCGATGTGCATAGGCATTCCGGGGCAAATTCGCACGATTGACGGCGTGATGGCGAAGGTTGAAGTGTGTGGCATTCAGCGCGAAGTCGATCTGACGCTGGTCGGCGCCGTCGACGAGCAGGGCCAGCCGCGCATCGGCCAGTGGGTGCTGGTACACGTCGGGTTCGCCATGAGCGTGATTAACGAAGCCGAAGCGCGCGATACCCTCGACGCGCTGCAAAACATGTTCGAGGTTGAACCGGACGTCGGCGCGTTGCTATACGGCGAGGAGCGATAATGCGTTTTGTTGATGAGTACCGCGCGCCGGAGCAGGTGCTGCAGCTGGTCGAACATCTGCAGCAACGCGCCCGGCTGCTGGACTATAGTGAAGCCCGCCCGCTGCGGATGATGGAGGTCTGCGGCGGTCATACCCACGCCATCTTTAAATTCGGCCTCGACCAGCTATTACCGAAGAATATTGAATTTATTCACGGCCCCGGCTGCCCGGTGTGCGTCCTGCCGATGGGCCGCATTGACGCGTGTATCGAGATAGCCAGCCGCCCGGAGGTGATTTTCTGCACCTTTGGCGATGCGATGCGCGTGCCGGGAAAAAACGGGTCGCTGCTGCAGGCGAAGAGTCGCGGCGCCGATGTGCGAATCGTTTACTCGCCGATGGACGCCCTGCGGCTGGCGCAGCAGAATCCGCAGCGCGAGGTGGTTTTTTTTGGTCTCGGTTTCGAAACCACTATGCCCGCCACCGCGCTGACGCTGCGTCAGGCCCGCGAGCGCAACGTCGACAACTTCTACTTTTTCTGTCAGCACATCACCTTACTGCCGACGCTACGCAGCCTGCTGGACCAGCCGGACAACGGTATCGATGCGTTTCTCGCCCCCGGCCACGTCAGTATGGTGATTGGCACCGACGCCTACGGTTTCATCGCCAGCGACTATCATCGGCCATTAGTCGTTGCTGGATTTGAACCACTTGATCTACTGCAAGGCGTGATCATGCTGGTTGAGCAGAAAATAGCGCAGCGCAGTCAGGTAGAGAATCAGTACCGTCGCGTGGTGCCGGATGCCGGTAACGCGCTGGCGCAGGCGGCAATCGCCGAGGTCTTTTGCCTGAGCGGCGATAGCGAATGGCGCGGCCTGGGGACGATCAACGATTCCGGCGTTTGCCTGACGCCAGATTATCAACGCTTTGACGCCGAGGCCCATTTCCGCCCGGCGCCGCAGCGCGTTTGCGACGACCCGCGCGCCCGCTGCGGTGAAGTGCTGACCGGGCGTTGTAAACCACACCAGTGCCCGCTGTTTGGTCGCGTCTGCAACCCGCAGAGCGCCTTTGGCGCGCTGATGGTCTCCTCAGAGGGCGCCTGCGCCGCCTGGTATCAATATCGCAGTCAGGAAAATAAAGCATGAAAAGCATTCAGTTAGCTCACGGTAGCGGCGGTCAGGCGATGCAGCAACTCATTGGCGAGCTGTTTATGCAGGCCTTCGCCAACCCCTGGCTGGCCGAACAGGAAGATCAGGCGCGTTTAGATCTCGCCGGGCTTGCCGCCCAGGGCGATCGGCTGGCCTTCTCAACGGACAGCTACGTCATTGATCCGTTATTTTTCCCCGGCGGCGATATCGGCAAACTGGCAATTTGCGGCACCGCCAACGACGTCGCGGTCAGCGGCGCCCTGCCGCGCTATCTCTCCTGCGGGTTTATTCTCGAAGAGGGGCTGGAGATGGCGACGCTGGAAGCGGTGGTGCGCAGCATGGCAACTACCGCTCAGCAAGCTGGAATTGCCATTGTGACCGGCGATACCAAAGTGGTGCCGCGCGGCGCGGCAGATAAAATATTCATTAATACCGCCGGTATTGGCGCCATCCCCGGCGATATTCACTGGGGAGCGCAGCAGATTAGCGCCGGCGATGTGCTGCTGGTCAGCGGCACGCTCGGCGATCACGGCGCCACCATTCTTAACCTGCGCGAACAGCTGGGGCTGGACGGCGCATTATCCAGCGACTGCGCGGTGCTGACGCCGCTTATCCAGACCCTGCGCGAGATTCCGGGCATCAAAGCGCTGCGCGACGCCACCCGCGGCGGCGTCAACGCGGTGGCGCACGAGTTTGCCGCCGCCAGCGGCTGCGGTATCGAGCTGCATGAAGCGAAGCTGCCGGTCAACGATACGGTGCGCGGCGTTTGCGAACTGCTGGGGCTCGACGCCCTGAATTTCGCCAACGAAGGTAAACTGGTGATTGCCGTCGCCAGAGAAGCCGCGCCGCGCGTACTTGAGCATTTACGGTCTCACCCGCTCGGGCAGTATGCCGCGATAATTGGCGACGTTGTCGAGCGCGCCGGCGTGCGCTCCGTTGGGTTATATGGCGTTAAACGCACGCTCGATCTTCCCCACGCCGAGCCGCTGCCGAGAATTTGCTAACCACTGACCGGCCGGAGGGCGGCAGCCGCCTTATCCTGGCGACGTCAAAGCGGCAACAATTGTTTTATTAACAGACTATTATTTGATTCATCTCTTTATTCTGCGCCGCGCTGCGGCGCTTTTTGGACTTAAGCAATGTCGTATACACCAATGGGCGATCTCGGGCAGCAGGGTCTGTTTGATATCACCCGTATTTTATTACAGCAGCCCGATCTGGCCGCGCTGAGCGAAACGCTAACCCGTCTGGTGCAGCAATCCGCGCTTGCCGACCGGGCGGCGATTATCTTGTGGAACCACGGCAACCATCGCGCCGCCAGGTACGCCTGCGACGACGCCGGGCAGCCGGCAAGCTACGAAGATGAAACCGTACTGGCTCACGGCCCGGTACGCCGCCTGCTGTCGCGCCCCGACGCGCTACATTGCGACAACGCGACCTTCGCCGAAACCTGGCCGCAGCTGGCCGCCAGCGGCATTTACCCGGAATTTGGCTACTACTGCCTGCTGCCGCTGGCGGCAGAAGGCCGCATCTTCGGCGGTTGTGAGTTCATCCGCGACGACAACCGGCCATGGAGCGAAAAAGAGTACCAGCGCCTGCATACTTTCGCGCAGATTGTCGCCGTCGTCACCGAGCAGATCCAAAACCGGGTCAGCAACAACGTCGATTACGACCTGCTGTGCCACGAGCGCGATAACTTCCGCATCCTGGTGGCCATCACCAACGCCGTCCTGTCGCGCCTCGATATTGACGAGCTGGTCAGCGAGGTGGCGAAAGAGATCCACCGCTATTTCCGCATCGACGCGATCAGCGTGGTGCTGCGCAGCAACCGCAAAGGCAAGCTCAATATCTACTCCACCCACTATCTCGACGCCAGCCATCCGGTCCACGACCAAAGCGAAGTCGATGAAGCCGGCACGCTAACCGAGCGGGTGTTTAAGAGCAAAGAGATGCTGTTGCTCAATCTGCATGAGCACGACTCGCTGGCGCCGTATGAGAAAATGCTCTTCGAGATGTGGGATAACCAGATCCAGACCCTATGCCTGTTGCCGCTCATGTCCGGTAATACGCTGCTCGGGGTGCTGAAGCTGGCGCAGTGCGATGAGCAGGTGTTTACCACTACTAACCTTAAACTGCTGCGGCAAATCGCCGAGCGCGTATCGATAGCTATCGATAATGCCCTCGCCTATCGCGAAATCCAGCGGCTGAAAGAACGGCTGGTGGATGAAAACCTGGCGCTCACCGAACAGCTCAACAACGTCGAAAGCGAGTTTGGCGAAATCATCGGTCGCAGCGAAGCGATGCACAGCGTGCTCAAGCAGGTGGAGATGGTGGCGCAGAGCGACAGTACGGTGCTGATCCTCGGTGAAACCGGCACCGGTAAGGAACTGATTGCCCGCGCTATTCATAACCTGAGCGGGCGCAACGGCCGACGGATGGTGAAAATGAACTGCGCGGCGATGCCCGCGGGCCTGCTGGAAAGCGATCTGTTCGGCCACGAGCGCGGCGCTTTTACCGGCGCCAGCGCCCAGCGCATCGGCCGTTTCGAACTGGCGGACAAAAGCTCGCTGTTCCTCGATGAGGTCGGCGATATGCCGCTGGAGCTGCAGCCGAAGCTGCTGCGCGTTCTTCAGGAGCAGGAATTCGAACGCCTGGGCAGTAATAAACTGATTCAGACCGATGTACGGCTGATCGCCGCCACCAACCGCGATCTCAAACAGATGGTTATCGATCGTGAATTCCGCAGCGATCTTTACTATCGGCTCAATGTGTTCCCGATCCACCTGCCGCCGCTGCGCGAACGGCCGGACGATATTCCTCTGCTGGTGAAAGCGTTCACCTTCAAAATCGCCCGCCGTCTGGGGCGCAACATCGACAGTATTCCGGCGGAGACCCTGCGCACGCTTTCGCGCATGGAGTGGCCAGGCAACGTGCGCGAGCTGGAAAACGTCGTCGAGCGCGCGGTGTTGTTAACCCGCGGCAACGTACTGCAACTGTCGCTGCCGGAAATGCATATTGAACAGGAGACGCTGGCGCCGGAAGTGCTGCCGGAGGAAGGCGAAGATGAATATCAGCTGATCGTCCGGGTATTGAAAGAGAGTAACGGCGTGGTGGCCGGGCCAAAAGGCGCCGCCCAGCGCCTGGGGCTCAAGCGCACGACGCTGCTGTCGCGCATGAAGCGTTTAGGCATTAATAAGGATCGGTTAGTCTAGCCCGGCGATATGTCTCTCATGGCTTAGGGATTTTCCCGGAGGCGGCGCATTGCGCCTTCTCCGGGCTACCAAATCGCACAGGACCGTAGGTCGGATAAGCATCGCGCCATCCGACAAAATAACGGCACAACCGCTTGCGCTCTCCCCGGTGGCGCTTACGCTTACCGGGGCTACCAAATCGCGCATGGACCGTAGGTCGGATAAGCGTAGCGCCATCCGACAAAATAACGCAGCGACCCATCGAATACCGGACCGAACCCGGATTACCCCTCCCTGCCAAATCCTTCTCAACCTAATCATTACTCCAACATCTAAATAAGAATTATTTTCATTTATAAATAGCTTGTGCTATATAACATAGCAAAGGCTATAAACGATGATTAATTAATCGCAATACCGTGAGGGATCCTATGCCGCATCTGCCGCCGTTCAAGCACCTGTTGTTCTCCGCCGCATTAGCGCTGCTTGCTATCGCCCCCGCTCAGGCGCAAGAAAAATTCAAAGTCATTACCACCTTCACCGTGATCGCCGATATGGCGCAGAACGTCGCCGGCGACGCCGCTGACGTCAGCTCAATCACCAAACCGGGCGCGGAAATTCACGAATATCAGCCGACGCCGGGCGATATCAAACGCGCGCAGGGGGCGAAGCTTATTCTCGCCAACGGTCTCAACCTCGAACTGTGGTTCGCCCGTTTTTATCAGCACCTGAACGGCGTACCGGAAGTCGTGGTCAGCAACGGTATTCAGCCGATGGGCATCAGCGATGGCCCCTACAACGGCAAGCCCAACCCACACGCCTGGATGTCGGCGGATAATGCGCTGATCTACGTCGATAATATTCGCGATGCGCTGGTGAAATACGATCCCGTCAATGCCGACACCTATCGCCGTAACGCCGAGGCCTACAAAGATAAAATCCGCCAGACCATGGCGCCGCTGAAGGCCGAACTGGCGAAACTGCCGGCAGACAAACGCTGGCTGGTCACCAGCGAAGGCGCATTCTCCTATCTGGCGCGCGATAACGGCCTGCAGGAGCGTTATCTATGGCCGATTAACGCCGACCAGCAGGGCACGCCGCAGCAGGTGCGCAAAACCATCGACACCATGAAGAAGGAGCATATCCCGACCATCTTCAGTGAAAGCACCATCTCCGACAAACCGGCGCGACAGGTCGCCCGTGAAGCCGGCGCCCACTATGGCGGCGTACTGTATGTCGACTCACTGAGCGCCGCCGACGGCCCGGTGCCGACCTATCTTGACCTGCTGCGCGTCACCACCGAAACCATCGTCAAAGGGATCAACGATGGCCTGAGGAAACAGTCATGATTGCGCCACAAGCGGGACTTATCGTCGACCAGGTCACGGTGACCTATCGCAACGGCCACACCGCCCTTCGCGATGCAACGTTCAGCGTACCGCGCGGATCGATTGCCGCGCTGGTGGGGGTCAACGGTTCCGGTAAATCGACGTTGTTCAAAGCGCTGATGGGCTTCGTGCGCGTCGGCCACGGCGATATCGCCATTCTCGGCCAGCCGGTCAACCGCGCGCTCCGGCAAAACCTTGTCGCCTACGTACCGCAATCGGAAGAGGTGGACTGGTCCTTTCCGGTGCTGGTGGAAGATGTGGTGATGATGGGCCGCTATGGCCATATGGGCTGGCTGCGGCGGGCGAAGCCCCGCGACCGACAGATTGTCGATGCCGCGCTGGCCCGCGTAGGGATGAGCGAATACCGCAAAAGACAAATTGGCGAGCTCTCCGGCGGGCAGAAAAAGCGCGTGTTTCTCGCCCGCGCCATTGCTCAGGAAGGCAAAGTGATCCTGCTCGATGAGCCGTTTACCGGCGTCGATGTGCAGACTGAAGCGCGGATCATCACCCTGCTGCGAGAACTGCGCGACGAAGGCTGTACCATGCTGGTCTCTACCCATAACCTCGGTTCAGTCAGCGAATTTTGCGATTACACGGTGATGGTGAAAGGCACCGTACTGGCCAGCGGTCCGACGGAGACCACCTTCACCGCCGAGAACCTGGAGCTGGCCTTCAGCGGCGTGTTGCGTCACGTCACACTCACCGGTGCGGAAGAACGCATTATTACCGACGATGAGCGGCCGTTTATCAGCCATCGCGCGGCGGGGGGCCAACGATGAGCTGGCTGCTGGAGCCGTTTGGCTATCAATACATGCTCAACGCGATGTGGGTCTCGGCATTAGTCGGCGGCGTCTGCGCCTTTCTCTCCTGCTACCTGATGCTCAAAGGCTGGTCGCTGATTGGCGACGCCCTCTCCCACTCGATCGTTCCCGGCGTCGCCGGCGCTTATATGCTCGGCCTGCCCTTTGCGCTCGGCGCGTTTCTCTCCGGCGGCCTGGCGGCAGGCAGCATGCTGTTTCTTAACCAGCGTTCGCGGCTTAAAGAGGACGCCATCATCGGGCTGATTTTCTCATCGTTTTTCGGCATCGGCCTGTTTATGGTGTCGCTGAATCCGACCTCGGTGAACATTCAAACCATTATTCTCGGCAACATTCTCGCCATCGCTCCGGAGGATATTATCCAGCTGGCGGCGATTGGCTTTATTTCGATGGCGATCCTGTTGCTGAAGTGGAAAGACCTGATGGTCACCTTCTTCGATGAGAACCATGCCCGCTCAATTGGCCTTAATACCAGCGGCCTGAAGCTGCTGTTCTTCACTCTGTTGGCTGCCTGCACCGTGGCGGCGCTGCAAACCGTCGGCGCGTTTCTGGTCATCTGTCTGGTCGTGACGCCCGGCGCCACCGCCTGGCTGTTAACCGACCGCTTCCCGCGTCTGCTGGCCATTGCCGTCGCTATCGGCAGCCTGACCAGCTTCTTCGGCGCGTGGCTGAGCTACTATCTTGATGGTGCCACCGGCGGCATCATCGTGGTGGCGCAGACGCTGCTGTTCTTAGCCACCTTTGTCTTCGCGCCGAAGCACGGCCTGCTGGCCAACCGCCGCCGCGCCAGGGAGGCCTCATGCTAACGATGCTCCTTGAACCATTACAGTTTCCGTTTATGGTCAACGCGATGCTGGTGGCGACGATCGTCGCCGTCCCCTGCGCACTGCTGTCGGTATTTCTGGTGTTAAAAGGCTGGGCGCTGATGGGTGATGCCATGAGCCACGCGGTGTTCCCCGGCGTGGTGGTGGCCTACATTATCGGCATCCCCTTCGCCATCGGCGCGTTTATTGCCGGCTTATTTTGCGCCGTCGCCACCGGTTTTCTCGACGATAACAGCCGTATCAAGCGCGATACCATTATGGGGATCGTCTTCTCGGGGATGTTCGGCGCCGGGCTGGTGCTGTACGTGGCGATTCAATCCGAGGTCCATCTCGACCATATTCTGTTTGGCGATATGCTGGGAATATCCGCCAGCGATATCGGGCAAACGGCGGTGATTGCGCTGGCGATTGCGCTGATTATCGGGCTAAAGTGGCGCGATTTTTTACTGCACGCTTTTGATCCGAATCAGGCCAAAGCCAGCGGCCTGCGCTGCGGGCTGCTGCATTATGGCCTGCTGTGCATGATCGCCCTGACTATCGTCGCGACGTTAAAGTCGGTGGGGATTATTCTGTCGATTTCGCTGCTGATAGCGCCCGGCGCTATCGCTCTGCTGCTGACGCGGCGCTTTGTCAGCGCATTATTGCTGGCAACGGTAATCGCCGTGGGCTGTTCGCTGGCGGGCGTCTGGCTGTCGTTTTATCTCGATAGCGCGCCGGCGCCAACCATCGTGGTGCTGTTTACCGCGCTGTTCGTGCTGGCCTTTGTCGCCAGCACGATCCGTGACGGTCAGAAACAGAAGGCGTCAGCAACGCTCTCCGGTAGCGGCTAACGCCAGCATGAATGCCAGGAGCTGTAGCCCTGCTAAACGCAGCGCGAGCAGGGAGAATTGTCGGATGGCGCTACGCTTATCCGGCCTACAGTCCGTGCGGCCTGCCTTTAATTTATTCACCATGCTGGCTGAAACTGCCGGTGCTGGCGATCTCAAAACCCCCGGTGGCGCTGCCGCTTACCGGGGCTACAGCGCTGTGCGATTTGGTAGCCCGGAGAAGGCGCAACGCGCCGCGTCCGGGAAAACCCCTTAAAAAAGTTGCCAACCGATAACAGTATCTACGCTCCTTCAACCGCGATCCCCGGTAGCGGCGAAGCGCAGCGCAAGCCGGGGAAAGGCCGCTATTTTTTCGGCCGGTATTTTTCCGGCAGCTCCGGCACCGGCCGCCTGTCGTCAATCAGGTGACGAATGGTCAGAATCGGATGCCGCCAGAGCATTCGCGGCCCGGCCCAGCGCATGATCTGCTTCATCTCTTCCCGCTTCGCCGGTTGATAGCAGTGTACCGGACACTGTTTACAGGCCGGCTTCTCTTCGCCAAATACGCACTTATCCAGGCGCTTATCGGCGTAGGTATTGAGCGCCTGGTAATGTTCATCCTCGTCAAGGGCGTCCGGGCAGCGGCGTTGATACAGCCGAATCATACAGCTGATAGTCTTTTTTTCACGTTCGATGCGCTTACCCATGCCACAGCCTCAAGTTAATAAGATGCATTCATTATACACCTTTGTATCTATCAGGGCATCTCACTGCTTCAGATGCTGAATTAGCTGCAGCGCGGCTCCGGATAACACGCCAAAATGGCTCCAGGCATAGAAATCTCTGACAAACACGCTGCCTTCCGCTTCCAGCGGGCGCAACAATCCAAGCTTCTCTTCCAGTCGATAGACGGGGGCGGGCATTGACGTTAAAAGATCGCTCTCAGCGATAAAGGATTTTATCGCCGCGGATGAAGCGCACTCGATAATGGGAACCGGACAGGGCAGCTGATGCGAGCGAAAAATATCTTCGAGGATAAGCATCGGCGTGCTTAACGGCGGCGGCATGATCCACGGATAGTCGAGCATCGCCGCAAGCGACAGGCGCTTGTCTTTTTGCAGCGGATGGTCTGGCCTTGAAATGATACAAATACGGTCCTGCCAGTTAATTTTTCCGCGAACCACGATTTTATCGTCGTGGGGCAAGGGCCCGCAAAGGGCGATATCTATTTCATGCATCAGCAGCAGTTTAAATAACTCTGAGTCAATGCGGTCGAAGATTTTGATATGTATCCGGGGATGGCTTTTATGAAAGGCGGCTAATTTATCAATAAAGTGGCTGGTTAACAGGCTGGATACGCAGCCGATTCTCAAAATCCCCTTGCCCGCTCCGCGGATCAGCGCCATCTCCTCTCTGGCCTTGTTCTCCGTGTTCAACATTGTCATGGCATAGGGTAAAAACGCGCTGCCATACTCGCTTAACGCCATTCCATGCTTGTGCCGTTCAAATAAGGTGGCATTCAGATCCTCTTCCAGGGACAGCAACAATCGGCTGAGTCCGGATTGCGTAATCCCCATTTTCTCCGCTGCCAGGGTCATATTCCCTTCTCTGGCGACGGTCAGAAAGGCTTGTATCTGTTTAATTTTCATAGCCATGACAATTACTCATTGAACGGATTGTTTTTACATTTCCCCCTCGCTTCTTTTTGCGTCAAAAATGCAGTAATCAAGGAAAATCAATATTGCAACAGCGGCGAATTTCCAGGGGGCAATCATTCTCAATATTTATAGTTCAACACTCTGTCTCTAACAATAATTTATAATGAGAATACATCACTATGACACAGAACAACATTCTATTAATTCTTGGCGCTATATTACCCGTTATCATTACCGTTCTCATTGGCTATATCAGCGGTAAACGTAAAGACTTCAATTGGCAACAGGCTGGTGATATTAATAAAATTGTAATGCTGTATGCTTTACCACTGAGTATTTTCAGTAATATGGTCATGACGCCGCGGCATATCGTGATGAGCATGGGCCCTGTCGCCATCGCCATTATCCTTGCGCTAATTCTGAGTTTTGTTATTCCTTTAGTTATTGCCCGTTATATCTGCAAACGCTCCCTGGCGCTCAGTACTTTACAGGCTCTGGCCATCGGCTCGCCGGCCGTTCCCTTCATTGGCACCTCGGTACTGGCTTTTTTATTCGGCACCGTCAGCGCCTCATTAATTACTGTTTCCAGTATTACGCAAAATGTCTTCCAGCTTCCGCTGGTGATGATTCTGATGTCCGTTGCAACGGGGGATAAAAGCCAGAATATCTCTTTTACCACGCGGGTGATCAACGCCATCAAGCAGCCGGTGGTATGGTCGCCGGTTGTCGCGCTGATATTAGTATTAATGGATATTCATATTCCTGAAACCGTATCAATGTCGCTAGGGCTGCTGGGTAAGGCCTCCGGCGGACTGGCGCTGTTTGCCGCAGGCATCGTGCTTTATACTCGCAGCATTGTCATCACCTCAGCCACCATTATTACCGTCATCGCTCGTAATATTCTGGTGCCCGGCGCCTGCTACCTCATTTTGTTAAAAATGGGTTTCAGCATGGAGCAAATAAAACAAGTGGTATTAACGATGGCGATTCCTGTGGGTTCGATCGCCATTATTATCGCCATGCAATATAAGTCCGGCGAGCAAGAAATGGCCTCGACCATGGCGCTAAGTATTATTACTTCCATCATTACGATGGGCGCATTTATTTTCCTGACCTTTTAATCACGGCGATAACATCGCGTTAATCCGGAGAGAATATGACTTCTATCACTGTATCGGCCGCTGAATTATTACTGCACCGGCTTCAGGCCCTCGACGTGGCCTATATTTTTATTAATTCGGGTACCGATTATCCCCCGGTTATTGAAGCGTGGGCCAAAATGCGCGCCACGGGACAACAGGTACCGGAGCTGGTGATATGTCCCCACGAGAACGCCGCCATCGGCATGGCCCACGGCTATTATCTCGGGAGCGGGAAAGTGCAGGCCGTCATGGTTCACACCAACGTAGGCCTGGCCAATGCCGCCTGCGGCGTCATCAATCTGGCCAACAGCAATATTCCGGTGCTGATTTTTGGCGGACGCACGCCGATTAGCGAGCATTCACACTTTGGTTGTCGCAACACGCCGATTGGCTACGGCCAGGAGATGCGCGATCAGGCGGCGCTCATTCGTGAGTCGGTGAAATGGGACTTCGAATTACGCATTGCCGATCAGGTCGGCGAGCATGTTGACAGAGCATGGGCGATAGCCCGTTCATTGCCAAAGGGGCCGGTGTATTTGAGCCTGCCCCGCGAGCCGCTATGCGAAACGTTCACCATCGATGAACAAGCGCTTTATGCCTCCCCCACCCAGCAGCCGGTCCGCTATGCGCCAACGCGGGCGGATATTGCCAGCGCCGCCGATGCGATAGCCAATGCCAGACAGCCGGTCATCTTCGCCCAGCGCGGCGCGAGAACGTCTGGTGGCTTTGCGCGGCTCAATACCCTGGTTAAGGAGTGGGCTATTCCGGTGGTGGAATACTGGGGTACTGAAGTCACCCTTAGCAGCGACAATCCTATGCTGGCCGGCAGCGATCCCAAAGGCTGGCTTTCCGCCGCCGACGTCATCATCGTTATCGACTCACAGGCCCCGTGGCTCATCGAAGAAAGCCGCTGCAACGACAGCTGTAAGGTGATCCAGATCGGCCCCGACCCGCTTTTTTCCCGCTACCCCGTCCGCGGCTATCGCGCCGATATCAATCTGGCCGGAGAAACCGACGAGGTATTCGAACTTTTACAAGAGGCGCTCCAGCCGCTTGTGGCGGCGAAGCAACAGCAGGTGGCTGAACGTGAAAAGCATGTGCTTAGCCTGATACAACACGCGAAGGACCAACGTGAAGCCCTCCTCCACGCCGGCCAAAAAGGAGCGATTGGCAAACCCTGGCTGAGCTATTGCCTGGGTCAGCTTGCCAACCAACATCAGGGGAAGATCGTCTCCGAACTGACAACAATGCCGCAGTTTGCCGGCCTGATTCAGGCGGACAGTTATTACCAGGAAGCGCTGGCGGGCGGTCTGGGTGAAGCGTTGCCCATCGCCTTAGGGCTGCAGCTCGCCCGGCGGGGTGAGCTTATCATCGCCGCCGTGGGCGACGGCTCCTATCTCTTTGCCAATCCGGCGGTGTGCCACCACATCGCGGAAGTGATGAAGCTTCCCGTACTGGTGGTGGTTGGCAACAATGGCGGCTGGGGAGCGGTAGCGGGCGGCACCAAAGCGCTCTATCCCGACGGCTATGCCGCCAAAATGGAAGCTATTCCGGCCACCGCGTTCTCGTCGTCGCCAGATTTCGCCGCCCTCGCCGCCTCCAGCCGCGCGGCTGCGCTGACGGTTTCGTTGGCGGAAGATCTCCCCGGCGTACTGGAAGAGGCGGTATCCATTATCCGCACCCGCCGACAAAGCGTGCTGGTCAACGTTGAGCTAGGACGTTAATCACAGCCAGCCGTTTTAGACCTGCTTCCTGGCATTATCCACGTGCCCCAGCGCTTTTTCCGGGAAGCAGACGTCCCTCACCCGCCGTTTCAGCTCGGCAGCGTCCGGGAAACCGCCGTCCCGTTTGCGCTCCCAGATAAGCGCCTCATCGACGCTCACCGTAAAAATGCCGCCGGTACCGGGCACCAGCGTGACCGAAGCGATATCGGTACTAAAGGTATGCAGCAGCTCCTGGGCCATCCAGCTGGCGCGCAGCATCCAGTTGCATTGGGAACAGTAGTGAATGGTAATCATCGCTTTATGGCTCATGTTGGCTTGCTCCCCTCCGCACGAATGTAAACAAAATTCAGAATAGATGATTATTTCGTTGCAAACGATAATACCTATCATTACCATTCGCAATTACTAAATCAGGAATACCACTGTCCGCCAGGGAAAACACGGACCAACCTGCACTCTGGAAGTAACGCGTGAGCCGATACTAATAATCATCAAGGCGTGGCTACAAATGTACAAATCGACTCAATCAGCAGCATGGTGTAAGAAAAGCCTGCTGGCGACTTCTCTGCTCGCAGCAATCGCGCAGAATGCCGCTATCGCGGCCGTGACCCAGGATAACACGACGGATAGCGCGGAACAGATGGTGGTGACCGCCCCGGCCCCACAGCTGAAAGCCGGCAGCGAGCACTCGGTGAGCGCGCAGGAACTGCAGGACAAAGGCGCCAACGACTTCGGCTCAATCATGCGTTATGAACCCCTCATCAGCGCCACCGGCGCCAGCGGCGGTTCCGGCAACGGTAAAAGCGGTTTCGATCGCGGCGGCTATACCGGCTACAACATCCGCGGTCTTGAAAGCAACCGTGTCGGCATCGATGTTGACGGCATTGCCCAGCCGAACGCCACCGGCCGCGGCTACGTTGGCCGTTCCGGCCTCAACACCTTTGGCATTGGCCGCGATTATATCGACCCCTATATGTACGGCAGCGTGGATATTCAGTCGGGAGCCACCTCAACCGAGACCGCTAACAGCTCAATCGGCGGCAACGTCTCCTTCCGCCCGAAATCGGCGGATGACTATCTGCGCCCGGGCAAAACCAGCGCCTTTGGCTACCAGAGCGGCTACGACTCTTCCGACCGCAGCTGGCATAACGGCGTCACCGTCGCCGGCGGCGATGAAACGCTGCGCGGCATTTTCGTCTACAGCCGCCGCGATGGCCAGGAAACCGAGAACAACAGCGGCAGCGTCGACGCTTACCCGGCAAACTGGCACTCTGACGCGTTTATGGCCTCCGGCATCTGGCAGCCGAACGATGAACATAAGTTCACCAGCACCTTCGACTACTATCACAAGACCAACCACAGCCACTTCGATTCGTGGGACTCCAGCGGTAACAGCATGATCGGTACCGCCAACCAAACCAACCAGACGCGGCGCTGGGGGTTGAGCCTGAAAGACGACTGGACGCCGATGAACGATTACATCGACAGCGTCTCGACCAAGGTTTACTACCAGCATACCGAGGCTCACGACTGGACCTGGATGCCGGATAGCGTCACCCGCAAAATGCAGACGGTCAATTCCGACTACGATACCGATACCTGGGGTCTGCAGACCGCGCTCGCGAAAAGCATCGGCCGTCACGACCTGAGCGCCGGTTTTAACGCCAGCACGACCAAAACCCAGCGGCCGTTTAGCCAGTCGCCGATCCCCAGCGTCTACAGCGAAATTATGCAGCCGGAAGCAGACAGCCGCAGCTACACCCTCGGCGGCTACTTGCAGGATAAGATCAACTTCGATCTCGATAGCCACAATTTCGCGATTATTCCCGGCGTACGCGTGACGCATCAGTCGACTAAACCGGAAGATCTGTCCGATCTTAGCGCCAACAGCAGCGTGCTTACCGAATCGTCGGTGGCGAATCTGTATGGTAAAAACAGCGATACCCAGGTGCTGCCGTCACTGGCGTTCCAGTACGACATTACGCCGCGGCTGATGACCTATCTGCAGTACCAGCGCGGCGCGCAGTTCCCGAATGCCAGCCAGCTGTATGGTTCGTGGAACCTGGGCTCCAGCTATGCCGGCAGCCAGCAGTACGCGTTAATTGGCAACAACGATCTGAAAACCGAGACCAGCGACAATATTGAATGGGGTATCAAGGGCGAAGTCACCGAAGGCATCACCGTGCGTACCGCGCTGTTCTACAACAGCTATAAGAACTTTATCGCCTATACGCGTTATTCGCGCGCCAACAATCCGGGCAAATTCACTAACGTCCCGTCGAATATTTACACCATTTATCAAGCGGAAAACCGCGATAAAGCCTATATCTACGGCGGCGAGATCAGCACTAAATTTAACTTCGGCACCTGGTTTGAGCAGGTGGATGGCCTGAGCGCCACCCTCGCCTGGGGCTATAGCGAAGGGAAATCGAAATCCAGCTACTACGGCGATAAATACGTCGACCTCGACAGCGTCGCGCCGATGAAAGCGATCGTCGGCGTGGCGTGGGACGATCCGGCTAAGCGCTACGGTACGGCGCTGACCGCCACCTTTGTTAAGGGCAAACAGGCCACCGCCACCAGCCGCGAGAGCTACAACAACACCGGCTCCGCCATCGCCGACTCCAGCACCGAATATATGCGCGTGCCGGGCTACGGCATGCTGGACTGGACCGCTTACTGGCAGGTGGCGAAGAACATTCGTCTCAACGGCGGGGTGTACAACATTACCGACCGTAAATACTGGGACTACCTGAGCAGCCGCAACATCGAGACCAGTACTAATCAGGATGCCAACGATAAAGCGCTGGCTGTGATGCCCGGAAGGACCTGGCAACTGGGCGTGAATATCGATTTCTGATCGCCCGAATAATAACAAACCTGCACCCCGGCCCGCGGGCCGGGGATATTCATCGTAGAGAAGGATGTGGATTATGCAAAACGCACACGACGATCTGTGGCAGCGCTACCAGGCCACCAAAGCCCGCTCCACCGCCAAATATGCCCGCGACATCGCCTTAGAGATGGGAATTAGCGAAGCCGAATTAACCGCCGCACGCGTTGGTCACGATGCCGTGCGTCTGCACGACGACGTACGGGCGATTATCGCCGCCCTGGAGAGCGTCGGCGAAACCAAATGCATCTGCCGCAACGAATACGCGGTGCACGAGCAGGTCGGCGAATTTACCCATCAACACCTGAGCGGCCACGCCGGGCTGGTGCTCAATCCCCGCGCCCTCGACCTGCGCCTGTTCCTCAGCCAGTGGTCGAGCGTGTTCCACCTCAACGATAACGGCCGCCAGAGCATCCAGTTCTTCGACCCGCACGGCGACGCCCTGCTTAAGGTCTACGCCACCGGGCAAACCGATATGGCGGCATGGCAAACGCTGGTGGCCGAATTCAGCGAGACGGCGCCCGGCGCGCTGACGATTCGCCCGGCCGACCGCGTGAAGTACGCCGACTCCGCCGACGCCGCGGCGCTGGAAAACGAGTGGCGCGCGATGACCGATGTGCACCAGTTCTTCGGTTTGCTGCGTAAACACAATCTTTCCCGTCAGCAGGCCTTCCGCCTGGTGAGCGACGATCTGGCCTGCCGCATCGACAATAACGCCCTGCCGGGACTGCTGGAAACGGTGCGCCAGGACGGCAATGAAATCATGATCTTCGTCGGCAACCGCGGCTGCGTGCAGATCTTCACCGGCGCGCTGGAAAAGCTGGCGCCGATGCGCGGCTGGATCAACATCTTCAACAGCGCCTTTACCCTGCATCTGCGCGAAGACAGCGTGGATGAAATCTGGGTCACCCGTAAACCGACCTCCGATGGTCACGTCACCAGCGTCGAACTGTTTGCCAAAGACGGTACGCAAATCGCCCAGCTGTACGGCCAGCGCAGCGAAGGCCACCCGGAGCAAGAACAGTGGCGCGCGCAGGTGGCGCGTCTGTGCGCGGAAGGGCAGCCGGCATGAAACGTTGGGGAATACTGCTTGCCGCACTGCCGCTGTTCGCCAGCGCGGCCGCCGAACGGGTGATTTCCCTCGGCGGCGACGTTACCGAAATTGTCTACGCGCTGAACGCTGGGCAGCAGCTGGTGGCGAAGGACAGCACCAGCACCTGGCCTGCCGCCGCGCAAAAGCTACCGGACGTCGGCTATCTACGGCAATTAAGCGCCGAGGGGATCCTCTCCTTACGCCCGCAGCTGGTACTGGCCAGCGCGCAGGCGCAGCCGTCGCTGGTGCTGCAGAAAGTGCAGGACAATAAGGTGACGGTCGTCAACGTGCCGGGCGGCGATAACCTTGCCGCTATCGATAACAAAATCGCCGTTATCGCCGAAGCGTTAGGTAAAACTCCGGCTGGCGACGTGCTGCGCCAGCAGGTCCGGCAGCAGATAGCCGCCCTTCCCACACGCCCTATCGCCAAACGGGTACTGTTTATCCTCAGCCACGGCGGGATGAATACCATGGTGGCCGGGCAGCACACCGCCGCCGATGGCGCGATTCGCGCCGCCGGGCTGCAAAATGCGATGCAGGGTTTTGACCATTATCGCGCGATGTCGCAGGAAGGGGTGGCCGCAAGCCAGGCGGATCTGGTGGTGATTTCCGCCGATGGCCTCAAAGGGATGGGCGGCGAAAGCGGGCTATGGAAATTGCCCGGTCTGGCGCAAACGCCGGCAGGCCGCCATAAACAGCTACTGGCGATCGACGATATGGCCCTGCTCGGCTTCGGCCCGCGTACGCCGCAGGCGATCCTCGAACTGCGGCAAAAAGCGGAGCAGTCACCCTGATGCGCCCTGCCATCGTTCGCCATCTGCTGTTGATGACGCTGCTGCTGGTCGTATTGACGCTCTACGCGACCACCCTCGGCGCAATGCAATTGCCATTGATCAACCTGCTACCCTCCGGCGATGAAATCCTGCGCCATATCTGGCTGACGATCCGTCTGCCGCGAGTGCTGCTGGCGCTGCTGGTCGGCGCCGCGCTGGCCCTGTCCGGCTGCGTGATGCAGGGGCTGTTTCGCAACCCGCTCGCCGATCCAGGTCTGCTGGGTATCAGCAGCGGCGCGGCGCTGGCGGTGGCCTGCTGGCTGGTGCTGCCGCTCAGCGTGCCGGCGCTGTTAGCCCTGTATATGCCGATGCTGGCGGCGTTTATCGGCAGCCTGGCGGTGATGGTGGTGATTTTTATCCTCAGCCGCGCAGGCGACGGTTCGCTGTCGCGGCTGCTGCTGGTGGGGATCGCCATCAACGCCTTATGCGGGGCGCTGGTCGGCGTGCTGGCGTGGCTAAGCAACGATGCTCAGCTACGCCAGCTGTCGCTGTGGGGGATGGGTAGCCTGGGCCAGGCCGAATGGCCGACGCTGTTGGTGGCGGCCAGCTTGATTATTCCGGCGTCAATAGCGGTGTGGCGGATGGCAACACGACTTAATCTGCTGCAACTCGGCGATGAAGAGGCGCACTATCTCGGCGTTAACGTGCGGGCGCTGCAGCGGCTGCTGTTGCTATGCAGCGCGGTACTGGTCGCCGCGGCGGTAGCGATAAGCGGCGTCATCGGCTTTATCGGCCTGGTGGTGCCGCATCTGATGCGAATGTGGCTGGGGGCGGACCACCGGGGTCTCATCCCCGGCTCGCTGCTGGCGGGCGCGATTCTGCTGCTGATTGCCGATACCCTGGCACGCACCGTCGCCGCGCCGGCGGAGATGCCAGTGGGGCTGCTAACCAGCCTGTTGGGCGCGCCGTGGTTCCTGTGGCTGATATTTCGTCGGGAGAAACCAATCCATGGATAAAGACTATCGGGCGCAAGGTCTGTCGCTGCGGCTCGGCCAACGACAGGTGATTGACCAGGTTTCGCTGACGCTGCGCGGCGGCGAGATGACCGCGCTGATCGGCCCGAACGGCGCGGGCAAATCAACCCTGCTGCGGCTGCTAACCGGCTTCCTTACCCCGGACAGCGGCGAGCGCATAATGGACGGCAAAACGCTGGAGCGCTGGTCGCCGCAGGCGCTCTCGCGCCGCCGGGCGGTGATGTTGCAGCGCACTCCACTCCAGGCCGACTGGACGGTGGAAACGGTTATCGCCATGGGGCGCTCGCCGTGGGAAGAGACCGCCAGTCCGCAGACTCTGCGCGATATTATGGCGGAAACCGGCTGCGATCATTTGCGCGGCAGGCGCTATCCGTCGCTTTCCGGCGGCGAGCAGCAGCGGGTACAGCTGGCCCGCTGCCTCGCCCAACTGTGGCAAAACGGCGCGCCGCAGGGCTGGCTGTTTCTGGATGAACCCACCTCGGCGCTGGATCTCTATTACCAGCAACATCTGTTACGCCTGCTCAAGCGTCTGACAGCTTCCGGCCAGCTGCATGTCTGCGTGGTGCTGCACGATCTCAACCTCGCAGCCCTGTGGGCCGACCAGATTCTGCTGCTACACCAGGGACAGGTGGTCGCACAGGGCACGCCGCATCAGGTTATCCAGCAGGAAATCATTAGCCGCTGGTACGGCGCGGACGTGCGCCTCGGCCAGCACCCGGAAAAAGCGATTCCGCAGGTTTATCTGGCGCCCTGAACGTCACGCGCGGCCAGCTTAGCGATGGCCGCGCGTCTGAGAAGTGGAATCAGGATCGCTGCGTCCACTTCGTCACTTTCCCTCAAATGCCTATCTCCGTTATCATGTCTTCCTCATGCGATAACGACGACAATAACAAAATCGCACTCCATTAAAAATCAGGGACCTGGATAACACCCTATAAGCACAATCGACAATTTAGACGCCCATACCCCCATGATGCAGCAGTACCATTTTTCAGTGATTAAATTGTTGAAACTGAGGAACAAAAAAACCACACATTGGTTATTTACTCACCTTCACTCAATAGATAAACTATTTACAGGGATTTATAAAAACATAAGGAAATAAGGACATGGCTATTCCCGGTAATATGTGGCTCTATGACGATGGCGGAGCACTAATCAAAGGTGGCTGTGATGTTGCAGACAGGGAGTTCAGTATAGAGTTTAAAGGGTTTCACCATAATCTCTCCATTCCCACTGATAATTCCACTGGCAAACCTACTGGCACTCGTCAGCATTCTCCAATGATCATCGTTAAAGAATTCGACTATTCCAGCCCATACCTATACAAAGCAGTTGCTACTGGTCAAAACCTGAAATCTGCCGAAATTAAATGGTACAAAATCAACGATTCTGGTCAGGAAGTGGAATACTTCAATATGCTACTTGAAGGAGTTCGAATCGTATCAATCTCCCCTACGATGGCTTCCCCAGAGGACAAGAACAACAACCATCTTGAATCTGTGGAGCTAAGATACGAGAAAATCACCTGGAAACATTGTGATGGAAACATAATTTTCACAGATGCCTGGAATGAACGACAAACAGCCTAACAGGTGATTGAATGGATACGACAGAAGAACTAAACGGAACCTACTTCTACCACGGACAATCGAACCTGTCAGCAGGTGAACTATTTGATGTGATTTTCCTTGAGCAATTTTGTGATGAACTTGGAATTGGCATTGAATCAGGTGCTGCTATCCTCGCTGGGCAACCGTGGTTAAAAACCAGAACGAAACCGGGAGAAGCAATCAAAGGGACAAGTGTTATTTCCAGGTATGGGAGAATGCTTTTACGAAATGCACGAACTCCTTTTGGTATTAGAGTTCCAACACCAGTTGGTGTAAGAATGCGAAAAACAAATAATCTTGCCGCAGTCATAGCACGATATGTTCCGTGGTTAGGCTGGGTTGGTCTTGTGAATTCAATTTACCAAGTATCAAGGAAAACTCAGGCCAAATACAACCTCATAGCACGCCCTAAAGATCGTATACAATGGACATCCTTTTGATGGATACAATTCAACAAGAGGTATTAGCACTTTTCCGTGAAGAGATCCCCGGATATTTAGACAGCAATTGGAAAGAAATCCCTTTAGAACTTGATTCTGATTTATTTGAAGCTCCCGGTGATGACCTGCATGAAGCTTTGAATAAATTTGAAAAAAAATTTAATATAGATTTATCAGAAATTAAATGGTCGTATTATTTCCCTTGGGAAAATACTCCACTGCTAACACGGTGGTTTAAATTAAAACGGGAAGATGTAGAACGAAATCGCAAACCTTTAACAATCAGAATGTTTTCGGAATCAGCGAAAGCTGGAAAGTGGCTTTATGACTGATATAAATATAACATATTAATCAGAGGTGGATATGTAAGCATCCCAGCTTCAGTTCCATGCACTTTTTGAGTGTTCCGGTTTTTCAGCCATCAGCCGGTACTCTTCCCGCATCAGGTTATCCAGCAGGAAATCATTAGCCGCTGGTACGGCGCGGATGTGCGCCTCGGCCAGCACCCGGAAAAAGCGATTCCACAGGTTTATCTGGCGCCCTGAACGTCACGCGCGGCCAGCTTAGCGAGGGCCGCGCGTTCGAGAAGTGGAATCAGGATCGCTGCGTCCACTTCGTCACTTTCCCTCAAATGCCTATCTCCGTTATCATGTCTTCCTCATGCGATAACGACGACAATAATAAAATCGCACTCCATTAAAAATCAGGGACCTGGATAACACCCTATGAGCACAATCGACAATTTAGACGCCCATACCCCAATGATGCAGCAGTACCTGAAGCTGAAGGCTCAGCATCCGGAGATCCTGCTGTTTTACCGGATGGGCGACTTTTACGAGCTGTTTTATGACGACGCCAAACGCGCCTCGCAGCTGCTCGATATCTCGCTGACCAAACGCGGCGCTTCCGCGGGCGAACCGATTCCCATGGCCGGCATCCCCCACCACGCGGTGGAAAACTATCTCGCGAAACTGGTAAACCAGGGCGAGTCGGTTGCGATTTGCGAACAGATTGGCGATCCGGCCACCACCAAAGGGCCGGTAGAACGCAAAGTGGTACGCATCGTTACGCCGGGCACCATCAGCGATGAAGCGCTGCTGCAGGAGCGCCAGGATAACCTGCTGGCCGCCATCTGGCAGGACAGTAAAGGCTTCGGCTACGCGACGCTGGATATCAGCTCCGGTCGCTTTCGCCTGAGCGAACCGGCCGACCGCGAGACCATGGCGGCGGAACTACAACGTACCAATCCGGCGGAACTGCTGTATGCGGAAGATTTTGCCGAATCTTCCCTGATTGAAGGCCGCCGCGGCCTGCGCCGTCGCCCGCTATGGGAGTTCGAAATCGACACCGCACGCCAGCAACTCAACCTGCAGTTCGGCACCCGCGATCTGGTGGGCTTCGGCGTCGAAAACGCCCCGCGCGGGCTGTGCGCCGCCGGCTGCCTGTTACAGTACGTCAAAGATACCCAGCGCACCTCGCTGCCGCACATCCGCTCCATCACCATGGAACGCCAGCAGGACAGCATCATTATGGATGCCGCCACCCGTCGCAATCTGGAGATCACCCAGAATCTCGCCGGCGGCGTTGATAACACCCTTGCCTCGGTACTCGACTGCACGGTCACGCCGATGGGCAGCCGCATGCTCAAACGCTGGCTGCATATGCCGGTACGCGATACCGCGGTGCTGGTTGAACGCCAACAAACGATTGGCGCCTTACAGGAACGCTATACCGAGCTGCAGCCGGTACTGCGTCAGGTCGGCGACCTTGAGCGTATTCTGGCGCGTCTGGCGCTGCGTACCGCCCGCCCGCGCGATTTAGCCCGTATGCGCCATGCCTTCCAGCAGTTGCCGCTGCTGCGCGAGCTGCTGGCCGACGTTGACTGTCAGCCGGTGCAACAGCTGCGCGAGAAAATGGGCGAGTTCGCCGAGCTACGCGAATTGCTGGAACGCGCAATCATCGATGCGCCGCCGGTACTGGTGCGTGACGGCGGCGTTATCGCTCCGGGTTATAATGAAGAGCTGGATGAGTGGCGGGCGCTGGCCGATGGCGCGACCGATTATCTCGACAAACTGGAAATCCGCGAACGCGAGCGCCTGGGCCTTGATACCCTGAAGGTCGGCTACAATGCCGTTCACGGTTACTACATCCAGATCAGCCGCGGCCAGAGCCAGCATGCGCCGATCCACTACGTGCGCCGCCAGACGCTGAAAAACGCCGAGCGCTACATTATTCCGGAACTCAAGGAATACGAAGATAAGGTACTGACGTCTAAAGGCAAGGCGCTGGCGCTGGAAAAACAGCTCTATGACGACCTGTTCGAAAAACTGCTGCCGCATCTGGCCGACTTACAAACCAGCGCCAGCGCGCTGGCCGAGCTGGACGTACTGGTGAACCTCGCGGAACGCGCGGAAACCCTGAACTACTGCTGCCCGACCTTTATCGATAAACCCGGTATTCGCATTACCGAAGGCCGTCACCCGGTGGTGGAGCAGGTACTGAAAGAGCCATTTATCGCCAACCCGCTGCAGCTGGCGCCGCAGCGCCGCATGCTGATCATCACCGGGCCCAACATGGGCGGTAAAAGTACCTATATGCGCCAGACCGCGCTGATTGCGCTGCTGGCCTATATCGGCAGCTACGTACCGGCGCAGAAGGTAGAAATTGGCCCTATCGACCGCATCTTTACCCGCGTCGGCGCGGCGGATGACCTGGCGAGCGGCCGTTCCACCTTCATGGTGGAGATGACCGAAACCGCCAATATTCTGCACAACGCCACCGAACACAGCCTGGTGCTGATGGACGAGATTGGTCGCGGCACATCCACCTACGATGGTCTGTCGCTGGCGTGGGCCTGCGCGGAGAATCTGGCGAATAAGATCAAAGCGTTGACCCTGTTCGCCACCCACTACTTCGAGCTCACCCAGTTGCCGGAGAAAATGGAAGGCGTGGCTAACGTGCACCTCGATGCCCTGGAGCACGGCGATACCATCGCCTTTATGCACAGCGTGCAGGACGGCGCGGCCAGCAAGAGCTATGGCCTGGCGGTCGCCGCGCTGGCGGGAGTGCCGAAAGAGGTGATCAAACGCGCACGGCAGAAACTGCGCGAGCTGGAGAGCATTTCGCCAAATGCCGCCGCCACGCAGGTTGATGGTACGCAGATGTCGCTGCTCTCCGCGCCGGAAGAGACCTCACCGGCGCTGGAAGCGCTGGAGAATCTTGACCCGGATTCACTGAGCCCGCGTCAGGCGCTGGAGTGGATTTACCGCCTGAAAAGCCTGGTGTAGCTCCATTAATGTGAATTCTTTATTTAAGCTTCCATAATTGTGCTAAATATAAAAAAGGCCCGTCTTAGCGGGCCCGTTTTATTAACGCTTATCTTCCGGTAATAGCGGCGGTACGTGCGGTACCTGCGGCGCCTCATCAATATCTTTCTGCGTCATGCGGAACGCTTCCGGATAATGTTCGCGGCTGGTACGACGCAGCGGTTCGGTATTACGCCAGGTATAGAGGCAGTGCTGGCACTGATAAACAATCCATACCCCTTTTACCGGCGACGTCGCCATCACTTCAATCTGTTCATCAGCGCAACGTGGACAAATCATCTTTTACTCCTTATTTACGGTTGGCCAACATGGCGGTCAGTTTTTCAGCCCAGGCTTTGGTTTCCGGTAAATCCTGCACCGGCTGGCTGTAGTGACCGCGAAGGTCCGGCGCAACCGGAGTGGTGGCGTCGATAATCAATTTGTCGGTGATCCCCGCCGGGCTTGAACCAGGATCGAGCTCCAGTACCGACATGTTCGGCAACTGCACCAGGTCGCCCGCCGGGTTGACCTTCGAGGAGAGCGCCCACATCACCTGCGGCAGGTTGAACGGATCGACATCTTCATCGACCATAATGACCATTTTCACGTAGCCGAGTCCGTGCGGGGTAGTCATCGCGCGTAATCCCACCGCGCGGGCAAAACCGCCGTAGCGTTTTTTGGTGGAGATAATCGCCAGCAGGCCATGGGTGTACATGGCGTTGACCGCCTGCACCTCCGGGAACTCCGCCTTCAGCTGCTGGTACAGCGGCACGCAGGTCGCCGGGCCCATCAGATAGTCGATTTCGGTCCATGGCATACCGAGATACAACGATTCAAAAATCGGTTTTGTGCGATAAGAGACTTTATCGATACGCACCACCGTCATATTGCGGCCGCCTGAGTAGTGGCCGGTGAACTCGCCGAACGGCCCTTCGATTTCACGCTTGCGCCCTTCAATCACCCCTTCAAGGATCACTTCCGAGCCCCACGGTACGTCAAAGCCGGTCAACGGCGCAGTGGCGATCGGATACGGGCTTTCGCGCAGCGCGCCCGCCATCTCATATTCTGACTGGTCATACTTCAGCGGCGTCGCGCCCATCAGGGTGATAATCGGGTCGTTACCCAGGGTGATGGCAATAGGCAGATCCTCACCGCGCTCTTCCGCTTTATGCAGATGCAGCGCAATATCGTGCATCGGTACCGGCTGCAGGCCCAGCTTGCGCTTGCCTTTCACTTCCATCCGGTAAATACCGACGTTCTGTTTACCGAAGTTGTCCGGGTCAAGCGGATCGCGAGAAACCACACAGGCTTTGTCGAGATAGAAACCACCGTCGCCATCGTTCAGGCGGAACAGCGGCAGAATATCGAACAGGTTGATATCGTCGCCATCAACGGTGTTTTCCGCCCACGCTGGATTAGCGCGACGCTCCGGCGTTACCGGGAATTTATCCCAGCGGCGAATAAATTCATCAATCTGTTTTTTCACCGGCGTGTTTGGCGGCAGCCCCAGCGAAATCGCGTGGTTTTGCCAGGAACCGATGGTGTTCATGGCGACACGGGCATCGGTAAAGCCGCGAATGTTATCGAACCATAGCGCTGGCGCGCCGTCACCGATGCGCCCTGTGGCGTTAGCGGCAGCGGCGAGATCCGGCTCGGCATTCACCTCTTCGCTAATTTTTAGCAGTTGCCCCTGCTCATCAAGCGCCTGCAAAAAGCTGCGTAAATCATCAAAAGCCATGATTAATTCTCCTGTGATAAATTCTCGACCGCGCGCAGGCCGTTCCAGCGGCGCGCTTTGTGATATTCGAGACCAAACTGATCCAGCACCCGGGTCACGATATGGTTGGTGATATCCTCGACCGTTTCCGGATGGTTGTAGTAGGCAGGCATCGGCGGCACCATCGCCACGCCCATGCGCGACAGCGCCAGCATGTTCTCCAGATGAATGGTGCTCAGCGGCATTTCTCGCGGCACCAGAACCAGCTTGCGCCCCTCTTTCAGCACGACGTCCGCCGCGCGGCCGACTAACCCTTCCGCATAGCCAGCGCGGATACCCGCCAGCGTTTTCATGCTGCAGGGGATAACAATCATGCCGTCGGTACGAAACGATCCTGATGAGATGGTCGCGGCCTGATCCGCCGGGCTATGGCAGAAATCCGCCAGCGCGGCGACTTCACGAGCGCTATAGGGCGTTTCCAGCTCAATGGTGGTTTTTGCCCATTTCGACATCACCAGGTGCGTTTCCACATCCGGCATTTCGTTCAGCGCTTGCAACAGCGCGACGCCCAACGGCGCGCCGGTCGCCCCGGTCATCCCAATAATCAGTTTCATTCACTACCTCACACATTGTTCGTATACGAACCTTTGTATTAAAACTACGCTCATTTTTACGGGATCTCAATATCGTTCGCATACGATCCGCATCAATAATCAAAAAAATGAGATGTGAAAAGAAGCCGTAAATGCGGCTATCATAAAGGTGATATTTTTGTGACGGAGTGTTCATGGAGTTACGTAACGAAGCGTTCCACCTTCTGCGCCAGCTTTTTCAACAGCATACCGCGCGCTGGCAACATGAATTACCGGAACTGACCAAGCCGCAATATGCAGTGATGCGCTCGGTAGCCGAACATCCTGGAATCGAGCAGGTGACGCTTATCGAAGCGGCCGTCAGCACGAAAGCGACGCTGGCGGAGATGCTAAGCCGGATGGAAAAACGCGGGCTGGTGCGCCGCGAACACGATCCGACCGATAAACGTCGCCGTTTTGTCTATCTGACGGATGAGGGGCAGGCGCTGCTCGCAAATTCCATGCCGCAGGGCAACCGTGTCGATGAAGAGTTTTTGAGCCGCCTTAACGAAGAGGAGCGCGCGCAGTTTTCCAGGCTGGTCCTGAAAATGATGGAAAATAAAAACGCGGATTAAGCGGTTCGTTCACGCAGAAAATCGATAAATGCCCGGACCTTGGTTGGCACATGCTGCGCGTCCGGGTAGACGGCGAATACACCCTGGGAGGGAAAAATATACTCCGGCAATACCCGCACCAGCTCCTGCCGCGCGATGGCTTCGGCCACCAGCCACTCCGGGAGTAGCGCCACCCCGCTTCCCGCCAGCGCAAAGCCCATTAACGCTTGTGCGCTATCGGCTGAGATCCGCGGCGGTTGCGTAATTTCAAAAGCGATCGATTGCCCTTCGGCGGTCAGGAGCTGCCAGCGTAGCGGCGTCGCCAGGCGCTCGTTAACAATCCATGCCGCCTGCGCCAGGTCGGCAAGCGTGCGCAGCGGATGTTTATCCAGCCATCCCGGTGAGGCCACGGGCACGATGGCGAAACGCGAAATACGAGCCGCGTGATAGCGCGAATCGGCCAGGGTGCCGAGACGTATCGCGACATCAAACCGTTCCGAGATCAAATCCGCATGATACGACGATGAGACGTGGCGCACCCGCAGCGCCGGATGTCGACGAGCGAATTCCGCCAGCGCCGGGATGATCACCTGCGCGCCATATTCCGGGGTGGTGGTGATCCGCAGTTCGCCGCTTAACCCGGCGTGGCTGGCGCGCACCTCGTCCTGTAAATTCTCCGCGGCTTTCAGCAGCCCGACGCCGCGCTGGTAAAACACCGCCCCGGCTTCGGTGAGCGTTAACCGGCGCGTCGAACGTAGAAGCAACGTCACTCCCAGTTCACTCTCTAGCTGACGAACGTTAAAACTAACCACCGCTTTGGTTTGCCCAAGCGCCGCCGCCGCCGCGGTAAAGCTCCCGGCATCAACAACGGCGACAAACATGGTAACGCGCTGCAGGTTTAGCATTTGAATGACGCTTATTGTCAAAAAATTTTAGACAGTATATCCCTGAAAAGCGCATTTATCCGCCCCTGACGCGCGGTTTACAGTACTCATTTGCAATCGCCTGCAGCTTAACCCGGAGAAAACATGAACCCATGGATCCAAGAAGTTATCGACGCCCACGTAATCATTGAACAATGGCTGGGCCGGAAAGAAGGTAGCGCGCAAGCGCTGATGAGCCGCTTTGCGCAAGAATTTACAATGGTTCCTATCAGCGGCGCTAAGATGGATTACCCGACGGTAAGCGGTTTTTTCCATAGCGCGGGCGGCAGCCGCCCGGGATTAAGCATCGTGGTTGATAATGCGCAGGTATTGAGCGAATGGCAAGACGGCGGCGCGGTGCTGTACCGCGAAAGCCAGACCCTGCCGGAACAAGGCGAGATCGTGCGCTGGTCGACGGCGATATTTCAGCGCATTGAGGGGAAAATCTTCTGGCGTCACCTGCAGGAAACCCGCATCGGTTAATACAAAGGAAAAGGCCCAATCGCAGGATTGGGCCTTTTTGAGAGAAAACGATTTATTCGCGGAATAGCGCTTCGATGTTTAGCCCCTGTCCCTGCAGGATCTCCCGCAGGCGGCGCAGGCCTTCAACCTGAATCTGACGCACGCGTTCGCGGGTCAGGCCGATTTCACGACCCACATCTTCAAGCGTTGCGGATTCATAACCCAGCAGCCCAAAACGACGAGCCAGTACTTCGCGCTGTTTGGCGTTCAGTTCGAACAACCATTTGACGATGCTTTGTTTCATATCATCGTCCTGCGTGGTGTCTTCCGGGCCGTTGTCTTTTTCATCGGCCAGAATATCCAGCAGCGCTTTTTCTGAGTCACCGCCCAGCGGGGTATCCACTGAGGTAATGCGCTCGTTCAGACGCAGCATACGACTAACGTCATCAACCGGTTTATCCAGCTGTTCGGCTATCTCTTCAGCGCTTGGCTCGTGGTCCAGCTTATGCGACAACTCGCGCGCGGTACGCAGATAAACGTTCAGCTCTTTCACAATATGGATAGGCAAACGAATGGTACGGGTTTGGTTCATAATCGCCCGTTCAATCGTTTGACGGATCCACCAGGTAGCGTAGGTTGAAAAACGGAACCCACGTTCCGGGTCAAACTTCTCAACTGCGCGGATCAGGCCGAGGTTACCTTCTTCAATCAGATCCAGCAGCGCCAGACCACGATTGCTGTAACGACGAGCGATCTTCACCACCAGACGCAGGTTACTTTCAATCATGCGACGGCGTGAAGCAACATCTCCACGTAGTGCGCGACGGGCGAAATAGACTTCTTCTTCGGCCGTCAGCAGCGGGGAATAACCAATCTCACCAAGATACAACTGTGTCGCATCGAGAACGCGCTGGGTGGCGCCTTGCGACAGCAGCTCTTCCTCAGCCAGATCGCTATCACTGGGTTCCTCTTCTACTAAGGCTTTCTCGTCGAAAACCTCCATTCCGTTCTCATCAAATTCCGCGTCTTCATTTAAATCATGAACTTTCAGCGTATTCTGACTCATAAAGGTGGCTCCTACCCGTGATCCCTGAGCAAAGCACCTTCCGCGACCCATCACTAAACGACGCCGGAGTTATCCTCTTTATGCCTCCACTGAAGGAGGCATATCGCGACCGCCCTGGCGCCTTTCATGGTGTTACGCTTATCCGTACTTTGCCAAATTATCGCTGCGGTAAGTACTGCAGCGGGTTGACGGATTTCCCCTTGTAACGAATTTCAAAATGTAATCTTGTTGAGCTGGTTCCGGTGCTACCCATGGTAGCGATTTTCTGCCCCGCTTTGACTTCCTGTTGCTCCCGAACCAGCATGGTATCGTTATGAGCGTAGGCACTCAGGTAATCATCGTTGTGTTTGATGATAATAAGATTACCGTAACCGCGCAGTGCGTTACCGGCATAGACGACGCGCCCATCGGCGGTCGCGACAATAGCCTGTCCTTTACTGCCTGCAATGTCGATACCTTTATTGCCGCCTTCCGCGCCGCTAAAGTTCTCGATAACCTTGCCATCAGTCGGCCAGCGCCATGATGAGATCGGCGAACTGGTAGACGTACTGCTTGCAGTCGGTTGGGTTGTGCTAACGGTTGATGGCGCCGTAACCGGAGCGACCGTCGTCGTGGTCGTTGCTGGTTTATTATTCGGCAACATCTTAGTAGCACTCTGTTCACCTGAAGATTCAGAATACGTAATAGTCGGTTGTGACGCAACCACTGCGGTGGATTTTTGTGCAGAAGTTGTGGTGGCCGTCGCACCGCCGCTTGCCTGCGCGCTAGCCTGAGATACCGGATTTTCGCCGGTGATCGGCTGGCCTGCGGAGTTGCCGACCTGCAGCACCTGACCCACGTTCAGCGCGTACGGCGCCGGGACATTGTTGCGTTCCGCAAGGTCGCGGAAATCGTTGCCGGTGACCCACGCGATATAGAACAGGGTATCGCCGCGCTTAACGGTATAGGTACTACCGCCGGTATAGCTACCTTTCGGAATATCGCCATATTTACGGTTGTAAACAATCTTACCGTTCACCGTCTGCACCGGCTGCTGTGCCATCGGCTGAACCTGGGTCGGCTGAGTCTGAATTGGCTGGGTCTGCATCGGTTGAATCGGCTGAGCCGGAGGAACTTGCTGCCCGCCGGAGGATGGCGGTGTAATCAGCATCCCGGAATTGGTGCTGGAGGACGCAGCGCCGCTTGCCGAATTCACCGGCGCAGGCGGATTATTGGTATTTGTACACCCGGCCAGCCAGAGTGAAACCAGTGACAACGCCGCAATACGGCTTACGGTAAATTTTGGGCTTCCCGCGCTCATTTATCCCCCAGGAATATGTTAACTGCCAATATCTTGCTTACCGGGCAGCGCCCGGCCAGGACACTGAAAAATGTGTCCACCCTACGCCTAAACTTAGGCAAAAAAAACCTGGAATAATCCGGGTTCAGGCCAGCTCCCCTCTGACGAGCGGAACAAAGCGAACGGCTTCGACGGTATCGATGAAAAACTCGCCGCCGCGGCGACGGATCCGCTTCAGATACTGATGTTCTTCACCGACCGGCAAAACCAGCACGCCGCCTTCATCAAGCTGCGCCATCAGCGCGGCCGGAATTTCCGGCGGCGCGGCGGTGACGATAATCGCGTCAAAAGGCGCGCGAGCCTGCCAACCCTGCCATCCATCGCCATGACGGGTTGAAACATTATGTAAATCAAGTTGTTTAAGACGCCGACGCGCCTGCCACTGCAGGCTCTTAATCCGCTCGACCGAGCAGACGTGGTGCACGAGGTGTGCCAGGATCGCCGTCTGATAGCCGGAGCCGGTGCCGATTTCCAGCACCCTTGAGTCCGGCGTCAGTTCCAGAAGCTCCGTCATCCGCGCCACCATATAGGGCTGCGAGATGGTTTGCCCCTGGCCAATCGGCAGCGCGGTGTTTTCCCACGCCTTATGTTCAAAAGCTTCATCAACGAATTTTTCGCGCGGAACCTGCGCGATTGCCTCGAGGACTCGCTCATCGACGATGCCCTGAGTGCGTAGCTGATTCAACAAACTTTCAACACGTTTACTTACCATTGCGTATCAACCCCGACGCGTTCTAACCAATCGGTCACCACCTCATGTGCCTGATGAGCGGTTAAATCGACATGCAATGGCGTTACGGAAACATAGCCTTCATCCACCGCCGCAAAATCGGTCCCCGGCCCGGCATCGCGCTTATCACCCGGCGGGCCGATCCAGTACAGCGTATTACCGCGCGGATCTTTTTGCGGAATGACCTGGTCGGCCGGATGGCGGTTGCCGCAACGGGTCACGCGAATACCTTTGATTTGCTCGAGGGGAAGATCCGGCACGTTGATGTTGAGAATCCGCCCGGTACGCAGCGGCTCGCGGCTTAACGCGCGCAGAATGGTGCACGTCACTGCCGCCGCGGTGTCGTAATGTTGATAGCCGTTCAGCGAAACGGCAAGGGCGGGAAAACCAAGATGGCGGCCTTCCATCGCCGCCGCGACGGTGCCGGAATAAATGACATCATCGCCAAGATTGGGGCCCGCGTTGATTCCTGAGACCACGATATCCGGACGCGGACGCATCAGCGCGTTAACGCCGAGATACACGCAGTCGGTCGGCGTGCCCATCTGGACGGCGATATCGCCATTTTCAAAGGTGAACGTGCGTAGAGAAGATTCCAGCGTGAGCGAGTTTGAGGCGCCGCTGCGATTACGATCGGGTGCAACAACCTGGACCTCGGCAAATTCGCGTAAGGCCTTCGCCAGGGTTTGGATCCCCGGCGCGTGGATACCGTCATCGTTACTCAGCAATATTCGCATAGTCACCCGTTGTATTGATAAGTTCCCTTACCACGCTGGTGGCAAAACTTCCCGCTGGCAGCCAGAAGCGCAGTTCAACAGTGACATCATCCCACCAGTTCCAGCACAATTGCTGCGGATACAGCAGCATCGCCCGGCGCGCGGCTTCAACTTTTTCGCGCGCCAGCAGCGCCTGTAGCGACGTTTCTTCGGCTATCGCGGCTTGCTCGGCGGCCAGCGCGTCGCGTTGGCTGCCCCAGTCGCCGCTGCCCGGCAGCGCAGCGGTAATCATCAGCTCGCGGTTATCGACCCGCGCCTGTAATTCCGCCAACTCTTCGGTGGTTGCCACAAACCAGCTTCCGCGCCCCGCTAATTGTAGCGCATCGCCATCAACAACCTGATTAAATTCCGTTTTTTTTAATCTAATTGCAACTTGCTGATTAAACAACGCGCTGCGTGCCGCCGACAACCAAAAACTGCGTTTATTGCGATCGCGCACCGGCTCGCCGCTCTCGGCCCAGCGCAATGCGCCCTGCAGGTTGCTACCGCCGATACCAAAGCGCTGCGCGCCGAAGTAGTTCGGCACCCCGCCGGCGGCAATCGCCTGCAAACGCTTTTCGACATCGTCGCGATCGCTGATTTCCCGCAGGATCAGCGTGAACTGGTTGCCCTTCAGCGCGCCTAAACGCAGCTTACGCTTATGGCGGGCATACTCCAGCACCTGGCAGCCTTCGAGCTGAAATTTGCTCAGATCCGGCATCTCTTTACCCGGCACGCGGGCGCACAGCCACTGTTCGGTGACCGCGTGCTTATCCTTTTGCCCGGCAAAGCTCACTTCGCGCGCATGGATTTTAAGGAATTTCGCCAGCGCGTCGGCAACGAAACGGGTGTTGCAGCCATTTTTCAGAATCCGCACCAGCACATGTTCGCCTTCGCCATCGGGGGCGAAACCGAGGTCTTCGACCACCAGAAAGTCTTCCGGATTGGCCTTCAGCCGCCCCTGGCTGAGCGGCTTGCCGTGCAGGTATGTTAAGTCATCAAAGGCGATCATTGCGTAACCTTACGCAGCAGCGCCACCGCTTCACAGGCGATGCCTTCGCCACGGCCGGTGAAGCCAAGCTTCTCGGTGGTGGTCGCTTTCACATTGACGTCGTCCATATGGCAACCGAGATCTTCGGCGATAAATACGCGCATCTGCGGGATATGCGGCAGCATTTTTGGCGCCTGGGCAATGATGGTGACGTCAACGTTGCCAAGGGTATATCCCTTCGCCTGAATCCGCCGCCACGCTTCACGCAGCAGCTCGCGGCTATCCGCGCCTTTAAAGGCCGGATCGGTATCCGGGAACAGTTTGCCGATATCGCCCAGCGCCGCGGCGCCCAGCAGCGCGTCGGTCAGCGCATGCAGCGCGACGTCGCCATCGGAATGGGCGAGCAGCCCTTTCTCATAAGGAATACGTACCCCGCCAATAATAATTGGCCCTTCACCGCCAAAAGCGTGTACGTCAAAACCGTGTCCAATTCGCATTAAGCCTTCTCCTGGTGTCGGGAACGGGTAAGGTAAAATTCGGCCAGCGCCAGATCTTCCGGGCGCGTTACTTTAATATTATCAGCTCGTCCGGCGACCAATTCGGGATGGAAGCCACAGTACTCCAGCGCCGACGCTTCATCGGTGATGGTCGCGCCTTCATCCAGCGCGCGCGTCAGGCAGTCAAATAGCAGTTCTCGAGGGAAAAATTGCGGCGTCAGCGCATGCCATAAATCATTGCGTTCGACGGTATGGGCGATCGCGGTTTTGCCCGGTTCGGCACGCTTCATGGTATCGCGCACCGGCGCCGCCAGTATGCCGCCGACGCGGCTGGTCGCGCTTAGCGCCAGCAGCCGCGAGAGATCATCCTGATGCAGGCACGGACGCGCGGCATCATGAACCAGCACCCATTGCGCATCCGCTAAGGCTTTCAGCCCCGCCAGAACCGAATCGGCGCGCTCAGCGCCACCGTCAACGACGGTGACCTGCGGATGGTGGGCTAAGGGAAGTTGACTAAAGCGGATGTCGCCAGGGCTGACGGCGATCACCACCCGCTGAACGCGTTCGTTCGCCAGCAGCGCGGCGACCGAATGTTCGAGAATCGTTTTGTTACCGATTGAGAGATATTGTTTCGGGCACTCCGTTTGCATACGGCGGCCAAAACCGGCTGCCGGCACCACGGCGCAAACGCCCGGAAAAGTGGCTGCCATATTGTCATCCTGGGCTTGTTTATCGATTATTCTGCGCAGAACCCTGATTGCGTTTTGAGGCATCCGGCACCAGACGATAGAACGTTTCGCCCGGGCGGGTCATGCTGAGTTCATTGCGCGCGCGTTCTTCGATCGCTTCCTGACCGCCGTTGAGATCGTCAATTTCGGCGAAAAGCTGATCGTTGCGCGCTTTTAATTTGGCGTTAGTGGCCTGCTGAGCGGAGACATCGTCATTAACCCGGCTATAGTCGTGCAAACCATTTTTGCCAAACCACAGCGAGTACTGTAGCCAGACCAGCAAAGCTAATAATAGCAGCGTTAATTTACCCATCCTGCCCCCTGAAAAACGGCATCATCATCCCATAACTCGCCGGAGTACTCTACCCTGGCGCGCGGACGATGCCGCGTAACGCGGGGACTGTACCACATTTTTGCGATGGATACCCAGGCTTGATTCATCCCAAAAAGGCTATCCCAACAGCCAGAGGAACAGCAGACCAAACATTAGCCCGACGGTTAAAATCGTCGCGCAAACGCTGTAGATCAGTTTGCCGTCCAGTAATGAATGTAGCGCAATACCGACCACCACGGCGACCGGCATAATGGCAAGGAAGAAAGGCCAGGTATAGAGGAAGAAAAAGAGCGTATTACCGCCATACATGAGGAAGGGAATACCCAGCGCCAGCAGCCATGAAATAAAGCCCACGGCGGCGCCTGACAAAGACCAGGTGGTCTCGTCGCCGGCCGCCGGAGGCGGTTCTGAACGAATAATACTGAGGTTCTGGGTATTGCGCATATTGAATCCTGTTGACCGGGCGACCGGCACCCCTCGATGCCGTTGCCTTTTCAGGATCTGATAATATCGCTCTGTCGAAGCAGGTCTAATAGTTGGTGCACCAAATTTGTTACCAATTGTTCACCATCCAGATGAATTTCAGCATTCTCCGGGGATTCATAGACCGAATCGATACCGGTAAAATTACGCAACTCCCCTGCCCGCGCCTTCTTGTACAATCCTTTCGGATCCCGCGTCTCACAAGTGGCCAGCGGGGTATCGACAAACACTTCGATAAAGCGTCCTTCCCCCAAACGCTCGCGCACCATCTGCCGTTCCGCACGATGAGGAGATATAAACGCGGTCAATACAACCAGCCCGGCATCGACCATCAGCTTAGCTACTTCACCAACGCGGCGAATGTTCTCTTTGCGATCGTCGTCACTGAATCCCAGATCGCTACACAGCCCGTGACGCACATTATCGCCGTCAAGCAAGTAGGTGCTAACGCCAAGCTCGTGCAGCGCCTCCTCCAACGCCCCGGCGACGGTGGATTTACCCGACCCCGAGAGGCCGGTAAACCACAGTACCACGCCGCGATGGCCGTGATGCTGCTCGCGCTGCTCGCGGGTCACCGGATGCGCATGCCAGACGACGTTTTCGTCATGCCGGGCCATTACTTGCCTCCCAGCAGATCGCGTGCGTCCCAGTGCGGGAAGTGTTTACGAATCAGCTGATTCAGCTCCAGCTCAAACGCGCTGTACTGCGACGTCGGAGCCTGCGCCTGCAGGTGCGGTTCGTTGACCATTCCCGCGCCAACCGTCACATTGCTCAGGCGGTCGATAAAGATAAGCCCGCCGGTCACCGGGTTGTCCTGATACGGATCGAGCACCAGCGGCTCGTCAAAGGTCAGCTCCACCAGCCCGATGCCGTTCAGCGGCAGCGCTTCGACTTCACGCTGGGTCAGATTATTGATGTCGACCTGATAGCGGATAGCGTCAACGCGGGCGCGGGTTTTCTTGCCAGCCACTTTAATGTCATAGCTCTGACCCGGCGACAGCGCCTGTTCCGCCATCCACACGACGTCGATGCTGGCGCTTTGTACCGCGGGCAGCGAGGCTTCAGCGTCAACCAGCAAATCGCCGCGGCTGATGTCGATTTCATCTTTCAGGACGATAGTGATCGCTTCTCCCGCCCCGGCCTGCGGCAGGTCGCCGTCAAAGGTGACAATACGCGCCACGTTCGACTCCACGCCCGACGGCAGCACCTTCAGACGCTGGCCGACCGTGACCGTCCCGGAGGCGACGGTGCCGGAGAAGCCGCGGAAATCCAGGTTCGGACGGTTCACATACTGCACCGGGAAGCGCAGCGGCTGGCTTTCGACATCGCGCTGGATGTCAACGGTTTCCAGCACTTCCAGCAACGTCGGGCCGCTGTACCACGGCATTTTGTCGCTCTGTGTGGCGACGTTATCCCCTTCCAGCGCCGACAGCGGCACGAAACGGATATCAAGCTTGCCCGGCAGTTGTTCGGCGAAGGTCAGATAATCTTCACGAATTTCATTGAAGCGCGCTTCGCTGAACTCGACGAGATCCATTTTGTTCACCGCGACCACCAGGTGCTTAATCCCTAATAACGTGGAGATAAAGCTGTGGCGGCGAGTCTGGTCGAGCACGCCTTTGCGGGCGTCGATCAGCAGGATCGCCAGATCGCAGGTGGACGCGCCGGTCGCCATATTACGGGTGTACTGCTCGTGGCCCGGGGTGTCGGCAATGATAAATTTGCGTTTTTCGGTCGAGAAGTAGCGATAGGCGACATCAATGGTGATGCCCTGCTCGCGCTCGGCCTGCAGACCATCCACCAACAGCGCCAGATCCAGTTTCTCGCCCTGAGTACCGTGACGCTTGCTGTCATTGTGCAGAGAAGAGAGCTGATCTTCATAAATCTGGCGCGTATCGTGCAGCAGACGGCCGATCAAGGTGCTTTTGCCGTCATCGACGCTGCCGCAGGTCAGAAAACGCAGCAGGCTTTTGTGCTGTTGCGCGTGCAGGTAAGCTTCTACGCCGCCTTCATTAGCAATTTGTTGTGCAATCGTAGTGTTCATGGCGGCTCCTTAGAAATAACCCTGACGTTTTTTCAGCTCCATGGAGCCTGCCTGGTCGCGGTCAATGACGCGCCCCTGACGTTCGCTGGTGGTGGATACCAGCATCTCTTCAATAATTTCCGGCAGCGTTTGCGCGTTGGACTCTACCGCGCCGGTCAGCGGCCAGCAGCCGAGGGTACGGAAGCGTACCATCTGCTTTTTGATCATCTCGCCCGGCTGCAGATCGATACGGTCGTCATCGATCATCATCAGCATGCCGTCGCGCTCCAGTACCGGGCGTTCTGCCGCCAGGTACAGCGGGACGATTTCAATATTTTCCAGGTAGATGTACTGCCAGATATCCAACTCGGTCCAGTTAGAGAGCGGGAAGACGCGAATGCTTTCGCCTTTGTTAATCTGACCGTTGTAGTTGTGCCACAGCTCCGGACGCTGATTTTTCGGGTCCCAGCGGTGGAAACGATCGCGGAAGGAGTAAATTCGCTCTTTGGCGCGGGATTTCTCTTCATCGCGACGCGCGCCGCCGAATGCGGCATCAAAGCCATATTTGTTCAGCGCCTGCTTCAGGCCTTCGGTTTTCATGATATCGGTGTGCTTGGCGCTGCCGTGAACGAACGGGTTGATGCCCATCGCCACCCCTTCCGGGTTTTTATGCACGAGCAGTTCACAGCCGTAGGCTTTGGCGGTACGGTCACGGAACTCGTACATCTCACGGAATTTCCAGCCGGTATCGACGTGCAGCAGCGGGAACGGCAGGGTTCCCGGATAAAACGCTTTGCGCGCCAGATGCAGCATTACGCTGGAATCTTTACCGATGGAGTACATCATCACCGGGTTAGAGAATTCGGCGGCCACCTCACGAATGATATGGATGCTTTCCGCCTCCAGTTGCCGCAGGTGAGTGAGTCGTTTTTGGTCCATAACCGTTCCTTAAGCCAGATTTACCACCGAAGAGTTAAACCCCTCGCTAGATGTTGTGTGTTGAAACCAGGCGAGCTGCTGATGCAGCTGTACCACTTCGCCCACCACCAGTAGAGCGGGCATCGGGGCATCTTTCGCCAGATGTTCGAGCTGTTGTAACGTGCCGGTCAGCGTCTGCTGATCCTCGCGGGTGCCGCGGGAAATCACCGCCACCGGGGTATTCGCGTCGCGGCCATGGGCGATCAGCTGAGCGCTGATGTCCGCCGCTTTCATGGTGCCCATGTAAATCGCCAGCGTTTGTTGGCTCTTCGCCAGCAGCGCCCAGTCAAACGGCGCGCTGTCAGATTTATAGTGACCGGTGACAAAGACAGCGCTTTGCGCATAATCGCGATGGGTCAGCGGAATGCCGGCATAGGCCGTCGCGCCCGCCGCGGCGGTGACGCCTGGCACCACCTGGAAGGGGATCCCGGCGGCGGCGGCGGCCTGCAGTTCTTCCGCGCCGCGCCCGAAGATAAACGGGTCGCCGCCCTTCAGGCGCACCACCGTTTTCCCGGCTTTGGCGGCATCCACCAGCATTTGATTCGTTTCGTGCTGCGGTACGGAGTGCTCGCCCGCGCGCTTACCTACGCAGATCATTTCGGCATCACGGCGCACCAGCTCGCGCACGCTCTCGGTCACCAGGTGGTCATAAAACACCACGTCCGCCTGTTGAATCGCCTGCAGTCCGCGTAGCGTCAGCAGCCCGGCATCTCCCGGCCCGGCGCCAACCAGAATAATTTCACCCATGCTGCGTTCCGGTCTGTCGAGTTCATCCTGGAGCGCTCGTTCCGCCGCCGCGTGGTTACCGGCCACCATCAGGCTGGCAAAACGCCCGGTGAAAACGCGCTCCCAGAAGCGACGCCGCGCTTCGGTGGTGGTCAGACGGGTTTTGAGATGATGGCGCCAGTAGCTCGCCGTTTCGGCCAGCCGCCCCAGATTGGTGGGCAGTAGCGCTTCGATTTTTTCTCGCAGAATGCGCGACAGCACCGGCGCCTTGCCGCTGGAGGAGATCGCCACCAGCAATGGCGACCTGTCGACAATAGAAGGAAAGACGAATGAGCACAGCGGCTGGTCATCCACCACGTTCACCAGGCGGTAGCGGGCGTTAGCCGCGGCAAACACCCGCTGGTTGAGTTCACGATCGTCGGTTGCGGCAATCACCAGAAATACGTCGTCCACTTGTTGTTCATCAAAGGCGGTCGCCCGCCAGCTAATTTGCTGACGTTCCACCTGTTCAGCGAGCTCCGGCGACAGAACGGCGGCGACCACCTGTACCTTCGCCTGCGCCCGCAGCAAGAATTTAATCTTGCGGACGGCAATTTCACCGCCGCCGATAACCAGCACGGGTCTCTCTTTCAACTCGGCAAACAGGGGCAAGTAATCCACGGCGCAACAACTCTCTTACATTCAGCAATAGAGGGACTATAGGGGGCTGCTTTGAGCAAATGAAATTACGAAATGGAATGAGTTGTGACGCAAAAGAATAACGAGCTGGAAATCTAAATATCAAAAAGTGCTTAACGCGCGCATTTTCCGCTATTTAAGAGCAAATGAAATTGTTTAAGCGGCGTCACAGTTTCATACTAACGCCGTCGAAATGTTTTGCTCGTGTAAGGACCCACTATGTTTTCCGCGATGTGCCGCCGTCTGCTTCCGCTGGCGCTTGGCACAGGTTTTGTCTTCTCCGCCGCTCCGGCATTCAGCGCCCTGGGCGACACCGCAAATACGCAGGCCCGCCATATTGCTACCGTCTTTCCTGGAAGAATGACCGGTACGCCGGCCGAGATGCTGTCAGCCGATTATCTTCGTCAACAATTTGCCCAGATGGGTTATCAGAGCGACGTGCGCAGTTTCAATACCCGCTACATCTATACCGACAGCAACCAACGTAAGAACTGGCACAACGCCACCGGCAGTACGGTAATCGCCGCGCATGAGGGCCAGTCTCGCCAGCAAATCATCATTATGGCGCACCTCGATACCTATGCCCCGCAGAGCGATAAAGACGTAGAGAACAACCTCGGCGGCCTGACCCTGCAGGGGATCGACGACAATGCGATGGGGCTCGGCGTATTACTGGAGCTGGCGGAACATTTAAAGAACGTCCCCACCCGTTACGGCATTCGCTTTATCGCCACCAGCGGCGAGGAAGAAGGCCGCCTGGGCGCGCAAAATTTGCTGAAACGCATGAGCGAGGCGGAAAAGAAAAACACGCTGCTGGTGATAAATCTCGATAACCTGGTGGTCGGCGATAAGCTCTATTTCAACAGCGGGCGCAGCACGCCGGCATCGGTACGTAAGCTGACCCGCGATCGCGCGTTGGCGATTGCCCGGAGCCACGGCATTGCCGCGTTCACCAATCCAGGGCTGAATCCGGAGTTCCCGAAAGGTACTGGCTGCTGTAACGACGCCAGCGTTTTTGACAGCGCCGGGATCCCGGTACTCTCCGTGGAAGCGACTAACTGGTCATTGGGTAAAAAGGATGGATATCAGCAGCGCAGTAAAACCCGCAGCTTCCCGCAGGGTACCAGCTGGCATGACGTGCAACTGGATAACCAACAGTATATCGACAAAGCGCTGCCGGGAAGGATCGAGCATCGCGGGCGCGATGTCGTCAAAGTGATGCTGCCGCTGGTTAAAGAGCTGGCGAAGGCAGGAACGGCTCATTCAGGAAAGTAGTCTCTCTATTTTTCGGATTGCGAGAATAGCGTCGCCCATGAACAATAATGTCTCTACTTAAGACGTTATATCGTTTTAGCCAACATTAAGCGCCGGCCTGGCAGGATGCCAGGCATCTTCGCAAGGAATGCAATATGTCTTTACGCAAATTGTCCCTGGCTGTATTTCTGATTGCCGCGCCTGGAGCAGCCAGCGGCCACGCCTGCGAATCTCCATTGTCGGAATGCCCGGACTATTTTTTTCTGACTAACCGCGAGGCCCACCTGCTCGAATTGCCGCAGGGCAACTTTGCATTTGTCAGCAGCCACCTGTTACCGCCCGACCCGCTCCTGCCGCAATGGCGCGACACCGCCAAAGATAAGCTCGCCACTTCCGCTCAGGGCGCCCAGTTGAAAGCGATCCTCGAGAGCGGCTCAGTAGAGGCCGCCGAGAAGATGACTACTAGTCTTCCAACCGCCGAGCGCCTGTACGCGCTCGGCGCCGTTGCGTACGACAGCGATCGTGAACTAGCACGTGAATATTTCCGCCAGCTGCTTGCGCTACCGGCGGACCGGCAAGGCGAATGGGGATTAAAAGCGCTTTTTGCGCTGGGGCAGGATTTAATCCAGGAAAATCCACTAGCCAGCTTAAGCGATCTGGAAGCCTTGCCCGACACTAGAGATATTGAGGGTAGCCGTGATGAATCAGCAAAGGCCTTTGCTCTCTTTCAGCAAATTATCGATACCGTACGTAACGGCCAGGACGATCCGCAGTTACTTTCACTGGCAGGTTTAGTACAACAGGCGCGTATCGCCAGGCAAAACGAAACGGACGGCTTTGTTGCAGAAGCCCATTTTAATGCCCGGCTGGCGGCACAGGGCTCGCTGCCCAGCAGCGTACGGTTATATCAAGTGGCCGAGAATATAAATCATCCGGAAAATGATGTTTTCCTGCAAAAGCATATTGCTGACCCGCTTGTCCGGCGGTTGCTTATTGCCCATTTGAACGCTACCCCCGTTGATGCTTCAGCCAATGACGGCACCTTTCAGATTGGCGCTTACTACCCTAAAGTGGTGGCAGCGCTGTTAAAAACGGCCAATGATGATTTGCCTTCGGATGTTCATCTTATCGCCCTGGCCTACCGTTACGGACGATATTCTACGGTTACGCAGCTATTACAACATGCGGAAGAGAATATGCTGGCCTCATGGCTGAGGGCTAAAATGGCATTGCGGGAAGGTGATCTAAAAAAGGCGACCGTCTGGTACGAAAAAGCGGCCAGTTCTCTTCCCGTGGAAGGAGATAATTGGGTAAACCCATTCTTCAGTATGGCAATCGAGGAGTACTCATATGAGATTCCGAGTGAGCGAATTAGCGCCGAGCGGGCATTACTGGCGTTAAAAAATAATAATTATGCTCAAGCAATGGAGCTGATGTATCGCCCAACATACTACTGGCGAGGTCCGTTCTGGATTGGCGAGCGGCTACTCACCATGGAAGAGTTAACAGCATTTGTAGACCAACATTTTCCGCCATCAGACTCGCCACAAACGCAAAATCCACAGCGCGATAAGGAAGATACATACGGTATCGAATTTCGCACCCTCCTCGCCCATCGCCTGATGCGCGATGGCCAGTATCAAAAAGCCTTACCCTATTTTGATAATCAGCAGGACCGCCAGCTTGCACAGTCATTTGTTGATTCGCTTCCCGAAAGCGGCTCTAAAATAACCCAGGCCGAGGGCTGGTGGCAGGCTGCGGTCATTCTACGCGAGCATGGCAACAACCTGATGAGCTATTTTTTGGAGCCTGACCAAAAGTATTTAAGTGACGCAAATACGTACCTGTCCTGCGCAGACGCCACAAACAATATCTCTGGAGTACACTCCTGGGTTGGTAGCGAGGAGCAATATCGCATACAGCATTCACGACCCAAACCATTCAACAATGTTGAGCATTATCGCTGGAGGGCGGCAAAACTTGCTGAAAAAGCAGCCAGTTTGCTACCGCGAAAATCTCAGGCTTATGCCGCTATACTTTGCAATGCCAGCAATTGGGTCTCGAGCGACCAACAATCGGTTAAGCGGCTGTACCAGCTTTACGTGAAAAACGGGGCGCCATTCCCCTGGGCTGAGAAATTTGGCCGACAGTGCCCATCTCCGGATTTTTCTGAGCGAAAGGTTAGTGGGGAAAGCTAAAGAGTCGAGAATGAAATGGGAATGAGAAGTGGCAATCGTCACCTAAAACAAATCTACGGTTTGTCCCCGCTGACGCGGGGAACACTCCTTAACTTCTTTCTCAACCGAGGGGAAATACGGTTTATCCCCGCTGGCGCGGGGAACACTCGATAATTTATGAGGCATGTTTTTACCTACCCGGTTTATCCCCGCTGGCGCGGGGAACACCCGCCGACAAAATGACCGAGATACTGAATGAGCGGTTTATCCCCGCTGGCGCGGGGAACACTCAATCGCGATGTGCTGGACGTTGTAGCGCGTCGGTTTATCCCCGCTGGCGCGGGGAACACGTCCTATGTAGGAAGGCTGTAGATTTTCCTGCCGGTTTATCCCCGCTGGCGCGGGGAACACGACCCCCATGACGACCTGCGCTTTATCCACCGCAGGTTTATCCCCGCTGGCGCGGGGAACACTGCCGGTTTGAAATTTTTAATATCCTGCATATCGGTTTATCCCCGCTGGCGCGGGGAACACGCTGATCAGATAGTCGTTGCGCTCGTTGCCGAACGGTTTATCCCCGCTGGCGCGGGGAACACCATCAGCTGCGGCAGCCATTTATTGGCTGTCTCGGTTTATCCCCGCTGGCGCGGGGAACACGCAAGCAAAAGACACAATAGAATTCCTGAATAACGGTTTATCCCCGCTGGCGCGGGGAACACTCCAGACGCTTTGATAGTGCACGAGAATCACTCGGTTTATCCCCGCTGGCGCGGGGAACACTTTGGCGTAGCACGTCTCAATAATTACCACACCGGTTTATCCCCGCTGGCGCGGGGAACACGCCAGGTCAGCGCATTGGTTGCCGCGTCTGTATGGTTTATCCCCGCTGGCGCGGGGAACACAGTATATGACGTTATCTCTTTCCTCTTAAGCCCGGTTTATCCCCGCTGGCGCGGGGAACACATCAGGCTGATTGAGCAGCGCGCCTACGTAACCGGTTTATCCCCGCTGGCGCGGGGAACACCGAACAGACCCGTCGCGGTCACTCATATAGGCCGGTTTATCCCCGCTGGCGCGGGGAACACTCAGGCCGGACAACCGTTTCCAGCCACTCCGCCGGTTTATCCCCGCTGGCGCGGGGAACACGTTTGCGATATTCTGGTAATAATGCGCTATTGGCGGTTTATCCCCGCTGGCGCGGGGAACACAGTGACACCTGGTTTTGCGTAATTAACGTTGCCGGTTTATCCCCGCTGGCGCGGGGAACACGCGCCGCGTGTCGAGATTTTTAAACGGACCTGCGGTTTATCCCCGCTGGCGCGGGGAACACCATAACAATCTCACCGTGGCGCGGGCATACCCCGGTTTATCCCCGCTGGCGCGGGGAACACCAAGGTTATACCACTTTTGATGGCTATCGACACGGTTTATCCCCGCTGGCGCGGGGAACACTGTAACATATACAAAATAACCTGCAGCACAGCCGGTTTATCCCCGCTGGCGCGGGGAACACATTAGATAGTCATTGCTGACACGCTTAATGAACGGTTTATCCCCGCTGGCGCGGGGAACACCCACACTGGATTCAGGGCCGTATTTACCGTTACGGTTTATCCCCGCTGGCGCGGGGAACACCCGCCGTTCTTTCCGGGCAAATCAGCCCGGCGCGGTTTATCCCCGCTGGCGCGGGGAACACCGTATCGACCAGCACCAGTTCGCCAGTATTCACGGTTTATCCCCGCTGGCGCGGGGAACACCAATACCTGAATTTCACCCGGTGAGGCCTCAACGGTTTATCCCCGCTGGCGCGGGGAACACTGCCCAGCGCAATTGCAGTCAGCAGGTCATTACGGTTTATCCCCGCTGGCGCGGGGAACACTTCTGGTTATTCACCCCATCGCGGCCACGCGGCGGTTTATCCCCGCTGGCGCGGGGAACACGTAAGCTGACGGAGTCGATAAAGAGAAGTTGCCGGTTTATCCCCGCTGGCGCGGGGAACACTCTAAACATATATTACTGTTTTTTAATGCCTTTTTAAGGCACCAACAATCTACCAACTTTATTCCAACAATTTCATATTATTAAAGAACATTCAACTCATTGATTTTCAATGGGAAGAAATGACACCAGTCGTAAGCCATCCAAATCTACCGGCATGCGGCGGTTCTCTCCCCAGGTTTGAAACTCAAAACCAGATTCGCTGTTCGTTGCCCAGGCCATCACCACATTTCCGCAATCGCTAAGCTGTATCACCTGCTGCCAAATCATTTCCCGGATCCGCTTTGAGGTATCGCCAACGTAGACTCCCGCCCGAACCTCCAGCAGCCAGATGGCAAGCCGCCCCCGCAGACGAGGAGGGACATTTTCCGTCACCACCATAAGCATACTCATCAGCCATGCCCTCGATGCCCGCTATCCCCCATTGATTCAGGCTCAGGTATCGCTGGCGGCAGCATATCCGGCGGTGGTTGAGGCGGTTCGATTTCGCCTGCCGACAACACCTCTTCAATCAACGGAATCAATTTTCCTGTCAGTTTTGTGCTGCGGAAAATATCGCGACAGGCCAGCCTTACTTCTTTATCCGGTTCAGCAGTATGACGAGCGGCGATCTCAAATGCCTTGGGCACCACGGCATCGAATTTAATAATGTCAGCAATATCATAAACGAACGAAAGCGGCTTACCGCTGTGGATAAAACCGATGGCTGGCGCATAGCCAGCCGCCAGTATCGCCGCCTCTGAAATGCCATACAGACACGATGTCGCCGCGCTGATGCACTGATTGACGATATCCCCTTTTGCCCAATCTTTCGGATCATAATTACGCCCGTGCCATTTCACGCCGTAACGTTTCGCTAACAGCGCATAGGTTTGGCGAACGCGGGATCCTTCAATGCCGCGCAGCTGTTCAACGGAGCGGCGCGCGGGCGGCGCCTCGCGAAAACGCAGTTCATACATTTTACGCACCACCTTCAGCCGCAAATCGTCATCCAGCGCCAGCTTAGCCTGGTACAACAGTTTGTCGGCCCGCGCGCCGCCGGGTTGCCCGGAGGAGTATACCCGTACCCCCGCCTCTCCTACCCATACCAGCAGCGTCCCGACGGTCGAGGCCAGACGCACCGCCGCATGCGAAACCCGCGTTCCCGGCTCCAGCATAATGCAGGCTACCGACCCTACCGGGATATGGGTACGGATCCCGGTTTTGTCGATCAACACAAATGCGCCATCCAGCACATCGATCTGCCCATACTGGAGAAAGATCATCGACGTGCGATCTTTTAGCGGGATGGGATTTAGCGGCACAAAGATCACTCGTCATCTCCGGGTTTGATCATCATCATCCCACAGCCAAAAGCCCGGCTTTTACCGTATCCCGACGCCAGCCGCTGCAAAAATAACGCAGGATCGCTAATCACCAGCGTGCCGGTATAGTCCACGCTGCTGAACTGGATCGCCTGGCGTGATTTTTCGCGGCGTATCAGTTGCTGACGATAAGCATCCACGTCGGCCTCCGCTAAAGCGAATCCGCTTTGCTCGCCCTGCCGGGTTAACCAGTCCAGCGCGGCCTGCCGTTGATGCGCCCAGATATCCTTAGACTCAACGAGCCCTTTAACCTGCCGTTTGGCATCCATTAGCAAATCGTGGCGTTTGCCTGATTTGCAAATCGTTGGGTTTGCCCGCAGGCTAAACCGCAATTTCTGCCCGACACGGAGTTGCGGGTTGAACGCGCGGCTTTGGATCTCAAAAATTTCGCTCTCTGCAGGCAGCTGCGCTGACAGTACAAAGAAACGAAACGCCCCCTGTAGCTCTTCGCGCCGATATAAAAACTGCCGCTGTTGTTCTGCGGGAAAAAGCTGCCACAACCACTGATGCATGACATATTCACCGCGGTCCACCAGGTGCAAGAGACGTAATGGCGATAGCTGCGCGGTATGCAACGTTATTCTTGAGAGGTACACGTTTCCTCCTTGCTAAGCCAGGATCCCTGATTAACGGTACGCTCGCCAAACAGCCACTGCTGGCGGTTCAGCGGACAATCGCGACGCCGCAGTATTTTGTTCGCGACTAAACCGGCGTGCTCGCCCTCCCACCAGCATTGATCCTGTAACTGCCTCAGAGAAAGCCTCAATAGGCTAAATTTCTCCTGATACTGGCGATAAGCCTGGCGAAGTACATCCGCAGCGTGTCCCGCAAGCAACAGCGGCATTAACGGCAGCGCCAACGGATGGCTTTTGCGCCCCAGGTACAGCGGAAATACCGGATGGCGCAGCGCCTCATGTAACTGCTCCAGCGTGTAAGGCGCATCCGGCGTAACCGCAACGGCAACCATCCACCAGGCATCGGTATAATAATCGCGCCGGGAGATCAGCGCGCTGAGCAGTTCAGGATCCTGCAACTCTTCACGGCGACTGAAATAGCGCGCATTACGCACCTCTTTCGGCACCTGTACGGTGTGATAGTCTCGCGCCCAGCGCGGTTCGCTGCTGGCGCAGAGCAAAAAGGTATAGTGCTGGTTAAAGGCCCTTAACCGCTGCTCTTCTTCACGGCGGATCCCTAACGACGCCGCCAACAGCCCCAGCAGCGCAGACCGGGATGGCAGCTCATGGCTGTGACGGACTTCGCCGGGGGCGTCCACGCCCCACGACGCCATCGGCCCATGAAGCTGAAAAACCAGATATTGGCTCATAAGCCGCCCCTTACGCGCAGATGAAATCAAGCACGTCGTTCATGCTTCCCTGCTTATTCATTACATCGAAGCGCTGAAATGCCGTCTGCTGCCCGTAGACCGTATTCATATTTTCCTGCAGGGTCGTAATGCGCTGCACCGCGACATCCAGCTGATCGCCGCCATTAATGGGCTGATAAAATGCCGCCGCCAGTGAGCGCGGTTGATCGGTGCCTTTTTCCGCCAGCGCCCAGGACGCGTAGGCTCGGCTGGCGAAGCTGTTCTGTTTGCCGGTTGGAGAGACTTTTAGCGCCGCTTCGGTGAAAGCGCGTAGCGTTTTGTTCGCCAGTTCTTCATTACCATTGAGGTTTTTTACCAGCAAATCTTTATCAATGCAGATATAGGTATAAAACAGCGCCGATCCAAAACCCGTTTCGCCTAAGTGGCCTGCGCCAGCATCTTCAGAGGCCGCGCGTAAATCATCCACCGCGGTAAAGAAATCGTCCTCAACAATGGTTTCGCTAACGCCAAAAGCGTGCGCCACCTGGCAGGCAGCCTCAACGTTATAGGTTGGTTGATCCGCCAACATGCGGCCAAACATAGCAATATCCACCGCCATGCGGTCGTGGCGCAGCAGCGCCGCTTCCTCTTTGGTTGCTGCACGTTTTTCTTCCGCCAGGCGATGCGCCAGCGCTTTCACTGCGTCAAACTCTGCGGGGCTGATATGCGCCAGCTGTTCAGTTTCAGAACACTTCAGCGGATCGTTTTGATCCGCTTTAGTTTTCACTTTGCCAAAGCATTCAGCGATAGCTTTGACGTAATCCACCGCTTTCTTTGGCTCAATCCCGCTTTTTACCAGAATTTCCGCGGCTTCACGGGCAATGCGGCCGCTACGGATGCCAATATGACCGGCCAGCGCTTGCTCAAAAAGCTCGGAAGTACGCCATGCGCGTTTCAGGCTCTGCGATGAGATGCGTAAGCGGGTCGCGCCGCCAAGCACAACCGTTTTCGGCGCACCGGTGTCGTCGCGGTTCAAGTTAGCGGCAGGATAAGCGGTCAGTAAGTGAAGCTGAATAAAAGTCGTCATTTGAAGTTCCTTTTAAAATCATTCGGCATCGCCGGCCTGGTAATAGTCCAGCGCCCAGCGGATACGGATAAATTCGATTGGCCGCTGCTGACGGCGGCGGTGATTCAGTAAATCGTTTTGTTCCCGGCACCAGCGAAAGACATCATCTGCCAGCGACAACAAATTGACTGAGCCGTGCAGCAGACTTACCGCGCGGCGCAGTTGGCGAAGTAGTTCGTCCGGGGTTTTGACCGCCGACAGCCGAGCGAACCGCAGCCTCGACATCACCGGGTTATCACCCGTTTTCTGTCCCAGTTGAGCGGCGAACGTCTGGCGTTCATCAATTGTTTTCACCTGCGCCGCCAGCGCCGCCACCAGCGCCAACGCGGTAAAGCGCCACTCCTTCCCCTCGGTATTCCACAGAGAATGCGTTTGCATCATCAGGGAGCGGAATCCTTCCGACAGGCAAACATCGTTCAGCGTCGCGCTACGCCGCAGGCTGGCCCGCAGCCCACGCTTCTCCTGCAGCTCTTCATGCCATTGACGCAGCGTGGCCTTATGTTCATCACTTACAACATTCATTGCGCAGCCTCCTGCTTTTTAGGCCTGGCGGCTTTTGCACTCTTCTTTTCGTCCGAAGTAGCGAAATATTTTTTTCGCGCGGTCATGCAGCGCGCCAGATCGTTGTTTTCATAGGGATTGGTAAAGACGCGATCGTCAAAGCAGCGACGAACGAATAACCACAACTCGCTTTGCCATCTATCCAGCCGCTCCTGTACGGATTGGCCATCCTCCAGTTCGTTGATGAGATTCAAAAAGCGCGGCTGGGTCTGGTTCCAGAAATCGATATCGATAAAGCTGAAGTCGCCGCGCGCGCCTTTGGGGTCGTCAAACCACGCCTCTTTGAGCGCGCTGCGCAGCAGGCTTAGCAGGCGTATGGCGGTTTGCGTGGCTTTGCGTAAATGCGGGATCGTGCTTTCGTCCATCAACAGCGGGAAATGGTGTTCGTACCAGCAGCGAATCTTCATGTTGTCGAAGTCGGCGCCGAATCCCCACAGGCCGGCTTTTATATTGTTGAGGCCACGCGCGTTGAACGCCTTGACGACCAGGGCCGGGAATTCGCTGTTGTTTTCCGTTTGATTGTCCTGGCTTAGCCCCAGCCAGTCGCGCCAGATAAGCCCGCCGGGCTGTGGTTTGACGGAAAAGAATCCGCCGTCGCCTTTCAGCGCCAGGCGATACGGCGTGAGCGGGTGGCGCCAGCCATCATAGTTTACGCCGTAGTTTTTGACCGCCATCTGACTGAGTAGCGTATCGCTTTCGCTGGCACAGATATCACAGGTCCCTCGCCGGGTGGCGACGAAATCCAGACGGATACGGCGCGGCATTCCCCAGTACGCCTGCAACTTATTAACCTGCTCAGGGGTGGTGATGGCGCTGGCCTGCTCACTGGTGCGCGTCGGGGCAAGCCATGGGAAAATGGACTCATCCCAGGAGGCAGGTAACGGCATATCCGCGGCATCCTGCGGTAGCACGTTGAGCCACAACTTGCGCCACAGTGGGGTGAGACGCTCACCTTCATACTCCTGCAGTTCAATCAGCGTGGTCAGCGGCCCGCCGCCGCGCAGCCCGGTGCGGTAGCCTTTGCCGCCAGCGGGCGCATTAAGCTGCAGTGAGAATAACGCCAGCGCCGCGCAGTGCGGGCAAAAGGATGTGGTCACACCACGTTTGATAAAATGATCTTTATTGAATTTGGTGGTCTGCGCGCCAGGAACATCCGGCAACAGAGAGGCAATCGGTATCTCGCCCCCCACTAACGAATCGAAATCCTGCATAAACGCGGGCGCATCCGGGCCAAACTGGAAGGCAGCCTCCAGCGGCGCTAATGCCGCGGCGAGCGTCTCCGCGCATAACCCATCTTCCCAGATATCTTCCCAACCATTGCGGTTTTTGGGCGCCATCGCGCTCTGCAACAGCCCTAACAGAAATTGCCAGGCAGCGCCTTGTAAATCCGCTCGCGTGGCGGCGATATCCACCACGTTTTCATCCGCCAACCCGATCGGCGCCAGCTTACCCGTGGTGCCATCGCGATAACGGACCGGAAGCCAGGAAGTTGTTAAAAGAGAGAAATTATTCATGTGGTTAGCTGCTATACCTCCATTATTCCGATTAATCCTTCACTGGCCGAATAACCGCAGGCGGGAGAATCCGTTACCATAATCACGATGGCGAAATCCGGGTTCTGGTGCTGCTCTACGCACCACCGCTGTAGCGGTTCGCCGTCCAGAAGCGCGAATTCTGACTTATGTTTACGCCACCAGCTTTCGCGTACCCGCAACATGCTCATTTCCCACGGATGCGCGCCGCAGGCGTATGGCAGCAATTGTCCACCTTCGCTTTTCGCCAGCCACAGCGTGACTGATTCTTCCGCCAGGCGGGTCGAGAGTTTGTCAGCCAGGAAATCACTGCTATCGGGGCTATATCCCGGCTTAAAGTTCAGGAGCATTTGATGGGCAAACGCGCGATCGCAGTAATATTTCGCCTCTTGCGTTTGCTCTGCTTTCGCTAATCCGTCCGGAATGGCGATATCTTCCCCGTAAACGGATTCAATCAACAATCGGGCAGATTGCGGCATCCGAATGGCCCCCTGCTGTCGCAAAACGCGCTGCGTCAGCCACAGACGGCCATGATCGGGATAGATATAAGCGCTGTTGCGCATCGTGCTGGTCAGCCACTCTTCCTGCGGCGCATCATCCCATTCCGGGGCGAGGATCATTAACTGCGGCGCCGCACGTTCGTCCTCTCCGCCGTCTTTCAGTCGACCGTGACGATCGCGAATGTGGCGCTGTAGGCGGCCGGCGCGCTGAATCAGTAAATCGATAGGCGCGATATCAGAGATCATTTCGTCCATATCGATATCCAGGCTCTGCTCTATGACCTGGGTGGCAATCAGCACCCTACCCGCCCGCTGCGAGCAACCACGCTTACCAAATTGCGATAGCGTTTCCGTCTCAATTCGCTGGCGGTCATAAAAGGCGAATCGGCTATGAAATAAAGAGATTTTTTCGGCGGGAATCACGCCTCTCGCCAGCAGTTGACGATAGATACGCACGGCGTCGTCGATTGAATTGCGTATCCAGGCGATACAGCGCCCTTCGCTGGCGGATTGCTCGATACGGGCAAGGCAGACCTCTTCGTTATCCAGCCAGCCGATATCTACGCTGCGCTCGACCTCTTTGCGGGTCGCAACATGGCGGGAAATAATCTCCTGACCTGCGACTTGCGTCAGCCAGGGGTAGTCTTCATAACCCAATAACGGCGCGTCAGCGGTATAGCCGCTGCCGCGACTAAAGGCGGTCACAAGCTTATCGCGCTGCTGTTGCGATAGCGTAGCGGAAAGCAGAATGACGCAATTGCCGCTGCGCGCCTGTTGTTCAATCAGGCTTTCCAGAATTCGCGACATATAAGCATCGTAGGCGTGAATCTCGTCGGCCAGCAGCACTTTATTATCAAGCCCCAGCAACCGCAGATTATTATGTTTAAAAGGCATTACCGCCATCATGGCCTGGTCGAGCGTGCCGACGCCGACCTCCGCCAGCAGCGCTTTTTTATTGCTATCGGCAAACCATGCGGCGCAGCCCTGGCTAAAAGGTTGAGCATCATCAGGCTCTTCCGAACCGGAGAAATCGCCGGACCAGATGGTCTGATTAAAGCTATCCATCAAGCCGCGTGCGCTGTGCGCCAGCATCAGGCTTGGAAGCGCGCCGGGTTGATAGAGCGCCAACCACGATTGCGCTAAACGCTCAAACATGGCATTGGCCGTAGCCATGGTCGGCAGACCGAAAAACAACCCCTGCGCCTTTCCGGCAGACATCAGACGGTGGGTCAGAATTAACGCCGCCTCCGTTTTACCTGCGCCGGTAACATCCTCAAGGATAAACAACTGCGGCCCCGGCTGGCTGATGTCCAGTTCAAGTACCGCCTGTTGCAGCGGTGTGGGATGCTGAATAAAAGGAAATAACGCGTCTATTCCCGTAAATGGCGCAACCGCCGCTGCAGGCGGAAAAACGTTCATCGCCTGTTCCGCCTGCGAGTATGCCTTCCGCCAGTAAATCTCCAGCGGCATGGGTTGGGAAACTCGCGGAAAAAAGCGGGTCGATGAGCCCGTCCAGTCGGCCAGCACGACCGCAGCGGAAATAAACCACGACAGCTGGTTGAACTGTTCAATACCTTCATCGTCATCCCAGCACGGCGGAATATTAACTCGCGGAAACAGCGCCTTAATGGCCAACAGAAAGTCGTGCGCCGCTTCAATATCAGCGGGAAGAAAATTATCCAGATCGCGCATCCCCACCGGTGGACGCCCATGGTGCCCGGTGGTTAACGGCATCCACATAGCAATTACGCGTTTAAGCTTACGCGTAGGGAGCCGGGAGTTAGGGAATAGTTCAGGGCATTCGCTTAAACGGGTGTTCCATAACCAGTAACCCAGCGTTGAATGCGGTATTGTTTCATAGTCCCGACGGCTTTCGACAGCCGCGGCAAGATGGTCATTGGTATAGAGTTGCTGGAAGGAACGGGCAAACTTTCCACAGTCATGCCAGCATAATAACCAGGCAAAGAATTGAGCGGCAGCCTCAATATCGGTGAGGCCCAGACGGCGAAAATAATCCGCGAGGCCATAAATGTTATTCTTTACCATCCAGTAGCCCATCGCGGCTACATCCAGAGAATGCCAGCATAGCAGGTGATAATCGTCGCCTCCGCCTGCATCTCCCCGTCGGGTTTTCCCCCAGTACTTATAAATCGACACGGCATATCCAGTGGTATAATAAAAATCGAATATGCAATTTACTCTTTTAAACCATTAAAAAGATGACCTTCCTCAATATAATTACTTATTATTCACACACATAAACAGCCATATAACATTCATAAAACCAATCAAATGACCGTACCAACACAAATATTATGGCCAGGAAAATAGACACTCTCATGAAGAATGATATGAATCAGTCTAAATATCCAACAATGCAACGTCATTAATACAAAGATGAAATGATAGCCAAATTTTGTCTCCAAACTCACAAAACTCAACCATTCAAATTTCAGGATTATAAATTAACGCATAGCAATATCATTTACAAAAACATTCACTCAGATTATTACTGGCAATAGAAATCACCCACCATCCTTCGTCGTCAATATACTCCTGATAACTAATTTAATTTAAATACATTTCACGAAAAAATAAAAGCAAAGCAAGGAAAACAATTCAACGTACTAAAGTGAATTTAAGAAAAACGAACAACCCGTAAAACTAACGAACAAATAATCACATACATCCTTTTGAAATAAAAGACATTTAACAGCACGCGACAAAAATAAAATGGAAGTTAATAAATAAAAATTCATATACCTCTATCCCTAATCATAAACATGCGTGATTGCATCACAATATTGATGAAGGCATCACATTGACTTGTTCATGTTAAGCGAATACATTTTATCTCATCGAGACAAATGTTAATTTTCGTAACCAACCCCATGTTCAATTTGAGAAATATTTAAAGAATAAGTATAAAAACCAATCATAGAAAATAAAACCAATTATTTAAATGTATAAGATGAAATATAAAATTCATGTAAAACGATATTAGCAATACATAAAACTTAATTAACATTGCTCATTGAATTAAACATAACCATATATCTCAAGCTCTGGGATAAAGGGCTATACAACATTAGATAGCCCGGCCTTTTAGTACTCTCTAGATAGATAACTTAGCCATTTGTATTACCGCGCATTAATGACTAATGCGTAATCTAAGGCTCCGGCCCTTAATTTTAAATCAGGATGAATTGTTATGAATAAAAAGGTTCTTGCTATAGCTCTGGTCGCTGCATTTGCAGGTATGGGTGTGGCTCAGGCGGCAACAAGCGTCACCGCGCAGTCCGTTGCCACCTGGTCCGCAACCGCGAAAAAAGATACCACCAGCAAACTGGTTGTCACTCCGCTGGGAAGCCTGACTTTCCAGTATGCTGACGGCATCAAAGGTTTTAACACTCAGAAAGGTCTATATGACGTCACCGTTGAAGGCGACACCACTGCAACTGGCTTCAAACTAACTTCTCGTCTGCTGACCAACACCCTGACTCAGCTGGATACTTCCGGTTCCACCCTGAGCGTGGGTATCGATTACAACGGCACCGCCATTGATAAGGCTTCCGATACCGTGATGATCGATACCGCGAACAATATTCTGGGCGGTAACCTGAGCGCCCTGTCCAACGGTTATAACACCGCGGGCCGTACCAGCGCCCAGGACAGCTTCACCTTCTCCATCAATGGCGGTACCTCCGACGGTAAAACTGCTGTAACTGATTACAGCACTCTGCCGGAAGGTATCTGGAGCGGCGACGTTAGCGTGCAGTTCGACGCAACCTGGACCAGCTGATTTTTTGTATTGCATAAGCAGGGGTCGCTCCCCTGCTTTTTCATGGATGAATTCATATGAAATGTCGTCTTCTGGCAGTCTGTCTGTTTTTAAGCGGGATCGCCCCCGCCAGTGCGCTGGACGTGGGGGATATTTCCTCTTTTATGAACAGCGGCAGCAGTACATTAAGTAAAGAAGTTAAGAATACGACCGATAGCGGTCGCCTGATTACGATCCAGCTTGAACGCCTCTCTTCCCCGCTGGAAGATGGCCGCGTGATCCCTATGTCATCGCGAGATGAAGTACTACAAACTCCCGCCAGCCTGCTGATGCCGGCAAAGAGCAGCGAACAAATCCGCTTTTTCTATAAAGGCCCTGCCGATGACCAGGAGCGTTATTACCGCATCGTCTGGTTCGATCAGGCCCTGGGCGACGCGCAAAAAACCGGCGCCAGGCGCAATGCGGTAGCCACGGCTTCCGCCCGCATCGGTACCATTCTGGTCGTCGCGCCACGCAAGGTGAACTTCCGCTATCAGTATAACAACGGCTTAATGACCAATACCGGTAACGCCACGTTGCGCATCCTGGCCTATGGCCCCTGCCTGAAAGCCGCTGACGGTAAGGAATGCAAAGAGAGCTATTTTCTGATGCCGGGCAAAGAACGCCGCTTCACCCGCGTGAATGTCGCAGATAACAAAGGGCGAGTCGCGCTGTGGCAGGGTGAGCAGTTTGTACCGGTAAAATAGATTAATAACCACGGGATAGGGATATGTCCTCAATATGGAATCGTCATGGACGTCGTGTATTAATCACGTCTGGAATTGTCGTGTTTTCGTCTCCCTGTTTCGTTATGGCTGACGCTGAAAAAATTTCGCAAATTGGCGGCGTTATTATTCCCCAAACGTTTCGCGTAGCGTTGCAAGACGGCATGAGCTTGCCGCTGTTTATTCATCTCGAAAGCAATACTGGCACGCAGGACGACCAGCGCATCGGTAGCGCTTTTATCTGGCTGGATAACGGCAAGGTGCGCCTGCGACAAATTCGCCTGGAAGATAAAGAGCAAAACGCCACCGTCAGCGATCAGATTAGGCAAGCGCTGACGCAAATGGCGGATGAACCTTTTAACAAATCACTGAGCATCCCGCTGTCGGCCGACGCGAAAATTCAGTTCGACCTGCGCCGGCTGCTGCTGCAGTTGGTGGTGAAAAAAGAGGCGCTTGGCACCGTGCTGCGCTCGCGCAGCGAGGATATCGGCCAATCCAGCGTGGATAGCCTGAGCAGTAGCCTGACCTACAACCTCGGAGTCTACAATAACCAGATGAACGGCGGCGGCGACAGCACCTCCAGCTATCTATCGTTGAATAACGTTACCGCATTCCGCGAACACCATCTCGTGCTGGACGGTTCGATATACGGCGCCGGGACCAGCAATCAGAATCAGCAGTTGTATAAAGCAATGTACGAACGCGATTTCGCTGGCCATCGTTTTGCCGGCGGTATGCTCGACACCTGGAATTTACAGTCGCTCGGCCCAATGACCGCCATTTCCGCGGGTAAAATCTATGGCGTCTCCTGGGGGAACCAGGCCAGCTCTACGGTATTTGATAACAGCCAGTCGGTCACCCCAATAGTCGCCTTTTTATCCGCCGCCGGTGAAGTACACCTGAAGCGCGATGGACGACTGCTCAGCGTGCAGAACTTCGCGATGGGTAACCACGAAGTCGATACCCGCGGGCTGCCCTACGGGATCTACGATATTGAAGTTGAAGTCATTATTAACGGCCGCTCGGTCAGCAAACGCACGCAGCGAGTAAACAAGCTGTTCAGCCGCGGGCGCGGCGCGGGAGCGCCGCTGGCCTGGCAGGTGTGGGGCGGCAGCTTCCATATGGATCGCTGGTCGCAAAGCGGTAGAAAAACACAAGAGCCGAAAGACACCTGGCTGGCCGGCGTGTCCTCCTCGGGCGCCATCAGCACCTTAAGCTGGGCGGCAACAGGCTACGGTTACGACACCAGCGCGGTAGCTGAAGCGCGCTTTACCCTGCCGCTAACCAACTCCATTAATGTCAATTTGCAAAATATGGCGGCCAGCGACGGCTCATGGAGCGCCATCAGCAGCGTGAGCGCTACGCTGCCGGGCGGTTTCAGCTCCATATGGGTCAACCAGGAGAAAACCTCAATTGGCGACACGCTGCGCCGTAGCGATGCCGATAACCGGGCCATTGGCGGCTCGTTAAACCTTGGTTCGCTGTGGTCGAAACTGGGTACTTTCAGCATCAGCTACAACGACGACCGAGAAAACAACAGCCACTACTATACCGCCGATTACTATCAGACTATCTATAGCGGCTCGTTCGGCTCTCTGGGTCTGCGCGCCGGGATCCAGCGCTTTAATAACTCAGGAAGCAGCAGCAATAGCGGCAGCGATACCGGGAAATATATCGCCCTCGACCTATCGCTGCCGCTGGGCAACTGGCTAAGCGCCGGTATGTCGCACCAGAACGGCTATTCAACCGCGAACCTCTCGGCGCGTAAGCGCTTTAAAGAAGGCCCAATTCGTACCATCGGCGCCAATTTGTCACGGGCGATTTCCAGCAATACCGGCGATGACAAAACTCTCAGCGGCGGCGCCTATGCGCAGTTCGAGACCCGCTATGCCAACGGTACGCTGAACGTCAATAGCGGCGCCGACGGCTATGTCAACACCAACCTGAGCGCCAGCGGTAGCCTCGGCTGGCAGGGTAAACATATCGCCGCCAGCGGCCGCACCGACGGCAACGCCGGGGTGATTTTCCATACCGGGCTTGAGGACGATGGTCAGCTGAGCGCCAAAGTTAACGGCCGCATCGTGCAGCTCTCCGGCAATCGTAACTATCTGCCGCTGTCGCCGTACAACCGTTATGAAGTGGAACTGCAGAACAGCAAAAACTCGCTGGACAGCTACGACATCGTCAGCGGGCGTAAAAGCCGCCTGACGCTCTATCCAGGTAACGTGGCGGTGCTGGAGCCGGAAGTAAAGCAGATGGTGACGGTGTCCGGGCGCATCCGCGCCGAGGACGGCAGCCTGCTGACGAACGCCTACATCAGCAACCATATCGGACGTACCCGCACCGACGATAACGGCGAGTTTGTAATGGATATTGATAAGAAATTCCCGGTCATCGACTTTAACTACGGCAAAGGACAGAGCTGCGAAGTGGCGCTGGACCTGAACCAGGCGCGCGGCGCAGTATGGGTCGGCGACGTCGTGTGCAGCGGTTTGCAGAGCTATGCGGGCGTGCAGGGGGAGGAAGACCAGAATGAAAGTTAAGGGATTACTACGGCTCGCAGCGCTGGCGACGGCGCTTTGCCTGCTGCCGCTGGCCGCGCAGGCGATGTCGGTCGGTAATCTGACCTTCTCCCTCTCCCCGGAGGCGGCGTTTGTCGCCAAACGGGTGCTGAACAACAACAAAAGCTCGCGCCTGTATCAGGTAGCGGTGAGCGCCATCGATCGCCCCGGCGGCAAAGAGGTACGATCCCGCCCGGCGGACGGCGAACTGCTGTTCGCTCCGCGGCAGATGACCCTGCAGGCCGGGGAAGGCGAATATTTCAAATTTTACTACCACGGCCCGAAGGATAACCGCGAACGTTATTACCGCGTCATGTTTCGCGAAGTTCCCTCCTTTAACCACGTGGCGCGTAAGGCATCGGGAGCCGGCGTTAGCATGGAGCCGGTAGTGGTAATGGACACCATCCTGGTAGTGCGTCCGCGCGACGCGCACTTTAAATGGACCCTCGACCGGGCGAGCGGCGCCCTCAGCAATACCGGCAATACCTGGTTCAAACTGCTGATTAAACCGGGATGCAGCACCACGGAAGAAGAAGGCGACGCCTGGTACCTGCGCCCCGGCGATGTCGTCCGCCAGCCGGGGCTACGCCAGCCGGGCAACCACTATATCGTCTATAACGAAAAATTTATCAAAATAACCGACGACTGCCCGCTGAAGTGAAATACCCCAGCACAGCGGCGCGCAATGGCAGGAGGCCAGTATGAAACTTAAAGGACTAGTAGGGTTAATGGCGCTGAGCGCGGCGCTGTACGCGCCAATTGCCGGGGCGGCGACAAAAAATATTGGTTCCAATATGTCGACATCGTTTGTCTTCGTTGATGACCAAATTGATGGGAACTACTTCATCACTAGTTATATGTACGGTTTTCCAGAAATGGGAGGGAGTAACAATTGGGTACAAACGCTGGATACCGATAGCGGAGGGGGCGCTTTTTACCAGTATTCTCTGGGATATATTGCCACTGATACCCTGGGCGTTTACTCCGAGATGTTCGTAGATATGTGGCTGGAAAATTCGCCGATTTCATACCCTTTACTGGGTAAACCGTGCAGCCGCTCGCAATCTGGTTGCTCATCCTATGTCATTTCAGGCTCGGTAACCGATAGTCAAGGATACTACGGTGCTCCCGCTTCACAAGACGATCCTAATCCTGTGATTAATGGGATGTTATCAAACTCGTTTTATCAGTATTTGCTTCAAATGGGTATCGGCAGCACTCTATCCTTCATTATTAATGAATGCCGCACCAGAGCAAATTACGATCCAAGCTCAGGCGAACGCTGTAAAGACCAGAGTGATGATAGAACAAACTGGTATGCATCGGAGGCTACCTTTACCAAAAGCGCGCACTTGCGATTAATTAATACCAACGCCGTGGATGAAGTTTTTATCAACAGCGACGGAACTCCAACACCGGGGGAAGGTAATACCAACTGCCGGGTGCAGACCGTGGGCAATCGCTCTGGTTTGGCCTGCAAAATGGTCAGCTACTCACTGCAGGCTAATGGTGAAAATAATGACAGAATTCGCTTTACTCCCGTCTTAAACAATAGTTCTCTATCGTCGGCAATAACGGAGGGGGATATCCAGTTTAGTCTCGATGGAAATAACTGGAAAATAATAGGCGATACCAGTTCAACAAATGATGCTTTATACAATAATCATTACTACTATGATCTCAATGAAATGGGCTCCTCCAGTTCAATTTATTTATTTTTTGCAGATAACTTTTTTAAACGGATGGTCGCCTTGGGCATGAGCGATATTGACAGCCGAAACCTGCTATTTTTCCGCCTATACAATTTTTCCGGGAGCGGTATGCCTGGTTCAAAATCAGCTGGCGCCGTTTACGACTTCAACACCTCCAATTCGCTGGAAATCAAACCCCGCGAATTCAGCATCAATATCTCTTCTGAAGACTACAGCGACGCCCCGTCGCGCGAAGGCTACGTTGGCCGTGATGAACCCTCGCTGGACTTTAACTACATTGTCACCACCAGCGGCAAAACCGCCGCCGACGAAGTGCTGATTAAAGCCACCGGACCGACGCAGCAAATTAACGGCCGCGCCTACTGTATCTTCAGCGCCGACGACAGCAGCATAAAGGTCCCCTTCCCGGCCACGCTTTCCTTCACCAAACAGGATGGCAGCATCAACACCTACGATGTCGGCTGCGACGGCAGCTGGCGCGATATGACCGATGCGCTGTGGCTCACTTCCGCATGGACCGATATCTCCGGCGAACCCGGCGTTATGGATAAAGCCACGGTGAAATTTTCTATTCCCATGAATGATGATATTTCGCAGAAAACGCTGGATAACAACGAGTGGTATGGCGACGTAAGCGCCTCAGGAGAAATTCACGTCCAGGCCACGTGGCGCGATATTGATTAAATGTTTGGCGACCCTCGCCGCCAAACATTTATCATGCCTGAGCGCGGATAATTAGCCTTCGTGCAATCCGCACTCGCGCTTGAGGCCAAAGAAGCGGGTCTCTTCTTCCGCCATACCGGGTTCCCATTTACGGGTGGTGTGAGTGTCGCCGACGGACAAATACCCCTGCTCCCATAGCGGGTGGTATTTCAGGCCGTGCTTTTGCAGATACTGATAAACCGTCCGGTTATCCCAGTCGATAATCGGCAGCAGCTTAAAGACGCCGCGCTGGATAGCCAGCACCGGCAAATGCGCCCGGCTGCCGGACTGCTCGCGGCGCAGGCCAGCGAACCAGGTTCGGGTATTAAGCTCCTTCAGCGCTCGGTTCATCGGCTCAACTTTGTTGATTTCATTGTACTTCTCAATGCCTTCAACGCCCTGCTCCCACAGTTTGCCATAACGCGCTTCCTGCCAGGCGGCGCTTTCCGTCGCCCGGTAGACTTTGAGGTTCAGGTTGAGCTTCTCGGTTAATTCATCAATGAACTGATAGGTTTCCGGGAACAGATAGCCGGTATCGGTCAGGATCACCGGAATGTCCGGGCGCAGCTGATTCACCAGATGCAGGCTGACCGCTGCCTGAATACCAAAGCTTGAAGAGAGCGCATAGTCGCCGGGCAGGTTTTCCAGCGCCCATGCCACGCGTTCTTCGGCACTGAGTTTTTCCAGCTGAGTGTTAACTTCCGCCAGCGCCATTACGCGTTCTACTTTAGGCAGATCGTTCAGCGCGTTTAGATCGAGTTTGGACATAGATTCCTCACTGTGTGCCTTGCCTGATGGCGCTTCGCTTATCAGGCCTACGCGAATGGTAGGCCTGATAAGGCATTCATGCCGCTATCCGGCAATTCAGGTTATTCCCAGAAATCACGCGCTGGATCGAGCACCGGGCGAATGATGCCCGCACGCACCGTAAAGTCGCCGAAGCCTTCACCCGCTTCGCGCTCTTTCGCCCAGCGCCCTACCAGCTCGTCGAGCGAAGCAAGGATCTCCGGCTCGGTGATATTTTCACGATACATCCGTGGGATGCGCGTCCCGCTACGGTTGCCGCCGATATGCAGGTTATAGCGGCCAGGCGCTTTCCCTACCAGGCCAACTTCCGCCAGCATCGCGCGGCCGCAGCCGTTCGGGCAACCCGTGACGCGGGTTACGATATGCTCATCACCGACGCCGTGCTTGCTCATCACCTCTTCCACTTTGTCGATAAACGATGGCAGGAAACGCTCGGCTTCAGCCATCGCTAACGGACAGGTCGGGAACGACACGCAGGCCATCGAGTTCTCACGCTGCGCCGTGACGGCATTCATCAGGCCATGATCGCGCGCCAGTTTCTCGATCCGCGCTTTCTGATCTTCCGGTACGCTGGCGATGATCAGGTTCTGGTTGGCGGTGATGCGGAATTCACCTTTGTGAATCTTCGCGATCTCCAGCAGGCCAGTTTTCAGCGGGCGGCCCGGATAATCCAGAATACGGCCGTTCTCAATAAACAGCGTCAGGTGCCAGTTATTATCGATGCCTTTAACCCAGCCGATGCGATCGCCGCGGCCGGTAAACTCGTAAGGGCGAATCGGTTCAAATTTGATCCCGGCACGGCGCTCAACTTCCGCCTTGAAGGTCTCCACGCCGACGCGCTCGAGGGTATATTTGGTTTTCGCGTTTTTACGATCGGTACGATTACCCCAGTCACGCTGGGTGGTCACGACCGCTTCCGCCACCGCCAGAGTGTGCTCCAGCGGCAGATAGCCAAATTCGCTGGCGGTTCGCGCATAGGTTTTCTTATTCCCATGCTCGATAGACAAACCGCCGCCCACCAGCAGGTTAAAACCAACCAGCTTGCCGTTTTCCGCAATCGCCACGAAGTTCATATCATTGGCGTGCAGATCGATATCGTTCTGCGGCGGGATCACCACCGTCGTTTTGAATTTACGCGGCAGATAGGTCTGGCCGAGGATCGGTTCCTCATCGGTGGTGGCGACCTTTTCCTGATCCAGCCAGATCTCAGCATAGGCGCGAGTACGCGGTAACAGATGCTCGGAGATCTTCTTCGCCCACTCGTAGGCTTCGGCATGCAGCTGCGACTCAAACGGGTTCGAGGTGCACAGCACGTTACGGTTCATGTCGTTGGCGGTCGCCAGCGCGTCCAGGCCAACGGAGTGCAGCATCTGATGCACCGGCTTCACGTTCTTCTTCAGAATACCGTGAAACTGGAAAGTCTGACGGTTAGTCAGGCGAATACTGCCGTAGATGGTGTTATCCGCGGCGAACTTATCGATCGCCTGCCACTGTTTGGTGGTGATAACGCCGCCCGGCAGACGGCAGCGCAGCAGCATCGCGTGGCGCGGCTCCAGTTTCTGCGCCGCGCGTTCCGCGCGAATATCGCGGTCGTCCTGCTGGTACATGCCGTGGAAGCGGATGAGCAGGAAGTTGTCGCCTTTAAAACCGCCGGTCAGGCCGTCATTTAAATCTTCCGCAATGGTGCCGCGCAGGTAGTTACTCTCGATCTTCATACGCTCGGCGTCGGAGAGTTTACCTTCGACCACCAGCGGGCCAGGATGTTTTTCGCTCATTAGTAGACATCTCGCTGATAACGGCGCTCAACGCGCAGCTCACTTAAAAATTCGTCCGCCGCTTCGGCGTCCATCGCGCCGTATTCGGCAATCACTTCCAGTAACGCCTGCTCGACGTCTTTCGCCATACGATTGGCATCGCCGCAGACATAAATATGGGCGCCGTCGTTAATCCAACGCCACACTTCAGCCCCCTGCTCGCGCAGTTTGTCCTGTACATAGATTTTTTGTTGTTGATCGCGGGACCAGGCCAGGTCGATACGGCTCAGCACGCCCTCTTTGACGTAGCTCTGCCATTCCACCTGATAGAGGAAATCTTCCGTGAAGTGCGGATTGCCGAAGAACAACCAGTTCTTCCCTTCCGCCCCTTCCGCCGCGCGCTGCTGCATAAAGGCGCGGAACGGCGCGATCCCGGTTCCAGGGCCAATCATGATAACCGGGGTTTGCGGGTTAGCAGGCAGACGGAAATTGTCATTGTGTTCGATAAAGATACGCACTTCGCCATCTTCTTCCACGCGGTCGGCGAGGAAGCTGGACGCGCCGCCAGCGCGGGCGCGGCCTTCGATGTCATAACGCACGACGCCAACGGTAACGTGAACTTCGTTTTCCGCTTCTGCCTGTGAGGAAGCAATAGAGTAGAGGCGCGGCGTCAGCGGGCGCAGCAGGCCGATTAAGGCTTCTGCGTCCAGCTGTGCCGGCGAGAAGCGCACCATATCGACGATAGGCGTCGTGGCAGCGTAGTGCTGCAACTGCGCTTTATCGCCGACCAGCGGTAGCAGCGTTTCACTACGGGTCAGGGTGGCATAGTTCTCAACAATATTGGCGGTATTGACCGTCAGCTCAAAATGCCACTCCAGCGCTTGCGCCAGCGGCAGCGTTTTGCCTTCTACCGTGACCGGTTCATCACCTTTCAGCCACAGCAGCTCCACCAGCTCTTTGACCAGCGCCGGATCGTTCTGGTACCAGACGCCAAGAGCATCTCCCGGCTGATAACGCAGGCCGGAATCACCCAGATCGATCTCGATATGACGGACGTCTTTTTCCGAGTCGCGACCGGTTATTTTCTGATTCACTGCAAGCGTCGCCGTCAACGGCGCTTCTTTAGTATATGGGCTGGTGTGAATTTCATTGACCGCGCCGCTGGTAGCAAGCTGGGCCGGCGCAGCCGTCGGCGCGCGCGCCTTCAGCACATCCACTACGCGAGCGCGCCATTCCGCCGCCGCGGCTTGATATTCAACGTCGGCATCAACGCGATCGAGCAGGCGTTCGCCGCCCAGCTCGGCCAGTTTGCTGTCGAAATCTTTGCCGGACTGGCAGAAAAACTCATAGGAGGTATCGCCGAGACCAAACACCGCGAAGGCGGTGCCATCAAGCTTCGGCGCTTTCTTTGAAAACAGGAATTTATGCAATGCGACGGCTTCTTCCGGCGGCTCACCTTCGCCCTGGGTCGACGTCACCACGACCAGCAGTTTTTCACCGGCGATTTGTTTGAATTTATAGTCGCCAGCGTTCACCAGTTTCACATTCAGCTGCGCGGCCTGCAGATCGTCGCGCAGCGCTTCAGCAACCCGACGCGCGTTGCCGGTTTGCGAAGCGGAAATCAGGGTGATGGCCGGCGCTTCTACCGCCTGAGCGGGCGCGCTTACCGCGGCGCCGGGCTGCTGGTTCAGCATGCCCCAGAAGTAGCCGGATACCCAAGCCAGTTGGGTTGGCGTAAAGTCGGTCGTGGCCGCCTGTAGGCGCGCCAGTTGCTCCGGGTTAAGCGGCAGCAGATTGGAAGGTGGGGCCTGTGTCGTCATGCGTCGTTATGTTCCAGTAAGCAAAGCTGTTATTCACGCCCTGTCAGCGCGACAAAAACAGAAGAGATTGTAAGGTTAACGGCGGGCATACTAACAATTAAAGAAGGGATGGAAATAACAAATAACCAAATGGACTAACCTGTTTTAGTTATAGTTATTAACAACAAAACCGATTAGTTAATCCATTGAAAAGAAAGAAATTGAATCAACAAAAAAGCGCAAAAACGGTGATTTTGCGTTCAGGGCCGTTTTAGTTAATGCTAAAAAATGCACTTTCCGGTACCCTACGGCGGTTTTTTTCGTCCTGTTGAGAGTTAATGATGTCCACCACGCTGTTTAAAGATTTCACCTTCGAAGCCGCCCACCACCTGCCGCACGTACCGAAAGGCCACAAATGCGGTCGCCTGCATGGTCACTCTTTTATGGTGCGTCTGGAGATTACCGGTGAAGTCGATCCCCATACCGGGTGGATCATGGATTTCGCCGAGCTGAAAGCCGCGTTTAAACCGACTTACGATCGTTTAGACCACTATTACCTGAACGATATTCCAGGACTGGAGAATCCCACCAGCGAAGTGCTGGCCAAATGGATTTGGGATCAAATGAAACCGCTGGTTCCTCTGCTGAGCGCAGTAATGGTGAAAGAGACCTGCACCGCAGGCTGCGTCTATCGCGGCGAGTAACTCCCTGCCTATCCGCCATCGGGCTGCTGCCCTGGCGGTTTTCTATTTCATCCAACGCCATGTGAATCAGCGCACCAGATAGCCGCCATCCACCGCCAGAATATGACCGTTGACGTAGTCCGAGGCCCGGCTGGAGAGGAAAACAACGGCACCCATTAAATCCTCTGCTTCTCCCCAACGGCCCGCGGGTATATGCGCCAGCACGCGTCGGTTCTCTTTTGGGATGCTGCGGGTAATAGCGGTCATTTCGGTTTCGTAATAGCCGGGCGCGATGCCGTTGACCTGGATATTATATGGGCCCAGCTCATCGCAGTAGGCTTTGGTTAATCCAGCCAGCGCATGTTTGGTGGCGGCATAGGCCGGCGACCAGCTGCCGCCGAGATAAGAAAACACCGAGCAGATGTTAATAATCTTACCGCTTCGCCGCGGGACCATAATTTTAGCGGCTTCGTGGCTGAGCTCAAATGCCGCCGTCAGGTTAGTTTCGATCATCGGATCCCAGTCTGTGCGACCAAAGCGCAGCACCTTATTCAACTGACAAATACCAGCATTGTTCACCAGAATATCAACGGTACCAAAACGCTCGCAGCAGGTGGCGATAATCCGCTGCGGCATGCCGACATCGGTGATATCCGCCAGCATGAATTCCATCTCAACGCCCTGCCGTTCGATAAGTTCGCGGGTTAGAGTATGTTCTTCGCGCAGAGCGGGAATAAACAGATTCGCGCCGGCTGTCGCCAGGGCGACGGCAAAAGCCTGACCAAGGCCGCTATTGCCGCCGGTAACGATAGCGGTTTTCCCCTTGAGCGAGAAGAAGTCCATAGAGAAGGCAGTAGGTCGATCAATTGGCTGCATGGTTAACTCATTCCTTAAGTCAACGTATCAATAGCCCGCCTGAGCGGCTGAATTAACGCGCCAATGATAGCATTGCTGTCATGACGGCGTATCTCAACCCCAGCGCTGGAGCCAAATGCGAAGATGAATTCATATATGAAGAAGAGAGCTGCCGGGCGGTGAGCCACCTACCCGGCAAATAGAGTGGGGATCAGGCGATGTTAAGGTATTTATGCGTCTGCATGGATAACCGCCAGTTCCGGGCGATACAGGTCTCGATGCACAGACGCGTCGCGTCTTCTTTTTGGCTAATCGGCTGTAATGCAATAATCCGCGGCTTTTCATCTGCCAGCGTTTCCAGCAGTTCATCCAGCGCTTCGATATCACGCACGCGGCCAACCGGATGCTTGATTTCATCTGCACGTTGCAACGCCTGAGAGAGCACATCGTAGCCGCCGCGCATGTTCACCTTCGGCGAGACCGTAACCCAGGTATTGTGGCTGCAGCGCACTTCATGGGTGCCGCTGGTTTCAATCTGGCAGCTGAAACCGTTTTGCTCAAGCAGGTCGGTCAACGGCGTAAGATCGTGAATACAAGGTTCGCCGCCGGTAATCACTACGTGACGGGCGGTCCACCCCTGACGGCCAATGATTGCCAGCAGATCGTCGCTGGTCGCCGGGCCCCACTTATCGCTCTCTTTGGTTTTAGCGAGGATACTAAATAGAGACACTTCCCGATCGGCCAGCTTATCCCAGGTATGTTTGGTATCGCACCAGGCGCAACCAACCGGGCATCCCTGCAAACGAATAAAAATGGCAGGCACGCCGGTAAAGTAACCCTCGCCTTGCAAGGTCTGGAACATCTCGTTAATCGGGTACTGCATAGTCATCTCTGTTCAGGTGGTAAAAAGGTATTATCGCAGATTCAGGCGCTCAGGTCTTGTCCTCAGCTGCGCTTACCTGAGCCCATGGTCAGCGGGGCGTAAACCCTCTTTTTATATTAGTTAGCGAACTATGAAATAAGCACAAAATGTATTTACGATATATTAAGTATTATTTTAGCATGTGCCACACTCACTCATTAACCCGTTCATTGATTACTCTTTTCAGAAGTATCTGCGTGCGGATAAAGATGTAACAAATAATGTTTTTCATGATCGTAATAGCATTATTTATGATTGTCTAAATCGATAAAAAATCACAATTAATCAAAGATGTACAAACCGATACATGAAACAATGAATCTTTTATCTATGCATACTGTCCAATTCAATTCACTTAATTTCCATAGCTTAAAATAAGCTTAAGAAACCGACGGTTACAGCATTTTTTATTTAATCTCCGTTTAATTTTCCGCGCCTAGAATCCAGTCGACCAACCATGAGAGACTGCATTCATGAATACATTATTAATTACAGGCGTTACCGGATTTCTGGGTGGAGCGGTATTAGAAAATATCCTTAATAACGAAAATGGGATTAATCTATTGCTCCTGGTGCGAGCCAATAACGATGAAGCGGCTCTGGCCCGGGTGAAGGAAAACCTGCGTAAATTCAATATTGCAGAGGAGAAGCTGGCCGCATTAACTACCCGGCAGATCCTGCTCGGCGATTTGTCATCCCCGGAGGCGTTCCTGAGCGACCCGCGTCTGGAGCAGGTCACTCACGTTATCAACAGCGCCGCCGTCGCCTCATTTGGCAATAACCCGCTCATCTGGAAAGTGAACGTCGAAGGGACGTTCAAATTTGCCCAACGGATGTCCCGCGTAGCTGGACTACAACGTTTTCTCCACGTCGGGACCGCGATGTCCTGTACCCCGGAGCCCGATTCGCTGGTCGCTGAAAGCGCTGAATTCCGCGAGCACGCCGAGCATCTGGTGGAGTATACCCATTCCAAATCGACGATTGAGCGCCTGATGCAGGAGCAGTGCCCGACGTTACCGTTAGCCATCGCCCGCCCTTCTATCGTCGTTGGTCATACTCATCACGGTTGCCAACCCTCCAGCAGCATTTTTTGGGTGTTCAGTATGGGGCTGATGTTGCAAAAATTCCTCTGCTCCCTGGAAGACCGCGTTGATGTTATCCCGGTCGACTACTGCGCCGACGCGCTGCTGATGTTATTACAGCGCCCGCTGGCGCGCGGCGAAGTAGTGCATATCTCCGCCGGAGAAGAAAACAGCGTGAAATTTGCGGAAATCGATCGCGCGATGGCCTCAGCGCTGGAGCAGGCTCCGGTAGGCGATCGATACGCGCAGGTCAGCTATGAGACGCTGGTTAAAATGCGCCGTGAGTTGAAGGATATTTTTGGCCCGTGCAACGAGCGCCTGATGCTCAAAGCGATGCGCCTGTATGGCGCCTTCGCGACGCTGAACGTCCGCTTCAGCAATGATAAGCTGCTGAGCATGGGCATGCCCAAACCGCCGCGTTTCACCGATTATATCGACCGCTGCGTACAAACCACCCGCGGGCTTTCTATTCCGCAGCAAATGGCCGTCGATTTCAAGTAAGTGCAAATAGCGGATAAAAAAAATGCCAGTCCGCAGACTGGCATTTTATTTCACAAAAAGTCAGGATTACGCCTGGCCTTTGATCTCTTTACGACCGTTGTACGGCGCTTTTTCACCCAGCGCTTCTTCGATACGAATCAGCTGGTTGTATTTAGCAACGCGGTCAGAACGGCTCATAGAACCAGTTTTGATCTGGCCTGCAGCGGTACCAACAGCCAGGTCAGCGATGGTAGCGTCTTCAGTTTCGCCAGAACGGTGAGAGATGACAGCGGTGTAGCCAGCGTCTTTCGCCATCTTGATTGCAGCCAGAGTTTCGGTCAGAGAACCGATCTGGTTGAATTTGATCAGGATGGAGTTAGCGATGCCTTTCTCGATGCCTTCTTTCAGGATCTTGGTGTTGGTTACGAACAGATCGTCACCAACCAGCTGGATTTTGTCGCCCAGTACTTTGGTCTGGTATGCGAAACCGTCCCAGTCAGACTCGTCCAGGCCATCTTCGATGGACACGATCGGGTACTGTTTGGTCAGTTCTTCCAGGAAGTGGGTGAATTCTTCAGAGGTGAACGCTTTGTTGCCTTCGCCAGCCAGAACGTATTTACCGTCTTTGTAGAATTCAGAAGCTGCGCAGTCCATCGCCAGAGTGATGTCTTTGCCCAGTTCGTAGCCTGCTGCTTTAACCGCTTCAGCGATAACAGCCAGCGCTTCAGCGTTGGAACCCAGGTTCGGCGCGTAGCCGCCTTCGTCACCAACTGCAGTGTTCATGCCTTTGGATTTCAGAACTTTCGCCAGGTGATGGAACACTTCAGAACCCATACGTACGGCTTCTTTCAGAGTCGGCGCGCCAACCGGCTGAATCATGAATTCCTGGATGTCGACGTTGTTGTCAGCGTGCTCACCGCCGTTGATGATGTTCATCATCGGAACCGGCATAGAGTATTTGCCCGGAGTGCCGTTCAGTTCAGCAATGTGTTCGAACAGCGGCTGGCCTTTAGAAGCAGCTGCTGCTTTGGCGTTCGCCAGGGATACCGCCAGGATTGCGTTCGCACCGAAGTTGGATTTGTTTTCAGTACCGTCCAGGTCGATCATGATCTTATCGATGCCAGCTTGATCTTTAGCATCTTTACCCAGGACTGCCTGAGCGATCGGGCCGTTTACCGCAGCAACAGCTTTGGTTACGCCTTTACCCAGGAAACGGGATTTGTCGCCATCGCGCAGTTCCAGCGCTTCGCGGGAACCAGTAGAAGCACCTGACGGAGCAGCTGCCATACCGACGAAACCACCTTCCAGGTGTACTTCGGCTTCAACAGTCGGGTTACCACGGGAGTCGATGATTTCACGACCGATGACTTTAACGATTTTGGACATTAGGTTTTCCTCAGTACAAGTTAAACTAAAACTCCAGACAAACAATGCACCCAATTGGGTGCATTGCCGTTCTAACTCTTTTACTTCGCCTGACGTTTCTGGTACTCGCTCGCGGCTTTCACAAAGCCGGCAAACAGCGGGTGGCCGTCACGCGGCGTCGAAGTAAACTCCGGGTGGAACTGGCAGGCCACAAACCACGGATGGTTCGGCACTTCGATGATCTCGACCAACTGATCATCCCCGGAACGGCCCGCAACGCGCAGGCCGGCAGCTTCAATCGGTTTCAACAACATGTTGTTGACTTCGTAGCGGTGACGATGGCGCTCGGTGATTGTCGGCTCGCCGTATAGCTGACGAACCAGAGAATCATCACCCAGCTGGCACTGCTGCGCGCCAAGGCGCATGGTGCCGCCGAGGTCGCTCTTCTCGGAACGAACCTCAACGTTGCCTTCTTCGTCACGCCATTCGGTAATCAGCGCCACCACCGGGTACTTACAGTCTGGCACAAATTCCGTAGAGTTGGCGTTTTCCATGCCCGCTACGTTGCGCGCGAACTCAATCAGCGCAACCTGCATACCCAGGCAGATGCCCAGATATGGAATATTGTTCTCACGCGCATAGCGCGCGGTGGCGATCTTGCCTTCAACGCCGCGGTAGCCGAAGCCGCCCGGGATGAGGATCGCGTCCAAATCTTTGAGGATTTCGACGCCGCGCGTTTCAACATCCTGCGAATCGATAAGCTTGATGTTGACGGTCACGCGGTTTTTCAGACCACCGTGTTTCAGCGCTTCAATCACCGATTTGTAGGCATCCGGCAGTTCAATGTACTTACCGACCATACCAATGGTGACTTCGCCTGCCGGATTAGCTTCTTCATAGATTACCTGTTCCCATTCGGCCAGGTTTGCTTCCGGACAAGTTAAGCTGAATCGTTTACAAATATAATCGTCCAGCCCCTGAGATTTCAACAGGCCTGGAATTTTATAAATGGAATCGACGTCTTTCAGAGAAATCACAGCCTTTTCCGGGACGTTACAGAACAATGCAATTTTTGCACGCTCGTTGGCCGGAACCGCGCGATCGGAGCGGCAAATCAGAATATCAGGCTGGATACCGATGGAGAGCAGCTCTTTCACAGAGTGCTGAGTCGGTTTAGTTTTGACTTCACCCGCCGCCGCCATGTATGGCACCAGGGTCAAGTGCATGAACAGGGTATGCTCACGGCCGATTTCTACCGCCATCTGGCGAATAGCTTCGAGGAACGGCAGGGATTCGATATCGCCTACGGTACCGCCGATTTCAACCAGCACCACGTCATGGCCTTCGCCGCCAGCCAATACACGCTCTTTGATGGCGTTGGTGATGTGCGGGATAACCTGTACGGTTGCGCCCAGATAGTCGCCACGGCGCTCTTTACGCAGAACGTCGGAGTAGATACGACCAGTGGTGAAGTTGTTGCGGCGAGTCATCTTGGTGCGGATGAAACGCTCGTAGTGGCCCAGGTCCAGATCGGTTTCAGCGCCGTCTTCAGTAACGAACACTTCCCCGTGCTGGATTGGGCTCATGGTGCCCGGATCGACGTTGATGTACGGATCCAGTTTCATGATAGTTACATTGAGCCCACGGGCTTCAAGAATGGCTGCCAGGGAAGCTGCGGCAATGCCTTTACCCAGAGAGGATACGACCCCGCCGGTCACAAAAATATAGTTCGTTGTCATGCTGAACCTGAGAAGTTAGGGTAAAACGATGGAATAACCAGGACGGGAAAGTAGTATACCCGAACATGCGTGACGCCACAAACTTTCATTCTCCCCTCCTCTTCTTTCTACCAGCCGCACCTGCGTTGCGACTCGAACAACTCGAAGAGGCAGGCTACATGGTGTTTCAACAACATAACGGAATGAGAAAATAGCCGCTTTTGGCGAAATGTTTTTGACGTAAATCAAGCGCTTGTTATTTATAAAATCACACAAATAGCGCTTGATCACGAAAACTCGTTAGAGATCAGTTTCCTGGCGTTTTACTTCCTGCCACACTTCTTCCATGGTTTCGAGGTCAACGCCGGTCATTTCCAGACCTCTGGCGGCAACAATACGCTCAACTTCGCGGAAGCGGCGCTCAAATTTGAGGTTCGCTTTCTGCAACGCGACCTCGGCTTTGACTCCTAAATGGCGGGATAAATTCACCGTGGCGAACAGCAGATCGCCCACTTCCTCTTCCAGTTTAGCTTCATCAACCACCGCCTGCTGCGCTTCATGCATGACTTCATCTATCTCTTCATGCACCTTATCGAGCACCGGCCCAAGCGAGGTCCAGTCGAAGCCCACCGCCGAGCAGCGACGCTGAATTTTATGCGCGCGCATCAGCGCCGGCAGGCTATGCGGAATATCATCCAGCGCCGAGTGTTGCGCCTTTTCCGCTCGCTCCGCGCTCTTGATCTGCTCCCAGCGCGCCAGCACTTCCGCACTGTTCCCGGCTGAAGCATCGCCGAAAATATGCGGATGGCGACGTTCCAGTTTGTCGCTGATGGCGGCGCAGATATCGTTGAAATCAAAACGCCCCTCTTCTTGCGCCATCTGCGCATAGAACACCACCTGGAATAGCAGGTCGCCAAGCTCGCCGCGCAGATCGTCAAAATCTTCGCGCGCAATGGCGTCCAGCACTTCATAGGTCTCTTCAAGGGTGTAAGGGGCGATAGTGGCAAAGGTCTGTTCTTTATCCCACGGGCAGCCGTTTTCCGGGTCGCGCAGGCGGCGCATGATGCCGAGCAGGCGGTCAATTTGAGTCATGTGACAATCCTGGAAATTAAAAAAATAGTCGGCCGGATAAGGCATTGATACCTTATCCGACGTTACGAAATTGCCGGATGGCGGCTTCGCCTTATCCGGCCTACAGACGAATTAACCGCCGTGTAGCGATTGTCGCCCGGGCGCTTTTAAGACAAAGCCGCGGACCGTAGGCCGGATAAGGCATTTATGCCGCCATCCGGCGCGACGAAATTAACCGCCGTGAAGCGGTTGTCGCCCGGACGCTTTTAAGACAAAGCCGCGGACCGTAGGCCGGATAAGGCATTTATGCCGTCATCCGGCGCGGCGAAATTAACCGCCGTGCAGCGGTTGTCGCGCGGGCGCTTTTAAGACAAAGCCGCGGACCGTAGGCCGGATAAGGCATTTATGCCGCCATCCGGCGCGACGAAATTAACCGCCGTGCAGCGGTTGTCGCGCGGGCGCTTTCAAGACAAAGCCGCGGACCGTAGGCCGGATAAGGCATTTATACCGCCATCCGGCGCGACGAAATTAACCGCCGTGCAGACGACGCGCGTCGATCACATCCGGCACCTGGTTCAGCTTGCCGAGCACCCGGCCCAACACCTGCAGGTTGTAGATTTCAATGGTCATATCGATGGTCGCCAACTGCTGTTTGGTATCGCTGCGGCTGGCTACGCCCAACACGTTCACCTTCTCGTTGGCAAGAATAGTGGTAATGTCGCGCAGCAGGCCGCTGCGGTCGTTGGCAACCACGCGCACCACCAGCGAATATCCCGCAGAATAGCTCTCGCCCCATACCGCATCAACGATGCGTTCCGGCGCGTGAGACTGCAGCTCAGCCAGCTGATCGCAGTCGGCGCGGTGCACCGAGATCCCGCGCCCCTGGGTGATGAAGCCGACGATTTCGTCACCGGGAATCGGCTGGCAGCAGCGGGCGATGTGATGCATCAGGTTGCCGACGCCCTCAACCACCACCCGGCCATTGTCTTTACTGCGGTTCTGCGGGGTATAGGTTTTCTGCTGCAGCTGCTTCAGCGCGGCGGCATCCTGTTCCGCAGCGCTCGGTTTGTTGAACTGCGCCTGCAGGAAGTTGACCATCTGGTTAAGGCGAATATCGCCGCCGCCGATAGCCGCCAGCAGTTCATCCAGTTCATTAAAGTTGTAGCGCGGCAGCAGATGTTTCTCGGCATCCTTCAGGCTGATCCCCAGATGCTCAAGCTCATCGTCAAGGATCTGCCGCCCGGCGAGAATGTTCTTGTCGCGATCCTGTTTACGGAACCAGGCGTGAATTTTGGAGCGCCCGCGGCTGGTGGTCACGTAGCCGAGGTTCGGGTTCAGCCAGTCGCGGCTTGGGTTGGGCTGCTTCTGAGTAATTATCTCAATCTGATCGCCCATCTGCAGCTGATAGGTGAACGGCACAATGCGCCCGCCAATTTTCGCGCCGATGCAGCGGTGCCCGACATCGCTATGGATATGGTAGGCAAAATCGAGCGGAGTGGAGCCCGCCGGCAGGTCAACCACGTCGCCCTTCGGCGTAAACACGTAGACCCGGTCGTCAAAGACCTGGCTGCGCACTTCATCGAGCATTTCGCCGGAGTCGGCCATCTCTTCCTGCCAGGCGATCAGCTTACGCAGCCAGGCGATACGGTCTTCATGACCGCGGCCGCCGCTCGCCCCGGCGCTGGCGCCCTCTTTATACTTCCAGTGCGCCGCCACGCCGAGCTCGGCGTCTTCATGCATCTGTTTGGTGCGAATTTGGATTTCGACCGTTTTCCCGCCCGGCCCAAGCACTACGGTATGAATAGACTGGTAGCCGTTCGGTTTCGGGTTAGCGACGTAATCATCAAATTCGTCAGGCAGATGACGATAGTGGGTATGCACGATCCCCAGCGCCGCGTAGCAATCCTGTAAACGTTCGGCGACGATACGAACCGCGCGCACGTCAAACAGCTCATCAAAAGCGAGATGCTTCTTCTGCATTTTGCGCCAGATGCTATAGATATGCTTTGGACGCCCGTACACCTCAGCCTTCACGCCTTCGGTTTTCATTTCTGAGCGCAGATGGCCGACAAACTCATCGATGTAATGTTCGCGGTCGATACGGCGTTCATGCAGCAACTTTGCAATGCGCTTATATTCGGCTGGATGCAGGTAACGGAAGCAGTAGTCTTCCAGCTCCCACTTCAGTTGACCGATCCCTAAGCGGTTCGCCAGCGGCGCATAGATATTGGTACACTCTTTTGCGGCCAGTACGCGCTCATCTTCGGGTTCATCTTTTACCTCGCGCAGGTGAGCGATACGTTCCGCAAGCTTGATAACCACGCAGCGGAAATCATCGACCATCGCCAGCAGCATGCGGCGAATATTGTCGACCTGTTCTGAGGAGACGGTATCGGTGTGCGTGGCTTTGAGCTGGCGAATCGCCGCCATATCACGCACGCCGTGAATCAGGGTAACGACGGATTTGCCGACGCTCTCTTGCAGGACTTCTTCGCTGACGACGTTGCCGTCCGCCAGCGGAAACAGCAAAGCGGCCCGCAAGGTATCGATATCCATATTCAGCATGGAGAGAATTTCAACCATCTCCACGCCACGCCAAAGCAGGAGATCTGCCTGCGGGTGCCCCTGCGTTGTTGCGCGACAATAATCCCAGGTCTCGGCTAAGCGCTCACACGACTGCTGGCTGGAAATCCCCAGACTCGCGATCCATTTCTTCGGGTCAAACTCACCAGCTTTATTTAGATGTGCACTTCTTACCGCAACCATTGTCCTCTCCTTAAGGGACTCAGCCTACCGAAGTCAGCAAGCCATATTTATACCCGTCATTCTTCAAGTTGCATGTGCGTTAGCTTTCCTGCAACTCGAGTTATTGAGGGTATCTACTTCATCCTTCAGTCCACACCGCCACCAGGCATCTTCACTGTCGCCTCGATGCGGGCTGAACAATTTTATGTAAGCTCGCGCTCAAACAATACTATCGATTCCAGGTGCCCGGTGTGCGGGAACATGTCCAGCATCGCCAGACGTTGAATGCGATATCCCGCCTGAAGCAACGCCTCGCTATCGCGCGCCAGCGTCGCCGGGTTACATGAAACATAGACCACTCGCCGCGGAGCCAGCTTGATAATATGCGCCATCACGCCCGGCGCCCCGGCCCTTGCCGGATCGAGTAGAATTTTATCAAAGCCGTGCTTCGCCCAGGCTTGCCGGGTGACATCTTCCTCCAGGTTTTCATGAAAGAAAGTCACGTTTTGCAACCCATTGAGAGCGGCATTTTCCCGCCCCTTTGCCACCAGCGCGGGCACACCTTCGACGCCCACCACGCTCGCCGCCGCTTTGGCCAGCGGCAGGGTGAAATTACCCATACCGCAAAAAAGATCCAGAACGCGGTCCTGCGGCTGAATATCTAACCAGGCCAGCGCCGTACTTACCATCTTCTGGTTTACGCCATCGTTGACCTGGATAAAATCGCGCGGACTGAACACTAAGCGTAGTCCGTCTGACGTGTACCATGGCTCATCGCCGCGAATATGTTCAAGTATCTCGCTTTGCGGCGCGAGGTACAGGGATAGACCGTGAGTTTGCGAAAAACGTTCCAGTTTTTCTTTATCCGCCGCCGTCAGCGCGGCGGTATGGCGTAAAACCATCAGCGGGCCGTTGTCCGCCTGCACCAATTCAACGTGGCCAAGATGACGCTGTGACTGCAGGCTGGTTAAACACTCGCGCACCGCGGGCAACAACGCCTCAAGTTGGGGCACCAAAACAGGGCACTGCACCACATCGATGATTTCGCTGGAGTTGGCCTTACGAAAACCCATCTGCAGTTGTTGGGTCTTCGGCTGATAATTCAAGCTCAAACGCGCCCGACGACGATAGCCCCAGGGTTCAGCGGCTATAATGTCGTCAACGTCACGTTTCATCAGGCGGGAGAGCGCGGCGCGCTTGCTTTGCTGCTGTAGTTCAATGCTAGCATGCTGCTGCTGGCATCCGCCGCAGACGCCGAAATGCGCACAGCGCGGCGCAACGCGCTGTGGGCTGTCGTTGAGGCGGCGTTTAACCTGAGCGCGGGCATACTGTTTTTTATCCTCTACCAGCACGACTTCCGCCTGCTCTTGCGGCAACAGGCCGGGGACAAACAGCGCCTTACCCTGATGACGGGCTACGCCCTGGCCAAAGGGATCAAGGTCATTTACCGTCACGGTTATGATCTGGCGCGTCGTCACACGCCGTTTTGCAGAGTAGAATTGCGCCATTGTAGAGGATTATCTCAAAAATATACTGACTCTATACATGAAATCATTCGGGCTATCGATTCAGAAGCCGTCTGAAGGTTGATATGTATATTCTCCCATAATGGAACCGCATGACCAACTACAGCCTACGTGCTCGCATGATGATTCTTATTCTGGCGCCGACCGTTTTGATTGGTTTGCTGCTCAGTATTTTCTTCGTCGCCCACCGCTATAACGACCTGCAGAGGCAGTTGGAGGATGCCGGCGCCAGTATTATCGAACCGCTGGCGGTATCCAGTGAATACGGCATGAATTTGCAAAATCGCGAGGCGATCGGCCAACTTATCAGCGTGCTTCACCGCCGCCATTCCGATATCGTGCGGGCCATTTCAATCTATGATGCAAAAAACCGGCTTTTCGTTACCTCTAACTTTCAGCTCGATCCGCGAGAAATACAGCTCCCGCGCGGCGCCCCCTTCCCTCGCCGTCTAAGCGTCACCCGCCACGGCGATATCATGGTGCTGCGCACGCCTATTGTGTCAGAAAGCTATCTGCCCGATGAGTCGCCGGAAAGCGATGCTAAAATGCCGGGCAACATGCTTGGCTATGTGGCGCTGGAGCTCGACCTCAAATCCGTTCGCTTACAGCAGTACAAAGAGATATTTATCTCAAGCGTCATGATGCTGTTTTGTATCGGCATTGCGCTGATTTTCGGCTGGCGATTGATGCGCGACGTGACCGGGCCGATTCGCAATATGGTCAACACCGTTGACCGCATCCGTCGCGGCCAGTTGGATAGCCGCGTTGAAGGTTTTATGCTCGGCGAGCTGGATATGCTGAAAAACGGCATTAACTCGATGGCGATGTCGCTTGCGGCATACCACGAGGAGATGCAGCACAATGTCGATCAGGCCACCTCGGATCTGCGCGAAACGCTGGAGCAGATGGAGATTCAGAACGTCGAGCTGGATCTGGCGAAAAAGCGCGCCCAGGAGGCCGCGCGCATCAAATCCGAGTTCCTGGCCAATATGTCGCATGAGCTACGAACCCCGCTTAACGGCGTGATTGGCTTTACCCGACTGACGCTAAAAACCGATCTGAACGCCACTCAGCGCGACCACCTCACCACCATTGAGCGTTCTGCCAACAATCTGTTGGCCATCATTAATGACGTGCTGGATTTCTCCAAGCTGGAAGCGGGCAAGCTGATACTGGAAAGCATTCCTTTCCTGCTGCGCAATACCCTGGATGAAGTGGTGACCCTGCTGGCCCATTCGGCGCACGATAAAGGGCTCGAACTCACCCTCAACATTAAAAGCGATGTCCCGGATAATGTGATTGGCGATCCGCTACGTCTGCAGCAGGTCATCACCAACCTGGTGGGTAACGCCATAAAATTCACCGAGCACGGCAACATTGATGTGCTGGTGGAACAGCGGGCGATGAGCAATTCCCGCGTGCAAATTGAAGTACAGATCCACGATACCGGCATCGGTATTCCGGAGCGCGATCAGTCACGGCTGTTCCAGGCATTCCGCCAGGCCGACGCCAGTATCTCGCGCCGCCACGGCGGCACCGGCCTGGGTCTGGTCATCACCCAGCGCCTGGTCAAAGAGATGGGCGGTGATATCTCATTCCATAGTCAACCGAACCGTGGCTCCACCTTCTGGTTCCATATCAGCCTTGACCTGAACCCGAACGCCGTTACGGACGGTTTCGATACCCATTGCCTGGCGGGCAAGAAGCTGGCCTACATTGAAGCCAATGCCACCGCTGCGCAAAGCACGATGGAACTGCTGGCAACCACGCCATTGGAGGTGGTCTACAGCCCGACGCTGTCAGCGCTGCCGGATGCCCACTACGATATTTTACTGGCCGGTATTCCGGTGTCGATGCGCGATCTCAGCAATCAGCGGGAGAAGCTGGTCCGCGCCTGCTCGCTATCCGATACCCTGGTACTGGGGTTGCCTTGTCACGCGCAGGTCAGCGCCGAAGAGCTGAAAAGAAATGGCGTCGCCGCCTGCCTGCTCAAACCGTTGACCTCCACGCGGCTTTTCCCGGTGCTGATGGCCTCTTGCCGCGCGCAGCCGCCGGTGCCGCAGCCCTATATCGATAGCGATAAACTGGCGATGACGGTCATGGCGGTAGACGACAACCCGGCCAACCTCAAGCTTATCGGCGCATTGCTGGACGATCTGGTGCAGCATGTCATTCTGTGCGATAGCGGCCAGGATGCCGTAGAGCAGGCAAAACAATCGCAGTTGGATCTCATTCTGATGGATATTCAGATGCCGGATATGGACGGTATTCGCGCCTGTGAATTGATCCGCCAACTCCCTCATCAGCAGCAGACACCGGTGATCGCCGTGACCGCTCACGCCCTTGAGGGTCAGCGCGAGAAACTGCTGGCTGCCGGGATGAACGATTATCTGGCGAAGCCAATTGAAGAAGATAAACTCAGCACCCTGCTGTTGCGTTATCAGCCCGGTATGCACGTCGTCACGCCTCAAATCGCCGAACCGGTTGAGCCGGTTATCGACCATAACGTCACGCTCAACTGGCAGCTGGCGCTGCGTCAGGCAGCCATGAAGCCAGACCTCGCGCGGGAGATGCTGCAAATGTTGCTCGCCTTTATGCCGGAGGTGCGCAATAAAGTTGAAGAGCAGCTGGTCGGCGAGACGCCGGAAGGATTGCTGGATTTAATCCACAAGCTGCACGGTAGCTGCAGCTATAGCGGCGTACCGCGGCTGAAAAAACTGTGCCATACCCTTGAAAGTCAGTTGCGCGCCGGTACCGCGCCGGAAGAACTGGAGCCGGAACTGCTGGAACTGCTAGACGAGATGGATAACGTCGCCCGCGAAGCGTGCAAGATGGGAGTGTAAACCCCGGATAGCGGCGCTACGCGCCTTATCCGGGCTACGCCCTACGGTCCGGTACTCGGTTGGTAGCCCCGGTAAGCGTAAGCGCCACCGGGGACGGTTCCCGGATCGCGGTGTTACGCGCCTTATCCGGGCTACAAATCCCACTGCGCTGCCCGGGTTACCGCTTGCCGCCCATCTGCAATACCGCGGCCACGTTACGCGCCGTCATTCTCACGTTGGCGGCGGCGTTCGCCAGCGCTTCGTCCAGGGTACAGACGGTATACAGCACGCTAAAGACCGCATCCAAACCATGCTGATGCACGACGCCAACATCGGCGGTCAGGCTGCCGGCAATCCCAATCACCGGCACGTTGAAGCGTTTCGCGACCTTCGCCACCCCCACCGGTACCTTACCGTGAATGGTCTGGCTGTCGATGCGCCCTTCACCGGTAATCACCAAATCAGCATCAGCCACTAAATCCGCCAGCCGCAGCGCATCGGTCACTATCTCGATCCCCGGTCGCAATTTGGCGCCGCAAAACGCATACAACGCCGCCCCCATACCGCCCGCCGCGCCGCCCCCTTCCAGGCTCAGCACATCGATATCCAAATCGCGGTCGATAATCTGCGCAAAGTGTTGCAGGCCGCGATCAAGACGTTCAATCATCGCCGTCGTCGCCCCTTTTTGCGGGCCGAACACCGCGCTTGCCCCCTGCGGGCCGGTTAACGGGTTGGTGACGTCGCAGGCGACATCAATCCGGCAATCCGCCAATCTTGGATCCAGCTCGCTGAGATCGATTCGCGCCAGCGTCTCCAGCGCGCCGCCGCCCGGCGCAATTTGCTGTTGCTCCGCGGTCAACAATTTCGCCCCTAACGCCTGCGCCATGCCGGCGCCGCCGTCATTGGTCGCGCTGCCGCCGATCCCAATAATAATCTGCGAGACTCCCGCATCTAACGCGTAACGAATCAGCTCGCCGGTTCCCCAGGAGGTGGTCAGTAGCGGATTACGTCGCGTCGGCGGCACGCTTTCCAGTCCGCTGGCTGCCGCCATTTCAATATAGGCGCAGCGCATATCGCCGGACAGACCGTAAAAGGCTTCGACCGGTTCGCCTAACGGCCCGGTAACGCTGACCTGTACGATATGTCCCTGCGTCGCGGCCACCATCGCCTCAACGGTACCCTCTCCGCCGTCGGCAACCGGGACTTTAACGTACTCCGCATGGGGATAAATTTCGCGGAACCCCGTTTCTATCGCGGTAGCGACATCCAGCGCACTCAGGCTCTCTTTGTAAGAATCCGGCGCGATCACTATCTTCATAAGTGTCCTTAATATGAATAACCCCGGCGACCGGCAGTTGCCGACCCCAACAGGGTCGGCGTTATCTTAGCGAACCATGCAAGGACGTTTGTTATCAAAGGTCCAGTTCGGGATTAAATATTGCATCGCCATGGCGTCATCACGAGCGCCCAGGCCATGTTTCTTATATAGCTCATTAGCCTGCATCACGCGGTCCATATCCAGCTCAACCCCCAAACCTGGCGTCGTCGGCACCTGCACCATACCGCCTTTGATTTCAAACGGCTGTTTGGTCAAACGCTGGTTGCCCTCCTGCCAGATCCAGTGGGTATCGATAGCGGTAATTTTACCCGGCGCCGCCGCGGCCACATGGGTAAACATCGCCAACGACACATCGAAGTGGTTATTAGAGTGCGACCCCCAGGTCAGGCCAAATTCATGACACATTTGCGCCACGCGCACCGATCCCTGCATGGTCCAGAAGTGCGGGTCAGCCAGCGGAATATCCACCGATTGTAACGACAGCGTATGGCCCATCTGCCGCCAGTCGGTGGCAATCATGTTGGTTGCGGTCGGCAGCCCGGTCGCCCGACGGAATTCGGCCATCACTTCGCGGCCGGAGAAACCTTGCTCAGCGCCGCATGGGTCTTCCGCATAGGCCAGTACGCCTTTCAGTTGCTTGCCTATCTGGATGGCTTCATCCAGCAGCCAGGCGCCGTTCGGGTCGAGGGTCACGCGCGCGTCAGGGAAACGCTTCGCCAGCGCGCTAATGGCTTCGGCTTCTTCAAAACCGGCCAGTACCCCGCCCTTCAGTTTAAAATCATTGAAGCCATATTTTTCGTAAGCGGCTTCCGCCAGACGAACTACCGCCTCCGGCGTCATCGCCTCTTCATGACGAATACGGTACCAGTCGCACTGCTCATCCGGTTGGCTTTGATAAGCCAGCGGCGTCGCGTGGCGGTTGCCGACGAAGAACAGATAGCCCAGCATTTCGACTTCACTCCGCTGTTGGCCGTCGCCAAGCAGAGAAGCAACGTTCACGCCCAGATGCTGGCCCAGCAGATCCAGCAGCGCCGCTTCAATCCCGGTCACCACGTGAATAGTGGTGCGCAGATCGAAGGTTTGCAGGCCGCGGCCGCCGGCATCGCGGTCGGCAAACTGGTTACGCACGGCATTCAGCACATTTTTGTACTCGCCCAGCGTTTTCCCCACTACCAGCGGCGCGGCGTCTTCCAGCGTCTGGCGGATCTTTTCGCCGCCGGGAATTTCGCCGACGCCGGTATGCCCGGAGTTATCTTTGATGATAACGATATTACGGGTGAAGTACGGCGCGTGCGCGCCGCTCAGGTTCATCAGCATGCTGTCATGCCCGGCGACCGGGATAACCTGCATAGCGGTCACAATTGGCGTTGAAGATGATGTAGTCATGACGTAATCCTTTTTAATTAATGACGGCCGAAAACGGGGCGTTTACGGTCGAATGTCCAACCGGGAATCAGGTACTGCATCGGGCCCGCATCATTACGCGCGCCGCCAGGCAGCGCCTTATAGGCCTCATGAGCTTTATGCACCTGTTCCCAGTCCAGCTCCACGCCGAGTCCCGGCGCGTCTGGCACGGCGATTTTGCCGTTGATAATTTGCAGCGGATTTTGCGTCAGGTGCGAATCGCCCTCCTGCCAAATCCAATGGGTATCGATAGCGGTCGGCTTGCCCGGCGCCGCGGCGCCGACGTGGGTAAACATCGCCAGCGAGATATCAAAATGGTTGTTCGAGTGGCAGCCCCAGGTCAGCCCCCAGTCATCGCACAGCTGCGCCACCCGCACCGCGCCAGAGAGCGTCCAGAAGTGCGGATCAGCCAGCGGAATATCGACGGCGTTGAGCATCACCGCATGCCCCATCTCGCGCCAGTTAGTGGCTATCATGTTGGTCGCCACCGGTAACCCGGTTGCGCGACGGAACTCGGCCATCACTTCCCGGCCGGAAAAGCCCTGTTCCGCGCCGCACGGATCTTCGGCATAGGTCAGGACATCCTGCAGCCCTTTGCACAGCATAATAGCTTCATCCAACAGCCAGGCGCCGTTCGGATCGACGGTAATGCGCGCTTCAGGGAAGCGTTTTTTCAGCGCGCGAGCGGTGTCGATCTCCTGCTCGCCAGGTAATACGCCGCCTTTTAGCTTAAAGTCTTTAAAGCCGTAGCGATCCTGAGCCGCCTCCGCCAGTCGCACCACCGCGTCGCTATTCAACGCCTGCTGATGACGCAGGCGATACCATTCGTGGTTGCCTGGCGTCCGCTCAAGGTATCCGAGATCGGTTTTTTCGCGGTCGCCGATATAGAACAGGTAGCCCAGCACGGTCACCGCATCACGCTGTTTGCCGGGCCCAAGCAGTTCGCAGACCGGGACATTCAACACCTTGCCAAGCAGGTCGAGCAGCGCGGCCTCCAGCGCCGCCACCGCATTGACTTTCAATTCGAAGGTCCATGCGCCTTTGCCGAAGGTGTCGAAATCCGCCGCCTGGTTGCCTTTATGTACCTGCTGCACCACGCGGTTGAGGCGAGCGACCTCCTGCCCAACCACCTGCGGAATGGCATCGACCAACGTCTGGTAGATGACTTCGCCGCCGGGCGCTTCGCCGACGCCGGTATGGCCAGCGTTATCGGTTAACACCACGATGTTGCGGGTAAACCAGGCGTTATGCGCGCCGCCGATATTCATCAGCATGCTGTCGCGCCCGGCGACCGGAATCACCTTCATTTCGGTAACAATTGGGCTGGATTGGGTATTCATGATTAACGCCCCGCAACCGGTTTAAGTTCGATACGTTTGATATCGCCCACCAGCACCAGGTAGCTGAGAACCGCCACCAGCGCATGGATACCGACGTAAATCAGCGCGCCGTTGAAAGAGCCGGTGGTGCCGACGATATAGCCGATAGCGATAGGGGTTACGATGCCGGAAATATTGCCGAACATGTTGAACAGACCGCCGGACAGGCCGCTAATCTCTTTCGGCGCGGTGTCCGCCATTACCGCCCAGCCCAGCGCGCCGATGCCTTTACCAAAGAAGGCCATCGCCATAAAGCCGATGATCATCCATTCCACATTCACGTAATTACACATCAGCATGGTCATGGACAACAGCATGCCCAGCACGATCGGCGTTTTGCGCGCGATATTCAGCGAGCCGGTACGGCGCATCAACCAGTCGGAAATAATCCCGCCCAACACCCCGCCGACAAAGCCGCACACCGCCGGAATCGAGGCGACAAAGCCCGCTTTAAGGATCGACATGCCGCGCGCCTGCACCAGATAAACCGGGAACCAGGTGATAAAGAAGTAGGTTAAGGCGTTGATGCAGTACTGACCGATATAGATCCCGACCATCATTCGCGAGCCAATCAGCTGCTTGATTTGGCCCATTTTTACGCTAAAAGGCACCTTCTGCGCACTGCTCTTTTGATCCATGTTGATCAACGCGCCGCCTTCGGCGATGTAGTCCAGTTCTTTCTGGTTCACGCCTGGATGGTTATTCGGATCGTGGATCACTTTCAGCCACACGAAGCTGATGACAATACCCAGTCCGCCCATAAAGAAGAATACGTGCGACCAGCCCACTTCATGGGTCAACCACCCCATAATCGGCGCGAAAATAACGGTAGCAAAATACTGCGCGGAGTTAAAAATCGATACCGCCGTCCCTCTCTCCTGCGCCGGGAACCAGGCGGCCACAATACGGCTATTGCCCGGGAACGAGGGCGATTCGGCAAGGCCGACGAGGAAGCGCAGGGTAAACAGCGCGATGATAATGCCAAAACCGCTAAAGATATCCACGAAGCCCTGCAGCAGGGTAAACACGGACCAGATAAAGATGGACCAGAAATAGACGCGTTTAGAACCAAAGCGGTCAAGCAGCCAGCCACCGGGGATCTGTCCGATCACATAGGCCCATGAAAACGCGGAGAAAACGTAACCCATGCCAACAGGATCGAGGCCGATATCCCTGGCCATTTCAGAACCGGCGATCGACAGCGTCGCGCGGTCGCCATAGTTAAAGGATGTGACGATAAACAGCATCACCACTATCCAATAGCGAGCATTGGTGCGCTTTTCAGCGGCGCTCGCAGCCTGACTTAATGAACTCATTGTTGTACTCCTGAATCATAGCGTTTAGCTACGTTCATTCTGAACAGCACAACCTGTAGGGTAATCAGAATGACGTGTTAGTGTTTTTTTTCGTTATATCTGGCGTACTGCTTTTGTCACTGGCAGGAAAAGTATAAAAAGAGGCCTCGACGGGCTCACCGTGCATATACACAGCTTTAGCGGGCGGAACTGCGTTAGTTTGTGGCGCATGCCTAAGGTTGTGGGGAGTAGTTCACGGAAATGGAAAACCGTCGCCTGCTTAGAGGAAGATGGGCAATATAACCTTCAGAGTGTGAATCGCCTCTCTTGACGCCGGGGAAACGCAAAGAAAAAAGCCATAGCGATGGCGTGGTTATCAGGCACATGCCCGAAGCCGGGAGGAATGGAAAACGTTAAGATAAGCCTGACCGTTTATCCGGCCACTGGCAGCTTAAGCGCGCCCTCTACGTAGGGAGAGGGCGTTCTTAATAGGATTAGTCGAGCAGTTTCGCCCACGCTTCTACCCAAGGATTGGAAACGCTTTCCGGTTCCGGGTCTTCGCTGGCGTCGATGGTGAGCATCTCGCCGATACGTCGCGCGCCCTGTTCCTGCAGCAGCGCATCAAAGGTTTTACCGCCGCCGCAGAAATTAGCGTAGGTGCTATCGCCAAGCGCGATAATGCCGTAGCGCAGATGCGGCTGATACATATCTTTAATGCCTTCATACAGCGGAACGATACTGTCCGGCAAATCGCCCTGCCCGGTGGTCGACGTCACGACCAGCACGTACTTGCCGGTATAGGATTCCCAGTCTTTCACTTCCGGGTCCTCAAATACCGTCGCTTTATGCCCCAGCCCGCTCAGAATGGCTTCCGCCTCCTCGGCGACCAACAGCGAGTTTCCGTACATTGTGCCGACAAAAATTCCGACTTCTGCCATAGTGATTATCTCCCTGGATTATCCGCGATACTCTCATCCTGACCGCTGTCGTCGGCAAACTCAACCCTTTCATTTAGCGGGAGAAGCCCGCGCCAGCCAAACTGCGACAGCGCGCGCATCCAGACGTCATCCAGACCCGCGCGAATCGTTAGCGGCTCGCCGGTAAAGGGATGCGTTAATGACAGCTGGCTGGCGTGCAGCATCAGACGATTGCAGCCGAAATGTTCAGCGGCGCTGCGGTTTTGCCGTAGATCGCCATGTTTGCTGTCACCGAGGATCGGATGGCGCAGATGGGCCAAATGACGACGCAGCTGATGTTTACGCCCGGTTTTCGGCTCCAGCTCCACCAACCCGTAGCGAGTGGTCGGGTAACGGCCGGTGGCGACCGGCATTTCTACCGTCGCCAGGCCGCGATAGTGGGTCACCGCCGGCTGCGGGCCTTTATCCTCACGAGCGAACTTATCGGCGATTTTGTCCAGCTCTTCCACCAGCGGGTAATCCAGCACATCCTCTTCAGTCAGCCAGCCGCGAACGATCGCGTGATAACGTTTTTGCATCTGGTGTTGCTCAAACTGCTGCGCCAGCAGCCTGCCCGCCTCGCTCGATAATCCCATCAGCAGCACGCCGGAAGTCGGCCGGTCCAGACGATGAGCGGTGAAGACGTGCTGGCCGATTTGATCGCGCACGGTCTGCATCACCACCACTTTCTCATCGCGGTCCAGCCAGCTGCGGTGCACCAGCCAGCCGGAAGGCTTATTCACCGCCACCAGCCACTCGTCCTGATAAATGATCTCCAGCATCAGGCGTCGTCGTCCGCGAATAACGCATCCAGCAGCAGTAGCTCGGCTACGATAGCTTCGCGCGCCGGATGAGCTTTATCCAGCGCCATCTCGTAATAAGGCGCGACGGCAAAGTTCTGCGGCAGCGGCATACCGCTGGCGATCAGTTGATGCAGACGCGGGATCAGCACCCACTGCAGCCATTCCAGCGGTTCGAGCGTGTCCAGGCAAAACGGCTGTTCGCTGGCGAAAGCGCTGCTATCCGGCGCCTGTTCCTGCCAGTGGTTTGTTTCGCGCAGCAGCGCTTCAATGGCGTGCAGGCGATCGCGCACGCTAGCGTGAAGGGTCATGGGGAAACCTCGATGAATTGTAAACCGGGCGCAGGATAGCAAATCCGCGAGAGAAATAAAAAAAGGGAGCACTGTATAAACAGTGCTCCCGGTTCGTTTTGCAGCATTCCAGCTACATTGGTGCTCCCTGCTCGTCCTTGAAAACTTTTCCTGAGGTCTCCTGACCAAGTTCATCCTTAAACTAGCGCATCCTGCTTTCACACCACCCCGATGTGAAATAACTTATCCCTAAGTGTGTCCAGATCTTCCTGTTCCACCGTTCATCCTGAGCGGCTCTCGTTCTCCATCCTGGAGGTGTCCATTACGCAATCCTGCGTTATCCTTGCTTCATCCTGAAGCCTGTCCTTGCAACGCCATCCCGGCGGGTCCTGCAGAAGAGCCATCATCCTGATGTTCTCTTCATTTCGCGACTCCCTGTCGACGTACATAGGATCACTGATTCCGCCTCTTCTTACAAGACTTACTACGACAATCTCTTAAGATTAGTGGCCAGACTAAAAGACCATATAATTATCAAATCATTTTATAACAATAAGTTAGATGTAATCCTTACGTTTAAAATTGCTGAAAATGATGACGATCTCTTACAGGTCTTGTAAGAGATCTCTCACAAACAACCAGGGTAAATGGATTACAGAAGGGGCTCAAGCTGATTCAGGAAACTCGCAAGTGAGTGAGAAAGGGTCTCTCTTTTTCGGGTTCCGAGCGTCTCTTTAATGACTTCGCCGCTCAGATTGCAGACCGAAATAACCTCCAGTTCGCTATCCAGCGTGGCGATAAACAGCGTCGGCGATAGCTTGAGGCGTTTTTGCACCACCAGGTGACCAATAAGGTTTTCCTGCACTCGCTGGAAGTCATCCGGGCTCCAGGCCTGCAATAAAGTAAGGTCCTGCGCCGCAAAGCGGGCGTGCATATCGCCAGCGAACTGAGTGGTATAATAACTATGAATTGGCTGTTGTACCACAATCTCCAGCGCTCGTTCAACTCCATCGAGATGGCGTGCTAACGTAAACGGCTGCGGCTGCCAGAAAACGGCATCGTTTTCACTGGCGCTGATACAGGGAGATGGGATGCCATAAAGGTCTTCGCTACGCGGCAGGCTGGCATAACGCTGCTGCCACGCATCGCAGTAACGTTGGGTAAATGATTGCAGCGCTTCTATGGTCTGATGATCCACCGGTTTCTCTCTTCACGTTAGACAGGATACACTTGGCATATAGTGTACCCGCTTTACTATGGTGAAACATGTCTTCTTACGATAATCATCAGGCGCTGGCCGGCCTGACGCTCGGTAAATCAACGGATTACCGTGATACCTATGACGCTTCGTTGCTGCAGGGCGTGCCGCGCAGCCTGAACCGCGACCCGCTTGGCCTGCATGCCGATAATCTGCCGTTCCACGGCGCCGATATCTGGACGCTGTACGAGCTGTCGTGGCTGAATGGCAAAGGCCTGCCGCAGGTCGCCGTCGGCTACGTGGAGCTGAGCGATACCACCGTCAATCTGGTGGAATCGAAAAGCTTCAAACTGTACCTGAACAGCTTCAACCAGACCCGCTTCGCCGACTGGCAGGAAGTCCAGGCCACGCTGACCCGCGATCTCAGCGCCTGCGCCCAGGGCGAGGTCAAGGTTTCGCTGTACCGCCTGGATGAGCTGGAAGGGCAACCGATCGCTCATCTGCACGGCGCCTGCATCGACGATCAGGATATCGAGATTGATAACTATCAGTTCAACGCCGACTACCTGCAGGACGCTGCCAGCGGCAAAGTCGTCGAAGAGACGCTGGTCAGCCATCTGCTGAAATCAAATTGTCTGATCACCCACCAGCCGGACTGGGGCTCGGTACAGATTCAGTATCGCGGGCCGAAAATCGATCGCGAAAAACTGCTGCGCTATCTGGTGTCGTTCCGCCATCACAATGAGTTCCACGAACAGTGTGTCGAACGCATCTTTAATGATGTGCTGCGTTTCTGCCGGCCGGAATCGCTTTCTGTGTACGCTCGCTACACCCGCCGCGGCGGCCTGGATATCAATCCGTGGCGCAGCAACGGTGAATTCGTGCCGGCAACCGGCCGTCTGGCGCGGCAATAAGCGAAATTTTTCACACTTTGCGTGCGTTAACGCGTACGCAAGGTTGTGGAAAGACTACGGCCAGGGCTATTGTAATCACAGGAAGACGATAATCGTCCTGTAAGGAGTTCACTTGATTACACACGTTAGCCCGCTTGGTTCAATGGATATGCTGTCACAGCTGGAAGTGGATATGCTTAAACGCACCGCCAGTAGTGACCTGTATCAACTCTTTCGCAACTGCTCGCTTGCTGTGCTCAACTCGGGGAGCCTGACCGATAACAGCAAGGAGCTACTGTCTCGTTTTGAAAACTTCGATATTAACGTGCTGCGCCGCGAACGCGGCGTGAAGCTGGAACTGATCAACCCGCCGGAAGACGCTTTCGTCGATGGCCGTATTATCCGTTCCCTGCAGGCCAACCTGTTTGCCGTGCTGCGCGATATCCTGTTCGTCTACGGGCAGATCCACAACACCGTCCGCTTCCCGAACCTCGATCTCGAAAGCTCAATTCACATCACCAACCTGGTGTTCTCGATTCTGCGTAACGCCCGCGCGCTTCACGTCGGCGAAGCGCCGAATATGATTGTCTGCTGGGGCGGCCACTCTATTAATGAAAATGAGTACCTGTACGCGCGCCGCGTCGGAACCCAGCTTGGCCTGCGCGAACTGAATATCTGCACCGGCTGCGGGCCAGGCGCCATGGAAGCGCCAATGAAAGGCGCCGCCGTCGGCCACGCCCAGCAGCGCTATAAAGACAGCCGCTTTATCGGCATGACCGAACCTTCCATTATCGCCGCTGAGCCGCCAAACCCGCTGGTCAACGAACTGATCATCATGCCGGATATCGAAAAGCGTCTCGAAGCGTTCGTACGCATCGCCCACGGTATTATCATCTTCCCGGGCGGCGTGGGTACTGCGGAAGAGCTGCTTTATCTGCTGGGCATCCTGATGCATCCGGATAACAAGTCGCAGGTGCTGCCGCTTATCCTCACCGGGCCGAAAGAGAGCGCCGACTACTTCCGCGTGCTGGACGAGTTCATCGTTCATACCCTCGGCGAATCGGCTCGCCGCCACTACCGCATTATTATCGACGATGCCGCTGAAGTGGCGCGCCAGATGAAAAAAGCGATGCCATTGGTCAAAGAGAGCCGCCGCGAAACCGACGACGCCTATAGCTTCAACTGGTCGATTCGTATCTCGCCGGACCTGCAGATGCCGTTTGAGCCAACGCACGACAATATGGCCAATCTCAAACTTTATCCGGACCAACCGGTGGAAGTACTGGCCGCCGACCTGCGCCGCGCCTTCTCCGGTATTGTCGCCGGCAACGTGAAAGAAATCGGTATTCAGGCTATCGAGAAATATGGCCCTTACAAGCTGCATGGCGATCCGGAAATGATGCGCCGCATGGACGATCTGCTGCAGGGCTTCGTTGCCCAGCACCGCATGAAGCTTCCGGGCGGCAGCGCCTACATTCCGTGCTACGAAATCTGCTCCTGATAATGTAATACCTCTCCCGGGCGGCGGTCGATCCCCTGCCCGGGCACTCCCGCCCGTAATTTCCAGTTAATTAATTTTTCTAATTAATGATTCGTAGAGTTTCCACATAGCCAATCGTTTGCGTTTCCAAAAAGAGCAATAAAATTCACCATAAAAATAACATTATGGCGAAAAAACGTCGTTTATATCACTTTTTTGCAGCAAAAACCTCGTTATTTGGTAACAGAGCTTTTATCTCATGTGCTGCAAATGATAGCCTTCGCGCCACATTTATCTGGCTGATCACCATAAACAGACTGTTGGGCTAAAAACGTTCAGATTTAAAGTGGATTATTGCATTTGGGATCCCGATCACTGATGTATTTTCCATATAAATGTATCTTGCCGCCCAATTGTTACGGAGAAAATTTCTAAAAAACCGTAAAGCAGCGAATTTCATATTATTTAATCGTTTTTATTTACTAGATTTTGTTGATTCCTCCAGGAGATACAGATGGAAACCACACAAACCAGCACTATCGTTTCGGGTGAAACCCGCAGCGGATGGCGCAAAACGGATACCATGTGGATGCTGGGCCTGTACGGCACGGCGATCGGCGCGGGCGTTTTGTTCCTGCCAATCAACGCCGGCGTCGGCGGTATGATCCCACTGATTATCATGGCGATTCTGGCCTTCCCGATGACCTTCTTCGCACACCGCGGTATGACCCGCTTCGTGCTTTCCGGTAAAAACCCGGGCGAAGACATCACTGAAGTCGTTGAAGAACACTTTGGCGTGGGCGCAGGTAAACTGATTACTCTGCTCTACTTCTTCGCAATCTACCCGATCCTGCTGGTTTATAGCGTGGCGATCACCAACACCGTCGAAAGCTTCATGGCGCACCAGCTGCACATGACGCCGCCGCCGCGCGCCATTCTGTCGCTGATCCTGATTGTCGGCATGATGACCATCGTTCGTTTCGGCGAGCAGATGATCGTTAAGGCAATGAGCATCCTGGTATTCCCGTTCGTTATCGCGCTGATGATCCTGGCTCTGTACCTGATCCCGCAATGGAACGGCGCGGCGCTGGAAACCCTGTCGCTGAGCAGCGCGTCAACAACCGGTAACGGTCTGCTGATGACCCTGTGGCTGGCGATCCCGGTAATGGTCTTCTCCTTTAACCACTCGCCGATCATCTCCTCCTTCGCGGTAGCGAAGCGTGAAGAATACGGCGAAGGCGCAGAGAAGAAATGCTCCAGCATCCTGGCGCGCGCTCACATCATGATGGTGCTGACCGTTATGTTCTTCGTCTTCAGCTGCGTACTGAGCCTGTCTCCGGCAGACCTGGCGGCGGCGAAAGAGCAGAACATCTCGATTCTGTCTTACCTGGCGAACCACTTTAACGCACCGGTTATCGCCTGGATGGCGCCGATCATCGCGATGATCGCTATCACCAAATCCTTCCTCGGCCACTATCTGGGCGCTCGTGAAGGTTTCAACGGCATGGTGATTAAGTCTCTGCGCGGCAAAGGCAAAACCATCGAAATCAACAAACTGAACAAGCTGACCGCGCTGTTTATGCTGGTCACCACCTGGATTGTGGCCACGCTGAACCCGAGCATCCTCGGCATGATTGAGACCCTGGGCGGTCCGATTATCGCGATGATCCTGTTCCTGATGCCGATGTACGCAATCCAGAAAGTTCCGGCCATGCGCAAATACAGCGGCCACATCAGCAACGTCTTCGTTGTGATTATGGGCCTGATTGCCATCTCCGCGATTTTCTACTCTCTGTTCAGCTAATTCTTTTAAGACCTCCCCTCGCGCCGCTTAACGGCGGCGCGCTTTCCGACAGTACTGGAATACATCATGATCAGCGTATTCGATATTTTCAAAATCGGCATTGGCCCATCCAGCTCCCATACCGTTGGACCGATGAAAGCGGGCAAACAATTCACTGACGACCTGATTGCGCGCGGCCTGCTGGCTGACGTCAGCAAAGTCGTCGTTGACGTATACGGCTCTCTCTCCCTGACCGGTAAAGGCCACCATACCGATATCGCCATTATCATGGGGCTGGCCGGCAATCTGCCGGATACCGTCGACATCGACGCGATCCCGGGCTTTATCCAGGACGTTAATACCCACGGCCGCCTGCTGCTGGCGAACGGCCAGCACGAAGTCGAGTTCCCTGTCGACCAGTGCATGAATTTCCATGCCGACAACCTGTCTCTGCATGAGAACGGCATGCGCATTACCGCGCTGGGCGGCGACAAGGTGCTCTACAGCCAGACCTACTACTCCATCGGCGGCGGCTTTATCGTCGATGAAGAGCACTTCGGCCTGACCACCGAAGCGCCGGTTGCTGTACCTTATCCGTACAAAAATGCCGCCGATCTGCAGAAACACTGCAATGAAACCGGCCTGTCGCTCTCCGGGCTGATGATGCAGAACGAGCTGGCGCTGCACAGCAAAGAAGAGCTGGAACAGCACTTCGCCGCGGTGTGGGAAGTGATGAGCGCCGGTATTGAGCGCGGTATCACCACTGAAGGCGTGCTCCCGGGCAAACTGCGCGTTCCGCGCCGCGCCGCCGCCCTGCGCCGTATGCTGGTGAGCCAGGACAATACCAACAGCGACCCAATGGCGGTAGTGGACTGGATCAACATGTTCGCGCTGGCGGTAAACGAAGAGAACGCCGCCGGCGGGCGTGTCGTCACCGCGCCAACTAACGGCGCCTGCGGTATCGTTCCGGCGGTACTGGCCTACTACGACAAGTTTATCCGCAAGGTGAACGCTAACTCTCTGGCCCGCTATATGCTGGTCGCCAGCGCCATTGGTTCGCTGTATAAGATGAACGCCTCTATCTCCGGCGCCGAAGTTGGCTGCCAGGGCGAAGTCGGCGTGGCCTGCTCGATGGCGGCGGCCGGTCTGGCGGAGCTGCTGGGCGCTAGCCCGGCCCAGGTGTGCATCGCCGCGGAAATCGGTATGGAACATAACCTCGGCCTGACCTGCGACCCGGTTGCCGGCCAGGTGCAGGTACCGTGCATCGAGCGTAACGCTATCGCGGCGGTCAAAGCGGTTAACGCCGCGCGTATGGCCCTGCGCCGTACCAGCGAACCGCGCGTGTGCCTCGATAAGGTTATCGAGACCATGTATGAAACGGGCAAAGATATGAACGCCAAGTACCGCGAAACCTCTCGCGGCGGCCTGGCGATGAAAATCGTCGCCTGCGATTAACGCCTCTGGCCCGGCACGCTTCGGCATGTCGGGCCAACTCTCCTCCAGCCCTGGCTCATTCTGCGAGCCTGCTTCCCGAACTTCGCTCTACCAATAGCCTCGTATTGTCACCGATGTTACCCTTATAGCCTGAGAACAAAGGGAGATATCTTGTGGCTGTTCATCTGTTAATTGTCGACGCGCTCAACCTGATCCGCCGTATTCATGCGGTGCAGGGTTCCCCCTGCGCGGATACCTGCCTGCACGCCCTCGAACAGCTTATCGTCCACAGCCTGCCGACGCATGCCGTGGCGGTGTTCGACGATGAAGACCGCGCTCACGGCTGGCGCCACCAGCGGCTGCCGGAATATAAAGCCGGGCGCGCGCCGATGCCGGAAACGCTGGAAGCGGAAATGCCGGCGCTGCGGGCGGCTTTTGAACAGCGCGGAATACGCTGCTGGGCGCTGCCCGGCAGCGAAGCGGACGATCTGGCGGCCACGCTCGCCGTTAAAGTTGCCCAGGCCGGGCATCAGGCTACCATTGTCTCGACCGATAAAGGCTACTGTCAGCTGCTGTCGCCGACCATTCGCATCCGCGATTATTTCCAGAAACGCTGGCTGGATGCGCCGTTTATCGCCAATGAATTCGGCGTGACGCCGGAACAGCTCCCGGACTACTGGGGTCTGGCGGGGATTAGCAGTTCGAAAGTACCGGGCGTTGCCGGGATTGGGCCGAAAAGCGCGGCGCAGCTGTTAACGGATTATCAGAATTTAGAAGGCATCTACGCGCGGCTTGCGGATGTGCCGGAGAAGTGGCGTAAGAAGCTTGAAGAGCATAAAGAGATGGCGTTTACCTGCCGGGAAATCGCCCGCCTGCAAACGGACTTACAGCTCGATGGCAACCTGCAGCAGCTGCGGTTGCCATCCGCGTGATCCCCGGCCGTGCTGATGCGTGACCGGGGCTGCTGAGCGCTGATTAGCGCTCGTCGCGGCGGCCGCCGACCGCCGCCCACAGGCGACGCACATGAACGGTCACTTCTTCACGATCGTGATACAGCTGACGGGCCTGAATCTGCGCGTTAATACCGTGCTCATCAAGCTGCGCCTGGATATAGGCCAGGTTTTGCGACACCTCTTCATAGCGCTTTTTCATCGGCAGCTTGAGGTTAAAAATGGTCTCACGGCACCAGCCGTTCACCAGCCACTGGGCCATTAACGCCGCCACTTTCGCCGGTTTCTCAACCATGTCGCACACCATCCACGAGATGTTGTTGCGGTTCGGACGATAGCGGAAGCCATCTTCACGCAGCCAGGTCACCTGTCCGGTATCCATCAGGCTCTGCGCCATCGGGCCGTTATCGACCGAAGAGACCCACATGTTGCGCTTCACCAACTGATAGGTCCAGCCGCCCGGGCAGGCGCCGAGATCCACCGCGTACATGCCATTCGCCAGACGCTCGTCCCACTCATCCGCCGGAATGAAGACGTGAAATGCCTCTTCCAGCTTCAGTGTTGAACGGCTCGGCGCATCGGAAGGGAACTTCAGGCGCGGGATCCCCATATAAAACGGCGAGTTGTTATTGCTAAAGGAGTAGCCGGTATAGCAACAGCCAGGTGCGATAAAGAACACGTGCACCACCGGACGCTTAGGCGTTTCATAGTTGGTCAGCACGCCAGCTTCACGCAGCGCCGCGCGCAGCGGCACCGTGAACTTGCGGCAGAACTTCATCAGCTCTTTGCTTTCGTTGGTATCCGCGACCTCAACGCGCAGATCGCCGCCCTTTTCCACCACGCCCTGCAGCATGCCGACGATCGGCGTGATGCGGTCTTCCGGCGGCAGGTCGCGCAGCAGTTCGCCAACGACGAACATCTGGCGCGCGAAAATCAGCGAGCTAAATGGCAGATCGCGCACCAGCTTCTCGCCGTCGCCCTGTTGATAGCACTCAAAAATCACATAGCCGGAGTCGTCTTTGACCCGGGCAAAACCAAATACCTCAAGGCGGGCTGCCTTATCGGTAATTTCTGCTGCGCACTCTTTCTCAAACCCGGGGCGACAATAGAGGACAACCTTATTCATGAACAACGCCCTTACGTTTCAGACGAATTGCACCAATTAACATTAATACCCAACCGGCAAGGAAGCAGACGCCGCCTACCGGGGTAACGAACGCCCACAGGCGTAAATGCGACAGCGCCAGACAATATAAGCTGCCGCTGAACAACACGGTTCCCAGCGCCAAAAACACGCTGCTCCAGTAAAACCAGATGCTTATCCGCCGCTGCATGGCGACAGACAGGCCTAAAATCGCCAGCGTATGAAACGCCTGATACTCAAGGCCGGTGTGGATCCAGGCCATTTCGGCCGCACCCAGCGATTTACTTAATACGTGTGCGCCAAAGGCGCCCAGAGCCACAAAGATAAAGCCGCTGATGGCGGCAAAAATCAGCATAAAACGGCTGGTCATGTTGATACCCTACAAAGTCAGTTAACGCCTGGTCATCAGGCCGTTATTGTTCGTAACGAAAGCGGAATTTTTCTTGTTCGCTCGCCGCCTTCGCTAAAATCCACTGGCGGAAAGCGGCTATTTTACCCAGTTCAGCCTGACTGTCATGACAAACAAGGTAAAACGCGTTCTTACTGACCAGAACATCATTAAACGGGCAGACCAAACGGCCTGCTTCAATTTCGGACTGGGCCATAACGTTATTGGCCAGTGCGACGCCTTGTCCATGGATTGCCGCCTGCAGCACCATCGCGCTGTGGCTGAATATCGGTCCCTGTTGCACATTGATATGATTTAGACCCAGTTGCCGGATATAAGTTTGCCAGTCGCGGCGAGAGGCATCATGTAACAGCGTATGTTGCGCCAGATCGGCAGGCGTTTTCAACGCTTTGTCGCCGGTTAACAGCAATGGCGAACAAACCGGCAGTAAATATTCGGCGTACAGTTTTTCAACACGCAACCCCGGCCAATTGCCGCGGCCATAGAAAATCGCCACGTCGACGTCGTCGGCCAGTTTATCTTCCTGACGGTCCACCGCCTGGATCCGCACGTCGATCCCCGGATAAGCTGAGTTAAAGCTTGAGAGTCGCGGCACCAGCCACTGAATGGCGAAACTGGGCAATAAACTAACAGTTAGCGCCCCTTTCGCGCTGCGCGCCTGCAGTTTACGCGTCGCTTCGGTGAGCTGCGAAAAAATCTCTTTAATATCCTGAAAATAGCTTTGCCCCTCTTCCGTTAACAGCAGCGAGCGATTGCGTCGACGAAACAGCTTCAGGCCCAGAAAGTCCTCTAGTGACTTGATTTGGTGACTTACTGCGGCCTGCGTCACAAAAAGCTCATCGGCTGCGCGAGTGAAGCTCAGATGACGTGCGGCTGCATCAAAAACACGTAATGCATTCAGAGGTGGTAATCGCTTCGACATGGTTATTCTGACTGAGATGTTAACGAGTTTTAACAAATAGGAAACAACAGTTAACCTATTAGTTTTTTTTATCTGAGCCATTATAAATTGTCCGTTGAGGTTCTACCAGCAAATACCTATAGTGGCGGCACTTCCTGAGCCGGAACGAAAAGCTTTTTTTGGAATGCGTGTTCCAACAAGCTTTTGGCTTACGGTTGTGATGTTGTGTTGTTGTGTTTGCAATTGGTCTGGGTTTGCAGACCATGGTAGCAAGGCTACCTTTTCACTTCCTGTACATTTACCCTGTCTGTCCATAGTGATTTAATGTAGCACCGCAATGCGCGGTGCTTTTTTTTTCCGAAAAATCACCGTTCTCCCCGCCTCCTCGCTATCACCAGCCTTGCCCTAATGGGGAATTTGCGCGACGATCGTGATATCGATATGAGGAATTCCATGAACGCATTCAATCCCGCCCACTTCCGCGTCCAGTTTCCAGCCCTGGCGGATGCCGGCGTCTATCTGGACAGCGCGGCGACGGCGCTAAAACCGCTGGCCGTAATCGATGCCAGCGACCAGTTTTATCGCCTGAGCGCCGGCAACGTCCACCGCAGCCAGTTTGCCGCCGCCCAGCGTCTTACCGAGCGCTACGAGGCGGCGCGCGAACGCGTCGCAGGCTGGCTTAACGCCCCTTCCGGCAAAGATATCGTCTGGACCCGCGGCACCACCGAAGCTATCAATATGGTCGCGCAGAGCTACGTGCGCCCGCGCCTGCATCCTGGCGATGAAATAATCGTCAGCGAAGCCGAACACCACGCCAATCTGGTACCGTGGCTGATGGTTGCCGAACAAACCGGCGCGCGGGTGGTCAAGCTGCCGCTGGGCGCCGATCGTCTGCCGGATATCGCGCAACTCCCTTCGCTTATCTCTTCACGCAGCCGGGTACTGGCGATTGGCCAGATGTCTAACGTCACCGGCGGCTGCCCCGACCTGCAGCGTGCCATTGCTCTCGCCCATCAGGCGGGAATGATAGTGATGGTTGACGGCGCGCAGGGCGCGGTGCACTTCCCGGCCGACGTGCAGGCGCTGGATATCGATTTTTATGCCTTCTCCGCCCACAAGCTGTATGGCCCAACGGGTATTGGCGCGCTGTATGGCAAAAGCGACCTGCTGGCGGAAATGTCGCCATGGCTCGGCGGCGGCAAAATGATTACTGAAGTCTCATTCGATGGTTTTAAAACCCAGCCCGCCCCCTGGCGGCTTGAAGCCGGGACGCCCAACGTCGCCGGCGTTATCGGCCTCAGCGCCGCGCTGGAATGGCTGCAGGAAATCGATCTTGCACAGGCGGAAAACTGGAGCCGTAGCCTGGCGACACTTGCGGAAGACGAGCTGGCAAAGCGGCCCGGTTTTCGTTCGTTCCGCTGTCAGGATTCGAGCCTGCTGGCCTTTGATTTCAAGGGTGTACACCATAGCGATATGGTTACGCTGCTGGCGGAGTCCGGCATTGCGCTGCGCGCCGGGCAGCATTGCGCGCAACCACTGCTGGCGGCATTAGGCGTCAGCGGTACGCTGCGCGCCTCATTCGCGCCGTACAATACGCAAGATGATGTTTATGCGCTGGTGCACGCTATCGACCGCGCGCTGGAAATACTGGTGGATTAATGATGACCTCGCAACCTTTAAGCGCCGCGCTCAGCGAAGCGACGCTGCGCCAGACCTTCGCCCCGCTGACCCAGTGGGAAGATAAGTACCGCCAGTTGATTTTAGTGGGTAAGAAACTGCCGCCATTAACGGACGCCCAGCGGACGCAGGCGAAAGAGATCGCCGGCTGCGAAAACCGCGTCTGGCTCGGGTATCAGGTTGATGCCGAGGGCAAGATGCACTTCTTTGGCGATAGCGAAGGGCGTATTGTGCGCGGCCTGCTGGCGGTGCTGTTAGCCGCCTGCGAAGGAAAAAGCGCCGCTGAGATTTTAGCGAAAGATCCGTTGGCGCTATTCGATGAGCTGGGTTTGCGCGGGCAGCTTAGCGCCTCGCGCACCCAGGGGCTGCAGGCGCTAAGCGACGCGGTGCTCTCCGCCGCCCGCGAGGGCTAATTCAAACGCCGTCTTCCCGGCTTGCGCTACGCTGAGCCGGGCTACGTTTCTGCGCCGTCCGGAAAAAGTCCCTCAGGCTATCCCCCCTGACGCTGCGCTTTCGCCAACATCTTCTTCAACGCATGGGATACGGCGACAAAACCAAAAGTCGCCGTCACCATCGTCGCCGCGCCAAAACCGGAGGCGCAATCCATCCGCTTCGGCCCTTCCGCCGTGCTTTTCATTGCGCAGACGCTGCCATCCGCCTGCGGGTAGACCAACGCTTCGGTCGAGAAGACGCAATCGATGCCCAGCTTTCCTTTACTATTCTTCACTACGCCGAACTGGCTTTTCAGCCGCTCACGCAGTTTTGCCGCCAGCGGATCCTGAATAGTTTTCGCCAAATCGGCCACCTGGATCTGCGTCGGATCGATTTGACCGCCGGCTCCGCCGGTCGTCACCAACGGCACTTTATAACGACGGCACCAGGCGATCAGCGCCGCTTTTGGCCTGACGCTATCGATAGCGTCGATAACATAGCTAAAGCCCGCTCCCAGGTATTCCGTCACGTTCTCCGGCGTGATGAAATCATCGATCACCGTAACCCGGCACTCCGGGTTAATCAGACGTATACGCTCGGCCATCACTTCCGCTTTCGCCAGCCCAACGTTACCGCCAAGGGCGTGGATTTGGCGATTGGTATTGGTGACGCAAACATCATCCATATCAATCAGCGTAATCGCGCCAATCCCGGTTCGCGCCAGCGCTTCCGCCGCCCATGAACCGACGCCGCCGATGCCGACCACGCAGACATGCGCCTCGGCAAAACACTGCAGCGCCTTTTCGCCATATAAACGCGCCGTGCCGCCAAACCGCTGGCGCCAGGCATCGCTGATTACTACAGACATAAAACCTCAGAATAAAGTAGAGACCCCGGATCCGGCGCGTTACGCGGATCCGGGTTAGAAACATACGGACGTTTAAACGTTAACCGCTAAAGACGCTACCGGCGCCTGGCGCGTTTTTCAGCACCCACACGCGGCCATAGTGGTTATACCAGCCGGCGCGATGACCGGCATCCGGGCCAATGCCCTGGTAGATATCGAAGTGCTGGCCTTTAATCGCCCCGCCGACATCCAGCGCCACCATCAGGCGTAGCTCGTACTGACCGTTAAACTTACCGTTATTATCCAGCAGAGGCACCTCGGCCAGCAAGGTGGTTCCCGGCGGAATAATCGAACGGTCAGAGGCGACCGACGCGCGGCCAATCAACGGTACCGCGCTGGCCCCTTTCACCGGCGCGTAGGACTGCGGTTTAAAGAAGACGAAAGATGGGTTCTGTTCCAGCAGCTCGCGGACTTCCGCTTCGCTATGCTTTTCGCCCCATTCCCGGATCGCCTGCATCGACATATCTTCCCGCTTCACTTCGCCGCGGTCGATAAGCACTTTACCGATACTACGGTAAGGCCAGCCGTTTTTCCCGGCGTAGCTGAAGAAGTTAAGCGGCGAACCGTCGCCGAAATCGATATAGCCGCTGCCCTGCACGTCCATGATGAAGTTATCCATCAGCGAGTTGCTGTACGCCAGAACGTAGTTATCGCTGAGCGCTCCGGCATAGATGCTGGCGCGGGAAGGCAGCTTGCCGTTTTTCGGCGGCATACGGTAAATGGGATACTGGAACTCGCCCTGGCGAGTGTGGCGGGCCTGTACGACCGGGGTGTAGTAGCCGGTAAACTGCACGTTGCCGTAGTTATCGGCACCCTGCATCTGCCAGGCATCAATACCAAACTGGCGTAACGTGCGGGTATCGCCGCCGGAACGCAGCCACTCCTGAATCGCGTTATAAACGCTGCTCTGGCTGTTATAGAGACGCGGAGAGGCGCTACGAATCTGACCAACCTGCTGGGAGAAGTCGCCGGCGTTAATCGGCGCGCCTACCGCATCAGGTTGGTTTACCAATGAAAACGGCTGGGTAAACTTGCCATCACTATATTGCTGACCGCGATCGGTCGGTTTCGAGGAACAGGCGGCGAGCATCGCCAACATCGCCCCTGTCGCTACATATTTTGCCCAACGTCCTTTCATGGTATCTCTTCTTTATTGCTGCTAAGCCTTAGTGCGTGATGAAGATAACAAACCCATGCGGCTAATGAAATGCGCGAAAGCGAGCTGCAGCCCAAATTGTGTAAAAATCCGCCCATCACTGTCTACTTAGTCGCCATTTTTTACAAAATTGACGATTTCTACGAAAAAAGGTTGCATCAGAACGCTAGCGGAGTATAGTGCGCTTCCACGGACGCGGGGTGGAGCAGCCTGGTAGCTCGTCGGGCTCATAACCCGAAGGTCGTCGGTTCAAATCCGGCCCCCGCAACCAATTAAAATCTGAAGTAAATCTACTTGATGGAAGAGTAGACGCGGACGCGGGGTGGAGCAGCCTGGTAGCTCGTCGGGCTCATAACCCGAAGGTCGTCGGTTCAAATCCGGCCCCCGCAACCAATTACAATCAGAAGCAAATTTACTCGATGGAAGAGTAAACACGGACGCGGGGTGGAGCAGCCTGGTAGCTCGTCGGGCTCATAACCCGAAGGTCGTCGGTTCAAATCCGGCCCCCGCAACCAACACAATGAACACCCTCAAGGGTGTTTTTTTGTTTCTGTCGTCCGTAGATACCGCTACAAAAAAAGCGCCCGAAGGCGCTATTTTTTTATCCGCGTCTGGCCAACGTCGCCCCATCGGCAAAGTAGGCTTTGATCCCCGCCAGAATCGACTCCGCCACTTCCTGCTGGAATTTCGCGGTCTTCAGTTTACGCTCTTCTTCAACGTTACTGATAAAGGCCGTTTCGACCAGAATCGAAGGAATATCCGGCGCTTTCAGTACCGCAAAGCCCGCCTGCTCCACCTGATTTTTATGCAGCTTATTAATATTGCCCATTTTTTGCAGCACCGCTTTACCAAATTTCAGGCTGTCGGCGATGGTCAGGGACTGCACCATATCGAACATGGTGTGGTCAACGTAACGATCGCCGCTCTTGCTCACCCCGCCGATTAAGTCCGAGGCGTTCTGCGTTTGCGCGAGGTATTTTGCGGCGGTACTGGTAGCGCCCTTGGTCGAGAGCGCGAACACCGAAGAGCCGCTCGGCTGACGGCTGGTAAAGGCGTCGGCGTGAATCGAAACGAACAGGTCGGCACGCTGCTTCTGCGCCTTGGCGACGCGCACCTTCAAGGGAATAAACACGTCTTCGTTACGGGTCATAAATACCTTCATATTGCCTTCACGCTCAATGAGCGCGCGCAATCGACGGGCAATCTGCAGCACCACGTCTTTCTCACGAGTACGGTATTTACCAATCGCGCCGGAGTCTTCACCGCCATGGCCGGGATCGAGCATGATAACGATAGGACGATCGCGCCCGGCTTTCCCCGGCTGCGGCCCGCTCTCTGCCGGCGGTACCTGACGTTCCAGATCGCCTTTGTTGTAATCTTCCAGCAGCGCCAGCAGCGGATCCTGCACATCGGTGGCCGTAGAGGGATAAAGATCCATCACCAGACGCTCTTTAAAACCGGCGACCGGCGCCAGCGCAAACAGCTGCGGCTTAACGTTTTGTTTCAGTTCAAACACCATCCGCACGGTTTGCGGGTCGAACTGGCCCACGCGCGCGGATTTAATATACGGGTCGTCGTCGCGAATCTGCCCGCCCATCCCTTTCAGGACCGAGTTCAGGTTAACGCCTTCAATATCAACCACCACTCGCTCAGGATTGCTTAACGCAAACTGCCGATATTTCAGTACATGATTGGATTCCACCGTGACGCGGGTGTAGGTCGACGACGGCCAGATACGCACCGCGACAACCTGCGCGGCGGCGGCCAAACCGACCGGACTCACACTCATTAACCACATGGCGCCCGCCCCTTGTAAAAAACGACGGCGGCTTAATCCCGACTTGTATCCCGACATGCCACTCCCAAGCAAAAAAACGTGTTTGAAGCCAAAATGAACAGATTGACCGGAAACTTTAACCAAAGCCGCATAACCTGTCATCTATAAAAGGGTAAACAAACTTTGACACCCAAGGTTTTGTCACAATGTTTTCGCAAATTAGTGACAAATTAGGGGTTGCGCCACGAAGCAAAACAGAATAAAAATACACTTATTACGAATAATCATGCATTGAGGGCTTGTCATGGTGAAGGAGCGTCGCACTGAACTGGTCGAGGGATTCCGCCATTCTGTTCCCTATATAAACGCGCACCGGGGAAAAACGTTTGTCATCATGCTGGGCGGAGAAGCCATCGAGCATGATAACTTTTCCAGCATAGTCAATGACATTGGCTTATTGCATAGCCTCGGTATTCGCCTGGTAGTGGTTTATGGCGCGCGCCCGCAAATTGACGCTAATCTCGCGGAACACCACCACGAGCCGGTTTACCACAAGCAAACCCGCGTCACCGACGCCAAAACCCTTGAGCTGGTGAAGCAGGCCGCCGGTATGCTGCAGTTAGAAATTACCGCCCGCCTGTCGATGAGCCTCGGCAATACGCCCCTGCAGGGGGCGCATATCAACGTGGTGAGCGGCAATTTTATTATCGCTCAACCTCTTGGGGTCGATGATGGCGTGGATTACTGCCACAGTGGCCGTATTCGCCGCATCGACGAAGAAGCCATTCATCGCCAACTGGACAGCGGCGCAATCGTGCTCATGGGCCCGGTCGCGGTATCCGTCACCGGCGAGAGCTTCAACCTCACTTCTGAAGAGATAGCCACCCAGCTGGCGGTAAAGCTGAAAGCTGAAAAGATGATCGGCTTCTGCTCGTCGCAGGGGGTCTACGACCAGCATGGCGAGATCGTTTCCGAACTGTTCCCTAACGAGGCGCAGGCGCGGGTAGAGGAGCTGGAAGCGGAAGAAGACTATAATTCCGGTACCGTACGCTTCCTGCGCGGGGCGGTGAAAGCCTGCCGCAGCGGGGTGCGTCGCTGCCATTTAATTAGCTATCAGGAAGATGGCGCGCTGCTGCAGGAGCTGTTCTCACGTGACGGTATCGGTACGCAGATCGTCATGGAAAGCGCCGAGCAGATCCGCCGGGCAACCATTAACGATATCGGCGGCATCCTCGATCTTATCAGCCCGCTGGAGCAGCAAGGCATTCTGGTGCGCCGCTCGCGCGAACAGCTGGAAATGGAGATAGATAAATTCACCATCATCCAGCGCGATAACACCACCATCGCCTGCGCCGCGCTCTATCCATTCCCGGAAGAGAAAATTGGCGAAATGGCCTGCGTAGCGGTGCATCCGGATTACCGTAGTTCGTCACGCGGCGAGGTACTGCTGAGCCGGATCGCCGCCCAGGCGAAGCAGATGGGGCTCAGCAAGCTATTTGTATTGACCACCCGTAGTATTCACTGGTTCCAGGAACGCGGCTTCACCCCGGTGGATATTGATTTGCTGCCGGAGAGTAAAAAACAGATGTACAACTATCAGCGCCGTTCGAAGGTATTGATGGCAGACCTGGGCTGACGGATCCCCCGGATAGCGGCTTGCGCCTTATCCGGGCTACGGTTCGGTAGTCGGTTGGTAGCCCCGGTAAGCGTAAGCGCCACCGGGGGAGGATCCCCGGATAGCGGCTTGCACCTTATCCGGGCTACGGTTCGGTAGTCGGTTGGTAGCCCCGGTAAGCGTAAGCGCCACCGGGGGAGGATTCCCGGATAGCGGCTTACGCCTTATCCGGGCTACCCGATTGCAAATAGGCATATCCCACGCCTTCAGGATAGTCATTTTGTTCTATCACCGCCGCATCAGTGACAAATATTCAGCATCCGGGCTTTATTCCTGGTTTAATGCCGAGGTATATCTTTATCACTGCATCAACGCTATGCTCCTTCCTAAAGAATAAAAAAACAACACATTATTGATAAGCATGATGAATAATGCATAAATCTGATAGCTGGATTATTAATAGATCTCAGACGGTTGTTTCCATCATTGCTATATACCCATGGTTAATAATATTGATTACACATATTAAACACAGCCTCGTGCCCTACAATTTTACGGAAGATGGATTACATCTACTGGTTCCCATCACCGTATTATCTATTATTAACCTTGCGCTTTCGCTTATCACTATTGGATGCATGAGCGTTTTTACATTGCTAAAACCAAGAAAGCTAAAAATCTATTTCTGCGCAATGAATACCATGTCACCACTCTGGCTATACCTTTATATTTAACAGCAAATTACGACATATATTTATTTTGCATAGATTCAATAACACATTAAATAAACCCGGGTAGAACGCCATAGTCAATTCTATTAGAGAGCCGTCCCAAAAGATAAAGGTTAACAATGAAAAAGAAAACCAACGCAATTACTAAAAACATCAAGAAAATTACTGCCGTAATTTCGATTTACCCTTGGGTCTTACTGCTTTTAACCATGATGAGCAGTGGACCAGCCTATGCAGCCTTTTCCGCAGCCCTTATAACGGTCTTTTTATTTATTATTATATCCATCGTCAACCTTATTATTTCAGTAGTAATTATTGTTATTGCTGACAGATCAACATCACAGACACCCATAAGCTATGTAGCCTATTTTTTGGCCATGAACTCTGTTTCTCTGCTCTGGCTGCTACTTTTATTTGCTTATTAATCAGAGGTGAAGAGCGTATTCAGCCCAGCCCGAGTCCGGCGAAGATTTCCGCCAGACAGCTCTCAGGCGTAGCATATGGGACTCAATAAGCCGTTTGTGCTGACCACCCGCTGCATTCACTGGAGCCAGGAGTACGGCTTTACACCTGTAGGTATTGATTGGCGACCGAAGCGCACACTTTCCAGGATGGATACGATGCTCCCATTCGATATACTTAGATTCTTTCCCGTACGGTCAATTTAATGGGCAATTCAGCCTGACCACAAAAGGAAATAGACTATTTATGGATAATTCTGTCAACTGGTTTACCCGTAATATCAGCATCATTGTTATCACGCTCTCTATATATCCCTGGCTGCTGCTATTCATTCTGCACCTGAATGGTACGTACAAAGGAACCGTGTTTGTACCAGCTTTCGAGGTGGCTATTTTTGCTTTCATGCTCTCTGTGTTTAACCTTATCATTTCAATTATTTTCATAACCTTCACATATATATTTTCACCCTCAGTTGCACAAAACGCCGTGGGACGTTTCTTTGCCATCAATTCCGTTTCTGTCGTTTGGATAGGTTTACTTTTATATTTCATTTAATGAGGATAACCATCCCCTTTCCTTTGCGCGAATCAAAACATCTTTGCCACCTGTTCCATACTACCGCGGTGGATTATGCCTTTAATTACCGCCTATCAGCTGCCGGGTACTGAACCCGGCAGATTCAGGTTTCACTGAGCAGCGAAAATCTCCGCCAGGCCGCTGCGCCGCTCGGTCCGCGTCACGATGGCCTGCGCCAGTACCTGCTCGTCGGCATAAAGCGACAGGCGCCGTTTGGCGCGGGTTATCGCAGTATAAACCAGCTCGCGGGTTACTAGCGGTACGCTACGAGAAGGTAAGATCAGCGCCGCATGATCGAACTCCGACCCTTGCGACTTATGCACCGTCATTGCCCATGCGGTATCGTGTTCCGGCAGGCGGCTTGGCTGCACCGATTTAATGCTGCCGTCCGGCATCGGGAACCATACGCGTAGGTCGCCGTCCCGTTCCAGCGCAATGCCGATATCGCCGTTAAACAGCCCCAGCGCGCTATCGTTCCGGGAAATCATCACCGGACGGCCATCGTACCAGCGTGAATGGCGCGGTAGCGTTATCGCCCGCTTACGGTGGAGCATCTGCTCCAGCTGTTCATTCACGCCGCTTACCCCGTAAGGCCCTTCACGCAGCGCGCACAGCAGCTGAAACTCGCCGAAGGCGGCAATCATCTGTTCCGGCGCGGCCTGCTCGCGGCGCAGTTGCAGATAACGGCCGTAGCCCTCCTGTGCCGCCATCAGCATCGCTTCATACTCCTCGGTAGTGCTGAGCGGCCGCAGAACGATATCGTCAAACGGCTGGCGTAACGTCGCTTTCACGTCCGCACGCGCACCGGCGTTGACCGCCCGCGCCAGGCTGCCAATGCCGGAGTGACTGCCAAAGCGGTAGCTTTTTTGCAGCAGACATAGACTATCGCGCAGCGCTCCGGCCATCTGCCCCTCGCCCGCCGGCACCGTTGCGCCAGTCAGCCGCGACAGCTCTTGCGCTCGCGCCGCGGTATAGCCGGATGTCGCCCAGGCACAGATATCGCCAAGCACCGCACCGGCTTCCACGGAGGCAAGCTGATCGCGATCGCCAAGAAAGATCACTCGCCCGTGCTCCGGCAAAGCATCAATCAGGCGCGACATCATCGGTAGGTCGATCATGGACGCTTCATCGACCACCAGCACATCCAGATGCAGCGGATTACCAGCGTGGTAGCGCATGCGCTGACTACCGGGCTGCGCCCCCAGCAGGCGATGCAGGGTACTGGCATCGGCGGGAATCAGCGCTTTTTGCTCCTCGCTAAGCGGAAGTTTTCTTAACGCCGATCCCAGAGATTCTGTCAGGCGCGCTGCCGCTTTACCGGTCGGTGCCGCCAACCGAATTCGACAGCGCGGCGTGTCGTTAATCTGAATCAGCGCCGCCAGCAGCTTCGCGACGGTGGTGGTCTTGCCGGTGCCGGGGCCGCCGGAAATCACCGAAATGCGCCGGGTCAGCGCCACCGCCGCGGCAACTTTTTGCCAGTCGATATCGTCGGTTGCCGGAAAGAGTTCATTCAGGGTTGCCATTAGCCGCCCTTCATCGACCTCCAGCACCCGGTTCGTCTCATTAAAGAAGCGGGCGACGGTGAGTTCATTACGCCACATGCGGTTCAGGTACAACCTGTCGCCGCATAAAATCATCGGCGTCGGTTCGTCGCCGCGGCTCACCGCTGACGAAGAAAGCAACAATTGAGGCCAGTCCTGGGGCGCGCCGGCCATCGCCAGCAACTGGTCGCGGATCTCGCCGGCCTTGCCGCTTAGCGCTTCTTCAGCGTTGAGGCGCGACAGCGGCAGACAGACATGCCCCTCGCCGGCATCCCGGCTCAGCAGCGCGGCGGCCAGCTTCACTGCCGGAGGGGCATCCTGCGCCACCATCAGCGCAAACTGTACGTCCAGCGGCCGCAGCAGACGCTGCTCGGCGGCGGCCAGCAGCAGTTCATCCATGGTCATGAGCCCACCTCCTGAGTAACACCGGCAAATAACGCATCGAGGCCGTCAATCAGCGGCTGCGCCGGGCGGGTGGTGAAGATCCCCTGCCCGCCTTCCTGCCCGTCCATACCGCGTAAAAAGAGATAAATGACGCCGCCAAAGTGCCGTTCGTAGTGATAATCGGCAATACGGTGACGCAGATAGCGATGCAGCGCCAGGCTATACAGCTGGTACTGCAGGTCATAACGATGCAGGCGCATCGCCTGGGTCATCGCCTGTTGGGTGTAAGCTTCGCGGTCTTCTCCCAGCCAGTTAGATTTGTAATCCAGCAGGTAATAGCGGCCATCGTGACGAAATACCAGATCGATAAACCCTTTCAACATGCCGCGGACCTGGCGGAAATCGAGCGCCGGGGTATCAGCCGAGAGCGGATCATAGCGGCGGATCAGCGCGTCCAACTGCAGCGGATCCAGCGGTTGTTCAATCGGTAGATAGAAGGCCATTTCCACCTGTTTATCCCGGGCGCCCAGCTGATTCAGGGCGATTTCTGCCCCCGGCAGGCGTGTTCGCAGCACGCCGTCCAGCCATTCGCTCAACACCGGCGCCCACTCTTCGCCAAAACCGTGCAACTGTAGTTTTTGCGCCATCCAGTCAACCGGTACCGGCTGACTGAAATCGAGATCCTCAAATAGGCTATGCAGAAATGTCCCCGGCGACGCGCCGCGCGGGAACTGATGAGGCGTGAGCTGCGGCTCTTCCGCCACCTCGCCCACGCCCGCGGCGTCGATATCAAGACGCGGCAGCAGATCCTGACCTGCGCTGGAACCATGCTGCTGCAGGCCGGAATAGCTGGTCACCCGCCAGTCGTCCATAACCTGGCGTTCAAGGGTCCGCGCCGAAAGCGGCGGCAGCGCGTTTTCCGGCGCCTGCCACGGCGTCTGGTCCATGCTATCGGGAAGGCATAGCGCAATATCATCGCTGCACAATGCCTGTAGCCGCGCGGTTAATCCCGCCGCGTCCATCGGCTCGCCGTCCTGCAGCAGACGGCCGAGGGCGCTGTGATGAAAATCGCTGTTGCCAGGTTTATCGCTACGGCGGGTACTTAACGGCGCAACCCCGAGGCTGCAGTGCCACACCGCGCGGGTCAGGGCGACGTACAACAGGCGTAAATCCTCCGCCAGGCGCTCGGCTTCCGCCAGCTCAAGGCTATTCTCCCCTTCTCCAAGGTCGAGGACCGCGGCAAAGGAATCGCGGTCGTGATAAAACGCCTGATCCTGTTTACGAAAGCGCGCGATAAATGGCAGCCAGACCAGCGAATATTCCAGTCCTTTTGATTTGTGGATAGTGACGATTTGCACCAGATGCTTATCGCTCTCCAGACGCATCTGCTGGCTGGAAGCATTGCTGTCCGGTTCGGCGATATGTTGCGTCAGCCAGCGCACCAGCGCGTGCTCGCTTTCGAGCTGATTCGCTGCTTCTTGCAATAATTCGCTGATATGCAAAATATCGGTCAAACGGCGTTCGCCGCCGTGGGTCGCCAGCAGGTTTTCGGCTATATGACGCGCCCCCATCAGCGCGCGCAGCATCGGCATTACGCCGCGCTGGCGCCAGATCTGCCGGTATTCACTGAACTCCTCTACCAGCGCATCCCAGGCTCGTTCATCCTGATTGAGGTTTTCGATATCCTGCGCGTTAAGGCCAAACATCGACGTTGCCAGCGCGCTGCGTAGCGTGTTTTCACGCTCTGGCGCCAGTACCGCCTGTAGAACCCACAGTAATTCCTGCGCTTCCGGGGTTTCAAAAACGCTGTCGCGGTTTGAGAGATAGACCGACGGGATTGACAAGAGCTGCAGCGCATCGCGAATAAGCGCCGCTTCGAGACGGTTACGCACCAGCACGGTGATATCGGAGGCGCGCACCGGCTCAGCGTTTTCGCCACGCCACAGCAGCGCGCGTCCCTGCTGGCCGGCGCTGAGCCAGTCGCGGATCTGCGTCGCGCATAATTGCGCCATAAAGGACTGATAATCGCCAGAACCGACGGCTTCGCCAGGCATTAACCACATGTTCATCGCCGGGATCGGCTTCTCATCAATGGTAAAGCGCAACGTCTGATTTTTAGCGGCTGGCTTCACCGGCAAGAATGGGATCTCGCGGAACATGAATGGATTATCACTCAGGCCGAACAGACGATTAACGCTCTGTACCATGCCCGGCGCCGAACGCCAGTTGGTATCCAGCGTATAGTGGGCGGCAACGTCACCGCGCGCTTTCATATAGGTAAAAATATCGGCGCCGCGGAAGGCGTAAATCGCCTGTTTCGGGTCGCCAATTAACAGCAAAGCCGTATCCGGCTGGCGACGCCAGATGCGGCGGAAGATACGATACTGCTGCGGATCGGTATCCTGGAACTCATCGATCATCGCCACCGGGAAACGCTGGCGGATGGCGCTGGCCAACGCTTCGCCGCTGTCGCCGCGTAGCGCGTCGTCAAGACGGCTTAGCATGTCGTCAAAGCCCAGTTCGCCTCGACGCCGCTTTTCGCGGGCGACCGCTTCGCGGATCTCGACCATCGCCCTGGCGATAACCAGATCGTTTAAGGTCAGCGGTGAGGCAAGCAGCGCCTCTACCGAGCTGAATAGCGGATGCAGAGGCGGTTCGCCGCCGTCTTTGGTGCGCTCAATGAGGAACGGTTGCGAGAATTTTTCCAGCGCATCAGGCAGCTGATAACTTAGCGTTTCTTCCTGCGCCCAGGCGCTTACCTTTTCGATCCACTTGCCCTGGTTACCGCGGTTGAACTTGCGGCGATCGAGCCCTGAGCTTTCCAGCACGTTTTCAATTTCACCCACCTGCTCCCGCCACTGCTGCTTCAGCGCATTGATACGTTCCAGGATTTGCTGATGGCGGCTTGCCAGCGTCTCTTCCGCGGGCGGCGGCGATTTTAGCTGCGGCGCTTCGCCCTGCAGCCAGCGGTCTATAGCCTTGAGCAGATCGCGCGGCCCTTTCCATTGTTCATGGATCACGGCGGCGATATCGCGCGGCAGCGGATAGCAGTGGCGACGCCAGAAGTCGGCGCAGGCCTGATAACGCAGGCGGGATTCGTCTTCGATCAGTTGCTGTTCAAACAGCATGCCGGACTCGAAGGCGTTGAGGCTCAGCATTCGCTGACAGAAACCATGGATGGTAAAGACCGCGGCCTCGTCCATTTGCCGTTCCGCCAGCAACAACGTTTGCGCCGCCTGGTTTTTATCGGCAATTTCCGCAAGTAGAGATGCGTAGAGCGGATCGCTGGCGCTTTCGCGCAGGCAGGCAATCCGCAGCTCGTGGATATTACTACGGATTCGCCCGCGCAGCTCTTCCGTCGCCGCTTCGGTAAAGGTCACCACCAGCAGCTCTTCCACGCTGACCGGCCGGGGGAAAGCGGATTCGCCCCCCAGCCCCAGCAGCAGCCGGAGATATAGCGCGGCGATGGTAAAAGTTTTTCCGGTGCCCGCGGAGGCTTCTATCAGCCGCTCGCCCGTCAGGGGCAAGCGGAGTGGGTCAAGAGACTCAGCGGTTTCGGTCATTCATTCTCTCGCATCAGGGGTAAGGATTTCTGCAATGCGCTGACGCTTTCCCATACCTTGCCGCCTTCAGGGGCGGCGTATTCCGCCTTGCCGTTCTGGCTGCCGGAAACCTGGGATAACAGTGCCATGCCTTGCGGATCCACCACCGTCTGATGGAAGAAGTCGGCAAGTTTTTGCGGCGTCAGCAGTTTAATCTGAGCCACTACTTTATCACGTGAATCGAAACGCATATTACCGCGATCGAAATCTTTGCTCAGCTTTGACGCTTCTTCGCTCAACGTTTGCGGCGCCTGCAGCATCTGGCTAATCGCCGCCTGCTGGATCTGGGCAAACTCTTCCGGCTTCATCGCCCGCAGTTTGGCTTCCGCCGTCGGGAAGAAAGCCTGGAAGCGCTGCCAGAGGAAAGCAGGCTGTTTATCGCTACTCTGTAGCAGGAAGCCCATCCCCCACTGGCGGCCAACATTCATTGAGAAGGCAAATACCGCATAGCCGAGTTGTTCTTCAGTACGTAACTGGTTGTAGAACCAGGGCTGAATAATCTGCCCCAACAGTGAACTGGCGGCCATGCTGCTGTATTCATCGACGTTTGGCGGCGCGAAAACCGCCGCCAGCGCGGAGTCGGTGCTACTGCCTGCTTTTTCAAATATCGCCAGCTGTTTGCTGTCGATCAGCACGTCTTTGTTGCGACACCACTCGTTACCATCGGCGCCAAGCTGTTTTTGGATCTGGCGGGCCAGATCGGTTGACTGCCGGGCGCTCATGTTACCGATGACCAGCAGCTCCGGCCGCCCCCTGGCTTTCAGGTTATCGCGATAGTTAATCACCTCTTTCAGAGTGATTGACGGCAGCAGCGCGCGGCGCGTTTTGCGCTCAAAATAGGGTACCTGCGACAGCATCTGAATCGGCATAATCGCCTGATCATAGGCTTTGCCTTTGTCCGCCGAATCCATCATCTGGGCATACCAGGACTTCGCCTGCTCAAGCTGCTCTTCGGTCGGCGTATAGCTAAAGTAGCCGTCCAGCAGCGCGGTAAAGAGCTGCGGCAGGCGCTGGGTATAGCCGTTGGCGTTAACCATCAGACCGTTGTTGGCGCCGGTCGAGAAGCTGATTCCACCTACCGCGGCCTGGTTGCTGAGCTGGTCAAGCGCAATGCCGGCCAGATAATCATTCAGCGCGAACATCACCTGCCGGCGCGCGCTGTCCATCGCCTGCGGGTTACGCAGCACCAGAGAGACGTCGGCCTTCGGTTCGCTGGCAAAGTACTGGCTTGGGGCATACACCACGCGCAGCGTCGGCTCATCGACGATAAGCTCCGGATGCGGGTACGCCTTATCGCTCTTAATCAGCGTGAAATCATCCGGAATATACGGGTTCAGCGCCGGCAGCTGCAGCTTGATGGCCGCAGATTTTTGCTGCCAGTCGGCGAAGGTCTGGGGGCTAATTTTATCAACCTGGTAAGGCGCATTGACGAAATAAGCGGTTTTGTTGTGCGGCTCATTCGGGCTGATGTACCAGATACGCGCATTTTGCGGGGTCATCATCGCCAGACGGTCTTTAATCGCCTGGGCATCATAGCGGTCGGCGATATTAACCACGTCCAGTACGTGCTCTACCGGCACGCGAATCATGGTATCGGCCAGCCACTCCACATAATCCATATCGCGGTTAATCGACGGATAGCGGAAATCGAGCTCCAGCACGTGGGCTAACTCATCAAAGTAGCGCTTATCAATACCCTGAGTACGCAACAAATTCAGGTAGCTGAAGATTGCTGCGGTAACTTCATCGCGGTGCGCCAGACCTTTATCGGTGAGGGTAGCGGAGATGGCCAGCACGCCGCTATTGCCGTTGACGGCCGGATCGGAATCCGCGCGAATCCCTTCCGCTAGCCCCTGCTTCTGCAGCCAGTCGGATAAAGTGCCGGGGCTGCGGTTGCCGATCATATAGGTCACCAGCTCATCGGTCTTGCTGCGGAACTGAGCGCTGTTGTTATCAATGCGGAACTCAACGCGCAGAACTTTGCGCGGCATCGCCGGCACGTAGTGAATCACAATGCCCTTCTGCGCATCGGTCACAACCGGTACGGTAATTTCCGGCTTGCTGATGTCGTGGTTTGGCACCCGCCCGTAGGTCGCGGCGGCAATGCTTGCCAACTCAGGCAGTGGCTTATTACTGTAGATGACCGCCTTCATCAGGTTTGCCGAGTACCAGCGGTCGCGGAAAGCGTGCAGCGCATCAAGCACCGGGCTACCAGGCTTATCGCTTAGCGTATCGAGGTTACCGCCGGAAAATTGTGAAGCCGGGTGCGCAGGGTTGATGGTTTCAGCGCTCACCTGCGCCATGCGCATCCCGTCCCGGGTGCGCGCCATGGTCAATTCGGCGTTGACCGCGTTACGTTCGCGTTCGGCATATTTTTTATCCAGCAGCGGCGCGGCAATGGCATCAGCCAGCCGATCGACGGCGCCGTTGAGCGCGTCATTTTCCACTTCAAGATAGAACGCGGTGCGATACGGCGCGGTGCTGGCATTATGGCTGCCGCCGTGCATTTTGAGAAATTCAGCAAGGCTGTCAGGCTGCGGGTACTTCTGCGAGCCCATTAAGGTCATATGCTCGAGATAGTGCGCCAGCCCTTGATGATCGGCCGGATCCTGTAATGAACCCACCGGCACCACCAGCGCCGACAGCGATTTCACCGCCTGCGGATCGGATACCAGCAGCACGACCATGCCGTTTTGCAGGCGAATGGCCTGATATTGACGGGGATCTTTTTCGCTTTTACGAATGGTTTCCTGAATCGGTTGCCATCCGGTGTCTGCCTGACTTAACGGCGCCCAAAGGGCGACCACTACAACAAGAACTTTGAACCATAAACTGCGGGGCATTCACGGACCTCATCATTAACAAACTTCGCGCTGCATAGCATCAGCGTGGATACCCATCATCAGGCAAAACGCCATCTTCAAGGTATTTACAACATCAGTCCGTGATTCGATGCGCATAATAAATGAACAACCTTCTTCTGCGCAATTTTTATACTATTACAATTTTATTCGGACTGATGGAAACGAAATATCGGCAACAGATAACGCTGCGCCTGCGCGATAATCTCTTCATAGTACGCAGGCTCCAGAGTGCGCCACAGGCGCTGGTACCAGATATCGGCACCTTCGCCGCTCACCACCATATTACCTTCGTAGGCCTGAAGGAACTTACTGCGGGCTTTTTGTTGCGTTTCGTCATCCATTAACATGACATCCTTTTCCGCGTCGTAACAGGCTTTTAGCCACGCGCCGCCGCTTTCCGGCAACAGCAGTAGCGGTTTTGACATCCCCTGCAGGTAGCCTTCTACTAGCTCATTCAGGTACGCCTGCGCCTGCTCCGCCGCCAGCGGCGGGAAACGCCACTCGCCTTCTTTGCGCACGAACAACCGACTTTCGCCGAGACCGCCGCTAGCACAATAGACAAGATGTTCCAGCCAAAGTTGCACGCCCTGAGAGACGCTCAGCAGCGACGGACGCCAGCGCAATAGCCCATCCGGCTGTACCTGCTGTAGCCAGCCGGTGAGATTGATACCGTTGCACTGTAGGTCGATCTCCATACTTTGCGCGGGCTGACGACTGGCGATAACCCGCTCAGCCAGGTTCTGCATTTCCTGACGCTGCGCCTCCCATGCCAGTTCGCCAAACGCGCCAAAAGGCAGCTCACCCGCCGCACGAAAACGACGATACATCGCTGACGCATCCTGTTGTTCAATCAGCGTATTCAGCAACTGTTGGTTCAACTGGTAACGGCTTAGCCCTTCAAGCACGAAAGGCTCATCTTCGGGGATCTCGCTCTCTTCAGAGCGGAAATTCACCCGCAGACGCTGCTGGAAGAAAGCACGCACCGGATGCTGCCAAAAGCGTAACAGCTGTTCGAACGGCAGCGTGTCGATATCGAGCGGCGCAAGCGGCTGGATAAATTCACTATGCGCCTCTCCCTGCTGGCTGGCGGCGGCCAGCCACTCTTTTGCATAGCTCTGATCTTCATCCGGCAGATAATTGGCGGCATCGAATGGCATACGCGTATGCAGATGGGTAATGTGCTCCTTAACGCGGCGTTCGCTGGCATCGCAGTCCAGCGCTTCATCGCCTTCAAGGCAGTGGCTCTGACCGATATAGTCCGCCAGTTCCTGTACCAGCACCGAAGGATAGCGCTCGCTGTTATCCTGGATTGAGCGGCCGATGTAGCTGATGTATAGCTTCTGTTCGGCCGACATCAGCGCTTCCAGGAACAGATAACGGTCATCATCGCGACGGCTGCGGTCGCCGCGCTGCGGTTTTTGGCTCATTAAATCGAATCCCAGCGGCGCGAGTGTACGCGGGTAGACGCCATCGTTCATCCCCAACAGGCAGACGACCTTGAAAGGGATAGAGCGCATCGGCATCAGGGTGCAGATATTCACCGGCCCGGCCAGGAAACGCTGGCTGATCCGCTGCTGATCGAGGCGCTGCGCCAGCTCATCGCGCAGCAGCGATAGCGGCACGGCAGCCCCGTACTGCGCATCCAGACCGCCATCGATGATGGCTTGCCATTGCTGTTCAATCAGCGCCAGCGCCGCTTCGGTGTCGCTATCCGGCAGGAAGAAATCCGTGAGCAGATCGCGGCACACCGGCAGCCACTCTGCCAGCGGGCGATCCTGCGCCAGACCGCGGCGCCACAGATTAAGCTGCATCAGTAACGACGCGAGATTCCCTACCAATTCGGCAATCAGCCCGCTGGATTCATCATAGGGCAGCACCGACTGCCACTCGCCCTGACTGCTGTCCATCGCATATCCCAACAGCATACGCGTTAACCCAAAACGCCAGGTGTGCTGCCCGGTCGCCGGGAGATCCATTTCGCGCACGTTGTCGTCATCCATACCCCAACGTACGCCGGATTCATTGACCCACTGGCGCAGGTAGCGCAGCCCCTCTTCATTGATATTGAAGCGCGCCGCCAGCACCGGCACATCCAACAGCGCCAGCACATCTTCGCTGGCGAAGCGGCTGTCCGGCAGAGAAAGCAACGTGATAAACGCCTGTAGCGCCGGGTGCGATTCTCGCGCCCGACGGTCGGAAATCGCCCACGGCAGCCAGCGTTCGCCGCGCGCTGCGCCGAAGACCGCCTGAATATAGGGACTGTAGCTGTCGATATCGGCGACCATCACGATAATATCGCGCGGCGTCAGCGCCGGGTCTTCTTCCAGCATCGCCAGCAGTCGGTCGTGCAGCACTTCCACTTCACGTTGCGGGCTATGGCAGACGTGGATAGCCAGGCTGCGGTCTTCAATCGCCAGCGGGCGCTTGCTCTTACTGCTGGCGAACTCTTGCGCGGAACGCCCCGCCACCGCGGCGTTGCGCAGCTCAAGAATATCGGCCTGGAGGTTATGCAGCAGGTTATCGGGGGCGATATCGACAAAGGCGTCCAGCTCTTCGTAACGCTCCAGCCCGGCTAGCAGATAGATATAATCGCGCCCGAGCTTGCCCCACGAGGCCAGCAGCGGATTGCCGACATCCTGCTCGCCATCATCATTAAACAATCCCGGCGCCTGTTCGGTGTCACGGAACAGCGGCAGCTCGCGCGCCTCGCGGTGGTGGCGGCGCTGGCGCGACATCAGTTTGGCAAGAAACGCCGGATCTTTAATATCACCCCAGTAGTAGCGACAGGGGTTAGTGAAGAGTACATAGACATCGACATGCTTGCCCAGCGCCTGCAGGGCCTGCAAATACACCGGCGGCAGCGCCGAAATGCCGCAGATAAAGACCCGCGACGGCAGCCCGGCTGGCGGTTGGTCAGCGTTTTCCAGCGCGCTGATAAAGCGCTGGTACAGATTGGCGCGGTGCCACAGCGGTTGCCCCAGCTCCGCGGTGTATTCGACTAACGCTTTCCACAGCGGCGCCTGCCACTGCTGGGCGTCGCCCAGCCCGTCAACCCGTTCATCGGCCTCCCAGCGCATCAGCCACTCCGGGCGATAGACCAGATACTGGTCATACAGATCGGCTACCCGCACGGCCAGCTGGAACAGCTTACGTTTGTCGCTATCATCGCTCAGATAGTGGCGCAACAGCGCGAAGGCTTCATCGTCGAGATACTGCGGCAGCAGGGTCATCAGCTTCCAGCTCATGCTCTGTTTACTGAAGGCGCTCTCGCCGGGAATATCGTCAAGCACGCGAACGAACATGTCCCAGATAAAGCTGGCAGGCAGCGGAAACTCGATATTCGCCGCAATGCCGAAGCGCTTCGCCAGCGTCATCTGCAACCATTGCGCCATACCGGTACTTTGCACCAGCACCATTTCCGGCATGAAAGGGTCATCCAGCCGCTGGCGCTCGACGATAAACTCCATCAGCGCTTCAAGCACATCCAGACGGTTTGAGTGGTACACCCTTAACATATTCGCTCCTGACTACTGATTTACCGGGCAATGTAGCCGGGTCATCTGCACCCGCTTAGCGGCGGGCATGGTGATCGTTACCGTGATGCTGACACAACTTTGCCTCGATGTCTGCACGCGGCTTATTTGTCCTTTATAGGGCTGCGCCGAAGGAACAAGCAGGCTCAAGCGCCACGCGTCGCGCCACTGCTGGCGATAGGCGTTCAATTGAGCGGCGCCGCTGGCCAGCCCGCGATGATAGCCGCCAAGCGCCGTGATGGTCATGATTAACAGCGCCATCGCTAATAATGTCTCCGCCAGACTAAAACCGCGCTGACGCGCTACGGCATCAGGCATAACGCACTCTCCTTCAACGGGCAAAAGTCGCTCCAGCCATGCGCTAAATACCGCAGCCTGCCCTGTTCAATCGACGCTGACTGCCACAGCTGTATCGTGCCGCTGCCGGCGATAAGCAGCGCGCGGCCATCATTAAAAAGCCGCAGACACGCGCGCCAGCGTTGGCTGTTTTCCTGTTGACACGCAACTGCGCTCTGCAGCGGCCAGTTCACCCCTTTGCCCCATTGCAGCGCCGACTGCGCGGCGGCCGTATCGCGAATTGCCTGGGTTTCGGCGCTCACCTGCGCCAGCAGCGATCGCTGCTGCTGATTCATCCCCTGCAATAACAGGCTGCCCAGCGCCAGTAGCAGCAGCACCATCAGCAGTGATGATACTCCGCGCTGGCGTTTCACAGGTTGAACCCCGTTACCTGATATTGCGCCTCGGCGGAAATACGCGAGTCCGATTGCGCCTGCGCCCCCAGGGTAACGATAAGTTCAGGAGAAAACCCGCTTACCGCCTGCCGCTCAACCTGAAAGCGCGTGACCGTGATAGCGGCGGGATTAGTCATTTTCTCCCAATTTTTTCCGCCGCAGTCAGTAACGCCGCGCCGCGTTTCCAGCGCTCCGTCGCGCAGGCGAAAACCGGTAGAATCGGCATCGGCCTCCGGCGCCAAATCCCAAGTGCCGTTACTGTTACCATCCCAGCGAACGATGACGCACTGTCCGCCGTCGGCTATCGCCAGCGCCTGACCATTACAGTGACCCGCGCAATATCCGGCTCGCTGCAGGTGTTTGGCTAACGCATAGACCCGCTGCCATAGTTCGTTTTCCAGCGCCTGCTGCTGCGTTTGGCGAAGAATCTGGCGCTGTAGCGCCGGAAGGAAACGAGCGGCCCCCAGCAGTAACACAGAGCCTATCGCCATAGCGATTAGCGTTTCAATGAGCGAAAAGCCGCGCGCTGCTACTGGCATAATTCCTCTCCTTCCCGGCACAGGCGTATGCGCCCCCAGTTAGAGACAACGATCCGCCACGACCCGACCTCGCTTTGCAGCAGGATATGCCCGGCCCAGGCGCTGTTGCGCAGGCCGTAAAAACCGATGCCTGCCGTCAAATGTTGCAGCGTAATTCCCGGCCACAGCGGCTGCAGGGTAAAAGGCGTTTTCGCGTGACAGTCAGCTTCCACGCCGCTTACGCCCAGACACCAGCCTGCGGGCGAATGTCCGACGTTAATGACGCGATCGCGGTTGTGCCAATTAGCGTCATCGCGTAGCAGCACGAGATAATCGCGCACCTGGCAGGCGACCTGCCACAGGCGCTGTTGCTGTTGCCAGCGCTGCCAGCCGTACATACCGCTGGCGCTGAGGATGATCACCAGCATCATGGTGACCAGCATTTCAATTAGGGTGTAGCCAAGCTGTCTGTTCATGGCGCCGAGTATGCGTTGCTCTGATTATCAATTCGAATGGTAAATCTACGGTTCGCGTCGCGGCTCGGGAAAATATTTGGCGGTTGCAGGATGTTGAACGACGGCAGGAATCCGGCTCGCAAAATTTTGCGGAGGGCAAAAAAAACCGGCGCTGGTGGCGCCGGTTTGTCATCACTACAGAGAGGTTAAATCGCCACAGGCGCTTTAATTCCCGGATGCGGGTCATAGCCTTCGATTTCGAAGTCTTCAAAGCGGTAGTCGAAAATCGACGCCGGTTTGCGTTTTATGACCAGCTTCGGCAGCGGACGCGGTTCGCGGCTCAGCTGCAGGTTAGTCTGCTCCAGGTGATTGCTGTACAGGTGAGTGTCGCCGCCGGTCCAGACAAAGTCGCCCACTTGCAGATCGCACTGCTGCGCCACCATATGCACCAGCAGCGCATAGCTGGCGATGTTGAACGGCAGGCCGAGGAACACGTCGCAGGAGCGCTGATACAGCTGGCAGGAGAGCTTGCCGTCGGCGACGTAGAACTGGAAGAACGCATGGCACGGCGCCAGCGCCATTTTATCCAGCTCGCCGACGTTCCACGCCGACACGATGATGCGGCGGGAATCCGGGTCATTTTTCAGCTGTTCCATGACCGTGCCGATCTGGTCGATATGGCGGCCGTCCGGCGCAGGCCAGGAACGCCACTGTTTGCCGTAAACCGGCCCCAGATCGCCATTCTCATCCGCCCACTCGTCCCAGATGGTGACGTTATTTTCGTGCAGATAGGCAATGTTGGTGTCGCCCTGCAGGAACCACAGCAGTTCATGGATGATGGAGCGTAAATGACAGCGCTTGGTGGTCACCAGCGGGAAGCCTTCCTGCAGGTTAAAACGCATCTGATGGCCGAAGATAGAGATCGTGCCAGTACCGGTGCGGTCATTTTTTGGCGTGCCCTCGGCGAGCACTTTCTGCATCAAATCAAGATACTGTTTCATGGTTCCTCAAGAGTTTTGTTGCTGCGGACGGTGACGATAAGCCCAAACCATCATAATGATACCCGCAAGCACCATCGGGATCGAAAGAATCTGCCCCATGCTGATGTACTGCACCCAGCCGCCGGTAAACTGCGCGTCCGGCTGGCGGAAGAATTCCACGATAATGCGGAACAGGCCGTAGCCAATCAGGAACAGGCCGGAAACGGAACCGGTCGGGCGCGGTTTACGGATAAACAGGTTCAGGATCAGGAACAGCACCACGCCTTCCAGCGCCAGCTCATAAAGCTGCGAGGCGTGACGCGGCAGCGCGCCGTAGGTATCGAATAATGATTGCCATTCCGGATGCGACGGCAGCAGCGCCAGGTCCTCAGCGCGCGAGCCCGGGAAAATCATCGCGTAGTGGAAGTTCGGGTCAACGCGGCCCCACAGCTCGCCGTTGATAAAGTTGCCCAGACGCCCGGCGCCGAGGCCAAACGGGATCAGCGGCGCGATGAAATCGGAAACCTGGAAGAAGGTGCGCTTGGTGCGTTTGGCGAAGATAATCATCACCAGAATCACGCCGATCAGGCCGCCGTGGAACGACATGCCGCCATCCCAGACGCGGAACAGATATAGCGGGTCGCTAAGGAAGACCGGCAGGTTGTAGAACATCACATAGCCGATACGGCCGCCGAGGAATACGCCGAGGAAGCCCGCGTAGAGCAGGTTTTCCACTTCATTTTTCGTCCAGCCGCTGCCCGGACGATTAGCCCGACGGGTGGCCAGCCACATCGCAAAGACGAAACCAACCAGGTACATTAAGCCGTACCAGTGGAGAGAGACCGGTCCAATGGAAAATATTACCGGATCGAACTCCGGAAAATGCAGGTAGCCACTATTCATCTGTCACCATAAAGACTTGTTATTCCGCCGAAAGTGGACAGCGGTGATGATCCGTGCCCGCATAAAACGGGCACTCCGAAGGAGGCGAATGATAGCATAAGCATGTAGTGCGATCCGCGCCGAACGTGTAAAAGATATGTATACGGATGCTAACAGAGTGCGGTTTTTCCAGGGCTGCCGCTTACGCCTTACCCGGACTCGCTACTCGCGGTGCCGTTTTTTTTGTCGGGTGGCGGCTAACGCCTTACCCGACCTACGGTCCGTGCCATTGCGAGCTTAAGATCTCTACCTTGTCCCCATGGCTACTGAAACTGCCGGTGTTGGTGGCCTCAAAATCCCCCGGTGGCGCTGCCGCTTACCGGTGCTACAGCACGATGCGATTTGGTAGCCCGGAGAAGGCGCAACGCGCCGCGTCCGGGAAAAACACTTAAAAAGTTGCAAACCGATAACAGTATCTACGTTACCGTCCGCCGCGGATCAGGCCGCCGAGACCGCGGCGCTCCATAAACGCCGCCACCTGGTGGCGCACTTCGGTGGTCATCTGCGCTTCCAGACTGCGCCGCGACAGCTCCTGCGCTTCTTCGATATCGATACGGCGCAGCAGATATTTCACGCGCGCGACCGAACGGCCGTTCATCGACAAATGGCGATAGCCGAGGCCCACCAGAATGGTGACGCACATCGGGTCGCCGGCCATTTCGCCGCACAGGCGCAGATCGATACCAAAACGCTCGGCATCATGGGCGATCATCGCCAGCGCCCGCAATACCGCAGGATGCAGGCAGTCGTACATATTGGCGACGCGGGTATTGTTGCGGTCGACCGCGAGGATGTATTGCGTCAGGTCGTTAGTGCCGACCGAGATGAAGTCGATGCGGTTCGCCAACTGCGGCAGCATAAAGACCATAGACGGCACTTCCAGCATCACCCCAAGGCGCGGGCGGGGAATCGCATAGCCAATCATCTCTTCGACTTCACGGCTGGCGCGCTCAATCAGGCGGCGGGCTTCATCAACTTCTTCGAGGCTGGTGACCATCGGCAGCAGTATGCTGAGGTTGCCGGTGGCGGCATTGGCGCGCAGCATGGCGCGCACCTGGATCAAGAAGATCTCCGGCTGATCGAGCGTAATACGGATCCCGCGCCAGCCAAGGCACGGGTTCTCTTCGCTAATCGGCATATACGGCAGTTGCTTATCAGCGCCGATATCCAGCGTACGCAGGGTCACGGGCTTGCTGTTAAACATCTGCAGCATGCCCTGATACTGGGCGACCTGCTCCTCTTCGGAGGGGAAGCCGCTCTGTAACATAAACGGAATTTCGGTGCGGTAAAGCCCGATACCATCGATAAAGCTGCCGAGCTTCTCTTCATGCTCCGGGCTCAGACCGGCGTTGAGCATCACTTTTACCCGCTCGCCGCTTTTCAGCTCGGAAGCGCGTTCGAGATCGTCTTCCGCCAGCCGGCTCAGCTCGTTCTCTTCGCTGATTAACCGCTGATACTCCTGTAGCAGCACCGGTTCGGGATCGACCAATAGATCGCCGCGATAGCCATCAACGATCAGCATATGGCCATGCAGCAGCGACGGCTGAATATCGGCGCCCATCACCGTCGGAATGCCCAGCGCGCGAACCATGATCGCCGCGTGGGAGTTGGCCGCGCCGTCGCGCACCACCACCCCGACTAAGCGGTCCTGTGGCACTTCCGCAAGCGTGGTAGCCGACAGTTCGTCGGCCACCAGGATAATGCGCTCAGGCCAGGTATTCGGCCCCTGGGTGGTGTCGTCGAGATGAAACAACAGCCGCTGTCCGAGAGTACGTAAATCCCCCGCCCGCTCTTTCAGATAGCCATCGCTGAGCGCGGCAAACTGCTCGGCAAATTTTTCAATGACCTTTTTCACCGCCCATTCGGCGACGGAGCCTTTGTCGACTTCATCGAATAGCTCACGGCGCAGGCGCGCATCGGATAGCAGGTGCGAATAGAGGTCAAAAATAGCCGCCGTCTCTTTTTGCGCCCCGGCGGCGTAGCGTTTGCTGTAGCGACGAAACTCATTCGCCGCTTCTTCCAGCGCGCCGGTGAGACGTTCGCGCTCGGAAGCGGTATCCAGCGTCGAGGCCTCGTAGACCTGCTCCATCAATGGCAGGCTGGCATCCATCCAGCCTTCGGCAATCGCTACCCCGGATGATGCCGGCAGCGCGCGGATGCGGGTCTGTCGATACTGCCCAAACAGCGCATTCAGCTGCGATTGGGAGAGAATCGCCGCCATCTGGGTGGCGAGGGTGACAAGGAAGGACTCTTCGCTTTCATCGAACTGGCGCAGCTCACGCTGCTGGACTACCAGCACACCCAGCAGCTGACGCCGCTGGATGATCGGCACGCCAAGGAAGGCGCGGAAACGCTCCTCCTTCACCGCCGGGATGTATTTAAAGCTGGGATGCTTTTGCGCATCGGCCAGGTTGATCGGCTCGGCCAGTCGCCCCACCAGACCCACGAGACCTTCATCAAATGCGAGTGCGACCGTACGTCCGCGAGGTTTTTTCAGCCCGCGCGTGGCCATCAGGTAATAGCAGCGTCGATCGTTGTCAGCCAGATAAACCGAACAAACTTCCGTTTCCATCGCTTTACAGACATCCGTCACCAGGATATCCAGCGCCTCATTTAAACGCGGCGCGCTGGCGACCTTCTCGACTATTTCTCGCAACCGAGTGAGCATAATGTGCGTGGCTTAACCTCTTTTACGTCGATAAGCAGGCGCGCTTTGCGGCTTTGGTGTGGTTTCAGCAAGCGACATGGTGACGCCCGCGAACTCTTTCATCACCCGGCGGTAAACGTCGCGCTTAAACGACACCACCTGACGAACCGGGTACCAGTAACTTACCCATCGCCAGCCATCAAACTCAGGTGTACTGCTGGTTTGCATATTAATAGCCGTATCGCTGCCGACCAGTTGTAGAAGAAACCACTTCTGCTTCTGACCGATACAAACCGGCTTTGTGTCCCAACGCACCAAACGTTTAGGCAGCTTGTAACGCAGCCAGTTACGGGTTGAGGCCAGGATCCGCACATCTTTGCGGCTTAACCCAACCTCTTCGAACAATTCCCGATACATTGCCTGCTCGGCGGACTCGCCTGGATTAATGCCCCCTTGCGGGAACTGCCACGAGTGCTGACCATAGCGCCGGGCCCACATCACCTGGCCCTGGCGGTTACAGATTACAATGCCGACATTTGGGCGGTAGCCATCGTCATCAATCACCGGACTACCTCAAAATAAGCTTCAATGTGAATGATTGTTTCACACTCGTTGGAAACGGTAAACCACTCTCTGTGTGGCGTGATAACGAATAACATTTGAATAACTCACAGTAATCACCCGAGTTATAAACAGTGAACGCCATCCCCGGGCCATTTTATTCACTTTTTCTGTGGATAGAGTTGTGAAGAAGTACGGAATTAACCAGGGAAAACCCAGAGTAGTCCGAACGACGTAGAGATAGGGCTTTTTAATAATGACATATTATTCATTAAGTTATCATAGTTCACGCCAACAAATTACAGCATAACGTGATGATCATCACATATGCGATCCGGCAACTGATGAAAGATCGAACAATGCCGCTTTTATCCACAGATAAAGCACACTCGTCGGGCACATTTTGTCTAAAAATTCGATTTTCGTCGCACGTCAAGGCTGTAAATCGAACCAGTAGTGAGGCTTTTCCCCAGTTATCCCATTTTTCTGTGGATAACATGGTGTAAGATCCTGTTCATTGTCAGTGACCAGTTCTGGAAAACCCGTTTTCACTGTTTTCACAAGCGGAAAAATGGGACAAAAAACATATATAAATCATCACATTGGTATAGTTACCCATAAAAAGGTAAACTCTATCCACAACGCACAAAAATAGCGCTCACTTTTTAACCAGAGGTTTTCCATCATGTCAGCCATCGCTCCGCTTACCGCTCCGCCGCAAAGTCAGGAGCAACTTCTTGCTCAGGCCCAGCGGCTGGCGGGTTATTCACTGGGTGAACTGGCGGCGCTGGCGGGGATCCCCATTCCCCGCGATTTGAAACGCGACAAAGGCTGGATTGGCATCCTGCTGGAGATTTGGCTGGGCGCCAGCGCCGGAAGCAAACCCGAGCAGGATTTCGCCGCCTTAGGCGTGGAGCTGAAAACTATCCCCATCGACCGCCAGGGGCGTCCGCTGGAGACCACGTTTGTTTGCGTGGCGCCGCTAACCGGCAATAGCGGCGTGACCTGGGAAAGCAGCCACGTGCGGCATAAGCTACAGCGCGTGCTGTGGATCCCGGTAGAAGGCGAACGCGAGATCCCGCTCGCGGAACGCCGCGTCGGCGCGCCGCTATTGTGGACGCCAGACGAGGAAGAAGATCGCCAGCTACGCATGGATTGGGAAGAGTTGATGGATCTTATCGTGCTTGGCCAGGTTGAACGAATCACCGCCCGCCACGGCGAGGTGCTGCAACTACGCCCAAAGGCGGCCAACAGCAAGGCGCTAACGGAAGCGATCGGCGCCCACGGCGAGCCGATCCTCACCCTGCCGCGCGGCTTTTATCTGAAAAAGAACTTCACCGCCGCGCTGCTGGCGCGTCATTTTCTATTAGGTCATGAATAATTTTTTGTTCTGCCATAACGCCTGCATATAATTACCACTTTATTTTTTGCAGGACTTTGAACAATGTTATTTGCATGGATAACCGATCCTAACGCCTGGCTGGCGCTCGGCACGCTGACGCTGCTGGAGATCGTTCTCGGGATCGATAATATTATTTTTCTCTCTCTGGTTGTTGCTAAGCTTCCCACCGCCCAACGCGCCCATGCGCGGCGCATCGGGTTAATGGGAGCCATGCTGATGCGTCTCGGCCTGCTGGCGTCTATCGCCTGGGTCGTTAAGCTCACCAACCCGCTCTTCACCGTATTTGGTCAGGAGATCTCGTTTCGCGACCTGATCCTGCTGCTCGGCGGCCTGTTCCTGATCTGGAAAGCGAGTAAAGAGATCCACGAATCGATTGAAGGCGAGGAAGAAGGTCTTAAAACCAACGTCCACTCCTTCTTTGGCGCCATCGTGCAGATCATGCTGCTGGATATCATCTTCAGCCTTGATTCAGTCATTACCGCCGTCGGCCTCTCCGATCATCTGTTTATTATGATGGCCGCGGTGGTGATTGCGGTTGGGGTGATGATGTTTGCCGCACGTCCGATCGGCGACTTCGTTGACCGTCATCCGTCGGTCAAAATGTTGGCGTTGTCGTTTCTGATCCTGGTCGGCTTCACGCTGATGCTGGAGAGCTTCGATGTGCATGTACCAAAAGGCTACATCTACTTCGCGATGTTCTTCTCTATTGCGGTCGAAACCCTCAACCTGATGCGCAATAAGAAAAACCCGCTGTAAGCCACAAAATTGCAGTCCGGAAGCGGGCTGCAATCCTTTTTAAGACTTTACTGCTTTTTATGTCTCACAAATCAGGCTATTAATATACTGGTACGAGGTGCGGCCATAAGAGAGGTAATGACGATGAAAAAATGGGCAGTATTGATTTCCGCCGTAGGACTGGCGTTCTCGGTTTCCGGTTGCAGCAGCGATTATGTCATGGCGACAAAAGACGGACGTATGATTCTTACCGACGGTAAACCGGCGGTTGACGATGACACCGGTTTGATAAGCTACGAAGATCAGCAAGGCAATAAAATGCAGATCAACCGCGACGACGTGTCACAAATTATTAAGCGTTAAGCTTTTTCGTCGGTTAACAGCATAATTACCGACAACCACAGCCACAGAAAAGAGTCGGGATCCCCCTGCTATATCCCCAGGGCAGCCCCCTTCAGGATCTCCAGACCCGGCTTTTTTGATATTTTCCCTTTCTCTTTTTCTCTCCCTCTGCCATGTTGTTATTCCCATCAGCCTGCAAGCGCTTTGAAGTTTGTGGGGAGATAGTTTTGTCGGGAAACTCCTGACCTTGTTGATAAAAATAAGGAAGCCGGCTATGCAGTATCACCGTATCCCACACAGTTCTCTTGAAATCAGCACGCTGGGGCTGGGCACAATGACCTTTGGTGAGCAAAATAGCGAGGCCGACGCTCATGAACAGCTCGACTACGCCGTAAGTCAGGGAATCAACCTGATTGATGTCGCCGAAATGTATCCTGTCCCGCCGCGCCCGGAAACCCAGGGGCTGACCGAAACCTACGTCGGCAACTGGCTGGCGAAACGCGGCAACCGCGAAAAGCTGGTTATCGCCTCTAAAGTCAGCGGCCCGGCGCGCAATAACGACAGCAGCATTCGCCCGAACCACGCGCTGGATCGCAAAAATATTCGCGACGCGCTGCACGACAGCCTCAAGCGTCTGCAAACCGATTATCTCGACCTCTATCAGGTCCACTGGCCGCAGCGCCAGACCAACTGTTTCGGCAAGCTGGGCTATACCTGGAGCGACTCCGCGCCGGTGGTCACCCTTCTCGATACGCTGGAAGCGCTCACCGAATTCCAGCGCGCCGGTAAAATTCGCTATATCGGCGTCTCTAACGAAACCGCCTTTGGCGTCATGCGCTATCTGCATCTGGCCGATAAGCACGACCTGCCGCGCATCGTCACGATTCAAAACCCGTACAGCCTGCTTAACCGCAGCTACGAAGTGGGGCTGGCGGAAGTGAGCCAGTATGAGGGCGTTGAGCTGCTGGCGTATTCATGCCTGGCGTTCGGTACGCTCACCGGTAAGTACCTCAACGGCGCGCAGCCGGCCGGCGCACGCAATACGCTATTCAGCCGCTTTACCCGCTACAGCGGCGAGCAGGCGCAGAAAGCGGTGGCCGCTTATGTGGACATTGCCAAACGCCACAATCTCGATCCGGCGCAAATGGCGCTGGCCTTTGTGCGTCGTCAGCCGTTTGTCGCCAGCACCCTGCTCGGAGCCACGACCATGGAGCAGCTCAAGACCAACGTCGAGAGTTTGCATCTTGAGCTGAGCGAAGAGGTGTTAGCGGAGATTGAAGCGGCGCATAAGGTGTATACCTACCCGGCGCCGTAAGGGAGTAAAGCCCCGGATAGCGGCTGGCGCCTTATCCGGGCTACACAACCCGCGATATTCGGTAGTTCGGTAGCCCGGCTAAGCGTAGCGCAAGCCGGGGGGAGTCCCGGATAGCGGCTGGCGCCTTATCCGGGCTACACCACCAGCGACATTCGGTAGTTCGGTAGCCCGGCTAAGCGTAGCGCAAGCCGGGGATTATTTACGCCGTCCCCACCACCACAACGCGGCAATGGCTAGCGCAAAGACCGCGCCAAACCCTATCCCCACGCCAACCGGCGGGATCCCAACGCTGACCGCCAGCGAGTACAGCCCCAGCATTAGCAGCATCGCCACGTTTTCGCCGAGGTTCTGTACCGCAATGGCGTTGCCTGCGCCAACGGTATGTTTCCCGCGTTCCTGCAGCAGCGCGTTCAGCGGCACAATAAAGAAGCCGCCGCACACACCGAGCAGTAGCAGCAGGCCAAATGCAGGCAATAGCGACTGCTGCACCGCGAAGGCAATCACCGCGACGCCAATCAATATCCCGGCGGGCATACAGCGCGAGACGGTTTCCAGCGTTACCAGCTTCGCCGCCGCGCCAGCGCCAACCACAATCCCGACGGCGACCATCGCATTGAGGTAGGTCGGCATCGCATTGCTGGTGATCCCAAGCGCCACGGGCACCCAAATCACCAGCAGGAAGCGCAGCGTCACCCCCGCGCCCCAAAACAAGCTGGTGCCCATCAACGAGAAACGCGTTTCGCTATTACGCCACAGCGTTTTACAGGCGCTGAAGAAGCTATGGGTCATCGGCCTGAAACGCCACGACTGCCCAGGACGAGCCGCCGGTAGTTTCGGGATCCACAGGTTAGCGACCACCGCGCCGCCATAAACCAGCGCACAAACGATAAGCGCCGCCAGCACGTGCCAGTCCGCAAGAATGCCGCCCGCCATTGATCCCAGCAGGATAGCCGCGATGGTCGACGACTCCATCAGTCCGTTAGCCTTCACTAACTTATCGCCGGTGGTCAGTTCGCCCAGAATACCGTATTTCGCCGGCGAATAGGCCGCCGCGCCAACACCCACCAGCGTATAGCCGATAAACGGATTGACGCCAAAGCAAATACACCCGGCGCCGAGCAGCTTCAGGCCGTTAGCGGCCATCATCACCCGGCCTTTGGCGAAGCTATCGGCAAACTGACCGACAAACGGCGCAAAGAGAATGTAAGCGCCCACAAACAACATCTGCAACACCGGCTGGCTCCACTCCGGATAGTAGAGCTGTTTCATCAGCGCCAGGGTGGCGAACAGCAGCGCGTTATCGCCGAAGGCCGACAGGAACTGGGCGCAGATCACCGCCATCATCCCTTTCGAGTACAGTGAAGCGTTAGTGTGCACTGACTCACTCATTTGAATGCTCCGCCTCTTCTACCATGCCTTTCAGGGTGACAAAGTCCGGCTTGCCGCTGCCCAGTACCGGCAGCTGTTTCAGCCAACGAATATCGCGCGGCACCGCCAGTTCCGGTACGCCATGTTCACGTGCGTAGCGCAACAGCTTTTCGCGATTGAGTTCATTATCGGTGGTAAACAGCACCAGCGCCTCGCCTTTGCTGGCGTCCTGCTTAATGGCCGTGGCGTGCATTTTGTCTGGCGAGACCGCCAAAGCGACCTGCTCGACCATCTCCAGCGAGACCATTTCGCCGGCGATTTTGGCGAAGCGTTTGGCGCGGCCCTGGATACGCACGTATCCCTGCTCGTCAAAGACGACGATATCGCCGGTGTCGTACCAGCCGCTCTCCACTTCACCGTACTGGTTTTCCGCCGTCGGCGCTTCCAGCACGCCGGGGTTTTCTACCCGCAAATAGCCTTTCATGATGTTAGGCCCTTTTAACTGCAGTCGGCCTCCCTGTTCGATGCCGGGCATCGCCAGCAATCGGGCATCCATCCCCGGAAGAATGCGTCCGACGGTGCCGACTTTCGCCGCCATCGGAACGTTGATGGAGACCACCGGCGCGCATTCGGTCACGCCGTAGCCTTCAAGGATGCGCAGGCCGAATTTGTCCTGCCACAGCTGTTTGGTACTGTCCTGCAGTTTTTCCGCCCCTGCCACCACATAGCGCAGACGATAAAAATCATACGGGTTGGCAAAGCGGGCATAGTTGGCGAGGAAGGTTGAGGTGCCGAACAACACGGTACAGTTACGATCGTAGACCAGCTCCGGCACCACCCGATAGTGCAGCGGGCTTGGATAGAGAAACACTTCCGCGCCGGTAAACAGCGGCGTCAGCAGGCCGACCGTCAGGCCGAAGGAGTGGAACAGCGGCAGTGCCGACATAAAGCGATCGTTGGCGGTAAAGTCGGCGATGGTTTTAATCTGTTCCACGTTAGCCAGCAGGCTTTTATGGCTATGCACCACCCCTTTTGGATTCCCCTCCGAGCCGGAGGTAAAGAGGATCATCGCCGCATCTTCCGGCTGCTGCTTGACCTGCGCCAGACGCGGCGCCAGCAGATGGCTAAATATCCACAGCTTGTCGGCGGTAGTGACATCGCCTTTCAGATCTTCCAGAAACACCCAGCGCACCTGAGTCAGTTGCTCCGGCAGGTGCCAGAGCTTGCCCTTATCGAGGAAGGTACGGGAAGTAAAAATGGTTTTGATTTCCGCGGCGGTAATCGCGCTAGTGAGCCCTTTGACGCCGGCGGTATAGTTCATCATTGCCGGGATACGCCCACGGGCAATCGCGCCGAAAATCACCGCCGCGCTGATACCGGCGTTAGGCAGCATCAGGCCGATTGTCTCGCCCTGCGCGCAGTATTTTTCCAGAATACGCGCCACGAACAGCGTTTTGGTCAACAGTTTACGGTAGGTATCCGGCTGGAAATTAATATCTTCCACGCAGTTTTTGCGTGCGCCAAAGCGGTCCTGCGCCGCCAGTAGCGACTCATACAACGTTTCACGCGGACGCACGGCCATACGCGCTTCCATCATAATCTGGTGCAGCATTTCGCCGGCGATTTTTCGCCGATCGCGGGCGCGCGGCGCTTCCGGCATCGGCAGATGCGTCGGCGGCAGTAAATGGAGCTGAATACGCGGGAACAGGCGGCGTTTTACCAGCCCCTTCAGGCGGCTGAACGGCGTAAGTTCGGCGCCTTCAATTCGCAGCGGCACAATAGTCGCTTTCGACTTCGCCGCCACAAACGCCGCGCCGTCATAGATTTTCATCAGCGAACCGCTCACCGAAATACGCCCTTCCGGGAAGATAACGACCGGACGCCCCTGCTCAATCAGGCGCACCAGATGCTTAATTGACATCGGTTTGGTGGGGTCCAGCGGCACAAAGTCGATAAGCGGCGTCAGCGCCCGCATAAACCAGCGCTGGCTAATCGAGGTATAGACCGCAAACACCGGCCGAACGGGCAGAAAGAGCGCCAGTAAAATACCGTCGAGAAATGAGACATGATTTGGCGTAATTAATACTTTTTCCTGATAAAGCGCCTGAGTGTCTCCGGTCAATCGTACCCGGTACAATCCTTTGAACAGTAATCGAAAAAATCCCAACAGCATAACGACTCCGCGTGGCTGATTTAGTATTCCGAGCAGGTTACATGAGAAGGCGGGGAAAAGCAGTGTGGGGGAAGAAAATTCAGAATAAAAAAAACCTGCGCATCCGCGCAGGTCGGTGCAAGATAATCAGTACGAAGTGCGTACTTAAGAAACTCACCAATCAATACCTCTGGGACCCTGATTGTCGCGTTTTTATCCACGACCGCGCCAGCGCGAAAACGCAAGGGAATGAGCCTAAGTGCAACCAGGTATTGCGATTTTCGCTGTCTGTAACAGGCTGAATGACAGGCAAAAAAAAACCTGCGCATCTGCGCAGGTTGGTGTAATTAAGTGGTCAACCTGAAGTTGACTCCACCTATCAATACCTCTGGGATAGCCAGAGTATCAATGCATCACTCAACGAAACCAGCGAACATTCGCAACAGCTAATCGCAAAGTGTAAGCAAAGATGAGAATTCTCTTTTCACCGTTGCATCCCACGCATTGTGCTGTGTAACTTTGTCACCGCTAATCTCTGTCTGCGTCACATTTGTATCAACCAGAATAGCTGTAGCCTTGAATCTGCTGCGCTTTCCCGTAACATAACTATTATGTAAACGCTTACCCTAAAAAAGGTCCGGTATGGCGACAATTAAGGATGTAGCCCGACTCGCTGGAGTGTCCGTCGCTACCGTCTCACGCGTTATCAACAACTCGCCAAAAGCGAGTGAAGCCTCTCGTCAGTCGGTAACGGCGGCGATGGAAACGCTGAACTACCACCCCAACGCCAACGCCCGCGCGCTGGCGCAGCAGTCGACGGAAACCATCGGCCTGGTGGTGGGCGACGTTTCCGATCCCTTCTTCGGCGCGATGGTCAAAGCCGTCGAACAGGTGGCCTACGGCACCGGTAATTTTCTGCTTATCGGCAACGGCTACCACAACGTGCAAAAGGAACGTCAGGCGATTGAACAACTCATTCGCCACCGCTGCGCGGCGCTGGTGGTACACGCTAAAATGATCCCCGACGACGAGCTGGCAGGGCTGATGAAACAGATCCCCGGCATGGTGTTGATCAACCGCATCGTTCCCGGTTTCGAGCAGCGCAGCGTGGCGCTTGACGACCGCTACGGCGCCTGGCTGGCGACCCGCCATCTGATTCAGCAGGGCCACAGCCGCATTGGCTATATTTGCTCCAACCACGCGATTTCCGATGCCGAAGACCGGCTGCAAGGTTATTACGATGCCCTGAAAGAGAGCGGCCTGCCCGTCAATGACCGGCTGGTCACCTTCGCCGAGCCTGACGAAAGCGGCGGCGAGCTGGCGATGACCGAGCTATTAGGCCGCGGCAGAAACTTTACCGCCGTCGCCTGTTACAACGATTCAATGGCCGCCGGCGCAATGGGGGTGCTCAACGACAATGGTATCGAGGTGCCGCAGGAAATTTCGCTGATTGGCTTCGATGACGTACTGATCTCGCGCTACGTGCGCCCCCGCCTGACCACCGTGCGTTATCCGATCGTCACCATGGCGACCCAGGCGGCGGAGCTGGCCCTGGCATTGGCGGAACAGCGCCCGGCGCCGGAAATCACCCACCTCTTCAGCCCGACGCTGGTGCGCCGTCACTCGGTGATAACGCCCGCGGAAGGCGATAAATCGTAGCGGTACAGGCTCACGGCGGTGGCCGGGTAATCCAGCCCCTCGCCGATATAGCGCCAGCCAAAGCGTTCGTAAAAGTCGCGGCAGGCGGAATAGAGATAAAGCTGTGAATAACCGCACTGGCGGGCATAGTCGATAACGTGCTGCTGCAGCTTACCGGCCAACCCCTGCCCGCGCGCCGTTTCGGCGACAAACAGCGCCGCCATCCAGGGGAATAGATCCTGACGGCTTATCAAATCGCAACGCCACAGGCCTACAGTCCCCAATAGCGCCTCGCCTTCGGTGGCGATAAAGGTCAGCGGCAGCGCCCCTGGCGTTTGGCTATGTTCAACAATACTGCTAAAAAACGCCTGCGGTAAGGCATCGTCGGCAAAAGCCTGCCATAGCCACTCCGCCACCAGCGGCGCATGCTGCGGCGCGGCGTACAACGGTTGAATCTGCATTTTTACCCCCTGTGAATCAATGAATTCTAGCGCGCCGCGCCCGCCCGCGCATCAAGGGTCGGAAAATGCCTTCAACAGGATTTCCGCAAAAAGCGTGATCGCGATAGTCTTTGCCGTCGTCAGGCTCATATCCCTCTGAATGACTGTGGTAAACTGCGCCCTATCACGGGTTATCAGGAATCGACGAATGGCAACAATGCTGGATGTCTCAATACGCGCAGGCGTCTCGAAAGCGACGGTTTCCCGCGTGTTGAACGGCACAGGTCAGGTAAAAGAGAGTACCCGCCAACAGGTCTTCAAAGCGATGGAAGAGTTGGGCTACCGGCCCAATTTTCTTGCCCGCTCGCTGGCGAATCGCACCAGCAATAGCATTGGCCTGGTGGTATCGACATTCGACGGTTTCTATTTTGGCCGCTTGCTGCAACAGGCGTCGCGTCAAACGGAAGCCTGGGGCAAGCAGCTTATCGTCACCGATGGCCACGATGCGCCCGAGCGGGAAGAAGAAGCGGTGCAAATGTTGGCCGACCGCCAGTGCGACGCCATCGTGCTCTACACCCGCCATATGAGCGAACAAAAAATCATGTCGCTTATCGAGTCCATCGAAACGCCGCTGGTGGTGATTAACCGCGATGTCAGCCAGGCGCGGGAACGCTGCGTGTTCTTCGAACAGCAAGAAGCGGCGTTTCAGGCCGTCGACTATCTGATCTCCCAGGGGCACCGCGATATCGCCTGCCTGACCGTGCCGATGCACACCCCAACGGGTAAAGCGCGCCTGGCGGGCTACCGCAGCGCGCTGGAAAAGCACGGAATTGCGTGGGAACCGGCGCGGGTAAAGTACGGCGATTCGACGATGACCCGCGGTTATGAGCTATGTCGGGAATTATTAGAAGAGAAAACGCCGTTTAGCGCGCTGTTCTCCTGTAACGATGATATGGCGTTGGGGGCCTCGAAAGCGCTGCATCAGGCGGGGTTACGCATTCCGCAGGACGTGTCGCTCTTCGGCTTTGACGACGCACCCAGCGCAAAATGGCTGGAGCCGGGATTATCGACGGTCTACCTGCCGATCGACAATATGATCACCACCGCCATCGACCAGGCGATTAAGCTTGCCAACGAACAGCCGATCGAAACCATCCCGCCGTTCACCGGCACGCTGGTGCTGCGTGAATCGGTGACGACGGGGCCGTTCTTTAAATAAGCTCCAGCGCCAGCAGTTCTTCAATGGTCTGGCGGCGGCGAATCAGGCGCGCGCTGCCGTTATCAAACAGCACTTCCGGCAGCAACGGGCGGCTGTTGTAGTTTGAAGACATCGATGCGCCGTAGGCGCCGGTGTCGTGCAGCACCAGGTAATCCCCCGGCGCGACCGCCGGCAGCAGGCGAGTTTCCACTTTACCGCCCTCCTGCTGGGTAAAGACGTCGCCGGATTCGCACAGCGGCCCAGCGACCACGGTTTCCAGCTGTGGTTCGCCGCTCAGGTCGCGCCCGTCCGCCGCCAGCGCGGTAATATGATGATAGCTGCCGTACATGGCCGGGCGCATCAGATCGTTAAAGCCGGCATCGATCAGCACGAAGTGGCGGCTACCCATCTCTTTCACGCTACGCACCTGCGATACCAGCACGCCGGACTCCGCCACCAGGAAACGCCCCGGTTCGATCTCCAGCTTTACCGGATGCCCCAGATGTTTGGCGATCTGCTCGCGCGCGGCATTCCACAGGCCAAAGTAGTGATCGGTATCGATCGCCTCTTCGCCTTCGTGATAGGGGATCGATAAACCGCCGCCGGCGGAGATCGCCTGTAGATCCTGGCCAAACTCCACCACCTGGCGCACCATCGCGCCGCATACTTGCTCAAGATGGCCGTAATCAACGCCGGAGCCAATATGCATATGGATGCCGACCAGCTGCAGCGAATGGCGGCGAATCACCTCCAGCGCTTGCGGCAGTTGGCTGTACCAGATACCGTGTTTGCTGTTTTCGCCGCCGGTGTTGGTTTTTTGGCTGTGGCCATGACCAAATCCTGGGTTGACGCGCAGCCAGACGCGGTGGCCCGGCGAGACTTCGCCCAGCTGGCTAAGCATATCCACGGATCCGGCATTTACCGGGATCTGTAACGCTTTCACTCGTTCAAGGGACGCGCGATCGATCAGATCGGCGGTAAAGACGATATCGTCCGGATGCTGCACGGGATCGTAGCCTGCCGCTAGCGCGCGTTCGATCTCGCCAAGCGACACCGAATCCACCTTCACGCCCTGCTCGCGCATCAGACGCAGAATATGAATATTGGAGCAGGCCTTCTGCGCAAAACGCACCACGTCAAACTGGCTAAGTTGGGCAATCTGGCGGCGGATAATCTGCGCGTCATAGACCCATACCGGGCAGCCGAACTCAGCGGGCAGGCGCAGTAGATTGTCGGCGGTCAGATCGGTATCGGTGGCGTTCAGCGAGCGTGGCATAAGGACTCCGGTGCGTGCGTGTGTTTGTCGATGTTTTTTTCGATTACGCCACAGCGTGAAGAGAATAAAAAATATCGTTTTGTCGCGAGTCTATGCAAAAATGATATGGCTATCTGATGCTAACCGGGAGCCGCCCATGCCAGCCGTCAACTTACGCCATATCGAGATTTTCCACGCGGTGATGACCACCGGCAACCTGACCGAAGCGGCGCGGATGCTGCACACCTCGCAGCCGACGGTCAGCCGTGAACTGGCGCGTTTTGAGAAAGTACTCGGCTTAAAGCTGTTTGAGCGTGCCCGCGGCCGTCTGCAGCCGACGGTGCAAGGGCTGCGACTGTTTGAAGAAGTACAGCGTTCATGGTACGGGCTGGATCGCATCGTTAGCGCCGCGGAAAGCCTGCGCGAATTCCGCCAGGGGGAGCTGTCGGTAGCCTGTCTGCCGGTCTTTTCGCAGTCATTTCTGCCGCTGCTGCTGCAGCCGTTCCTCGCGCGCTATCCGGACGTCAGCCTGCAGATCGTGCCACAGGAGTCGCCGCTGCTGGAGGAGTGGCTATCCGCCCAGCGCCATGATTTGGGGTTAACGGAAACGCTGCATACGCCGGCCGGCACCGAGCGCACGCCGCTGCTGACCTTAAATGAGGTCTGCGTCCTGCCGCTGGATCACCCGCTGGCCGCAAAAACCGAACTCACCCCCGCCGACTTCCACGGCGAAAACTATATCAGCCTGTCGCGCACCGACAGCTACCGCCAGCTGCTTGACGCGCTGTTTATGGAGCACCAGGTGAAACGACGGATGGTGGTTGAAACCCACAGCGCGGCGTCGATCTGCGCGCTGGTGCGCGCCGGAGCGGGCATTTCGGTGGTCAACCCGCTCACCGCCCTCGACTACGCTGAGAGCGGCGTGGTGGTGCGGCGCTTCAGCGTCGATGTGCCCTTTACCGTCAGCCTAATCCGCCCGCTACATCGCCCCGGTTCCGCGCTGGTCGACGCCTTTGTCCAGCATCTGCAAACCAGCCTGCCGCGTATCGAACAGCCGCTGGCGGCGGTACTTAAGAGAGCATAAATTCCACCGCGTCGGCGGCATGGATCGCCGCGGTATCAAATACCGGCAGCGGGCTACTCGTTTCCGGTACCAACAGGCCGATTTCGGTGCAGCCGAAGATAACGCCTTCCGCCCCCTGCGCCGCCAGCGCCGCGATGACCTGCAGATAATAGTCGCGCGAGGCGTCGCTAAAGGTGCCGAGGCACAGCTCATCAAAAATAATTTGATTGATGCGCGCCCGATCGTCGGCCTGCGGGATCAGCGTCTCAATGGCAAACTGCTGCTGCAGACGGCCGCGATAAAAATCCTGCTCCATGGTGTAGCGGGTGCCCAATAACGCGACCCGACGCTGGCCTTTAGCGCTGATCGCCCGCCCGGTGGCGTCGGCGATATGCAGGAACGGCACTTCGCAGCGGGCTTCAATCGCCTCAGCCACTTTATGCATGGTGTTGGTGCACAGCACGATGCCCTCGGCGCCGGCCTGCTGTAGCCCCAGCGCCGCCGCGGCGAGGATCTCGCCGGCGCGCTCCCACTCACCTGCCGACTGGCAGGCCTCAATCTCATGAAAATCAACGCTATGTAGCAACAGGCTGGCGGAATGCAGGCCGCCGAGCCGCGCTTTAATGCCTTCATTAATTAACCGGTAATAGGGAATGGTGGATTCCCAGCTCATGCCGCCCAGCAGGCCGATGGTTTTCATTATCTGCTCCTTTATGGTTTGCTCCAGTGAAGCAAACCTGCCGATAACTTTCCACTGTTGCTGTTGGGCGGCGACCACATCAGAAGAAATATTTAAAGCGCACGCGCGCGCCGTAGCGTTCGTCGTCGTTCCCGCTCTGCTGGGCCGACGAATCCAGCCATGAGGCATAGGCGCCGAGATAAATATTAAAGTTCGGCATATCCATGATATTCGGCAGTTGCCAGGAGGCATGGATCGTGTGGATGTCATAGCGGCCCGGCGTCAGAATCGCGCAGTCGCCATCGCACTCGCCGCTGACGCCCGCCATATTAAACTGGTCGATTTTGTTGTGCGCGTAGATATATCCCAGCTCGACGCGATGCCACAGCGCGTTGATACCGGCGCTGAAATCCTCTTCATCCGCCGCATCCAGATAAGCGGTGCTGAGGTTCACCACCATGCCATCCTCGGCATCGGTTTTCAGCGTATTCCAGCTCATGGTCAGTCCGTAGCCGGTACGGTTGGACTGATCGACCCAGCGTTCATGCTGGTTTTGATAGCCATAGGCATTGTTCACCAGGTTGCTCTCAACCGCCGCCGCCACTGACCACGGGCCGGATTGCCAGGCCGCCACCGGCCGCACGTAGACCACGTTTTTATGATTTTCGAGCGCGTTGCCGTGATAGTTTTGATCGACGAATAACGAGCTGCCGTCTTCCACCAGCGTGTTGAGCTCAAAGTACCAGTTATCGAGATATTTGCTCAGCAGGAAATTACCGCCGCTGCTGCTACGCCCGCGCCCCTCTTTCATCATGTAGATATAACCGTAACCGTCGCTATAGAGATCGTTGGCGGTATTACCAGAATATTCAATAAACGTATCCTGATTTAGCGGGAACATATCGTAGGCTTCAAAGCGCCCCACTTTTATTTTCCAGTCATTTTCCTGACCAAAGAAAAATACGGCATCATCAAGATTCATTTTCCCGGTCATATCCGCCAGCGGCTGTACGCTAAAGCCGGAATATTTACCATTCGCGCCTTTACGTAAGCCATCAAATCCTAACAAAATACGCCCATTAATATCCCAGCGCTCTTTATCCCCCGGCGCCCAGTTCTTATTCGCGCTGGTTTTTACCGAGGTCAGGCTGCCGGTTCGGCTGGCGCCATCCATATTAAATTCAACATCACCGTAAAATTTTAAATCGACATCTTTATTCACCGCCAGCGCCGGCGCGGCAACCGTCGCGGGCGCTGGCGCGCTGCTTTTAGCCGTCGTGCGCTCCTGCTGCTTCAATTCGCGGATTTCCGCCTCGGCGTTTCGCGCCCGCTGCTCGGTGGCTTTTAAGCGCTGCTCCATCTGCGCCAGGCGCTCCTCAAGCGAAAGCGTTGGCTGCGCGCCGGCGGCGGGAATAAATAAAGACGAGATAAGACATCCAACCCAGATTTTATTCATCGTTAGACCCTGCTTATTATATATTAAAGGTATTGTTTTATTTTTTCGGTAAACATTGAAAACCCGCCGGCGATTGCTAACGGGTTATTCGGGTTAATTACTATTTAATTAGAGCTCCCATGCTCCGCCATCAATTAATGCCGCGCTACCGCTCCAGGAAAATAAAACTAATTCTCTGTGCTGCGCGTCAGGATAAATACGGCTGCTGAGGCAGGCTTCGCCGTCATTGACGAAAACCTCAACGGATGAGCTATCGAAAAATAACCGCAGCTTCAGCGCCGAACCGGTGGGTAACGGAACGCTGCGGGTGCCGCACAAACCATATTGCGGATAGCGGCGCTCCAGTACCAGTCGCTGCATCTGATTGTCGACATATACCTTCAGCCCTTCGCCAAAGCTCAAACCGTACTGCTCGGCGCAGCTATTGGCCGTATCCCAATGCAGGTTGACCTCCATGGTTTCGCAGTGCTCTACCATCGTCAGTTGCTGATTCTTCAACGAACTGACAGGCCACGGGAACCAGTCGCGGCGCAGGCCTTCCACCTCTTTTGCCGGACGCATCAGTAACCGATTATTCGCGCCGAGGCTTAACTCGCGCGGCAGCGAGAGCATACCGGCCCAACCGTCCTGCTGCTCCGGCAGCGGCGACTCCCACATGTCCAGCCAGCCGATAACAATCCGTCGGCCATCAGGGGTGAGGAAGCTTTGCGGCGCATAGAAATCGTGGCCGCTGTCGAGTTCGACAAACGCCTCTTCGCGGACGAAAGGTTGCCCCGGCAGCCAGTCCCCCAGCAGATAGCCGCTCTGGAATAAATTGCGCCGGGCAAAACCGTCCGCGGCCATCCCCTGCGGCGAGAACATCAGCACCCGCTTGCCATCGAGTTCAAAGAAATCCGGGCACTCCCACATGTAGCCCATCCCCGCTTCGGCCTGGGCAAGAATACCGGCATCCTGCCAGTGGCGCAGGTCGTCAGAACGGTACAACCGCACCTGACCGACGTCGTCTACCCGCGCGCCGACCACCATGTACCAGCTTTCACCTTCACGCCATACTTTCGGGTCGCGAAAATGGTGCATCCCCGGCGGGGTATCAATGACCATCCCCTGGCGCTCAAAATGGATGCCGTCGCGGCTGGTCGCCAGACACTGCACCTGGTACAGATTATTTTCATCAGCGGGATCGCCATGAAATTTATGGCCGGTGTAGATAAGCGCCAGCGTATCGCCATCAACCACCGCCGAGCCGGAGAAACAGCCGTCTTTATCTTCCGGCCCTTCCGGCGCCAGCGCCACCGGCAGGTGTTCCCAATGCACAAGGTCCTTGCTGCGCGCGTGGCCCCAGTGCATCGGCCCCCACTGGTTTGAATACGGGTGGTGCTGATAAAACGCGTGGTACCAGCCGTCGAACCATACCAGCCCGTTGGGGTCGTTGATCCAGCCGGCACGGGCAGCCAGGTGATAACGCGGATACCAGCGCGGGTTGAGATCCACGCTTTTCGCCTGCAGTTCCCGCTCCGCGTTACTAATGGAATACATCATATTCATTTCTCTTTTCAGTCAGATAGTGGATGGCTGCGACATGAGCGAATCCGAAGAGGCCTTATTGGATCGCAGCAGGAAGATGGAGATGAAGGTGGTGCAGAACACCAGCAGTCCCATGATCAGATAGGAGTCGGCGAAGCCGTATTTTTCATAGCTATAGCCCGCCAGCGGCGACAGGACGGTGGCGATAACCGAACTGGTGCAGGCGAAACCCACCAGATACAGGGTGGATGAAAGGCGTTTATCAAAGTTCAGGCTGTTGTATTTGAAGATAGAAACCAGCAGCACCGGCAATTCCACGGCGTGCAGCAGTTTCGTAATCGAGATCAGAACCGGACCTTCCACCAGCCCGGAGGCCACCATGCGCATCGCCATCACCATGCCGGCGAAGATCAGGCCGTTTTTCGCGCCGATGCGGTTGACCAGCCACGGGGCGCAGAACATCCCCGCCGCTTCGAGGAACACCTGGAAGGAGTTGAGATAGCCATACATGGCGTTCCCTTCATGCAGCGTGGCGAACTGCGAAGAGAAGTAGACCGGGAACTGCTGGTCGTAAACGCCGTAAATACAGGTGCCGACGACGAAAAATACCAGCGCCCAGAAACGCGGCAGCGTCAGCAGGCGCAGCGCGTCTTCCAGGGTGACTTTACCGCCACTGACCGCCTCCTGCATGGCATGCGGCGCTGAAGAGACCTTAAGCCGCGCCAGCAGCATGAAGAAAACCAGACCGGAACAGCTGGCGACGGCGAAGTTCAGCTGTGGGTTTATGTTAAACAGCAGCCCGGCGAAAAAGGTCGCCACCGCCCAGCCCAGCGATCCCCACATCCGCGCTTTGCCGAATTCAAACTGGCTTTGCCGCGCCACGCGCTCGGTATAGGACTCCAGCACGCCAATGCCGCCGTTAAAGGTCAGGCCGATGTAGATGCCGCCAAAAATACTGCCGAGTAGCACGTTGATTTTGAGCAGATAGCCAAACAGCAGATAGGCCGGCCCGGAAAGGATCAGTAAGACCGTGATATACCAGAGTAAATTTTTGCGCAGCCCCAGTTTATCCTGGATAAAACCGTAGCAAATCTGGGCGAATAGCGCCGAGACCGACAGCACCGCGTAGATAATGCCGGTATCCCCGGCTTTCAGCCCCACTTCCTGATGTAGCCAGATGGAAAGCAGCGAGCCGGAAGAAGACCAGGTAACAAAAAAGAAAAACAGTAAGGCACTGAGTAAGGGGTAGCTGTGAGAGTGATGCGTCTTCATCATGACATTCTCGTGTTGGAGTAATGCGCGAATGGTAACGTTAACAAAAAACAACTCTCATCTGGTTTTGTGACGATTCATGATGTTAATCACAAAAGTTAACGTTAACATAATGGAGATGCGATCGCGATCAACTATTCATCGCCATGCTTCACCATCGGGCTGGGATAGACTATCGTATGATCCTTTTACATCAGCGACTTAGTTGTATACCGGAGTAATCACCATGGCATCTCTGAAAGATGTAGCGAAGCTAGCCAATGTCTCACTGATGACGGTATCCCGCGCGCTGAACAGCCCGGAGCGCCTGAAGGCGGATACGCTCGCCCGCGTACAGGCGGCGATTGAACAGACCAATTACGTGCCCGATCTGTCGGCAAAGAAAATTCGCGGCGCCCGGGCAACCCCAAGCACCATCGGCGTGCTGGCGCTGGACACGGTGACCACCCCATTCTCGGTAGAGATAACGCTCTCTATCGAAGAGACGGCGCGGGCCCACGGCTGGAACAGCTTTGTGGTCAACATGTTCTCGGACGACAACCCTGATGCCATACTCGACCTGCTGCTTTCCCATCGCCCGGACGGCATTATCTACACCACCATGGGGCTGCGCCAGGTCCCGCTGCCGAGCAAATTGTTGACGCTGCCCTGCGTGCTGGCCAACTGCGAAAGCCTGAACGAGAACGTCGCCAGCTATATTCCGGATGATGAGCAGGGCCAGTACGACGCGGTGAAAGCGCTACTGGCCGCCGGCTATCGCCGCCCGCTCTGTTTGCATCTTCCGGCCAGGCATCTGGCGACGATACGCCGCCGACAGGGGCTGGAACGCGCCTGCCGTGAGGCGCAGGTTGATCCGGATACGCTCGATCACGGCTATATGACCTACGGTGACGAACACTATCGCGATATTCCCGGCCAGCTGCTGGCCCATATTGAGCAAGGTAAACCGCGGTTTGATTCCGTGGTGTGCGGCAACGATCGCATCGCTTTTATGGTCTACCAGACGCTGCTGGCGCAGGGCCTGCGAATTCCTGAAGATGTGGCGGTGGTGGGTTATGACAACATGGTGGGGATTGGCGATCTGTTCCTGCCGCCGCTGTCGACGGTGCAGTTACCGCATTATGAAATTGGCCGCCTGAGCGCCCTGCATATCATTAACGGCGACAGCCATCGGGATACCGTTAAGGTTCCCAGCCCGTGGCTGCCGCGCGAATCAATGTGATCAGTTGCCGATGTTACGCAGCTTTTCGCCGGACATCAGCTTGCGTTCGATATGCTCCAGCGTCACGTTTTTAGTTTCCGGGATCAGCCAGAAGGTCACGCCGATAAAGGCCACGTTCAGCGCGGTATAGAGCCAGAACGTGCCTGCCGCGCCAATCGCGTCCAGCAGCGTCAGGAAGGTCGCGCCAATAATCATGTTCGATACCCAGTTGGTGGTGGTCGAACAGGTGATACCGAAGTCGCGGCATTTCAGCGGCTGGATCTCAGAGCAGAGGATCCACACTACCGGCGCGGCGCTCATCGCGTATCCGGCAATACACATCATGGTCATCCCCACCGACAGCCAGGAGAGGCCGCTACCGGCGGTACCGTTATCAAACTGCATCAGACAATAGCCCAGCACCAGGGTGCCCAACGCCATCACGCTAAAGCCGATTTTCAACGCCGGTTTACGTCCGGCCTTATCGACGGTAAACACCGCGATAAAGGTCGCGAACATAAAGGTCAGGCCGACCACCAGAGTGGCGATCATCTGCTGCTCGGTGGTGGTAAAACCGGCCATTTTGAAGATCCGCGGCGCGTAATACATGATGATATTCATGCCGGTAAACTGCTGCATCGCCTGCAATAACATGCCGAGGAACACCGCCCGACGCACGTTGCGGTTCACTTTGAACAGCGCCCAACCGCCCTGCTTCAACTTCAGGCTTTCGCGGATTTCATTCAGCTCATCGCGCGCCTTTTCCGAGGTATCGCGCAGCATGCGCAGCACTTCTTCGGCCTCGATATGGCGGCCTTTTTCCGCCAGCCAGCGCGGGCTGTTAGGCAGGAACACCACCAGGATAATCAGCAATACCGCCGGCAGCGCCAGCACGCCAAGCATCGCTCGCCAGTTGCCGCTGTAGCTGAAAGCGGTATCGGATAAGAACGCCAGCACGATGCCAAGCGTGACCATCAACTGATACATGCTGATCATCTTGCCACGAACGTTTTCACTCGCCATTTCAGAAAGATAGAGCGGCGCGGTATAGGAGGCGATACCGACGGCGACGCCAAGGACAATGCGCGCCGCCAGCAGCATCTCGACGCTGGTGGCGAATGCCGAGCCGATAGAGCCCGCAACAAATAGCACTGCGCCGACCATCAGGCTGTATTTACGGCCAAGACGGAATGAGAGCCAGCCGTTGAACAGCGCGCCAATCGCCGCGCCCAGCATCATACTGCTGACTACCCACTCCTGCAGACGGCTGGATAACACGAAATGATCGGTAATGAAGGGGAGCGCCCCGGCAATCACGCCAATATCAAGGCCGAATAACAAACCCGCCACCGCGGCGGCAATGGAGACAAACTGGTTCATGCGCCGGGTGTTGCGCTGCGCATTGGGGAGTAAACCCGGATCGGTGGTCAATGAAGTCATTTTTTTCCTGCCTCAACAGAGTATGCGTGCAGTGAAAGTACGGGATCGCAGGGCTAAGGTGTCAGGCGGGAGATGGCGAAGATATGGATAAAACGGCTGGTAGCATTGTTTTTGTGATGGACATTAAACTTTATCTTATGCAAAAAATGCTGTCCGATCGTCAAAACAACCCTGATGTATGGCGAGTATTTTATTTTCCATTACTAACGAGTATGGATTATTTAAACCTCATGATATGGACGATTATTGTTCAGAAAACAACCCGCCGGTTGGCGGGTTGTTCGACTTATGTCTGTTAGCGCGCCAGCCAACCGCCATCTACCGCCACGGTGTAACCGTTAATGTAATCGGATGCGCGGGAGGCGAGAAACACCACCGGCCCCATTAAATCGCTCGGCAAGCCCCAGCGGCCGGCCGGGATACGGTCGAGAATTTCCGCGCTGCGCTGTTCATCGGCGCGCAGCTGCTGGGTATTGTTGGTTGCCATGTAGCCGGGGGCAATGGCGTTAACATTGATATTATGCTTCGCCCATTCGTTGGCCAGCAGGCGCGTCACGCCCATAACGCCGCTTTTCGAGGCGGTATAGGACGGCACGCGGATCCCGCCCTGGAACGACAGCATGGAGGCGATATTGATGATCTTGCCGCCGTTACCCTGGGCGATGAAGTGCTTCGCCGCGGCCTGGGACATGAAAAAGACGCTTTTGATGTTCAGATTCATGACGTCATCCCAGTCTTTCTCGCTGAATTCGATAGCATCCTGACGGCGGATAAGCCCCGCGTTATTGACCAGAATATCGATGTGGCCAAATTCCGCCACCGCACGCTCAAGCAACTGCGGAATACCATCAATCTGTCGCAGGTCGGCGGTGAGGCTCAAAAAACGACGCCCCAGCGCGCTAACGCGCTCAATGGTTTCCGTCGGTTCAACGATGTTAATACCGACGATATCGCAGCCCGCTTCCGCCAGCCCAACCGCCATGCCCTGGCCTAAACCGGTGTCGCAGCCAGTCACTACCGCGACTTTCCCCTGAAGAGAGAATGCATCAAGAATCATATCTGGTTCCTTTCTTTCACGGCCTGCTCACCACAGGCAAGGTTCTGAGGCTAAGAAGAACTCCTGGGGCGTCCCCATCATAAAAATAAAACAGAGTTCCGTTTTGCTAATGGTCACATAGTAGACCGCTGAAAAATCATTTTCAACGACAATTAAAACAACGTTTCATTTTTTGTGATTAAAAATGATAAAAACGCAAAACGGATCACATAGCCAGAAGCTGGTGACCTATACAAAAGCTATAAATACAGTGAGTTAGGTTATCTTTAAAAAATAACCGCGAAGAAAGAAAATCAGGTAAAAAAATGAAGAATGGAAGATCGACGGGGATGATGGGCCTCGCGCCGGGGACGGCGCGAAACCCTATTATGCGCGCTCCACCGCCAGCGCAACGCCCTGCCCGCCGCCGATACACAGCGTCGCGAGCCCTTTACGCGCATCGCGCTTAATCATTTCATGTACCAGCGACACCAGAATCCGGCAGCCGGACGCGCCAATTGGATGGCCAAGGGCGATAGCCCCGCCGTTAACGTTAACCCGGCGTTCATCCCATTCCAGCACTCTGCCAACGGAAATCGCCTGGGCGGCAAAAGCTTCATTGGCTTCGATTAAGTCAACCTCATCCAGCCGCCAGCCCGCGCGCTCAAGGCAGCGCCGGGTAGCATGTACCGGCGCGATACCCATTAGCGCCGGATCGACGCCGACGCTGGCGAAGGCGCGAATGCGCGCCAGAATCGGCAGCCCCAGCTCCTGGGCCTTTGACTCGCTCATCATCATCACCGCCGCCGCGCCATCGTTAATACTCGATGCATTACCCGCTGTCACCGACCCTAACTGGTCGAAGGTGGGCATCAGGCTGGCTAATCCCTCAGCGCTGGCGTCCATCCGCGGCTGCTCGTCGGTATCCACCAGCCGTTTACTGCCGTTATGCTCGGTGGCGACCGGCACGATCTCATCGCGGAACCGCCCGGAGTCTATCGCCCGCCGCGCTTTTTGCTGCGAGCTAAGCGCCCAGGCGTCCTGTAGTTCACGGCTGATCCCATACTCCCGCGCCAGATTTTCCGCCGTTACGCCCATATGGTAATCATTGAAAGCGTCCCACAGACCATCATGCACCAGGCTGTCGATAAGCTGGCTATTGCCCAGCTGCGCGCCGGTTCGGCTGTCGGTAAGCACATGCGGCGCACGGCTCATGTTTTCCTGGCCGCCGGCGATCACTACATCCGCTTCGCCGCACTGGATGGCCTGGGTCGCCAGGTGCAGCGCTTTCAGCCCGGAACCGCAAACGTCGTTGATGGTGATCGCCGAGACGGTATTCGGCAGCCCGCCGCGGATCGCCGACTGGCGCGCCGGATTCTGCCCGGTACCCGCGGTCAGCACCTGACCGAGGATCACTTCATCAATGCACTGCGGATCGATTCCGCTCCGCTCGACTAACGCCTTCACCACCACGCTGCCCAATTCCACCGCCGAGTGACGCGCCAGCGTTCCCTGAAAACAGCCGATGGGCGTACGCAACGCGCCGACGATCACGACATCTTTCATCCTTTACCTTCTGCGCAAAGAACCATCAATAGATGCCGTTATAGTAGAGAATTGTTATCAAAAAATTTCGCAATTGTTTAAAAAAAGTGAGGCGGTTCACAAAGTTCGCCGTCACGACTCGCGGCCTTGCCCTTCAAGATGTTGGCGCAGCCAGCTGCCCGCTTCCCCCAGCGGCGTACGCTTGTTCCATAACAGATCCACCGAGATCGACCGCGGCCAGCCGGCGATATTCAACGCTTTAAGCTTGCCGCTACCGGCGAACTCTTCCACCAGCGCGCAGGGCAAAATACACCAGCCAAAGCCCTGCACCGCCATACTCAGCAGCAGCAAATAGTTGGGCGCCGACCATACCTGGCCGCGCGAGGGATCCGGCGCGCTCTCAAGATAAGTGCTAAGCCGCAGTTCACGCCAGCCGTGCAGATCATCCCAGAAAACCCGCCCCTGACCGGCCAGCGGATGCCCCGGCGCAACATAAATCCCCATCGCCGTTTGCAACGGTAAGCGCATGCTGCCGATCTCCATCGGATAACTGTCCCTGGCTTCGATAAGCCCCACCTGCGCACGCTCCTTTTGCAGCAGATCCACCACATCTTCATCTTCGCCAATCAGGCATTCAAACTCGGTATGCGGAAAACGCCGATCGAACTGTTCCAGCAAATCCTCCAGTACATCCGGGTGCAGGGTATCCGACAAGACGAAGGTCAACCGCGGTTCGGTATTACCCGATAACGAACTGGCGAGCTCATCCAGCCGAGAACTGGCGGCCAGTATTGCTTTCACATAACCCAGCACCTGCTCGCCCTGCGCGGTTAGCGTCGGCTGGCGAGTGGAACGATCGAACAGAGTTAACCCCAGGTCGGTTTCAAGATTCGAAATCGCGGTACTGACGGTGGATTGACTTTTACGCATCCGCCGGGCGGCGGCGGAGAACGAACCGCTGGCGGCGGCTTCTACAAAGGCGGTGAGAGCTTCGGGAGAATAGTGCATAACCTATCTACTTTATCGATGGAATCTAACTTTTGTTTATCACATTTTTCCATAAAATGCCGGGTAAATCTGGATGACAGAACTAACAAGAGGTATCCCAAAATGAAAACCAATAACCTGCAACATAAGACGCTACTGGAACGCGTACTCCACGCGGTGAGCTTTGAAGGCCTCGCCACGTTAATTCTGGCCCCGACCGCGGCCTGGTTAATGCAGCGATCGGTGGTCGAAATGGGCGGCTTGGCCATTTTGCTCGCCACCATGGCGATGGTCTGGAACCTGATCTATAACGCCGCCTTCGACCGTCTGTGGCCGGTTTCACGCCTGGCGCGTACGTTGCGGGTGCGCGCGCTGCATGCCATCGGCTTTGAGTGCGGCTTTATCATCATCGGCGTCACCGTTGTCGCGCTGGTACTCGGCGTGTCGCTGGTGCAGGCATTTATGCTGGAAATCGGCTTTATGCTGTTCTTCCTGCCCTACACCATGTTCTTTAACTGGGCGTGGGATACGCTGCGCGTGCGCGTCCTGAAGTATCGCCAGCCGCAGAGTCTGCCGAATAATTAACGTTCTCGATCGCGCGGATCGTCTAACCCTTTGGCGATCCGCGGGTTTATTTATCACCGAAAACTATCACCGCAAACGATTCATAAATGTGGTAAATTGCACTCCTTTTTTTGGGTTATACGGTTGATAAATTCGCATAATGTCTAAAATTTGGTCTAAAGAAGAAACTCTATGGAGTTTTGCTCTATATGGCACTGCCGTAGGCGCCGGCACCCTATTCCTGCCGATTCAACTCGGTTCGGCCGGCGCCATCGTGCTGTTCCTCACCGCTCTGGTTGCCTGGCCGTTAACCTACTGGCCGCATAAAGCACTGTGTCAATTCATTCTGTCGGCCAAAGTGGCTGCCGGTGAAGGGATCACCGGCGCGGTCAAGCATTACTACGGCAAAAAAGTCGGCAATCTGATCACCAGCCTGTACTTCCTCGCCTTCTTCGTGGTGATCCTGATCTACGCCGTGGCGATCACTAATTCGCTGGCGGAACAACTGGCGAGACACGTAGCGATGACTCCTGGGGTACGCGCCCTGCTGAGCCTTGCCGTGGTGCTGGTACTGAATCTGATCTTCCTGATGGGGCGCCATATGACCATCAAAGTGATGGGATTCCTCGTCTTCCCGCTAATTGGCTGTTTCCTGTTCCTCTCCATCTACCTGATTGGCAGCTGGCAACCGGAACATCTCACCAGCCAGATGCAGCTGAACGCAAAGACCTGGCACCAAATCTGGATCTCAATTCCCGTGATGGTTTTCGCTTTTAGCCATACGCCGATTATTTCGACCTTCGCTATCGATCAGCAGGAGAAATATGGTGAGCTGGCCATGGGTAAATGCAAAAAAATCATGAAGGTGGCCTACACCATCATCTGCGCCAGCGTGCTGTTTTTTGTCTTCAGTTGCCTGCTGTCCATTCCGCTGCCGTACATCGAAGCCGCGCGTAATGAAGGGGTGACGATTCTCTCTGCGCTCTCCATGGCGCCGGGCGCGCCGGGCTGGCTGGCGGTGACCGGCATTATCGTCGCGGTGGTCGCGATGTCGAAATCGTTCCTCGGCACCTATTTTGGGGTGATCGAAGGCGCCAGCGAGATCGTTAAAACGTCTCTCGGCCAGCTCGGTATTCGCAAGAGCCGCGCCTTTAACCGCGCCATGTCGATTATGCTGGTCTCGGCGCTGACTTTCATCGTCTGCTTTATCAATCCGAACGCCATCTCGATGATTTACGCCATCAGCGGCCCGCTTATCGCCATGATTCTGTTCATCATGCCGACGCTGTCGACCTACATTATCCCGGCGCTCAAGCCCTATCGTTCACTGGGTAATCTCATTACCTTGATCGTCGGCCTGCTCTGCGTCTCGGTGATGTTCTTCAGTTAAATCTCCCCTGCGGCGACGCCCTCAGCGTCGCCGCACGTTCTGCCAACATTCTCGCCCATTACCTCTCCCTGACGGGATTACACTTACTCCTTGCCTATCATCGGAGGGAGTCATTATGTCCAACGTAACATTATCCGGGGTCGCGACCTTAGGCGACCGTCAGGTTTACCGGCTTGGATACGGCGCCATGCAGCTCGCCGGCCCCGGCGTATTTGGCCCGCCAAAAGATCCTGACGCCGCCATTCGCGTTCTGCAAGAAGCCGTCGCCGCCGGGGTGAATCATATCGATACCTCCGATTTCTACGGCCCGCACATCACCAATCAGCTGATTCGTCAGGCGCTGCATCCCTATGGCGATGATCTGTGTATCGTTACCAAAGTCAGCGCCCGCCGCGATGAGAAAGGCAACTGGCTACCTGCGATGTCGCCGGCGGAACTCACCCAGGCCGTCGAAGATAACCTGCGTAACTTCGGCCTGGAGAGGCTGGAGGTAGTGAATTTACGCAGTATGCTCGGCACCCACGGCCCGGTGGAAGGTTCGCTGGAAGAACCGCTAACGACCTTACTGGAACTCAAAGCCCGCGGTCTGATTCGCCACATCGGTCTGAGTAACGTCACCGCCAGACAGGTTGCCGATGCGCAGAAGCTGACCCCCATCGTCTGCGTGCAAAACCAATACAACATCGCTAACCGCGGTGACGACGCGTTAATCGACGCGCTGGTGCAGCAAAACATCGCCTACGTGCCGTTCTTCCCGCTGGGTGGTTTTACGCCGCTACAGGCGCGGGAACTTAACGAGGTTGCCGCCGGGCTCAACGCCACGCCGATGCAGGTGGCGCTGGCGTGGCTACTACAGCGCTCGCCGAATATTTTGCTGATTCCGGGCACCTCATCGGTGGCGCATTTACGGGAAAATCTCGCCGCCGCGACGCTTTCTCTGCCCGCCGAGGCGCTGGCGACGCTGGATAACATCACCGGCTGATGGCGTCAACTCCCCCCTTTACGGCGTTTGTCGTAAAGGGTTATCCCCTTAATATTAAGCTGGAATTAGGCCATCTCTGCTGGCACTATATATCCTACAAATCGGGTTTTGCTGATTCCTTATCCGGGCAATAACCTTATAAATTGCATTGAGTTACGTTATTTCTTAGGCCTCCTAATTGGGAGGCTGTTGTCGTTTGTATTGTTCTATGGTTTTTGTTAACACTCTTGATTACAGGAAAAAACAATATCGGCTTCGACGTTTATACAAATCAATTTGGCCACAAAGATAGTCAATATCATCGAACGTTCACAAAAACATCTGGTTAACATAATCAGTATGTCGCTATTGCTGTAAAAAAAATTAACTATGCACAGTAACGATTCAACAAGGATTACCCATGATAGAGGGAACGATAAAAACCAGTAAGTATGAAATCATTGCTATTTTCAGAGAGGAACAGAGAAAGCAAACAGAGATAGAAATTTTCTTTAATAACAAAAGCATCAGTACTCAGATTGCGCGTGTCGATTTTGCTGAATTCCATATCCGCAGCGAGAGCAAAATCCCGGCGGGGAATAAATTCAAATTTATTCTGCATAGCGATTCAGGAAAGATCGAGTTCACCTCCCAGCGGCAGAAGAATTCCGCTGGCGGCGCGGAGAATAGCAATAAGGTGGCATTTGCGTTACCAGAATGCATCCAGGTTGTACAAAGACGACGAGATCCCAGATTTCGTTTGCGCGATGAGAATGATTTCTTTTGTCATGGCCGCCATAAAAATGGCGAAAACTATGCTTTTGATATCAAAGATATTTCTGATGGCGGCTGCGCGCTGATTGCGCAAAGTCCAAACCTGAAATTCCTGGCCAACAACTCAACGTTGAAAAACGCCATTCTGTCTCTGGCGGAATATGGCGAAATCACCGTTGATCTGGTTATCAAGAACGTGGCGATGGTCACGCTGGATAGCGAAGAGAAGAATCAGGAAAACTACTATCAGATTTCCTGTCAGTTTAAGTTCCGCCGCAGCGACGACAGGAAGAAAATAGAAAAAACGCTGATCGATTTGATTCTGGAAGCCAAGCGGAAGAAGAGAGTTTAATGCCCTTGAACAATATCTTGCTGTACACCGACGACAATATCATTGGCCAATCTATTCACGATTATCTGAGCGATATTCACCAGGATATCACCCAGGCCAGTTATCAGGACATCGTACAAGGGGGCGTCGCGCCCCTGGCTGAGACGGTGATCCTCAATATGATCCACAAGGATATATCCGCTGCCGATACGGTCGTATTACTCAACAAACTGCGCTTTCATTTCTCGCGCTGTACATTGTTGGTATTGATGGTAAAAAGCGATATCGCCAATCTGTGCCGGGAATTAATAGATCTGGAAAACCTGTTAATCCTGACGGAAAAATCTTCCTTAGACGCATTTTCGGCAATTACCAGAACGCAGGATGAAAACCCGCAGTCCCGGTATTTGCGCACGCAGCGAAAGCTGACGGCCAGAGAGCTGCAGGTACTGGAACTTATTATCGCCTGCAATAACAATAAGCGAATTGCCTCGCTGCTCAATATCGACCATAAGACGGTGCACAGCCATCGCATTCACATCATGAAAAAGTTGGGAATGAATAGCTCGCAGGTGATGCATAAGCAAATCGTCAATATGAATCACTGCTGAACGGGCATACCGTCGCCGGGCCTACAACGCCAGAGCAAAATGTTGACGCAGCGCTCGCTTACCGGGTTCGCTAATTGTCACTTCGCGGTAGCCGGGCACCAGCGTGAACCAACCTTTTTGCACGCCCCACTGCAACAAGGCAGCGCCCGCGGCACCACCCAGATGAAAACGGCGCTCGCTCCAGTCGAGGCAGGCGCAGCAGGCTTTGCGGCGGGATCCGTTATCACACGCTATGCCTAAGCGGGCGAAATTCGCCTTCCCCGCCGCAGTAAGCGCTGCGCCATTTGCCGTAAGCCAGGCTTGCTGTTGCAGAAAATCATAGATGGCGACGGCTACCTCGCCCGCCAGATGATCGTAGCAGGTACGCGCCATACGCAGCGTTCCCGGCGTACGCGTAGTCAACGGCACAGCGCTTTTTCCGGCCATGGTCATCATATTTTCCAGCAATCCGGCGACATCGCCGCCCGCCAGGCGATAGTAGCGATGCCGCCCTTGCGCCAGGCAGATCAGTAAGCGACTGCTGACTAACCGGCTAAGATGCGCGCTGGCAGTCGACGGCGAAATATCCGCCGCGACGGAGAGCTCAGTCGCCGTCCATGCCCGGCCATCCATTAGCGCGCAGAGTATTTTCACTCGTGAAGGATCAGCCATCGCCGAGGCAACCGCCGCCATCGCGACGGCCAGCGCTTCGTCATCATCAATGACAACCGCAGGGTGCAACATAGTGCCTCCGCTTAATATTGGTTACGCAGAACGTGAACTCTGCATCTGGTATTCACGCAGTACCTGCGCCACGCGAATCTGATAATCAGCAAAGATAGACTCCCGCCCTTCCCGCTGCGCCGCCTGATGACAAATATTGCGCTTCCAGGCCGTCACCGCCTGTTCGTCCCGCCACCACGACAGCGACAATATCTTTCCCGGCGCACTGAGGCTTTGAAAACGCTCGATGGCGATAAAGCCGTCGATGGTCTCCAGCAGCGGTTTCAATTGCGCCGCCAGCGCGAGATATCGTTCCTGCTGCGCTGGCGTGACCTGTGCTTCAAAGAGTACCGCAATCATGGTTTTTTCCTCCAGTAACGAATAAAGCCGCACTGTAGCGCGTCGTTCGCAATCAATGCTTCGCCAGCGGGCGAAGTATCGCCGGCGTGACAGGCCAGAAAACGACCAAACCATTCACGCAATCAATATCAAACCCAAATTTGGCGAGGATAAAACGCGAAGCGAAGGAAACCATTAGTATCAGCAATGAATTATAACTAATTGTTTTTAATTATATTTTTAATAAAACGTCAATCATTGGTCATCCAGCCGTCATAAAAATGTGATCTAAATCGCACTTTTTGCAACGTACGTTATAGTTAGCAGACTTATTATAAACCCATCGAAAGCACAACGCTTTCCACCATAAAAGTTAAAAGGATAAACACCATGAAAAACGTAAAATTACTTGCTGCTGCTGGTATGCTGTCTCTGGTTTCTTTCGCAAGCTTCGCGGCTCACCCGGTGAGCGTGACCTCTGATACCCTGGACAACGCAGAAGCAAAAATCGCTGCTATCGCTAAAGATCAGGGCGCCTCTTACCACATTACCGAAGCCTATACCGGTAATCAGGTACACATGACGGCGGAACTGTCTAAATAACCGAATGGTCGCAGAGGGAGCTGCCGGACAGGTCGTCTCAGGACGGCTGGTCTGGCTCCCGCCACGTAACAAAACACGGCAATGTCGAGCCCCTTTATGGGGCTTTTTTACGTCAACGTTTCGCCAGCGCGCGCTGAATAGAGAGCACACTCGCCAGCACCACAATAAGGCCCGCCAGCGCCATCCCCTCAATTTTCTGCCCGAGAAATATCCACCCCAACAGCACCGCCGTCACCGGGCTAAGCAGGCTCATTGCCGATACCGCCACCGGCGACAATCTGCTGATACCGCGAAACCATAAACCATAGGCCAGCATCGCCCCGGCCACACACAGCCAGACATAACCTGCCGCCTGTAATAGAGTGATGTTGTACAACGGCGGATCCACCAGCAGCGCGATGGGCAGTAACACGATCCCGCCAATCAACAATTGCCAGCCGGTCATCGCCACGACCGGCAGCGATAACGCCCAGCGCCGCGACAGCCAGGTGCCCAGCGCCATACTGACGGCGCCAAGAAAAGCGGCGCCAATACCTAACGAATCCAGCACCGTGAGCGGAGAAAGCAGCAACATCGCCATACCGATGATCCCGGCGCAGGCGGATACCACCGCCAGCCACGGCGAACGCTGACGATCCACGCACCAGGCAAGCAGCATCACCAGCAGCGGCTGAATCGCGCCGATCACCGCCGCCAGCCCGCCGGGCAGCCGGTAAGCGGCGATAAACAGCAGCGCCTGAAAGGCGCCGATATTTAATATTCCGGTAATGACCAGCTTCCACCACTCACCGCGCTGCGGAAACTGACGGCTCCACAGTAACAACGCAATCCCGGCGGGCAACACCCGCAGCAGCGCGGCGATAAAAGGACGGTCCGGCGGTAGGAACTGCGAAGTAACGATATAGGTGGTCCCCCAGATAGCGGGAGCCAGTGCGGTCAGCAGCAAATCGACCGCCAGATGACGAGTAAAAAAGGCCATGATTTTATCTTCATATCAAGTTAAATTGTGTAGCAAGTATGTATCGATAAATATCTTGATATCAAGATAAGTGAGCACGCATGGACAAATTACCGCCAACGGATGCCGTTGACCGCATTCTCGCCCAATGGCAGCGCGAGCGCCCGGATCTGGATTGCAGCCCAATGGGGCCAATTGGCCGCCTCAAGCGCTGCGCCATGCTGCTGGAGCCGCAGGTGGAGGCGGCGTTTGTTAAACATGGGCTGGTACGTTGGGAGTTCGACATGCTGGCGACGCTGCGCCGCGCCGGCGAGCCATTCGTGCTGTCGCCGACCCAGCTCTTTTCGACGCTGATGATTACTTCCGGCACGATGACCCATCGCCTTAAGGCGCTGGAAAAACGGGGGTTGATCGCTCGTTTAGCGAATCCTCAGGATGCCCGCAGCATGCTGGTGGCGTTGACGCCAGCGGGACGAGCGCTGATCGATGAGGCGGTTGCCACCCACGTGGCGAATGAGCGACAACTGCTGGCAGGGCTTTCAGAGACCCAACTTCAGCAGTTAGACGAAGCGCTGCGGGTGTTTATGCGCCTGCTTGAGGATGAGCACTAGCCGACGATTAGGTCTTATTACGATGACTTACCTGCGACTCACTGAGAGTCGTCGCTACTGAATCGCAAGGCTATGTTGCTGGCGTATTGCGTTTTGCAATAACCGGCAAATACGCATACCATCTGCACATTCTATCGTCGTCAGGCAAGGAGATGCTTGTGGATAAGACTCACTCTTCGACCCCGCCAGAGAGCCACGAAAGCCGCTTTCATAAAGAAGAGTTCCCCTTTTTTTGGGTGGTTAACGTTTACGCCCGTTATACCCAATTAATGGAAATCGAGCTCAAAAAAATCGACATCGACCTTTCCCGTTTCCGCGTACTGATGCTGGTGCACCAATACCACCGCGCCAGTATTTCGCGGATCACCGAATATGCCGTTAGCAAGATGCCGACGGTGACCAAAATTGTTGGCCGCCTGCGCGATGACGGCCTGCTGACGACCCACGTTAGCGTCAGCGATGGCCGGGTCACCGAAGCGGAACTCACCGCCGCCGGTGAAGCCAAGGTAGCCGAAGCCCGGGCGTTAGCGGAAACCGTGTTTACTAAAGCCTTCAAGGGCATCACCCCGGCGCAAGAAAAAAAGATGAACCAGGTGCTGGCGCTCATTCTGCACAACCTCGATGACTAATCCCCTGCACCAATAACCATTTTCCATAAATGGTTATTGCTTTTGTTTTGCCCTCCCTGCGTTTTTCGCACACTTTTTTATCATTTTTTTAACTTATATTTTTCATTTATTTTTGTGACGCCCTTCAAGAGATTAAAATTTATACATCACATTTTAATGATTTAAATCAATCAGTTAAAAAACATCCCCTCCTTCATAGCATCATCTTATCCTCAATTACGATGTAAAAAACGGGCAACAATTTACTTGAAATTTCAAGTTTTACTGACAAGATTACCTCAAACGCCAGCGGGTCGTTTTTTAGTCATTTCGCGCGGTAATTATCACCCTCACGGAGATGTGAAACATGGTTACTGAACATCGTACAGAGACAGAAAACGCACAATCCGGGTTTATCTCGCGCTTTACCCTTGGCGACGGCGAGCTGACGTTCGCAGTTAAAGACAGTCTCGATATTGCCGGTTTTCCGACCCGCGCCGGCAGCCCGGTATTGCAGGATGCGCCGCCCGCCGTCCGCCATGCCGCCGTAGTCGAGGCGCTGCTGGATAACGGCTGTCAGCTGCGCGGAAAAACCACCCTGCACGAGCTGGCCTTTGGCGTCACCGGCATCAACCCGCATAGCGGTACGCCACGCAATCCGCATTATCCGCAGTTAATCCCCGGCGGTTCGTCCAGCGGCTCTGCCGCCGTGGTCGCGGCCGGTGAAGTCGACTTCGCCGTCGGCACCGATACCGGCGGCTCGGTGCGGATGCCCGCGGCCTGCTGCGGCGTGGCTGGCCTGAAGCCGAGCTTTGGCCGTCTGAGCCGCGCAGGCGTCATGCCGACGGAAAGTTCACTAGACTGCGTCGGCCTGTTCGCCCGCGATATCGCCACATTGCGTCAGGCGCTGGCAAAAGCGCTGAGGGAACCGGCTCCTCCTGCGCGCCGGGAAGCACCCGCGATAAGCTATCTGGCGGGCACGGCAACGCCGGAAATTGAGCAACTGATCGTCTCACGTCTGCAGCAAGCGGGCCTGGCATGGACTCGCGCTGAACTGCCGGGATTCAACGAAGCGCATCAGGCCGGGCTTACGGTGATAAGCCAGGAAAACTGGCTGGCGTTTCACAGCATCATCAGCGCGCCGAATCTGGCGCCGGACGTCGCCCAGCGGATCCGCGCCGGCGCGGAAATTGGCCCTCAGCAGCGGCAGGCTGCGGAAAGCGTGCGTCAACAATTTAGCGCCGCGGTGGACGCCCAGTTGGCGAAAACACCGCTGATTCTGCTGCCGACCCTGCCGGAATGTCCGCCAACGCTGGAAGAAGCGGCGGATCCGCTCAAGGTAGTCAACCTGACTCGTCTGGTGCGCCCATTTAATTTAAGCGGCCATCCGGCCCTGAGCCTGCCGCTTGGCGAAATTAATCATCGCCCGGTGGCGCTGCAATTAGTCGCCAATAAAAATAAAGAGTTCGATTTACTTAATTACGCTGAGTATTTGCTGGAAAAATTAAAATAATAAAACCGTACTTTCATTAACTGGAAGAGGCTAAATCGCATGTTAAACCCCTCTGCAACTTCGCGTGCGGAAAAGACCCTGCACGCCACGACAATAGAGTTTGCCGAATTACTCGCGGATATTAAAAAGCGCAGCGAGGAATTCGAGCAGCAGAAATATATCCCGGCGGATATTATTTCCCGCTTTAAAAAGATTGGTGTTTATCGCGCGCTGGTGCCAAAACGCTACGGCGGCGATGAAATCTCGCCGGCGGAATTTTGCCAGTTAATTGAAACGCTCTCAACGGCGGACGGATCCGCCGGCTGGGTGGCGAGTTTCGGCATGAATCCATTTTATCTTGGCGGCCTGCCGCCGAGCAGTCTCGATGAGCTTTACCGCCACGGACCGGATATCGTCTTTGCCGGTGGGATCTTCCCGCCGCAAAAGGCGACGACTCAGGATGGCGGCTACCGCGTCAGCGGACGCTGGAGCTTCGCCAGCGGCTGCAGCGGCGCCGAACTTATCGGCGTGGGCATTCTGACCGATGACGGCAGCGATCGTCCGCTGCCGCGCATCGCGGTGCTACCCGCCGGGGAGTTCACCATCGATCCGGTCTGGAATACGGTCGGCCTCTCCGGTACCGGCAGCCATGACGTAGTGCTGAATAATGCCTTCGTGCCGCAGGAGTGGACCTTTATTCGCGGCGGCGAACTTAACCTCGAAGGCCCTTTGTATCGCTACCCGGTACTGTCGCTGGCCACTCAGGTACTGTCGGTGGTGGCGCTGGGTATCGCCCGCGCGGCGTTATCGGAAATTTACGCCATTGCCGAACGCCAGAGCTCGGTCACCGGCGCGCCGTGCCTGGCGGATCGTCAATTCGCGCAGATGGAAATCGCCCACTGCGAAGCGGAACTGCGTTCGGCGCGCTGCTGGTTCTATGACGCCATCGACGACGTCTGGCAGGCGATTCTGCGCGGCGATGAACCGGGAGAAGAGCGGATTAACGCCATGCGCCTCTCTTCCACCCACATTACCCGAGTTTCTGCGTCGGTTACCACCCGCGCGCTGAAACTGGCCGGGATGCCGGGCATTTCAATGCGTAGCCCGCTGCAGCGCTATGCCCGCGACTCCATGGTCATCACCCAGCACGCCTTTATGGGCGAGCTGACCTACATCAACGCCGGCAATATGTTCTTCGGCCACTCGCCGCAGCCCGGCTATTTATAAGTCAACACGGAGCCGGCAATGAATGAAGAAATGCTGCAACGCCTGGAGAAGCTGGAAGCCGTAGTGCAGATCCGAAACGCCATCAGCCAGTATATGCATCTCTGTGATGACCTGACGCATCCGGATACCGCCCGGCAAATTGGCGCGCTATTTAGCGAAACGGCTATTTGGGAAGGTATCGGCGAATTATATCAACAAAAGCTCGGGCGCCATTGCGGCAGAGCGGCGATCGTCGGGATGATGAACGCTTATATTAGCGAACCGTCACACTTCGCCATTAACGTACATTATTTAACGGCCGAGCATATTTGCGTTGGCGAAAATAACCGCGCGGTTGGCCGCTGGAAAATGCTGCAGGCTTCGACGTTTCGCCGCGGCGGCTCGCATTTAAATAGCGCGGAGCTCGTCATTGAATTTATTAAACAAGATCAACAGTGGTTAATTCATCATTTTACCACCCGTAATTTATTTAGCCGCCCGGTAGCTGACTGGCATTCGCTCGCCGATTTACCGGTGCCTGATGGTCATTAAAAGAGATATGTGGAGAGTGACAATGTCTGAATGTATTCCGGTAAAAAATATCGATACCCGCCATACCGCCGAAACGCTGGCGGCACTGGTGCAAAGCGACCGGGTCCATACCTGTCTCTATACTTCCGAGGAAATTTTCGACCTCGAGATCGACAACATTTTTAACCGTACCTGGGTGTGGGTCGCCCACGAGAGCGAAATCCCTGACGCCGGCAGCTATAAATCCTCGATGGTGGGTACCCAGCCGGTAATCGTCGTACGCGATCGCAAAGGCAATATCAACGTGCTGCTCAACCGCTGCCGCCACCGCGCCGCCACCGTTTGCGAACATCGCAGCGGGAAAACGAACGGGTTTACCTGCCCGTATCACGGCTGGGGCTATGGCCTCGACGGCGCGCTGCGCGGGGTACCGCATCCAGAGAGCTACGGCGATACGCTGAACAAATCTGAGCTCGGCATGGTGCGCCTGCGCGTTGAAAGCTACGCCGGAATGATTTTCGCCAGCTTCAACCACGACATTGAACCGCTGACCGACTTCCTCGGCCCGGCGATGAAATGGATGGATTTGTTCATGAAACAGGGGGCTGGCTACGCGCTGCAGGCTACCACCGCGCACCGTTTTCGCTTTCCCGGCAACTGGAAAATCCAGCTGGAAAATACCACCGACGGCTATCACTTCCCTATCGTCCATAAGTCGTTTTTAAGCTCGGTCGATAAACAGACCGAAGAGATGCTCAACTTCGTCGACGGCAAAGGCTTCGTGGAAGATCTCGGCAACGGCCACAGCGTGATGGTGATGATCCCCGAGCTTATCGATCTGGAAGCCAATCTCGATGCGCCAATCCCGGAGCGCTTTAGCGAGCTGGCCCAGGCCCTGCGCGAGGAAGGCCACGACGAGCAGCAGGTGCGGCGCATCGTACGCGCGGTCGGCGGCAGCGGTTTTAACCTTAACCTGTTTCCCAATGTCGCCTGTTCAATGGCCTTCTTCCGCGTGCTGCAGCCGATATCGGTAAAAGAGACGGAAATTCATCACATGGTGCTGACCATGAAAGATGGCCCGGCGATCGCCAACCAGGCGCGCCTGCGGCTGCACGAACACTTCCAGGGGCCGATGGGCTTCGGCACCCCCGATGATTCAGAGGCCTGGGAGCGGGTGCAGCGCGGCGGCGGCGCGGGCGACGATCTGTGGATCATGCTCAATCGCGGCCTGCCCGGCGAAGTCCGCACCGCCGACGGCCTGCGCAGCGACGTCAGCGCCGAAACCGGCATGCGCGCCGCTTACCAACAATGGAAAAAGTACATGACCGCTGACAATCGGGGGCAATAATGAACACATCACCTATCCTCAACGCCGCCATTCAGTTTATTAACCTGGAAGCGGACCTGCTCGATCAAGGCGAATTTCGTGAATGGCTGGCGCTGTGGCGCACCGAGGGAATGTACATCATTCCCATCGACCAGCAGACCACCGATTTCGCCAACGTGCTCAACTACGCCTACGACAACCACGAGATGCGGGAAAAACGCGTGCAGCGTTTATACAGCGGCGAATCAATCTCCACCACCCCGCGCGCGCGCACTATCCGCATGAGCGGCCGTTATCGCCTGCTCAGCGCCAGCGATGAGGTCGTCGAAGTACGCTGCGCCCAATTCCTTTACGAGTACCGCAAGGGCAATGAACAGCACTACGCCGCTGACGTCACCTGGACGCTGGCGCCGGAGGGCGACAGTTTCCGTATTCTGCAAAAGGTCGTGCGCCTGATTAACGGCGACGATTACCTGCATAGCATTGGCTACATCCTGTGAGGACTTTATGACACGTAGCGTACTTATTACCGGCGCGGCCAACGGCCTCGGGCTGGTTATTAGCCGCCATCTCTGGCAACAGGGCTATCAGGTGGCGATGGCGGATCTCAACCTCGATGCGGTCACCCGTAGCGCTCAGGAGATCGATCCCAGCCAGCAGCGGCTGCTGCCGCTGGCGCTGGATATTCGCCAGCCGCAACAGTTCAGCGACGCGCTGGCGCAGATCCGCGCGCGCTTCGGCGAACTCGACGTGCTGGTCAACAACGCCGCCTTAACCCTGACCACACCGATCATGGAGATCGACGTGGAGGAGTTCGATCGCGTCACCAGCACCAATCTGCGCGGTACCTTTGTCGGCTGCCAGACCATCGGCCGCTATTTCAGCCAGCGCCAGCGGGGCAGCATTATTAACCTCGCGTCGCTGGCCGGGCAAAACGGCGGCACTGCCTCCGGCGCCCACTATGCAGCCTCCAAGGGCGGCATTATTACGCTGACCAAAGTCTTCGCCCGCGCCCTGAGCAACGACGGGGTGAGCGTCAACGCGATTGCGCCGGGGCCGCTGGATCTTCCTTCCGTTCGCGCCGCGGTGCCGGAAGAGAAAATGCCGGCGCTGCTGGAGATGATCCCGATGAAGCGGCTTGGCGATCCGCTGCTGGTCGCCCGCGCGGTAGAACTGCTGGCGGCGCCCTCCGCCACCTTTATCACCGGCGCGACCTGGGACATCAACGGCGGCATTTATATGCGTTAAGCCCTTCGCGGGTGGAGAAAAACTATGGCTGAAACATTGACGGTACGCGTCACAGAACGCGAAATTCAGGGAGCCGAGGTGGTAGTCCTGACGCTGGCCTCGCCGGACGGCGCTCCCCTGCCCTCGTTTAGCGCCGGGGCGCATATCGATCTGCATCTTGGCGATGGCATCGTGCGCCAGTATTCGCTGTGCGGCAGCGCCCATCACCCGCAGCGCTATCGGTTGGGGATCCTCAAAGATCGCGCCTCGCGCGGCGGTTCGCTGGCGGCGCACGCTTTACAGCCCGGCGACGAGGTGCAAATTAGCCCCCCGCGCAACCTGTTCGCGCTGGAGATGTCGGCGCCTCATACCATTCTGATCGGCGGCGGCATTGGCATCACGCCGATGCTGGCGATGGCCGATACGCTATTTCGCGCCGGGAAATCCTTCGAAGTGCATTACTGCGGCCACAGCCGTGAGGGAATGGCGTTTCTGGCCGAGCTGGCGGATTGCCACTTTAGCGCCCAGGTTCAGCTACATATCAGCGATGAAAACGGCAGGATCCGCCCTCAGGAACTCCTGACGCCTCACGCCGCCGCCGGCCACCTGTACGTTTGCGGTCCGGAGGGTTTTATGGCGTGGATTAATGAAACGGCTCAGGGGTGCGGTTTCAGCGCGGAGCGGCTGCATCAGGAGTATTTCAACCGCGAGGTAGAAACCAGCGGCGGCAGTTTTGAGGTTGAGGTTCCGGAACTCAACCTTAGCGTTACCGTCGGCGAAAACGAGACCATCGTCGCCGCGCTGCAAAAAGCCGGCATCAAAGTGAAAGTCTCCTGCCAACAGGGCGTCTGCGGCACCTGCCTCGCCAACGTTTGTAGCGGCGTACCTGACCACCGCGACGAGTATTTAACCGAAGAAGAACGCGAAGATAACGACCAGATCCTGCTGTGCTGTTCGCGGGCTAAAACCCCGCGGCTGGTTATTGAAGGCTTCGAATACGTCAAACTGAAATAACGGGTATTACTATGAACCTGACATCTGATTTTCGTAATGCCATGGCGCAGCTGGGCAGCGCGATCACCATCATTACCACCGATGGCCCGGCGGGCCGCTTCGGCTTTACCGCTTCGGCGGTGTGTAGCGTGACGGATTCGCCGCCGACGCTGCTGGTATGTATGAACCGCTCGTCCTTCGCGCACGGCAAATTCCAGCACAACGGCGTGCTGTGCGTTAACGTGCTCTCCGGTCAGCATCAACAATTGTCCGGGATTTTCGCCAATGGCCAAATCCGCTCTGAAGAACGCTTCCTGCACGACGAATGGCTGGCGCTGGAGACCGGTTCACCGGCGCTGGCTTCCGCCGTGGCGAACTGCGACTGCGTCATTGCCGACAGCCACGAAGTGGGCAGCCACAGCGTATTTTACTGCGAGGTCAAACAGATCCGCTTCGGCAACCCCAGCGACGGGCTGGTCTGGTTTAATCGCCAGTTCCACACCCTTAGCATGGCGTCGTGCCGTTAAGTTTCATCATAACCATAAAAACCCTGCCGACCCATCGCCCGGCGCCAGCAGGCGCCGCCTGATTCACCTGCACTGGAGTTAACCTTATGTCTGGAGCTGTGAGCGGTACAACGGTCCCCCCGGCGCAACCTATGCGCAAATTAATCATCGGTTCTTTTCTCGGCAACTCGCTGGAATGGTACGATTTTTTCCTGTATGGCACCGCGGCGGCGCTGGTCTTCGGGCCGCTGTTTTTCCCCGCCAGTAATGACCCGCTGCTCGGATCATTTTTAGCCTTTTCCGGTTTCGCCATCGGCTTTATCGCCCGTCCGCTCGGCGGCGTGATATTCGGCCATCTCGGCGATCGCTACAGCCGTAAAATGACGCTGATCATCACCCTGACGCTGATGGGCGCCAGTACGTTCTTAATTGGCCTGCTGCCAACCTACGCTCACATCGGCGTGCTGGCGCCAATCGCCTTGATTACGCTGCGCTTTGTACAGGGCGTGGCTTCCGGCGGTGAATGGGGTGGCGGCGTATTAATGCTGAGCGAAAACGCGCCGGAAAGCCAAAAAGGGTACTACACCGCCTGGAGCCAGGTGGGCGTCTGCGGCGGGTTTGTTCTTTCTTCGCTGGCATTCTATCTGGTGCAGCTGCTACCGCAGGAAGAGGTGATGTCCTGGGCGTGGCGTATTCCGTTTTTGCTCAGCCTGTTTATCTTTCTGGTGGGCGTCTATATCCGCCGTAATATCCAGGAGAACGCGGAATTCGTGGCGCGCAAAGCAGAAAACGACAGCAAAAATGAGGCCCATCATTTACCGGTGCTCAGCGCCTTTAAAAATCATCCACGAGCGATATTACAGGCTATCGGCCTGCGGCTGGCGGAAAACGGCGCGGTGTATATCTTCTTCACGTTTTCAGTGGTCTATTGCAAACATATTGGCATCGACACCCGCGACCTGATCGCGGCGGTCACCATCGCCATGACGGTGGAGATCGCCACGATTCTCGGCTGGGGATGGCTTTCCGATCGCATTGGCCGTAAGCGGCTTTACTATATCGGCGTGATAGGTATGGCGCTGGTCGCCTTCCCCTTCTTCTGGCTGCTGAATATGCACACCTTCCCGGCGATGCTGCTCGCCATGCTGTTGGCGTTGCCATTGTGCCATGGCGCGATGATTGCCGCGCAGCCGTGTCTGATGGTGGATCTGTTTCCGGTGGAGGTACGCTACACCGGGCTAGCGCTGGGACATGAGATTGGGGCGGTGATTTCCGGCGGTATTAGTCCGATGCTGGCGGTGGCTTTTCTCATGATGTGGGATAGCTATATCCCCATTGCGCTGATGCTGCTGGCCTTCGCGCTACTGGCGCTGGTGGCGCTAATGAGTATTCGCCAGCAGCAGTTGCGACCTGAACCGGTCGCGACCACGTAAACCGCGTACACCGCGCGCAAAGGAAGGCGCGCGGTACAGAGGGCTAGTTATTGTTCACCACGATAATGACCCGGCTTTTAATCGTACCGCCGCGGATATTCTCGCCATATTTCATCGGCTTGATTTGCAGATAGATCGGGTTGTTGCTGCCATGCCGGGCCTCCTCGTCGGAGTGATAAAGGAAACCGCTGCCGTACTGGAGTTCCCCGCCCTGGCTATCGCGCAGATGAAAACCGACTTCGCCGGCGCCGGTGGCGGCATCCTGATCGTCATTCTTCAATATTTTGCTGGTACCGGCAAAGCCGGAGGCGGCGACAAAGTAATAATCAATTTTGCCCGGCGTCAGTTCGAATACCGCCGACTCGTCCTGGCTACAGTCGATATCAACGCTTTCCATGCGATATTGCGCTTTGTCTTCTTTAATGTCGAAGTAGCTGTAATCGCCCATATTGATGAGACGGTTCGGGACATTAAAACCGCAGGTCATAATATTAATCTGCAGGGTGACGTTAAAGGTGTAATTGATGGTTATCACATGGCATTCTTTATCGCCTTTGCAGTATTCAAAACGCATCGAGTAAAGCAGCGGAAATGATTCTCCTGGCCTGACCTGCGTCCCGGTAGGGGTACCTTCTTTAATCGCATAGCGAATGCCGATCACGCTGTTGAAGATATCCGCTAAGTTATACCTCTGATTTTTGCGGATGTTGCCACTCGCAAGCGCGTTGAGTTTTGCAGGATCGAGAGAAAACTCCATCACATAGGTTTTACTGCCAACCACCACGTAGAAGTCTTTATTTTCAGGGGGCGTCGAGGTTACCGAGACGCTGACGTTTTGCGGACTTTGGCAGATAAAGTGAAATCCGTCGGCCTGAATATCACTGTTCTGGACATTCAATTCGCCGCTGGCCGCCAGCGGTTTAAATGTGTAATTACCGCTAGCATCCACCGTCAGCGATTTAACATCCGGGGTGACATCGCAGTTCCCCGCCCGCGCTAAAAAAGAGCATAAGCTTAATACCAGCAAAATTATCCATTTCATGAAAATCGTCCTTTTAGCGGCAGACATAGGTCTTACCTTCATCAATGGTATGTTTAAATGTAATGGTGCAGTAATGGCCCTGCTGCTTATCGACCGCGATGGTAATCGACGGCGGAACGTTATCAGTGCGGATATACAGCATGCTGCCCTGGCCGACGACGCCGACATTCTGTCCATCGTTATCTTCAATTTCATAGCCAAATTTCAGCGGCGTACCGTCCGGGCGTTCGGCGTGAATAAGCCAGGGTTGACGCTGATCGGTATCAAACCGCGCCAGCACCACCGCCCCGCGGTACGGAGCGACCGCTTTACGGTTGCCAATCAACTCGGTTTTGCTCTGCGTATTGGCGGTATTCAGCAGCAGCGAACTTTCACGGTAAGGCAATACGTGATCGAAAATGACCGTTCCCTGACCGTTGGTGGTGCGATATTTCTGACCATTGACGTAAGCATTTTCCAGGCCCGGCGCCTGAATAATGGCGAAGGTTTCCGATAGCTGGTTAGCGAAATTGACGCCGCCGGACCAGGCCACCACCCCGCCTGAAAGGCTGCCGCTGGCCTGGGTATATTTCGACGACTGACTGTAGCTGCCGCTCAGCGTCGCCAGCGGCGCGTTCCAGGTAAGGTTGCCGCCGGCGGTGGTTTCATGGTTTTGCTGCTGACGGCTAAAGTTCACGCCATAGTCAAACTGGTCGCGCTGGCCGCCTGTGCCGCTGATGCCGGTGTTATTGGAGGCAAAACCGTCATTATCGAAGGTCGTCGAATTCGACAGCGTCAAACGACGCGCCAGTACGCTGTCGCTCTCTCCCCAGATAAGCGGAATCGAAATGAAGAGGTTAAAGCGCTTATCTTCATGATGATCTTCATCATAGGTCTGGCTGGCCGAAATGGTCCAGGAAACCCGCTGCCAGTTATTAGAGTAGCTCAGCTGATAATCTTTATTGCTGCCGCTTTTTCCCCAGTAGTCACGCCATAAGGCACTCAGTGAAAAAGACCCCAACCCTTCCGGCAACGACTGGCTGATGTTGGCGGAGAAACTATTTTTACGTCCAAAATCATAGCGATAATAGTCATCAATGTTGTAAACATCATTATCATCATGGTGATAACTATTACGGTTCTTCGCCCAAACATGATCGTTAAAAGTACGATAGTCGCTGGTTGAATAGCGATAAGCCGCCATTCCGAAACGCGTTTTAGTCTGGGTGAGGTATTTGTTGTAGGCAATCTGATAGCTTTGTCCTTCAAAAGTACCGTTATCCTGATCGCTACGCGCCCAGGTGCCGTCAACGGATATCGCGCCGAGATGGGTATTCCATCCGGTTCCCATAGTGAAAGCCTGATAATCGGTGCCTAGCATGGTACCGCCATACAGGGTCAGCAGGTTGTTCAGGCCATATTGATAGCTGGCCTGCATAAAGTCTTCCTGATTGCTGGCGCCTTCGATATGGCTGCGCCCGGCGGCAATGTCATATTTAGATACCCCCTGCTGCAACATATTGGGTACCGAGGAATAAGGCACCAGGTAGGTGGTTACCGAGCCGTCGGCTTCACGGATAGTGACATCAAGATCCGCCCCGCCGCCGGCGAGTTGTAAATCAGCAATCGCGAAAGGCCCTGGCGGGACCTCTTTCTGATAGACGGTGAAGCCGTTCTGCTCAATGGTTACCAGCGCGTTGCTCTGGGCAATCCCCTGCACGATCGGCGTGAAGTTCTGTTTTGAGTTTGGCAACATTTGCATGTCGCGGAACAGACGAACCCCACGAAAGCGTACCGCATCGAACATATCCGCAGAGGTATACATGTCGCCTGCGCGTAAGGTCCCTAAAATCGACGCAAAGCCGCGTTCCAGATACAGGGTATTGCTTTTCCAGTCGCCGCTGCCGCTATCGGCTTTGCTGTAAGTGGCATCAGAGTGCAACTGCCAGCTCAACAGGTTCAGCCCGCTATTGAAGCGGGCGTAGGTGCTTTTGTTATTGCCGTTATTTTTATAGTCACTGTAATACTGGCTCAAATAATAAGAGGTATACAGCGCGTTAACGCCGCGGTCCCAACTTTCCGGCGCGACGTAGCCGCGCTCAAGATCCTCCACGTAGGCCTGCGGAATTTCTAAATCAAGCTGAAAAATATTGATATTAAAGGTATAACTACCGCTGCGCACCGCGGATTTTAGCGTCATGCACTGGTTATCCTTTGCCATCTGCGCGCTATCCGCTTTGATTCCCAACTGATTTAATAATGCTGATGACAGGCAGGTATCATCCGGATTACTGGCGACTACGATTGGATATTTACCACGCCATTGCTTATTGACGTAAATATCCAATTCATATTCACCGGGAAGTGGTTGATTATCCGCAAAGCGAAAGCTTGATGATTTCTCACCTTTCATTCCGCCGATCATGAAATTGGTATCAAAAGTCTCTTCAGCGGCCTGCAACTGACCGGATAATAAAACCAACAATATCATTGAGGAAAGCGGCGTCATCCTTAACATGGCCAACTCCATTATTTATTATTTTACATTGAGCCTGTCGCTAATAAAGTTTCCATTATCATCAATCATCGTTAGCGAATACTGGCGGGCGAGATTATTTTTTAAAATGACATCCTGACTGGATAACGGCGCAATCATCACGCTGCGCTCATTAACTTTAACATTACTGACTTTAACTTCAGTAATCGTCAGCCAATTTGCGGTACCATTGGCGATATGCAGAGCGTTTTTTCGGGAAGACAGCGAAATATTTTTAAACGTATCTTTATTTACCGCCGCAATGCCTTTAGGACGATAAAAAAGCTTAATACGGTTTTGCATGGCAAACCGCAGCGTATTCGCCCCCTCACTTCCTGGCGTATTCGGAGGAATATCGAGTACGTTGAGATAAAACAGCGACTCCTTGTTTGGCGGAAGTTTGTTGGCTAATTTTTTTATTCGCAGCTGCTGTCCGGAGTTACCCGCTATGCGCGCCACCGGCGGCGACAGCAGGAACGGCACGTTGATTTTTTCCGGCGGCAACGAGGTATTGCCATCGTCAATCCACGACTGCACCAGTGAAGAGCGGGCGCCATGATTCATCAACTGTACGACCACTTCTTGTTTCTCAGCCGGATAAACCACCCGGGTACCGAAAATCACCACTCCGGCATGCGCGGGCTGCATAGCGATAAATAAACCTGCTAATAAAATCCGTTTCATAGCACCACACCCTTAGCACAATAATTGCCGGCGAAGCGCCGGCACAGGTCCTTACTCCGCAGAGACGGCAATCGTTAACACCGAGCGGACTTCACCGGCGGTCACCGGAGTGGCGGCATTAATTCGGGCGTATTGCGCAGAGAAGTTCATTTGATAGACGCCATTGCCTATAGAAGTCACCGCCCCCGGCAAATTATTGACGTCATACATGGTATTTTCATTAATCTCCGATTCACCCAGTTTTAATTTAAAACCGACCCCGTTAGCAGAAGTTGTAGTCGCGATAGGATTAAGTACGCCGCCGGCAGTATAGGTCCCGCCGCTAATATCAATCGATTTCAATACTGTGCCTTCCGGGCAAACAATAGTTAATGGATCGCTACTGGTGGCGAAATTACCGGATAAGACTTCACCGGCCGACATGCCGGCAAAACGGGTGGCATCAACATCAGCCAATTGAATTGTACTGCTATAATCGGTTTCAAAACGACAAGAAGAATTAATAACATTACCAATAATAACTAACTCACCCTGCTCTTCATTTGGCGCCGCGGCAAAAGCATTAACACTCATCAGCACGGTTGAAAATACTGCAGCAGCAATAACTGAACGTTTCATATAATATTCCTTTTATTAACAATTCCATTTAACTTTGCGGGGACTGAGAAAAATCTCATGCCGCGAGCATCGCATGGCTAAATATCCGCCACAATAGGATGAATAAGGATCGTTGATAAAAATCAATGCAAATACTTAAAGCGAATGAGCCCTGATGCCATATTCGTAATCTCTTTAGCGTAATAAGCCAAAATACGTAGCAACGAGAATAATAAAATGAGAATTTACCAAGCTTGTTTAATAATAAACTAAAAAAAGGAGAGTTCAGCACATTTTGTGTCGATTTACATAAGATTACGAACCACAATTATAACCTTCCGTGATTTATTTTTATATTTAAGGTTCCGACAATGAAAAAAATGATCCTGCCTCTGCTTACCGCCGCCCTGCTGCTGCCGACGCTCACCGCGCACGCCACCTACCGCGCGGAAAAACGCCAGGATGCCCGTGATATCCGTCAGGATGCGCGCCAGAGTGGACGCGAAGAAAAACACGACTGTGTGAGAAACGATCAACAGAGCAACATGAGCTGTCGCGTAGATAAACGCGACAACCGCCGTGAGGGTCGCCAGAACGCGCGTGATGAGAAATGGTGATTCGCCATACGAGCGCTAATGCCCTGCCACAGGGCATTAGCGGGAAGCGTTTAACGTCTCCAGTGGGAAAGGACGATCCTGCACCACCGTCTTCATCACCAACGTTGAGCGTAAATGCTGCACGCCCGGCATCGCCGATAGTTTGTCATCATAGAGTTTCTGAAAGGCAGGAAGATCCCGGGTGACGACGTGCATCAGGTAGTCCGGATCGCCAAACAAGCGTTGCGCCAGCACAACCTGCGGGATCTCCGCCACCGCCTCCTCAAAAGCGCTGACCGCTTTCTTATCGCCCTCTTTTAACGTGGCGAACACGATAGCCAGAAAATTGAACCCCATTTTTCCCGGATCGAGATTGGCGCGATAGCCGGTGATTACCCCCTCTTGCTCCAGTGCGCGTAGACGTCGGTGGCAAGGAGAAAGGCTCAAATTCACCCGCTCCGCCAGTTCGGTTATCGACAGACGCCCATCCGCCTGCAGCTCAGCAAGAATTTTTCGGTCTATGCTATCCATTTGGAAGATTTTCTCTTTAATCGTCGGTTTTCAACATAACATTGAAAGCTCATTTCGCTTCTATGTCGATATTCTTTCTCACACGATAACCTAATTTTGCGAGTGTGTGATGTCTAATATCGTTGCGGAGCGTTGCTGATGGAAATGAGCCTGATCGCCAGCTTCTGGATAGTTTCGTTTCTATTGATTATTACCCCTGGCGCCGACTGGGCCTATGCCATTAGCGCTGGTATCAACGGTCGTCGCGTCGTTCCGGCGGTGATGGGACTGATGTCAGGCCATTTACTGGCGACCATTATCGTCGTCGCTGGCGTCGGGGTGTTAATCGCCGGTCATCCGCTAGCGCTATCGGCGATCACGCTGGCGGGCGCGGCCTATTTACTGTGGCTCGGGGTTACGATATTACGCCATCCGGCGGCGCCAGGCGCGGCGCAACAATCGGCTGGCAGCTGGAATGCGTGGGCGATGAAAGGATTATGTATTAGCGGCCTTAATCCAAAAGTCTTTCTGTTGTTCCTCGCCCTGCTACCGCAGTTTACCGATCCGCACGGCAGTTGGCCGCTGGCGCTGCAGATGTCGGCGCTGGGCGCGATGCACCTGATGACCTGTACGCTAATTTATCTGTTGGTCGGCTACGGTTCGCGCGCGGTACTGGCAGCCCGCCCGCAGGCGGCTAAGGGAGTAAGCATGGTTTCTGGGGTGATTATGATTGCCATCGCTATTATCCTGTTCTACCAGCAGTTAAGATAATTCGTAAGCAGCGGCGCTCATAGGGTAACTTCTTTAGCGCCGCATGGCCTTACCAACAAATATAATCGTGGGTCACAGGTAGCTATTAAGTTGCTAAACCACGGAAGCTGGCTCATCTATTTCCCTGAGCTCCTGAAGATGAATTATCTATGTATCATAAGTGGTTACGGCTGAATGGCCAACATCGATAACTTCCTAAAACTGCTGAAAAACTCCGATTTAGTCATCCATTAACTGATTACTCGAGCGGAAAATTCCGACTGCTCGATAATAAGTAAAATCTCTCTTTGAAACGTCTGCACATTTATTAACGCTATTCTCTCTACGATTTTTGCAGTATGGTTTAATCGCTGTTGTCGTGTTGCAGTGAATGCTAGCAAGTGCCTGACGCTGTTTGCCTACGGTAAAACATTTACGCAATACCAACCTGTTTATTGAGGCAATTATCCTCATGGATAACGGTCACAACGTTATCCAGCCAGGACTCAGTTTATCAGCTGGTAGTCAATGACCTTGCTGTAAGCGCGCATACTCAAGAGGAGAAAGGATGAACAGGACGTGTAAACCCCCAGGAAAAGCGATATACATCAAATGCCTGAGCGCATCGCATCAAAAATTCGCCAGTGCACTTCACCCCGGCGGCGGGGAGACTTCATTATACCCACTGGATTTCGCGCAGCGTTGCCGCGATACAGTCCTTGTAACTTGAGGGATATTAAAAACGATCCGCATCATGCTTACTCATAAAATGCGAAACCTATCTTCGGATCCTGTAATAGGCCAACCAGAGCCTATGGGATAGTAATGTACGCCTGCAATAGAAAGGGAACATAATGAAGAATAATAGCGAAATAAAAAAAAGGAACTTCCTGACTCAGAATGAAATCGAGTCACTACTTAACGCTGCCAATAGTGGACCACATGCTGCTCGTAATTATTGCCTGACATTGCTTTGTTTTATTCATGGATTTCGTGCCAGTGAAATTTGCCGACTGCGAATTTCAGATATTGATTTACGCTCAAAATGTATTTATATCCACCGTTTAAAAAAAGGGTTCTCAACCACTCATCCGTTGCTTAATAAAGAGATCCAGGCGCTAAAGCGCTGGCTGGATATTCGTGATGAATATCCGCAATCCACCAGCGAGTGGTTATTTTTATCACGCAAAGGTAATCCACTTTCACGCCAACAGTTTTACCAGATTATTTCCGCCTCCGGCGATCAGGCAGGATTACCGCTGGAAATTCATCCGCACATGTTGCGTCACTCCTGCGGCTTTGCGCTGGCCAATATGGGTATCGATACGCGTCTTATCCAGGATTACCTCGGTCACCGTAACATTCGCCATACCGTCTGGTACACGGCCAGCAACGCCGGACGCTTTTACGGGATTTGGGATAAATCCCGTGAGAAGCAGAGAACGTCGCTTTTCCAGTAAGGTAACCTTACGCCACGGATGGCGTTTCGTTATCGGTTCCCCCCTACTACTGCCAGCCCCTGCCCGCTATCCCCGGCAAGACTGTTGCAAATTTGCTCTGTTTAGGCTGCGATAAAAAGCAGCTTACCTCATATATAGATTTTTTCTTGCAAAACATTAATAAAAATTAACCATACGTTAAATATGTTTATTGTTCTTAAAAGTTCTTATTTAGAACATGAAAAAAAACGTTTCTATGCACCTGTAATTTATCAGGATATAAGTTCGTTATTTATTGTTAAATTAATCCTTTCAGCACATGTTTTCCGTTCAATAAATAGCTGGCATTAACTTTTTTCCTTGCTATTTTATGCACCTGCCAGCGACCTGGCGCGGCTCTATTGTGGTAAACAATAAAATAGATAAAAATAAGAATTATCGCGTGGCGATAATTTATGCATGTGTAAATGTAATGTGATACCTGTTTTGTCATTAGCCCCTTCAAATAATACGGCCTTTGCATTCAGATTATTTTTTATCCATCCAGGGATCTTTTTCTCAGGATATCCCTTATAAGTAAACGTAAATTCAGGAGCTCAAAATTGTGAACCGACGTCGTTTTCTCACCGCCAAAGAAGTACAGGCAATGATGCAGGCGGCCCAGCACGGCCCAACCGGTGAACGGGATTACTGTCTGATCCTGTTGGCGTTTCGCCACGGGATGCGTATCAGTGAACTACTCGATCTGCACTATCGCGATCTCGATCTCAACGAAGGGCGCATCAATGTACGGCGTTTAAAGAACGGTTTCTCTACCGTGCACCCGCTGCGTTTTGATGAGCGCGAAGCGATAGAGCGCTGGACGCAACAACGGGCCAGTTGGAAGGCCGCAGGCAAAAGCGACGCGCTATTTATCTCGCGCCGCGGTACGCCGCTTTCTCGGCAACAGGCCTATCGCATTATCCGCGCTGCCGGAGAAGAAGCCGGTACCGTCACCCATACGCATCCGCATATGCTGCGTCACGCCTGCGGCTATGAGCTAGCTGAAAGAGGGGCTGATACCCGTTTGATACAAGATTATCTCGGACATCGTAATATTCGCCACACTGTCCGTTACACCGCAAGTAATGCAGCACGTTTTGCCGGGATTTGGGAAAGAAACAACCTTTTGGAGGAAAATTTACAAGCGCGGAAGAAATAAGATAACCAATTGATAAAAAGGAAAATTTTTAATATTGAACAAGTCAATTGGGGCCAAACTGTCTATATCATAAAAATGTTTTGTAATCTTTTGCAACTGACAAGTGCATATTTCATCAAAAAAAATTTTATCTAATTGATTTTCATTAAATTCTCCAACGACCTTTCTTTACTTATCCTCGTCAGACTCTCTCCCATACGCCCGCTTCTCAACATTGAACTCAAACAAGCCGTTTTTCCATGCCCGGTAGATAAGCAGTTATTAAATCCACAAAATAAATAGTTATCAGTATATAAATCCAAAAATATATCAGCATTAACAAAATAAAAGCCATAAATCCCGATGAGTCAAAATGGCCCCAATTGACTCATCAGTGGGGCGAAAACTGTGCAGAACCGGCAGTCGCACCATTCGGCTGATTTATGGAATGCCTGGAAGGCAAAACGGCTGCCAATTTTGGTTCGTAATATCGATTTTGTTTAAAGGAAAACAGCATGAAAATCAAAACACTGGCAATCGTTGTTCTGTCAGCTCTGTCCCTGAGCTCCGCGGCGGCCTTGGCCGATACCACCACGGTAAATGGCGGTACAGTGCATTTTAAAGGAGAAATCGTCAACGCAGCCTGTGCAGTCGATGCCGGTTCTATCGATCAGACCGTTCAGTTAGGCCAGGTTCGTTCAGCAAAACTGGCTACCGCGGGCAGCACCAGCTCCGCTGTAGGCTTCAACATTCAGTTAGACGACTGTGATACCACTGTTGCCACTAAAGCCTCTGTGGCTTTCTCTGGTACCGCGGTTGATAGCACCAACACCAGCGTTCTGGCTCTGCAGAGCTCCGCTGCTGGTGGCGCGACCAACGTCGGCGTACAGATCCTCGACAAAACCGGCACTCCGCTGGGCCTGGATGGCGCAACCTTCAGCGCGGCCACCACGCTGAACGACGGCACCAACATCATTCCTTTCCAGGCGCGTTACTACGCCACTGGCGCGGCTACTGCCGGTACTGCTAACGCAGACGCCACCTTCAAAGTGCAATACGAGTAATTCAAACATCAGACAGGGAAGCATTCCGGGCCAGGATGGCCCGTTATCCACTACGGGATTGGGGTGATAACGATGCAAGGAGTGAAGACAGGTCTGCTGATGTTTCTGCTTTCGCCGCTGGCGCTGGCCGGCAACCACTGGAACGTCACGGTCGCCGGGGGAAACATGCGTTTTCAGGGCGTCATCATCGCCGAGTCCTGCCGCGTTGAAGCCGGCGACCAGCAGATGACCGTCAATATGGGGCAGATCAGCAGTAATCGCTTTCATTCAGCCGGGGAAGATGCCAACCCCGTGCCATTCGATATTCACCTTCAGGATTGCAGCACCGCGGTCAGCCAGCATGTCGGCGTGTCGTTTCGCGGCGTGGCTGATGGCAAAAATCCAGATGTGCTCTCGGTTGGCGAAGGACCGGGTATCGCCACCGGCGTAGGCATCGCGTTATTTGATAAAGAAGATCAATTGATTCCGCTGAATAGCCCGCCGGGCGCCTGGCGGCGGCTGTATACCGGCCCCACCACGCTACATTTCGTAGCCAAATATCGGGCGACCGGCAATCAGGTCACCGGGGGAGCGGCAAACGCGCAAGTTTGGTTCTCTCTGACCTATCAGTAATTAACCAGCAGACATCCGGAAACAGGAAACAACGGTGAGTACAAAAGGGGTAAACGTGAAAAAGAGACTGGGGATGACGCGCGGACTACTGGCGGGATTATTGATGATAGCCGCAAGCGGTTACTCCGCCTGGGCTCAGGCCGGCGTTGCGCTCGGCGCCACGCGGGTTATCTATCCGGCCGGGCAAAAACAGGTTCAGTTAGGGGTGACCAATAATGACGACAGCAGCACCTATCTGATTCAGTCGTGGGTGGAAAACGCTGACGGCGGCAAAGATAGCCGCTTTGTGATTACGCCGCCGCTGTTCGCTATGCAGGGTAAAAAAGAGAATACCCTACGAATCATTGACGCCACTAATAAACAACTGCCGCAGGATCGCGAAAGTCTGTTCTGGATTAACGTGAAAGCCATCCCGTCGATGGATAAATCCAAACTGAGCGAAAATACCCTGCAGCTGGCGATTATCAGCCGCATCAAGCTCTACTATCGCCCGGCGAAACTGGCGCTGCCGCCGGATCAGGCGGCGGAAAAGCTGAGCTTTAGCCGCAGCGGTTCGTCGTTAACACTGACTAACCCCACTCCTTATTACCTGACCGTCACCGAACTTAACGCCGGCACCCGGGTGCTGGAAAACGCGCTGGTGCCGCCAATGGGCAAAACCTCCGTCAAGCTGCCGCCGGATGCCGGTAGCAACATTACTTATCGCACGATTAATGATTACGGCGCGCTGACCCCAAAAATGAACGGCGTGCTGCGCTAATACAGGTTTGGCCCGCCGGGCGGGCCATGCCGCGCATAACAATAAGAACTGACAGCCGGGCGAATTCAGACCGGAGGGACTATGTCACATCTCAAATATGGACAGGACCGTTTTGGTTCCCGCAGCGCCTGGCTACGCCCGCGCGCTATTTTGACCATGGCGAAATTTCCCGTGGCGCTCTGTTTTGTCCTGCAGGCGGGTCACGCGCAGGCTGAACTCTATTTTAACCCGCGTTTTTTGGCTGACGATCCTGCGGCGGTGGCCGATCTTTCCGGTTTTGAAAACGGGCAAGAGGTGCCGCCCGGCACCTACCGCGTCGATATTTATCTTAATGACGGCTTTATGACCACTCGCGATGTCACATTTAACCGCGGCGAAAAAGGCCATGGGTTAAGCCCGTGCCTGACCCGCGGCCAGCTGGCGGGCATGGGGGTCAACACCGCGGCGGTGACCGGGATGAACGCCCTCGCCGCCGACGCCTGCGTGCCGCTGACCGAACTTATCACCGATGCCACGACGCGCTTCGATGTCGGCCAGCAGCGCCTGTACCTCACCGTGCCGCAGGCCTTTATGGGCAACCGCGCGCGCGGCTACATTCCGCCTGAAATGTGGGATGACGGCATCAACGCCGGGCTGCTGAACTATAACTTCACCGGCAACAACGTCCATAACGATACCGGCGGCAGCAGCAATTACGCCTATTTAAACCTACAAAGCGGCCTTAATCTCGGCGCCTGGCGACTACGTGATAACACCACGTGGAGCTACAGCAGCGGCGGCAGCAGTTCCAGCAATGAGAATAAATGGCAGCATGTTAATACCTGGCTTGAGCGCGACATCACGCCGCTGCGCTCGCGCCTGACCCTCGGCGACAGCTACACCAACGGCGATGTTTTCGACGGCATTAACTTCCGCGGCGCCCAGCTGGCGAGCGATGACAACATGCTGCCGGATAGCCAGAAGGGCTTTGCGCCGGTGATCCACGGTATCGCCCGCGGCACCGCGCAGGTGTCGATCAAACAAAACGGTTATGAGATTTACCAGAGCACGGTACCGCCTGGCCCGTTCACCATTAACGATCTGTATGCCGCAGGCAACGGCGGCGATCTGCAGGTGACGATTAAAGAAAACGACGGCACCAGCCAGGTCTTTAGCGTGCCGTGGTCAACGGTGCCGGTACTACAGCGCGAAGGGCATACCCGGTACGCGCTGACCGCCGGCGAATACCGCAGCGGCAACGATCAGCAGGAAGAGCCGAAGTTCTTTCAGAGCACCGTGTTACACGGCCTGCCTGCGGGCTGGACCCTATATGGCGGCACTCAGCTCGCCGACCGCTACCGCGCCTTTAATCTCGGCGTGGGGAAAAACATGGGCGATTTCGGCGCCGTCTCGCTGGATGTCACCCAGGCTAACGCCACCCTACCCGACGACAGCGATCACCAGGGGCAGTCGATTCGCTTCCTCTATAACAAGTCGCTGAGCGATGTCGGCACCAATATCCAGCTGGTGGGCTATCGCTACTCCACTAAAGGTTATTACAGCTTTGCCGATACTACCTACCGCCGGATGAGCGGTTACGACGTACAGACCCAGGATGGCGTGATCCAGGTGAAGCCGAAATTCACCGATTACTACAACCTCGCCTATAACAAGCGCGGCAAAGTGCAACTGAGCGTGACCCAACAGTTGGGGCGTACCGCCACGCTCTATCTGAGCGGCAGCCATCAGACCTACTGGTCGACCGGCAAGGCGGACCAGCAGCTGCAGGCCGGGCTCAACGCGGCGGTGGACGACATCAACTGGACGCTGAGCTACAGCCTGACCAAAAACGCCTGGCAGCAGGGCCGCGACCAGATGCTGGCGGTCAACGTCAATATTCCGTTCAGCCACTGGCTGCGTTCCGACAGCAAATCGGTATGGCGGCACGCCAGCGCCAGCTACAGCATGTCGCACGATCTTAATGGCCGGATGACCAATCTGGCGGGACTTTACGGCACCCTGCTGGAAGACAATAACCTGAGCTATAGCGTGCAGACCGGCTATGCCAGCGGCGGCGAAGGAGATAGCAGCGGTACCGGCTACGCGGCGCTGAACTACCGCGGCGGCTACGGCAACGCCAACGTCGGCTACAGCCGCAGCGACGGCTTTAAACAGCTGTACTACGGCGTCAGCGGCGGCGTATTGGCCCATGCCAACGGCGTGACCCTGAGCCAGCCGCTGAATGACACGGTGGTGCTGGTGAAAGCGCCGGGCGCCGACAACGTAAAAGTGGAAAACCAGACCGGGGTGCGTACCGACTGGCGCGGCTATGCGGTACTGCCTTACGCCACCGAATATCGCGAAAATCGTGTCGCGCTGGATACCAATACGCTTGCCGATAACGTCGATCTCGATGACGCGGTGGTGAGCGTCGTCCCTACTCACGGCGCTATCGTGCGGGCGGACTTCAAAGCCCACGTCGGGGTCAAGTTACTGATGACGCTGACCCATAACGGCAAACCGGTGCCGTTTGGCGCGATGGTCACCTCGGGCAGCAATCAGAGCGGCAGTATCGTGGCCGATAACGGCCAGGTCTACCTGAGCGGGATGCCGCTCGCCGGCAGCGTGCAGGTGAAATGGGGCGAAGGCGCGAACGCCAGCTGCGTGGCCAACTATCGCCTGCCGGAAGAGAGTCAGCGGCAGGCGCTGAGCCAGCTATCGGCAGAGTGCCGTTAAGGAACGCATGATGATGAAAAAACCACTTAACCTGTTCGGTGCCGTCCTGACGCTGGTCTGCGCCAACGCCTTTGCGGCCGATAGCACCATCACCATCAGCGGCTACGTGCGCGACAACGCCTGCGCGGTCGCCACCGAATCGAAAGAGTTTACCGTCGATCTGATGGATAACGCCGCGAAGCAGTTTAACGCCGTCGGCGCAACCACGCCGCTGGTGCCGTTTCGCATCGTGCTGTCGCCCTGCGGCAGTTCGGTGACGGCGGTAAAAGTCGGCTTTAACGGCACCCCGGATAGCGACAATAACGACCTGTTAAAAATCGACGGCGGCGCCTCCGCGGCGGCGGGCATGGCGGTGCAGATCCTCAACGGCCAGCAGACGATGCTGCCGGTCAACGCGCCCTCTTCGTCGCTCGCCTGGACCACCTTAACGCCGGGGCAGACCAACACCCTCGGTTTTTACGCCCGGCTGATGGCAACCCGCGTACCGGTGACCGCCGGCCACGTCTATGCCACTGCCACCTTTACCCTTGAATTCCAGTAACCGGAGGCTGAGATGAAAGCACACTACGCAGGATGGCTTCTGGCAGGCGCGCTGGCGTTAAACATTACCCCGCTACAGGCCGCCGACATCACCATCACGGTGAACGGCAAAGTGGTGGCCAAGCCGTGTACGGTCTCCACCACCAACGCCAATGTTGACCTCGGCGATCTATATACCTTCAGCCTGGTGTCGGCAGGTTCCGCTTCAGCGTGGCACAGCACCGCGCTGGATTTAAGCAATTGTCCGGTCGGGACATCGCGCGTCGTCGCCACCTTTAGCGGCACCGCGGACAGCACCGGTTATTACAAGAATCAGGGTACCGCGGGCAACATCCAGCTCGAACTACAGGACGACAGCGGCACCACGCTCAATAACGGGGCGCAAAAGTCGGTTCAGGTCGACGATAGCTCGCAGTCGGCGCGTTTTCCGCTGCAGGTCCGGGCCCTGTCGGTTAACGGCGGCGCCACCCAGGGAACCATTCAGGCGGTGATTAGCGTCACCTATACCTACGCCTGAGTCAGGAGAGTTTGTTCATGAAAAAAGTCATCGCTCTGTTTACCACCCTGCTGCTGATGGGCTGGTCGATTAACGCCTGGTCCTTCGCCTGTAAAACCGCCACCGGCGCAACTATCCCCATCGGCGGCGGCTCGGCCAACGTATACGTCAATCTGACCCCGGCCGTTAACGTAGGGCAAAACCTGGTGGTCGACCTGTCGACGCAGATTTTCTGCCATAACGACTATCCGCAAACCATTACCGACTATGTGACGCTACAGCGCGGATCCGCCTACGGCGGCGTGCTGTCGAGCTTTTCCGGTACCGTAAAATATAACGGTACCTCTTATCCGTTCCCGACCACCACGGAAACTTCGCGGGTGATCTACGATTCGACTACCGATAAACCCTGGCCGACCGTACTCTATCTGACTCCGGTCAGCACTGCGGGCGGGGTGGCGATTACCGCCGGATCGCTGATTGCCGTGTTGATCCTGCATCAAACCAACAACTACAACAGCGACTCCTTCCAGTTCGTGTGGAATATTTACGCCAATAACGACGTCGTTGTGCCGACCGGCGGTTGCGATGTCTCCGCCCGCGATGTGACCGTGACGTTACCCGATTATCCGGGCTCGATGGCGGTGCCGGTCACCGTCCACTGCGCGCAGAACCAGAATCTTGGCTATTACCTTTCCGGCACCACCGCCGATAGCGCCAACTCCATTTTCACCAATACCGCTTCCGCTTCGCCGGCGCAGGGTATTGGCGTCCAGATGACGCGCAACGGTAGCGTCGTTCCGGCCAACAGCAATGTTTCATTGGGAACGGTCGGCACTTCACCGGTTAATCTCGGTCTGACCGCTACCTATGCGCGCACCAGCGGTCAGGTGACGGCGGGTAACGTCCAGTCGATTATTGGGGTGACGTTTGTCTACCAGTAAAGCCGATACCCCGCAGGCGACAACGGATTACATCCTGTCGCCCTGCGCCATGGCGGCGGCGGGATTAGCCCGAATGGTCGACGACGGTTGCCGCCATCCGGTGTGGCTACAGCCGCGGGTGCAGAGCATGCTGTCGGTATCTGCGCCAGCCGACGTCCGGCAAATTGTGGTTTTTCTGCCCGACGATCCCTGGTGGCTACTGTTCGTCCTGCGCGAAGCCGCCTGGTTACTCACCCAGGCCAAACGACCTTTGCCCATGGTGATCTTAAGCCGCAGTCCGGCGCCGTGGCTGTGGCAAACCTTACTGCACCAGGTTGGCGACCGCCGCCTGCTGGCCGCCGTGCAGGCAATCTCCTCCGATCTACCGTGCCGCCGTCTGGCGGCATTGTTGAAAGGCGGCCTGGTCGGCTACCCCGGCCTGCAACAGCTTTCGGCCATCGAGGCGCTGGCGCGCGGCAAACCGCCGTCGGGCTTAAGCAAAATCGAACTTAACGCCACCCTCGCCCTGCTGTATGGCCACAGCATCACCAGTCAGGCGCAGATCCGCGGCGTCAGTCAGAAAACGCTCTACAACCAAAGAACCTCAGGACTAAACAAGATGGTGGAGTATCATCCGCATCTGGCGAGCCGGTTTCCGGGCAGCCGAAGCAAACGCGTAGCTGGTCAGGGCATGACCGCGCTGACCCCCTTCGAACGTGAGTTTATCCACGCCATTCACAGCCGGCAGATCTTTCCGGTCTTTCAGCCGATTGTCGACGACCGCTTACGCCTGCAGGGCATCGAGATATTATCGCGCTGGCGCAAAGATGGCGTGGTATTGCCGCCGGGCGAGTTTCTCCCGCATATCCGCTCCGAATACGCCTGGCTATTACTGACCGCCTTTGTCCTGCAGGAAGCGGTGCAGAATATCAATCGCTATCAGGGCGAGTTCTATTTTTCGGTCAATATCCCTCCCTGCATTGCCCATCACGATAATCTTGCCCGCATGATGGAAACCGCCTGGCAACAGCTACAGAACCCACTGTGGGCCGACCGACTGGTGCTGGAATTTGCTGAAACCGTTGATTTACAGCAGCAAGGAAAAGCGGTGGCGAATATGAGCAATATTCAGCAGCAGGGCTTTCGCATCTTTCTCGACGACTGCTTCTCGCACAGCAGCGTCATGTTCCCTGTGCGCACGGCGCGTTTTAGCGGCTATAAGCTGGATATGAGTATCGTCAATGATTTTCAGCGCGACCCGCACGCGCTGGTGCTGATTAAAAGCCTGGTCTACTACTGCCAGCTGACGCAGAGCCGCTGTATCGCCGAGGGAGTGGATAGTCTGGAGAAATTTAATCAGCTAAAAGCGCTGGGGGTCGATCGTTTCCAGGGGTATCTGTTCTCACCGCCGGTCACTCGCGAACATCTGGGAGAGATCATTCAGCGATTTTTACCGGATCATGCCACCTGCCGGTTAGCCGGGTAAATCGCGGAGCAGCGCCAGCCACAGCTGGCGCCGTATTTCAGGCGCGAATATCGTCGTACTCGCGGGTGTTATCGAATTCGTGTTTGGCAAACGGGCACAGCGGAATGATTTTGCGCTGTTCCTGGCGCATTTTCTCGACCACTTTCGCGACCAGCTGTTTACCGACGCCCTGGCCTTTCAGGCTGGGATCGACATCAGTATGCTCAATAATGCTCAGATGTTCACCGGTTGGAACAAAGACAATTTCCGCCACCTGGTTTCCCTCGGCGTCATTAACGTAGAACTTGTTGTGACCTTCCAGAATTTCCATCATTTCCTCGCTTATTTGTGGCGATACTTCAATGCGCCGCTGGGACAGGTATCGATCACTTTTACCACCGTCGCCACATCCACCTGATCGGGGATGATCCACGGTTTACGTTTCAGATTGAACAGCTTCGCGCTGCCGCGCACGCAGTTACCCGAGTGCTGACAGATATCGGTATTGAAATAGACATCTATCTTCTCGCCGGTATAGGCCCGGTAGCCCGCTTCCAGTAGTTCCTTATCCATGACATTGCCTCAGTATTTTTATTGTACTTACCTAAGAATAGCTCGCGGCATAGCCGCTGACTATGGAGAAATGAGAAACGCCCTATTTCAATTATTTCGCTAATGATAAAGCGACTTTTTAATACCTACGCGAAATTAAACTATTATCAGAGGATAACCATAACTCGGCTAAGCAAACCATCAGCGCTATAATTTAGGCGGTGTATTGAGGGTTTATTTGATTTGCAACGAATAAACTCAATTGTTCAATGGCATGAACATTCAGGTATCTTCCTTTGAAGCAAATTGTAAAACGGGCGCGCCCGGCATTGTTATTACTTCTTTTGGCGGTCTCCGGTTGCTCTTTATCCCCCGCCATACCGGTATTAGGCGCAGCATTTCCCGGCTGGTTCTTCTGCTTTTTAGGCGGCGCATTACTGCTGATCCCTTGCCATATCCTGATTGCCCGTAAAGGCTGGCAAGCGCGCTTTTCCCCGCTGGTATTAAGTTACCTGGCGTTAATGTTTCTATTTGCCACTATTCTGTGGTTTCTTCTTTTCGCACATTAAATACCTATGACTCAATCCAGCCCAAGCGTTTTACGGAAAAAATGGCCCTTGTTGGCTCTCGTCCTCGCCGCCATTGTGGCGCTGATCGTAGTTATCTGGCAGTTACAGACTTCGCCGGAAACCAACGACGCCTACGTCTACGCCGACACCATCGACGTAGTGCCGGAAGTCAGCGGGCGAATCGTTGAGATGCCGATCCGCGATAATCAGCGGGTGCAGAAAGGCGATCTGCTGTTCCGCATCGATCCGCGCCCCTATCAGGCGATGCTGGAGGATGCCCAATCACGGCTGGCGGCGCTTGATGCGCAGATTATGCTGACCCAGCGCACCATTAAAGCCCAGCAGTATAACGCTCAGTCGGTGAGCGCCGCGGTAGAGCGGGCGAAGGCGCTGGTGAAACAGACCACCTCGACCCGTATCCGCCTGGAACCGCTGGTGCCGCAGGGATTCGCCGCGCAGGAGGATCTCGATCAGGCGCGCACAGCGGAAAAAGCCGCCCGCGCCGAACTGGAAGCCACGCTGCTGCAGGCCAAACAGGCTGATGCCGCGGTCACCGGCGTCGATGCGATGGTCGCGCAGCGCGCCGGGATCGTCGCGCAAATCGCCCTGGCGGAACTGCACCTGGAGTTCACCGAAGTCCGTGCGCCGTTTAACGGCGTAGTCATCGCCCTGAAAACCACCGTCGGACAATATGCTTCCGCTCTGAAACCGGTCTTCACGCTGCTGGATAACGACCACTGGTATGTGATTGCGAACTTCCGCGAAACCGATCTGCAAAACGTTCGGCCGGGCGTGCCGGCAACCGTGACGGTGATGACTAACCACAGCCGCCCCTTTGACGGCGTCGTCGATTCCGTTGGTTCAGGCGTACTGCCGGAGGGCGGTAGCGTCATTGGCGGGCTGCCGGTAATTCAGAAGAGCATCAACTGGGTACATGTGTCGCAGCGCTTCCCGGTCAAAATCGCGGTGAAAAATCCCGACCCGGAACTGTTCCGGATGGGCGCCTCCGCCAGCGCCGTGCTGCAGGCGAAATAAGGGTCCGGCATGCATAATTTCTGGTTGTTTCTGCAACGGGAGCTCGCCGACGCGCCGGGGCGGGCCAACTATACCCTGCGCCTGACGCTGAGCTGCGCGGTGCTGATCACCCTGTTTATGACCCTGCAGATCCCGTTTCTCGCCGTGGCGCTGATCGTGGTGTTTTACGTCAGTCAGCCGAACATCCTGATGATTAAGCTGGGCAGCGTCCTGTTTTTTGTCACCATCAGCGTGGCGCTGGGGCTGGTGCTGCTGATCATCAAGTGGACCTATGATTTCCCGCTGATTCGCCTGGTCGCTTCGGTATGCCTGTTCTTTGGCGCGATGTATCTGATGCGCGTGCTGGGCAAACTCGGGCTGGCGTTTTTCGTGGTGGCGCTGGCGGTGATTTATGCCCAGACCTTCCCGTCGATGACCAGCCAAAGTGAAGTTCTGGTGCGCCTGCTGCTGTGGCTTTGGGTGGCGATCAATACCGCAACGCTGGTCACGCTCCTGGTCAACGCCTGCTTTCGCCAGGCCTTTCCCGGCTATCAATTCCGCGCTCAGCTGGTGGTGATGCAGCGGCAGGTCGCCGACGTACTGACGCAGAACGCCGCGCCGCCGACCTTCAAAGAGATCGCCGGGCGTTTTAATCAGTTGCAAGGATTGTTTAAGCAGGCGCGCTTTGCGGCGCCGGAAATTGCCGCCGATCCGCCGCGCTGGCAGGCGCTGATGGCGGCCACCCTGCGCTGCTATCACCTCGCGGCGCTGCTGCAACCGGGCGATGACCACGCCGCGGCGCGCCAGCAGATCGCCGCCGCGCTACAGGCGCTGGCGCCGTCGATGAACGAGGGTACGCCGTTTTCATTCTCCGCGCCGGTCATTGATGATCGCGGCGCCAATACGCTGATTTTACAAGAGATGGCCGATGTGCTGGCGAAGCTGGCGCGCGGTGAAAGCATCGACCTGCCGCAGGGCGAAGCCGAGAAGTCGCCGCTGCTGCTGCCGGATGCCTGGCGCAATCCCGCTTATTTGCATTTCGCCCTGAAAACCCTGCTGGCGACGCTGCTGTGCTACGTCTTCTATACCGCCGCCGACTGGCAGGGCATCCACACCATTATGCTGAGCTGCGTGATTGTCGCCCAGCCGGGGCTGGGAGCGACGATGCAAAAAACCTGGCTGCGTATCGGCGGCGCGCTGCTCGCTACGCTGCTGGCGCTATTGTTGATCGTCTTTGTACAACCGTGGACCGAGTCTATCGTCGGCCTGCTGGCGATGGTTCTGCCGGTAATGGCGCTCTCGGCGTGGATTGCCGCCGGGTCAGAGCGTATTGCCTACGCCGGGATCCAAATCGGCTTTACCTTCTCGCTGGCATTCCTCAGCTGGTTTGGTCCACTGACCAACCTGACCGAACTGCGCGACCGGGTCATCGGTATTTTGCTCGGCGTACTGGTCTCATCGATCGTCCATCTTTACCTGTGGCCGGATAGCGAAGCGCCGCAGCTGAAATCGCGGCTGGCGCAACTTTATCGCCAGATAGCCGATTTCCTGCGCGCGAAAGATGATAAGCCGCAGATGGTGCCGCTGTTCCAGGCGCTGACCACCAGCGAAACGCTGATGCATCGGGTCGCCGCCGAGCCGCTGGGCACTTTTGCGCATCCGTGGCCGCAGGCGAAATACTGGCCGAGCAAAGCCACCTGGCAGCAGGCGCAGGAGATAGTACGCCTGAGCGAGGGCTACCGGCTGTATGCCGCGCCGGGAGACCCCTTCTTAAGCCGCTGCGCCGAACAGTTACAGACGTATGCCGATGATATTGAACGTCAACAGCCGACGACACCCGTTGCGCCGCTGGTTGTCGATCCGGCTAATCCGTTCGGCGAACCGCTGGCGGCTTTACTGACCACCCTGCCGGACTGGTCAGACAAACCTTCTGAATTTACGCGACAGGCAGAACCGTCATGATAAAAATGGACGCCGCAGCACGTTTTCTGCGCTACTCACCGCTGGCCTTCGCCATCAGCCTGTTAACGGGATGCGCGCTGATTCAGGACGATCCTGGCGAAGTGCCGATCGTTAATCCGCAACAGGCGCAGCTGGCACAGGTGATCCACCTGGCGAATAGCGGCTGGCCGGCGGCCCGCTGGTGGGAGGGGTATCACGATCCCCAGCTCAACATGCTGGTAAACCGCGCGCTGCAAAATTCGCCGACCATGCAGGCGGCGCGGCTGCGCATCTCACAGTCACAATCCACCGTCGAGCTGGCGCAGTCGGCAATGGGCGTGCAGGCGACCGCCGTGGCGGCGCAGAACCGGATGCGTATAACCGATAAATCCTTTAGCTGGCCCTACTCCTATTCTCTGCCGGTGGATAAAAACGGCCCGTGGTACACGCTCAATACCGTGGGCGTCGGCGCGACGCTGAATATCGATTTATGGGGCGCCGACCGGGCCCGCGTCGCGGCAGCTATTGGCGAAAAGAACGCTCGCCAGGCGGAAACCGCCGGTATCGAACTGGATCTCGCCAGCAGCGTGGCGCAGCTGTACTTCGCCATGCAGGCCACCTTCCAGAAGATAGTTCTGCTGCAGCAGCTAGAAGAAATTGCCCGGTTGTCGGTGCAGGCGCATGAACACCGCACCCAGCGCGGCGTGGAGGATAGCGTCGATATCGCCAATGCGCAGGCGGAACTGCTGGGCGCGCAGCAGCAGGTGATTACCGCCCGCGGCACGCTAACCCAGTACCGCGAAACGTTGCGGGCGCTGATTGGCGCCGACGCGCAGAGTATGCCGGAGATCCACCCGGTCGCCCTGCCGGCGTTGCAGGAAACGCTGCCGGATTCACTCTCCTTCGAATTGCTGGCGCGTCGCCCGGATCTGCAGGCCCTGCGCGGTTATGTGACCGCCTCAATGAGCCAGGTAGATGCGGCGAAAGCGGCCTTTTATCCGCATTTTGATATTAAAGCCTTCTGGGGATATAACGCGCTGAGCGTCGGCGATCTGTTTAAGTCGTCCTTCCAGCAGATTAACCTGCTGCCGGGGCTGTATCTGCCGATATTCGATGGCGGACGCCTGAACGCCAATCTGAAGTCGGTACGTACGGCGAGCAATATCCTGATTAAGCAGTACAACCAGGCGGTGCTGGATGCGGTGCGGGATGTGGCGATAAGCTCCAGTCAGCTTAACGATCTCAACCAGCAGGTGGCGCTGCAGGAGCTGAAGGTGACGGCGGCGATGGTCACCACCCGCAGCGCCAGCGCCCATCACCAGCGCGGCCTGTTAAGCCGCTATGCCGCACAAGAAGCGCGGCGACCGGCCATCGCCCAGCAGCTGTTATTGCTGGATATCCAGGCCCAGCGTCTTAGCACCGATATCACGTTGATTAAAGCCCTCGGCGGCGATTACCGCGGCCCGGCGGTGGATTCCGTAGAACCGTAGCCCTGCTAAGCGCAGCGCGAGCAGGGAAATCCCCGGTGGCGCTACCGCTTACCGGGGCTACATGCGACAATAAATTTGCCAACGGACCCGGTCCATAGGCCCACGCAAGCGCAGCGCCGCCGGGCAATATCCACGGATTAGGTGCCGCTTTTGCGCCGGATGGCGGCTGCGCCTTATCCGGCCTACGGTCTGTGCGGTCTGCCTTTAATTTATTCACCACGCTGGCTGAAACTGCCGGTGTTGGTGGCCTCAAAATCGCTGAGACGTTCCCGGAAGGCCGGGGCAGCCCGCATGGATGCGGGCTGAGGGCCGTGATTTGCAGGGACGCTGCCTCGGCCCGACCCGAAGCCTGCCGGGATAAGTCGAAGGAACCACGAAGTGGCGATTTTGGCGGCCAAAGCCCGGGAGTACAGAGGGCGGCGGCGACTGGCCGCCCTTTGTGCGCTCCCTGCGCCACGGAAAACATATTACATAAAGAATCAACCGGGAGCGCAATGTCCTCTGAAGCGACACGCGATAAACATTTTTCTCAAGCGAAAAAGTTGTAAACCGATAACATTATCTACCGTTTTCATCCTCGGCTTACCTGGGGATTGGCCAATAAAAAAGCCGGCGCTCAGCGCCGGCTTTTCATTGACCGCTTGCGCAATCAGGCATTGGTCGCCGGTTTTTGCTCTGCGGATTTGCTGTTCTCCAGCATACGGCGCACCGGCACAATCAGCACGCACAATACCGCGGCGCAGATCAGCAGCGCCGTCGAGCAGCGGGCAAACAGATCCGGCAGCATATCCAGTTGGTCGGCCTTCACGTGGCCGCCAATCAGGCCCGCCGCCAGGTTACCCAGCGCGCTGGCACAGAACCACAGCCCCATCATCTGGCCGCGCATTCTTTCCGGCGCCAGCAGAGTCATGGTCGCCAGGCCGATTGGGCTCAGACACAGTTCGCCCAGCGTCAGCATCAGAATGCTGCCCACCAGCCACAGCGGCGATACGCCGGCGCCGCCGTTGCTCAGCACGTTCTGCGCCGCCAGCATCATCAGGCCGAAGCCCGCCGCCGCGCACAGAATCCCGATAACAAACTTGGTAATGCTGCTCGGACGCACGTTTTTACGCGCCATTGCCGGCCACGCCCAGCTAAATACCGGCGCCAGCAGGATGATAAACAGGGCGTTAATCGACTGGAACCACACCGCCGGGATTTCGAAATCGCCGATCATGCGGTTAGTGTAGTCGTTAGCAAACAGGTTAAACGAAGTCGGTTTCTGCTCGAAGGCTGACCAGAAGAAGGCGGCGGAAACCAGCAGAATAAAGCAGACCAGCAGACGCGCGCGCTCTTTACGGTTGAGACCCGCAAAAACAAACAGGTAGATGAAATAGAGCACCACCGACGCGGCAATCACGTACACCAGCATGCTAGCGACCGCCACCGGGTTAATGACTATCACCCCTTGAGCAATCAGCGTAATCACCACCGCCACGCCGACCGCCAGCGCCAGCAGCCAGGCGCCAACGCCGTTTTTCTTCGCGACAGGACTATTCCAGGTAGAGTCGAGACCCACTTCGCTGTCGTAGCGTTTCATCGCCGGGACCGCGAAAAGGCGGAAAATCACCAGCGCCACCAGCATACCGATACCACCGATGCCGAAGCCCCAGTGCCAGCCGTGGGATTTAATCAGCCAGCCGGAAATCAGCGGCGCGATAAACGATCCCATATTGATACCCATATAGAACAGCGAGAAACCGCCATCGCGACGGCTATCGCCTTTCTTATACAGCGTACCGACCATCACCGAGATGCAGGTTTTAAACAGGCCGGAACCGAGCACGATAAACATCAGCCCGATAAAGAACAGGTTGTTGCCCATAAACGCTGACAGCGCAATCGACAGATGGCCCAGCGCGATCAGAATCGAGCCGTACCACACCGCTTTCTGCTGGCCGAGCCAGTTGTCCGCCAACCAGCCGCCCGGCAGCGCCGCCAGGTACATGGCGCCCGCGAAGATGCCGACGATGGCCGACGCGTTCTCACGGGCTAAGCCCATACCGCCGTCATAGACGGTGGCCGCCATGAACAGGATCAGTAACGGACGAATGCCATAAAACGAGAATCGCTCCCACATTTCGGTGAAGAACAATGAACCCAGAGGGTAAGGGTGACCAAAGAAGGTCCGGCTTTCATTTTTGTTAACAGAGGAATGCATAACTTCTCCCAATAAGGCGATCTTAGCGCTTAGTCATGCCGAAAAGCGTATTGACCATTTTTTCTACCTGCCTATAGTTCACACAGGCGTTAATTTTATTTAACCATTTGATAACCAGATGGTGGTTTTGTCTAGCCCCTGGGCGATATCTTTTAGATGAAAACTCGACCAGGCTCTCTTTTCCCAGATTTTATGTTGGCAACAAAGGGATAATGATTGACAGCATTTTTTCGTACTACAGGAACCTCTTAATCCTTAATAAACATAATGTTAAGAGGGTAGAAGTCAGAAAGTCCCGAGTATACGACATAATTCCGTCATATGGCTGAAATAACGCAATGATTAACCGGTCATTATTCTTTTTAACCACATTGCAACACAATATATTTACACAAAGGCAACAAACCAGTGAATAATGTTGGATAAGATCAAAATACCAGCCATTGATATCATAATGAGAGGCTATTAGTGATCGGCGTCACAGATTAAGTCTAAGCCGGATATAGAATATGCCATACCTTCAGTCAATCATTTGAAAGGTGTATATCATGGAAAACAATAACAGGATGATGCCACACATAAGGCGGACAACGCATATTATGATGTTTGCTCACCGTAACAGCTTCGATTTTCATTTCTTTAATGCCCGGTAGTCTTCCGACTACGGGCGCTTCAGCATACAGGTCTTCCTGCATCTTTTGTTGTTAATACAGGCACTCGCCTGTAGCTAACCGCGCTCGCCCTAATAAATCCTGCTATTTACCAGCCACCGGACTGGTAGGGTTTATTGCATCTCAAAAGGTACTCTACTGATATTTATTATATCAGCGGCAGACTATTACCTTTTGTCCGGCGTAATCAATTTCTCATTTGAGAAATTGAGGGCCTGCTATTATCTGAAAATAAAGAGATAACAATGACTGATTTAAAAATTGCCGTTAGCCGTACATGTCCAAACTGTTTTTCTACCCAGCGTAATATTGTCAATACTAGCGAAACCAACTTTATTGATGTGGCCGCGGTAGTATTAACTCTGGAAGATATCGAATGCGGTAAACTCGATGAGTTAAAGGCCACTGGCTATAACATCCCGGTATTTATCGCTATTAATAAAGAAGAGGTTGTCCCGGCCGAATATATGGCTTCGGTGCAGGGGGTATTTGAACACGACGAAACCCGCAACGACTTCTACGGCCGCCAGCTGGAAGCCGCTGCGCATAAATATGAAACCGAGCTGCGTCCGCCATTTTTTAGCGCGCTGGTCGATTACGTCAAACAGGGCAACAGCGCTTTTGACTGCCCGGGGCATCAGGGCGGCGAATTCTTCCGTCGTCACCCGGCCGGTAATCAGTTCGTCGAGTATTTTGGCGAGACGCTGTTCCGCTCCGACCTGTGCAACGCCGACGTCGCCATGGGCGACCTGCTGATCCACGAAGGGGCGCCATGCATTGCCCAGCAGCATGCGGCAAAAGTCTTTAATGCCGATAAGACCTACTTCGTGCTCAACGGCACCTCCTCTTCTAACAAAGTGGTGCTCAACGCGCTGCTGACCCCGGGCGACCTGGTACTGTTCGACCGTAACAACCATAAATCCAACCACCACGGCGCGCTGCTGCAGGCCGGGGCGACACCGGTCTATCTGGAAACCGCGCGTAACCCGTACGGTTTTATCGGCGGTATCGACGCCCACTGTTTCGAAGAACGCTATCTGCGCGAGCTGGTTGGGGAAGTGGCGCCGAATCGGAAACAGGATGCCCGTCCGTTCCGCCTGGCGGTGATCCAGTTAGGTACCTACGACGGCACCATTTATAACGCTCGTCAGGTAGTCGATAAAATTGGTCATCTGTGCGATTACATCCTGTTTGACTCCGCGTGGGTCGGCTATGAACAGTTCATTCCGATGATGGCTGATTGTTCGCCGCTGCTGCTGGAGCTGAATGAAAACGATCCGGGCATTCTGGTGACCCAGTCGGTGCACAAACAGCAGGCCGGTTTCTCCCAGACCTCGCAAATCCATAAAAAAGACAGCCATATCAAAGGTCAACAGCGCTATGTTCCGCACAAGCGTCTGAATAACGCCTTTATGATGCACGCCTCCACCAGCCCGTTCTATCCGCTGTTTGCCGCGCTGGATATCAACGCCAAAATGCATGAAGGCGAGAGCGGCCGCAACATGTGGATGGACTGCGTCATGAACGGTATCAAGGCGCGTAAGCTGATCCTTGAAAGCTGCAAACACATCCGTCCGTTCGTACCCAAAATGGTCGATGGCAAACCGTGGCAGTCATATGAAACCGCGCAAATCGCCGTGGACCTGCGCTTCTTCGAGTTTGGTCCAGGCGAACGCTGGCATGCCTTTGACGGTTATGCCGAGCATCAGTACTTCGTCGATCCGTGCAAACTCCTGCTGACCACGCCGGGTATCAATACCGCCAGCGGCGAATATGACGCCTTCGGCGTACCGGCCACCATTCTCGCCAACTTCCTGCGTGAAAACGGCGTGGTACCGGAAAAATGCGACCTTAACTCCATTCTGTTCCTGCTGACCCCGGCGGAAGATATGGCCAAACTGCAGCAGCTGGTCGCCCTGCTGGCGCGCTTCGATAAGCTGCTCGACGCCGATGCGCCGCTACAGGAGGTTCTGCCGTCTATCTACAGCCAGCACAAAGAGCGTTATGCCGGTTATACCCTGCGCCAGCTGTGCCAGGAAATGCATGACCTGTATGCCCGCCACAACGTCAAACAGCTGCAAAAAGAGATGTTCCGTAAAGATCACTTCCCGCGCGTGGTGATGAACCCGCAAGAGGCTAACTACGCCTATCTGCGCGGCCAGGTCGATCTGGTGCCGTTGCCGCAAGCCGAAGGCCGCGTGGCCGCGGAAGGCGCCCTGCCTTACCCGCCGGGAGTGCTGTGCGTAGTCCCGGGAGAAGTCTGGGGCGGCGCGGTGCTGCAGTACTTCACCGCTCTGGAAGAAGGGATCAACCTGCTGCCGGGCTTCGCGCCGGAACTGCAGGGGGTTTATATCCAGGAGCACGATGGCCGTAAACAGGTCTGGTGCTATGTCATCGCGGAAAGCGAGAAACAAAGCGCGCTGCTGAAAGGGGAAACTGTATGAGCAAATCCAGTAACAAGATGGGAGTGGTACAGCTCACCATCTTAACCATGGTCAACATGATGGGCTCCGGTATCATCATGCTGCCCACCAAGCTGGCGGAGGTGGGGACTATCTCCATCATCTCCTGGCTGGTGACGGCGGTAGGATCGATGGCGCTGGCGTGGGCCTTCGCCAAATGCGGGATGTTTAGCCGTAAATCAGGCGGGATGGGCGGTTACGCCGAGTATGCGTTCGGCAAGTCTGGCAACTTTATGGCCAACTATACCTATGGCGTCTCGCTGCTGATCGCCAACGTCGCCATCGCTATCTCCGCGGTGGGTTACGGCACCGAGCTGTTCGGCGCCACCCTGTCGCCGGTGCAGATTGGCCTGGCGACTATCGGGGTGCTGTGGATCTGTACCGTAGCCAACTTCGGCGGCGCACGCATTACCGGCCAGATCAGTAGCATCACCGTATGGGGGGTCATCATTCCGGTTGTCGGCCTGTGCGTTATCGGCTGGTTCTGGTTTAGCCCGACGATGTACGTCGAGTCCTGGAACCCGCACCACGTGCCGTTCTTCGGCGCCGTTGGTTCGTCAATCGCCATGACGCTGTGGGCCTTCCTCGGTCTGGAGTCCGCTTGCGCCAACACCGATGTGGTCGAAAACCCGGAACGTAACGTGCCGATCGCCGTACTCGGCGGTACCCTCGGCGCGGCGGTTATCTATATCGTTTCGACCAACGTCATCGCCGGGATCGTGCCGAACATGGATCTGGCTAACTCCACGGCGCCGTTTGGCCTGGCGTTTGCTCAGATGTTCACGCCTGGCGTAGGGAAAGTGATTATGGGGCTGATGGTGATGTCCTGCTGCGGTTCGCTGCTTGGCTGGCAGTTCACCATCGCGCAGGTCTTTAAATCATCGTCTGACGAAGGCTACTTCCCGAAAATCTTCTCCCGCGTCTCGGCTTCCGGCGCGCCGATTCAGGGGATGTTAACCATCGTTATCCTGCAAACCGGCTTGTCGCTGATGACCATTAGCCCGTCGTTGAGCAATCAGTTCAACGTGCTGGTTAACCTGGCGGTGGTGACTAACATCATCCCGTACATTCTGTCGATGGCCGCGCTGGCGATTATCCAGAAAATGGCCAAGGTCGATCCCGGCAAAGCGCGTTCCACCAACGTGATAGCCTTTATCGGCGCGGTGTACAGCTTCTATGCCCTGTACTCCTCCGGCGAAGAGGCGATGCTCTACGGCGCGATCGTGACCTTTATGGGCTGGACGCTGTACGGCCTGGTATCACCGCGTTTTGAGATGAAAAACAAACACAGCTAATGCTGAAGCCGGCGGCGCGTCTGTCGCCGCCGGTACTCTTCGTGGCCGCTATTTGATATAGGAATCCAGCACCTTCAGCACCACGTCCAAATCTTCTTCACGTTTCACTTCATCGCCTTCATGAACGATATGTTCCGTCAGATGGCCCTTGATCACTTCACGCATTAGTCCGTTTACCGCTCCGCGAATAGCGGCAATTTGCTGCAGCACGGCGGCGCATTCGTGCGGCTCATCCAGCATCTTTTTCAGCGCGCTCACCTGCCCTTCAATCTTGCTGGCTCTGGCCTGCAGCTTCTTTTTATCCCGAATCGTATGCGACACGTTAACCTCACTAGCGAACTCAATTTGTCGCTACGCAGATAACTTAATGAACAAGAAAACTAAACGAACTGTCAGTCCTGAGTCCGGACAGGAATATGCGCAGATGGTTGTTGATAGCGCCCTTATAACTGCAAGCCCGTGAAACGATGAATGGGTACCTGTATATGGTGATATGGCAGGACGAGGTTGGGCGACAAATCAGTAGCTATACATAGAGCTATAACAATAGCGTCAGACCTCACCGTCATGATGGTGGGCTGACGCTGGAAGGATCAGACAACAGATACCGTTTTACAGTAAAACTGTGGTCAATATTATTTGTCCACTACAGATTCAAGCACCTTCAAAGTGGTATTTCATGTCTGTGTCATGTGTCAGCTTGCTGAAAACCTGGTTGGTCAGTGAATCCGTCAGCGCCAGCGCATCTTTCATAGTTTTATCCTCAAAACCCTGTAAAAGCGCTTGTGCCTGTTTAGGCTGGGTTTTATACAGTTTAAGATAGTCCTGCTCCATCTCATGTTGGCGCACGGCTGTCTGTTCTTCAAAAGCATGGTAGGCTCGCTGAACATCGGGCGCATACTCATTGTAGTTCTGCATCACCAACGTCTGCAGCTTACGATACTTCCAGTTAACAGAATCATCACTTGCATGGTCAGTGCCTTTGTCATACCCCGGAAGATAATGCGAAATTCCCTGATAATAAGGTACATAGACGCTCAAGGCGGACATACCATAAGCCACATATTCCACTTCACCTATTTCTTTAGGCATATCAGGGCGAACCTGTAAAATGTGGGACTCCTGAGTACGGAAGACTGAGACTGGGCGGTATGGCTCCTTCGGATTATTATTGGCATAAGGATCGTGCGAGGTTCCTTGATAATGGTTGCGTAAAGCTTCTTTCACCTGATCCAGCGTGATCTTTTCTGCAGGTTTGAGAAACTCAGGGAAATGTTTTCCATCATCAATCGTCGTTTTCAACTGTGGATTGAACAAATGTTGTAACGTCCAAACCCGTGGGTAGTTATACACAACATCATTAGCTAAATCCTGAGAATAAGCTTTGTGAAAATCAAAGGCGCCATCTTTCGGATTATACAGCCCATGCTGTTTTGCAAAATCTACCAGTGTCGGTGAAGCCATATAGTTGGCACTATCTTTCGCGTTGTAATTCTGGAGACGGCCCTGATTTGCGCTGACAAAATAGCTGTCATTCGGTAAACGAACGGCCATCCACTGGTGACCACTACCGGTTTCCAGGTACCAGATATCATGCTGATCGACAAAGGCAACACCAAAACCCTCACCGGCCCCTTTCTCCTCAATAATTTTCCCCAGCAACTCCGCCCCTTCGCGAGCGCTGTGAATACGCGGCAGTAAAACGGTCTGAATAGCATCCTCAGTGATGCCGGTCTTTTCCAAATAAGGGTCAACCTTTAATGCCTGCTGGCCGTTGTAAATGGTTTCTGTTGCCGTTATCCCCACACCTACAGAGTTAAAACCTGCTTCTCCGGTCGACTTATCATTGGTATCAAAGTCATGAATAGCGGTATAGCGCAAAGCGTCTTTTGGCAGCGGCCAAGTGAAATCGTTAGTATGCCCCTTGAACACCCCTGTCTGATTATGCACAGCAGGATGGATCAGCATATGCTTGGCATTTGTCGCTGAGTAATCCTCATTGCGGGCAATAATAAATGAGCCATCTTTACTCGCCTGATTCCCAACCAGAATAGTGGTACATGCGCTTGCTTGACCGATAAACAGCATTGCGAGAGACGATGCAATGAGTGTCTTTTTCATATTAAATTTCCAGACTTTGTTTTGTATGATAAATCCGGAGTTAACTGTATTGGTTTATTACGCTGAATACAAAAATCAAATCAGTAAATACTGTTATACTTTGTAAGTATTTTTTTAATCCTTTAGGATTACCCCATCACACCTAAAAAACGGATAATTTTACAGCACCTGTACCAAATACAAACAAGAGTTTGCCTTAGGTGAATTTTCGCCTCATTGGGCAGCATGTCGGGTATCCTGGGTATTCTCCGAAGTTAACAATTTCGCGGGTTGTTTAATGTGGCATCTTCATTATTCCACATCCCTGACCTACAAATTTACTCACCGAAAGGTGTTTTTTTCGGCATGCCCCCAGGACAAATACCTTCGCGGAAAGATACCCTCACCTGCCTCCATAAAAGGAAAACCCATACCTGCAATCGAATCAAGTCGCCATTATTAGATTACTTCCAGTGAAGGAGTTCATAGCTGACAGGATTATCAGCACACTGCCCAGTGCCGCACTCCAGCAATGTGGACAGCAAATTTCCGACAATCAGCAAAGCGAATACAATATAAAGAATTTGCTTATATTTATTTACAAATGCAAGAATTAAGGAGTTCCTTAAACACAACGCTCTGCCACCTACGGCGATCATGACAGATATAGCAATAACCATACCCACAGATGCTACCAGTGCCCAGGTATAAAAATGCAATCCAAACAGCGCCGAACCATAACCAGGTGTACCTGGCGTAATGTGTAATAAAACCTGTCTACCAGCAATAATGCCAGTAAGTACACACCCCAGAAGAGAAAAACAGTAGTGAAGTCCTTTAATACCGAATCGAAGATTAAACAAAAATCCAAAACCGATAATAATTATCCCTACGCGCTGAAGAAGACATAGAGGACAGGGAAGTTCATCTTTGGAAAATTGATAGTAAAATGCTGTTAGCAGCATAACTGAAACACCAGTAAGCCCAGCAAGATTCAGAATCCAGTCTGATTTTAAATTTTCATACTTCATACAGGCACTCCACAATATCAGAAGAGTAAATTAAGCGGGTCACTGACGTGATGCACAAACGAAAGAATTGCAACAACAAATAACAAAAAGTAACATATATAACTAAGCCGCGCTTTATTAAATATCACACCGACCATGACAATCAATGCCATCAAAAATGGTAAGAACATATACATAGTAGTATTCTCTCTTGCCTTGGGTTAAGGCATATGGGTATGTAACCTGAAAGCTCAATCCTTAATGAGGATAGCATAATCAAATCTGAACTCCTAAGTTATTTCAGTCCCGGCAGGCCATAATTTTCTCTGAGGTTTAAAACCTAGCTCTTAATTTATCTCACACATTGTTAGAACATACTCAAACTGACATAAACTTGCAAAATTAAGAAACACTAACGCTTTTTCTTTTTTATTCATAAATACCCACAAGAAATTCACGGGTAAATGTCATAGAGTGATGGTGAACTTGCTGCTTTAGTTTCGGAGATTATGATTAGATGCGAATCTATTTACTGCCATTAATTTTTTGTTTATCTTTTATCGCAAATGCCACGGAAAAGGTAAGTAACAGTTTTTACCGTGAAGTATCACCGGCAAAGGTAGTTAGTCTGGGTGAAATTTTCAGTATTCGCCTTCCGGTGTCGCTTTCAACCGGATATTCGTGGATCGTGCGTTCTCTTCCACCTCAGGTCGCATTAACAGGAATGGCTTACAGCCCACCAAAACCTGGATTATGCCTGCCTGGATGCTCAGGCTCCACAATATTGTATCTCAAAGCCATTTCCCCCGGCGAAGGGATACTAAAACTTCAGTATGCCAGGATATGGGAAAAGCTGCCAAAACAGGTTCATATCACTGCCATCAATGTTTTAACTAAACAGGACATGAATAGAAAGACTAAGCGATGATGTTTGATCGTCATCAACCTAATTACCACAGTTAAGCACATGATGAAGAAGTTACTTAATCTCATTTTCCTGTTGTTCGTTTATCTTATTTCCTTCTATGCATATGCTGGACACAATGTCCACCATCTTTGGTATCGAAGAAATCACCATAAAACAACTTATCGGCATATTACGGTTAATGTCATTAAGAAAGATATTATGCGAGAATATTACAAATGGAAGGGTGTAAAATATCGTTGGGGTGGTAATAGTAAAAATGGAATCGACTGTTCAGCATTAATGCAAAGATTCTTTCGGGAAACACATTTATTCACACTCCCCAGAACAACATTAGGTCAGATAAACTATGGCCACAGGATACAAAAACGTCGCCTGAAGCCCGGCGACCTTATCTTTTTCAATATCAAGAAAAATGTTCGGCATGTTGGGGTTTACATCGGCCATAACAAGTTTGTTAACTCAGCAAAAAGTAAAGGTGTGACTATCTCGGATCTACGAAATTGTTACTGGCGGGCACATTATTATACTGCAAGGCGTATCCTTAGCTACTAAGTGAGGTGACTCATACTCCATGCAAATTAAAATGTCTCAATTGATCATTACCGCAACCACTGACATTTGTTAGCTCACAACGTAAGCGGCAGCGTGGGTTTCTCATTATTCGGACATGTGACATTGTAAGCACACCCATTTTAGCTCCACACATTTTTTAGAGTCCAGTTTTTTCAGCCATCACCGATACTCTTCCGGCGTCGGATTGTTCAGGGATTCATGAGACTGCTCGTTGTTATATTCCATCAGCCTGCGCTCTGTAATTTCCCGCGCTTCATTCAGCGTTCTGCACAGATAAGTTTCAGCAGGCAGTAAACCCGGTGAACATGTTTATGGCTCCGGGTATTACCCTGCCTGCACAGCAGTTGCAACAGCTTCTTAAAACCGTAGCGCGGGTAGCGTTCTGTCAGTCCTGTCAGGGCATGGATCACCGATTCATTACGCCGGGTATCGGGCTGATAAAAATACACCGTCCTGCTCAGCGATAACGTCCTGCCGGCCCGACATAAACCCATGGCAAATTGCGCCTTCAGATAGCTAACGAGTTTGCGCTGATTAAAGAACCATATTCACCGGCGGTACCGCGCTTTTATCGATCTGTTTACCTAAGGCCTCCAGCGCGGACTGATACGGGCATAACGTGCCTACGCTGGTCTGCTGGCAATCAGGCTGACGCCACTCCTGTTGCAGCATCGGGTGCTGACGATCCGGCATCTGCAGGCGTCGCAGGTCGTCCAGGCTTTGCGCCTGGAAATAGACGCGCAGATAACGTTCGCCATTTTTGCTGTTGCGCCAGCGCTCTATCACCAGACTGCTGCCCGGCGGAATATTGCCCCGGCTGTAACCGGGCAGCTGCCAGCTAAAATTCATCAGCGTGCGCACCATCGCGATATTGGTGTCATGAGCCACCAGCAGCAGCCAGCGTACGTTCGGCGTGGCGTCCGCTTTTACGCCGTCCAGCATCGCGTTGAGCAGCACCGAGCCGCGCTTTTGCGCGGTGTACAGCACGTCATTACTGAGATCGTAGTTTTCCGTTAACAGCGGCAGAATGGCTGTGATCTGGCTGGCGCGGGTAATCTTCCCCCACGCCAACTGGCTTAAGGGCAGGTTTTCACTCCAGCCCAGACGCAGCGTTTCAACCATATTGGCCATCACGCTCAGCCCGCTAATGGTGGTTTTACCGCTTTGGTTTTGCTCCACCTGCCAGGGCTTATCAAAAATGGGGCACGGTTTATCCTGTTGGCAAACCGCGGCTTTTAATAACTGGATCGTCGGCGCCAGCGCCTGCCGACGCTTCGCCAGATCGCCGGCTTTCGCCTTCACTTCCGCCAGCTGGCGGGCGGGATCGGTTTGCGTAGCCGTAAATTTATCGGTCTGGAACAGTGGGTCGGCATCACCGCTGACATAATGAATCGCCACGCCGCAGCCGGGAAATGCTCCATCCACCAGCGCCTGAGCGGTTGCCCGGGTACGCTGTAGCGGGCTGGCGCGAACATAAATATCCTCCGCGCTCGGACACTGCCCCTGCAGCAGGCCAAGCTGGCGATAATGCTGCCCTTCCGCGCGCCCTTTATTGGCGACCGCCGCATAGCCATGTCCGGTCAGCTCCCCATCGTGGGTGGTCCATTCGGTCCATGGACGCTGGGTCGCGGCTTCAATAGCTTCACGATTGCCGGGCGTTGGCGGACGAATGCCGTGGCGGCTTAACTCCACCACTTTTTCCAGTTGCCAGTTCGCCGCGACGGCGGATTGCATCGCCAACAGCGGCAGCGCACAGGCGATAAACAGGCGTAAAAAGCCCTGATGTCTTGCAGGCATCATAAAATCTTCCTTATCGATTAATAGGTTATGAGGAGAATGAAGTCTGCCGTTCGACGGCATGGCGTCGGGCGACGATGGCGGCGGTGGTAAAACAGAGTAACGCGGAACCCAATCCGGTGCCTATCCAGAACAACGCCAGCGTGCTGAAATCATAAATCGTTTTCCCGTTTTCGAGGATCGCGGTTTTATCGATAATGATCCCGGTCAGAAATTCACCCAACCCCGCCCCGGCATAGCTGGCGATGCCAATGGTTCCCAGCGCCGCCCCCGCCGCTTTGCGTGAAGAGATATCGACGGCGATCAATCCTCCGAGGAAACAGGTTAACGCGCCGATGGTCGCGCCGAAGACGATCATCGCCAGGATGTCGGTGTAGTAATTATGCGGCGACCAGAGCATTAAGGCGAAACCCGCGGTGTTGAGCAGGCTGATAAATCCGGCCATGACGCTGCGATTGCGCGGGAAAAAGCGGTCAGAGAGCATGCCGGCGATGATGGTCCCGGCGATACCGGCGATCGCGTTAACGCCGATGATGCCTGAAGCCTCAAGGGTGGAATAAGCTTTATCCTGCTCCAGAAAGAAGATCCCCCAAGAGTTCACCGCATAACGGTCGATATACATAAATGCCGATGCCAGCGCCAGCGTCCACAGCGCCGGGTTACGCAACGCCAGCAGTTGGTTTTTGAACACCGATCCCCGCGCTTCAGTCTCTTCCTGCGGTTCATCACGAATCACGTTAATGGAGGGAAAGCCGCTGCTCTGTGGCGAATCGCGCATAAACAGCAGCAACAGCACCACGCCAGCGGCGCCGAGCGCAGCCGTGGAGAGGTAGCCCATTTGCCAGCCAAAACCCGCGATCACCGCGGCGATCACCATGTAGGTCATAGCCTCGCCGATGTTATGCGCCGTGGACCAGATGGCGTAAAACGTTCCCCGCTCTTTAAAGCCGTACCAGCGCGCCAGCGAAACCGCACAAGGGCCGACACCCATCGACTGCGCCCAGCCGTTGATCCCCCAAAAGATAGCCAGCAGCATGGCGTTGGTGGTCATGCCCATCAGCAGGTTCATCCCGGCGCTGAGCAATAGCCCAAGGCTCATGTAGCGCACCACGTTGGCATGATCGGCGATAAAACCATTGACCAGTTTGCCGATGGCGTAGCTAAAGAATAGCGTCGAGCCAATCATCCCCAACTCCGTTGGGGTAATGCCTAATTCCACCAGCGCGCTTTTCGCCACGGTGAACGATAAGCGGCAGACGTAGAACGTCACGTAGGCCAGGGTCATGGCAATAAACGTTTGCCAACGTACCCGGCGAAAACGTTTTTCATCAAACGCGGCGCCCGCTTGCGGCGGCGACGCCCGGAAAAAATGAATAATTCCAGACATATAGTTTCTCCGACGGTCGGAGGCTTGACTGATTGATGTGCTTCGTCCGTGAGGGTCGTTATCGTTACTGTGTAGGGTACATAATCAGAAACAGCCCGAACCTGTAAGGGTTAATGTAATGGTTGAAGGATCATCTTTTGTAGTTGGGGATACAGCGTTTGGCTGGCCAGCAGCAGAGGGTTGCCGTGACGAATCCCCTCTTGCGCCAGAAAGTCGTTGGCGACGCCCCCGGCTTCGCGCATCAAAACCAGACCGGGTAAGGCATCCCACGGATTCATGTGCGGTTCATAGTAGCCAATCAGTCGCCCGGCGGCCGCCCATGCGCTCATCAACGCGCCGGAGCCATTGCGGATGAACATGCCGCCATCGCTGAGCAGCGCGTCAAGAAAAGGCAGGAATTCCGCCGGCGTCACCCGATGAGACGTTCCGACGCCCATCACCCCTTCTTTGACCGTTGCTGCGGGATGTGGGCGGATTGGCGTCTCATTGAGCCAGGCGCCATGGCCCCGTAGCGCGTGGAACAGTTCACGATGGTTGGGATCGTAGACGACGCCAACCACCGGCTCGCCGTCAACGACGATCGCCAGCGACAAGCACCAGGTATGCAGCCCATTCAAAAAACAGCTGGTGCCATCAATGGGATCAACCACCCATAGCACCCTGGCGTCCGGCATCTGCGTACCGCTCTCTTCGCCGAGAAAACCATCCTCCGCAAACGCGTCAGTAATGCGCTGTTTAACAAAGGCTTCTACGCGTTTATCGGCCACGCTCACCACGTCCTGTAGATCATTGCCCTTATGCTCTACTGTCAGCGCCTCGCGCTGCTGATAGTATTCGAAAGCCAGCTCGGCACCCGCTTTCGCCAGCTCACAGGCCAGGCGATAGCGGGCCTGTAGCGCAGAGGAATCCAGTGATGTCATCATTTACTCCTTTTGCACACGTGTGCAATTTTATTTAAAAAAGCCCCGAAGAGCGCAGTGAGTGTGGATGGATTTTAGCGATAATTCTGTGATCGATTCATCATAAAATGAATTTTTCATTTAGCGCTATTACGAATTATTAATTTCACAGCAACTTCACGGTGACGTGAAGGTTGATTGAATTTGGCGATCCGGCTGACCAGCATCTCCACCGCGTGATAAGCCAACTGCGTGGTATCCTGCTGGATAGTGGTAAGTTGATAAGGCTGCCACTCCGCCTGGGGAATATCGTCGAAGCCAATAATTGCCGGCAGGACGGCTGCTGGATTATCCGCTCGTAGCCCATCCATCGCCCCAATCGCCAGCATATCCGTGGCGCAAAACAGCGCCTGCAATCCTGGCCTTTCCGCGGCGAGCCGGCGAGCGGCCGCAAAACCGGACTGATAACCGCCCGTTTCGCAGAAATGCGGCGTAACAGCCAGCCCGCTGGCATGGCGGATAAATCCCTCGTAGCGCTGCCGGGTGCTGAAATTGTCGCGATTTTCGCCAATAAAACCGACGTCCCGGCACTGGCCTGCGTGCAACAGCTCAGCGGCCAGTTTCCCGCCGAGCGCGTTATCGCTGCTGACGCGGTCGCAGCCGGGAAGTTCAGCGTGACGGTTGATAAGCGTAACGGGGATTTTTCGCGCAAGATACTCCTCAGCCAGCTCCAGCGGCGGCGCGCCGGAGGTGATAATGACGCCAGCGACGTGATAGCTGAGAAGATGTTTTAGCGAAGGAGCTAACTGCTGCGGATCATCGGCGTTCATCAACAATGGCATAAATCCATGCAGCGCCAGCTGGTGGATCAGCGGCGCCAGCAGCTTACTGCGAAAAGGGTTATCGAACCCTGAAGTGATGATGCCGATAAAGTTGCTGCTGCCGGTGTTCATCGTACGGGCGATGATATTGACCTGGTAGCCCAGAGCTTCCGCGGCGGCCTGCACTTTGGCGCGGGTTTTCGGCGACACCGAGGCCCCGGGCGTGAAAGCGCGGGAGACGGCTGAACGGGAAACGCCGGCAAGCTTCGCCACGTCTTCTGCTTTAATCCATTTTTTATCGTTCATCACTTTGATTTTTCAGTGAAATCCATCAGGCATAGATGTATCGCTCAACACATTACCCTCGTCACGCTGAAGGCTATGTGTCCCGAGAACACTTTGGCTTTCACTATACCCTGAATCGGGTCGGTGATGCCGGTCAACCGGCGCAGATAATGACATTTTTTATTATCACGTTAACTGAACAGAAGTATAAACTTTTCGTGATATTGTTTCTTTCGTTCGCGCACCAATTATAATAATTATCATGATTCTTCATAAAGAAATAAAAGCGCGGTTAAAGAAAAAACGTAACCAACTAAATTATAATAATTTTATTATGAAATTTATTTCATAAACATTATGTTATAAGAACTTAAATATAATAACGTTAACGGTTAGATATTAATAACAACCCTATATCTTCACGATATTAAACGTGTTCCGCGCGATATATTGCGCGTGACGTGAAATAAAACTTAACGATGGAAACGTCTATGTCAAAACTGGATTTCCGATCCAAAAATACCTGGCGCGCGCTGGCGTCCATCGCGGTCATCGTCGGGGCAACGGCGGCGGCATTCGCCTGGACCTCAGGCTGGCTGGGCTCGCGAACCACCAGCCAGTCATTAGTCCCCGATCCAGACAAGCCGTTTCCTGCCGGGTTCCGCCGGGCACACGGTAAAGGGATCTGTTTTACCGGGACGTTCGAGCCAGCCGGTCCAGCCGTTGCTTATTCCACCACGCGGCTCTTTTCACAGTCGGAGACCCCCGTTGTAGGGCGATTCTCCATTGGCGCAGGTAATCCGCACGCGGCTGATAATTCAACGAAAACCCTGAGCATGGCGCTGCTACTGAAAACGGACGATCAACAGCAATGGCGTATGGCAATGAACAACGAGCCCTACTTCGCCACGCGAAACCCGGAGGGCTTTCTTGCCATGAAAAAGGCCACCGCCGTCGACCCGACCACCGGTAAGCCCGATCCGCAGCGCCTCGCCGCATTTTTACAGGACTACCCGGAAGCCGGTAAATATTTGCAGTGGGCGGCGCAAAAGCCAGCGCCAGGCGGCTTTGCCGGGGCGACATTTTATAGTATTAACGCTTTCTATCTCGTGAACGCCGACCGCCAGCGCCAGCCCGTACGCTGGATGATGCGGCCGCACGATCCATTTGTCTCTATCCCTGATGAACAACGACAGAGAGCCGACCATAACTTCCTGTTCGAACAATTACAGCAGCGGCTTTCTCAGCATCCCATTTACTGGGATTTGGTATTGCAACTCGCCCAACCTGGCGACGCGGTGGATGACCCTTCTCAGCCATGGCCAAACGATCGTCAGCAGGTCGTCGCCGGTACGCTCAAAGTCACCCAACTCGTCGCCCAAGCCGAAGGGGCCTGCCGTGACGTTAACTTTGATCCCTCCATCGTGCCTGCTGGAGTAGAGGTCTCTAACGACCCCGTCTTAAATGCGCGCTCTGGCGCCTATTCGCATTCCTGGAGCCGTCGCGAACGGGAAATTGGCTACGGCAAAGCAACCGAAGCCGTGCAAAAACAGGAGGTTAAATGATTTCGAATAAACCTGACCAAGAGCGCGCGCCGCAGCATTTCAACCCTCTGGCGAGATATCTACATTGGCTGATGGCAATCATGATCCTGGCCATGCTGTTCATCGGCGCCGCCATGATGACTTCATTACACCACCGCATTTGGTTGGTGGATGTACATCGGCCATTGGGGATCGCTATTTTGCTGCTGGCGCTCATCCGCCTGGCCAACCGGTTTTATAGCCGGCAGCCACCTCTTCCTGCGGAGCTCTCACGCTGGCAGGTACTGGCGGCAAAAGCGTCACACTGGGCGCTGTACGCGCTGATGCTGGCAATGCCTTTGCTTGGCTGGGCGCAACTGTCGGCTGCGGGCGTTCCGATTGTTATGTTTGAAGGACTTAACCTTCCGGCCATTACCCCGACCAGCCCGGTGCTTTTTGCCTGGTTTCACGACGCCCATCGCCTGTTAGCTAAACTGCTCTTTGCGGTGGTGTTGCTACATCTCTCGGCGGCATTAGTGCACGCATGGATATTCCGCGACGGCGTGTTTGCCAGCATGGCAAAAAGCGCTAGCTGGTCCAGTGAACCACCTGTAAAGCGGTGAAATTTAATAACAAGGTTCGTTGAAGTAAAAATAAGGGGCTTCGGCCCCTTATTTTTTGCATTCGAAAACTCTGCAGCCACTCACTATAGCTCTCACCTATAAAAATTAGCCCGTCCGTTATTTATTGCGCAATCACCAATAGCGTTGATGATTAAATAAAAAAGGGGACGGAGTGAATTACCCAATCACTGTTTAAAAAACATACAGAAATTAATATATATTCGCGCATATCATTTTCAAAAAATGATGTAGATCATATTCCCGCACCTGCCCTGTGAAAAAATGCGCTTAATAACCAAGTAAGCATTTACTTAATACAGAGGGGATATATATGGGAAGCGTCAGCGCGGGTACTGCGCAAAAAATGGGGTTAACGGCACTAACCCTTGTGACCGCATCAAATATGATGGGTTCCGGTGTTTTTATGTTGCCGACCAATCTCGCCGGAGTGGGATATATTTCACTATGGGGATGGTTGTTTACTATTATTGGCGTAATTGCGCTGGCGTTGGTTTTCGCTAAAACCAGTCTTATTACCCCTCGCGCGGGAGGGATCGTGGCCTATGCCAGCGATGCGTTTGGCCCTTTCATCGGTTTTCAGACGACGGTTTGCTACTGGATCAGCGCCTGGATTGGCAACGTCGCGCTCCTCGTCGCCGGGGTAGGCTATCTGAGTTACTTCTTCCCGGCGCTACATAATCCGGTTTACGGTTGTATCACCGCTATCGCTATTCTGTGGGCATTTATTGCCTTAGGCAGCCTGGGGGCTAAAACGGCCGGGCGCGCGCAGTCCTTCACCGCCAGCTGCATGCTGGTTGTGGTGCTGGGTGTGGGCATTGTCGGCTGGTTCTGGTTTGACCCGAAAATGTTCTCTGAAGTCTACAACGGGACGGGCAACAGCGACAGCTCAGCCATCGTCTCCGCGGCCTCCATTGCGCTGTGGGGTTTCTTAGGGGTGGAATCCGCCGTGGTCTCCAGCGGACAGGTGGAAAACCCTGAACGCACGGTGCCTCGCGCGACCGTATATGGTCTGCTGATTGCCTCCGTATGTTACGTCGGTAGCTGTACCGTTATCATGGGCCTGGTTCCCCACGCTGAACTGGTCAAATCTGCCGCCCCATTCGCCGATGCGGCACGCTATATGTTTGGCGATATGGCCGGCAACATCGCCTCCGCGCTGAGTATTATCGCCTGTTTTGGCTCCATTTCCGGCTGGTTGATCCTGCAGTCAGAAGGCCCGCGCGCAGGGGCGAAACAGGGGTTATTTCCGCAGATTTTCGCCGAGACCAATAAAAATGATGTCCCGATGAAAGGTCTGATTATTTCTGGCGTGCTGATGAGCCTGGTGCTGTTACTGACGGCTTCCCCCGATCTCGCCAAACAGTTCCAGGTGGTGATTCTGATGTCGGTATTTGCCTCCCTGCTGCCTTATATGTATGCCATTATCGCGCTACCTATCATCATGGTTTCTAAAAAGCTCAACCGTGGACGTGGCTTTATGTTTTATTGCGTCCTGACTGTCATCGGTATGATTTACAGTATATTCGCCCTACTCGGTTCGGGTACTGATTCCATTTTCTGGGGCACAATTATGATGATGGTAACTATTCCTCTGTTTTCTTTTGTCGCGGCCGGACGTAATAAAAAAGGCCAGGATATTCTTTACCTTCAAAAATAATATTTTATTCACCAACATAAATATGGAGATTCATATGTCTTTATCTATTGCCGATCAAAATAAACTTGATGCATTTTGGTCATACTGTGTAAAAAATCGCTACTTTAATATTGGCTACCCTGAATCTGCTGATTTTGATTACACCATGCTGGAGCGTTTTCTGCGTTTCTCAATTAATAACTGTGGTGACTGGGGGGAGTACTGTAACTATTTACTCAACTCTTTCGACTTTGAAAAAGAAGTCATGGAGTATTTCTCCGGCATATTCAAAATTCCCTTTGCGGAAAGCTGGGGTTATGTCACCAACGGCGGCACAGAAAGTAATATGTTTGGTTGCTATCTGGGAAGAGAGCTGTTCCCGGAAGGCACGCTCTACTATTCAAAAGATACTCACTATTCCGTGGCCAAAATCGTCAAACTGCTGCGTATCAAATCGCAACTGGTGGAATCTCAACCAGACGGAGAAATGGATTATGATGATTTAATCAATAAAATCAGGACCTCAGGCGAACGCCATCCTATCATTTTCGCCAATATTGGCACAACGGTACGCGGGGCTGTTGATAATATCGCTGAGATACAGAAGCGTATCGCTGCGCTGGGGATCCCACGTGAAGATTATTATCTGCACGCTGATGCCGCGCTAAGCGGCATGATCTTGCCTTTCGTGGAGGACCCACAGCCGTTTACCTTCGCCGACGGTATCGATTCGATTGGCGTTTCCGGACACAAAATGATCGGCTCCCCGATTCCATGCGGCATTGTGGTAGCCAAGAAAGCCAACGTCGACCGTATCAGCGTAGAGATCGACTACATCTCCGCCCACGATAAAACGATTTCAGGGTCACGCAACGGTCATACCCCTTTGATGATGTGGGCCGCCGTTCGCAGCCATACCGATGCCGAATGGCATCGCCGCATTGGTCACAGCCTCAACATGGCGAAATATGCCGTGGATCGCTTTAAAGCAGCAGGTATTGACGCGCTGTGCCACAAAAATTCCATCACGGTGGTCTTTCCGAAGCCTTCTGAATGGGTATGGAAGAAACACTGCCTGGCAACGTCCGGCAACGTGGCCCATCTGATCACCACCGCTCACCACCTGGACAGTTCCCGGATTGATGCGCTGATCGATGACGTAATCGCCGACCTGGCGCAACGGGCGGCATAAGAGTGAGCAGCGGCAACCTGCCGCTGCCCGCTGGACAATCTGGTGGGTTGCAGCGCCAACCGGAACCCGCCAGACCTGCACAGTATATGGGAATTTCGCATCAGGAGTCATAAACGATGAGTGCAAAGTTAAAAGCCATACGTGGTATGCGCGACGTACTGCCCGCCGAAACGCCAATCTGGCAATGGCTTGAAAATAAATTCCGCCGTCTGACCTACCGTTATGGCTACCAGGAGATCCGCTTACCCCTGCTGGAACCGGTCGCCTTATTCGAACGTGCTGTTGGCGAAGCCACAGATATCGTTGCCAAAGAAATGTACAACTTTACGGATAAAAGCGGTGAACAGATTACGCTGCGTCCCGAGGGGACCAGCGGCTGTATGCGTGCGGTGCTGGAAAATAATCTGTGTTACAACAAAACCCAGCGCCTGTGGTATCAGGGCCCGATGTTTCGCTATGAACGCCCGCAGAAGGGACGGCTGCGTCAGTTCACGCAGTTTGGTGCTGAAGCCTTCGGCATGGCCGGGCCGGACGTCGATGCTGAAATGATTTTTATGGTCCGGGATTTGTTCCAGGAGCTGGGCCTGACCCCGCATGTCAGGCTGGAAATTAACTCCCTGGGCACGCCGGATGAGCGGCGGGCCCATAAGGCCGCCCTTGTTGACTGGTTTAATGCTCATCGTGAGCAACTGGATGAAGATAGCCTGAAACGGCTGGAAACCAATCCATTACGTATTCTCGACAGCAAAAACCCGACCATGCAGCCCATGCTGGAACAGGCGCCGCGATTGCTGGATTACCTGTTCGAAGACTCCCGTCACCATTTTTCGCTGCTCTGCGAACTGCTCGATAAGGCCGACATCCCCTATACCATCAATCCGCGTCTGGTGCGTGGGCTGGATTACTACACCCGCACCGTGTTTGAGTGGGTGACTGATGAACTGGGCTCGCAGGGCACCGTCTGCGGCGGCGGCCGCTACGACGGCCTGGCGGAGTTATTTAATCCGAAGGCGTTGCCAGCCTGCGGTTTTGCCATCGGTATCGAACGCCTGCTGTTACTCATTCAGACCGTCAGCCAGAAAGATAATCCGTTGTGGCATTTTCACCCTGACGTGGTCATTACCAGTGAATGTCAGGATGATGGCCTGCGGGCCCAGATGCTGGCGGAGCTTCTGCGCCAACGTATTGAAAAGTTAAGCGTGATGGTGGATTGCAGCGGCAACAAACTTAAACGCCAGCATCAGACCGCCCTGCAAAGTCAGTGTCGCGCGATTATCACGCTGAATACCGACAATGAGATACGGCTGTGGGACCTCGCCAGCTCCCGTCAAATGTCGCTCGAAGAGAAAGCGCTCATTGACTGGCTGCAACAGCACTGCCAGTAAACACGTCCAGATTGGGTACCGTGCGGCAGGACGGTACTCGTCGCGGCGCTTATCCCGCCTTCAGCATTTCACCCTGACAAACAAATAGAGCCTTAACCAGAGAATCGTGGACATGCCGAGAAAAAACAGATTATTTATTCCGGGGATGCCGCATCTGGCGCAGCTTCGCGGGCATAATGGCGAAGCGTTATTCCGCCACGAGGAGGATTACTCTGCCTTCGAACGGTGTATGCAAGACGCGGCGCAACGTTACGCCGTGTCTATTCATAGTTGGTCACTTGCCGTCCCACGTATCCTGCTGCTGGTCAGCGCGCCGGATAAACAGGCGCTAAGCCGTTTTATTCAGCATATCGGACGCAGCTATGTGCCTTATTACAATCGTCGTTACCAGCGGCATGGCGCATTGTGGGACAGCCGCTACTTATGCAGCCCCCTGGAACCAGAAACCTATTTCCTGGCCGTGAAACGCTTTATTGAATGTGACGAGGACGGGAGCCCGGGATGCCATAGTCACGGTAATTTGCCTTCAGGTTTGATAGTCCCCCATCCTGCCTGGCTCAAGCTCGGTGAGAATGAGCCACAGCGACAGGCCCACTTCCAGGAGTTCTGCCGGCAACCGGTAAATCGGGCGCTGGTGACCAGGATCCGTCATGCACTGACGCAAAATTGCCTGCTCGCCTCGCAAGCGTTGAGCCAGCAACTTGAAGCCCAGATGGAAAGGCCGCTACGGGCACGACATTGCGGCCGCCCGCGCAAATATGAATCCTCCCCGTCAGAACAGTGGACCTGGCTGGAACTTCAGGCTGAACAGTTTCTGCGCCAGCATGGCTATCAACAGATCAGATTACCCTTACTTGAACATACATCGCTATTCGCGCCAGGCGGCCCGGTGATGGCCGACAAGGGAAAATTACGTGGCGATGGGACAACCGGATGTCTACGCCTGATGGCAGACAATCCTCATACCACGGTAATGAGCCGGATTTGGTATTCAGGCGCCATGTTCCGTCAACGTTCCCTGGATGGAGATATCCGGCAAAATCATCAAATTGGCGTCGAAGCATTCGGCATGCCCGGCGTTGATATCGAACTTGAGCATCTGGTCATGCAGGCGGTTTTCTTCAGGCGTATTGGCCTCGGTGAAATGGCGGAACTGCATATTAATATGCTGGGTGACGAGGCCTCGCTGGCGGCTTTCCGCCGGGCATTGCGCGATTACTATCAGCCCATCGCGCGTTTGCTGAACCCGGAGCAGCAGCAGTGGCTGGAGAAACATCCGGAGTGGTTGATCCATCATGAGGATATCCTTCTTCAGCGTCTTGCTCCTGCGGCGCCCTGTCTGGCGGATTTTATTACCGTCGACTCCCGTCATCGGTTCCAGCGCCTTCAGCATGCCCTGACCCAAGCCGGTATTGCCTGGCAGTACGATCCTGCGCTGTTTCCCGCCAATGACTATTGTCAGCTGGTCTTTGAATGGCGCAGCATCGCCATGGAGCGCGAGTTAATCATCAGCCGCGGCGGCCGATACGACGCCTGCGCCAGCCGTATTGCTGAAAAACCGGTTTCCGCCTGCGGTTTTGCATTCATGATGGAGCCGATTGTCACTCTGCTCGGTTATCGTCCCCAACCCGCCAGAGCACATCCGCCGACCGACATTGTGATTATTGCAGGCCAGCCCCGTGTGGCAGCTAAGGCAATGCTGCTCGGACGTAGCCTGCGTCAGCAATTTCCCTATCTAAGCATCATCAACGACTGCTCCCCCCAACGAATCAGCACTCGCTATAAAAATTCCAGACGTCTGGGGGCAAGATTTATCCTTGAAATCGAAGGCGACGGAGAAACGATCATCCTCTCTGATTCACGGGACCATCGTTTTAAGATTTGCACGCTTGATAACATCACCGATCGGCTCGCGCAGGTCGTTCTGGCTCAGTGATGGACGCTGGTCGATAAGAGGATTTGCTTATCTCACTCCATTATTTGATTAAAAGGACGTCGCGCATCCTGCAGCCATGGAATACGCCTATCGTTCGGGTACAACAGACAAAAGCGCGTCGCCAGACGATGCGCCTCGGCCAGGTCCCGCTGCTGCAACGCCAGCAAGATCTGCGTGAAGGAGACATTCGGGTCCGGTTGAACACGCACATAGTCAGGCGCCCAGCGGCGAACGGCTGCCAGCCAACGCTCATCGCGGGTATGTTGATATCGTTGTAGATACCCCATCTGGACATCAAACCGGTAGCGGGTGGCAAGCAGCCAGCCTCCTACAGGAAGAGGTTCGGCCAGACGCCACTGCGTCGATTGTCGCTCCGCCAGCGTCAGTTGCTGTTGTGTCTGCAGCGTGAGAAACAACAATGGAGTGATGACAGCAACCGCGATCGATGCCACGGCACGCAACAGCGACGCCAGGGTGAACGGCAGCCGGGCCCCTTTTCGCCGGCAGTCTGCGCAACGAAGCAACAAAATCAGCAGTAACCAGTGTGGCGTTGACTGCCTGACGGGGTATTCCGTCAACATATGAATAACCACGGGTAGCGCCGCCACCAGGCAGGCGCGATGCCAGCGATTGCCGTATAGCCAGAGCCATAAACCACTTGCCATAAAACAAAGCGCTCCTACCAGCCCAATCAGCCCTCCCTCCACCAGCCACAGCGCCAGTTCGTTATGCGGATGCGAGATGCTGCTCAGCCCCAACGGCCCCGCGCGTTCAAGAAACACGGCGGCGAAACTGCCCACGCCCCATCCTGTCCACGGACGTTCGGCAAATAATGCCAGCGATGCTTTCAACACCGTCCAGCGCACCTGGGAGGTCGTCAGGTGATTAACCGTCACCACCGACAAGAAATGGCGGGCAAGCGCGCCCGCAATCATGCCTATCGCCAGCGGCAGCAGGAGTAACAGCAGCGTACGGCGCTGCGCAGGAAAAACCGCCAGCAGCAAGGCCTCGCCTACCGCCACAGACAGGTAACCGGTTTGCGACTGAGACTCATGCAGAACAAATCCCATTAGCACCAGAGCAATCACGATGATAATTCGATATCCGCCACGTAGCCGTAAATAGAGCAATGCTGACAGCAGCACGCCACACGCCGTGAAGCTGGCCATCAGATTAACCTGCTGAAAAATACCGTAGGGGCGTGTACCGCGCCGCCAGGCAAACTCCCAGTAATTCACTCCCGGCCAATGCCAGTATTGATAGGTAAACGCCAGACATTCGAGGACGCACGCGCCCCAGAGCAGAGCCAACAGTAGTGTCAGCGTGTTTGTCGTAAGCGGAATTTGCAACGTCGCCAAATAGACGAGCACGCCTCCTGACAACGCCCCCGCCACCAGCAGCGCCTCGGACCGCCAAATCTCAGGCGTCAATAGACAAAGCAGCGTCAGAATGAGCGCGCCCATCGTAAACCCCGCGGCGGGTATAGTTATCCGCCAGCGTTGAAGAGGTACCAGTATCGATGCGCTAGCTGCCAGCACCACGGCATAAATCCAGGCCGTAATATTTAGCGGCAACGACAAACCGCTGCCGCCGTTATTCGGCCAGTAGAGATGCATTGCCCCGCCCCAGAACAGCAGACTGACAACGAGCAATACTTTCTGCGCCGGCAGCGGCGCAATACGATGCAATGCGTTCATCATGCTACTGGTAGTTCAGCGTCCAGGTCCCACTGGCGCTGAAGGGGCCGTATTCGAGAGTCTGATTTTTTATCGCCGACGGTTCCGCCGCGACCCATGCCAAAAAGTTCAGCGTCATCGAGCCTTCAGTAATCTCTTTGACTGACGTGCTTTCATCAAGGCGGATTGCCGTACCATCCTCTTCGCTCATTCCAATGCCGATTCCGGAGGCGCCTTGTTCACTGCTATCCAGCGCCAGATGATCCGCCAGCTCCGCATCTTCACGCCCGCTAAAAGTGACCGAGATCCCGCGAAAAACCTCCGGGTTGCAGTCGCGTAACTCAATGCTGAATTTTTTTGGCTTACTGCGCCCCGAGAGATAGAGATCCTGCGTCGCGATTTGCCCGAAATCGACCTCGATTTTATCGCCTCCTGGCGCAAGACTGCAGGCCAGCGCTCGAATGGTGCCGTGAAAGTACATATCGCCGCCGACCAGTTTAGTATCGGCCTGCGCCATGCCGCCAAGCAGTAGCGCGCTGGTCGCGATTAACGCCGTAAATCTCATGGCATCCCCCTACTGAAACTGCGCGACAACGGTGGCAGAGGCTTCAAACTCACCTTCTTTCACGCTGCCCACACCCGGTTTTGCCACCGGCGCGGCGGTAAGATTCCAGTCGCCCTGGTTCTGGTAAAACCCCTTCACGTTGTAGAATTGATTGGGCACGACGGTGCCGCCGCTCGCGTCTTTAATCACAATGCCGAGGTCGTCGCGCTTTTGTCCGCCGCTCAGCGTGCCGAGGAGATGATCGTTAAACCCCGCCGTGCCTGACGCCGTGGTAGTTTGTACGCCAAGATTAATGTTCAACGCGCCCTGATCGAAGCTTCCCCCCTCGCAGACCACATGAATGGGGATCGACTTGCTGTAGTTGGTGCCGTTGAGCCGGGCGGCGGAGCCTGGCAAATCGCCAAATTCAATGCTGATTTTGTCCCCGCGATTGAAGGTGCATTTATCCGGCACGGTAATGAGCCCGGATTTAATGACCACACGGGAAATTGGCGTTGTCGGCGTAGGGCCAGCGCTACCCAGACGTCCAGCAACCTCCACCAGCGACTGAGAGGTGATATTGATGCCGTTAATAATGGGTTTAGTGACAATAAACGTCACTTTTCCTTTAGAGCCACTTTCAATGTTAGTGGCTCGCTCGTAGCCCTTGCGCTTTTTACAGCTGTGGTCGTTGTAGCGATTCGAAAAGTTGGTGAACGGCGCCTGAACATAGTTGTTATACCGCCCGGCGACCCATACCTGGACTTCCACATCCAGGTACTCATTCAGACGAAAACGGTTCGCTCCCTGATTAGAAGGCGGCATGGTGGTCGTGGTGGTGTAGTAAATCGGCTGTCGCGAGATGTCGGCCTGCTCACAATGAAAATCCACGACATACCAACTGCCCAAATTCCAGGTGAACGGATCCGTTCTGCCGCCCTCGTGGTTTTTGCTGACATCCAGCGAGCTCAGTTCAATATCGTACTGATGCGGCGAACCGCCCTGTGGTTCTCCCTCACCGAGGGTAAATGCCTGCCCGGCCAGCGGACAGCCCGCCAGGGCGACCCACAGCAGTGCTTTGTGCAATACGCTCATAGATACTCCAGCTTAAGTCTGACCAGACCGTTAAATTCGCCAGCGGTCACCTCCTGCCCAAAAGATTCCAGCGCGGCAAGAAAGTGAATCGCGTTATCGCCCGGTTTGAGGATCCACATGCGTTGCGGTTGATTCAGGTGGATCAACTGGTTGCGTTCGGTCAGTAGCCGAATGCCCGCGCCGCGCACATCGCCGCGAATCCGCCCAAGATCGCTGTTTTCCGGCGCGCCTTCGGCCATCAGCGTCATTGAAACGCCACGCTCCACCGTACTGTGCGACAGCTCAGGGAGCTCGCTGGTCTGCCCAGGGAAGTCCTTTAACGTGTGCCCGGAGCCTTTTAAGCAGCCATTCAGGTGCAGCGTCACCAATACCGGATCGCTGCGATCGCCGCTCTGGCGAAAGCGGCTGGCGGAAATATCGCCGAGATCAATGGTCTGATCGCGTGAAGCCATATCCAGCACGCACGGCGAAACGAAAACCCGGCCATGAAAGCGGACGTTGCCATACTCGCCGGAAACGTTGCTCATATCATGGCGGCCGCTTGTGGCCTGAACCGTGCAGGCCATGCCTGCCATCAGCAGAGCGCAAAGCATCTTTTTCATTTACGAGTCCTTTACCGGGGCTGTTGCTCCATCGGCAATGCTTTACACACATTGCCTGTGCAGCTGAATTTCAATTCAGGGTGACCGCCAAAATCGTTCACGTACATCATGCTGAACTGGCTGACGCTGGCGTCCGATACCTTGAAATCGAGAGAGGATTTCGGCGAGATCATAATCCCCGGGAAATCAGTCAGTCTGCCGCCGCCCTGGGCTTCAGGTTTGCGGCTTAAGCCGATTAAGGTGACGAAGTATGGCGTTGGGTTATCCACGGTCCAGCGCTGACCCTGCTTGTGAAAGATCAGTTGGTTTTGCCACACCGCTCCCGGCGTTTCCGGCACGATAGCTGTCGGCCGATAGAACAATTTGATTCGCGACTGCATCGCCAGCTGCAGCACGTTCGGCTTATCCGGTTTTGGCGGAATTTCACGCACGTTCAGATAGAAGAGACTCTCGCGATCCTGCGGCAACGCGTTAATTCCGCTGGTTTTCGTCACGCGGGCGATTCCCTTCTGCCCACCGTTAATCCGTTGCAGCGGCGGTAAGACCATTAATGGCGAGGTAATTTTTGTGCCGTGGGCATCTTCTACCCACGACTGAGCCAGAAAGGGAATGCTCGGGCTGGTGTTGGTTAAGTTCGCACTTACCGAGCGCGCATCGCCGGTGATGATCATGCGGGTACGGTCGAGCGCAATACCCGCCCATGAAGCATTGATCTGGGCAATAAAAAACAGGCCACAGGCCACGGGTTTAAGCCAACGCTGGGCGAAATTAAGAGCTTGATTATTCATGACAAAATTCATTCAGGTTATTGAAATTATTCACAAGGCAACAGTACGTTGCCTTCCGGGTTGATTTGTTGCGGCACCTGCAGATGACACTGCGCGCGGCCAGCCCAGGCAACGGAAAGACGCTCGGAAGGATTCACCCCAGCAATCCAGGCCATGCCGTTTTCCATCACCATGGCGACGCTGACGCCGTTGGCGTTAAACACTTCGGCGCCAAACGGCGGCATCGAGCCATCCTTCAGGCGCAGCAGCGCCATCATTTTTTGCCCCTGCGCGACGGCAAAGCGCTGGTAGCCAATGGCGCCTTCCGTCAGGGTGTTAGTCACGATCGCTTTGGTCGCGGAAATGTCCTCGTCCATGGCGTCCACATCGATACGCGTATCAAAGCTGTGATAGCTGACGACATCCGGTACGACGGCAATACCGAAGCGATTTGAGTGCGCCTGTTCGCCATTAAGCGGCACATTGGCAACGCCATCGGTATCAACCATCACTCTGGCGGTATTCATTGACGCCTGGCTGTTATGTAGCGCCGCGCCGTGACGCGTCGCCGTAAAACCGCCGCGTACCGTGCCGCCAACGGAGAAATAGCGTGATTGCTGCCAGCTGACGTTGGATTCCAGTTCCGCCATCATGCTGCGGTGCTGGTAATAGCCATCAAATGCCGTATGACCTTCCCCGGAAACCCCTGCGCGCAAGCGCCACGGATTGTTACGATCGCGGTTATCGGAATACGAAACCATTTGGCTGGTCTGGTTACCGCTGTTCTGTAATTCATAATCCATAGAGCGGCCATCGCCCCATGGCACTGAAATTGAAAGCGAGAGACTGTCGTCCCGTTTGCCCTGATACTCAGAGCGATAAGCCGCAAGGTTGGCGCTGATCCCCTGGATACCCGCGAAGGAAAAACTGTGTCCCATCGATAACCCGTAACGATCCTGGGAACCGCGATCCCAATAGTTCTGGTGGGTATAGGTGAGGTAGAGCGTGGTCGCTAAATGTGGATCGTCAGCAAAAAAGGTTTTGTTGCCGGTAACGGTGTACATCTCTTTTTCGTTGCCGGCGCTGTTGTTACTTTCATACTGCTCGTCGAGAAACTGCGAGAAGGTGCGGAAGTTACGCTGTGAAAAGCGGTACCCGGCAAAGGTAATCGCGCTGTTGTACTCATCAAAGGTTTTGGCATAGCTGAGCTTAAAGGACATGCCTTTTTGTTCAGCCTGATGCTTCACCCGACTCACGGATTGCGTCGCATCGGCCGACAGCGCTCCCAGCCAGCTTAAATCCCGTCCAATCCCCATCGACCAGGCGTTGTAGCGCTCGCCGGTGAGCAACGCGCCGCCGTACAGTGACCATGCATTGCTCACCCCCCAGGAAAAATCGCCGCTATAAAACGCAGGACCCTGAACGTCGTGGTTATAACGCGATGGCTTGCCGACCGCGGCGTTGTAGCGAACATAGCCCGGGCGCGTCAGGTAAGGAATATCAGCCGTATTGACCTGAAAAGTTTGTACGCTGCCATCCTGCTCCTCGACCCGCACATCCAACGTACCGCGTACCGAGCCGTGCAGATCCTGAATATTAAACGGCCCCGCAGGAACGGTGGTTTGATAGATAACACGGCCCTGCTGACTCACGGTGACCTTCGCATTACTGCGGGCGATGCCGTGCACTTCAGGCGCGTAGCCCTGCAAATTTGGCGGCAGCATACGCTCGTCGCTGGCAAGGTTGACCCCGGTGAAGCGCACCGAATCAAAAACCTGAGAATTCAGATAGATTTCGCCGACCGTCAGTTTTGCAGCCTGCATCGGTAACGGGCGATAAGCATAGATCTGATCCCAGTCGATACGCCCATGATTACCATCTGAAGCGTAATTGGCCTGATACTGGCCACGAAAACGCCATGCGCCGAGGTTAAAACCTGTCTGCCCATAGCCGGACAGCGAGCGATAATGATCGCCGCCCTGTTCGTAATGCGTGGCCTGCCCTGAGATGCTGTAGTCAAAAATCAGCCCGGCGACGCCGTTATCCCAGCGCTCCGGCGGCGTCCAGTCTGGGTCGGTATATTTCATCCATGCCTGAGGCACGGTAATGTCCAGTACGCCTGCGCTATTATACAGCGCCACACCCGGCAGGCGGGAAATGTCATAGCAGTTTGCGTTAAGCGGATGAATATGGGTCAGCGCCTCTTCTTTGAGCGCCAGTAATTCGAGTTGTTGCGGCGTCAGACACGCCATAGATTTATGTGAATTGGCCGGATCTGCGATATAACGGATTGACTGTTGAGGAATCTCCTGGCTGTTAATACGAACATCCAGCAGATATTCTCCGGGAGCCACAAAGTTGCCTTCGGAAAAACGCTGTAAATCGACATTGTGCCTGTCGCTGGCATCCAGTACGTCGGTATTAAATTCAATGGCCTCATCCGCTTCAGCCCATGAAGCGGCGCAGACCAGAGCAATAAAAAGCGCCAGACGTTTTTTATCTGTTTTCAGCGTGATCATTTTCGTTCGCAACCTTCAGATACCCGAATTGCAGTGCAGCTCAGAGATAATTCACAACAAAATGCGTGACCGCAGTAAATTCGCCAGATGTCATTCTTCCATCGCGGGAGATCAAATAAGCCGTAAATTTGAGCGTATTTTTTCCTGGGTTAAGTACATAGTCCGGTGATGGTTCGCCCAGGTGAATTTGCTGTCCGTTGCTGTCGTATATTTCTATCGCTAAATTTTCAGTTTCCGATTGCACGCTCAGATAATCTGGATTGTCGCTATCGGCTGCGCCGGAAAAGGTAATATTGGCGCGTTGAAACACATTACCGGGATGTTGAGAATCCCCTAGTGAGCATCCCAGCAAATGAATGCTGAAATCATGCGCAGATACTTTTTCAGGTTTTCCGGAAATATCTCTGGCTGAGAGGTCATCAAATTCAACCAGTAGCGACCGGTCGCGCGGATCGACATAACAAGCAGCTTCAATAATATTTCCCCGCATACGCATTTTTCCGGGCGTACTGACAAGACGGTTGGTGTCAGCCAAAACCCATGCAGGCGATATAAAGATAAAAAGCAGTAAAATACGCCATCCAGGCATAACCGCATTTCCTTTCAGTTATTCGCAGGAAGGGTTAAGCAGGCGCGTTAATGCGCCCGCTGCAGATCGTTACTGATAATCGATCTGGAAATTAACGGTAGATTCAAAATCACCCGGAGTTACCGCTGCAGATGCGTTGTTTGCCTGCAGGTAAGCGACGAAATCAATGTCGGTTTCGCCATCGGTAATGTTGACCTGAGAGGCAGCTTTACCCCACTCAACATCCTGGTTGCCGCTGTCAACCATACCGATGCCTGCGCCCTTGGCGGTACCAGAGGTGAAGGCGGCTAGCGCGTTGTTGTCGGCATCAATCGTTGCCGGGGTATAAGTCACAGTAGCGGTTTTTGCGACAGTCGTATCGCAACCCTGCAGAACAATTTTGGCATGTTTAACGCCAGCACGTTGGTTGTCTTTTAACTGAGAAGTTGGGATCTCGCCAAAATTCACCTGCACCGGACTGGATTCTGGCGCCAGACCACATGCGGAATTAACGAGAGAGCCGGTGAAGTGGATTTTACCGTTAGTCGGTTCAACATTTTTTGCAGCGAAAGCAGAAGATGCAGTAAAAGTCATTCCCGCCATCAGCGCACAGGCCACAGCCACGTTTTTCATTTTCATATTACTACTTAACCTTATATCTGTTTTTTGGTTATTCCGACGATCTATTTCCGTAGACAATTCCTGCCCGGGAAAACCCGATCTCGCGGTAGCGGCAGCGCATATCCTTGCAAACAATCCATCTTAAACCGCACCGTATTTTGAAGTTCATTGGTATTCCATCAGAAATACCGTCCACAGTCGTTTACGCTGTTTCGGGGCTTATATTAAGTCGACGAAAAATTGACACAATGCCAAAATACGGAATCAATCAAACTCAGGAAATCGTGTTGCTTTCCCGTCTGCAGATCGATCTTTTACCTAAAAATCAGCCAAAAAACACGCATCTAGCAGTTTTAATATCTATTATTTATAGTTTTTATAGAGTTTTTAACTATCAACTATTTTTTAATTTAGAACAGATAACTGGCAAAATATATTTATAAAATATTTTTAAAAATTGAAAGGGATACCAAAAGTGAGTGCTGACAATAAGATAGTGAAAGAAAGGAAGGAGAATGAATGATTACATAAAGAATATTAAAATATTGTTATGTAAATGATAATAAAGCGATCTATGGCACAACCTCTTTTTATAAATGAATTATGTTATGCTGTTGCTTCCCCCACTCGAATGCGAGATATCCTGCTTTAAAGGAGACATCAGTGATTTCTCATATACCAATAAACAAAATTAAATCCGTAATTATTGGTGATGGTTTAGTTTTCAGACCACTTAAAAATACCCTAAAAGACGTGGCATCTGGTGAAATAGCCACATTGAATAATGTGGCCACACAATTACTGCTCTATTTGTTGCAAAATGGTAAAGAGATATCTTCGCGCGATGAAATTCTGCTGAATGTTTTTCAGCAGAATGGCGCCAGAGCGACGGATGCGAATCTTAACCAGCACATTTCATTTTTGCGCAAAGCCATTACGTCAACAGGTCATCCTGCAGAACTCATCGTTACCATTCCTCGTATTGGATTTCGGATGGGCGACGTCAATATCAATATTCAGCAAATGGAAGAAGCGCAAACGGCCGCCAGAGTTGCCTATGCTGCATCGACGCCGAGGAGAAAGAAACCAAACCGGTGGCCTGTCGCTATCACAGCGTTAATTACCAGCATCGCCGTGCTGGCAACAGCGTGGTTAACATGGATACCCAATCATATAGCCATGACGGACGCGGCTATCTTGCGAACCATCGACTACGAGCAATGCCGTGTACATATATTAGGAAATGCCCTCACAGACACGATAACTGAAAAGAAAGCGCTGGATATTTTCAAGTCCGTGGGGATTAGCCCCAACTGCTCGCACCCTAAAGACCTGTATCTCAATACCTGGGCGAGCAACCATAACCTGGTTGATTGGTCGTTTGCCGCTGAATGCGGCCTCAACCTCGGCTATTACCATTGCATCAGCCAGTATCGCCATCATGAGGAATGATATGAAGCAGGAAAGCGATCACTCTTTTTTACTCTGGTCAGTCGTAATTGTCATTATTGGGCTGGCCGCTATCGCTTATTTGATTATCACTGGGAATGCTAAAAAACAAGAAATCAGTTTTTCCTGCTCCTCGGAATTCACGTCGATACTCGACATCCAGAATACCAAAAAGGAACTCCATGGAATCATGCTGATTACCAGCTACAACTCCGGGCACCTTTCATTATCAGTGCAAGGAAAGCTCAAAAGCGATGACGGCGAGTTTGCTGTAAACCGAAAATTGTTCTTTCGGTATGCTCGTCCGCTTGGACATACTGCCGGCGTTTTCATGCTCACTCCCGAGGGACGCGAAAAATCCCCCGATGATGAAGCAACGGACGCTGTCGATTATCTCTTCTTCGACGCTTACGAACGTGCCGACAAGCTGTATATGTTAAAGCGGCTAAATGAGGAAACGGTTCTTATTGGCGATAACTTTTCACCCCGCTTTGCCTGCGTAATGAATCACTTCGCGGATTAATCACCTTCTGGATATGCGTCGGGTTAAGGATGACCTGATGTATCTCTCTGAATCGCCACGGATGATCGGTCATAGAGCCAGCACCAAGCTTTAGCAGATTCTTCGTGTTGAAATTGTCATCAACAGACTTAGGCTCCCCGCACCACAACTGGCGAAATTCCGGGCTGTCACCCAGTCTGGCAAAGCCAGCATGGCGCATCGCTTCCAGTTGGCCCATGCCCCGGCAGATTCTTTTCAGGGTGGAATCATCACAAATCAGGAACTCGCGGCAGGTGTGGGTCTTACGGCCAATTCCGTTCGCCTCTTTCCCTTCACGGAACGACATAACAGAATCGTCAGCGTTAAAGTAAAACTCTTCGGTCTGCGTATTAAACGCAGCCTGTACTAGCTTCCGCTTGATGGGACATTGCTTATTAAGCTGGGACGCGCTCGCAGTCCTGCCCGTACTCCAGGACGTTTGAAACGTCAGACAATGAAAAATAGAGAATTACCATGTGGAGTCTCCGAGTTTGATTATGTGTTCGTTCCGCTAAAATCAGACGTTGGGAAAGCATTTCCTGTTGTCTTCGACCTTACTGCACGTAATATGACCAGACACATTTTGGGAAGGAGTCTTTAATGGATATTGCGCTGCTTAACAGGGGCTGGAACAGAACATGGTCAGATACCATGGTGAATCTTGAAGCCCGGAAACTCGTCGAAACAGCAAACCGGCTGTCAGCATTCTATTTGCAAGATGGTCTTACACGAATCAAGTTTGTCGAAGAGATAAAACAGGTTGTAGATAAAGAATTTGAAACAGCACGACGAGCTAAAACCGATGAAGAATGTATTGTATGCATCAAAAATCTTCGTGCTGAAACAGATAATTTGCAAGAACAAGAACGCCTGTTAAGAACCAGAGCCGCCCAACTTTATGCAAAGGTCGAGTTTGTCAGGGAAAACAATAAAATCGTCGGATACGTGATTTCGGCAATCCATATAGTGGTATCTGGAGCAGCATTATTTGGTGGGATGGTTATGATGTCCACTATGACCCCTATTGGAGTTCTTGCAGGAGCAGTTTTATTTGTTGATGGTATTAACGGTATAACAAAAGAAGCAAGCCATCTTCGCTATGGTGAACAATCAAAATCGGAAGGAATTTTTGCTGATGGCGCAATGGAGACCGCACAATTTATGGGGTTTAGCCCAAAAAGTGGATTAGCTCTTTATAATACGGTGACTCTAGGGGCGAGTGTCTATAGTATCTTCGGCTTAGCAAGGAAACCCGGAGCTTGGCGATTATTCCGTTGGCTGCCGCGTGATTACTACCGAAAAGTTGACACAATGAGCAAGCCTAAGCTAACGATGAAAATCGCTGGATATGGTGTCAAAGCGAAAGTCATTTTTGATCTTCTGGCTACTGATAACAGTACAAATTAAGATTTGTTCACTCTACAGAATCGCCAAGATTTATAAGCAAGTACAGGCGGTTGTATAAAAATTGCAACCGCTGCGCCACAAGAAAGGCCAATAGCACCAGAGAAAACACTCTGCTCAGATGCGAACATCACAAGAAAAATGAATACAGCAAGGCAACCGGATACAACCCACACGGCAAGAATAAATCGCCTGGCCAGGTCCCTGATTGCATTCCCCAACGTTCCACCATAGCTTTCAACGTTGTTCTTTATCTTCTTCAAATCCGATGGTGTAAAGCCAGAACTCAACAAAGCCTCATCAGTAACATCCATATTGTCCTCTCCGCATTTCTTAACTGGCAATGGCACACATAATCATAGTGATGAACTTTCCAGCAATCCACATGATGTTTATGCAATGTATCAGATTTCAGACAATAGAAGCCATAACGCCCCGTTAGTGGTACAAGCAACAAGCGTAGCGACTTCATCAGGCCAACCTGGTTGGTTTAGCTTAGCGAAAGTCATCAGTGACTAAATCAGATTGTCAGAAGGATCACACCTTATCAGGGTGCTCGTGTACCTTTCGGAGCGTGAGCGAAGCGCTGGCAGAACCTGCATATGGTGTGCAGGTACGTTTACCACTATTCACCTGTTTACGCAGCCACAAGGCCACACATCAGGCTTAAATGCGTGTGATCAATCTGTTCGGGAGTTATGCCTGATATGCGGCTTTTTGTTCGTTGTTGTACTGTCGCGGTATGAACGATGGAACGACTGCCAGTGTGAAGATATGCTCCCCTGTACCACAGACCAATCATGCGGGCGTAGTACAATGGGTAGTTTAAGTTGTACCTGTAAAGCAGGGCAACGTAACTGACTGAATAATCTAACTTATTGATTATTAAGAGGGTTTGGAGCGGGCGAAGGGAATCGAACCCTCGTATAGAGCTTGGGAAGCTCTCGTTCTACCATTGAACTACGCCCGCGAAGAGGTGCGAAAAGCATTATAGACCTTACGCACCCTGTGGCAAGCCCGGATTGGGCTAACTGCTGATAAAATAACCTTTTAGCACTTAGGCTTACTGCCTTGCGGCGGCAGATAACGCAGCGGGTCGATGGCCGTGGCGCGATAGCGAATCTGGAAATGCAGCCGTACGGAATCGGCGTCCGTACTACCCATGGTCGCAATCTGCTGGCCAATCTTCACGCTCTGGCCGTTGTTAACCATCATCTTATCGTTATGCGCATATGCGGTGATGTAATCCTCGTTATGCTTAATCATGATCAAGTTGCCGTAGCCGCGCAGCTGGTTGCCGACGTAAACCACCTTACCGGCGCCGGCGGCGTAAACCGGCTGGCCGCGCGTACCGGCAATATCGATACCTTTATTGCCGCCATCGCGGGTAGAGTACGGCATCACCACCTTACCGCTGGTCGGCCAGCGCCAGCAGCGCTGCCCCACCGGCGGCCATGAGGACTGCGGCACCGCCGATGATGGCGTTACGGCGGCTGTGCGGGTGCTGGAGGATTTTTTCCCGGCGGTGCTGCTTTTTGCTTTCGAACCGCCGTTAAGTTTCAGTTTCTGCCCGACTTCAATAGTGTATGGCGGAGAGATGTTATTCAGGCGCGCCAGATCGCGTACGCTGGTGCCGGTGCTACGGGAGATCGCATACAGCGTATCGCCGCGCTTCACGGTATAGGTGGAACCAGAATCCGATGTGCTGGAACAGCCGGCTAACACCAGGCTACCAAGCAGCATCATCGCGATATAAAAGCGTGTTTTCATCAGGCGTCCTGCACTCAACGGTTTCTCATCTCGGCGTCATGGACGAATATCATACCAGCCCGAGGGACAATCCCCAATGTCCTACGGTTTTTCTACAACCTCTACTCCCTTCGGCGCGCTAAATGGATAGCCTCCGGCAATAATATCCATCAGCGCCGGGAAATACGACATCGACGGTAATTTCACCAGCGCCGGATAAAATATCTGCGGCGAGGGGAAGACATCAACCACATAGCAATGAGGCAGTTTTTCAGCATTCACTTCCGAGGATGGCAACAATGTCGCCGCTTCCAACCCGCCCTCCAGCCAGTCGAGGATCACCCCTGGTTGGGTAATATGCATAATCACTTTCGCGCTGATTCCTGATTTACGAAACAGGTCCATCAGCATCTCATAGGTGCCGGAATCTTTCGCCCGGTGAAGCAACACCAACGGCATCGTCGCCAGCGCGTTATAATCGAAGGGGTTAGACGGCGACTGCGGCAAACATTTTTTATTAATGACGGCTACCAATTTTATCGGGTCGAAGGAGACATAATCGAACCCCTCACTACGGTAGGGACGCTGTATTAAGGCCAGGTCGATAGCGCCTTCATTTAATAACGTTTCCAGATGACTTGAATCGGTCACCGAGATATTTATTGCCGTCTCTGGATTTCGCCGATAGAGCTCCATTAATAAAGGCTGAAAATAGTTTTGATAAAGATGCGTTAAGCCAACGCGCACTTCCGCACGGGTCTTTTGCGCAATATCGGCCGTTTCCCTGGCGGTATCTTCCACATGGCGTAATATTTCACACCCCTTACGATAAAGAAAATAGCCTGCTTCCGTTGGTTCAATACGGTTGCCGCGGCGTTCAAAAAGCGACACCTGCAGCTCTTCTTCCAGCTCTTGTATCCGCTTACTGAGCGGCGGCTGCGCCATGTTGAGCGATTTCGCCGCCTGGCTAACCGAGCCATGTTCGACTACCCGGCAAAAATAGCGTAAGCGTTTCAGATCCATTATCTAACCCCTCTTTATCTGCAGGTCAGTATTGCACTAATGGTATCAAAGAAAAAGCCGCGGAAAATTCCTCGATTTTAATTAATCATTTCTTAACAGCTTTTTAAATTAAACCTTTTTGATCTACTGAGCATCCGGTAAACGGTATTTGTTTAATTAATCGAACAAAAATATTGTGCGGTTAGCGAAATTGCTTTCCCAAAGGAACACTCATGGCACACTCAGATAAAAAAGCGCCGTCATCGGTGCATGATTTACGCTCTGCCCTGGCGCTATTAAAAACGCTACCTGGCGAATATGTTGAAACCGATACCGAAGTCGATCCCCACGCCGAGCTCTCCGGCGTTTATCGCTACGTGGGCGCCGGCGGTACCTGCCAGCGTCCGACGCGTAAGAACGGCCCGGTGATGGTATTTAACAACATTAAGCGCTTCAACGACATCAGCGTAGCCATCGGTCTGAACGGTTCACGCCAGCGCGTCAGCCAGTTCCTGCAGTGTGAACCGGCGAAACTGGGTCATCTGTTGAAGGACTCCGTTGAAAATGCCATTGCCCCGACCATGGTGCAGGGCGCGGCGGTATGCCAGGAAGTGGTGCACCTCGCCAGCGATGATGATTTCGATCTGCGCAAGCTGCTGCCTGCGCCAACCAACACCGAAGAAGACGCTGGCCCATATATCACCATGGGCCTGTGCTATGCCTCCGACCCGCAAACCGGTGAATCCGATATCACCATTCATCGTCTGTGCGTACAGAGCCGCGATGAGCTCTCAATGTGGCTGACGCCGGGCCGCCATATCGATGCCTTCCGCATGAAGGCGGAAGCGGCAGGACAGCCGCTGCCGATCTCGATTAGTATCGGCGTGGACCCGGCTATCGAAATCGCCGCCTGCTTTGAACCGCCGACTACCCCGCTGGGCTTTGATGAGCTAAGTATCGCCGGCGCGCTGCGCGGCCATCCGGTGGAGATGGTGCAGTGTAAAACCATTAATGAAAAAGCCATCGCCCACGCCGAAATCGTTATCGAAGGCGAACTGCTGCCGAACGTACGCGTGCGTGAAGATCAAAACACCAATACCGGCCGCGCCATGCCGGAGTTCCCTGGCTATACCGGCGAAGCCAAAGAGGCGATTCCGGTCATTAAAGTTAAAGCGGTTACCCATCGTATCAACCCCATCTGGCGCACCACCGTCGGGCCAGGCGAAGAACATGTCAACATGGCCGGGATCCCGACCGAAGCCAGTATTCTCGATATGGTAGAACGCGCCATGCCGGGCAAATTGCTCAACGTCTTCGCCCACTCGGCAGGCGGCGGCAAGCTGCTCGCGGTGCTGCAATTCAAAAAATCGTCTCCAGCCGATGAAGGCCGCCAGCGCCAGGCTGCGCTACTGGCATTCTCCGCCTTCCCGGAACTCAAACACGTTATTCTGGTAGATGAAGATGTTGATATTTTCGATAGCGACGACGTGCTATGGGCGATGCAAACCCGTTACCAGGGCGATGTCGATACCGTGGTGATCCCTGGCGTACGCTGCCATCCGCTCGACCCGTCGCAGGTGCCGGAATACAGCCCCAGCATTCTGCAGCAGGGAATGTCGTGTAAAACCATTTTCGACTGCACCGTACCGTTCCATCTGAAGCACAACTTTGAGCGCTCTAAGTTCAAAGCGGTTGATGTAAAACGTTTCCTGCCGGATTTCGAATAAGGGCAAATACCATGACACCACGCATCATCATTGGCATTAGCGGCGCGTCCGGATTCCAGTACGGCGTCAAAGCGCTGGAGCTTCTGCAGCCGCTGGCGGTAGAAGTGCACCTTGTGGTCTCCAAAGGCGCGGAAAAGACCTGCGAGCTGGAAACGGACTACCGCTTAGACGAAGTGATGGCGCTGGCTGACGTGGTACACCCTATTAACCACCTGGGCGCATCTATCTCCAGCGGATCGTTTAAAACGCTGGGGATGTTAGTCGCCCCCTGCTCGATGCGGTCATTGGGCGCTATCGCTCACTGTCTCACCGATAATCTGCTCACCCGCGCGGCGGACGTGGTGCTGAAGGAACGCCGCCAGCTGGTGTTGTTAGCACGCGAGACCCCGCTCAATCTCGGCCATATACGCAATATGGCGGCGGTTACCGAGATGGGCGGCATTATCTTTCCACCGGTTCCGGCGCTCTATCAACGCCCGCAAAGCGCAGATGACATTATTACCCATAGCGTGAACCGCGCACTCGACCTCTTTGATCTTGAGGTCAATAACATCCCGCGCTGGGGTGAAGGCGCGCTGCATTACGCGTAACAGGAACTCGCAATGTTAATTGGTCCATATGTAAATGGTTCCGCCGTGATTATCGGTGGATTGATCGGCGCAATGGCCGGAGGCAAACTTCCGGAACGCGTCAAAACCGCGCTACCGATGACCTTTGGTCTCTGTTCCGTCGGCCTGGGCATCACCCTGGTGCTGAAGGTGAAATATATGCCGGCGGTAGTGCTGGCGATGGTACTCGGCGCTTTCCTCGGCGAACTGCTGCATCTGGAAAAACGTATCGGCAGCGCGGCGGGTTCAACACGCGGCTTGATTAATAAAGTTTTGCCGCCCGTTCAGGGGTTAGGTCATGAAGAGTTTACCGAAAAATTCGTCGCTATCCTGGTGCTGTTTTGCGCCAGCGGTACCGGTATTTTCGGCGCCATGACCGAAGGTATGAGCGGCGATCCGTCAATCCTGTACATTAAAACGATCCTCGATCTGTTCACTGCCGGGATATTCGCAACCCTGCTGGGCTACGCGGTGATGACCATCGCTATCCCGCAGATCGTTATTCAGGTGGCGCTGGCGATGCTGGCGGTATTTATTCTGCCGATGATCACCCCGTCAATGATGGCGGATTTCTCCTGCGCCGGTGGATTGCTGATGGTAGCGACCGGGTTGCGCATCTGTAACATCAAGCTTTTCCCGGTCGCCAACATGCTACCAGGGCTTGTTTTGGTAATGCCTTTCTCCCATTTATGGGCTACCCTAGTGGCCTGAGTACATGACCCGGCGGGTTTGTGCCGGGTCATTTATTTTTTCAGGAGTCGTCATGGCCGGGGAACACGTCATTTTGCTGGATGAGCAAGATAAACCCACAGGTATGCTGGAGAAGTATGCCGCCCACACGCTCGATACCCCTTTGCATCTCGCGTTTTCCTGCTGGTTGTTCAATGAGCAAGGCCAGTTCCTGGTCACGCGCCGTTCGCTTAGCAAAAAAGCCTGGCCCGGCGTGTGGACTAACTCGGTGTGCGGACATCCGCAACAGGGCGAGACCTTCGAGCAGGCCGTCACCCGGCGCTGCCGCTTCGAACTGGGCGTCGAGATCGCTGATATTGCCCCCGTCCACCCGGCCTTCCGCTACCGCGCCGTCGCCCCGAATGGCATCGTCGAAAACGAAGTGTGCCCGGTTTTTGCCGCACGCGTGGTCAGCGAACTGCAACCGAATGATGATGAAGTCATGGATTATCAGTGGGTTGAGCTGCCGGAAATGTTAAGCGCGCTGGCTGCTACCCCGTGGGCCTTTAGCCCGTGGATGGTGCTGGAAGCCAAAAACAAAAATGCGCGTCAGGCATTGATAGACTTTGTCGCGCGTGTACGTGCGTAACCGCGAGTAACGAGCATTAAAGAGCCGGGCTACGCCAGAGACGAAGCTTGACATCAGACATAAAAAAACCCGGCAAGCCGGGTTTTTTGCTTTTCGCGAAAAGCGATTATTTCTGCGGACGCATTGCCGGGAACAGAATAACGTCGCGGATGGTGTGGCTGTTAGTGAACAGCATCACCATACGGTCGATACCGATACCCAGACCGGCGGTCGGCGGCAGGCCGTGTTCCAGCGCGGTGACGTAGTCTTCGTCGTAGAACATCGCTTCGTCGTCGCCGGCGGCTTTCGCGTCAACCTGATCCTGGAAACGCTGCGCCTGGTCTTCGGCGTCGTTCAGCTCGCTAAAGCCGTTACCGATTTCGCGGCCGCCGATGAAGAATTCAAAGCGGTCGGTGATTTCCGGGTTCACGTCGTTACGACGGGCCAGCGGAGAAACTTCTGCCGGGTATTCGGTGATGAAGGTCGGCTGGATCAGATGCGCTTCCGCCACTTCTTCGAAGATCTCGGTCACGATACGGCCCAGACCCCAGCTCTTCTCAACTTTGATGCCGATAGACTCAGCGATCGCTTTCGCGGAATCGAAGTTATCCAGATCAGCCATCTCGGTTTCCGGACGGTATTTCTTAATCGCTTCACGCATGGTCAGTTTTTCGAACGGCTTGCCGAAATCGAAAGTCTGATCGCCATAAGGCACCGCGGTATTACCGAGGATGTCCTGCGCCAGGGTGCGGAACAGGGATTCGGTCAGCTCAATCAGGTCTTTATAATCCGCATACGCCATATAGAGTTCCATCATGGTGAACTCTGGGTTGTGGCGAACGGAGATCCCTTCGTTACGGAAGTTACGGTTGATTTCGAAGACGCGTTCGAAGCCGCCAACCACCAGACGCTTGAGGTACAGTTCCGGCGCGATACGCAGGTACATGTCCAGATCCAGCGCATTGTGATGGGTGATGAACGGACGCGCGGAAGCGCCGCCAGGGATCACCTGCATCATCGGGGTTTCCACTTCCATAAAGCCGCGGCCAACCATGAACTGACGGATGCCAGCCAGGATCTGCGAACGTACTTTGAAGGTGTTACGGGATTCGTCGTTGGAGATCAGATCGAGGTAACGCTGACGGTAACGCGCTTCCTGATCCTGCAGGCCGTGGAATTTGTCCGGCAGCGGGCGCAGGGCTTTGGTCAGCAGACGCAGCTCGGTGCAGTGGATGGACAGCTCGCCGGTTTTGGTTTTGAACAGCTTACCGCGGGCGGCGATGATGTCGCCGAGATCCCATTTTTTGAACTGATCGTTGTAGACGCCTTCCGCCAGGTCATCGCGCGCGACGTACAGCTGAATGCGGCCGCCGACATCCTGCAGGGTAACGAAAGACGCTTTACCCATGATACGACGGGTCATCATGCGGCCAGCAACGGCCACTTCGACATTCAGCGCTTCCAGCTCTTCGTTTTCTTTGGCATCGAAGTCAGCGTGCAGTTGGTCAGAGGTATGGTCACGACGGAAATCGTTCGGGAATGCGACGCCCTGCTCACGCAGCGCAGCCAGCTTCTCACGACGGGTTTTCAGTTCATTATTAAGGTCAATTGCCGCGTCAGCGCCCTGTGCTTGTTGTTCAGACATGTTGGTTCCTCATAACCCTGCTTTCAAACTTGCTTCGATAAATTGGTCCAGGCTGCCATCGAGCACCGCCTGAGTGTTGCGGGTTTCCACCCCGGTGCGCAGATCTTTAATACGCGAGTCGTCCAGCACGTAAGAGCGGATCTGGCTGCCCCAGCCGATGTCGGATTTGTTATCTTCCATCACCTGCTTCTCGGCATTTTTCTTCTGCATTTCCAGCTCATAAAGCTTCGCTTTCATCTGCTTCATGGCCTGGTCTTTGTTCTTGTGCTGCGAACGGTCGTTCTGACACTGCGTCACCAACCCGGTCGGAATGTGGGTAATACGCACCGCGGATTCCGTACGGTTAACGTGCTGACCACCGGCGCCGGAGGCGCGGTATACGTCGATACGCAGGTCGGCTGGGTTAATTTCGATATCGATATCGTCATCAACTTCCGGGTAAACGAACGCCGAGCTAAAGGAGGTATGACGGCGGCCACCGGAGTCGAACGGGCTCTTACGTACCAGACGGTGAACGCCGGTTTCAGTACGCAGCCAGCCGTAGGCGTAATCGCCCATGATTTTGATGGTCACGGATTTAATGCCCGCGACTTCACCTTCGGATTCTTCGATGATTTCGGTCTTAAAGCCGCGCGCTTCCGCCCAACGCAGGTACATGCGCATCAGCATGCTGGCCCAGTCCTGGGCTTCGGTGCCGCCGGAACCGGCCTGAATATCAAGATAGCAATCGGCGCTGTCATATTCGCCGGAGAACATGCGGCGGAACTCAAGCTGCGCCAGCTTCTCTTCCAGCCCGTCCAGCTCGGCAACCGCTTCGTTGAAGGTCTCTTCGTCTTCGGCTTCTACCGCCAGCTCCAGCAGTCCGGCGACATCTTCCAGACCCTGGGTCATCTGATCCAGCGTTTCGACGATAGCTTCCAAAGAAGAACGTTCTTTACCCAGCGCCTGTGCGCGCTCAGGTTCGTTCCAGACGTCCGGCTGTTCCAGCTCGGCGTTTACTTCTTCGAGACGCTCTTTCTTCGCATCGTAGTCAAAGATACCCCCTAAGAACGTCGGAGCGCTCCGTGAGGTCCTGAATGCGGTTTTTTACCGGATTTATTTCAAACATGGTCGGTTTCTTTTAATGGATTTGTCAAAATGCGGTGATAAGAGCGGAATTCTACCGGATTCGCGCCCTTATTAATACACTGTTGTCAATTTGGCCAGAGGTGATCGATGATCAGCTGCAGGCTACGGTTGCCGCGGAACTCGTTGATGTCGAGCTTGTAGGCTAACTGTACTTCACGCACGCCGTTATCCGGCCAAATGGAAGTATCGATGTTGAAGGCAATACCGTCCAGCAGCGGCCCGCCGTCAACCGGTTCGACCATCACCTTCAGGTGACGCTCGCCCACCAGCCGCTGCTGCAGCAGGCGGAAACGGCCATCAAACAGCGGTTCCGGGAACATCTGCCCCCATGGCCCGGCATCGCGCAGCATCTGCGCCACTTCCATGCTCATCTCCGCCGCCGCCAGCGGGCCGTCGGAAACCACCTCGCCCTGCAATAATGCGGGATCCAGCCACTCGGTCACCAGCTCGCCGAAGCGCTGTTGAAACTCCTCAAAACGCGCCTCTTCCAGCGATAAGCCCGCCGCCATCGCGTGGCCGCCGAACTTCAGGATTAGCCCAGGATAAAGCGTATCAAGGCGCTCCAGCGCATCGCGCATATGCAGCCCCTGAATAGAGCGGCCAGAACCTTTGAGCGTGCCGTCGCCGGTAGGCGCAAAAGCGATAACCGGGCGATGGAAGCGCTCTTTAATCCGGGATGCCAGAATGCCGACCACCCCCTGATGCCATTGCGGATGGTACATCGCCAGCCCGCCGGGCAGGGTTTCGCTACTGCGTTCCAGTTGCTGACACAGGGTCAGCGCTTCGGCCTGCATCCCCTGTTCGATCTCTTTGCGCGTCTGGTTAAGCGCATCGAGCTCACTGGCCAGCACCCGCGCTTCGCCGATGTTATCGCACAGCAGCAGCGCGACGCCGACGGACATATCATCCAGCCGCCCCGCAGCGTTCAGGCGCGGCCCGAGGGCGAAACCGAGGTCGCTGGCGGCAAGCTTTTGCGGATCGCGGTTAGAAATTTCCAGCAGCGCTTTAATGCCTGGCCGACATTTTCCGGCGCGAATGCGGCTTAACCCCTGCCAGGTCAGGATGCGGTTGTTGGCATCCAGCGGCACGACGTCCGCAACGGTGCCCAGCGCCACTAAATCCAGCAGCTCGGCAAGGTTTGGCGCGGCGATACCGCGGGCCTCGAACCAGCCGTTATCGCGCAGGAAAGTGCGCAGCGCCAGCATCAGATAAAACGCCACCCCAACCCCGGCCAGCGATTTTGACGGGAAGTCGCAATCGCGCAGGTTAGGGTTAACGATGGCCTCCGCCGCTGGCAACGTCTCGCCCGGAAGGTGGTGATCGGTCACCAGCACCGGGATACCCAGCGCATGGGCATGATCGACGCCGCTATGCGATGAAATACCGTTATCGACGGTCATGATCATCTGCGCGCCGCGCGCGTGCGCCTGCTCGACCACTTCCGGGCTTAAACCATAGCCGTCTTCAAAACGGTTCGGCACCAGATAAGAGACGTTGCCGTAGCCCAGCGCGCGCAGCGCCAGCACGCTAAGGGCGGTACTGGTGGCGCCATCGGCGTCAAAATCGCCGACCACCACAATATGTAACCCTTTCTGGAAAGCGTCATGCAGCATTTCAACGGCTTTTTCAACGCCGGTGAGTTGCGTCCATGGCAACATACCTTTGACGCCGCGCTCCAGCTCCTGCGCGCTGCGCACGCCGCGGCTGGCATACAGCCGCTGCAGCAGCGGCGGCAGGTCGGCGGGAAGGTCGACGCCATCAACCGCCTCGCGGCGGCGTAGTTGTATCTGTTGTTTCACGCGAATCAGTTACCGCTTGTCTGTTTTTGATGCTCGTCGAGGAAAGCTTTAAGCTCTTTCGGCCCCTGATAGCCTGGCAGCACCATACCATTGCTAAGGACCATCGCCGGGGTACCGTTGACGCCCATCTGTACGCCAAGCGTGTAATGTTTAGCGATATCCACATTGCAGCTCGCCGGCTGTACGCCCTTACCGTTCATGGCGTCATCCAGCGCTTTGTTGCGATCTTTCGCACACCAGATAGCTTTCATGTCCTGCTCGGCCTGGCTTTGCAGCCCCTGACGCGGGAAGGCCAGATAGCGCACGGTGATCCCCAGCGCGTTATAGTCGCTCATCTGCTCGTGCAGCTTGTGGCAGTAGCCGCAGGTGATGTCGGTAAAGACGGTAATGACATGCTGCTCCTTCGGCGCTTTATAGACAATCATCTCTTTGGATAAGGCGTTCAGCTTGCCGACCAGCAACTGGTTGGTGACGTTAACCGGCTGCGCGCCGCTGACGTCGTACATCGGTCCCTGAATAATGTGTTTACCATCGTCAGTGACGTACAGCACGCCGCTGTCGGTAAGCACCGTGCTCATCCCGGAAACCGGCGACGGTTGGATATCGGTGCTCTGCACACCCAGTTTCGCCAGCGACTGTTTGATCGCCGCGCTATCGGCATGCGCCGCGCCGGAGAGCGAGGCCGCCAGCAGGGTGAACATCAATAAACCTTTTTTCATACTCAGTCCTTTTATTCAGCACTCACGCCCGCGGGTGATGCTGTTGATGAAGTTGTCGTAAACGTTCGGTCGCCACGTGGGTGTAGATCTGCGTGGTGGAAAGATCGCTGTGTCCTAACAGCATCTGTACCACGCGTAAATCGGCGCCGTGATTGAGCAAATGCGTGGCGAACGCATGACGCAACACGTGCGGGGAGAGCTTCGCGCTGTCGATCCCCGCCAGTACGGCATAGTGTTTAATGCGGTGCCAGAAGGTCTGTCGCGTCATCTGCTGCGCGCGCTGGCTGGGGAAAAGCACGTCCGAAGCCACGCCGTTCAGCAGCCACGGGCGGCCGTATTCAAGGTAATTTTCAACCCATGACACCGCCTCTTCGCCCAGCGGCACCAGCCGCTCTTTGTTGCCTTTACCAATAACCCGCAGTACGCCCTGTCGCAGGCTGATATCGCTCATCGTCAGGCCAACCAGTTCGGATACGCGTAGGCCGGTGGCATACAGCACTTCCAGCATCGCCTTATCGCGCAACTCCAGCGGCTGTTCCACCAGCGGCGCCTGCAGCAGACGCTCAACCTGCGCCTCGCTGAGATCTTTCGGCAGCCGCTGCGGCAGCTTCGGCGAAGCCAGCAGCGCGCTGGGATCGTCCGGGCGGACTTTCTCCCGGTACAAATGCTGGAAGAAGCGGCGCACGGCGCTAAGCAGCCGTGCGGTACTGGTCGCTTTGTAGCCGCCGGTTTGCCGCTCGGCCAGCAGCGCCTGTAAATCGTCGCTGCCGACGCTTGCCAGAGTCAGCCCGCGATGATGCAGCCACTCCACTAGCATCGTCAAATCGCGACGATAGGCGCTGAGCGTGTTCTCCGCCAGATTACGCTCCAGCCAAAGGGCATCGAGAAACTGTTCAATTTGTGCCAGATCCTGTTTCACATCGGCCTCTTTGTTCGTTATACGCCCTCATTATGCCTTAAGAGGCCGCCTTTCTGGTACACTGGGCGCAATTCACGGCAAGAATTGAGACGTTTACGCGATGAATATAGGTCTTTTTTACGGCTCCAGTACCTGCTACACCGAAATGGCCGCGGAAAAAATCCGCGATATCATCGGCCCCGAGCTGGTGACGCTGCATAATCTGAAAGATGACTCCCCCGCGCTGATGAGCCAGTACGACGTGCTGATCCTCGGCATCCCGACCTGGGATTTCGGCGAAATTCAGGAAGACTGGGAAGCGGTCTGGGAACAGCTCGACGCCTTAGATCTGAATGGCAAAATCGTCGCGCTGTACGGCATGGGCGATCAGCTTGGTTACGGCGAATGGTTCCTTGACGCGCTGGGGATGCTGCACGATAAGCTGGCGACCAAAGGCGTGAAGTTTGTCGGCTACTGGCCAACCGAGGGCTATGAGTTCACCAGCCCGAAACCGGTTATCGCCGATGGCCAATTGTTCGTCGGCCTGGCGCTGGATGAAACCAATCAATACGACCTGAGCGATGAGCGCATCCAGAACTGGTGCGAGCAGATCCTCGGCGAAATGGCGGAGCACTTCGCCTGATCCTGAGTTAGTCGTGCGCCGGCTTTTGCAGCACCAGCCGGCGCAAATCCCGCCATTCCCCCGCATCCATGCTATCCGCCGCCACCCATAAATGCTGGCTACGGCCGGTTTCCGCATGCTTCAGGCGCAGCAGCATCCCGCTGCTGATAACCCATGGCGTCCCGACGATATCCCATTCCGTTTTTTGCCACCGTAAACGGGAGTCGATTAACAGCTTAATTTCTCCCTGGCAGGCGTGGATCCGCCGCTGGCTGCGCACGCAGTCAAACACCACCAGCGATAGCAACAGGAGCCAAATCGGGGTGTAGCTTAACGGCCAGGGCATGAGCAGCACTATCGCCGCCACCACCCCGTGCAGCAGCAGCGAGAACCACTGCGAACGCCAGGAAATACGTAAATCAGATTGCCACAGGACCACGTTCCCGATTCCGAGTCTGGATTAAATTAATCATCCGTTGAAGTTGCGCATCTGCCGGCTTGCCGTGATTCATCAGCCAGTTAAACAGATCCGGATCATCGTTCTCCAGCAAACGGATGAACAGGCGCTTGTCGTCATCGCTGAGCGTGTCGTACTCATACTCGAAAAACGGCATGATGGAGATATCGAGTTCGCGCATACCGCGGCGGCATGCCCAGTGGATGCGAGCTTTGTTGTTAATGTCCATGTTGTCCTTCCAGCATCAAGATATAGCTTAGTTTAACCCTTTTTAGGCACTTACTTTACAGTAATATCGCCTTGTGCGAGCAGCATTCCATAAAAGCCCAAAATCCGGTTGGCTATTCACCGCATCCTGAGGGCACAAATGGCTTGCCGAAAGCGCTTGCATTGCACCATAGCTCTTTTACCATTAGTCATTCACTCTGCGTTAAGCTATTCAGGATATGACTATGGCTTTTACACCTTTTCCTCCGCGTCAGCCCTCTTCTTCCGCTCGTCTGCCGTTAACGCTGATGACGCTGGATGATTGGGCGCTGGCGACGATTACCGGTCCGGATGGCGAGAAGTATCTGCAGGGGCAGATCACCGCCGATGTCAGCCATTTAACCGCCGATCAGCATCTGCTTGCCGCGCACTGTGATGCCAAAGGCAAAATGTGGAGCAACCTGCGCGTCTTCCACCGCGACGGCGGTTTCGCGTGGATTGAGCGCCGCAGCCTGCGCGAAGCGCAGCTGACCGAACTGAAAAAATATGCCGTCTTCTCCAAAGTCACCATCGCCGCAAATGACGATCTGGTCCTGCTGGGCGTGGCCGGTTTCCAGGCGCGCGCTGCGCTGGCGCGGCTATTCGCCGCGCTACCGGACGCCGGTAAACCGGTGGTCACCGAAGGCGTGACCAGCCTGCTGTGGTTTGAACACCCTGCCGAGCGCTTCCTGCTGGTGACCGATGCCGATACCGCCAACCGGGTGACGGAAGCGCTGCGCGGCGAAGCGCAGCTTAACAACAGCCAGCAGTGGCTGGCGCTGAACATCGAGGCCGGTCTGCCGGTTATCGACAGCGTAAACAGCGCGCAGTTCATTCCGCAGGCGACCAACCTGCAGGCGCTGGGCGGAATCAGCTTTAAGAAAGGCTGCTACACCGGCCAGGAAATGGTCGCCCGGGCGAAATTCCGCGGCGCCAATAAACGCGCGCTGTGGACGCTGGCGGGTACCGCCAGCAGGGTGCCGGAAGCCGGGGAAGATCTGGAGCTGAAAATGGGCGACAACTGGCGCCGCACCGGTACGGTGCTGGCAGCCGTACAGTTGGATGACGGAAGCCTGATGGTCCAGGCGGTGATGAATAACGATATGGAACCGGACAGCGTGTTCCGCGTACGTGACGATGCCGGCAGCCTGAGCATCAAACCATTGCCGTATTCGCTGGAAGAAGATTAAGAACAGTTCCCGGCTTGCGGCGCTTGCGCCTTAGCCGGGCTACCAGCCTGCAGAATATCGTAGCCACGGTAAGCGCAGCGCCACCGTGGAATTTCCAGGCCGTAGAATATCGTGACCGCGGCAAGCGCAGCGCCACCGTGGAATTTCCAGGCCGCAGAATACCGTAGCCACGGTAAGCGCAGCGCCACCGTGGAATTTCCAGACCGCAGAATATCGTAGCCACGGTAAGCGCAGCGCCACCGTGGAATTTCCAGACCGTAGAGTATCGTAGCCACGGCAAGCGCAGCGCCACCGTGGAAGTTAAATCAGGACTGGCCGACGTAAAGATAAATCGCCAGGAAGTGACACACGCTGCCGCCGAGCACGAAGCCGTGCCAGATAGCATGGTTATAAGGAATACGTTTGCAGACGTAGAAGATGACCCCCAGCGAGTACACCACCCCGCCAACCGCCAGCAGCGTTACCCCGCCCACCGCTAGCTTCACCGCCAGTTGATAGACCACGATAAGCGACAGCCAGCCCATCGTCAGATAGGTCACCAGCGACAAAATTTTAAAACGGTGCGCGATTGTCAGTTTAAACAGGATCCCCAGTAACGCCAGGCTCCAGATGACAATCATCAGCCCCTTTGCCAGCGGCGAATTCAATCCCACCAGCAAAAATGGCGTGTAGGTTCCGGCAATCAGCAAGTAGATGGCGCAGTGGTCGAATTTCTTCAGCCACTGTTTCGCCCGCTGATGCGGGATAGCGTGATAGAGCGTGGAAGCGAGGAACAGCATAATCATGCTGCCGCCGTACAGGCTGTAGCTGGTGATCGCCGTCGCGCTGGCGTTCGTGTCTACCGCCTGCACCAGCAGCAACACGAGGCCGACAATACCGAACACCAGCCCGATCCCGTGACTGATGCTGTTGGCAACTTCCTCTGCCAGAGAATATCCCTGAGTGATTAATGGTTTGCGAACCATATTTTGACTCCGTGAAAACAAGAACGCTTTCATTGCCCACTTAGGTTAACTGAGAATGATTCCAGTGAACACCTGTTAGCTAAAATAAAACGATGTATATTTGTAAACACATTAAAATCATAATGTTACAAGAATATTTCAACTAACAGCTGTGCTGGTTTTATTTAAAGGCGTTTGAATTCAATAACATAAAACCGATCTTCCGCAGGATAGATTTCCCTGATGACCTGCCGCAGCTGTTCGAGGGTCATATTCTCTTGTTGAGCATGCTGTTCAGTTAGCGTGTCGAGCGTCACCGTCGAGGTCGCGGTAACGGCGATAGTGCAAAAGTAGCCGTCATCTTCATAACGTCCGACGCGCAGCACATCACCGGGCTTAAAGTGCGACTCCGCCACATCGCGAATGGTGATCGTTTTGCGCCCGGCGAGGATGTCGTCCTGAAAACGCTGAAAAAAGGTAATGTCATTAGCCTGCATGGTATAATTCCGTCCTGGTCTTTATGAATTGTGAGTTCGCCACTGTGAGTATGTTCTCCCACGCCGCTGTCGCCAGTCTCAATAATCTTGAGATGATGGTCTACCACTACGTCATTAAGAATCGTGACAAAGTGATGTACATGACTATTCGCGAACTGGCCGAGGCCGCCGGGGTCTCCACCACTACCGTGTTGCGCTTCTGCCGCAAACTGCAGTGCGAGGGCTACTCTGAATTTCGCGTACGCTTTAAATTATATCTTGAGCAGAATGAGCCTCAACAGGCAAATATCGGCGCCAGCGAAATAATGAGCTTTTTTAAAAGCGTCAATAATGACGAATTTGATGAATTGCTCGAACAGGCCGTCGATATTATTCTCTCCTCCGAACGTATTATTTTCGTCGGCGCCGGTACTTCCGGCGCGCTAGCGAAATATGGCGCACGTTTCTTTTCCAACGTCGGCAAATTCAGCAACCATATTGACGATCCTTATTTCCCGGTCACCAATGATATGGCCCGCAACGCGCTGGCGATTGTGCTTTCCGTCTCCGGCGAAACCGAAGAAATTCTTCGCTTTGCCAGCCAGTTCAGCCTGCATCACTGCAAGGTGATGTCGATTACCAGCCATGAGCATTCGCGGCTGGCGAAACTGGCTGATTTCAATCTCTCCTGGCACGTGCCGCAAACGCGCATCGGCGGCGTTTACGATATTACAACGCAGATACCGGTGATATATATACTCGAATCACTGGGGCGTAAATTAGCGCGCAAAATCGGCTAAAAGTAACAGCCTGTTTTTTTGATGTAACATATTACCTTTAGCGGGATTTGTTATATCGTGACATTCAATTTCGCTTTGCTAGACTCAATCGCAATAGTGATTCATAGAGATTAGCAAAGATGAAAAAATTGACTCTTCCCAAAGACTTTTTGTGGGGCGGCGCGGTCGCCGCGCATCAGGTTGAAGGCGGCTGGAATAAAGGCGGCAAAGGCCCCAGCATCTGCGATGTGTTGACCGGCGGGGCGCACGGCGTGCCGCGCGAAATCACCCAACAGGTCGAGGCGGGTAAATATTACCCTAACCATGAAGCGGTTGATTTTTACGGCCACTACAAAGAAGACATCAAGCTGTTCGCCGAGATGGGTTTCAAATGCTTCCGCACCTCTATTGCCTGGACCCGCATCTTCCCGCAGGGCGACGAAACTCAGCCAAATGAAGAAGGGCTGAAATTCTACGATGACATGTTTGATGAACTGCTGAAGTACAACATCGAGCCGGTAATCACCCTTTCCCACTTTGAAATGCCGCTGCATCTGGTCCAGCAGTACGGCGGTTGGACCAACCGCAAAGTGGTCGATTTCTTTGTGCGCTTCGCCGAAGTGGTCTTTGAGCGCTATAAGCACAAAGTGAAATACTGGATGACCTTTAACGAGATCAATAACCAGCGTAACTGGCGCGCGCCGCTGTTCGGCTACTGTTGCTCCGGCGTGGTCTATACCGAGCATGAAAACCCGGAAGAGACCATGTACCAGGTGCTGCATCACCAGTTCGTCGCCAGCGCGCTGGCGGTGAAAGCGGCGCGTCGTATCAACCCGGAAATGCAGGTCGGCTGCATGCTGGCGATGGTCGCCCTCTACCCTTACTCCTGCAAACCGGAAGATGTCATGTTCGCCCAGGAATCGATGCGCGAACGCTATGTTTTTACCGATGTCCAGCTACGCGGTTACTACCCGAGCTATGTGTTGAATGAATGGGAGCGCCGCGGCTTCAACATCAAGATGGAAGACGGCGACGCGCAGATCCTGCGTGAAGGCACCTGCGCCTATCTCGGCTTCAGCTACTACATGACCAACGCGGTGAAAGCCGAAGGCGGCACCGGCGATGCCATTTCCGGCTTCGAAGGCAGCGTGCCGAACCCGCACGTGAAAGCCTCCGACTGGGGCTGGCAGATTGACCCGGTTGGCCTGCGTTACGCCCTGTGCGAACTGTATGAGCGCTACCAGAAGCCGCTGTTTATCGTGGAAAACGGCTTTGGCGCCTACGATAAAGTAGAAGCCGACGGCAGCATCAACGATGACTACCGCATCGATTATCTCCGCGCCCACGTCGAAGAGATGATTAAAGCGGTGACTTATGACGGCGTCGATCTGATGGGCTATACCCCCTGGGGCTGCATCGACTGCGTCTCCTTCACTACCGGCCAGTACAGCAAACGCTACGGCTTCATCTACGTCAATAAACACGATGACGGCACCGGCGATATGTCCCGCTCGCGCAAGAAAAGCTTTAACTGGTACAAAGAAGTCATCGCCAGCAACGGCGAGAATCTGTAATTGACCGCCCTCTCCCGGCCGGGAGGGGGCAAATCACTTATCCGCCAGACACTTCTTTACAGCTTTACCATTGCTAAAACGCGTTCGCCCGATAAGATAGGCCTCGTGAATATTTGAGGCGACCATGATTAAGCGACAACGCAAAGCCATTCTTCTTGTACTCCTTGCCTGCCTGGTGGTGCTGATCTGCACCGCCCAGAGAATGGCGGGGATGCATGCGTTGGTGATGAACGTCACGGCCGCCAGCCAATCCGCCCAACCTGGCCCGGATAATGCCGAGGCGCCGGTCTCCCCCTGCGAACTCAGCGCCAAGTCGCTGATGGCCGTTCCGCCGATGCTGTTTGAAGGGGCGCTACTCGCTATCGCCCTGCTGCTGGCGGTGCTGGCGGCCATCCCGCCGCGTATCGAGCGTATCTGGCCTCCCCGCGTCATTTCTCCCCCCCGATTGCGGGTGCATCTACGATTATGCGTCTTCCGTGAGTGATTAATTCTCCTGACAGCTCAGGTTAATTTATTACTTACGGAGAAAATTTATGTTTATGGTATTCAGGCGACTGCTGGTCTGCCTGCTTTGGCTATGGCTGCCCGTCAGCCAGGCCGCCGATAGCGGCTGGCTCCGCGTCGCCGACAATCAACACGCCAGCGTGCGCCTGCGGGCGCAAAGCGAAAGCAATGGCGACACCCGCCTGCTTTTAGACGTAGCGCTGGAAAAGGGCTGGAAAACCTACTGGCGTTCGCCGGGCGAAGGCGGCATCGCGCCGGCTATCGCCTGGCACACGCCGCTGGAGGTTAACTGGCGTTGGCCGACGCCACAACGCTTCGACGTCGCGGGTATTTCCACTCAGGGGTATCACGGCGACGTAAGCTTCCCGATGACCCTGCGCGGCAAAATACCGCCGACGCTTAGCGGCGTACTGACGCTCTCTACCTGCAGCAATGTCTGCATTCTCACTGACTACCCCTTTTCGCTGGATATGACGGCTCCGGCGGGGGAGCGTTTTAATTACGATTTCACCCGCGCGATGGGCACGCTACCCCTGCGCGACGGTCTCACCTCGGCGCTTAGCGCCAGCTACGTCAGCGGTAAGCTGACGGTAACCGCCCGACGCGATGCCGGCTGGCAGCAGCCAGCGCTGTTTATCGACAGCATGGAGGATGTCGATTTCGGTAAGCCGAGTTTTACCAGCCGCGGCGATACGTTGACCGCCACCGTACCGGTCACCGATAGCTGGGGCGAAACGGCGCCGGACCTGAGCGGCAAAACGCTGTCGCTGGTGCTGGCCGATAGCGGCCAGGCGCAGGAAAGCCATATCGCCATCGCCGCCGGCAGCGCCGCGCCGGGGCTGGCGTTAGGCTGGGTGCTGCTGATGGCGCTGGCCGGCGGGCTAATCCTCAACGTCATGCCGTGCGTGCTGCCGGTGCTGGCCATGAAACTCGGCTCGCTGGTGCAAACCGAACGTCGTGAACGCGGCGCGGTGCGGCGGCAGTTCCTCGCCTCGGTATGCGGGATCGTCGTCTCCTTCCTGGCGCTGGCGCTGATGATGACCGCGCTACGCTTAGGTAATCAGGCGCTCGGCTGGGGGATCCAGTTCCAGAACCCGTGGTTTATCGGCGCGATGGCGCTGGTGATGCTGCTGTTCAGCGCCAGTTTATTAGGGCTGTTCGAAATCCGTCTCTCCTCCAGCGCCAGTACCTTCCTCGCCACCCGGGGCGGCAACGGCTTAATGGGCCATTTCTGGCAGGGCGCCTTCGCCACTCTGCTGGCGACGCCCTGTACCGCGCCGTTCCTCGGTACCGCCGTTTCAGTGGCGCTGGTGGCGCCGCTGCCGCTGCTGTGGGGTATTTTCTTCGCCATGGGGATCGGCATGAGCCTGCCGTGGCTGCTTATCGTCGCCTGGCCGGGTCTGGCGCAACGTCTACCGCGCCCGGGCCGCTGGATGAATCATCTGCGGGTGGTGCTGGGGTTGATGATGCTTGGCTCAGCGCTATGGCTGGTCAGCCTGTTGACGATCCACATCGGCCGTACGCCGGTGCTTACCCTGCTGGTGATTCTGGCCATCGTCCTGCTCCTGGCCACCGCCTGGCGCTACCGCTGGCGTACGGCGCTGCGCGCGGGCGCCCTGGCCATCGTAGCGGCGGGCGCCGTCGTCTTTGTCGCCCAACAGGACGGCCAGGGCCCGCGCCGCGACCGGGTTAACTGGCAGCCGCTCAGCGAGCAGGCTATCGCCAGCGCCCTTGCAAAGCATAAGCGGGTGTTTATTGATGTCACCGCCGACTGGTGCGTGACCTGTAAAGCCAATAAATACAACGTGCTGCTGCGCGATGACGTCCAGCAGGCGCTATCAGCGCCAGATGTGGTCGCCTTACGCGGCGACTGGAGCCGCCCCTCCGCCGACATTAGTCAGTTTTTAACCGCTCGCGGCAGCGCCGCGGTGCCGTTTAACCAGATTTACGGACCGGGATTGCCGCAGGGACAAATTCTGCCTGCGCTGTTAGACCGCGAACAACTTCTCGCTACCCTGTCCGCCGCTAAAGGAAAATAACATGAGAGCTATCACCGCCTTATTGCTGCTGTGCGTATCGGCCTTCAGCTTCGCCGCCCCGGAGCAAGAACCGCAATCGAACGGTAATGACCAGTTAGCCCAACTGCTGTTTAACGATCCGAACAGCCCGCGCACCGGCGCGAAAGCGCCGAAGCTCACGATCGTCTCGTTTACCGATTACAACTGCCCTTACTGCAAACAGTTTGATCCGATGCTGGAAAAAATCGTCCACGATAATCCGGACATCCAGCTCATCGTTAAGCTGCTGCCGTTTAAAGGGCAGAGTTCGGTGAATGCCGCTAAAGCCGCGCTCTCCACCTGGCGTCAACAGCCCGATAAGTTCTGGGCGCTGCATCAGCGGCTGATGGCGAAAAAAGGCTATCACGATGACGCCAGCATCGCCGCCGCGCAGAAGAAAACCGCCACCGATAGCGTGAATATTGATGACAAGACCATGGATTCGCTGAAAATGAACCTGATTTTGTCGCAGGTGCTGAATATTCAGGGCACCCCGGCGACCATCATCGGCGATCAGATGGTGGCCGGCGCAATCCCTGCTGATGAGCTGGAGGGGCTGGTGAAAGAACAGCTGGCGAAAGCCCGTGGCCAGTAAAATCAGGCGCTGGCTGCGCGAGCTGGCGGTGTGGCTGCTGATTGGCGCGGCGGTGAGCCTGGCGGTGGATTATTTTCGCCAGCCCGCGCTACCGCAAAACTTCAGCGCCACATCGCTGCAGACACTCGACGGCAGGACGCTGGATCTGAACGCTATGAGCCAGCAAAAGCCGCTGCTGCTGTACGTCTGGGCGACCTGGTGCGGAGTTTGTCGCTATACCACGCCGTCGGTGGCCTCGCTTGCCGCCGACGGCGGCAATGTGCTGACGGTAGCCCTGCGTTCCGGCGATAACGCCACGCTGGAGAAGTGGCTGACCAGGAAGAAAATGGCGCTGCCGACGGTGAATGATCCGAGCGGCCAGCTGGCGCGGCAGTGGGACGTGCAGGTGACGCCAACGCTGGTGTTCATTTCTCAAGGCGAGGTGAAGTCGGTCACCACCGGCTGGACCAGCAGTTGGGGAATGCGCCTGCGGCTGTGGCTGGCCTCCTGGTAGACCGTCGGGTTCCCGGCTCGCGCTGCGCTCAATCGGGCTACGGGTACGCATCGTTGGGTAGCCCGGATAAGGCGTAGCCGCCATCCGGGAAAGTTTCCCAGGCAAGCGCAGCGCTCAGCCGGGCTACGGGTACGCATCGTTGGGTAGCCCGGATAAGGCGTAGCCGCCATCCGGGAAGGTTTCCCCGGCTCGCGCTGCGCTCAGCCGGGCTACGGGTACGCATCGTTGGGTAGCCCGGATAAGGCGTAGCCGCCATCCGGGAAGGTTTCCCAGGCAAGCGCAGCGCTCAGCCGGGCTACGGATGCGCATCGTTGGGTAACCCGGATAAGGCGTAGCCGCCATCCGGGAAGGTTTCCCCGGCTCGCGCTGCGCTCAGCCGGGCTACGGGTACGCATCGTTGGGTAGCCCGGATAAGGCGTAGCCGCCATCCGGGAAGGTTTCCCAGGCAAGCGCAGCGCTCAGCCGGGCTACAGGTACGCATCGTTGGGTAACCCGGATAAGGCGTAGCCGCCATCCGGGAAGGTTTCCCCGGCAAGCGCTGCGCTCAGCCGGGCTACGGGTACGCATCGTTGGGTAGCCCGGATAAGGCGTAGCCGCCATCCGGGAAGGTTTCCCCAGCTCGCGCTGCGCCGCCGGGCTACGGGTACGCATCGTTGGGTAACCCGGATAAGGCGTAGCCGCCATCCGGGAAGGTTTCCCCGACAAGCGAAGCGCCGCCGGGCAATAGACATCTACGGGTTATTTACCGCCCGCCAGTTCGAGGAAACTGCCCGTCACATACGACGCTTTGTCGCTCAGCAGCCAGGCAATGGCCTGAGCGACCTCTTCCGGCTGGCCGCCGCGCTGCATCGGTAGCGAACTTTTCACCCGGTCCACGCGTCCCGGTTCGCCGCCGGAGGCGTGCATCTCGGTATAAATCAGCCCCGGACGCACGCCGTTTACCCGAATCCCCTGCGCCGCCACCTCCAGCGCCAGCCCGGTGGTCAGGGTATCTACCGCCCCTTTCGACGCGGCATAGTCAACGTACTCGCCCGGCGCGCCAAGGCGCGACGCCGCCGACGAAACGTTAACTATCGCCCCGCCCTTGCCGCCATGCCGATGCGACATGCGCTTTACCGCCTCGCGACAGCAAAGAAAGTATCCGGTGACGTTGGTGGCCAGCACGCGGTTAATACGCTCGGCGCTCAGGCTCTCTACCGTACATTGGGTAAACAGGATCCCGGCATTGTTGACCAACGCCGCCAGCGGTTCGCCCATGCGGTCAACCGCCTCAAACATCGCCATCACCTGCGCTTCATCGCTGATATCGGCCCGCAGCGCCGTGGCTTTGCCGCCAGATTCAACAATGGTATTGACCACTTCGGTGGCGGCTTTAATGTTGTGATGATAATTAACCGCGACGGTATACCCTTCCTGCGCCAGCAGCAGCGCCGTCGCCCGGCCTATGCCGCGGCTCGCGCCGCTAATCAGAGCTATCGCCATACCTTCCCTCCAAAAAATAAAGGCGCCGCAGCGCCTTTAAAAGTTTAGCTAATTCACCACTTACTGGTATTCGCTCATCGGCACGCAGGAGCAGAACAGGTTACGGTCGCCGTACACGTCATCCAGGCGTTTCACCGTTGGCCAGTACTTGTTGTGCAACCCAGCCGGGAATACCGCCAGCTCGCGGCTGTACGGATGGTTCCACTCGCTTACCAGCTCGCCCTGGGTGTGCGGCGCGTTCACCAGCGGGTTATCTTCCAGCGGCCATTCACCGGCTTTAACGCGATCGATTTCCCCGCGAATCGCCAGCATTGCGTCAATAAAGCGGTCCAGCTCTACCTTGCTTTCCGATTCCGTCGGCTCAACCATCAGCGTCCCGGCGACCGGGAAGGACATGGTCGGCGCATGGAAACCAAAGTCGATCAGACGCTTAGCAATATCCAGCTCGCTAATGCCGGTCTCTTCTTTCAGCGGACGAATATCGAGAATACATTCGTGCGCCACGCGACCGTCGCGGCCGGTATACAGCACCGGATAAGCATCTTTCAGACGAGTAGCGATATAGTTGGCGTTGAGAATCGCGTTCTGGCTCGCCTGCTTCAGCCCTTCCGCGCCCATCATGCGGATATACATCCAGCTGATCGGTAGGATAGAGGCGCTGCCGAACGGCGCGGCGGAAACCGCGCCCTGACGGGTCAGCATGCCTTCAATCTGTACCACGCTGTGGCCCGGTACAAACGGCGCCAGGTGCGCTTTCACGCCGATAGGGCCCATACCCGGACCGCCGCCGCCGTGCGGAATGCAGAAGGTTTTATGCAGGTTGAGGTGCGAAACGTCAGCGCCGATAAAGCCCGGAGAAGTGATCCCGACCTGGGCGTTCATGTTGGCGCCGTCGAGGTAAACCTGGCCGCCGAACTGATGCACTATCTCGCACACTTCACGGATGGTCTCTTCATACACGCCGTGGGTCGACGGATAGGTGACCATGATGCAGGAGAGATTCGCCCCTGCCTGCTCTGCTTTTTCACGCAGATCGGCAAGATCGATGTTGCCGTTTTTATCGCAGGCAACCACCACTACCTGCATACCCGCCATCTGCGCGGAAGCCGGGTTGGTGCCGTGCGCGGAGCTTGGGATCAGGCAGATATCGCGATGGCCTTCGTTGCGGCTCTCGTGATAGTGGCGAATCGCCAGCAGGCCAGCATACTCGCCCTGCGCGCCGGAATTCGGCTGCATACAGACGGCGTCATAGCCGGTCAGTTTAACCAGCCAGTCAGAAAGCTGGGCGATCATCTGATGATAACCTTCCGCCTGCTCGACCGGGCAGAACGGGTGCAGCTCGGCAAATTCCGGCCAGGTGATCGGGATCATTTCCGCCGCGGCGTTCAGTTTCATGGTGCAGGATCCCAGAGGGATCATTGCCTGGTTCAGCGCCAGATCTTTACGCTCCAGCGCGTGCATGTAGCGCATCATCTCGGTTTCGCTATGGTAGCGGTTAAACACCGGATGGGTGAGGATCGCATCATCGCGTAGCATCGCCGCCGGGATCGAACGACTATCCAGCGCCACGTCTTTATCCAGGGTATCGATATCCAGACCGTGATCGTCGCCAACGATGGCGCGGAACAGATTCAGCACATCTTCGCGGGTGGTCGCTTCATCGAGCGTAATGCCAACCGCGCCGTGAATATCGCTACGCAGGTTAATCTGCAGCGCTTCGGCACGCGCCAGCACCGCGGCTTTATCCGCCACTTCGACGCAAAGGGTGTCGAAGTAGTGCGCATGGAGCAGCTTCAGCCCTTTCTTCTGCAGGCCGTCGGCCAGAATGTCGGTCAGGCGATGAATGCGGCCAGCGATACGTTTCAGGCCCGCCGGGCCGTGGAAAACCGCGTACAGGCTGGCGATGTTGGCCAGCAGGACCTGCGAGGTACAAATGTTGGAGTTCGCTTTCTCGCGGCGGATGTGCTGCTCGCGAGTCTGCATCGCCATGCGCAGCGCGGTATTACCCGCCGCATCTTTCGATACGCCGATAATACGGCCCGGCATGGAGCGTTTGAATTCATCTTTCGCCGCGAAGAAGGCCGCGTGCGGGCCGCCATAGCCCATCGGCACGCCGAAACGTTGGGCGGAACCGAAGACAATATCGGCGCCCTGCTTGCCCGGCGCCGTCAGCAGCACCAGCGCCATAAAGTCAGCGGCGACGCTGACAATCACTTTGCGCGCTTTCAGCTCGGCGATAAGTTTACTGTAATCGTGGATTTCACCGGTGGTGCCGACCTGCTGCAGCAGCACGCCAAAGACATCCTGGTGATCGAGCACTTTGTCGGCGTCATCGACAATCACGTCGAAGCCGAAAGTTTCCGCGCGGGTGCGAACCACGTCCAGGGTTTGCGGATGGACGTCGGCGGCAACGAAGAAGCGGTTGGCGTTCTTCAGTTTGCTCACGCGTTTGGCCATCGCCATTGCTTCGGCGGCGGCGGTGGCTTCATCAAGCAGCGAAGCGGAAGCGATATCCAACCCGGTCAGATCCAGAGTGACCTGCTGGAAGTTGAGCAGCGATTCCAGACGGCCCTGGGATACTTCCGGCTGGTAAGGGGTGTAGGCGGTATACCAACCCGGGTTTTCCAGCATGTTGCGCTGAATGACCGGCGGCAGCTGCACGGCGGTGTAGCCCATGCCGATGTAAGACTTAAAGCGCTTGTTGCGACCGGCGATCGCCTTCAGCTCCGCCAGCGCGGCGAATTCGGTAGTCGCGTCGCCCACCTGCGGTGGGGTCGCCAGCTGGATATCCTGCGGCACAATCTGGCCAATCAGGGCGTTAAGCGAATCCGCGCCGACGGTCTTCAGCATCTCTTGCTGCTGCTGAGCGTCCGAGCCAATGTGACGTTCAATAAAGGCGTCGCGGTTTTCAAGCTGACTTAAAGTCTGAGTCATGAGCGATGGTTCCTGAAACGTGCGGTGAATGTGTTTTCTCCCTCTCCTTTTGGGAGAGGGCTGGGGTGAGGGTATTATCGGTTCCCCTCACCCTTCCCTCTCCCCACAGGGGAGAGGGTAAAGGCTTATTCGTCTTCTAACAGAGCTTCATAGGCGGTCGCATCCAGCAGCGCGGCAACCTGCGCTTCGTCGCTGGCTTTGATTTTGAAGATCCAGCCGTCGGTATACGGGTCGCTGTTGACCAGTTCCGGAGAGTCGTTCAGCTCTTCGTTGACGGCAACGATTTCACCGCTAATCGGCGCGTAGATATCGGAAGCCGCTTTCACGGATTCGGCAACGGCGCAATCGGCGCCCGCTTCAACGGTGGCGCCCACTTCCGGCAGGTCAACGAAAACCATGTCGCCAAGCAGCTCCTGCGCGTGCTCGGTGATCCCAACGGTATAGGTGCCGTCCGCTTCTTTACGCAGCCACTCGTGTTCTTTGCTGTATTTCAGTTCTGCTGGTACGTTGCTCATCAATTCATCTCCAAAAAAGGGAAATCACACAATGGCTTTGCCATTGCGTACAAAACCAGGTTTAGTCACTTTTACCGGCATTTCACGGTTACGAATTTGCACCACCGCGGTGTCGCCAATCCCGGCCGGCACGCGAGCCAGCGCGATGCTGTAGCCCAGCGTCGGCGAGAAGGTGCCGCTGGTGATAATGCCTTCTTTTTGATTACCGTCGCTATCGGTAAAACGTACCGGCAGGCCGCCGCGCAGGACGCCTTTCTCGGTCATCACCAGGCCGACCAGCTGCTCGGTGCCTTTTTCGCGCTGCATTTCCAGCGCTTCGCGGCCGATGAAGTTACGATCGGCGGGCTCCCAGGCGATAGTCCAGCCCATGTTCGCCGCCAGCGGCGAGACGCCTTCATCCATCTCCTGGCCATACAGGTTCATCCCGGCTTCCAGGCGCAGGGTGTCGCGCGCGCCAAGACCACACGGCTTAACGCCGGCGTCCAGCAGACCGCGCCAGAAATCCGCCGCCTGCTCGTTCGGCATAGCGATTTCATAACCCGCTTCGCCGGTATAACCGGTGGTGGCGATAAACAGGTCGCCGGCCTGTACGCCGAAGAACGGCTTCATGCCTTCCACGGCCTGGCGCTGAGCGTCGGTGAACAGCGTCGCCGCCTTCGCTTTCGCCTGCGGACCCTGCACCGCGATCAGCGATAGATCGTCGCGAACGGTGATTTCAAGACCGTAAGGTTCGGCTTGTTCGGAAATCCAGGCGAGGTCTTTTTCACGAGTGGCGGAGTTAACAACGAGGCGGAAATAATCTTCAGAAAGGAAATAAACAATCAGGTCATCGATGACGCCAGCGGAAGCGGTTAGCATGCCGGTGTAGAGCGCTTTGCCTGGGGTGGTAAGCTTTGCCACATCGTTTGCCAGCAAATAGCGCAAGAACTCTCTGATCCGGCTGCCGTGGAAATCGACGATGGTCATATGCGACACATCGAACATCCCTGCATCGCCGCGCACCGCGTGGTGCTCATCAATCTGGGACCCGTAATGCAGCGGCATCATCCAGCCATGGAAATCCACCATGCGAGCGCCGCACAGCGTGTGTTGTTCATACAACGGAGTCTGTTGAGCCATCTTTTCCTCATCGAATAAAACGGAACCAGCCACGATATTGTCGGCGATTTTGCGCCACGAAATCCGGCGACGGCACCGCTTACGGACGCCGACGCAAACGTTCTCTTTTGCCTGAACTTACCACCGAACCCGGTGCTAAACCATAAGGTAAATCAGGACATCACATTAGCTTATGACCAAAGCGCGCCGAAAAGCCTACAGAGTTATTGACTGGAAAAAAGCGATTTATGCCACATAAAATTAACATAATGAGCAAACCAGTCAGGTGATGATGGTGTTTTATGCGATTTTATGGGCCTAATTTCTTTAACAAAAAAAAGAGCGCATTAATAAAACTAATGCGAAAAAAGAGGTGAAATTAGAATATTTCAAATGAGGGAGAAAACCCGGCGCGCAGGCCGGGTAAAAGAAGTGTGACGGGGTTAACGTAACCAGGCGGGGAGATCGTTGAGGCCCATCGCCTGACGAATCAGCTGCGGTTTTACGCCAGGCAGCGAATCGGCCAGTTTGAGCCCCATGTCGCGGAGGAATTTCTTCGCCGGATGGCTGCCGGAGAACATTTCGCGGAATCCCTGCATACCCGCCAGCATCAGCGCGGCGCTATGCTTGCGGCTGCGCTCATAGCGGCGCAGGTACAAATGCTGACCGATATCTTTACCCTGCGCGTGCAGGCGCTTCAGCTCGTCGATAAGCTCGGCGGCGTCCATAAAGCCAAGGTTCACCCCCTGCCCGGCCAGCGGATGAATAGTGTGGGCGGCATCGCCAACCAGCGCCAGACGATGGGCGGCGAACTGACGCGCGTAGCGTCCGGTCAGCGGGAAAACCTGCCGTTCGCTTTCAAGCTGGCAAAGGCCAAGGCGATTATCAAAAGCGATGTTCAGCGCCTGATTAAACGCGGCTGCATCGGCCTGCTGCATCCGCTGCGCCTCTTCCGGCGACAGCGACCAGACGATCGAGCACAGATGCGGATCGCTAAGCGGCAGGAAGGCCAGAATGCCTTCACCGTGGAACGCCTGACGCGCCACCGCCTGATGCGGCTCGGAGGTACGTATCGTCGCCACCAGCGCATGATGGCGATAGTCCCAGAAGGTCAGCGGAATATCGGCTTTATTGCGCAGCCACGAATTGGCGCCATCGGCGCCGACCACCAGCCGCGCGGTCAACATGCTGCCGTCCTGCAGGCTCAGGAAGGCTTCGTTTTCGCCCCACGCCACCTGCTGCAGCTGCGCAGGCGCCAGCAGGGTGACGTCAGCGCAGCGCTGCGCTTTTTGCCACAGCGCGTGATGCACCACGGCATTTTCAATAATATGGCCCAGATGGCTAAAGCCCATGCTCTGGTCATCGAAGCTAATGCGGCCAAAGCTATCTTTGTCCCACACTTCCATGCCGTGATAGCAACTGGCGCGCTGGGAGATGATCTCACTCCAGACATCCAGTTTAGTCAGCAGCTTTTCGCTGGCGGCATTGATTGCCGAAACGCGCAGCGCCGGCGGCGCATCGGCGTCAAGAGGCTGCGGCGCCGCTTGTTCCAGCACCGCGACGCGTAGGCCGCTGCCCTGTAAACCACAGGCCACCGCCAGTCCCACCATTCCGCCGCCAACAATGGCAACATCAACACTTTGCACGTTCTACTCCTTAACGGGGAACCCAACCGAGGGTACGCTGCGCCAGCGCATCGCGCGCCGGGGTAAATAATTCCATCGCCATCAGCCCGACGTTGCGCCCCGCCACCAGCGGCGCCCAACGGTTGGCAAAGAGATGCACCAGCCCATCGGTCACGCCGATGGTGGCGGCTTTATCATCCGCTCGCCGCGCCTGGTAGCGACACAGCAGAGAATAATTGCCCACATCCTCGCCGACCGCGTGGGCGTCGGCAAGCAGTTCAGCCAGGCTCATCACGTCGCGCAGGCCGAGATTAAAGCCCTGCCCGGCGATCGGGTGCAATGTCTGCGCCGCATTGCCGACCTGCGCCAGACGGTGCGACACCGAACGGATAGCGGTAGTTAACGCCAGCGGATAGACGCTACGCTTACCGGCATGGGTAATGCGCCCCAGCCGCCAGCCGAACGCCTGCTGTAATTGCTGGCAAAAACGTTCGTCAGACCAGCTCAGCACCTCGTCGCGCCGCGACTGCGGATGGCACCACACCAGCGAACAGCGCCCTTGCGACATCGGCAGCATCGCCAGCGGACCATGCTCGGTAAAGCGCTCGAAGGCGCGGCCTTCGTGCGGCAACGCGGTGCTAACGTTGGCGATAATCGCCAGTTGCTCATAGGGCTGCTGCTGCCAGCTAATGCCGCAGCGCGCGCCCAGCGACGAACGCGAACCATCTGCCGCCACCAGCAGCTTACCGTTGATGGTTTCGCCGCTATCAAGGGTGAGGCTGACGCTGTCCTGGCTGCGGTTGACCGCTTCCACTTTCGCCGGACAGTGCAGGGTGACGCCCGGCGCCTCGCGCAGCAGGCTAAACAGCCGCTGGCCGACATCGTGGAGTTCAACCACCTGCCCCAGCGCCGACAGGCCGTAATCGGCCGCCGCCAGGTTTACAAAACCGGCATGGCCGCGGTCGCTGACGTGTACCCGCTGGATAGGCGTCGCTCGTTTAGCAAGGTTCTGCCAGATACCGATGCGCGCCAGCTGCTGGCAGGTGCCAGCAGCCAGGGCAATCGCCCGATCGTCAAAACCTGGGTGGCGTGAAGACGCCGGATCCTGCGCTTCAATCAGATGAACCGGCAGCGCACCGCCGGTCAAACGGGAGATGGCCAGCGCGAGCGTCGCACCGGTCATCCCGCCGCCGACAATCAGCACGCTCATGACTGGCGCGCCGCCGCCATCAGCGCCTCGATCTCATCGGCCTTCTTCACCACGCTGGCGGTGAGATTTTCGTTGCCATCTTCGGTAATCACGATGTCATCTTCAATACGAATGCCGATGCCGCGATACTGCGCCGGTACGTCGGCGTCGGTGGCGATATACAGCCCCGGCTCGACGGTCAGCACCATTCCCGGTTCCAGCACGCGCGAACGGTCGGTGTCGTAATTACCGACATCGTGCACATCCAGACCCAACCAGTGGCTCAGGCCATGCATAAAGTAAGGGCGATGGGCGTTGTTGGCGATAAGCTCGTCAATCTCGCCTTTCAGGATCCCCAGCCGCACCAGGCCGGTAATCATAATGCGCACCACTTCCTGATTAACCTCATAAATGGAGGTACCCGGACGATACAGCTCCAGCGCGGTTTCCAGCGATTCCAGCACAATGTCGTAGATTTCACGCTGCGGTTTGCTGAATTTACCGTTAACCGGGAAGGTACGGGTGATATCGCCCGCATAGCCGCGGTATTCACAGCCGGCGTCAATCAGCACTAAATCGCCATCACGCAGTTCGGATTCGTTTTCGGTGTAGTGCAGGATGCAGGCGTTTTCGCCGCCGCCAACGATGGTGTTATAAGACGGGAAACGCGCGCCGTGGCGGTTGAATTCGTGGAGAATTTCGCCTTCCAGCTGATATTCGAACATCCCCGGGCGGCATTTTTCCATCGCCCGGGTATGGGCAAGGGCGGAAATTTCGCCGGCCCGGCGCATTACTTCCAGCTCTTCCGCGGATTTAAACAGGCGCATTTCATGCACCACAGGCCGCCAGTCGATGACGGAGTTCGGTGCCTGCAGGTTCTGACGTGAACCTTTACGCAGTTTTTCGAGGGCGTTAAACACAATTTCATCGGCATAGGCATATTCGCCCTGGGCAAAATAGATAGCGTCCAGGCCGTTGAGCAGTTGATACAGCTGCTGGTTGATTTCGCTAAACGCCAGCGCGCGATCGACGCCGAGTTTGCCCGGCGCGGCATCCTGCCCCAGACGGCGGCCAAACCAGATTTCCGCCGTCAGATCGCGAACGCGGTTAAACAGCACGCTATGGTTGTGCGTTTCATCGCTTTTGATCAGCACCAGCAGCGCTTCCGGTTCATTGAAGCCGGTGAAGTACCAAAAATCGCTGTTCTGCCGGTAGGGATATTCCGAATCTGCGCTGCGTACCGCTTCCGGCGCGGCAAAAATCAGCGCCGCGCTGCCCGGCTGCATCTGCGCCAATAATGCCTGGCGACGAGAAAGAAACTCCTGCTGTGTCATGACGCCCCCTGAATGTCGTTTTTATTTAGTGTAACGTTGGCTTGCGTACTTCCGGTGCGGTTGGCTGCTGGCGCGCGAAGGTATCGTGGCACAGTAACGCGGCGACGCGTACGTACTCAATAATCTCTTCGAGAGACATCTCCAGCTCTTCCTGGTCTTCATCTTCGTCGTAGCCGAGTTGCGCAATGTTACGCAGATCATCGATGGCTTCGCCGGTCTCATCCTTCACTTTATCCAGCTTCGGCTGGGTCACGCCAAGGCCGAGCAGGAAATGGTTAACCCAGCCCGCCAGCGCGTCGGCGCGGTCGAAAACGCTGACGTTGTCGCCTTCCGGCATATACAGCTGGAACAGAAAACCGTCATCTTCCAGCGAGTCGCTGGTGGCGGAATGCATGCTACGCAGCGCCTGGGCCAGTTCATGACCAAAGGCAAGGCCTTCGTTGGTCAGGTCATGCACCAGCGGCTGCCAGCTGCTGTCGGTGTTGCCGCCGCAGAGGATGCCGCTTATCAAACCGTGCATTTCGGCCGGGGTTAATCCCACCCCTTGTTGGTTCAGTAACTGGTCTACATCGTTGTAACCAGGCATTTCGTTCTGTATAGACATGCGCATTCGTCATCGTTGGGAGGAATATTCATGATATGCTACCACTTTGGACCCTGGTGAACCAGAAAAGGGCTTGTGTCCCCGCACCAGGGTAGCTATAGTGTCGCCCCTTCGCAGAACCGGGCTCGGATGTGAAGGCAGCGCAGTCAATCAGCAGGAAGGTGGCATGTCTGCACAACCCGTAGATCTCCAAATTTTTGGCCGTTCACTGCGAGTGAATTGCCCGCCTGAACAAAGGGATGCCCTGAATCAGGCAGCTGAAGACCTTAATCAGCGGTTGCAAGATTTAAAAGAACGCACTAGAGTCACAAATACTGAGCAGCTGGTCTTCATCGCCGCGTTGAACATCAGCTATGAGTTGACTCAGGAAAAAGCGAAGACCCGCGACTACGCCTCCAGTATGGAACAGCGCATTCGCATGCTTCAGCAGACCATCGAACAGGCATTGCTTGAGCAAGGTCGCATAAGCGAAAGACCGGGGTCGAAGTTTGAATAACACTTTGTCGTTAACTGTGTTAGAGTAATCGCAAGAACAAAATTTCTCTGAGATGTTTGCAAGCGGGCCAGTCCCCTGAGCCGATATTTCATACCACAAGAATGTGGCGCTCCACGGTTGGTGAGCATGCTCGGTTCGCCCGAGAAGCCTTAAAACTGTGACGACGCATTCACCTTGAACCAAGGGTTCAAGGGTTACAGCCTGCGGCGGCATCTCGGAGATTCCCTTCTTAAGTTCGCATTATCCCCTCAACGTTGTTTTCGGCCTGTGCCACCCTGTATTACACTTTCCCGTATCGTTTCGCCTGCTCGTAATGAGACCAGCATGACTATACAGCCCGATATCCCGCTCTCCAGACAGCAAATTCGCCAACAGATCCGCGAGCGTAGACGCGCGCTTAGCGCTGAACAGCAGCAGCGCTTCGCCCTGCAGGCCGCTGAGCGAATGATGGCGTATCCGCCCGTCGTACTCGCTCATACCGTGGCGCTGTTCCTCTCCTTCGACGGCGAGCTGGATACCCAACCGCTGATCGAGCAATTGTGGCGGGCGGGCAAGCGGGTTTATCTGCCGGTACTGCATCCGTTTAGCCCCGGTAATCTGCTGTTTTTGCATTATCATCCGCAAAGCCAGCTGATTTTCAATCGCCTGAAGATTTATGAACCAAAGCTCGACGTGCGCGACGTCCTGCCGCTTGCCGAGCTCGATGTGCTGATTACCCCGCTGGTCGCCTTCGATGCCAGCGGTCAACGTCTGGGGATGGGCGGCGGCTTCTACGATCGTACCTTACAGAACTGGCGGCAGTATCGCCTGCAGCCGGTAGGCTACGCCCACGACTGCCAGCAGGTGGATACCCTGCCGAGCGAACAGTGGGATGTCCCGCTGCCGGCGGTGATTACGCCAGGCAAAACCTGGCGCTGGTAGAGTGTTGTGCGGGTTCGAGAATTACGCCAGGAAGGCGTTAAAAAAATACGGGCAGGTATGCGACCTGCCCGTGAGGCAACAACAAATTAGTACAGCAGACGGGCGCGGATGGTGCCCGGGATCGCTTTCATCGCCAGCAGCGCCTGCTGCGCGACGTCGCCGTCGGCTTCGATATCAATCACCACGTAACCCATCTGCGGGGTGGTCTGCAGATACTGGGCGGCGATGTTGATGTTCTGCGCGGCGAAAATCTGGTTAAGCGCCGTCAGGATGCCAGGGCGGTTTTCATGAATATGCAGCAGACGGCGTCCGCCGTGCAGCGGCAGAGAAACCTCCGGGAAGTTCACCGCCGACAGCGTAGAACCGTTGTCGGAATACTTCGCCAGCTTGCCAGCCACTTCCAGACCAATGTTTTCCTGCGCTTCCTGAGTTGAGCCGCCGATATGCGGCGTCAGGATCACGTTATCGAATTCGCATAGCGGAGAGTTAAACGGATCGCTGTTGGTCGCCGGCTCCGTCGGGAAGACGTCAATGGCCGCGCCGGCCAGGTGCTTACGCGACAGCGCATCGCACAGCGCCGGGATATCCACCACCGTGCCGCGAGAGGCGTTGATCAGCAGCGCGCCCGGCTTCATCAGCGCCAGCTCTTCCGGCCCCATCATGTTTTTGGTGGAGGCGTTTTCCGGCACGTGCAGGCTAACGACATCGCTCATGTTCAGCAGGTCGGAGAGGTGCTGAACCTGCGTGGCGTTGCCCAGCGGCAGTTTGTTTTCGATATCATAAAAATAGACGTGCATCCCCAGCGATTCCGCCAGAATGCCGAGCTGGGTGCCGATATGGCCGTAACCGATAATCCCCAGTTTTTTGCCGCGCGCTTCAAAGCTGCCTACCGCCTGCTTATTCCACACGCCGCGATGCGCCTTGGCGTTAGCTTCCGGCACGCCGCGCAGCATCAGCAGTAGCTCGCCGATGACCAGCTCAGCCACCGAACGGGTGTTCGAGAACGGGGCGTTAAATACCGGGATACCGCGCTTCGCCGCCGCATCCAGATCGACCTGGTTGGTGCCGATACAGAAGCAGCCCACCGCCACCAGTTTTTCCGCCGCGGCGAAGATCTCTTCAGTCAGATGAGTACGGGAACGCAGGCCGATAAAATGGGCATCACGGATCGACGCTTTCAGCTCTTCAGTATCCAGCGCGCCTTTGTGAAATTCGATGTTGGTGTAACCTGCCGCACGAAGGTTATCGATTGCTTTCTGATGCACGCCTTCAACTAGCAGAAATTTAATCTTGTCTTTTTCCAGTGATACCTTAGCCATTTCCCCGTCCTGTTTTTATTGGTACTGATGTCGTGCTGAACAAAAACTCTTCCAGCAACATATCAAAAAAAACTATCGCGGCAATATGAACGTTTGCCTCGCCGACCTGAAGAAATATCACGTTGAAGCAAAAGACAGGACAAAACACCAGAAAGAGAATAGATGGCAGATTGTTACTCAGAAAGGTTACGTAAATGTGACACAAGTCACCAAATTAAGGCCATAGAAAAAAATTTAGGGGGAAGCGCGAAACTTCCCCCCGATCGTCTTATTTACTGACGATGGTCTTCACGCCGTCGGCGGTACCGATCAGCGCCACGTCGGCGCCGCGGTTGGCGAACAAGCCGACGGTCACCACGCCCGGGATACCGTTAATGGCGTTTTCCAGCGCGATAGCGTCCAGGATTTCGAGGCCGTGTACATCGAGGATCACGTTGCCGTTATCCGTCACCACGCCCTGACGATATTCCGGGCGGCCGCCCAGCTTCACCAGCTGACGCGCGACGGCGCTGCGCGCCATCGGGATCACTTCCACCGGCAGCGGGAAGTTGCCGAGGATATCAACCTGCTTGGAGGCGTCGGCGATGCAGATAAACTTATCGGCAACCGAGGCGATGATCTTTTCGCGGGTCAGCGCCGCACCGCCGCCTTTGATCATCTGCATGTGGCCGTTAATTTCATCCGCGCCGTCAACGTAGATGCCCAGGCGGTCGACGGAGTTAAGGTCGAATACCGGGATACCGAGGCTTTTCAGCTTTTCGGTAGAGGCGTCGGAGCTGGATACCGCGCCTTCAATCTGCCCTTTCATGGTCCCCAGCGCATCAATAAAATGCGCCGCCGTGGAGCCGGTGCCAACACCGACAATGGTGCCCGGTTGTACATATTGCAGCGCTGCCCAGCCGACTGCTTTTTTCAGTTCATCCTGCGTCATGATTATCGTCCGAGATGTGAATACTTACCGCGCATTATAGAACATCGACGGATGAAATGTCCCTGCGATGGCGATCACACATCTGAGCAGACCATTTTCGTCTTTATCAAAAACAAATTTATGTCATAGTGCGGGTTAACGAAAAGTTATGGGGGTACGCCAGAATAATGAAACGACCGGACTACAGAACATTACAAGCGCTGGATGCGGTGATTAGGGAACGTGGGTTTGAGCGCGCCGCGCAGAAGCTATGCATTACACAGTCCGCCGTCTCACAGCGTATCAAACAGCTGGAAAACATGTTTGGCCAACCACTGCTGGTGCGTACCGTACCGCCGCGCCCGACCGAGCAGGGGCAAAAACTGTTGGCTCTGCTGCGCCAGGTTGAGCTGCTGGAAGAAGAGTGGCTTGGCGATGAGCAGACCGGCTCCACGCCGCTGCTGCTGTCGTTGGCGGTCAACGCCGACAGTCTGGCGACCTGGCTGCTGCCGGCGCTGGCCAACGTGCTATCCGACTCCCCTATTCGCCTCAATCTGCAGGTTGAAGATGAAACCCGCACCCAGGAGCGCCTGCGCCGTGGGGAAGTGGTCGGCGCGGTGAGTATTCAGCCGCAGGCGCTACCAAGCTGCCTGGTCGATCAACTCGGCGCGCTCGATTACCTGTTCGTCGCCTCGAAGGAGTTTGCGCAACGCTACTTCCCTAACGGGGTAACGCGTTCTGCGCTGCTGAAAGCGCCGGTGGTCGCCTTCGATCATCTCGACGATATGCACCAGGCGTTCCTGCAGCAAAACTTCGACCTGCCGCCGGGCAGCGTGCCCTGCCATATCGTCAACTCGTCGGAGGCCTTCGTGCAGCTGGCGCGTCAGGGCACCACCTGCTGTATGATCCCGCATCTGCAGATCGAGAAAGAGCTGAAGAGCGGCGAGCTTATCGACCTGACGCCAGGGCTGTTCCAGCGCCGGATGCTCTACTGGCACCGCTTTGCACCGGAAAGCCGCATGATGCGCCGGGTGACCGATGCGCTTATTGATTACGGCCACAAGGTGCTGCGCCAGGATTAAACGGCGGGCATAAAAAAAGCCACTTCACTGAAGTGGCTTTTTTGTCGCTGTGGCTTACTGAGCCGGTTTCGGCGCTTCCGCTGGTTTCGCCGGCGCGGCAGGCGCAGCGGCCTGTGCTGGCTGCAGTTCGAAGACCACGTCAACCTGATCATCAAACTGGATGGTCGCCTGCTCGTAGGTTTCCTGCGCGGAGACCGGCGCGGCGTCAGCCGCCTTCATCATGCGAACCATCGGGCTCGGCTGATAGTTGGAAACATGGTAACGCACGCTATAGACCGGACCCAGCTTGCTGTGGAAGCCAGCAGCCAGCTCCTGCGCCTGATGCACCGCATCATCGATAGCCGCTTTACGCGCTTTATCTTTGTAGGCATCCGGTTGCGCAACGCCCAGCGATACGGAACGAATTTCGTTCAGCCCCGCTTTCAGCGCGCCGTCCAGCAGGCCATTCAGCTTATCGAGCTGACGCAGGGTAACTTCGACGGTACGCACCGCGCGATAGCCTTTAAGGATGCTTTTCCCGTTCTGATAGTCGTAATCAGGTTGGGTACGCAGGTTCGCCGAGCTGATATCCTTTTTGGCAATGCCGCTCTTTTCAAGGAAAGAGAGATATTGCGCAACGCGATCGTCAGCCTGTTTTTTTGCCGATGCCGCATCTTTTGCCGCGACGTTAACTTCAATCGCCAGAGTGGCGATATCCGGAACCGCTGCAACGCTTGCTGTGCCTGAAGTCACAATATGCGGGCCATCCGGCAATTCACTTGCCTGCGCCGCCATCGTGCTGAATCCGAGTGCTGCCGCCAGGGCTAAGACTTTTAACTTCACTGTCGTTTCTCCATCTTGCTTAGGTCGCCCATTTTAAGGACGCATGCCAGCTAGCTTAGCGCTTACGCGCGGAAAGTCCATCGGACTAAGCCTGGTTGATGAGCATCTGTATATGTTGCAGGCCATCTTTTGCTAACTGCAGGGCGATAAACCACATCACCAGCCCGACAAGCACGTTGATGATTCGCTGCGCCCGCGCGGTGCGTAAACGCGGCGCCAGCCACGCGGCCAGCAGCGCCAGGCCGAAGAACCATAAGAATGACGCGCTAATTGTCCCCAGCGCGAACCAGCGTTTGGGCTCGACCGCCAGCTGTCCGCCGAGGCTTCCGAGCACCACAAAGGTATCGAGATACACATGAGGGTTAAGCCAGGTCACCGCCAGCATGGTAACAATGATTTTCCAGCGCCCCTGCTTCATGACCTCGGCGCTGGCCAGCTCGAGATTATTGCTCATCGCCGTCTTCAGCGCGCCGAAGCCGTACCATAACAGGAAAGCGACGCCGCCCCAGGTGACCAGCGCCAGCAGCCACGGCGACTGCATCAGTAGCGCGCTACCGCCGAAAATTCCGGCGCAGATTAACGCCAGATCGCTAAGCGCGCACAACAGCGCAATCATTAAATGATACTGGCGGCGGATACCCTGATTCATCACGAAAGCGTTTTGCGGCCCGAGCGGCAGGATCATCGCCGCGCCCAGCGCAAGCCCTTGAAAGTAATAAGATAGCATCGTTTAATTTTCCGGTTTCATCGTTAATGCCGGAGAATATAGCGCGCCGTCAACATTAGCGGAAATTGATAATTTTAATCATTAATAAGTGAAGCTAATAGCTACAGGCAAAAAAAGACCGGCGATGCCGGTCTTGTGTCATTGCTGGAAAAAATTACTGCGCTTTTTCCTGCTGATTCACCATATGTACGTCCATCTGCGGATACGGGAAGCTGATGCCATTGGCGTCGAAATCGCGCTTAATGCGCTCCAGCACGTCCCAGTAGACGTTTTGCAGGTCGCTGCTTTTGCTCCATACGCGAACCACGAAGTTTACCGAAGAGGCGCCCAGTTCGTTAAGACGAACGGTCCTTTCGCGATCGCGCAGAATGCGGTCGTCGGATTCGATAATCGCGGTCAGCAGTTGTTTCACCTTATCGATATCGGCATCGTAGGAGACGCCGATAATAAACTCATTGCGACGCGCCGGCTCACGGGAGAAGTTAATGATATTGCCAGCGATGATTTTGCCGTTCGGCACCACCACGATTTTGCCATCGACGGTACGCAGAGTAGTGGAGAAAATCTGCACGTTCTGCACCGTGCCCGCGATGCCGCCGAGATCGACATATTCACCGGCGCGGAACGGGCGGAACATCACCAGCAGCACGCCTGCGGCAAGGTTCGACAACGACCCCTGCAGCGCCAGACCCACGGCCAAACCGGCGGCGCCCAGCACGGCAATCACTGAGGCGGTCTGTACGCCAACGCGGCCCAGGGCGGCAATCAGCGTAAAGGCGATAATCGCATAGCGCACCAGCGCGGAGAGAAAATCGGCGACAGTCGCGTCGATCTTACGCGCCAGCATCAGGCGGTTGACGGTGTTAGAAACGATGCGCGCCACGATCATCCCGATGATCAGGATAACGATAGCGGCAACGATGTTGACGGCATAGCTCAGCAGCAACTCCTGGTTGCGCGCCAGCCAGGTCCCGGCATGGTTGATGCTATCGACAACGTTCAAATCTTCCATTTAGTAATCCTTGGGTCATATCAAAAAAAAGCAAATGAGATCATTCTCACGAAAATGACCTTTTAAAGGTAAACAAAAACCACCGAAGATGCCATTTCTCAATCTGATCCAGATGAAACTAACGCCGCATTACGCTTGCGCAGGACGATCCACCATCCGCAAAAAACCGCTGACTAATGCCTCTTTGCGCTCGAACGCCCTGGCGATTTCACTGACGACTTTACCGCTGCCGGCATTCTTCCAGGCAACGGAGAGCGGCGAAGGCTGGCGGGGGTTGGCGACCGCACGGGCCACCAGCGCGCCGGATTCCAGGTAAGCGCGACACATTCGTTCCGGCAAAAAGCCGACCCCCAGACCGCTAAGATGGCAGGCCAGCTTGGTGCTGAGATCCGGCACCTTGATTTCTTTTTGCCCGTTGAGCAGCCAGGCGACACGACGCGTCAGAGTCCGCGACGTATCCTCAATGTTAATTGCCGGATAGCGGCGTAGCGCGTCGTCGGAGAGTACCGCCGCGGGGTGACTGGCAAGGGGATGATTCTGCGCCACCACAAACTGCCAGCGAATATCGCCGAGCGGCAATAAAGAGATATTGTTGGACAGGGATTCCGAGCCGGTTACGCCAATCGCCAGCTGGAAATCGTCGTATAGCAAAGAGTCCCAGACCCCCATATAGACCTGGCGGGAAAGCTGAAAACGGGTAAAAGGAAACTGCTGATGTAGCCAGGTCAGGAGATCCGCGGCGCTTTGCGGCTGATACAGAAGATTATTGATAACGATATTAACCTGTCTTTCGACGCCGGCATTAATCTGCTGGAGTTCATCGGGCATCACGTCAAGCCAGTTCAGCCACTGCCGACAGTGCTCAAGCAGATGTTGCCCGGCCAGCGTCAGGCTTACCGAGCGAGTCGTGCGTAAAAAGAGCTGCGTTGCCACCTGCTCTTCCAGCGTTTTGATACGATAGCTAATCGCCGCCGGCGTTTTGTGCAGCAGGCTGGCCGCGCGGGAGAAACTCCCGGTCTCGGCGACCTGTATAAACGTACGGATGGTTTCCTGATCGAGCATGCGTTCTCCTTGAATCCACTCTCTGTAACCAATGCTGCGCGAATGCCATCCCCAGCAGCGTATCAGCCCCAGAAGTATGACCTACCGCCAGCAAACGCTGAATTGCTCGCCTGGGATCGCCTGTCGACCGCAGCCCGCGCATTACCTTAACCACCGGCAGCGAAAACTCGCCGCGCCTGGCGCTATTCAGATAGCTACAGCTTACCGAAGTTGTCAGCGATGTAAGTTGATCCGCCGGGGGGATAAACGAGTGCAGGCGGTCAGAAAAACCGGCGCCGTACAGCATCGCCAACATCCCGGCGAGCATATCATCGCCGCTGGGGGTTAATCCGGGTCCCTTGCCAATCAGCCATCCCCAGTCCGGGAACTCGCCGCGTCGCCAGCGCTCCAGTTCGCCCATAATAGATGAATAAAACGACATATCCGCCAACGGCTGATTGAGCGCGGCGCATAGTCCGCTCTGGCATGAATAAGACGTAAGATCGAGAAGAAGCGAGCGGCCGACGGGAATGCGAAGTTTGAGCATCCGACGCGGGCGAATCACAACTCCCGCCCCCCACAATATGCGCCCCTGCTTAACCAGCCGCGGAAGATTAGCCAACTGCGCAAACTGGGTGCTGCTAAGCAGAATACCCGTCGGGCCAATACCTTTGCCGTAGCGAAATAGCGTCAGTAAAGTCCCATCGGCGTGGACGAAATTAACCGCCTGTGAAAATTGACTATGGTGCTGCCACACGCCGTCGGCTAACTGTTCAAGGCCGGTACAGGCCAGCGCATTGAGGGTTTTCATCGGCGTCTCTCCGGGGCGGCAGCGCCGCCCCTCTCTCGACTCAGGCAGTGATGTGGTGCAGTTCCGCCAACGCTTCCAGCGCCTTCTCAAAGCACAGCAGCGGCGCGCGAACGGTTCCCGCTCCCACCTGACCTATCCCCGCCTCGCGATGGGCAATACCGGTATTGATAAGCGGCGTGATACCGGTTTCCACGACCCGCCGAACATCCAGCCCCAGGCAGGCGCCTTTGAAGTCCCATGATGGGATCTGGAACAGCGGGTTGTTGGCAAGATAGATTTCAGACATCTCTTCCGATGTTTCCAGCGCCGCGCCCATTCCGCCAGCGCCGACGAAGCGCGTCACGCCCGGTGCGGCAATCATCGCCGCGCCGCCGATGCCCAGCGTTTCGGTAATCGCGCTATCGCCGATGTCCGGGTTGGCATCCGCCTGACTGTAGCCGGTGAAGAACAGCCCCTGCGGCGTATTCACCGGCGCGGTAAACCAGCGATCGCCGGTACCGCTAACGCGAATGCCGAACTCGCGGCCGTTGCGGGTCATGGCGGTCACCACCGAACCGGCTTTAATTTCCGCCGCCGCATCCATCACCGCTTTGCTGTAAGCCATCGCCAGGTTGAGGAAGAACTGATCGGTGACGCTGAGGAACTGCAGCACGGCGACAATTTCCGCCTTTGGCCGATCCAGGTCAGCAATGACCGGCGACAGCGTGCGCAGCAGCAGCGACGAGGCGGCGATATTACGCTGGTGGAACTCATCGCCCATGGTAATCGCCTGCGCCATCATCGCCGTCAGGTCAACGCCGTTTTCCATTCGCGACAGCGCTTCTTGCAGCACCGGCGCGAGCGTGTCGCGCATCCAGCGCAGACGCGTTTGCACATCCTCGCCGTAGGCGCCGAAGCGCATCACTTTGCCGATCCCTTCATTCAGGTTACAGCAGGATTGGTTACCATGAACCACATCGCGCACCACCAGCACCGGCATGTTCGCCGAGGTGATCCCGCCCATCGGCCCTACCGCGCCCACGTGGTGGCAAGGGATGAATTCCACCTCTCCCTGCTCCAGCATCCGCACGGCTTCTTCTTCGCTCGTCGCCCAGCCTTCAAACAACGATGCGCCGATACAGGCTCCGCGCATCGGCCCGGTCATCTCTTGCCAGGCGATTGGCGGCCCGGCGTGCAGTAATTTACGTCCAGAAGATAATTCAGCCACCGCCTCTTTCGCAGGACGGACGGCAACCCAATGCGGGCGCGCGGCTTTAATTCGTTCGATAATGGCTTCGTTAGCCTGTGCAATTGATGAGTACATATCCATACCTCTGAACTTAATGTAACTGCTTGAGTAAACTGGCGAGACGAGCGTTACCGCCGGCAACAGGCGCCCACTGATAATGCACCACTGGCGTACCGCTGCTTTGTAGATCCAGCGCGAAGCTGCGCAACCCGGCATTAATGACCTGCACGCCGTCGAGCAGCGGGTTATGCGCTGCCGATTCGCTCTGCGGCTGATGCTGCGTCAGGCTAACCGCCAGTAGCGTCGCCTCTTCGAGGGTTTCAACCACCGCAACCCCGGCATCGCCCAGGATGGCTATCTGCTCGCTACGGCCCTGCGGGTCGGCATCGGTACCGGTCATGGTGGCGATAACCACCAACGGCGCGACACGTTTACGCCGGACCTGCTCGATGGCCTCAACCACCGCCCCGGCCGGATCGGCGCAGGCGCCATAGCCCAGCACCACATCCAGCAACAGCACGCCAACTTCCGGCATGGTCGCCAGCTTCTCAATTTCAATGCTGCGGGTGGTGGGGTCGATCATCGGGTGCGGTCTACCGAGGGTGTAACTATCGTCGCCAAGGTCGACAATGCGATGCCCGCCGGCTTCCAGCATCACGCCGTCGGCGTGGCTGTCGCTGACCGGTATTCCCAGATGAGCGGAAAGCAGCATCGCGGCCTCGGCGGCAAGGGTACCGCCAGCGTACAGGCCATAAATTCCCTTGCCTGCAACCTGCGGCTGGCTCTGCCGCTGTTGCGCGACACGCATCAGCAGTACCGCCAGCTGCGCGGCGTCCGCCAGCGAGTTCGCCAGCCAGACGTTGCCCTCGCGGCGCTGCTCGGCACGACTACCAAGGAACAGCGCCACCACCGGTTTATTCTGCTTTTGCATGGCGGCAATGATGCGGGCACGCACCTGTGGCGAAGGCGGTTTGGAGACAAAAGCGATAACCTGCGTCGCGCTATCGGCCGCCAGCATCTCCAGCGCGGTCAGGGCACTGATACCGCCGACTTCGGCGCTGAGATCGCGCCCGCCAAGGCCGATGGCGTGGCTAATTCCCTGTTGATGCAGCGCCACCTGGGAGGTGATTTCCTGGATCCCGGTCCCCGATGCGCCGATGACGCCAATTCCGCCCTGCGGTAAAACGTTGGCAAAGGCCAGCGGACTACCGGCAATCATTGCCGTTCCGCAATCCGGCCCCATCACAATGAGCCCCTTCTCGCGAGCCAGCGTTTTCAGTTCAACTTCTTGCTCCAGCGGGACGTTATCGGAAAACAGCATCACGCTCTTATTGGCTAACAATCCCTCTTTCGCCACCCCGGCGGCGTACTCCCCTGCCACCGAAACCAGCAACAGATTCGCGTCCGGTAATTTCTGGCAGGCGCTCTCCCAGCGCCGCGCCTTGACCAGCTGCGTTGAGCTGCCCGATGCATTAGCGATAGCGCTTAGCTCTTTCTCTAATTGTTCACGGATTAAATCGAGAATTTCCGGCTGCGCTTCGTGCGTGCGGACTGCGACACAAATATCGTTGGGCGTCGCCTCGGCGAAATCCGGATGCCAGAATCCGGTCGACTCCAGCATCGATTTATTCGCCGGGGTACCCATCATGACCGAAACCTGATCCACTTCCGGGCGTTCACTTAATTTGCGGGAAATAATCATCAGGCTTACGGAATCCTGGAAGCTTCCCTTTTTAATAAAAGCGTAAATCATTACCGCTACCTCTTTATGTGCGTTTTTCTTTTAAAAACAGCATGGCGACCAGACCAATGACCAGCAGCGCAGCGGAAACATAAAAGCTCGAAGCCAGACTGCCGGTAATATCACGCGCCGCCCCTGCAATAATCGGCGCCAGAATCGATGAGCTCATGCCGATAAAATTAAATAAACCAAACGCGGTACTGTAATTGGTTTCATCGACGCTATCGGCGACCAGTGCCACCAGTACCGGATCCAGCGCCAGTTTGCCAACCAGGCCGTACACGCACAGCGCCACGATGACGCCGGTCATACTCGGCATCCAAATAATGGAAAGCATGCTGGCAATCGCCACCGGCACGAGGAATAAAATTAACGGCTTGCGGCGGCCTAATTTATCCGACAGCCCCGAGAACAACAGCGCGCCGGGAATAGAGATCCACGCGACCAGCGACGAAATAAACCCAGTTTCGCTACCGGCAATACCGCGCTCGTTTTGCAGATAATAAGGAAGCCAGGTCAGAATAACGAAGAAACCAAACAGGCTGCAGAACACCATAATATAGGTCAGAATTAAATTACGATTCTTCAACAGATCGCTAAATTTACCTTTTTGTACCGGTTTGCCCTCAGCGTCGGCGGTGCGTTTTTTCTCTTTCACGAATAGCCAGATAGCAATCCCTACCAGCACCGAAGGTATCGCCATGGCATAAAACGGCATCCGCCACGAGTAACCCTGGTCATAGACCAGCCAGCTGGAGGTCATCAGACCCAGCGCAATGCCAAAGGCCATTCCGCTATTGATAATCGCGCTGCCCAGCGAGCGGAATTTTTTCGGGATCTGCTCGGAAGACAAGCCATACTGCGGGCCATAATATGTCCCCTCGCCTGCGCCGGTGACCACGCGGGCAAATAGCAGCATATACCAGCTTTTTACCCAGCCGGTGACCGCGGTAAAAACGCCAAACAGAATAAACCCAGGCACTAGCACTTTTTTCTTACCGATTTTGTCCCCGAGGATCCCCGCCGGCACCTGTAGCAATGCATAAGAAAAATAAAATACGGAGTTGAGCACTCCTAATTGCGTTCCGCTTAAACCAAACTCTTTTTCCAGCTCACCCATCACCGGATTTAATACCGTGCGATCGGCATACATAAATACCCAACCTAACCAGAAAAGAAATACCGTGACCCACCAGGCGGGTATTCCTTTTCTTTTGGTCACCTCGGTTACCTCATACGTTCCTGACATAAGCTATCTCCCGGCAATATTCACCTCAGGCCATCCCAGAGGATGCGTGAAGGATTGATGTTTTAACTCCGCTAACCATATCGGGGTAACCATGTATTTCATTTGAACAAAGTCACACAAAATCCATTGTTTTAAATTCCTAAAGACTGCTGACGAAATTATTAAAAAAAATCTAATAATCATCTTTAAAAACATTTAAATAAAACCAGCGAATATAATATTTATTAGCGAGATATTTTTTACTCTCGATAAAGTGGCGACCTCATCACATTACCTGGCCGCTAAAACGATATTTTTAGCGCACTTCTATAATTCAATGAGGTCATCATGAAAAAGAAAATCGTTATTGCGCTGGGTGGTAATGCACTGCTGCAGCGCGGAGAAGTGCTCAGCGCGGAAAATCAGCAGCGCAGCATTCAACTTTTTGCCCGGATGGCGGCGGAATTAGCCCGTGATTATCAGCTGGTGATCGTGCACGGTAATGGCCCGCAGGTCGGATTGCTGGCGCTGCAAAACGCCGCCTATCAGGAATCTCCCGCCTGGCCGCTGGATATTCTGGTCGCGGAAAGTCAGGGGATGATAGGCTTCGCTATCGCTCAGGAACTGATGCAATACGCCGGTGCGCCGGTCAGTACCCTGATGACGCGCGTAGAGGTGGCGGCAAATGATGACGCTTTCGCGGCGCCGGGGAAATATATTGGCCCGGTCTATCCGCCGCAGCAGCAGGCGGAGCTGGAAAAACGCTATGGTTGGCAGATGAAAGCGGATGGCGACTATATCCGTCGGGTGGTCCCTTCCCCCAAGCCGCTAAATATTGTTGATAGCGCGGCCATTCAGACGCTGATGGATGCCGGTCATCTGGTGATTTGCTGCGGCGGCGGCGGGATCCCGGTGGTTGCCGATACGCACGGTTACCGGGGAGTCGAAGCGGTTATCGATAAAGATTTGACGGCGGCAGCGCTTGCCGGCGCCATTCATGCCGACCACCTGCTGATACTGACGGATGCCGATGCGGTCTATGTTGACTGGGGGACGCCGCAGGCTCGCCCGTTGCGTCAGGCCACCATTGCTACGCTCGCGCCGTTTGCCGCGCCGGACGGCGCAATGGGGCCGAAAGCGGAAGCGGTCATTCAGTTTGTCAAACAGACCGGAAATAACGCCTTTATCGGCGCGTTAAAGGATGCGCCACAGATATTAGCCGGGGAAAAAGGCACCTGCGTAAGCCGCTAAAAAAAAGGCTTCCCGCAGGAAGCCTTTTTTATGCCGGTAATGAAAGGAAACGCCGTTTCCCTTCGTTACGCTCGCAGCAAGCGAAATTACAGAACGTCGATCGCGTTCAGCTCTTTGAATGCCTGCTCCAGACGAGTCACCATAGAGGTCTGAGCGGCACGCAGCCATACGCGCGGATCGTAGTATTTCTTGTTCGGCTGGTCTTCGCCTTTCGGGTTGCCCAGCTGGCCCTGCAGGTAAGCTTCGTTCGCTTTGTAGTACTGCAGGATACCGTCCCAGGTCGCCCATTGGGTGTCGGTATCGATGTTCATTTTGACAACGCCGTAGCTGACGGAGTCTTTGATTTCCTGAGCGGAAGAACCGGAACCGCCGTGGAAGACGAAGTTCAGGCTGTTGTGCGGCAGGTTGTGTTTCTTAGAAACATATTCCTGAGAGTCGCGCAGGATAGTCGGAGTCAGAACCACGTTACCCGGCTTGTAAACGCCGTGTACGTTACCGAAGGAAGCGGCGATGGTGAAGCGCGGGCTGATTTTGCTCAGCTCGGTGTACGCGTAATCAACGTCTTCCGGCTGAGTGTACAGTGCGGAAGCGTCCATGTGGCTGTTGTCCACGCCGTCTTCTTCACCGCCGGTGCAGCCCAGTTCGATTTCCAGAGTCATGCCCATTTTGGCCATGCGAGCCAGGTACTTAGAGCAGATCTCGATGTTTTCGTGCAGGGACTCTTCAGACAGGTCGATCATGTGGGAAGAGAACAGCGGTTTGCCGGTGGCAGCGAAGTGTTTTTCACCCGCGTCCAGCAGGCCGTCGATCCACGGCAGCAGTTTCTTCGCGCAGTGGTCAGTGTGCAGGATAACCGGCACGCCGTAGTGTTCAGCCATCTGGTGCACGTGATGCGCGCCAGAGATAGCGCCGAGGATAGCAGCGCCCTGCGGAACGTCAGTTTTCACGCCTTTGCCCGCGATGAACGCAGCGCCGCCGTTAGAGAACTGAACGATAACCGGAGAACGAACTTTCGCAGCAGCTTCCAGAACGGCGTTGATGGAGTCAGTACCCACGCAGTTTACCGCTGGCAGAGCAAAGTTGTTTTCTTTAGCTACCTGGAACACTTTCTGAACGTCGTCGCCAGTGATGACGCCCGGTTTTACGAAATCAAAAATTTTAGACATGTTACTTAGTCCTGTATCTGTATCTTCGACCGTTGAAGAAGGTTCGCGAGCTGTACAAAATTGTACGTTAGCGCGCTGAAAAACAGGCGGGTTTCCCCGCCTGAACTAAATTACTGCTTAGCGCGCTCTTCGAGCATTGCTACTGCCGGCAGAACTTTGCCTTCCACGAATTCGAGGAATGCGCCGCCGCCAGTGGAGATGTAGGAGATTTTGTCAGCGATGCCGAACAGGTCAATCGCCGCCAGGGTGTCACCGCCGCCTGCGATAGAGAAACCTTCGCTGTCTGCGATAGCATTAGCGACGATTTCAGTACCTTTACGGAAGTTCGGGAATTCGAATACGCCAACCGGGCCATTCCACAGGATGGTTTTGGCGTTTTTCAGGATTTCAGCCAGTTTCTGTGCGGAAACGTCGCCGAGGTCCAGAATCTGCTCGTCATCTTTGATGTCGTTAACGGATTTCAGGGTCGCGGTGGCGGTTTCAGAGAACTCGGTAGCGACGCGAACGTCAGTCGGAACCGGGATATCGCAGGTGCTCAGCAGGCGCTTAGCTTCGTCAACCAGGTCCGCTTCGTACAAGGATTTACCGACGTTGTGGCCTTGAGCGGCAACGAAGGTGTTAGCGATACCGCCGCCGACGATCAGCTGGTCAGCGATTTTGGACAGGGAGTCGAGAACGGTCAGTTTGGTGGAAACTTTAGAACCGCCAACGATAGCAACCATCGGACGAGCCGGCTCTTTCAGCGCTTTACCCAGCGCGTCGAGTTCAGCGGCCAGCAGCGGGCCTGCACAAGCGACATCGGCGAATTTACCGATACCGTGGGTGGAAGCCTGCGCGCGGTGCGCGGTACCGAAAGCGTCCATGACGAATACGTCGCACAGCGCAGCGTATTTCTTAGACAGCTCTTCGTCGTCTTTTTTCTCGCCTTTGTTGAAGCGAACGTTTTCCAGAACCACCAGTTCACCGGCAGCAACGTCAACGCCATCCAGGTAATCTTTAACCAGACGAACCGGGTTAGACAGTTTGTCTTTCAGGTAATTAACAACCGGCAACAGAGAGAATTCTTCGTTGTACTCGCCTTCGGTCGGACGACCCAGGTGAGAAGTAACCATTACTTTAGCACCCTGTTTCAGCGCCAGTTCGATGGTCGGCAGGGAGGCGCGGATACGCGCGTCGCTGGTCACTTTGCCATCTTTAACCGGTACGTTCAGATCAGCACGGATGAAAACGCGTTTACCAGCCAGATCCAAATCGGTCATCTTAATTACAGACATGGTGAATCCTCTCGTTGATTCTTGATAAAGTTTTGCAAGCGCCGCAGCGCCTTACCTGAAACCTTGCGCGGCCATCGCTAACGTCGTGTCGAGCATTCGGTTAGCAAAGCCCCATTCGTTATCGCACCAGACCAACGTTTTGATCAGATGCGCGCCACTGACCCGGGTTTGCGTGCCATCGACGATGGCGCTGTGCGGGTCGTGGTTAAAATCTGTCGAGACCAACGGTAATTCCGTATAGTCAACTATACCATGAAATGCTCCCTGTGCTGCTTTTTGCAGCAACTGGTTGACTTCACAGGCCTTTACCGGTTTTTTCACCGTCACGCTCAGGTCTATTGCGGTGACGTTAATCGTCGGTACGCGTACCGCGATCGCCTCAAAACGGTCGTTAAACTGCGGGAAAATACGGGTGATCCCCGCCGCAAGTTTAGTATCAACCGGAATAATTGACTGGCTGGCCGCACGGGTGCGCCGCAGATCCGGATGATAGGCATCGATCACCTGCTGGTCGTGCATCGCGGAGTGGATTGTCGTGACCGTTCCTGACTCAATGCCGTAGGCATCATCTAGCAGTTTAATGACCGGAATAATGCAGTTGGTAGTGCAGGAGGCGTTGGAGACAATGCGGTGCTCCGCGCGCAGTTCATCATGGTTGACGCCGAAGACTACCGTTGCGTCGAGATCGTTGCCGCCAGGATGTGAAAAGAGCACTTTCTTCGCGCCAGCCTGAAGATGGGCTTCGCCATGTTCACGGCTACCGTATACGCCGGTACAGTCCAGCACCACATCCACCGCCAGCTCCTGCCAGGGCAGCGCGGCGATAGAAGGCTCATGCAGTAGACGAATAACGTCATCGCCGACATACAGCTGTTCCCGCTCCTGGCGAACATCCCAGGAAAAACGGCCATGGCTGGTGTCGTACTTCAATAAATGCGCGATGCCAGCGGCATCCGCCAGTTCATTGATCGCCACCACGGTGATTTCCGCACGACGCCCGGATTCATACAAAGCGCGAACCACGTTGCGTCCTATGCGACCGAAGCCATTAATCGCGATGCGTATGGTCATAGGTCTCCTGCAAGGTTATCCCTGATTTGAGGTGGCTGACAGAGTAATCCAGCAACGCCTTTAGGGGAACCTTACCTGTCGCAAACTGCGACTGATTGATTAATTGTCGAACATTTATACGACTGAAACGCTTCAGCTAGAATAAGCCAAAGTCGGAATAAAAGGAATGTTTGTCCAGAGCAATAAACCAGCTATATGACTTGCGTCACATTTTCTTTGGAATAATTTACAGGGTAGTTACATGTTCGAGGAATAGTGCCTACAAAAAAACCGGGTGGCGAGATAAAAGCAAAACGGTAACCCAGGGGTTACCGTTTTTGGTGTTCGCACCCTCTCCTGTGGGAGAGGGTTGGGGTGAAGGCATCAGCCCGCACCGTACCAGCGATTACAGCAGCGCTTTCGCTTTAGCGACAACGTTGTCAACGGTGAAGCCGAACTCTTCGAACAGCTGCTCAGCCGGCGCAGACTCACCGAAGGTAGTCATGCCAACGATGGCGCCGTTCAGGCCCACGTATTTGAACCAGTAGTCCGCGATACCGGCTTCTACCGCCACGCGGGCAGAAACGGCTTTCGGCAGTACGGATTCACGATAGGCCGCATCCTGCTTGTCGAATGCGTCGGTGGACGGCATGGAGACCACGCGCGCCTTCACGCCTTCGGCGGTCAGTTTGTCCCACGCGGCAACCGCCAGTTCCACTTCTGAACCGGTAGCGATGAAGATCAGTTCCGGCTGGCCGGCGCAATCTTTCAGCACATAACCGCCGCGGGCCACGTTTGCCAGCTGCTCTGCGGTACGCTCCTGCTGCGCCAGGTTCTGACGGGAGAGGATCAGCGCGGTCGGGCCGTCCTGACGCTCTACGCCATATTTCCACGCAATTGCGGATTCAACCTGGTCACACGGACGCCAGGTGGACATGTTCGGCGTGACGCGCAGGGAAGCGACCTGCTCTACCGGCTGGTGAGTCGGGCCATCTTCGCCCAGACCGATGGAGTCGTGGGTGTAGACCATCACCTGACGCTGTTTCATCAGCGCCGCCATACGTACCGCGTTACGCGCATACTCGACGAACATCAGGAAGGTAGAGGTGTACGGCAGGAAACCGCCGTGCAGCGCGATACCGTTGGCAATCGCGGTCATACCGAATTCACGTACGCCGTAATGGATGTAGTTACCGGCGGTGTCTTCGTTGATCGGCTTAGAACCGGACCACAGGGTCAGGTTGGACGGCGCCAGGTCAGCAGAACCGCCGAGGAATTCCGGCAGCAGCGGGCCAAACGCTTCGATGGCGTTCTGCGATGCTTTACGGCTGGCGATCTTCGCCGGATTCGCCTGCAGCTTAGCGATGAACTCGTTAGCTTTGGCGTCGAAGTCAGACGGCATTTCGCCTTTCATACGGCGGGTGAATTCGGCAGCTTCCTGCGGGAAGGCTTTGGCGTAGGCGGCAAACTTCTCGTTCCACGCGGCTTCTTTCGCCTGGCCGGCTTCTTTCGCATCCCACTGCGCATAGATGTCAGACGGGATTTCAAACGGAGCGTATTTCCAGCCCAGCGCTTCGCGGGTCAGCGCGATTTCAGCGTCGCCCAGCGGCGCGCCGTGGGAATCATGGGTGCCTGCTTTGTTCGGCGAACCGAAGCCGATGATGGTTTTGCACATCAGCAGGGACGGTTTGTCGGTGACCGCGCGCGCTTCTTCTACCGCGCGTTTGATGGCGTCAGCGTCGTGACCGTCAACGCCGCGCACCACGTGCCAGCCGTAGGCTTCAAAGCGTTTCGCGGTATCGTCGGTGAACCAGCCTTCAACGTGACCATCAATGGAGATGCCGTTGTCATCATAGAACGCCACCAGTTTACCCAGTTTCAGGGTACCGGCCAGGGAGCACACTTCGTGAGAAATGCCTTCCATCATGCAGCCGTCGCCCATGAAGGCGTAGGTGAAGTGATCGACGATGTCGTGCCCTGGACGGTTAAACTGCGCCGCCAGCGTTTTTTCCGCGATAGCCATACCGACTGCGTTAGCGATACCCTGACCCAGCGGGCCGGTGGTGGTTTCCACGCCTGCGGTGTAGCCGACTTCCGGGTGGCCCGGAGTCTTAGAGTGCAGCTGACGGAAGTTTTTCAGTTCTTCGATCGGCAGATCATAACCGGTGAGGTGCAGCAGGCTGTAAATCAGCATGGAACCGTGACCGTTGGACAGCACGAAGCGGTCGCGATCGGCCCAGGACGGGTTCTGCGGGTTATGGTTCAGGAAATCACGCCACAGGACTTCGGCAATGTCAGCCATGCCCATCGGGGCGCCAGGGTGGCCGGATTTGGCTTTCTGTACAGCGTCCATGCTCAGCGCACGAATAGCGTTGGCAAGCTCTTTACGTGAGGACATTTTGACTCCAGTTCGGATGTTATAAGGCCATGCCCTTAACGACTTGACGAGAGCGCGTTTTGGGCTACGCCGGAAAAAAGTGTGAACAATGTAACCCAAGCGACAAAGCATGTACATGGAGCATCCTTTTGCCCATTAAGAAATCTCTGGAACACGTTGTGCTGCCGCGGAATCCACTCGCCCGGATCATGAGATACTATTTATACTTTGCACAGGACGAGGCGGGTCCGTCGTCGCCCATTATTCAGATAAAAAACCATAAGATTGTGGAAGATAAAAATGAAAATTCGCTCAACCCTTCTTGCCTTCGGGATCGCAGCAACATTAACCGGATGTCAGAACATGGATTCCAACGCCCTGCTGAGCTCCGGCGCGGAAGCATTCCAGGCCTACTCTCTTAGCGACGAACAGGTAAAAACCTTAAGCGACCAGGCGTGTAAAGAGATGGACGCCAAAGCCACTATTTCCCCGGCCAGCAGCGAGTACAGCAAACGCCTGAGCAAGATTGCCGCCGCGCTGGGCGATAACATCAACGGCCAGCCGGTCAACTACAAGGTCTATGAAACGAAAGACGTCAACGCCTTCGCGATGGCCAACGGCTGCATCCGCGTTTACAGCGGCCTGATGGACCTGATGAACGATAACGAAGTAGAAGCGGTTATCGGCCACGAAATGGGCCACGTTGCGTTGGGTCACGTGAAGAAAGGCATGCAGGTCGCGCTGGGCACTAACGCCGTACGCGCGGCGGCGGCCTCCGCTGGCGGCATCGTCGGCAGCCTGTCGCAGTCGCAGCTGGGCGATCTCGGCGAAAAACTGGTGAACTCGCAGTTCTCCCAGCGCCAGGAGTCGGAAGCGGACGACTACTCTTACGACCTGCTGCGTAAACGCGGCATCAATCCATCGGGGCTGGCCACCAGCTTCGAAAAACTGGCCAAGCTGGAAGCCGGCCGTCAGAGCTCCATGTTTGACGATCACCCGGCGTCGGAAGCCCGCGCGCAGCATATTCGCGATCGCATGAAGGCCGACGGCATTAAATAAACGACAGCGGGAGGCATTATCGCCTCCCTTTTTTATATACCCGTAAAAATATTTAGCCGCATCAATTGATAATTTAAGCGCACAAACCGTTAATTATTATCACAGCGCATCACAGCCAATTATTTTATACCCGGCGATTCAGAAATATATTATTTGGTAAATTAAAAAGGTCGCACATTATCTGGCTTTCAGAATCGTCTTTACCCGAATAATAAATAGTCCACCCCTTACTACCTGGCGCACGGCTCACGCGCCATACAGCCTGTTTCCGGCTGCAATAACTGCTCACACAATGATTGCTTTCGACATTATTTCAGGAGAATATCTGACTGGCAGTGATTCCCATGAATATATCGACAGACAGAGAAGTGCCCTCAGTGAAAAAAGAATTACCATTAATCGCACTTGGCATTATTGCCGCCGCGCCGGCTTTCGCCAGCCAACAATCTACCAGTCAGGGCTTTATTGAAGACAGCCACCTGGATCTCTTTTTACGTAACGCTTATATCAAACGCGATTATCGCGATGGATTGCCGGATAAAGCCGAATGGGGTCAGGGTATTATCGCTACCTTCGAATCCGGCTTCACCCAGGGACCGGTCGGCTTCGGCGTTGACGGCATTGCGCAGTACGCCGTGCGCCTCGACGGCGGTCGCGGCCGCAGCGGCGCGGGCGGTATCGACTTTTTCGCCCAGGATGATGATGGCCGCGCGAAGTCCGATTTAGCCAAATTCGGCGCTACCGCCAAAATGCGCTTCTCGAATACCGTACTCAGCTACGGCAGCCAGCGCCCGATGCTGCCTATCGTCTACGCCGATGACTCGCGGCTGCTGTACGAGAGCTATACCGGTACCATGCTGACCTCAAGAGAAATCGACGGTCTGGAAATTAACGCCGGTTATCTCACCGATCAGCAGCGCAAAAGCGACGACAGCCACAACAGCGGCCTGAAGAGCCTGACCTTTGGCGGCGCCAGCTATCAATTCAACGACCAGCTCAGCGGCGCGCTATACGCTTCACACGTCGAGGACGTGCTGAATAAGCAGTATCTCGGCCTGAACTACAAGCAGCCGTTCGCCGCCGACCAGCAGCTGATTGTTGACTTCAACGGCTATAACTCGCGCTTAGATCAAGAATATGCCGACGCCAATGACACCGGGCGCAGCAACAGCATCTGGAGCCTGGCCGCCAGCTATATCTGGGATATTCATACCTTTAAAGTCGCTTACCAGCAAAGCAGCGGCAGCACTGGCTACCACTACGGCGGGTATCAGAATCAGGGCGGCGTCGGCGATGGCGGCAACACCATCTGGCTGGCTAACTCCTACTGGTCAGATTTTAACGGCGAGGATGAGCGTTCCTGGCAGGCCTCCTATGGCCTGGATTTTGCCGGACTGGGCGTACCGGGCCTGAGCTGGACTACCGCCTACGTTCGCGGCGATAACATTAAAACCGCCGAGACCAGCAACGGTAAAGAACACGAATGGTTCAACCAGGTGCAGTACCAGGTGCAAAACGGTATGGCGAAAGATTTGAAATTGAGACTCCGCTATTCGGTGCTGCGCGTTTCCAGCAACGCCAGCGACTATAACGTCAGCGGTAATGAAGTGCGGTTCTACGTCGAATATCCGTTTAACGTATTTTAACCGTGTAATGAACCCTCTCCTGCGGGCCGGCCCTCTCCCGACGCGCAGGAGCAACCGTCCGGCGCCTTGATTAACCCCCTGTGCCGTGCGGTACCCTCTCCCCGGAAGGGAGAGGGTTGGGGTCACTGGGTTATCATTAATACAGCGTTTTCTGCGGCGGGCCGGCAAAGCGCAGCGCGCCAATCTGGCCCATTTTCACTTCCACCACCGATGGCCCCGGCATCGCCAGCGCCTCGGTCATCACCGCCTGGAAATCCTCAGCGCGCTCCACGCTCCACGCCTGCAGACCAATCGCCTGCGCCAACAGGGTAAAGTCCGGCGTGTGCAGCTCGTTGTAATACTGGCGGCCGCCAAAGTACTTATCCTGAATACCGCGCATCACGCCGTAGCCGCCATCGTTCATAATCAACAGCGTCACGTTGGCCTTCTCCTGCGCCAGGGTCGCCAGCTCGCCAAGGTTGAGGCTCAGGCCGCCGTCGCCGACCAGGCCGACCACTTTCCGTTGCGGATTGGCAATCGCGGTGCCCACTGCCATCGGTAGCCCCATACCGATGGCTCCGGCCAGAGAATGGATATTCATCAGCGGACCGTGAGCGCGGAACAGACGGCTGCCCCACAGGCTGCCGGAAACGGTAATATCGCGCACCAGAATGCCGTCATCGGGCAGCGCCTGCGCAATCGCGTCATTCAATTTAGCGTAAGCGCCGCACTGGTCGCGCAGCCCCTGCTCCGCCGCCTCTACCGCCGCTTTAAGCTGGCTATCCCAACGCGCATCGCCCCACATCCGGCCCTGTACCCGCTTCGCCAGCGCGTCTAATAAAGCACGGCAGTCCGCCACCAGCGTATTGTCCATCAGGTAGTTACGGCTGGCCGCCGCCGGGTCGATATCAATCTGCACCCGCGGCGCGGGCAGCTCCAGCGTCCAGGAACGCGTTTCGTTGCTGCGCAGCCGGGAACCGGCCACAAGTGTGAAATCACATTGTGAAATCAGCGCTTCAACCGAGGGAGAATTATGAAACGCGCGCAGGCTGGCGCGATGGCTGTCCGCCAAAATGCCGCGGCCGTGGGTACTGGAAATCACCGTCACCCCGGCATCCGCCAGCGTCTTCACCGCCTCAACGCTCTCTAACGCGCCGCCGCCAAGCCACAGCAGCGGCTGCTTCGCCTGCTTAAGCTGCGCCCACAGCGCATCGACCATCGTCGCTTCCGGCTCAATCGCCGGAGCGCGTTTCAACGGCGCGGTCAGCAGCGAAAGCGGAATTTTGGCGCTCTGAATGTCGATTGGGATCTCCACCGAGACCGGGCCGCACGGCGGCGTCTGCGCCACCTGAATCGCCTTATGCAGTATTGCCACCGCCTGGTTGGCGTTGCTAATGCGGTAAGCGCGCTTCGAACTGGCTTTCAGGAAGGTCAACTGATCGCGGGTTTCATGAATAAAACCGGTATCGGCGTCCAGCCAGGCTTTTTCGACCTGTCCGGTCAGGTGCAGCAGCGGCGTACCGGCGTTCATCGCCTCAACCAGCGCGCCGACCGCATTACCCGCGCCCGCGCCGGTGCTGGTCAGCGCCACGCCGAGCCCGGAAAAACGGCCATGGGCGTCGGCCATGGTCACCGAGCCCGCTTCGCCGCGCGCCGGAACAAAGCGGATTTTTTCCCGCTGGCCAACGGCGTCGGCGATCGGCAGGTTATGGATAGAAATGACGCCATAAATGGCTTCAACGTGATACTGCTCCAGCGTTCTGGCGATGGCATCGCCGACGGTTATCATTTCGCTCATTGCTCACCCTTTCTCAGTCGCACCAGTGGTTGACGCTATTACCCGTCGCCAGATAAATGCTCTTTTGTTGCATCCAGGCTTTCAGCCCCTGGATCCCTTTTTCGCGGCCCAGACCGCTCTCTTTAAAGCCCCCGAACGGGGTCGAAATGGAGAAAACTTTGTAGGTGTTGATCCACACCGTACCGGCTTCCAGTTGCTCGCTCAGACGCAGCGCGCGGCCGGTATCGCGCGTCCAGATCCCCGCCGCCAGTCCGAAGACCGAATCATTGGCCTCGCGGATCAGCGCCGCTTCATCGCGAAAACGCATCGCCACCAGCACCGGCCCGAAGATCTCTTCCTGGCAAACGCGGGCCTGATTGTTCAGCCCTTCAATAATGGTCGGCAGGAAGTAGCTCCCCGCCGCCAGCGCCGGATCCGCCGGGATCTCGCCGCCGCATAGCACGCTGCCGCCTTCGCGTTTCGCCAGCTCGACGTACTCCAGCACGCTCTGGCGGTGTTTATCGTTGATCAGCGGCCCGACGTGGGTGCCAGCGCTGAACGGATGACCAACCCGCAGTCCTTGGGTTAACTCCAGCAGGCGGGCCATTAATTGCGGATACACTTTTTCATGGACAAACAGCCGCGAGCCGGCAATACAGGCCTGGCCGCCGGAGCTGAAAATGCCGTAGCAGATGCCCCGCGCCGCCTGTTCGATATCGGCATCTTCCAGCACGATGGTCGGTGATTTGCCGCCCAGCTCCAGCGACGCCGGGATCAGCTTTTCCGCCGCTACGTGCGCCAGATGACGCCCGGTAGTGGTGCCGCCGGTAAAGGAAATTTTGCGTACCTTAGGATGGCGGGCCAGCGCATCGCCGATAATCGATCCTTTACCCGGCAGCACGCTCAGCAGTCCGGCGGGTAAACCGGCCTGCTCGAAGATCTTCGCCAGCTCCAGCGCCATGAGCGGCGTGGCCTCCGCCGGTTTGAGGATCACCGCGTTCCCGGCGGCGATCGCCGGGGCCACCTTCTGCATTTCACTGGCGATCGGCGAGTTCCACGGCGTGATCGCCGCCACCACGCCCAACGGCTCATAGCGGCTCAGGGTCAATAGATCCGCCTGCCGCGGCGTCGGCAGCTCGCCCTCCAGCAACTCGCAGGCGGCGGCAAAATAGCGTGCGGTACCGGCGGCGCTCATCACCAGCCCTCGCGCTTCCGCCAGCGGTTTACCGTTATCGCGGCTCTGTTTTTGGGTGAGCTCATCAACCTGTGCTTCAATCAGATCGGCAACCTTATGCAGGATCTTCGCCCGCTGATGCGGCAGCATCGCCCGCCACGTTGGCTCCCGCCAGGCGCGGTCGGCGCAGTCGATCGCCTCCTGCAAATCATCGAGGCTTGCCGCATGCAGCGCCGCGTTAATAGCGCCATCCGCCGGAAACAGGCTGTGCATTAAATTGCCGCCGCCGCGACGCCACTGGCCGCCGATAAAAATGTCTAATTCGTCCATCTCAGCCTCTCTGCGTTATGCCAGTTCACGGCAGGCGCGTACCGCGCTCAGTGCCGCGAGGGTCGATGTTTTCGGATTGCTGGCGAGCGGCAGGCCGCTCAGCTCCAGGTGAAACTCGCCGAACAGTCCTTCGGCGTGTAGCGTATGGGTGTTGCGTTGCGTCGCCGGATCGACCATCAATTGCACCCGAGTCGCGTCAAGGCCGATACCGCCCAGCGCGATGGTTGCCGCCACGTTGGCATTTGCCGGGAATAGCCGCGCCGCCTCGCGAGCGCTGCCTTCAAAGAAAATTTGCGCTTCATTGATCGCACTGAGGTCGATAAGCTGTTCGGCATAGCTGCCGCGCCAGCTGGCCGGGCTTTTACGCGACTGATAGGTCACTCGTTCAAGACCGCCCTCTTTCGCCGCCGCCAGGCCGTCAATCCCGGCGACTGCGCCAGCCAACAGCGTCAGCCTGCCGCCCGCCTGGCGTAAACGCTGTTCCAGTTCGCTGTCCGCCAGCGCGCCGGTAGAGATCACCGCCAGATGCCAGCCGCGCCCCAGCACCGCTTCGCCGTACTGCGCGACCGCCTGCTGGCTGGCGCATTCCAGCACCAGATCCGGCGTCTCTTCGCACTGCAGCGGATCGATAAGCGGCGTCACCGCGTGGCCGAACTGCTGGCGGATTGCCGCATGATGCGATTCGCGCGCCACAATCCAGCCCAACGTCACCTGCGGCGGCAGGCGTTCAATCACCGCCTGGGCCATCGCGCCATAGCCGATTAACATGACCTTTTTCATCATCTTTCCTTACAGATGGCGGCAGAAACCGCCGGAAACGTCCAGCGCCGCGCCGGTGGTAAAGGAGGCCAGCGGCGAAGCGAGGAATAGCAGCGCCTGTGCCGGTTCCTGCGGTTTGCCGAGGCGCGCCATCGGGATCCCACGCTTGCGGGCGATTTCGGCGGTCCACTGCGGCCAGCTCTGGCTCTTATCGCTGCGGTTTTCGAAACGGCACTGCCACTGCCCGGATTCGACCATTCCCAGCAGGATGGAATTCACGCGGATGCCTTTCTCCACCAGCTCTTTCGACAGGGTCAGCGTCATATTGAGCAGCGCGGCACGGGCAGCAGAGGTGGCAATCATGTGCTCTTCCGGCTGCAGAGCCAGCAGCGAGTTCACACAGGTAATCGAGGCGATATCCGACTGTTCAAGCTGCGGCTGGAAGGCCTTTACCGGATTAATCACGCCGAACAGTTTCAGCTCGGCTTCGTGCAGCCAGGCCTCGCGCGGGGTATCGGCGAAGTGGGCGACATAACCCTGCCCGGCGTTATTAATCAGCATGTCGGCGCCGCCGAAGCGCGCGGCGACCGCGGCGGCGAACGCTTCCACTTCCGCTTCGTTCAGTACGTCGCAGCGCCAGGAGAACACCTCGCCTTCTGGATATTCGTTTTGCAACGCCGCATGAGCGCTGGCCAGCCGATCCGGGTTGCGGCCGCAAAAGGCGACCTTCGCCCCTTCGCCCAGCAGCAGGCGCAGCGTTTCAAAGCCGATCCCTGACGAGCCGCCGGTGACTACCGCGACGCGTCCTTCAATTTGTGCATTCATCGCGCACCTCTTCCCCTATGCGTAAAAGCTGTTGATTAAAAAAGGTTTCGTTATCGAGATAGCTGGCATGTCCAGCCTGCGGGATGGCGATGTAAGGGGCGCCGTAACGCAGCGCCACTCCCTGCACCAGCTCCGGTTGGGTAATGGCATCCTGCTCGCCACACCACACCGTGAGACGGCCGCGATAGTCGGCGAGCCAGCGGTGGATGTCGTCATGCGCCAGCATCCAGGCAGCGGCGAGGTAGCCTTCGCTACGCAGCCTGCGCATGCCTGCCGCCACCGTCGCCACATCGGCTTCGCGCGCGCCGGAGCGCAGCAGTTTTGCCGCCCGCCCCTGCGCCATCGCCTCGCCGCCCAGCGCCATCTGCTGTTGACGCCCCTGCCAGACTTTTTCCCGCTGCGCCGCCTCCGCCTGACCGTAGCCCTGCGCGACGTCGGCGAGTACCAGATAAAGCACCCGCTGCGGGTATTTCGCGGCGAAGGCGGCCGCCACCAGCGCACCCAGCGAATGGCCGACCAGTATGGTTTGCTCTACTCCAGCACGGTCCAGCATTCGCGCCAGCGCGTCGGCGTAATCACCGGCATCCGCCGGCGCCGCCGACAGCATCGGGCTTTCGCCATAACCGGGCATATCCCAGGCCAGCACGCGGTAGCCGGGCAACGCCATCTGTTTATGCCAGGAGGCCGCGCCGGAACTGATGCCGTGCAGCAGCGTCAGCGGAATGCCGCTTCCTTGTTCACGAAAACCCGTCATCATCGCCCCTTAGTTACGTTTTACTTTTGCCAGCGGATGATCTTCCGGGTAGGTCGGAATATGTGGCTTATGGGTGCCGAGCATCACGCACATCAGCGCCTCTTCTTCGCCGTGGTTGAACAAACCGCGGTAGATGCCGGGCGGTACCGAGATCAGATCGCGTTCGCGCAGTACGGTTTCGGTATAGTTGTCGCCGTCCTGAATCATCAGGGTGATCTGCCCTTTAAGCATGAAGAACACTTCTTCTACGTCATCATGCAGGTGCAGCGGGCCTTCACATTTGGACGGCAACACCATGGTGGAGAAGGTGAAGTGCTCTGCCGGAACGGTGTTGGTATCGCTGGCGACGCCGGTGGCGCCGGTGCCGATATAGCGCATCTGCGCGCGGCGATATTTCGGGTCGAAATCGGCCTGGAATTTCAGCGCATTCCAGTCGTATTTACGGCCTTCGAAGCGCGCGATACGCGACTCCACCCACTCTTCCATCGTCAAATGTTCAGGTTTCAGACTCTGTTTTGCAGTTACGGTTGAATCAGTCATCGTTTTATCCTCAGTAACGTCTCAGCAGCGGCAGTAACAGGGCGCAGCCCACCGCCGCCATCACCGCCAGAAAAATCAGCCCGGAATCCATGCTATGGGTGAAGGCGATAAGCGCGCCCATCACCGCCGGCGATAAGGCCCCGGCAAAGTTTCCCAGCCCGTTGAAAATCCCGCCCGCCGTGGCGCTGACCCGTGGATGGGTCGCTTTAGCCAGCAGCGCGAAAATGTTTGGCGCGCCGGTGCCCCACATAAAGGTGCTAAAGCTCATCGCCGCAATCACCGGTAATGGCGCGCTAAAATGCATCACCGCCGCCAAACCGATTCCGGCGCCCGCCAGGGAAATAAAGCAGGCGGCGGCGCGCTTATCGACGCGGTCGGACAGCCAGGCGCCGATAATTTCGCCCAGCAGCATGGCGATAAACGGCATCGACGACAGCCAGCCGGCGTGTTCCAGATGAATGCCTTTGCCTTTAATCAGGTAGCCCGGCAGCCAGCCGTTGATCCCCCACAGATAGGCGAGAAAGGCGATATTGAAGATGCAGATCATCCAGAAATGCGGGCTAACGAAGAGCTCGCGCCGCGCGCTGCGGCGCGCTTCCTGCGACGTTTTATCGCTGCCGACTTTCGCCTCCAGCTGCACGCCGCGCAGCCCGATGCGCACAAAAATCAGCACCGGCACCGTCAGCATCGCCATCACGAAAAAGGTGCTCTGCCAGCCGAAGGTATTGAGTAGCCAAATTGACAGCGGGAAACCCAGCGCCGCGCCAACCGGCGTGCCGAGCAGCCACAGCATGGTGGCGCGGGCCTGCAGCCGCTGCGGGAAGGTGTGGCGCACCACGGCGAACGCCAGCGGGAACAGCGGCCCTTCGGCGATGCCCAACAGGATGCGCAGCGTCACCATCAGCGCGTAGTTGTGGGTGAAGCCCATGATCACCATCAGGATGCACCACACCACCATCATTCCAGTTAGCAAGCGCAGCGGCGCAATCCGGTCGCCAAGGCCGCTTAATAGCACTGACGAGAAGCCGTAGCTCAGCAGAAAGGCGCTCATCAAAATACCCAGCCGGGTGGTATCGAAATCGATCCCCATCGCCTGCTGGAAGTGGCTATCGGAAAACAGCGCGGCGATACTGATTTTGTCGAAAAACGCCAGCAGTACGCAGGCCAGCAGCGACAGCGGAATGGCCCAACGCACCGCTTTTTCAGGCGTGCGGACGCCCTCGCCGCTCGCCTCAGCAGGCGCGGCGTTAGTCTCTAATGTGGTCATTTCTCCCCCTTAAGGGTTCGCGTTAATTATCGCAATGACATCAGCGAGAAAGTCGGGTCAGCGAGCGGGACGTCAGAGAGATCCCTCCCCGCCGCCATCCAGCGCTTCGCCAGCTTCACGGTACGTGCATTATTGAAGGCCACCAGCTGCGTTAAACGTCCATCGGCATTGAGCGAGAAATAGAGCGCGCCCTGCGGCTCGTCACGCACGATGGTGCGGCTGCCCGCCTGCGGGATCCCCAGGATCTGGATATTGCGATCGTATTGATCCGACCACAGCCACGGCGCCTCGTCGTAGCCGCTGGCCTGCGGATCGAGCATCGCTTTCGCCGTCGCGATGGCCTGATTTTGCGCAAAGGCCCACGACTGAATGCACAGGCCATACTGATGATGCTGAGCGACATCGCCGGCGGCGAAAATCGCCGGATCGCTGCTGCGTCCCTGGGCATCGACGACAATCCCGCGCTCGACAGCGAGCCCGGCATCGCGCGCCAGTTCCAGATTGAGATCGACGCCGATCCCCACCACCACCGCATCGAAGGTTTCCCGCTGGCCGTCGCAGTGCAGCGTCGGCAGGCCGTTATCATCTTCCAGCTCCAGCGCGCCGCAGCCGCGGCGAATATCAACGCCCTGCCGGCGATGCAACTCATCCAGCGCCTGCGAGACCTCCATACTGACCGAGCGCATGCACAGCGCTGGCTGCTGTTCATAAAGGGTTACGGCTACGCCGCTTTTGCGCGCCGAGGCGGCGATTTCGAGGCCAATCCAGCCGCCGCCGACGATCGCCAGCCGCGTTGCCGATGCCAGCCGCTGCTTCAGACGCTGCGCGTCCTGCCAGTGGCGCAGGGTATAGACCTGCGGATGCTGCGCCCAGGCCTCGGACGGCAGGCGCGCGCGGCCGCCGGTGGCGATCAGCAGTTGATCGTACGCCAGCGTTTCGCCGTTGCTCAGCGCCAGGGTTTTATTTTGCCGGTCAATCGATTCCGCGCGCAGCGGTCGGTACCAGCGCAGATCCAGCGCCTGTTGCGCCTCGGCGCTGAATAATCGCGGCAGCGCCGGTTCGGCCTCCAGCAATGCCGCTTTCGACAGCGGCGGGCGCTCGTAAAAATCCCATTGCTCTTCGGCAACCACGGAAATCTCGCCGCTAAACCCTTCATCACGCAGCGTTTTCGCCGCCCAGCCGCCAGCCTGGCCGCCGCCGATAATGACTATCCGCGCCGTCATACCGCCTCCGGTTTTTTCTGCTGGCGACGGGTATCGTGATCGATACCGCCTTCCACCGCCCATTCGGTAAAGGACACGAGTGAATGCTCCAGCTCGCGCGGCTGCCAGTTTTCCGTCAGATAGTCATCGTTGGTGTAGTACTCAAAAGCGCCGCCGGTCGGGCTGTTGACATACCAGAAGTAGGCCGAGGAGACCGGATGGCGGCCGGGGCCGATAAACGTGCTCCAGGCGTTTTTATTCATCGCAATGCCGCCGCCGATCACTTCGTGAATATCACGTACGGTAAACGCGACGTGGTTAAGTCCACGTTTGCGGTTGGGCAACTGCAATAAGAAGAGGTTGTGGTGGCCGCCGCGTACGCCGCAGCGCAGGAACACCGCGCGATTGATATAGCGGTCTGACACCTGGAAGCCGAGCACTTCGCGATAGAAACTTTCCACCGCCGCCAGTTCTTCCACGAAGAACACCACGTGGCCGACGTTAATCGGCTGGGCGCGGTCGTACACCGGGCTAGGGGTGTCGATGCGACGTACATCGCCCCACTGGTTGATCGGCTCGACGTTCAGTTCCACCGCCGTTTGCTGGCTTACCTGCACCCGCAGCGTCATACCGTTAGGGTCGCGGCACTCCAGCGTGCCGTCGATTTCACGGAAACCGGGCTGACGTTCCAGCTTCGGGCGCAGCGCATCCAGCGCCGCACGATCCGCCACGCCCCAGGTCATGCGACGCAGGGTGTTGCCCGCCTCAAAGGCTGGCGGCAGGTCGGCGCTATCGGTCGGGTTAAGTTCGACCCGCGCGCCGCTGAGGGTGGTAAACGCGCGGCCGCTGGCGTCGCCGGTCAGGCCAAAATCGCGCATGAATTTCGCGCTGTGGTTCAGGTCGTCTACGCCAAATTCCAGCTTTTCAATTCCGGTAATACTCATTCTTCGTCGCCTCTTTACCGTTCAGTCGCCCGAATTTGGGCGTAAAACATGCCCGACGCAATCAAGCGCCTGCCGTTAAGTTGTTGATTTAACTTGCCTGTGACAAATATCCGAGGAAACCGGAAATTTTGTCCGCCGCCATACTGACCTCGTTCTGTAAGCGCTCGCGATCGCTTTGCGGGATCTCGTCCGACGGCACCAGAATGCTAACGACCGCCGCCACCCGGCCGCTGCGGTCAAAGACCGGATAGACAATCGATGAGATACCGTGGCGATAGAACGATTCGCCAATCACATAGCCGCGGGCTTTATCCTGCTGCACCATCTGCCACAGCGCTTCGCGGTCGTACAGCTGGCCCGGCGTATTGCCCGGCAGACGTTCATCCGGGAACAATTGCTCAAACTCGCTGCGGGAAACATCGGTCAGCAGCATGCGGCCAAGCGAGGTGCAGTGCACCGGTAGCCGCGTTCCGACGCTGACCTGGTTGATACGCGAACCGGCGGCGCTGACGCGGGCGATGTAAATGATGTCGCGGCCATCGCGGATCGCCAGATGGCTGCTGCACTGGCTGATATCGCGCAGTTGCTCGATGACCGGCTGACCCACCTGGGCGACATCCAGTGAAGCGATATATTCAAAGCCCAGACGCAGTACGTTCATGCCCAGCGAAAAGGTATTGGTGCGGGCGTTACGCTCGAGAAAGCCCATATATTCCAGCGTCTGCACCACGCGATAGGCGGTCGCTTTCGGCATATCCACCAGCCGATGCAGCTCGGCAAAGGTCAGATCGCGATGCTGCTCGCCAAATGCCAGCAGCAGTTGTAAACCGCGCTCCAGACCCGGTACCAGGTACTTCACTTCCTGATCGTTCGCCATACCGCCTCACTTGTTAGTTAAAGACAAAACCGCCGTTGACCGGGATCAGCTGGCCGGTGATAAAGCGCGAAAGATCGCTCAGCAGCCAGACCACGCTGCCGGTGACATCTTCCGGCTGCTGCGCGCCGCTGAGCGCGCGGCCGTTCTCATACAGCTGATGACGCTCTGCGGGAACATATTCCGTGGCCTCGACGCGAGTCAGCCCCGGCGCAATGGCGTTGATACGGATCCGCTTTTCACCCAGCTCGCGGGCCATGGAGCGGGTCATCGCAATTACCGCGCCCTTGCTGGCGACATAGGCCATCAGCCGCGGCGCGCCCCACAGCGCGGTATCCGAAGCGACGTTGACGATCGCCGCGCCTTCCCGCAGCAGCGGTACCGCCTCGCGGGTCACCAGCCAGGTGCCTTTAACGTTGACCGTCATCACCCGATCCCACAGATCCGGATCGTAATCGATCATATTTTTACCGCCGACGCCGGTCGCCATCGCTGCGTTATTGACTAAGCCATCAATCGGCCCCTGCGCGCCGATGGCGCTAAAGACCTGCTCGATCGACGTTTGACTGGCAAGATCGATGGCGTGGGACTCGACCTGATAGCCCTTCTGCTGCAGGCGATGAGCGCTTTCCGCCAGCTCCCCCTGCAGGATGTCGCACATCACTACCGTCGCGCCCTGCGCGGCGCAGGCTTCGGCAAAGTGATAACCCAGGCCGCGCGCCGCGCCGGTGACGACAATGCGTTTACCGTTCAGCAGGCCGTTCATCAGGCGGCACCCTGCTGCGCTTCGCGGAGCACTAGCTGCTCTTTCGCCGCTTTCTGCATCATGCGGCGCAGTCGGGACAGACCGACATCATGTTGATAGAGATATTCATGATCGCGGGCGTTCGGCGCCAGGCTCTCCAGCACCACGCGATCCTGTTCCAGTACTTCCCAGTGCAGTTTTTCCAGACGGTTGCGGTACATAAAGCGCCACAGATCGCGCTGCCAGCCCTGTACGCCGCGGATGCGCCAGAAGAAGACGCGGCAGTTGTCGTTATCTTCCGGAACCACCATGCCGACGATCCAGAAGTGGCCGCCCGGCCCGAAACGCTTTTTGTACGGAATAGACAGGCGCATCCAGTAGGCGCCGCTGTTGCCCAGTTCAACCCAGTCAAAGTTGACGCCGCTCTGCCCTTTTTTCTCGAAGATAAAGCCGGTTTTCGTCGGCTGCAGCACCATATCGGCTTTGCGATCGCCTTCCGCCATCGAGTGCGATGACGAGTGCAGATAGGTACCGTGCATCGGGTCCATCACGTTTTCCAGCGCGTACTGGTAGTTGCATTTCCACGCCGCGGTGCACAGGAAGTTACTGTATTTTTCGTGGTCGGCCAGTTCCTCCGGGAAGCTCAGTTCATCAGGCTGCTGGTCGGCGGTGACGCCGAACCACAGGAAGATTGCCCCATGCGCTTCCTGCACGCTGTAGCTGCGCACGCACTGCTGGCCGACCAGCGGGCAGCGGTCAACCGCCGGGACGTCTTTGACTTCGCCGTTACCGGCGACTTCCACCCCGTGATACCAGCAGGCGATACGATCGCCTAAGTTCCAGCCCATTGACAGACGCGCGCCGCGATGCGGGCAGCGGTCTTCCAGCGCCTGCACCTGACCGTCTTTATTCCGCCAGACCACGATCTGCTCGCCGAGACGGGTAATGCCCACCGGCGCAGACTGCACCTCCCAGCTCGCCAGCACCGGATACCACAGACCGCGCAACCCTTTATCAAGATAGTTTTGTACCGTTGTCGTCATTACTGTGTCCTCAGTAGCCGTTGACCTGTAAAAATGCCTGGAAGCTGCTTTCACTCCACGGTTCGCCCTGCTGGTCATGCATCCTGACGCCATTGAGACCGTTCACCAGCTCACCGAGACTTTCCGCGCCCTGTTCGAACAGCGTTTCCAGGGTCGCGATAAGCTGAAGCTCCCAGTTTTCCGGCACCCGGCTGCGGGTTTGCCAAATCAGATTGTGATAGTCGCCAGGCTTATGGATATTGCCGTTTCCGCCTTCCGCCGGTGGCGTAAACTGGCGGCTTTCCGGTAGCGCCGGGTTGAAGTCCAGGGATTCGCTCATGCCACGTTCTCCTCGATAAAAGTAATCTGGATCTGATTGTCGTATACCCGCACCGGGTAACGATTAAGGTTGCGGCCGCCGGGGCCATGCAGGCACTGGCCGGTTTTGACGTCGAATACCGCCTCATGCAGCGGGCATTCCACCTTGCCATCTTCGACAAAGCCCTGGCTCAGGAGCGCATAGGCATGAGGGCAAACGTCTTCCAGCGCGTAATATTCGCCATCAATCAGATAAATACCGATTTCCTTACCATCGATATTGCCGCTATAGGGAAAATCTTCCTGTACTTGCTCCGCGTCACATACGCCTATCCAGCTCATCGCAATCCTCCAGGCTTTTGTTTCATATATGAAACTCTGTTTCTTATTTAATACGGTCAATATAAAAGCGGTGAATGTTTCGTCAAGCGTTAATGTGACGAAGTTGTTAATGAAAGGCTTTTAAATTAGCTAAGTGTGCAATTGATCACGAAAAACTGCATTCAGATGAAATGATGATATTTAAAGAGGTGATCCATTATAAATAAAAATGCCGATTTAAATTTCACATGCGGCTATTGACTTCTTTTCCAGACGATCATTAAAAATGTGCAATAGCGGAAAACATGATGTTTCACCCATGAAACAATACTTTATTTAATCGTTAAAAAACAATGAGTTTCACAGGTGAATCATTTTACTTATGTGACTATTTCTGGCGTTAAAAAATAATAACCGGCAATCATTAAATTAAGCGTGGAGATAACGAATGGCGGCAAGATGGCAAGGGGTAATAGCACTACTTTTGTTAATAATTATTTCCTACGTCGATCGGGTAAATATCTCGGTGATGATCCTTAACCCGGAATTCGCTGCCCATTTCCAGTTAAATGAAAACAGAATGTTACAAGGAATGCTAATGACATGCTTTCTTCTGGGTTATGGGTTTTCGGCATTATTATTAACACCAGTTATAGAAAGTAGATGGCATTATCGTCAGGGACTGTTAAGCAGCATTGCGATATGGGCGCTGGTGTGCGCCATTTCCCCGTTACTCGGTTCACTAATGGGAATGTTAATCGCGCGCATTGTTCTTGGCTTGGCGGAGGGGCCGCTGTTCTCACTGAAAACGCGCTTTATCAACGACAACTTCGCCGCCGATGAAATAGGTAAACCGAATGCGGTGACCGCTCTCGGCGTATCGTTGGGGCTGGCGGTGGGCTTCCCGCTGGTCACCTGGCTGATGGCGCACGTTGGCTGGATCGGCGCCTTCTACGCGCTGGCGCTGCTGAATTTGCTGCTCGGCGGTGGATTAATCTGGCGCTTTCTCCCCGCGCCGCAAGTGGCCGCACAGCGCGCGAAGCCTGGCCTCAGCCAAACTTTTGCCCTCGCCTGGCGTACGCCGCTGCTTGGCTGGATCTTGCTGGTGGAAATCGCCACGCTCAGCTATCTATGGGGGAGCAGCGCCTGGTTGCCCGCCTGGCTGCGCGATGAGCACCACTTCTCACTACAGGCCACCGGGCTGCTGGCGGCAGTCCCCTTTCTGTTAAGCCTGGGCTCAAAGTTTGTTGGCGGCGTGCTCCTCGACAAAATGCGCCCGGAGCAGGCGCCGCTGCTGTTTATTATCGGCGGCCTACTCACCGCCGGTTCCGTGTTGGCGCTGATGCTCAGCCAGCAGCCGGCGATGCTGGCGTTGTTTATGCTGGCGGCGAACGTTTTCTGGGGATTACAGGGGGCGGCGATCCCGGCGGTGGTGCAGCATCATGCCCCGCGCGAAGCGGTGGGCAGCGCCTATGGGATCATTAACGGCATTGGCAACATCTGCGCGGCGTTTATTCCGCTGCTAATGGGAGTGGTGATGAAATCGGTGGGATCGGTCAGTTCTGGTTTTTCCGTTCTGGTGGCCTCCCAGCTGATCACGCTGTGCGCCGGCGGCGTACTGCTGCTGCGCATGCGTCGCGCAGCAGCAGCAGCAGTAGTAAACGCTTAAAAATTAGTCGCCTTTTTTCGCCGCCTGAATATAAAGCATCTCCAGCGCTAGAGTCGCCGCCGCCAGGGCGGTGATTTCGGACTGGTCATAGGCCGGGGCAACTTCAACCACGTCCATCCCGACGATGTTCAGATCCTTCAGGCCACGTACCAGTTTGATCGCGCGGTCAGAAGTGAGTCCACCGATCACCGGCGTACCGGTACCTGGCGCAAATGCCGGATCCAGGCAGTCGATATCGAAGGTCAGGTACACCGGCATATCGCCGACGATCTGCTTCACCTGAGCGATGATGTCATCGACGCTGCGGTCGTTAACCTGGCCCGCATCCAGCACGGTGAAACCGTTATCTTTATCGAATTCGGTACGAATACCGATCTGCACGGAGTGGTTCGGATCGATAAGCCCTTCGTTCGGCGCGGTGTAGAACATGGTACCGTGGTCGAATTCACAGCCGTTGGCGTAGGTATCGGTGTGGGCATCGAAGTGTACCAGCGCCATTTTACCGAAATGCTTGGCGTGGGCGCGCAGCAGCGGCAGGGTGACGAAATGGTCGCCGCCGAAGGAGAGCATGCGTTTACCGGCCGCCAGCAGTTTCTCCGCGTGCGCCTGCAGTTTCTCGCTCATTTCGCGGGCGTCGCCGAAGGCGTAGACCAGATCGCCGCAGTCCACGACGTTCAGGCGTTCGCGCATGTCGAAGTTCCATGGGAAACGGTTGTGCTCCCAGGCGAGGTTGGTTGACACCTGACGGATCGCCGCCGGGCCATGGCGGCCACCCGCGCGCCCGGAGGTCGCCATATCAAACGGCACGCCGGTGATGACCCAATCCGCATCGCTTTCATACGGCATAAAGTTCATCGGCAGACGCAGGAAACCAAAAGCGTTGGATACCAGGGAGTTATCGTATTGATGACCTAAAGTGCTCATGGATATGACCTCTTTTCACAGTCGTGGAACGTAAAAAATAAGTATAAAAAAACCCCTCCGCGTCGTTAGGCCCGACGAGGAAGGGTTTGAATTGGGTTACTGCTTATAAGGACAAATTATCGCCTGAAAACCGCCCGGCGGCAAGCGGGACGTTTATTTTTGACAAGGCGCCGGCGCTTTTCCGCGTAAGGCAAAAGCGGCAAAACCGATTGCCCCGACGTTGCGACCAATCTCCTGGGCAGATTGGACAGCGTAAGACGCTGAGACGTTTGAAAACTCAAATGCCGTTTCAACGCGGCTGTTTTTACGAAAACCTTTGATCGCCAGCGAGCCGCCAGCCGGCACAATATAGCCGCTATTATTGAGCGAAGCGGCCTTACCGCTCAGCACATCAAGACCATCTACCGTGGCGACAATTTCATAATCCATGCTGCGGCTATAATTGCGGACGTATAATTGATACTGCGTACCATTATGCGCCTCAATGGCATATTGCCATTCGCCCGTATCATGATTATAACTACGAGTGATAGGAAGAAAATTATAATTAGCATCACGTACCGTATATTCCAGGTCACCTGGATGAATATTATACTGTTGATCAAAACCAGTTTGATACGGGCCGGAATAATCAATCGATACCATTTCGTCAGGGTAACGACCCATGCGTTCCGCGGACCTGTGTTTAATCGTTGAGCGCAGGTCGTTCTCTTCATGAGGGCCGGCCACAGAGGGGCGCGCCGCGCAACTATTGTTTGCTATTGGGCGCGAACAGCCGCTTAATAGTAATACACCGATAATAAAACCGTAATACGGCATGCTTTTCATATACCATCCCTGTCCCACTGCTGTAATTTCCTTGCGGCAGTGTACGGGCCTTTACGGTTTTAAAAAGCATGCAATATGATGTTTCAGATTTCATTTATAAAAAAGGCCGGTTTATGAATCTAAACCGGCCTTTCCGCAGAGGGCTCTTAATTACTCATCTTCAAGATAAGTATATCCGTATAGCCCCGCTTCGAACTCTTCAAGGAACTGCTGCTGCAGCTCGGCGTCGAGACCAGTATTTTTCACTTGATCGCGGAACTGGGTCAGCAACGTATTCGGATCCAGCTGGACGTACTGCAGCATATCAGCCACCGTATCGCCCTCATCGGAGAGCTCAACCTCAACGCTACCATCAGGGAAGACGAAAACGTCTACCGCTTCGGTATCACCAAACAGGTTGTGCATGTTGCCGAGGATCTCCTGATAGGCGCCAACCATGAAGAAGCCCAGCATCGGCGGGTTCTCCGGGTCGTATTCCGGCATCGGCATGGTGGTGGCGATCCCGTCGCCGTCAACGTAATGATCGATGGCGCCATCGGAGTCACAGGTAATATCCAGCAGCACCGCGCGGCGTTCCGGAGACTTGTTCAGCCCTTCCAGCGGCATTACCGGGAACAGCTGATCGATACCCCAGGCATCCGGCATCGACTGGAACAGCGAGAAGTTGACGTAGATTTTATCCGCCATACGTTCCTGCAGCTCATCGATGATCGGGCGATGGGCGCGGTTGCTCGGATCAAGCTGTTTTTGCACCTCATGGCACATGTTCAGATACAGCTGTTCCGCCCACGCGCGCTCCTGCAGATTGAAGGTGCCGGAGGAGTAGCCGATATGGATATCGTGCAGATCCATTTGGCTGTCATGCAGCCATTCACGCAGCGAGCGGCGGTTGCCGGTTTCGTGCATCTCCAGCCAGGTTTCCCACATGCTCTGCAGCGGACGCGCGGCGTCTTCCGCCGGCGGGGTCGCCTCGGTGTATTCGTTGCGTTCAACGCCGATGATATTGGAAACCAATACGGTGTGGTGCGCGGTCACCGCGCGGCCGGACTCCGTAATCACCGTCGGGTGCGGCAGGCCGTTCTCTTCACAGGCATCGCCGATAGCCCAGATGATATTGTTGGCGTACTCATTCAGGCCGTAGTTCACCGAGCAGTCGGACTGCGAGCGGGTCCCTTCGTAATCGACACCCAGACCGCCGCCGACGTCGAAGCACTGAATATTGACGCCCAGCTTATGCAGCTCGACGTAGAAACGCGCCGATTCGCGCACGCCGGTGGCGATATCGCGAATGTTGGCCATCTGCGAGCCGAGGTGGAAGTGCAGCAGTTGCAGGCTCTCAAGATGGCCTGCCTCGCGCAGAATCTCGACCAGTTGCAGCACCTGCGTCGCCGCGAGGCCAAATTTAGATTTCTCGCCGCCGGAGGACTGCCATTTACCGGATCCCTGCGAAGCCAGACGCGCACGCACGCCAAGGCGCGGCACCACGTTCAGACGGGCGGCCTCTTCCAGCACGATGGCGATTTCCGACATCTTCTCGATGACCAGATAGACCTTATGGCCCATCTTCTCGCCCACCAGCGCCAGACGGATGTATTCGCGATCTTTATAACCGTTGCAGACGATCACGCTACGGGTCATGCCCGCGTGCGCCAGCACCGCCATCAGTTCAGCCTTCGAACCGGCCTCCAGCCCCAGCGGTTCGCCGGAGTGGATCAAGGATTCAATCACGCGACGGTGCTGGTTGACCTTGATCGGGTAGACAAGGAAATAGTCGCCGTTGTAACCGTAGGATTCACGCGCGCGCTTGAAGGCGGCGTTAATCGAGCGCAGACGGTGTTGCAGGATCTGCGGGAAGCAGAACAGCGCCGGCAGGCGTTGTCCCTGGGCTTCGCGCGCTTTGACCAGCTCGGCCAGATCGACGCGCGCTTCCGGGACGTCAGGATCCGGGCAAACGCTGATATGGCCCAGTTCGTTAACGTCGTAATAGTTATTACCCCACCAGGCAATATTGTAGGTACGTAGCATTTTGCTGGCTTCCTGGGAGCTCATCGCAACCTCCTGCATGGAACGTAGTACACCGTGTTCGCCTGCTGACGAAAGCGAACCCAAAGACATGTCGTCAGACATAGCGAACCTCAACTTGTAATATTAACTACTATCGCAGTCGACAGACGCGATAACAACCCATGAACAGCCTTTAATCCCAGCAGATAGTGCTGGCACTGCAGCTGCGCGACCGGTTTCTTATTCATATATAGTAAAACACGTACCCGAAGCTGGTATGACAGCCCGGAGAAACCACGAGAAAACCCTTGCTCACGCAAGAGCGCCCTTGTTCAGTTTTCAAAAAGCCTGGAGGCCCTGGAATCCTGAGAAGCGCCGAGATGGGTAGAACATCGGCAGGTTTGCACGAAAGAGATGCAGATTGCGGGATAGAATTGCGCGACAGAACGACGCGACGAATCAGGCGAAAAACGTTGGTTCATTATCTGGTATCACCTCCACACTGCCCCGAAAAAGGCCAGCGACAAGCCAAAGCTATACATATCGAACAGCTGGCGAAACCGCCGCTGTGTAACAGAGTGCTTAACCCGGCTGGAAGTGGCGTCACGAGATGGAGCTTCGTGCGCTTTTTTAATGAGCCGCGCGCGGCGTTTTATACCGAGAAGCGGGGTAAAATGCAAAATAAAAATACGCGCCTTGCCGGGGTTGTCAGGAAAAATTTCCACCACGCTTTTTCCATTAATGCGGGCGATGTCAAAAAAATGTGGAAATGCGATGAAGTTCTGACCTAAAATAGCCATCCAGAAGTTAATCCATCTATACTGATTAACACTCAGACTGCTCGTGTCACTACCTGCAAGCCTTGGTAGGGTCATCTATCAAAGCCTCTCTACACAACAGTATGAGCTACACGAATACTCACAGGTAAAATAAAACATGGCAAAACACCTCTTTACGTCCGAGTCTGTATCAGAAGGGCATCCAGACAAAATTGCTGACCAAATCTCCGATGCCGTGCTGGACGCGATCCTCGAGCAGGATCCGAAAGCGCGCGTAGCGTGCGAAACCTATGTCAAAACCGGCATGGTTCTGGTTGGCGGTGAAATCACCACCAGCGCATGGGTTGATATCGAAGAGATCACCCGTAACACGGTGCGTGAAATTGGCTACGTGCATTCCGATATGGGCTTTGACGCCAACTCTTGCGCCGTCCTGAGCGCTATTGGTAAACAGTCCCCGGATATCAACCAGGGCGTTGACCGTGCCGACCCGCTGGAACAGGGCGCGGGCGACCAGGGCCTGATGTTTGGCTATGCCACTAACGAAACTGACGTGCTGATGCCGGCGCCGGTGACTTACGCGCACCGTCTGGTACAGCGCCAGGCTGAAGTTCGCAAAAACGGTACCCTGCCGTGGCTGCGCCCGGATGCGAAAAGCCAGGTCACTTTCCAGTATGACGACGGCAAAATCGTCGGCATCGATGCGGTTGTGCTTTCCACTCAGCACGCTGAAGATATCGATCAGAAATCCCTGCAGGAAGCAGTGATGGAAGAGATCATCAAGCCGATTCTGCCGACCGAATGGCTGAACGCTTCCACCAAGTTCTTCATCAACCCGACCGGACGTTTCGTCATCGGCGGCCCGATGGGCGACTGCGGTCTGACCGGTCGTAAGATCATCGTTGATACCTACGGCGGCATGGCTCGCCACGGCGGCGGCGCGTTCTCCGGTAAAGATCCATCTAAAGTTGACCGTTCCGCAGCCTACGCGGCGCGCTATGTGGCGAAAAACATCGTTGCCGCAGGCCTTGCTGACCGTTGTGAGATTCAGGTTTCCTACGCTATCGGCGTCGCTGAACCGACTTCAATCATGGTCGAAACCTTCGGCACCGAAAAAGTGCCTTCTGAACAGCTGACCCTGCTGGTACGCGAGTTCTTCGACCTGCGTCCGTACGGCCTGATTCAGATGCTGGATCTGCTGCATCCGATCTACAAAGAGACCGCGGCTTACGGTCACTTTGGTCGCGAACATTTCCCATGGGAAAAAACCGACAAAGCAGCCCTGCTGCGCGAAGCAGCTGGCCTGAAATAAGCCACCCCGCTTGACTGCTTAAGGCCAGCCCCGCGCTGGCCTTTTTGTTGCCCTGAATCTCTCTTCCCGACGTTTGACCATCGTTGATCCATTTCCCTCCCCCACGTGATGAAAGCGATTACATATATGCCGCAAGGGCGGGATTGTTTTAGCTGCCAGTAGGCACGAACTCTTTTCACAATGTTACATAACATGTCGAATATTGCCGTTTCAGCGCAATCTTATTGGCGATATTTGTCTTTTATATCTATGATTTGAATATATTTTTACTGATTACATATCTTTACCTTAGTGTAACCGATTACACAGTCGTGATTGTAATCACGTTTTTTTGTCCGGCACTGCCCTACTCTTAGCAGCGACAGAATCAATCACTCAACTGGAGGGCGTTATGCCTGACAACAAAAAACAAGGGCGTTCAAACAAGACGATGACGTTCTTTGTCTGTTTCCTCGCCGCGCTGGCCGGCTTATTGTTCGGCCTTGATATCGGCGTTATTGCCGGCGCCTTACCGTTCATTGCTAATGAATTCCAGATCAGCGCACACACCCAGGAGTGGGTGGTCAGCTCCATGATGTTCGGCGCCGCCGTCGGCGCAGTGGGCAGCGGCTGGCTCTCTTTCAAACTTGGGCGTAAAAAAAGCCTGATGATCGGCGCGATCCTGTTTGTGGCCGGTTCACTCTTTTCCGCCGCCGCGCCGAACGTCGAAATTCTGCTGATTTCCCGCGTATTGCTGGGGCTGGCGGTTGGCGTCGCCTCTTACACCGCGCCGCTGTACTTGTCGGAAATCGCACCGGAGAAAATCCGCGGCAGTATGATTTCGATGTACCAGTTGATGATCACCATCGGCATCCTCGGCGCCTACCTCTCTGACACCGCCTTCAGCTACAGCGGCGCGTGGCGCTGGATGCTCGGCGTGATTATCATCCCGGCAATCCTGCTGCTGATCGGCGTAATCTTCCTGCCGGATAGCCCGCGCTGGTTTGCCGCTAAACGCCGTTTCGTCGATGCCGAGCGCGTCCTGCTGCGCCTGCGCGATACCAGCGCGGAAGCCAAACGAGAGCTCGATGAAATCCGCGAAAGCCTGAAAGTCAAACAGTCCGGCTGGGCGCTGTTCAAAGAGAACAGCAACTTCCGCCGCGCGGTGTTCCTCGGCGTACTGCTGCAGATCATGCAACAGTTCACCGGGATGAACGTCATCATGTACTATGCGCCGAAGATTTTTGAACTGGCGGGCTATGCCAATACCACTGAGCAAATGTGGGGCACGGTGATCGTCGGCCTGACCAACGTACTGGCCACCTTTATCGCCATCGGCCTGGTCGATCGCTGGGGCCGTAAACCGACGCTGATCCTCGGCTTTATCGTGATGGCCGCCGGTATGGGCGTGCTGGGCAGCATGATGCATATCGGTATTCATTCTGCTACCGCGCAGTACTTCGCGGTACTGATGCTGCTGATGTTTATCGTCGGCTTCGCGATGAGCGCCGGCCCGCTGATTTGGGTACTGTGTTCTGAAATCCAGCCGTTGAAAGGCCGTGATTTCGGCATCACCTGCTCCACCGCGACCAACTGGATTGCCAATATGATCGTCGGCGCCACCTTCCTGACCATGCTGAACTCTCTCGGCAGCGCCAATACCTTCTGGGTCTACGGCGGTCTGAACGTGCTGTTTATCCTGCTGACTATCTGGCTGATTCCGGAAACCAAAAACGTCTCGTTGGAACATATCGAACGCAACCTGATGCAGGGACGTCCGCTGCGCGAAATCGGCGCCCGCGATTAATCCCCTCTGTGCTTCCTCCCCATCCGGGAGGAAGCTTCTTCTTGCTCTCCCCCGCGCGGCGCACTATCCTCTGGCGCTATGAAAACACCCCGAATTCCCATCGCTATCCAGCAGGCCGTCATGCGTAGCCTACGGGAGCATCTCGCCACCGCCAATCTCAAGCTGGAACGCCGCTATGCGGAACCGACGCTGGTTTATCAGCAGCGCGGCACCTCCGCCGGCACCGCGTGGCTGGAGAAAAACGAGATCCGCCTCAATCCAGTGCTATTGCTGGAAAATCAGCAGGCGTTTATCGATGAAGTGGTGCCGCACGAACTGGCGCATCTACTGGTGTGGAAGCACTTTGGCCGCGTCGCGCCGCACGGCAAAGAGTGGAAATGGATGATGGAGGCCGTGCTGGGCGTCCCCGCCCGCCGCACCCATCGCTTTGAGCTCGATTCAGTCCGCCAGAACACCTTCTCCTATCGCTGCCAGTGCCAGCAGCATCAGCTCACCGTCCGTCGCCATAACCGCGTGGTGCGCGGTGAAGCCACTTACCGCTGCGTTCGCTGCGGCGATCTGCTGGTGGCCGAAAAGTAACCACTGGAATTAATTAGAAACTTTCTGATCTGACTGATTGCATCTGACACCCTCATTCGCTACGTTGCGGGCTCGTTTTGACACGGAGTTTACGATGTCCCGTATGTATGTTTTCGCCGTCGCGTTATTCAGCGTGGCAGCCAGCGGCCAGCTTGCGGCCGCTGGTATTAATAGTTTTTCCCAAGCGAAAGCCGCTGGCGTAAAAGTGAATGCCGACGTCCCCGGCGACTTTTATTGCGGCTGTAAAATCGACTGGCAGGGTAAAAAAGGCGTTATCGATCTGGAATCTTGCGGCTACAAAGTGCGTAAAAATGAGAACCGCGCCAGCCGGGTCGAATGGGAACATGTGGTCCCGGCATGGCAGTTCGGCCACCAGCGCCAGTGCTGGCAGGATGGCGGGCGTAAAAACTGCGCCAAAGATCCGGAATACCGCAAAATGGAAAGCGATATGCATAACCTGCAGCCTGCGGTCGGCGAGGTCAATGGCGATCGCGGCAACTTTATGTACAGCCAGTGGAACGGCGGCGATGGACAGTATGGTCAATGCGCCATGAAGGTCGATTTCAAAGATAAAGTCGCCGAACCGCCGGTACGCGCCCGCGGCTCGATCGCCCGCACCTACTTCTATATGCGCGACCGCTATCAGCTAAATCTTTCCCGCCAGCAAACCCAGCTATTTACCGCCTGGGATAAGCAGTATCCGGTGACCTCCTGGGAATGCGAGCGCGATGAGCGAATCGCCAAAGTTCAGGGCAACCATAATCCTTACGTCCAGCAGGCTTGCCAGGCGCAAAAGAGCTAACCTACACTAGCGGCAATTGTTAATTTGCAGCCGCCGCCTTCCCCGCCGAGGGGAAGGCGCAATCTGCGCGAAGAACGGAATATCAAGCATGCGCATCCCCCGCATCCACCACCCGGAACGCATTACCCCCGGCAGCCACATCGCCCTCAGCGAAGACGCAGCCAACCACGTTGGCCGCGTCCTGCGCATGAGCAAAGGCCAGGAAATACAGCTATTTGATGGCAGCAATCAGGTTTTCGACGCGGTCATCACCGAAGCGGGCAAGAAAAACGTCATGGTCGAGGTTATCCGCGGCCAGATCGACGATCGTGAATCTCCGCTGCATATCCATCTCGGCCAGGTGATGTCACGTGGCGAAAAAATGGAATTCACCATCCAGAAATCGATCGAACTTGGCGTAAGCCTCATAACGCCACTGTTTTCCGAGCGCTGCGGCGTTAAACTGGATGCCGAACGCTTGCAGAAGAAGATTCAGCAATGGCAGAAAATCGCTATTGCCGCCTGCGAACAGAGCGGCCGTAACATCGTGCCGGAAATACGCCCGGCGATGCAGCTGGAAGCCTGGTGCGCCGAGGAAGAAAACGGCCTCAAGCTCAACCTGCACCCGCGCGCCAGCGCCAGTATCAATACGCTGCCGCTGCCGGTTGAACGTGTTCGCCTGCTGATTGGCCCGGAAGGCGGCCTGTCGGCGGAAGAGATAGCGATGACCGCTCGCTACCAGTTTACTGATATCCTGTTGGGACCGCGCGTTCTGCGTACTGAGACTACCGCGCTCACCGCCATCACCGCGCTGCAGGTGCGTTTTGGCGATCTGGGCTAAAATCTGGCGCAACGTTCCGCAAACACGACAGCGCTAATGGAGAGAACAATGATCAAGCTCGGCATCGTGATGGACCCTATCGCATCCATCAACATTAAAAAAGACACCAGCTTCGCGATGTTGCTGGAAGCGCAGCGTCGCGGCTATGAACTCCATTATATGGAGATGAACGACCTGTACCTCATCAACGGCGAATCCCGCGCCCGTACGCGCACGCTGAGCGTCGAGCAGAATTACGACAAATGGTACGCGTTCACCGGCGAACAGGATCTGCCGCTGGCGGATCTCGACGTTATCCTGATGCGTAAAGACCCGCCGTTCGATACCGAGTTTATCTACGCCACCTACATTCTCGAGCGCGCCGAAGAAAAAGGTACGCTTATCGTCAACAAGCCGCAGAGCCTGCGCGACTGTAACGAAAAGCTGTTTACCGCCTGGTTCTCCGAACTCACCCCGGAAACGCTGGTGACCCGTAATAAAGCCCAGTTGAAAGCATTCTGGGAGAAACACGGCGATATCATTCTCAAACCGCTGGACGGTATGGGCGGCGCCTCAATCTTCCGCGTGAAAGCGGGCGATCCGAATCTCGGCGTCATTTCCGAAACCCTGACCGAACTGGGTAGCCGCTACTGCATGGCGCAGAATTATCTGCCAGCCATCAAAGACGGCGACAAACGTGTGCTGGTTGTGGACGGCGAACCGGTGCCATACTGCCTGGCGCGTATCCCGCAGGGCGGTGAAACGCGCGGCAACCTGGCCGCCGGCGGCCGTGGCGAAGCGCGTCCGCTGACCGAAAGCGACTGGGAAATTGCCCGCCGCGTCGGCCCGACGCTAAAAGCCAAAGGCCTTATCTTCGTCGGCCTGGATATCATCGGCGATCGCCTGACCGAGATTAACGTCACCAGCCCGACCTGCGTGCGCGAAATCGAAGCCGCTTTCCCGGACGTGTCGATTACCGGCATGCTAATGGACGCTATCGAAAAACGTATCAATAAATAAGTACTGGGGCGGGCAAATGCCCGCCCGCCAGGCGTCTTCCGGCACCGGTAAAATAAAGTGCATCGACACGTTTCTACTTTACCCGCATACTGGGTGTTGTTTTTTTAAACCAGGAACAGAACCTCTGACAATGAATTTACAGCATCACTTTCTGATTGCCATGCCTGCGCTACAGGACCCTCTTTTCCGTCGCTCCGTCGTCTATATCTGCGAGTACAACGACGATGGCGCCATGGGCATTATCATCAATAAGCCGCTGGAAAATTTGCAGGTGGAAGGGATCCTGGAAAAACTGAAAATCGCGCCGGTGGCGCGCAACCCGGAAATTCGCCTGGATAAACCGGTGATGGTCGGCGGCCCGCTGGCGGAGGATCGCGGTTTTATCCTGCATACGCCGCCGTCTGATTTTTCCTCCAGCATCCGTATCTCCGACAACACGGTGATTACCACCTCACGCGACGTGCTGGAAACTCTCGGTACCGATAAACAACCGAGCAACGTGCTGGTCGCGTTGGGCTACGCGTCGTGGGAAAAAGGGCAACTGGAGCAGGAAATTCTCGATAACGCCTGGCTTACCGCGCCGGCCGATCAGAATATTTTGTTTAAAACGCCGATTGCCGATCGCTGGCGCGAAGCGGCCAAACTTATCGGTATCGATATCGTGACGATGCCTGCCGACGCGGGGCATGCATAATGAGCGGTACCTTTCTGAGTTTTGATTTTGGCACCAAAAGCATCGGCGTCGCCGTTGGGCAGCGCATTACCGGCACGGCGCGTCCGCTCCCGGCGCTGAAGGCGCAGGACGGCAAGCCGGACTGGAACATCATCGAAAAGCTGCTGAAAGAGTGGCAGCCGGAAGCGGTGATTGTCGGCCTGCCGCTGAACATGGACGGCACTGAACAACCGCTAACCGCGCGCGCACGTAACTTCGCCAATAAAATTCATGGCCGCTTCGGCGTAAAAATCACTCTCCACGACGAGCGTTTAAGCACCGTCGAAGCCCGCGCCGGGCTGTTCGAACACGGAGGTTTTCGCGCACTCAATAAAGGCAGCGTTGATTCCGCCTCTGCCGTGGTTATCCTCGAAAGCTATTTCGAACAAGGATACTGATCGGTAGCTCTGGGATGAAAGCGAAGCATAGATTCGCTTTTGCGCCGGGTGGCGGCTTCGCCTTACCCGGCCTACAAAACTTCCGCTGGCATCACCCATAGGCCCGCGCAAGCGTAGCCCCGCCGGGCAATCATGGCAGCGGACGCGGAGCCGCTTTCGCGCCGGGTGGCGGCTTCGCCTTACCCGGCCTACAACCCCTCGCTGGCATCACCCGTAGACCCGCGCAAGCGTAGCGCCGCCGGGCAATCAGTGACGCAGATGTTCATTCGCCCAGCTCACTGCCTGGGTACGGTTCTTCACGCTCAGCTTACGGAACACATTGTACAGATGAGTACGTACGGTGTTTTCGCTGATAAACAGCGCGCGAGCGATATCCATATTTGTTGCGCCACAGCGCAGCTCGTTGAGGATCTCACATTCACGCTCGGTCAACGGTGAGTTCTCCGTCGGCGCCGTGACCTGATCCGCAGAATACAGCGCCGGGTGCATCACGCTCAATTCAGCCGTCTGTTCACCATTCAATACGGCTTTGACGCCCTCAATTAAGCGCGATTGGTCATCGTCATGACGGAATACGCCATATAACGCAGGCCATTGCGCCATTTCGTACAACTCATACTTTTGCGCGCTATTGATAATCAATAAACGCGGATTATCTGCCTGTACGCGAATAATATCTCGCCACACGCTATTCAATTTCTTATTGGAAACAGCAATATCAAACAATATTACGGAATCTTTTGCCAGGCGTTGAGTTAGCGGTTTGTTGATATTATGCAGAGTTACGTTTACGGATAGCTTCTCAGTCAACCACGTCGCAAATGCATTACTCTGAATGGACGGATGAGTAATGAAAGTCACCTGACGCGAATGCAGTAAATTCTCCGATAAATTAATCACTTGAAACTCTCCTTAGCAGTACCCCGCCATCTTAGCGGTTAAATTAACTGAAAATTAAACGTTCAATAATGTATTTATATTTTCAAATACATTTTGGTTATTGAAACATCATTTCATGAGAATCTTCCTATTCCCGTAAACAGCATAAATCGAACCCCGCAAAAGTGTCAAAAGGTAATCCCACTTTTTTCCTGGTTAAGCGGGGTAAATGTAAGCCCGCTGTCATAACATTCATTATTTAGGCTTAGGTCGTACCACTTATTTGTATTATAAAAACATTTATCAAAACATTAATTGAACACTGAATTAACAATTTAATGAATACCATCTTAGTTTCATCACTACGAGGGGGATAACTCACCTGCCGCTGCACGTTGTTGAAAACTCTGCGCAAAGGTTTGCATCCCAGCCTGCTGGCTGGTTTGCATCACGCCGGGTAGTTGATGCGTTTTCCCTTCGCGGATCAAATTTGCCACCGCCGGCGTGTTCACTAAAAGTTCGTATAGCGCAACCCGGCCGCCAGAAGCATTTGGCAACAATTTTTGCGCCGCCACGGCGCATAAACTCCCTGCCAGCTGGCTACGAACCGGCTCTTTTTCTTCCGCTGGAAACACATCCACCAGCCGCTCGATGGCCTGCGCCGCGCTGCGGGTATGCAGCGTCGCCATCACCAGGTGCCCGGTTTCGGCTGCGGTCAGCGCCAGGCGGATGGTTTCGCTATCGCGCAGCTCGCCTAATAAGATGACGTCCGGGTCCTGACGCAGCGCCACGCGTAGCGCCGCCGCGAAAGAGGAGCAATGGCGGCCGATTTCGCGCTGCTGGATCAGGCAGTTTCTGCTGGCGTGAATAAACTCCACGGGATCCTCAAGGGTTAAAATATGACCATGGCGATGTTGATTGAGGTAGTCCACCATCGCCGCCAGGGTGGTCGATTTGCCGCTACCGGTAGCGCCGGTAACCAGGATCAAACCACTCTCTTCATTTAGCAGTTCGCTAAGCGCGGCGGGCGCGCCCAAATCAACCAACTGCGGGCATTGCTGCGGCAACAGACGCAAAGCAAGCGACAGGCCGCGCGCGTGGGCAAAAGCGCTGGCGCGCAGCCGAGGCCCGTTCGGGAGGGCCAAAGCGAAGTCAACCTGACCATCGGCACGCCACTGCGCCAGCTGTGGGTCGTTAAGCCAGCGAGTGAGGATTTTCTCAACATCCGGCGAAGTAAAGGGCGCAGGCTCAAGCTTTCCCAAACGACGCCAGCGCGGCGGATACGCGCTGCACAGGTGTAGATCGGAGACGTTATGCTTTACACTAAGGGCCACGATTTCTTCCAGCTCCATAACTGATCCTCGGAATATGAACGATATTGCGCATAACCTGGCACAGGTCCGGGATAAAATCTCAGGCGCTGCCGCCCGCTGCGGCCGCGCTCCAGAAGAAGTTACGTTGCTTGCAGTGAGTAAAACCAAACCTGCGAGCGCTATCGAAGAAGCAATGGCCGCAGGACAGCGGGCATTCGGCGAAAACTACGTCCAGGAAGGGGTGGATAAAATCCGCTATTTCCAGCAGGCGGGCGTCAGCGGTCTGCAATGGCACTTCATCGGCCCGTTGCAGTCCAACAAAAGCCGGCTGGTGGCCGAACATTTTGACTGGTGCCACACCGTCGACCGGTTGAAAATCGCCACCCGCCTGAGCGAACAACGTCCGGCGGATCTAGCGCCGCTGAACGTGCTGATTCAAATCAACATCAGCGATGAACAGAGTAAATCCGGTATCCCGCTGGCGGAGCTTGACGCTTTAGCCGCCGGTGTCGCCGCCTTACCGAACCTCCAGCTTCGCGGGTTAATGGCCATTCCGGCGCCAGAGTCAGAGTATGAAAGGCAGTTTGCCGTCGCCCAACAAATGGCGGTAGCATTCGCGCAACTGAAAACGCTCTACCCTTCGGTTGATACGCTCTCTCTGGGCATGTCGGATGACATGGAAGCCGCTATCGCGGCGGGAAGCACTATGGTGCGCATCGGGACCGCAATCTTCGGCGCGCGCGACTACAGCAAAAAATAAGGAATCTGAGGAACGCCATGAAGACGTTGACCTTCCTGCTCTCAACGGTCATTGAACTCTACACAATGGTCATGTTGTTACGCGTCTGGATGCAGTGGGCGCGCTGCGACTTTTACAATCCGTTTTCGCAGTTCGTGGTGAAAGCCACCCAGCCTATCGTCGGGCCGCTGCGCCGGATTATCCCGGCAATGGGGCCGCTGGATAGCGCCTCCCTGCTGGTCGCCTTCGTGCTCTGCGTTATCAAGGCGATCGTGCTGTTTATGGTGGTCACCTTCCAGCCGATTATCTGGATTGCCGCGGTGCTGATCCTGCTGAAAACCATCGGTTCGCTGATTTTCTGGGTGCTGCTGCTGATGGCTATTATGAGCTGGGTAAGCCAGGGCCGCAGCCCGGTGGAATACGTGCTGATGCAGTTGGCTGACCCGCTGCTGCGTCCGATTCGCAACCTGCTGCCATCCATGGGCGGCATCGACTTTTCGCCGATGGTGCTGGTGCTGCTGCTGTACGTGATTAATATGGGGATCGCCGAGCTGCTGCAAGCTACCGGCAATGTCCTGCTTCCGGGGCTGTGGATGGCGCTATGAGTGCCGTTGAAGTCTGTGCTGACGGGCTGGTGCTCAGGCTGTATATTCAGCCAAAGGCCAGCCGCGATAGCCTTGTTGGTCTGCATGGCGACGAGCTCAAAGTCGCCATCACCGCCCCCCCCGTCGACGGCCAGGCAAATGCCCATCTGGTAAAATATCTCGCTAAACAGTTCCGCGTCGCGAAAAGCCAGGTGCTTATCGAAAAAGGCGAACTAGGCCGTCATAAACAGGTAAAAATCATTCACCCGCAGCAGATCCCGCCCGCCGTCGCGGCGCTGACTGACTAAACAGGATTGAATATGCAAAAAGTTGTACTCGCTACCGGCAACGCCGGTAAAGTTCGCGAGCTGGCCTCGCTGCTGGAAGATTTTGGTCTCGACGTCGTCGCCCAGACCGAGCTTGGCGTCGATTCCGCCGAAGAAACCGGCCTGACCTTTATCGAAAACGCGATCCTCAAAGCGCGTCACGCCGCGCAGGTCACCGGCCTGCCGGCCATCGCCGACGATTCGGGTCTGGCGGTGGATGCGCTGGGCGGCGCGCCGGGAATTTACTCCGCTCGCTACTCGGGTGAAAACGCCAGCGACCAGCAGAATCTGGAAAAGCTGCTGGATGCTCTGCAGGATGTGCCCGATGAGCAACGTCAGGCCCAGTTCCACTGCGTGCTGGTGTATCTGCGTCATGCCGAAGACCCGACGCCGCTGGTATGCCACGGCAGCTGGCCGGGCGTGATTACTCGCCAGGCGGCAGGTAACGGCGGCTTTGGCTATGACCCAATTTTCTTTGTACCGTCCGAGGGTAAAACCGCGGCGGAGCTGAGCCGTGAAGAGAAAAGCGCCATTTCCCACCGCGGGCAGGCGCTGAAACTGTTACTGGAAGCATTACGTAATGGCTAATTTGCCGCCTCTGAGTCTTTATATTCATATCCCGTGGTGCGTGCAGAAGTGCCCGTACTGCGATTTCAATTCGCATGCGTTAAAGGGCGAAGTGCCGCACGACGACTACGTCCAGCACCTGCTTGCCGATCTGCGCCACGATGCGCCATACGCACAGGGACGTGAAATTAAGACTATTTTTATCGGCGGCGGTACGCCGAGCCTGCTTTCCGGCCCGGCGATGAAAACCCTGCTTGATGGCGTGCGCGCCTGCCTGCCGCTGGCGGCGGATGCGGAGATCACCATGGAAGCCAATCCGGGGACCGTGGAGGCCGATCGCTTCGTTGACTATCAGCGTGCCGGCGTCAACCGTATCTCCATCGGCGTGCAGAGCTTTAGCGAGCCCAAATTGCAGCGTCTGGGACGTATTCACGGCCCGGAAGAGGCAAAACGCGCGGCGCGGCTGGCGAGCGGCCTCGGGCTGCGTAGCTTTAACCTCGATTTAATGCATGGCCTGCCGGACCAGTCGCTGGAAGAAGCGCTGGATGACTTACGCCAGGCGATCGCGCTGAATCCGCCGCATCTGTCGTGGTATCAGTTGACTATTGAACCGAACACGCTGTTTGGTTCGCGTCCGCCGGTGTTACCGGATGACGATGCTCTGTGGGATATTTTCGAACAGGGACATCAATTGCTGAGCGCCGCAGGTTATCAGCAGTACGAGACCTCCGCTTACGCCAAACCAGGCTATCAGTGCCAGCACAATCTCAACTACTGGCGCTTTGGCGACTACCTCGGTATCGGCTGCGGCGCACACGGCAAAGTGACCTTCGCTGATGGCCGCATTCTGCGTACGGCAAAAACCCGTCACCCGCGCGGCTACATGGAAGGCCGTTACCTGGAGCGTCAGCACGACGTGGAGGCGGCGGATAAACCGTTCGAGTTCTTTATGAACCGCTTCCGCCTGCTGGAGGCCGCGCCGCGCGCGGAGTTCAGCTTGTATACCGGACTTGATGAGCTGGTTATCCGTCCGCAAATCGATGCCGCCATCGCCGAAGGCTATCTGCTGGAAGATGCGCAAAACTGGCAGATTACCGAGCACGGTAAGCTGTTTTTAAATTCGCTGCTGGAGCTGTTCCTCAGCGAAGAGTAATCCCTGCGGGCGGCGCATCGTCGCCCGTATCTTCCCCCTACATCCTCTCCCGCTACGGTCAAATCGACTGGCGTTTTTTTGTTCGCTTATTTGCTGCGAATCACAAAATCCGATCGACTTTTTTCCTTTTCTTGACTCATTTTTTGCGCAGTGGTAATCCTGCTTCATCGGTTGAGCAAATGTAAAACCGACGTATCCTACATGTGAATTATTGGTAACTCTGATTAAAAAAGTCTCTGTAACGTCGGCGCAACCCGGCGGGCTTAAGCCTATAAAAAAGAGGGTAACACAATGAATTACCGTAATATTTTTATCACACTCGCCGCACTAACCGGCACCGTCACGGCTTCAGCCTGGTCTGCAGAGTCCGCCACCGTGGCCTTTTTAATGCCCGATCAGGCCTCTACCCGCTATGAGCAGCACGACTTCCCCGGTTTTAAGGCGGAAATGAGCAAGCTTTGCGCGGAATGTAAGGTCATCTATCAGAATGCCAACGCCAACGCGTCGCTCCAGCAGCAGCAGTTCAACTCGGTAATCGCCCAGGGGGCGAAAGTGATCGTCCTGGATCCGGTTGACTCTTCCGCCGCCGCCGCGCTGGTCGAAAACGCCCAGGCGCAGGGGGTTAAGGTCATTGCCTATGACCGCCCGGTGCCAAACAAACCGGCCGATTTCTACGTCTCATTTGATAACGAGGGCATTGGCTACGCCATCGCGAAATCTCTCACCGACCATTTGAAAGCGAGTGGCGTGCCGCAGGACGCCGGGGTGCTGCAAATTAACGGTTCGCCAACCGATGCCGCCGCAGGGCTGATCCGCGACGGTATCCATCGCGGATTGAAAGAGTCCGGTTACAAAACGCTGGCCGAATTCGACACCCCGGAGTGGGCGCCGCCGAAAGCCCAGGAGTGGACCGCCGGGCAGGTTACCCGCTTTGGCTACAAAATTAAGGGCGTGGTCGCGGCGAACGACGGTACCGGCGGCGGGGCGATTGCCGCCTTTAAAGCTGCCGGCGTCCAGCCGCTGCCGCCGGTCACCGGCAATGACGCCACTATCGCCGCGCTGCAGCTGATCATCGCCGGCGACCAGTACAACACCATCTCCAAGCCATCGGAGATCGTTGCCGCAGCGGCGGCCAAAGTGGCGGTTGATTTTATTCAGGGCAAAAAACCGCAGGCCAGCACCACCCTGTACAACACCCCTTCCCAGCTATTTACCCCGGAAGTGGTGACCGCCAAAAACATCAAAGCGGAAATCTTCGATAAAAAAATCCAGACCTGGGATCAGGTGTGTAGCGGCGAATACGCCGCCGCCTGCCAGAAGTTAGGCATCAGCAAGTAACCTGTGACCCTGCGCCCGCCGCGGCGGGCGTGATTTCGCCATTATTGAGGTCGTTTTGTATGCCGCAACAACAACACAACTCCGCCGCCGGGCGGCCAATACTGCAACTGCGCAACGTCTCTAAACATTTTGGCGCGGTGTCGGCGCTGACGGATATCGAATTAGAAGTCCACGCCGGCGAGGTGGTCGCGCTGGTCGGCGACAACGGCGCGGGCAAATCCACGCTGGTGAAGATCCTCGCCGGCGTCCACCAGCCGACCTCCGGCACCATTGAGTTTGACGGCAACCCTGTCACCCTCGATAGCCCCGGCAAAGCGCTGGAATACGGTATTGCCACGGTGTTTCAGGATCTGGCGCTGTGCGAAAACCTTGATGTGGTGGCAAACCTGTTTCTGGGCCATGAAATTTCGCCGTTCCAGCTTGATGAAGTAGCGATGGAAGTGAAAGCCTGGACGCTACTGCAGGAGCTGGCGGCACGAATTCCATCAGTACGCGAACCGGTGGCATCGCTTTCCGGCGGCCAGCGGCAGACCGTCGCCATCGCCCGTTCGCTGCTGCTGAATCCTAAAATCATCATGCTCGATGAGCCTACCGCGGCGCTGGGCGTCGCGCAGACCGCGGAAGTGCTCAACCTGATTGAGCGCGTTCGCGAGCGCGGGCTTGGTGTCATCATCATCAGTCACAACATGGAAGACGTTCGCGCCGTCGCCGACCGTATCGTGGTGCTGCGTCTCGGGCGCAACAAAGGGATCTTCACGCCCGATGCTTCTAATCAGGATCTGGTCGCCGCGATCACCGGCGCGACGGAAAACGCCGTCTCGCGCCGGGTTGAACGTAAATCACAGCCCACGACTTCCGGAGCGATGTAATTTTATGAACAGTAAGACCGCATCCCACACCGCGCTGGACCGCAGCGATGAGCGCGTTCGTCACGACGAGGGCCTGTTCGGCGCCCTGCGCGCGCAGATAACCCGCATCAAAACCGGCGATCTCGGCACCGCGCCGGTGATCGCCGGGCTGATTGTGATTTCCCTGGTCTTCACCTTCCTCAATCCGGTCTATATCGCGCCGAATAACCTGGTGAACCTGCTGTTTGATTGCGCGACGGTCGGGTTTATCTCGCTCGGCATCGTCTGCGTTTTGATGCTTGGCGAGATAGACCTGTCGGTCGGCTCGATGAGCGGCCTGGCATCGGCTATCGTCGGCGTGCTGTGGGTGAACGCAGGATGGCCGCTGGCGGGAGCCATCGCCGTGGCGCTGGCCTGCGGCGTGGCCGTCGGGCTGGTCTACGCGCTGCTGTATAACCGCGTCGGGATGCCGAGTTTCGTCGCCACCCTCGCCGGCCTGCTGGCGCTGCTGGGCATGCAGCTGTATATCCTCGGGCCGAGCGGCAGCATTAACCTGCCCTACACGTCGCCGCTGGTACGCTTTGGCCAACTGCTGGTGATGCCCGGCTGGTTCTCACACCTGATGGCGCTGCTGCCGGGGCTGGCGATTATTGTCTTTGGCCTGAAAAAACGCTCGCGGCGCCTGGCGGCCAATCTTTCCGCCGAGGGGGTCAGCTCGCTACTGGCGCGCGCGATCGCGCTGACGATTATCTTCGAGGCCGCGGTGCTTTACCTCAATCAGGGGCGCGGTATTCCGTGGATTTTCGGTCTCTTCGTCGCCTGCGTGATGATCCTCAACTACGCGCTGAAACGGACAAAATGGGGCCGCTCAATGTTCGCGGTCGGCGGCAACCGTGAAGCGGCGCGCCGTTCGGGGATTAACGTACGGGCGATTTATGTGAGCGCTTTCGTCCTGTGTACCACGCTTGCGACCTTCGGCGGCATTCTCGCGGCGTCACGACTGGCCTCCGCCAGCCAGCAGGCCGGCACCGGCGACGTCAACCTCAACGCCATCGCCGCGGCGGTGATCGGCGGCACCAGCCTGTTCGGCGGACGCGGCAGCGCCTGGTCCGCGCTATTGGGGATCATCGTGATTCAGTCGATTTCAAATGGGCTGACGCTGTTGAACCTGCCGTCATCGCTGCGCTATATCATTACCGGCGCGGTACTGGCGATTGCGGTTATCATTGATTCTCTGGCTCGCCGTTCACGCGTGTCGCACGGCCGGGCCTGAGTGGAGAAGAGCGCGGCCCAAAGCTATGCGGGCCGCGAAATCTTGATTATTTTAACGAGCCAACCAGCGCTTTGCGGCTCTCTTCCAGCGAGACCACCCGGCTGCAGACATCTTTGCCAAACTGCTGGAAATCCGCTTCCTGGTTTTTCCACTCATCCTGGATTGCGGTTTGCAGGCCGCCAAGACTGCCGAGAATGCCCTGCAGCGGGTTGCCGCCGCCTTTGAGCACCGCTTTGGCGCCCATCTCGTTAATGCTGTCCTGCAGAATGCCGCCCATCGCCTGATTCACCAGCTGTTGGCCATCGGCGCGAACCTGGTCGATAGCTTTATAGTGGAAAGTCAGGCCATCGCTGCGACGTTCGATAATGCGGTTCATCTGTTCTTTCAGCTGCGCGTCCAGCTTGGTCAGGCGGCTATGCATACTGCTGCTGGCGCCGACCTGCTCGGTGATGATTTTATCCAGCGCCTTGCGGCCCTTCTCGACGCGCGAGCGCGCGCCGTCGTCAATCCACGGCAGGCTGCTGCGCAGACCGGCCTGATAATCTTGCGCCTGTTCGCGCTGGGCGGCGCTAAGGGCATAGGCTTTACCGTTAAAAGTCAGATTGCCGTCCGGCTTAATCACCAGATCGCCGTTTTCCCCCTTCACCTGCACCTGCTGCGGGCTGAGGATCACATCGTCACGCGGCGTGACGCTACACTGGTAGTCCGCGTGGGCAGACAAAGCGGTGACGGAAAGCGCCACCGCCAGCAGCGTTTTGCGCATCTTTTTACTCCCTTAAGACAAATCGGGCCGGCAATTGCCGACCCTTGTCAAACTTAGTCCCACCAGACGTCAAAAAGTTCGCTGGTGCGCACATCCGCTAATTTACGATCTTCCAGCCACTTACGAACGATGGCCTGATGCTCTTCGGTGCATTTACCGATTTCCTGCATGCAGATGAGCCCTTCCCACGAGAGATAGCCGCTGCCGTCAAAGGCCAGTTTGTTCGGCTCAATGACCTCTTCGATCAGATCGTTGACCGTCTGGTCGATCTGCTCTTCGCTGGTCCCTTCCGGGAAACGCCAGGCTACGGAGAAACCTAACTCCTGAAACTCGTCGATATGCATTTTTTTACGCAGACGACGGCTACGATTCTTGGCCATTATTTCACCCTCTCGAACATTAAGTCCCATACGCCGTGGCCAAGACGATGGCCACGTTGTTCAAATTTGGTTACCGGGCGCGATTCCGGGCGCGGTACGTAATCGTTACTTTCCGACAGGTTACGATAGCCTTCCAGCGAAGACATCACTTCCAGCATATGCTCGGCATAGGCTTCCCAGTCGGTCGCCATATGGAAGACGCCGCCCAGCTTCAGCTTGCTTTTTACCAGCTCGGCGAAAGGCGGCTGCACGATACGACGTTTATTATGACGCGCTTTATGCCACGGGTCAGGGAAAAACAGCTGCACCATATTCAGCGAGTTATCCGGGATCATCGTGTGTAGCACTTCGACCGCATCGTGACACATTACGCGCAGATTTTGTACGCCTTCTTCTTCCGCGGACGCCAGGCATGCGCCGACGCCCGGCGAGTGCACTTCAATACCGAGGAAATTTTGCTCCGGTTTAGCTTTCGCCATCGCCACCAGCGAGGCGCCCATACCGAAACCAATTTCTAAGGTGACCGGCGCTTCGCGGCCAAACAGGGCGGCGAAATCGAGCGGCGCATCGTTGAATTCAACGCCCATCACCGGCCAAATGTTATCCAGCGCATGCTGCTGCCCTTTCGTCAGGCGGCCCTGGCGACGGACGAAGCTACGAATACGGCGCAGCGGGCGACCGTTTTCATCGAATTCCGGAGAAATGACGTCGTTTTTCATAAAAGTTAAGTCTGCTTGTGAATGTGTTCGGAAAACGGGCATTATCCAAAGTTACCCGGCGGATGCAAGGGTTTACAGCCACTCGCCCTTGTGCTGCAATCTGCCACCCTGTAATCGCGATTCCGGAGCCGTAGCTTTGACTTTTCTCGCCGCGCAATTTTCAGCCCAGGTCCTGGACTGGTACGACAAATACGGCCGTAAAACCCTGCCCTGGCAAATCGCCAAGACGCCTTACAAAGTATGGCTCTCCGAAGTGATGTTGCAACAAACCCAGGTCACCACGGTTATTCCCTATTTTGAACGCTTTATGGCGCGTTTCCCAACGGTTGTTGATTTAGCCAACGCGCCGCTGGATGAAGTGCTGCATCTGTGGACCGGCCTTGGCTACTACGCGCGGGCGCGCAATTTACATAAAGCCGCGCAGCAGGTCGCCACGCTGCACGGCGGCGAGTTCCCGCAAACCTTTGAAGAGGTGGCCGCGCTGCCCGGCGTCGGGCGCTCGACGGCGGGGGCGATTTTATCCCTTTCGCTCGGTCAGCATTATCCGATTCTCGACGGCAACGTGAAGCGGGTACTCGCCCGCTGCTATGCTGTGAGCGGCTGGCCGGGGAAAAAAGAGGTGGAAAAACGGCTGTGGGAAATAAGCGAAGAGGTGACGCCGGCGCAGGGCGTAGAGCGCTTCAACCAGGCGATGATGGATCTCGGCGCGATGGTTTGCACCCGCTCGAAGCCGAAATGCGAACTGTGCCCGCTGAGTAACGGCTGCGTGGCCTACGCTAACCATTCATGGGCGGAATATCCGGGGAAAAAACCGAAGCAGACCATCCCGGAGCGCACCGGCTACTTCCTGCTGATGCAGCACGGCGACGAGGTGTATCTCTCCCAACGTCCGCCGGTAGGTTTATGGGGCGGATTGTTCTGTTTTCCGCAGTTTGAGGATGAAGCCGGGCTACGCGAGTGGCTAGCGCAGCGTCAGATAAAGGCCGATAATCTGACGCAATTAACCGCCTTCCGCCACACTTTCAGCCATTTCCACCTGGATATTGTGCCGATGTGGCTTACAGTGCACTCATCTGGCGCATGCATGGATGAAGGTAACGCACTCTGGTATAACTTAGCGCAGCCGCCATCGGTCGGACTGGCGGCCCCCGTGGAGCGCTTGTTGCAACAGTTGAAAGCCGGAACGCCGGTCTAGTTTTTTCGGCTATAAAAGAGGATTGATTATGAGCAGAACGATTTTTTGTACTTTCCTGCAGCGTGAAGCGGACGGCCAGGATTTCCAGCTGTATCCGGGCGAGCTCGGTAAGCGCATTTACAACGAAATTTCCAAAGAGGCCTGGGCGCAGTGGCAGCATAAGCAGACCATGCTGATCAACGAGAAAAAACTCAGCATGATGAACCCGGAGCACCGCAAGCTGCTGGAACAGGAGATGGTGCAGTTCCTGTTTGAAGGGAAAGACGTTCACATCGAAGGCTACACGCCGCCGGAACAACAGTAAGGGCCTCACGGCCTTTACCAAACAAACACAACACGCACTCCCGGAATGATGAAAAAATACTTAGCGCTCGCGCTGATTGCGCCACTGCTCGTGTCCTGTTCCAGTTCCAATAAAAAAGGCGCCGAATATAACGAGGCCTGGGTCAAGGACACTAACGGATTCGATATCCTGATGGGCCAGTTTGCCCATAACATCGAGAACATTTGGGGGTATAACGAAGTTCTGCTCGCCGGGCCGAAGGACTACGTAAAATATACCGATCAATATCAAACCCGTAGCCACATCAACTTTGATGCCGGTACGATTACCGTCGAGACCATCGCCGGAACCGATCCGCAAGGAAGGTTACGCCAGGCGATTATCAAAACCCTGTTGATGGGCGATGACCCCAACTCTATCGACCTCTATTCCGACGTCGATGATATTCAGATTTCCAAAGAACCGTTCCTCTACGGCCAGGTCGTCGATAACACCGGTGAATCCATCCGCTGGGAGTGGCGCGCCGCGCGCTATGCCGATTATCTGCTGCAAACCCGCCTGAAGAGCCGTAACAACGGCCTGCGCATGATTTATAGCATCACCATTAATCTGGTGCCTAACCACCTCGATAAACGTGCGCATAAATATCTCGGTATGGTGCGCCAGGCCTCGCGTAAATACGGCGTAGATGAGTCGCTGATCCTTGCGATAATGCAGACAGAGTCGTCGTTTAACCCCTATGCGGTGAGCCACGCGGATGCCATGGGGCTGATGCAGGTCGTTCAGCACAGCGCGGGGAAAGACGTCTTCCGTTCGCAGGGCAAATCCGGCCTGCCGAGCCGCAGCTATCTGTTTGACCCGGCGAATAACATCGATACCGGTACCGCCTATCTGGCGATGCTGAACAACGTTTATCTCGCCGGCATCGATAACCCCACCTCGCGTCGCTACGCGGTGATCACCGCCTATAACGGCGGCGCCGGCAGCGTACTGCGCGTCTTCTCCAGCGATAAAGTCCAGGCGGCGAACATCATTAACAGTATGGCGCCAGGCGACGTCTACCAGACGCTCACCACCCGCCATCCATCTGCCGAATCGCGCCGTTATCTGTATAAAGTTAACACCGCGCAAAAAAGTTATCGCCGTAAGTAACGCTTCTCCCCCACAGGCCCGGGCATCGCACCGGGCCTCTCTTTTTTTATGACATACTTGGTAATATCTTTCGATTTTCTGCGGCAGTTAACAGAAGCTTGCAATCGCTAAATGATAGAATTACATCAAAATAACGTTGGTTATGTTATTTAAAACACATAACAAGCCCACATTCGTGAGGATAAATACATGAATCTTAAGCTGCAGTTAAAAATACTGTCGTTCCTGCAGTTCTGCCTTTGGGGGAGTTGGCTAACCACGCTCGGCTCGTACATGTTCGTCACCCTGAAGTTTGACGGCGCGGCCATCGGCGCGGTGTATAGCTCGCTCGGTATCGCCGCCGTTCTGATGCCAACGCTGCTCGGGATCGTCGCCGATAAATGGATCAGCGCCAAATGGGTGTATGCCATCTGCCACCTGGTCGGCGCGTTAACGCTGTACCTCGCGGCGCAGGTCACCACGCCAGGCGAGATGTTCCTCGTGATCTTGCTTAACTCGCTGGCCTATATGCCGACGCTTGGCTTGATCAACACCATCTCCTACTACCGCCTGCAGTCGGCGGGGCTGGATATCGTGACCGATTTCCCGCCAATTCGTATCTGGGGCACCATCGGCTTTATCCTCGCCATGTGGGGCGTCAGCTTCTCTGGCTTCGAACTTAGCCATATGCAGCTTTATATCGGCGCGACGCTGTCGGTCTTGCTGGCGCTGTTCACCCTGACGCTGCCGCATATTCCGGTCGCCAACGCCCAGCGCAACCAGAGCTGGACCGAGATGCTCGGCCTGAACGCCTTTGCGCTGTTTAAAAACAAGCGTATGGCAATCTTCTTTATCTTCTCCATGATGCTCGGCGCCGAACTGCAGATCACCAATATGTTTGGCAACACCTTCCTGCACAGCTTCGATAAAGACCCGCTGTTCTCCGGTAGCTTTATCGTCGAGCACGCATCGGTATTGATGTCGATTTCGCAGATCTCCGAAACGCTGTTTATTCTGACTATCCCGTTCTTCCTTAGCCGCTACGGCATTAAGAACGTGATGCTGATTAGTATCGTGGCGTGGATGCTGCGCTTCGGCCTGTTCGCCTTCGGCGACCCGACGCCGTTCGGTACCGTCCTGCTGGTGCTGTCGATGATCGTCTACGGCTGCGCCTTCGACTTCTTCAACATCTCCGGTTCAGTGTTCGTTGAGAAAGAGGTTCGTCCGGAAATCCGCGCCAGCGCCCAGGGTATGTTCCTGATGATGACCAACGGCTTCGGCTGCATCCTTGGTGGGATGGTGAGCGGCAAAGTTGTCGAGCACTTTACCGTTGAGGGGATCACTAACTGGCAAAGCGTGTGGCTGATTTTCGCCGCCTACTCGCTGGTGCTGGCCTTCGCTTTCGTGGCTCTGTTTAAGTATCAACACGTCAGACAGCCTGCCGCCGCGCGCCAGAACGCCTGATTGTCATTGCCCGGAGGCGGCGCGTTGCGCCCTCTCCGGGCTACCAAATCGCACAGCGCTGTAGCCCCGGTAAGCGGCAGCGCCACCGGGGGTTTTGAGGCCATTGGTACCGGCCGTTTCAGCCAGCACGATGATTAAATTAAAGGCAGGCCGCACGGACCGTAGGCCGGATAAGGCGCCAGCCGTCATCCGGCAAAATACGCGCACAATGCCTGGTCCCGGTTTACGCTTTCAACACATACCCATACAACCGCTTAATACCATCGGCATCCGTTTCGCTATAAACCCCCTGCAGCTCCGGCGAAAAGCCCGGCAGCATATTGACTCCCTCTTCCAGCGCAAGGAAGTAGCGCAGCACCGCGCCGCCCCAGATCTCGCCCGGCACCACGCACAGCACGCCCGGCGGATACGGTAGCGCCCCTTCCGCCGCGATGCGCCCTTCGGCCTCGCTCAGGCGCACCAGCTCAACGTTACCGCGGATAAATTCGCGGTTGGCGTCCTGCGGGTTCATTACCACCGGCGGGAAACTCTGCTTGCGGAACATCGCCTTTTGCAGGTCTTTAACATCAAAACTGACGTACAGATCGTGCATTTCCTGACACAGCTGGCGAATGGTGTAATCGCGGTAGCGAACCGGGTATTTGTTGTAAATCGTCGGCAATACCTCAGCAAGCGGCGAATCCGCTTCGATATGCTGTTCGAACTGGGCCAGCATCGCCACCAGTCGCGCCAGTTTCTCCGCACTTTCCGCCGGCGTCAGCAGGAACAAAATCGAATTGAGATCGCACTTCTCCGGCACGATGCCGTTTTCGCGCAGGTAGTGCGCCAGGATGGTCGCCGGGATGCCAAACTCGGTATAGTCTCCGCTATCGGCATCGATACCCGGCGTGGTCAGCAGCAGCTTACACGGATCGACAAAGTATTGATTGTCAGCATAACCGCTAAAGCCGTGCCAGCTCGCGCCCGGTTCGAAGCTAAAGAAGCGCCGTTCGCTGGCGATAGTCGCCGTCGAATGCTCCTGCCACGGTTTCCCGCCGACCTGCGGCGGCACAAACGGCCGCAATAATTTACACTGCGCCAGTATCGCTTTACGCGCTTCGATACCCAGCTCAACGCACTCCGCCCACAGCCGCCGACCGCTCTCTCCTTCGTGGATTTTGGCATTCACATCGAGCGAGGCGAACAGCGGATAAAACGGACTGGTGGAAGCATGCAACATAAAGGCGTTATTCAGCCGCTTATGCGGGCAGAAACGCGCCTGGCCGCGCAGATGGTTATCTTTCTTGTGAATTTGCGAGGTCTGCGAAAAACCGGCCTGCTGCTTATGCACCGATTGCGTCACAAAAATGCCCGGATCGTTTTCATTGAGATCCAACAGCAGCGGCGAGCAGTCAGCCATCATCGGGATAAACTGCTCGTAACCGACCCACGCCGAGTCAAACAGGATGTAATCGCAGAGATGGCCGATTTTATCCACCACCTGGCGCGCGTTATACACCGTGCCGTCATAGGTGCCCAGTTGGATCACCGCCAGGCGGAACGGGCGCCGCGCGTCGGCTTTTTCCGGCGCCGCCTCGCGGATCAGCTCGCGCAGGTAGGTTTCATCAAAGCAGTGGTCGTCGATGCCGCCGATAAAGCCGAACGGGTTGCGCGCGGCTTCCAGATAGACTGGCGTTGCCCCGGCCTGGATCAGCGCGCCATGGTGGTTTGATTTATGGTTGTTGCGATCGAACAGTACCAGATCGCCGCGGGTCAGCAGCGCATTGGTCACGACCTTGTTCGCCGCGGAAGTGCCGTTAAGCACGAAGTAGGTTTTATCGGCATTGAAGACTTTTGCCGCAAATTTCTGCGCGTGCTTCGCCGAACCTTCATGGATCAGCAGATCGCCGAGCTTGACGTCGGCGTTGCACATGTCAGCGCGAAAAACGTTCTCGCCGAAAAACTCGTAGAACTGGCGGCCCGCGGGATGCTTTTTAAAGAACGCGCCATGCTGATGACCGGGACAGGCGAAAGTGCTGTTTTCCATCTCAACGTACTGGCTAAGCGTATTGAAAAATGGCGGCAGCAGTTTCTCTTCATAGCCGCAGGCGGCCGCTTCCAGCTCCAGCCACTCCTGCTCTTTGCCGCTAATCACCGCGACGACTCCTCCCGGCTTATCCGTTTGCGTTTCGCTAAACAGATAGACCGGCAGATTGAATCCGCTGCGCTTGAGCAGGGCCAGGATACCGCTGCGGCTATCCGCCGCGGTGATGACGACCGCTGCCGCATCGGTAAAATCAGTGCTGTCCAGCGCCACAACCTGGCGATGGGTAGACAGACGGGAGACCAGCTCGCAGCTGGCGGCAATGTGCATAGATTTCATAAGCGCAAATGCCCGTATCGGGAGTGTAAAAATCTCAGGCAAAGGTGGAGACTTGCCCAACGATGTGTCCGGGTCTGACGGAATTCAGCTCCGACCGCCGGACATCAGTAAAAGCAGACGCGTCCGATCTTACTGTTGTCCTACAGTGAGCATACGTGGCCTTCACCGCATGGTGAACAGGGAGAGTGAGGAACGAGGCAAACCACGCAGCAGTACGCAGCGGCAACGGCGATGTAATGGCGATGTCGTCATCCCGGCGGCCTCAGGGTAAGGAGGTGAAAATCCGCGCAATCATGGCACCTTTCCGAAAGTGGCGCAAGATGAAATCCATATGCATTCTCCCCACGGATCCGCAAGCCTTCGCGGCAAAACATGGTCATAATAATGCGGACATCAGGAATAATTAACAGGAGTTTACTTTGGTTATAGGGCCATTTATTAACGCCAGCGCGGTGCTTGCCGGCGGCGTATTGGGCGCGCTACTGAGCCAACGATTGCCGGAACGGATCCGCACCTCGATGACCTCGATTTTCGGGCTGGCATCACTGGGGATTGGTATTTTACTGGTCATCAAGTGCGCCAACCTGCCGGTGATGGTGCTGGCGACGCTGGTCGGCGCGCTACTCGGCGAAGTGTGTAATATGGAGAAAGGCATCAATACTCTGGTGAGCAAACTCCAGCAACTATTGTCGCCAAAGGGCAGGAAAAAGGCCTCGGCCCACGAGTCTTATATTCAGAGCTACGTGGCGATCATCGTGTTGTTTTGCGCCAGCGGTACCGGCGTTTTTGGCGCCATGCGCGAAGGAATGACCGGCGACGCCAGCATCCTTATCGCCAAAGCGTTTCTCGACTTTTTCACCGCCACGATTTTCGCCTGTACCCTGGGGCTGGCGGTGTCGGCAATCTGTGTGCCGATGCTGCTGATTCAGCTCAGTCTGGCGGCCTGCGCCTCGCTTATCATGCCGCTGACCACGCCGATGATGATGGCAGACTTCAGCGCCGTCGGCGGTATGCTGCTGGTGGCGACCGGCCTGCGTATCTGCGGGATTAAGATGTTCGCAGTGGTCAATATGCTCCCCGCCCTGCTGCTGGCAATGCCGATTTCGGTCGCGTGGACGGCCTTTTTTGCCTGACGACGCGTGCTTTTACGGCAAAGTGGTGATAGATTGTGCAGTCTGCTGCGAAATTTATAAATTTCGTTGACGAGGCGCGGTGAATCAGGTTTAATGCGCCCCGTTGCCCGGATAGCTCAGTCGGTAGAGCAGGGGATTGAAAATCCCCGTGTCCTTGGTTCGATTCCGAGTCCGGGCACCACTATTTAAAGAACCCGCCCAAAAGGCGGGTTTTTGCTTTTCTACGGCCGGACTCTTCATCGAACTGCGTTCGATTATTCGCCGCAACGCGGCTCACCCCTTCGGGGCCAGCGCGACAAGCGCGCTGTTCAACGCCTGCGGCGTTAGTCCGAGTCCGGGCACCACTTATTCAGAGAACCCGCCCAAAAGGCGGGTTTTTGCTTTTCTACGGCCGGACTCTCCATCGAACTGCGTTCGATTATTCGCCGCAACGCGGCTCACCCCTTCGGGGCCAGCGCGCGGTTATAACCAGTTGAGATAGTTATAAAATAACATCGGGTCATTCAAACCAAGTTTCTCTTTGAGTTTTGAGTGATAATATGAAACTTGTTTCCGGTTAAGATTCAAAGTATTGCATATAGAGCCAATGGTTTTAATTCCCCGGGTCATCAGTAAAACAGCATGCGCCTGTTGGGTTAACCCTTCCCCGTTGCAAATTGAATAATAATACGAAATTAATACTTTAATTTGTTTTGAATTATCAACCAGTAATATTTTACGCCACTCATCTATTGATGAACGTTTTGATACAAAGAACAAAGACGCATCTCCCTGAACGATTCTATCGCTCAGTATGATGATTGAGGCATCCCTGCGTTCATAAATCAAATGAATCATATATAATAAAGTATAGACACTAAGGAAACCAAGCTCCTCAAGTATATATATTTTACTTTTTTCACCCAGTCCAAGCTCATCATACATCGTATCAAGACCCAATTTTACATATTGATTCTTGACATAAAAATGATATTCCATCGTCAAAGCACAATGTATAACAGATAAGTCATCATCAATTTTAATCATTCTGAAATTCATTGTTGTTGTTGATTCTTTTTTTATTACAAAGCAAACTAATAAAGCGCTTCGCTTTCTATTGTGAAGAATAGATAGTTTTCTGATTGGTTTACACTGAAAAGTCATTTCTTATTCTTATTCACTTTAGTTATGCCTTAATTTAGAGATTTTATTTCATATTAAGTTATCCTACTCGTCTTAGCGCGAAAGAAATAAACCATTAATATAAAAGGATTTTTTAATGATCGAAGAAAAAGAAAGTGGCTCAAAAAAATAATCATTACTTTATAATTAATGGTCGTGTTAAATTTATTCCATTTCGCAGAACAATAGAGGACATGAATACTGGAACAAAACTTAAACTTCATGTTCCAGCAAGCCTTTGTCTGGATAGATTATTAAAAAACCAAGGACGTCTTGTATCTCAGGATGAGCTAATCCTGTACGCCTGGGGCTTGAAGCGAGAGTCCACGGTGAGTTCTAATACTTTTTATCAGTGCATACTACATCTACGTAGAAAACTGGCACAGCTGGAATTATGTGATGTTATTGAAACCGTCCCACGTCATGGTATTATTTTTAACAATAGTGTCAGTGTATTAATTACGCAGGATACCCCCCCGGCGTTTCAACTCAATGAGAGTAATCAAACACCAGAAGGCACAGCGGAAAAGGATATAGAACCAGTGCCGTCCGTTGAAATCGGCAAAAAACACTTCACCGAGGAGATACCTGTATCGCTTCCTCCCGAATTTGGTTCTGATATGGTCCTCACGTCAACGATTCAGGTTGCGAAAAAGAATAGATTACAAATAAAAACCCGCTACGTTTTATTCACCGGAGCTATATTATTAATACTGATAACCGTATTGGGATTCATATACATAAGCTTCACTAATGATAATATATTCAAATCTTATAACCAACTCTCATCCACGAACTGCTTCATCTACACTATAGATGATCAATATTCTGAAAATGAAATTAAAAACATAATGAAAAGTGTCGGGTTACCCTGCTTTAATAAAGAGAACGTTTTTTTACCGTATCTCCGATGCAATCAAAAATAAACATAATCAACTGCGCTACATATAATAAAAAACAACAAGACTGTCGCTCCGTTACCATAGCGAGAGAATTAGAGGAAACACCATGAGATATAAATCCATTTTATGCTCACTTGCATGTTTAGGCGCTTTTGCAGGGGTATATTTTTATTTACCTTCTCCATTTAATACCGACAGTGCTATTTCATGCCATAGCCGCCATACTCTCATTAACAATGATTTTAAATTAGATGCAAGTTATGGCTTTATTTTTGGCGGTAATAAAGGCGAGTTAACAATGTATGGTTATGCGGTAGACAATGGTGTTCGGATAAATATCAGGAGAGTGATTAGTTTTACCTATACAAGAATGGATGATATTTATACTTTTCACAGTAAAAGAGTAGAGAAGTTTTACGGAGATAACAGTGAAAAAGGAAATGTAAATATTCATCTCCCCGAATTTTTTTATCAGACAGGAAAAGATCTTACCATACAACTCAAGCGGGATGGCTTCAATATCCCGATAATTTTCGTGCATCGCATGCCTGTTTTTTATTGTAATCAATCAGGTTAATGTATTATCAACACGATATATTTTACTGGTCACCAGTCAGCAATTGTGGGAGTCGATTCCGCGACGTCGTCGTGAGATCGTTGAGACGCCACGCGGATATTAATGATAATAAACCGGACGCCTTCTATTACCTCCGGTTGCTTTTCCTCTCCCGGTCCAGGGGGACGCATCTGGTATGACGCCCCCCTGGTGACTTTAGTTTTGACATACGGTGATTCGCCAGCATAAGCCCCATCTGGCTATCTTTCCCTAAGCGCTTCACCAACCTTGTTAAATGGTTTAATCAGGTACTGAAGGATTGTCTTTTTGCCGGTCTTGATATCTACACTCGCCACCATCCCAGGAGAAATAAAGTGCTGTTTATTATCTTTAGTTTGCAAATGGTCCTTCGTGGTTCTGATATAAACACGATAAAAAACAACTTCCGGTTTTTGAGGATCGGAAATCGTGTCAGGTGAAATTGTTACCACCTCACCATCCAGTCCCCCATAGATTGAGTAGTCATAGGCGGTGATTTTGACGATCGCACGCTGTCCTGGATGAATAAAAGCGATATCACGTGGCAATATTTTAGCCTCGATAAGTAATCGGTCATCAAGGGGAACGATGTTCATGATAGTTCCATTTGGGGGAATGACGCCACCAATAGTGTTAACTTCAATATTTTTCACAATGCCCCTGACTGGAGAAGTGATGGTCGATTTTTTCAGTAGATCGCGCTGACCGATGATCTTCTGATATAACGAATCAACTTCTCCGGAAATTCTCGATAGTTCCTCTCCAGATTTTACCTGATAGTTGTAGTTTAGCTCTGATTCTTTCATATTCAGATCGACGAGCTGCTTCCTGAGTCTGATAACATCAACTTTACTTGACGCCCCCTGGGCCATAAGTCGAGTGTTAATCGCGAGTTCGTTATTCAATAATACTCTTGACGCCTGAATATCTTTCATCGACGCGATATAATTATTTTTCCGCGAAGTATAAAGCACCATTTCTCTATCGGTGATTTCTGCAAAATCATGTAATTCATCAGGAAAAACTAAAGGACGATTGCTAATCTCCGCCAAAAGTCTAACTTTGCTGGCCAATAGCGCCCGATATTTGGATTCAGATTCCATCACTGCAGCCTGGGTTCTTATCGTATCCAGATTAGCAATAATATCCCCCACCTGAACTATCTGTCCTTCAGTAACGTTGATTCTATCGAGAATCCCACCATCAAGAGATTGAATGATCTTCTCTTTCGAGCTGGGGATAACCCTCCCATCGCCTTTCGAGACTTCATCAATACTAAACATAGAAGCCCACAGCAAAAATACGCTGAGAAAAAATATAACGCTGAGCAATATATACAATGCCCGGCTAGTCTTAACGCCGCCATGCGTGTCGGCAAGCGTAAACTCGTCAGTCTCTCGTACCCTATGAGTCGCATCCTTATCCGTTGTAAAAAAAACATTCTTACAAAAGTCCTTTGTAAGTATAAAATTCTTTTTTACTTTTCCTGGTATATTTTTCATTAAAAACCATCATTTAAAATAGCTGGGCAAAATATAATGATATAATTAGTGGCAATATATTAATTACATATCATCAATAATTTCATCTTTGCGTTTATCTAACACCACCCTACCGCCAGACACCACGATAGTTCGATTAACAAGATCCAATATTTTCTTACGATGGGTAGCAATAATAACTGTTTTACCGGAAATCCAGTTGCTCATTTTTTTGACGAACTCATCTTCTGTCACATCATCCAGTGAGGAAGTGGGTTCATCCATAATAACAATATTAGGATTACGCAATACCAGTCGAGCCAACAGAATAGTCTGCTGCTGTCCGCCAGAAAGACCGTGCCCACCCTCCTGGATAATATAATCTAAACCCGATGGTAGCTGGTTGATGAAATTAATGGCACCGGTTATCTTAATGGCTTCAATAATATCTTCATCCTGGGCCAAGGGGGATCCCAGTGTAATATTTTCACGAAGCGAACCGAAAAATAGTCGAGAGTTTTGACTCAGGTATCCAACATCACGACGCAGATCGGCGGGATCGATATCATTAATATTGATACCATCCAGAATTACTTCGCCGGACTTCTGATGCATCATCCCTGAAAGCGCGTTTAACAGCGATGACTTACCCGAACCATTGCGCCCAAGAATGGCAATACGCTCACCCGCTTTGATCTCCAGCGAATCAATACTCACCGCGATTTTCTGACCGTCTACCTGATGCGTAAAAGCCGCGTTGGTAATCGAATACTGGCCTTCGATAAATTTCTTGTGAATCAACCGCTGATGTTCCGGTTGATCGATGGGTAATTGCATTATCGAGTCGAGACCAGTCATCGCGACTTTGGTTTGTTGCCAACGAGTTATGATGCTCGCTATTTGCGCAATAGGCGCCATCATTCTTGAGCTCAGAATGGATGAGGCCACTAATGCCCCGGTTGACAGATCGCCGGACATAACAAAGGGAGTTCCTACCAGTACCAGGCATACAAACACCGAACTCTGGACGAAATATGACCAGGTTGTTAAGGTATGCGTCAGATGCTTTAATTCCAGACTGTTTTCTGCCGTCGTCTTAATGTAGTGCAGCCATTGCTGTTGAAAGCGATGCTCGGCTTGCAAAAATTTGATGTCGTCCAGCCCTTGAACCGTTTCGACCAGCATGGCGTTACGCAGACTGGATTCTCGCGTAGCCGTGTTGGCTAACCTGAACAGTTTCTTTTGACTTAATAGACCAGGAAGCACCATAAGAATGGCCCCAGCTAAAGGTACGAGGAAGACAATTCCCCCCAAAAAATAGATAATTACCAGGAACATAAAGAAGAACGGTAAATCCGTGATGGCAACGACGGTTGACGAAGTCATCATTTCACGAACCTGTTCCAGTTCCTTTAGCTGAGCAATAAACGACCCTGTTGATTTCGGGCGATAAGGGTTTTTAATCCTCAAGGCACGACCAAAGACCCTGTCTGAAATAATCAAGTCTGCACGCTTGCCGAGGATATCAGTTACGCTATAGCGAATTAAGCGCAAGGTGAAATCAAAAATAAGCGCCAGGATCACACCAATGAAAAGCACCCACATTGTAGGATGTGACTGTGCTGGAATGACACGGTCGTAGGTCTGCATAGAGTAAGTAATACCGGCCAGACCAAGCACATTGACAAACAGAGACCCCAGTATGACCAGATAGTATGGTTTCATGTCGGCAAAAATAATTTTCCAGACCCAGTACTTTTCAGCCGGCTTGATGTAATCATCAATGCGAGGGTCGGAGACATTTTTGGCCGGGCGCAGCGTGATAATTCTACGACCTTCAGCGCGGACCTCATCTTCTTGTAATAGTGAGATCAGCTCATTATCTTCAATAAACGAGACAACAAAATTTTTATCTTCATCAATACTCTTGATAATGGCCAGACGGCCATCTTTCATTTCCAGCACTTGAGGAAACAACCACGAATTAAAGCGATAACCCGCAACAGCGTCTTCCTTAAAAGAAAGCCCTGCCCGGCGACTCATAATCTCTACAACTTTACTGCTTGAATCTTTATCATGCCATAAAGATGTTATCAGGATATTCTGTTCTGAAACATTGAGACGATAATGGTGCGCGATAGTCACTAACGCGCTTTTCCACTGCTCCAGATAGTACTCTTTGGCGCCACTGTCATTTTCCATAGAGGAAAAGAAATCCATATCTTGCACTATATCATCCTTTATTTTTCATTAAATTAATTAATTTGCCAGCATAGTACAGACTTTCCATGGCAAGGTTCGACACGGTATAATGACTATTAATGATGTCGGCTTTGGTCTGATGGATCTCGGCTTCAGCGCTGGTTAAATCGGAAACCGAACGAGCCCCCAACTCCAGATACTGTGACATATAAAGATTACGCGTTCTTATAGCGCTCTGCTCCCTTTCGCGTTTGTTTTCCAGGCTAATTTTGGTGTTTCGCATTTGGCTCGAATATTCCATTATCCTCTGATCGGCATTATTCTTTTCAGCATCTAAGTTAAATTGCGCAGTATTGAGCGCTTCTTGTGCTTGCTGTACCTTAGAAGATACAGATCCGCCCTGATAAAGCGGGACTTTTACATTAATAAATGCGCCATAACGGTCGCGGTTTTTGGTGGTGCCATTGTTAGTCGATTGTTCAGTCAAATCATGTTCATAGTAAGGCGCCAACGTTATTGTCGGATAATATTCATTCTTTTGGACATCGATTTGTTTTTTGGCGATATCAATTTTAGCTCTGGCAATCCTGATTGCCGGTGAGTCAGTATTAACTGGATTATCACGTAAGATATTATTATAGAGTTCTTCGATTTCATTAGGGAACTCCATGATAATACTGGCTGATATTTTTTTATTTAATAGATGATCCAGAGTTGCCAGCCATTTTTTATATTGTGATATATAATCATTATAGTTTGAGAGTGCTTCGGCTACTCTGAGGTTTGCCTGAGAGTAATCAGATTCAGCGCTGGCCCCCAGCGCAACGCGTTTTTTCGTTAAATCTTTGATCTTAGAAAAACCGTCAATACGTTCCTTTGCCGCAGCGCTGAGTTGATGATAGCGGACTATTTGCAAATAGGCGCCAATCGTCTGATAAAGAATATCATTAATCTCTTTTTCTATTTCGTAGCTGGCGCTGGCGACATTCAGTTGAGAGAGCTCAACCCGGTCACTGGTGCTACCAAAATCATAAATCATCTGCTCAACTGATAAGTTGAGTTGATTGGTTTTATTATTATCATCACTATAATCATCTTTGGCGATACCGGAATTAAGGCCCATTTGCACATTAGGATAATATGCAGATTTAACCTCATCTATCATCGATTTTAGTCTTTCCGATTCAGCTATTGCCCGTTTAATTTCCGGGTGCCAGCTAACGGCCATCAGCATTGCGCTGTGCAGATTATATTTTTCTTTTGAAGAAATAATATTTTTTATAACCGTATCTGCAGGTGCAGCAGGTGGCAGTTGTTTTGCAAGTTGAGTTTTTTCAACCGGTTTAGCATATACAACTGGGGCATCATTGGACAGTGGCTTATTTGGTTGTGGAGTTTCTGGTGACGTTGATGATTTATCCTCATTAACAAATGAAACGGGAAAAGTGATAAGCTCACAGGAAGCACTAGCAATCATTAACAGATTTCCTATGGCAACGGATAAATAGAGTCGTGCTTTATGAGTAAGTCCCACTGGATAGCTCCCTGAATTATAAATACAACGCGTTATCATTCCATGATGATGTATATCTGGTATCGTGCATGAAGGTACATCTCATGACACCGTTGAGAACCACATACTGTAAAGCTATGTGGCTGACCAATCCCGGCGGCTAACCGATGTAGCAGCCGGGAAAGGTATTACTTAGAATTAAGCAGCAGCATACTGATAACTTTCTTCATTTAGCTGTAGCTGATTGACGATTTGATTCAGTGCGTTATATTCTCCAGAATCTTCAGCACCTTGTTGCTGTTCAGTAACTTTGTTTTCTGCCACGACGGAATTGTTTTCTTCACCTACCAGAGAATCCAAATTGATATCGTTGGCATTATTTTCCTCCGTCAGCGAAGCGAGCTGTTCATCAGTCAACTCTTCGTTTACTGCTTCCTTAGAAGCCTGTGAAGCCTGAGAAGTCTGCGAATCAACCATTTCGTTAAGCGAAGTTACGTTGCTATCAGAGTAAGTGGCTAACTCATTAAGCGTATTGGTCATGGTGGCCAAATCATCAGTAGACAAACTTTTCTCGCTGCCTTCACCCACAGATTTTTCCAGAAGATTATCAACCGTTTTTTCTGCGCTAACGAGCAGTTTATCAAGGGTTTCAGCCGCTGGTTTCGCCGCCTCGGCAGCAGTTTCAACGGAATCAGCTAAAGTATTGAGCGCATTGGCGGCCACATTGTCATTGGAGGAGCCGCCAAAAATTTTCGCGACAATATCGTTAATGATATTAGAGATCGTTTCCAGCGGATGAGTGATGCCATAAATAACTTCGGAGATAAAATCAATGATTCCCTTAAATGGACTCAAGATGGCATCAATGACCGAGTTAATAATATCTGTAACCGTTCCGACTGGGTCGCTAATAAATTTGACCATCAATGTAAGAGGATCGCCGAGCAGTTTTAATATCGAATCAATCGGATTAGTAATAAAGTTAAAGATGGAGCTAGCCGTATCAATAAAGAACTTACACGGCGCAAGAATAATATCTATGATATCCTGGAATATGTTACCAATAGCGCCAAACGGATCGCTGAGGAAGTTACCAATGCATTCTATGAGATTACCAATAACTTTGCCGATAGCCTCAAACGGCGCGGCAATAAAATCAATAATAGAACCTACTGTATCAATAATAAACTTGCATGGCGCAAGAATAACATCAATAGCACTCTGGATCATATTCCCAATAAAGCCTAGTGGATCTTTAAAGAAATCCTGAATGCTATTGGAAATAGAAGAAAAAATATTCTTGAGGCCTTCGATCGGCGAAGAAATAAAGTCAATAATGGAGTCAATGAAATTATTGATCGGCGTATCTGGAGTATCGGAATCAGAGTTTAAACCCAGCATCCCTTTTATAAAGGCTTCGATTATGGTTACCGCCGATGTCCCAGCACTCATGGCGATCGGGAGACCCATGATCAGCGCCATGCCCAGTTTCGTGACCAGGTTGACAACATTACTTAAGCCATAATGAATAGCAATAAGAACGCCGTCAATAGCCAGCGTGAAATCTGAAACCACACTGGCAATAGGTATTAATCCCGGTATAAACTGCAGGAATCCTGTAATAATTCCCAGAATCCATTCGGCAATGACGCTTATAACTTCAACGCCTAGCTTAGGAATAGCCATAACTGCGACGAACAAATCGCCCAGTACTAATGGAATCAGTGGGTTTTGCAATAGCGATTGCGAGAAATCAGCGACGAAATCCTCCATCGCGGAGGAATCACCGTTTAGTAAGGCGGTAAATCCTTTAACCAGGGTTATCACCCAGCCGATGGCGCCGGTAACGATCGCAGGCAGGCTAATAAGACCAACACCGATACTCTCTACAATAATTTTTAAGCCGTTACCCAGGCCATCTACGAGAATCAGTATACCATTAAAGATATGTGGAATGGTTCCTAATGGTCCCCATATCCCTCCCAGAATACCGGTGATAAATCCTGTAACCCACTGAACCATATTGGAAATAAAGCTTAATGGCACGTGAATAACTTCAACGAGTGCTTCCCAGGCGACCAGGGCGACGCCGGTCAGTGCCGCAGGCGCGGATTCGAGCAAAAAGTGGTAATCACTTAACATCGGAATAACCGATTTAAGTGCTTCTAACAATCCTTTCGGAATGGCAATAATCGCATTCCAGATGCCGCTGAGAATATCTTCCAGGAATGACGGTTCGTTTTCAGCATTGAGGGTGGCGGCGTCGGATTGAGCTTTCTCCACTCCCGCAATATCAGTGGCGTCGTTTACCGCCTGATGGGCTGCGTCCTTTTCATCCTTGCTCAGGTTATCCATAGCGTCGATCGCCTTGTTGGCGCTATCTTTCGCGCCATCAAGGTTATTGCTGGTGGCATCGGCCAGCGCTTGCTCCAGGCCCGCCACGCCTGTCGCGTCGTTCACCGCCTGGTGAGCCGCTTCTTTCTGCTCGTCGCTCAGATAGGTCATGTCGTCGATCGCCTTGTTGGCGTCGGCTTTGCCTTCCTCAAGGTTTTTCTCGGCAGCGGCGGCTTCGGCTTTCTCCAGGCCCGCAATGTCGGTGGCGTCGTTCACCGCCTGGTGAGCCGCTTCTTTCTGCTCGTCGCTCAGGTAGGTCATGTCGTCGATCGGCTTATTTGCGTCGGCTTTACCTACCGCAACGTTTTTAGCGGCAGCGGCGGCTTCGGCTTTCTCCAGGCCCGCAATGTCGGTGGCGTCGTTCACCGCCTGGTGAGCCGCTTCTTTCTGCTCGTCGCTGAGATAGGTCATGTCGTCGATCGCCTTATTGGCGTCGGCTTTACCTTCCTCAAGGTTTTTCGCGGCAGCGGCGGCTTCGGCTTTCTCCAGGCCCGCAATGTCGGTGGCGTCGTTCACCGCCTGATGAGCCGCTTCTTTCTGCTCGTCGCTGAGATAGGTCATGTCGTCGATCGCCTTATTGGCGTCGGCTTTACCTTCCTCAAGGTTTTTCGCGGCAGCGGCGGCTTCGGCTTTCTCCAGGCCCGCAATGTCGGTGGCATCGTTCACTGCCTGGTGAGCCGCTTCTTTCTGCTCGTCGCTGAGATAGGTCATGTCGTCGATCGCCTTATTGGCGTCGGCTTTGCCTTCCTCAAGGTTTGTCGCCGCGGCAGCAGTCTCTGCTTTCTCCACGCCCGCAATATCGGTGGCGTCGTTCACTGCCTGGTGAGCCGCTTCTTTCTGCTCGTCGCTCAGGTAGGTCATGTCGTCGATCGCCTTATTGGCGTCGGCTTTGCCTTCCTCAAGGTTTGTCGCCACGGCATCAGTCAGCGCTTTCTCTACGCCCGCCGGGTCCATCGCGTCTTTCACCGCCTGGCGGGCCGCTTCTTTCTGCTCATCGCTCAGATAGGCCATATCGTCGATCGCCTGATAGGCGTCGGCTTTACCTTCCTCAAGGTTTTTCGCCGCGGTATCGGCCACCGCTTTTTCCACGCCCGCAATGTCGGTCGCGTCGTTCACCGCTTGCTGCGCCTCGGCTTTCTGCTCGTTGCTCAGGTACGCCATATCGTCGATCGCCTTGTTGGCGTCGGCTTTGCCTGCCTCAAGGTTTGTCGCCGCGGCATCGGCCTCGGTTTTTTCCACCTGCGCAATGTCAGTCGCGCCATTGATCGCCTGGTGTGCCTCGGCCTTCTGCTCGTTGCTCAGGTACGCCATATTGTCGATCGCTTCATTAGCGTCGGCTTTACCTTCCTCAAGGTTTTTCGCCACGGCATCGGCCAGCGCTTTCTGCACCTCGTCGACGCTGGTCGCATTATCAACGGCTTTCTGAGCTTCAGCCTTCTGTTCGTCGCTCAGGTACGCCATGGCGTTGATTGCCTCACTGGCGTCGGCTTTGCCTTCCTCAAGGTTTTTCGCCACCGCGTCAGCAAGCGCTTCCTCTACGCCCACAACGCCGGTCGCAACGTTCACCGCCTGTTGAGCCGCCCCTCTCTGCTCATCGCTCAGATGCGTCATGCCGTCGATCGCCTGATTGGCATCGGCTTTGGCTTCTTCAAGATTTTTCGCCGTGGCGTCGGACAGCGCTTTCTGCACCTCATCTACGGTGGTCGCATTTTCAACGGCCTGGTGAGCGGCTTCTTTCTGTTCGCTGCTCAGGTACGCCATAGTGTCGATCGCCTGATTGGCGCCGTCTTTCGCTTCCTTGAGTTTGGCTTTGGCCTTATCCTGGCTAGTATCACCGCCGTCATCGTTATCATTAACGGCGGCAATGGCGAGACCACCGATCGCAACCGCGGCGATTAATGGCACGACCCATACATAAACATCGCTATCGTTCGCGGCTGGTTCAGCCGCGGTAAACACCTCTTCAAAGCTCTGTAATGGTTTAAATTGCAGACCGTTGAATTGTTCTTTGTCGAGATAATCAGCCTCAAAAATCTCCTTACCATCGTCAAAAACCAGCTTCTTTTTTGTGTCGCCAAAAAAGTCTTCGATGACGATTTTTTGATTATCTTTCATTAAGATATTAAGGGCGTTCTTATCCTTTTGTACGCCCGTGACATCCCTCGCAGATACAGGTAAACGGATCGCTCCGCTTTCGACCGGGGCAGCCCCTGTCATTTCTGCCGTGCTTGCGAGTTTTTCGCCTGTTGGCGAGAAAAAATCTATTGTTCCATTCATATAAATTCAGTCCATATTTATTAATAAAAAAGAAAACACACGGTGATAAGCTCAAAACCACCCAGGAACATCCCTATTCCATTTCTGATTCAATGTATTTTCTTATAGTTTGAAGAGCTATTCTCCTGAGCTCCTCTTTAGCTTATTTGCGGTGTATCAGCCTTTTTCCCTCCCATACCCTTAATAATGTCGAGAATGCCATCGAGATTAAATACAATGGCTTCTTTCATCAGTATGATAATATCTTGCGGAGCCGAGAATAGTTTTGTAAGCTCGTGGAAAGATAGTTTTACTTTTTGTTCATCCTCTTTGATAGAAACAATCATTCCCTCAGAGAGTACTCTTTTTACCCATTTCTCTAAATTACGACTATCGATTACACCAGACAGTGATTTTAATAACTTCATTACATCTGGCTTAGCGCCCTGCTCGGATACAGCTGAAAAAACACCTTCCAGAGATTTTTCGCCCAGGTTATCCAGCAGCGGCGTAAGAATATCTTTCTGTAAATCCGCAACAAACATCAGGCGATTCCACGCTTGTAATTTTACCAACATGAATTTTTTGTCGTTCAGAACAAACTCTTTAGTTTCCATAATGTTTTCTCTGGCGGGATGAATAGTGTTTCAGGAGAAGACCGCCCTCTCTCCCCCCGAAAAATCAATGTGCTTCCCCCGATTACCGGGGATGGTTACGGCCAACTCAAACGCGCTATCACAGCGCCGATGAATAAACCACCAGCGTCTACAACCTCTTTCCTGCTGAGGGTAAAGAAAGTAATAGATTGAATTAAATGCCAAGATAGTAAGCTTTGCGCTTAATTTAAAATGAAGTTAGCTTCATTATTCTTATCAACATCTACCCAACCCCTAAAGTTATCTTTACTTACCTTAGCAAAACACAATAACTCATTGATAAAAAAACAAATTACCACGTACTTAAGATATAAAAAAAACGGCGTTTTTTTGACGATGCTCTGCCCATCAACAGGCTCGCTGGCCGGAGAGAGCCGCAAGAAAAACGATAACCAGAAGTGGCTCCGGTTATAGCTGTAGTATGAAAGGGTTACGGCGATTCTCTAATGCGACTGGACGCCGCTGAGGGGGTTCCTTCGGACGAACGACGTCCGGCGCCTGGAATGTTGATAGTGTCATTATGGCGAGGGTATAATTCCATGATTGCAAAAAAGAAAAACAATTGAAATCAATGGAAAGCGTAAGCACTTCTTATCATCTATCCAGAAAAATGCGGGACGTTCCGTGGCCACATTATCCTATGGCATTCCCTCACTTTCCGGTGGAGGGAGAGAATATTTCCCTCCTTATAATATTCTCTCCCGCTTGCAAGGCCCCTGCCGCGTTAATACACTTTATAAAAATGCTCCATATAACTATATTTACCAAGAACAATATACCGGGAAATTATGGTGAAATAAGAAATCCGCCATTTGGATAAAATAGAAATCCATCTTTATAAAAAACCATCATAATAAACATTCCTACCACCACAGTATTAACCACGAACGTTTACATCTCTCTATTTACATACCAACCTTTAATAATAATAAACATCAAAACACGTCGCATGGCGTGACTGATTGCAGACATCAGTCCATATCTATCACCTACCGTGTCCCCGCTCATTCCTTTTTATCCTTACTTTCCGAGCGCTTACTGCTCCGATCTGATATTCCCTCCATTCCCTACAACTGAGATTTGCCCTATACGCCTTTCCGCTTTCATTCGATTCCTATTAATCATTGCAATCCTTAAATGAAATTGGTAATTATTCTTATTATTGTTTTTGTTAACACCCTGTCTGGCACGGTACCCCCAACGGTATGTGCAGGCTAAAATTAAAATTCACCGGCGGAAAAGGAAAAATCATCAGATGTATGCCCGCGAGTCTCGCTCCACGCCCCCGCGCAGGACGCTTTTTGCCATTTTCTCTTGCCTTACGCTCAGTTACAGCGCTCCTGTCTTAGCAAAACCCGATATGCAGCCGCTGGGGCCCAATATCGCCGAAAAGGGTTCGGCCTTTTACCACTTCAGCGTCCATCAGTTCGATTCCGCCGACGGCGCACGCCACTATCGGGTGTGGACGGCAGTGCCGAACAAAGCCGCGCCGCCCACCGGCTACCCGGTGTTATACATGCTTGACGGTAATGCGGTAATGGACCGACTTTCTGACGAGCTGCTCAAACAGCTCACGGCGCAATCGCCGCCGGTGATCGTCGCGGTCGGCTATCAGACCAACCTACCTTTCGATCTGAAGGGCCGGTCCTTTGACTATACGCCTGTTGACAACAGCAAGGGCGCAACGCCGACTGGCCGTAAAAACGGGGGGAGTCATGACTTCCGTCAGTTGCTGGAAACACGTATCGCCGCCAAAGCGGAGCAAGGTCTGCATATCAATCCGCAGCGCCGCGGCCTGTGGGGCCACTCCTACGGCGGCCTGTTCGTACTCGACTCCTGGCTGTCGTCCTCGTACTTCCACGCTTATTATAGCGCCAGTCCATCGCTTAGCCGGGATAACTTTGCGCTACTTAGCCGCATCACGGCGGCCGAACCTGCGTCGTACTGCGGCAAAAGTCTGGTCATTTTGGAAGGGTCAGCGACGCCGGGCGATAAGCGGGATTCGAAGGCTGATCAAGTGCTAACAAAAGTGAATACCGCGATGACTACGCTGAAAGAGAAAGGGGTAGATGCCGCTGTTTGGGATTTTCCGGGCCTGGGCCATGGACCGATGTTTAATGCCTCTTTCCGCAGCGCGCTGCTAGATATCAGCCGTGAAAAAGCTGAACGCGTACCAGACTGCCACTAATCCAGCCACTGCCCGCATGACACGGGCAGTGAAACCTTCCACAGCATGCCGTGCGGCTAGGGCCACGGATAATAAATATGTTCCGCCTGTTCGCGCGCCGGCGCTTCATCGCCCTGCAGCCGAGCCGCCAGGGTGAAAGCGAAATCAAATACCTTGCCCAGCCCCCGGCCGCTGAGCAGATTGCCGTCTTCCACGACGTCGGCATCCACGTACACGCCATCGCTCACCTGCTGCCAAAGATCGCCGGAACAGACATAGCGACGCCCCTTCAGCAGCCCATTGCCGCCCAGCACGCGGGCGGCGGCGGAGCAAATCGGGCAGATATATTTACCCGCTGCATCGTGGCGGCGAACAAAGGCAATAACCTCCGCGCTTTTCGCCAGATTAACACTGCCTTCCGGGCCGCCCGGCAACACCACGGCATCAAAGGTTTGATCGAAGCTGGCCTTCAGGGTGCTATCCGCGATCGTTGGGATAGCGTGGTAGCTCACCACTTCGCGACTCTCGCCGCAGGCAATCGTCTGCACCGCAATATTCAGACGGCGCAGGATATCGATAGTGACTATCGCTTCCCCCTCTTCAAACCCGGGGGCTAATAACACGGCTACGTTTTTCATCTCGTTCTCCATTCCTTGAGGATTACCAGTACGGGTACCAAATCTGTCGCAGCCGCGCCAGCAGCTCAAGATAGAAATAGTCACCCCAGCTACAGCACTGATCGACGCCCTTTCCGCTGCCCATATGATAAACCGAGTGCTGCAGCAGCCCTTCGGTAGGGTCATCGTCGTGGGCCAGGTAGTTATCGGTCAGCGATAGCGCAATGCGTAGCGCCATCTCTTCGTAATACGCGCGGTTGCCGTCGAGCGTAGGCAGCGCTTTGACCAGCTCCAGCAGGCCGCAGGCGGCAATCGCCGCCGCCGAACTGTCGCGCACGGCATCGGTGCCGAGCAGCGCCAGATCCCAATGGCAAACATCATCTTCCGGCAGGCGGTTGAGGAAGTAGTGCGCCAGGCTGCACGACAGCTCAACCATCTGCTTATCGCCGGTGTGCTGATAGCTCAGCAGGAAACCGTAAATGCCCCACGCCTGGCCGCGCGACCAGCATGAGGTATCGCTGTAGCCCTGATGGGTGTTGCCAAAGCGCGGTTCGCCGGTCTGCACATCCATATAGTAGGTGTGATAAGTCGAAGCGTCTTCACGCACGATATAGTTCGCCGCCTGCCCGGCGTGCGCCGTTGCCGCCTGCGCGTAGCGCGGGTCGCCGGTCTGCTCGCTGGCCCAGTACAGCAGCGGCAGATTCATATTGCAGTCGATGATCATTCGCCCCTGCTGTTCCGGATCGTTTAAGTCGCCCCACGCCTGGATAATTTTGGCCGTCGGGTTAAAACGCTCCATCAGGCGCTCGGCAGCCAGCAGCGCCGACTGGCGAGCGGCTTCATTGCCGGTAAGCCGCCAGGCGCTGATGCAGGAGAGCGAATAAAGAAAGCCGAGGTCGTGGGTCGCGGTGTCGATACGCTGCTCAATACGCCGGGCAAACGACGGTAAATAGCGCTCGGCGGCTTCGCGGTAGTGCGCTTTGCCGGTCATCTCCCACGCCAGCCACAGCTGGCCCGGCCAAAAACTGGTGGTCCACTCTACGTTATCGGTACGCGGCCAGATGCCGTTTTCACAGGCTTCGCCGGGGAACTTATCGCCGAAGGCAACGATATTTTTGTCGAGCTTGCGCGTCACGCGGGCCAGCGCGTCTTCCAGCTTCTGGCTCAACGCCAGGCGGTCGACCTGATGCAGTTCTATCGGCCGCAGCGCTTCGGTGATAACAGATTTGGTCATAACAACTCCTGAATTAATGTTTGGCCGGTTCAACCGAGGCGGTATCTAAAGCCGGAGTAAAGGGTCGTGAGGCATCGCGCTTCGACTGGCAGCGCGATAGCGTAAAAGCGGAAATCAGCGTAAACGTCAGGGCGCAGCAGCCCATCAACAGATAGGTATGCTCAAAGCCGATTTTGTCGTACAGGTAACCCGCCGGTGGCGCGACCACAATCGATCCGACATAAATCATCGCCTGGTAACCCAGCAGGTACATCGTGGCGTTAACCCGACGATGGAAGTGTTCGGCGATGTATTTGAAGACCGAAATCAGCAGCAGCGCGATCTCAACGCCGTAAAACGGTTTGATGATGGAGATGACAATCGGGTCATTGGTCAGGCCGGAGGCAATCAGCCTCGCCCCCACTACGCAGCCGCAGAACAGCAGGCCGCGCTTGGCGCCATAATGGTTCACCAGCCATGGGATAAACATCATCATTACGAACTCCATCCCCGACTGGACGGTACTCAGATAGCCGTACCAGGCGTTGCCCTGCTCTTTGGTGGCAAAGAACGAGACGAAATAGCGCGGGAACTGCTGCTCGGCGATGAACATCATCCACGCCACTCCGGCGACGTAGAGGCTGAACATCCAGAATTTGCGATTTTTCAGCAGCATCAGCACATCGGCAAAGACTATCTTATTCGCGGAAATGACGTTGTTATTGCGCAGCTGCTCATCACCGATTTTGAGACTAATCAGCACCAGCAGCATCAGTACCGAGGTGCCGCTGCTAAGCAAAAAATTAGCCAGCGGAGTGAAGTTAAACAGCAGTCCGGAGACCGAAGCCGCCATCGCCCAGCCCAGCGAACCCCACATTCTGATGCGGCCAAACTCCAGCCCGTACAGGCGGCTAAAGCGGTCGGCGTAAGATTCGGAAGCCGCCACCCCGGCGTACCAGCCGAGGCTCAAATACAGCGCGCCGATGATAATCCCCAGCGTCGCGTGGCTTTGCAGCAGCGGCTGGTACACCAGCGCGAAGAACGGCGCCATCAGCGCGGAAATGGCGCAGACAAAATAGAGCAGCCACTTGCTCATGCCGATTTTGTCCATGATGTAGCCGTACACCGGTTTCAGGACCACCGCGAAAACGCCATTAATGGCGAACACGCTGCCGATGGTAATGCTATCGAGGCCTACCTTCTGGCTCAGCCACAGCGCGTACAGGCCAAAACTGGATGACCAGGTGAAGAAGTAGAGAAAAATAAAGGTACTCATTTTGTACTGCGCGGCGCGTACGGATGATGATGTGCTCATAGCGATGCCTCCAGGGCCAGAACGAGCGTCGTTTCTTGTCGTGCCGTCACGAAGCGTACCGCGTCATCGCTAATGAAGGCCTGTGGGCAGTGTTGCGGTTCGAAGTCGGCGGCATTCCCCGCCCATACCGCGCTTACCAGGCAATGCGTCCCCGCATCGAGCTCGCCGCGCAGCACCGGCACCGCCGCGCGTTCGGCGAACAACAGATTGCTGTTCGGTGGCGTCAGCACCGTCTCGCCGCGGCGGGCGTGCGGATGTAAACAGAAAATCGCCGAGATATCGCGGGCGCTGCGTAAGCAGCAGGCGCCGTCACTCTCTTGCGCCTGCGGCAGCGGACGATTCGCCAGGCTAAAGCCGCCTTCCGCGCAATCCAGCGCGCGCTGGGTAGCTATGCGGTGGACGCGCAGTTGCCAGTCGCCCAGCGCCAGTAGCCAGCTATCAATCACCACGTCGCGCCACGGCAGCCAGCGGCTGTAAATAGTGCCATCAGCGGTAACCACCTGCTGGCATTCGCGGCGACCGCGCCAGTAGTTATCCTTTTCGGCCAGCAGCAGCATCGAATCGGGAGCGGCATGGTTCAACCCGTAGCGCCCCCGTTCAATGGTGAAACCAAAGCGGGTGGAGTAGGCAAATTTGCAGTATTTCGCCTCGGTATTAACGAAGTTGTTCAGCTCCAACTGGCCGGAAGTCAGCATCCACAGGTGATCGGCCTGATGTACCAGCACCTGATCCGCATGGGCTATTGTGTGCTGCGCGGGCAGCGGCGGCAGCGGCAACTCAGCCGCCTGCCAGAAGGCGTCGCCCTCGCCTAACGCCAGCACCAGCATGGTTTTCAGCCCCCAGTACGGTGAACCCGGCGCGTTGTAATCTTCCGCCATCGCCAGGTTCGGGTAGCTGTAGCCGACGCTCAGTACGCCGTCGCGATCGAACATCGGCTGTTTCAGCCACCAGCGCAGGTGGCGCAATACGATGCCTTTAATCACCCCCGGCGAAAATACCTCCAGCCCGGCGAAGGCCGCCGCGCTCCAGAACGCCGCTTCGGCAAAGCGATAGGTCAGACTACGGCCGAACGGGATCGCCGCGCCGTCATCGGCAAAGAAATGGATGAAGTCAGAGGAGAAACGCGCGGCCCGCTGACGCAGTTCCGCACAGCGCTGCGGATCGACATCGGCCATCAGCTTCGCGTAAATCAGGCCATAGAAATGGAAGCCCATCGAGATGTAATAGTCGCGCGGGCGGCCCGGACCATCCGAGTACCAGCCATCGCCGAGGTAATAACGTTCCATGGCGGCAAAATGATCTTCCCGCGCCTGCGGATTGGTCGGCATTCCGCAATAATGAAAGCCAACCTGCACCAGAATCGGAAAGAAGTGCCAGTTATTATCCGGGATATCCTGGGTCTCGCACTGCTTTAGCCAGCGCCATAAGTTCTCTTTTTCCACAGCGTTGAAGTGCGCCAGTACGGTTTCGCCCGCCAGCGCCAGCAATAGTCCGTAAGCAGCCATCTCGACAATGCGTTGATCGTAAGGTGCGACTTCGCCCCAGTAATCGGCATGCTGCGGATTGGTGCCGTTTTTTATCGCCTGTAAATAGAAAGAGAAATGCTGCGGCTCGCTGCCGCCAGCCAATAGCGGCGTCACGCCCCACAGCAGCCGGGAAAAGGTTTCCATGCTCGCGACCTGCTGGCCGTAGTGAGCGGTGAAGTTCGCTAAATCAATGCGGCTGGCGTCGTTTTTAAAATAAGGCGCTACCGCATTCAGCATTTCATTGACCAGCCGTAGCACCTCTTCCCGGCTTGTCAGTGGGTTATCCAGATGAATATTTTCAGGTTGCACAGGGTCCTCCCGTATAACACGAGGGTAGAGGTAAGTTATTGTTATTAGGCTTTTATCAAGCCACGTGTGCGACGTCTGGATGAAGAGTAACCGCTTTTATTCCCGGCGCTGAGTGAGCGGACTCACAAAATTAAACCGCCATTTCATTTTTGCTGGATTTTGTCGACCGCGCGGAGGATAAATTGCAAATGATGGCGTAAAAATTTAAATCTGTTGTCCTGGAGGCAAAATGGGCGAAGCGCAACTGCTGGAACGTATTACGCTCGATCGGCAGGCCATTTCGTTTAACCGCATGTACACCACCAGCGTGCTTTACTACCACTGGCATCAATGCGTTGAATTGCTTTATATTTCCAGCGGCTATGGCATCGTGGTGGTGGATAACCAGCACTACACCGCCCGTCCGGGGCGATTATTTATCTTCCCGCCCTTCCGTTTGCACAAAGTGCAGGTCGATCATAGCGATAAAAATCCTTATCACCGCACCACCATGCACATTGAGCAGTCGGTCGTCGAGAGCGCGCTCAGCGCTTTCCCGCGCCATCAGGCCCAGTTCGCGGCGCTGGCCGCCAGCAATCTGCCGGCGCAAATTTACGACCTCAGCGAGCACGCGGCATTTATCGAAAGGATCCTTGAACAGTTTCAGCGTCTGGAGGATAACGAGCAGACCACCGCCTGCGAGGTGGCGTTTTTGATGATGCAGCTAATGACGTTTCTACCCGAGCAGCCGCAACGCTACCCGCCGCGCCAGCAGACCGTCGCCTCGCGGATTATGAACTGGATCGAAGCCCACTATGCCAGCAAGTTTTCCCTTGACCAGTTGGCTTGCGACCTCGGACTTTCGCGCAGCTACACCTCGCGGGTTTTTCGTCAGCAGACCGGCGGTAATATCCATGAATATTTGCTCACCCGGCGAATAAAACGCAGTTGCGATCTGCTACGTAATAGCGATGAGAGCATTGATGCCATCGCATTAGCGGTGGGATTTGGCGAGGTGACCTACTTCATTACCTGTTTTAAAAAGATGATGCGCCAGACGCCGCTGCAGTACCGTAAGGCCAGCCAGCGGCGCTCCGCTTTATAACTTAATCCATCGCCTGCTTGAGGCCAACCTGACGGCGACGCCAGGCGCTATCGCGGCTCGCCAGCCAGTAGTACAACGGCGAGGTCACCAGCAGGCCGACCAGCCAGGAGAGATCGGCGCCGTTAAACCACGCCGAGACCGGGCCAACGTACAGCGGGGTATTCATAAACGGGATCTGCACCAGGATGCCGATGGCGTAGGCCAGCAGCGCGTGCGGGTTGTAACGGCCATAGATGCCACCATCCACCTGAAATATCGAGTTAATATCGTAGTTGCCCTTGTGAATGGCGTAGAAGTCGATCAGGTTAATCGCGGTCCACGGCACCAGCACCACCAGCAGGGCCAGAACCAGATCGATAAAGTGGCTGATAAAGTCCGCCGAGGCGAAGATCGCCGCCGCCACGCAGCAAATAAGCACGATGACCGACAGCAGCGCGCGGCTACGACTGCCGGGGATCCAGCGCCACAGGAAGGTCTGCACCAGGGTTATCACCGACATCACCGCGCCATACAGATTAAGCGCGTTATGGCTGATGACGCTCAGCAGGAACAGCACCAGCATCAACGGGCCTATCGCGCCGGTCGCCAGCTTTACCGCATCCATGGTTTCCAGCCCCACCGGCGTTGCCAGCACCGCTACCGCGCCAAAAATAAACGACAGACTGGAACCGAGCGTCGAGCCAAGGTAGGTGGTCCAGAACGTCGCGGCGACGGGAACATCCGCCGGCAGGTAGCGCGAATAATCAGAAACATACGGGGCGAAGGCAATCTGCCACAGCGCCGCCAGCGACACGGTGGCCAGCCAGCCCGAGAAGGAAAAACCGCCGCGAGTTAAGAAATCGGCGGTATGCAGATGAGTGAAGATGTAGCCAAAGCCGACCATAATGCCGATGCCCAGCACCCAGGTGCCGATCCGGTTGAGAATATGAATACATCGGTAGCCGATGATGCCAATCACGCAGGATCCCACCGCGCCGATCGCAATCCCCACCGGTAGCGGAACCGCGGGAGCGATGCCGTGCAGCGACTGCCCGGCCAGCACGATGTTCGAGGCAAAGAAACCGACGTACATCACCCCGGCGATCGCCACCACCAGCAGCGAACCAAAAGATCCAAACTGCGCGCGGCTCTGGATCATCTGCGGGATCCCCATCTGCGGCCCTTGCGCCGAGTGCAGCGCCATCAGCGCCCCGCCGACCAGATGGCCGACTAAAATCGCAGCGATCCCCCACAGCAGATTCAGGTGAAAGATCTGTACCCCCAGGGCGCCTGTAACGATCGGCAGCGGCGCGATGTTGCCGCCAAACCACAGGGTAAAGAGATCGCGGGTTTTACCGTGGCGATCTTCTGGCGGAATATAGCCAATGGTGTGCTTCTCAATAAGCGGCGGCGATGATTCTTTGGTCGGCATAGCATTCTCCAAAGTCAGGAACCATTAATAATGGTTGTGATGTGCAGGTGTTTTTATGTTTTGGAGATAATGCGCATTATTTAGCGAAAGGGTAAATTACTTTGTTTATGGCTACAGAAAATAAAAAAACTAATTAGCCCGGCAGAACGCCGATAAATATCATAAAAATTTATCATAACCGTTCCGGTAAGATAAAATAATGATATTTTCAACGCAGCGGTAAATTGTCAATTAGTAATACAGAATAAATAATCGTGATGAGATGAATTTATGGCTGATAATAAAATACGGGCCGTTATTCAGGCCCGTATTATGTGATAAGTTAAAACTCAAACGGCTAGCGCTTAACTAAAAAACTTACCTTTCAGTAGATTAAGTCCTGCGGAGACCAGGTCGCCCTGGGCCGGCGCTTCGCCCTGCGGCGACAGGCCATCGACGATTTTTGGCAGGTATTCCGCAATCAGCGATGAGGCGGTTTGCGAATCAACGCCCAGTTTGGCGCCGAGTTCCTGCAGGGCAGGCGAGCCGAATACCGAGGTAATCTGATCGCTGTTCACCGACATATTACTCTGCTGACTAAGCCACGACTCGACGATTTCACCTAAGCCGCCGCTGCGGAATTTTTCCAGGATTCCATGGATACCGCCCTGCTGTTCAATCCAGGTCATGATCGCCTGAAGTTGTTCAGCTTTGCCAGCCTGCCCGCCAAGCACGCCGCCGATTTGATCTAATAATCCCATTACAATCTCCATCAAAACGTTGCTATTAATCCCTGATTCACGGCTTACTTCGCCGGGATAATCAGCACCTGCCCCGGATAGATCTTATCGGGATGCTTCAGCATCGGTTTATTGGCTTCAAAAATACGCTGATAGTCATTGGCGGAGCCATACATCGCTTTCGAGATGGCGCTGAGGGTATCACCGGATTTAACCGTATAGTAACGGCTTTCCGCCCCGCTCTGCGTCACAGTAACGCTATCGTTGACCTGGCCAATCCCGGTTACGTTACCTACCGCCACCAGAATTTTTTCCTTATCTTCCTGTGAACCGACATCGCCCGTTACCGTCGCGGTACCATCGTCCGCTACGGCAATATTGACCTTTTCGGCACCAGGCAGGTTAAGACTATCAATATGTTTTTTCAGCTTGTCGGCCTGATCTTCCTTGCTGGAGCCGGACACGGCATCCCAGATCTTCTCGCCCGCTTCTTTCACAAAACTTAATAATCCCATCTATCCATACCTCCATTACTGTTTCACGATGAATGCTTTCATCAGACACGATAATCATAGCTTATAAATACCGTTCACTTCCTTTAACAAATGCTCGACGAAACGGGTAAGTTTCGGTAAGGGGCGCAGATCCTGGCGCCACAGCAGGTGTATCGGCCTCGGTTCCGGCGTGTAATTTTGCAAAATACGCACCAGTCGGCCATTGGCTAAATCTTCCGCCAGCAGCACTTCCGGCTGCAATAACAGCCCGGCGCCGGCCACCGCCGCCATACGCAGCGCGTAGCCATCGTTGCAGCGCAGCACCGCGTCGCGCTTCCAGCGTACCTCTTCCGCAGCGCCCGGCAGCCGCCACTCGTTGCGCGCGGTCCACACCGTATGCGAAAGACACTGATGCCCGGCTAAATCAGCGGGCGTCTGCGGCGTGCCGTGGCGCGCCAGATAATCCGGCGCCGCGCAGATCGCCATGCGATAGGGGGCGAGATACTTCGCCACCAGATCGGTACGCTGGATGTCGCCGATACGAATCGCCAGATCGATTCCCTCATCCACCAGGTCCACCATGCGGTTTGTCAAATCAAGCTCGACGCGTACCTCCGGCCAGGCCTGCAGAAAGGAGGCGGTCAGCGGCGCGATAATGCTGGCGCCGAAAGAAACCGGCGCACTCACCCGTAGCGTACCGGCAGGGGCCAGCCGTAACCGTTCAACCGAACGCTCGGCATTCGCCACCTGCTCCAGTACCCGCCGCGCCTCATCAAAATAGACTCGCCCGGCATCGGTCAGGCTTTGCCGACGGGTATTTCGCTCCAGCAGGCGGGTGCCGAGCTGGCCTTCAATTAAGGCGATATATTTGCCGACCATCACCGCCGACATCTCAAGGCGCGTCGCCGCGCCGGTAAAACTACCGCACTCTACCACCGCGACAAACGTTTCCATTCCACGCAGCTTGTCCATATTGCAAACCTCTGGTTAGTAATCATCTAACTTTTAGCCAGTTTATCCGACAATCGATTGATTAAAGAATAGAGGCTCACTTCACTGAGGAGTTTGCGATGAAAATTATCGTTATTGGCGCCAGCGGTACCGTTGGCCGCACGGTTGCGGAAGAACTGAGCCGCCAGCATGAAGTTATCCGCGTTGGCCGCACCCACGGCGACGAGCAGGTTGATATCACCTCGCAGCACAGCGTGCAGGCGCTGTTCGAGAAAGTTGGCCCGGTCGATGCCATTGTCTCAGCAGCCGGCAGCTTATACTTTGGCCCGCTAAGCACGATGACCGACCGCGATTTTGACCAGGGACTGCAGGATAAACTGTTGGGGCAAATTCGCCTCGCCCTCACCGGCCAGCATTATCTCAACGATGGCGGCTCCATCACCCTTATCAGCGGCATCGTCGCCGATGAACCGATCGCTCAAGGGGTGAATGCCACCACCGTCAACGCCGGGCTGGCGGGTTTCGTTCGCGCCGCCGCCTGCGAATTACCGCGCGGGATCCGCATTAACCTGATAAGCCCCACCGTGCTCAGTGAGTCTGTCGAGACCTATGATGGTTTCTTCCCCGGTTTCGCCAGCGTACCGGCCGCAGCGGTGGCGCAGGCCTATCGCCGCAGCGTCGAAGGGATCCAAAGCGGGCGGGTTTATAAAGTCGGTTATTAATTATTTTCGGGCAGGATGTCGTATTCCTGCCCTTATATTAAATATCTGTTGGTTATTGTGAAGCGCCTCGCATAACGCACTTCACCCTGTTATTTGTGCGCCTTTAGGATACACCACACGATAATACTAATGTCATGATGTATCAGCTAATTATTTTATTTCCCCATTATTTTATCGGGCCAAGCTCCTATCTCATTAGACCATAATAAAAACAGGGAATTGTTATTTCTCTCTACGGTTCATCATTCTAATCTCCTCGCAATATGGCAGAGTTTTATCTGCCCGATAAAAAACCATCAGCGGGTTTGCCAGTAAAAAATTAAGCACAAAGCATAAAACTCTAAAAATAGCGCAACGCACAGATGCAGCGTTTTTCCAGCGCCGGGTAAAGCATTTTTTTTATATCCAGCACCGATATTTTTTGTCATTTCGCAAATGATACAGAGTTGTAAAAATGGTGAATGAAATGTTGTGATGAGTAGATTAGCTGTACTCCTCATTGAAATATCACTCTTACGCTGATGAAGACCAAAATAATGAGAGAGCACCATGACAAAACATCAATCTGTTAATGTCGAGAATCTTGAAAGTAATACCATCAGACCTATCCCCTTAAATATGCGCCACGGCAAACCAGGCGATCTTTTTACCATTTGGTTTGGCTCCAACATTATGCTGTTAACGGTCATCACCGGCGCGATGTCGGTGACGATTTTCCACCTTTCCTTTTTATGGTCAGTGATTGCGCTATTTATCGGTAGCCTGGTCGGCGGGCTCTTTATGGCGCTGCATTCGGCGCAGGGGCCAAAACTCGGGGTACCGCAAATGGTCCAGACCAAGGGGCAATTTGGCTCCTATGGTTCGGTACTGGTGGTCTCCATCGTCGTACTGATGTATATCGGCTTTACCGCCTCCAGTCTGGTGCTCGGCGGGCAGTCGATGCACGCGATTTATCAGCCGATGAACTCGGACATCGGGATTATCGTGGTCGGCGCGCTAAGCCTGTTCGCCACCATCTTTGGCTATAAGATCATCCACTCCTACGCGCGGATCATGTCGTGGATTTCCGGCATTGTACTGGCGGCAACCTTCGTGTGGATTGTCTTCATCCATGGCCTGCCGGGCGACTTTGTCGACCGCGGCGGCTTCAACATCGTCGGCTTTCTCGGCACCGTCTCTATCGCCGCGCTCTGGCAGCTGGCCTATGCGCCGTATGTCTCTGACTATTCCCGCTATATGCCCTACAGCACCAACGATAAAAGCGTCTTTTACGCCAGCTATTTTGGCTGCATTCTCGGCTCCTATCTGCCGATGGTGCTCGGGGTGCTGGTGGCGATTTGTATCGGTAATGACGATATCATTCAAGGGATTATGGATCTGACCGGCAGCATGGGGGCGATAGTGATTATCGTACTGGCGCTGGGGATCGCCGCCACCAACTCGATGATGCTGTACTGCGGCGTACTCTGTACCCTGACCCTCGGCCAGACTTTTATCGACGGCTGGTCGCCGATGGCGCGGGCACGCATTATCACCGCTATTTTGACCATGCTGCTGGAGATATTCCTCGCTATCTATGGCCAGGAAAATTTCCTGCTAATCTACACCAATTTTATTACCGTGCTGCTGTATGTGCTGGTGCCGTGGACGGCGATTAATCTGGTCGATTATTATTTAGTGGCCCACGGCGAATATCACGTTGAATCGTTCTTTAAACGCGATGGCGGTATTTACGGTTACTTTAATGCAACGGCGATATCCTGCTATATCCTCGGTATTCTGGTCGAAGTACCGTTTATGTCGACCTCAATTTATACCGGGCCAATCGCCCTCTCCTTCGGCGGCGCGGATCTCTCCTGGATTGTGGGTTTATTGGTGGTCTCGCCGGTCTATTATTATTTCTCGAAAGCGAAGAGTGTTAAAAGCATGGCTTTTGCAAAAGAGAAGGTTTAAGGCCTACAAGAAAGCGCGCCGCCTTCGCGGCGCGCCGGCGTTTAAGCTGACATCCAGCGGCAGAGATTTTTCAACATCTGCTCGCACTTTTCCAACTGCGCCTCGCTAACAAACTCATCCGCCTTATGCCCCTGCTCCATGCTCCCCGGGCCACAAACAAGCGTGGCCACGCCGGCCTCATCAAACAATCCGCCTTCGGTGCCAAAAGCGACCGTTGAAAAATCCTCGCATTCGGCCCACTGCGCCAGCCAGCCGGCGAACGCCGACTGCGGGTCGCTCAGCAGGCCGGGATACTGGCTAAGCGGTTGAAAGGTAATAGCCGATTCCGCCGCCGTCGCGCGCATTTTTGGCAACAGCTCGCCTTCGGCATACGCCTGCAGCGAGGCCAGCGCATCATCGACCGACACATCCGGTAAATGGCGAATTTCAAAATCGAACTGACAGTGCTGCGGTACAATATTCAACGCCGCGCCGCCCTTAATTACCCCCACCTGCAGGGTGCTGAAAGGCGGATCGAAACGCGTATCCTGGCGAAGCGCAAGCTGCTCGCCCAGCTCCTCCAGGCGGCCAATCAGCTTTGCTGCCCAGGCAATCGCATTCACGCCATCGGGCGCGTAAGCGGAGTGGCAAGCGTGGCCGTGAACATCGCAGCGCATCGCCAGCTTCCCCTTGTGACCATATACCGGGCGCATCTCCGTCGGCTCGCCGATAATGCACATCGCCGGTTTCTCTGCCGACGCCTGCAGATGGGCGACCAGGCTGCGTACGCCAAGACATCCCACCTCTTCATCGTAGGAAAAAGCCAGGTGCAGCGGCATGCGTAGCGGTTGCGCGAGAAATTCAGGAATGGCGGCCAGTACGCAGGCGAGAAAGCCTTTCATATCGGCACTACCGCGGCCGTAGCAGCGGCCATCGCGTTGCGTGAGGGCAAAAGGGGGAACCGTCCATGGCTGGCCGTCAACCGGCACCACATCGGTATGGCCGGAGAGCATAACGCCGCCGGGCCCCGCAGGGCCCAGTCGTGCATAAAGATTAGCTTTTCTCCCTTGCGCATCATAAAAGCGCTGCGTTTCGATTGCGAAGCCGTGGAGATAATCGGCAATATCGTCGATCATCGCCAGGTTCGATTCGCGGCTGGTGGTGTCAAACGCCAGCAGCCGCGCCAGAATATCCTGTAATCGACTATTCATCACCGGGTACTCCGTAACTGGGAGCCTCCCGCGGGTCGAGGGCGCGCGTGACATAGGCCTGCATTTGCGGTTCATAGGCCTGCCACAGCGCCGCCAGCTCGCCAATCGGGTCCGTTTCACTCCAGTCAACGCGCAGATCCACCAGCGGCCAGGAGTAATCATCCACCACTTTCACCGCCGCCGAATGGACCGGACCGGCCTCGCCGCCCTGAGCGACGCCAGCCTGCAGCGCGGCAACCAGCCGCGTCGCCAGCTCGCCTTCGGTTTGCGAAAACGTTGCCGCCATCGCGGCAATCACCGCATCCGACGCCAGCATATTACCGCCGGCGATACAGTTATCGCCCTGCACAACATGCCAGGTCCCCAGCGTTTTATCGCCGCTGAACCACGCGGTCTGGCCGCTGGCGTCGATGGCGATAATCTGCCGATAGCGGCTAAAGTCGTCTTCCGCCAGCGCCCGACGCATCGCTTTCTCCGCCGTCAGCCCCTGCTCCATCTGCGCCAGAGTGAGTTGCCCCAGCGCCGGTAAGGTAATGTTCTGGCTCGATACCGCCCCTACCCCCGCCTGTAGCCACGGGCAGCGGGCGCCGACGGCAATGCTTGAAGAGCTGATCGCGATACCAAACTGCCCGCTTTCCGGGCAGCGTGCGGCAATCGAAAATGTCATCCTGCCTCCTTATTTCGCCGCGTCATCAGGGATGACGGCAATAACATCGATCTCCATTAGCCACTGCGGCTGCGCCAGCGCGGAAATGACCAGTCCGGTGGAGATCGGGAACACGCCTTTTAACCACTTGCCTACCTCTTGATAGACCGGTTCGCGATAGCGCGGGTCGATAATATAGGTGGTCGTTTTCACGATATGCGACAGGTCGCTCCCCGCCTCTTCCAGCAGCTGTTTGACGTTTTTCATCGCCTGTTCCGCCTGCGCCCGAGGGTCGCCAAGGCCCACCAGATTGCCTTCAAAATCCGTCCCTACCTGGCCGCGAACGTAGACGGTATTACCGGCGCGTACCGCCTGACATAAGTCATTGTCCAGCGTCTGATTAGGGTATGTCTCTTTGGTATTGAACATCCGAATACGAGTATGGGTAGGCATAAGGGTTATCCTGTTCAGTAAGTCATGATTAACGCTGGCTGGCGTCTTTGTACTGGGTGTATTTACGGCGGGTGGCGATATGGTCGGCGATATGCTTCGCGTCGTGCCAGACGCCCCAGATAAAGGTTGATCCCCGGCGCGATAACCACGGCAGGCCGAGGAAGTAGACGCCCGGCTCGCTGGAGACGCCGCGCTGATGCTGAGGACGGCCCTGTTCGTTGAAAGCGTTGACGTTGAGCCAGCTGTAGTCCACCGCATAGCCGGTAGCCCAGATAATGGTGTTAATCCCCGCCTGCGCCAGATCGAGCGAGAGGATCGGCGACGTCATGCAGTCCGGGTCCGTTAAGAATTGCCGCGCGGCGGGCTCTTCCGGTAAATCCAGGCCATTGGCGGCAATGTAAGCATCGGCGGCATCCAGCAGCGCCAGATAGTTTTCATCGCCGAGGCGAATGTTTTCGACGAGATTATTTTTAAAGGAGACGGTTCCCCCGGCGAAGGATTCGGTGAGACCAACCAGCGTGATACCACGATGCGCCAGCTCGCGGAAATCAACCGTGTGGCCGCCGTGCGCGCCGCTAACCGCGATGGTGACGTGCTCTTTACCGGGTTCGCTGGCCGGGGCATCCCACAGGCCTAATACCCCCAGCCACCAGCAGAAATCCCGGTTACGATAGGCGCGCGGCGGGCGGTCATGGGCGCCGACCGACAGATAAACCTTGCGGCCCGCGCGCTGCAGTTCGTCGGCGATTTGCACGCCGGACGAGCCCGCGCCCACCACCAGCACCGCGCCTTCCGGCAGTTGCTGCGGGTTGTAATATTTCGCCGAATGAATTTGATGGATGGCGCTGTCGCGCGGGGCGATCGGCGGGATAACCGGCTTCTGGAACGGCCCGGTCGCCGCGACAATATTCAGCGCTTCAATCACGCCGTCGGTGGTTTCAATGGTAAACCCCGGACGCCCGTGATTACGCACCGCACTTTTGACTTCCACGCCGGTACGGACCGGAAGATTAAACTCGCGCACATAATCGACAAAGTATTGCGCAACATCATCCTTGGCAATAAAGGCATCGGGGTCGCCGCCTTTAAACTCCATGCCCGGAAAACGGTCATGCCACGCCGGGCCGTTCGCCACCAGCGAATCCCAGCGGCCGGTACGCCAGGCTTCGGCAATGCGATTCTTTTCCACGACCAGATGCGAAATACCCTGTTTGCTCAGGTGCTCGCTCATGGCGATACCGGCCTGCCCCCCGCCAACAACCAGCGTCTCGATTTGTATTTTTTCTACGGTCATAAATATGTCCTTCGGTGATGTTCTGCTCATGACCGAGGTTAATAAACCGTTATGCACAGGTAAATTATTATAAATTTAGCACCTGAGAATAAAATAATGATGCAGCGGATTCGCCCCGCCGCCAGGCCATTTCCGCCACGCTAATACGCAGTATTTATTTTTCAGGCATGAGATTTTGAAAGGAAAAACAACCATGACTTTCGAGGCTCATAAAAATATCGTCAGAGCTTCGTTTTTTTATAGGCAATAAAACGCAGAAAATATTACATGAATATATTTACCCGCGCTAATGGCGGGTAAATTTGCTCATTCAGGCGACTTTCACTTCTTGCTGCGGCGGGCTTAATACCGCATTGCGGCAATACTCCATAAATAGTTTGGTCGGCTTGGTCGGTTCGCTACTGCGCAGATGGGCCATCACCAGCGCGGAATTCGCCATTTCATCCTGAATCTCCACACAACGTACCTGCTGGCCGTCATAGGTCATGTCGTTCACCGGGCGCGTCACCAGCACCGAGAAGCCCAGCCCCTGTCCGACCATGCAGCGCACCATCTCAATCGACGGCGAACTGTAGGCCACCTGCGGGTTGTAGCCCTTATCTTTGAAAATGCTGATGAAGTAGTTTTTGCTCGGCACCACATCCAACAGGATCATTGGCAGATTGCTCAGCTCGGACAGCCGCACGGCGTGCCGCTGGGCCAGGGGATGATCCGCCGGTAACAGCGCATAGGGCTTCTGCGGCGCGTTGAGGCTCTCGGTATAAATCGAGGTATCCAGTTCGAGATCATAGAGAAAAGCCAGGTCAAAACGCCCGCGGTGCAGACCGTGAGCAATCTCGTGCTGCTCGCCGTCGTAAATTTTAATGGTGATTTCCGGATAAATTTTCTTAAACCCGGCCATCAACGACGGCATATACAGCGGCGCGGCGGTCTCGAAACAGCCGATGGAAATAATCCCGGAGACCAGCTCATTATCGGCCTTCGAGTTTTGTTCAAATTGATAAGAGAGCCGCAGCAGTTCTTTGGCTTTTTCATAAAAACGCTGTCCGCTCGGGGTCATTGATACCCCCTGGGCGTGGTGGCGAATAAAAAACTGCTGTTCAAACATATCTTCCAGCGTCTTCACGGCGATGGAAATCGACGGCTGCGCGATATGCAGCTGGCGTGAGGCTTCAGCAATACTTTCCGCCTCGACGACGGCAACAAAGTATTTGAGCTGTTTCAGGGTGAAATGGGGCATGTGATACCTTATTTTTTTATCATCAAGGAGGCAGGCTGGTTAGCTTTAAACGATGAACACCCTGGCCTGCAACCCTCTGCCGTGAAAAAGATCAACAATCCGACAGCGATCAGATTTTTACAGAAAATTAACAGATACCTGGCGAGAAAATTGCGAGCGCCGGAGGATGATACTTCGGCCAGTATAAGCAGGATGAGAAAAAACAAGGCATATAACTACCTTATATTACAAGACATTAATCTCGCTTTAATTCACAGAAACGCGCTAACGGGCTTGCCCGTCTCACCGTGATTCATTTTGTCATGAGTATTGTTTTTATTATCAATAATTAAATCTAAGAATATTAAATGTTGCTAACGACATGTTCAGCTCGCCGACGCCGAAAATTAGCGGAAAACAAAAACTCTTTGAATTACAGCTTATTGAAAAATCGCACGTCCCCGTTATTTGAGCGCCATCACAGCGTACGACCTCCCGCCCTGGATCACAGAAAATCGCCAATCCTGGCTAACAACGATTTTTATAGAGGTTGCCTAGATTTTTAGTCCTTTCTCGCCGCATTGCCCTCCTGCATCATGAACTCAAAGAAACAAATAAATAACAATTACGCAACATGCGAAGGAGAAGGTTCATGTCTGATAGAAACTTTTGGCAGCGCAGGCTGCAGGAGCAGCGCTTTATCAGCCACGCCATTATCGATGGTCGACCGTACGTCGCGAAAAGCCGTAAAACCTGTCCCGCCATTAACCCAGCCAGCAATACGCTGCTGGCGGAAGTCACCTCGCTGCAGACGGAAGATATCGATATCGCCGTCGCCTCCGCGCGTCGCGCTTTTACCTCCGGCGTTTGGTCAGGTCTGGCGCCACAGGAACGTAAACGCGCGTTGCTGCGCCTGTCGGCGCTGATCCTTCAGCATCGCGAAGAGCTGGCGCTGCTGGAGAGCGTCAGCATGGGGAAACCGGTCAACGATGCGCTGAATATTGATGTCCCCGGCGCCGCGCACATCCTCAGCTGGTATGCCGAAAGCGTAGATAAACTCTACGATGAAGTGGCTCCCGCCAGGCCCGGTGCGCTGGCGACCATCACCCGACATCCCGTCGGCGTGGTCGCCGCCATTGTACCGTGGAATTTCCCGCTGGACCTCGCCTCCTGGAAGTTGGGTCCGGCGCTGGCCGCCGGCAATAGCGTGATCCTCAAGCCCTCGGAAAACTCGCCGTTTAGCGCCCTGCGTCTGGGCGAGCTGGCGCTGGAGGCCGGTATTCCGCCAGGCGTGCTTAACGTGGTGACCGGGCTGGGCACCGAAACCGGGAGCGCGCTGGGACTGCATCACGATATCGATGTCATCGCCTTCACCGGCTCAACCGCCGTCGGCAAAGCCTTTATGGCCTATTCGGCCCAGTCCAATCTGAAACAGGTATGGCTGGAGTGCGGCGGCAAGAGCGCCAATATCATTTTCGCCGACAGCCAGGATCTCGATCTGGCCGCTGAAAAAGCAGCCTTCGGCATCTGTTTTAACCAGGGCGAAGTCTGCTCGGCAAACTCCCGCCTGCTGGTTGAGCGCCCGATTTACGCGGCATTCATCGCCAAACTGCAAGAAAAAATGCAGGCCTGGGCCCCGGCGCATCCGTTCGATGCGGATGCCCGCATGGGGGCCATGGTCAGCGCCGCCCATGCCGAAAAAGTGATGGCGGCTATCCGCCGTGCACAAGACGAGGGCGCAACGCTGCTTACCGGCGGCCGTACGGTGGAAATAGACGGCGTCGCCAACTACGTTCAGCCGACGCTTCTGGCCGACGTAAACGAAGAGATGGCGCTGTGGAAAGAGGAGATTTTTGGTCCGGTGCTGGCGGTTTGCGCCTTCGATAGCGAGAAGGAGGCGGTTCATCTGGCGAATAACCATATCTATGCGCTGGCCGCCTCGCTGTGGACCGACAATCTGCACCGCGCCCATCGCGTCGCCGCGCAGCTGACCGCCGGAACAATCTCGGTAAATACCGTCGACGCGCTGGACGTCACCGTTCCCTTTGGCGGAAACAAGCAGTCGGGCTTTGGCCGCGATCTGTCTCTACATGCCTTTGATAAATTCACCAGCCTCAAAACCACCTGGTTTCAATTTCGCGAGTAGGCCGCAGCCTGCATCACTTTTTCAGTTTCAGCAGACAGGAGAGACGAAATGACTAATCCAAGCAATCAGAACCGTTCGACGTCCGATTACCAACATTCAGATGCGGCTCACCATATTCACGCCTTCCTGGATCAAAAAGCGCTGAACGCCGAAGGGGCGCGCGTGATGGTACGCGGCGAAGGGTTATACCTGTGGGACAATGACGGGAATAAATACCTCGATGGGATGTCCGGCCTGTGGTGTACCCAGTTGGGCTACAGTCGCCAGGATCTGGCGGACGCCGCCGCGGCGCAGTTTGCCAAACTGCCCTATTACAACATGTTCTTCCACACGACCCACCCGGCGGTTATCGAGCTTTCCGAGCTGCTGTTTAGCCTGCTTCCGCCGCACTACAGCCACGCTATCTACACCAACTCCGGTTCGGAATCGAATGAAGTGCTGATTCGCACCGTTCGCCGCTACTGGCAGATCCTCGGCAAGCCGGAGAAAAAGGTGATGATTGGCCGCTGGAACGGCTATCACGGCTCCACGCTGGCGGCAAGCGGGCTCGGCGGCATGAAGTTCATGCATGAAATGGGCGGCGTGATCCCGGACGTGGCTCATATCGATGAACCCTACTGGTTTATGCACGGCGGCGACCTGACGCCGCAGGAGTTCGGCCTGCGCTGCGCCCGCCAACTGGAAGAGAAGATCCTGGAACTGGGGGCGGAAAACGTCGCCGGCTTTATCGCCGAACCGTTCCAGGGGGCGGGCGGGATGATCTTCCCGCCGGAAAGCTACTGGCCGGAGATCCAGCGTATCTGCCGGCAATATGACGTGCTGCTGTGCGCCGATGAGGTGATTGGCGGCTTTGGCCGTACCGGCGAGTGGTTTGCGCATCAGTACTTCGGCTTTGAACCGGATACGCTGTCGATTGCCAAGGGGCTAACCTCCGGTTACGTACCGATGGGCGGTCTGGTGCTGAGCAAACGCATGGCCGAAGTGCTGGTAGAAAAAGGCGGCGTTTTCCCACACGGCCTGACCTATTCCGGCCACCCGGTGGCGGCCGCGGTGGCGATTGCCAACCTGAAAGCCTTACGCGATGAGAATCATGTCACCCGGGTTCGCACCGATAGCGGCCCCTATCTGCAAAAAACGCTGCGCGAGGTGTTTGAAAACCATCCACTCATTGGCGAGGTACAGGGCGCCGGACTGGTGGCCGCCCTGCAGTTTGCCGAAGATAAAGCGACCCGCAAACGCTTTGCCAACGAGAACGAACTGGCCTGGCGCTGTCGCACCATCGGCTTTGAAGAAGGCGTGATCATCCGCTCAACGCTGGGGCGCATGATCATGGCGCCGGCGCTGATTGCCGGACATAGCGAACTCGATGAACTGGTTGAAAAAACCAAGCGTGCCGTTGACCGTACCGCTAAAGAGATTGGCCTGCTATAAGTCAATTACTTACTGCTTTTGATTATCTTTTAGCGGAGGCCTTCGGCCTCCGTTTTTACCTGCATTCCACTTAGCAGGGTTCCGGGTATCAGCAGACCGTCATGAGATGCGCTTTTAGAGCGTCGGCAAAAAAATGTTGATCTGATACGAACAAGCTTTTATTTTGCTGCTAGTTTTCAAACTGAGATGAAACTGATGCCTACTATTATCGCCAGTAGTATGAAAGAAGCTAAAGAATTAATTAACGCCAGAAAGTATCGGGAAATAGTACTGAACTTCGATGTTGACGCTGATGATTTCTTCACCCTTGCAACGGCTCAGCATGACACCAAAATCACCTTTGCAAACAAAAATAGCCACTCACCGGTTACATTAGAAAAATAATAAAACCCCTGAGGAAATCTTTATGTTGTTGTTTATTGGCACTATTGCTGTCGCTTTTCTCTCTTCCCTGATGCTCATCTGGCTTGACGATCGCATCGCCGAGCAAGAGTAAACGCTCCCCCGATTTAAAGCTCTCCGCACCGGTCATCGGTGCGGAGACAAAAGATTACAGCGATTTAGCCAGACGTTCGACGGCGGTCAGCAGACCGGCTTCAGAAACCGTCGAGTAGGAAAGACGCAGCGTGCGGGTATCCGGATTATCGTTGTAGAACGCTTCACCAGGTACGTAAACCACGCCGTTTTCCAACGTCTTCTCAAGCCACGCCATGGTATCGAACGGATAGCGGAAACGGGCCCACAGGAACATTCCCCCTTCCGGGCGGCTAAACTCAAGATGCTCGCCAAGACGACTTTCCAGCGCATCAGCCAGCGCCACGCACTTCTTGCGGTAGTCTTCGCGGATCAGAGCGATCTGATCGTTCAGGCGATTCATTTCCAGATACTCAGCAGTGATAACCTGAGAGAGCATATTAGTATGCAGATCCGCCGCCTGCTTAACGATCACCGCCTGGTGCGCCAGCCATTCCGGCATCACGATCCAGCCGATACGCATTCCCGGCGCAAGGATCTTGGAGAACGTGGAGGTGTACACCACCCGTTCTTCACAGCCTTGTTCGATCGCATGTTGATACAGCGGACGACGCACTTTATCGGTGAAGCTGATTTCGCCGTAGGGATCGTCTTCGATGATCACAAAATCATGTTGCTTCGCTAGCGCCACCAGCCGCTGGCGTCGATCGTCGCTGAGGGTTTTACCGCCAGGGTTGCCAAATGTCGGCACCAGATAGACCGCTTTAACCTTAGTGGTTTCCAGCAGATCGGCCAGTTGTTCAACCAGCATGCCGTTATCGTCGGTATCGACGCTCAGGATATTCGCCTGCGCCAGCTGGAACACCTGCAGCGCGGCAAGGTAGGTCGGACGTTCAACGACGACCGCATCGCCCGGATCGAGCAGCGTGCGGGCGACGATATCCAGCGATTGCTGCGAACCGGAGGTGATATACACCTGGCTTGCCGAGCAGACCACGCCGCGCGACTGGCAGATTTCGCTCACCGCCTGGCGCAGCGGCGGATATCCTTCGGTAAGGCCGTACTGGAACGCATCATTAAAACGTTCACTCATCACCTTTTGCACCGCGAGGTTGAGACCTTCGGTATCAAACAGTTCCGGAGCCGGAATACCGCCGCCAAGCGAAATGACGCCAGGCAGTTTACTGTGTTTGAGAAGTTCGCGGACGGCGGAGGGCTTAAGTTCACCCGCGCGGGCGGCGAGGCGCCGATCGTGCATATGCTTTTCCTTTTCTGTCTTGTTGTTGTGTTAGTTGTTCGTTGTAGCTTTGCAGGTGCCGGGCAGCGATGCTAGCCGCTGCCCGGTTTGCGGCCGTTACTCGTCGTCTTTCAGCACGACTAATGGCTCAATATCGCTCTCTTTTTTCACCACCAGCGAATCATCGCCGCGCAGGCAGGTACCGCCATAGTTACCGCCCACCGTGAAGGTGCACACCTGAATGTACTTGCCGTCAACCTTCGGCAGACACCACAGCTGCTGGTAAATATTTTTGCGATCGACAAATTGCCCGCTGGTCTGATCCAATACCTCATCGTGCGGGCTTATCAGATCGATGTTATTACCGCAGCGCCCGGAGATCGGTTTGACCGCATAACCGGTTTTCGCCAGCTCGTCATTGACCACAAAATCGGTATCCAGCAGATAGCGATGATGTGGGAACAGCGACCACAGCACCGGCAGAATCGCCTTGTTGCCGGGGATAACCGTCCACAACGGTTCGAATACCAATACTTCAGGGCGCAGCAGGACGTCAATCAGGCGCACCTCATTTTGCGGATGACCGGTACGAATCGGCACTGCCGCATACTCATCGGCGCTGACTTCACGCACCTGCTCGATGGCGGTTTCCCATGCCCAGGTCTTCCACACGCAGTTAACCAAGCGGCCATCGCCGTCGATAAGCTGCCCGGCAGCATCCCAGCGTAGCTCATCAAGACCAAAGAGAATTTTGCTCTCAAAGCCCGCCTCGGTTAGCGAACGCTGAATAAACTGGGCATGGTAGTTCTCTTCAAGATCCTTATCCTGCATGATGTGCACGAACGGCCGCGCGCGGCTGTGCTTCCACGCCCCCGCCAGCTCCTCAAGCAGATTTTCCGCCGGATTATGGCCGGTACCGCGATAGCCCTGTTTCAGCCACTGTTCGAGGATCAATCCGCCTTCCGTATGGCAAGAGGCAGAGTCGGCGTTGTATTCGTACACCTTCAGCCCGCGCTCATCCATGCAGAAATCCATGCGCCCGGTAATCATATGATGACGGCGGCGCTGCCACGAGAGGCGCAGACGAGGCCAGAGAATTTTCGGAATATCGAACAGCGCCAGCAGGTTGTCATCCTTCATCACCTTATCAGTGGCGTGCAGATACATCAGATGCAGTTCATTGGTCGCTTTAATCAGTTCCTGTTCGGCGCTCTCGCTGATGGTGAAGTACTGGTAGGGATCCTGATTGATGAAATGACCGTTGGCTTCAACATAGGCCTTTTGCAGCGCGTCTTTCTCATTGAGCCAGTTACCGCGGAACTGGCCTTTATTCGGCAGCCGCGCGCCGCTGATTTTCATCTCCTCGCCCGGCAGCACCGGCTGCGGCAGGCTATGCTCGGTATCGGCGGTCTGGATCATCCAGCCTAAAATTTCGGTATCGGCAAAGGTATCTTTGATGGTGTAGACGCCGTCTTTCACTTCCAGCGTCAGCTCGCGGGTCCACTGCTGCCCCTGCGGCAGCGGCGCGTGGATGACGTTCTGCTCGGCGATACGGACCTTATTCCCTACCAGTTGCGTAATCACCGCCACGTGTCCGGTATGTTTAAACTCGCCGCCTTTCTGCCAGATTAGCAGCGAACCGGCGATCGGCGGACGGCGCGAGCCGTTGGCGAAGGCCTGCAGGGGAAGAATGTTGTCATTGACCACTTCGCGCAGAAAGCGCAGCGAGAAGATTTCATAAGCCATACCGACGTCGGTAAAGACAAAGCCGTAGGTGAGGAATAAAAAGCGCCGCGCGAACTCCACGCACTGCCATTTATGCCCCATATACTCGTTGCCGATATAGCTGCGGAAAGCGGCGTCATCCGGATAATCTTGTGGATTTAAACTACTGTAATTCGAAGAATAAATTGCCACGCCGCCCGGCGCGTAGCCCAAAAGCGTGCCGAAAGGGGCGTCAATACTGGTCGATCCTTTACTCATTTAGCCTGACCTCAAATTAATGCAGCCCGGGCAGTTGGCGGAACAAAACTCCCTCTTCTTATCCTGCCGCAGGCACTTACCAGACAGAGGTGAAATGATGATACCACTCATTCGATTCGCTAAACGTGCCCTTATAGAAAATAACCCGGCGTCCATTGGCAAAAGTGATATTGTTAGCCAACACATAACAAAAAAACATCACTACATCAGGAGTCGACAATGAGCGCACCTTCGCATCTCAATGCCCAGCCGCTGGTCTGGGGACATGGCCCACGGACTTTTGAAGTATTCCTCGAACCAACCTGTCCGTTTTCCGTTCGCGCCTTCAACAAACTCGATGAATTGCTGGATGAAGTCGGCGCCGAGAACGTCACGATTAAGATTCGCCTGCAGTCCCAGCCGTGGCATCTGTTTTCCGGGGTAATCGTGCGCTGCGTGCTGGCCGCCTCCACCCTGCCGCACGGCAGAGAGCAGGCGCACAAAGTCCTGCAGGCGGTCGCCGATCATCGTGAAGAGTTTGAATTCACCGACCACTGCAGCGGGCCGAATATGAATACCACTCCGCAGCAAATTATCGAGCGCCTTGAGCGCTATAGCCACGTGTCGCTGGCGGCGGCATTTGCCCGCCCTGAGCTGCAAAACGAAATCAAATGGCACAGTAAATACGCCCGCCAGAACGGCATCCATGTGTCGCCGACGTTTATGGTCAACGGCCTGGTGCAGCCCGATCTCGGCAGCGGCGATGACGTCAGCGTGTGGGCCGCGCGGATTATGGCCTGAGATTAGCTGCTAGACTTTTTTGTACACCTTACTAAAGAGGCAGGTCAGTATGTCCGACAATCAATACCAACCACCGAAAGTATGGGAATGGAAACAGAATAACGGCGGCGCGTTCGCCAATATCAACCGTCCGGTTTCCGGCGCGACGCATGAAAAAGTGCTGCCCGTTGGCAATCACCCGCTACAGCTCTATTCGCTGGGCACGCCGAACGGGCAGAAAGTGACTATCATGCTGGAAGAGCTGCTGGCGCTGGGCGTGGCTGGCGCTGAGTATGATGCCTGGCTGATTCGTATCGGCGAAGGCGATCAATTTTCCAGCGGCTTTGTCGAAGTGAACCCAAACTCGAAGATCCCGGCGCTGAGCGACCACTCCACCACTCCGCCGACCCGGGTATTTGAATCCGGCAGCATCCTGCTCTATCTGGCGGAAAAATTTGGTTTCTTCCTGCCGAAAGACCCGGCCGGGCGCACCGAAACGCTGAACTGGCTGTTCTGGCTACAGGGCGCAGCGCCGTTCCTCGGCGGCGGCTTTGGCCACTTCTATAACTATGCGCCGGTGAAAATCGAGTACGCCATCGACCGCTTTACCATGGAAGCGAAACGTCAGCTCGACGTGCTGGATAAGCAGCTGGCGCGCGGCCGCTTTGTGGCGGGGGAAGAGTACACCATCGCCGATATGGCGATCTGGCCGTGGTATGGCAACGTGGTGCTGGGCAACGTCTATAACGCCGCGGAATTCCTCGATGCCGGCAGTTACGTTAACGTGCTGCGCTGGGCGCAGGATGTGGGCAATCGCCCGGCGGTGAAGCGCGGGCGGATAGTTAACCGCACCAATGGCCCGCTCGACGAGCAGTTGCACGAGCGCCATGACGCCCGCGATTTCGACACGCAGACCGAAGACAAACGCCAGGCGTGATGCCCTTACCCGGCGGCGCGAAGCTGCCGGGTAAGTTGTCACATCAGTGTTTTACCTTGGTCAGGCGATCGAGATAGCCCATCACAAAGGCTGACAGCACAAATGTGAGATGGATAATGACGTACCACATCAGCTTGTTATCCGGCACGTTCTTCGCATCCATAAACACCCGCAGCAGATGAATGGAAGAGATAGCCACAATCGACGCCGCCACCTTGTTTTTCAGCGATGTCGCATCCATTTTGCCAAGCCAGTTGAGCTTCTCTTTACCTTCGTTAATATCCAGCGTCGAGACGAAGTTTTCATAACCAGAAAACATCACCATCACCAGCAGCCCGCCCACCAGCGTCATATCGACCAGCGAAAGCAGCGTCAGAATGAGATCCGACTCGCCGACGCTGAAGATATGCGGCAGGATGTGGAATATCTCCTGAAAAAATTTTATCGATAGCGCGATAAGCCCCAGCGAGAGGCCGAAATAAACCGGCGCCAGCAGCCAGCGCGAAGCATAAATAGCGTTTTCCAGAAAGCGTTCCATAAGATCCTGTCAGTTTGTAAAAATGGCGGCCATTATATCGCAGCTGGTCCATATCAAAACGGTGTGCAGGCGGCGGGGAAATAAAAAAGGCCAACGCAGTGTTGGCCTTTCGGGAGATATCCTGGGGGAAATTACTTCGCTTTGACGGTCTCTTCGCCCACCAGACCAATTTTCAGGTAACCGGCCTGATGCAGCGTATCCATCACTTTCATCATCGTCTCGTAGTCGACGGTTTTGTCGGCGCGGAAGAACACGGTGGTGTCTTTCTTACCCTGAGTCAGCGCGTCCAGCGAGGCAATCACGCTCTCTTCGGTCACCGGATCGTTGCCGAGGAACATCGATTTGTCGGCTTTCACCGACAGGTAAATCGGTTTTTCCGGACGCGGCTGCGGCTGACTGGATGAGGCAGGCAGATTGACTTTGACGTCCACGGTGGCCAGCGGCGCCGCCACCATGAAGATAATCAACAGCACCAACATGACGTCGATAAACGGCGTCACGTTAATGTCGTGCATTTCGCCGTTATCATCGAGGTTTTCGTTAAAATGCATCGCCATAGCGGATCAACCTACCCGTAATTTCTGCGCCGGACGCAGCGGCTGAGAACCACTGGCGTTCAGGTCAAGGTCACGGCTTTGCAGCAGCATAATCTGCGCGGCCACATCGCCGAGAGAGGCTTTGTAGCTGGCAATCATGCGGGCGAAAACGTTGTAGATAACCACCGCCGGGATCGCGGCAAACAGACCAATCGCCGTTGCCAGCAGCGCTTCAGCGATACCCGGCGCGACAACCGCGAGGTTAGTGGTCTGCGTTTGCGCGATACCGATAAAGCTATTCATGATGCCCCAGACGGTACCGAACAGGCCGACGAACGGAGAGATGGCGCCGATAGTCGCCAGATAACCGTTGCCGCGGCCCATATAGCGGCCAACCTGCGCCACGCGGCGCTCAAGGCGGAAACCGGTACGTTCTTTAATGCCTTCGTTGTCATCCACGCCTGCCGACAGTTCCAGCTCATTATTGGCTTCGTTAATCAGCTGAGTGGTCAGGCTTTTAGCATGGAATCCATTCGCGATAGTGTTAGCCTGATCGAGAGAACGCGCTTCGCTGAGCTGCTGCTGCTCACGCTTGAGGCGACGCTTGCTGGACAACATTTCGGCGCCCTTGCCGAAGAAGATAGCCCAGGTGACTACCGAAGCCAGAATCAAGCCAATCATCACAACCTTAACGACAATATCGGCGTGATGATACATACCCCAAACGGAGAGATCCGCCTGCATCAAATTATTACCCACACTGTTTCTCCAGGACGTCAATCACAAAAACTGAGCATAATAATATCAAAACGACATCGAATTGATAGTGGTTCTCATTAGTATTTACACTGTGCAGCAAATCACGTTTATTTTCTTTGCGCTTACGCAGTAAAAAAGCGGCTGACGCCGGTTTCGGGAAAATTTTTGCCTGTATCGTTTCCGGCCCGGTACACAAACCGGTATTCATGGTAGTTTAGACGTCCAGACGTATAAAAACAGGTTTCTATAACATGGCTGATAAACATCTTGATACCGCGCTGGTCAACGCCGGGCGCCGTAAAAAATATACTCAGGGTTCGGTGAATAGCGTTATCCAACGCGCCTCATCGCTGGTGTTTGATACCGTCGAGGCTAAAAAACACGCCACCCGTAACCGCGCCAAAGGCGAGCTGTTTTATGGCCGCCGCGGCACGTTGACCCACTTTTCGCTGCAGGAAGCCATGTGCGAACTGGAAGGCGGCGCCGGCTGCGCCCTCTTCCCCTGCGGCGCGGCCGCGGTCGCCAACACGATTCTGGCCTTCGTCGAACAGGGCGACCATGTGTTAATGACCAACACCGCCTATGAACCCAGCCAGGACTTTTGCACTAAGATCCTTGCGAAGCTCGGGGTGACGACCGGCTGGTTCGATCCGCTAATCGGCGCGGATATCGCCAACCTGATTCAACCCAATACTAAAGTCGTGTTTCTTGAATCCCCCGGTTCGATCACCATGGAAGTGCATGATGTGCCGGCCATCGTCGCCGCCGTGCGCCGCGTCGCGCCGGAAGCCATTATCATGATCGATAACACCTGGGCGGCAGGGGTACTGTTTAAAGCGCTCGATTTTGGTATCGATATCTCTATTCAGGCGGCAACGAAATATTTAATTGGCCACTCCGACGGGATGATCGGCACCGCGGTGGCCAACGCCCGCTGCTGGGAGCAATTATGTGAAAATGCCTATCTGATGGGCCAGATGGTCGATGCCGACACCGCCTACATGACCAGCCGCGGCTTGCGTACGCTTGGCGTCCGCCTGCGTCAGCATCATGAAAGCAGTCTACGCGTCGCCGAATGGCTGGCGCAGCACCCGCAGGTGGCGCGAGTCAATCATCCGGCGCTGCCGGGCAGCAAGGGCCACGAGTTCTGGAAGCGCGACTTCAGTGGCAGCAGCGGTCTGTTCTCTTTCGTCCTTAATAAACGTCTGACCGACGCCGAACTGTCAGCCTATCTGGACAACTTCAGCCTGTTCAGCATGGCCTACTCGTGGGGCGGGTTCGAATCACTGATCCTCGCCAACCAGCCGGAACATATCGCGGCCATCCGCCCCGGGGCGGAAGTGGATTTCAGCGGCACTCTTATTCGACTGCACATAGGTTTAGAAAATGTTGACGATCTGCTGGCGGATTTAGCGGCAGGTTTCGCGCGTATCGTGTAAAGTGACAGGAAGTGGCAACAAAAGCGGACGCTTTCAGAAAAGCGGCCGCTTTTGTTGCGCCCGGGATCAAGGTGCTCGGGCCGCTTCAGGAGTACACTAGTCGAAAAACGGTACCACTTAGGAAAGTCCATGGTTGTCATTCAAGAGATTGTCGCCGCGCTGTGGCAACATGATTTTGCCGCATTGGCAAACCCTCACGTTGTGGGTTTTGTATATCTGGTCATGTTCGCGACCCTGTTTCTGGAAAACGGGCTGCTGCCGGCTTCATTTTTACCGGGCGATAGCCTGTTGCTGCTCGCTGGCGCGTTAATCGCCAAAGGCGTCATGGATTTTGTCCCCACTCTCGCCATTCTGACCGCCGCCGCCAGCCTCGGCTGCTGGCTGAGCTATTTACAGGGGCGCTGGCTGGGTAATACCACTGTGGTTAAAGGCTGGCTGTCGCATTTGCCGCACAAATATCATCAGCGCGCCACCAACATGTTTGATAAACACGGCCTGCTGGCGCTGCTGGCCGGACGCTTTCTGGCGTTTGTCCGCACCCTGCTGCCAACCATGGCGGGTATTTCCGGCCTGCCGAATCGTCGTTTCCAGTTCTTTAACTGGCTCAGCGGTCTGCTGTGGGTTGGCGTCGTCACCGGTCTCGGCTATGCGCTGAGCATGATCCCGTTCGTGAAAAACCACGAAGACCAGGTCATGACCTGCCTGATGATTTTACCGATCGCCCTGCTGGTAACCGGCCTCGTTGGTACGGTTATCGTCGTTATCAAGAAGAAATACTGCAGCGCCTGATTCACTCGCGCCGGATGGTCTCAAAATCCCCGGTAGCGCTGGCGCTTACCGGGGCTACAGGCGCCGCATCCTTATCAAATCCCCTGCATCGTGCGAATACGCGCGGCATCTTCACCCGGTGTAATACCAAAATAGCGTTTAAACTCACGGCTAAACTGCGAGGCGCTTTCATAGCCGACGCGCATCGCCGCCGCGCTGGCTTTCATGCCGTCATGAATCATCAGCATTCTGGCCTTATGCAGGCGATAGGTCTTCAAATACTGCAGCGGCGAGGTGCTGGTAACCGATTTAAAGTTATGGTGAAACGCCGAGACGCTCATATTCGCTTCCGCCGCCAGCTGGTCGACGCTGAGGTTTTCGGTGTACTGGCTTTCAATGCGCTTCAGGACGCGGCTAATCAGGCTAAAGTGCGTCTGCCGGCTCACCAGCGCCAGCAGCGCCCCGCCGCAGGGGCCAATCAGGACGTGATAAAGGATCTCGCGGATAATCTGTTTGCCGAGAATGCGCGCGTCCAGCGGTCGCTCCATCACGTCTAACAGGCGTTCCGCCGCACAGAGGATCTCTTCTGATAGCACCGCCGAGTTGATCCCGCTGGAAGCGACCGACGGCTGAAAAAGCTCATCTTCGCCGATATCCATCAGCAGCTCCTGCAACTGCAAAATATCGACATTCAACCGCATTCCCGCCAGCGGCACTTCCGGAGTCGCGAAGGTTTCGCATTCGAACGGTAGCGGGACGGTTAACAGTAAGTATTCGTTGGTGTCATAACGGAAGGTTCGTTCATTGATATAGCCAATTTTATGGCCGGAAAAGAGAAAAACGATCCCCGGCTGGTACATCACCGGCGTACGGGTGCCCGGCTGTGTCCCGTACAGCAGACGGATATCCGGCAGCAGATCACTTAGCATTTCTTGCTTATCTTTCAGTTTGTTAACCTTGTCTGTTAATAGCTGGCATATCTCGGCACGGTTCATTTTCGCTGCTTCTCCGACGATTTTTCTACGTCCTTATTGTGCGTAGTTTCCTTCCTTTTCTCCAGCCAAATGGAGAAATGGGCAAGACAATGGCAGGAATGTGCATTGAGAGGAAACGGGCGCAGGAACACAATAGCCGCCATCGGGCAGAGAGTCGTCCTTTCTGCCGGGAGTTTCATCTTTATGAGGGCACCAGCCATGAATAACTTCAATTTACATACCCCAACCCGCATTCTGTTCGGCAAAGGCGCCATCGCCGACCTGCGCGAACAAATCCCAGCCGGCGCTCGCGTGCTGGTGACTTACGGCGGCGGTAGCGTGAAGAAAACCGGCGTACTGGATCAGGTACTGAGCGCGCTGGCTGGCTTTGACGTGCTGGAATTCGGCGGGATTGAGCCAAACCCGTCTTACGAAACGCTGATGAACGCGGTAAAACTCGCCCGCGAAGAGAAAGTGACCTTCCTGCTGGCGGTTGGCGGCGGTTCGGTGCTTGATGGCACCAAGTTTATCGCCGCGGCCGCGCACTATGACGCGAATATCGATCCGTGGGAAATTCTGGAAACCTACGGCAGCAAGATTACTCGCGCCATTCCGATGGGCTCGGTATTGACCCTGCCGGCGACCGGTTCCGAATCAAACAAAGGCGCGGTTATCTCGCGTAAAACCACCGGCGATAAACGCGCGTTTATGTCCGAACACGTTCAGCCGGTCTTCGCAATCCTCGATCCGGTTTACACCTACACCCTGCCGCCGCGCCAGGTCGCTAACGGCGTCGTTGACGCTTTCGTCCATACCGTTGAGCAGTACGTGACCTATCCGGTAAACGGCAAAATTCAGGACCGTTTCGCCGAAGGCATTCTGCTGACGCTGGTGGAAGATGGCCCGAAAGCGCTGCAGGAGCCGGAGAACTACGACGTGCGCGCCAACATTATGTGGGCGGCGACGCAGGCATTGAACGGTCTCATCGGCGCAGGCGTCCCTCAGGACTGGGCGACCCACATGCTCGGCCACGAACTGACGGCGATGCACGGCCTGGATCACGCTCAGACGCTGGCTATCGTGCTGCCGGCGCTGTGGAATGAGAAACGCGATACCAAGCGCGCTAAGCTGCTGCAGTACGCCGAGCGCGTGTGGAATATTACCGAAGGTTCCGAAGAACAACGTATCGATGCCGCTATCGCCGCAACCCGTCGTTTCTTCGAGCAGATGGGCGTGCCGACTCGCCTTTCCGATTACGGTCTTGACGGTAGCTCCATCCCGGCGCTGCTGGCGAAACTGGAAGAACACGGCATGACTAAGCTTGGCGAAAATCAGGATATCACTCTGGACGTCAGCCGCCGTATTTACGAGGCTGCCCGCTAAGTTATCCCCGCCTGATTCACCTCTCCTTACGTTAAACAAACGTCCGGGAGAGGTGTTTTTACTACCGTTTTTAGCTATTTCGTCCAGACTTAATGCTACCCCTCGGCGGATTTTTAACGCTGAGTTCATTAACAGGAGGAAGGCATGACACATCCAACCGTTATTAAACTACACGACGGCAACCTGATGCCGCAGCTGGGTCTCGGCGTGTGGAAAGCAGGCAACGAGGAAGTCGTCTCCGCCATTCATAAGGCGCTGGAAGTCGGTTATCGTTCTTTTGACACCGCCGCCGCGTACCAAAATGAGGCTGGCGTCGGCAACGCGTTAAGCAGCGCGGGCGTCAATCGCGATGAGCTCTTCATCACCACCAAACTGTGGAATGACGATCAAAAACGGCCGCATGAAGCGCTAAAAGAGAGCCTCAGCAAGCTGAAACTGGACTATGTGGATCTCTATTTAATCCACTGGCCGGTGCCAGCGATAGGCCATTACGTCGAAGCCTGGCAGGCGCTGATCGAACTGCAGCAGCAGGGGCTGGCAAAAAGCATCGGGGTGTGTAATTTCCAGGTGCCGCATCTGCAAAAGCTGATCGATGAAACCGGCGTCGCTCCGGTGATCAACCAGATTGAGCTGCACCCGTTAATGCAGCAGCGCCAGCTGCACGCCTGGAACGCCACCCACAAAATCCAGACCGAATCCTGGAGCCCATTAGCGCAGGGCGGCAAGGGAGTTTTCGATCAGAAGATTATTCACCATCTGGCGGATAAATATGGCAAAACGCCGGCGCAAATCGTCATTCGCTGGCATCTCGACAGCGGACTGGTGGTGATCCCGAAATCCGTCACGCCATCGCGTATTGCGGAAAACTTTGACGTCTGGGACTTCCGTCTCGACAAAGACGAACTCAGTGAAATCGCTAAGCTGGACCAGGGCAAACGTCTCGGCCCCGACCCGGATCAGTTCGGCGGGTAATCCCCTTCACTTTTGCCTTTAGCGCCGCGCGGCGCTAAAGGCTTTCGCAAATTAAATGGATATCCTCAGGCTCCAGCGCAAATAGCTCCGGGTCGGGCTCATCAATTAAACGACAGCCCTGGGAAAGATAAAAATCAACGGTACTTTTGTTAGGGATGGACGAAATATACAGGCCGGACGCGTCAAGGGCAGGAAGCTGTTGCAGCGCATAATCAAACAGACGTCGCCCCCATCCCTGACCGCGCTGCGCCGCGCCCACATAAAAGAATAGCAGTTGGCGTAGATCGCCATTTTTACCCCGTGGCAAGGTATCAATCGCCGCCGCGGCAATGATTTTATCCTGCTCGAAAAAGGCGAAAAAAATACCGCCGCGATCGTAGCAGGCCTCGTGAATAGGCGTATAAATCTGGCGATCGTGAGGATCCCAACCTCGCACATCATAATATTGCGGGTACGCCTGAAGCCGGCCATTATCGAGCTTATAAAGGGTGTCGATAATTTCACTGCGATCTATCTCCCACAACATTTCCAATTGTTGTCGCGACAGGATTACCGGCGTCATTATCGTTCTCTCTCCTTATATGACAGGTTTTCCCCCGGCGATCGCAACCGCCGGGGAAGCGTCTTAGCGGGACGCTGTCTTCGGCTTAATACGCTTTTTCGCCCCCGGAGCGGCCGGCGTCTGGCGCTGATGCGCAACCGGCGTATGCTTGGTCAGCGCCGGGCGGGTATGACGGTTCTGGCGACGCGCTTCACGCATCTCGTCCAGCGTCGGCGCCGGTACCAGGCAGTCACGGCGTGAACCAATCAGATGCTTTTTACCCATCGCCTCCAGCGCCTGACGGATCAGCGGCCAGTTTGCCGGATCGTGATAGCGCAGCAGCGCTTTATGCAGACGGCGCTGTTTATCGCCCTTCGGCACCACCACGTCCTCGCTCTTATAGCCGATTTTACCCAGCGGGTTCTTGCCGGTGTAATACATGGTGGTTGAGTTCGCCAGCGGCGACGGATAGAAGTTCTGTACCTGGTCGAGACGGAAGCGATGACGCTTCAGCCACAGCGCCAGGTTCACCATATCTTCATCGCGCGTCCCGGGGTGGGCGGAAATAAAGTACGGGATAAGGTACTGTTCTTTACCCGCCTGCTTCGAATAGGTATCAAACAGCTCTTTAAAGCGGTCGTAGCTGCCCATGCCCGGCTTCATCATCTTCGACAGCGGCCCCTCTTCGGTATGCTCCGGAGCGATCTTCAGGTAGCCGCCGACGTGGTGGGTCGCCAGTTCTTTGATATAGCGCGGATCCTCTACGGCGATGTCGTAACGCACACCCGATGCGATAAGGATTTTCTTGATGCCTTTCAGGTCGCGGGCGCGACGGTACAGATTGATCGTCGGCTCATGGTTGGTGTCCATGTGCGGGCAGATATCCGGATAGACGCACGACAGACGACGGCAGGTCTGCTCGGCGCGCGGCGATTTACAGCGCAGCATATACATATTGGCGGTTGGGCCGCCAAGATCGGAAATAATGCCGGTAAAGCCGGGAACCGTGTCGCGAATCGCTTCGATTTCATTAATGATCGAATCCTCGGAGCGGCTCTGGATGATGCGCCCTTCGTGTTCGGTGATCGAGCAGAAAGAACAGCCGCCGAAACAACCGCGCATGATGTTAATGGAGAAGCGAATCATCTCGTAGGCCGGGATACGCGCATCGCCATAAGAAGGATGCGGCACACGCTTGTACGGCAGCGCAAAGACGCTGTCCATCTCTTCAGTCGACAGCGGGATCGCCGGCGGGTTAACCCAGATATAACGCTCGCCGTGCTTTTGCATCAGCGCGCGGGCGCAGCCTGGGTTGGTTTCATGGTGCAGAATGCGCGACGCGTGAGCGTACAGCACTTTGTCGCCTTTGACCTTCTCAAAGGAAGGCAGCAACACGTAGGTTTTTTCCCACGGTTTTGGCCGCGGCGGCTGCACGACAACGGCTTTGGCCTCGGCTTTTTTCGGCGCCACCGGTTTGTTGTCTGCGCACGGCAGGTCTTCACCGTACGGATGCGGAATCGGGTCGATTTTGCCCGGCGTATCCAGGCGCGTGGAGTCAACGCCGCTCCAGCCCGGCAGCGCCTCTTTTACCATGATCGCGGTATTACGCACATCGCGAATATCGCCGATGTCCTCGCCCATCGCCAGACGATGCGCCACTTCAACCAGCGGGCGCTCGCCGTTGCCGAACATCAGCATATCGGCTTTCGAATCCACCAGCACCGAGCGGCGCACGGTATCGGACCAATAATCGTAGTGCGCGGTACGGCGCAGGCTGGCCTCAATACCGCCGAGGATCACCGGCACGTCTTTCCATGCCTCTTTACAGCGCTGGGTATAAACCAGCGTCGCGCGGTCCGGGCGCTTACCCGCGACGTTGCCGGCGGTATAGGCGTCGTCATGGCGCAACTTACGGTCGGCGGTATAGCGGTTGATCATTGAGTCCATATTGCCCGCGGTCACGCCGAAGAACAGATTCGGCTTACCCAGGCGCATGAAGTCTTCTTTGCTGTTCCAGTCCGGCTGGGAGATGATCCCTACGCGGAAGCCCTGCGCTTCCAGCATACGGCCGCAGATAGCCATGCCGAAGCTTGGATGGTCGACGTAGGCGTCGCCGGTCACCAGAATAATGTCGCAGCTATCCCAGCCAAGTTGATCCATCTCTTCACGCGACATTGGTAAAAATGGCGCAGGGCCAAAACAGGCAGCCCAGTATTGCGGCCAGGAAAATAGGTCACGATCCGGCTGGATCAGGGATATTGCGCTCATATTGCTTCCGGGGAAAATGATAAAAAAATAACCAAAAGGGCGTGGATTATAAGCCGGAATGATAGTGGAAATGAAGGAGGATTTTCTCAAACCCTGACCGTGTTGCGGCCAGGGTTGCGGATATTACGGCGCCGGATTCACCAGAATCTGGCCAATCGAGCCGCGGTCGGCGAGTTCCAGCGTCTGGCTCAGGTACTGGAACGGGAAGTGCGGCCAGGAAGGCTGATTGTAATACACCAGCAGTTCTACCTGCCCGTCGATCCATACGGTATCTTTCCAGCCTCGGTCTTCCGGGAACGGCATCGTTCCATTAACGTTACGGATCTGGAACATCACGCCTTCAATATGGAACGACTGCGGGCGGTCGGCGCGAACGGTCCAGCGCTCCCACGTTCCCTGCTGGGCGGTGATATCAATACGCTGCGGATCCCACAGTTGGCCATTGATGCCGGGGTCGTCGCCGAGCGTAATATCGCGGCTGCGCAGCGGCGTGCCGGAGAGCAGCTCGGTCGGCAGCAGCCGCACCGGCAGGCTATCGGTAACCAGCGGCAGCAGGCCGGTCGGACGCAGCGTCAGCACCAGCGTGGAGATCAAAATGCTCGACGGCTCGAAGAAACCGCGGATACGGTCGACGATGCTCGCCGCTTCGCCGCAGGTAATCGACACTTCATCGCCGTTGGTCATATCCACCAGAATTTCTCGCCGCTCGCCGGGGGCCAGCGACAATTGCTTAAGTGAGACCGGCGCCGGCAGGAAGCCCTGATCGCCTGAGATAACGTGCAGCAGACGACCATCGCTCATCTGCAACTGATAGCGGCGCGAGTTAGACGCATTCAGCAAACGCAGTCGTACCCAGCCGCGAGAGACTTCGACATACGGCCCCTGCGCGCCGTTGACCAACAGGGTATCGCCAACGAAGCCGCCGCTGCCCGGTTCGCTATATTCCGGGGTGCCGAAGTTATCCAGCCGCTTATCCTGAATAATCACCGGGAAGTCATCAACGCCGTAGTGGTTTGGGATCGGCAGGTTTTTGCTGACCTCGTCTTCCACCAGCCACATTCCCGCCAGACCGTTGTAAACCTGTTTCGCCATCCGGTTCGGGGTATTCGCCTGATACCACAGCGTGGCCGCGCCCTGGCGGATCGGCAGCACCGGCGCCCAATCCGCATTCGGCGACATCATGCGCGCCGCGCCGCCAATCAGCGGCCCCGGCACCTGCAGGCCGCGAATCGTCATGGCGACGTTTTCGGTCAGGCGGTTACTGTAGATAAGTTTGACGTCATCGCCATTCCAGACGCGAATGGTCGGCCCGAGGTAGCGGCCATTGATGCCCCATACCGGCGCGCGCGTGCCCTGGGTGAATGACCAGTGGGAACGTTGCAGGGTCAGAAACAGCGGCTGACCGCGACGGGATTCCAGCAGAGGCGGTATGGGGAGCGCCGGCTGCTGGCCGGCGGCATGAGCCTTCAGCGGCGCGGCGCCCGCGCACAGCGCTACACCTGAAGCCTTAATAAACTGACGCCGACTGAGTGACATATTAACTCCATGAAATACTGACAATGCAAAAAGGGAATTCGTTTCCCGCCAGCAATACGCTCGCGTTCGCGGCGTTTCCTGTATTATTTCTTTCCAGCCGCTTCGCGCTCGGCCACTTCTTTATCCAGCTCGGCGATTTTAGCGGACATCAGCTCGCGGCAGTGTGTCGCCAGCGCGCGCACGTTATCTTTACCAAACTGGCTGGTATCGACCGGCGGCAGCATCTCGACAATCACCAGACCGTTGTTCCAGCGATTGAGTTTAATTTTGTTCGATGTATTCGACACGCATACTGGAATAATCGGCACGCCAGCGGCGATGGCCGCGTGGAACGCGCCGGTTTTAAAGGGCAGCAGACCGCGGCCGCGGCTGCGGGTTCCTTCCGGGAACATCCAGAACGAAATTTTACGCTTTTTAAACGCATTCACCACTTCAGCAATAGTGCCGTGCGCTTTGGTTCGGTTATTGCGATCAATCAGCAGGTTGCCCGTCAGCCAGTAAAGCTGGCCAAAGAACGGGATCCACAACAGGCTTTTTTTACCCACGGTAACCGTCGGCGGCTGCACGATGTTCGACGCTGTCACCATATCATAGTTGTTCTGGTGGTTAGCGATGTAGATCGCATTGCCGTAGCTTTCCGCGTCCGCAGGCTTACGCAGCTCGACTTTCAGGCCGAATACCGGGGACAGACGGCCAAACAGATGACCAAACGTCGCGACGTGCTTAGGGTTGCGCGGGCTGAACAAGCAGTAAAGACTGCCAAATATGCACACCACGATGCAATAAATGACAACAAAAATTAGTCGAAAAATAAATAACATAGCTTCCTCTGAAACCCAAACCGCTTAGCGTTATCCCTGTAGAATAACAGGTTCAGGACACCGCAGCCCTCTCAACGCGGGGCGGAAAATCTCCGCCCCTGGAGGACATGTTAATCGCAATGCCTGAATAAACAACGATTTTGCGGCAAATTTTCGCATCCTCCAGCCAGGTGAAGGATGCGGGTCTTACTCTTCGCTGTCGCCAGCCGAGGCGCGGCGCGGGGAGTCGATCTCCACGCGGTCGATTTTTTGCAGGCCGCGCATCAGCGAACCGCGACGACCGCGCTCGCCGGTGACTTTTTGCAGCTCTTCCGGACGCAGTTTGATCTTACGCTTGCCGACGTGGATAGTCAGCGTGCTCTGCGGCGGCAGGACAAACAGATGCGCCAGACCATCCTGGCCGGAGGCAGCTTCCGCAGATGGAATGTTGATAATCTTGTTGCCTTTGCCTTTCGACAGCTGCGGCAGGTCGCTCACCGGGAACATCAGCATGCGCCCGGCGTTGGTGATCGCCAACAGCATATCGGCATCGTCTTCAATGACCAGCGGCGGCATGACATGCGCGTTCTCCGGCAGCGTAATCAGCGCTTTACCGGCGCGGTTGCGCGCCACCAGGTCGTTGAAGGTACAGACGAAACCGTAGCCGGCATCGGAAGCCATCAGCAGCTTCTGATCGTCTGCCTCCATCAGCATATGTTCTACGCTCGCGCCCGGCGGCAGCGTCACTTTACCGGTGACCGGTTCGCCCTGGCCGCGGGCGGAAGGCAGCGTAATCGGGTCAATGGCATAGCTGCGCCCGGTGGTATCAATGAATACCACCGGCTGGTTGCTCTTGCCTTTCACCGACGCTTTCCAGCCATCGCCGGCTTTGTAGCTCAGCCCCTGCGCATCGATATCGTGACCTTTGGCGCTACGCACCCAGCCCATCTGCGACAGAACGATAGTGACCGGCTCGGACGGCAGCATATCGTGCTCGCTCATCGCCTTCGCTTCTTCGCGCTCGCGCAGCGGCGAACGGCGATCGTCGCCGAAGGTATCGGCATCGGCCTGCAGCTCTTTCTTCAGCAGGTTATTCATCTTGCGCTCAGACGCCAGAATCGCCTGCAGCTGATCGCGCTCTTTTTCCAGCTCGCTCTGCTCGCCGCGGATCTTCATCTCTTCCAGCCTGGCGAGATGACGCAGTTTTAATTCCAGAATCGCTTCCGCCTGGGTTTCGCTGATGCCGAAGCGGGCAATCAGCGCCGGCTTCGGTTCATCTTCGTGGCGGATTATCTCAATCACTTCATCAATGTTGAGGAACGCGACCAGCAAACCTTCGAGGATGTGCAGGCGCTTGAGGACTTTTTCCAGACGGTAGTTCAGGCGGTTACGCACGGTATCACGACGGAAGGTCAACCACTCCGTCAGGATTTCAAGCAGGTTTTTCACCGCCGGACGGTTGTCCAGGCCGATCATGTTGAGGTTGATGCGGTAGCTCTTTTCCAGATCGGTGGTGGCGAACAGGTGGTTCATCACCTGCTCCATATCCACTCGGTTGGAACGCGGCACGATCACCAGACGGGTCGGGTTTTCATGATCCGACTCATCACGCAGGTCATCAACCATCGGCAGCTTTTTGTTACGCATCTGCGCGGCGATCTGCTCCAGCACGCGCGCGCCGGACACCTGATGCGGCAGCGCGCTAATCACCACCGCGCCGTCTTCTTTCGCCCACACGGCGCGCATGCGCACCGAACCACGGCCGTTCTGATAGATTTTGCGAATTTCCGCGCGCGGGGTAATGATTTCCGCTTCGGTCGGGTAGTCCGGCCCCTGCACGATATCCAGCAGCTCATCGAGGGTGGTTTTCGGTTTTTCCAGCAGCGTAATCGCCGCCTGCGCCACTTCACGCAGGTTGTGCGGCGGGATATCGGTCGCCATACCAACGGCGATGCCGGTGGTGCCGTTCAGCAGAATGTTCGGCAGACGCGCAGGCAGCATTTTCGGCTCCTGCAGCGTACCGTCAAAGTTCGGTACCCAATCGACGGTGCCCTGGCCGAGCTCGCTGAGCAGCAGCTCGGCGTATTTCGACAGACGGGATTCGGTGTAACGCATCGCCGCGAAGGATTTCGGATCGTCCGGCGCCCCCCAGTTCCCCTGCCCGTCCACCAGCGGATAGCGGTAAGAGAAAGGTTGCGCCATCAGCACCATCGCTTCATAGCAGGCGCTGTCGCCGTGCGGGTGGTATTTACCCAGTACGTCGCCGACGGTGCGGGCGGATTTTTTGAACTTGGCGCTGGCGTTCAGGCCCAGCTCGGACATTGCATAGACAATGCGGCGCTGAACCGGCTTTAAGCCATCGCCAATAAACGGCAATGCCCTGTCCATGATGACGTACATGGAGTAGTTCAGGTAGGCATTTTCCGTGAATTCATGTAGCGCGAGGCGCTCTGCCATATCGCTCATTAATCGTGGATCCTCAATCTGGGACGCGGCCATTGCGGCGGCAAAACTACCCGCGATAATACCCGATCTCACGCCCTGAGTCACAGGAAGTGAGATCGGTTAAAGAGGATGAGAATATCAATCAGGCTAGCGGCAAATAAATATCGGTGCGGAGTTCATGCTCGCCAACTTCATGCACAAAATTGAGGTAGCGGAAGAACACCGGAAAATCCCTTAGCGTCTCCCCGGAGGCGGGCAGCCAGTCGCGATAGAGAAACCAGACGCTTTGCGCCAGCGTGTCCAGCGAACCGTGATGGCGGGCCACTGCGCAACGGCCTGCCGGGATCTCGCCGTTAATCACGCCAAACGCGTTTTCGCTAATCGGTTGCTCAACGGTGCCGCAGATATCAAAACGAAACGCGTCGCCTGGCGTTGTTTGCGGATCGTCCCAGGCAATGCCCCAGGTTTCGCTGGTGGCGACTGGCGACAGCCCGCTCGTTTTGCGCCATGCGATAAAACGCGCGGCGGTGGCGTTGACCAGGTCCGGGCTCCCGCGATGTTGCAATACAGCGATCCTTGTGGCTGGAAATTGAATAATGTTGACGTCCATCGAAGTTTGCTCCTGTAGCGTATGTTTCGGTACGCGCCGATGCCACTCGCCCCAATCCGGTCGCTGACGGAACTGAGTCGGGCTTTGATCAAACGCGGTACGGAAGGCGCGACTGAACGACTCCGAATTTTGAAATCCGGCATCAAAGGCAATATCGATGATTTTATCCTGCGGGTTGAAGGCCAGGCGCCAACAGGCGCGCCGCAGGCGTAACCACTGAATATACCGGTACAGCGGAACGCCGGTATACGCGCTAAATTGCCGGTGAAAATGGTAAGGCGAGCTATACGCAATCGCGCTCAGCGCCTCCAGCGTTAGCGGCTCATCAAGATGGTTCTCAATGTACAAACAGACTCGCTGAAAACGCCCGACGTACGCCGGGCTGGCCTTAATATCGTTCATCGTCTCCTCCACGCGACACACTCTGCCAGAGCGAGGATAGCGATTCCTGACCGATCTTGCGCATTCTGGCGCGGGCGTTATGGCGTGATTTTACGGATCTGCTTCACGTCGATCTCGACCGAGTTCCAGTCTTTATCGACTTCACCCTGAATTTCTACCGTATCCTGCGGGCCGACGGTCACGCCGTTCCAGCGCTTGTGGTCGATATCGACGTTCACCACGCCGGAGGCGTCCTGGAATTTATACAGGTCATCAGAGATGCGCTCGACGATTTTACCGCGCAGGGTCACCCAGGTGTCATCACGCAGCGACTTGGCGTTCGCCACGGTGGTCACCGCGCCGCTCGGCCCGGTGAAGCCGCCGGCCTGCGAGGTGGTGGTAGTCGACGGCCCGGTGAAGCCACCCTGCCCGGCGGCCAGTACCGGCATGGAAACCAAAGCAATAATCGCGGTCATCGCAGCAATTTTTTTCATCTTATATTCTCCCTTTTGTGTTGGTATGGCTCCTATTACGCCTGACAAAACTTAACGACTTCTTAAGCGGAAAAAAGAAATTTTAATGCTGTACATCCCCTGCTTCAACGCGGTTTACTGCGCAAAGAAACGGGATCGGCGGAGGGAAACATGCGCATATTATTGGTAGAAGATGACAAACTGATCGGCGACGGCATCAAAGCCGGGCTGAGCAAAATGGGCTTCAGCATCGACTGGTTCACCGCAGGCCAGGAGGGTAAAAATGCCTTATATAGCGCCCCTTACGACGCCGCGATACTTGACCTTACCCTCCCCGGCATTGACGGCCTCGATATTCTGCGCGAATGGCGCGATAAAGGCCGTAATGAACCCGTGCTGATCCTCACCGCCCGCGACGCGCTGAGCCAGCGGGTTGAAGGGCTACAGCTCGGCGCCGATGACTATCTGTGTAAACCCTTCGCCCTGATTGAGGTGGCGGCGCGTCTCGAAGCGCTGATCCGCCGCGCTCACGGCCAGAGCAGCAGCGAGCTACGCCACGGCAAGGTGAGCCTCGATCCAAACCGCTTAACCGCCAGCCTCGATGGCGAAAGCCTTGCGCTGAAGCCGAAGGAGTTCGCCCTGCTGGAACTGCTTATGCGCAACGCCGGGCGCGTGTTGCCGCGTAAGCTTATCGAGGAAAAGCTCTATAACTGGGACGACGAGGTCTCCAGCAACGCCGTGGAAGTGCACGTTCACCATCTGCGCCGCAAACTCGGCAGCGGTTTTATCCGCACCGTGCACGGCATCGGCTATACCCTGGGTGACGCATGAAACGACTCGCCCGTTTAAGCCTGCGCCTGCGACTAACGCTGCTGTTTGTCCTGCTGACCAGCGCTGCCTGGGGGATCGCCTGCGTGATCGCCTGGCAGCAGACCAGCGAAAAACTGGATAAGCTGTTTGATACCCAACAACTGCTCTTCGCCCGCCGCCTGAGCGCGATGAATGTCGAGGAGCTACAGGCGCGACCGACGCAAATCCGCGAAAAGAAAAAAGTTAAACACGGCCATCTTGATGATGACGCGCTGGCCTTCGCTATCTTCACCCGCGACGGGAAAATGGTGCTCAACGATGGTGAAAACGGCGAAGATATTCAATGGGGATCGCAACGCGAAGGCTTCAGTGACGGCTATCTGCGCGGCGATGACGACGAATGGCGCTTCTTGTGGTTGACCACCGCCGATGGCCGACATCGTATCGCCGTCGGTCAGGAGTGGGATTATCGCCGGGAGATGGCGGTGGATATCGTCACCTCGCAGCTCACGCCGTGGCTGGTCGCGCTGCCGCTGATGTTCCTGTTACTCATTGTGCTATTAAGCCGCGAGCTGGCGCCGTTGAAGAAACTGGCTCGAACCCTGCGCCAGCGCGCGCCGGACTCGGCGGAACGTCTGTCGGACGACAAAATCCCTTCGGAAGTTCGCCCGCTGGTCGATGCCCTGAATCAGCTATTCAGCCGTACCCACGAAACCATGCTGCGCGAGCGCCGTTTTACCTCTGATGCCGCCCACGAGTTGCGCAGCCCGCTGGCCGCGCTGAAGGTGCAAACCGAAGTCGCCCAGCTTTCGATGGACGATCCCGAAGGCCGGGATAAAGCGTTGGCGCAATTACATCAGGGCATCGACCGCGCCACTCGGCTGGTCGATCAATTACTTACGCTGTCGCGTCTGGATTCCCTTGCCCAACTGGATGACGTGCAGCCGGTCGCCATCGACGACCTGCTGCAGTCGGCGGTGATGGAGATGTATCACCACGCCCAGCAGTCCGCCATTGAGCTACGCCTGCATCTGAATGCCAGCAATATCGTCCGTACCGGCCAGCCGCTGCTGCTCAGCCTGCTGGTACGCAATCTGCTGGATAATGCCGTGCGCTATAGCCCGCGCGGTAGCCGGGTGGATATCACGCTTTCCGCCCGCGAGTTCCGGGTTCGCGACAATGGTCCAGGCATTAGTCCGCAAGCCCTGGCGCGCATTGGCGAGCGTTTTTATCGCCCGCCGGGCCAGGACGCCCCCGGCAGCGGATTAGGCTTATCGATCGTTCGCCGCATCGCCTCGCTGCACGGTATGCGGGTTGATTTTGCTAACGCGCCGGACGGCGGCTTCGAGGCACGCGTTTACTGGTAGCCTCATTATTGCCAAAAATGCAAAAGACTTTGCACATTTTGCTCATTTTACTGCCCCGCTTCGCGGGGTAAAATTGCCGACAAATTTAATAGATTGAGGGCAAAAAATGAGCAACATCCTGATTATCAACGGGGCGAAAAAATTCGCTCACTCTAATGGCCAATTAAACGACACCCTGACCGAGGTCGCGGATGGTTATCTGCGCGACGTCGGGCATGATGTTAAAATCGTCCGCGCGGAAAGCGAGTACGATGTAAAAGAAGAAGTGCAGAATTTCCTGTGGGCCGATGTGGTTATCTGGCAGATGCCGGGCTGGTGGATGGGCGCGCCGTGGACCGTGAAAAAGTACATGGATGACGTCTTCACCGAAGGCCATGGTTCTCTGTACGCCAGCGATGGCCGTACCCGCTCCGATGACAGCAAAAAATATGGCTCCGGCGGGTTGATTCAGGGCAAACAGTATATGCTGTCGTTGACCTGGAACGCGCCGATGGAAGCTTTCACCGATAAAGATCAGTTCTTCCACGGCGTCGGCGTTGATGGCGTTTACCTGCCGTTCCACAAAGCCAATCAGTTCCTTGGCATGAGCGCGATGCCGACCTTTATCGCCAACGACGTGATTAAAATGCCTGACGTTCCACACGTCATCGCAGAATATCGCAAGCATCTGGCCGAGATTTTTGGTTAACTAGATGTCTACACTCGCTGTTATTCAAGTCACTAACCTTGAAGTATGGCGAGTTTACACACAGAAGGAGTTGAGTTAACCATGTTAACAGTGATTGCCGAAATTCGTACCCGTCCGGGCCAGCACCACCGTCAGGCGGTACTGGATCAGTTCGCTAAAATTGTCCCTGTGGTACTGCAGGAAGAGGGTTGCCACGGCTACGCGCCGCTGGTTGACCACGCCGCCGGCGTGAGTTTCCAGACCTCCGCCCCGGATTCGATCGTCATGGTCGAGCAGTGGGAAAGCGTCGCGCATCTCGAAGCGCATCTGCAAACGCCGCACATGAAGGCTTACGCCGAAGCGGTAAAAGGCGACGTGCTGGAAACCAGCATCCGCATTTTGCAGGCTGGCGTATAAGCCCGGCAAAAGCAAAAAAGGGAGCCTGGGGCTCCCTTTTTCGTATCTGGCGGCTGACGTCGGCTCAGGCTTCGAGATCCGCCATATCGCCTTTTTCCTGCAGCCAGTTGCGGCGGTCTTCCGAACGCTTCTTGGCCAACAGCATATCCATCACCGCGGTCGTTTGTTGCTCGTCTTCATCGGTGATGATGAGCTGCACCAGGCGGCGGGTATTCGGGTCGAGCGTGGTTTCACGTAGCTGCATCGGGTTCATCTCGCCCAGCCCTTTAAAGCGCTGTACGTTCGGCTTGCCTTTCTTACGCTTCAACTGCTCCAGCACGCCGGCTTTTTCTTCTTCCGTCAGCGCGTAGTAAACCTCTTTACCCAGGTCGATACGATACAGCGGCGGCAGCGCGACGTACACGTGCCCCTCTTTCACCAGGGTACGGAAATGCTTCACGAACAGCGCGCACAGCAGGGTAGCAATGTGCAGACCATCCGAGTCGGCATCGGCGAGAATACAGATTTTACCGTAACGCAGCTGGCTTAAATCATCGCTATCCGGGTCGATACCAATCGCCACCGAAATGTCGTGCACCTCTTGCGAAGCAAGAACTTCATCGGAAGAAACTTCCCAGGTATTCAGGATTTTGCCTTTAAGCGGCATGATCGCCTGATATTCACGGTCGCGCGCCTGTTTCGCCGAACCGCCCGCCGAGTCCCCTTCGACGAGGAACAGTTCGGTGCGGTTCAGGTCCTGCGCGGTGCAGTCCGCCAGCTTACCCGGCAGCGCCGGGCCGCTGGTGAGCTTTTTGCGCACTACTTTCTTGGCGGCGCGCAGGCGGCGCTGGGCGCTGGAAATGGCCATTTCCGCCAGCAGCTCCGCCGCCTGTACGTTCTGATTCAGCCACAGGCTGAAGGCGTCTTTAACCACCCCGGAGACGAATGCCGCGCACTGACGCGACGACAGACGTTCTTTCGTCTGCCCGGCGAACTGCGGATCCTGCATCTTCACCGACAGTACGTACGCGCAGCGATCCCAGATATCTTCCGCCGACAGCTTCACGCCGCGCGGCAGGATATTGCGGTATTCGCAGAACTCGCGCATCGCGTCGAGCAGACCCTGACGCAGACCGTTAACGTGGGTACCGCCCTGCATGGTCGGGATCAGGTTGACGTAGCTTTCGGTCAGCAGTTCGCCGCCTTCCGGCAGCCACAGCAGCGCCCAATCCACCGCTTCCGTTTCGCCGGAGAAGTTACCGACAAACGGTTTTTCCGGCAGCAGCGGCAGGCCGTTGACCGCCTCGCACAAATAATCATTAAGGCCGTCCGCATAGCACCAGCGCTGTTCGCTGTTGTTCACCTGGTCGCGGAAAACAATTTCCACGCCCGGGCACAGCACCGCTTTCGCTTTTAGCAGGTGAGTTAGCCGCGAGACGGAGAAACGCGGGCTATCGAAGAAGCTTTCATCCGGCCAGAAATGGACGCTGGTCCCGGTGTTGCGTTTACCGCAGGTGCCGGTGACGCGCAGGTCTTCAACTTTTTCCCCGTTCTCAAAGGCGATGCTGTAGACCTGGCCGTCGCGGCGCACGTTGACTTCCACGCGTTTAGACAAGGCGTTGACGACCGAGATCCCTACCCCATGGAGGCCGCCGGAGAACTGGTAGTTTTTGTTGGAAAACTTACCGCCCGCGTGCAGCCGACAAAGGATCAGCTCAACCGCCGGAACCCCTTCTTCCGGGTGGATATCAACCGGCATCCCGCGTCCGTCGTCAATGACTTCCAACGATTGATCGGCATGAAGGATGACCTCCACGCGTTTGGCGTGACCGGCCAGTGCTTCATCCACACTGTTATCAATAACTTCCTGACCAAGATGGTTAGGACGGGTTGTGTCGGTGTACATTCCCGGGCGGCGGCGAACCGGCTCAAGCCCGGTGAGTACCTCAATGGCATCAGCGTTATATGAAGATTGCGTCATGGTGTGTATTCGTAGGTCGTTCTGAACCGCTTAGCGCAGGCCCAGAAAATCGATAATCTGGGTGAAATGATCTTCAAAGCCAACAAATGCGTGATTACCGCCCTCCTCGACCGTTTGACGGCAGGAGGCGAAGTAGTCAACAGCCTGGCGGTAATCAAGCACTTCATCGCCCGTTTGCTGCAATAACCAGATGAGGTCAGGCGCTTCCAGCGGGTCGATATGCATGACTTTAAGATCGTAAATATGGCGAGACTCTAGCACATATTGCTGCCCGGTGTACGGATTCTCATTGGGGCCAAGAAAATTGTTCAGCAGTTCAAATGGCCGCACCGCCGGGTTAACCACCACCGCCGGCAGCATAAAACATTGCGACAGCCAGGTGGCGTAGTAGCCACCCAGCGACGACCCCACCACGCCTAACGGCTCGCCGCCGTGCTCCAGCACGATAGCTTCCAGCATCTCTGCCGCCTGCGCCGGGAAAGCAGGCAGTTCCGGCACCACCATGTTAATTTCCGGGTGGTGCTGCGCCAGCCACGTTTTCAGCGCCGTCGCTTTTGCCGAGCGCGGCGAGCTGTTAAATCCGTGCAGATAAAGAAGAGTAGACATCAGTATCCTTCTGAAGCGATATCCGGGTGAAACTCGGCGCCGCTGAGACGACAGACTTCAGTCGTCAACGCGCCATCGGGATGCAGCTCCAGCCAGCGCCAGCCTGGAGAGACGGTATCGAGGGTGAAATTAGCGCAGTGCGGCTTAAACTGCACGCAGGTCGATGGCGTCGCCATCATCCGCCGCCCGTTCCAGTCGAGATCCAGCTCCTGGTGAATATGGCCGCATAGCAGGTGCTTAACCCGCGGATAGTTGCTCAGGATTTGGTCTAACGCCCCGGCATTGCGCAGGCTATGCTGATCGAGCCAGCTGCAACCCGCCGGCAGCGGATGATGATGGAGTAACAGCAGCGTGTAGCGCTCAGGTTCAGCATTCAATTGATGCTCAAGCCACTCCAGTTGGAAATCGCTCAGCTCGCCGTGGGGCACCCCGAAGACCTGGCTGTCGAGCAGCAGGATTTGCCAATGGTCGCCCAACAGGACGCGTTTGGCGGGGGAGATGCCGGCATCGTGCAGCGTGCTGTACATCGCCGGTTGGAAATCATGGTTTCCCGGCAGCCAGACGCAGGGTGCGGCAAAGCTCGCGATGCCTTCAGCGAAATGCTGATAGGCCGCGGCGGAGTGGTCTTGCGCCAGATCGCCTGTTGCTACAATCAGGTCGCATTCACGCTGTGAGGCATGTATCGCATCCAATACAGCCTGATAACTTTCCCAGGTATTGATACCCAACAGCGTTTCATGTTTTTCAGCAAACAGGTGAGTATCAGTAATTTGTAATATCCTGACTCTGGCCTCACCAGCCAGAGGTAGGTTTAACAGGCTTTCCAAATGGTGTCCTTAGGTTTCACGACGCTAACAAACCGGAATCGCCATCGCTCCATGTGCTAAACAGTAACGCAGCCAGTCGGCCAGAAACTGATTAATTTGATGCTTTTCGTCGCGTTGATGCAACTTTTTATTAGGATAATCATATCTCGCTTTGAAGCGAAAAATCTGCTGACTTGAACACACTTCAGCCACCATCGCGTCGTGGTACAGGCGCACCGTCATTGACGGCAGGCTCCAGTAACTCACCGCAGGCTGGGTCTGTTCTATTGTCACCAATGTAGTGTAGCGGGTCGATTCGACCACCGTTAATCGGTATTGCGCCGCACCCACCTGATAGTTCGCCATATCGCCGACCGCCTCAGTGCGAGGCAACAGGCGGCGCAGCTGGGCGAAATTGGTTTCGCACAGGCGCATCATTTCCGGGAAGTCAGGTGTATAACGCTTCATATTATTTCCACTCGTTTCGTAAGCTATGATAATGCAGCTGCAGCCATTGCAGGGCGATGACAGAAGCCGCGTTGTCGATTTTCCCCTCTTCTACCCACTGGTAAGCCTGTTCCCGGCTCACCACATGCACCCGAATATCCTCGTTTTCTTCGGCCAGGCCGTGAATGCCTTTTGCCGTCGATGCATCAACTTCGCCCACCAGGATCGATAATCGTTCGCTGGTGCCGCCTGGGCTTGCCAGATAGCTTAATATTGGTTTGGTACGCCCAACTTCAAGCCCGGCCTCTTCCAGCGCTTCGCGGCGGGCGACATCCTCTACCGTTTCGCCTTCTTCTATCATCCCGGCGACCATTTCCAGCAGCCACGGGCTCTCGCTGGTATCATAGGCGGCAATGCGGATCTGCTCGACCAGCACAACTTCATCACGTACCGGGTCAAAGGGTAGCAAGACCGCGGCGTGCCCGCGCTCAAAAATTTCGCGGGTCACCTCGCCGCTCATCCCGCCGTTAAACAGGCGATGGCGAAAACGATACAAATCGAGTGAAAAAAAACCGCGATAAAGCGTTTCGCGTGCAATAATTTCTACATCGTTTTTAGAGAAGGTAATTCCCTGCTGATTGGGTTTGCTCATTGTCTGTGTCCTGCTCATCCGAAAGTAGGGATTTATAGGCCGTTTGGCTACCGTTTTACAGCCTGTATGTTAGATTGGTGCAAATTACCGCCCTATGGCACGTAACGCCAACTTTTTACGGCGACAGAGTCGATACAATCAGCGATTATTTTTAGAATTTGAGTAGCGCTAAATGCTTCACAACAAGGAATGCAAATGAAGAAACTTTTTCCCATCCTTATCGGCCTGGGCCTGACTGGCTTCAGCGCCATGAGCCAGGCAGAGAACCTGTTGCAGGTTTATCAGCAGGCGCGTATTAGCAACCCTGATCTGCGTAAATCGGCAGCCGATCGCGATGCTGCATTCGAAAAAATCAACGAAGCGCGTAGCCCATTACTGCCGCAACTCGGTCTGGGCGCGGATTATACCTATACCAGCGGGTTCCGTGATTACAAAAACCAGAACTCCAACGTCACCAGCGGTTCACTGCAGTTAACGCAAACCCTGTTCGATATGTCGAAATGGCGCGCGCTGACCCTGCAGGAAAAAGCGGCGGGCATTCAGGATGTCACCTATCAAACCGACCAGCAAACGCTGATCCTGAATACCGCGACGGCTTACTTTAAAGTTCTGGCCGCAATCGATACGCTCTCCTATACCGAAGCGCAGAAACAGGCCATCTACCGCCAGTTGGACCAAACCACCCAGCGCTTTAACGTGGGCCTGGTTGCCATCACCGACGTGCAGAACGCCCGTTCACAATACGACGCCGTGCTGGCAAATGAAGTGACCGCGCGTAACGACCTCGACAACGCCGTGGAAGAGCTGCGTCAGGTCACCGGCAACTACTATCCGGAGCTGGCGTCGCTGAACGTTAACGGTTTCAAAACCAACAAGCCGCAGGCGGTGAACGCGCTGCTGAAGGAAGCGGAAAACCGTAACCTGTCGCTGCTGCAGGCGCGTCTGAACCAGGATCTGGCTCGTGAGCAGATTCGCCAGGCGCAGGATGGTCATTTGCCTACCCTTGATTTGAATGCTTCTACCGGTGTCTCTAATAACCGTTACAGCGGTTCCAAAAACATTACCCAGGACGCCGATGTCGGGCAAAACAAAGTCGGCCTGAGCTTCTCCCTGCCGCTGTATCAGGGCGGGATGGTTAACTCGCAGGTGAAACAGGCGCAGTACAACTTCGTCGGCGCCAGCGAGCAGCTGGAAAGCGCGCACCGCAGCGTGGTGCAGACCGTGCGTTCGTCGTTTAACAACGTGAATGCCTCCATCAGCAGCATCAACGCTTACAAACAGGCGGTGGTCTCTGCGCAGAGCTCCCTGGATGCGATGGAAGCGGGTTATTCGGTGGGTACACGTACCATCGTTGACGTGTTGGATGCGACCACCACGCTGTACAACGCCAAGCAGCAGCTCTCCAACGCCCGTTATAACTACCTGATCAACGAGCTGAACATCAAGTCCGCTCTCGGCACGCTAAACGAGCAGGATCTGATTGCGCTGAACAACACGCTGGGTAAAGCGATCCCGACTTCACCAGACAGCGTCGCGCCGGAAAACCCGCAGCAGGACGCAGCCGCTGACGGTTATGCGAACACCGCCTCCGCACAGCCGGCTGCCGCCCGTACGACGAAGACCAGCGGTTCCAATCCGTTTAGTCACTAATCGTTGAATGCGATTACGCCTCGTCTGGCCTTCGGGTCAGGCGGGCGTAAAACGTAAGACAACGTAAAGACCCCCGCTTTTCCCCTCTTTCGCTTCAATTTCCACCACTCATACTCTATCCTGAGCGTTGACAAACGCACTACCACTGGGTCCTGGAAGACAAATATGAAACGGACAAAAAATATTAATCATGCGTCGTTCCGCAAAAGCTGGAGCGCTCGCCACCTGACGCCGGTCGCCTTTGCCGTCACCGCCGTCTTTATGCTCGCCGGTTGCGAAAAAACTGACGAGACGGTTTCTCTGTATCAGAACGCCGATGACTGCTCCGCGGCTAACCCAAGCAAAGCCGCAGAGTGCACCACCGCCTACAACAACGCGGTGAAAGAAGCCGCGCGCACCGCGCCGAAATACGCCACCCGCGAAGACTGCGTCGCCGAGTTCGGCGAAGGCCAATGCCAGCAGGCGCCGGCTCAGGCGGGCGTCGCCCCGGAAAACCAGGCGCAGGCGCAAAGCAGCGGCAGCTTCTGGATGCCGCTGATGGCCGGTTACATGATGGGCCGCCTGATGGGCGGCGGCATGGCCGCGCAGCAGCCGCTGTTTAGCTCGAAAAACCCGGCCAGCCCGGCCTACGGCCAGTACACCGATGCCAGCGGTAAGAGCTATGGCGCGGCGCAACCGGGCCGTACCATGAACGTACCGAAAACCGCGATGGCGCCGAAACCGGCAACCACCACAACCGTCACCCGCGGCGGTTTTGGCGAATCTGTTGCTAAGCAATCGACGATGCAGCGTAGCGCCGCGGGCTCCAGCTCCTCTTCACGCTCGATGGGCGGTTAAGCGGCATGGAAAGAATCAGCATTACCGAGCGCCCGGACTGGCGCGAGAAAGCGACCGAGTATGGCTTCAATTTTCACACCATGTACGGCGAGCCGTACTGGAGTGAAGAGGCCTACTACAAGCTGACGCTGGCGCAGGTTGAAAAGCTCGAAGCGGTCACCGCCGAGCTGCATCAAATGTGCCTGCAGGTCGTTGAGAAAGTGATCGCCAGCGACGAGCTGATGACCAAATTCCGCATCCCTAAACACACCTGGGGCTTTGTGCGTCAGTCGTGGAAAACCAACCAGCCGTCGCTTTACTCGCGTCTGGATCTGGCCTGGGATGGCGTGGGCGAGCCGAAGCTGCTGGAGAACAACGCGGATACGCCAACCTCACTATATGAAGCAGCGTTCTTTCAGTGGATCTGGCTGGAAGATCAGCTTAACGCCGGTAATCTGCCTGCCGACAGCGATCAGTTCAACAGCCTGCAGGAAAAACTGATTGAACGCTTCGGCGAGCTGCGTGAACAGTTTGGCTTCCAGCTGCTGCATATGGCCTGCTGCCGCGATACCGTTGAAGACCGCGGCACCGTGCAGTACCTGCAGGACTGCGCGGCAGAAGCGGGCGTCGCCACCGAGTTCCTGTATATCGAAGATATCGGTCTTGGCGAGAAAGGCCAGTTCACCGATTTGCAGGATCAGGTCATCGGCAATCTGTTCAAGCTTTATCCGTGGGAATTTATGCTGCGCGAGATGTTCTCCACCAAGCTGGAAGACGCCGGCGTACGCTGGCTGGAGCCAGCGTGGAAGAGCATTATCTCCAACAAGGCGCTGCTGCCGATGCTGTGGGAAATGTTCCCCAACCACCCTAACCTGTTGGCGGCTTACTTTAGCGAAGATAACCATCCGCAGCTTGAGAAGTACGTCATTAAGCCGATTTTCTCCCGCGAAGGCGCTAACGTGTCAATCGTTGAAAATGGCAAAGTGGTGGAAGCAGTGGAAGGCCCATATGGGGAAGAAGGCACCATCGTGCAGGAGTTTTATTCGCTGCCGAAATTTGGCGATAGCTATACGCTGATTGGCAGCTGGCTTATTAACGACCAGCCTGCCGGGATCGGCATTCGTGAAGATCGGGCGCTGATCACCCAGGATCTTTCGCGTTTCTATCCGCACATTTTCGTCGAATAACGGCAAAACCCCGGCAACCTGCGTGGCCGGGGTTTTTTCATGTGCGATAGCTGCCGTTACGCGGCGCCCACTACCACCGATAGCATACTCAGCGATCCCATCTCCATCCCTTCGACCGGGATTGTTATCGGCTCTTCGCCATCCCACGCCCCCAGAATATAGAGCAGCGGCAGGAAGTGCTCAGCCGTCGGGTTAGAGAGCGATCCGCCTTCATGGCTCAGGTAGTTCACCAGCGGATGCTCGTCGACCGGCCCTTTCCAGGTTAAATTCGCTTTCACATAGTCGTTGAACGACTCGGCCCACGGATACGGCGTACTTTCGCCATGCCAGCGCGCGGTACGCAGGTTATGCACCACGTTGCCGCTCGCCACCAGCATAATACCTTCATCACGCAGCGACGCCAGCTTACGCCCCATCTCCAGATGCCACGCCGCGGGCTTTGTGCTATCGATACTTAACTGAACCATGGGAATATCGGCATCAGGATACATTTTGATCAGCACCCCCCACGAACCGTGGTCAAACCCCCACGCCTCTTTATCGAGGGCGACGGGCACCGGCGCCAGTAGCTCAACCAGATGCTGCGCCAGCTCCGGCGATCCCGGCGCCGGGTAGTGCGTATCGTACAAAGCTTGCGGAAAACCGCCGAAGTCATGAATGGTTTTCGGCGCTTCCATCGCCGTCACGCCCGTGCCGCGGGTAAACCAGTGCGCGGAGATAACCACGATAGCTTTCGGGCGCGGCAGTGTTTCACCGAGATGGCGCCAGGCGCGGGTATAGATATTATCTTCCAGCACGTTCATCGGGCTACCATGGCCTAAAAACAACGCTGGCATACGGGTACGGGACATGATGGTATCCTTCAGTAGGGAGTATTTGATTCCTTCACATTACGCGTTTTTAACCGCAGATAAACTCAGATAAGCGTGATGATCATCATCAGAAAATTTGAATGTGAAAACTCTCTCCCTTTTTACCTGCGGAGAAAACCTATTGGCTCGGCCCAGAAACAACAAAGCCCACCGTAAAGTGGGCTTGTCATCAGAACAGCGGCATCTTAGCTGGCTTTGCGATCGTGCTCGCGGCGGTAAGCCACCAGATCTTCAATGGTAACCACGGCCATGTTGTGCTGCTGAGCGAACTTGATGCACTCCGGCGCGCGCGCCATAGTGCCATCGTCGTTAGTCAGTTCACAGAGCACGCCTGCCGGTTTGAAGCCCGCAAGGGTCACCAGGTCAATGGTCGCTTCTGTGTGACCGCCGCGGGTCATTACGCCGCCAGGCTGCGCGCGCAGCGGGAAGACGTGGCCCGGACGATTGAGATCGGAGGGTTTCGCGCCATCGGCAATGGCGGCGCGCACGGTCGTGATGCGGTCAGCGGCGGATACGCCGGTGGTCACGCCTTCTGCCGCTTCAATGGTGACGGTAAAGCCGGTGCCGTAGGCGCTGGTGTTGTTCTCAACCATCATTGGCAGGTCAAGCTGCTTGCGGCGATCTTCGGTCAGGCACAGGCAGACAATACCGCTGCCGTGACGAATGGTCAGCGCCATTTGCTCAACGGTCATGGTTTCGGCGGCGAAAATCATATCGCCTTCGTTTTCACGGTCTTCATCATCAAGCACCATCACACCGCGGCCTTCGCGCAGTGCGTCTAAAGCGTGTTCCACACGTTCAAAAGCGGTACCAAAAGAAGAAAGGAGCGTCTGATTCATGGTAAAAAAACCTCATTAAAATTATGGTTACCAGAATCAGGGCAGTCTTAGGAGTGCCGGTTTAGCGGCAAAAGTCAACGCAAGCGGATCGTAATCCGACTGAGCCGTTACTCTCTCCCATCCGGACTTTAACCGTCGGCCCCGGAATTACACCGGATCTGCTGACCTTCCCGTTTTCACAGGAAGCGCTCGCGGGCTTTCAACGCGTAGGTTGATTTACCGCCGGTGGGGAATTTCGCCCCGCCCTGAGAATAAGCGAGATAACTATAACGCCATTAACTATCTTCATCAATGGCTACTCGCTATACATCTTACATTTGTGGTTTATAGGCGCTCCCGTTCGCACTACAATGAACGGTAACTAGATCAGTGCAGGAATCCACCATGATTGACCCGAAAAAAATTGAACAAATCGCCCGCCAGGTCCATGAATCGATGCCGAAAGGCCTTCGCGATCTTGGAGATGACGTAGAAAAGAAAATCCGCCAGGTGCTGCAATCGCAGTTAACTCGCCTGGATCTGGTTAGCCGCGAAGAGTTCGACGTGCAAACTCAGGTTTTACTGCGCACCCGCGAAAAGCTGGCTTTACTGGAGCAGCGTATTAGCGATCTGGAAAGCCGCTCAGCCACGCCGAAGAGCGAAGAACAGCAATAAAAAAACGGGCCTGATGGCCCGTTTGAGATTGATGGCAAAGCTCATACAACCTTTGCGCTTACAGATTGCACCAGGTAAAAAATATGGAAAATCAATTTATTGATTTTCGGCTGATAACCGCAAGGAAGGAAAAACCACGCTTTTTCCTTCCTTGTCAGCAGTCTGACGGGCCTGATGGCCCGTTTTCATTTTGCTTTAGTGCTCTAACTCGACCGCGCTATTCACCTGGCGACAATAAAGCTCATAGCGTTGGCAAAACCATTCACGATGTTCCTCATCCATATTGCCGACAATAGCCTGAAGATCGACTGAATGGCCTTGCGCGTGCATCCTGGCGAAACTACGTGCCAGAAAATCGAAGTTCTTCATAGAATACATATCGTTATGGTTCATCCGCATACTCCTTCAGCCGTTGGTGTTCTGATTGGTCATATGCCTTTTACTAACTTCAGTATTTACGCTTACCTTAACGCACTTTGTACGAAAAATGCGCTTAACCGGGTTATTTATTGCGCTAAATCATTTTCCGCATGATTAAATAAAAACGGCCCGCGAAGGTATCCCCGCAGGCCGTTGTAGACCACCCCGTTCAGAGCGGTAAAGCGTATTGATTACTTATCGCTATATTTCTGTATTTTCTTGATAATATTGGTAGTCGAGCAGCCATCTTCAAAGTTGAGCACCAGCACTTCGCCGCCGTTGGCCCATACCTCTTCGCTGCCGGCGATCTGCTCCGGCTTATAATCGCCGCCTTTCACCAGCAGATCCGGCAGGATCCCGGCAATCAGCCGCTGCGGAGTATCTTCTTCAAACGACACCACCCAGTCGACAGCTTCCAGCGCGCCCAGCACGATCATCCGCTGTTCCAGCGGGTTCACCGGGCGGGTTTCGCCTTTCAGACGTTTGGTTGAGGCATCGCTGTTGACGGCGACGATCAGACGATCGCCCAGCTTGCGCGCATTAGCCAGATACGAGACGTGACCCGCGTGCAGAATATCGAAGACGCCGTTGGTCATCACCACTTTTTCGCCGCGCTTACGCGCCGCGGCAACCGCCTGTTTCAGCTCTTCTTCGTTCATCACGCCAAAACCGGTATCGGCACGCCCGCGCACCGCGTTTTCCAGCTCGATTGGCGAAACGGTGGACGTCCCCAGCTTGCCAACCACGACACCGGCCGCGGCGTTAGCGAAATAGCAGGCCTCTTCCAGCGTGTTGCCCGCCGCCAGCGTCGCCGCCAGCACGCCAATAACCGTATCGCCTGCGCCGGTGACGTCATACACTTCCTGCGCCTGGGTCGGCATATGCAGCGGCGGACGACCCGGCTGCAGCAGCGTCATTCCCTGCTCGGAGCGCGTCACCAGCAGTGCGGAAAGCTCGAAGTCAGCGATGATTTTCATCCCGCGTTCGACGATTTCCGCTTCATCCTTACACTTTCCGGCGACGGCTTCGAATTCAGACAGGTTCGGCGTCAGCAGCGTCGCCCCGCGGTAGCGTTCAAAATCGGTGCCTTTCGGGTCAATCAGCACCGGCACGCCGGCATCCCGCGCCAGCTTGATCATGGTCTGCACGCTGGCCAGCGCGCCTTTCGCGTAGTCAGACAGCACCAGCGCGCCGATCGAACCCAGCGCCTGCTGAATACGTTCATGCATCGGCTGCGGATCGACCCCGGAGAAGCCCTCTTCAAAATCGAGGCGGATCAGCTGCTGGTTGCGCGACAGTACGCGCAGCTTGGTGATGGTCGGATGCGTCGGTACCGACACGAAATCACATTTCACTTTTACGTCAGCCAACGCTTTGCTCAGCGCGCGTGCGGCATCGTCGATACCGGTCAGGCCGACCAGACGAGAAGTCGCGCCGAGCGAAGCAATGTTCATCGCCACGTTAGCCGCGCCGCCAGGACGTTCTTCGATATTTTCCACCTTCACCACCGGCACCGGGGCTTCCGGGGAAATACGGCTGGTAGGGCCATACCAGTAGCGGTCCAGCATCACATCGCCTACCACCAACACTCCTGCACGTTCAAACTCTGGCAGCGTTACTTTCATTACTCTCTCCTGCGAGATGCAAACTTTGCGCGCGATAATAGCACACCCGCTTTGTTAGTTAAGCCATCAACCACTTCTGCCAGCTGGCGCTCACCTGCTGGCGTTCGCCGTCGAAAGCATCCAGCGCAACGTTGCCCGGCTGCTCCTGCAGCGCCAGGTGGTGCAACGCATCGCGTAGCGTGGTGTAAGCATGGGTAAGCGCCCGCGCCTCTTCTTCATCCATGATGTCGTTCTGCGCCAGCAGTTCCAGAATACGCACATTATCGGACCAGCGCGTCAGCTTTGGCTTTTCATGCGCATAGCGCAGCACCAGATATTGGGTAATAAATTCAATATCGGTGATACCGCCGGCATCGGCTTTGATATCAAAGCGATCGCGCTGCTTATTGCCGAGATGGGCGCGCATCTTTTCCCGCATCTCACGTACTTCGGTTTGCAGCGTCGCGCCTTCACGCGGAGTGGTCAGGATATCGCGGCGGATCGCATCGAAGCGCGCCTGCAGCGCCGGGTCGCCATACACCACCCGGGCGCGAACCAGCGCCTGATGCTCCCAGGTCCAGGCTTCATTGCGCTGATAATCGGCGAAGGCGTCGGCGGTAGTCACCAGCATGCCCGCCGCGCCGGATGGACGTAAGCGAGCGTCCACTTCATACAAGATGCCCGACGAGGTGCGGGTGCTGAAAAGATGCATGATCCGCTGTGCAAGGCGCAGATAAAACTGGCGACCATCGATTTCCCGCTCGCCGTCGGTCATCACCTCCATCGGACAGTCGTGGAGGAAGACCAGATCGAGATCGGAACTATAACCCAGCTCCCAACCGCCAAGTTTACCGTAACCCACTACCGCAAAACCGCGTCCCTGACGGTCGCGCAGATGAGTCGGCTGGCCGTAGCGGGCGACCATCTGTAGCCACGCCTGCTGTACCACCGCGTCGATCATCGCCTCCGCCAGCCAGGTTAAGTGATCGCTCACTTTCATCACCGGTAGCGTACCGGCAATATCGGCGGCGGCGATGTGCAGCAATTGCGCCTGTTTAAACTGGCGTAGCGCTTCCAGCTGCTGTTCTTCGTCTTCTTCCGGCACGCGCAGCAAATACTGGCGCAGCTCGTCGCGGTACGCATCGGTCGCCGTCGGTTGATAAAGCGTGTTCGGATCCAGCAGTTCGTCCAGCAGCAGCGGGTGGCGCGCCAGCTGGCTGGCGACCATCGGCGAAGCGGCGCACAGGCTAATCAGGTGTTTTAGCGCGCCGGGGAATTCGCTGAGCAGCTCCAGATAGGTGGTACGGGTGACGATACCGGTCAGCAGCGGGGTGATCCGCGCCAGCGGTAGCGGCGCATCCGCCCGTGAGCAGACCTCGCTAAGCAAATGCGGCATCAGCTGGTCGAGCACCTGCCGCCCGCGCGGGCCGATGGTGCGCCGGTCGAGCTCTTTGCGAAAATCGGCGATCAGCGCCAGCACGCTGCGCCGGTCGTTGTCGTCGAGGTGCGCCAGCGCCGGCGTTGTGTCGTCTTCTTCCAGCGCGTCCTGCCACAGTTCGCGCCAGTACTCTTCCAGCTGTTCATCCGGCGATTGCGCTTCATCATCGCCAATCAGTTCGTTAAAGACGCGACGCACGCGGCGCATCTGCTCTTCCAGCTGTGCGCTGAGCGTCTGCCAGTCGGCGACGCGCATCCCCCACGCCAGACGCGCGCGGTTGAGTTCATCCTGCGGCAGGGTTTGGGTTTGCTCGTCGTTAATGCTCTGCAGCAGGTTTTCGAGACGACGCAGGAACAGGTAGGCTTCACGCAGCTGGGCGGCATCGCCTTCCGGCAACAAATGCAGCTCGTCAATCGCCGCCAGCGTCGGCAACAGCGCACGCTGCTGCAAGGCCGGTTCGCGACCGCCACGGATCAGCTGGAAAACCTGAACGATAAACTCTATTTCGCGAATGCCGCCCGCGCCAAGCTTGATATTGTCTGTCAGGCCGCGGCGGCGCACTTCACGGGCGATCATCCCTTTCATGTTACGCAGGGACTGAATGACGCTGAAATCGATGTAGCGGCGGAAGACGAACGGGCGCAGCATGGCGCGCAGTTCGTTGGCGTACACGCCGTCGTTATCGCCCATGATCCTCGCTTTCACCATCGCGTAGCGCTCCCAGTCGCGCCCCTGCTCCTGGTAATAGTCTTCCAGCGCCGCAAAGCTCAACACCAGCGGGCCGCTGTCGCCAAACGGACGCAGACGCATATCCACGCGATAGACGAAACCATCCTGCGTCGGCTGATCGAGTACTTTGATTAACCGCTGGCCCAGACGGGTAAAGAACTGACCGTTATCCAGCTCGCGGCGTCCGCCCTGGGTGGCGCCGTGTTCCGGCCAGGCGAAAATGAGATCGATATCGGAAGAGAAGTTAAGCTCGCCGCCGCCCAGTTTCCCCATGCCCAGAATCAATAGCGGCTGCGCTTCGCCCTGCGCATTGCACGGCGTCCCCCACTCCCGGCAGCAGGCGGCGTACAGCCAGTCGCGGGCGGCGACGATTAAAGTCTCCGCCAGGGCGCTGAGCTGCTGCAAACTGCTCTCTTCGCTCACCAGCAGCAGCGCCTGCGCCCAGGCGATACGCACCATTATCCGGCGGCGGAACTGGCGTAGCTCGCGCATCAGCGCGGCCTCGTCAGTCACCTCTTGTAACTGTTCCGCCAGCCAGTCGTCGTAATGGCGCCATTCGTCGGCCTGCGGCGGCGCGCTTTCCAGTTCAGCCAGCCACTGCGGCTGAGCGACCAGACTCTGTTCAACGAACTCGCTGAATGTCATCACCGACTGCGCCTGCGAACTTAACGTTTGCAGGGGAAAATCTGCCGGAAGCCGGTTTACAACCGTCTGCCAGTGCTGCTGTAACTGCGAAGAAAGCGCCATTATAGGGGTCTCCCTGGCCTGAAATTATCGTTTTCCACTATGCAGCCAGAATGGTTCCGCGGCCAGCGCCTGACGACGGAAATATTCGATGACGCTGCGGTCATTGTTCTCGATAGCGCGGCGCACCTCTTGCCAGTTTTCCAGCCAGCTCTCGGCGACCTCGGCATAGGCGCTGGATAGCAATTGAACGGTGTCGATCTCGCGCGCCAGACGCGTGAGCCGATCGCTATAGTCGTCCTGCGTCTGCTGGAAGTTGCTTTTCAGCTCCGCCGCCGCTCGCGACAGCTGGATATCGGCAAAGCGTTTGAACGAACCGGCGATTTTCTTTTGCCCCGCGTCGTTGAGGAACGAACGCCAACCGCGGGTAACCAGCCACTCGGTCAGCAGCAGTTTGGCGCCAACCGTGGCGCGGTTGAACAACGCCGCTTCGGCTTTTTCCGCTCCGTCCAGCGCCGCTTCGGCCTCAGTGAGCAATTCACGTAACTGCACGGTGGCTTTTCGCGGCACAATGCCGCCAAACAGCACCAGCGCATGGCGCACGCGGGCCATCGCCCGCTGGATTTCACCTTTAGCGGCCGCGTTGCCCCGGTTCCAGACTTCATCATGATAGAGCCAGTGCGCCAGCGCGCTTTCCAGCGCCGCTTCCAGCCCCTGCTCGACGCTGGCTTTCGCCGCCACGCGCACGACCGTTAACGGTTTAACCGGGCGCGCTTCGTTGCCCTGCGCCAGCTGATAGCCGCGCGCCGCTTTGCTCAGGCTGCCCTGGCGCAGCACGCCGGTTGCCAGTAAACGATGCGCCAGCGCCAGAATGTCCGCGGTATCGCCGCTCAACAGCTCAAGCTCCAGTTCGCAAATGGCTTCCTGATGCTCACCGGCTTTGACGTCGCCAAGGTCGAGGGCTATCTCAATCTGACTGTCGCCCTCTTTCACCACCCATTTTTCACGGAGGAAATCAGTGCTGAACAGCGGCTGCACATTTTGCGCCAGTTCTGCCGGCAACTGCCCCTGCGGCCAGATTTCAGCCGGCAGTTTATCCAGCGCCAGCTCTGCTTTTTCCAGCGGGATATTGTATTCCGGACGCTGATGCAGGCCGCCCACCACCCGACCGGCAATTTTCAGCGTCATTTCATAGCGCTCCCGATCGCCGCGGATCCGCAGCCCCATGTCGTGCCGGCGCAGCCAGTTATCGGCGGTTTCGTAGTAAATATTCAGCAGTTGGCCTGCCGGCGTGTACTGCGCATCCAGCGAATTGAGATGCTGGCGCAGCGCCTCAACGCCGTCGTGGGCAACGATAAACTTCAGTTCGATTTCTTGAGCCATGGCTGAATTCTTCCACCTGATAAGCGTCGCCGGGAAAATGCGGCGAACTAATGACGATATTTTTTGTCAGTAAATAGTATTTTGCGGCGAATCGCCATGCAATGCGCATTTGCCAGCTGCATTTGGATGATTCCGATTGTGGCGGAAAACTTTGCGTCGCTCTGGCGATGCCACTACTATCGTTCAACTTTTTATGACCAAACGATGACCTGATGCCAAAATTACGCCTTATTACCTTTACATTGCTAGCGCTTAGCGCCGCTACGGCGGTTCACGCAGAAGAAAAGCGCTACGTTTCCGATGAGCTGAGCACGTGGGTTCGCAGCGGTCCTGGCGATAACTATCGTCTGGTCGGCACCATTAACGCCGGCGAGGCCGTCGACGTTCTGCAAACCAACGACAGCACGAATTACGCACAGGTACGCGATAGCAACGGCCGTACCGCCTGGATCCCGCTGAAAGAGCTGAGCAACGAGCCCAGCCTGCGCATTCGCGTGCCGGATCTGGAAAATCAGGTCAAAACCCTGACCGACAAGCTGAACAACATTGACGCCACCTGGAATCAGCGTACCGCCGACATGCAGAAAAAAGTCGCCGGCAGCGATGGCGCGATCAACGCCCTGAAAGAAGAGAACCAAAAGCTGAAAAACGAGCTGGTTGTCGCTCAGAAGAAGGTGAACGCGGCGAATCTGCAGCTTGATGATAAACAGCGCACCATTATCATGCAGTGGTTTATGTACGGCGGCGGCGTGCTTGGCGTCGGTCTGATCCTTGGTCTGGTGCTGCCGCATCTGGTACCGAGCCGCAAACGTAAAGACCGGTGGATGAACTAATTCGTCTTCTCTGCCAGACTTACGTATCATCTTGCGAAAAGTCGATGCGGGAGAAAGAGGCGTGAAGATTTATTTGGTCGGTGGTGCAGTACGAGATGCGTTATTAGGACTACCGGTCAAAGACAGAGACTGGGTGGTGGTTGGCGCCACGCCCCAGCAGTTGCTCGACGCGGGCTACCAGCAGGTAGGCCGCGATTTTCCCGTGTTCCTTCACCCGCAAAGCCGTGAAGAGTATGCGCTCGCGCGTACCGAACGTAAATCCGGCTCCGGCTATACCGGTTTCACCTGTTATGCCGCCGCTGACGTCACCCTTGAGCAAGATCTACTGCGCCGCGATCTCACCATCAACGCGCTGGCTCAGGACTCTGACGGTCAGATTTACGACCCCTACGGCGGCCTGGCCGATTTGCGTCAGCGCCTGCTGCGCCACGTCTCCCCGGCTTTTAGCGAAGATCCGCTACGCGTACTGCGCGTCGCGCGTTTTGCCGCGCGCTATGCCCATCTCGGTTTTCGCATTGCCGATGAAACCATGGCGCTGATGCGTACGATGGCCGACGCCGGCGAACTGGCGCATCTGACGGCGGAGCGGGTATGGAAAGAGACGGAAAACGCGCTTGGCACGCGTAATCCACAGGTCTTTTTCCAGACCCTGCGCGACTGCCACGCGCTGAAGGTGCTGTTCCCGGAAATCGACGCCCTGTATGGCGTCCCCGCGCCCGCCAAATGGCATCCGGAAATCGATACCGGTGTTCACACCCTGATGACGCTCACCATGGCGGCGATGCTATCGCCGGCCATCGACGTCCGCTTCGCCACCCTGTGCCACGATCTTGGCAAAGGCTTAACGCCCAAAGAGTTCTGGCCGCGCCACCACGGCCACGGCCCGGCGGGGGTGAAGCTGGTGGAACAGATTTGCCAGCGCCTGCGGGTACCGAACGATATCCGCGATCTGGCCAGACTGGTCGCCGAATTCCACGATCTGATCCACACCCTGCCGATCCTGCAGCCAAAAACTATCGTGAAGCTGTTTGATAGCATCGATGCCTGGCGCAAGCCGCAGCGCGTGCAGCAAATCGCCCTCACCAGCGAGGCAGACGTGCGCGGACGCACCGGTTTTGAATCCTGCGATTATCCGCAGGGGCGCCTGCTGCTTGAAGCCTGGGAAGTGGCGCAGTCGGTTTCCACTAAAGAAGTGGTAGCGGAAGGTTTCAAAGGACCGGAGATTCGCGAAGAGCTGACGCGGCGCAGAATTATTGCCGTGACGCGGTGGAAAGAACAACGGTGCCCCCAGCCGCAAGGCTGAGGGCCAGGGCCTTAGAAGAAGACCACGTAGACGGCTGCCGCGACGATAAAGCGGTAGATTGCAAATGGGATAAACGAAATACGTTTAATCAGCTGCAGGAAGGTTTTAATCGCGATCAGCGCCACGATGAACGCCATGATAAAACCGACGGCAAACATCGGGATATCGCTGGAGTTGAGAAAGCCGATGCTCTTGTAAACGTCCAGCACGGTGGCGCCCATCATCATCGGTACCGCCAGCAGGAATGAGAACTCGGATGCCGCATAGCGGCTAACGCCCATCAGCATGCCGCCGGAAATAGTCGCCCCGGAGCGTGAGAAGCCAGGCCACAGCGCCAGACACTGGAAGCAACCGATGGCAAACGCCTGACCATAGGTCATGTCGTCAAGACCCAACGCGCGCGGCTCTTTCGGTTTGAATAGCTCCGCCGCGATCAGCAGGAAGCCGCCGACAATCAGCGCGTACATCACGTTAACCGGGTTAAACAGCGATTTAATCAGGTCATGAAACACCAGCCCCAGCGCCACCGCCGGGATCATGCCTAACAGGATATGAATCAGCGACAAGCGCCCCTGGCTTACGCCCTCATGCTGCAGAGGACGGCCAAAATGAATGCCGATCAGGCCAAACAGTCGACGCCAGAACACCACGACGACGGCGAGTATAGAACCCAGTTGAATCACGACTTCAAAAGTATTGGCGGTATCCCCTTCAAAACCAAGGAGATGGCCAACGATAATCATATGTCCCGTACTGGAAACCGGTAAAAACTCCGTCAACCCTTCAACCACACCCAAAATTGCCGCTATCAGCAGCGAGTGTAAATCGCCCATTCAATAAACCCTTAAAATAAAAAGTAAAATTAAAATCCAGGCACTAAGACCGGTATAAAACAAATTTGTTTAAACATTATGACGAGAAACGTTTTGTTTCAGATTACTGCCACGTTCAATGATTACGCCGACGTTGGCCGCACGGGCCACCGCGCCAGGCTTGCTGACTTTAATCCGCACCCACGGAGAATTGAATTTTTGCAGCAGCAGCTCGGCTATCTCTTCGGCCACCCTTTCGACCAGCGCAAAACGCCCGCCCTCGACGTGTTTAATAACCAGTTCGCTGATATCAGCATAGCTCAGACAATCGCTGACATCGTCGCTGGCTGCCGCTTTGCGGTTATCCCACGCCATTTCGATATCGAACACTAACTTCTGTTCGATGGTCTGTTCCCAGTCGTAAACACCGATAGTGGTGATTACCGAAAGTTGCTCTATAAATACAATATCCATCACGACCTGCCTGCTTTTTGGCTAAACCGGATACCACTTCCGGCGAATTATGCGTATTATCCACAGATGCAAAGACATCCCCTAAAGAATTCACGTGCCCTGACAGCGGCGACGCAGCAAGATTTCGGGAACATAGCAGCATCACTATGTAACCTATCGCGCAAAGAAAGCCAACAAGCTGTTAACACGAAAATGGGTGGGGTCCTAACGACGTTTTCAAAATGGAACAGCTGATGAGTGCAATCGCGCCTGGACTGGTTATCCTCGCCTACCTCTGCGGCTCAATTTCCAGCGCCATTCTGGTATGCCGTCTTGCTGGTTTGCCCGACCCTCGCGATAGCGGTTCCGGCAACCCAGGGGCGACGAACGTACTCCGAATTGGCGGCAAGGGAGCAGCCGTAACGGTATTAATTTTTGATGTCCTGAAAGGGATGCTGCCGGTATGGGGCGCCTGGGCTCTCGGTCTGACGCCGTTCTGGCTCGGGCTGGTGGCGATCGCCGCCTGCGTAGGCCATATCTGGCCGGTGTTCTTTAATTTCCGCGGCGGCAAAGGCGTGGCAACCGCATTTGGCGCTATCGCTCCCATCGGCTGGGATCTCACCGGCGTGATGGCCGGCACCTGGCTGCTAACTATTCTGCTCAGCGGGTATTCATCGCTGGGCGCTATCGTCAGCGCGCTGGTAGCCCCTTTCTACGTCTGGTGGTTCAAGCCGCAGTACACCTTTCCGGTCTCGATGCTCTCCTGCCTGATCCTGCTGCGCCATCACGACAACATCCAGCGCCTGTGGCGCCGTCAGGAAACGAAAATCTGGTCACGATTCAAAAAGAAGAAAAAAACGCCAGAGCAGAAATAATCTCCGCGCCCGGCCGCCTGTGCCGGGCTTCTTTGCCCCCACAAACACATTCTATTTCCCACTTTTTTAGCCAATCATAGCGGCAAAAGAGAAAACCAAAGATAATCCTTTCACTACAATGACTTAGTTATGAGTTATAACCAAAAGTGATTTTTTCGTCCCCGCGTCGCTGTTTACTCTGAAGCTCTTTATAAGAGAAAAAAGCACAACACCATGACTGATGTAATTAACGCGACGCCCGCGGCAAGCTCTGCGTCGCCCGGCGGGGAAGTAAAATGGATCGGCAGCGCGGCGGACGTCTCGCGCCTCATTAATGAAGGCAGCAGCGGGCGCAATAACGCGCGTATCGTCATGGGTATCGCCCTCGGCGGTATTTTTCTTGATGCCTACGATCTCGGCTCACTGGCCTTCGGGCTGAAAGATATCACCCGGGAATTCAACCTGACGCCTGCCGGTACCGGGATGGTCGCCTCAGCCATCACCTTCGGCGCTATCGTTGGCGCGTTGCTCGGCGGTTACTTGACGGACAAAATTGGCCGCTATCGCGTGTTTATGGCGGATATGCTGTTCTTCGTGGTAGCGGCAATCGCCTGCGCGCTGGCGCCGAATGAATACGTTCTTACCGGCGCGCGCTTCGTGATGGGTCTCGGCGTCGGGATCGACCTGCCGGTGGCGATGGCGTTCCTCAGCGAATTCGCGAGGCTCAAAGGCCCCGGCAACAAAGCGGCCAGCGTGGCGATGTGGTGCCCGACGTGGTACGCGGCAATTAGCATTTCCTATCTGCTGGTACTCTTTTTTTATGCCGTTTTGCCAGAAAGCCACAGCGACTGGCTATGGAGAATCATCCTTGGCTTCGGCGCGATCCCGGCGCTGGTGATTATCGCTATCCGCAGCCGCTACATGAGCGAATCGCCGGTGTGGGCCGCCAACCAGGGTAACCTGCGTGAAGCGGCCTCCATCCTACGCCAGGCTTACAACATCAATGCACACGTTGCCCAGGACGCGCTGGAAAAACCGGCGCCCAAAGTCCGTAGCGCCCAATGGAGTAACTATCTGCGCCTGTTCCGCGGCGTCTACCTGCGCCGCACGACGCTCGCCACTCTGCTGTCGGTGGTTTCCTCGTTTGCCTATAACGCCGTCGCGTTTGGTCTGCCGGTGATCATCTCCAGCTTCTTCGTACAGTCGATGCTGACGACGATTTTGATTTCGCTGGCGCTGAATTTGCTGTTCGCTTTCGTGGGAGGAATGCTGGCGGTACGGCTGGTACCGCGCTTCGGGGCCTGGCGGATGTCGCTGGCGGGTTATGGCAGCCAGTTGACGGCGCTGCTCGGCCTGGCGCTGATTGGCCGCCCTGATGGCGCAGGCGAAGGCGTCGCTGCCGTGGCGATGCTGGCGCTGTTCCTTTTCGGCCAGGGATTCGGCCCCGGCGCGCACACTATGACCTTCGCCTCGTTAAGCTATCCGACATCGCTGCGCGGCGTTGGCGTCGGACTCAACCAGACGCTTATGCGCGGCAGCTCGACGCTTTCTTTATTCCTCTTCCCGCTGCTGGTCGCCGCGCTGGATACCCGCGTTTTCTGGATCATCGCCGCGGCGCCGCTGATTGGGCTGTTGTCGCTGCTGGCGATACGCTGGGAGCCGTCGGGCTACGACATCGACGCCGAGGATTATCAGCAGCCTTAATCCACGCGTAAAAAAGCCGCCTCGATGGGCGGCTTCAGACTGCTGACAAAGAAGGAAAAAGCGTGGTTTTTCCTTCTTTGTGGTTATCAGGCGGCCGGCAGTTCCGCCAACGGCCAGCGCGGCCGCACGGTAACGCCGAGTCCGGCATTGGCGCCGCCCTGCAGGCGGACCATCCCGGCGTAAGCGATCATCGCGCCGTTATCGGTACAGAACTCAGGACGGGCATAAAACACTTCGCCGCCGCGTTTGCTCATCATTTCCGCCAGCTTCGCGCGCAGCGTACGGTTAGCGCTTACGCCCCCCGCCATCACCAGACGCTTAAAGCCGGTTTGCTCCAGCGCGCGGCGGCATTTAATCATCAGCGTATCGACAACCGCGTCTTCAAATGCGCGGGCGATATCGGCACGGGTTTGCTCATCGTCGCCGTTGTTACGAATGGTATTGGCGGCGAAGGTTTTCAGGCCGGAGAAGCTGAAATCGAGCCCCGGACGATCGGTCATCGGCCGCGGGAAGACGAAGCGGCCTTCGGTGCCCTGAGACGCCATTTTCGATAGCATCGGCCCGCCGGGATAATCCAGCCCCAACAGTTTCGCTGTCTTATCAAAGGCTTCGCCAGCGGCATCGTCGATTGACTCGCCCAGCAGTTCATACTGACCAATGCCGGTGACGCTAATCAGCTGGGTGTGACCGCCGGAAACCAGCAGAGCGACGAACGGGAACGCCGGCGGATTATCTTCCAGCATCGGCGCCAGCAGGTGCCCTTCCATATGGTGTACCGGGATCGCCGGCACGTTCCAGGCGAACGCCAGCGAGCGGCCAACGGTCGCGCCGACCAGCAGCGCGCCCACCAGGCCAGGGCCTGCCGTATAAGCAACGGCATCAATATCTTTCGCCGTCAGGCCCGCTTCTTTGAGCGCCGCCTGGATCAGCGGAACGGTTTTACGCACGTGGTCGCGCGACGCCAGTTCAGGCACCACGCCGCCGTAGTCAGCATGTAATTTCACCTGACTATACAGCTGGTTGGCTAACAGACCTTGTTTATCGTCGTAAATAGCGATGCCGGTTTCATCGCAGGATGTTTCAATTCCCAGTACACGCATGAGTTGTTTTACCTCGTTTCAATACCGCGCAGTGTAGGACCAATGACCGGCGATGTAAAACTTTGCTCACCCCTGGTGTTCTCTTCGTGTATACTCCTCACCCTTATAAAAGTCCCCTTTCAAAAAAGGCGCCGGTGCTTTACAAAGCAGCAGTAGTTGCAGTAAAATTCCGCACCATTTTGAAATAAGCTGGCATTGCGGCCAGCGGCAAACCGAATTAATCAAAGGTGAGAGGCACATGCCGGTAATTAAAGTACGTGAAAACGAGCCGTTCGACGTAGCTCTGCGTCGCTTCAAGCGTTCCTGCGAAAAAGCAGGTGTTCTGGCGGAAGTTCGTCGTCGTGAGTTCTATGAAAAACCGACTACCGAACGTAAGCGCGCTAAAGCTTCTGCAGTGAAACGTCACGCGAAGAAACTGGCTCGCGAAAACGCACGCCGCACTCGTCTGTACTAATCTGTTGAGAGCGAAGCTCTCAATTCAGACCGAGTTGTAGTTGTAAGGCCGTGCTTCCGAAAGGAATGCGCGGCTTATTTTCGTTTATGCATTAGCAGATACACGAGATCGTTCAAACTGTCTTCAGGCGACATATCGAGGCCGTTTGCAGGATGCAGTGTATAGATTACGGGGCATATGGCTGGACGAATCCCACGCGTATTTATCAATGACCTGCTGGCGCGCACCGACATCATCGATCTGATCGATGCTCGGGTGAAGCTGAAAAAGCAGGGCAAGAATTATCACGCGTGTTGTCCATTCCATAACGAAAAAACCCCCTCCTTCACCGTCAACGGTGAAAAGCAGTTTTACCATTGCTTCGGCTGCGGTGCGCACGGCAACGCCATCGACTTCCTGATGAACTACGACAAGCTCGAGTTCGTCGAAACCGTCGAAGAGCTGGCCGCCATGCACAACCTTGAAGTGCCCTATGAAGCAGGTAATGGACCGAGCCAGATAGAACGGCATCAGCGGCAGAATCTTTATCAACTGCTGGACGGTCTGAACACGTTTTACCAACAGTCTCTGAACCAACCCGCCGCCGAACCCGCGCGCCAGTATCTGGCAAAACGCGGCTTAAGCAGCGAGGTGATTACCCGCTTCGCAATAGGCTTCGCTCCCCCTGGCTGGGATAACGTTTTAAAACGTTTTGGCGGCAATCAGGAAAACCGCCAGTCGCTTATTGATGCGGGCATGCTGGTCACCAACGATCAGGGGCGCAGTTACGACCGCTTCCGCGAACGGGTGATGTTCCCGATTCGCGATAAGCGAGGCCGGGTGATTGGTTTTGGCGGGCGCGTGCTGGGCGATGCGCTGCCAAAATACCTGAACTCCCCGGAGACCGATATTTTCCATAAAGGCCGCCAGCTGTACGGCCTGTATGAAGCCCAGCAGGATAACGCCGAACCTCAGCGTCTGCTGGTGGTCGAAGGCTATATGGACGTCGTTGCGCTGGCGCAGTACGGCATTAATTATGCCGTGGCCTCGCTGGGCACCTCGACGACCGCCGACCACATTCAGCTGTTGTTCCGGGCGACCAATCAGGTCATCTGCTGTTACGACGGCGACCGGGCTGGCCGCGACGCGGCATGGCGAGCGCTGGAAACGGCGCTGCCGTATATGACCGATGGCCGCCAGCTGCGTTTTATGTTTTTACCTGACGGCGAAGACCCGGATACGCTGGTGCGTAAAGAGGGCAAAGAGGCGTTTGAAGCGCGGATGGAGCAGGCACAGCCGCTCTCCACGTTTTTATTCAATAGTCTGATGCCGCAGGTCGACCTGAGCACCCCGGATGGGCGCGCGCAGCTGAGCACGCTGGCGCTGCCGCTGATTACCCAGGTGCCGGGCGAAACGCTGCGCATCTATTTGCGTCAGGAGCTGGGCAACAAACTGGGCATTCTGGATGACGCCCAGCTTGAACGTTTAATGCCGAAACAGGCGGAAAATAGCGCTCCGCGCCCGGCGCCGCAGCTAAAACGCACGACCATGCGTATACTTATAGGGTTACTGGTGCAGAACCCCGATCTGGCGCCGCTGGTTCCGCCCTTAGCCGGTCTGGATCAGCAGAAGATGCCAGGGCTTGGTTTATTCAGCGAACTGGTCAATACGTGTCTGGCGCAGCCAGGTCTGACCACCGGGCAACTTTTAGAGCAGTATCGCGGGACAAATGAAGCGGCAACCCTTGAAAAACTGTCGATGTGGGACGATATAGCAGATAAGGATATCGCTGAACAAACCTTCACCGACTCGCTCAACCATATGTTTGACTCACTGCTGGAACTGCGACAAGAAGAGTTGATAGCTCGCGATCGCACACATGGTTTAAGCAGTGAGGAGCGCCGGGAACTCTGGACTATCAGCCAGGAACTGGCCAAAAAATGAATTTAACGGCTTAAGTGCCGAATATCGATCGGGAAGCCCCCGACAGCCGCGCTGAGGCGCAGCGGCAATAATATAAGTACGCCCTCGCTTTAAATGTTGGCAGTTCGTCTGCCTGCACCAATCAAACGAATTAAGTGTGGATACCGTCTTATGGAGCAAAACCCGCAGTCACAGCTGAAGCTTCTTGTCCAACGTGGTAAGGAGCAAGGCTATCTGACCTATGCCGAGGTCAATGACCATCTGCCGGAAGATATCGTCGACTCCGATCAGATCGAAGACATCATCCAAATGATCAACGACATGGGTATTCAGGTGATGGAAGAAGCACCGGATGCCGATGATCTGCTGCTTGCTGAAACCTCCAATAATACCGATGAAGACGCAGAAGAAGCGGCAGCCCAGGTGCTGTCGAGCGTTGAATCTGAAATTGGCCGTACGACCGACCCGGTGCGCATGTACATGCGCGAAATGGGTACCGTTGAACTGCTGACCCGCGAAGGCGAAATCGACATCGCTAAACGCATCGAAGACGGGATCAACCAGGTCCAGTGCTCCGTTGCGGAATATCCGGAAGCCATCACCTATCTGCTGGAGCAGTACGACCGCGTTGAAGCTGAAGAAGCTCGCCTGTCTGACCTGATCACCGGCTTCGTCGATCCGAACGCTGAAGAAGATATGGCGCCGACCGCCACTCACGTCGGTTCAGAGCTGTCTCAGGAAGAGATGGACGACGACGAAGATGAAGAAGAAGATGACGACGACGACAACAGCGATGACGATAACAGCATCGATCCGGAGCTGGCCCGCGAGAAATTCGCCGAGCTGCGCACCCAGTACGAGCTGACTCGCGACACCATCAAAGCGAAAGGCCGCAGCCACGCCGCCGCGCAGGAAGAGATCCTCAAGCTGTCCGAGGTTTTCAAACAGTTCCGCCTGGTGCCGAAACAGTTCGATTACCTGGTCAACAGCATGCGCAGCATGATGGATCGCGTTCGTACTCAAGAACGTATCATCATGAAGCTGTGCGTTGAACAGTGCAAAATGCCGAAGAAAAACTTCATCACCCTGTTCACCGGCAACGAAACCAGCGAAACCTGGTTCAACGCCGCCGTGGCGATGAACAAGCCGTGGTCCGAGAAGCTGCATGACGTTAAAGAAGACGTTCAGCGCGGCCTGCAGAAACTGCAGCAGATTGAAGAAGAAACCGGCCTGACCATCGAGCAGGTTAAAGATATCAACCGTCGCATGTCCATCGGCGAAGCGAAAGCCCGTCGTGCGAAGAAAGAGATGGTTGAAGCGAACTTACGTCTGGTTATTTCTATCGCCAAGAAATACACCAACCGCGGTCTGCAGTTCCTCGACCTGATTCAGGAAGGCAACATCGGCCTGATGAAAGCGGTAGATAAGTTTGAATACCGTCGTGGTTACAAGTTCTCCACCTACGCCACCTGGTGGATCCGTCAGGCGATCACCCGTTCCATCGCGGATCAGGCGCGCACCATCCGTATTCCGGTGCATATGATTGAGACTATCAACAAGCTCAACCGTATCTCCCGCCAGATGCTGCAGGAAATGGGTCGCGAGCCGACGCCGGAAGAACTGGCTGAGCGCATGCTGATGCCGGAAGACAAAATCCGTAAGGTGCTGAAAATCGCCAAAGAACCAATCTCCATGGAAACGCCGATCGGCGACGATGAAGATTCGCATCTGGGTGACTTCATCGAGGATACCACCCTCGAGCTGCCGCTGGATTCTGCGACCACCGAGAGCCTGCGTGCGGCAACGCATGACGTGCTGGCGGGCCTCACCGCTCGTGAAGCGAAAGTGCTGCGTATGCGTTTCGGTATCGACATGAACACCGACCACACGCTGGAAGAAGTGGGTAAACAGTTCGACGTTACCCGCGAACGTATTCGTCAGATCGAAGCGAAGGCGCTGCGTAAACTGCGCCACCCAAGCCGCTCTGAAGTGCTGCGTAGCTTCCTCGACGATTAATCGTCGCGCTGCAAAGAGAGTAAAAAGCTCCCCGCGGGGAGCTTTTTTTATGCCTGCGATTCGGGCGCCATCACCGCCCTCGCCCCGCCAGCGCCTCATCCAGTTCGCGATAGGCTTCAACCAGCTTGTCCAGCGACGCCCGGTTTAAACCGCTGGGATTGGGCAGCACCCAGATTTCGGTTTCACCGATGGTCGCTTCCTGGCGTCCCCACTTCGCGCCACGCACCCTGAACGCCTGCTCAAAGGCCTGCTTGCCGAGCACCGCCAGCGCCTGCGGCTGATAGTCCTGAATTTTGCTTATTAGCTCCTGCGCGCCATTACGCAGCTCCAGCAGAGCGACTTCGCTGGCCTGTACCGTCGGCCGCTCAACCAGCATGGTGATACCGCAGCCGGTATCCAACAGATGCTGCTCCTCTTCCGGCTTCAGCTGCCGCTCGGTGAACCCCGCCTGGTGAATAACCTTCCAGAATCGATTGCCGGGATGGGCAAAATGAAACCCCGTATGCGCGGAGGACTTCCCCGGATTGATGCCGCAAAAAACCACCCGCAGCCCCGGCGCCAGGATATCGCTAATCATAATTTCTCCGGCTGAATGACTAAAAAGCTGATTATAAAGGATTGAAAATGCATTGTTTATAAAAACAGCAGGCGCGCGCTTTACGCTGGATTGCCGCGTGCAGTTACATTATAATCCCTCGCCACGGCCCCTTAGCTCAGTGGTTAGAGCAGGCGACTCATAATCGCTTGGTCGTTGGTTCAAACCCAACAGGGGCCACCAAATTTTAGCTTTAAAATCATATAATTAAGCCACTCGAAAGAGTGGCTTTTTTGTTTTCTGTTTTTTAAGTGGCGATGAAATGGCGGTAGATTTTTCCCCGCCATTTTCCTGAGCACATAAAAAAACCCGCACGCGGCGGGTACCCGTTCTGGTCGGGTGAGCTGTTTAACAAGGGACGCTCAGACAAGAGCGAGCGCGTCGATATCGATATCAGTCACGCCGCGCTCGCGAAAGGCGTCGCCTGTCCTGACGGCCAGTGGTGACAAATTGTCACCATCGAGGACGCACTCGCCAAAGGGTGCACCCTGTTTAACATCGATACGCTGAAGCGCGAGAACAGTGTCGATGAGTTCCGCAACCTGTTTATGTGCGAGTTCGTCGACGATAAAGCGTCGGTATTTCCGTTCGAAGAGCTGCAACGCTGCATGGTCGACAGCCTCGAGAAATGGGAGGACTACGCGCCATTTGCCGACCGGCCATTCGGTCACCGCCCGGTGTGGATTGGCTACGACCCGTCATTACGTGGTGACAGCGCCGGGTGCGTCGTTATCGCGCCGCCGGTCGTTGCCGGTGGCAAATTCCGCATCCTCGAGCGCCACCAGTGGAAAGGGATGGACTTCGCCCAACAGGCCGAATCCATTCGCGAGCTCACACAAAAATACACCGTGGAATATATCGGCATCGATGCGACCGGGCTCGGTCAGGGCGTCTTCCAGCTCGTGCGGTCTTTCTACCCGGCAGCACGTGAAATCCGCTACACGCCGGAAATGAAAACTGCAATGGTGCTCAAAGCAAAAGACACCATTCGCCGGGGCTGCCTCGAGTACGACGTCAGCGCAACCGATATCACGCAGTCGTTTATGTCTATCCGCAAAACCATGACCAGCAGTGGTCGCAACTCGACCTATGAGGCCAGCCGCACCGAGGAAGCCAGTCACGCCGATCTCGCCAGGGCAACCATGCACGTATTAATTAATGAGCCGCTGACCGCCGCGACCGGTGAGCAGTCATCCAGCATCATGGAGTGGAACTAATGAGCAAGAAACGCAACGAGCGCCAGCAGCCGCCGCGCCCCCAAAACCACACCGCCGCACCGGCACAGAGCATGGAAGCATTCACCTTTGGTGAGCCAACGCCGGTACTCGACCGCCGCGACATCCTCGATTATGTCGAGTGTATCGACAACGGCCAGTGGTACGAGCCGCCAGTGAGCTTTTCGGGTCTGGCGAAGAGTATGCGCGCCGCCGTGCATCACAGCTCCCCAATTTACGTAAAGCGTAATATTCTGGTGTCGACCTACATCCCGCACCCGCTGTTATCCCGTCAGGACTTCACAAGGTTTGCGCTCGACTATCTGGTGTTTGGCAATGCGTTTATTGAAGAGCGTCGCGGCCTGACCGGCAAACCGTTAAAACTGGAAACCTCACCGGCGAAATACACCCGCCGTGGCATCGAGGATGATGTGTACTGGTACATTCAAAGCTACACACAGCCGCACCAGTTCGCGCCCGGCTCCGTCTTCCACCTGCTCGAGCCCGATATTAATCAGGAGCTTTACGGGATGCCGGAATACCTGAGCGCACTCAATTCAGCCTGGCTGAATGAATCGGCGACCCTGTTCCGTCGCAAGTATTACCAGAACGGCGCGCATGCGGGTTACATCATGTATGTGACCGACGCCGCGCAAAGCAGCACCGACGTCGAGGCACTGCGAAAGGCGATGCGCGACTCGAAAGGGCTCGGCAATTTTAAGAACCTGTTTTTTTACGCGCCGAATGGTAAAGCTGACGGGATTAAAATTGTGCCACTGAGCGAAGTCGCCACGAAGGATGATTTTTTTAATATCAAAAAAGTCAGCGCCGGCGACCTGCTCGACGCGCACCGCATCCCATTCCAGCTTATGGGCGGTAAGCCCGAGAACGTCGGCTCAGTGGGCGATGTTGAGAAGGTGGCAAAGGTCTTTGTACGTAACGAACTGACCCCGCTACAGGCGCGGTTTATGGAGTTGAACGAGTGGGCGGGTGAAGAGATTATCCGCTTCTAAAAATATAACCTCGGCGACGACGAGTAACCCCACCTACAGCCGCCCGTCGTGGCGGCTTCCCCCCCACCAAACACAACGCCCTCAGCGCCACGACACGCCGTCGCCGCTCCGCTTCGTCTCGTTACTCACCCACGACCACAACAACGCCACAGGGACGCGCTCAGGCGCTGGAAAAATAAAATAAATACCCGCCTCAGCGTGCAATGCTTTCCCCGCCACGCCTGCCCGCTTTATGGGTCGATTTTAATGCAGTAGCACGAGCACAACCAGACCACGCCAGTACTGGCGGGAGAGTACGTGAGAAAGACAAAACCGCGCATGCAAATTCATGCAGATTAGAATGCACCTTAATATTATTTAAACAATTTAATAAAGCTACGAAAAATGTTTACTGTCAAAATCAAATTTAATGATTAAGGCCTTGTGCAGACCTTACGGTTGTCAATAAAATCCATGACGAATAGCCGTTTGAAATGGAACTCCTTCTATTGCAGCTAAATTCTCATCAAGAAGCTCTTCAAAATTCTCATCAGCACCATATTTATCATAGTACTCACTCAGCTCATCAATAAGATTACAATAGAGTTTCCTTGCTGTAGCTCTCTGCTGCCTCAGCGCCCCATGCTCAGCATCAAGATTAAAAACCCTCAACGTTTCACGCGCTCGATGCGCATTTTGGGGCGTCAAGTTTGGTTTGATGACAATACTGCCATCATCAAGAAAGTCGAAATAATCATCAGGATCATCTTCATCAACCTTCAAAATATCACCTTGCAGATAAGGTTGATTGTCTTTATAAAAGCCACAACCATCACTTCTACGACATGAACCAAAGAGATTGCCCCACTCAAATGTGTACTGAGGAAACCTACCTTTTTGAACAAAATGCTCAACATGTCCTTTATAATAAGTCAAAAGTTCACATTCGCAATAAGCACATCTATGTCCTTGCATCAAAAACAATCCATCCCACACATCATTTTTATTGTTTACATCTTGAATATAATCATCCCATTTATGAACTTTGTAATCATAATCTGACAACGTAACTGGGGAAGCACACCTTGAAAGTTTATGCATGATATCACTCCTTTCCCTTTTTGATATCTTCATTTTTATTTTTTTTCATCTCCCTGATCTTACCTCTCATACCTTTTAACCTAACAGCATTTTTGCAGGATATTACCACTGGATGATTCTCACCAAAATGCTCAACAATATCTGCCCACAAGTCAGCGTAATACCCCTCAGTATTTTTATCATATTCAATTGCTGCAAGATATTCTTGGACCCATTTCGCTTCCTTAACTAAAGGAACTGGATCAATACCCATGATTTTAGATAAAATATCAGTACTCATAACTCCTCTAGTTTGAAACTCAGGAGTTTCAGACGCTATTATTTTATTATTAACATCAAGACTTGGAATTGTATTTAGAACATCATTCACTTCATGAAGTGATCGGATAGACCTAGAGTAGACGGTACTGAGCACTTGTGGACTATGTGTTGTTACAATCAGTTGCAGATTAGGGAATGTATTTTGAAGATTAAGTATAACAGTTTGCTGCCAAGAAGGATGTAAGTGCAAATCTATCTCATCAATAAGAACTATTCCTTCTCCTTCAAGAGGATTGTCAAGACTTGGGTTTAGAAGCACTAACCTACGAGTCAAATCACCAATCAAAGACAAAAGCGATTTTTCACCCTGAGATAGTTGCTGAGCACTAATTTCCTTATTGTTTTTATATAAAACTAATTTAACGCCTTCTTGTTCATATACCAATCTGACATCATTTATATCAGGAATGAAAATTGTTATAGCCTGTTTAATGTGTTTGAACACCTTAGAGGCCAACACCTCATCCCGATTGAAATTCTCATTGTATATATTGGATATTTCTTTATTCTTCTTTTTTATTATCTCTTCCAAAGGAAGAATAAAGGACTGGTCATTACCCTTATCCTTAAACATTTTAAGTAAATTAATTGTACTATTTATTTCAGACTGTAACTTACTGATTTCTTCGTTTATCCCGCCACCTTGACGAGCTATGCTGTCTATTCTCCCTAACCAAACAATAAACTCGTTGAAATCATGTCTGTCTTTAAGTACGTCTTCGTAGGCATCAAATTTACCCCACTTGTCCTTGATACCAATCTGAGACCCCACCTTAGCAAAATCATCTTTTGTGCCTTCATTAGATCTCGCAACAGAATAATGAGCAACCAAGGGAAGATTAGAATCAGCAAACTGAGAATTAACATGTCTATAAAGACCACCTAAAGCTTTAATCTCTTGCAAAGCACTACGCCTACTCAAAGACCTCCCCGGCTTTGATTTAGTTGAAAGGAAATTAAAGTTCTCTTCTTCTAAACAAAGTCGACATGTTACACTTCCATAAGAAACATCCCTCGAATTATTTATATCCAATTCTCTTAAATAAGTTCCCACCCCCTCTTCTTTAAGAATACTTGCTTTTAGCCATGATAATGTCAAACTTAAACTATCGAGTATAGTTGATTTACCCGACCCGTTATTACCGATTATAACCGTAAGGTCATCCTCAATGCTCAGCGTGATATCTTCAATTCCGCGAACACCGTAGACACCAACTTGACTTACTCTTAACCTTTTACTATAAATCTTTTCTTTAACCAAAGTTACAATTTCATCAGCAATGCCATCTCCTTTAGTCTCAACCTTTCCTTCAGTGATATCCTTAATAAGCTGAAAGTTTGATTTCAAACTGCTTTTCATTGCAGACTCAATAATTTTTGAATCAAAAACATGACGAACAATCATTTAATCACCATTTAATAAAGATGAAATTAATTCCTCAGTATATTTTTCTGATAGACGCTTAATAAATCCCGGCTGAATATGTTCATAAAAAAATATTTTCCCTCGAAGTTTAGGTAACAAATCTGGGTCAAGTTTTCCAAGAGAGAATGAATGGACAAAATGAAAGATACGTCTCTTTTCACTTCTACCCAGTGAAATTCTCCCATCATCAGTTAGTGTTATTCCTGTAACGTGGCGATTATGTTTCTTCGAAGAAAACTTCGTTTTCGCTTCATTAACAGTAATCCCATCAAAATACTTAGCCAAAAACGCCTTAACAACTCTAGGGACAGAAAATAAGATACCAGCTTTGAAAGTTGAGAATGTCAAATCATCAGCATAGCGGCTATAAACAATCCCTTGAGAAATACACCACTCAGACAAAAAGCAATCAAACTCGTATGCCACAAAATTACTTATTAGTGGAGAAGTAGGTGCACCTATGCTTAGCTTTAGCTTGTCAGAATCATGCCTGTTCGGTTGCCAAAAAATTACTTTTGTTAACCTGCCCCTTTCTTTTTTATTTATACCGATCTTAAAGCTGTCTACTTTAGACCAAAACATGTTTGGTGTAATTGAGTTAAAAAAATTACTAAAATCCATTTTTAGCAAATATGATTGGGAAACATGAAGCATAGCATTTTTTTTAATGCTACAGCCTTTCTTGTAAGCATAAGCACAATGATGAACTGGTAACATATCTTGCAAAAGAGCATCACAGACGCGCTGAATTTCCTTCAATTTTTTAGAAGGATGGGCGATTGTGCGATAGCCGACTGTGCGCTTTGGAATAGAGTAGACCCGATATTTCCTAGGTGCATTTTTGAGGAAAGAATTGAGTTGACGCTTTGAATATCCTAACTCATCGCAAAGTCTATCTGAAAAAAACATCATTGCCTCTAATTGAAGCGCCCAAGGCAAGCCTTGGGCGTATGACTCTTTACTAAAGGAAGCGAAAGGTGCAGCTCCCGGACAAGGTACGAAGGCCGGGCTCTGCACCTTTCGCAACCTTATGTCGTTCAATAAATTAGAGCCTGGCTAAACACCCGGCTAGACCGTTGATTTGGTCCTAAGCTAAAGAGCTTGATTATTCTAGCTAAACATCGCTCACTGAGCAAACTCTCTATCGAGACCGAAACCGACAATGCGAATCTACATTTATTCTCAGTCTTCGCTCAATGCCCCACCTACATAGGATCTAGCGAAAGGATTACTGAATATGAATGGCCATCTGGCAGATTTCTCCCAGCGATATCGGCAATCAGGCTCAACGCAATTTCACGATCTCTTTCATGGCAAGCCCCCTCGGTCGTAAGACGCGCAATCATTTCGACACGCTCAATCATGATGTGTTCTCTTAACTCTTTATCCACACAACCTCCACAACGAGGCACTGTATACACATACAGCATCACGTATCGATAAAAGGGGGAAAGAAAAATAAACCAGTAATACATTGTATGTACATGATAATGATGAACATTAACGTCATCCCCCTACAGTAACTCTCGCTAACACCGCTACACGATTAAGGATTTTCATGGCTTTTTCTTGATGTGATGGGGAAGCAGAGAATATTTCGCCTTTGGATGTTCCCCGCAACCACATACCGTTAAAGCAGCTTTTGCCACCGGCCATCATATGTAAAGCTTCACCACGGCTGATGCTAATGCCTGTGGTCAGGTGTATCTCGTCGATAATTTTCTCTATCACGGCAACTTGCTCATTAGTTCCGTGAATAAATTGTCGCCGTGATACTGATTTTTTCTTTCTAAGCCTGTTCGTCAGAGATCGCCTTTCATGATGACTCAGCGGTTTTGATAAATCGAGCTCCGGAGGATCGCCTTCGCTCCCCGTACAGTTATTGACAGAACTCCGAGAGGGCGCAGGAGCGCCCTTAACGTCAACGGCCAAATCAATGGCACGCTTCGGCACAATTATCCACTGCGTTAGCCGGGTTAAAATCGGGGTGTCAGCGCCGACGGCGGAATCGTATACGCCACGAATACAGAGAGTTTCCTCGCCATACTGGTTAAACTCGGCGCGCGGTTCATACAGCGTGCGTACCTGCAAATCATCGCGACGGACAAACGGGCCACCCTGCGCATTAACGTAACCAGCCCAGTCACCGGCGTCGGCGGCATCATGGACGGCGGCAAACTCAACGCTCAGACCGTGCGCGGTCTCGGTGTCAGCGAGACGGCGCAACTCACGGTAGACCGTCACTGGCGCACCGCCGATAAACTGAAACTGACGGATGTGCCAGCGTGCCGCCCATGCCGAAACGGCGGGGGCTGTCTCTTTCAGCAGTTCACCGCTTTCGTCATCGGTTTCACCATCAAGAGCATAGCCGTCGATGTTTTTGGAAATGTATTTAGCGACATAGCCCGTAGAGCTGCCCTTTTCCGGATCAATGGCCTCGGCATGAAAACGCGCCTTTTTGGCTTTGTCGCTTCTCAGTTCGTGACGCTCTTCCTCCCACTCATAATCGCGAATGATGAGACGCACACGCTCGACGTCTTCCGGCAGCATAAACATAAGCATGTGCCAGTGAGGTGTTCCGTCGTGATGAGGTTCGGCAACACGTATGCCAAAAATGCGGATTTCTTCCCGTTGTAACTTGGCGCGAATGCGCGCCCAAAGGCCGGTGAGATAACTTTGCGTATCCGACGGGCTGGCTCCGTTCCATTTGCTGTTACGGTCGCCTGCTTTAGTCGTGGCGTGATATTTAGACGGTGCAGTCAGGGTGTAAAACTCCCCGACGTATCCGAGTTCATTGCAGATATTTTCAAACCCACGGATGCGGGTCATCAACTCGCAGCGACGTATCGCAGGGTTAGCGACCGAACCGTCGTATTTTTCAATCAGGCTGATGCGGTTGCCGTCTTCGTCTTCGAGATCCAGCCCTTTGAGAAATTCACGTGTGCGGCGCTTCTGCTCGCGCCAGTCGGTCACGCAATTTTTACTCGCGTAGGCGTGCCGTTTTTTGCTGACCTTGCCGACTGCAATTTGCAGATGTTCGCGCCATGCAGCAGCAATGCGTCTTAAGCGGCCACGCCACCAGACCTCATTAAACATTCTGGTGATAGCTGGGGCAATGTCATCCTCACCGACATATTTCTTTGTCACCCGCTCCCAATGCGGCGGGGTAATGTTGAATTGCAGGGAAATAATACCGGCGCGCATGTACCAGGTGTATAGAGTTTTAAGCTCGCTAAATCCGGTGTCATCAATGTCAGCCAGTTCAGCGCGAATAAAATTAGCGATATCAGCGGCCAGCAGGTCGATATCGGCACGCGACATATCCGGGAGGCGGTTAAATCTGGCGACCATATTGACCATACATGACGCCAGATATTGCATACGCTGAGTATCAAAATGACCATCGAACACAGCGGCTGATACATTGCTGTTGATGCCCGAGCACTCGTATTTTTTTGCGACAAGTTCAAGACGTGGCAATGCCTTTTTGCAGAAGCTGATTAAAAAGGCATTGGCTCGTTGACTGCCCTGAGTTTGCTCCAGCACTGCAGAGGTGCGATAAACGTCAAAACGCACGCACTCAGGCAGGAGAGAAAGCACTTTTCTTGCATGCAGCAAAGCCGCGAACATGCGGTCGCGGCGATGCTGTTGGTCATAGGTGAGATATGGGCTGGCTATTGCCTGTTTTGGAAAATTCCATACAAAGGCATAATCAATCTCACCCGTAGCTTTTGCTGAGACAGGAGTGTCTATGACTTTATTCACTGAAGAAGATCCCACCCAACGCCGCTATGTTGATTTGATTAATGAGGTGACGCCTTTCGAAGCTACGAAAGAACCAATGAAGATCATTTCCGCATCCGACATGCTGGGCATTTGCGATGCTTTTCTTGCTGACACTCAATGCCACATAGCAGACCGGCTACCTCTTTCAATAGCTGGTCGGCGTGAGCTAGGTCGGAAAATTGAGTGGAATTGTCCACATAGCTGGAAACCACGCGAAGAATGGTCAACACATGTTCGGCACGCCTTACAAATTTTAAATCGACGTTATTTGGACACCCCAGTATCTCCACAGGATGACTGGCAGACCTGGGAAGAACTATCGACAGATATTCATGTGTCGGCTCGCTGTGTTCGGCTAACTGTTGAGTTTTATCGCTCTGGAAATCCCCAGCATTTACCGATGTCGACTGAGCTTTTTGCTGTTCCCGAAGTTTTTTCAAAATTTGTAGCTTCGATTGTTTCAGGTGACATTCATCCTGTTTGGATGTGGCATGCTGACGCAGCCAAAACGCCGAAATGCTTTGATGGGCTTTATCCCAAATACACGCCGCTTTCTTAAGCTGGCGTCGTGGTCGGGTAGAGGATGCAGTCAAATTAAACCCTTTAGCTATAAAAGGAGAATAGGATGTCTGAAAAACCTAGCGCTCACCTTGAAAGTATCACTTTTTCAAGCGGGCAAACACTTGTGCTTAATGAAAATGATAAAATATTGATTGTTGGCCCAAACAATAGCGGAAAATCACAAACATTACGTGACATTATTTCTTTAATAACAAAAGACTTGCCTCAAAACATGGTTATAAAAAATCTCTCGTTAAAAAGAAAAGGTAGTAGAGAAGATTTCAGTAATTACATAAAAGAAAATGGAGAACTTCATGGGAATTATTACTACTTGGGGCAGGCCAGTATTTATCATGGGTACATTGACTCATGGCAACCAGGTAATAGGCTGAACGATTTATCACCTCTATTTATTAAAAACATCACAGCAAAAGAACGTTTGAGTATATGCGAGCAACAAGACAGCATATCTAGAGAACAACAAAAATCTAAACCCCAGCATATTCTCTATGATGACAGTGAGCTAATGGATAAAGTCAGTAGCATATTCAAAAAGGCATTCAATAAAGATCTTATATTTGATTACAGAGGGGGAAACAAGCTCCCAATTCATATTGCTGATCGTGATGAATTCAAAGGGATTGATGATAGGGTCAGTAACGCATATATCGAGAAATTAAGAACATTCCCTCTTTTAGACCAACAAGGGGATGGAATAAAAAGCTATGCAGGAATTCTCTTCGAAACTATTGCTTTTAATCTTAATATTTCTTTAATCGATGAGCCAGAAGCATTTTTACATCCACCGCAGATGCGGAAACTTGGGCAGACATTAGCCGAAGAGGTTAACGGTCAGCTTATTGTTGCAACCCATAGCAGCGATATTATGAGGGGATTCCTTGAGGGTACTCGAGGAAACATTAGGATAATTAGAATTCAAAGAGATGATAATGTAAATATGATACATGAAGTTGATCAACCTGCCATAAAAAAATTGTGGTCTCAACCGAATCTAAAATATTCGAATGCTCTTGATAGCATATTCCATGAGCAAGTAATAATTTGTGAAGATGATAGCGATTGTAGATTAATCAACTTTGTTGCTGACTATATATCTGAAAATGAAGAAACGATATTCCCTGATACATCATTCATTCCCTCTGGGGGGAAACATGCAATATCAGGAATAGCTGAAATCTTAAGGCTTGCAGGTGTCCCCGTTAAAGCCATTTATGACTTCGACTTAATATCGGAAAGAAATACATTTGTGACAGCATTGAAGGCGTTTGGATGTAGCGAAGATAAGAAAACAGAGATTGTTAAGCAATGGGAAATGATAAACTCGGAGGTGCTTCAAAAAATAAAATCAAAATCAGCTTCAGAAATCAAGCAAGCATTGCTAGATACAATCACTAGTACGACTCCAGATAAAATATCTAAGAGCCAAATTGAAGAAATTTTCAAGCAGAAAAAACCTTGGAGCGAAGTAAAAAGGCACGGCATTGGTGGATTACCACCTGGTTCAATACGAAAAACCTTCAAAACTTTTAATCAAAAATTGAAAGAACTTGGTATTTTCTTAGTGCCTGTCGGTGAGATTGAAAATTTCAGCCCTGAAACTGGTTCACACGGTCCGAAATTTGTCTCTAAATTTTTAGAGGAGCGTGAATTATCGGATCCAGAACTATCCCCATTAAGAGATTTTGTGATTGATGTGTTCCATAGTAAAATTATCGTAGAGGATGTCCCAACCCAAAAGGACGAGGAACAGCGTACAACTGAAAGTGGCGATAAAATGGCGGTTTGAATGAAGAATCCAAGCAATCAATGATAATTCATGACAATACAACCAACTGATTTTAAAGGCAAGTTATTGATTTTCGGTTGTTTCGGTAGGAACTCATAATCGCTTGGTCGTTGGTTCAAACCCAACAGGGGCCACCAAATATCAAGGGCTTACGATTACTCGTAAGCCCTTAGTCTTTTCCAGGATACCTACAGAATACGGCAGGCAAGTACTGCGGAGTACAAACGCGCTGGGTTAGAAGCTTGCAATATAGCGAACCAATCCGCTCACGGTTGAGCTGAGTTCAGCTTATACCAGAGCCCGCAGCTCCTCGCGCATGTATGAAGAAAAGTACTCAGGATTCTTAATAACTATACGCTCGCCGGACTCAATTCGTTCCGCCCATCCAGCTAACGTTTTAGTAAATTCGGGATCCCAGCCCTCTTGAGTGCCCCGGGCATACACATCAGCCGCGCTGGCCGGAGCGCCTAACTCATTAAGATACTTGAAAATGCCTTTAGCCGTACTTTCATCCATGGTGTGCGGTGCTGAAGATGACGTGTTCATGCCATTAATAAAATCCAGTGCTTTATCAATTACTGCTGACATATTCTTATCCTTAAAATATCCACGTTCGGTACAAGGCTTTAATATGGACTATATTTTGCTTAAATATCAAAAGGTTTATCCATTTAATTGTTCAAATGTGAGCTATGTACAAATGGCTATATTTTTCTGCCGGGCAATCAGCACGGTAGTTAACATTATGCAAAGCGTGATTCTGGATATACATTGCTGGCGATGCCCTTCTGAGGCTACTACGTAGGCCAGCGCCATAAACCCGACAAAGCCAGCCATTTTCATGTCCCCAAAAGGTGATGATGGGGTGACAATTAAAAAAGGAGTTAAATCATCTAACTCCTTTTTGCTCAGTCGTCTGCCTGTATCACTTTGCCACTGCTCATACCATTCACTGAATCAAAAAAGCCAGCCCGGCTGCGAAAAGAATAGAAAGCAGCACCGATGCCAGGCCAGGCAGCAGAAAAGGATGATCGATAATATGCCGCCCCAGTTTAGTCGAGCCGGTTACATCCAGTTCCACCGCCGCCAGTAACGTCGGATAGTTTGGTAAAATAAAAAGCGAAGCGGTAGCCGGGAAGCAGGCCACCAGAATACCGGGGGCAACGCCCATACTCAGCGCGGCGGGAAATAAAATTTTTGTTGAAGCCGCCTGAGAATACAGGAAACATGACGCCGCCATAATAATAATGGCCAGCATAATGGGTGACTCCAGGAAGTGTGACGAGAGCGTACTTTGCAACCACTGCTGATTGCTGTCCATAAAGGTTGACCCCAGCCAGGCGACGCCGAGTATACAGATACAGGAGGTCATCCCGGTTTTAAATACCGAGCCGGACGGGACCATTTGTACGTTAACCCGGCAACTCACCAGAATCAGCAGCGCAACGCCCAACATCACCCCTACCCGCGCCTGCCCGCTGCTCATGACCGGATCGGTAATCAGCCCTAATTTGGGGCTGGTGACAATCGCATAGCACAGCACCACCACCAGCCCGACGATAAAGATCAGCACCGAACGAGCGGCATAAGGCGGGATCTCCCGCTCAGTCCGAGCCTTCACCTGCACCGGATTGTCATAGAGCCTATCCTGCCGGCGAATTCTGTCCCAGCACAGGTAAAACACGGAGGTGACCAGTAACGCAAGAAAGGTGGAAGGGATGGATACCGCAATAAGCTCAATATAGCCCCAGCCAGAATGGCTCTTTTCCAGAATCCCCGAGAAGAAAATCACCGCCGCGGAAATGGGCGATGCCACAATGCCAAGCAAAGAGGCGCTGACGGAGAGAGCGAGCGCCCGGGTAGGTTTTATATTGTTCTCTTTCGCCACGCCGACAATCACCGGCATACAGGCAAAAGAGACCTGTCCGGTGCTGGCCATCATGGTTAATAGCCAGGTGGAAAGCGGAGCGGTGATGACTAATAATCGCGGATAGCGGCGCAGCAGGCGCTCGGTGAGGTCAACCAGATATTCGATACCGCCGGCCTCCTGCATGGCCGCAATCGCCACAATCACCACCATGATAAACACGATAACCAGCATCGGCATATCCCCCGGCGTGGCGCCGAGCGCGCTGAGGACAATCACGCCAGCGCCGCCGGCAAAACCTACGCCGATACCGCCAACCCGCATGCCGATATAAAGAAACAACAGCACGACCAGAAACTGAACTAATACCATAATTTGCCTCCACGGCTCCCTGTCCGGCATTAACCCTTTACATACTGAAATGACCTGCTAGTTCTGGTAGCCGGGTGTGTCGATCAGGATGACATCTCCCGGAGAGCTCGCGCTGAACGCGCCGATATCCGCAATACAGCAAGACATCTTTCTGCATTGCGGATTAACAACAGACTCAGCATAAATTAACGAACGAGGCCCAGCTCAGCAGCGCGCATGGCGTCGTGGATCTCTTTTTCAGCCCCTTTTTCGAGCGGCAAAAGCGGAGAGCGGACGGTGGCATGCTCAAGGATCCCACGCGCGACTAACGCATGTTTCAGCGCCACGGTACCTTCCATATGAGAACCGCGGTGGTATACGCTTTTGGTCACCGGCAGCAGTCGATCGTGCAGCTCACGCGCTTTCACATAATCACCCGCTTTACCCGCCTTAATCATTTCAATTAATGGTTCAGGCGCGATATTACCGTAGCCAACCAGGAAGCCATCGACATCAAACGCGGTGTGCAGCAGATATTCATCGTGGCAGCTTAAAATTTGCAGATCCGGACGCTCGCGGCGAATAACCGGAATTTCAGTATCCCAGCGGCGCATATTACGCACGCCATTCTTCATGGCGAATACGCCAGGCTGTGCGGAAATATCCAATAACGTTTGCAGATTGTAAGTGGCTTTAGTGACATCCGGATACTGGAAAAGAATCAGCGGCAGGCCGCTTTCTTCATAAACCACGCGGTAACGATCCTGAGGCGCGCCGTCCTGATAGCCAAAACGCAACCAGCCGTGAGAAGGATACAGCAAACCAGCGGATGCGCCGGCGGCAACAGCACGCTTGGCCTCCAGCGCAGCGACTTCCGTCCCTTCTCCGGTGATACCGGCAATAATTGGAAGCTTGCCATCTACCGACTTCACAAATGCGCGGATCACATTCGCCTGCTCTTCCTGAGTTAGAAAAGTCCCTTCCCCTGCGTGTCCCAGAACCACCAGACCTTTTACGCCGTCAATGCTGCCCAGCCAGCTACCGAGGCGCTGGATGGCATCATAATCTACGCGCCCCTCGCGAGTGAAGGGTGTAACCGGAGCCGGAGTCAAACCTCTGAGATCGATGTTAATCATAAGTATCCCCTTGATGAGTAAGCGTATATTTTCAGGTTAGCAATCGTTTGAAACGGATATGAAATCGTTTCTGCAATCGTTTTCACGCAGTTGACATTGAACCGCAAAAATAAAACCGTCAACGCCGAATTGGTTAAAAATGCAACGCAGATCACAAACTAAACAGCATTCCGCATCCGGGATGAGATCCGTTATACAAAATTCATTCCTCCCCGCTTTCACCAGGAAAGCCAGGAGGATCGCCGACGGATTAGTGACGTGGGGACGAGGTAGACTTACGAGGAATAAGGGAAGGCGTGGTAATCCGCATATTATTATTTACTTCTGGATTCAATAGCATATCAACCGCATTACTGGCGATATGCTCCAGTGGCGTTCTAACCGAAGTCAGGGCTACGGGCAGCCTGCTCACCAGAGGAATATCATTGTATCCCACCAGAGACAGATCCTCGCCAATCACCAGCCCTTGCTGATGCGCGGCCGCGAGCACGCCAATCGCCAACTCGTCATTGACGGCAAACAGCGCGCTCGGGCGATGAGGCTGGCTGAGAATTTTCATTCCCTGCTGCTCTCCAGAGGCGATATTAAAATCAGAATGGCAGCACCATTCCGCTTCGATCCTGAGCCCGGCCTCCTGCATTGCCCGCTCAAAGCCCTTACGCCGGTTAAGCGCATTGGAGGCAAAATCGGGACCGCCGATCAGACCAATATCACGGTGGCCTAAATCTATCAGGTGTCGGGTTGCCAGATAGCCGCCAAGCTCATCGTCCCCGACCGATGAAGGACTAAACCCATCGGTACGCAGCGCCAGAACATGGGGCACATCTCGTTCACGCAGGGCTTGCGGCAAAGGATCGTCCAGCCGGCAGGTTGACATAATCAACCCATCCACACGACGATCCAGCAGCGATTCAACGGCGTTCTTCTCCTGCTCCTTGCTATCTCCGCAGGTCGCCACGATCGCGAAATACCCTCTCCTCGCCGCAGCCCTGGCTATCTCTTCGAAAAGCATCGCCGTGACGGCATCGGTCAGCCTCGGAACCAGGACGCCAAGCGTTCCGGTATCGCCACGGCGCAGGCTGGAAGCAACATAGTCCCGACGGTAGCCCAGCTCTCGGGCCACCTGGCGAATTTTATCTGCCGAGGCGCTGCGCGAGGTGGGTAATCTTTCATCGAGTACGCGCGAAACGGTCGAGACGCTCACGCCCGCAGCGCGAGCAACGTCCCGCATTGTCACCAGCTTTTTTTCCGGAAAATCGTTCAGTTCACTTTCTTGATCCATCTGCTGCTCCAACTCATCAATGCGGGTAAAAATCCGTGTTGCCCGTGCAAGGGATACCATCGTGCAAACCGTGGGGTGAAAGGATCTTACGTCAAACCTCGCCCGGACAAAAGGAATGGTACTTAACTTTGCCGGGTTCATTCGACGGGCCGTTAATTCACATTTCTTATTCGTTTTAACCTGTATTCGTCACTTCGCTTTTTTGCGCGTTAGTTTATTTAGATTGTGAACTGTTCGACATTTATACAACGAGCGTAATTGACTTAGCGCCAAATCCAGCAAAGGATTAGCCGAGTGTGAAATCGATTGCAGTAACGTTACCAAATACTAATCAAGACAGCATTATATGCAGCACGTCTATGAATAAGGGTTCGTTGCCCTGTGGTTATTCAGAACCTTACGTGTATGCCCCAGACAACGTTTAACAGGGTAATACTATGTCAACTCAGGCCATTGCTTCAGATTACGCCGTTGCCAGCGGAACGACGTCAACACCAGACGTGCTGCTGGCAAGGCTGGAACGCCTCCCTATCACCCGACGGCTGAAGGCTATCCGCGTTATCGTCGGCTTATCGACCTTTTTCGATGCCTATACCATTATCGCTATCGCTTTTGCGCTCCCGCAGCTTACCCAGGAGTGGGGTTTAACGCCGACGTTTGTCGGTCTTATTATTGCGGCCAGTTATGTGGGCCAACTATGCGGCGCGCTATTTTTTGGCTCGCTGGCGGAAAAAATAGGTCGTATCGGCGTATTACGTATCACCATCATTCTGTTTGTACTGATGGATGCGGCCTGTCTTTTTGCGTGGAACGGTTGGTCAATTCTGATTATTCGCTTTTTACAGGGAGTGGGAATCGGCGCGGAGGTTCCCGTTGCCAGCGCCTATATCAATGAATTTGTCGGGGCAAAAAAGCGGGGGAGGTTCTTTTTGTTGTATGAGGTGATTTTCCCCATCGGCATGATGTTTGCCGGGTTAGTGGGGTATTTTCTGGTGCCCATCTATGGATGGAAAGTCATGTTTTTAATTGGCTTAGTCCCTTCCGCATTGACCGTCCCTCTGCGCTGGTTAATGCCGGAATCACCCCGCTGGTTGGCCGCAAAAGGTAGACTAAAGGAAGCGGATAATATCGTATCTACGCTGGAATCAGAGGTCATCAGGCGCGGTATGACATTACCCGAGCCGGAAATGAAAGCCCCTACGGTGCAAAAAGCGGCTCCGGAAGGCGTAAAAGCCCTATTTGGCGGGATCTATAAATCCCGAACCTTTATGCTGTGGGGACTGTGGCTGACGGTTTATAGCGTCAACAACGGCATGATCACCTGGTTTCCAACCCTTTATAAAACCTGGTTTAACCTCTCTCTCGATACCAGTCTGGCCTACGGTTGGATCACCTCTTCCTGCGGCGTCGTGGCTTCAGTGATTTGCGCCCTGCTGATCGACCGTGTCGGGCGTAAGCGCTGGTACACATGGGCTTTTTTACTGGCCATCGTTCCGCTGATTACGCTTTCGATTCTCGGCGCCAAATCCGCCGTGGAAATTCTGATTCTGGGAAGCCTGACCTACGCCATTCTGCAAACCATCGCTTTCTCGCTTTATCTATACGCGGCAGAGCTATATCCCACCCGACTACGCGCCATTGGCACCGCGTATTCCAGCGCATGGCTGCGCGCAGGGTCATCCATTGGCCCACTGATGGTGGGTTTTATCGTCGGAGGCTTCGGGATCCGTTTTGTGTTCATCACTTTCGCGGTCATTGCGCTGATTGGCGGCTTAATTACCTGGCTCTTTGCCATTGAAACCAAAGGGAAATCGTTAGAAGAGCTGTCTCCATAAACGCTCCGTGGCTCCGGGAGATGCGGGGCCGCCTCTGGCAATAAAACGACGCACCAGGCTGATTCAACTGCGTCTTATCGGGAAAACTCATAGACCTGGATCATCAACAGGCGGTGAAGAATATGAACAAACTGATTCAAAGCGGCACGATGCTGCTGGCTTTACTACACCCTTTCCTGGCGTTGGCCAACGATACGTTTTTTTCTCCCACAGCAAAAAACATGACCGGAGAGTGGGGCGGCGTGCGCACGGATCTGCGCCATCGTGGTTATGACTTTACGCTGGAATATAGTTCGATGACCGCCACGAATATTTCCGGCGGTTACGATCGCGATAAAACCCTGCGCTACAGCGATCAGTATATTCTCGGCATCGATATGGATCTGGAGAAGATTTTCGGCATTCACGACGGAGAATTTAAAGCGTCGCTAAACGATCGTAACGGGAGAGATTTGACTCAGGATCGTCTCCAGGATCCACGTGCTCCGGTAATCGGCTCGGGTGTTCAGAGTAACTACGGTCGGGGACAAACATGGCACGCGACGCAGTTCTGGTTCAAAAAAACCTGGCAGGATAAAAAGTGGGATCTCAAGGTCGGTCTCATGCCGCCAGGAGAGGACTTTGATAATAGCGGCTGTTTTTTTCAAAACCTGTCGTTGTGCGGTTCGTTAGCCGGGCACGGTAGCGGCGTCTGGTATAACACTCCCATAGGCCAGTGGGGTGGCCGCATTAAATACGTTCTTAGTTCGGCGCTTTATATCCAGGCTGGCGGATTTCAATATAACCCTAACTACGCTACCCGCCACGGCAGTTTCGAGCTCGATGGCACCGGGCATTTGGGGTACATGTACATTGTTGAACTAGGGCATAGGCCCACTCCAGGCGCCACATTCCTGCCGGACACCTGGAAAATCGGCGGCTGGTACAACACAGCGGACGCCAATGATGTACTGGATGACGACAATGGCGATCCCTATGTCCTCACGCAGCAGGCTGCCCGGCGACACGGCGGCCGTTACGGAGGTTATCTCTATGTCAGCCAGCAGCTGACCCACTCGGGCAGCCAACGACAAAATGGCCTCAACATTTTCGGGCATCTGGCCATAAATGATAAAAATACGGCGACAATGGACTATCAGATCCAGGCCGGCATCATTTATAAGGGCCCTTTCGCCAGCCGCCCGCAGGACTTTATCAGCTTCGGCGTAAGTAAAATGCATGCCAACGCCAAAGTCGCTCGTCGAGCGCAGCTCCAGAACCAGATGCGAGGGATCGATGATTATGATGATCCCTTGTATGTCCCGGTCCGCAGAAGCGAGTATGCCGCAGAGCTGCATTATAGCTTTCACGTTACGCCATGGCTGACCTTGCGGCCTAATCTCCAGCTACTCGCCCATCCGGGAGGAATAGAGGAGATTAAAGATGCATGGGTTATCGGAAATCAGGTGACCATCAAGCTTTAATAAAACAGGCCTCGCCGTGTGGACTAATAAGAAAATATAAGTAACAAAATCATGCAATTAAGCCACTCCACAGAGTGGCTTTTTTCTGGAATCAGTGATGATGGTTCGATAGTCTCCGGCCATTTTGCTGTTTACGCAAAAAATTTTAGCGCTTCCAAAATCAAAAATGAAACAGCGTTCCAACAACCTCTTGTTTTATCAACACTTCCTGTCCATTTTTCGCAAAAAACGACGCCCGCGCAGGGCAATAAAATATCGGCAAGGCTCACAAAATATAAACGCAAAATTTTTTCGTATTGCGCATATGAAATGCGTAGTGATTTAATTCTTATAGCCAAATCATCCTTAGAGCGAGAATGAGAATAAAAAATGGAAAAGCGTTCACTGAATAAAAATATTGATTTACTGCTGCGCGGATTTACTGAATTAAAAGATAACGGACGGTTTAATGAACCCAATCTTGACGGTAGCACCGGGGATTATATTTCATTTTCCAGTTGGGAATGGCCGCAGGGCGTAGGGCTATTTGGTTTGGTACGTTTATGGGAAAACACGAAGTCTGATGAGCTATATCAAATTATTGACCAGTGGTTTCAGGGAAATATCGAAAAAGGTCTCCCAGGCCTCAACGTCAATACCACCGCGCCGATGCTTCCCCTCTCGCTTTTCTGGTCCCATAACCGGCAGCCGCACTACCAGCAGGTGCTGGATAACTGGGCAAATCGCGTGATGACGGAACTGCCGCGTACGCCGGAACAAGGCTTCCAGCATGTGGTTTCCGACGGCATTAACGACATGGAGATCTGGGACGATACGCTGTTCATGGTGGTACTGTTCCTCGCGCACTACGGTACGGTTTCCGGGCGCCAGGAGCTGGTAGATGAAGCCGTTCGGCAGTTCCTGCTGCATGCGCGCTATCTCAACGATCCGCAAACCGGGCTGTGGTACCACGGCTGGAGCTTTGTCGAGAACAGCAACTTCGCTAAAGCCCGCTGGGCGCGCGGTAATGCGTGGATTACCGTCGGTATACTCGAATTACTGGAACTAGCCGACGTAGGCGCGGGCGTTCGGGAGTACCTGATAGAGTGCCTGAAAAAGCAGGTTAATACCTTAATCGACCTGCAGGCCGCTAATGGCGCCTGGCACACCCTGCTCGACCATCCTGACTCTTACATCGAAATTTCCGCCACCGCCGGTTTTGGCTATGGCTTATTAAAAGGCGCGCGTATTGGCATTGGCGATGAACGATGGCTACAGGCGGGTATGAAAGCGCTGGAGATTGTTCAGGATAATATTGATGCCGCAGGAACGGTACACAATGTTTCTTATGGCACCCGAATGGGGCGCACCCTGCAATTTTATAAAGATATTCCATTACAACCTACCGGCTATGGACAGGCATTAGCAATATTATGCCTGAGCGAAGGTTTGCGCCTCGCTGATAAAAAATAAAATACCGCCCTTCTCTTTTGGAGAAAATAATAATGGCTATCGAATATAGTAATTTTAATTTAACGGCGGGTAATGCCGTGCGCTACTGGCAGCTATCCGATATTACCAGTTTACGCTATGACACGGCGGACACGCCGATGGCTGGCGAAATGGATCCGTTTTTCTTTTTAAGTAAACATAAAAACTTCATTCCTCATACCTACCCGTGCCGCGACGATTTTCGCCAGCACTTTGCTGAAAAAAAACCGCAGCCTTTCGCCAGCGCAAACTACTCTCGCTGGTGGTTCCCTTTTGCTTCCGACAGGGTCGATCTCTCCGGCTTTTGGTTTCGCCCAACCCGCGTCGGCACCTGGGCCAGAACGCTGCTCGATTGCCCACAGGCGGGCGAGTATCGTTTTCGCCTCGCCACCTGCGGCGGCGCGCTGCTGAAGCTTAACGGCGAAGAAGTACTCTGGATGGCTGATTATCAGCGTAACCTCGAAAACCAGCGTGAATTCAGCCTGTCGCTACAGGCGGGGAAAAACGAGCTGGAGCTGTGGTTTGATGACTTAGCCGAACGCGATATTCGCTTCTTTTTCCAACTCGACTACCTTGACGGCGAGCCGCTGCGTATTGCGCTGGCAACGCCGCTGACCGACGCGCAGGTCAAAGAGATGGAGCAGTTACTGGACGGCGTTTCCTTCGAGCATCCGGTATATAACCGCGGCACCATTCGGCTCGTATTTCCTCAACCCGCGTCGACGGACTACTGCCTGCACGTCAACGTGCTGGGGGATTTTATCTCGCTGGATGAACCGGTCACGCTCGATAGCCGACTCTCCGCCGGCGAGTCGCTGGTCGCCATTGCCGAAAGCGAAGCTATCCCGGCAGACTTCCGCAATTTCCACATTACGCTGCAGCGTGAAGGGTTCAAGATAAGCCGCACGCTGGGCGTCGAAATCTGCCACGCCGACCGCCAGACGGCAATCCCGACAACGCTGGAAGCGCGGATCGCGGAAGCGCTGGAGGTGGTCGCTCATGAAGGTGAATACAGCAGCGTCAAAGCGCTGGCGCGCCTGGCCTGCGGCCTGAACGATGAGCAAACCCAGCAGATGCTGGATGGGGTCCTGGCGTCGGTGCTCGACTGTCACGATTGCGCCGACTTTACCCTTGTGCCGTTGCTGTGGTGCCGGACGGTATGGGGCGACAAGATCGATCCTGCGGTTCGCGGGCGCATCGATGACGCCATATTGCGTTTTCGCTACTGGATGGACGAACCCGGTAACGATGTACAGTGGTATTTCTCTGAGAACCACGCCCTGTTATTCCACACCGCGGCGCTGCTGGCGGGCAATCTCTTCCCGGACGCGACTTTCACCCGTTCCGGGCGCAGCGGAAGCGAGCAGGCGGCGGCGGGTAAAGCGCGGGTCATCAGTTGGCTGGACCATTTCGAGCAGTGTGAAATGGCCGAATGGAACTCAGCGCCCTACTTCCCCATTGATTTAAAAGGTCTCACCGCACTGGCGGCGCTGTCCGGCGACGCGCAAATAAGCCAGCGCGCCATCGCGGCAATCACGCGCTTGCTGGCGCAGATTGCCCGCTCCGCCCACCAGGGTTTTCTGACCGCCTCGCAGGGACGTTCTTACGAACACACCCTACGCGCCGGACGCTCTCTGGAACTGGCGGCGATTTCGCGTCTGCTGTGGGGCAAAGGTAACTATGGCTGTCGTTTCCATGCGCTGCCGCAATTAGCCCTGCTGCTGCGTGATGGCCTGCTCACCCTTCCGGCGGAACTAGCAGAAGTTGCTGCCTGGCAAAAAGAGAGCGCCATCGAGTGGTGTTTTGCCCAGGGCGCTAACCGGATCGCCAAACTCTATCACTACAAAAACCGCCAGGCGGCGATGGGGTCCATCGCCGGCTATCGCTGGGGAGAGTGGGGCTATCAGGAGACGCCGTTCCATTTACGTCTTGGCAACCAACCCGAAGCGCAGATCTGGATCAACCATCCAGGCGAGACCCTGCACGGCGGGTTCGGTCGCCCCTCTTACTGGGGCGGCTGCGGCACGCTGCCGCGCGTGCAGCAATATCGCGGGCTGGCGGTGCTGACTTTCAATCTGCACGCCGATCAGCCTGACTTTACTCACGCTTGGCTGCCGCAAAGCCAGTTTGATGAGGTCGTTATTAGCGGCCAGCGCGCGGCGGTACGCAGCGGTGACGGTATGGCGCTGCTGGTGGGTAATCAGCCGTTTGAAACGGTGAATACGGGGCCAACCCGCGGCTGTGAAATACGCCTTAACGGGCAACAAACCCGCTGGCTGGTTCGCATCAACGATCGAGTCGATAGCTCCCTCGAGACCTTCAGCGCATGTTTCAGCGACCTGACCATGATGCAGCACGACGACGGCAGTATTGAAGTGAACGATCCGCAGTACGGAACGGTGCGCTTCCTGGCCGATGGACGAGTGAGCGCCGAGAACCGCACGCTGGACCCACAGCAGTGGAGCGTCGTGGGCAGCAGCCGTGAACTTCCTCTGTAACCAACGCCCGGCAGAGACCGGGCAAGGAAAATAATAATGGATACGCAAATCGACAAACAGGCGGTGCCTTCCGGGCAGGCCTCTGATGATGTTAATCCGAATACGCTGCACAATCCCGCTCGAGAAATGGCTAAACCGAAAAGCAACTATCGCTGGGTCATCTGCTCCATGCTGGTGTTTGCCACAACGGTTAACTATATGGATCGCCAGATCCTCGGCTTGCTGGCACCGATGCTGCAAAAAGATATCGGCTGGACGCAAATGGAATATAGCTGGCTGGTTAATGCGTTTACCGTCGCGTATGGCGTCGGCACGCTGGTATGCGGGCGAATTATCGACAAACTGGGAACCAAAATCAGCTATGCGGCGGCGATGGTCGTCTGGAGCGTCGCAGCGATGGCGCATGCGGTCGTCGGTTCGGTGGCGGGGTTTGCGCTGGTTCGCGTCCTGCTTGGGCTAGGCGAGTCCGCTAACTTCCCGGCGGCGATGAAGGTGATTGCCGAGTGGCATCCTAAAAAGGAACGCACGCTGGCGACCGGCATTCTTGGCGTCGCGGTCAATATCGGCGTAGTTATCTCGCCTGCGCTGATCCCCCTTATCGCAGTGCATTACGGCTGGCACGGCGCGTTTTTAATTCTCGGCGCCATTGGCTTACTGTGGCTGATTCCCTGGTTCATTGCCTTTGGTCCGGTGAAAGCGAAGGCCAGCGCCGAAGAGCAGGCGTGGATTGCTCAGGATAAAGAAGAAGCCGTCAGCGTTTCGGCCATTAAATGGACGCATCTGCTGGGCTATCGCCAACTGTGGGCCGTGGCATTAGGCAAAATGTTGACCGACCCAATCTGGTGGTTCTTCCTCTTCTGGCTGCCAAAATGGCTCAACGAATCCCGCGGTATCAACATGGAAGGTCTGGGACTGCCGCTGATCGTTATTTATCTCTTCGCCATCGTCGGCAGCCTCGGCGCAGGCTGGTTACCCGGCAAATTGATGAGTAAAGGATTTAGCACCGCCAGCGCACGTAAACTCACGATGCTGATCTGCGCCTGCCTGGTCCTGCCGATTTTCGCCGCCACCCAGGTCGAAAATCTGTGGGCCGCCGTCGCGCTGGTCGGGTTAGCTGCGGCGGCGCACCAGGGGTGGTCTGCCAACATTCTGACCTCGGTATCCGATCTGTTCCCGAGCGCAGCCGTCGGTTCTGTCGTGGGGATTGGCAGTACCTTCGGGATGATCGGCAGCGTGATCTTCTCTACGGTGATTGGCGCTGTGCTTGAAGCCTCTGGTAACTATTGGGCGCTGTTCGCCATCAGCTCTGTGGCTTATCTGCTGGCATGGGCGATTATGTATCTGCTGTTAGTGCCGAAGATGGAGCGGGCTAAATTCGACTAACCCGCTCTCTTTACCGGTGGCGCGTATCAGGCGATACGGGCCACCGATTGACGTTCGACGATGGCGCACGCCAGCTCAACCCGTCTTGGAATTTCGACACTACCCGCAATCATATCCTGCAGTAGCTCCAGCGCCAGCGTGCCGATTTCGTGTACCGGAAGGTGAACGGTAGTCAACGGCGGTGTGGCAAACTCCGCCTGCGGCAGGTTATTCATACCGACTACCGAGATATCTTCCGGCACGCGCAGTCCTAAGGCCCGCACGCCGTTGATCGCGCCGATCGCCAGCGAATCATTGGCGCACAGTATCGCCGTACACTCGCGCGGAGTATCACGGAAACGCGCAATCACCGCCTGCTCCGCCAGCTCCGGCAGCCAGTCGGTTACCGTCAGGATCCGCGAATCGTCGCACAACAGCTGGCGAGCGCGCATCGCTTCCCGCCAACCATCCTCACGCTGTTCAATGGTTCGCCTGCCTGGGTGGGTTAAAAAAAGAATGTCGCGGTGGCCGCGCTCGAGCAAATATTCACAGGCCATGCGCGTGGCCGAACGGTTACAGGGCAGCACGCTGGACAAGCGCATTAACGGATCGTCAGTATTCACCAACACCGCCGGTTTTTTCAGGTTCGCCACCGTATTCAGAAAACCGCTGTCGTCCACCGTCAGCGCCAGCACGCCGCCTACGTCCGCTTCTTCCAGCAGCGCCTGTAGAGCGCCATTGTCATTATCGCTGAGCTGATGAGTAATGAGATCAACGCCCAGCACCTTCGCTCGCTCTTTTAACCCTTGCAGGACGTACCAGCTAAACTGATAGCGGTTATAATCCAGCATCGCCACTTGTGAAATAGCCAGCACAATTCGCGCGCCGCCCAGCTCCTGAGCCGGCGTATATCGCATGGCCCGCGCCACTTCCTGAATACGCGTGCGCAGTTCGTGGCTGACCCCTTTTTCGCCCGATAGCGCCCGTGACACGGTACTGAGCGAGGTTCGACAACGGGTAGCGATATCCTCCAGCCGCACGCGGCGATATCCTGCATCGCGCTCTGTCTGATTATCTGATTTACTCATCTCTCATCCTTTATGACACCGCGCGCCACTCGGCGTAAAAATGAAAACCGCCGCGACTGGCGAATAATAGCCAGCAGTCAGTGTAGCCATTGATGCTACCCGAACGGCTTCGCGCACCACGGCACGATAAGCCATTTTTTACCCGGCATCGATTAAGAATCGCGGATTTGTGATCGTCAGTCGCACTATCCGGTCACCGGCATCGCTGTCTCACTAAATTCGGCGAGCCCGAATAAATGGCGAATGCGTAAAGGGAGATTGCTATTTAAATGTATTAATAACTATCTTACCTTACGCCATAAATATAACAGACATAAATGATTATTTTGATGAAAAAATGGAAGGAGTTAATTTTTAAAAACAAAAGTATTCACAAACTCAATGGTTTAATTAAATAAAGCCCTTCAATCAAACATCTACAACATCACCAAAATGAATACTAACCTCAAATTTCTTTTTCCAAATTATCATTAACCCATTGGCATTAACACAACTCTCATTGCACATATAAAATGATGTCCAAAATCAAAGAAATGTATCAACCTGTAATCTATATATACATTTCGCATAATTATATAATGGATAACAAAATGGAAATTTTTAAATTAACGACATGCATACTTCCCGCCATTTTATTAATCGGATGCGTATCAAAACCACCGATCGCGACAGAAAACGAAATGCGAGATGCCGCAGCGTTTACATTAAATGTCAATGCTTCTGACGTGACAATTTCAGATGTTCAGCAAAATGGCGTTAAAACCAATTTTGTGGCGACAATAGGTAAGAAAGCACACCGTTGTTATGTCACTAAAGCTGCAGAACCAAAACTTTATGGACTGATATCAATAGGGGGAAGCAGTACGGTTTCTGATGCTATTTGCGCTGGCGGTGTAGCAAGTTCTACTAGTAAAACATGTGATGCATTATCAAAAGCCGCAGGACGCTGTTAATTAATAATACTCGCCTTAGGTGTTCGCTCAGGGACACCTTAGGCGGCATAAAACATCCATTTGCCATGCCCCGATACTGATTCCATACTCTTTATTTTTACGACAACATTATTGTTAAAAAATAGCCAGTAGAACAGCATCCTATCTTCCCCACTCACAGCGCTTCCCACATATAAAACCAGTGGGTGGCGTCCCGACAAACGGCGCGGAACATGGCAGCGGAGACCAGCTGATAGCGGCGGTCCTGAGATTGTGCTGGCGTATATGCGCACACGTAGCGCCCGCTATTGGCGTCGGGCAGCCCCTCTTTAACGGACATCCACGGGAGAATCAGCTGCTCCGGCGGGACGCCCGCTGAGATGGTATCGATCACTTCATGCGCCAGCGCGCGGGCGTCGCGGCTATAGGGGCCAGCAGCAACCTGTTCACAGTGTCTGAGTAAGTTTTCCATTAATTATCGTTTCCTTTTTTGCGTCTCTATTTTCCCTTAATTATTGCAAAGATATCATTGGAAATAACTATTATTTAATAGAGTTTAATGGCACTTATTTACTTAAAAATAAATTTTTAATACGAAACTATAATGACTCGTATTTATATCCCATTGATATAAAAAAGCCATCTTCAGCTATCTCCATATCGACATAGCTGAATAATGGCTAATTCAGGCAATAACGCACTATGCGCAATTGGCCGTAAACTCTACCGGCAAGTCGCCATAAAACCAGCCATCGTCCTGTTTGGTGAGATCAACGCGGATAGTCTTCTTCTCGCCAAACAGAAACTGTTTCACCAGCACCTTACGGGTAAAGACGCCGCCGACGTTAATACGCACGCCGTGGTGCTCCACCTTCTTAACCCGGATGGTTCTTGTGGAATAATCTATTTGAATATCAACATGTTCTCCGTGACGAGCAATGAAAGTCGCGATCCTGACATGCCCCCCGTTTTTGGAGAAAGAGATAAACGGTTGGCTCTTTCTACCGCGCCTTCCCTTTTCTATATTAATGAAATTGTTTACGTCAGAGCGCGCTGCACCATTGAACACAAAGAAGCCTCCCTTCTCAGCAAAATCGTATCCTTTAAAACGAAAAAACAATGGTTTATTTCACTAGCAGGATGAATTTATAACAGAATAATTGACTGCATTTTAGTGCCATGCACAGACAAAATCAAACCCATAAACTGCCAGTGCAGGGCAACTATCACCGCATTCTCATCGCGGTAGAAGAAACACGACGGGCAAGATCCCGCACGATAACTGGCTTCGGCGAAACATATCGCCCCCCTGCGGGCAAGCGTGTAATGAAGAGTAAAGTAATCCCTGGTTCTGTTAGCTGACCTCCGCGCGTCTGAAATGACCTTAGCGCAACAACAGCAGTTTAAAATTTCTCCGGCAGCTCGTGCACAATATCGACCAGTTCACCGTTCTCCATTTTGATATATCCCCCCTCTTTTAGCTCAGCAAGAATTTTAAAAAGATAGCTACGCGACATTTTGGTTCTGCTCAGAATAAAGCTAGCCAGGCTTCTATCATGCAGTACTCCTGCATCCTGCTGTTTTTTGTAACGATAAATCATCGACTTAATCGTATCGTAGCGTGAAGGTAAATTCTTTTCGTGGTGCGCGTCAATAATCAGCGATAGCTGAAAGGCCATGACTTCCATCAGATAAACAAAGCGCTCACGCTGAATAAAATAGTGTTCAAACGCTTCTTTACTGCAGGTCACAATTTTGACATTTTTCTTCGCCGTATATTTTAGCGATAGCGCCGGACCATAGCTTTCAATAAGCCCGAAAATCATACCGCGGATTCCTTTACCGATCTGTAGCATGTCCAGCGTTTTACTCCGCGCGCCGCGTTTACTCGCGGAACCAAAACCCGCATTGTATTCCACTTCTATCGCAATTATGCCTTCAACAACAATAACCACTTCGCCGGGTTCTATTTTAAACACACCGTTATCTTTGATGATTCGTGGCTGATTTGCCGAGATCAACGGTTGAATCAACTCAAGATCGCTGGCGACAACATGGTTATATTGATCAATAACATCGGAATAAGTCGTTTTCATGTTGCCCCATTAATACCTATTTATTTAAATATGCATAAAAATAATCTGGCAAAGTTAACCCTGTCAATTAAAGATAGCATTTTTAGTTCATCCTGCCATTTATTTCAGTCCGTTTAGAGACTCCACTCTCGTATCGACCGATACGTCTAAATAAAATGCCAACACCGACGAGAACCGTAACACGGTTTCGCCCATTGAAGCGTCTAATTTATTTTTAACCGAAAACATCCTTGCTAATTTAAAAATAAATTAGACGCTTCGTTAACAACCTATTTTTCCAGATCATTTAAAAATCCGGAAAAATAAAAGGATAGCGAGCTATGTTTAAAAACATTCCCTTTAAGAGAACAATGTTAGCCAGTATGCTGACATTAGCTTCCGGCGCAGTGACCGTTGCTCACGCAGCCGACGCGGCAGCGCCGAAGCAGGATGCTAAAAAGCCTAACATCGTAGTTATCTTTGGCGATGATATCGGCTACCTGAACCTGAGCACCTACAATCAGGGTTTGATGGGCTACCAGACGCCAAACATTGACAGCATCGCCGCGCAGGGCGCGAAGTTTACCTCCTACTACGCCGAGCAGAGCTCCACCGCAGGTCGTTCCGCCTTCATTACCGGCCAGATGCCATTCCGTACCGGGATGAGTAAAGTCGGTATGCCGGGAGCGCCGCAGGGTCTGCAGAAAGAAGATCCGACCATCGCCAACGTCCTCAAGCAGTTGGGTTACGCGACTGGGCAGTTCGGTAAAAACCACCTGGGCGACCGTGATGAATTCCTGCCGACCGCGCACGGTTTCGATGAATTCCTCGGCAACCTCTATCATCTGAATGCCGAAGAAGAGCCGGAAAACCCGGATTACCCGAAAGATCCGAACTTCCGTAAACAGTTTGGCCCGCGCGGCGTGATCAAGAGCACCGCTGACGGCAAGATCGAAGATACCGGTCCGCTGACCGTGAAGCGTATGGGCACCGTAGATGAAGAGACGCTGGCCGCCAACAACGACTTTATGGCGCGTCAGGTGAAAGCAGGTAAACCATTCTTTACCTGGTTCAACACCACCCGTATGCACAACAAAACCCACCTCAAAGACGATAGCGTCGGCGTCACCGGGTTAGGAACCTATGCCGACGGCATGGTTGAGCACGATAAAATCGTCGGCCAGGTGCTGCAGAAAATTAAAGATCTTGGTATCGAAGATAACACCATCGTTATCTACACCACCGACAACGGTCCGATGACCGCCACCTGGCCAGACGCAGGCGAAACCCCGTTCCGCGGGGAGAAAAACACCGGCTGGGAAGGCGGCTTCCGCGTTCCGGCGATGATCAAATGGCCGGGCCACATCAAACCAGGCACCGTGGTGAACGATATGTTCGCCAGTTACGACTGGTTCCCGACGCTGGTTGCCGCTGCCGGCGACAGCAACATTAAACAGGAAATGCTGAAAGGTTATAAAACGCCGTCAATTACCTACAAGGTTCACCTTGATGGCTATAACCAGCTCGACTTCCTGCAGGGCAAAGGGAAAGACCAGCGTAACGAATTCTTCTACTGGAGCGATGACGGCGATCTGCTGGCGATGCGTCAGGGCCGCTGGAAGATCCACTTTATGATCCAGGAGCACACCGGCCTCGATCTGTGGCGCTATCCGTTCACCAAACTGCGCACTCCGCTGATCTTCGATCTGAAAGTCGATCCGCTGGAGAAAGGTTCCGACGGCATGGGCTACGACACCTGGTTCTACGATCGTCTGTTCCTGCTGGGCGGCGCGCAGAAGTCGGCAAAAGATATGCTGGCGACGTTTAAAGAATTCCCGCCGCGTCAGAAGCCGGGTTCCTTTACCGTCTCCGATGTCAGCGCAATGCTTGACCAGAGCGCGAAAACCGGCAAGTAACGGTAATCCATCTCCCAGGGCGGTTCGCCGCCCTGTTTTTCTCCTCGCCTTACCCTCGACCTGACTAATCCGGGAGTTATTTATGAAACACAGCACCACCGTGCCTGTTAACGCATTACCTTCGGCAGAAAAGTACGCGGGTAACGGCCCCGCCTACCAACGTCGCTTTCATGTGATGGCGAAACCCAGCGGCTCCGCCTGTAATCTCGATTGTAGCTACTGCTTTTACCTGCACAAAGAACACTTACTCCAGCAGGAAAAGCGCAGCTACATGAGCGATGAAACGCTGGAAAACTTTATCCGCCAGTACATCGATGGACAGGATGGCGAACAGGTGGTCTTCTCCTGGCAGGGCGGCGAACCGACCCTGATGGGACTGGAGTTTTTCCACAAAGTGGTGAAATTCCAACAGCAGTATAAAAAGCCCGGCCAGCGGATCGAAAACGATCTGCAAACCAACGGTATCCTGATTAACGATGCCTGGGCTGAATTCCTCAAAGCAAATCATTTCCTTGTTGGCCTGTCGATTGACGGCCCGCGAGAGTTGCACGACCGCTATCGCATCACCCGTAGCGGCAAACCGACATTTGATAAAGTGATGGCCGGCGTCGACGCCCTGAAACGCCACGGCGTACCATTCAATGCGCTGGTCACCGTCAACCGTACCAACGCCCGTTTCCCATTAGAGGTTTACCGCTTTGTTACCCGCGAACTGGGGGCGACCTACGTGCAATTTAACCCCTGCGTCGAACCGGTGGACTTTACCCAGACCGCGCCTCATTTCTGGCGTGATGACAGCATCCCCACCGTCGGCAGCCGCCGCGCGCGCCCCGGCGATTTAGACGCTATCGTCACCGACTGGTCGGTCGACCCGGACGAGTGGGGACGCTTCCTGATCGCGACTTTCGAAGAGTGGGTGAACAACGATCTTGGCCGCGTACAGGTCAATCTGTTCGAAACCGCCGTGGCCCAAATGATGGGCATGCCGGCGCAAATTTGCACCACCGCGGAATTTTGCGGCAAAGGCCTCGCGGTCGAGAAAAACGGCGATGTTTTCTCCTGCGATCACTACGTCTATCCCGAATATCAAATCGGCAATATTGCCGATAACAGCCTGGCGCGGATGGCTTTCTCCGAACGTCAGCAGGCTTTCGGTATGGGTAAATGCGACACGCTACCGCAGCAGTGCAAGCAGTGCCCTTACCTGAAGCTCTGCCACGGCGAATGCCCGAAAAACCGTCTGGTGCTCACCGCCGACGGCGAAGCCGGCTTGAACTATCTCTGTCCGGGCATTAAGGCCTTTTTCAACTATGCCGAGCCGATTCTGGCGGGCATTGTCACCCTGGTGAAACGCGATTTTAAAGGAGTCAATCGATGAGCCTTCGCGAGAAAATGCTACAGCTGGAGCAGCGCATGAACACGCAGGTGCTCGGTCAGGAAAACGTCGTTCGAATGCTGCTCATCGCCCTGCTCTGCGATGGGCATATCCTGTTGGAAGGGCTGCCGGGGCTGGCGAAGACCCGCGCCGTCCGCGAGCTGGCGCGGCATATTGCCGGTGAATTCCGCCGTATCCAATTCACCCCGGATCTACTGCCCTCGGATATCACCGGCAGCGAAATTTATCAGCAAAACGCCGGCCGCGAAGAAGAACAATTTCGTTTTCGCCCGGGGCCGGTATTCGGTAACGTGATTCTGGCGGACGAAATCAACCGCGCTTCGGCCCGCGTACAATCAGCGCTGCTGGAAGCGATGGAAGAGCGCCACGTCACCGTAGCGGGCAAAAGCTGGCCGCTGCCGGGTGTCTTTATGGTGCTGGCGACGCAGAACCCCGTCGACCAGGAAGGAACCTGGCCGCTGCCGGAAGCCCAGCTTGACCGTTTTCTGATGAAAGTGCAGGTCGACTATCCGTCGAAAGAGCATGAGCAGCAGGTGATGCAACTGGTTCGCGCCGAGCAGCAGGCGAAATACAGCGCGGCGACAAAAACCGCCCCTGCGCCGGAAGTGGAATCTCTGCAATTCAGCCAACAGGAGATCGCCTCCTGCTGGCAGGAAATAAGCGCAATCCACGTCGCGCCGATTATCGAAACCTGGATAGTCGAACTGGTCAACGCCACCCGCCAGCCGCAGCGCATCAGCGAGCAGTTAGCCAGCTATCTGGCCTACGGCCTGAGCCCGCGTGGTACCTTAGCGCTGGAGCGCTGCGCCCGCGCGCAGGCCTGGCTCGCGGGACGTGACGCGGTTCGTCCGGAAGACGTGCGTTTTATCGCGCCAGCGGTGATGCGCCACCGGTTGATGCTGAGCTATCAGGCCAGCGCCGATGGTTGCAGCGCCGACGATGTGATTACCATGCTGCTGAACGCCGTGGTGATCTAATGAGCGATCTCTGCGTTAATCGCCAGATTCTGCTCGACCTCGCGCCACAGTCGCGGTTGATTGCAAACCCGCCCGGGCAGATCCCGCCAGGCGCGCTGTCCGGCGAACGCGCCTCCCGCCAGCAGGGCCGTGGGCTCAACTTCGATAGCCTGCGTCGTTATCAACCCGGCGACGATGTTCGAATGATCGACTGGCAGACAACCGCCCGTCTACGTACGCCGTGGGTGCGCCAGTACAATGAAGAGCGAGAACGCCCGGTCTTTTTGCTGGTCGACCAACGATTAGATATGTACTTCGCCACCCGCGGACAAACGAAATCAGCGGCGGCGGCAAAAACCGCCGCGCTGCTGGCCTGGCGCAGCCATCATGATGGCGATCGCCTCGGCAGCCTGGTGTTTAACGATACCACGCTGGCGCTGCAACCATGTAGCGCCCCACGGCGCGCGCTACCCGAGCTGCTGGATAATCTGACGCATTATAATCAGCTGTTGGCCCAACAATATCCTCATGAGCCTCAGCGCGCGCAGACGCTGGCGCAGGCGTTGCAGCGCGCCGTCAGCGCGATTCCACGCGGCGCCTGGGTCGCGATCCTGAGCGATTTTCATGACCTCGACGCCCCAGCGCAGGCCATGCTGGCGCATCTGCGCCGACGCTGCGAAGTCAGTGCATTTGTGCTGTTCGACGACCTTCATCTTCGCCTGCCGCGCTCCGGTACGCTGGCCGCCTGCTACGGCGGGCGCAGCGCCAGCGTCACTCTCACCTCTGCGCTCAGCGCCGATATTCGCCAACACATCATCGGTCGGCTGGCGCGTCAGCAGCAGCAACTCAACCAGTTAGGTATTCGGGTTAATCATCTGACGGTAACTCAGGACCTGCTGCGTCAGTTACAAAAAGGGCTTTAAATGTTTGAGAAAGGCTATGCGGTGCCGGATCTACTAACGCCCGCGCTCCCCCCCGCCCCCAGTTGGTTTCCGCTACCAATCGGCTGGCTGATTCTGCTTGCGATTGCCGTAAGCCTGGCAGCGCTGCTCCTGCTTATCCGCTACGCCCGCTGGCGTCGCAATCGCTGGCGGCGGGAAGCGCTGCTGGCGCTCAATCATCAGCATACCGCCGATAGCTGGATGCAGTTGATTAAACGCGTACAACTGGTCCACCAGCCACGTCGCACGGTTAGCCAAACGCTGGCGCCGGAAGCCGTGCTGGCGTCTTTGACGCTGGATACCGACCTGCGCGACCAGCTCATCTCCCGTTACTGCCGGGCAGACAACGCCCTGAACGACCAGCAGACGGCGCGGCTTCGCGCTCAGTTAGCGCAGTGGCTAAAGGAGCTTCCACATGTCTGAATGGCTCGCCCACATTGATTTCGCCTGGCCCTGGGCCGCGCTACTGCTGGCGCTGCCGCTGCTCACTCGTTTTCTCCCGCTCCTGGCAACTTCCACCGACGAGCGCGTGCGGGTACCGTTTTTACCCTCGCTAATTGACGCGTTACAGCTCGATACCCGGCCGAAACGCGGTGGCGGGGCCAGCGCCGTGCTGTTCTGGCTTATCTGGTCGCTGCTGGTCTGCGCGCTGGCGCGGCCGGAATACCTGACGCCGCCGCAGTACATCAGCAGGCCGATGCGCGACATCGTGCTGATCCTCGATGTCTCCGGTTCAATGGCCAAAAATGACATCCAGGGCGGTAATACGCGCCTGCAGGCGGTACAGCAATCGGTGCGCAAGTTTGTCGCCGCCCGGCAATCCGACCGCATCGGCATGGTAATCTTCGCCAGCAAAGCCTGGCCATTCGCGCCGATAAGCGAAGATAAACAGGCGCTGCAAACGCGCATTAATCAACTGGCGCCGGGCATGATTGGCCAGCAAACCGCTATCGGCGACGCGCTGGGCGTGGCGGTTAAGGTACTGGATAATGGCCCTGATAAGCAGGCCGATAAGCTGGCGATTTTACTCACCGACGGCAACGATACCGCTTCGCAGCTGTCGCCTGAACTGGCGGCAAAGCTTGCCGCCGACCACCATGTCCAGGTTCATACCATCGCCTTCGGCGACCTCAGCGATACCAGCAAAGACAAAGTCGATTTGCCGCTACTGCAGCGCATCGCGAAAACCACCGGCGGCCAGAGCTGGACCGCCGCGCATTCCGGCAGCGCGCTGGATAGCGTCTGGCAACAAATCGACGCCCTCACCCCGGCGCAGGTTAAAAGCCTCGGTTGGTCATGGCATCAGGCGCTCTATCCATGGCCGCTCGCCTCTGCGCTGTTACTGTTACTGCTGGCCGCCTGCGGCCGTGTCCTCAGGGAGAAAATGGCATGAGCGATTTTCACTTCCTCTATCCGTGGCGCTTAACCGCGCTGCTGTTGTGTGTGCTGGTGGCCTGGCTTCCAGGCTACGGCGCTTGCGCCTGGTCAACGCTAATGGATAAACCTTTTCGCGCGTTGATTATTCAGCGCCGTCGCAGGCTAACCCGTCTGCTGCCATGGCTACTCACACTCGGCGTTGTGGCATTGGCGGGCCCGAGCTGGCAGCGTGAACTACCGGCGGCGCTCACCCCGCAGAGCAACGTAATGGTGATTCTGCAGCAGGATCTGGCGATGTATGCCCGCGATCTACCGCCCTCGCGCCATCAGCGCATGCAGCATAAAATCGCCGCGCTAATGCAGCAGCAGCCCGGGGCGCATTTCGGTCTGGTGGTCTACAGCAGCCAGGCTTTTCTCACGACGCCACTGACGCAGGATCCGCAGTTTTATCAGCTATTTCTCAACGCCCAGTCGCCCTCTTTGCTGCCGGAAGGTAGCGGTTCCGCCCTGCCGCAGGCGGTCGCGTTGGCGTTAAAAAATCTGCCTACTGCCAAAGACAGCCCGCATAGCCTGATCCTCGTTGCCGATACCCTGTCGCCTGCCGAGGTCGACTGGCTGATAGGACAACATCTACCGCTGCAAATTTGGGTTCCCGGCACCGCCGCGGGTGGAGCGCTGCCGGATAAGTATGCCAGCCTCGGCGTCGATACCCGGCTGAACGTCGATCGTTTCCGCCAGCTGCGCGACGCCGGGATCCCGGTGACATTGGTCAGCGATGATGGTGACGATCTGCGCGTCATCGCCAGCCACATTCAACAATCGGTGACTCAACAAAATAACGCCCGCCAGGATCTGCGCTGGAAAAACAGCGGCTATCTGCTGATCGTGCCGATGCTGTGCCTGCTGCTGTTCTGGCGACGCCAGCTACTGATGGCGGCGCTGCTGCTTCCCGCGGTGCTGTGGTCGCCGCATAGCGATGCCGCCTGGCTCGATGCCTGGGTTCGCCCGGATATCCAGGGGCAGCACGCCTTCAACCGCGGCGACTACGCCGCTGCCGCCGGGCATTATCGCGACCCCTTATGGCAAGGTATCGCCTGGTATCGGGCGGGCAACTATTCTGCCGCCGCCAGCGCGTTTCGCGCCGCGCCGCCAACCGCGGAAACCTTGCTGTGGCTAGGTAACAGCTATGCTCAGCAAAAGCAGTGGCAGCAGGCGCTCGACAGCTACGATCGCGCCATCTATCTACATCCTGACTGGTCCATGGCGCTGCAAAATCGCGACAAAATCTCGCAGATCGTGATGCGCATTCGGCAGCAAGAGCGTGAACGCCAGCAGGCGCAGGGCGATGCGATGGATGACGGCCCGGATAAGCTGGTCCACGACCTGCAGAAAAACCAGGGCATCGATCAGCAGCAAATCGGCGCCATCGCCGGGGAGAGTCCGCAGGTTAATCAATGGTTTGATGCACTGGATGTTTCGCCAACGGGGCTACTGAAAAGCCTGTATCGCAACGGCTCGGGAGATACCACGCCATGAACAAAGCGCTACTTTTTCTGCTGGCCGCCACCCTGCCGGCGCATGCGGCGATGGACATCACCCGTGAACTGGAAGCGCCGACGCAGATCGTCCCCGGCCAGCCGGTTCGGGTGGCCGTCACCTGGTGGACGGATAGCTGGTTTAACCCGCCGCCGCAGTGGCCCGAGTTTGCGGTCAAAAACGGCGAACTCCTGCCTACCGCGTTGCCTTCACAGCTGGTGACGCGCAAAAAGAACGGGATCGTCTGGAGCGGCATTCGCCTTGAACGTCAGGTCAGCGCCTGGCAGCAGGGCGTGCTGCGCCTGCCGGCGATCGATATCACCGCGTCATCCGCCAATCAGGCGCCGGTCACGGTGCATCTTCCGGCACTGGAACGCCCGGTTAATTGGCCTGCCAATACCACTCAGGCAGACCATTTTTTACCGGCCAGCCAGTTGACGCTCAACCAGCAAATTCAACAGTATCACGCAGGAAAAGACGCCACGCTGCGGGTCGGTGATGTCGTTGACCGTATCGTGACCGTCGAGGCGCGGGATGCGCTACCGGGGCAAATTCCACCGCTGCTGTACGCCATTAGCGGTAGCGAGAGCCAGCGTCTGGCGCCGGTCAGTGAGGCATTAAAAAGCGAGCGCGGCGATGTCATCGGCGCCCACCGGGTGGAACGACTGCGCTATTTACCCAGTCATAGCGGTACGCTGGTACTACCGCCGATTAGCCTGCGCTGGTGGGATACCGTTAATCATCAATGGCGAACGGCGAAGCTGGCGGGAGAAACGTTGAACGTCGCCGCGGCGCGACAGGGCGGCGCGGAGCAAGCGCTGCGCGGAACAACGGGAATGGTCTCCTGGCAAAGTCTGATGTGGGTATTCATTGCCGCCGCGGCGGTCGGAGGCGGATGGTTTGGCCGCCGCTGGAGTTATCGAACGCTTCTCGGCATCAACCGGCGCTGGCGGCGATTTTGGCAGCCGCAGCCGTTGCCGCCGCTGGCCCCTTAGACAATTATCCGTGGCGCAGGGAGCGCACAGAGGGCGGCCCGTCGCCACCAGGGATTTTCCCGGAGGCGGCGCGTTGCGCCTTATCCGGGCTACCAGACCGCACAGTACTGTAGCCCCGGTAAGCGGTAGCGCCACCGGGGATTTTGAGGCGATCAACACCGACAGTTTCAGCCAGGCACACGGACCGTAGGCCGAATAAGGCGCAGCCGCCATCCGGCAAAAATACGGATCCGAACTCACCGCCATTGCCCGGACCAACATGGGGCGTTTTTTATTTCGCCTTACACTGCGCCGGGTCGTATACCGTCTTCCAGTCCTGCTGCATATCGACGACTGTCCAACCCTTTTGTTTCGCCTCGGTCAATCCTTTCACCAGCTTGCCGCTGGCGGAAGGATGGCTGTCGTAGGCATACTCTCGCGCCGCATCGGTATGGTGGACCAGCAGCTCAAAGGTTTTATAGTTCGGGTTGGCTGCGGTGTATTGCAGCATCGCCAAATCGCCGTCGCTGTTACCAAAAGCCGCAACCGGGCGCTGGCCCATAAACAGGTGGATCGCCACCGGTTTGGCCGCGGCGTCATCATTGAATGCGCCTTTCATCGTTTTGCGCAGCTCGGTACCATTATCCGTCAGGCTAAACTCGCTGAGCGCGAACGAACCGATAACCTGCTCCGGCGGAATACCGTACATTTTCTCCGACACCACGCGCATGAAGTCAATTCCGCCGCCGGAAACGATCCACGTTTTAAAGCCATTGGCGCGCAGATAGTCCAGCAGTTGGCGCATCGGCTGATATCCCAACTGGTCATAGCGACAACCGGTACGTTTATCCTGATGGCTGTCAAACCATGCGCTGACTCGCTGACTAAACTCTTCGGTGGTCATGCCGCTATGGGTTAACGCCAGCAACTTGAGTAGCCCTTTTTCACCGCCCGCCGCTACCGTTTTCAAATCGTTGTTCAGTACCGCCGCCACCAGCGGATCTTTTTGCCATTGCGGATGTTCCGGCGCCAGTCTTTTCACTTCATCCACTGCGAACTGCAGTTGGAAAGTCAGCGGCGCTTCCGGCCACAGGGTGCCGTCATTATCAAAAACCACGTAGCGCTTATCTAACGGAATAAAGTCCGCTCCGCCTTCACGCGTCGCCCCCTGCACCCATTGCTCAATCGCCTGTTTAGCAGGGGTATCTTTCCATGCCGGCAGCATATCGGTGGCTGCCGCGCTGGTGAAGCTCAATAGCAGCATGCTGAGCAGTACTGTTTTTTTCATTGTTTTTCCTTCTTATTCCACCGCCAAAAACCAGACCTACTTCAGCATGGCGGCAATTTTCTCAAGCGTCGGTTTAACCGTCGCGTAAAAATGGCGAAAGCCGGGACACAAATAATTGAGCCCTTCTTCGCCGTCCGGGGCGCGCACGATGCGGTTTTTCGGGCATTCGCCCCAGCATAAATTCAGATGCGGACAGCTTTTGCAGTAGGCCGGCAGCGTCTCTTTCTTGCCCATCCCAAACACTTTCTGCCGCTCGGAAAAGACCATATGCGCCAGCTTGTGCGCCTTAATATTGCCAAGCTTATATTCCGGATAGACGTAGTGATCGCAGGAGTAGACGTCGCCGTTTTTCTCAATCGCCAGCGCCTTACCGCAAAACGGCGCGGTAATGCATAACTGGGATGGGAGTCCCATGGTTTGCACCACGGCGGTTTCAAACAAATTGACCTGCACGCGGCCCAGATCACAGGTCACCCATTCATCAAAAGCTTCGGTCAGAAAATGTCCCCAATCGTCGGGATCCACCGACCAGTCGGTGACGATCGAATCCAGATCCCCCGGTTTCGCCCGGCGGCTGCCGGTGATGGGGATCGTCTCTTCGCGCCAGAATTGCGGCGCGGTAGTTTTAAACTCGGCGGCCTCTACGCAGGGCGTGAACTGGATATAGGTAGCGCCCAGTTCGCGGGTAAGAAAACGATATACCTCGCGCGGGAAACGGGCATTGACCCGGTTAACGACTGCCAGCGCGTTGAACGGCACGCCGTGACGCTTCAGCGCTGCGATCCCTTCCATGACCTTGTCGAAGGTCGGTTTGCCGCTGCGCGTCACGCGGAAGCGATCGTGGATCTCACGCGGGCCATCGATAGACACGCCGACCAGAAAATTGTGCTGCTTAAGAAAGGCGGCCCACTTATCGTTAATCAGCACGCCATTGGTCTGCAGATCGTTCTCAATCCGCTGGTGCTTCGGCTGATATTTCTTTTGCAGCGCAACGACCTTTTCGAAAAACTCCAGCCCCATCAGGGTTGGCTCGCCGCCCTGCCAGGAGAAAATAATCTCTTCGCCATCCTGGCTTTGAATGTACTGACGAATGAAATTCTCCAGTACCTCATCGCTCATTCCTTTGTCGTGTGGCTGATGCAGAAGCTGCTCTTTATGCAGATAAAAACAGTATTGACAGTCCAGGTTGCAGGTGGAGCCGCTGGGCTTCGCCATCATGTGATAGCGACGTTTATAGGCGGGCAGATAGCGCCCCTGGTTCTGCAAAGGCGTTAATGGAATGGTGGTGCTTTTTTTCATCGACCAGAACCCATTTCGGAGAATGCTCACAACAGCAAAAGGCCCGGACATTTCGCCCGGGCCAACGTCATTTTAGTTGCCGGTCGGCATCGCCAACTGGAACCCTTCTTGTTTTAACTGTTCACGAATATTGCTAAAGCGTTGGTACTGCGACAGGGTAATCGGCCCACTGTAGGCTTCGCTCTGCGGCTTACGCGGCGGATACTCGACGTAGGTTTTCATCAACTTAGTGATGGCTTCGTTGAAGGTCACCAGCGTCCAGGTATGCTCGGTATAGTTGTTCATAAAGATATCGTAGCGTTCCTGCGGATCCTGCCAGAGATCGAAAATCTGCGGCACCGTTGCGACATAGGACTCCGGCCCTTTCCAGCCGAGGTTGGAATCCACCGCCAGGCCGCCGGTTTTCGCGCCGTTATCGCCGCGCAGGTTAAATACCGCCTTATAGTGGCCGACGCGCGCCGCCCCCGGGGTCAACTCGTTTTCGGTGAAGTAGAACCAGGAAGTACGCGGATCTTTGCCCGTGCCGAACAGTACCGGCGAAATATCGTAGCTATCGAAGATTATCGGCTGCCCGGCGCGGTCCTTGGTCGGTAACTTAATCCCGGCCACTGAAGCAAAAGTCGCCATCAGATCGAGGCCGCCAACGATATCGTGGTTACGACTGTGCTCTTTAATCTTGCCTGGCCACCAGGCAATAGCCGGAACGCGGCTGCCGCCCTCGCGGTCAGTACCTTTGGTACCGCGGAATGGCGTATAGCCGGCATCCGGATAAACGTCCTGCCAGGCGCCGTTATCGGTGGTCCATACCACAAGGGTGTTTTTATCGATCCCCAACTCACGCAGCTTATCCATGATATGGCCTACGCGGGCATCCATTTCCACCATCGAGTCGGCGTATTTGCTCTTCGACATCGACTTGCCGACGTAATCCGGATCCGGCATGTTCGGCTGGTGGTTCTTCATAAAATTGATGCTCATGAAGAAGGGTTCGGAAGATTTTGCGTTTGCTTCAAGATAGTCCAGCGAAGCCTTCTCGACGTAGCGGTCGAAGAATGGGATGCCGACCACGCCCTCTTTGCCATCAACGACCGGGGTATTCACATACTGGCCGTTGATTTTGAACTCTTCCTTCGGCGCTTCGCCTGCCTTGCCGGAGAGCGCGCCGCGGGTGACGCGAGCAAACATTTCACGCAGTTGCGGATCCATATCCGGGAACCAGGTCGGATCGGCATAGGTATAGGCGTTCAGGTGGTAGAGGCCGACGTATTTCATTTCGTCGTAGCCCTGCGCGTTAGGTAACGCGTAATCGGCTTCACCGAGGTGCCATTTACCGGTGAAGAAGGTTTTATAGCCGCCGGTTTTCAGCACCGAGGCCAGCGTCCACTCTTCTTTCGGTAAACCGCCGCCCTGCCCCTGGAAGGCCACGGTGGTCATACCGCTACGGTTGGGAATGCGCCCGGTCTGCATCGCCGCGCGGCCCGGCGTACTGCTTGGCTGGCCATAGAAGTCGAAAAAGGTCATCCCCTCATCGGCCATTTTGTCGAGGTTTGGCGTCGGCATACCGCGGCCTTCGCCGCCGCCGTAGACGCCGAGGTCGCCATAGCCGGTATCGTCAGAGACGATCAGGATAATATTGGGCTTCTTTGCCGCCCCATCGCTGGGAGCGACCGCATTTTGATCGGCGGCATTGACCGTCGCGCCGGGTAAGAGCGAGCCGGCGGCAAATGCCAGCACGCCGATACCCTTATATTTTTTATTCATCTTCAAACCTCATTGCTCAGAATGCGCCTGATTTCACTTACGATTTGGCTAATGTCAGGCAGGCGTTGTCAGATTAGATAAGTCTCAACATGAGATGAGCGACATCAGCGAAAACCTTGTCGCTACTGAGGCGATTCCGCTTAAGTGAAGTAGAGAAAGCAATAAAAATCCACACGTACAATTTTATTTTTTCATTTATGCAAAGCCAATCACCATCACCGTTTCACTAAATAAAACCGCGGCAAAAGCAATATTATCATTCAATATTTAAGTGGATTCTTAGTTACTAAAAAAAGAAGCCCAACTACCCCACTAAAACAGTCTAAGTGAGTGTTTTAAAAAGAGCGATAGATCAGTCCGTTAACGGACTGCAAAAGTGATGCTTGCTATCTGGCGCTAGCTTTTAAATTTAGATATTTTGTATCAGGCGTAATTCCGCGCCGTTAAAATATAAAGTATCGCCACTGCAAAATAGCAAAGAGTAATAAAGCGGTAGAGTTAAGCCCGGAGAGAAAATGAGTCGTATTCAAACGCCCTATTCCCACATCATCGATGAATATAATAAGATGATTTCAAAGAATATAAAGGCGATAGACTCGTTAACTCACAGCAATAATATACGCCAAATTGCTGATGATACGCCTTTCACCCTGAGTACAGGCGAGATTATTATTGTTCTTGAAGGCGTCATTGCCGTTGAGATGCAGGAGCACAACTTTATTCTCACCTCTGGAAAAGCGAAAACCCAACCGAAAAAGTTGTTTCAGATCGGCAAAGGCATCAAAGGGATGTTTTTTGGTATTGTCGAGAATTATGGTCCGGGCATTCAGTTGCACTATACCGCCAAAAAAAATGTCAAAGTGTTCAGCTGTAATCTCGAATACTTTGAGAAACATTTTACTCAGCCCGATAAATTCACCTTCCTGATGAACATGATGGCCATCACGCTGGCGTTTTTGCTCGATGCGCATGACGAAAGAGCTATTGGCACCCGCTATTTTGTCATTCGCTCCATGATTTATCGCTATCTCAAGCAGAAAAATGAGGGCGTATTACACGACCCGAGCCTGGCAAACTTTATCCTGCGACGCACGAAAATGTCGCGTAGCTATCTGTTTCAGGTACTTTCCGATCTGAAAAATGGCGGCTATATCACGATGAAAAACGGCGAGCTCGTCGATATTGTCAACGAGCTGCCGGAAAAATATTAACGCCGCTGGCTTAACCCTTATCCTGCCCCCGGCGCTTAAACTGCCCGGCGTCGATATCGTACTGCTTCATCTTGCGCCACAGCGTGGTACGGCCAATATTCAGCAACTGCGACATCTCCTGTACCCGGCCGTTGGTCACTCGCGCCGCCTGGATAATCGCCTCTTTCTCGATGGCGCTGAAGGACAGGCTCGACGGCAGTAGCGATGAGGCCGTTTCGCTACCCGGCCTGGTAGAGAAGAGATGTTCGGGGAGATTGCTTAAGCGGATATGCCCGTTATCGCTGCTCATCGCGATATTCTCAATAATGCTATTAAGCTCAAAATCATTTCCCGGCCACGGGTAGGCGGTCAGTTGGGCCAGCGCGTCGTCATCGACCTTCAGCCGCGATGAAAAGCGTTTCTCCAGCCGACGCAGACGGCTATGCACCAGCGAAGGAATGCTGCCGCGTCGCGCCCGCAGCGGCGGAATGACTATCTCAAACGAATGTAGCGCATAGTACAGCTGGCGGCTAAAGCGGTTCTGCTCCACCAGGTTGGCGAGGTCGACGGTGGTGGTGGCGATCACTTTCACATCTACCGGAATCAGCCGTCGGGCATCAAGACGCGTCAGCACGCCCTGTTTTATCACCTGCAGCAGCGCCGACTGCAGTTCGGGGGCCAGATACTCTATTTTTTCCAGGAACAGCGTGCCGCCGTTAGCCAGTTCGAGTCGGCTGAGGCGGCCATTTTCATCGTCGGTTGGCGCGCTGCCCATAAAATCCTGTCCCAGTACGCTGTCGGCGTACAGCTGGCAGTTAACCGAAATATACGGGCCCGGCGCCCGCTCGCTTTCGTTATGGATAGCCTGGCTCAGTAATTCTTTACCCACCCCTTCCTCGCCGCACAGCAGCACCGGGAAAGCGCCGCGCGCCGCCTGGCGGCCAAAGTGGATCAGCCTGCGGGTTTCCGGGTCATCCGCCGACATCTGTTCGAAGGTATGACTCACTTTGCCTAATTGGCTGGTCATTAATTGACGCATCTGCTCCACCGGGTGGAGCAGTAAAATGAAGCTATTGCCCTGCTCCTCCACGATAGGCTTCAGGGTGATCACCGCGTCGATAAACTGATGCTGGCTCTCGAAGGTCACTTCCACATGATTAAGGCCGCGGGCCTGTTTAATCGCGCGGCGCAGCAACGCCGGCAGGGTCAGCAGTTCGTTGATATTTCGCCCCTGGCTGGCCTGGGTATCGAGATGCAGCAGCGTGGCCGCCTGCACGTTGAGAAACTGCAGCACTCCCTGCTCGTTCCACGCCATCACCCCGTCGTCCATACTTTCCAGCAGGCCATACATTTGATTAAGGTGACGGTTAGATTCCGCCAGCAGGCTGTCGGTAAGCAGCGAGTTACCCACTTCGCGGGCGATGGCCAAGGTCAGCGACAGATCCGCCGGGGCCCATTCTTCGCGCAGGCAGCATAGCGAAATCGATCCAAACAGGCGGCCATGGTTATCGAACACCGGCGTCGAACTGAACGACCAGCGCCGCAGAGCCTGCTTAAAGTGCTCGTCGCCCGCGGTGTTGACCGGCTGTCCGAGCATCGAAGCCAGCGACAGCGCGCAGGTGCCGATAATGCTCTCCGCGCAGTAGCTGCCGTCGCGAAATCCCAGTTCCGCCAGCTGTTCCAGTGTCTGCGGGTTACCACAGCGGCTCAGAATGCAGGCCGACTCATCAAGGATGAACAGCGCGCAGGGGCGGTTGGCCATAAACTCCCACGCATCTTCCAGCGCCGCCTGACCGATGGTCAGCAGCGCGGTTTTGCGACGGCAGATCGATTCAAAGGTCAGCCCCTGCGCCTGATGCGGCGCCTGCCAGGTTTCCCGCTGCATAAATTTGCTGCAGCGATGCCACGACTGGCTGATAACGGCTGAAACCTCTTTTTCCGCGCCCTGAGTCTGAGCTGTCATATCCCTTTTCCGCTGTAGTTAACACAGTTAAAACGACAAAACCCTCCGGCAGCGGCTGCCGGAGGGGAAAGTTCATGCCGCATTATGCTGCGGCGTCTCGGTCAGGCGAAAACGAATTAACGCGCCAGCCACTGCTGCCCAAGCAGGTCCGCGGTAAGGATGGCGGCGTAGACGCTATCCGCGGTGACCGGGAACGGCATATTGTGGATGGTTTCGCCTTCCGCGCAGGTGGCTTTCGCGACCGCGTGGATTTTGCTTTCAATACCCTCTTTCACGCCCATCTGCGCAAGGGTGATCGGCAGGCCGACTTTTTCACAGAAGCCCATCACGGTTTCGATCTCTTCCAGCGGGCTGTTTTGCAGCACCAGCTGCGCCAGGGTGCCGAAAGCGACTTTTTCGCCGTGATACAGATGGTGGCACTCTTCAAGAATGGTGAAACCGTTGTGAATCGCGTGCGCGCCGGCCAGGCCGCTGCTCTCAAAGCCAATACCGCTCAGATAGGTGTTGGCTTCGACAATGCGCTCCAGCGCATCGGTCACCACTCCAGCCTGAGCCGCCAGGCGTGCTTTTTCGCCTTCCGCCAGCAGCGTATCATAGCACAGGCGCGCCAGGCTCAAGGCCGCCGCCGTGGACTGCCCGCCCGCCATGCTGGTGGCTCGCGCATCGAAGCAGGCCTTGGCTTCAAACCAGGTGGAGAGCGCATCGCCCATCCCGGCCACCAGCAAGCGTACCGGCGCTTTGGCGATAATCGCCGTGTCCATCACCACCATATCCGGGTTTTTCGGGTAGATCAGATACTCTTCAAATTCGCCCGCCTCGGTGTAGATAACCGACAGCGCGCTGGTCGGCGCATCGGTTGAGGCAATTGTCGGAATCACCACCACCGGCAGCTTCTGGTAATAGCCGATAGCCTTCGCGGTATCGAGGGTTTTCCCGCCGCCAATACCCACCACGCCGCGGCAGCCGTGCTGCTTAAGAATAGCGATCAGGCGGTTGATTTCCGCATGGCTGCACTCGCCGTTAAACCGTTCCGCATGGCAGCTAATATTGTGGCTATGCAGGCCGTTCAATACTTTGTCGCCCGCCAGCTTCATCACGAAGTCATCGGCGATAACAAAAAAGCTGTCGGCCAGGTTTTTAGCGTATTCGCCGAACAGCATGGCGGCATCAGGTCCCTGGAGATATTTGGCTGGAGATTGAATAACTTTTAGCATTCCTTTCACCCTCAAATAAGTGCATATATTGACACGTGAGCCCTGGCCGTCATGCCGCGGCGCCTGGTATCAATGGCGCCTACAGCCACGCTGCCGGAGCGATGCATCCACTGTAGGGCGAGCAAAAGCGAAAAAAATTTTTCCCTTTTTTGTTCTGTTCTGAAACAGATAAAAAAATAATACGTTCCATATTGAAACAACATGACTGAGAAAGCGATGGGATTGCGATCGCGATCGGCTCATTTTGGCTCAAAAGCCATTATCGTCCCCCCTCTTTAACGCATAAAATCGCCTCAATGCGGCACAATGGCGAAAAAAATCATCATAGCCTCATCTCTGATAGCAGAAAAAAACGGCCACATTATTAGCGCTGGCTCGCAATTTTTCTGTTTATCGGCGAATAACGTTCCATAAAGGAACAAAAATCATTTTCTACGTTCCGTTATGGAACTCATTTTGACAGCGTTTTATTTTGCGCCCGCTCAGCCAGAATCATTACATCGCCGGGCTACCCTTATAGACAGGCGACCTCCCCTACCCTACGGAGCATAAACAATGAAAAAACTGATTAACCGTGTGGAAGATGTACTGAGTGAACAGCTTATCGGCCTGGCGAAGGCGCATCCTGAACTGACGCTGCACCAGGACCCGGTCTATGTCACCCGCGCCGATGCGCCGGTCGCCGGCAAAGTGGCGCTGCTCTCCGGCGGCGGCAGCGGACACGAACCGATGCACTGCGGCTACATCGGCCAGGGCATGCTCTCCGGCGCCTGCCCGGGGGAAATTTTCACCTCGCCGACGCCGGACAAAATGTTCGAATGCGCGATGCAGATTGACGGCGGCGAAGGCGTCCTGCTGATTATCAAAAACTATACCGGCGACATCCTGAATTTTGAGACCGCCACCGAGCTGCTGCACGAAAGCGGCGTTAAGGTCACCACCGTCGTGGTGGATGACGACGTGGCGGTAAAAGATAGCCTCTACACCGCCGGACGTCGCGGCGTCGCCAATACCGTGCTGATTGAAAAACTGGTCGGCGCCGCCGCCGAACGCGGCGACTCGCTGGAAGCCTGCGCCGAACTGGGCCGCCGTTTAAATAACCTTGGTCACTCGATTGGTATCGCGCTGGGCGCCTGCACCGTACCGGCCGCCGGACAACCCTCCTTTACTCTGAAAGATGACGAGATGGAGTTCGGCGTCGGCATCCATGGCGAGCCGGGTATCGACCGCCGCCGCTTCAGCTCACTCGACCAAACCGTCGATGAGATGTTCGATACCCTGCTGGAAAACGGCGCATACAGCCGCACGCTGCGCCAGTGGGATAACGTCAAGGGAGCGTGGCAGGAAGTGAAACAGAGCAAAACCGCGCTGCAAAACGGCGATCGGGTTATCGCGCTGGTCAATAACCTCGGCGCCACGCCGCTTTCCGAACTGTATGGCGTTTACAACCGCCTCGCCCAGCGCTGCGAAGCGTCCGGCATTGTGATTGAACGCAACCTCATCGGCAGCTACTGCACCTCGCTGGATATGGCGGGTTTCTCCATCACCCTGCTGAAAGCGGATGATGACACGCTGGCGTTATGGGACGCCCCGGTCCATACCCCGGCGCTGAACTGGGGAAAATAAGGAGCACGACATGTCACTGAACAGAACGCAAATCGTCGACTGGCTGTACCGCTGCGGCGACATTTTCACCAAACAGAGCGATTTTCTCACCGGCCTTGATAAAGAGATCGGCGACGCCGACCACGGCCTCAATATGCATCGCGGCTTCAGCAAAGTCGTCGAAAAGCTGCCGTCGATCGCCGATAAAGACATCGGTTTTATTCTCAAGAATACCGGGATGACGCTGCTTTCCAACGTCGGCGGCGCCAGCGGCCCGCTGTTCGGCACCTTCTTTATCCGCGCCGCCCAGGTCACCCAGGCGCATCAGAGCCTGACCCTCGACGAGCTTTATCAGATGATCCGCGAAGGCGCGGACGGCGTCGTCAACCGCGGTAAAGCGGAGCCGGGCGATAAGACGATGTGCGACGTCTGGCTGCCGGTAGTGGAATCCCTGCGTCATTCCAGCGAGCAGCATTTGTCTATCCCCGCCGCGCTGGATGCCGCCTGCGAAGTAGCCGAGCGCGCCGCCCACGCCACCATCACCATGCAGGCGCGTAAAGGCCGCGCCAGCTATCTCGGCGAGCGCAGTATCGGGCATCAGGATCCCGGCGCGACCTCGGTGCTGTTTATGGTTCAGATGCTGGCTGCCGCCGCCAAAGAGTAAGGAAATCGCGATGGTAAACCTGGTTATTGTTTCTCATAGCGCCCGGCTGGGCGAAGGTGTCGGAGAACTGGCCCGGCAGATGTTAATGAACGATGGCTGTAAGCTGGCGATCGCCGCCGGGATCGACGATCCCGACAGCCCGATCGGCACCGATCCGATTAAAGTCATGGAGGCGATCGAATCCGTCGCCGACACCGACCATGTACTGGTGATGATGGATATCGGCAGCGCCCTGCTCAGCGCCGAAACCGCCCTCGATCTGCTCGATCCGGCGATTGCGACAAAGGTGCGGCTGTGCGCCGCGCCGCTGGTCGAAGGGACGCTGGCGGCCACCGTCAGCGCCGCCTCCGGCGCCGGGATCGACAAGGTTATCGCCGATGCCATGAACGCCCTGGAAGCCAAGCGGGTTCAGCTGGGTTTACCTTCGCACACGCCTGACGCCGCCGCCCCAACGCTTGCTGACGACGGCGACGCTAAATCGGTTTCAGTCATTATTAACAATCACAACGGCCTGCACGTGCGTCCGGCATCGAAGCTGGTCGCCGCGCTGGCGGGTTTTAACGCCGACCTGGTGCTGGAGAAAAACGGCAAATGCGTCACCCCGGACAGTCTGAATCAAATCGCTCTGCTGCAGGTGCGCCGCCACGATAAGCTGCGCCTGCTGGCCCGCGGTCCGGACGCCGATGCGGCGCTGGCGGCGTTTCAGGCGCTAGCCGCCGATAACTTCGGCGAGTCGCCGGAGGTGCAGCCGACTGCGGAACCCGCCATACCTGCGCGTGTTGAAGGCGCGGCGCTGCTTTATCCGCTGGCGCCGATCCAACCGGCGCTCCCCGCCGCCGCCGACGTTGCTCGCGAGCAGCAACGCCTGCGCCAGGCGATCGACCAGACGCTGGCCGATCTCAATGCGCTCACCGAGCTGGCGGAAAACAAATTTAACGCCGATATCGCGGCGATCTTCGCCGGTCATCACACTTTACTCGACGATGAAGATCTGTTTGATGCCGCCAACGATCGTCTGCTCACCGAACAGTGCTCGGCGGAATGGGCGTGGCATCAGGTGCTGATGGAGCTCAGCCAACAGTATCGCCAGTTGGATGACGCCTACCTGCAGGCGCGCTATATCGATATCGAAGATATTCTGCAGCGCACGCTACGCCATCTGCAGGATATTAAGGAGACGCTGCCATTCGCCAGTGAGCCGACGATTATTATCGCCGACAATATTTATCCCTCGACCGTACTCCAACTGGATGCCAGCAAGGTCACCGGCCTGTGCCTGCGCGACGGCAGCGAACAGGCCCACGGCGCGATTATCGCCCGCGCGGCGGGGATCGCCTGGTTATGCCAGCAGGGCAACGCGCTGAATGATATTCAGCCTGGCGAAGCCATCACGCTCGATATGCATCAGCAACGTCTTATTCGTCGCTAAATCTACTTTGACCGTTACCACTCCGGAGGCCCGCCTCCGGAGGGTGAGTTTTCGCTTACTCTTCAGGAACCACTATGTCTCAATTCTTTTTTAACCAGCGCGCCAGCCTCGTTAACGACGTGATCGAGGGAACCATTATTGCCAGCCCGTGGAACAACCTCGCCAGGCTGGAGAGCGACCCGGCGATCCGCGTAGTGGTGCGCCGCGATCTGAATAAAAACAACGTGGCGGTGATTTCCGGCGGCGGCTCCGGCCATGAACCAGCGCACGTCGGCTTTATTGGTAAAGGCATGCTGACCGCCGCGGTCTGCGGCGATCTGTTCGCCTCGCCGAGCGTCGATGCGGTACTCACCGCGATTCAGGCGGTGACCGGCGAGGCGGGCTGTCTGCTGATCGTCAAAAACTACACCGGCGATCGGCTTAACTTCGGCCTCGCGGCGGAGAAAGCACGCCGTCTTGGCTACAACGTGGAGATGCTGATCGTCGGCGACGATATTTCGCTGCCGGATAACAAACAGCCGCGCGGTATCGCCGGGACCATTCTGGTGCATAAAGTGGCGGGCTATTTTGCCGAGCGCGGCTTCAACCTCGCCACCGTCCTGCGCGAAGCGCAATACGCCGCCAACCATACCGCCAGCATCGGGGTGGCGCTGGCCAGCTGTCACCTGCCGCAGGAAGCGGAAAGCGCGCCGCGCCATCAGCCTGGCCACGCCGAGCTGGGGATGGGCATCCACGGCGAGCCGGGAGCTTCGACGATCGCGACCCATAACAGCGCGGAAATCATGCAGATTATGGTAGAGAAGCTGACCGCCGCCCTACCTGAAACCGGCCGCCTGGCGGTGATGCTCAATAATCTCGGCGGCGTGTCGGTGGCCGAGATGGCGATTCTGACCCGCGAGCTGGCCAACACCCCACTCCATGCGCGCGTTGACTGGTTGATTGGCCCCGCTTCGCTGGTAACGGCGCTGGATATGAAAGGCTTCTCGCTGACCACTATCGTACTGGAAGAGAGCATTGAAAAGGCGCTGCTGTCGGATGTCGAAACCGCCAGTTGGCAGAAGCCGGTGCAGCCGCGGGCCGTTAATATCATGCCGTCCGCGCTCGCCAGCGCACGCGTCGCCTTTACGCCATCGGCCAACCCGCAGGTGGGCGATTACGTGGCGCAGGTGACCAGCACCCTCTCCGGCCTCGAAGCCCATCTCAACGCGCTGGACGCCAAAGTGGGCGACGGCGATACCGGCTCCACTTTCGCCGCCGGCGCGCGCGAGATTGCCGCTCTGCTGCAACGCCAGCAACTGCCGTTAAATGATTTACCCACGCTGTTCGCGCTAATCGGCGAACGCCTGACGGTGGTAATGGGCGGCTCCAGCGGCGTCTTGATGTCGATTTTCTTCACCGCCGCCGGACAGAAGCTGGAACAAGGAGCCAGCATGGCGGAAGCGCTGAATGCCGGTCTGGGGCAGATGAAATTTTACGGCGGCGCCGATGAGGGAGACCGGACGATGATTGATGCCCTGCAGCCGGCGCTGGCGGCGCTGCTGGCCAAGCCGGATAATCTGCAGGCCGCTTTCGTCGCGGCGCAGGCCGGCGCGGATCGCACCTGCCAGTCGAGCAAAGCCGGCGCCGGGCGCGCCTCCTATCTCAACAGCGAGAGCCTGCTCGGCAACATGGACCCCGGTGCTCACGCGGTGGCGATGGTGTTTAAGGCGCTGGCTGAACGCTAAGCCTCACCCGGTGGCGCTGCGCTTACCGGGGCGATATAACACCATTGAAAGGTAGCCCGGATAAGGCGCAACGCGCCGCCATCCGGGTTTACCACTCTGCCGATTATTTACTGTGCCAGTACGCCTGCGAACGCACCAGCTGCTGATCGATACTCGGATCCTCAAAGCGCGCCAGCAGCGATTTCACCACCGCGCCTTCACCGGTCAGCCAGATGAAATAATCTTCTGACGGCATCTTAACCTGTGCCAGGCGCTCGGCGACGAACGCCGGGTGGTGGCCTACCACCCATTCGATATTAAAGCCGTCGAGATCCGCCAGATAGTCTTTATACGAAGCATCCGCAATAGAGACGATGGCCGTCACCTGCGGCGTCACCGGCAGCTGGCGCAATCCCAGCAGGCGGCGGCGCAGCGCCGGCATTCCCGACTCGTCACAGACATAAAGCTGCCAGGCGTAATCTTCCGGCACCACCAGCGAACCGCGCGGCCCGCCGATCACCAGCTTATCGCCGACGTTGGCTTCCAGCGCCCAGCGGCTGGCAATACCGCCATCGTGGATATAAAAATCGTAAGCCAGCTCGTGGCGTTCGGCATCGTACAGCGGCGTGTAGTCGCGGGTCGCCGGGCGCACGCCCTCGCCCCAGTTAATACCTTCGTCGGTCACTTCCGGCGGCGTAAATACGCTGCCCGCCTGCGGGAAAAACAGTTTAGTGTGGTCGTCAAAACCCTGGGAAACAAAGCCATCCAGCGCCTCGCCCCCCAGCACAATCCGCTGGAACGCCTGGCCGATACGCTCAACGCGCAGCACGGTTAATTCGCGAAAACGTAGTTCGTTACGCACGCGCTGCGGATATTTTGCTTGTTTAATTGTGGTCATCCGTCGTCGCCTTATTGAAGGGTAAATAGATATATCTAAACTCAGTGCAAATGATAATGATTGCCATTAGTGAAAATGGCAAGTTTTTTTTGATATAAAGCGAGAGAAAGACACAATAAAGCCAAAATCAAAAATAAATTCTTTATTATCAATAAATTAAAAATAAACCGTTGTCATTTATTATTTTTTAGATATAAATTAGATATATCAAAAATACAGGAGACATCGATGCGACATCATCACGAAGAGGGCCACGGCGAACAGGGCCGTCGCGGCGGCGGACGCCGCCAGCGTTTCTTTGGCCACGGCGAATTGCGCCTGGTGATCCTCGATATCCTTTCGCGCAACGCCAGCCACGGCTATGAGCTGATTAAAGAGATTGAGGCGCTGACGCAAGGTAATTACAGCCCCAGCCCCGGCGTTATCTATCCGACGCTCGACCTGCTGCAGGATCAGGGATTGATTAGCGTAGAAGAGGAAAATGGGCGTAAAAAAATCGCTATCACTGAAGAGGGACTCCGCCTGCGCGCCGAAAGCGGCGAGCTGTTAAGCCAAATTCAGACGCGCCTGCAGGAACGCATGGTCGGCTGCGAATTGCGCAAAAATCCGCAGATGAAACGCGCGCTGGAGAACTTTAAAGCGGTGCTGGACCTGAAGGTCAACCAGCAGAGCATCAGCGACGCTCAATTGAAACAGATCATCGGCGTGATTGACCGCGCGGCGATGGAAATCTCCCAGCTCGATTAACCTCTCGCACCACAATAGTTCCCAGGCTGCTCCATCACGCGGCAGCCTGCACCACCCCAATTCATACCGCTTCACACCCCAACGGCAGTTTATCTTGCAGCCTCAGGAATAAAACGTGCCAATAATTAAGTTATGAGATTAAATTTTGCACATTTGCGCCTTAACTTTGCGTTTATCCCGATTTTCATCGTCGCTGCCAGGCTGGCGTAATCCCTGCAATACTTAATTCAGTATCATGTGATACGCCCCCCCAGGAGCACATTTTGAACAGGTTACCTTCCAGCGCATCGGCTCTGGCCTGCAGCGCGCACGCACTGAATCTCATCGAGAAGCAATCGCTCTCCCATGACGAAATGAAAGCACTGAACCAGGAGGTGAGAGAATACTTTAAAGAACATGTGAACCCGGGGTTTCTGGAGTATAGAAAATCGGTCACAGCCGGCGGGGATTACGGAGCCGTAGAGTGGCAAGCGGGAGGGTTAAATACGCTTGTCGACACCCAGGGACAGGAGTTTATCGACTGCCTTGGTGGGTTTGGCATCTTCAATGTAGGGCACCGTAATCCAGTTGTGGTATCCGCCGTCGAAAATCAACTCGCGAAACAACCGCTTCACAGCCAGGAGCTGCTGGACCCGCTGCGGGCGATGCTGGCGAAAACGCTGGCGGCCTTAACGCCCGGCAAGCTCAAATACAGTTTCTTCTGCAATAGCGGCACGGAATCGGTGGAAGCGGCGCTGAAGCTGGCAAAAGCCTATCAGTCTCCGCGCGGCAAGTTTACCTTCGTCGCCACCAGCGGCGCGTTCCACGGTAAATCGCTGGGTGCGCTGTCGGCCACCGCGAAATCGACCTTCCGTAAACCGTTTATGCCGCTGCTGCCGGGCTTCCGCCACGTGCCGTTCGGCGATATCAACGCCATGCGTTCCATACTGAGCGAGTGCAAGAAAACCGGTGATGACGTCGCGGCGGTGATCCTTGAGCCTATCCAGGGCGAAGGCGGCGTGATCCTGCCGCCGGCGGGTTACTTACCGGCGGTCCGTAAACTGTGCGACGAGTTTGGCGCGTTGCTGATCCTCGACGAAGTACAGACCGGCATGGGCCGCACCGGCAAGATGTTCGCCTGCGAGCATGAAAACGTGCAGCCGGATATTCTATGTCTGGCTAAAGCGCTCGGCGGCGGCGTAATGCCGATCGGCGCGACGGTGGCGACGGAAGAGGTCTTCTCGGTGCTGTTCGATAACCCATTCCTGCACACCACCACCTTCGGCGGCAACCCGCTGGCCTGCGCGGCGGCGCTGGCGACGATCAACGTCTTGCTCTCGCAGAACCTGCCGGCGCAGGCGGAGCAAAAAGGCGATCTGTTGCTGGACGGCTTCCGTCAACTGGCGCGCGAATATCCGGATCTGGTGAATGAAGTCCGTGGGAAAGGCATGCTGATGGCCATTGAGTTTGTCGATAACGAGATTGGCTATAACTTTGCCAGCGAGATGTTCAGACAGCGGGTGCTGGTCGCCGGGACGTTAAACAACGCCAAGACGATCCGCGTTGAACCGCCGCTGACGCTCACCCTCGAACAGTGCGAACAGGTGCTGAAGGCGGCGCGCAAGGCGCTGGCGGCACTGCGCGTTTCGGTCGAAGAGACATAATTCACACCCGACCCTCTCCCGCCGGGAGAGGGTATTTTCGCGTTATACCACCCGCACGCCTGCCGGCATGGCGCGCTCCGGCGTCAACAGCACGCTTTCGCTTTCATCCTCGGTTTCCGCGCATAACAGCATGCACTCAGAAGTTTCACCACGCATTTTGGCTTTCGCCAGATTACACAGCACCACCACCGTTTTCCCCAGCAGCTCCTCTTCGCTGTAGTAGGGCACCAGGCTGGTGACCGTCTGCAGCGTGCGGTCGCCGACATCAATCCGCGCAATGTACAGTTTGTCGGCATTGTCATGGCGCTTCACCTCGACAATCTTGCCGACGCGCATCTCCAGTTTGGCAAAATCAGCGTAAGCTACGGTATCCATCTCTCACCTCCAGTAAATTTTTACTAAAAGATAGCAAGTTTTTGCCGTTCGTCTGCATAATGCTGAGAATAATGCTACTTCTGTCACGCTATCGCCGGGGAAAACAGCCCTCGCGCGCAGGCGTTTTTTACTGAAATAAGGTGCAGGACGCGACGCTTGCTTTACAATGGATGAGCAAACATGGGCAACGTCCGATAAAGGAAAAAGATGGCAACGCTAAAAGACATTGCGACCGAAGCGGGTGTTTCGCTGGCGACGGTTTCCCGGGTGTTAAACGACGATCCCACCCTGAACGTGAAAGAAGAGACCAAGCATCGCATTCTCGAGATTGCGGAGAAGCTGGAGTATAAAAGCAGCAGCGCGCGTAAAACGCAGGTCCTACCCGTCGGCCACCATCATATCCTGGCGCTGTACAGCTACCAGCAAGAGCTGGAAATTAACGACCCTTACTATCTCGCCATTCGCCACGGTATTGAAACCCAGTGCGAAAAGCTGGCCATCGAGCTCACCAACTGCTATCTCAATAACACCCTGCCCGAGCTGAAAAAGGTCACCGGCGTATTGATTATCGGCCAGCCGACGCGCGAGCTGCGCGAAACCGCCAGCGCGCTGACCGACAATATCTGCTTTATTGATTTCCACGAAGCCGGCAGCCCGTACGATGCGGTGGATATCGACCTGGTACGTATCGCTAAAGAGGTGGTCGACTTCTTTATCCAGCAGGGCGCGTCGCGTATTGGATTTATCGGCGGCCAGGACCAGCCCGGCAAGGCCGATATTCGCGAAGTGGCGTTTGTGGAGTACGGCCAGTTGAAGGGCGTGGTTTCAGCCGATGATATCTGGCGCGGCGGTTTTTCCAGCTCGTCCGGTTATGAGCTGGCGAAGCAGATGCTGGCGCAAGCGGAATTTCCGCGGGCGCTGTTTGTCGCCTCGGACTCCATCGCCATTGGCGTGCTGCGCGCCATTCACGAACGCGGGCTGGCGATCCCGGAAGATATTTCGCTGATTAGCGTCAATGATATCCCCACCGCGCGCTTTACCTTCCCGCCGCTGTCGACGGTGCGGATCCACTCCGAAATGATGGGTAGTCAGGGGGTGAACCTGCTGATCGAGAAGGCCCGCGATGGCCGCGCCCTGCCGCTTAACGTTTTTGTTCCCAGCGTGTTGAAGCTGCGCGGCACCACCCGTTAATCCAACCCCATCCCGGCGGCGCTTCGCTTAGCCGGGCTACCGGTCCTGGCCGGAACGCCATTCTGTAGGCCGGGTAAGGCGAAGCCGCCACCCGGCATAAAGCGGCTTCATCCCCCATCCAGTTCCCCGGCGGCGCTTCGCTTAGCCGGGCTACCGGTCCTGGCCGGAACGCCATTCTGTAGGCCGGATAAGGCGCAGCCGCCACCCGGCATAAAGCGGCTTCATCCCCCATCCAGTTCCCCGGCGGCGCTTCGCCTGGCCGGGCTACCGGCCCTGGCCGGAACGCCATTCTGTAGGCCGGATAAGGCGCAGCCGCCACCCGGCACAAAACGGCCTCATCCCCCATCCAGTTCCCCGGCGGCGCTTCGCTTAGCCGGGCTACCGGTCCTGGCCGGAACGCCATTCTGTAGGTCGGGTAAGGCGAAGCCGCCACCCGGCATAAAGCGGCTTCATCCCCCATCCAGTTCCCCGGCGGCACTTCGCCTGGCCGGGCTACCGGTCCTGGCCGGAACGCCATTCTGTAGGCCGGGTAAGGCGCAGCCGCCACCCGGCACAAAGCGGCTTCATCCCCCATCCAGTTCCCCGGCGGCGCTTCGCTTAGCCGGGCTACCGGTCCTGGCCGGAACGCCATTCTGTAGGCCGGGTAAGGCGCAGCCGCCACCCGGCACAAAACGGCCTCATCCCCCATCCAGTTCCCCGGCGGCGCTTCGCTTAGCCGGGCTACCGGTCCTGGCCAGAACGCCATTCTGTAGGCCGGATAAGGCGCAGCCGCCACCCGGCATAAAGTGGCTCATTTTGTGATCAAGTTAAAGTAAATCATCCCTGGCGATTTTATTTAGTAAAAGTTTTACTAAAATGAGTTTTATCTTATTAAGCCGTTCAGGGAGGCGATATGAATCGCTGGGAAAACCTTCAACTCACTCATGAAAACAGGCTGCCGCCGCGGGCGTATTTCTTCTCTTACGACTCACTGGCCCAGGCGCGGACCTTCGCCCGCGAAACCAGCAGCCGCTTCCTGTCCCTCAGCGGGCAGTGGAACTTTCGCTTTTTCACCAACCCGCTGCTGGTACCGGAGAGCTTTACCTCATGCTATCAGAACGAGTGGGGGCCAATTACCGTACCGGGTATGTGGCAGATGGAAGGCCACGGCCAGCTGCAGTACACCGACGAAGGTTTTCCCTTCCCCATCGACGTGCCCTATGTCCCGACCGATAACCCGACCGGCGCCTACCAGCGCCTGTTCACCCTCGGCGACGGCTGGCAGGGCAAACAAACCATCATCAAATTCGATGGCGTCGAAACCTATTTCGAAGTCTACGTTAACGGCCAGTACATCGGCTTTAGCAAAGGCAGCCGCCTGACCGCCGAGTTCGATATCAGCGCGGCGGTGAAAACCGGCGACAACCTGCTGTGCGTGCGCGTGATGCAGTGGGCGGACTCCACCTATATTGAAGATCAGGACATGTGGTGGTCGGCGGGCATTTTCCGCGACGTCTATCTGGTGGGGAAAAATCCGCTGCACGTGCAGGATTTCACCGTGCGCACCGATTTTAACGATGACTACATCGACGCGACCCTCTCCTGCCAGCTGACGCTGGAAAACCTGGCTCCGCAGACGGCGGCGGCGGCGGCGACGCTGGAATATACCCTGTTCGACGGCGAAAAGGCGCTTTATTCGGGCAACGTCGGTCAACTGCAGGTCAGTCAGCAGCTGAACACCGGCTTCACGATTGATGTGAGCGCGCCGCAGCAGTGGTCGGCGGAAAGCCCGTATCTTTATCATCTGGTGCTGACGTTAAAGAACGCCGCTGGCGAGGTGCTGGAAATCATCCCGCAGCGCGTCGGTTTCCGCGATATCAAAGTGCGTGACGGCCTGTTCTATATCAATAACCGCTACGTAATGCTGCACGGCGTAAACCGCCACGATAACGATCATCTGAAAGGCCGCGCGGTCGGCATGGATCGCGTGGAAAAAGATCTGCTGCTGATGAAGCAGCACAACATCAACTCGGTGCGCACCGCCCACTACCCGAACGACCCACGTTTCTATGAAATGTGCGATATCTACGGACTGTTCGTGATGGCGGAAACCGACGTGGAGTCCCACGGTTTCGCCAACGTCGGCAACCTCAGCGCCATCACCGACGACCCGGCCTGGGAACACATCTACGTTGAGCGCATCGTGCGCCACGTGCACGCGCAGAAAAACCATCCGTCGATCGTCATCTGGTCGCTGGGTAACGAATCCGGCTATGGCTGCAACATCCGCGCCATGTACCACGCCACCAAAGCGCTGGATGATACCCGGCTGGTGCACTACGAAGAGGATCGCGACGCCGAGGTGGTGGATATCATCTCCACCATGTACACCCGCGTGCCGCTGATGAACGAATTTGGCGAGCATCCGCATGAAAAACCACGCATTATCTGTGAGTACGCCCATGCGATGGGCAACGGTCCCGGCGGATTAACTGAATATCAGAATGTTTTTTACCAGCACGACTGTATCCAGGGCCACTACGTGTGGGAATGGTGCGACCACGGGATCCAGGCCACCGACGATAACGGTACGGTGTGGTACAAATTTGGCGGCGATTACGGCGACTACCCGAACAACTACAACTTCTGCCTCGATGGTCTGATTTTCTCCGACCAGACGCCGGGGCCGGGCCTGCGCGAATACAAACAGGTCATCGCCCCGGTGAAAGTACAGGCACGGGATATCTGCCGCGGCGAACTGCGGGTGGAAAACAAACTGTGGTTCTCCACTCTCGATGACTACACCCTGCGCGTTGAAGTGCGCGCCGAAGGCGAAACGCTCTCCAGTCAGTTGCTGAAAGTGCAAGACCTGGCGCCGAACAGCGGCCGCGACCTGCAAATCGCCCTGCCGCAGCTCGACGAGCGTGAGGCTTTCGTCAACATCATGGTGACCAAAGATTCGCGCACCCCGTATAGCGAAGCCAATCACGATATCGCCGTCTATCAGTTCCCGCTTAAAGCGCGAACCGCCGCGCGAACGCCGCTGTTAAACGCCAGCGCCACGCCGCTGCAGATTGTCGATGAACGCCTCAGCTACACCATCTGCGGCCATAACTTCCGCGTGGTGTTCAGCAAGGTCAGCGGCAAACTGAGCGAATGGCAGGTCAACGGCGTCGACCAGGTAACCCGCGAGCCGAAGATTAACTTCTTCAAGCCCATGATTGATAACCATAAACAGGAATACGAAGGACTGTGGCAGCCGGCCCACCTGCAGATAATGCAGGAGCATCTGCGCGAATTCAGCGCTGAAATAGAGGGCGAAACGGTGGTGATCACCACCCGCAGCGTGATTGCGCCGCCGGTGTTCGACTTCGGTATGCGTTGTACCTATCGCTGGCAGATTACCCCACAGGGCCACATCAACGTTGAGCTGGCCGGCGAGCGCTACGGCGACTATCCACACATCGTCCCGTGCATCGGCTTTATGCTGGGCATTAACGGTGAGTTCGACCAGGTGAACTACTATGGCCGCGGGCCGGGCGAGAACTACGCCGACAGCCAGCAAAGCAACATCATTGATATCTGGCATACCACCGTCGACGATATGTTCGTCAATTATCCGTTCCCGCAGAACAACGCTAATCGTCAGCACGTGCGCTGGGCATCGTTCAGCGACCGCCACGGCAGCGGTCTGCTGGTCGTTCCGCGCAATCCGCTCAACGTCAGCGCCTGGCATTATACGGCAGAAAATCTGCACGCCGCCCAGCACTGCAACGAACTGCAGCGCAGCGATGACATCACCCTGAATATCGATGCGCAACTGCTCGGCCTCGGCTCCAACTCCTGGGGCAGCGAAGTGCTGGATAGCTGGCGCGTCTGGCTCAACACCTTCAACTATGGCTTTACGCTGCTGCCGCTGGAGGGCGGATGCGGCACCTCGCAGGTACTGGCGAACCATAGCTTCGGCGCCGGTTTCTTTTCCCCCGTTGCACACAGCGAGGCTGAACAATGAGAATTCTCGATAATTTAGAACAGTTTAAGCAGGTTTATCATAGCGGCCGCAAATGGCAGCGCTGCGTGGAAGCCATCAATAACATCGACAACATCCGCCCGGGTGTGGCGCATTCCATTGGTGATTCGCTCTCCTATCGGGTGGAAACCGATAGTACGACCGATGCGCTATTTGTCGGCAACCGCCGCTACTTTGAGGTGCACTATTACCTGCAGGGGCAGCAGAAAATCGAGTTTGCCGCCAAAGAAAATCTGCAAACCGTCGCCTGCTACCGCGACGAAACCGATCGCGAATACCTGAAAGGGATCGGTGAAACGGTGAAGGTTCACGAAGGGCAGATGGTGATTTGCGATATCGACGAAGCCTACCGCTTTATCTGCGATGCGCCGGTAAAAAAAGTGGTGCTGCGAGTCACGGTTGAAGACGGATACTTCCTCAATAAGTAAACCCGCGTTAAGCGACAAGGGAGGTCAACGGGTACGCCCGTTGGCCTTTCGGTTCCAGCCCGCTGCGGCGGGTAGATGAATGATTGGAGGACGTATGTCCGAATCTGTACGTGCCAAAATCGGCAAGTTCGCGCTGCTATCGATGGCCTTTACCGCCGTCTTTAACGTGCGAAATATCGTCAATAATAACATTGAGTTAGGCCTCAGTTCCGCGCCTATCTTCTTATTCGCCACTATCGTTTACTTTATCCCGTTCGTGTTTATCATCGCCGAATTCGTCTCGGCCAACAAACACTCCGAATCCGGGATGTACGCGTGGCTGAAGCAGCCGCTGGGCACCCGCGCCGCCTATCTTGGTTCCTTCCTCTACTGGTTTGTGAACCTGTTCTTTTTCCTCTCGCTGTTGCCGAACGTGGTGGCCTACGCCTCGTATGCGATCACCGGTTACGCGATCCCCTTCTCGCCGATGGTGACCTCGCTTATCTCCATCGTGCTGTTCGCCATGGCTACCCATATATCCACCAAAGGGGCGACCTGGCTGGGTAAAATTTCCGAATGCGTAGCCTACGGCGTGTTCGCTTTGTTCGCGATTTACGTCGTCGGCGCGCTGACCGCGCTGGGTTCCGGTCACGTCCCGGCGCAGCCGATTACCCTGGCGGCGATGGAGCCGACCATCAACTGGGCGACGCTCGGTATCATGTGCTGGATTTTCCAGGCCGCGGGCGGCGCGGAAACCGTTGCCGCCTACCTCAACGACACCAAGGGCGGGCAGAAATCCTTTATTAAAGTCATCATCACCGCCGGGGTGCTGATTGGCGGTATGTACGCCTTAGGTTCGCTGCTGGTTAACGTCTTTGTCGCCCGTGAAAACCTGACCTACGCCGGCGGAATGGTGGAAATCTTTACCGGTCTCGGTGCCTACTTCCACATTTCTGAAGCGCTGATGGGCCGCTTCGTCGGCATCATCCTGTTTATCGCTATCTTCGGCAGCATGATGATGTGGACCGCCGCGCCGGTCAAAATCCACTTCTCGGAAATCCCGAAGGGTATCTACGGCCAAAAAACCACCGAGCTGAACGCCCACGGCGTGCCGGTACGCGCCGCCTGGTGGCAGTTCCTGTTCGTTTTCCTGATGTTGATTGTTAACGGCTTCGGCTCCGCCAGCGTGCAGCAGATGATGAACACCGCCATTAATCTCACCGCCGGCACCGCCATGCTGCCGCCGCTGTTCATCATGGCCGCCTACTTCGTCTTCCGCTGGAAACACGATGACACGCCGCGCGATTTCCGTATGGGCTCAAGAAAAGTGGGCATGAGCGTGGTCACCATGTTGATGGTTATTTTCGTCATCAGCATGACTGCTTCGGCTTTCCCGCCGGGCGTCGATCTGGTTAACGCTTTCTTTATCAACGTCTTTATGACCGCAGTCTTCTCCGGCCTGGCGTGGTGGTGGATCACCCGCTTTGAAAAAAAGCAGCAACGTCTGCGCGCCGCGGCGCCGGTTAACGCTGCCGCCGCCGGTAAATAACGTTCCTGTCGTCCCGTCAGCCCCTCGTCGGCTGGCGGGATTTTTTTAACCCCGCCTGATTACGTATTACTCAACCTTTTTCGTGATCGAGTTAAAGCTATTCGTTTTCTTTACTTCTATTTACTAAAACTTTTACTAAAATCGACATTAATTCTTAACTACCTCTACCCTACAAACAACACAACCCCCTTCAGCGACCCTCTGAAGGACAATGTGTGGAGATGTGTTATGTCTGATACTAAACGTAATACCATCGGCAAGTTCGGCCTGCTATCGCTGACCTTTGCCGCCGTTTACAGTTTCAATAACGTCATCAACAACAATATCGAACTGGGGCTGGCGTCGGCGCCGATGTTCTTCCTCGCCACCCTGTTCTACTTCATTCCGTTTTGCCTGATTATCGCCGAGTTCGTGTCGCTGAATAAAAACTCCGAGGCCGGGGTTTACGCCTGGGTGAAGAGTTCGCTCGGCGGCCGTTGGGCGTTTATCACCGCCTATACCTACTGGTTCGTAAACCTGTTTTTCTTCACCTCGCTGCTGCCGCGCGTGATCGCCTATGCCTCTTACGCCTTCCTCGGCTACGAATACATTCTGACGCCGTTCGCCACCACCGTGTTGAGCATGGCGCTGTTCGCTTTCTCCACCTGGATCTCCACCAACGGCGCGAAAATGCTGGGGCCTATCACCTCCGTCACCTCATCGCTGATGCTGCTGCTGACGCTCTCCTATATTTTGCTGGCCGGTACCGCGCTGGTGGGCGGCGTGCAGCCAGCGGATCCGATCACCGTCGAGGCGATGATCCCTAACTTCAACTGGGCGTTCCTCGGTATTACCACGTGGATCTTTATGGCGGCGGGCGGCGCGGAATCGGTGGCGGTGTACGTCAACGATGTGAAAGGCGGCTCGAAATCCTTCGTTAAAGTGATCATCCTCGCCGGGATCTTCATCGGCGTGCTGTACTCGATCTCCTCCGTGCTGATCAACGTCTTCGTCAGCAGCAAAGAGCTGAAGTTTACCGGCGGATCGGTGCAGGTGTTCCACGGCCTGGCGGCTTACTTTGGTCTGCCGGAAATTCTGATGAACCGCTTCGTCGGCCTCGTTTCGTTTACCGCGATGTTTGGCTCGCTGCTGATGTGGACCGCCACCCCGGTTAAAATTTTCTTCTCGGAAATTCCCTCCGGCATCTTTGGTAAAAAAACCGTCGAGCTCAATGAGAACGGCGTCCCGGCGCGCGCGGCCTGGATCCAGTATCTGATCGTCATTCCGCTGATGATCATCCCGACGTTGGGATCAAACACCGTGCAGGATCTGATGAACACCATCATCAACATGACCGCCGCCGCTTCAATGCTGCCGCCGCTGTTCATCATGCTGGCCTACCTCAACCTGCGCCGCAAACTCGACCATCTGCCGCGCGATTTCCGCATGGGCTCGCGTACCACCGGCATCGTGGTGGTATCCATGCTGATTGTGATTTTCGCCATCGGCTTCGTCGCCTCAACCTTCCCAACCGGCGGCAACATCCTGACCATTATTTTCTACAACGTTGGCGGGATCGTGATTTTCCTTGGCTTCGCGTGGTGGAAATACAGCAGATACGTCAAAGGATTAACCCAGGAACAACAACAAATAGAAGCGGCTCCGGCTTCCCATACCTCTTAAATACCCTAAAAAAATGAAAACTAACCCTTACTTATACGGGGCACTCGTTGCCCTGGCTTTTTGCGCCCCTGCGGCGGCCGCTGAGACCGTCCATCCGGCCGAGCACGACGATACCAAAACGCCGGAATTAACCACCACCTCCTACCGCTTTTACGGCGAGTTGGGGGTTGGCGGATACATGGATTTAGAAGGCGAGGACAAACATAAATATAGCGATGGCACCTATATCGAGGGCGGGCTGGAGGTCAAAAACGGCCACTGGTTCGGGCTGATTTACGGCGAAGCCTGGACGGTACAGGCCGATAGCCAGGGCAATGCCTGGACGCCCGGCCACAGCTGGGGCGGCGTGGAAGGCGGCCTTAACCGCCTCTATGGCGGCTATAAAACCGATAACAACACCGAGATCATGCTCAGCCTGCGCCAGGACTCGTCGCTGGACGACCTGCAGTGGTGGGGCGACTTTACCCCCGATCTGGGTTATGTAATCCCCAATACCCGCGACATCATGTACGCGCTGAAGGTACAAAACCGCAGCGGCGATTTCCGCTATAGCGTCACCGCCACGCCGGCCGGGCATCACGATGAAAGCAAGGCCTGGCTGCACTTCGGCAAATATGATCGCTATGACGATAAGTACACCTACCCGGCAATGGTCAACGGCTACGTGCAGTACGACATCGTCAAAGATGTCACCTGGATGAACGGCCTTGAAGTGACCGACGGCACCGGACAGCTATTCCTGACCGGCGTTCTGTCGCCCAATCTGGCCTTCCGCGCCTGGCACCATACCGGCCGCGCCAAAGGGCTGGATGTTCCCGGCAGTGAAACCGGCTTTATGGCCAGCGCCATGTATGAAGCCTTAAGCGGGCTCTACTTCTCCACCGCATACAGCTACGCCAAACACCGCCCGGACCACGCCGCTGATGAAACCACCGCGTTTATGCAATTTGGCATCTGGTACGAATACGGCGGCGGGCGTTTCGCCACCGCCGCTGACAGCCGTTTCTATACCAGCAACGCCAGCGGCGACCCGAGCGACAAAATTTTCCTGATGCAATACTTCTACTGGTAACAAGGAGCCGAGATACCATGAACCTCACCACTACGCTGACGCCGCTGGCCTGCGCGCTGATGCTGAGTTTTTCCGCCCACGCCGTCACCGCGCAGGCGTTTAAAAACGTCATCGATCGTAGCGGCGCGCCGCAGTATATGCAGGATTTCGACGCCGATGACCACCAGCGGTTCAACCCCTTTTTCGACCTCGGGGCGTGGCACGGCCACCTGCTGCCCGACGGCCCGGCGACCATGGGCGGTTTCCCCGGACCGGCGCTGCTGACCGAAGAGTACATCAACTTTATGGCCACTAACTTCGATCACCTGACGGTGTATCAGAACGGCAAAAAGGTCGATTTCACCCTGCAGGCCTGGAGCCTGCCCGGCGCGCTGAAACAAACGCTGACCGCCCCCGGCGTGAAGGTGGAGATGACGCTGCGCTTCGCCAGCGCCCATACCTCGCTAGTGGAGACCAAAATCACCAGCAACACTCCACTGAAGCTGGTGTGGGATGGCGAACTGCTGGAAAAACTGGCCGCCAAAGAGGGTAAAGCGCTGTCGGGCAAAACCATTGATGAAGCCTTCCCGGACTATCAGCGCCGTCTGAACGCCACGCCCGACGGCCTGACGGTCAGCTTTGGCAAAGTTCGCGCCGCCTCTGACTTGATGACTTCCGGCGAATCGCAGTATCAGATCCACCGTTCGCTGGCAACCGAGACCCGTATCGACGGTCACCGCTTCACCAGCAGCGCGGAGATCCGCGGCTCCACCACCCTCTACACCACTTATTCGCACCTGCTCACCGCGGAGCAAGCGCGGCGGGAAAAAGCGCAGATCCGCGATATTCTGGCGCGCCCGGCTTACTATCTCACCGCCTCCGAACAGCGCTGGGACGGCTATCTGCAAAAAGGGCTCAGCAATCCAGACGCTACCGCTGAACAGACCCGCGTGGCGGTGAAAGCCATTGAGACGCTCAACGGCAACTGGCGCGCGCCGGGCGGCGCGGTGCATTACCACACCGTCACCCCATCCGTGACCGGCCGCTGGTTCTCCGGCAACCAGACCTGGCCGTGGGATACCTGGAAACAGGCCTACGCCATGGCCCACTTCAACCCGGATATCGCCAAAGAGAATATCCGCGCCGTCTTCTCCTGGCAGATTAAAGCCAATGATAAGGTGCGCCCGCAGGATGCCGGATTTGTGCCCGATCTGATTGCCTGGAACCTGAGCCCCGAGCGCGGCGGCGACGGCGGCAACTGGAACGAACGCAACACCAAGCCAAGCCTCGCGGCCTGGTCGGTAATGGAGGTGTATAACGTCACCAAAGATAAAGCGTGGCTGGAAGAGATGTATCCGAAGCTGGTGGCCTATCACGACTGGTGGCTACGCAACCGCGACCATAACGGTAACGGCGTGCCGGAATATGGCGCAACCCGCGATAAGGCGCACAACACCGCCGACGGCGCCATGCTGTTCACGGTGAAAAAAGGGCAAACCGAGCAGACGCTTTCCGGCCTTAGCGCCTACGAGCAGGTGACGGCCAAAGGCGATTACGACAACCTCGAAATCCCGGCGCAGGTAGCGGCATCGTGGGAATCCGGGCGCGACGATGCGGCAGTATTTGGTTTTATCGATAAAGAACAGCTGGATAAATACGTCGCCAACGGCGGCAAACGCAGCGACTGGACGGTGAAATTCGCCGAAAACCGCGACCGCAACGGCAACCTGCTGGGGTATTCGCTGCTTCAGGAGTCGGTCGATCAGGCCAGCTATATGTACAGCGATAACCACTACCTGGCGCAGATGGCGACGATTCTTGGCAAAGCGGAAGAGGCAAAGCGCTATCAGGCGCTGGCGGCGAAGCTGGCGGATTATATCAATACCTGCATGTTCGACCCGCAGACCCGCTTCTATTACGACATTCGTATCGAGGAACAACCGCTGGCCAACGGCTGCGCCGGTAAACCGATCGTCGAGCGCGGCAAAGGGCCGGAAGGCTGGTCGCCGCTGTTTAACGGCGCGGCGACGCAGCAACATGCTGACGATGTGGTTTCGGTGATGCTCGACCCGAAAGAGTTCAACACCTTTGTGCCGCTGGGTACCGCCGCGCTGACCAACCCGGCCTTTGGCGCCGATATTTACTGGCGCGGACGAGTGTGGGTGGATCAGTTCTGGTTCGGCCTGAAGGGAATGGAGCGCTACGGTCATCGCGATGAGGCGCTGAAGCTGGCGGACGCCTTCTTCCAGCACGCCAAAGGCTTAACCGCCGATGGCCCGATTCAGGAGAACTACAATCCGCTGACCGGCGCCCAGCAGGGGGCGCCCAACTTCTCGTGGAGCGCGGCGCATTTATATATGTTGTATAACGAGTTTTTCCGTAAGCCGTAATTCCCCTCACCCTAACCCTCTCCCCACAGGGGAGAGGGAACCGTCCGATACCGTTTTTCTCCCTCCCCCCACAGGGGAGAGGGAACCGTCCGATGCCGTTTTTATTCACTGCCCCGGCCCGCTTTTCTCCCTCTCCCACAGGGGAGAGGGAACCGTCCGATGCCGTTTTTATTCACTGCTCCGGCCCGCTTTTCTCACTCTCCCACGGGAGAGAGGGAACCGTTCGATGCCGTTTTTATTCATTGCTCCGGCCCGCTTTTCTCCCTCTCCCACTGGAGAGAGGGAACCGTTCGATGTCGTTTTTATTCACTGCTCCGGTCCGCTTCTCTCCCTCTCCCACTGGAGAGAGGGAACCGTTCGATGCCATTTTTATTCACTGCTCCGGCCCGCTTCTCTCCCTCTCCCACTGGAGAGAGGGAACCGTTCGATGCCGTTTTTATTCACTGCTCCGGCCCGCTTTTCTCCCTCTCCCCTCGGGAGAGGGTCGGGGTGAGGGCTCGTCTCACACCGCCGGCAATAGGCCGATAAAGCTGCGCTTCTGCCGCGGCTGCGACATCATCTCCTCCAGCTTTTCGACGCAGGCTAAATAGTGCGGCGTCTTCTTATGCGCCAGCACCGCCTCATCGTCTTTATAGGCTTCGTAGATAAAAAAGCGGGTTTTCACCTCTGGATCCTGCAGGACATCAAAGCGCAGGTTACCTGGTTCCCGCAGCGCGCCTTCGTGGTTGGCGCGAAACACCTCGAGAAACTCATCCACCCGCTCGGGTTTAATATTGATCTCCACCAGCGTTACGTTCATTTCAGCTCTCCCTGTTTTTCTTCCTGCCAGAACTGATACGCTTCGCGCGCGTTCAGATTCTCATGCACCACCTTTTTCACCGCCTTCAGCATCGCGCGCGGGGCGCTGGACTGGAAGATATTGCGCCCCATATCCACCCCGGACGCCCCCTGGTCGATCGCCCGCCAGCACATCTCCAGCGCCTCATGCTCCGGCAGTTTTTTACCGCCGGCGATGACGATCGGCACCGGACAGCTAGCGGTTACTTTTTCAAAACCTTCCTCAACGAAATAGGTCTTCACAAACTGCGCCCCCATTTCGGCGGCAATCCTGCTGGCCAGCGAGAAATAGCGCGCATCGCGGGCCATCTCTTTCCCGACGCCGGTAACCGCCAGTACCGGCATACCGTAGCGATTGCCGGCATCCACCAGTTTGATGATGTTATTGATCGACTGATGTTCGTATTCGCTGCCGATATAGACCTGCGCCGCCACCGCGCAAACGTTGAGACGCAGCGCGTCTTCCATCGCCACCGCCACGCATTCGTTAGAGAGTTCGCTCAAAATCGAATTACCGCCGGAGGCGCGCAGCACCACCGGCTTATTGGTGGCCGCCGGTACCTGGCTGCGCAGTACGCCGCGGGTGCACATCAGCACATCGGTGTCGGCAAACAGCGGCGCAATCGACAGGTCGATACGCTCAAGCCCGGTCGTTGGCCCCTGGAAGTAGCCGTGATCGAATGCCAGCATCACCGTGCGGTTGCTGTGCGGATTAAAGATGCGCGCCAGCCGCGACTGCATGCCCCAATCCAGCGAGCCGCAGCCTTTCAGGGTATACAGCGTGTTCTGCTGCGGGCGGTCGATACCGAAGTCCTTACCCTCTTTGATGTCGTCTAAATCAGCCATCTCATCCTCCGTCAGAAGTCGTAGTTGTTGATATTCTCTTTGCTGAACACCACGCGCTCCGGCAGCAGCACGATACCGTTGCCCTTCGCTTCATACTGGTAGCCCTGCACGCTATTCGGTTCGACCTTCAGCGAGCCGATATCTTTCACCTCAACGCTATCACCTACGTTAAGATCGCCCTTTTTCAGCAATCTATCGGCGACGTTAACCGCAATTTTGCCCTGCTGAACCACATCCCACAGGCCGAACGCTTTCACCGTGCCGCGCTCAACGTACGGGCGCATCACGTTCGGAGTACTAAAGCCGACAATCGCCACGCCCTGACGCTTGAGGTTCTCCGCCGCCTGCGCCGCCGCCGGCAGCGCATTGGCATCCGGCGCGATAATGGCGTCGAGATCCGGATAGGCTTTTAAGATCCCCTCGGCGGTTTGCAGCGATTTGGTGGCATCGTTATAGCCAAACTGGGTGGTGACGATTTGCCACTGCGGATGCTCTTTTTCGATTTTGGCTTTGGCTTCCTTCACCCACTGGTTCTGGTCGGTCACCGTCGGGCTGGAGTAGAAAAACGCCACTTTGGCGGCTGGTTTGCTGAGCTGCTTTTCCGCCATCTCCACCAGCAGGCCGCCGAGCTGCTGCGGCGTGCCCTGGTTGATATAGATGCTGCGGCACTCCGGTTTGGTATCGGAATCCCAGGTCAGGACTTTCACCCCACGCTGCATCGCCCGCTTCAGCGCCGGGCACAGGCCGTCCGGCGAGACGGCGGAGACGATAATCGCGTTGTAGCCCTGGTTGACGAAGTTGTTGATAAGCTGCACCTGGCCGGAGACGCTGGGCTCGGTCGGGCCGTCATAGGTGACATCAACGCCCAGCGCTTTCCCCGCCTCTTTCGCGCCGTTGCCGCCGCTGGTAAAGAAGCCGACGCCAACCAGCTTCGGAATAAAGGCGATGCGGTCCGCCGCCTGCGCGGTAACCACGCTCATCGTCAGCGCCAGCACGATCAGTTTTAATTTCATTTTATGCTCCGATTGTTTTATGCGAGAAAAGACGCCGCCAGGTTGCGCGCACCCATTCACGGTGCAGGCTCAGCGAACGCCCCATCACCACCACAACCAACAGCGCCCCTGACAGCGCGCTCGACACCTGGTTGGGGATGCCGACCATCTGTAAACCCTGTTGCAGATACCCCACCAGCAACGCCGCCAGCGCGGTACCCAGTATCGATCCCGAGCCGCCGTAAATATTGGCCCCGCCGAGCACCGCCGCGGTCAGCGCCGGCATCAGCAGGTCGCGGCCTAAATCCGAACGCGCCGAGCCGAAATAGGAGACCATCACCAGCGCTGCGACCGCCGAGGCGACGCCAACCAGGCCATACAGCACGTACGGGATGCCGTTCACCGACAGCGCGGCATAGCGCGCGGCGCGCGGGTTTTGCCCGAGTAAAAAGAGGTGGCGGCCAAAGCGCCCGCGATGGGCCAGCAACCAGAAGAGAAAGGTGATAATCGCGAACAGCACCAACGGTAGCGGCAGCCCTGCGAGGGTTAAATTGGCGAAGGCGGTGAAGCTATCGGGAAAGCCGCCAATCCCCTCGTAACCGGTCGCGCCGGCCATGCCGGAAAGCAGCAGCGCGCCGCCACCGTACAGATACAGCGTCCCGAGGGTGATCACCAGCGGGCTGATGCCGGTGTAGTGAATCAGCGCGGCGTTAAATAACCCGCACAGCAGCCCCAATAGCAACGTCAGCGATACCGCCAGCCACAGCGGCCAGCCCGCCTGGGTCATTACGCCGAGGGCGATAGCGCACAGGCCGATGGTCGAGCCCAGCGAAATATCGATCCCGCCGCTGATGATCACCAGCGTCAGCGGCAGCGCGACGATGCCGATGCAGATAAAGTCGCTGGTGCTAAAGAGCAGCATATTGAGATCCAGCATGCGCGGATTCAACGCGCCGAATAGCAGGATTTCCGCGATCAGCAACGCCAGCAGCGCGCTTTCCCAGTTAAGCTTCAGCTTCATTTAAGCCACCTCTTTGCTTTTGCGTTCGGGAAAGCGGGCAACCTGTTTGCCCCCTTTATTACCGGGCTGGAAACGGCTGTACTTTAGCGCCCGCTGATGGCGGGCCAGCGCCTGGCGCAGGCGGCCATCGAGCACCAGCACGCCGAGCAGCACCAGGCCGGCGATAAAGTCATTCCACCAGGCGGGAAGGCGGAACAGCACCAGCACGGTGTCGATTTGGGTGAGGAAAAAGGCGCCGAGAAACGCGCCGAGCAGCGTACCGGTACCGCCGAGCAACGAGATCCCGCCCAGTACGCAGGCGGCGATGGCTTTCATCTCCAGCCCGCTGCCGGTCTGATTAGGCACAAAACCAATTTGCGCGGCGAAGACGATCCCGGCGCAGGCCGCCAGCATGCCGTTGAGGGTAAAGGCCAGCATCCGCGTGCGGTTGACCGCCACGCCCAGCTGACGCGCGGCGGCGAGATTATCGCCAACGGCGTAAAAATCACGACCAAAGGCGGTGCGCGATAGCAGCCAGCCGCCCGCCAGCAGCAGCGCCAGCACCAGCCAGCCCAGCGGCGACACGCCAATAAACGCGGGCTCCGAGAGCGATTTCAGGCTGTCGGGCAAGCCCTCGATCCATTTCCCGCCAGTCCACAGCAGCATCACTCCGCGATACAACCCCAGCGTACCGAGCGTCGCGACAATCGCCGGAATGCGCAGTCCCACGACCAGCAGGCCGTTAAAAGCCCCGGCCAGCGCGCCAATCGCCAGCGCGAAGGCGATAGCCGTCGCCAGCCCGTAACCGTTGTTCAGCGCCACGCCGACGGCGATGGCGCACAGCCCAACGGTCGAGCCTACCGACACATCAATATTGCGGGTCAGCATCACCAGCGTCGCGCCTAATGCCAGCAGGCAGAGGATCTGCGAGCTGGCGAAAATCATCGCCAGGGTCTGCAGGCTGAAATAGGCTGGATTGAGCGCCACCAGCACAACAAAGAGCGCCACGATGGCAAAGAAGGCGCTCAGTTCGCGATTCTTCAGTAACGTTTTCATGCCTGCCCTCCGAAGGCCAGGGTCATCATGCGATCGACGGTCACCGCCTGCCGCGCCAATTCGCCACTGTAGCGGCCCTGATGCATCACCAGCACCCGGTCGGCCAGGCCAACGAACTCATCCAGATCGCTGGAGATCATCAACACCGCCACGTTTTGCGCGGCAACGCTTTTTAGCAGTTGATAGATATCGGCGCGGGCGGAGACATCCACGCCGCGCGTCGGCTCATCGACAATCAGCAGTAACGGATTGGCTTCCAGACAGCGCGCCAGCAGTACCTTCTGCTGGTTACCGCCAGAGAGAGTGCGCACCGGCTGATCGCCATCGGCCAGCTTGATCCCCAGCGCACGGTGATAGCGCTCAACCACCGCCGCCTCCCGTTTCCCCTGCTGCCACCACGACGGCTGATTGAACATCACCGTGTTCCAGCGCACCGGCGCATCGAGAAACAGCCCCGAGACCTGGCGGTCTTCCGGCAGATAGACCAGCCCGCTGGCTAGCCTGGCGCGGATACTATCGCGGCCGATCTCGCGATTCTCCAGCCAGATCCGCCCGGCGCGCGGTGGACGCAGGCCGTATAGGGTTTCAGCAAATTCGGTGCGCCCGGATCCCACCAGCCCGGCCAGACCGACGATCTCTCCGGCGCGGATCTCCAGATTGAGATCGATAAAACCTTCTCCGGTGAGATCCTCCACCCGTAGCACGGGAAAGTCCTGCGGTTGAGTACGCCGGTTGCCCGGTAGCGCCAGCCACAGCTTTTGCGTGTCGCTCAGCGCATGGTCGCGGCTGGCCGGCGTCATAGCGTTAATCAGTTGCTCATCGCGATAAGCCGCGGTCTCGCCGCTCAGCACTACCGCGCCATCGCGCATCACCGAAATATGGCTGGCAAGCTGGCGGATTTCGGGCAATTTGTGTGAGATAAAGACGATCCCAACGTCCAGCGCCTGTAACGCGCGGATCTGGCTAAACAGTCTCTCGGTTTCACCCGGCGTTAAAGAGGCGGTGGGTTCATCCAGGATCAGGATCCTGGCCTCGCGCATCAGCCCGCGCAGGATCTCGACCATCTGTTGATCGGCTACCTCGAGCGTGCTGGCGCTGGCGTCGAGATTGATCTGGCAGTTCAACTGCTGCAGTTTGTCCTGCAACCGCGCGGCGGTGTCCGCCCGCTTCGGCAGGCGGAAGAGAATGTTCTCGCGCACGCTGAGGTTGGGAAACAGCATCGGCTCCTGCGGCACCAGATAGATGCCTAACTGATGCGCTAGCGCCGGATTGAGACGCGCAAACGCGCGGTCGCCGAGCGTCAGTTCACCGCTGTCCGGCGTTTCAACGCCAGCGATGATCTTCATCAGCGTTGATTTACCCGCACCGTTGCCGCCCATCAGCGCATGCACCTGGCCCGCGCATAGCGTGAAATCGATGCCCTTCAGCACCGCAACGCCGGAGAACTGTTTGCAAATCTGACGAGCTTCAAACAGTGGCTTCATCATCACGCCCCAATTGAACAAATGATTTTTAAATTTAATAATGTTCAAAAGCGTAGACGGTGAACTATATTTACAACCGTGCGAAGATCACACTTTGGTGCTTTAGATCGTCAGGAATAAATGCGCCAGCGATGAAAGATCCGTTTTGCCAGTCGGCTCACACTTTCCGACCGCGCAATAGCGAACATATGATCTAAATTTTTATAAGAGTTCAATTTATGAGCGAAAAACGCATTACGGAAGAGAACCGCTACGCCGGGCTGGCGTTAGCCGAGGAAGAGCTGGTGGCGCGGGTGGCGTGGTGTTACTACCACGACGGCCTGACGCAAAATGACATCGGCGAGCGTTTGGGGCTGCCACGGCTGAAAATTTCCCGCCTGCTGGAGAAAGGCCGCCAGTCCGGAGTGATCCGCGTGCAGATCAACTCGCGCTATGAGGGCTGCCTGGCGCTGGAAAGCGAACTCCAGCAGCGTTTTGGCCTCAAGCTTGCCCGCGTGCTGCCGGCGCTCAATACCCCGCCGATGAATACCCGGCTGGGGATCGGCGCGGCGCAGTCGCTGATGGGCATTCTGCAACCGGGTCAACTACTGGCGGTCGGGTTCGGCGAAGCCACCATGAGCTGCCTGCAGCATCTCAGCGGATTTATTGGCTCGCAGCAGGTGCGGCTGGTGACCCTCTCCGGCGGCGTCGGCCCTTATATGACCGGCATCGGCCAGCTTGATGCCGCCTGCAGCGTCAGCATTATTCCGGCGCCGCTGCGGGTCTCTTCGGCGGAGGTCGCCGAGATCCTGCGCCGCGAGTCGAGCGTGCGCGACGTGATGCTGGCGGCGATGGCGGCGGACGCGGCGGTGGTTGGCATTGGCGCCATCGATCAGCGGCGCGACGCCACCATTTTACGCTCCGGCTATATCAGCGAGGGCGAACAGCTGATGTACGCGCGCAAAGGCGCGGTCGGCGACATTTTAGGTTATTTCCTGCAGGCCGACGGCCGGCCGGTAGAAGGACTGGAGATCCATCGGGAACTCCTCGGCGTAACCCTTGATGAGCTGGCGCAGCTGCCCACCATCGTCGGCGTCGCCGGGGGAGAACAAAAAGCGCAGGCGATTCATGCCGCTCTGATTGGCAAGCGCATTAATGGCCTGGTAACGGAAGAGACAACAGCACGCGCGGTGCTCGCACTGGCCTCCTGACGGCCTGGCGCCGCGCGACAACAGCGAGGCGCATGTCATGAGTTACCTGTTAGCGTTAGATGCCGGGACCGGCAGCATTCGGGCGGTCATTTTCGATCTTAATGGCCGCCAGCTGGCGGTAGGCCAGGCCGAATGGAAACACCTGAGCGTTGATAACGTCCCCGGCTCGATGGAGTTCGACCTTACCACCAACTGGCAGCTGGCCTGCCAGTGCATTCGCCAGGCGCTCGACGCCGCCCGGCTCTCTGCCGCCGATATTCAGTCCGTCGCCTGCTGTTCGATGCGCGAAGGGATCGTCCTCTATGACCGCGACGGCGAGGCCATCTGGGCCTGCGCCAACGTTGATGCCCGCGCCAGCCGCGAAGTGGCGGAGCTTAAGGAGATCCACGACTATCGTTTTGAATCCGAGGTGTACGAGGTCTCGGGACAAACCCTGGCGCTAAGCGCCATGCCGCGCCTGCTGTGGCTGGCGCACCACCGCCCCGATATCTACCGCAAAGCGGCAACCATCACCATGATTAGCGACTGGCTGGCGGCGAAGCTTTCCGGCGAGCTGGCGGTTGACCCGTCAAACGCCGGCACCACCGGCATGCTCGATCTGTTTAGCCGCGACTGGCGTCCGGCGCTGCTGGATATGGCCGGACTGCGCGCCGATATGCTGTCGCCGGTCAAAGAGACCGGTACCCTGCTGGGCGCCATCACCGAAGCGGCGGCGCAGCAGAGCGGCCTGCGCGCCGGGACACCGGTGGTGATGGGCGGCGGCGACGTCCAGCTCGGCTGCCTGGGCCTTGGGGTGGTGCGTGCCGGGCAAACCGCAGTACTCGGCGGCACCTTCTGGCAGCAGGTGGTCAACCTGCCGCAGGTGCGTACCGATCCGCAGATGAATATTCGCGTTAATCCTCATGTCATTCCCGGCATGGCGCAGGCGGAATCGATCAGCTTCTTTACCGGGCTGACCATGCGCTGGTTCCGCGACGCCTTCTGCGCTGAAGAAAAACTGATTGCCGAGCGGCTCGGCGTTGATGCCTATTCGCTGCTGGAGGAGATGGCCAGCCGCGTACCCGCCGGTTCCCACGGCGTGATGCCTATTTTTTCCGACGCTATGCACTTTAAGCAGTGGTACCACGCCGCGCCGTCGTTTATTAACCTCTCCATCGATCCGGAGAAGTGCAACAAAGCGACCCTGTTCCGCGCGCTGGAGGAGAACGCGGCGATTGTCTCCGCCTGTAACCTGGCGCAGATTTCGCAGTTCTCCGGCGTGACATTCGAGAGCCTGGTGTTTGCCGGCGGCGGCTCTAAAGGCGCGCTGTGGAGCCAAATCCTCAGCGACGTCACCGGCCTGCCGGTGCGGGTGCCGGTGGTCCGCGAAGCCACCGCTCTGGGCTGCGCCATCGCCGCCGGAACCGGCGCCGGACTGTATGGCGATATGGCCAGTACCGGAGAGCGGTTAGTGAGCTGGCATCGCGAGTTCACCCCTAATCCGCAGCATCGCGAGCTGTATCAGGAGATGATGAGCAAGTGGCAAACGGTGTACGCCGATCAGTTGGGTCTGGTGGATAGCGGGCTGACAACGTCGATGTGGCAAGCGCCGGGTCTGGAGCGCCGCCAGCGCGTAGTCCCCTCACCCTAACCCTCTCCCGGTGGGAGAGGGAACCGTTCGGCACTGGCCTTGAATACCAGTGCCGATCCGCCTTTCCCCTTGCCCTTTGAGCGGGAACCGTTTGGCACTAGCCTTGAATACCGCTGCCGGTCCGCCTTTCCCCTTGCCCTTTGAGCGGGAACTGTTCGGCGCAGGCCTTGAATACCGGTGCCGGTCCGCCTTTCCCCCTCGCCCTTTGGGAGAGGGAACCGTTCGGCACTAGCGTTGAATATCGGTGCCGGTCCGCCTTTCCCCCTCTCCCTTTGGGAGAGGGAACCGTTCGGCGCAGGCCTTGAATACCGGTGCCGGTCCGCCTTTCCCCCTCTCCCTTTGGGAGAGGGAACCGTTCGGCACTAGCGTTGAATATCGGTGCCGGTCCGCCTTTCCCCCTCTCCCTTTGGGAGAGGGGACCGTTCGGCACTAGCCTTGAATACCGATGCCGATCCGCCTTTCCCCCTCGCCCTTTGGGTGAGGGAACCGTTCGGCACTAGCGTTGAATATCGGTGCCGGTCCGCCTTTCTCCCTCTCCCTTTGGGAGAGGGTCGGGGTGAGGGACAACGTGTTCCGTTCTTTGAATTCCATCACAATCACCGCACTCCCCTTTTCCCTTTTTCTCCGCGACGGCTAAATTAGTAACTCATCCGACCACATAACAATAATTTTACATTGGAAGCCACTATGAGCCGCTATCCGTCGCTTTTCGCCCCGCTTGAGCTGGGCTTCACAACGCTCAAAAACCGCGTGTTGATGGGCTCAATGCACACCGGGCTGGAAGAGCTGCCGGACGGCGCGCAGCGGCTGGCGGCCTTTTACGCCGAGCGCGCCCGCCACGGCGTGGCGCTGATCGTCACCGGCGGCATCGCCCCGGCGCCCTCTGGCGTCACCATGGCCGGCGGCGCGGTACTCAATGATGCCAGCCATCTGGCGCACCATCGCCATATTACCGACGCGGTACACCAGGAAGGCGGCAAAATCGCCCTGCAGATCCTGCACACCGGGCGCTACAGCTATCAGCCCGCGCTGGTTGCCCCCTCGGCGCTACAGGCGCCGATCAACCGTTTTACGCCCCATGAACTGAGCCACGATGAGATCCTTACGCTTATCGATGATTTTGCCCACTGCGCCCAGCTGGCGCGCGAAGCGGGCTATGACGGCGTCGAAGTGATGGGCTCTGAGGGCTATCTGATTAACGAATTTCTCGCCGCGCGCACCAACCAGCGCGACGACCAGTGGGGCGGCGATTATGCCAGGCGCATGCGTTTCGCCATTGAAGTGGTTAAGGCGGTGCGCCAGCGCGCCGGTCACGATTTCATTATCATCTACCGTCTGTCGATGCTCGATCTGGTCAACGACGGCAGCACGCTGGCGGAGGTCACCGAACTGGCCCAAGCCATCGAAGCGGCAGGGGCGACAATCATTAATACCGGCATCGGCTGGCACGAAGCGCGCATTCCGACCATCGCCACGCCGGTACCGCGAGGGGCTTTCAGCTGGGTCACCCGCAAGCTGAAAGGCGCGGTGTCGATCCCGCTGATTACCACCAACCGCATCAACGATCCGCAGGTCGCGGAGGATATTCTCGCCCGCGGCGATGCCGATATGGTATCGATGGCCCGCCCGTTCCTCGCCGACGCCGAATTTATGTCAAAAGCGCAGAACGATCGTGCCCATCAGATCAACACCTGCATCGGCTGCAACCAGGCGTGTCTCGATCGGATCTTCGTCGGCAAAGTCACCTCCTGTCTGGTCAACCCGCGCGCCTGTCATGAAACCCTGATGCCGGTCCTGCCTGCCAACGCGCCTAAACGGCTGGCGGTGGTCGGCGCCGGGCCTGCCGGTCTGGCTTTCGCCGTTAACGCCGCCGCCCGCGGCCATCAGGTCACGCTGTTCGATGCGCTCCCGGAGATCGGCGGCCAGTTTAATATCGCCAAACAGATCCCCGGCAAAGAGGAGTTCCACGAGACGCTGCGTTACTACCGCACCATGCTCGATCTTCATGGTGTCGATCTACGCCTGAACACCCGCGTCACGGCAGACGATCTGCTGACGTTCGATGAGACGATCCTCGCCACCGGTATCGCCCCGCGCCTGCCGGCGATCGCCGGGATCGATCATCCCAAGGTGCTGAGCTACCTGGATGTCTTGCGCGATAAAGCGCCGGTTGGCACGAAGGTGGCGATTATCGGCTGCGGCGGCATCGGCTTCGACACCGCGATGTATTTAAGCCAGTCGGGCGTGGCCACCAGCCAGGATATCGGCGAGTTCTGCCGCGAATGGGGTATCGATACCAGCCTGCAATCGGCGGGAGGGCTGAGTCCTGAAGGCCCGCAGTTGAGTAAAAGCCCGCGACAGATTGTGATGCTGCAGCGCAAAGCCAGCAAACCGGGCGAAGGGCTCGGCAAAACCACCGGTTGGATCCACCGCGCGACGCTGCTGGCGCGCGGCGTGAAAATGATCCCGGCGGTCAGTTATGAAAAGATCGATGATGAAGGATTACACGTCACTATCGGCGGCGAGCGCCAGCTGTTGGCAGTCGATCAGGTAGTTATCTGCGCCGGTCAGGAACCGCGCCGCGAGCTGGCGGAACCGCTGCGCGCGGCGGGGAAAACGGTGCATCTCATCGGCGGTTGCGACGTAGCGGCGGAGCTGGATGCGCGCCGGGCGATTGCCCAGGGCACAAAACTGGCGCTGGCGATTTAGCCGTGTCACGGGGGCGGCGCGATGCGCCTTCCCCGGGCTACCACGATAATCCCGAAAGGTAGCCCGGCTAAGGCGACAGTCGGTAGCCCGGCTAAGGCGAAAGCCGCAAGCCGCAAGCCGCAAGCCGGGGGAAGCAGCGACAACAATCAGCGCTGTTTACGCACCTTCGTTGCTTTCAAAATGACAAACTTATTGTTCGTCGCAATCGTCGTGCAATTACCAAAAGCGCGCTTCAGTTTACGGAAATAATCGAGGTGGCGGTTGCCGACGACGTACAGCTCGCCGCCGTATTTCAGGCTGCGGCGGGCATCGTTAAACATCTGCCAGGCGATATGGTCGGTAATGGCATGCTGCTGATGGAACGGCGGATTACACAGAATCGCCGTAAAGCGGTCGGGCTCTATGCCGGAAAGCGAATTGTTGACCATGAATTCACAGCGTTCGATATCGTCCGGCAGGTTGCGCTCGACGTTCAAACGGCTGGAAGCCACCGCCATGTGCGACTCATCGGTGAACATCACGCTGGCGTTTGGGTTTTGCGCCAGCGCCTGCAGGCCAATCACCCCATTGCCGCAGCCAAGATCGGCGATCTCGCCTTCTAAATCAGACGGTAAATGCTGCAGGAAGAAACGCGCGCCGATATCCAGTCCGCTGCGGGCAAAAACGTTGGCGTGGTTATGGATGGTCCACGGCGTGCCGTCCAGCTTCCAGCTGTAGGTTTGCGGCGCATCGGCAAGCTTAGGGGCGGTGAAAACGCAGTGGATCAGACGCGCTTTTTTCCACGCCAGCGAGGTGGTGGTGGTACCGAGGATTTTTTCAAACAGCGCCAGCGTCGAGTTGTGTACGTCACGGGCTTTCGCCGCGGCGATAATGCGAGTTTCCGGCGTCACCACTTCGCGCAGCGCGCGCAGCTGCTGTTCCAGCAGCGCCAGCTGTTTTGGCACCTTAATCAGCACCAGCGCCGGCGAGGCCGGCAGCGGGCTCAGGCTATCCTGAAAGCGCACGCTCTCTTCATCGATACCGTTCATCCGCAGGTTGTGGCGGGTCGCCAGCTCGGAAATAAAGGAGTCGTTGATGCTGACCGGGTTGCGCTCCGCCAGCGCGCAGGAGAGCGCGCCGAAGCCGTCGTTGAAGATGAGCGTCAGGCCGTCGACGTCATTCACCTGTTGCAGCAGATATTCATCCGCCGCTTCCCATGCCTGAAGCGCTTCTTCTTCAGCGTTAGGTGGGAACCGCTCTAATGTGAATAACTCACCGTTTAACTCTACCTGGCTCATCGCCCCTCCGAAATGCTAAAATTCGCGCGTGTTATCGCTCAATTCTCCGGAGAAGTAAACTTTTTTCACCATGAACACGCTACCTTACCTTCAGGGCTACCCCGAATCGCTGCTGTCGCAGGTGACGACCTTAATCGAGCAAGGTCGCCTCGGCGAGGTGCTGCAAAAGCGCTATCCGCAGGGGCATGATGTCAACAGCGATAAGGCATTATATCAATTCACCCAGGATCTGAAGGCCCGCTATCTGCGCGGGGCGGCGCCGATCAATAAGGTGATGTACGACAGTAAGATCCACGTTCTGAAGAATGCGCTTGGCCTGCATACCGCCATTTCCCGCGTTCAGGGCGGCAAACTGAAAGCTAAAGCGGAAATTCGCGTAGCGACGGTGTTTCGCGACGCGCCGGAAGCGTTTCTGCGTATGATCGTGGTTCATGAACTGGCGCATTTAAAAGAGAAAGATCACAACAAAGCCTTCTATCAGCTGTGCTGTCATATGGAGCCGCAGTATCACCAGTTAGAGTTTGATACCCGCCTGTGGCTGACGCACCTTTCGTTAAACCGTTCTGCGTGATAGCGCACTCGTTTTGTCATCATGGCGTGCTAGAGTGACGAAAGGTCCCCTTTAACGGAGTTCGTCAACGTTTATGATACGTTTCGCAGTTGTTGGCACAAACTGGATTACTAAGCAGTTTGTCGATGCCGCCCATGAAACCGGTAAATTTAAACTCACCGCGATTTATTCCCGCAGCCTTGAACAGGCGCAAGCTTTCGCTAATGACTACCCGGTCGAGCATCTGTTTACTTCGCTCGATGAACTGGCGCAGAGCCCTGACGTTGACGCGGTCTATATTGCCAGTCCGAACTCGCTACACTTCCCGCAAACCCGTCTGTTCCTGAGCCATAAAAAACACGTGATTTGCGAAAAGCCGCTGGCATCGAACCTGCAGGAAGTCGAAGCGGCGATTGCCGTGGCTAAAGAAAACAACGTGGTGCTGTTTGAAGCCTTCAAAACCGCCAGCCTGCCAAACTTCCTGCTGCTGCGCGAAGCGCTCGATAAAGTGGGCAAACTGCGCAAAGCCTTCATCAACTACTGTCAGTACTCATCGCGCTACCAGCGCTATCTCGACGGCGAAAACCCGAATACTTTCAACCCGGCCTTTTCCAATGGCTCGATTATGGATATCGGTTTTTACTGCCTCGCCTCGGCGGTCGCGCTGTGGGGCGAACCGCAAGCGGTCCATGCCAGCGCCAGCCTGCTGGCGAGCGGCGTTGATGGCCAGGGCACGGTGGTGCTGAGCTACGGCGATTTCGATGTCACCCTGCACCACTCGAAGGTCAGCGACTCCACTATCCCCAGCGAAATCCAGGGCGAAGAAGGCGCGCTGGTGATTGAGAAAATCTCCGAATGCCAGAAGGTGGCCTTTATTCCACGCGGCGGCAAAGCGCAGGATCTCACCCAGCCTCAGCACATCAATACTATGCTGTATGAAGCGGAAGCGTTCGCGCGGCTGGTGGAAACCAACGACGTCGCTCATCCAGGGCTTGAAGTCAGCCGCATTACGGCAAAACTGCTTAGCGAAATCCGTCGCCAAACCGGCGTGATCTTCCCGGCGGATACTCAGCCTGTGGAGTAAAGGAGTGTAAATGGGCCCTCGACCTCCATTGACGCCCTTTATAACTTGTAATACTTTGTTACGTGCAAAGGGGAGTAACTTCCTGGCCGGTCGATCGTCATTACGATGCGTGCAAAACCGCATCCGGTCGCCGGGCAACAAGATCAAGGATCCATGTCCGCTCTTGTTGTAAGTGAGACCTTGCCGGAAGGCGAGGTCTATGCATAAAAGCGCAGCGGCTGCCGTCTTCCGACGACAGCCGTTTTGTTTTTATGTAAGGAATAACGCAATGAATAGTGTCGGCACGCCGTTATTATGGGGCGGATTCGCTGTAGTCGTGGTCATCATGCTGGCGATCGATTTACTGCTTCAGGGAAGGCGCGGTGCGCATACCATGACCATGAAGCAGGCCGCCGGTTGGTCCATTCTGTGGGTCACCCTCTCCCTGCTGTTTAACGCCGCTTTCTGGTGGTATTTGGTGCAAACGCAGGGCCGCGCCGTCGCCGATCCGCAGGCTTTAGCCTTCCTCACCGGTTATCTGATCGAAAAATCACTGGCGGTCGATAACGTCTTCGTCTGGTTAATGCTCTTTAGCTACTTTGCCGTGCCGCCTGCGCTACAGCGCCGGGTACTGGTGTATGGCGTCCTCGGCGCGATTGTCCTGCGTACCATTATGATCTTCACCGGCAGCTGGCTGATTTCGCAGTTCGAATGGCTACTGTACGTGTTCGGCGCCTTCCTGCTGTTTACCGGGGTGAAAATGGCGCTGGCGAAAGAAGATGATTCCGGGATCGGCGATAAGCCGCTGGTGCGTTGGATCCGCAGCCATCTGCGCATGACGGATAAAATCGAGAGCGAGCGCTTCTTCACCCGTAAAAATGGCGTGCTGTTCGCCACGCCGCTGCTGCTGGTGCTGATCCTGGTTGAGCTGAGCGACGTGATTTTCGCCGTTGATAGCATCCCGGCGATTTTCGCGGTGACCACCGACCCGTTCATCGTGCTGACCTCTAACCTGTTTGCGATTCTCGGCCTGCGTGCGATGTACTTCCTGCTGGCAGGCGTGGCGGAACGCTTCTCGATGCTGAAATATGGTCTGTCGGTGATCCTGGTGTTTATCGGTATCAAGATGCTGATCGTCGATTTCTACCACATTCCGATCGCCGTTTCCCTCGGCGTGGTGGGCGGTATTCTGGCGGCAACGCTGCTGATTAACGCCTGGGTGAACAGACAGAACGATAAGAAGAAACAGCTGCAATAACCCCCTACCCCCGGCCAGATATCGCGTATCTGGCCGGGATACGCCGCACGGCTTTAGGTTTCCCGCGCATAATCTCTATGCATGTCACAAAAACGTTAATATATAGTTAAAAAACAAGATCGGCGTGCAAGAAACAGTAGAATACGCTTCCTCCCTCGCGTTCTTTCCGTATACTCGACCATGCAAACATTCATTTACATCCGGACATAAACGTAACAAATAATACGTCGCCGGGATGGACTGCTACATCACTGGAAGGAATGATTTATGACAACACAAACCCGCCCGTCGGGGCTGCTGCAGCGCCTGGCGCAGGGCAGTCTGGTGAAACAAATCCTGTTGGGACTGGTACTTGGCGTGGTACTGGCGCTGGTCTCGAAACCGGCCGCTATCGCGGTCGGGCTGCTGGGAACGCTGTTCGTCGGCGCGCTGAAAGCCGTCGCGCCGGTGCTGGTATTAATGCTGGTGATGGCGTCTATCGCGAACCATCAGCACGGACAAAAAACCAGTATCCGCCCGATTCTGTTTCTTTATCTGCTGGGCACCTTCAGCGCGGCGCTCACCGCGGTGCTGTTTAGTTTTGTTTTCCCTTCTACGCTGCATCTGACCAGCGCGGCGGACAGCATCACCCCGCCGTCGGGAATTGTAGAGGTGCTGCGCGGACTGCTGATGAGCATGGTGGCGAACCCTATCGACGCGCTACTGAACGCCAACTATATCGGGATTCTGGTGTGGGCGGTGGGACTGGGCTTCGCGCTGCGCCACGGTAACGACAGCACCAAAAACCTGATTAACGACGTCTCGCACGCGGTGACCTTTATCGTCAAGCTGGTGATCCGCTTTGCGCCGCTGGGTATTTTTGGCCTGGTCTCCTCGACGCTGGCGACGACCGGTTTCGATACCCTGTGGGGCTACGCCCAGCTGCTGCTGGTGCTGGTCGGCTGCATGCTGCTGGTGGCGCTGGTGATTAACCCGCTGCTGGTATTCTGGAAAATCCGCCGTAACCCGTATCCGCTGGTGCTGACCTGCCTGCGTGAAAGCGGCGTCTACGCCTTCTTTACCCGCAGCTCCGCCGCCAACATTCCGGTGAATATGGCGCTGTGCGAGAAGCTGAATCTGGATCGCGATACCTACTCGGTATCTATTCCGCTGGGGGCGACCATCAATATGGCGGGCGCGGCGATTACTATCACCGTGCTGACGCTGGCGGCGGTGCATACGTTGAATATTCCAGTGGATCTGCCGACGGCGCTGCTGCTGAGCGTAGTCGCCTCGCTGTGCGCCTGCGGCGCTTCCGGAGTGGCGGGTGGTTCGCTGCTGCTGATCCCGCTGGCCTGTAATATGTTCGGTATTCCGAACGATGTTGCCATGCAGGTTGTCGCCGTCGGCTTTATTATCGGCGTGCTGCAGGATTCCTGCGAAACGGCGCTCAACTCGTCCACCGATGCGCTGTTCACCGCCGCGGCCTGTATGGCTGAAGACGAACAGCTGGCGAAGAACGCCCTGCGTAGTTAAATATTGCCTGATGGCGCTACGCTTATCAGGCCTACGGACCTATTCAGTTGGTAGCCCCGGTAAGCGTAAGCGCGACCGGGGAGCGTTCAATGGCCGCGCCGTTATTTTGTCGGATGGCGCTACGCTTATCCGACCTACGGTCCGGGATTCAGTTGGTAGCCCCGGTAAGCGTAAGCGCAACCGGGGAGCGTTCAATGACGGCGCCGTTATTTTGTCGGATGGCGCTACGCTTATCCGACCTACGGTCCGGTATGCGGGTAGTAGCCCCGGTAAGCGTAAGCGCGACCGGGGAGAGTTCAACGACGGCGCCGTTATTTTGTCGGATGGCGCTACGCTTATCCGACCTACGGTCCGGTATTCGTTGGTAGCCCCGGTAAGCGCAAGCGCAACCGGGGAGCGTTCAATGACGGCGCCGTTATTTTGTCGGATGGCGCTGCGCTTATCCGACCTACGGTCCGGTATTCGTTGGTAGCCCCGGTAAGCGTAAGCGCGACCGGGGAGCGTTCAATGGCGGCGCCATTATTTTGTCGGATGGCGCTACGCTTATCCGACCTACGGTCCGGTATTCGTTGGTAGCCCCGGTAAGCGTAAGCGCGACCGGGGAGCGTTCAATAGCGGCGCCGTTATTTTGTCGGATGGCGCTGCGCTTATCCGACCTACGGACCTATTCAGTTGGTAGCCCCGGTAAGCGTAAGCGCGACCGGGGAGCGTTCAATAGCGGCGCCGTTATTTTGTCGGATGGCGCTACGCTTATCCGACCTACGGTCCGGTATTCGTTGGTAGCCCCGGTAAGCGCAAGCGCAACCGGGGAGCGTTCAATGGCGGCGCCATTATTTTGTCGGATGGCGCTACGCTTATCCGACCTACGGTCCGGTATTCGTTGGTAGCCCCGGTAAGCGTAAGCGCAACCGGGGAGCGTTCAACGGCGGCGCCATTATTTTGTCGGATGGCGCTGCGCTCATCCGACCTTTCAAACACAGCGGTAGTCACTGTCGTTACAGCGTGACGCCGCTTTTAAAGATTGCCAGTTCGCGGAAATCATTGCGTTCGTTGCAGGTCTGCTTGCCGTTGGCGATATCGACGATCAGATCGACAAACTCCTCCAGCACCTGCGGCATCGCTTTCCCGTGAATCAACTGCCCGGCATCGAAATCAATCCAGTGCTTTTTCTTCGCCGCCAGCTCGCTGTTGGTAGCGATTTTTACCGTCGGTACGAAACCGCCATAAGGGGTGCCGCGACCGGTACTGAACAGCACCATATGGCAGCCGGCGCCCGCCAGCGCGCTGGTCGCCACCGCGTCGTTACCCGGCGCGCTCAACAAATTCAACCCGTGGACTTTCAACCGTTCGCCGTAGAGCAGAACGTCCACCACCTGGCTGGAACCGGCTTTCTGCGTGCAGCCAAGCGACTTATCTTCCAGCGTCGTGATACCGCCCGCTTTGTTACCCGGCGACGGGTTCTCGTAAATAGGCTGGTCGTGGGCGATAAAATACTGTTTAAAATCATTGACCATGGTGACCAGTTTGCCGAAGGTCTCTTCGTCGCGACAGTGGCTCATCAGCAGCTGCTCGGCGCCGAACATTTCCGGCACTTCGGTCAACACCGTGGTGCCGCCGTTCGCAATCAGGTAGTCAGAAAAACGCCCCAGCATTGGGTTAGCGGTAATGCCGGACAGGCCGTCCGAGCCGCCGCACTCAAGGCCAAACTTCAGTTCGCTCAGTTTACCCGCTTCGCGTTTATCATGGCGCATCACTTCATAGAGCTGGTGAAGATGCTCAATTCCTGCTTCCACTTCATCTTCCTGATGCTGGCAAATCATGAAGTGTACGCGTTCCGGGTCAAAATCCCCCAGCGTTTCACGGAAGGCATCCACCTGGTTGTTCTCGCAGCCGAGGCCAATCACCAGCACCGCCCCGGCATTCGGGTGACGGACCATGTTTTGCAGCATGGTACGGGTGTTGATGTGGTCATCTCCTAACTGCGAGCAGCCGTAGGTGTGGCTGAAAAGGAAGACGCCGTCGGTGCCCTCCGCGTCGTTGGTCTCTTTCAGGAAACGGTTCTGGATCTGCCGGGCGATACCGTTGACGCAGCCCACGGTCGGCAGGATCCACAACTCGTTACGCACGCCGACTTCACCGCTGGCGCGACGATAAATCTCAACGTCGCGATCCGCAGGCTGCGCCGGTTGTTCAACCAGGTCAGGTTGATAGCGATACGCGTCGAGATCGCTCAGATTGGTACGCGTATTATGCGCATGAACATGCTCGCCCGGCGCGATATCCGCCAGCGCATGACCAATCGGCAACCCGTACTTAATGACGTTTTCACCTTTCGCAATGGCCCGCAGCGCGAACTTATGACCGCGGACAACATCCTGGCTGAGGGTGACGGTATCGTTATCTATCGTCACCACGCTGCCTGACGCCATATCCGCCAGCGCCACCGCGACGTTATCCTGCGAATGGATTTTAATGTATTGCATATCAACCGACCTCAGGCCTTAGTTCAATTCAATGGCGAAGTAATCACGCGCATTGTTAAAGCAGATGTTTTTCACCATCTCGCCCAGCAGAGCGATATCCGCAGGCGCTTCGCCAGCAGCCACCCAGCGGCCGATCATCTGGCAGAGAATACGGCGGAAGTACTCGTGGCGAGTGTAGGAGAGGAAGCTGCGGCTGTCGGTCAGCATGCCGACAAAACGGCTCAGCAGGCCAAGCTGCGCCAGCTGGGTCATCTGACGTTCCATGCCGTCTTTCTGATCGTTGAACCACCAGCCGGAACCGAACTGCATCTTGCCCGGCATGCCTTCGCCCTGGAAGTTACCGATCATGGTGCCCAGCACTTCGTTATCGCGTGGGTTCAGGCAGTACAGAATAGTTTTCGGCAGCAGGTTTTCTTCGTTCTGTTTGCTCAGCAGCTTTGACAGTTCTTCGGCCATCGGACGGTCGTTGATGGAATCGAACCCCACATCCGGCCCTAACAGTTTGAACTGACGCAGGTTGTTATTACGCAGCGCGCCGATGTGGTACTGCTGTACCCAGCCGCGGCGCGCGTATTCCGCGCCGAGGAATACCAGCACCGCCGTTTTGAACTGCGCGACTTCATGCTCGCTGAGCGTTTCGCCCGCCAGACGGCGCGCGAGAATGCTATCCAGTTCGTTATCGCTAGCTTCAGCGAACAGCACCACGTCCAGCGCGTGGTCGGAAACTTTACAGCCGTGAGCGGCAAAGTGATCCAGACGCTTAGTCAGCGCGCTTTGCAGGTCGGCGAAGCGGCGAATCTCGGTATCGGAGACTTCGCCAAGCTTGTTCATATAATCGTTAAAAGTGGCCTGCTCGATGTTGAACGCTTTATCCGGACGCCAGCTCGGCAACACTTTGATATCAAAGGTACTGTCTTTGGCGACCGTCGCATGATGCTCCAGTGAATCTATCGGATCGTCGGTCGTCCCCACCATCTTCACATTCATCTGCTTCATGATTCCACGGGCGGAGAAGGATTCCTGAGCCAGCAACTCATTACACTGGTCCCAGATTTCATCCGCCGTGGCTGGCGACAACAACTTACCTGTAATACCAAAAGGTCGGCGCAGCTCTAAATGCGTCCAGTGATATAGCGGGTTACCGATGGTATGAGGTACGGTCGCCGCCCAGGCGTCAAATTTCTCGCGATCGGAAGCATCGCCGGTACACAAGCGCTCCGCCACGCCGTTGGTGCGCATCGCGCGCCATTTGTAATGGTCGCCTTTCAGCCAGATGTCATACAGATTTTTAAAACGGTAATTTTCGGCAACCTGCTGCGGCGGAAGGTGGCAGTGGTAGTCGAAAATCGGCTGATCTTTGGCGTAATCGTGGTACAGACGGCGGGCAAACTCGGTATCAAGCAGAAAATCTTCGGTCATAAACGGTGTCATTGTCGTGTCCTCTTCGCCCCATCAAGGAGCCCATCAGATGATTGACTCTAATGCTGACAAAGTTATCACACCAATTTCTACAGGCCGAAGTATTTTTCGTGAGTTAGATCAATAAACGTCGACAAAAAAAGCACCACCAAAGGAGTAAACATCGCTGCAAGCCGCGCCAGCCCTGGCTTTAATTGACGCGATTAATGTCCCTACAAACTTTCCCACTTTTGTGACAGTACTCAACTTTTAAAGTTGTATGACAAGTTATCTTTCTGCCGTCGCAACATATAAACCGACGGAATGCATTACCGATGTGAATGACATCGGATTAAACGGTAGGGATGCCGGTTTCACTTTAACCACTGATGGCAAGGTTCAGTTCACGTCCTGAACCCTCCGTTTCCCCATCCTCCTCCCCTGGCGGGATGAAAGATGGCCGCAGACGCTGCGGAGAGACAACAACGATGAGGTTTTACATGCGTAAAATTAAAGGGTTACGTTGGTATATGATCGCACTGGTGACGCTGGGCACCGTGCTGGGTTACCTGACTCGTAACACCGTAGCGGCGGCTGCGCCGACGCTGATGGAAGAGTTGCACATTTCAACCCAACAATATTCTTATATCATCGCCGCCTACTCCGCTGCATATACCGTTATGCAGCCGGTTGCCGGCTATGTGCTTGATGTGCTCGGCACCAAAATTGGCTACGCCTTCTTTGCTATCGCCTGGGCGGTGTTCTGCGGTTCAACGGCGCTGGCAGGTAGCTGGGGCGGCCTGGCGCTGGCCCGCGGCGCGGTCGGCGCAGCGGAAGCGGCGATGATCCCTGCCGGTCTGAAAGCCAGCTCCGAATGGTTCCCGGCGAAAGAGCGTTCCATCGCTGTCGGCTACTTCAACGTCGGCTCTTCTATCGGCGCGATGATTGCTCCGCCGCTGGTGGTATGGGCGATTGTCATGCATAGCTGGCAGATGGCATTTATTATTTCCGGGGTTCTGAGCTTCGCCTGGGCGATGGCCTGGCTGATTTTCTACAAACACCCGCGCGATCAGAAAAAACTCACCGATGAAGAACGTGACTACATCATCGGCGGCCAGGAATCTCAGCATCAGACCAATAACGCGAAGAAAATGTCGCCGTGGCAGATCCTGCGTAACCGTCAGTTCTGGGGTATTGCGCTGCCGCGCTTCCTCGCAGAACCAGCCTGGGGTACCTTCAACGCCTGGATCCCGCTGTTCATGTTTAAAGTTTACGGCTTTAACCTGAAAGAGATCGCTATGTTCGCCTGGATGCCGATGCTGTTCGCCGACCTCGGCTGCATCGTCGGCGGCTACCTGCCGCCGCTGTTCCAGCGCTGGTTTGGCGTGAATCTTATCGTCTCACGTAAAATGGTCGTGACGATGGGCGCCCTGCTGATGATTGGTCCTGGCATGATTGGCCTGTTCACCAGCCCGTACGTGGCGATTGCGCTGCTGTGCGTCGGCGGTTTTGCTCACCAGGCCTTGTCCGGCGCGCTGATCACCCTCTCTTCCGACGTCTTTGGTCGTAACGAAGTGGCCACCGCCAACGGCCTGACCGGGATGGCGGCGTGGCTGGCCAGCACCATGTTCGCGCTGGTCGTCGGCGCGCTGGCGGATACCATCGGCTTCAGCCCACTGTTCGCGGTGCTGGCGGTCTTCGACTTACTCGGCGCGCTGGTTATCTGGACGGTACTGAAAAACAAATCGGCCGACGATGACTCGACGCCGCTCAATACCACGAAACCGGTGACGCAAAGCTAGACTGCCAGATGATTTTGCACCGACTAAGCCGCCTTTTTGAGGCGGCTTTTTTTATGCCTTCCAGTGGTGGAAAGCGCGTAAAAGTGGTATAACAAATCGAATATTGTCGCCATCTTCCGGGAGCGAATATGGAAATCAGTGAACCGCGCCGTCTCTATCAGCAGCTTGCCGCTGAGCTAAAGACGCGTATCGAACAAGGCGTCTACCTTGTAGGGGATAAGCTGCCCGCAGAGCGCTTTATCGCCGATGAAAAAAGCGTCAGCCGCACCGTGGTTCGCGAAGCCATCATCATGCTGGAAGTCGAAGGCTATGTTGAAGTCCGCAAAGGCTCCGGCATCCACGTTATTTCCAACCACCCGAAATACCAACAGGTGGTGGATGAATCGCTGGAGTTCGCCAACTATGGTCCGTTTGAATTACTCCAGGCCCGTCAGTTAATTGAGAGCAATATCGCTGAATTCGCCGCGACTCAGGTGACCAAACAGGACATCATGAAGCTAATGGAAATTCAGGAGAAAGCCCGCAACGAGAAGTGCTTCCGCGATTCCGAATGGGACCTGCAGTTCCATGTCCAGGTCGCGCTGGCCACCCAGAACACCGCGCTTGCCGCCATCGTAGAGAAGATGTGGACCCAGCGTGTACATAACCCGTACTGGAAAAAACTACACGATCATATCGACCTGCGCACCGTCGACAACTGGTGCGACGATCATGACCAAATCCTCAAAGCGCTCATTCGTAAAGACCCTCACGCGGCGAAGCTGGCAATGTGGCAGCATCTGGAAAATACCAAGCTGATGCTGTTTAACGAAACCAGCGATGACTTTGAATTCAATGCCGATCGCTATCTGTTTGCCGAAAATCCGGTGGTTCATCTCGATACCGCGGCGAACGGGGCAAAATAACGTATTATCCCTTTCACGGGCAGAACCTCTTTTTCTGCCCGCAGACCCGACAGGGTAAGCAAAGCATATATAGTGTCAGCCTGTGTAAATCCTCTCGCTACTCGCCCCTGCAACCCGCAAAATCAATCAGCAACAAACTGCAATTTCTATGACGTGAAGTCAGCTAGTTTGTTACAATTAGATGCATTTTACCGTTCTGCAGGTAAGTGTTTACTTACTGTTTAATCAAGGACTCGATCAGAACGTATTAACAGCGGCCATACTCTCATAATAATTTAGTCGCTATACCCGATGGCTAATGAATACACCGCGTTCAGACGTACCGTTAACCGATGTACCAGGAATCGTGAATGGAACTACTAACCCAATTACTGAATGCCTTATGGGCCCAGGATTACGAAACGCTGGCTAATCCCTCCATGATTGGCATGCTCTATTTTGTCTTATTTATGATTTTGTTCCTTGAGAATGGTTTGCTGCCAGCGGCGTTTTTACCAGGCGACAGCCTGCTGGTGCTGGTTGGGGTGTTGATCGCCAAAGGGGCGATGGGCTTCCCGGAAACCTTACTGCTGCTGACGGCGGCGGCGAGCCTTGGTTGCTGGGTAAGCTATATCCAGGGCCGATGGCTGGGCAATACGCGGATCGTGCAAAACTGGCTCTCGCATTTACCCTCGCATTATCACCAGCGAGCTCATCACCTGTTCCACAAGCACGGGTTGTCAGCGCTGCTGATTGGCCGCTTTATCGCCTTCGTGCGTACGCTGCTGCCAACAATTGCCGGTATCTCCGGTCTGAATAACGCGCGTTTCCAGTTCTTTAACTGGATGAGCGGCCTGCTGTGGGTGCTGATTCTTACCTCTCTCGGCTATCTGCTGGGTAAAACACCGGTGTTCCTGAAGTATGAAGATCAGCTGATGTCATGTCTGATGCTGCTACCGGTTGCGCTGCTGGTCTTTGGTCTGATCGGCTCCCTGGTTGTACTGTGGAAGAAAAAACACAGTAGTCGGAGCTAAGCATGGTCATCAAACGTCCTTCCTGGCGCCAGATGCGGTGGATGCTGGGCGGCTCACTGCTGCTCTGCGCCGTCGTCTGGCTGTGGCTGACCGTCAGTCAGCATGAATCCACTCTGGCCATCCGTCCCGTCAGCCAGGGCGTCGCCATGCCGGACGGTTTTTCCGTCTGGCATCATCTTGACGCCAACGGCATCCGTTTTAAGAGCATCACGCCGCAAAAAGACGGCCTGCTGATCAAATTCGACTCCAACGCTCAGGGCGCCGCGGCAAAAGAAGTATTGGGCCGAGCTCTGCCTCACGGTTATATTATTGCTCTGGTGGATGAAGAAAATTCGGCCACCGCCTGGTTATCCCGCCTGCGCGATGCTCCGCGCCGTTTTGGATAACGCGTCAAAAATTCCGAATCTTTTCGCACGGTTTGGTGAAGTCCCGCTTTCGTGTCTATTATTAAAACTGCGGGAACCGCCTGGCTCGTATTGTTGACTGGATTGGGTGTATCGTCGATATACCCTCACACAATGGAAGGTAGAATCCATGAATTACCGCATCGCACTATTACTGGCTCTGACCTCACTTAGCGCCAGCGCCTTCGCAGCCTCTCCTTGTCAGGAAAAAGAACAAAGTATCCAACGGGAGATCAGCTATGCCGAAAAACACCATAATCAGCATCGCATTGACGGCCTGAACAAAGCGCTGCAGGAAGTTCGCGCTAACTGCAGCGACAGCAAGGTCAGGGCTGAACATCAGCAGAAAATCGCCAAACAGAAGGCCGAAGTTGCCGAACGTCAGCGCGATCTGAGCGAGGCGAAGCAGAAAGGCGATGCGGACAAAATTAGCAAACGGGAACGTAAACTGGATGAAGCGCAGCAGGAACTGAAAGCGCTTGAGTCACGCGATTATTAATTGGTAAACGCTACAGGAGAACAAGATGGCTAAAGATAACGTTGCAGAAGATCTACGCGCTGAGCTGAAAAATCTGGCTGACACGCTGGAAGAAGTTCTGAACTCCTCCACCGACAAATCGAAAGAAGAGCTCGGCAAACTGCGTAGCAAAGCGGAAAGCGTACTGAAAGACAGCCGTGTGCGTCTCAGCGACACCAGCGATGCCATCGTCAAGCAGACGCGTGAAACCGCCGCTCGCGCCGATGAGTACGTTCGCGAAAATCCATGGACCGGAGTGGGCATTGGCGCAGCCGTCGGGCTGGTTGTCGGCGTACTGCTGTCGCGCCGTTAATTATGGCAAACTCTCAACACACGCAGGGCCCGGGACAGAGCGTATTCGGCATCGGCCAGCGGATTATCACGCTGCTGGTCGAAATGGTGGAAACGCGCTTGCGCCTGGTCGTCGTGGAGCTGGAAGAGGAGAAAGCGAACCTCTTCCAGCTGTTGCTGATGCTCGGGCTAACGCTGTTATTCGCCGCTTTTGGGCTGATGAGCCTGCTGGTGCTGATCATCTGGGCCGTCGATCCACAGTACCGCCTGCATGTGATGATCGCGACCACCAGCGTCCTGCTGCTCGCCTCGCTGATAGGGGGAATCTGGACCCTCAGGAAAGCTCGCCGTTCAACGTTTTTACGCCATACGCGCGACGAGCTGGCGAACGATCGCGCGCTGCTTGAGGACGATCGTCGATGAGCGGCCAACAGGAACGCGACCAGCGAAAAGCGCTGCTGCTGCGCCAAATCCAGCAACAGCGGCTGGATTTGGCCGCCAGCCATCGTCACTGGCTGGAAGCCACCTCACCTATCGATCGCGGCTGGCAAACGCTGAAACACCTGCGTTCATGGGCGATGGTCGGCAGCGGGGTAATGGCTATCTGGTCGGTGCGCCATCCGCGCTTTTTAATCCGCTGGGGCAAACGCGGCCTCGGCATCTGGAGCACCTGGCGGATGGTCAAAGGGATCCTGCGCCAGTCAGCATCGCGTTAATTACGCGCTCAGTGCGCCAGCGCGCTGAGCTCTTGCTCGCTTACCGGTGGTTTTACTGACCAGCGCGCTATCAACGCCGTTATGAAGCATCGCGAGGGCTATTTTACGCGTCGCCTGACGTTCGCCTTCTTCTCTACCTTCTTCACGCCCCTGTTTTCTTCCCTTTGTGCGCCCCCGCTCTTCAAACCATTCTGCTAATGTCATCAGTTGCTCCTTATGTTCAGGCATTCCCTGCGCCAGTTGACGAAAAAATCTGCCAGGGCTGGTCAAATGGCCGGAACGGGCAAGGATAAGATGCCTCTGGTGATAAAACAATCAATAGCCACGCACGCTGCGAGGCGCCTCGGAAAATATTTTCGCCGATCGCACCAATTGCTCAGAAAGTTTGAAAAAGAACTACAGTTTTCCTTGCTAACAATCCCCTCTCAAGCTCGCTAATATCCTCTCCATCGACAGCAAGCCCGCGTAACCACGCAGGATTGCACTAAAAAACGAAATCGCCGCCCTTTGGGTTTTCTGGAGTAAGAAATGAAAAAATTAGAAGATGTTGGTGTTCTGGTAGCGCGTATTCTGATGCCGATTCTGTTCATTACCGCTGGTTGGGGAAAAATCACCGGGTATGCAGGTACGCAGCAGTATATGGAAGCGATGGGTGTTCCGGGAGCGCTGCTGCCGCTGACTATTCTGCTTGAGTTTGGCGGCGGTCTGGCGATTCTGTTCGGTTTCCTGACTCGCACTACCGCGCTGTTCACCGCAGGCTTCACCCTGCTGACCGCGTTCCTGTTCCACAGCAACTTTGCTGAAGGCGTGAACTCGCTGATGTTCATGAAAAACCTGACCATCGCTGGTGGTTATCTGCTGCTGGCCGTGACGGGTCCGGGCGCATTCAGCATCGACCGCGTGCTGAATAAAAAGTGGTAAGCGCACTATACTGAGTAAAAATCTAAAAAAGCGAGGGGCTATCTCCTCGCTTTTGCTATCTGAAGGAGGAAGTAATGGGACAATTAGTCGACGGCGTCTGGCAAGATACCTGGTATGACACCAAATCCACCGGAGGACGGTTCAAGCGTTCCGTTTCAGCCTTCCGCAACTGGCTCACCGCCGATGGCGCGCCGGGTCCCGCGGGCGAAGGCGGCTTCGCCGCAGAGAAAGACCGCTATCACCTGTACGTTTCACTGGCCTGCCCGTGGGCGCATCGCACCCTGATTTTGCGCAAGCTGAAAGGATTAGAGCCCTTTATATCCGTCTCGGTTGTTCATCCGCTGATGCTGGAAAACGGCTGGACCTTCGCCGCCGATTTCCCGGATGCGACCGGCGACCAGCTCTATCATCATCAGTTCCTCTATCAGCTTTATCTGCAGGCCGATCCGCATTACACCGGCCGGGTGACCGTTCCGGTGCTGTGGGATAAAAAACAACAGACCATCGTCAGCAATGAGTCGGCTGAAATTATCCGCATGTTCAATACCGCGTTTGATGGCCTGGGCGCGCGAGCGGGCGACTATTATCCGCCGGCGTTGCGGGACAAAATCGACGATCTGAATAGCTGGATCTACGACAACGTTAACAACGGGGTGTATAAAGCCGGTTTCGCCACCAGCCAGCAGGCCTATGATGAAGCCGTCGACGCGCTGTTTACCTCGCTCGAACGCCTTGAGCAGATCCTCGGTCAGCACCGCTATCTGACCGGAAACCAGTTAACGGAAGCGGATATCCGCCTGTGGACAACGCTGGTTCGTTTCGACCCGGTGTATGTCACCCACTTTAAATGCGATAAGCGCCGTATCAGCGACTATCTCAACCTGTACGGTTTCCTGCGCGATATCTACCAGATGCCGGGGATTGCGGAAACGGTGAATTTCCCGCATATCCGCAATCACTATTATCGCAGCCACAAAACCATCAACCCGACGGGGATCATCTCCGTTGGTCCGCAGCAGGATCTCAACGAGCCGCACGGGCGGGATCGCTTTTCCCGCTGATCGATAAGGCGCCTACGGGCGCCTTTTATTCAGATTACGGATATTTACCAGTTTGATATTCATGCCTATGATTATTTTGATCGCTTTGAAAACAAGTGATTAATGATTAACTAAGGCGTGAGAAAATGGACTGGTATCTAAAAGTATTACGAAACTATATTGGCTTTGGCGGTCGCGCCCGGCGCAAAGAGTACTGGATGTTTATTCTGGTCAACATCATTCTCACCGCAGTGCTCAGCATCATCGATAAGATGCTCGGCTGGCAACGTGCAGGGGGTGAAGGCATCCTGACGACCATTTACGGCGTGCTGGTTTTTTTACCCTGGTGGGCGGTGCAGTTTCGTCGCCTGCATGACACCGATCGCTCGGCGTGGTGGCTACTGCTGCTGCTGATCCCGGTCATCGGCTGGCTGGTGATTTTGATTTTCAATTGCCAGAACGGCACGCCCGGCAATAATCGCTTTGGGCCAAATCCAAAACCCTACTCCTACTGATTTACGCGCTCCTCGGGCCGAGGAGCGCATCTTCCCGTTATCTGCCGGCAAACAGTTTCGGGATCTCCCGAAGACACCAGGATTTGGCTTCGCCCATGCTGTCGCGGCGCCAGGCCATAATAATATCAATTTCGTTGGTGTATTCAGGACTCACAACCCGCAGGCGCCCTTCAGCAATATCTTTCTCAACCAACGGATACGGCATGGTCGCCACGCCAAGTCCCGCCAGCAGCGCCTGGCGTTTATCTTCAATAGTGCTGACGGTTAGGCGCGGCTGCTTATCCAGCAGTTGCACCGTCAGTACCGGACGCTCTCGTGCGGTATCCGCCACCGCGACGCCGCGATATTTCACTCGAGTCACCTCGGAAAGCGGTTCTGGCTCCTGATGAATCGGGTGATCCGGCGCGGCAACGTAAACGCTTAACACCGAATAGAGCTTACGCGAGTTAATTTCTGACGATGAACGAAAATGCATATCCGGCGCGACGACAATATCAGCACGCCCCTGCTCCAGCCTTTCCCAGGCGCCGGCCAGCACTTCGGTAATAATCGACAGCTGGGTATTAGATTTGGTCGCCAGCTTCTCAATCAGCGGAAACAGATCGGTGGTCGGAACCAAGGCTTCGGTAACAATGGTCAGGTGAGTTTCCCAGCCGCGCGACAGCGCTTCGGCGTCGGTGGTCAGCTTGTCCGCCGCTTCCAGCAGCACGCGCCCGCGTTCCAGCAGCATGCGGCCAACGTTCGTAAATTTTGTGCGATGGCCGGAACGGTCAAACAGCACCACATCCAGTTCTTCTTCCAGTTTTTGCATGGTGTAGCTTAGGGCCGAAGGCACGCGACCCAGCTCGTCAGCCGCAGCGGCAAAGCTCCCGCGTCGGTCTATCGCATCCATTACGCGTAACGCTTCCAGCGTTAATGCTCTCTCTTTCGCCATTTCGCTCTCATTCAGGAATTTTGAACATACCGGGCAGAATATCTGGCTAACAATACAGCGTCCATACCTTTACCATTGATTTAGTGTAAAGAGAGGTCAAGAAAATGATTACAACCCGAACAGCCAAACAATGCGGTCAAGCAGACTTCGGCTGGCTGCAGGCCCGCTACACCTTTTCCTTTGGCCACTACTTCGACCCTAAATTGCTGGGTTACGCCTCGCTGCGCGTACTCAATCAAGAAGTGCTGGCGCCAGGCGCGTCATTTCAGCCGCGTACCTACCCAAAGGTCGATATCCTGAATCTGATTCTGGAAGGTGAAGCGGAATACCGCGATAGCGACGGCAACCACGTACAGGCAAAGGCTGGCGAAGCTCTGCTGCTCTCCACTCAACCGGGGGTCAGCTACAGCGAGCATAATCTCAGTAAAGAGCAGTCATTGACGCGCATGCAGCTGTGGCTGGATGCCTGCCCTGAGCGCGAAAACCCGCTGGTACAGAAAATGACGGTTGGCGATTCGCCGATTCAGCTATTAGCCTCTCCGGACGGCAGCGGCGACAGCTTACAGCTGCGCCAGCAGGTGTGGATCCATCATCTGCAGCTGGCAAAGGGCGAAGAGATCAACGTTCAACTGCACGGGCCGCGCGCCTATCTGCAGTCGATTCACGGTACGGTACATGCCGTGGCAAAAAAGGAAGAGAAACAGGCATTAACCTGCGGTGATGGCGCTTTTATTCGTGACGAAGCTAACATTACCCTCGTCGCCGATACGCCGCTGCGCGCTTTGCTGATAGATTTACCGGTGTAACAAGGAAGCCGGGAGTTTGTGAGTGAGCAAGAAGAAGAGCAAAAAAGCGAAACCGTTAGACCTGCCAGTTACTCCGGAAGCCATGAGCCCAATCGGCTTTGGCTATGAAGAGATGCTGAGTGAACTGGAAGCCATCGTGGAAGATGCGCAAACGCGGTTGCAGGACGAAGATAACGCCGCCTGAAGAAATCGGCCCCATAACGGGGCCGACTTTATTACTCGCTCAGCGCCTGAGAGAGATCTTTTTTCACCTGAGTACGCTGTTCCGGCGTCAGTACCTGATTAACACCGAAATAGTACTTCACACGATAATAGCGCACCTGCTGCTCAACCTTGCTGAAAGCCGCAAGCTGATCTTTCACCGCTTTTTCATTCCATTTCCCGGAATCGATCACGTCAAATAACACGCCATCTTTAATATCTTTCTGCGAAACCTGTTGGACGTTCTTTTCCATTTCCTGATGCAGGCTCTTAATTTTAGCGACCTGATCCTGGCTCAATTTTAAATGCTGAACGATAGGATCCTGAGCCGGCGCCGGCGCGGCGGCAACCTCAGCGGCCTGTGCCGCCATGGAGAATCCTGCGGCTGCAGCCGTCATTAATACCATCCGAGAAAGTTTGTTCATTTTGTTATCCTGAATAAGTACGTAGTGATAAGACGCCCTATTATTCCCTGAACAATAATGACGATGTGTAAAAAAGCATGTTCACCAGTGTAAATATCCAGGCAATATATTCACCAAACCAATCGCATAAAACATAAAATTCATTATATCTATTAAATTCGCACTAAATCCGGTGATGTTAAATTAATATCCATGCGCGGCGCGGCCAGCATAATGTTATTTTCATCGAGCGCATTTTTGATATTTTCCAGAAAATCAAAATAGGTATCCCAATACTCCGCATTTTTCACCCATACGCGAATGGTAAAATTAAGCGAGCCGGGAGCCAACTCGATCAGGCGAACCGTGGTACCGCGAGAGTGATCGATGCGCTTTTCATCATCGATGAGCGTCTGGATCACCTGTTTAACGTGCGATATCTGGCTATGACATGCTACCCCAAGCGTGAGATCGATGCGGCGATAGGGATGGCGGGAATAGTTAACGATGCTATCGGCTATAATTTTACCGTTCGGGATAATGACTTCTTTATTATCTACAGTCAGCAACGTCGTAGAAAAAACATGTACCGATTGTACCAGCCCGGCTACCGCCCCCACCTGCACAAAGTTACCCGCGCGGAAGGGACGTAACGTCACCAGCAATACGCCTGCGGCAAAATTTGACAGCGAGCCCTGCAGCGCCAGGCCAATGGCCAGACCTGCCGCGCCAAGGACGGCGATAATGGATGAGGTTTCAATCCCTACCCGGCCTAACGCGGCGATAATCGCAAAAGCCATGGTGATATAGCGCACCAACGCGGCGAAGAAGTGGACGATTGTCGCATCTACGTTGCGTCGCAGCAGAATTTTCTCGAGAGTTTTGCCGAGTAGTTTCGAAATCAGCTTACCAACAAACAAAATGATCAGCGCTGCCGCGATATTCCACGCAAACTGCATAATTGTATCGCCATGGCCGACAAGCCAGGCGAGCGCCGCTTTAATTTGGGGGAATAAAACTACATTTTTCACGACAACCGCTCCTGTCAGGATAACACGTAAAACCTGCTATCCATTAAGCTGAATGAAGACCGCTGCAAATGAGGGATTGAGATTAATGGATAGAAGATACAATTTCGAAGCGTGACAGTATCAATGCGCGCGGCCTGCAATGCAGCCAGAAAGCTGTTTAAAAATGGATATCCGGCAATACAGGTTTGTGATGGGCTGAAATCAAAAAAACGAAATGGGATTGAGTTCCAGATAGCAAAAACCCCGCCGGAGCGGGGTTTTTACATTAAAGAGGTGAAACTGACCGATAAGCCGCTTTCTTTCTGGTATAGCGTCGTGGACAGTCATTCATCTTTGTTCCAACCTCCGGATAGCAAAAACCCCGCCGGAGCGGGGTTTTTACATTGAAGAGGTGAAACTGACCGATAAGCCGGGTTCTGTCGTGGACAGTCATTCATCTAGGCCAGCAATCGCTCACTGGCTCAAGCAGCCTACCCGGGTTCAGTACGGGCCGTACCTTATGAACCCCTATTTGGCCTTGCTCCGGGTGGAGTTTACCGTGCCGCGGACTGTTACCAGCCGCGCGGTGCGCTCTTACCGCACCCTTTCACCCTTACCTGATCCCGCTTGCGCGGGCCATCGGCGGTTTGCTCTCTGTTGCACTGGTCGTGGGCTGTGACACCCCCCAGGCGTTACCTGGCACCTTGCCCTATGGAGCCCGGACTTTCCTCCCCTCCGCCCGTCTCCCCCTTAGAGGACGACGACGAAGCGGCGACTGTCTGGTCAGCTTCGGCGCGAAGTATAGAGGGTTCGCGCGCCTTTGTCACCCCGCACAGCGCATTCCGCTCGCAAGCGTCGCGGCAATCATGGCTTTCACCCTCCCCTCGCCGGCAGAAAGGCTTTGTTTATCAGAGCCAGGGACGAAAAAATGTTCATGGTGATGTAGCCTGACGGCGCTGCGAAAAGTAAACATAACAGGGCGCAGGCACACGCCCATCTTGTTAGCGAGTCACTTCCACTTTCGCCAGTTTTTCGTAGTAACACGCCAGAGCGCTATGGTCCGCGGTACCCAGACCATCCGCGCGCAGCGCCTGCATCATCTCCATTACCGCCGCCGTCAGCGGTAGCTGGGCGCCGACGCCGTGAGATGTATCCAGCGCATTGGCCAGATCTTTGATATGCAGATCGATGCGGAAACCCGGCTTGAAGTTGCGATCCATCACCATCGGCGCTTTAGCATCAAGCACGGTGCTGCCCGCCAGGCCGCCGCGAATCGCCTGATACACCAGGTCCGGGTTAACGCCGGCTTTGGTGGCCAGAGTTAACGCTTCCGACATGGCCGCGATGTTCAGCGCCACAATCACCTGGTTGGCCAATTTGGTGACGTTACCTGCGCCAATATCGCCGGTATGAACCACGGATCCCGCCATCGCTTTCATCAGGTCGTAGTATTTATCGAAAATCGCCTTGTCACCGCCAACCATCACCGACAGGGTACCATCGATCGCTTTAGGTTCGCCGCCGCTTACCGGCGCATCCAGCATATCGATGCCTTTGGCCTTCAACGCTTCGCTAATTTCACGGCTCGCCAGCGGCGCGATAGAGCTCATATCGATTACCACGGTGCCCGGTTTCGCACCTTCGATAATGCCGTTTTCCCCCAACGCAACGTCTTTTACGTGCGGAGAGTTTGGCAGCATGGTGATAATTACATCGCACTGCTCAGCAATGGCTTTCGCTGTGCTCGCGGTTTCTGCACCCGCGGCAATCACATCAGCAATGGCTTCAGGGTTACGGTCGGATACCACCAGCGAATAACCCGCCTTCAGCAAATTTTTGCTCATCGGCTTGCCCATGATGCCAAGACCAATAAAACCCACTTTGATAGTCATAATCTTCTCTCTTAATCCTGGTGATTATTTTTTAAAAGAATCAGCAAGTTTCTGGGTTGCTGAACGGAAGACGCCTAAATCGCTACCGACGGCGACGAAGGTCGCGCCCCACTCCAGATAGCGACGCGCATCGGCTTCTACCGGTGCAAGAATGCCGCTCGGCTTACCGTGTTTCTTCGCGCTGGAGAAAATATGCTGGATAGCACGCTGAACCTCTGGATGGGCGGCATTGCCCAGATGGCCCAACGCCGCGGCAAGATCGCTCGGACCGACGAACAGGCCATCAACGCCATCGGTCGCAGCGATCGCGTCGACGTTGTCCACTCCGGTTTGACTCTCAATCTGCACCAGAATGGCGATGTTGTTATTAGACTGAGTGAAGTAGTCCGCTACGGTGCCGAACATATTGCCGCGATGAGAAACGGAGACCCCGCGGATCCCTTGCGGCGGATAGCGGGTTGATGCCACCGCCTGAGTCGCCTGTTCAGCGGTTTCGACAAACGGCACCAGGAAGTTGTAGAAACCGATGTCCAGCATACGCTTGATGATAATCGGTTCGTTGGTCGGCACGCGCACGACCGGCGCGCTGTGGCTGCCCTTCAGCGCCATTAATTGCGGGATAAGCGTGGTCACATCATTGGGCGCATGCTCCGCGTCGAGCACCAGCCAATCGAAACCAGCAAGCCCTAATACCTCGGTGCTAATCGGATTCGCCAGGGCGCACCAGCAGCCGATTTGTACCTGGTGGGCCGCCAACGCGGCTTTGAATTTGTTCGGGAAAATTGCGTTATCCATGATTTTTACCTTGGGTTAATCGTTGCTTACTGCTGTCATTCAATCCGTTTAATATCGTCAATCACAAATATAAACAGCAGAATTAAAAAGCGAACCGCTACCTATTTTCTCTTATCCAGGATCATTTAGATATTTTTCTGACACCGAATGTCCTTTATTATTTTTTAAGCGAGCTATTTATTCGCATATCGAACACCGCAAAACATGGCTCAGTATAATCATCCCACCGTTGCCAGACACTATGCACAATCACAATATAAACGCCTCAATAATCATTTTCGTTATGCAAATGCCAGAGAACGTGGGCGCTAATCCACACTTCTCAGGATTACCCATCTATGTGCAACGGTCGTCGAGGCAAGGAGTGACGTAGATCACAACCTAACGCTATAACTCCTGACATTCTTTATTTCATCATTTTGTTAAGCAGTAATTTAATTAACGAATTATTTTATTATTAGCACCGGTTTGGAGATCACTGGACAATGGCTGACATTGAAATTCGACAACAGTCACCGACGGCTTTTTATATAAAAGTACACCCTACAGATAATGTGGCGATTATTGTTAACGATCGCGGTTTAACCGCCGGAACGCGTTTTCCGGATGGCCTGACCCTCGTTGAACATATCCCGCAAGGCCATAAAGTCGCCCTTGTCGATATCCCTGCCCATGGTGAAATCATCCGCTACGGCGAAGTGATTGGCTTCGCCGTTCGCGATATACCAAAGGGAAGCTGGATTGATGAGTCGCTGGTCGAACTGCCAACCGCGCCGCCTCTCAATACCTTACCGCTGGCGACTAAAGTCCCCACGCCGCTGCCGCCGCTGGAAGGATACACCTTTGAAGGCTATCGCAATGCCGATGGCAGCGTGGGCACCAAAAATTTGCTGGGGATCAGCACCAGCGTGCACTGCGTCGCCGGCGTGGTGGATTATGTGGTCAAGATCATTGAACGCGACCTGCTGCCAAAATATCCCAACGTCGACGGCGTAGTGGGATTAAACCACCTCTACGGCTGCGGCGTGGCGATTAACGCCCCGGCGGCCATCGTGCCGATTCGCACCATCCACAATATCGCGCTGAACCCTAACTTTGGCGGCGAGGTAATGGTGATTGGCCTTGGCTGTGAAAAGCTGCAGCCGGAACGTCTGCTGCAGGGAACCGAAGACGTGCAGCCGATCGCCGTCGATAGCGCAAGCGTGGTGCGTTTGCAGGATGAACAGCATGTCGGTTTTAAATCGATGGTCGATGATATCCTGCAGGTTGCCGAGCGCCACCTGGCGAAGCTGAACGCCCGTCAGCGTGAGACCTGCCCGGCTTCGGAATTAGTGGTCGGTATGCAGTGCGGCGGCAGTGACGCCTTCTCCGGCGTGACCGCCAACCCGGCGGTGGGCTATGCGTCCGACCTGCTGGTGCGCTGCGGCGCGACGGTAATGTTCTCGGAAGTGACCGAGGTACGCGATGCTATCCATCTGTTAACCCCGCGCGCCATCAACGAAGAAGTTGGCAAACGACTGCTGGAAGAGATGGCCTGGTACGATAACTATCTGGAGCTGGGAAAAACCGACCGCAGCGCCAATCCGTCGCCGGGTAATAAGAAAGGCGGTCTGGCGAACGTGGTGGAAAAAGCGCTGGGTTCGATTGCCAAATCTGGCAAAAGCGCCATCGTCGAAGTTCTCTCGCCGGGTCAGCGCCCGACGAAACGCGGGCTTATCTATGCCGCGACGCCGGCCAGCGATTTTGTCTGCGGCACTCAACAGGTGGCTTCCGGCATTACCGTTCAGGTATTCACCACCGGGCGCGGCACCCCTTACGGCCTGATGGCGGTGCCGGTGATTAAAATGGCGACCCGTACCGAGCTTGCCAACCGCTGGTACGACTTAATGGATATCAATGCCGGTACCATCGCGACCGGCGAAGAGACGATTGAGGAAGTCGGGCAGAAGCTGTTTGAGTTCATTCTGGACGTCGCCAGCGGGCGTAAGAAAACCTTCTCCGATCAATGGGGTCTGCATAACCAGCTGGCGGTATTTAACCCGGCGCCGGTGACCTGATAAGATCCTATCTCATTAGGGCTATTTTGCTTGCCATTTTGAACCTGGGCAGTACTCGAAATCCTCACGTACTACGTGTACGCTCCGGTTTCTGCGCGCTGTCCGTGTTCAAACTGGCTGCGCCAATTACGCCTACTGGGATAGGCTCTAAGTCCCCCTGGCCAACCATAATAATCAGCCCGGAATTATCCGGGCTGATTATTATTGGTGTTGCGCTGCCAAAAAGTTTTTGATTTGCGCCTGCGTCGAAGTGCCTTCCATAGGACCGCGTTGGCTAATCGCCAGGGAACCGCTGGCGTTTGCCCATTTCAGCGCTTCCTGAGGCGTGGCGCCGCTGAGGAACAGGCTGACGAAAGTCGCGCCGAAACAGTCTCCTGCGCCAGTCGGATCGACAACCGGCACGTTAAAGCCGGCGACGTGGTGCGTTTCAGAGCCGCTAAAGTAGCTCGCGCCACGCGGGCCGCGTTTAATCACCACGTGTTTAACACCGCGTTTCAGAAGCTTATCAACCAGTACCTGCTCATTTCGCCCCGGATTCAGGCCAAAGTAGTCCAGTTCGCCGTCGCTCGGTAGAAAGATATCGGTGTAATCGAGAATATATTCAAAGGCTTGCGACATCTCAGGGATATTCAGCATCTCTTTGCGAATATTAGGATCGAACGACACCGTGCCGTTGCGCGCTTTAATGTTTTCAATCGCTTTACGCATCGCATCAATAATGCGAAACGAGAACAGCGACGACCCCATAATGTGGAAATGCTGGCACTGGTTAAGCAGCGTCTCGTCGATATGATCCGCGGTCAGAAGGCCACAGGCGCTGTTGGGCATATTAAAAATAAAGTCGCGCTGCGCCTGGCTGCTATAGCTGACGAACGCGCTGCCTGTAGTCGCTTTCTGCAGCATGGCAATGCCGTTAACGTTAACGCCATCTTTCTCCAACCGTGCAATATTCATTTCCCCAAATGCGTCGCTGCCGACGCAGCTAAACAGCACGGAACCAAAACCCAGCTTCGCCACCTGATCGGCAAAAATCGCCGGCGCGCCGCTGGGATAGGGGCCCCAAAATTCACCGGGGCGGGAAAATCCCTGGTTTTCTTCCTTAGCGAGAAATTCCACCAGCAGCTCGCCGATGGTGCAAATGGTTACGTTCATCACCGCTCCTGGTTTGTCTTCTGCAAAGCCGTGTTGAGCCATGTCAGGCACTCATTGTTGGTGTAGCTGTTGGTTAAACCCGCGGCGAGGAAACGGGCATGATATTCCGCGGCGACAACCTGTGGCGTCACCACGCTACTCATTTGCTGAAGTTCGCCGATGGCATAACGTTTTTCGCCATAAACCGGACGGGAAGCAACAACCGCAATGACCCGCTCACTCTGCGCGACGGCTTCGCTCAACAGACGAGCGCTAGTTTCGTTGCGTACGCTCAGGGTGCCGTCTTCAGCAACGTGGTCAACCGCAATCAGCGCACGCGATGGCCGGTAATGACCTAACGCTTTCAGCGCCAAATCGCCTTCGACAATCCGTCCGTTGCCGCCAAGCACGCCGCCAAGCAGCACCGTTTCCCCATTCAGGAACTCCTGCGCCAGCGCGACATGGGCCAGATCGTTGAGCAGCAGGCAAAGTTCCTCACTGTTAGCCAGAAACGGGATGACTTTGCGCAGAATAGAACCCTGGCCTAAAAATAGCGTTTCGCTATCTTCAATTTGCACCGCTACCTGACGCGCCATTTCCGTTTCCAGCGCTTTGTCCGTCACCTGTGGAGCGTCGCGAACCGTAGCGACCGGCGTGCCGGCCTGAGCCGTGTAAATCGCCCCGCCGAATGAACGCTTCAGATACCCCTGCTGCTCGAGGTAGTTTAGATCGTTACGGATTGTCACTCCGGAAACAGCCAGCATTTCAGCCAGATCGTCGACTTTAATCTCTCCGTTCTTACGAACGATCTCCGCGATGTCCAAGCGCCTTTTCAGCAGACTGGTTGACGGTTTTGCCACGGGTTATGCCTTTTTATTTTCTCCTGGAATAACTTTCATTTTTAAATTTCCCCATCTTAATGTCAAACCACGCCAGTTAGCCCCGTGAAGAAAAATCAATAAAGATAATAAAATTCAAATAGATAACAACATGATATCGCTTCATTAGAATTTTAAAAAAGAAACATAAAAAAGATTATTAACTTTCATTTTAAAAATCAATTCTCCATTGTGTGCGATGGATCACACCTAAACGCGGAAACGATCGTTACATTACTTTCAAATTGAAGGTTAAATTAAAAATATAACTTACAAGTTGAAAATAGAGGATATAGAATGTACATCATTTCCAGTAAAAACATGCTGTTAAAGGCCCAGCGTCATGGTTACGCGGTCCCCGCTTTCAATATCCATAATCTTGAAACCATGCAGGTAGTGGTGGAAACGGCAGCAGAGCTGCGCTCGCCGCTGATCCTTGCCGGCACGCCGGGCACCTATCGCTATGCCGGCACCGGCAATGTGGTAGCGATCGCCCGAGATCTGGCGAAAATATGGGATCTCCCGCTCGCTCTGCACCTCGATCATCACGAGGAGCTGGCCGACATCACGCACAAAGTCCAGGCGGGCATTCGCTCGGTCATGATCGACGGATCTCATTCGCCGTTCGAAGAAAACGTGGCGCTGGTGAAAAGCGTGGTGGAGTTAAGTCATCGTTACGATGCCAGCGTGGAAGCCGAGCTGGGGCGACTGGGCGGCGTGGAAGACGATCTGGTGGTCGACGCCAAAGATGCGCTCTATACCAACCCGGAACAGGCCCGCGAATTCGTCGCCCGTACCGGAATTGACTCACTGGCCGTCGCCATCGGCACCGCTCACGGGCTCTATACCGCCGAACCGAAACTTGATTTTGACCGCCTGGCCGCCATCCGTGACTGCGTTGACGTTCCGCTGGTACTGCACGGCGCGTCTGGCCTGCCGGATAGCGATATTCGTCGCGCCATTTCTCTGGGCGTCTGCAAAGTCAACGTCGCCACCGAACTGAAAATCGCCTTCTCGGATGCGTTGAAAACCTACTTCCTGGAAAATCCGGGCGCCAACGATCCACGTCACTATATGACGCCGGCAAAAGCGGCAATGAAAGAGGTTGTCCGCAAAGTGATTCACGTTTGCGGCTGCGAAGGGCAACTGTAATCCGCGGATCGAAGGAGCAATGTCGTGATCCATACGCTGACACTGAATACCGCGATCGATATGAATATCTTTTGCGACCCGCTTCGGCCTGCGGCAGTCAACCGCACCCGGCAAACGGAATATTGCCCGAATGGCAAAGGGGTGAACGTTTCGCTGGTATTAGATCATTATCGGCAGCCCACCCACGTCATGGGCATATTTGGCGGCTTTACCGGCCGCTATATAGTCGAAGAGCTGCGCAGACAGCATATTAAAGTGACTCCGGCATGGGTCGCCGACCCTACCCGTATTAATATTTTTATTAATGACGGACACGAAGAATATAAGTTAGTGAATCCCGGCGCGCGTATTAACGATGAAGGCAAAGAGCAAATTATTCATCATTTACAGTGCGTCGAACCCGGTGATTATTTGGTTATCAGCGGCAGTTTGCCGCCGGGAATTGAAAGCCGATTCTATAGCGAAATAATGGTCTTGTGTCAGCAAAAAGGCTGTGAAGTCATTTTAGATATCAGCCACCCGGCACTGCACCAGCTGCTGGAGCTGCGCCCACTATTGATTAAACCCAATGACGACGAACTAAAAGAGATTTTCGATCTCGACGTCGGCAGCCCGCAGCAGGTACGGGAAGCAATGCGCACGCTCCACCAGCTCGGGGCCCGAAACGTGCTGCTCACCCTGGGCGCTCAGGGGCTTTACTTTTCAAACGGCGAGCAGCTGTGGTTCTGCTCGGCGCCGAAAATCGAGCTGGTTAGTTCGGCCTGCGCCGGCGATGCCGCGCTGGGTGCGTTCCTGAGTAAATGGATTAACGAAGATGATGTCGTTCACGCTCTGGCGCTGGCCAGCGCCACCGGCGCCGATGTTGCCGCCTCCGCCGGGCTTGGCAAATTAAACCGTACACAAGAATTATTACAACAACTTCAGATCGTCCAATTATAAAGGTCCGATTATGAAAAAGATTATTGCCGTTACCGGCTGCCCTACAGGTATTGCCCATACCTTTATGGCTGAAGAAGCCTTAAAGACCGCAGCAAAAAAATTAAACGTTGAGATCAAAGTTGAAACCAACGGCGCTTCCGGGGTAGAAAATGTCATTACACCGGAAGACCTGAAAGATATTTATGGCGTGATTATCGCTGCCGATAAAGATGTTAATGCCGAACGTTTTAATGGTTTGCCGGTTATTGAAGTGCCGGTTAAAGAGGCTATTCATCACCCGGCAGAATTAATTAATAAAGTCGTCAGCGGTCAGGCGCAACGCCGACAGGGGAGCTCGGCCACAGCGGATCCTGCGGAGAAATATGCGCAGGAATCATTCGGCCGACAGATTTATAAACATCTGATGAGCGGCGTTTCCAATATGCTGCCTTTCGTGGTGGCCGGCGGGATCTTAATTGCCATTTCTTTCCTGTGGGGTATTTACTCCGCCGACCCGAATTCAGCGCAATATAACGTGATTGCCGCCACGCTGATGAAGGTCGGCCAGCAGGCGTTCTCGATCATGGTACCGGTGTTCACCGCCTACATTGCCTGGTCTATTTCCGGCCGTCCGGGGATGGTCGCCGGGTTTGTCGGGGGCCTGCTGGCAAACGCCACCGGCGCCGGGTTCCTCGGCGGGATCATCGCCGGTTTCGCCGCGGGTTACTTTATGCTGCTAATCCGCCGCCTGCTCGACGGCCTGCCGCGTCAGTACGAAGGGCTGAAGTCGATCTTTATTATGCCGCTGATCGGCGTACTGGTAATTGGCGTGCTGATGGTACTGCTTGGACAACCGGTGGCGGCGATCAACAACGGCATGATGAACTGGCTTAGCTCTCTGCAAGAAGCCAACCCCATTCTGCTGGGGATTGTGGTCGGCGCAATGTGTTCATTCGACTTCGGCGGCCCGGTCAATAAAGCGGCCTACGTCACCGGTACGCTACTGCTGGGCCAGGGCAACTATTTCTTTATGGCCGGCGTCTCCGCTGCCTGCATTACCCCGCCGCTGGTGATCGCGCTGGCAACCACATTTTTCCCGAAAGGCTTTAGCGAAGAAGAGCGCGCCGCCGGGATGGTGAACTATATCCTCGGCTGCACGCACATTACCGAAGGTGCGATTCCCTTTGCCGCCAAGGATCCGCTGCGGGTGATCCCGATGATGATGATCGCCTCTTCAATCTCGGCCGTTCTCAGCTACAGCCTGCATATTCAGGTTCCGGCGCCGCACGGCGGCTTCTTAATCCTACCGCTGGTCAGCAAACCACTGGCATGGGTGTTGTGCATTCTTGCCGGTTCCGCCTGCGGCGCGCTTATGTTGGGATGCTGGCGATTGTGGCAGAAACGCACTCAGGAAGCGACGGCGCTTGCCGGCGCCATCAAATAAGGAGCGAACAATGCAGCTGACTTCCGCAGATATTCATTTCGACCATGAGGTCAAAACGAAAGATGAAGCGCTACAGCGCGTCGTCGGTTCCCTGACCGCAGCCGGGCATACACAGATGGCCTATCTGGAGGGAATGCGCGAACGCGAGGGACAAATCAGTACCTATCTGGGCAACGGCATCGCCATTCCTCACGGCACGCCGCAAACCCGCGATGCGGTGCTAAGAACCGGCGTGAAGGTGCTAGCCTGTCCGCAGGGGGTGGACTGGGGCGAAGGGCAAACCGCCTATTTGATTGTCGGTATCGCCGCTCAGGACAACGAACATCTCGATATCTTACGCCAGCTCACCCATGCGCTAGGCGACGATCGGGTGCCCGTCGCGCTGTCGCGGGCCGATACTCCGCAGGCGGTGCTGGAGATACTTGCTGGCGATATCGCGCCGGCGCAAGGCGAAGAACCGGAACCGCCGCCGTGCTTTGATGAAGAGGCGACCTTTACGCTGCGCAATCCGCACGGCCTGCATGCCCGACCCAGCGCTGTACTGGTGAAAGCCGTCAAGCAATGGCAGTCGCAAATCCAGGTCGAAAACCTGGATACACGCTCATCGATTGTCGATGCAAAAAATCTGATGCGCGTCGTATCGCTGGGCGCCAAACAGGGTCATCGCCTGCACTTCATGGCCAGCGGCAGCGATGCGCATCAGGCGCTGAAAGCTATTGGCGACGCCTTTAACGCCGGGCTCGGCGAGATCGCCGCCCAACCGCAGCAGGTTTCTCAGGCGGCAGAAAAAGGCAAACGCAGTTGGCTGTCCCGGTTATTCAGTTAATTTTCAAATAATTAAAAACGCTCTGCCGTGTTGGTCAGGGCGTTTTTTTTGCCAGTAAGACACCCTGTTCAGCGCTTGCACAGCAATTTATCGATACAGATCACAATTCAAAACAAAGACATTTGCGACTAAAACAAAACATAACGAATATATTCGAAAGAAAACGGAGGTTGTAAATGAAAGATATTATCTCTCGCCATAAGTCCGGCGAACACATCGGCATCTGTTCAGTTTGTTCCGCCCACCCGCTGGTTATCGAAGCGGCGTTACGTTTCGATCTACCAACCAACAATAAAGTGCTGATTGAAGCAACATCAAACCAGGTCAACCAGTTTGGCGGCTATACCGGCATGCAGCCGGCCGATTTCCGCGACTTTGTCTACAACATCGCCCGCACCGTCGGTTTCCCGGCCGAACGCATTATTCTTGGCGGCGACCATCTGGGCCCAAACTGCTGGCAAGACGAACCGGCTGCCGACGCGATGAAAAAATCCATCGACCTTATCAAAGCCTATGTCGCCGCAGGCTTTAGTAAGATCCATCTGGATGCGTCGATGTCCTGTGCCGACGACCCGGTGCCGTTGAACCCAAGCGTGGTGGCAGAGCGCGCCGCCCGCCTGTGTCAGGCCGCTGAAGAAACCGCCAGCGATGAGCAAAAGCGTCAGCTGACCTACGTTATCGGAACAGAAGTACCGGTTCCCGGCGGCGAAGCCAGCACCATCGGCAGCGTCCATGTCACCCGAGCGCAGGATGCCGCCGCCACCCTCGAAACCCATGAAGCGGCGTTCCGCAAGCTGGGCCTCGACGCCGCGCTGAAGCGCGTCATCGCCATCGTCGTGCAGCCGGGCGTGGAGTTCGACCACACGCAAATCATCCATTACCAACCGCAGGAAGCGAAAGCGCTGTCCGCGTGGATCGAAAATACCCCGATGGTGTACGAAGCCCACTCCACCGACTACCAATCCCGCCAGGCCTACCGCGCGCTGGTCCGCGACCACTTCGCCATTCTGAAAGTCGGCCCGGCGCTCACCTTTGCCCTGCGCGAAGCCATTTTCGCCCTCGCACAGATGGAAAATGAGCTGATCGCGCCGGAGTCCCGCAGCCGGGTGATGGAAGTTATCGACGAGGTGATGCTCAACGAACCGGGCTACTGGAAAAAATACTATCGCCCGACCTGGAGTCAGGCGATGGTCGATATCCACTTTAGCCTTTCCGACCGTATCCGTTACTACTGGCCGCACCCGCGTATTCGTCAGAGCGTTGAGAAACTTATCGCGAATCTGACCGACGCTAAGCTGCCGCTGGGGCTTATCAGTCAATATATGCCGGTGCAGTTTGAACGACTGTCGCTGAATGAACTGAACGCCGTGCCGCACGAGCTCATCCTCGACAAAATCCAGGATGTTCTGCGTGCCTACCGTTACGGTTGTTCTCCTGAAACCGCGTGAAAAAAGAGGATTTATGAGTCAATTGTTTGTTCGTACCGGCATTCATTTCAGCTCCAGCCAGCAGGCGCTGGAGCATATTGGCGCGGAAATGCTGGCGCGAGGTGTTGTGCATGATAGCTATCCGGCAGCCCTGCTCGAACGCGAAGCGACTTTTCCGACCGGCATCGCGCTGGAGCAGCACGCCGTGGCCATTCCCCACTGCGAAGCCATGCACGCGAAGTCACCGGCGATTTATCTGATTCGTCCGGACGCGCCGGTCCCTTTTCAGCGTGCTGATGACGATGGCGATATCGACGTTTCGCTTATCATCGCGCTGATTGTTGAAAACCCGGCGGCACAGCTGAAGCTGCTGCGCCGGCTATTTAGTGAGCTACAAAATCCAAACACGCTGGAGGCTCTGCTCGCCGCTACCGACGAGCGGCTGCCGGTGCTGTTCCAGCAATTTATCCTTGAGCCCGAGCTTAGCGTTCAGGCTTCATAACATACTGATAATAAAAGGGGTACCCTATGAAACGTAAAGTTATCGTTGCCTGCGGCGGCGCCGTCGCCACCTCCACGATGGCCGCAGAAGAGATTAAAGAGCTGTGTGCAGACCACAATATTGAGCTGGATCTGGTGCAGTGCCGGGTCAATGAAATCGAAACCTACATGGACGGCGCGGACCTTATCTGCACCACCGCCCGCGTGGACCGCGCCTTCGGCGATATTCCGGTGGTTCACGGCATGCCGTTCGTCTCCGGCGTCGGCATTGAAGCCTTACAGCAGAAAATCCTCGGCATTCTCGCGGAGTAAACGCCATGTTCAGCGAAATCATGCGTTATATCCTCGATCTTGGTCCAACGGTGATGCTGCCGATCGTGATCATTATCTTCTCCAAACTGCTGGGGATGAAGCTCGGGGACTGTTTCAAATCCGGTCTGCATATCGGGATTGGTTTTGTCGGCATTGGCCTGGTTATTGGCCTAATGCTCGACTCCATCGGCCCGGCGGCAAAGGCGATGGCGGAGCATTTCCAGATTAACCTTCACGTGATTGATATCGGCTGGCCGGGGTCATCGCCGATGACCTGGGCGTCGCAAATCGCACTGGTAGCCATTCCAGTCGCCATCGTGGTCAATATCGTCATGCTGGTCACCCGCATGACCCGCGTTGTGAACGTCGATATCTGGAACATCTGGCATATGACCTTTACCGGCGCGATGCTGCATATCGCGACCGGTTCATACTGGATAGGTATTCTCGGCGTCGTGGTCCATGCCGCCTTCGTTTACAAGCTGGGTGACTGGTTTGCCAGGGATACCCGCGATTTCTTCGGCCTTGATGGCATCGCGATACCGCACGGCAGTTCGGCGTACTTAGGGCCGATTGCGGTGCTCGTCGATACCATCATCGAAAAAGTCCCCGGCCTTAACCGGATACACTTTAGCGCCGATGATATCCAGAAACGCTTCGGCCCCTTCGGTGAACCGGTCACCGTCGGCTTCGTGATGGGGCTGGTGATTGGCGCGCTGGCGGGTTATGACCTGAAAGGTATTCTGCAGTTGGCGGTGAAAACCGCGGCGGTGATGCTGCTGATGCCACGGGTGATCAAACCCATTATGGATGGCCTCAACCCGATAGCCAAACAGGCGCGTAAACGCCTGCAGGCCAAATTCGGCGGACAGGAGTTCCTGATTGGTCTCGATCCGGCACTGCTGCTTGGTCATACCTCGGTGGTGTCCGCCAGCCTGATTTTCATCCCGCTGAGCATTCTGATCGCCGTCGTGGTTCCAGGCAACCAGGTCCTGCCGTTCGGCGACCTGGCGACCATCGGCTTCTTCGTGGCGATGGCGGTGGCGGTGCATCAGGGCAATCTGTTCCGCACCCTGATTTCCGGGGTCATCATTATGGGTATCACCCTGTGGATCGCGACCCAGACCATCGGCCTGCACACTCAACTGGCGGCAAACGCCGGGGCATTGAAAGCAGGCGGTATGGTGGCGTCAATGGACCAGGGCGGTTCGCCGATTACCTGGCTGCTGATCCAGCTCTTTACCTGGCAGAACGTGCTCGGCTTCGCGATTATCGGCATCATCTATCTGTCTGGCGTCCTGCTAACCTGGCGTCGCGCCCGCCACTTCATGGCGGTAGAGAAAGCAGAGAAAAGCGCCGCCGCGCAACAACATTCAACCGCATCTTAAGCATTAGGGGAGCGCCGCTCCCCTAAACATTTCTGGAGAATGGTATGAAATCAGTGGTAATCCATGCTGAGGGGAGCGTCTGCGTTGAAGAACGCCCCATCCCCACGCTGCAAACGGAAAACGATGTCCTGGTCAAAGTGGTCAGCTCCGGGCTGTGCGGCTCCGATATCCCGCGCATTTTCGCCAAAGGCGCGCATTACTACCCTATTACGCTTGGGCATGAATTCAGCGGCTATGTGGAGTCCTACGGCGCGGCGGTGACCGACCTGCAGCCCGGCGACGCCGTCGCCTGCGTGCCGCTGCTGCCCTGCTTCCAGTGCCCGCAGTGCCAGCGCGAATATTTCTCTTTATGTAAGCAGTATCAGTTCGTCGGTTCCCGCAGCGAGGGCGGCAACGCTGAATACGTGGTGGTGAAGCGCGCCAACCTGTTCCGCCTGCCCGATCAAATGCCTATAGATGACGGCGCGTTCATTGAGCCGATAACCGTTGGCCTGCACGCTTTTCATCTGGCGCAGGGCTGCGAAGGTAAAAACGTCATTATTATCGGCGCTGGCACCATCGGCCTGCTGGCGCTGCAGTGCGCCCGCGAGCTGGGAGCCAGAAGCGTCACAGCCATCGACATTAATCCACAGAAGCTGGAGCTGGCCAAAACCCTTGGCGCGACCCGCGTGTTCAATAGCCGCGAGATGAGCGGCCAGGCGATTCAGCAGGCGCTGGAGGAAATCCAGTTCGACCAGCTCGTCCTCGAGACCGCCGGCACGCCGCAGACCGTCGCGCTGGCGATTGAGGCCGCCGGGCCGCGGGCGCAGCTGGCGCTGGTCGGCACTCTGCATCACGACCTAACGCTGCCCGCCGCCACCTTCGGGCAGATCCTGCGTAAAGAGCTGAATATCGTCGGCAGCTGGATGAACTACTCTGGCCCGTGGCCGGGAGAAGAGTGGCAAACAGCGACCCGCCTGCTGACGGAAAAACGCCTGCAGCTGGCGCCGCTGATTGCCCATCGCGGCGACGCCGAGAGTTTTGCGCGCGAAGTTCAGGCGCTAAACGGCGCGCCGATGCAGGGAAAAATCCTCCTGAAACTCTCCTGACCGCCTGAGCCAGCAATCTGCGCTGGCTCACATAACCTTTCGAAAATTATCGTTCAACTTTCGTTACCCTTCGATTACACTAAGATGAGTTAATTATCAGGCAAATCAAGATGAACTCATTTGAACGAAGGAACAAAATCGTCGATCTGGTGAATACGCAGGGCAGCGTATTGGTATTAGACCTTTCGAATCTCTTTGGCATCTCTGAGGTCACCATTCGCGCCGATCTCCGCTTGCTGGAAGAGAAAGGGTTGCTGACCCGTTTTCACGGCGGCGCCGCCCGTCCGGGTAGCGATCTGACCGAAGGCGATAACCTGGAAGTGGTGCTGGAAGATCGTTACCAGCTCGCCAGCGATCCGAAAAAGCGTATTGCCCAGGCCGCCGCGGCCATGATCCGCGAAGGCATGACGGTGATCCTCGATAGCGGCAGCACTACGCTGCTGATCGCCGAAGCGCTGGTGCGAATGACCAATATCACCGTCATCACCAACAGCCTGCCCGCCGCATTCACGCTGTCGGAAAATAAAGATATTACGCTGGTGGTATGCGGCGGAACGGTGCGGCATAAAACGCATTCAATGCACGGAACTATCGCCGAACGTTCGCTGCAGGGGATTTGCGCCGACCTGATGTTTGTGGGCGCCGACGGTATCGATGCGACCAACGGCATCACCACTTTTAATGAAGGCTATTCCATCAGCAGCGTGATGGCCGCCGCCGCGCATCAGGTGATCGCCGTACTCGACGCCAGCAAATTCAATCGCCGGGGCTTTAACCAGGTACTGCCGATGGACAAAATTAACTGCGTGATTACCGACGACGGCATCAGTGATAGCGACCGCGCGGCAATAAGCCGCAAGAAGGTGGAATTGAAGATTGTTTAGTCACGCACTGAGCAGAGCGTGTATTCAGACTATGGCGGCTGGTTCTACTTTACCAGCCACCTTCCGCCTTTTTTGGCGCCCGTGCGAATCAATTTCCCTTTCGCCTGTAACCCCTGCAGATAGCGCTCAACCGTTCGCGCTGATATCCCCATGATTTCAGCCAGCGCTCTCGCCGTCAAATCCGGGGTTACGGTAAGCAAATGTAGAATTTTGGTTTCCGGTTCCGTTAATTTCGCGTCGATTTCTTCCGACATTTCTTCCGACATTTCTTCCGACACGAAGAATGATGTCTCCAGACCTTCTTTCAGCGCCGCCACGACATTTTGTAACATCCAGGTCACGAATAGCGTGCAATCACTGGTTTTGTCGCACAACCCCAAAATTTCGTAATAGCGCTCTTGCTGATGGTGGATAAGCGTTTCAACCGGCAGCCAGGCTAATTCCTGACGCCACTGGCTTAGAATCAACGTCTGCCATAAACGCCCCATCCTACCGTTGCCATCAGCGAAAGGATGAATAAACTCAAACTCATAGTGGAAAACCGAACTGGCAATTAAGGGATGAAGATCGGTCTGTTCCAGCCAACAGAGTAAATCCGCGATAAGCCTTGGGACCAGTGCAGCAGGCGGAGCCATATGTACCACCTGCGTACCACGGTAAATACCCACGTTACCGCCACGTAAAACGCCAGGACTATCCACCAACCCTATCATCAGCGTTTTGTGCGCCGCCAGAAGGTCGCTTATATTTGCCGCATGCCATCCGGGCATTAATTCATAAGCACGAATGGCATTTCTCACTTCCTGAATATCCTTTGCCGGCGCCAGAACCCTTTTGCCTTCCAGCAGTGCCGTTACCTGTTCCATGCTCAGGCTATTATGTTCAATCGCGAGTGACGCCTGAATGGTACGAATGCGGTTTTCTTTACGCAGCAACGGCGATGTTTGTCCACGTTTCGCCGACCAATGCCCAAGCAATTCACCAATCTCAACGACAAGGTTGAGAACCGTGGGTGTGATGCTAAACGGCGGTTGGTAACGGCTCATCGCTTACTCCCCCTGCTGCTCCAGCGCGTATTTATACAGCGCGTTCTTCTTCACGCCGTGGATTTCCGCGGCCAGCGCGGCGGCTTTCTTCAACGGCAGTTCCGCCTGTAGCAGCGCCAGAGTCCGCAGCGCGGCTGCCGGCAGCGCCTCTTCCTGGGCCTTAAAACCTTCGACGATCAGCACCATCTCGCCTTTGCGGCGATTTTCGTCTTCCTTCACCCACGCCACCAGCTCGCCAATCGGCGCGCCGTGGATAGACTCCCAGGTTTTGGTCAGCTCGCGTGCCAACACTACGTAACGGGATTCGCCCAGAACCGCGCAGATATCCTCCAGGCTCTCCACCAGGCGGTGCGTTGACTCATAGAAGATAATGGTGCGCGGCTCTTCTTCCAGCGCCTTCAGGGTATCGCGGCGGCCTTTCGATTTCGCCGGCAGGAAACCTTCATAGCAGAAACGATCGGACGGCAAACCGGCGGCGCTCAGAGCGGCAATCGCTGCACAAGGGCCCGGTAGCGGCACGACGCGAATATTGGCTTCACGGCAGGTACGCACCAGATGGTAGCCGGGATCGTTAATCAGCGGCGTGCCGGCATCGGACACCAGCGCGATGTTTTGCCCCTCTTTTAATTTCGCTAAAAGTGTTTCGGCCTTTTGCTGCTCGTTATGGTCGTGAAGGGCAAATAAACGGGCGTTAATCGCAAAATGCTGCAGCAGCAAACCGGTATGGCGGGTATCCTCCGCAGCAATTAAATCAACAGCTTGCAACACTTCCAGTGCGCGCTGCGTGATATCAGACAGATTCCCTATCGGAGTGGGCACAATGTACAGTTGCCCCTGAGAATTATCCGCTGATTCGTGTTGTTTCATTGTCTCGTCCGTATTGCCGATTTAATATTGAGCATTGAGCCAAAAAAATATCACTGGATACATATGGTACCGTCAACATTTCTTCGTTCTAAGCCCGCGCGCTGTCTGCCCGTATTGCTGGCTACTCTTCTTTTTGCTGGCTGCGGCACCCACACGCAGGATCAAAGCACGGCGTTTATGCAGGGTACGTCGCAGGCCAACTCCAGTTTCTACCTACAGCAGATGCAGCAAAGCACGAATGATAGCAAGACCAACTGGCAATTACTCGCCATTCGTGCACTGCTGCAGGAAGGTAAGAAGCAGCAGGCTATCGACCTGTACAACCAACTGCCGTCGAACCTGAACAGCACGCAGGCCCGCGAACAGTCGCTGCTGGCGGTGGAAGTCAAACTGGCGCAAGGCGATTACCAGGGCGCGAAGGCATTGCTGAGCAAACTCGATCCTCTCAGTTTTGAGAAAAATCAGCAGCCGCGCTACTGGCAGGCGCAAATTGACGCCAGCCAGGGACAGCCGTCTCTGGCATTGCTGCGTGCGCTGATTGCCCAGCAGCCCCTGCTAAACCAGACGAAGCAAAAACAACAAAACATCGACGCCACATGGAAAGCGCTAACGGCGATGACCCCACAGCAGGCCAACGCGCTGGTAATCAATGCCGACGAAAACGTGCTGCAGGGCTGGCTCGATCTGCAGCGGATGTGGTTCGACAACCGCAACGATCCGGCAATGCTGAAAGCGGGCGTCAAAGACTGGCAAATCCGTTATCCGCAGAACCCGGGGGCGCAGATGCTGCCCACTGCGCTGGTGAATATGCAAAACTATAAACCGGCCTCGACCAATAAAATCGCCCTGCTGCTGCCTCTGAACGGCCAGGCGGCGATTTTCGGCCGCACTATCCAGCAGGGTTTTGAAGCGGCGAAGAATGGCGCCCCAGCGGTCCAGGGTAGCGCAGTGCCGGCGCAGGTCGCCCAGGCGGCGAATGTTGCCGGCAATAACGATGTGGTGAGCCCTTCGCAGGCGGAAGTCGGCGATCTCACCGCCATCGGCAGCCAGGCCGCGCCGGTGCAGGCGCCAGCGGAGACGCAGGCCGCGCCTGCCGCGAAACCAGCAGCCGCTCCGCTATCCGCCCCGGTTACCGCAACGCCGGCAGCACAACCGGTAGCACAACCGGTGAGCGCGCCAGCCGCGCAGCCGCAGCCCGCGGTGGCGACCACCGCCAATCCTGCCGCTGAACTGAAAATTTACGATACCACCAGCCAGCCGATGAGCCAGCTGCTGGCGCAGGTACAGCAGGACGGCGCCACCCTCGTGGTCGGCCCGCTGCTGAAAGAAAACGTCGAAGAGGTGATGAAAAGCAACACCTCGCTGAACGTGCTCGCCCTTAATCAGCCGGGCAAAGTCGAGAACCGTCCGAATCTGTGCTACTTCGCGCTCTCCCCGGAAGATGAAGCCCGCGACGCGGCGCGTCATATTCACGATCAGGGCAAGCAAACGCCGTTACTACTGGTGCCGCGCGGCGCGCTTGGCGACCGCGTGGTCAGCGCGTTCGCCGACGAGTGGCTGAAACTGGGCGGCGGTACGGTGCTGCAGCAACGTCTGGGATCGACGGCGGAGCTGAAATCCGGCGTCAACGGCGGCGGCATCTCGCTGACCGGCAGCCCGGTATCGACGCTGCCGTCATCTGTGGATAGCTCGCTCGGCAGCCCTGGCGACGTTCCGGTCAGCAGCGGCGGCAGCATCGATGCCGCCTATATCGTCGCTACCCCGGAACAAATTGGCTATATCAAGCCGCTGATCGCCATGCGCAACGGCAGCCAGAGCAACGTCACCCTGTACGCCAGCTCCCGCAGCGCCCAGGGCACCTCCGGCCCGGATTTCCGTCTGGAGATGGAAGGCCTGCAATATAGCGAAATCCCGATGCTGGCTGGCAGTAACCCGGCGCTGATGCAGCAGGCGCTCTCCGCCGTGCGTAACGACTACTCGCTGGCGCGTCTGTATGCGATGGGCGCCGACGCCTGGTCGCTGGCGAATCATTTCGCGCAAATGCGCCAGAGCCCAGGTTACGAGCTGAACGGCAATACGGGCGATCTGACGGCCGCGCCGGACTGCGTGATCAACAGGAAGTTATCATGGCTCAAGTACCAACAGGGACAAATCGTCGCAGCCAACTAAGCAAACAGACCGGCGACGCCTGGGAAAGCCAGGCGCGTCGGTGGTTAGAACGGCATGGACTGCGTTTTATCGCCGCCAACGCCCGCGAGCGCGGCGGCGAGATCGATCTTATTATGCGCGACGGCGCGGTTATCGTGTTCGTCGAAGTGCGCTACCGGCGCAGCGCCAGCTACGGCGATGCCGCCGCCAGCGTCACGCCGCAAAAGCAACAACGTCTTCTCAAGGCTGCTCGTCTGTGGCTCTCCCGGCAGAATGGGAGTTTTGATACTGTGGATTGCCGTTTCGATGTGGTAGCCTTCACCGGCAACGACATCCAATGGCTGAAAAACGCCTTTGGCGAATAGCGTATTATCAGATTTAAGGGATCCCGTGCTCGACAGAATTAAAGCCTGCTTTACCGAAAGCATTCAAACCCAAATCGCCGCCGCGGAAGCGCTCCCGGACGCCATCTCGCGCGCGGCTATGACGCTCGTTCAGTCGCTGCTTAACGGCAACAAAATCCTCTGTTGTGGTAATGGCACCTCCGCCGCCAACGCACAGCATTTTGCTGCCAGCATGATCAATCGTTTCGAAACAGAGCGCCCTGGTTTACCCGCCATTGCACTAAATACCGATAATGTGGTCTTAACCGCAATCGCCAACGATCGCCTGCATGATGAAATCTACGCTAAACAGGTGCGCGCGCTGGGTCACGCCGGCGACGTACTGTTGGCGATTTCTACGCGCGGCAATAGCCGGGATATCGTGAAAGCCGTGGAAGCGGCGGTCACCCGCGATATGACTATCGTGGCGTTAACCGGTTACGACGGCGGCGAGCTGGCTGGCCTGTTAGGTCAGCAGGACGTTGAAATCCGCATTCCTTCGCACCGCAGCGCGCGGATCCAGGAAATGCACATGCTTACCGTCAATTGTCTGTGCGATTTGATTGATAACACGCTTTTTCCACACCAGGACGAATAAGGAGAACACATGAAGGCTCTCTCGCCCCTCGCCATCCTGCTTTCTGCGCTACTGCTACAGGGCTGCGTCGCCGCAGCGGTAGTCGGTACGGCAGCCGTCGGCACCAAAGCGGCAACGGACCCGCGTACGGTGGGTACGCAGGTTGATGACAGCACCCTGGAGCTACGCGTTAACAGCGCCTTAGGGAAAGATGAACAGATTAAGAAAGAAGCGCGTATTAACGTCACCGCTTATCAGGGTAAGGTCCTGCTGACCGGCCAGTCGCCGACCGCCGATCTCTCCTCTCGCGCCAAACAAATCGCGATGGGAGTTGAAGGGACTACCGAAGTCTTCAATGAAGTGCGTCAAGGCCAGCCGATTGGCTTAGGCACCGCGTCGTCGGATACCTGGATCACCACCAAAGTTCGTTCCCAACTGCTGGGCAGCGATCAGGTGAAGTCTTCCAACGTGAAAGTGACGACCGAAAACAGCGAAGTGTTCCTGATGGGCCTGGTCACCGACCGTGAAGGCCGCGCGGCGGCGGATATCGCCAGCCGGGTAAGCGGCGTGAGCCGCGTCACCACCGCGTTTACCTATCTTAAATAAACGTTATCTAACCCGGCTGGCGCTTCGCTAAGCCGGGCTACCAAATAGCGCTGCGCTGTAGCCCCGGTAAGCGGCAGTATAAATTAAAGGCAGGCCGCACGGACCGTAGGCCGGGTAAGGCGCAGCCGCCACCCGGCACAAAATCCGGCGCCCCGCTCCGGATAAATTACACCAGCGCCAGCGCGCCGACGATCGCCCCGCACAACGCCACCAGCCCGCCGGTTAGCCACAGCGCTTTAGCCGGGAACGCCTTACGCAACATAACCAGCGACGGTACGCTCACCGCGGGCAAGGTAATCAGCAGCGCCAACGCCGGCGCGGTGCCCATTCCAGCCAGCATCATCGTCTGCACAATCGGAATTTCCGCCGCCGTCGGGATAACGAACAGGCAACCGGCTATCGCCATTGCGATCACCCAGAACAGCGTGTTATCGACCGCGCCCTCGGCGTGCGGGAACAACCAGACCCGCGCCGCGCCCAGTACCAGCACCGCGAGGATGTAAACCGGGATCGTACTCCAGAACAGCGACCACAGCGCGCGCAGCCAGCGGTTGATAAAAGTGCCCTCATCATTCTTCAGTTGGCTAACGTCTTCTGCCGCTACCGGCTGCGTCGCCGCCTCTTTTACCCATTTTTGCACCAGCGTCGCCACCACCAGCACCGTCGCCAGCCCGGCCACCAGCCGGATCAGAGCAAACTGCCAGCCAAGCACGAAACCCATAAAAACCAGCGTCGCCGGGTTCAGCAGCGGGTTGCCCATCCAGAACGCCAGCGCCCCGCCCATCGACACCTGCTGTTTACGCATTCCGGCGGCAACCGGCGCGGCGCAGCAGGTACACATCATCCCCGGTAGCGAAAAAATCGCTCCCAGCAGCGTGCCCTGAAATCGAGATTGCCCAAGCGTGCGCAGCAGCCAGTCGCGGGGGATCAGCACCTGAATAAGCGAACCGAGCAGCACGCCGAGCGCCGCCGCTTTCCAGACCGCGAGGAAGTAAACCATCGCGTAATCCCATGCCGCCTGAAGCGGGTTTACATCAGCCTGGGCGAGAATAGATTTACCGATACTGTGGGTTTCCGCGGCCGTAAAGGCTTTACCGTAATACGGCTGCCATTTGACGTACCACAGGCCAACGATAACGACGAGAAAGAACAGCGCGGGTTTCCACCATTGAAATGGTGATGCCGCCTGAGATGAAGACTGACCAGCCATAGCATTCCCCAGGGAGAAGAGATAATAAATAAGGAGGTGAATACTACGCCTGCCATCCAAATTTGAAAATGATTAATCCGCCTGCCGGGCGGCGCGTTCCCGTAGCTGAGACGAGGTCAGGATCTGGACGCCTTCATGGCTCGGCGCCAGCGCCTCGGCCAGCAGAGCCGTCGCTACATCGCGAGCCTGAATAGCTTTCCAGTCTCCAGGCAGAAAACGAAATAGCGGTGCAAAGAGCGTTTCATTGGCGCGTTTATGCTCCCGATCGCCCAGTAACATCGAAGGACGGGCAATGGTCAGTCGCGGCCACTCCTGCGCAATCAGCGCCTCTTCCATTTCTCCTTTCACGCGGTTATAGAAGAAGGGCGAATGCGAATTGGCGCCCATCGCGCTGACCACCAGCATATGTTGCGCCCCGAGGCGCTTCCCGACCAGCGCCGTATCCACCACCAGCGTATAGTCAGCATGCACAAACGCTTCTTTACTCCCCGCTTCCCGTCGCGTGGTGCCCAGGCAGCAGAATACGATATCGACAGGATCAACCACCTGCGCCAGTGCATCGGTCAACTGCGGATCGTGTGGATTGAATATCCCCTCCGCCGGAGCAAGCGGACGGCGCGTTGGCGCAGCAATCGCGCTAATACGCGGCTCACTCTGTAGCAGCCGAAGTAAGTGCCCACCAACTAAGCCAGTCGCGCCGGTTAATAATACCTGACTCATCAAATCTCCTTTGCAGAATTGTCTGCCTTGCACTTTGCCCCACATGTTCCAGGCTTAATAGCTTACGAGGTAAGTATCCACCATCATCATGGAAATGCCTCATTCACTGCCAAAAGATCGGAGGAAGAATGAGTAAAAAGATTGCCGTACTAATCACCGACGACTTCGAAGATTCTGAATTCACCTCACCTGCCGAGGCTTTTAAACTTGCCGGGCATCAGGTCGTGACAATTGAGAAACAGGCAGGAAAAACGGTAAAAGGGAAGCAAGGCGAGGCTGAAGTGGCGATCGACAAAGCGATTGATGACGTGACGCCGGCGCAGTTTGACGCCCTGTTGCTGCCTGGCGGCTATTCACCGGACCAGTTGCGGGGTGATGAGCGCTTCGTCACTTTTACTCGCGACTTCGTGAATAGCGGTAAACCGGTCTTTGCCATTTGTCACGGCCCGCAGTTACTCATCAGCGCAGACGTCATTCGCGGGCGTAAGCTCACGGCGGTTAAACCCATCGTGGTCGACGTGAAAAACGCCGGCGGTGAGTTTTACGATCAGGAAGTGGTGCTTGATAACGATCAGTTAGTCACCAGCAGAACCCCGGACGATCTTCCGGCGTTCAATCGCGAGGCGCTACGCCTGCTCGGAGCTTGAGTCGCGCAGCCAATATAGCTTTTTGCCAAAACCCAGCGTGTTGTCGGTAAATTTAAGCTCGTCGGGACGGATCTCCCACACCGGCGCCGACAACATGCGGGCGACCGGAAAGCGTTTAACGTAGCGTTTTCGCATCTCAGCCTCTTCGTCACCGTGAAGGCGGCGGATCTCCCCCTTAAACTGCACGCCGCGGATTAAGGCAACGGTCTTTGGCTGGCCGTTGACCGTCCCGGCGACCTTCGCGCGTTCGCCGGTCATCTGGCCGTGACGGGTTTTTTCGTCGCTCAGCAGATAAAAAACGACGTTATCCGGATCGTAAACGTAAAACGCATTGGCGCACCACAGCTCGTCATCACGTGCGACGCACCAGGTGATGACGTGTTGTTTACCCAGCCAGCGGCTAATCGCGGCAAGCGTATCCATCTTTATTCTCCATTATGCTATGGTGCACACACCCTAACAGACTGACGTTATTACCGTGTGCTGGTTTCTCTATCTTATTCGAACCGCTGATAACCGCCTGTATACCGGCATTACCACCGATGTTCCGCGCCGCTTTCTTCAGCATCAGGAAGGCAAAGGAGCGAAAGCGCTGCGCGGCAAAGGCGAACTGGCGCTGGCGTTTAGTCAGAAAGTTGGTGACCACTCACTCGCTCTGCGGCTGGAGTATCGCATCAAGCAGCTAACGAAGCGCCAGAAAGAGCGCCTCGTTGCCGGGGATGGTTCGTTCGAGACCCTGCTGGAGGGGCTCAGAAGCGATTGAAATGATCGCTGTACTCGACCAGACCGTGTACGCCCTGCAGCGCGTCATCCGCCAGACGGTGCACCTGGAAGGCTTCCGCGGTGTCCGGCCAGCGGCAGCGTAAATCGAACGAGGCGGCGGGTTCAAAGCCTAAACGGCCATACAGCGCCGGTTCGCCCAGCGTAACCACCGCGGCGTAGCCAAATTCATTTAATGAATCCAGCCCTTCGTAGACCAGCTGTCGGCCAATACCCTGGCCGCGATAGCTTTCATCTACCGCCAACGGCGCCAGACCTACCCACTGCAGCTCTTCGCCTTCGACGGTGACCGGGCTAAAGGCAACGTAGCCCACCACCTGGCCTTCATCGTCAGTGGCGACTAAGCCCAGCGTGATCAAACCATCTTCACGCAGATCGTGCACCAGCTTCGCTTCCGCGTCGCTGCCGAACGTACGGCGCAGCAGCGCGTCGATACCCGGCGCATCAATCCCAATTTCCACTCGAATCAGCATGCCTCACCTACCGATGTCTGTTCAGGTTTCTGCGGGCTCTTCAGGCCTGCTTCGACAAAATCCGCCATCTGCAGCAGCATGACGCGCAGTGCTTTCGGCATCTGCTCCAGCTCGATGGCATCCATCAGGTTCTTCACGTATAGACCCAGCTCAGTATCACCTTCAATCACCAGACGACGCTGGAAGAATAGCGTATCCGGATCCTGTTTACGCGCGGCAATCATCAGCAGATCGCTGGCATCGGCGCTAAAGCTGACGTCGGCGTCAGCCTGCTGGCTGACCACCAGGCGACCGTCGACTACCGAGGTATACCACAGCAGGCCAATATCGCGCACATTAATACTTAACCAGCGACCTTCGAGAAACTCCAGTTCTCCATCCGCCAGCGCCTGGCGAAATTGCCAGCTCAATACTTGTTCCAGCACCTGGCGCTTGAGGGCAAAAGGCGCCAGCTTAACCGGCACGCTCATTAAAGACGGGCCAAAACGGACCAGCCGGGAACGCAGTTCATCCAACACAAGCTTCACTCCATGCATGCAATAGTTTCGCTATTGTGCCATATCAAATAAACGACATAGCGGCGTAAATCAACAAAATCGCGATGATGGTCGCCAGCTATTGAGCCCACCAATACGCTTTTAACTGCCTCAAATCAAAAATTGTCACCAGAAGGTTAACTAAAATCCCAGCTCGTTAACCATTTTGCGTCCCTGACCGGCCGCGTTTTTCAGGAAAAATTATGGAGCTGCTCTGCCCCGCCGGTAACCTCCCGGCACTTAAGGCGGCCATCGAAAACGGCGCCGATGCCGTGTATATCGGGCTGAAAGATGACACCAATGCCCGCCACTTTGCCGGCCTTAATTTCACCGAAAAGAAATTGCAGGAAGCCGTCAGCTTTGTGCACCAGCATCGCCGTAAGCTACATATCGCGATTAACACCTTCGCCCATCCCGACGGTTATGCCCGCTGGCAGCGTGCTGTGGATATGGCCGCGCAATTGGGCGCCGACGCGCTTATCCTCGCCGATATCGCCATGCTGGAGTACGCCGCGGAACGCTATCCGCACATTGAACGTCACGTTTCAGTGCAGGCGTCCGCCACTAACGAAGAGGCGGTGCGTTTTTATCACCGCAACTTTGACGTTGCCCGCGTCGTACTGCCGCGGGTGTTATCCATTCACCAGGTGAAACAGTTAGCCCGCGCCACGCCGGTGCCGCTGGAAGTCTTCGCCTTCGGTAGCTTATGCATCATGGCGGAAGGCCGCTGCTATCTCTCGTCGTATCTCACCGGCGAATCGCCAAATACCGTCGGCGCCTGTTCGCCCGCGCGCTTCGTCCGCTGGCAGCAAACGCCGCAGGGGCTGGAGTCACGCCTTAACGAAGTGCTGATCGATCGCTATCAGGATGGCGAGAATGCCGGTTATCCGACGCTGTGCAAAGGCCGCTACCTGGTCGACGGCGAGCGCTACCACGCGCTGGAAGAACCCACCAGCCTCAATACCCTGGAGCTGTTGCCAGAACTGATGGCCGCCAATATCGCCTCGGTAAAAATCGAAGGCCGTCAGCGCAGCCCGGCATACGTCACCCAGGTAGCGAAAGTCTGGCGTCAGGCGATCGACCGCTGTAAAGCCGATCCGCAGAATTTCGTGCCGCAATCCGCATGGATGGAAACCCTTGGTTCGATGTCCGAAGGAACGCAAACCACCCTTGGCGCCTATCACCGTAAATGGCAGTGAGAAACATGAAATATTCATTAGGGCCGGTGCTGTACTACTGGCCAAAAGAGACGCTGGAAGATTTTTACCAGCAGGCGGCAAACAGTAGCGCTGACACCATTTATCTGGGCGAGGCGGTGTGCAGCAAGCGCCGCGCCACTAAAGTCGGCGATTGGATCGAAATGGCGAAAGCGCTGGCCGGTAGCGGCAAGCAGGTGGTGCTCTCCACCCTCGCGCTGGTGCAGGCCTCCTCCGAACTGGGCGAGCTGAAGCGCTATGTCGAGAACGGCGAATTCCTGATTGAAGCCAGTGACCTCGGCGTGGTCAACCTCTGCGCCGAACGCAAGCTGCCCTTCGTCGCCGGTCATGCGCTGAACTGCTACAACGCCGTCACTTTGCGCCTCCTGCTGAAGCAGGGCATGACGCGCTGGTGCATGCCAGTGGAGCTTTCCCGCGACTGGCTGGCTAATTTGCTGACCCAGTGCGAAGAACTGGGCATTCGCAACCAGTTTGAAGTCGAAGTGCTGAGCTACGGCCATCTGCCGCTGGCTTATTCCGCGCGCTGCTTTACCGCCCGCTCGGAAGACCGGCCAAAAGACGAATGCGAAACCTGCTGCATCAAGTACCCAACCGGGCGCAGCATGCTGTCGCAGGAGAACCAGCAGGTGTTTGTGCTTAACGGCATTCAGACGATGAGCGGCTACGTCTATAACCTTGGCAACGAGTTAACCTCGATGCACGGTCTGGTGGATATGGTGCGCCTGTCGCCGATGGGCAGCGAGACCTTCGCCATGCTCGACGCCTTCCGCGCCAACGAAAATGGCGCTGCGCCGCTGGATCTCACCGCCAACAGCGATTGCAACGGCTACTGGAAACGGCTGGCCGGGCTGGAGCTGCAGGCGTAAGGTGAAGTGTAAAAGCTCACTTTGTTAACAACGGTTATTAATTTTTAATGCACTATTAAAAGATTCACCGTCGACAAAGTGAGCTGTTATGACTGATAAAACCATTCCGTTCTCGGTGCTCGATCTGGCGCCGATCCCGCAGGGATCTTCGGCTAAAGAAGCCTTTTCCCACTCTCTCGCTCTCGCCCGGCTGGCGGAATCCCGCGGCTACCACCGTTACTGGCTGGCTGAGCACCATAATATGGTGGGCATTGCCAGCGCGGCGACTTCGGTGTTGATTGGCTATCTTGCCGCCAATACCACCACCCTGCATCTGGGCTCCGGAGGCGTGATGTTGCCAAACCATTCGCCGCTGGTGATCGCCGAACAGTTCGGCACCCTGAATACGCTGTATCCCGGACGTATCGATCTCGGCCTTGGCCGCGCGCCGGGCAGCGATCAGCCGACCATGCGCGCGCTGCGTCGCCATATGAGCGGCGATGTCGATAATTTCCCGCGCGATGTGGCGGAGCTGGTGGACTGGTTTGACGCCCGCGATGCTCATCCGCAGGTGCGCCCGGTTCCCGGCTATGGCGAACGAATTCCGGTGTGGCTACTGGGCTCAAGCCTGTACAGCGCGCAGCTGGCGGCGCAGCTTGGTCTGCCGTTTGCTTTCGCCTCTCACTTCGCGCCGGACATGTTATTCCAGGCGCTGCATCTGTATCGCAGCAATTTCAAACCTTCGGCGCGGCTCGAAAAACCGTACGCGATGGTATGCATCAATATTATCGCCGCCGATAGCAATCGCGACGCGGAGTTCCTCTTTACTTCGATGCAGCAGGCCTTCGTTAAGCTGCGCCGCGGCGAAACCGGGCAGTTGCCGCCGCCGGTGGAAAATATGCATCAGCTGTGGTCAGCGTCCGAGCAGTATGGTGTGCAGCAGGCATTAAGCATGTCGCTGGTTGGCGATAAAACCAAAGTTCGCCACGGGTTAGCGTCGATTCTTCGCGAAACGGAAGCGGACGAAATCATGGTTAACGGCCAGATCTTCGACCACCAGGCGCGCCTGCATTCCTTTGATTTAGCGATGCAGGTGAAAGAGGACTTGTTAGGTTAGTGACGCGGTAAGCCCGGTGCGCGTCACGCCACCGGGCGATGCGGTTATTGATAAACCGGCAGCAGATTAAAGCTCGACAGGAAATGCACCACCGCGTTGCCGAGCCCGAACAGCAGGATCAGCGTAATCATCGGTTTTCCGCCCCAAACGCGGAACTGTGGGCTACCGAAGCGTTTACGCGAAGCGCGGGCCAGCAGCGCCGGCACAATCGCCGCCCATACCGTCGCCGCCAGACCGGCATAGCCGATGGCGTAAAGGAAGCCATCTGGTTTCACCAGCCCGCCGATCATCGGCGGGATAAAGGTCAACAGCGCGGTTTTAAAGCGTCCCATCGCGCTATCGTCAAAGCCAAACAGATCCGCGAGATAATCGAACAGCCCCAGCGTCACGCCGAGGAAGGAACTGGCGACGGCAAAGTTGGAGAACACCACCAGCAGCAGATCCAGACCGCGGCTATTCAGCACGCCGCTCAGCGCCTGCACCAGCACATCAATGTTGCCGCCCTTCTGGGCGATACCGATAAACTGCGGACGAGGGATATTACCCATCGTCACCAGCAGCCAGACCACATACAGACCCAGCGCCAGCAGCGTACCGTAAATCAGACAGCGGGTAATGGTACGCGGATCCTTACCATAATATTTCATCAGGCTCGGCACGTTACCGTGATAGCCAAACGAGGCCAGACAGAACGGCAGCGTCATCAGCAGATATGGCGCATAGGAGGCATTCTTCTCCACGACGTTAAACAGCGTCGTCGGCTCGACGTGCCCCAGCAGGCTGCCGAAGGTCAGAAAGAAGGTAATCACCTTAGCGCCCAGTACGATAGCCGTCATGCGGCTTACCGCTTTCGTGCTCATCCAAACGATAAAGGCCACCAGCAGCGCGAAGCCGAAGCCCGCAGCGCGCGCGGGTACGTTCAGCGACATTTCACTGAAGGTGTGGTGCAGGATCGAACCGCTCGCCGAAATATAGGCGTAGGTCAGGATATACAGCACAAAGGCGATCGACACGCCGTTTACCAGGTTCCAGCCTTTGCCGAGCAGGTCTTTGGTAATGGTGTCGAAGCTGGAGCCAATCCGGTAGTTAAGGTTGGCTTCCAGAATCATCAAACCGGAGTGCAGCATGCAGAACCAGGTAAAAACCAGCGCCGCCAGCGACCAGAAGAACCACGCGCCGGACATAACCACCGGCAGCGAGAACATGCCCGCGCCAATAATTGTGCCGCCGATAATCACCACGCCGCCAAATAAAGACGGTCGGGTGGCCGTAGTGGTTAGTGTCGCCATTTGCCGAAATCTCCAGTCGAAAATACTTCGCTCACGTTGAGCATGACGCACTGTACCAGTACACGAGTACAAAAGAAATAAAAAAAGCCCCAATCATGACGATCGGGGCTGTATTATTTACTTTACGCTAGCGGATTGCGCTTATTACGCATCGCCACCGAAACGACGACGACCCGCGGAATCATCACGGCGCGGCGCGGAAGCATCGTCACGACGCGGCGCGCGGCCGCCTTCACGACGTTCGCCGCTGAAACGACGACCTTCACCACGACCGCCTTCACGACGTTCGCCACCGAAGCTACGACCGCCTTCACGACGCTCGCCGCCGAAGCCACGACCGCCTTCACGACGCTCGCCGCCGCCACGACGTTCGGTGCGCGGCTGCGCATCGCCCAGCAGCTGCATGTTCATCGGCTTGTTCAGGATGCGGGTACGAGTAAAGTGCTGCAGCACTTCGCCCGGCATACCTTTCGGCAGTTCGATGGTGGAGTGAGAACCGAACAGCTTGATGTTACCGATGTAACGGCTGCTGATGTCGCCTTCGTTAGCGATCGCGCCAACGATATGACGAACTTCAACGCCGTCATCACGGCCCACTTCAATGCGGTACAGTTCCATCTCACCCACGTCACGGCGCTCACGCTTCGGACGATCTTCACGATCGCCACGCGGACCGCGGTCATTACGGTCGCCACGGCGTTCGAAACGGTCATCACGATCGCGGAATTCACGACGCGGACGCATCGGCGCATCCGGCGGAACGATCAGAGAACGTTCGCCCTGGGCCATTTTCAGCAGCGCAGCGGCCAGCGTTTCTACGTCCAGCTCTTCGCCTTCCGCGGTCGGCTGGATTTTCGCCAGCAGCGCACGGTACTGGTCCAGATCGCTGCTTTCCAGCTGCTGCTGAACTTTAGCGGCGAATTTCTCCAGGCGACGTTTGCCCAGCAGTTCTGCGTTCGGCAGTTCTACTTCAGGGATCGTCAGCTTCATCGTACGTTCGATGTTACGCAGCAGGCGACGCTCACGGTTCTCAACGAACAGCAGCGCGCGACCCGCACGACCCGCACGACCGGTACGACCGATACGGTGAACGTAAGATTCGGAATCCATCGGGATGTCATAGTTAACAACCAGGCTGATGCGCTCAACGTCCAGGCCGCGGGCCGCAACGTCGGTGGCGATCAGGATGTCCAGACGACCGTCTTTCAGGCGCTCCAGGGTCTGCTCACGCAGCGCCTGGTTCATATCGCCGTTCAGCGCGGCGCTGTTATAACCGCTACGCTCCAGCGCTTCTGCCACTTCCAGGGTCGCGTTTTTGGTACGCACGAAGATAATCGCCGCATCAAAGTCTTCCGCTTCCAGGAAACGCACCAGCGCTTCGTTTTTACGCATGCCGTAAGCAGTCCAGTAGCTCTGGCTGATGTCCGGGCGCGTGGTGACGCTGGACTGAATGCGAACTTCCTGCGGCTCTTTCATGAAGCGGCGGGTAATGCGACGAATCGCTTCCGGCATAGTGGCGGAGAACAGAGCGGTCTGATGACCTTCCGGGATCTGCGCCATAATGGTTTCTACGTCTTCGATAAAGCCCATGCGCAGCATTTCATCTGCTTCGTCCAGTACCAGACCGCTCAGTTTAGAGAGATCCAGCGTACCGCGCTTCAGGTGGTCCAGCAGACGACCCGGGGTACCGACGACGATCTGCGGCCCCTGACGCAGGGCGCGCAGCTGCACGTCATAACGCTGGCCGCCGTACAGGGCAACCACGTTTACGCCGCGCATATGTTTAGAGAATTCCGTCATTGCTTCAGCAACCTGTACCGCCAGTTCGCGGGTCGGCGCCAGCACCAGAATCTGTGGTGCTCTCAGCTCAGGATCGATGTTGTTCAGCAGCGGTAAAGAGAACGCTGCGGTCTTACCGCTACCGGTCTGGGCCATACCCAGAACGTCGCGGCCGTCCAGCAGATGCGGAATGCACTCAGCCTGGATCGGAGATGGTTTTTCGTAACCCAGATCGTTAAGCGCTTCAAGGATAGGAGCCTTCAGGCCCAGATCTGCAAAAGTGGTTTCGAATTCAGCCATGTAGTACGTGTGCCTCAAAATTAATGGCGGCCAGTCTACATAACTCATCGTGAAAATTTAGAGTAATTTTCATTGAAAAGTGTGAACCGGCTCAAAGTAGGTGTATTAACGAACAACAACGCCCTCACCCGCGAAGGTGATGGCAATCAAAAAATGGGCTGATGTGTGTTCGTCAGCTATTGCTGGTCCGATTCTGCCAGGTCATCTTGCTCCTGGCCCAAGAGCGATAATTCCAACAATGCGTATCGGTGCTCAACGTAGTTATGAACGTTGTTAGCGACCGCCAGTTTGAACAGTGCCGTAGCGCTGTCCTTGTCCCCCAGACTTAGGTAGTACTTACCTAAATAGAAGTTGGTTTCACTGAGATGCTCAGCGAGCGAGGTGTTATCCGTTGCGTCTGCCTTCAGACGGGTCATCAGCTCTTTTTCGCTAATGTCGCCAAGGTAGAACTCGACAATGTTCCATCCCCATTGCTCTTTATCCGACTTGTTGAAGCGCTGTTTCAGTGCTTCAAGCGCCTGCTTCTCATCAAGCTTACGCTCGGCGAGGTATAACCACAGACTGCGGAAAGGATCATTGGGATCGTCTTGATAAAACGCCAGCAGATCATCTTGCGCTAACTTAGCACGGCCACCGTAATACAGAGCGATGCCGCGGTTTAAGTGCGCGTAGTTGTAAGTTGGATCAAGCTCAAGTACAGAATCAAACGCTTCATAGGCAGCATCAAAATTGCCTGCCTGCGTTAAATAAATGCCTAAGTAATTGAATACTTCAGGCATATCGGGTCGGATTGCCAGCGCTTGTGAAAAATCATTTCGCGCTAATGCCCTCAGACCGAGACTATCATACAACACTCCGCGCTCATATAAAAGCTGTGCGCGTTCGTCATCGGTTAAAGCCCGACTGGCAAGAATTTGTTCCATGCGCGCCAGAATCACTTCTTGCTGCAAAGTCGGTTGCAATGGTACCGCGAGGACGGCGTCCTTACGCCAGGCAGAGTTGCTGCATCCTGCCAGCGTGAGAGCTGTCGCCACGAAACACCAGCGCAGAAAAGGCTTCATTTCCCACTCCCGAAGACAACGATTGGATGAACGTCCAGTTCCCCGGCTGCAAAAAGGCATCCTGCCCGGAATAGACCCTCCGCCGAAGCGGAGGGCAATCGGCAACCTTACTCGCCCTGCTCTGCGGCCGGAGCTTCCGGCGCGGTAGCTGGCTGAGTCTGCTCAGTTGCTTCTTTAATGCTCAGACGTACGCGGCCCTGACGGTCAACTTCCAGAACCTTAACCGGTACTTCCTGACCCATCTGCAGGTAATCAGTCACTTTCTCAACGCGCTTGTCAGCGATCTGAGAGATGTGAACCAGACCTTCTTTACCGCCGCCGATGGCAACGAATGCGCCAAAGTCAACGATGCGGGTCACTTTACCATTGTAGATACGGCCAACTTCGATCTCAGCGGTGATCTCTTCGATACGGCGGATAGCATGCTGCGCTTTGTCGCCGTCGGTCGCTGCGATCTTCACGGTACCGTCATCTTCGATTTCGATGGTGGTGCCGGTTTCTTCGGTCAGAGCACGGATAACAGAACCGCCTTTACCGATAACGTCTTTGATCTTGTCCGGGTTGATCTTGATGGTGTGGATACGCGGTGCGAATTCGGAGATGTCGCCGCGCGGCGCGTTAATCGCCTGTTCCATCACGCCCAGGATGTGCAGACGCGCACCTTTAGCCTGGTTCAGAGCAACCTGCATGATTTCTTTGGTGATACCTTCAATTTTGATATCCATCTGCAGCGCAGAGATACCGTCGCGAGAACCCGCAACTTTGAAGTCCATATCGCCAAGGTGGTCTTCGTCACCCAGAATGTCGGACAGTACGACGAAGTTGTCGCCTTCTTTCACCAGACCCATTGCGATACCCGCAACGGCAGCTTTCACCGGCACGCCAGCGTCCATCAGCGCCAGAGATGCGCCACAGACGGAAGCCATGGAAGAAGAACCGTTGGATTCGGTGATCTCAGATACCACGCGAACGGTGTACGGGAATTCGTCGATTGTCGGCATTACGGCCAGAACGCCGCGCTTAGCCAGACGACCGTGACCGATTTCACGACGCTTCGGAGAACCCACCATGCCAGTTTCGCCTACGGAGTACGGAGGGAAGTTGTAGTGGAACAGGAAGGAGTCCGTGCGCTCGCCCATCAGTTCGTCGATGTTCTGCGCGTCGCGTGCGGTACCCAGAGTCGCGGTAACCAGCGCCTGAGTTTCGCCGCGGGTAAACAGTGCGGAACCGTGAGTACGCGGCAGTACGCCGGTACGAACGTCCAGACCACGGATCATGTCTTTTTCGCGGCCATCGATACGCGGCTCGCCTGCCAGTACGCGGCTACGAACAACGTTTTTCTCGATGGCGTGCAGGATTTCACCCAGTTCGTTGGCGTCCAGGGTTTCATCTTCAGCAACCAGCGTAGCGATGGTTTCAGATTTGATCACGTCAACCTGAGCGTAACGCTCTTGTTTGTCGGTGATACGGTAAGCATCGCTCAGGCGGGATTCAGCCAGCGCAGCAACGCGCGCGTTCAGCGCTTCGTTGACGGCTTCCGGCTGCCAGTCCCAACGCGGTTTACCGGCTTCTTTCACCAGGTCGTTGATGTTCTGAATTACAACCTGCTGCTGCTCGTGGCCAAAGACCACCGCGCCCAGCATCTGGTCTTCGCTCAGCAGTTCAGCTTCGGATTCAACCATCAGTACGGCCGCTTCGGTACCGGCAACCACCAGATCCAGTTTGCTGGATTTCAGCTCTTCCTGGGTTGGGTTCAGTACGTACTGGTCGTTGATGTAACCCACGCGAGCGGCGCCGATTGGGCCATTGAACGGAATACCGGACAGAGACAGCGCTGCGGATGCGCCGATCATCGCGACAATATCCGGGTTAACCTGCGGGTTAACGGAAACAACGGTCGCGATAACCTGAACTTCGTTAACGAAGCCTTCCGGGAACAGCGGACGAACCGGGCGGTCAATCAGACGCGCGATCAGGGTTTCGCCTTCGCTTGGACGGCCTTCACGACGGAAGAAGCCACCCGGGATTTTACCGGCAGCGTAAGTACGCTCCTGGTAGTTAACAGTCAGCGGGAAGAAGTCCTGGCCCGGTTTCGCTTTTTTCTGACCCACAACGGTAACGAATACCGCGGTGTCATCCATGCTAACCATCACAGCGGCCGTTGCCTGGCGCGCCATCATGCCGGTTTCCAGGGTTACGGTGTGCTGGCCGTACTGGAATTTACGAACGATCGGATTAAGCAAAATTCTATCCTTTTATCTAAAAATGACGCCATATCCACGATATCGCGCCTGATGACCCGATCCTCTGCATCCTCGCGACTAATGACAACCTTTACCCGCCCCTGCGGATGAAGCCTCTCATTAGCCGCGCGAACCTCTGCATGAAGATCATTAATAGCAACAATACATGAGTTTTTAATGAATTGCTGCCGCCCGGTCGAAAAAAGGGGCCGTGAGGCCCCTTTTTCTGAAACTCGCAGAATTAGCGACGCAGACCCAGACGCTCGATCAGCGCGGAGTAACGTGCAACATCTTTACGTTTCAGGTAGTCGAGCAGTTTACGACGCTGAGAAACCATGCGCAGCAGACCACGACGGCTGTGGTGATCTTTTTTGTGCTCTGCAAAGTGACCCTGCAGGTGGTTGATCTGTGCAGTCAGCAGTGCAACCTGAACTTCAGTAGAACCGCTGTCGTTTGCGCCACGACCGAACTCAGAAACGATTTGTGCTTTAGCTTCAACGCTTAGAGACATTTTCAAACTCCAAAATTATAAGTAAAGAAAGGGTGCCGATCTCTAATTCAGCAACCCCTGATGCAACGCCCGAAAATGTTAAAACACTTTAGCGGACGTTAAGCGGCGATATTCTACTCGTAGCAGGCTTTTATCGCAACAAAAGCGCTCACTGCGGGTATTCCACCACCAGACGACGGGGCGCGACGCGGCCTTCATCGTCGATTTCGCCCATGCCGAGGAACTTGCCGGACTCGCTTTCCATCACCCGCACCAGCCCGTTAAGCGGCGCGCCTGACTGACGAACCGGATTACCGTTCTTAAAGTAGACTGCGGAAGTTTCTGGAATATGAACCAGCGGGTAATCCGAAGCCGGGCTGTCCATCGGCATCAGCAGCGGATCAAGCAGTTGCGCGGCAGGAATATCCTGCGCCGCCGCCTGTTCGACCAGCGCCTGCAGCTGCTCCAGGGTCACCATCCGCTCGACCGGGTATTTGCTCACCGCCAGGCGACGCAGGAAAATCACGTGCGCGCCGCAGCCAAGTTTCTCACCCAAATCATCGATAATCGTACGGATGTAGGTGCCTTTCGAGCAGTGGATCTCAAGCTCCAGTTCATCGCCTTCATGGCGAATAAACAGCAGCTCATAGACCGTAATCGGCCGGGCTTCACGCGGAACCTCAATGCCCTGACGAGCGTATTCGTACAGTTTTTTACCCTGATACTTCAGCGCCGAGTACATCGACGGCACCTGCTGAGTCTCGCCGCGGAAGCTATCCAGCGCCGCCGCCAGTTGTTCTTCGCTAAAGGTTAACGGGCGTTCTTCCACCACCTGACCATCGGCGTCGGAGGTATCCGTACGCTGGCCAAGTTTGGCGATCACGCGATAACGCTTATCGGAGTCCAGCAGATACTGGGAAAACTTAGTCGCTTCGCCAAGGCAAACCGGCAGCATACCGGTCGCCAGCGGATCCAGCGCGCCGGTATGCCCAGCGCGGTTGGCGTTATAAATACGTTTTACTTTCTGCAGCACATCGTTGCTGGAGGCGCCCTGAGGCTTATCCAGCAGCAATACGCCGTGCACGTCGCGGCCGCGACGACGAGGACGACTCATTAGTCCTCCTTGCTGTCGTCCGGGTTAACACGACGCTCATCGTCGTGTTTCACCACGCTGGTAACCAGGTTGGACATGCGCATCCCTTCGACCAGCGAGTTGTCGTAGAAGAAAGTCAGTTCCGGCACGATGCGCAAGCGCATCGCTTTGCCCAGCAGAGAGCGGATAAAGCCAGAGGCTTCCTGCAGCGCTTTGATGCCCGCTTTCACCGCGGCTTCATCTTTGTCGTTGAGGAAGGTGACATACACTTTGGCATAGGCCAGGTCACGGGACATTTCCACGCCGGAAACGGTGGTCATCATGCCCAGACGCGGGTCTTTGATTTCACGCTGCAGGATGATGGCAATTTCTTTTTGCATCTCCTGGGCCACGCGCTGCGGGCGACCAAATTCTTTCGCCATAATAAATTCTCCAGAATAAAGACAAAAAAGGGGCCAAAAGCCCCTTTTTAAAATTATTGCCGGGTGGCGCTTCGCTTACCCGGCCTTCGCATAGCTATCTGACGATTAGTCGATGCTACGCTGGATTTCGATGATTTCGAACACTTCGATCATATCGCCAACGCGAACGTCGTTGTAGTTCTTCACGCCGATACCACATTCCATGCCGTTACGGACTTCGTTAACGTCATCTTTGAAGCGGCGCAGGGATTCCAGCTCGCCTTCATAGATAACCACGTTGTCGCGCAGGACGCGGATTGGGTTGTGACGTTTAATCGTACCTTCGGTAACCATACAGCCCGCGATGGCGCCGAATTTCGGCGATTTGAAGACATCACGCACTTCAGCCAGACCGATGATCTGCTGTTTCAGTTCCGGAGACAGCATGCCGCTCATCGCTGCTTTCACTTCGTCGATCAGGTTATAGATGACGGAGTAGTAACGCAGATCCAGGCTTTCTGACTCGATAACTTTACGTGCGGAAGCATCGGCACGAACGTTGAAGCCAACCAGAATCGCGTTGGAAGCGGCAGCCAGGGTCGCGTCGGTTTCGGTGATACCACCTACGCCGGAACCGATGATCTTCACTTTAACTTCGTCGGTAGACAGTTTCAGTAAGGAATCGGAAATCGCTTCGACAGAGCCCTGCACGTCCGCTTTCAGCACGATGTTCACTTCGTGAACTTCGCCTTCGGTCATGTTAGCGAACATGTTTTCCAGTTTAGATTTCTGCTGGCGAGCCAGTTTAACTTCACGGAATTTACCCTGACGATACAGCGCAACTTCACGCGCTTTTTTCTCGTCACGAACAACGGTAACTTCATCACCCGCCGCCGGAACGCCGGACAGACCGAGGATTTCCACCGGAATGGACGGACCCGCTTCCAGCACTTCGCGACCCAGTTCGTCACGCATCGCACGTACGCGGCCATATTCAAAGCCACACAGTACGATATCGCCCTTATGCAGAGTACCTTCGCGAACCAGAACGGTAGCTACCGGACCGCGACCTTTATCCAGGAAGGATTCGATGACCGCGCCGCTCGCCATACCGTTACGTACCGCTTTCAGTTCGAGAACTTCAGCCTGCAGCAGGATTGCGTTCAGCAGGTCGTCGATACCGGTACCGACTTTCGCTGATACTGGGATGAACTGCGCTTCACCGCCCCACTCTTCCGGCATCACGCCGTACTGGGAGAGTTCGTTCTTCACGCGATCCATATCCGCTTCCGGCTTATCGATCTTGTTCACTGCAACCACTACCGGCACCTGCGCCGCTTTGGCGTGCTGGATAGCTTCCACAGTCTGCGGCATCACGCCGTCGTCTGCCGCCACCACCAGAACCACGATATCCGTCGCCTGCGCGCCACGAGCACGCATAGAGGTAAACGCGGCGTGGCCCGGGGTATCCAGGAAGGTGATCATGCCGTTGTCGGTTTCTACGTGGTACGCGCCGATGTGCTGGGTAATACCACCCGCTTCGCCGGAGGCAACCTTAGTAGAACGAATGTAGTCCAGCAGAGAGGTTTTACCGTGGTCAACGTGACCCATGATGGTCACTACCGGTGCGCGCGGTTCAGCCGCAGCGCCGGTGTCACGGTCGCTCATTACTGCTTCTTCCAGCTCGTTTTCACGACGCAGGATAACTTTGTGGCCCATCTCTTCGGCAACCAGCTGTGCGGTTTCCTGGTCGATGACCTGGTTGATGGTCGCCATCGCGCCCAGTTTCATCATCGCTTTGATGACCTGAGAGCCTTTGACCGCCATCTTGTTGGCCAGCTCGCCAACGGTGATGGTTTCGCCGATCACAACATCACGGTTAACGGCCTGAGCCGGCTTCTGGAAGCCCTGCTGCAGAGAAGAACCTTTACGATGTTTGCCGCCTTTACCGCCGCGAACGGCCGCACGGGCTTCTTCACGGTCAGCTTTGGATTCAGCGTGTTTGTTGCCTTTCTTCGCCGGACGCGCAGCTTTGCTGTTACGGCCACGGCCGCGACCGCCTTCAACTTCACGATCGTTATCATCTTCAGCCTGACGCGCATGCTGAGAGGTGGTTACGTGGTAGTCGGTCGTTTCTTCTGGGGTTTCCGGAGTTTCACTCCAGTTTTTTTCATTTTCTTCAGCCATACGGCGTGCTTCTTCCGCTACACGGCGCGCTTCTTCTTCAAGTTTGCGGCGTGCTTCTTCTTCCGATTTGCGCTTCAGCTCCGCTGCTTCGTTCTCACGGCGGATCTTTTCAGCCTGGGCGGTCTTGGTCATTTCGTCGGTATGTTGATTGCTCACTTTGTCTTTTTCCGCGGCTTCACGTTTCGCTTTATCAGCGACTTCACGTTTAGCTTGTTCTGCGGCCTCACGTTCAGCTTTTAATTGCGCCTCGCGTTTAGCTGCTTCTTCAGCTTCACGACGGGCCTGCTCTTCCGCTTCACGCTGCGCCTGCTCTTCCGCGGCCAGGCGTTCAGCCTCTTGCGGATCGCGTTTCACAAAGGTGCGTTTCTTGCGGACTTCGATTTGTACCGATTTACTCTTTCCACCGGTACCTGGAATATTTAACGTGCTGCGCGTTTTACGCTGCAACGTCAGCTTGTCAGGCGCCGAGCCGTGTTCACGGTTCAGGTGCGTTAACAAGGTTTGCTTCTCTTGCGCGGTCACAGAATCATCAGCCGATTTGCGAATGCCTGCATCAGCAAATTGCTGTATCAGGCGATCCACAGAGGTCTGAATTTCTGAGGCCAGCGCTTTAATAGTCACATCTGTCATGCTGTTCCTTCCTGCTACAGTTTATTACGCTTCGTCGCCGAACCAACAAATGTTGCGAGCAGCCATGATGAGTTCACCAGCTTTCTCGTCGGTCATACCTTCGATATCAGCCAGGTCATCAACGCCCTGTTCGGCGAGATCTTCCAGCGTACAAACACCACGGGCAGCCAGCTTAAACGCCAGAGCACGGTCCAAACCTTCCAGATTCAGTAAATCGTCGGCAGGTTTGTTGTCTCCCAGGCTTTCTTCCTGAGCCAGCGCCAGTGTAGTCAGTGCGTTTTTCGCACGCTCACGAAGTGCTTCAACGGTCGCTTCGTCAAGGCCGTCGATTTCCAGCAGTTCTTTCATCGGCACATAGGCCAGTTCTTCCAGAGAGGAGAAGCCCTCTTCAACCAGTACGGTTGCGAAATCTTCATCAATATCGAGATATTTGGTGAAGGTATCGATAGCGGCATGGGCTTCAGCCTGGTGCTTAGCCTGCAGGTCATCAACGGTCATGACGTTGAGTTCCCAGCCGCTGAGCTGCGATGCCAGGCGGACGTTCTGACCGTTACGGCCGATCGCCTGCGCCAGGTTGCCTGCTTCTACCGCGATGTCCATGGTGTGTTTATCTTCATCCACCACGATGGACGCGACGTCAGCTGGCGCCATAGCGTTAATCACGAACTGCGCCGGGTTATCATCCCACAGGACGATATCGATGCGCTCGCCGCCAAGCTCGGTAGAAACCGCCTGAACGCGCGCGCCGCGCATACCGACACAAGCGCCAACCGGGTCGATACGCTTGTCATTGGTTTTCACGGCGATTTTCGCACGAGAACCCGGATCTCGGGCTGCGGCTTTGATTTCCAGCACTTCTTCGCCAATTTCCGGCACTTCAATGCGGAACAGTTCGACCAGCATCTCCGGTTTGGAGCGAGTCACGAACAGCTGCGCGCCGCGTGCTTCCGGACGAACGGCGTACAGTACGCCGCGAATACGGTCGCCCGGACGGAAGTTTTCACGCGGCAGCATATCTTCACGCAGGATCACGGCTTCAGCATTGCTGCCCAGATCCAGAGTGATGTTGTCGCGGTTCACTTTTTTCACCACGCCGGTGATGATCTCACCTTCGTGCTCGCGGAACTGATCGACAACCATCGCGCGCTCAGCTTCACGTACTTTCTGTACGATAACCTGTTTAGCGGTCTGCGTAGTGATACGGTCGAAGGTGACAGATTCAATCTGATCTTCAACGTAGTCGCCGACGTTCATGCTTTCATCTTCGTAACGCGCAGCTTCCAGCGTGATCTCGCGGGTCGGTTGAGTCACCTCTTCAACCACCAGCCAGCGACGGAAGGTGTCGAAATCACCGCTTTTACGGTCGATTTCTACGCGAACGTCGATCTCTTGTTCGTATTTTTTCTTGGTCGCCGTTGCCAGAGCGCTTTCCAACGCTTCGAAAATCTTCTCGCGCGGCAGCGCTTTTTCGTTGGAAACGGCTTCAACAACAGCCAAAATTTCTTTGTTCATCGGGGCCTTTCACCTCAATCCAGACTGTTAAAAGTGGGGAACCAGGTTCGCCTTCTGGATGTTACTCAGCGCGAACACTTCATCTTTGCCTTCGACGGTTACCGTGATCATCTCACCGTCTACCGCTTTGATAATGCCCTGCCATTTACGACGGTTCTGTACCGCCATGCGCAGCACCAGCGAAACTTCTTCACCGGTGAAACGTTGATAGTGTTCAGCAGTAAACATCGGACGGTCGAGACCAGGCGAAGAGACTTCCAGGTTGTAAGCGACGGTGATCGGATCTTCGACATCCATGACAGCACTGACCTGGTGGCTCACATCAGCACAATCATCAACATTGATGCCATCTTCACTATCAATATAGATGCGCAGTGTGGATGTGCGACCGCGAATAAATTCGATGCCGACCAGCTCAAAGCCAAGCGCTTCAACTGGCGCAGTGAGCATCTCTGTTAATTTTTGCTCTAATGTGGACAAACCCACCCCCAAGACATAAAAAAAGGGCGTATAGCCCAGTTATTCTGAAGTCAGATAACAAAAAACCCCGATAAATCGGGGCTTTAGATAACTGAACCCTGAGACCGCAATTGCGATCTGGAACACCTTCCAGAAGAATTCTTTCAAATCCGGCTACGAAGGACCTAGTCCTCACAGTATATTTGAAAAAGTACTTAATGGGAAAGTGGTTGCGGGGGCCGGATTTGAACCGACGACCTTCGGGTTATGAGCCCGACGAGCTACCAGGCTGCTCCACCCCGCGCCTGAAACGTGGCATATTTTACTCTTTCTGAGCAAAAGACGCAAATACTGCTGGGATTTGGTACCGAGGACGGGACATAAAATCGTGGTGAATTGTATCGATAAATCATATATTTTGTCAACATCCATTTTACACCACCCGCTTGCCGTTTATGCTGGCATTTCAGGCTTTTTTAGCAAAATCACCATCAGGCTCTTCCTGTCGCCAGCAAAAGATGATTAAATGAAAACTCACAATTAGTGCATAAAAATGCAAATTTGTTGTTGAGTCGAACTCACCACAGTCTATCTAGCAGGGTTTTATTTTATGACGACGATTCTTAAGCATCTCCCGGTTGGTCAACGTATTGGTATTGCTTTCTCTGGTGGACTGGATACCAGCGCCGCCCTGCTGTGGATGCGTAAAAAAGGCGCGGTTCCTTATGCATATACCGCGAATCTGGGCCAGCCTGACGAAGACGACTACGAAGCCATTCCGCGTCGTGCGAAAGAGTATGGCGCTGAAGGCGCTCGTCTGATTGATTGCCGCAAACAACTGGTGGCGGAAGGTATAGCGGCGATTCAGTGCGGCGCATTCCATAACACCACCGGCGGCTTAACTTATTTCAATACCACGCCGCTGGGCCGCGCCGTGACCGGCACCATGCTGGTTGCCGCGATGAAAGAAGATGGCGTCAACATCTGGGGCGACGGTAGCACCTATAAAGGCAACGATATCGAGCGCTTTTATCGCTACGGTCTGCTGACCAATGCGGAACTGCAGATTTACAAACCGTGGCTGGATAGCGACTTCATTGATGAACTGGGCGGTCGTCATGAAATGTCCGAGTTTATGATAGCCTGCGGCTTCGACTACAAAATGTCTGTCGAAAAAGCCTATTCCACCGACTCCAACATGCTGGGTGCGACGCACGAAGCGAAAGATCTCGAATTCCTCAATTCCAGCGTGAAAATCGTCAACCCGATCATGGGTGTGAAGTTCTGGGATGAAAGCGTAAAAATCGCCGCTGAAGAAGTGACCGTGCGTTTTGAACAGGGCCACCCGGTTGCGCTGAATGGTAAAACGTTCAGCGATGACGTCGAACTGATGCTGGAAGCTAACCGCATCGGTGGTCGCCACGGTCTGGGCATGAGCGATCAGATTGAAAACCGCATCATTGAAGCGAAAAGCCGCGGCATCTATGAAGCCCCGGGGATGGCGCTATTGCATATCGCCTACGAGCGCCTGCTGACCGGTATCCATAACGAAGATACTATCGAGCAATATCATGCTCATGGCCGCCAGTTGGGTCGTCTGCTGTATCAGGGACGCTGGTTCGATTCCCAGGCGCTGATGCTGCGCGATTCGCTGCAGCGTTGGGTAGCCAGCCAGATCACTGGCGAAGTCACCCTTGAACTGCGTCGCGGCAACGACTACTCGATCCTGAATACCGTGTCAGACAACCTGACCTATAAAGCAGAGCGTCTGACCATGGAAAAAGGCGATTCCATGTTTACCGCTGAAGATCGTATCGGCCAGCTGACCATGCGTAACCTGGACATTACCGATACTCGTGAGAAGCTATTCGGCTATGCCCAATCCGGGCTACTCAGCGCGTCTTCCGCCACCGGTCTGCCACAGGTTGAAAACCTGGAAAATCGCGATAAATAAACCGCGAAGCCAAACTCTCCAGCCGGCGCTAACCCGCCGGCTTTTTTATTTCCGCAATAAATCCTAAATGACAACCCTACTTTATCGTTATAGTTTATGGCATCACTATTTTTAATAATCACCATCTATAATTTATCGAATACCTGTACTCTTATACCGAGAGGATCGCAATGAATATTAAACCTCCCGTTCGGCCGCAAGACGCGATCAACCGTCTGATGGCAATGCTGGAACCGCATGCCACGCCAATAAATATGGTCGCAAGGAAAAGGCTTAGCTGGGAATATAAAGGCAAAATCCAGCTCTATCTGTTTAAGAAAGGTGAGTTATCCATTTTTCGCTCATCGGACAGATTACTCATGGTCACCGTCTATGAACCACACCTGTTTGGCGTAGCCGAAATGCTGCAGCCCAGCCGTAGCCACGGCCTTCGCGCGGAAGTCGATACGGAGATCCTGCGGATTGACAGCGACAAAGCCATGCAACTTTTCAGTGAGCATGACATGTGGGAAGAGGTCACCCGGCTACTGGCTTACCACACCTCTTATTTGGTGTATCGCGACGATTTAGTATTACAACAGCGGACTTATTCGGTCATTCGCAATCACTTAATGGAAATGTTGTTGCTTCCTGAAGAGACCCGTTCGCGGGTATCCATGCTGGAATATATTCAGGACCGCACGCATTTGTCGCGCAGCAGCATTCTGAATGTGCTTTCCGCATTGAAAAAAGGTGGCTATATCGAGTTTGCCCGCGGTGGTTATTTACAGAGTATCACCTCCCTGCCTGAGAAGTTTTAACACACTGCAGTCCCACTTATCGCCTCACGACCATTATTTAAAAATAAACATATAAACGGTAACGGTGGGCGATAAATGCTTTTATTCTGCACATAACTATTAAACCAGAAACCCGTTAATTTTGCCCGAGCGCTCGTATCGGGCATTTTTTTACCCGAAGGAATACGAATAATGAGCATGTTCAGATTGAAATCCATCCTGCTTATCGCCGCCCTGAGCGCCAGCAGCGCCGCCTTCGCTTCCGTTAGTCTTCACGGTGAGGCCGGTTCAGAATTCACCAACTTATCAGCCAGCTTTAATCCACAGGCTCCCGGAATGACCTTTAATGGGAACTGGGCGCATAGCGATAACGATGGCGATACGGTGGGATTGGGCATGGGCTATAACTTTGACCTCGGTCCGTTCCTGCTGACGGCCGGTGGTAAAGCGGTATACCTGAATCCGAACGATGGCGATGAAGGCTATGCGATTGCCCTCGGCGGCGGCGCTCAACTACCGCTTGGCGATTTCTTTACCTTGTTCGGTGAGGCTTATTATTCCCCGGATTCAATGTCCAGCGGCGTTGATGAATACCTTGAAGCCAATGCCGGCTTACGCGTGAATATCATCAAATCCATGAGCATCGAAGCGGGCTATCGCTATATCGATATGGCGGGTAAACATGACCACCGCGATAACGTCCTGGCGGATGGCGCCTATGCGGGTTTCAATTTCCGTTTCTAAGCGCGGCAAAAGGGATTGCCTGTCGGCAATCCCTTTTTTTATGCGACAGATGGTATGGTTTTCAGCAGCTTATTAATTTCCTGCAAGCCCGCAATATTGTTCTCTTTACGGTAGACGTCGTTCATCGAAGCCATTTGCTCAAGTTTGGTTAACGCACCGTAGACCTGAAACGCCTCGCTATGCTTATCAAAGACATCCCGTTTATCCACATCCTGTAAATAGTTGCTTTTAAGCGACTGGCTTAACTTGCTGATGAGCAGGTTGTTATCCTGAAAACAGTTAACGACCGTTGATGATTCCGGCGCAGGCACGGAATTATTTATAACCGGTACCTGCAGGGTATTCAACGTGTCTACTGTTTCTGGCGAAGAATTGCTGCTGCATCCGGCCAGGCCCAACATACCGGCAATGATAACTACTTTTAAAGTACGCATGGCGTCACTGAACCTCGTCAAAATTGATGAAGGCGACTTTAGCGATTTCACGGGGATCAAAACCAGCGGAGTGTTGTTTATAAATAAACAACGAATAGAGAGGGACAAAAACAAAAAAAGACGCTTTTCAGCGTCTTTTCTCTGGAATATTGGTACCGAGGATGGGACTCGAACCCACAAGCCCGTTAGGGCACTACCACCTCAAGGTAGCGTGTCTACCAATTCCACCACCTCGGTACAGAATACTTAGTGCGGGATATCGCTGGCCGGCTGAGCCGGTGCGGTTGGCTGAGTCTGCTCAGATTTCGGCGCACTCAGATTATCCCACTCACTTCCTTTATTGGTCTTGTTGCTGTTGATATTACCCAGCGCCAGACTGATGATGAAGAACAGCGCGGCCAGGATGCCGGTCATACGGGTCATGAAGTTACCAGAACCGCTAGAACCAAACAACGTGCCAGAAGCGCCTGCTCCGAAGGAGGCTCCCATGTCAGCGCCTTTACCTTGCTGCAGCATGATCAGGCCAACAAGGGCAATCGCTACAATAAGGAAAATTACTAAAAGAGCTTCGTACATAATCAACCTGTTCCTTGCGGATTCGCCGCATACCAAGTGCTTCACCAATAAAGCGGGACGTTTTAATATTTCCCACTGAAGCGGGTGTGAATACTAACCAAAGCGAATAACCTTCGCAAGGGCAATTTTGGCGTATTGTATCAACTGCGGAAAAAAACAGCAAAAAGCGTTTTTATATGCTTAAAAAGGCAGCAACAGCCGCCTTTTTAATCACTTAGACGCGATAGTTATACGCTTTTGACCGCATCGGCGATACGGTGGGCAAATTCCTTCACCTGCGCTTCATGCTCGCCTTCAACCATCACGCGAATCAGCGGCTCTGTGCCGGATTTACGCAGCAGCACGCGTCCACGGTTCCCCAGCGCAGCCTCTACTTCGGCAGTGACCGCTTTTACGCTGTCATGTTCCAGCGGGTTGCCGCTGCCTTCGGTAAAGCGTACGTTGACCAGAATCTGCGGGAACATTTTCATACCGCTGCACAGATCGTGCAGGCTCATATGATTACGCACCATCGCCGCCACCACCTGCAGGCTGGCGACAATGCCATCGCCGGTGGTGGTTTTGTCCAGCAGAATCACGTGGCCGGAGTTTTCCGCGCCGATACGCCAGCCTTTTTCCTGCAGTTTTTCCAGCACGTAGCGGTCACCCACTTTCGCACGGGTAAACGGAATGCCAAGTTGCTTCAGCGCCAGCTCAAGACCCATGTTGCTCATCAGCGTGCCGACTGCGCCACCGCGCAGCTGGCCCTGACGCAGACCCTCACGGGCGATAATATAGAGGATCTGATCGCCATCGACTTTATTACCTTCATGATCAACCATGATGACGCGATCGCCATCGCCGTCGTAGGCAATACCCAGATCGGCTTTTTCCGCCAGCACGCGTGCCTGCAGCGCGCGGACGTCGGTTGCGCCGACCTCTTCGTTAATATTTAGCCCATCAGGCTCACAGCCCATCGCGATAACCTGTGCGCCCAGTTCACGGAATACATTCGGCGCAATGTGGTAAGTCGCGCCGTGGGCGCAATCCACCACTACCTTAAGCGAACCGAGGCTCAGCTCATTCGGGAAAGTGCCTTTGCAGAACTCAATATAGCGGCCGGCGGCATCGACAATACGGCTGGCTTTCCCAAGCTCAGCGGAATCAACGCAGGTCAGCTCTTTTTCCATCTCTGCTTCAATCGCTTCTTCGACGTCATCCGGAAGCTTAGTGCCTTCGATGGAGAAGAATTTAATACCGTTGTCGTAGAAAGGGTTATGAGAGGCAGAGATGACGATTCCCGCTTCAGCGCGGAAGGCGCGGGTCAGATAAGCGATTGCCGGCGTCGGCATAGGGCCGGTAAACGAGGCGGACAAGCCCGCAGCCGCCAGGCCAGCTTCCAGCGCGGATTCCAGCATGTAGCCAGAAATTCGCGTGTCTTTGCCGATAATGATTTTACGTGAACCATGGCGCGCGAGCACTTTGCCGGCCGCCCAACCCAGTTTCAGCACGAACTCAGGCGTAATAGGTGCGTCGCCAACGCGGCCACGAATACCATCGGTGCCAAAATATTTGCGGTTACTCATAACGTTTATTTTCCTTAGCGGCCAGGGTGGCTTCCACCACGCGCAGCGCTTCTACCGTTTCTTTGACATCATGGACGCGAATTATCTGCGCGCCCTGCATTGCAGCAATGACTGCGCAGGACAAGCTGCCGCTCAGCCGTTCCGACGGCCCTACGTTCAACAGCTGACCCACCATCGACTTACGCGACATCCCAACCAGCAGCGGGAGGCCAAAATGATGGAACTCCCCTAGTCGGGCAAGCAGTTCATAGTTATGGGAAAGATTTTTACCGAATCCGAATCCCGGGTCGAGCAACAATTTTTCTTTTGCGATCCCCGCCTGTTCGCAGCGCACAATGTGTTCAGCAAAAAAACGGTCAACATCGGCAAAAACATCTTCGTACTTCGGCGCTTCCTGCATCGTTTTCGGCTGCCCCTGCATATGCATCAGGCACACCGGTAGCCCGGTTTGCGCGGCGGCCTGCAGGGCGCCAGGCTCGGTTAATGAACGGATATCGTTAATGATATGCGCGCCAGCGTGTGCGGATTCGCGAATGACCTCGGCTTTCGAGGTATCAACCGAGATCCAGACTTCAAAACGTTGTGCAATTGCCTCAACCACCGGGATCACCCGCGCCAGCTCTTCCTCGACGCTGACATCCGCCGCGCCAGGCCGGGTTGATTCACCGCCGATATCAATAATAGTCGCCCCGGCGTTGATCATCAGGTTGGCATGCTTAACCGCTTCAATCAGTGAATTGTGGCTGCCGCCATCGGAGAAGGAATCCGGCGTAACGTTAAGGATCCCCATCACATGCGGATGGGAGAGATCGAGCGTTGACCCCTGGGCGTGTAATTGCATGTTTTCTTTCCGCTATGGTTTGTACAGTTGTCGTTCGGACAGGGTTCAGCCCGTACCATCTTAGAGATTCTGACGGTGACATCATTCAATTCCTCAAAAGGAATAATGAAGCGCCGGCGTTTAAATATTCAAAAAATGAATATTATCAGACAGACGATGCATCCGCGCGTGTTGCAGCCGCCTCCATCCCGAAAACATTTTACGCGATGGACGATAGCATGCCATCGCTATAGTTATGTTCCGAAAGAGGAACGCTGAAGACCGGCACATAAAACAAAAGGGCCGCAGCGGATTAGGCTGCGGCCCTTATTAGTCAGAGCGCTTTGGCAAAGCGTGGAGACTTATTTGTCGCCCAGCTGTTCCGACATGGTATTACCCGGATTCGGCGTACGCGGTTCATCAACCGGACGCGGCGCCGTCGGGGTGCCATTGTTGCCAGAGTTATTAGAAGAACCCGGTTCTTCCCAACCCGCCGGCGGACGAACATCGCGACGAGCCATCAGGTCGTCAATCTGCGGCGCATCGATGGTCTCATATTTCATGAGCGCATCTTTCATCGCGTGCAGAATATCCATGTTGTCGTTCAGCAGCTGGCGAGCACGACCATAGTTACGCTCAATCAGCGATTTCACTTCCTGGTCGATGATACGCGCGGTTTCATCAGACATATGCTTCGCTTTCGCGACGCTACGGCCGAGGAACACTTCGCCCTCTTCTTCGGCATACAGCAGCGGGCCGAGTTTGTCAGAGAAGCCCCACTGGGTAACCATGTTACGCGCCAGGTTAGTCGCAACTTTAATATCGTTGGACGCGCCGGTAGAAACATGTTCCGCACCGTAGATAATCTCTTCCGCCAGACGACCGCCGTACAGGGTGGAAATCTGACTTTCCAGTTTCTGACGGCTGGCGCTGATAGCATCGCCTTCCGGCAGGAAGAAGGTCACACCCAGCGCACGGCCGCGCGGGATAATCGTCACTTTGTGTACCGGATCGTGCTCAGGTACCAGACGGCCGATAATCGCGTGGCCCGCTTCGTGGTAAGCGGTCGATTCTTTCTGCGCTTCCGTCATCACCATGGAGCGACGTTCCGCACCCATCATGATTTTGTCTTTCGCTTTTTCGAACTCAACCATCGAGACGACGCGTTTGTTGCCACGGGCAGCAAACAGGGCAGCTTCGTTCACCAGGTTCGCGAGGTCAGCACCGGAGAAGCCAGGAGTACCACGAGCAATAATTGCCGCGTCGATATCCGGCGCCAGCGGTACGCGACGCATGTGAACTTTAAGGATCTGCTCACGACCACGAACATCCGGCAGACCAACGACAACCTGACGGTCGAAACGGCCAGGACGCAGCAGTGCCGGGTCCAGAACGTCCGGACGGTTAGTCGCGGCGATAACGATGATACCTTCGTTACCTTCGAAGCCGTCCATCTCAACCAGCATCTGGTTCAGGGTCTGCTCACGCTCATCGTGACCACCGCCAAGACCGGCGCCACGCTGGCGACCGACGGCGTCGATTTCATCGATGAAGATGATGCAAGGCGCTGCTTTCTTAGCTTGTTCGAACATGTCGCGTACGCGAGACGCGCCGACACCCACAAACATTTCTACGAAGTCAGAACCGGAAATAGTAAAGAACGGCACTTTGGCTTCGCCGGCGATAGCTTTCGCCAGCAGCGTTTTACCGGTACCCGGAGGGCCGACCATCAGGACGCCTTTCGGGATTTTACCGCCCAGCTTCTGGAAACGGCTCGGTTCGCGCAGATATTCAACCAGCTCGCCTACTTCCTCTTTCGCTTCGTCGCAACCGGCAACGTCAGCAAAGGTGGTTTTGATCTGGTCTTCAGTCAGCATTCGGGCCTTGCTCTTGCCGAAGGACATCGCGCCCTTTCCGCCGCCGCCCTGCATCTGACGCATAAAGAATATCCAGACGCCGATCAGCAGCAGCATCGGGAACCAGGAAATGAAGATGGAAGCCAGCAGGCTTGGTTCTTCCGGCGGTTCGCCAACTACTTTGACGTTTTTAGTCAACAGGTTGTCGAGCAGCTTCGGATCGTTAACCGGAATGTAAGTCGTGTAACGGTTACTATCTTTCTTGGTAACGTTGATCTCACGTCCGTTGATACGCGCTTCGCGAACCTGGTCCTGATTGACCTCTTGCAGGAAGGTAGAATAATCCACCTTGCGGCCATTCGACTCGCTGGGCCCAAAGCTCTGGAATACTGACATCAGCACAACGGCAATGACCAGCCAGAGTATTAGGTTTTTCGCCATGTCACTCAAGGGATTAACCTCTTATTACAACTGTGTTAAAAACAGCGTCAGGATACTCTATATCCAGCGTCTTTCAAACTTTCGTTTGAAATCTACCGGTTATGGTTTACGCCCGGTCGCTACAATATACACTTCACGCGAACGAGCGCGGGAAGAGTCCGGCTTACGAACTTTGACCTTCGTAAACAGGGAGCGAATTTCTCTAAGATACTCATCGAAGCCTTCGCCCTGGAACACCTTCACAACAAAACTACCACCTGGCGCTAATACATCACGAGACATTTCAAGCGCCAGTTCTACCAGATACATAGCCCGGGGAATATCCACCGCCGGTGTTCCGCACATATTCGGCGCCATATCGGACATGACAACTTGTACTTTACTGTCGCCTACTCGCTCAAGTAACGCTTTCAGGACTAATTCATCACGAAAGTCGCCCTGAAGGAAGTCCACACCGACGATTGGATCCATTGGTAAAAGATCGCAAGCGATGATGCGGCCGCTGTTTCCGATCTGCGTAACCGCGTATTGCGACCAGCCACCGGGTGCAGCGCCAAGGTCGACTATCGTCATCCCCGGCTTAAAAATCTTGTCACTTTGCTGTATTTCATCAAGTTTAAACCAGGCACGGGAACGTAACCCCTTTTTCTGTGCCTGTTGAACATATTTATCGCTAAAGTGTTCCTGAAGCCAGCGGCTTGAGCTGGCAGAACGCTTTTTACCTGTCATTTAACATTCCCATTCGGGTTCATCGTACTTTACTGCGTAAAAATCGACGCGGTAGTTTGGCGATATATGGGAGATGGCGGTAGAATGACCCGTTTTCAATCCCAACGTAAGCAAAAAAATACGATGAATCTGAGTACTAAACAAAAACAGCACCTGAAAGGTCTGGCACATCCGCTCAAGCCGGTAGTTATGCTTGGCAATAATGGTTTGACCGAAGGGGTACTGGCCGAGATCGAACAAGCGTTAGGGCACCATGAGCTCATCAAGGTGAAGATCGCCTCAGAAGATCGCGAAACTAAAGCCTTGATCGTGGAAGCCATCGTGCGTGAAACCGGCGCCTGTAACGTACAGGTCATCGGTAAAACGCTGGTTCTGTACCGCCCAACGCCAGAGCGTAAAATCTCGCTGCCACGCTAAGAATATCCTGAATCCCGACACAACATTGTGTAAAACGAGGGATTTCTGTGGCCAGGCGAGCAAAATGCCATGCTCCTGACGTTGATAAAAGGCCGCTATGCGGCCTTTTTCCTTTCTTTACAATCTATAAACATCGTAGCGGGAAATACGCCTTACAGGTATTCAACCTTGGTAATTTCGTATTCCACTTCACCACCCGGCGTACGAATAGTGACGACGTCATCCTGCTCTTTGCCGATCAGACCACGGGCGATCGGTGAATTCACAGAGATGAGATTCTGTTTAAAATCCGCTTCGTCATCGCCCACGATACGGTAAGTCTGCTCTTCGTCGTTATCCAGGTTCAGCACGCTGACCGTGGAGCCGAAAATCACCCGGCCATTATTCGGCATCTTAGTGATATCGATAACCTGCGCATTCGACAGTTTTGCTTCGATATCCTTGATACGACCTTCGCAGAAGCCCTGCTGTTCGCGGGCAGCGTGGTATTCCGCGTTCTCTTTCAGATCGCCGTGCTCACGCGCCTCGGCGATAGCAGCAATAATTTCTGGACGACGTACGGACTTCAGGAAATCCAGTTCTTCGCGCAGTTTCTCTGCGCCACGTAAGGTCATCGGAATAGCTTGCATTTGTTATACCTCTTTATCATTCCTTCATGGAACGGACGGAGTCGTTCCGCCATCGGTCACGTCTTAGCCATGGCCGAAGCAAAAAGAAAACCGACCCGGGAAACACTCCCCAGGTCAGCAGCAATTTTCAATTTGATACGCATTTTACCCTGAAGTTCACTATGGGTCATCGTTTACTTTACAGGGTGATGCACCGTAGTATGACGGCTTGGTTTCAGGTTGTTAGCGCGAGATTATGCGATTTCCCAGATTTATCATCGGATTGACTGCCGGTATAGCGCTTAGCGCTCAGGCCGCGAATATTGACGAGTACATCAGCCAGCTTCCTGCTGGCGCGAACCTTGCCTTCATGGCACAGAAGGTTGGCTCCCCGACGCCGGAGATAGACTTCCACAGCCAACAGATGGCGCTGCCTGCCAGTACCCAGAAGGTGATCACCGCGCTGGCGGCGTTGCTGCAGCTGGGGCCGGACTTCCGCTTCACCACGACGCTGGAAACCAAAGGCTCGCTTGACGGCGGTGTGCTGAAAGGCGACCTGATTGCCCGCTTCGGCGGCGATCCGACGCTAAAGCGTCAGGATATCCGCAACATGGTGGCGTCGCTGAAAAAAGCCGGCGTACAGCGCATTGAAGGCAATGTGCTTATCGATACCTCGGTTTTCGCTAGCCACGATAAGGCCCCCGGCTGGCCATGGAATGACATGACGCAGTGCTTCAGCGCCCCGCCAGCGGCAGCGATTGTTGACCGTAACTGTTTCTCCGTCTCGCTCTATAGCGCACAGAAACCCGGCGATTTGGCCTTTATCCGCGTGGCCTCTTACTATCCGGTCACCATGTTCAGCCAGGTGCGGACGCTCGCCCGCGGCTCCGCAGAGGCGCAGTATTGCGAGCTGGACGTCGTACCAGGCGATCTTAACCGCTACACCCTCACCGGCTGCCTGCCGCAGCGCAGCGAGCCGCTGCCGCTGGCGTTCGCCATTCAGGACGGTGCAGGTTACGCAGGCGCGATCCTGAAAGCTGAGCTCACCGATGCGGGTATCACCTACAGCGGCACTCTCTTGCGCCAGACCCTGGCTAACGATCCGGGCACCGTGCTGGCGACGACCCAATCGGCGCCGTTGCACGATCTTCTGCGCATCATGTTGAAGAAATCCGACAACATGATTGCTGATACGGTGTTCCGTACTATCGGCCACGCGCGGATGGGCGTGCCGGGAACCTGGCGCGCCGGTTCCGACGCGGTGCGGCAAATTCTGCGCCAGCAGGCGGGTATTGACCTCGGTAACACGATTATCGCCGATGGCTCAGGCCTGTCCCGGCACAATCTTATCGCGCCGGCGACCATGATGCAGGTATTGCAGTACATCGCTCAGCACGATAACGAGCTCAACTTTATCTCGATGTTGCCGCTTGCCGGACACGATGGTTCGCTGCAGTATCGCGCCGGTCTTCATCAGGCGGGCGTTGACGGTAAGGTTTCGGCGAAGACCGGTTCGCTGCAGGGGGTATATAACCTGGCAGGTTTCATTACCACCGCCAGCGGGCAAAAGATGGCCTTCGTGCAGTATCTCTCCGGCTATGCGGTGCCGCCGGGCGACCAGCGCAACCGCCGCATACCATTGGTGCGCTTCGAAAGTCGACTGTATAAAGATTTGTACCAGAACAACTAAAACTAAAGGGCCGCATCAGATGATGCGGCCCTTTTTACTCAGAATTAACGCTTGTAGATGAATTCGACGCCTTCTTCGTCGTCTTCGTCCCAGTCATCATCCCAGTCTTCGTCATCTTCTTCCAGTTCGGCTTCTTCAAGCTGCTGACGGTGATAGTCGTCCCACATGAACTCGACTTTCTCCGGCTTCTGCTCTTCTTCCGCCTGCACGATTGGATTTTCGATGATAAAGGTCATCACGTCCCAGCACAGGTCTTTAACGCCCTGCTGGCTGGCCGCGGAGATCAGATAGAACTTATCTTCCCAACCCAGCGCTTCGGCGATGGCCTTCGCTTTGGCTTCAGCCTCCGCTTTGTCCATCAGGTCAATCTTGTTGAAGACCAGCCAGCGCGGTTTAGAGGCCAGCTTCTCGCTGTATTTCTCCAGTTCGCCGATGATAATGCGCGCGTTTTCTACCGGATCGGAACCGTCGATAGGCTCGATGTCGATAAGGTGCAGCAGCACGCGGCAGCGCTCGAGGTGCTTAAGGAAGCGAATACCAAGGCCAGCGCCTTCCGCTGCGCCCTCAATCAGCCCCGGAATATCGGCGACCACAAAGCTCTTCTCGTTGTCCATACGCACCACGCCCAGGCTCGGTACCAGGGTGGTAAATGGATAGTCGGCCACTTTCGGCTTCGCCGCGGAGACCGCGCGAATGAAGGTGGATTTACCGGCATTCGGCATCCCCAGCATCCCCACGTCGGCCAGCAGCATCAGCTCGAGCTGCAGATCGCGCTTATCGCCCGGCGTACCCATGGTTTTCTGACGCGGGGTACGGTTAACGGATGATTTGAAGCGCGTGTTGCCCAGACCATGCCAGCCGCCTTTCGCAACCATTAAACGCTGACCGTGCTTGGTCATATCGCCCATGGTCTCGCCGGTTCCCTGGTCGATGACGCGGGTCCCTACAGGCACTTTCACCGTGACATCTTTACCGCGTTTACCGGTACAGTCGCGGCTCTGACCGTTCTGTCCGCGTTCTGCGCGGAAAGATTTTTCGAATCGATAGTCGATCAGGGTGTTGAGGTTCTCGTCCGCTTCCAGCCAAACGTCGCCGCCGTCACCGCCATCGCCGCCGTCCGGGCCGCCTCGCGGAATATATTTTTCGCGGCGGAAGCTAACGCAACCATTGCCGCCGTCACCTGCTACGACCAGGATCGTTGCTTCATCTACAAACTTCATTTTACTCTCCGTAAATCATTCGCCTGAGCGGGGCAGCGGTACAACCGCTTCTCGCTTGCGCCAGCGTCCCCAAAGACGATGGCCAATGGCGGAATACATCGCGCCCGCAACCACGACAAACGCACCGAGATAACCAATCAGGTTTAACATCGGTCTGGCGAAAACATCGGGCCAGGCCATTGATAATAAATCAGAAAACAGTAGCGTAAACAGTGGCGTTAAGGTAATTAACGCGCTGACCTGCGCCGCCTGCCAGCGCGCCATGGCTTCCGCCAGCGCCCCGTAGCCGACCAGGGTATTCAGCCCGCAAAAAATCAGGCAAGCCAGTTGCCAGTCGCTCAGTTGGGAGATAACCCCCGGTTTAGCGAGTGGCAGTAAAGCAATCGTACATAAAGTGTACAGCAAAAATAGTATCTGCTGTGATGCCAGGCGCCGCAATAACACCTTTTGCGCGACCCCGTAGCTTACCCACACCGTTGCCGCTGCGACACCAAAAATTACCCCCCACGTGTAGTCCGTGAGACGGGTAAAGATTTCAATCAGGCTGGTGTTGAAGAACATCACCAGCCCGCTGAGCAACATCAGCGCCCCTACAACCTGGGTACCACGCATGCGCTCTTTCAGAATCACAACGCTTGCCACCATCATACCGACCGGTGATAACTGGCCGATGACCTGGGAGGCCGTTGGACTGAGATATTGCAAGGAAGAGCTGAACAGAATGAAGTTACCGAACAGACCGCCGGTAGCAATCGCTAATAAAACCAACCAGCGCGGCTTGCGAAAAATACGCAGCGGCGGCAGCTTGCCTTTGATGGCGAGGATCGCGCCAAGACCAATACTGGCCATCAAAAAGCGATAAAAGACCACCGTTGGCGGCTCCATCACTTCGAGAACCTGCTTCATTGCAATTGGCAGAGCTCCCCAACACATCGCGGTGGTTAGCGCCAAAAGAATGCCTATGCCGGCCTGCTGCTTCATGATGCCCGTTTTCCCTGCAGAAATTTTTCCGGGATTCTAATGTAAAAAGCCCCGCAACGTGTTGCGGGGCTTTCATCCGTCACCAGGACGCGAAAAACTTATTCAGCAACGATGCTGATGAATTTACGGTTTTTCGGGCCTTTAACTTCGAACTTGACTTTACCGTCAGTCAAAGCGAACAGAGTGTGGTCACGGCCGCAACCAACGTTGGTGCCAGCGTGGAATTTGGTACCACGTTGACGAACGATGATGCTACCTGCCAGAACTGCTTCACCGCCGAAACGTTTTACGCCCAGACGTTTAGCTTCTGAATCGCGACCGTTACGAGTCGAGCCGCCAGCCTTTTTATGTGCCATTTAAATCTACTCCCTCAAGTCTTAGGCGCTGATGCCAGTGATTTTCACATCAGTGAACCACTGACGGTGGCCTGCTTGCTTACGATAGTGTTTACGACGACGAAACTTAACGATTTTAACTTTCTCGCCACGACCGTGAGCAACAACTTCAGCTTTGATTACGCCGCCCTCAACGAAAGGAACGCCGATCTTGATTTCTTCACCGTTTGCGATCATCAGAACTTCAGCGAACTCAACAGCTTCGCCAGTTGCGATGTCCAGCTTTTCCAGGCGAACGGTCTGACCTTCGCTTACTCGGTGTTGTTTACCACCACTTTGGAAAACCGCGTACATATAAAACTCCGCTTCCGCGCACCTCTTCGTGTGATTCAGAGTGCGCTATAAATATTCACAATAGGGCGCGAATATTACGCAAAACGCGACCCTTTGACAAGAGCGATCATCGATCAACGCAGAAAAAAAACACAACTTTCACGCTAACGTTTATCTGCGCTGATTTTTCAGTACAATCATATCTTCTTTTAATTCTATCTTAATCCTTCTGTGATCCCACCTGGATTCGCGGTAACAGGACATTTGGCCCGGCTTTTGCGATGAATTTAGAAAAAATCAATGAGTTAACCGCGCAGGATATGGCGGGTGTCAATGCGGCAATCCTCGAGCAGCTCAACTCAGATGTACAGCTTATCAATCAGTTAGGCTACTACATCGTCAGCGGAGGCGGTAAACGTATTCGTCCGATGATCGCCGTGCTTGCAGCGCGTGCGGTCGGCTATCAGGGGAATGCGCACGTCAACATTGCCGCACTGATCGAATTTATTCATACCGCGACCCTGCTGCATGACGACGTCGTCGACGAGTCCGATATGCGCCGCGGCAAGGCGACGGCCAATGCCGCGTTCGGTAACGCCGCCAGCGTACTGGTGGGCGACTTTATCTACACTCGCGCCTTCCAGATGATGACTCGCCTCGGTTCGCTGAAGGTGCTGGAGGTGATGTCGGAAGCCGTAAACGTTATCGCCGAAGGTGAAGTCCTGCAGTTGATGAACGTCAACGACCCGGATATCACAGAAGAGAACTATATGCGGGTCATCTACAGTAAGACCGCCCGTCTGTTTGAAGCCGCTTCGCAGTGTTCCGGCATCCTGGCTGGCTGCAGCGCGGAAGAAGAACAGGCGCTGCAGGATTATGGTCGTTACCTCGGCACCGCGTTCCAGCTGATTGACGATCTGCTGGATTACAGTTCCGATGGCGAACGCCTTGGCAAAAACGTCGGTGATGACCTGAACGAAGGCAAACCAACGCTGCCGCTACTGCACGCGATGCATCACGGTACCCCGGATCAGGCGGCGATGATTCGCGGCGCTATCGAGCAGGGTAACGGGCGCCATCTGCTTGACGCCGTACTTGAAACCATGGCGGCCTGCGGTTCGCTGGAGTGGACGCAGAAACGTGCGGAAGAAGAAGCCGATAAAGCTATCGCCGCGCTGCAGGTTCTGCCGGATACGCCGTGGCGCGAGGCGCTCATCGGCCTTGCCCATATCGCCGTTCAGCGCGACCACTAATCCCCCCCTTTCTCCCGCGCGCATTGCGCGGGAGAGTTCCAATAAAATCCAATATCCTTCAAATAACGCCAGAAACCTTAATATATTCTGAATATACAGGAACGATAATGGAACTTGTTAAAACCATATAAGAACCAGGGTATAGTATTTCAGCCGTCCGTATTGACGCGCAGACAGTTATCACCGGGAGAATTTATGGATAAGTTCATCGACTGGCATTCAGCGGATATCATTGCCGGCCTTCGCAAAAAGGGGACATCGCTCGCAGCTGAGTCGCGACGTCACGGTTTAAGCTCTTCTACGCTTGCCAACGCACTAACCCGTCCGTGGCCAAAGGGCGAATTGATTATTGCTAACGCGCTGGGAACCGATCCGTGGGTTATTTGGCCATCGCGTTATCACGATCCCATTACCCATCAGTTCATCGACAGAACGCAGATGATGCGTCAGAAGAGAAATAAGACCTAAGGTGAGGGAGAGCTCGATAACAGCCCCCGGACGGACGTCAGAGGGCTGCTACCGAAGCGGGACTACTCGCCCTTGACGCGTTCGATATTCGCGCCCAGAGCCTGCAGTTTATCTTCGATGCGCTCATAGCCGCGATCGATGTGATAGATACGGTCGACGATGGTCGTCCCTTCCGCAATACAACCCGCCAGTACCAGGCTTGCGGATGCACGCAGGTCGGTCGCCATGACCTGTGCGCCGGACAGCTTCGCGACACCATGGCAAATCGCGGTATTGCTCTCGATTTCCGCGTGCGCGCCCATACGGATCAGTTCCGGAATGTGCATGAAGCGGTTTTCGAAGATGGTTTCGGTGATAACGCCAGTCCCTTCAGCCACCAGGTTCAGCAAGGTGAACTGCGCCTGCATGTCGGTTGGGAAACCCGGGTGCGGCGCGGTACGCACGTTGACCGCTTTCGGACGGTTGCCGTGCATATCGAGGCTAATCCAGTCTTCACCGACTTCAATATCCGCGCCAGCTTCGCGCAGCTTCGCCAGCACCGCATCCAGGGTATCCGGCTGCGCATGGCGGCACATAATTTTACCGCCGGAGATCGCCGCCGCGACCAGGAAGGTACCGGTTTCGATACGGTCCGGCAGCACGCGATAAACGCCGCCGCCGAGACGCGCGACGCCTTCGATGGTGATACGGTCGCTGCCCTGGCCTTTGATTTTCGCGCCCAGCGCGTTGAGGAAGTTGGCGGTATCGACGATTTCCGGCTCGCGCGCGGCGTTTTCGATAACCGTGGTGCCTTCAGCCAGCGTCGCCGCGCTCATGATAGTCACGGTCGCCCCTACGCTCACCTTATCCATCACGATATGCGCGCCTTTCAGACGCCCATTGACTGATGCCTTCACATAGCCTTCTTCCAGTTTGATTTCCGCGCCCAGCTGTTCCAGGCCGGTAATATGCAGGTCGACCGGACGCGCGCCGATAGCGCAGCCGCCCGGCAGAGAAACCTGACCCTGACCGAAACGCGCCACCAGCGGCCCCAGCGCCCAGATGGAAGCGCGCATGGTTTTCACTAAATCGTACGGAGCACAGAAAACATTTACCGGACCGGCATCGATCCATACGGAACCATTGCGCTCGACCTTCGCGCCCAGCTGGCTCAGCAGCTTCATGGTGGTATCGATATCTTTCAGCTTCGGTACATTCTGGATTTCAATCGGCTCTTCGGCTAACAGCGCGGCAAAGAGGATTGGCAGGGCAGCGTTTTTAGCGCCGGAAATGGTGACCTCGCCCTGCAGGCGAGTCGGCCCCTGAACACGGAATTTATCCATTGATTCTGTTCTCGGTTAAAAATTCATCAACGCTGTAGGGAACATCCCTACAGCTTAAAAGCCATTAAGTTTGCGATCGCGCGCCCATTCTTGCGGGGTAAACGCTTTGATCGACAGCGCATGAATGCGATTGTCGGCAATATATTCCATCAGCGGCGCGTAGATAGCCTGCTGTTTTTTTACCCGGCTCATGCCGTCAAACATCTCACCCACAGCGATAACCTGAAAGTGGCTGCCATCGCCAGAGACGTGGACTTCCTGAAGGGAGAGTGCGTTCATCAGCACGGTCTGAATTTCATGATTTTCCATGGGATCACATTTTTCTGAGTGTGAAAACAGCCCAACATCTTAGAGGAAAGTGGCGCTGTCTTAAACAAGCAAAAAGCCCCATCGAACAGATTGATGGGGCTTTCAGAATAGCTTCAGCATTAACCTACTGAAAAATTTACGGGATCATGTCTGCCGGAAGGTTGTAAAGACTCACCAGCGTTTGCAGGTTTTCGCTTTTTCCTACCACTTGCGCCGTTTTGCCCTGCCGGCGTACCAGCGCGACAAAATGAACCAGCAACGCCACTCCGGCGCTATCGACCCGCGAAACGTCGCTGAGGTCGATAGTGGATACGCCGTCGGTGGCCTGCGCGCGGGCATTCCACAGCGGCAGTATAAATTCCTGATCCAGTTCGCCGCGCAACGCCAGGCGTTCACCGTCGCGGTTCCAGCTCAGTTGCTCGCTCATTATTTTTTCTGTTCCAGAGTGATAGGCTGGGCAGAAATAGCTTTCAGCTGCGCGGTCAGACCGTCAACGCCTTTCGTACGCAGCAGATCGCTCCACTCGTTTTGTTTGGTAGTGATCATGCTGACGCCTTCGGCGATCATGTCATAAGCCTGCCAGTTGCCGGTCTGGGTATTTTTACGCCATTGGAAGTCCAGGCGTACCGGAGGACGGCCATTCGGGTCGAGGATGGTGACGCGAATCGGTACGATGGTTGCGCTGCCCAGCGGCTGCTCAGGCGCAATTTGATAAGTCTGCCCGTGATACATGGCCAGCGCCTGACCGTAAGCCTGTTTCAGATATTCGCGGAAGGCGGCAAAGTAGGCTTCACGCTGTGCAGGCGTCGCCTCTTTGTAGTAACGGCCCAGCACCAGCGCGCCGGCGTATTTCACCTGCACGTAAGGCAGCAGTTCCTGATCGACGATATCACGCAGATAGTTTGGGTTCGCTTTGATCTTCGGCTGTTCGTTCTTCAGACGATCGAAGGTCTTCTGCGCCGCCTCGTCCATCAGCTTATACGGGTTAGTTTGATCCGCGGCATGCGCGGCGGTCAGTGGAGCAATCACCAGCATGGCGACCATGAGTAAGCGTTTAAACATATCTTGTCTCTCCTGAAATTAATGCGTCATGCCGGCCTGCGGCGTAGCGTCAGTATGACTCTCAGCCGCCGCCTTATCATTGTCAGAATTCTGATTATCGCCGCCCTTGCTGTTATAGAGGAACTGGCCTATCAGATCTTCCAGTACCATCGCGGACTTGGTGTCCTGAATCGTACCGCCGTCTTTAAGAATAGCGGTGCCCAGTTCCGGATCTTCGAAACCGACGTTCAGCGCCAGGTACTGCTCCCCGAGCAGGCCGGAAGTACGAATCGCCAGCGAACTGGTATCCGGAATGTGGTTGTAGCTTTCGTCGATATCGATGGCAACACGCGGCAGATAGGTTTTCGGATCGAGGGTAATATCGGCAACGCGACCGACCACCACACCGCCGATACGCACCGGTGAACGCGCTTTCAGACCGCCGATGTTATCGAAGGTCGCATAAAGACGGTAAGTCGGTTCGGTACGCAACGAGGTCACGTTCGCCGCCTTCAGACAGACAAACAGCGCCGCTAGCAGCGCCGCCAGTAAGAACACACCTACCCAGATCTCATTTTTTTTCGTTTGCATGAACTTAATTCCCAAACATCAGCGCAGTCAGCACAAAATCCAGCCCCAGAACCGCCAGCGACGAATGCACCACGGTGCGCGTCGTTGCCCGGCTAATTCCAGCGGAAGTGGGGATAGCGTCATAACCATTGAATAACGCAATCCAGGTTACCGTAACGGCAAAAACCAGACTTTTAATCAGGCAGTTAACCAGATCCATTCGCCAGTCGACGGCATTTTGCATCGCGGTCCAGAAGAACCCTGCGTCGATGCCTTTCCAGCTTACGCCAACCAGCGAACCGCCCCAGACCCCCACGGCGACGAAAATGATCGTCAACAGCGGTAGCGAGATGACCCCGGCCCAGAAGCGCGGCGAAATCACCCGGCGCAGCGGATCCACCGCCATCATCTCCATGCTGGAGAGCTGCTCGGTCGCCCGCATCAGGCCAATCTCGGCGGTTAACGCCGAACCGGCTCGCCCGGCGAACAGCAGCGCGGCCACCACCGGCCCCAGTTCGCGCAGCAGCGACAGCGCCACCAGCATGCCCAGACTGGTCTCAGCGCTATAGGTCGTTAATACCAGATAACCCTGCAGCCCCAGTACCATTCCGATGAACAGCCCCGAGACGATAATAATCAGCATCGATAGCACGCCGACGTTATACAGCTGGCGTACCAGCAGCGGCGCATGCTTGCGAAATTCCGGCTTGCCCACCACGGCATTAAACAGCATTAATCCGGCGCGCCCGAAGGTCGCGGTGGTTTTGATGCCGCGGTGTCCGAGCGCTGCCAGCGCATTAAATAGCATGAGTCGTTTAGCTCCCTTTGCCTAATAAATCATGGTGGTAATCGCCCGCAGGATAGCGGAACGGCACCGGGCCGTCAGCGATGCCATCAATGAACTGGCGCACGCGCGGATCGCTATTTTCACGCAGCGATTGCGCGCTGCCGTGGGCAACGATTTTCTTATCCGCCACGATGTAGGCGTAATCCGCAATGCTCAGCACTTCCGGTACGTCGTGCGATACCACAATGCAGGTCACTCCCAGGGTGCTATTCAGCTCTGAGATAAGTTTAACCAATACGCCCATGGTGATGGGATCTTGTCCGACGAAGGGTTCGTCAAACATGATCAGATCCGGCTCAAGGGCAATCGCCCGCGCCAGCGCCGCGCGCCGCGCCATCCCGCCGGAGAGTTCAGAAGGCATCAGTTTCGCCGCGCCGCGTAGCCCAACCGCCTCCAGCTTCATCATGACGGTGGTATGCAGCAGCGCATCCGGCAACTGAGTATGTTCGCGCAGCGGGTAAGCTACGTTATCAAACACGTTCATATCGGTGAATAGCGCGCCGGACTGAAACAGCATGCTCATGCGTTTACGCACGGTATACAGCCGCGAGCGCGTCATTTGCGGCACGTTTTCGCCGTCAAACAGGATCTCGCCGCTGTCCGGCGGGATCTGGCCGCCGATCAAACGCAGCAGGGTCGTCTTGCCGATCCCCGATGGCCCCATAATGGCGGTAATCTTGCCGCGAGGCACCGATAGCGAGATATCATCGAAGATGACGCGGTCGCCCCGAGAGAAACGAATACCGCGAACCTCGACTAAATTCGCCAGAGTTTGGCTCATAAAATCATCCTTACTAAACCTTCGGGCTAAGCATGGCGCTTTCTTTCACCACAAACCCAACATTTTTACAGAATCTTACCTGCCCGGGTTAGCGAAAGCTGGCATTTGTTTTACTTTTGCCACACATAAAGTCAAAATTAAGAATTCGTTACGCTGCGTACGGACGGCCAGCAAGGCGACGATTATACCTGAAGAAAGGACTTTAGATGCTCTTAGCAACGGCTCTGTTAATAATTGGTTTACTGCTGGTCGTTTACAGCGCCGATCGTCTGGTATACGCCGCTTCAATACTGTGCCGCATGATGGGGATCCCGCCGCTCATCATCGGCATGACTGTCGTGAGCATCGGTACCAGCCTGCCGGAGATCATCGTTTCCGTCGCCGCTTCCCTGCACGGACAAACCGATTTGGCGATCGGCACGGCGTTGGGATCCAATATTACTAATATTCTATTAATTCTCGGTCTTGCCGCCCTGCTCCATCCATTTACCGTGCATTCTGATATCCTGCGCCGCGAATTGCCGTTAATGTTGCTGGTCAGTTTACTGGCGGGATTTGTACTTTACGATGGTCAACTGTCGCGTCTGGACGGGCTGTTTTTACTGGCGCTAGCCATACTGTGGCTGGTGTTTACCCTAAAGATAGCGCGCCTGGCGGAACGCCAGGGCAGCGATAGCCTGACCCGGGAACAGCTGGCGGAGCTGCCGCGCGGCGGTTCTCTGCCCGTCGCCCTGCTGTGGCTCGGGGTGGCGATGATCGTCATGCCGATGGCCACCCGCATGGTGGTGGATAACGCCACGGTGCTGGCGAACTATTTCGCCATTAGCGAGCTGACGGTCGGCTTAACGGTTATTGCTATCGGCACCAGCCTGCCGGAACTGGCCACCGCTATCGCCGGCGCACGAAAAGGGGAAGACGATATCGCCATCGGGAATATTATTGGCGCGAATATCCTTAATCTTGTGTTGGTACTCGGGCTGCCAGCGTTAATAGCCCCTGGCGCCTTCCCTGCCGAAGCTTTTACGCGCGACTACAGCGTAATGCTGCTGGTCAGCGCTATCTTCGCGCTGCTGTGCTGGCGGCGCAAACGGCAGCCGGGACGCGTAGCGGGCGCCTTGCTGGTCGGCGGCTTTATGGTTTGGTTGGCGCTACTGTTCTGTTCTGCGCCGTTCTTCATTGAATGAATTGGGATAACATCATGTCGCAAATAGATTTGCCAACGGATTTTGACTTTCAACAGGCAGGACGTCAGGTTCTGGAAATTGAACGTGAAGGTCTGGCCCAGCTCGATCAGTATATTAATGAAGATTTCACCCGCGCCTGTGAAACGATTTTCCGCTGCGGCGGTAAAGTCGTGGTGATGGGCATGGGTAAATCCGGTCATATCGGGCGCAAAATGGCGGCGACTTTCGCCAGTACCGGTACTTCGGCTTTTTTTGTCCATCCCGGTGAAGCGGCTCACGGCGATCTGGGGATGGTCACGCCGCAGGATGTGGTCATCGCGCTATCCAATTCCGGTGAATCTAATGAAATTCTGGCGTTGATTCCGGTGCTTAAACGCCAGCAGGTGCCGCTTATCTGCGTCACCAGCCGTCCGGACAGCAGCATGGCGCGCGCCGCCGATATTCATCTATGTGTGAAAGTGCCGAAAGAGGCCTGTCCGCTAGGACTGGCGCCGACCTCCAGCACCACCGCCGCGCTGGTGATGGGTGACGCCCTTGCCGTAGCGCTGCTCGAAGCCCGCGGCTTTACCGCCGAAGATTTCGCCTTGTCGCACCCCGGCGGCGCACTTGGTCGTAAGCTGCTGCTGCGGGTCAATGATATTATGCATACCGGCGATGAGATCCCTCACGTCGGCCTGCAGGCCACCCTGCGCGATGCGCTGCTGGAAATCACCCGTAAGAATTTAGGCATGACGGCCATCTGCGATGACGAGATGAATATCATCGGCATCTTCACCGATGGCGACCTGCGCCGCGTCTTCGATACCGGCGTCGATATGCGCAACGCCAGCATCGCTGAAGTCATGACCCCAGGCGGGATCCGCATTCGTCCGGGCATGCTGGCGGTAGATGCGCTCAACCTGATGCAGTCCCGCCATATCACCTGCGTGCTGGTTGCCGATGGCGACCGACTGCTAGGTGTGGTACATATGCACGATCTGCTGCGCGCTGGCGTAGTGTAAGTAAGGATAAAATAATGAATAATGCTGATGCCCAGGTCGACACCTGCTACGGGCCGGTAAGCCAGGAATTTATCGACCGGGCGGCGAAGATCCGTTTACTGATCCTCGACGTCGACGGCGTGCTTTCCGACGGCCTTATCTATATGGGCAACAACGGCGAAGAACTGAAAGCGTTTAACGTCCGCGATGGCTACGGGATCCGCTGCGCGCTGACTTCCGGTATTGAAGTCGCGATTATTACCGGGCGAAAAGCTAAACTGGTAGAAGACCGCTGCCAGACGCTGGGCATTACGCATCTGTATCAAGGTCAGTCCGATAAGCTATTGGCGTTTCGCGAATTATTAAGCAAACTGGCGGTTCGCCCCGATGAAGTCGCGTACATTGGCGACGATCTGATCGACTGGCCGGTAATGGCGGAGGTCGGTTTAAGCGTCGCCGTCGCCGATGCGCATCCGCTGCTGCTCCCGCGGGCGAACTATGTCACGCGAATTAACGGCGGACGCGGCGCGGTACGCGAAGTCTGCGATTTGTTACTATTGGCGCAGGGCAAGCTTGATGAGGCCAAAGGGCAATCAATATGAGTAAAACCAGACGTTGGGTTATCATCTTACTATCGCTGGTCGCGTTGATCCTGATCGGCCTGAACCTGGCGAGTACGGACGACACCGCGACCGTCGCGGTCAATCCTAACGATCCGACGTATAAAAGCGAGCATACCGATACCGTGGTGTACAGCCCGGAAGGCGCGCTGAGCTATCGTCTGATAGCCGAGCATGTCGAATACTTTTCCGAACAAGAAGTATCGTGGTTCACCAACCCGGTAATGACTACCTTTGATACCAACAAGGTTCCGGCCTGGTCAATCAGAGCGGATAAAGCCAAGTTAACCAACGACCGTATGCTGTATCTTTACGGCCACGTTGAGGTCGACGCGTTGAGCCCCGACTCTCAACTGCGCAAAATTACCACCGATAACGCGCAGGTGAACCTGGTGACCCAGGATGTAACCTCTGACGATATGGTGACGTTATACGGAACAACATTTAATTCCAGCGGCCTGAAAATGCGCGGGAACCTACGCAGCAAAAATGCCGAGCTGATTGAAAAGGTTAGAACCTCTTATGAAATTCAGAACAAACAAACTCAGCCTTAACATTGCGCTCGCAAGCGCGCTTCTGGCCGCCAGCCTGCCGGCTCTGGCAAAAACCGGCGATACCGATCAGCCGATTCACATCGAATCCGATCAGCAGTCGCTGGATATGCAGGGTAACGTCGTGACCTTCACCGGTAACGTGGTCGTTACCCAGGGGACCATTAAGATCAATGCCGACAAAGTCGTGGTTACCCGCCCTGGCGGTGAAAAAGGCAAAGAGGTGATCGACGGTTTCGGCAATCCGGCCACCTTCTATCAGATGCAGGACAATGGCAAACCGGTGAAAGGCCGCGCGTCGAAAATGCATTATGAACTGCAGAACGATTTCGTGGTGCTGACCGGTAACGCGCATCTGGAACAGCTGGATAGCAATATTCAGGGCGATAAAATCACCTATCTGGTGAAGGAGCAGAAAATGCAGGCCTTCAGCAACAAAGGCGGTCGCGTGACTACGGTACTGGTGCCTTCGCAGTTGCAGGACAAAAGCGGCGATCAGCAAAAGAAAGGTAAGTAATCCGTTATGGCAACATTAACTGCAAAAAACCTCGCCAAAGCCTACAAAGGCCGCCGCGTGGTGGAAGACGTCAGCCTGACCGTCAACTCCGGTGAAATCGTCGGTCTGCTGGGCCCGAACGGCGCCGGTAAGACCACCACCTTTTATATGGTGGTGGGCATCGTGCCGCGCGATGCCGGCAACATTATCATTGACGATGAAGATATCAGTCTGCTGCCGCTGCACGCGCGCGCGCGCCGCGGCATTGGTTATCTGCCGCAGGAAGCCTCTATCTTCCGCCGCCTGAGCGTCTACGATAACCTGATGGCGGTGCTGCAGATTCGCGACGATCTCAGCAGCGAGCAGCGTGAAGATCGCGCTAAAGAGCTGATGGAAGAATTCCACATCGAACACCTGCGCGATAGCCTGGGCCAGGCGCTCTCCGGCGGTGAACGCCGCCGCGTCGAAATCGCCCGCGCGCTGGCGGCGAACCCCAAATTCATCCTGCTGGATGAACCGTTCGCCGGGGTCGACCCCATCTCCGTTATCGATATTAAACGCATCATCGAACACCTGCGCGACAGCGGGCTTGGCGTACTCATTACTGACCATAACGTCAGGGAGACGCTGGCGGTCTGTGAACGAGCTTATATCGTAAGCCAGGGCCATCTCATCGCCCACGGCACCCCGCAGCAAATCCTTGAAGACGAGCAGGTTAAACGCGTGTACCTTGGGGAAGACTTCAGACTCTGATAGGGTAGAGGTTATAGACGTTTTAGCCGGAGATATTGACCCTGAACATGAAGCAAGGTTTGCAATTAAGGCTAAGCCAACAGCTTGCCATGACGCCCCAACTGCAGCAGGCCATCCGCTTGTTGCAGCTGTCTACGTTAGAACTCCAGCAAGAACTCCAGCAGGCGCTGGAGAGTAACCCATTGCTTGAGCAAACCGATCTTCACGAAGAGGTTGAAACCACAGAAGCCGAGGACCGCGAGTCCCTGGATACCGTCGACGCGCTCGAACAAAAAGAGATGCCGGATGAGCTGCCGCTGGACGCCAGCTGGGATGAAATCTACACCGCCGGCACGCCGTCGGGTAATGGCGTCGACTACCAGGACGATGAACTGCCGATCTATCAGGGTGAAACCACCCAGAGCCTGCAGGATTATCTGATGTGGCAGGTTGAGCTCACGCCTTTCACCGATACCGACCGCGCGATTGCCACCTCCATCGTCGATGCCGTTGACGATACCGGCTACCTTACTATTCCCATTCAGGACATTGTCGATAGTATCGAAGATGATGAAATTGGCATTGAGGAAGTGGAAGCGGTACTCAAACGCGTGCAGCGTTTCGATCCGGTCGGCGTCGCCGCCAGGGATCTCCGTGACTGCCTGCTGATCCAGCTTTCACAATTTGCCAAAGAGACGCCGTGGCTGGAAGAGGCACGGTTGATCATCAGCGAGCATCTTGATCTCCTGGCCAACCACGATTTCCGCAGCCTGATGCGCGTCACCCGCTTGAAAGAAGACGTTCTGAAAGAGGCGGTTTGCCTGATCCAGTCGCTGGATCCGCGGCCGGGGCAGTCCATACAAACCAGCGAGCCTGAGTACGTGATCCCGGATGTGCTGGTGCGCAAGGTTAGCGGCCGCTGGGTTGTCGAGCTCAATTCCGATAGCATTCCGCGGCTGAAGATTAATCAGCAATACGCGGCGATGGGCAATAATGCGCGCAACGACGCCGACAGCCAATTTATCCGCAGCAACCTGCAGGAAGCCCGCTGGCTGATTAAGAGCCTTGAGAGCCGTAACGATACCCTGCTGCGCGTCAGCCGCTGCATCGTCGAACAGCAGCAGGCCTTCTTTGAGCAGGGCGAAGAATTTATGAAACCGATGGTGCTGGCGGATATCGCCCAGGCCGTCGAGATGCATGAATCAACAATTTCACGCGTTACCACGCAAAAATATCTGCACAGTCCACGCGGTATTTTTGAGTTGAAGTATTTCTTCTCCAGCCATGTGAATACCGAAGGCGGCGGCGAAGCCTCGTCTACCGCCATTCGCGCGCTGGTGAAGAAGTTAATCGCCGCGGAAAACCCCGCGAAGCCGTTGAGCGACAGCAAGCTCACCACCATGCTCTCCGATCAGGGTATTATGGTGGCACGGCGCACTGTTGCTAAGTACCGAGAGTCTTTATCCATTCCGCCGTCAAACCAGCGCAAACAACTGGTCTGACACAACCGATAAGGAAGACACTATGCAGCTCAACATTACAGGACACAACGTCGAGATCACTCCTGCTATGCGCGACTTCGTCACCACGAAGTTCAGCAAACTGGAGCAGTTTTTCGATAGGATCAACCAGGTCTATATTGTGTTAAAAGTAGAGAAGGTGACGCAAATCGCGGACGCCAATTTGCATGTCAACGGTGGCGAAATCCATGCCAGTGCGGAAGGGCAGGATATGTATGCCGCTATCGATGGTCTTATCGATAAGCTGGCAAGACAGTTAACAAAACATAAAGATAAACTGAAACAACACTAATTGTCCGGGCGATCGCCCTTATCCGCAGCCCGCGGATAAGGGCAGCTCAGGTGAAATTATGATGAACAACGATTCCGCTCTACAACTGAGCAATGTCCTTAACCAGGATTGTACCCGTAGCCAGGTTCACTGCCAGAGCAAGAAACGCGCGCTGGAAATCATCAGCGAACTGGCGGCGAAGCAGCTAGGTTTGCCGCCGCAGGTGGTCTTTGAAGCGATCCTGACCCGTGAAAAAATGGGCAGTACCGGGATCGGCAACGGCATTGCGATCCCTCACGGCAAGCTTGAAGAGGATACCCTGCGCGCCGTTGGCGTATTTGTGCAGCTGGAAACGCCGATCGCCTTCGATGCGATCGACAATCAGCCGGTTGATCTGCTGTTTGCGCTACTGGTGCCGGCCGATCAAACCAAAACCCACCTGCATACGCTCTCGCTGGTCGCCAAACGTCTGGCGGACAAAACCATCTGCCGTCGCCTGCGCGCTGCGGTGAGCGATGAAGAGTTGTATGAGATCATCACCGAAGCAGGAAGCAGCGATGACGCTTAACGTGAGTCGCGCCTTAACCTTTATCGTACTGAGGAGAAACGGTACATGGTACTGATGATCGTCAGCGGCCGCTCTGGCTCGGGGAAATCCGTCGCCCTGCGAGCGCTGGAAGATATGGGCTTCTACTGTGTGGATAACCTGCCGGTAGTGCTGTTACCTGAGCTGGCGCGAACGCTGGCCGACCGCGATATCTCCGCGGCCGTCAGCATCGACGTGCGTAATATGCCGGAATCACCGGAAATCTTTGAACAAGCGATGCAGAACCTGCCGGAATCCTTCTCCCCGCAGCTGCTGTTCCTTGATGCCGACCGCAATACCCTGATCCGCCGCTACAGCGATACCCGCCGCTTGCATCCGCTCTCCAGCAAGAATTTGTCGCTCGAAAGCGCGATCGACGAAGAGAGCGATCTGCTCGAGCCGCTGCGCTCGCGCGCGGACCTGATCGTCGATACTTCCGAAATGTCGGTGCATGAACTGGCCGAGATGCTGCGTACCCGCCTGCTAGGTAAACGCGAACGTGAATTGACGATGGTCTTTGAATCATTCGGCTTCAAACACGGTATCCCGATCGATGCCGATTACGTTTTTGACGTCCGTTTCCTGCCGAACCCGCACTGGGATCCGAAGCTACGCCCCATGACCGGCCTCGATAAACCGGTTGCCGCCTTCCTCGATCGCCATACGGAAGTGCATAACTTTATTTATCAGACCCGAAGCTATCTGGAGCTTTGGTTGCCAATGCTGGAAACCAATAACCGCAGCTATCTGACGGTGGCCATTGGTTGTACCGGCGGTAAGCATCGCTCGGTCTATATTGCCGAACAGCTGGCTGACTACTTCCGCTCGCGCGGTAAGAACGTGCAGTCTCGTCACCGGACGCTGGAAAAACGTAAATCATGACCGTCAAGCAAACCGTTGAAATCACCAACAAGCTGGGCATGCATGCGCGCCCGGCGATGAAGCTTTTCGAGCTAATGCAGAATTTCGATGCGGAAGTGTTGCTACGCAACGACGAAGGCACGGAGGCGGAAGCCAATAGCGTTATCGCCCTACTGATGCTCGATTCCGCCAAAGGTCGTCAAATTGAGGTGGAGGCCAGCGGCCCGCAGGAAGTCGAAGCGCTGGCGGCGGTGATCGCGCTATTCAACGCCGGGTTTGATGAAGACTAAGCATCTCCCGGCGGGATTGCGGTTAATGCAGCTTATTGGCCTGCATAAAGCCTTCGCCGCCTAACTGACGCATCTGGCGCAGGATCCATGCCTGTCGGCTGCGAACATAACCTGATGGCGCATCGGCGCGAAACCGAATCGGATTCGGTAATACCGCCGCCAGCAGCGCGGCCTCTGCAGGGGTTAAACGGCTGGCCGGCTTATGAAAATAGCGCTGAGCCGCCGCTTCAACACCGAAAATACCGTCGCCAAACTCGGCGATATTCAGATACACGGTGAGAATGCGTTTCTTGCTCCAGACCGTTTCGATACCGACGGTCAGGCCCACTTCCAGCCCCTTGCGTAGCCAGCTACGGCCATCCCATAAAAACAGGTTTTTCGCCGTCTGCTGAGAGAGCGTTGACGCGCCGCGAATTCGATTTTCATTCCGTTCGTTGTGCGCCAGCGCTTTTTCGATTGCCGGCACGTCAAAACCCCAGTGGTCGGGGAATTTCTGATCTTCAGCAGCAATCACCGCCAGCCCCATCCAGGGGGAAATCTCGTCCATACCAACCCAATCAGAATGGGCGACATAATGAAAATCACCGGAGAACCAGGCGCTAACCTGGCGCTCGAGCATCACCGCTGAGAACGGCACCGGCAGAACGCTGAATACGGCGATACCGCCGCCCCAGAAAACCACGCAGATAAGCGCCAGGCGTAACAGCAGGCGCTTGATCATCGCCAGCGGCGCAACACGCTTACTCATTCAGCGAGAACCAGTACGCGATCGACCAGTTTCTCAATACCGCTGGCGGCCTCGGCAATATTCTGCGCCAGCATATAAGCAGGCGTGGTCACCACTTTGTTGTCTTCATCGACCACGATGTCGTCAACCGGGCACGGCACATGCTCCGCGCCCATCTCTTCCAGCACCTCGGCAGTATCCGGATCGGTACCGATGGTTATCCGCAGCGGTGTCGGGAAAATCTTCGGCAACAGCGCCGGCGCGATACACATAAAGCCCAGCGGCTTACCCGCCTCGTGCATCGCCAGCGTTAACGCCTGCAGATCGCGGTCAACGACGCAGTCACTCCCCTGGGCGGCGAAATTACTCAGGTTTTTCGCCGCGCCAAAGCCGCCTGGCACAATCAGCGCATCCAGATCGTCCACACGGGCGCTGGCCAAAGGCTGAATAGCGCCGCGCGCAAGACGCGCCGCTTCAATCAGCACGTTGCGGCTTTCCGCCATCGTTTCGCCGGTCAGATGATTGATCACGTCGGTTTGCGCCTTATCCGGCGCAAAGCAGACGGCCTGCGCGCCGCGACGCGCAATGGCCAACAGGGTAATGACCGCTTCATGGATTTCTGCGCCGTCGTAAACGCCACAGCCGCTTAGTACCACGCCAATCTTCTTCATCTTGCTAACCCCTTAGCGCAACTCTATGAAACAAGTAAATAATTTTGATTTACTCGCTATGCTTCACATATTTTACCGATTCACGTAACAAATTATTTATGGTTTGCTATCTTAATGAACGAGCAAGCCAAATCCTCAGGTTGCGCCGTGTAAAAAAATCACTCGAACAATCCTGGCTCAACAACCAGTTCCCTGGTGTTGGCGCAGTATTCGCGCACCCCGGTTTATCCGGGGTCATTTTTTATCCGCCGCCGCAATCCAGGCCTTCAGTATCGCAACATCGTTTTGCCACTCGGATTTCATCTCTTCCACCCACTCGCCGACGTTGTCTTCCCACGCGGGTAAATCAGGCGTTTGGATCTGCTGTCCCAACTGCTGGATATGGCGCAGGCCTATCGAACCCGCCGCGCCCTTAATTTTATGGCCCTCATCGACGATACCTTTCTGGTCGCGCGCGGTGAGATTCGATTCCAGCACGGACATGTAGCCTGGCATCATCTTCTCAAACACCGCCAGCCCGTCGGTAATCAGCTTCGGTCCCACCAGCTCGATATATTGCTCCAGCATATCGGTGTCCAGTACCGATGCCGATTTCGCGACATCCACCGCAGGCGGTTCATGGCCGTCGTCTTCCGGCGCATCCCAGAATTTCTTGATGATCGCGGTTAACGCCGGTACCGACAGCGGCTTACTTAATACATCATCCATGCCGGCATCAAGGTATTCTTTTTTGTCCTTCAGCACGTTAGCGGTCAGCGCCACCAGCGGCGGCAGCTCATCGGCGGCATAGCGCTGTTTTAGCTGCCGCGAGATATCGAGGCCGGTCATGTCCGGTAGCTGAATATCCAGCAACACCAGGTCGTATTCGCCGGGTTCGAACATCTCCAGCGCGGCTTTACCGGTCATCGCCACGTCCACGCTGTTGCCCAGTTTTTCCAGCACCGAACGGGCGACAATCACGTTCAGTTCGATATCTTCCACCAGCAGCACGTTCAGCGCCGGCAGCGGCATATCGTCTTCGGCCAGCGTATCTTCGACTTCATCAGCCACCGCCTGCGCGTGTACGGTCAGGGTAAACGTCGCCCCCTGCCCCGGCTGGCTGGTCACGCTGATATCGCCGCCCATATTGCGCGCCAGACGGCGCGACACCGCCAGACCAATGCCGGTACCGGTTGCCGGTTTACCGCCATGGCTATCTTTCACCTGATAATACATGGCGAAAATTTTGTCCTGCTCCGCCTGCGGGATACCGATACCGGAGTCCTCGACTTCGAAGTGCAGCATATCGCCTTCATCATAGCGGACGCGCACGGTGACATTGCCCTGCTGGGTAAACTTCACCGCATTGCTGATCAGGTTCCACAGGATCTGCCGCAGGCGCGTACCATCGGTTACCACCTTATGCGGCAGCGGCTGGGTTGGCTCCATCACAAAGCGCAACCCTTTCTGCTGCGCCTGCAGGCCCGAGAGGTTCTCCAGATCGGCAAGGAAGCTGGTGAAGTCCACCTCCTGATTATCGAGCTGCACTTTGCGCCGCTCCATTTTATCCATGTCGATAATATCGTTGAAGATATTCCCCAGCGTCACCGCTGAAACATGGATAGTTTTCAGATATTTTTCCTGCTCGTTGGTCAATTCAGTATCCAGCAGGATGCGGCTGAGCCCAACGATGCCGTTGAGCGGCGTACGCAGCTCGTGGCTGATGGTTGAGATAAAGGTGGTCTTGTCCCGGCTGGCGCGCTCCAGCGCGTCCTGATAGCGCTTACGCTCGGTAATATCGCGGCCAAAGCCCATCAGGCCACGGCGCTTGCCCACGCGGTCATAGTAGGGGACCTTGCGGATCTCAAAGCAGGCTTTACGCCCATCGGGATAATCGAGCCATTGTTCGTAGGTCAGCGAGACATTATGGCGGAAGACTTTCTCATCGGTCTCCAGCACTTTCACCGCGGCTTCTTCGCTATAGACATCCTGCGGCTTGAGGTGAATCAGCTGCTTTTCGCTTTTTCCGGTCAACAGTTCCATCGCCCGGTTACAGCCGGAGAACTCTTTATCTTCGTTACGATAGAAAACCAGATCCGGTGAGGCATCAAGGAAAGAGCGCAGGAAGGAGGACTGTTGTTCCAGCTGAATTTGCGTCTCTTCACGCTCTTTCATCTCTATTTTCAACTGTTCCAGCGTAGTCTCGCGTTCCGCTTCCGCTTTCTCACGCTCGCCAATTTCCTGGTTCAACTGGGCGATATTGTCCTTGAGCTGCACGTTAAGCTTAAGGTCGCGCTCGCGCATCTCTTCCAGCTTTTCCACCAGCCGCGAGAGCCGCTGCCGCGACTCTTCCAGCTGTTCGACTACCACCGACAGAAAATAGACCGCCCAGGGGGTAATCAGCAGCCCGAAGAAGATAGAACGGATGACATCAATACTCTCCACCTGCCCATGCAGCACCATTGTGACGGCCATCTGTACCACAATAGCCAGCACCACCAGCGCCAGAGCTAACAGCATTGAAAAGCGCACCAGACCTAACTTCATCATCAGATCGACATAGTACTGCGCCAGCATACGAATTTGCTTCATGAGGGATTCCTTATCGCCAACTCCGCACAATAATACCCAATTCTGAACATTACGCTGTAAGTTGTGCAAAAAATGCGGCGGTAATCAGCCGTTAAGGAAGTGGAGCATCAGGCGGGCAGGATCCACGGTGTCCCCAATGCCGACCCCTGAACGCCATGGGCATTAAGGTATTTGTCCAGCTCGACCATGCCGGTCCAGCGGTTTTCGCACCACAGCGGCGCCAGCAGCGTTGGGCGACGGGCGCTGGCCGAAATACGGTGATAAATCACCTCCGGCGGCGTATGGCGAATCATCTCACCGGCGGTGACCGTATAGTCATCCAGAGCAATACCGTTCAGGCGACCCGCCTGCCAGGCTTTCGCCATGATGCTGCCGGTCACGATGTGCAGCGGGTGCAGCTTAATGCCATCGACGCCGGTGTCGACCACCCGTTGCAGGGTTTGCAGGCACTGTTGCTGCGTTTCGCCCGGTAGGCCGACGATAAGATGCGCACAGACCTTTAATCCGCGCTCGCGCGCCAGTCGGGTGGTGCGCTGGTAGCAGGCAAAGTCATGGCCGCGATTGATACGATGCAGCGTTTTATCATGCGCGGTCTGCAGCCCCAGCTCCAGCCAGATTTCATAGCCCTGTTCCCGATATTCGCTGAGCAGATCCAGCACCGCATCGGGTACGCAGTCGGGGCGGGTGCCGACGCACAATCCAACGATATTCGCCTGGCTCACCGCCTGCTGATACATCGAACGCAGGAGCTGAACTTCGGCAAAGGTGCTGGTGTAGGCCTGGAAATAAGCAAGATAGCGTTTCGCGCGGTTGACCAGCTGCGCCTGGTGCGCCAGCTGATCGGCAATTGAGCGGTACTGCTGGGCCTCGTCGGCGAAGGAGGCGACATTACAAAATGTGCAGCCGCCGCGGCCAATTGTGCCATCACGATTCGGGCAGCTAAATCCACCATGCAGCGTCAGTTTATGTACCTTTTCACCGTAGCGGCGCGTAAGATCCCCACCAAACATGTTGACTAATTTTTGTAACTGCATAATCTGATAGACCGGCCTCAAGAAAGGGGCCAAGCCTGCCATTTTTAGCCTCCGACGGCGATGACCTGGATCAATCGTCAGCGCGGCCGCTTAGCTCATTGCATATTCAATCAAAATAAACGCTATTTCATTCACAGCTGCGGTAATAACATTTCCTTATACTTCAATGCTGAGTTTCAATTATCTTTGTCACAGCAAAAAATAGTTTTATTTCCTGTCATTAAGAACAGCAGCAGTCAAATACTCTGCTATAAAAATACAATTCAGTACAGAAAGGTAATCTTAGGCTGCGGATATAGTGAGACAGATCACACTAGATTACGCATCCCTGAGAGTTTATATGCCTTTAAAAAAACAATAATACTCTTTAAAATCATAAAATTAACCACCTCTTAGCACACTTTTGTATAAATAAGATTGCCATTTGACGTAAGTGTGGATTCTCGATAAGTTGGGAATCCGCTGGAAGCTTTCTGGATGAGCGCTCTGCTCATCATATTTATGCAGTAATTGAGATTCCCTCTTAATAGCAAGTCCTCAAACTTGTGTACCGATGCGAAAAGGATTTAAAGAGGGCGAATGCGAGGTAGGCAAAGATGCCCTTACCCCGTCGCCATGCTCTTGCTGTGCCTTGCGCGCAATCGATTAAGAGGGCATCCCGTAGAGCCTGGGGAGGTTCACTGATATGTTGTACGACAAATCCCTTGAGCGGGATAACTGTGGTTTCGGCCTGATCGCCCACATAGAAGGCGAACCTAGCCACAAGGTAGTGCGCACCGCTATACACGCACTGGCCCGAATGCAGCACCGCGGCGCGATCCTTGCCGATGGTAAAACCGGCGACGGTTGCGGCCTGCTGTTACAAAAACCCGATCGTTTCTTCCGGATTGTGGCGGAAGAACGCGGCTGGCGCTTAGCCAAAAACTACGCCGTCGGGATGCTGTTCCTGAATAAAGACCCCGAGCTGGCAAGCGCTGCGCGCCGTATCGTTGAAGAAGAGCTGCAACGCGAAACATTGTCTATCGTTGGCTGGCGCGATGTGCCGACTAACGAAGGCGTGCTCGGTGAAATCGCCCTCTCCTCGCTGCCTCGTATTGAACAAATTTTTGTTAACGCTCCGGCAGGCTGGCGCCCGCGCGATATGGAACGCCGTCTGTTCATCGCGCGCCGTCGCATTGAAAAGCGCCTGCAGGAAGACAAAGATTTCTACGTTTGTAGCCTGTCGAACCTGGTCAATATCTATAAAGGTCTGTGTATGCCGGCGGATTTGCCGCGCTTCTACCTGGACCTCGCGGACCTGCGCCTGGAATCCGCTATCTGTCTGTTCCACCAGCGCTTCTCCACTAATACCGTGCCGCGCTGGCCGCTGGCGCAGCCGTTCCGCTATCTGGCGCACAACGGTGAAATCAATACCATCACCGGTAACCGCCAGTGGGCCCGCGCCCGTACCTATAAATTCCAGACCCCGCTGATCCCCGATCTGCATGACGCCGCGCCGTTCGTCAATGAAACCGGCTCTGACTCAAGCTCGATGGATAATATGCTGGAACTGCTGCTGGCAGGCGGGATGGATATCGTCCGCGCGATGCGCCTGCTGGTACCGCCGGCCTGGCAGAATAACCCGGATATGGATCCGGAGCTGCGCGCGTTCTTCGACTTTAACTCCATGCATATGGAGCCGTGGGACGGCCCGGCGGGCATCGTCATGTCCGACGGTCGCTACGCCGCCTGTAACCTCGACCGTAACGGTCTGCGTCCGGCGCGCTACGTCATTACCAAAGATAAACTCATCACCTGCGCGTCTGAAGTCGGCATCTGGGACTATCAGCCGGATGAGGTGATGGAAAAAGGCCGCGTTGGGCCTGGCGAGCTGATGGTCATCGATACCCGCAGCGGGCGCATTCTGCACTCGGCGGAAACCGATAACGATCTGAAAAGCCGCCATCCGTACAAAGAGTGGATGGAGAAAAACGTCCGCCGTCTGGTGCCGTTCGAAGACCTGCCGGAAGAAGAAGTCGGCAGCCGTCAGTTGGATGACGACACGCTCGCCAGCTACCAGAAACAGTTTAACTACAGCGCCGAAGAGCTGGACTCCGTTCTGCGCGTCCTTGGGGAAAACGGCCAGGAAGCGGTCGGTTCGATGGGCGATGATACCCCATTCGCCGTGCTCTCCAGCCAGCCGCGTATCATTTACGATTATTTCCGCCAGCAGTTCGCCCAGGTGACAAACCCGCCTATCGATCCGCTGCGTGAAGCGCACGTGATGTCGCTGGCTACCAGTATTGGTCGCGAAATGAACGTCTTCTGCGAAGCGGAAGGCCAGGCGCACCGCCTGAGCTTTAAATCGCCGATCCTGCTGTACTCCGACTTTAAACAGCTGACCACCATGGAGGAGGAGCACTATCGCGCCGACACCCTGGACATTACCTTTGATGCCAACGAAACCACGCTGGCCGAGACGGTAAAAGCGCTGTGCGATAAAGCGGAACAGATGGTGCGTAACGGTACCGTATTGCTGGTACTGTCTGACCGCAACATCGCGAAAGATCGTCTGCCAGTGCCGGCGCCGATGGCCGTTGGCGCTATCCAGACGCGCCTCGTCGAAAAGAGCCTGCGCTGCGACGCTAACATCATCGTCGAAACCGCCAGCGCCCGCGATCCGCACCACTTCGCGGTGCTGCTGGGCTTTGGCGCGACGGCTATCTATCCTTATCTGGCTTACGAAACCCTGGCGAAGCTGGTGGATAGCAAAGCTATCGATAAAGAATACCGTGCGGTGATGCTGAACTACCGTAACGGCATCAACAAAGGCCTGTACAAAATCATGTCGAAGATGGGGATCTCGACCATCGCCTCCTACCGCTGCTCGAAGCTGTTCGAAGCGGTCGGCCTGCATCGCGACGTGGCCGACCTCTGCTTCCTGGGCGTAGTGAGCCGCATCGGCGGTGCCGGTTTCGACGACTTCCAGCAGGACCTGCTGAATCTGTCGAAGCGCGCATGGCTGGCGCGTAAACCGCTGGCTCAGGGCGGCTTGCTGAAATACGTCCACGGCGGCGAATATCACGCCTACAACCCGGACGTCGTTCGCACCCTGCAGCAGGCGGTTCAGAGCGGCGAATACCGTGATTATCAGGAATACGCGAAGCTGGTTAATGAACGCCCGGCGGCCACGCTGCGCGATCTGCTGGCGCTCAACCCAGGCGATGAAGCCGTAAGCATCAATGAGGTGGAATCAGCGAAAGAGCTGTTTAAACGCTTCGATACCGCGGCCATGTCGATCGGCGCACTGAGCCCGGAAGCGCACGAATCACTGGCGGAAGCGATGAACAGCATCGGCGGCTTCTCCAACTCCGGTGAAGGCGGTGAAGACCCGGCGCGCTACGGCACCAACAAAGTCTCGCGCATTAAGCAGGTGGCTTCCGGTCGTTTCGGCGTTACTCCAGCCTACCTGGTGAATGCCGACGTGATCCAGATTAAAGTCGCCCAGGGCGCGAAACCCGGTGAAGGCGGACAGTTGCCGGGTGACAAAGTGACGCCTTATATCGCCAAACTGCGTTATTCGGTACCGGGCGTGACGCTGATCTCCCCGCCGCCGCACCACGATATTTACTCTATCGAGGATCTGGCGCAGCTGATTTTCGACCTCAAGCAGGTCAATCCGAAGGCGATGATTTCCGTCAAACTGGTTTCCGAACCGGGTGTCGGCACCATCGCCACCGGCGTGGCGAAAGCCTACGCAGACCTTATCACTATCGCCGGTTACGATGGCGGTACCGGGGCGAGCCCGCTCTCATCGGTGAAATATGCCGGCTGTCCGTGGGAACTTGGCCTGGTGGAAACCCAGCAGGCGCTAGTCGCCAACGGCCTGCGTCATAAAATTCGCCTGCAGGTAGACGGCGGCCTGAAAACCGGCCTCGATATCATCAAAGCGGCGATCCTTGGCGCGGAAAGCTTCGGCTTCGGCACCGGCCCGATGGTCGCGCTGGGCTGTAAATACCTGCGTATCTGTCATCTGAACAACTGCGCCACCGGCGTAGCGACCCAGGACGACAAACTGCGTAAGAACCACTACCACGGCCTGCCGTTCAAAGTGACCAACTACTTTGAATTCATCGCCCGCGAAACCCGCGAGCTGATGGCGCAGCTGGGCGTGAAGCGCCTGGTGGACCTGATCGGCCGTACCGACCTGCTGAAAGAACTGGAAGGCTTTACGGCGAAACAGCAGAAACTGGAGCTCGGCAAACTGCTGGAAACCGCTGAGCCGCTGCCGGGCAAGGCGCTGTACTGCACCGAGAGCAACCCGCCGTTCGATAACGGCGTGCTCAACGCGCAGCTGCTGCAGCAGGCGAAGCCGTATGTGGATAACAAACAGAGCAAAACGTTCTGGTTCGATATTCGCAACACCGACCGTTCCGTTGGGGCGTCGTTGTCCGGTTATATCGCCCAGACTCATGGCGACCAGGGGCTGGCCGCCGACCCGATTACCGCCCACTTTAGCGGTACCGCGGGCCAGAGCTTCGGCGTCTGGAACGCCGGCGGCGTTGAGCTGCACCTGACCGGCGACGCCAACGACTACGTGGGTAAAGGCATGGCGGGCGGTCTGCTGTCGATTCGTCCTCCGGTCGGCTCCGCCTTCCGCAGCCATGAAGCAAGCATCATTGGCAACACCTGTCTGTATGGCGCGACCGGCGGTCGTCTGTACGCGGCAGGACGCGCGGGCGAACGCTTTGCGGTACGTAACTCCGGCGCCATCACCGTGGTGGAAGGCATCGGCGACAACGGCTGTGAATACATGACCGGCGGTATCGTCTGTATCCTGGGTAAAACCGGCGTGAACTTCGGCGCAGGTATGACCGGCGGCTTTGCTTACGTCCTGGATGAAGATGGCGACTTCCGTAAACGCGTTAACCCTGAACTGGTGGAAGTTCTGGACGTGGACACGCTGGCTATCCATGAGGAACACCTGCGCGGCTTAATTACCGAACACGTCCAGCTTACCGGTTCGCAGCGCGGCGAAGAGATCCTCGCCAACTGGCCGGCCTTCGCGGCGAAGTTTGCGCTGGTTAAACCGAAGTCCAGCGATGTTAAAGCACTGTTGGGTCACCGTAGTCGTTCCGCAGCTGAGCTGCGGGTGCAGGCGCAGTAAGGGGTTAAGATGAGTCAGAACGTATACCAATTTATCGACCTGCAGCGTGTTGATCCGCCAAAGAAACCGCTGAAGATCCGTAAAATTGAGTTTGTAGAAATTTACGAGCCGTTTTCAGAAGGCCAGGCCAAGGCGCAGGCGGACCGCTGCCTCTCCTGCGGCAACCCGTACTGCGAATGGAAATGTCCGGTGCACAACTACATCCCGAACTGGCTGAAGCTGGCCAACGAGGGGCGTATTTTTGAAGCGGCGGAGCTGTCGCATCAGACCAACACCCTGCCGGAAGTCTGCGGACGTGTCTGCCCGCAGGACCGCCTGTGCGAAGGTTCCTGCACCCTGAACGATGAGTTCGGCGCGGTGACCATCGGCAACATTGAACGCTATATCAACGATAAAGCGTTTGAGATGGGCTGGCGCCCGGACTTGTCCGGCGTGAAGCAAACCGGTAAAACCGTCGCCATCATCGGCGCCGGTCCGGCAGGGCTGGCCTGCGCCGATGTGCTGACCCGCAACGGCGTGAAGGCGATCGTCTTCGATCGTCATCCGGAAATCGGCGGCCTGCTGACCTTCGGCATCCCGGCGTTCAAGCTGGAAAAAGAGGTGATGACCCGCCGCCGTGAGATCTTCACCGGCATGGGGATTGAGTTCCGGCTCAATACCGAAGTGGGCCGTGACATCCAGCTCGACGATCTGCTGAAAGAGTACGATGCGGTATTTCTGGGCGTGGGCACCTACCAGTCCATGCGCGGCGGGCTGGAAAACGAAGATGCCAACGGCGTGTATGACGCTCTGCCGTTCCTTATCGCCAACACCAAACAGATCATGGGCTTTGGCGAAACGGCACACGAACCTTTCGTCAGTATGGAAGGCAAACGCGTGGTGGTTCTCGGCGGCGGCGACACCGCGATGGACTGCGTGCGAACCTCGGTTCGTCAGGGGGCGGCGCACGTTATTTGCGCCTATCGCCGTGACGAAGAAAACATGCCGGGCTCCAAACGCGAAGTGAAAAACGCGCGTGAAGAGGGTGTCGAATTCCAGTTCAACGTCCAGCCGCTGGGCGTGGAAGTGAATGCCAACGGCAAAGTGTGCGGCGTGAAAATGGCGCGCACCGAAATGGGCCAGCCGGATGCGAAAGGCCGCCGTCGCGCGGAAATCGTCGCCGGTTCCGAGCACGTGGTGCCGGCAGACGCGGTGGTGATGGCGTTTGGTTTCCGTCCGCACAGCATGGAATGGCTGGCGAAGCATAGCGTCGAGCTGGACTCTCAGGGCCGCATCATCGCCCCGGAAGGCAGCGACAACGCGTTCCAGACCAGCAACCCGAAAATCTTTGCCGGCGGCGATATCGTTCGCGGTTCGGACCTGGTGGTAACGGCGATTGCCGAAGGCCGCAAAGCGGCAGACGGTATCCTCAACTATCTTGAAGTCTGATTAGATTCTGAGTCGCAACGCATAAAAGCCCGATGGTTAACGCCACCGGGCTTTTTTATTGCTCATTGAGTGGAAACGGCTTTTTTCAACGCCGTATTATACCAGCCACAGATATGCTCTAAGCGGGTTATCGCTGACCCGACGGTGACGGCCCACGCGCCGTGGCGCATCGCCTCAGCCGCCTGCGCTGGCGTATTATACCGTCCCTCGGCGATTACCCTGCAGCCCGCGGCGCTGAGGCTTTTCACCAGCGCCAGGTCGGGCTCATCCGGCGTCTCTTCTGCGGTATAGCCTGAAAGAGTGGTGCCGACGATTTCTGCGCCCAGCTGCCAGCACTGCAGGGCATCGGCCTGAGACGAACAATCCGCCATCGCCACTTTTCCCTGATGATGAATTTCCGCCAATAGCGCCGATACCGGTACCGGACGCTGACGCTGCGTACCGTCAATGGCAATAATATCCGCCCCGCCCTGCGCCAGCGCGACGATATCCTCCACCCACGGGGTGATACGCACCGGGCTTTCATGCAGATCGCGCTTTATCAGGCCGATAATGGGCACCGTCACTAACGGACGAACGGCCTGCAGGTTGTTCAGACCTTCAATACGCAGCGCCACGGCCCCCGCCTGCTCTGCCGCCAGCGCCATCGCGGCGACAATCTGCGGGTTATCAAGCGGGCTGCCGGGTACCGGCTGGCAGGAGACAATTAATCCGCCATGATGGCGTATGCGCGAATTTAGTTGGGCAAATAAAGACATTCCTGCTCCCCGAACGGATACGTGTAGCGTAAACAGTACCAGTGGTGAGACGCGTGATGTGTGGCGGGGTTAACAAAGCAAGCAGGCAAAAAAACAGGCCCCGGAGGGCCTGTCAGGCATTACTTCACAACGCGCAGCGCCGGACGACCACCGCGCGGCGGCGGTGGCGTGTCGTCAGGATCGTCATCGTGATTATCCGGCTTATCGCCATCAATCACCGACATCACCGTTTCGTTTTCGCTCTCAGGCGCGACGTCATCATCGTTGAGGCTGCTGACATCTTCGTCATAGGCCGCTTCAGGTTCAAACATCGTTCCTGCGCCGTTCTCACGGGCATAGATTGCGAGTACCGCAGCCAGCGGCACGGAAACGTTGCGCGGTACGCCGCCGAAGCGGGCGTTAAAGCGCACTTCGTCATTCGCCAGTTCCAGATTGCCCACCGCACGCGGCGCAATGTTCAGAACGATTTGGCCGTCGCGAGCGTACTCCATCGGCACGAGAACGCCTGGCAGCGTCACATCGACGACCAGGTGCGGAGTCAGCTGGTTATCCAGCAGCCACTCATAGAACGCCCGCAGCAGGTACGGGCGACGCGGCGTCAGCTGTGATACATCCATTATTTAGCCCCGGCCGAGGCGCATTTCACGCTCGGCTTCAGTTAAAGAAGCGAGGAAAGAATCACGTTCGAAGACGCGAGTCATATAGCCCTTAAGCTCTTTCGCGCCAGCACCCACCAGTTCTACGCCGAGAACCGGCAAACGCCACAGCAGCGGAGCCAGGTAGCAATCGACCAGGCTGAACTCGTCGCTCAGGAAGTAAGGCTTCTGAGTAAAGACCGGCGCAATCGCCTGCAGTTCTTCACGCAGCTGCTTACGAGCGGCATCGGCCTGGGCCGCGGTACCGGTCTGGATGGTATTCATCAGCGAATACCAGTCTTTCTCGATACGTTGCATGTACAGACGGCTTTCACCACGCGCCACCGGGTAAACCGGCATTAGCGGCGGATGCGGGAAACGCTCATCCAGGTATTCCATAATGATGCGGGATTCCCACAGAGTGAGCTCACGATCCACCAGCGTCGGGACGCTTTGATTCGGGTTGAGGTCAATCAGATCCTGAGGCGGGTTATCCTTCTCCACGTGCTCTATCTCAAAACTGACACCTTTTTCGGCCAGCACGATGCGGACCTGATGGCTATAGATGTCAGTAGGACCAGAAAACAGCGTCATTACCGAACGTTTGTTGGCAGCGACAGCCATGAAAACCTCCAGGTATATTCAGAATTTTTACTGCTGCCGACCACGCATGGCCAGCCAGATGTATAAACCCCATTCGCACGGCGACGATATGTTCATTGATTAACTAAAAAATGAACAACCACCAGCATTTGGGCAGAAAATTGGATGATAGTTTACCAGATTTTGCGGACGTTGTGGTGAGGGTATTCTGGAAATGCTGAAAAAGTGGTAAGAACAGGCCATTTCTTTGTGGATAACAGCCGTTTTATCCATAAAAAAACCCGCCGGAGCGGGTTTTTTCGCAAATTGTTCTGCGTGAGCAGAAAACAATTAACGTTTGGAGAACTGCGGACGACGACGTGCTTTACGCAGACCGACTTTCTTACGTTCAACCTGACGAGCGTCACGAGTAACGAAGCCAGCTTTACGCAGTTCAGAACGCAGGGACTCGTCGTACTCCATCAGAGCGCGGGTGATACCGTGACGGATCGCACCAGCCTGACCAGAGATACCACCACCTTTAACAGTGATGTACAGATCCAGTTTCTCAACCATGTCGACCAGTTCCAGCGGCTGACGAACTACCATGCGGGCAGTTTCACGACCGAAGTACTGTTCCAGCGAACGCTGGTTGATTACGATTTTGCCGTTGCCCGGTTTGATGAAAACGCGAGCTGCGGAACTTTTGCGGCGACCAGTGCCGTAGTATTGATTTTCAGCCATTGCCTATAATCCCGATTAGATGTCAAGAACTTGCGGTTGCTGTGCCGCGTGGTTGTGCTCGTTACCAGCGTAAACTTTCAGTTTACGGTACATAGCACGACCCAGCGGGCCTTTTGGCAGCATGCCTTTAACCGCGATTTCAATCACACGCTCAGGACGGCGGGCAATCATCTCTTCAAAGGTCGCTTCTTTGATACCACCGATGTGGCCGGTGTGGTGGTAGTACATTTTGTCTTCGCGCTTGTTGCCGGTTACAGCAACTTTTTCTGCGTTCAGAACGATGATGTAATCACCAGTATCAACGTGCGGAGTGTATTCCGCTTTGTGCTTACCGCGCAGGCGACGAGCCAGTTCAGTAGCCAGACGGCCCAGAGTTTTACCGGTCGCGTCAACAACATACCAGTCGCGTTTTACGGTTTCTGGTTTAGCTGTAAAAGTTTTCATTAAAAGCTTACCCAAATAAATAAGTTACACGTTGGTGAACACCCAAACGTTTAGTCAGTTGAGGTTCACACGACAAAGTCCGGCAAACCTACCCCTTCGAATAGCCTATGCCAGCACATAGAAGATTTCGGGAAAAAAAACCTTCTCGTAACGTGGGGTCGCAAGATTATAGAGAAGTAGGGGCCAAAGATCGACCCCTTTATGTGATTTGCAGCAGGTTTTTCTCAACCTGAGAAGAAGGCTGGATTCAGGGCATGTGCGGCTGCTTCAGATACTCTTCGCTTTGCATTTCCTGCAGGCGCGATAAACAGCGCTGGAACTCAAACTTCAGGCGTTCGCCCTGATAGATCTCATACAGCGGTACCGCCGCGCTGACCACCAGCTTCACATGGCGTTCGTAGAATTCATCCACCAGCGCGATAAAGCGCCGCGCTTCGCTCTCGAGCTGCGTCGTCATCACCGGCACATCGTACAACATCACGGTATGGAACAGGCGTGACAGCGCGATGTAATCGTGCTGGCTGCGCGCATCTACGCACAGCGTGTCGAACGACGCTGCCAGGGTCTGGTTTTCCACGCCCAACGTCGGCAGCGGCCGGTGGTTAATTTCCAGCGTCGGCATCTGCTCGCGTTTGCCCCCCGCCAGCGCCAGCCAGAGTTTATCCATTTGCTGGCTGGTCTCGGCATTGAGCGGCGACAGCCACAGATGCGCCTGGGTTAAAGTGCGCAGGCGGTAATCAATCCCCGCATCGACGTTCATAATGTCGCAATGCTGTTTGATGGCGTCTATCGCCGGCAGGAAACGCGCGCGTTGCAGACCATTGCGGTAGAGTTCGTCCGGCGGGATGTTCGAGGTAGCGACCAGCGTAATCCCCCGCGAGAACAGCGCTTTCATTAAGCCGCCGAGCAGCATGGCATCGGTGATGTCGGAGACAAAAAACTCGTCGAAGCACAACACATCGGTTTGCGCTTTAAAGCGGTCGGCAACGATTTCCAGCGGGTCGCTATGCCCCTGCAGGGTGGTTAACTCTTCGTGCACGCGCAGCATAAAGCGATGGAAATGCAGGCGCTGTTTACGCTCGCCCGGCAGGCTTTGATAGAACATATCCATCAGCCAGGTTTTGCCGCGCCCCACGCCGCCCCACATATACAGGCCGCGTACGGCGGTCGTTTCCGCCGCCGGCTCGCGCTTGCCGAGTAGTTTGCTGAATTTTGCCCGCAGACCGCCGCCCGCGGGCGCTGCGGCTACAGGTTTATCCTGCAGTTCACGATAGATGGTATCGAGGCGGCTGACCGCTTCTTGTTGGACATCGTCTGGTTGATGGCTGCCCTCTTTGAGAGCTAAAAGGTAACGCGATGTTGGGGACAGGCTTTGCATGATCTTATTGTTATTCCTTGAAAACCGTGGCGCCGTGACGCACGATTGACGAAAAAAAGGCGGTTCTACAGTACGCGATGATACGCCAGGATTCCACTTCTGTGGAATTAGCGGTTATAGTGGCACTATCGGGCGCAGGCGGAGAGCCTAACAGCCACCCTACGGAACCACAAAACAACGGGAGATGTTCATGACCTGGGAATACGCGCTAATTGGATTAGTCGTCGGTATCATCATCGGTGCCGTCGCCATGCGTTTTGGTAACCGCAAATTGCGTCAGCAACAAGCGCTGCAGTTCGAACTGGAAAAGAATAAAGCAGAGCTTGAAGAGTATCGCGAAGAGCTGGTCAGCCATTTTGCGCGCAGCGCAGAACTGCTGGACAACATGGCGGATGACTACCGTCAGCTGTATCAGCACATGGCAAAAAGCTCCAGCAGCCTGCTGCCGGACGCCATGGCGGACGCCAATCCGTTCCGCAATCGCCTGGCGGAGTCCGAAGCCAGCAACGATCAGGCGCCGGTCCAGATGCCGCGCGACTACTCTGAAGGCGCCTCCGGCCTGCTGCGCGGTGGCGCGAAACGCGACTGATCCCGCTGTCTGCGTAAAAATATTTACCGGGCGCGCCTTCCGCGCCCGTCTTCCCCCTGCATCCCAGCTACAATTTAAGCACGGACCGCATTGTTAGCCGGTCGAAAATTCAATAACATCAAATCATTCGGACGTTTTTTCCATACACCTCAGGTTACGAGAGCCAGCATCTAATGAAGAAACAGACTTTGCTGTTGAGTGCGTTAGCGTTAAGCATTGGATTATCGTTGTCGGTCCTGCCTCCGGCGGCGGCATCACTGCCGACCCAGGTTCCAGGCCAGGGCGCGCTGCCGAGCCTCGCGCCGATGCTGGAAAAAGTATTGCCTGCGGTGGTGAGCGTGCAGGTAGAAGGCACCGCCTCGCCGGTGCAGAATATGCCGGAAGAGCTGAAAAAATACTTCGGCGACAACGCGCCGCAAGAGCAGGCGCAGCCGTTTGAAGGCCTCGGTTCAGGGGTGATTATCGACGCCGCCAAAGGCTACGTGCTGACCAACAACCACGTAATAAGCCAGGCGCAGAAAATCAGCATTCAGTTGAACGATGGCCGCGAGTTCGATGCCAAACTGGTAGGCAGCGACGAACAGAGCGATATCGCTCTGCTGCAGGTTTTAAAACCCAGCAATTTAACGCAAATCGCCATCGCGGATTCCGACAAACTGCGCGTCGGCGATTTCGCCGTTGCCGTCGGCAACCCCTTCGGCCTCGGCCAAACCGCCACTTCCGGCATTATCTCCGCGCTGGGCCGTAGCGGCCTTAATCTCGAAGGGCTGGAAAACTTTATTCAAACCGATGCCTCAATTAACCGCGGCAACTCCGGCGGCGCGCTGCTGAATCTCAACGGCGAGCTTATCGGCATTAATACCGCCATTCTGGCGCCGGGCGGCGGCAGCATCGGCATCGGATTCGCCATCCCGAGCAACATGGCGAAGACCCTCGCCGATCAGCTTATTCAATACGGCGAAATCAAACGCGGCCTGCTGGGTATTAAAGGCATGGAAATGAGCGCGGATATCGCTAAGGCGATGAATATCAACGCTCAGCGCGGCGCCTTCGTAAGCGAAGTCCTGGCCAATTCAGGCTCCGCAAAAGCAGGGATTAAATCCGGTGACGTTATCGTCAGCATGAACGGCAAACCGCTAAGCAGCTTCGCCGAGCTGCGTTCGCGTATCGCCACTACCGCCCCTGGCACTAAAGTAAAACTGGGGCTACTGCGCGACGGCAAACCGTTGGACGTCGAAGTCACGCTGGATAAGAGCACTTCTTCCACCGCCAGCGCCGATCTGATTATCCCGGCCCTGCAGGGAGCGGCGCTAAGCGATGGCCAGCTGAAAGACGGCACTAAGGGCGTGACTATCGATAACGTCGATAAAGGCAGCGCGGCGGCGCAGGTTGGCTTGCATAAAGACGATCTGATTATCGGCCTCAACCGCCAGCGCGTGCGTTCCATCGCCGAGCTACGTAAAGTGCTGGAAACCAAACCGGCCGTCATCGCGCTGAATGTGCTGCGCGGTAACGAAAGCATTTATCTGCTGCTACGCTGACGGCTGCTTCCGGACATCGCGCGTCGTGCGATGTCCGGATAAGTCATGCTATGCTGCGCCTGCCCATTAATTAACGATATTCGCATCATGCCAGGAAAGCTTTTACGTTCAGTCCTTATCGGTTTAATCGTCGGCGGCATCCTGCTGGCGGCGATGCCTTCGCTGCGCCAGTGGCAGCTCTCATCGGCGACGCCGAGCGATACCGCTGACGAATCGCCCGCCAGCTATAATGCTGCGGTAAGACGCGCCGCGCCGGCGGTGGTCAACGTCTATAACCGCGCGCTGAACAGCACCAGCCATAACCAACTGACGCTTGGCTCCGGCGTTATCATGGACCAACGCGGATATATCCTCACCAACAAGCACGTCATCAACGATGCTGACCAGATAATCATTGCGCTGCAGGATGGACGGGTATTCGAAGCCCTGTTAGTCGGTTCCGATACCCTGACCGACCTGGCGGTGCTCAAAATAAACGCCAGCGGCGGCCTGCCGGTCATCCCGATTAACCCGAAACGCGTTCCGCATATCGGCGATGTAGTACTGGCGATAGGCAACCCATATAACCTCGGACAAACCATCACCCAGGGCATCATCAGCGCGACCGGTCGTATCGGCCTGAACCCTACCGGGCGGCAGAATTTCCTGCAAACCGATGCCTCTATCAACCACGGCAACTCCGGCGGCGCGCTGGTCAACTCGCTGGGTGAATTGATGGGTATTAACACCCTGTCGTTTGATAAGAGCAATGACGGCGAAACGCCGGAAGGGATCGGCTTTGCCATCCCGTTCCAGCTGGCGACCAAGATCATGGATAAACTGATCCGCGACGGTCGGGTGATCCGCGGTTACATCGGGATCAGCGGCCGCGAGATCGCGCCAATGCATGCGCAGAGCGGCGGCATGGATCAGATCCAGGGGATCGTCGTGAATGACGTCGCCCCGGATGGCCCGGCGGCGCAGGCTGGGATCCGCGCCAATGACGTGATCATCTCGGTGAACGATAAACCAGCAGTTTCGGCGCTGGAAACCATGGACCAGGTTGCGGAAATTCGCCCGGGTTCAGAAATCCCGGTGGTCATCATGCGCGATGATAAGAAAATCACCCTGCACGTGGCGGTACAGGAATACCCGGCGACAAATTAACGCTTAGCGCTCCTTTACCGGGAGCGCGATTAATCAGCAAACAGCGGTCCGGCCGGGAATCTGGCCAGAAACCCGGTCACCGCCAGTAACGACCACAACGATGGCCAGCGGATCTGCCGCTCCCGCAGTTCATCATCCAGCGTCAGTAACGCGAACTCCCCTCTCTCGCCGAGAACCCCGCCCTGCCACAGCAGCCGTTGCGCCTGCTGCCGCGCCCACGGCGATTCACTCCTCCAGGCCAGCAAATGCAGCAGCGACTGCTGTAAACAAACGCTGTGCGCATGGTTGTCCCGCAGCAATCGTCGATACACCGGCAGCGAGATACTGCGTACGCTGTAGAAACCGCTGCGCGATTCACTATCAGCCTGCGCTACGCTGGCGCACATCTTTCCGGCCAGATCGCATAAACGATTATGCGTCAGCGGCTGACGCAGCGCATCCAGATGCCCGGCGGCGGCGCAAAGCAGGCCGCTCCTTTGCCGCTCCTGCGTCAGCGAATCAAGCAACGCCGCTACCGTTTCAGCCTCCCCGCTCTGCGCATGCTGTATACCGGCGTCATAACAACAGACAAAGAAATCATGGCTGCCACGGCCGACTGGCGGGTGCGCCAGCAGATTCAGCGCCGGATGCAGTTGTTCAAGCTCCTCCAGCGACGCCAGGGCGTCATCAACGACCCCCTCTTTTGCCGACGACCGGCTGGCAGGATGTAATACTAGCGTTTCATTCATCAAAGCCTCCTCAGGAAAAATTCCCGGCTCGCGCGGCGCCCGGCCGGCCTACGGGGTCACCGGTCGCCCGGATTAGGCGCAAGCCGCTATCCGGGAACCTCTCCCCGGTGGCGCTGCGCTTACCGGGGTTACAAACCGGAGCGGACCGGTAGCCCGGATAAGGCGCCAGCCGCTATCCGGGAACCTCTCCCCGGTGGCGCTGCGCTTACCGGGATTACAAACCGGAGCGGACCGGTCGCCCGGCTAAGGCGCCAGCCGCCATCCGGGAACCTCTCCCCGGTGGCGCTGCGCTTACCGGGGCTACAAACCGGAGCGGACCGGTCGCCCGGATAAGGCGCCAGCCGCTATCCGGGAACCTCTCCCCGTTGGCGCTGGCTTACCGGGGCTACAAACCGGAGCGGACCGGTAACCCGGCTACGGCGCCAGCCGCTATCCGGGAACCTCTCCCCGGTGCCGCTGCGCTTACCGGGGCTACAAACCGGAGCGGACCGGTCGCCCGGATAAGGCGCCAGCCGCTATCCGGGAACCTCTCCCCGGGTGGCGCTGCGCTTACCGGGGCTACAAACCGGAGCGGACGGGTAACCCGGATAAGGCGCCAGCCGCTATCCGGGAACCTCTCCCCGGTGGCGCTGCGCTTACCGGAGCTACAAACCGGAGCGGACCGGTCGCCCGGATAAGGCGCCAGCCGCCATCCGGGAACCTCTCCCCGGTGGCGCTACGCTTACCGGGGCTACAAACCGGAGCGGACGGGTAGCCCGGATAAGGCGCCAGCCGCTATCCGGGATGGATGCCGGCCTACATCGCCAGCACGTACTTGAGCATCACCCCGGCGGCGATCGCCGAGCCGATCACCCCGGCCACGTTCGGGCCCATCGCGTGCATCAGCAGGAAGTTCTGCCCGTCCGCTTCCAGACCCACCTTGTTGGACACCCTCGCCGCCATCGGCACCGCCGATACCCCGGCGGAACCAATCAGCGGGTTGATCTTGTGCTTACTGAATACGTTCATCAGCTTCGCCATGATCACCCCGGCGGCGGTGCCCACGCAGAAGGCGATCACCCCCAGCAGCAGGATCCCCAGCGTCTGCGGCTGCAGGAACTTGTCCGCCACCAGCTTGGCTCCCACCGACAGCCCGAGGAAGATGGTGACGATATTGATCAGCGCGTTCTGCACCGTATCGCTCAGACGATCCACCACCCCGCTTTCGCGCATCAGGTTGCCGAAGCAGAACATCCCCAGCAGCGGCGCGGCGTCCGGCAGCAGCAGCGCCACCAGCAGCAACAGCACCGCCGGGAAGAGGATCTTCTCGCGTTTGCTCACCGTACGCAGCTGCACCATGCGGATCTTCCGCTCTTTGTCGCTGGTCAGCGCCTTCATGATCGGCGGCTGGATCAGCGGCACCAGCGCCATGTAGGAGTAGGCGGCCACCGCGATGGCCCCCAGCAGCTCCGGCGCCAGCTTGCTCGACAGGTAGATGGCCGTCGGGCCGTCGGCGCCGCCGATGATGCCGATGGCCGCCGCCTGCGGCAGGGTGAAGGAGATGAAGCCGAAGTAGTTCAGCGTCAGCGCCCCGAGCACGGTGGCGAAGATCCCGAACTGCGCCGCCGCCCCCAGCAGCAGGGTGCGCGGGTTGGCCAGCAGCGGGCCGAAATCGGTCATCGCCCCGACGCCCATAAAGATCACCAGCGGCGCGATACCCGAGCCAATCGCCACCTTATAGAAGATGGCCAGCACCCCGGAGGAGTAGCCCATGTCCACCGCCAGCGTCTCCATCTGCCCCTGCACCGACGGCAGGGCCAGCGCCAGCGCCTCCTTGATGGCGTGGACGTCCGGCGCGCAGTTGAGCTTCGCGGCAATCACCGCCAGCTGGACCGGGTCGTGGTGGGCCAGCAGGTTTTCCAGCGCGCTCAGCGCCAGCCCGGCCTCCGGGATATTGGAGAGCAGGCCGCCGAAGCCAATCGGCAGCAGCAGTAACGGCTCGAACTTTTTCGCAATCGCCAGCCACAGCAGCAGCAGGCTGACCAGCAGCATTACCGCCTGGCCGGCCCCCAGGTGCATCAGCCCCATGCCCTGAATCAGGGCGTTCAGACTTTCCATTTGCGCTCCTCGTCCTTACGCCAGCTGCAGCAGGGTGTCGCCGACCGCCACCGCATCGCCGGATTTCACCGCGATACCGCGTACGGTACCGGCCTGCGCGGCGCGGATTTCGGTTTCCATCTTCATGGCTTCCAGAATCAGCAGCACCTCGCCTTCCGCCACCGCCTGGCCTTCGCTGGCCAGCACCTTCCAGATGGTGCCCGCCAGCGGCGCGGTCACCGGGGTGCCGGTGCCTGCCGGGGCCGGGGCGGCTGCCTGAACCGGTGCGGAAGACGGAGTGGCCGCCGTCAGCTGGCTGACGTCGCCGCCGTCGCTGACTTTGACCACGAAGGCTTTGCCTTCCACTTCCACGGTGTAGACGCCGGAGGCGGCGGCTTTTGCCGGCGCGGCAGATTTTGCTTCTTCCACCTGCGGCACGGGCTCAAAGGCCGCCGGGTTGTGGCGGTTTTCGAGGAACTTCAGGCCGATTTGCGGGAACAGCGCCACGGTGAGCACGTCGTCGATGGCGTTTTCGGCAAGCGTGATGCCCTTCTCCTGCGCCTGGCGTTTCACGTCGGCTTCAAGCTCCGCCAGCTCCGGCTTCAGCAGGTCCGCCGGGCGGCAGGTGACGGCGTCGGCGCCGTCGAGCACCCGCGCCTGCAGGGCGGCGTTAACCGGCGCCGGGGTGTGGCCGTATTCGCCTTTCAGGATACCGGCGGTCTCTTTCGCGATGGTTTTGTAGCGCTCGCCGCCCAGCACGTTAAGCACCGCCTGGGTGCCGACAATCTGCGAGGTCGGGGTCACCAGCGGGATGAAGCCGAGGTCCTCGCGCACACGGGGGATTTCCGCCAGCACCTCATCCAGACGGTGGGCGGCGCTCTGCTGTTTAAGCTGGCCCTCAAGGTTGGTGAGCATCCCGCCCGGCACCTGGGCGACCAGGATACGGCTGTCGGTGCCTTTCAGCTGGCCTTCGAAGGCGTGGTATTTTTTGCGCACCTCGCGGAAGTACGCGGCGATGCTCTCCAGTTTGTGGATATCGAGGCCGGTGTCGTAGCGGGTCCCGGCGAGGGTGGCCACCAGCGCTTCGGTGGCCGGGTGGCCGTAGGTGGCGCTCATCGAGGAGATGGCGGTATCGACGCCGTCGACGCCGGCTTCAATAGCCTTCAGCAGCGCCATCTCCGCCATGCCGGTGGTGGCGTGGCAGTGCAGGTGCAGGGTGACGGCAAAGCGTTTTTTGATTTCGCTGACCAGCTCAAAGGCGGCATGCGGGGTGAGGATACCGGACATGTCCTTGATGGCGATGGAGTCGACGCCGGTCTCCAGCAGCTGTTCGGTGAGGTCGAGCCAGGTCTGCAGGGTGTGTGCCGGGCTGGTGGTGTAGCTGAGTGTGCCCTGGGCGTGGGCGCCGTGGCTGCGCACCGCCTGCAGGGCGGCTTTCATGTTGCGCGGGTCGTTCATGGCATCGAAAACGCGGAACACGTCCATGCCGTTTTTGACGGCGCGCTCGACAAAGCGCTCCACCACGTCGTCGGCGTAGTGGCGGTAGCCGAGCAGGTTCTGGCCGCGGAGCAGCATCTGCAGCGGGGTTTTCGGCATCGCCTTTTTCAGTTCGCGCAGGCGGACCCACGGGTCCTCGCCGAGGAAGCGGATGCAGGCGTCAAAGGTGGCGCCGCCCCAGCATTCCAGCGAGCGGTAGCCGACGTCATCCAGCTGAGCGGCGACGGGGAGCATATCGTCAAGGCGCAGACGGGTGGCGAACAGGGACTGGTGGGCGTCGCGCAGGACGACATCGGTAATGGCAACGGTCATGAATTCCTCCGTGAATTAAGGATTAAGGCGGCGATGGTGGTGAATAGCGGCGACAATCGCCGGTTTTAAGCGGGCGAAGTCGTCGGCGGGCGCGACGGCGGCCGGCGCCGCTTTGGACGCGGCAGGCGGCTCAGGGAACAGACGGGTAACGGCGAGAGACATCCCCCGGATGGCGAAAATGAGCAGCAGCAGGAACGCCAGCACGAAGCCCATGCCAAGAAACATCAGGGTGAAGCCCTCGCCTAACAGCGCAGCATCAGTCATAAAATAGCCTTTGGAGGGGCGCAATAATGGCGTAATGAACCCGCGATAGCAGAGTGGATTTCCCCAGACCACATGGTCAGAAGCCTCTTTATCGCGGAATTTAATTCTCGCCACTACTGCGCAATATATTTAGCCAGGAGTTATTTAATAAAACTTACGTGCTGACAGATCTCATCAGCGACAATCTCTTTGCGCTGATTAAATATCACTTTATTCTGCTCAAACAGGTTATTTCCATGGGTATCGATCGACACAATAAGTGGGCCGAATTCTTTTACCCGGCAAACCCATAAGGTTTCCGGCATACCTAAATCACGCCACTGGGCGTCTTCAATTTCTTCCACACAGACCGCGGCAACCACCGCGCAGCCGGCCGGGAATACGCAGTGCAGCGCTTTATGTTCGGCGCAGCCTTCTTCGGTACCTTTGCCCATGCCGCCTTTACCGACAATGAGTTTCACACCGGTCTTAGCAATAAATTCTTTTTCAAATTTCTCCATACGCATACTGGTGGTTGGTCCAACAGAGACCATTTCAAATTTATCTTCTGTACCTTTAATCGGCCGCACAATTGGCCCGGCATGTAATATCGCGCCGCCGGCAACGTTGACCGGCAATTCGCGACCGCCTTCAATTAAACGACGATGAGCAACATCACGACAGGTAACAATATGACCATTAAGATAAATAATATCGCCCGCTTTAATATCAGCTAAATCTTCATCTTTAATTGGCGTAGTAAGTATTTTTTTAGTCATCAGAAAGCCACTCCTGTGTGAGACGTAATGGTGTAATTCAAATCTTTATCGAAAACGATATGTCCTTTGCGGTGCGACCAGCAGCCGACGTTGACCGCCACGCCAATGGTGGAAGGATGGCGTGCGGTATTTTCGATATTGACGCCCATCACGGAGGTATTGCCGGACATCCCCTGCGGGCCAAGGCCAATTTTATTAATGCCGTCTTCGAGCATTTTCTCCAACGATGCGGCGCGTTCATTCTCATTGCGCGATCCCACCGGACGCATCAGCGCTTTCTTCGACAACAGCGCCGCCGTTTCAACGGAAGTCGCGACGCCAACGCCAACCAACAACGGCGGACAGGCGTTCAGGCCATAGCTGGTCATGACATCCAGCACGAAACGGGTTACGCCTTCGTAACCAGCGCCCGGCATCAGCACCATCGCTTTACCCGGCAGCGAGCAGCCGCCGCCGGCCATATAGGTGTAAATACTGCACTGGTCAGAATCAGGGACAATCTCCCAGAATACCGTCGGCGTACCTTTACCCACGTTTTTACCGGTGTTGTATTCGTCAAAGGTCTCAACGCTGTTGTGACGCAGCGGAGAATCCACGGTGGCTTTAATCACCGATTCGCGCAGCAGCGCTTCCAGCTCGCCAATCAGCGGGAAATTAGCGCCGCACTCAACCAAAAACTGAATGACGCCGGTGTCCTGGCAGGAGGGACGATCCAGCTCCTTCGCCAGACGCTGGTTTTCAATCATGGTGGTGAAGATGACGTCAGCCAGCTGGCTGGTCTCTTTCTTATGCAATTCTTTCAGTTTTGCAGTGACGTCATCAGGCAATACTTTGCCGGTATATCCCACGAATTTGGCCATAATATCGGTCATTCGGGATATCTGTTCGCTTTTGCTCATAAAGGCTCCTTAGTCAGAACAGCGTCCGTAAATTACGGGTGAAAAGGGAAAAGAATTGGCAGCAGTACGAGGCTGACAATGGTAGAAACGATAATCAGAGGAAGGCCCGATTTGGCGTAATCGACAAACTTATAGCCGCCTGCCGATAGCACCATCATGTTGGCGGGCATACCGATCGGCGTCGCGTAGGCGCAGGAACTGCCGATTACGGTCGCCATCAGAACCGCTTTCGGATCGGCGCCCATTCCGGCCGCGATCGACAAACTCACCGGTACCAGTAGCGCGACGGTGGCGGTATTGGACATAAAATTGGTCATGATGACGGACAGCGCAAAGACCACCACCATCAACATGAACGGGGAAGAGTTCTGGCCCAGCATGCCGATGACATGATCGGCAACCAGCTTGCCAGCACCGGTCATTTCCAGCGCTTTTGCCAGCGCCAGCGTGCCGCCAAAAATGAAAATAGTCTGTGAATCAATCGCCTTATAGGCCTGCTTTTCCGTCAGCACGCCGGTAAACACCAGTACCAACGCACCGATACAGCCTGCCACCGTCAGGCTAATGCCGGTCTGTTTCTCAAAAATCATGCCGAGGATCGTGGCGATCAGCACCACCAGCGACAGGATCTGTTTCCTGCGCGGAACGTGGCTGTAATCACGCTGTTCGCCGACGCTACCGACTTCACCGCTATTAGCGGTAGCAGGCAGAAATTTATAGCCGATAGTCAGGAAATAGAGGATGCCGCATAGCAGCATCGGTAAACCCACTTTCGCATACTCAAAGAAGCCAAAGCCGCTACCGATATTCTGCAACGCCGATTGCGCGATCAGGTTGCCGGGCGCGCCAATCAGCGACAGGTTGCCGCCGAGCGCGGCGGCAAATACCAGCGGCATCAGCAGACGCGAGCGGGCAAAACCCGATTTCGCCGCGACGCCAATTACTACCGGGATCAATACCGCCGCCGTACCGGTGTTGGAAAGAAAACCCGACATCACGCCGACGACCACCATGATGGTGAAGATCAGCTGTTTTTCGGTTTTGGCGAAGTGAGTGATCACCCCACCGACTTTATTGGCCATCCCGGTTTCAAATAACGCCCCGCCGACGATAAACATGGCGACAAAAAGAATGACGTTGGAGTCGATAAAACCGGCAAAAGCTTGTTTTAGATCCAACACGCCGGTGAGCACTAACGCCACGCAGACCACCATGGAAGTCACTGCCAAAGGCACCTTCTCCCAGACAAACATGACGATAGCGAACACCAGCAAACATAAGGTGATGGTAATCGGTTCCATATTTATAATTATCCCTATCAATGATATATGATATTGTATCCAATATTGACGAGGGAGAAATTATGCCCATGCAAAAAGTAAGTCAATGCGTTTTTAAACAAAGATCGCGCAGTGCGATCTGCATCAAGATCCTCTGCAGATCGTCACAAGAGATGATTAATAGCGTTGATGAATACGACTAAAACCAACAGGCTTTAGCGCTATACAGAGGTTTCGGGAAGGTATCGCGTGAGCATATTTTCCATTGAGCGAATAATATGCTCGCGCATGCGCTGACGCGCCAGTTCTTCATTATGCTGTTCAAGTGCCTGTAAAATCTCCTTATGTTCGCGAATGGAGATAGCGGCGTATTCTGCTTCGGTGACCTTGTGCCCCATCGACAGTCCGTTCCACATATTACAGAGCAGCATCTTCATTTTTTCGTTGCCCGCGGCGTTCCAGATCTCCATATGGAAGGCCTGGTTCAGGTCGGAATATTCAGTGAAGTTATTATCGGCCAGCGCTTTTTCCGCCGCATCGTGTACCCGGGCAATGGACGAAATATCCGTGCCGGGACGGGAGGCTTTCGCCACCGCCTCACTTTCCAGCAGCGCGCGAATTTCATAATGCTCGCGAATCGTCTGTTCGTTGATCCCCAACACCACCGCGCCTTTATTAGGGCGGACTTTAATCAGGCCATCGGCGGCTAAAATCTGAAACGCTTCGCGCACCGGCATGCTGGAAACGCCGACCATCCGGGCAATGCCTTCGAGAGTTATCTCCTGCCCTTCCACTAAATCCCGCGAAAGAATCGCTTTGCGTAATACCGCAGCGACCTGCTCTTTCGCCGAAAGAAGCTTAATTTTCCCTAATTTAGGCTTCTGCACTTTCCCAATCCTTCATATGTTGACGCATAATTTCCGCAAGCATGAGGAAATAACGCTGTGTTGCCTGAGCAATATTGCCCACATCGCCGCGGCTAATGGCTCCAGCCAGTTCATGTAGTATCAGTGCCGATTCCTGGCTATCGTCTTTCAGATACAGGATGACATAAGAAATATATCCATCCAAAAATTGCTGATACGCCTTCGCCAGATAGCGGTTATCGAGATAAGAAATCAGCAACTGATGAAATTCCAGTTCGCGAGTTTTGTCGCCAGGCTGCGCCAGCGCTTGCGCGCGCCCGAGCAGCAATTCCCCCTGGTTTGCCGGCACGAGAGTGAACAATTCGGCAGCCATCACCGCGATCACGCGAAAAATATGGCTAACATCATCGGGCACCAGCTTTGATACCTGCATATGACGGTTAGGCAAGCGCACCAGAAACCCCTCTTGTTCAAGAGACTGCAACGCTTCTCTAACCGGCATACGTGAAAGCCCTAGCTGCTCAGCAATACTCTCCTGCGCCAGCTCATCTCCCGGTTTTATCGCTCCGGAAAGAATTTGATAGCGAATGATTTGCGTAATGTGGTCCCTGGTCTGCTTTCTTTCGATCTTTTTCACAACGTCCTCATTGCGTGGGGCTTAAGACGCGGGGATTTTAGCAGATTTAGCCGCCAGGCGGCGCATTCGGCAGGGAGATGAGGCGATAAAAAAGCCGGAACGACGGTTCCGGCTTTTCTGCTAAGGAGATGTTACTTGTTGACGAAATCCTCGCCGAGGGCGATATCTTTCTTCAGCGTATCCAGCATGCCTTCCAGCGCCTGCTGTTCAAAAGCGCTGAGTTTACCGATAGACTGACGCTCTTCCACGCCATTTTTGCCCAGCAGCAGCGGCTGCGAGAAGAAACGGGCATACTGGCCGTCACCTTCGACGTAGGCACATTCAACCACGCCTTTTTCACCCTGCATGGCACGCACCAGTGAGAGCCCGAAACGCGCAGCCGCCTGGCCCATCGACAGCGTCGCCGACCCGCCGCCCGCTTTCGCTTCCACGACTTCCGTCCCGGCGTTTTGAATACGTTTGGTGAGATCCGCGACTTCCTGCTCGCTAAAGCTGACGCCAGAAATCTGCGACAGTAAAGGCAGGATAGTGACGCCAGAGTGGCCGCCAATGACCGGAACTTCAACCTCGGTTGCCGACTTGCCTTTCAGCTCGGCGACAAAAGTATTAGAGCGAATAATGTCGAGCGTGGTGACGCCAAACAGTTTGTTTTTATCGTACACGCCGGCTTTTTTCAGCACTTCGGCGGCGATAGCGACGGTGGTATTTACCGGGTTGGTGATAATACCGATGCAGGCCTGCGGACAGGTTTTTGCGATCTGCTGCACCAGATTTTTAACGATACCGGCGTTAACATTAAATAAGTCGGAACGATCCATGCCGGGCTTGCGCGCGACGCCGGCGGAAATCAGCACCACATCAGCGCCTTCCAGCGCCGGGGTTGCATCTTCACCGGAGAAACCTTTGATTTTTACATCTGTGGGAATATGACTTAGATCTACCGCCACGCCCGGCGTAACCGGAGCGATGTCGTACAACGAGAGCTCTGAACCTGAAGGCAGTTGGGTCTTAAGTAGTAGGGCAAGCGCCTGGCCGATGCCACCAGCGGCGCCGAGGACTGCAACTTTCATCCTAAACTCCTTATTATGGTTAATTTACACCCTGAATAATTCGAGTTGCAGGAAGGCGGCAAGAGCGTGAATCCCCAGGAGCTTACTGAAGTAAGTGACTGGGGTGAACGATTGCAGCCAACGCACATGCAGCTCGAAGTATGACGGGTATAGTCTTTCGTTATTCCGTCGCCTGGACCTTAATTCACAAGATGAACAATTACAATAATTATGGCTGAAGAATGCGGGGTACGCGCAATGATGCAGCAAATTCGCATTTTTCTTCCTGAGACTGGCCATCCAGCAAAGCCGTAGTACCGGATCGACTATTGGTTACAATACACCCAGCTCGCTCGGCAAAACAATATCAATTTCATAACATTTATTTCACTTTTACAGCAATTTACCCGCTGTGATGCAGGCATGTTCCTCATCAGGGTTATTTGCTAAAATATGCGCCTTTCATAACATTATTTACGCTATTCCCTTGCGGATTATTTGCATAAAAATGCACTTGTATGCATAATGATGTTGTTTTTACCACCATAATCTGGGTGACTTATGCGTAGTTCGGCAAAACAAGAAGAACTGGTTAAAGCGTTTAAATCGCTGCTTAAAGAAGAAAAATTCAGCTCGCAAGGCGAAATCGTTCAGGCGCTGCAGGAAGAAGGTTTCGAGAACATCAACCAATCGAAAGTTTCCCGCATGCTGACAAAGTTTGGCGCCGTTCGCACGCGTAACGCCAAAATGGAAATGGTCTACTGTTTGCCTGCCGAACTCGGCGTGCCGACGACCTCCAGCCCGCTGAAAAACCTGGTGCTGGACATCGATTATAACGATGCGGTGGTAGTGATTCACACCAGCCCCGGCGCGGCGCAGCTGATCGCACGCCTGCTGGATTCCTTAGGTAAAGCCGAAGGTATTCTGGGTAGTATCGCGGGGGATGACACTATCTTTACCACCCCTGCCCGCGGTTTTTCCGTTAAAGATCTCTACGACGCGATCCTGGTCCTGTTCGAACAGGAACTCTAAGCGCTCCCCCTCTGGTTCCCGCCAGAGGGCTCTTCCCCGCAAAACGCTCCCCCTCAAACCTTCAAATAAAGCAGCATTTTTTTAACATTTAGTGTGGTTTTCCACCTCTATACATTCCTTTACCGAATGATAACGGCTAAAGCGCACAAAAGATCAAAGCGCAATATCTATTTGATTTAAATATAAATAATCATGACATTCACCCCATGAATGACATTTCTAATTCTTATACGTTATAAAAACGACATTTCTTGGAAATTATTTACACTGAAAACAATTAGCATGGTATTAATATTTTTGGTGATTAGTGTATACTTGATTTTGTGATGAGGGTCACGAAACAAAGCCCCCTAATAATAAAATTCGACGAGGTGAACATCATGAAAATCAAAACCACTGTAGCCGCACTCAGCATGCTATCCGTACTGTCCTTTGGCGCTTTCGCCGCTGATTCAATCAACAGCACTCAAGCGGAAAGCCGCCAGTCACTGGGCACCGTATCTATCGGCGCGGTAGGTTCTTCCCCGATGGATATGCACGAAATGCTGAACAAAAAAGCACAAGAAGAAGGTGCTTCTTCTTATCGCATTATCGAAGCTCGCACCGGCGACCACTGGCACGCCACTGCTGAACTTTATAAATAAGCTTTAACGATTGTCGGTCATTAACTGAAACAGTATCTCTTCAGCGGCCTGGGTTCATACGAAATCTCCCGCCGCTGCACAAATGGTTGGAGTAAAGATTATGAAAAGCGCAATTATCATCGCATCCCTGGGTCTGGCATCTGTTCTCTCTTTCGGCGCAAGCGCAGCCGTACAGCAAGTGAACGCCGATCAAGCACAAAATCTGCAACCAATGGGCACTATCTCTGTATCTCAAGTAGGTAGCGCGCCAATGGATATGCGCCAGGAACTGGCGGCTAAAGCCGAGAAAGAAGGCGCCAGCAGCTACCGCATTATTGAAGCTCGTACCGGCGACAGCTGGCACGCGACTGCTGAGTTGTACAAATAAACCCTCGTCGTCTTATCCGACGACTTGCCCCCGCCCTGCCGGGGGCTTTTTTATGCCCAACGGGCATTGAAACGTAGTAGTCCTTCCAGCTCCTCTTCCGCTTCATCGAACAGCAAAATTAACGCACCAAAGCGACGACGCTGTTTTTCATCCAGATGAACAAATTCAATCTCCAGCGGGAACGGTAAGCGCCCTCCCGTCACCGCGCTCCACAGCGCGTCGAGGTTATCCACCTGCTTATCCGGTAGCGCGAAGGCGCGGGAAAACTCGCGATAGAAATCCTGTTGCTCAGCTATTTCATCAAAATCAAAGGTATAAATAGTCATTGCCCGGCGCCCCTTAAGCTCTGTCCCTCTACACCAAATAAGTATAGCGATAAAAAAACCGACGCCGGGGCGTCGGTTCGCAGCTTAGCTGTTGGTGAGCACGTGCTGATATTTCTTCAGCATATCGACCAGCCGTCGCACCGGCTCAGTGACCTGGGGCGACGCCTGCCAGTGAAGGAGTTTTTCCTGATAAACATCAAGCTCTTCCAGCAGACGGGTAAAGTAACGGCGGCGCTTATCATCGCTGCCGGCGGAGATAACGTGATCGGCGGTTCGCCGCAGCTGGCGGTGGAAGGCCGACAGATCCTCGTTTACCGGCACCGGGGCATCGCGTAGACGCTGGTGCGCAATAATCAGCGTCAGCGCCAGCCGGAAGCGGGCGATATCGCCGGGAAACTTGTTCAGCAGTAAAAATAGCTGTTGATACAGCGCCGGCAAATGGTTCTCTTTACGCCGGGCGCTATTCGTGGTCAGCGAAGAGACCGCCGCCGAGACGAACTGGTTCAATAGCACCCGTCCGGTGCGGGCCTGCGAGTTATCACGCACTAACAGAATCACCATCAGCGCGAGGAAACAGCCGACAATCTGCCCCAGGGCGCTATCGAGGAACTGGCTAAACTGGAACTGCATCGGGTTATCCAGCACCAGAATATTGATGGTGCTCGCCAGGGCCCCAAGCGATCCCAACCGCCGCTTTTGTACCTCAATGCCGATAAAGAACGCCATCGCGGCAAGGCTGATACACAGCAGCAGCATGCTCTGCTGCGTCGCAGGCATGACGACAAGGAAGAACAGCGCGCCGAGCGGTAGAGCGGCAAGGGTGCCATAGAGGAAGTCTAAGGCCACCATCCGCGGGTTAGGCAGGCGCATCGCCAGCGCGGTCACCACGGCAATCATAACCATCGCCCCGCTACCGGATGTCCAGCCGGTCCACAACCAGAACAAGGTGCCGAGAATACACGAAATAGAAGTTCGCCAGAAATTGACCATCGCGTGGTGACGCTCGGCGGACTCAACCTTCACCACCGTTTCGCCGCGTAAGACTTCATCTTCGATACGGCTGATTTTGGTATTGCCGACCACGCCGCGCTTCAGCAGCAGGTAACGCGTCGCCGCGCCGACCCAGCTATAAATCGTAACTGGCGTATTGTGTTCACCTTTCCAGGTCAGGAAGCGGCGCATACGCTTAAGCTGTTGATGCACATCCTGTACGGTTTCTACGGGCTCGGCAAACAGCTCGCGGTAGTCGTCAGTCACCATCTCCGGGCGAGAGTTCTGGATCAGATAGGTTTCGCAGGCCTGAGTAATCAGCGTCAGCGATAGCGTGTTGATCGCCTTTAGCCGCTGGTTTACCTTCGCCCAGCGCGAAGATTCCATGATCAGGTTGCCGCGCATCCCCTCCAGCGCGGCAGTACGACGCACCAGCGCTCCCCAGGCTTTATCCACCACCTCGCTATCGCCATGGGCGACACAAAGCTGCATCAGGCGATACTGATCCAGCAGCAGGTTATCCAGTTCGAGGTCGATCTCTTTTTTGATAGAACGCGGAGAAAATAGCAGGTCAGCGACGATGGCGCTGACGATCCCGATGACGATTTCGCTGCAGCGCTCGACGGCAAACTGCGGCGCCAGCATCGGGTCGGTATGAATGGTGATGATGATAATCAGCGCCGTATAACCCGCCAGCCCCCAGGCGTAGGAGTTTTCGACCTTCACCAGCGAGGAGATCCAGGTGCAGAAACCGGCCCAGAGACAGCAGACCAGCATCATCAATAGCGGCGCGCGGATCATGAGGATGATGATCGCCAGCGCGGCAATACAGCCGATAAACGTCCCGGCAATACGCAACATCCCGCGGTAGCGAATCGCCCCGGAATAGGGCTCACCGCCAGCGGCAAATGCCGGACCGGCGGTCACAATAGCCGCGGTCAATACGGCCCAGCGCGGCGTCTCAAGCTGAAAATGAAAGCCGACGAACAGCGCCAGCACCACCGCGCATGCAAGCTTAATGGCAAAGCGGAGATGCCGGGGAGCAATGGTATAGGTCCCCATGGCGATTAACCAAACTCACGCAAGCGCATGGCGACTTTCTGGAAGAAGTTGGCCTGGCTGGCGTCGCGATCTTCTTTGCCGGTGATGACAACGGTCGCAGTGGTGCCCGACGGCCAGAGGTTGCCCTGCTGCTGGTCAAGACGGATACGTACCGGCACGCGCTGCGCCAGACGTACCCACTCAAGGTTGGAGTCAACGGAAGCCATGCCTTTCGCATCGCTGCTGCTGCTGGCGTTGGTTACGCCCGCGGCAACGCTGTCGACGGTACCTTTTATCACCTTACTACTGCCGAGCGGGGTGATTTCGGCGCGGTAGCCTGGACGCACTCCTTCCAGCTTGGTCTCTTCCAGATAGGCCATCACGTAGAAGGTATTTTGTTTCACCAAAGCGACCGCGGTCGAACCGCGGGTGATGAATTCGCCGGAGTAGACGTTCAGGTTGGTCACCCAGCCATCAGCAGGCGCACGGATAACCGTACGTTCAAGATCCAGCTTGGCTAAGTCGCGGCTGGCCACCGCTTTCGCCAGCTGATGCTCAACGGTTTGCAGTACGTTGTTGGCCTGGTCAATCTCTTCGCGCGACATGGCCTGCACGCCGAGCCTGTTACGGCGCCCGGCTTCAACGCGTTTTTCCTGAGCCAGCGTCTGGTAATAAGAGACGTCGGCTTCCGCCTCCGCCAGCGCTTTTTGGTAACGAGGTTGGTCAATAACGAACAATACCTGGTCTTTCTTAACCAGTTGGTTATCCTTGACATTCACTTGCGAAATGAGCCCCGACACGTCCGGCGCGATGGCGACGATATCGGCGCTAAAGCGCGCATCGCGCGTCCACGGCGACGCGGTGTAGTACACCCATGCGCGAAAAATAGCGATAAACGCCAGAATAACCAGTATCACAGTGATGGCAGTACGCAGGATATTTCTTGTTAGTGTTTTCACATCGACCTCAAACGAACAAGCGCGATATCAGATAAAACAGACAGCAATACAGCGCAGTATTAAACAGTGCAGGGTGCCAGACAAAATCATAAATACCGGTCGGAACCAGCAAACGGTGCACCAGCCAGAAGATGGCTAGCGACAATAGCAGCTCAAAGAAGATCGGCGGAAACGATAGGCCGAAAATCACTATGACAGGAAACAGACTCATGATGACCTTGATAAGAAGCGTACAGGTGGTAGCGTGATGCGTTTATTATGTAGCTAACTATATATTAACGTAACAATTGCAGCCTTATCTATAATATGTGATCTAAATCACTTTTAAGCCAGAGTGAATAATGGAACGACTAAAACGCATGTCGGTGTTCGCCAAAGTGGTTGAGCTGGGCTCTTTCACCGCCGCCGCACGCCAGCTCCAGATGAGCGTTTCATCTATCAGCCAGACCGTTGCTAAACTGGAAGACGAGCTTCAGGTAAAGCTGCTCAACCGCAGCACCCGCAGCCTGGGCTTAACAGAAGCGGGTAAAATTTATTACCAGGGCTGCCGAAGAATGCTCTTTGAAGCGCAGGACGTCCATGAACAGCTGTATGCCTTCAACAATACCCCTATCGGCACGCTGCGCATCGGTAGCTCTTCAACTATGGCACAGAATGTGCTGGCGCGCATAACCGCCGAAATGCTCAAAGAATATCCGGGTTTATCGATTAATCTGGTGACCGGCATCCCCGCGCCGGACCTGATTGCCGACGGCCTCGACGTGGTGATACGCGTCGGCGCATTGCAGGATTCCAGCCTCTTCTCGCGGCGGTTAGGCTCAATGCCAATGGTGCTCTGCGCGGCGAAAAGCTATCTTCAGCACGCGGGATGTCCGGAAAAACCAGCGGATCTTGCCAGCCACTCGTGGCTGGAATACAGCGTACGGCCAGATAATGAGTTCGAAATTATCGCTCCGGAGGGGATCTCAACGCGCCTGATCCCACAAGGACGCTTCGTCACCAACGACCCGATGACGCTGATCCGCTGGCTGACTGCCGGCGTTGGCGTGGCCTACGTTCCGCTGATGTGGGCGATCGACGAGATCAACCGCGGTGAACTGGAGATCCTGCTGCCGAGCTATCAATCGGATCCGCGACCGGTCTATGCGCTATATACCGAAAAAGATAAGCTACCGCTGAAGGTGCAGGTATGTATTAACTATCTGACGGATTATTTTGTCGAGGTGGCGAAGATCTATCAGGGAATGCACGGGCGCGGGATGACCCGTTAACTGACATCCCGGCAGCGGCACCGCGCCGCCGGGACCAGCCGTTATCAGGCGGTGCCGCCAACGGTAAGGTTGTCGACTTTCAGCGTCGGCTGGCCGACGCCGACCGGCACGCTCTGCCCTTCTTTACCGCACACGCCAACGCCGCTATCCAGCTTCAGGTCGTTACCAACCATAGAAATCTGCTGCATCGCTTCGATACCGGAACCGATTAGCGTCGCGCCTTTGACTGCCTTGGTCACTTTACCTTTTTCAATCAGATAGGCTTCCGAGGTCGAGAAGACAAATTTACCGGAGGTAATGTCCACCTGACCGCCGCCAAAGTTCGGCGCATAGATACCGTAATCGACCGATTCGATAATCTCCTGCGGCGTCGACTTCCCTGCCAGCATATAGGTGTTGGTCATCCGCGGCATCGGCAGATGCGCATAAGATTCGCGGCGACCATTACCGGTCGGCGCGACGCCCATCAGACGCGCGTTGAGCTTATCCTGCATATAACCTTTCAGGACGCCGTTTTCGATAAGCACGTTGTATTGACCCGGCGTACCTTCGTCATCAATCGCGACCGAACCACGGCGATCGGCCATGGTGCCGTCATCCACGACGGTGCACAGTTCAGAGGCGACTAATTCGCCCATGTGACCGCTGAAGACCGAGGTGCCGCGACGGTTAAAGTCACCTTCCAGGCCGTGGCCGACGGCTTCATGCAGCAGCACGCCAGGCCAGCCCGCGCCAAGCACCACCGGCAGCATACCGGCTGGCGCCGCAACCGCGGACAGATTGACTAATGCCATACGTACCGCTTCACGCGCCCAGACATCCGCCCGTACGTCGCCATCCAGCGGCGCGAGGAAATAATCATAGCCAAACCGTCCTCCGCCGCCACTGGCGCCGCGCTCGCGTTTGCCGTCTTCCTCCACCAGCACGCTCACGGAGAGACGAACCAGCGGACGGACATCAGCGGCCAGCGTCCCGTCCGTTGCCGCTACCAGGATAAGCTCGTAGACGCCGCTCAGACTGGCGGAAACTTCCTGCACGCGCTTATCGGCGGCACGCGCCACCTTATCGACGCGGCGCAGAATATCCAGTTTCTCTTCGCGGCTCATGCTCTGCAGCGGATCGACGCTGGTATAGAGAGAGCTGTACTCCACCGCGCCGAGCGTCTGCACTTTGCCGTCGCCATGGTCGCGGACGATAGTACGCGCCGCCTGCGCGCTCTGCTCAAGCGCCAGTTTGCTGATTTGGTCCGCATAGGCAAAACCAGTTTTCTCGCCGCTTACCGCCCGGACGCCTACGCCCTGGTCAATATTGTACGACCCATCTTTAATGATGCTGTCTTCCAGAACCCAGGATTCGTGATAGCTCGACTGAAAATAAAGATCGCCGTAATCGAGACGGCGCTCAGCCAGTTGGCCAAGAATGGCAAACAGGTCCTGATGATTCAGGCCATTTGCCGACAGTAATTGTTCACTTACCAGGTTCAAACTCATCGTTACGCTACTCGTTTGTTGCCGCCTGACACAGGGGAATGCCATGCGGCGAAAAAGATGACGGGGAGAAAATGCCCTCTATTGAGAGTGCGATAATTCCCCGTACTCGTCAAATCATTGCTTTTTGTTGCTGCGCGCCTGGCGCAGCACTTCGTTGATTTCCGGCTGATCGATTGGACCCGTAATGCGATAGCGCAGAATCGACACTTTGTTCCACAGCGGCCCAAGCACCTTGCTGGCGGCAAAAACCGCCGCGCCGACGATCGGGTTGACAGCGAATGCCGCCGCTACGCCGACGGTCGCCGATATTTCCGGCGCCACCACCGCTTGTAAATCTAAACGACGACGCACCAGATCGACCGAACCTTTCATCGCGATGTCGGCTTCAAGGCCATCCACCAGCGTATCATCCGTATTCAATACGCCGTCTTTAATCCATGCCGTACTGCGAATCGAATCAAACCAGAAGCCTTCCTGGAAGGTGTCGCTGAAATCGAAGCGTAGCTTACGCAGCAGCGCGTCAACGCTCAATAGCCGTAACAGCTGACCGGCATGACCGGTGCTCAGGTCAGTAAACTCGCCTTTGCCGAGGCGGCTTTTGAGGATCCCGTTCAGCGAAGCGACATCAGGCTGCCATGGCGGCGCGCGCCAGTGCAGATCGTAATCGACATCAAACGACGAGCCTTTTACCGGCGTCGAAACGCCAAAGAAGTTCACGAAGTCATCCGTTTTATTACCGTGCAGCTTGCCTTTCAGCGAGGTACGCACGCCGCCGGGCGCATTCACCCAGACGCCATCGGTAGTGAGCCGGCCAAAGCCGGTATCCACCAGGCCATTACTGAGGGTGAGCGTATCGCCCTTGATATCGAAGTCACCGTCGATTCGCCCATATTTTTGCCCCCACAGCCAGCACTCTTTACAGCGCAGCTGTAAATCAGGCCAGCCGCGGAAATCCAGACGGGTATCAGCCAGCGGGCCGCTCTCTTTTTTCGCCGTGCCGTTGTTATCGCTGGAAGGGTTGTAATAGAGATAGCGAATAGCCGCCAGCCAGGGCGCGTTCTTATGCATCGTCAACGTAGCGTTGATTTCGCGCCCCTGCGCCTCCACCTTCGAGCCGCTACCGTCAGGCTGGGAGACCAGACTGACGTTATTCCAGTTTTGCCCGGCGAACGCCAGCGACGGTGTACGAAGCGTCACGCGCTCAGGGAAAGCCATATTACTGCTCACTTCGTTGACGGCCCCCCGCTGGAACAACGCCAGCCATTGCGCGCCATCCATCGCCGGCATGTTCAGCTCGACGCCTGATGCTTCAGGCAGCGAAGGAATCGCTTTGCTGTCGGAGGTCAGAATCGCCCGGTCGAGCGTCAGCTTATTATTCAGTAACCAGCGGCTATTGACGTGGTTCTTGCTGCCGATGTTGCCGGTCAGATCGAAGCTGTTTAAGCCACCGGTCACGTTGATTTTCACCGGCAACGGTTCGCCCGCCGATTTATTCACCGGCGCAGGTAAGTGACTACTCACATTTTTCAGATCGCCGTTGATATCGACTTTGTAGCTCGCGCTACCGTGATACGGTAACTCAATGGCCACTTTGCCATCCCAGGGGACGCTGCCGCTGAGTTCATCATTGACCGCTTTCGGCAGCAGGCCGGTACGCGTCGGCTGCCAGTTAGCGTTCATGCCGACGTCAACGAGGAAGGCTTTCGCCCCTTCAGTAGTGGTGAAATTGAGGTTCAGCGGTTGATTAAACCAGGTCGCGCTTAGCGGCCCGCTTTTTAAATCTCCGTTCTCAAAGCTGAACTGACCATTGAGGTTCTTCAGCGTCGCGTCAATCGGCTTGATAAACAGATCGTTATTTTTCAGCCGCACATCGCCTTTGGCGGTGGTCATCTCGCCATCGAGCGGGATAGCAAGATGTAAGCGAGCGCTCACATTACCATCCAGCTGCAGTTCATCCAGCGCCGAGCCGAGCGAATCCTTCAGCGGGGTCTGTTTGAAATAAGGGCCGACCTCTTTGCCCGGTCCGTTAACATCGGCATCAATAAACAGTTTTTCATGGGAATAGTCGGGGATCACCGCGTCAAGGTTGCTGGCGGTGACGTTGCCCAGCATCGCTTTATCCGCCTTCATCCATAGGCCGTTATTAACGAAGTTAAGATTGATATCCAGGCCGGTCAGCGCTGGCCAGTCCGGCTGGAAGGCGAAGGTTGCATTCTTCAGCGGTACCGAGACCTGGAATTGGCCTTCGTTATGCTCATAAGGGAACAGATGCGGGTTGCCGCCGTAAACCAGGGTGGCATTGCTGGCCTGGCCACCCTTAATTGCGCCGCTCAGGTAATCCACCAGCGCTTTGCCCATCAGGTTTTCCGGGAAATAACGCCACGCCTGGCCGCCATCGTTGGTACTGATACCCGCCAGGATGCCTAACCACGGCTCATCGCCTTCCGGCTGCAGATAGCGGAAGCCGCCGCGCGCGCGAACGCCGGTAGCCTGTACATCGATATCGCGGCCATCCAACATAAAGCCCTTGCTGTTCTTCTCCCAGCTCAGAGTCGCATCGCCCTGGGCTATCTCCAGCGGCGCGCGAAAGACCGTTTCATAGGGCATTTTCGCCTGGGTCATATGCGCGCGCAGTTCGCCGTTTTCAACGCTGCCGCTCAGGCTGCCGGAAAAGTGCTCGGCCCCCGGCAGCAGCTTCCACTGCTTCCACGCCAGATCGCTCCAGTCGGCCTGGAAACGGGTCTTTTCCGTTGCCTGCAGCGGGATATCCAATGCCAACAGGTTGATTTTGCCGCTCGGCTGGGTAGTTCGCCACACTTCGCCAAAGCTCGGCGCCAGCTTATCGGCCATCGGCTGCAGACCGGTCAAGCCGCCAAGCTCGAGATTGCTGGCGCGGATGCGCAGCTCATCGCTACGCTGATTGTTATTACCACCCACTTCCTGCGCCGGGATCCACGCCATCGCCAGCGCGCCGCGCGGCCAGGCTTTACCGTCTATCGAGATCCGCGTGTCGGGGATATGAAATGCCCAACTTTGATTTTCGCGTGTGATATGCGCCGTCAGGTTATCCACCGACAGCTGATGCAGATGCTTGTCACCCTGCCAGCTGGCGCCGCCTTTTTTCAGCCACACATCGCCGCTGGCGACATCGCCTTTATCGATGGTCATCCAGCCTTCGAGACTAAAGCGCGCGCTCTGCAGGGCGATGTTGTCCTGCATCCAGCGCCCGAGCCAGGGTTTAACGTCGATGTCGTCGGCCTGTAACCAGAGGCGCCCCTTATTGAGCAGGCCGTTCTCGTCACGTAAATCCATCCGCACCTGCATGACGCCGTGCTGGCCGGTGAGGCTCGAAAGGCTCAGTTGCCCCTCGGCGCGGTGGCGGTTTTTACCGTTAAGCCAGGTAAGCTGCGGGATCGCCAGCTCCGCGCGCTGACCGGAAATCGTCAGGAAGCTCAAATGGCTATCGCGGAGAATAAAGTGGTCAAACTGACGCAGGAACAGATCGCTGATGCGGTCGGTCTTCAGGCTGGCGCCGTCGTCGTTGGTCTGGATGGGGGTATTGGTGTGGATTTGCAGCTGCCAGAAGGTCAGGTCGCGGAACTGCCAGCGCATATGTAGCAGGCTTTGCCAGACGTCGAGCGCAAGGGTAACCCGTTTGATCGTCATTTCGCCACCGTCTTTCAAGGTGGCTTTAATATCGCGAACGTCCAGCGTCGGGCCGAAGTTTTCCCAGTTGGCGTTGATCTGCGAGGCATCGACCGCCACCCCGGATACCGCGGTAATTTTCTCCAGCAGTTGGGGACGCCAGTTATTTAGCTGCGGCAATGCCAGACGCAGGCCGCTCACCAGCAGCGCAACAATCACCACCACGGTTGCCACGGTGAGCAGTAATATCCCGGGCCATCGCCTCAACGCATCTCTCCTTGTCAGCCTGTTACGCCTCATCCTTCAGCCCGCCTGTTTACCGCCCCCGACGCCATCGGGAACGACGGGCTGAATGATTACATCATTACCACATCGAACTGCTCTTGATTATAGAGCGGCTCAATTTGCACTTTGACCTGCTTGCCGACAAAGATTTCGACTTCCGCCAGCGCGTGGGACTCTTCCCCTTTCAGAGCTTCCGCGACGGCAGGTGAAGCATAGACCAGGAAGCGGTCTGAGTCATACGCATGATGCACACGGACTATCTCGCGCATGATCTCATAACAGACCGTTTCGACCGACTTTACCGTGCCGCGCCCATGACAGGTAGGACACTCGTTACACAGCACATGTTCCACGCTTTCGCGGGTGCGCTTGCGGGTCATCTCGACCAGCCCCAGCTGCGAGAAGCCGTTAATGCTGGTTTTCACCCGATCTTTACTCAGCGCCTGCTCCAGCGAGTGCAGTACCCGACGACGATGATCTTCATTATTCATATCGATAAAATCAATGATGATAATGCCGCCCAGGTTACGCAGACGCAGCTGACGCGCGATGGCCTGCGTGGCTTCAATATTAGTATTGAAGATAGTATCGTCGAGATTGCGGTGGCCAACGAACGCCCCGGTGTTGATATCGATGGTGGTCATCGCTTCGGTCTGATCGATGATCAGATAGCCACCTGATTTCAGCTCGACTTTACGCTCCAGCGCGCGCTGGATTTCGTTCTCAACGTCAAAGAGATCGAAAATCGGCTGGCGGCCGCTGTAATGTTCCAGCTTGCTGGTCATTTCCGGGATGTATTCCGCGGTGAACTCCAGCAGCGCCTCGTAGGTCAGGCGCGAATCCACGCGAATGCGGTCAAGCTGAGCATCGGCGAAATCGCGCAGCACGCGCTGGGCCAGCGCCAGCTCGCCGTACATCTGATAGCGGGTCTGGTTACGCTTTTTGCGTTCCATCACTTTGGTCCAGACGCGCTTAAGGTAGGCCGCGTCCGCCGCCATCTCTTGCTCATGCACGCCTTCCGCCGCGGTGCGGATAATAAACCCGCCCTGCTCGTCGCAATATTCGGTGACCACGCTTTTCAGGCGTTCGCGCTCGGCCTCGCTTTCAATACGCTGCGATACGCCGACGTGCGAAGCGCCGGGCATAAAGACTAAATAGCGGGAAGGTATCGTAATGTCGGTGGTCAGACGCGCGCCTTTGGTGCCCAACGGGTCTTTCACCACCTGCACCATCAGGTCCTGGCCCTGACGCACCAGTTCGGAAATATCGCGAACGGTAAACTGCTTCTGCTCTTCACCCGCCACGCACTCGGTGTGCGGCATGATATCGGAAGCATGCAGGAAGGCGGCCTTATCCAGGCCAATATCTACAAAAGCCGCCTGCATTCCAGGCAACACACGACTGACACGACCTTTGTAGATATTGCCTACGATTCCGCGCCGCGCTTCTCTCTCAATATGAATTTCCTGCAGGATCCCGCCATCGATATACGCGACGCGCGTCTCGGATGGCGTTACGTTAACTAATAATTCAGCCGTCATCTTTATCCCTTTTCTTCACGCAGTGAGTTAAAGTTACTCAGCAACTCATACGTTTCCACCAGCGGTAAGCCGACTACGGCGTGATAGCTGCCATTTATCTTCCTGACAAAACAACCACCCAACCCTTGAATACCGTATGCGCCTGCTTTATCTAAAGGTTCGCCGCTGGCTACGTAGGTAGCGATATCCTGCTCGGAGAGCAGACGGAAGGTCACTTCCGTCACCACCAGACAATCCAGCGTTTGCTGCTTATCTGCCAACGCCACCGCGGTCATCACCTGGTGGGTTTTTCCGGAAAGCATGCGAAGCATTTCTGCGGCGTGCCCGGCATCGCGCGGTTTTTCCAGCACTTCGCCGTTAAGAATGACAATCGTATCCGCTCCCAACACCGGCAGATCGCGCGGCGCCATAGCCACGCCAGCCAGCGCTTTTTCACGCGCCAGACGCGCAACATAATGCGCAGCACTCTCCTGCGGGCCGCGCCGTTCCTCAATACCCGGAACCAGGCGTTCGAAAGAGAGGCCAAGCTGAGTTAACAGTTCCTGCCGACGCGGGGAACCAGAAGCCAGATACAGAGTTGTCATATCAACCTTTATTGAACCGCAAATTGCTGACGCACTTTACGCATTAGCAGGAATAGCCACGGCCAGAGCACACCGTTTACTACACTACTCCAGAACACTTCCGGACGGAAAGAGACATTGATCACTAAAAACTCTGCCCAGAAAACAATGATATCAACGGCAAGAGACAACAGCATGACCACCAGCGCCTGTTGCCAGAGCGCCAGATTACGGAACAGCTGATATTTTAAAGCGACCAGATAGGCAACGATACTTAACGACAGCGCGCGTACGCCAAGGGTCGAACCGCTGATGAGGTCGAGAATCGCCCCCATCACAAAGCCGGTACCGACGTTAACCCGATGCGGCAGCGCCAGGATCCAGTACAGCAGAATCAACAACACCCAGTTTGGCCGGAAGACGGTGATGTCCTGCGGCCAGGGCATAATCTGCAGCAATAGCGCAATAAGAAACGAGAGCCAGATAACCCAGCGTCCCTGGCTACGATAACTTGCCACTATTGCCCCCCTGCTGGCAGAGGTTGCGCGGACGGCGGCGGCGTCAGGCCCGTCGCCGGCGCCGGCATCTGCGGCCCCATCGCATCAGGCGCAGGCAGCACCTGCGGCATCATTTGCATCAGGCGTTCATTGGCAACGCGGTGAACCTCTTCCGGGGTCATTGGGTTGGCGCCGTTACGATCGGCGCCCCACAGCAGCAGCAGATAGCGTAAACGCTGCAGCCCGGCAGTCGGACGAGCCTGGATTACCGTGTAAGCACGCTGAGTATCCAGACGTACCGAGGAGACCACCCCAACCGGATACCCTTCCGGGAAGCGTCCGCCGAGCCCGGAAGTCACCAGCACATCGCCGACGCGAATATCGGTATTCGCCGGCAGATGTTCAAGCTGTAAATCATCAGTGCAGCCGTTGCCGGCGGCAATCACGCGGATATCGTTACGCAGTACCTGAATCGGCAAGGCATGGGTCGCATCGCAAATCAGCAGCACGCGGCTGGTCATTTTCGCTACCGCCACCACCTGACCGACAACGCCCTTGTCGCTGATAACCGGCTGGCCTTCATAAACGCCGTTAACGCTGCCCTTGTCGATAACGACCTGATCGCTGTAGGGGTCGTTAACCGTCGAGATAACCTGAGTTACCATCTTCTGCTCGTCCTGACGCAGCGGCGAGCCTAGCAGTTCACGCAGGCGGGCATTTTCTTGTTTGTATTGGCCAAGCATCAGCAGATCGCTGTTTTTCAGCAATAACTCCTGACGCAGCGCGCGGTTTTCCAGTTCGAGCTGATCGCGGGTCGCCAGCGATTGCGATACGCTGTCGAGCAGTTCCCGGGGACCATTTGAGATAAAGTAGAAAGGACTGACGGCAGTATCCATGTACGTTCGAATCTGGCTGAACGTACCCAGGCGGCTGTCGGCGATAATGACGCCAAGCGCCACCAAAACCGCCAGAATAAGGCGAATCTGTAGCGACGGGCCACGGCTAAAAATTGGCTTCATAGGCTATGCGTATTCTCGTGTCAGTAAAGACCAGAGGCAGCCCTTAAGCTGCCCCAGACCTTCAGGCTGACTACTCTTCGCTGAACAAGTCGCCGCCGTGCATATCGATCATTTCCAGCGCCTTACCGCCGCCACGAGCGACGCAGGTCAGTGGATCTTCTGCAACTACGACAGGGATCCCTGTCTCTTCCATTAACAGACGGTCAAGGTTGCGCAGCAGCGCACCGCCGCCGGTCAGGACCATACCGCGCTCGGAGATATCGGATGCCAGCTCCGGCGGGCACTGCTCCAGCGCGACCATAACGGCGCTGACGATGCCGGTCAGCGGCTCCTGCAACGCTTCGAGGATTTCGTTGGAATTCAGGGTGAAGCCGCGTGGAACGCCTTCAGCCAGGTTACGGCCGCGCACTTCGATTTCGCGTACTTCATCACCCGGGTAAGCGGAACCGATTTCGTGTTTGATACGCTCAGCGGTCGCTTCGCCGATCAGGGAACCGTAGTTACGACGCACGTAATTGATCACGGCTTCATCGAAACGGTCGCCGCCGATACGTACGGAAGAAGAGTAGACCACGCCGTTCAGGGAGATAACCGCGACTTCGGTAGTACCGCCGCCGATATCAACAACCATAGAACCGGTCGCTTCAGAAACCGGTAAGCCTGCGCCGATCGCGGCCGCCATCGGCTCTTCGATCAGGAAAACTTCACGGGCGCCAGCACCCTGCGCGGATTCGCGGATAGCACGACGCTCAACCTGGGTCGCGCCAACCGGCACGCACACCAGCACACGCGGGCTCGGGCGCATAAAGCTGTTGCTATGCACCTGTTTAATAAAGTGTTGCAGCATCTTTTCAGTCACGAAGAAGTCGGCGATAACGCCGTCTTTCATCGGGCGAATCGCCGCGATGTTGCCCGGCGTACGGCCCAGCATCTGCTTCGCTTCATGACCTACAGCGGCAACGCTTTTCGGCGAACCGGCACGATCCTGACGAATGGCCACAACGGAAGGCTCATTCAATACGATGCCTTGTCCTTTTACATAAATAAGGGTATTCGCGGTACCCAGGTCAATGGACAGGTCATTGGAAAACATGCCACGAAATTTTTTTAACATACTAAGGGATAATCCTGAAAGCTGGGGCGGAAAACAAAATCCGCTTACTTTACCAACCACACGCAGCAGCGACAAGGCGCAAAAATCATCTGCTACGGTGAAAATTAGTGCAGTTCATTTCCTTTGTTACAAACATTTACGAAGTCCCTTCGGCGCTGAATAAATCAGCTGCGCTCCGTGCTCTGTTTGTACCTGTCAAAGGTCAGTCTTGCGTAAGTTGCGACATTCCGGCGGGTAGACAAGCACACCCCCTTTACTATGGCGCGCGTTATTCTACGTGAAATCACGCCAAACGGCAGATCAAACAGAGTATCTTTGCGAATATTTTTTCACATTTGTGTCAAGTGGCTGTGAGGCGGCAAAAAATTCCCCCTGCCCGCCGGTCACGCCGCATTGCGACAGCACCTGCCACTCGCTGCGACTGCGTACTCCCGTCGCAAAAACCTGTACCGGCATCCCTTTACAGGCCTCCACCAGACTTTGAACCAGTAACTGGTTCTCGCTGCGTTTTTCAATATTGCGCGATAGCCCTTGATGCAGCTTGATCACTTCCACGTCCAGCTGCTTGATCCAACTGGTGCCAACCAACGTCAACCCGGCCTGAACCACGGCGACGCGAATGCCCAGCGCGTTTATCAACCGCATAACCGGGTGTAAACGGCCGATATATTGACAAACATCCGCCTCTGCAAGTTCAAAAATAATCCGCCGACGTTGTGATTTTTCGCACTGCATCATGGTATCGCGCAGCCAACGCTGGAAACGCGGGCGAATCAGCGACTCCACGGTCACCTGCAGGGCCAGCGTTTGATCAGGCCAATAACTTAATAACGGCAGCAAACGCGTAATCTGTAGGCGATCGTACTCTTCCGCTAAGCCAAACTGCTGCACCATTGGCATATACTCGGCGGCAATCACCTCTTCTTTACCGTCATAGATGCGACACATTAGCTCGCGATGATGTACCCGCCCATCGCGCATGACCGCCGGTTTCTGATACAAGCGCGGGCCGCCGCGGCTAAGCATCTGCTCGATAAGCGTCCGCCAGCGCACGTTGCCGCGCCCTTTCTCCGGCAGTGAATCATCGTAAACCGCCCAGCTATTACTCCCCTGTAGCACGGCGTTGCGGGTAGCCGCTTCGGCGTGTTCCATCACCTGAGAAGTGGACTGGCCGCTGCGGAACGCGCAGATGCCGATATGCATCGTGTCGTCTTTATCCAGCACCCGTGTTGACGGCAGCGCATCCATCGCCTTGAGTAACTGCCCGGCGATACTATCAGCCTCTTTTAAAGTGCGATGCGGCAATAAGACGGCGAAATCGCTACGGTGATAGCGCGCCAGTAGCGAGCCGGGATAGCGCATAATAAAAGTAGACAGCAAATTAATTAGCGTGAAGTAATGCTCTTCCGCCGCCGCCCGTCCCCAGTTGTCGCGCAGCAGATCAAACTCCGGCAGGCGAATCATCATCACGATACCGTGCGCCCCCACCTTTTCCTGATCGTCCAGCAGCGTCGCCAGCTGGTTATCAAAGAACAGGCGGTTATTGAGGCCGGTTTTGGAATCCTGGGCGGCGTAGGATCGAATCAGGGTATCCATGCGGCTGCGCTGATCGCTGGCGAACTGCAGTTCCGAGAGCAGCATATCCAGCGCGCTGCTGGTACTGGCCGGCCATTCATGAACCGAACCGCGCACCTGCGGCCCGCGCTCGCCGCTGAGAATGCGCCGCGCGCGCAGCTCCAGTAGTTCTTGCCCCGCCAGCTGGCGGCGGATCCAGCGAATCGAAAAGAAGATAATCAGCACCATGAAGCCGATGGCGAAGGAGAGCGGCGCGGTGACGTGAAGCGAGCGGAAATAATTGACCATCGGGTCCATGTAGACCAGACGAATCGAAATTCCGGGATGTTTGAGCGAGGGTACCGTCATTTCACGATACTGGTTGTTACTACCCAGCGGACGATAACTGTCGCCGCGGGTATGGCTGTAAAGCGATTTGCCGTTGAGCAGAAAATCAATATGTTCGACTTCTACCGGCGTCAGCAGCTCGTCCATTTGCGGTTCGAGCTTTTCAAAAGAGGTGGTTACCAGGCGGCTGTCCAGCATCGTCGCCACCGCCTGCACGCGATTCTCAACTTTAATCTGAATGCCGTTGTAAAAGCTCAGCGACGCGCCGATGAGCGTGACAAAAATCGTCAGGCTGGTGAGCAGCGTAACAAATGCTGAGAATTTCGTCGTTAATCGCATCCCTGTGTTAACTCCGCGTGTGAATAACTACCCGAAGGGCATTCGGGCCCCTTTTAAGACTTTTGCTTAAGTAAGTACTAACTTTCTGAAGCGACGCATACTACCAAAGCTGGCGTATCTGGCAATTTATTGCGTTACATCCACGTAATAATGCCGTTAGCGAGTATAGTCTGCAGAATAATTTTTCCAATCTTCAAACCGCGAGGAACCACATATGCAGGCTTTAATCTTAGAACAGCAGGATGGCAAAACCCTTTCCTCGGTGCAAAACATCGATGCCAACCTGCTGCCGCCAGGCGATGTGACGGTCGATATTCACTGGTCGAGCCTCAATTATAAAGATGCCCTGGCCATTACCGGCAAAGGAAAAATTATCCGCAACTTTCCGATGATTCCTGGTATCGATTTTGCCGGTACCGTCCATGCCAGCGAAGATCCGCGTTTTCACGTTGGCCAGCAGGTGTTGCTCACCGGTTGGGGCGTGGGAGAAAACCATTGGGGCGGCCTGGCCGAGCGCGCCCGCGTCAAAGGTGAATGGCTGGTGGCCATGCCTGAAGGTCTCGACGGACGCAAAGCGATGACCATCGGTACCGCAGGCTTTACCGCCATGCTATGCGTGATGGCGCTGGAAGACGCCGGCGTGCGACCGCAGGATGGCGAGATCGTCGTAACAGGCGCCAGCGGCGGCGTTGGCAGCACGGCGGTCGCTCTGCTGCATCATCTGGGCTATCAGGTGGCGGCGGTTTCCGGTCGCGAAAGCACCCATGACTTTCTGAAAAGCCTCGGCGCGCAGCGTATTCTGGGCCGCGATGAGTTTACCGAGACCCGGCCGCTGGAAAAACAAATCTGGGCGGGCGCTATCGATACCGTCGGCGATAAAGTACTGGCGAAGGTACTGGCGCAGATGAACTATGGCGGCTGCGTCGCGGCCTGCGGCCTGGCGGGCGGTTTCGCGCTGCCGACCACCGTGATGCCGTTCATCCTACGCAACGTACGCCTGCAGGGCGTCGATTCGGTAATGACCCCGCCTGCGCGCCGCGCCGAAGCCTGGCGCCGGTTGACGCGCGATCTGCCGGAATCTTTTTACGCGCAAAGCGCGACTGAAATCTCCCTTGCCGATGCCCCGGCCTTCGCCGATAAAATCATGAACAACCAGATCCAGGGTCGTACGCTGGTCAAAATCGGCTAATCTGCAATTTTTCGTGACATATTCGCGATCGCGCTCCGCCTCCGTCATGCTTAGGAAAAAGTATGACGGAGGACGCCATGAAAACCAGAAAACTGACGGAAGCCGACGTAACGGCGGAATCGGTATTTAACCTGCAGCGCCGCCAGGTGCTGAAAATGCTCGGTATCGGCGCGACGGCGATGTCGCTCTCAACAAAGGCCCATGCCGACCTGCTCGATTGGTTCAAAGGCCATGACCGCCCGCCGGCGCCCGCCGGAAAGGCCCTCACCTTTGATAAACCCGCAGCATGGCAAAGTAAGCTCGCCCTCACCCCGGAAGATAAAGTCGCCGGCTACAACAACTTCTACGAATTCGGCCTCGATAAAGCCGATCCGGCCGCTAACGCAGGCAGCCTGCGCACTGACCCCTGGACGCTTACCATCGGCGGCGAAGTCGCCAAACCCCTGACGCTCGATCACGACGACCTGACCCGTCGCTTCCCGCTGGAAGAACGAATTTATCGTATGCGCTGCGTGGAGGCCTGGTCGATGGTCGTACCGTGGGTCGGCTTCCCCCTGCATAAACTGCTCTCGCTGGTGGAGCCCACCAGCAACGCCCGCTACGTCGCTTTCAAAACGCTGTATGCGCCGGAACAGATGCCGGGACAAAAAGATCGCTTCATCGGCGGCGGCCTGGCCTATCCCTATGTCGAAGGATTGCGCCTTGATGAAGCGATGCACCCGCTCACGCTGATGACCGTTGGCGTCTACGGGAAAGCGTTGCCGCCGCAAAACGGCGCGCCCATCCGCCTGACCGTGCCGTGGAAGTACGGCTTTAAAGGGATTAAATCGATCGTGAGTATTGAGTTAACCCGCGAGCGGCCGCCGACCACCTGGAATCTGGCGGCGCCGGATGAATACGGTTTCTATGCCAATGTGAACCCGCACGTCGATCATCCGCGCTGGTCGCAGGCCAGCGAGCGGTTCATCGGCGCCGGCGGCGTACTCGACGTAAAACGCCAGCCAACGCTGCTGTTTAATGGCTATGCCGAGGAAGTCGCCTCGCTGTATCGCGGGCTTAACTTACGGGAGAATTTCTAGTGCGTCTGAGCGTTAAACAGATAGGCTGGCTGAAAGTTGTGCTGCATTTAGCCGGTTTTTTACCGCTGGTCTGGCTGTTCTGGGCCGGGCATCAGGGCTACTTCAGCGCCGATCCGGCGAAGGATATCCAGCATTTTACCGGACGGATGGCACTGAAGTTTTTGCTCGCCACCTTGCTTATTACGCCGCTGGCGCGTTACGCTAAACAGCCATTATTGATACGCACCCGTCGTTTATTAGGGTTATGGTGCTTTGCCTGGGCAACGTTGCATCTCACCAGCTATACGCTGCTGGAGCTAGGCATTAACAATCTGGCGTTACTCGGTTCCGAGATAATCAACCGTCCGTATCTCACGCTTGGTTTAATCAGTTGGCTGGTTTTACTGGCGCTGGCGGCGACGTCAACCCAGTACATGCAACGAAAATTAGGCCGTCGTTGGCAAACATTGCACAACTTCGTCTATCTGGTCGCGATCCTCGCCCCTATACATTATCTATGGTCGGTGAAAATTTTATCGCCGCAGCCGCTGATTTATGCCGGGCTGGCAATGGTACTTTTAGCCAGCCGCTATAAGAAGTTTCGCCAGTGGTGGCGCTAATCTCCGGATATGTGCAGTTCCCCGCAGAACGTTTATCAACCGCGACTCTTTTTACGATAGCGGTTGATAATCTTCCCTGATAAGACCAGTATTTAGCTGCCAATTGCTACGAAATCGTTATAATGTGCGACTTTGGTTTTCCTGAAGGGATTTTCGAACCCTGAAAAGGTGACAAGCGCGCATCGAAGGTATATTTTGTTTTTTGCCCGAGATTAGCAGGAGATAGCTGCACAATGGCTGATAAGTTTCGCATTTTGCTTTTGAACGGACCAAACCTTAATATGCTCGGCAGCCGTGAACCCGAGAAGTATGGTTCGCTAACGCTGGCAGAAATTGTTAACCGTTTAACCGCAGAAGCGGAAGCGCTAAACGTGACGCTCGACCACCTGCAATCCAATGCGGAGTTCGCGCTCATCGACCGAATTCATCAGGCTAAAGACTCTGTGGACTATATCCTGATCAATCCGGCCGCGTTTACGCATACCAGCGTGGCCATCCGCGACGCGCTGCTTGCCGTGAGTATCCCGTTTATCGAGATCCACCTGAGCAACGTGCATGCGCGCGAGCCGTTCCGTCACCACTCGTATCTGTCTGATGTCGCCTCGGGCGTTATCTGCGGATTAGGTGCGGACGGCTATTCATACGCTTTACAGACGGCGGTAAAACGCCTGTCACAAACACACTAAACAAAGAGTACGGAACCCACTCATGGATATTCGTAAGATTAAAAAACTGATCGAGCTGGTTGAAGAATCAGGCATCTCCGAACTGGAAATTTCTGAAGGCGAAGAGTCTGTACGCATCAGCCGTGCAGCGCCGGCCGCCAGCTATCCGGTAATGCAGCAAGCTTATGCTGCGCCAATCGCCCAGCCTCAGGCGCCAGCCGCCGCAGCGCCGGCAGCAGCACCTGCCGCTGAAGCGAAAGCGGAAATCAGTGGTCACATCGTACGTTCCCCGATGGTCGGTACTTTCTACCGCACCCCGAGCCCGGACGCGAAAGCCTTTGTGGAAGTCGGTCAGAAAGTTAACGTGGGCGACACCCTGTGCATCGTAGAAGCGATGAAAATGATGAACCAGATCGAAGCCGACAAAGCCGGCGTGGTTAAAGCCATTCTGATCGAAAGCGGCCAACCTGTAGAATTCGACGAGCCGCTGGTTGTCATCGAGTAACGAGGCGAACATGCTGGATAAAATTGTCATCGCTAACCGTGGCGAGATCGCACTGCGCATCCTGCGTGCCTGTAAAGAACTGGGCATCAAGACCGTTGCTGTGCACTCCACCGCGGATCGCGATTTAAAACACGTATTATTAGCGGATGAGACGGTCTGTATCGGCCCGGCTCCGTCCGTAAAAAGCTATCTGAACATCCCGGCTATCATCAGCGCGGCGGAAATCACCGGCGCGGTAGCGATTCACCCGGGTTACGGCTTCCTATCCGAAAACGCTAACTTTGCCGAGCAGGTTGAGCGTTCCGGTTTCATCTTCATCGGCCCGAAAGCCGACACTATCCGCCTGATGGGCGACAAAGTGTCTGCCATCACCGCAATGAAGAAAGCTGGCGTTCCGACCGTTCCAGGTTCTGATGGCCCGCTGGGCGACGACATGGACGCAAACCGCGCGCATGCCAAACGCATCGGCTATCCGGTTATCATCAAAGCCTCCGGCGGCGGCGGCGGTCGCGGTATGCGCGTCGTGCGCAGCGACGCTGAACTGGCGCAATCCATCTCCATGACCAAAGCGGAAGCGAAAGCGGCTTTCAACAACGACATGGTCTACATGGAGAAATACCTGGAAAATCCTCGTCACATCGAGATCCAGGTGCTGGCGGACGGCCAGGGCAACGCTATCTATCTGGCAGAACGCGACTGCTCCATGCAGCGTCGTCACCAGAAAGTCGTCGAAGAAGCGCCGGCGCCGGGCATTACCCCGGAACTGCGTCGCTACATCGGCGAACGTTGCGCGAAAGCCTGTGTGGATATCGGCTATCGCGGAGCGGGTACCTTTGAATTCCTGTTCGAAAACGGCGAGTTCTACTTCATTGAGATGAACACCCGTATTCAGGTAGAACACCCGGTTACCGAAATGATCACCGGCGTCGACCTGATCAAAGAACAGCTGCGCATCGCGGCGGGTCAGCCGCTGTCTATCAAGCAAGAAGAAGTCCAGGTTCGCGGCCATGCGGTAGAATGCCGTATCAACGCCGAAGACCCGAACACCTTCCTGCCGAGCCCGGGTAAAATTACCCGCTTCCACGCGCCGGGCGGTTTTGGCGTGCGCTGGGAGTCTCATATCTACGCCGGTTACACCGTACCGCCGTACTATGACTCAATGATCGGCAAACTGATCTGCTACGGCGAAAGCCGTGATGTGGCGATTGCCCGCATGAAGAACGCGCTGCAGGAACTGATCATCGATGGCATCAAAACCAACGTTGAGCTGCAGATGCGCATTATGAGCGACGAGAACTTCCAGCATGGTGGCACCAATATCCACTATCTGGAGAAAAAACTTGGACTGCAGGAAAAATAATCCTGTACTCGCTGCAAAAGGCCGGATAATCCGGCCTTTTTTCTTTTTCTCTCCCCTCGACTTTTCCATGCGGTACAATCCCCGCTTTCTTCATCCTCAAGGGACAAAAAATGGACAAAAGATTTGTTCAGGCCCATAAAGAAGCGCGCTGGGCGCTGTGGCTGACCCTTCTCTATCTTGCCGCCTGGCTGGCTACGGCCTATCTACCGGGCGTCGGTATTGGCTTTACCGGGCTGCCACACTGGTTCGAACTGGCCTGCCTGCTGGTGCCGCTGCTGTTCGTTCTGCTGTGCTGGGCGATGGTGCGCTTCATCTTCCGCGATATCTCTCTGGAGGATAACGATGCAGCTTGAGATTATCGTGGTGCTGATCGCTTATCTGTTTGTGGTCTTCGGGCTGTCTCTTTACGCGATGCGTAAACGCAGTACCGGGAACTTCCTTAGCGAGTATTTTCTTGGCAGCCGATCGATGGGCGGTTTTGTATTAGCGATGACCCTCACCGCCACCTATATTAGCGCCAGCTCGTTTATCGGCGGTCCCGGCGCCGCCTACAAATATGGACTGGGCTGGGTACTGCTGGCGATGATCCAGGTACCGACGATCTGGCTCTCTCTCGGGATCCTCGGCAAGAAGTTCGCGATCCTGGCGCGCCGCTACAACGCCATTACCCTTAACGATATGCTGCAGGCGCGCTACCAAAGCCGCGCGGTGGTATGGATTGCCAGCGTCAGCCTGTTGGTGGCCTTTGTCGGGGCCATCGCGGTGCAGTTTATTGGCGGCGCGCGCCTGCTGGAAACCGCCGCCGGTATCAAATACGAAACCGGACTACTGATATTTGGCATCACGATCGCGCTCTATACCGCGTTCGGCGGCTTCCGCGCCAGCGTACTCAACGATACCATGCAGGGAATGGTGATGTTGATCGGGACGATCGTCCTGCTGGTTGGCGTAGTGCATGCCGCTGGCGGTCTGCATCAGGCGGTAGATACGCTCCAGCGGATCGACCCGCAGCTGGTGTCGCCTCACGGCGCCGATGATATCCTCACGCCAACCTTTATGACCTCGTTCTGGGTACTGGTCTGTTTCGGCGTCATCGGCTTGCCGCATACCGCCGTGCGCTGTATCTCCTATAAAGACAGCAAGGCCGTGCACCGCGGGATCGTTATTGGCACCATCGTGGTGGCGATTCTGATGTTCGGTATGCATCTCGCCGGCGCGCTTGGCCGCGCCGTCCTGCCGGGCCTCACCGTCCCCGATCAGGTGATCCCGACGTTGATGGTCCAGGTGCTGCCGCCGTGGGCCGCGGGGCTATTTTTAGCGGCGCCGATGGCCGCGATTATGTCTAACGTTAACGCCCATTTACTGCAGGCATCGGCTACGATCATTAAAGATCTGTGGCTCAGCGCTCAGCCTACGAAAAAGCGTAATGAGCAGAAGCTGAAGCGGATCTCAACGATCGCCACCTTAGTGCTCGGCATACTTATGATGCTGGCCGCCTGGCGGCCGCCGGAAATGATTATCTGGCTTAATCTGCTGGCCTTTGGCGGCCTGGAAGCGGTGTTCTTATGGCCGCTGGTGCTGGGTCTCTACTGGGAGCGGGCAAATGCTGCTGGCGCGCTCAGCGCGATGTTAGTGGGCGGCGTACTGTATGCCGTGCTCGCGACGTTTAATATTCAGTACCTGGGCTTCCACCCTATCGTGCCCTCGCTGCTGCTAAGTTTGTTGGCTTTTGTCGTCGGGAACCGTTTCGGTCAGCCCGTACCGCCAGCCCCTATTATGACTACTGATAAATAAAGAGTTTTGCCATGCCTTGGATCCAACTAAAACTGAATACGACCGGCGCTCACGCGGAAGAACTGAGCGACGCGCTGATGGAGGCCGGCGCGGTCTCGATTACCTTCCAGGACACCCACGACACGCCGGTGTTTGAGCCGCTGCCGGGTGAAACCCGTTTGTGGGGCGATACCGACGTTATTGGCCTGTTCGACGCGGAAAGCGACATGAACGAAGCGGTTGCTATCCTTGAGCAGCATCCGCTGCTCGGCGCAGGCTTCGCGCATAAAATTGAACAGCTGGAAGATAAAGACTGGGAACGCGAGTGGATGGATAACTTCCACCCGATGCGTTTCGGCGAACGCCTGTGGATTTGCCCGAGCTGGCGCGATGTTCCTGATGAGAATGCAGTCAACGTGATGCTTGATCCAGGACTCGCCTTTGGTACCGGTACTCACCCAACGACCGCGATGTGTCTGCAGTGGCTCGATGGCCTTGACCTTCAGGGCAAAACGGTTATCGATTTTGGCTGCGGTTCCGGCATCCTGGCGATCGCCGCGCTGAAGCTGGGCGCCGCCAAAGCTATCGGTATTGATATCGATCCGCAGGCCATTCAGGCCAGCCGTGATAACGCCCAGCGTAACGGCGTCTCCGAACGCCTTGAACTCTATTTGCCGCAGGATCAGCCAGAAGCCATGAAAGCCGATGTGGTGGTCGCAAACATCCTGGCAGGCCCGTTGCGTGAGCTGGCCCCTTTAATCAGCGTCCTGCCGGTTACAGGCGGCCTGCTGGGCCTTTCCGGAATCCTGGCAAGCCAGGCGGAAAGCGTCTGCGAAGCCTACGCCCCGCTCTTCACCCTCGACCCGGTGGTGGAGAAAGAGGAGTGGTGCCGAATTACCGGACAGAAAAACTAAGTAAGACTGCGGCCTACGGGCCGCATTTTTGTTTCCAGTAACCGCCGAATATTGCCAGGAAATGAGAGCCGGATCGCATTACGATGCCCTTTTTTGGCTACAAAAACAGCGTTTTATCCCGTCTCGTATCGCCTTCGTCTCAGAAAAATCGAGAAGTTTTGCGATTTTATAATTGGACACAAATTATCCCATTGCTAATAACGCAATGATTAATATGATAATTTATTCATGACTATTACGTTACTCCTGGATTCATTGATCTGTAACAGAGGATTGGTCAAAGTTTGGCCTTTCATCTCGCGCAAAAAATGCGTAATATACGCCGCCTTGCAGTCACAGTATGGTCATTTCTTAACTCATGCGCATCGGACACCACCAGCTCAGAAATCGCCTGATCGCAGCACCTATGGCTGGCATCACTGACAGACCATTCAGGACGCTGTGTTACGAGATGGGAGCAGGTTTAACCGTCTCCGAGATGATGTCCTCCAACCCGCAGGTATGGGAGAGCGACAAGTCCCGGTTACGGATGGTGCACATTGATGAGCCCGGTATTCGTACCGTGCAAATCGCCGGTAGCGTACCGGAAGAGATGGCCGCGGCCGCCCGTATTAACGTGGAAAGCGGCGCCCAGATTATTGATATCAATATGGGGTGCCCGGCTAAAAAGGTGAATCGTAAGCTCGCTGGTTCAGCCCTCTTGCAGTATCCCGATCAGGTGAAGTCAATCCTGACCGCGGTCGTCAAGGCAGTGGACGTTCCGGTGACTCTCAAGATTCGCACCGGTTGGGAACCGGAACACCGTAACTGTGTAGAGATTGCCCAACTGGCTGAAGAATGTGGCATTCAGGCTCTGACTATTCACGGACGCACTCGCGCCTGCTTGTTTAACGGAGAAGCTGAATACGACAGTATTCGGGCAGTTAAGCAGAAAGTTTCCATTCCGATTATCGCGAATGGCGACATTACTGACCCGCTTAAAGCCAGAGCCGTGATCGACTACACGGGGGCTGACGCCCTCATGATAGGCCGTGCGGCTCAGGGAAGACCCTGGATCTTTCGGGAAATCCAGCATTATCTGGACACTGGGGAGTTGCTGCCCCCCCTGCCGTTGGCAGAGGTTAAGCGCTTGCTTTGCGCGCACGTTCGGGAACTGCATGACTTTTACGGTCAGGCAAAAGGGTACCGAATCGCACGTAAACACGTCTCCTGGTATCTCCAGGAGCATGCTCCAAATGACCAGTTTCGGCGCACATTCAACGCCATTGAGGATGCCAGCGAACAGCTGGAGGCGTTGGAGGCATACTTCGAAAATTTTGCGTAATAGAAATAAAGAGCTGACAGAACTATGTTCGAACAACGCGTAAATTCTGACGTACTGACCGTTTCTACCGTTAACTCTCAGGATCAGGTAACTCAAAAGCCCCTGCGTGACTCGGTTAAACAGGCACTGAAGAACTATTTTGCTCAACTGAATGGTCAGGATGTTAATGATCTGTATGAGCTGGTATTGGCTGAAGTTGAACAGCCACTGTTGGACATGGTGATGCAATACACCCGTGGTAACCAGACCCGCGCTGCCCTGATGATGGGTATCAACCGCGGTACTCTGCGTAAGAAACTGAAAAAATACGGCATGAACTGATATTAATCAGTAAATTGCTGAATTAAAAAGGCGCTCTTCGGCATGGGGAAGCGCCTTTTTTTATGGCCTGATTTTTGATACTGGACTACTGCCCCACGGCAGCCATCGGCCACCCGCTATGGCCAGGTTGCTGCAGCGATAACGCCGACATAATATTGTCTACCAGCACGGGCGCCTGCTCATAGAGATTGAATTTTTCAGGGTCCATTAACCAGTTCTTAATAATTCCTGTAAAAGCGCCATGTAATATAATTAACGTGATTTCGATATTTGTTTCCGCCGGTAATAACCTGTTTCTGACACAACGTTGTAGTACGTCACGGACTATCGCGTAATTAAAGCCAATTCGCTTGCGGATTTCCGTTTCCGGCAGCATATCGCTGGCGAATTCGCATTTGTGATAAAGAATCTGTAACAGCGCCTGCTGTCGGGGTGTTTCGGCAATATATTGCAACCCGGTAATAAATTTTTTACGTAACCCCATTAACGGATTTTGGTTATCCAGTTCCCACTGCTGATGGGGCAATAACTCCCTAAGCGGCGGCTGCTGCTGCCACATTTCATTAAACAACTCCGCCTTGCTGGAAAAATGCCAGTATACCGCTCCACGCGTGACGCCAGCGGCGTCGGCGATATCAGTCAGCGTGGTATTGGTAACGCCGCGCTGTGCGAACTGCTGGATCGCGGACTCAATCAGGAGCTGACGCGTTCTTAATGCGTCCTCTTTGGTTTTTCTGGCCATAACCTTTCCCACTAGCTGCCGAACGGTGAATACAAATCTTACTGACATACCTACCAACTTAACATTCCTTAAATATTATTATTTAGCAAAAATGCAGATACAAACATTTAATAACAGAGATATCTTATACATGAGACAAATATAAACAAAGAACATATTCACAAAAGAAATATTAAAGGAAGAGGAGCTAAATCAATCGCCTGTTTTTTGTTTTTGCGTGCCTTGTTCATTGTCCAAAAATAACTATTTCTTACATCCATCGGTGATTATTTGTAGGATAACGAACCGCTTTAATATTCATTATTTCTTCGCAGATTCGCCGCCCTATCCGGCCCGTAATCTATAAGGAACAGCAATGACGAGTCATGCCAGAGTTTCTCTTTTAGCCAGCCTAATTATCTCCACCTTGTTGCTTACCGGTTGTGATAATTCAGGCGATCAACAGGCGCAGCCGCAAGCGCCTCAGGTTAGCGTACATGTGGTGCGCAGCGAACCGCTCTCCGTTACTACCGAATTACCGGGGCGGACTTCGGCTTTTCGCGTCGCTGAAGTTCGCCCCCAGGTCAGCGGCATTATCCTGAAACGCAATTTTGTCGAGGGCAGCGATATCAAGGCCGGTGAATCGCTCTATCAAATCGACCCCGCCACTTATCAGGCCGCGTGGAACAGCGCCAAAGGCGACGAGGCGAAAGCCGAAGCCGCAGCGGCTATCGCCCATCTGACTGTAAAACGCTATGTTCCTCTGCTTGGAACGAAATACATCAGCCAGCAAGAATACGATCAGGCCGTCGCCACCGCACATCAGGCCGATGCCGACGTCGTGGCGGCTAAAGCCGCGGTCGAAAGCGCCCGTATCAACCTGGCGTACACCAAAGTGACCTCGCCGATTGACGGTCGCATTGGTAAATCCAGCGTAACTGAAGGCGCACTGGTGACCAACGGCCAGGCTGACGCCATGGCGACGGTGCAGCAACTCGATCCGATTTATGTCGACGTGACCGAATCCAGCAACGATTTTATGCGTCTGAAGCAGGAAAGCCTGCAGCGTGGCGATGACAGCAAAAGCGTGCAGTTGATTATGGAAAATGGCCAGCCCTACTCCTTGAAAGGATCGCTGCAATTCTCCGATGTCACCGTCGATGAGAGTACCGGGTCCATCACGCTTCGCGCGGTATTCCCTAACCCGCAACACACTCTCCTGCCGGGCATGTTTGTTCGCGCCCGTATCGATGAAGGCATCAATCCGCAAGCGATTCTGGTACCACAGCAGGGGGTTACCCGCACGCCGCGCGGCGATGCCACGGTGATGATCGTCAATGCGCAGAACCAGGTGGAAAACCGTGAGGTCACCGCCGCGCAGGCGATAGGCGATAAATGGTTGATCACCAGCGGTCTGCAAAACGGCGACAAAGTCATCGTTAGTGGATTACAAAAGGTTCGCCCTGGCGTCACCGTGAAGGCGACGGAAGATACCGCTGCCCCAGCTGCACAATAAGGTATGAATCGCTATGTCTAAGTTCTTCATCCATCGACCGGTGTTTGCATGGGTGCTGGCAATCATCATGATGATTGCCGGTGGCCTGGCCATCATGCAGCTCCCTATTGCGCAATATCCCACGATCGCGCCGCCTGCGGTGGCGATTTCTGCTACCTATCCTGGCGCGGATGCGCAAACCGTGCAGGACACCGTCACCCAGGTTATCGAACAGAACATGAATGGTATCGATAATCTGATGTACATGTCCTCTACCAGCGACTCATCCGGTAGTGTGACCATAACGCTCACTTTCAAATCCGGCACCGATCCGGATATCGCTCAGGTTCAGGTACAGAACAAACTGCAGCTGGCGACGCCGCTGCTGCCACAGGAAGTACAGCAGCAAGGTATTAGCGTTGAGAAATCCAGCAGCAGCTTCCTGCTGGTTGCCGGTTTTATCTCTGATAATCCAAACACTACCCAGGATGATATTTCCGACTACGTTGCCTCTAACATTAAAGACCCTATTAGCCGCCTTAACGGCGTTGGCGATGTGCAATTGTTCGGCGCGCAATATGCCATGCGTATCTGGCTTGACGGCAACCTGCTGAATAAATATAACCTCACGCCGGTCGATGTTATCAACCAACTGAAGGTGCAAAACGATCAGATTGCCGCCGGGCAACTTGGCGGAACACCATCTGTTAAAGGTCAGCAGCTTAACGCCTCGATCATTGCTCAAACTCGCCTGAAAGATCCGGAGGAATTCGGTAAAGTCACGCTGCGGGTTAACGCCGATGGTTCCGTCGTTCGCCTGAAGGATGTCGCGCGCATTGAATTAGGCGGCGAGAACTATAACGTTGTCGCCCGCATTAACGGTAAACCCGCCTCTGGATTGGGGATTAAACTGGCGACCGGCGCCAATGCGCTGGATACCGCTACGGCGATTAAGGCGAAACTTGCCGAGCTGCAGCCCTTCTTCCCGCAAGGGATGAAAGTTGTTTATCCCTACGACACCACGCCATTCGTTAAAATCTCGATTCACGAAGTGGTCAAGACGCTGTTTGAAGCTATTATCCTTGTCTTCCTCGTGATGTATCTGTTCCTGCAGAATATCCGTGCCACGCTTATCCCTACAATTGCCGTGCCGGTGGTTTTGCTGGGAACTTTCGCGGTGCTGGCGATGTTCGGCTACTCCATCAACACGCTAACGATGTTCGGCATGGTGCTGGCGATTGGGCTACTGGTCGATGATGCCATCGTGGTGGTAGAGAACGTCGAGCGCGTCATGGTCGAGGACAAGCTTTCCCCCGTTGAAGCCACAGAGAAATCAATGGAGCAGATTCAGGGGGCGCTGGTTGGTATCGCCATGGTGCTCTCGGCGGTATTCGTCCCGATGGCCTTCTTTGGCGGCTCTACCGGGGCGATTTACCGCCAGTTCTCAATTACTATCGTTTCCGCAATGGCGCTCTCTGTGCTGGTCGCGTTGGTGTTGACTCCGGCGCTGTGCGCGACCATGTTAAAACCGTCATCCGCCGACCATCATGGCAAGAAGGGGTTCTTCGGCTGGTTTAACGCCAGGTTTGACCAAAGCGTTAACCATTACACCAATAGCGTAAGCGGGATCTTACGAGGTACCGGGCGCTACCTGGTCATCTACCTGCTGATCGTTATCGGCATGGCAGTACTGTTTGTCCGCCTGCCTACATCCTTCCTGCCTGATGAAGACCAGGGTGTGTTCCTGACCATGGTTCAGTTACCTGCTGGCGCTACGCAAGAGCGTACGCAAAAGGTGCTCGACTCCGTCAGCGACTACTATCTACAGAAAGAGAAAGCTAATGTTGAGAGCGTGTTCACCGTTAACGGCTTTAGCTTCAGCGGACAAGGACAAAACTCCGGTATGGCGTTTGTCAGTCTGAAACCATGGGAAGAGCGCAGCGGTTCGGAAAACGGCGTTGAAGCCATTATCAAGCGTGCCACCGCCGCATTTAGCCAGATTAAAGATGCAATGGTCTTCCCGTTCAACATGCCGGCCATCATCGAGTTAGGTACCGCGACCGGTTTCGACTTCGAGCTGATTGACCAGGGGGGCTTAGGGCATTCACAGTTGACCCAGGCTCGAAACCAGCTTTTAGGTATGGTAAGACAGCATCCGGATCAACTTGTGCGCGTACGCCCTAACGGTCTGGAGGATACGCCGCAGTTTAAACTTGACGTCGATGAAGAGAAAGCGCAGGCGCTGGGGGTCTCACTATCCGACATTAACGAAACCATCTCGGCAGCCCTCGGCGGCTACTACGTAAATGACTTTATAGACCGCGGCCGCGTGAAGAAAGTCTATGTTCAGGCCGAAGCGGAATTCCGAATGTTACCAAGCGATATCAATAACATGTACGTTCGCAGCGCCAACGGCGAGATGGTGCCCTTCTCAGCGTTTGTCACCTCGCATTGGGTATATGGCTCCCCACGACTGGAACGTTACAACGGCCTGCCTTCAATGGAGATCCTCGGCGAAGCGGCTCCGGGCAAGAGTACAGGGGAAGCGATGGCGCTGATGGAACAACTCGCCAGTAAACTACCTACGGGTATTGGCTATGACTGGACCGGCATGTCCTATCAGGAGCGTCTATCAGGTAACCAGGCGCCAGCGTTATATGCTATTTCGCTGATAGTCGTCTTTCTCTGCCTGGCAGCGCTCTATGAAAGCTGGTCTATTCCATTCTCAGTTATGCTGGTTGTGCCATTAGGGGTTATCGGCGCATTATTAGCAGCTTCGCTTAGAGGGTTGAATAATGACGTTTATTTCCAGGTTGGCCTGCTAACGACTATTGGTTTATCTGCGAAGAACGCTATTCTTATTGTCGAGTTCGCTAAAGATCTTATGGATAAAGAAGGGAAAGGTATTATTGAGGCAACCCTGGAGGCATCCCGTATGCGTCTACGCCCTATATTAATGACTTCATTAGCCTTTATTCTTGGGGTCATGCCGTTAGTGATTAGCCATGGCGCTGGTAGCGGCGCGCAAAACGCTGTCGGTACGGGTGTGATGGGCGGTATGCTTACTGCAACGCTATTGGCCATCTTCTTCGTGCCGGTGTTCTTTGTGGTCGTAAGGCGTCGCTTTACCCGTCACGCAGAATAATCGACTATAATTATCAAGGCGCCACGCGGCGCCTTTTTTTATATTTATCAGAACAACAAGTTAGTAGAAATATTAATTTTTCATCCTCGACTAACGCATTTTTATATCCCTTCCTGCATATTCTCTTCATTATTTCTCATTTCTCTTCACGATATTTACACTGCTCATAATTTGAGATTATTTCCCCTTCCAGGCCTGGGTCATTGCGGTGGTAAAATAAGCTATTCCGTTATGTGTTAACAACGTTGACAGCAAACGGTTATTTAGAGGTAATACCATGAAAAAATTAATATTAGTGACATTGTTAGCAACGTTGCTTGCTGGCTGTGCCCATGATTCCCCGTGCGTGCCTGTCTATGACTCGCAGGGCCGACTGGTGCATACCAATACCTGTGTAAAAGGCACAACACAGGATAACTGGGAAACGGCTGGCGCGATCGCCGGTGGGGCCGCAGCGGTTGCCGGTCTCACGTTAGGTATCGTGGCGCTGACTCGTTAGCAATTCCTCTCCATGAATGCTCAGCCTGGAGGCGTTCCCTTTGGCTCAGTCGCCAGAAAAACAAAAGGCCCAGTCGTGTGACTGGGCCTTTTGTTTACGTTGATATGGCAGCGGCTTTTCCCGGAGGCGGTGCTGCGCACCTTTTCCGGGCTACGGGTTGCGTAGCCCCGGTAAGCGTAGCGACACCGGGGGAGATGGCGGCGTGTCTGGCCGCAAAAGACAAAAGCAGAAAGCCCGGTCTTCCGACTGAGCCTTTCGTTTACGTTGCTATGGCAGCGGCTTTCCCCGGAGGCGGTGCTGCGCACCTTTTCCGGGCTACGGGTTGCGTAGCCCCGGTAAGCGCAGCGCCACCGGGAGAGATGGCGGTGTGTCTGGGCGTAAAACACAAAAAAAGCCCGGTCTTCCGACTGAGCCTTTCGTTTACGTTGATATGGCAGCGGCTTTTCCCGGAGGCGGCGCGATGCGCCTTTTCCGGGCTACGGGTTGCGTAGCCCCGGTAAGCGTAGCGCCACCGGGGAACTGGTGCCGCGTCTGGCCGCAAAACATAAAAACAAAAGGCCCAGTCTTTCGACTGAGCCTTTCGTTTACGTTGCTATGGCAGCGGCTTTCCCCGGAGGCGGCGCGATGCGCCTTTTCCGGGCTACGGGTTGCGTAGCCCCGGTAAGCATAGCGCCACCGGGGAACTGGTGCCGCATCTGGCCGCAAAACATAAAAACAAAAGGCCCAGTCTTTCGACTGAGCCTTTTGTTTTATTTGATGCCTGGCAATTCCCTACTCTCACATGGGGAGACCCCACACTACCATCGGCGCTACGGCGTTTCACTTCTGAGTTCGGCATGGGGTCAGGTGGGACCACCGCGCTCTCGTCGCCAGGCAAATTCTTTACAAGTGCCGAACTTTAACCTAAAAAGTGGTGCTGATACCCAGAGTCGAACTGGGGACCTCACCCTTACCAAGGGTGCGCTCTACCAACTGAGCCATATCAGCACGCTAAATTTGATGCCTGGCAGTTCCCTACTCTCACATGGGGAGACCCCACACTACCATCGGCGCTACGGCGTTTCACTTCTGAGTTCGGCATGGGGTCAGGTGGGACCACCGCGCTATCGCCGCCAGGCAAATTCTGTTTTATCAGCCCGTCATTACGACGCACTGATTAATCTGTATCAGGCTGAAAATCATCTCAAATCCGCCAAAACAGCTTCGGCGTTGTAAGGTTAAGCCTCACGGTTCATTAGTATCGGTTAGCTCAACGTATCGCTACGCTTACACACCCGACCTATCAACGTCATCGTCTTTAACGTTCCTTCAGGAGACTTAAAGTCTCAGGGAGAACTCATCTCGGGGCAAGTTTCGTGCTTAGATGCTTTCAGCACTTATCTCTTCCGCATTTAGCTACCGGGCAATGCCATTGGCATGACAACCCGAACACCAGTGATGCGTCCACTCCGGTCCTCTCGTACTAGGAGCAGCCCCCCTCAATTCTCCAGCGCCCACGGCAGATAGGGACCGAACTGTCTCACGACGTTCTAAACCCAGCTCGCGTACCACTTTAAATGGCGAACAGCCATACCCTTGGGACCTACTTCAGCCCCAGGATGTGATGAGCCGACATCGAGGTGCCAAACACCGCCGTCGATATGAACTCTTGGGCGGTATCAGCCTGTTATCCCCGGAGTACCTTTTATCCGTTGAGCGATGGCCCTTCCATTCAGAACCACCGGATCACTATGACCTGCTTTCGCACCTGCTCGCGCCGTCACGCTCGCAGTCAAGCTAGCTTATGCCATTGCACTAACCTCCTGATGTCCGACCAGGATTAGCTAACCTTCGTGCTCCTCCGTTACTCTTTGGGAGGAGACCGCCCCAGTCAAACTACCCACCAGACACTGTCCGCAACCCCGATTAGGGGCCAACGTTAGAACATCAAACATTAAAGGGTGGTATTTCAAGGTTGGCTCCACGCAGACTGGCGTCCACGCTTCAAAGCCTCCCACCTATCCTACACATCAAGGCTCAATGTTCAGTGTCAAGCTATAGTAAAGGTTCACGGGGTCTTTCCGTCTTGCCGCGGGTACACTGCATCTTCACAGCGAGTTCAATTTCACTGAGTCTCGGGTGGAGACAGCCTGGCCATCATTACGCCATTCGTGCAGGTCGGAACTTACCCGACAAGGAATTTCGCTACCTTAGGACCGTTATAGTTACGGCCGCCGTTTACCGGGGCTTCGATCAAGAGCTTCTCCTTACGGATAACCCCATCAATTAACCTTCCGGCACCGGGCAGGCGTCACACCGTATACGTCCACTTTCGTGTTTGCACAGTGCTGTGTTTTTAATAAACAGTTGCAGCCAGCTGGTATCTTCGACTGATTTCAGCTCCACCCGCAGGGGCTTCACCTACATATCAGCGTGCCTTCTCCCGAAGTTACGGCACCATTTTGCCTAGTTCCTTCACCCGAGTTCTCTCAAGCGCCTTGGTATTCTCTACCTGACCACCTGTGTCGGTTTGGGGTACGATTTGATGTTACCTGATGCTTAGAGGCTTTTCCTGGAAGCAGGGCATTTGTTACTTCAGCACCGTAGTGCCTCGTCATCACACCTCAGCGTTAAAAGGTACCGGATTTACCTGGAACCTCCGCCTACATGCTTAAACCGGGACAACCGTCGCCCGGCTAACATAGCCTTCTCCGTCCCCCCTTCGCAGTAACACCAAGTACAGGAATATTAACCTGTTTCCCATCGACTACGCCTTTCGGCCTCGCCTTAGGGGTCGACTCACCCTGCCCCGATTAACGTTGGACAGGAACCCTTGGTCTTCCGGCGTGCGGGCTTTTCACCCGCATTATCGTTACTTATGTCAGCATTCGCACTTCTGATACCTCCAGCAACCCTCACAGGCCACCTTCGCAGGCTTACAGAACGCTCCCCTACCCAACAACACATAGTGTCGCTGCCGCAGCTTCGGTGCACAGTTTAGCCCCGTTACATCTTCCGCGCAGGCCGACTCGACCAGTGAGCTATTACGCTTTCTTTAAATGATGGCTGCTTCTAAGCCAACATCCTGGCTGTCTGTGCCTTCCCACATCGTTTCCCACTTAACTGTGACTTTGGGACCTTAGCTGGCGGTCTGGGTTGTTTCCCTCTTCACGACGGACGTTAGCACCCGCCGTGTGTCTCCCGTGATAACATTCTTCGGTATTCGTAGTTTGCATCGGGTTGGTAAGTCGGGATGACCCCCTAGCCGAAACAGTGCTCTACCCCCGAAGATGAGTTCACGAGGCGCTACCTAAATAGCTTTCGGGGAGAACCAGCTATCTCCCGGTTTGATTGGCCTTTCACCCCCAGCCACAAGTCATCCGCTAATTTTTCAACATTAGTCGGTTCGGTCCTCCAGTTAGTGTTACCCAACCTTCAACCTGCCCATGGCTAGATCACCGGGTTTCGGGTCTATACCCTGCAACTTAACGCCCAGTTAAGACTCGGTTTCCCTGCGGCTCCCCTATACGGTTAACCTTGCTACAGAATATAAGTCGCTGACCCATTATACAAAAGGTACGCAGTCACACCCGAAGGTGCTCCCACTGCTTGTACGTACACGGTTTCAGGTTCTTTTTCACTCCCCTCGCCGGGGTTCTTTTCGCCTTTCCCTCACGGTACTGGTTCACTATCGGTCAGTCAGGAGTATTTAGCCTTGGAGGATGGTCCCCCCATATTCAGACAGGATACCACGTGTCCCGCCCTACTCTTCGAGTTCACAGCCTGTGCATTTTGGTGTACGGGACTATCACCCTGTACCGTCGGACTTTCCAGACCGTTCCACTAACACACAAGCTGATTCAGACTCTGGGCTGCTCCCCGTTCGCTCGCCGCTACTGGGGGAATCTCGGTTGATTTCTTTTCCTCGGGGTACTTAGATGTTTCAGTTCCCCCGGTTCGCCTCGTTAACCTATGTATTCAGTTAACGATAGTGTGACGAATCACACTGGGTTTCCCCATTCGGACATCGCCGGCTATAACGGTTCATATCACCTTACCGACGCTTTTCGCAGATTAGCACGTCCTTCATCGCCTCTGACTGCCAGGGCATCCACCGTGTACGCTTAGTCGCTTAACCTCACAACCCGAAGATGTTTCACTTCTGATTGCGAAAATTTGAGAGACTCGAACACACATTAACTGTGTGTCGTTTCAATTTTCAGCTTGATCCAGATTTTTAAAGAGCAAATATCTCAAACGTCACCCGAAGATGAGTTTTGAGATATGTCGGCGCGCGTCTTTCACTCACGAACCAGCAAGTGGCGTCCCCTAGGGGATTCGAACCCCTGTTACCGCCGTGAAAGGGCGGTGTCCTGGGCCTCTAGACGAAGGGGACACTGAAGTCTCAATCGCAAGACGCCTTGCTTCTTTACTTTCATCAGACAATCTGTGTGAGCACTACAAAGGCAGGTTCTTTAAGGTAAGGAGGTGATCCAACCGCAGGTTCCCCTACGGTTACCTTGTTACGACTTCACCCCAGTCATGAATCACAAAGTGGTAAGCGCCCTCCCGAAGGTTAAGCTACCTACTTCTTTTGCAACCCACTCCCATGGTGTGACGGGCGGTGTGTACAAGGCCCGGGAACGTATTCACCGTAGCATTCTGATCTACGATTACTAGCGATTCCGACTTCATGGAGTCGAGTTGCAGACTCCAATCCGGACTACGACATACTTTATGAGGTCCGCTTGCTCTCGCGAGGTCGCTTCTCTTTGTATATGCCATTGTAGCACGTGTGTAGCCCTACTCGTAAGGGCCATGATGACTTGACGTCATCCCCACCTTCCTCCAGTTTATCACTGGCAGTCTCCTTTGAGTTCCCGGCCGAACCGCTGGCAACAAAGGATAAGGGTTGCGCTCGTTGCGGGACTTAACCCAACATTTCACAACACGAGCTGACGACAGCCATGCAGCACCTGTCTCAGAGTTCCCGAAGGCACCAAAGCATCTCTGCTAAGTTCTCTGGATGTCAAGAGTAGGTAAGGTTCTTCGCGTTGCATCGAATTAAACCACATGCTCCACCGCTTGTGCGGGCCCCCGTCAATTCATTTGAGTTTTAACCTTGCGGCCGTACTCCCCAGGCGGTCGACTTAACGCGTTAGCTCCGGAAGCCACGCCTCAAGGGCACAACCTCCAAGTCGACATCGTTTACGGCGTGGACTACCAGGGTATCTAATCCTGTTTGCTCCCCACGCTTTCGCACCTGAGCGTCAGTCTTTGTCCAGGGGGCCGCCTTCGCCACCGGTATTCCTCCAGATCTCTACGCATTTCACCGCTACACCTGGAATTCTACCCCCCTCTACAAGACTCTAGCCTGCCAGTTTCGAATGCAGTTCCCAGGTTGAGCCCGGGGATTTCACATCCGACTTGACAGACCGCCTGCGTGCGCTTTACGCCCAGTAATTCCGATTAACGCTTGCACCCTCCGTATTACCGCGGCTGCTGGCACGGAGTTAGCCGGTGCTTCTTCTGCGAGTAACGTCAATCGCTAAGGTTATTAACCTTAACGCCTTCCTCCTCGCTGAAAGTACTTTACAACCCGAAGGCCTTCTTCATACACGCGGCATGGCTGCATCAGGCTTGCGCCCATTGTGCAATATTCCCCACTGCTGCCTCCCGTAGGAGTCTGGACCGTGTCTCAGTTCCAGTGTGGCTGGTCATCCTCTCAGACCAGCTAGGGATCGTCGCCTAGGTGAGCCATTACCCCACCTACTAGCTAATCCCATCTGGGCACATCTGATGGCATGAGGCCCGAAGGTCCCCCACTTTGGTCTTGCGACGTTATGCGGTATTAGCTACCGTTTCCAGTAGTTATCCCCCTCCATCAGGCAGTTTCCCAGACATTACTCACCCGTCCGCCGCTCGTCACCCGAGAGCAAGCTCTCTGTGCTACCGCTCGACTTGCATGTGTTAGGCCTGCCGCCAGCGTTCAATCTGAGCCATGATCAAACTCTTCAATTTAAGTTTGATGCTCGTGAATTAAACTTCGTAATGAATTACGCATGTTCACTCAGAGACTTGGTATTCATTTATTGTCCGAAGACATTAAGAATCCATGTCACTTTGAGTGCCCACACAGATTGTCTGATAAATTGTTAAAGAGCAGTTGCGACGCGCTTTAGCGCTCTGTCGCGAGGTGGCGTATATTACGCTTTCCTCTTTCAGAGTCAACCCTGAATTTCAGAATTTTTCTCTTCAACCGAACCGGCTGTTTGTGTGAAGTGATTCACATCTGCCGTGTCAGTGGGTGCGCATTATAGGGATCCCATTTTTTTGCACAAGCCTTTTTTCGATCTTTTTTTCTGAATGATGGTTTTTCGCGCTTTTCGTGCTGTTATTGCTCAAATAGCTCAATTTTTATCAGAAAAAGGGGTTGCGGGAGCGCCTGAAAGCTACCAAAGTCTGGTTATCTACCCTGATGTTGAGGCAGTCATGTCCAGTAATATACGTCCTTATAAAGAATTATTTCCCCAAATCGGTCTGCGGGTGATGCTGGATCCCAGCAGCGTTGTGATAGGCGACGTCAGAATTGCCGATGATGTAAGCATTTGGCCACTGGTCGCCATCCGCGGCGACGTGAACTATGTGTCAATCGGCGCACGTTCGAATATTCAGGACGGCAGCGTCCTGCATGTCACCCACAAGTCTTCTTATAACCCTGAAGGTAATCCGCTGCTCATCGGTGAGGATGTTACCGTCGGGCATAAGGTCATGCTGCACGGTTGCACTATCGGCAATCGCATTCTTGTCGGAATGGGGTCAATTCTGCTGGATGGCGTGGTAGTAGAGGATGACGTGATGATCGGCGCCGGCAGCCTGGTTTCGCAAAACAAGCGTCTGGAAAGCGGATACCTCTACTTTGGCAATCCGGTAAAACAAATCCGCCCCCTGACGGAGGCGGAATATGCAGGGCTGAAGTATTCAGCCAACAACTATGTGAAGTGGAAAGACGACTACCTGGATCAGGAAAACCAGACCCAACCCTGAGGGTCTTCTTGCCGATCGCGAATTAGCGCTTCCGCTTCATCTTCCAGATCCCAGCGATGTTCACTAAATAGAGCCAGCCACTGCGCTGGCTCATCGCCACCGAATCGTTGCTGCAGTGTCTTACCCCGAATAGCGCAGGTTAACTGCATACCATTGACCAGCGCCGGGAATAGGATGCATTGCCGTTCAGCGTCCCACTCTTCTCTATCGGGAAATTGGATCGCCTGGTTCACGCATTCAGTTCCTGATGTAAAACGGCAATTACCGGAGCAATTTCCGGTAGCGTACCGTGCCACAGCAGAACGGCATGTGCGGCCTGAGCCACCAGCATACCTAATCCATCCGCCAGTTTTTTAGCGCCATACTGCTGGCACCAATGCAGAAATGGCGTATTTCCTTTCTGATAGAACATGTCATAGCAGTAAACGTCGGCATGAATTAACGAGGAAGGTATTGCCGGGATATCGCCACTTATACCGCTGGACGTCGCGTTAATAATGAGGTCAAACTGGTGGCCTTCCAGTTTATCCAGCGGTAACGCGCTAACGCTGCCGGTATGAGCAAAAAGCGTTGCCAGCTCATGAGCGCGGGAAAAAGTACGGTTAACAATAGTGACCGCACAATCTAAAGAGAGCAGCGGTAACAATACACCACGCGATGCGCCGCCTGCGCCAATCAATAAAATCCTCATACCAGGTTTGATAAACCCCAGGCGCTCTAAATCGCTTAATAACCCTATGCCATCCGTATTGTCGCCAAGCAGACGGCCATCTTCCAGGCGCTTCAACGTATTGACTGCACCAGCCAGCGCGGCGCGTTCAGTGAGTTCATCGGCACGGGCAAAAGCTTCCTCTTTAAAGGGAACGGTCACGTTAGCGCCCTTACCGCCCGTGTTGAAAAAAGCGTCCAGGGTATTCACAAAATCATCTAATGGCGCCAGTACCCGACCGTAGGGGTGCGCAATATGTAACTGTTCGGCAAACAACTGATGAATGGAAGGCGACTTGCTATGCGCTATAGGGTTACCAAAAACGGCATAAGTTTCCATAAATTACCCCTGGCGGAACTGTTCACCCGTCAGGGCATCACGGATTTCAGATGGGTTTTGCCGCCCGCCCGTTGCGCCATCCACCACCGGGAAACTATCGCCAAACTGGGCACGTACTTCAGCAGTAGTCCGGCACGGCGGCTGACCGGTTAAGTTGGCGCTCGTTGAGACCAGCGGCTTTCCGTAGGCTTCACATAATTCAATTACCAGTGGATGATCGGTAACGCGCACGGCCAGCGAATCAAAGCGCCCCGTCAACCAGCGTGGAGTATCCGGACGCGCCGGGAACACGAACGTCACCGGGCCGGGCCAACAGGAAAAGATAGCTTCACGCTGGGCGTCGCTTAATCGGGAATCATCAATATACGGTTTCAACTGTTCAAAGCTGGCGGCGATAAGAATCAGTCCCTTTTCAACAGGGCGCTGTTTTAACGCCAGAAGACGCATCACGGCCGTTTCGCTATCCGGATCGCAACCAACGCCAAATACCGCTTCGGTTGGATAGGCGATAACATGTTCATTATTCAGTACCGCCACAGCCTGTGCGACGGTTTCTGAGGGCAGGTTTTTATTCACTTATTTGTTCCGCCGGGATCGGCTTTCCACATTGTTTACTGGCGCAAAAGCGTTTAACGCCCTGCGCCGTTTTCTTTTCTATTAATAGCGGGTAATGGCATTCAGGGCATTCGCCCGCCACCGGTTTAAAATTAATAACGAACTGGCAATCAGGGTAGCGATCGCAGGAGTGAAAGGTTTTACCGAAACGGGAGCGACGCTGCACCAGATGACCCTGTCCGCATTGCGGACACGCGATAGCGGTCTCATCAGGTTTATCAATCAGCTCGGTATGTTCGCATTCGGGATAACGACTGCAGCCGATGAACATACCAAAGCGCCCCTGGCGTAACACCATAACAGCGCCGCAAGATGGGCACTCTTGCCCCTCCAGTACCTTGACGATATGTCCATCCGCCTGACTTTTCAGGGGACGGACATAGTCACAGTCCGGATAGTGAGAACAGCCGAGAAACGGGCCATGTTTCCCGGAACGAATCACCAGTTCGGCCCCGCACTGCGGGCAGGGCTCGTTTTTACGCACCGAAAACAGTGCTGATTTGGTCATAACAACTCGATGTTGCTGCAATAAGATTAATGCAGCATACCTTCATTTACTTCGAAGAGTAATTCTTCCATTTGCTGATAGGCGTTTTCACAGCCCGGAATATTAAACAGAACCATCAGGATCACCCATTTCAGGTCTTCCAGTTCAAACTCTGCCGTATCCAGCGCCAGTACGCGCTCTATCACCATTTCTCGCGTTTCGAGGTTCAACACCTGGATCTGCTCGAGGAAGAGTAAAAATCCTCGACAGCTGGCATCCAGACGCTGGCACTCTTCATCGGTATATACCCGAAGAGAGAGCGGGTCGGAGGCGAGCTGCATGGGTTCAACGAGACCTTCCTGATAATCAGCCAGTTTCTCGAGCCACATTAACGCGTTATAGATGTCTTCCCGCTCAAAACCCGCATCGGTCAGATCCCGCGTCAGTTTGTCCTGATCCACGCGCATTTCTGCTTCGTTATGGATATAAGTCTCAAACAAATACATGAGTACGTCGAACATGGCTTGCCCTCCTTAATCGGACATAGCCGCCGGGTACAGCTGCGATCCAGCCTGCTAACTCCAGTTCAAGTAGCTGGGCTACGGTTACTGGCACAGATTGGCCGGCACGTTCAGCGACAACGTCAACAGGTGTTACCTCATCTCCTACGTTAGCCAGGAGCTCTGGAAATGGCAATGCTACAGGAGGCTGATCTGCGTAATTATTTAGCAAATCAGCGGTCTCTTCCCGCACTGACAGCTCATATTGCCAATACTCAAGGATCTCTTCCGGCGCGGTAACGGGAACCGCTCCCTGCTTTATTAGCCAGTGCGGCCCTTCAGAGCCAGGATTGCCAATTGGCCCAGGCAGGGCAAATACATCTCTACCCTGTTCCAGCGCGCAGCGGACAGTTACCAGGGAACCGCTTTTCAAGGCGGCCTCTATCACCAAAACCCCAGCGCTTAACCCGCTGATAATCCGGTTGCGGCGTGGGAAATTCCCCGGTAACGGTCGCGCAGAGAGAGGAAATTCGGAAAGTAGCGCGCCGCCGCTTTCCTCGATCTGCTTTGCTAAAGCCCGATGCCGGTGCGGATAGATATCAGATAAACCATTGCCTAATACGGCGATGGTTTTTCCCTTTACCGCCAACGCCCCGCGATGGGCAATACCGTCAATCCCCAACGCCAGACCGCTAGTAATGGTCAAGCCATACCGCGCTAGCGCTTCACTGAATGCCTTTCCCCACCGCGCGCCGTACCACGAGTGCGCGCGGCTCCCAATGATCGCCAACTGTCGGCTACACAAGAGATCAACATTACCGCTCACCAGCAGCGCGCCGGGATAATCGTCGATAGCGCGTAGCTGCGGCGGGTAACGTGTATGATCCGCTGAAAGCAAATGATGTTCTGGTTGCTCTAACCATTGCAGTGAGGCGTCAATCTCCTGTTGCTTAAAGGCAAGAAACTGTATTGCCTGCGCTTTAGTTAAACCGGCCTCATGCAACGTTTCATTATCCGCATGACCTGCGCCAGCCAGCCGTCGCGCAACTAATACCATTTTATCTCCGTACAGGTTATTCACCCGCATCAGACGCAACCAAATCTCCGTGGGCGTCATCCGTTCCCCCTGCCATTAGCGGCTCAGCCAATCCTTGTGATTGGTTAGCGAGACTGTCAATTAGAGGGGGTTTTGTCTAGAATAGAGGTAATAATCTTATCAACTACTGAATACGACTCTGGATCTTTATGGCAGTTTTGCAAGTGTTACATATTCCGGACGAGCGCCTTCGCAAAGTCGCCGAGCCGGTCAAAGAAGTGAATGCAGAAATTCAGCGTATCGTCGATGATATGTTCGACACGATGTACGCTGAAGAAGGTATTGGTCTGGCCGCCACGCAGGTGGATATCCATCAGCGTATTATCGTTATTGATGTCTCGGAAAACCGTGAAGAGCGCCTGGTGCTCATCAACCCAGAGCTACTCGAAAAGGACGGCGAAACCGGCATTGAAGAAGGTTGCCTGTCGATTCCGGAACAACGTGCGCTGGTTCCACGTGCCGAAACCGTAAAAATCCGCGCGTTGGACCGTGAAGGCAACGCTTTCGAGCTGGAAGCTGATGGCTTGTTGGCTATCTGTATCCAGCATGAAATGGATCACCTGGTCGGTAAGCTGTTCATTGACTATCTGTCGCCGCTCAAACAGCAGCGCATTCGCCAGAAAGTTGAGAAACTGGATCGTTTACGCGCCCGTGCCTGATAACAAGGATTAACGTGTCACAAACACTACGTATCATTTTCGCCGGAACCCCCGACTTTGCAGCGCGTCACCTTGACGCGCTGTTGTCGTCTGAACATCAGGTGGTTGGCGTATTTACTCAGCCCGACCGCCCTGCTGGTCGCGGCAAAAAATTGATGCCGAGCCCGGTAAAAGTGCTGGCTGAAGCCAACAATCTACCGGTCTTCCAGCCATCCTCCCTACGTCCGCAGGAAAATCAGCAACTGATTGCCGATCTTAACGCCGATGTTATGGTCGTCGTGGCTTATGGACTGATCCTGCCGAAAGCGGTTCTTGAAATGCCGCGTTTGGGCTGCATTAACGTTCACGGCTCCCTGCTTCCTCGCTGGCGCGGCGCAGCGCCGATTCAGCGTTCGCTATGGGCTGGCGATGCCGAAACCGGTGTCACCATCATGCAGATGGACGTCGGTCTTGATACCGGCGACATGCTGTATAAGCTCTCCTGCCCGATTACCGCGGAAGATACCAGCGGTAGCCTGTACGATAAGCTGGCCGACCTTGGCCCAGAGGGTCTACTGGCGACCTTAGCGCAGCTGGCCGATGGTAGCGCAGAGCCTGAAGTTCAGGACGAATCGCTAGTCAGTTACGCCGAGAAGCTGAGTAAGGAAGAGGCCCGTATTGATTGGTCGCTTTCCGCAGAACAGCTCGAACGCTGTATCCGCGCATTTAATCCCTGGCCAATGAGCTGGCTGGAAATCGATGAGCAACCGGTGAAGGTGTGGCATGCATCCGTTATTGCAGAATCCGCCAACGCAGAGCCAGGCACTATCGTTGCAGCAACCAAGCAAGGGATCCAGGTTGCCACCGGCAACGGTATTCTGAATCTGGAATCACTGCAGCCGGCAGGGAAAAAAGCGATGAGTGCCCAGGATTTACTGAACTCTCGCCGGGAATGGTTTATCCCCGGAAACCGCCTTGCCTGACGCACTTCTCTTCTAAAGCCCGGGTTCGCCGGGCATTTTTATTTTTGCGCTTATGAAAAAGAATAGTAATTTACGCAGCCTGGCAGCCCAGGCTATTGAGCAGGTCGTAGAGAAAGGCCAGTCTTTAAGCAATGTTCTGCCGCCGCTTCAGCAAAAAGTGAGCGAAAAAGACAAAGCGCTGCTGCAGGAGCTGTGCTTCGGCGTCTTGCGTACCTTAAGCCAACTCGAGTGGCTGATTGGTAAACTAATGGCGCGTCCGATGACCGGCAAACAGCGTACCGTACATTTCCTGATCATGGTCGGCCTGTATCAGCTACTTTATACGCGAATTCCCCCGCACGCCGCGCTGGCGGAAACGGTGGAAGGCGCGGTGGCAATTAAGCGTCCGCAGCTTAAAGGGCTTATCAATGGCGTATTACGCCAGTTTCAGCGCCAACAGGAAGAGCTGCTGGCCGAATTCGCCCAGCATGAGAACCGTTATCTCCATCCTAAATGGCTGCTTAAACGTCTGCAGCAGGCCTGGCCGGAACAATGGCAGGATATTGTGTCAGCTAATAATTTACGCCCGCCAATGTGGCTGCGTGTGAATCGCAGTCATCATTCGCGAGATGAATGGCTCTCTCTGCTGGAAGACGCGGGTTTACAGGGTTTCGCTCATCCGGACTATCCGGATGCCGTCCGTCTTGCCTCCCCGGCCCCGGTCCATGCGTTACCGGGATTTGAAGAAGGCTGGGTCACCGTTCAGGACGCCTCAGCTCAGGGCTGCATGCGCTACTTGCAACCGGAAAACGGCGAGCGCATTCTCGATCTCTGTGCGGCGCCGGGCGGCAAGACGACGCATATTCTGGAAGTCGCGCCGCAGGCAAATCTAATGGCGGTCGACATCGACCAGCAGCGTCTGTCTCGTGTCTATGACAACCTGAAACGTCTGGGTATGAAAGCGGAAGTGAAACAGGGCGATGGCCGCTATCCTGAACAGTGGTGCGGCGATGAGCAGTTCGACCGTATTTTGCTTGATGCGCCATGTTCGGCCACCGGCGTTATCCGTCGCCATCCGGATATTAAATGGCTGCGCCGGGATCGCGATATCGCCGAGCTGGCGCAATTACAGGCAGAAATTCTCGATGCCACCTGGGCTCATCTGAAACCGGGCGGTACGCTGGTCTATGCGACATGCTCTATTTTGCCGGAAGAGAATAGCCAACAGATCGCCGCCTTCCTGGCCCGTACCAGAGATGCCGAACTCCATGAGACAGGGACGCCGGAAAACCCGGGTCAGCAAAATCTGCCAGGGGCGGAAGAAGGCGATGGCTTCTTTTACGCTAAGCTAATCAAAAAGCGGAATTAATGGGTCACTGCTGATGAAGATTATTATTCTTGGCGCCGGACAGGTAGGCGGCACGCTGGCGGAAAATCTCGTCGGCGAAAACAACGATATTACCCTGGTCGATACCAATGGCGACCGTTTGCGCGGTCTGCAGGATAAGTTCGATCTCCGCGTCGTTCAGGGCCACGGTTCTCATCCGCGCGTGCTGCGTGAAGCTGGCGCCGATGATGCCGATATGCTGGTCGCCGTGACCAGCTCAGATGAGACCAACATGGTAGCCTGTCAGGTCGCCTATTCGCTGTTTAATACGCCGAATCGTATCGCCCGAATTCGTTCACCGGATTACGTTCGCGATGCCGATAAACTTTTTCATTCAGAAGCGGTACCAATTGACCATCTGATTGCTCCGGAGCAATTAGTCATCGATAACATCTACCGTCTGATTGAATATCCGGGCGCGCTTCAGGTAGTGAACTTCGCTGAAGGGAAAGTGAGCCTGGCCGTTGTGAAGGCTTATTACGGTGGACCACTGGTCGGTAATGCACTATCAACGATGCGTGAACATATGCCGCACATCGACACGCGCGTTGCGGCAATTTTCCGCCACGACCGACCAATTCGCCCACAGGGATCAACCATCGTTGAAGCTGGCGACGAAGTTTTCTTTATCGCCGCATCGCAACATATTCGCGCGGTAATGAGCGAACTCCAACGTCTGGAGAAACCCTACAAGCGCATTATGCTGGTCGGCGGCGGCAACATCGGCGCGGGTCTCGCGCACCGCCTGGAGAAAGACTACAGCGTGAAGTTGATCGAGCGCGATCAACAGCGTGCCGCTGAGCTTGCCGAAAAGCTGCAGAATACGATCGTCTTTTATGGCGATGCGTCGGATCAAGAGTTACTGGCGGAAGAGCATATCGATCAAGTCGATCTCTTTATTGCCGTCACCAATGATGACGAAGCCAATATCATGTCGGCAATGCTGGCCAAGCGGATGGGCGCGAAGAAGGTCATGGTGCTGATCCAGCGTCGCGCTTATGTCGATCTGGTTCAGGGAAGCGTGATTGATATTGCTATATCGCCGCAGCAAGCCACTATTTCTGCACTGCTGAGCCACGTACGTAAAGCTGATATTGTCGGTGTTTCGTCGCTACGCCGCGGCGTTGCCGAAGCGATTGAGGCCGTCGCGCATGGCGATGAAAGCACCTCTCGGGTAGTTGGCCGTTCAATTGATGAAATTAAACTGCCGCCGGGAACGATTATTGGCGCGGTAGTGCGCGGTAATGACGTAATGATCGCCAATAATAATTTACGTATTGAGCAAGGCGACCACGTAATTATGTTCCTGACCGACAAGAAATTTATCTCCGACGTTGAGAGACTATTCCAGCCGAGCCCGTTCTTCCTGTAATTACAATGGGCGTCGCTCAGACGCCTTTTTATTATCCCTTATTTATCAATGGATAATATTTTCCGGCAATTATTCAACAGCAATGGAAAATGGAAATACATTTGATAAACTTATCAATGTCAGCTGGCTCAAGGAGAGTAAAATGGGTATGTTAAAAGAATTCCGCGAATTCGCAATGCGCGGGAATGTTGTCGATTTGGCAGTGGGTGTCATCATTGGTGCAGCATTCGGTAAAATTGTATCGTCTTTAGTGGCCGATATTATTATGCCTCCGCTGGGTTTGCTCATTGGCGGGATCGACTTTAAACAGTTCGCCGTTACGCTACGCGATGCGCAGGGAGATGTCCCGGCCGTTGTCATGCATTATGGCGTGTTTATTCAGAACGTCTTCGATTTCATCATCGTCGCCTTCGCGATTTTCATGGCGATCAAACTGATGAATAAACTGAACCGTAAGAAAGAAGAAGCGCCTGCCGCTCCGGCGCCGAGCAAAGAAGAAGTACTTCTGAGTGAAATCCGCGATCTGTTAAAAGAACAAAATAACCGTTCTTAATCAGCACACAGAAAGCAGAAGGCCAGTGGTAAAAAAGCGATTCGCTTGCTTGCCACTGGCCTCCCGGTCATTACGTCCTGCATGTTTTTCTTTACGTTGATAGCTTCCTTTCCCTTTCTTATTTTTCTCAACGCGCTGTCTGAATAATGGGTCATGCAGTAATGCCTCAATCGCATTATCTTTAATTTGCCCTTTGGTATGCTGATAGCGACTCATAGTAACTCCAGTGAATGTATGAATTCGGCGCGAGTGTAGATCCGCGCGCGGAAAAAATCAACGCCCGGCATGGCTACCGCTGGCGCCTTGCTCTAAAGCTTCGAGAATTGAGCAGTAAACGCTACTGTGCGCCGTGCCGCAGCAGGCATCATTCAGCCGCTGTAAAGAACGCCGCATCGTTTCCAGTTCTTTAATACGCGCTTCGACTTCACTTAGCCTGGCCTGGACGATCCCTTTAGACTCCTGGCAAGTATGATGTTCGGGATCGATACGGATCGATAACAGTTCGCGGATCGACTCTAGTGTGAAGCCTAATTGCCGGGCATAACGGATAAAACGCAGTCGCTGCAGATCGTTATCCGAATAGAGGCGAAAACCGCCTTCAGTGCGGATGTCGTGATCCATCATTTGCTGCTTTTCATAATAGCGGATGGTATCCGGGGTGACATCAGCCAGTTTGGCCAGCTCGCCAATACGATACATAGCTACTCCTCGTTCATTTTGTGCCACAGTCTATCGGCATAATCACCGCGTAGAAAATCGGTATTCATCCCTGCCTGACGTAATTTCAGCTCAAACAGAGTCAAGCGACGGTTTAACTCGGCATACCGCGGGTCGTCATACTCAACGGTCTTGAGTAGGTCGCTCAACGCCATGGCATCTCTACGTAACTCGAGTTCAGGTGGTAAACAGCCGGCATTTTTTAATAAGCGGTAACCGGCGCGTAGTTCCGGCGGCACATGTGAATCATCATCCAGCGCCAGCGGTTCGCCGCTGCCCGTCAGATTATCAAACTCGCCTTTAGATTGTGCGTCGAGGATGTGGCGTTCTGCCCACTGGTCCAGTAACCACATTATACGGCTCCCAGGGATGAACAAAAAGAGTACAGATAGTGTAATGAAGTGGGGTGGCGGTAGATATAAAAAAACCCGCCGGGGCGGGTTTTTTTACGTTACTACAGATTACTCTGCAGCAGCTTCTGCTTTCAGCTCAGCACGATCAACCAGCTCGATGTATGCCATCGGCGCGTTGTCGCCTGCACGGAAGCCACACTTCAGAATGCGAGTGTAACCACCGGCGCGGCTCGCGAAACGCGGGCCCAGCTCGTTAAACAGTTTTGCCACGATCTCGTTATCACGAGTGCGGGCGAATGCCAGACGACGATTAGCAACGCTATCAGTCTTGGCAAGAGTAATCAGCGGCTCAACTACGCGACGCAGTTCTTTCGCTTTCGGCAGGGTCGTCTTGATGATCTCATGACGAACCAGCGAACCTGCCATGTTACGGAACATAGCCTGGCGATGGCTGCTGTTGCGGTTCAGTTGACGACCACTCTTACGATGGCGCATGACCTTATCCTTCTCAGTAAAACCTTAACCTGTGATCCGGTTACTCGTCAGCAATGCTTGCCGGCGGCCAGTTTTCCAGGCGCATGCCCAGAGACAGACCACGTGAAGCCAGCACGTCTTTAATCTCGGTAAGAGATTTTTTACCCAGGTTCGGCGTTTTCAGCAACTCAACCTCGGTACGCTGTACCAGATCACCGATATAGTGGATAGCTTCTGCCTTGAGGCAGTTAGCAGAGCGGACAGTCAATTCCAGATCGTCAACAGGGCGCAGCAGGATCGGATCGAACTCTGGTTTCTCTTCTTTCACTTCCGGCTGACGTACATCACGTAAGTCAACGAAAGCTTCCAGTTGTTCAGCCAGAATGGTTGCCGCACGACGAATCGCCTCTTCAGGATCGATTGTGCCGTTGGTTTCCATCTCGATGACCAGCTTGTCCAGGTCGGTACGCTGCTCAACACGCGCGGCTTCAACATTGTAGGCAATACGCTCTACAGGGCTGTAGCAGGCGTCGACCAGCAGACGGCCGATTGGGCGCTCATCTTCTTCCGAATGAATTCGGGCAGAAGCCGGCACATAACCGCGACCGCGCTGAACTTTGATGCGCATGCTAATAGATGCGTTCTCATCGGTCAGGTGGCAGATCACGTGCTGCGGCTTGACGATTTCGACATCACCGTCGTGGGTAATGTCGGCTGCAGTCACAGGGCCAATGCCAGATTTATTCAAAGTAAGGATGACTTCATCTTTACCCTGAACTCTCACCGCCAGCCCTTTCAGGTTGAGCAGGATTTCAAGGATGTCTTCCTGAACGCCTTCTTTGGTGCTGTACTCGTGCAGTACACCATCAATCTCAACCTCGGTCACCGCGCAACCCGGCATCGATGAGAGCAGAATACGGCGCAGTGCGTTACCCAGAGTATGGCCGAAGCCACGCTCTAAAGGCTCAAGGGTCACCTTGGCGTGCGTCGAACTCACTTGCTCGATATCGACCAGGCGCGGTTTTAGAAACTCTGTCACAGAACCCTGCATTGTGTCCTCTCTTTGGTACTAAGCTTTACTTGGAGTAAAGCTCGACGATCAGGTGTTCGTTAATGTCCGCAGACAGATCAGAACGCTCCGGCTGACGCTTGAACGTACCTTCCATCTTGCCAGCATCAACTTCCAGCCAGGTTGGCTTTTCACGCTGCTCAGCCAGCTCCAGAGCGGCTTTCACGCGAGATTGCTTTTTCGCTTTCTCACGGATGCTAACAACGTCATTCGCTTTTACCTGATAAGAAGCGATGTTAACAACACGACCGTTTACCATGATAGCCTTGTGGCTAACCAGCTGGCGTGCTTCAGCACGAGTGGCGCCGAAGCCCATACGGTATACAACGTTGTCCAGACGACCTTCCAGCAGAGCCAACAGGTTTTCACCGGTGTTGCCTTTCAGACGTGCTGCTTCTTTATAGTAGTTACGGAACTGACGCTCCAGCACACCGTACATACGGCGAACTTTTTGCTTTTCACGCAACTGCACACCATAGTCAGACAGACGCGGCTTACGCGCACCGTGCTGGCCAGGAGCTTGTTCAATTTTACACTTGGTATCGATCGCGCGAACGCCAGACTTAAGGAATAAGTCAGTGCCCTCACGACGGCTCAGCTTGAGCTTAGGACCCAAATATCTTGCCATTTTCTTTCTCCAACAATCCTAGAAACGAGGCGTTATACGCGACGTTTTTTCGGCGGACGACAACCGTTATGAGGGATCGGAGTCACATCAGTAATATTAGTGATGCGGAAACCAGCGGCGTTCAGTGCACGAATAGTAGATTCGCGACCTGGACCCGGACCTTTAACCATAACTTCCAGATTCTTGATGCCGTATTCTTTTACGGCTTCTGCGCAACGCTCTGCTGCAACCTGAGCTGCAAACGGAGTGGATTTGCGAGAACCACGGAAACCGGAACCACCGGCTGTTGCCCAACCCAGCGCGTTACCCTGACGATCAGTGATGGTAACGATGGTGTTGTTAAAAGAAGCATGGATATGAGCCACGCCATCAGAGACTTGTTTTCTTACACGCTTACGTGCACGAACTGGTGCCTTTGCCATTATTCAATCACCCCGATTATTTCTTGATCGGTTTACGCGGACCCTTACGGGTACGTGCGTTGGTCTTAGTACGCTGACCGCGAACCGGAAGACCACGACGATGGCGTAAACCACGGTAGCAACCAAGGTCCATCAGACGCTTGATGCTAAGGGTGATTTCACGGCGCAGATCACCTTCAACGACAAATTTACCTACTGCTTCACGCAGAGAATCAATCTGTTCTTCAGACAGCTCACTGATCTTAACATTTTCAGCGATACCCGTTTCAGCGCAGATGGCTTTAGAGCGGGTCTTGCCGATACCAAAAATTGCGGTTAAAGCAATTACGGTATGTTTCTGATCAGGAATGTTAATGCCTGCTATACGGGCCACTATGCACTCCTACTATTTAATATGTACGTACCATGCTGAAAAGCCCGTTTTCAGGATACTCAAATGGAAACGTACAGACATACAAAAGATTGGCTGGCTAATCTAGCCAGCTCAACCCAACTTTGCAAGAAAAATATGCGAATAAATCAGCCTTGGCGCTGTTTATGCTTTGGCTCGGCACTGCAAATCACACGGATGACACCATCACGCTTAACGATTTTGCAGTTACGGCATAATTTCTTGACGGAAGCACGAACTTTCATTTTTACTCTCCGTAACTTCTCGGGCGACCAGTTAGCGGCCGTAGCCTTTCAGGTTCGCCTTCTTCAATGCAGACTCATACTGACTAGACATCATCAGAGTTTGCACTTGAGCCATAAAGTCCATAATCACGACGACAACAATAAGCAGCGAGGTTCCACCGAAGTAGAACGGCACTTTCATTGCATCACGCATGAACTCCGGGATCAGGCAGATAAAAGTGATATACAACGCACCGACCAGAGTCAGGCGGGTCATTACTTTATCGATATACTTCGCCGTTTGTTCTCCCGGACGAATTCCTGGTACAAATGCACCGGACTTCTTCAGGTTATCTGCTGTTTCACGCGGGTTGAAAACCAACGCCGTGTAGAAGAAACAGAAGAAGATGATTGCAGACGCATAGAGTAACACATAAAGCGGTTGCCCAGGCTGCAAATACAGCGAAATTGTTGTCAGCCAGTTCCAACCAGTACCGCCCCCGAACCATGACGTGATGGTCGCCGGGAACAGAATAATACTGGAAGCGAAGATTGCCGGGATTACCCCCGCCATATTCACTTTCAGCGGTAAATGTGTGCTCTGTGCAGCATAGACACGACGACCCTGTTGACGCTTAGCGTAGTTTACCACAATGCGGCGTTGACCACGTTCAACGAATACAACGAAGAAGGTCACTGCAAATACTAATACTGCAACCAACAGCAACAGGAGGAAGTGCAGGTCGCCTTGACGCGCTTGCTCGATAGTATGGGCGATGGCCGGCGGGAGTCCCGCAACGATCCCGGCGAAGATCAGGATCGAGATACCGTTTCCGATACCGCGTTCGGTGATCTGTTCGCCGAGCCACATCAGGAACATAGTCCCTGTGACCAGACTAACAACAGCGGTGAAATAGAATGCAAAGCCCGGATTAATCACCAGGCCCTGCATACCAGGCATATTCGGCAGACCGGTAGCAATACCGATCGACTGGAATATAGCCAGCACCAGAGTACCGTAGCGGGTGTACTGGCTGATCTTACGACGACCAGACTCCCCTTCTTTCTTCAGTTCTGCCAGCGGTTGATAAACAACGGTCAGCAGCTGGACAATGATCGACGCCGAAATATACGGCATGATCCCCAGAGCAAAGATAGAAGCACGGCTGAGAGCACCACCAGAGAACATGTTAAACATTTCAATGATGGTGCCTCGCTGTTGCTCAAGCAATTTGGCAAGTACAGTGGCATCAATACCAGGGATCGGAATAAAAGAGCCAATACGGAACACAATCAGCGCACCGATAACAAACAGAAGTCTGCGTTTCAGTTCGCCAATTCCACCTTTGGCACTTTGAAAATCTAATCCCGGTTGTTTAGCCATCTGCTACTTATTCCTCAATTTTACCGCCAGCAGCTTCGATAGCAGCACGAGCGCCTTTAGTCACGCGCAGGCCACGAACAGTTACCGGACGAGTTACCTCACCAGACAGGATCACTTTCGCGAACTCGATCTGGATACCGATAATGTTAGCCGCTTTCAGCGTGTTCAGGTCTACCACATCGCCTTCTACGTGAGCCAGATCAGACAGACGAACTTCTGCGGTGATCATTGCTTTACGAGAAGTGAAGCCGAATTTCGGCAGACGACGGTACAGTGGCATCTGACCACCCTCGAAACCGCGACGTACGCCACCGCCAGAACGAGAGTTCTGACCTTTGTGACCACGACCACCGGTTTTACCGAGGCCAGAACCGATACCACGACCCAGGCGTTTACCCGCCTTTTTGGAGCCTTCGGCCGGAGACAGAGTATTTAAACGCATCTCTTACTCCTCAACTTTAACCATGAAGGAAACCGCGTTGACCATACCACGAACAGCAGGAGTATCCTCGCGCTCTACGGTGTGACCAATACGACGCAGACCCAGGCCAAGCAGCGTTGCCTTGTGTTTCGGCAAACGACCGATTGCACTGCGGGTTTGAGTAATTTTAATAGTCTTTGCCATGGTTTATTTCCCCAGAATTTCTTCAACGGATTTACCACGCTTGGCAGCGACCATATCTGGAGACTTCATATTTTCCAGGCCATCAATAGTTGCACGAACCACGTTGATCGGGTTGGTGGAACCATATGCTTTAGCCAGAACGTTACGAACCCCAGCGACTTCCAGAACGGCGCGCATTGCACCACCGGCGATGATACCGGTACCTTCGGAAGCCGGCTGCATGAATACACGAGAACCCGTGTGAGTACCCTTAACCGGGTGCTGCAGGGTGCCAGTATTCAGCGCGACGTTAATCATATTGCGACGGGCTTTTTCCATCGCTTTCTGGATCGCTGCTGGAACTTCACGCGCTTTACCGTAACCAAAACCTACGCGACCGTTACCGTCACCAACTACAGTCAGAGCTGTGAAGGAGAAAATACGACCACCTTTAACGGTTTTAGATACGCGGTTTACCGCGATCAGCTTTTCCTGCAGTTCGCCAGCTTGTTTTTCGATGTGAGCCATCTTACACCTCTACCTTAGAACTGAAGGCCAGCTTCACGGGCAGCATCTGCCAGTGCCTGGACACGACCATGATATTGGAACCCGGAACGGTCAAAGGAAACATCTTTGATGCCTTTTTCCAGAGCGCGTTCAGCAACAGCTTTACCCACAGCTGCGGCCGCGTCTTTGTTACCGGTGTACTTCAGTTGTTCAGAGATAGCTTTTTCTACAGTAGAAGCAGCTACCAGAACTTCAGAACCATTCGGAGCAATTACCTGTGCGTAAATATGACGCGGGGTACGATGTACCACCAGGCGAGTTGCACCCAGCTCCTGGAGCTTGCGGCGTGCGCGGGTCGCACGACGGATACGAGCAGATTTCTTATCCATAGTGTTACCTTACTTCTTCTTAGCCTCTTTGGTACGCACGACTTCGTCGGCGTAACGAACACCCTTGCCTTTGTAAGGCTCAGGACGACGGTAGGCGCGCAGATCTGCTGCAACCTGGCCGATCACCTGCTTATCAGCGCCTTTCAGCACGATTTCAGTTTGAGTCGGACATTCTGCAGTGATACCGGCCGGCAGCTTATGTTCAACAGGATGAGAGAAACCTAAAGCCAGGTTTACTACATCCCCTTTGACCGCTGCACGATAGCCTACACCAACCAGCTGAAGCTTTTTAGTGAAGCCTTCGGTAACACCGATAACCATTGAGTTCAGCAGGGCACGCGCGGTACCAGCCTGAGCCCATCCGTCTACGTAACCATCACGCGGACCGAAGGTCAGAGCATTATCTGCATGTTTAACTTCAACAGCATCGTTGAGAGTACGAGTCAGCTCGCCATTCTTACCTTTGATCGTAATAACCTGACCGTTGACTTTAACGTCAACGCCGGCAGGAACAACGACCGGTGCTTTAGCAACACGAGACATTTTTTCCTCCGATTAGGCTACGTAGCAGATAATTTCGCCACCAAGACCAGCTTGGCGCGCTGCACGATCAGTCATAACACCTTTAGAGGTAGAAACAACTGCGATACCCAGACCCGCCATAACTTTCGGCAGCTCATCTTTACGTTTGTAGATGCGCAGACCTGGGCGGCTGACACGCTGAATGCTTTCTACAACAGCTTTACCCTGGAAATACTTAAGAGTCAGTTCCAGTTCCGGCTTGATGTCGCCTTCAACTTTAAAATCTTCAATAAAGCCTTCTTCCTTCAGCACGTTGGCAATTGCCACTTTCAGCTTGGAGGAAGGCATGGTGACCGCAGCTTTATTCGCGGCCTGACCGTTACGGATACGGGTCAGCATATCCGCGATCGGATCTTGCATGCTCATCTGTCTTTACTCCCGTGATTCAATTGGTGACAATTACCAGCTAGCCTTTTTCAGACCCGGGATTTCACCGCGCATAGCGGCTTCACGGACCTTAATACGGCTCAACCCGAACTTCCGCAGGAAACCATGCGGACGACCTGTTTGACGGCAGCGATTACGCTGACGAGACGGGCTGGAATCACGCGGCAGAGTCTGCAGCTTGAGAACAGCGTTCCAACGATCTTCGTCGGTTGCGTTCACATCAGAGATGATAGCTTTCAGTTCAGCGCGTTTAGCGAAGAATTTATCAGCTAAAGCCACGCGCTTTACTTCGCGTGCTTTCATTGATTGCTTAGCCATTAAGTAACCCTACCTTACTTGCGGAACGGGAAGTCAAAGGCAGCCAGCAGAGCGCGGCCTTCTTCATCAGATTTCGCAGTAGTGGTAATGGTAATATCCAAACCACGAACGCGGTCGACTTTATCGTAGTCGATTTCTGGGAAGATGATCTGCTCACGGACACCCATGCTGTAGTTACCACGACCGTCGAAAGACTTAGCGGACAAGCCACGGAAGTCACGGATACGCGGTACAGCAATAGTGATCAGGCGCTCAAAGAACTCCCACATGCGCTCGCCGCGCAGAGTTACTTTACAGCCGATCGGATAGCCCTGACGGATTTTGAAGCCTGCAACTGATTTGCGTGCTTTGGTGATCAGCGGTTTTTGACCGGAGATTGCTGTCAGGTCAGCTGCTGCGTTATCCAGCAGTTTCTTGTCAGCGATCGCTTCACCAACACCCATGTTCAGGGTGATCTTCTCGACCCGAGGGACTTGCATGACAGAATTGTAGTTAAACTCAGTCATGAGTTTAGCGACTACTTCGTCTTTGTAGTAATCATGCAGTTTCGCCATCGTACTACTCCAAATTACTTGATAGTTTCGCTATTAGATTTGAAGAAACGGACTTTTTTGCCGTCTTCGAATCTAAAGCCTACACGGTCAGCCTTGCCGGTTGCCGCGTTGAAGATAGCAAGGTTAGAGACTTGAATAGCTGCTTCTTTCTCTACGATGCCGCCTGGTTGGTTCAGGGCCGGAACCGGCTTCTGATGTTTCTTAACCAGGTTGATACCTTCAACAATGACCTTGCCGGAAGACAGGACATTTTTAACTTTACCGCGTTTACCTTTATCTTTACCGGTTAACACGATAACTTCGTCATCACGACGGATTTTCGCTGCCATGATTCGCTCCTTAGAGTACTTCTGGTGCCAGAGAGATAATTTTCATGAACTTCTCGTTACGAAGTTCACGAGTTACCGGCCCAAAAATACGCGTACCGATAGGTTGCTCGCTGTTATTGTTTAAAATAACGCATGCATTACCATCGAAGCGAATGACAGAACCGTCCGGGCGACGAACACCCTTCTTGGTGCGCACCACTACCGCCTTCAGCACATCACCTTTCTTGACCTTACCACGCGGAATTGCTTCTTTGATGGTGATCTTGATGATGTCGCCTACGCCTGCGTAGCGACGGTGCGAGCCACCCAGAACCTTGATACACATTACGCGACGTGCACCGGAGTTGTCGGCGACGTTCAGCATAGTCTGTTCTTGGATCATTTTAGTGCTCCGCTAATGTCAACTACTACTGGGACCCAAAAGCTGGGTCGTTAAAAAGCCCCATATCGAGGGCGCGGCATTATAACACCGCTTCTGCAATATGGGTAGAAAAAATAAACGGCCCATCGCTGAGCCGTTTATTCGTATTGAGAATGCGTACTCTATTACAGAACCGCTTTCTCTACAACGCGAACCAGCGTCCAGGACTTAGTCTTGGACAGTGGACGGCATTCACGGATTTCAACCTTGTCGCCGATACCACATTCGTTGTTCTCGTCATGTACGTGCAGTTTGGTCGTACGTTTGATGAATTTACCGTAGATCGGGTGTTTCACAAAACGTTCGATAGCAACAACAATGGATTTCTCCATTTTGTCGCTAACTACGCGACCTTGCAGAGTACGGATTTTATCGGTCATTACGCACCCGCCTTCTGAGTCAGTAAAGTCTTAACGCGTGCAACATCACGACGCACTTGCTTCAGCAGATGAGTCTGTTGCAGCTGGCCACTTGCAGCCTGCATACGCAGGTTGAACTGCTCACGCAGCAGGTTCAGCAGCTCAGCGTTCAGCTCTTCAACGCTTTTTTCACGCAGCTCTTTTGCTTTCATTACATCACCGTCTTAGTTACAAAGGTGGTTTTGATCGGCAGTTTCGCTGCTGCCAGGCCGAATGCTTCACGGGCCAGCTCTTCCGGTACGCCGTCCATTTCATAAAGGACTTTACCCGGCTGAATCAAGGCAACCCAGTACTCCACGTTACCTTTACCTTTACCCATACGAACTTCCAGCGGCTTCTCGGTGATCGGTTTGTCCGGGAATACACGGATCCAGATCTTACCTTGACGCTTAACTGCACGGGTCATAGCACGACGTGCTGCTTCGATCTGACGTGCAGTCAGACGACCACGGCCAACAGCTTTCAGACCGAAAGTGCCGAAGCTAACATCCGTACCCTGCGCCAGACCACGGTTGCGGCCTTTGTGCACTTTACGGAATTTTGTACGCTTTGGTTGTAACATCAGCGACGCTCCTTATTTACGGCCTTTACGCTGCTGCTTTTTAGGTTGAGCAGCCGGTTCCGGTTGTTCAACAGCAGCCATACCACCCAGGATCTCACCTTTGAAGATCCATACCTTAACGCCGATTACACCGTAAGTGGTGTGCGCTTCAGAGGTGTTGTAGTCGATGTCAGCACGCAGAGTGTGCAGCGGTACGCGACCTTCACGGTACCATTCGGTACGTGCGATTTCCGCGCCGCCCAGACGGCCGCTAACTTCAACTTTGATACCTTTAGCGCCCAGACGCATTGCGTTCTGTACAGCACGCTTCATAGCACGACGGAACATAACGCGACGTTCCAGCTGAGAAGTGATGCTGTCAGCAACCAATTTAGCGTCCAGTTCAGGCTTACGAACTTCGGCAATATTGATCTGTGCAGGAACGCCAGCGATATCCGCTACGACCTTGCGCAGTTTTTCTACGTCTTCGCCTTTCTTACCGATAACGATACCCGGGCGAGCAGTGTGAATGGTCACACGAATGCTCTTAGCCGGACGCTCGATAACGATGCGAGATACAGACGCTTTAGCCAGCTCTTTAGTTAAGAACTGACGTACTTTAAAATCGCTGTCCAGGTTGTCAGCGAATTCTTTGGTGTTCGCGAACCAGGTAGAGTTCCATGGTTTGACAATACCCAGGCGAATACCATTAGGATGTACTTTCTGACCCATTGCTAGTCTCCAGAGTCTCAGCGATCGGACACAACCACAGTGATGTGGCTGGTGCGCTTCAGGATGCGATCTGCACGACCTTTAGCACGCGGCATAATGCGCTTCATGCTCGGGCCTTCGTCTACGAAAATTTTCGCAACTTTCAGATCATCAATGTCAGCGCCATCGTTGTGTTCAGCGTTAGCAATGGCAGATTCCAGTACCTTCTTGACCAGTACAGCAGCTTTTTTGTTGGTGTAGGTCAGAATATCCAGGGCCTGCGACACTTTCTTACCGCGAATCAGGTCAGCTACAAGGCGAACCTTCTGAGCAGAAGAACGAGCATGGCGATGTTGAGCTAAAGTTTCCATCTCTTCCTCCTACCTTATTTCTTCTTCGCTTTTTTATCAGCAGCGTGGCCGCGATAAGTACGAGTCGGTGCGAATTCACCCAGTTTGTGACCAACCATTTCGTCGGAAACAAAGACTGGAACGTGCTGACGACCATTATGGACAGCGATGGTCAAACCGATCATGTTAGGAAAGATCGTTGAACGACGGGACCAAGTGCGCAGGGGCTTCTTGTCTCCGCTTTCCACCGCTTTCTCTACCTTCTTCAGCAAGTGCAGGTCAATAAAAGGACCTTTCTTGAGAGAACGTGGCATGGCTTATCCTCTAAAATTATTTGCTACGGCGACGTACGATGAATTTATCAGTACGCTTGTTGCTGCGGGTCTTCTTACCTTTGGTCTGCAGGCCCCACGGGGATACCGGGTGCTTACCAAAGTTACGACCTTCACCACCACCATGTGGGTGATCGACTGGGTTCATCGCAGTACCGCGAACGGTAGGACGAACACCACGCCAGCGTGCAGCACCTGCTTTACCCAGAACGCGCAGCATATGCTCAGCATTGCCAACTTCGCCCAGAGTAGCGCGGCAGTCTGCTTCGACTTTACGCATTTCACCAGAACGCAGACGCAGGGTGACATAAGCACCGTCACGAGCAACGATCTGAACGTAAGTACCAGCGGAACGAGCCAGCTGACCGCCTTTACCTGGTTTCATTTCTACGTTATGAACGGTAGAACCAACCGGGATATTGCGCATCGGCAGGGTGTTGCCTGCTTTGATTGCAGCATCAACGCCAGACTGAATCTGGTCGCCAGCTTTCAGGCCTTTCGGGGCCAGAATGTAACGGCGCTCACCGTCTTTGTACAGAACCAGCGCGATGTTCGCGGAACGGTTCGGATCGTACTCAAGACGTTCAACAACTGCCGGGATACCATCTTTGTTGCGTTTGAAGTCAACAATACGGTAAGCCTGCTTGTGACCACCACCGATATGACGAGTGGTGATACGGCCATTGTTGTTACGACCGCCGGATTTGCTGTTTTTTTCAACCAGCGGAGCAAAAGGTTTGCCCTTGTGCAGCTCTGGGTTGACCACTTTAACAACGTGGCGACGACCCGGAGATGTCGGTTTACATTTAACAACTGCCATTGTATTACTCCTCCGACTTACTCAGCGCCGCCGACGAAGTCCAGATTCTGGCCTTCCTTCAGGGTGACGTAAGCTTTTTTCCAGTCGCTACGACGACCGATACGCTGTCCGTGACGTTTAACTTTCCCTTTAACTACCAGGGTGTTAACGACTTCGACTTCGACTTCAAACAGTTTCTGCACAGCAGCTTTGATTTCTGCTTTGGTCGCGTCTTTAGCAACTTTGAGAACGATGGTGTTGGTTTTTTCCATCGCAGTAGACGCTTTTTCAGAAACGTGCGGTGCGCGCAGCACCTTCAGCAGACGTTCTTCACGAATCATGCCAGCATCTCCTCAACTTGCTTAACAGCATCAGCAGTCATTACGACTTTGTCGAAGGCGATCAGGCTAACCGGGTCGATACCAGTCGCATCGCGTACGTCAACCTTGTGCAGGTTACGTGCGGCCAGGAACAGGTTCTCGTCCAGCTCACCGGTGATGATCAGCACATCTTCCAGAGCCATGTCTTTCAGTTTCTGAGCCAGCAGCTTAGTTTTAGGCGCTTCTACAGAGAACTTCTCGACAACGATCAGACGATCCTGACGTACCAGTTCGGACAGAATGCTTTTCAGCGCGCCGCGGTACATCTTCTTGTTAACTTTTTGACTGTGGTCCTGCGGACGAGCAGCGAAGGTTACGCCACCGGAACGCCAGATCGGGCTCTTGATAGAACCTGAACGCGCACGGCCGGTACCTTTCTGGCGCCATGGCTTTTTGCCTGAACCAGTTACTTCAGCACGAGTCTTCTGAGCACGAGTACCCTGACGCGCACCAGCTGCATAAGCAACAACAACCTGGTGAACCAGCGCTTCGTTGAAATCACGACCGAAGGTAGTTTCGGAAACAGTCAGCGCGCTCTGCGCGTCTTTCAATACTAATTCCATTGCTATCCCCTTACGCCTTCACAGCTGGTTTAACGATCAGGTCGCAGCCGGTTGCACCCGGAACACCACCTTTAACCAGCAGCAGGTTGCGCTCAGCGTCAACACGTACTACGTCCAGGCTCTGAACAGTAACGCGTTCGTTGCCCAGCTGACCTGCCATTTTCTTGCCTTTGAACACTTTGCCCGGAGTCTGGTTCTGACCGATAGAACCCGGAACGCGGTGAGACAAGGAGTTACCGTGGGTAGCGTCCTGGGTACGGAAGTTCCAGCGCTTAACGGTACCAGCGAAACCTTTACCTTTAGAGGTACCGGTTACGTCAACTTTTTTAACGTCAGCAAACAGTTCAACGCTAATGTTCTGACCAACGGTGTATTCTTCACCATCTGCCAGACGGAACTCCCACAGGCCGCGGCCAGCTTCTACGCCAGCTTTAGCAAAGTGACCAGCTTCCGGCTTAGTTACACGGTTAGCTTTTTTAGCACCAGTGGTAACCTGAATAGCGCGATAGCCATCGTTAGCCAGATCTTTGACCTGAGTAACGCGGTTTGCTTCAACTTCGATAACGGTTACTGGGATAGAGACGCCATCTTCAGTGAAGATGCGGGTCATACCCACTTTTTTACCGACTAAACCAATCATTGTATCAACCTCTCAATCGCTCGATGACCTGATTAACCCAGGCTGATCTGCACGTCTACACCGGCAGCCAGGTCCAGACGCATCAGAGCATCAACGGTTTTTTCAGTTGGCTCAACGATGTCAACCAGACGCTTGTGAGTACGAATCTCGTACTGATCACGCGCATCTTTGTTGACGTGCGGAGAGATCAGAACGGTGAAACGCTCTTTGCGGGTCGGCAGCGGGATCGGACCACGGACTTGCGCACCAGTGCGCTTAGCAGTCTCGACGATTTCCGCGGTTGATTGATCGATCAGACGATGATCAAACGCTTTAAGGCGGATACGGATTCTTTGGTTCTGCATGAGACCAGAGCTCCAATTATTTTATAGACGAAATGATTACTCCTCATACCCATTACGATTGATGGGAGAGTGTAACCGTTCTTACAGAGTTCCCCGATTGGGAACATTGTTAGGTAGCAAACTGCGCTACCAGGGCTCATATCGAACCGGCCGTCAATTTTGACAGGCCCGCGCATTATACGCAAATTCAGGCGCGACGCAAGTGCTGATTAGAAAATCATCACCACAATTTGCGCGTCTTCTCGCGCAGGCGCTCAGCAATGCAATAACACGATAAATAAGTCAGGAATAAGCCTTCCATCTTGCACAAATGCGCTTTGCGCAAACGCGCGACGATAGGCAAAGTGAGCGCATTATCCCCTAACAGGAGTGTTCCATGCTTACCGTCCTCCCCTTCTTAGTTTGCTACTGTGCATTAACCCTGGCGTTGTGCCGGCAGGACCTGCTTCACGGTCTTCTTCCCGACAGTCTCACCTGCCCGCTGCTGTGGAGTGGTTTAGTTTTTTACCTGTGTCTTGCGCCGCAGCGGCTAGAAGATGCCGTCTGGGGGGCTATTGCCGGCTATCTTTTTTTTGCCCTGCTCTATTGGCTATATCGCATGTTTCGCAGCTATGAGGGATTAGGATACGGCGACGTTAAATATCTTGCCGCCCTCGGCGCCTGGCACGGCTGGCAAAGGTTGCCACAGCTGGTATTGGTCGCCTCGCTGTTTGCCGGGATGACATGGATGACATTGGCGTTGGTCAGGAGGAGGAAGCAACAACGATGGGATTTGAACAACCCGCTGCCGTTTGGGCCATTTCTGACTGCAGCGGGTTTTTGGTGCGGTTGGCAGACGTTCGCTAGTCTGACACTTTGATCTGCGATTGAAGGTAATTTTGCAGACCGATTTTGCCGATCAGATCTAACTCGGTTTCCAGCCAGTCAATATGGCCTTCCTCATCGGCAAGGATTTCAATCATCATATCGCGACTGACATAATCATGAACGCTGTCGGCATAGGCGATTGCCTCACGCAGGTTTTGCGCGCCTTCGAGCTCCAGCCGTAAGTCAGACTGCAGCATCTCTTCGACATCCTCACCGATGCCAAGTTTGCCAAGATCCTGCAGGTTAGGCAGCCCTTCAAGAAACAAAATACGCTCGATGTACTTATCGGCGTGTTTCATCTCATCGATAGATTCATGATATTCAATATCGTTGAGGCGCATCAGGCCCCAGTTCTTGAACATTCTTGCATGAAGAAAATACTGGTTAATAGCAACCAGTTCGTTTCCCAATAATTTATTGAGATAACTTATGATTTTGACATCACCTTTCATTATAAAGACCCTCCGCTTCCACTTATTGAAGCGTAGTCCGGGCTATAAGGATGTCAAAAAGAGAAGGGTCGCGATCAGGCGATTTCTTTGAATTCCGGCATGCTGGTTAATTCATCTTCCATCACTTCGCGTGCCGCGCGGACGCACTTACCGCATTGATTTCCAACGGGAATAAACTTGCGTAATTGTTGAAAAGATTGCGGTTGAAATTGACGCACAACCTGGCGGATTTTTTTATCGCTAACGCCATTGCACAAACAAACGTACATATAAACTCCCGTTCAATTTATGCACAAAGTTTAAATGAGAATAGTTATGATTACAATAGACTGTTTATTAATTATCCGTAGCGGCGCACTTTATGAATATTTAAACCAACCTGGCTTATCACCAAATCACAGACAGCAAAAAGGGCGCCGAAGCGCCCTTTTTAATTCAAAGCTAACGAATTAGCCCAGAACTTTAGCTACAACGCCCGCGCCAACGGTACGGCCGCCTTCACGGATTGCGAAACGCAGACCGTCGTCCATCGCGATCGGGTGGATCAGGGTAACAACCATTTTGATGTTGTCGCCCGGCATTACCATCTCTACGCCTTCCGGCAGTTCGATGGTACCAGTCACGTCAGTAGTACGGAAGTAGAACTGCGGACGGTAGCCTTTGAAGAACGGAGTATGACGGCCGCCTTCGTCTTTGGACAGGATGTACACTTCAGATTCGAACTTGGTGTGCGGCTTGATGCTGCCCGGCTTAGCCAGTACCTGACCACGTTCGATTTCTTCACGTTTGATACCACGCAGCAGAACACCAACGTTCTCACCAGCACGGCCTTCGTCCAGCAGTTTGCGGAACATTTCAACGCCAGTACAGGTGGTTTTCGCGGTTTCTTTGATACCAACGATTTCAACTTCTTCACCAACTTTGATGATACCGCGCTCTACACGACCGGTAACAACGGTACCACGACCGGAGATGGAGAATACGTCTTCGATCGGCAGCAGGAACGGCTTGTCAATCGCACGCTCTGGTTCCGGGATGTAAGAATCCAGGAAGCCAGCCAGTTCGATGATTTTCGCTTCCCACTCTGCGTCGCCTTCCAGCGCTTTCAGAGCAGAACCACGAACGATCGGAGTGTCGTCGCCCGGGAAATCGTACTGAGACAGCAGTTCACGAACTTCCATCTCAACCAGTTCCAGCAGCTCTTCGTCATCAACCATGTCGCATTTGTTCAGGAACACGATGATGTACGGAACGCCTACCTGACGACCCAGCAGGATGTGCTCACGAGTCTGCGGCATCGGGCCGTCAGTCGCAGCAACAACCAGGATCGCGCCATCCATCTGAGCAGCACCGGTGATCATGTTTTTAACATAGTCGGCGTGGCCCGGGCAGTCTACGTGTGCGTAGTGGCGAGTCGGGGTGTCATATTCAACGTGAGAAGTGTTGATGGTGATACCACGAGCTTTTTCTTCCGGCGCGTTATCGATCTGGTCGAATGCGCGAGCAGCACCGCCGTAGGTTTTAGCCAGTACGGTGGTGATTGCAGCGGTCAGAGTAGTTTTACCATGGTCGACGTGGCCGATAGTACCAACGTTGACGTGCGGTTTTGTACGTTCAAATTTTTCTTTAGACACGGCTATATTCCTTACTATAGTGCTCTCCCCTCAGGAGAGAGCACGGGACTTAGGTTTTAATCCTGTGGATTATTTACCACGGGCTTCAATAACGGCCTGAGCAACGTTGTTCGGCGCATCATCATACTTCAGGAATTCCATGGTGTATGATGCACGACCTTTGGTCAGAGAACGCAGCTGAGTTGCATATCCGAACATTTCAGACAGCGGAACTTCAGCGTGGATCTTAACGCCAGTTACTTCAGATTCTTGACCGCGCAGCATGCCGCGACGACGGCTCAAGTCACCGATTACGTCACCGGTGTTCTCTTCCGGAGTTTCTACTTCAACCTTCATGATCGGCTCAAGCAGAACTGGTTTCGCTTTCTTAAAGCCTTCTTTAAAGGCGATAGAAGCGGCCAGTTTAAACGCCAGCTCAGAGGAGTCAACGTCGTGGTAAGAACCGAAGTGCAGACGGATACCCATATCAACTACCGGGTAACCAGCCAGCGGACCAGCTTTCAGCTGTTCCTGGATGCCTTTATCAACGGCCGGGATGTATTCGCCAGGGATTACACCACCTTTAATGTCGTTGATGAACTCGTAACCTTTCGGGTTAGAGCCCGGCTCCAGCGGGTACATGTCGATCACAACGTGACCGTACTGACCACGACCACCAGACTGCTTGGCGTGTTTACCTTCAACATCGGTAACTTTCTGGCGAATCGCTTCGCGGTAAGCAACCTGAGGTTTACCGACGTTCGCTTCAACGTTGAATTCACGCTTCATACGGTCAACGATGATGTCGAGGTGCAGCTCACCCATACCGGCGATGATGGTCTGGTTAGACTCTTCGTCAGTCCATACGCGGAATGACGGGTCTTCTTTAGCCAGACGACCCAGAGCCAGACCCATTTTTTCCTGGTCAGCTTTGGTTTTCGGCTCAACGGCGATGGAGATTACCGGCTCAGGGAATTCCATACGCTCCAGAATGATCGGCGCATCCGGGTCACACAGGGTGTCACCAGTGGTTACGTCTTTCAGACCGATAGCGGCAGCGATATCGCCCGCGCGAACTTCTTTGATCTCTTCACGTTTGTTAGCGTGCATCTGAACGATACGACCGAAACGCTCACGTGCAGCTTTCACGGAGTTCAGTACGGTATCACCAGAGTTAACCACACCGGAGTACACACGGAAGAAGGTCAGGTTACCAACAAACGGGTCGGTAGCGATTTTGAACGCCAGTGCAGAGAACGGCTCGTCGTCGCTTGCGTGACGCTCAGCCGGGGTATCTTTACCGTCGTCCAGGATGCCGTTGATTGCCGGAACATCAACCGGGGATGGCAGGTAATCAATTACCGCATCCAGCATCGCCTGAACACCTTTGTTCTTGAACGCAGAACCACAGGTTACCAGGATGATTTCGTTGTTCAGAACGCGCTGACGCAGAGCTTTTTTGATCTCTTCTTCAGTCAGTTCTTCACCACCCAGGTATTTTTCCATCAGCTCTTCGGAAGCTTCCGCAGCGGACTCGATCAGGTTCTGGTGCCATTCGTCAGCCAGGTCCTGCATGTCAGCCGGGATATCTTCGTATTCGAAGGTAACGCCCTGGTCTGCATCGTTCCAGTTGATGGCTTTCATTTTCACCAGGTCAACAACACCGGTGAAACCTTCTTCAGCACCAATTGCCAGCTGCAGCGGAACCGGGTTCGCGCCCAGACGGGTTTTGATCTGACCAACAACTTTCAGGAAGTTCGCACCCATGCGGTCCATTTTGTTAACGAACGCAATGCGCGGAACTTTATATTTGTTTGCCTGACGCCATACGGTTTCAGACTGCGGCTGAACACCACCAACTGCGCAGTAAACCATTACCGCACCATCAAGAACACGCATGGAACGTTCTACTTCGATAGTGAAGTCAACGTGCCCCGGGGTGTCGATGATGTTTACACGGTGCGGTTCATACTGTTTAGCCATACCAGACCAGAATGCAGTAGTCGCAGCGGAAGTGATGGTGATACCACGTTCCTGCTCCTGCTCCATCCAGTCCATGGTAGCGGCGCCGTCATGAACTTCACCGATTTTGTGGTTTACACCGGTGTAGAACAGAATACGTTCGGTAGTAGTGGTTTTACCGGCGTCGATGTGCGCACTGATACCGATGTTACGGTAGCGTGCGATGGGTGTTGTACGAGCCATTTGATTCCTCGTTTATTTCTTTAGGCGTTCAGTTAAGTTATCCAGAGCGGGCGACTCATCTGAAACGCCCGCCTGGTGACTATGACTCCGAAGGGATTACCAACGGTAGTGTGCGAACGCCTTGTTGGCTTCGGCCATACGGTGAACGTCTTCACGTTTCTTAACTGCAGTACCTTTGTTGTCTGCAGCGTCAGTGAGTTCGTTCGCCAGGCGCAGAGCCATGGATTTATCACCGCGTTTACGAGCAGCTTCAACGATCCAACGCATTGCCAGGGCATTACGACGAACCGGACGTACTTCAACTGGAACCTGATAAGTAGAACCACCTACGCGGCGGGACTTAACTTCGACAGTCGGGCGCACGTTTTCGAGTGCAACTTCGAAGGCTTCCAGTTCAGTTTTACCAGAGCGCTGAGCCAGGGTCTCCAGCGCGCTGTATACGATAGTTTCTGCAGTAGATTTTTTACCATCTACCATCAGGATATTTACAAATTTAGCCAGCAGTTCTGATCCGAACTTCGGATCCGGCAGAATTTTACGCTGACCAATGACGCGACGACGTGGCATGGAAATACTCCGTTGTTAATTCAGGATTGTCCAAAACTCAAAGAGTTTAGTTTGACATTAATATAAAACGTTTGGCCTTACTTAACGGAGAACCATTAAGCCTTAGGACGCTTCACGCCGTACTTGGAGCGAGCCTGCTTACGGTCTTTAACGCCGGAGCAGTCAAGCGCACCACGAACGGTGTGGTAACGAACACCCGGAAGGTCTTTAACACGACCGCCACGGATCAGGATCACGGAGTGCTCCTGCAGGTTATGACCTTCACCACCGATGTAGGAGGTGACTTCGAAACCGTTAGTCAGACGCACACGGCAAACTTTACGCAGTGCGGAGTTCGGTTTCTTAGGAGTGGTGGTATATACGCGAGTACATACGCCACGTTTCTGCGGGCAGGCTTCCAGCGCCGGCACGTTGCTCTTTGCAACTTTGCGCGCGCGTGGTTTGCGTACCAGCTGGTTAACTGTTGCCATTAAATAGCTCCTGGTTTTAGCTTTTGCTTCGTAAACACGTAATAAATCGCCTCATATAATATGAGGACGCAGAATTTTAGGGCGGTGCCGAAAAGGTGTCAAGAAATATACAACGATCCCGCCATTACCAGGCCAACTGACCTTCATGTTTGACCGTTAGACTGACGAAATCAGTATAGTCAACCCTGACGACACTGTCCGCAATTTGACCAGCCAGCCCGCGGGCTTCGATATCGTCTTGCAGAGCATGTAGGGTTATGGGGGCGGATTGCAGGATTTCAAGGAAACGGCCGCCGTCAATCGCCGCGACCACGCCATCGGAGAGCAGCAGCAGATCGTCATCTGGCTTCACCAGACGCAGCATCGCATCGATATCGGCGTGCCAGGGAGAGACACTTAGAGTATGAAGCATGTGGGCCTCAGAATCGTAGAATCACGTTGAACTCGTCAAGCCGGGCGCGCAGCGCTTCTGGCTCGAGGCTTTCTGCATCCACCACCCACGGCGTATCGGCGGCCAGACCGCGTTCGCGGGCAGACGCCGCGCATAGCCAACACTGTTCGATGTCATACAGCGATAACAGCTTGAAGGTGGCGATATAATCACGGGCGAGGATTTTTCCCGGCTGCTGGCCAGGGATAATCTGAAACACGCCGTCGCCGACAAAGAACACGCCGAGATCATCGGTAAGCGCCGAGGTCGCCAGTAAGGCGTCCAGCCCTTCCCTGCCGGCTGCGCTGCCGTGCGGCGCGGAAGAAAATACGAAAGCCACGCGTTTCATCAGAACTGCACCATTCTATCGCAGGTTAACGACGCTTCAGCCAGCGCGCCTAGTCCGCTTAAGGTGAATCCCGGCTGCAGATTCTGCGCCGGCAAACCAAGCTGCTGCGCTTCGCGTTCATCGGTCACGCCGCGGCGTAGCGCGGCTGCCACGCATATGTGCAGCGCAACGGCATGTTCATCATGCAGGCGCTGCCAGTGACGCACCAGGTCTACCTCATCGCTGGCAGGGGCCGTCAGCTGATTGGCGTTGTAGACTCCTTCACGATAGAAAAACACGCAGGCCAGTTCATGCCCTGCGTTAATAACCGCCTGCGCAAACTGCCACGCGCTACTGGCCTGCTGAGTACCGTAGGCAGGCCCGGTTACCGTGATGGCAAAACGCATTACTTATCGAGTCCCTGGAAATCACCGCTTTTAAACTGGCGGATGTAGAGGTACACCGTGTGTTTAGAGATATTCAGGCGATCGGCTACCTGGTTAATCGCATCTTTGATATCGAAGATGCCTTTCTCGTAAAGATTCAACACGATTTGGCGGTTTTTCGCGTTATTCGACACGTTGCGATCGGCATTCACCTCTTCAATGGTGAACTCCAGCGTTTGTGCGACCAGGTCATCTACCGACGAGGCGAAGTTGACCTGCGAGTTGACTTCCGGCGTTTCCGGCGGAATGAAAGTGCTCATAATCTGCGAGAACGGGACATCGAGGTTCATGTTGATACAAAGCAGACCAATCACCCGATGTTCGCGGTTACGTATGGCGATAGTCACCGATTTCATCAGCACGCCGCTTTTCGCGCGGGTAAAATAGCACTTCGATACGCTGCTATCCGCTCCCGTCATATCGTGCAGCATACGTAACGCCAGATCGGTAATCGGCGAGCCAATTTGGCGGCCGGTGTGTTCACCGTTAGCGATACGAATAGCGGAGCATTTTAAATCCTGCAGTGAGTGCAGCACGATTTCACAGTGGGAGCCAATGAGCATCGCTAACCCGTCCACCACCGCTTCATAGGATTTTAGGATATCGAAGTCGGTCTGGTCGAAAGGACGTTGATCCAGCAGGTCAAGCTCGCTGGTTTCGTTGGTTAAAAGCGACCTGGACATGTAAAAAAGCACTCCTTTTCAGGAGCCTGTCGTTATCGTCAGGGCAGGCTCATCATCATTATTAAGCTATCTAAAGTAATACAGCGCCTGAGGAATTTTCCAGTTTTAATTATATCTGCTGCCAATAAAAAAGCCGCCGCCCCTGAAGGCGGCGGCTTATGGCAGATTACTTCTTAGCGTCTGCAGCCGGTGCTTCGGCAGCGGCTTCTGGCTTAGCATCAGCCTTCGGAGCCGGTTTGATGTCCAGCAGTTCTACATCGAATACCAGCGTAGAGTTAGCCGGGATACCCGGAACGCCAGTTTTGCCGTAAGCCAGATCCGGTGGGATGACCAGCTTGATTTTGCCGCCTTTTTTGATGTTTTTCAGGCCTTCGGTCCAGCCCGGGATAACGCCATCAAGACGGAAAGAGAGCGGCTCGCCGCGGGTGTAAGAGTTGTCGAACTCTTTACCATCGATCAGCGTACCTTTGTAGTTCACCACGACGGTATCGCTGTCTTTCGGCGCATCGCCGGTACCGGCTTTCTCGACTTTATACATCAGGCCGGATTTAGAAGTTTTCACGCCCTTCTCTTTAGCGAAGGCGTCACGGAACGCTTTGCCTTTGGCATCGTTCTCAGTCGCATCTTTTTCCATCTTCTGCTGAGCGGCGGTTTTCACGCGGGTCTCAAAGGACTGCAGAGTGGTTTCAATTTCTTTGTCGGACAGTTTGCTCTTATCGGCAAACGCATCCTGCACGCCGGCGATCAGCTGGTCTTTATCCAGTTTGATACCCAGCTTCTCTTGTTCTTTCAGGGAGTTTTCCATGTAACGGCCGAGGGATGCACCCAGCGCATAAGCGGATTTTTGATCGTCATTTTTAAATGCCGATTTGCTGTCCGCCGCCGGTGCGGCTTTTGCTGCGGTATCGGCAGCAAAGGTCAGCGGTGCATTCAGGGCAACGGCCATCGTGGTCGCCAGCAGCGTTACTTTAAACAGTGATTTCATCCATTTCTCCAGGGCCGGGGCATCTCACCCCAGGGTTATCATAAAAAGCAAAAAACGTACTATAGAACGTTGCAGAACAAATCTACATACGGACCTACCTGAATATCGCCTCATTTCAGACTATTTTTGTATGAATTAGTTTCCTCTCTGACGTTACGATGCTGCGTTAACGCGGAAACTTGAGTAGAATCCGCCCGCAAACAAGACAGAAGAGGCGACCTATGAACGATAGCACAATGGAGACGCGTCTGGCGGAACTGGAAAGCCGACTGGCGTTTCAGGAGATCACCATCGAGGACCTCAACAAAACCGTCACGGCGCATGAAATAGAAATGGCCAAAATGCGCGAACATATGCGCTTGATGATCGAAAAACTGAAAGCGACGCAGCCGTCGCACATCGCGTCACAGTCTGAAGAGACGCCGCCTCCGCATTATTGAGACGTAAAAAAAGCGGGTCTCCCCGCTTTTTTTGGCTATTCGCGCGAACGCGACGCCATTAGTGGCAACCGCAACCGCCGTTACCGCAACCACCTTTGCCGTGTTCATGGTCGTGACCATGATCGTGGCCGTGGCCGCCGCAGCAACCGTCATGACCGTGGTCATGATCGTGATCGTGGCCATGAGCGCCGTGTACGTGACCGTGTTCCAGCTCTTCTGCAGTGGCTTCGCGCAGGGCGACAACTTCTACGTTGAACTTCAGATTCTGGCCAGCCAGCATGTGGTTGCCGTCAACCACCACGAAATCGTCGCCGACTTCGGTGATTTCTACCGGTACCGGACCCTGGTCGGTTTCAGCCAGGAAGCGCATGCCAACCTGCAGTTCGTCAACGCCCATGAAGACGTCTTTAGGAACGCGCTGAACCAGGTTTTCGTCATACTGGCCGTACGCGTCATTCGCGCCGACTTCGACATCAAATTTGTCGCCCACTTCGTGGCCGTTTAATGCGTTTTCCAGGCCGGAAATCAGGGAACCGTGACCATGCAGGTAGTCCAGCGGCGCACTCACCGGAGACTCATCAACCAACACACCGTCTTCTGTACGTACCTGATAGGCCAGGCTGACCACCAGGTCTTTTGCTACTTTCATGATATCTCCTGAGCATGGGAAGAATAGTGGCGCAGATTGTAGCGGAATTCTGCAGCCGTGTACCCTCTAGCTTAAAAAAAGGCGACAGATAACGCTAGTCCGGATGAAAAATGCCGATCACTTGCTCTTCTTTGCGAACGTGTTCGCGGACCTCTTTATCGGCCTCGCGCATCTGATGTCCGCACTTAACACACTCAACAATATCGACATTATTCTCGCGCCACATCGCCAGTGAATCCTGTGCCTGGCACGCCGGACATTTTGCGCCGGCAATAAAACGTTTACGTACCGCCATTTTGCTCTACCTTCTATTCAAACTCGTCCCAGCCGTCCAGCTGCCGGCTTTCTTTCTGCATCTCACGCTCAAAAATCTCTTCCAGCTCGCGCCGGGCTTCCCGCACGCGGGATATCTGTACGGTATCAGTATGCACCGGCATTAACTCGCGAAGCATTCGCATATCGAGGCGTCGAAAGTGTAACTGCGCGCGCTGCGCCTGATGCGGATGCATTCCCAGGGTCACCAGCGCCTTGCGCCCCAATTCCAGGGCGCTGGAGAAGGTTTCTCGCGAGAACTGCGTCACGCCGGCCTGTAATAGCTCATGCGCCTCTACGCGCCCCCGCGCACGCGCCAGAATATGGAGGTGGGGAAAATGCTGTTGGCACATCTCCACCAGCTTCATGGTATCTTCCGGCTCGTTGCAGGTAATCACAATAGACTGCGCCTCTTCCGCCCCCGCCGAACGCAGCAGCTCAAGCTGCGTCGCATCGCCGAAATAGACTTTGTAGCCATATTTGCGCATCAGGTTGACCGCGCTGATATCGCGTTCAAGCACGGTAATACGCATTTTATTAGCCATCAGCAGACGCCCAATCACCTGACCAAAACGCCCGAAGCCGACGATAATCACCTGTGGCTTATCATCCTCGACCCACGGCGCCTCATCGGTATCTTCCGCCGGGTTAAGCCGTCGCGACAGCACTTTATCAATGATCTTCATCAGGAGCGGCGTGGTCATCATCGATAAGGTTACGGTAACCAGCAGCAGCGCCATCTGATCGTTATGGAACAGTTTCTGCGAAGCCGGCATGGAAAAGAGAACAAAGGCGAACTCGCCGCCCTGGCTCAATACGCCGGCGAACTGCGTGCGCTCGGAGCTGCGCAAACCATATACCCGAGCCAATACATAGAGCACCAACGCTTTCACCGCCACCAGCGCGGCAACGCTTACCACCACCCACAGCAGATGGGTGTAGAGCACGCCAAGATTCAGCGCCATGCCGACGGAGATAAAAAACAGCCCCAGCAGCAGGCCTTTAAACGGCTCAATAGCGATTTCCAGCTCGTGGCGATATTCGCTTTCCGCCAGCAGCACGCCGGCGATAAACGTCCCCAGCGCCATCGACAGCCCCAGGGCGTCCATAAACAGCGCGGAACCCAGCACCAGCAGCAGCGTGGCGGCGGTGAAGACCTCACGCACGCCGGAACCAGCGATAAAGCGGAATACCGGGCGCAGCAGAAAACGGCCGCCAATCAGCATGCCGGCGAATGCCAGCACCTTCATCCCTACCGACATCCAGTTGAAGTTATCGTCGCCGTGTCCGGCGAGCAGCGGGACCAGCGCCAGCGCCGGGATCACCGCTAAATCCTGAAATAACAGAACTGAAAAACCCAGCTGGCCGGATTCGTTACGGCTCATTCCTTTCTCGCGCATCAGCTGCAGCGCCATCGCGGTAGAGGACATCGCCAGACCAATACCGCCCACTACGGCCGCCTGCCACGAAAACCCGGTGACCACCAGCAATCCGCCGAGGATCGCCGCGCTAAACAACACCTGCGCCGCGCCGACCCCGAATATTGAGTTGCGCAGTTGCCACAGTTTGGCGGGGTTGAGCTCAAGGCCGATGATAAACATGAGGAACACGACGCCCAGCTCGGAAAAGTGAAGAATTTCATCCACATCGCTAATAAACCCGAGCCCCCACGGGCCAATCGCAATCCCGGCCAGCAGGTAACCGAGTACGGCGCCAATACCCAGCCGGGCCGCCAGCGGAACCGCCACCACGGCGGCAAACAAAAACAGTACCCCTGCTAATAGCAAATCAGCTCCCGCCATTGGCGCCTCCTGTTGCAACAGGATTCGCGAGCCAATCGCGGTACGCGCGGGCGTGGCTTTGCAAATCTTCCGGCCGCTGTCGGCGCGCCCAGTAGACAATAATCGGACTCAGCCAGTGCATGCGGCACATGCCGGCCGTTAACTCAAAAGGGCGCAGAATATCGTTCATCGGATAGCGGTTAGCATCGCGGCGGTAAGCGCTCTCCGGCTCGCCGGTGGTGATCACGCTACGCCAGTACTTTCCCGCCAGTTGATTTCCTCCCGCGCCGCTGGCGAAGCCGCGGCTCAGCACCCGGTCCAGCCACTCTTTCAACAATGCCGGGCAGCTCCACGTATACAGCGGATGTTGGAACACAATCACCTGATGCTGACGCAGGAGATCCTGCTCAAGGGCGATATCAATAAAAAAATCTGGATAGTGCGCATAAAGATCGTGCACGGTGACATTCGGCAACTGTAAAGCCGGTTCAAGCAACACCCGGTTGGCCACGGAATCCTGAGATTCTGGGTGGGCATACAGCAGCAACACTTTCGCTGTCTGAGACATCATTCCCCTCCCGAACGTCATCTGGCGGCTTGCGAAGCGGCTGCGTCTCGACGCAACCAGAATGACTTTGTCTATCGTCTTCATTTTGGGCTACCATTGCGGCCCAATGGAGCGTTTCGCTTCCACACTACATTATCATAAAGACAAATTAACATAGTCTGAACATACGGCGCCTTATGATTGTTTTCTCCTCGTTACAAATTCGTCGCGGCGTACGCGTCCTGCTGGACAACGCCACCGCCACCATCAATCCTGGCCAGAAGGTCGGTCTGGTGGGTAAAAACGGCTGCGGTAAATCTACGTTGCTTTCGCTTTTGAAAAACGAGATAAGCGCCGACGGCGGCTCCATGACCTTCCCGAGCAACTGGCAGCTGGCGTGGGTTAATCAGGAAACGCCGGCCCTGCCGCAGCCGGCTATTGATTATGTTATTGATGGCGATCGCGAGTTCCGCAAGCTGGAAGCCGATTTACAACAGGCCAATGAGCGCGACGACGGCCATGCCATCGCCACCGTCCACGGTAAGCTGGATGCGATTGACGCCTGGACGATTCGTTCCCGCGCCGCCAGCCTGCTGCACGGCCTTGGTTTCAGCAACGAGCAGCTCGAGCGGCCGGTCAGTGATTTCTCCGGCGGCTGGCGTATGCGCTTAAACCTCGCGCAGGCGCTGATCTGCCGTTCCGATCTGCTGCTGCTCGACGAACCGACCAACCACCTCGATCTTGATGCGGTGATCTGGCTGGAAAAGTGGCTAAAGGGCTATACCGGTACGCTGATCCTGATTTCCCACGATCGTGATTTCCTCGATCCGATCGTCGATAAAATTATTCATATCGAACAGCAAACGATGTTCGAATACACCGGTAACTACAGCTCGTTTGAAATCCAGCGCGCGACCCGTCTGTCGCAGCAGCAGGCCATGTATGAAAGCCAGCAGCAGCGCGTAGCCCACTTGCAGAGCTATATCGACCGCTTCCGCGCCAAAGCCACCAAAGCGAAGCAGGCGCAGAGCCGTATCAAAATGCTTGAGCGTATGGAGCTTATCGCCCCGGCGCACGTCGATAACCCGTTCCACTTCAGCTTCCGCGCGCCGGAAAGTCTACCGAACCCGTTACTCAAGATGGAGAAAGTCAGCGCCGGCTACGGCGAACGAATTATTCTCGACTCCATCAAGCTGAATCTGGTACCCGGTTCGCGTATCGGTCTGCTGGGGCGCAACGGCGCCGGTAAATCAACGCTGATTAAGCTGCTGGCCGGCGAACTACAGCCGCTGTCCGGTGAAATTGGCCTGGCTAAGGGCATTAAGCTCGGTTACTTCGCCCAGCATCAGCTCGAATTCCTGCGCGCCGATGAGTCGCCGATACAGCATCTGGCCCGCCTGGCGCCGCAGGAGCTGGAACAAAAATTGCGCGACTACCTCGGCGGCTTTGGATTCCAGGGGGATAAAGTCAGCGAAGAGACCCGCCGTTTCTCCGGCGGCGAAAAAGCGCGTCTGGTGCTGGCGTTAATCGTCTGGCAGCGCCCTAACCTGCTGCTGCTCGATGAACCGACCAACCACCTTGATCTTGATATGCGCCAGGCCTTGACCGAAGCGCTGATCGACTTCGAAGGGGCGCTGGTCGTGGTCTCGCACGATCGCCACCTGATCCGCTCCACCACTGACGATCTGTACCTCGTACACGACGGCAAAGTCGAACCCTTTGATGGCGATCTGGAAGATTATCAGCAGTGGCTGAGCGATTCGCAGAAGCTGGAAAACCAGACCTCTGAAGCGCCAAAGGATAACTGCAATAGCGCGCAGGCGCGTAAGGATCAAAAACGCCGCGAAGCCGAACTGCGTACGCAAACGCAACCGCTGCGTAAAGAGATCGCCCGTCTGGAAAAAGAGATGGATAAATTCAACGCGCAGCTGGCGCAGGCGGAAGAGAAACTGGGCGACAGCGAGTTGTATGACGCCTCGCGCAAAGCGGAATTAACCGCATGCCTGCAGCAGCAGGCGAGCGCCAAATCAGGGCTCGAAGAGTGTGAGATGGCGTGGCTCGAGGCGCAGGAACAGCTCGAGCGGATGCTGCAGGAAAGTTAATGAATAACCGCCCGGCGGTGAGAGAAAATTCATCGTCGGGACTTTCTGCTTAGGCATCCCGGGAGAGTTTCCGAAATTCATCGCTCAGCCATTCTCTTGAGCCATTTTCATGTAATCTATACCGATTACCCGCAAGACCACATATTGGCTAACCGCCCACTTTTATGCGCGGTATAGTGTTCTAAAAGTTTCTTAATAATCCTGGTACTATGGTTGAAATAACCCCGACAGCAGCGACGCCCCCCGATAACGACTCGCGTGAATTCCATCCGATGCGCGGCGTGGGCAATCGTCATCTGCAAACCATGCTGCCGCGGATCATCCGCCGCAAGCTCCGATTTACGCCGCACTGGCAACGCCTTGAGCTGCCGGATGGCGATTTCGTCGATCTGGCCTGGAGCGAAGACCCCGCCGGCGCGCGCCACAAACCGCGACTGGTGGTCTTTCACGGTCTGGAAGGCAGCCTGCACAGCCCTTACGCCCACGGTTTGATTCACGCCGCCATGCAGCGCGGCTGGCTCGGGGTGGTGATGCATTTTCGCGGCTGCAGCGGCGAGCCGAATCGCAACAGTCGTATTTATCACTCTGGCGAAACGGAAGACGGTACCTGGTTCCTGCACTGGCTGCAGCGCGAGTTCGGCACAGCGCCGACGGCGGCGGTAGGCTATTCGCTTGGCGGCAACATGCTGGGCTGTCTGCTGGCGAAAGAAGGCGACAATATTCCGCTCGATGCAGCCGTCATTGTCTCGGCGCCCTTTATGCTGGAAGCCTGCAGCTACCATATGGACAAAGGATTTTCGCGCGTCTATCAGCGTTACCTGCTCAACCTGCTGAAAGCCAACGCCGCGCGCAAGCTAAAAGCCTATCCAGGCTCGCTGCCGGTCGATCTTCGCCAGCTTAAAAGCATGCGCCGCATCCGCGAATTCGACGACATGATCACCGCCAAAATCCACGGTTTCGCCGATGCGCTAGACTATTACCGACAGTGCAGCGCGATGCCGCGCTTAAGCGATATCACCAAGCCGACGCTGATCATTCACGCGAAAGACGATCCGTTTATGGACCATCATTCAATTCCGCCGCAGGAACAACTGCCGGCTAACGTCGAATATCAGCTCACGGAACAGGGCGGTCACGTTGGCTTTGTCGGCGGTACGCTGCGAAAACCGCAAATGTGGCTGGAGCAACGTATTCCGGATTGGTTAACCCGCTGGCTGGGAGGACAAGCATGATTATTCCCTGGCAGGATCTCGATCCCGAAACGCTGGATAATCTGATTGAAAGCTTTGTGTTGCGCGAAGGCACCGATTATGGTGAACATGAACGTTCGCTTGCCGATAAAGTCGCCGATGTAAAACAGCAGCTTAAAACTGGGGAGGCCGTGCTGGTGTGGTCAGAACTGCACGAGACGGTCAACATCATGCCCCGCAAGATGTTTAACGGCTAAGCGCCATGCCCCTCTAACCGCGAGTGCCTGGCGCGATACGGCGACACACCATCACTTAATCAGGGAGTTGTTATGTCTGCCAAACATCCAGTGATCGCAGTCACGGGCTCCAGCGGCGCGGGCACCACCACCACCAGCCTCGCGTTTCGCAAAATTTTCTCGCAACTGAACCTGCATGCCGCGGAGGTCGAAGGGGATAGCTTCCATCGCTATACTCGCCCGGAAATGGACATGGCGATCCGCAAGGCGCGCGATCAGGGCAAACACATCAGCTACTTTGGCCCGGAAGCCAACGACTTCAGCCTGCTTGAACGCACCTTTTTAGAGTACGGCGAATTCGGCAAGGGCCAGTCGCGCAAATACCTCCATACCTACGATGAAGCGGTTCCCTGGAATCAGGTTCCCGGCACCTTTACCCCGTGGCAGCCGTTGCCTGAACCGACCGACGTGCTGTTTTATGAAGGGCTGCACGGCGGCGTAGTGACGCCGCAGCACGACGTGGCGAAACATGTCGACCTGCTGGTCGGCGTGGTGCCGATCGTCAACCTTGAATGGATCCAGAAGCTCATTCGCGATACCAGCGAACGCGGCCATTCGCGCGAAGCGGTGATGGACTCGGTGGTGCGTTCGATGGAAGACTATATCAATTTCATCACCCCGCAGTTCTCACGCACCCATATCAACTTCCAGCGCGTGCCGACGGTCGATACCTCGAATCCATTTGCCGCCAAAGGCATTCCATCTCTCGACGAAAGCTTCGTGGTGATTCACTTTCGCAATTTGCAGGGGATTGATTACCCCTGGCTGTTGGCGATGCTACAGGGGTCGTTTATCTCGCATATGAACACCCTGGTGGTGCCAGGCGGTAAGATGGGGCTGGCGATGGAGCTCATTATGGCGCCGCTGGTCGAGCGCTTGATGGAAGGCAAAACCATTAGTTAAGGGCAAAATAAAACCCCGGCCGCCGTGCTGCCGGGGTTAGCGTCCCGCTACATCAATTCGTCTCAGGCTTCGATCACTTCGTAAGAGTGGGTGATGTTGACGGCCTTTTCCAGCATCAGGGCCACCGAGCAGTACTTCTCCGCGGATAAATCCACCGCACGGGACACCGCCGCATCCTTCAGCTCTTTGCCGGTGACGATAAAGTGCAGATTGATATGGGTGAACAGGCGCGGCGCCTCTTCACGGCGTTCAGAAGTCAGCTTCACTTCGCAGTTGGTGACGTTTTGACGCCCTTTTTGCAGGATAGACACCACGTCAATTGCGCTACAGCCGCCCGCCGCCATCAGCACCATTTCCATCGGGCTGGGCGCTTTGTCCCCGGAGTTGCCATCCATTAAAATCTGGTGGCCGGAGGCCGACTCACCGATGAAGGTTAGACCTTCCACCCATTTCACACGCGCTTGCATAAAATTTAACTCCGCTGTTGCAATTTTCCTGACAGATTACGCGCACATAACAAATCTCGCAACGGAAGGCGACCTGGGTCATGCTGAAGCGAGACACCAGGAGACATGCGGTGAAAGCTATGCTAAAACAGTCTGGATGCTACAGTAATACATTGATGTACCGCATGTATGCTGAGGAGTTCACATTACAGGCTGCATAAATTGAGCAGCCAGCTTCCCAGGCATAGGGAAAAATACGATTGCATGCCCGGATGCCGTGTAGTGTCGGCGTCCGGAGATAGCTTATAACAGAGGATAACCGCGCATGGTGCTTGGCAAACCGCAAACAGACCCTACCCTTGAATGGTTCTTGTCTCATTGCCACATTCATAAGTACCCATCAAAGAGCACGCTGATTCACCAGGGTGAGAAAGCGGAAACGCTTTACTACATCGTAAAAGGCTCCGTGGCTGTACTCATCAAGGATGAAGAAGGTAAAGAGATGATCCTCTCTTACCTCAACCAGGGCGATTTCATCGGTGAATTAGGCCTGTTTGAAGAAGGTCAGGAACGTAGTGCCTGGGTACGTGCGAAAACCGCATGTGAAGTGGCCGAGATCTCTTACAAAAAATTCCGTCAGTTAATCCAGGTGAACCCGGACATCCTGATGCGCCTCTCTTCTCAGATGGCGCGTCGTCTGCAGGTCACTTCCGAGAAAGTCGGTAACCTTGCTTTCCTCGACGTGACGGGCCGTATCGCTCAGACCTTACTGAATCTGGCGAAACAGCCTGATGCCATGACCCACCCGGACGGGATGCAGATCAAAATCACCCGCCAGGAAATTGGCCAGATCGTCGGCTGTTCTCGTGAGACGGTTGGCCGTATTCTGAAGATGCTGGAAGATCAAAATCTGATCTCCGCACACGGTAAAACTATCGTCGTCTACGGTACCCGTTAAGTCGCTAAACGGCGTATTGCTCCGCGCAGTACGCCGTTTTTGTTTCTCCCATGTGGCGCAGGCTGATTTACCACCCGGAAGTCAACTACGCACTGCGGCAAACGCTGGTGCTGTGTCTACCTGTGGCCATCGGGCTTCTGCTCGGCCATCTGCAGCAGGGATTGCTGTTCTCGTTAGTTCCCGCCTGTTGCAATATCGCCGGTCTCGACACCCCGCATAAACGCTTTTTCAAACGCCTGATCGTTGGCGGCTGCCTGTTTGCCGGCAGCAGCCTGATTGTGCAATTGCTTCTGGCGCGGGAAATCCCTCTGCCGCTTATCCTCAGCGCGCTGGCGCTGATTCTCGGCGTGACGGCGGAAATCAGTTCGCTGCACGCTCGCCTGTTGCCGGCATCGCTTATCGCCGCCATTTTTACCTTAAGCCTGGCCGGCAATATGCCCATCTGGGAGCCGCTGCTTATCTATGCGCTGGGAACCTTGTGGTACGGACTCTTTAACTGGTTCTGGTTTTGGCTCTGGCGGGAGCAGCCGCTGCGCGAGTCGTTAAGCCTGCTTTACCGCGAACTGGCTAATTATTGCGAGGCCAAATATAGCCTCCTGACGCAGCACACTGATCCGACGACCTCCCTGCCGCCGCTGCTTACCCGCCAGCAGAAGGTGGTCGATTTAATTACCCAATGCTACCAGCAAATGCATATGTTAGCCGCCAACCAGCGTAGCGATCATAAGCGCCTGCTGCGCGCGTTCCAGGTTGGGCTGGATCTGCAGGAACATATTTCGGTGAGCCTGCACCAGCCGGAAGAGGTACAAAAACTGGTGGAGCGCAGCCATGCGGAAGCGGTTATCCGCTGGAACGCGCAGACCGTCGCCGCGCGTCTGCGGGTGCTGGCGGATGATATTCTCTACCACCGCTACCCGCGTCGCTTCCAGATGGATAAGCAAATCGGCGCGCTGGAAAAAATCGCTTATCAGCATCCCGATAACCCGGTAGGCCAGTTCTGCGCCTGGCACTTCAGTCGTATCGCCCGCGTGCTGCGCACCCAGCGCCCGCTGTACGCACGGAATCTGATGGCGGATAAAGAACGGCGCCTACCGCTACTACCGGCGCTGAAGAACTACCTGTCATTGAAATCCCCGGCGCTGCGCAACGCCGCGCGCATCAGCGTCATGTTGAGCATCGCCAGCCTGATGGGCAGCGCCCTACATCTGCCGAAGCCGTACTGGATCCTGATGACCGTGCTGTTCGTGACGCAAAACGGTTACGGCGCCACCCGCGTGCGGATTGTCCACCGGGCGGCAGGCACCCTGGCGGGCCTGGTGATCGCCTGGTTGACCCTACATTTCCACGTACCGGAGAGCTACACGTTAAGCGGTATGTTGTTCATCACGCTGCTGAGCTATCTCATCATCCGTAAACACTACGGCTGGGCGATGGTGGGCTTTACCGTCACCGCGGTATATACCCTGCAGTTGCTAACGCTTAACGGCGAGCAGTTCATCGTCGCCCGCTTTATCGATACCATTATTGGTTGTCTGATCGCCTTTGGCGGGATGGTCTGGCTATGGCCGCAATGGCAGAGCGGCCTGCTGCGTAAAAACGCCCACGATGCCCTGGAGGCCGATCAGGAGGCTATTCGGCTGATCCTTAGCGCCGATCCGCAGGCCCCGGCGTTGGCCTACCAACGTATGCGCGTCAACCAGGCGCACAACGCCCTGTATAACTCGCTTAACCAGGCGATGCAGGAACCGGGCTTTAACTCGCACTATCTGGAAGATATGAAGCTGTGGGTAACCCATAGCCAGTTTATCGTTGAGCATATCAACGCCATGACCACGCTGGCGCGCGAGCATACGATGCTAACGCCTGACCTGGCGCAGCGGTATCTGGAATCTTGTGAAATTGCCCTGCAGCGCTGTCAGCAGCGTCTGGATTCAGACGGGCCGGGCAGCGCGGGCGATGTGAATATTATGGAATCCCAGGACGGGGAAGTGTTGCGTGGGCCGCTCAGCACCCTTGAGCAGCATCTGCAGCGGATCCTCGGCCATCTGAACACCATGCACACCATTTCGTCGGTGGCATGGCGTCAGCGTCCGCATCACGGCATCTGGCTACGCACGACTAAGCGCTAAGTACGTTTTTAACCGCCTGCGCGAAGCGCGCCATCCCTTCGGCGATATCGCTATCATCAATCACCAGCGACGGCACAAAGCGCATTACGTCCGGCCCGGCGTTTAACACCATCACCCCGGCCTCCGCCGCGGCATAGAGGAAATCGCGCGCGCGTCCGTGATGCTGCGGCTTAAGCGCGGCGCCGATTAACAGTCCCATGCCGCGGATGTCGCTGAACAGATCAAACTGCGCATCGATCTGCTGCAGGTGTTCGACAAACAGCGCCCGTTTGGCATTGACGCCCGCCAGCACCTGCGGCGTGTTAATCAGGTTGAAAGCCGCGGTCGCCACCGCACAGGCCAGCGGATTGCCGCCGTAGGTGGAGCCATGGGAACCGGCATGGAAGGCGCTGGCGATTTCATTGGTGGTTAACATCGCGCTAATCGGGAAACCGCCCCCGAGCGCTTTCGCGCTGGTCAGGATGTCCGGCGTCACGCCGTAATGCATATAGGCGAACAATGAACCGGTACGGCCCATACCGCACTGCACTTCATCAAATACCAGCAGCGCCTGATGCTGGTCGCACAGATCGCGCAGCCCCTGCAGGAACGCTGGCGTCGCCGCCATCACCCCGCCCTCGCCCTGAATCGGCTCAACCACCACCGCACAGGTATGGTCATCGATCACCGCTTTCACCGCCTCGAGATCGTTAAATGGAACATGCACGATATCTGCCGGTTTCGGCCCGAAACCGTCAGAGTATTTCGGCTGACCGCCGACCGAGACGGTGAACAGCGACCGTCCGTGGAAAGCATTATGGAAAGCGATGATTTTGGTTTTGTACGGGCTATGGCGAGTGATCGCGTAATGACGCGCCAGCTTGAACGCCGTTTCGTTGGCTTCCGTTCCGGAGTTCATAAACACCACGCGCTCGGCAAAAGTGGCATCTACCAGCTGGCGCCCCAGGCGCAGCGCCGGCTCGTTGGTAAAAACGTTGCTGGTGTGCCACAGGGTCTCGCCCTGCTCGTGCAGCGCCGCCACCAGCGCCGGGTGGCAGTGGCCCAGCGCGGTCACCGCAATCCCGCCGGCAAAATCAACGTACTCTTTGCCCTGCTGATCCCAAACGCGGCTGCCTTTCCCCTTCACCGGAATAAACTCCGCCGGTGCATAAATCGGCAGAATGACTTCATCGAATGTGGCGCGGGTGATTGCCGCTTGCTCTGTTGCCATGTGATGCCCATCCTTCTGTGTAATGTGCAATGATTGCGATGTTTTAATCACAAAATATGCATAATAAATCACTTCATGGCAACTACAAATCAGCGTTTAAGGAAGTTTTCCAGCAACTGGTGTCCCTGTTCGCTAAGAATGCTCTCCGGGTGGAACTGCACGCCTTCGAGATCCCACTGGCGATGGCGGATACCCATGATTTCACCGCTGGCGCTGCGGGCGGTAACGATAAAATCCGCGGGAAGGGTCGGCGGGTCGATAACTAATGAATGGTAGCGCGTAACGGTAAGCGGGTTGTTTAGTCCCTGAAAAACGCCCTCGCCGTTGTGCTCAATCAGCGACGTTTTACCATGCATGACCTGCGCGGCGCGTACGATGGCGGCGCCAAAGACCTGGGCGATGGCCTGATGACCCAGACACACGCCGAGCAGCGGTGTTTTACCGGCATAGCGGCGGATAACGTCCAGCGAAATACCGGACTCATCCGGCGTGCAGGGGCCCGGCGAAATGACGATTTTCTCCGGCGCCAGCGACGCTATCTCTTCCAGCGTTAACTCATCGTTACGCTTAACCAGCACCTCCGCCCCCAGTTCGCAAAAGTACTGGTACAGATTCCAGGTGAAAGAGTCATAGTTATCGATTAGCAGGATCATAGCGGCTCCGGAAAAAACAAAACCGGGCTATTCTACTCAGATTCCCGCGCTTCGCTCACCACTTTACGAAAGATCCGCTCCAGCGGCTCCGGGTCGCCCATCGCGCCCAGCTGGTTAGCCTGGCTCCACGCATCCGGATCGATGCCCCGCCAGTCGAGCAGGTAGCCGGCGTGAATGGCCAACTGTTCGAAGAAGATCCTTTGCGTCAGGCCGTTGCCAAGGCGGAACGGGTGCAGGACATTGATTTCGCCGTAGTACCAGCTCAGGCGCTCGACGAAGGTCTCCCGGGGGAGTTCACACAGATAGTCCTCTTCTTCCAGCTTGCGCATCAGCGCGTTACCCTCTTTCTCTATCCACGCGAAGTGGCAAAATGGCGTATCGCCCTGGTAGATATCGATTTCCCGCAGTTTGCCCGCCCAGTCAAAGAGATCCTGATAAAGTTGCCGGTGAATGGCGCAGAGATGCGGTAAACCGCGGCCGCGCGGGCCCAACGGGATCGTCGCCGCACGCAGCGAAGTGAATTCCCATACAGTTTGTTCCAGCCGTTGCGCCTGATGGATACCCAGCCGGTTACGCAGCACATCCAGCGCCGGATAGAGATAGGGGTCGCGACCGTCGCCATATTTATCGCTCATGACGCCTCCTCAGCTCGGCAAGACGCGCCAGCGCTTCCTCAGCCGTCAGGCTAACCAGCGGTACCGTCGCGCCTTCAAGGCGTCTGCTGGCCTGAAAATTGGCGTTGCGGGTCTGTTCCCAGAGCCGGGATTTTTGCTTATCGGTGAGTAAACGCATGGTCGCCTCCCTTATCGTCCCCTGTGTGCCACAAGTATAAGCAGCAATTTCGGGTTACGCAGAGAGGCAAGCCAGGCGCAGGCGGACCGCCCGCGCCAGAAGAGGGTTACGGCAGCACTTTCGCCGAAAGAATAACGACCGGTTTGGACGGAACATTTTGGTACGGGCCAACGTTGTGGGTCGGAACCTGAGAGATTTTGTCGGCGACGTCCATACCCTTCACCACTTTACCAAATACCGCGTAGCCAAAATCACGCTGGCCGTGGTCGAGGAAGGCGTTATCCGCCACGTTGATGAAGAACTGGCTGGTCGCGCTGTCCTGATCGGCGGTACGCGCCATGGCGATCGTCCCGCGGGTATTACGCAGGCCATTGTCGGCTTCGTTTTTAATCGGCGGGTTAGGCTGCTTTTGCTGCATCTGCTCGTTAAAGCCGCCGCCCTGCACCATAAAGCCTGGGATCACCCGGTGGAAGGTCGTGTTGTTATAGAAACCGCTGTTCACGTACTTCAGGAAGTTATCGACAGAAATCGGCGCCTTCTGGCTATTCAGCTCCAACTCGATGTTGCCAGCAGAAGTGGTCAGCAGTACGTGCGGGTCGCCCTTGGCCGCCATGGCGGGGGAGAATGCTGAAATGGCGAATACGGCAGCCATCGCCGCCAGAGTGGATTTGAGCATGGAAATTCCTTAACGGAGCAGAGTAAAAAGCAAGTGCCTTGATTCTAAAGAGCCTTTGCATAGCGGGCTAGCCTTTTACCTAATTTTACTTAGCTGAAACACTTGTTACGAACTGACTCAATCCTCTCACCGATCACTAATGTGACTGAGATCACATAAATCCATGCAATAAATTCTACATTTCAATATAAACGTTTGCCTTCATCACTTGAATGAATAAAATCTGTGCGCCCGGCGCAGCGTCAACGCGCTTTACCTATCTATTCACAGGCCTGTCATGACTAACAGCAATCGTATCAAGCTCACATGGATCAGCTTTTTCTCCTACGCCCTGACCGGCGCGTTGGTGATCGTCACCGGGATGGTGATGGGGAACATCGCAGATTATTTCCATCTGCCGGTGTCCAGTATGAGTAACACCTTTACCTTCCTCAATGCCGGTATTCTGATTTCTATCTTTCTCAATGCCTGGCTGATGGAGATCGTGCCGCTGAAAACCCAGCTGCGCTTCGGCTTTATCCTGATGCTGTTAGCCATCGCCGGGCTGATGTTCGGCCACAGCCTGACGCTGTTCTCCGCGTCGATGTTCGTGCTCGGTCTGGTCAGCGGGATCACCATGTCGATCGGGACTTTCCTGATTACCCACATGTATGAAGGCCGCCAGCGCGGTGCGCGTCTGCTGTTCACGGACTCCTTCTTCAGCATGGCAGGGATGATCTTCCCGATGGTCGCCGCCGTGCTGCTGGCGCGCAGCATCGAGTGGTACTGGGTTTACGCCTGTATCGGCCTGGTCTACGTCGCTATTTTCGTGCTGACTTTCGGCTGTGAGTTCCCGGTGCTTGGCAATAAAGCGCTGGCGGAAAACAGCCAGCCGGTAGTGAAAGAGAAATGGGGCATCGGCGTGCTGTTCCTTTCCATCGCCGCGCTATGCTACATCCTCGGCCAGTTGGGCTTTATCTCCTGGGTACCAGAGTATGCCAAAGGCCTCGGCATGAGCCTCGGCGATGCCGGTAAGCTGGTCAGCGATTTCTGGATGTCCTATATGATCGGCATGTGGTCGTTCAGCTTCATCCTGCGCTTCTTCGACCTGCAGCGCATCCTGACCGTGCTGGCGGGTCTGGCGACAGTCCTGATGTATCTGTTCATTAACGGTTCGCCGGAGCATATGCCGTGGTTCATCCTGACCCTTGGCTTCTTCTCCAGCGCCATCTATACCTCGATCATTACCCTGGGCTCGCAGCAGACCAAAGTCGCTTCACCGAAGCTGGTGAACTTCATTCTGACCTGCGGCACCATCGGCACCATGCTGACCTTCGTGGTGACCGGGCCGATCGTCGCGGCTAGCGGCCCGCTGGCCGCGCTGCACACCGCGAACGGCCTCTATGCCGTGGTATTCGTGATGTGTCTGCTCCTTGGCTTCGTTTCCCGCCACCGTCAGAACGCGTCGGCGCACTAAGCCTTAGGCCCCTTTGCTTCGGCAAAGGGGCTATTTTTGGTAAAAAACAACTCCTCGCCGCCTTTATCGGTCTGTATCCACGTCTGCGCCAGCTGCGTAGTCGCAATGACCCTTCCCTGACGAATTGACCAACGTACCGGCACCTGGCAGCGTACGGCTTCAAAACCGTTTTCCGCCGGCAAGATCACCAGATTAGCCGGGTTGCCGGTAGCGATGCCGTAATCATTGAGCCCAAAGGTTCTGGCGCTGTTGTGGGTAATCAGCTGTAGACTGTCGTTAATCTGCTGATAGCCCATCAGTTGGCAAACGTGCAGCCCCATATGCAGCACCTGTAGCATGTTGCCGGTTCCCAACGGATACCATGGGTCGAACACATCATCGTGGCCAAAACAGACATTAATGCCGGCCGCCATCAGCTCCTTGACCCGCGTCACGCCGCGCCGCTTCGGGTAGTCATCAAAGCGCCCCTGCAGATGAATATTGACCAGCGGGTTGGCGACGAAGTTAATGCCCGAGAGTTTTAACAGGCGGAACAGCCGCGAGGTATAAGCGCCATTGTAGGAGTGCATCGCGGTCGTATGACTCGCGGTCACCCGGGGGCCGATTCCCTCTTTTAACGCCAGCGCGGCGACCGTTTCGACAAAGCGCGACTGTTCATCGTCTATTTCATCGCAGTGGATATCCAGCGGACGCTGGTATTTCTGCGCCAGACGGAAGGCGATATGCAGCGATACCACTCCGTATTCACGAGTAAATTCGAAATGCGGGATCGCCCCGACCACATCGGCGCCCAGTCGTAATGCCTCCTCCAGCAAACTCTCACCATTGGGGTAGGATAAAATCCCTTCCTGGGGGAAGGCGACTATCTGCAAATCGACCCACGGCGCTACCTCTTGTTTGACTTCCAGCATCGCTTTCAGCGCGGTCAACGATGGGTCAGAAACATCGACATGGGTGCGAACAAACTGGATGCCGTTGGCGATTTGCCAGCGCAGCGTTTTCCACGCACGGGCTTTCACATCCTCATGGCTTAGCAGCGCTTTACGCTCGGCCCAACGCTCAATCCCTTCGAACAGCGTCCCGGACTGGTTCCAGTTTGGCTCTCCCGCCGTCTGCGTGGTATCGAGATGAATGTGCGGTTCGATAAACGGCGGGATGGCCAATCCGCCGCGGGCGTTAAGCACTTCGTAGCTCTCGCTGCGTGCCTCTCCCATCGGCGTAATGTCGCCGAACCGCCCTTTATCAATCGCAATCTGCCACAGCCCTTCTCGCTTTGGCAGATGGACGTTCTGAATTAACCACAGCGGCGTTGTCGACATAGTTTGCTCCCCTGAATATTGCTCATTTCTTCCGCTGCCTTTGTACATAAAAAGAACAGAACGGAAAAGCCTGATTTTTCCATCACTTAGAAAAATCATTATAAATCATGAATATACTCATTAAGTGGTAGGTAAGTTCTAAATTGATTTGTATCAATGAGTGTAGTAGCTGAATCGTTAAGGTAGGCGGTAATAGAAAAGAAATCGAGGCAAAAATGAGCAAAGTCAGAATCGCTATTATCGGTAACGGCATGGTCGGCCATCGCTTTATCGAAGAGCTTCTTGATAAGGCGCCTGCCGGACAATTCGACATTACCGTGTTCTGTGAAGAGCCGCGTATCGCCTATGACCGTGTCCACCTGTCGTCTTACTTCTCCCATCACACTGCGGAAGAGCTGTCGCTGGTACGCGAAGGTTTCTATGAGAAACACGGCGTCAAGGTGCTGGTCGGCGAACGCGCGATTACCATCAACCGCCAGGAAAAGGTTATCCACTCCAGCGCTGGCCGTACCGTTTTCTACGACAAGCTGATTATGGCGACTGGCTCATACCCGTGGATCCCGCCGATTAAAGGCGCGGAAACCCAGGATTGCTTCGTCTATCGTACTATTGAAGATCTTAACGCCATCGAATCCTGCGCCCGTCGCAGCAAACGCGGCGCGGTGGTCGGCGGCGGTCTGCTCGGTCTGGAAGCAGCCGGCGCGCTGAAAAATCTCGGGGTGGAAACCCACGTGATCGAGTTTGCGCCGATGCTGATGGCCGAGCAGCTCGATCAGATGGGCGGCGAGCAGCTGAAGCGTAAGATCGAAAGCATGGGTGTGAAGGTTCACACCAGCAAAAACACCAAAGAGATCGTTCAGCAGGGCACCGAGGCGCGCAAAACGATGCGCTTCGCCGACGGTAGCGAACTGCAGGTCGATTTCATCGTCTTCTCTACCGGTATCCGTCCGCGCGACAAGTTGGCTACCCAGTGCGGGCTGGCGGTCGCCCAACGCGGCGGCATCATGGTCAACGATAGCTGCCAGACCTCCGACCCGGATATCTACGCTATCGGCGAATGCGCCAGCTGGAATAACCGCGTGTATGGTCTTGTCGCCCCGGGCTACAAAATGGCGCAGGTGACGGTTGACCATATCCTCGGCAACGATAATCTGTTCACCGGCGCCGACCTCAGCGCCAAGCTGAAACTGCTCGGCGTTGACGTTGGCGGTATCGGCGACGCCCACGGGCGTACGCCGGGCGCGCGTAGCTACGTCTATCTCGACGAAAGCAAAGAAGTCTACAAACGGCTTATCGTCAGCGAAGATAACAAAACCCTGCTTGGCGCGGTACTGGTCGGCGACACCAGCGATTACGGCAACCTGCTGCAGCTGGTGCTGAACGCCATCGAATTACCGGAAAACCCGGATTCGCTGATCCTCCCGGCCCACGCCGGCAGCGGCAAGCCGTCTATCGGCGTGGATAAACTGCCGGACAGCGCGCAGATTTGTTCCTGCTTCGACGTCAGCAAAGGCGACCTGATCGCCGCTATCAATAAAGGCTGTCACACCGTGGCGGCGCTGAAAGCGGAAACCAAAGCCGGAACCGGCTGCGGCGGTTGTATTCCGCTGGTAACGCAGGTGCTCAACGCCGAGCTGGCGAAACAGGGTATCGAAGTGAACAACAATCTGTGCGAGCACTTCGCCTACTCTCGCCAGGAACTGTTCCACCTGATCCGCGTGGAAGGCATCAAAACCTTCGACGAGCTGCTGGAAAAACACGGTCAGGGCTACGGCTGTGAAGTCTGTAAGCCGACCGTCGGTTCCCTGCTGGCCTCCTGCTGGAATGAGTACATCCTCAAACCACAGCACACGCCGCTGCAGGACACCAACGATAACTTCCTCGCCAACATCCAGAAAGATGGCACCTACTCGGTTATCCCGCGCTCCGCAGGCGGCGAAATTACGCCAGAAGGCCTGGTTGCCGTCGGTCGCATCGCGCGCGAATTTAATCTGTATACCAAAATCACCGGCTCCCAGCGTATCGGTCTGTTCGGCGCGCAAAAAGATGACCTGCCGGAGATCTGGCGTCAGCTGATTGAAGCCGGCTTCGAAACCGGCCATGCGTACGCCAAAGCGCTACGTATGGCGAAAACCTGCGTCGGCAGTACCTGGTGCCGCTACGGCGTCGGCGATAGCGTCGGCTTCGGCGTAGAACTGGAAAACCGCTATAAAGGCATCCGTACCCCGCACAAAATGAAGTTCGGCGTCTCCGGCTGTACCCGTGAATGCGCGGAAGCCCAGGGTAAAGACGTTGGGATCATCGCCACCGAGAAAGGCTGGAACCTGTATGTGTGCGGTAACGGCGGGATGAAACCACGCCACGCCGATCTGCTGGCCGCGGACCTCGATCGCGATACGCTCATCAAATATCTCGACCGCTTTATGATGTTCTACATCCGCACCGCCGATAAGCTGACCCGTACCGCGCCGTGGCTGGACAACATGGAAGGCGGCATCGACTATCTGCGCAGCGTCATCATCGACGATAAGCTGGGCCTGAACGATCACCTTGAAGAAGAGCTGGCTCGCCTGCGCGCCGCTTTCGCCTGCGAATGGACCGAGACCGTCAATAACCCGGCGGCGCAGACGCGCTTCAAACACTTTATCAACAGCGACCAGCGCGACCCGAACGTTCAGGTGGTGCCGGAACGTGACCAGCATCGCCCGGCCACGCCCTATGAGCGCATCCCGGTCACGCTGGTGGAGGAAAACGTATGAGCCAGTGGGTAAACATCTGCAAAATTGACGACATCCTGCCGGCGACCGGCGTCTGCGCGCTGCTGGGGCAACAGCAGGTGGCTATCTTCCGTCCGTACCATGACGACAGAGTGTTCGCCATCAGCAATATCGATCCGTTCTTCAATGCCAGCGTGCTGTCCCGCGGGATCATCGCTGAGCATGACGGCGCGCTGTGGGTTGCCAGCCCGCTGAAAAAGCAGCGCTTCCGCCTCAGCGACGGGTTGTGCATGGAAGATGAGAGCCACTCCATCGCCCATTACGAAGCCCGTGTTAAAGATGGCAAAGTGCAGCTGAAAGCCTGATGCCGCAAGGTTCCCTCCGCGCCGCGGGGGGAACCATATCATCGGCTTATAACCACTACTAAGTAGAGGCGGCAAAATTCATATCTCCGTGATTCCCTCTGCTGCTATGCTACGACCGCACTCCCTTTCCCCCCTTGCCGTGAGGATCTGCCGTGGACCACTTACCTATTTTTTGCCAACTACGCGATCGCGACTGCTTGCTGGTCGGCGGCGGCGATGTCGCTGAACGCAAGGCGCGTCTGTTGCTCGACGCCGGCGCCCGGTTAACGGTGAACTCACGCCAGTTTACTCCGCAGTTTCAGGTGTGGGCCGAGGCGCAGATGCTGACGCTGGCGCAAGGCGATTTCAATCCTGCGCTGCTCGATAACTGCTGGCTGGCGATCGCCGCCACCGACGATGATGTCGTTAATCAGCAGGTCAGCGAGGCCGCTGAATCACGGCGTATTTTCTGTAACGTGGTGGATGCGCCCCGTCAGGCCAGCTTTATTATGCCTTCAATTATCGACCGCTCGCCTCTGATGGTCGCCGTGTCTTCCGGTGGTACCTCGCCGGTGTTGGCGCGCCTGCTGCGTGAAAAGCTCGAATCGCTGCTGCCGCTGCATCTCGGACAAATCGCCCGCTATGCCGGGCAGCTGCGCTCAAGGGTGAAAAAGCAGTTCGCTACCGTCGGCGAGCGCCGCCGCTTCTGGGAAAAGCTGTTTGTTAACGATCGTCTCGCCCAATCGCTGGCGAACGATGATCGTCAGGCCGTCGCCGATACCACGGAACGGTTACTGAATGAACCACTGGAACATCGCGGCGAAGTGGTGCTGGTTGGCGCCGGTCCGGGCGATGCCGGTCTGCTCACCCTCAAAGGGCTGCAGCAGATCCAGCAGGCCGATGTGGTGGTCTACGACCGGCTGGTCTCCGACGATATTATGAATCTGGTGCGCCGCGACGCCGATCGGGTATTTGTCGGCAAACGCGCAGGCTATCACTGCGTGCCGCAGGAGGAAATTAACCAAATCCTGCTGCGCGAAGCGCAAAGCGGCAAACGTGTCGTGCGCCTGAAAGGCGGCGATCCGTTTATTTTTGGCCGCGGCGGCGAAGAGCTGGAGACCCTCTGCGCGGCAGGTATTCCGTTCTCGGTGGTGCCGGGGATCACCGCCGCATCCGGCTGCTCAGCCTACTCAGGTATTCCGCTTACCCACCGCGATTTCGCCCAGGGCGTACGTCTGATCACCGGCCATCTGAAAACCGGTAGCGATCTCGACTGGCAAAATCTGGCGGCGGAAAAACAGACGCTGGTGTTCTATATGGGGCTAAACCAGGCGCCGGCGATCCGTGAAAAGCTGATCGCCCACGGCATGGCGGCGGATATGCCGGCCGCCATCGTCGAGAACGGCACCGCGGTCAACCAGAAGGTTGTCGCCGGCACTCTGGATCGGTTGGATATTCTGGCGCAGCAGATGGCCAGCCCGGCGTTGATTATCGTGGGCCGCGTGGTGGCGCTACGCGACAAGCTGAACTGGTTTTCTCACCATTAAGCTAATGCGCTCTAACAGACACAAAAAAACCGGGATTATCCCGGTTTTTTTACCTTCAGCGAGCCTTGTTACGGCTTAGCGACAAAGCCAATCGCTTCATACACCGCTTTCAGGGTCTTAGAAGCGTGCGCGCTGGCTTTTTCCGCCCCCTCTTTCATCACCTGATTAAGGAACGCTTCGTCGTTGCGGAAACGGTGATAGCGCTCCTGCAGCTCGGTCAGCATACCGGAAACCGCTTCGGCGACTTCGCCTTTCAGGTGGCCGTACATTTTACCTTCAAAGTGCTGTTCCAGTTCCGGAATGCTCTGGCCGGTCACGGCGGAGAGGATATCCAGCAGGTTGGAAACGCCCGCTTTGTTTTGCACATCGTAACGGACAACCGGCGGCTCGTCGGAGTCGGTCACCGCGCGTTTAATCTTCTTAACTACCGATTTCGGGTCTTCCAGCAGACCAATGACGTTGTTGCGGTTGTCATCGGACTTGGACATCTTCTTGGTCGGCTCCAGCAGGGACATCACGCGCGCGCCGGACTTAGGAATAAACGGCTCCGGCACTTTAAAGATATCGCCATAGATAGCGTTAAAGCGCTGCGCGACGTCGCGGCTCAGCTCAAGATGCTGTTTCTGATCTTCGCCTACCGGTACCTGGTTGGTCTGGTACAGCAGAATATCAGCGGCCATCAGTACCGGGTAGTCAAACAGACCGGCGTTGATGTTCTCGGCGTAGCGCGCGGACTTGTCTTTAAACTGGGTCATGCGGCTCAGCTCGCCGAAATAGGTGTAGCAGTTCAGCGCCCAGCCCAGCTGGGCGTGTTCCGGCACGTGAGACTGGACGAAAATGGTGCTCTTTTGCGGATCGATACCACAGGCCAGGTACAGCGCCAGCGTATCCAGCGTCGCTTTACGCAGGTTCTGCGGATCCTGACGCACGGTGATTGCGTGCTGGTCAACGATGCAGTAAATACAGTGATAGTCATCCTGCATGTTTACCCATTGACGCAGCGCACCCATATAGTTGCCAATGGTCAATTCACCTGAGGGCTGTGCGCCACTAAAAACGATGGGCTTAGTCATTTTTTAATTCCTGAGTTTCACTGTACGGTAGCCCAAGAGCGGGCAAGAGTTCATTAAATTGGTCAAAGATAAAATCCGGCTCGCTCAACGCAATCGGCTCGCCGTAGTTGTAGCCGTAAGTCAGACCGATAGAGCAACAGCCCGCCGCTTTCGCCGCCTGAATATCGTTGCGCGAATCCCCGACGAACAGGAGTTCGGCTGGCGTCAGAGAGAGCTTTTCCGCCACCAGCAGCAGCGGATCCGGATGCGGCTTTTTATTCTTCACATCGTCGCCGCCGATCACCACGCTAAAGTATTTCGCGATATCCAGCGCCTCGAGCAAGGGCGCCACGAACGGTGTCGGTTTGTTGGTAACCAGCGCCAGCGGCAGGCCTTTGGCATGCAGCGCGCCGAGCGTATCGGCCACCGCCGGGAACAAGAAACTGCCTTCTTCCGCCGCTTCGGCGTAATAGCGGTCGAACAGTTTACGCAAAACGCGTAGCTGTTCGTCTTGCGGTATATCATGATCGTCGACGGAAGGTTTGCCCATCGCCGCACGTAACGTGGCGCGCTCCTGGCGAGCCCAGTTCAGCGCCCGCTCCATCAGGACGTCTGCGCCGTTGCCAATCCAGGTCACGACGCGCTCTTCACCTGCCACCGGCAGTTCCAGCGCGTAAAGCGCGCTATCAACGGCGGCGGTTAAACCCGGCGCGCTATCGACCAGCGTACCATCCAGGTCAAATGCCACGCCGCGGATGGCCTGTAATTTATCCATGACTAACCTTCGCTAATTCACTGCGCATTTGATCAATAACTTTTTTGTAATCCGGCTGGCCGAAGATCGCCGAACCGGCGACAAACATATCCGCACCGGCGGCGGCAATTTCACCAATATTGCTGGCTTTCACGCCGCCATCGACTTCAAGGCGAATGTCGTAGCCGGATTGATCGATAAGCTGACGCACCTGACGCAGTTTTTCAAGAGTGTGCGGAATAAAGGACTGGCCGCCAAAGCCTGGGTTAACCGACATCAGCAGAATCACATCCAGCTTATCCATAACGTAATCGAGATAGCTCAGCGGCGTTGCCGGGTTGAATACCAGCCCCGCTTTACAGCCGTGCTCTTTGATAAGCTGCAGGCTGCGGTCGACGTGTTCAGAGGCTTCCGGGTGGAAAGTGATAATGCTGGCGCCGGCTTCGGCAAAATCAGGAATGATGCGGTCGACCGGCTTTACCATCAGGTGCACATCGATCGGCGCGGTAATGCCGTAGTTGCGCAGCGACTTCAGCACCATCGGGCCAATCGTCAGATTCGGCACGTAGTGGTTGTCCATGACGTCGAAGTGTACGACATCCGCGCCCGCCGCCAGTGCCTTAGCGGTATCCTCGCCCAAACGGGCAAAATCAGCCGACAGAATCGAAGGGGCAATCAAATACTGCTTCATCCGCATCTCCTTGAAATTTATTTGGTCTTCGGCGGACGGTACAGCGCTAAGAGCTCGTCCACCTTTTTACGCGTACCACCGTTGCTGCTGATGCTGCGCCGAACCTTCACAATATGCGTTTCCGCCGCGTTTTTATACCACTCCTGCGTCAGCGGCGTGCGGTGGTTTGAGATAAGCACCGGGATCCGCTTTTTCATCAACGATTCCGCTTTTTTCGCCAGCATTACCTGCTGATCAAGGTTGAAACTGTTGGTGTGGTAGGCGGTAAAATTCGCCGTCGCCGTCAGCGGCGCGTACGGCGGGTCGCAATAGACCACCGCCCGGCTATCGGCTCGCTTCATGCACTCTTCATAAGATTCGCAGTAAAACTCGGCGTTCTGCGCCTTGGCGGCGAAGTGATAGAGCTCAGCCTCGGGGAAATAGGGCTTTTTGTAGCGGCCAAACGGCACGTTGAACTCGCCGCGCAGGTTGTAGCGGCACAATCCGTTGTAGCCATGGCGATTCAGATACAGGAACAGCACCGCGCGACGCAGGGGATCCTGACTCTGGTTGAATTCATCACGGTACTGGTAGTAGCGCTCCGCGGCGTTGTTTTCCGGCGTAAACATCTCGCGTGCGGCGCTGACGTATTCGTCAGTGCGCAATTTGACGATGTTATACAGACCGATCAGATCGCTATTGATATCCGCGAGGATATAACGAGAAAAGTCGGTATTCAGGAATACCGACCCGGCGCCCACGAAGGGCTCAATTAAGCATTCACCTTCCGGCAAATGCTTTTTAATATCGTCAAGCAGGGGGTATTTCCCCCCTGCCCACTTCAGAAAAGCGCGATTCTTTTTCATGCTGCCTAACTAATTACACTTTCTCCGGCTGTGGAGAAATCGCTCCGACAGCATCCTGCGCTTAAGACTACTCGCGGCATTACTTCAGGTCAGCTTGTACCTGATGCAGCGGTTTTGCCCATGGATTTTTCGCCTGAACATCCGCAGGGAGCGTGGCGACGGCACGTTTCGCTTCATCTTTCGAAGCGTAGATGCCGCTGACCAGCACATACCACGGTTGACCGTTGCGAGTCGTCTCATAGACAACATATTTTTCCAGCTTCTCTTTCTTCGCCCAGTTGTTCAGGTTGTTGTAGTTAGAGGAGCTGCTGAGCTGCAACGTATAGTTACCTGACGGCGCAGACTTCATCGAACCAACATCGCCAGCCGTTTTGCTACCAGCCGCTGCGGTCGCCGCAGGCGCAGTGGCCGCCGGGGTGGAGGTCGTTGCGGCAGGCGCAGTCGCGGTAGCCGTTGGCGCGGTTGTCGCAGCCGGTTTAGTCTGCGCAGTGGCGACAGGCTTGCTGGCGGTAGCCGCCGGCGCGCTCTCTACGCGCTTAGGTTTGGTTTCAACCGGCGCTTTGGCGGTAGCCTGCGGCTTGCTTTGCGGTTTCGGTTCAATCACCACCTGTTTACGCTCGGCAGGACGCGGCGCGGCAGCCGTCTGGCGTTCGGTCGTTTGACGCGGCGCGGCGCCATTACGCATTGGCGCAACGGTCGCAGGTTCGGTCGGTAAGGTGGAGTTAGCAACGGCGCTATCCAGTTGACCCTGCTGCTGAGTCAGTGCGTTGTTCAGGTCGCCCTGAACTTCCACACGCTGCTGGCCCTGCGGCTCAGAGGCGGGTTGACCCTGAGTCGGATTAGAGGCGATCGGCGGCAGAGAAACGTCCTGCGGCTGCTGCTGGTTGGTGTTGCCCGCAGTTTGATCGACCGGCTGCGCGGCATTGTTGTTCTGGTCAGCGGTCATGCTTTGATCGCCTGACAGGTTAACGCTCTTCTCACCAGAAGCGGATTCATTGGAAGAAGATGGCGATTTCAGCGCCGAACCCACGCCGACAATCAGCAGCAGGAGTACCAGCACCCCGACGCCCATCATGACATACTGGCGGGAAGCCGGTTTAGCAGGGGCCTTTTTGCGTTTACGCGGACGGCGTTCAACCTGCTGCTCTTCTTCTGCTTCTTCTTCGGACTCAAGGTCCTCTTCATACTCTTCTTCATCGCGTTCACGACGGGCTTTGTTCGCGCGCGTCGGACGGCTTTCATCAGCCTCGAGATCGAGATCGTCGAAATTGATCTGCGGATCGGCGTCACGCTCGGAAGACTGACGGGAACGACCAGTACGACGATCGTTGCGATCGGCTTTCATATCGTCTTCTGGTTTGAAATCATCCATTTAACACCCCACTAAAAGGCTTATGCTCACGATTATTGCATGTTGCCCGAAATGATAACGCCGCGCGGACGCGGCTAGACCTTCTTATTGTTGCGCCTGCTGAGTATCAGCAATCGCGCCAAGAACTACATCGTGCGACACTCCGCCGCGGACCTCGCTCTTTCCTATAGCGAGCGGCAATACCAGGCGCATTTCGCCTGCCAGTACCTTTTTATCACGCATCATGTGAGGCAAGTACGCTTCTGCAGACATTTCCTGCGGCCCGCATACCGGCAACCCTGCTCGTTGCAACAGCGCAATCATACGCTGCGTATCCTGCACGCTAAACTGCCCTAAACGCTCGGACGTATGCGCCGCCATGACCATTCCTGCCGCCACAGCTTCGCCATGTAGCCAGTTACCGTAGCCCATTTCAGCTTCGATGGCATGACCAAATGTATGTCCCAGATTCAGTAAAGCACGTAACCCGGTTTCGCGCTCGTCGGCAGCGACAACTTCGGCTTTTAGCTCACAACAACGGCGAATACAGTACGCCATCGCTGATTCATCCAGCGCCATCAGCGCATTGATGTTGTCTTCAAGCCAGCAGAAGAACTCGCCGTCGAGGATAATGCCGTACTTAATGACCTCAGCCAGGCCGGAGGAGAGCTCGCGCTTCGGCAATGTTTTGAGACAATTAAGGTCGACGACCACGGAAACCGGCTGCCAGAAGGCGCCAATCATATTTTTACCGAGGGGATGGTTTACGGCCGTTTTGCCGCCAACCGAAGAGTCCACCTGCGAAAGCAGCGTGGTGGGAACTTGAATAAAACGTACGCCGCGCTGATAGCTCGCCGCGGCAAAACCGGTTAAATCGCCAACCACGCCGCCGCCGAGCGCCACGAGTGTGGTGTCGCGGCCATGTGGTTTTTGCAACAGCGCGGTAAATACCGTATCCATCACCGCCAGGCTTTTATACTGCTCGCCATCCGGCAGGATCACGCTGTCGACATTGACACCCGCTTGCTCCAGTACGGAGCGAACGGTATCAAGATAAAGCGGCGCCAGCGTTTCATTGGTGACCAGCATAACCTGGTCGCCTGATTTCAGTGGCAGAAAAGAAGCTGGATCGTTAAACAAACCAGCCGCGATGGTAATCGGGTAACTACGTTCCCCGAGAGTTACAGTCAGCTTCTCCATAACGCGACGTCCACCTCAGTTGCTTTACTCTGACGCACTTTATTAAGCCAGAATCAGTTGCTTTCCAGCATATGAATAATCTGGTTTGCAACGACTTTCGCGCTTTGATCGTCGGTGCGGATAGTCACATCGGCAATCTCTTCATACAGCGGATTACGCTCATCTGCCAACGCTTCAAGAACTTCACGTGGCGGCGCATCTACTTGTAATAAAGGACGCTTTTTATCGCGCTGCGTACGAGCAAGTTGTTTTTCGATCGTTGTTTCCAGGTAGACCACCACGCCGCGGGCGGAGAGACGGTTACGCGTTTCACGGGATTTTACTGAGCCGCCGCCAGTGGCGAGTACGATTCCCTGTTTTTCCGTCAACTCATTGATGATTTTTTCTTCACGATCGCGGAAGCCTTCTTCGCCTTCGACATCGAAGACCCAGCCGACGTCTGCGCCAGTGCGTTTCTCAATCTCTTGATCAGAATCGTAAAATTCCATGTTGAGCTGTTGGGCTAACTGGCGCCCAATAGTGCTTTTGCCGGCACCCATAGGCCCAACCAGAAAGATATTGCGTTTCTCTGCCATTTTTTCGGTACTACTAAGACTATTCGTTAATGATAAACCCGCTTCGCAGACACCCAGCGCAGCAGGACATGAACTGAAACCTCATATGCAATAGAGCGAGAGTCAGACTAAAAATTATCTCAATACTCCGGCTGGTTTGGCAACAGAATAAAATCACCGGACATAAAGGGAGGATTGATGTCGTACCCGACTCTCAAATCGGTACCCCTTGTATGCTAAATCCGTCCCCGCGTCAAACACCTGAAACGTGTTTAGCATGAAAAACCCGCTTAATGTACTGCCAGAATACGCGGCGTGATGAAGACAACCAGTTCACGTCGTTCATTATCTTTACCATCATGGCGAAACAACTGCCCGAGTAAGGGGATTTCGCCAAGCAACGGCACGCTGTCGCGCGCCCACTTATTCTTCTGCGAAAAAATACCGCCCAGCGCCAGGGTCTCGCCGCTTTTCACCTCGACTAAGGTTTCAATCTCTTGCTTATCAATTGCCAGCGCTTCGCCGTTTTCCTGCTGCAGTACCTGGCCTGGCGTATTTTCGCTAATGCGCAGTTTCAGGCGCACGCGATCCTGCTGTAGCACCGTCGGCGTCACCTCCATACCCAGGACCGCCTCTTTAAACTCAACCGAGGTGGCGCCGCTTTCTCCGCTGGAGACCTGATAGGGGATCTCGCTGCCCTGTTTGATACTAGCGGGTTGCATATGCGACGCCAGCAGGCGCGGACTGGCGATGATGTCCACCTGCTGCTTTTGCTCCAGCGCGGAAAGCTCAAGCTCCAGTAGCCGCCCGTTAATCCGGCCGATATTAAACCCGCCGCGGGTGGTCGCGTCTGATACCGCCAGATTACTGCTCAGGTTGGTCATTTTCCCCATCCCCGGCGTGCTGCTGGCCTCCGCCAGGCTCCACTTCACGCCAAGCTCACGCAGGCTGGTCGCGCTCATTGACACAATGTGCGCCGCCAGCTCCACCTGGCCGACCGGCAGATCCATCTCCTCAGCCCACGCCTTCAGCGCCGGCAGATGCCGATCGTCGTCGCGGATTAACAGACGATTAGTTCGCCGATCGACGGTCATCGTGCCGCGGGCGCTCAACAGCTTGCCCCCGGATTTCGCCAGTTCGTCTGCGTCGGCATAGCGAAGCGGGATACTGTGGTTACGTAATGGCAGATTCTGCCAGCGTTTAGCCTGCTCGGCTTCCTGCTGCGTCCGTTTCGCTTGCTGCCACGCCAGCGTGTGGATGTACAACACCGTGCCCTGACGGGCCATTGTCAGTCCAGCGCTATCGAGAACCGACTGGAGCGCCTGTTGCCAGGGGACGCTATTTAAGTGGAGCGACAGCGTGCCGCTGACCTCCGGCGCCACGATTAAATTAAGATGTTGCATTTCCGCCAGGCTTTGCAGTACCTGGGCCACCGGTACATCATCAACCACCAGCGATACCGGCGGTTCTTTTTTCGCCGCCGCGGCCAGCAGCGGCAGCAGCAGAAGTAGCAGGCTTATCCTTCGCATCATGTTGGCTTTCCTTACGTGACCAGACCCAGCGTGCGGGTTCACACCCGGTATTGGCCTCCAGAGTTAATGTTTCTGCCGTTAGCTGTCGAATTCGCCAGCCGCCAGGCAAAACGTCGTTAATTCGTACACGCCGCCACTGACCGGTATGATCCTGAACAAGACCCAGCCACTGGGCCGGGCGGCCAACCCCGCCGCCGTAACGCCACTGCGTCAGCTGCGCGGTCTGGCAGTGGTCCTCGACCGGTAAAAAAGGATCGCGCGCTCCTGCCAGCAGCGGGCAAACCAGCAGCAGCATGTATCCTTTATATTTCATCGTCGCGCTCCAGTTGCAACGACATCTGTAGTACCCCTTTTTCATCATTTAGTGAAAAAGCGCTAGCGTGTACCCCGCAATCGGCAAGCCAGGCGAACAGCGGCGGCACCGACTGCCAGTTAACCGCCGCCAGCATCTCACCGCCGCGCCCTCGCGGTTGCCAGGCCTGTAACAAGATACCGGCCACGGGTGGCTCCAGCGGTGAAAAACGCCGGGCCGTCCAATCATCAACCACGCGCTGCTGCAGCGTGGCCCGCAGCGGCATTACTCGCCGCCATTGCGTCTGTAGGGGCGGCGGCGTGGGCTGCGAAGCGCTGACAACAACAAGCGAAAACGCCAGATACACTGCCGCAGCCAAAACTGTGGCGCAAAGTAACGCTAACGGCCATCCGCGCAGCGCCTGCAGGCGTTCAATCGCTGTCCGCATCGGCAGTGTCTCCAGGTAGAAAAAAACTAAATGACCAGCGTCCCTGTGTATCGCGATGCGTTCCTCCTGCCATCGCCGGTTGAAACCCCTCCAGCTTGCCAAGCGCCTTTTCCAGCGCCACCACCGCCTTGAGGTTCAGCGCCAGGCCGCTGAGGGTGATGCCCTGCGGTTGGTAGTCCAGTCTGGTTAACCACAGCGGCTCCGGCAACAGCGACGCTAACGTGAGCAATCGTGTCTGCCAGGCCTGCATTTCGGCTCGCCGCTGCGCTTGCCGTGCCTGTCGCTCACCGCGCTGTATTTCTTCGCGCATCTCCCGCTCGCGTTGCAACAGCATGGAATAAAGCAGATTGTCGGCTTGGACGCGCATCGCCTGCTGCGCCGCGTCCATCTGACGCAACGCGCGCGTCGCTATTGTCAGGGCGGCGATGTTTAGCGCCATCGCCACCGCCAGCAGCCCGCCCAGACGCAAGCGTTGCCGCCGTCGCGTCTCGCGCCACGGTAGAAGATTAATCGGCTGCGCCATGGTTATTTACCTCCCAGCGCCAAACCAAGCGCGATAGCAAAGCGATCGCCGCAGGCGGGAAGCGGCGGCTGCAGGCGGTGGATTACGCTCCAGCAATCAAAGCTATTTTCCGCCAACGGCAGGCTGCTACAGAGCTGGAACTGTTCATCGTTGAGGCGCGAGGTTAAGTGCGAGAAAGAGGGGGCTTCAGCGCATGGACAATAGCCCCAGCGCTCCTGGGTCGCCCATAACCACTCCGCGTCCCCCTGCCAGACCAATCCCTGAGTCGCGTCAGTAAGCCAGGGAAAAAAAGAAGTGAGAGCAGCCGCATCCGGCACGATCGCCGCCAGGCGCAGCTTCAGCCGCCGAGCCAGTTGACGCAGCGCGTCGATATCCAAACGCTGAGCCGCCGTCGCCTGCCAGCCATCGTTAGCCGCGCGGGCGGTGTAATCGATACACAGCGAAGAGGCAGGCATTTCCAGCTGACGCGCCATCGTACCCGCTATCCACATCGCTCTTTCGTTTTCCCGCAGCGACACCTGTGGCGCCGGCAACTGCTTTTGCAGCGTACGGCTGGCAGGAAGCGCAATGCACACCTGATGCTGTAACGGCAGCTCGCGGCGCCAATCACGTAACCGCTTCACCGCCTCATTGATGTCAACGATGCTGCCCTGCGCCACCAGGCCGGGCGGCAGCGGAATTCGCCACCAGCGACGTAACGCCCAGCGTCCACGTTCGTACAATAGTGCCACTATGGCGACGCTATCCTGTTGAATGTGAATTCCTATACGCCAATTTCTGAAAGTCATGCTTAGATCTCCTTATCCGCGATTGCGATTCAAGGAGCAGCCTGGATATACCATGTGGCGAAATGGGGGCTTTTAGCGTCGATCGACACGCCGTCTGGAAGACATAGCGCCAGCAAGCCGCCCCGTGGGGGTATATCAATGCTCCTGGCTTGCCTTTATACTACCGCGCGTTTGTTTATAAACTGCCCAAATAAAACTAAATGGGAATTCTCCGGTGAAGTTCGTAAAGTATCTTTTTATCCTTGCAGTTTGTTGCGTTCTGCTGGGAGCAGGCTCGATTTATGGCCTCTACAAATTTATAGAGCCGCAACTCCCCGACGTCGCGACCTTAAAGGATGTGCGCTTGCAGATCCCGATGCAGGTTTATAGCGCGGACGGCGAGCTCATTGCGCAATATGGCGAAAAGCGCCGCATCCCCGTCACTCTGCAGCAGATGCCGCCGGAGCTGATAAAAGCGTTTATCGCGACTGAAGATAGCCGCTTCTATGAGCATCATGGCGTCGATCCGGTGGGGATTTTCCGCGCCGCCAGCGTGGCGATGTTCTCAGGCCATGCCTCGCAGGGCGCCAGTACCATTACTCAGCAGCTTGCGCGTAACTTCTTCCTCAGCCCGGAAAAAACGATAACGCGTAAGATCAAAGAGGTTTTCCTTGCGATCCGCATCGAACAGCTGCTGAATAAAGACGAAATTCTCGATCTTTACCTCAATAAAATTTACCTCGGCTACCGCGCCTATGGCGTCGGCGCCGCCGCGCAGGTTTACTTCGGTAAAACGGTCGATCAGCTGACGCTGAGCGAAATGGCGGTCATCGCCGGTCTACCAAAAGCGCCTTCCACCTTTAACCCGCTCTATTCGCTGGATCGCGCGACCTCGCGTCGCAACGTGGTGCTGTCGCGTATGCTGGGCGAAGGCTATATCACCCAGGCACAGTACGATCAGGCGCGCAGCGAGGCGATTGACGCCAGCTACCACACGCCGGAAATCGCCTTCTCCGCCCCGTATCTGAGCGAAATGGTGCGTCAGGAGATGGTCAACCGCTACGGCGAGCAGGCCTACGAAGACGGCTATCGCGTCTACACCACCATCACGCGTAAAAACCAGCAGGCCGCTCAGCAGTCGGTGCGTAAAAACGTGCTCGATTACGACATGCGCCACGGCTATCGCGGCCCGGCCAACGTGCTGTGGAAAGTTGGCGAGACCCCGTGGGATAACAAAAAAATCCTCGATACGCTGAAAAAACTGCCGGGCGTCGGCCCGCTGGCGCCGGCGGTAGTCACCTCCGCGAACCCGCAGGAAGCCGTCGCGTTGCTGGGCAACGGCACGTCGGTGGCGTTAACGATGGATGGCGTCCGCTGGGCGCGTCGCTACGTTTCCGATACGCAACAAGGCTCGACGCCGCGCAAAGTGACCGACGTCATTCAGACCGGGCAGCAAATTTGGGTGCGCAAAGAGGGCGACAAATGGTGGCTGTCGCAGGTGCCGGAAGTGAACTCCGCGCTGGTCTCTATCAACCCGCAAAATGGCGCGATTATCGCTCTGGTCGGCGGCTTTGACTTCAATCAGAGTAAATTCAACCGCGCTACCCAGGCGCTACGTCAGGTTGGCTCCAATATCAAGCCGTTCCTTTATACCGCGGCGATGGACAAAGGCTTAACCCTCGCCAGTATGCTTAACGATGTGCCGATCTCCCGCTGGGATGCCGGCGCGGGCTCCGACTGGCGGCCGAAAAACTCGCCGCCGCAGTACGCCGGCCCTATTCGTTTGCGTCAGGGATTAGGTCAGTCGAAGAACGTGGTGATGGTGCGCGCGATGCGCGCAATGGGCGTCGATTATGCGGCAGAGTATCTGCAGCGTTTCGGCTTCCCGGCGCAGAACATCGTCCATACCGAATCACTGGCGCTGGGTTCCGCTTCCTTTACCCCGCTACAGGTCGCCCGCGGCTACTCGGTAATGGCTAACGGCGGCTTCCTGATTAACCCGTACTTCATTAGCAAGATCGAGAACGACCAGGGCGGCGTGCTGTTTGAAGAGCGGCCTAAGGTCGCCTGTCCGCAGTGTAATTCGCCGGTGATCTACGGCGATACGCCGAAATCCAACGTGCTGGAAAACCAGGATGTCGAAGAGGTCGCCACCTCTCAGGAGCCGCAAAACGGCGACGTCCCGCCGCAGCCGCAGCTTGAGCAGGCTAATCAGTCGCTGGTCGCGCAAAGCGGCGCGCCGGAGTATGCCCCGCATGTTATCAACACGCCGCTGGCCTTCTTGATTAAGAGCGCGCTGAATACCAATATTTTCGGCGAACCGGGCTGGATGGGCACCGGCTGGCGTGCGGGCCGCGATCTGCAGCGTCATGATATCGGCGGCAAAACCGGTACCACCAACAGCTCGAAAGACGCGTGGTTCTCCGGCTACGGTCCGGGCGTAGTGACTTCGGTGTGGATTGGTTTCGATGACCACCGTCGCGATTTGGGCCGTACCACCGCTTCCGGCGCGATTAAAGATCAGATTTCGGGTTATGAAGGCGGCGCTAAAAGCGCCCAACCGGCTTGGGATGATTTTATGAAACGGGTGCTGGAAGGCGTGCCGGAAGAGCCGTTAACGCCGCCGCCGGGTATTGTGACGGTGAATATCGACCGCAGTACAGGTCAACTGGCTAACGGCGGCAATAGCCGCGCCGAGTACTTCATCGAGGGCACGCAGCCTACCCATCAGGCGGTGCGCGAAGTCGGCACCACCATTACCGATAGCGGTGGCGAAACCCACGAGTTGTTCTAGTGAAAACCACTTTCTAAAAGGTGGCCTGAGAGCAGCAAAAAAACCGCCGAAATGAACTGCACCCGAAAAGTTGGACACCCAACGAAGTAAGGTGCAGTTTTTTTATGGGCAAGGAATTCCAGCAGGCTCTCAGGTTGCTGATGGCCTTCTATCATTGCTATCTCAGACAAAAAAAGGCTTACTGTTCTAAAAAACTTCCGATGTCCCTTTCCATGGAAACAACTAAGACAAGGATTTTTTATGTCAAGAAAACTAGCTCCTGGTTACTGTATAGTCGAACAGCCGGGCTCTATATCTCTTCAAGCTGGGTTGTTATTCCGAAACCGCAATAGCAGTGCCGCGCGTTACTTTGAACAGCTAAATGCAGGTACGCCCTGGGTCAAACCCGGGCAAATACTCATTGTCGCCGACCCAAATAGCACGATGACAGAACAGACACTCCGTTTGCTCCATCAGGCAAAACAACAGGTAAATAACAATCTGGTAGGAGTCAGTACCGATGAGGCCAGTTTTCTTCAAAGAAACTATGGAATGATTGCCGGAATAACGACTGCAGGAGATAAAATTTTTGGCGCTATCGGGGATGCTGGAGAAAAATACTTCAAAGCTATAGAAACCACGCTAAAAAAAATAGAGGCCAGCTATCAAAATCAGTTTCGGACGCAAGGTACGCTTATAGGACAACAGTTTTTTGTTGAGAGAAATCAACTACTGGCTGAACTTAAAATATTAGTTAATAAACCTATTATTAAATATTTAGCAAAACACTCAATCAAATTCCGGCCATATGAGGATATGCGAAGAGCATTAAACCTATCCAGTCGTTCAATTGTCCATGAATGGTCAACGGTTGGAGTAGGTGCTATCCCTGGATATTCCACCTATACCGGTAATGCTGCCAGAGCGGCCCGCTTTTTAAAGTATGGCGGATATATTGGCATTGCATTTTCGTTTGCTGGGGCAACAAATAACATTATAAAATCTTTGTACTACTGGAAGAGAAAGTGAATGTGGTAATACAGCATTTAAAGAATATTTTAAATTTGGTGCAAGCACGACGTTAGGTTTAGCCGGAGGTGCTTATGGCTCCACCGGCGCAGTAGCCCTTTGCGTGGGCGTAGGGCTAGCAACAGCTGGAACGGGGGCATTGCCATGCGCGATTATCGGGGGTCTTGCCGGAGGATATATAGGTGGTAAATTCGGCGAGTACTCGTCAAAAAAAATATTGGAATTAACAGGATACTAGTAATATGCAATACCTGAGCTATGCGTTATTGATTTGTTGTGTGATAGGCATCCTGTTAATGATCGTCTCGTATTTCATATTCATTTCTCACAGAAAAGAATATAGTGCCATCTTAGAAAGTTATTTAGCAAGCAAGCTTGAATTCCCAATGCTATACAACATCCAATCGATGACTGGTTTTTTTGGAGCTTATCCTGTATCACGTTTCTTTCTGGGATTAAAAGAAAATAAAAAAATCCTTTTCATCACAAAAGAAAGCAACGCATATTCATTCTTCTTACAAAAACCAACATTATCAATAGAATGGATGAAGAAATTCTGTTTTTTCTGGAAGACATCTGTAATGTTAGTTCTTATTCCTTGTATTACCGCTTCAATTATTCACGTACTAAGTTTGGCATAACTTTCGTTTTCTTCACCATCAGTAAAGCGCCAGCAATGTTTCCAGCAGGTTTAAGTCAAAGCCACTTTCAGCGAAAATGGCTTTGACGATGGCGACAACAATGTTAGCCGCTTACAAACGCCCCTGCGCCTGTAGCCATTCACGCACCAGAAACAGCGCGCTGACGTTACGCGCTTCATTGAAGTCTTCTTCTTCCAGTAGCGACATCAGCTGCGACAGCGGCCAGCGCACCTGCGGTAGCGGTTCCGGCTCATCGCCCGGCAGCGATTCCGGATAGAGATCTTCCGCCACCATGATGTTCATTTTGCTGGAGAAATAAGATGGCGCCATGCTGAGCTTCTTCAGGAAGGTCAATTGACGGGCGCCGAAACCCACCTCTTCTTTCAGCTCGCGGTTGGCGGCTTCCATGGCGGTTTCGCCAGGGTCGATAAGCCCTTTGGAGAAACCCAGCTCGTAGGATTCGGTGCCGACCGCATATTCGCGGATTAAAATAATGTGGTCGTCAACAATCGGCACAATCATTACGGCTTCACGCGCGGTGGGCCGCATGCGTTCATAAACGCGACGCACGCCGTTGCTGAACTCCAGGTCCACGCTTTCAACATTAAAAAGACGCGAACGCGCTACCGTTTCAACGTTGAGAATGGTGGGTTTTTGTAATGATTTGCTCATTGTCATCGGTCTATGCTGTGATTACAGAAGTCATTGTGCGATACGCAGCACGGTTTCGGCAATCCAAATTGCCACTAATTTACATAGTTGCAACGTTTTGCTTGCAATGCAAAGATTCATAAAGATAAAAAAGTCAATAGGTTGAATTTGTTTTGAGAATTTACCGATTCCTGAGTTTTCCCGTTTTTGATAAGCTTACATGCTGCTGCATTGCACAATAAAATTTCCTGCATTAGACAACATGTGCCGATAAACAATTAAAATTACTATGACGATGGGATGGGCATGGGCACCTTTCTGACCTTTTTCACAGCTCTGCTACTCTGTGTCTTGCTTATCGGGTGGTGGTATCGATCTCATGCCAGACGTCGTCGCCTCCCCTTACTGCAAGCCTTTAGCGACGCGACGACCCGCAAGCTTTCTGATGATGAACGCCAGGCGGTCGAAAAGTATCTCAATGGCCTCAGCCAGTCGCAACAGGTACCGGCGACAGGCGCCAGCGTCGCGCCTGTCGCCCTGAAACTGAATGAGCAGAGCGACACCGTTTATACCGTCACCCGCGCCGTCACCCGCTATGGCATTTCGTCTGATGAGCCCAACAAATGGCGATACTTCCTCGACTCGGTGGAGGTTCACCTGCCGCCGTTCTGGGAACAGCATATCAACGACGAGAACAGCGTCTCGCTGATCCCAACCGACAGCCTGCCGCTGGTGATTGTTCTCAATGACCACACCTTGCGCGACTATCCGCAGGAAGCCCGCAGCTACGCGCTTGAACGCGCATCGGCTACCCAGGCGTCGATTCGCGGTGAGGAGAGCGAGCAGGTCGAGCTGCTGAACATCCGCCAGGAAACTCAGGAAGAGCATGCTCTCAGCCGTCCTGACAGCCTGCGCGAAGGGATCATGATCGTCGCAGCCTTCCTGCTGTTCTATTGCTGCCTGATCTCCCCTGACGTCTTTGCGCCGTGGCTGCTCGGCGGCGGCGTACTGTTGTTGGCAGCGGGCTTATGGGGCATCTATGCGCCGCCGCTGGCCGGTTCGCTACGCGAGATCCACTGCCTGCGCGGAATGCCGAAACGCTGGGGACTGTTTGGCGAGAACGATCAGGAACACGTCAATAATATTTCGCTGGGGATTATCGACCTTATCTATCCGCGCCACTGGCAACCGTGGATCGCCCAGGACCTGGGGCAGCAAACCGATATTGATATTTATCTTAACCGCCATGTGGTTCGCCAGGGGCGCTTCCTGTCGCTGCACGATGAAGTGAAAAACTTCCCGCTGCAGTACTGGCTACGCAGCGCGATTATCGCCGCCGGCGCGCTGCTGGTCGTTATCATGCTGTGGATTAGCGTCCCGCTGAATATGCCCTTTAAATTCACGCTCTCCTGGCTTAAGGGGGCGCAGACCATCGAAGCCACCACCGTCGGCCAGCTTGAGAAGGCGAAAGTCCGCATCGGCGACACGCTGCAATTAAAAGGTACCGGGATGTGCAACATCCGTACGCCGGGCGCCTGGAGCGCGAAAGACGCGTCACCGTTTACGCCGTTCGACTGTTCGCAGATCATCTGGAACGACGCGCCTCCCCTGCCGCTGCCGGAGTCCGATATCGTCGGGAAGGCCACGGCGCTGGTCCAGGCGGTACAGCGCCAGTTGCATCCTGACCCGGACGACGATTCGCACGTTAGCCCGGCATTACGTTCGGCAATTCAGAAATCAGGAATGGTGCTGCTGGATGACTTCGGCGATATCGTGCTGAAAACCAACGATCTCTGCTCGGCGAAAGATGACTGCGTGCGTCTGAAGAACGCGCTGGTCAACCTTGGCAATACCCGCAACTGGGAAGCGCTAACCAAACGCGCCACCGCCGGTAAGCTCGATGGGGTGAACGTGTTGCTGCGCCCGGTAAGCGCCGAATCGCTGGAGAATCTGGTGACCACCTCCACCGCGCCGTTTGTGATGCGTGAAACCTCGCGCGCGGCGCAGGCGCTAAATAGCCCGGCCCCTGGCGGATTCCTGATCGCCAGCGATGAAGGCAGCGAACTGGTCAATCAGCCGTGGCCGGCTATCAGCCTGTACGATTATCCCGCCCACGAGCAGTGGGGCGAGCTGCAGCGCCTGGCGGGCATGTTGATGCACACGCCATTCCATGCGGAGGGAATTGTCACTAATCTTTATACCGACGCCAATGGCACCCAGCATATCAACCTGCACCGCATTCCCGATCGCAGCGGGCTGTGGCGCTATCTTGGCACCACTCTGCTGCTGCTGGCGATGCTTGGTTGTATGTCGTGGCACGGCGTGCAGGCGATCCGCCGCTATCAGCGCCAGCGCCTGCGCATGGAAGAAATTCAAAAATATTATGAAAGCTGCCTGAATCCGGTTCTTATCCCTTCCCCGGATCATCAAGATTAATTCCTGCGCGACAGGGTGTGATACCCTGTCGCGCATTTCCCCCTCGCTGGAGACTCACCATGCAAATCAATATCGCGTGGCAGGAGGTTGATACCGTTCTGCTGGATATGGATGGTACGCTGCTCGACCTCGCCTTCGACAACTACTTCTGGCAAAAATTGGTCCCGGAAACCTGGGGCGCCGCGCGCGGACTCAACCTGCAGGAAGCCAAAGCGGCAATGCACCAGGAGTATCACGCCGTGCAGCATACGCTAAACTGGTACTGTCTTGATTACTGGAGCGAGCGACTGGGTTTGGATATTTGTGCGATGACCAGCGAGCAGGGACCGCGGGCAAAACTGCGGGAAGATACCGTGCCATTCCTTGATGCGCTGCGGGCCAGCGGCAAGCGCCGCATCCTGCTGACCAACGCGCACCCGCATAATCTGGCGGTGAAGCTTAAGCACACCGGTCTGGACGCGCACCTTGATTTATTACTTTCCACCCACACATTTGGTTATCCGAAAGAGGATCAGCGCCTGTGGCGCGCGGTGGCGGAAGAAACCGGCCTTGATGCGCGCAAAACGCTGTTTGTCGATGACAGCGAGGCTATCCTGGACGCGGCGGCGCAGTTCGGCATTCGTTATTGCCTGGGCGTCACCAATCCGGATTCCGGCCTGGCGGAAAAACAGTATGCCCGCCATCCTGGCGTGAACGATTACCGGCGGCTGATCCCTTCCCTGACTCCGGAGGAGAGGCCATGAAAGATAAGCCCGCTGAAAGCGTCAGGCTGGACAAATGGCTTTGGGCAGCCCGCTTTTATAAAACTCGCGCCATTGCGCGCGAAATGGTTGAAGGCGGCAAGGTGCACTACAACGGACAACGTAGTAAGCCGAGCAAAATCGTCGAGCTGAATGCCACCCTGACCCTGCGCCAGGGCAACGACGAGCGCACCGTTATCGTCAAAAGCGTTACCGAACAGCGCAGGCCAGCCAGCGAAGCCGTCATGCTGTACGAAGAGACGGCGGAGAGTATCGAGAAGCGCGAAAAAGTGGCGCTGGCGCGTAAGCTGAATGCGCTCACGATGCCGCACCCAGACAGACGTCCGGACAAAAAAGAGCGCCGCGACCTGATGAGATTTAAACACGGCGACAGCGAATAGCGCTGCCGCCAGCAAGAGAGATGATTATGACTCAACACGATCAATTACATCGTTATCTGTTTGAAAACTATGCCGTGCGCGGTGAACTGGTCACCGTATCGGACACGTTGGAACAGATCCTGGCCAACCATAGCTACCCGCAGCCGGTGAAAACCGTGCTGTCGGAGCTGCTGGTCGCCACCAGCCTGCTGACCGCCACGCTGAAGTTCGCCGGCGATATTACCGTTCAGCTGCAGGGCGACGGCCCGCTCTCGCTGGCGGTGATCAACGGCAATAACCAGCAGCAGCTGCGCGGCGTCGCTCGCGTTCAGGGTGAAATCCCGGAAGGCGCAGACCTGAAAACGCTGGTCGGCAGCGGCTATCTGGTCATTACCATCTCTCCACAGGAAGGCGAGCGCTATCAGGGCGTTGTTGGCCTGGAAGGCGATACCCTGGCGGCATGCCTGGAAGATTACTTCCAGCGTTCCGAACAGCTGCCGACCCGTCTGTTTATTCGTACCGGCGAGCACGACGGTAAAGCGGTGGCCGGCGGCATGCTGCTGCAGGTGATGCCGGCTCAGGACGCGCAGCTTAACGACTTCGAGCATCTGGCGACCCTGACCGAGACCATCAAGGCGGAAGAGCTGTTCACCCTGCCAGCGACCGATGTATTATGGCGCCTGTACCATGAGGAAGAGGTGACGGTATACGACCCGCAAGACGTCGAGTTCAAATGCACCTGTTCTCGCCAGCGCTGCGCCGATGCGCTGAAGACGCTGCCGGATGAAGAAGTCGACAGCATCCTCGCCGACGAAGGCGAAATTGATATGCATTGCGACTACTGCGGTAATCATTATCTGTTCAACGCGATGGACATCGCCGAGATCCGCAATAACGCCTCGCCGGCGGATCCGCAGGTACACTAATCGCCCCTCTCGCCGGGCGTGCCGGTTTTTTCTAACCCGCCGCGCCTGGCGTCAACTATTTCGACCGCGTGTTGAATCGATTTTCACTGAAAGAGTTACGTAACTTTCTTTCAAGAAAGCGATTACATTCACATTTCAGCAGTTTTTTTAATTACTTTTTAACCATTCGGAAACATCTATCGCCACCTGCGGCCGTTTTCCTGAGATAATCACGCGCACTTCGTGACAGGAGTCACTGTGTTTTTCGTAAGAAAGGCGTTTGTCGAGATACGTAAATCTATGAGCCTGGTCGCGGTCTATTCCCTGAAAGAAACCCTACAATTTAAAGCAGTACATATTGGCTAAGGAGCAGTGACATGCGCGTTAATAGTTTAACCCCGCAGGATCTCAAGGCTTACGGTATCAATGACGTCCAGGAAATTGTCCACAACCCGAGCTTCGATACGCTGTATCAGGAAGAGCTCGACCCGAAACTGGAAGGTTATGAGCGTGGCGTATTAACCAATCTTGGCGCCATCGCCGTCGATACCGGCATTTTCACCGGCCGTTCGCCGAAAGATAAATATATCGTCCGTGACGATACCACTCGCGATACCGTGTGGTGGTCTGATAAAGGCAATGGCAAGAACGACAACAAGCCGCTCTCCCAGGAAACCTGGCAGCACCTGAAAGGCCTGGTGACTCACCAGCTGTCGGGCAAACGCCTGTTTATCGTCGACGCCTTCTGCGGCGCCAACGCCGACACCCGCCTCAGCGTGCGCTTTATTACTGAAGTCGCCTGGCAGGCACACTTTGTTAAGAACATGTTCATTCGCCCGAGCGAAGAAGAGCTGGCAGCCTTCGAGCCGGACTTTATCGTCATGAACGGCGCGAAGTGCACCAACCCGCAGTGGAAAGAGCAGGGTCTGAACTCCGAAAACTTCGTGGCTTTCAACCTGACCGAGCGCATCCAGCTTATCGGCGGCACCTGGTACGGCGGCGAAATGAAGAAAGGGATGTTCTCGATCATGAACTACCTGCTGCCGCTGCAGGGCATCGCTTCGATGCACTGCTCCGCTAACGTCGGAGAAAAAGGCGATGTCGCCGTGTTCTTCGGCCTGTCCGGCACCGGTAAAACCACCCTCTCCACCGACCCGAAACGCCGCCTGATTGGCGATGACGAGCACGGTTGGGATGATGACGGCGTGTTTAACTTCGAAGGCGGCTGCTACGCGAAGACCATTAAGCTGTCGGAAGCCAACGAGCCGGATATCTATCACGCGATCCGCCGCGATGCGCTGCTGGAAAACGTCGTGGTACTGGCTGACGGCACCATCGATTTTGATGACGGTTCGAAGACCGAGAACACCCGCGTCTCCTACCCGATCGACCATATCGAAAATATCGTTAAGCCGGTGTCGAAAGCCGGTCACGCTACCAAGGTCATCTTCCTGACCGCCGACGCCTTTGGCGTATTGCCGCCGGTTTCACGTCTGACCGCTGACCAGACTCAGTACCACTTCCTGTCTGGCTTTACCGCCAAGCTGGCCGGTACCGAGCGCGGCGTCACCGAGCCGACCCCAACCTTCTCCGCCTGCTTCGGCGCCGCGTTCCTGTCGCTGCACCCGACGCAGTACGCTGAAGTGCTGGTAAAACGCATGCAGGCTTCCGGCGCCCAGGCCTACCTGGTCAACACCGGTTGGAACGGTACCGGCAAACGTATCTCAATTAAAGATACCCGCGCGATTATCGACGCCATCCTCGACGGTTCGCTGGATAACGCCGAAACCTTCACTCTGCCGATGTTCAACCTGCAGATCCCAACCGAGCTGCCGGGCGTCGATACCCATATCCTCGACCCGCGTAATACCTACGGTTCTCCGGAGCAGTGGCAGGAGAAAGCCGATCAGCTGGCGAAACTGTTTATTGAGAACTTCGAGAAGTATACCGATACCCCGGCCGGCGCTGCGCTGGTTGCGGCTGGTCCGAAGCGTTAATCAGGTCGCAGAGACAACAAAGCCGGGCGATGCCCGGCTTGAGATTGATGACAAACCTCATGCAACCATTGAACTTACAGATTGCAAGAGACAAATAACAAGGAAAATCAATTTATTGATTTTCGGCTGATAACCACAAAGAAGGAAAAACCACGCTTTTTCCTTCTTTGTCAGCAGTCTGAAGCCGGGCGATGCCCGGCTTTTTTATATTTATACGCTAATCAACTCTCTTTCGCGGGCTTCGCCGGCGACAACGCGCGATGCACCGGAATCGGTAGCCAGGCGCGGATCAGCAGGCCGCCGCGTTCGCTGGTGCCAATCTCCAGGCGACCGTTATGATTGTCGATAATACGCTGCACTATCGCCAGCCCCAGCCCGGTGCCGCTGGTGCTACGGGCGCTATCACCGCGCACAAACGGCTGGAACAGATGTTCGCGCTGTTCCGGTTTAATCCCCGGGCCGTCATCTTCCACCTGGAACCAGGCGCGGCTGGCTTCGCTGCCGCTGCTGACTTTAATCCAGCCCTTACCGTAACGAGCGGCGTTCACCACCATATTGGCTAACGCGCGTTTGATCGACAGCGGATGCAGGCGCAGCGGAATTTCTCCGGCCTGCAGATCGGTGGCGATTTCCCGCTCGTAGCCGCTTTCGGCGGCGATCACTTCGCCTAACACGGCGTTGAGATCCGCAAGCTCCATCGGCATCTCCTGGCCGGTGCGCAGGTAATCAATAAACTGCTCGATGATGGCGTTGCACTCTTCGATATCTTTATTGATCGACTCGGCGAGATAGCCGTCCTGCTCGCCCATCATCTCCGTCGCCAGCCGGATCCGCGTCAGCGGCGTGCGCAAATCGTGACTGACCCCGGCCATCAGCAGCGTACGGTCATCCGCCAGCTGTTTGACCCCGGCGGCCATATGGTTGAAGGCGCGGGTCACCGAACGCACTTCCGACGCGCCGTATTCGCGCAGCGGCGGCGGAATAATCCCGCGCCCGACCTGCAGCGCGGCATGTTCAAGGTCGACCAGCGGCCGGTTCTGGATACGGATAAATAGCCACGCGCCGCCAATGGCCAGCAGCATTATCGCCAGCGTATAGCGGAACAGCGGCGAGAAATCGCCCTGATGGATTTCAGTCAGCGGTACCCGCACCCAGATATTCGGCGACAGCCAGGTCTTCAGCCACACCACCGGCGAGCTTTTGTTGACCTCAACCCGCACTTCGGTCGGCCCGCCAAGCTGGTGCGCCATCTGCTGGCTTAAGAATTCATAATGCTGCGCCCAGCGCAGGCCTGCGTCTTCCGCCGCCTCATTGGAATAGAGCGAAATCCCCAGCTCGCGGTAAATTTCGCGGCGAAACGCCGGCGGTACCACCAGTTGAGTGCCGTCTTCCAGCTGCAGTTTATCGGTCATCAGCATACGGACTTCGTATGCCAACACCTTGTTAAACTGCTGCAGGCTCGGCAGGATCGCGAAATTCAGCACCACCAGATAGGTCGTCACCAGGCTGACGAACAGCAGGGTGACGATCAGTAACAGGGTGCGGGCAAATGAGCTTCGCGGCGAAAAACGCACGCGCTTCATGCCTTAGAACCGTCCGGTACGAAGACGTAGCCCAGTCCCCAAACGGTCTGGATGTAGCGCGGGTGCGCCGGATCTTCTTCCACCATGCGGCGCAGGCGGGAGATTTGTACGTCGATGGAGCGCTCCATCGCCGAGTATTCGCGGCCGCGAGCAAGGTTCATCAGCTTATCGCGGGACAGCGGCTCGCGCGGATGGCTAACCAGCGCTTTTAATACCGCGAACTCACCGCTGGTGAGCGGCATCGGCTCATCTTCACGGAACATCTCGCGGGTGCCGAGGTTCAGTTTGAACTTGCCAAAAGCAATCACCGCTTCTTCTTGCGATGGCGCGCCCGGCAGCTCGTTCGCCTGGCGGCGCAGCACGGCGCGGATACGGGCCAGCAGTTCGCGCGGGTTAAACGGTTTAGGAATGTAATCATCGGCGCCGATTTCCAGGCCCACGATACGGTCCACTTCTTCCCCTTTCGCCGTCACCATAATGATCGGCATCGGGTTGCTCTGGCTACGCAGACGGCGGCAGATAGATAAACCATCTTCGCCCGGCAGCATCAGATCCAGCACCATCAGGTGGAAGGATTCACGGGTCAGCAGGCGATCCATCTGTTCGGCGTTCGCCACGCTACGAACCTGGAAGCCCTGCTCGGTCAGATAACGTTCCAGCAGCGCGCGCAGGCGCATGTCGTCATCCACAACCAGAATCTTATAATTCTCTTGCATTGTTTGTACTCCCAAAGGTTCACTGCAATCGTTAGTGCGTATTCTTAAAAACCCACGCTAATACGACCAGCCAAATCTGGTATATATTCTAGTCGAAATTGTTACAAAGCATATTAAACAGCAGTTTATACCCGTCATTCTTCAAGTTGCACGTGCGTTGGCTGCGTGCGCTCACCCCAGTCACATAGTTATCTATGCTCCTGGGGATTCACACACTTGCCGCCTTCCTGCAACTCGAATTATTTAGGGTAAACCCGTCATTCTGAGCAAAATTTACCACCGGCGCGACAAAAAAGAAAAAGGCGGAGGGTCTCCTCCGCCTTTTTAGCTAATTTTGCCGCTTACGCGCGTCGTTGGCTCATGCCGTACCACAGCACCACCAGGAAGCATAGCAGCGGCAACCCATAGGCCAACGCGGTACTGTAGCGGTCGGCCAGCGCCCCCATGAAGTAAGGCATAATCGCCCCGCCGACGATGGCCATAATCATAAACGAGCTGGCGCGTTTGGTATGGCTGCCCATATTTTTAACGCCCAGCGCGAAAATGGTCGGGAACATAATCGACATAAAAAAGAAGACCGCAATCAGCGCCACCACCGACACGCCATCAATGCTCATCATCACCAGACCACAGAGCACGATATTGACCAGCGAGTAAACCATCAGCAGCGTCGCCGCCTGCACCCGCCCCATCAGCCAGGTACTAAAGAAACGACCGACCATAAAGCTAATCATCGCAATCGACAGCAGATAGGAAGCGTGCTGGTTTGTCACGCCATGCCAGTGCTCGGTCGCATAGTTGATAAAGAACGCCCCCACGCCGACCTGCGCGGCAACGTAAAAGAACTGGGCGATGACCCCGCCGGTAAAGTGGCGATGCTGCCACAGCCCTTGTGCCGCTTCTTGCTGACAGCCCTCCTCTTCGCGAATATCCGGCATCGGCGTGCGGCGGAACAGCAGCGCGATGGCCAGCACCAGCACGGCGATAGCGACATAGGTGATTTTTACCGAGCTCTGATCGCCGGTATCGCTCTGAGTGGCTGAAAAGAACAGCGTGCCGCCGATCAGCGGGCCAATAAACTGCCCCAGTCCGTTAAACGACTGCGCCAGATTCAACCGCCGCTCGGCGCCTTTACTATCGCCAAGTACCGTCGCATAAGGGTTCGCCGCGGTCTCAAGGCAGCCTAATCCACAGGCAATCACAAACAGCGCGAAGAGGAATAGCGCAAAGCTATTCACGCTCGCCGCCGGCACAAACAGCAGCGCGCCAAGCGCATACAGGCACAAACCGACCAGGATCCCCGCTTTATAACCGCGTTTATCCATAAAATAGCCGGCGGGCAGCGCCACCAGGAAGTAGGCGCCAAAATAGGCCGCCTGCAGTAAACCGGACTGCGCTTTGGTGACGTGCAGGGTCTCCTGAAAGTGTTTATTGAGAACATCGAGCAGGCCGTAAGAGAGCCCCCACATAAAGAACAGGCTGGTGACCAGCATAAATGCCCAGCGCAGATTAGGGGTCGCCCCGGCGCGGGCCGCCAGCGGCTCCGCCGTTTTATTCACTAGCATGGTGAGATCCTCAGTAGAGTACAGAGTTGTTTTATTGATCCTGCAAAGAGAATATGCGCTCCATCGACACCCATTTTTCGCCTGCCGGCGTCCAGGGGGTGGGAACCTGGTATTGCCACATCAGCGCTTCCCAGCGCTGAATGACCGGGTGGTTCAGGCTGTGCTGAGCAAAGCGTTCGCCATCGAAATCCCCGGCGACCTCCATCACCATAAACAGCCGCGTGCCAAGCCGGTAAATCTCCATATCCAGCACGCCATGGGCGCGCAGGTGCCCGGCGACTTCCGGCCAAATACGTTCATGCAGACGCTGGTATTCGGCGATTTTCTCCGCCGAATCGACTAAATCCAGCGCCTGACACAGCCGCCGCCGCGCGGCGATGGCGTTCATGACAGCGCCCTGTCGAGATGCAAATATCCGCCGTCCACCGATAGCCACTGCCCGGTAGTGTGCGACGCGCGCGAGGAGATAAGAAACACCACGGTGTTGGCGATTTCTTCCGGCGTGGTCATGCGTTTGCCCAGCGGAATGCGTTGGTTAATCGCCGCCATCTGCCGCTGCGGATCGGGGAAGGTATTTATCCAGCGCTGGTACTGCGGCGTCAGCACTTCCGCCGGAACCACCGCGTTGACGCGCACGCCGCTCTCGCGCAGCGATACCGCCCATTCACGGGTTAATGCCAGCACCGCCCCTTTCGCCGCGGTATAGCCGCTGGTGCCGCCCTGGCCGCTGAGCGCGGTTTTCGAGGCGATATTGACGATAGCGCCCCGCGCCGCCTCTAACGCTTCGCGGCACAGGTGAGCCATCTGGTAGTAGTGGATCAGGTTTTTCTCAAGCGATCCGAGAAACGCCTCACGCCCGGCCTCGAGCCCTACGCCATCGTTCACTCCGGCGTTATTCACCAGCGCATCAATGCGGCCAAATCGCGCCAGCACCTGACCTACCGCCCCGGCACATTCGGCCTCCTGGCACAGGTCGGCGATAATGAGCTCACTTTGCGGCGCGATTTGCTTCAACCTATCCATAAACCCCTGCTCTGGCAGGGCGTTAGTGACGATGACCGGCACCGCCCCCTCTTCCGCCAGCAGTTGCGTCACGGCCGCGCCGATCCCCGAGCCGCCGCCGGTGACGATAACCACTTTGTCTTTAAGAAATAGATCCACGCTTCGCCTCCGTTAAACCATAAACCCGACAGGCAGTGCCGCCCCAAATAGCTGACCGCTGCGTTTCCGTCAGCGGAGCCAGCGCCGTTTCGCACAGCTGGTAAACCTGGCGGTACTCCGCCGCCAGCAGGCATACCGGCCAGTCGGAACCAAACATCAGCCGCTGTGGGCCAAACAGCTCCAGCGCGGCGTCGAAGAAAGGCAGTAGCTGTTCCTCAGTCCAGCATCCGCGCCCAGCTTCGGTCACCAGGCCGGAAAGTTTGCCCACCACATGCGGTAATGCGGCCAGCGGCCGCGCCTGTTCGGCCCAGTGGGCCGCGCCGCGCGCGATATCCGGCTTGCCGAAATGATCGAGCACCAGCCAGTGGTCATCGTGGCGGGCGGCAAAGCGTGCCGCCGCCGCGAGATGACGATGGGTAACCAACAGATCCCAGCTATAGCCCTGGCGCTGCAACTGCTGCATTCCTCGCGAGACCGCCTCGCACTCAAGCCACGCTGCCGGGTCGGCTTCATCCTGCACCTGATGGCGCAATCCGCACAGCTGGCCGCGCCACTGCGTCAGCTTGTCTTCGAGATCCGCGGCGGTAATATCCAGCCAGCCCACCACGCCGCGTACGCCTACTGCTTGAGAAATCTGCGCCACCAGCCAGGCGGTTTCGTTTTCGTCATGACGCGCCTGCACTACCACCGCGCCATCGAGCTGGTGCTGCGCCAGCAGCGGCTGGAGCTGCGGGGGGTAAAAATCCCGGCGCAGTTGCGGCATGTCGTCATCAATCCACGGGTAATCCTGTGGCTGATAGCGCCAGTAGTGGTGGTGGGCGTCAATGCGCAACATGCGCTTCTCCACGGTAGCGGTACTGCTCGATAGAAGCCTGATGCATTTCAATCGAGTAGCCCGGCGCCTGCGGTGGCATATAAGCTGCGCCGCGGATTTCGCAAGGGTGCAGGAAGTGCTCGTGCAGATGGTCGACAAACTCAATCACCCGCCCTTCATGGGTACCGGCGATGCACAGGTAGTCAATCATCGACAGGTGCTGGACGTATTCGCACAGTCCGACGCCGCCGGCGTGCGGGCAAACCGGTAGGTTGTACTTCGCCGCCATCAGCATCACCGCCAGCACTTCGTTGACGCCGCCTAACCGGCAGGCATCGATCTGCACCACGTCAATCGCGCCGCGCATAATGAACTGTTTGAACATAATCCGGTTCTGGCACATCTCGCCGGTGGCGACCTTCACCGCGCCGATGTTCTCGCGGATCTTGCGGTGACCTTCGATATCATCCGGGCTGGTCGGCTCTTCGATAAACCACGGGTTGGCGAAGGCCAGCGCTTTGACCCACGGAATCGCGGCATCCACTTCCCATACCTGGTTGGCGTCAATCATCAGTTTCCGCTCGGGGCCAATCACTTCCCGGGCAATGCGCACGCGGCGGATATCGTCTTCAATGTCGCGCCCGACCTTCAGCTTGATATGCGAGAAACCGGCGTCCACCGCTTGCTGACAAAGGCGACGCAGTTTTTCATCACCGTAACCCAGCCAGCCCGCTGAGGTGGTGTAACACGGATAACCCTGCGCCTGTAGCTGTTCGAGACGCTGGGCTTTGCCCTCCTCACGGCTTTCCAGCAGGCGCAGCGCCTCCTCCGGGGTAATGCAGTCAGTGATGTAGCGAAAATCGATACAGCGCACCAGCTCGGCCGGGCTCATATCGGCGACCAGTCGCCAGACCGGTTTGCCTTCGGCCCTCGCCCACAGATCCCACACCGCATTGACCACCGCGCCGGTCGCCAGGTGAATCGCGCCTTTGTCCGGGCCAATCCAGCGCAGCTGGCTATCGCTGGTAAAGCGCCGCCAGAAGGAGCCCATATCGTCGGCGATCGTCTCGAGTTGCTCGCCGACGATTAAATGCTCCAGCGCCTGAATCGCCGCGCAGCAAATTTCGTTGCCGCGGCCAATGGTGAAGGTCAGCCCGTGACCGGTGAGCTTAGGATTGTCGGTTTCGAGGATCACGTAGGCGGCGGAGTAATCCGGATCGGGATTCATCGCATCGGAGCCGTCCAACTGCTGCGAAGTGGGGAAGCGAATATCCTCTACCCGCAGGGCGGTAATTTGCGTCATTGTTTGTCCTCCACGGTCAGCTGCTGCTGTTCGCCCAACCCTTCAATGCCCAAACGAATAGTCTGGCCGGCGCGTAGATAAACCGGCTGCGGTTTCTGGCCCATCCCCACCCCCGGCGGCGTGCCGGTGGAGATGACATCGCCCGGCTGCAGGCTCATAAAGCGGCTCAGGTAGCTGATGATATAGGGCACTTTGAAAATCATGGTGCGGGTGTTGCCGTCCTGATAGCGCTTGCCATCGACCTCCAGCCACAGGTTGAGGGAGTTGGGGTCGGGGATTTCATCGGCGGTCACCAGCCAGGGGCCGGTCGGCCCGAACGTGTCGCAGCCTTTGCCCTTATCCCAGGTGCCGCCGCGCTCGATTTGATACTCGCGCTCGGAGACGTCATTAATCACGCAGTAGCCAGCAACGTGCTGCATGGCGTCGCGCTCGTCGATATAGCGCCCGCCTTTGCCAATCACCACCCCTAATTCGACTTCCCAGTCGGTCTTTTGCGAACCGCGCGGGATAATCACGTTGTCGTTAGGCCCGACCACCGCGCTGGTCCACTTGCTGAATACCACCGGTTCCTGTGGAATGTCGGCGCCGGTCTCTGCGGCGTGATCGGCATAGTTCAGGCCGATGCAGATAAACTTACCGATACCGCCGACGCAGGCGCCAATACGCGGATTGCCTTCAACCAACGGCAGGCTGTAGAGATCCAGCTGGCGCAGACGCGCCAGACTCTCCGGCAGCAGCGCGTCGCCGCGCAGATCGTTAATATATTGCGACAGGTCGCGCAGGCGGTCGTCGTTATCGAGTACGCCCGGACGCTCGCTGCCGGGATTGCCAAAACGAAGTAATTTCATGCGTTTTCCTGATAGTGAAATAAAGCGCCGTACGGTTAGTTGCTCCAGCCGCCGTCAATAATCTGTACCGTACCGGTGGTGTAGGCGCTGGCGTCGGAAGCCAGATACAGCGCCAGCTGGGCGATCTCTTCCGGCTTGCCGATGCGGCCAATAGGCTGGCGGGCGACAAACGCCTCATAAACTGCCTCTTCGCTCAACCCTTGTTCACGCGCCTGCTCGGCAATACGTCCGCGCAGCGAAGGTGAATCGACGGTGCCCGGACAAATCGCATTACAACGAATGCCCTGGGTGACGAAATCCGCCGCCACCGAGCGGGTCAGGCCAATGACCGCCGCTTTACTGGCGCTGTAGGCGAAGCGGTTTGGTACCCCTTTCACGCTGGAAGCCACCGATGACATGTTGATAATCGAGCCGCCACCGCGGGCGATCATCGCCGGCAAAAAGGCGCGAATCGTGTGGAACATGGCGGTGACATTCAGATCGAGAGCGAACTGCCACTCCCGCTCGCTACATTCAAGAATGCTGCCGCTATGCACCACCCCGGCGCAGTTGAACAAGACATCCAGCGGGCCCAGCGTTTCCGCAGCGGCGGCAATAGCGTCGGCGCGGGTGACATCCAGCTGCAGCGGCTGCACGCCGGGGATATCGCTCAATCCGGCAATGTTGATATCGCTGGCAATCACTTCCGCGCCAGCGGCGGCAAATAGCCGCGCGCAGCTATTGCCAATCCCCTGCCCTGCGGCGGTAATCAGAACGCGTTTTCCGGTTAGTTCCATTTCTCTCCCCTGGTCTAAAGGACTAATGGTCAGGCCATTGGTGGTAGTCAAAGGCCTGACCTTTCGCATGACAAGTCAGGCATAACCCGCTATCGTGAAGCTTAGATGTTGCAAAAACGGCCACAAACGGCACATTGGTTAACCAATTAATTACACTCGACTAACAAACACTCAAGTGTGCTGGCCAATATTTGTGCGCTTTATCACTGTCTATCGCATGAGCAAAGGTGAAACATGCCGATTACCAGACTGGAAAACCCAAGGATTTACAGACAGATAGCAGACCAACTCAAGCGATTAATTGAGAACAACGAATTTCCGCCCGGCAGTCGTCTCCCGTCTGAGCGAGATTTAGCCCAGCAGTTGAACGTCAGCCGCGCATCGGTACGTGAAGCGCTGATTGCGCTGGAGGTGATTGGCCTGGTGGACGTGCGCGTCGGCAACGGGGTAATCGTCAAATCGCAGACGCCGCTCGCCGCCACCAAAGAACCGGTGATGGCGCAGGCCGGTCGCGACCAGTGGACGGAGATCGACGACGAACTCAACATAGACCTTGATTTTAACGCCGAACTCCCGCCCTTTTCTCTGCTGCAGGCGCGCCTGTTAATCGAACCGGAAACCGCCGCGCTGGCGGCGCGCCACGCCAGCGCCGAAGAGCTGGCCGCTATCCGCGAGGCCTTTGAGCAAAACTGTCGCGATAACCGTGCCGGTTCAACCACCCATCCCGGCGACCGCCTGTTCCATATCCGTATCGCTCAGGCCAGCGGCAACCCGGCGTACGCGTTTATCATCGGCCACCTGCTCGGCCACCGCTACGGCAGTATGTTCCGCATGCTGCAGCGCCATTACACCCCGGACGATATGCCACATCGCTCGGAACAGGAGCATCGCGCGATCCTTGAAGCCATTGAGGCTCACGACGTACGTGCGGCAAAAAAAGCAATGAAAAATCATATTGATCAGGTGATTACCATTTTTACCCGCAGCCAGTAGCCGCGATTTCTGCGCCTGGCGCTTTACCTTGCCGAAACGGCTGGTTAAGGTACGGCGGGACGAGATTATTTTGGATGAACCACAGATGAAAACGCCGCTGATCACCCGTGAAGGGTATGAAAAACTGAAGCAAGAGATGGATTACTTGTGGCGTACAGAGCGCCCGGAAGTCACCAAGAAAGTGACCTGGGCGGCGAGTCTTGGCGACCGCAGCGAAAACGCCGATTATCAGTACAATAAAAAGCGCCTGCGCGAAATCGACCGCCGGGTGCGTTATCTCACCAAGTGTCTGGAAAATCTCAAAATCGTCGATTATTCCCCGCAGCAGGAAGGTAAAGTCTTCTTCGGCGCGTGGGTGGAAATCGAGAACGACGATGGTGATACCAAGCGCTTTCGCATTGTCGGCTACGATGAAATCTTCGGCCGCAAAGACTATATCTCTATCGATTCGCCAATGGCGCGCGCTTTACTGAAGAAAGAGGTGGGCGACCTGGCTATCGTTAACACCCCGGCGGGCGAAGCCAGCTGGTACGTCAATGAAATTGAATACGTGAAATAGCGCCGGAACATTCCGAGAGAACCCGGTCGCGGCTGGCATTTTAGCCTGGCAGCCCGTATAACTATCCCCTGATTTTGACCCTAATGATGAATAAAACCGATGATGAATGATTCGCTCTGCCGCATTATTGCGGGTGAACTTCAGGCCAGAGCCGAACAGGTAGAAGCTGCCGTTCGCCTGCTTGATGAAGGGAACACCGTGCCGTTTATTGCACGTTATCGTAAGGAAGTCACCGGCGGTCTGGATGACACGCAGCTGCGTAATCTGGAAACTCGCCTCGGGTATCTGCGCGAACTGGAAGACCGCCGCCAGGCGATCCTCAAATCGATCGGCGAACAGGGCAAGCTCAGCGAAGCGCTGGAAAAAGCCATCAACGCCACCCTCAGCAAAACCGAGCTCGAAGATCTCTACCTGCCGTACAAACCTAAACGCCGCACCCGCGGGCAAATCGCCATTGAAGCCGGTCTCGAACCGCTGGCCGATCTGCTGTGGAATGAGCCTTCCCACGATCCGGAAACCGAAGCGGCAAACTATATCGATGCCGATAAAGGCGTGGCGGATAGCAAAGCTGCTCTCGACGGCGCGCGCTATATCCTGATGGAACGCTTCGCGGAAGACGCCGCCCTGCTGGCGAAAGTACGTGATTATCTGTGGAAAAACGCCCATCTGGTGGCCAGCGTCGTCAGCGGCAAGGAAGAAGAAGGCGCTAAATTCCGCGATTACTTCGACCACCATGAACCGATCGCTTCCGTGCCGTCGCACCGCGCGCTGGCGATGTTCCGCGGGCGCAATGAGGGCGTGCTGCAGCTGTCGCTCAACGCCGACCCGCAGTTTGACGAGCCGCCGAAAGAGAGCCACTGCGAGCAGATCATTATCGATCATCTCGGCCTGCGCCTGAACAACGCCCCGGCGGACAGCTGGCGCAAAGGCGTCGTCAGCTGGACCTGGCGCATCAAGGTGCTGATGCACCTCGAAACCGAATTAATGGGCACCGTGCGCGAACGCGCGGAAGACGAAGCGATTAACGTATTCGCCCGTAACCTCCATGACCTGCTGATGGCCGCGCCTGCCGGCCTGCGCGCCACCATGGGCCTCGATCCGGGCCTGCGTACCGGCGTCAAAGTGGCGGTAGTCGACGGCACCGGCAAACTGGTGGCCACCGATACCATCTACCCGCATACCGGCCAGGCGGCTAAAGCCGCCGTCGTGGTGGCGGCGCTGTGCGAGAAACATAACGTTGAGCTGGTGGCTATCGGCAACGGTACCGCTTCCCGCGAGACCGAGCGTTTCTTCCTCGACGTGCAAAAACAGTTCCCGAAAGTGACCGCCCAGAAGGTAATCGTCAGCGAAGCCGGCGCGTCGGTCTACTCGGCTTCCGAACTGGCGGCGCAGGAGTTCCCGGACCTCGATGTTTCCCTACGCGGCGCGGTCTCTATCGCCCGCCGTCTGCAGGATCCGCTGGCCGAGCTGGTGAAAATCGATCCGAAATCAATCGGCGTCGGTCAGTATCAGCATGACGTTAGCCAGACGCAGCTGGCGCGTAAGCTGGATGCGGTGGTGGAAGACTGCGTTAACGCCGTCGGCGTTGACCTTAACACCGCCTCGGTGGCGCTGTTGACCCGCGTCGCCGGCCTGACCCGCATGATGGCGCAGAATATCGTCGCCTGGCGCGACGAGAACGGCCAGTTCCATAACCGCCAGCAGTTGCTGAAGGTTAGCCGTCTGGGGCCAAAAGCCTTTGAACAGTGCGCCGGCTTCCTGCGTATTAACCACGGCGACAACCCGCTGGACGCCTCAACCGTTCACCCGGAAGCCTACCCGGTGGTCGAGCGTATTCTGGCCGCTACCCAGCAGGCGCTGAAAGATCTGATGGGCAACAGCAGCGAGCTGCGCAACCTGAAAGCCTCTGATTTTACCGATGATAAGTTCGGCGTGCCGACGGTATCCGATATCATCAAAGAGCTGGAAAAACCGGGCCGCGATCCGCGTCCTGAGTTTAAAACCGCCCAGTTCGCCGACGGCGTTGAGACGATGAACGACCTGCTGCCGGGGATGATTCTGGAAGGCGCGGTCACCAACGTCACCAACTTTGGCGCCTTCGTCGATATCGGCGTGCATCAGGATGGCCTGGTCCATATCTCTTCGCTGTCGAATAAGTTCGTTGAAGACCCGCATACGGTGGTCAAAGCGGGCGATATCGTCAAAGTGAAGGTGATGGAAGTCGACCTGCCGCGTAAACGCATCGCGTTAACGATGCGACTCGATGAACAGCCGGGCGACAGCAACGCGCGCCGCGGCGGCGGCAACGATCGCCCGCAGGGTAACCGCCCGGCGGCAAAAGCGGCGAAGCCGCGCGGTCGCGATGCTCAGCCAGCCGGCAACAGCGCGATGATGGATGCGCTGGCCGCCGCGATGGGCAAAAAACGCTAATCCTTCCCTGCCCCTCAATACGAGGGGCAATTTTCCGCTTTTTAATGCCTGAGCCTCGATTAATATATTCCAGTAACCTTTTAATAAGTTCGAAATTTATAAAGTTTCATTCTGTTAACCAATGAAACCTTTATTAAACATTAAGTGAATAAATTAATTTTTCCCTTATTTTTAGCTACAGCAACGTTCTTGCGTCATATCAAAAAATAAGCAAATTCCCCGGAAAACCGCATTTATTATCCATGTCATGTATTGATGATACAAACCATTCTCATTATCATCGTTATCAGTTAAGTTTTATTCTTCTTCGTTGGCTATAGTCCCCAGCGCCGCTTTAATAGCCGCGCCTGGAAATTCTCTTTTCGGTTAGCGATAACAAGTAGGCCCTATGCAATTCACTCCTGATAGTGCGTGGAAAATCACCGGTTTTTCCCGCGATATTAGCCCGGCTTATCGGCAGAAACTGCTCTCCCTGGGAATGTTGCCCGGCTCTTCGTTTCATGTCGTGCGCGTGGCGCCGTTGGGCGATCCTATTCATATTGAGACCCGGCGGGTGAGCCTGGTATTACGTAAAAAAGACCTCGCGTTAATTGAACTGGAAGCGGTTGCGCAATAACACCTGACCCAGCACTAAGAGTCTGAAAAATGAAAAAATTAACCGTTGGTTTAATTGGTAATCCTAATTCCGGCAAAACAACGTTATTCAATCAGCTAACCGGCGCGCGCCAGCGGGTGGGGAACTGGGCGGGGGTCACCGTTGAGCGCAAAGAAGGCGCCTTCGCCACCACCGACCACCAGGTCACCCTGGTCGACCTACCGGGAACCTATTCGCTGACCACCATCTCCTCGCAAACGTCGCTCGATGAACAGATTGCCTGTCACTATATTCTCAGCGGCGATGCCGATCTGCTGATTAACGTCATCGACGCCTCGAACCTGGAACGTAACCTCTATCTGACCCTGCAGCTGCTGGAGCTGGGTATTCCCTGCATCGTCGCGCTAAACATGCTCGATATTGCCGAAAAACAGCAAATCCGCATCGACGTCGACGCGCTGGCGGCCCGTCTCGGCTGCCCGGTTATCCCGCTGGTCTCCACCCGCGGCCGCGGCATCGAAGCGCTGAAAATGGCGCTTGACCGCCATGAACACAATCAGCCGCTGGAACTGGTGCACTATCCGCAATCCCTGCAGCGCGAAGCCGATATGCTGGCGCAGGCGATGCCTGATGATATGCCGCTGCGTCAACGCCGCTGGCTGGGGCTGCAGATGCTGGAAGGCGATATTTATAGCCGCGCCTTCGCCGGAAACGCCGCCGACAAACTCGATCTGGCGCTGGCCAACCTGAGCGGCGAGATGGACGATCCGGCGCTGTACATCGCCGATGCCCGCTATCAAAGCATTGCCGCGGTATGCGATGCCGTCAGTAACACCCTGACCGCCGAGCCGAGCCGCTTCACCACGGCAATGGATAAAATTATCCTTAACCGCTTCCTAGGTTTACCAATATTCCTGTTCGTGATGTACCTGATGTTCCTGCTGGCTATCAACATCGGCGGCGCCCTGCAGCCGATTTTCGACGCCGGTTCGGTGGCTATCTTCATTCACGGCATCCAGTGGCTGGGCTACACCCTGCACTTCCCGGACTGGCTGACCGTGTTCCTCGCGCAAGGGCTGGGCGGCGGTATCAATACCGTGCTGCCGCTGGTGCCGCAAATCGGCATGATGTACCTGTTCCTCTCTTTCCTTGAGGACTCCGGGTATATGGCGCGCGCGGCCTTCGTAATGGACCGCCTGATGCAGGCGTTAGGTTTGCCGGGGAAATCCTTCGTGCCGCTGATCGTTGGTTTCGGCTGTAACGTGCCTTCAGTAATGGGCGCCCGTACGCTGGATGCGCCGCGTGAACGGCTGATGACCATCATGATGGCGCCATTTATGTCCTGCGGCGCGCGACTGGCGATTTTTGCGGTCTTCGCCGCTGCCTTCTTCGGGCAGAACGGCGCGCTGGCGGTCTTCTCACTGTACGTACTGGGCATCGTGATGGCGATTCTTACCGGCCTGATGCTCAAATACACCATTATGCGCGGCGAAGCCTCGCCGTTCGTGATGGAGCTGCCGGTGTATCACGTACCGCACATCAAGAGCCTGGTTATCCAGACCTGGCAGCGCCTGAAAGGCTTCGTCCTGCGCGCCGGTAAGGTCATTGTGATTGTCAGTATTTTCCTCAGCGCGCTGAACAGCTTCTCGCTTAGCGGCAAAGTGGTCGATAACATCAACGACTCGGCGCTGGCTTCGGTTAGCCGAGTGATCACCCCAGTGTTTAAGCCGATTGGCGTGCACGAAGATAACTGGCAGGCAACCGTCGGCCTGTTTACCGGCGCGATGGCGAAAGAGGTGGTGGTCGGTACGTTGAACACCCTCTACACCGCGGAAGATATCCAGAATGAAGAGTTTAACCCACAGGAGTTTAGCCTTGGCGACGAGCTGTTGGCCGCCGTCGATGAAACCTGGCAGGGGCTGAAAGACACCTTTAGCCTGAGCGTGCTGGCGAACCCGATTGAAGCAAGCAAAGGCGATGGCGAAATGGAAACCGGCGCCATGGGCGTGATGGGCAGCAAATTCGGCAGCGCCGCCGCCGCGTACAGCTACCTGATTTTCGTCCTGCTCTATATTCCATGCATTTCCGTGATGGGGGCAATTGCCCGTGAATCCAGCCGCGGTTGGATGATGTTCTCGGTGCTGTGGGGGCTTAATATCGCCTACTCGCTATCGACGCTTTACTACCAGACCGTGAGCTTTAGCCAGCACCCGCGCTACAGCCTGGTGTGTATTCTGGCGGTGATTCTGTTTAACGTCGTGGTCTTTGGCCTGTTACGTCGGGCGCGGAGCCGGGTGGATGTTTCCCTGCTGGCGACGCGTAAAACCCCGACGTCCTGCTGCCAAAGTCCGGCCGGCGACTGCCACTAAGGAGCAATCATCATGGCATCGTTAATCGAAGTACGCGATATGCTGGCCCTGCAGGGGCGCATGGAAGCCGCACAGCTGAGCGCCCGCCTGCATACGCCGCGGCCGCTGATCGACGCCATGTTAAGCCGCCTGGAAGCGATGGGGAAAGCGGTCAGAAAGACCGAAGATGCCGATGGCTGCCTTTCCGGCAGCTGTAAAAGCTGCCCGGAGGGTAAAGCCTGCCTGCGGGAGTGGTGGTCTTTGCGCTGAATGGACATCCCGGATGGCGGCGCGTAGCGCCTTGTCCGGGCTATCTGCGGTGCGATTTGCTAGCCCTGCCAGGCACAGCGCTGGCAGGGAAAATCGGGCTTACTTATAAACGTCGGCGTTCGCGTGAACCGTCTTCTCGTTCTTCTCGCCGGCAATCACCACGAAGTACTTACCGCCCAACTCATCCGCCTTCTTCGACAGATCGCGCTTCGCGTCCATCGGCGACGTGGTACGGGAAGTCGTGATGCTGCCGACCTTGGTCAGATTCATCTTCGCGACTTCATCTTTCTGGATCTCTTTCGCCGCGAACGCGCCAAAAGAGAGGGAGCCTATCACCAGAGATGCAACAATACCTGTAACAAGTTTCATAGCCTTTACTCTCCATAAGGTTGTTATTGTTAGTTTGCGGCGGCAAAAACGAAATAATCAACCACCGCAACAACCTAAGTATTGCCCGATCCTGATGATTTACCACGCGGCGCTAAAAATAATTATTCAGCCGCTCTTTCAGCGCGATCAGCGGTTCGCAAAATGCCTGCGGATGCGAAATAAACGGCGCGTGGGCCGCCTTTTCGAAGACGATAGACTCACTTTGCGGCCACAGTTCATCCAACAGAGGAACGATTTTACGCGGCACCAGCCCATCCAGTCGGCCATAGAGACGCAAAAACGGCATGGTTAGCGCGGCGAGCGGTTGACGCAAATCGGCGGTTTTGAGGATTTCCAGCCCGCCGTTGAGAACCTCGGCAGGCGGCATCGGCAGCGACAGAACGGTGCTTTTCAGCGCCCGGGCGTCCTGGCGCGCGCTTTCGGTGCCCATGGTTTGTAGGGCAAGAAAACGCTCGACGGTACGCTGGAAATCTTCACTCAGCTGTTGCTGGAAGCCGCTCAGCACTTCCGGTTTAATCCCCGGCCACTGGTCGCGCGCGCCAAAACACGGCGAAGAAGCGACGGTCACCAGCGCCTGCACGCGTTGCGGGTGCTGCAGCGCCACCAGGCTCGCCACCAGCCCGCCCAGGCTCCAGCCAAGCCAGATGGCCTGCTCCGGCGCTTTTGCAACGACCTGCTGCGCCATCTCTTCAAGCGTTAAAGCGCCAAAACCACCGCTGCGGCCATAGCCCGGCAGATCCACCAGGTGCAGGGTAAAATGCGTAGCCAGTTCCGGCGTGATGCAATCCCACACGTTGGCATTCAGCCCCCATCCGTGCAGCAGCACAAGATGACAATTTCCTTCGCCCGTGGTTTGCCACCAGATGTCATTCATCAGTTACTGTTCTCTTTCCATCACTATGAGGGGAATTATGCTAACAGCACACGGCTTATGCTGGCTATGCCAAATGCCGCTGGCTATCGCTCACTGGGGGATTTGCTCGCGCTGCACCGCCTCGTTGCTCATCTCACAATCACTCTGCCCGCAGTGCGGCCTACCGGCATCGGCCTCTAACGTCCCCTGCGGACGCTGCCTGCAAAAACCGCCGCCCTGGCAGCGGCTGGTGACGGTGAATAGCTATGCCCCGCCGCTAAGCGGACTGGTACATCAGTTCAAGTTTGCCCCTCATCCGGAGTTGGGACCCGCGCTGGCGCGGCTGCTTCTTTTACGCCTGCGCCTTTACCGCGCGCTGCCGCCGGTGGACCGGATTATCAGCGTGCCTCTCTGGCAGCGCCGCCAGTGGCGTCGGGGATTTAACCAAAGCGAGGCGCTATGTCGCCCGCTGGCGCGGTGGATGGGCTGCGCCTGGCGCGGCGATGCGCTGACGCGAACCCGGCGTACCGCAACGCAGCACCAGTTAAGCGCCAGATTACGTAAGCAGAACCTGAAAAATGCGTTCCAGGTTGAATTATCCGTTCGGGGCCACCATATCGCCATTGTGGATGATGTCGTCACAACCGGAAGCACCGTCGCCGAGATTTCCCGCCTGCTTTTGCGAAACGGCGCCGCGACGGTTCAGGTATGGTGTGTGTGCCGTACCTTGTAGACCCCCGCTGATGGGCGTATTATAACCCAGTAAAATAGTCAACTATTAGGCCAACGCTATGATCCGTATTTCCGATGCTGCACAAGCGCACTTTGCCAAACTGCTGGCAAATCAGGAAGAAGGGACGCAAATTCGCGTATTTGTGATTAATCCCGGCACCCCAAACGCTGAGTGCGGCGTATCCTACTGCCCACCGGATGCGGTGGAAGACACCGACACGGCGCTGAAATTTGAACAGCTGACCGCGTATGTTGATGAACTCAGCGCCCCTTATCTGGAAGATGCTGAAATTGACTTCGTCACTGACCAACTCGGTTCCCAGCTGACGCTGAAAGCGCCGAACGCCAAAATGCGTAAGGTTTCTGACGATGCCCCGCTGATGGAGCGCGTCGAGTATCTGCTGCAGTCGCAGATCAACCCACAGCTGGCAGGCCACGGCGGCCGCGTTTCGCTGATGGAAATCACCGAAGACGGGCTGGCTATCCTGCAGTTCGGCGGCGGTTGCAACGGCTGCTCAATGGTCGACGTGACCCTGAAAGAAGGGATCGAAAAGCAACTGCTGAACGAATTCCCGGAGCTGAAAGGCGTGCGCGACCTGACCGAACACCAGCGCGGCGAGCACTCCTACTACTAAGCTTTCGCCTTCTCGCCCGGCAACAACCATTTGCCGGGTGAATTTCCCCTCCAGCATGTTACCGCGCAACATTTCTGACTAGTCGACACGTCAAAAACCCGGCAGAGAGTATGACTTAAGTCTCATATTTAAAATTTACCCCGTTCAGGGCATTCTCAAAGCTCACATGTTACCCGTATCATCCACGACAAGCACCACCGACAAAAAAATAGCCAGCTATCCTTTCTCTGGGTCAGGTATAAGCCAGCTTTACGGTGCCAGACATCCTTGTTCCTCTGCGGAACGGATACTGTAGATGTTCAGACTTTAACGTTACCCATAACAAGTTAAGGCCAGGTAAATCATGCCATTAGTCATCGTAGCTATCGGGGTTGCCCTGTTATTGTTGCTGATGATCCGTTTCAAAATGAACGGCTTCATCGCTCTGGTTCTGGTGGCGCTCGCCGTCGGATTAATGCAGGGTATGCCTCTGGATAAAGTCATCGTATCCATCAAAAACGGCGTCGGGGGCACGCTCGGCAGCCTCGCGCTGATCATGGGCTTCGGCGCCATGCTCGGTAAAATGCTGGCGGACTGCGGCGGCGCGCAGCGTATCGCCACCACCCTGATTGATAAATTCGGTAAAAAACATATTCAATGGGCCGTTGTACTGACCGGTTTCACCGTCGGTTTCGCCCTGTTCTATGAAGTCGGTTTCGTGCTGATGCTGCCGCTGGTCTTTACCATCGCCGCCTCCGCGCGTATCCCGCTGCTGTACGTTGGCGTACCGATGGCCGCGGCGCTCTCCGTCACCCACGGTTTCCTGCCGCCGCACCCGGGCCCGACCGCTATCGCGACAATTTTCCACGCCGATATGGGCAAAACGCTGCTCTACGGTACGATTCTGGCTATCCCGACGGTTATTCTCGCCGGCCCGGTTTTCGCCCGTTTCCTGAAAGGTATTGATAAGCCGATCCCGGAAGGCCTGCACAACCCGAAAACCTTCACCGAAGAAGAGATGCCGGGCTTTGGCGTCAGCGTCTGGACCTCTCTGGTACCGGTGATCCTGATGGCGATGCGCGCCGTCGCCGAGATGGTTCTGCCGAAGGGCCACGCCTTCCTGCCCGTTGCCGAGTTCTTCGGCGACCCGGTGATGGCGACCCTGATTGCGGTGCTGATCGCGCTGTTCACTTTCGGCCTGAACCGCGGCCGCTCCATGGAGCAGATCAACGATACGCTGACCTCCTCTATCAAAATCATTGCCATGATGCTGTTGATCATCGGCGGCGGTGGCGCCTTTAAGCAGGTGCTGGTGGATAGCGGCATGGATAAGTACATCGCCTCTATCATGCACGAATCCAATATGTCACCGCTGTTTATGGCGTGGTCTATTGCTGCGGTGCTGCGTATTGCACTGGGTTCGGCTACCGTTGCCGCTATCACCGCGGGTGGTATCGCCGCGCCGCTGATTGCCACCACCGGCGTCAGCCCGGAGCTGATGGTTATCGCCGTGGGTTCCGGTAGCGTCATCTTCTCGCACGTGAATGACCCAGGTTTCTGGCTGTTCAAAGAGTATTTCAACCTGACCATTGGCGAGACCATCAAGTCCTGGTCAGTGCTGGAAACCATCATTTCCGTGTGCGGCCTGGTTGGTTGTCTGCTGCTGGGGATGGTGGTGTAACCCTCCCTCCCTGAAATAAAAAAGGCCGGGTGCGCATCATACGCCCCGGCCTTTTTATTATTCGTTTCCCGGATAGCGGCTAACGCCTTATCCGGGCTACCCGCGGTGCCGTTTTTGTCGGGTGGCGGCTAGCGCCTTATCTGACCTACGGTCCGCGCGGCCTGCATTTAATTTATTCACCATGCTGGCTGAAACTGCAGGTGTTGGCGGCCTCAAAATCGCTGAGACGTTCCCGGAAGGCCGGGAGTACAGGGGGCGGCGGCGACTGGCCGCCCCCTGTGCGCTCCCTGCGCCAGGAGAGACATAACGCAGAAGAAATATCGGGAGCGCAATGTGCCCGGAATTAACACAAAGCACATGTTTTCCCCGACCAAAACCGTTGCAAACCGATAACAGTATCTACCAGTAGCCCCGGTAAGCGCAGCGCCACCGGGGAATTCTCTCTGGATTAGCGGGCCTTGCGGCGCTTATCCAGGTCTTTAATCAGCTTATTCACCTGCGCATCGGCAAACATCTGCTCGAGCGTCACGGTAAGCTTACGCCGCCAGTTGGGATACTCGGTACTGGTGCCCGGGATGTTGACCGGTGAAGCCATCTCCAGCCAATCTTCCGGCTGCAGCCCAAGCAGGGCGCTGTTGCTGTCGGCGATATAGCGCTGCATCCCGCGATTGAGCGTTGAGGTCATCGCCATCAGCGAGGCTTTATGTCCGGCGCGCTTCGGCAAACAGCCGTGCCGATGCAGCGCATCCAGCAACCCCTGCTTCGCTTGTTCGCGATCGGCATATAATCCGCGCAGCACCACTTCATCCGGATACAGGCCCAGCGTCTTCCCAAGCGTCAAATCGCCGCTCTCCCAATAACCGCGCAGCGTCGGTAGATCGTGGGTCGTCGCGACCGCCATCGACTGTTGCGGATAAGCCTTCGGCGCGCGGAACGTTTTATCAGGGCCATTCTCGAAGTAGAGCACTTTGTACGAGTAGACCCCGCTTTTGCGCAGCTTGCCGACGATTTCGACCGGTACGGTGCCCAGGTCTTCGCCGATCACCATGCAGCGGTGCCGCTGGCTCTCCAGCGCCAGGATCGCCAGCAGGTCATCCACGGGATACTGCACATAGGCGCCGTGGTCGGCGGTTTCGCCATACGGTATCCACCACAAACGCAGCACCGACATCACGTGGTCAATACGTAACGCGCCGCAGTTTTGCATATTCGCCCGTAGCAGTTCGATAAACGGCTCGTAGGCGCGGGCAACCATGACGTGCGGATCCATCGGCGGCAGGCCCCAGTTCTGTCCCAGCGGGCCGAGGATGTCCGGCGGCGCGCCGACGGAAGCCTTCAGGCAATACAGCTCGCGATCGCACCACGTCTCCGATCCGCCTTCGGCGACGCCGACCGCCAGATCGCGATACAGGCCAATCGGCATCCCGTCCTGCTGGCTGGTGTGCCAGCAGGCGGCGAACTGCGTATAAGCCAGCCATTGCAACCATAGATAGAAGCTCACCTCATCGGCATGCTCCGCACAGAAGGCTTTCACCTGCGGGCTGCTCGTACTCTGATACGCCTCCGGCCATGCCGGCCAACCCCAGCGCATTGGATCCTGCTGGCTTTGCCAGGCATGCAGCGCATCAAACGCCGCCTGCCAGTAGAGACTTTCTCCCTCGCGCAGCACGAACTGGCGGAACTCCGCCATCTGCTCGTCTTCACGCTTAGAAAACTCAGCCCACGCCAGACGCAGCGCGGTCAGCTTCAGCGCGGTGACGGCGGTATAATCGACATCAGCGGTCTGCCGCGCGGTCTGCAAGGCCTGCTGGGTTTCCGCAAGCTGCCACCATGCCTGCGCGGCAGGGCTACGCTGGAAATCTTCCACCGCGTTGACGTCGATATAGATGACGTTGAGCCAGCGGCGCGATGACGGACTGTACGGGCTGGCGCTCTCCGGGTTCGCCGGATAGAGCGCGTGAATCGGGTTGAGGCCGATAAACGCGCCGCCGCGACGGGCGATTTCCGGCAGCATGGCGCGTAGATCGCCGAAGTCGCCGATGCCCCAGTTATTCTCAGAACGCAGGGTGTAAAGCTGTACGCAGGCGCCCCATAGCTTTTTGCCCTCTTTGAGCGCCTGCGGTTCGTAGCAACGCGCCGGGGCGACGATCGCCCGGCAGTGCCAGCGTTCGCCGTCCCGCGTGAGGGTCAGGGTGTGATAGCCCGTCGGCAATCGCCCCGGCAGGGTGAGCGCTTCGCCGCCGCACGTCTCGCCCTGATACTGCTTACCTTCTTCGGTCGTCAGCAGCCAATGAAACGCGCCGCTTCCCGCGACCGACAGCTGCATTTTTTTACCGTGGGTAAAAACCTTGACGCTGGGCAGCGGTTCTACCGCCGCTTTCGCGGCAGTAGACGTACGATGCATAGCATCCAGCAAACGTTGTTTGGTGGCCGCCGCGATCGACTGCGGCTGCCCGTGCGCGTTGATATAGCTGGGGCTGATCCCCGCCGCCAGCGCGGCGTTATCAAGGCGTTTATTCTCCATAGGCCTGTCCTTAGCGTTTTGCCTGCCAGATACGTTGCTGATAATCACGGATAGAACGGTCGGAGCTGAACATGCCACAGCGCGCGGTGTTGAGGATCGCCGCACGGGTCCAGGCTTCCTGGTCGCGATACAGTTCATCCACCTGCTTCTGCGCCGCGACGTAAGCGCTAAAGTCAGCCAGCACCAGGTACGGATCGCCGCCTTGCAGCAGGCTATGCAGCATCTGATCAAAGGCGTGTTTGTCGCCGCCGCTATATTTTCCGCTCTCCAGCTCTTTCAGCACCGCGTCCAGCAGTTTATCTTTTTTGCGCCATTTCAGCGGATCGTAGCCTTTCGTTTTCAGCGCCTTAACTTCTTCTACGGTATGGCCGAAGATAAAGATATTGTCCTCGCCAACCTGCTCGGCGATTTCAACGTTGGCGCCGTCAAGGGTGCCGACGGTCAGCGCGCCATTCAGCGCCAGCTTCATGTTGCCGGTACCGGAGGCCTCTTTACCCGCCGTAGAAATCTGCTCGGAGACGTCCGCCGCCGGGATCAGCATTTCCGCCGCCGATACGCAGTAATCCGGCAGGAAGACCACTTTTAGCTTATCGCCCACCAGCGGATCGTTGTTGATCGCCTCGGCCACCTTGTTGATCGCCAGAATAATATTCTTCGCCAGGTAGTAGCCCGGCGCCGCTTTGGCGCCAAACAGGAAGACGCGCGGTACGCGGTCGGCCTGCGGGTTTTCGCGGATCTCTTTATACTGCGCCAGAATATTCAGCAGGTTGAGGTGCTGGCGTTTGTACTCGTGCAGACGCTTAATCTGGATATCGAAAATCGCCTGCGGGTTGATGTCGATACCGGTACGCCGCTTCACGAACTCAGCGAGACGCACTTTATTCGCCTGCTTAATGTCGCGATAAACCTGACGGAATTTGGCATCGTCGGCGTACTTCTCCAGCTTGATCAACTGGTCGAGATCGTTGGCCCACTCTTTCTTCAGCGTCTTATCGAGCAGGGCAGCGAGCGCCGGATTACACTGTTTAATCCAGCGACGCGGCGTAATGCCGTTGGTCACGTTATGGAATTTGTTCGGCCACAGCTGGTGATATTCCGGGAACAGATCCTTCACCACCAGATCGGAGTGCAGCGCCGCGACGCCGTTGACCGCAAAGCCGCTCACCACGCACATGTTGGCCATGCGAACCTGTTTATCATGGACCACCGCCAGCTTCGCCCACACCTGCTTATCGCCCGGCCAGGTTTTCTCCACCAGCAGTTTAAATCTGTCGTTAATCTCTTTGATTATCTGCATATGACGCGGCAGCAGCGCCTTCACCAGCTTCTCATCCCAGCACTCCAGCGCTTCCGGCATCAGGGTATGGTTGGTGTAAGCGAAGGTTTTGCTGGTGATGGCCCACGCATCGTCCCAGCTCATCTGGTGCTCATCAATCAGCACGCGCAGCAGTTCCGGGATGGCGATGGTCGGGTGGGTGTCGTTCAACTGGATCACTTCATAATCCGCCAGCTGATGCAGCTTGCGGCCAGCCAGATGGTGGCGACGCAGAATGTCCGCCACCGAGCAGGCGCACTGGAAGTACTGCTGCATCAGGCGCAGTTTTTTCCCCGCCAGGTGGTTGTCATTCGGATACAGCACCTTGGTCAATTTTTCGGCGTCGATACCCTGTTGCTCCGCGCGCAGGAAATCGCCGTCGTTGAATTTGGTCAGGTTGAACGGATGGGCATGTTTCGCCTGCCACAGGCGCAGCGGTTGCGCGACGTTATTGCGATAGCCAAGCACCGGTAAATCCCAGGCTTCGCCGGTAATCACGAAAGCCGGTTGCCATTCGCCGCTTTTGCTGACTTTACCGCCGATACCCACCTGCACATCCAGCGCTTCGTTGTGGCGGAACCACGGATAGCTGCCGCGTCCCCAGTCATCCGGCGCTTCCATCTGCTGGCCGTCAGCGAAGGATTGACGGAACAGACCGTATTGGTAGTTCAGGCCGTAACCGGTCGCCGACTGGCCAACGGTGGCCATAGAATCCAGGAAGCAGGCCGCCAGACGGCCCAGGCCGCCGTTGCCCAGCGCCGGATCGGTCTCTTCTTCCAGCAGGTCGGTCAGCTGAATGTCATACGCCTTCAGCGTCTCGCTCACTCCTTCATACCAGCCCAGGTTGAGCAGGTTATTACCGGTCAGGCGACCGATCAGGAACTCCATCGAAATGTAGTTAACGTGGCGCTGTCCTTTAACGGCTTCCGCCGCCGGTTGCGCCGCCAAAAGCTCCGCCAGCGCGCCGCTGACCGCGCGCCACCACTGGCGTTGAGTCATCTCTGCGGCTGACGATAAACCGAAACGCTGCCACTGACGCGTCAGTGCAGCCTGAAACTGAGCCTGGTTAAAAGAAGTCTGTGACATAAGAAATCCTGGTCCTTTACTAAAACGTTAGCCTTAGTGTGCCGACCTCCTGATGCCGCTGCCTCCTCCCGAGGGGGATTAGACAGGGAGGAGTAGCGGGGATGAGCGAAAATTGTGATCGCGGCCACTTTAACGTTAGCTCGTCGTCGGGAATTCGCCGCCTTATTGCGCGTGTAGAACAATAATTTCGCCAGCGCGACGAACGGCAAATTTGTTACAGCGCAATTCATATCGCCAGGCAAAATTTGCTCGTACCATTATCGTGAAATAAAAAACAAACAACTGACAGAATAAAAAGATGCCATGACAAAAATACGTGAAATAGATTAACCCTAAGAATCCACTGACGATAATTTAATAAAAACAATCAACTACGAAAAACACTGTGTAAAGTAATTTCGTCCCGGACGAAACCGTCGTAAACCGAGGCATGGCGCGTACTGGTACCGGTTTAAAGCTAATTAAAAACCGAAGCGAGAAATTGTGACCCAGAGCAAATTCAAGAGCATCAATTTTGGACATAACTTGCAATAACTTTCATTATCGCCGACCTTAGGAGTCATTAATTACGAAGCGCAAAAAAAATCCCCATCCCTTTCTTGCACAGCGAAAAAGTGAACTATGTTGATTCCGTCAAAATTAAGTCGTCCATCCCGTCTTGAACACACTGTGGTTCGCGAACGGTTGCTGGCGAAACTTTCCGGCGCGAACAATTATCGTCTCGCGTTGGTGACCAGCCCGGCAGGTTACGGCAAAACCACGCTCGTTTCGCAGTGGGCTTCGGGTAAGCATGACCTTGGCTGGTTTTCGCTCGATGAAGGCGATAATCAACAAGAGCGCTTCGCCAGCTATCTGATTGCGGCGATTCAACAGGCGACAGGCGGCCACTGCGCCGCCAGCGAAGCCATGGTGCAAAAGCGCCAGTACGCCAGCCTGCCGTCGCTGTTTGCGCAGCTGTTTATTGAGCTTGCCGACTGGCAGCGTCCGCTGTACCTGGTCATTGATGATTATCACCTGATTACCAATCCGGTGATCCACGACGCCATGCGCTTCTTCTTGCGCCATCAGCCAGAGACCATGACGCTGGTAGTGCTGTCGCGCAACCTGCCGCAGTTGGGGATCGCCAATCTGCGGGTGCGCGAGCAGTTACTGGAAATCGGCAGCCAACAGCTGGCTTTTACTCATCAGGAGGCGAAACAGTTCTTTGACTGCCGTCTCGCCTCCCCCATTGAAGCCGATGACAGCAGTCGCCTGTGCGATGACGTCGCCGGCTGGGCCACCGCCCTGCAGCTCATCGCCCTCTCCGCCCGGCAGAAAAACACCTCAGCCCAGCACTCCGCCCGTCGTCTCGCCGGGATTAACGCCAGCCACCTTTCCGACTATCTGGTCGATGAAGTGCTGGATAACGTCGATGCCCGTACCCGCAGCTTCTTGTTAAAAAGCTCGCTGCTGCGCTCGATGAATGACGCGCTTATCGTCCGCGTCACCGGCGAAGAGAACGGCCAGATGCAGCTGGAAGAGATCGAACGTCAGGGGCTGTTCCTGCACCGAATGGATGACTCCGGCGAGTGGTTCCGCTATCACCCGCTATTCGGCAACTTCCTGCGCCAGCGCTGTCAGTGGGAAATGGCCACCGAGCTACCGGAAATTCACCGCGCCGCCGCCGAAGCGTGGATGGCGCAGGGATTCCCCACCGAAGCCATCCATCATGCGCTTGCCGCTGGCGATGCCGCCATGCTGCGCGATATTTTGCTCAACCACGCCTGGGGCATGTTCAACCACAGCGAGCTGGGTCTGCTGGAACAATCGCTGGCGGCGCTGCCGTGGTCGAACCTGCTGGAAAACCCGCGGCTGATCCTGCTGCAGGCCTGGCTGATGCAGAGCCAGCATCGCTATAGCGAAGTGAATACCCTGCTGGCCCGCGCCGAACAGGAGATGGATGTCGAAATGGATACCGCGATGCACGGCGATTTCAACGCCCTGCGCGCGCAGGTCGCAATCAACGCCGGCGATCAGGACGAAGCCGAGCGTCTGGCAATGGTGGCGCTGGATGAACTGCCGCTGGCGAGCTATTACAGCCGCATCGTCGCCACTTCCGTTCACGGCGAAGTGCTGCACTGCAAAGGCCACCTGAGCAAATCGCTGGCGGTGATGCAGCAAACAGAACAGATGGCTCGCCGTCATGACGTCTGGCACTACGCCCTGTGGAGCATGATCCAGCAGAGCGAGATTCTGTTTGCCCAGGGCTTCCTGCAGGCGGCATGGGAGATTCAGGATAAAGCTTTCCAGCTTATCCGCGATCAGCATCTTGAACAGCTGCCGATGCATGAGTTCCTGTTGCGCATCCGCGCGCAGCTGCTGTGGGCATGGGCGCGTCTTGATGAAGCAGAAGAGAGCGCCCGCAGCGGCATCGCGGTGCTGGCAAACTACCAGCCGCAACAGCAGCTGCAGTGCCTGGCGCTGATGGTGCAGTGCTCGCTGGCGCGCGGCGATCTCGACAACGCCCGCAGCTTATTAAACCGACTGGAGAATCTGCTGGGCAACGGCCACTATCACAGCGACTGGGTTTCCAACGCCGACAAAGTACGGGTGATCTACTGGCAGATGACCGGCGATAAAACCGCAGCGGCCAACTGGCTGCGCCAGACGCCGAAACCTGAATTCGCTAATAACCACTTCCTGCAAAGCCAGTGGCGCAACATTGCCCGCGCGCAGATCCTGCTCGGTGATTTTGATTCCGCCGAAATGGTGCTGGAAGAGTTAAATGAAAACGCCCGCTCGCTGCGGCTGATGAGCGATATCAACCGTAACCTGCTGCTGTTGAACCAGCTGTACTGGCAGGCGGATCGCAAGGGTGAGGCGCAAAAAGTGTTAATGGAAGCCTTAACCCTCGCTAACCGCACCGGCTTTATTAACCACTTCGTGATTGAAGGGGAAGCCATGGCCCAGCAGCTGCGCCAGCTGATTCAACTGAATACGCTGCCGGAGCTTGAGCAGCACCGCGCGCAGCGCATCCTGCGCGATATTAACCAGCATCATCGACATAAATTCGCCCACTTCGACGAGAGCTTCGTCGAACGGCTGTTAAACCACCCGGAAGTGCCGGAGCTTATCCGCACCAGCCCGCTGACCCAGCGCGAGTGGCAGGTGTTAGGGTTAATCTATTCCGGTTACAGCAACGAGCAGATCGCCGGCGAACTGGATGTCGCGGCCACCACGATTAAAACGCATATTCGCAATCTGTATCAGAAACTGGGCGTCGCGCACCGCCAGGATGCCGTTCAGCATGCCCAGCGGTTGCTCAAAATGATGGGATACGGCGTATAACGCCGTTTAGCAAAGCTCCAGCTGCAGGTTGTTGTCTTTAATCACCTTCAGCACGCCTGCGGGCGGCATGATATCGGTATAAACCGCATCGACCATACTAATGCTGCCCATGTTCACCATCGCATTACGCCCAAACTTCGAGTGATCCACCACCAGCATCACGTGGCGCGAGTTTTCGATAATCGCCCGCTTGGTGCGCACTTCATGGTAATCAAACTCCAGCAGCGAACCGTCGCTATCAATGCCGCTAATACCGAGAATGCCGAAGTCGAGGCGGAACTGGGAGATAAAATCGAGCGTCGCTTCGCCGATGATCCCGCCGTCGCGGCTGCGTAGCTCGCCGCCGGCAAGGATAATGCGAAAATCATCTTTCACCATCAGCGTATTTGCGACGTTGAGATTGTTGGTCACAATCCGCAGGTCATTATGGTCGAGCAACGCGTGGGCCACCGCTTCCGGCGTTGTGCCGATATCGATAAACAGGGTTGCGCCGTCGGGGATTTCGCTCGCCACTTTCCGCGCGATACGCTCTTTTTCCGCCGTCTGGGTCGCTTTCCTGTCGTGCCACGAGGTGTTGACCGAGCTGGAAGGCATCGCCGCGCCGCCGTGGTGGCGCAGGATCATTTTTTGTTCCGCTAAATCATTCAGGTCGCGACGAATAGTCTGCGGGCTGACGGCAAACTGCTCCACCAGTTCTTCGGTACTGACGTATCCCTGTTTTTTTACCAGCTCGATAATCGCGTCATGACGTTGTGTTTGTTTCATGAAATATCCCTGGGAATCTCTACGTTCGTTTTCGCACATTTAGCGTATCGACAAACGCCATCGCCAGCCCGACTGCCAGGCCCGCCACGTGCGCGCCATTGGCGATCGACATGCCGAAAACATCAAACCATCCTGCCACTAACCACACTAAAGAGAAGAGGATCAGACCACGCTGCAGATAAATACCGCTCTGCGGGTCGCGCTCGCCGCGCAGCCAGACATAGCCCATTAATGCATAGACTACCCCCGACAAACCGCCGAACCACGGGCCGCTAACCTGATGCTGGACGAATCCGCTCAGCAGAGCGCTGATAATGGTAATCACCACCAGCTTACCGCTACCGATGCGCTTCTCCACCGCACCGCCGAGGTACCACCACCATAGCAGGTTAAACAGAATATGCATCAGCGAGAAGTGCATGAAAGCGTGGGTAAGATAGCGCCAGGCTTCGAATTTCAGCGAAGGATCGTAGGGCCAGGCAAGCCAGATCATCATCGTCTGATCGCCCAGAACGTTTTGCAGTATGAAGACCAGGATACAGGCCAGCAAAATCGCCCACGTAAACGGCCCGGCGTTGTTACGCAGGGTAGCTAAAAACGGGAAGCGTTGGTAATGCAATCCGCTATTGGTATGCCCCGATTGCCAGCTGGCGGCGAGATAGCGTGGGTCGGCCGGGTTTTCGAGAAAACGGGCCAGCTCGGCCTGCACCCGCGCGGCCTGGCTTTCATCTGCCAGCCAGACATCGCTCTGCGTGTGCTGTTGGATAGTCAGGATGACCCCCTGCGTCGCCATATAGTCGACAAACGCCTGGGCCACGCGCGGGTTGGCAAAAGAGGTAATCATTAACATACAGCGGATCGCTTATTCCACACAAAGGGGGCTAGTATATACCGTACCGCGCTTATAGCGAGCCGTGCGCGACTTCCGCCGGGAAATGACGATGCCAGGCGTCAAAACCGCCATCGACGCTGTAGACGTTCTCGAAGCCCTGCTGCAGCAGATACTGCGCGGCGCCTTTACTGCTGTTGCCGTGGTAGCACATCACCATCACCGGCGTCTCAAAATCGTTATCGCGCATAAAAGCGCCCAGGGTATCGTTGGTCAGATGAAACGCGCCCGGCGTGTGCCCCATGGCATAGCTTTGCGGGTCGCGGATATCGACCAGCACCGCCTTCTGCTGATGCAGTTTCTGATGCGCTTCTTCTACATTGATACATTCAAATTGTTCCATGATTCTCTTCTCTATTGCACTTCATGACGGGCGGTGACCGACCCTGATTTTACCCGCTAGTGTACCGTCAGGCGGTAAATAAACGCCAATATGTTACATGCATCACTCTGAAATGTTTTTTTGATGTTACCAAAAGCGCGTTTGTTTGCTATAGTGAGCGATATCGAACATTTATGAGCTTAAACGAAAGCGAACGAGGTGCGAGCGTGGAAATCAAAGATCTGATTGTGATAGGCGGAGGCATCAACGGTGCCGGTATCGCGGCAGACGCCGCCGGGCGCGGTTTATCCGTGCTGATGCTGGAAGCGAGAGACCTTGCCTGCGCCACCTCAAGCGCCAGCTCGAAACTGATTCACGGCGGCCTGCGCTATCTGGAACACTACGAATTCCGCCTGGTCAGCGAAGCGCTGGCGGAGCGCGAGGTGTTATTAAAAATGGCGCCGCATTTGGCCTTCCCGATGCGCTTCCGCTTACCGCATCGCCCGCATCTGCGCCCGGCGTGGATGATTCGTATCGGTCTGTTTTTATACGATCACCTCGGCAAACGTACCAGCCTGCCGGGCTCGACCGGTTTGCGCTTTGGCGCGGAATCGGTACTTAAGCCGGAAATCGTGCGCGGTTTCGAATATTCCGACTGCTGGGTCGACGATGCGCGTCTGGTTCTTGCCAACGCCCAGATGGTGGTACGTAAAGGCGGCGAAGTTCGCACCCGCACCCGCGCTATCTCGGCAAAACGCGAAAACGGCCTGTGGGTGGTGGAAGCGGAAGATATCGATAGCGGCGAAAAATTCACCTGGCACGCGCGCGGTCTGGTTAACGCTACCGGCCCGTGGGTGAAACATTTCTTCGACGAAGGCATGCATCTGCGCTCGCCGTATGGCATCCGCCTGATCAAAGGCAGCCATATCGTGGTGCCGCGCGTACACACCCAGAAGCAGGCCTATATCCTGCAAAACGAAGATAAACGTATCGTGTTTGTCATCCCGTGGATGGATGAGTTCTCGATTATCGGCACCACCGACGTCGAGTACAACGGCGATCCGAAAGAGGTGGCGATCGATGATAAAGAGATCAACTACCTGCTGAACGTCTACAACGCGCACTTTAAAAAGACGCTGTCGCGCGACGATATCGTCTGGACTTACTCCGGCGTGCGTCCGCTGTGCGACGATGAATCCGACTCACCGCAGGCGATTACCCGCGACTATACGCTCGATATTCACGATGAGAACGGTCAGGCGCCGCTGCTGTCGGTATTCGGCGGCAAGCTCACCACCTACCGTAAACTGGCGGAACATGCGCTGGAAAAACTGACGCCGTATTATCAGGGGATTGGCCCGGCGTGGACCAAAACCGCCGTTCTGCCCGGCGGCGATATCGGCGGCGACCGCGACGACTATGCGGCGAAACTGCGCCGTCGCTTCGCGTTTATCAGCGAATCAATGGCCCGCCACTACGCCCGCACCTACGGCAGCAACAGCGAGTGGATCCTTGGCGAAGCGACTTCGCTTGCCGATCTGGGAGAAGATTTTGGCCACGAGTTTTATGAAGCCGAGCTGAAGTACCTGGTCGAACACGAGTGGGTTCGCAGCCTGGATGACGCTATCTGGCGCCGTACCAAACAGGGGATGTGGCTGAATGCCGAGCAGCAGGCGCGTATCAGCGAGTGGCTGGCGCAACATACGGGAAAGTCTGAACTGTCGTTAGCGTCCTGACATACCCCGGGCGGCGGCTGACGCCTGGCCCGGGCTACATCACCGCACACACAAAAACGGGGCCTACTGGCCCCGTTTTGCTGATGCTTAACCGATTACAAACGAACCGGGTCGATATGCCAGATATGTTTGGCGTACTCCTGGATCGTGCGGTCGGATGAGAAATAGCCCATGTTGGCGATGTTCATCATCGCTTTATTGGCCCACTCCTCCGGATGGCGGTATAGCTCGTCCACCTTATCCTGGCAATCAACGTAGCTGCGGTAGTCCGCCAGTACCTGATAGTGGTCGCCGAAGTTGATCAGTGAATCCAGCAGGTCGCGGTAGCGACCAGGCTCCGACGGGCTGAACAGGCCGGTGCCAATCTGCGTCAACGCCTGATGCAGCTCCTCATCCTGCTCATAGTAGTCGCGCGGTTTATAGCCGTTGCTGCGCAGGGCTTCCACCTGTTCCGCGGTATTACCGAAGATAAAGATATTGTCCTCGCCGACGTGCTCCAGCATCTCGACGTTAGCGCCATCCAGCGTACCAATGGTCAGTGCGCCGTTGAGCGCAAACTTCATATTACTGGTACCGGACGCTTCCGTTCCCGCCAGCGAGATCTGCTCGGAGAGATCCGCCGCCGGGATAATCAGCTGCGCCAGGCTCACGCTGTAGTTGGGGATAAACACCACTTTCAGCTTATCGCCAATCTGCGGATCGTTGTTCACCACCGCCGCCACATCGTTGATCAGATGAATAATATGCTTCGCCATATAGTAGGCCGACGCGGCCTTACCGGCGAAGATATTTACTCGCGGCACCCACTCCGCCTGCGGATCGGCTTTGATCCGGTTGTAGCGGGTGATGACGTGCAGGATATTCATCAGCTGGCGTTTATATTCGTGGATGCGTTTGATCTGCACATCAAACAGCGCCTTAGGATTGACCACCACGTTCAACTGCTGGGCGATATAGTTCGCCAGCCGCTGCTTATTCTCAAGCTTGGCGCGGCGCACCGCCTGGTTCACCGTCGGGTAATCAATATGCTGTAGCAGATCGCTCAACTGGCTTAAGTCGGTGCGCCAGGTGTGGCCGATATTCTCATCCAGCACCTGCGACAGCGGCGGGTTCGCCAACGCCAGCCAGCGCCGCGGCGTGACGCCGTTGGTGACGTTGGTAAAGCGCATCGGGAAAATCTTCGCAAACTCGGCAAACAGCGACTCGACCATTAAGCGCGAATGCAGCTCGGATACGCCGTTGACTTTATGGCTGACGACAACCGCCAGCCACGCCATGCGCACCCGGCGCCCATTCGATTCATCAATGATGGAGGTACGGCTGAGCAGCGCGGTATCGTTGGGATACTGCTCCTGCAGCGTCTTGAGGAAGTAATCGTTAATCTCGAAGATAATCTGCAGATGGCGCGGCAGGATTTTCCCCAGCATATCGACCGGCCAGGTCTCCAGCGCTTCGCTCATCAACGTATGGTTGGTATAGGAGAAAACCTGACAGGTCACCTCAAAAGCTTCATCCCAGCTAAATTTGTGCTCATCGATCAGCAGACGCATCAGCTCAGGGATCGACAGCACCGGGTGGGTGTCATTGAGGTGAATGGCGATTTTTGCCGCCAGATTGTCGTAGGTGCGGTGCAGCTGGTAGTGGCGGCTGAGGATATCCTGTACCGTCGCCGAGACCAGGAAATACTCCTGACGCAGGCGCAGCTCGCGCCCGGAATAGGTGGAGTCGTCCGGATAAAGTACCCGCGAAACGTTCTCGGAGTGGTTCTTATCTTCCACCGCTGCGAAGTAGTCGCCCTGGTTGAATTTACCGAGGTTGATTTCGCTACTGGCCTGCGCGCTCCACAACCGCAGGGTGTTGGTGGCATCGGTATCGAAACCGGGGATAATCTGATCGTAGGCTTCGGCGATAATCTCTTCGGTCTCTATCCAGCGGGTATTTTTTCCTTCCTGCTGCACGCGGCCGCCGAAACGCACTTTATAGCGCGTATTGTGCCGTTCGAACTCCCACGGGTTGCCGTACTCCAGCCAGTAATCCGGCGACTCTTTCTGTCGCCCGTCGACGATGTTCTGCTTGAACATCCCATAATCGTAGCGGATACCGTAGCCGCGGCCCGGCAGACCCAGCGTCGCCAGCGAATCGAGGAAGCAGGCGGCCAGGCGCCCTAAACCGCCGTTGCCTAAGCCGGGGTCGTTTTCTTCATCAATAAGCTCTTCCAGATCGAGCCCCATATCGGCCAGCGCATTATTCACATCTTCATAAATCCCTAACGACAACAGCGCGTTAGAGAGGGTGCGGCCAATCAAAAACTCCATCGACAGATAGTAAACCTGCCGCACTTCCTGCGACAGCTGGGCGCGGTTTGAACGCAGCCAGCGCTCGACCATGCGGTCGCGAACGGCGAACAGGGTGGCATTCAGCCATTCGTGTTTGTTGGCGATCGCCGGATCTTTGCCGATGATAAACATCAGCTTATACGCGATAGAATGCTTTAACGCCTCAACGCTCAGCGTGGGTGATGCATAACTAAAGGGTGCATTCATAGCCATAGCTCCTGTGGTTACATCAAGCGTTGATAGAGTTCACGATAGGATTTCGCCGCCACCTGCCAGCTAAAGTCCATATTCATCGCCTGACGCTGAACATAGCGCCACAGCGACGGCCGCGACCACAACACAAAGGTGCGCCGGATGGCCCGCAGCAACGACACCGCGTTACTGTCCTCAAAGACAAAGCCGCTGGCGACGCCGTCGGCGAGGTTTTCCAGCGAACAGTCGGCCACGGTATCGGCGAGACCGCCGGTGCGGCGCACCAGCGGCAGAGTGCCGTATTTCAGGCCATACAGCTGAGTCAGGCCGCACGGTTCAAAGCGGCTGGGAACCAGAATCACATCGGCGCCGCCCATGATGCGGTGCGAAAACGCCTCGTGATAGCCAATCTGCACGCCGACCTGGCCCGGATGTTCGGCGGCGGCGGCGAGGAAGCCCTCCTGCAGTACCGGATCGCCGGCGCCGAGCAGCGCCAGTTGCCCGCCCTGCTCCAGCAGGCCCGGCAGCGCCTCCAGCACCAGATCCAGCCCTTTTTGGCTGGTCAGACGGCTCACCACGGCGAACAGCGGCGCTTTGTCATCCACCTTCAGCCCCATGGCGATTTGCAGCTGCCGTTTATTCTCGGCTTTCTCCTCCAGGCAATCGCGGTCATAGCGTGCCGCCAGCAGCAGATCGCTTTGCGGATTCCAGATACCATCATCGACGCCGTTAAGGATACCAGACAAGCGGCCCTCGTGTTGGCGCTGACGTAGCAGCCCTTCCATGCCGTAGGCATATTGCGGTTCGGTGATTTCCCGCGCGTAGGTTGGGCTCACCGCCGTGATATGGTCGGCATAGTACAGACCGGCTTTGAGGAACGAGATCTGGCCGTTAAATTCGAGGCCGTGCATGTTATAGAACGACCACGGCAGCTCTATCTCATTCATATGCCAGGAGTAAAACATCCCCTGGTAGGCGAGATTGTGCACCGTAAACACCGATTTCGCCGGACGCCCACGCGCCGCCAGGTAGGCCGGCGTCAGGCCCGCATGCCAGTCATGGGCATGCACCACCTCCGGGCGCCAGAATGGATCCAGCCCGCAGGCCATTTCGCTACCTACCCAGCCGAGCAGCGCAAAGCGCAGCACGTTGTCGGTATAGGCGTTCATGTTGGCGTCGTGATACGGGCTCCCTGGGCGATCGTAGAGATGCGGCGCGTCGATCAGATAGATACCGACGCCGTTAAAATGGCCGAACAGCAGGGTGATACGCCCGGCAAAGGTATCCCGGCGGGTGACGACCTGCGCGTCGGTAATTCCGCGGCGGATATCCGGATACCCCGGCAGCAGCACGCGGGTATCCACGCCGTCTGCGATCTGCGCCGCCGGCAGCGCGCCGATAACGTCAGCCAGACCGCCGGTTTTTAACAACGGGAACATCTCTGAACATACGTGTAAAACCTGCATTATCGCTCCTGTTTGTGCCCCAGTTTCCGCAGCATGTCGCGCGTAACCAGCACGATCCCTTCTTCTGAACGATAGAAGCGGCTGGCATCTTCTTCCGCATTCTCCCCAATCACCATCCCTTCCGGGATGACGCAGGCGCGATCTATCACGCAGCGGCGCAGGCGGCACGAGCGCCCGACCCAGACATCCGGCAATAAGACTGCCGAATCAATGTTACAAAACGAATTCACCCGCACCCGCGGGAACAGTACCGACTGCACCACTACTGACCCGGAGATAATGCAGCCGCCGGAAACCAGCGAGTTCAGCGTCATGCCGTGACTGCCGGAGCGGTCCTGGACGAACTTCGCCGGCGGCAGCGATTCCATATGGGTACGGATAGGCCAATGCTGGTCGTACATATCGAGCTCCGGCGTCACCGAGGCCAGATCGAGGTTGGCCTTCCAGTAGGCTTCCAGCGTCCCGACATCGCGCCAGTACGGCTCGGCTTGCGGGTCGGACTGCACGCAGGAGAGCGGGAAAGGATGTGCATAAGCCATGCCAGCTTCGGTAATTTTCGGGATGATATCTTTGCCGAAGTCGTGGCTGGAGTTTTCGTCGAGATCGTCGGCGGCCAGCAGTTCATAAAGGTAATCCGCATCAAAGACATAGATGCCCATACTGGCAAGCGAGCGGGTAGCGTCGTTCGGCATCGCCGGCGGGTTGGCCGGTTTCTCGACGAACTCGATGATCTTCTCGCTTTCATCGACCGCCATCACGCCAAAGGCGGATGCTTCTTCGATGGGCACCGGCATACAGGCGACGGTGCAGCGCGCGCCTTTTTCGACATGGTCGATCAGCATGCGCGAGTAGTCTTGTTTGTAGATGTGGTCGCCGGCGAGGATCACCACATATTCGGCTTTATAGCGACGAATAATGTCGAGGTTCTGCGTCACCGCATCGGCCGTACCGCGATACCAGTTTTCACCGTGTACCCGCTGCTGCGCCGGCAGCAGATCGACAAACTCATTCATCTCTTCGCTGAAGAAAGACCAGCCGCGCTGGATATGCTGCACCAGGGTGTGCGACTGATACTGGGTAATCACGCCGATGCGGCGAATACCTGAGTTAAGACAGTTAGATAACGCGAAGTCGATAATACGGAACTTACCGCCAAAGTGGACGGCAGGCTTCGCGCGCTTAATGGTTAAATCCTTAAGCCGGGTACCACGCCCGCCAGCAAGGATCAGCGCCACCGATTTGAGAGGAAGTTGACGCGCCAGCATCAACGGATCGTTCTTTTCAAGCCCAACCATGATTAACTCCTTTTGATTCCCCTGCTTCACGGCCCATTCATCATGAACGCGCCGAAAACCCCCAGGGACTATGACCTTTGAAATACGCAAACTCCGTGCGCGGGCCCATGCCAGACAGCCATGATGACCGGATTATCCTCTCCGGCGAATGGAGGAACGGCGCGCCACTCCCCCGCGGGTAAAACCATATCCGCCACCTCAGCGGTGGCATTCAGCGCGATCAGCCAGCGATCGGATAACAGGATTTGCAGCCGCGCGGCGCCATGCTGCCACTCGTCGGCGTTTAACGGTTCTCCGCGCTGATTGAGCCAGCTCACATTGCCGTCATGCTCCTGCCACCACTGATTACGGGTTAACGCCGGAATGCGCCGACGCAGGTGGATAAGCGCGGCGACAAACGCGGTTAACCCGTGATTTGCCCGCCGCCAGTCCAGCCAGGTCAAAGCATTGTCCTGACAGTACGCATTATTGTTGCCATGCTGGCTATGGCCATGCTCATCGCCCGCCAGCAGCATCGGCGTTCCTTGCGACAGCAGCAGCGTGGTCAAGAGCGCATGTACGCTATCGCGCCGCCGCTCAATCACGGCAAGATTGGCTTCTAATCCCTCTATACCATGATTGTTGCTGTAGTTATTGTTAGTCCCATCGCGATTCTCTTCGCCGTTCGCCTGATTGTGTTTCTGATTGAAACAAACACAATCACGTAGGGTGAATCCATCATGCGCCGTGATCAGATTGATCGTCGCCGCAGGCCGTTTGCCATCGCGGGCAAAGAGATCGCTGGAGGCGGCGAAGCGCTGGGCGAAGTCACCCAACGATACGTTTTGTTGCAGCCAGAAACGGCGCGCGGTATCGCGAAAATGGTCGTTCCATTCGGCAAACAGCGGCGGGAAGTTCCCCACCTGATAACCGCCCTGGCCAATATCCCAGGGTTCGGCAATCAGCTTGATCGCCGACAATACCGGGTCGCGGCGAATGGCTTCAAACAGCGGCGCGTCCTGACGAAATTCGGGCGTGCGCCCCATCACCGACGCCAGGTCGAAGCGAAAACCGTCAACGTGGCACTCATCAACCCAAAAGCGCAGGCACTGCAGGGCATACTCCACCACGCCGGGATGACTGAGGTTGAGCGTGTTACCGCAGCCGGTCCAGTTGTGATAATCGCCGTCGTCCCTGATCCAATAATAGCTGCGGTTATCGATACCGCGCAGGGAGATGGTCGGCCCTTCAAGATCGATTTCCGCGCTATGGTTCAGCACGATATCGAGGATCACCTCGATGCCCGCCGCGTGCAGCGCTTTCACCGCATCGCGGAACTCATCGAGCGCCCGCTGCGGCTGGCTGGCGTAGCGCGGCTCCAGCGCAAACAGCGCCAGCGGGTTATAGCCCCAGTAGTTGCTCAGCCCCATCCGCTGCAGGCGAGGTTCGCTGGCAAACTGCGCCACCGGCATCAGCTCCAGCGCGGTAATCCCCAGGCGGCGGAAATAGTCGATCATCAGCGGGTGGCCCAGCGCCTGATAGGTGCCGCGGATGGCCTCCGGTAGCTCCGGATGCAGCCAGGTCAACCCTTTGACGTGGGCTTCATAAATGACCGTTTCGCCCCACGGCGTGCGCGGCGGTTTATCACCGAGCCAGTCGTAATGCAGATCGACCACCTGCGACTTTGGCGCAATGGCTGCGCTATCGCGGGCATCCGGTTCATGCATACCGCCATGCAGACGCTCGTCGTCCAGCAGTTCGCCCGCCACCTGATGCGCACAAGGGTCGAGCAGCAGCTTAGCCGGATTGAAGCGATGCCCCTGCGCCGGATCCCACGGCCCGTGCACCCGATAACCGTAGCGTAGCCCCGGACGCGCATCGGCCAGCCAGCCGTGCCAGATGTCGCCGCTGCGCGCCGGTAGGTCGTAGCGCCGCTCGTTGCCCTGCTGGTCGAACACGCAGAGCTCCACCCGCTCAGCGTGGGCGGAAAACAGGGTGAAGTTCACCCCTTTGCCGTCATAGCTGGCGCCCAAAGGCGTCGGTTTTCCCGCGGCAAGCGTCGTCATCAGGCCTCCCGTACCAGCCAGATGGTCGCCAGCGGCGGCAGGGTAATCGACAACGAATGCTGACGACCGTGACTGGCGACAGACTCGCTCTCAACCACTCCGCCATTTCCGGCGTTACTACCGTGGTAATGCATCGAGTCGGTATTCAGCTCCTCGCGCCAGCGTCCCGGCTGGTTGATGCCGAAACGGTAGTTGTGCCGCGGCACCGGCGTGAAGTTGCTGGCGACGATGATTTCATTACCGGCTTTATCGCGGCGCACAAAGATAAATACCGAACGCTCATGATCGTCGACCACCAGCCATTCGAAGCCGTAGGGATCGAAATCGAGCTCGTGCAGCGCTTTATGGTGGCGGTAGGTATGGTTCAGGTCGCGCACCAGCCGCTGGACGCCGTGGTGCCAGTTGTCGCCGCCCTCCAGCAGATGCCAGTCGAGACTGGCGTCGTGGTTCCACTCGCGGCCCTGGGCAAACTCGTTGCCCATAAACAGCAGCTTTTTGCCCGGGAAGGCGAACAGCCAGCCGTAATAGGCGCGCAGGTTGGCAAAGCGCTGCCATGCGTCGCCCGGCATGCGGTCGAGAATCGATTTTTTGCCGTGCACCACTTCATCGTGGGAGAGCGGCAGCACGAAGTTCTCGGTGTAGTTGTAGAGCATGCCGAAGGTCATTTTGTCGTGATGGTAGCGACGATGGACTGGATCGAGCTTCATATAGTCCAGCGTGTCGTGCATCCAGCCGAGATTCCATTTGAACCAGAAGCCGAGGCCGCCGTCGGCGGGCGGACGCGTCACGCCGGCAAAATCGGTGGACTCTTCCGCCATCGTTACCGCGCCTGGCGTCTGCTCGCCGAGAATACGGTTGGTGTTACGCAGAAACTCGATCGCTTCGAGATTTTCCCGCCCGCCGTATTCGTTGGGGATCCACTCGCCCGCTTTACGGCTATAGTCGCGGTAGATCATCGACGCCACCGCGTCGACGCGCAGCGCGTCAATGCCGAAGCGCTCGATCCAGTACAGCGCGTTACCTACCAGGTAATTGCTGACTTCGCGGCGGCCGTAGTTATAGATAAGCGTATTCCAGTCCTGGTGGTAACCTTCGCGCGGATCGCTGTGTTCATACAGCGAGGTGCCGTCAAATGAGGCCAGCGCAAAGTCATCCGCCGGGAAATGACCCGGAACCCAATCGAGGATCACGTTAAGGCCCGCGGCGTGGGCGGCATCGATGAAATAGCGGAAATCTTCACGGGTACCGAAGCGGCGTGTCGGCGCATAGAGGCCGGTCGGCTGGTAGCCCCAGCTGCCGTCGAACGGGTGTTCGTTTACCGGGAGCAGTTCAAGATGGGTGAAGCCCATCCATTTTGCGTAAGGCACCAGTTGGTCCGCCAGTTCGCGGTAGCTTAGCCAGAAGTTATTGTCGGTATGGCGGCGCCAGGACCCGAGGTGCACTTCATAGATAGAGATCGGCGCATCAAACTGGTTCGCGGCTTTGCGCGCCGCCGGCTGCTCGACTTTGGGCGGCAAATCGCAGATAAGCGACGCGCTTTCCGGGCGCATCTGCGACTCGAAGGCGTAAGGATCGGCTTTGACCCGTAGATTGCCATGAGCGTCGATCAGCTCGAATTTATACAGCTGGCCATTAAGCGCGCCGGGAATGAAGAGTTCCCAGATACCGGACTCTTTGCGCAGGCGCATCGGATGGCGTCGGCCATCCCAGTAGTTAAATTGCCCCACCACCGAGACCCGGCGGGCGTTTGGCGCCCAGACCGAAAAGCGCGTACCGGTGACGCCATCCATGGTGTCGGCGTGCGCGCCCAGAGTTTCGTAAGGGCGCAGGTGCGTCCCCTCGGACAACAGCCAGGCATCAACATCCTGCAGCAGCGGGCCGAAACGGTAAGGGTCGTCAATCAGGTTTTGCTGTCCGTGCCAGGTGACGGCCAGCTGGTAGCGAAAAGCGTTTTTACGCCGCGGCAGGAGGCCGCTAAAGAATCCGCGCGAGTCGAGGCATTCGAGTTTGCCGACTTTACGCCCGGTTTTCGGTTCAATAACCCACACTTCGGTGGCATCTGGTAATAATGCGCGAACTTCCAGCCCCGCCTCGGTGCGGTGCATGCCAAGCACGGAAAAGGGATCCGCGAAATGACCTGCAATAAGCGCATTAATCACGTCTCTATCGATTCGATTCGACATGCTTTCATCCTGTTGTAAGTGTCGCCCTTTCCTGTACCCGGCGACTTTTTTTGACCTGAACGGCGCAGCACCAACGTGCATCCTCCTGCTCCGTCCCACCTTCAGGTAAGGAACTCCTTACTTAAAGCATAGCCAAGGCTGCGTTACCTCCGTGGGGAAAAATCCAACATCCGCGTTTACTCCTTGTATTACGCAAAAAAAAGGGGTGTATCCACACCCCTTATCGTTTGTCCTGCGTTTACGCCAGCTGTCGTAGCATGCGGCGCAACGGTTCGGCGGCGCCCCACAGCAGCTGGTCGCCGACGGTAAAGGCCGACAGGTACTCAGGACCCATGTTCAGTTTACGCAGGCGCCCTACCGGGGTGGTCAGGGTGCCGGTCACCGCGGCTGGGGTCAGCTCGCGCATGGTGATGTCGCGATCGTTTGGCACCACTTTGGCCCACGGGTTATGCGCGGCCAGCAGTTCCTCAACGGTCGGGATAGAAACATCTTTCTTCAGCTTGATGGTAAACGCCTGGCTGTGGCAGCGCAGCGCGCCGACGCGCACGCACAGACCATCGACCGGGATCGGCGACGCGGTGGCGAGAATTTTGTTTGTCTCCGCCTGGCCTTTCCACTCTTCGCGGCTCTGGCCGTTATCAAGCTGTTTGTCGATCCATGGGATCAGGCTGCCCGCTAGCGGCACGCCAAAGTTATCGACCGGCAGATCGCCGCTGCGGGTCAGCGACGTCACTTTGCGCTCGATATCGAGAATCGCGGACGCCGGGTTCGCCAGCTCGCTCGCCACGTGGCCATGCAGCTGGCCCATCTGGCTCAGCAGTTCGCGCATATGGCGCGCGCCGCCGCCGGAAGCCGCCTGGTAGGTCGCCACGCTGACCCACTCCACCAGGTCATGGGCAAACAGGCCGCCGAGGGACATCAGCATCAGGCTCACCGTACAGTTACCGCCGACGAAGGTTTTAATGCCGTTATTCAGGCCAGCGGTAATCACATCCTGGTTAACCGGGTCGAGAATAATGATCGCATCGTCTTTCATGCGCAGCGAAGACGCCGCGTCAATCCAGTACCCCTGCCAGCCGCTTTCGCGCAGCTTCGGGTAAATCTCGTTGGTGTAATCGCCGCCCTGGCAGGTAACAATAATGTCCAGCGCCTTCAGCGCTTCCAGATCGAATGCATCCTGAAGCGTCCCCCCGGTACTGCCGCCGAATGACGGCGCGGGCTGACCCAGCTGAGATGTGGAGAAGAAAACAGGGCGAATGGCGTCGAAATCACGCTCTTCCACCATGCGTTGCATGAGAACAGAGCCGACCATTCCACGCCAACCGATAAAACCAACATTTTTCATAACGTATTCCTGCGAGGTGTGTGCTGTTAGTGCCAGGCCAGTTTCCAACTGGGATGTCCTTCACATTACAAAATGCAGCTAAAGTCGCAAGTGAAATTAATCAATGATTGCGCGCCAATCAGAAAAGCAACTTATCCCGCACTCCGCCTACCGTCGCTGGTAGTCATAAAAAGCGTAAAGATTATCGGGCAAATAACCCGCGTAATGGAATATTTTCCGTCGCTATTTTATTGATCCTGATTATGGATTCAGCGCGAAAAATATCGCTTTCACGCTTGCGAAAAAAACGGACAAAGCCTTGTGCCGCAAGGCCTGACGAGCAATACCATCATTGTCGTAGAGCTGATATTCACGGCAAAAGGAAGTGGAAAAGAGGGGAAAAAAGCGTGTTACCGAGGAGAATCCAGGGTAAGCGGTATTACCCTGATTTTTCCCCCGGATACCGTGGTGGTGTCCGGGGAAATTATTTTTACTTAGCTCAGCAGCTGGAAAGCAATCATCCCGACAATGGCGCCGGTGGTGCCAAGGATGGTTTCCATCATCGTCCAGGTTTTCAGCGTCTGCGCTTCGCTGGCGCCGGTGAACTTACCGAACAGCCAGAAGCCGGCATCGTTTACGTGACTTACCACAATCGAACCACCCGCGATACAGATGGAGAGAGCCGCCATTTGCGCGCCGCTGTAGTTCAGTTGCTCAATGACCGGCATCACCAGGCCGACCGCCGTCAGGCACGCCACGGTCGCGGATCCCTGAATAATACGCACGGCAGCCGCCAGCACGAAGCAGGTAATCGCAATCGGCAGACCCAGGCCAGTCAGCGCTTCGCCGAGCGCCGGGCCGACGCCGGAGTCCACCAGCACCTGCTTGAAGACGCCGCCTGCGCCAATCACCAGCAGAATAATCCCCGCCGGCTGCAGCGCCGCGCCGCAGATCTCCATCACGCGATCTTTCGCCATCCCCTGACGTACCGCCAGGCCGTAAATCGCTACCAGGCAGGCAACCAGAATCGCGGTGAATGGGTGGCCGATAAACTCGAACCATTCATAGGCGGTGGATCCCACCGGCACAAAGCGCGCGGCGATGGTTTTCAGGCCGACCAGCACCAGCGGCAGCAGGATCAGCGAGAGGCTAAAGCCGAAGGACGGCATTTTACCTTCGCCGAGATGCGGTTCGCTGATATCGTCAGGAATATGCAGCTCAACGTAGCGGCTGATGAAGTTGCCCCATAGCGGACCGGCAATAATCATCCCCGGAATAGCGGCGCAGAGGCCAATCAGAATCATCCAGCCGAAATCGGCGTGCATCTGCGAAGCCAGCAGCATCGGCGCAGGCCCCGGCAGCAGGAATGCCGCGGCGGCGGCTACGCCGGCGAACAGCGGGATCACCAGCTTCACAAGGTTAGTGCCGGTATGGCGCGCCATGGAAAACGCGACGCTAATCAGCAGCACGATCGCCACTTCAAAGAACAACGGCAGCGCGCAGATAAGGCCGGCAAGACCAATCGCATAGTGCGCGCGGTTATGGCCGAAGGACTTCAGCATTTTCACCGCAATCTGGTCGACCGCGCCGGTTTCATGCAAAATTTTACCGAACATCGCGCCCAGCGCGACGACTATCGCCAGGAAGCCCAGCGTGCCGCCCATCCCTTTTTCCATCGTCGCCGCGATTTTATCCAGCGGCATACCGGAAAAGAGACCTGCGCCAATAGAAACCACCATCAAAGCCACGAAGGCGTGCATACGCGCCTTCATGACTAAAAACAGCAGCAGCAATACCGAGCCGACTGCTGTCAAAACAAGCGTTAAAGTACTCACTAGTTACTGCCTTTGTTAATCACCTCAATGGTGCTGGCGACCACGCCTTCCAGTGACTGGTCGATATCGACGATAAGCACATCGCTTTCGTCGGCGCCTGGTTCCTGCAGTGTTTCAAACTGCGTCACCAACATTTGGGTTTTGAAGAAGTGCCCTTTACGCGCCTTCAGACGGCTTTCAATCACGTCGAAGTCGCCTTTCAGGTAGATAAAGGAGAGGTTCGGGTTGCCTTTGCGCAGAATGTCGCGGTAGCTTTTTTTCAGCGCCGAGCAGACGATCAGCGAAACTTTGTTGGTACGCTGCATGGCAAATGCCGCGTCATTCAACGCCTGCAGCCACGGGGTACGGTCATCGTCGTTCAGCGGCTCGCCGGAAGCCATCTTGGTGATGTTGCTGCGCGGATGCAGAAAATCGCCATCGAGAAACGCGGCTTTCAGTTGATGCGCCACTTCGCTGGCGACGGCGGATTTACCACTGCCGGAAACGCCCATCAGGACATAGACGTGGTGATCATGGTTAGTCGTGCTCAAAGCGTCCTCCCACTGGACTGGTACGCCGCGCCGGGGCTGACTGATACAGCGCGAAAGCGGCGTACTGGTTAATGATTACGGGCGAGTGTTACGGGTAACTGTTATCGGTAACATTGTCATGCCGGACCCTGGGAGAAGCAATAACCATTCGTGCCAGATGTGAATATGTGTGATCTACTTCAAACTTGTCGGTTTAAATAGATCCACCCGGTGACAATGTGAAACCTAAATCTAACATCTTAGGGGTAATCGTCTCACCGCGGATGCGCGCCAGCAGACGCTCGGCGCCGATGCGCCCCATGCGCTCACGTGGGGTCAGTACGCTGGCAAGACGCGGCTCCATCACCTGACCGATATCGTGACCGTGGAAACCGGCTATCGCCATGTCGTCCGGAATTTTCAGGCCCAGACGCTGACACTCGAACGCCGCGCCGACCGCGAGGTCATCGTTGGTACAGAAGATGCCGTCGAGCTGCGGATATTCGCGACGCGCCTGACGCATCAGCTCAATCCCCGACGAGTAGGAAGAAGATTGCTCCACCATCACGCTATAGGGCGTCATGCCGGCATCAAGCATCGCCTGCTCGTACCCCTTCTGTTTGATGATAGTACGTTCATCCAGACGCGCGCCGAGATAAGCAACGTGGCGGTGGCCGCGGGCGATAATCGCCGCCGTCATCTGCCGCGCCGCTTCGAAGTTATCGAAACCGACGGCAATGTCGAGGCACGGCGACTGGCTGTCCATCAGTTCAACCACCGGGATCCCGGCCACTTCAATCATTTTCAACGTGCGCGGCGTGTGGGTACGTTCGGTGAGGATCAGGCCGTCAATGTTCCAGGAGAGCATCGATTCGAGACGCTTCTCTTCCATCTCCGGCTTATAGCCGTAGTGCGCCAGCATGGTTTGATAACCGAAGGCGTCGGTGACGCTTTCGATGCCGCGCAGCACTTCCGAGAAGACCTGGTTGGTTAACGAGGGCAGCAGCACGCCGATGGCGCGGCTGGTGGCGTTGGAGAGAATATCAGGAGCGCGATTGGGAATATAACCCAGCTCATCGAGTGCAACGGCAATCTTGCCACGCAGGGCCTCAGAAACCTGTTCCGGGTTACGTAAATAGCGACTGACCGTCATTTTGGTCACGCCGACAAGATCGGCTACATCCTGAAGTACGGGTCTTTTCTTTTTCATCGTCCTGACTGTGATCGGCTGGGAAACATTTTCTCAGTTTATCACGGACAAAGCGCAACCTTCCCGGAGAAAAAAGGGCCAAAAGATTTATTTAGAGTTAATACGCAAAATCATTCAAGTTGCATTAAGGCGGCAACGCACGACAAATTCGCAGTAACGAATTTGAACAGCCAAAGGCTGCCTTCGGTGAGGGACAGGGATGTCCCTCATTTAATCCCCGGAAGCGTACAAAGGGTACGCGACCGGGGTGAGTGAGGAGAGCCAACAAAAATGCGGCTTGAAGGATGACGCGTATCAAACCGGCGGCAGATCGAACAGCAATATTTCGCTATCGCTGTCGGCGTGAACCGAAATCGCCTGCTCGTCCCAAATCGCCAGACCATCGCTGGTGGTGGCTTTGGTGCCGTTAATCGTCACTTCGCCTTTCACTACCTGGATCCACACGCGACGTTCCGCGGCAATCTGGTGAACCGACTGCTCATCTTTCAGCAGCGCCCAGCGATACAGCTCCATATCCTGGTACACTTTCAGCGAACCCTCGCGCGCATCTGGCGACAGCACCAGCTGTTTGCCCTGCGCGGCATCAAAGCGGCGCTGCTCGTAGCGCGGCGTAATGCCGGTTTCTTCTGGAATAATCCAGATCTGATACAAACGCAGGCGGTCGGTGCTGCTCGGGTTGTACTCAGAGTGACGCACGCCGGTACCCGCGCTCATGATCTGGAACTCGCCGGCCGGAACCTGCTCTTTGTTACCCATGCTGTCCTGGTGCTCAACCGCCCCTTCCAGCACATAAGTCAGGATTTCCATGTCTTTGTGCGGGTGGGTGCCAAACCCCTGGCCGGCGTCGATTACGTCATCGTTAATCACGCGCAGCGCGGAGAAACCCATAAAGTTCGGGTCGTAGTAGTTGGCGAAAGAGAAAGTATGCCAGGAATCCAGCCAGCCATGGTTAGCGTGGCCACGTTCGTTAGCTTTGCGTAAGTAGATCATGTTGCACCCCCGTATGTTTTCGATGGAGTAAGTGTGGACCCATTCCGCCGGCGATCATAGAGGGTGAAAATTGACTCCTCTGTTCAAAAAATATGAACAAGCGCCGAGGAGCCAGAGTTTCTTATTTCGCGAGGGTAATGGTGGCCGGAGAAGGCTGTTCAAAGCCGCGCTGCAGAATCTCCATATTGGTGAGAACTTCAGATTCCTTGACGTAATTCGGCTGGCCGTTAACGAGGGTGTCATACAGCGCGTCATACACTCGTCCGTAGTCGCCGGTTTCCAGCGGCACCTCTTCACGTACCGCCACGCCCGCCTCGTTGATGTAGACCAGTTGCCCCACGCTGTCATCGGCGCCGAACCCCGCATCGCCCGGCATAATGTTGGCCTTCAGGCTGGTCTCCTGCTGGTCAATACCGTATTTCACAAACGAGCCTTTATGCCCATGAACGATAAATTTCGGGTAGTCAATCTGCACCAGGTGGCTGGTTTTGACGATCGCTTTCAGGTCGCCATAAAACAGTTGAGCTTCAAACGTGTCATCGGGATTGGCTTTATTACGAAGTGAGCGCAGATCGTAGGCAACATGATCCGGGCGACCAAACAGCGAAATGATCTGATCCATGGTATGTACGCCGAGACCGTAGAAATCGCCGCTTTGCGGTCCCCCCTGGATGGTTTCCGCCACCGGTCGGTAGTTATCAAAATGACTTTCAATTTCCACCAGTTCGCCGAGCTTCCCGCTTTCAATCACCTTTTTGGTGGTCAGGAAACAGGAATCGAAGCGGCGGTTCTGGTAAGGCGTCACCGTCAACCCTTTGCTTTTCGCCAGCGCGAACAGGGTCTTCGCCTCTGCAAGCGTCGGGGTGAAGGGTTTTTCAACCAGTACGTTTTTCCCGGCTTCCAGCGCCCGCTTCGCGTATTCGAAGTGGCTATCAGCATGGGTGCAGACCACTACCAGTTTGACCTGCGGGTCATTCAGCACTTCATCGAGGTCGCTGGTGAAGTGGATATGGGAATACGCCGGCGCCTGTTCTTCCGGCCTGGCGCTGCGGCGATAAATATGCGCGACGTGCCAGCGGTCTTTGCGATGCAGGACGTAAGGAAGATGGTAGCGGGTCGTGCTTTTACCAAAGCCAATAAATGCGCAGTGCAGAATCATAACGCTGTCCTTAGTTGATGTGCTGCCTTTAACCATAGCGCAAGCAGGCGGCTCACTTCATCCTCCTTTTCCTCTGAGCAGGAAAATTCACCGGCAAAATATTTCGGTTATCACTCATACGTAATTTTTAATAAGAGATTGATTAATAAGTCATTAAAACGCTATTTTTCAACAGAAAGTCTTGATTCCAATGACGAAACTGCGGATAAGTGAAGGGCAAAACCAGGACGTTGCTAAAGACTAACGGAGTAGCCAGCCGCTGCTGATGGAAAAAAAGTATCTCGCCATAAACTGCGCCATTTTTTTCTGGCTTCTCGCCCTGATCGCCTGGTTTAGCGATGAGACCGCGCTGGCGCGCCTGGCGGCCGCCTGTACCCTCTTCGCTTTCCTTACTCATACCCAACGGGAAAAAATTAACGCTATGTTTATGAAGAAAAATAAAACCGAAGCGCAGGCTGCTGAAGTCGCTGCGCCAACCGTGGCGGCAGCAGAACCGGAAACGGCAAGCGTCAAAAAACAGGAAACCACCGTGATCGCCAGCGGGGTGCATTTTGTCGGCAATATCGTCGCCTGCGGTCATGTCTATATCCATGGCCAGGTCACCGGCAACATTGAGGCCAAAGAACATCTGATTAAGGTGATGCGCGAGGGTCACGTGGAGGGCAATATCAGCTGCCGGGAGCTGATCGTCGACGGCAAGGTACACGGCCAGTGCCGTGGCGATAGCATCGCTATTGAGGAACATGGCAACCTCGACGGCACCCTTGCCTATCGCACGCTGGCGATTAAAAAGGGAGGCCTGTTTACCGGCAGCGCGGAGGTATTGGCCACCGTGGAGAGCAAAAATAAAAACAATATCGTCGGCCTGATCGCAGAAGAAGCGGTGAAATCCGCCAAATCGCAACACGCCTGAATTGACGCAAAAAAAAAGCCAGCACCCGGCTGGCTAAAGTAATACTGGAAGCAATGTGAGCAATGTCGTGCTTTCAGGCTTTCCGCACGGGTCCCCCTGAATGCAGGACAATAATAATCATTCTCATTCGCACTTGTCTACGTTTTTTTTGCAAATAATGCGTGTTGACTCAAACGCCGTAGTCAGTGATGTTTAATGGGACTTTTCACCTGAATGAGGAACAAGGAATGAGTGACATCGTGATACGCCATGCTGAACCGAAAGATGTTGACGCGATTCGTCAAATTCACGCCCAGCCGGAGGTGTATCACAACACGCTACAGGTTCCTCATCCATCCGAGCATATGTGGCGGGAGCGGCTAACCGATACTCCCGGCGTGAAGCAGCTGGTGGCCTGTATCGATGGGCAAGTCGTCGGCCATTTAAGCATTGCCGTCGTCCAACGCCCCCGCCGTAGCCACGTCGCCGATTTTGGTATCAGCGTAGATTCACGTTGGCATAACCGAGGCGTCGCCAGCGCGCTGATGCGCACCATGATTGATATGTGCGACAACTGGCTGCGGGTCGATCGCATCGAACTCACCGTCTTTGCCGATAACGCCCCGGCGGTCGCTGTGTATAAGAAGTACGGCTTTGAGATCGAAGGCACCGCCAAGGGTTACGCATTGCGCAACGGCGAGTATGTGGATGCGTATTATATGGCGAGAATGAAGTAGCGTGTTGCCGGGTGGCGGCTTCGCCTTACCCGGCCTACGTTCGCACAATTGTAGGCCCGGTAAGCGCAGCGCCACCGGGCAACACCTTAATACCCCGCGGTCAAATCACCGGGCGAACGCGGATCGGAAGCGCCATACAGCGTACCATCCGGCCCCACCATAATGCTCTGGGTACTGCCCATCGCCTCTTTCAGCGCGACTTTCTGCCCTTTCGCTTCCAGCAATTTCACGGTATCCGGGCTAAAACCTTTCTCCACCCGCAGCTCGTCCGGCAGCCACTGGTGGTGGAAGCGCGGCGCGTTGGTGGCTTCCGCGACGTTCATCCCGAAATCAATGGTGTTGACCACCATTTGCAGCACGGTGGTAATAATACGGCTACCGCCCGGGCTACCGGTCACCAGCCAGGTTTTCCCGTCTTTCACCACAATCGTCGGCGACATCGACGACAGAGGGCGCTTTTTCGGCCCTACCGCATTGGCGTCGCCGCCAACTAAACCATAAACGTTAGGCACGCCGGGCTTCGCCGAGAAATCATCCATCTGGTTGTTGAGTATAATTCCGGAGTCGCCGGCCACGATGCCGGTGCCAAAGGTGGTATTCAACGTATAGGTGACCGCCACCGCATTGCCGTCTTTATCGACCACCGAGAAGTGGGTGGTCTGGTTGCTTTCATACGGCGCCAGCTTGCCCGGACGGATCTGGCTGGAAGGCTTTGCCTTGTTCACGTCAATCTCGGCGGCTATCGCTTTGGCGTAAGCCTTGCTGGTCAACGCCTGCCACGGCACTTTGACGAAGTCAGGATCGCCGAGATATTCCGAACGGTCGGCATAGGCGTGTTTCTCCGCTTCCGCCATTACCTGCATGGCGTCGGCGCTGCCAAAGCCATATTTCTGCATATCGAAGTTTTCGAGGATATTGAGGATCTGCACGATGTGGATCCCGCCGGAGGACGGCGGCGGCATGGAGTAGACCTCATAGCCGCGATATTCACCGCTAATCGGCGTACGCTCCACGGCCTTGTAGTTGGCGAGGTCGGCTTTGGTGATAAGCCCGCCGTGTTTTTTCATCTCGCCGGCAATCTGGTCGGCGATAGCCCCTTTATAGAAGGCGTCCGGGCCGTGCTCGGCAATCAGCTCCAGGCTTTTCCCCAGATTCTTTTGCACCAGCCGGTCGCCTTTTTTCAGCGACTCGCCGTTCTTCCAGAAAATCGCTTTGCTGTTTTCATGCTGCGGGATCACTTCGCTACCGTAGGTTTTTAGATCGTCAGCCAGCGCATCATTAACGATAAACCCCTCTTCCGCCAGCTTAATTGCCGGGCGGATCACTTTGTTTAGCGGCATGGTGCCGTATTTTTCCAGCGCGAGGGAGAAGCCCGCGACGCTGCCTGGCGTGCCGGAAGCGAGATGCGAAGTCAGCGATTTTTTACTGTCAGGATTGCCATGTTCATCGAGGAACATATCGCGGGTGGCCTGTTCCGGGGCCATCTCGCGGAAATCGATCGCCGTGGTTTTACCGTCTTTAGTTCGCAGCATCATAAACCCGCCGCCGCCGATATTACCGGCCTGCGGATGCGTCACCGCCAGCGCATAGCCAACGGCAACCGCTGCATCGACGGCGTTGCCGCCCTGACGCAGAATATCTACGCCGACGCGGGTCGCCAGCGCATCCACCGAGGCCACCATCCCCTGCTGGGCGCGCACCGGGTGAAACACATCTTCCTCAACGCCATACGAGACCGGCGGCGGGGGCGGCGGATTGGCGGCGACGGTAAAGCTGCCCCCCGCCAGTAACGCTGCGATGACCACCTGACGCCATATTGTTGTTTTTATCATTGTCTTACTCCTGAAAGGTAGGTTTTATCTCCCGGCTTAAGCCTGGTTGATAACTCCTAAAAAATCATTGTTATGGCGAATTCGAGGTACACTTAAGTGATCCCACGCACGGGAGGAGAAAACAATGAAAGCGATTTTATTCCTGGCGGCGCTGATGCCGCTCGGCGTTTTAGCACAGCCGATCAACATCGATAACAACCCTAACCAGCCGGGTTATGTGGTGCCCAGCCAGCAGCGTATGCAAAATGAGATGAAGGTGCAGCAACAGCAGCAGCAAAGCATGCTGAAGCAGAATCTGAACAACCAGACCCGCACGCAGCAGCAGCATTTGCAAAATCAGCTGCAGACCAATCAGCAGCGCGCGGCGCAGGGCGGCAATCTCAATTCGCAGCCGCAGGTACTGCCGAACAACAACGGCGGAATGCTGCGGCAGACTAACCCGTAAAGATCGTCCGCCGCAAATCAGTCTTAAGGCTGGAAATTCGGCCCGATGACGTCAATAGCATCGGTGCAGATGCAATCTACGCCCCAGCGCAGCAGCTCGGCGGCGCGCTGGGGTTTATTGACCGTATACACCAGAATATGCAGGCCGGCCTGTTTCAGGCTAGCCACCCGCGCCGCATCCAGCAGCTTGTGATTGAGATGAATTGACACGCAGCCCAGCCGGGCGGTCAATTCGCGCCAGTCATCGCGCCACTCATCCAGCAGCAGCCCGCGCGGCAGCTCGGGCGCGGCTTCCTGCGCCGCTTCCAGCGCATCAATTTCAAAGGATGAGAGTAGCGGCGCGGTCATATCGGCCCACAGATCGCGCGCGGCCAGCGCCACCACTTTTCCGGTCTGCGGCCCCTGCCCGGTCGTCGGCTTAATTTCGATATTCGCCATCATGCCGTGACGGCGGCAGCGCTCCGCCACCTGGGAGAGCAGCGGCAGCGGTTCGCCCTTAAACTCGCGGCTGTACCAGCTGCCGGCATCGACCTTCAGCAGATCGTCCCACGCCAGCTCGCCCGCCACGCCCCAGCCATTGCTCGTGCGTTCGAGATTATCGTCATGCAGCAGAAAGATCTGCCCGTCCTTCGACAGCTTGGCGTCAAATTCAATCATCGTGTGCCCGTAGCGGGCGCCGACGTCGATAGCCGCCAGGGTGTTCTCCGGCGCCAGTTTACCGCCGCCGCGATGGGCGACGATGCGGGGATAAGGCCAGTTACTCATGCGCGTTGTCCTGTTTCACCATCAAAGAGGTGCAGATGTTCCAATGGCAGATGCAGCCATAGCGTACTGCCGCCCGCCGGGCGCTGCTGATGCGGCAATCTGACCACCAGCTTCTGCTCGCCCCAGCGCCCGTGGGCGAGGTTATCGGCACCTAAAATTTCCAGCGTATCTATCAGCAGCGGGATGCCGCCTTGCGCCTGCGAGCTTAAAATAAAATGCTCCGGGCGAATACCGAGAGTCATTTTACGCCCGGCGTAGCGCCGATGCTCGTGATTCATCGGCAGCTGTATACCGCCTCCCAGCTCAAAGCGGCCGCCGTCATCGCTCACCCGCCCCTCCAGTAGATTCATGGCCGGGCTGCCGATAAAGCTCGCCACAAAGCGGCTGGCTGGCTTTTCATACACCTCAACCGGCGTGCCAATCTGCTCGGCAATGCCTTTATTCATCACCATCACCCGCTGGGCGAGGGTCATCGCTTCGACCTGATCGTGGGTGACATACAGCGAAGTCGTTTTCAGGCGCCGATGCAGCTGCTGCAGTTCCAGACGCATCTGCACGCGCAGCTTGGCGTCGAGGTTTGACAACGGTTCGTCGAACAGGAATACCGCCGGGTCACGCACGATAGCGCGGCCCATCGCCACGCGCTGGCGCTGACCGCCGGACAGTTCCCGCGGGCGGCGCTTGAGCAGGCCATCCAGCTCAAGAATACGCGCCGCCTCCTGCACGCGCTCGGCGATCAATCCCTTACCCATGCCGCGAATCTTCAGCCCCCACGCCATGTTCTCTTCCACGCTCATATGCGGATAAAGCGCATAGTTCTGGAACACCATCGCGATGCCGCGATCCTTCGGCTCCATCTCGGTCACCCGTTTACGGTCAATCCAGATATCGCCGCTGGTCACCCGTTCAAGTCCGGCGACCATCCGCAGCAGCGTTGATTTCCCGCAGCCTGACGGGCCGACCATGACGATAAATTCTCCGTCCGCCACGTCCAGCGTCAGCGGTTGAATTACCTGGGTTTTGCCATCCCAGCTTTTGCTTACTGCCTGTAGTTTTAAACCAGCCATTTTATTTCTCACTATCGACCAGGCCGCGCACAAACGCGCGCTGCATGGCTAAAACGATGACGACCGGCGGGATCAGGGTCAGCAGCATCGCCGCCATCACCTGATTCCACTGGGTAGTACCTTCGCCGGTGGCGATCATGCCTTTAATACCGGCGACGGCGGTGCCAAGATTCACATCCTGAATAATCAGCAACGGCCACAGATACTGGTTCCAGCCGTAGATAAAGGTGATAACGAACAGCGCGGCGAGGTTGGTTTTCGACAGCGGCAGCACGATGTCGCGGAAGAAGCGCATCGGCGAAGCGCCATCGATACGCGCCGCTTCAATCAGCTCGTCCGGCAGGGTCATAAAGAACTGGCGGAACAAGAAGGTGGCGGTAGCCGAAGCCATTAACGGCAGCGTTAATCCAGCATAGCTGTCGAGCATTTTGAGGTTGGCGATCACTTCCACCGTCGGAAAAATACGCACCTCGACCGGCAGCATCAGGGTGATAAAGATCATCCAGAAGAACAGGTTACGCAGCGGAAAGCGGAACCACACGATGGCGAACGCCGAAAGCATCGACACCACGATTTTGCCGACCGTAATGGCGAACGCCATGATGAAGCTGTTGAGCATCATCAGCCAGAACGGCGCGCTGTTGACGCCGACGCCGTTCACCCAGATGGTCTTCATGTTCTCCAGCAGATGTCCGCCGGGGATCAGCGTCATCGGCGTTTCAAATACCGATTTGTTATCCAGCGTCGCCGCCACGAAGGCGACGTACAGCGGGAATAAAATGACGGCAATGCCCAGAATCAGCATCGTGTGGCTGAAAATCGTCAGCCCGCGACGGTTCTCAATCATTGGTAACGCACCTTACTTTCAACGTAACGGAACTGCACCACCGTCAGGATAATGACGAGGAACATCAGCACCACCGACTGCGCGGCGGAAGCGGAAAGATCGAGCCCGGCGAAACCTTCGCGATAAATTTTGTAGATTAGGGTGGTGGTCGCCTGTACCGGGCCGCCGGCGGTGGCGGCATCGATCACCGGGAAGGTGTCGAAGAAGGCGTAAACCAGGTTGACCACCAGCAGGAAGAAGCTCACCGGCGCAATCAGAGGCAGCGCCAGCTTGAAGAAGCGGCGAATCGGCCCGGCGCCGTCGATGGCGGCGGCCTCAACCAGCGAACGCGGGATCGACTGCAGCGCGGCGAAGAAGAACAGGAAGTTGTAGCTTATCTGCTTCCAGACCGAGGCGAAGACCACCAGGAACATCGCCTGGCCGCTGTTTTGCGCGTGGTTCCAGTCGTAACCCAATTCGCCAAGGAAATGCGTGATCAGCCCGCGTCCGGGATTGAAGAGGAAGATCCACAGCACCGCCGCGACAGCGGGGGCCACGGCATACGGCAGCAGCATCAGCGTTTGATAAAAGCGGCTGCCGCGCACCACATAGTCGACCAGCGCGGCAAAAAACAGCGAAATAAGCAGGCCGCTGACGGTTACCAGGGTGCTGAATTTTATGGTCGTCCAGAACGAGTCCAGATAGTACGGGTCGTGGAACAGCGTGACGAAGTTATCCAGGCCGACAAACTGGCTGGAAAGGCCAAACGGATCGACGCTCTGCAGCGAGTACCACAGCGCTTCGCCCGCGGGCCAGATAAAGAAAATCAGCGTGATAATCAGCTGCGGCGCGACCAGCACATAGGGCAGCCAGCGCGAGCGGAATACCGGACGGGATGATGACATTGAGATTTGGTTCCTGAACAATGCCGGGTGGCGGCTACGCCTTACCCGGCCTACATAGGGCACATCGTAGGCCCGGTAAGCGCAGCGCCACCGGGCAAGTTACAGATTACGATTTGGTGGCTTGCTCGAAACGGCGCAGCAGTTGATTCCCGCGCTGAACGGCGGAGTCCAGCGCCTGTTGCGGGGTTTTCTTGCCGGTCCACACGCTCTCCAGCTCTTCATCGACGATGGTGCGAATTTGCGGCATGTTGCCCAGGCGCAGGCCTTTGGTGAACGGCAACGGCGGCTTATTCAGCATCTGGCGGGTGGCGATATCAGCGCCCGGGTTCTTATCATAGAAGCCCTGCTGGCGCGTCAGATCGTAGGCCGCGGTGATAATCGGCAGATAGCCGGTTTTCTGGTGCCACTCGGCGGCGTTTTCCGGTTTGGTCAGGAAGTCGAGGAACTTCGCCACGCCGGTGTAGGTCTCTTTGTCCTTGCCCTGCATCACCCACAGGCTGGCCCCGCCGATAATGGCGTTCTGCGGCGCGCCTTTCACATCGGCGTCGTAAGGCATCATGCCGACGCCGTAGTTGAATTTCGCGTACTGACGAATATCCGCCAGCGAGCCGGATGACGCGGTAGTGATCGCGCAGTCGCCGTTATAGAACTTCTCGGTGGATTCATCCTTACGCCCGAAATAGCTGAAATCGCCCTTCTTGTTCATCTCTTCGAGCAGGGCGATATGTTTCACCTGCTCCGGCTTGTTGAACTCAAGCACCGCATCGGTGCCGTCAAAACCGTTATTTTTCGTGGCGACCGGCAGGCCGTGCCAGGCGCTGAAGTTTTCAATCTGGATCCAGCCCTGCCAGCCGCTGGCGTAGCCGCACTTCATCCCGGACGCTTTCAGCTTCGCGGTGTAGGCCGCCAGATCCTGCCAGGTTTTCGGCGGCTGCTCAGGGTCTAAGCCCGCTTTCTTGAAGGCGTCTTTGTTGTAGTACAGCACCGGCGTGGAGCTGTTAAACGGCTGGGAGAGCAGATGGCCGGTTTTTGAATCGGTGTAATAACCGGACACCGTCGGCACGAACTGCGATTCATCGAACTTAATACCCGCATCGCTAAAGACCTGGTATACCGGCTTAATGGCTTTTGACGCCATCATGGTGGCGGTACCAACTTCATACACCTGCAGAATCGCCGGCGCGTTGCCGGTACGGAAGGCAGCGATACCGGCGCTCAGGCTCTGTTCGTAGTTGCCTTTGTACACCGGAACAATTTTGTAATCAGGATTGGCCGCGTTGAAACGTTGCGCCAGAGAATCAACTTCTTTACCCAGCTCCCCCTCCATTGAATGCCAGAAAGGGATGGTGGTTACTGCCAGTGCCTGACCAGCAAATGCCAGGCTCAGCGCCAGTCCTAAAGCTGTATGTCGTAACGATATCATCGGTTATCTCTCTTGTTGTTCCGGATGCGCGATTTCACGCGTTTTATGTTCGCGGGGTAACATGACATGTTCGAATTACAGAAAAATAACTTTTTTATTACAAAAAAAAGATAGTAACGGGTCAGAGAGATGACAAGCCGATGAAAGGATGGGGGAAGTAAAGTGGGAGCTGAGACACGGATAATATTCGTGCCATCGGCTCCCGGGGTCGGCGCAAGCGCCTCGCCCGGGCTACAACGGCTTGGGTAGCCCGGCCAAGCGAAGCGCCGCCGGGTTGCAACGAGTTAACCGTCATTCACGCAAGCGCGCGACAATCTGTTCCAGGGTAAGTTGCCCCGCAGTCGCCTCGACGGTCATGCCGACGAAGTCTGGATTCGCCGGCAATATAATTCCATTTCGCTTTAAAAAAAGCAGGGTGATAAACAGTGCCGTACGCTTATTACCATCATTAAATATATGACCGCGAGAAATCGCCAGCAGATGCATCACAGCGAGTCGCCACACTTCTGTCACACCTTCATATTCAATTTTGTTTAGCACCCTATACATTATCGCTTCGGCACGCCCAGGATCGGGCATACCGGCAACGCCAGGCGTGACGCGGAGCAGCCTGTCGTGAAACTGTATTATCTCTTCCGCTGAGATAATCTGCAGCGTCATTTATCCGCAAGCTCCCTGATCTCATCACCATGAACCGCCATGATAGCCGCGAACTCATCATCCATTCTGGCCGCCTGGTAGCGTTCAAACTCTTCTGCACTAATGATGACTGCAGATTTATGCCCACGACGGGTAATGGTCACAGGCACACCTGTCACTGCGCTTTCCAGTACATCGGCCAGATTTTGCCGGGCTTCGCTATAGTTAACCGTTCTCATAAAAACCTCCAAAGCTGTACTCTTTTATTGTACAACATACATGTACAAAAAAAGAGCCAACAGGCTCTTTTAAATGTATTCGTGCGATCGGCTACCGGGGTCGGCGCAAGCGCCTCGCCCGGGCTACAAACCGGCGAAGCGAACAACGCCGGGTTACGATGAACTAACCGCCGAGATAGGCGCTGCGCACCGCCTCGTTGGCTAACAGCGCATCGCCGGTATCCTCAAGCACCACGTGACCGTTTTCCAGTACGTAGCCGCGATCGGCCAGCTTCAGCGCCTGGTTGGCGTTCTGCTCAACCAGGAAGATAGTCATCCCCTGTTCACGCAGCTGCTCGATGGTGTCGAAAATCTGCTGAATGATAATCGGCGCCAGCCCTAATGAAGGCTCATCAAGCAGCAGCAGGCGCGGCTGGCTCATCAGAGCGCGACCGATCGCCAGCATCTGCTGCTCGCCGCCGGACATGGTGCCGGCGCGCTGAATACGGCGTTCATGCAGACGCGGGAACAACTCATACACCCATTTGATGCGGGTATGAAACTGGTCGCGGTCGGCAAAAAAACCGCCCATCGCCAGGTTCTCTTCCACCGTCATGCGCGAAAAGACGCGTCGCCCTTCCGGCACGATCGCCACCGCTTCACGCATGATTTTCGCCGTCTGCCAGTCGGTAATATCCTTACCGTCAAAGACAATGCGCCCGCTGGAGGCCCGAGGATCGCCGCACAGCGTACCGAGCAGGGTAGTTTTCCCCGCGCCGTTAGCGCCGATAAGCGTGACGATCTCACCCTGTTTGATATGCAGGCTGACGTTGTGCAGCGCCTGAATCTTGCCGTAGTGGGCGCTGACATTGTCAAAAGTTAACATCGCTTTTTCCATCTTATGCGTCACCACCATTATGCTTCACCTAAATAGGCGCGGATCACGTCCGGGTTATTACGAATCTCTTCCGGCGTCCCGTTGGCCAGCGGCGTCCCCTGGTTCACGACGTAGATGCGATCGGAAATGCCCATCACCAGCTTCATATCATGTTCGATAAGCAGGATGGTGGTGTTGTGATGGCTACGCAGCTCGGCGATAAGCTCATCCAGCTCTTTGGTCTCTTTCGGGTTAAGCCCCGCCGCCGGTTCATCAAGCATCAGGATCTCCGGCTGCGTCACCATACAGCGGGCGATCTCCAGCCGGCGCTGGTCGCCGTAGGCCAGGTTACTGGCCTGGCGGTTGGCGTGCTCCAGCAGGCCGATACGCTCAAGCCAGGTGGCGGCCCGATCCAGCGCTTCGCTCTGCGCGCGACGGAAGGCCGGCGTTTTCAGCAGGCCGGAGAAGACGCCGGTTTTCAGCTGTTGATGCTGCGCCACCAGTAGGTTTTCAATCACCGTCATTTCGCGGAACAGACGCACGTGCTGGAAGGTTCGCACCACCCCCATTCGCGCAATCTGCTGGCCCGGCAGCCCTTCCAGGTGCTGGTCGCGCAGCATAATGGTGCCGCCGGTAGGTTTATAGAAACCGGTCAGGCAGTTAAAAACGGTGGTCTTACCCGCGCCGTTCGGGCCGATTAAGGAAACGATTTCCTGCGGACGTAGCTCAAGGGAGACGTTATTGACCGCCAGCAGGCCGCCAAAACGCATCATCAGGCCGTTCACGGATAATATTGGCTGACTCATGCCTGCTCTCCTTTCGCCTGACCGTTTTTCAGCTTCAGCTGCGGGCGCGTCATCGGCAGCAGCCCCTGCGGACGCCAGATCATCATCAGCACCATCAACCCACCGAGCATTAACATACTGTATTCGTTGAAATCACGCATCAGCTCGCGCGATACCACCAGCAGAATAGCCGCCAGGATCACCGCAAACTGCGAGCCCATCCCACCCAGCACCACGATCGCCAGCACAAAGGCCGACTCGGCGAAGGTAAAGGACTCCGGGCTCACGAAGCCCTGGCGCGCGGCGAACAGCGTGCCGGCGAAGCCGGCAAACGCGGCGCTGATAGTAAAGGCGGTCAGCTTGATGCGCGTCGGGCTCAGGCCCAGCGAACGGCAGGCGATTTCATCTTCACGCAGCGCTTCCCATGCCCGCCCGAGCGGCATCCGCAGCAGACGGTTAATAACGAACAGGCTGAGCACCACCAGCAGCAACGCTACCAGATAGAGGAAAATCACCCTATCGCTGGGATCGTACTTCAGACCGAAGAAGTTGCTGAAGGTATCCCAGCCGCCTTCACGGGCGGTACGGCTAAATTCAAGACCAAAGAAAGTCGGTTTCGGGATCTGGCTGATACCGTTCGGCCCGCCGGTGATCTCGGTATTGTTGAGCAGCAGAATGCGCACGATCTCGCCGAAGCCTAAGGTCACAATCGCCAGGTAGTCGCCGCGCAGACGCAGCACCGGGAAGCCAAGCAGGAAGCCGGCCGCCGCGGAGACCAGGCCGGCCAGCGGCAGACAGGTCCAGAAACCGAGACCGTAATAGTGGTTAAGCAGCGCAAAGGTATAGGCGCCGATGGCGTAAAACCCGCCGTAGCCCAATACCAGCAGACCGGAAAGCCCAACCACCACGTTCAACCCGAGACCAAGGATGATATAAATCATCGTCAGAGTCGCGATATCCACCGTGCCGCGCGACACCATAAACGGCCAGGCCACGGCAATCACCAGCAGGGCTATCAGGAACAGCTTCTGCTTGACCGTCGACCCGTCAATCGCCGGCATAATAAATTTCGGCCCGGAGACGTTCTTAACCGCTTTCTGGAACAGCGGGCGCAGCAGCTGGAAGAAAAAGACCACCGCGGTGCCGATGAAGATCCACTGCCAACGAATATCGGCGGCGGTGTCGACCACCAGTTTGGTGCCATTCAGCTCCAGCTGCACGCCCATAAAGACGCCAGCCAGAACAAAGAACATCGCGGCGGAAAGCAGCGCCATCGCAATTTGCATCGGTTTCATACTTTTTCTACCTCCGGGCGGCCCAGAATGCCGGTCGGCATCACTAACAGCACCAGAATCAGCAGCGCGAAGGAGACGACGTCCTTATATTCGGTGCTGAGATAGGCAGAAGAGAGCGCCTCGGCGATACCCAGAATCAGGCCGCCGATCATCGCGCCAGGGATACTGCCGATACCGCCGAGCACAGCTGCGGTAAAGGCCTTCATCCCGGCCATAAAGCCGATGTAGGGGTTAATTACGCCGTAGAACTGCCCCAGCAGGACGCCCGCGACCGCCGCCATCGCTGCGCCAATGACGAAGGTCAGCGCAATAACGCGGTCGGTATTGATGCCCAGCAGGCTCGCCATTTTCAGATCTTCCGCACAGGCGCGGCAGGCGCGGCCCATTCGCGAATAGCGAATAAACAGCGTCAGCGCCAGCATGGCGATAAAGGTAACGACCCAGATGACCAGCTGCATGGTAGTGATAGTGGCGGAGAAATTATCGCTGTGGCCGACAATCCACTGGCCGTTAAAGAGACTCGGCAGCGCGACATCGCGCGAGCCTTCGGTCAGGCTGACAAAGTTCTGCAGGAATATCGACATCCCGATGGCGGAAATCAGCGCGATCAGGCGCTTGGAGCTGCGTACCGGACGATAGGCCACGCGTTCGATACTCCAGCCGTAGGCGCTGGCGATAATGATAGCGCCAACAAAGCCTGCGGCGACCAGCAGCCAGCCGGTATCGATCCCCAGCATCATCAGGGCGGCGATAATCATGAACGAGACGTAGCTGCCGATCATGTAGACCTCGCCGTGGGCGAAGTTAATCATGCCGATAATGCCGTACACCATCGTATAGCCGATGGCGATCAGCGCATAGGTACTGCCCAGCGTGACGCCGTTAAACATCTGCTGCAGAAAATAGAGAAACTGCTCGGACATAAGGTAACCTTTTTCATGCCGCCCGCGCGGTGCGGGCGGTGGGATAACGCGTCTTACTTAGCGACGGTGGATGAACCATCCGCGTGCCACTGGAAGACACCAAATTCAAATCCCTTCAGATCGCCTTTTTCATCCCATTTCAGCGGCCCAATCACGGTCTTCGCGCCGTGAGCTTTCAAATCTTTAATTAAATCCAGCGGCTGCTGGCTGCCGGTTCTGTCCATCGCCTGCGCCAGCGACTGAACGGCGGCATAGGTGATCCAGACGTACGGGCCGCTCGGATCTTTTTTATCCGCTTTCAGCGCATCAACAATAGCGCTGTTGGCCGGATCCTGGTCATAGCGTTTTGGCATCGTCACCAGCATACCTTCCGCCGCCGCGCCGGCGATGTTGGACAGCGAGGCGTTACCGACGCCTTCCGGCCCCATAAACTGCGTTTTCAGGCCGACGGAGCGCGCCTGGCGCAGCATCTGCCCCATTTCCGGGTAGTAGCCGCCGTAGTAGACGAAGTCGATGTTCTCTTTCTTCAGGCGCGCCAGCAGCGCGGAGAAGTCTTTCTCACCGGCGGTGATGCCATCAAAGAAGACGATATTGGCGCCGGCTTTCTTCAGGTTGTCCTGCACGGAACGCGCCAGCCCTTCGCCGTACTGCTGCTTGTCATGAATAATCGCAATACGCTGCGGCTTCACGTGTTCGAGGATATATTTCGCGGCGGTCGGCCCCTGGGAAGAGTCAAGCCCGGCGGTACGCATGATGTACTGGTAGCCACGCTGGGTCAGCTCAGGGTTGGTCGCCCCGGGGGAGATCATCAGGATACCTTCGTCTTCATAGATATCCGAAGCCGGCTGGGTAGAAGAGGAACACAGGTGACCAATAACGTACTGAATGCCGTCATTGACGATTTTGTTAGCGACCGCGACCGCCTGTTTCGGGTCGCAGGCGTCGTCATACTCAACGCCAACCAGTTTGTCGCCTTTAATGCCGCCGCTGGCGTTAATGTCTTTAATCGCCTGGCGCGCGCCGTTGAATTCCATATCGCCCCACTGGGCAACCGGGCCAGACATCGCGCCGACGACGGCGACTTTAATATCCTTTGCCATCGCCGCGTGGGAAATCGCTAATGCAACGACTCCCGCGACGATCGTTTTCGCGTTCCTTTTCATGCTTCAGAACCCCGTTCGTGATGTGGTGTAAATGTTTTGTATTTTTATGGTTAAAAAGCATTCTGTGCTTTTATTAAACAACGCCATTTTTACCATGAAGTTTAATGGTTTAGCGCGGTTTTTTACCTGAATTATGATTAAAATCTCTATTTTTCAGGTGATTAAGAAAAGATAATATTCTGGTTTTAGGCGAAGATAAACAAAAAAAAGTCCAGTTTGCAGCATAAAATAACGGCATATAAGGCGGAATAAAACGCTACATATCAGGTTAAAATTCTGCTTATTTTTCGATCCATGATGTATTGCGCTACCCCCGCGCAACCAGGAAAACGAATCCCCTGATGAATGAGTTGAAAACAGCGCCCCGCCGAACGAGAAATTTGAGTACACTGGCGCATCTGTTTTGACTGGAATTGCCGCGTATGAAGCTCACCATTATCCGTTTACAGCACTTCAGCGATCAGGATCGCATTGATTTAGGCAAAATCTGGCCGTCGCAGGACCCTGCGGCGATGACGCTGGATGAAAACCATCGTATTTACGCCGCCCGCTTTAACGAACGCCTGCTCGGCGCCGTACGCGTTACCCTGCGCGGCGTTGAAGGCGAGCTCAGCGATCTGTGCGTGCGTGAAGTCACCCGCCGCCGCGGCGTTGGGCAATATTTAGTGGAAGAGACGTTAAGCGATAACCCGAATATCAATAGCTGGCGCGTTGCCGATAGCGGGGTGGAAGACCGCGGCGTGATGGCGGCATTTATGCAGGCGCTCGGTTTCAGCGCCCAGCAGAATGGTTGGGAAAAGCATTAGGCATTAGGCCGTAGCCCTAATAAACGCAGCGTGACCAAGGAAGAACCCGGCGGCGCTTCGCTTAGCCGGGCTACCTGCAAATTGTAGCCCCGGTAAGCGCAGCGCAACCGGGGTCAGACAACGCATCTGCGGCGTGAAAGGCTCCGCAGACAACGCATCCGCAGCGTGAAAGGCTCCCCCACATTTAACCCAGCATTTCGCGTTGCAGCAAGGCGTCAAGACCCGAAATCCCCGGGAGCTTACATCAGTAAGTGACCGGGGTTGAGGGCCGCAGACAACGCATCTGCGGCGTGAAAGGCGCAGGTTAAATTTATTTGGCGTCGGTCGCTGTACCGTTCGCATGCCAGGTAAACACGCCGAACTCGAACCCTTTCAGGTCGCCTTTCTCATCCCACGACAGCGGCCCCATGACGGTATCCACCTTCGCCCCTTTCAGGTATTTCGCGATTTCCGCCGGATCCTCGGACTGATTTAAACCCGCCTGCAGCGACTGCAGCGCCGCATAGGTGGTCCACACGAAGGCGCCGCTCGGATCCTGTTTCTTCGCTTTGATGGCATCCACAATCGGTTTGTTCGCCGGAACCTGATCGTAGTTCTTCGGTTTGGTGACCAGCAGGCCTTCTGCCGACTCGCCGGCGATGTTAGACAGGGAAACGTTAGCCACGCCTTCCGGACCCATAAACTGGGTTTTCAGGCCGGCAGCCCGCGCCTGGCGCAGGATCTGCCCCATTTCCGGGTGATAACCGCCGTAGTAGACGAAGTCGATATTTTCTTTCTTAAGGCGCGCCACCAGGGTAGAGAAATCTTTCTCACCGGCGGTGATACCGTCAAAGAACACCACGTTGGCGCCGCCTTTCTTCAGGTTTTCCTGAACCGAGCGCGCCAGCCCTTCGCCATATTGCTGTTTGTCATGAACGACGGCAATGCGCTGCGGCTTCACCGTGCCGAGAATATATTTCGCCGCCGTCGGCCCCTGATCGGAGTCGAGACCGGTGGTGCGCAGAATCAGCTTATAGCCGCGCGCCGTCAGTTCCGGCGCGGTTGCCGCCGGGGTAATCATCAGGATGCCTTCATCTTCATAGATGTCAGACGCCGGCTGAGTGGATGAGGAACACAGGTGACCGATAACGTATTTAATGCCGTCATTCACCACTTTGTTCGCAACAGCCACCGCTTGTTTCGGGTCGCAGGCATCGTCATATTTTACGATCTGCAATTTATTGCCTTTGATACCGCCCTTGGCGTTGATATCAGCTACCGCCTGCTCCGCGCCGGTAAATTCCTGGTCGCCATACTGGGCAACCGGGCCGGACATCGCTCCCACGACGGCAATTTTAATGTCTTCCGCCAGCGCGGAACCGCTCATAATTAAAGCAATACATCCTGCCAGTAACGCTTTACCCTTCATATTCATCCTGAGGCTCCCCATTATTATGGTTTTTGCATTTGTTGTGATGTTGTTTGTTAGCGCATTATTCTGATTTTTAGCCCATACCAAGAATAGTATGGCTGTATTTGGGTCTGCCGCCTGCGCTTTTGCAGCACACTATGCCAAAACATACCCCATTTTTCAGAATTTGAAACAACAATTTGCAGGAGATGTAAAAGTTATGTGACTGAAGTAAAACGTCGCGGCAATTCGCGCCGGGAGAGAAAACGGGTATGACGGGGATATAAACAAAAAGCCCCCGCTGAAACAGCAGAGGCTCAATTCACTACGGCGCTGAAAGACGAAGATTAGGCTTCGATAGCGGCGCGCAGTTTTTTCATCGCGTTCTTTTCCAGCTGACGAACACGTTCAGCCGAGACGCCATAACGATCCGCCAGCTCCTGCAGCGTGGACTTGTTGTCCTCGTCCAGCCAGCGTGCGCGGATGATGTCCTGGCTACGCTCGTCCAGGCCCTGCATCGCGTCAGTCAGTTTATTAGCAGCCTGCTCTTCCCAGTTATCGTCTTCGATGCCGTCGGCAAAGTTAGACGTTTTGTCCTGCAGATAGAGCACCGGTGCCATCGGCTGGCTGTCGGATTCGTCATCGGACGACATATCAAAGGTCATGTCCTGCGCTGCCATACGTGATTCCATCTCACGCACGTCTTTGCTCGACACACCCAGCTCGCGGGCAACCATCTCTACTTCGTCCTGGTTAAACCAGCCCAGACGCTGCTTGGTTTTACGCAGGTTGAAGAACAGCTTACGCTGCGCTTTGGTGGTTGCGACTTTAACGATACGCCAGTTACGCAGCACGTATTCGTGGATTTCCGCTTTAATCCAGTGCACGGCGAAGGAAACCAGTCGCACACCCACTTCCGGGTTGAAACGACGTACGGCTTTCATCAAACCGATGTTGCCTTCCTGAATCAGGTCCGCCTGCGGCAGGCCATAGCCCGAGTAGTTACGAGCAATATGAACAACAAAGCGCAGGTGAGACAGAATCAGCTTTTTCGCTGCTTCCAGATCGCCCTGGTAATGCAGCTTTTCAGCAAGCTCCCGCTCTTCATCAGCCGATAACATCGGCCAAGTGTTAGCGGCCCGGATGTACGATTCCAGGTTACCAACGGGGGCTAAAGCTAAAGTTTGCATTTCTTTGGTCATTCAAATCCTCTCAATCGATAGTGTCTGACATGATCTTGTCCCCATCAGGCAACAAACATGCCAGCATTTATGAGCAACGAGAATATCACCCACAGTAGTATCAGACAGTGATTTTATCCACAAGTTCCATGCAACGTTGTGAGTAAATTACGCACAAAATGTGACATGGAGATGAAAGATTAGGGAAGAGGCGAACAGGGACTCTTTCCCTGCAGAGAGATATTCAGTGCAGGGAAAGATTATACCAGAAAATTTTTAGTCGGGGGTAAAGTGACGTAAATGTTGCACCGTCGCCAGCCAGGCTGCGACCCAGCCAATCATCGAGCAGACGATTAGCATCAGCAGACACTCATCGAAGCCTAAACCGCTGAGTTCGAATTTGGTGCCGAACACTTTCGCCACTTCGGTCACCGCCGAGGAGAGGCGCATCACCAGAATCTCCGACAGGATCAGCGACAAAAACGCCCCGGCGAAACCCAGCAGCGCGCCGCCATAAAGGAACGGACGCAGGATGAAACCGTCGGTAGCGCCGATCAGCTTCTGGACGTTAATGGTATCGCGACGGGCGAAGATGCTCAGGCGCACGCTGTTGCCAATCACCAGGAACACCGCGGCAATCATCAGCACGCCGATCATCGCCGACACCCGGCCAACCAGACCGGTCAGCGACGCCAGGCGCGCAAACCAGCTATCGTCCATACGCACTTCGTCGACCCCCTGAATACGGGAGACGCGATCGCGCAGGGTGTTAAGCGAATCGGTATTCTGGAAATCGAGCTTCGGCACCACAATCGCTACCGCCGGCAGCGGGTTCTCTTCCAGCATATCCAGCGCGCCGCCGAACCCGGACCAGTTGCGAAACTCGCCCAGCGCCTCATCGCGCGACAGATAATTTACCTTCTCAACGCCCTGCTCCGCCTGCAGCTGGCCAACCACCCGCGCCGCCGCATCGTCATCCAGCGTTTTTTCCAGGTAGACGGTGATCTGCGGTGACGGATAATACTGCGACGCCGCGCTATTGACGTTTTTGTAGACCATATAGCAGACGCTCGGCAGCGTCAGCGAAATGGCGATTACCATGATGGTGAGGAAGGTCGCCAGCGGCGTGCTTTTTAAATCCTGTAACGCGCCGTGCCAGGCGTAGCGCACCTGCTCGTTAAAGACGTTACTCTTCCGCGATGCCGGGTTCGGCGCCGCTTTTGGCCGTTTTGGCGCATTGCGTCCGCCGTTGCCGCCGCCCGTGGCGTTACGGAGACGATCGAACTTGCTGCCGAACTGGCGAATCTGGTTCACTGCGTCGCGCTTATTCACCCCGATGGCCTCCATGCATATGACCGTCGCTCAGCGTCAGGACGCGGTACGGACGGCTGGAAATAAGCCCCAGGTCGTGCGTCGCCATCAGTACCGTTACACCTACGCGGTTAAACTCTTCAAACAGACGTAAAATCCCTTCCGAGAGCGCCTCATCGAGGTTACCGGTCGGTTCATCCGCCAGCAGCACCGCCGGCTTGTTGACCACCGCGCGGGCAATGCCCACGCGCTGTTGCTCACCGCCGGAGAGTTGGATGGGGAAATTTTTCGCTTTGTCCAGCAGCCCGACTTTATCCAGCGCTGCGGATACGCGACGGCGAATATCATCGCCGCTGGCGCCGGCGATAATCAGCGGGATCGCCACATTATCGAACACGGTGCGATCCATCAGCAGGTGGTGGTCCTGGAAAATCATGCCGATTTGGCGGCGCAGGAACGGCACCTCGCGGCTCTTCAGGCGGCTGATATCATGGCCGCTGAACAGAATTTTCCCGGCGCTCGGCCGTTCGATACCACAGATAAGCTTCAGCAAGGTACTTTTCCCCGCGCCGGAATGGCCGGTCAGGAACGCCATCTCGCCCTGCTGCAGGTGGAACGTCACCCCCTGCAGCGCTTGTCTCCCACCGAGATAGGCTTTGCTGACTTGTTCAAAGCGAATCATTCTTAATCCTCTCGGGCAAAAAGTGCCTCAATAAAGTCGCCCGCATTAAACGGACGCAGATCTTCAATACGTTCGCCGACGCCAATATAGCGAATCGGAATACTGAACTGGTCAGCCACTGAGAAGATAACCCCGCCCTTCGCGGTTCCGTCAAGCTTAGTCAACGTAATGCCGGTCAGCCCCACCGCTTCGTGGAACAGTTTGGCCTGGCTTATCGCGTTCTGCCCGGTGCTGGCGTCGATGGTCAGCATGACTTCATGCGGCGCGTCGACATCCAGTTTCTTCATTACGCGGACAATCTTCTTCAGTTCTTCCATCAGGTGCGATTTATTCTGCAGACGACCCGCGGTATCGGCAATCAGCACATCAATATTGCGCGCTTTCGCCGCCTGAATGGCGTCAAAAATAACCGAGGCTGAATCAGCGCCGGTATGCTGAGCAATCACCGGGATCTCGTTACGCTGGCCCCAGACCTGCAGCTGTTCCACCGCCGCCGCGCGGAAGGTATCCCCCGCCGCCAGCATCACAGATTTACCCTGCAGCTCGAACTGACGCGCCAGCTTACCGATGGTGGTGGTTTTACCCACGCCGTTAACGCCGACCATCAGAATAACAAATGGCGTTTTCCCTTCAACATTCAGCGGTTCCTCAACTTTCGTCAGGATCTCGCTCATCTCTTCTTTCAGCAGGCCGTATAACGCCTCGGCGTCGCGCAGCTGCTTACGGCTGGCCCCCTCGGTAAGATTGGTAATAATCTTACGCGTGGTTTCCACCCCAACGTCGGCAATCAGCAGCTGTTCTTCCAGCTCTTCAAACAGATCGTCGTCGATTTTTTTACCGCGGAACAGGCTGATAAACCCGGAACCCAGATTCTGTTTGGTTTTCACCAGGCTGCGTTTTAAGCGGGCGAAGAAACCTTCTTTAGTCGGTTTTTCCTGCTCCTGCTGCGGCGCTTCCTGAGTTTCCGCGTCTTCTTCCGCCAGCTCTTCCGGCGCCTCTTCGACGTCTTGCGCCGCCAGCGCCTGCGCTTCAAGCTCTTCATCGCTTAATTCGGCTTCAGACTCTTCCGGGAGGACCTCATCTTCGATGACTTCAGGCTCCGCGACGATAACCTCTTCCGGCGTCTGTTCAGCGACCGCTTCGGCGATAACCGGCTCGGCAATCACCTCTTCAACCAGCGGTTCAGCGACTTTTTCTTCTACCGCAGGAACAACCGGCTCTTCTTCAACTGCGGTCTCTGGGACAGAAATTTCTTCCGCCACCGGCGATTCAGCCACGTTTTCTTGCGAAACGGCTTCGGTCGCCACCGGATGCGGCAGTTCGCTCTCAACAACTTGTTCGGTAACTTCTACGACCTCGGCAGCAAAGGCCTCCGGGTCTTCTTTTACCGTTTCCGCCGCGGGTACGGTTTCCGCAGGCGTTTCCGCCGCCGGAGTCTGTTCCTCAACCTCTTGTTGTTCTTCTACTTTTTGTTCTGTTTCGCTTTCCTGAGCCTGTTCTTTTTGCCCAAAGCCCAGCCAGGAAAAGAAGCCACGTTTTTTCTCTTTTGCCATTTGCGACCACACTCCTCGCTGTTTATTCATGGCGCAGCTTCGATACAACCGATTCAGAAGCTGAAAAAATGATGAAATTAGTTGGATAGTCTATCACTTAACTTAACTCGCATCACCGCCCCCGGATTAAGGTTTCGTCAATGGTCTTCGATCGTTAGAATAGCAGGCTGGAAGTTGAGACTTGAGCAAAGAGATGAAGAAACCAAATCACGCAGGCAGCGGCCAGATCCGCATTATCGGCGGACAGTGGCGGGGCCGTAAATTACCGGTGCCGGAGAGCCCGGGTCTGCGCCCGACCACCGACCGGGTTCGGGAAACGCTTTTTAACTGGCTGGCGCCGTCGATGGTCGACGCCCACTGCCTTGACTGCTTCGCCGGCAGCGGCGCGCTGGGGCTGGAAGCGCTATCACGCTATGCCGCCAGCACCACGCTACTGGAAATGGAGCGCGGCGTCGCGCAGCAGCTACAAAAAAATCTCGCGACGCTGAAAGCCAGCAACGGCAAGGTGGTCAACACCAACACGCTGGCGTTTCTCAGCCAGCCGGGCACGCCGCACCACATTGTCTTCGTCGATCCCCCCTTCCGCAAAGGGCTGCTGGAAGAAACGCTCAGCCTGCTGGAAAAAAACCACTGGCTCGCTGATGAAGCGCTGATTTATGTCGAGAGCGAAGTAGAAAACGGACTACCGCCGGTTCCGGCAAACTGGCAGCTGTATCGCGAAAAAGTCGCCGGACAGGTCGCCTACCGCCTGTATCAACGCGAGGCACAAGGAGAAAACCATGCTGATTAATTTAGGCCGCCTGCTGATGCTATGCGTTTGGGCGTTTTTGCTGTTGAACCTGTTTCAACCTTTCCCAAAACCGCTGAATATCTTCGTTAACGTGGCGCTGATTTTTATGATTCTGATGCATGGCCTGCAGCTGACGCTGTTGAAAGCGACGCAAACGAAAGATGCGCCGCCGCTGAGCCGTTTTGAGCAGATTCGTATTTTCATCTTCGGCGTATTTGAACTGGTGGCCTGGCAGAAAAAGCTGAAGGCCACGCTGAAGAAGAAGTAACGGTTAATCGAGGGCTCAGTTATCGGCAACAAAGTCGACGAATTTAGAGCCCTTATAGCTCAGCATTCCCCGGTCGCCAACGCTCAGCGCGTGGTATTGCGGCGCATCAAGGCGGAACACCACTTCCAGTCCGCCATTTTCCGGGCGGAAGCTCGCTTCATAACGCATCTCGCTGCCGGCTGGCGTCACCGTCTGCTGGCGCGAGCGACGATCGTTAATCACCTTTTCCCGCTTATTGCTGACCACCACCCGCTTCTGCAGCAGCGGCGCGGCGTCGTTATCCATTTTCTCCCGGCGCTGCTGCACGTAGCGAAACGAGGCCGCCACCACAATCACCGCGACCATCAGCACAAAAAATAGCGGAACTTTACTCATTTGCGTACCCATAAGAATTATCAGGAATAAGGATAACGCGCATTGAATAACGTTGTCATCTTCTGGCCCAAACCACTACACTGAGATCCGGTACCGTAAGCGTAATCGCTTATTTAATGATAACAGATACAGGGACTTACTATGCTTTGGTCGTTTATTGCTGTCTGTTTCTCCGCATGGCTGTACGTCGATGCGTCCTATCGTGGGCCAGCCTGGCAGCGCTGGGTCTTTAAACCGGTCACCCTGCTTCTGTTGCTGCTGTTAGCCTGGCAGGCGCCGATGTTCAACGCCATTAGCTACCTGGTGCTGGCGGGCCTGTGCGCTTCGCTGCTCGGCGATGCGTTAACCCTGCTGCCGCGCCAGCGGGTGATGTACGCGGTCGGCGCATTCTTCCTCTCTCATCTGCTGTATACGATCTGGTTCGCCAGCCAGATGACGCTATCGTTCTTCTGGCCGCTGCCGCTGGTCTTGTTGGTGCTCGGCGCGCTGCTGCTGGCGATTATCTGGACGCGTCTGGAAGAGATGCGCATGCCGGTATTAACCTTTATCGGTATGACGCTGGTAATGGTGTGGCTGGCGGGCGAACTGTGGTTCGTGCGGCCGACCGATACCGCGCTCTCCGGATTCCTTGGCGCCGCTTCGCTGCTGTTGGGTAACGCCGTCTGGCTGATTAGCCACTATCGCCGTCGCTTCCGCGCCGATAACGCCATTTCCGCGGCCTTCTACTTTGCTGGGCACTTCCTGATCGTTCGCGCGCTATATCTGTAATTTACTGCTTGACTCTGGAGTCGACTCCAGAGTGTATCCTGCGGGTAATGAGAAAATTATCATTACCCGGAGGGTGCCATGTCGACACCAGAATCTCAGGACAAAAAAGTTCCCCAGTTCTCGTCATTCAAATTTACCCCGGCGACAGAGCCCGCTGAAAGCTGCTGTACCGATCGCGCCTGCGCCGGGGAAACCGCCGCCGCTGAACAGCCGCTCAACGGCGCCCGTTATAGCTGGCAGGTAGATGGTATGGACTGCGCGGCCTGCGCCCGCAAGGTGGAAACCGCCGTGCGCCAAATCGACGGCGTCAGCCAGGTGCAGGTGCTGTTCGCCACCGAGAAGCTGCTGGTCAATGCCGAAAGCGATATCCGTTCGCAGGTCGAAAACGCGGTACGCGCCGCGGGTTATACCCTGCGCGATGCTGACGCGCCGCAGGAAGAGAAACCGCAACGTTCATGGCTGCAGGAAAACCTGGCGTTATTGAGTCTGGTAGTGATGATGGCGCTCAGCTGGGGGCTTGAGCAGTTTAACCATCCGTTCGGCAAGCTGGCGTTTGTCACCACTACCCTCGTCGGCCTGTGGCCGGTTGCCCGCCAGGCGCTGCGGTTGATTAAAAGCGGCAGCTGGTTTGCCATTGAAACGCTGATGAGCGTTGCCGCTATCGGCGCGTTGTTTATCGGCGCCACCGCCGAAGCGGCAATGGTTCTGCTGCTGTTTCTGATCGGCGAACGGCTTGAAGGCTGGGCCGCCAGCCGCGCGCGCCAGGGCGTGAGCGCCCTGATGGCGCTCAAACCTGATACCGCCGTTCGCCTGCGCAACGGCGAGCGTGAGACCGTCGCCCAACGTGACCTTCGCCCCGGCGATGTGATTGAGGTCGCCGCCGGCGGGCGTCTGCCGGCCGATGGCGAGCTGCTATCGCCGTTTGCCAGTTTTGACGAAAGCGCGCTGACCGGCGAATCGGTACCGGTGGAGCGTAAAGCCGGCGAGCGCGTAGCCGCCGGCGCCACCAGCGTCGATCGCCTGGTACAGTTGACCGTTATCTCCGAACCGGGCGATAGCGCCATTGACCGGATCCTCAAACTGATTGAAGAAGCCGAGGAGCGCCGGGCGCCGATTGAGCGCTTCATCGATCGCTTCAGCCGGATCTACACCCCGGCCATTATGGTGGTCGCCCTGCTGGTTGCCATCGTACCGCCGCTGTTCTTCGCCAGCGCCTGGCTGCCGTGGATCTATAAAGGCTTAACGCTGCTGTTAATCGGCTGCCCTTGCGCGCTGGTCATCTCTACCCCGGCGGCGATTACCTCCGGTCTGGCGGTCGCCGCGCGGCGCGGGGCGCTGATTAAAGGCGGCGCGGCGCTGGAACAATTGGGCCAGGTGCGCCAGGTGGCGTTCGATAAAACCGGTACTCTGACCATCGGCCAACCGCAGGTCACCCGCGTTATCGCCGCCGCCGACGTTGATGAAAACGGCCTGCTGGCGCTGGCGGCAGCGGTTGAACAAGGCTCCAGCCACCCGCTGGCGCAGGCTATCGCCCGCGAAGCGCAGCAGCGTAAGCTGACTATTCCCGTTGCGCACAACCAGCGGGCGCTGGCCGGTTCCGGGATAGAGGCCGAGGTCAACGGCAGCCGCATCTTAATCTGCGCGGCCAGTAAGGCTGCACCTGCTGAGCATGAGGCGCAGATCCAGCAACTGGAGAGCGCCGGACAGACGGTGGTGCTGGTGATGCGCGATGATACGCTGCTTGGCATTCTGGCGCTGCGCGATACCCTGCGCGACGATGCGCGTCAGGCGGTGGATGAGCTGCATCAATTGGGTGTGCAAGGAGTGATTCTTACCGGGGATAACCCGCGCGCTGCGGCGGCTATCGCCAATGAACTGGGTCTGGAGTTCCGCGCCGGATTGCTGCCGGCAGACAAAGTGCAAGCGGTGATGGCGCTTAACGCCAATGCGCCGCTGGCTATGGTCGGCGACGGTATCAACGATGCCCCGGCGATGAAAGCGGCAACCATCGGTATTGCGATGGGCAGCGGCACCGATGTAGCGCTGGAGACCGCCGACGCGGCGCTAACCCATAACCGCCTCACCGGCCTGGCGCAGATGATTTCGCTGGCGCGCGCCACCCATGCCAATATTCGCCAGAATATCGCCATCGCTTTAGGGTTGAAGGGGATTTTCCTCGTCACGACCCTTCTCGGCCTGACCGGTTTGTGGCTGGCGGTGCTGGCGGATACCGGCGCGACGGTGCTGGTAACGGCTAACGCTCTGCGGTTATTGCGTAAAAAGTAATGTCGAAGCGATATTCCCTGCTCGCGCTGCGCTTAGCAGGGCTACGGTTCCAGACCGTCGAGTAGCCCGGATAAGGCGCAACGCGCCGCCATCCGGGGCTATTCCCTGCTTGCGCTGCGCTTAGCAGGGCTACGGTTCCAGGCCTTTGGGTAGCCAGGATAAGGCGCAACGCGCCGCCATCCGGGGCTATTCCCTGCTCGCGCTGCGCTTAGCAGGGCTACGGTTCCAGGCCTTTGGGTAGCCAGGATAAGGCGCAACGCGCCGCCATCCGGGGCTATTCCCTGCTCGCGCTACACCTGGCAGGGCTACGGTTCCAGACCGTTGGGTAGCCCGGATAAGGCGCAACGCGCCGCTATCCGGGGATATTCCCTGCTCGCGCTGCGCTTGAGAGGGCTACGGTTGCGGACCGTAGGGTAGCCCGGATAAGGCGCAACGCGCCGCCATCCGGGGGGATTCCCTGCTCGCGCTGCGCTTAGCAGGGCTACGATTCCAGACCGTTGGGTAGCCCGGATAAGGCGCAACGCGCCGCTATCCGGGGATATTCCCTACTTGCGCTGCGCCTGGCAGGGCGACGGTTGCGGGCCGTCGGGTAGCCCGGATAAGGCGTAATGCGCCGCCATCCGGGGATATTCCCTGCTCGCGCTGCGCTTAGCAGGGCTACGGTTCCAGACCATTGAGTAGCCCGGATAAGGCGCAACGCGCCGCCATCCGGGGGTATTCCCTGCTCGCGCTGCGCCTGGCAGGCTACGGTTCCAGACCGTTGGGTAGCCCGGATAAGGCGCAACGCGCCGCCATCCGGGATGGGCTCAGTGGCTTTTACGGATCAGATAACGGTACGGCAGGGCTTCGGTTTCCTGCGCCACCAGTTCATGCTCCATAAAGAGGCAAAAACCGGGGATATCGCGGGTGGTGGCCGGGTCATCGGCAATAATCAGCAGGGTCTCGCCCACCGGCATGGTGCGTACGGTTTTACGCACCATCATCACCGGTTCCGGGCAGCGGAGCCCCAGGGCGTCCAGCGTATGGTCAGGACTGGAGAAAAGTTCGCTCATTTTTATCTCACTTCAACAAAACGGCCCTAGTTTACCCCCACTTCGCCAGTACGCAAGCCAGGTTAACGTTTGCGCGAAAAACAACCATTGCATTACGCTCGCAACGCAGTATCATGCAGCCGTTTTTAATTGGGTTCCCTCACCCCAACGTTCCGCTCCCGATTCCTTCATTGATGTGAAGCATGACGGGCATAAAAAGGTCACAATATGAATCCCTTTACTACCGTACAGCGTAAGAAAGCGCTCGTCTGGCTTTCGCTATTTCATCTGCTGGTGATCACCTCCAGCAACTATCTGGTCCAGTTGCCGATCTCCATTTTTGGTTTTCATACCACCTGGGGCGCGTTCAGTTTTCCCTTTATTTTTCTCGCCACCGATCTGACGGTACGCATTTTTGGCGCCCCGCTGGCGCGACGCATCATCTTCGCGGTGATGATCCCGGCGCTGATTATTTCCTATGGCATTTCGGCGCTGTTTTACATGGGCGAGTGGCAGGGCTTTGCCGCGCTGGGCACCTTTAATCTGTTCGTTGCCCGTATCGCCGCCGCCAGCTTTATGGCCTATGCGCTGGGGCAAATTCTCGATGCCCACGTATTCAACCGCCTGCGTCAGAATCGCCGCTGGTGGCTGGCGCCGACCGCGTCGACCCTGTTTGGCAACGTCAGCGATACCCTGGCTTTCTTCTTCATCGCCTTCTGGCGCAGCCCGGATCCGTTTATGGCCGCCCACTGGGGGGAAATCGCCACCGTCGACTACTGCTTTAAAGTGCTCATCAGCATCGTCTTCTTCCTGCCGATGTACGGCGTGCTGTTGAATATGCTGTTGAAAAGACTGGCGGATAAATCTGATTTGTCGGCATTGCAGCCAGGTTAAAGGTACTCGCTAACGGTTGTGATAAGATAACCGGATGAGCCGTTAATGGCCGTTTATCGAAAGGAAGATGTCAATGCGCAATTTGGTTAAATATGTCGGTATTGGCCTGCTGGTTATGGGGCTTGCGGCCTGTGATAACAGCGATTCAAAAGCGCCGACCGTCGGGGCAGCAGCAGAGAGCAACACCAGCGGCCAGGCGATTAGCCTGCTGGATGGTAAACTGAGCTTCACCCTGCCTGCGGGTATGGCAGATCAGAGCGGTAAGCTCGGTACCCAGGCCAACAATATGCACGTCTATTCCGACGCCACCGGCCAGAAAGCGGTGATCGTCATTGTCGGCGACAGCACTAATGAAGATCTGGCGGTGCTGTCCAAACGTCTGGAAGATCAGCAGCGCAGCCGCGACCCGCAGCTGCAGGTTGTGTCTAACAAATCTATTGAGATTAAAGGCCACACCTTACAGCAGCTGGACAGCATCATCTCCGCCAAGGGGCAGACCGCATGGTCTTCCGTGCTGCTCGGTAAGGTCGATGACAAACTGCTGACCCTGCAGGTCACACTGCCAGCGGACAACCAGCAGCAGGCGCAAACCGAAGCGGAAAGCATCGTCAACACGCTGGTCATTAACTAATTTTATTGCCCTGATGCAGCGGCCTCCGGTTCAACCACCGGGGGCCGTTTTTTTAACCGCCAACCCAATAGTAGCGCCGCCATCACCAACCCTGCCGCCGCCAGATAAATCGTCGGGATCCCGGTCCACGCCATCAAAAGCCCGGCCAGCGGCCCGGTTATCCCCAACGACAAATCCATAAAGACGGTATAGGTCGCCAGCGCCGAGCCCTGATTGTGCTGCGGCACGGCTTTAACCGCCACCACACCCAGCGCCGGGAAGACCAGCGAGAACCCCGCGCCGGTGAGGAAAGTCCCGACTTTCGCCATCAGCGGCGTCTGTGCAAAGCCCACCAGCAGCAGGCCAATAACCTCCACGCTAAAACAAAGCATCGCCACGTTCAGGCCGCCTAAGCGGTTAATGCCGTTGGGAAAAAGCAGCCGCGTGCCGACAAACGCGCAGCTGAACAGCGTTAACGCAAAGGCCGCGCCGTCCCAGCCTTTCGCGTCATAAAACAGGGTAATAAAGGTCGCGATAACCCCAAAGCCGGCAGAAGCCAACGCCAGCGCCATGCCGTAAGGCCAAACCCGGCCGAGCACCGCACGAAATGACATCGCTTTCCCTTTCGTTGCCTTCACCGCCGTTCGCGGTAGCGCGCAAATGATAGCCACCAGAGCAACCGCCATAATGACCATCGCCAGGCCGCTGAGGCCAATGTATGAATAGCACAGCACGCCCAGCGGCGCGCCCATCGCCATCGCGCCGTAGGTCACAATGCCGTTCCACGAAATCACCCGCCCGATATGCAGCGAGCCGACAACGCCTACGCCCCATAGCGTCGACCCCGTGCCGGCGAAGCTCTGGCCAATGCCGAGGATCGCTCGTCCCAGACATAACAGCAGCAGACTCAGCAGCGGCCAACCGCTACTCCAGGCTGCCAGCAGGTAGCTCAAGCCGCTCAGAAAACAGCCGCACAGGCCGAAAACGACAATTTTTTTCGGTCCTAGCAGGTCGGCATAGCGCCCGGCGTGCGGTCGGCTCAGTAGCGTAGCGAAATACTGCAGGCTAATCACCAGCCCGGCCCAGAAGGCGCTAAACCCCATCACATCGTGAACGTAGCCCGGCAAAACCGCCAACGGCAGGCCGATAGTGAGATAGCTGGCAAAGTTGAAAATAACGACGGAGACAATCCGCAGATTGAGGCGCAATCCACTGAGCACGGGTTCGGCGACGGGTTCAGGCATCGGGGTCCACCAAATTGATACGACACGCTTCACTATTATCACGGCGTGTACAAAAAAGCAGCCCTTTATCTGCAATATTACCCTGCCAATAATTAAACGGCGATTTGCAATTTAAAAGTCGTAAAATTACGACATAACTTACCGATGATATTCATTGATTAAGCAGAGTTAATTTACTTATACTTCGCCCCGCAGCGTACCTGCGCCGTCGTTTTATCCTAAAATCAGCATTCCTATAACATTAGGATATTTATCTGTCACATTTTTAAAGTAAAGCAAATTTAATAAACAACCTGAATAAAAAACACGACATCACGACGACATTATTATTTTTGCCATTGACCTAAGTATTTTCTCAACCAATATATTAATAGGGAGTATTCATGAAAAAGGTTATTCACTGGATTGTTGCCGCCACGGTTGTCGGCGCGCTGGCGGGTTGCGCGCGCACCGCGCCGATCGAACAGGTCCAAACTACGGTTAGCGCGGGTCATACTGAAGCTCAGGTCAAAAGCGCTATTCTCCAGGCTGGTGTCCAGCGTGAATGGATTATGTCCGATGCAGGCCCTGGCGTTATCAAAGGACATTTACAAAACCGGGCCCACTCCGCGGATATTAAAATTAACTACTCAGCAACAGGTTATTCTATTAATTACGTGAGTAGCCTTAACCTGATGGCTTCCGGCGGAAAGATTCATAGAAACTATAATCGCTGGGTACATAATCTCGATAAAGATATTCAGGTCGCCCTCGCCGCTAATACGGCGTTGCAGAAGTAAACTCCCCAACGGGCCAGTATTGGCCCGTTCCCCTCACATTGATATAAAAGGTTGTGCCGAACGTGTATCAACAGGACTCTCTTAGCGCGCTGGATGCCATCACGGAAGCGCAACGCATCGCTTTCGCCCCCATGCTCTTTCAAACCGCGTTATGTCTGCGTAACTCAGGTATCCTCGGTTATCTCGATCGGCAAGGTAAACGCGGCGCGACCCTTGAAGCAATTAGCGAAAATTGTGAGGGAAATGAATATGCTGTAGGCGTTTTGCTGGATATGGGATTAAGCGGCCGTATTGTTACCTATAAAGAAGAACGCTATTACCTCGCTAAAGTGGGACATTTCTTACTCCATGATACGATGACCCGTGTAAATATGGATTTTACTCAGGACGTTTGTTATCAGGGATTATTCTTTCTGGAAAATGCGTTACAGGAAGGTAAACCATCTGGTTTAAAAGTTTTTGGTGAGTGGCCAACAATTTACCCGGCATTATCGCAACTTCCGCAAGCGGCGCGTAAAAGCTGGTTTGCTTTCGATCATTACTATTCCGACGGTGCGTTCAGCGCCGCGCTGCCACATGTATTCGCCAGTCGCCCCGCAACCCTGTACGATGTCGGCGGAAATACCGGTAAGTGGGCGCTGCGCTGCTGTGAGTATGATGAAAATATCGCGATTACGTTATTAGATTTGCCACAACAAATTGCGCTGGCCCGCGAAAATATAGAAAATGCGGGCCTTACCCATCGCATTGACTGTCATGCTGTGGATATGCTGAGTGATGCCCCCTTACCAGGAGAGGCGGATATCTGGTGGATGAGCCAGTTCCTTGACTGTTTTTCGCCGGAACAAATTATCACCCTACTCAGTAACGTCGCGCAGGTCATGAAACCCGGCGCGCGCCTGTGTATTCTGGAGCTGTTCTGGGATGCGCAGAAGTTTGAAGCAGCATCATTTAGTCTGAATGCGTCTTCGCTCTACTTTACCTGTATGGCCAACGGCAACAGTCGTTTCTACAGCGTAGAGAAGTTTTATCGCTATCTGGAAATGGCGGGTTTCCGGGTAGAACAACGCCACGATAATTTAGGCGTTGGGCATACCTTGTTGATATGTCAGAAGAATAATTGATTTTTCGCGGACGCGTGTAGATGACATTTGCATTTAACATAGTTGATTGGCAGGCCTTCGCGCCTGGAGTCAGTGGCACCGAGCAGTGGCAACGGTGGTCACAGCATTTGCACGCCATCGATCCAACCGCGGCGCCGGCCAAACTTAGCGAATTACCGATGATGACCGCCCGTCGACTCAGTTCAGGCAGCAGGCTGGCCGTGGAGTGCGGGCTGGCGATGCTGCGCCGCCATGAGATCGACGCCGTTCTCTATACCAGCCGTCACGGCGAACTCGAGCGCAACTATCGCATCCTGCACGCCCTGGCGCTGGAGCAGGCGCTCTCGCCTACCGATTTCGCCCTATCGGTACATAACTCCGCCGTCGGCAATCTGACGATTGCAGCGAAAAAACCCATTGCATCGTCATCGCTTTCCGCTGGACGCGATACTTTCCAACAGGGTTTATATGAAGTGATGGCTCTACTACAGGCGGGCTATCAGCGCGTCTTGATGGTTGATTTCGATGGTTTTCTGCCAGAATTTTATCACTCGCAGCTACCACCGGCGATGCCAACCTGGCCCTACGCGGTGGCGTGGGTCATTGAAGCGGGAAGCCAATGGCGCTGCAAAGCGCAACGTCATGACGCAGTCGAAGAGAGCACGCTGCCGCAAAGCCTTTTGTTTTTACAGTATTATTTGCAGAATGCGCGCGCATTCACGCTGCCCGGCGAACGCGTGCAATGGCAGTGGAGCCGTTCATGAACACTCTTCTGTGTCGCCTTAATCGGCTCTGGCGCGCGGCGATGACCGGTTTTTGTTTCGCGCTGTTTGGCCTTGGCGGGCTGCTGCTCTCTGTTGTTTGGTTCAATCTATTGCTGATTCTGGTGCGCGATAAGGCCCGCCGTCGCCGCATCGCACGGCGCAGTATTTCGCTCAGTTTCCGCTGTTTTCTCAGCGTGGTGAAAGGCGTCGGCGTACTCGATTACCAGATTAAAGGGCGCGATATTTTACGTCAGGAGCGCGGTTGCCTGGTGGTCGCCAACCATCCCAGCCTTATCGACTACGTTATGCTGGCCTCGGTGATGCCGGAGACCGACTGCCTGGTGAAAAGCGCGTTGCTGAAAAACCCATTTGTCAGCGGCGTGATCCGCGCGGCGGATTATTTGATTAACGATCGCGCCGATGCCCTGCTCCCGGCCAGCCGGCAGCGCTTACAGCAGGGCGATACCATTTTGATTTTCCCGGAAGGAACCCGAACGGTGCCGGGAGAAAAAATGCAGCTACAGCGCGGCGCGGCCAATATCGCCGTGCGCTGCGGCAGCGACTTGCGCGTCGTCATCATCCGCTGCACCGAGCATATGCTGGGTAAACAGAGCAAATGGTACGACGCGCCGCGAACGAAGCCGTTATTTACCGTCGAAGTCGGAGAACGGCTGCGAATAGACCAGTTTTACGAGGCAAATAAACAAGAACCGGCGCTGGCCGCACGGCAGTTAAACCGGCATATTTTGCTTAAATTAGAATCAGGCACTACACCTGAAACAGGAATTAATGATGCAAGCGCTTTATCTTGAAATTAAGAATCTGATAATCAGTACATTGAACCTGGACGAGTTGTCCGCTGATGATATCGACACCGATGCCGCCCTGTTTGGCGATGGCCTGGGTCTGGACTCCATCGATGCGCTGGAGCTGGGCCTGGCGGTGAAAAATCAGTACGGCGTGGTGCTGTCGGCTGAGAGCGAAGAGATGCGTCAGCACTTCTTCTCCGTCGCCACGCTGGCATCATTTATTCAAGCGCAGCGTGCCTGAGGAGAACCGTCATGACCGAACAACAAGCCATTTACGAAGAAGTCTCCTCGCTGCTGGTGAAGGTATTTGAAATCGATCCGCAGGATATTAAACCTGAGGCCCGCCTGTACGAAGATCTCGAACTGGACAGCATCGACGCCATCGACATGATCGTCCATCTGCAAAAGAAAATCGGCAAGAAAATCAAGCCAGAAGAGTTTAAAACCGTACGTACCGTGCAGGATGTCGTCGATGCGGTAGAACACTTACTGAAAGAAGCGTAATTCACCGTGTCGGGCATACGCTCGCTGCCGGTCGTTCCGTTAATGACAGGGGTATTGCTGCTGGCCTGGCCGTTCTTAGTCTGGTTTGGCCTCGCGCATAACAGTCTGCAATGGCTACTACCGTTAATGGCGCTGCTGCTGTTTTTACGCTTTCGCCAGACCCGGCGACAGGCGGGGCCACTGAGCGTGGTTACTCAGGTCGTAGCGGCAGCCGGCATGATGCTGTGCATTGCCAGCTATCTGCTAAAAACCCATCAGCTGCTGCTGTTTTATCCGGTAGTAGTAAATAGCGTCATGCTGGCAGTGTTTGGCGGTTCGCTGTGGTCAAGCATGCCGATAGTCGAGCGCCTGGCGCGGCTGCGGGAACCGGTTCTTCCCGAGCGCGCCGTGCGTTACACCCGCCGGGTTACCCAAATCTGGTGCGCCTTTTTCATCCTCAACGGCGGCGTTGCGCTGTTTACTGCGCTATACGGCGATATGTCCCTGTGGACGGCGTGGAACGGCATGATTTCCTATCTTCTGATGGGAACTCTGATGGCCGGCGAGTGGCTGACCCGCCAGCAGATGATTAAACGAGATAAACCATGAAGCAGCCCCTTATGCTGGCCCAGTGGCTCAGCACAGCGCGTCCGGCGGACACGCTGATTGCGTGGCAGGAAGAACACCGCTGGACGCTGGCGCATCTGCGCTACGATGTCGCCCAGCTGCTTGCCTGTTTGCAGCAACAGCAAGGCGAACGCTGGGCGCTCTGTTTTGATAACAGCTACCTGTTTCTGGTCGCCCTGCTGGCCACGCTGCATGCGGGAAAAACGCCTGTGCTTCCCGGCCACAGTCGCGCGTCGTTATTAAACGAACAGCGGGCGCTTTTCGACGGCATATTGAGCGATAAGGCGCTGGCGTGGCGCGGGCCGCTACAGGTTGTGCATTCCGCCATGACGACCGCCCCCCACGAATACGCATTCCCGGCAATCGACGATGACGCCGATATTGAGCTTTTTACCTCCGGTTCTACCGGTGAACCGAAGCGAATTAGTAAGCCCGTCAAGAGTCTCGACCGCGAGGCGGCGCTGTTAGCCGCGCACTATGCCGGACGCCTGGCAGACTGCCGGGTAGTGGCATCAGTCGCGCCACAGCATTTATATGGCCTGACGTTCCGCCTGTTCCTGCCCATGGCGCTAGGTTTGCCGCTCCACGCGGCGATGATTGAGTACGCCGAGCAGTTAACGGCATTAAACCCTGACCATCGCTATCTTTTTATCAGCAGTCCGGCTTTCCTCAAACGTCTCGATCGCCAGTTGCCCCCGCCACCGGTCGCGATGATTTTGTCCGCCGGTGGCAAGCTTCTGTGGCAGGATGCGGTGCAAACCGCCGGTTGGTTTGCTGTCTGGCCGGATGAAATTTACGGCAGCACGGAAAGCGGGGTTATCGCCTGCCGCCAGCGCCTGCAGGATAATACGCCGTGGCAGCCGTTCTCCGGCATCCGCCTTCAGCCGCAGGGCAACACAATTCATCTATTTTCGCCGCTTATCGCCGACGATAACGGCTTGGTTATCGATGATATTTTGCATTTCAATGAAAGCGGTCAATTCCAGCTGGCAGGTCGTCGCGACCGGGTGGTGAAAATTGAAGAGAAGCGCATTTCACTAAGCGAAGTGGAACATCGATTACTGGAACTGGATGGCATTCTTGATGCCGCCGCCCTGCCTATTACCCGCGGCAGTCGCCAGAGCGTTGGCGCGTTGTTAGTTCTGCACCCAGACGCCCGTCGCCGCTGGGGAAAAAGTCAGGAATTACAGTGGCGAAAAGCGCTGCGCGCCTTGCTGGAACCTGTGGCCATCCCTCGCTACTGGCGGGTGATTGACGAGATCCCCGTTAACAGCATGAACAAGCGTGTCTACGCGCAATTACAGGAGTTATTTCATGAAGCCCCATGAAATTGAGCGCCGTCAGCCGCAAGCCGATCGGGTTGAAATCGTACTCTCTCTCGACCCGGCTCTATTCTGGTTTCGCGGCCATTTTGCCGTGCAGCCGCTGCTCCCCGGCGTCGCGCAGATGGACTGGGCGATGCATTACGCCACCATGCTGCTGGCCCCCGGCTGGCGTTTTCACAGCGTTCAGAACGTGAAGTTTCAGTCGCCGCTATTGCCGGACACGACCGTTACGCTCGCCCTCAACTGGCAGGAGGCGCGCCAGACTCTGACGTTTAGCTATCTGCGCCACGACGGCGAAGCGCGACACACCGCCAGCAGCGGGAAAATTCGCTTATGCCGCTAGATTTCTCTCCCTGCGTTCTGATCCCCTGCTATAACCACGGCGCAATGATGCCGCGGGTACTGGCGCGCCTGCAGCCCTTTGGCCTGCCGTGCATCGTGGTGGACGACGGCAGCGATACCAGTACGCGGCAGCAGCTGGAGCGGCTGGCGGCGGAAACCGCCAGCCTGACCCTAATCCGCTTACCACAGAACGCGGGCAAAGGCGCAGCGGTGATCCGTGGGCTACAGGCCGCGGCGGAAGCCGGGTTCAGCCATGCGGTGCAGGTCGATGCCGATGGTCAGCACGCCATTGAAGATATTCCGCAACTTCTGGCGCTGGCGCAGACGCATCCTGAAGCGCTGATTTCCGGGCAGCCGATTTACGACGACTCTATCCCGCGTTCGCGCCTGTACGGGCGCTGGATAACCCACGTCTGGGTATGGATTGAAACGCTGTCGCTGCAGTTGAAAGATAGCATGTGCGGCTTTCGCGTCTATCCGATAACGCCAACGCTACGGCTGGCGCAGCGCGTGACCCTCGGCCAGCGTATGGATTTCGATACCGAAGTGATGGTGCGCCTCTACTGGCAGGGGAATACCAGCTACTTTGTTCCGACCCGCGTGACCTATCCACCGGACGGTTTGTCGCATTTTGATGCCTTCAAAGATAACTGCCGCATCTCGCTGATGCACACGCGTCTGTTCCTCGGCATGCTGCCGCGGATGCCGTCGCTGCTGTTTCGCCGCGCCTCGCCGCACTGGGCGCGCCAGCAGGAGGTAAAAGGATTATGGGGAATGCGCCTGATGCTGCTGGTGTGGCGGCTGCTGGGGCGCAAGGCGTTCACGCTGCTGCTTTATCCGGTAGTCGGCGTGTACTGGCTGACGGCCGCGACGGCGCGCCGCGCGTCGCAACAATGGATCACCCGCGCGCGCGAACAGCTCGCCGCGCGCCAGATGCCGATACCGCCAACCCTGACCAGCTACCGGCACTTCCTGCGCTTTGGCGAGGCGATGCTGGATAAAATCGCCAGCTGGCGCGGCGAGCTACAGTTTGGTCGCGACGTGGTCTTTGCCGCAGGCGCCGAGGAGACGCTGAATATCAGCGATCCGCGAGGAAAACTACTGCTGGCCTCGCATCTCGGCGATGTCGAAGCCTGCCGCGCGCTGGCGCAACTGCAGGGCAGCAAAACCATCAACGCCCTGGTATTCAGCGAAAACGCGCAACGTTTTAAACAAATTATGGCGGAGATGGCGCCTCAGGCCGGACTCAACCTGATGCCGGTGACCGATATCGGCCCGGAAACCGCCATGCTGTTGCAAGAAAAGCTGGATCGCGGCGAATGGATCGCTATTGTCGGCGACCGTATTGCGGTTAACCCGCAGCGCGGCGGCGAATGGCGCGTCTGCTGGAGCCGTTTTATGGGACAAGACGCCCCCTTCCCGCAGGGGCCGTTCATTCTCGCGGCTATTTTGCGCTGCCCGGTGAATTTGATTTTCGCTCTCCGCCAGCAGGACAAACTGCGCATTTACTGCGAGCCGTTCGCCGATCCGCTGCTGCTGCCGCGCGCCGATCGCCAACAGGCGCTCCAGCAATGCATCGACCGCTACGCCGAACGGCTGGAACACTACGCGCTGCAGTCGCCGCTCGACTGGTTTAACTTTTTCGATTTCTGGCGTTTGCCGGATCCCAAAGATAAGGAGTAAAGGGTGCTTAACGATCCCCGTTTTACTGCTGAAGTAGAGCTGACTATCCCGTTTCATGACATCGATATGATGGGCGTCGTGTGGCATGGCAACTATTTTCGCTACTTCGAAATTGCCCGTGAGGCGCTGCTTAACCAGTTCAACTACGGCTACCGACAGATGAAAGCCTCGGGTTATTTGTGGCCGGTGGTGGATACCCGCGTGAAATACCGCGACGTCATTACCTTCGAACAGCGTATTCGCGTACGTGCGCGGATAGAAGAGTTTGAGAACCGCTTGCGCATCGGCTACGAAATTTTTGATGCCGTCAGCGGCAAGCGCACCACCACCGGATACACCATCCAGGTCGCGGTAGATGAAAATAGCCGCGAGATGTGTTTCGTCAGCCCGGATATCCTGTTTGAACGCATGGGGGTAACGCCATGAGATTACTGCTGCTGTTAGGGCTGTTTATCAGCCCGCTGGTCAGCGCCCTGACGCTTGATACCCTACAACAACGGTTCACCGAACAGCCGGTGGTACGCGCCCATTTCGATCAAGTTCGCACGATTAAGGATCTACCGCAGCCGCTGCGATCCCAGGGGAAGATGTTGATCGCCCGCGATAAGGGTTTACTGTGGGATCAAACCTCGCCGTTCCCAATGCAGCTGTTGCTGGATGACAAACGGATGGTGCAGGCGATTAACGGCCAGCCGCCGCAGACCATCACCGCCGAAAACAACCCGCAGATGTTCCAGTTCAACCATTTACTGCGCGCGCTGTTCCAGGCGGATCGTAAAGTCCTGGAAGAAAACTTCCGCGTGGAATTTGCCGATAAAGGCAACGGCCAGTGGACGCTGCGCCTGACGCCCATCACTACGCCGCTGGATAAGATTTTTGCCCGCATCGATTTAGCCGGAAAAACCTATCTGGAGCATATTCAGCTCAACGACAAACAGGGCGATCGCACCGATATTACGCTTTCCCAACATCAACTAACGCCAGCGCAACTGACCGATGACGAACGCCAACGCTTTGCCGCCCAATAAACGCCCTGCGCTGTTATGGGCCGTCGTCTGCCTGATCTTCGCGGGCGCGCTGCTGTCGCTGCTGCCGCAGGCCAGGCTTAACAGTAGCGTACTGGCTATGCTGCCGAAACAGACGCTTGGCGCGATCCCGCCCGCCCTGAACGACGGTTTTATGCAGCGGCTGGACCGCCAACTGGTGTGGCTGGTCAGCCCCGGTAAACAGGCCGATCCGCAGGCGGCCCGCGACTGGCTGCAGCGGCTGCAACAATCGCAGGCGTTGGCCGAGGTAAAAGGCCCAATGGATGCCGATAGCCAGCAGGCATGGGGCGCGTTTTTCTGGCAACATCGTAACGGTTTAATTGACCCCGCTACCCGCGCGCGCCTGCAAAACGGCGGCGAAGCGCAGGCGCAATGGATCCTCTCGCAGCTCTATTCGGCATTTTCCGGCGTCAGCGGCAAAGAACTGCAAAACGATCCGCTGATGCTGATGCGCGGTTCGCAGCTGGCGATGGCGAAAGGCGGCCAGCGGATGCAGCTGCAGAACGGCTGGCTGGTGACCAAAGACGCCCAGGGCAACCTCTGGTATCTGTTGCATGGCGAACTGGCGGGATCGTCATTCGATATGCAGCAGACGCACCGGCTGGTCACGACCCTCGGCGAGCTGGAGAAGGAATGGAAAACGCGGTATCCGCAGGCGCAGCTATTGTCACGCGGCACCGTGTTCTATAGCGATTACGCCAGCCAGCAGGCGAAGCACGATATTTCTACGCTCGGCGCGGCGACGCTGTTCGGCGTGATCCTGCTGATCGTCGCGACGTTTCGCTCGCTCCGCCCGCTGTTGCTATGTCTGCTCTCTATCACGATCGGCGCGCTGGCCGGCACCGTCGTCACGCTGCTGCTATTTGGCGAGCTGCATCTGATGACCCTGGTGATGAGCATGAGCATCATCGGCATCTCCGCCGACTACACGCTCTATTATCTGACCGAACGGATGGTGCATGGCGCGGAATTAACCCCGTGGCAGAGTCTCGCCAAAGTGCGTCATGCGCTGCTGCTGGCGCTGCTCACCACCGTCGTGGCGTATCTGATTATGATGCTGGCCCCCTTCCCGGCGGTTCGCCAGATGGCGCTCTTCGCGGCGGTCGGCCTGAGCGCCTCATGCCTGACGGTGATTTTCTGGCATCCATGGCTGTGCCGCGGGCTCCCCGTGCGCCCGGTACCGGCAATGCTGCTACTGTTACGCTGGCTCGCCGCCTGGCGGCGCAATAAAAAGCTGTCCATCGGCCTCCCCGTTGCGCTGGCGCTGTTGTCGCTGGCGGGGCTAGCGACGCTGCGGGTGGATGATGATATTTCGCAGCTCCAGGCGCTGCCGCAGGATATTCTGGCTCAGGAAAAAGCGATTACCGCGCTCACCGGACAAAGCGTCGACCAGAAGTGGTTTGTGGTGTACGGCGAATCCGCCCAGCAAACGCTGGAACGGCTGGAAGCATTTATGCCCGCGCTGGCTAAGGCGCAAACCGACGGTATACTCGGCGGATATCGCGCCATTCCGCTGAATTCGCTCGCCCGACAGCAGCAGGATCTTACCCTGCTGCAACGCGCCGCGCCCGTCGTCGGCCAGGCGCTAAGTCACGCCGGGCTGGCAAAAGTTAATCCCGATCTCAACCCGATGCCGGTAACGGTCGACGACTGGCTTGCCAGCCCTGCCAGCGAAGGCTGGCGGCTGCTATGGCTGACGTTGCAGGATGGCGAAAGCGGCGTACTGGTCCCGGTGAGCGGCGTGAAAGACAGCGCGGCGCTAAAGGCGCTCAGCGCAAAGCAGGCTGGCGTTGCGTGGGTCGATCGTAAAAGCGATTTCGACCAGCTTTTCGCGCTCTACCGCCATATTTTAACCGGACTGTTGTGCGTTGCGCTGGCGGTGATTGCCTGCGGCGCCGTTCTCCGCCTTGGCTGGCGCAAAGGGCTAATAAGCCTGGTGCCATCGGTACTGTCGCTGGGCTGCGGGCTGGCGGCGCTGGCGCTTAGCGGCCACCCGGTTAACCTGTTCTCCTTGCTGGCGCTGGTGCTGGTACTGGGCATCGGCATTAACTACACGCTGTTTTTCAGCAACCCGCGCGGCACGCCGCTGACATCGCTGCTGGCGGTCACGCTGGCGATGATGACCACCTTATTAACGCTTGGCATGCTGGTCTTTAGCGCCACTCAGGCCATTAGCAGTTTTGGCATTGTTCTGGTGAGCGGCATTTTCACCGCTTTCCTGCTTTCGCCGCTGGCGATGCCGACCAAAAAAGAGAAAAAAAGACGATGATAAGACCATCATTCTGGCGCGCCTTCGCGCTACTCGCCGCCTTAGTACTGGCCGGCTGCAGCCATTCGCAGCCGGAGCCGCAAGGCCGCCCGCAGGCATGGCTTGAGCCGGGTACGCGCGTCACGTTACCGCCGCCTGGCATCTCGCCGGCTATCAGCTCGCAACAGTTGCTCACCGGCAGCTTCAACGGCCAAACCCAGTCGCTGCTGGTCATGCTCAATGCCGATGATAAAAAGCTCACGCTGGCGGGCCTGTCGTCCGTCGGTATCCGTCTGTTTCTTGTGACCTACGATGAAAAAGGGCTGCGCGCTGAACAGTCAATCGTGGTTCCGCAACTGCCGCCGGCCAGCCAGGTGCTGGCCGATGTCATGCTCAGCCATTGGCCGGTTAGCACATGGCTGCCGCAGTTGCCGAAAGGCTGGACGCTAACCGACCGCGGCGACAAACGCGAACTGCGTAACGCGCACGGGAAGCTGGTCACGGAAATCACCTATATCAACCGCAAAGGCAAGCGCGTGCCGATAAGCATCGAACAGCACGTCTTTAAATACCACATCACCATTCAATACCTGGGTGACTGAGATGATCTACATTTCTGCCGTCGGCATGATTAACGCGCTGGGTCGCGATAATGATGAAGTCGCCGCCAATCTGACTCGCGGTATCGCGCCCGGCATGCGCCCGCGCGAGGGGTGGCTACAGGGACATCCGCAGGCGGTTTTCGCGGGCGTGGACGGCGAATTACCCGCCATTCCCGATACCTTTAGCGCCCATCGTTCGCGCAATAATCAACTGCTGCTGGCGGCGCTGGCGCAAATTCAGCCGCAGGTGGATGACGCCATCGCCCAATACGGGCGTGAACGCGTTGCCGTAGTGCTTGGCACCAGCACCTCGGGGCTCGACGAAGGTGACGCGCACGTCACGTTGACCCTTAGCGGCGCGGAAAGCGCGGCCTGGCAATATCCGCAGCAGGAGCTGGGAGACCCGTCGCGTTTTCTCAGCCACTGGCTGGCGCTGGATGGCCCGGCATTTACGCTGTCAACCGCCTGCTCATCCAGCGCCAGAGCCATTATCAGCGGACGCCGACTGATTGAAGCCGGGCTGGCGGATGTGGCGATTGTCGGCGGCGCGGATACCCTCAGCCGAATGCCGATCAACGGCTTTCACAGCCTGGAGTCGCTCTCCACGACTCAGTGCCAGCCGTTTGGCCGCGATCGCTGCGGCATCACTATCGGCGAAGGGGCGGCGCTGATGCTGCTGACCCGCGAGCCGCAGCCTATCGCGCTGCTGGGTATCGGCGAGTCCAGCGACGCCTGGCATATTTCCGCCCCGCATCCTGAGGGAGAAGGGGCAATTCGCGCTATCCAGCAGGCGCTGGACGATGCGGGCATCGCCCCTGAACAGGTGGGCTATATCAACCTGCACGGCACCGCCACGCCGCTGAACGATCGGATAGAGTCTCACGTCGTCAACGCGCTATTTGGCGAGCAGGTGCCATGCAGCTCCACCAAACATCTGACCGGGCATACGCTGGGCGCGGCGGGGATCACCGAAGCCGCCATCGGCATGCTGATCCTGCAACGCAATCTGCTGCTGCCGGCGCAGGACTTCAGCCATTCGCCGCGCGACGCGACCCTTCCGCCGTGCGGGATTATCGAACGTCCCCTACCGTTGCCGCGGCCGATTATCCTGTCGAACTCGTTTGCCTTTGGCGGTAATAACGCCAGCATTCTGCTCGGGAGCATTTAATGAGCCACTACTTACCGCCCGGCGCTTATCTACCGCACAAGCCGCCAATGCTGCTGCTGGAAGAGGTCGTCAATGTCACCGACGAAACCGCTACCTGCCGGGTCACGGTCTCGACCCATGGCGTCCTGGCGCCGTTTATTGATGCCGAGGGCAATCTCCCCGGCTGGTTCGCCCTGGAACTCATGGCGCAAACCGTTGGCGTCTGGTCCGGATGGCACCGCCAACAACAGGGGCAAACGTCCATCTCACTAGGCATGGTGCTTGGCGCGCGCGAGTTAGTCTGCGCGGCAGGATACCTGCCGGGCGGCAAGGCGCTGTCCATCACCGTAAAGCTGTTAATGCAGGACGAGCGTTTCGGCAGCTTCGAATGTGCCATTACGGCAGACGATGAAGAACTGGCAAGCGGACGGGTCAATACTTTCCAGCCGACGCCAACAGAACTTAACACCCTATTTCAACAAGGAGCGTCAGAATGAGTCGTTCAGTTTTGGTCACCGGCGCCAGTAAAGGCATCGGTCGCGCTATCGCCCGTCAGCTGGCGGCGGATGGCTTTGTGGTCGGCATCCACTATCATCGCGATGCGTCGGGCGCACAGCAAACGCTGGAGGCGATTACCGCCGCTGGCGGCTCGGGTCGTCTGCTGAGCTTTGATGTCGCCAACCGCGCGCAGTGTCGCGACGTGCTTGAGCAGGATATGGCCGAACACGGCGCATGGTACGGCATTATCAGCAACGCCGGCATCGCCCGCGACGGCGCTTTCCCGGCGCTCGGCGAAGAGGACTGGGACGCGGTGATCCACACCAACCTCGACAGTTTCTATAACGTCATTCATCCCTGCATCATGCCGATGATTAGCGCGCGCCAGGGCGGGCGTATCATCACGCTCTCGTCCGTATCCGGCGTCATGGGCAACCGGGGTCAGGTCAACTATAGCGCCGCTAAGGCGGGGATCATCGGCGCCACCAAAGCGCTGGCCATTGAACTGGCGAAGCGCAAAATCACCGTCAACTGCATCGCCCCGGGGCTCATCGACACCGGGATGATCGAAATGGAAGAGACTGCGCTAAAAGAGGCGATGTCGATGATCCCGATGAAACGCATGGGACAGGCGGACGAGGTGGCAGGGCTTGCGAGTTATTTAATGTCGGATATTGCGGGATATGTCACCCGACAGGTCATTTCAATCAATGGAGGGATGTTATGACACGTCGTGTGGTCATTACCGGGATGGGCGGCGTCACCGCCTTTGGCGACAACTGGCAGGATGTTTCGGCGGGGCTACAGAGATATAAAAACGCCGTGCGCGCCATGCCAGAGTGGCGCATTTACGAGGGCCTGCATACGCTGCTGGGCGCGCCAATCGATGATTTCACCCTACCGGCCCACTATACCCGTAAGCGTATTCGCGCGATGGGCCGCGTGTCGCTACTTTCTACCCGCGCCACTGAACTGGCGCTCGAGCAGGCCGGGCTTATCGATGATGCCGTGCTGAGCAACGGCGAAACCGGCATCGCTTACGGCTCGTCAACCGGCAGTACCGGCCCGGTGAGCGAATTCGCCACTATGTTGACGGAAAAGCACACCAACAATATTACCGGCACCACCTACGTGCAGATGATGCCCCACACTACCGCGGTTAATACCGGGCTGTTTTTCGGCCTGCGCGGCCGTGTTATTCCAACGTCAAGCGCCTGTACCTCCGGTAGCCAGGCGATTGGTTACGCCTGGGAAGCGATTCGTCACGGCTATCAAACGGTGATGGTCGCCGGCGGCGCGGAAGAGCTATGCCCGTCGGAAGCCGCGGTATTCGACACCCTGTTCGCCACCAGCCAGCGTAATGAACAGCCCGACCTCACCCCCGCCCCGTTCGATGAACAGCGCGATGGGCTGGTGATCGGCGAAGGCGCCGGTACTCTCATACTGGAAGAGCTGGAGCACGCCAAAGCGCGCGGCGCGACTATCTACGGTGAAATCATCGGCTTCGCCACCAACTGCGATGCCGCGCATATCACCCAACCGCAGCGTGAAACCATGCAGATCTGCATGGAACAATCGTTAAAAATGGCGGGCTTAAGCGCCCGGGATATTGGCTACATTTCGGCCCACGGCACCGCAACCGATCGCGGCGATGTCGCCGAAAGCCAGGCGACGGCGGCGATTTACGGCGACAGCGTGCCGATCTCCTCGCTGAAAAGCTATTTCGGCCATACCCTTGGCGCCTGCGGGGCGCTGGAGGCGTGGATGAGCCTGCAGATGATGCGCGAGGGCTGGTTCGCGCCTACGCTGAATCTGCATAATCCGGATGCTAACTGCGGCAACCTTGACTACATCATGGGCGAATCGCGCAAGATTGATTGTGAATTCCTGCAGAGCAACAACTTCGCCTTCGGCGGCATTAACACCTCAATCATTATTCAGCGCTGGCCGTGAGATGTATCAGCTTATCCTCGGCCACATCTCAACCCTTAGCGCCCTGCCGCTGCCGCCGGTGCTGATGGCGCAGGCGACGGACGGCCCGCGGCGGGCCAGCTGGCTTGCCGGGCGCGCGCTGCTGGCGCATGCGACTACCCCGCTAATGGATATTCAGTATGGCGAACAGGGTAAACCGGCATTCCCGCCCGGTAGCGGGCGGTGGTTTAACCTTAGCCACAGCGGCGACCATATCGCCCTACTGCTGAGCGATGAAGGCGAGGTTGGCTGCGACATAGAAGTGATTCGCCCGCGCAACGGCTGGCAGCGGCTGGCTAACGCTCTGTTCAGCGAGGGCGAGCACCAGGAACTGGAGCGTGAACCGCCGGAGCGGCGGTTAGTCGCCTTCTGGCGTATCTGGACGCGCAAAGAGGCCCTGGTGAAACAGCGCGGCGGCAGCGCCTGGCAGATGGCCTCTGTTGACAGCGCCTTTCACGGCGCGCTGTCATTGAGCCAGATTCAGTATGAAGGGTTAAGTATTGCGGTCTGTACGCCAACGCCGTTTAAGCTGACGGCGGCGCACATTCAATGTTTTAACGGCGCGGCTTGACCGGCCAGAAGATGGTCAGCACGCCAGCGATAATAATCAGCACGCCCAGCAGCGATTGCCAGTAAAACGGTTCATGCCAGCCGGGCAGCCAGATGGCGGCGGCCCACACCAGAATGTAGCTCAGGCTTAGCAGCGCGTAAGCTTTGGCCAGCGGTAAGCGGTGTAGCGCGAAATACCAGCAGACCATCGACAGCAGATAGCCAACCAGGCCGAAACCCAGGCTGAAGGTACCGGTGCGAAAATGCAGCAGATGATTGAGGAAGGTCAGGATATCGGTCAACGGCGGCAGTTCGACCATCGCGCTGCGCAACAGCAGCTGTGCGCCGCTGACCAGGCCAACGCTCAATAACGCCCAGATTAAGCCCATCAGACGCTACTCCCCAGAACGGCGATACCGACGACGATCAGCCCGACGCCAAGCCAGTGACGGCGCGCCACCGGCTCGCGCCAGATGCCCCATGCCGCCAGCGTCACCCAGACAAAATTGAGGCTCAGCATCGGATAGGCAATACCGACCGGGATTGCCTGCAGTACCCCCAGCCACAGCAGCATACCGCCGCCGAGCGCCAGCAGGGCTAATCCCAACCAGACCAGGATATGCCGCCCGCGCCGTCCGCTACGGGACGGCCGGGTTGCCTGCTTCTGGCACAACTGACCGGCGCAGCTAAGCAGGCTGGCGAGTACCAGACAGAACCAGACACTCATTGCGGCAGATACTGAATAAATACCACGCGCCCCAGCACGTAGGAGTTATCAGGTTTCGGTAACGCCAGTTCGTTCATCGTTTCACCTTTATCCATCAGCAGCACCAGAGAGATGGGTCCCTGCTGGCGGTGCGCTGCCAGCCAATCAGCAAATTCGTGAGTCGCCAGGAATTTGCTCTGCGCATCCGGCCAGCCGAGGCCATATTTTAGCTCCCCCTGCTTGTCATACAGGATGATGTCGTCACGCTTGAGCTCCCACGCCAGCCCCGCGCCGATACCGACGCTGTTGGTCAGTACATAGCGGCTTGGCGCCAACGATTCACTCACGATATCCACCAGGAACTGCGGCTGTTTACTGTCAATAACCCGATCCGGAATAGCGAAGCCCACCAGCAGCGCCAGCCCCAGCGGGCAGATGGCGGCCAGCGTCCAGCGACGACCGTTGTCCTTGATTGCCAACCAGCCCATTAGCGCCCATACGGCAAAGGCGATCGCCGCCAGCAGACATTTATACAGCTCGATCTTCGTCCACACCGGTTTATGCATGACGCCCCACGGTGAGACCACCAGCACCGCGACCAGGCCGAGCAGACCAAAACCGAGGTTGATCATGCCGTTGATGCGCAGCGCTTTCGCCCCCGCCTTCGCGGCATCCAGCGCGTAGCGGGCCATCAAAATCGACAGCGGCATAAAGCACGGCAGAATGTAGGTCGGCAGTTTTCCCTTGGCGATGCTGAAGAACAGGAACGGCATCGCCACCCAGCCTAGCAGATACAGCGCGCCGCGGGCATCATCGCGTTCGCTCCAGCCGCGCTTGAGCGCGCCCGGCAGCAGCGCCAGCCACGGCAGGCTGCCGGCTATCAGGAACGGAATGTAGTACCAGAAGGGCGCTTTATGCTGGGCGTCTTTCTCGGCGAAACGCTGAATATGTTCGACCCAGAAGAAATAGCGCCAGAAATCCGGTTCGCGATTAGCGATAGCCAATCCCCACGGCAGCACCACCAACGTACAGACCACCACCGCCAGCCAACCGTAGGTTAGCACTTCGCTCCAGCGTTTACGCGCAATCACCCACGGCAGCACGCCAACTACCGGTACCGCCAGCGCCAGGAAGCCCTTGGTCATCACCCCCATCCCGCAGGCGAAGCCCAGTACGATATAACCCAACAACTTCCCGCCGCGGCTCTGCGCCTGGGAGGCTCCCCAGAAGCTGCACATCGCCAGCGCCATCCACATGGTGATCATCGGATCCAGCACCGCATAGGTGCCAATCGCGTAGACCAGCATCGCGGTGAGGAAGATAACCGGCGACAGGATCGCCACGCGTTTATCGCGGAAAATACGCCACGCCAGCCACGCCACCAGCAACGCGCTGACGGTAATGGCGAAAACCGCACCGAAACGCACGCCGAAGTTATTATGGCCGAACAGCCACTGGCCAATACTGTTAATCCAGTAACCGGCAATCGGCTTTTCAAAGTAACGCAGGCCCAGCAGATGCGGCACCACCCAGTCGCCGGAGGCCAGCATTTCACGGCTGATCTCGGCATAACGGGTTTCATCAGGCTGCCACAGCAAACGGAAATTTAACGGCAATAAGTAATACAGCGCAAAGAGTACAACCAGAGAGACGCCATAACGAATGCTTTTCATACACCCGAGCCCAGTAATTGTTCACGTCCAAGCCAACCTTCCCGGCCAGCCAGTTCACCACGGACCACTTTGCCTGACGGCAGCTCGCTAAAGTCAGCGGGCAACAGCTGGCTCAGTGGGCAAAATTGTATTTCTTCTTCCTCCGCCATGGCCAGCAGCGCATCGAACTGGTCGGCGTAGGCAATGCCTTCCACTTCCGCGTGGATGGTATAGACCGGCGTTCCCTTGTCGCGATGGATGCAGTCCAGCAGATAGCGGTTAAAACCAGCGCTATCTACGGCGCTACCGACCACTTCATCCCAGGTGGGAAGCGTCACCGGGATTTGTACGGTGCCGGAGGCCCCGCCGCCAAGCTGCGGCAGGAATGGCCGCGTGCCGCGACAATCGCTGTTGTAGAGGAAATCGAAGGATTCTTTCGCTTTTACCACCCGCTGGTCGGCACGCCAGCCGGCGACGGCTGAGCAGGTTACCGGGCGACCGATAATGCGTTCCAGTTCGAGCAGACCGCGTTCCACTTCCAGCGTCAGACGTTCCTGCGGCCACACGCCGCTCCATGCCTGCCAGCTGTAGTGGTCCCAGGCATGCAGACCCACTTCATGGATCTGCGCGGCGGCGCGAATAACCTCTTCGTTACCCGCGCCAATCCTGCGCCCCGGCCACGCGGTACCGGCCAGCAGAATATCCCAGCCGTACAGCGACGCCGCGTTAGAGCGCAGCATTTTCCACAGAAACTTCGGTTTTACCAGGCGCCATAAATGGCGCCCCATATTGTCCGGCCCGACGCTGAAAAAGAAGCTTGCCTGAATTCCATGCTTGCCCAGCAGGGCCAGCAGCCGCGGTACGCCATCACGCGTCCCGCGAAAGGTATCGACATCTATGCGTAAGCCGACTTGTTTCATGAGTTTTTATCGTCCGTGAGCTCAACGGTGCGCAGGAAGAAGTCCAGAGTATGCTCAACGGTCTCTTCCATCTCGACGGTCGGTTCCCAGTTCAGGCAGCGTTTTGCGTTACGAATGCTCGGCTTACGATGCTCAACGTCCTGGTAGCCTTTACCGTAGTAATCGCTGCTTTCCACTTCACGGAAACCGGCGAACGGCGGGAAGCGATCGCGCAGCGGGTGGCGCTCGAAGCAGGCAAGCAGCATTTCCGCCAGCTCTTTGATGCTCGCTTCGTTTTCCGGGTTACCGATGTTGATGATCTGACCATCGCAGCGACCGTCTTTATTCTCAATGATGCGGAACAGCGCTTCGATACCATCGCTGATATCGGTGAAGCAGCGCTTCTGCTTGCCGCCTTCGATAAGCTTAATCGGCGAACCTTCCACCAGATTAAGGATCAGCTGAGTGATGGCGCGGGAGCTGCCGATGCGCGCGGCATTAAGGTTATCCAGACGCGGCCCCATCCAGTTGAACGGACGGAACAGGGTGAACTTGAGGCCGTTCTTATCGCCGTAGGCCCAGATCACGCGGTCCAGCAGCTGCTTAGAAACCGAGTAGATCCAACGCTGTTTGTTGATCGGCCCGACCACCAGATTGGAGGTATCTTCGTCGAAGTTTTTGTCGGTGCACATGCCGTACACTTCCGAGGTCGACGGGAAGATGATGCGCTTATTGTATTTCACGCAGTCGCGGATAATCTTCAGGTTCTCTTCGAAATCCAGCTCGAACACGCGCAGCGGGTTACGGGTGTATTCGATAGGCGTGGCGATCGCGACCAGCGGCAGTACCACGTCGCATTTCTTAATGTGGTATTCGATCCACTCGGAGTGGATACTGATATCGCCTTCCACGAAGTGGAAACGCGGGTTATCGAGGAAACGGCTGATGGCGTCAGAGCCGATATCCAGGCCGTAAATCTCATAGTTGTCGTCCTGCAACAGACGTTCGGTCAGATGGTTACCGATAAAGCCGTTGACGCCGAGAATCAGCACGCGGGTACGGCGCTTAATCGCCACCACCGGTTTGCTGCTCAGCACCGCGCTGGTCACCAGCCCCAGCGCCTGCGCCAGTTGGGTACCCTGCATATAAACGCCGCGTTCGGTCTGGCCGGTGACGATTTCCAGCGCCCCCTGCTGACAGGCAACCACCAGCGGCGCGACAGAGATCACGGTGCCGGGCTTGGCTGCCGGCAGGTCGGCGCGCACGCGGGATTTCCAGACGATAAATTTGTTCGCGCCGGCATAGGCGAAGGCGCCCGGCCACGGATCGGATACCGCGCGCACCAGGTTGTGCAGAGTCTGCGCCGGTTTGTCCCAATCGAGACGCCCGTCTTCCGGGGTACGACGGCCAACGTAGGTCGCCTGGCTGTGGTCCTGCGCCCGCTCCTCAGTCTTACCCTCACGAATAGCCGGCAGCGCCTGGCCCAGCAGATCGGAGGCGGCGGCGCACAGCTTACGGTGCAGCGCCAGCGCCGCGTCATCCGGGCCGATAGCCACAGCTTGTTGAGCGACGATATCGCCCGCGTCGGCGCGGTTAACCATCCGGTGCAGGGTCACGCCGGTTTCGCTTTCGCCGTTGACCAGTACCCAATTCAGCGGCGCGCGACCGCGGTATTTCGGCAGCAGAGAACCATGCAGGTTGAAAGCCCCCTTCGGCGCGATATTCAGGATCTCATCGCACAGCAGGTTGCGGTAGTAGAACGAGAACAGCACATCCGGCTTCATCTCGCGAATACGTTCAATCCACAGCGGATGGTTAACATCTTCCGGCGCCCATACCGGGATACCTTGCTCGGCGGCAATACGGGCAACGGAACCAAAGAAATGGTTTTCGCCAGGGTTATCCGGATGGGTAAAAATAGCGGCGATTTCATAACCGGCATCCAGCAGTGACTGAATACCTGCGCAACCCATATCGTGATAAGCGAAGACTACTGCTTTCATGAACGATCTTCCTCTTGAGACGCCGTTTCCGGCTGACGAACAACACGTTGAATAAAGTAACGGGGACGGGCGCGAACATCGTTATAAATGCGGCCGATATACTCCCCGAGCAGACCCATACCGACAAACTGGGCGCCGATGAACATGAACAGCACGGCGAAGAGCATGAACACCCCTTCCGCCGCCCACTGTGGACCGAAGGCCAGACGCAGCACCACCAGCAGCAGGCCGAAGGCGAAGCCCAACAGGGCTATCACGCTGCCGAAAATGCTCAGTAAACGCAGCGGGGTGGTGGTCAGACAGGTCACCAGGTCATACATCAGGTTAATCAGACGCATGAAGCTGTATTTGGAGTCGCCGAATTCGCGCTCGGCGTGCATCACCGGGATCTCGACCGCCCGGCGGGCGAAAGTATTCGCCAGAATCGGGATAAAGGTGCTGCGCTCATGGCAGTTGAGCATGGCGTCGATGATATGGCGGCGATAGGCGCGCAACATGCAGCCGTAATCGCCCATGGCTTTACCGGTGGTACGCTGGATCAGGCGGTTAATCATCTTCGAGGCAGATTTACGGAAGATGCTGTCCTGACGGTTCTGGCGCACGGTACCGACCACGTCGTAGCCTTCATCGGCTTTTTCCACCAGCCGCGGGATCTCTTCCGGCGGGTTTTGCAGGTCGGCATCAAGGGTGATGATCAGATCGCCGGTGACATGGCTGAAACCGGCCATAATCGCCGAGTGCTGGCCGTAGTTACGGTTCAACAGCACCGCCACCACGTGGCTGCCTTCGGCTTCGGCGGCCTCGGTCAGCATGCGCGCGGAATCGTCGCTGCTGCCGTCGTCGATCAGCAGAATTTCATATTGGCGCCCTAGCGTCGCACAGGCGGCGTCGGTACGACGCAGCAGCTCCGGCAGACTATCCTGTTCGTTATAAACCGGGATAACCACCGAGACTTTTTTTACGGGAGGATAAGTAAGCATATCAACGTCCTGACAACTGATGTAGCGCGGTAATGACGCGGGTGACATCGTCGTCGGTCATATCCGGGAACAGCGGGATGGAACAAATGCGCGCGCTGTTCCATTCGGTATTCGGTAACGAAACTTCAGGAAAACGCTCGCGGTAATACTTTTGCGTATGGGCCGCGCGGAAGTGCAGACCGGTGCCTATGCCCATGGCTTTGAGTTTTTCCATCAGGGCATCGCGGCTGATGCCGCAGGCCGCTTCATCAACGCGGATAATAAACAGGTGCCAGGCGTGCTGGTGATCCCATGCCGGAACGGTCAGCGGCTTAAACGGGGTATCAGCCAGCTCGCGCAGGTAGCGCTGGGCGATTGCAGCGCGACGTTGATTCGCCTGCGCCAGCTTATCCAACTGCACCAGCGCCAGCGCGGCGTTGATATCGGCCAGATTGTATTTGAAGCCGGGGGTAATCACTTCCGCCTGCGGCGCGCGGCCGTGGGTCTGGCGGTCGTAGGCGTCAACGCCCAGGCCGTGGAATTTGAGGCTGCGGATGCGGGAAGCCAGCTCGTCATCATCGGTGACGATAAGCCCCCCTTCGGCGCAGGTCATATTTTTGATCGCGTGGAACGAGAAAATCGCGGTGCCGCGCCAGCCGACGTGGCGGCCCTTATAGTGCGTTCCCGCGGCATGCGCGGCATCTTCGATAACCGGAATACCGTGGCGCTCGCCAACGGCGCGGATCGCATCGATATCCGCAGGCGCGCCCGCGTAGTGGACGGGAATAATCGCTTTCGTCCGCGAGGTGATCGCCGCTTCCACCGCCTCGGGGGTAATCATCAGATTATCGTGATCGACATCGATCATCACCGGCGTAGCGCCCAGCAGACAGATCATATTCAGCGTCGACACCCAGGTTTGCGAAGGGGTGATCACTTCGTCGCCAGGGCCAATACCCATCGCCATTAGCGTGACGTGCATACCGCCGGTAGCGGAGCTGACGGCGATGGCGTGGCGGTTGCCGGTCAGTTGGCAAAATGCCTCTTCCAGCGCCTGGTTTTTAGGACCGGTAGTAATCCATCCTGATTGCAAAACTTCACGCAGCGCAGCCAGCTCTGCGTCGCCCATCGACGGGCGCGAAAACGGCAGAAATTCGCTCATCTTTTTCCTGTTCTATTAATAACCCACTAAAAAAGGGGGCCGGTAGAAAGAAATATCCTGCGCCAGCGGACTTAAACAAAATGAAAATGAAGTCGGTTCACCGCCACATTTCATTCCAGGGTATTTCGACGGTTATAAATCTAGTCGCTGTTGCTTAGGATAATATTAAGAAATTAATATTTTTCGCGAGAATAGTAATATCTCATTGAGAATCAGATAGATAGTATTTTCTTATGACAGGAATCAGCAGCAAAAAGCCCCAGTTTCATAGAGAAAACTGGGGCTTAACGGGTGAAAGTAAACGAATCGTCAACCAGCCCGCAATAAATATTTATTTACGTTTTAATCTAGCGGAAAAATTAGCGTTAGATCACAGAATTATTTCTGCTGTATTACAAATTTGCAGGAAAATCTGCGGGTAATTCATTAGCCGGGCAATTAATTACATCGTTATTATCCGCGCCACAATCGCGAACAAAGGTGATAGTCGCGAATTCATCAATCACTTCGGTCGGGTAGGCCGGGCCGGCGTCACGATAGGCGTTCATTAACGGAATATGATCGTTCTGGAAGCAGACGGTTTTTTCCGGGTTATTCATGATCCAGCGGGGGAAGAATATAGTGCCGTGGAACAGTTTGTCGCCCAGGTTGACGATCAGGCTGACGTCGGTACCGGTTGGTTCGGTCCAGGAAATTTTATAAATGCTTTCGCCTACCCGCACGATGTACGCATGCTGGTCTTTCACCCAACGGTTGGCAACGATGCCGCTGTGAATACGATAGTCCAGGGTAGTGCCATTTTTAACGTAAATTTCGTAGTTCCAGCCGTTGTCGTAGGTATAAACCAGATGTTTACCGATAAAGCCGCTGAGGTCATGTTTGTCGAAAGTGCTCATTATTTATTCTCCTCTGTTTCGTTGAGGTAAGAATACGGCTTTAAAAATTGAATGAATAACGCTATGTTTGGATGAAAACAATCCAATTTTTAGATGAATTATGCACAAGACCACGCTGGAACAATGGGCGCTGCTGGAAAAGGTGATTGAGCTGGGCAGCTTTGCCAAAGCCGCGGAAGAGACCAACCGCAGCCAGTCTTCGGTGAGCTATAACCTGGCGCTGCTGCAGGAACGTTTAGGAGTGGCGCTGCTGGCGCCGTCCGGACGGCGAGCGGTGCTAACGCCCGCTGGCGAACTGCTGCTCAATCAGGTGAAACCGTTACTGAAGGCCTTTTCGTGGGTTGAGACCCACGCCGCGACGCTGCGCAACGGCGCGCGCACCCGTCTGGATCTGGTCGTCGACAGCATTTTTCCCCGCCAGCGGCTGTTCGCCATTCTGCGTCAGTTTCAGCAACGCTACCCGCAAACTCAGGTTCGGCTGACCGAAGTGCTGGAAAACGTCGATGAGGCAAGCGCCGCCCGCAGCGAGGCCGACGTGATGGTCTTAACCCGTCGCCAGGATATTACCGGACGCGGCGAATGGCTGATGAATATCGACTTTATCGCGGTCGCCCATCGCGACCATCCGCTGTCGCAATCGGATGAATTGCTGGACGACAACGCGCTGGCCCCCTGGCCGCTGATCCGCATTGCCGACCGTAGCGGCGACGCCTCATCCACCCGCGATGCCTGGACCTTTTCTACTATTGATGCCGCTATAGATGCGGTGCTGTATCAGGTGGGATTCGGCTGGTTGCCGGAGGAGCGGATACGCGCACACCTGGAACAGGGCGTGCTGAAAGCGCTGCCGCTGAGCCATGGCGCCCGCCGCGCCACGCCGCTGCATTTGATAGTCAAGCGGGACCTGGCGCCGCTCGATGAACAGGTCACCACCCTGCTGGATTTGTTCAGACAATCGTAACCTTACGCTACATATGATTTTGTTATGGTTTTCTCCCAACATATTGATCCAGGTTACTCCTTAAGTATGACAAATTATTAAAATCGTCATACTTTTCGTTCCTTCTGGATGTAAACCTTGTCTATTTTCCGCACCACCTTGCTGGCGCTCTGCGCCTGCATTCCTCTGCTCGCGCCCGCCGCCATGCATGAAATCGCCATCGCCTGGCCGGTTAACGTCGGTCCTCTCAATCCACATCTGTATACGCCGAACCAAATGTTCGCCCAAAGTATGGTGTATGAGCCGCTAGTCAAATATCAGGCTAATGGCCGGGTTACCCCCTGGCTGGCTACCCGCTGGATCCACTCAGCCGATGGTAAAATCTGGCGTTTCACCCTACGTGATGATGTCTACTTCTCCAACGGCGAACCTTTTAACGCCCAGGCCGCGGTGGCCAATTTTCAGGCGGTGCTGGCCAACCGCCAGCGGCACGCCTGGCTGGAGTTGACCAATCAAATAACGGACGTTCAAGCGCTCAGCGATAACGAACTACAAATCACCCTGAAAAGCGCCTACTACCCGTTCCTGCAGGAACTCGCCCTTCCCCGCCCGTTTCGTTTTATCGCCCCCTCGCAGTTTGTTGACGGTAGTACGCAGCGAGGCATCAAAGCGCCCATCGGCACCGGTCCGTGGATGCTGTCCAGTTCGCAGCTTAATCAGCAGGATGTGCTGGTACGCAACCCGCGCTACTGGGGCAAAAAACCGGCGCTTGAGAAAGTCACCGTGAAAGTGATCCCCGACGCCACCAGCCGGGCGGTCGCCTTTGAAACCGGTGAAGTTGATCTGCTGTACGGTGATGAAGGGCTACTACCGCTGGATACGTTCGCCCGTTTTCGCCAGCAGGACGAGTATCGCACGCGTCTTTCCGCCCCGACGCAAACCGTGATGCTGGCGCTCAATACGCTGCAAGCGCCAACGAATGAACTGGCGGTACGCGAGGCGCTTAACTATGGCGTCAATAAACAGTCGCTCATTGACGGCGTGCTGTACGGCACTCAGCAGGTCGCCGATACGCTTTTCGCGCCCTCGGTACCTTACGCGCCGGATAACCTGCTGGCGCGCCGCTTCAATCCGGATAAGGCCCGTACGCTACTGGAAAACGCCGGCTGGACGCTAACGCCCGGCAAGGATATTCGTGAAAAAGACGGGCGCCCGTTGCGACTTGAACTGGCTTTTATCGGCACCGATGCGCTGGCTAAGTCGATGGCGGAAATCATCCAGGCCGACCTGCGCCAGGTAGGTATCGATGTCGGGCTGGTCGGCGAAGAGGAGAGCAGTATCTATGCCCGCCAGCACGATGGCCGCTTCACGATGATCTTCAACCATACCTGGGGAGCGCCGTTCGACCCGCACGCGTTTATGAGTTCGATGCGCGTCCCTTCGCACGCCGACTATCAGGCGCAGCGTGGCCTGCCGGATAAGGCAATGATTGATCAAGAGATAGGAGAGGTCCTGACCACCACCGACGAGAGCCGCCGTCGCGAACTGTATCGCGATATCCTCACCCGTCTGCACAACGAAGCGGTCTATCTGCCGATAAGCTACGTCTCGCTGATGTCCGTCGCCCGCAAAACGCTGGGCGAAGTGCCCTTCGCGCCGGTGACCACCGATCTGCCGTTAGAGCTGATTACGCCGGTGGCGCCATGATGCTGAAATATCTTCTTCGCCGCCTGCTCCCGCTGCCGCTGATGCTGCTTGCCGCCTCGGCGATCATCTTCCTGTTGTTACGTCTTGGCGCCGGCGACCCGGCGCTGGACTATCTGCGTCTCTCCAACGTGCCGCCCACCAGCGAAATGATTGCCGCTACCCGCGAGCAGCTCGGGCTCAATCAGCCGCTGGCGCGGCAGTATCTACACTGGCTGTGGCGCGCGCTACATCTCGATTTCGGCGTCTCCTACGCCAGCCAGCGCCCGGTGCTGGACGACCTGCTGCATTTTCTGCCGGCGACGCTGCAGCTCACCGGCGCGGCGCTGGTGATTATTCTGCTGACCTCGCTGCCGCTGGGGATCTGGGCCGCGCGCCATCGCGACCGCTTACCCGATTTCGCCGTACGATTGATTGCCTTCCTCGGCGTCTCAATGCCCAACTTCTGGCTGGCCTTTTTGCTGGTGATGCTCTTTTCCGTCCATCTGCGCTGGCTACCGGCGATGGGCTACGGCGGCTGGCGACATCTGCTGCTGCCGGCGTTTTCCATCGCCCTGATGTCGCTGGCGATCAATGCCCGTCTGCTGCGCGCCAGCATGCTGGAAGTGTCCAGCCAGCGCCACGTGGTCTGGGCGCGTCTGCGCGGGCTGAGCGAAGGTCAGATTGAGCGGCGACACGTGCTGCGTAACGCGACCTTGCCGGTGGTGACGGCGCTGGGTATGCACATCGGCGAGCTGATTGGCGGCACGATGATCATCGAAAATATCTTCGCCTGGCCCGGCGTCGGTCGCTATGCGGTTTCCGCGATTTTCAATCGCGACTACCCGGTGATCCAATGCTTTACCCTGATGATGGTGGCGGTGTTCGTGCTGGCCAATCTGGCGGTCGACCTGCTTAACGCCGCGCTCGATCCGCGCCTGCGCCGCCATGAGGAGGCCGCCGTATGACGCTGTTCGCAACCTTCCGCTGGCCGGTAAAACTGGCGCTACTCATTATTGCGCTGTTGGCGGCAATCGCCATGAGCAGCGGCTGGTGGCTGCCCTATGACCCGGCGGCCATCGATCTCCATCAACGTCTGCTCTCTCCAGGCGAGGCCCACTGGCTCGGCACCGATCATCTCGGCCGGGATATTTTCTCGCGCCTTCTCGCCGCCACCCGCGTCTCGCTGGGCGCGGTGATGGCCTGCCTGCTGCTGGTGCTGCTGATAGGCCTTACGGTCGGCGGCAGCGCCGGGATGGTGGGCGGCCGCGTCGATCGCGGCCTGATGCGCCTGGCCGAGCTATTTATGACCTTCCCGACATCAATACTTTCGTTCTTTATGGTCGGCGTACTCGGTACCGGTCTTAGCAACGTGATTATCGCCATTGCGCTGTCGCACTGGGCCTGGTACGCAAGGATGGTGCGTAACCTGGTGGTCTCTCTGCGCCAGCGCGAATTTATTCTCGCCGCGCGCCTGAGCGGCGCGGGACATTGGCCCTTGTTCCGTGACCATCTGGCCGGCGCGGTGCTCCCTTCGCTGCTGGTGCTCGCCTCGCTGGATATCGGTCATATGATGCTCCACGTAGCCGGGATGTCGTTCCTCGGCCTCGGCGTCAGCGCGCCAACGGCGGAATGGGGGGTGATGATCAACGACGCCCGCCAGTACATCTGGACGCAGCCGCTGCAAATGGTCTGGCCCGGACTGGCGCTGTTTATCAGCGTGATGGCTTTTAATCTGGTGGGCGACGCGCTGCGCGATCGTCTCGATCCTCAGCTGATCGCGGAGCATAACCACTGATGCCGCAAAAGATCCAACTGGAACAACTTTCGCTCGTCGCCGACCGTCCGCTGGTCAGCGACGTTTCCCTTACCCTGCGCCGCGGTCAGGTGCTGGCGCTGCTCGGCAGTAGCGGCAGCGGTAAATCGCTGACCTGCGCCGCCACGCTCGGTATTTTACCGCCTGGCGTCAGGCAAACCGCGGGCCGGGTGCTGCTCGACGGTATCCCGGTGTACGGCGAACAGCTGCGCGGCGCGACCATCGCCACCATTATGCAAAATCCGCGCAGCGCCTTTAATCCGCTGCACACCATGGCGGCGCATGCGCGGGAAACCTGTCGGGCGACGGGTTACGAAGTCAATAACGCCGCCCTGCTGGCAACGATGGAAGAAGTGGGACTGGAAAATCCTCTCTCGCTACTTAAGCGTTATCCCTTCGAGATGAGCGGCGGCATGCTGCAGCGGATGATGGTGGCCCTGGCCCTGCTCAGCCGCGCGCCGTTTATTATCGCCGATGAACCGACCACCGACCTTGATGCCGTCGCCCAGGCGCGCATTCTCAACCTGCTGGCGGATATCGTCGCCAATCGCGGGCAGGGACTGCTACTGGTGACCCATGATATGGGCGTTGTCGCCCGGCTGGCACATGACGTGGCGGTGATGGAAAACGGTCGTCTTGTTGAACGCTGCGACGTTAACACGCTATTTAGCGCCCCGCAGCACCCGCTCAGCCAGCGCCTGCTGGCCGCCCATCTGGCGCTGTATGGCCTGGAGAAAACACCATGAATTTACTCAGCGTAAACGCAGTGAGCCACGATTACCCCCATCATGGCCCGGTATTGCGCGATATCCAGTTCGACATCGCCTCCGGTGAAACGATGGCGCTGCTCGGGCGCAGCGGCTGCGGTAAAAGTACCCTGGCGCGGATGCTGGTCGGTCTCGAAACGCCGCGGTATGGCGAGGTCGCCTGGCGCGGCGCGTCGCTGACCTCCCTGAAGGGGGAGGCGATCGGCGCCTTTCGCCGCGATATTCAGTTGGTGTTTCAGGATGCCATTAGCGCGGTGAATCCGCGCAAAACGGTGCGCGAGATTATCAACGAGCCGCTGCGGCACCTGTTTAGTTTATCGCGCGATGAGCGTACGCAGCGGGTGGAGGAGATGCTGCTGGCGGTTGACCTCGCCCCGGCGCTGCTCGACAAGCGTCCGGCGCAGCTCAGCGGCGGACAGCTGCAGCGCGTGTGCCTGGCGCGGGCGCTGGTGGTCCGGCCGCAGCTATTAATTCTCGACGAAGCGGTATCGAATCTCGATCTGATGCTTCAGGCGGAAATTATCGCCCTGCTCAAACGCCTGCAGGCGCAGTTCGCCACCGCCTGCCTGTTTATCACCCACGACCTGCGGCTGGTGGAGCGTTTTTGCCAGCGGGTGCTGGTGATGGATAGCGGACGTATCGTCGAAACGGCAACGGTTAGTCTGCCGCTGCGCCTTACATCCGCTGCCGGACAGGCGCTACAGCGCGCGGTGCTCCCGCCCTTTCCCCACACTCTGCTTAACGAGGCCATGCCATGCAGCGCGTAACCCTGACTCTGGATGATGACCTGCTGGCCGCGCTCGACGCGCACAGCGCCCACCGCGGGTACTACAACCGCTCGGAAGCGGTGCGCGATATTCTGCGTGACGCGCTTCACCACAATCCGCTACAGCAGCCGACGCAGCGCGGCTATGCGGTCCTGTCGTACGTGTATGAGCATGAAAAACGCGAACTGGCGAGCCGGCTGGTCGCCTCTTCGCATCAGCATCACGATCTCTCGGTCGCCACGTTACATGTCCACATCAATCATGATGACTGTCTGGAGATCGCGGTGCTAAAAGGCAACATGGACGAAGTACAGCATTTTGCCGACGAGGTGATTGCCCAGCGCGGCGTGCGGCATGGGCATTTGCAGTGTTTAGCGGATGATCAAAACCTTGAAAATGAAGCCGCTCAATCCATAAAAAATTGAGAATGATTTATGTGGTTTATCAACAGTTGATAAACCACATAAACTATACGCTTTGTGAATTATCCCTGTTCGCCAATAATGGCGCCTCATTTAACGATCTCGTTATGGCGAGGCTCCTGCATAAATACAAGTTACCGCCCTGTTGGTATCGAGAGAGACCACTCAGGGAAATACAGGCTTCCATCGAATCAAGGTGTTGCCAAGGTAACTTCTGGCGGTCATAACCGTTCAGATACGTTATGCAGTGCTAAAACCAGGACGTAGGGATCTGCCTGCGCTAACCCTGTCTTGTTCGCCCCTATGAGTGATTTTTTATAGGGATTTTAATCATGTCTTCCATTCAACTCTGCGCCGCGCATCAGGCGACCTCTGGCTTCGACGGCGATGCGATCGCCCAGTACATGCGTACCGATTTTATTACGTTGCAGGAACATTTCAGCGTCCATGAGGCGCGTGAACACTTTATCTCGCAGCTCGCCAGCGACGATATCCCCGGCCAGGTATTTGTCGTCGCCGGTAACAAGCTGCGCGGCAGCTTATCAGTCAAAAAACTATTGCAGGAGGCAGAGGTAGGCCAGTCTATTCGCTACCTGATGGACAGCTGTCTGTTCCGCGTTAAACCCGACGATGAGCGCCCTCAGGTCATTGCCGAACTCACCGAGCGCGGCCTCGATCTGGTGCCGGTTGTCGATAAAGGCGAGCTGGTCGGCTGCCTGATGGAAAAGGAGATAGCCCATCTGCTGGAGGATGACGTCACCGAAGACGCCCAGCTGCAAGGGGCGACGCTACCGCTGGAAAAACCGTATCTGGAAATCAGTCCGTGGACGCTGTGGAAGAAACGCTCGGTCTGGCTGCTACTGTTATTTGTTGCCGAAGCCTACACCAGCAGCGTGCTGCAGCATTTTGAAGAGGCGCTGGAATCTGCCATCGCGCTGGCCTTCTTCATCCCGTTACTGATCGGTACCGGCGGCAACAGCGGAACTCAGATAACCTCAACGCTGGTGCGTTCGATGGCGTTGGGTGAAGTCCGCTTACGTGACATGGGACGGGTTATCCGCAAAGAGGTGTCGACCTCGTTTCTGATTGCCCTGACCCTGGGTCTGGCGGGCTGCCTGCGCGCCTGGATGATGGGGATTGGCATGGAAATCACGCTGATCGTCAGCCTGACGCTGGTCTGCATTACTCTGTGGAGCGCGGTGGTGTCTTCGGTTATTCCGATGTTGCTTAAGCGGATCGGTATCGACCCGGCGGTGGTTTCCGCGCCGTTTATCGCCACGCTGATTGATGGCACCGGGCTGATTATCTATTTCAAAATCGCCCAGTATTTTCTTGGGCTGAACTGATCGAAACAGCCCGGGCGCCAGGGTGCCCGGGCTCTCGGATTAAATTTCCGCCAATGCCTGCGCGCAGGCCCAGGCGCTTGACCACGCCCACTGGAAGTTATAGCCGCCGAGCCAACCGGTGACGTCCATCACTTCACCGATAAAGTAAAGCCCCGGCGCTTTGCGCGCCTCCATGGTGCGTGACGAAAGCTCATTGGTATCCACGCCGCCGAGCGTCACTTCCGCAGTACGATAACCTTCAGTGCCGTTCGGCTGCACGCGCCACGCGGTTAGCGTCTCCACCAGTGCCTGCTGATCGCGAACGTTCAACTGCTTGAGCGTCACGTCCGGAATTTGCCCAAGCTGCTGTAAACATTCGACCAGCCGCTTCGGCAACTGCATCGCGAGGGTATTTTTCAGGCTTTGGTTCGGATGAGCGCCTCGCTGCTCGTTGAGGAACGCCTCAAGATCGCAGTCCGGCAGCAGGTTGACGGTGACAAACTCGCCGGGCTGCCAGTAGCTGGAAATCTGCAGCACCGCCGGGCCGGAAAGGCCGCGATGGGTAAACAGCAAATTTTCGCGGAACAGCGTACCGTTCTCGGCGGTAATGGTAGCAGGAACCGAAACGCCGGAAAGCACCTGCAGCTGTTCAAGCAGCGGTTTATGCAGGGTAAACGGCACCAGCCCGGCGCGGGTCGGCAATACCTTCAGGCCAAACTGCTCGGCTACCTTGTAGCCAAACGGCGACGCGCCGAGCCCCGGCATCGACAGGCCGCCGGAGGCGATTACCAGCTTCTTCGCCGCCAGCGTTTCACCGTTAACCTGTAGCCGGTAGCCTTGTTCATCGCGCTCGACGCTAAGAATTTCGCTGCGCAGACGGATCTGTACGCCGCCCTTTTCACATTCCGACAGCAGCAGATTGACGATTTGCTCCGCTGAATCATCACAAAACAGCTGGCCCAGCGTTTTCTCATGCCAGGCAATGCCATATTTACCGACCAGTTCTATAAAATCCCACTGGGTGTAGCGCGCCAGCGCAGATTTGCAAAAATGCGGGTTTTGGCTGAGATATGCCGCGGGTTCGACATACATGTTGGTAAAGTTGCAGCGGCCGCCGCCGGACATCAGGATTTTGCGCCCCGGCTTTTTGCCATTATCGAGCAGCAGCACCCGGCAGCCTAACTGCCCCGCCTGCGCCGCACAAAACATTCCCGCCGCACCGGCGCCGATTACAATGGCATCAAACCTTTCCACTCAACTTTCCTCATTCCCGAATTGTCGGGAATTGTAAATATTTCACTCTGGTCACACCAGCACGAAAAAAACAACATTCAGTTACGTCTTTGAAAGATATAGGATTAATCCCAACCGGGTAAAACCCAAACAGGAAGAAAATCAAAAAAAGTCTATATTTCACTTTGCCCGCGCCGCTAAAGTCACTGATAATGCGCCGCGTTCATGTCCTCAAAATGGCGTAACGTCCTATGCTACATTTATTTGCCGGTCTGGATTTACATACCGGACTATTATTATTGCTTGCTTTAGCTTTTGTACTGTTTTACGAAGCGATTAACGGTTTTCATGATACCGCAAACGCTGTTGCAACGGTGATCTACACTCGCGCAATGCGGTCGCAGCTTGCTGTTGCGATGGCGGCACTCTTCAACTTTTTCGGCGTTCTGCTGGGCGGTCTCAGCGTAGCCTATGCCATCGTGCATATGCTGCCAACGGACCTGCTGCTTAACATGGGTTCCGCACATGGCCTCGCCATGGTGTTCTCTATGCTGCTGGCGGCCATCATCTGGAACCTCGGAACCTGGTATTTTGGCCTCCCGGCCTCCAGTTCTCACACCCTGATTGGCGCCATCATCGGTATTGGTTTAACCAATGCGCTGATGACCGGTACTTCAGTGGTTGATGCGCTGAATATCCCGAAAGTCATCGGCATTTTTGCCTCGCTTATCGTCTCGCCGATCGTTGGCCTGGTGGTAGCGGGCGGCCTGATTTTCATTCTGCGTCGTTACTGGAGCGGTACCAAAAAACGTGCTCGTATCCACCTGACCCCAGCGGAACGCGAAAAGAAAGACGGTAAGAAAAAACCGCCGTTCTGGACCCGTATCGCGCTGATCCTGTCCGCTATTGGCGTGTCGTTCTCGCACGGCGCCAACGATGGGCAGAAAGGCATTGGTCTGGTCATGCTGGTACTGATTGGCGTCGCGCCGGCGGGCTTCGTGGTCAACATGAACGCGTCAGGTTACGAAATCACTCGTACCCGCGATGCGGTCAACAACGTGGAAACCTTCTTCCAACAGCGTCCTGAGCTGCTGAAGAAAGCCACCGGCGTTGATCAACTGGTTCCGTCGCCGGAGACCAACACCGCGGCCAACGGCGAGTTTCACTGCCATCCGGCGAACACCATCAACGCGCTTGACCGCGTGAAGACAATGCTCACCGGAACGGAAAGCTACGATTCGCTGTCAGTGGATCAGCGCGGCCAGCTGCGTCGTATTATGCTCTGCATCTCCGACACCACCGACAAAGTGGCCAAACTGCCGGATGTGAGCTCTGACGACCAGCGCCTGCTGAAGAAACTGAAAACCGATATGCTGAGCACCATCGAGTACGCGCCAATCTGGATCATTATGGCGGTCGCGCTGGCGCTGGGTATTGGCACCATGATCGGCTGGCGCCGCGTGGCGACCACTATCGGCGAGAAGATTGGTAAGAAGGGTATGACCTACGCGCAAGGTATGTCCGCACAGATGACCGCTGCGGTGTCTATCGGCCTTGCAAGCTACACCGGGATGCCTGTTTCTACCACCCACGTGCTCTCCTCCTCGGTTGCGGGGACGATGCTCGTTGATGGCGGCGGCCTGCAGAAGAAAACCGTCACCAGCATCCTGATGGCATGGGTTCTCACCCTGCCGGCAGCGATTTTGCTGTCAGGCGTGCTGTACTGGCTGGCTCTGAAGCTTATCTAAGCAGTAGTCATGCGAAAAATGGGTCAGGAAACTGGCCCATTTTTTTGCCGTCTATTCAGCGCAGCTCAATGCCAGATAAGCAGCGCAATCATACTCACCAGTACCAGACCACATAGCGCGCTGGTCAGGATGAACTGCCGGCGAACACGCTCACAGCGACGAATAAACTCGTCATCATGATGATCGCGATATCGTTGGGCATAGATATACCAAACCAGCCGCATTTGTTTACTGGGCTGCCCATGCGAGGTGAAAAAACCTCCGCCATCAACATATTGATAGAGCAAGGGATCGCAACCACGTAGCACAACCAATAATGCACGCAACGATGAGAAGTAGCGTGCCATATTCACCACACAAACGATACACAGGGCCCAAAACAGCGCAACAGTGCTGATCATACTTCCTCCCCGGCGACCCATCCACGGAGATCCCTCCGGGACTACCGCTCCCCAATATCATCCAACCCACCGTACAGTAAAAGAGTGCGATACCGGTCACGTTTATTTATCCAACCGGCTCATTAAATAGTGTAGGAGATCAGTTAATTTTTTTACCACAAGGTTAATCGTTATCAATACGTAAGACGGAATAATTTGTTTAACTAACGGTGAACCAGGTGCATTGACGGAGTGCGAGGGGCGCTATATTGTAGAAATTATCTTCTACAATTAAGTCCTTAAAGGCTTAGCCCCCCGCGAATCTAGCTTGCAGGACGCGGGCGAATCGGCAGCACAGGCTGTCTGGTCCAACGGTCATCGACAACTTATGGAAGGAGTAACACTATGGCTTACAAACACATTCTTATTGCAGTAGACCTATCACCGGAAAGCAAAGTGCTGGTAGAGAAAGCGGTTTCTATGGCGCGCCCCTACAATGCGAAAGTTTCCCTGATTCACGTGGATGTGAATTACTCCGACCTCTACACCGGTCTTATCGATGTCAATCTGGGCGACATGCAGAAACGCATCTCTGAAGAGACGCACCACGCGCTGACCGAGCTTTCCACTAACGCCGGCTACCCGATTACCGAAACCCTGAGCGGCAGCGGCGATCTTGGCCAGGTGCTGGTCGACGCGATCAAAAAATACGATATGGACCTGGTGGTCTGCGGTCACCATCAGGACTTCTGGAGCAAGCTGATGTCCTCCGCGCGTCAGCTGATCAACACCGTTCACGTTGATATGCTGATCGTACCGTTGCGCGACGAAGAAGACGAATAATCCGCTTCTCCTCGCCAGCCAACGCCCGCACCTGCGGGCGTTTTTGTTTTTATGCTGTATCCCGCCTGAAGCGCACCGACCACATCAGGATATCAATCCAGATAATTAATATCGGTTAGTGTGATCAACCATTTATCAGAAATAATATCTATATAATAATCTATACATTCAGCCAATGACCGCATCATCATGGGTCATCAGACTTTTTCGGCGCGTTTTGGCAGACGCGTTCATACTTTTTGGGATAGCACTAAAAGGCGAAGGAATATGAAAACAACTGCACCTACGGGCTTGCTGCAGCAACCCCGTCCGTTCTTCATGATCTTTTTTGTAGAGTTATGGGAGCGTTTTGGCTATTACGGCGTCCAGGGCATCCTGGCGGTGTTCTTTGTTAAACAGCTTGGTTTCTCTCAGGAACAGGCATTTATCACCTTTGGCGCCTTCGCGGCGCTGGTCTACGGCCTCATTTCCATTGGCGGCTATGTCGGTGACCATCTGCTGGGAACCAAACGCACGCTGGTGCTCGGCGCCGTCGTGCTGGCTATCGGCTACTTTATGACCGGCCTGTCGCTGCTCAAACCCGATCTTATCTTTATCGCGCTTGGCACGATCGCCGTCGGCAACGGGCTGTTTAAAGCCAATCCCGCGAGCCTACTGTCAAAATGCTATCCGCCTAAAGATGCCCGTCTCGACGGCGCCTTCACCCTGTTTTATATGTCGATTAACATCGGTTCGCTGCTGTCGCTGTCGCTGGCGCCGGTTATTGCCGATAAGTTTGGCTACGCGGTAACCTACAACCTGTGCGGCGCCGGGCTTATCGTCGCGCTACTGGTCTACTTCGCCTGCCGCGGAATGGTGAAAGATATCGGTTCCACCCCGGATCACCAGCCGCTGAGTTTCCGTAATCTGCTGTACGTGCTGGTCGGCACCGTGGTGATGATTTTCCTCTGCGCCTGGCTGATGCATAACGTTAAAATCGCCAACCTGGTGCTGATTGTGCTGTCCATCGTGGTGACGATTTTCTTCTTCCGCGAAGCTTTTCGCCTCGATAAAACCGGCCGCAACAAGATGTTCGTCGCCTTCATCCTGATGCTCGAAGCGGTGGTGTTTTATATCCTGTACGCCCAGATGCCGACCTCGCTCAACTTCTTCGCCATCAATAACGTGCATCACGACATTCTCGGCATGACGATTAACCCGGTGAGTTTCCAGGCGTTGAATCCGTTCTGGGTGGTGGTCGCCAGCCCGGTACTGGCGGCTATCTACACCCGTCTTGGCAACAAAGGCAAAGACCTGACCATGCCGATGAAATTCACTCTCGGCATGTTCCTGTGCGCGCTGGGCTTTCTGACCGCCGCGGCGGCCGGGATGTGGTTTGCCGACCCGCAGGGACTGACCTCGCCGTGGTTTATCGTGCTGGTTTATCTGTTCCAGAGTCTCGGCGAACTGCTGATTAGCGCCCTTGGACTGGCGATGGTCGCCGCGCTGGTGCCGCAGCGGCTGATGGGCTTTATTCTGGGGATGTGGTTCCTGACCCAGGCCGCCGCGTTCCTGATGGGCGGCTATGTCGCGACCTTCACCGCGGTACCGGAAAATATAACCGACCCGCTGCAGACGCTACCGATCTACACCAACGTGTTCAGTAAAATTGGCCTCGTGACCCTGGCGGTGACGGTGGTGATGGCCTTTATGGTGCCGTGGCTGAACCGGATGATAAATACCCCAGCCAGCGCCGAGTAACCCGTTAGCCGCCCCGGCGACAACCGCCGGGGCGAGAATAAAAGGCGGCAACGGCCGCCATTATTTTAATCTAGAGAACAAATGAAAAGCTGGCTTTAATATATATTTATAATATGTCTGTAGTAGAGCAAGCATAATTCTCAGTTTTCTCCCCACCACACTTTTTCCCCGCCTTATTATGCTAGAGTACATTACAGCGCGTCAGGCCTCACCTCATAAAAATGGCAAACTACGTTCATATTTATACGTAATCATGCGGCGAATAATATAAAAGGAATTATTATGAATAATGGGTTTAAAAGGGATAACTTGCTCCAGATACTGAGCGAATTATTGCCAAATGAAACCATTGATGAACGGAAATATGTTCATGGTCTTATTCGTTCGAAGCCAGCGGTGCTGTACTTCGCCGATACACAAATAGTCCAGCTCAATCTTTCATTGTTTTATGATTACAAAGATAATTACCAGCGCATCCCTTATACTGATATACGCGAAATTAAAATGCGCAACGTTCTCTGGCGAAAGTTCGCGCTCATATATACCAATCCGATCGCGCCCATTGAAGTTGAAATGCCCGGCAAATGCCTCGGTTGCCCATGGCAGGCTGAAAACTTAAGCTATCTATTAGAGAATGATTTCTTTCAGAATAGTTGGCCTCATTAGGCCTTATTAAGTAGATACTGTTATCGGTTTGCAACTTTTTAAGGGTTTTTCCCGGACGCGGCGCGTTGCGCCTTCTCCGGGCTACCAAATCGCATCGTGCTGTAGCCCCGGTAAGCGGCAGCGCCACCGGGGGATTTTGAGATCGCCAGCACCAGTAGTGTCAGCCATCATGGTGAGTTAATTAAAGGCAGGCCGCACGGACCGTAGGTCGGGTAAGGCGTTAGCCGCCACCCGACAAAAAACGACACCGCGAGTAGCGAGCCCAGGTAAGGCGTAAGCCGTAGCCCGGATAAGGCGCGTTGCGCCGCTATCCGGGAGATACCATTACGGCGTAATATTACTCCGGCGTACCGGCATAAATATCAAACCGATGCCCTTTGGTGACCACCGCGTTCGGCGTGGCGACATCCGCCAGCGGCGGCGCATAATCCGGACGCTTCACCACCACTCGTTTGGTCGCCAGCTGTCGCGCCGGCGCCAGCAGGCCATCGGCGTCTAAATCGGGCCCCACCAGCGACTGAAATACCCGCATCTCTTTTTTGACCAGCGCGCTTTTCTGCTTATGGGGAAACATTGGATCCAGATACACCACCTGCGGGCGCGGGGTGATATCGGTCAGCGCATTCAGACTGGAAGCATGAATCAGCTGCAGGCGCTCCTGCAGCCAGCCGCCGATCTCCGCATCGGCATAGCCACGTTTCAAACCATCGTCGAGCAGCGCGGCGACCACCGGATTACGCTCCAGCATCCGCACGCGGCAGCCGACCGACGCCAGCACAAAGGCATCACGCCCCAGGCCGGCGGTGGCGTCGACAACATCCGGCAGATAATCGCCTTTAATGCCGACCGCTTTGGCTACCGCTTCGCCGCGGCCGCCGCCAAACTTGCGCCGATGGGCCATCGCCCCGCCGACGAAATCGACAAAGATGCCGCCAAGTTTGGGCTCATCGCGCTTGCGCAGTTCCAGATGCTCGGCCGTCAACACCAGCGCCATCGGATTCTCAGCATCATGCTCCAGCCCCCAACGGGTGGCCAAAACAGATAAGGCGCCGTCACCGGCGCCTGTTTCATCAATTAAGCAGATCTTCACGTAGCAATCAGCCTTTGATCCCGTAATGCTCAAGCATCGCGTCCAGCTGCGGCTCGCGCCCGCGGAAGCGTTTGAACAGCACCATCGGCTCTTCGGAACCGCCGCGGCTCAGGATATTGTCGAGGAATGACTGACCGGTTTCGCGGTTGAAAATCCCCTCTTCTTCGAAGCGCGAGAAGGCATCCGCCGCCAGCACGTCGGCCCACAGGTAGCTGTAGTAGCCCGCCGCGTAGCCGCCCGCAAAGATGTGGCTGAATGCATGCGGGAAGCGGCCCCAGGTTGGGCCAGGCACCACGGCGACCTGCTTTTTAATCTCGGCCAGCGTCTCGAGGATTTTCGCCCCCTGCTCCGGCGAGTATTCCGCGTGTAGACGGAAATCGAACAGACCGAACTCCAGTTGGCGCAGAATAAACATCGCCGCCTGGTAGTTTTTCGCCGCCAGCATTTTCTCCAGCAGCTCCTGCGGCAGCGGTTCACCGGTTTCGTAATGACCGGAGATAAAGGCCAGCGCTTCCGGCTCCCAGCACCAGTTTTCCATAAACTGGCTCGGCAGCTCGACCGCATCCCACGGCACTCCGCTGATGCCGGAAACGCCAGCGGTATCAATGCGGGTCAGCATGTGGTGCAGACCATGGCCGAACTCGTGGAACAGGGTAATCACTTCATCGTGCGTGAACAGCGCCGGTTTGCCATTTACCGGGCGGTTGAAGTTACAGGTCAGATAAGCGACCGGTTTTTGCAAGGAGCCATCCAGTTTACGCATCTGGCCGACGCAGTCGTCCATCCACGCCCCGCCGCGTTTATGTTCGCGAGCATACAGGTCGAGATAGAAGCTGCCGCGCAGCTCGTTATTTTCGTCATACAGCTCGAAGAAACGCACTTCCGGATGCCACACATCGACATCGGTACGCTCTTTGGCGGTGATGCCATAAATGCGCTTAACCACTTCAAACAGGCCGTTAACGGCTTTGTTTTCCGGGAAATACGGGCGCAGCTGCTCATCGCTGATGCTGTAGAGATGCTGTTTCTGTTTTTCGCTGTAGTAAGCGATATCCCACGGTTGCAGTTCATCGACGCCAAACTCGGCTTTGGCGAAAGCACGCAGCTGAGCTAGCTCTTTCTCGCCCTGAGGACGCGCGCGTTTTGCGAGGTCGGTCAGGAAATCGAGCACCTGCTGCGGGTTTTCGGCCATTTTGGTGGCCAGAGATTTAAAGGCGTAGCTGTCAAAGCCCAGCAGTTGCGCCAGTTCGTGACGCAGCGCGAGGATCTCCGCCATCACCGGGCTGTTATCCCATTTACCAGCGCTCGGGCCCTGATCGGAGGCGCGGGTGGAATAGGCGCGATACATCTCTTCGCGCAGCGCCTGATTGTCGCAGTAGGTCATCACCGGCAGATAGCTCGGGATATCCAGCGTCAGCAGATACCCTTCCTGCTCTTTCGCCTGCGCCTGGGCCTGAGCGGCGGCCAGCGCGCTTTCCGGCATGCCAGCGAGATCGGCGACGTCGGTCACCAGCTTGTTCCAGCCCATGGTGGCATCAAGCACGTTGTTGCTGTACAGATTGCCAAGCTCAGAGAGGCGCGCGGCGATTTCGCCGTAGCGTTTCTGCGCTTCTGCCGGCAGGCCAATGCCGGATAGTTCGAAATCGCGCAGCGCGTTATCGACCGCTTTTTTCTGCGCGGTATTCAAGGTGGCGTAGTTATCGCCGTCGCGCAGGTCGCGGTAGGCTTTATACAGGCCTTCGTGCTGGCCGACCCAGGTGCTGTACTCGGAGAGCAGCGGCAGCGTCTGTTCGTAGGCTTCACGCAGCTCCGGGCTGTTTTTTACCGAATTCAAATGGCTGATTGGCGAGAAGATGCGTCCCAGCACATCGTCCACTTCCGCCAGCGGCTGGCAAAGATTTTCCCAGCTATACGGCGCGCCGTGCGCCACCGCGCTTTCCACTGCGGCCCGGCAATCATCCAGCGCTTTGGTGACCGCAGGGACCACGTGCTCTGGTTTAATCGCAGAAAAAGGCGGCAATGAAAAAGGCGTCAGTAATGGATTGGTCATATGCGCTGTCCTGTTGAAGAAGGTGAATGAAGCGCGCGTTCCGGCGCTTTTGCATGAGATCTAGAATGGGGGATAGTTGCGGGAATTTCAATGACAGGCGGTGCGACAGCGGCAATCCTGGGCGAACTGCGGTAAACTGTCGGTTAACTTGTTTACTTCCCGGAATCTCTGCATCCATGCTCAGTTATCGCCACAGCTTTCACGCAGGCAACCACGCCGACGTCCTTAAACACACCGTTCAGAGTTTGATCATTGAATCGCTGAAAGAGAAAGAAAAACCGTTTCTCTACCTGGACACCCACGCCGGCGCGGGCCGCTATCAGCTGAGCGGCGAGCACGCCGAACGTACTGGCGAATACCTTGAAGGCATCGCCCGTATCTGGCAGCAGGACGATCTGCCGACCGAGCTGGAGCCGTATATTTCGGTCGTCGAGCACTTCAACCGCAGCGGCCAGCTGCGTTACTACCCGGGTTCGCCGCTTATCGCGCGCCAGCTGCTGCGCGAGCAGGACAGCCTGCAAATGACCGAATTGCACCCGAGCGACTTCCCGCTGCTGCGCGCCGAGTTCCAGAAAGACAGCCGCGCGCGCGTCGACAAAGCCGATGGCTATCAGCAGCTGAAGGCCAAGCTGCCGCCGGTTTCCCGTCGCGGTCTGATTCTTATCGACCCGCCATACGAAATTAAAACCGATTATCAGGCGGTGGTCACCGGGATTAACGAAGGTTATAAACGCTTCGCCACCGGCACCTACGCGCTGTGGTATCCGGTGGTGCTGCGCGCGCAAATCAAACGCATGATTAAAGATTTAGAAGCCACAGGTATTCGCAAAATTCTGCAAATCGAGCTGGCGGTGCGTCCGGACAGCGACCAGCGCGGCATGACCGCCTCCGGGATGATCGTCATCAACCCGCCGTGGAAGCTGGAACAGCAGATGAATAACGTGCTGCCGTGGCTGCACAGCAAACTGGTTCCAGCCGGTACCGGTCACGCGACCGTAAGTTGGATCGTACCGGAGTAATCGCAACCATCGGTGGAACCTTTTAAGCCTCGCGCTACAATCGCGGCAATTAACGATTAAGGACATATGGGCATGAGCAAACATTATGATTACCTCGCCATCGGCGGCGGCAGCGGCGGTATCGCCTCGATTAACCGTGCGGCGATGTACGGCCAGAAGTGCGCGCTGATTGAAGCCAAAGAGCTGGGCGGCACCTGCGTCAACGTCGGCTGCGTGCCGAAAAAAGTGATGTGGCATGCGGCGCAGATCCGCGAAGCGATTCATCTGTATGGCCCGGATTATGGTTTCGATACCACCATCAATCATTTCGACTGGGATAAGCTGGTCGCCAGCCGCAGCGCCTATATTGACCGTATTCATACCTCTTACGACAACGTACTGGGTAAGAATAACGTTGATGTTATCAAAGGGTTCGCGCGCTTTGTCGATGCCCACACCGTGGAAGTCAACGGCGAGACCATTACCGCCGATCATATCCTGATCGCCACCGGCGGCCGCCCGAGCCACCCGAACATTCCGGGTGTGGAATACGGTATTGATTCCGACGGTTTCTTCGAACTGCCGGCGCTGCCGAAGCGCGTGGCGGTAGTCGGCGCGGGCTATATTGCCGTTGAACTGGCCGGCGTGATTAACGGCCTCGGTGCCGAAACCCACCTGTTCGTGCGTAAACACGCGCCGCTGCGCAGCTTCGATCCGCTGATCGTTGAGACTCTGGTGGAAGTGATGAACGCCGAAGGCCCGCAGCTGCACACCAACGCTATTCCGAAAGCGGTAGTCAAGAATGCCGACGGCAGCCTGACTCTGGAGTTGGAAGATGGCCGCAGCCAGACCGTAGATTGCCTGATTTGGGCGATTGGCCGCGAACCGGCGACCGATAACTTCAACCTGGCGGCAACGGGCGTTAAAACCAACGATAAAGGCTACATCATCGTTGATAAGTTCCAGAACACCAACGTACCGGGCATCTACGCGGTGGGCGATAATACTGGCGCCGTCGAGCTGACGCCGGTCGCCGTGGCCGCAGGCCGTCGTCTGTCCGAACGCCTGTTTAACAACAAGCCGGAAGAGCACCTCGACTACAGCAACATCCCGACCGTAGTCTTCAGCCACCCGCCAATCGGCACCGTCGGCTTAACCGAGCCGCAGGCGCGCGAGCAGTACGGCGATGACGCCGTGAAGGTGTACAAATCGTCCTTCACCGCGATGTATACCGCCGTGACCTCTCACCGCCAGCCGTGCCGTATGAAGCTGGTCTGCGTCGGTCCGGAAGAAAAGATTGTCGGTATTCACGGTATCGGCTTCGGAATGGATGAGATGCTGCAGGGCTTTGCGGTAGCGCTGAAGATGGGCGCCACCAAAAAAGACTTCGACAACACTGTTGCCATTCACCCGACCGCAGCGGAAGAGTTTGTCACCATGCGTTAATCCGCACAGCCCCGTCTCAGGACGGGGCTTCATTATTGCTCCGTCACCAGATTACGCAGGATCTGATGGCCGATGTAGTTACTCCAGTTAAAGCTGTTTTGCAGCACCACCACCGCATTCTGATTCGCTTTATCGAAGCCGATATAGCTCGAATAGCCGCCGATGTAACCCACCTGATAGGTCAATTGCTGCTGACCAAACGTATCGGTCACCCAGGCAATGTTCGCTGCTTCAATTTGCCGCGGATAATAATCGACGCTAACGTCCCTGAATGCCTTATCCAGCGCCGTCTGCCCCGTGGGCGCGAAGTGAGCGCGGGCATAATTAATCAGATCGCCGGCGTCGCTGTACAGACTCGCCGCGCCAACCATGTTATTGGTGAACTGCCAGTCCGGCGTCAGCGCGCCGCGCGGTTTAAATTTCGGCTGATCGCCTGCATGTCCAAGCGCCCGCCACGGGTATTCGCGCAGCGTTTGCGGCTGGAAGCTGGTATTCCCCATCGCCAACGGCCGGAAGATCATCCGTGAAGCCAGCGTCTCAATCGATTCGCCGGTTTGGTATTTGAGGATATATCCCAGTATCGCAAAACCAAGGTTGGAGTAGCCCGGCTCGCGTTCCTGCGGCGCATTGAAGTTGCTCAGATAGCTCAACACGCCATCAGCATCGAGCTCGTGATAGAAGTTTTCACCGTCGTTAAGATAGGCCAATAGATGCTCAAGCGACAGCATATTCATCGGCTGACGCGGCAGCCCGGAGGTATGGGTGACCAGCTGCAGCAAGGTTATCTTACGGGCATCTTCGCTCAGCGCCGTACCCGGCGGCAGCAGAGTTTGTAAGGTGTCGTTCCAGTGCAAACGCCCCTTGTTAACCAGCATCGTCACCACTTCAGCGGTTACGCCTTTACTTAACGAGCCGAGGGCAAAAAGCGTTTGCGGGGTTATCGGGTAGCGCTGCTTATCATCCGTCACGCCGAAGCAGTGAAATTCAGCCGGACCGTTGTGATGAATAACCGCCACCACCACGCCGCTAACCTGCTTTTCACGCATGTAATGGCTGACGAAAGCGTCGATGGAAAGCCGCTGCCCATCATTTCCCACCAGGCTGGTTTCATTGCTGGGCGGACTCATTTGCGACAGCGTACCGGAACAGCCTGAAACCAACAGTAATGCCAATAGCACAAGGCCTAACCGCCTGTTCAAACTTCACCTACCTGCCGCGCATTTTGGGATGAGATAAAAAATAGACGCGGATCGTAGCGGTATTACTCCGCCAGCGCAAAGCGAATACGCTGAAAAATAAATAAGCTCCAGGCTTAGGACGCTACGCCACGCCGTTATTGCCGTGGCGCATAAATGCCGGGCGCTGGTTAAGGGCCATATACCAGCGTTCGACGTTTGCCATCTCCGGGTGGGCGAACGGCGTCATTTTCCAACGGTGCACCGAAAGTCCCAGCACGATATCCGCCAGCGTAAACGTCTCGCCGGTCAGCCACGCGCCGGTGCGCAGCAACTGGTTGTCGACAATCTGTACGCAACGCGTCCACGCGGCGATACTCTCTTTAATCGCCGCCGGGTCCTGGAAACGCGGGTCTTTACGCACCAGTCCCGTGAAAGCGTAGCGCCAGGCGCTATTAAACTCCGTCGCCTGCCAGTCCATCCAGTGTTCTACCTGCGCCGCAGCACGTAACGCCGAGGGTAGCAAATCCTCACGTCCGGCCTTACGCGCCAGATAGCGGCAGATGCTGTTCGACTCCCAAAGGACAAAATCGTCATCCACCAGCACCGGCACTAACGCATTCGGATTGAGCGCCAAAAATTCCGGCGTATCAAGCGGGCTATAGCCGCTACCATAATCTTCCTGCTGATACTCGATCCCCGCCTCTTCGCAGGTCCAGAGGACTTTACGCACGTTAATAGACGAGCGTTTACCCAAGATTCTTATCATCGTCAGCAACCCTTTTTCGTAATATGGCAGACATGAAGCTTGCCGGATAATGTGTATAGTGGATTGCAGAATAATTATCCACTACAGGTACTCTTACACATGGTCACTCCCTTCAACATTTTAACGCCGGGCAATATCCGCTTTGGCCGCGGGCAGGCCCGCAGCGCCGCGCCGTGGCTGGCGCAATATGATGCCCCGGTGCTGCTGGTTCACGGCGCGACCAAAAGCCGCGCCCAGTTTTTATTGAGTGAACTGACCGCATTGCATCTTCAGGTCAGCACGTTTGCTATCGCCAATGAACCCACGCTGGACGATATAGAACGCGGCGTACGGCTGGCGCGCGAGCGCGGCGTCGGTGCGGTGGTCAGCCTCGGCGGCGGCGCGGTCATTGATGCCGGTAAAGCCATTGCCGCGCTGGTCCCGGCAAGCGGGCCTGCCATCGACTATCTGGAAGTCGTCGGAACGGGGAGAATACTGGAAGCCAGCCCGCTACCGTTTGTCGCTATTCCCACAACGTCCGGCACCGGCGCGGAGGTCACTAAAAACGCGGTTATCAACGTCCCGCAGCAGCAGCGCAAAGTCAGCTTGCGTGACGACCGCATGCTGCCGCAGCTGGCGATTGTCGATCCGGCGTTAACGGATAACGCCCCCCGCGCCGTCACCCTCGGCTCCGGCCTTGATGCCTTAACTCAGGTTATCGAACCCTGGCTGTGCACCCGGGCGACGCCCTTCACCGATGCTCTGTGCCGGGAGGCGATCCCCCGCGGCATCGCCGCGTTAAAAACGCTGATGGAAAAAGAGTGTGCCGACAGCCGCGACGAGCAGGCCTGGGTCAGCCTGTGCGGCGGGCTGGCGCTGGCCAACGCCGGGCTGGGCGTGGTTCACGGTCTTGCGGGGCCGCTTGGCGGGCTAAGCGATGCCTCCCACGGCGCGCTCTGCGGCTGCCTGTTGCCCTTTGGGCTGGAACTCAATGAGTCGCAGGTAACCAATCCGGCGCTGCGCCAGCGTTTCCTCGACGTGCGCCAGTGGATCGCCGCCGGGCTTGGCGTCTCGCCGGATGACGCCTGGCAAAGCCTGCGCGAATGGAGCCAGCGCTCGGGGCTCGGCAATTTACGCAACCTCGGCGTGCCGCGCGAAGCGCTGGAACCCGCCGCGCTGGCGGCCAGTAGTTCATCGTCGATGAAAGCCAATCCGGTCACGCTGGATTCAGAGCAACTGCTGGAGATGCTGGAAGCCGCCTGGGAATAAATGAGCCAACCGCCTGCGTTTACCCGGGGCGGTTCAAATTTTGTTGCATAATGAATGCTCCGAATTTCGTTTTCGCGCATTCACGATACCGGTAAATATTCACCCTTTAATTTCAAAGACCTGCTCTACATCCCTGTCGTTTTTATGCACTGAAAAGCGTGACCTGACGCACAGTTTGTCTTCCGCAGACCGAAGCGAGTGTCTACGCTTATTAGAGAGCCCGGGCATGCCCGGCCCCTAAACTCACGCTATCCGGAGGCCTGTATCGCTATGTTCAGCCAGAAACTACGCAACGTTGATGACGACGAGTTGAGGATCGAAAACGATCCGTGCTACGAAGCCGATCCGTATGAGTTAAAACTGGATGAAATGTTCGACGCCGAACCGGAGCCGGAGATCATCGAAGGGCTACCGGCGTCCGACGCGCTGACCCCCGCCGACCGCTATCTCGAGTTGTTTACCAACGTCCAAAAGTCGCGCATTTTTCTTGATAGTAAAACCTTTCCCGACTGCGCGCCGAAACACGATCCGCTGGATATCCTGATGCACTATCGACGGGTTAAGCGTACGCCGGAGTTCGATTTGCGTCAGTTTGTGGAAGACAACTTCTGGCTGCCGGATAACCGCGCCGATGATTACACTTCTGATCCGAAACTGACGCTAAAAGAGCATATCGATAAGCTCTGGCCAGTCCTCACACGTGAACCGCAGGATCATATTCCGTGGTCGTCGCTGCTGGCGCTACCGCAGTCATATATCGTCCCCGGCGGGCGTTTTAGCGAGACCTACTACTGGGATTCCTACTTCACCATGCTGGGGCTGGCGGAAAGCGGCCGTGAAGATTTGCTCAAATGCATGGCCGACAACTTCGCCTGGATGATTGAAACCTACGGCCACATTCCCAACGGCAATCGCACCTACTATCTCAGCCGCTCCCAGCCGCCGGTGTTCGCCCTGATGGTGGAGCTGTTTGAGGAAGATGGCGTTCGCGGCGCGCGCCGCTATCTCGACCATCTCAAATTAGAGCACGCCTTCTGGATGGACGGCGCGGAATCGCTGATCCCTAACCAGGCCTACCGTCACGTGGTACGTATGCCTGACGGTTCGCTGCTTAACCGCTACTGGGACGACCGCGATACGCCGCGCGATGAATCCTGGCGAGAAGATGTAGAAACGGCAAAACATTCCGGCCGCCCGCCGAACGAGGTCTATCGTGACCTGCGCGCCGGCGCGGCTTCCGGCTGGGACTACTCCAGCCGCTGGCTGCGCGATATCACCCGGCTGGCGAGTATCCGCACCACCCAGTTTATTCCCATCGACCTCAACGCTTTTCTGTTTAAGCTGGAAAATACTATCGCCAACCTTTCCGGCCTGAAGGGCGATCGCGAAGCTGAAGCCGAATTTCGCCGTAAAGCTAACGCACGCCGGGAGGCGGTGACCCGCTATCTGTGGGATGAAGAGTGCGGCTGTTTCCGCGATTACGACTGGCGCCGCGAACAGTTGGCCTTGTTCTCCGCCGCCAGTATCGTCACGCTATATGTCGGGATGGCGACTCACGCCCAGGCCGAACGGCTGGCGGATGCCGTACGCGCGCGTCTGCTCACCCCTGGCGGCATCATGGCGACGGAATATGAAAGCGGAGAACAGTGGGATAAACCCAACGGCTGGGCGCCGCTGCAATGGATGGCGGTACAAGGATTCAAAATGTACGGCCACGACCCGCTCGGCGATGAAATCGCCCAGAGCTGGCTGCAGACGGTGAATCAATTTTATCTCAAACACCACAAGCTGATTGAGAAATATCATATCGCCAGCGGCGTCCCACATGAGGGCGGCGGCGGGGAGTATCCGCTGCAGGATGGCTTCGGCTGGACCAACGGCGTGGTACGGCGACTCATCAGCCTGTACGGCGAGCCGAGGTCTTCATGAGGCACTTTCCGTCGGCATGCTGTGCTGCTAAGGTTTTATTTTCCCCTTGCCAGAGCCGACAACATGCCCGAACTGCTTACGCCGCGGCTGCGCTGCTCGCCGCTGCAGCTTGACGACTGGTCTTTTTTTCTCAGCCTGCAACAGGATCCGCAGGTGATGCTCTATGTCGCGGATAACCGGCCCATCGCCGATATCCGCGCCGCGTTTGATACGCGCCTGCCGGCCTGGTCGCCTAAGGCCGCGCACTGGTTATGTCTGGTGGTTCGCGATCGGCAAAGCCATACGCCCCTCGGCCTGACCGGCTATTGCCACCACGATGATGATATTGCCGAAGTGGGCTTTCTCTTCGCCCCACAGGCGCAGGGCCAGGGCTACGGATATGAATCACTGCGGGCGCTATGTGATTACGCGTTTTCTACAGGCGGCATCCGTCGCCTGACCGCCAGCGTCACCGCCGGGAACCAGGCCTCAAAACAACTGCTGCTAAAAACAGGATTTATTCAGGAAGGAGAGCTACGCGAGAGCTACTGGCTACATGGCCGTTGGCACAATGACTGGCTGTTTGGCCTGATGCGCCACGATTACCAATAAGGCCCTGGGCCATCCGGCGAATGGGGGCGACCCCGCTTTTCCTCTACACTGCCGCCAACCACAGAGGAAAAGATCATGACCGTCACCACGTTAAGCCTGCCGGGGCTGCGTTTTATCCAGCAGACGCAAGGGCTGGCGCTACTGCCGTATCAGGACAAATTTGGGCAATGGCGGGTCGGCTACGGCCACGCTATCGGTGAAGATGAGAAAGAGACGCCCATCACCGCCGAACTGGCGATGATGCTATTGACGCTAGACCTGCTGCGTTGCCAACAGATATTACAGCGAAGGTTAGTCGTGGAACTGACTCAGCCGCAGTGCGATGCCCTGCTGGCGCTGGTATTCAGTTTAGATGGCAGCGCCCAACCGGAGTTGGAGGCTATTTTGCGTTCACTTAACAGCCACAACATAACGCAGGCGCTGGCGATATGGCGGAAAATTGACCGCGATAACGCCTTCCGCCTGCAGGAGTGCGAGTGGTTTTCTCAGACCAGTTAATTTTCACCGACGCTATTAAATGCCATCGCCGCCTGGGTCCGATTTTTCACATCCAGCCGCCGATATAACGACTCAAGATGCGCTTTCACGGTCCCGGCGCTGATATTTAACGTACGGCTAATTTCCTTATTAGAGCTGCCTTCCGCCAGCAGTTTTAAAATTTCCTGCTGGCGACGACTTAAATGCACAGCGTGTTTCCCGCGCTCCGCCGAAGTCATTAACCAGGTGCCAGGCAGACACATCATACCCAACATGATGCTATTAATGATCTGGGCAAACATATCGGCGCTATCCTCACGTTGGGCAATGGCGCGCACGTTCCACGCCAGCGCTCGTTGCAGCCAGCTTTTATTATCATCCGAAACCACTAATAATACTTTGGCATGCGGAAAACGCTGCTGCTTCTCCTGGAGCAACCAGCAACAAAATTCACTATTCAGGTCGCCATCAAGGATAAGAAGCGCCTGCGGATGAGCCGTGAGCAGTTGCCACAGCTGTTCTGCCTGACAGGTGCTATGAATATTAATTTCAGGAATACGTTGTTGTAAGCCGACCTTCATTCCATGAATAAATATTGACTGCCTGTCAAACATGATTACTTGCATGGACTGCTCTCCATCGAAAAAATACCCCTTAAAAAGTGGGGGAAGGGTAATATCAGCCGACAAAAATAAGAACTCGCCGTATGACCTAAGCCATTTTACCGATGGAGTAGATGATATAAACATCATGAAGATGAATAGTTACACGCCAGCGCGGAACGATTACCCATTCATAATATTTATTACATTTGATGCAAGGAATTCCTTAATTAAACGGACAGCTAAGCGGAAAATAATATTATTTCCGCCAGTGTAATCCACTCGCGAAAAATCAGCGATATGCATGAGGAAAAAGAGTGTTACGGAATAATAAAACGCACAATATGAAGGCGCCCTACGCTATTATGCGCAGGGCGTTCTCATTACAAAAACATGCCGCCGGAAACCTCAATGCGCTGAGCGTTCATCCAGCCAAGCTCGTCGCTCAGCAACGCGGCGATAGCATCGCCGATATCATCCGGCAGACCGACGCGTCCCAGCGCCGTCTGGGCGGCAATATGCTGGTTAAGCTGGGCATTATCGCGCACCGCGCCGCCGCCAAAGTCGGTTTCAATTGCCCCGGGAGCGATAATATTGACCGATATCCCGCGCGCACCGAGCTCTTTGGCCTGATAACGGGTTAATACCTCCATCGCGCCTTTCATCGCCGCATAAGCGGAATAGCCCGGCAGCGCAAAACGCGCCAGCCCGCTGGAGACGTTCAGAATGCGCCCGCCATCTTTAATCAAAGGCAGCAGCTGCTGGGTAAGGAAGAACGGTCCCTTAAAGTGGATGCTCATCAGCTCGTCAAACTGCGCTTCGCTGGTCTCGCTAAACGGCGCGGTCAACCCGATGCCGGCATTGTTCAATAAATAATCGAAGCTATCGCGCTGCCACTTCTCCTTGAGACATTGCGTCAACTGTTGCGCAAAGCCAGAAAAACTGGCGCTATCGCCGACGTTAAGCGGTAATGCTGCTGCTTTCGCGCCTGTTTGCTCAATTTCGCCCACCACTTCCAGCGCCGCCTGCTGGTTACTGTGGTAGGTCAGAATAATATCGGTTCCCTTGGCCGCCAGCTTCAGCGCCGCGTTTTTTCCCAGGCCGCGGCTGCCGCCGGTCACTAAAGCGATACGTTGTGTCATAAGAAACCTCTTCGTCATTACGTGTGTGTGAATAAAGAGCTTATTAGCAGACGCAGTAACAATAAATGGGCTAAATTACGTTTTACTGTTTCAGTATTAACAACAATAGGCAGTAAGTATGGATAAAATTCACGCAATGCAACTCTTCATCCGCGTCGCGGAGCTGGAGAGCTTCTCTCGCGCCGCCGATACCCTTGGGTTGCCCAAAGGTAGCGTATCGCGACAGATCCAGGCGCTGGAAAGCCATCTCGGCGCCCGCCTGCTCCACCGCACCACCCGCCGGGTGCAGCTGACTCAGGACGGCATGGTCTATTACGAACGCGCCAAAGACCTGTTAAGCAATATCGAAGAGCTGGATGGTATGTTTCAGGGCGATCCGTCGAGCATCAGTGGCCGCCTGCGTGTCGATATGCCGATCAGCGTCGCCAAAAAACTGGTCATCCCGAAACTTCCCGCGTTTTTACAACAGTATCCCGGTATTGAAGTCGAACTGAGCAGTAGTGACCGGCTGGTCGATGTGGTGCGCGAAGGTTTCGACTGCGTGATCCGGGTGGGTACGCTTAAAGACTCGGGACTCATCGCCCGCCCGCTCGGCAAGCTCACGCAAATTAACTGCGCCAGTCCACATTATCTGGCGCGCTTCGGCTACCCGGAAAGTCTCGACGATCTGGCGGATCATGCCCTGATCCACTATGCCAGCAACTTCGGCGCGCGGCAGTCAGGTTTTGAGGTCGTCAGCGACGGCGTCGTGCGCTGGGTCAAAATCGGCGGCGTGTTGACCGTCAATAGCACCGAAACCTACCAGGCCGCCTGTCAGGCCGGGCTCGGCATTATTCAGGTTCCGCGCATTGCGGTACGCGAACCGCTGCGTACCGGCGAGCTGGTTGAGATCCTGCCGCAGTACCGCGCCGAACCGATGCCGGTGTCGATTATCTATCCACATCGGCGCAATCTGTCCCGCCGCGTACATCTCTTTATGGAGTGGCTGGGCGGATTGATGAAAGGTTATGTCGATTAATCGGCGCGGGTCGTCAACCTCCGTCGGGCCGATGGGCGCCTGCAAGATGCGTCGTTTAAGGTATACTTTTGGCTGAATATCGCTGTAAAGAAAGGAAGAAATCACTTATGACGCCGGAAAACGACGATCGCCAGCCGCCACAGGAAACGGACCAGCTGCCGGAGAAAAACAAAAGTACGCTCGCCGCCATCAACGATTCCGCCGTTGGGCAGAAAGCTAACCAGGCGCTGAAAACGGTCACCGGAACAGCGGCGAAAGTCCAACGAAATCCGGTGATAGCCCACCTGCTGCGCGCCGCCGAGCGCTTCAATGACAGGCTTGGCAATCAGTTTGGCGCGGCCATTACCTACTTCTCATTCTTGTCGATGATCCCGATTCTGATGGTCTCGTTCGCCGCCGCCGGTTTCGTGCTGGCCTGGCATCCGACCCTGCTGCAGGACATCTTCGATAAAATTCTGCAGAACGTCAGCGACCCGACGCTGGCGGCAACGCTTAAAAACACCATCAACACCGCCGTGCAGCAGCGTACCGCCGTCGGGCTGGTCGGCCTGTTGGTCGCGCTCTACTCCGGTATTAACTGGATGGGCAACCTGCGTGAAGCGATTCGCGCCCAGTCGCGCGACGTGTGGGAACGTACGCCGCAGGATCAGGAAAAAATCTGGGTAAAATACTTCCGCGACCTGATCTCGCTGATTGGCCTGCTGGTCGCGCTGGTGATCACCCTGTCGATTACCTCCGTTGCCGGATCCGCGCAGCAGATGATCATCTCCGCGCTGTACCTCGATTATATTGAATGGCTGAAACCCGCATGGCGCCTGATTGGCCTGGCGATTTCCATCTTCGCTAACTATCTGCTGTTTTTCTGGATCTTCTGGCGATTGCCGCGCCACCGTCCACGCCGCAAAGCGCTGTTCCGCGGTACGCTAATTGCGGCGATTGGCTTTGAGATTATCAAAATCGTGATGACCTGGACGCTGCCGGCGCTGGTGAAATCCCCATCCGGCGCCGCCTTTGGTTCGGTACTGGGACTGATGGCCTTCTTCTACTTCTTCGCCCGTCTGACCCTCTTCTGCGCCGCGTGGATTGCGACCGCAGAGTATAAAGACGATAAGCGGATGCCGGGGAAAACCCACGATTAAAGTCATTATCGGGCTGAATAAAGACGCAAAATTCAGCCCGACCTATCATTTCAGCAGATAAATCCAGTGCGTAACTTTTATTTAACCTAAAACTGGTTTTATTCTCTAATATTTTAATTATGTGAAGCATTTCATAGAAGATATTTTCTCAGGGCGAAAATTATCCGCTTTTTGCCTGTTTTTTGCGCAATGGCGAGTTTTGTTACAGATTGAAATGTCTCTTTTGCTGTGGCTATATGGCTTTTCGTTCGCTCAAAAATAAGAAAGATCTATGCAAGCCACAGCCACTACTATCGACAACGCGCAAGACGCCACGCCGGTTAACTCGCGTAATAAAGTCGTCGTCGCCTCGCTCATCGGCACCGCCATTGAGTTCTTCGACTTCTATATTTACGCCACCGCCGCGGTTATCGTCTTCCCCCATATCTTTTTCCCACAGGGTGATGCCGCCGCCGCGACGCTCCAGTCGCTGGCGACGTTCGCCATCGCCTTTGTCGCGCGCCCGATTGGCTCAGCGCTATTCGGCCACTTCGGCGACCGTGTAGGCCGTAAGGTCACACTCGTCGCCTCGCTGCTGACCATGGGGATATCCACCGTGGTCATCGGCCTGCTGCCGGGCTATGAAAGCATTGGCATTCTGGCGCCGATGCTGCTGGCGCTGGCGCGCTTTGGTCAGGGTCTCGGCCTGGGCGGCGAATGGGGCGGCGCGGCGCTGCTGGCGACGGAAAACGCTCCGCCGCGCAAACGCGCGCTATATGGCTCCTTCCCGCAACTGGGGGCGCCAATCGGCTTCTTCTTCGCCAACGGCACCTTCCTGCTGCTGTCGTGGCTGTTGAGCGACCAGCAGTTTATGGAATGGGGCTGGCGCGTGCCGTTCATCTTCTCTGCGGTACTGGTCATTATCGGTCTGTATGTTCGCGTGTCGCTGCATGAAACCCCGGTGTTCGCTAAGGTGGCCGCGGCGAAAAAACAGGTCAAAATCCCGCTGGGTACGCTGCTGACTAAGCACGTACGCGTAACCGTGCTCGGCACTTTCATCATGCTGGCGACCTATACCCTGTTCTATATCATGACCGTTTACTCCATGACCTTCAGTACCGCTGCCGCGCCGATTGGTTTAGGTTTGCCGCGTAACGAAGTGCTGTGGATGCTGATGATGGCGGTCATTGGTTTTGGCGTGATGGTGCCGGTGGCGGGCCTGCTGGCGGATGCCTTTGGCCGTCGTAAGAGCATGATTATCATCACCACGATGATTATTATGTTCGCGCTGTTCGCCTTTAAACCGCTGCTCGGTTCCGGCAACCCGCTGCTGGTCTTCGCCTTCCTGCTGCTGGGCCTCAGCCTGATGGGGCTGACCTTCGGCCCGATGGGCGCGCTGCTACCGGAGCTGTTCCCGACGGAAGTACGTTATACCGGCGCCTCTTTCTCCTATAACGTTTCGTCGATCCTTGGCGCGTCGGTCGCACCGTATATTGCCGCCTGGCTGCAGGGCAATTACGGCCTGCCGGCTGTCGGTATCTACCTGGCGGCGATGGCGGCGCTGACGCTTATCGCCCTGCTGTTGACCCACGAAACCCGCCATCAATCGCTGTAAGCTGCAGGCCCTGACGCTGTTGCCGTCAGGGCCATCACTCATCCCATCCTTACTTTTTCATCTGCGACAAAATCGTCCGGCACTGATTCGCCTCGCCTTCCGCCGGCGAGATCAGCGCCAGTAAAGCGGCCGCCGGCGTAACCAACGTCGCCAACGCTGCCGCCACCGCGCCGCGGGCAATCAGCGGCCCGGCTTTCACCCCGGCATCCGGCGATTTAAATGTGCCGCGCACGTACAGCGGCGAGCGCAGAGTAATCACCCGCAGGCCCTTACTTTCCGGGTCAACGGTCAGATCCAGCTGTTCAGAGGCAAAGCTGGCGGTGCCGGTCACGTTAATCAACGCGTTCTCGGTATCGAAGGCGAAAATTTGCGGTCGCGCCACGCCGTTGACCACATCGATATTAGCCGCCGCACAGTTCACCCGAACCTCCTCATCGCCGAAAATCTGCCCGATGATAAAATTACCGACGTTTAAGCCGAGAATTTCCATCAGGTTGCGGCTAATCAGACCATCATTCATCAGCAGCTTAAGGTTGCCGTTGCTGTTGCCAAGCAGCGCCGCCACCGAGTTACCGCTGCCGCGCAGTTGCACATCGCTGCTCATCTCACCGAGCGTTTTCTGCATCATCTCGACGTTCGGCATCAACGCCTTAAGCTTGAGCCGCCGCGCCTGCAGATTGGCCTCGCCCTGTAGCGGTTTTTTATCGCCCTGCAGATGCACGCTGCCGGCAATCGAACCGTTAGCCAGGCCAAAACGCACCGGCTGCAGGCGCAGGTCGCCGCGTTCAAGAATAATATGGGTCGCCAGGTCGCTGATGGGCAGAGTACCGCCGTGTTCGATTCGCCGCCCCTTGAAGCGCACATCGGCGTCCATCACCTGCCATTTATCCGTCTCAAAGCGATCGGCCGGCAGGACTTTCCCCGCCGGCTGTAGGGCATCGCCCGCTTTACGTGATGAGGATTTCTTCGCCCCGCCGCCGGAATCAACGCCAATCAGCGGGCCGAGGTCCGCCAGCCGCAACTGTTTAGACTCCAGATCGCCGGTGAGCTTCGGTCGCGGTTTGCCGGTAGTATAGGTCAACGAACCGTGGATATCGCTGTCGCCAATCCGGCCGTTAAAATCGCGATAGGCAAAACGCATGCCGTTTTTGTGCTTAAAGTCGGCGCGCAGGCGGCCATCGGTGGAAAAGGACGGCGTTTCCGGCAGCAGGACGCCGGTCAGATCGTAGAGGTCGCGCAGCGAGTCGCCGGCGAATTTCAGCCGCAGATCGAGCCCGCCGACGTTAAGCGGATCGCTGACTGTGCCGCTAAACGCAATCCGGGTATTACCAGAGTGAAAATCCCCTTGTAGCGGGAACGGCGTACTATCGCTACGCAGCGCCAGCATGCCGCCAATTTTTCCGCTGCCGCTCAGCGGCTGGCCTTTGTAGCGCCCCTTCACCGACAGGCCAAAGATATAGTCGCCGGCTTTTTTCGCCTGCGCTTTGTTGCCCGCACCGGTAACTTCGCTAAACGGCAGCGCTTTGCCAAGCGGATCGACCACGATCGCGATATCGCTGCGGGTTACCTTATCGTCAATACCGATGTTGCCGCGATCGAAGAGAATATTATCAAGGCGGAAAGACCAGGCCGATGGCGGGTTGGCTTTTTCGGGTGCCGGGTCAGAAGCTAATTTAAAGGTCCAGTTATTGCTGTTTTCCGTCAGCCTTATCAGCCGGACGTCAGGCTGTTCGAGCTTAATCCACGGCAAATAGACCGTTTTGCTCAGCAGCGCCAGCGGGGCCAGCGTCGCTTCCACGCGCGGCAGATGCACCATCGTCACTTGCGGAATGTCGGGTGGGTTACCCAACACGATATCTTCGGCATGCACGTGCGGCCACGGGATCCAGCTGCGCCAGCCGCGCTCCTCGGGCTGTCGCTCCCACACCACGCCCAGGTCGCCGCGAATGGCGAATGGCCGATTGAGTTCGGCGGAGACTTTCTGATTGATCGTCGGCTTGAGCCGGTTCCAGTCAAAGGTCGCCAACACGATGAAAAAAAGAACGATTAACAGCACAATCGTTCCCGAGATAATAGCAATCGTTTTACGGGTTCTGGTCATCCCCTCTCCGCTCCTTTTGCGTCTCGTCACTCCTCACTATAGTTGAAGAGCGGAGATTCATCCGCCAAATGCGCTTTTCGTCACATTTTGCGCGTCAGGTCAAAAAATAATGGAACGATGTTTTAATATGATTGACCATGCCGGGTGCCCAGCGCAAACTACCGCTAATTTCGATTCAATTTCAGGTCAGCACTATGTCTAAGAAAATTGCCGTGATTGGCGAATGCATGATTGAACTGTCAGAGAAAAACGCGGCGGTGAATCGCGGTTTCGGTGGCGACACCTTAAACACATCGGTCTACATCGCGCGCCAGACCAGCGCGGATGCCCTTAGCGTGCACTACGTGACCGCGCTGGGCACCGACACCTTCAGCCAGCAGATGCTGGAATCCTGGCAGGGCGAGCAGGTAAAAACCGATCTGATTCAGCGCATGGCTGACCGCCTGCCTGGCCTCTACTACATTGAAACGGACGAGACCGGCGAGCGCACCTTCTACTACTGGCGCAACGAAGCGGCGGCCAAATTCTGGCTCGAAAGCGAGCGCGCGGACGCCATCTGTGAAGAGCTGGCGACCTTTGATTACCTTTATCTGAGCGGTATCAGCCTCGCCATCCTCAGCCCGTCCAGCCGGGAAAAGCTGCTCACGCTGCTGCGCGAATGCCGCGCTAACGGCGGGAAAGTGATTTTCGATAACAACTACCGTCCGCGCCTGTGGGCCAGCCAGCAAGAGACTCGCCAGGTGTACCAGCAAATGCTGGAATGTACCGATATCGCTTTTCTGACGCTGGATGATGAGGATGCGCTGTGGGGAGCGGTACCGGTTGCCGAGGTTATCGCCCGTACCCACGCCGCTGGCGTCGAAGAGGTGGTGGTGAAGCGCGGCGCCGACTCCTGTCTGGTGGCGATTGCCGGCCTGCCGCTGCTGGAGGTGCCCGCGGTGAAGCTGGCGAAAGAGAAAGTGGTGGATACCACCGCGGCGGGCGATTCGTTCAGCGCCGGCTATCTGGCGGTGCGCCTGACCGGCGGCGACGCGGAATCCGCGGCGAAACGCGGACACCTCACCGCCAGCACGGTTATCCAGTATCGCGGGGCGATTATCCCGCGCGAAGCGATGCCGGACTAAGCTCCGATTCCCCCTGCTTGCGCTGCGCTTAGCAGGGCTACCAAATCGAACAGTGCTGTAGCCCCGGTAAGCGGTAGCGCCACCGGGGATTTTGAGGCCGCACGAACCGTACCACAGGCGGTGGACGCAGAGCAGATTTTGCGCCGGGTGGCGGCTAACGCCTTACCCGGCCTACGGCCATTGCCATTGCCATTGCCATTGCCATTGCAACTGAAGCTTTTAACTCTTCCTTTGTACCCATGACTACTGAAACTGCCGGTGTTGGTGGCCTCAAAATCGCTGAGACGTTCCAGGAAGGCCGGGGCAGCCCGCATGGATGCGGGCTGAGGGCCGTGTTTTGCAAGGACGCGGCCTCGGCCCGACCCGAAGCCTGCAGGGATAAGTCGAAGGTACCACGAAGTGGCGATTTTGGCGGCCAGAGCCCGGGGGTACAGGGGGCGGCTGCGACTGGCCGCCCTCTGTGCGCTCCCTGCGCCATGAGAGGCATAACGCAGAAGAAATATCGGGAGCGCAATGTGCTCGGAATTAACACAAAGCACATATTTTCCCCGACCAAAACCGTTGCAAACTGATAACAGTATCTACTGCGCTGGAGGAATATCCGTCGCCTCATTATGCGCATCAGCCGCATCCGGCGTGGCGCTCACCGCAGCAGCAGGCGCTGGCGCCATCAGTTTTTCCCACGTCGCTTTCAGATCCTTCATGTTGTACTCCGGCTCGCCTTTCGGCTGCTGCAGCACCAGCGCCATATCCTGCGATAACTGCTGGCGCAGATACTGGTTCAACATGTCGACCGTCAGTGAGTTAAGGAACTCCTGGCGCAGCTTTTGATACTGCTCCGGCGCGATATCCACCACCTGATTTTGCAGCGAACGCATGCGTTGGCTAATCAGAATATCGGTATCCGTGCGCGCATAGGTAGCGAACAGCTTTTGCAGTTCGAGGTTTTTCTGCGCAATCAGCGCATCAAACTCTTCCTGCGGCAGGCCGTTGTCGCGCACCTTCGCCAGCTCGCGCGATACCGCGCTCAGGTTGGCGTTCAGGCGTTCGCCCGGCGAGTCGATATTGATTGCGCACTGGGCGCGCTGGTACAGCACGCGGCAATCAAAACCGAGGCCGATATCTTTTACATTGCTTTTGCTCAGGTTCTGCTGCACGTGCCAGAACAGCGCTTCCCGAGCCAGGTCATCGCGCCAGTAGCGCTGCAGCGCGGCGGAATCGCGGATCGGCTGCCATGGGGAATCCCACATGATCGACAGCTTATCCTGACGCACGGCCTCGGTCATGATGCTGACCGGCGTAGCCGGCAGAGGTGAAAGCGTTGGCACCGCCGCCGGCGTCTCGCGTTTACCTTTCAGTTCGCCGAAGATTTTGTTGATTTGCTCCGCGACGCTGCGGCTATCGACGTTGCCGACGACAATCAGCGTCATCGCGTCCGGGGTGTACCATTTCTGATAAAATTCTTTCAGCTGTTTAATATCAACCGGTTGCTTCAGCGGTGCTGCCGGATCGTGACCGAGCATCGTCGAGCCCTTCAGGCGATAGCGCCACCAGCCTTCCTGAGTATCCAGCGGCCAGGTCGCCACCATATCGCTGCCCTGCAGCGCATGATTGACCGCTTGCTGGGTGATGCTCAACTTACCGTTAGCGTCCGCCAGCCAGTTCAACGCCTCTTTAAGCAGGTCGTTGCGGTTGTTCGGCAGGCTCAGATTAAACAAGGTGAAATCGTACGAAACGATCGCCGGCGGCAGAGGACGCTTCGGGTCAATACTCTGCTGCCACAGCGAACGCGCCTGCATTGTCGGGAGGCTGCCGCTTTGGGTCAGCGCCAGGCGCGGAATGAAATGACTGAAGCCGCTCTGCTGAGTGCTTTCGCTCAGCGAGCCAATATTCACAGCCAGGCGGACTTCGACGCGATCGCTAGGACGCTGCGGCGTGGCCAGTACCTGCCACGAAAAACCGTTCGCCAAAGTCCCCTGTTGCCAGGCCGGGTCCGGCTGGAGCGCTTCTGCCTGCACAGAACCGGCCGTCGCTATCATCAGCAAACCACCGGTTAAGAGTCGAATTTTTGTGCCCTGCATGTGAACCCCTGATGAACATTCCTGGTTACATAGGCAACCCATCGTCGGATTGCCGAAAAAGGTGGTGAATCAAATACGTCGGTTAGACCACGCGAAGGCGAAAATGTCGCATGAAGACGTAAAATAATCATGAGGTATCATTCCCCCAGAAGGGGAATGATACCTAATTTTGCGCAGGAGCCCATAGTCCATGGGCATAACATGAGGAATTACGAGGATAATTCTTGTGATTTGTCCGCGGGAACGCGGTTATTCAACACATCATCGAGCTGTTTGGCATCGAGTTCTTTCACCCATTTCGCGACGACCACGGTCGCCACGCCGTTACCCACCAGGTTGGTCAACGCGCGCGCTTCCGACATAAAGCGGTCGATACCGAGAATCAGCGCCAGACCCGCCACCGGCAGATGCCCCACCGCGGAGATGGTTGCCGCCAGTACGATAAATCCGCTACCGGTAACGCCCGCCGCCCCTTTCGAAGAGAGCAGCAGCACCACCAGCAAGGTAATCTGATGGAAGATATCCATATGGCTATTGGTGGCCTGGGCGATGAACACCGCCGCCATCGTCAGGTAGATGGAGGTACCGTCGAGGTTAAAGGAGTAGCCGGTCGGTATTACCAGCCCCACCACCGATTTGCGGCAACCCAACTTCTCCATCTTATCCAGCATTCGCGGCAGCGCGGACTCCGAAGAGGAAGTACCCAGCACAATCAGCAGCTCTTCGCGGATATAGCGAATGAACTTGAAGATGCTAAAGCCGGTGGCCCGCGCGATAGAACCCAGCACCAGCACCACGAACAGAATACAGGTGATGTAGAAGCAGATGATCAGTTGACCCAGCTGTACGAGGGTACCGACGCCGTATTTACCGATAGTGAAGGCCATCGCCCCGAAAGCGCCGATCGGCGCCAGGCGCATAATCATGTTAATGATGCCGAAAATGACCTGCGAGAAGCTTTCAATGACGTTGAAAATCAGCTGGCCTTTGCTACCTAAACGATGCAGCGCAAAGCCAAACAGGACGGCAAACATCAGCACCTGCAAAATATTACCGCTGGCGAAAGCGCCAATTACGCTGCCCGGGATAATATCGAGTAAGAAGGCGACAACACCCTGATCTTTAGCCTGCTCGGCGTAGACCGCCACCGCGTGCGCGTCAAGCGTCGCCGGATCGACGTTCATGCCCGCGCCGGGTTGCACCACGTTGACAATGATAAGACCGATAATCAACGCAATGGTACTCACCACTTCAAAGTAGAGTAACGCCACCGCACCGGTACGACCGACGGCCTTCATGCTTTCCATTCCGGCAATCCCTGTCACAACGGTACAGAAGATAACCGGAGCAATGACCATTTTAATCAGTTTTACGAAGGCGTCGCCGAACGGTTTCATCTGCGCGCCAAGTTCCGGGTAGAAATGGCCCAGCAAAATACCGATGGCTATGGCCGATAAAACCTGGACATAGAGGCTTTTGAAGAGAGAGAGTTTCATAGGGTGTCCTTTGGGAATAACCACAGACAATGAAAGGTTATCTGTGTCTGTGGCTTAAAAATAACACCCTGGAAACATTTCAGAAATAAGTAACCGCTAAGTTGCAACGGAATTGTTAAAATATTTGAGCTGACTCGCACAAACAACTAAAAATGTTACAAACTTGCATCATCCTTTTCAGCGTGCAGGAAGCGCTGCATAAAGCTTTCCAGCGGTAAGGCGCAACCAAACAGGTAACCCTGAGCGATGTCCACCCCCGCCGCTTGCAACCATTTCAGCTGTTCTTCTTTTTCGACGCCCTCAGCGACAATCCGCAGCTTGAGCCCGCGTGCGAGCTGAATTATCGCCGGGACCATGCTGGTATCATCCGGCACCATATCAATAAACGCCTTGTCGATTTTCAGGATATCCACCGGCAGCGATTTCATATGTTGCAGCTGGCGCAACCCGGCATAACCCATGCCGAAATCATCCAGCGCAATGCGCGTACCGGCGTCGCGCAGCGGGCGCAGCAGGGCAATCACCGCCTGCGGATCGTCAAGACGGCGGCTTTCCGTCACCTCCAGCACCAGCGTGCCCGGGGCGATACGGTAGCGTTCAATGAGCGCCAGTAGCTCAACGCCGCGCTCGGGATGCAGCAGTTGCAGGAGAGAGACGTTCACCGACAGCGGCAGCATGATCCCTTGTTGCTGCCAGGCTGCCAGTTGACGGCAGGCTTCTTCCATTACCCAATAACCTACCGGCACCATCAACCCGCAGTTTTCAATACGCTCGATCAGATCGCACGGTAGCGACCAGCTGCCATCGGCCTGTCGCTGACGCAGCAGAACTTCCGCACCGCAAATATCGCCGCTGGCAATATCCACCTGCGGCTGGAACCAGATGGCGAACTGCTGATTATCGAGCGCGGTGAGGATGTCATGCTCTTCCATTAACCGGCGCTGGGCTTTTTCCATCTGCTCAGGGTCAAAGAACTCGATCTGATTTTTACCCTTACGCCGCGCCGTCACCGCGGCGGAAACCGCACGGCGATAGAACTGCTCGGCATTCAGCTCGCTATTAAACATCGCGATGCCAACGCTGGCGCAAGGGCGCAGCTGGACACCGTGCAGCGGCAATCGCTCGCTAATAGAAGTGAGCACTCGCTTACTTAGCGAAACCGCTTCCCAAGGCTCGCTAAGTCCGGGCGCGTAAATGGCGAAATCGTAACCGCTCACCTGCGCCAGTACCATATTGGCCGGGATAACCGCTTTTAGTTTCTCGACCAGCGTTAAGAGCAGCATCTCGCGCTGGCTCTCTTTCAGGACGCCCGCGGCATCTTGCAGGGTTTCACACGCCACCACCAGCAGCGCCGAAGGCTGCGGACGGGTCGCGGTCTGCTCCAGCATCGCCATCAGAAAAGCTTTGTTGGGGAGCTCAGACACCGGAAAACGGGTCGATTGCAGCGATAGCTCATCATGCTGGCGCAACAAGGACTGCTGATTGCGGTTGTAGCAGCGCACCAGCATGCCGATTTCATCGTCCTGGTGCAGTCGCGGTAGGCTCAGTTGATGCCCGAGACGATCCTGAGGCGGAATATCGTTGAGCTCGCGAGCGATGGCGCGCAGCGGCCGAACAATCAGTCGGTTGATGCACCAGGTGAGCGCTACCGTTAAAACCAGCACCAAAAGTAAGTAAGTAGTCACTAACGTAGCAAGCGCGCTCATGACGAATTTGTACATGCGATAGGAATCCGCCTGCAGCACCAGATAAGCCAGCGGCTGCGGGTTAGCCGGGCGTTCCAGCGAGTAGATTGGCAGAGATATCTGCACCGGCAGTTCAAACAGGCGAGTGATCATCACCGGCACCGGGCGTTCGGGAATAAAGCGCATCCGCAGCGCCTGGAATTGATTCGGTAGCACCACATCCGCCCGGCTGACGATGCCAGCAGGCTGAATGCGGCCCAGAATGGCTTCCGCTTCGGGAATGTCGGCTTTCAAAATTGCCGCCGACAGCGGTTCGCGAACGGAACGGGCGATACTTTCTAATTGCGTGGCCGTGGTATAGCGACTCTGTTGCACAAAGTGAAACAGTAAAATGGAACAAAAGACCAGGACAAACGCCATGGACACGCTCGCGACCATCGCCATCTGTTTAATTGTAAGTGAGCGGCTGACGCGCAACTGTGTTCTCCACTGAAACTGAACGACTATCCGGCGAGATCCATCACTACCGGTCGTTTTCAGGCTGATTATATACGCAAATTGTTCGCTCTCGCCCGCAAGACGGGTTCTTCCCGAAAGCGGCGGGCGAGGTACGGCGAGTATACGCGAACAGCGGGGTGGATTGGCGATTAGACGTAGAAATCAGGCTAATCTGCTACCAATCCGCATAAGGTACCAACGGCTGCGGCGGCATATCCATGTCGCCCTGCCAACCGGAAGCGGAATAGCGCACGTACAGCAGCGCGTGGCTCGGCGTGTAATCTTTGGCCTGCTGAATATCCACCGCCGCGCCGACAAACCAGTTGCCGGTAACTCGCCGTTCCACCAGCGCCCGTGCGGTATAACCGAAGCCCTGGCTGCTGCCGCCCTCTTCTTTTAGCTGGCTGGCCTCGTAGCGATACTGCGACGGAATCAAATTCAGCAACGGATAGCGCGCCTGAGTTTGCGTGCGCGAATGGGACCATGACACCGAACCGCCGAGTTCCCATGACCAGTTTTCGGTACGCTGACGCCAGATGACCGGCACCGAGAAAGAGAGATACTCCTGCGGGCTGTAGTAACCGCCCTGACCCAGCGTGTAGCCGCTGAGGTCTTTGTCGTAGTGCCAGATCATATTGGTCAGGCCGACGGTCACCCGGCGATTATTTTCATTGATCGCTTTATAGTAGTAACCGGTCATCCAGCGCACGCGCCAGTTGTCCTCGACGTTTTTGCCGGTGAGTTGGTCCGCACCCAACGATGACCAGATGCCGTTCGCCTCGCCTTTATCGTAGCTCAGGCTGATACCGCCGCCGGCGGCGCGTACCCCGCCCCAGGTGGTACCGGTGTGGCCGTCGTTAGGGTTATCTTTTTGCCCGCCGAAGGAGAGCAGCGAGCTGGAAATGGGCCGCCGGTGGACGTTGACGGTATAGCCGACCGGCCCGGCATCGCCGCTATAACTCAGTCCCCCCACGACATCGACCACGTTAAAGCCCATCGGCGTAGTGCCGATATCGCCGCTCCAGGTGTCGTTCTTCCAGCCGACCGCCACGCTGGCGCCGCCGTCGCTCTGATTTTTGCTGCCGCCATAGCAGCTAATTTCGCCGCAGGTCCCCCAGCTCGGCGAGTAGCCGCCGTCGCTATTGGTGGAAAACGTCCCGGCGTTCATATTCACCACATCGGTACGGAAGAACATCCGTCCGTCATACAGCGGCGCGTCCACCTGCAGCATGGTGGTGTGCGCTTTGAGGTCTGAATAACCGCCGGTGCCGCTCGATCCCCAGTAGTCGTGCTCAAGGGTAACGTTAAGATCCTGCTGGCGATAAAGATCGGCGGCGTCGCTGCGGATCCCGCGCTTCAGCCAGTCATCCTGGCTATCGTTGCGGGTCAGGCGGGTAAAGGTGTCATTATCCTGCGGGCGAACGCGGGTCACGCCAGAGGCTACCATCGCGTCTTTATAGCTTTCCAGGGCCTGCTGTGGTTGATCGCTTTGCGTCTGGAAGCGCGCGGCATCACGCAGCACCAGCGCGCTTTCCATCGACGGCGGCTGGCTTTTCGCCTGCGGCACGATGCGGTCGAATATTTGTTGCGCGCCCGCGGTATCGTCAAATCCGGCGCGGGCCAACGCTACCCGGCGCTGCATGTTGATCGATTCCGTATCCGCATCCTTCAACTGCGCGACCTGCGCGCGGGCGGCATTTTTATCGCCCTCGGCAAGATAGACTTCCGCCAGGCCAAGGCGCGCATCGCCATTATCAGCCTGCTGGCTCAGCACCCGATGGTACTGGGCTATCGCCTCTGCGCTATCGCCGCGCTGCTGCGCCCAATCCGCCAATGCCAGATCGTAGCGTACCGATTCCGGCTGCCGTTTAATCAAGGCAATAGCCTGCGCTTCCTGCCCGCTATCGCGAAGTTGGTTGGCCTCGCGCATCACTTTGTCGCTTTGCAGACGCTCTTCCAGCTCACGGATATTATCGGTCCACTGTCCGCGCGGCAGCGCGTTAATTTGCGCCAGCGCCGCATCATCCTGATTATTACCGGACAGATAGAGCCCGTAGGCGTAAATCCGTTCGGCATCGCCCGGCTTGCGGTTGGCCATGTTACGCATCAGCGCGTCCGCTTCCGGCCGCTGGCCGGCGCTGACCAGATCTTTCGCTAGCCGATAGGTTATCCACACGCTTTCTGGATCCAACGCCAGACGCCGCCGCTGCACCTCCGCGGCCTGCGCCCAGCTGCCCTGGCTTTCCAGCGCTTCAGCCTGTTTTTCCAGCCGATCGTTGGTGAGACTGCGTTCGATATCATCAATACTGCGCCGTTGGCTGGCAGGGAGACTGGCAATATAGGCGCTGGCTTTTTCAGGCGACTCACGGCGATAAACATTCGCCAGACCGCGTACCGCGAGGTTATTGCCGCGATCCATCCGCAGCGCCTGTCGATAGTAGCGCTCGGCAGCGGCGTCATCTTTGCGCGCCGCGGCGACATCGCCTAACCCCAGTACCGCGTAGCTGTCAGTGTTATCCACCCGCTGCGCCTGGGCGTAAGCATTTTGCGCCTGCGCCAGTTGGCCTGCTTTCAGCGCGTTATCACCCTGTTTAATCAACAGCCAATAGCGGTTGGTCTTCAGCAGACTGTCCCACTTATCGCGATTCGGGCTTTTCGGATCCATCGCGATCGCTTTATTGAGCTGCGCCACCGCCCGCACCCGGTCGCCGCGCTGTGAGTAAGCGGCGCCCAGCGCGCCGACGGCATCGCTATCGCGGGCATCGGCGCGTACCGCCTGCTGCAGATCGGCCACCGCCTGCGCCGCATTGCCGGATTTCACCGCCGCCAGTCCTTCGCTTTTAGCGCGGAAGGTCGGATCTTTCAGTTGAGTTTGTTGCTGCGCCAGCAGCAGCCGGGCATTAGCGGCGGCGGATCCGGCGGGGAACAAGAGCAGGAATCGCTGTAATGCCTGAACGCTGCCGCTGCTGACCGGCATAGTTTTAATTTCGCCGAGCCACATATCTGCCGCGATACCGCGACCTGAAGCCGAACGCGCCATCTGTTCCAGATAGGCGAAGCCTTCCTGCTGCTTGTTATCTGAAAACATCTGTTTCGCCAGCGAGGTCAGCAGAGTGACGTTATCCGGGGTACTGGCATTGAGTTTTTTTAGCTGGCTAACGCCTTCACTATGGCGAGCGGGCAATCGCGCCACCAGCGTCCAGTATTCGATAGCCGCTTCGGTATCCGTCGGGACGCCGCCGAAGAGCTTTTCATAGGCGGCGATGGCTTCATCGACCTTTCCGGCCACGCCGAGCAGGCGCGCCTGCTGCAGCTCTTGCTGTCCTTTGCCTCCGCTGAGATCGATCTCGCTGCGCGTCGCTTTCAATGCCGCTGAGTCAGGGGCCAGTTTCGCCAGCAGATCGAGCTGCTTTTGCGCGCCGGCGGTGTCGCCCTGACGCAGGAGGTAGCGAGCCCGCGCGGCGAGATAATCCGGGTTATTCGGGTCGATCAATTCCAGTCGATAAAGCGACTGACGTACCAGGTCTTCACGGCTGCTTGCCTCGCCGAGACGCACTTGTTCCAGCAGATGCTGCTGCGCAGGGGTATTCGCCGCCTGCGCCAGCGGCAGTAGTGCGAGACCGACAGACAGCGTGATGAAGCTTAGTGAGAACTTGCGCATTCCTGGTTCCAGTCAGGTTGTAATTCGCCACCTGCGGCGAAACGAAAACGATGTTGATCCCACCCCTGGCCGAACAGCGTCAGCACCGCGCTATAGTAGGCATCCGCGTCGGGATAATGATCGGCGACCCGTTGGCGCTGTAGCGCGCGGGCGTCCTCATCTTGTAAAAACGGCAACATGGAAGCGGAGAAACCAACCGGACCCTCACCGGTGGTTTTCCCGCTGGCGATATTGGTTTTTTCCGGCGGCAATCCCTGTTTGATCGTCTGAGTCGCCATCGGTTTGAAACGCGCCAACAGCGGCGCTTTTTGTTTATCGGCGTTATTGAGCATCCCGACCCACAGATAGACGCGAATAGCGTCATAGCTACCAATAATCGGCTTATCGGTTTTCAGCTGCCAGCCGCTGCCTTTCTCATAGCGCACCCAGTCCGGCGAGAAGCCTTTCGGCGCCGTTTCCAGCAGCAGCCGCAGATTGCTGTCGCGGATCTTCGGCCACGGCGCGCCAAAGCGGGTAAAGTAGGTGGCGAGCTGCGGCGGCAGATAGCTTGGATTAAAGCGCCAGCCCTTGTCGTCCGCGAAACCGACTTTCCCCGGCAGTACCGACGGCCCCAGTCCCGGAACATCAGCGACTTCTTCATCGGCAATCCGCGCCAGCAGCGCTTTTCCTACCTCAGTATAGTTATCAACCTTCCACAGGCGTCCGGCTTCCAGCAGCGCCCAGGCAATCCACAAATCAGAATCCGATGCCGAATTGGTGTCCAGCACCGTCCATTCATCCTCGCTCTTTTTCCCCCATAGCCATCCCGGCAGATGGGCGCGCAGATCGCCTTGCGCCAGGTTGTTCTGCGTCCACTGAAATAGCTTATCGAAGCCCTGACGATCGTTGGCCGCCAGGGCGAAGAACAACGCGTAGCTTTGCCCTTCGGAGGTAGTGATTTTGCGCGCATCGCTGGGGTCGATGACTCGTCCTTCGGCGCTGACATACGCTTTTTTAAACTGCTCCCAGGCGGGCCACTGGCAGGCGGCGCTCACCTGCCCCGCCGCCAGCATTAAAACCGAGAGAAGTACCCCACGAAATGCGTTCATCAGCAATTACTCATCATCAGGATCAAGACGGCGACGGCTGAGAATACGCAGCATGCGCCACAGCACCCACGCCAGCAGCACAATGCTGACGGCCGCCAGAATAGCCAATAGTATCGGATGGCTGGAGAGCGCAAACCAGATGCGCTCGAACCACGGCAGGTGGCCGACATAATAGATATCGCCAACCCGCAGGCTATTGACGCCGGATTCACGAATCACCGCCACCGAACCGAACATCGCCGCCCGTTTACCGCTGTCATTTAAGGCGTTTGTGAGCAGCTCGTTACCGCGTGGGCTATCGGCCATCAGGGCGATCACGCTGCGCTGATCGTTGTACGGCGACTGGAAGCCAATAATGGCCGCCATCGGCCCGGAAGAGGTGATGTCGGTTCGCGTATGCGGCGTGCGCGCGTCATCATCCGGATAGATGCTTGCCAGGTCATAATGACGCATCGGCGTTTTCACCCAGCTTTTGGTCGCCTCGACCAGTAGATTGATTTTGGTATCGTCTTTCAGCGACGGCGGAATAGCGCCAATCAGCATCAGATCGGCATCTTTGCCCTTAATCTGGTTGCCGTCGTCGGTCATCTGCACGTTGATAGCCGCCAGCCCGGTCTGCGCGCCGATGCCGCCTACCGCCTGCAGCAGCGTCTCAACCTGACCCGCATCAGGCGTTTTCGGCACCACGATTAGCGTCTGAGAAAGATCGGCCATGCGGGTATACGGGAAACCGGCATTAGCGAAGACGCGCAGATCCGGCATCGCCAGGAAGTGGTAATACTTCGAAAAGTCGATGGTGGAGTCATCGCCGATCACCACGTGGTTCTGCACCGGCTGGAAGGTAATACAGTTATCGATGTTGCCGCCGGGCATCGGGTTCATGTACTGAAAATCGAAGCGCAGCTGGTTCATCGCGCCAAGACGCAGCGCGGGTATGGTCACCTGGTTCTGGCCATCCAACAGCCCCTGCAGCACCGGCAGGCGTAAAATTAGCTTATTCACATCCTGCGAGCTATTGAGGCTAAACGACTGCAGGAACTGATCGTTAAGGCTGATATCCATCCGCGAGCTGTCTTTGATAGGCGGCATGGTATAGCGATATTTCAGATCCATATCGATGCCGTTGGCGCGAAGCAGGTATAGATCCGGCGGTAGATTCAGCGCCAGGTTAATCGAATCTGGCACCAGGCCGCTTGATTGCAGCTGCTGCTCATAGGTTTTCAGCTCGCCGAAAGTCACCGGTCTGTCGGTACGGACCCAGTTCGGCGCGTCATACGGCTGGCGCGCCTTCAACTCTTTCACGCCATCCACTACCACGCTATCGCCGCGGAACAGAATATTGCCCTGGGCAATACCCTTCGCCGCCACCAGCAGGTCTTGATCGTTGCGACCGAAGATCACCAGCAGCTTGACGTACGGGTTGCTCGGGTGGTTGACCATTTCGATGGTCGGCGCTTTCACCGGCGGATGGTCGCGCAGGAAGTCCGGACGCTTATCGTTGGTGGCGAAGATGATAGCGTTGCGTTCCGGTATCTCATTGAAGTGGACCGGGAACTGCTGACCGCGCCAGCCGGCCTTGCTGCCAAACCAGGAGGCGACAATCGCCGCCGCCTGCTGCTGTTTGACGTCAGGCGCAGCAGCAAAAACCATCGGCAACGTCAGCGGACGGTTGTCGCGCGAGTCGTAGAACGGTACCGGGAAGTGGGACAGGTCGTTACGTACCTGCAGCGACTGATAGGTTAAATCCAGCGAGCTCTCACGGCCGATATCGAGCCACAGCGTACTGCTGGCCGGGTTTTCGCAAACGTCGCGATAGTGGCCGACAAACTCCAACCGCACGCGGTTAAAATCGGTGATATACAGTGGATCGACGGGGATCTGGGCGCTCACTTTTTTACCCAGTTGCTCTTTGGTGACCGGCAGTACGCCCATCAGCTCGTCGTTGAGATAAACCTTCAGCTGCGACTGCACCGGCAGCAGCGATGGCGACGGCGTGTAGTCAAGATTGAGCAGCGCTTTGGCGACCACTTCATCACTGCGCATGCCGAATTCCACGGCGCCCTCTGGGTGCGAACCGCGTAGCACCATACTCCCCGGCGGCGGCGCGATTTGCGCAAAAGTCAGCTTCACGTCGCGAGAGGGAATGTTGTCCGCCACCACCACCGGCGCGGCAGGATCGATAACCGCCGCCGTCGGCTGGCCATCGATAATCACCGGCGCTGGCTGGGCCGCACCCGTTGTGGCGGGAGCGTCGACCACCGCGGCATTCGGCGTCGCCGCCGGAGCCGAAAATGTTGCGAAGGGGTACCAGCTGCTCATTCCCACCGCCACTGCACAAATCAAGGAAAGTTTTCTTTTCATCGCATTATCATCATTGTTGAGCCATTGCTGGTTCTGCCGAAAGCACCGCCGCGGCGCGTTCGGGACGGCGCGGCAAAAACGATACAATCCAGGCCACCAGCGAGGTGAGCGAGCGGAAAATAACCTTCACCGACGGCGGCGAGAACTCCGCCAGGTGACGATATCCACGGAACCCCAGCTTGAGGATATCCAGCAGGCTTTCCATCGGCTTATCTTCCGGGAAGCTGTCCTGCCAAAGCGCCCACGTATCAGCGCGGGCAAACGTACACTGCACAAAATCAATATGTTGCTGGTTAGTCAGCGGCAGCAATTGCAGGCCGACTTCACCGCCGTTGACCCGCGCGACGCGAACCGGGAAGACGTATTCTTGCTGTCCGCGTTTGAGCAGCAAATTCACATGTTGCCCTTCCAGTACCCGCGCGTCGCCGTGAATTTTTATCCCCAGGCCGCCGTCAGAGTAGTCATGAACGGTACAGGAGAACAGGTGGCCATCCGGGCGGGCAATCGCCGCCGGCATCGACATCTCTACGCGGTGCGAACGCCGCACCTGCTTGCTCTCCACCGACACCGCCACGGCGCCGCCGAGGATGATTAAGTTATAAAACACCCAGATGATGCTGACCCAGACGGTTAAAATTTCGTTCTCGGGTCCGTACATAAAGCGCCAGATGCCGACCGCCACGCCCACCAGATTAAGCAACACCAGATAAATATAGGGGCGTGAGATAACCCAATCGACATACTCATCTTTCACTAGTCCGCCTTTGGCGGTGACGTTGAACTTGCCTTTGTGCGGGTTAATCAGCGCGACGAAGGTCGGCGGCGCGATATACCATGCCAGCACCGTTTCGTAGATTTCACTCCAGAAGGAGTGGCGGTACTTGCCCTGGATCTTCGAGTTCGTCAGACTGGCATGGATCATATGCGGCAGCACGAACAGCGCGATCATAAGCGCTGGCGCATAGATGATATAGGCGTGTAACAGCAGGAATGCCAGCGGCGCGGTGAGGAAGATAAGCCGCGGGATACCGGACAAAAAGTGCAGCATCGCGTTGACGTAGCAGATACGCTGCGCCAGCTTCAAACCTTTACCAAACAGCGGGTTATCAAGACGGAAAATCTGCACCATTCCGCGCGCCCAGCGAATACGCTGGCCGATATGCGCCGACAAGCTTTCCGTCGCCAGCCCCGCCGCCTGCGGGATGCGCATATAGGCGGAGGTATGGCCACGACGATGCAGGCGCAGTGAGGTGTGGGCATCCTCGGTGACCGTCTCGACGGCGATACCGCCGATTTCATCCAGCGGGCCGCGGCGAATGACCGCGCAGGATCCGCAGAAAAAGGTCGCATCCCACATATCGTTGCCGTCCTGCACCAGGCCGTAAAACAGCGTCCCTTCATTTGGCGTTTTACGAAAACGGCCCAGGTTGCGTTCGAACGGATCCGGCGAGAAAAAGTGGTGCGGCGTCTGCATCATCGCCAGCTTTTTATCCTTCAGGAACCAGCCCATGGTCATCTGCAGGAAGGAGCGGGTCGGCACGTGGTCGCAGTCGAAAATAGAGACGAACTCGCCCTTCGCATACTTCAACGCATTGTTGATATTACCGGCCTTGGCATGTTCGTGGCTGGTACGCGCGATGTAATGGACGCCGACATCTTTCGCGAACTGGCGAAACTCTTCGCGCCCGCCGTCATCAAGGATCCAGATATTGAGCTTATCCTTTGGCCAGTCGATACCCTGCGACGCGTAGATAGTATTTTTCACCACGCTAAGATCTTCGTTGTAGGTCGGGACGAAGATATCCACCGTCGGCCATTCGTTCATATCTTCCGGCAGCGGCACCGGCTGGCGATTGAGCGGCCACACCACCTGGAAATAGCCCAACACCAGCACAATCCAGGCGTAGGTTTCGGCAAACAGCAAAATCAACCCGCACACCAGGCTGACCGGATCGTTCCAGTTCAGCGTGGAGGTATAGCGCCACCAGATGTAGCGACAGGAAACGGTCAGCGACAACACGATCAACATCAGGGCGGAGAAACGCCCCGGAATACGCCGCACCAGCAGCGCGACGCCCCACAACAGCAGCAGGAAAATAAATTGCGACAGCGGGTTAAACGGCTGGGTGATACACAACAGCGCCAGAATCAGCGAGAAGAAGGTGATGGTACCCAGCACCAGCCGCCGCAGCTGTGGATGCAGGTGCTCAAGCTCTTTCTGCTTATCGAGATGGCCGGTACGGGTGTTGACCTTTTCCGGTAATTTTTCCATCCACTGCGCGTAGCGCCCGTGAACCCCTTCCAGCGCCGCCAGCGAGCGCCAGTTAATTTTTTTATCCGGTTCCGGCACCCGGGTCGCCAGTAGCCAGAGCGACTGCAGCAAATAGCGTATCGGATCTAACGGGCGTGGGCGATGCGGATTAATATGCGGAAAATAGTCGCCGTGGTGTTCGCGAATAGCTTGCCAGCGCGGCGTCTCAAGCGGCATTAACGCCCACGCCAACGACACCCACAGGCAACCGAGAAAAGCTGAAAGCACCGACGCGCCATGCTGACGATAGTCATCATAACGTGCGCTCAAGCGCTCGCCCACCGGCGGCGCCAGCAGCAACGTACTCAGGCGGATCATGCCGCTCCCTCTCTGGCATAGTGCAGCAGACACCAGTTGGCCAGCGTCAGCACCTCTTCCGCCGCCAGCGAATCCTGGCGATATTCGCCAAGCGGCTGTTTAGCCGCCAGACATTCCGCCATCGCTTCATCGCGGTGAATCGTGACCGGCAGAATACGGCGCTGGCTTTCCAGCCACAGTTGATAGAGATCTTCCTGTAGCTGGCTGCCGACGCGCAGGTCGTTAATCAAAATATCCGCATTAGCAGGCAGCGCCTGCTGATGCAGGCGAATATGGCTGTTGCCGTCGGGATGCACAACCTGTAGAGCGCGATGGCAAACGTTCAGCAATTCGCGGGTAAGCGGAGAGTAGCCTTCGGGTATATCAATCAGCAGCCAGCGGTGGCTCCCCTGCTGGTCGAGCAATTTGATTTGCTCCGCGATAGGTTCCAGCGTCGGACTGAACTTATCAACGTGCTCACGTTCGCCAGGCGTCAGGCGGCCAAACGGCAGAAGATCGATATGCGCGGTGTAGCGCAGCCCGGCGTCGCGCCAGTCACCTCCGTCAATCAACGAGCGCGCCCAGCCGTTGCGATGGTCGAAATCAACGTTGAAGAAAAAGCGCAGCATATTGTCCGGGCTGGCATCGACCACCAGCACGGTTTCACCGAGCAGCTGTAGCGCCCAGGCCAGTGCGGCGGTAATAGATGTGGTGCCTACGCCGCCGCGTATGCCTTGTAATCCCAGAATCGCCATCGACGGCTTCCTTACTTTTTCTCAGCTAATTCGGCCAACAGCGGCCAGCGTTGCAACGCCGCAGCGAGCTGTTCGCGTCGGGAAATGTCGTGGTAATCAATATCCGGCAGGGAAAATGCCCGGCTTAATGCCAGGAAATCATTTTGGAAGGTATATCCCAGCGTTGCATCGCCAGGTACCGTAGGGTCTTTTTCCGGCATTTCTCTGTCCATTCGAAAAACACATTATAAAACCAGGAAGTGGAAACCGCTCATCCCTAAAATTACGTGTACATGCTAAAACTGATGTCCTTTAATTTCAATGTTAGGTTTACTCTCACGCTTTCGCTAGTAAACTAATCATTGTAAATAGGGCACGCGAGGAACATCGTGGATATTGTATATACATTGGGTATTTCATCATTATGGGACGAAGTATGCCATATGCCCGTTGGCGGGGTATGGTGGCTTAATGTCGACCGCTATGCCGACGCCGTCAGCCTGCTGAATCAAACGCTGGAAAGCCAGGCTCCGGAAAGCAAGGTCGCCGCCATAATAATGGGTAAAAAACCTAATGAAGTCATATCATTAAGAAAATATCGCGGTCCTGATAAAATCGCATTATTCACGATGCCAGATCGCCCGGAAGGCCTGCAGGAGTTGCACCGCGACATACTTTGTTCTATGGAACCTGGCAACTATTTATTTATTCTGCTATGTACAGAAAATTCCTGGCAAAATATAAAAACAGAAGAATTACTCCATTGGGTAGAAAAATCTAATCGATGGGCCAAATACCATAACTGCTCTCTTATGGTACTTAATTCGGCTAATGATACCGACAAACAACTTTCTCCGTTATTACGCCAGTACCGCGCCCTTTCCGGGCTGGCGAGCATTCGTTATCAGGGCGATAGCCATCTATTTGATATCGCGTGGTGGGGCAGTGAGAAAGGTATTAGCGCGCAGCAGCAGCTGGTTATTTTACACGATGATGAGGGCTGGCGGCTGGCGCAGAGCGAAGAAGCGGCAGTGCAACCGCGTAGCGACGAAAAAATCGTCCTCAGTAATTTGCGCGTGCTGGAAGGGGCGCCTGCGCTTTCCGAATACTGGACGCTGTTCGAAACCAATGACGCCGTCTTTGAAGCCGGTCGTACCGCGCAGGCGGCCACCTTGCTATTTTCCATTACCCAAAATGAGCAAATAGAGCAGCTCGGACGCTATATCCATACCCTGCGTCGCCAGCGCGGCAGCGCCTTAAAAATCGTGGTACGTGAACAAACGCCGAGCCTGCGCGCCACCGATGAACGCTTGCTGTTAAGCAGCGGCGCCAACATGGTAATCCCCTGCAGCGCCGGGCTTTCTCGATGCCTCACGCTTATTGAAAGCGTGCAAAAGCAGAAATTTACTCGCCACGTTCCGGAAGACTTCAACACGCTGTTGACCTGGAGCCGGCCGCTTAAACTTCGCGGTTATCAAAAGTGGGACGCCTTCTGTGAAGCGGTCAGCAATATCATGGCCAACACGCTGCTGCCGCCGGATAGCAAAGGGGTAATGGTGGCGCTGCGCCCCGCGCCGGGGCTACGTGTCGAACAGGCGTTAACCCTTTGTAAACCCAACCGCATGGGCGATATCGCGACGATCGGTAATAATCGATTAGTGCTGTTTTTATCGTTTTGCCGGGTAAATGACCTGGACACGGCGTTAAACCATATCTTCCCTTTACCGACCGGAGACATTTTCTCTAACCGTATGATTTGGTTCGAAGATAAGCAAATTTCCGCGGAAATCCTGTTGATGCGCGGCATATCTCCTGACAACTGGAACACGCCGCTGCCGATTACGGTGGGCAAAAACGAAGCCCTTAACGTTAAACACGATGGGCGCCAGTGGCGGCGAATCCCTGAACCCTGGCGACTCTCCACCGACGGAGAACCGCGGTCATGATGTCTATCGCCGATATCATTCAGCTGATCGTATTGTGCGCCCTGCTATTTTTCCCGCTGGGATACCTGACGCGTCATTATCAGCGCCGTATTCGCACCACTTTACGTTTGATGTTCTTTAAACCCCGTTTCGTGAAACCGGCCGGCGTACTGCGCCGGGAGAGCGCGACCAGGCAGGGCAAACCGAAAAAATGACCAAAGCAAAAACTACCGCTACGCCGCTTCCGCTATGGCAGTACTGGCGCGGCCTGTCCGGCTGGAACTTCTATTTTCTCGTGAAGTTTGCCCTGCTGTGGGCGGGATACCTGAACTTCCATCCAATGCTCAACCTGGTGTTCCTCGCCTTTTTGCTGGTGCCGATCCCCCGTGAAAAACTGCACCGGATACGCCACTGGATAGCGATTCCGCTCGGCTTTGCCCTGTTCTGGCATGACACCTGGTTACCGGGTCCGGAAAGCATCATGAGCCAGGGCTCGCAAATCGCCGGTTTCAGCGCCGATTACATCTGGGACCTGATCACCCGTTTTATTAACTGGAATATGGTCGGCGCCTTCTTTGTGCTGCTGGTGCTGTGGCTATTCATCAGTCAATGGCTGCGCGTTACCGTCTTCGTTTCGGCGATCATGGTCTGGCTGGTTATCAGCCCGCTGCTGCCCTCCTTTACTTTATGGCCCGCCGGGCAGCCGACCACCGCAGCGGCCACGCCGGCGGCAACGACCGGTGGAACGACAACAGCCGCGGCATCAACCAGCGCCGCCGCCAGCGGCGATATCCCGCCGCAGACCGAACCGCCAACCTCAGCTAACCTTAGCAATTGGCTGAAAACTTTCTATGCTTCTGAACAGAAAAGAAAAACACCGTTCCCGGATCAGCTGCCTGGGGATGCGCAGCCGTTCGATCTGCTGGTTATTAATATCTGTTCCCTGTCATGGTCAGACATTGAGGCTGCCGGGTTGATGGATCATCCGCTGTGGAAACATTTCGATATCCTCTTCAAAAACTTTAACTCCGCCACTTCCTACAGCGGCCCGGCAGCCGTTCGCCTGCTGCGCGCCAGCTGCGGCCAGCTATCGCATAACAACCTGTATCAGCCGTCTGGCAACGAGTGCTACCTGTTCGAAAATCTGGCCAAACTCGGCTTTACCCAACAGCTGATGCTGGGGCATAACGGCGTATTCGGCGACTTCCTCAAAGAGGTTCGCTCGCTCGGCGGCATGCAGAGTCCGCTGATGGATCAGAGCGGTTTGCCGGTAATCCTGCAAGGCTTCGACGGATCGCCGGTTTACGACGACCAGGCGACGCTCGATCGCTGGCTACAGTCTACCGAGAAGCTTAACACGCCCCGTACCGCGACCTTCTACAACACGCTGCCGCTGCACGATGGCAACCATTATCCCGGCCAAAGCAAAACGGCCGACTATAAAGCCCGCGCGCAGAAGTTCTTTGATGAGCTGGACGCCTTCTTCACCGAACTGGAAAAATCGGGGCGTAAAGTGATGGTGGTGGTGGTGCCGGAACACGGCGCCGCGCTGAAGGGGGATAAGATGCAGGTTTCCGGGCTGCGCGATATCCCAAGCCCGTCGATTACCAACGTACCTGCGGCGGTGAAATTCTTCGGCATGAAGGCTCCGCATCAGGGCGCCGCGGTGGAAATCACTCAGCCTTCCAGCTACCTCGCGGTTTCTGAACTGGTGGTGCGCGCCCTGGACGGTAAGATGTTTACCGAAGATAACGTCAACTGGCAGCAATACACCGCAAATCTGCCGCAGACCGCGGCGGTATCAGAAAACTCCAACGCCATTGTCATTCAGTATCAGGGCAAACCCTACGTGCAGCTAAACGGCGGCAGTTGGGTGCCGTATCCGCAGTAAAGACGAAAAAGGCCGCAGGAGAATTCCTGCGGCCTGTTCGGGCGCAAATTGCCAACGCAGCAGACTCACGCCCGCCGGTCCGTCACTTCTGGTTGTGCATCCAGCTGACGATAATGCTGACCACAATGCCAGCAATTATCGGCGCCGCCAGATCGTCCCATAAGATCAGACCTAACTGTGTGAGCGTCATAGAGCCGCCTGTATTGCAATGGCAACCGTTCGCGGCTATCTTTAACTTGTCTGGAGTTAGTGATAGCCCTCGTTCAGTTGCCTGGTTAACACCAGCAACGTGCGAGGGTTTTCTCTTTCCAGCAACTTATCTATGCCGCCGGGGTTCAAGCCCCCGCAACATTGCGCCTCACCGGGCGAACCCGGCTTGGCGTCGATTCTACTGCTCCTTGTCATCGCCTTCACCACGCCCTTTGGCAATCTGCGAGGCGCATTCCAGCCCTCCCCCGCAGAAATCATCACGCGACAACCCGCTTCCCATCACGCCCGCGCTTTCTCGGGATTCTCATCCTGATCAACGGCAAAGCAGGCCACCAGTTGGCCACCGTAATCCTTAAGCTGCGGCTGAAGCTGAGTGCATGGGCCAAAGCGTCGGCGGCAGCGCGCATTGAAGGCGCAGCCCGGCGGCGGATTCAGCGGGCTCGGCAGTTCGCCGGTGAGCTTGATGCGCTCGCGTCGATCGTCCGGATTCAGACGCGGCGTCGCTGACAACAGGGCCTGAGTATACGGATGACACGGGTTATTAAAGATCTGGTCCTTGGTCCCCTTCTCCACGCAGCGGCCAAGATACATCACCATGACTTCATCAGCGATGTGCTCGACGACCGAGAGATCGTGGGAGATAAACACGTAGGACAAACCTAAATCCTGCTGCAGGTCCATCATCAGGTTCAGCACCTGCGCACGTACCGAAACATCCAGCGCGGAAACCGGCTCATCGGCTATCACCACATCCGGATCCAGCATCAGTCCGCGGGCAATAGCGATACGCTGGCGCTGGCCGCCGGAGAACATATGCGGGTAGCGATCGTAATGTTCCGTTTTCAGGCCCACCTTCGCCATCATCGCCAGCGCTTTTTCACGCCGCTGCTCTTTGCTCAGGCTACTGTTGATCAACAGCGGCTCTTCCAGAATCTGCCCCACTTTTTTACGCGGGTTCAGCGAACCATATGGATTCTGAAACACAATCTGGATTTTTTGCCGCCGCAGCTTTTGCGCCTGCGGGTCGTGCTTGAGCAGATCCTGCCCCTGATAATACAGCTCGCCGCCGGTGGGAATTTCAATCATCGTCAGCAAACGACCCAGCGTCGATTTGCCGCATCCCGACTCCCCCACCACCGCCAGCGTTTTACCGCGTTCAAGGGTAAAGGAGACGCCGTCCAGCGCTTTTACCAACCGTTCCGGAGCAAACAACCCTTTCTTCACCGGATAGTGTTTTTTCAGATCTATGGCCTGCAACAGCGGTTGTTGCGTGGCGGCCTTTTGCGTACTCATAATCCAGGCCTCCCGGCATCATCGAGTGGGTAGTGGCATTTTGACTGACGGCCGCCGTCGAGATCCGCGAGCGCGGGCTCTTCGCTCCGGCATTTATCCGTGGCATAGGGGCAGCGCGGGTTCAGCAGGCAGCCATTTGGGCGGTCATATTTCCCCGGAACAACCCCCGGTAGCGATGCGAGACGCGCCTTATCCTGGGCAAACTCTGGCAGCGCGCGCAGCAGCGCCTGGGTGTAAGGATGGCGCGGCGCGCGGAAGATATCTTTCGCATCCCCGGTCTCCACCACCTGACCCGCGTACATGACGATAATTTTATGCGCGGCTTCCGCCACCAGTGCCAGGTCATGGGTAATCAACACCAGCGCCATATTTTCTTGCTGCTGCAACTCCAGCAGCAGTTCGATAATCTGCGCCTGAATGGTCACATCCAGCGCGGTGGTCGGTTCATCGGCAATCAGCAGTTTTGGCCGGCAGGCGATAGCCATCGCGATCATCACGCGCTGGCTCATCCCACCGGAAAGCTGATGCGGGTAAACGTCCAACCGCGACGCCGGGTCAGGAATACCCACCAGGTTCAGCAGGTCGATCGCCCGTTGGCGGCGGGTTTGCTTATTGCCGCCCTGATGGACCTTAATCGCTTCCATTATCTGATAGCCGACGGTAAAGCACGGGTTGAGGCTGGTCATCGGATCCTGGAAGATCATTGCCACTTCCGCCCCCACCAGCTGACGCCGCTCTTTTTCCGAAATTCGCTGCAGATCGCGGCCGTTAAATTCCAGTTTGTCCGCCATCACCCGACCGGGGTAGTCAATCAGGCCCATAATCGCCAGCGAACTCACAGACTTACCGGAACCCGACTCGCCCACGATACCGACTACTTCGCCCTGCTTCACGCTATAGCTGATGCGGTCCACGGCGCGGAACGGCGCATTTTGCTCGCCGAAATGCACCGATAATTTATCTACATTTAATAACGCCATCTCGAACCTCTTACTGCTTCAGTTTGGGATCGAGCGCGTCACGCAGACCGTCACCCATCAGGTTAAATGCCAGCACCGTCAGCAGGATCGCCACGCCCGGGAAGGTCACCACCCACCAGGCGCTTTGCGCGAACTGCAATACGTCGGAAAGCATGGTGCCCCACTCAGGCGTCGGCGGCTGCGCACCCATGCCGAGGAACCCCAGCGCTGCCATGTCGAGAATGGCGTTAGAGAAGCCCAGCGACGCCTGAACGATCAGCGGCGCAAGGCAGTTAGGGAGAATATTAACGAACATCTGGCGCATCGCGCCGGCGCCCGCCACGCGGGAAGCGGTCACGTAATCGCGGTGCACTTCCACCAGCACCGCCGCGCGCGTCAGACGCACATAGTGCGGTAGGGCGACGAAGGTGAGCGCCAGCGAAGCATTGACGATTGATGGTCCGAAGATAGCCACCAGCACCAACGCCAGCAGCAGGCTGGGCAGCGCCAGCATGATATCGACCACACGCATGATGATGGAGTCCACCACCCCGCCGAAATAGCCAGCAACCAGCCCCAGCACTACGCCGAGGATCAGCGACAGCACTACCACCAGACAGCCCACCAGCAGCGACAGGCGCGCGCCGTACATCAGGCGCGAGAGAATATCGCGCCCCACGTCATCGGTGCCAAGCAGGTGCGCCATACTGCCGCCATCCTGCCAGAACGGCGGCGCCAGCAGCGAATCACGGAACTGATCCGCCGGGTTATAAGGGGCGAGAAAGTTGGCGAATACCGCGATGATAATCATCACCGCCACGTATACCAACCCGACGACTGCCCCTTTGTTGCGTTTGAAATAGTGCCAGAACTCCTGCAGCGGGGTCATTGGCACCGGCGCGGCGACAACTTTATTTTCTGTAATTTGTGACATGATGGCCCCTTACTTCTTATGCCGGATACGCGGGTTCACCACGCCGTACAGCAGGTCGACCAGCAGGTTGACGAGAATAATCATCGTCGCCACCAGCAGCACCCCGCCCTGCACAACTGGATAATCGCGGCGCTGTAGCGCATCGATAAGCCAGCGGCCTAAACCTGGCCACGAAAAAATCGTTTCGGTCAGAATGGCGCCCGCCAGCAGCGTGCCCACCTGCAGACCAATCACCGTAACCACCGGCAGCATCGCGTTGCGTAGCGCATGGATGACAATCACCCGCATGCGGGTTAACCCCTTAGCGCGAGCGGTACGGATGTAATCCTCGCCCAGCACTTCCAGCATCGACGATCGGGTCATACGCACGATCACCGCCAGCGGAATCGTACCCAGCACGATGGCGGGTAGGATCATATGCATTAAGGCATCGATAAAGTCGCCCTGTTCACCCCAGATGGCGGTGTCAATCAGCATAAAACCGGTCAGCGGCAGGGTATCGTCAAGGAATACCGTATCGCTGATACGCCCGGATACCGGCGTCAGGTTCAGCTGTACCGAAACCAGCATAATCAGCATCATGCCCCACCAGAAGATAGGCATCGAGTAGCCGGTCAGCGCCAGGCCCACGGCGGTATGGTCAAAGATGGAGCCGCGTTTTACCGCAGCCAGCACGCCCACCGGAATACCGACGGCGACGGCGAAAATCATCGCGCAGACGCCCAGTTCGAGGGTGGCCTTGAAGCGTGGCACAAACTCTTGCCACACGGGAATGCGGCTTTTCAGCGAGATCCCTAAATCACCGTGCAGTACGCCCCAAATATAATGGGCATATTGCTGCCACAGCGGCTTATCGAGGCCCATTTCGGCCAGCAGCTGCGCGTGACGTTCGGGGGAAATACCACGTTCGCCCGCCATAATCATCACCGGATCGCCGGGGATCATATGAACGAAGGCAAAGGTGAGAAGGGTAATACCGATAAATGTCGGGATGACGAGTCCCAAACGTCGGAGAATAAACTGCAACATAACCCGGATTCTCTCTAGTGACGCCAGGCCTGGTGACAAGGCGTCTGTATTGCTCACAAATGTATTCCCCGAATAGCGGGAATACGCCCCCCGCCTCTCCCACGCGGGGAGAGGGGGTCAGGCATCGTGCTTATTATTCGACAGAGACGTTATCGAAGTGGTGTTTGCCAAGCGGATCAACCACATAGCCTTTGACTTCTTTACGCACTGGCTCGTAAACGGTGGAGTGGGCGATGATCAGCGCCGGAGCCTGGTCATGCATCACTACCTGAGCCTGTTTGTACAGTTCAATACGCTTGTTGTGGTCGTCGGTGGCGCGCGCCGGTTGAATGAGGTCTTCAAACGGCTTGTAGCACCAGCGAGAGTAGTTAGAGCCGTCTTTCGCCGCAGCGCAGCTGAACAGGGTTGCGAAGAAGTTATCCGGATCCCCGTTGTCGCCGGTCCAGCCCATCATCACGGTCTGGTGTTCGCCCGCTTTCGCACGTTTCAGGTACTCGCCCCACTCATAGGTGACGATCTTGGCCTGTACGCCGACTTTCGCCCAGTCAGCCTGGATCATTTCAGCCATACGGCGCGCGTTCGGGTTATACGGACGCTGTACCGGCATTGCCCACAGGTCGATGGTGAAGCCTTTTTCCATGCCCGCTTCTTTCAGCAGCTGCTTCGCCTTTTCAGGATCGTAGGTGTAGTCTTTAACGTCATCGTTATAGCCCCACATGGTCGGCGGGATCAGGTTCTTCGCCGACTGGCCGGCGCCCTGATAAACGGCCTTGATGATCGCTTCTTTGTTCACCGCGTAGGTCAGCGCCTGGCGAACTTTGACGTTATCGAGCGGTTTTTTCTCGGTGTTGAAGGAGAGATAACCCACGTTCAGACCCGGCTGTTCCAGCAGGTTGATGTTTTTATCTTCCTTCATGCGCGCGATGTCAGCCGGGTTCGGATAAGGCATCACCTGGCATTCGTTTTTCTGCAGCTTGGCGTAGCGTACGGAAGCGTCCGGAGTGATGGAGAAGACCAGACGATCGATCTGCGGCTTGGTGCCCCAGTAGCCCGGGAAGGCTTTATACAGAATGCGCGAGTCTTTTTGGTACTGCAGCAGTTGGAATGGGCCGGTGCCGATTGGGTTGAGGTCTACTTTTTCCGGCGTGCCGGCTTTCAGCATGTTGTCGGCATATTCTTTCGACAGGATAGAAGCAAAGTCCATCGCCAGGTCAGCGAGGAACGGCGCTTCCGGGCGAGTCAGCACGAACTGGACGGTATTATCGTCCACTTTCTTCACTTCGCTAATCAGGTCCTGCAGGCCCATCCCTTCGAAGTACTCATAGCTGCCGCCAGAGACTTTATGGTACGGATTTTTGTCATTTTTCTGACGGTCGAAGGAGAACACCACATCGTCGGCATTCAGATCGCGCGTCGGTTTAAAATCTTTATTATCCTGCCACTTCACGCCTTTACGCAGGTGGAAAGTATAGGTTTTACCATCCTCGCTGACATCCCACTTCTCAGCCAGGCCAGGAATAACTTCGGTCGTACCGGTTTTGAATTCAACCAGGCGGTTGTAAATAGGTACCGAGCTGGCGTCATAGGTGGTACCAGAGGTGAATAGTTGTGGGTTAAAGCCTTCCGGCGAACCTTCAGAACAATAAACCAGGGTTTTAGCTTGTACGCTTGCGGCGACGGTCATGGCGACCAGGCTCAGACCAAGCTTCAGCATCCCTGACTTTTTCAAGGAAATACTCATTATTCTGCTCCAAAACTGTGATGTTGTTTGCATATAGCCGCCAGACCTTTATTTATTTTTTACCCGGTCTGGTCGGTGGTGCCCGAAGGCGTTGAGAGAGATGGGGATTCCGTTCGCTAAAACGACTGAGTTGCAGTACGGATTCTCCATGAAATGCCCCTCATGCCGTACAATCTGTCAACAGAATGGAGAAACGTCAATACAGCTAACCGGGTTTTGCGTCAGGGGTGAGAATCGGTGGGCAAAGATTAAAAAAACTTGATGACGCTATTTTCAGCAGAGAAATTTATGCTACCGGTAATAAACCAGAATAAAGCCCTTAATAGTTTGCAACATCTGGTGATAAACAATTCTTAAAAATGGTGAAAATTTCTTCCCATGTGGCCATTATGTGAGCGATTAATAGCGCGAACGTTAAAACGCACAGCGGAAAATGCTGTACTTAGTCATAAGCTTCGCGAAAAAAGATCTATTCATCGATAAAAAAAAGCAATGGAAGATGTCACAAAACAGCGAACAGCTGGCGAGATGCGCGGGGAAATGCGATTTTTGTGATTCTGACAAGGTTTTCACCCCGGCTTGCGCTGCGCTTAGCCGGGCTACCGGGCTGGTTATGCGCTGTGCGAATGTAGCCCTGATAAGGCGCTTGCGCCGCGATCAGGGAAGCGCTCGAGTCGAACCTCTGCCCCCGGAGGTTCTCATCCTCTTCGGGCCACAGATGCAAAAAAAGCCTGCTCGTTGAGCAGGCTTTTCGAATTTGGTCGGTGATAGAGGATTCGAACCTCCGACCCCTTCGTCCCGAACGAAGTGCGCTACCAGGCTGCGCCAATCACCGAATGCGGGGCGCATCTTACTGCTGGGATGCACACCCGTCAATGCCTTATTAGCAAAAAATCAATCAAGCGGCGAGAATCTCGCCACTACTGCTATTCCTTCGCCGCTTTCTTCGAAGCAGGTACGCGACACCAATTGTTGTTTTCATTAATCCCGCCGTCCGGCGAGGTATAACCAAGACAACCCATAATGGTGTCATACAGCTCAACGTGACGGTGCGGAGCCTTCGTCGCCGCCTGCTGCTTGAGACGCGCAAAGGAGGCGGCATGGTCCGGGTTCGCCAGATACTTATCCGACATCCAGACCATCATCGGCACGCGGAACTGTTCCGGCGGCGCCATCATGCGCGGCGTACCGTGCAGATGTTCGTGTTCATTAATCGACTCGCCGTGATCGGCGGCGTAGAACACGATAGCCTTTTTATCACGCAGTTGGTCCAGCACGCTGACGATAAAGTGATCCACGTAGGTGACGCTATTATCGTAAGAGTTTATCAACTCGGCCTTCGAACATTTGCTGTCCACGCCGATACACTCCGGTTTCCATTGCGCGAAGCTGCGCGGATACCGCTGGGTGTAGTTAAAATGCGATCCCTTGGTATGCAGGATAATCAAGCGCTTGCCATCAGGATTTTGCTCCATACCGCGCTTCATCTCATCGACCAGCAGCATATCATCCACGTTCTTGCCGCGGTTGCGCGGCTCGGCGCCGATCTGCTCGCGATAGGCGATATTGTTGGCCATCGTATTGCTGTAGAACCACATCTCGCTCTGCATAGCGTACAGGTCGCCGGCAAAACCTAGCTGGTGCAGAACAGCGAACACATTCTGCTCTTTCAACGTCCGCTGCGGATTATCATCCGCCCCGCCCTCGCGCACAAACATACAGCGCAACGACAGCTTGGTGGCGGTATCGCAAGAGGTGCCGCGGAATGCGACAAGATTCTTCTCTTGCGCCAGCTTCGGCGTGGTATTGCGGTTATAGCCGAGTATACCCATATGATCCCAGCGGGTGGTCTCGCCGATGATAAACACCACGTAAGTATCATCAAGATCCTGCGGCGCCACATAGGTGAATTTTTTCGCCGGATTAATCAAAGATTTATTATCAGACGACTCATCCACCTGCGCCCAGGCGTACAGCCCGAGCGCCGACAGCCAGTTTGAAGGCAGATACGAGTTGGCAATGACGCCGCCGTAACTCGGCATATCGACCTCTGAATTGCGCTCAACGTTCTTCTGGCGCACTTCCAGCAGGCGAATCGGCCCCCAGACCATCAGCCCGGCCAGCACGACTATCAGGATATTTTTCACCCGCTGACCCGGCGTTTTGACCTGTTGCAGCAGCGTCTTACGGCAGCGGTTGCTCCAGATAAGAAGGAGCGGCAACACGCTAACCGCGGCCAGCCAGAGGATCAGATGCCAGCCGATAACCTCTTTCGACAGGTCAATATCGGTGGTCATCACCGAAGCGATTATGCCGTAGCCAATGACCACATTGAGGAAAGTCATGTAATAACTCGCCCCAGCGGAAAACAGCACCACCAGCGTGGCTAAGATGCGCCAGACCCGACGGCCAAATAACGAGAGCAGACGCAGCAGGAAGAAGGTGACCAGCACCGTCGCCACCAGTTCCACCACTCCGGACAACCCTTTCCAGACGGTAAACTCTTGAGCGTAACCATCGAAACGACGGAAAAACACCGCGGCGTTCATAAACCAGCCGATGTACAGCGCAAGCCAAAAACTCAGCTTCTGCTGCGACATCGTTTTAATGTATTTCATGCAAGCAAACCTGGGAAACGAAGAGATAAAACCGCCCTGATTAAAACGATATAAACAGGAAGATTAATTAAGTGCGTCTGGGTTGGTTATCGGAAACCTCTACAAAGCGCGCTAAGTAGACCACAGCAAATGGGAAAAGTATCCGCGAGGAATGTGATTCAGCCAGATATTTACAAAATATCTGGCTGGTAAGGCATTATTCGCTTAGGAAGGGCGATGCTATCAGGCGTGCGCCTGGTGGTAAATTTCGCTTTTCGGCTGACGAATGGTAGTGGAAAGCGCCAGCGACAAAATCAGCAGAGCGAAGATGACGCAGAAGGTGACGTAGAAGCCGCCGAACACGGAGGCAATCAGCGAACCGCAAATACTACCGATACCGAAGCCGAGATAAATCACGCCGTAGTTTTTCGCCAGGTTATTGAGGCCAAAGAACTCACTTACCAGCGACGGGAAGACGGTAATGGTGCCGCCGAAGTTAAAGGCCACACAGGCAATCGCCGCAAAGAAGGTCATCGCATTTAGCGGCGCGAACAGCAGGGCCGCCATACCAACCAGGGAGACCACTTGACCAATGGTAATCACGCGGATACGGGAGATTTTGTCGGACAGGATACCCAGCACCAGGCGGCCGCTCAGGTTAGCAATAGAAATCACGGTAACCGCATTCGCCGCCGTCGCCACGTCGAGATGCACCATGCCCTGCGCGATATCTTTTGCTACACCAATCACATACAGACCGCTCATGCAGGCCGTCAGGAACATCACCGCCAGCATCCAGTACTGCGGTTTACGCATGGATTCAGCAAGGGTGAAATCATTTTCGACAACGCCGTTGGCGGTAGTGGTCGCGGGATGATTCGGCGCATCTTTCATCATGGTGGCGCCAAAGACGATCATCACCAGTACGATAGCGCCCCAGATAACAAACGTTTTTTCCAGCCCGACCGTCGCCAGCAGGTGACTATCGATAAATTTAAAACCGAGGCTGCCAAGGCCATAAGCGCCAATTGAGAAGGCGGAAATCAGACCTTTACGCTCGGGGAACCACTTCACGCAGTTCGACAACGTCAGCAGATAGCCCGCGCCGTCCGCCAGACCGACCAGCAGGCCGGCGCTCAACCACAGCATCATCAGGCTGTTGGCATGGGCGGTGAGGAAAAAGCCGACGCCAAGCAGGATGCCGGATGCCATGGTGACGCGTTTCACGCCAAAGCGTTCCTGCAATTTACCGGCAACGGAAGAGGATAGCGCCAGCCCAAGACTTAACAGGCCGAAGGAAAATGCCACCTGGCTTACTGGCTCGTCCAATTTGCTGGCCAGAGAACTATTAAACAAACTCCATGTATAAACCGATCCCAGAGCGAATTGCGTAATGATCGTGCCAATCAGCGTGAGCCAACGGGTATATTGAGTGTTTGCAGCGTTCATAGCAGATGTCCTGAAGGATTAACTGCCGCCACAATAACCAAATCCCCAAATCCGGTGGGGGAAAACGGCATGAACTGCCATCAACGAGGAATGAAATGCATTTATGGCGGAATGAATGACATTGCAAAACATTCATTCCCTAAATTTCACTCAAAAAGTTAGTGTGCGCTACCTCACAGAAACGCGCCGTTACTGAGATTTTACAGTAACGACTGCATTTCAAATGCGTAACAAATTCGGTCAGAAATTGGCGCTGACGCCCATCAGATACAGCGTATTTTCACCCGACGGAACGTTATCTGCCTGTGAAAGTGTGGCCCACGCCGCCAGATGTGAACCCAGCGGCATATCTGCGCCCAGCGTGACGTCGCCCCAGCTACCGTCTTTTCCGCGGCTAATCGACGCATTGTTATCGATAGAGATAGACTGGTTATAGCTCACCTGCGCCCATGGATGCACGCCCCATAGCTGTTGGTAATCCATACGCCAGCCGAGCGTGTTGACGTAAATACTTTCGCCCGCGCGACGCGTCGCGGGCGGCGGGTTGAGATCGCTACGCAAGCTGGCGACCGGCCCGGAGGTCACGCCGCTGGCCAGCGAGTAGTTCCATCCCACGCTCATGCCGTGACTCAAATCCGGCGGCGCCAGCGCCTGATTCAACGCCAGTCCGGCGGGCGCTTCTGACGCCCTCATTCGCTCGGCGAGAATATCTTCATAACGCGGTTGGTGATCGCTATCCCATGTATAGCGTTCCGACGTATTACTTTTTGTATCGTTAGCGATATATTCCTGTTGCCAGGCATTGGCGCCTGAAACACACGACACCCAGATAGTGATGCACGCCGGGGCCAACCCACCCCGGAGGCCATTGCATTTCTTTATTATCATTAATGCGACTCCAAAAGAGCCGAATCGGCAATGTTGCTGTGTTTTTATACTCAAAATAATTCGAGCTGCCGCCCACTTCTACGCAACTTGAAGTATAAGGAGTTGATGGGAAGTGGTTTCCCTGTATTAACTATTATCTTTATCTTTCAGCCGTCAAGGCGGATGAAAAAGTTTTCTGACGAAAGGGAGAGAAACATGCAACGTTGCGGATGGGTAAGCCAGGATCCTCTTTATATCCAGTATCACGATAACGAATGGGGAGTCGCCGAGAGAACGCCGCAAAAGCTGTTTGAAATGATCTGCCTCGAAGGCCAGCAGGCGGGACTCTCGTGGATAACCGTACTGAAAAAACGGGAAAACTATCGTCAGGCCTTTCACCAGTTTGACCCGATTCGCGTAGCGGCCATGGATGAAGCAGACGTCGAGCGCCTGTTACAGGATGCGGGCATCATCCGCCATCGGGGGAAGATCCAGGCCATCATCGGCAATGCGCGGGCGTTTCTCGCCATGGAAGCCAACGGTGAAGCATTCAGCGATTTTGTCTGGTCGTTTGTCGATAATCAGCCGCAAATTACCCATGCCGCGACGCTCGCCGAAATCCCCACCACCACACCAGCCTCCGATGCTCTATCTAAGGCGCTGAAAAAGCGCGGCTTTAAATTCGTCGGCTCCACTATCTGTTATTCATTTATGCAGGCCTGCGGGTTAGTCAACGATCACGTGACCGGTTGCTGTTGCCACCCCGGGAGACCAGCATGATCAAAAAATGGGATGCCGCAGAGACCGTCCCGCTACTCGAGTTGTGGCTGGAAAGCACTATTTACGCGCATCCGTTCATTGCAGAAAGCTACTGGCGGGAGAGTCTGGAAGTCGTGCGCGATGTCTATCTTCCCGCCGCCGCCACCTGGGTGTGGCAGGAGAATGATGCGCTGAAAGGGTTTGTCAGCGTGATGGATTCGCGCTTCGTCGGGGCGCTTTTCGTCGCCCCGCAAGCGATCCGCCACGGTATCGGCCGCGCGCTGCTTGATGAGATCAAGCAGCACTACGACTGGCTAAGTCTGGAGGTTTATCAGAAAAACGTGCGGGCGGTGAATTTCTACCACGCGCAGGGCTTCCGTATAGAAGACTGCGCGTGGCAGGACGACACCCAGCATCCGACCTGGATTATGCATTGGCCGGCGGATCAAATGCGCTGAGCGCCAACGCGGGTCCATCATATTTTTCCAGCCATGCCAGCGCCGTATTCCCGGCGCAACCGTTGCCCAGACGCGAGGTCGGAATATCTTTCGTCAGCACGTTCACCGCGCCGTTTTTGCAAATTCCGACATTGGGGTCGATATCCGGCCACGCGCCTTCATGCAGGCAAATCACCCCCGGACGAATACCTTCCGTGACCACCGCGCCGGCCAGTACCTGACCACGTGAATTCCACACCCGCACCAGATCGCCGTCGGCGATATTGCGCGCCTGCGCGTCCAGCGGATGGATAGTCAGCGGTTCGCGCCCGGCGACGGCGTAGCGTTCTCGCAGCGAAGTCTGGTTCAACTGGCTATGCAGGCGGTGCGCCGGGTGGGCGGAAAGCACCTGTAGCTGACCCGCCTCGGCGTTGCCGTGCCACTCATCAGGTTCGAGCCACATCGGGTGCGGCGGACAATCGGCATAGCCAAACCCGGCAATGGTCGGCGAGTGAATTTCAATTTTCCCGCTCGCGGTTTTTAACGGGTTAGCCTGCGGGTCTGCGCGGAATGCCGCGAAGCGGGAGAATCGGGCATTGTCCGGGTTTTCCGGCATTTCTATTAGCTGATTAGCCTGCCAGAATTCGGCAAACGGCGGCAGCGTCACCTGCTGCTGCGCCCCGCGTTGGGCGGCAATCTGGTAGAAGGTTTCCAGCCATTGCAAATCGTTTTTTCCTTCGGTGAAACGTTCGCGACCGCCCGCCTCCCAGCGTTCGCTCAGATCCGCAAAGACATCAAAATCGTCGCGCGCTTCATCGCGCGGCGCGACCACCCGCTTCATCGGCACCAGATGCTGATTGCTGTAGTCCCCGGTCATGGTCAGATCGTTGCGCTCAAACGAAGTGGTCGCCGGTAAGACGATATCGGCATGGCGCGCGGCGGCGGTCCAGAAGCATTCGGAAATCACAATCAGCTCCGGCTTCTGCCAGGCCTGAATCAGGCGGTTGGTATCCTGATGATGGGTAAAGTTGGCGCCGCCCGCCCACCAGATAAAGCGGATGTCGGGAAAGCGACGCGTCATCCCGTTGTGCTGATAGCTTGCGCCAGGGTTTTCCAGCGCCTCAACGATACGGGCGACCGGGATTTTCTCCACCGCATCGGTTCCTCCCGCCACGCTCCCCTGCATAGAGGCCAGCACCGCGGCGCGGCGCGTCGGGTTGCCGCCGTTGGCAAAGTGGTAAGAAAGACCAAAACCGCCGCCGGGCGTGCCAATCTGCCCCAGCATCGCCGCCAGCGTCACCAGCATCCAGTGTTTTTGCTCGCCAAACTGCTGGCGCTGCATGCCCCAGCCGGACATCAGCATGGTGGTATTTTCATGGAAAAGTTTTGCCAGTTCACGGATTTTATCCGCCGCTACGCCGCAGATCGCCGCCGCCCATTCAGCGGTTTTGGCGACGCCATCGCTTTCACCACTCAAATAGCGGGCGAAAATGTCATATCCGCTGGTACAGCGGGCGAGGAATTCATCGTCCTGCCAGCCATGATCGACCAGGGTATGGGCGATCCCCAGCATCAACGCGACGTCAGTGCCCATATGCGGCGCGATCCACTCCATTGATTCGCCAAAGAAATCAACGCTTTCCGAACGCATGGGATCGATACAGATCAGCCGTTTGCCGCTCTGGCGCAGGCGATCAAACCAGGGGATCCCTTGTTCATCCGAGGCGTTCCAGGCAATTTTCAGCGTATTCAGCGGATTAGCGCTCCACAGCACCACCACCTCGCTGTGCTCCAGAATAAGCGGCCAGCTGGTCTGCTGCTGATAAACTTCATTACCGCCTACCACATAAGGCATGATCGCCTGCGCCGCGCCGGTTGAATAATCGCCGAGGTGGCCGGTATAGCCCCCGGCAAGACTCATATAGCGCTGCAGCAAGGTTGCCGCCTTATGCAACACGCCGTTAGAACGCCAGCCATAGGAACCGGCGAAAATCGACTGCGGGCCGTAGCTTTCACGGATCCGCCGATGCTGAGCATCAATCAGGTCAAGCGCCTGCTCCCAGCTTACCCGCACGAATTCATCCTGACCGCGCACGCCCTGCGGCTGTTGGGGCGAGGCGAGAAAGCCTTTTCGCACCATCGGATAGCGAACGCGAGTTTTGCTGTGCACCTGTTCGCGCACCGCCGTTTGCAGCGAGTTGGCGAAGGGAGTGTCCAGCGCGCCGCGGGACGAAATCACATTTTCACCATCCGTCTCTACCAGCATTGGCCCCCAGTGGGCCGCGGTTAGGATGGTTTTAGTTGCAGATGAGGTTGGCAAAGCAGGCTCCTGGGTCAGCGAATGCAGGTGTTGTGGCGGTTTGTTAGTCAACCGTTCAATGTTACTTACAAAAAGAGATACCCTGCGGGGAATTTTCTCCGTATTCGGACGTCATAATCAACCGTCACGCTTGCGGTGGCAAAGAATAAAAAGGATTAAGGAAATAAGATGAAAAAACGCGTACTGATGATTGCTGCTATCGTTAGCGGCACACTGGCTATTTCTGGTTGTACTACCAACCCTTATACCGGCGAACGCGAAGCAGGAAAATCCGGCATCGGCGCGGGTATCGGCTCCTTAGTGGGCGCAGGCGTCGGCGCGCTCTCCTCTTCCAAACATGACCGCGGCAAAGGCGCGCTGATTGGCGCAGCGGCAGGCGCGGCGCTCGGCGGCGGCATCGGTTACTACATGGACGTGCAGGAAGCGAAACTGCGCGAAAAAATGCAGGGAACCGGCGTCAGCGTGACGCGAAATGGCGACAACATCGTGCTTAACATGCCGAATAACGTCACCTTTGACAGCAGCAGCGCCAACCTGAAACCTGCAGGCGCCAACACCCTGACCGGCGTCGCGATGGTGCTGAAAGAGTACGAGAAAACCGCCGTTAACGTCGTCGGATATACCGATAGCACCGGCAGCAACGATCTGAACATGCGTCTGTCACAACAGCGTGCCGACAGCGTCGCCAGCGCGCTCATCACTCAGGGCGTGGCGGCTAACCGTATTCGCACCACCGGCATGGGCCCGGCGAACCCGATCGCCAGCAACAGCACGGCGGAAGGCAAAGCGCAGAACCGTCGCGTGGAAATTACCCTCAGCCCGCTGCAGTAATCTTCTCGTTTCCGGCCCGGCAGCCTTCCTGCCGGGCAAAATGCTTGATATCGCTATTTTTCGCGCTAAGGTGTTGGCAGATTTTCAGCAAAGGAAGCCATCATGGCGAAAGCGGCGCGAGCAACCATCAGCGACGTGGCGAAAGCCGCGAAGACCGGTAAAACCAGCATTTCACGCTATCTCAACGGCGAAAAGCATCTGCTATCCGACGATCTACTGGCGCGGATTGAAAAAGCGATTGCCGAGCTCAACTACCGTCCCAGCCTGATGGCCCGTGGCCTGAAACATGGCCGTACCCGCCTGATTGGCCTGATCATCGCCGATATCACTAACCCTTACTCCGTGAACGTGTTAAGCGGGATTGAAGCCGCCTGCCGCGAAAAAGGCTTCACCTTGCTGGTATGTAATACCAACAACGAAATCGATCAGGAGCTCCACTATCTCGACCTTTTACGCAGCTATCAGGTTGAAGGGATTGTGGTTAATGCGGTCGGCATGCGCGAAGAAGGCCTCAACCGTCTGCAGCAATCCGCGCTGCCGATGGTGCTTATCGACCGTAAAATCCCCGATTTCGCCTGTGATGTCGTGGGGCTGGATAACACCCAGGCCGCCACCACCGCCACCGAGCATCTGGTAGAAAAGGGTTTTGAAGCGCTGCTGTTTTTAAGCGAGCCGATTGGCTCCGTTAACACCCGCCGCGAGCGCCTGGACGCCTTCCGCGCCACCCTACAGCGCTATACTGGCGTAGTGGCGGAAAATGCTGAAGTACCGCTTAACGATGGCGCCATGATGGATAACGTCCTGCGCCAGTTCCACGCCCGCCACCGCGGAATGCGCAAAGCGGTGATTTCCGCCAACGGCGCCCTGACGTTACAGGTAGCCCGCTCGCTGAAGCGCGTTGACCTCATCTGGGGCAGCGATATCGGCCTGCTGGGCTTCGATGAGCTGGAATGGGCGGAGCTGGCCGGCGTCGGCATCACCACCCTCAAACAACCAACCTGGCAGATTGGCTATGCCGCAGTCGAACAGGTCGTCAGACGTATCGAAGGCGGCAGCGACCCCATCTGCGAGCGGGTGTTCTCCGGCGAGCTCATTGTGCGGGGATCAACTTCTCGTTAACGATTCATCGTGATGACGATCATAAATTAAACATCCTGGCCTTTTCTTTGGAACCGGTACCATCTAGCGTAATAGGGAGTTAAGCCCCACCACGCCAGGAGTTTGTTCAATGGCCAGAAAAATCATTGTCGTCACCGCCGCTTATGGCAACGACCACGTTAAAGCGCTTGGCGGGCAGTCCGCCGTATTACCCTTTATCGCCGGTTCCGGCGCCGATGGCGTGGAAATTCGCCGCGAGCTGTTCAGCGCGGCGGAACTGAAGCAGTTGCCGACGCTGGCGGCCGACATTGAAAAACGGGGCCTGCTGGCCTGCTACTCTGCGCCGCAAGCGCTGTTCGCTGACAATGGCGAGCTCAATCCTAATCTCCCGTCATTACTTGAGGAAGCGCAAACCCTCAACGCCCTGTGGCTGAAGCTCTCCCTCGGTCATTTCATCCATAATCAACAGCTGGAGACGCTGCGCGATATTCTGAGCGACAGCGGCATGGCGCTGGTGGTGGAAAATGACCAGACCGATTGCGGCCAACTGGCGCCGATGCAGCGCTTCAAAGCCGCCTGTCGGGTCCATCAGATGCCGGTGACGCTGACTTTCGACATGGGGAACTGGCTGTGGGTCGGCGATTCGCCGGAAGAAGCCGCACGCCATCTGGCCCCCGCAGTCAGCTATATTCATGTGAAGGCGGCGGAGCCTCATCATGAGAAGTATCGCGCCGTCCCGCCGGACCAGGCGGACGCACGCTGGCTGGCGCTGCTCGATAACCTGCCCGCCGACGCGCCGCGCGGTATTGAATTCCCGCTGGTCGGCGACGACCTGACCGCCGTCACCCGCCATTACGTTGACCTGCTACGCGAGGATTAAGCCATGGAAAACTTAGATGTCATTACCATTGGCGAAGCCATGGCGATGTTTGTCGCCACCGAAACCGGCGAACTGGCGGAAGTTGAACGCTTTATCAAACGCGTGGCCGGCGCTGAACTGAACGTGGCGACCGGACTGGCGCGACTGGGGCTGAAGGTGGGCTGGGTGAGCCGCGTCGGCAACGATAGTTTTGGCCGTTTCGTGCTGAATTCACTGGCCAAAGAAGGTATTGACGCGCGCGGCGTAGCCGTTGACGAGCGCTACGCTACCGGCTTCCAGATGAAATCTAAAGTCGAAAATGGAACCGATCCCATCGTGGAATATTTCCGTAAAGGATCGGCTGCCAGCCATCTGTCGACGGAAGATTTCCGCGCCGATTACTTCACCAGCGCCCGCCATTTGCACTTAAGCGGCGTCGCCGCCGCGCTGTCCGACAGCTCGTATGCATTGCTGGAACATGCGGCCAACGTGATGAAAGCCGAAGGGAAAACCCTCTCTTTTGACCCAAACCTGCGCCCGGTACTGTGGAAAAGCGAAGCCGAGATGGTGGAGAAACTGAACCGCCTCGCCTTCCAGGCTGATTGGGTTTTGCCAGGCTTAAAAGAGGGTGTGATTCTTACCGGCCAGCAGACGCCGGAAGGTATCGCTGATTTCTATCTGTCGCGCGGCGTTAAGGCGGTGGTGATTAAAACCGGCTGCGACGGCGCCTGGTTCAAGACCGCTGACGGCGAACAGGGCGCCATCGCCGCGATTAAAGTCGATAACGTGGTGGACACCGTCGGCGCGGGCGATGGCTTTGCCGTCGGCGTGATCAGCGCGCTGCTGGAAGGCAAAACGCTGACGCAAGCCGTGAACCGCGGTAACAAAATTGGCTCGCTGGCCATTCAGGTCCAGGGCGATAGCGAAGGGCTGCCCACCCGCGAAGCGCTGGGCGAATAATCTTTTCACCTAAAACAGCCGCCCTGTACCCTACATGCAGTGCGGCACAGCAGCGCCCGTCCCGGCGGGCGTATGTCACCTCATTGACAGAGGCAAGCCTATGAACAGTTCAACAAATGCAGCAAAACGTTGGTGGTACATCATGCCTATCGTGTTTATCACGTATAGCCTGGCGTACCTTGACCGCGCCAACTTCAGCTTTGCATCGGCCGCGGGCATTACCGAAGACCTTGGCATCACTAAAGGCATCTCATCGCTGCTGGGCGCCCTTTTCTTCCTTGGATACTTCTTCTTCCAAATCCCCGGAGCGATTTACGCCGAACGCCGCAGCGTGCGTAAACTTATCTTTATCTGCCTGATCCTGTGGGGCGGCTGCGCCTCGCTGACCGGCGTAGTGCATAACATCCCGGCGCTGGCGGCCATCCGCTTTATTCTAGGCGTGGTGGAAGCGGCGGTCATGCCGGCGATGCTGATTTACATCAGTAACTGGTTCACCAAATCAGAGCGTTCGCGCGCCAACACCTTCCTGATCCTCGGCAACCCGGTCACCGTACTGTGGATGTCGGTCGTATCGGGTTATCTGATCCAGGCCTTCGGCTGGCGTGAAATGTTTATCTTTGAAGGGATCCCTGCAGTAATTTGGGCCTTCTGCTGGTGGGTACTGGTGAAAGACAAACCGTCGCAGGTGAACTGGCTGGCGGAAAGTGAAAAAGCGGCGCTGCTGGAACAGCTGGAGCGCGAGCAGCAGGGTATCAAAGCGGTGCGTAACTATGGCGAAGCCTTCCGTTCACGCAACGTGGTGCTGCTGTGTATGCAATATTTCGCCTGGAGCATCGGCGTGTACGGTTTCGTACTGTGGCTGCCGTCAATCATCCGCAGCGGCGGCGAAAACATGGGGATGGTCGAGGTAGGCTGGCTCTCTTCAGTACCCTATCTGGCGGCAACGATTGCGATGATCGCCGTCTCCTGGGCTTCCGATAAGATGCAGAACCGTAAGCTGTTTGTCTGGCCGCTGCTGCTCATTGGCGGGCTGGCGTTCATCGGCTCGTGGGCCGTCGGCGCCAACCATTTCTGGGTCTCTTATACCCTGCTGGTGATCGCCGGCGCGGCCATGTACGCCCCGTACGGCCCGTTCTTTGCGATTATCCCGGAGATGCTGCCGCGCAACGTCGCCGGCGGCGCGATGGCGCTGATCAACAGTATGGGAGCGCTGGGTTCCTTCTTTGGCTCGTGGTTCGTCGGCTATCTCAACGGCGCAACCGGCAGCCCGTCCGCCTCGTACATTTTCATGGGTGTGGCGCTTTTCGCCTCGGTATGGCTTACTTTAATTGTTAAGCCTGCTAAGAATCAAAAACTTCCGCTTGGCGCTCATCACGCCTGAACTACTTACGCTACGGAGATTCGCATGAAGCCGTCTGTCATTCTCTATAAAACGCTTCCCGACGACCTGTTACATCGTCTGGAGGAACATTTTTCCGTCACCCAGGTGAAAAACCTGCGTCCGGAAACCGTTTCACAGCACGCGGAGGCTTTCGCCCAGGCGGAAGGTTTACTGGGTTCGAGTGAAAAGGTTGACGCCGCGTTACTGGAGAAAATGCCGAAGCTGCGTGCGACCTCTACCGTGTCTGTCGGCTACGACAATTTTGATGTCAATGCGTTGAACGCGCGCAAGATTTTGCTGATGCATACGCCGACCGTGCTGACCGAAACCGTCGCCGATACGGTGATGGCGCTGGTGCTGAGCACCGCGCGTCGGGTGGTTGAGGTCGCTGAACGCGTAAAAGCGGGCGAATGGACCAAAAGCATCGGGCCGGACTGGTTCGGCTGCGATGTACACCATAAAACCTTAGGCATCGTCGGCATGGGCCGCATTGGCATGGCGCTGGCACAGCGCGCGCATTTCGGTTTCGGCATGCCGATTCTGTATAACGCGCGCCGTCAGCATCCGCAGGCGGAAGAGCGCTTTAACGCCCGCTACTGCGATCTGGATACCCTGTTACAGGAAGCGGATTTCGTCTGCCTGATCCTGCCGCTGAGCGAAGAGACCCACCACCTGTTCGGCGCAGCGCAGTTTGCCAAAATGAAATCTTCCGCCATCTTCATTAACGCCGGACGCGGTCCGGTGGTTGACGAGCAGGCGCTGATTGCGGCGCTGCAGGCCGGTGAGATCCACGCCGCCGGTCTTGATGTCTTTGAACATGAACCACTGGCAAAAGATTCGCCATTACTGAAACTGCCGAACGTGGTCGCGCTGCCGCACATTGGTTCCGCTACCCACGAGACGCGTTATAACATGGCGGCCTGCGCGGTAGACAATCTGATTGACGCGTTGAACGGCAAGGTAGAGAAGAACTGTGTGAACCCGCAGGTGAAGTAAGCGAGAAAAGCAGAAGCCCGGCCGGCGGCGCTTACGCCGTCAGCCGGGAGAACAGCGATATACCGGTTAACGCGTGGCGTTAACCGCCGCCGTCCAGGCCTGATTAAAGGCCTGATGCTGTGCGGCCAGCGGGGCGATCAGCGCATTGTACTGGCTCGCCTGCTGTGATGTCGGGAACTGAATACCGTTGGCCACGAAGCTCACCTGCGTCCCCTGCTGAGCGACAAAATCACCCACCTGGACCAGCTGCTGAGTAAAGATCTGCGCGGCCGGGATCAGCGGCTGCAGCGCATTCGCCGGCGCCGTCACGACTTTATTAAACACCTGGTCATAAACCGGCTTAAGGTCATCAGCCTGCTTCAGCGCGCCATGCGCGGCATCGGCCTGCATTTTGGCGTTTTCCAGCTGCTGGCTCAGCACGCCCAGCGCGCCGTTAGCCTGACGCAGCGGTTCACGCTGAGTGGTATAATCCTGCGCCACGCGAATGGCGTTAACGCTATCAACCACCGGGCGCAGACCTGCATCCATCGCCTGGCTGACCTGCTGTGAATAAGCGTAAATCACCGCATAATCGGAAACGAAGGGGCCGAACTGTTTTTTCTGATCGGCGGTAAGCGTTGGCAGACGTTCGCCGCTACGCATTGCCGTATTCTGCAGGAAGTCGATGAACGCTTTGCGCTGATCGCCTTCTTTATCAAAACACCCACTCAGGCTAACCACCATTAATATGGCCGCAACGGCCGCAAACCAGCGAGAGCAGGACTTTCCTGTCGCCATTTTTTTACTCCTTCAGCCAAAAAAAGCGCAAACAGGCACACGCGTGCCAGACGCTGACAAGGATAGTCCAGGACGGGCTTGCAGGATACCCTTTCCTGATAATCTTACCGTGGAAAATGTCCTTTTTTGCACCCCGGCGCCAGCCATGTCCGCTGTTAAGTTCATCACATTTAACGCGATAACTTAACCGGCAAAAATAGTAAATATCTTTTTGATTTAATTAAAATTAATAAAATCATCGGTGAATGAATTGGGCAAAGCGGACGATAATCGCACGCTTCCTGACGGCGGCACATTGTCTACAGGCAGGTTCAATGGTTTGATTAATGAGCGATTAACGGCGTTATGTTCGATTATCGCACAACCGACATCAATGATAGCGAGGGAGACTATAACAATACCTCTGTCCCCCGCTCAGCCTGCCAGGAATGCCGTATGAAGAAAACAACCATCGATATTCAGGCTTTTATCAACGAACATCCATTCACTAAGTACCAATGGATGATTCTCGCCTTATGTTTTATTACCGTCGCGATGGACGGATTTGATACCGCGATTATCGGATTTATTGCTTCAGACCTGGTACAGGAATGGGGAGTTGAGAAATCCGCACTGGGCCCGGTAATGAGCGCCGCTCTGGTCGGGCTCGCCGTCGGCGCGCTGACGGCCGGGCCGCTCGCCGACCGTATTGGCCGCAAGAAAGTGCTGATTATGTCGATCCTGGTGTTCGGCGGCTTTAGTTTGTTAACCGCGTTTGCCAGCAGCCTGAACCAACTGACATTATTACGCTTCCTCACCGGTCTGGGCTTAGGCGCGGCAATGCCGAATGCCGCGACGCTAATGAGCGAATATGCTCCGGAACGCCGCCGCGCGCTGATGGTAAACCTGATGTTCGTCGGCTTCCCGATGGGATCGTCGCTCGGGGGCTTCCTGTCAGCCTGGATGATCCCGCACTATGGCTGGCAAAGCGTGTTAGTGCTTGGCGGCGTGATGCCGCTGCTGCTGGCCGTGGCGTTAATGTTCCTGCTGCCGGAATCCGCCCGCTATATGGTCGTGAAACGGCAGCCGGCACAACGCATCGCCACCATCCTGAAGCGTATCGCGCCGCTGCCGGATGCTGTTGAATTTGAGCTACGTGAAGCAGGCCAGGTGAAGGAAAAGTCGGCCATTGGCGTGATTTTCTCCCCGCGCTACGCCGTGGGCACCGTGATGCTGTGCCTGACCTATTTTATGGGATTATTGATTTTCTATCTGCTGACCAGCTGGCTACCGCTGCTGATCCGCGAAACCGGCGCCTCGATGAGCCAGGCTTCTATCATCACCGCGCTGTTCCCGCTCGGCGGCGGGATTGGCGTATTGATCCTCGGCGCGCTAATGGACAAGATCAACCCTAACAAGGTAGTTGCCGTCGGCTGGCTGCTCACCGGCGTCTTTGTTTGCCTGGTCGGTTTCTCAACCAGCAATCTGCTGCTGATGGGAGTGATGGTGTTCATCGCCGGCAGCATTATGAACGGCGCGCAATCATCAATGCCGGCGCTGGCTGCCGGGTTCTATCCAACCCAGGGCCGTGCCACCGGCGTTGCCTGGATGCTCGGTATCGGCCGCTTCGGCGGGATCCTCGGCGCCTTCAGCGGCGCTTTCCTGATGCAGGCGCAATTGTCGTTTGAAACTATCTTCACGATGCTGGCGATCCCGGCGTTTTTATCCGCTATCGCTCTGCTGGTGAAATACAAAATGAGCCAGCGCCAGCCAACCGTCAGCGAAAATGACAGCAAGAATTTACAAAAAGCCTAATCAATCCAGCCAGCGCTCTGCGCTGGCTTTTTCTTGACGCAAACCATCATTTACATAAATTTTCTAAAGCCGCTGTCGATGTTAGGAATCATCACCTTAGCTTTTACGCACGCCGCTTTTCCGGGTGATTAACGAAACCACGCCAACAAATAATCACTGCGGTTATTATTTTCCTTGCTTTTGCGACTATTCTTAAATGGCTCGATGTATTTTCCTCTCCGCAGTGAGACAGAATAGGAGCTCTCAATGGAATATAAAGATCCCGTATTTGATTTGTTGAGTAACCTGGAACAAATTGTTTTTAAAGATCAGCCGCAAACGGCCACGCTTGCCCGTACACCAAGCGTTTTTAATGAATTTGAACTGCTGCGTAAAGGCACAGGGCTTAAGACCGATGATTTCGCCAATGCCATGGGCGTCAGCGTCGCAATGGTCGAAGAGTGGGAGTCGCGACGGGTAAAACCGTCATCCACGGAACTCAAACTGATGCGCCTGATGATGGCCAATCCGCAGCTCTCAAGGCAGCTAATAGATTGAAAAACTGGTTTACTATCTTCTTTTGGTAACGGTCCTGATGCAGGGCCGTTTTATATCCTGATGAAAAAAAGTTTGCTATCCGACTGAGAACATGCGTTAATGCTCGCAGGTTTGATGTACAGACCACAGAGCAGTCGAATAGAGCAGTCCTTCAAAGGTTATCCATTAGATATCCCCGTAGTGAACTTTCCCTTTATCGCTTTAAATCTGTAGTCCAGACCACTACGCCGCAAGGCTCACTAATTTTTTTAAAGGTAATTCACTATGTCCGGTAAAATGACTGGTATCGTAAAATGGTTCAACGCTGACAAAGGCTTCGGCTTCATCACTCCTGACGATGGCTCTAAAGACGTGTTCGTACACTTCTCTGCTATCCAGAACGATGGCTACAAATCTCTGGACGAAGGTCAGAAAGTTTCCTTCACCATCGAAAGCGGCGCTAAAGGCCCGGCAGCTGGCAACGTAACTTCTCTGTAAGTTCAAGCCGCTAAGAATAATAAATCCCTGCCTTATGGCGGGGATTTTTTTTATCTATTCCGGCGCCACAATCTCACTGATAAACAGTCGCAAGGACAATCCAGATCCGGCAGCTTATCCGGCACCAGGTGGGAACAGCACTTACCGTCGCAGCCAGTGACAACATCACAACCATCGCAAGCATCGCGCTTTCTTCCCGGTTTACGTCTTTTTTTACCCGCTGGGTTAGCCGCGAGTTTTTGTTGCTGTAGGGTTTCCGCAGCCACCCGACAGTCGGCGAATCGCTGACGAATTTCTCGCCAACCGTCAACGACGCCTTTGTTATGAATAATGTCTTTTACCGCACCTGAACAACCCTGCGTATGATGTAAAACGCTATAGGCGCAGCGGTAGCCCTTACGGGGAGAGACAATCCGTTGATAGAAAACAATTAATTTTAAAATTAGGTTGTCCATATATACCTAAAATGTACTGGCTATCAGTCATCATATCCCTCCCGATCGACCGACAGGTATAAATGAATTCCTAAAAACGACCACTTTTAACTGACAGTGAAATGCCAGCCCGTATCCCGCCACTCCAGGCAATGGGTCAATTTCAGGCCTTGTAAAAATACCTCGTCATGCGATACCACCAGCATCGCGCCGGGAAACGCCGCCAGCGCGCTTTCAATTGCCTGGGTCGACGCCAGATCGAGGTGATTGGTCGGCTCATCCAGTAGCAGAAGTTGAGTTGAGTCCCGCCGCCAGAGCGCGCAGGCAAGCGCCGCTTTCAGTCGCTCGCCGCCGCTTAACGCCGCCAGCGGAAGGCTGACCTTGTCAGCCCCCAGCTGGAGCTGCGCCAGACGGCTACGCAGCATTCCTTCATCCAGCGGAGTGTTTCCTAAGTTCAGGTGCTCCATTGCCGATAGTGATAAATCCAGCTGCGTCAGATGCTGATCGAGATACGCCGCGCTCACCGACAGCCGAACATCGCCAGAGGTTGCCTGCTCCAGCCCCATCAGAGTTTTCAACAATGTTGTTTTGCCACAGCCGTTTGGCCCCTTTAGCGCGATGCGCATCGGGCCATCCACCCGCCAGTCGAGCGGCGCGGTGGATGAGTGAGCTAACTGCAGTGATTCCAGCACCAGTACCTGCTTGCCGGCGGCCACTTCACTGCCCGGTAGCGTGAACATCACCGGACTATCTTCTTCTACCCGCTCCCACGCCTGCTGCACGGCGGCATTCAGGCTGCTGTTCTGTTCACGATGCTGACGGCGCAGCGTGCCCGGGCGCTCTTTTGCGGCACCCTTGTACTTCACACGTTCGAAAGAGGCGATATTCAGCGAATCGACGGTACGCAGCGTCTGCGCCGATCGCCGCTGGGCCGCATCATGCTCCTTTTGCATCCGCGCCCGGGTGCGCCGCCGTTCGATAGCGGCATGCTCCAGCGCCGCTCGGGCGGCCTGTTGCTCCGCTTCGCGCTGCTGCTGATATGCGGCATAATTACCGCCGTAGCTGCGCAGCGCCGCCGGCGTTAGCTCAATAATCTTCGACATCCGAGCCAGTAATTCACGGTCGTGGCTGGCGATTAATGCCCCGCCCCGCCAGATTTCCAGCTGCTGATACAGCCACTCCCTGCCCTGACGATCGAGATGATTCGTGGGTTCATCCAGCAACAGATAGTCCGCGCCGGAAACAAATGCGCCGCACAGCAGCGCCTTCATCCGTTCGCCGCCGCTGAGCGAAAAAGCGGGACGATCGGCGGAGAATGCCGGGAGATCGGCATCGCGAAAGGCTGAACTCAGGCGATCGGGCAGATCCCAACGACCATCTAACAGTTCGAAGTCATCTGCCAGGCCTTTCCCCTGTTCAAGACGGGACAAAGCGTCAAATAGCGGTGCATAACCCAGTAGCGAGGCAATGGTGGTCCCGGCCGTGAGGGTCGGCTGCTGCGCCACCCAGGCAACCGTAGCCGACCGTTCGATATGCCCGCCGGAAGGGGAATCAAGGCCCGCCAGCAGACGTAACAGGCGTGTCTTGCCAACGCCGTTGCGTCCAACAAGGCCGCAAAGCAACGGTTCCAGCGATAAATTCAGCGGGCCAAAAAGCGTCTGCCCCGTCGCGAACTGACAGGTGACCTGATGTAAAACAAATGAGGGGGTGTGGGCGCAATGAGCCATAAGCACTCCTGAATGAAATCAATACTCCCCTACCCGCAGCGTCTGCAAGGTAAGGCGTGAAATTCATCAGTCGTGTTTGTTCATTTGTCGTGTGCGCTCCAGTGAGACGAGGGATTCGTCGGGACATAGGATAGCCAGGCCTGAACCTGGATTTCAAGATTATTTTTTCACCATCGCGATAAAGCAAAAAAAAGCCTGCCGGATGGCAGGCTTTTGACCTTTCTCGAGATAGTTACTGCAGCAGCGAAATATCCGCAACCTGCAGGAACAGCTCGCGCAGTTTGGACAGCAGCGTCAGACGGTTGATGCGGACATCTTTGTCTTCAGCGTTAACCATCACATTTTCGAAGAACTCATCAACCGGCTCGCGCAGCGCAGCCAGCTCAATCAGCGCATCCTGATAACGGCCTTCGGCGAAGTATGGCTGCAGCTTATCACGCAGCACCACCAGATTACCGGCCAGCTTGATTTCCGCCGCTTCTTTCAGCACCGAGGCATGAACGATATCGTTCAGGGTCTCGTCGGATTTCGCCAGGATGTTGGATACGCGCTTGTTTGCCGCCGCGAGGGCGGAGGACTCTTCCAGCGTACGGAAGTGCGATACGGCCTTCATGCGCGCATCGAAATCCGCCGGGCGAGTCGGACGACGCGCCAGTACCGCCTGAATAGTGTCAACACCGTAGCCTTCGTCCTGATACCAGGCGCGGAAGCGGCCCAGCATGAAGTCGATGACGTCATCAACGACGTTGGCGTTAGTGAGTTTCTCGCCGTACAGACGCACCGCTTCTTCGGTCAGCGTTTGCAAATCGAGATTCAGGTTCTTCTCAACGATGATACGCAGCACGCCCAGCGCGGCACGACGCAGCGCAAACGGGTCTTTATCGCCTTTCGGATGCTGGCCGATACCGAAAATACCCGCCAGGGTGTCCATCTTGTCGGCAATAGCCACCGCGCAGGCAACCGGGTTAGACGGCAGCGCATCGCCGGCAAAACGCGGCTGATACTGCTCGTTCAGCGCCACTGCGACGTCTTCCGCTTCGCCGTCATGACGCGCGTAGTGCATCCCCATCACGCCCTGCGTGTCGGTGAACTCGAAGACCATATTGGTCATCAGGTCACACTTGGACAGCAGGCCCGCGCGGGTCGCATGGTTAACATCAGCGCCGATTTGCTCGGCAATCCAGCCCGCCAGCGCCTGAATGCGATCGGTCTTGTCGCGCAGGGTTCCCAGCTGCTGTTGGAACAGCACGGTTTCCAGACGCGGCAGGTTATCTTCCAGACGTTTTTTACGGTCGGTATTGAAGAAGAACTCGGCATCCGCCAGGCGCGGACGAACGACCTTCTCGTTACCGGAGATGATCTGCTGCGGATCTTTGGACTCGATATTCGCCACGAAGATGAAGTTCGGCAGCAGTTTGCCGTCGTTAGCATAGACCGGGAAGTACTTCTGGTCGCCCTTCATGGTGTAAACCAGCGCTTCGGATGGCACCGCGAGGAATTTCTCTTCAAACTTCGCCGTCAGCACTACCGGCCACTCGACCAGAGAGGTCACTTCTTCCAGCAGGCTTTCGCTCAGGTCAGCGTTACCGCCAATCTTACGCGCCGCCGCTTCAGCGTCCGCTTTGATTTTGGCTTTACGCTCGGCGTAGTCCGCCATCACTTTACCGCGCTCCAGCAGAATCTGCGGATACTGATCGGCATTGTCGATGGTGAATTCCGGCTCGCCCATAAAGCGATGTCCGCGGATGATACGGTCGGAAGCGATGCCCAGAATGGTCGCCGGAATAACCTGATCGCCCAACAGCAGGGTCACGGTGTGTACCGGACGCACGAAGTGAACGTCAGAAGCGCCCCAGCGCATCAGTTTCGGGATCGGCAGCTTCGCCAGCGAGGTTGCAACCATGTTCGGCAGCAGAGTTTGCGCGCTTTCACCTTTAACGTGGGCGCGATACAACAGCCATTCGCCTTTATCGGTGGTCAGACGTTCAGCCTGATCGACGGTGATTCCACAGCCGCGCGCCCAGCCTTCGGCCGCTTTGCTTGGTTTACCTTCCGCGTCAAACGCCTGGGCAATGGCCGGGCCGCGTTTTTCGACTTCGCGATCCGGCTGCGAGGCGGCCAGATTCGCCACTTTCAGTGCCAGGCGGCGCGGCGCGGCAAACCATTCGACGGCGCCGTGCGCAAGGCCAGCGTTGTCCAGTTCCGCAGTAAAGTTGGCAGCGAAGGATTCAGCCAGGCTGCGCAGTGCTTTTGGTGGCAGCTCTTCGGTGCCGATCTCCACCAGGAAAGTTTTCTCAGACATGGCCGCCTCTTATTTGTCTTTGTTGCACATCGGGAAGCCCAGGGCCTCACGGGAAGCATAGTAAGCTTCTGCCACTGCTTTGGTCAGGGTGCGGATGCGCAGAATATAGCGCTGACGCTCGGTGACGGAGATGGCTTTTCGCGCATCCAGCAGGTTAAAGCTATGGGCGGCTTTGAGAATACGTTCGTAGGCAGGAAGCGGCAGCGGGTTTTCCAGCGCCAGCAGTTGCTGCGCTTCTTTCTCGTACTGCTCGAAGCAGGTGAACAGGAAGTCTACGTCCGCATATTCAAAGTTATAGGTGGATTGTTCCACTTCGTTCTGGTGGAACACGTCGCCGTAGGTGGTTTTGCCCAGCGGGCCATCGCTCCAGACCAGATCGTAGACGCTGTCCACGCCCTGGATGTACATCGCCAGACGCTCCAGGCCGTAAGTGATTTCACCGGTAACCGGTTTACATTCCAGGCCGCCAACCTGCTGGAAGTAAGTGAACTGCGTCACTTCCATACCGTTCAGCCACACTTCCCAACCCAGCCCCCAGGCGCCCAGCGTCGGGTTTTCCCAGTTATCTTCAACGAAGCGGATGTCGTGAATGGTCGGATCCATACCCAGCTCTTTCAGAGATCCGAGGTACAATTCCTGAATGTTGTCCGGAGACGGCTTAATCACCACCTGGAACTGGTAATAGTGCTGTAAGCGGTTCGGGTTTTCGCCATAGCGACCATCGGTCGGGCGACGAGAAGGCTGCACGTAGGCGGTCGCCATCGGCTCTGGCCCCAACGCGCGTAAGCAGGTCATCGGGTGGGAGGTGCCGGCGCCAACTTCCATGTCCAGTGGTTGAACAATGGTGCAGCCCTGACGAGCCCAGTAATCCTGTAAGGTCAGGATCAGGCCCTGGAAGGTCCTGGTATCAAACTTTTGCATATTATTTCGTGCTGGATACGTGTGGATTTAAAGGAAGGGATCAGTATACCCGCTGGCTGCGAGATATACAGTATGAAACGCCTTTGTTTAGCGAAATTTGAGCAAAGCGGCGCCATCATGCGGCGTTCAAGCCGCATTTAGCGCATAGAAAGATGCAAAAACTGGCCGTCCGGATCAAAAGAACAGATAAAACGTTCATTCCGCGAAGTCAGGCCGGAAAGCTCATAGCTCGCCTGGAACTGCTCGAAATGATTGACGTCGACGCGACGGGTGTCTGTGCTATAACGTAACGCCGCCTGATCCTTGCATAGTTTTTCCATATTCAGCGTCGTTTGCGGCGTGATACGTGCCTTTTGCGCTTTTTGGACAGGTTGAGCAGGTGTCTGGCTGCAGCCGACCAGCAGCAGCGCCACCAGGACTGATACGAAATATTTCATCACTATTTTTCTCAACCGCCTTGTTAGCCAATTGTTATCGTGCAGACCATGTAAACCCAGACAAACATTTTGCGAATCTCACTGATGCTCTACAAGAGTGTGGCGATAAACTCAGAATATTCCATTGTGATGACGACAAACTACGGGAGTCAGACTCTTTTTACGCAGGAGCCATGAGGTACAGATGCAGGAAAAAATAAGCTGGATTACCAACTTGCGCGGCATAGCATGTCTGATGGTCGTGATGATTCACAGCACCACCTGGTATATTACCCATCCGCATAGCATCAGCCTGTTTGAATGGGATATCGCTAACCTGCTTAACTCGGCATCGCGCGTCAGCGTCCCGCTTTTTTTCATGATTTCAGGTTATCTTTTTTTTGGCGAACGCAGCGCCCAGCCGCGTCATTATCTGCGCATCGTGCTGTGTATCCTGTTCTACAGCGCGCTGGCGCTGCTCTATATCACCCTGTTTACCCATATCAACGTTGGGCTGTCATTAAAAAACTTACTGCAGAAGCCGGTGTTTTATCACCTGTGGTTTTTCTTTGCCATTGTGGTGATTTATCTGCTCTCGCCGCTGATTCAGGTGAAGCAGGTCAGCGGCAAAATGCTGCTGGCGCTGATGCTGGTGATTGGCCTCATCGCCAACCCTAATACGGTAAGTATTAAAGCCGGCGGCATTGAATGGCTACCGATCAATCTTTATATCAACGGCGATACCTTTTACTACGTACTGTACGGGATACTGGGCCGGGCGATCGGCGCCATGAACACCGACAGAAGAGGATTAACCCTGCTGTGCGCGCTGCTGTTTACCGCCGCGGTGTGGGTTATTTCACGCGGCACGCTGCATGAACTGCAATGGCGCGGCGATTTCGGCGATACCTGGTATCTTTATTGCGGACCAGCAGTATTTGTCTGCGCGACCTCGTTGCTGACGCTGGGCAAAAACATCCTCAATAATCGCGAGCTCCCGGGTATTGCGTTAATTTCCAGACATTCGTTAGGCATTTATGGTTTTCACGCGCTGTTTATACACGCGCTGCGCGCAAGTGGTCTTGAGCTTAGCCGCTGGCCATTACTGGATATTGTATGGATTTTCGCCGCTGCGCTCTTGGGTAGCCTGGCGCTGTCTGTACTGGTTCAGCGAATTGACCGCCGCCGGTTAGTGAGCTAAAAAAGCGCCCGCCGTTCAACGCGGGCGCCGTCGGTTACTCTGCGGTCTCTTCGATTACTGCGTTCCCCTCGCTTAACGGCGAGCGATCCCAGGCGTCACGAATATTCTTCTGTACTGCTACCGCGCCGAACAGGCTCAAAAAGAATGCCAGGCCATAGAAGCCTTTCTCGCTTAACATCAGCGTTGCGTTCCACAATCCCACTACCAGCAGGCCTATCGCAATCACGAAGGCGATCAGGCAGGACATGTAATACATAGCGGTGGTTGGAATTTTGTCGTATTTATCACGTACCGTTTTCTGATAAGAAGCGGCGGAAAAAAGACCCAATACCAATACGGCAAAATAGTAGCCCTTTTCATTGAGCTCCATTGGCGCGTTCCACAGGCCAATCAAATACACGAGGATACCGCCCACCAGCGCAATCCATGAGATCAGGTGAAACGCGGGTGAATATGTCGTCGCTTTCATTTCCATTACTGACTACCTCTCTTCGCTGTCGACTGACAGCTTATTCCACTGAGCTATTGCGAGCTTTATCCGCGACTTTGGTGGGATAAGATATCGCTGAAGCGCCATACATACAGACAAACCATGCCATCACGTAAATGCTTTTTTCACGCCACGGCGCGGGGACAAACCAGGCGCCGACCAGCAGCAATCCCACCGATAGCAACAGCACCAGCCGGCACAGAGAGATAAAATCGTCGTCTCGCTGCGCTTCCAGCTCCGTTCGCTGATGCGTGAGCACGGCAAACATCCCCATCACCAGCACACCAAGAAAGTACCCTTTGCCGCTGAATAGCGGACACGTTCGCCAGATGCCGATTAAGTAAACCAGCGAGCCCAGCAGCATGACCAATCTTGCCGTCGTACGTTTTAATTTCATTGCGCCTCCCTGGCCATCGTAACGCTCATTATGACCGGGGAATTGCCAGTTGCGGCGGTTTCAGCGAATTGAAATCCACAATTCGGAATAAATAAATATGTGAATTAAATCAATGCAAAGTGAATCATTCAGAAAGGGAATTCGCCCCAATAAATGGGGCGAGAACATCTTATGACATCAGTGGCTTAAGCTGCTGATAGATCTGGCGGAATGTTTCACGACGCGGCGCATAACGGGCAAACCGTTGAGCATCAGGCAAGTGCGCCTGCTCCAGCGGCAGCTGCGGCAGGAGGTCAGAGAAAGCCGCACCTTGATGAACGCCCAGCTGCGCCAATCTTGCCGCGCCTAACGCCGGGCCGACATCGCCGCCGGTGCGGAAATTCAGCTGCTGCCCGCTAATATCGGCGAGCATTTGCCGCCAGTATGCGCTCCGCGCGCCGCCGCCGATAAGAGTGACGCTTTCCGGTTTCACGCCGCAGGAGTGCACAACATCCATACCGTCGGCCAGCGCGTAACCCACCCCTTCAAGCACCGCCCGCGCCAGTTCGGCGGGACCATGTTGATGGGTAAGGCCGAAGAACACGCCTTTAGCCTGCGGATTGTTGTGCGGGGTACGCTCGCCGGAAAGATAGGGGAGAAACCACACCGGATCGGCATTTTCGGCCGCCGCCTGCGCCGCGGCGAGCAGCGCCGGTACGCTGCCAAGGCCGGTCAACTTCGCCGCCCAATCCAGACAAGACGCGGCGCTGAGCATCACCGACATCAGATGCCAGCGGCCCGGCAGCGCGTGGCAGAAACTATGCACCGCGCTTTCCGGTTTACTCAGAAAACCATCGCTGACGGCGAAATAGACGCCGGAGGTTCCCAGCGATAACATCGCCTGCCCGGCATCGGCCATGCCAACGCCGACAGCGCCTGCGGCGTTATCACCGCCGCCCGCAACCACCAGCGCCCGCGGCATATTCCACGCCTGGGCTACCTCAGCACGCAGTTGGCCGGTCACCTCACAGCCTTCAAATAGCGACGGCATATTGTCGCGGCTGAGCCCGCAGGCGGCGAGCATCTCATCGCTCCAGTCACGACGCGCGACGTTCATCCACATCGTGCCGGCGGCGTCGGACATATCGCTGGCGAATTCACCGCTCATGCGTAGCCGCAGATAATCTTTCGGCAACAGGACCTTATCAACCTGTTTAAAGATATCGGTTTCATGACGCTGCACCCACAGCAGCTTAGGCGCCGTAAAGCCCGGCATCATCAGGTTACCGGTGATTTGCCGCGAAGCGCCGACTTTTTCTTCCAGCAGCATGCACTCTTCGCCGCAGCGGCCATCATTCCACAAAATCGCCGGACGCAGCACCCGTTGCTGTTTATCGAGCAGCGTGGCGCCATGCATTTGTCCGGCGATCCCTAAGGCTTTTACCTCACGCAGAGCGTGTTGCGATCCCAGCGCTTGCATCGCGGTATTCGTCGCCTGCCACCACTGTTCGGGATCTTGTTCGGACCAGAGCGGATGTGGGCGCGAGACGGTCAGTTTTTCGGTATGCGTCGCCAGTACGTCGCCCTGTTCATTGAGCAGAATGGCTTTTACGCCCGAGGTCCCTAAATCAATCCCGATATACATGCAGCGTCTCCTTAACACGAACGCCACGGCAAAGCGTGGCGCAGCAAAAATGGTTACAGCCAGCGCCCGGATTTAGCGGGCGCTTTTGTCGGCATTACTTATCGAACAGGTAATGATTCACCAGGTTTTCCAGCAGTTCCTGATGCCCGCTGTGGTGCTGCGGCGCTAGGTTATGCTGAGTCGCATAGTGCGCGATGTCGGTCAGGGTCATCTGGCCTTTAAGGATCTGCTGGCCCAATTCACCGTTCCAGCCGGCGTAGCGTTTTGCCACGCGTTTATCCAGCTCGCCATCTTCAATCATGCGCGCCGCGACCTTCAGCGACAGCGCCATGGTGTCCATCGCGCCGATATGACCGTAGAACAGGTCGTATTTGTCGGTGCTCTGGCGACGAACTTTAGCATCAAAGTTCAGGCCGCCGGTGGTGAAGCCGCCCGCTTTGAGGATCTCATACATCACCAGGGCGTTCTCTTCCACGCTGTTCGGGAACTGGTCGGTATCCCAGCCAAGCTGCGCATCGCCGCGGTTAGCATCAACCGAACCGAACAGGCCCAGCGCAATAGCCGTCGCGATTTCGTGATGGAAAGAGTGGCCGGCAAGGGTGGCGTGGTTGGCTTCAATGTTCAGTTTAATCTCTTTTTCCAGACCAAACTGTTTCAGGAATCCATAAACCGTGGAGGCATCATAATCATACTGGTGCTTGGTCGGCTCCTGCGGCTTCGGCTCGATCAGCAGGGTGCCCTGGAAACCAATTTTGTGTTTGTGCTCAACCACCAGCTGCATAAAGCGGCCGATCTGCTCGCGTTCCTGACGCAGGTCGGTATTAAGCAGGGTTTCATAGCCTTCGCGACCGCCCCACAGAACATAGTTTTCACCACCCAACTTGTGGGTCGCATTCATTGCGGTGACTACCTGAGTCGCCGCCCAGCTAAAGACTTCCGGATCGGGGTTAGTCGCCGCCCCTGCGCCATAACGCGGGTTGGTAAAGCAGTTTGCCGTCCCCCACAGCAGTTTGACGCCGCTCTGCTGCTGTTTTTCCGCCAGCACGTCCACCATCTGCGCGAAGTTGTTGCTGTACTCTTTCAGCGAAGCGCCTTCCGGAGAAACGTCGACATCATGGAAGCAGTAATACGGCACATTCAACTTATGGAAAAACTCAAATGCCACTTCGGCTTTACGCTTCGCCATTTCCAGCGCTTCGCCCGGCTGCTGCCATGGTCGATCGAAGGACCCCACGCCAAACATATCCGCGCCATTCCAGCAGAAAGTGTGCCAATAGCAGGCGGCGAAACGCAGGTGGTCTTCCATGCGTTTACCCAGTACTAATTCATCCGGATTGTAGTGGCGGAAAGCCAGCGGGTTAGTCGATTTCGGGCCTTCATAACGAACGCGTTCGAGTTGATCGAAATAGGTCTGCATAGAGAACTCCATATTCAGGGGTGCGGCGAGTAACAAGTTATACGCCAATATAGAATTCCACTTTCGCCTTCCTCAATTACGTTATTTCACACCGCCATTGAGAGAATCCACAAACGTGCGCCAGCTCGCAAAAATAATTCCTCTCCGCATCATTTCTGGAATCCTATGATGGAAGAAGAATGAAATAATCTGCATACTCTTGAATAAAATACGATCGCGGTCATAAATTACAAAACAAACTAAATTTCATAATGCGAAAATAAGAACAGGTAATTGCCAGCCCTCGCTTCCCCGTTAAGAATCTGCAACGTATCTGCAACCTGAAGTTTATTCCTGTACGCCTTACCTACCCTTTGAAAAGGTATCGTTATTATGAAGATAAAGAACCTTTGCCTTACGCTCTGCGCCTCATCGCTCCTTCTCGCCAGCATGGCGGGTATGGCTAAAGAAGTTAAGATTGGGATGGCCATCGACGACCTTCGTCTGGAGCGCTGGCAAAAAGATCGCGATATTTTCGTTAATAAAGCAGAATCCTTAGGCGCCAAAGTATTTGTGCAGTCCGCCAATGGCAACGAAGAAACGCAAATGTCGCAAATTGAAAATATGATCAACCGCGGCGTCGATGTTTTAGTGATTATTCCTTACAACGGCCAGGTGCTCAGCAACGTTATTAAGGAAGCAAAACAAGAGGGAATTAAAGTCCTCGCCTACGATCGCATGATTAATAATGCTGACATCGATTTTTATATTTCTTTCGATAATGAAAAAGTCGGTGAAATGCAGGCCCAAAGTCTGGTTGACAAAGTGCCGCAGGGTAATTATTTCCTGATGGGCGGCTCGCCGGTGGATAATAACGCCAAACTGTTCCGCGCCGGCCAGATGAAGGTACTCAAACCTTATGTCGATGAGGGCAAAATTAAGATCGTTGGCGATCAGTGGGTCGACGGCTGGCTGCCGGAAAATGCGTTAAAAATCATGGAAAACGCGCTGACGGCGAATAACAACAAAATTGACGCGGTAGTGGCTTCCAATGACGCGACCGCCGGCGGCGCTATCCAGGCGCTAAGCGCCCAGGGGCTGGCGGGTAAAGTCGCTATCTCCGGGCAAGACGCCGATTTGGCTGGCGTGAAACGTATTATTTCCGGCACCCAGACGATGACCGTTTATAAACCTATCACCACCCTTGCCACCAACGCTGCCGAAATCGCCGTTGAATTAGGCAACGACCAGCAACCCAAGGCCGACGCCACGTTGAATAACGGCTTAAAAGATGTCCCCTCGCGCCTGTTAACGCCAATTGAAGTCAATAAAGAGAATATTGACGCCACGGTAATTAAAGACGGTTTCCACAAAAAGAGTGAACTGTAATGGCTGACGCCCCGATACGGGGCGTCATTTTCGTCCTGCCGGATATCGCTTTTGCGGAGTCTCTATGTCCTGGTTACTCGAAATGAAGAACATCACCAAAGCCTTCGGCGCGGTTAAAGCCGTGGATAACGTCAGCCTGCGGCTGAATGCCGGGGAAGTGGTGTCGTTATGCGGTGAAAATGGTTCGGGGAAATCAACGCTGATGAAAGTGCTGTGCGGGATCTATCCGCACGGTAGCTACGAAGGTGAAATTATTTTCGCCGGCGAGACGCTGCAGGCGAATCATATTCGCGATACCGAGCGTAAAGGTATCGCCATCATTCACCAGGAGCTGGCGTTGGTGAAGCATCTCACGGTGCTGGAAAATATCTTTCTCGGCGCCGAGATCTCACGCCATGGCCTGCTGGATTACGAAACCATGACCCTGCGCTGCCAGAAGCTGTTGGCGCAGGTGAATTTATCGATCTCGCCGGATACCCGCGTCGGTGATTTAGGTCTGGGCCAGCAGCAGTTAGTCGAGATCGCCAAGGCGCTGAATAAACAGGTACGTTTGCTGATCCTCGATGAACCCACGGCATCGTTAACTGAACAAGAAACCGCGACGCTGCTGGCGATTATTCGCGATCTGCAAAACCACGGTATCGCCTGTATTTATATTTCGCACAAGCTCAATGAAGTTAAAGCCATCTCCGACACTATCTGCGTAATACGTGACGGTCAGCATATTGGCACCCGCGACGCCAGCGGAATGAACGAAGATGACATCATCACTATGATGGTCGGGCGCGAGCTCACGGCGCTGTATCCAAACGAACCCCATAGCCATGGCGAAGAAATCTTGCGTGTCGAGCATCTCACCGCATGGCACCCGGTAAACCGCCATATTAAGCGCGTCAACGACGTCTCATTTACCCTCCGCCGCGGCGAAATCCTCGGCATCGCCGGGTTAGTCGGCGCCGGGCGCACCGAAGCCGTACAGTGCCTGTTTGGCGTCTGGCCTGGGCGCTGGCAGGGAAGCATTTTTATCGATGGCCAACCGGTGACAATTAACAATTGCCAACAGGCGATTGCCCATGGCATCGCCATGGTGCCGGAAGATCGCAAAAAAGACGGCATCGTGCCGGTGATGGCAGTCGGCAAGAACATCACTCTCGCGGCGTTAAACCAGTTCACCGGCCCGGTGAGCAGTCTCGACGACGCCGCAGAGCAGCACTGCATCCAGCAGTCGATTCAGCGGCTGAAAATTAAAACGTCATCGCCGGATCTGGCGATTGGCCGCCTGAGCGGCGGCAATCAACAAAAGGCGATTCTGGCCCGCTGCCTGCTGCTCAACCCGCGCATCTTGATCCTCGATGAACCAACCCGCGGCATCGATATCGGCGCGAAATACGAAATCTACAAGCTTATCAATCAACTGGTGCAGCAAGGCATCGCCGTCATCGTCATCTCATCCGAACTGCCTGAAGTGCTCGGGCTGAGCGATAGGGTACTGGTGATGCACGAAGGCAAGCTTAAGGCCGATTTACTTAATCAAGGTCTGACCCAGGAACAGGTGATGGAAGCCGCGCTGAGGAGCGAACGCCATGTCGAAAAACACGTCGTCTGAAATCAAACTCACCCCATCCGCCCCTACCGCTTTTCCGGCGCTGAAAGGGCTCAATCTCCAGGTTTTCGTGATGATCGCCGCGATTATCGCCATTATGCTGTTTTTTACCTGGGTTACCGACGGCGCCTATTTGAGCGCACGTAATATTTCCAACCTCCTGCGGCAAACCGCCATCACCGGCATCCTCGCCGTCGGCATGGTGTTTGTGATCATTTCGGCGGAAATTGACCTCTCCGTCGGCTCGATGATGGGGCTGCTCGGCGGGGCGGCGGCGATTTTCGACGTCTGGCTCGGCTGGCCGCTACCGCTCACCATCCTCGTTACGTTGGTTATGGGGCTACTGCTCGGCGCGTGGAACGGATGGTGGGTCGCCTATCGTAAGGTGCCCTCTTTCATTGTGACCCTTGCCGGCATGCTGGCGTTTCGCGGAATTTTAATCGGCATTACCAACGGTACCACCGTCTCGCCCACCACGCCGGCAATGTCGCAAATCGGCCAAAGTTATTTACCGGACGGCATCGGCTTTGGAATCGGCGTTATTGGCATGGCGGCTTTTATTATCTGGCAATGGCGCGGACGGATGCGCCGACAGGCGTTAGGGCTGGCGACCACCAGTTCTGGCGGCGCCGTTGGTCGTCAGACCATCACCGCGGTTATTGTGCTGGGCGCTATCTGGCTGCTCAATGACTATCGCGGCGTACCGACGCCGGTGCTCATACTCGCCGCTTTGCTGCTGGCGGGCATGTTTATGGCGACCCGCACCGCTTTTGGCCGCCGCATCTATGCCATTGGCGGCAATCTGGAAGCGGCTCGCCTCTCCGGGATTAACGTCGAGCGCACCAAGCTTGCGGTCTTCGCCATTAACGGCCTGATGGTGGCCATCGCCGGGTTGATTCTCAGCTCGCGGCTGGGAGCAGGCTCGCCTTCCGCCGGCAACATCGCCGAACTGGACGCTATCGCCGCCTGCGTGATTGGCGGCACCAGTCTGGCGGGCGGCGTCGGCAGCGTTGCTGGCGCGGTGATGGGGGCGTTTATTATGTCGGCGCTGGATAATGGCATGAGCATGATGGACGTCGCCACCTTCTGGCAATACATCGTCAAAGGCGCCATTTTACTGTTGGCGGTCTGGATGGATTCGGCTACCAAACGGAGAACATAACGGTATCACTATGAAAAATGCCCGAATAACTTGCGCCACCGCCAAACTTCGCAATAAGGCGCTTGAAATAATTCGGGCATTAGCCGGTATTGTATGACCGGGGTAAGAGCAGGAATATCATCTATGTTTGAAAAGCGTCACCGCATTACGCTGTTATTCAACGCCAACAAAGCCTATGACCGTCAGGTGGTTGAAGGCGTTGGCGAATATCTGCAGGCATCACAGCTGGAATGGGATATTTTTATCGAAGAGGATTTTCGCGCGCGTATCGAAAACATCAAAGAGTGGCTGGGTGATGGCGTGATCGCCGATTACGACGACCCGGAGATTGAAAAGCTACTGGCGGATGTCAAAGTGCCGATTATCGGCGTCGGCGGCTCTTACCATAAGCCAGAATGCTATCCGCCTGTTCACTATATCGCCACCGATAATGCCGCGCTGGTCGAAAGCGCATTCCTGCATCTGAAAGAAAAAGGCGTGAACCGCTTCGCCTTTTACGGGCTACCGACCTCCAGCGGCAAGCGCTGGGCGATGGAGCGCGAACACGCCTTCAGCCAGCTAGTCGCCAAAGAAAAATACCGTGGCGTGGTCTATCAGGGGCTGGAGACCGCGCCGGAGAACTGGCAGCATGCGCAAAATCGGCTCGCCGACTGGCTACAAACGCTGCCGCCGCAAACCGGCATTATCGCCGTGACCGATGCCCGGGCACGTCACGTCCTGCAGGCCTGTGAGCTGCTGCATATTCCGGTGCCGGAAAAATTGTGCGTTATCGGTATCGATAACGAAGAATTGACCCGCTATCTCTCCCGCGTCGCGCTCTCTTCCGTGGCGCAAGGTACCCGGCAAATGGGCTACCAGGCGGCGAAACTACTGCACCGTTTAATGGAAAACGAAGCGCTGCCGCTGCAGCGCCTGCTGGTGCCGCCGATGCGCGTCATTGAGCGGCGTTCCACCGATTATCGCTCACTCACCGACCCTGCGGTGATTCAGGCGATGCATTACATCCGCAACCACGCCTGCAAAGGCATTAAGGTTGAGCAGGTGCTCGACGCCGTCGGTATTTCCCGCTCTAATCTGGAGAAACGCTTTAAAGAAGAGGTCGGCGAGACCATCCACACGGTGATCCACAGCGAAAAGCTGGAAAAAGCGCGCAGCCTGCTGGTCTCCACCACGCTATCGATAAACGAAATTTCGCAGATGTGCGGTTATCCGTCGCTGCAGTATTTCTATTCGGTGTTTAAGAAAGAGTACGACGTGACGCCAAAGGAATACCGCGACCAGCACAGTGAAGTAATGATGTAGCGGGAAAGAAAAATGCCCGGGCTTACGCACCGGGCATTGATGATTACATATGAGCGGCAATTAAGCGCTGATTGTCCTGATACATGGCGAAGAGATAGTTGTTGTAGCTCGACCCTTTTGTCGAATATCCCTTCAGCTTGTGGATCATCGCGCTGGCAGTTACTTCCTGATCCGTCTTACGCAGCTGTGCGCGAGACTTACGGAAGGATGAATAAGCCGGGTGCGTATTCAGGTTTTTTACATAAGCCTGAACCGACTGCTCGACAGATTCAAACTGGGAGTAGCCTTTCATTGCACCGCGACAGTTACCGCCGCCACACTTCATACCAAACAGGTTGTTGTTCTCACGCGCCAGCTTCGAGGTGCCCCAACCGCTTTCCGCCGCCGCCATGGTTGCCACCATGCTGTTCGGAATAATGTCGACGCGCTCAAGCAGCGAGTTCCATGGTATATGGCGAGTATTGCCAGACCACTTCACTTTATAACGTGAGGCGATGTCTTTCAGGCGCGCCTGCTCGCTCGGCGACCAACGGCCGTCGTATTGCTTAGAGACAAGCCAGTTACGATCTGCCGTGATCGCTTGATTTTGCTTTGTAATGTAAGGCATAACCGTCCGGAGAAACGCTTTTTTCCTTGGTGTCCCGGAAGGGTATTTTCGCAAATCAGGAAGTGAACTGCTCTTTACACTATTGCGAGAATACTCTTGTTTACTGCTAACCTTGATACTACTGGGCTTCTTTACTTTCTTAACTACTGAGGCTTTATGACTCTTTGTTGCTGTGTGCGTTGTCGCCAACACACTACCTGAAAATATACAGGTAAGTAACATGAGTATCGCAGCCCCATATCGTCGCATGGGAATCGATATCATTAGGTCTCCTGGTCGGATTTACTCATTCCAACACCTTGTTTTTCGCAAAAAATCGATAGTTGAATCGCGAATAGTATCAAAAATACCCAGAGAGAGCATCAAGAGAAATAGGCCAATTCCGAATCGCTGTCATCTGAAATCGGTTTCTGCACCGTCGCGAAGGTGCAGAAATGCTATCTCCATCTCATTTATAGCTCATTTTTTGAACTAAATCACTCACCCCTTTTCATCCTCCCCGCAAATTTAGCGGCAGGATGAGTTCAACCTTATGGCGCGCAGGCACACTGTGATAAAAACCGCTAACAGGACTCCAGCATGAAACTCGCTGCGCTCGCCTCGCTACTGCTGCCCGGGATGGCTTTTGCCGCCTGGACAACCGCTGACTTTCCCGCCTTCACTGAACAGGATGCAGGCCGCTTCACGACGCAAAATGAGGTGACGAAGGGTACCCGCCCTTTGCGGATAAGTTTTGACCAACAGTGCTGGCAGCCTGCGGGGGCGATAAAACTCAATCAGATGCTATCGCTGGAACCTTGTCGGGATACGCCGCCGCAGTGGCGCGTGTTCCGCGACGGGCGCTATACGCTGGAAGTCGATACCCGCTCCGGTACGCCAACGCTGATGCTGTCGCTGGCGGAACAGGAAACAGCCAGCACGCAGCCGCTGGTGCGCCAATGTCCGAAGTGGGATGGTAAACCGTTAACGTTTGATGTCGGCCAGACGTTTGCCGAGGGAAGCCAGGTCCGCGATTTTTACAGCGGTAATCTCGCTACGGTGAAAGCAGGCAAAATCACGCTGCGGCCCGCCGAAGGCAGTAATGGGCTCCTGCTGCTTGAAAAAGCGGATAGCGCCGCCAGCGCGCCGTTTAACTGGCATAACGCCACGATCTATTTTGTCCTGACCGATCGCTTCGTCAACGGTAATCCGACCAATGACAACAGCTACGGGCGCCATAAAGACGGTATGCAGGAGATAGGCACCTTCCACGGCGGCGATTTACAGGGGCTGACCAGCAAGCTGGATTATCTTCAACAGCTTGGCGTCAACGCGCTGTGGATAAGCTCGCCGCTGGAGCAAATTCACGGCTGGGTTGGCGGCGGCGCCAAAGGCGACTTTCCCCACTACGCTTATCACGGTTACTACACCCAGGACTGGACCCGTCTTGACGCCAACATGGGTGACGAAGCCGATCTTCGGCAACTGGTCGATGAGGCCCATCGGCGCGGCATGCGCGTCCTGTTTGATATCGTCATGAATCATACCGGTTACGCCACGCTTGCCGATATGCAGGAATTTCACTTCGGCTCGCTGTACCTGAAAGGCGATGAACTGAAAAAAACGCTTGGCGAGCGCTGGACCGACTGGAAACCGGCGCCGGGGCAAAGTTGGCATAGCTTCAATGATTACATTAACTTCAGCGATAAAGCGGGCTGGGAACAATGGTGGGGGAAAAAATGGATCCGCACCGATATCGGCGACTACGACAATCCAGGTTTCGACGATCTCACCATGTCGCTGGCGTTTCTGCCGGATCTGAAAACCGAATCGACGCTCCCTTCTGGCTTGCCAAATTTCTATCGTCATAAGCCAGATACCGCCGCCAAAGAGATAGCCGGCTACACGCCGCGCGACTATCTGACCCACTGGCTTAGCCAATGGGTACGCGACTACGGGATTGACGGCTTCCGCGTCGATACCGCGAAACACGTCGAACTGGACGCCTGGCAGCAGCTCAAAACCCAGGCCACGGCCGCGCTGGCAGACTGGAAAAAAGCGAATCCGCAGAAAGCGCTGGATGACGCCCCATTCTGGATGACCGGCGAGGCCTGGGGCCACGGCGTGATGCAGAGCGACTACTATCGCCACGGTTTCGACGCGATGATTAATTTCGATTATCAGGATCAAGCGGCGAAAGCAGCAAACTGTCTCGCAAACATGGACGCCACCTGGCAGCAGATGGCGGACAAGCTGCAGGATTTCAACGTGCTGAGCTATCTCTCCTCGCACGATACCCGCCTGTTCCGCGAAGGCGGAAGCCGGGCGGCGGAACTGCTATTACTCGCGCCAGGCGCCGTACAACTCTTCTATGGCGATGAATCTTCACGTCCGTTCGGCCCCACGGGTTCCGACCCGCTGCAGGGTACCCGCTCCGATATGAACTGGCAGGATGTTGTCGGTAGCGCATCCGATAACGTCGCGCACTGGCAAAAAATCGCCCAATTCCGCGCCCGCCATCCGGCCATTGGTATGGGTAAACAACAGACGCTGACGCTAGAGCAGGGCTATGGTTTCGTGCGTGAAAGCAGCGCTGATAAAGTGATGGTTGTCTGGGCCGGACAGCAATAGCAGTCGCTTACTGGGCTCCTTGCCGCTGGCGGGAGCCTTTTCAGCACAAATTACTAATATCTCCCCTATTAGCAGAACAAAAAATAGATCGCTCCCTCCTGTGCCGATTTGCACCGCGTTGACGCTGGCGTTATGGTAATTCCCTTTCCAGAAGACCAACAGAATATCCGCGATGACATTTTCACTTTTCGGCGACAAATTCACCCGTCATTCAGGCATCACCCGCCTGATGGAAGACCTCAATGACGGCCTGCGCACACCGGGCGCGATCATGCTGGGCGGCGGCAACCCCGCGCAAATCCCGGAGATGAATGAATACTTCAATAGCCTGCTGGCCGATATGCTGGATAACGGCAAAGCCCTTGATGCGCTTTGCAATTATGATGGTCCGCAAGGGAAAAGCGAGCTTCTGACCTTGCTTGCGCAAATGCTGCGCGAAGAATTAGGTTGGGAGATCGAACCACAGAATATTGCTCTGACTAATGGCAGCCAGAGCGCATTTTTCTACTTATTTAACCTGTTTGCCGGCCGCCGTGCCGACGGCACCACCCGCAAGGTGCTGTTCCCGCTGACGCCGGAATATATCGGCTACGCCGATTCCGGGCTGGAAGAGGATCTGTTTGTCGCCACCCGCCCCAACATTGAACTGCTGCCGGAAGGCCAGTTCAAATATCACGTGGACTTCGAACACCTGCAGATCACCGAAGAGACGGGAATGATCTGCGTCTCCCGGCCAACCAACCCGACCGGTAACGTCATTACCGATGAAGAGCTCATCAAACTGGATGCTCTCGCTAACCAGCATGGCGTCCCGCTGGTTATTGATAACGCCTATGGCGTACCTTTCCCCGGCATTATCTTTAGCGAAGCGCGCCCGCTGTGGAACCCGAATATTGTGCTGTGCATGAGTTTATCCAAGCTCGGACTGCCGGGCACCCGCTGCGGCATCATCATCGCCAACGAAAAAATCATCACCGCGATCAGTAATATGAACGGCATTATCAGCCTCGCCCCGGGCGGAATTGGGCCGGCGATGATGTGCGAAATGATCAAGCGCAAGGACCTGCTGCGGTTGTCCGAAACGGTAATTAAACCGTTCTATTATCAGCGTGTTCAGGAAACTATTGCTACCATTCGCCGCTATTTGCCGGAAGAACGCTGCCTGATTCATAAACCGGAAGGGGCGATTTTCCTGTGGCTGTGGTTTAAGGATCTGCCGATCTCCACCGAGCTGCTGTATCAGCGCCTGAAGCAACGCGGCGTGCTGATGGTACCGGGCGATTACTTCTTCCCGGGGCTGGACAAGCCGTGGCCGCATACGCATCAGTGCATGCGCATGAACTACGTGCCGGACCCGGAGAAAATCGAGGCGGGGGTTAAAATTCTTGCCGAAGAGATTGAGCGCGCCTGGCAGGAGCAAGACGCCTGATGATGTTCCCGGCCATCGCTGGCCGGGAACATCCAGTTACATTGCCTGCGCCGCCCAACGACGGCGCTCGGCGCTTAATCTTTCCAGCTCGGCGGGCTCAATACAGCGCAGCGCCTGAGTCGGGCAGGCCGCTACGCACGCCGGCCCCGTTTGCCGGTGCGCGCACAGGTCGCACTTCAGCGCCTGCACGCCTTCGTCGGTCAACATCACCGTCATCGCCCCATAAGGGCACGCCACCATACAGCTTTTACAACCAATGCACAGCCGTTGATCGACTCGCCAGACGTCGCCCTCATGGCGTATTGCCCCTTCCGGGCAGACGTTCACGCAAGGAGCATCTTCGCACTGACGACACAGCGTCGCCGTTGATAACTCATCGCTCTTCACTACCCGGATCCGCGGCGCAAAGCGTCTTGCAGAGACGGTAGAACAATCCTGCCCCTGCTGATGCGACACCACGCAGGCCACCTCGCAGGTTCGGCAGCCAATACACTTTTGCGCATCGGCGATAATAAACCGGTTCATCCTCAACTCCCTTCGGGATAAAAACGCAGCGTGCCAGAAAAACCCCGCTGCGCGCTTTGATCCTGAATGGAATCAGCTGCGTTTTAGGCAAATACCCAGCAAGATCTCGCCAGTTGCCTTAGCCTTCGCGAATAACAAACCCCAGCTCGCGGGAAATCGCCTCTGCCGTTTCACGCAATGGTTTGAGCAGATTTTTCTCACCAACCTGTTTCAGGCGCGAAGTCGACAGCGAAATCGAAATGGCGTAAGGCACGCGACCGTGAATATCGAATACCGGTACCGCCAGGCACGAGACGCCGAGTTCGTTCTCTTCGCGGTCCATCGCCATATTACGTTCGCGAATCTGCGCCAGCTCGTCGTTCATCGCCGGCAGGCCGGTAATGGTGTTACGGGTCAACGGCTGAATAATATCCTGATGGCTATCCCAGTAGCTGGCAACGTAGTCAGGATGGCCGAACGCCATGTAGATCTTGCCCATCGCCGAACAGTACAGCGGCATATGCTGGCCAATATAGGCGCGGGTACGCAGCATACCGGTAGTCGGCTCCAGCTTATAAATCAGAATCGCGTGGTCGTCCTCACGGCTGGAGAAGTTCACCGTCTCGCCGGTGGCGATGTTTAAAGCTTCAAGATGCGGCGCAGCGACATGAATAATATTCAGCGACGACAGCGCCTTTTGGCCCACGGCTATAAATTTGGTGGTCAGGCGGTAACTTCCGGCGGCAGGCGCCGGCGTAACGTAGCCGCAGGACTGCAGGCCCTGCAACAACCGATGCACGGTACTTTTGTTCAGGCCCGCCAGTTCAGACAGATGCGCCAACGGACAACCGTTTGGATAGTTACTGAGGATCTCAATCAGCATTAACCCGCGAAATAGACTCTGGCTTCCGGCTGGCCTCTCTTTCTCTTGCGTCATTTCACTCTCTTTTGTGCCCATCGCTTCGGCTTCCTTTTTAATCGCGCTCTGATGGTAGCGCAAAGTGTGGTTCAGTTCACGATCTGAACTGAAAAAACACAACCAACTGATTTTAATGATTTTTAAAAATAGCATCTGCCGTTGATCTGTCAAAAATTGATCGTTATATTTGAAATCAGATTTCGATATATGAAACGTAAAGATAAAAAATCACTCAAACCCTAAGGGGAACACGGGAATGAAAGTAACTTTTGCGCAGCTAAAAGAGGCGTTCAATCGGGTATTACTCTCACGCGGTATTGCGGCGGAAACCGCCGACGCCTGCGCGGAAATGTTCGCCCGCACCACGGAATCCGGCGTCTACTCACACGGAGTGAATCGCTTTCCACGTTTTATTCAGCAACTGGATAACGGCGATATCATTCCGGATGCGAAACCTCAGCGCGTCACCAGCCTTGGCGCTATTGAGCAGTGGGATGCCCGGCGTTGGATTGGCAATCTGACGGCGAAAAAGATGATGGATCGCGCCATTGAATTGGCCTCCGACCACGGCATTGGCCTGGTGGCATTACGCAACGCCAACCACTGGATGCGCGGCGGCAGCTACGGCTGGCAGGCGGCGGAAAAAGGCTATATCGGCATTTGCTGGACCAACTCCATCGCCGTCATGCCGCCGTGGGGCGCGAAAGAGTGCCGCATTGGCACCAATCCGCTGATCGTGGCAATTCCCTCCACTCCCATCACAATGGTCGATATGTCGATGTCGATGTTCTCTTACGGCATGCTGGAGGTTAATCGCCTGGCTGGCCGCACGCTGCCGGTAGATGGCGGGTTTGATGATGACGGTAATTTGACGAAAGAACCCGGCGTGATTGAGAAAAATCGCCGTATCCTGCCGATGGGCTACTGGAAGGGTTCCGGTTTATCAATTGTGCTGGATATGATAGCCACTCTGCTTTCCAACGGTTCCTCCGTTGCTGAAGTCACCCAGGACAATAGCGACGAATATGGCGTATCGCAGATTTTCATCGCCATTGAAGTCGACAAGCTCATTGATGGCAAAACTCGCGATGCCAAACTACAGCGGATCATGGACTTTATCACCACCGCCGAACGCGCCGATGAAAATGTGGCGGTCCGCCTACCGGGCCACGAGTTTACGCGATTGCTGGAAGAAAACCGCCGTAATGGGATCACCGTCGACGACAGCGTATGGGCCAAAATTCAGGCTCTATAGGGGAAACCACTATGATCTTCGGCCATATTTCACAACCGAATCCGTGCCGTCTACCGGCAGCGATTGAAAAGGCGCTCGATTTTCTTCGGACTACCGATTTTCGCCACCAGCCGCCCGGCGTCGTCGAAATTGATGGTAAGAATATTTTTGCGCAGATCATCGATCTGACCACCCGCGCGGCGACAGAAAACCGTCCGGAGGTACATCGGCGTTATTTAGATATTCAGTTTCTCGCTTCCGGTGAAGAAAAAATAGGTATCGCCATCGATAGCGGAAATAACCAGATCAGCGAATCGTTATTAGAACAGCGCGATATTATTTTTTATCACGATAGTCAACACGAATCGTTTATTGAAATGATACCCGGTAGCTATGCCATATTCTTTCCACAAGATGTGCATCGCCCTGGATGCATTAAAATGACTGCCACCCCTATTAGAAAAATAGTCGTCAAGGTAGCTATCGATATTCTGTAAAAGAACTAATTATCTCATTAAATTTACAGGAGCACATAATGAACATTACTACCGGTTATATTATCGGTGCGTATCCCTGTGCCCCCTCATTTCACCAAAAGAGTGAAGAGGAAGAGAAGGAATTCTGGCGACAACTTGCCGATACTCCAGATATTCGTGGCATAGAACAGCCTTGTCTTGAGCATATCCATCCTTTAGGCGATGAGTGGCTGCTGCGCCATACGCCGGATAACTGGCAAATTGTGATTACCGCCATTATGGAAACCATGCGCCGCCGCGGAGAGAACGCGGGTTTCGGTCTGGCCTCCAGCGATGAACAACAGCGTGTAGCCTGCGTTGAATACTACCGCCACCTTCATCGCAAAATTAATAAAATCAACGGTATTCAACCCGGTAAAGTCACCGCGCTTGAGTTACAGGCCGCGCCGCTGGCGGGAGATCAAAACATCGCCCAGGCAACGGACGCCTTTTCCCGCTCGCTCAAAGAAATCGCCAGTTGGGACTGGCGCTGCGACCTGGTGCTGGAACACTGTGACGCGATGAATGGCCCGGCGCCGCGTAAAGGCTTCCTGCCGCTGGATAATGTACTGGAAGTTATTGCCGACTACGAGATAAGCGTGTGCATTAACTGGGCGCGCTCGGCCATTGAAGGCCGCGATACCGCGCTGCCGTTGGCCCATACCCGACAGGTTAAACAGGCCGGGAAACTGGGCGCGCTGATGTTTTCCGGCACCACCCAAACAGGCGAATATGGCGAATGGCAGGATTTACACGCGCCGTTTGCCCCCTTCTGCCCGCAAAGCCTGATGACCGCGCAGCATGCCCGCGATATTTTCGCCTGCGCCGCCGGCGCATCGTTGCAGTTCGCCGGTATTAAATTACTGGAAATAGACGCGAATGCCGATGTTAACCACCGCATAGCCATTTTGCGTGACGGTATCACCCTATTAAAAAACGCATAAGAACAACTACGTTTTCATTGTCATAATATTTACTCTACGAGAATATTAATATGAACATGACCTCTCGCCCTACAGCAAAAGATATTCCACGCCAGCGTTGGCTGAGAATTATCCCACCGATTCTTATTGCCTGTATTATTTCCTATATGGACCGCGTTAATATCGCATTTGCGATGCCGGGCGGTATGGATGCCGAACTGGGTATTTCCGCCACCATGGCGGGGCTCGCTGGCGGTATTTTCTTTATCGGTTATTTATTCTTACAAGTCCCTGGCGGAAAAATTGCCGTACACGGCAGCGGCAAGAAATTTATCGGCTGGTCGCTGGTCGCCTGGGCCATTATTTCCGTACTGACCGGTTTAATCACCAATCAATATCAACTGCTGATCCTGCGCTTCTTATTAGGGGTAGCGGAAGGCGGCATGCTGCCGGTGGTGCTAACGATGATCAGCAACTGGTTCCCGGACGCTGAACGCGGCCGCGCCAACGCCATTGTGATTATGTTTGTGCCGATTGCCGGGATTATTACCGCCCCGCTGTCAGGCTGGATCATCACCGTTCTCGACTGGCGCTGGCTATTTATTATCGAAGGCTTGCTCTCGGTGGTCGTGCTGGCGCTGTGGGCATACACCGTTTATGACCGTCCGCAGGAAGCGCGCTGGATATCCGCAGCGGAAAAAACCTACCTGGTCGAAACGCTGGCGGCGGAACAAAAGGCGATTGCCGGAACTGAAGTCAAAAATGCCTCGCTCGGCGCGGTGCTCTCTGACAAAACCATGTGGCAGCTCATCGCCCTTAACTTCTTCTACCAAACCGGGATTTACGGTTACACCCTGTGGCTGCCGACCATTCTGAAAGAGCTGACCCATAGCAGCATGGGACAAGTCGGCGTGCTCGCCATCCTGCCCTACGTTGGCGCGATTGCCGGTATGTTCCTTTTCTCTTCGCTCTCCGATCGTACCGGCAAACGCAAGCTATTTGTCTGCCTGCCGCTGATCGGCTTCGCACTGTGCATGTTCCTCTCCGTGGCGTTGAAAAATCACATCTGGCTGGCCTATGCCGCGCTGGTTGGCTGCGGATTCTTCCTGCAATCCGCCGCAGGCGTGTTCTGGACCATACCGGCACGCCTGTTCAGCGCCGAAATGGCCGGCGGCGCCCGCGGGGTGATCAACGCTCTCGGTAACCTCGGCGGCTTCTGCGGCCCTTACGCCGTGGGCGTACTGATCACCCTCTACAGCAAAGATGCCGGCGTCTATTGCCTGGCTATCTCACTGGCGCTGGCGGCCCTGATGGCGCTGCTGCTGCCGGCAAAATGCGATGCCGGCGCAGCACCCGCAAAGACGATGACTCCGCGTAACCACGCAGCTTAAAACTGTCCCGGACGGCCAGGCGTCGTCCGGAAAAACTGGAAGACTAAGATGAGTGAAAAAGAGACCTTCTGGCTGGGTATCGATTGTGGCGGTACTTATCTAAAAGCCGGTTTATATAACAGCCAGGGCGTAGAGCGGCGTATCGAGCGCTGCCCTTTACGCACCCTCAGCGCGCAGCCGGGATACGCCGAGCGGGAAATGGATCTGCTCTGGCAACGCTGCCATGAAACCATCGCCAGGCTGCTCAGCGCCGCTAACGTCAATGGTAAGCAAATCAAGGGCATCGCTATCTCCGCGCAGGGCAAAGGGCTATTTCTACTTGATAAACAGGATCGCCCGTTAGGTAACGCGATGCTCTCCTCCGATCGTCGGGCGTTGGAAATCGTTCAACGCTGGCAGCAGGATGGCATCCCTGAGCGACTGTATCCCCTTACCCGCCAGACGCTGTGGACCGGCCATCCCGCTTCATTGCTGCGGTGGCTGAAAGAAAATGAACCGCAGCGCTATGGGCAAATCGGCTGCGTCATGATGGCCCATGATTATCTTCGCTGGCGTTTAACCGGGATGAAGGGCTGCGAAGAGAGCAACATTTCTGAGTCCAATCTCTACAACATGAACAGCGGGCAATACGACCCACGCCTGACCCAGTGGTTAGGCATAAGTGAAATTGACGAGGCGCTACCGCCGATCGTCGGCTCTGCGGAAATATGCGGGGAAATCACCGCTCAGGCGGCCGCCGTTACCGGTCTGGCGGCGGGAACGCCCGTCGTCGGCGGTCTGTTTGATGTGGTTTCTACCGCGCTCTGCGCGGGCCTCAATGATGAATCAGTGCTCAATGCGGTGATGGGGACCTGGGCGGTTACCAGCGGGATCACCCACGGGCTGCGTGAGCATGAAGCTCATCCTTACGTCTATGGCCGTTTCGTCAATGACGGTGAATACATCGTCCACGAAGCGAGCCCCACCTCTTCCGGCAATCTTGAATGGTTTACCGCGCAGTGGGGCGGGCTCTCATTTCCCGAGATTAATGAGGCCGTCGCCAGCCTGCCAACAGCGGGAAGCGAGCTCTTCTTTCTGCCGTTCCTTTACGGTAGTAACGCCGGCCTGGAGATGACCGGCGGTTTTTACGGCATGCAGGCCATGCACACCCGCGCGCATTTACTACAGGCGGTGTATGAAGGGGTGGTCTTCAGCCATATGACGCATCTCAACCGCATGCGCGAGCGCTTTACCCGAGTCCAGGCTCTGCGCGTCACCGGCGGTCCGGCGCATTCCGAGGTATGGATGCAAATGCTGGCGGACGTCAGTGGTCTGCGCATCGAACTGCCGCAGGTTGAAGAGACCGGTTGTTTTGGCGCCGCGCTTGCCGCCCGCGTCGGTACCGGCGTCTATCGCCACTTCCGCGAGGCCCTGAGCAGCCTGCAGCATCCGGTACGAACCCTGCTGCCTGACATGACCGCACACCGTCTTTATCAGCGTAAATACCGCCAATACCAGCAATTGATTAGCGCACTACAGGGCTATCACGCCCGCATTAAGGAGCACACATTATGAGCCGACCATTACTACAACTGGCGCTCGACCATACCAGCCTGGAAGCCGCTCAGCGCGATGTCGCCGTACTGCGCCATCACGTTGATATCGTGGAAGCGGGCACAATTCTGTGTCTGACGGAAGGACTCAACGCGGTAAAAGCCCTGCGCGCCCAGTGTCCGGATAAAATCATCGTCGCCGACTGGAAAGTCGCCGATGCTGGCGAAACGCTGGCCCAACAGGCCTTTGCCGCAGGCGCCAACTGGATGACCATTATCTGCGCCGCGCCGCTGGCGACCGTTGAGAAAGGCCATGCCGTCGCCCAGTCCTGCGGCGGCGATATTCAGATTGAACTCTTCGGTAACTGGACGCTGGATGACGCGCGCGACTGGTACCGCATCGGCGTCCGCCAGGCGATTTATCACCGCGGCCGCGATGCACAGGCCAGCGGCCAGCAGTGGGGCGACGCCGATCTGGCGCGTATGAAAGCGCTGTCGGATATCGGCCTGCAACTGTCTATTACCGGCGGCATCACGCCGGCCGACTTACCCCTGTTTAGCGATATTGACGTCAAAGCGTTTATTGCCGGACGCGCGCTGGCGGGCGCGGCGCAGCCCGCGCAGGTGGCAGGTGATTTCCACGCCCAAATCGACGCCATCTGGGGAGAGCAGCATGCGTAATCATCCCTTAGGCATCTATGAGAAAGCGCTGGCGAAAAACCTTAGCTGGCCGGAACGGCTGGTGCTGGCGAAAAGCTGTGGTTTTGATTTTGTCGAAATGTCGGTCGATGAAACCGACGAACGTCTGGCGCGCCTGGAGTGGAGCGCCACCCAGCGCGCCTCTCTGGTCGCGGCGATGCTGGAGACCGGGGTAGCCATTCCGTCAATGTGCCTGTCTGCCCATCGCCGCTTCCCGTTTGGCAGCCGCGATGAGCCAACCCGCCTGCGGGCGCGCGAGATCATGACCAAAGCCATTCAGCTGGCTCGCGATTTAGGGATCCGCACCATCCAACTGGCAGGCTATGACGTCTACTACGAAGAACACGATGACGGCACGCAGCAACGCTTTGCCGAAGGGCTGGCGTGGGCGGTCGAACAGGCGGCCGCGGCGCAGGTCATGCTGGCGGTCGAAATCATGGACACCGCGTTTATGAACTCCATCAGCAAATGGAAAAAGTGGGACGAGATGCTCGCCTCGCCGTGGTTCAGCGTCTATCCGGACGTCGGCAATCTGAGCGCCTGGGGCAACGACGTCAGCGCCGAGCTTAAACTGGGCATCGACCGCATCGCCGCTATCCATCTTAAAGACACGCTACCCGTAACCGCACAATCGCCGGGGCAGTTTCGCGACGTCCCCTTCGGCGAGGGTTGTGTCGATTTTGTCGGCATCTTCAAAACGCTGCATGAGCTGAACTATCGCGGTTCATTCTTAATTGAGATGTGGACGGAAAAAGCTAAAGAGCCGGTACTGGAAATTATACAGGCGCGCCGCTGGATAGAAGCGCGGATGCAAGAAGGAGGTTTCACATGTTAGAACAATTGAAGTCTGAAGTATTAGCCGCCAACCTGGCGCTACCTGCGCATCAGCTGGTGACGTTCACCTGGGGCAACGTGAGCGCCGTCGATGAAACGGGCAAGCTGATGGTTATCAAGCCATCCGGGGTGGAGTACGACGTCATGCGCGCTGACGACATGGTGGTCGTCGATATCGCCAGCGGCCATGTGGTTGAAGGCGCTAAAAAGCCCTCCTCCGATACGCCAACCCACCTTGCCTTGTACCGCCGCTACCCGCAAATCGGCGGTATCGTTCACACCCACTCGCGCCACGCGACTATCTGGTCGCAGGCAGGGTTGGATTTACCGGCCTGGGGCACCACGCACGCGGATTATTTTTATGGCGCGATCCCCTGTACCCGCCTGATGACTGCCGATGAAATTAATGGTGAATATGAGTATCAGACCGGCGAGGTGATCGTTAAAACCTTTGAAGCGCGCGATCTCGATCCCATGCAGGTCCCGGCAGTGCTAGTGCATTCACACGGTCCGTTTGCGTGGGGTAAAAACGCCGCCGACGCCGTGCATAATGCCGTCGTCCTCGAAGAGTGCGCTTATATGGGGCTTTTTTCCCGTCAGCTCACGCCACAGCTGGCCGATATGCAGCAAGAACTGCTCGACAAACATTATCTGCGTAAGCACGGCGCGAATGCCTATTACGGACAGGACACGCCTTCTATGCCGAATTAATGTGCTCTTTGCAGTAGCGTCGCTTCCAGGCCGCGGGAGTCAGGCTGGTATGTTTGCGAAAGATTTTGCGGAAATAGCCCACATCGTTAAAGCCGCACTGCCGCGCCACCTCGCTAAGCGATAATGAATCGCTGATTAACAGCTTCTCCGCCGCCCTTACCCGTTGGCGGTGTAATGCGTCGGTCAGCGTTAAATGAAACGCATGGCGATAAACCCGCCCGAGATAGTCCGCGTTGCAGTGCAGTTCTTTGGCGAGGGTCGCCGCGGAAAGCGGCAGATGATACTGGGTAAGGATTATCTGCTGTGCTTTCCACGCCAACGCATTACCAGGAGTATCGACCGGCAACTCTTCTGCAGCGGCGGAAAGTTGCTGCAAAATCAGCAGCAATATTAATTCCAGCGCGACGCTGCGATGAATATTTTCCTGCTCACGCAAGAATTGGCGGAATAGCGAAATAATATATTGAGGTTCAGCTACGCGGGTATGCTGCGGCAGCGCAATTTTTGGCTGACATGATGAAACCAACGCCTCCGGGATCATTTCAAAATGGAGCCAGTAGAATTTAAGGTCTGCCGGAAATTGTTCCACACCTACATGTAACCGCTCCGGCCAAAGCAGCAAACTTTCTCCGGCACGAACGCAGAATGTCTCCTCATCTTCGCGAATCGTTAATGTCCCCTTTTCAACAAAAATGATCTCCCAGGACTGTAACTTCCTCGCCGGGTGGCTGCCGACGCCGCGAGAGATAAACAGGCCACCATTTTGGACTTTAATTGGCAGCGGCATGGATAAATTAAGCATATATATTCAATATTCTATTATCACGACAATAATTAAGTGGATTACGCTTTGATTATTCATCATAAAATAGCGCTCTGCCGGATCGAAATCACATTTTCGCGATGAAGTCGGAATCGTCATCTTTTTATACTTTTTCCTTCCCTTGTTGCCGTTAATATTCCGTGCAAAATAATTAACGTACTTTGCTAATGACAAAACCAAAGCCCGCCATACAGCGGAATATTTTCCGAATATCCTTCCCGGGAGTTATTTATGACTTCGGCTCCGATTACCACAAGTGAAATAGCGCAACGCGCGCAGGACGACACGTTATCCCTCCGTGAAAAAATAGGTTACGGCCTGGGAGATGCCGGCGGGACCGTGATTACCTGCCTGATCATGAATTTTCTGACCTTTTTTTATACCGATGTCTTTGGTCTCACCCCAGCGCTGGTCGGCACGATGTTTCTTGCGCTGCGCGTTTTCGATGCCATTTCCGACCCGGTCATGGGCGTGCTGGCCGACCGCACGCAGAGCCGCTGGGGGCGCTTTCGCCCGTGGCAGCTATGGATTGCGGTGCCCATCGGCATTATCGGCGTCCTGACCTTCACGGTGCCGGATGCCGGCATGGGGGTAAAAATCGCCTGGGCGTTTGGCACTTATCTGCTGCTTTCTGTCAGCTACACCGCCATCAACGTTCCCTACTGCGCGTTAATCAACACCATGACCAGCCGCCACAACGAGGTGATCTCCTGCCAGGCGTGGAGATTCGTCCTGTGCGGCGTGGCCGGTTTTCTGGTCTCCGTCGGTCTGCCGTGGCTGGTGAAAGCGCTCGGCCAGGGCAATATCGCACAGGGCTATCAGTACGGCGTCGGCGTACTGTGCGCCATTGCCGTGGTGATGTTCCTGTGCTGCTTTTTCTGGGTGCGCGAGCGCGTGTCGCTGGATGTGATGGGCAAATTTACCCTCCGCGAACATGTTGCCGGGCTGCGTAAAAACGATCAGCTGCTGCTGATGCTGGTGATGTCTTTCCTGCTGATCAACGTGTTTAACATCCGTGGCGGCGGCTACATGTATTTCATCACCTACGTGCTGGGCGGCTCGACCGGCTACACCTCACTCTTTTTCACCATGGTGACTTTCGCTTCGATTTTCGGCTCCGTCATTATTAACCTGCTGTCACGCCGCTTCGATACGGTTAAGCTTTACTATTACACCAACCTGCTGCTTGCCGCGCTGGCGGTAGCGATGTGGTTCCTGCCGACCGGGCCCGCCTGGCAAACCTTGTGGCTGGCGGTCATCCTCGGCAACGGCATTATTCTCGGCTTCACCCTGCCGCTGCATTTCTCGCTGATGGCCTTCTCCGATGACTATGGCGAATGGAAAACCGGCGTGCGCTCCTCGGGGATGAACTTCGCCTTCAACCTGTTCTTTATCAAGCTCGCCTGGGCCTCAAGCGCCGGCATTATCAGCCTGGTCTTTATTTTCGTCGCCTATCAGCCAGGCGCCGATAACCAAACGGCCTCTTCACTGGCCGGGATCGCCGCGATGGAAACCCTACTGCCCGCGCTCTTTCACCTGTTGCTGGCGTTCGCCATCCGCGCCTGCAAGCTCAATAACCCTATGATGTCGCGCATCGCCACCGACCTGCGCGCGCGTCACGTTCAGTCTTAAGGAGTCTCCGTCATGTCCGTAATGGAAGTCGATCTGCACAAGCTTAAAATTAATGATCCGTTCCTCGGTCAGTATCAGCAACTGGTGCGCGATGTCGTGATCCCCTACCAGTGGGACGCGCTCAATGACCGGATCGCCGAGGCCGATCCAAGCCACGCGATAGAAAACTTCCGCATCGCCGCCGGGCTACAGGAAGGGGAATTTTATGGCATGGTTTTTCAGGATAGCGATGTGGCGAAATGGCTGGAGGCCGTCGCCTGGTCGCTATGCCAACAGCCGGATGCCGAGCTGGAAAAAACCGCCGATGAGGTGATCGAACTGGTGGCTGCCGCACAGTGCGCCGATGGCTATCTCAACACCTATTTCACGGTAAAGGAGCCGAACGCCCGCTGGACCAACCTTGCCGAATGCCACGAGCTATACTGCGCCGGGCATATGATTGAAGCGGGCGTCGCTTTCTTTCAGGCCACCGGCAAACGCCGCCTGCTGGAGGTGGTTTGCCGCCTGGCGGACCACATTGATAGCGTCTTCGGCCCCGCCGACCACCAGCTGCACGGCTATCCGGGCCACCCGGAGATTGAACTGGCGCTGATGCGCCTGTATGACGTCACTCAGCAGCCGCGCTATCTGGCGCTGGTCAATTACTTCGTCGAACAGCGTGGAACACAGCCACACTTTTACGATATCGAATACGAGAAACGCGGCAAGACATCCTACTGGAACACCTACGGCCCGGCATGGATGGTAATGGACAAACCCTACAGCCAGGCGCATCTGCCGATTGCCGAACAGCCCACTGCCATTGGTCACGCGGTACGTTTTGTCTACCTGATGACCGGCGTCGCGCATCTGGCGCGGCTGAGCAAGGACGAAGGCAAGCGCCAGGATTGCCTGCGGCTGTGGAACAATATGGTCCAGCGCCAGTTGTATATTACCGGCGGCATCGGCTCACAAAGCAGCGGTGAGGCGTTTAGTAGCGATTACGATCTGCCAAATGATACGGTATACGCGGAAAGCTGCGCCTCTATTGGGCTGATGATGTTTGCCCGCCGGATGCTCGAGCTAGAAGCGGACAGCCAGTATGCCGACGTCATGGAGCGCGCGCTTTACAACACCGTGCTGGGCGGCATGGCGCTCGACGGTAAGCACTTCTTCTACGTCAACCCGCTGGAAGTACAACCAAAAGCGCTGAAATTCAACCATATCTACGACCATGTGAAGCCCGTCCGCCAGCGCTGGTTTGGCTGCGCCTGCTGCCCGCCGAATATCGCCCGCGTGCTGACCTCGCTCGGCCACTATATCTACACGCCGCGCGATGAGGCGCTGTATATCAACTTGTATGTCGGCAATCAGGTAGAAGTTGCGGTCGGCGAGGAGACATTGCGCCTGCGCATCAGCGGCAACTATCCGTGGCAGGAACAGGTCAAAATCGCCATCGATTCGCCTGTCGCGATCGCTCATACTCTGGCGTTACGCCTGCCGGACTGGTGCGACCATCCGCAGGTGACGCTTAACGGCCTTCCGGTCGCCGAGGATATCCGCAAAGGCTACCTGCACATCAATCGCCGCTGGCAGGAAGGCGATACCCTGGTACTGACGCTGCCGATGCCGGTGCGTCGTCTGTATGGCAATCCGCTGGTGCGCCATCAGGCAGGCCAGGTCGCCATGCAGCGCGGCCCGCTGGTCTACTGCCTGGAACAGGCGGATAACGGCGAGGCGCTGCATAATCTGCAGCTGCCACGCGATGCGCAGTTCACCACCTTTGAAGGAAAAGGGATTTTCGCTCATAAAATGCTGATTCAGGCGCCGGGCTACAAGCTGACGGCAGAACAGGCGGAGCAGCAGACGCTCTGGCGATACGACAGCCCCGCCGCTACCCGCGAGGCGCAGACGCTCACGTTCATTCCGTGGTTTAGCTGGGCTAACCGCGGCGAAGGTGAAATGCGGGTGTGGGTACAGGAAAGCGCATAAGCAAAAGGCAAGAAAAACGCCCGGCAGCAAAGGCCGGGCGCTTTTTGTTTTACATCGCGGCGCGGAAAATCGCCATGATTTCTTCGTGGGTCGCCTGAATCGGATTGGTTAAACCGCAGGCATCTTTCAGCGCGTTGCTGGCCAGCAGCGGAATATCCTCTTCTTTAACGTTCAGATCGCGCAGACCGGCCGGAATGCCGACTTTACGCGCCAGCTCGCGGATGGCCGCGATGCAGGCTTCCGCCCCCTGTTTATCGTTTAGCCCAGCAACGTTCACACCCATCGCCTGCGCGCAGTCACGCAGACGCGCGGCGGCGACGCTGCAGTTATACTCCTGCACGAATGGCAGCAGGACGGCGTTGCAGACGCCGTGCGGCAGATCGTAGAAGCCGCCCAGCTGGTGCGCCATCGCGTGGACATAGCCCAGCGACGCGTTGTTGAAGGCCATCCCGGCGAGGAACTGCGCATAGGCCATTGCTTCACGCGCCTGTTCATTACCGCCATCTTCCACTGCGTGAGTTAAATTCTGTGAAATCATGGTCATCGCTTTCAACGCGCAGGCATCGGTGATCGGCGTCGCCGCGATAGAAACATAGGCTTCGATAGCGTGAGTCAGCGCGTCCATACCGGTAGCGGCGGTCAGTGATTTCGGCATCCCCATCATCAGCGAAGAGTCGTTAACCGACAGAACCGGCGTCACGTGCTTATCGACAATCGCCATTTTGATGTGGCGATCGACATCGGTGATGATGCAGAAGCGGGTCATTTCAGAAGCCGTACCGGCGGTGGTATTGATAGCGATCATCGGCAGTTGCGGTTTTGCCGAACGGTCCACCCCTTCATAGTCACGGATGTTGCCGCCGTTTGCCGCGACCAGCGCGATCCCTTTCGCGCAATCGTGCGGCGAACCGCCGCCCAGAGAAATCACGCAGTCGCAGTTATTCTCTTTCAGCAGCGCCAGGCCGTTTTCGACGTTCAGAGTCGTCGGGTTCGGGTGCACGCCGTCATACACCACGCTGAAGATATCCCGTTCCTGCAACGCCTTTTGTACTTCACCCGCCATACCTAATTTATTCAGCATCGCGTCGGTGACGATTAATGCCCGACGATATCCGTATTGCTGGATAGTATTCATCGCTTCAGTAACAGAACCAGCGCCAATAACGTTTACTGGCGGAATATAAAAAGTCGATGCAGCCATGATGATTCCTTCATTTAGGTGAATATCATGGAAGGGTACGAGGATGTCGCAATAAAAAACATGACTTGAACGCCATTTTTGGCAAGAAATTGGATGAAAAACAGTACGTTAATATTTTCATTTTTAACGTACTGTTAAACATTACCGGCTTAATTTTTCATTTGCGTTATTATTCGCCGTTTTTATTTTCAGGGAATAACAGCGCGTCGCGGAGAAGATGATCGTTACCACGACGGCGGGTAAAGCCAATGCGGTCGAAATATTCAAGAATTTGAATCGCCAGTTTACGGCCAATATTTAGCGTATCGCGAAAATCCGCTGCGCAGGTGGAACCGCGCTGCAGATCCAGGCGGCGGATCAACTGCGCAAATTCAACGATGCGATCGTTGCGATAATAACGATCTTTTACGATCGCCGTAATCATCCCCTGCTGCGCCGCCTGCCGCAGCACCGCGCGCATCAACGACTCTTCGACGTTCAGATCGCGCGCCAGGTCGCGTACCCACCATGGCTCATCGGCGAAGAGCGGTTCCACGCGCTGCCAGATGGCCTGCTGCTCATCGGTAAATCCGGCTTTATGCTCCGGCAGGTGCAGCCAGCCGTGATGGCTTTGAATGACGCCGCTGCTGCGCATCTGTTCAATCAACAGCAGCACCAGCGCTTCATCTTCCATCGGCAGCGCAATTCGCCGCAGGCGTTCACGACCGGGTCCCGGCTCATCGCGATGCTGGTCGTGATAACGGGCCAGCGCGTCGAGCAGCTTTTTCTGCCAGCGGGCGGCCAGCGGCGCGCTAAGCAAACTGTTACCGGCCTGCAGATAATCCGGACGGTTAATTAATGCCGTCAGGCCGTCGGCGCTCAGCTGCCGCGCCCAGGCAAACTCGTCAAGACGCACCGCATCACGCTGCAGATGAATATCCAACGCCTGCGCGTCGTCTCGCGCGGCGGCGAGCAAAGAGAGCCACTGCAGATATTCCGGTTTGCGTTTACCGCGGCGCGGCGGATTCAGCGTCACCACCCGCGCGCCAGCCAGCGTCAAACGGGCGGAGATATCGCGCAACACCAGGCGATCGTTATCCGCCAGCCACAGCGGAGTATCCAGCACCAGCTCGGCCAAATTGCCTTCCAGTAGCGAAACGCGGCCGGTGATATGGCTGGCGGCATGGTGGATATGCAGCGACTGCCACTGGCTGAGGGGCGCGTGGCAGGTGAGCTCGACAATCGCCCGCTCGCAAGGTTCTGCAGGTTGCGCCGAGAGCAGCCAGTCGCCGCGGCTGAGATCCTCTTTTTGCGCGTCGCCGACGATGTTCAGCGCGATACGCTGCCCGGCCCGCGCCTGTTCAACCGGCTGATTCTGCGCATGCAGCCCGCGGACGCGCATGGGTTTATTGGCGCCGGTCAGCCAGAGGGTATCGCCGATTTTTACCTCGCCGGATAACGCCGTCCCGGTAACCACCAGCCCCGCGCCCTTGACGGTAAAGGCGCGATCCAGCGCCAGACGAAAACGCTGCTGTCGCGGATGCTCGCGCTCAGCCAGCTGAAGCAAATGGCTGCGCAGTTCGGCAATGCCGAGATTTTCCGTCGCCGCGGTGGCGAAAAAAGCAGCGGCATCGAACCCCAGCTCGCTCAGCGTGGATTCTACCTGCGCCCGAACTTCGGCAACGCGGGCCGCTTCCACGCGGTCCGTTTTGGTCAACGCGACGGTTAACGTCGGTTTTCCCGTTAACTGCAGAATCGCCAGATGCTCGCGGGTTTGCGCCATCACGCCGTCATCACAGGCCACCACCAACAGCGCGTGATCGATCCCGCCCACGCCGGCCAGCATGTTGGACAAAAACTTTTCATGCCCCGGAACATCGATAAAACCCAACACCCGGCCATCGGGCTGCGGCCAATAGGCGTAGCCGAGATCGATAGTCATCCCGCGTGATTTCTCTTCCGGCAGGCGATCGGCGTTGACGCCGGTAATCGCCTGCAGCAGCGTGGTTTTGCCGTGGTCCACATGACCGGCGGTGGCAATAATCATCTCAATAACATCTCCATAAACCGGGGTTCATCTTCAAGACAGCGCAGATCCAGCCACAGACGGCCATCATAGATTCTGCCGATCGTCGGTATCGGTAAGGCGCGCCAGCGGGCGGCCAGCGCTTCCAGCTGGCTGCCGCGACCATCGCGCGGCGTAAAGGTTAACGCGGCGCTGGGCAGTCGATCGACCGGCAACGACCCGCTGCCAATCTGCGACAAACACGCTTCAACGCGCACGTCAAAATCGCTATAGTGCGCCGCTAACGCAGGCTGTATGCGCTCGCCCTGCTGGCGAATATCCTCGGCGCGGCGGGTTAGCAAGCGTAGCGTCGGCAGCTCGTCGGCCAGCGCTTCCGGATGCAAATACAGGCGCAGAGTCGCCTCCAGCGCCGCCAGGGTCATTTTATCCGCCCGCAGCGCGCGCTTAAGCGGATGACTCTGTAACTTCGCGATCAGCGACCTGTCGCCGACGATAATCCCCGCCTGCGGCCCGCCGAGCAACTTATCGCCGGAAAAGCTCACCAGGTTCACGCCCGCGGCAATCAATTCCTGCGGCATTGGTTCTTTCGGTAAACCGTACTGGCTCAAATCCACCAGCGAGCCGCTGCCGAGATCGGCCACCACCGGTACGCCATATTCGCGGCCAATTTCCGCCAGTTCCGCTTCATCAATCGCTTTGGTAAAACCTTCAATGCTGTAGTTGCTGGTATGCACTTTCATCAGCAGGGCGGTCTGCTCATTGATAGCCTGACGATAATCTTTGCCGTGGGTGCGGTTAGTAGTGCCCACTTCATGCAGCAGACAGCCGGCCTGGCGCATGACGTCGGGGATGCGAAATGCGCCGCCGATCTCGACCAGTTCGCCGCGCGAGACCACCACTTCTTTCCCGCTGGCCGTTGCCGCCAGCATCAGCAGCACCGCCGCCGCGTTGTTATTGACGATACAGGCATCTTCCGCGCCGGTAATGCGGCACAGCAGATCGGCCAATGCCCGGTCGCGATGACCGCGTCCGGCATCGTCGAGATCGTATTCCAGCGTGACCGGCGCGCGCATCGCCTGCGCTACCGCCTGTACCGCGGCTTCCGCCTGGATTGCGCGCCCCAGATTGGTGTGCAGCACGGTGCCCGTGAGGTTGAATACCGGACGCAGCGCGCTCTGCTGGTTAAGATTCAGCCGGCTGGCGGTCTCTTGCGGCCAGTCGTCGCACCACTCTGGCAATGCCTGCGCCTGGCGGATATGCTCCCGCGCCTCATCCAACATCTGGCGCAGCAGCGCCACGATTTGCGAATGGCCATGACGATCGAGCAGTAAAGCAAAAGCGGGATCGCGAAGTAAACGATCAATGGCCGGAAGCCGGGTATAAAGCGCGCGAGTATCGGTAGACATGAGTGAACCTGACGATAAGTTATTTTCCCCCCTCCCGACGGGAGAGGGAGTCAACAATGAGTGGCGATTGTAACGCCTGCGCGAGGAAACTGTTACCTGCCTGGGTCAACTCCCTGGCGGTTCGGTACGCGCAAAACTGGCGCGCTGAAATAAGGTCTCGACCAGTTTGACCAGTTTTGGCCGCGTCGCGCACCATCCGGGAGCCACGCGACGGAAATTCAGATAAGCAATGGCGCAGGCGGCAGTAATGGTCGCCAGATTCAGTTCACCATTACGCAAGGTACCGTCGGCGGCATACCCTTCCAACATATCAAGACCGCGGGCGATTTTTTCCCGCTGGCGGAGCAGATCGGTTTCTGACTGCTGGGCCGCCGGACGCGCTTTTTCCCGCACCAGCGCGATCGCCGCCTCCATGATGCCGTCAGATAAGGCTTCCAGCTGGCGTATCTTCAGCGCCGCCAGAGGTTCCGCGGGCAGCATCGCCGGCGCGACGTTAAGCAGTTCCAGATATTGCGCAATAATGGGCGAATCAAACCAGCACGCGCCGTCATCGGTCAGCAGCGCCGGGACTTTACCCAGCGGGTTGTACTGCGCCACGCCGTTGACGTCGTTATAGGGGAGTTCGTTCACAAACTCGAAGGGAATCGCCTTTTCCAGCAAGATGACGGAAATTTTACGTACAAAAGGACTGGTATAGCTGCCGATAAGTTTCATTGCCTGCTCCTTTCGCCAACGAAAAGATCAGTATGGTTCAGGCGCAGGCAAATGGCAGGCGCGACGTTGTCTCAACCTGCCGCCGATCGCATTAATGATCGAGATAGAGGTAGTGCATCCAGCTGGTCATGCGCAGCAGCACTTTTCTCATCACCGACACGTGGGTGAAATGGTCGGAATAGACCGCTACCTGGGCGTAGATGCCGTCGGGCAGCGCATCGACTTGCGCATCGGGATCCAGTTCAATCGTCGCCAGCACGCCATCGGTACCCGGCGTGACGCTCAGCGACTGCAGCGATCCCTGCGCCTGATAAGTCCCCCCCGGCACCACCGGCAATACGTTTACCAGTTTACCGTGGAATACCTGCCCTGGCAGTGCGTTAAACACCGCTTCGGCATCATCGCCGGCTTCCAGCCTGAGCAACGAATTCTGGCGGAACTGGGCGACAATCAGCCGTTTTTGTTGCGGAATAAAGACCATCACCGGGCGCAGCGGCAGCGACGCGGCGTAGGTTCCCGGGCGAATCAGTACCTGGGTAATATAGCCATCGCTCGGCGCCCGGACGGTGGTCTGATCGAGATTATATTTCGCTTCCGCCAACTGCGCGCGCAGGCTCACCACCTGCGACTGTTCGCCATTCAGCGTGCTATCCAGTTGGCTCTGAATCTGCGCCTGCTCGGCGACGGAGGCTTTCACCAATGCATCCTGGGCAAGGTAGTTTTGCCGGGCATTATCGATATCGCTTTCCGAAAACGGGTTGACCCGCGCCTGGCTACCTTTCAAATAGCGCTGATAATCTTTATACAGCCGGTCGCGCTCGGCGGAGACGCGCACGGTGTTCGCCTGCGCTTCCTGCAGTTGGGCTTTCAGGGTATTGATACTATGCAATGCGGTGACCAGATCGGCCTGCAGTCGGTCGACACGCGCCTGGTAGCGCACCGGGTCAATAGTAAATAATACCTCGCCCTTTTTCACCCGCTGGTTGGCTTTATCGGTCACGCTGCTGACAATGCCGGTAACCTGCGGCGTAATAGGAATGGAAATAACCGCTTTCTGCGCCGTAAAAGTATAAGGGTGGTTATAGTTCATCAATAAAATAAGCGCGCTAACAATAAATACGCCGCCCAGGGCCGCGGTCGGGACCGTCCATTTATTTACCGGAATACGGAATATTTTAAATACCGACCACGCAATGGCCACGTACGTCAAAATGATCAACAGGTCCATGATTATTTCTCCGTCGAGGATGGCGGCGCTGTCGGCTGCAGATGCGCGATTTTATGTTCGAGTTCAGCGATACGCTGATTGAGCTGCGCCAGCTCGCTGTCGGCATCATCAGACCCTGCTTCATTCGGCTTATGCTGCATTCCCCAGCCTCGCTCCGGCTGATAGAGGGTGGCCCAGATCCATAAAAATGGCCATATTACGTGCAGCGTAAACAGGCTGACCCACCCCGCGACGTGAATTGCGTCAGAGTGCGGATGATTACGTTTCTTCGCAATCAGGTACGGAATATCGTGCAAAATAATAATCCCGTAAAAAATAACCAGAAAAACGAAGATCAGAACGCCCAGCGCAAAATAATTGAGAAACATAATTTCCTCGATTCACGCTAATAGATTATTGGAATTGTGAGCGACCGCGAAGCGGCGCCTGGCTGACAATTTGAGCATAATTCACCGTATTCATTTCCGCCATCAGCGGCAAAAAATGTTCTTCATGCAGGTGAGTTGCAAAGTTACATCGTTGGCCGCTGGGGAAGACAGAACCTGCCGCAGATCACACATGACGGAATTGAGCGCAAAATATTTTGTGATGTATATCACAAACAAATAACAAAACAGCAAAGTTATAATGTGACAAACATCACATAAATATGCGATTTATGGCCTCCCATTACGTGTTGTTGTTTTTTTACACATCATTTTTGTGATTGCGATCACTACATATAAGTACCAGCCCCCTATATTCATGTGATGTACATCACATAAAAGGTCACTTGCTGGACAGCTTAACGATTCAGTGCCAGATTTCGCACTATCAATCAGGGTCCGGCTACCTCTGCCGCCACATTAACAACAAACCTCGGGCGTTCAGCCTGCGCGATAAGCAAAACAGAAGAAGGGGTGTTTTATGTCATCCGATATCAAGATCAAAGTGCAAAGCTTTGGTCGTTTCCTCAGCAATATGGTGATGCCGAATATCGGCGCGTTTATCGCGTGGGGGATTATCACCGCGTTATTTATTCCAACAGGGTGGTTGCCGAACGAGACGCTGGCGAAGCTGGTCGGCCCGATGATCACCTATCTACTGCCGCTGCTGATCGGTTATACCGGCGGTAAACTGGTGGGCGGCGAACGCGGCGGCGTCGTCGGCGCTATCACCACCATGGGCGTTATCGTCGGCGCGGATATGCCGATGTTCCTCGGTTCGATGATCGCCGGTCCGCTCGGCGGCTACTGCATCAAGAAATTTGACGCCTGGGTAGACGGTAAGATCAAATCCGGTTTCGAAATGCTGGTGAATAACTTCTCCGCCGGTATCATCGGGATGATCCTTGCCATTCTGGCGTTCCTCGGCATTGGCCCGGCGGTTGAAGTGCTGTCAAAACTGCTGGCGGCCGGCGTTAACTTCATGGTGGCGCACGACATGCTGCCGCTGGCGTCTATCTTTGTTGAACCGGCGAAAATCCTGTTCCTCAATAACGCGATTAACCACGGTATCTTCTCGCCGCTGGGTATTCAGCAGTCCCATGAGCTTGGCAAATCCATCTTCTTCCTGATTGAAGCTAACCCGGGTCCGGGGATGGGCGTCCTGCTGGCGTATATGTTCTTTGGCCGCGGCAGCGCGAAGCAGTCTGCGGGCGGTGCGGCAATCATTCACTTCCTGGGCGGTATTCACGAAATTTACTTCCCGTACGTGCTGATGAACCCGCGTCTGATTCTGGCCGTTATCCTCGGCGGTATGACCGGCGTCTTCACCCTGACTATCCTCAACGGCGGCCTGGTTTCTCCGGCTTCCCCAGGTTCCATTCTGGCGGTACTGGCGATGACGCCAAAAGGCGCCTACTTCGCTAACATCGCGGCCATTATTGCGGCGATGGCGGTCTCCTTTATTGTCTCTGCTATCCTGCTGAAAACCAGCAAAGTGAAAGAAGAAGACGATATCGAAGCCGCAACCCGTCGCATGCACGACATGAAAGCCGAGTCCAAAGGCGCGGCGACGCCGCTGGCCGCGGGCGACGTGGCTAACGACCTGAGCCACGTGCGTAAAATCATCGTTGCCTGCGACGCCGGTATGGGTTCCAGCGCCATGGGCGCCGGGGTACTGCGTAAGAAGGTGCAGGATGCCGGACTGAGCAACATTTCGGTCACCAACAGCGCGATTAACAATCTGCCGCCGGATGTCGATCTGGTGATCACCCACCGCGACCTGACCGAGCGCGCCATGCGCCAGGTACCGCAGGCGCAGCATATTTCGCTGACCAACTTCCTCGACAGCGGCCTGTACACCAGCCTGACCGAGCGTCTGGTTGCGGCGCAGCGCCACATCGACAACGAAGTAAAGGTCACCGATAGCCTGAAAGATAGCTTTGATAATGACGACAAAAACCTGTTCCAGCTGGGCGCGGATAACATCTTCCTGGGGCGTAAAGCGGCCACCAAAGAAGAGGCGATTCGCTTCGCCGGTGAACAACTGGTGAAAGGCGGATACGTTGAGCCGGAATACGTGCAGGCGATGCTCGACCGCGAGAAGCTGACCTCGACCTATCTTGGCGAATCCATCGCCGTACCGCACGGTACCATCGAAGCGAAAGACCGGGTGCTGAAAACCGGCGTCGTCTTCTGCCAGTATCCGGAAGGCGTGCGCTTCGGCGAAGAAGAAGATGAAGTCGCGCGTCTGGTCATCGGTATCGCCGCTCGCAACAACGAACACATTCACGTTATCACCAGCCTTACCAACGCGCTGGATGATGAAACCGTGATTGAGCGGCTGGCGAAAACCACCAGCGTCGAAGAAGTCCTGTCGTTGCTGAATAAATAACCACAACGCTCCACACCCTCTCCCTTTGGGAGAGGGCTGGGGTGAGGGAAAAGCCTCACCCCAGCCCTCTCAGGTAAAAACATTAATTGAAGGTTAATACTATGAAAGCATTACATTTTGGCGCAGGTAATATCGGACGTGGCTTCATTGGCAAACTGCTGGCTGACGCCGGTATCACCCTCACGTTCGCCGATGTCAATCAGGTGGTCCTTGACGCCCTGAATGCCCGTCATAGCTATCAGGTTCACGTAGTGGGCGAAAACGAACAGGTTGACACCGTCTCCGGCGTGAATGCCGTCAGCAGCATTGGCGATGAAGTGGTGGATCTGATCGCCGATGTCGACCTGGTGACCACCGCCGTCGGTCCCGTCGTTCTGGAGCGTATCGCTCCGGCCATCGCCAAAGGCCTGTTGAAACGCAAAGCGCAGGGTATTGAACGCCCGCTGAATATCATCGCCTGCGAAAACATGGTACGCGGCACCACCCAGCTGAAAGGCCATGTGTTTAACGCGCTGGCGGAAGAAGATAAATCGTGGGTTGAAACGCATATCGGCTTCGTCGATTCCGCCGTAGACCGTATCGTGCCGCCGTCGGCTTCCGCCACCAACGATCCGCTGGAAGTCACCGTTGAAACCTTCAGCGAATGGATTGTGGATAAAACCCAGTTTAAGGGCGAGTTGCCGAACATCCCAGGAATGGAATTAACCGATAACCTGATGGCATTTGTCGAACGTAAGCTATTCACCTTAAACACCGGGCATGCTATAACCGCCTACCTCGGGAAACTGGCGGGCCATCAAACGATTCGCGACGCGATTCTTGATGAGAACATTCGCGCCGTCGTAAAAGGCGCAATGGAAGAGAGCGGCGCGGTGCTGATCAAACGCTACAGCTTTGATGCGCAGAAACACGCGGCTTATATCCAGAAGATCCTTGGTCGCTTTGAGAACCCGTATCTGAAAGATGATGTGGAGCGCGTCGGCCGCCAGCCGCTGCGTAAACTGAGCGCGGGCGATCGTTTGATCAAGCCGCTGCTTGGCACGCTGGAATACGGACTGCCGCACCGGAACCTGGTAAAAGGGATTGCCGCGGCGATGCATTTCCGCAGCGAAGACGATCCGCAGGCGCAGGAGCTGGCGGCGCTGATTAGCGAAAAAGGCCCACAGGCCGCGCTGGCGCAGATTTCCGGCCTGGATGCGGCAAGCGCGGTAGTGGCGGAAGCCGTTAACGACTACAACGCGGTAAAATGATGTACAACCTGGCGCGGCCGATGCCGCGCCCAATACCACTCCTGTCCGATATGCAGGCAATAATGGAAGAAACACAGGCATTTGAAAACCGCGTACTTGAGCGTTTAAATGCTGGTAAGACCGTAAGAAGTTTCCTGATAGCCGCCGTCGAACTCCTGACGGAGGCGGTCAATATTCTGGTACTTCAGGTATTCCGCAAAGACGATTACGCGGTGAAATACGCAGTGGAGCCATTGCTGGATGGCAGTGGGCCGCTGGGCGACCTTTCCGTACGCCTGAAGCTTATCTACGGCCTTGGGGTGATAAGCCGCGCCGAATACGAAGATGCCGAGCTATTGATGGCGCTGCGTGAAGAGCTCAATCATGACGGTAATGAGTACACTTTCACCGATGATGAAATTCTCGGGCCGTTAGGCGAACTGCACTGCGTCGCCGCGCTTCCGCCGACGCCGCTGTTTGATGAGAGCGATAGGGAACTGCTGGCAATGCAGAAACTGCGCTACCAGCAGATGGTACGTTCAACGATGGTGTTGTCTCTGACTGAGCTGATTTCTCGAATCAGCTTAAAAAAAGCCTTCCAGAAATCAACGCTCTGACTCCGTTTCTTGCTGGTCGCACGTCGGCCGGTACAGCTGCCGGTAATACTCCAGACGACTCAGGAATAGCTCCTTTTTATCCTCAGGAATATCGCGCGGTATCCGCTGTAAACGCGGGCATTTTTTCAGATATTCCATAAACGCCTGGCTCGAGGCCATGAAATCTACCGTTTTATCGATGATACGTGGTACGCCGTCGCCGATTTTCGCCATCACGCTCTCCTCTGTTCAGGGGGATCTTATTAAGGATTGGCGAAAAAAAGGGAGCAAGTTGAGGAAAACGTGCGGAATGGCCGTCAGGCTTCACAAAAATGACAAACAGCTTAATTAAAACGACAATATCATTATTTTTCAAATAATTATAATCTATCTGGTCTCATGCTTATGGCCGTATAGCCGCGAGTATTTCGATAAAAAACTATCAACAAAGGCCCGCCCGGCCCATACTATGTAACGTCGAAGCCCTTTTATTCACAGATAAAATTACCATGAAAGAAGTCGAAAAGAATGAAATCAAGCGTTTGAGCGACCGTCTCGACGCCATCCGCCACCAGCAGGCCGACCTGTCGCTGGTCGAAGCCGCCGATAAATACGCGGAGCTGGAAAAAGAAAAAGCGACCCTGGAAACGGAAATCGAACGTCTGCGTTCCGTCCAGTCGCAGAAGCTGAGCAAAGAAGCGCAGAAGCTGATGAGCATGCCGCACCGTCGCGCTATTACCAAGAAAGAGCAGGCCGATATGGGCAAGCTGAAGAAAAGCGTGCGCGGACTGGTTGTCGTCCACCCGATGACCGCGCTGGGCCGCGAAATGGGCCTCAAAGAGATGACCGGCTTCGCGAAGAGCGAGTTTTAATCTTTTGCCCGCTGTGAGTTCGTCGTCTATTACCCGGTAGCCCTACCGGGCCGTGAACTCACAGCCAATTTCTCCTTCCCCACCAAATTGGCCCAACCAATTATTTCTTAAACCGTCAATCGGTTCACATATCCATCACTTTGCATCACAAACGCGTTGCCATGCCATAACATTTGGTTAACCATCAATTGTCGTTAACCCTACAATCGCAATTTGGCTGGGCCAATTTTACAAACAGTGTGATCGGCAATGGGCGCAGACCCAACCTGACGCACTGGATGTGGCCCGATGGAGACCTGCATGAACCTCTGGCAACAAAATTACGATCCGGCTGGTAATATCTGGCTATCGAGCCTTATCGCCTCACTGCCGATTCTGTTTTTCTTTTTCGCCCTGATTAAGCTCAAGCTTAAAGGCTATATCGCCGCCACCTGGACCGTAGCCATCGCGCTGCTTGTCGCCCTGCTGTTCTACAAAATGCCGGTCGATCGCGCCTTATCGTCGGTGGTATACGGCTTCTTCTACGGCCTGTGGCCTATCGCGTGGATTATTATCGCCGCGGTCTTCGTCTATAAAATCTCGGTGAAGACCGGGCAGTTCGACATTATCCGCTCGTCGATTCTTTCGATTACGCCGGATCAGCGCCTGCAGATGCTGATTGTCGGCTTCTCCTTTGGCGCCTTCCTCGAAGGGGCCGCCGGTTTCGGCGCGCCGGTGGCGATTACCGCCGCGCTGCTGGTCGGGCTCGGCTTCAATCCGCTGTACGCCGCCGGGCTGTGCCTGATTGTTAACACCGCGCCGGTGGCTTTCGGCGCCATGGGGATTCCGATTCTGGTCGCCGGCCAGGTCACCGGCATCGATAGCTTCGCCATTGGCCAGATGGTTGGCCGTCAGCTGCCGTTCCTGACCATTATCGTGCTGTTCTGGATCATGGCGATTATGGACGGCTGGCGCGGGGTGAAAGAGACGTGGCCGGCGGTGATGGTCGCGGGTGGTTCGTTCGCCATCGCGCAGTACCTCAGCTCCAACTTCCTCGGCCCGGAACTGCCGGACATCATCTCTTCGCTGGTGTCGCTGGTATGCCTGACGCTGTTCCTCAAACGCTGGCAGCCGGTACGTATCTTCCGCTTTGGCGATATGGGCGCCGCGCAGGTTGATCAAACCCTGGCGCGCACGCATTACACCGTCGGTCAGGTCATTCGCGCCTGGTCGCCGTTCCTGTTCCTCACCGCTACCGTCACCCTGTGGAGCGTGCCGCCGTTTAAAGCGCTGTTTGCGCCGGGCGGGGCGATGTATGACTTCGTGGTTAATATTTCGGTACCGTTCCTCGACAAAATGGTCGCCCGTATGCCGCCGGTGGTGAGCGCCGCGACGCCATACGCCGCGGTGTATAAATTCGACTGGCTGTCGGCGACCGGCACCGCCATTCTGTTCGCCGCTATACTGTCTATCGTCTGGCTGCGTATGAAGCCGAAGGATGCGCTGACCACCTTCGCCGGGACGCTGAAAGAGCTGGCGCTGCCGATTTACTCCATCGGCATGGTGCTGGCGTTCGCCTTTATCTCGAACTACTCCGGGCTGTCATCGACGCTGGCGTTGGCGCTGGCGCATACCGGCCACGCGTTTACCTTCTTCTCGCCGTTCCTCGGCTGGCTGGGGGTTTTCCTGACCGGTTCGGATACCTCGTCTAACGCGCTATTCGCCGCGCTGCAGGCGACGGCAGCCCAGCAAATCGGCGTCTCCGATATTCTGCTGGTCGCCGCGAATACCACCGGTGGGGTGACGGGCAAGATGATTTCGCCACAGTCGATCGCCATTGCCTGCGCCGCGGTAGGCCTGGTGGGTAAAGAGTCGGACCTGTTCCGCTTTACCGTCAAGCACAGTCTGATATTCACCTGCATGGTGGGCCTGATTACCACGCTACAGGCGTATGTCTTAACCTGGATGATTCCGTGAAAGTGATGCCAAAACGCCTGGCTGACGACGTCGCAAATCGCGTCCGGGCGCTGATAGAAGAACAACAGCTGGAGGCGGGCATGCGTTTGCCCGCCGAGCGCCAGCTTGCCGTCCAGCTCGGTGTTTCACGCAATTCGCTGCGTGAAGCGCTGGCGATGCTGGTCAACGAAGGGGTGCTGCTTAGCCGTCGCGGCGGCGGCACCTTCGTGCGCTGGCAGCATGAGCCCTGGTCGGAGCAAAACATCGTCCAGCCGCTGAAAACGCTGCTCGCCGACGACCCCGACTACAGTTTTGATATTCTCGAAGCCCGCCACGCTATTGAAGCCAGCACCGCCTGGCATGCGGCGATGCGGGCCACCGACGCCGAAAAAGAAAAAATACGCCTCTGTTTTGAAGCCACCCTCAGCGATGACCCGGATCTCGCCTCACAGGCGGATGTTCGCTTCCACCTGGCGATCGCTGAAGCCTCGCATAACGTGGTGCTGCTGCAAACCATGCGCGGTTTCTTCGAGCTTCTGCAATCCTCGGTGAAGCAGAGCCGCCAGCGCATGTATCTGGTGCCGCCGGTGTTCGCGCGTCTGACCGAACAACATCAGGCGGTGATGGAAGCGATCTTCGCCGGCGACGCGGAAGGCGCGCGCCAGGCGATGATGGCCCACCTCGGTTTTGTCCACGCCACCATTAAACGTTTTGATGAAGACCAGGCCCGCCAGGCGCGCATTACCCGCCTGCCCGGTGACCACAATGAAAATTCCAGGGAGAACTCGTGATGATTATTTCCGCCGCCAGCGACTATCGCGCCGCCGCACAGCGTATCCTGCCGCCGTTTCTGTTCCACTATATCGACGGCGGCGCCTACGCCGAACACACCCTGCGCCGTAACGTTGAAGACCTCTCCGACGTGGCGCTCCGCCAGCGCATTCTGCGCAATATGTCGGATTTGAGCCTGGAAACCACGTTATTCAACGAGAAGCTGGCAATGCCGACGGCGCTGGCGCCGGTCGGGCTATGTGGCATGTACGCGCGCCGCGGCGAAGTGCAGGCGGCGGGCGCGGCGGACGACAAAGGTATCCCGTTTACCCTCTCTACCGTTTCCGTTTGCCCGATTGAAGAGGTCGCCCCGACCATCAAACGCCCGATGTGGTTCCAGCTGTACGTCCTGCGCGATCGCGGATTTATGCGCAATGCGCTGGAGCGCGCTAAAGCCGCAGGCTGCTCCACGCTGGTCTTTACCGTGGATATGCCGACTCCCGGCGCGCGCTATCGCGACGCCCATTCTGGCATGAGCGGCCCGAACGCCGCCATGCGCCGCTACTGGCAGGCCGTCACTCATCCACAGTGGGCATGGGACGTCGGCCTCAACGGACGCCCGCACGATCTGGGTAATATCTCCGCCTATCTCGGCAAACCGACCGGTCTTGAGGATTACATCGGCTGGCTGGCGAATAATTTCGATCCGTCAATTTCATGGAAAGACCTGGAGTGGATCCGCGATTTCTGGGACGGCCCGATGGTGATCAAAGGGATCCTCGACCCGGAGGACGCCCGCGATGCGGTGCGCTTCGGCGCTGACGGCATTGTCGTCTCCAACCACGGCGGCCGCCAGCTTGACGGCGTGCTCTCTTCCGCCCGCGCCCTGCCCGCCATTGCCGATGCGGTTAAAGGCGACATCACTATTCTCGCCGACAGCGGCATCCGCAACGGTCTCGACGTGGTGCGGATGATCGCCCTTGGCGCCGACAGCGTACTGCTGGGCCGCGCGTATCTGTACGCGCTGGCGACCCACGGCAAGCAGGGGGTGGCGAATCTGCTCAATCTTATCGAGAAAGAGATGAAAGTGGCGATGACGCTGACCGGGGCGAAATCCATCAGTGAAATCAGCCGCGATTCGCTGGTGCAGAATGCCGAAGCGCTGCAGACCTTTGATGCGCTCAAGCAGGGCAACGCCGCGTAATTCCCTCACTCTCCCCCTCTCCCAAAGGGAGAGTGGATCATCCGGCTGGCATCGGTTTTCTCCCTCTCCCAAAGGGAAAGAGACCGTCCGGCTGGCATCGGTTTTCTCCCTCTCCCAAAGGGAAAGAGACCGTCCGGCTGGCATCGGTTTCTCCCTCTCCCAAAGGGAGAGAGACCATCCGGCTGGCATCGGTTTTCCCCCTCTCCCAAAGGGAGAGAGACCGTCCGGCTGGCATCGGTTTTCCCCTTCTCCCTCTGGGAGAGGGTCGGGGTGAGGGTTCGGCAAATATCTGCTATTCTGCCCCCCGCAATTAAGGGGGCAGTATGCTGAACATCGTGTTATTCGAACCAGAAATCCCGCCGAACACCGGCAATATCATCCGCCTGTGCGCCAACACCGGCTTCAATTTACATATCATTGAGCCAATGGGCTTTACCTGGGACGATAAACGCCTGAGACGCGCCGGGTTGGATTATCACGAGTTCACCGCCGTACAGCGCCACGCGGATTATGCGGCGTTTATCGCCAGCGCGAAGCCGCAGCGCCTGTTCGCCCTCACCACCAAAGGCACGCCCGCCCACAGCGCGGTAAGCTATCAGGATGGTGATTTCTTGATGTTTGGTCCGGAAACGCGCGGCCTGCCGGCCAGCATCCTCGATGCCCTACCGGCGGAGCAAAAGATCCGTATTCCAATGATGCCGGACAGTCGCAGCATGAACCTGTCAAACGCGGTGTCGGTGGTGGTGTATGAAGCCTGGCGCCAGTTGGGATACCCGGGCGCCGTGTTACGCAGCTAACCTGAGCGGTTCCCGGATTGCGGCGCTTTGCGCCTTATCCGGGCTACCTCTCTGAGCTTAACGGCGGCAAATGGCAATAAATCAAATCCCGTCGCCGTACTCGAAGGTATGGTGGATGCCATTAAAATGCTGATCCATATCCATCGCCGGTTTGTCGCTCTCCGGCTTACCGACGATGCGCGCCGGTACGCCTGCGGCGGTGGTATGCGGCGGCACAGGTTGCAGCACCACGGAACCGGCGCCAATCTTCGCCCCGCGCCCGACTTCGATATTGCCGAGGATCTTCGCCCCGGCGCCAATCATCACGCCTTCGCGAATTTTCGGGTGACGGTCGCCGCTGGTTTTGCCGGTACCGCCGAGGGTCACGGACTGCAGAATGGATACGTCGTCTTCAATCACCGCCGTTTCACCGACCACGATACCGGTGGCGTGGTCGAGCATGATCCCACGGCCAATCTTCGCCGCCGGATGGATATCGACCTGGAACGAGACGGAGACCTGGTTCTGCAGGAAAATAGCCAGCGCGCGGCGCCCCTGATTCCACAGCCAGTGGCCGATGCGGTAGGCCTGCAGCGCATGGAAGCCTTTCAGGTACAACAGCGGCGTTGAGTATTTATCGACCGCAGGGTCGCGGGTACGTACAGCCTGGATATCACAGGCGGCGGAAGCGATCATCTCAGGGTCAGCGGCATAAGCCTCTTCCACTACTTCGCGAATGGCGATAGCGGGCATAATCGGCGAGGCCAGCTTATTCGCCAGCATATAGCTCAGGGCGCTGCCCAGATTTTCGTGCTTGAGTAGCGTTGCGTGGTAAAAACTGGCGAGCATCGGCTCACAGTCGGCCAAAGCCCGGGCTTCGGCTTTAATATTGTTCCAGACGATATCCAGTTCTTCACACGGCATTGCATACTCCAGACGGTAAGAATTATGACCGGTCAGTTCTTCGCTGACCGGGTCATACAGGTAACAGACTTTCCCTGCGGCTAGTTGGCGCTGCGTTCGTCCTTGCGTGCGCGACCCAATAAGGTCAATGCTGCCTCGCGCGCAATTTTTCCGCAATACAATACCTGATAAATTTCCTCGGTTATTGGCATTTCGACGCCTAAACGCTGCGCCAGAACGCGAACCTCTTTGGTATTGCGATAGCCTTCAACCACCTGGCCAATCTTGTCCTGCGCGCTTTGCACGTCCATGCCCTGTCCGAGCATCATGCCAAAACGGCGGTTTCGCGATTGGTTATCGGTACAAGTCAGTACCAGGTCGCCCAACCCGGCCATGCCCATGAAGGTTTCCGGATCGGCGCCCAGCGCCGCCCCGAGACGGGACATTTCCACCAGACCACGGGTGATCAACGCCGTACGGGCATTCGCGCCAAAGCCGATACCGTCAGACATCCCGGCGCCGATGGCGATAACGTTTTTCACCGCGCCGCCCAGCTGCACGCCGATAAAGTCCGGGTTGATGTAGACGCGGAAGCTTTTACCGCAGTGCAGCAGGCGCTGAAGGTCTTCCGCAAACTGCGGATCCGTCGCCGCCAGAGAAATCGCCGTCGGCAGGCCGGCGGCCAGCTCTTTGGCGAAAGTCGGACCGGAGATGACCGCTAATGGGATGTCATCGCCCAGCGCTTCACGCGCCACGTCCTGCAGCAGACGGCCGGTTTCGGCCTCCAGGCCTTTCGTCGCCCACACCAGACGCGCATCTGAACGCATCAGCGGTTTAATCTGGCGCAAAACCTGACCGAAGACGTGGCTCGGCACCACCACGAGGATATCGCGGCTGGCGGCCAGCGCCGTCGCTAAATCGCTCTCAAGGCGCAGCGTGTCCGGGAAGGGCACATCGGGAAGGAACGCGGCGTTGCAGCGATCGTGTTGCAGCGTCGCGATATGTTTCGGGTCATGGCCCCAGAGGACAACCTCGTGGCCATTTCTTGCCAGGGTGATGGCAAGAGCGGTGCCGTAAGAGCCGGCACCGATCACAGTCATTGCAGCATTAAGCGCGTTCATCAGGCATCCTGATGTTGTTCAGCACCTTCGCCAGCCTGCTGTTGCAGATAGTTCATAAACAGCGCGTCAAAGTTCACCGGCGCAAGGTTGAGTTGCGGGAAGGTGCCGCGGGAAACCAGGCTGGTAACAGTCTCGCGAGCGTACGGGAACAGAATGTTCGGGCAGTACGCGCCGAGGCAGTGCGCCATCTGGTTGCCATCGATGCCGTCGATGGAGAAGATGCCGCCCTGCTGTACTTCGCACAGGAATGCGGTTTCTTCGCCCAGCGATGCCGTTACGGTGACACGCAGCACCACTTCATAAACGCCTTCAGCCAGCTGGCTGGAAGCGGTATCCAGATCAAGTTTAACTTCCGGCTGCCAATCTTTCTGGAAAACTTGCGGCGCATTTGGCGCTTCGAAGGAAACGTCTTTGGTGTAGATGCGCTGAATCTGGAAAGTCATTTCGGTGCTGTTTTGTTCTGACATAGTAAAACCCTTTCGTGTTGTCCTTAAATACGCGGCCCCTGAATGGGGAAAACGTAAAAATTAGCGCAAGAGGGGATCAAGTCCACCACGTGAATCAAGCGCATACAAGTCGTCACAGCCGCCAATGTGCTGCGCATCAATAAAAATCTGCGGAACCGTCGTCCGGCCGCTGCGCTGGATCATCTCTTCACGCTTTGCGGCATCACCATCGATAGGCAGTTCGTTGAACGTCACGCCCTTGCTGTTCAGCAGCGCTTTGGCGCGGATGCAGAACGGGCAGGTCGCTTTGGTATAGATCTCAATATTGGCCATGACTCACTCCTGTTTTTACCCCGAGGGATTTTACGCCGCAGAGGCTCCCCGCCGCCTGAGAGGTTATCGGGGGAACCGCTGCGCCATAACGACGCGGGGGTAAATTATTTGCCGCGTACCAGCGGAAGGTTCTCGCCGCTCCAGCCTGCGATGCCTTCTTTCAGTACAAAGACTTTTTCGAATCCGGCTTTATTCAGCAGGCTGGCAGGTTCTTGCGCCTGCATGCCGGACCCATCCACAACAATAATGGGTTGTGCTTTGTGTTTTTCCAACTCGCCGACGTTATTTGCTTTGATATCGGCAGGCAGCAGGTTGATAGCGCCGGCGATATGGCCTTTACGGAAGTCGTCACGCTGACGCAGGTCGACAACAACGGCTTCTTCTTTGTTGATAAGACGCGTCGCTTCACCACGGGTGATGACTTTAACTTTCGACATCAAGCCCTTAAAGGTGGTGAACAGTACCGCACCCAGCAGCGCGATCCACGCGATGCTCAGGACCGGGTGACGGCCGATGAATTGCATAATTTCTTGCATGGGGGGTTACAACTCCCGACTAAGTGATAAAAAAACCAGGGAAGGAGTATACCTGTGCATTGCGGCAAATACAGCCAGTGAGCGCGATGTAATGTATTTTCTGCGGCCCGTCACGAAAAAAAAGCCGACTTCGCCATCGGCTCTGGCGTCGTCCCTTCCCTTTCTTTGATCTTTTACGGTGATTTGATCGATTCAGCTGTAGTAAAATTACGCAAATTTTCTGTCTTTGAGCATGAGGTTGTCGCAATGTCGGTTACTAAAAAACCTATGGTACTGGTGATTCTGGATGGCTACGGCTACCGTGAAGACCAGCAGGATAACGCCATTTATAGCGCGAAAACGCCGGTAATGGACGCACTGTGGGCAAAACGTCCGCACACCCTGATTGACGCATCCGGTCTGGAAGTCGGGCTGCCTGACCGCCAGATGGGTAACTCCGAAGTGGGTCACGTAAACCTCGGCGCGGGTCGTATCGTGTATCAGGATCTGACCCGTCTGGACGTTGAAATCAAAGAACGCACCTTCTTCGCCAATCCGGTGCTGACCGGCGCGGTCGACAAAGCCGTCGCCGCAGGTAAAGCGGTACATATCATGGGCCTGATGTCGCCTGGCGGCGTTCACAGCCACGAAGACCATATCATGGCGATGGTAGAACTGGCCGCCGAGCGCGGCGCAGAGAAAATCTATCTGCACGCTTTCCTCGATGGCCGCGACACGCCGCCGCGCAGCGCTGAAGCGACGCTGGCTAAATTCGAAGCTAAATTCACCGCGCTGGGCAAAGGCCGTATCGCCTCTATCATTGGTCGCTACTACGCCATGGACCGCGACAACCGCTGGGATCGCGTTGAACAAGCCTATGACCTGATGACGTTGGCCAAAGGCGAATTCCAGGCCGATACCGCCGTGGCGGGCCTGCAGGCAGCCTATGCCCGTGACGAAAACGACGAGTTCGTCAAAGCGACCGTTATCCGCGCCGCCGGCCAGGCCGATGCCGCGATGGAAGACGGCGACGCGCTGATCTTCATGAACTTCCGCGCTGACCGCGCGCGCGAAATCACCCGCGCCTTCGTTAACGCCGACTTCGACGGCTTCGCGCGTAAGAAAGTCGTTAACCTCGACTTCGTGATGCTGACCGAATACGCCGCCGACATCAAAGTCGCTTGCGCCTATCCACCAGCTTCACTGGTTAACACTTTCGGCGAGTGGATGGCGAAGCACGACAAAACCCAGCTGCGCATCTCCGAAACCGAGAAATATGCGCACGTGACCTTCTTCTTTAACGGCGGCGTAGAAGAGCCGTTCAAAGGCGAAGACCGTATTCTGATTAACTCGCCGAAGGTCGCCACTTACGACCTGCAGCCGGAAATGAGTTCCGCCGAGCTGACCGAGAAACTGGTTGCTGCCATCAAAGGCGGCCAGTATGACACCATTATCTGTAACTACCCGAACGGCGATATGGTTGGCCATACCGGGGTGATGGAAGCGGCGGTGAAAGCGGTTGAAGCGCTGGATCACTGCATCGAACAAGTGGCCGCGGCCGTTGAATCCGTAGGCGGTCAGCTGCTGATCACCGCCGACCACGGCAACGCCGAGCAAATGCGCGATCCAGCGACCGGACAGGCGCACACCGCGCATACTAACCTGCCGGTTCCGCTGATCTACGTTGGCGACAAAACCGTGAAAGTGGCCGAAGGCGGCAAGCTTTCCGACATCGCGCCAACCATGCTGTCGCTGATGGGAATGGAAATCCCGCAAGAGATGACTGGCAAGCCGCTGTTCATCGTGGAATAATCCTTCCCCATGAGGGGAAAGGCGACTTATTCAAATACATGGATCGCAACGGCTGTTCGATCCGTTCTTTACGCCAGCGCGCTTAGCGCTGGCGTATTGCTGTGCGCCGCATCCGCTCACGCCGATGACCGCGACCAGCTGAAATCCATTCAGGCCGATATCGCCGCCAAACAGCGCGCGATTCAGCAACAGCAGCAGCAACGCTCCTCTCTGCTGGCCCAGCTAAAAGCGCAGGAAGAAGCGATCTCCGCCGCCGCGCGTAAGCTGCGTGAAACTCAGGATACCCTCAACCAGCTCAATAAGCAGATCGACGAGATGAACGCGTCTATCGCTAAGCTGGAACGCCAGCGCGCCTCCCAGGAACGTAACCTCGCCGCGCAGCTTGATGCCGCCTTCCGCCAGGGGCCGCATACCGGCATGCAGATGATCCTCAGCGGCGAAGAGGGGCAGCGCAACCAGCGCCTGCAGGCCTATTTTGGTTACTTTAACCAGGCCCGTCAGGAGACTATCGCCCAGCTCAAGCAGACGCGTGAAGAAGTCGCGGTGCAGAAATCGATGCTGGAAGAAAAACAAAGCCAGCAGCAAACGCTGGTTTACGAGCAAAAAGCGCAGCAGGCCAAGCTTGAGCAGGCGCGCAACGAGCGTAAAAAGACGCTCTCAAGCCTCGAATCCTCCATTCAGAAAGGCCAACAGCAGCTCAGCGAACTGCGCGCTAACGAATCGCGCCTGCGCGGTCGCATCGCCCAGGCGGAAGCGGCAGCCAAAGCCCGCGCCGACCGCGAGGCTCGCGATGCCCAGGCGGTACGCGACCGTCAGCAGGAAGCCTCGCGCAAAGGCACCACCTATAAACCAACCGAAAGCGAACGTTCGCTGATGTCGCGAACCGGCGGCCTCGGCGCGCCGCGCGGGCAGGCCTTCTGGCCGGTTCGCGGAACAATTCTTCATCGTTATGGCGAACAGCTGCAAGGTGAACTACGTTGGAAAGGGATGGTTATCGCTGCGTCTGAAGGCACCGAAGTCAAAGCCATTGCCGATGGTCGGGTGATCCTCGCCGACTGGCTACAGGGCTACGGGCTGGTGGTCGTCGTTGAACACGGCAAAGGCGACATGAGTCTTTACGGCTATAACCAAAGCGCGCTGGTCAGCGTCGGTACCCAGGTCCGCGCGGGCCAGGCTATCGCGCTGGTAGGCAGTAGCGGCGGTCAGGGTCGTCCGTCGCTCTATTTCGAAATTCGCCGCCAGGGTCAGGCGGTCAATCCACAGCCGTGGTTGGGAAGATAAGTTTTGCTCCAATTTCGCATGATTGCACTTGCTGTAGCCGGTTCACTGACTATAGCTGCGCCGGTTTTCGCCGGTAAACTCTCTATCGTTATCGATGATTTCGGCTATCGTCCACAGACGGAAAATAAGGTGCTGGCGCTGCCGCCCACCATCTCCGTTGCCGTGCTGCCGAACGCCCCCCACGCCCGGGAAATGGCCACTAAAGCGCATAATCTGGGCCACGAAGTGCTGATCCACCTGCCGATGGCGCCGCTCAGCAAGCAACCGCTGGAAAAAGACACCCTGCGCCCGGATATGAGCAGCGATGAGATCGAACGTATTATTCGTGAGGCTTACGGGAAAGTGCCTTACGCCGTCGGGCTGAACAACCACATGGGTAGCGCCATGACCTCTAACCTGTTCGGCATGCAGAAGGTGATGCAGGCGCTGGAACGCTACAATCTCTATTTTCTCGATAGCGTGACCATCGGCAACACCCAGGCCATGCGCGCCGCCCAGGGGACCGGCGTGAAGGTGATTAAACGCAAAGTGTTTCTCGACGATACCCAGAACGAGGCGGACATCCGCACCCAGTTCAATCGCGCCATCGCGCTGGCGCGGCGTAACGGTTCGGCGATCGCCATTGGTCATCCACACCCTTCAACGGTGCGGGTACTACAGCAAATGGTTTATAACCTGCCGCCGGATATCACGCTGGTGCGCCCGAGCAGCCTGCTGAACGAACCGCAGGTCGACAACTCGACGCCGAACACGCCTGCGCAACCAAACGCGCCGCAACAGCAGAAGCCGCGTAACCCGTTCCACGGAGTGAAATACTGCAAACCGAAGCGTCCGCTGGAGCCGGTGAACGCCAGCCGCTTCTTTAGCATTCTCAGCGAAAGCATCAGCCAGAGCGCGCTGGTCCAGTATTACCAGCTTAAATGGCAGGGCTGGGATAGCCCCACCAACTAATCTTCATCAGGGATCCGTGCGCTTCTCCGTCACGGTTCCCTGCCGCTTCCCGTCGTGAGCATACCAGGCTTTAAAATACTTCATGAAGCTGTACAAGGTGGCATACAGTCCGGTGACAGCCCCCACCTTACCGCTACGCCACGCGCCGCTGAACAGATACCACTTAAAAAACGCGCCGATGGCGCTGATAATCCCGCGACTGAGCGACGGCCTGACCTTTTGCGCCTTCACCAGCCGGGTGGTATAGCTATTGAGCTTGTTAAACACCTCATGCAGTGAATAGAAGGTATCGTGGCGGACAAAGCCCGGCAGCCTTATCGAGGTCAGATGGCCGACCACCTGATCGTCCACCGGCCGCTGGTTAAAGCTGGCACGCTGACGGTTGAACAGGCGTACCGGGTAATCCGGCGATGAGATGGGATAAATGGTCCGCACCTGCTCGCCAAGCACGAACCAGTAGCGCGGCAGACGCCACGCGCAGCTCGGATCCGGTTCCTCTCCCGCCTTAAGCGCCAGAATCGCCGCAACCACTTCTTCATCCAGAATTTCATCGCTATCCATACATAGCACCCAGTCATGGGTCGCCAGCGAGGTCGCATAGTTCATCTGCATGCCATGGGCGGCATAGGGGTGATGGTGAACCGTTATGCCAAACTGCTGACATATCTGCAGCGTTTCATCCGTACTGCCTGAATCCACGACAATAAACTCATCCGCCACCCGCAACAGCGGCGGCAAGACTTCCCGTAATAAGCGGGCCGAATTACAGGTAAGCAAACATACTGAGAGCTTAAACATAGGGTTTATGCGATTAAACGAAGAGTAAACCAACTGTATAAACGAATAGGCAAAAGATCGATGCGGAAATAGTGCGGTAGATGCGTATTATTTTAGAAATGTTATCCAAATCTAAATAAATCTACCATGAGATAAATTTCATCCCCTTGCCCGATACCATCGGGTATCAGTTATCGGGTTTGAGATGCCCTCTCCTTATGTACCCCCGTTTGTCACTCATACGGTCAGCTTTGCTGTCATCGTAAAGAGCGGCATAGATCCAGTATTTGTTAATAGTGCGTATTTTAACCACCACGTCATCAGCCATAACGGAATATGTATTATTCGCATTATCATCTGGCCATTCTTTGAATGAAAGCTGATTCCATTCACGCTGTAAATGATATGTCGTTAACCAGGGATAGCGCCCGTCGCCGCCGCAGGGGACCTGAGCATGCATATCGTCTATCCAGGATGCAGGTTTATTTCGCGCAGGAACAAAAGAAAGCAATACGGCGCTATAATTCTCACTGTTGCATTCGGTATACTGCGCGATATTATTAACCAGCAGACTGCCCTGCTGGTTAACGTACCACTCGCGAAATCTGATAAAATTTTCCGGGATATCACTAAAGTTCTGCCGAATAAACAGCAACTGTTCTTTCAGCGTTCCCTTAACATATATATTGATGACTTTTTTCAATTTCCCCTGGTCATCCAGCCAATAATAGCGAAATCCGAGGGCCGGAATATTAATGGTAGCATTATCGCTCCATTGCGCCTTCCAGTAGGCTTGCAGCACGCCATGTTCAAGCCTTTGCTCAGCCAGAATGCTAAAACTCATTAAAAGCAGCAACGCCGGTAAGATGATATTCTTCAATTGCCAAACACGATTGATGAAAATAGGGTATGCCATATATATCATCCTTGTTATATGAAGATATGGCAGAATATAAATAAAACCGGAGCCTGTTCAATAGCGATCGTAGTAATAACAAAAAATTTATTATTAATATATATGTTGGGAATATGCTGCCCATAAACCATGGGCAGCAAGAATGGTTATTATCGTCATCCTGACGATAATTCGCTTAATCCCAGCTCAGTACCACTTTACCAGACTGACCGGAACGCATCGCGTCAAAGCCTTTCTGGAAGTCATCAATACCGAAACGATGGGTGATAATCGGCGAAAGATCGAGGCCCGACTGGATCAGCGCCGCCATCTTATACCAGGTTTCAAACATTTCGCGGCCGTAAATCCCTTTGATAAACAGCCCCTTGAAGATGACCTTGGTCCAGTCGATAGACATATCCGACGGAGGAATACCCAGCATCGCAATACGTCCGCCGTGGTTCATGGTATCAAGCATGGTGCGGAACGCAGGCGGCGCGCCGGACATCTCCAGGCCCACGTCGAAGCCTTCGGTCATCCCCAGCTCCGCCATCACATCGTTAAGATTCTCTTTCGCCACGTTGACCGCGCGGGTGACGCCCATTTTACGCGCCAGTTCCAGGCGATATTCGTTAACATCGGTAATCACCACGTTACGCGCGCCAACATGTTTCGCCACCGCCGCGGCCATCACGCCAATCGGGCCGGCGCCGGAAACCAGCACGTCTTCACCGACCAGGTCGAAGGAGAGCGCGGTATGCACCGCATTACCGAACGGGTCGAAGATGGATGCCAGGTCGTCAGAGATATTGTCCGGGATTTTGAAAGCGTTGAAGGCCGGGATCACCAGATATTCAGCGAAACAGCCCGGGCGGTTTACCCCCACGCCGATGGTATTGCGGCACAGATGCGTGCGGCCGCCGCGACAGTTACGGCAGTGTCCGCAGGTGATGTGCCCTTCGCCGGAAACGCGATCGCCGAGCTTAAAGCCGCGCACTTCCTGACCGATACCCACGACTTCACCGACATACTCGTGACCCACCACCATCGGTACCGGGATGGTTTTCTGCGACCATTCATCCCAGTTATAGATGTGCACATCGGTACCGCAAATCGCGGTCTTACGGATTTTAATCAGCAGATCGTTATGGCCGACTTCCGGTTCCGGTACGTCGGTCATCCAGATGCCTTCTTCCGCTTTCAGTTTGGATAACGCTTTCATCTCACACCCTTATTAGGCGATGACGCCCAGTTGTTTGCCGATGCGGGTAAAGGCTTCTACCGCACGTTCAATTTGTTCAGGGGTATGCGCCGCCGACATCTGGGTGCGAATACGCGCCTGGCCTTTTGGAACCACCGGATAGAAGAATCCGGTGACGTAAATACCTTCTTTTTGCAATTCGCGCGCGAACTCCTGGGCGATGGTGGCTTCACCGAGCATCACCGGGATAATCGCGTGGTCGGCGCCTGCCAGGGTAAAGCCTGCGGCGGTCATTTTTTCGCGGAACAGGCGCGCGTTAGCCCACAGGCGATCGCGCAGTTCGCTGCCCGCTTCCACCATCTCCAGCACCTTGATGGAGGCGGCGACAATGGCCGGCGCCAGGGAGTTGGAGAACAGATACGGACGAGAACGCTGGCGCAGCCACTCAACGACTTCTTTGCGTGCGGCGGTGTAACCGCCTGACGCGCCGCCCAGCGCTTTACCCAACGTGCCGGTGATGATGTCGACGCGGCCCATCACGTCGCAATATTCATGGGAACCGCGGCCGTTTTCGCCGACAAAGCCCACAGCGTGAGAATCATCGACCATCACCAGCGCATCATATTTATCCGCCAGGTCGCAGACGCCTTTCAGGTTGGCGATCACGCCGTCCATCGAGAAAACGCCATCGGTGGCGATCAGCACGTGGCGAGCGCCGGCTTCGCGCGCTTCTTTCAGACGCGCTTCCAGCTCCTGCATGTCGTTGTTGGCATAGCGGAAACGCTTAGCTTTGCACAGGCGCACGCCGTCGATGATCGACGCGTGATTCAGGGCATCAGAGATAATGGCATCTTCCGGTCCCAGCAGCGTTTCAAACAGGCCGCCGTTGGCATCAAAGCAGGAGGAGTAGAGAATCGCGTCTTCCATACCGAGGAAATCCGCCAGCTTCTTCTCGAGCTGCTTATGCGTGTCCTGGGTACCGCAGATGAAGCGCACCGAGGCCATCCCGAAGCCGTGGCTGTCCATGCCGGATTTCGCCGCGGCAATCAGTTCCGGGTGGTTCGCCAGACCCAGATAGTTATTGGCGCAGAAGTTAATCACGTGGCTGTCGCCGACGGTGATGTCCGCCTGCTGAGCCGAAGTAATGATACGCTCTTCTTTAAACAACCCTTCCGCGCGCGCGGTATCCAGGTCATTGGTTAACTGTTTGTAGAAATCACCACGCATTGCAACTCTCCAGATTCGGCAAAATTTGGCACATATTACCCAAAGCTATACGTTGATACGAGATGATGCATGCCTGAATGAATAATTTGCAGCATAAATCACGCACGGCCAGCACCTTTTCGGCGAATGGCTGAAGCCTTTCGGATGTAGTGATATGATATGAGTATTCATGTCCGGATTGTTTCCGGGCTTTCTACTTCAAAGGTACAGTTATGATCATCGTAACCGGCGGCGCAGGCTTTATCGGCAGCAACATCGTTAAAGCCCTGAATGACAAAGGCATCACCGATATTCTGGTTGTAGACAATCTGAAAGACGGCACCAAATTCGTAAACCTGGTGGATCTGGACATCGCTGACTACATGGATAAAGAAGATTTTCTGATCCAGATTATGGCCGGCGAAGAGTTCGGCGAGATCGAAGCGGTATTCCATGAAGGCGCCTGCTCTTCCACGACCGAGTGGGACGGCAAGTATGTGATGGATAACAACTATCAGTACTCCAAAGAGGTGCTGCACTACTGTCTGGAGCGCGAAATCCCGTTCCTGTACGCCTCTTCTGCCGCCACCTACGGCGGGCGCACCAGCGACTTTATCGAATCACGCGAATTTGAAAAACCGCTGAACGTCTACGGCTACTCTAAATTCCTGTTCGACGAATACGTCCGTCAGATCCTGCCGGAAGCGGATTCGCAGATCGTCGGGTTCCGTTATTTCAACGTCTACGGACCGCGCGAAGGGCACAAAGGCAGCATGGCGAGCGTGGCCTTCCACCTCAATACCCAGCTGAATAATGGCGAAAGTCCGAAACTGTTCGAAGGCAGCGACGGCTTTAAACGCGACTTCGTCTATGTCGGCGATGTCGCCGCGGTAAACCTGTGGTTCTGGGAAAATGGCGTTTCCGGTATCTTCAACCTCGGTACCGGCCGCGCGGAATCCTTCCAGGCCGTCGCCGATGCGACCCTGGCGTACCATAAGAAAGGCAGCATTGAATACATCCCGTTCCCGGACAAACTGAAAGGCCGCTATCAGGCATTCACGCAGGCCGATCTGACTAACCTGCGTAAAGCGGGCTATGACAAACCGTTCAAAACCGTTGCCGAAGGCGTAACGGAATATATGGCCTGGCTAAACCGCGACGCGTAAGAAACAAGCATGAAAATATTGGTGATAGGCCCGTCTTGGGTGGGCGACATGATGATGTCGCAAAGTCTTTATCGTACGCTCAGGGCGCGCTATCCCCAGGCGATTATCGACGTGATGGCGCCGGCATGGTGCCGTCCGTTGTTATCGCGCATGCCGGAAGTCAACGAAGCGATCGCCATGCCGCTCGGCCACGGCGCGCTGGCTATCGGCGAGCGTCGTAAACTCGGCCACAGCCTGCGCGATCGTCGCTACGATCGCGCTTACGTGCTGCCGAACTCGTTTAAATCGGCATTAGTGCCTTTCTTCGCCAACATTCCGCTGCGCACCGGCTGGCGCGGCGAGATGCGCTACGGCCTGCTTAACGACGCCCGCGTGCTGGACAAAGACGCCTGGCCGCTGATGGTGGAGCGCTACGTGGCGCTGGCCTACGATAACGGCGTGATGCGCTGCGCTAAAGACCTTCCACAACCGCTGCTGTGGCCGCAGCTGCAGGTCAACGATGGCGAAAAATCACAGGCCTGCAACGCTTTTAATCTTTCGAACGATCGGCCGATTATCGGCTTCTGCCCCGGCGCGGAATTCGGCCCGGCCAAACGCTGGCCGCATTATCACTATGCCGCGCTGGCGAAAAAGCTCATTGACGATGGTTATCAGATAGCGCTCTTCGGCTCGGCGAAAGATAACGATGCCGGCAAAGAGATCATCGCCGCGCTCAGCAGCGAGCAGCAGGCCTGGTGCCGTAACCTGGCCGGCGAAACCCAGCTGGAACAGGCCGTGATTCTGATTGCCGCCTGTCAGGCTGTGGTCAGCAACGATTCGGGGCTGATGCACGTCGCCGCCGCGCTGGATCGCCCGTTGGTGGCGCTGTACGGCCCGAGCAGCCCGGACTTTACCCCGCCGCTATCGCATAAAGCGCGGGTTATTCGCCTGATTAGCGGCTACCACAAGGTGCGCAAAGGCGATGCCGCTGAGGGCTATCATCAAAGCCTGATCGACATCACTCCAGAACGCGTCCTGCAAGAGCTGAACGAACTGTTAGCGGAAAAAACCGAGCACGAGGAAGCGTAACGGATGCGGGTATTGATCGTAAAAACCTCGTCCATGGGCGACGTGCTACACACGCTGCCCGCGCTAACCGACGCCGCGCAGGCCATCCCCGGTATCCGCTTTGACTGGGTGGTTGAAGAAGGCTTCGCGCAGATCCCTTCATGGCATGCCGCCGTCGAGCGGGTGATTCCGGTGGCGATTCGCCGCTGGCGCAAAGCCTGGTTTTCCGCGCCTATCAAAGCGGAAAGAAAGGCCTTTCGCGATGCCGTAAAGGCCGTCAACTACGATGCCATTATTGATGCGCAGGGGCTGGTGAAAAGCGCCGCGCTGGTAACGCGTCTGGCGCACGGCGTCAAACATGGCATGGACTGGCAGTCCGCCCGCGAGCCGCTGGCAAGCCTGTTTTATAACCGTCGCCACCATATTGCTGTCGAGCAGCACGCAGTAGAGCGCACGCGCGAACTGTTCGCCAAAAGCCTGGGCTATGCCAGGCCGCAAACGCAGGGTGATTACGCCATCGCGCGCCACTTTATTCGCCCTGACGCACCGGCAACAGAGCCGTATCTGGTCTTCCTGCATGCCACCACCCGCGATGATAAACACTGGCCGGAAGCATGCTGGCAAGCGCTTCTCGATCTACTGGCAGGTAGCGGCGTACGTATTAAGCTGCCGTGGGGCGCGCCGCACGAAGAGGCGCGGGCAAAACGGCTGGCGGAAGGACGCGATAACGTCGATGTACTACCGCGCATGAGCCTTGAGCAGGTTGCGCAGATTCTGGCTGGCGCACGCGGCGTAGTTTCCGTCGACACCGGGCTGAGCCATCTGACCGCGGCGCTCGATAAACCCAATTTCACGCTCTACGGCCCAACCGATCCGGGACTGATTGGCGGATATGGCAAAAACCAGCATATCGTCCGCCCGCCGTACGGTAGCAGCACCGGCGATATTACCGCTGAGCATGTTCAGCAACTGTTGCAAGCACAGGGATTGGTTTAATGGGATCGCTATTCAAGCAAATTTATCGCTATACCCGCCCGCGCGCCTACCGCCACAATGAAAACCTGTGGCCGTGGGTAAAGATCCGTCGGGCGGAAAGCGGTGAAATTTGTGCCTTACAATACAAGGGCGAATCGGTACCGCTGTGTAGCCTAAGTGAATTAAAAGACGCTTTCTCCGGGCCAATGCTGCTCACCGCGACCGGTCCATCAATCAACGATGTCGATTTTTCTATTATCCCGTCATCGTTGCCGGTAATGGGCGTCAACGGCGCTTACTTTCTCGAAGGAAAGGTAGGGTTTTCTCTGTATCTGATCGTTGATATGGAGTTTTTTGACCGTAAACCCGAGGTTATCGCCGGTATTGTCAGCAATCCACGGATCCTCTTTTTTACCACTACCCACGGTATTGCCAAAATCATTGAGCGCATCGGGCTCAACAATATTCAGTGTCGACTCGCCCTGATTGAAGATGCCTGTTATAAGATTTACCAGCCAAAGATCCCCGGTAACGATATCGCGACGGTCTTTAGCCGCTCCCCAAGTGCGCTCCTGCACCAAAACTTAAGCCATATTGGTTTCTCAACCGATATTCGCAAAGGGATATTTGACGCGGGAACGGTGGCTTACTGGGCGCTGCAGATTATCGCCTGGCTGGGATTCAACAGAATTATTATTGCCGGTCTGGATATGAATAATTTTGAGCAACCGCGATTTTATGAAAACGGTGAGAATAAGCTTCCCTCATATCTCGCCGATAAAGTAGATGGTATGGTTTTCCCCGCCTTTGAACTCGCCAGCCGTCATTTACAGGCAAAGGGTATTACGGTAATTAATCTTTCCCTTAATAGCGCAATTCCTGAACAGGTATTTCCTAAAATGCCGTTATCTCAAGCGCTACATGAAGTGGCCTGAACGGCCACTTCATCACTCCATCACGATTCTTCCGCAGATTTTTCCGGCGATAACGCCGTGAAAACGGCTAACGCCACAATAAACATAATGATAAATCTGTCGTGGATAAACAGAGTATCGACGCAGCCAAAAAGAATCACCGGCGCGCCAATAAACGCCAATGCACATTTCAGCGTCGCCTTTCTGTAAACATAGAGCAGCATCGCGCCATACAATGCCAGCAGGAAGAGGCCGCCAATAACGCCCTGTAGCGACATGGTTTCGATCAAATCATTATGAAGATGATAAACAATGTTGCGCAACCCCTCTGGATTCCCCTGCTCTTTCTCATACATCAATTGCGAGAGGATCTGGAAACGCTGCTGCGAGCTTACGCCACCGGGATGAGCAATAATTTCATAGATCCCGGTATGCCACATACTGAGCCGGGAACCCATCGAGGTATTGTTATCGCTTTGATAGTCCGAGATCTCAGTGACCGCTTCACTCGCCCGATCTTTCAGCGAGGGAAACGCCAACTCAATCACTGCCAGGCCAGCAACCAACAGCATCAGGCACGCCAGCGCTGATTTTTTCTTCGACATCACGTTACCGGTCAGTAAGGCATAGAGCAGTACCGCCGGATAAATAAGCAGCGCCGAGCGAGTTTCAGTCAGAAAAATAATCCACAGCGAGAAAAATATCACACCGCTGGCAATATAGTTGCGATAGCGGATATTGACGCAAGCTAAAGCATATAGCGTCAATAACGAGTATATCGTATAAAGATAGGCGCTTAAGGTTGCGGAGTTATCGATTCTCAGGCGATCGCCGGAAACAAAAAAATGATAATGTAAAGCGTATAGCGTCAATACTGAAAAGCCCGCGACTAATGCGTAACTCAAGCTTTTGCCATATTGTATTGCTGTTGTCCTTAATACCGCAGGCAAGAGTAACATCATCACAGCGCCGATCATCAAATAAGCGCCTGAGCGAGGATAGCTAACATCAGCCATATAAATTTCAGCCGGATTACCCGGAAAGCGATATGACCAAATAAGCTGTGAGGCTCCTAACATCAATAGCGTCAGAGACAGAAACATCTCCTCTTTTTTAAAGGTAAGACGTTTTCTGTTAATTACCGCATAAATTAAGGTAATAACCGAAGACAGGTAAAAGAGATTTCTACCCATAATTTTCTCCGGCATCACAAAAACACATGACAATATTGCCAGAAGCAATATTGTCACTGGCGACATCACTTTACTCATAAATAATTAAGCTTTCTCAAATGGTGGCACCCAGGCTTCACCGCAGTCCCAAGGGCGTGGTTTTCCATGGAAACAGACAATTCGCGTCCCCGCAGGCACGGTGCCATCACCGGTGGCATGTTCATTCTTCTTCTTATGAATGACATGCTTTTTATAGCTAACGATCTGTCCGGGTAAAATGTCCTGCCAGATAGCGGCGTGTGGATAGATTTTGCTGATAAACTCCTGGTCGCCACCGCTCTGATAGCGCGTCATGAATAGTTCCGGATAGCGCTTAAAAGCTTCCCAGACCTTGTACTTTTCTTCATGCGGAACGCGCATGATAGCGGAGTTTTTGGTTTTCTGCGGAAAGAAAAAATCACTCAGCATGGTCAGCTGTTTATTTGCCAGAATATCACTAATATCACCGACAACGACGACATCTAAATCGAGATAAAAAATATCTTCGGCAACCGAATCCGGATTAAACATCTCGATTTTTGACCACCAGCCAGGCAAATCTTCAGTTAGTTTAATGGTGTTAACGCCAGGAATAGTTAAATCGGTAAAGCACACTTTCTCGATGTCTGCTGGCAATTGTTTGTATAACCACTGCACATGGCTTTGGTTATAATCACCGCCAGAGCGTAGTACGGTTGCTATCTTCATAAAACCTCAGTATATTAATAATTCAGGCGTTAATTATTCATTCGACTGATGATATTACACCAGATTAACGCCGCACCTCTATCAGTAATGATTGTTTTATGTAAGATTTCTCTTGAAATTATAATATTCTGCTAAAGACATTCCGCGGACCTGCGGCGCAAGCCAGCTAAAGAACGCTTCCAGATCGGCATATAAACGTTCAATATCTTGTTCATTCTTAAAGGTCGGGCTACCGCCTGGCATATACTCCGATGAATGCAGCATATACTCAACATAATCATTACCCTGCGCCAGCGTCTGCTGAACTACTTTTTTCATGGTCTCGACGTTACCGCCCATCGGACGCAGCCAGTGTACGGACGGCGAACGGACTTTGCCGCGTAGCCTATCGTAGCCTTGCTTAACGCTATTCATCCATGCTGAGTGTTTGTATTGAATGCTCATAGGCACTTCCAGCAGCGGGGAATGACCTTCGCGACTGATATCATTTTCATCAAGAAAATAAGCATGTTGCGGGAAGCGACGATAATCCGTACCGCCATCGCCCTGCGGCGCGCCTTTAGCGGTTTTCCAGTTCACCCGCGGCGTCACCGAGCAATCCACCTGATAACCGTACTCCACCAGCAGGTGCGCGTAGCGCTCGTCAAACGCCCAGCGTCCGGCGCGATGGCTCACCATTTTGGTGTGGAAGGTATCTTCCAGCAGATGGGTCATATAGTCGACCTTCTCACGCATGGCGGCATCGCTGTACTCGATGAGATAAGGCTTATGACGCCAGTCATCCGCGGTCAGCGGCTCGGTCGGCGGGCTGTTCCAGGCGTGCAGATGCATACCGATTTCCGCCGTGCCGCGCGCGATGACATCTTTAGCAAACTCGATATAAAAAGGGTCGATGGCCATTTCATAATTGGTCAAATAGACCGGTTTGAAGCCATACTTTTCGCAAAGCTGCTGAAAACGCGGAAGATAGCGCGCATTCTCCGTGGTGATGCTGTCATGTTTTTGCCAGAGGTTGTCACCCTCTGTATCAATCGTGATGAGAAATGCGGGATTGTGCACGAAAACGTCCTCAGGCCATACGTATCGGTCCATGGTAGAGCAATACAACGCTTCTCTCAATCTGCACGATCCCCTAGAATCGGAACCCTTATCCTGGATGAAGAACAGAGTATGACGCCTGAAACCCTCTCCCCCGGCCAGCAGAACCCGGCGCGGATCCTGGTCATTAAGCTGCGCCATCATGGCGACATGTTGCTGATCACCCCGCTGATAAACGCGCTCAAACAGCAATATCCCGCCGCTCGCGTCGATGTACTGCTGTATGCTGAAACCCGCGACATGTTGGCGGCGAATCCGGAGATTAACCAGATTTACGCGATCGATCGCAGCTGGAAAAAGCAGGGCAAGCGGCATCAGCTTAAGATGGAATGGCAGCTCATCCGCAATCTGCGCCAGCAGCGCTACGACATGGTGCTCAACCTTGCCGATCAATGGCCCAGCGCGATCATCAGCAAATTAACCGGCGCGCCGACGCGCATCGGTTTCGATTTCCCTAAGCGCCGTCATCCGTTCTGGCGCTACTGCCACACCGCGCTTGCTTCTACCCAGCAGCACAATCAGCTGCATACGGTGCAGCAAAACCTCTCTATTCTGGCGCCGCTGGGGCTTGAGATAAACGATGCGCCGGCGCGAATGGGCTACAGCGAATCTGACTGGACGACCAGCCGTTCGCTGCTGCCGGACGGCTTCCAGGAGAACTACATCGTTATTCAACCGACTTCGCGCTGGTTCTTTAAATGCTGGCGCGAAGAGCGCATGAGCGCGCTGATTAATGCGCTGTCAGCAGAAGGCTACGCGGTGGTGCTTACCTCTGGCCCTGACGCCAAAGAAAAGCAGATGGTAGAGAACATCATCAGCGGCTGCCCGCAGGCGCGACTGCACTCATTAGCCGGTCAGTTGACGCTCCGCCAGCTGGCGGCGGTTATCGATCACGCCCGCCTGTTTATCGGCGTAGATTCGGTGCCGATGCATATGGCGGCAGCGCTGGGTACGCCGCTCGTCGCGCTATTTGGCCCGTCGAAACTGACCTTCTGGCGGCCGTGGCAGGCGAAAGGCGAGGTTATCTGGGCCGGCGAGTTCGGCCCGCTGCCCGACCCCGACGACATCAATACCAACACCGAAGAACGCTATCTTGATTTAATCCCTACCGACGCGGTTATCGCGGCGGCGAAAAAGGTACTGGCATGAGTAAATTCCGGCTGGCTCTGGTACGGCAAAAGTATCGCCCCGACGGCGGCGCGGAGCGCTTTGTCTCCCGCGCGCTGGAAGCCCTCGACAGCAGTAATCTGGAACTGAACGTCATCACCCGCGAGTGGCAAGGGCCTGTCAAACCGGACTGGCATATTCACATCTGCAACCCGCGCAAATGGGGGCGCATCAGCCGGGAACGCGGTTTCGCCAACGCCGCGCGCGCGCTCTGGCAGAGTGAATCATTCGACCTGGTGCAAAGCCATGAGCGTATTCCGGGTTGCGATCTATACCGCGCAGGCGACGGCGTTCATCGCCGCTGGCTGCAACAGCGCTCGCGCATTTTACCGGCCTGGAAAAGCCGCCTGCTGTTCGCCGACCGCTATCACCGTTATGTGATGCAGGCGGAACGCGAGATGTATCAGGACGCGCACCTGCGTGGGGTGATTTGCAACGCGGAGATGATCAAGCAGGAAATTATCGAAGACTTCGGCCTGCCGGCTGACAAAATCCACGTCATCTATAACGCTATTGATAACCAGAGGTTTCTGCCGCCTGGCGAAGAAACCTTTGCCGCATTACGCGCTAAATGGCAGTTGCCGCTACAGGCAAGCTGCCTGATTTATGTTGGTTCAGGCTTTGAACGAAAAGGGCTGGATGCGGCAATCCGCGCCATCGCCCCCACCGACCGTTATCTGTTGGTGGTCGGCAAAGACAAAGAACAGAACCGCTATCAACAGCTGGCAAAATCACTGAACTGCGAAGATCGCGTGCGTTTCTTCGGCATGCAGTCCGAAACGCTGCCGTTCTATCAGATGGCCGACGGACTGCTGCTGCCGACGCTGTATGATCCATTCCCGAATGTAATTCTGGAAGCGATGGCCTGCGGCCTGCCGGTTATCACCACCACCGGCTGCGGCGGCGCGGAGTTCATCGTCGAAGGCAGCAATGGCTACGTCTGCGACGCGCTGGATATCGCCGCGTTACAGCAGGCGGTCATGGCGCTGCCCGCGCGCGCGCTGGGTTCGGCTGAAGGCGCACGCGCCCGCGAACGAATTATGGACTGCAACAGCGAGCGACTGTCGACGCAGCTGCTTTCTCTCTATCAGGATCTGGTGAAATAACGATGCGCATATTGTTTGTTATCGATGGCCTGCCGGGCGGCGGCGCGGAGAAAGTCGTGCTCACGCTGGCGGAACATTTTCTCAGCCAGGGCGAACAGGTATCGCTGTTTTCGCTGCGCGACGTCTGCGATTATCCGCTGCCGGAAGGGCTCGATTATCAGGTGATTGCCGACCGCTGCCGCAAACCGTGGCGCAAGCTAACGGAACTCTCCCGCCGCGCGCGCCAGCTTGATCGCGCGATTGAACAAGCAGAACAGCATGGTCGCTTCGATCTGGTACTGTCGAATCTGCACAAAACCGATCGCATCGTCGCCCGCAGCCGGGCATTGCAGGATCGCAACGTCTGGTTCTGTCTGCACGGCGTTTTCTCTACCTCTTATCTTGGCCATCGCAGCGGTTTTGACCGCTGGATGAAGCAGCAAAAAATCAAGCGCGTATACCAGGGGCGCAACGTGGTGACCGTTTCCGATGCGGTTGGAAAGGATTTGGTCGAGCAGTTCGCACTGCGCCCGGCACAGCTTAAAACCATCTATAACCCGTTCGATATCGCCGCCATTCACGCGGCGGCTGAGGAGCCGGCCGATATTCCTCAAGGGGACTATATTATCCACGTCGGCCGCTTCCATCCCGGTAAGCGCCATGACCGGCTGATTGAAGCCTACGCGCAAAGCGGTATCGAGGCGCCGCTGGTGCTGCTCGGGCAGGGCAAACCGGAGCAGGAACAGCGGCTTCGTCAACTGGCGCAGCAGCTGCAGGTCGGCGATCGGGTGCTGTTTAAAGGCTTTCAGCCCAACCCGCTGCCGTGGATTAAACATGCGCGAATGCTAACGCTCAGCTCCGACAGCGAAGGGTTTGGCAACGTCATTGTTGAAGCGCTACTGCTGAATACGCCGGTTGCCAGCACCCGCTGTCCTGGCGGGGTCAGCGAGATCCTCAGCGGCGAACTGTCCCGCGGTCTGGCCGATCTCAACAGTTCTGCGCTAGCCCAGACGATGCAAAGCATTTACCATAGCCCGCCGGCCATTGATTCCGCCGCGCTGGAAAAATTCAGCGTAGAGTCGATTTGCCAACAGTACCGTCAGCTGCGCAGCGCCTGACGTCGTTTTTTAACCAGGATCGAATGAGTTATGAGTCAAACGCCTTTATTGAGCATCGTGGCCGCCGTGTATAACGGTGAAAAATTCCTTGCGCAATTCTTTGAATGCCTCGAACAACAGCAGTTGGCAAGCTATGAGCTGATCCTGGTGAACGACGGTTCTACCGACGGTAGCCTGGCGGTTATCGACCAATGGAAAGACAGGCTGCAGAACGTCACCGTGCTGGAGCAGGAGAATCAGGGCGTTTCGGTGGCGCGTAATACCGGTATGGCGGCGGCAAGCGGTAAATACCTCGCCTTCCCGGACATTGACGATAAGTTCTATCCCGGCATGTACCGCACGCTGTTGGAAATGGCCGAGAAGGGCAATCTCGATGTCGCGACCTGTAATGGCCGCTATGTGTACGAAAGTCGCGACGATATTCACCCGATTTTCCCGCCGGAGCGCCTGCAGTCTACTGGCGTCCTGCCGGGTTACGTCTGGCTAAAGCAGGCGCTCGACTCGCGTAAGTTTCTGCACGTCACCTGGCTGAACATCTATCGCCGCGATTTTATCAACCAGCACCATTTCCACTTTGAGCCGGGCCTGCGCCATCAGGATATTCCCTGGACGACGGAAGCGTTGCTGGCAGCCGAACGCGTGCAGTACACCAGCGAGCAATTTTACGACTATTACATTCACTCGGAATCGGTGTCACATAAGCCGGACAACGACGATACGCTGATGCGCTCAGCGCGCCATTATATGAAGATCCTCGAGATGCTCAGCGCCATCAACCAGCGCTATCCGGATAAGGTACGGCACATTGCCGCCTGCCGCTGGCAGATAGCCAAAGAAGGACTGGGAATTATTCATACCTTCGACTGCATGAAAGATGAGTCGAAAAAGCATATTATCATCAAAGAATTCTTCGAACGCGGCATCTGGCGCCTGATCTGGAGTAACGCCTGCACGTTCCGTTTACGCTGGCGTCTGGGACGCCGCTATTTGCGCATCAAGCGCTATCTCAACGCCGCATAGGTCGAAATCCCTCGGTTTCCGCCAAAGAGATAGCTTTACGCGGGTTAAATGCTTAGAATTTGCCCGCAAAAAACCTAAAACGGATAAATAGTTTGGAATTGCTTTATACCACCCTACTCTACCTCATTCAGCCGCTGGTGTGGCTGCGACTGCTGCTGCGCAGCCGTAAGGCCCCGGCATACCGTAAACGCTGGGCTGAACGTTATGGCTTCTGTCAAAACAAGGTAGTGCCGGATGGCATTCTGCTGCACTCCGTCTCCGTCGGTGAAACGCTGGCGGCAATCCCGCTGGTGCGCGCGCTACGCCATCGTTATCCGTCACTGCCGATCACCGTCACGACCATGACGCCGACCGGTTCTGAACGCGCCATGTCCGCTTTCGGCAAAGATGTTCACCACGTCTATCTGCCGTATGACCTCCCCTGCGCCATGAACCGTTTCCTCAACAGCGTGCAGCCGAAACTGGTCATCGTGATGGAAACCGAGCTGTGGCCGAACATGGTCGCCGCGCTGCACAAACGTAAAATTCCGCTGGTAATTGCTAACGCACGACTGTCAGAACGTTCCGCGAAAGGCTATGCCAAACTCGGCGGTTTTATGCGCCGCCTGCTCAGCCGTATCACGCTTATCGCCGCGCAAAATGAAGAAGACGGCAACCGCTTCCTCGCGCTCGGTCTCAAACGTAACCAACTGGCGGTCACCGGCAGCCTGAAATTCGATATCTCCGTCACCCCGGAACTGGCGGCGCGCGCCGTTACCCTGCGTCGCCAGTGGGCGCCGCACCGTAAAGTGTGGATAGCCACCAGTACTCACGACGGCGAAGAACAGATCATCCTGCAGGCGCATAAAAAACTGCTGGAAACCTTCCCCGACCTGCTGTTGATCCTCGTACCGCGCCATCCGGAACGCTTCGGCGACGCCCGCGATATGGTGCAAAAAGCCGGGATGAGCTTCACCATGCGCAGCACCGGTGAAATTCCGTCTAACAGCACCCAGGTGGTGATTGGCGATACTATGGGCGAACTGATGCTGCTCTACGGCATTGCCGACCTGGCGTTCGTCGGCGGCAGCCTGGTTGAACGCGGCGGACACAATCCGCTCGAACCCGCCGCCCATGCTATTCCGGTGCTAATGGGTCCGCACACCTTTAATTTTAAAGATATCTGCGCCAAGCTGCAGCAGGACGATGGTCTGATCACCGTCACGGACGCCGACTCGCTGGTCAGAGAAGTTTCTACCCTGCTGACCGACGAAGATTATCGCCTGTGGTACGGCCGCCACGCGGTGGAAGTGCTGCATCAAAACCAGGGCGCGCTGTCGCGTCTGCTACAGTTACTGCAACCCTACCTGCCGCAGCGGAGCCACTAATGTCGACCCGACTCTCCGTCGTGATGATCGCCAAAAACGCCGCCGACCTGCTCGCCGATTGCCTGGCGTCGGTAAGCTGGGCGGATGAAGTGGTGGTGCTGGACTCCGGCAGTACCGACAATACCGTCGAACTGGCCCGTAGCCTGGGCGCCCAGGTCTATAGCAACACCGACTGGCAAGGCTACGGCATTCAGCGCCAGCGCGCGCAAGATTACGCCACTCACGACTGGGTGCTGATGATTGATACCGACGAGCGCGTTACGCCTGAGTTGAAAGAGTCTATCCTCAAGGTACTGGATGCGCCGCAGCGCGGCGTTATCTACAGCATCGCCCGGCGTAACTACTTCCTCGGGCGCTTTATGCGCCACAGCGGCTGGTATCCCGATCGGGTGATGCGCCTGTACGAACGCGCGCGTTACCGCTATAACGATAATCTGGTGCATGAATCTCTGGATAGCCTTGGGGCCGAAGTGGTGCCGCTCAGCGGCGATCTGCTGCACCTGACCTGCCGCGACTTCTCCGGCTTCCAGCAAAAACAGCTGGCGTATGCCGCAGCCTGGGCGCTTGAGCGTCATCAGAAGGGCAAGAAGACCTCGATGGCGGGGATTTTCAGCCATACGCTGGGCGCCTTCGTCAAAACGCTGCTGCTGCGCGGCGGCGTACTGGATGGAAAACAGGGTTGGCTGCTGGCGGTAGTCAATGCGCAATACACGTTTAATAAATACACCGAGCTGTGGGCACTGAGCCGCGGCTACTCGGAGAAAGTGTAATTATGGGCACAAAAGCGATCTATCCGGGCACCTTTGACCCTATCACCAACGGCCATATCGATATCGTCACCCGCGCGGCGGGTATGTTTGATAAGGTTTTGCTGGCCATCGCCGCCAGCCCGAGCAAAAAACCGATGTTCAGCCTCGATGAACGAATTGCGCTGGCGGAGCAGGCAACGGCGCATCTGGTCAACGTTGAGGTGATTGGCTTTAGCGATTTGATGGCCAATTTCGCCCGCGCGCAGCAGGCCAATATTCTCATTCGCGGCCTGCGGGCAGTGGCGGATTTCGAATATGAAATGCAGCTGGCGCACATGAACCGCCATCTGATGCCCACCCTGGAAAGCGTGTTCCTGATGCCGTGCAAAGAGTGGTCGTTTATCTCTTCATCGCTGGTTAAGGAAGTGGCTCGCCACCAGGGCGATGTCTCCCACTTCCTGCCGCCTAACGTGCATCAGGCGTTGTTAAATAAGCTGAAGTAGTATGTCCTTCCCCCGCTCGCTCTACGCTTAGCGGGGCTACCAGCTTACCCGGACTGGCATAATCCCCAACCCTCTCCACTACTTCTGACACTGGCGGCAATAAAAGGTCGCTCGCTGCGCGTGTTTGCTGGCGATAATCGGCGTACCGCAGATCCGGCACGGCTCGCCTTTGCGGCCATAAACCTGCAGCTCCTGGGCGAAATATCCCGGTTTGCCGTCGCTTTGCAGGAAATCCTTCAGCGTCGTTCCACCTTGCTCAATTGAGCGTAGCAGCACCAGCTTAATCATCTTCACTAACCACTCGCATTCTTGATGCGAGAGCGACGAGGCCAGCCGATCGGGATGGATCCCGGCGGAAAACAGCGATTCGCTGGCGTAGATATTCCCCACGCCCACCACCAACTTGTTATCCATCAGCCAGGGTTTGATGGCGGTTTTCTTCTTCGCGCAACGCTGCTGGAGATAGTCGGCGTTGAATTCATCGCTTAGCGGCTCCGGGCCGAGATGCGCCAGCACCGGATGACCATCCAGCTCTTTAGTCCATAACCAGGCGCCGAAGCGGCGAGGATCGGTATAGCGCAGCACTTTACCGTTACTCAGCACCAGGTCGACGTGGTCGTGTTTTTCAGCCGGCTGCTCTTCACTGAGGATACGCAGGCTACCGGACATGCCAAGATGAATAATGATCCAGCCGTGGCGCAGCTCCAGCAGCAGATATTTGGCGCGTCGGCGCACGCTCAGCACCGGTTCATCGCTCAGGCGATAAATCTCTTCGGATACCGGCCAACGCAGGCGCCCGTTGCGTACTACGGCGTGCAGGATGTTAGCGCCTACCAGATGCGGCTCAATGCCGCGACGGCTGGTTTCGACTTCAGGTAATTCAGGCATTTTTTTCCTCTTAACCACACAGTTTCGGGTGACAGGGAGGCAGCGGGAAGAGAGGCCGGAAGGCTTAATAAAGCAAGCGGCCAGGCTGTACGCGTGCAGCCAACGCACCTGTGCTCGAAGGGTGAAGCATAAAACAAAAAACCCCGCCGGAGCGGGGTTTTAGTACAAGGAGACTAAAATTATTTGATTTTAGCTTCTTTGTAGATAACGTGCTGACGTACAACCGGATCGTACTTTTTCAGTTCCATTTTTTCCGGTTTGGTACGCTTGTTCTTCGTGGTGGTATAGAAGTGACCAGTACCAGCGGAAGAAACCAGCTTGATTTTCTCACGAATACCTTTAGCCATGATTTATTTCCTCTAAGTACTTAGTACTTTTCGCCACGGGCACGCAGTTCAGACAGAACTGTATCGATGCCTTTCTTATCGATTACACGCATACCTTTAGCAGATACGCGCAGGGTGACAAAACGCTTCTCGCTCTCAACCCAGAAACGGTGAGAGTGCAGGTTCGGCAGGAAACGGCGTTTAGTCGCGTTCAGTGCGTGGGAACGGTTGTTACCGGTCACCGGACGCTTGCCAGTAACTTGGCAGACTCGGGACATGTCTATTCTCCAAAAATCAAATTAGCTCGAGCTTCGTATGGGGTATTGGCGCCTCGTCAGGCTTTACAGCCCGGTCATCGCATAGTTCTATTGAACTCTCGATTGCCAGGCCCAAATGCCAAACCCGAGATTCTCAAAGGTGGCGTAGTATACGCTGACTCGGCGGTGTGCTCAAGTCCCGAACAGACAAAGATCCCGATAGATCGCATGATCGGGGCTAAATCCAGCCACGTTCGGCAAAAGAGACGTACGCGCCGCGGCCAATAATCAGATGATCAAGCACGCGTATCTCCATGAATCTACAACACTTAACCACCCTGTCGGTCATCAACTTATCCGACTTACTCGGTTCAGGACTACCTGAAGGATGATTATGGGCAAGGATCACCGCGGCGGCGTTCACTTTGATTGCTTCGCGTACAATTTCTCGCGGATGCACCTCTACGTGGCTAAGAGTACCAGAAAAAAGGCGGCTATGTTTCAATACCCGATTCTGATTATCTAAAAAGATCGCCATAAAGATCTCCCGCTCTTCATCGGCGAGCTGGCTTTGTAAAAATTCTCGCGTCATGAGCGGCGTCACCAGCGACGGTTCCTCTCTCATCCGCAAGCTAAAATAGCGCCGCGCCAGTTCGGCAATGCCTTTGAGTTGCGCATATTTCGCAATGCCGATGCCGTCGATATCGGCAAATTGTTCTATCTCAGCCGACAACAGCCCGTACAGCGAACCGAAGCGCTGTAACAAGCTATGTGAAAAAGCCAGCACATCCTGGGTACGCGTACCGGTACGCAAAAACAACGCCAGCAGCTCAACGTCGCTCAATGTTTCAATGCCGTCGCGCAGCATTTTTTCCCGCGGCATCAATGATTCCTGTATATCCATTACCCTGTCTCCTTACCCGTCCATCACCCATCCTGGCATAGCCTCTCCGCGCTGCCGACCGGTGATTTCAAGGTCTGCGTAGACCCTCGCAAAGTGAATACCCGGCATACGCACGATGCCACAGGGATTGTGATAAGATGCGCGGATTCTGGTGTATTTCAACAGGACAAAATCATGATGAGTCTGGCTGGTAAAAAGATCGTTCTTGGCGTGAGCGGCGGTATCGCCGCCTATAAAACGCCAGAACTGGTGCGCCGACTGCGAGAACGCGGCGCCGATGTACGCGTCGCCATGACGGAAGCCGCCAAGGCCTTTATTACCCCGTTGAGCCTGCAGGCGGTTTCCGGTTATCCGGTCTCCGATAGCCTGCTGGATCCGGCTGCCGAAGCGGCAATGGGCCATATTGAACTGGGCAAGTGGGCCGATCTGGTTATCCTTGCCCCGGCAACCGCCGATTTAATCGCCCGCGTCGCCGCCGGTATGGCGAACGATCTGGTCTCCACGATTTGCCTGGCTACGCCCTCGCCGGTGGCCGTCGTCCCGGCGATGAACCAACAGATGTATCGCGCCGCCGCCACCCAGCACAACCTTGCCACTATTGCCTCACGCGGCCTATTGGTATGGGGCCCGGATAGCGGCAGCCAGGCCTGCGGCGACGTTGGCCCGGGCCGCATGCTCGATCCGCTCACTATCGTGGAGATGGCGGCGCAGCATTTCTCGCCTGTCAAAGATTTGCAACATCTCAACATCATGATTACCGCGGGCCCAACCCGCGAGCCGCTGGATCCGGTGCGCTACATCACCAACCATAGCTCCGGCAAAATGGGCTTCGCGATTGCCGCCGCCGCCGCACAACGCGGTGCGAACGTCACGCTGGTTAGCGGCCCGGTGTCGCTGCCGACGCCGCCGTTTGTGCAGCGCATCGATGTTGGCACCGCGCTGGAAATGGAAGCGGCGGTGCAGAATGGCGTGCAACAGCAGCATATTTTCATCGGCTGCGCCGCCGTTGCCGACTACCGCGCAGCGATTGTCGCCGACGAGAAAATCAAAAAACAAGGTGATGAATTAACAATAAAAATGGTCAAAAATCCGGACATCGTCGCCGGGGTGGCCGCACTAAAAAATCACCGCCCGTACGTTGTTGGATTTGCCGCCGAAACAAATAATGTGGAAGAATACGCCCGGCAAAAACGTGCCCGCAAAAATCTCGACCTGATTTGCGCCAATGATGTTTCTCAGCCAAATCAAGGTTTTAATAGCGATAACAACGCATTACACCTTTTCTGGCAGGATGGGGATAAGCGCTTACCACTTGAGCGCAAGGAATTCCTGGGCCAATTATTACTCGACGAGATCGTTACCCGTTATGATGAAAAAAATCGACGTTAAGATTCTGGACCCGCGTGTTGGCAAGCAGTTCCCATTGCCGACTTATGCCACCTCCGGCTCGGCCGGACTTGACCTGCGCGCCTGTCTTGACGACGCCGTAGAGCTGGCGCCGGGCGCAACCACCCTGTTGCCGACTGGCCTTGCGATTCATATCGCCGATCCGTCTCTGGCGGCGGTGATTCTGCCGCGTTCTGGTCTGGGCCATAAACATGGCGTCGTGCTGGGCAACCTGGTTGGCCTTATCGACTCCGACTACCAGGGGCAGCTGATGGTTTCCGTGTGGAACCGCGGCCAGCAGAGCTTTACTATCGAGCCGGGCGAGCGCATCGCGCAGATGGTCTTTGTGCCGGTGGTACAGGCGGAATTTAATCTGGTGGAAGAGTTTGACGCCACCGACCGCGGCGAAGGCGGCTTCGGCCACTCAGGGCGCAAATAAGCCCGGCTATACGGAACCCGCATCCCAAAGCGCATAATGCAATAACATCACCGCAAACTAAGGTTTGCGGTCGCTTTGTGGATGCCTGCCTGACAAGTGCTTATTTTCAGGGGTATTTTAAAACATGGCAGAAAAACAAACTGCGAAAAGGAATCGTCGCGAAGAAATACTTCAATCTCTGGCGCTGATGCTTGAATCCAGCGATGGTAGTCAACGTATTACCACGGCGAAGCTGGCGGCCTCCGTCGGTGTTTCCGAAGCGGCGTTATACCGTCATTTTCCCAGTAAAACCCGCATGTTTGACAGCCTGATCGAGTTCATTGAAGACAGTCTGATTACGCGCATCAATTTGATTTTGAAAGATGAAAAGGACACCACGGCTCGTCTGCGCCTGATTGTTCTGCTGATTCTTGGGTTTGGCGAGCGTAATCCTGGGCTGACGCGTATCCTCACCGGCCACGCCTTAATGTTCGAACAGGACCGTCTGCAGGGTCGTATCAACCAGCTATTTGAACGTATCGAAGTTCAATTGCGTCAGGTGATGCGTGAAAAGAAAATGCGTGAGGGAGAGGGCTACACCCTCGACGAGACGCTACTGGCAAGCCAGCTGCTGGCATTTTGCGAAGGCATGCTGTCGCGTTTTGTGCGTAGCGAGTTCAAGTACCGCCCAACGGATGATTTCGATGCCCGCTGGCCGCTGGTCGCGGCGCAACTGCAGTAAAGCTCTATATGCAGCCGCAAGGCTGCATGGCTCATCATTCACCTTCTCAGCGTGCTCTGGCTATACCGGCAGCCGCTGGCTGCCGGGCTCATCTTCAGACGCCGTAGGCTTCGCGGTAAGCGCGTACCGATGCCAAATGCTCAGCCATCTCAGGCTTTTCTTCCAGATAGGCGATAAGATCTTTCAGGGTGACGATAGAAATCACTTTGCAGCCATAATCACGTTCCACTTCCTGAATCGCGGAGATCTCGCCGCGACCGCGCTCCTGGCGATCAAGCGAGATGAGCACGCCAGCCAGTTCAGCGCCGTTAGCCTGAATAATTTCCATTGATTCACGAATTGCGGTACCGGCGGTAATCACGTCGTCCACCAGCATCACGCGGCCCTGGAGCGGGCTACCGACCAGGTTGCCGCCTTCACCGTGGGTCTTCGCTTCTTTACGGTTGAAGCAGTACGGCAGGTCGCGGTCATGATGCTCAGCCAGCGCGACGGCGGTGGTGGTGGCGATAGGGATACCTTTATAGGCCGGGCCGAACAGCAGGTCGAACTCGATCCCGGAATCCACCAGCGCCTCGGCGTAGAAACGGCCCAGCAGAGCCAGATCGCGCCCGGTATTAAACAGGCCGGCGTTGAAGAAATAGGGGCTTTTACGCCCGGATTTCAGCGTAAATTCGCCAAACTTAAGAACCTGCTTGCTAAGCGCAAACTCAATAAACTGGCGCTGATACGGCTTCATGGATTCGCTCCTTTTAGTACTGTCATCAATGTCGGACTACACGCTTTGTCCTTCGCAGGTGTCATGAAGGATAAAGCGCAAAAAAAAGGCGACTTCTCAGTCGCCTTAATCATTAATTTTCTAACGCCGCTTTCTGCGTCGTAATAATGGATTCGATTCCCCCTCGCGCTAACGCCAGGAGAGTGAGGAGCTCTTCATGGGTGAACGGCTCGCCTTCCGCCGTGCCCTGCACCTCAATAATGCGGCCGTCTTCGGTCATTACCACATTCATATCGGTTTCCGCGGCGGAATCTTCCACGTACTCCAGATCGCAGATGGCTTCACCATTAACGATACCAACGGAAACGGCGGCTACCATCCCCTTCATCGGGTTGGTTTTCAGTTTACCGGCAGCAACCAGCTTGTTCAGCGCATCGGCCAGCGCAACGCAGGCACCGGTAATGGACGCGGTACGGGTACCGCCATCGGCCTGCAGCACGTCGCAATCGAGCGTAATGGTGAACTCGCCCAGCGCTTTCAGATCCACCGCGGCGCGCAGCGCGCGAGCGATCAGACGCTGAATTTCCATAGTGCGGCCGCCCTGCTTGCCTTTTGCGGCTTCGCGAGCGTTACGGGTATGGGTGGAGCGCGGCAGCATGCCATATTCGGCGGTGATCCAGCCCTGGCCCTGACCTTTCAGGAAGCGCGGCACGCCTTCGTCGATGGAGGCAGTGCACAGCACTTTGGTGTCGCCAAATTCGACCAGCACGGAGCCTTCAGCGTGTTTTGTATAGTTACGGGTCAGGGTTACTGGACGCACCTGATTAGCGCTACGGCCTGCTGGACGCATGATTACTCTCCGGCTTGAAACGAATGTGGCTGCGCATTATACACAAATTCGGCCAAGTTGCATCGCGACGACGCGCGCCTGCCAATGTGGATAATGCGCGCTTATTCCTATCCTGAAAGGGCCTCGAAAGCTATAATCCTCCCCACTCTCCTTAAAAAACAGGAACGTCTATGATCCGCAGTATGACCGCCTATGCCCGGCGTGAAATCAAGGGTGACTGGGGTAGCGCCGCGTGGGAACTGCGCTCGGTAAACCAACGCTATCTGGAAACCTACTTCCGCCTGCCGGAACAGTTCCGGAGCCTGGAGCCCGTGGTTCGCGAGCGCATCCGCGCTCGCCTGACTCGCGGCAAAATCGAATGTACCCTGCGTTTTGAGCAGGATCCCAGCGCCCAGGGTGAGCTGATTCTTAACGAAAACCTGGCCAAGCAGCTGGTTAACGCCGCTAACTGGGTAAAAATGCAGAGCGATGAAGGCGAAATCAATCCGGTTGATATCCTGCGCTGGCCTGGCGTTATGGCCGCTCAGGAGCAAGACCTTGATGCCATCGCCGCTGAAATCCTCAACGCCCTGAATGGCGCGCTGGACGATTTTATCGTCGCTCGCGAGACCGAAGGCCAGGCATTGAAAACACTGATCGAACAGCGTCTGGAAGGCGTCAGCGCCGAAGTCAGCAAAGTCCGCGCCCATATGCCGGAAATCCTGCAGTGGCAGCGCGAGCGCCTGGTCGCCAAGCTTGAAGACGCCGAAGTGCAGCTGGAAAACAACCGCCTCGAGCAAGAGCTGGTGTTAATGGCGCAGCGTATCGACGTCGCCGAAGAGCTCGATCGCCTGGAAGCGCACGTTAAAGAGACCTACAACATTCTGAAGAAGAAAGAAGCCGTGGGTCGCCGCCTCGACTTCATGATGCAGGAATTCAACCGCGAGTCGAACACTCTGGCCTCCAAATCCATCAATGCCGAAGTGACCAATTCAGCGATTGAGCTGAAGGTGCTGATCGAGCAGATGCGCGAGCAGATCCAGAATATCGAGTAATCTCTTCCCCGGCTGGCCTGCCCCCGCGGGCCAGCATTACTTTTTCTTATTCATTTTTGAAAAGCAAAAGCCAAATCCCCCACAGTGATTGACCATATCAATCATTCAGCATTAGCTTTTTTCATGAAAATCAGCTCACTTTAGAAAAACTCAATCGTGATCTGTCGCACAAATCGCTACCCTTTGCCCATCATTGTGGGGGATTTATGCTGCTTCATGTTCTTTATCTGATTGGTATTACGGCGGAAGCGATGACCGGCGCCTTAGCGGCCGGGCGTCGCCGGATGGACACTTTTGGGGTGATTATTATCGCTACCGCCACCGCGCTCGGCGGGGGATCCGTGCGTGATATCCTGCTCGGCCATTATCCGCTCGGTTGGGTGAAGCACCCGGAATACGTCATCATTGTGGCGGTTGCCGCCGTTCTCACCACCATCGCCGCGCCGGTAATGCCGCACCTGCGCCGCCTGTTTCTGGTGCTGGATGCCCTGGGCCTGATTGTATTCTCGATTATTGGCGCGCAAATCGCGCTGGATATGGGCGAAGGACCGATAATCGCGTCTATTGCCGCCGTGATCACCGGCGTCTTTGGCGGCGTGCTGCGCGATATGTTCTGTAAACGTATCCCGCTGGTGTTTCAGAAAGAACTGTACGCTGGCATCTCTTTTGCCGCCGCGGTGCTCTATATCGCGTTACAGCACTACGTCAGCAGCCACGACGTCGTGGTCATCGCCACGCTGCTCTTCGGCTTTACCGCGCGTATGCTCGCCCTGCGCTGGAAGCTCGGCCTGCCGGTCTTCTACTACAAACACGACGCACATTGATTCCTCAAAAACCCGGGATATGTTGCCCGTTGAGCCACTGCGCCAGCGCGGCAATATCCGGGTTTTGCAAAAAGGCGACCAGCTGGCGCGCCCTTTCCTGCCCCACCCCCGGTAATTGCCGCCACTGGGACTCATTGCGCTCCTGCAATAGCTGCCAGTTTTCTGACGCAACGCTCGCCTGCGCGGACTGAGGTATCGGTACCCCCAGCGCCAGCACCCAACGAATAAACGGCTGCTCGCGGGTCAAATTGAACTGATGCCACAGCCGCAGGCCACGCTTGCTGGTAATGCCTGGCACGCTCTGTAGTTGTTCAGGCGTCAAAGCCAGCCATGAAAAAAGATGTGCCATGCGGCGATCGTCTATTAGCGTGCGCCATAGCGCCTCTCCTGCTCCCCCCATATCCAGAACTGGCTTAGACGATAGCCAAACAAGCCGGGAGAGAAACTGCCCGGCGCACTCGGACGACGCATAATAACAGGTTAAGGAATGAAAACGGGGCGAAGGCGGTTGTGGCGCATCGCGGTGGCTGGCCCGCCAGACCACGCTATCCAGACGCGGGATCCCCTGTCCAGCCAGGCTTATTAGCACCTGGTCTCCGGCGACGATGTCTAACTGCCGCCAGCGGGCCACCGAGCCAATATTGACCCGACGCACCAGTTTATCGTCCAGTTTTACCGGTTCGAGATGCGCCACAACGGCTATCTTGCCGCTGCGCCCGACAGTGAACTGGATTGTGGTCACTTCCGCCACCTGCGAAAACGGCTGATATTTCCAGGCCGCCACCCAGTGCCCCTGTCCTGGAAGCCAACTGCCCCCGGCTGGTTCTTTTTCCGCACGGATCACAATGCCATCGGTGACAAAGGGCAGCGGCGAGGCGAACCAGCGCTCGCGCCAGACGGCGGTCTCCTGCCAGTCTTTCACCGGATGGGAATAGCGCTGCGCCAGAGGAAACCCGCCGTCGGCAAGCAGCGCCAGGCGGGCGGACATCCGGGCCGGACCGTCGGGCCAGGCCCAGATAAAAACCCCCAGCGTATTCAGCGTTGCCGATGGCGCTTTGCGCATCAGTATCCCGGCGACTTTCGCCCGTGAATTCATACCGCCCGCCTGTTTTTGTATGTGCCCCTCTTGCAGCTGAAAAATCTCGCCCTGTAGCACGCTATTTGCCAGCGCTCCTGCGGTAGTTTGCGGTACGCTGGGGATCCGGCGCACTTTTACCGTCCAGTCTTCCCCCGCCAGACCGTCGCCGCGGCTAATCGCCTGTATTAACCTCCCCGCGCGATAAACCAGCGTCACCGCCACCCCGTCAACTTTCGGCTGTACCCACAGATTGGGTTTCTCGCGCATCCAGCGTCCGACGCTTGCGGCATCAGGCAGTTTACGCACGCCGGTATGCGGGATGGGATGTTTGACTTCGCCGCGCGGCGGCGGCAGCTCGTCTTCAGGCGTCTCCTGACCGAAGCAGCGCCGCCACTGCGCCAACCGGGCAGATAGCATGTCGTAGACCTCGTCGCTGACCTCGCTGCGGCCCTGCTGCCAGTAGGCCGCTTTCCAGTCGGCAATCTGCTGGCTCAGGCGATCTATCTCCTGCCCGGCTTGTTGCAAAGACCACGCCGGGCAGGCCGCCGTTGCCATTGCCGCCGCCATCCATAACGCTGTCGCTATCAGCCATCTGCACATGCCTTTACCTCCTTGTTCTACCTTGCGACATCGTGCGCTAAAGACCGAAGCCACAGCGACAGGCAAATCATTACGCTGCGAGCGGCTTTCCAGGATTTACACCTTGTTGCTGCAACTGCTTAAGAAATCAGGAAAGCGGCAGGCAAAATGAAAGAAACAGCGGCAAAAAGTGTGACAATGACTGCGTCACGCGGCGGCGGCGTGTATAATAGGCTCGTATGTAGGATCTCTTTCGACAATCACATACAAAAGACACTCATGGCTCAAGGCACGCTTTATATTGTTTCCGCCCCTAGCGGCGCGGGTAAATCCAGCCTGATTCAGGCTTTATTGAAAACCCAACCGTTGTACGACTCCCAGGTTTCTGTTTCGCATACCACGCGCAATCCGCGCCCGGGTGAAGTTCACGGTGAACACTATTTCTTTGTCGATCACGATAAATTCAGGTCGATGATTAGCGAAGACGCTTTCCTTGAGCATGCTGAGGTTTTTGGCAATTATTACGGGACCTCTCGTGAAGCTATCGAGCAGGTTCTGGCGACCGGCGTTGATGTTTTTCTTGATATCGACTGGCAGGGCGCCCAGCAAATCCGTAATAAAATGCCCGGCGCGCGCAGTATCTTTATTCTGCCGCCGTCAAAAGACGAGCTTGACCGCCGCCTGCGCGGCCGCGGCCAGGACAGCGAAGAAGTCATCGCAAAACGTATGGCGCAGGCAGTTGCAGAAATGAGCCATTACGCGGAATATGATTACCTTATTGTGAATGATGATTTTGATACCGCTTTAGGCGATCTGAAAAACATTATCCGCGCTGAACGTCTGCGCATGAGCCGCCAAAAGCAGCGACATGGCGCTTTAATCACCAAACTATTGGCAGACTGAACCCACATTCAGTATCATGCCCAGTCATTTCTTCACCTGTGGAGCATTTTAAGTATGGCACGCGTAACTGTTCAGGACGCTGTAGAGAAAATTGGTAACCGTTTTGACCTGGTACTGGTCGCCGCGCGTCGCGCTCGTCAGATGCAGGTAGGCGGAAAGGATCCGCTGGTACCGGAAGAAAACGATAAAACCACCGTTATCGCACTGCGCGAAATCGAAGAAGGTCTGATCAACAACCAGATCCTCGACGTACGTGAGCGCCAGGAACAGCAAGAGCAGGAAGCCGCTGAATTACAAGCCGTTACCGCGATTGCTGAAGGTCGTCGTTAATCACACAGCGGGTCGCCCTTGTATCTGTTTGAAAGCCTGAATCAGCTGATTCAAAACTACCTGCCGGAAGAGCAAATCAAGCGCCTTCGGCAGGCGTATCTCGTTGCACGTGACGCTCACGAGGGTCAGACACGTTCAAGCGGTGAACCCTATATCACGCACCCGGTAGCGGTGGCCTGCATTCTGGCCGAGATGAAACTCGACTACGAAACGCTGATGGCCGCGCTGCTGCATGATGTGATTGAAGATACCCCTGCCACCTACCAGGACATGGAACAGCTTTTTGGTAAAAGCGTCGCCGAACTGGTAGAGGGGGTGTCGAAACTTGATAAGCTCAAGTTCCGCGATAAGAAAGAGGCGCAAGCCGAAAACTTCCGCAAAATGATCATGGCGATGGTGCAGGATATCCGCGTCATCCTCATCAAGCTTGCCGACCGCACCCACAACATGCGCACCCTGGGCTCGCTACGCCCGGATAAACGCCGTCGCATCGCCCGCGAAACGCTGGAAATTTATAGCCCTCTGGCGCACCGTTTAGGTATCCATCACATTAAAACCGAGCTCGAAGAGCTGGGCTTTGAAGCGCTGTACCCTAACCGCTACCGCGTCATTAAAGAAGTGGTCAAAGCGGCGCGCGGCAACCGAAAAGAGATGATTCAGAAAATCCTCTCTGAGATCGAAGGGCGTTTACAGGAAGCGGGGATCCCCTGCCGCGTTAGCGGTCGCGAAAAGCATCTGTACTCTATTTACTGCAAAATGGTGCTCAAAGAGCAGCGTTTTCACTCGATTATGGACATCTACGCCTTCCGCGTTATCGTTCACGATCCCGATATCTGCTATCGCGTGCTGGGCCAAATGCACAGCCTCTACAAGCCGCGTCCAGGCCGTTTCAAAGATTACATCGCCATTCCGAAAGCGAACGGCTATCAATCTTTGCACACCTCGATGATTGGCCCCCACGGCGTCCCGGTCGAGGTACAAATCCGTACCGAAGATATGGACCAGATGGCGGAGATGGGGGTTGCGGCGCACTGGGCTTATAAAGAGCACGGGGGCGAAAGCAGCACGACCGCGCAAATCCGCGCTCAGCGCTGGATGCAAAGCCTGCTGGAACTGCAGCAGAGCGCCGGTAGCTCGTTTGAATTTATCGAGAGCGTTAAATCCGATCTGTTCCCGGATGAGATTTACGTTTTCACCCCGGAAGGGCGCATTGTCGAACTGCCTGCCGGCGCCACGCCGGTGGACTTCGCCTACGCGGTGCATACCGATATCGGCCATGCCTGCGTTGGCGCGCGCGTCGACCGTCAGCCCTATCCGCTGTCGCAGCCGCTCTCCAGCGGCCAGACTGTCGAAATCATTACCGCGCCGGGCGCGCGTCCGAATGCCGCATGGCTGAACTTTGTCGTCAGCTCGAAAGCGCGCGCCAAGATCCGCCAACTGCTGAAGAACCTTAAGCGCGACGATTCCGTCAGCCTTGGCCGCCGATTGCTCAACCACGCGTTAGGCGGCAGCCGCAAGCTGGCAGAAATCCCGCCGGAGAACATCCAGCGCGAACTTGACCGCATGAAGCTTGCCACGCTTGACGATCTGCTGGCGGAAATCGGTCTCGGTAACGCAATGAGCGTGGTGGTGGCGAAAAACCTGCAGCAGGGCGAAGCCTCTGCCGCACCGGTGCCGGCCAACGCGTCGAATCACGGCCATCTGCCGATCAAGGGCGCCGATGGCGTGCTGATTACTTTCGCCAAGTGCTGTCGTCCGATTCCGGGGGACCCGATCATCGCCCACGTCAGCCCAGGCAAAGGGTTGGTTATCCACCATGAATCCTGTCGTAACATCCGCGGCTACCAGAAAGAGCCTGAGAAGTTTATGGCGGTCGAATGGGATAAAGAAACTGCGCAGGAATTTATCGCCGAAATTAAGGTGGATATGTTCAACCACCAGGGCGCGCTGGCTAACCTGACGGCCGCAATCAACACCGCGTCTTCCAATATTCAGAGCCTGAATACGGAAGAAAAAGATGGCCGCGTATACAGCGCCTTTATCCGCCTGACCGCGCGCGACCGCGTGCATCTGGCGAATATCATGCGCAAAATTCGCGTCATGCCGGACGTGATTAAAGTCACTCGTAACCGAAATTAGCTTTTACAAAAATCGAATCCCCAGGAAGGTACTGAAGTACGTGACTGGGGTGAGTGAGTGCAGCTAACGCCGAGGCAGTTCGAAGGATTAAGTAGAATGAATTCACAGCGTTATGCGCGTATCTGCGAGATGCTCGCCAGGCGTCAGCCTGATCTGACGGTCTGCATGGAGCAGGTCCATAAACCCCATAACGTCTCTGCGGTCATCCGCACCGCAGACGCCATCGGCGTACACGAAGTACACGCCATCTGGCCTGGCAGCCGCATGCGTACCATGGCCTCTGCCGCCGCCGGCAGCAATAGTTGGGTGCAGGTGAAAACACACCGCACGATCGGCGATGCCGTCAGCCACTTAAAAGGCCGGGGCATGCAAATCCTCGCGACGCACCTTTCCGACAAAGCCATCGATTTTCGCGAAATCGACTATACGCGCCCGACCTGCATCCTGATGGGCCAGGAGAAAACCGGCATCACCCAGGAAGCGCTGGCGCTGGCAGACCAGGACATCATTATTCCAATGGTCGGTATGGTGCAGTCGCTGAACGTCTCCGTCGCCTCCGCGCTGATCCTTTACGAAGCGCAGCGTCAGCGGCAGAACGCCGGAATGTACCAACGCGCCAATAGCATGCTGCCGCCTGAAGAGCAGCAGCGGCTGCTATTTGAAGGCGGTTACCCGGTGCTGGCACGCGTCGCCAGGCAAAAAGGTCTGCCTTATCCCCACGTCAACGAGCAGGGCGAAGTCGAAGCCGATGCCGAGTGGTGGGCAACGATGCAGGCGGCGAGGTAAATCCGATGTCAGGCCGCCTGTTAGATGCCGTACCGCTCAACTCGCTGACCGGCGTTGGCGCCGCACAGAGCAGCAAACTGGCGAAAATCGGTCTGCATACGGTTCAGGACCTGCTACTACACCTGCCGCTACGCTATGAAGACCGGACTCACCTGTACCAAATCGGCGAACTGCTGCCGGGCGTCTACGCAACCGTAGAGGGTGAGGTGCTCAACAGCAATATCACCTTCGGCGGCCGCCGGATGATGACCTGTCAGATAAGTGACGGTTCCGGCATCCTGACCATGCGTTTTTTCAACTTCAATGCGGCGATGAAAAACAGCCTGGCGACCGGTCGTCGCGTGCTGGCCTACGGCGAAGCTAAACGCGGCAAGTTCGGCGCCGAGATGATCCACCCGGAATATCGCGTGCAGGGCGATATGAGCACCCCGGAGCTGCAGGAAACCCTGACTCCAGTCTACCCGACCACTGAAGGCATTAAGCAGGCGACGCTGCGCAAACTCACCGATCAGGCGCTTGAGCTGCTGGAAACCTGCGCGATTAGCGAACTGCTGCCGCCGGAGCTGGCGCAGGGGATGATGAGTCTGCCGGAGGCGCTGCGTACGCTGCACCGCCCGCCGCCGTCGCTACAGCTCAGCGAGCTGGAGAGCGGTAAACATCCGGCACAGCAGCGTCTTATCCTGGAAGAGTTGCTGGCGCATAATCTCAGCATGCTGGCGCTCCGCGCCGGTGCCCAGCGCTACCATGCGCTGCCGCTCAGCGCCAACGACACGCTGAAAACCCAGCTTCTGGCTTCTCTACCCTTTAAACCAACGGGCGCGCAGGCGCGCGTCACCGCGGAGATCGAGCGCGATATGGCGCTGGACGTGCCGATGATGCGCCTGGTGCAGGGCGACGTCGGATCCGGTAAAACGCTGGTCGCCGCGCTGGCCGCCCTGCGCGCTATCGCCCATGGTAAGCAGGTGGCGCTGATGGCGCCGACCGAACTGCTGGCCGAGCAGCACGCCAATAATTTCCGCAGCTGGTTCGCGCCGCTGGGCATTGAAGTCGGCTGGCTGGCTGGCAAACAAAAAGGCAAAGCGCGCCAGGCGCAGCAGGAAGCCATTGCCAACGGCGAAGTGCAGATGATTGTCGGCACCCACGCCATTTTCCAGGAGCAGGTGCAGTTTAACGGCCTGGCGCTGGTGATTATCGACGAACAACATCGCTTTGGCGTTCATCAACGCCTGGCGCTGTGGGAAAAGGGCCAGCAGCAGGGCTTCCACCCGCATCAACTGATCATGACCGCTACACCGATTCCACGCACCCTGGCGATGACCGCCTATGCCGATCTCGATACCTCGGTTATCGACGAGCTGCCGCCGGGCCGTACCCCGGTCACTACCGTCGCTATCCCGGACACCCGCCGCAGCGACATTATCGACCGCGTGCGCAACGCCTGCACCCAGGAAGGTCGCCAGGCCTATTGGGTCTGTACACTGATTGAAGAGTCCGATCTGCTGGAAGCCCAGGCGGCGGAAGCCACCTGGGAAGAGCTCAAGCTGGCGCTGCCGGAACTTAACATCGGTCTCGTTCACGGGCGAATGAAACCAGCGGAGAAACAGGCCGTGATGCAGGCCTTCAAGCAGGGCGAGATGCACCTACTGGTCGCCACCACGGTGATTGAAGTCGGCGTTGACGTCCCTAACTCAAGCCTGATGATTATCGAAAACCCGGAGCGTCTGGGTCTGGCGCAGCTGCACCAGCTACGCGGGCGCGTCGGGCGCGGCGCCGTCGCCTCCCACTGCGTGCTACTCTATAAATCGCCGCTCTCCAAAACGGCGCAGAAGCGCCTGCAGGTGCTGCGCGACAGCAACGACGGTTTCGTCATCGCCCAGAAAGACCTTGAAATCCGCGGCCCCGGCGAGCTTCTCGGCACCCGCCAGACCGGCAACGCCGAGTTTAAAGTGGCGGACTTGCTGCGCGATCAGGCCATGATCCCCGAGGTTCAGCGCATTGCTCGCCATATTCACGAACGCTATCCGCTGCAGGCACAGGCGCTGATTGAGCGCTGGATGCCGGAAACCGAACGCTATTCCAACGCGTAGCGCGTCCTTTTTGCCGCGCTACGGGCAACTTTTCTACACAATGAGTGGATTATGAAACGAGAACTGGCCATCGAATTTTCGCGTGTCACCGAAGCCGCCGCGCTGGCGGGCTATAAATGGCTGGGCCGCGGCGATAAAAATACCGCCGACGGCGCAGCGGTTAACGCCATGCGCATTATGCTTAACCTCGTCAATATCGACGGCACCATCGTCATCGGCGAGGGCGAAATCGATGAAGCGCCGATGCTCTATATCGGCGAAAAAGTGGGTACCGGCAAAGGCGACGCGGTGGATATCGCCGTCGACCCAATTGAAGGCACCCGCATGACGGCCATGGGCCAGGCCAACGCGCTGGCGGTGATGGCGGTCGGCGATAAAGGCTGCTTCCTCAACGCGCCGGATATGTATATGGAAAAGCTGATTGTCGGCCCCGGCGCTAAAGGCGCTATCGATCTCAATCTGCCGCTGGAAGAGAATTTGCGCAACATCGCCCGCGCGTTGAATAAACCGCTCGCTGAACTGACCGTCACCGTGCTGGCGAAACCCCGCCACGACGCGGTCATTGCGCAACTGCAGCAGTTGGGCGTGCGCGTATTCGCGATCCCCGATGGCGACGTGGCGGCCTCTATCCTTACCTGCATGCCGGATAGCGAAGTCGACGTGCTGTACGGCATCGGCGGCGCGCCGGAAGGCGTGGTTTCGGCGGCGGTGATCCGCGCGCTGGACGGCGATATGCAGGGCCGCCTGCTGGCTCGTCACCACGTGAAGGGCGACAGCGAAGAGAACCGCCGTATCGGTGAAAACGAACTGGCGCGCTGCAAAACCATGGGCATCGAAGCGGGCAAAGTGCTGCGTCTTGATGAAATGGCGCGCAGCGATAACGTCATCTTCTCCGCCACCGGGATTACCAAAGGCGATCTGCTGGACGGCATTACCCGCAAGGGCAATATGGCGACTACTGAAACGCTGCTGATCCGCGGTAAATCGCGGACTATCCGCCGTATTCAGTCGATTCATTACCTCGACCGAAAAGACCCGGACGTCCAGCAACACATCCTGTAAAACATTTGATCAATCGAGCTTTCCAGCCTTTTCGGGCTGGAAATCTTCTCCCGTCGCGGTGAAGATAGACTGACGAGATTGAAAGGAGAGACGCAATGGCAAACTGGGTTACAGGTAAAGTCGTAAAAGTGCAAAACTGGACCGATGCACTGTTTAGCCTCACCATTCACGCGCCCGTTGAGCCGTTCACCGCAGGGCAGTTTGCTAAACTGGGCCTGGATGTTGACGGCGAGCGCGTGCAGCGCGCCTACTCCTACGTCAACGCCCCCAGCAATCCCGATCTCGAGTTCTATCTGGTCACCGTTCCGGAGGGTAAACTCAGCCCGCGACTGGCCGCGCTGAAACCCGGCGACGACGTGCAGATTGTCAGCGAAGCCGCCGGTTTCTTCGTGCTGGAAGAGGTGCCGGACTGCGACACGCTGTGGATGCTCGCCACCGGTACGGCGATCGGCCCCTATCTGTCGATTCTGGAAGAAGGGAAAGACCTGGATCGCTTCAAGAACCTGGTGCTGGTGCATGCGGCGCGCTATGCCGCCGACCTCAGCTATTTACCGCAAATGCGCGAGCTGGAGCAGCGCTATGCCGGCAAATTACGTATCCAGACCGTGGTCAGCCGCGAGACAGCGGAAGGTTCGCTGACGGGCCGGGTGCCGTTCCTGATTGAAACCGGCGCGCTGGAAGAGGCGGTCGGCCTGCCGATGACCGCCGATACCAGCCACGTGATGCTGTGCGGCAACCCGCAGATGGTGCGTGATACCCAGCAGTTGCTGAAAGAGACCCGGCAGATGACCAAACATCTGCGTCGCCGACCGGGCCATATGACGGCAGAGCACTACTGGTAATCAGACGTCCGCTTTCCAGCGGACATCCTGCGTCTCTTTGCCAAACTTATTTTCGCCCTGGGTGCCGACGAACGCGCCCAGGTCGATCAACATCATGACGATAATCAGCGTCGGTACAAAGCGCCCGACGCCCCACTGCCAAACCTGCGGCAACATCGCCCAGTTGCCCGCCAGCAGCATCCACGCCAGAATCATCAGCAGCGCCCAGAGGCCGGATCTCCCGCGATCGTGCAGACGCTTCACCACGACCGCCGCCGTCGGCCAGAGCAGGCAGACGAGAATAAACGCCGCGGTCTGTAAACTCAGCAAATTGCTGCCCGCGAGAGTAAACAGCGCGCTCATGGTCAACACCCAGATAACGATCCAAATCCAGAAATCCCGGCGGCCAATACGGCCTTTAATTGAGAATAACCACTGCTGTAGGGTCATGTTTTATTCCTTATCATCATCATTCGCGTAGTTTACCCTGAAGGCGTCACTTTTTGACAAGCGTGACGGTTCCCGTTTTAATCGTCGGCAGGCAAAAAAAGGAAAGATGGGCATGAAGAAGTGGGCAATCTTAAGTTTGATTGGGCTGACAGCGTTATCTGTCGGCCCGATGGCGTTGTCCGCAGAAACGGAATCCGCCGCCACCGCCCCCTATCTTTTACCCAGCGCGCCGATTTTTGATGTCAGCATCAGCGAGTTCCGCGAGAAATTTAATGCCGATAATCCGAAACTGCCGCTTAACGAGTTTCGTTCTATCGCCTCCAGCCGCGATAAAGCCAACCTGACCCGCGCCGCCACCAAGATTAACGAGAATCTGTATGCCTCTACCGCGCTGGAGCGCGGCACGCTGAAGATTAAATCAATGCAGATAACCTGGCTGCCGATTCAGGGGCCGGAGCAAAAAGCGGCGAAAGCGAAAGCGCAGGAATATATGAGCGCCATTCTTCGCGCCTTTGTGCCGACCCTAAGCCCACTGCAGAGCCAGCAAAAGCTGCAAAAACTGCTGACCGCCGGCAAAGGCAAACGCTACTACACCGAAACCGAAGGCGCGGTGCGCTATGTAGTGGCAGATCACGGGGAAAAAGGGCTAACTTTCGCCATTGAACCGATTAAGCTAGCGCTATCTGAAACGCTGGAAGACAACAATAAATGACAAAAAGCAAAGCCTTTCCAGTGACGAGTCTCTATACTGTTTCACAGACCATGCTGCCCTCTGGGGCGGCTATATTCCTTAATTCGCTTAGTAGCGTGGAGAATTAAAATGCGACATCCTTTAGTGATGGGTAACTGGAAACTGAACGGCAGCCGCCACATGGTAAACGAACTGGTTGCTAACCTGCGTACTGAACTGGCCGGCGTAAGCGGCTGTGCAGTGGCAATCGCGCCGCCGGAAATGTATCTCGACCTGGCTAAGCGTGCGGCAGAAGGCAGCCACATTCACCTGGGCGCGCAGAACGTTGACGTGAACCTGTCCGGCGCATTCACCGGTGAAACCTCCGCCGAAATGCTGAAAGATATCGGCGCGCAGTACATCATCATCGGCCACTCCGAACGCCGTACCTACCACAAAGAATCTGACGAACTGATCGCGAAGAAATTCGCTGTACTGAAAGAGCAGGGCCTGACGCCGGTTCTGTGCATCGGTGAAACCGAAGCTGAAAACGAAGCGGGCAAAACTGAAGAAGTTTGCGCACGTCAGATCGACGCGGTTCTGAAAACTCAGGGCGCAGCCGCTTTTGAAGGCGTGGTTATCGCGTACGAACCAGTATGGGCTATCGGTACCGGTAAATCCGCTACCCCAGCGCAGGCTCAGGCGGTACACAAATTCATCCGTGACCACATTGCTAAAGCTGACGCTAAAATCGCTGAGCAGGTCATCATCCAGTACGGCGGTTCCGTTAACGCTGGCAACGCCGCAGAGCTGTTCACCCAGCCGGACATCGACGGCGCGCTGGTTGGCGGCGCATCCCTGAAAGCAGACGCTTTCGCGGTGATCGTTAAAGCTGCAGAAGCGGCGAAAAAAGCGTAATTCGCTTTCCCGGTGGTGAAACGCCGCCGGGGTTGCTGACAAATTCGCACGAGTCATAACCCGGCTTAGCGCAGCGCGAGCCGGGTTTTATATTATCGCTACAATTTCCCCAATAGCTGATACCACGCGTAATCCAGCGGCAGCAAAATCAAATAGCTCACCGCCGCCAGCGCCAGACATAGCAACATCCCCGCTCTCGCCGGGACTTTACCTAATCCCATCGCCACCACGATCGGCGACGCCTGGTACGGCAGCAGCGGCGTGGAATAACCCAGCACCTGAATCATAATCACGCTCAGCAGCGGAAAGCCGGTCGCGTCGGCAAAGCTCTGCGCAAAAGTCGTATACAGCGCCGGGACGCCGTTGGCGGTCATAATAAAATTCAGCGCGCTGGTAATTCCGGTCAGCGCCAGGAAGCTGGTGAACGGATTATCTTTATCCAGCGGCATCACCTGCAGCAGCGCGTTACCCACCGCGCCGCCAATCCCGGTTTGGGTCACGGTAATCGCCAGTCCCAAAATGCCGGCAACATAAATGCAGGTGCGCATATTCACCCCGCTGGCGAACTCCTCGCCGCTGATAAATCCCACTCGCGGCAGCAGCGTGACCACCGCCGCCGCCAGGCCGGTCCACGCCGGGCCGACACCGTGCCAGCTCTCTGTCACCCATAACGTCAACACCACCGCCAGCAGCCATGCCAGACGCTTTTCGTCGCGGCTCATAGGCGCCAGCGGCGCCAGCTCGCGCGGCGGGTGCGGCTTGCCGGGAAATAGCCAGCAGATCAGCGCCACCAGCACCGCCCCTTTCAGCCAGCCAAGCACCGGCGTATGCAGCAGTAAATAGGGAACGTAATTCAGATGGATCCCGTAAGAGCCTTCTGCCGCGCCGCTCATCACCAGATTCGGCACATTAGCGGGCAAAATGGTCGCAGATAGCTGGAAGGTGCCAAAGCCCACCGCCAGCGCCAGGCCGTACCAGCCGCGCGTGCCGTCGGCTATCCCCGCGCGCCGGGCCATCGCCGCCACGATCGGCATCAACAGCGCGATGCGCCCCATATTTGATGGCATCACGAACGCCAACGCATAACTCAGTAATACCACGCTGCCGACCATCCGCGGCCAGGAGTCGGTGAGCCGCGCCGATAGCGCCTGCGCCGCTCTATCCGCCAGTCCGGTTTTTCGAATGGCGATCCCCAACACAAAGCCGCTGAACACCAGCCAGAACGCCGAGGAAGCAAAACCGCCGAAGATCACCTCCGGCGGAGCGATTTTGGTCATCATCGCCGCCGCGAAGAACAGCAGCGCGGTGATAAATTCCGGTAACAGCGAAGTCGCCCAGAGCACAATGGTGATGCCGACGATCAGCGAAGGGAGGAACAGCGGGTGGGTTAGCCAGAGCGACATGCCTGTCTCCTGTCGTTTTTTTCAGCAAGAATACGACGACAGGAAAGACAGGTAAACGCCAGAACTAGTGGTTTGCGTTAAGAATTGCGCAGCTATGATCCTGAATTTCTTCCGCCGAAGCACGGTTGAGAGTCAGCAGGTTACGCTCTGTCGCCAACAGCACCAGCGAGCCGTCGCTTTGCCGCGCCATCGCTAACGCATAACGCCCCATATGTTCGCGCGCTTCCGGTACCTCTTCCGCCAGCATCAGGAACGGGCTGCGCTGAGCCAGCTCGGTTTCCGTTACCCGACGCGCCAGATATTGATGGCCCTGCAGACCGCCCGGCAAGGGTAGCCAGCGGCTGCTAATCGTCGCCGCATCATTATCTAACTGCGCGCGGACATCGGGACGCAGGCAGGAGATATGAATATGGAAGTGGTTTTGCGTGCGCCCGCTGCGCGAGTTAATCGCCAGCGATACCGCGTTATCATCAATTGGCGCGCCGCGGCGCTGGCTCATAATTTCGCGCCCCTGCCAGGCCTGCCAGAAGAAATTCGGCGTTAGCGGATCCAACAACAGCGGACTTTCGGTACCGTTAATACGGTAGGTCGGCATTAGCAGATATTGCAGCGGGCCGTTGCGATCTTTAAACAACACGTAGCCGCCTTTCAGATTCACTTCCGCGCACGGCGACGGGTTCTGATGTTGCTGCTGATTGGGTACGCACTGCTGCAGGACAATATGACGTAACGCGTTCGGGTTGCCGGAATGCAGCCAATAGTAGCCGCCGGCCAAAGCCGCCAGAATAACCACCAGCAGCGCCCACAAAAAGTATCTTACTCTTCTCATTATCGTTCCCTGTTAAGCCTGAACCGGAAGAGTAACGTAATTTGATGACTAAATGAAAACAGATGGTGGTCGAGGAGTTATCCCGGGTAGCGGCTGGCGCCTTACCCGGGCTACCAGAGAACTGCAGCCCTGCTAAGCGTAGCGCAAGCAGGGACTCCCGGGTAGCGGCTGTCGCCTTACCCGGGCTACCAGACGGCGCAGAATTGTAGCCCTGCTAAGCGTAGCGCCAGCAGGGACAAGAGGATTAACGCTGGCTAATCTGGTCGAAGGTACCGCCGTTGGAGAAGTGCTCCTTCTGCGCTTTCGTCCAGCCGCCGAACTCCTGATCGATGGTAAACAGCTTCAATTTCGGGAACTCGTTGGCATATTTCTTCGCCACATCAGGATCGCGCGGACGATAGAAATTCTTCGCCGCAATCTCCTGGCCTTCCGGCGAGTAGAGATACTTCAGGTACGCTTCCGCCACCTGGCGAGTGCCTTTCTTATCCACCACTTTATCGACGACGGAAACCGTCGGCTCGGCCAGAATGGACTCGCTCGGCGTCACGATTTCAAACTTGTCCTTGCCCAGCTCTTTCGTCGCCAGCAGCGCTTCGTTCTCCCAGGCAATCAGCACGTCGCCGATCCCGCGTTCTACGAAGGTGTTAGTGGAACCGCGCGCGCCGGAATCCAGCACTTCCACGTTTTTATACAGCGCCTTCACGAACTCCTGCGCTTTAGCCTGATCGCCGTGATTCTGATGCAGGGCGTAGCCCCATGCCGCCAGGTAGTTCCAGCGGGCGCCGCCGGAGCTTTTCGGGTTCGGGGTGATGACCGATACGCCTGGTTTAATCAGGTCGTTCCAGTCATGGATCTGTTTTGGGTTGCCCTTACGGACGAGGAACACGATGGTTGAGGTATACGGCGCGGAGTTATCCGGCAGGCGTTTCAGCCAGTTTTTATCGATACGACCGCGTTCGGCAATGGCGTCTACGTCGTAGGCCAGCGCCAGGGTGACGACATCCGCTTCAATCCCGTTGATAACCGACGTCGCCTGTTTGCCGGAGCCGCCGTGCGACTGACGGATCACCACGTTATCGCCGGTTTCCTGCTTCCAGTGCGCGCTAAACGCTTTATTGTACTGTTCGTACAGCTCGCGCGTCGGATCGTACGAGACGTTCAACAGCTGATAATCTTTTGCCAGCACGCTGGCGGATGCCAGCAACAGAGTTAACCCTACGCCCCACTTATTCATCGCACCGCTCTCTTTATGTGTGTTGTGATGAACTTAGCCTGCCAGAAAGCGAATCAATGATTAAAGAATAAAAAAAGATTGGCTATAACCTGGAGATATAAAGCGGGGGATAGAGAAAACCCCCTCCCGGGCGGGAAGGGGCGGGAAGCGATTAGACTTCTTCCATGCGGCCCAGCAGCGCCTGCAGACGATCCTGCCAGCCCTGCTGTTGTTCTCTCAGCTGGCTATTTTCACGCTCCAGCTCTTCACGGCCGTGCTGCGCGCTCTGCACTTCCTGCGCCAGCGTGGTGTTCTTTTCTTTCAGCTCTTCGATTTCCATCTGCAACAGAGTGATGGTATCAATCGCCTGCTGAACTTTTGATTCTAATTTCTCAAACACTTCTAATGACATCGTCATACCTCTCCTGATCTTGCAAGGCGTTGATAGAAACTCGTGTTTCGTATACGCGGTCCCGCCTTAACGAATTAGCGCACAATAGCGGTGTTGTCGTCGATTGTATGAATCCCCGCCTCACCTGTCCAGCGACAACCCGCGCAGATTGCGGTTTGCAACACTTTTCAGTCTTTACCTGGTGCGTTCGCGGCAATTGCCCCGAACTTCTCTGGCGATTGTTAATCAATGAGATAACAAAATACGCAGAAAAAGGTGGGTAAATGTGCCGCAACACGCGTTTATGGCGCGAAAACGCTCATTTTCTTGACGAGGGACACAAATTTAAATTTCGATATTTCTCGTTTATGCTCGTTAACGATAAATTAACACTATGCCTACAAGGCACCGTGGTCGTCCGCGACCAACATACTTACAATAATCACTTCGCTTCAGGATCCGATTATGAGCCAGACATCAACATTAAAAGGCCAGTGCATCGCAGAGTTTCTCGGTACCGGGTTGTTGATCTTTTTCGGCGTTGGGTGCGTAGCTGCGCTCAAAGTCGCAGGAGCCAGCTTCGGTCAGTGGGAAATCAGCATCATCTGGGGTCTGGGGGTGGCTATGGCTATCTACCTGACCGCGGGCGTATCCGGTGCACACCTTAATCCGGCAGTCACCATCGCCTTATGGTTATTCGCCTGCTTTGATGGGCGCAAAGTTGTTCCTTTTATTATTTCGCAATTCGCCGGCGCCTTTTGCGCTGCGGCATTAGTTTACGGGCTTTATTACAATCTTTTCTTCGATTTCGAACACACCCACAACATGGTACGCGGCAGCGTGGAAAGCCTTGAGCTCGCCGGTATCTTCTCGACCTACCCTAACCCGCATATCAATTTTGTGCAGGCCTTCGCGGTAGAAATGGTGATTACCGCTATTCTGATGGGCGTGATTTTAGCACTGACCGACGACGGCAACGGCGTGCCGCGCGGCCCGCTGGCGCCGCTGCTGATTGGCCTGCTGATTGCTGTTATCGGCGCCTCCATGGGCCCACTGACCGGCTTCGCGATGAACCCGGCGCGTGATATCGGACCGAAAGCCTTCGCCTGGCTGGCAGGCTGGGGCAACGTCGCCTTCACCGGCGGCAAAGATATTCCTTATTTCCTGGTGCCGCTGTGCGCACCGGTGGTCGGCGCGGCGCTGGGCGCATTCAGCTACCGCAAATTCATTGGCCGCCATCTGCCTTGCGACACCTGCGTCGAGGAAGAAAAAGAATCCGCTTCTTCCGCGTCGCAACAAAAAGCTTCGCTGTAATCTGACTACGGGACACCAATTATGACCGAGAAAAAATATATCGTTGCGCTCGACCAGGGCACTACCAGCTCCCGCGCCGTCGTGATGGATCACGACGCCAATATCGTCAGCGTATCACAGCGTGAATTCGAACAAATTTATCCGAAGCCAGGCTGGGTTGAGCACGACCCGATGGAGATTTGGGCCTCGCAGAGCTCTACGCTGGTCGAAGTGTTGGCGAAAGCCGACATCAACTCCGACGAAATTGCCGCCATCGGCATCACCAACCAGCGTGAAACCGCCATCGTATGGGAGCGTGAGACCGGCAAGCCTATTTACAACGCTATCGTCTGGCAGTGTCGCCGTACCGCGGATATCTGCGAACAGCTCAAGCGCGACGGCATGGAAGAGTACATCCGTAAAGCCACCGGCCTGGTGGTGGACCCGTACTTCTCCGGCACCAAAGTGAAGTGGATCCTTGACCACGTCGAAGGCGCCCGCGAGCGCGCCCAGCGCGGCGAGCTGCTGTTCGGTACCGTTGATACCTGGCTTATCTGGAAAATGACCCAGGGGCGCGTGCACGTCACCGACTACACCAACGCCTCGCGTACCATGTTGTTCAACATCCATGAACTGGACTGGGACGACAAAATGCTCGACGCGCTGGATATCCCGCGCGCCATGCTGCCGGAAGTACGTAAGTCTTCCGAAGTGTACGGCCAGACCAACATCGGCGGCAAAGGCGGCACCCGTATTCCTATCTCCGGCATCGCCGGCGACCAGCAGGCGGCGCTGTTTGGCCAGCTGTGCGTGAAAGAAGGGATGGCGAAAAATACCTACGGTACCGGCTGCTTCATGTTGATGAACACCGGTGAAAAGGCGGTGACCTCAACCCACGGCCTGCTGACCACCATCGCCTGCGGCCCGACCGGCGAAGTGAACTACGCGCTGGAAGGCGCGGTGTTTATGGCCGGGGCGTCGATTCAGTGGCTGCGTGATGAAATGAAACTCATCAACGATGCTTTCGATTCTGAATACTTCGCCACTAAGGTGAAGGACACCAACGGCGTGTATGTGGTGCCGGCCTTTACCGGTCTTGGCGCGCCGTACTGGGATCCGTATGCCCGCGGCGCGATTTTCGGCCTGACCCGCGGGGTGAACGCCAACCATATTATCCGCGCCACGCTGGAATCGATCGCCTATCAGACGCGTGACGTTCTGGAAGCGATGCAGGCCGACTCCGGTATTCGTCTGCACGCCCTGCGCGTGGACGGCGGCGCTGTCGCCAACAACTTCCTGATGCAGTTCCAGTCCGACATTCTCGGCACCCGCGTGGAACGCCCGGAAGTGCGTGAAGTCACGGCGCTGGGCGCCGCCTATCTGGCAGGTCTGGCGGTCGGCTTCTGGCAAAACCTCGACGAGCTGCAGGAGAAAGCGGTGATTGAACGTGAATTCCGCCCGGGTATTGAAACCACCGAGCGCAACTATCGTTACAGCGGCTGGAAGAAAGCGGTGAAACGCGCGTTAGCGTGGGAAGAGCACGACGAAGCGTAAGATTGCGGAGGTATTCCCGGCTTACGGCGTAAACGCCTTAGCCGGGCTACAAAATCCCAAACAGCACGATCTTGTAGCCCGGACAGGTGCGCAGCACCGCCTCCGGGTTTTTTATCAGCCAAATATCGGCAGCAACAGATACAGCTTAATCACCAGCGCGTTGACGATGTCGATAAAGAACGCCCCCACCATCGGTACCACCAGGAAAGCCATATGCGACGGGCCAAAACGGTCGGTAATCGCCTGCATATTGGCAATCGCCGTCGGCGTCGCGCCAAGCCCGAACCCGCAATGACCGGCTGCCAGCACGGCGGCATCATAGTTCTTGCCCATCATCCGGTAAGTCACAAACACCGCATACAGCGCCATCGCCACCGCCTGCACCGCCAGAATAATAATCATCGGCAGCGCCAGCGACGCCAGTTCCCACAGCTTGAGGCTCATCAGCGCCATCGCGAGGAACAGCGACAGGCTGACGTTGCCCAGTACCGATACCGCGCGGTCAAACACGCGATACAGCCCAGCCAGCGCCAGGCCGTTGCTGAGGATCACGCCGATAAACAGCACGCAGACGAAGGTCGGCAATTCAAACACGGTGCCTGCCAGCAGTTGCGCAACCACCTTCCCTACCGTCAGGCAGATAGCGATTAACGCAATACTTTCAATCAGCACCAGCGAGGTGATCATGCGGCCCATGTCCGGCTTCTCAAACGCCGTCGGCGCCAGCTGGTCGTCCGGCGTACCGTCCGGCGAGGAAGAGTGCTTCACCAGATAACGCGCCACCGGCCCGCCGATTAGGCCGCCGAGCACCAGGCCGAAGGTTGCGCAAGCCATGGCGACCTCGGTGGCGTTGGCAAATCCGTAACGCTCAACGAACAATTTACTCCACGCCGCCCCGGTGCCGTGGCCGCCGGAAAGCGTAATAGAACCGGCCAGCAGACCCATCAGCGGATCCAGCCCCAGCAGCTTCGCCATGCCGATACCGAGCGCGTTCTGCAGCAGCAGCAGGCCTACCACCACAATCAGGAAAGTGCCCAGCACTTTGCCGCCCGCCCGCAGGCTGGCAAGGTTAGCGTTAAGGCCGATAGTGGCGAAGAATGCCAGCATCAGCGGGTCCTTCAGGCTCATATCGAAATCAATTTCGATATCCATGCTTTTTTTCAAAACCAGCAGCGCCAGCGCCACCAGCAGGCCGCCGGCGACGGGTTCAGGAATGGTATATTTTTTGAGGAATGGGACGTTCTGAACGAGCTTTCGCCCTAAAAGCAACACCATGGTTGCGGCAACGAGCGTCGATAAGGTATCGAGATGCAACATAAAAAAGAGCTCCTTATGGGCGCATGATTCATTCACACGCGACGGTATTCCTGGTGTCGATTACTTCTCATCTTGAGGAGTCGGAGAGCGATTTTAAGCAGAAGTGCGCAAAAAATGACAGAAAAAGATATTTTGTATTAGCGTTGATGCGATCAAGCATACAAAATGTTAATTAATTTGTTACATCTATTCAGTGAGGATATTTTTCGCGCCAAATCGTGGCAAACGTTTGCTTTTGGTCTACAGTCCGATAAAATTCCCGCTTTGCCACCTTGGGATTGTTTGTGATGTCCGTTACGACCGCAGAGTCAGAAAATGCGCAACCGGTTGCGCATAAACCAGCCAGCGAATTAATCTATCGCCTCGAAGACCGTCCGCCGCTTCCGCAAACGCTGTTTGCCGCATTCCAGCACCTGCTGGCGATGTTTGTCGCGGTCATCACCCCGGCGCTGCTTATCTGTCAGGCGCTCGGCCTTCCGGCCGAAGATACGCAACACATCATCAGCATGTCGCTGTTCGCCTCCGGCGTGGCATCCATTATCCAGATTAAAGCCTGGGGACCAGTAGGCTCCGGCCTGCTCTCCATCCAGGGCACCAGCTTCAACTTCGTCGCCCCGCTGATTATGGGCGGCACCGCGCTGAAAACCGGCGGCGCCGACGTGCCGACGATGATGGCCGCGCTGTTCGGCACCCTGATGCTGGCGAGCTGCACCGAAATGGTCCTCTCGCGGGTTCTGCATCTGGCGCGCCGCATTATTACGCCGCTGGTCTCCGGCGTGGTGGTGATGATTATCGGCCTGTCGCTGATTCAGGTTGGCCTGACTTCTATCGGCGGCGGCTATGCGGCGATGGCCGACCACACCTTCGGCGCGCCGAAAAACCTGCTGCTGGCGGGCATCGTGCTGGCGCTGATCATTATCCTCAACCGCCAGCGCAACCCGTACCTGCGCATCGCCTCGCTGGTCATCGCGATGGCTGCCGGTTATCTGGCGGCGTGGTTCCTCGATATGCTGCCGGCTAACACCGCGCCTACCAACAGCAGCCTGATCACTATCCCTACGCCGCTCTATTACGGCCTGGGCATCGACTGGAGCCTGCTGCTGCCGCTGATGCTGGTCTTTATGATCACCTCGCTGGAAACGATCGGCGATATCACCGCCACCTCCGACGTCTCTGAACAACCGGTCTCCGGCCCGCTGTATATGAAACGCCTGAAAGGCGGCGTACTGGCGAACGGCCTGAACTCATTTGTTTCCGCCGTTTTCAATACCTTCCCGAACTCCTGCTTCGGCCAGAACAACGGCGTGATCCAGCTGACCGGCGTCGCCAGCCGCTATGTGGGCTTTGTGGTGGCGCTGATGCTGATTGTGCTCGGCCTGTTCCCGGCGGTAAGCGGCTTTGTGCAGCATATTCCTGAGCCGGTACTTGGCGGCGCGACGCTGGTGATGTTCGGTACCATTGCCGCATCCGGCGTGCGCATCGTCTCCCGCGAGCCGCTGAATCGCCGCGCCATTCTGATTATCGCCCTCTCTCTGGCGGTGGGTCTCGGCGTATCGCAGCAGCCGCTGATCCTGCAGTTCGCGCCGGACTGGCTGAAAAACCTGCTCTCCTCCGGTATTGCCGCTGGCGGTATCACGGCGATTGTTCTGAATTTAATCTTCCCACCTGAGAAGAACTAACGCATTGAAGTTGCGCTCCCCGGTATCGCCACGGCGACCAGGGAGCGCGGCGGCTGTAACATCTCTTCACCTCACTTCATCTCATTTCACTATTCCTGCCTTGAGGATTGCGCATAAATCGTGCATAACACGGTGATGTGTACTTATCAGGATGGAAGATCATGAAATTTCTTGGAAAGCTGATTCTCTGGCTGCTGATCGCCCTGCTGGTCGTTATCGTCGCCGCTTACTTTGCGCTGCAAACCCGCTGGGGGGCGCGCCAGGCGAGCAGTTGGTTAAGCGAAAGCACCGGCTGGAAAATCGCCTTCGATAAGATGGCGCATGACTTCTCTTCCCCACTGCATCTGCAGTTGCAAAATGTCACCTTTGGCCGCGACGGCAAGCCGCCGACGCTGGTCGCCAGAACGGTGGATATCGGTTTTAGCACCCGCCAGTTCAGCGACCCGCTGCACGCCGATGAAATCGTCCTCAGCGACGGCACGCTGAATCTCTCTCCGGCTTCCGCCTCGATGCCGTTTGCCGCCGACCGCCTGCAGCTACGCGATATGGCCTTTAACAGCCCGGACAGCGAGTGGAACCTGAGCGCGCAGCGGGTGACCGGCGGCGTGATGCCGTGGCAGCCGGAAGCGGGCGACGTGCTGGGCAGAAAAGCGCAAATTCAGATGAGCGCGGGCTCGATGAATATTAACGGCGTCGAAGCCAGCAACGTCCTGATCCAGGGGGCAATTGATAACGGCGAGGTGACCCTGAGCACCCTTGGCGCCGATATCGCGCGCGGCACGCTGACCGGCAACGCCAAACGCCGCGCCGACGGTAGCTGGCTGGTTGATAACCTGCGCCTGAATGAAATTCGGCTACAGAGCACCAAACCGCTGAATGAGTTCCTTGCGCCGCTCACCTCGGTGCCGTCGCTGCAGATTGGCCGGCTGGATGTGACCGATGCTCGTTTGCAGGGGCCAGGCTGGGCGGTGACCGACCTCGACCTCAACTTGCGCAATCTGACTTTGAGCCATAACGGCTGGCAGAGCGACGACGGGACGCTATCGATGAACGCCAGCGAGTTTATCTACGGTTCGTTGAATTTCCTCGATCCCATCGTCAATGCCGAATTCTCGCCGCAGGGCATTGCGCTGCGCCAGTTCAGCTCCCGCTGGGAGGGCGGCATGGTGCGTACCTCCGGCAACTGGCTGCGCGCCGGTAATGCGCTGGTGCTCGACGATGCCGTCTTCGCCGGGCTGGAATATACGCTGCCGTCCAACTGGAAACAGCTGTGGATGGAGCCGATGCCGGGCTGGCTGCAAAGCCTGACGTTGAAGAAATTCAGCGCCAGCCGAAATCTGATTATCGATATCGACCCGGCCTTCCCGTGGCAGATCACCGCGCTGGACGGTTACGGCGGTGAACTACAGCTGGTGAAAGATGGCCAGTGGGGCGTGTGGAACGGTAGCGCCAACCTCAATGCCGCCGCCGCGACCTTCAACCGCATCGACGTACGCCGCCCGTCGCTGAAGCTGAGCGCGAACGCTTCGACGGTCAACATCAGCGAGCTGAGCGCTTTTACCGAGCGCGGCATTCTGCAGGCGACCGCCGCGGTGTCACAATTGCCGCAACGCCAGGTTAATCTGAGCTTGAACGGCCGCGGCGTGCCGCTGAATATTCTGCAGGCCTGGGGCTGGCCTGCGCTGCCGATTAGCGGCGACGGCAACTTCCAGCTAACCGCGAACGGTAGCATGCAGGCCAATGCGCCGCTGAAACCGAGCGTCAACGGCCAGCTCAGCGCCGCCAATATGGATAAGCAGCAGGCGGCGCAGGTGATGCGCAACGGCGAGGTTAGCAACGCGCCCGCCGCGCCGCAGTAAAGTCATCCTCACCCTGCCCTCTCCCCGCAAAACTCAGCTCTGACAGCTCCCTCTCCCTTTCAGGGAGAGGGAGCTGAAACCTGTGCGCAATGAGCGGCTATTTGTACCTATTTCCCGCAACAGGTTCCTTTCAAATATCAGAATTGCTATAACCAAAATACTGGAAGTTGATAAAAATAATGATCCCCTGTACCTACAAAAATAAAAGGAACAACCATGTCTGTAATACGTCAACGTATTCTGGAGAATATGCAAAAATTCTCCAGGGCCATGATCGGCGCAGTATTGTTCTTGCCGGTCATTGGATTAATTCTGGCTCTCAGTTCCGTCTTAACTAACCCAACTCTTATTGCTGAAACCAGTTTCCTTCATCAATTAGGGCAACTGCTTGGCGATACCTTCTGGCCATTATTCGGTAACCTCGGATTATTGTTTTGCGTGGGAATAAGTTACGGCCTGGCAAAAGATAAAAAAACGGAAGTCGCGCTTGTCTCGGTGATGTGTTTTATCATGTTTCTCGGCGCCAACCATTCATGGCTGGAACATACGCATGCGGTGGCGGAAAAAATTAACGGCGAATATTACGGCACCGGGCAAACGCAGCTATTAGGCTTTGTGGTCGTCGATATGGGGGTATTCCTCGGAATCATCCTTGGCTGCACCATTGCCTGGGTACATAATAAAGTCTCCAATATTGAACTGCCCGGCGCGCTATCGATGTATGGCGGGGCGAAGCTGACGCTGGTCGCGATGACGCCAGTCATTATCTGCTACGCCATTGCTTTTACCTGGATTTGGCCGTTTATGACCCACGGTATTAGCGCGCTGACCGGGTTTATGAAGAACGCCGGCGTCGCGGGAGTGTTTGTCTACGGCTTCTTTGAAAAATTCCTTATTCCCACCGGCTTGCACCATTTCGTGTGGTCGCCTTTCCAGCTCACGCAAATCGGCGGCACGCTGAATGTCGATGGCCAGGTGGTCTCCGGCACCCAGGCGATTTTCCTCGCCTATATGCGCCATCCAGACCTGACCCCGGTGATGAACGACGCGTTGCGTTTCTCGCAACAGGGGATGACCACCATCTTTGGCCTGGCGGGCGCATCGCTGGCGTTTTATCACACCGCGAAGCCGGAGAAGAAAGCGATGGCGAAGGCGATTCTGCTGCCGGCGATTATCACCTCGATGCTAACCGGCATCACCGAACCCATTGAGTTCACCTTCTTATTTGTCTCGCCGCTGCTGTGGGTGATCCATGCGACCTTAACCGCCGCTTCACAGGCAATTTGCGACATCTTCACCGTGCGACCGTGGGGCGCCTCCGGCCTGATTGAATTTCTGATCTACAACCTGCCGCTGCCGGTGTCGTTAACCCGCTGGCCTGGGTACGTGCTGATCGGTATTGGCCAATTTATCGTTTATTACGCGATATTCCGCACGCTGGTCGTGAAGTTAAATCTGAAAACGCCGGGCCGCGAGGATGACGATAACGTCAAGTTATACAGTAAGGCGGACTACCGTAAAAAAGTCAGCGGCCCGCAGTCGATGACAGATGAAATTATTAATGGTTTAGGCGGTAAAGCCAATATTATCTCCGTTGATAACTGTTTCACGCGCCTGAGGGTGGCCGTCCATAATATGGCATTAGTTGATGATGAAATATTAAAAAGCACCGGCGCAAATGGCGTAGTACGCAATCGTAATGAAGTTCAGGTTATTTATGGCGTCAAAGTCGGGCAAGTCCGTTCCCGGGTTGATAGCTGGCTAGCAGAAAATTAATTGGGAGTAATGTATGAAATTAACCGTATTAGGCGGGGGCGGCGTACGCTCTGCATTTCTGGCGAAGTCGCTGGCTTATAACGCGCACCGCATTGGTTTAACGGAAGTGGTATTTCAGGATAGCTCAGCAGAGAATTTATCGCTATTTGGTGAAATCGCCCGCTATGTATTTAATACCATTCGCCCGGATATTCATTTTACTACCACCAGCGATCCGATTGCCGCGCTGCAGGGTACCCATTACGTGATTACCACGCTGCGCGTCGGCGGCGATGAGAGCCGCATCCGCGACGAGCGGATTGCGCTGGAGCATAACTCGCTGGGCCAGGAGACCACCGGCGCGGGCGGTTTTGCCATGGCGATGCGCTCGATCCCGGCGATCCTGCGCTACTGTCAGTTGATCGAGGAACACGCCGACAAAGACGCGATCCTGTTTAACTTTACCAATCCGTCCGGGCTGGTTACCGAGGCGATTATCAAATCCGGTTTCAAACGCCGGGTGTACGGGATTTGCGATGCGCCGTCGGAGCTCATCCGCGAGCTGCCGGAGATCCTCAGCTGCGACCCGCACGACCTGAGCGTGGAATGCTACGGCTTAAACCACTTTTCCTGGTTTACGCATTTCACCGTGCGCGGGGAAGATGTTACCGCCCAGTTGGTCGCCAACCCGGATTTGTATCGCAAAACGGCGATGCAGTACTTCTCGCCGGAGCTGGTCAAACTGTGCGATAACCAGTTGCTCAACGAGTATCTCTATTACTACTACTATCGCGAAGTGGCGCTACGAGCGATTCAACAGGCGCCGGAGACCCGCGGCGAGCAGATTGCCCGTATCAACCACGATATGCGTCAGGAGCTCAGCGGCGTGGATGTTAAAGCGGATCCGCAGGCGGCCTTTACCATCTGGATGAAGCACTACCTGCGCCGCGAAAACAGCTATATGCAGAACGAGTCGCAGCAGGAAAAATTCCATACTCGCGAGCCGTTAACGTTGCGGCAGTTTATCGAAGAGCCGGACACCGGCGGCTACGCCGGGGTGGCGCTGGATATTCTGGAGGCGGTCAACAGCACCACCACCAAACGCATCGTGGTGTCGATACAGAATAACGACACGCTCGATTTTTTACGCCCTGACGATGTAATTGAAATCAGCTGCGATCTGAGCAAAGAGGGTCTTAAGCCGGTGACGCCGGTTAAGGTACCGACTGCGCAGAAAAATATGATTGCCAGCGTGAAGGAGTATGAACGGCTGGCGGTGGCGGCGATTCTGCAGCAGGACAAATCGCTGGCGGTAAGGGCGTTAATGGCTCATCCGCTGGTCGGTTCATATTCGCTGGCGAAGAGGCTGGTTGCGGCCTATCTCGACGATGAACAGTTCGCCGGGTGGCGGTAACGAGTTCACGCTAGATTGAGTAGCCCGGATAAGGCGCCAGCCGCTATCCGGGAACTCCCCCGCTCGCGCTACGCTTAGCGGGGCTACAGCCCACCCGATTGAGTAGCCCGGATAAGGCGACAGCCGCTATCCGGGAACTATCCCCCGCTCGCGCTACGCTTAGCGGGGCTACCTATTGCTACGTACGCTGGTAAACCACATTTTTAACAACCGCTCAAAGCCCAATATGCAGTAGCCAAAAAACGGGTTGCTCCAGTAAATATCATCGTCAAACTTCTGCGGGTCGTGAATAATAAACGCCGTATTCGCGGCCTGCGCCAGCGGGCTTTGATAATCGCCGGTAAAGCAAACCAGGTTTATCTCCTTACCTTCCAGCGCCTTAACCCAATTTAACGCCGAACTGCTGCGTCCGGATTTCGAAATGATCCAGATAGAATCAAAGCGGGCAGCGTTTTTTTGCTCAAGGATTTCGTAATCGGGCCACAGCGCCAGGCTGGCGTTCACGCCGGTAACGAGAAACTTATTATAAATATACTGGGCGATCAGCTGCGAAAAGCCGCTGCCGTGGATCAAAATACGCTGCTGCTCAAGGCCTGCCAGCAGCGGCGTCAGCGCTTCTGCCGGCTGAATGCTCATATAATCGATATCGTTGGTGACATCGAGCTTTGGCATGGTGATATTGAACTTGATGAAATAGACCAGCTCCAGCCAGCCGCTGAACTTAAGCTTCTTCGCCAGCCGCACCAGCGAAGAAGGATTACTGTAGCAGCGCTCCGCGACGGTGCGGATCCCTTCGCGGATACATAGCTGCGGGTCATTTTGAATAAAACGCAGCACGGTCATTTCGGTTTTACTCAACTTCACGTCACGAAAGATATTTTCTAAGTCCATTACGGGCTCCTCTCAGCGGCAGATTACGCTACCACCGGAGAGCAAATCGGTCTGTGGGATGAGTCACCAGAATGAAACGAACGTTACTATATGTGAAATAAATGGAATAAAAAAACCCTCGCCGCTGGCGGAGAGGGTTGTATTGACTTACAGCGTAATCGTCAGCGCATTGCCCTGGGCGCTCACCACCACGCCCAGTTCGCTGCCGACCTGCGTCCCACCCTGCACTCCTGTTATCTGCGGGATATTGCGCAGACACAGCGTCCAGCCGCGGACTTCGCCTTCGCCGCTCACGGTGATGGTGTTGCCCTGGCGCTTCGCCTTCAGAGTGAAGATCGCGGAACCGTCGGCCGCCGGAACCTGACAGACCGTTTCATTGCCATCGCCAAGCTGGAACAGCTGGAAGGCGGTGCCTTCATGCCAGGCATAATCGGGTTTCTGGTCGTTGTTGCCCAGCGCCAGCAGGGTGTTGTCACGAACATAGACCGGCAGACTCAGCACATCGTGACGCTGCTTATGCCAGCGGCTACCCTGCGCTTCATCGTTATGCCACAGATGCGTCCAGCGCCCTTCCGGCAGATAAAATTGCACCTCGCCCGCTTCGGAGAACACCGGCGCCACCAGGACCGAATCGCCGAGCATGTACTGGCGGTCGAGATAGTCGCAGGCGGGATCGTCGGGGAACTCGAGCATCATCGAGCGCAACATCGGAGTGCCGAACTCGTTGGCCAGCGCCGCCTGGCGATAGAGATACGGCATCATGCGGCATTTCAACTGCGTGAAGTGGCGCACCACGTCACAGGACTCTTCGTCGTAGGCCCACGGCACACGATAGGATTTGCTGCCGTGCAGGCGGCTGTGGCTGGAGAGCAGGCCAAAGGCGCACCAGCGCTTATAAACGTGGGCTGGCGCGGTGTTTTCGAAACCGCCGATATCGTGACTCCAGAAGCCGAAGCCGGACATGCCGATCGACAGCCCGCCGCGCAGGCTTTCCGCCATTGATTCGTAGTTGGCGTAGCAGTCGCCGCCCCAGTGCACCGGGAACTGCTGTGCCCCCACCGAGGCGGAGCGGGCGAACAGCACCGCCTCCTGCTCGCCGACGGTCTCTTTCAGCACCTTCCACACCAGCTCGTTATAGATGAATGCGTAGTGGTTGTGCATTTTCTGTGGGTCGGAACCGTCAAACCACTGCACGTCGGTCGGGATACGCTCGCCGAAGTCAGTCTTGAAGCAGTCGACCCCCATCGCCACCAGGCCTTTTAACTTGTCGGCGTACCACTGGCAGGCTTCCGGGTTGGTGAAGTCATAAATCGCCAGCCCCGGCTGCCACTTATCCCACTGCCACAGCGAACCGTCCGGGCGCTTCAGCAGGTAGCCTTTCTCTTTCAGCTCCTTGAACACCGGCGAGCGCTGGCCGATGTACGGGTTGATCCACACGCAGACCTTCAGCCCTTTCGCCTTCAGGCGCTTGATCATCCCCTCCGGGTCCGGGAAAGTTAGCGGATCCCATTCAAAATCGCACCACTGGAAGGCCTTCATCCAGAAGCAGTCGAAGTGGAAGACGTGCAGCGGCAGATGGCGCTCGGCCATACCGTCGATAAAGCTATTTACAGTCGCTTCGTCATAGTTGGTGGTGAACGAGGTCGTCAGCCACAGACCGAACGACCATGCCGGCGGCAGCGCCGGGCGGCCGGTGAACTGGGTATAGCGGTTAAGCACCGCTTTCGGCGTCGGGCCGTCGATCACGAAGTACTCGAGGTATTCGCCTTCAACGCTGAACTGGACTTTAGAGACTTTCTCCGAGCCCACCTCGAAAGAGACACGCTGCGGGTGATTCACCAGCACGCCATAGCCACGGTTGGTCAGGTAGAACGGGATGTTCTTGTAGGATTGCTCGGTGCTGGTGCCGCCGTCTTCGTTCCAGGTTTCTACCGTCTGGCCGTTGCGCACCAGCGCGGTAAAGCGCTCGCCGAGGCCGTAGACGGTTTCGCCGACGCCGAGGTCGAGGCGCTCAAACATGTAGTTGCGCTGGGTCTTGCTATTCTGCACGTAGCCGTTGTTTTTCAGTTGGCTACCGGTGATACGCACGCCGTCGCGCAGAAAATCCAGCGCCCAGAATTCACCTTTAGTCACCCGCACGCTGAGGCTGCCGCTTTTCAGCTCGGCGAAGTCGGCCGTATTTTCTATTTCGACATGGACGTCTTTCTGCACGTTCAGCGGATAGTGCGGACCGTTATCCAGCGCGCCCTGGAAGTGCTCCATGCGCACGCCGATTATCCCTTCCTGAGGCGAGAAAAAGCGCAGGGTGAACAATGGCGTATCCAGCTGCCAGGCGCGTTCGCGGACATCGCGCGGCGCGGCATAAACCACCATTTCATTCCCCCGCCGCTCCACCTCGTAAACCTGTACGGGTTGGATCAGGCTGAGCCTTGGTTGAATGAGCCAGTTTCCATCACTGATTTTCATTAAAACTTCCTCTTAGTTTTGCCATTCTTTTTCGATCGGGGCTGCCGTGAATTCTTGTTCGTTGCGACGCGCGCCCTCGGCCAGCTCGGCCATCATTTTTTTCAGGAACGGCGTTTTCAGCGTGTAGTAGCGTTTGGCTATTACCGCGCTCAGCAGGTAGCACACCGCCGGAACGAGGGTGAACAAGGCGATAATGATGGTGAGGGTGGCGCTGTTCTGGGTTTTAGCGGCGGCGTCATAGCCGCCGCCGGCCAGCATCCAGCCGATCAGCGCGCCGCCCAGCGCCAGCCCTAACTTGAGCACAAACAGGGTGCCGGCGAAGCTGATGCCGGTCAGGCGTTTGCCGTTGCACCATTCGCCGTAGTCGACGGTGTCGGACATCATCACCCACTGGATTGGCGTCACCAGCTGGTGCAGTACGCCAATGATGAAGATAAAGACGAACATGGTGATTTCGGCGTCCATCGGTACGAAGAACATCGCCACGCTGAGCACCGCCAGGAGGGCGTTGGTCCACCAGAAGACGCTGACTTTGCATTTCCAGTCGGTCAGCGGTTTCGCCAGTGCCGACCCAATCAGGTTGCCAACGCAGTAGGTGGTGAGGAAGACGGTGAACAGCGCCGCCGAGCCCATGATCCAGGTGGTGTAGTACATCATCGCGCCGCCGCGAACGCAGACCGCGAGGATATTGAGGATGGTGAGTACGCCAACGATGCGCCACTGGTCGTTGCGCCAGATATCGCGCAAGTCTTCACGCATCGAGGTACTGCTCGGCGGCGCTTCGACACGCTCTTTGGTGGTGAAAAAACAGAAGGCCAGCATCAGGAAGGCAACCACCGAGAGCACAGCAATGCCGCCCTGGAAGCCCAGCGCTTTATCTTCGCCGCCGATAAAGTTGACCAGCGGCATCATCAGCACGGTGGAGAGCATGCCCCCCGCCGTCGCCAGCACGAAGCGCCAGGACTGCAGCGAGATGCGCTGCGTCGGGTTGTCGGTGATCACGCCGCCGAGCGCGCAGTAGGGGATATTCACTACGGTGTAGAGCAGGGTCAGCAGCGTGTAGGTCACGGCGGCGTAGATCAGCTTGCCGTTGTGGCTTAAATCCGGCGAGCTGTAAGCCAGCACGCAGACGAGGCCGAACGGGATAGCGCCGAAGAGGATCCACGGGCGGAACTTACCCCAGCGGCTGCGGGTACGGTCAGCAAGCAAGCCCATGCACGGGTCGGAAATCGCATCCAGCGCCCGCGCCAGCAGGAACATGGTGCCGACAAAGCCGGCGGGGATACCGAAAATATCGGTGTAGAAAAACATCATGTATAACATGACGTTATCAAAAATGATGTGGCTGGCGGCGTCACCCATACCGTAGCCAATTTTCTCTTTGACGGACAGAATATGATCTTTCATTTGCGCACTATTCCCTTAGCGGCACCGCGGATTGGTACCGGTTACGGTTTTTTTAAACCTTTGGCGCAGTAAGATGAATTGCGATATCTCGTTATCAAATTACGTTTCTTGTTTTCTGTGATCGCGGTAGCCCGAAAGAGTGTGAAAAAGTGTAACCCATGGATTTTGAACGGATTTGTCTCAGACTGTTCTGCAAAGTCCAGTTTTAACAGTAAAAAAGTGCGTTTAGGTATGTGGTAAATGCCTGAAAGTAGCTATAATGCGCCCGCCTCCATGTAGCAATCGAGGCGCGGAAGATCGTCATCTCCGGTGAGGTGGCTGGACTTCAAATCCAGTTGGGGCCGCCAGCGGTCCCGGGCAGGTTCAACTCCTGTGATCTTCCGCCAAAGTTTCTCTTTTTTCTTTCCTCCGTCGATTATTTTTAGTTTTCATGATTAATTAGATCTTAATCACTTGCGCTATATATTTTTTTCTTCTATTTTAATTTTATGGCGAAGTAGCCTACGATGGTGAGGCAAAGTACCCAACATTTATAATGTTGATGATGTGTATTTTGGAAACAAAGTACATGACAGTGGGTGACTACTGGAATCCCTGACTTACAGCCTCACCATCGGTCCTTTTATCTTCCTCTTATCCTTTACCTACATCTGATATAAGAAGAAAAAATGATTAATGCAATAAAAAAAGAAATTAAAAGATTAGCACAGAAAAGTTTTCGTAAAAATATAATGCGAGAGCGCAAAGAGAAAAAATATCAGCATCAATTCAAAAAACGAACAGGAATTGAAGCTGGTGCTACGAAAAAAAGACACAACCCGATACTTCATAGACATTTCGATGCAGCTTACTGTGCTAGAAATGCTAATTTTCTAGCCAAGTCTATTTGGCATAAAGTTTTAACTCTTCAATATGAGCCTACGGCTGCAATAAACTATCAGATTCCTAAGCCAGACGGATCAAAACGTAGTATCATGGCTTTTTCAATTCCTGATGCAGCACTTGCTAATGTAATATTAAGGAGAGCACGAGATAGAAATTTAAAACGGTTATCACCATCATCTTTTGCGTACCACCCTGATAAAAATGTATTTGATGCAATAATTGCATTAAATTCCCACGATAAAAAAGGGAAAACATTTGCTGTTCAAATTGACTTCGAAAAATATTTTGACTCAATCCCCTCATGGTACCTTAAGCAACAGATTAATGACGCATCAAAACTAAGTTTAACACCGCATGAACGATATATATTTAGTTCTTTTTTACATCATAAATATTCACCCCATGATGTTTACAATAGCAATCAACATAAGAGAAGAATAAATGGCACACCACAAGGGTCATCAATATCTCTTCTTCTCGCAAATATAACAAATCATGATTTAGATGTTGCACTTTCAGCAGCGCCAGGTAAGTTTGTGCGATTTGCTGATGATGTAGTTGCGCTTTGTAACGATTATAATCAGGCAAAAGAGATAGAAGATTGCTTTTTTCATCATTGTCAAAAAAGTGGACTTAAACTTAACACTAAGAAATCGCCAGGAATTGCAATAATATCTTGCGAAAATCAAGAGATGAGAAGTTATGAATACTTTGACTATTTAGGTTATCGTTTTAACGATGATGGGCTTTCTATCCCCGACAAAACCATATCTAAAATAAAGCAAAAAATCTCACGATTAATTAATTTATATTTGATTTATTACCTCAAGTTTGGATTTAATGGTAACCGCGTATCACGACAAGACAGGTATGATTGGGATTTATTAGGGCTAATATATGAGATAAGGAATTTCCTATATGGCGGTTTGACTGAGGAAGCTATATTAGATTTCTTAGAAAATGGAAAAAAAATACAACACATGCAGGGGCTTATGGGCTTTTACTGCTTAATAGAAAACCCTAAAAAACTACGTGAACTAGATGGATGGATGTTAAATATAATCAGGAGAGCGTTGAAAAAAAGAGAATATATACTTAATAACACTTATCAGGTAAATGCGTTAACACCTACAAATTTAGAATTAATTAAAGGAACTTGGTTAAATATGAACTCATGGACTGGTGCCCATCCCCCTAACCCTAAAATTCCGAGTTTCATTAGAGGCTGGAGAGCAGCAAGAAAATTCTATTTCACTTTTGGCTTAGAGAAAGTTTCACCGCCGACTTATGGGCATTCTTCAGATATTCAAAGCTTTAATAGCTATTAATTATTCTTTTAGCTCAAGACCTAGTCGTTTTATTTCTTGACGCCCCAGGGTCTTGAGCCAGTTTCCCAAACTCATCCCTGCGTCTGCTGCAGCGGCCTCAAACTGCGCTTTCAGCTCCGGCGTTATCCGCATCTGAAAAGTGGGAGCTTTGCCGCATTTTGACTGATTGGTATCACGTTTGGCTGTTGACATGTACGTACCTAAAAGAGCAATGTATAACCATCCAGGTACGTACCTAACCAGATTCCGTCCTGATCTTTAATCGTCCTCATCAGGTACTCGCAATACCTGATGAGGGCTAACCTCACCAACTATCAAGGAGTTGATTATGGCTGATTTGCATTCTACCCCAGATATCACCGTTAGCGGAACCGAGCGTCAGCTGTTGGTTGGCTATCGGCCCAATGGCCGGGATACCAGTACACCAAGTCTTACCCTTTCCGGCAAGTGGCTACGCGAAGCGGGATTCGATACCGGGAAGCCGGTCACGGTTAAGGTGATGGATGGCTGCATTGTATTGCTGCCTCTCAGCGATAAAGAAGAGAAGCTAACAGCCGAATTACGGCATATTCAACAATCGCTGAAAAGCGTCAACGGCACGCTGCAACATACCTGATAGCGCGAGCAAGAAAAATCCCCGGGTGGCGGCTAGCGCCTTACCCGGGCTACCAGACGGCGCAGAACCGTAGCCCTGCTGAGCGCAGCGCGAGCAGGGAAATTCCTCGGATTACGGCTGCCTTAACACCCGTAAACGCGCCAGATTAATCGTTCGTCTAATGAAATTTATGCCCCGCTTCTGACATACTCTACCGTTGTGAACAGGTTGACCCGGAGACCATATGGCAAAGGAAAATATAACGTCGTCCCCAGCAGGTGAGTTCATTATGTTTGCCAGCGGTGATGGGAAAGTGCGCGTTGAATGCCGTTTTGAGCAAGAAACACTATGGCTCCCTCAGGCAGCAATCGCCAGCCTTTATCAAGTCACCCCACAAGCCGTTACACAACATATTAAAGCTATATATGAGGAAGGTGAGCTTGAACAAAACGCAACCTGTAAGTCTTACTTACAAGTTCAACAGGAAGGCAGCCGTCAGGTAAGCCGCAACCGGCTTCACTACAGCCTGCCTGTCATACTCGCTGTTGGCTATCGCGTTCGCTCCTCTCGCGGCACGCAGTTCCGCCAGTGGGCGACCCAGACGCTCCAGGAATACCTGATCAAAGGTTTTGTGATGGACGATGAGCGGCTGAAGAATCCGCCTGTGGGTTCATCGGCTGTACCCGACTATTTCGATGAGATGCTGGAGCGTATTCGCGATATTCGCGCCAGCGAACGCCGCGTTTATTTGCGGGTGCGAGAGATTTTTGCATTAGCGGCTGACTATCAACCGTCGTTAAAAGAAACCACGCAGTTTTTTCAAACTATCCAGAACAAGTTACATTTTGCCTGTACCGGACATACCGCCGCTAAGCTCATTCATCAACGTGCTGACGCCAGTCTGCCGCATATGGGGCTGACCAGCTATAGAGGCGAAGAGGTGCATAAGGGCGACGTGACGGTAGCAAAAAATTATCTCACTCAGGATGAAGTCAATGAGCTTAACCGCGTAGTTAACATGTGGCTGGATTTTGCCGAGGATCAGGCCCGTCGTCGTCAGCAGGTCTTTTTACGCGACTGGCAGGATAAGCTGGATCAATTCCTGCAATTTAACGACCGTGAGGTTTTGCAAGGCGCAGGTAAAGTCAGTAAGAAAATGGCCGATGAAAAAGCGCAGGCGGAATATAGTCAGTTTGCTGAACAACAGCGGCGCTTAAAGGAAGCCGAAGGTGAAAAGGATATCGCCGGTTTGCTACAGTGGAAAACAGAGCCTAAAAAGTAGCTCAGGATGCCTGATAGCGCGAGCTAGCCCCTCGGGTGGCAGCTAACGCCTCATCCGGACTACGCCCGGCATGTGATCTGTAGGCCCGCGCAAGCGTAGCGCCGCCGGGCAATAACCGCGGGTAAAGAGCCGCTTTTGCGCCGGATGGCGGCTGTGCCTTATCCGGCCTACGGTCTGATAACGCGAGCTAGCCCCCGAGTGGCGGCTAGCGCCTTACCCGGGCTACCAGACGGCGCAGAACCGTAGCCCTGCTGAGCGCAGCGCGAGCAGGGAAAATTCCCGCCTCAGAAGTAATAACCAATATTAACGTTGGTGCGGAAGTACCATTTGCCGCTGCCCTCGGACTGGGTGCTGGTCCAGCCGGTGGCGTTCAGCGCGCCGCCCCACGGATTAACGTTCTTCGCCCAGCTGAGATCGACCCAGAACATCACCGGCAGAGCGAAGACCTGTACGCCAAGGGTGTTCATCTGCGAATCGCTCCAGCCGCTTTTATCTTTCCACAGCACGCTGTAGTCATTGTAAAAACGCAGCTTCGACACGCCGCCCCACTTCACATCAACATCGCGGGCGACGTTCAGCGACGCGGTCGTCGCTTTCGCCGGGATCAGGTAGGCCGGCGTCAGGCCGTTGCCGCCCATCAGAATCGTATCGTCGCTGACGCCCGCTGGGTTCTTCGGATCGTATTGGTAGCGAATCAGCTGCGAGGTCAGTTGCCACGGCCCGTTATGTAACATGCCGTGCACGCCTGCCGCCCAGAAGGTACCATCGTCGTCGGTCTCGCGGTTGTGCAACCGCGCCAGCGCCAGCGAGCCGCCCAGCTCGTTATTCCAGCCGCCGCCGTGAAAATCCCGCGCAATACGCACATTCACCTGGTCGCGCTTTTCATTATGCTGCTGATGCTGAGTCGGATAGATAGTGTTTTTTAGCCGATCGTAATCGCCAACGTCCGGCGCATAGCGCAAATTCTCCGGTTCCATCCACGGGAAATAGGCCACATCCAGCGACCAGTTATTATCGTGATATTGATAGTTCACGCCGCTACCGGCGCTCACGCCAAAGCCTAAATAAAACGGAATACCGTAGGACCAGCCAAATTGCGGATAAGGTTCAAGGCCAAATGGTTTGCCGGGGATCCCCAGTTGAATATTATTATTGTTGTCGAAGCGATACCCTACGTAAGCGCGGTCGATGGCGTATTTACGGTGATCCTGAAACCAGAACCCGGCATCAAAGAAATAATTATCATAGAAGCCGCTGCTGTCGATACGGAAGGTATCAAAACGCAGATGCGGCGGGTTGCGGTAATTACTGCCTTTCCAGTCCTCGTAGCGATAGTTCGCCCGCAGCGCGCCGCCGAAATCCAGCCCGGCGAGATTATCCGCGCTGCGCCAGCCGATATGCGGGAACGGCTTGCCGTCGTCCGCCAGCGCCAGCCCGCTGGTCGCGGCTGCCAGCAGCAGAGAAAGGAGTATTTTACGCATAGCACATCCCTCACTTTATTTTTATAAGCGATAAAAAACCGTCGATTAATATCGACTTATTATTTTGTCTCAGCGGTGAAACTCTTAATTAAATAGCATGATGATTTTATTTTTGTTCCAAATACGAAACTCTGTTTATTATTTGATAGCAGAAAAATCGCACGCAGGATGTCGGACGTCAAGGTATAAACCTTGAGCCATAACGCAATATTATTATTCTTCCGGAGTGATATTAATATTTGCGACATGGAGGAGGTAACTTTCTCAAATATGAAACACTATGCTTATGGTAATTTATATTGTTGAACCATCATGGTCCTGGTACCTGACCATCGTACTGTTTATCTGTAGTGGCAGGCGGGCGCAGGATGGGTGGTGTCGCCGATTTTCACTTTTTTTATATAACTGTTATCGCCGCCGGGCCGTTTTTCCCGACGCTAGACCGGTCTATCCTCGACGCATTCACACCATGAATCCTCTTTGTAGATCGGAGAACCTATGAAAGCCATTGCCATTACCCAGGCCGCCGCCGACGGCAACAACATCCCCTTTTTACGCGATATCGATCTGCCGGATCCGCAGGCGCAGGGGCACGATCTGCTGGTCGAGGTCAAAGCCATTTCGGTGAACCCGGTCGACACCAAAGTGCGCGCCGGGTTTAATGCCGATAACCCGCGAGTGCTGGGCTGGGATGCGGTTGGCGTGGTGAAAGCCGTTGGCGAAGCGGTGACGCTGTTCACGCCGGGCGATGAAGTGTGGTACGCCGGCGCGCTGGGCCGCCCCGGCAGCAACAGCGAACTGCAGCTGGTTGATGAACGCATCGTGGCGCTGAAGCCGCGCTCGCTGGAGAATGCCGCCGCCGCCGCGCTGCCTCTGACCGCTATCACCGCCTGGGAATTGCTGTTCCACCGCCTTGGCGTGCAGGAAGGCGGTAACGCCGGCGATACGCTGCTGATTGTCGGCGCGGCGGGCGGCGTTGGCTCTATCCTTACCCAGTTGGCCAGCAAACTCACCAACATGACGGTAATTGGCACCGCATCGCGCCCGGAAAGCCAGAAGTGGGTACGCGAGGCTGGGGCGCATCACGTCATCGACCACAGCAAACCGCTCGCTGAAGAACTGGCGAAAATCGGCATTCATGCCGTGACCCACGTCGCCAGCCTGACCAATACCGATCAGCACTTTAACGAACTGATCGCCGCGCTCGCCCCGCAGGGTAAGCTGGCGCTGATTGATGACCCGGAGAGCCTGGACGTGGTGCCGCTGAAAGCGAAAAGCATTTCGCTGCACTGGGAATTTATGTTCACCCGCTCAATGTTTGAGACGCATGACATGATCGCCCAACATCAGCTACTGACCCGCGTCGCCGCGTTGATTGACGATAACACGCTGCGCACTACCCTTGGCGAACACTACGGCACTATCAACGCCGCCAATCTGCAAAAAGCCCACGCTAAGCTGGAAACCGGGCGCTCGGTCGGCAAAATCGTGCTGGAGGGTTTCTAAATGCGCGACGACACCATTGCGCTTATCGCGGTTCTGAAGGCGAAAGCCGGCCAAACCGAGGCCCTGCGCGACGCGCTGCAGGCGCTGCTGCTGCCAACCCGCGAGGAGCCGGGCAATCTCGACTACGCGCTGTTTCAGCTGCGCGACGCGCCGGGTACCTTCTACATGCGTGAGTCCTGGCGCGACCAACAGGCGCTGGATGAGCATATTGCTCAGCCCTACTTCCAGGCCTTTATCGGCCAGATGGAGAGCCTACTCGCCGAGCCGCTGCGGCTGGATTATCTGACGCCCATCGCGCCTTGATATCACGAGCGCCTCACCTCGGTGAGGCGCCTTTTTTAACCCTTCGAGCTGCGCTTTTCTCATCCTGCCTTAGCCAGGCTACGCTTACCCTTGCCGCGCAAAAAACGCTCACCCCTTCCGCTTGATTTATCACGCTATTGCACAAGAGGTAATGCTATGCAGATCAACGCTATAGGTACGTACTCCGCCAGCCAGCCGCTCGAATCGATGTCTATCACCCGCCGCGAACCCGGCCCACAAGATGTGCAGATCGCCATTGCATACTGCGGCGTCTGCCATTCCGATCTCCATCAGGCGCGAGCGGAATGGGCCGGGACGTTGTATCCCTGCGTGCCGGGCCATGAAATCGTTGGCCGGGTGACGGCGGTCGGCGATGCCGTCTCAGGTTACGCCGTAGGCGATCTGGTGGGCGTCGGCTGTATGGTGGATAGCTGTAAGCAGTGCGAGGAGTGCGCTGAAGGGTTAGAGAACTACTGCGACCATATGGTGCTGACCTATAACGGGCCGACCCAGGACGCGCCAGGGCACACGCTCGGCGGTTATTCACAGCAGATCGTGGTCAATGAACGCTACGTATTGCGGATAAATCATCCCGAAGCGCAGCTCGCCGCCGTCGCGCCGCTGTTGTGCGCCGGGATCACTACCTATTCGCCGCTGCGCCACTGGCACGCCGGGCCGGGCAAAAAAGTCGGCGTCGTCGGCATCGGCGGGTTGGGGCATATGGGGATCAAGTTGGCCCACGCCATGGGGGCCCACGTGGTGGCCTTTACCACCTCCGAATCCAAGCGCGACGCGGCCAGAGCGTTGGGCGCGGATGAGGTCGTAGTGTCGCGTAACGAAGACGAAATGGCGGCCCACGCCAAAAGCTTCGATTTCATCCTCAACACCGTGGCGGCGCCGCACAATCTCGATGCCTTCACCACGCTGCTAAAACGCGATGGCACCATGACGCTGGTTGGCGCCCCGGCCACGCCGCATCCATCGCCGGAAGTGTTCAATCTGATCTTCCGCCGCCGCTCGATTGCCGGCTCGATGATCGGCGGTATCCCGGAAACCCAGGAGATGCTCGACTTCTGCGCCGAACACGGCATCGTCGCCGATATCGAGCTGATTCGCGGCGATCAGATCAACGAAGCCTGGGAAAGAATGGTCAAGGGCGACGTGAAATATCGCTTCGTGATCGACAGTTCGACCCTCGCCGGCTAAACGCCGCGGCGGAAAGTCCGCCGCCACTCCGTCGGGCTGACGCCAAAACGCGCTTTAAACTGCTGGCGCCAGGTGACGGCGGAAAGATAGCCCACCGCTTCCGCCACCTGCTCGACCGGCAAATCCCCCGCTTCGAGCAGGCTCTGGCTACGGCGCAGACGCTCGGCGGTCAACCAGTCGGCGATGCTCATCCCGGTCGCCCGGGCGAAGTGGCGGGTCAGCGTACGGCGGCTCATCGCCACCACCTCGGCCAGCGAATCAAGATTATGCGGCTCGGCAATGTGCTGTTGCAGATAATCCAGCAGGCAGTTAATCCGCGCATCGCGGGTGTTGCGCGGCACCGGCTGGGCGATAAACTGCGCCTGGCCGCCCTCGCGGTGCGGCGGCACGATCATCCGCCGGGCGATCTGGTTGGCGGCGAGGCTGCCAAAACGCTGGCGAATGATATACAGGCAGCAATCTAGCGCCGCCGCGGTCCCCGCCGAGGTAATCACCTTCTGGTCATCGACGTACAGAGCGTTGATATCAAGCTGCACCTGCGGAAACAGGCGCTGGAAATCCTGCTCGAACTCCCAGTGGGTCGCCGCCCGCTTACCGTCGAGTAGCCCGGCGTAGCCAAGGACAAACGCGCCGAGGCACAGGCCGACGATTTCCGCGCCGTTATCACGCGCTCGAACCAGACTCGCGATCAGCGCCTGCGGCGGGCGCTGGTTGACCTCGCCCCAGTAGGGCACCACCACGATATCGGCCTGTTCCATCGCGGTAAAATCGCCGCTGGCGTACAGCGCAAAGCCGTCGCGGGCGCTGAGTAATCCCGGCTGTTCGGCGCAAATCTGCAGATTAAAACGTTTGGTTTCCGAGACCGTATCGCCAAACAGCATACAGGGGACGGCATAATGAAACGGGCTAAAGCCCTCTACGGCGACAATCGCCACGTCGGTTAATGTCATCATCCCTTCCCCTTGAGCAGGTTAATAAACAACGGTTTCCCCATCCTGCGGAATACTGACTACCCCGGCAATCTGATTATCCGCGACGTACTGGCGCATCTCTTCGCGGCTCACCAGACAATGGTTAACCGCCTCCAGGTGGATGGCCATGATTTTCGCTTCCGGCAGGGCGAAATGCGCCTTCAGCAGATCCTCTTTACCCATGATGATCGGGCCAAAGCCGATAACGTGAGCGTAACCGGCGTTAAGCACCACCACATCCGGGCGCAGCTTCAGCATGTCGGCTTCAATCTCATCACGCCAGATGGTATCGCCGACCAGCCACAGCGTCTTCTCCTGTGGATGACGGAACACCAAGCCGCAGGCCTCGCCCAGACGTTCAGCCATCGCCGGTACCGCGTAGGTACGGTCGCTGCCATGTTGCCCGGAAGTGGTTTTCTGCAGACTAACGCCGGCAAATTCACTGTCTACCGACAGCAGGCGGATATCCTGAAATCCCTGGCTGCGCAGCAGCGCGGCGTCGGCCTCATGCTGGACGAAAACCGGCAGGGCTTTCGGGATCGCCGCGATCGCCGCCTCGTCCCAATGATCGCCATGGGTATGGGTGACGATAACCGCGTCAACGTCGATAATCTTTTCGCGGGAAAACGGCAGCGCCACCAGCGGATTACGTAGCTCGCTGCGCGCGGTTCCGGGAAAGCCCGGCCAGGCGCCTTTGTCAGCCAGCATAGGGTCGATCAGGAACTTTTTACCAGCGTATTCAATAATCTGTGTAGCATTGCGGATATGGGTGATGTTCATGTTAGCGTTCCTCTGTGGGGTAATCTGACGAACATCGTACTGAGTACCAGCCTGGCGCAATATGGGCGTTTGGGCAATGATCGATGGAATCGGGCCAACCTGCGACGGTTGCCAATCACAGCCGGCTATGTTGTTCTGAAGGTTAAACTTTCTACAGGAATGGCAGGATGAAGAAGAAACTAACCGCCGCCGATATGCACAACCCGCAGGTCATCGCCGAGACGCCGTGGTTCAGCATGCGCAAGGTAGGTATTGATGTCGCCCCCGGCGAGCGGCGCGACTTTTATTCCATTCACTACCCGCGCCCGGCGGTCGGAATTGTGGCGCTCCAGGATGACAAAGTGCTGCTGATTCGTCATTACCGCTATCTGATCGATAAGGTGGTGTGGGCTATTCCCTCTGGCGGTGTCGATGAAGGCGAAGAGCCCGCCGTCGCCGCGCTGCGCGAACTGCGCGAAGAGACCGGCTGGCAGGCGCAACGCGCCGAGGAAATCATCCGCTACAACCCGTCATACGGCAGCAGCGACCAGCTGTTTATCACCTGGCTCGCCACCGATTTAAGCTGGGTTGGCATGGACGCAGATCAGGATGAAGTGATGGAAACCGGCTGGTTTACCTTCGAGGAGATAAACCAGCTGATCGCCCGCGGCGAAATGCCGGACGGGCTGTCTCTGGTGCCGCTACTGCACCTGATGGCGCAGCGTAGATGATTACCAGCCCGGTACCGCGCCGCCGTTGAAGATGGTTTCTGCCGCCTTCGCCACTTCCGGCGACTGGTACGACTGCATAAACTCTTTCACGTTTTCGGCGTCTTTATTGTCTTCACGCGCCACAATGATGTTCACGTATGGCGAGTTTTTGTCTTCAATAAAGATGCCATCGCGCACCGGCGATAACCCGGTTTGCTGCAGGTAGGTGGTGCTGATAATGGCGACATCGACCTTCGGATCGTCCAGCACCCGCGGCAGCTGCGCGCCCTCCAGCTCCATAATTTTCAGGTTGCGCGGGTTGCTGGTGATATCCACCGCCGTCGGCAGCAGGCCGGTGCCCGCTTTGAGGGTAATCAGTTGCTCTTTTTGCAATAACAATAGCGCGCGGCCGAGGTTGGTCGGGTCGTTGGGAATGGCGATGGTCGCGCCATCTTTAATATCGGCAACGGATTTAATCTTGCGCGAATAGCCGGCCATGGGAAAGACGAAAGTATTGCCGATGGCCACCAGGTGGTAGCCGTGCGCTTTGTTGTCTTGTTCCAGATAGGGACGATGCTGGAAGACGTTGGCATCCAGCTCCCCGGCGTTGGTGGCATCGTTCGGCAGCAGCGAGCCGCTAAAGCCCACCAGCTCGACGTCGAGGCCATATTTTTCTTTCGCCACCTTCTTCGCCACTTCCGCCACATCCTGTTCCGCGCCGTTAATCACGCCGACTTTTATGTGTTTGGCATTGTCATTCTTCTGGTCACAGCCCGCTAACAGCAGGCCAGCCAGCATCACTGCCGCCGCCGTGCGTAAACGCCATTTCATTGTTAGTACCCCGTCAGTCCATGGAAAATCATTATTATATTTCGAGCAAAACTATAACGATTTTGTGCTCGATTTTTAAACACGAAAAGGTATCAATAAGATGAAAATCGTCTAAGCGCGGGATGAAGCGATGGCCAGCAGCTCCCCGGTAGCGCTTACGCTTACCGGGGCTACCGACCGAATGCCCAACCGTAGCCCGGATGAGGCATTAGCCGACATCCGGGACTCTTCCCCGGTAGCGCTTACGCTTACCGGGGCTACCGGCCGAATGCCTAACCGTAGCCCGGATGAGGCGTTAGCCGACATCCGGGACTCTTCCCCGGTAGCGCTTAGCTTACCGGGGCTACCGACCGAATGCCCAACCGTAGCCCGGATGAGGCGTTAGCCGACATCCGGGACTCTTCCCCGGTAGCGCTTACGCTTACCGGGGCAACCGGCCGAATGCCCAACCGTAGCCCGGATGAGGCGTTAGCCGACATCCGGGACTCTTCCCCGGTAGCGCTTACGCTTACCGGGGCAACCGTAGCCGGGGAAATACGCTTAACTCAGGTCGACGTTTTTGCTGGCGAACAGCCAGGTGAGCACAAAACCGCATAGATACGAAACCGCCAGACCGCCGGCATACACCGCCATCCCGGCATAAATTCCGCTTCCGGAGGTCATCAGCGGCAACGCCACCAGCCCCGACGGTCCGAACACTGTGTTCAGGCCGACCGGCAGCCCCAGCCAGGCAATCAGGCCCACGAAGAAACCGCCGCAGGCGCCGCCGATACAGGCGGTAATAAACGGTTTCATACGCGGCAGGGTTACGCCGTAAATCAGCGGTTCGCCAATGCCGAGGAAGCCTGGAATGATCGCTCCTTTGATCTGGGTTCGCAGCAGCGAATCGCGCTTCGCGCGCCAGAACAGCGCCAGCGCCGCGCCCACCTGCCCGGCCCCGGCCATCGCCAGGATCGGGAACAGCGAGTTAAAGCCCTGCGCATCCACCAGCGCAAAATAGACCGGCACAAACCCCTGATGCACGCCGAACATCACCGCAAGCAGGAACAGCCCGGCCAGCACCGCCGAGCCAAACGGATTGCCGTTAAGATGCAGGAACAGCCACGACATACCGGTAAACAGCCAGCCGCCAATCGGCATAATCACCGTAAAGGTCACCGCGCCCATAATCAGCAGCGTCACCGCCGAGGTGAGGATCATATCGAGGTTAGCGGGCATTATCCGCCGCACCTGACGCTCCACCCACGCGCCAAGAATCGAGGCGATTAGCACGCCGATAATATTGCCGCGCGGGTCGATACCGTGGCCGAAGAAGGTCGAAATTCCGGCGTAGAATCCGCTGGTCGCTTCCGGGTTGTAGCCCAGCACGAACAGCGAGGCGATAATCGCGCCGTTCACGCCCGAACCGCCGAAGGCTTTCTGAGCGTTATAGCCAATCAAGATACTCAGGAAGGTAAACATCCCTTTGCTGAATACCTTCATGTAGCCAATCAGCGCCACCAGACTGGCGTTAGGGTGCGTGTTCTCCAGCACGAAGATTTGTTCCGCCAACGTGGCAAAGCCCAGCAGCAGACCGACGGCGATGAATCCGGGGATCAACGGCGTAAAGATAGTGGCGAACTTCGCGAGAAATTTCTGTACCCCGCTGGTCTGTTTGCTCTTCAGCGCCTGCTTTTTTTCCGCCGCCACGTCCGCCAGCGAGGCGGCTGCCTGCGGCGCCGCATCCATCAGGCCGTTCATCATTTCCGCGGCGGTCTGCGCCTTGCCGGGGCCTAATACCACCTGGAACTGTTCATCGCTGACGATAACCCCCATCACGCCGTCAATCTGGCGAATGGCGGCGCTATCGGCCAGGCTTTCATCGCGCAGGGTCAAGCGCAGGCGCGTCATGCAGTTACCCGCCTGCGCCACGTTTGCGGCCCCGCCGACGTGGGCCAGGATCCGCGCTATCATCTCTTTCGTTATTTTTGCCATTGCCTGTTACCTGTCTGTCGGCGCTCAGGTGTTGCCTAGCGCCTTGCGGATATAACCGTTGTTTTTCGCCAGCAGCGACTGCGCTTCTGCGGCGCTTAAGTCAGCCAACACCATCACAATCGCCGTCTTACAGTGGCGGCCGCAGGCATCCAGCGCATTCTGCGCGGTGGCGCGATCGCAATCGGTCGCTTCCATCACGATAGACACCTGGCGCTCAATCAGCTTGGCGTTGGTCGCTTCGACATCCACCATCAGGTTGCTGTAGACCTTGCCGATGCGGATCATCGCCCCGGTGGAGATCATGTTTAGCACCAGCTTCTGCGCGGTGCCGGCTTTCAGGCGGGTCGATCCGGTAACCACTTCCGGGCCGACCACCGGGGTAATCGCCACGTCCGCCAGCTGCGCCATTTCACCGTGCGGGTTACAGCTGACGATAGCGACAAACGCATTCTGGCTATGGGCGTATTCCATCGCACCAATGACGTACGGCGTACGCCCGCTGGCCGCCAGCCCCACCAGCACATCGCGGTTGCTGAAGTTAAGGTTCTGCAGGTCCATCGCCCCTTGCGCTTTATTGTCTTCCACGTTTTCCACGGCGCTCAGAATCGCTTTATGTCCGCCGGCAATAATCCCCACCACCTGTTCCGGACGGGTGCCAAAGGTCGGCGGGCATTCGCTGGCGTCCAGAATACCCAAACGCCCCGACGTGCCGGCGCCGATGTAAATCAGCCGTCCCCCGGCCCGCAGCGCCGCCGCCACTTTATCCACGACTTCCGCTATCTGCGGCAAGTAAGGCGTTATCGCCTGCGCCACTTGCTGATCTTCCTGGTTTATCACCGTCAGCATGTCGACAGTGGAGAGGGTGTCAATGTTGGCGCTGTTGGCGTTGCGTCGCTCGGTCAGCAGTTTGCTCAGGTCGATACTCATAAAAACCTCGTTATTCTCAGTTGCGCGCAGTATAAGGAATTTTTTATTCCATTCATGTGAAGAGTATCACGATTAATACGCTTGGGATAATAGGAGAATTGTAGGTATAGCCAGAGATATTGCGGTAATAAAGGTGGAATATTTTATTACCGCAACCTGGAGTTAACGCATGTGCCAGGAGTGATTAAGGTGCTATAACGCGTCCGAAGAGGAACATTAACTGGCGCCGCCGCCCAGCGATTGCCAGAGCGTAATGCGGTTATTGAGGTCGGTCTGCTGCAGCGACAGCAGCGTCGCCTTCGCCGACCACAGCGTCCGCTGGGCGGTCAGCACCGACAGATAGTCGCCGACCCCGGCCTGATAACTCTTCATCGCGATATCCAGCGACTTCTGCTCGGCGGCAACATACTGCTGCTGGGCATCGAGCTGTTCACTCAGCGTTTCCCGGCGCGCCAGCGCATCGGCAACGTCCTTAAAGGCGCTCTGAATGGATTTCTCGTAGGTGGCAATCAGCCCCTTTTTCTCAGCCTGCGCATAGCGTAGCTGCGCCAGATTACTGCCGCCGGTGAACAGCGGCAGGCTGATGGACGGGGCGAACGACCACACCTGCATGCCATGGCTAAACAGCGACGATAGCGAATCGCTGCCGACCCCGGCGCTGGCGGTCAGCGAAATGGAGGGGAAAAAGTTCGCTCGCGCCGCGCCGATATCGGCATTAGCGCTCTTGAGATTATGTTCCGCCTCCTGAATATCCGGCCGGCGCAACAGTACCGATGATGATACCCCCGCCGGCACCAGTGCGATGCTGTTATCCCCCAGGCTCTCCAGCGTACCGGGCAGCAGGCTCTCCGGCACGGTTTCCCCCGCCAGCAGGTTAATGGCGTTTTTATCCTGCGCCACCAGCGTACGGTAGCTGGCGACGCTGGCTCGCGCCTGCTGATAGACGCTTTCCGCCGAACTTAAATCACCGGCGGAGGCGGTGCCCACCGCCATCTGGCGAGCGACGATTTTGCGCGAGTTCTCCGCGCTATCCATCGTCTGCTGCGCCAGCGCCAGATTGCTATTATCCGTCGCCAGCGTCACCCAGGCGGTGGTCAAATCGGCAATCATCGTCAGTCGGGTATTTTGCGCGGTGAATTCGCTGGCAAGCCAGCTTTCTCGCGCCGCACGAGACAGGCTCTGGTTCTTGCCGAACAAGTCCAGTTCGAAGCTCGAGACCGCGCCGTCAGCCTGCGAGGTAGAACTTAAGCCGCTGGCGATCGTTTTACTGCGGGTATGGCTCAGCTCGGCATCGACGGTGGGAAACAACGATGCGCGCGTTTCGCCATACTGGGCGCGAGCGGCTTCAATATCGGCCAATGCTTTTTGCACATCGCGGTTGCTATTAAGCGCTATGCTGACCACTTTTTTTAACCGCGCATCATTGACCACTTTTTGCCAGTCGCCGACCACCGCCGTTGATTCGCCGTGTGCACCGGGAAGGGTCGCCGGCACCGGCGCGGCCGGGCGCTCGTAGTGCGGGTCAAGAGAGACACAGCCCGCGGTCAGGAGCGCGATAAACATTAAACTCAAACGAAACATAACTTACTCCTGAGAAGGACGTGGGCGGGTAAAGAGACGCTTCACCAACACAAAGAACAGCGGGACGAAGAACACCGCTAGCAGCGTCGCCGTCAGGGTGCCGCCGATAATCCCGGTACCAATCGCCACGCGGCTGTTGGCCCCGGCGCCGGTAGCAATGGCCAGCGGCAGTACCCCGGCGATAAATGCCAGCGAGGTCATGACAATCGGGCGCAGACGGGTCTGCGCGGCGCGGATCGCCGCCCGCGAGAGCGAATAGCCCTCATCCACCGCGGATTCAGCGAACTCAACGATCAGAATGGCGTTCTTCGACGACAGGCCAATGGTCGTCAACAGCGCCACCTGGAAATAGACGTCATTACTTAAGCCGCGCAGCGTGGCCGCCAGCGCCGCGCCAAGCAGGCCTAACGGGATGACCATGATCACCGAGAACGGCACTGACCAGCTTTCATACAGCGCCGCCAGGCACAGGAACACCACCAGAATCGAAATGGCGTACAGGCTCATCGCCTGGCCGCTGGCCAGTTTTTCCTGCAGCGAAATACCGCTCCATGCCCAGGTGGAGCCCGCCGGCAGGCTATCGGCCAGTTTTTCCATTTTGTCCATTGCCGCCCCTGAGCTGAAGCCCGCGGCGTTTTCCCCCTGGATCTCAAAGGCGGCCGAGCCGTTGTAGCGTACCAGGCTTTCCGGGCCGTATTCCCAATGGGTGGTGGCGAACGCGGTGAACGGCGTCATGCTGTTATCGCTGCCGCGGACAAACCATTTACCAAGATCGGACGGCACGGCGCGCGCGTCGCTCTCGCCCTGGATATAGACCTTTTTCACCCGGCCGCGATCGATAAAGTCGTTGACGTACGTGCCGCCCCAGGCGCTGGAGAGCGTATCGGTCACGTCGCTGAGCGACAGCCCCAGCGAGACGGCTTTATTGTTATCGATATCCACCTGCAGCTGTGGCATTTGTGGCAGATCGTTGGCGCGAACCGACTGCAGTTCGCCGCTCTGATTGGCTGCGGCCAGCAGTTGGCTGCGCAGCTTCATCAGGCTATCGCGATCGGTACCCCCGCTGGCCATCAGCTCGAAAGTGAAGCCGTTACTTTGCCCAAGGCCATCCACCGATGGCGGCGTCATGGCGAACAGGGTGGCGTCGCGGATCGCGCCCAGCTCTTTGTTGGCGCGCAGCGCAATGGCCTGCGCGGTATTTTCGTCGCCTTTGCGCTGCGACCAGTTTTTCAATGAGACGAAGGCCATTCCGGCGTTCTGACCGCTGCCACTGAAACTGAAGCCGTCGACGGTGAAGATAACCTCGGTATTGGCTTTCTCTTTGGTGAGGAACCAGTCGGTCACCTGACGGCGCACCTCGGCGGTACGCACCGCCGTCGCCCCGGCAGGCAAGGTGTACTGGACCATGATTTCGCCCTGATCCTCCACCGGCAGGAAGCTGCCCGGCAGTTTCCACATCGCCAACGCCATCGCCCCGCAAATCAAGGCGTAAGCGCCCATCATCACCGCGCCGCGGCGTAGGCCGCCGAGTACGCGACGCTGGTAGCCATCTTCCGTACGCCCCCACAGGCGATTAAAGGCGCCGAAGAAACCTTTGTCATGAGGTTTGGAGTGGCTTAGCAGCGCGCCGCACAGCGCCGGAGTGAGGGTTAACGCTACCACCACCGACAGCATCATCGCCGAGATAATCGTCACCGAGAACTGGCGATAGATTACCCCGGTCGAACCGCCGAAAAAGGCCATTGGCAGGAATACCGCCGACAGCACCAGGGCGATCGCCACCAGCGCGCCGGAGATTTCGCCCATCGATTTTTCGGTGGCTTCGCGGGCGGGCAGCCCTTCGTCGCGCATAATCCGTTCGACGTTTTCCACCACCACAATGGCATCATCCACCAGCAGGCCGATCGCCAGCACCATGGCGAACAGCGTCAGGGTATTAATGGAGTAGCCGAACAGCGCCAGCACCCCAAAGGTGCCAAGTAACACGACCGGTACCGCTACCGCCGGAATGAGCGTCGCGCGGAAATTCTGCAGGAACAGGTACATTACGCAGACCACGAGAATAATCGCTTCAAACAGGGTCTGAATGACGTCCTCGACCGAGATTTTGATGAACTCGGTGCTGTCTTTCGGGTAGGCGATATCGTAGCCCTGCGGCATTTGACGCTGGAATTCAGCGATTTTGCTTTTCACCAGCGTTGCGGTATCCAGCGCGTTGGCGCCGGGTGCCATCATCACCGCAATCCCGGCTGCGGGGTGGCCGTTCAGATTAGCGGTAGCGGTGTAATCCTCGCTGCCCATCTCCACCCGCGCGACATCGCTCAGGCGCACCACCGAACCGTCGGACTGGCTCTTTACAATGATCGCTTTGAACTGGTCAGGTGTTTGCAGCCGCGACTGCGCGCGCACGGTGGCGGTCAATTGCTGGGCATTGGACGACGGTAGCGCGCCGATTTTACCCGCGGAAACCTGCACGTTCTGCGCCTCAATAGCCGACTGTACGTCGGAAGGCATCAACGAGTAAGAGGCGAGTTTGGTCGGGTCCATCCAGACGCGCATCGCGTATTCGGCGCCGAATACCTGCAGGCTGCCGACGCCCTCCACGCGCGCCAGCGGGTCCTGCATATTGCTGACCAGCCAATCGGAGATATCAGAACTGGTGGCGCGGTTGGTTTTGTCATACACCGCGAGGATTAACAGGAAACTGCTTTGCGATTTTTCTACCGTTACGCCAGATTGCTGTACTTCACTCGGCAGACGCGATTCCGCCTGCTGCACTTTATTTTGTACCTGTACCTGAGCAGTGTCCGGATCGGTTCCCTGCTCAAAGGTGACGGTAATACTCACCGTACCATCCGAACTGCTGGTGGAGGTGAAATAAAGTAAGTTATCCAGTCCGGTGAGCTGCTGCTCGATAACCTGGGTGACGCTGTTTTCCAGGGTTTCTGCGGAAGCTCCGGTATAGGTAGCGGATATTTTGACCGCCGGTGGGGCGACGTCCGGATATTGTCCCACCGGCAGCGTGCGGATCGCCAGCGCCCCGGCAAGCATGATAAGGATAGCGATCACCCAGGCAAAGACCGGGCGACGCACGAAGAAACGGGAGAACATCAGGCATTGCCTCCGTTATTTTTGACGGCAACGGCCTTCACCGCTTGTCCGGGGGACACTTTACCGGTGCCTTCGACAATCAGCTTGTCGCCCGCTTTCAGACCGCTCAGCACCAGCCATTTATCGCCGTAGGTATCGCCGGTTTGCACGGTACGCTGCTCAACGTTGTTGTCGGCATCGACAACCAGCGCCGTGGCGTCGCCTTTGGCATCGCGGGTGATACCCTGCTGCGGCGCGAGGATCGCGTCGTTCATGATGCCTTCATCGATACGCGCGCGGACAAACATTCCCGGCAGCAGGACATGCTGCGGGTTGGGGAAGATGGCGCGCAGGGTCACCGAGCCAGTGGATTCATCGACGGCGACTTCGGTGAGCGCCAAACGCCCTTTTTCGGGATAAGTACTGCCATCCTCAAGGGTTAACGTCACGCTGAGGGTATCGCTGTTGCTGGCCAGGCTCTGCCTGCGTAAACGCAGGAGATCGACACTGGATCGCGTCAGATCGACATACATGGTGTCGAGGCCGCGGATCGTCGCCAGCGCGGTATCCTGGTCGGCAGAGACCAGCGCTCCCGGCGTGACCGAGGAGATGCCGATGCGCCCGGCAATCGGCGCGGTGACGGTGGTCCAGTTCAAGTTGATGCGTGCGCTCTCGAGCGCCGCTTTTTTCGACTCCACGCTGGCCTTGTCCTGGGCGCAGGCGGAGGCAGCGTCGTCGGCATCCTGGCGAGAGACGCCGTTATCTCTGACCAACGACGCGTAGCGCTGGGCTTTCTGGCAATCAGAGACCACCAGCGCCTGCGCCTGCTTCAACGCGGCCGCCGCTTCGTTCCAGGTGGCGCGATAACTGGAGGGATCGATCTGGTAAAGGGCCTGCCCGGCCTTCACCATATCGCCTTCGGTAAACAGGCGCTTCTGAATGATGCCACCGACCTGCGGGCGCACTTCGGCGCTGAGCGAGGCGGTAGTGCGGCCAGTCAGTTGGCTGACCACCGGCACCGGATGGGCTTGCAGCGTAACAATTCCCACCTCCGGCGTGGGTTGTTGCGGCGCAGTTGTCTGCGCATTATCGCATCCGCTCAGGAGAAATAATGCTGTCGCGATGGGGGCTATGATGTGTTTCATTTTATTTTCTCAAGATGTAAGACGTCCCCCCGTGAATTAAATCGCGAGGAAAAGAGGGGCGCTGCGGCATTTTCGTCTTAATGGAAATATCGCAATGAAGCTTAGATGTTCCTTAACACTATTATTATTGTGGGGATTCTCAGCCCGCCCTTTCGAAAGTCATAGAAAGGTTATTTCGCTTACTTTGAAGGACAAAATTAAGACAAAAAATAATGGAGAAAATAAGAATATTTTGTGAAAGTCAGTAGAGGAAAATATAACGATAGCCTGTGCAACTGGAGAAACTTAATGGCTCTAATAATTACAAAAAGCATTAATCCCGACGATCAACAAGAATTGTTTGCCGGCCTACGGCAGTATAATCAGCAGTATCTCGACGCAGATCAGTTTGGCGATCTGGGCATTTACTCCCGCGATGAGCAAGCGGTAATGCGCGGCGGGCTTATCGCCAAACGCAAAGGCAACTGGCTATGTATCGAATACCTGTGGGTGAGCGAAACAACGCGCGGCAACGGTCTGGGCCGCGAGCTTATGCAGGAAGCGGAACAGCAGGCGCAGGCGTTGGGCTGCAGTCATTTGTTGGTCGATACCTTTAGCTTCCAGGCGCTGCCGTTTTATCAGAAATTAGGCTATCAGTTGCAGATGTCGCTGCCCGATTTCCCGCACGCGGGTATGCAACGCCATTATTTATCGAAGACACTGTAACGATAACCCCGGATTGCGCTGCGCTTATCCGGGCTACCCGACTGTGCGATTTGGTAGCCCGGACAAGGCGCAACGCGCCGCCTCCGGGAAAATCCCTGCGCCAGGAGAGTCATAACGCAGAAGCAGTGTCGGCATCTGAATTAACACCTTAACCGCCGACCCCGTGGCCCATTAACGCCAGCGCGTGGCTCACAATGGTCTGCCGGGTTACCGCCTGTAAACGCGGGTCGCTATGGATGCGCGAGAACGGCACCAGCACCAGGCTAATCACCGTGGTAAACAGCAGTTCCGGCGCCAGCGCCGGGTTAATTTTCCCCTCCTGCTGCCAGCGGCGAACCGTCTCCAGCATCACCTGAAAACGCTCCTCGCCGAAGCGCGCATCCATGTGCTGGCGCAGCATCGGCATCTCGCCGATGATCTCCTGCATCCACAGCGGCGCGAACCAGGCGTTTTGCTCCGCCATGTCCGCCAGGGTCTCAACCATCATCGTCAACGCCGTCACCGGATCCTGCGGATGGTCGACAAATATGCGGCTGATATCGTTGCGCAGCGGCATAAAGCGCTCTTCCAGCAAATTCTCAATCAGCGCTTCCCGCGACGTAAAATAGTAATTCAGCATCGCCGGCGTCACCCCGGCCTCTTTGGCAATGGCATTTAGCGACACGCGGGCCGCGCCGTGACGAGCAAACAGCGCCAGGGCGATATCGATCAACTGCTCGCGGTTAGCGGTTCCCGGCTTTTTACCGCGTGGCCGACCGGGGCGGCGCGGCGCTTCATTAGCTTTTTGTGCTGGCATATGCTGGCGATCTCTTGACCCGATTCATCATTTCCCTAAATATTAATTATGCATTTAATTAATTTCAAGCGAGTGATGCAATGACATCTGAAGTCGCAAGCCAACCGGCGCCGTCAATCCGCCTGCTGTTCAGCGCCCTGCTGCTGGTGATGCTGCTGTCGGCGCTGGACCAGACCATTGTCTCCACCGCCTTGCCTACTATCGTTGGCGAGCTCGGCGGGCTGGATAAACTCTCGTGGGTGGTCACCGCCTATATCCTCAGCTCGACCATCGTAGTGCCGCTGTACGGTAAATTCGGCGATCTGTTCGGGCGTAAAATCGTGCTGCAGGTGGCGATCGTGTTGTTTCTTGCCGGTTCCGCGCTCTGCGGGCTGGCGCAGAACATGACGCAATTGGTTCTGATGCGCGCGCTACAGGGGCTCGGCGGCGGCGGCCTGATGGTGATCAGCATGGCGGCGGTCGCCGACGTTATCCCACCTGCCAACCGCGGACGCTATCAGGGGCTGTTCGGCGGCGTCTTCGGCCTGGCGACGGTTATCGGCCCGCTGATCGGCGGCTTCCTGGTACAGCACGCCTCGTGGCGCTGGATTTTCTATATCAACCTGCCGCTGGGTCTGTTCGCGCTGCTGGTCATCGGCGCGGTATTCCACAGTAGCAACAAACGTAGCCAGCATCAGATTGACTGGCTGGGGGCGATTTACCTCAGCATGGCGCTGTTGTGCATCATCCTGTTTACCTCGGAAGGCGGCAGCGTCCATGCGTGGAATGATCCGCAGCTGTGGTGCATTCTGGCCTTCGGCATCGTGGGGATCATCGGTTTTATCTACGAAGAACGGATCGCCGCCGAGCCGATTATTCCGCTGTCGCTATTCCGCAACCGTAGCTTCCTGCTGTGTAGTCTGATTGGCTTTGTTATCGGCATGTCGCTGTTCGGTTCGGTCACTTTCCTGCCGCTCTATCTGCAGGTGGTGAAAGAGGCGACGCCAACCGAGGCCGGGTTACAGTTAATCCCGCTGATGGGCGGCCTGCTGCTGACCTCCATCATCAGCGGCCGGGTGATTAGCCACACCGGGAAATACCGGATTTTCCCGATTATCGGTACCCTGCTCGGCGTGACCGGCATGGTGCTGCTGACCCGTATCACCATTCATTCGCCGATGTGGCAGCTCTATCTGTTTACCGGCGTGCTCGGCGCGGGCCTGGGGCTGGTGATGCAGGTACTGGTGCTGGCGGTACAGAACGCGATGCCGGCGCAGATGTACGGCGTCGCCACCTCCGGTGTGACCCTGTTCCGCTCAATTGGCGGCTCCATCGGCGTGGCATTGTTCGGCGCGGTCTTTACCCATGTGCTGCAAAATAACCTGCAGAAACTGCTGCCGGAGGGCGCGGTGCTGCCGCCAGCCATGAATCCGGTGGCGGTACAGCATCTGCCAGCGGCGATCCGTCTCGATTATCTCGACGCCTTCGGCGCGGCGATCCATGCGGCGTTCCTGATGGCGGCCTGCATTATGGCCGTCGCGTTTGTCCTTTCCTGGCTATTGAAGGAGGCGCCGCTGAAAAGCGCGGCGCATTAAGCGGCCCCGGCAATACGCAGCAAGGACTGGCGCAGCGCCGGCGCGGCAAAGTCGATAAATTTCCGCAGCTTAAGCGGCGCCAGCTCCCGCGCGGTATATAACAAATGAACCGGCGCGGGCTCCGGCTCGACGCTTTCCAGCAGCAGACGCAGTTCCCCGCAGCGCAGGCCATCCAGCGCCTGATAGTGCAGCAAGCGGGCCACCCCAACGCCCAGCCGGGCGGCATCGGCGGCGCTCTCCGGCGTGGTGACGGCCAACACCGGCGGCAGATTAATCAGCTGATCTTCCCGTTCAACGGCGCGAAAGCGCCAGCCGCGATAGGGCATCGGCGATTCAATACGGATGATCGGCAGCGCCGCCAGATCGCGCGGACGCTGCGGTTCGCCGTATTTCGCCAACAGCGCGGGATGGGCGCAGGCTACAATGCGCATCGCGCCCAGCCGGGTGGCCACCATGCTGCTATCAGCCAGTTCACCAATCCGTACCGCCAGATCGATATGGTCGCCGACCAGATCGGCATTACTGTCGCTGAGTAACAAACGTACGCGAATTTGCGGATAACGGGCGATAAATTCACTAATGACTGGCAGAACGTGCTGGCGACCAAACATGGTCGGCGCGGAGATCACTAGCTCGCCCTTCGGCTCCTGGTATTCACCCGTTGCCCGGCGTTCGGCGTTTTCCACCTCTTCGAGGATCCGCCGCGCGGCGGCGACATAATCGACGCCGGCATCGGTGAGGGTGAGTTTACGGGTGGTGCGCGTCAATAAACGGACTCCCAGCGCGCTCTCCAGCTCGCCGATATTACGGCTCACGGTAGTCAACGGCGTATTCAGCGCCCGCGCCGCCGCCGACATACTGCCCAGTTCAGTGACTTTCACCAGCAGCGCCATAGCGCTTAATCGGTCCATTATTCTCCCGCTTTTCGGAAAGATGATTACCAGATAAGCAGTATTATCATTTTTCACAGCACAGTCCATGATAGCCCCCTACCTTCAGGAGGCGTTATGGCAGCAACCTTTCTCGATATCGCTATCACCCCGGATGTCATGGATGTGCAACATGAAATGGGCAGCGACCAGCTGTGGCAAACGCCGCACAGCCGCCGTCAGGCGGATCGCTTCGGCGCCAGCGAAGAGGGGATGATCGCTACCCGCGACAGTTTTTATCTGGCGACGGTGTCGCAAAGCGGCTGGCCCTACATTCAGCATCGCGGCGGCCCGCCGGGTTTTCTGCGCCTGCTGGATGACACCACGCTGGCCATGGCCGATTTCGGCGGTAATCGCCAGTACATCACCACCGGCAACCTGCGCGGCAGCGACCGGGCCTGCCTCTTTTTGATGGATTACCCGCGCCGTGCCAGGCTGAAAATCTACGTCACCGTCGAGGTGCTGGCGGCGGAAGAGCAGCCTGAGCTGCTGGCATTAGTGACGCCGACAAACTATCGCGCCCGCATCGAACGCCTGTTTCGTTTTCATCTGCAGGCTTTTGACTGGAACTGCCCGCAGCACATTACGCCGCGCTACAGCGCACAGCAGGTCGCGGAATACAGCCAGAGCCTGCAAGAGCGTATTCATGAACTGGAGCAGGAGAATCAGCGCCTGCAGCAACAATTATCCCCAAAAGGAGAGTTTTGATGAGCGAACAACGTCCCCCGTTACCGCCGTTTACCCGCGACAGCGCCGTGCAGAAGGTGCGCGCCGCCGAAGATGGCTGGAACAGCCGCGATGCGCAAAAAGTCGCGCTGGCTTATACCGTGGATAGCGAATGGCGCAACCGCAGCGAATTTGTCCACGGACGGGGGCAAATCGTGGCGTTTCTGCAGCGAAAATGGCGTAAAGAGCTACAATACCGGCTGATTAAGGAGCTTTGGGCGTGGCAGGATAATCGCATCGCCGTACGCTTTGCCTACGAGTGGTGCGACGACAGCGGCAACTGGTTTCGTTCATACGGCAATGAAAACTGGCAGTTTGATGAGCACGGGCTAATGTCCACGCGCTACGCCTGCATCAACGATTTGCCGATCGCGGAAAGCGAGCGCCTGTTCCACTGGCCCCAGGGTCGCCGCCCTGACGATCATCCGGGGCTAAGCGAATTGGGACTGTAAACAGGCGCGCGACGACGGGTTAATCGGCTTTCGGGAAGTCCACTACCGTGTCGTTAACCCGGTTCACCATGTTGGTGAACAAGATGGCGCTGACGGCGCTGATGATCTCAATCACCTGCTGGTCGCTAAAACCGGCGTGACGCAGCGCGGCGACGTCCGCTTCCGGCAGCGTACCGGTGGTGGTCACCAGGGTTTGGGCGAATTTCACCAGCGCGTCCAGGCGCGCATCTTCCGTATACTCGCCGCGGCGCAGGGCGTGGATTTGCTCGCCGCTGAAGCCCGCTTTTTTGGCCATCAGGGTATGGGCGGCCAGGCAGTAATCACAGCCGGTCGCTTCGCTGACCGATAAATTAATCGCCTCCAGCTCCTGCGCGCTGAGGCTGCTTTTATGCAGCATCGCGTTGTGCGCCAGCGCCTGCTGCAGCGCCGCCGGCGAGTGGCCGCCGATGGTCAGATAGGCATTCGGCACTTTACCCATCGCTTTTTTAATTCCGGCGAAAATATCGGCGGCTTTACCGGTGGCATCTTGTTCACGGATATCGGCTAAACGGCTCATGGTGTACTCCTGTTATTTGAGGGTATGTTGTGGCAATGGAGACATCTTAGTGGTCGGCGACGTGCTAGACTGGCGCTCTTCGTCTCATTTTTTTGTCTTATCGTCTCAGGAGTCGCATGGATAGTTTGAGCCATCTGTTGACGCTGCTGGCCCCGCGTTGCGAAGTGAATCTGCATTGCCGTTTCGGCGGCCGCTGGCAGGCCGGACACGATCAAATGCGAGCGGGCGTGGTGCCGTGGCACTTTGTGTTGCGCGGCGAAGGGCGCCTAACCGTCGGTCATCAAACCCGCCACATGCGCGCCGGCGACGTGATCCTGCTGCCGCACGGTTCGCCGCATCTGATGGAGAGCCTGGTGGAGTGGGGTCAGGTACTGCCCGTCGCCCATCGCTTTAACGGCACGCTAACGGAAGTGCGTACCGCCGTGGAAAGCGACGCGCTGGAGATGCTGTGCGGCGAGTTTTACTTCGGCCCGCACGTCAACTGGCTGTTCGCCGAAGAGTCGGCGCTGATCCATTTACATACCGATGAGCGCGAAGATTGCCCGGAGCTGGATATTTTGCTTAACGTGCTGGTACGCGAAAGCCTGGCGGAACATCCCGGCGGCAGCGCTATCGTGCGCAGCCTTGGCGATACGCTGCTGGTGCTGCTGTTACGTACCCTGCTCGGCGCGCAGGAGCCGCCGGGCGGCCTGTTGCGCCTGATGAGCGATACGCGGCTGATGCCGGCCGTTCTCGCGGTGCTGGCCGCGCCGGAACAGCCGTGGACTATCGAGAGCATGGCGGCGCGGGCGTTTTTATCGCGCGCCACCTTCGCCCGCCATTTTGCCCGCGTCTATCATCTGACGCCGCAGGCGTGGCTGTCGCAGCTACGGATGGCGATGGCCGCTCGCCTGCTGCATCTCGATCGCCAGGCGCGGCTGGAAGTGATTGCCGAACGCTGCGGTTTTCAATCACAGGCTTCATTTGCGAAAACCTTTAAAAAACACTACGGCATGACGCCGGGCGAGTGGCGTCGGCAGTAAAGCGCGCGCCGCGTCATCACCGTGCTATGATTCCTGCTTTGCGCTATTTCACGCGAGGGAAAAATGGGTTCCAGCAAAAGAGGGATGTTGAACGTATTGATCGCCGCGGTCCTGTGGGGCAGTTCCGGGGTCTGCGCGCAGTACATTATGCAGCAAAGTCAGATGTCATCGCCCTATCTGACCATGATCCGCCTGCTGTTCGCCGGGCTGATTTTGCTGATGCTCGCTTTCGTTCACGGCGACAAAATTTTCCGCGTCATGCAAAACCGCAAAGATGCCCTTAGCCTGCTGTTTTTCTCGCTGGTCGGCGCGTTAACCGTGCAGTACACCTTCCTGATGACTATCGAGAAGTCGAACGCCGCCACCGCCACGGTGCTACAGTTTTTGTCGCCGACGATTATCGTCGCCTGGTTCGCGCTGGCGCGTAAGGCGCGGCCTAGTCCCTTTGTGCTGCTGGCGATTGGCACCTCGCTTGCCGGCACCTTCCTGCTGGTCACCCACGGCAACCCGACCTCGCTCTCCATCTCGCCGGCGGCGCTGTTCTGGGGGATCGCTTCTGCCTTCGCGGCGGCGTTTTATACCACCTATCCCTCAACGCTTATCGCCCGCTACGGCACACTGCCGATCGTCGGCTGGAGCATGCTGATTGGCGGGGCGATGCTGTTGCCGTTTTATGGCAGCCAGAGCGCGAACTTTGTGGTGAACGGCCGTCTGCTGCTGGCGTTTTTCTATCTCGTGGTGATCGGCACCTCGCTGACTTTCAGCCTGTATCTCAACGGCGCTCAGAAAATTGGCGGCGCAAAAGCCGGGATCCTCAGCTGCGCCGAGCCGCTGAGCAGCGCCCTGCTCTCTCTCTTGCTATTGGGCATTACCTTTACTCTGCCGGACTGGCTGGGGACGCTGTTGATTCTCTCTTCGGTCATTCTTATCGCGGTGGATTCCCGGCGGCGGGTACGCGCGGCGTAATAGCAATCGTCTGATTTTAAACAACAAAAAATGTCTAACATTTGCGCAATTCACCTGCTGCGCATATAGTTGACTGAAGCGAAAAGTGAAGGAGAAGCGCCATGAAAGCGTGTTGGATGTTGTGTCTGGTTACTGCTCTTAGCGCCAGCGCGGCGTGGGCCGAATCGCCGCTGCAAAGCCTGCAGTTTGAGCAGCAAAAACAGCAAGTGTTGAAAGCGGTGAAGGAAAAATGCGCCCCGGCGAGCACCCTCAGCGATAACGATTTCGCCAATAAAATCCTCGCCTCGAAAGACAACCAGAGTTACGTTCGCGAAGCGACGCTGGCGAAAGAGCGCAATAATCAAAAAGGCTATCTGGCCGCCATTGATAAAATTCGCTGCCCGGGTAAATAACCCGCAGTGATGCAGGCGGATATTCATATGTTTAAAGTACTACCCCACCGCCTGCAGCACTGTCACGACGTGGCGCTCAGCATGAGCAAAGCCAGCACTATGCAGTTGCAACAGTTGAAGGCACAGCTTGCCGCAGAAATGGGGGCGCCTGTAGGAATCCATACCATGGGGATCCCGGCAGCATTTAGCACGCTCGGAATAACTATCAGTCTTGCTATTCCGCAGTTGTGGTTAGGCTACTGCATCCTGAGCGTACTCCATCAGCCTGCCGAAAGCGTGTTTGCGTGGGTAGTGCTGATTTCGTTGCTGATCGCTGGTATCAACGGCATCACGATGTTTATGATCGGCAAAGGCAGCATGCGCGCCGTGCGAGTGCATATTATGTTAGCGGTGATGAGTCTGGTATTAACGGTGGTCTACCTGCTTTACGCACTGAGTGACGCCTCTTACCCGGGAGTTAATCTAACAGCGGCACTGGTGGGCGTCATTATGTTGCTGCTCAGCGGCGTCTGTATCCATTCCACCGCCTTTTATAAGATGCTGTTGTTCACGCTGCATAACCGCGCGTGGCGCCAGTTAATCAAACTCACGCGCTAAATGCGCGACCCGTAACCTGGCCCGATATTAGGGAATAATTAAGTCGCCGCGCAGCAGGCTGCCGCCGGGCTGCGGGCTTTTGCCGATCAGCCAGTTGACGATCCGCGAAGCCATCGCATCCATCGAATACTCAATCGCCGGGATGGTCGGAATACCCGGCATCTGCAGCGAACCCGCGAGACTGAAGACCATTACTTTTTCCGGCACCGCGCGGTTAAACGCCTGCAGCTGCGGCACTACCCGCTGCGCCTGCAGTTCATCACTCACCAACAGCGCATTAAAGTTCAGGGTAGTGGCGTTATTCATCAGCTCCTGCACCGCCACCGACGACGAGGGGCAGTCCAGGAAGACCAGGTTGCGATTAAACGGCAGGAAGTTCTTTTCCAGCGCATGCTTATAGCCCAGCAGCACCTGGTCGGCAAAGCCGCTCCCCTGCGGATGGATCAGCGCAATCTGCCGCCGCCCCTGATTAATCAGATAATGACAGGCAGTTTCCGCGGCGAAGGCGTGATCAAACTGAATACTGTTCTCGCCATCGCTTTCCAGACAATCAATCAGCACCACATCGGGGCGCTCGATCTGCAGCGGAAAGCGCGCGCCGATGATCAGCACGTCATCGCACAGGCCACAGGTAAGTTCATCCAGCGCACTTAATACGTCGCCGCGGTTATTGGCGAAGCGCAGCAGTAGATGTTTCTGATGCTGGCTGAGCTGTTTTTCCAGGGCGTAGAGATAGCTGGTGGTCTGATTGATGTTGTCCTGCGCGCAAATCACGCCGATACAGCCCGTCGACTGGCTCAGTAAGGATTGGGCAATCATATTGGGCCGGTAGTTAAGCGTTTCCGCCGCCTGCAGCACCGCCTGGCGGCTGGCCTCTTTTACCCCGCGCGAACCGCTCAGCACGCGCGAAACCGTGGCTTTCGATACCCCGGCTAACCGTGATACATCATTGATTGTCGACATCTTTTTTCCCCTGGCAGGCGCGGTTAGGCCCCTGTAACGCTGTGTCCTGAATCGCTTCAATTATAACCAGCGGCAGTATAGCCGTTTCCTTTTTTATTTGGAAACCGATTTTCCATTTCGGCAAAAAACCACGCCAAATCGACATTATTTTGTGAGCAAAATCTAATTAGTAAGGCCGCTAACGGTGAGTTATTGACCGCGCTCACAGTTCTGTTTTTTATAAATGGAAACCGGTTTCCGTCTGATATCAAATCATCCTCGCAATAACTTTTTACATATGAGGAAAGCCGTCGATGTACAAGATTATGCTGTGCTGCTCCGCCGGAATGTCCACCAGCCTGCTGGTGAGGAAAATGGTGGATGCCGCAAAGGAACGCGACCTGCCGGTGCAGATTGACGCCTATGGCGTTGCCGAATTTGATATGCAGTTTCCGCAATACCAGGTGGTGCTGCTTGGCCCGCAGGTCAAATACATGCTGAAAATGCTTAGCGAGAAAGCCGCTCCCCTGAATATTCCCGTCCAGCCTATCGATACGATGGATTACGGAATGCAGCGGGGAGATAACGTTCTGAATTATGCCCTGTCGCTGATCGCCGCGGCGCACTAAGAGGTGTTCAAATGAGTTCTCTGTATCAGTCGATGATTGCCGTGATCGAGCAGTCTATTACTCCGCTGGCAGGACGCCTTGGGCAACAGAAATATGTAATCGCCATCCGCGATGGCTTTACCGCCGCATTGCCGTTCATGATCATCGGCTCTTTCATGCTGGTATTTATCTTTCCGCCTTTCTCGCCGGAGACCACTAACGGTTTTGCCCGCGGCTGGCTGGATTTTTCCCAGCAGTACCGTGAACAGCTGATGTTGCCGTTTAATCTCAGCATGGGCGTCATGACCTTCTTTATCTCGGTCGGCATCGGCGCCAGCCTCGGACGCCAGTTCCAGCTCGATCCGGTCATGTCAGGCCTGCTGGCGTTTATGGCCTTCCTGCTGGTCGCCGCGCCCTATGCCGATGGCAAAATTTCTACTCAGTATTTATCCGGCCAGGGCATTTTCACCGCGCTGATCACCGCCCTCTACTCCACCCGCGTTTACGCCTGGCTTAAGCAAAACAACGTGACCATTCGCCTGCCGAAAGAGGTGCCGACCGGCGTCGCCCGTTCATTTGAGATCCTCATTCCGGTACTGGTGGTCATCGGTACTCTGCATCCGCTCAACCTGTTCATTGAAGCGCAAACCGGCATGATCCTGCCGCAGGCGATTATGCATCTGCTGGAACCGCTGGTCTCCGCTTCCGATTCGCTGCCGGCGATTCTGCTGTCGGTGCTGATGTGCCAGATTTTCTGGTTCGCCGGTATTCACGGCTCGCTTATCGTCACCGGCATTATGAACCCGTTCTGGATGGCCAATCTGTCGGCAAACCAGGCGGCGCTGGCGGCCGGCGCGGCGCTGCCGCACGTTTACCTGCAGGGCTTCTGGGATCACTATTTGCTGATTGGCGGCGTCGGTTCGACCCTGCCGCTGGCCTTCCTGCTGCTGCGTAGCCGGGTCACGCATCTGCGGACTATCGGCAAAATGGGCATCGTGCCGAGCTTCTTTAATATCAACGAACCGATTCTGTTCGGCGCGCCGATCATCATGAACCCAATGATGTTTATCCCCTTCGTCTGCGTGCCGATGGTTAACGCGGTGCTGGCTTACGGCGCAACCCGTCTTGGCTGGCTGAGCCAGGTGGTGTCGCTGACGCCGTGGACGACGCCCGCGCCGATTGGCGCCTCGTGGGCGGCTAACTGGACCTTAAGCCCGGTGGTGATGTGCGTTATCTGCATGGTGATGTCGGCGGTGATTTATCTGCCATTCCTGCGTGCCTATGAGCGTTCATTAATAAAGAATGAAGTGGAAAAGGCGAAAAGCGTCGCAGCTGTCGCCGGAGCCGTTAGCCAGTAATTATTGTCTTACCTGAAAATATGAATTTATGCGGAAAAGGGATTTTCGCCAAATGACCTGATTATAAACTCAATAACCTCAGGAAATATTATGATCTATTTTCTAATAAATTAATCACTCTGTATTAGTCGTTAAATTTCGCCACTGAGAATAAGATATTTATTCTCCGGCGTAGCTGTACCCTGAAAAAAACAAATCAGCTTATTTTGGTTATTTTTATTTTAACCAGAATGGGGCGGTTATTGTCTGCATATATTAATTATTAAAGTGAGATAACCATGAATACAGTTAAAAAGCTGCCATTGGCCATGGCGGTTATCGCCGCGCTGTGCCCAATTTCCGTACTGGCGCAGGAGTTTACCCAGGAGCAGATCGACGCCATCGTCGCGAAAGCCGTCGATAAAGCGCTGGCCGACCGCCAGGCCAAAATCGACGCCGCCGCCAATAAAAAAGTCGACGTGATGACCAACCCGCAAACCACCGCGGCTTCGCCGGATCTGGCGATCCCTTTCGGCCTGAAATTTAGCGGTTACGCCCGCTATGGCGCCCACTTCCAGACCGGCGACCAGAAATATGTCGGCGTCGACGGCTCCTATAACGGCGCCTCGGCGATCGGCCGTCTCGGTAATGAAAGCAACGGCGGCGAATTCCAGATCAGCAAAGCGTTCAAAAGCGCGCAGGGGGCCATCTGGGATCTCAACGTCATGTTTGACCACTGGAGCGACGAGGTTAACCTGAAAAAAGCCTACGTCGGCGTCACCAACGTCCTCGAATCTAACCCCAACGCCTATATCTGGGCCGGTCGCGACTTCCACCAGCGCCCACAACAGGGGATCAACGACTACTTCTGGATGAACCACGACGGCCAGGGCGCCGGGGTGAAGAACTTCGATATCGGCGGCGTGCAGTTCGACGTGGCGACGGTGTCGCAGGTGAAATCCTGTAGCCCGGAAGTGATGGCCGACGAGACCAACCCGTCGCGCATCACCTGTACCGGCAGCTCCGATACCGGCGACAACGGCCACTACGCGTTGACCACCAAAACCCACAACATCAAGGCCGGGCCGATCGACGTCGAGGTATATGCCAACTACGGCTTTGACTCAAAAGCGGTGGACAGCGACGCGCGCCTCGATGCCTGGCAGGGCGGGCTGGTACTGAGCCATAGCAATGACAGCGGGGTGAACAAAGTTATTCTGCGCTACTCCGACAACTCGGATAACAGCGTCTACAACAAGACCGATGACCTGACCACGGTCTACGCCAGCTTCGAGGGCAGCCATAAGTTCACCCAGCAGGCGCAGATCGAGTATCTGCTGGCCTTCCACGATTACGACAACGGCAAGGACAATACCGATAACCGTAAAAACTACGGCGCGATCGTCCGGCCAATGTACTTCTGGAACGACGTTCACTCGACGTGGCTGGAAGCGGGCTACCAGCGCGTTGACTACGACCAGGGCGGGGATAACCACGGCTGGAAGCTGACGCTGTCGCAGAACATCGCCATCGGCATGGGGCCCGAGTTCCGCCCGATGCTGCGCTTCTATGTTACCGGCGGCCAGGTGGATAACGAGCACACCGCGAAGGTCAACGACACCAGCGACGAGCGGCTGGATTCGTTAAACATCGGCGGCATGTTTGAGGCATGGTTCTGAGGCAATAACCTGTGTCCGCATTTATGCCGGATAGCGGCATAAATGCCTTATCCGGCCTACGGTCCGTGCGGCCTGCCTTTAATTTATTCACCATGCTGGCTGAAACTGCCGCTGTTGGCGGCCTCAAAATCCCCGGTGGCGCTGCCGCTTACCGGGGCTACAGCGCTGAGGCAATCCGATTCCCGGCTAGCGCTACGCTGAGCCGGGCTACAGCTCCGGGTACAAATTATCTCTGGCTTAATCGGCGGGCGATGCGCTCAAGCTTCATCATCAACAGCAGCGTGACGCCCACCAGCACAATGGTCAGCGCCGAGCCATCGGCGATATTACCGCGATCGGTGAGGCTGAAAATGGCCACCGGCAGCGTCGTCCAGCCCGGCGGATAGATCATCACCGTTGCCCCTAGCTCTCCCATCGACAGCGATAGGCTCAGCGCCAGCGCTGAAATCATCCACGGCGTCATCAGCGGCAGCGTCACATGGCGCAGGCGATACCACGGCGAAGCGCCCAGGCTTGAGGCGACGTTTTCAATATCGGCGGAAATCCGCGCCAGCCCGGTCGTTACGTTGCTGAAGGTAAAGGCGGAAATCAGTACAAAGTGCGCCGCCAGAACGATAAAGAAGGTACCGTTCATCTGCAGCGGCCCCTGACTAAATGCCACCAGAATGCCCAGTCCGACGGAAACCGAGGGGATAGCGCTGGGCAGATAAAACGCCAGACCAAGATATTTCTGTAACTTCGCGCCATACTGGCGCAGCGCCAGCGCCGCCCACATCCCGCACAGCAGCGCTAGAAGGCTGGCGCAGAAACCCACCATCAGGCTCGAAAACAGCGAATCCCACGCCGCGCCGCGAAAGGCGTTAACAAAGTGGGCAAAGGTAAAGCCGGTGGGCAGCAGGCCGTTCCATTGTTTACTCAGGCTGGAGAGCAAAATCACCGCCAGCGGCAGCAGGAAAACGCCGGCAAATAGCGTCACCGCCAGCGCGCCCGCCGCCGCGCGGCCTTTACGCGACCAAATCAACATCGTTAACTCCTTACGCCAGTGCGCGCCGCCGCCAGCCGATAGAGCATAAACAGCCCCAGCGACAGCAGAATATTAATCAGCGCAATCATGCAGGCCACGCTGTAATCCGACTCCAGAATCGCCTTGCTGTAGACCATCATCGGCAGGGTATTAACTCCTTTGGCGCCAATAAACAGCACGATACCGAACTCGTTAGTGGTCAACAGCAGGCAAAGGCTGCCGCCCGCCATCAGCGCCGGTAGCGCCGCCGGGAAGATAACCTGGGTAATCACCCGTAACGGGTGAGCGCCGAGAATACTCGCCGCTTCCAGCTGGCTCTTATCTATCTGCCGCAGTCCCGCCATCAACGGGCGCATCACCAGCGGCGTAAAGACGGTGATCTCCGCCAGAATCACGCCGTTGATCGAATAGAGAAAGTCCACCGGCGGCAGCTCAAAAGCAAACAACGACATCAGGGTGCCGTTGAGCAGCCCCGCCGAGCCGTAAATAAAGGTGAATGCGAGGGTAATCAGGAAGGTCGGCAGCGCGATAAACGTATCAATGACCCGGCTCACCAGTTGGCTGCCGGGGAACGGAATAAACACCAGAATCAGCGCCAGCACGCTGCCGAGTACCAGGCAGCCAAGGGTAGCGAACACCGCAATCTGTAAGGTATTGAGCAGCGCGCCAATAAAGCGTTTTGAGTCAATCACCTGCCAGAAAGTTTCGAGGCTTAGATTGCCGCTGGCGTCACGTAATGCCTGTTCGGCGATCAGCAGTAGCGGATAGAAAAATAGCGTCGCCAGCACCAGCAGCGGCAATGCCAGCCACAGGTAAGGCCGTAAGTTTCGCGCCGGACGCGCAAGCGTTAGGGTTTGCGCCATTATTGCACCTCGATCAGAACCGCATCGCCAGGTTCGAAGTAGAGCGCCAGCTTGTCCCCCGCGCGCGGCAGTGGGTTCACGTGGGTCATGACGATCCGCACCGCTTCGCCGGCGACGTCGCACAGCAGATGCGTCAGATCGCCCTGCCAGTGTATCGAGGTCAGGGTGGCGTTGAGACGATTACTCATCGCTGAACGCGGCGCCAGGCTCATGTGCTGCGGGCGAATGCATAACAGCTTGTTGTTGCCATGCAGGCCGCCCCGGCTGAAGGCGTTAATCAGGCCGCCGCCGCAGCTCACGCTAACCAGCCCCGGCTCGGTACTGTCCTTCAGCGCCGTCGCCTGCAGGATATTGGCGCGGCCGAGGAATTCGGCGCTAAAGCGGTTCGGCGGATAGTGGTACAGCTCGTGCGTTTCACCGTGGGCAATCAGCGAACCGTCTTTCATGATGCCGATTTTATCCGCCAGAGTCAGCGCTTCGGTCTGATCGTGGGTGACGTAGAGAATGGTCAGTTCCGGCAGTTCGCGATGCAGACGGGCAATCTCTTCCACCATGTTATGACGAATTTGCGCATCCAGCGCCGACAGCGGTTCATCAAGCAACAGTACCCGAGGACGCACGGCAATCGCGCGGGCTATCGCGACGCGCTGCTGCTGGCCGCCGGAAAGCTGATGCGGGTAGCGGGTGGCGTAATCCGCCATACCGACGATTTTTAAGGCTTCAGCCACCCGCTCGGCGATAAGCGCCCTGGGCTGCTTTTGCGCCCGCAGGCCGAAGGCGACGTTATCTTCTACCTTCATATGCGGAAACAGCGCGTAGTTCTGCACCACCATCGCCAGCCCGCGTTGATACGGCGGCAGCTGGGTGACGTCAGTATCGCCGATCACAATTCGACCGCCAGCCGGTTGCACAAAACCGGCGATCGCCCGCAGCACCGTGGTTTTCCCGGAACCGGAAGGGCCTATCAGCGCCAGTACCTCACCGGGTTCAATGGTCAATGACAGCGGTTTTAAGACCACGTTGCCGTGGTATGAAACGCGCAGCGAGTCCAGGGTGATCCCGGAAGTCCCCGCCAGCGACGGGGAAGGAGTGACGGTGGTTTTCATCAACATCAGGTTTACTCGCTATCGGTCACTTGGTGCCAGCGGGCAATGTCAGCCGACAGCGATACCGCGACATCATCCCAGTTCGGCTCCCAGCTCTTTACGCCGTCGAGCGCCGCTTTCGCCGCCTTAAAGTTAGCGTCATCCGGCGCCACGTCGCTGCGTACCGGCAGGCCCCAGGAGCGCGCGCTGACGCTGGATTGCGCCGGTTTATCCAGCAGGAAATTGATCAGCTTCTTGCCGTTTTCGCTGTTCGGCCCGTTCTGCACCAGCCCGATGGTGTAGGGCAGCGCCAGCGCGCTGCGCTCGCCTTTGTCATCCGCCGGCCAGAAAATTTTAACGTTCGGGTTACGCGCCATCTGCGACAGGTTCATCTGCAGATCGCCATTGGCGACGTACAGCTCGCCTTTGTTGACCAGCGCCGTCAGCTTGCCGGTCGAGGCCGATGGGCCAACATTATTGGCCTGTAGCTTACCCAGATACGCAAAACCGGCGTCTTTACCGCCGAGGCTGTGGAACGCCTGCAGCATCACCGCGGTACCGTCGCCCGCCTGCCCCGGCGTGGAGTACTGCAACTTGTTCTTGTAGCGGCTATCCAGCAGATCCTGCCAGCTGGCCGGCGCGCTTTTCAGCAACTGGCCGTTATAGATAAAGGTCAGATAGTTGTTCACCAGCGGCGCGTAGCGGTCGTTAGCGCCGGGGATCTGCGCGCTACCTTGCGGGGTAAAGGTTGCCAGCAATTGCTCTTTCGCGGCGCGCTGGATAAACGGCGGCACCGTGACCAGCACATCAGCCTGTGGATTGGTACGCTCCTTCGCCAGACGTTCAACGATCGCGCCGGAGCCGCCTTCCACATACTGCACTTTGATGCCCGTCGCTTTGGTGAAGGCGGCGAACTGGCTCTGATACCAGCTGTTATCGCCGTCATGCAGGCCGTCGGCGGAGTAAACCGTGACGACGCCGTCTGCCCAAACCGGAGAGCTGGTCAGCGCGAACAGGGACAGCAGAGCAAGTCGGGAGAGTTTCATCGTATAAGCCTCATCGGATAGTCAGTTATTCTGGTGTAGACCAGATTTGCCTTCACGCTACCGGGGGTTTATGACAAAACGATGAAAGAAGTGTGTCGAAAGAGTTAAAACGAGGGGAAGTGCATAGCCCCGGCACGCGCTAGCGCCCCGGGGAGATCAAAAAATTTAACCAATAAAATCAATGGGTATCAACTTCGATCCGCAGGCTGTCATGCCGCCAGTATTCAATATCGTAATCGAGAATACGCCCGTGTTGATCGTAATTCAGCCGGCGCAACAGCAGCGCCGGGCGCCCTTCCATCACCCCCAACGCCTCTGCGGCCTGCGGCGGCATTGAGGTGGGATAAAACGACAAATGCATACTGGTATAGATCAGGTCGTACTGAGTTTGATAAATCTCGGTCAGACTGCCGTTGAGATCGTGGCGCAGCAGCTCAGGCACCCGCGCGGGCAGGCAGTGGTTTTCGCAGTAGCACACCGGCCGGCCGTCGGCATAGCGCAGACGCGTCAGCAGGTAAACCTGATCGAAGGGCTGCAGCGCCAGCGGGGCCATCACGTCCAACGGCACGGCGGTTAAGCGTCCTTCAAGCAGCACCGTTTTCGGTTCGCGCCCCTGCTCGAGACACAGCTTGTGGAAGTTGGTATTTTGCGTCGGATCCAACCACAGACGCTCCGGCGTCACGAACCAGCCGCGGCGGTCGGCGCGGTAAATCACGCCGCTGGCCTCCAGTTGCGCCAGGCTCTCGCGTACCGTAATCCGGGTCGTGTTGAACAGCGCGCACAGTTCGCGCTCGGAAGGCAGCTTATCGCCGCTTTTCAACGCGCCGTTTTGAATACGCGCCTGCAGCTGCGCCTTAATCATCAGGTATTGCGGCATCTCGCCAGAGGGTGATTTCATGTTTACTCACTGCCACTTTTCGTGCGCTCATTATACATAGCCAGATGAATTTTTTGTTGCAGCGCCACATTTCCTTTGACCCTGCCCCGGCTTTGTCTCCATGATAAATATAAATCTGGTATAGACCAAATGGTGAGACAAATGACTTCACGGAACTACCTGCTGCTGACCCCCGGCCCGTTAACCACCTCCCGTACGGTGAAAGAGGCGATGTTGTTCGATAGCTGTACCTGGGATGATGATTACAATCTCGGCGTGGTACAGACCATTCGCCAGCAGCTGGTGCAGTTGGCTACCCCGGCCGACGGTTATACAGCGGTGCTGCTGCAGGGTAGCGGCAGCTACGCGGTCGAAGCGGTACTCGGCAGCGTCATAGGCGAACAGGGCAAAGTGCTGATCGTCAGCAATGGCGCCTATGGCGCGCGTATGATTGAGATGGCGCAACTGATGGGTATCGCCTGCCACCCTTACGACTGCGGCGAAGTCGCACGCCCTGATGCGGCGGCGATCGAACAGATCCTGCAGAACGACCCGGCGATCACCCATATCGCGATGGTACATAGCGAAACCACCACCGGCATGCTGAATCCGATCGACGAGGTGGCCGAACTGGCGAAACGGTACGATAAACGCTATATCGTCGATGCGATGAGCAGCTTTGGCGGCATTCCGTTGGATATCGCCGCGCTGAATATTGATTACCTGATAAGCTCCGCCAACAAATGCATTCAGGGCGTACCGGGCTTTGCCTTCGTGATTGCCCGCGAAGCGGAGCTGGCCGCCTGCAAAGGCCGTTCACGCTCGCTGTCTCTGGATCTGTACGCCCAGTGGCGCTGCATGGAAGATAACCACGGTAAGTGGCGCTTCACCTCGCCGACGCATACCGTGCTGGCCTTCGCCCAGGCGCTGAAAGAGCTAGCGCAGGAAGGCGGCGTCAGCGCCCGCCATCGGCGTTACCGCAACAACCAGCGCCGGCTGGTCGCCGGAATGCGCGCACTCGGCTTCCGGCCGCTGCTCGACGATAGCCTGCACTCGCCGATTATTACCGCCTTTTATTCACCGGATGCGCCGCAGTACCGCTTTCACACCTTCTACCAGAAGCTGAAAGATCAGGGCTTCGTTATCTATCCGGGCAAAGTATCGCAAAGCGACTGCTTCCGCATCGGCAACATTGGCGAAGTCTACGACGCCGATATCACCGCCCTGCTGGCGGCTATCGACAACGCCATGTACTGGAAACAATAAGGAACCGCCATGAACCGTATTAGCGCACTGATCCTTGACTGGGCAGGCACCACCGTAGACTTCGGCTCTTTCGCCCCGACGCAAATTTTCGTCGAGGCCTTCCGCCAGGCCTTCGATATTGAGATCACCCTTGAAGAGGCCCGCGTGCCAATGGGGCTTGGCAAGTGGCAGCACATTGAGGCGCTGGGCAAACTCCCTGCTGTCGATAGCCGCTGGCAGGCCAAATTTGGCCGCGCGATGACTGCCGCCGATATCGATGCGATCTATGCCGCGTTTATGCCGCTACAAATCGCTAAGGTTGTCGATTTTTCCGCACCGATTGCCGGCGTTGTCGACACCCTCGCCGCGCTGCGCGCCGAGGGTCTGAAGATTGGCTCCTGCTCGGGTTATCCGCGCCCGGTGATGGAAAAGCTGGTACCGGCCGCCGCCGCCCAGGGCTACGCCCCGGACCACTGGGTCGCCACCGATGATCTTGCCGTCGGCGGTCGTCCGGGCCCGTGGATGGCGCTGCAGAACGTGATTACCCTGGGCATAGACGATGTGGCCCACTGCGTGAAGGTCGACGACGCCGCACCGGGCATCAGCGAAGGGTTACATGCCGGAATGTGGAGCGTCGGCCTGGCGGTGTCCGGTAACGAATTCGGCGCTACCTGGGAGGAGTACCAGGCGATGTCGAAAGAGGAAATCGCCACCCGTCGCGAGCGGGCGGCAGGCAAACTGTATGCCGCCGGGGCTCACTATGTGGTTGATACCCTGGCGGATCTGCCGGAAGTGATTGCCGACATCAACGCCCGGCTGGCAAAAGGCGAACGGCCGTAAGCGGGTTAATTCACCTTCACTTTGGTCGTCACCAGCAAGCCGGTAAACAGCATTAATATTCCTGACAACACCAGCGGCGACAGCATCCCTAAGTGGTCGAGCGCAACACCGCCGACCGCGGCGCCGCAGGTGTTGGCAAGCTGGATCACCGCCACCTGAATCGACCCGGCTTTTTCCGCCTGATCGGAGAGCGAACGGGTGATCCACGTTGACCACCCCACCGGGATCAGCGCAAACGCGAAGCCCCAGATAATCGCCACCGTCGAGGCGACGATTTTGCTTTCTCCCCACAGTACCAGCGCCGCCGCGCAGGCTGTCAGCACCAGCGGCGAAATCGCCAGCGCCGCTTTGACCGAGCGCTTCAGCACTACCGAGGAGAGCGAGGTGCCGATAAAGCTGGCGATACCAAAGCTCAGCAGCACCAGCGTCAGGCCGTCGACGTCAAAACCGGCGAGGGTCATGTAAACCGGGCGAATATAGGTAAAGAAGGCGAACTGTCCGGCAAAGGCCATGAAAATGGCGCACATCCCGGCCATCACCCCCGGACGCTTCAGCAGACCAAACATATTTTGCTGCTGAGCCGCCGATTCACCCGGCAGCGACGGCAGCGCTTTCAGCACCCAGAGCGTACACAGCACGCCCATCACCGCCGCGCCGTTAAAGACGTTGCGCCAGCCGATAAGCCCGCCAAGGAAACTGCCCAATGGGGCGGCGATCACCAGCGCGATTGATACCGCGCCGAAGATAATCGATAGCGCTTTCGGCACCACGCGCATCGGCACCAGACGCATGGTCAGCGATGCCGACATCGCCCAGAAACCGCCGAGCGCCAGGCCCAGACAGGCGCGTCCCAGCAGCAGCAGGGTGAAGCTATCGGCAAACGATACCAGCAGGCAGGATAGCGTCAGCAGCAGCGAAAACAGGATAACCACGTAGCGGCGATCGGTTTTGCCGATAACCGTGGTGATAAACAGACTGGAAAACATCGCGACGAATGCCGTCGTCGTCACCGACTGCCCGGCCATCCCTTCGGAGATGCCTAAATCCAGCGCCATCGGCGTTAACAGGCTGACCGGCAAAAACTCGACGGTAATCAGGCAGGCGACGCAGAAAGCAACCGCGAAGACCGCCGACCAGTTTGGCCGCGCGAGATCGCGTGCATGGGGTTTGGTTTCATTTGAATGACTCATGAGTGACCTGCGAAGAAAGTGGCGGAAAGCTGCGCAGTGTAACATTTTGTATGTGACGTACTTAACGTTTTCGCAACTCTTCTCGCTTTTCATAACGTACTATAAAAGCGTAGCCTGAGAATACAGGCCTCGTCATTCTGCCGGATGGCGCTTACGCTTATCCGGCCTACAAGTGACGAGTGCGTAAACCGTAGGCCGGATAAGGCGCAGCCGCCATCCGGCACACAAAAGCGATGAACCACAGGCCGGATAACAATGAGATCAGTGCAGCCAGTGCACGCCGTCTTCCGGGAGAAACAGGTCGTTATAGCGCTGCTGTAGGTTATGTAAATCGCTCACTTCCGGGTCCAGCTCGCGCAGAAAACCTTGCGCCAGGCGGATCTGCGCGTCGGTAATCGGCGCCGCTAATCGCGCTTTTTGCATCAGGCGATACCAGTAATGCAGGTTTTTTTCGCTGGCGTCGACAATCGCCACCTGCCAGATGAGCAGCACCTGCGCGGCATTCTGCAGATGTGCTTCATTCGGCCGCTCCAGGTAACGCAAATACTCATTACCGGCGGTTTTTCCCAGCTGATCGATCATCGATTCCAACGGAACAGGCGTAATGCCAAGGCGTTCGCTCAGGCGACGAATCGCGCGGCGTGAATCAGAGGTAAGCACCCGAAATCCCACAACAAATACCACTATCAGGGTGGCCAGTCCTATCCAGATCATGCATCCTCTCATCCAATCGCAGCCTCACTATCATAATGGGAATTTGCCTGCTGTCGACTGTCGGACGAACCATAATGTGACTTATCGCGTTACTTTATAGTTTTAACGAATTAATCAATCATACTGACATAAAGAAACAATATATTAAAAACAAATATTCGCATTAATGTAATTAGCTTAATCTATGAATTGCTATTTTTGCACTGTAATAATTAAGCATGTTATCCTTTTATGGATTCACTACCCTTATCAAGCAACGGAATGCATATTATGCAACACACCTATTTAGCAAAACATATAGATGACGATGGCCTTGCCAGACTCAATGCCGAGACGAGAAGTAATACAGATAAACTCACGCACGCGGGTAAACTCTCCTGTGTAAATGATGATTATTGCGAAATAACTCGTAACTACACATCATTTTATGGCATGAATATTCTGTGCATTGCATTGTTCTTACCAATGGTTATATTGATATTTCTTGGGGTCATTGCGTTTTTATATGAAGCAGCTTTTGATTTTGAATGGTATATTGACTCATTCTGGGCCGACCCAAACAAACAACAAGTGACACTGATTTTACATTTTACAATATTAGTATTATTCGCACTGGCCTTTCCTTTAGCAGCACTGGTAAATTACTCAGTTTTCGCTCCCAGGCATTATCCAATCCGTTTTAATCGCAAAACTGGGAAAGTTTATGTTTATGAGTATATTCTCCATGATTTATTTCATACTCAGCCCTATACATTTTTCTTCCACCATCCTTTCTATAAAAAGACAAAACCTGAATACAAAGAATTTGCCTGGAGCGATATTAAAGGAATTTGTCAGTTTTCGAATAATAACGCGCGACTTAACTGTCATGTATATGAAAACAACAGCATCGTTGACTCCTTTACACTCACTACGGGTGATATGGGAACAGAAACAATGCTGTTGAATAACTATAAACTATGGCTGTGGATCAGTAGCTATATGGATTTCAAAGACGAGATATTAGATATGACCGTCAATCCTAACGTGGGTATTTACGGGCGCAAAGTCGAATGGCCTGAGGTGATACTTAAGAAATCTACGGTGTCATCATTAGATGAATATGAAAAAATCACCGAAACGGTATCATAGTCAATAGGCAAAGGAATGCATATGCTCCCGATCCAGAACCATTATTTAGCAAAGCAAATTACCGACACGGAACTTAAAAACCTTATCGCAGAGACTCCAGGCGATACAAATAAGTTAACGCATGCGGGGAAATTATCCTATGTTAATGATGACTATTGTGAAATCACTCGCAATCACTCTTCATTTTATGGGATGAACATTCTCTATATCATTATGCTATTACCTTTGGTTATTTTATCATGTTTGGGAATCATTATGTTTTTATACTATATGATTTTCGATTTCAAAAGTTACGCGGCTTTTTTTTGGCAAGAGAAAAGTGAACTCCTGCTAACACTCACTATCCATTTTGGCGTCATTATTATATTGACCATAGCTTATTTCTCCTCATTTGCAGTAAATTACTGCTTCTTTTCGCCACGACATTACCCAATTCGTTTTAATCGAAAAACAGGAAAAGTTTATATTTGCGAATACGTTTTTTTTGTACTGATCCAAAGACCGAACCGCAACTATAAAGCCAGAACCCGCTTTCCATTCTATAAACGGACCCGGCCAGAATACAAAGAATTCTCCTGGGATTCTATAAAAGGCTATTATGATTTTTATCAGCAAAGGTCGTGTATTTGCTGCCATGTTTATCAAAATGAAAACATTGCCGACACATTTACGCTTATTTCAGAAAAAACTATTATTGAGTCTGAATATTTTAATAACTATAAACTCTGGGCTTGGGTTAACCACTATATGGATTTCAAAGACGAGATGTTAGATATGACCGTCAATCCTAACGTAGGTATTTACGGGCGCAAAGTCGAATGGCCGGGGGCGATGCTTAAAAAATCTACCGCGTCATCGTTAGAAGAATATGAAAAAATCGCCGACTAATTTAATGCGTTTGCCGCCCAGAAAACCCTATAAAAAAGCCCGGCGCAATGGCCGGGCAAGGTTACCCATTACCTGATGACTCAGGCAGTCTGCAAAACTCGATTCTTTTTCTCGCGGCGAATTTTACGCTCTTCGAAGATAGCCACGATGGCCATCAGGCAGATACAGCCGATGGCGGCGGCGTCCAGCGCCGCAAAGGTGCCGGCCCAGCCGGTCAGGCCGAAGACCGGCGTGCCGTCGGCGATCATCCCGAGCCCCAGTTTGGCGAAGCTATCGCCGATCAGATAGGCGAAGGTGCCCTTGATTCCATCGGCGGCGCCGATCGCTTTTTTCGGCACAAAGCCGACGGCGGCGACGCCAATTAACAGCTGCGGACCAAACACCAGGAAGCCCAGCGCAAACAACGAGGCCAGATAGACGTACTGGTTGCTGGCATGTTGGTAAACCCCGAGAGTGGCGATAATCAACGCCAGCGCGACGCAGGCTACCAGCGCGCGGCGGCCATTGGCCAAGTCCGACAACCAGCCCCACAGTAGCGTGCCAACCAGCGCGCCGACTTCAAACAGGGTAAAGCCCTGAATCGCCACCTCTTTAGACAGCTTCAGCTCCTGGAAGGCATACACGGTGGACCACTGATCGATACCGATACGCACCACGTAGAGGAAGATGTTGGAGAAACACAGCAGCCAGATCACTTTGTTTTTCAGCACGTACTCAACAAAGATCTGCCACTTGGTCATCGCATTTTCTTCAGTCTCTTTGTCCTCTTCGCTGATCGCTTCGCCAAACAGCTCTTCCGCCGTGCCGAGGCCGTAGGATTCCGGAGAGTCGCTACCGTAGCGCAGGCCAATAAAGCCAACGATCAGCGCAATAATCGACGGGAAGATAAACATGCCTATCACATGGCCGTCGAACAGATAGTTGGCGCCAAACAGCGCCACGCCCGCCGCGCCCGCGCCGCCGAGGTTGTGGGAGATATTCCAGAAGCCGAGGAAGGTGCCGCGTTTGCGTCTGGGCGTCCACTTGGTGATGGTGGAATAGCTGCACGAGCCGCCGGTGCTCTGGAAGAAACCGCTCAGCGCATAGAAGGCGATCATCAGGAACAGGCTGGTTGAACCCGCCCCCATGCTGGCGCTAAAGCCCAGCATACAGATAGCGGAGAGGATCAGCATAAACGGCAGGAACTGCTTGGTGTTTTTACCGTCGGCATAATAAGAGACCAGCGTCTTGCCCACGCCGTAGGTAATGGAAAAGCCCAGGCCAATCATCCCCAGTTGCGTCATGCTCAACCCGTAGGTGGAGATCATGTCGTTCTGAGCGATGTTAAAGTTCTTGCGGATCAGATACATGGTCAGGTAGCCGATGAAGACCACCAGGTAGGACTGCATGAAAGGTTTGAACCACATTTTGCGCCGCACGTCGAGCGGCAGATCCAGGGTCGGCTTGCGCACCTGATTCAGAAAGGCCAGCATGGGTATCTCCTGAGCTGATTTTTTATGCCTGCGTCATAACCAGGCATTGTAAAAACCAGCGCGCCGTCTGGCCTGAGACGGCGTCCAGGTGAAACCGGGAAAATTTCTTAGTTTTGCCCCGTTCGCGGCGAAAGGGTGAGCTACATCACGCTTCGCTGGCGGTACGCGGCGCCTGCGCGTTTAAAAACGGCAGCAGCAGCAGCGCGGAAATGCCGGCGGCAATCGCAATCACCACGAAGAATCCGGTCCAGTGCCAGATATCCATCACCTGCGCCAGCGGCCAGCCGGAAAGCGAGGCGCCAAGATAAGCGAACAGGCCGACAAACCCGGTCGCCGCCCCGGCGGCTTCTTTATGCGAACATTCCGCCGCCGCCATGCCGATCAGCATCTGCGGGCCGAAGACGAAGAATCCGGTGGTGAAGAAGCAGGCCGCCTGCATGACATAGCTGGCGAACGGCATCAGCCACAGCCCGCCAACCGACAGCAAAATTCCGGCGGCGAAAATCAGGTTCATCGGCCCGCGATTGCCGTTAAACAGCTTATCCGAGCCCCACCCCGCCACCAGCGCGCCGATAAAACCGCCCAGCTCAAACATGGTCACCGCCGAGTTAGCGGTCACCAGATCGACGCCAAGCGTCTCCGACATATACAGATTGCCCCAGTCGTTAATCGCCGCCCGCACCACGTACACCAGCACATAGCACAGCGATAACAGCCAGATATAGGGATTGGCCAATACGTAGCGGGTCAGGATCTCTTTGCGCGTCAGCCCTGCGCCTTCCTGCTGCTGGGCGATTTCCAGCGCATCGTGACGCCAGTCGCCTACGGCGGGTAACCCCACCGCCTGCGGGCGATCGCGCAGCCGCCAGCACAGATACAGTCCGGCGAGGATCGCCAGACAGCCGGCAATCGTCATCCCCGCACGCCAGCCGTAGTGCAGCGCCGCCGCCCCCACGACCATCGGGATCAGCGCGCCGCCGACGTTATGCGCGGTATTCCACAGCGCCCACCAGCCGCCGCGTTCGGTCCGCGAATACCAGGCCGTCAGCAGCCGGGCGCACACCGGCGAGCCCCAGCCCTGGAAGAAGGCATTCAGCGCCCATAGCAGCGCGAAAGCCCACAGCGAGGTGGAAAAACCGAACAGAATATTCACCACCCCGGTGGCGATGAGTCCCAGCCCCATAAAATAGCGGGCGTCGGAGCGGTCGCTGACGATACCGGAGAAAAATTTCGACAGTCCGTAAGTGATGTAAAACAGCGTGGCCAGCAGGCCGATATCGCTGCGGGTCAGCACATTGCTGGCAAGAATTTCAGGTACTGCGGCATTAAAGCTTTTGCGGGTGAAATAAAATAGCGCGTAACCAAGCCAGATAGTGATCAGAATATGTCGACGCCAGTAACGATAACGCTCGTCCAGCTCGCGTTTATCGCTAATTGGCGCGGCGTCCGGCGGCGCTTTTAAAAAGGCAAACATCGGCGCTCCTTTCAGGCGTAACGCAGCGGTAGATTGACGCACACGCGGGTACCGTGTGTGCAGGAGATAGTTAACGTACCGCCCAGCGCGGTCACGCGTTCACGCATGCCGGTCAGGCCGAACCCCTGCAGATTCGACCCCGGCGGCAGGCCGCAGCCGTCATCCTCCAGCACCAACATCAATCGCCCATCCTGCTGCCAGCCCTGGAGGGTGACGGCGCTGGCGCTGGCGTGCTTGACGATATTATTCAGTCCCTCCTGGCAAACGCGAAACAGCGTCACGCGCTGGTTTTCGCTCAGCCCCGCCTCGTTAATCCGCCATTCGAGATGGCTGACGATACCGCGGTCTTCCAGTTCCATTTCGCGCATCAACGAACGTATCGCCTGTTCAAGCGGCAGATCGTCAAGCTGGCGCGGACGCAGACGACCAAGCAGTCTTCGCACGGAGTCGTAAACCCCCAGCGACAGTTGTTCTATCAACTGACCGCTCTGCCGTACGCTACCGTTGTGTGGCGCCAGACGCTGCACGATCCCCGCCTGGGTGCGAATTGCTGTGATAGTCTGACCAATATCATCGTGGAGCTCGCGCGCCACGTCGCGCCGCACGCTCTCTTCCGTTTCCAGCAGGCGTTCCGCCAGCCGCCGATTACGCGCCAGCTCGTTCTGTAGCGACAGGTTAAGCTCGCGCAATCGCTGGATCCCCGCCCCCAGCAGCAGTCCGGTCAGGCTCTGGGCCAGCAGGGAAAGCAATAAATCAACCGGGTGATCGTGCCAGGTCTGGCTGGCGATCAGCGCGATGGCGTTCATCAGGGTGGCGATCAGCGCCCCCTGCCAGCCGTAGTGCCAGGCGAGAGCGATAATCGGCAGCGCCAGACAAAAAGGGGTAAAGCGGGAGAGTTCGGCGGGCAACCCGAGCTGTAGCCACAGGCTGACGGTAAAGAGCAGCAGGTACCAGATCAGATGCCGGCCGCGCCAGTTAACCGGCTGCGACACCAGCGACGGTCCCAGCGGCCGCCAGACGGTGCTGGTAAGATAGTGCCAGATAACCAGGCACGTCGGCGCCAGCGTCAGGCCGCCGGTCAGCGTCAACAACAGCGCGGTCAATCCTTCGCTCCCTTGTGCCAACCACGGCAGCGATTGCAGCAGCGAGGCGGCGATCAGCGCCCCGCCCTGGCGCAATAATGTCAGCCAGTCGCGCTGATGGCGATAGCGTGAAATCAACGCTACCGGCAGCAGGGTCAGCAGACTTCCGGTCATCAATATTATCGGGTGCGCCAGCGCCACTTCCTGTGCCAGCCAAAAGATAAGCAGCCACTCGGCTCCCAGCAGCACCGGCCAGTAGCCACGCGGGCATTGCAGCATTAGCCCTAAACGCAGGCCAAAGGGAAACAGCAGCACCGCCAGGTCCGCGCGTTCCACCAGATGCAGACTGATGCTCCACAGGCAGAACCAGGCGGCTGAGAAGATAAAGGCGCAGCCGATCACCGACAGCAACCGTGAGACGATGGCCTTCATTGCCAGCTATCGAACATACGGCGCGCCAGCTCAACGTCGTTACTGACGCCCAGTTTTTCCAGCAGGTTGGCGCGGTGAACGTGAACGGTTTTCGGCGACAAGCCGAGCTCGGCGGCGATCTCTTTCACCGCCATGCCCTGCGCCAGCTTTTCCGCCACCTGGCGTTCACGTTTGGTGAGCGGATCCTGGCGCCCTGCAGCCAGCTTCATGGCGATATCCGGCGTGAGATAGCAACCGCCCGCCGCCACCGTGCGGACCGCGGCGATAAGTTCATCCGGACTGCAGCGTTTCGACAGGAAGCCGCGCGCGCCGGCGTTCAGCGCCTGCTCGATCAGCGCCGGGCTATCGTGCACCGACAGCATGATGGTCGCCATCCCCTTCGGCAATTGGCTTAGCAGCTCCAGTCCGGAAATATCCGGCATTGAGATATCGCAGATACAGACCTGTACACCGCGCCCCGGTAGCCCCGCCAGCGCCTCCCGTCCACAGCCGAATTCAGCGACAACCTGAAAATCAGCTTCCAGCCCCAGCAGCTGAGCAAAACCGGAGCGGACAATCAAATGATCGTCAATAAGGGCGATGGTAGTCATGGTGTTTCCTGGTGCCTGAAAGCGCCGGATGGCGGCGTAAACGCCTTATCCGGCCTACGGATTCACTCCCTGTAGGCCGGATAAGCGCAACGCCATCCGGCAAAGGCGCTTACCTTAGCGGTAAGCGCGTAGCTGTTCAAGCCTTGAGCGTTATTCGAAGAACACCGCAATTTTGTTAAACATGGTGGGATCGGACTGGTTACGCGCCACGTTGGTGACATCTTCCAGCTTTTCAATCTGGCTAATCATCTGCCCCAGCCGCTGGTCATCATTTACCAGCAGCCAGATGCGGCTGTGCTCGCTGCCCTGGATCGGCAAGCAGAGAATGCCTTCAACGTTAAACGCGCGGCGGGCAAATAGCCCGCAGACGTGGGTCATGACGCCAGGGTGGTTGCGGACGGTGAGTTCCAGAATGACGTTATCGTGTTGCTTTTGCATGGCTTATTCCCCCACCATCTCAGTATTGGCCGCACCCGGCGGTACCATCGGATACACTTTCTGCTGCGCGTCGATACGCACGTGGATCAACGCCGGACCCGGACGGTCGATAATCGCCTGCAGCGCCGCCTGCGGATCTGCTTCGTTATTTAAATCACAGGTTTGCAGACCAAAACCGGCGGCGATCTGCATAAAGTTAATCATCCCCGGATAGGTCGCGGCGAAGACGCCCTGTTGATAGAACAGGCTCTGCTGCTGATGCACCAGCCCCAGCGCTTCGTTGTTCATCAGGATAATTTTTACATCCAGCTGATTTTCGGCAGCGGTGGCCATCTCCTGAATATTCATCATCAGGCTGCCGTCGCCAGAAAAGCAAATAACCTTACGCTGTGGATTGGCCAGCGCCGCGCCGATGGCCGCCGGCAGGCCGAAGCCCATGGTACCGAGACCGCCAGAAGTCAGCCACTGGCGCGGACGGTTGAGCGGATAGGCCTGCGCCGTCCACATCTGATGCTGGCCAACGTCGGTGGTGATGATCGCCTCATCATCAACGCAGGCGGCCACGGCGTTAATCAGGCCGTAATGGGAGAGCGGATCGCTTTCCTGCGGGATGGCGCAGGGGAATTCTCTTTGTAAATCAGCCACCAGCTGGCGCCACTCATCACGCGGCTGCGCCTCAATCTGCGGAATAAGCTGGGCTAAAACCTCCGCCACGTCGCCCTGAATCGCTACGTGCGGTTGCTTAATTTTGCCAAGCTCCGAGCGGTCGATATCGACGTGAATTATCTTCGCGTTCGGGCAGAACTGCTCGGTCTTGCCAATCGCCCGGTCATCAAAACGCGCGCCTAAAACAATCAGTAAATCAGCCTCTTGCAGAATAAAGTTAGTGCTGCGCGCGCCGTGCATCCCCAGCATGCCCAGCGACAACGGATGTGCCTTCGGCAGCATACCCAGCGCCATTAAGGTCATGGTGGTCGGCAGGTTGGCTTTTTCCGCCAGTTCCCGAATCGGCTGCGGCGCGTTAATCACGCCGCCGCCCAGATACAGTACCGGGCGTTTCGCCGCGTTGATCATTGCCGCCGCTTCACGCACGCTTTCAGGCGCGAATGCCGGGGCCGGGGCGCGCTCGCCTGGCTCCGGCAGCGTTTCCAGTTCAATCGTCGCCGACTGCACATCCTTAGGAATATCTATCCACACCGGGCCCGGTCGCCCGGACTGGGCAATACGGAAGGCGTCGCTCATCACCTGCGGCAGCTCGGCGATGTCGCGCACTAGGTAGTTATGCTTGGTGATGGGGATAGAAATGCCGTAGGTATCGACTTCCTGGAAGGCATCGGTGCCGATCATTGAGGCCGGAACCTGGCCGGTGATGCAGACCAGCGGAATAGAATCGAGGCGGGCATCGGCGATGGCGGTAATCAGGTTGGTGGCGCCAGGGCCGCTACAGGCCATGCAGACCGCGGGTTTACCTTCGGTACGCGCCATCCCCTGAGCGATAAAACCCGCCCCCTGCTCGTGGCGCGCCAGGATGTGGCGGATCTGCGTGCTTTGGCTCAAGGCATCGTAGATGGGCAGGATGGAGCCGCCCGGAATGCCGCTGACCATAGTGATACCCTGGCGTTCCAGTAAATGAACAACCAGCTGCGCGCCGGTAAAGCGCATTGTGTTTGATGTGGTGCCCGAACTTGCCATGCTCCAGTCCTTTTATTCTGGGCCGACTTTACCGGGGGGCTCGCCAACAAAAAACCCCGCTCGGTTTGCGCCGGCGGGGTTTGGAATTCGTGTTGTTCCGGACCCTACGGCGCATTGCCGACGACGACCACCACAGACACGACGACCACCGCGGCAGGCGCGGTTTTTAGTAGGGTCGAAGTCATCATGGCAGCGTTCATTAGGGACCTGTTGTGTCGAAAAATAAGCTGAATTTATACAAACACAGGTTTTGCGTTTTCACAATGGATTTATTTTCATCCACGAGAATTTGCGCGAAAGATCACAATTCGCGACATCAGCGGCAGAAAACAAAAAACCCCGCCGGAGCGAGGTTTTTATCAGCATTTTTACGGGTGGTAGCCGCAAGCACACTGTATTACGTCAACGACAAAAGTATACGCGATCGCTGCAATTCGCGCAATTTAAGGTCGAAATTTCTCTGTCATAGAGTATGGATGGCGGGTGCGAATTTGTCCAAAAAATACTGTTCATACATACAGTATTTATCTATACTGGATGTGTTCACTTTGTGCCATTCGGGGGCCGCAAGTTTGACCGGCGCAACGAAGTCCTGGCTGAAACGGGTGGTGCCGTCAGTGCCTTAACCCCGAGAGAGCACACTGTGTTACGTCAACAATGCGTCGTGTCCGGCCCGTGCGGCCATCACTGCGCAACCCCTGTGAGAACAGGGATAAGCTGGCAACAGGCAGCGGAAAGGTACGTCAGCTTATTGTGCTCCTTAACCACAGGAGACGCGCGTATGGGCGGAATGGATATTATTATTTTAATCCTGAAACTCATGGTTGCTGTGTTGCAACTACTTGATGCAGTCCTGAAACAGTTCCGCTGATTCAGGTTCAAGTCGCACCTGAGGGGGGTGGGCAACCGCCCCCCTGCAGGCGCCCTGCGGGCGTTCCGGGATGACTTGATGGAGGAACCATGCCACCGCTATTAATTGCCGCAACGACGCCGGATGATCCGGGGTTCGTCGCGCTGCGCGCCGAAAGCCTTGAACAGCACTTCAATATGCTGCGTCGGCTGGCGGAAAACTGGCAAAGCGGCAAAAACCGCTTTAACGCCCCTGGTGAAAAGCTGCTGGGCGCGTTCGTCCGTGGCCAGTTAGTTGGGGTCTGCGGTCTGAACGTCGACCCCTTCAGCCAGCAGCCGCGGGCCGGGCGCATTCGCCATCTCTATATTGGCGATAGCCATCGCCGCCAGGGAATTGGCCAGCAGCTGCTGGTCTCGGTCATCACGCATTCCGGCGCCTGGTTCGATTTCCTTAACACCCATGCCCCGGCGCAGGCCTGGCCCTTTTATGAACGCTTTGGTTTCCGCCCGGTATACGATGAGCCTCGGGTTACGCATCGCCTGTTCTGCTCGCTGTAAGCGCGGCTGGTTGGCGCAGCGGGCGCGTGTTACAGTCCGCTGACCTTAACTGCTGAATTTGCCTGCGATGACCATCACCGTATTCTGCATTTTGCTGTTCGCCGCACTGCTGCACGCCAGCTGGAACGCTATCGTCAAAGCCAGCGGCGATAAAATGTACGCGGCGATAAGCGTCAGCGGGTCGGCCTCGCTGATCGCCCTGGTGATGCTCCCCTTCGCGCCGCAGCCGACGCTGGCCAGCGCCCCCTATCTGGTGGCGTCATGTGCATTACAGGTGGTGTATACGGTACTGGTGGCGAAGACCTATCAGGTGTCGGATATGAGCCAGACCTATCCGCTAATGCGCGGCACCGCGCCGCTGCTGGTCGCGGCTATCAGCGTGATATTTCTCGGCGATCGCTTATCGCCGCTGGCCTGGTTGGGTATTGGCGTCATCTGTCTGGCGATTCTGGCAATGGCCTTCAACGGCCGCGTCAGTTCCCGCAAAGGCATCATGCTGGCGCTGATCAACGCCTGTTTTATCGCGGGCTATACGCTGGTGGATGGCACCGGGGTTCGGCTGGCGGGATCGGCGCTCGGCTATACCCTGTGGACCTTTTTTATGAACGGTTGCTGCCTGCTGTGCTGGGCGATGGCGGCACGGCGGCGCGAAGCCAGCCGTTATTTACGCCAGCACTGGAAAAAGGGCATCCTCGGCGGCGTCGGCACCATGGGATCCTACGGCCTGGCGCTATGGGCGATGACTCAGGCGCCGCTGGCGGTGGTCGCCGCGCTGCGTGAAACCTCCATTCTGTTCGGCGCGCTGATCGCATTTATCGTCCTGAAGGAACAAGTGGTAACGCTGCGCATCGTTGCCGCCTGTGGTATTGCCGCTGGAGCAATCCTGCTGCGTCTCTCATAGATTAAAATGGCAACATTAGTTGCCGATCCTGTTTACAAAACCTGCCTGAATTTTCCCCAACAATCGGTGCTATGTAGTTGTTCTGTCATTTTATTGTGGTAGATTCCTCCATCGTTTAAGGGGTGTGCCAGTCACATATTCTTCATTTCTCATTGCTCACGAAGTATTCATCGACATGAAACGGCATAAGAACTTCAATTTGTTGTTGATGCTGGTACTGCTGGTGGCCGTTGGCCAGATGGCGCAGACCATTTATATTCCGGCTATCGCCGACATGGCGGTATCGCTTAACGTCCGTGAAGGGGCGGTACAAAGCGTAATGGCGGCCTACCTCCTGACGTACGGCATTTCGCAGCTGTTCTACGGCCCGCTCTCTGACCGCGTGGGCCGCCGCCCGGTGATCCTCGTCGGGATGTCTATTTTTATGCTGGCGACGCTGGTTGCCATCACCACCCATAGCCTGCCGGTGTTGATCGCCGCCAGCGCCATGCAGGGGATGGGCACCGGCGTCGGCGGCGTCATGGCGCGCACCCTGCCGCGAGACCTGTATGAAGGCGCGCAGCTACGTCACGCCAACAGTTTGTTAAATATGGGGATACTGGTCAGCCCGCTGATTGCGCCGCTGCTCGGCGGCATCCTCGATACCCTGTGGAACTGGCGCGCCTGCTACGCCTTCTTACTGGTGCTGTGCGCGGGCGTGACCTTCAGCATGGCGAAATGGATGCCGGAAACGCGGCCACAAGGCGCGCCGCGGACGAAACTACTGGCCAGTTACAAAACGCTGTTCGGTACCGGCGCCTTTAACTGTTACCTGCTGATGCTGGTGGGCGGGCTGGCCGGAATTGCGGTGTTCGAAGCCTGTTCCGGCGTGCTGATGGGTGCGGTGCTCGGCCTGAGCAGTATGGCGGTCAGTATTCTGTTTATTCTGCCGATCCCGGCGGCGTTCTTCGGCGCGTGGTTCGCTGGCCGTCCGAATAAACGCTTCTCAACGTTGATGTGGCAGTCGGTTATCTGCTGCCTGCTGGCGGGAGTTATGATGTGGTTGCCGGGGCTGTTCGGCGTTATGACCGTCTGGACATTATTGGTGCCTGCGGCGCTGTTCTTCTTCGGCGCGGGTATGTTGTTCCCGCTGGCTACCAGCGGCGCGATGGAGCCATTTCCGTTCCTCGCCGGTACCGCTGGCGCGCTGGTTGGCGGCTTGCAGAATATCGGCTCCGGCGTGCTGGCCTGGCTGTCGGCGATGATGCCGCAAACGGGGCAAAGCAGCCTCGGCCTGCTAATGATGTTAATGGGGCTGTTGATTCTGCTGTGCTGGCTGCCGCTGGCCTCGCGCTTTACCAGCCACCAGCAGCCGGTATAAGCGCCGCTGGCGCTCCCCGGATAGCGGCTTACGCCTTATCCGGGCTACCGTTCTGATGAAGGCCCCCGGCGGTGGGTTCCGTAGAACCGTAGCCCTGCTAAGCGTAGCGCAAGCAGGGAAATCCCCCGGATAGCGGCTTACGCCTTATCCGGGCTACCGTTCTGATGAAGGCCCCCGGCGGTGGGTTTCGGAGAACCGTAGCCCTGCTAAGCGTAGCGCAAGCAGGGAAATCCCCGGATAGCGGCTTACGCCTTATCCGGGCTACCGTTCTGATGAAGGCCCCCGGCGGTGGGTTGCGCAGAACCGTAGCCCTGCTAAGCGTAGCGCAAGCTGGGAAATCCCCGGATAGCGGCTTACGCCTTATCCGGGCTACCGTTCTGATGAAGGCCCCCGACGGTGGGTTCCGTAGAACCGTAGCCCTGCTAAGCGTAGCGCAAGCAGGGAAATCCCCCGGATAGCGGCTTACGCCTTATCCGGGCTACCGTTCTGATGAAGGCCCCGGCGGTGGGTTCCGTAGAACCGTAGCCCTGCTAAGCGCAGCGCAAGCAGGGAAATCCCCCGGATAGCGGCTTTTACCCTATGTCAGACTGTGCAGCCATTCGATAAAGGCGTCGATTTTCGGCCACTGACGGCCCGGCAGGGTCGTCACATAGTAGTGCTGGTGACACTTCAGCGTCATGTCGCCGAACGGCGCGATAAGCTCCCCGCTCTCTAACCGCTTCTGCACCAGCCGTTTACGCCCCATCGCTACCCCGACGTCATTCATCGCCGCAATCACCGCTAAATCAGAACGATCGAAGCCGATACCCGACGATTGCGGCAATTCAATTGCAAATTGCTGCGCCCAGCTGAACCACTCATCGGTGCCGGAATCATTGCTCCATGCCTGGCGGTCATGGAGTAACGTGCAGTAGCGCAGATTGCCTGGATTGTGGATTAACTGCTGCTGTTGCGCGTATTTCGGCGTACATACCGGCACGATCGCTTCATCCATCAGAAAATGATGGCTGAGCTGTGTTGACGGCGCGTCATCAAAATAGATTGCCAGATCGATACCCGCGCGCTGTAGATTGACGTTATCGTTGCCGGTGAGCACAGTCAGCGAGATAGACGGATAGCGGCGAGTGAAATCGCCCAACGCCGGTACCAGCCAGCACTGCGCGATCGACGGGCGCGAGTACACCGTCAGCGTGCCGGAGAGCTCCTGATTTTTAATATCCAGAATCTCCTGGTTAAGGCTATCCAGCGAGGATTTCAACGCCCAGAATACCCGCCGCCCCTCGCGGGTCAGCTCCACCCTGCGGTGCGAACGTATAAATAGCTGAATACCCAGCTCTTCTTCCAGCTGGTTGATGCGATGGCTAACGGCGCTCGGCGTCAGCGACAGCTCTTCCGCCGCCAGTGCAAAGGACTCATGGCGAGCCGCGACTTCAAAGGTGTACAGCTTTGACAACTGCCAGCCGTTCAGCAGCCGATTGCCTATCTCTTTCATCACATCCATCACAATTCCTCGCCTTTTCTTTGCCGGTAAGTGTAAAAAAAACGCAGCCGGAGCGCGCCTGAAAGATGAATAAAAGTGACCCAATACACATTTAACGGGCTATTTAAGAACCAAATCACGCTTTTGCATCAATTTGGATCACCTGAAAGGCGATTTTTATCGTTTGTCAGCCTATGTCGCTTTTCTGTTCAATAACCACACGTTATTTACGGCGAGGTGGGGTATGGAATCTCAAATCTGGGTGGTAGGCACGCTATTTATCAGTATCGTGTTAATCGTTTTAACGATCGTCAAACTGAAGTTTCATCCGTTTCTGGCGCTCCTGCTGGCGAGCTTTTTCGTCGGCGCGATGATGGGCATGGGGCCGCTGGATATGGTCAACGCCATTGAGAGCGGTATTGGCGGTACGCTTGGCTTCCTGGCGGCGGTGATCGGTCTCGGTACCATCCTCGGGAAGATGATGGAAGTCTCCGGCGCGGCGGAACGCATCGGCCTGGCGCTACAGCGCTGTCGCTGGTTGTCGGCGGACGTAATTATGGTGCTGGTTGGCCTGATCTGCGGTATTACGCTGTTTGTTGAAGTCGGCGTGGTGCTGCTAATCCCGCTGGCGTTCTCCATTGCCAAAAAAACCAATACCTCGCTGCTGAAGCTGGCCATCCCCCTGTGTACCGCGCTGATGGCGGTGCATTGCGTGGTGCCGCCGCATCCGGCTGCGCTGTTCGTGGCGAATAAACTCGGCGCAGATATCGGTACGGTCATCGTCTATGGCCTGCTGGTGGGCCTGATTGCCTCGCTGGTTGGCGGCCCATTGTTCCTCAAGCTGCTCGGCAACCGCCTGCCGTTTAAACCGGTGCCGACCGAGTTTTCTAACCTTGAAGTACGCGAAGAATCGACGCTGCCCTCGCTCGGCGCTACGCTATTTACCGTGCTGCTACCGATTGGGCTGATGCTGGTGAAAACCGTCGCTGAATTGAACATGACTAAAGGCGGCACGCTGTATATGTTGCTGGAATTTATCGGCAACCCGATCACCGCGATGTTTATTGCCGTTTTTGTCGCTTATTACATTCTCGGTATTCGTCGCCAGATGGGGATGGGCGTCCTGCTGACTCATACTGAAAACGGCTTCGGATCGATTGCTAATATTCTGCTGATTATTGGCGCGGGCGGCGCGTTCAACGCGATTTTGAAATCCAGCGGCCTGGCCGATAGCCTGGCGGTGATCCTCTCGAATCTGCATATGCATCCGATTCTGCTGGCCTGGCTGGTGGCGCTGATCCTTCACGCCGCCGTCGGTTCCGCTACCGTAGCCATGATGGGCGCCACCGCTATCGTCGCCCCGATGCTGCCGCTGTATCCCGGCGTAAGTCCGGAGATCATCGCTATTGCCATCGGTTCCGGCGCCATTGGCTGCACGATCGTAACGGATTCCCTGTTCTGGCTGGTGAAACAATACTGTGGCGCAAGCCTCAGCGAAACGTTCAAGTATTATACGACGGCGACATTTATCGCTTCTTTACTTGCACTCGCCGCCACCTTCCTGCTTTCTTTCATCATCTAAGCGAACGAGACGTAATATGAAAAACGCTGACCTGACCCAATTAACCGCGACCTTCCCGCTTGTGCAGGAGCTGATCGCGCTGAAAGAAACCACCTGGTTTAACCCGGCGACGACGACGCTGGCGCAAGGTTTGCCCTATGTCGGCCTGACCGCCGCAGATGTAAAAGACGCTCACGAACGCCTGCAGCGCTTCGCGCCGTATCTGGCGGAAGCCTTTCCGGAAACGGCCGCCACCGGCGGGATTATCGAATCAGAAGTGGTTGCCATTCCGGCAATGAAACGCCGCCTCGAGCAACAATTCAATCAGCCGATTAATGGCGATCTGTTACTGAAAAAAGATAGCCACCTGCCGATTTCGGGTTCCATTAAGGCGCGCGGCGGCATTTATGAAGTGCTGACCCATGCGGAAAAGCTGGCGCTGGAAGCCGGGCTGCTCACCATCGCAGATGATTATCGCAAATTGCTGACGCCGGAATTCAAACAGTTCTTCAGCCAGTACAGCATCGCCGTCGGTTCTACCGGCAACCTCGGTATGTCGATCGGCATCATGAGCGCGCGCATCGGTTTTAAGGTCACGGTGCATATGTCGGCGGATGCCCGCGCATGGAAAAAGGCCAAACTGCGCAGCCACGGCGTAACGGTCGTTGAGTATGAAGAAGATTACGGCGTGGCGGTCGAACAGGGGCGCAAGGCGGCGGAATCCGACCCGAACTGTTTCTTCATCGACGATGAAAACTCGCGCACGCTGTTCCTCGGCTATGCCGTGGCCGGCGAACGCCTGAAAGCGCAGTTTGCCCAAGCAGGACGCGTGGTCGATGCCGATCACCCGCTGTTCGTCTATCTGCCATGCGGCGTTGGCGGCGGCCCCGGGGGCGTCGCATTCGGCCTGAAACTGGCGTTTGGCGACCACGTTCACTGTCTGTTCGCCGAACCGACCCATTCGCCCTGTATGCTGCTCGGCATTTACACCGGGCTCCATGACCAGATTGCGGTGCAGGATTTAGGGATTGATAACCTGACCGCCGCCGATGGTCTGGCGGTCGGCCGCGCTTCCGGCTTCGTTGGCCGGGCGATGGAGCGCCTGCTCGACGGCCTGTATACCCTTGACGATCAAACGATGTACGACATGCTGGGCTGGCTGGCAACGGCGGAAAACATTCGCCTTGAGCCGTCCGCGCTGGCCGGGATGGCAGGGCCGCAGCGCGTCTGCGCCAGTAAAGCGTACCATCAGCTACAAGGACTGAGCGACGAACAGCTACGTCAGGCCACCCACCTGGTATGGGCGACCGGCGGCGGTATGGTGCCGGAAGAAGAGATGGCGCAGTATCTGGCGAAGGGACGTTAAATCGCTCGCAGCAGCGGCATCAGTTCGCCCGGTGACCGCTGCTGTTTACGCAGATCGCGCATAACCCGCATACAGGGGGCGCTGGCGACATAGAACTGGCGGTAGCCTTCACAGAGCGGGTCGTCGTCGCCCGCGCACAGCCTCCGCCATGCACAGACAAAACAGGCGCTATTGGCGGCCACCTGCCGCTGTTCGCGCAGCGGTTCGCCGCACCAGATACGCAGGGTTTCCTCAAACAACGTAATCGTTATGCGGCCAATATCTTCCCGCGCCCAGATATGGAAAATGGCGCAAAGGAAGTTTCCCCATGCATTGGCATCTTCCGCTCTGAGCTGCGGAATAAAACGAACGGCGCGCACGCCCTGCGCGCGTAGCTCCCGATATAGCTGCTGCGGTTGCTGGCAATGGTGGCGATAAACTTTCACCTCCTGTACTGCCGGTTCGTTGTGAGCGAGGGAGTGGCATTCTGTCCGACATCCTGTCATGTCACATCCTTAAGAAATAAAATGATCTGCCGTAGATGCGTTACAGCAAACAATAATGACAGCGAAAGCACTGCGAGGGAGATCAAAAATTTGTCACGAACTGCTCCCGGCTGCAAAAAATCGCTCTCGGCAACATCCATTAAATGGCGGCTGCGGGTGTAGCGCCAGAGAACGATCGCCACCACAGCCAGTACGCCAATCGATATCCAGAACGCCAGCCCGGCGCTATGCCAGTTGTGCTTAATCGCCAGCGCCATCAGCGCCCCGTAGCCAAGCAGAGTACGGAACCACGCCAGCGAGGTGCGCTCCGGCTGTAAACCGGGATCGTTCTCCCGCCGCGCCCGGCGTTTATCCGCCATACAGCACCAGCAGCATCACCGCCGCCACGACCGCCAGCAGCAGGACGCTAATAACCAGCAGCGTACGGGTATAGGGGAGATCCTGCTTCAGGCGCATCGCCTTTTCGTTACTCAACCAGCGCAGATAGCCATACACCGCCAGCCCGCCGGCAAACAGGCACAGCAGCAGCGCCAGCACTTCGCGAATAAGCGGAGTGGCAAAATCCGGCGCCAGCTGATCGAGCCCGACGCCCGCGGCGAGAAAGCCGAGCGCCGTACGGATCCACGCCAGAAAGGTGCGTTCATTGGCCAGCGAAAAGCGGTAATCCGGCGCTTCGCCAATGCGGGAAATTTTCATCAGCAGTCCTTGTTCGTCACGCAAGCAGGCCACAGCATAGCCTAAATCACGAACAGGAGAGAAGAACCGGCACCCGATGGATGCCGGTAAAGCGAGGGTTAATGCAGCTCAGGCCAGTACGCTTTATTGGCGGCAATCAGGTCATCGAGGATCGCTTTCGCCACCGAGGCGCTCGGTACGGTTTTCGATAGCGTAATCGCCTGCCACAGCTTGTGATATGAACGCTGCTCCCACGCATCCACCACCAGTTTTTCCACCGCCACCTGCTGGCTCATCATCCCTTTCTGGAAATGCGGAATATCGCCCACCGTCAACGGCTCCGGTCCGTTATGACCGACCAGACAAGGGATCTCTACCATCGCGTCGGCATCAAAGTTATGGATTGCGCCATTGTTCGGCACAATCAACAACATTCGTTCCTGAGTGTTAAAGGCGATAGCCGTCGCTAAATCGACGATATACGACGCGTGTTCGTCGATCTCCAGATCGCCCGCGGAAGATTTACCGGCGGCAATAATCGCCCGGCAGGCGCTAAAGACGTTTTTCTCCCGATGATCCATTACCTCATTCGCGCGGGTACGCTCCGGGTTGGAGTGCGCGACCACGTAATCCGGGAACAGATAATATTTCAGGTAAGTGTTTGGCATCGTTTGCGGATCCAGCGCCTGTACATCTTTCGCTTTGGCAAACGTATCGTTCCAGCTGGCTTCGGTGTGCGGGTCGTTCGATGGCGGTACATAGCCGTATTTCGCCACATACTCGCGCAGTTTCGGCATCAAATCGTTGCCATCGAGATCTTCAATCGAGGTCCACCAGCCGAAGTGATTCAGGCCGTAGTAACGCACGCGCATCTGTTTGCGGTCTTTCAGCCCGACGATTTGCGCCATCCGCCCTTCAATGCCGATCGGCATATCGCAAATATTGAGAATTTTAGCATTAGGCCGCAGGCGACGGGTGGCTTCAGCCACTATCGCCGCCGGGTTGGAGTAGTTGAGCATCCAGGCGTTTGGCGAATATTTTTCCATGTAATCCACCAACTCCAGCACGCCGCCGATAGAGCGCATACCATAGGCAATCCCGCCCGGTCCGCAGGTTTCCTGACCCAACACGCCGTGGCGCAGCGGTATTTTTTCATCTTGCTCGCGCATCGGGTATTTGCCGACGCGGATGTGCGCCATCACGAAGTCGACATCGCTAAAGGCGGCCTGCGGGTCGGTGGTGTAGCTGAACTCAATCTCTGGCGCCTGTTCTTTGAGGCTAATTTTACAGGCTTCGGCGATAGTCTCCTGACGCGCGCCGTCGTTGTCATAAAATTTTAGCGCCCGCAGCGGGAAACGATCGCGGTTTGCCAACAGCATTAAAACGATGCCAGGGGTAAAGGTGCTGCCGCCGCCTGCGATAACAACTGAGAATTTTTTCATGATACTGCCTCCGTCATGGTGGTGTGTTCGGTCGATAAAGAATCTTTCATTAAGGTTTCCAGCTGGTCGCGAACCTGCGGGACATGCAGACCAACAATGACCTGAATGCCGTTGCCGCGGCGGACCACGCCGTGAGCGCCGAGCGCTTTAAACACCTCGTCGCTTTGCGTTTTCGCCATATCCACCAGCGCGATACGCAGTCGGGTGGCGCAGTTATTGATGCTTTCAATATTGCCGGCCCCGCCCAGCGCCTGCAGGAAGCCGGCGGCCTGGCCCAGCTTGTTTTCCGCAGCTGCCGCCACGCTGGTTTTACCGCGCGCCTCCTGATAATCCGCTTTGCTGTAAAGCTTGATTTCACTGTCTTCGCGACCCGGTGTTTTCAGGTTCAGGCGTAGGATCAGGGTGCGGAAGATGACGAAGTAGATGCCGGTAAAGCAGAGGCCGATGCCTATCTGGATAAACATCATCGACGCGTGGTGATGGAACATCGGGATCCAGTTTTGCGGCAGGAACTGATCGAGCAGGCCGCCGCCGAAGTTCCCCACGACGCCGCAGATATACATCACCGTCGCCATGGTGGCCGCCAGCAGCGCATGCACGGCAAATAGCAGCGGTGAGATAAACAAGAAGGTAAACTCGAGTGGCTCGGTAATGCCCACCAGCACCGCGGTCAGGGTGGCGGGGATCAGCAAACCGGCGACCTTCACCCGGTTTTGCGGCGCGGCGGTGAAGTAAAGCGCCAGCGCAATACCCACCGAACCAAATACTTTCGAATTGCCATGCAGCGCAAAACCGCCCTCAGGGAACAGCGCTTTCAACGGTTCAACGCTCTGGCTAAATTCCTGCAGATGCTGCGCCCAGTAGACCTGGATGCCGCCTTCCACTACCGCCGGACCAAAGATAAATGGCCCATAGACAAAGTGATGAAGGCCGGTCGGGATCAAAATGCGCTCAAGAAAGATGTAAACCCACACCCCGAGCGCGCCGGCTGAGCGCAGGAAAGCCTGTAGCGACTCAATCCCCATCTGTACCTTCGGCCAGCCGAGCAGCGTAAGCCAGGCACAAGGGATCATCGCGAGAAAAGCAACTATCACCACGAACGACGATCCCTGAAAAATACCGAGGAACACCGGCAGCGGTTTATCGAAGTAACGATTGTGCAGCGCGGTGACGATGCCGGAGATCACAATGGCCCCGATAATGCTGGTATCCAGGGTTTTAATCCCGGCAATCATCGTCAGGCCGCTTCCCGCCGTGGGATCCAGGGTGAAATCAACGCCGAAGAAGTGGCCCCAGGTCATCCCCATGGCGTTGATGAAGTAGTTCCAGGTAAGAAAACTGACCAGTACCGCCAGGCAGGCCCGGCCCTGGGCCTGCTTCGCCAGGCCAATCGGCAGGCCGACGGCGAAAATCAGCGGCATATTACGAAAGACGGTCCAGCCGCCCTCTTCAATGATGTGAACAATTTGCGCGAACAGGCTATCGGGTGCGGTGAGCGCTTCGCCGACAAACATCGGATTACGCAGCATAATGGCGATACCCACCACAATCCCGGCGAATGGGAACAGCAAAACCGGGGTAAACATGGCGCCGCCAAAGCGTTGTATTTGACTGAGCATTTGAAAATCCTCATGTAACAACTCGTAGGGTAAGTGGCCTTTTTTTGTTCTTTACCGGCCTGCTTCGAGCATAGGAATTCGCCCCGTCGGCAACATGCTGCGCCGCTGCGATTCGTGATCGCATTCATGGTTTTAATTCGGTCAATGTTGTCTACTTTTTGCGTAAAACATAGACACGATGAATTGAGGTGACGAAATCAATGTCACTTATAGTTTTTAATTTATTGTTTTTTATAATTTTATAATTCACGTCAGCTGGCTATCGCTGATTCATCAATGACGAATAGAGGTCTACTGGTGATCTACAAATCTATTGCTGACAAACTGCGTTTACGGCTCAACTCTTCCGATTTCAACATTGGCAGCCCGTTACCGGGCGAGAAAAAACTGGCGCAGGAGTTCGGCGTGGCGCGCATGACGATTCGCAAAGCCATTGACCTGCTGGTGGAAAGTGGATTAGTGGTGCGCCGCCACGGCTCCGGCACCTATGTCGCGCGCAAAGATGTACACCATGAGACCAGCAACCTGACCGGGCTGGCGGAAGTTCTGCGCCAGCAGGGTAAAGAAGTGGTGAGTCAGGTGTTGATATTCGAAGTGATGCCCGCGCCGCCGGCTATCGCCAGTCAGCTGCGAATTAAAATTGATGAACGGATCTATTTCTCACGCCGGGTGCGCTACGTCGATGGTAAACCGCTAATGCTGGAGGACAGTTATATGCCGGTTAAACTGTTCCGCCATCTGTCGTTGGGTCATCTGGAGGGGTCGAAGTTCGACTATATCGAGAAAGAGTGCGGTATCACCATCAGCGGCAACTATGAAACCCTCACCCCGGTACTGGCGGATAAACAGCTGGCACGCTCAATGAACGTGCCGGAGCAGACGCCGCTGCTGCGCATTACCTCGCTTTCCTACAGCGATAGCGGCGAGTTTCTTAACTATTCCGTGATGTTCCGCAACGCCAGCGAGTATCAGGTGGATTACCACCTGCGCCGGGTCCAGGCACAGAGCCCGCTAACTCAGCCCCCAGAACAGCACGGCCAGTAGTTGAGGGGTGATTATCCGCAGGAACATCACCAGCGGATAAACCGTGGCGTAGGAGAGCGCCGCCGCGCCGCTGGTGGCGTGCAGGTTGTTGGCGAAGGCCAGCGCCGGCGGGTCGGTCATTGAGCCCGCCAGCATGCCGCAGAGGGTCAGATAGTTCATCTTCGCCAGCATCCGCGCCAGTATGCCCACCGTCAGCAGCGGGATAGCGGTGATGAAAATACCGTAGGCTATCCAGCTGAGCCCCTCGCCGTGGAGCAGGGTGTCGACAAAATCGCCGCCGGATTTCAGCCCCACCACCGCCAGAAACAGCACAATACCGAGTTCGCGCAGCGCCAGGTTGGCGCTCGGCGGCATAAACCAGTACAGCTTACCGATGCTGCCGATACGCCCGAGGATGAGCGCCATAATCAGCGGCCCGCCGGCCAGCCCCAGTTTTAACGCCGCCGGGAAACCGGGAATAAATAGCGGAATGGAACCAAGCAGTACCCCGAGACCAATGCCGATAAACACCGGTAGCATCTGCACCTGCTGCAGCTTTTGCTGCGCGTTGCCGAGTTCATTGGCCACCGCGTCAATGGCCTGAGGCCGTCCAACTAAGTTAAGAATGTCGCCAAACTGCAGGCTGGCATGGCTGCTAGCCACCAGCTCAACCCCAGCGCGATTAAGCCGCGAGATCACGACGTCATAGCGTTGTTTAAAGTGCAGATCGCGGATTTTCTTCCCTAATACCTTCTCGTTAGTGACCACCACGCGTTCCACTTTGAGATCGGTACCGCGCGTTGAGAGCGAAGTCGCCACTTCTTTACCAATCACCAGTTGCGCGTTATGTAAATCTTCCGGCCGCCCGACCAGGTGCAGCAGGTCGCCATGCTGGATAAGCGTAGCCGGCGCCGGCACCATCAATAGCTCATCGCGCTTCAACCGCGAGCAGATAATTTTGTCGCTGTTGAGCATTGGCACGTCCTGAATCGCCATATTATTTAGATTCGGGTTTTCCACCCGCACGTTAATGGTATGCAGATGAGCGTGCCCGTTACCGCTGCTCTCATCAAACTGCTGAGCCTCTTTTTCCACATTGATACGAAAGAACAGCCGCACCAGCCACATGGTCAGCAAAATGCCGCAGATACCAAACGGGTAGGCCATCGCGTAACTCATCCCCATCTGATCGACGACATCAAACGGCAGGCCAAGATCGCGCAGGATTTGCTGCCCGGCGCCAAGCGCGGGGGTGTTAGTGACCGCCCCAGAGAAGATGCCGAGAACGACCGGAAGCGGAATATTGAACAGTTTATGCAGGATCGCAGTCACCAGCCCGCCAAGTACGACGATAAGGATCGCGAACAGATTGAGCTTAAGACCGGAGACGCGTAACGAGGCAAAAAAGCCCGGACCGACCTGAATACCGATGGTATAAACGAAGAGAATAAGGCCAAATTCCTGGATGAAATGCAGCATCGGGCTGCTCAGCGTAATCCCTGCCTGATCCACGAAGTGGCCCACGATAATGCCGCCAAACAGCACGCCGCCGATACCAAAGCCAACGCCGCGGATTTTGACATTGCCGATCCACAATCCCACCACCGCAACCAGCGCCAACACGCTGACGGTCAATGCTATATCACTCATACTATTTTCCCTGTGAATAACATTATCATTAACAGGGATTATGACTGCTGCCGGGTGGGTTGTATGCCGCATGGCGCACAATAATTGCGGAGTAGCTCCGCTACTCGGGAGCATTTTTCTTTTTTGCAGCACTTTTTACTCGACAGGCGCAGTAGGGACGCCGCTGCAAGGTGCGCTTTGCGTAGAAGACTCGAGGGGCCTGCGGATTTTGAATCGATCGTTATTGAAGCTCCTCATCATTAAAATACATCCTACTTAACATAGCGGGCAAAGACATAAATAATAAAAATAACAAATACCCCCACAGGCCAAACAGGACCTTCAGGGAAAAATCTGAAAAACACAACGGCGAATATAACAACCAACAAAGCTGGAACATAAGCTGATATTAACGTTTTAAAAAACCGTTTCAAAAGTGACTTAACAAACCCCATATCATCTACCTAATCATTCGTTTAATAATATCAGCAATATCATCATCAGAGATTTGATGCACTCTAAATGCACCGGCCTTTTCAAATATAGATGAGACAAGAAAATACATCATTTCCAGCCCCTTTGAATATAATGCAAAATAATACCATGGATGAAGCGAGCGCAGTTGATTAGCACTCTCAGCAGCTTTTTGTACAATGCCATATACTCCAGCAATCCCAACAGCTATACCAGCAGCCCGACCGGTTAATGCACTCATGCTAAAGCTTACATTTGTACTTACTGCGACAGCCGATGCCACCCCCAGAGAAAAGCCCTGTTGTGTCAAGGTGCTTGCTGCTATGTGAATATTTACAGTCATGAGGATTTTTTTTATTTTTTCTAATTGCTGTGTCGTTTTGGACTTAAAAATCTCATCAAAATAAACCTTAACCATTTCAAAAACCACACTATCCCCTTCAATAACACGACCAAGACCTATTGTAAATCTTATATCCTCTTGCTTTTGTTGCTTGCAGACATCCTGATATTCACTGGTAAAGCATGAGGAATAATACAACGCTCTTTTAGCTCCTGAACCTATCATTTCAATCTGATTTGACACCCCCACTCTGACACTGGACAGAGCCCTATCAAATTTCAAAGCTAAGATTCTATTATTTTTAAAATATCCCTGAACTTCATTCCGGTAGTACATATCGCTCCTTGCTTCATTTATCATAATAGCTGTTAACAGCATCACTGGAACGGGTGGCCGCTCCCCTCACTTCAAGTGACTGCCGTTCATTCATAACATATCCCTTGTTTTAGTAAGCCTATATGGCAAGCATTCGTTTTTAAACTGAAAAATCTGTTGCAGCAAGGTGATTTAATGCGCTTTCACGCACAAAAAAGCCCCGAATTATCGGGGCTTGAAAGCGATGTGGCTTAATTAACTATTCAGTGCCGGGCGCTCGCTAATGGCGATACGCTGCGGGGCGGCGACTTCCGGCTCGTGGCGGGTTAAGTCGATATGCAATAAGCCATTGGTAAAGGTGGCGCCGGAGACTTCCATATTATCCGCGAGGGTGAAACTCAGGCTGAAGGCCTGATTCACCAGCCCCTGATGCAGCCATTTGGTCTCTTTTTCAGCCGCCTGCGGCGTGCCTTTAACGGTCAGACGCGTACCTTCCAGCTGAATATCCAAATCTTCCTGACGGAACCCGGCTACCGCGAGGGTAATGCGGTAATGGTTATCGTCGCTTTTTTCGATGTTATAGGGCGGGAAGGTTTGGCTTTCACCGGCGGTTTGCAGGGCGTTAGCCAGTTTGTCAAAACCGATCCATTGACGCAGCAGTGGGGATAAATCGTAGTTACGCATAGTGTTTTCTCCTTCTGAGAAGCGAGTAGGTACCTGCGAATTCAGCGAATTCGCATCTGCTCCCTGACGGCGAGCAAGTTGTTTATTCAGGCCGCCGCGCGGCCTGAAGCGTGCAATTAGTTAATTTCGATACGGCGCGGTTTGTTCGCTTCCGGAATCACACGTTCCAGATCGATATACAACAGGCCGTTGACCAGGTTAGCGCCGCGAATATGAATGTTATCGGCGAGCTGGAATTTACGCTCGAAGTTGCGCTCCGCGATCCCCTGGTACAGGTAGGTGCGCTCTTTCTGCTCGGCGGCATGGGAGCCTTTCACCACCAGAAGATTGTCTTGCGCGGTTATCTCTAATTCGCTTTCCGCAAAACCGGCGACGGCAATCGCGATGCGGTAATTGTTTTCATCTACTAATTCAACGTTATACGGAGGGTAGCCGCCGTTGCCCTGGCTTTGATTATTTTCTAACAGGTTGAACAGACGGTCGAAACCAATAGCAGAACGATAAAGCGGGGAGAGATCGAAATTACGCATAGTAAATAGCTCCTGAAATCAGCGAGAATTCAATGGCTTTCCATCATGGACAAGCCGTTATGACCCGGAATACCCCTCAGGCGTATCCTCATTGGGTGACACTACTAAAATGGGTGTGCCCCGACGCTTTTCAAGGCCTTTTCGGCCAAATTTTTTTGCAGTTTGCTGGCGAATGCTTAGACTGGTTGCAAAGCACAAAAGGCAAAGTGCGATACTCGCCACAGTGCAGTGCAATAACGCTAGGCATTCACGGGACGGCTCGTTATAACCGAAGTAACCCCGATAAAATGACGGAAGAGTGATGAAAAGCGGATTGTTAAAGCTGGTCCTGTTCAGCGGGATGATTAGTGTGGGCGGTTGCTCCAGCGTAATGTCGCATACCGGCGGCAAGGAAGGAACCTACCCAGGCACGCGCTCCAGCGCCCATACGCTGGGCGACGACGACACCAACTGGGGCGTGAAATCGCTGGTGGCCCTCGATATGCCGTTCACCGCGGTCATGGACACGCTACTGCTGCCGTGGGATATGTTCCGCACCGACAGCTCGGTAAAATCGCGCGTCGAGAAAAGCGAGCAGGAGACGCTGGCGACCAACTCCGTTATCCCGCCAGCGCCAATGCCTTCGCGCTAAGCTAGCGCTGCGTTTCGGTTATCCACAACTGGCGATAACCGTCGACGTCTTCCATCCACGCCAGGTATTTGCCATCCGGCGAAAATACGACGGCATCCGCGGACGGCGGATTTTCGCGATCGGTCGTCAAATAACTTACCGCGCCGCTGCGGGCATCGCAGAGCGCGATTTTGTTTTCCACCACGCATCCCAGCCACGCGCCCGATGGATGCCAGTTAAATGCCGACTGAATCCCCGTAGCAGTATGTGTTAACTGACGCGGCTCGCCGCCCGCAGCCGGGATAAGCCACAGCTGTACAACGCCTGCATCATCACGCATCAGAAAGGCGATCTCGGTGGCCTGCGGATTGGCGCGTACCCAATGGCGCGGCACATTCACCAGCCCCGGATAGCGGCGCTGGTGGGTAAAGGTCAAACGACGCTGGCTGACGCCTGCCGGCGGCGCGGGCATCGTCGTTGCACTTCCGGTCAGCGGCGCATCGCCCTGCCGCTTCCACCCTGCCTCATCCCGGGGCAGCGTCACAATAAACAGTTCAGGCACTTTGTCGCCGTTTTCCGCCAGCGTATCGCCGATAAACGCTAATGCATGATTGCCGACCCATCCCTCTTCATAAGCGCGATTGATCTCATCGCTGCCGGGTCCTGGGTTCGCCGTGGTACGGCTTACCAGCACGCACCAGTGGCTGCCGGCATATTCGCGGGGATGGGCGCCCTGCGGGCTCACCGGGCCATAGGGCGCGGCTACGCCAACGTTGCGCAGATCCAGCGCCGGATCGTACTCATGCAGTACGTGGTCGTTATACGTGAAGCTAACGAACTGGCCGTCAGGGCTGAAGACATGAACATGGCTGCCGCCGCGCAGCGCGCCGGGGGTATAAGGCGCAGTAATATCCAGCGCATCCAGATTGCGGGTTTCACCCTGCCAGTTAACCACCCCGCGGCGGTGATGAAAATCGTAATGCCAGTTGGCGTCCGGATGTTCCGGGCCGTGAATAAAAACGTATTTATCTTGCGTCGGGTGCACGGTGACCACGCCAACGCAGGCGCCGTCAGCGGCGCGATACAGCGTTTCAACGGCGCCGCTATGGATATTCACCCGTTCAATGGTCTCGCCGGTGAAAGAGGCCCCCGACGGGCGCACGTCGAAAACCAGCCACTGGCTGTCCGGGGTCCAGGTATTGATATTGGTAAGCTGATGGTGACGGGAAGCAAAAGTGACTTGTTTCATGACGATACCCTGATGCGAGACTTACGCATCAGGGTAGCGTATCGCCAAAATTTAGCCTACACGTTTCACATCGCCGACCAGCAGGATATAAGACAGCGCGCCTATCAGCGCCACCACGGAGATATAAACCAGCGCCGGGCCAAAGCCGTAATCCTGCGCCAGATAGCCAATCACCAGCGGGACGGTGATGCCGCCCAGCCCGCCAACAAAGTTAAAGACCCCACCGGTCAGGCCGATCAGGCGCATCGGCGCAAGGGAGGAGACCAGCGACCAGGTGATAGATGCAAAACCGTTGCCGAAGAATGCCAGCGCCATCAACGCCATGATCCAAACGGGGTCGTTGGTATAGTTCGCCCCCATGATGCAGGTGGAGATCAGCAGCCCGCAGATAATCGGCGTTTTGCGCGCCACGCCCAGCGAGTAGCCTTTTTTCACCAGCTTATCCGCCAACCAGCCGGAGAGCAGGACGCCAAAAAACGCGGCGAGGAAGGGCACCGTGGTCATAAAGCCGGCCTTCAGCGCGGTAATGCCTTTTTCCTGGGTTAAGTAGTTCGGGAACCAGGTCAGGAAGAACCACAGCGTCGAGGTAACCGCAAACTGCCCAAGGTAAACGCCAACCAGCTTACGGTGAAAGACCAGCTTCCAGTCCGCTTTCGATAACGGTTGCCGCGCCTCTTTCTTCAGCGGCGCATCGCCATCCACCAGGCCGCCGCCGTCGCGGATATAGTCGAGTTCGGCTTTGCTGATGCTTTTAGTCAGACGCGGCGGTTGATAAACCTTAAACCAGATTAACGACCAGATAATGCCGATACCGCCGGTAACGATAAATACCCAATGCCAGCTTAATAGCTCCTGGATCCAGATCAGTAGCGGCGTGAGGAAGGCCAGGCCCACAAATTGCCCCGAGGTATAAAACCCGACGGCGGAGGCGCGTTCGTGCTCCGGGAACCAACTAGTCACCATGCGGTTATTGGTCGGGAAGGCTGGCGCTTCGAAGATGCCGGTAATGGCGCGTAAACCAATCAGCGACATTAAGCCGGTGGCGAAACCTTGTAGCAACGTCGCCACCGACCAGCCAAATATAGCGATAAAGTAGGTGAGTCTGGATCCCACGCGGTCAAGGAACCAACCGCCAGGGATCTGACAGAGGGTATACAGCCAGGCAAAGGCGGAAAATACGTAGCCCATTTCCGCTTTGCTAATACCAAACTCCTCCTGAATATGCGCCGAGGCGACGGCGAGGTTGGCGCGGTCAACATAACAAATAACCACGGTAATAAAGATCATGATGAGCGTCAGATAACGGCGACGCCCGGTTTTTACAGCGGTAACTGAAATATCCATCGCAATCTGTCTCCAGATTTTGGGCATAGCGAAGCCGCTCACCATGCCCGGTAATTTACAGAGGGTGTTTTTGTTTTTTATTTTTTACTTACGAATGCTCTAAATAGTTCACGTCGCAGGAAGGCGGCAAGATTGCAAATCCCCAGGAGCTTACATTAGTAAGTGACTGGGGTGCGCAATCGCAGCCAACGCACCTGTGGCGTGAAATATGAAGAGCATTTACCATTCGGCGACAGAGCCATCCTCATACCGCCACAACGGATTTCGCCAGTCCGGCGCATTTTTACTCAACTCAATCACGCGGGCCTCATCAATTTCTACGCCCAGCCCCGGCTTCATCAGAGGTTTAAAGAAGCCGCCTTCCATATTGAAATCTTCTTTATTTTTCACAAAATCAAGCAGTTCTGCACCTTTGTTGTAGTGGATCCCCATGCTCTGCTCCTGGAAGACCGCGTTATGTGAAACGAAATCGACGTGCAGACAAGCGGCCAGCGCGATCGGCCCCAGCGGGCAGTGCGGCGCCAGCCCAACGTCATAGGCTTCCGCCATTCCGGCAATTTTATAGCATTCGGTAATACCGCCTGCGTGCGACAAATCGGGCTGTAAAATAGCCACCCCGCCCGCTTCCAGTACTCGTTTAAATTCAAAGCGCGAGAACATACGTTCGCCGGCGGCAATTGGAATATGCGTTTGCGCCGCCAGCCGTGGATAATATTCCGCCTGCTCGGCTAATACCGGCTCCTCAATAAATAACGGGCGATATGGCTCCAGCTCTTTAATTAATACCTTAGCCATCGGCGCGCTAACGCGGCCATGAAAATCGAGACCAAACTCAATTTCATTGCCAAACGCTTCGCGGATTTGCGCCACGGTATTCACCGCCGCATCAACCGCGCGGGAATTATCGATGAGCCCCATCTCTTCGCAGCCGTTTAATTTAAAGGTGTCGAAACCAATGCCGCGCAGTTTCTTAATCCCGTCAATCACTTCGGCGGGGCGGTCGCCGCCCACCCAGCTGTAGGCTTTAATTTTGTCGCGCACCAGCCCGCCCATCAGTTGCCAGACCGGGGCATTCAGGACCTTACCTTTAATATCCCATAATGCCTGGTCAATACCGGCGATGGCGCTCATCATAATCGGGCCGCCGCGGTAAAAGCCGCCGCGGTACATCACCTGCCACAGGTCATTAATCCGCGCCGGATCCTGGCCAATCAGATAGTCGCCAAATTCATGAACGGCCGCCTCTACCGTGCGGGCGCGCCCTTCAATCACCGGTTCGCCCCAGCCGACGATGCCTTCATCGGTTTCAATTTTCAGGAACATCCAGCGTGGGGGTAAACGGTACGTGGTGATGTTGGTTATTTTCATTTCACTGCCTCTCGATACGCTTTTACGAATGCGGCTGCCTGCTGCGCGGTACGTTCAACCGGCTGGCCGGCGCGATAGAGATCGCTACCCAGCCCTGCCCCCACACAGCCGGCATTAATCCACTGCGCCAGGTTTTCCGGCGTCACGCCGCCGACGGCAAAGACCGGAACCTCCGGCGGTAGCACGGCTTTCAACGCTTTGATGTAATCCGGGCCAAAAGCCGATGACGGGAAAATTTTCAGCGCCTGCGCGCCAGCATCCAAGGCGCTGAAGGCTTCGCTGGCGGTGGCGCAGCCTGGGCACACGGTCATGCCGTAACCCACCGCACGCCGGATCACTTCCGGTTGAATGTTTGGCGTAACAATCAGCCGACAGCCCATGGCCGCCAGCCTGTCGACCTGTTCCGGTTGCAGCACGGTGCCCGCACCGATAAGCGCCTGCTCGCCGTAAGCGTCGACGACCTGCGGAATACTCTTCTCCCACTGCGGCGAGTTCAGCGGGATTTCGACCGCGTCGAAACCGGCGTCGATAACGGCGCCAACGTGAGCCAGCGCCTCGTCTGGCGTAATACCGCGCAGGATAGCGATAAGCGGAAGGTTAGTTTGCCACTGCATAAGCGATGCTCCTTATTCCTGTCTGAAATGCCGTATCGCCCGCAACCGCGGTGACTTCGCGGCCAATGGCGGCAAATGCCTGCTGATAGCGGGACGTTAACGATGACCCGGCGACAAGGCTAATAGCCTGCTGCCCGGCGAACGTGTCGCTGAGGGTGGCAACTTCAGCGCCAATCAGCAGGCCGGAAAGAAATTCGCTAACCTGCTCGCGAGGCAGCGCGCCCAGCACATGCGAAGCGCGAACTTCAAACAGCTGCGGCAGGACGGCGGGGTTGTTGATACCGCGCTGCAGACCGGCCGCGAATGCGTCGGTGGCCGTCTCCTGCGGCGGTAAGCCGGCGCCCACCAGCGAGTGCTGAAGCAACAGATGATGCAACTCACCGGTCAAAACGGTACGAAAATCGTGAATTTGCAGGCGATCGGCCAGTACCCACTTGCAGTGGGTTCCCGGCATCACGTAGACAGATGAAGGCGCTAAGGCGCGTGCGCCCAGCAGTTGCGTTTCTTCTCCACGCATGACGTTATGGTTATCGTCACGGGAAACGCAAAGACCGGGAATTATCCAGATATTGTCGCCAACGGCAGTTAACTGCTGGCCAATGTCCGAGAAAGCGGCAGGAAGCGGCAAATAGGGGGCGATTTTCCAGCCCACGTTGCTGCCAACCATACCTGCCATCACCACCGGTGTGGCGCCATCGCGCCAGTGTTGGGTAATTTCCGCTAACACCGCAGCGGGAGAGCGACCGTTCAGGCGCGTTACGCCTGCTTCAGATTGCCTGCTTTCCAGGCATTCTTCGCCCTGATAAAGCCAGGCGCGTAAATTCGTCGATCCCCAATCTATTGCGATGTAGCGAGCCGTCATGTGATTTCCTTGAGCCTTCGTGTCGAGCTGGCGATCATCGTCAACGCCGCCTGCTCCGCCGCGTCGCTATCCTGATGCCGAATGGCGTCAAATAGCGCTTTATGTTCCTGGAGGGTTTTTGGCATGTTGCCTTCATCGCCCATCCAGGTCCGTTCAAATACCGCCCGCTGCAGCGAACTGATCGCCACGCTAAGCTGCTGCAAAACCGGGTTATGTACTGACTGCAGCACCGCTTCGTGGTAACGAATATCGGCCTCGTTAAAGGCATCCCGGTTTTGGTTGTTGGCGATCATGTCATTGAGCGCCGACTCGATTTCCGCTAGATCGCTTGAGGTGGCGCGTTCCGCCGCCCAGCGTGCAATGGCGGGCTCTACCAGATTACGCACTTCACTCATCGCGCTGATAAGACGCGGGTCATAATCATTTTCCAGTACCCACTGCAGAACCTCAGTATCGAGGTAGTTCCACTGGTTTCTGGGAGCGACAAACGCGCCGCGATAACGCTTCATTTCGATCAGCCGCTTCGCCATTAGCGAGCGAAACACTTCGCGGATGATGTTGCGCGAAGTTTCAAACTCTTCACACAGTTCCGCTTCGGCCGGTAGCGCCGAACCCGGTACGTACTTACCGCTGACAATCTGTTTGCCCAGCGTGATCACGATGCGATCGGTTTTATTGAGAGTCATGGAGAGTCCTTATGCTCTATGTGTACTGCTCTACTTTACCGTCGCTGTCGAATTTCGCCTCACTTTTGTACTACTAGCGTGATGTCAGGCGTCGTCGTCATGAGTTCAATGTAGTACAACATGATTGTGTTGTACTACAATTTAGATCACAAAAAGAACAACCCATAAAAATAAAAATGCCTGTGACCACGACAGATGGCGCCGTCAAAGCAGGAAAGGAGGGTAAATAAGAGTTAGAACGCTTCGCCGACCTGGAAGTAAAAGCCGCTGCTGCCCTTACCGATACCGTAGTCGAGGCGAATATTAACGCGAGGTTTGAATTCAAAGCGGTAGCCGACGCCCGCCGAAGGTAGCCAGCGTCCATCATTCAGTGAATCAATGGATGGCCCCATGGTGCCCGCGCCGACCCAGGCAACAACGCCGTGTCGCCACGTCAACTGACGACGGTATTCAAGCTGAGAGCTGACCACGTTTTTATCGCGGTAGCGCCCCTGGTAATAGCCGCGCATACGTTCATCGCTGCCGAGTAGCGGCATCATGCTCCACGGCACATCGCCCTGGGTGAAGGTGCCATCCGCTTCCCAGGCCAGCACGCTTTTATCGCTCAGGGCCTGATAGCGGCTGTAGTGCAGGCGAAACTCATCAAATCGCGTGTCGCTGCCGAGTCCCGGCGCATAGTGGGTATAGCGAAAATCGGCATACTGGCCCTTGCGTGGGTTGGGGACAAAATCGCGATCGTCCCAGTTGATATCAATACTGGCGCCGGAGCTGAATACCGACGGCCCCTGTGGGGTGTTTTCTATTTTCGGCAGATCGTCATGGTCCATCTCATCGGCATTTTGCGCCGCCAGCGACCACCCCGCTCCCAGATAAACATTATCGATGAGCTGCCGGTAGACCATCGGGCGCAGGGTCAGCACCTGGGCGGTATATTTTTCTTTCTCATTGTCTTTGTCGCCGGCGTGAAAACCTTGTCCCCAGTAGTATGTCGGCGTGTTGGCCATCGAGCCTTCAACAAATACCCGCCACAAATCGTTGTCGAAAAAAGCATAGTTTTTAACGCTGAGGCCAAATGCGCCGGTGGAGCTAACGTAGCCGCTAAGCGTCAGCGTGGAGTTCTGGCTGATGGTGTCACTTGGGTCCGGGCGATACATGCCAACGACCGCCGTACCCAGCCCAAGCCCCAGCTCCGGCGTATAAAATGGCCCCGGCATGACGCCCCAGTCGATGCCTTTGCTGGCGTCAAACTTGTCGCTGGCGCCAAGGCTCTGCAACCAGCCGTCGATTTTTTCGCGGCTGAGCGCCTGCGCCTGCGCCTGCCCAATAACAAGGCATGTTAGCAACAGCAGGATAGGGTTAAACGGTCGGCTCAAAAGCGATACTCGCCGGCGATAAAGAAGCTGTTACGTTCGGCAAAACCAAACTCCGTAGTGATATTAAAGTTCCGGGTCATCTCATACTGCGCGCCCACCAGCACGTTCCACGGCGACTGCAGATGCTGTTTCACATCAAAGCGACCGTTGCCGTTCTTGTTGGCAAGATTGACCATGTTTTGCAGCATCGTCGACGGCATCGACAGATCGTTCAGGCTGCCCTTAAATTCCTGCTGCACATCCTGATACATACTGCCTACCCAGACATTCAGCTTCCCGTTCGGCAGATGCAGCGCATCTACCGACGGCGTATTGAAACGATAGCCCAAACGCGGCGAAAAGGTAAAAGCATCAATGCTGCCGTCGAGAATATCAAAACGCGTCTGCGTATAGTTGGCATCTAATACCGTGAACCAGTTGCCGACGCCGCCCACCAGCGTGGTACCGACGCCGTAGGTAGTGCCTTTAAAATCAAGACGAAAATCAAGATCCTGCATACCTGGCATAGGTACTACTTTACCATTCGGCCCTTTCAGACCGACGGCGATTTGCGAGATAGAATGGCCTTTAGTATGTCCAACCAGGCCATAGACGTTCATAAACGGCAGCAGCCAGGCATCCAGCTTAAGGGTCTCGGTTTTACTGCTTTCCCGCGTATTACCGACGCCAATCTGGAAGGCGTTATCCAGTGAAAAATTACCTAACGATAAGCCGGTAAAATTAATGCTATCGACATTAATATTTTGCCGCATATCCATATAGTTAACGCCGACGCCAAACGGCAGCGGCAGGACGTAGCCGTGTTTTCTGGCTTCATCACCTAAAAAGGGCAATACCGATGTCGATTCCGGCGCCGCGGCCTGACTATTGTCAGGCGCGGGCAGATCCGCCGGTTCGCTATCGTGCCAGGCGTATACGGGTTCAAGTTGGGTTGTTGGTTCTGCGGCCGCGCAGACCTGAAGAGAGGAGAAAGGCAGCGCAACCAACATCAAAAAGTGATTTTTATTCATAGGAAATATGATGTTAGTTATTAACGTATTGTTAAAAGGGGGCGGGTAGCTTATAGAATCCCGGATACTGATTAAGGGATTTAAATGCGGATTAACATCTATTCATGAAAAAAGAGAAGACAGGCCCGGAGAATTCCGGGCCTGAGATTGATGACAAACCTCATGCAACCGTTGCACTTACAGATTGCACCAGACAAAAAACATGGAAAATCAATTTATTGATTTTCGGTTGATAACCACAAAGAAGGAAAAACCACGCTTTTTCCTTCTTTGTCAGCAGTCTGAGGCCCGGAGAATTCCGGGCCCGAAATGCGCTTAGGCTAAAACGTATTTTTCAATGGCGAAGGCAACGCCATCTTCAAGGTTCGATTTGGTGACGAAATTCGCCGCTTCTTTAACGGTCGGGATAGCGTTATCCATCGCCACGCCGACGCCGGCGAATTCAATCATCGCGATATCATTTTCCTGATCGCCAATCGCCATAATTTCTTCCGGCTTGATGCCCAGCGTATCGGCCAGCGACTTCACGCCGGTGCCTTTATTGACGCGTTTATCGAGGATTTCGAGGAAGTACGGCGCACTTTTCAGCACGGTATACTTCTCTTTCACTTCCGCCGGAATACGGGCGATAGCCCGATCGAGAACGGCAGGCTCATCGATCATCATCACTTTCAGCAGCTGAATATTACGGTCCATCTTTTCTGCTTCGCAGAATACCAGCGGAATGGTCGCCACGTAGGATTCATGCACCGTGTAGTAGCTGATATCGCGGTTCGCGGTATAGAGCGTATTACGATCGAGCGCGTGGAAGTGCGAGCCAACTTCGCGAGAGAGTTGCTCAAGGAAGCGATAATCATCGTAGCTTAACGCCGTTTGCGCCACGGTGCTGCCGTCGCTGGCTTTCTGAACCAGCGCGCCGTTATAGGTGATGCAGTAGTCGCCCGGCTGTTCCATGTGCAGCTCTTTCAGGTAGCTATGGACACCAGCGTACGGGCGGCCGGTCGTCAGCACCACGTTAACGCCGCGGGCGCGTGCTGCCGCGATGGCGGTTTTCACCGCCGGAGAAATGGTATGGTCCGGCAGCAACAGCGTGCCGTCCATATCAATTGCAATCAGTTTAATAGCCATGGGATCCCCGGGTAAGATGAGTCTTCACTCATGCTAACGCGATTCCGCTCAAAAAACAGCTCTCGCAGCGGGAGAAAACGAGGATGGATTGCGCAGGCGGATTCCCCTTTTGCCGCAAAAGAAAAACCCGGCAGCGCAACGCGTACCGGGTTTAGCAAAACCGTAGCCCCGGTAGACATCATGTCACCGGGGAAATACAGGCTTAGATATCGATGTTCGCCGCTTTCAGGGCGTTCTCTTCGATAAAGGCGCGACGCGGTTCAACGGCATCGCCCATCAGGGTGGTGAACAGCTGGTCGGCGGCAATCGCATCCTTCACGGTGACGCGAAGCATGCGGCGGCTGTCTGGATCCATGGTGGTTTCCCACAGCTGATCCGGGTTCATCTCGCCCAGACCTTTATAACGCTGGATAGAGAGGCCGCGACGCGACTCTTTAACCAGCCAGTCGAGCGCCTGTTCGAAGCTGGCTACCGGCTGGCGGCGCTCGCCGCGTTCGATAAACGCGTCGTCTTCGATAAGCCCGCGCAGCTTCTCGCCGAGGGTGCAGATGCGGCGGTATTCCGCGCCGGTGATGAACTCGTTATCCAACGGGTAGTCGGTATCGACGCCGTGGGTACGCACGCGCACGATCGGCTCGAACTGCTGCAGTTCGCTGTTTTCACGAATATCAAACTTCCACTGGCTGCCGTGCTGCTCTTTTTCGTTCAGCTCGCTGATCAGCTGGTTAATCCAGCGGGTGACGGTCTGCTCGTTGCTCAGATCGGCTTCGGCCAGCGTCGGCTGATAGATAAGCTCTTTGAGCATCGCTTTCGGGAAACGGCGCTCCATGCGGCCAATCATTTTCTGCGTCGCGTTGTACTCGGCCACCAGTTTTTCCAGAGACTCGCCGGCTAAGGCCGGTGCGCTGGCGTTGGTGTGCAGGGTCGCGCCGTCGAGCGCGATGGAGATCTGGTACTGATCCATCGCTTCGTCGTCTTTAATGTACTGTTCCTGCTTGCCTTTCTTCACTTTGTACAGCGGCGGCTGAGCAATGTAAACGTGACCGCGCTCCACGATTTCCGGCATCTGACGATAGAAGAAGGTCAACAGCAGGGTACGAATGTGCGAGCCGTCGACGTCCGCATCGGTCATGATGATGATGCTGTGATAACGCAGCTTATCCGGGTTGTACTCATCGCGGCCGATGCCGCAGCCCAGCGCGGTAATCAGCGTGGCCACTTCCTGAGAAGAGAGCATTTTATCGAAGCGGGCTTTCTCGACGTTAAGGATTTTACCCTTCAGCGGCAGGATAGCCTGGTTCTTACGGTTACGGCCCTGTTTCGCAGAGCCGCCCGCGGAGTCCCCTTCCACGAGGTACAGTTCAGACAGCGCCGGGTCGCGTTCCTGGCAATCCGCCAGTTTGCCCGGCAGGCCTGCCAGGTCAAGCGCGCCTTTACGACGGGTCATTTCACGGGCGCGACGCGCGGCTTCACGGGCGCGCGCGGCGTCGATAATTTTGCCGACCACGATTTTCGCATCGGACGGGTTTTCCAGCAGGTATTCGCTCAGCAGTTCGTTCATCTGCTGTTCAACCGCCGATTTCACCTCGGAGGAGACCAGCTTGTCTTTGGTCTGAGAGGAGAACTTCGGATCCGGCACCTTCACGGAAACCACGGCAATCAGGCCTTCACGCGCATCGTCGCCGGTGGCGCTGACTTTCGCTTTTTTGCTGTAGCCTTCTTTATCCATGTAGGCGTTCAGGGTACGGGTCATCGCCGCGCGGAAGCCCGCCAGGTGAGTACCGCCGTCGCGCTGCGGAATGTTGTTGGTAAAGCAGTAGATGTTTTCCTGGAAACCGTCGTTCCACTGCAGCGCCACTTCAACGCCAATACCGTCTTTTTCGGTGGAGAAATAGAAGATATTCGGGTGGATCGGCGTTTTGTTCTTGTTGAGATATTCAACAAACGCCTTGATGCCGCCTTCGTAGTGGAAATGGTCTTCTTTGCCGTCGCGCTTATCGCGCAGGCGGATAGAGACCCCGGAGTTCAGGAACGACAGCTCGCGCAGACGTTTCGCCAGGATTTCGTATTCGAATTCAGTGACGTTGGTGAAGGTTTCCAGGCTTGGCCAGAAACGCACCATGGTACCGGTGCTTTCGGTTTCGCCGGTTACCGCCAGCGGCGCCTGCGGCACGCCGTGCTCATAAATTTGTTTGTGGACTTTGTTATCGCGTTGGATAACCAGCTCCAGCTTCTGCGACAGGGCGTTAACCACCGAGACGCCTACGCCGTGCAGACCGCCGGACACTTTATAGGAGTTATCATCGAATTTACCGCCGGCGTGCAGGACGGTCATGATAACTTCCGCCGCGGAGACGCCCTCTTCCGGGTGAATGCCGGTTGGGATGCCGCGACCGTCATCCTGTACGGAGACGGAGTTATCGCTGTGGATAGTAACAACGATGTCTTTACAGTAACCTGCGAGCGCTTCGTCGATAGCGTTATCCACAACCTCGAATACCATGTGGTGCAGACCGGTGCCGTCATCCGTGTCGCCGATATACATACCCGGGCGCTTACGCACCGCATCCAGCCCTTTCAGGACTTTGATACTGGAGGAGTCATAAGAATTCGACATCAACGTTTCTCGCTCATTTAATCTTGGGTTAATCCGTTATTTTACCCTTTTCCACGGTGAACATCTTCGAATTTTTGTCCGACATGTCCATTACGTGTTCAGCGCTGATTGCGCTGACGAAAACCTGCGATTGCGTGGCTTTTAAGCGGCTGGCAAGCAGCCCGCGCCGGGCATCGTCAAGCTCCGAGGCAAAATCATCTATCAGGTACAGGCAGCGCCGCCCGCTTTCGCGGGTCAGGAACTCGCCCTGCGCCAGTCGTAGGGCGCACATCAGCAGCTTAAGCTGCCCGCGCGACAATGTGTCTTCCACCGGCGCCCCATCGGCGCGAATGCGAAAATCCGCTTTATGCGGACCGTGGGCGGTGTAGGTTAACATTCTGTCGCGTTCGAAATTCCGCTCCAGCACCTCGGCGTAGTCCGTTTCTTTTTCCCAGCCGCGCTGGAAAGAGAAGGTGAGGGTGAATTCCGGTAAAAATTGCTGACAGGTATCCGCCATGTCTTCGACAATAGCGGCGCTGTATTCGGCACGCCAGCGGCTGATTTGTTCCGCCAGCGGGATTAATTCCAGGTCCCACGGCCGCAGTTGCGCATAGCGGCTCACCTGGCGCAGCGCGGCGTTGCGCTGTTTCAGCAGGCGCTTCAGGTTGCTCCAGGCAGTGAAGAATCCGGCTTCGTTATGAAAGCATCCCCAATCAATGAACGCTCTTCTGTATTTGGGGCCGCCGTTGAGTAAAGTAAACCCCTCCGGCGTGATCAGCTGCATCGGCATCAGGTGCGCCAGTTCCGCCACCTTGTGGCCATCGGTGCCGTCGATACGCACCTTGCTGTCGCCCTGTTTGTCTTTGGTCAGGCCAATGGCGGTTTCGCGCTCTTCGCCCTGTAAACGCCCGTGCAGGACAAACGAATCCTGCTCGTGGCGAATCACCCGGCCAATTTGCAAACTACGAAACGCCCGACCGTGGCCGAGCGTATAGATAGCTTCCAGCACGCTGGTTTTGCCGCTGCCGTTTGCGCCAACCAGGAAGTTAAAGCTGGGGGATAAAGCGAGATCCGCATTTTCAATATTGCGGAAATCTTTGATCAGGAGTCGGGATAGCGACATATCAACTCGTCATCATTCAAGGGGCGTGGGTGTCGCAGCCAGTTCGTCTACCGCCAGCGCGCAGAAAGCGGAGCGTACACGAAGTACGTGAGCATTTGCTCGCTCCGCTCGTCCTTCGGACCGTCTTACAGACGTCCAAAACGCATAGCGTTTTGTCGAGCACTGCCGGAAGGCGAAATGGCAAGTAAACCAGCCCCTTTGCAGATTCTACAATCTCATAGGCATAACAACATAGGCGGCGGATTGTGAAGCCGCATCCTCAATCTGCACGCTCGATACGGAATCCGTCAGCAGAATGCGCACATTCTCGCATTTCAGCGCATTGAGCACATCCAGCACATAGCTAACGTTGAAGCCAATCTCCATCTCCGTTCCGGCGTAGGTCACGTCAAGGATCTCTTCCGCCTCTTCCTGTTCCGGGTTGTTAGCGGTGATTTTCAGCTGGTTCTCGCTGACGTACAGCCGCACGCCGCGGAATTTCTCGTTCGAGAGGATTGCCGCGCGGGCGAAAGCCTGCTTGAGAATGTCGCAGCCGGCATCAAGGTGTTTATCCGGGTTTTTCGGCAATACGCGGCGATAGTCCGGGAAACGGCCGTCAACCAGCTTCGAGGTGAAGATAAAATCGCCGACGTGAGCGCGGATATTGTTGCTGCCGATCTGCACGCGCAGCGGCGTATCGCCGCCGTCGAGCATACGCATCAGCTCAATCACCCCTTTACGCGGGACGATCACCGAATGGTTCGGCAGCGACTCTTCCAAAGGCATTGAACAAACCGCCAGACGGTGGCCGTCGGTGGCGACGGTGCGCAGTTCGCTACCTTCGGTTTCAAACAGCATGCCGTTTAAGTAGTAACGAACGTCCTGGTGCGCCATCGAAAACTGGGTGGCTTCAATCAGGCGCTTCATCGTCGCCTGCGGCAGGGTAAATTCCACTTCGCTCTGCCAGTCGTCGAGATTCGGGAAATCGGCGGCAGGCAGGGTCGACAGCGAGAAGCGGCTGCGGCCGGAGCGCACCAGCATACGGTCGCCTTCAAGCTGCACGGCGATCTCCGCGCCTTCTGGCAGGCCGCGGCAGATATCAAAGAATTTACGCGCCGGAACGGTGGTGGCGCCCGCTTCGTGCGGCTGAATCAGCGACACGCGCGCGACCATTTCCATTTCCAGATCGGTACCGGTTAGCGACAGCGTGCCGTCCGCGACCTGAAGCAGCAGGTTACCGAGAATCGGCAGCGTCGGACGACCACCTAACGGACCGCTCACCTGTTGCAGCGGTTTTAATAAATGTTCACGTTCTACGGTAAATTTCATAGCGTCACGAGGATAATGTTCTGATTAAATTGGAAAAATCTTCTTTAATGTCGTGGCTTTCTTCACGCAACTGCTCAATCTTACGGCAGGCGTGCAGCACGGTGGTATGGTCGCGGCCGCCAAACGCATCGCCGATTTCCGGCAGGCTGTGGTTGGTCAGCTCTTTGGCCAGCGCCATCGCCATCTGGCGTGGGCGCGCCACCGAACGGGAGCGGCGTTTGGACAGCAGGTCCGCTACCTTAATCTTGTAATACTCCGCCACCGTCTTTTGAATATTGTCGATGGTGACTAATTTTTCCTGCAGCGCCAGTAAATCGCGCAGCGCTTCGCGCACGAAATCAATGGTGATAGCCCGGCCGGTAAAGTTGGCGTTAGCAATGACGCGGTTCAGCGCCCCTTCCAGCTCACGCACATTCGAACGCAGACGCTTGGCGATAAAGAATGCGACTTCGCCCGGCAGGCGGATGTCGTTCTCATCGGCTTTTTTCATCAGGATCGCAACGCGGGTTTCCAGCTCAGGCGGCTCGATCGCCACCGTCAGGCCCCAGCCAAAGCGCGATTTCAGACGATCCTCAACGCCGTTGATCTCTTTTGGATAACGATCCGAAGTGAGGATGATCTGCTGATTACCTTCCAGCAGGGCATTAAAGGTGTGGAAGAACTCTTCCTGCGAACGCTCTTTATTGGCGAAGAACTGAATATCATCGATCAGCAGGGCGTCAACGGAGCGGTAATAGCGTTTAAATTCTTCGATGGCGTTGTTCTGCAGGGCTTTTACCATGTCCTGCACGAAACGCTCGGAGTGCATATAGACCACTTTAGCATTTGGCTTACGCGCCACAATGCCGTTGCCGACGGCGTGCAACAGGTGGGTTTTACCCAGACCGGTGCCGCCATATAGGAACAGCGGGTTATACGCGCCGCCAGGGTTATCGGCCACCTGACGCGCCGCCGCGCGTGCCAGCTGGTTAGATTTACCTTCGACGAAGTTATCAAACGTATGCTTGACGTTGACGTTGGAACGGTAGGTGGGCTCTGCCGGAGCCGGAACGTTATCCCAGCCCTGACGGGCGACAGCCGGCGCGACGCGCGCGGTTTGCACCTGAGCGGCCGGGATCGCCGTGGCGACGTTGGCCGTACCCTGGTGGGACGGCGCCGCAGGCTTCGCGCCCACTTCAAAGCGCAGCTGTGGGGCGTCCGCACCACAAAAGTCATTGAGGAGCCCATTGATATTATTAAGGTATTTGTCCCTTACCCAATCGAGCACAAAACGGTTTGGCGCATACAGTGCCAGCGTGTTATCGCTCAGTTCCGCCTGCAATGGGCGGATCCACATGCTGAATTCTGTGGCTGGTAACTCATCCTGCAATCGGGCAAGACACTGCTGCCAAAGCGAAAGTGACAC